>NZ_JAIUIE010000009.1 GCF_020165495.1 Mesorhizobium sp. BR1-1-16 | reverse complement strand
GGCGACAACGTGTCGATGGAAGTGACGCTGATCGTGCCGATCGCCATGGAAGAGAAGCTGCGCTTCGCGATCCGCGAAGGTGGCCGCACCGTCGGCGCCGGCGTCGTCGCAAGCATCATCAAGTAAGAGTCGAAGCTCCGGACGGGGCACGCGGTAACGCGTGCCCTCGTGACTTAAGGACAGAAATCGATGAACGGTCAGAATATCCGGATCCGGCTCAAAGCGTTCGATCATCGTATCCTCGATGCATCGACGCGAGAGATTGTGAACACGGCGAAGCGCACGGGTGCTCGGGTTGTTGGCCCGGTGCCGCTGCCTACTCAGATCGAGAAGTTCACCGTGAACCGGTCGCCGCATATCGACAAGAAGAGCCGCGAGCAGTTCGAGATGCGCACTCATAAGCGCCTTCTCGACATCGTCGATCCGACCCCGCAGACCGTGGACGCGCTGATGAAGCTCGACCTCGCTGCTGGCGTCGACGTCGAAATCAAGCTCTGAGGCGAGCGAGGACAAGATGCGCTCTGGATTGATCGTACAGAAGGTGGGCATGACCCGCATCTATACGGATGCGGGTGAGCAGGTGCCGGTCACGGTGCTGAAGCTCGACAACTGTCAGGTTGTCGCCCAGCGGACGGAAGACAAGAACGGCTACACCGCGGTGCAGCTCGGCAGTGGCTTGGCCAAGGTCAAGAACACGACCAAGGCGGAGCGCGGACATTTCGCGCAGGCCGAAGTCGAGCCGAAGCGCAAGGTCACCGAGTTCCGTGTGAGCCCGGATAACCTGATCGAGGTCGGCGCTGAGCTGACTGCCGAGCACTTCGTCGTCGGCCAGTTCGTCGACGTCTCGGGCACGTCGATCGGCAAGGGCTTCGCCGGCGTCATGAAGCGGCATAATTTCCGCGGCGGCCGTGCGACTCATGGTAACTCGCTGTCGCACCGCGTGCATGGCTCCACCGGCCAGCGCCAGGATCCCGGCAAGGTCTTCAAGAACAAGAAGATGGCCGGTCACATGGGCGATGCTCGCGTCACCACGCAGAACCTCAAGGTTGTGCGTACGGATGCCGAGCGCGGTCTGATCATGGTCGAAGGTGCCGTTCCCGGCGCCAAGGGCGGCTGGATCGAGGTGCGCGATGCTGTGAAGCGCGCGCTGCCGAAGGAAGTTCCGTTCCCCGGTGCGTTCAAGTCGCGCACCGCGGCTGCGGTCGAAGTGAAGGAGTCCGAGTGATGGACCTCAAGGTCACCACGCTTGACGGCGCTGCGGCTGGCGAGATCTCGCTCTCGGACGAGATCTTCGGTCTCGAGCCGCGCGGCGATATCCTGCAGCGTATGGTGCGCTGGCAGCTGGCTCGTCGCCAGGCTGGCACGCACAAGTCGAAGGGTCGTTCCGAGATCTCGGGCACGACCAAGAAGATGTACAAGCAGAAGGGCACCGGCGGCGCTCGCCACGGAGCCAAGACTGCGCCGCAGTTCCGCGGCGGCGGCAAGGCTTTCGGCCCGGTGGTGCGCAGCCATGCGCATGACTTGACCAAGAAGTTCCGCCAGCTGGCGCTGAAGCATGCGCTGTCGTCCAAGGCCCGCAGCGAGGATCTGGTGATCGTCGCCGACGTCGCTCTGGACGCTGCGAAGACGAAGGTGGTCAAGGAGCGTTTCGCCAAGCTCGGCTGGGCAAATGCGCTGATCATCGACGGTGCGACGGTCGACACGAATTTCGGTCTCGCCGCGCGCAACGTTCCGCATATCGATGTCCTGCCTGTGCAGGGGATCAATGTTTACGACATTCTGCGCCGCGAGAAGCTCGTGCTGACCAAGGCTGCGGTCGAAGCGCTGCAGGAGCGGTTCAAATGAGCAACCCGACCCATTACGACATCATCCGCAGCCCGGTGCTCAGCGAAAAGTCGACGATTGCGACCGAGCAGAGCAAGGTGGTCTTCAACGTTCTGAAGAGCGCGACCAAGCCCGAGATCAAGGCCGCCGTCGAGGCGCTGTTCAAGGTCAAGGTCACCGGCGTCAACACCTTGATCCGCAAGGGCAAGGTCAAGCGCTTCCGCGGCATCGTCGGCAAGCAGAGCGACCTGAAGAAGGCGATTGTGACGCTGGCCGAGGGCCAGTCGATCGACGTCTCGACCGGTCTCTAGAGCAGAAGAATAGGCTGAAGCCATGGCTCTCAAGCATTACAAGCCGACCACGCCGGGACAGCGCCAGCTCGTCCTCGTCGACCGCTCGGAGCTCTATTCCGGCAAGCCGGTCAAGGGTCTGACCGTTGGTCTCCGTCAGAGCGGCGGCCGCAACAATCTCGGCCGCGTCACGGCTTATGGTCGTGGCGGTGGTCACAAGCGCACCTATCGCCTGGTCGATTTCAAGCGCCGCAAGCGTGACATGACGGCCGTCGTCGAGCGGATCGAATATGATCCGAACCGCACGGCTTTCATCGCCCTCATCAAGTATGAGGACGGCGAGCTGAGCTACATCCTGGCGCCTCAGCGCTTGGCCGTTGGCGACAGCGTTGTCTCCGCGGCGCAGGCTGACGTGAAGCCGGGCAACTGCATGCCGCTTGGCGCGATGCCGGTCGGCACGATCGTTCATAACGTCGAGATGAAGCCCGGCAAGGGCGGTCAGATCGCGCGCTCGGCCGGTGCCTATGCGCAGTATGTCGGCCGCGATGGCGGCATGGCGATCCTGCGTCTCAATTCGGGCGAGCAGCGCCTGGTGAGTCAGGCCTGTGTCGCTACGGTTGGTGCGGTTTCGAACCCGGACCATTCGAATATCTCGATCGGCAAGGCTGGCCGCAACCGTTGGCTCGGCAAGCGTCCGAGCGTCCGCGGTGTTGCCATGAACCCGGTCGACCATCCGCACGGCGGTGGTGAAGGCCGGACTTCGGGCGGTCGTCATCCGGTTACCCCGTGGGGCAAGCCGACCAAGGGCAAAAAGACCCGCAACAACAAGTCGACAGACAAGTTCATCGCGCGCAGCCGTCATCTGCGCAAGGGCAAGTAAGAGAGGCTTTTCGTGGCTCGTTCAATCTGGAAAGGCCCGTTTGTTGACGGGTATCTCCTGCGCAAGGCCGAGAAGAGCCGCTCTTCGGGCCGCAGCGAGGTGGTGAAGATCTGGAGCCGTCGCTCCACGATCCTTCCGCAGTTCGTGGGACTGACCTTCGGCGTCTATAACGGCCAGAAGCACATTCCTGTCATCGTCAACGAGGACATGGTCGGTCACAAGTTCGGCGAGTTCTCGCCGACGCGAACCTACTACGGTCACACGGCCGACAAGAAGGCGAAGAGGAAGTAAGATGGGCAAGCCGAAGCGCGAACGCGCGCTGAAGGACACCGAGGCGCGCGCGATCACGCGCATGATCCGTGTCTCTCCGCGCAAGCTCAATCTGGTCGCGGCACTGATCCGCGGCAAGAAGGCCAGCACCGCGCTTGCGGACCTGACCTTCTCCGAAAAGCGCATTGCCCGCGACGTCAAGAAGACGCTCGAGTCGGCGATCGCCAATGCCGAGAACAACCATGATCTCGACGTCGACGCGCTTGTCGTCGCCGAGGCATTCGTTGGCAAGGCGCTGGTGATGAAGCGCTGGTCGCCGCGTGCCCGTGGCCGCGTTGGCCGGATCGAGAAGCCGTTTTCGCACCTGACGATTGTCGTGCGTGAAGCTGGGGAGGCCGCTTAATGGGCCAGAAAGTCAATCCGATCGGGCTCCGCCTCGGTATCAACCGGACCTGGGACAGCCGCTGGTTCGCCAACAAGGGCGAATATGGCCGCTTGCTCCATGAGGACCAGAAGATCCGCGAAGTCCTGATGAAGGATCTGAAGCAGGCTGCGGTCTCGAAGATCGTGATCGAGCGTCCGCACAAGAAGTGCCGCGTGACGATCCATTCGGCCCGTCCCGGCATCGTGATCGGCAAGAAGGGCGCCGATATCGAGAAGCTGCGCAAGACCGTTGCGAAGCTGACCGATAGCGAGGTTCACATCAATATCGTCGAAGTCCGCAAGCCGGAAATCGACGCGAACCTGGTGGCTGCCTCGATCGCCCAGCAACTTGAGCGCCGCGTGGCGTTCCGCCGCGCGATGAAGCGTTCGGTGCAGTCGGCCATGCGCCTTGGCGCAGAGGGCATCCGCATCAACGCGTCGGGCCGCCTCGGCGGCGCCGAGATCGCGCGTCTTGAATGGTACCGCGAAGGCCGCGTGCCGCTGCACACGCTCCGTGCCGATATTGACTACGGCACGGCGACTGCGCACACGGCCTATGGCACGTGCGGCATCAAGGTCTGGATCTTCAAGGGCGAAATCCTTGAGCATGACCCGATGGCGTCCGAGCGTCGCCAGACGGAAGGCAACGAGCAGGGCTCGGGCAGCGGTCGTCGTCGCGATAACGCGGCCTGACAGCAACCGCACCTGAAGCCGAGAGAGAACGAAAATGCTGCAACCGAAGCGCACCAAGTTCCGTAAGCAGTTCAAGGGCAGGATCCACGGCGTCGCCAAGGGCGGCACCGACCTGAACTTCGGCGGTTTCGGGCTGAAGGCGATGGAGCCGGAGCGGGTCACCGCCCGGCAGATCGAGGCGGCTCGCCGCGCGATCACCCGCGCGATGAAGCGTGCCGGCCGTGTCTGGATCCGGGTATTCCCGGATGTTCCGGTCACGTCCAAGCCGACCGAAGTCCGTATGGGCAAGGGCAAGGGCGCGCCGGAATACTGGGCGTCGCGGGTCAAGCCGGGACGGATCATGTTTGAGGTGGATGGCGTCGACGAGGAGACCGCGCGCGAAGCGCTGCGTCTCGGCGCGGCGAAGCTGCCGATCAAGACGCGCTTCGTACAGCGCATCGCCGATTGAGCGGCGAACGGACGAGGATAGAGCCATGAAGGCGAAGGACGTTCGGCTGCAGACGGCCGATCAGCTCGACACGGAGCTTGGAAACCTGAAGAAGGAGCAGTTCAATCTGCGCTTTCAGCGGGCGACCGGCCAGCTCGAGAACACCGCGCGGGTCCGGCAGGTTCGCCGCGACATCGCGAGGATCAAGACCATCGCCGCGCAGAAGCGCGGCGCGGACCAGAGCTGAGGAGGCGAAGATGCCAAAACGCGTTCTGCAGGGCAGCGTCGTCAGCGACACGAATGACAAGACTGTCGTCGTGCTGGTCGAGCGCCGCTTCACGCACCCCGTCATGAAGAAGACGGTGCGTCGGTCGAAGAAGTACCAGGCCCATGACGAGGCCAACACATACAAGGTCGGCGATACGGTCTTCATCGAAGAGTCGAAGCCGATCTCGAAAAACAAGCGTTGGGTCGTGCTCGGCACCGAATTGTCGGACGGCAAGTAGCGCACGGAAGAGGTTTGTCGCCGCTCTCACCGGATAGGCGAGGGCAGTGACCAGAAAGCAGGCGGCCAGTCATGATTCAGATGCAGACTAACCTCGACGTGGCGGATAATTCCGGCGCTCGTCGTGTGATGTGCATCAAGGTTCTCGGCGGTTCCAAGCGGAAATACGCCTCGGTCGGCGACATCATTGTCGTCTCGATCAAAGAGGCGATCCCGCGGGGTCGCGTGAAGAAGGGCGACGTCATGAAGGCGGTCGTTGTCCGTACCGCTAAGGACATTCGTCGTCCCGACGGCAGCGTCATCCGCTTCGACAAGAATGCGGCTGTGCTGATCAACAATCAGAAGGAGCCGATCGGGACCCGTATCTTCGGGCCGGTTCCGCGTGAACTTCGCGCGAAGAACCACATGAAGATCATCTCGCTCGCGCCAGAGGTGCTGTGATGGCTGCCAAGATCAAGAAAGGCGACAACGTCGTCGTCCTGACCGGCAAGGACAAGGGCAAGTCCGGCGAAGTGCTGACCGTGTTCCCGACCGAGGAGCGCGCGATCGTGCGGGGCGTCAATATCGCCCGCCGCCATCAGAAGCAGACGGCGAGCGAGCAGGGCGGCATCATCTCCAAGGAGATGCCGATTCACCTGTCGAATATCGCCGTGGCGGACCCGACGGACGGCAAGCCGACCCGGGTTGGTTTCAACGTATCCGAAGACGGGCGCAAGCAACGCGTCGCAAAACGTTCGGGAGAAGTGATCGATGGCTGAGGCAGCTTACGAGCCGCGGCTCAAGAAGTTCTACGAGGACGAGGTTCGCTCGAAGCTCGCAGCCGAATTCGGCTACGGCAATCCGATGCAGATTCCGCGTCTCGACAAGATCGTGCTCAACATGGGCATCGGCGAAGCGGTGAACGACTCCAAGAAGGTCGGTACGGCGCTCGCGGATCTCGCCCAGATCGCTGGCCAGAAGCCGGCTGTCACCAAGGCGCGCAAGTCGATCGCCACCTTCAAGGTGCGCGAGTTCATGCCGATCGGTGGCAAGGTGACGCTGCGCAAGGCGCGGATGTACGAGTTCCTCGATCGCCTGGTCACGATCGCGCTTCCGCGTGTTCGTGACTTCCGGGGTCTCAATCCGAAGAGCTTCGACGGCCGTGGCAACTATGCCATGGGCATCAAGGAGCACATCATTTTCCCGGAGATCAACTACGACAAGGTCGACCAGGTCTGGGGCATGGACGTCATCGTCTGCACCACGGCCAAGACGGATGAGGAAGCCCGCGCCCTTCTGAAGGCGCTCAACTTCCCGTTCCGCCAGTAAGTCGCCGGGAAAGGATAGGACGAGATGGCTAAGAAGAGCTCCATCGAGAAGAACAACCGGCGTCGGGATCTGGCGAAGCAGTACGCCAACCGCCGCAACAGGCTGAAGGCTGTCGCCAATGACGAGAGCCTGCCGCTGGAGGAGCGCTTCCAGGCGCGCCTCAAGCTGGCGGAGCTTCCGCGCAATTCCTCGCCGACCCGCATCCGTAATCGGTGCGCGGTCACGGGGCGCCCGCGCGGCGTCTATCGCAAGCTGATGATGTCGCGTATCGCTTTGCGCGAACTTGGGTCGCTGGGTCTTATCCCGGGCCTGGTCAAGTCGAGCTGGTAGGGAGCACGGTCCGATGACGATGACCGATCCTTTGGGTGATATGCTCACCCGGATTCGTAACGCACAGCTGCGCCGGCAGTCGAAGGTTTCGACGCCGTCCTCGAAGCTGCGCGAGAACGTTCTCGAGGTCTTGCAGCAGGAAGGCTATATCCGTGGCTTCGCCGCCGTGGATCATGGCGATGGCAAGGCTGAGCTCGAGATCGAGCTGAAGTATTTCGACGGCGAGCCGGTGATCCGCACGATCGAGCGTGTCTCGAAGCCGGGTCGCCGCGTCTATGCCTCTGTGAAGAGCATCCCGCGCGTCAAGAACGGCCTCGGTGTCTCCATCCTGTCGACGCCAAAGGGCGTCATGTCGGATGCAGATGCCCGTGAACAGAATGTCGGCGGAGAAGTTCTCTGCCAGGTATTCTGATCTGGCCTTGGCGCAACACGAACCGGACGGATTGGTCTGATGTCTCGTATTGGTAAGAAGCCGGTGGCGGTGCCGAAGGGCGTCACGACCACCATCAACGGCCAGACGGTCTCCGTGAAGGGGCCGAAGGGGGAACTCTCCTTCGACTTCACGGACCACGTCTCTGTTGAAATGACGGACGATGGTATCCAGGTCTCGCCGCGTGACGGTTCCAAGCCGGCTCGCGCCGCCTGGGGCATGTCGCGGACGATGATCGCGAACCTGATGAAGGGCGTGACCGACGGCTTCTCCAAGAAGCTCGAGATCAACGGCGTTGGCTATCGTGCGGCGGTTCAGGGGACAAACCTGCAACTGGCGCTTGGATATAGCCACGACGTAGTCTATCCGATCCCCGCGGGGATCACGATTCAGTGCGCCAGGCCGACCGAGATTCTTGTCTCGGGTATGGACCGGCAGCGGGTCGGTCAGGTCGCCGCAGAAATCCGCGACTTCCGCGGTCCCGAGCCTTACAAGGGCAAGGGCGTGAAATATGCGACCGAAACAATCTTCCGCAAGGAAGGCAAGAAGAAGTAACGGAGACCGTCATGGCCAACACTCAGAAGGACCGGCGCGCAGCGCGTGTCCGCCGTGCGCTCCGCAAGGTCGCATCGGGGCGTCCGCGCCTCAGCGTGCACCGCTCGTCGGAGCATATCTACGCCCAGGTGATCGACGATGCCGAAGGCCGCACGCTTGCGGCTGCTTCGACCCTCGAAAAGGACCTGCGCGGCTCGCTGAAGACCGGAGCCGACAAGGCTGCGGCCGAGGCGGTCGGCAAGCTGGTCGCCGAGCGGGCGAAGGCTGCCGGCGTGACGGCGGTCGTGTTCGATCGCGGGTCATATCTTTTCCACGGCCGCGTCAAGGCGCTGGCCGACGGGGCACGCGAGGGCGGCCTCGATTTCTGATGCGCCCCTGACGCGCGTCTAACGGAACAACAGGACGATTGGGATTTCGATGGCCAGAGAGCAGCGGGAAGAGCGCGACAGCGAATTCGTCGACAAGCTCGTTCACATCAATCGCGTCGCGAAGGTGGTGAAGGGCGGCCGGCGGTTCGGCTTTGCAGCCCTTGTCGTCGTCGGCGACCAGAAGGGCCGCGTCGGCTTCGGACACGGCAAGGCACGCGAAGTGCCGGAAGCGATCCGCAAGGCGACAGAGGCGGCAAAGCGGGCACTGGTTCGCGTTCCGCTGCGCGACGGCCGCACGCTGCATCATGACGTGTTCGGCCGTCATGGCGCTGGCCGCGTGTTCCTGCGCGCTGCCCCTCCCGGCACCGGCATCATCGCCGGCGGCCCGATGCGTGCAGTGTTCGAGACGCTCGGCGTCCAGGACGTCGTCGCCAAGTCGATGGGTTCGTCGAACCCTTACAACATGGTGCGTGCCACCTTCGCCGCGCTTGCGGCTGAAGACAGCCCGCGCAGCGTGGCATCGCGCCGCGGTATCAAGGTTTCGGTGCTTCAGTCCCGCCGCGGCGGTGACGCCGAAGCGGCCGCCGAAGCCTGATAGCCGCCACCATTCGAGGAACTGACCGATGGCCAAGAAGACCGAAGGCGCGGCTGCCAAGACGCTGATCGTCGAGCAGACCGGTAGCCCCATTCGCCGGCCGGCCGAACAGCGCGCGACGCTGATCGGCCTCGGCCTCAACCGGATCCGTCGCCGTTCGACGCTGCAGGACACGCCTGCGGTTCGCGGCATGATCGCCAAGGTGGCTCACCTCGTCCGCGTTGTGGACGAGACCTGAGCCATAGAAGGACCAGTCCGATGAAGCTCAACGAGATCAACGACAATCCGGGCGCCCACAAGTCGCGCATTCGCGTCGGCCGTGGCATCGGCTCCGGCAAGGGCAAGACGGGCGGACGCGGCGTCAAGGGCCAGAAGTCCCGTACCGGCGTCGCCATCAAGGGCTTCGAGGGTGGCCAGATGCCGCTGCATCGGCGCCTGCCGAAGCGCGGTTTCAACAACATCTTCGCGCTCGACTTCAACGAGGTCGGTCTCGGCCGCATCCAGACCGCCATTGCGGCGGGCAAGCTGGACGCCTCGAAGGCCGTCACCGCGGAAGCGCTGAAGGAAGCCGGCGTCATTCGCCGCGTCAAGGATGGCGTTCGCGTCCTCGGCAATGGCGAGCTCACCACTGCGGTGACCTTCGAGATCGCCGGCGCGTCGAAGCCGGCGCTCGAGGCGATCGAGAAGGCTGGCGGCACCGTGAAGGTGCTCGTGGCGAAGAAGGTCGAGGACGCCGCCGCGGCGACCTGAGACATATCGCACCTATCGTCGGGACGCCGCTTGATGCGGCGTCTCCGAAAGCCCAGTTTATGTCCCTCGATGGACATAGGATCCCGTCCTGCGGGTCCGATCGGAGCGGCGAATGGCATCTGCGGCTGAACAACTTGCGGCCAACCTCAATTTTGGCGCGTTCGCCAAGGCCGATGCTCTCAAGAAGCGCATCTGGTTTACGCTCGGCGCGCTGATCGTCTATCGCCTCGGGACGTATATCCCGCTGCCGGGCATCAATCCGGAAGCGCTGGCGAGCGCCTTCAACAATCAGCAGTCCGGCATTTTGGGCCTGTTCAACATGTTCTCCGGCGGTGCCGTCGGACGCATGGCGATCTTTGCGCTCGGAATCATGCCGTATATCTCGGCGTCGATCATCATCCAGCTGATGACGTCGATCATCCCGTCGCTCGACGCCCTGAAGAAGGAAGGCGAGGCGGGTCGCAAGATCATCAACCAGTACACGCGCTATGGCACGGTGCTGCTGGCGGTCGTCCAGGCCTATGGTATTTCGGTCGGCCTTGAGGGCGGTACCAATATCGTCATCGATCCCGGCCTGTTCTTCCGGATCACGGCGGTGCTGACCCTGACGGGCGGCACGATGTTCCTGATGTGGCTCGGCGAGCAGATCACGTCGCGCGGTATCGGCAACGGTATCTCGCTGATCATCTTCGCCGGCATCGTCGCGAACCTGCCGCATGCGCTCGCCGGCATGCTTGAACTGTCTCGCCAGGGCGCTATGCCGGTCTGGGTCATCCTGCTGGTGACCGTCGTCGCCGTCGCTGCGATCCTGTTCATTGTGTTCATGGAGCGCGCCCAGCGCCGCCTGATCATCCAGTATCCGAAGCGCCAGGTTGGCAACCGGATGTTCCAGGGTGAGTCGTCGCATCTGCCGCTGAAGCTGAACACGTCGGGCGTCATTCCGCCAATCTTCGCCTCTTCGTTGCTGCTGCTGCCGGCCACGATCGCCAATTTCTCGCAGGGCAAGGGGCCGGGCTGGTTCAACGGCGTGGTCGCGCTGCTCGGACACGGCACGATCCTCTATATGGCGCTTTACGCCGCCATGATCGTGTTCTTCGCGTTCTTCTACACGGCGATCGTGTTCAATCCGACCGACACGGCCGACAATCTGAAGAAGCATGGCGGCTTCATCCCGGGTATCCGTCCCGGCCAGCGCACGGCTGAATATATCGACTATGTGCTGACCCGAATCACGCTGCTCGGCGCGATCTATCTGGTGATCGTCTGTCTGCTGCCGGAGTTCCTGATCTCGGCGACCCATGTGCCCTTCTATTTCGGCGGCACCTCGCTGCTGATCGTCGTCAATGTGACGATGGACACCGTGTCGCAGGTGCAGGGCCATCTGCTTGCGCATCAATATGAAGGGCTCGTCAAGAAGTCGAAACTGAAGGGGAAGAGGCGATGAGATTGATCCTGCTCGGACCACCGGGGGCTGGTAAGGGCACGCAGTCTGCTCGTCTCGTGAAGCAATACGGAATCCCTCAGCTTTCTACTGGCGACATGTTGCGCGCCGCTGTCGCGTCTGGAACGCCGATCGGCGTTCGGGCCAAGGCGATCATGGACGCTGGCAATCTCGTTTCGGACGATGTCGTCATCGGAATCGTCGCCGACAGGATCGAGCAGCCGGATGCCCGGAAGGGTTTCATTCTCGACGGCTTCCCGCGCACGATCGCGCAGGCGGATGCGCTTGAGGCCATGTTGGCCAGTAAGGGCTTGAAGCTTGACCTCGTTGTCGAGCTGGTGGTTGACCACTCGAAGCTGATCGACCGGATCGTGAAGCGCGCGGATGAAACCAAGGCGCGGGGCGAGCCGGTTCGGAAGGACGACGATCCGGAGGTCTTCAAGACCAGGCTGGCAGCCTATGAGCGCGATACGGCGGCAATCGCGCCTTATTACAGAGCGCGCGGGCGGCTGGTCGAGATCGATGGTATGCGTCCGATTGACGAAGTCTGGGGCGACATTGAAAAAGTCGTCGCGCCTCTTGACGAAGTGGTCGCGAGCCGATAAGGGTCGCGCCTCTTAACTTATTGGGTGGCGACGTCCCCGGTTTCAGGGGCGGCGCCGCTTGCTTATGACGATTTCGTTCGCATGGGCCGGCCTCCACCGGACGCGGACATAACCGCTGCATCCTTAGGATGCGGCCGACATGGAGACGGCAATGGCCCGTATCGCAGGCGTTAATATTCCGACGAACAAGCGCGTGGTTATCGCGCTTCAGTATATCCACGGCATTGGCGCGAAGCATGCGCAGGATATCGTGACGAAGGTCAACATCGACCCGTCGCGCCGCGTCAACGAGCTTTCGGACGCGGAAGTGCTGCAAATCCGCGAGGCCATCGATCGCGACTACGTTGTCGAGGGCGACCTGCGCCGTGAAGTGGCGATGAACATCAAGCGCCTGATGGACCTTGGCTGCTATCGCGGCCTGCGTCACCGTCGTGGCCTGCCGGTTCGTGGCCAGCGCACGCATACCAATGCGCGCACCCGCAAGGGTCCGGCCAAGCCGATCGCCGGCAAGAAGAAGTAAGACACGAGATTGGGGCGCTAGGCCCCCGGTGGAGCCGCCGGCATTACGGCGGTGTCGAGATCGAACCTAAGGATAGAGAATGGCTAAGGACACGACGCGCATTCGCCGCCGCGAGCGCAAGAACATTTCCTCCGGCGTCGCGCATGTGAATTCGACGTTCAACAACACCATGATCACCATCACCGACGCGCAGGGGAATACTATCTCCTGGTCGTCCGCCGGCATGATGGGCTTCAAGGGCTCGCGCAAGTCGACCCCGTACGCCGCGCAGATGGCGGCCGAGGACGCGAGCAAGAAGGCCGCGGAGCACGGCATGAAGACGCTGGAAGTCGAGGTCTCGGGCCCGGGTTCGGGCCGTGAGTCGGCCCTGCGCGCGCTGCAGGCCGCCGGTTTCACGATCACCTCCATCCGCGACGTCACGCCGATCGCTCACAATGGCTGCCGTCCGCGCAAGCGTCGTCGTGTCTGACGACCCGGGCCGGCGCCTTCGGGCGCCGGCATTCGCGCATCGGCATTCCGCCCGTCGGTGTCTCCGGGGCGTCGCGTCGCCGGTTCCAACGGTGGCGCTTGAGATCGAAAGGATACGGTCGTGATCCATAAGAATTGGCAAGAGCTGATCAAGCCGAACAAGCTCGAGGTTTCGCCGGGCTCCGATCCGAAGCGCCTGGCAACGGTCGTGGCCGAGCCTCTGGAGCGGGGCTTTGGCCTGACGCTCGGCAACGCCTTGCGCCGCGTGCTGCTGTCGTCGCTTCAGGGCGCGGCGGTGACCGCTGTGCAGATCGACGGCGTGCTGCACGAATTCTCGTCGATTGCCGGCGTGCGTGAGGATGTGACGGACATCATCCTCAACATCAAGGAAATCGCGATCAAGATGCAGGGCGATGGCCCGAAGCGCATGGTCGTCCGCAAGCAGGGCCCCGGGGTCGTCACGGCTGGTGACATCCAGACGGTCGGCGATATCGAGGTCCTGAACCCCGAGCTGGTGCTCTGCACCCTCGATGACGGCGCCGAGATCCGCATGGAGTTCACGGTCAACACCGGCAAGGGTTATGTGCCGGCTGACCGCAATCGTCCGGAAGATGCGCCGATCGGCCTGATCCCGGTCGACAGCATCTATTCGCCGGTCAAGAAGGTTTCGTACCGCGTCGAGAACACCCGTGAGGGGCAGGTTCTCGATTACGACAAGCTGACCTTGACCGTCGAGACCGATGGCTCGCTGCGCCCCGATGACGCCGTCGCCTATGCGGCGCGCATCATTCAGGATCAGCTCTCGATCTTCGTCAATTTCGAAGAGCCGCAGAAGGAGACGACGACGGAGAGCATTCCGGAGCTCGCCTTCAATCCTGCGCTGCTCAAGAAGGTGGACGAACTCGAGCTTTCGGTGCGTTCGGCCAACTGCCTCAAGAACGACAACATCGTCTATATCGGCGACCTCATCCAGAAGACCGAAGCCGAAATGCTCCGGACTCCGAACTTTGGTCGCAAGTCGCTCAACGAGATCAAGGAAGTTCTCGCCCAGATGGGTCTCCATCTTGGCATGGAGGTCACGAACTGGCCGCCGGAGAACATCGAAGAACTCGCCAAGCGTTACGAAGACCATTATTGAGATCCCGACCCACGGCGTGAGCCGCCGGTCCAGAAACTGAGGAGAGAGCCATGCGCCACGGTAATTCCGGCCGCAAGTTCAGCCGCACCGCCAGTCACCGTAAGGCGATGTTCGCCAATATGGCCGTGGCGCTGATCACCCACGAGCAGATCACCACGACGCTGCCGAAGGCGAAGGATCTTCGCCCGATCGTCGAGAAGCTCATCACGCTCGGCAAGCGCGGCGACCTGCATGCCCGCCGCCAGGCGATCGCGCAGCTTCGCGATGTCGCGGCTGCTGCCAAGCTGTTTGACACGCTCGGCCCGCGCTACAAGGAACGCCAGGGTGGCTACACCCGCGTTCTCAAGGCGGGCTTCCGCCATGGCGACAATGCGCCGGTTGCGGTCATCGAGTTCGTCGAGCGCGATGTCGACGCCAAGGGCGCTTCGGACCGTGCACGCACGGCCGCCGAAGAGGCACAGAGCGAGAGTGTCGCTGCCTGATTTCAGGCCGACGATGTCAGAATTCAAAGGGCGGCCGCGAGGTCGCCCTTTTTCGTTTCTGATGCTGATCGGCGAAGCTGGCTCTCATGGAAGCGGCGGAGGCGGGAAGGCGAGAATATCGGCGGTGTAGCTCTCGACGACGAGGCTGAACGGTCGTCCGTCGGCGCGCTTTAGCACAGCGCGATGGCGAAGCAGGAAGTCGGGGATGGTGAGCGGCGTCGTCGCCGACGTTGCCGGGGCCATCGGCTGCGTAGCCCAGGTGTCTGGCAGTGGCTGCCACAGGAGCGTCGCATCGAGGGTTGTGCGCGTGAAGCCGAGCGGCGCAACGACGCGGCCGAAGCTTGTATTGGTCGTCTCGAGCGTGCGGTTCATATCGTCGGTCAGCCGCGCCGGCAGATACCAGTTGTCGGCCTCCGAGAGTACGCGCGTGCCGCAGGTGAGGCGAACGCGCCGATAGGCGACCGCCTCGTCAGGCGCAGCTTCGAGCCGCTTGCGGATTTCGGCGTCGGCGAGCTTGTCCTGCCCCGTCACGCGTTCGGCCGTGATCTTCGAGCCTGCCGGCGCCAGGGCATGGCTGTTGCACCAGCGATCAAGCGCGAGCGTCGCCGAGGGGCCGGCCAACAGGTCCGCGTTTAATGTCTCGATCAGCGCGAGCGCCGCGAGGCGCGTGACCGGCGTATCGGGCCAAGTCGGACGATCTGGCGCCAGCGCCGAGGCATGGACAATGCCTGTCAGATTGAGCGCAGCGGCAAGGCCCGCAATGAGAACGCGGCGCGGCATCGGCAAACTCCGAAGGAGGCGGTGAACGGCGGTCGTTTCGCCTCAGAGCTTGTCGAAGCTCGTGAAGCGGAAGAGGAAACTCGGTTCGGTCATGGACTGATCGAGCGACAAGCGGCTCGACCGGAAGCAGTCAGGATCATCAGGGAAGAACGAGCCGGAGAAGCGGACCGGATCGCCGACGGCAAGCTTGCCGACCGCGGCTGCGAGCGGCGTTCCAGCGAGGATCAGCGTCTTGTCGTCCACATCCGACATCGCGTTGTTCCAGGTCTTCACGAGCGTGCCGTCGGGAAGGGCGATCGAGAGGATCGTGCGGCCGCCGGGATCGCGATCGAGTTCCTTGACCGCACCAACCCAGCCCTGGATGTCGGGCTTCTTGACCGCCGCGCAGACTGCGGCCGCGCGGCTCGACTGGACCGAGGCGCGATCGTCATCGCTCGCCTTGTCATAGGCGGTGCGCGCATCGGTAACGGCCTTGGTGAAGGCGGCTTCTTCGCGCGTCTGTTGAGGAACCAAGGCGGCGAGCTTCTCGGCGTCGGTCGGCGGTGGTGGCTCGGCAGGCGCCGTGGGCTCCGGCGGCGGGGAGGGGACCGGCGTAGTCGATGATGGCGGAGTTGCCGCGGCATCGTTCAACGGATCGGTCTCGGTGCCGACGACCGTGGTCGTGGGGACGGAGAGGGGGGCCGGCAGCTTGGCGGGCGCCAGCTGCGACTCGTCTTTCGATGAAGCCGGTGCTGGGCTCGCCGCAGGCGCTGAAGGTGACGGCGCGGCCGGAACTTCGGCAGCGGGCGCGGGCGGTTCCGGCTGCGGTTCGGGCGCGGCTTCGACGGGAGCAGGCAGCGGCGGGGCGGCGACATCGAAAGCAGGCAGGCGTGGCTTCAGGATCACGCCGCCGGCGCCGGCGGCAAGCACCACGAGGCCGAGCGAGGCGGCGAGGCTGTTGACGAGCCTGGGACCGCGCAGAATGAGTGGCATGACCCCGACAAGCAGGATCACCAGACCGGCGATGAACAGCAGAACCCAGAGCATCGGTTTCCTTCTCGCCCCGCGGCTATTATCCAGATGGGACGCATCCCGCCAAGCCCCGAATCGGGCGAAGGGAGATGCTCTACCGGCAAAGGGGCCGTGCCAAGCCGCCGCGTGATCATTGGCCGATTCAGTGGGGCCGCCGGCCACGGGCTTGCCTCAATTGATGGCGAATCGTCGTCCCTTCGCAGCAACATGGAGATCGGGCGCATGCGGATACGCGTGATGATGGCATTGGCTCTGGCCGGATGGCTCCTGCCGAGCCTGGCACCGTTGGCGGCCCGGGCGGCCGAACCAAGCGTTCCCCCGTCCGAGGCGGCGCTGCGCTATTCCTTCGCGCCGCTGGTGAAGCGGGTCTCGCCGGCCGTCGTCAATGTCTATGCCTCGCGCGTCGTGAAGCAGCGCGTCTCTCCCTTCATGGATGATCCCTTCTTCCGCCAGTTCTTCGGTGGCGGCGGCGGCGGGGCGCCGCGCACGCGGATCCAGCAGTCGCTCGGCTCCGGCGTCATCATCGACAAGGCCGGCATCGTGGTGACGAACTACCACGTCATCGCCAATGCCGACGAGGTCAAGGTCGCGCTCTCGGACAAGCGGGAACTTGCCGCCGACATCGTGCTGAAGGACGAGCGGATGGACCTCGCCGTGCTGCGCCTCAAGGACGCGACCGGCCCGTTCCCGATCGTCGAGTTGGCCGACAGCGACTCCGTGGCGGTCGGCGATCTCGTGCTGGCGATCGGCGATCCTTTCGGCGTCGGCCAGACGGTGACCAGCGGCATCGTTTCGGCGCTGGCTCGTACGCAGGTCGGGGCCACGGACTATCAGTTCTATATCCAGACCGACGCGGCGATTAATCCCGGCAATTCCGGCGGTGCGCTCGTCGACATGAATGGCCGCCTCGTCGGCATCAATACGGCAATCTATTCGCGCTCGGGTGGTTCGATCGGCATCGGCTTTGCCATTCCCTCGAACATGGTGCGCGTGATCGCCAAGGCAGCGCTCTCGGACGGCAAGGTTCATCTCCCCTGGATCGGCGCCGAATTCCAGCAGGTGACGCCGGACCTGGCCGATGGGCTCGGACTCGACCGGCCGCATGGCGCGCTCGTCGCGGGCGTCACTGAGGGCAGCCCTGCGGAAAAGGCCGGGCTCACGGCCGGCGATCTCGTCGTCAGCGCGGACGGGATCGACATCGACGATCCGAACGGGCTCAACTATCGCCTCGTGACCAAGGGCATCGGCGCTTCAGTCGAACTCGGCCTCCTGCGGGGCGGCAAGCCCGCCAATGCGACGATCGTGCTGGCGGCGGCGCCCGAGATCCCGCCGCGCGACGAGATGATGTTGAAGTCGGAATCGCCGTTCCAGGGTGCGACGGTGGTCAATCTCTCCCCGGCGGTGATCGCCGATACAGGCTATAAAGGCCGGCGGTCCAAAGGTGTGCTGATCGAGAAGGTCGACGACGGCTCGATCGCTGCCAGCGTCGGCTTCCAGGCCGGTGATATCGTCGTCGAGGTCAACGGCCAGGCGGTCGATGCGACGCGGACTCTGGCGTCAGTGACGGCGACCCCGGCCGATCTCTGGCGCTTGACCATAGAGCGCGACGGAAGGTTGATCCGCTCGACCATCGGAGGATGAGGTGAGCAATCTTTTCGAGGCGGCAGGCATGGAGCGGGCGGCGCCACGGCCGCTTGCTGATCGTTTGCGTCCCGAAAAGCTCGCTGATGTCGTCGGACAGGACCATCTCGTCGGTCCTTCCGGCGCGCTGACGCGCATGCTGAACTCCGGCTCGCTCGGCTCGATGATCTTCTGGGGGCCGCCCGGCACCGGCAAGACGACGGTGGCCCGCCTGCTTGCCGGCGAGACGGACCTGCATTTCGAGCAGGTCTCGGCCGTCTTCTCAGGCGTCGCCGATCTGAAGAAAGTGTTCGAGCAGGCGCGTGCGCGGCGGCAGATCGGCAAGGGCACGCTGCTCTTCGTCGATGAAATCCATCGCTTCAACCGCGCGCAGCAGGACAGCTTCCTTCCGGTCATGGAGGACGGCACGGTGACGCTCGTTGGCGCCACAACCGAGAATCCGTCCTTCGAGCTCAACGCGGCCTTGTTGTCGCGTGCGCGGGTGCTGGTGTTTCATTCGCATGGGCCGGACTCGATCGCACAGCTCCTCGCTCGCGCCGAAGCGGTCGAGCAGCGCCCGCTGCCGCTGGATGAGGAAGCGCGCGAGGTGCTGATCCGCATGGCCGACGGCGACGGACGGGCGTCGCTGACGCTCGCCGAAGAGGTGTGGCGTGCGGCGCAGCCGGGGGAGATCTTCGACGCGGCCGGACTGCAGGAGATCGTTCAGCGCCGGGCGCCGATCTATGACAAGGGCCAGGACGGGCACTACAATCTGATTTCGGCGCTGCATAAATCGGTGCGCGGCTCCGATCCTGACGCGGCGCTCTATTATCTCGCGCGGATGTTCGACGCCGGCGAGGATCCGCTCTATCTCGGGCGGCGGCTGGTGCGGATGGCGGTCGAGGATATCGGCCTTGCCGATCCGCAGGCGCTCGTCGTCGCCAATGCAGCGAAGGATGCCTACGACTATCTCGGCAGCCCCGAGGGCGAACTCGCCTTCGCCGAGGCCGCCGTCTATCTCGCGACGGCGCCGAAATCGAATGCCGTCTATACGGCGTTCAAGGCAGCTACGGCTGCGGCCAAGCAAGGCGGCTCGCTGCTACCGCCGAAGACCATCCTGAACGCGCCGACCAAGCTGATGAAGACCGAGGGCTATGGCGAGGGCTATCGCTACGACCACGACGAACCCGACGCCTTCTCAGGCCAGAACTATTTCCCGGATGCCCTTGGACGACAGTCGTTCTACGAGCCGGTCGAGCGCGGCTTCGAGCGCGAGATCCGAAAGCGGATGGAATACTGGGCGAAGCTGAGGAAAGAGCGGGGCGGGTAGCCTTACTTTCTGTTGGGCTTGACCGAGATGTGGTTCGCATGCCGGGATGCAGCGTTCAATCGCTTGGAGCCGTCCGCATGTTCCTCATCGGCCAGTATGACTCGCCCTTCGTCCGCCGCGTCGGCATAGCGCTTCGGCTCTATGATCTCGAATTCGAGCATCGGCCATGGTCGACCTTCAGCGATGCCGAGAAGATTGCGGTCTACAATCCGCTTCGCCGCGTGCCGACTTTGGTGCTCGATAGCGGCGAGGTGCTGATCGAGAGCGCGGCGATCCTCGACTATCTGGATGAGGAGGTCGGGCCCGAACGTGCGCTGATTGCGGACCACGGACCTGACCGGCGGCGCGCGCTCAAGATCGCCGCGCTCGGGACCGGGCTCGCCGACAAGGCGGTGATCCTCTTCTACGAAGGCGTGCTGCACAAGGAGAAGTCGGATGTCTGGGTGGCGCGCTGCAAGGCTCAGATCCGCGATGTTCTGGCTGTTCTGGAGCAGGAGCGGGCAACGCATGAGACAACATGGTGGTTTGGCGAAACGATCGGCCATGCCGATATCGCGGTCGCCTGCGCGCTGCGCTTCGTGCGCGAGGTTCATCCCGATCTCTTCGGCGAGCATCCCGGGCTTCTGGCTCATGCTGAACGCTGCGAGGCGCTGCCGGCATTCCAGGACGTTGCGCAGGCTTTCAGCCCGCCCGCCTGAGCGTCAGCTTTCCGGCGCAAGGCGGCGGCGCCACCATGTCGCGATGGCAGCGATCAGCGCCAGGACGAAAAGCAGGCCGAAGCTCGTTTCGACGGCGCCCAGCATGGGGTGGCCGTAAAAGAAGATGTCGGTGTTGCTCGACCCCGCGATGACCTCGGTTCGCCAATGCAGCATTGAGGCGGAACTGGCAACGCCGAGACTGACCCCGAGCATGCGGGCGAGGTTGATCAGCGCCCCGGCCTCGCCTGAGAAGGCCGGCGGCGCCGCACCCATGGTGGCGCTGTTGTTGGGTGCCATGAAGAAGCCGAGACCGGCGCCGAAGACGGCGAGGGCCACCATGCCGATCGCGCGTGAAGGTGTTGCCTCCAGCGCGACCAGCGAGAGGACGAGGAGCGCCGCAGCGGCGAGTGTCATGCCGAAAAGAGCGAGCGTCGAGGTTCCCCAGCGCTTGACCAGTGCTCCGGCGAAGGGCGCGGCGATGCCGAGCGCGATCGGGATCGCAGAGAGGCGTAATCCCGCGCGCTCCGGCGTTTCGTGCAGCCCGCGGATCGCTGCGTAGGACATCAAATAGAACATGCCATAGAGCAGCGCATAGGAGAGCAGCACGGCGACAACGCCGAGCGAGAACGGCTTTGACGCGAAGATCGCCAGATCGATCAGCGGCGAGGCGGTGCGCTTCTCCCTCACGATGAACAGCGCCAGTAGAACGATCCCGCCGATGCCGAAGCCCAAAGCCGGCAGCGACATAAGGCCCCAATCGGCAATGTGGTTGAGGACGACGACGAGGAACACAAGCGCAGGTCCAAGCAGCAGTGCGCCCGGCCAGTCAAACGGCCGCGGGTCGCGCTCGGTGTCATCAGGCAGGATGAGCCAGCCGGCCACGGCACCGATGAGGCCGATCGGCACGGTGACCCAGAAGATCGCCTGCCAGCCGAAGAAGCCGAGCAACAAGCCGCCCGCGATCGGGCCGAGGCTGACCCCGACCGCCTGGGCGGCCGAGAAGTATCCCATGGCGCGGGCGCGAAGCGCCTTGCCGGCTGCGCGATTGAGAATGACGATCGAATTGGCGCCGAGGCTCGCGCCGCCGATCCCTTGCAGGATGCGAAAGAAAATGAGTTCGGGCAGGCTGGTCGCGATGCCGCAGAGCGCCGAGGCAGCGGCGAAGACCAGGATGCCGGCGAGATAGAGCTTCTTGCGGCCGAACATTTCGCAGAGGCGCCCAAAGACAGGGAGCGCCGCGGCAAAGGCGAGCACATAGGCAAGCGCAACCCAGCTCGCGAGCGTCTCCTGTGTCTGGAAGACGAGCGCTAGATCGGGCAGAGCGAGCTGCACGACGCTGGCGTCGAACTGGCCCATTGCGGCGCCGATACAGGTGATGGCGATGATCGGCCATGGGTTGGCCCCCTGCGAGGGAGCTGCAGCGGGCGCCCGACCGCCGACCTCGGCTACACTGCGCGCCCCCGCCAACACTGCCTTGTCCATCCGCTCGTCCCCCGACATCGCGATTGCATGCAATCGCTAGCACGAAGCGGGCCGAGGGTGGAACGACTCTCGCACGTGCTCTTTCCTGCGCTCCGGCGCGCCGTATAAGCTAGACCGGACTTGAACCTCGCCGGGACGAGGATTCGACAAGAGAGAGGGATCGCCCATGAAGACCCGCGCCGCCGTCGCCTGGGAGGCGAACAAGCCGCTGACCATCGAAACCATCGATATCGACGGGCCGCGACCCGGCGAAGTGCTGGTCGAAATCATGGCGACGGGCGTCTGCCACACCGACGCCTACACGCTGTCGGGCCTCGATTCCGAGGGCAAGTTTCCAGCGATCCTCGGCCATGAGGGCGCGGGCATCGTGCGCGAGATCGGCGCCGGCGTCACCTCGGTCAAGGTCGGCGATCACGTCATTCCGCTTTACACGCCGGAATGCCGCAACTGCAAAACCTGCCTGTCGCGGCGCTCCAATCTCTGCACATCGATCCGCTCGACGCAGGGTCAGGGCCTGATGCCGGATTCGACGACACGCTTCTCCTGCTCCGGCGAGCAGGTGTTCCACTATATGGGCACGTCGACCTTCTCGAACTTCACGGTGCTGCCGGAGATCGCGGTCGCCAAGGTTCGTGAGGACGCGCCCTTCGACAAGATTTGTTACATCGGCTGCGGCGTCACGACGGGCATCGGCGCGGTGGTCTACACCGCCAAGGTCTGGGCTGGCGCGAATGTCGTCGTGTTCGGCCTCGGCGGCATCGGCCTCAACGTGATCCAGGGCGCGCGCATGGTCGGCGCTGACAAGATCATCGGCGTCGATCTCAACCCCGGCAAGGTCGAGATGGCCAAGAAGTTCGGCATGACGCATTTCATTAATCCGGACGAGGTCGGCCGCGACAAGGTCGTGCAGGCGATCGTCGATCTGACCGGCGGCGGCGCCGATTTCTCGTTCGAATGCATCGGCAATGTCCACACGATGCGGCAGGCGCTCGAATGCTGCCATCGCGGCTGGGGCGAATCCATCATCATCGGCGTGGCGCCATCGGGCACCGAGATTTCGACGCGGCCGTTCCAGCTTGTCACCGGCCGCGTCTGGCGCGGCTCGGCCTTTGGCGGCGCGCGTGGTCGCACGGATGTTCCGAAGATCGTCGACTGGTACATGGAGGGGAAGATCAATATCGACGACCTGATCACCCATACGATGCCGCTCGACGAGATCAATACGGCCTTCGACCTGATGCATGAAGGCAAGTCGATCCGCTCGGTCGTGCTGTACTGACAGCATGCCGCTGCCGCTTCGCGCAGTCGAGATCGAGAACTATCGGTCGATCCGCAAGCTCTATCTGCCGGTCGAGCGGCTGACGGTGCTGCTCGGACGCAACGGCGTCGGAAAGTCCAACCTCTATCGCGCGCTCGAGTTGCTGCAGCGTGCGGCGGCGGGCACGATTACGCGGGCGCTGGTGGAGGAGGGGGGTATCGAATCCGCCTTCTGGGCCGGCCAGCGGCGTGCGGGTGATCTTGCGCGGATCAGGCTGCGCGCCATCTTCGACGAGCTCGATTATCAGATCGAGATCGGCACACCGGCACCGATCGACGAGGCGGCGCTGACGCCAGCCGAGCCGATGGCGAAGGTGGAGGAGCTGCGTTCGCTGCTCGGGCGAAATCCGGTCACGCTCATGAAGCGCGGCGGCCCCAGCGCTTGGCTCCGCGACGAAAACGGGGCGCGGCAGAACTACAGCGAGGCGCTCGTCCCGTCCGAAACGGCGCTCGCCTCCTTCCGCGACCAGGGCCGCTTCCTCGAACTGGAACTGGTTCGCCGCGCTTTTGCAGATTGGCGCTTCTTCCACGACTTCCGCACCGATCGCGAGTCGCCGTTGCGGCGGCCGGCGCTCGCGATCACGACGCCGACGCTCGCCTCCGACGGCGCCGATCTTGCAGCGGCGCTCGCCACCGTTAAGGTCGTGCGTGAGGAGATGCCGGCGATCGAGGCTGCGATCAACGATGCCTTTCCGGGCGCAGAGCTTTCCTTCGAGTTCGGGCGGGGCCAGGTCGCCCTCGGTCTCCGGTTCGCCGACCTGCCGCGGCCCTTGGCGGCGAGCGAGCTATCCGACGGGACGCTCGCCTTCCTCGCGCTCGTCGCCGCGCTGACGAGCTATCGGCTGCCCGGCTTCATCGCGCTCAACGAGCCGGAAACGAGCCTCCATCCCGACCTGATCCCGGCGCTCGCGCGCCTGATTGCGAAAGCCGCCGAGCGGACACAGGTCTGGGTGGTGACGCATTCCGAACCGCTCGCCGCTGCGCTGGCCGCTGAAGCCGGCATCAAGCCGCGCGTCGTTATCAAGAACCAAGGCGCGACGACGATCGAGGGCCTGAGGCTCGTCGGCAGCTTCGCGGACGAGGATTGATCGCTCATTCTATCGGCACGTGCAGGAGCGATTCTGTGCCGCCGCCGGGCGATAGGGTGTATAAGTCGTCAATGTCCGACAGATCAGATGCCCCAGCCGGCAACCGCGGCGCCGCCGCCAAGCGTTGGCCGAAGCTCCTTGCCGCCTATCGCGAACCTCGCGAATGGCGCAGCACTTTCGAAATCCTCGTCACCGCGTTGCCCTTCCTCGCCTTCTGGGTGACGATGTGGCTGCTGGTCGAATATGGCTACTGGTGGGCGGCGCTGCTGCTCGCTGTGCCCGCCGCCGGCTTCCTCGTTCGCCTGTTCATGATCCAGCATGATTGCGGCCACGACGCCTTCTTCCGTCGCCGCAACGTGAACGACTGGGTGGGCCGCATCATCGGGGTGCTCACCTTCACGCCCTACGACTATTGGCGGCGGACGCATCAGCTACACCACGCGACATCAGGCAATCTGCAGCTGCGCGGCATTGGCGACATCACGACGCTGACGGTCGCCGAATATAGTGCGATGAGCCGGCTGCAGCGCCTCGGTTACCGTCTCTATCGCCATCCGATCGTGATGTTCGGCATCGGCCCGGCCTATCTGTTCCTGCTGCAGTTTCGGCTGCCGGTCGGGCTGATGCGCGAGGGCTGGCGGCCCTGGCTGAGCGCGATGTCGACCAATCTCGCCATCGCGCTCGCAGCGCTGGTGCTGATCATGACGATCGGCATCGGGCCGTTCCTGATGGTCCAGCTGCCGATCGTGATCATCGGCGCCTCGATGGGCGTCTGGCTGTTCTATGTCCAGCACCAGTTCGAGACGACGACCTGGTCACGGCCGCCGGATTGGTCCCATGCCGAAGCGGCGCTGCATGGCAGTTCGTACTATGACCTGCCGCCGGTGTTGCGTTGGATGACCGCCAATATCGGCGTCCATCACGTGCACCACCTCTGCAGCCGTATTCCCTATTACCGGCTGCCTGAAGTGCTGCACCGCCATCCCGAGCTGAAGACGATCGGCCGGATCACCGTGCTCGACAGCCTGAGGCTGGTTCGTCTCGTTCTGTGGGACGAGGCGAATGGCCGCCTCGTGCCGTTCAAGGGCTGGAAGGAGATCGCTCCGGCGTGAGCGGTCAGGCGCCGAGCACCGCGCGCAGCTTCGCCGCGTGGTCGGCGAGAATTTCCGGCTTCTCCATGCCACCGCCATGCGGCTTCAGAGGGATGCCGTCATAGCGCGGGATGACATGGACATGCAGATGGAACACCGTCTGTCCCGCCGGTGCCTCGTTGAACTGCGCAATGAAGATGCCGTCGGCCGCGAAGGCCTCCTTGGCGGCGCGGGCGAGTTTCTGGACCACAGGGAACAACGTCGCCAGCGTCTCCGGCTCCGCGTCGAGCAGGTTGCGCGAGGCAGCCTTCGGCACGACGAGCAGATGGCCCGGCGATTGCGGCATCACATCCATGAAGGCGAGCGTGTCGGCATCCTCATAGACCTTGGTCGACGGGATCTCGCCGCGCAGGATCTTCGCGAAGATGTTGCTGTCGTCATAGGCGTTCATGCTTGCTACTCCGCGGAAGGGTTGGGCTAGCCTGTAACCGGGGTGAGCGGCGCCTTCAAGACGACCGGGGTCGGGACCGGCCGGCCGGCGAGGAAAGCGTCGATATTGGCGAGCACCATGCTTT
This sequence comes from Mesorhizobium sp. BR1-1-16, assembly GCF_020165495.1. Lineage (GTDB taxonomy): Bacteria > Pseudomonadota > Alphaproteobacteria > Rhizobiales > Kaistiaceae > Kaistia. Next base: position 159,763 of record NZ_JAIUIE010000009.1, on the reverse strand, counting down.
TCAGCGTCGTATGTGCCTCATAGGTGCCACCGGCGATATGCGGCGCCAGCACGACATTATCGAGCGATGTCAGGGCTTCCGGCACGTTGGGCTCATGTTCGAACACGTCGAGGCCGGCGGCGGCGAGTTCGCCGGACTTGATCAGTTCGGCCAGCGCCACTTCATCGAGAAGCGAACCGCGCGCGATATTGATGACGATGCCGTCCGGGCCGAGGGCGCGCATCACATCGCGTGAGACGATGTGGCGATTGCCGGCGTCCGCCCGGGCCGCGACGACGAGCACGTCGGCCCAATCGGCGAGGCTCGCGAGCGTGTCGTGATAGGCGTAGCGGTCGCCAGGACGGCGGCTGCGATTGTGATAGGCGACGGTCATCTCGAAGGCTTCGGCGCGGCGGGCGACGCGCTCGCCGATCTCGCCGAGACCGAAGATGCCGAGCTTGCGACCGGAGAGCCCGCGGACGAGCGGCATCCGCGCGGCGCTGCTGTTCTGCCCGTTCCAGCGACCTTCCCGCACGAAGCGGTCAGCGGCGACGATGCGGCGACAGGCGGCAAGCAGCAGCCCCATCGCGAGGTCCGCCACCGCCGAGGCGTTGCCTGAAGGACTGTTGGTCACGACGATGCCGCGCGCCGCTGCGGCCGCATGATCGGTTCCTTCAAAGCCGCTGCCATAATTGCAGATGAGGCCGAGATTGGGCAGTGCTGCGATGAGGCCGGCTCCGCATTTCACGGTTCCCATCGTCATGACGACGCGGATCTTCTCGCGATCCGCCAGGGGGAGGGCGATGGAGGCGTCCTGATCATGCGGTCCGACGATCTCCAGCCGTTCGGCAAGCGCGTCGCAAAAGTCGTTCGGGAAGCGGCTCAGAAGCAGGGCGGCAGACATCGATCACTCCGAATGGTTCATGAATCCTAGGCACGGTCCGGCACGGCGGCGAGCGGCTTCTGCGTCGCGGAAAGGTCGATCATGCCGGCATCGACCAAGGTGCGATGAAACCGGCGTTTGCGCTCCGAATGTGTCGCGACATAGCGATCGCCGAGTTCGGCGAAGAGGTCGAGCCGAGTCGCGGATACCGCATCGAGTGGCAGTCCCGATGCCTTCAGCGCAGCGGTGCCGAGCTGGGCGATGTCGAGGCTTTCAGGCAGGCCGGCGAAATCGGGTTCGAAATTCAGCGCCTCGATCGTGAAGAAGGTCTCGAACTGGCGCGGATCGTCCGAGCGGACGCCCTGCGCCTTCTCGATCGCGCGCGACATCGTCGGCTGGTGATCGCCATAGCGAACGATCAGCATCGGCCGGCCGGGATAGCGGGCGAGCAGCCCCGCGCGGAAGGCAGCGTAGCTCGCGGCTGTTTCAGCGAGCCGCGCATAATATTCCGCATAGGTCGCGTCGTTCAGAGCGCCGAGCGCGAAGCGTCGTTCGTCCTCGTACTGCCCGGGCGGCTGCAACCGGACCTCATGAGGCCCATGGTTGAAATTCGTGAGGATCATGGCGAAGCGTGGTGCCGGGTCGCGGTCGAGGGAACGCTGCAGCGCGCCTTCGGTGGCTGCGAAGAAGGCGGCATCGGAATTCGTCGCCTCGAAAGCCGTCAGATCGAAGGGGGGCGGGAATTCGTCCGAGAACACGCGTTCCTCGACGCCGAGACCGGTATAGAAGGGGTCGTAGTTCATGAAGGCGCGCCGGCAGCTCGTGATGAGCTGGCTGCGATAACCGAGGCCCATCAGCTCCGAAGGCAGCGAATGGGCGAAGCGACCGACGCCCTTCTTGAACAGGAAATAGGAATCGGGGCCGAAACTCGCCGACGAAAGACCGGTCAACAGGCTGAACTCCGTCTGCCACGAGCCGCCGCCATAGATGTCGACATGCAGCGTGCCCGAATGCGCACCCGGCGGAGAGAGGAACGCCGCGATCTCGTCGTCGACGGCGAGGCCATAACTGCGCGGATCGAACACCGATTCATGTTGGATCACGAAGATATCGGGCCTCACGCCGTGCCGCGCCGGCAGCGGCGGAAGCAGCGCGAGCGGCGTGTCGGCGACGTCGAGCATGCGGAGCCCACCCGTCGGCCACCAGCTCGCAACATCGATCAATGACGCCATGAAGAAAGAGAAGAGGCCGCTGCGAACCGTCACGTCCCGTCGCCAGCGCTCCGCGCCGCCTGTCGCATAGAAGGCACAGGCATAGAGGGCGATGGTGAAAGCCAGGATCGCGAGGCGCTCGGAGATGCGAAGCGGCGTGCCGGGCACGAGCACGATCACCGCGACGGCGGCCAGAGCAAGCAGCACGGCGCCGATGATGGTGAGCGTCGCCGTCAGCCGATATTGGCGCAGCATGAAGGGGATCGTGCCTGCGAAGGTCAGGCCGAGATCGGCGACCGCCAGCTTCATCCCGCTATGGTGATGCTTGACGCCTGAGGCGCCGGCGATGGTCGCGGTGAGGATCGCGGCAAGCAGCGTCGCGCGCGGCAGATCGCCGACGAAGCCCATAACCAGTGCGGTGAGCGTCGCGAAGGCGGCGAGCGCCAGCAGGATGCGGGCGGATTGCCGCTCCGTGAGGGCGAGGACGGCCGCGGCGGCGAGCCAGAGGAAAAGCGCGTTCATTCGTAGTCCGGGTCCGCCTTCCGCTGCACCTGTCGTTATCTCGCCGGCGGTTCCGCCTTGAAAGGCGTGTGCTCGTCGAGGATTTCATGCTCGGCTTCGACGGCCGCGCGCTCCCGCTGCAGATAATCCGCAACCGCAGTTCGAAAGTTCCGATCGGCGATCCAGTGGGCGGAGCGCGTGATGACCGGCCGGTAGCCGCGGGCCAGTTTGTGTTCACCCTGCGCGCCCGCTTCGACGCGCGGCAGGCCATGGGCGATCGCCCATTCGACGGCCTGATGGTAGCAGATCTCGAAATGCAGGAACGGCACCTCCTCGAGCGTGCCCCAATAGCGGCCATAAAGCGCGTCGGAGCCGATGAGGTTGAGCGCTCCGGCGATACGTTCGCGGCCGCGTTTGGCGAAGATCAGCAGGACGCGATCGGCCATCGCCTCGCCGAGCAGCGAGAAGAAGCGCCGATTGAGATAGGGCCGGCCCCATTTGCGCGCGCCGGTATCGGTATAGAACGCGAAGAACGCATCCCAAGCCGCCTCGTCGATGGCCTTGCCGGTGAGGATCTCGACCTCTAGCCCGCCCGCGAGTGCATCGCGCCGCTCGCGCCTTATGGTCTTGCGCTTGCCGGACGAGAGCGCGTCGAGAAAGTCCTGGAAGTCCCGATAGCCGGGGTTGTCAAACTGGAACTGTTGGTCGACGCGCGGCAGGAAGCCCGCGCCGCCGAGGATCGCCGCGTCTTCGTCCTCGAGGAAGGTGGCATGCACCGAAGAGGCGCCGATGCGGCGGCAGAGCTCGCCGAGGCCGGCGGCAAGCGTTGCCTTGGCCGAGGTCCCCGCATCCGGCCGGACTAGCAGGCGCCGTCCGGTCACCGGTGTGAACGGCACCGAGACCTGGAGCTTTGGATAATAGCTTCCGCCAGCGCGCTCGAAGGCGTCGGCCCAGCCATGATCGAAGACATATTCGCCCATTGAATGGGTCTTCTGATAGCACGGCACGATTGCCTCGGGCCGGCCATCCGCATCGTCCAGCACGAGGTGTCGGCCCTGCCAGCCTGTGCGGCCGACCGCAGAGCCGGCCTCCTCCAGACACCTCAGAAAATCGTGCGAAATGAAGGGGTTATAGGCCGGTCGCTCAGAAACCGATCCATTGTGCTCAGTTTTTGAATCCGCATTGCCGCGTAAGTCGTTGAAAAACGAGCCGGTATCGGCGCCGAAGGGCGCCTCGGAGTTCCAGCCGGGATTGGCGCAGGCATCCCATGCCTCACGTTCGATCTCGCCAAGCGAGGACAGGACAGTGAGGCGCGCGGCAGAGGCGCTCATCGGCAGGCGACCTTTGGATGTCGTGGGAGATGCATCCGATCATCTAGGGCTCGTAACTTCAAGCGCAAGCCGCCGAGCCAGAGCTTTCACACGTCGGGATCGAAGCCCTCGAATGTGATCTGGTCGGCGACGCGGCTTGCCTTTTCGCGGTCCGCCTCTGTGCGGACGGTCCAAGTGATCAGCGGCCGGCCGAGCGCGCGCACGATCGAAGGCGCGAACGAAGGAAGGCCCTTCAGATCATAGGAGACGAAACCGGCACCGACCCGCGGAACATCGAGCAGGTGACGGAATCGGAACCGCTGCCCGGCCGTCAAAAATCCCCAGTCGCTGAGGTCGGTGTACCGATCGGCCACGATGCCGCGCGGTATCGCCGGTGCGAGATGCTTCATCGCCGCCATCGAGTCGGGATCGAAGGACATGACGACGCAGGGGCCACCATAAGCGGCAAGGATCGGCGCCACGGCGGCTTCGAGGCGGCGGTCGCCCTTGAATTCGCTCTTGAGCTCCAGCACCAACGGGACCGCACCCGCGACCGTCTGCAGCAGCTCGGCGAGGGTTGGCACTGAATCACCGCCGCCGCGGAAGGGCAATGCCTTCAATGCGGCGAGGCTGAAGCCGTCGACCCGGCCGGTCGCGGCCAGCAGACGATCGACGGTTTCGTCATGAAAGACCACGACGGCGCCGTCGGCGGTCAATTGCAGGTCGACCTCGATGGCGAAACGATGCGCGATGGCCGCGCGCACCGCCGAGAGGGTATTTTCGATCCGCCCTTCGGCGCTCGCGTGATAGCCGCGATGGGCGATCGGGCGGGCGGTCAGCCAGGACGGTGCCATGATCAGGCGATCTCGATGACGGCTTCGACTTCGACAGCGACGCCGAAGGGCAGCGCCGAGACGCCGACCGCGGAGCGCGCATGGCGGCCCTTGTCGCCGAATACCTCGACCATAAAATCGGATGCGCCGTTCACGACCTTCGGCTGGTCGTTAAAATCCGGCGCGGAATTGACGAAGCCGACCAGCTTGACGATCCGTCCGACCCGATCGAGATCACCAAGGGCGGCGCGGGCCTGCGCCAGGATGTTGATGGCGCAGAGGCGGGCGGCGACGCGGCCGTCGTCGATGTCGAGGCCGGCTCCGACCTTGCCGACATATTGGATGCCTTCGGCGCCGACGGGAATCTGCCCGGAGATGTAAAGCATGCCGCGGCTCTCGACATAGGGCACGTAGTTGGCGGCTGGCGCGGCCGGCTGAGGCAGGGTAACGCCGAGGGTCTTCAGGCGGGCTTCGATGGCGCTGGTCATGGGGCTTCTCCGGTCGGACAGGCGATTAGCGACGGTTTCGCCCGAATTCGGCCGTGCTGCAAGGCAAGAACCGGTTCATCATGCCGGCGGGGTCGATCGAATCGGCGTGGACTTCGCTGGAATTGCAGATTGAAATGCCGATATGTCGCCGGGAAGACGGCGGGAACGAGGGTGGTCGCCACGGCCATGATGGAGTGACAGGAATGGTTGCCACCCTGACGATGCCTGTATCCGGGCGCCGCTTAGCCGCGGCAGGCCTTATGGCGGCTCTTCTCGGTTCCGCTGCATCGGCCCATGCGGCCGTACCGCCCGGCCCCGCGATGGTGGCCCACCGTGCCGTCTACGAGCTGACCCTCGACCAGGACAATTCGTCCGATACGGTCAGCGATGCCGAGGGCCGCATGGTCTATGACTTCGCCGGCACGCCTTGTGACGGCTACACGACGCGGCTGCGCTTCGTGACGCGGATCAGCGATGAGGACGGCAATGCGCGCCTCACCGATGTCGCGACGACGACGTTCGAGGACACTGCCGGCAAGACCTTCAATTTTTCGACCAAGAGCTTTGTCGACGGGACCATCTCGGAGGATTCGTCCGGATCGGCCGCTCGCGAGGGCTCGAAAGTCGACGTCACCATCGCCAAGCCGAAGGCGCAGCACTTCGCGATTGCCCCGAATTTCCAGTTTCCGAACCAGCATCTGGCCGCGATCATCGCCGCGGCGCAGCGGGGCGAGCATTTCCTGCAGGTCGATCTCTTCGATGGATCGGACCAGGGCCAGAAGTCCTATGAGACCTCGGCGGTCATCGGCGCGGAAAATTCAGGCACTGATGAACTCGGCGACGAGGCGACCGCCAAGGGGGCGGGTCTCGCCAATATCCGCTCATGGCCGGTAACCATCAGCTATTTCAGCGGCGCCGATGATAGTGGCGAGCAGAAGCCGTCCTACGAGCTCTCGTTTATCATCTATGAGAACGGCATCACCCGGCGCATGAAGCTCGACTATGGCGACTTCGCGCTGCAGGGGAAGCTGGTGAAGCTCGATCTCGCCCCGACGCGGGTCGCGGCCAAGGCCTGCCGCTAATGCGTGCCTGAAAGATCGGGCCTGAGCCGCGCAACGGCGCCGATCAGCTCGTCGTAATGGCTGATCACGGCGTCCGGGCCCAGCTCCGTCACCGGGATCGGCGTATAGCCGAAATCGACCGCGACGACCGGGATGCCCGCCGCCTTGGCGGTGTCGATGTCGGTCTTCGAGTCGCCGACCATCAAGGCTGCTTCCGCCGCACCGCCAGCGCGGCGGATGGTTTCGGTGAGCGCGATCGGATCGGGCTTCCGCGCCAGGAATGTATCGGCGCCGCAGATCGCGGCGAAGCGGTCGGCGAGACCGAGGCGGCCGAGCAACTCGATGGAAAGGTGCTCGAGCTTGTTAGTGCAGACGGCGAGAATCCAGCCTTCGGCCGCGTAGTGGTCGAGTGCTGCGACGAGCCCCGGATAGGGCCGGCTGAGGTCTGCGATGTGATCGGCATAGTGGGCGATATAGTCGTCGAACAAGCGGTCGATGATCGCCGCTTCCCGCGTCACGTCATTGGCGGCGAGGCCGCGTTCAATCAGGACGCGCGCGCCGTGTCCGACCATCGAGACGGCGCTTTCGAAGGGCAGCGCGGCGAGGTTCTCGCGCTCGAGGATGACGTTGAGCGTGGCGACGAGATCATGGGCCGTGTCGATCAGGGTTCCGTCGAGATCGAAGACGAGGGTAGGGCGCATGCGGCGGACTTCCGGCTGGAGGGCGGCGGGAGCATAGCCGCAGTTCGCGGGCGGACAAGGGCCGGAGGTCACAAGCCAGGAAGATGCTGGGCGAAGCCGGGGCAGGCGTTGGCGTGGCAGGTGCCGCGTGCTAACACACCAGCCGCCGCGCAGGCTGCGGCACAGGCCGGACGGGACCGATGAGCGACAGTGACGATCTGAAGAAGCAGGCGGCGCTTGCCGCTCTCGACCATGTCCAGTCCGGCATGAAGCTCGGCATCGGGACCGGCTCGACGGCGGCCTTTCTCGTCAAGGGTCTCGGCGAGCGCGTGCGGGCTGGCCTCGACATTGTCGGCGTGCCGACTTCGGAGCGAACGGCCAAGCTTGCGACGGCCGAAGGAATCCGCCTGACGACGCTCGACGAGACGCCGCATCTCGACCTCACGATCGACGGTGCCGACGAGCTCGACCGTTCGCTGCAGCTCATCAAGGGCGGCGGCGGTGCGTTGCTGCGCGAGAAGATTGTCGCTTCGGCATCGGACCGCATGATCGTCATTGCCGATGGTTCCAAGCTGGTCGACCGGCTCGGCGCGTTTCCGCTGCCGATCGAGGTCAATCATTTCGGCCTCGGCGCGACGCTGATCGCCATCGAGACGGCGGCGCGGCGGCTCGGCCAGGCTGTGACCCTGAAGCGCCGTCTTGCGGCTGATGGCAGCGCGTTCGTCACCGACGGCGGGCACGCCATCATCGATGCATCATTTGGCCTCATTCGCGAGCCAGAAGCCATGAACCTTGCCCTCGCCGCGATTCCGGGGGTGGTGGAGCATGGTCTGTTCATCGGCATTGCGACCGCCGCCGTCATCGCCCGTTCCGAAGGCGTCATCTGGTTGCACGCCTAAAGTCATTCGCCCCATGGGAGCCCGTTCAATGAACCTCATCCACTCGTCCCTCCGCGCGGCGGTCCTCGCCATAGGCCTGATGGTCGGCTGTGTCGGCGCCGCTTCCGCCGAGGAGGTGACCGAGGCGCATCTGCAGGCGGCGGTTGCCGCGGTGCAGGCTGCCAAGACCTCGCGGGGCTTCGACAACTTGCTGCCGCTCCTCGCCCAACAGACCCAGAACCGCCTGATCCGCATGCGTCCTGATCAGCACGTCCTCATCGGTCAGGTCGTCGACGCCGAGGCGCTCGACCTCGTTGCCCGTCGCGCCGATCTCGACAATGACGTTGCGCGCATCTGGGCGAAGTACTTCACCGAGGACGAACTGAACGCCATCACCACCTTCTACAAGAGCCCGGCCGGTTCGAAGCTTGCCGATATCGGTCCGAAGGTCGTCGGCGAGACGCTGCAGTCCGTCAAGGGCTGGTCGGATCGCGTCGGCGAGGAGATGTTCGAGAAGTCGCGCGAGGAGCTGAAGAAGAAGGGCGTCGACCTCTAGGCTCTGGCGCGACCGGCCCAGCCGGTCCTATATATGCAGCGAAGCCGGCCCGCTCGTGGCCGGCTTCGTCGTCTTCAAGCGGCGTTGTTTTCGGCAAAGGGCATCCAGGATCATGGCGGAGTTCGACGTCGACCTTTTCGTTATCGGCGCGGGTTCGGGCGGGGTGCGCGCCGGGCGGATCGCGGCGCAGCACGGCGCCCGGGTCATGGTCGCCGAAGAGGACCGGGTCGGCGGAACCTGCGTCATCCGCGGCTGCGTGCCCAAGAAGCTCTTCGTCTACGCGTCGCGCTTCGCAGAGGATTTCGAGGATGCCGCCGGCTTTGGCTGGACGGTCGCCCCGCCGAGTTTCGATTGGCCGACGCTGGTCGCCGCGAAGGACCGGCAGATCGACACCCTCAATGCCGCCTATATCCGCAATCTCGAGCGTTCCGGCGCCAAGCTGGTTGCCGCGCGCGCCACGATCGAGGATCCGCACACCGTCCGCCTGGCCGACGGCACCATCGTCACGGCGAAATATATCCTGGTCGCGACGGGATCGACGGCCTTTGTCGATCCGGCCCTCGAAGGCCGCGAATTGGTGATCACGTCGAACGAGGCGTTTCATCTGCAGAGCCTGCCAGAAAAGATCGTCATCATCGGTGGCGGCTATATCGCGGTCGAGTTCGCGGGCATCTTCAACGGCCTCGGGGTCGAGACGACGCTGATCCATCGCGGTGACAAGCTGTTGCGCGGTTTCGACGATGATCTGCGGCATGGCCTTGCCGAGGCGCTGGAAAAGAAGGGCATTCGCCTGGTGCTCGGCGATAGTCCCGCGCGGATCGAGAAGGGCGAAGGCGGTCTTCTCGTCCACACGATGGCGGGGCTGGCCATTCCGGCGGGCCAGGTCATGGTCGCGACGGGGCGGCGCCCCAATACGAGCGGGCTCGGGCTGGAACAGGCCGGCGTGCAACTCGACGGCGCGGGCGCGATCACCGTTGACGAGCGTTCGCAGTCGAATGTGCCGTCGATCTACGCCGTCGGCGACGTCACCAACCGCATCAACCTGACGCCGGTCGCGATCCGCGAGGGCCACGCCTTCGCCGATACGATCTTCGGCAATCGCGACGTCGTCGTCGATCATCTCGGCGTGCCGAAGGCTGTGTTCTCTCAGCCTGAGATCGGCACCGTGGGCTTGTCGGAGGAAGAGGCGCTGGCGGAATTCACTTCGGTCGACATCTTCAAGACAAGCTTCAAATCGCTGAAGAACGGTCTCTCCGGCCGCGATGAGCGCATGCTGATGAAGCTCGTCGTCGATGGCGACAGCGGTCGTGTGCTCGGCTGTCACATCCTCGGCCACGACGCTGCCGAGATGATCCAGCTCGTTGCGATCGCCATCAAGCTCGGCGCCACCAAGGCGCAGTTCGACGCGACGATGGCGCTGCATCCGACTGCGGCGGAAGAACTCGTGACCATGCGCGAGCCCTCGATCCGGCATCGTCGGTAGGTTTCTCGTCTTTTTGCTTGTGAATCTGCGCTTTCGGGGCCAAACAACGCCGATCGCCAACATACGAACGGCGCATAGACGCCGAGAGTGATCCCCATGACCGCAATTGCTGCACCCGGTCGCCGTCTGCTTGACGGAAACGACTACAAGACCCTTGCGCTCTCCGCCCTCGGTGGCGCGCTCGAGTTTTACGACTTCATCATCTTCGTCTTTTTCGTCACCGTTCTCGGCCATCTGTTCTTCCCGCCGGAAATCCCGGAATGGGTGCAGCAGGTTCAGGCCTTCGGGATTTTTGCGGCCGGCTATCTGGCGCGCCCGCTCGGTGGCCTCGTGATGGCGCATTTCGGCGACCGGCTTGGCCGCAAACGCATGTTCACACTGTCGATCCTCCTGATGGCGCTTTCGACGCTCGGCATCGCCGCGCTGCCGACCTATGCGACCATCGGCATCGCCGCGCCGATCCTGCTGCTGGCGATGCGCGTCCTGCAGGGCGCGGCGATCGGCGGCGAGGTTCCCGGCGCCTGGACGTTCGTGTCCGAGCATGTGCCGGTGCATCGGATCGGGCTTGCCTGCGGCATCCTCACCTGCGGCCTCACGGCGGGCATCCTGCTCGGTTCGCTGGTCGCGACCGCTGTCAACGTCATCTTCACGCCGGCCGATATCCTCGGTTTTGCCTGGCGCGTCCCGTTCCTGCTCGGCGGCGTGTTCGGGCTGGTTGCGGTTTATCTGCGCCAGTGGCTGGCAGAAACGCCCGTCTTCATCGAGATGAAGGCCCGCAAGGCGCTGGCCGCCGAACTGCCGCTGAAGGCGGTGCTGCGCGACCACCGGGGACCGACCATCCTTTCGATGCTGCTGACCTGGATGCTGTCGGGCGCGATCGTCGTCGCAATCCTGATGACGCCGACGCTGCTGCAGACACTCTACAAGATCCCGGCGACCGATACGCTCGCCGCGAACTCGATCGCGACGCTGTTCCTGACATTCGGCTGCGTCCTGGCCGGCCTCATCGTCGACAAGGTCGGCGCTGGCAGGTTCTTCACCATCGGCAGTCTCTTCTTCGGCGCCGCTACCTATTATTTCTATTCCTCGGTCGCCGCCGATCCTGCGACGCTCTATCCGCTGGCGGCTCTGGCCGGATTTTCGGTCGGTGTCATCGGCGCCGTGCCCTATGTGATGGTCAAGGCATTCCCGGCGGCGGTGCGGTTCACCGGCGTTTCGTTCGCCTACAACATCGCCTATGCGATCTTCGGCGGCCTGACCCCGCTGCTGGTGACGCTGGCGCTGAAGTCGGACCCGATGGCGCATGCGCACTACCTCGCGTTTCTTTCACTGCTCGGCGCGGGCATCGGTGTCTATCTCTGGTCCAGGGATCAGCACTGATCGCGCAGGAAGCGGGTGGCCGGACGCCTCGCGCCCGGTCATGATCGGCTCATGAGCACAACCGTCCCGTTCCCAGCCGAAGCCCGCTTCTATGGCGTGACGACAACCGGCATCTTCTGCCGGCCGGATTGTCCTTCGAGGTCGCCCCGGCCGGAGAATGTCCGCTTCTTCGCTGATGCAGCCGCGGCCGAGACAGCCGGCCTCCGGGCCTGCAAGCGCTGCGCGCCGGACCTGGAACCGTGACGGCGTTTGACGTCCCGCTGCCAGCCGGCTACCGGAGCGCCGATTTCCTCGCCTATCATGGCCGCGATGCGCTGAGCGTCAGCGAGCGCGTCACGGGCATGGTGCTCGAAAAGCCGCTCTGGCTATCGGGCGGCTTGGCCCTGCTCTCGCTTGAGATCGGTGACGCCGTGGCGATGGCGCGCTTCGACCGGGCGCTAGGCGACGCCGAGAGCATCGAGGCGCATGACATTGTCGCGCGGCTTCTAGGGTTCTCTAGCGATCCGGCCGGTTTCGAGGCCATGCCGGCGGCGGCGGCGATTGCTGCCGCTCGTCCCGGCCTCCGCATTCCCCTGACCGCGACGGTTTTCGAAGCGGTGTGCTGGGCTGTCATCGGCCAGCAGATCAACCTGACCTTCGCGGCCGCCCTCAGGCGCGAGATGATCGCGCTCGCCGGAACGCCAAATCCAGGCAGCGGTCTTCTCGCCCATCCCGGCCCGGCTGCCGTGGCATCGCTCGATCCTGCAGATCTCGCGGCGCGGCGCTTCTCGCGCTCCAAGGCGCGCTATCTGGTCGAGACATCTGCCGCGATCGCCGCCGGCACGCCTTCTCTCGAAGGCCTTGCGGCTGCCGGGCCGGAAACGGCCGAAGCGGCGCTGACGGCGCTGCGCGGCATCGGACCCTGGACGGCGCGCTACATTCTGCTGCGCGGCTTCGGCTTTCCCGACGTCGCGCCGGTTGGCGATTCCGGCCTCGCGACCGGGCTCGAACGGCTCCATGGCCTCGACCGGCGCCCCGATATTTCGGAGCAGGAGGCCGCGATGCGGGCCTTCGCGCCACATCGCAGCCTCGCCACGGTTCATCTTTGGGCGAGCCTCAAGGATCAGCCCGGCGCGAAGTCAAGGAAGCCGACCACGCTGGCGAACCGGCCGGATGCAATCGTCGCGAAATCGGTCCCGCCCGCCACGGCCGGACCGGAGGCTGGGCCGAGCGTCCAGCTGAAGCGCAGCCGGTCGCCATAGGCATCGACGCTGCCGGCCGGTGCAAACCGGAAGTCTGGAAATTGCGCCTGCACGGCGGCGACCAGTCCGTCGATGCCTGCATGCCCTTCGACCTCGGCCAGCGGATCGCCATAGGTGGCGCCCTCGGCAAAGGTCTCGGCGACAAGCGTGCTCCGGCGATCGGGATCGCGCTCGTTCCAGACGGCGATATAGCGCTCGGCAAGCGTGGCTGCATCGGTCATGTTGGTCTCCTTCACAATCGCCACCGGCCAATCCGGGGCGTCGACGGGCAGACCCTGCGGTCCCGATTGAACGGCGTCGATTACCTCCGAGGTCATTGGATGCCGCGCCCGAGGCGGCTAGTTTTGACGCCATGACAGCCACAAGCAGCACCTCCTTCGGCGAGGAACTCCGCAATTGGCGCCTCCGCCGGCGTCTCAGCCAGTTGCATCTTGCCGGCGAGGCAGATCTCTCGGCGCGCCATCTCTCCTTTCTCGAGACAGGTCGCTCGCGGCCGAGCCGCGCCACGGTTCTGAAGCTTGCCGCGCAGCTCGACCTGCCGCTGCGCGAGCAGAACGCCCTGCTGCTGGCCGCAGGCTTTGCACCCGTCCATACGGAGCGCCGGCTCGACGATCCGGATCTTGCGGCGGCGCGCGATGCGGTCCGGCGGATCGTCGATGGCCATCAACCCTATCCGGCCCTTGCGATCGACCGCCACTGGACCATGATCGAGGCCAATGCCGCCGTGGCGAGGCTGATCGAGGGCGTTGATCCGGCCCTCTTGAAGCCTCCGGTCAATGTTCTGAAGCTGGCATTGCATCCGGCTGGCCTCGCCGCGCGCACGGTCGATTTTCCGCTCTGGCGCGCGCATCTCCTCGGCCGCCTGGCCCGCGAGGCTGAATTGACTGGCGACCCGAAGCTGCAGGACCTGCATGCTGAACTGGACGCCCTTCCGGCCGGCGGACCGCGCCGGATCGCATCGCCCGCACCCTATGGTGGTATCGCTCTGCCATTTCGCATCCGCGTCGGCGATCAGGTGCTGTCCTTCATCACCACGACGACGGTTTTTGGCGGGCCGGCCGATGTGACGCTGTCCGAGCTTGCGATCGAGGCGTTCTTTCCGGCCGACGAGGAGACCGCTGCGCGGCTGCGCAGCCTCGCTCTTGGCTGACGCGGTTCGCCGCGGCGCTGTGGCAGTGCAGCATGGCTGACGATTGGCGAGCGGGCCGAGACGCGTGTATAAGGGCGCCTTTCCGGCCGGCAGGGCAGGGCGCCGATTGGGCGCCGCATGCCGGCTCGCAGTGGAGCGGATCATGATCAAGACAGGCTGGACCCCCGCGAGCTGGCAGCAGAAGCCGATCCAGCAGGTGCCGGATTATGCCGACAAGGCTGCGCTCGAAGCGGTCGAGGCAAGGCTTGCGACCTATCCGCCGCTGGTCTTCGCGGGCGAGGCGCGGAAGCTCAAGAAGGGCCTCGCTTCCGTCTCGCGCGGTGAAGCCTTCCTGCTCCAGGGCGGTGATTGCGCCGAGAGCTTCCTCGAGCATCACCCGGACAACATCCGCGATTTCTTCCGTGTCTTCCTGCAGATGGCCGTGGTGCTGACCTTTGCCGGTCAGATGCCGGTGGTGAAGGTCGGCCGGATCGCCGGCCAGTTCGCGAAGCCGCGCTCGGCGCCGATGGAGAAAATCGGCGATATTGAGCTGCCGTCCTATCGCGGCGACAATATCAACGGCATCGAGTTTACGCCCGAGGCACGCAATCCCGATCCGCGCCGGATCGAGGACAGCTATCGCCAGTCGGCGGCGACGCTCAACCTGCTGCGGGCTTTCGCGCAGGGCGGCTATGCTAATCTCGAGCATGTGCATCAATGGATGCTCGGCTTCGTCAAGGACAGCCCGCAGGGGCACCATTACCAGGAGATCGCCGACCGCATTTCCGAGGCGATGGCCTTCATGCGCGCCTGCGGCATCGATCCGGAAACGGCGCCGTCGCTGCAATCGACCGATTTCTTCACCTCGCATGAGGCGCTGCTGCTCGGCTACGAGCAGGCGATGACCCGCGTCGATTCGACGACCGGGGACTGGTACGCCACGTCAGGCCACATGCTATGGATCGGCGACCGCACCCGCCAGCCCGATCACGCCCATGTCGAATATATGCGCGGCGTGAAGAACCCGATCGGCCTCAAATGCGGCCCCTCGCTCACCGGTGATGGGCTGATCGAACTCATCGATCTGCTGAACCCCGAGAACGAGCCCGGCCGGCTGACGCTGATCTGCCGCTTCGGCGCCAACAAAGTGTTCGATCATCTGCCGCAGCTCATCCGCGCCGTCGAGCGCGAGGGCCGCTCCGTTGTGTGGTCGTGTGATCCGATGCATGGCAACACGATCAAGGCGGTGACCGGCTACAAGACGCGGCCGTTCGACCTGATCCTCAAGGAAGTGAAGAGCTTCTTCGAAGTTCATGCCGGCGAGGGTACATTCCCCGGTGGCATCCATATCGAGATGACCGGCAAGAACGTCACCGAATGCACCGGCGGCGCGCGGGCGATCACGGACGAGGACCTTTCGGATCGTTATCACACGCATTGTGATCCGCGCCTCAACGCGGATCAGTCGCTGGAGCTCGCCTTCCTCGTCGCCGAACTCCTGAAGACGAGCCGCACCGGTCAGCAGAAGCAGGCGGTCGCGAGTGGCTTCTGAGGCTGCCATCCATCACGGCGCCTGCCTTTGCGGCGCCGTGCGCTATCGCGTGGCCGGTCCACTCGCGCCGGTCGTCGCCTGCCATTGCACCCTGTGCCGGCGGCAGACTGGTCATTTCCTCGCCTCGACCAATGTCGCCGAAACGGATCTCGCCCTCGAGGGCGTCGGGCATGTTCGCTGGTACGCCGCCTCCGAGATCGCCGAGCGCGGCTTCTGCGGAACGTGCGGCTCGGTGCTGTTCTGGCGAAGGCCAGGCTCCGGGCGCATCGCGATCGCGATGGGCGGCTTCGACAAGCCGACCGGCACATCCATCGACCGGCATATCTTCGTTGCCGACAAGGGCGACTATTACGAGATTGCCGACGGGATCCAGCAGTTCCCGGGCGACGATTGAGGCCCATGCATATTACTTCATGGGTTGGCGGTCAGCCCTCCAACAGGTCCCCAGGATGTATAGCACACGCAAGGCTGATTACCCTCCCCGGTACCATAAGGGCAGCCCCCGAAATTCGTCATGCACACTCGAGGCCGTATAGAACCCAAGAGGTTTTGAAGGTTTAGGTTGAAGATAGAGCTCGCCGGCGAATCTGGACCATTTGTGTTGCTGCACGACGTTACGCTTAGCGGAACGAGCAGCCCCGCAGCGATCCGAAGCAGCCGTAATCTGCCGCGTAACACGGCGCTATTTGCCATAGGTGACCGTGGGCGAGACGGTCACTGCGCTCGAAGCCATCGCATCAGAGTTTGGGCCATGCGTTTCAGCGCATCCACATAGAAGCGCAAGGCACAAAAAACAGGCTGACAGAACACGCGTGTTCATGAAGGCCCCCCGGCGTCATACTGCACACGGAAGAGAACATCACTTGCCTTTCTATTTGTCAACCATGAGTAGGTAAGTTGATTTTACTCAACCAAAGAGATCACCCCGTTAGCTTATCCATCACTTCCGCCGCCTCGATGGCGAGGCGCGGCTCGATCCCGTCCTCGATGCACCATGCGGCGGAAAGGCCGGCATGGGCAAAGGCGAAGCCGATGACGCGCGCCGGATCGAGGCCGAGCGTCTCCGAGACGGTCGCCTGCAGACGCGACGCCCGTTCGGGATCGAGAACGAGCCGGTCGATGCCAGTGGGATTGAGGAAGAGATTGGCGGTGTCGTAGGCGCGCTCGCCATAAACGCCTTTCGGGTCGATGGCGAGCCAGCCGCGCGGGCTGTCGAGCACGTTCTCATGGTGGAGATCGCCGTGCAGGACGAAGGACTCACGCGGTTTCGCCAGGAGGGCGCGCGCCATCGCGGCACAGCGGGCGAGGACCGGATGGACCGGGCCCGCCTCGAACAAGGCACGAAACCGTCGCGTGAGCGACGGCAGCTCTGGGGGCAGTGCCTCGCGGGGCGCATGAAGCTGCGCTGCGACCGTCGCGATGATGCGGATCGCGCCGTCGTCATCGCCTGAAAGCGCCATCTGCGTCAGCGAGTGCGAGCCGACGGCGCGCTCCATGACGACTGCGTCGCCATCCATCTCGATGACGCGCACCGCGCCGTGACCGCCAAACCAGCGGAGCGCTGCAAGGCCCGGACCTTCGTCGCTCGAGGGCTTCAGCAGCTTGAGCATGGCCGGCTGGCCGTCACGGATAACGGGTAGCAGGTTGCTGGTCGGCGTTTCGATCGGCGCGCCATCGGCGACGAGTTGCCAGCGCGCCATCCAGGGCGAGAAGAGCAGGGTAGGCGCCTCCATATCAGGCCGCGCCCGCGACGATGGGCTCCCGCCGCGGCCTTGCGATCAGCAGCGCGAGCGCGGCCGCGATAATGCCGGTGACGCCGGCGATCATGAAGGCATCGAAATAATTGCCCTGTACCGTTCGCATCCAGCCGGCAAAGAAGGCCGCGGAAGCTGCGCCGAGTTGATGGCCGGCGGCGATCCAGCCGAAGACCATCGGTGCCTTGCGGTCGCCGAAGGCTTCGGTGGCGAGGCGGACGGTCGGCGGCACGGTGGCGATCCAGTCGAGGCCATAGAAGACGACGAAGAAGGAGAGACTGTAGAAGGAGAAATCCGAAAAGGGCAGGTAGAACAGCGAGAGGCCGCGCAGGCCGTAATAGGCGAAGAGCAGCTTGCGCGGGTCGACGCGGTCAGTGAGCCAGCCCGATGCTGTGGTGCCGATGAGGTCGAACAACCCCATCATCGCCAGCATGCTCGCGGCCTGGACTTCGGGAATGCCCATATCGGCGCAGAACGAGATCATATGCGTCCCGACGAGGCCGTTGGTCGTAAAGCCGCAGATGAAGAAGGTGGCGAACAGATACCAGAAGGTGCGGGTCCGCGAAGCTTCGACCAGCGCGTTGATGGCATTGCGGAAGGGATTGCCCTGATGCGGCGCGGCCGGCGTTTCGGTGCCGGTGGCGCCATAGGGCAAGACACCGATGGAGCGCGGGCTCTCGGGGACGAGCAGCAGCACGACCGGTATCAGAACCGCCATGAAGATCGAGATCGTCAGCACGATCGCCTGCCAGCCGCCCCATTCGGAGAGCGCGGCGAGACCGGGCAGGAAGATCAGCGTGCCCGTCGCGGTCGAGGCTGAGAAGAGGCCCATCATCAGGCCGCGATTGGTGACGAACCAGCGATTGACGACCGTCGCGCCCATCACCAGCGCGACTGCCCCGGAGCCGATGCCCGAGAGCACGCCCCATGTGGCGATGAACTGCCATGGCTCGGACATCAGCGCGCTGAGCCCGGTCGAGACCGACATCAGCAGGAGCGCACAGACAAGGGTCCGCCGGACGCCGAAGGTCTGCATCAAGGCGGCAGCGAACGGGCCGGCGAGACCATAGAGGAAGATGCCGATGGCGGCGCCGGCTGATATGGTGGCCTTGTCCCAGCCGAACGCCGATTGCAGCGGCAGCATCATGACGCCCGGCGCGGCGCGGAGCCCGGCTGCCGATAGCAGCGCCAGGAAGATCACGGCCGCAACGATGAAGGCATAGTTCGGGCCGAAGGGCCGCCTTGTGATGGATTGCATGAGACTCACCACCGCGATGACAGGGCTTGATGATACGTACCGGTCTGTTACATATCAAAGGGGCGCGTTGTCAATGGGAGACCGCAGCAAGCTATGAACGCGAACACGCCAGATGGTACGGCCAAGCCCCGCGCGGCCGAGCGGATTCTCGATGTCGCGCGCGAACTCTTCTATCGCGATGGCATCCGCGCCGTTGGCGTCGACGAGATCGTGGAGACTGCGGGCGTCTCCAAGCCGAGCCTCTATCGCGCCTTCCCCTCGAAGGACGAACTCGCGGCGGCCTATCTCCGCGACTATGAGATCGGGTTCTGGGATCGGTTCGAGACAGCGCTGGCGCGCCATCCGGGCGATCCGCGCGCCGGCATCGTCGGCTATTTTTCCGGCGTCGGGCAGCGCCAGGCGCGAACCCGCTATCGAGGCTGCGCCCTCACCAATGCCGCGGTCGAGTTTCCCGAGCCGGGCTCGCCGGCGCGTCTCGTCAGCGAGGCCAACAAGCGGATGCTGCGTGATCGCCTGGAGGCGCTCGCGCTCGAGATGGGTGCCGATGATCCGCGCCTGCTCGCCGACGGTCTGTTGATGCTGTTCGAGGGCGCCAACGCGTCCGGCCAGATCTTCGGGGCGGATGGGCCGGTGCGCTCGCTCGCCGCCGTTGCCGATCGCCTGATCGGAGCGAGCCTTTCCGCTTGAGCGCGTGATTGCGCTGCGGCCAGGCGCGGGCTACATCGCCTCGCATGACACAGAACCCCGTCATCGTCCGCTTCGCGCCCTCGCCAACCGGCTTTCTTCACATCGGCAATGCGCGTCCGGCTCTGTTCAACGCCCTGTTCGCGCTGCGCCATGGCGGTCAATTCGTGCTGCGGCTCGACGATACCGATCGGGAGCGCTCGGAAGAACGCTTCGCGGACGCGATCCGGCAGGACACCGCTTGGCTCGGAATCAAGGCGGATCGCTTCGAGCGGCAGTCGAGCCGTATCGCTGCCTATGAGACCGCAGCCGAGGGGCTCAAGCGTTCGGGGCGGCTCTATCCGGCCTATGAGACGGCCGACGAACTCGATCGCCGCCGCAAGCGCCAGATGGCGCGCGGCCTGCCGCCGATCTATGACCGCGCCGCCCTGCGCCTCACCGAAGCCGAGAAGGCTGCCCTCGAGGCCGAGGGCCGCCGGCCGCATTGGCGCTTTCGCCTCGACGATGCATCGCCCCATGTGGCGTGGGACGATCTGGTGCGCGGAGCCGAGAGCGTCGACATCGGCTCGCAGTCCGATCCGGTGCTGATCCGCGGCGACGGGACTTTTCTCTACACGCTGCCTTCAGTCGTCGATGACATCGATTTCGGCATCACGCATATCATTCGCGGCGACGACCACGTCACCAATACCGGCGTGCAGATCCAACTCTTCGAAGCACTTGGCGGGGCGGTGCCGCGCTTTGGCCATATCAACCTTCTGACAACGGCGAGCGGCGAGGGTCTCTCCAAGCGGACCGGCGCGTTGTCGCTCGCCTCGCTGCGCGAAGCGGGCTACGAGCCGATGGCCGTCGCCTCGCTGGCCGTCCTCATCGGTACGTCGGCGCCTGTCGAGCCCGCAGCCGATCTCGAAGCCCTCGCCGGGCTCGTCGACCTCTCGATGATCTCGAAAGGGCCGGCGAAATTCGATCCGGCCGATCTCGACGGGCTCAATGCCCGCCTGCTGCACGCACTGCCCTTCGAAGTGGTCGCGGACCGCCTTGCCGCGCTCGGCATCGCTGGCGGCATGGCGTTCTGGGAGGCGGTGAAGGGCAACCTCGTCCGCCTGCAGGATGCTTCAGACTGGTGGGCTGTCATCACCGGACCGGTCGCGCCGCTGCCGATCACGCCCGAGGATGCCGCCTTCATCGAAGCGGCCGAGGCAGCGCTGCCGCCCGAGCCGTTCGATGCGGGGACCTGGAAAGGCTGGACCGATCAGCTCAAGGCCAGCACGGGACGGAAGGGCAAGGCGCTGTTCCTGCCGCTTCGCCGCGCGCTGACCGGCCTTGATCGTGGACCGGAGCTAGCGGCGCTGCTGCCGCTTATTGGGCGTAGTAATACGATGGCCCGACTCGCCGCACAGCGCTTGCGGCCGGCAGCGTGAGCGTCGCGACGGGGGTGTCGGCGCCGGACTCGCCGGTGTCGGCCTCGCTTTCGCCGCTGGCAAGCGATGGTGCATCCTCGACGAGGGCGGGCCGCGTCGCCGAGGGCGACGTCAACGTGTTCGTGTAGGGGCCGTCGCCAATCGGCGTGTAGTCGCCGGCAACCGGGTCAAGCGCGGCCGGCTTGCCGCAGGCGCAGCTGGGATTGAAGCTGGTGCGATAGGCGAACGCCGTCGGCAGGTCGCTGTAGCGCGACTGGTCGACCGTCGAAAGGGCGCGGCTCGCATCCTGGCCGGGGTTTCGGTAGGCATAGAGCGCGACGTCGGTGCCAGGGCACAGTTGATGGCAGGCCTGCTCGTCAGCTCCGAAGTTCGCTTTCGACGTCGAATAGCTGATCGGGAAATAATAGCCGTCGCAGGACCGCACGCAGAGTGTCCGATAGGTTCCGCGCCCGAATCCACTGTCATAACCGCCGCTATCCGACCTCGAGCTGTCGCGCGTCACGGGCGCCGCCGGCACGACGGCGACGTTCGGCTGCGGCTGGTTGTTGTCGGGATTGAACAGGCGTTCGAGGAAATTGCGCTGCCGCGGCTGGACGACATAGCTCGCATATTGCGGACCGCAATCATTGGCGCCGAGCTGCCGCAGGATCGCATCGCGGTTGCCGGCGGGCGCCTGGCGCATCCCGGCGATCCGGGAACCCCGCTCGAGCTTGGCAAGGTTGGCCTTCATCTTGCCGATCGAGGCGACGAGCGCCCTGCATGCCGGCGAACCGGACTGGTCCCGCGTCAGGAAGGCCGCGCCGAGGCAGCCACCGCGACGGGCCTGGCTTTCAGCCGAGGCAATCGCCTGGCGCTGGCGACTGGCCGCATCGCCGAAAGCTGCCGCGCGGCCGCCACCCTGCGGGGCGGCTGCGAGCTGCGCTTCAAGCGAGCGGCAGACGGTCGACGCCGCCTCGGCGGCTCCGGCAAATCCAAGCAGAACGACCGCCGAGATGGCGACCCGCGAAAGCTTACTCAGAACACACATTATCCGGTCTCTTCGGCGGCTTGGCACTTCATCGACTTGATCAGTCTCTCTTAGCATGGTGGCGGCTCCGGGTCACTCATGCGCAGGCCTCGCCAACAGGAACGTCGCCGAAAACCAATCATTCGTGCCGCGAATGGCAGCGATCACAATGTTTCGATGGTTATTTCGCGGGCATTGTGCCTAATGAGCGCCCAACGGCGCCGCGCGCCGCTTTCGTCATTTCCGAGATCGCCATGCCTGTCCAAACCGCCACTCTCGAGCGGGAGAGCCTGCTTCACCCCTGGATCGTCGAAGCCCGCGCCACGATTTCGCTGTCGCTGCCGCTGATCCTGACCAATCTGGCGCAGACGGTGATCAACGCCACCGACATCGTCTTCATCGGCTGGCTCGGCTCGCGCATGCTGGCTGCCGGTGCGCTCGGCACCAATCTCTATTTTGCGATGCTGATCTTCGGCATCGGCATGATTTCGGCCGTCTCGCCGATGATCGCCAAGAAGCTCGGTGAGCGCCGGCATTCGGTGCGCGCCGTGCGCAACATCGTTCGCCAGGGCTTCTGGCTGGCGCTCGCGATCTCGATCCCCTTCTGGATTCTGCTGTGGCACAGCGAAGCGATCCTGCTCGCGATCGGCCAGGAACCGGAACTGGCGGCCATCGCCGGCCACTATATGCGCGGCCTGCAATGGGCGATGCTGCCCTTCCTCTGCTATCTCGTGCTGCGCTCGTTCGTCGTCGCGCTCGAGCAGCCGTTCTGGTCGCTGGTGATCGGCGTCATCGGGCTGGCAGTCAATGCGCTCGCCGTCTGGTCGCTGGTGTTCGGCAAGTTCGGGTTGCCGGCGCTCGGCATTGTCGGCGCCGGCATCGGCTCGACGATCTCGGCGGTGGCGATGTTTGCCGGTATGGCGGTGGTCTGTGTCGTCCATCCCCGCTTCCGCCGATATCACGTGTTCGGCTATTTCTGGCGGCCGGACCTCGGCGAATTCCTGAAGCTCGCTTCGCTCGGCCTGCCGATCGGCATCGCCGTCGGCCTCGAGGTCACCGTCTTCAACGCGGCTGTGTTCCTGATGGGCCTGATCGGCGCGACCGCCGTCGCGGCGCATGCGATCGCCATTCAGTTTGCCGCGCTTTGCTTCATGGTGCCGCTCGGCTTTTCGCAGGCGGCGACGGTGCGGGTCGGCTATGCCTATGGCGCCGGTGATCGCGACGCGATCCGCCGTGCCGGCTGGACGCCGTTCGCGCTCGGCATCGCCTTCATGTGCTGCACGGCGCTGGTGATCCTCGCCGTTCCCGAAAAGCTCGCCGGAATCTTCCTCGACCGGGGCGATGTCGCGAATGCCGAGGTGGTGCGGCTCACCGTCTCGTTCCTGTTCATCGCCGCGCTGTTCCAGGTGTTCGACGGGGCGCAGGTGATCGCCGGCGGCATGCTGCGGGGCTTGCATGATGCGCGCGTGCCGATGCTCTATGCCCTTCTCGGCTATTGGGGCGTCGGCCTCGGTACAAGCGTGACGCTGGGCTTCGGGTTCGGCTATGGCGGTATCGGCATCTGGATCGGGCTTGCCTGCGGCCTTGCGGCCACCTCGATCATGCTGGTGACCCGGTGGATGCGGCGCGGCCGGCTCCGGCTTGAAGGCATCGCCGCCTGAGCGTTGCCCCTCGCAAGCGAGGGGGCGGCCATCCTATATAGCGTTCGGCCCCTCGCAACGGAGACATCCATGCGCCGCTCGATCGCTGCCGTTCTCGCGCTCTTCGCCGCCTGCGCCTTTGCCGCGCCGGCGCTTGCCGACGGTCCGGATCTCATCTTCAAGGAGTCGACCACCTTCAAATGGGTCACGCCCAACGACAAGATCGCCGTCTACGGCATCGATGATCCTGAAGTCGACGGCGTCGCCTGCCATTTCGCGGCGGCGGAAAAGGGTGGCGTCTCCGGCATGCTCGGCCTCGCCGAGGAGACCTCCGACATTTCCCTCGCCTGCCGGCAGGTCGGCCCGATCTCGTTCAAGGGAAAAATCGGCCAGGGCGACGAGATGTTCCGTCAGCGCCGCTCCTTCTGGTTCAAGAAGATGCAGATCGTCCGCGGCTGCGATCCGAAGCGCAACGTGCTGGTCTATCTCGTCTATTCCGACAAGCTGGTCGACGGCAGCCCGAAGAACTCGATCTCCAGCGTCCCGATCATGCCCTGGGGCACGGCAACCGCGCCCCAGTGCAAGGATTTCATGAACTGAGGCGCGGGCCTTAGCTCAGGCGGTCGCTTGTCCGATCGCGATGTTGACGAGATCGGAAAGCGTGAAGCTTCCGGGCGTTTTCGCCGGAAGCGTCGGCATCCAACCGGGCTCCTGCGATAGGAAGGACTGCCCGTCCGCGAGGATCAGGCCCGCGATCACCTCCGCGACGATTTTGCCGCCAACCGGTCCCAGATGGCTGCCGCCTTCGAGTTCGGCTTCCTTCAGGAGGTAGAACCAGAGCGGTGCATTGCCAGCCAGGATCGGTTTAAACTTAGCGAAAAGCGCCTTCCGCCGAGCGTCCAGGCTTGGCTTGTCGTGAGAGAAGAGAACGTCGTCGGCAATCGGAGCCTGGTTTAGAAAGCGCGCGACCGACTGACCGGAAGGAAGGTCGAAGCGCCACCCGCGCAGGAGATTGAGCACGGAAAGAGCACGGCGCGGTACTGGCTGGCCAACGTGATCCGGCAGGCTGCGCAGAGGGTCGACCAGTTCCGTGTCGATCTTGAAGGAATGCTGCGGCAGGGTAATCCCGTCTGGTGCGAGCACGGGTGCTACGTCCGGCAGGAAGAAGCCCCAGTCGATCACCCAAAAATCCGGCAATTCGCGGAAGCCGTTGAGATTAGCGAGTTCGAGCGCAACGAGTTCGTCAGGCGTCTTCCCGACGGCCGTCAGAGCATTGGCCGCCGAAAAGATCGGAATGCGGAAGAATATTCCGGTGCTACCGTCATTGTCGGTCGGAATAGCCTTCGCATTGCCGGCTGGCCGGGCGCCGACGATATGGTTGAGGGTATAGCTCGACCGGACCTGTGAGTGGCCGTAGCGATACGCGGCGACTGAAAACTCCACGGGAATGAAGGCGTATCGGCCAGACGTCGAGTAGAGATCGAGCTCCGGTGTCTGGCCAGGACCGACAATGATCTGCTCATAGGTCTCGTCGCCAACGATCCTCTTCAGGAAATCATGCAGGACGATCCACTGATAATGCCATCGGACTGTGCGTTGAGCGGCGAGGAATTCGCGCGGGGTGGGATTGCCGCCAGGCGCTATGCGGTCGAGCACGGCGTTGTGGAACCGGATGATCGTAGCGTGAAGCTGCGAGACGATGATGTTCTCATCGTTGCGCTTGTCCCCGATCAGGGCCCTGCGTGGCCTCCCGGCAGCATCGCGATTGCGGGCCAAGTCAAACCCGCCAAGGCCGCCTTGGCGCGAAACTCCGAGCAGGAGATGCGCGCCGTCCTCGTCATAGAGGAATGGCTGATCGTCTGGTCCTGAGCCGTACACCGAATCGAGATCGAGCCGAGGCGTTCGGAAATCCTGAAGCGCATCAGGATCGTTGAACCGATCGAGGGAGGAGGCCGGGTCGAAGGTAAGGTCGTGATCGACGAACTGGCCGAAATAAGTATAGGCGGCCGGGATTGTCGGGTTCTCATCGTTGCTGATCGTGCCGAGCGTCGTGTCGAGCGCTCCGTTGCTGTCACGTTGGGGGTCCTGCAGCATGGACATGCCTAGTTCCGTCAGCGCTGCGACGATATCGCGTTCCTTGTCGCCGAAATCCGCCGGCGGCAGGTCGCGGAACAGGCGACCGAAGCGCTGGTCGCGGATGCTGGAGCGTGGAACGTTGGAAAGGCCGCGAACTGGCGACCCATGACGTGGTGACATGGTAACCCCCCGAGCTAAATGCCTCTGTAGAGGCGGCAATCGGGCGTCGTGATCCTCGCCTCGCGGCGTCCGTCACTGGGTTGCATGGGGAACCATGCAGGCGGGACTGTGAATACTGCAACTATAACAATGTGTGAGTCAAATATACTCGCATAACAGGAAATCCCTCGGCTCGCGTGTTGGTCCGCTCGCCCGCCTCCGCAGGCTTGCCGATGCCGTTCGGCAAGGGAACGCTTGCGAAGCGCCGCCTGAGGTTCTAACCGAAGCTGAACCGAAGACTGCCGGAGCCATATCCATGAACGCCATTGCCCGCCCCGCCGACCCGAAGAAGCTGATCCGTGGCGCGACCGGCGATTGGGAGGTCGTGATCGGCCTTGAAGTCCATGCTCAGGTGCTCTCGAACTCGAAGCTCTTCTCGGGCTCGTCGACGGAATTTGGCGGGGCGCCGAATTCGCATGTCAGCCTTGTCGATGCTGCGATGCCGGGCATGCTGCCGGTCATCAATCGCGAATGCGTCGCGCAGGCGGTCCGTACCGGCCTAGGCCTCAAGGCGGCGATCAACACGCGCAGCGTCTTCGATCGCAAGAACTACTTCTATCCGGACCTGCCGCAGGGCTATCAGATCTCGCAGTACAAGCAGCCGATCGTCGGCGAGGGTGAGATCACCATCGATCTCGATGGTGGCGAGAGCGTCGCCGTCGGCATCGAGCGGCTGCATCTCGAACAGGATGCTGGCAAGTCGCTGCACGACCAGCATCCGACCATGAGCTTCGTCGACCTCAATCGTTCGGGCGTCGCGCTGATGGAGATCGTGTCGAAGCCGGACCTCCGCTCCGCCGACGAGGCCAAGGCCTATCTGACCAAGCTGCGCACTATCATGCGCTATCTCGGCACCTGCGACGGCAACATGGATGAAGGGTCGATGCGCGCCGACGTCAACGTCTCCGTGCGCCGGCCGGGCGAGCCTTTCGGCACACGCTGCGAGATCAAGAACGTCAATTCGATCCGCTTTGTCGGCCAGGCGGTCGATTATGAGGCGCGCCGCCAGATCGCGATCATCGAGGACGGCGGCGTGATCGAGCAGCAGACCCGGCTCTTCGACGCCAACAAGGGCGAGACGCGCTCGATGCGCTCGAAGGAAGAGGCGCATGACTATCGCTACTTCCCGGATCCCGACCTGCTGCCGCTCGTGCTCGATGAGGCCTGGATCGAAGGCCTTGCCGCCGGGCTGCCGGAACTGCCCGATGCCCGCAAGGCGCGCTTCATCGCCGACTACGGCCTCTCGCCCTATGATGCGGGCGTGCTGGTCCTCGAGAAGGATACGGCCGAATTCTACGAAGCCGTCGCCCGGGGCCGTGATGCCAAGGCGGCCGCCAACTGGGTGACGCAGGAACTTGCGGCCCGCTTGAACAAGGACGGGCTCGATATCGCCAGCAGCCCGGTTTCGGCCGGTCAGCTCGGCGCGATCATCGATCTGATCGCCGATGGCACCATCTCGGGCAAGATCGCCAAGGACCTGTTCGAGATTGTCTGGTCCGAGGGCGGGGATCCCAAGGCGATCGTCGAGGCGCGAGGGCTGAAGCAGGTCACGGATACCGGCGCGATCGAGAAGGTGGTCGACGACATCATCGCCGCCAATCCCGACAAGGTCGAGCAGGTCAAGCTGAAGCCGACGCTTGCCGGCTGGTTCGTCGGCCAGATCATGAAGGCATCCGGCGGCAAGGCCAACCCGCAGGCCGTGAACGAAATCCTGAAGCGCAAGCTCGGCCTCGAATAGGCTGGACGGCGCGCCGGCATCCCTCTCGGTGCTGCGTCGTCGCGGACCCGCGTCGGGCTTGCATGCACGGCGGGTTGAGTTTTTCAGTCGCCAAACATACTATGAATGGGCGCGCAGGGTCGTTGGCCCCCGCCAGGCGCGTCCACGGAGGGGCAGACAGAACATGCGCGGCGTCCAGGATACGACGCGCGCTCTCGCAACGACGGGGCGGGAGCGTGTGATCAGCTTGTCCGATCGCGTTGCGGGCGAGATCGGTCGCCGCATCGTTTCCGGCCAGTATCAGCCCGGCGATACGCTCCCGACCGAGCCGCGCGTCCAGGAAGAATTCAAGGTTTCGCGCACGGCCGTCCGGGAGGCCATCCGCCTGCTTTCGGCCAAGGGGCTGACCGTGTCGCGGCCGAAGATCGGCACCAAGGTTCGTCCGCGGGCCGACTGGAACATGCTCGATCCCGATGTGCTGCGCTGGCAGATCGATCCGTTTCCGAGCGACGAGTTCATTCATTCGCTGTTCGAGATGCGCGAGATCATCGAGCCGGCCGCCGCTTCGCGCGCTGCAGAACGCGCCACGCCCGAGGAAATCGAAGCCCTGGCCGAGGCGTTCGAGGGCATTCGCAGCCGGCCGCGTGGCAGCGCCGATCAGATCAAGGCGGATCTCGCGTTCCATATGGTCGTGCTGGAAGCTTCGCATAATCCGTTGCTGCGCTCGGCTGGCAGCATGATCGAATCTGGCCTCGTCATCTCGTTCTCGCTCGGCTGGCGCACGGTGATGGGCGACGACGCGGTGCTGCAGCATCGCGACGTCTATGAGGCCATCCGCGACCGCAATGCCGACGGCGCCTATCTCGCGATGCGACGTCTGTTGCGGAACGCCAAGGGCAACGTATTCGACTCGATCTGGGTCAATCGCCGCAGCGAGGCCGGCGCCGAAACCGAAATCCGCTAGCGAACCGAAATCCTATCCGCCCAGCCGCATCGCGCCGCTGGGCTTTTTGACAATCGAGCCCACCTGAAGGCGTGGCTCAAGCAACTGAAGGAGGAAGCGATGAGGTTGATGCAGATCAGGACCGAGGATGGCGGCCGCGCCGTCGTGGCGACCGTCGGCCCGGCGAAGAACGAGCGGTCCTACATCGTTCCGGGCTATGTCACCGTCTACGATCTGGCGCGCGCCGCCATCGCCGCCAAGAGCGGGATCGTGTCGCTGGTCGAAGCGGCCGGCGAGGGCGCTGCCGTCGACCGTGCGGCGCTGCTGGCATCAGGCCGCGTTCTCGCGCCGATCGATCACCCGGACGAGGCGCATCTCCTCATCACCGGCACGGGCCTGACGCATCTCGGCTCGGCCTCGGCGCGCGACGCCATGCACAAGACGGCGGCAGTGGCCGAAGAGACGCTGACCGACTCGATGAAGATGTTCCGCATGGGCATCGAGGGCGGCAAGCCTGCCGCCGGCAAGGTCGGCGTGCAGCCGGAATGGTTCTTCAAGGGCGACGGTGCACTCCTAGTCGGCCCGGGCGAGCCGCTGACGGCGCCGTCCTTCGCCCAGGATGGCGGCGAGGAGCCGGAAGTTGCCGGCATCTACATCATCAGCGATGACGGCTTGCCGTTCCGCATCGGCTTTGCGCTCGCGAATGAGTTTTCCGATCATGTGATGGAGCGGGTGAACTATCTTTATCTGGCCCATTCCAAGCTCCGCGAATGCGCGGTCGGACCGGAACTGCTGGTCGGCCCGCTGCCGGACGACGTGCGCGGCCGCTCGCGCATCCTGCGCGGCGGCGAGGTGATCTTCGACGAGCCCTTCCTTTCGGGCGAGGCGAACATGTCGCACACGCTGGAAAACCTCGAGCATCATCACTTCAAGTACGATTTCTTCCGCCGTCCCGGGCAGCTTCACGTCCACACTTATGGAACGGCGACGCTGTCGGTCGCGTTCGGTATCAAGACCGAGCCGGGCGACGTGTTCGAGATCGAGTCCGAGGCTTTCGGGCTGCCGCTGCGCAATGCGCTTGCCTTCGCCCCCGAGGAAACGGTGGCGGTGACCGCCCTCTGAATCGGCGGGCGGTCGCGTCGATGGTTGGCCCGGCCGGCCCGGCGCGCTAGAACGAACGCCAACGCGATCCAGCTCATCCCTTGCGAAGCCATCCCGTTCGGCGGGACGGCTTCGCTCCCCATGAAACATTCGAGGATGCGATGACCGAACTGCACAAGAATTATATCGGCGGCGAATGGGTCGCCGGCGATGCGCGCCCCAACATCAATCCCTCCAACACCAATGAAGTCGTCGGCGAGTTTGCGCAGGGCACCGCGGCCGATGCGGTCGCGGCGATCGAGGCCGCTCAGCTGGCTTTCAAGACCTGGTCCCAGTCGGGCATCCAGCAGCGCCACGACATCCTGAAGGCGACCGGCGACGAAATCCTCGCCCGCAAGGAAGAGATCGGCCGCCTGCTGTCGCGCGAGGAAGGCAAGACGCTGCCCGAGGGCATCGGCGAGACCATGCGCGCCGCGCAGATCTTCCACTTCTTCGCCGGTGAAACGCTGCGCCTCGCGGGCGAGATCCTGCCGAGCGTGCGTCCGGGCATCGACGTTTCCATCACCCGCGAGCCGGTCGGCGTCGTCGGCCTGATCACGCCGTGGAATTTCCCGATCGCCATTCCGGCGTGGAAGATTGCGCCGGCGCTCGCCTACGGCAATACCGTGGTGATCAAGCCGGCCGATCTGGTTCCGGGCTGCACCTGGACCATCGTCGACATCCTCGTCCGCAACGGTCTGCCGAAGGGCGTCATCAATCTCGTGATGGGACGCGGCTCGGTCGTCGGCCAGGCGATCCTCGAATCGCCGAAGGTCAACGCGCTTTCCTTCACCGGCTCGGTCGGAACCGGCAAGAAGGTCGCCGAGGCCTCGATCGCCGTGATGCGCAAGTTCCAGCTCGAAATGGGCGGCAAGAACCCGACCATCGTGCTCGATGACGCCGACCTCAAGGTCGCGGTCGAATCGACCGTCAACAGCGCCTTCTTCTCGACCGGCCAGCGCTGCACGGCGTCCTCGCGCCTCATCGTCACCGAGAAGATCCACGACCAGTATGTGGAGGCGATGGCCAAGCGCATGAAGGATCTCGTCGTCGACGACGCGATCAAGCAGGGCACGCATATCGGCCCGGTCGTTGACCAGAGCCAGCTTGACCAGGACGAGCGTTACATCCAGATCGCCAAGGATGAGGGCGGCACGCTCGCCGTCGGCGGCAACCGGATCGAGCGCGACAATCCCGGCTTCTTCCTAGAGCCGACGCTCTTCACCGGTACCACGCCGGAGATGCGCATCAACAAGGAAGAAGTGTTCGGCCCGGTCGCCAGCGTCATCAAGGTCAAGGATTACGAGGAAGCGCTCGCGGTCGCCAACGATACGCCGTTCGGCCTTTCGGCCGGCATCGTGACGACCAGCCTCAAGCACGCCTCGCACTTCAAGCGCAATGCCGAGGCCGGCATGGTGATGGTCAACCTGCCGACGGCGGGCGTCGATTATCACGTGCCGTTCGGCGGGCGGAAGGGTTCGAGCTACGGCCCGCGCGAGCAGGGCAAGTATGCGGTCGAGTTCTTCACGACCGTCAAGACGGCCTACACGCAGCCGTAGAGAGCATTTGGGGCGGTCCGTTGCGGCCGCCCCTCACACATGGAGTTCGGTCGACGCCGCAGGGCGCCGATCGAGGAATTTCGGTGAGGTCAGTCGCGGATGCCGGCGACGGCCATGGCGCGCTCGCCGAATGACGAGTCAGGGAAGGCGTCGCGCATGGCGCGCAGTGCTTCCGCGCCGCTCGATGGCGCCATCAGGGTGAGCACGCGGCGCATCTGGGCGATCTGCAGATCGAGCGCGGCGACGAAACGAGGATCGTCGGCGGCCAGTGTTTCGGCCTCAAACTCGCGCGGGGCATGCTGCATCTGCCGTCTCCCTCGTCGCGGGTTGAGCCGCGGTTCTCATCCCCTTAAATTTGCGCGTCGAAGGTTAACCACTCGTAAAGCGCGGCGTCCCGGAGCAGGTTCGCCGACGCGGACCGCCTTGCGGCGGACGGCCTGCTCTGGTCCACTCCGGGTCAATCCGATCTCGACAGCGAGCGCCTCATGACGACACCCACTCCGCGCGATCTCATCGGCTATGGCCGCAACCCGCCCGATCCGAAATGGCCGGGCGGCGCCAATATCGCGGTGCAGTTCGTCGTCAATTACGAGGAAGGCGGCGAGAGCTCGATCCTTGATGGCGACAAGGCTTCGGAATCGCTGCTGTCGGAGATCGTCGGCGCGCAGCCCTGGCCCGGCCAGCGCAACCTCAATATGGAATCGATCTACGAGTACGGTTCGCGAGCCGGCTTCTGGCGGCTGTGGCGGCTGTTCTCAAGCCGCGGCATCCCGGTCACCTGCTATGGCGTGACGCTCGCCATGGCGCGTAATCCCGAAGCGGTCGCGGCGATGAAGGAGGCGGATTGGGAATTGGCGAGCCACGGTCTCCGCTGGCTCGAATACAAGGATTTCCCGGAGGCCGAGGAACGTCGGCATATCCATGATGCCATCCGCATCCATACCGAGATCACCGGCTCGCGGCCGCTCGGCTTCTATCAGGGCAAGCCATCGGACAACACGCTGCGGCTGCTGATGGAGGAGGGCGGCTTCCTCTATACGTCCGACAATTATTCGGACGATCTGCCGTTCTGGGTCGCCGGGCCGCACGGGCCGCATCTGATCATCCCCTATACGCTCGACACCAACGACATGCGCTTCGCGACGCCGCAAGGGTTCAATTCCGGCGACCAGTTTTTCACCTATCTCAAGGATGCGTTCGACGCGCTCTATGAGGAAGGCGAGCAGGGCGCGCCGAAGATGCTGAGCGTCGGTCTCCATTGCCGGCTGGTCGGCCGACCGGCGCGCGCACAGGCGCTCGCCCGCTTCGTTGACTATGTCGCGTCAAAGGAGAAGGTCTGGATCCCGCGGCGCATCGACGTCGCCTGGCACTGGCACGCGCATCACAAGCCGGCCTGAGCGGCGCGCCTCGGTCCAGGGAGGCGCATCAAGGCCGTTTGGCCCGTTTTCCTTGAATCGCGGGCTTTTGGAGGGTACTTCCCTCAGAGATGGGCAAAGCATTGATTCCGCCTGGCGGCGGCGACATCGAAGGCATCAATCTGCGCGAGGCGCTTGAGCAGCGCTATCTCGCTTATGCCCTTTCGACCATCATGCACCGAGCGCTGCCGGACGCCCGCGATGGCCTGAAGCCGGTCCATCGCCGCATCCTCTATGCGATGCGACAGCTTCGCCTCGATCCGGACGCCGGGTTCAAGAAGTCGGCCCGCGTCGTCGGCGATGTCATCGGCAAATATCACCCGCATGGCGACCAGTCCGTCTATGACGCGCTGGTGCGCCTCGCACAGGATTTCGCCGTCCGCTTTCCCCTCGTCGACGGCCAGGGGAATTTCGGCAATGTCGACGGCGATAGCGCCGCGGCCATGCGCTACACCGAGACGCGCATGACCGAGGTCGCGGCCCTCCTTTTGGAGGGTATCGATGAGAATGCCGTCGATTTCCGCGAAACCTATGACGGCGAGGATAGCGAGCCAATCGTCCTGCCGGGCAATTTTCCGAACCTGCTCGCCAACGGCTCTTCCGGCATTGCCGTGGGCATGGCGACGTCGATCCCGCCGCACAATGTCGCCGAGCTCTGCGATGCGGCGATCATGCTCATCAATCAGCCGGACAGCGACGTCGCCGCGCTGATGCAGCATGTGAAAGGCCCCGACTTTCCAACCGGCGGCACCATCATCGATGAGCAGGCCACGATCGCGGAGGCATATCGCACCGGTCGTGGCGGATTTCGTGTCCGCGCGAAATGGCATGTCGAAGACCAGGGGCGCGGCACCTATCTGATCGTCGTCACCGAGATTCCCTATCAGGTGCAGAAGTCGCGCCTGATCGAGAAGCTGGCCGAGCTCGTCCAGACGAAGCGCGTGCCGCTTCTCGTCGACGTGCGCGATGAATCGGCCGAGGACATTCGCGTCGTGCTGGAGCCGCGCGCTCGCACGGTCGATGCGACGCTGTTGATGGAATCGCTGTTCAAGCTCAGTGATCTCGAAAGCCGCATTTCGCTCAATATGAACGTGCTCTCGAAGGGCATCGTGCCCAAGGTCATGAGCCTTGGCGACGTGCTGCGCGAATGGCTCGATCATCGCCGCGAAGTGCTGCTGCGCCGGTCGGCCTTCCGCCAGGAGCAGATCCGCAAGCGCCTCGAGGTGCTCGGCGGCTATATCATCGCCTATCTCAATCTCGACGAGGTGATCCGCATCATCCGCGAGGAGGACGAGCCGAAGGCCGAGCTGATGCGGACTTTCGAGCTCACGGATGTCCAGGCTGAAGCGATCCTCAACATGCGGCTCCGCTCGCTGCGCAAGCTCGAGGAGATGGAGCTGCGCCGCGAGCATGCCAATCTCTCCGAGGAACTCGCGCAGATCGATGCCCTGATGGCCTCCGAAGGTAAGCAGTGGAAGACGATCGCCTGGCAGATCGGCGAGATCCGCAAGACGTTCGGGCCGGAGACGCCGCTCGGCAAGCGCCGCACCGATTTCGCCGATGCGCCGACGCATGATGTCGAAGATCTGCAGCAGGCGATGATCGAGCGCGAGCCGATCACGGTCGTGGTTTCGGAGAAAGGCTGGATCCGCGGGCTGAAGGGCCATATCGGCGATCTCTCGACGCTGACCTTCAAGACCGATGACAGCCTCAAATTCGCGCTGCATGCCGAGACGACGGACAAGATCCTCGTCTTCTCGACCGGCGGGCGTTTTTACACGCTCGGCGCCGACAAGCTGCCGGGTGGGCGTGGCCATGGCGAGCCGATCCGCCTCATGGTCGACATGGACAACGAGCAGGACATCATCTCGGTCTTCGTTCACAAGCCAGGCCGTAAGCTGCTGGTTGCCTCCAGCGAGGGTTACGGCTTCGTCGTGGCCGAGACCGAAATCATCGCCAATACCCGCAAGGGGAAGCAGGTGCTGAACGTCGACGGCACCGCGGAGGCGGCGCTCTGCGTCGATGCCAGCGGCGACATGGTCGCGATCATCGGCAAGAACAGGAAGTTCCTGGCATTCCCGCTCGAGCAGGTGCCGGAGATGTCGCGTGGCAAGGGCGTGCGGTTGCAGCGCTATCGCGATGGCGGGCCGGCTGATATCCGCGTCTTCTCGCGCGACAAGGGGCTGACCTGGCAAGATTCCTCCGGCCGCCTCTATACGCGGTCGATGGACGAATTGAAGGATTTTGTCGCGGATCGCGGCCAGGCTGGACGGTTGCCACCGGATCGCTTCCCGAAGACCAACGCCTTCGGTACGCCCGCCATTCCCTGATCGGTCAATCGCCTGCGGCGCGGCTTTCAGGGCCTGGCTGCCGGTTCCCAGCCCTGCGCGCCGAGATGCTCCTGCGGCTGGAAGCGCGCCTTGTAGGCCATCTTGCGCGAGCCGGCGACCCAATAGCCGAGATAGACATAGGGCAGCCCCATCTTCCGCGCTCGCGCGATATGATCGAGGATCATGAAGGTGCCCAGCGAGCGGTCAATATAATCGGGCTCATAGAACGAATAGACCATCGACAGCCCATCCGAGAGCACATCCGTCAGCGCCGTGCCGATCAGTGGTCCGTCGCCGGCACCGGTGATCGCGCTGTCGGGTCCGCGAAAGCGATATTCGATCAGCATGGTCTCGACATGCGTGTCCTCGACCATCATCGCATAGTCGAGCACCGTCATGTCGGCCATGCCGCCTTCGGAATGGCGCGCATCGAGATAGGCCCGGAACAACGAATACTGGTCCGAGGTTGGGGCCGGATCAACACGCGTGCCGATGACGTCGCGGTTCTTGTCGATGACGCGGCGAAAGCTCTTGCCCGGCCGGAAGCGATCGACCGGAACGCGGACCGAGATGCAGGCCTTGCAGGTTTCGCAGGCCGGCCGATAGGCGATGTTCTGGCTGCGCCGGAAGCCGCCTTGGGTCAGGATCTCATTGAGCGCGGACGCGCGTGCGCCGACGAGATGCGTGAACACCTTCCGCTCCATTTGCCCCGGCAGATAGGGACAGGGCGAAGGCGCGGTCAGGAAGAACTGCGGTGTGTCGGTCTGATGATGCGTCATCGGGCGAAAGACCGTCGCGGCTCGGCTGCACAGGAACGATGATCGGCCGGCGTCTCAGCCCTGACACCCATTGCGCGGTTCACCGACGGCTGCGTTTCAGCGGATCGCGATTCATGATGACTGTAGAGAGCAGCATGTCATGAAGCAGGCGCTTGCGGTTGGAAAAAAGGCCGATCAGCAGGATGAAGGGCGTCAGCAGCGAGATCGATACCCAATAGAGAATGACATGCGCGGCGGCGATGAAGAAGCCGATGCGGCTGCCATCGGTCGCCCTGATTGCGAGACCGGCGAGGCGCATTCCGGGCGTGCCGGCATTCGGGCCGCCCAGGGTCAGCGCGACATAGAGCACGGCGACGATGGCGAAGAAGGGCAGGGCGAACAGAAACCACGCGACGCCGAATGTCAGCAGGCCAAGCGCGAACACGACGAGAACCGCCAGCAACTCGAAAATGCCGAGCAGCAGGACATCGACGATGAAGGCCAGGATCCGCTTGCCGAGGACGCCGGAAAACAGCTCCGGCTCACGCACGGGATCGAACACCTCGCCGATCGCATACATTCCGGTTTCCGAAACGCTCATGGGTCTTCGCTCCGCAGTTCTCGTCTCTTTTCGCCACCTTGCACCGCGCTATCCGCGAATGCTAGATCGCTTCACGGGCGCGTGATTGAGAGAGGCCACGCGTCCGAATTGCTATGTTGTGTGTGGCGTGCGCCGCTGCAAGTTCCGTCATCGGGCTCCTTGCCCACCACAGTCTGTTGGGTGAGATCCAGATGGCATCAGAGCACACGGTCGAAGGCCCCCGCTTTTCGGTGGTGGCGCCGGCCTATAATGAGGAAGCGTGTCTCGAAGCGTTTCACCGCCGGGCCTCTGATGCCGCACGGATTGTCGCCGGCGACGATTACGAGATCATCATCGTCGATGACGGCTCGCGCGATAGCACTTTTGAGATCGCGCGCCGCATCGCGGCCGAGGACCCGCATGTGGTGGCTGTCCGTCTGTCGCGCAATTTCGGCCACCAGCTCGCACTCTGCGCTGGGCTGAAGCTTTGCCGCGGTGCCCATATCCTCATCATCGACGCCGATCTGCAGGATCCACCGGAACTGCTCGCCGCCATGCTCCAGGCCATGGAAGCCGAGAAGGCCGATGTCGTCTATGGCCAACGCCGGACCCGCGCCGGTGAGACCGCGTTCAAGCGCGGTACGGCCAAGGCGTTTTATCGTGGGCTGCGCCGGCTGGCCGATGTCGATATTCCCGCCGATACCGGCGATTTCCGCCTGATAACACGCCGCGTCTGCGACATCCTGAACACCATGCCGGAGCGCTACCGCTTTACGCGCGGCCTCGTCAGCTGGATTGGCTTCCGTCAGATCGCCATTTCTTATGATCGCGAGGCGCGTTTCGCGGGAACGAGCGGCTATCCGGTGAGGAAGATGATCCGCTTCGCCGTGGACGCGATCACCAGCTTCTCGATACTGCCCCTCCGTATCGCAAGTTTCACCGGCCTCGTGGCGTCGATCGTCAGCGGCTTTGCTATCCTGTATACGCTCGTCTCCTGGTTTACAGGGCACACGGTCGCCGGTTGGACCAGTCTGCTGTCGGCGGTCTTCCTGATCGGCGGCATCCAGCTCTTCGTGCTCGGCATCATTGGTGAATATCTCGGACGCCTCTATCTGGAGACGAAACAGCGGCCGCTGTTCATCATCGATGAGGTCTACCGAGCGCATGAGCGGACCTAGTCCTGCGCCGGTCGGGCCCTCCGTGTCGATCTCTGCAACGTCGCGATGCCGGGCAGCCAGGGGTGCTGGAATTCTTATTGAGCACTCCCGCCGGTCTCTGGCGCATCTGACGGACTTCGGCCATAAGCTCGCGATCTGCAGTGCCGCCTCTCTGTGGGGATGAGGCTGGATGTCTTGGAGTTGAGCCGTCCGGGAGATGATCCAGCGCGGTTGATCGGGGACTAAAATTGTCGGAAGCAACCCATCCGCCGGTCCGGCCGCTTCTTTCGGCGGGCTCTGGCGACAAGCAAAAGCCGTGGTTTCTCATCGGCGCTGTCGCCGCGATGTTCGTCTTCACGATGCTGGTCAATCTCTCGCTCAGTCGCCTCTCGGGGCATCTGGCGATGGTTCCGACCTATGACGACGTGAACTATTTCGCGGATGCGCTGGTGCGGCTGCGATTCGCCGACGGCTTCGGTCTCAGATCCGTCATCTGGTCGATTATTTCGGATCCGCCGCACGCGCCGGTGACGACGCTGACGGGCATGCTCGGCTTCTGGCTGTTCGGGCCCGAACCGATCGCGGCCTACATCGCCAATGGCTGGGTGATGCTGCTCTTCCTCGTCTTCATGGCGCGGATGAGCAGGCCGCTGGGCAACGAACCGGATCGGGCGCTGTTCATTGGTGTCTTCCTGTTCGTGACCGCTGTGCAGGCGATGGTCATGGAGTTTCGCCCGGATCTGCCGTCCGGGCTCATGCTCGCCATCGCGGTCCATGTCATCTGCCGCTTCGATTTTCGCACGGCCAGCCTTCGGGACAAGATTGGCTTGGCGGCCATCGCTGTCGCGACGACCATCATCAAGCCGTCAGCCGTCGTCTTGACCATCCCAGTGCTGTCGATCGCGCTCGGTCTCGGCGTGCTGACGCAATGCCTGAACGACAGAAAGAATTACGCGCTCATTCTCAAGGCGGCGCTGCCGGCGATTGTCGCCTATTTCGTGATGATGGTGCCGTTCGCCCTGATCTGGGGACAGCAGACAATCATATATATCATCGGCGTTCTCTTCACCTATGCCGATGTCTGGCGGACGCCGGGCGATGCCGCGTTCCACTGGAATTATCACCTCTTCGGTGTGGGCGGTCAGGCCGCCCTTGGGCATTTTGTCAAATTCGGCATCGCTGTCATTGCCATCGATCTGATGCTGTTCGCTGGCGTGAGGCGGTACAGGCAGCGTGGCGTGATCCAATACTACATCATGCTTGTCATCATCTATTGCGCGATGGCGACATCCGGCGAAAAGACACCTTATCAGGGTAGCCTCATCTATCTCCCCATCGTCATCGGTGTTGGCACGGCGCTGGTGCGTGTTCTTGCTTTTGCCAAGGACATATCGGGCGTGAACTGGCTGCCGCGCGCCGCATTGATCATGATGATCGTCGTCGCCGCCTATCGTGCGCCGCTTGCCTTCTACTACTACGGCGCCGCGCCCAATTCTCCCCAACTGCCGCCTATCGTCGAGCGGATCGTGCAGCGACTGGTCGAGGTCAAACTCGCCAATGTCGAGAACCCGCAATGCACGGACCGTCCGCTGGAGGTAGTCTCGGCCGATGCGGAGCCGATCCCGGTCCCTCTCATCCAGTACGAGGCCGCAAAGGCCGGGGTTCACGTCGTTACGCCGGTTACCTTCATGATGCGCGACCTGCCCGATATGGAGACGATCGCCGATCATGGGGACATCGTGCTGATCGCCGATCCGTCGCATCATTCGACAAGTCGATGGCTTCCGGGCGTCGTCAACAATACCGCCCTGTTCGACCATCTGACCGCACAGCAGGGCGGAGCGCGCTTTGATGTCGGAAGCCCGGACGGGACGCCACAATGGCTCATAGTGGCGCCGCGCTGCGTCGTTCCGAAGTGACTATCGACATTGGCGCCTGACGGGTCAGCGACGCCCTGCGCTTGTCAGGGCGCCGCGAGACGCTCGACCTTGTAGTGCCGTGCTTCGAGGGCTGCCTCGATTTCGCGGGCATGATGGGGGCCGTGGGTTTCGATCGTGACGTCGACGCTGGCGCCCTTGGCCGGGACGCTGAGAAGCGTCCGGTGGTGCAGGACCTCGAGGATATTGCCGCCGCAGCCGCCGATCGTCGCCGCGATATCGCCGAGGACACCCGGCCGGTCGGGAATGATGAGCCGGACGGCGACGATCTTTTCGGCCCGTGCGAGCTCGCGCACCATGATCGAGGCGGCGAGCCGCGGGTCGATATTGCCGCCGCAGAGAACGAGACCCACCCGCTGGCCGGCGAAGCGCTTCGGGTAGGCGAGGAGGGCTGCTAGTCCCGCCGCGCCCGCGCCTTCCGCCATGGTCTTCTGCAGCGTCAAATAGGCGTTGACCGCCCGCTCGATGGCGCTTTCCGGCACCAGCAGGACATCGTCGACGAAGCGGCGGGCGATCGCGAGCGTCAGGCGCCCGACATTCTTGACCGCGATGCCCTCGGCCAGCGTGTTGCCGCCGCACTCCGGCGGTCGGCCGTCGAGCGCGGCCCGCATCGAAGGATAAAGCTCGGTTTCGACGCCGATGATCGCGGTGCGCGGCGACAGTGCCTTGGTGGCGATCGCCATGCCCCCGATGAGACCGCCGCCGCCGACCGGCACGACGAGCGCGTCGAGCGGGATGCCGCTCTCGATCATTTCGAGGGCGATCGTCCCCTGGCCTGCAATAACCTGCGCATCGTCATAGGGGTGGACCCAGACGGCGCCGGTCGTCTCGGCAATGGTTGTCGCCCGGGCCTGCGCCTCGACCAGCGTCTCGCCCTCGACGACGACCGTCGCCCCGAACGATCGTGTCGCCTCGACCTTCACGAAGGGCGTCGTGGCCGGCATGACGATGGTCGCGGGAATGCCGAGGCGCGAGGCGTGATAGGCCACCGCCTGCGCATGGTTGCCGGCCGACATCGCCACGACGCCGGCGGCGCGCTCGGCGGGCGTCAGCGAGAGCAGCTTCACGAGAGCGCCGCGTTCCTTGAAGGCAGAGGTGACCTGCAGGTTCTCGTATTTCACGAAAACCTCGGCGCCGGTCAGCTGCGAGAGGCGTGGCGCGGGAAGGAAGGGCGTCTTGAGGACACTGCCCTCGATGACGCGCGCGGCGTCGCGGATGTCGTCTATCGATGGCAGCGCGATTGGGTCGAGAGCGGGATCGAGCACGGTCATGGCGCGCCTCCAAAATCACGATAGCCGGATCAGCCGGCCTTCCTCAAGCGCGGCCCTGCGGCCGATCAGGCCGTCCGGTCGCAGCAGGAACAGGATCGTCATCACGATGAGCACGAAGATGTCGCGCTCGCCGGAGCCGAAATAGGCCGACCAGCCGGTTTCGAGCGCTGCCAGCAGCAATCCGCCGATGACGGCGCCGCCAAGCGTCCCGCCGCCGATCAGGCAGGCGATGAGCGCCTTGAGCCCCAGCAGGAAGCCGCCCGAATAGGATGTCCCGCCATAGCTCAGCGCGACGATGGTCCCTGCGAGCGCGGCGATGCTCGCGGCAAGGATGAAGGTGAGTGCCGTCACGGCGCCGGGGTCGATGCCGCAGAGACGCGCCATCATCCGGTCATCGGCGACCGCCCGCCAGGCGCGGCCGAAGGACGAGCGGCGGATGCAGAGCATGAGACCGAGCACGGCAAGGGCCGAGGTAACGACGACGAGCGTGCGCATGGCCGTGATGACGACGGGAAACGGGCCGCCGGTCAGCACGATCTGGCTCTCCAGCATCGGTTGCAGCCAGATTTCGCGCGAACCCTGCGCGATGCGCAGTCCTTCGGAGATCACGAGACCGAGACCGACGGTCGCAACGATGAAGCTGCGCGGCGGTCGCTCGATCAGCGGCAGAACGATCGTGCGTGTCGCCAGCCAGCCTGCAAGGGCCGTCAATGATACGGCCACCGCAAGCGCCATCGCCAGAATGCCGGCGAGCGAAGGCACATGCGATCCAATGGCCGTGACGAGACCGAACACGGCCCCGAAGGAGCCGATCATCGCCATTTCGCCGAAGGCCATGTTGATGCGGCCGATCAGGCCGTAGATGAGCGCATAGGCGAGTGCCAGCGGCACATAGAAAGCGGCGAGGTTGAGCGCGTTCACCGTTTGCTGCAGCGCGTAGCCGACCGCTGCCGGTAGCGCGACCGGCAAAAGGGCGAAGCTCGGGGGTTGCCATCCCGTCTCGCCGACGGCGGTCATGACGGCGCCGGGCTGATCGAGGAACCAGCGATCGAGCAGGGCCAGCCGCCATCCTGGCATGGGCCCCTCATAGCCACGGACGGCGAGGATCTCGGTTCGGCCGACCGAAAGGGCGCCGCCGGCAAAGGCGCAGTCCGCGAACAATGTGCGCGGATCGCCGGCCGCGGTGAAGATCACGCGCACGGCGTTTTCGATGCCGCCAAGCGGCTCGACGGAGCGGATCGTCACCGGCCGGTTGTCGGGGCCGATCGCCGTCGCGATGGCGACGCAGACCAGCGACTGCTGGCGGTCAGCTTGGCTGCAGCCGGAAAGGAGCAGGGCGAGGAGGGCTGCGAGCGTGGCCAGGACGATCGGGCGCAAGGTCCGGCTCATCCGCGGCCTGTGCTCAGCGCTTCAGCAGCGGGGCGACGAACGGGGCGAAATAGGTCAGGATTCCATCGGCGCCGGCGCGCTTGAAGGCCCAGAGGCTCTCGATCATGGCGCGCTCGCCGTCGATCCAGCCATTGCGCTCCGCCGCGCGGATCATCGCGTATTCGCCGGACACCTGATAAGCGAAGGTCGGCATGGCGAAGGCGTCCTTCGCCCGCCTGATGATGTCGAGATAGGGCAGGCCGGGCTTGACCATGATCATGTCGGCGCCTTCGGCAATGTCGAGCTCGATCTCGCGCAGCGCCTCGTCGCTGTTGCCGAAATCCATCTGATAGGTGCGCTTGTCGCCGGTGAGCGTTTTCGAGGTGCCGATCGCGTCGCGGAACGGGCCGTAGAACGCCGAGGCATATTTGGCGGCATAGGCCATGATCTGCACGTCGGGCAGGCCCGAGATGTCCAGTGTCTCGCGAATGGCGGCGACGCGTCCGTCCATCATGTCGGACGGCGCAATGATGTCCGCGCCGGCCTCTGCCTGGTTGAGAGCCTGCTGGGCAAGAAGCGCCACGCTTTCGTCGTTAAGGATCGTCGATCCCTCCATGACGCCGTCATGGCCATGGCTGGTATAGGGGTCGAGCGCGACATCGCAAATGATGCCGATCTCGGGCACGGCGGCCTTGATCGCCCGGCTGGCGCGGCAGACGAGATTGTCGGGGTTGAGCGATTCCGAGCCGGTCGGATCGCGCAGCGACGGCTCGGTGAACGGGAACAGCGCGATGGCGGGAATGCCCAGCGCCGCCGCCTTTTCCGCCTCGATGACGGCCTGGTCGACCGAAAGCCGCTCGACGCCGGGCATCGAGGGCACGGCCTGGCGGACATGGTCGCCGTCGACGAGGAAGATTGGCCAGATCAGGTCGTCGACCGTCAGGACGGTCTCGCGGACGAGGCGGCGCGACCAGTCCGCGCGGCGATTGCGGCGCATGCGCCGGCCGCCGAGGATGGCGTCCATGTCGTATTTCGGGAAGCGCGGTTCTGCTGTCATCGCAATTTCCTCTCGGGCGATCATCGATGAGGCCCGTGGGCAAG
This sequence comes from Mesorhizobium sp. BR1-1-16, assembly GCF_020165495.1. GTDB lineage: Bacteria > Pseudomonadota > Alphaproteobacteria > Rhizobiales > Kaistiaceae > Kaistia. Next base: position 117,264 of record NZ_JAIUIE010000009.1, on the reverse strand, counting down.
CCGGGGCGTCAGGACGCCGGTTTCGCCTCGATCCTGTAGACAAGCACCTTGTCGATGCGGCGTCCGTCGAGATCGACCACCTCGAAGCACCAGCCCTCATAAGCGAAATGCTCACCCGGCACGGGGATATGGCCGAGATGATGGAGCATGAAGCCGGCGATCGTCGCGTAGTCCTCGTCATTGGCGAGCGATTTCAGGCCAAGCACCCGCTCGACGGCGTCAATCGTCGCGCTGCCGTCGATCAGCCAGGAGCCATCCTCGCGCTGGACCGCGTCGGGCTCCTCATCGCCGGCCCGCTCCGGCAGATCGCCGGCGATGGCCGTCAGGATGTCCATCGGCGTCACGACGCCCTGGAAACTGCCATACTCGTCGAGGACGATCGCCATATGGACATTCGAGGTCTTGAAGCGATCGAGCATGTTGAGGATCGGCATGCGCTCATCGACATAGAGCGGCTCGCGGATCACCGACTGGAGGTCGATCGGGGCGCCGTGGCGCATCTGGTTTAGCAGGTCCTTGGCGTGGACGATGCCGAGCACGCCGTCGATCGCGCCGCGCGACACCGGGAAGCGCGAATGGCCGCCATCGAGGATCTCGGTTGCGATCATGTCCGGCGGATCATCCGCATCGAGCCAGACGACATCGGGTCGCGGCACCATGATCGAGCGCACGGAACGGTCGGCGACGCGGATCACGCCCTCGATCATCTCGCGCTCTGCCTGGTGGAACACGCCGGACTCGGTGCCTTCTGCGATGAGCGTCTTCACCTCTTCCTCGGTGACACCGCGCTCGTCGTTCACGTCCTTGCCGAGCAGGCGCAGGATGAAATTGGTCGAAAGCCGCAGGAACCAGACGATCGGATGCGCAACACGGGCGAGCGCCGTCACTGGCCGCGCCACGAGACAGGCGATCCGCTCGGGATTGGTGAGGCTGAGCCGCTTCGGAACCAGCTCGCCGCAGATCAGCGAGAAATAGGCAAGACCGACGACAACCGTCACCGTGGCGATCGTATCGGCGCGCGCGCCGAGTTCGGGGAAGGTGTCGACGAGGAATACGCGCAGTGGCGCCGCCAGCTCGGCCTCGCCGAAGGCACCGGAAAGGATCGCCACCAGCGTGATGCCGATCTGCACGGCAGACAGGAAGCCGGTCGGATCTTCGGAGAGCTTGAGCGCGGCGGCGGCGCCGGGAATGCCGTCAGCAGCCATTCCTTGCAGCCGGGCCGGGCGGGATGAAACGACGGCGATCTCCGACATGGCGAAGAAGGCGTTGAACGCGATCAGGACCGCGATGATGGCAATGTCGCCCCAGGGCATGTTGGATCCCGGGACTCAGCGGCCGCTTGCGGTTGGAAGGCGGAGAACCGCCAGCCGGCTTGCCGCGTGAAAGGGGTCGGACCATGCTTGGTCCGGGCGGAGAATCGTCATTGCCGGGGTGGTCGACATGGGCGCGATGATAGCCAAGCGCGCTGTCACCCGCCAGAGCCCTCTGCGGCACCGCAGCAGAAAGCCCTGCTTTGACGTCTGCCCCGCGCCCGGCTATCGCAGGGCGCTGCGCATGACAATGAGGATGGCAGGCTGATGATCGACCACGAGGTGACGCAGCTTCCGAGCGAACCGGACAATCCGTGGTCGCTGGCGCTCACGATCTATCTCCGCGGCATCGCGGCGCTGCTGATGCTGCTTGGCCTGCGCCAATGGCTCTATATCGCCGGCATCTTCAACGAGCCCGGCTGGACCTTCGAGTCCATGACGACCGAATGGCAGTTCGTCACGATCCATCTCGCGGTGGTCGATCTCGTCGCGGCTGTCGGCCTTTGGATGCGCGTTTCCTGGGGCAATGTGCTTTGGGTCTATGCGGCCGTTTTCGAGATTGCGATCCACACCGTTTTTGCCGAGACGTTCGGGCTCGATCCGATCATCGTCGGCTTCCATGCCGTTTCGCTCGCCGTCTTCGCCGCGCTGGTGTTCATGGAGCGGCGGCGCGAGGCGCAGCTTGCCTAGGGTTTGACGCGAGGACGGGCCGGTCGATAGTAGGTCTTTAACGATAAAACTCGCTTCGAATGCCAATTCGCGAGGTAAGCCGTCGTTAAGCGTGATGTTTAAGGTGATTTTCAAATCGCGCGTTTAATGTTGCTTCTCATGAGGCGGGAAGAATACCTGCTATGAAACAGAGAGGCACCGAGATGATCAATGCGAAGCGGGCAGTGGAGTCGCACAATCAGCCGCAGACTACGCCAGAACTAAAGCCGCTTTACATGGAAGCTCTCACGCTGGTCGAGCGGCTTCATCGCCGGCTCCTGGACGTGATCAAGGACGAGTTCGACCGTTCGGGCCGTTCCGACGTGAACAGCGTGCAGGCGCTGCTGCTGTTCAACATCGGCGACGCCGAACTGACGGCCGGAGAACTTCGCTCGCGCGGCTATTATCTCGGCTCGAACGTCTCCTATAACCTCAAGAAACTGGTTGAGATGGGCTATATCCATCACCAGCGCTCGCGGATGGATCGCCGCTCGGTTCGCGTCAGCCTGACGCCGATGGGCCAGGAGGTCGCCAACATCGTCAGCGCGCTGTACGAGCGCCACATCCGTTCGATCCAGCAGGTCGGCGGCATCGCGATCGACGATTTCCAGCTCCTCAACAAGTCGCTGCATCGCCTGGAGCGCTTCTGGACCGACCAGATCCTCTATCGGCTCTGAGCCGCGACGCCTCCAAAAGCCGCTTTCGACCGTTCGTCCCCCACCCCGGGACCGTTGAGGAAAGACCCCGCCGCGCGATCGGCGGGGTCTTTTTCTATTCATGAACGTCTCGGTAACCCTCTGCGCCGATCATGGTTTCGTGAGGCGGATCCGCCGGGCGGACCGTGACATGAAAGCGCCATACTGGCGTGAAAACCAAACATCGACATCGTTATGCGCGCGTGGGGCGCCCATTCCGGTTAGCATGTGCAGCAAAGCGGGCTCAGGCCCGGGTATCAGGCGGTCGCGGCGGCAGACGAGGGCTTATGCCTCGAAACGCTATGCGACGGGCCGGTTTCAGCGATCGAGAACAAACATATGAGCGGATCTGGCAAGGCACTCACTCTTCATGGTTCGTCGGTTGCGAGCCGGATGATGTCGCGTCGCAGCATGTTGCGGGCGCTGGCAGGGGGCGTCGCCGCCTCGGCCTTCGGCTCGTTGGCGCTGCCGGGCTTTGCGTTTGCCGCCAACTCCGATGATCCGGTGCAGCAGATGCTGCAGAGCAGTTTCGGCGAGGCATCGGACGGTTTCGACGCCGGCCCGACGAGCGCGGCTTCCGTGCGGACCACCGAGCCGATACTGTCGCCCTCGACCGCGATGGCGGTCGAGCAGGCCATTGCCCAGTATAGCGATATCGTGGCGCGTGGCGGCTGGCCGGAAGTTCCGGCCGGGCAGAAGCTCAGCCTCGGCATGCAGGACCCGACGGTCGTGATCCTGCGCCAGCGGCTTCAGGTGACCGGCGATCTCGCCCCAAGCATTCCGAGTTCCTCGACCTTTGATTCCTATGTCGACGCCGCCGTGCGCCGTTTCCAGGCGCGGCATGGCCTGCCGGCCGACGGCATTCTCGGCGACACGACCGTCGCGATGATGAACATCCCGGCCAATATCCGTCTCGGGCAGTTGCAGACCAATCTCGTCCGGCTCAAGGCGATGTCGGGTTCGCTCGGCGATCGCTATGTGATGGTCAATGTGCCCGCGGCGGCGATCGAGGTCGTCGATGGCGGCCGGGTCGTCTCGCGCCACACGGCGGTGGTCGGCAAGATCGATCGCGAGACGCCGATCCTGAATTCCAAGATCTATCGCATCAGCTTCAATCCGAACTGGACCGTGCCGGCTTCGATCATCCGCAAGGATCTGATCCCGCTGATGCAGAAGCAGCCGGATTATCTGACCAAGAAGCACATCCGCATCTACGATCCCGCGGGGACCGAGGTTCCGCCGACATCGATCGACTGGACGACCGATCAGGCCACGAAAGGCTACATGTTCCGTCAGGATCCGGGCGATTTCAATTCACTCGGCACGGTGCGCATCTCGTTCCACAATGACGAGGACGTGTACATGCACGACACGCCGCTGAAGGACATCTTCGGCAATGTCGAGCGTTTCGATTCCTCGGGCTGCATACGCGTCCAGAACGTCCGGCAGGTCATCGCGTGGCTGCTGCGCGACAACCCCGATTTCCCGCGTTCGCGCATCGACGAGATCTTCAAGTCGGGCGAACAGGTGAATGTAAACCTGAAGCCGGAAATCCCGGTATTCCTCGAATACATCACCGCCTGGTCAACGCCGGACGGCGCGGTCTATTTCCGCAACGATATCTACAATCGCGACGGCGTCGGCCAGATCGCGCTTCAGTAGCGCTGACGGCACACAGCCGATTTCACTATCGATAGGTCTCCGCCTTGGCGGAGACCGCATGATATGGTACGCCGCCCGCGTTGCTGAGCGGCGCCGTGCGGCGGCCTGCTCGACCAGAAGGATCACCGGCCATGTCGCTCACCGATCAAGCGCTTTCCGCCAGCCCGACGGCGGATTTCTTCAACCGCAGCCTTGCGGAATCCGATCCCGAGATTGCGGATGCCATCGCCAGGGAGCTCGGTCGGCAGCAGCATGAAATCGAGCTGATCGCCTCGGAAAACATCGTCTCGCGCGCCGTGCTTGAAGCGCAGGGCTCGGTGATGACCAACAAATATGCCGAGGGCTATCCGGGTAAGCGCTATTATGGCGGATGCGAGTTCGTCGATATCGCCGAAACGCTGGCGATCGAGCGGGCCAAGAAGCTGTTCGGCGCCGGGTTCGCCAATGTGCAGCCGAATTCCGGCAGCCAGATGAACCAAGCGGTGTTCCTGGCGCTGCTCCAGCCCGGCGACACCTTCATGGGCCTCGACCTTTCGGCTGGCGGCCACCTGACTCACGGCTCCTCGGTCAATATGTCGGGCAAATGGTTCAAAGTGGCGCCGTATGGTGTGCGCCGCGAGGACCAACTCCTGGACTACGAAGAGATTGCCCGCATCGCCGAAGAGACGAAGCCGAAGCTGATCATTGCCGGCGGCACGGCTTATTCGCGTTTCTGGGATTTCAAGCGCTTCCGCGAGATCGCCGATTCGGTCGGCGCCTATCTCATGGTCGACATGGCGCATTTTGCCGGTCTGGTCGCTGGTGGCGTGCATCCTTCGCCAATCCCGCATGCCCATGTCGTGACGTCGACGACGCACAAGTCGCTGCGCGGCCCGCGCGGTGGCCTGATCCTCACCAATGACGAGGCGATGGCCAAGAAGATCAATTCGGCCGTGTTCCCCGGGCTGCAGGGTGGACCGCTGATGCATGTCATCGCCGCGAAGGCGGTCGCCTTTGGCGAAGCGCTGCGTCCGGACTTCAAGGTCTACGCGAAGAACGTCGCCGAAAATGCTCGTGCGCTTGCGGAAACGCTGAAGGGGACCGGGTTCGATATCGTCTCCGGCGGCACTGACAATCACCTGATGCTGGTCGATCTGCGGCCGAAGCGCGTCCGCGGCAATGTCTCAGAAAAGGCGCTCGTCCGCGCGGGTCTGACCTGCAACAAGAACGGCATTCCCTATGATCCGGAGAAACCGTTCGTGACCTCCGGCATCCGCCTCGGCACGCCGGCCGCCACGACGCGCGGCTTCGGCGTTGCCGAATTCCAGGAAGTCGGCCGGATGATCGCCGAAGTGCTCGACGCCGTCTCGCAGTCGGAAGATGGCAGCGCGCCGCTCGTCGAAGCCTCCGTCAAGGAGCGCGTCCACGCCCTGACGGCTCGCTTCCCGATATACTCCTGATCGGGGGCGGGCATGCGCTGTCCCTATTGCGGAAGCGACGACACTCAGGTCAAGGATTCGCGGCCGTCTGAGGACAGCAACTCGATCCGCCGCCGCCGTGTCTGCACGGTCTGCGGCGGTCGCTTCACGACGTTTGAGCGCATCCAGCTTCGCGAGCTCGTGGTGCTGAAGAAGAGCGGCCGCCGGGTTCCCTTCGACCGTGACAAGCTGATGCGATCGGTCGAGATCGCGTTGCGCAAACGTCCGGTCGATCCAGACCGCATCGAGCGGATGGTCAATGGCGTCGTGCGCCAGCTCGAATCGAGCGGCGAGAACGAGGTTCAGTCCGACCAGATCGGCGTTCTCGTGATGGAGGGCCTCAAAACCCTCGATGACGTCGCCTATGTGCGCTTCGCCTCGGTCTATCGCAATTTCCGCGAGGCCAAGGACTTCTCGGCCGTGCTCAGCGAACTCTCTTCGCTTGAGGCGATCGAGGATCAACCCAAATAGCGGCAGGCACCGCCGCCGGAGGCCGCAGCGTGGCGCAGGGGATGATCGCTGATCCGGAGATGGACCGCAGGCTGATGGCCGCGGCGCTGCGCCATGGGCGCCGCAACCAGGGCCAGACGCATCCGGCGCCGTCCGTCGGCGCGCTGGTGGTCCGCTTCGAGGATGGGGCACCGATTGTCGTCGGCCGCGGGGTCACCTCGCCGGGCGGCGTCAGCCATGCGACGGAGATCGCACTTCTCGAGGCCGGCGAGGCGGCGCGCGGCGCGACCTTCTATACATCGCTCGAGCCTGCCATCCGCCATGGCGACGGCTATTCCGATACGGATGCGCTGATTGGCGCTGGCATTGCGCGGCTTGTCAGCGCGCTCGACGATCCTGACAGCCGCCGAACCCGGTCGGGCTATGCGCGCTTGCGCGAAGCTGGCGTCGGCGTGACGGCCGGCGTGCTCGGCGAGGAGGCGCGCCGGCAGCATGCGGGCTTTGTCAGCGTCGCGACGCTCGGCCGGCCGCATGTGACGCTGAAGCTCGCGGTCTCGGCCGATGGTATGATCGGCCGCAAGACCGGCGAGCGCATGCTCGTCTCGGGTCCCGAAGCCTTCCAGCGATTGCAGATGATGCGCATCGAGGCCGACGCCTCGCTGATCGGCATCGAGACGGCACTCGTCAACGATCCGAGCCTCGTCGTGCGCGCTGCCGGTCTCCGCGCGCTCTCTCCCATCCGCATCGTGCTTGACCGCGACGCGCGGCTCGGCACGGCCTCGGCCCTTGTGAAGAGCGCCAGCGAGACACCGCTGTGGCTGCTGGTCGGTCCCGAGGCGGATGCCGGTGCCACGGCAGCACTCGCATCGGCCGGCGTGAGCGTGCTGCCAGTGGGCGGCGGCTCCGGCGGGCTCGACATCCATGCCGTGCTGAAACTGCTCGCCGAGAGGGGCATAACGCGGCTCCTGGTCGAGGGCGGCGCGCGCGTTGCCGCCACGCTGGTTTCGAACGGCCTCGCGGACGAAGTCGTGCTGTTCCGCGCGCCGGTCGTGATCGGGCTTGATGGTGTCAGAGCATTGGCCGGCGGCGCCATGTCGGCCATCGAGCGCAGCCCGCGCTACCGAATCATCGAGGACGCGCGGCTCGGCGAGGACCGCATGATCCGCTACGAAAGGACCAACTGACGATGTTCACCGGGATCATCACCGATGTCGGCACCGTGACCGCGATCGAGCGCCGCAACGACGTCAACCGCATCACGATCGACAGCGCCTATGACCCGGCGACGATCGCGATCGGCGCCTCGATTGCCTGTTCAGGCGTTTGCCTGACGGTCATATCGCTCGATCCGAAAGTCGAGGGCGGCACGCTGTTCGACGTCGAGGCCGCGCCTGAGACGCTGGCACTCACCGAAGTCGCGCATTGGGGCGAGGGCACGCGCATCAATCTCGAACGCTCGCTGCGTCTCGGCGATGAGCTCGGCGGCCATATGGTGTCCGGCCATGTCGACGGGCTCGCCACGATCGTCAGCCGCGAGGATCTCGGCGAGACGACGCGGTTCGTGTTCGAGGTGCCGCATGCCTATGCCCGCTTCATCGCCACCAAGGGATCGGTCGCGCTCGATGGCACGTCGCTGACCGTGAATTGGGTCGAGGGCGATCGTTTCTCCGTGCTGCTGATCCCGCACACCCTGCACGAGGACGTCACCACCTGGGGTTCCCGGAAGGTCGGCGACCGCATCCATCTCGAGATCGACCAGATGGCACGCTATGTCGCCCGGTTGACGGAAGCGGCCTGACGGCCGTCGATCACGAATGCGCCAAGCCTAGAGCGTGACCGGCACCGGCTGCTCGATGAAGCCGATGACAGTGTCGGTATCCATGACGTCGGCGAAGATCGTCACCATGTTCTTGAGCGCTGCATTGTGATCGGCGTCGTTCAGCGCCGAGGTGGCGTCCGAGACGAAGATCACCTTGTAGTTCAGCTGCATGGCATCGCGCGCTGTCGCCTCGCAGCAGCAATTCGTGACGGTGCCTGAGATGATCAGCGTGTCGATGCCGCGTTCGCGGAGTATCGACTGCAGCGGAGAGGCGCCCGGGAAGAAGCAGGAATAGCGGTTCTTCTCGATAACGATATCGGAGGCGCCGACCGCGATGGCGGGATAGAGCGCCTGACCATGCGTGCCCGGGCGCAGGATCGCCTTCACATTGGCGGAACGCCGGTCGCCGCAGAAATAGCGCAGCCAGATCGTCCAGTTCTGCTCGAAATCCTCGTCCATCACCATGCGGGTGAAGATATTGACCCCGCCGGCCGCGCTGAGGGCAGCCGAAATGCGATTGATGTTGTCGACTGTCTCGCGCGATTGCGGAACCTCGAGTTCCATGCCCTCCTCGAGAAACGCGTTCTGCATGTCGATGACGAGATGAGCCGTGCGGGCGGGGTCGATGTCCGAAAAGACATGATCGACGCCGCGCCAATCGCGCACCAGCTCGAGGGCATCGTCAATGTCAATCGTATGCATGGAGGGGCTCCGGTTCTGGGCGGTGGCCGCCGCAGCAGGTTTCGATGCCGGAGAGGATTGATAGAAGCGCGCGGGCGGTCAAGCACGTCCGTCATGGGCGTCGCCGGCCACCCCGCTTCGAGAGAGAGTGGCCCGATGCCCATCGAGCCTGCGTCATCCCGCCTTCGGCCCTGATTTTTGCTTTACAGCCTGGGGGCGCGCATGGTTCACCTGCCGACCATTCAGAGCCAGAAAGATCCCTCATGAGCGAAGCGTCGCCGCACCTTCTCGTTATCGATGCCCGTTTTTACGAAGATATTTCGGACGAGCTCTTCTCCGGCGCCAAGCAGGCGATCGAGAGCGCCGGCGCGACATTCGACCGGGTCTCGGTGCCGGGCGTGCTGGAAATTCCGGCTGCGCTGTCGATGGCGCTCGCGTCCATGGAAGATGGCGAGAGGGATTATGACGGTTTCGTCGTGCTCGGCTGCGTCATTCGTGGCGAGACGTCCCACTATGACATCGTGGCCAACGAATCGGCGCGCGCCATCATGGACATGGCGGTGATCGAGGCGCTGGCCATCGGCAACGGCATCCTCACCGTCGAGAACGACGCACAGGCCTATGCCCGCGCGCGCGTCGCCGAGAAGAACAAGGGCGGCGCTGCGGCCGAGGCGGCGCTGGCGATGATTGCGCTCAGGCGCAAGTTTGGTCTTTGACATGACGCCGACCGACAAGGCGCCGGCGGAGCGGACCGTCCGCCCCGCCAACCAGCGGGGCGTCGCCCGTCTCGCCGCGGTCCAGGCGCTCTATCAGATGGATGTCGGCGGCGCGACGCTGACCGAAGTCGTGGCCGAGTTCGAGAATTTCCGTCTCGGCAAGGAAGTCGACGGCGACCAGTATCGCGACGCCGACGCGGCGTTCTTCCGCGACATCATGGCCGGGGTGGTGCGCGAGCAGCGCAATCTCGATCCCGCCATCCATACGTCGCTTTCCGCCGACTGGCCGCTCAGCCGCATCGACGTGACGCTGCGGGCGATCCTGCGCTGCGGCACCTATGAACTGGTCGGTCGGCGCGACGTGCCGGCGCGCGTCGTCATCACGGAATATGTCGATGTCGCGCGCGCGTTTTTCGGAATCGGCGACGAGATCAGGCTGGTCAATGCCGTTCTCGACACGGCCGCCCGCCGTTTGAGACCCGACGAGTTTCCCGGCGAGGGGCCCGACCGCCAAGGCCAGAGGAATGGCTGAGGATAAGGCGCGGCCGGGCGAGTTCGACCTGATCGCCCGCTATCTTCGCCCGCTCGCCGATGATCCGGCCGCGCTCAATCTGACCGACGATGCGGCGGCTTTCACGCCACCGCCCGGCGCCGATCTCGTCCTGACAAAGGACATGGTCGCGGCCGGGATTCATTTCTTTCCCGATGATCCGCCCGCTTCGATCGCGCGCAAGGCGCTGCGCGTCAATCTCTCCGATCTCGCCGCCAAAGGCGCGCGGCCCCTCGGCTATCTGCTGGGTCTGGCGTTGCCCGCCGACTGGACGGCGGACTGGATGGCGGACTTCGCCGCGGGTCTCGCTGCGGACCAGCAAGCCTTTGGCATCACGCTGCTCGGCGGCGATACGGTCAAGGCGCCAGGCGGGCTGACCCTCTCGATCACGGCCATCGGCGTTGTTCCTTCCGGAACGATGATACGCCGCGCCGGCGCGCGAGTGGGCGATGTGCTGCTCGTCTCCGGAACGATCGGCGATGCGGCGCTCGGGCTTCGTCTCCGTCTAGGCACGATCGATGGCGCTCCGGCAGGCGCGGAGGCGGCTCATCTGCTCGATCGCTATCTGCATCCGCAGCCGCGCACGGCGCTGGCGGAAGCGGTTCTTCGCCATGCCTCTGCCGCGCTCGACATTTCCGACGGGCTGGTCGGCGATCTCGGTCACATGCTGAAGGCTTCTAGCGTCGGCGCTCGAATCGAGGCAACCCGCCTGCCGCTGTCGACTGGGGCCCGCGCGCTGGTCGCGGCCGAGCCGTCGGCGCTTGCCAGCGTGCTGTCCGGCGGCGATGACTATGAAATCCTCGCCAGCGTTCCGCGCGATCAAGTCGAGGCTTATCGCCAGGCCGCTGACGCTGCGGGGATTGCCGTGACGCCGATCGGCGAGATCGTGGCGGGAGCCGGACCGGCCCTCGTGGTCGGAAGCGATGGCGTGGCGATACGGCTGGAGCGCGCCTCGCATGACCATTTCTGACGTCGCCCCGGCGGAACTCGACAGCGCGGTCCGGCGCAATTCGTTCGTTCTCACCGCCGCGACCGCCTTTGGCGGCTCGATGATGCCGATAGCGGTCGCCTTTGGCGGTCTCGCCGGCAGCTACCTGCTCGGGTCCGACAAGTCGCTCGCCACCGTGCCGGTCACCGCGCTGACGGTCGGATCGGCCCTCGCCACCATCCCGGCGGCGATCCTGATGGCGCGGATCGGCCGACGCATCGGCCTGATGCTCGGCGCCGTGCCGGCCATTTTCGGCGGGTTGCTGGCCGCCTATGCGATCGTCGCGGGGATGTTCTGGCTGCTCGCCTTCGCCTGCCTCTTCATCGGCATCTCTGCCGCGTTCAACCAGCAATATCGCTTCGCGGCCGTCGACGCTGGCGGCGAGCGGGCCCGCACGCGGGCGCTGGCGCTGGTCATGGGGGGCGGCGTCCTCTCCGCCGTGCTCGGGCCGCAGGCAGCAATCGCGACGCGCGATCTGTTCAGCCCGATCCCGTTCGCTGGCGCCTACGTGGCCATAGCGGTCTTCGCATTTCTCGCGGTTCTGGCCGTCAGCCGCTTTCGCGATCTCGTGACGCCGCATCCGCGCGGCAGCACGCATGATCGCGGCCGCCCGCTGACGGAGATCGCGCGGCAGCCGCGCTTCGTCGCGGCAGTGCTCTGCGGCGTCGCCTCCTATGCGATGATGACATTGGTCATGACGGCGGCGCCGATCGCGATGGTCGGTTGCGGCCTCAGCCAGAGCGATGCGGCGCTCGGCATCCAGTGGCATGTCATCGCCATGTTTGCGCCGAGCTTCTTCACGGGGCGGCTGATCACCCGCTTCGGCAAGGACAGGATCGTCATCGCCGGGCTCGGACTGCTCTCCGCCTGCGCGATCGTCTCGATCGCCGGACTGACCGTCTGGCACTTCTGGGGTGCACTCGTCCTGCTCGGGCTCGGCTGGAATTTCGGCTTCATCGGCGCCACCGCGATGCTCACCGAGACCTATCGGCCGGAGGAGAAGGGCAGGGTCCAGGGACTGAACGACTTCCTCGTCTTCGCCGTCTCGGCATGCGCTTCGCTGCTGGCCGGGCTGCTGATCGGCGGGCCGGGCTGGGGCTTCATCAACGGGATCGTCTTCCCCGTCGTGGCCCTCGCGCTCGGCGCGCTGGCGCTTGCCGCGCTGACGCGCCGGACTTTCCCATCGCCCGCACCTTGACCTCCGCCCAAACCCGTTCTCAACTCTGATTCCAAGGGGATCGAGCCGGGAGGAACGGTGCTTTTTCCCCTTGCAGTTTGGGCCGGCCTGACGCGCGAGCGCCAGCAGAAGATGCCGGGCAGGGAGGAATGAGGACGTGATTTATCTGATCATTCTATGCGCGCTGGTGGCTCTCGCCTATGGCGCCTGGGCGACGCAGTCTGTGCTCGCCGCCGACGCCGGCTCGGCCCGGATGCAGGAGATCGCCGCTGCGATCCGCGAGGGCGCGAGCGCCTATCTCAGGCGGCAATATCTCACCATCGCAATTGTCGGCGTCGTCATCTTCATCGTCGTCGCGTGGCTCTTGTCGCTCACGGTCGCGATCGGTTTCGCGATCGGCGCGATTCTCTCGGGCATCACGGGCTTCATCGGCATGAACGTTTCGGTTCGTGCCAATGTCCGCACCGCGCAGGCGGCAACCAAGAGCCTCGCCGAAGGGCTCGAGATCGCGTTCAAGTCAGGCGCCATCACCGGCATGCTGGTCGCGGGGCTCGCCCTGCTCGGCGTCGCCGTCTACTATCTCGTGCTGACCAGCTTTGTCGGCTATCAGCCAAACGACCGCATCGTCATCGATGCGATGGTCGCTCTCGGCTTCGGCGCCTCGCTGATCTCGATCTTCGCCCGCCTCGGCGGTGGCATCTTCACCAAGGGCGCCGATGTCGGTGGCGATCTGGTCGGCAAGGTGGAAGCCGGCATTCCAGAGGACGATCCGCGCAACCCGGCCACGATCGCCGACAATGTCGGCGACAATGTCGGCGACTGCGCCGGCATGGCGGCCGATCTTTTCGAGACCTATGCGGTGACGCTGGTCGCCACCATGGTGCTCGCGTCGATCTTCTTCGCCGCTTCGCCGATGCTACCCTCAATCATCCTCTTCCCGCTCGGCATCGGCGCCGTCTGCATCCTGACCTCGATCGCCGGCACATTCTTCGTCAAGCTTGGCGCCAGCCAGTCGATCATGGGCGCGCTCTACAAGGGCTTCATCGCCTCCGCGCTGCTGTCGATCGTCGGCCTCGCGATCGCAACCCAGTTGTTCATCGGCTGGAGCGAGATCGGCACGGTAGGCGGAGCCAGCATCACCGGGCTCAACCTGTTTTTCTGCGGTCTCGCCGGTCTCGCCGTCACCGGCGGCATCGTCTGGATCACCGAATATTATACCGGCATCGGGTATCGGCCGGTGCGCTCGATCAGCCAGGCTTCCGTGACGGGTCACGGCACCAATGTCATCCAGGGCCTTGCCGTCTCGCTGGAGGCGACCGCGGTTCCGACGCTGATCATCGTCGTCGGCATCATCGTCACCTATTCGCTGGCCGGCCTGTTCGGCACGGCGATCGCCGTCTCGACCATGCTGGGCCTTGCCGGCATGGTGGTTGCGCTCGATGCCTTTGGCCCGGTGACCGACAATGCCGGCGGCATCGCCGAAATGGCGGGCCTGCCGAAGGAAGTGCGCAAGTCGACCGATGCACTCGATGCTGTCGGCAACACCACCAAGGCGGTCACTAAGGGCTATGCGATCGGCTCGGCCGGCCTTGGCGCGCTGGTGCTGTTTGCGGCCTACAATTACGACCTGACCTACTTCATCGCGGAGGCCAACAAGGAGGGAGCGACGGCGTTCCAGTACTTCAAGGGCGTCATTCCCGACTTCACGCTGTCCAACCCCTATGTGGTGGTTGGCCTGCTGCTCGGCGGCCTCATCCCCTACATCTTCGGCGGCATCACCATGACGGCCGTCGGCCGGGCTGCCGGCGCGATCGTCGAGGAAGTCCGGCGGCAGTTCCGCGAAAAGCCGGGCATCATGGCCGGGACCGACAAGCCGGATTACGGCAAGGCGGTCGACATCCTGACCAAGGCCGCAATTCGCGAGATGGTCGTGCCGTCGCTGCTGCCGGTGCTCGCGCCCATCGTCGTCTATTTCGCGATCTACTGGATCGCGGGCAAGAGCGAGGCGTTCTCGGCCGTCGGCGCCATGCTGCTCGGCGTCATCGTCACCGGCCTTTTCGTCGCGATCTCCATGACGTCAGGTGGCGGCGCCTGGGACAATGCCAAGAAGTCGTTCGAGGATGGCTTCACCGACGCCAATGGCCAGACGCACTACAAGGGTTCCGACGCGCACAAGGCCTCGGTAACCGGCGACACTGTCGGCGATCCCTACAAGGACACGGCGGGACCCGCGGTCAATCCGGCGATCAAGATCACCAACATCGTCGCGCTGCTGCTCCTGGCGGTCCTCGCGCATCACTGACGGGATACCGGGGCCGCAAGGTCCCGGATCTCCCGCCTGAGGGCTGTCCGCGCCGCTGCGCTCGTGATCGCAGCAATCGGCAGACACAAAAAAGCCCTCGGCGATGCTCGCCGAGGGCTTTCTGTTTCGGGCCGCGGACTATTATCCGCCGAACGGATTGTTGGCGCCGACGCCGAGGGCGCCGGTCAAGACCTGCTCGAGGAAGGCCTGGTCCTTGCCGCCGGTCGGCGTGGTCTGGGTGATGAATTCGAACACCTTGCCGTCCTTCAGGCCGTAATCGGCGACGCGCTCGATGTTGCGGTCCTTGTCGAAATAGATGGCGAGCACGCGCTGATCGACGATCTTCTGATTCTGGAAGGCCACACGGCGCACGCGGGTCTGCGAGATGTAGTACCAGACATCGCCGCCGAACTCCGCCGTCGTCGACGGTGTGCCGAGAACGATGCGGACCTGGTCCTGACTGGCGCCGACCGGGATCTGCTCGAGGGCATTGGGCGGCGGGACGAAACCCGAATGATAGGTCTCGTTCAGGCCACCGGCGACATTGGTCTTGCAACCGGCAAGCCCGGCCGCCATGCCGACGGCAAGCAGCACGACTCCGACCCGGCCCACGCGGGCCATGTCAAACCGCTGGTCAGAAACGCCAAACCGCATTCTGCTCTCCTGGCACCATTCGCATGTCCGATCCGCGCGCGGACCGGCGACCGTTTCCGGTCTTCGCCAGCCCATCGAACGGGTTGGCAATCTCCCTAGCCTGCGCTAGGGCTCGTGACAATCGGCCTCGCCAATCGCGAGGCCCGCTTGCGGCAGCGCCCGAGAGACCCATTTTCGGTGGATCGGAAGCAATCCGGCTGCGGCCGGCCAGCCTTTCGGAGAACGAACCGGTGTTTCCACGACTGTTCGCGCGACGGCGCCGCAACGAAGCCATAGCATATTCCCTTTACGGCACCATCGTGGCGCAGGCGCGCCAACCGGCCTTCTATGCCGAATTCGGAGTGCCGGACACGCTGGACGGTCGGTTCGACATGATCGTCCTGCATGGGTTCCTGCTGTTTTACCGCCTGAAGACCGAGGATACGGACCATCGCCGCATTGGCCAGGACGTTTTCGACATCTTCCTGAAGGACATGGACCGCAACCTGCGCGAAATGGGCGTCACCGACATGGGCGTGCCCAAGAAGCTGAAGAAGATGGCCGAGGCTTTCTATGGCCGCGTCGGCGCCTATGATTCGGCGCTGACGGCTGGCGACACCGCTGCGCTTCGCGATGCGCTGGCGCGCAATGTCTTCCCCGATGGCGGCGGGGAGGGCGCGGCCTCACAGCTTGCTGCCTATGTCGAGGCCGCGGCACGATCGGCGGCGGCTCAGCCCGTCGATGCGATCCTAGCCGGGCGAATCGCCTTTCCCGAACTCTCCTCGCCGGAGGCTGCGTGATGGACCCGATACCCTTCAGTCGTCTCGTAGATGTTCGCCGCATCAACGAATCAGGTCGCACCGAGCGGATCACCGCCAATGCTGACGAGTGTGCGGCGATCAGCACCGCCTTTGGCATTCTCGGGCTTTCGAGGCTCGAGGCCGAGATCAAGATCAGGCCGTGGAACCGGGTCGGCCTCGAACTTGATGGGCGCCTGATCGCGGAGGCCGTGCAGGCCTGCGTCGTGACGCTGGACCCGGTTCCGGAACAGATCGACCAGCGCTTTTCGCTGACTTTCCTGCCGCCCGAAGCCCAAGCGGCTGATCCGAAGACGGTCGCCGAGGCCGAAGTGATCGTCGATGTCGATGCCGAGGACCCGCCCGATCCGCTGACCGGCAATACGCTCGACCTCGGCGCTATCGTGACGGAGCAGCTCGCGCTGGCGCTCGATCCCTATCCGCGCGCCGCCGGCGCCGACCTCGCGAAGGCGCTCGCCGAAGATGTGGATGGCTCAACTTCGCCTTTCGCGGCCCTCTCGCAGCTGAAGCGGGAATAGGTTTGCCTGCGACGCTCGGACCGACGGGGTTGTCTCTCCTCCCGAAACGGGTATTTTCCAGCGCCGTCCGCGCGCATCCGCCGACCCTTTCGCGACTGCTTCGAGGCTCTGAAAGACTGCCATGGTGAAAATAGCGATCGACGCCATGGGCGGCGATAACGGGCCGTCGATCGTGCTTGCCGGCGCCGATATCGCGCTGGTGCGCCGTCCCGATCTCGAATTTCAGCTGTTCGGCGAGGAGCCGGTCGTACGGCCGCTTCTCGATGCCTATCCGCGCGTCAAGGCGGTCTCGACCTTCACGCATTGCGAGATCACCGTCCAGATGGACGACAAGCCGAGCCAGGCGCTGCGCAAAGGCCGCTGGAAATCCAGCATGTGGCGCGCACTTGAGGCCGTGAAGAAGGGGGAGGCGGATGTCGCTCTTTCGGCCGGCAATACCGGCGCGTTGATGGCGATGTCTAAATTCTGCCTGCGCACCATGGCCGGGATCGAGCGCCCGGCGCTGGCAGCGCTCTGGCCGACGCTGCGCGGCGAGAGCGTCGTGCTTGATGTCGGCGCCACCATCAATGCCGATGCCCAGCAACTGATCGATTTCGCCATGATGGGCGGTGCCATGGCGCGTGCCCTGCTCGATGTCGAGCGCCCCACCGTCGGACTGCTCAATATCGGCGTCGAGGAGATGAAGGGGCTCGAGGAGGTTCGCGTCGCCGGACAGATCCTCAAGGAAGCCAATCTCGATCATCTCAATTATATCGGCTTCGTCGAAGGCGATGACATCGGGCGCGGCACCGTCGATGTGGTCGTGACCGAAGCCTTCGCCGGCAATATCGCGCTGAAGACGGCCGAAGGCACGGCTCGGCAGATTGCCTCTCATCTTCGCGATGCGATGAGCCGCACGCTGATGGGACGCATCGGCTATTTCTTCGCGCGCGGCGCCTTTCGCGAACTGCGCCAGAAGCTTGATCCGCGCGCTTCCAACGGCGCGGTTCTGCTCGGCCTCAACGGCATCGTCATCAAGAGCCATGGCGGCACCGACGGAGTCGGCTACGCCAACGCGATCGAGGTCGGCTACAGCATGGCCAAGAATGGCCTGCTGACAAAAATCAACCAGGACCTTGGCGATTATCACCGTGCGGGCTTCGCGCGCGACATCGCCGATGTTGTCATCGAGGAAGCCAAGTGAGTTTCATCCGTTCGGTCGTGCTCGGCTGCGGCAGCTATCTTCCCGAGCGCGCACTCTCCAATGCCGAACTCTCGACAATGGTCGAGACCTCGGACGAGTGGATCGTTCAAAGGACCGGCATTCGCTCACGGCATATCGCGGCGAAGGGCGAGCTGACCTCCGATCTCGGTACGGCGGCGGCCGTCGCCGCGCTGGCCGATGCCGGTCTTTCGATCGGCTCGATCGACATGATCATCGTCGCGACCTCCACGCCGGACGACACCTTTCCCTCGACCGCGGTCACGGTTCAGAGAAAGCTCGGCATGGAGCACGGGGCGGCCTTTGACCTGCAGGCCGTCTGCTCGGGCTTTGTCTATGCGCTCTCGACCGCGGACGCCTACATCCGCGCCAGCCAGGCCAAGCATGTGCTGGTGATCGGCGCCGAGACCTTCTCGCGAATTCTCGACTGGACCGACCGCACGACCTGCGTGCTGTTTGGCGACGGCGCCGGCGCTGTTGTCCTCGGGGCTTCGGTACAGGACGGCACGCGCGAAGATCGCGGTGTGCTCACGACGCATCTGCGCTCGGACGGTCGCCACCGCGAGAAGCTCTATGTCGACGGCGGACCATCTTCGACCGGCACGGTCGGCCATGTTCGCATGGAAGGCCGGGAAGTGTTCAAATATGCCGTTGGCATGATCACCGATGTGATCGAGGACGCCTTTAGCGCCACGGGATATGGCGCCGAGGACGTCGACTGGTTCGTGCCGCATCAGGCCAATATCCGCATCATCGACGGCAGCGCCAAAAAGCTCGGCATCGCCAGCGAGAAGGTTGTGCGCACCGTCGCCGACCACGGCAACACCTCGGCGGCCTCGATCCCGCTGGCGCTTTCGGTGGCGCGAGAGGACGGGCGGATCAAGCGGGGCGATCTCGTGCTGCTCGAGGCGATGGGCGGTGGCTTCACCTGGGGCTCGGCACTTGTGCGCTGGTAATGGGTCGTACTGAAAATCGTCTTGTTTCCCCGCGCGTTACCATGAAGGTCGTTGACCAGCCCCCGGTCCCGCAATAGGCTTCCAGCTTCGAGACACGGTTCTCGAATGCCCGGGGGAGAGGTTGGAAAACAGGACCATGGCAGGCAAGACGGTTACGCGCGCCGATCTTTGCGAAGTCGTCTACCAGAAGGTCGGGCTTTCGCGAACCGAGTCGGCAGAACTGGTTGAACTGGTTCTGGACGAGATCAGCGCGTGCATCGTCCGCGGCGAATCGGTCAAGCTGTCATCGTTCGGCTCGTTTATCGTTCGATCGAAGAGCGAGCGGGTCGGCCGCAATCCGAAGACCGGCGAGGAAGTTCCGATTTCTCCTCGCCGCGTGATGGTTTTCAAGCCGAGCAATGTGCTGAAGCAGCGCATCAATGGTACGCTTCTGCCGAACGGTCACGCGCCGGACGACGAAGCGTGAGCTGACGACCCGGCGACGACGTCCCGTCGCGCCGGCTGTGCAACTGAATGTCCGAGGGTCAGGCCTTGTCCAAGGGTCCCGATGCATTCCGGACGATCAGCGAGGTGGCCGAGGAACTCGACCTGCCACAGCATGTGCTGCGCTTCTGGGAAACGCGCTTCTCGCAGATCCGTCCGATGAAGCGGGGCGGCGGGCGCCGCTATTACCGGCCCGACGATGTCGACCTGCTGCGCGGCATCCGCAAGCTTCTCTATGGCGAGGGCTATACGATCAAGGGCGTGCAGCGCATCCTCAAGGAACAGGGCGCGCGCCAGGTCATCGTAGCCGGGCAGGGTGGCGAACTCGATCCCGCGCCGCCGGATCACCGCTTCGAACCTGAATTCGACAACGAGGTGCCAGTTGGTATCCTTGTTGACGAGAGTGACGCGGTGCGCGCGTCCGCGCCCGGCGGACGAACAGGGCGCGACCAGCGCCGCGAGCCGCAGTTCGGCGAACGGCGCGAGCCTGTTCTGACGGACCGGGCCGCGCCATTCGGCCGCGCCGAGGCGCATGCCGTGCCTGAGCGATCGGCGGAGCCCGATTTCGCAGCCATGCCGCAATCGCGGATTCCTGCGGCGCCGCCGGAGGAGCCCGATGAGGCGGAAGTCTATCTGCCGCCGCAGGCCGTGCAGCCAGCCCCGCCGTCGTCCTATCATAGTCCGGCGCAGGCGCGCGCCCAGCCGTTCGAAGGTCCAGCGATCCGCGCCTTTGCGCCGCCGACGGAGGACGACGACCGTCCGCCTTCCGGCCGCGCGACCGGCCTCGCCCATCTCTCCGACGACGACATGGACAGGCTTCAGGCAGCGCTCGTCGAACTGCTCGAATGCAAGCGTATTCTCGATCAGGCACGCTGAAGACGTGGATCGCGCGCAATAGCCGGTGACAAGGCGCTGAAAGTCGTGCTAACAGCGGCGCGTCGCTCGCGGCGGGCCAAGGCCCCGCCGTCCGGCCCAGCATCGGGCAGCCGCGACATCGGAGTGTAGCGCAGCCTGGTAGCGCACCTGTCTGGGGGACAGGGGGTCGTCGGTTCAAATCCGGCCACTCCGACCATTCTTTTCAAGCGAAGCAAATGCCCATCGATGGCACCGGGATTGTCCTGCGCCGACAGCGCTGTTGATTCTTCGTGCGTGTCGGCAGACGCTTTGCGAATAAGGAATGGGAGGATGCTATGAGTGAGACATCGACGGTCGAGGATTTCGTGGAACAGTGGGTCGCCGCTTTCAACAGCCGCGATCTCGACGCGCATATGGCGCTCTATACAGATGACGCCCTCCTGTTTGGCTCCGTCGATGTGCTGCATGCCGGACGCCCCGCCGTTCGGGGCTATTTCGCCGGGCGGCCGCCGGGCGTACGCGTCATGCGCTATCCGATGCCGACGGTCCTGCAGCTGGCGCCCGATGTCGTCGCGACCGCTGGACATGTCGACTTTGCCAATGGCGAAGATCCGATGCCTTATCGCATGACATGGATGTTGGTCCGACGGGATGGCGGCTGGCAGATCGCCCAGCACCATGGCTCGCCTCGATTTGGGGACTAGGGATACAGGCCGGGCCCGTGTGGATCGACCGCGCCCGAGTCTTCCCGGCCCGCTTCAAGCATAACGGTCGGGCGGATGTGAATGTCCTAACTAATTCCTAAGCCGCGGTGGCCGGCTTGGTATGCATCAAGTGCCGGGTCCGGCTACCGCGCCGGGTGGGTTTGGGACGTCAGCCGGATTCTTTCGGCGTCGCAGGCGCCGCGCTCACGCTCTCTCGCAGGAACGACGAGACGCGCCTGGACGCCGGAAACGCGGTGACACGTGCTCACGGCCGCGTGAAGCGGGATTGGTCACGCTGTTGTCGAAATGCCACGCGGCGGCGTCCATGATGCGTAAAAACGCAGGATTGCGGCCTTTTTCTTTAAGGTGCGAGCGCGCCGACCCTTGAATGGAAGGGTGCGGCGCCCTAATTCCCTTGGCGTAGGTCTGCGTTCCGACCGCGCGTAAGGCGGCCGTCTGGAACCTATCTCAATTTTGCCCGTTTTCAGGCCCAGAAGTCGCCCAGATCGGATTGGCTGCCGCCAGTCCGGTCTTAGTTGTTTGTTAGCTATACTTGTGGTCACTGTGAAGCACTTTAGCAACACTGTCAGACCGAAGCGCTAACCATCTCACATCGCTCTTGAAGGCCGCTGCGATGCGCGTATGTTTCAGTCCGAGGCCGCAATTCGCACGGGGGGTTGATAGGCCCAATGTGTAAAGATTGGAGATTTCAAATGAAGCGTGTTCTTCTTGCAGGTGTGGGTGTGCTGGCGCTGACCGCCGCAGCCTCCGCCGCCGACCTGACCATGGAGCCCGCTCCGATCGCCGCCGTGGTTGCTCCCGCAGCTTTTGATTGGTCCGGCTTCTATGTCGGTGTCCATGGCGGCGGCGCCTGGGGCGACTTCAGCACCAATATCTGGAGCGACGCGTTCGGTAATTCGAGCAGCGCCCTCGGCGGTGTCCAGGCCGGCTATAACTACCAGATCAATCAGATCGTCCTCGGCGTTCAGACCGATCTGGCCTACACGAACCTGAAGACGGGCCAGGACGTGATCCCGGGCATCGTCGGCATCAACGCAGAGCTGAACTGGCTCGGTTCGACCACCGTCCGTGCTGGCTACGCGATCGACACCTGGCTCCCCTACGTCAAGGGCGGTTTCGCTTACGGCGAGACGAAGGCCAACATCGACTCGCTGGTCTATTCGGGCTCGAAGTGGGCGACCGGCTGGACCGTCGGCGCTGGTCTCGAGAAGGCCTTCACGAAGAACATCACCGGCTTCGCCGAGTATGATTACTTCGATCTCGGCTCTGCTGCTTACGACATCAGCAACGCCATCGGCACGATCGAGCTGAAGAACACCTCGAACGTCGTCAAGGTCGGTCTGAACTACAAGTTCTGATCATCTGACACGTCAGTTGTTTGAAGAATGGCCCGGCGCAAGCCGGGCCATTTTTTGCGCTGGCTGTTAGCAGGGCCGACCGACTCATTCGGCGACCGTTGAAAACGGTCGTGCCAATGCTTCGACGATTTGGCGTGCCCGATCGCCATGGCCGGCACGTCCGGACGCCAGGACGGCGATGGTGTGAATGCGACCAAACGAAAACCGCCCGGCACATGTGCCGGGCGGTTTTCGTTTGAGGGATTTGAAAGGCCGGGTCAGGCGATCCGGTCGACCGGAACATTGAGGGCGGCGGCGATGGCTTGCCGTTCCGGGGTGGTCGGCTCGACGCCGGCTTCGATCGCGCGAAGATGGTCGGGCAGGATGCCCGCAAGGCCAGCCAACTCGACCACGCCAAGCCCGCGCATCTCGCGCAAGGCCTGGACCGAGACCGGTTCTTCAGGCGCGACGCTAGCAGGATCGATCGGGGTATCGCCGCGCACCGCGGCCGCCAGCTCGAATTTGCCGGGGTCGAATTCGTTGAGCATGTCGATGCCTCCTCGGGTTGGAACCTAAGGGTCCAATGCCGAAGGGCGCGAATGGTTCACGAAAAATGTCGGGATTGTTTCCGCTGGACAGATGCTGTGAGCCGTTAATGCGCGCGGGGCAGGGCGACGGGCCCGAACACCAGTCGCGATGAAGGCGATTTGACGAGCGACGATGAGAGCGCATCAGTCCCGCGACGGATGCGATATCGCACCGGCGATCGCTCGACGGCATAGGCGCCCCAGAGCAGTCCATAGATCAGAAAAAGATGACGCCAGTGATCATTGTCGATCACGTTGTGGATCATCAGATGCCCGACGTAAACGGCATAGACGCATTGGAGAAAAGGCGTCCATGGCCGCTTACGGACGACAAGCGGCGTAGCGATCACCAGCGTCCAGATGACGAGGGCGATATAGGAAAAGCCACCTAGCCAGCCGTAAACAGTGAACCCCTTCAGCCACATATTGTGCTCGTCCTCGCCGAGCGAGAGGCCGAACTGGAACGGTCCCACCCCGAACGGGTGCTCCTGGATGAGGAAGAAGCCGATGATATGGCGCTCGAAGCGGCCAAGACGCGAGGCGTCATAGTCCTGCACGAGCTTGACGCGCTGGACGACGAGTTCCTGCACGGCCGGAATCGAGATTGCAATGGCGAGCAGAAATGCGACGGCCATGATTGCGGCGACCAGCGCGGCCAGCATGCGCAGCCGCTTGGAGGATCGCGGCTCGGTGGCGAACACCAGCAGCGTCATGATCAGCATCGCCAGGACTGCGAGGCCCCAGGCGGCGCGAGAGAAGGAGAGAAACAGCCCCAGAAAGAGAATCACGGACGCGAGGATTGCCCAGCCAGAGCGATGGATCGGCTGTGTCAGGATGGCGCGGGCAAGCACGACCAGCGGCAGGACGACGAAGGGGCCGAACACGTTCGGATCCTTGAAGGCGCCTTTCGCCCGCTCATAGAGCGTAAAGAGATCGGCATGAGGGATGGCGCCGAAATAGCCGAGAATGCCGGCGATCGAGCAGAGCACCGCAGCGAGGACGTAGCTCTTTTCGATGACCCGCATGCGCCGCGCGGTATCGGTTTGAACGACCGCGCAGAAGAAGATCGACGAGATCGCGAGGAATATCGTCGTTGCCATATAGGTAATCGGCTTCTGAAAAGCCTGAAGCTGCGTGAAGGACAGTAATCCGCCAGCACAATAGAGTGCGAGTAATACGATCAGTGGCAGCATCGACCGGGTGAAGGTAAGGCCGCAACTGGCCCACATGATCGCCACGACGCAGAGCAGCAGGTCGGATGGCGCTGGTTCGACCATCACGAAGCCGGAGAGAAACACGAGCACCGCGATAGCCGCGTTGCCGATGACGCGTGTCGGAATGCCCTGCGGCGCGGGCAGCGCGGTCGTGGCCCTGCTGCTCAATAGGCATTCTCCCCTTGGAGCAGGCGGAGCGGCGTCATCGCGACGATGTAGAGATCGAACAGCACGGACCAACGCTCGATATATTCGAGATCAAATTCGACACGGCGCTGGATCTTCTCCGGCGAGTCGATCTCGCCGCGCCATCCATTGATCTGCGCCCATCCGGTGATGCCGGGCTTCACGCGATGACGCGCGAAATAGCCGTCCACCACCTCATCCCAGAGCCGCTGCGCCGTATGGGCATTCACGGCATGCGGGCGCGGGCCGACGATCGAGAGTGTCCCGGCCAGGACGTTGAACAACTGCGGCAGTTCGTCGATCGACGTGCGGCGGATGAAACGCCCGACCCGCGTCACGCGTGGATCGCCCCGCGACACCGCGACCTTGGCGGCGGGATCGCTCAGGTGATGATACATCGAGCGGAACTTGAGGACAGAGATGACCTCATTGTTGAAGCCATAGCGCTTCTGCCG
Organism: Mesorhizobium sp. BR1-1-16; assembly: GCF_020165495.1. Classification (GTDB taxonomy): domain Bacteria; phylum Pseudomonadota; class Alphaproteobacteria; order Rhizobiales; family Kaistiaceae; genus Kaistia. The sequence continues at coordinate 92,781 of NZ_JAIUIE010000009.1, read as the reverse complement.
GAAGAGGATCGGTCCAGGGCTGTCGAGCCGAACGGCGAGCGCTGTGGCGAGCATCAGCGGCGAAAGCAGGATGAGCGCGACGACGGCGACGGCAAGGTCGAAGCTTCGCTTCGCCACGGCGCTCCAGCCGCTGATCGGGCGGTCGGCGAGATCGAGAAACGGGATCGAGCCAATGAAGGAATAGGCGCGTGGGCGAAAACGTAGGCGTGCGCCGAGTGCCGAGAGGCGGATATCGACCGGCAACACCCAAAGCGCGCGGAGGACTTCGAGCAACCGACCTTCGGCGCTCTGCGGCAGCGAGACGATCAAGAGATCGATCTCTGCAATGCGAGCGAAAGTGACCAGTTCTGCGACGGTACCGAGCTTCGGCGGACCCTCGCTGCGTTCGGGTGAGCGCGGGGAGCCCCGGTCGTCGAACACGCCACAGACGCGAATATCGGGCGATTCGTCGGCAAGTGTCGCAATCAGCGCCTCGGCCTCGTCGCCGCCACCAACGATGACGGCCCGGCGATCGAACCGTCCCTGACGCATCCAACGGGCGACGAGATGCGCGAGGATCGAGCGCTCGGCAAGCAGCAAGGCCAATCCGGAAACGTAGAACAGCAGCAGCCAGCGCGGCGCGCCGCTGCTGCCGAGATCGAGCAGGAACGCCATGGCTGCGAGGAGCAGGATCACGCCGGTCCAGACCGCCAGCAGGCGGCCGAGTGCGCCGACGCCGTCGCGCAGCGCCGCGATGAGATAGGAGCCACCCGAATGAGCGGCCATGACGGTGAGCAGCGGCGCCAGCACGATCGCCGTCCAGCCGAGCCATCCGGCTGTGTTGAGGCCAGAGCCGACGAGATGGCGCAAGACCGCTCCGATGATCAGGAGCGCGCTGAATTCGAACGCCTGGACAGCGTTCGCCAGGATCGCAGGCGCGAGCGAACGCTTCGAGAGGGCGCTGGCAACGGCAAGCGCCTCCTCGCCCAGAGCCGGGCGGCCGGGCTCGTCGAAGCGACCTTCTGTATCTGCAGCCATTTTACGCGAACACTGGTGGCCGGATGCGATGGCCGAGAGTTAGCAGGCCGAGGCTAACAAATGCTTTTGCGCCGACGGTCGGGCAATGCGCGCCGTTCGCAGCATCGAAAATGGCAAGGTCCGGAACGCCGCGTGTCAGGTTCGCTCGAGCGCCTTTGCGTAGAGAGCTTCAACCGACCGCGCCATGGTTTCGATCGAGAAGCGATCGCGGATCGATGACTGCAAGGCTACAGCGTCGGCCCGTGCTCCGGCCGGATCATCGAGCTGCGCTTCCATGGCGCCGGCGAGCAGATGCGGCGCGCCAGGCGGAACGAGACTCGGCGCAAGAGGGCCGAAGATCTCTGGTATGCCGCCGACCTTGGTTGCGACCATGGGCAGCCCTGCAGCGATGCCTTCGAGCACGATATAGGGCATCGATTCGGCACGCGAGGGCACGACGATACGTTCGGCCATGGCAAAGGCGCGGCGAGCCGGCATTGCTGGATGAAAGACAATGTCACCAAGACCAAGGGCCGTCGCCTTGGCCTTGTAGCGCGCCGTGTCCGGACCGTCGCCGACCATCAGTGCGCTCGGCGCGACGCCGCGGCGATCCCGGATGAGCGCAAGCGCATCAATGAAGAGATCGGGTCCCTTCAGGTCGCGCATCATGCCGATATAAAGGAAATCCGCTCTGCTTGAATCGACGGGCAGAGGGGCGAATTCCGCCGCCTCGATGCCGTTCGGCGCAATACAGAACGGCTTTTCCGGCGGCCCGACCTTCGCCGCGAAGGCGTCGGACTCATAACGGCTGACGAAGACGAAGCCGTCTGTCATGCGCTCCATGAGCCGTTCGAGGCCGAAGAAAAGCCGTCCGGCATTGGTGCGCGCGTCATAGTGCAGGCTGCCGCCATGCGGGCAATAGATGCGGGCCACGCGTTTACCAGAGACCCGCAAGAACGTGCCGATCGCGCGTCCATACACGCCGCCCTTGGCGCCATGTGTATGGATCACGTCGGGATCCAGCTTGCCGATACGCCGGAAGAGGCGTGTCAGTGTGATGATGTCGGTCGGCGTGATCTGCCGCTGCATGGGGATGCGCTGCAGGCCGAGGCCAAGAACCGGGGCGATCTCGCTGAAAAGCTGCTCTTCCCGCGTGCCACCGGTCGCCGCGTCGCAAACGATGCCGACCTCGTGACCGGCCGCTGTCTGCGCGCGGACCAGATCGCGCACGTGGCGGAAAATCCCGCCGACCGGCGATCGGAAGCAATGAACGATGCGCAGTCGCCCGTCCGGATTCGATGAGGCGTCCCCCGACATGGCGTCAGAAGAAACGCTCGCGAATGTTGATCGTATCGCCTGGCATGACCGGCTGGGTCGGCAGCAGCCTGACCGTCGTGACTTTGCCATTCACTTGGCGCGTCACGTCGACATCGGACTTCTGGGCGCGCGGGGTGAAGCCGCCGGCGATGGCAACGGCCGTCTGGACTGTCATGCCGGTGACATAGGGATACTGCCCGGCGCTGGTGACCTCGCCCATGATGAAGAAGGGCCGGTAGCGATCAACCTCGACCGAAACGTCGGGATCGCGCACGAAGCGCCCGGATTTCAACTTGCCGGCGATCTCGCCTTCCAGCATCTGGGCGGTTCGGCCGCGCGCGGCGACGGCGCCGATCAGTGGCATGGAGATATAGCCAGCCTGATCAATGAGATAGGTGCTCGAAAGATCGGTCTGCCCAAAGACGACAACCCGCAGGCGATCCCCGCTGTCGAGGCGATAGGGAGCGATCAGCGCCGAATAGGTGGTCGTATCCGGCGGCGGATAGCTGCTCGCGCAGCCGCCGAGCAGCATCACGCCAATGAGGCTGAAGAGAAGAAGGACGAAACGCATCGGCGGGCGTTCCCAGCTTGAGGGGCAACTGCCGAACTCTCCCCCGGTCGTGGTTAATTACCGGTAAAATCGCCGCGACATGGTTAGCGATTAACTAGCGAAGAGAGGATGCGCCGTTCGTTATTAACGCGGCGGTTACTCTATTTTCCCATGATCGCCCAAAAGCCAACGGGAAGATTCCGCGATGAGCGACGGCCGCTTGGGACCTATCGACGATGTCGAGCTCGACATGCGCGCGCTCATGCGTGCGCTTGGGCGCGCCTTGCCGATCCTGGTGCCGCTGTTCCTGATCTTTGCGATCGGGCTCTATATTGGCCTCTCCTTCGTGACGCCGCGCTACACCGCCGAGACCAAGGTCCTGATCGAAAAGGGAGAATCGTCGATCACCCAGACGGGCGGCGATACAGAGGAATCGCGGGCGCTCCTCGACGCCGAGGGTGTCGCCAGCCAGGTGCAGCTGATCGACTCGCGTGATCTTGCGATGACGGTGGTCGCACAGCTGCAGCTCGACAAGCTGCCGGAATTCTATGCGACGCCGACAGCCGACTTCATCAACGGACTTCTGGCCCGGATCGGTCTCGGCAAGGCTTCGAGCGATTCGGTGCGCGAGGAGCGGGTGCTGCAGCGCTTTGCCGAGAAGCTTGAGGTCTATTCGGTCGACAAGACGCGCGTCATCAATATTTCGTTCTCGTCATCCGACCCGCTGCTGGCGGCCAAGGTGACCAACATGATCGCCGAGGAATATCTCGCCCTGCAGCGCGAGGCGACGCGAACTGCGAATGCCGATGCGACGCGTTGGCTCGATTCGCAGATCGAAGCACTGCGCGCCCGGGTGAAGACGGCCGAGGCCAAGGTCGAGAGCTTCCGCGCCGAAAGCGGGCTCTTCATGGGCGGGCAGAACAACAATGTGTCGCTGCCGCAGCAAAAGCTCTCCGATCTCAACACGGAGATGGCGCGCCTCGAAGCGGCACGGGCTTCTGCGGACGCCAAGGCCGAGCAGGTGCGCAAGGCGCTCGCGTCCGGCAACGATTTCGACATTCCCGAAGTTCTCGAATCCTCGCTTGTCCAGCGTCTTCGCGAACAGCAGGTCGCGCTGCGCGCCCAGGTCGCGCAGCTGTCGGCGACTCTGCTGCCGGCGCATCCCCGCATCCGCGAGCTGAATGCCCAACTCGCCGATCTCGATAGCCAGGTGCGGCAGGCCGCGCGCCAGATCCTCTCCAGTCTTGAGGGCGAAGTCGCCACGGCCAAGGCGAGGGAAGTCGAGATTGCGGCCGATCTCGACCGCGCCAAGGTGGCGACGGCGCAATCAAATGGTTCGGAGGTTCAGCTGCGTGCGCTCGAGCGCGAGGCTGCGGCCGAACGAGACCTGCTCGAAGGTTACCTTCGGCGGTATCGCGAGGCGACATCGCGGCAGGACGGAGACTATCTCCCGGCCAATGCTCGTGTGATCTCGCGCGCTGCCGTCCCGCTGGAGCCGTCCTTCCCGAGGAAACTGCCGATCACCGCCGCGGCGACCGTGGCGCTGCTGCTGCTGGCGCTGGCATTCGTGATGGTGCGCGAACTGATCAGCGGGCGGGCCCTCCGCCGGGTGTTCGTCGAACCGCCGGAGCCTGCTGAACCGGGCCTGCCGGTGGACGGGCGGATGCGCTGGTCCGATGGCGGCGACGTTCGCCGGATGATGCCGGCCGCGCCATCCTTTGCGCAGCCACAGGTTTTTCCGCCCGACCTGCAGGATTCGCTCCGTGCCCTGGTCGACCGGATTGTCGCGACAGGGTCGCATCGGCTTGTCGTCACAATGGCCGAGCCGCCCGAGGCGGGACGTCCCCTGGCAGCCGTGGCGCTGGCGCGCCAGCTCTCGCGCCGTGGCAGTCGCGTATTGCTGGTCGATCTGCACGCCGATGGCGCCGATGGCGCGGCGATGGCGCCCGAGAGCGAGCGGCTGACCGGGTTCTCCGATCTCTTCGCCGGCGAAGCCTCCTTCGCGCAGGCAATCTTCCGTGATCGCTCGTCGCGTGCCCATATCATTCCCCGCGGCACCGAACCGCTGCCGGAAGGGCTCGCCGGTGACGGGCGTCTCGCCGAGATCCTCGACGCGCTCGACGCGACCTATGACCATATTCTTCTCGACGTCGATCGGGGCCTCGCCGAGGCGCTGGCGGCAACGGCATCGACCATCGTCCTGGTGGCTGAATCGCAGGCCGGCGATCCGCGCGCCTTGACGGCGCATGATGCTTTCGCCGCAGCGACCAAGGCGGAGATCCTCCTGCTCATCGCCGATACGGCGCCGGAAGGCGAAGCGCCCGATCCAAAGACGGAAGCCGCCTAACTGTCGCTCGCAGCCTGGCCCTCGGCCCGGCTTCGGCGCAGCCGCATCACCAGCCGCCAGAGGCGCTCGTCATTGCGCACGCGCCGTTCGGCCGCATCACGCGCCCGCAGCGCCAGAGCGCCAATACGGCCGACCAGCGTGACCGGACGCAGCAGGCGGACATGGGTTTCCGTCCGATCGAGCCAGGAGGCCTTGTAGCGCTCCTCGCCGCGACCAAGATCGATGAGGCGCGTGCCGCGGGCGCAGGCAGCTGCGATGACGTCGTGGATGAGAAGCTCTCCAGGGCTGATCCGTCGCCATTCATCGTCGGCAACGGCCAGAAAATAGCCGCTCTGCCGGCCCATGGCGGTGCCACTGCCGAGAATGGCGTGCAGACCGCCATCGAATTCAATCGCGTCGATATCGATGACGGTATTCTCGTCGCCGGCCCAGCGCCGCGCGATCAGCGCCCGGAAGAAGGGGGCGATGCCGGGCTCCGCGAAGCTGTCAGCGATGCCCATCCGGCGAAACCAGGCGGCCTTTTCGCCCAGGAACGTATCGAACATCGCCGCTGCCTCGGCCCCGGTTTGGGCTCGGCGCAGACGATATCCCCCGACCGGCGCAAGCGCGTTTTTCTGCCAGCGATGCTTCTTGCTCTTCTTGGCACCCCGATGCGCGGCGAGAAGCGCCGCGAAGTCCGCTTCGAGCGGCAGCGTGCCGACATTGCAGCGCGCGGGCCGTGCTGCGCGGTGGCTTGCGAGAAAGTGCGTTGTCTCGGGCTGATCGGCGGGCAACGCATCGAAATCGAACAGGTCCACGCCGCCAAGCGCCGCTGCGACGCGCGCCAGCAATCGATCCGTCGCCGCGTCATCGATAGGAGAGCGCCAATCAGCTGCGGCGAGCGGCATGCGGATATTCGCGTGTTCGCCGCCGAGATAGCGAGCGACCCTCAGCGGACCGATGCGCTCGATGCCGAGCGGGATGAGCATTACCAGCTGCCCCTCCCAGCGCAAGGCGACCACGGCAGGCCGGACGCCGAGCGCCGGTGCGGCCGTGGTCAGCCAGCAGTCGGTCCATTCGAAGGATTGGTAGACGTTGCTGCCGGCGCTTTCGAACAGCGCGCGCCATTCCGCCTCGATGTCGCGTGCCTGGGCGTGGACGCTGATCGCGAGCTGGTCCAGCCGTGTTGCCGGATCGCCGACGCGGGAGCTTTCTGTCATCAATGCCGTCGTCGCGCCGTCCATTTACCAAGCTCCACGAAAACGGCCGCTGCGACAGTCCGGGTTGGTCAACCGGCTGTTAACATATTCGTGAAGTCTTGCCATGTGGATGCACAGCGCGTGAAACGCCGACCGATCATGAACGAACTGAAGACGCTCGGAATCAAGACGGCCCTCAACGCCCTCTACTTGAGCCGTACGCACGAGATCGCCGCCCCGTTGACCGAGGGACTTGGCGCGATTCTGATGTTTCATCATGTCCGCAGCGCCAGACCCGGCCGTTTCCAACCCAACCCGCATCTCGACGTCACTCCCGACTTTCTTGGTGCCGTCATTCGTCATCTCAGGCGGCGCGACATCGATATCGTCGATCTCTATGAAGCGATGCGCCGGCTCGCCGGATCCGCGTCCGGCCGGCGCTTTGTCGTCCTGACTTTTGATGACGGATACCGCAACAATCTTACCGAGGCCTATCCGGTCCTGAAGGCGGCGGCGGCGCCCTTCACGGTCTATGTCGCCACGGGGCTTGTCGACCGAACCGCGATCACATGGTGGGACGTCATCGGCGAAATCGTCCGTCACAATCCGCGCATCTGCGGCCGCGCTGGCGATGCCGAATTCGATCTGCCGGCCGCATCGGTGCGGGAAAAGGCTGCGGCGCTCGAGGCGATCATTCGGCTGCTCACGACATGCGACGAAGACGAGCAGCGGCGCGCCGTCGCGCGGATGGCGGCGGCCCACGGCATCGACGCCAAGGCGCTCGGTGACAGCCTTATGCTAGACTGGGATGAAGTGCGCGCGCTCGCCAGTGATCCGCTCGTGACGATCGGAGCCCATACGGTCGGCCACTACGCGCTGTCGCGCCTCGACCAGGGCCGTGCCCGCCGAGAGATGGAGGAAAGCCGGGCTCGGCTTTTCGAGGCGGCGGGCGTCGCCGCGCGCCATTTCGCCTATCCCTACGGCTCGGTCGATGCCGCCGGACCACGCGAATTCGCGCTCGCCGAGGAGCTTGGCTTCGCGACAGCGGTGACGACGCGGCGCGGCGTGCTGCAAGGGGGTAACGCCGAATCGCCGCTGGCGCTGCCGCGCATTTCCGTCAATGGCGGCTTCCAGGCGCTCCGCTATATCGACCTGTTGCTGTCCGGCGTCCCATTCGCCCTCGAACGGGGCATGAAACGCCTGCGCGGCATCACGTCCGCGGCGCCCTTGGCTTCTGCATCCACGCAATGATCAGCCCGGCGGGCAGCACCCAGATCAGGCCGGCGACGGCATAAGCAAGCCACATCAGCGCGCCGGGAATATTCTGGATCGGGATCGTCACCACGACGAGGGCGTAGACCACGACGAAGACGACCAGCACCACCATGCCAATGAACTTGCGCAAGCGTTCGGGCATTTCGGCTCCATGGTCGAGGTTCGGTTGCTGCGATGCTCCGTACCGGCATCGTCTAGCCTGACAGGGGCCTTCGCAACAAGCCTTGTCCGTGGTGATTGCCCTTGGCTATTCGCGGGCCTGCGACGAGAAGCCGATTGTCGCGACACGCATCCGGCGCTAAGCCGCTGCTGCCGGGGGAAAGGCGAGGGTTCGAGATGACGGACAGCGTTGAAGTTGCTGGAACGATCGCTCCTGCGAAGCTGCGCGACCGGCGGCGCGACAGGGCGCTTATTCGCGCATGGCTCGGCGCAGTGATCGTGATGATCATCGCGATGATCGTGGTCGGCGGCGCCACGCGTCTGACGAATTCCGGCCTGTCGATTACGGAATGGAAGCCGATTCATGGCGTCATTCCGCCGCTGAACCTCTCCGAATGGCAGGAGGAGTTCACGAAATACCAGCAGATCCCGCAATACCAGCAGCTCAACAAGGGCATGAGCCTCGACGCGTTCAAGGCGATCTTCTGGTGGGAATGGGGTCATCGCCTGCTCGGGCGGCTCATCGGCGTCGTGTTCTTCCTGCCGCTGCTGTTTTTCTGGTTCACGGGCCGGATCGAGCGCAAGCTCGTGCCGCCGCTGGTTGGCCTTTTCGTGCTGGGCGGACTGCAAGGCGGCGTCGGCTGGTGGATGGTGGCCAGCGGCCTCGTCAACCGCGTCGATGTCAGCCAGTACCGCCTTGCGACGCATCTTGTTATCGCCTGCCTGATCCTCGCCGCTGCGGTCTGGATACGGCGCGGGCTGGCGCCGTCCGATGGCGACGCACCCGCCGCGACGGCCCCGCTGAAAGGCATGGCGACGTTTCTGGTCGTGCTGGTCTTCGTGCAGATCTTCCTCGGCGGTCTCGTTGCGGGTCTTGATGCCGGCTTCACCTACAACACCTGGCCGCTGATCGACGGCGCCATCATTCCAAGCCGCGTCTACCAGTATGATCCGATGTGGCGGAGCGTGTTCGAGGACGTCATGACGGTGCAGTTCGATCACCGAATGGTGGCCTATCTGCTGCTCGTCGGTGCGCTTGTGCACGCGTTCCAGACCTTCCGACTGGCACGGGGAAGCCGTGCCGCCCGCCGTGCCCGGCATCTCGCCGTGCTGGTGCTGGCGCAGGCTGGGCTCGGCATCGCGACGCTGCTGCTGGTCGTGCCGATCGACGTGGCGCTGACACACCAGTTCGGCGCGGCCGTGGTCCTTATCGCGGCAGTCTCGCATCGCAGGGCTCTCTCGTCGCCGATCCCGATCGACGACTGAGGCCGGCCCGGCGGAGGCTTGCCAACATCCGATGCATCGGCGATAGGCTCTCGCATGCGCGTGCTCCTTGTGAAGCTCTCCTCGCTCGGCGATGTCGTCCACACCTTTCCGGCGCTGACCGATGCGGCGTCAGCGCTGCCGGGCATCGAGATCGACTGGGTCGTGGACGAGGCCTTCGCCCCGCTTGCGCGGCTGCATCCCGCGATTCGCCGGGTGATCCCGCTGCCGATCCGGCGCATGAAGAAGACGCCGCGCGCCGCGCTCGGCGATCTTCGTCTTGCCATGCATGAGCTGCGGGCGGTTCGCTACGATCTCATCGTCGATGCCCAAGGGCTGGTGAAGAGCGCGATCGTCGGCCGGCTGGCGCGCGGCGGCCGCCGCCATGGCTTCAGCCGCGATACCGCCCGCGAGGGCATGGCCGCGCTCACTTATGACATCGGTCATGCGCTGCCCGAGGTCGAACACATGGCTACGCGCATCCGCCGCCTGTTCGCGGCCATGCTTGGCTATCCGATGCCGGAGACGCCCGCCGATTCGGGTCTCGATCGGGGTGCGATCGCGGCCCGGTCCACGACACGGCCCTATATCGTCCTGATCCACGGGACGACCTGGCCGACCAAGACCTGGACCGTCGAAGGCTGGCGTGCGCTCGCCAGAGCGGCCGGTGAGGCTGGCCTCGATGCGCTGGTCTTTGCCCATGGCGAACAGGAGCGGGCCCGTGTCGAGGCGATCGCCGAAGGCATTCCCGCCGTGCGCCGCCTGCCACCGGGGCGACTCGAGGCGGTGATCCCGGTCATTGCCGGGGCGGAAGGCGTGGTGACGGTCGATACCGGCCTCGGACACCTCGCTGCCGCCTTCGACCTGCCGACCATCGGGCTGTACGGCCCGACCAATCCCGGCCTGACCGGCCTCATCGGTGCGAGGGCGCGGGAATTCATCGGTCGGCTGCCCTGCGCGCCCTGCGAGAAGTCGGGCTGCGCGGTCCGGCCGGATTTCGGTGAGGGCCCGCCTTGCCTCGCCGATCATGCGCCGGACGAGGTCTGGCGCGCGCTTCAGGCATTGAGTCCGCTTTCAGACGGAAGACCTTGATCCAAAAGCTCTATCGGCCTCCAGGATTGCGCCGGAGATATGATAGAGCGTGCTGGCCGGCATGTGATCGACCAACGGAGTGCCGGAGGCGTCGAAGCGATCGATCCAGCCGCCTTCGAGGCAATCGGGTGCAAAGGTCTGCATGAGCATACCGAGCACCAGATCCGCCGCGCGCTCGGCATCGGCCGCGCCACCGAGTGCGGCGGCCGCGAAGGCCTTGACCGCTTCGGCATGCGGCCAGGAGCGGGTCGACGCCGCCAGAACCGTGCCGCGCTCGTTGACGGCATCGACAATCCGGCCCGTGGCCGGGTCGAGCCCGGTCCGGGTTGCAAAGGCGATCAGCCGTTCGCGCACGCCGTTGTCGATGGTACCGCCGAGCCGGGCATATTCGCCGAGCAGCCATGCCCATTCGAAGAGATGGCCCGGCTCGACGCGGTTTTCGCCGGCCGCCTCGAGCGGCTGCCAGTCATGGCCGAAATCCTCGATCAAAGCGCCGCCATCCGCCGCGATGAAGCGATCGGTGGCGAGGGCGATCAGATGCTCCGCGCGGGCCATGTAGCGCTCGGCACCCGTCGCCTGATGAAGCGCGAGCAGCGCTTCCAGCAGGTGCATATGCGGGTTCTGCCGGCGAATGTCGTCGGCGGCCGGCACGGCATCGCGAAAGCCGCCATGCGGGGCGGCGAAGATGTGGTCCATGTCGGCAAGCGTCTCGTCCGCCAGCGCGATGAGCTTCGGCGACCCGAACGTGCGATAGCCCCAGGCGATCGCATAGAGGATGAAGGCGTGCGCATAGAGATCGCGCACGGTCGAGGCCGGGCTGCCGTCGGGATGGAGCGAGAAGATCCAGCCGGGCGCTCCGTCGCGCTTGTGATAGAGGCGGATGACCGTTTCCAGCGCGTCGGCCTCGGCGCCCGGCCGATGCCAGCCGACGAGGCTGGCGCGGGAGAAGCTCGCGATCTGCCGTGCCTGCACCATGACGCGGCGCGGGCAGGCGGCGAGGGGCCGGCGGTCGAGGTCGAGCCGCTCGTGGAAAAGCCCGATCCGGGCATCGAAGCCGGTCGTCGACCAGAGCGGCAGGGCGCGTTCGATTGCCCAGCGCCGGGCGGCGGCCAGCGTGTTCATGTCCGCGCCGCGGCGACGAGCGCGCTGGTCGAGCGGCCAGCGAGAATATCGGCGAGCACGAGGCGTCCGCCTGCCGCGATCACGAAATCGGCGCCGACGACCTCTGAGGGCTTGTAGTCGGCGCCTTTGACCAGGACATCCGGCCGAACGGCTTCGATGAGCTGCAGCGGCGTATCCTCGGGAAACAGCACCACAAGGTCGACGTCGCGGAGCGCACCGATGACGCGGGCGCGCGCTTCCTCGTCCTGCAGCGGACGGCTGTCGCCCTTGAGACGTTTCACCGACGCATCTGAATTGAGGCCGACGATCAGTCGGTCGCCCTCGCGCGCTGCGGCCTCGATCAGGCCGATATGGCCGGGATGGACGAGATCGAACACCCCATTGGTGAAGACTACGGTCTCGCCGCGCGCGCGCCAGCCGGCGGCGATGTCGGCGGCAGCGTCGCGGCCCACGAGGGCACCGGCATGCACGGCGTCGGCAGCCGCGCGATGCAGTGCCGCATCGAGCTCGGTGCGGGTGACCACTGCGGTGCCAAGCTTCGAGACCGCGATCGCGGCGGCGGCATTGGCGATCTCCATCGCCGTATCGATCGTGCTGCCCTCGGCGAGCGACACGGCGAGGGCTGCAAGCACTGTATCGCCGGCGCCCGAAACGTCGAACACCTCGCGGGCATGGGCAGGCACGTGTTTCACCGCACCGTCGCGGCGCCAGAGCGTCATGCCCTTCTCGGCCCGCGTGACGAGAACATCGCCGCCGAACTGGTTCGCCGCCGCTTCGGCAGCGATGGCGGCCTCGAGATCAGTGTCGTCGGCAAGGCCGGTCGCCTCGAAGAGTTCCTTGCGGTTTGGAGTCACCAGCGCGGCACCGCGATAGATTTCGAAGGTGCGACGCTTGGGATCGACGATCACGGGCACGCCATGCGCGTTGGCCTCGGCGACCAGGGCTGCAATCACAGCGTCGGACAGCGCGCCCTTGGCATAGTCGGAGAGGACCACGACCGCGGCGCCGCGGATCGCCACCTTGCCGCGCGCAATCAACGCATCGGTGACATGATCACCAGGCGGCGCGCTGACTTCCGCGTCGATGCGGACGATCTGCTGGCGGCCGCTCATCACGCGCGTCTTGGTGACGGTGGGACGATCGGCATCAATGACGAGGCCGGAAAGATCGATCGCCGCATGATCGGCGAGCACGCCGCGCAGCGATTCCGCCGCCGCGTCATGCCCGACCAATCCGACCAGCGCGACGCTCGCGCCGAGCGCGGCAGCATTCGCCGCGACATTGGCTGCGCCACCCGCAACGACGCGCTCCGCGCCATGCAGCAATACTGGCACCGGCGCCTCGGGCGAGATGCGATTGACGGAACCCGTGATGTAGCGATCGACCATCACGTCGCCGATCACGGCTATGCGGGCCGGCTTTCTCTTCTCGCTCATCGATCCCCCTCTGGTGCCGGATCCAGTGCTGCCGCAGCGAGCACGCCGGCCATGAAGACGTCAAGGTCGCCGCCTGTGAAGAGATGGCCGGGAATGCCGGCCGCCTCGGCCGCTGCGATGTCGCTTTTCTTGTCGCCGACAAGAAAGGACCCGTCGCGCGCGATGTCGAGATCGGCAAAGGCGCGGAGAATCATGCCCGGACGCGGCTTGCGATCGGGATGATCGGCGCGATAGGCGGGGACGGTCGCATCCGGGTGATGCGGCGCCGTATAGATCGCGTCGATGCGCGCGCCGGCTGCAGCAAGCCGCTCGCGCAGATGATCATGGAAACGGCCGACATCCACCTCGGTGAAATAGCCGCGCGCGACGCCGGACTGGTTGGTGACGACGACGACGACATAGCCGCCCTCGTTCAGCCGCCGGATGGCAGCCTCCGCGCCCTCGATGAAGTCGAGCGCAGCGGGATCGACGACATAGCCATGATCGACATTGATCACGCCGTCGCGGTCGAGAAAGGCGGCCTTGCGCCCGCTCATTGCGTTTCGGCGGATTTCAGCGCGGCGACATAGCGCGCAATGCCGTCCTCGAGCGAGGTGAACTGGCCGTCATAGCCGGCGGTGCGCAAACGCGTCGCGTCGGCCTCGGTGAAGTACTGGTAGGCGTTCCGGATGCGCTCGGGCATGTCGACATAGGTGATGCGCGGCTCGCGGCCGAGCGCCGCGAAAACGGCGCGGGCGAGATCGGCGAAGGAGCGCGCCTTGCCTGTGCCGACATTGAAGATGCCGTTCACGCCGGAATTGGCGATCAGCCAGCGCATGACGGCAACGCAGTCGTCGACATGGATGAAGTCGCGGAGCTGGCCGCCGTCCTGGTAGTTCGGATCATGCGACCGGAACAGCGTCACGCTCTCGCCGGACGCGGCGAGCGGGTAAATCTTGTGGATCACCGAGCGCATGTCGTCCTTATGCGCCTCGTTGGGTCCGTAGACATTGAAGAAGCGAAGGCCGGCCCATTGCGGCGGCGTCGGCCGCCCGGCAGCGACATCCGCGATGAAGCGGCGGTCGACGGCGAGTTTCGACCAGCCATAGGCGTTGAGCGGGCGCAGTCTGGCGAGATGGGTGGCGGAATTGTCGTCGACGAAACCCGCGCTGCCGTCGCCATAGGTTGCGGCCGAAGAGGCATAGATCAGGCGAACGTCATGGCGGGCCGAAATCGCCCAGAGATCAAGCGTCGCGCGGATGTTGCGGGCGACGATGAGATCGACATCGGGCTCTGTGGTCGCCGAGATGGCGCCCATATGGACGATCGCCTCGACGCGGGCGTGTTGCGCCTCGATCCAGCCGAGCGTCGCTTCCGGCGTCAGCACATCGTCGAGCAGGACGTCGGCGAGGTTTTTCCACTTGCCGCCAGTGCCGAACCAATCGGCAACCACGATGCGCCAGCCGTCGACGGCCAGCGCCCGCGCGATGTTGGAGCCGATGAAGCCCGCCCCCCCGGTCACGAGGATCGTGTCGCGGCCGTCTCTCGCTGCTATCGCCATGTTTCCGTCCCCGGCGCCGGGGTCACTCGACCGCCGGCCGCCGCGTGGATAGCGCAATCGGGGCCGGCATGGAAAGAGCCGCCGCCGCGACGCGCCTGACAGCGGCGAAGACGGATACGGGCTCGATGCCTTCAAGACAGGCCAGCGTGCCGAGCGGGCAGGTGCGCTCGAAGCAGGGCCGGCAGCTGAGTTCGAGCGACAGCGCCTCGGCATTCGGTGCCGTGGGCGGCGTCAGCTTCTCCGAACTCGACCCGTAGAGCACGACCAGCGGGCGGTCGAGCGCGCCGGCGACATGCATGAGGCCGGTATCGTTCGAGACGACGACGTCGGCGATCGACAGCAAAGCGGCGGCCTCGACCAGGCTGGTACGTCCTGCGAGGTCGTCGAGCGGCACGCCCGATTTTTCCGCGATCTCCGCCGTGATCGGTTTGTCCTTGGGACCGCCGAAAAGGCGGACCCGATAGCCATCCCGATGCGCGAGACGGGCGAGCCCGGCGAACTTCTCGGCCGGCCAACGCTTGGAGGGGCCATATTCTGCGCCCGGGCAGAACGCGATCGATGGAGCAGAAAGGTCCAGGCCGAGCCGGCTTTCAAGCTCGCGCGTCGGGCGATGGGGCATCCTGAGCACCGGGCGAGGCGAAACCGGTGGCGAGCCGCTGGGGCCCGCAAGGGCGACGAAACGATCGATGGTGCGGGCGGTCTTGCGCTCGCGATCGGAACGCGCGTCGGTCAGAAGCAGCGAACGCCCCTCGGCGGCATAGCCGATGCGTTCGGGAATGCGGGCCGCGAACGGCGGAATCACAGCCTTGAAGGCGCGTGGCAGCACGATGGCCGTGCCATAGCCGCGCTTCTTCAGAGCGCGGCCGATCTTCCAGCGGTCCATGAGGCCAAGTTGGCCGTGCCCGAGCGCCAGGGGGATCGTCTGTTCGACCCCTTCGATGAGCGTCGCGATTGGCAGCGAGGAGGGCGGCGCCAGCATGTCGATGGGTCGCCCCGGCCAGCGCCTGCGCACCGCTTCGACCAGACTCGCAGCCATGACCATGTCGCCGACCCAGGAAGGGCCGACGATCAGGATGGGCGAGGTGTTGTCGCGATCTGGCATATCCGGCTCGGCCTTCTCATGGCGGCGCCGGACGCCTTCGTCAAGACCTACATAACCGGCGGCTCGGGCTGGAGCGGCGGGACGTAGTCCGGCTCGGAGCCGGGCTGATCCTCGATGGGCGGATCATTGACCGGATAAGGCGTACGGCCGCCCTTTGGGTTGGTCGGCGGCAGTTCCTGCGGCTCCTGCTGCGGCAGTTCACGCGGTACGTTGCCGGGAATGTCCGGCGGCTGGACCGGCGGCTGCTGCGTCGGGATCGGGTCATGCATCGGCGGCATCGGCTGGCCTGGCGGCATCGGCTCGGGCGTCGTCGGCTGAATAGGATCGGACATCGGCATTCTCCCTTTGCTGCAGGGTGAACGCAGCGCCAGCGCAGAGGGTTCCGGTCAACCCTCCGGCGCGGGCGGGGCCGTGCTTCGTGTGCCCCCGAACAGCAGCCTTTGATACAGCAGGCCGATCCCGATCAGCACGAGACCGAGCCCCATGAAGGACAGCGCGCGCCAGATGCCCTCCAGGCTGCCCATGTCGATCAGGAACACCTTCAGCACCGCGATGAGGATCACCACGGCCGAGGCCAGACGCGCGGCCTTCACGTCGAACAGCAGCCCACCGATGAGCAGCAACAGGCCGAGCACTAGCCAGACCGCCGAATAGGTGTAGGATTCTGCCGAGCCGATGATGCCGACCGTCAGGTCGGGGCTGGCTGCGTAGAGGAAGCGGATTTCCAGCGAAATGCCGCCAAAGGCCAGCCCAAGCGCCGCGAGGCCGGTCGCGAGCCGCAGCCATCGCCTGATGGTCCCGGAGCCGGCCGGAAGCGGCTGCATGGCGAGGAGGCCGGCGAGCAGCGCTGGCAGCCAATAGGCTAGGACGATCTCGTTGAGCAGCGCCGAGCCGGCCACCGGCTCGCCGGTTACGAGCGGATTGAGCGCGAAGCCAAGGGCGATCACCGCGTTGAGGAGGCCGACGAAGCGGGCGATCATGGCGCCCACGGACGTGACAGGGTTCGCGCCCCGGCGGCCGAGGCGTGTGAGGCCGAGCGCGAAGGCGAAGGCGGTGGCGGTGATGAGGCCCTGCTCGCCGAGCCGTGTATCTTCGGCGAGGAGATCGCCGCCGAATGTGATCGCGTGGATCTCGAACACGACAAGGAGCGCGAGCATCGCCAGCGCAACCGCCTCGGCCGCGAGCGCGGCCCGATCGGTCGCGCGCCGCCGCAACAGGACGGCAGCGGCGCCAAAAGCCAGCGTCGGAATGCCGTAACCGGCGAGGATCGAGACATAGACGGCCGATCCGGCGCGGATATCGAAGACATAGGGATCCCAAGCGATCCGCCCGAACACGGCGATCGCCATGACGAGCACGGCATAGCGCAGCGCCACGATCGGACGCTTGGTCTCCACCCAGGCGGCGCCAAGGCTTGTCAGCGCGAAAGCGGTGGTGAGGATGCCGCCATCGAGCGCCATGGTGAGCGCGAAGGCGATCGCGCCGACGGTTCCGGCTGCGAAGAGCCCGGTCGCGATGATATCCGCGGGATGATCGGGACGCTCGGCCGACGAGGCGCGGGCGGCGAGAGCGCTATAAAGCGCGGCGAGCGCCAGCGCGACGGCGGCGAGCACCGGATTTGCGGTGAAGCCGGAAATCCGCAGATAGGTCATCGCGATGATGAGCAGGGGGCCTGCCGTCGCCGCGCCGACAAGCGCGGCCGTTGCGAAGGAGCCAGGCTCGGGATGGCGCCGGAACCGCGCAAGCGCGGTCGCGATCAATCCGGCGGCGCCGATCGCCGCGACATTGGCGAAGAAGACGATTGTGGCCGGCAAGGGAAAATAAGCGGCGACCGCATCGACGACATAGGTCGTCGGCTCAGCGGCGGCCTGGCTGGCGGCCGGCCAGAAGTAGAGCAGCGCCACGACCAACGCGGCGGCGACGCCGCCACCCAGCGCTACGGCGTCATAACGCCAAGCGGCGGCCAGCATCAGCGCGCCACCGAAAAGCGCTGCGACGATACTGGTGGCCGGATAGGCGTGAGCAGCGCTGCCGGCGACCAGAAGAGCGGCGGCGCCGGCCAGAACAAGGCTCGCGAGCCAATCCGGCGTCGGTTCCGGATCGCTGTCGCGATGGACGTCGATGACGAGGAAAACCAGCGTCAGCACCAGGAAGGCGAGCGCATAAGCGGCGCCGACCAGCGCGTCGCTTGTCGTCCCCACGAGCATCAGCAAGCCCCAACCGAGCGCGCCGACGCTGGCCGCGATGGCCAGCCAGCGCCAGCCGCGAATGCGGGCAAGGCCAAAGGCCGATGCGCTGACGAAAGTCAGGTAAAACGCGAGGATCGCGAGATTGGGATCACGGGAGGCCACCAGCAGCGGCGTGGCATAGGCGCCGACGAGGCCAAGGCCCGAGAGCCAGGGGCCATGCAGGGCGGCGGCTGCCATCGTGCCGAGGCCGATGGCAGCGAAGAGGATGAAGGCGCTGGCCGGACCGATCAGGGCATAGAGTGCATAGGCTGCATAGACGGTGGCGAACAGGCCGACCGTGCCTGCCGCCGTCAGGATGCCCGGAATGTTGGCGGCGGGAATCGCCGAGAACGCCGTGACGCGCGGTGAGCGGCGCAGCCATTCCCCGGCCGCGAGCAGGGCAAGCGAGAAGGCGGCGCCGAAAGCGACGCGGATGCCCGGACCGAGCAGGCCGGCATCGATCGAATAGCGGACGAGGAAGATCGCTCCGAGCGCGAGCGCAAGACCGCCAACCCAGACCGCCCAACGCGCGCCGAGCTTCTGCTCGAGGCTTTCGCGTGGTCCGCTTGGGGCAGAGGCGCGCGCTGGGGCGGCCGTTTCCGACGGCGCTGGTTCTGTCGCGTCGGTTCCGGCGAAATCATCGGGCTCGGCGGCGACCTCGGGGGCCTCATCGATTCGCTCCGGAACGATCATGTCCGGCAGCGGCGGCCGCGCGCCGGCACCCTGCTCGATCGCGATCAGCCGCCTTTCGACCGCGGTGAGGCGGCGGCGGGTGCCAATGAGCATGAAGAACGACACCACCGTGATGATCGGTAGTGCGATGAGCAGAAGGATTCCAAAGGCGATGAGACCGTCCATGCTCCGTCGATAGCATGTCCTTTGGGGCGCCGCTGTGTCCGCGATCCCAGCGTCGTGCCTCGCCTAAGGCGCGAGGCCACAGTTGCCGCGCCGCGCGGTTCCCTGTATCCCGCAGCGGGCGAATATCGATGGCGGGCTGGGCAGGCAGAGGAAACGGCGAGGTCGCGTGAGCAGCACGGAAACGCCTGTGGAGCCCGATAGCTCCGGCATCGCTCGGCTCGGCCGCGCGATCGACACGTTGATCTCGCGGATCGCCACCTCCACGGTCGCGAGCCTTCTCGCCATCGCCGTGACCGCTTTTCTCGCCTTTATTCCCGGCCTCACAACGCTGCCGCCGATCGATCGCGACGAGCCGCGCTTTGCGCAGGCGACGCATCAGATGATCGAGACGGGCAACTATCTCGATATCCGCTTTCAGGACGAGGCGCGCTACAAGAAGCCGATCGGCATCTATTGGCTGCAGTCTGCGGCGGTCTGGTTGACCGGAACCGGGCCCGACGCGCCGATCTACATCTATCGCCTGCCGTCCTTCATCGGCGCCATTGCCGCTGCGATGCTGACCTGGTGGATGACGATTGCATTTGGCCGGCCGCGCGCGGCGCTTCTTGCCGGAATGCTCGTCGCAACCACCATTCTCGTCGGAGTCGAGGCGCGTCTTGCCAAGACCGACATGGTGCTGCTCGTGACGATCACGGCGGCGCATGGCGCGCTCGCAAGAGCCTATCTCTCGGCCGACAACAAGCGTTCGCTGAAGCTTGCCGCGATCTTCTGGACGGCGCTCGGCGCGTCGATCCTGATCAAGGGGCCGGTCGGCGTCGGCGCCATCGCCTGTCCGGTAATCGTGCTGTCGCTGGTGCGCGGGTCGTTCGGATGGTTGCGCCGCCTCGCGCCGCTGCCGGGCGTGATCTGGATGGCGCTCGTCGTCGCGCCCTGGTTCATCGGGATCGGGCTTGCCAGCCGCGGCGCCTTCTATCAGGAGGCGCTGGGCAAGGATCTCTTCCAGAAAGTCGTCAGTGTCCAGGAATCGCATGGCGCGCCTCCCGGCGCCTATGCGTTGATCTTCGTCTTCACCTTCTGGCCGCTCGCAGCCTATTTTCTTGCCGGCCTCTCCTCGATTCTCGACCGGCTGCGCCAGCCCTCGATCCTCTATGCCGCGACCGCCGTGATCCCCTATTGGGTCATCGTCGAGGCGGTGCCGACCAAGCTGCCGCACTATATCCTGCCGCTGTTCCCGCTCATCGCGATGGCGACCGCCGATGCGATCGATCGCGGCGTGATCAACAAGGCGAGCACGCACTGGTTCATGCGCTTCCTGGCGCTCGCGCCGGCTCTTCTGCCGGTCGCGCTCGGCGTTGCGGGCGTCGCCATTGCCATCCTGCTTGGTGACGCGATGCCGATCCTCGGCACGCTGATCCTCATCGCCGCGGCGGGCGTCGGGCTGGTTTCCGCGAAGCTGTTCAGCCGATCGACTGTTGCCAGCGCCGTCGTCGCGGGGCTTGCAGCCATCGTTGCCTATTGGGGCGCATTCGGCGTCGTCCTGCCGGGATTGCAGCAGACGCGGCTCAGCGAGCGGCTGGTCGCGGCTGGCCATGCAGCGGCGTCCTGTCCCTCGCCGGCGCTTGCAAGCGCCGGCTTCGAAGAGCCGAGCCTCGTGTTCGTGGCGGGGACCGCCATCCAGCTGATCGACGGTGAGCGCGCCGCGACCTTCCTCTCGGAGGGAGGTTGCCGCGTGGCGTTCGTCGAGCGGCGGCAACTGGCGATGTTCAACGGCCGCGCCGATGATCTCGGCCTCGCGCCGCAGGAGCGGGCGGTCATCGAAGGCTACAACATCAATGGCGGACGCCGTCTCGAAATGCATGTGTTCACCCTCCCGGAGGCGAAGCGTTGAAGCTTGATCGCCACAGCCGGCTCAAGGCGTTGAAGCAGCGCTTCGTCGATAATGTCATTTCCATTCGGGGCAGGGCGATGCGCGTCACGCTGCGCAGCCATGTCGAGCCGCCGCGCCTTCGCCTCGGCGAATGGTTGGCGATCGGCTTGGCCGCTGCGGTGACCGTGCTGGTGATCGGTATCGCCTTCGACCCGATCTCGATCGATCGCGCCCGCGCGCTGCCGGGCGTCGTGGTCGAAGTGCTGCGGATTGTTTCCGATGCCGGCAAGTCGCAATGGGAGCTTTATCCGGCCGGCATCCTAGTGCTTTTCCTGCTGCTGTGCCGCTGGCAGGCTGCGCCGCGCTTCGCACGCGTGTTCTGGGCCGAAGTCGGGGCGCTCTCGGCCTTCGTCTTTGCCTCGATCGGCGGCATCGGCATTCTCGTCAACATCGTCAAGCAGCCGATCGGGCGCGGCCGGCCGCCGACGTTCGACATGTTCGGCGCCTTCACGCTGCAGCCACTGCATTTCGCCTATGAGTTCCAGAGCTTCCCATCCGGCCATTCGGCGACGGGTGGCGCCCTGATCGCGCTCGGCTTTCTGGTCTTTACGCGCTGGCGTATTGGCCTGCTGCTTTTCGGTCTCGCGATCGGCGCCAGCCGTGTCGCCGTGGGGGCGCATTATCCCTCGGACGTCGCTGCCGGCCTCATCGTCGGTTTCGCTTTCACAATGTGGCTGTCGGCTGTCTTTGCCCGTTATGGCTGGGCCTTTCATCGCGGTGCAACAGGCACTATAAGGGCGCGCTCCGGGGCGATCCGGCGGGTCTCGCGAAGTCCCGCGCGGATCGTGATCGTGCTCGCCAGCCTTGTCGATGCGCTGGTCGGCCGCCCCCTTTTCATTCCGGCGCTGGCATCGATCGGAGACGGCTCGTATGGCAGAACCTTCCCCCGCGTCGGGCCTATCGACGAAGCCTGACGGGCTGCTGCCGGGTGTTTCGGTTCTCATTCCCGGCAAGAACGAGGCCGAGAATCTGCCCGAGTTGATCGAGGAGATCCGCGTCGCGCTCGGCGCGCAGTCCTTTGAGATCATCGTCATCGATGATGGCTCCGACGACGATACCCCATCAACCATCACGGCGCTGATGCGCGAACGGCCATGGCTGCGGCTGATCCGCCACGCCGCTTCCTGCGGGCAGAGCGCCGCCGTGCGGACGGGGTTGCTCGCGGCCCGGGCGCCCATCGTCGTCACGATCGATGGCGACGGCCAGAACGATCCCGCCTTCATGCCGAAATTGATCGATGCGCTCGAGGCGGGCGGCCAGCGGACGGCGATCGCCGCAGGGCAGCGGCTGAAGCGCACCGATTCCGGCGCCAAGCGGATTGCCTCGCGCTTCGCCAACTGGCTGCGTGGCGCGATCCTCAAGGACGGCACGCGCGATTCCGGCTGCGGCCTCAAGGCCATCCGTCGCGAAGTGTTCCTATTGCTGCCGTATTTTGACGGTTGGCACCGGTATCTGCCGGCTCTCGCCATTCGCGAAGGCTATATCGTCACGCATATCGACGTCGTCGACCGCAACCGTCGGCACGGCGCGTCCAAATACGGCATTCTCGATCGCGGCCTTGCCGGCGCGCTCGATCTTTTCGGTGTCTGGTGGCTGCGGCGGCGGCGCAAGCGCGTGCCGAGCCCCACGGAGATTTCGCTCGATGGTTGATATGTTCAATGCGCTTGGCGGCTGGCTGCATGCCGTGTTCGTGCAGCAGCTCGACTGGTGGGTGCTGCTCGGGTTCGCGGCGCAGATCCTGTTCACGATGCGCTTCGTCGTGCAGTGGGTCGCGAGCGAGCGGGCGCGACGCAGCGTCGTGCCGGCTGCCTTCTGGACCTTCTCGATCCTCGGCGGCGCGCTGCTGCTGGTCTATGCGATCTATCGCAAGGACCCGGTTTTCATCGCCGGCCAGGCCGGCGGCCTCTTCATCTATTTCCGCAATGTCTGGTTCATCCGCCGCGAAAAGCGCGAGGCGGCTGTCGGCTGATCGCCGTCAGGCGAGATTGCCGACCCGCTCGAAGGCCGCGTCGAGATCGGCGATGAGATCCTCGGTGTCCTCGAGACCGACATGCAGGCGGATCAGCGGACCCGTCGCCTGCCAGTCGGTTGCCGAGCGGCGCAGGCGCGCGGGAATTGCGAGGCTCTCAAAGCCGCCCCAGGAATAGCCGAGGCCGAAGATCTGTAGCGCTTCCAGGAAGGCCGTCGCCTTGTCCTGGCTCCAGCCATCCATCACGACGCCGAACAGGCCCGAGGCGCCGGTCATGTCGCGCTGCCAAAGCGCATGGCCTGGATGTCCAGAAAGGCCGGGATGCAGCACACGCGCAACCTCCGGGCGTCCGTCGAGATGGCGAGCGACGGCAAGGCCTGAGCGCATGTGATGATTGAGGCGCACACCAAGCGTTCTGAGGCCGCGCAGGCCGAGAAAGATGTCGTCCGGGCCTACACAGAGACCGAGCGCGAGATAGGTCGAGCGGAGGCGGGCATAGGCGGACGGTGCGGCCGAGACGGTGCCGAGCATAAGGTCTGAATGGCCGCCGATATATTTCGTCGCGGCGAGCAGACTGATGTCGGCGCCGAGCGCCAGCGGCTTGCAATAGAAGGGCGTCGCCCAGGTGTTGTCGGCAATGAGGAGCGCGCCATTATCATGCGCTGCTGCCGCCATCGCCGGAATGTCGGTCAACTCGAAGGTCAGCGAGCCGGGGGTTTCGACATAGACGGCGCGGGTGGTGTCGCGCATCAGCGCTGCGATGCCGCCGCCGATCTGCGGATCGAAGAAGGTAGTCTCGACGCCGAACCTCGACAGCACCGTGTCGGCGAAAGTGCGGGCCGGATCATAGACGTTGTCGGCCATCAGAAGATGATCGCCGCTACCGAGCACCGCGAAAAGCGCCGTCGAGATCGCGGAAAGGCCGGAGGGACAGAGAACGGTGCCGGCCGCGCCTTCGAGTTCCGTCATCGCGGATTCAAGCGCTTCGGTCGTTGGCGTTCCGGTTCGGCCATATGTGTAGGGCTGGCCGCCCGGACGCATCGTCTCGACATCGGGAAACAGGACGGTCGAGGCATGGACAACCGGCGGATTGACGAAGGCGCCCGTGATCGATCGGCTGCGTCCCCCTTGCGCCAGCCGAGTCAGCGGGCGCTTTTCGCGGCCGTTGTCATTGCCATCCGCCATTCTGCTCTCCTTCAAGCGCAACGCTGGCGCTAAAATCATCATGCCGCATCAATGTGCGCATTTGCTGTCAGGTGCGGCGCTCGCCCCTTGACCTGCCTGCCATAATCGCCTGAGATGGTCCGGTCAAACGTCGTCGGAGCGTTTCCGGTGGCGTGCCGCAACGGTTTGGCGAGCGCGCGATAGTCGGCGCGGCGACGTCAGAAGCGCCGGGATTGAGGGGCTCTGGCCCGTACTCACGGAGTTTGAAAGCCATCCGGCAGGACATGCCAATCATGCGGCATGGGATGATCCGACAACGACAGAGGGCTGCAGAAAATGAAGAAACTAATCGCATCGATCATCGCTGGCGCCGCGTTGGCGACGGCAGGCATCTCAGCCGCCAGCGCTGGAACGCTCGAGGACGTGAAGGCCAAGGGCTTCGTGCAGTGCGGCGTCAATCCGAGCCTGATCGGCTTTGGTATCGCTGACGAAAAGGGCGAGTGGAGCGGCCTCGACGTGTCCTTCTGCCGCGCGGTCGCTTCGGCGATCTTCGGCGATCCGACCAAGGTCAAGTTCAGTCCGTTGAACGCCAAGGAGCGGTTTACCGCGCTTCAGTCCGGCGAAGTCGATCTGCTGTCGCGCAACACGACCTGGACCATGTCGCGCGATTCGTCGCTTGGGCTGATGTTCGTCGGCGTCAATTATTACGACGGTCAGGGCTTCATGGTCCGCAAGTCGCTCGGCGTCTCGTCGGCGCTCGAGCTCTCGGGCGCCAAGGTCTGCACGCAGACCGGGACCACGACAGAGCTCAACCTTGCCGACTATTTCCGCTCGCACAACATGCCTTATGAGGTCGTCGCCTTCGAGAAGAACGAAGAAGTGCTGCAGGCCTATGAGGCCGGCCGCTGCGACGCCTATACGACCGACGCCTCCGGCCTCTACGCCGAGCGTCTGAAGCTCACCAATCCCGACGACCATATGATCCTGCCCGAGATCATCTCCAAGGAGCCGCTCGGACCGGCCGTGCGCCAGGGCGATGACAAGTGGTTCACGGTCGTGAAGTGGACGCTGTTCGCGCTGATCAATGCCGAGGAACTCGGCCTGACCAAGGCGAACATCGACGAGAAGAAGACCTCCGACAATCCTGAGATCAAGCGCTTCGTCGGCGTCGAAGGCGATTTCGGAACCGGCATCGGTCTGACGAATGACTGGGCCTACAACGTCATCAAGGGCGTCGGCAATTACGGCGAGATATTCGACGCCAATGTCGGGCCGTCGACGAAGCTCGGCATCGCGCGTGGGCTCAACAATCTCTGGTCGAAGGGCGGCATCCAGTACGCGCCGCCGATCCGCTAGTCTTTCGATTGCGAATGGCCGCGGGCGGTTTTCCGTCCGCGGCGACCGCCGCGTTGCCGACCGGGCGCCAAGATCCGGAGAGTGAAGCAGGCCAACCGCGCATCTGACCGGCGAAACGCCGGATGACGAGGGGATATGGCAGCAGGGGATATCGGGGCTCGATCCTTTGGAGGTCGCGCCGCCGCTTTCATCAACAACCCGGCCGTGCGGGGCCTGGTGTTCCAGATCGCGTTCGTGGTGGCGCTTGTCTGGTTCGCCTGGGACATCGCCGACAACACCGCCCGCAATCTGCAGCGGGCCAATATCGCCGCGGGTTATGGCTTTCTCGATCGCACGGCAGGCTTCGGCATCGTCCAGAAGCTGGTCGACTATACCGAGGCGAGCTCCTACGGCCGCGCGCTGCTGGTCGGCCTCCTCAACACGCTGCTGGTCGCAGGTCTCGGCATCCTGATCGCGACGATCCTCGGCTTCATCATCGGCGTGGCGAGGCTCTCGTCCAATTGGCTGATATCGCGGATCGCGACGGCCTATATCGAGATCCTGCGCAATATCCCGCTGCTGCTGCAGCTCTTCTTCTGGTATTTCGCGGTGCTGCGCTCCGTGCCTGGCATGCGCGAGAAATGGACGTTTCTCGGCATCTTCCACATCAATATCGGCGGTCTGCATGTCCCCCGGCCGGTCTTCGCCGATGGCGCTGGCACGGTCGGCATCGCACTCATTGTCGGCATCATCGCCGCGCTGCTCGTCGGCCGCTGGGGCCGCAAACGGCAGGAGGCCACCGGCCAGGCGCCGCCAGCCGGCTGGATCGGCGCTGCGCTGATCGTCGGGCTGCCGCTTGTCGCCTTCTTCGCGTTGGGTCGGCCGATCTCGTTTGATGTGCCGGTCTTCAATGACCAGGGCCCCATCCTGAGGCGCGGCTTCCAAGCCGGCTCGGGCATGACGGTCATTCCCGAATTCTTCGGCCTACTGCTGGCGCTCTCGCTCTATACCGCCGCCTATATCGCCGAGACGGTGCGTGCCGGTATCAGCGCCGTCGGAAAGGGACAATCGGAAGCGGCGCATTCGCTTGGTTTGCGCAATGGGCAGACGCTGCGTTATGTCGTGATCCCCCAGGCGATGCGAGTGATCATTCCTCCGCTCACAAACCAGTATCTGAACCTCACCAAGAACTCGTCGCTCGCGGTCGCCGTCGCCTATCCCGATCTCGTCTCGGTCGGCGGCACGGTCTTGAACCAGACCGGCCAGGCGGTGGAGATGGTCAGCATCTGGATGATCTTCTATCTCGGCCTCAGCCTACTCACCTCGCTCGTGATGAATATCTGGAACCGGCGCGTCGCGCTGGTGGAACGGTGAGGCGCCGATGAGCACGATGGCCTCAACCGCTTTTGTCCGCGACGAGATGGTCGGCCCGCAAAAGGCGCCGCCGAACATGATCGGCCCGATCGGCTGGGCCAGGAAGAACCTGTTCTCAACTCCGATCAACAGCGTGCTGACGATCGTTGCGGCGCTGTTTATCGTCTGGTGCCTCGTTCCGGTCATCCGCTTCACCATCATCGATGCGGTCTGGACCGGCGATGATCGCGCCGCCTGCGCGCAGGCGAGCGGCGCCTGCTGGGCCTATGTGAAGGCCTATCTGCCGCAGTTCATCTATGGCCGCTATCCGATCGACCAGCGCTGGCGCGTCGACATCGTGTTCCTGATGCTGGCCGTGGCGATGGTGCCGATGCTTATCCCGCGCGCGCCGTTCAAGCGGCTCAACGCGCTGTTCCTCCTGACGATCTATCCGCTGGCCTCGTTCGTCCTCCTCACCGGCGGCCATCTTCGCCTTCGCGGGCGGTTCCTTCCGGACGACATTGTCGCGCCGGGGCCGGTTCGCTTCGCGCTTGAATTCGCGCTTCTGTCCTTCGCGGTCGTCCTGCTGGCGGGGCTCGGCGCCCGGCTTCTTGGGTTGAGGACGGCCCAATCGGCCGCCCCGATCGGCATTTTCCTTGGCGGGCTCGCCTTCATCTTTCTTGTCGCCGGCGCCGATTTCGGACTTGTCCCGGTCGAGACAGCCAATTGGGGCGGGCTCCTGGTGACGTTGGTCGTCGCGGTGACCGGCATGGTCGCGTCATTGCCGCTCGGGGTCCTGCTGGCGCTGGGGCGGCGCTCGAAGATGCCGGTCGTCCGGGTGGCATCGGTGACCTTCATCGAGGTGTGTCGCGGCGTGCCGCTCATCACGGTCCTGTTCATGGCCTCGGTGATGCTGCCGCTGTTCCTGCCCGAGGGCGTGACCTTCGACAAACTGCTGCGCGCGCTGATCGGCGTCGCGCTGTTCCAGGCCGCCTATATGGCCGAGGTGATCCGCGGCGGTCTGCAGGCGATCCCGCGCGGCCAATATGAAGGCGCGATGGCGATCGGCCTCAGCTACTGGCAGCGGATGCGCCTGATCATCCTGCCGCAGGCGCTGCGCGTGGTCATTCCGGGCATCGTCGGCTCGTTCATCTCGCTGTTCAAGGACACGACGCTGGTCGCGATCATCGGTCTGTTCGATCTGCTCGGGCAGATCCAGGCCTCGGCCAATGACGCCAAATGGGCGTCGCCGGTCACCGGCATCACAGGCTATATTTTTGCGGCGTTGGTGTTCTGGGCGTTCTGCTTCTCCATGTCACGCTACGCTGCGTTTACCGAAAGGCGGCTCGACAGAAGCCACCGTGGATAGATTCGAAGGGGATGTCATGACCGAAGCGATTGCTGCTGCCGAACCGCCGATCACGCTCAAGGTCTCGTCGACGGACGTTGCCCTCGAGATGATCGACGTCAACAAATGGTTCGGCGAGTTCCATGTGCTGCGCGATATCAACCTGAAGGTCATGCGCGGCGAACGGATCGTCATTGCCGGTCCTTCAGGATCGGGCAAGTCCACGCTCATCCGCTGCATCAACCGCCTCGAGGAGCATCAGAAGGGCAAGATCATCGTCGACCAGATCGAGCTCACCAACGATCTGAGGAAGATCGACGAGGTGCGGCGTGAAGTCGGCATGGTGTTCCAGCACTTCAATCTCTTCCCGCATCTGACCATCCTCGAAAACTGCACGCTCGCGCCGATGCATGTCCGCAAGATGCCGAAGCGGGAAGCGGAGGAGGTCGCGATGCACTATCTGACGCGCGTCAAGATCCCCGAGCAGGCAAGCAAATATCCTGGCCAGCTTTCGGGCGGTCAGCAGCAGCGCGTCGCCATTGCCCGCTCGCTGTGCATGAACCCGCGCGTGATGCTGTTCGATGAGCCGACCTCCGCGCTCGATCCCGAGATGATCAAGGAAGTGCTCGACGTTATGGTCGGTCTCGCCCTCGAAGGCATGACGATGATCTGCGTGACGCACGAAATGGGTTTCGCGCGCCAGGTCGCCAATCGCGTCATCTTCATGGATGGAGGCCAGATCATCGAGCAGGACGAGCCCGAAACCTTCTTCACCAATCCGCAGCACGAGCGGACCAAGCTGTTTCTCAGCCAGATCCTGCATCACTGAGAGATATCGCCCCTCTCAAGACGAGAGGGGCAAAGCGGAGCTGATCAGCGCCCGAGCAGCGGCGTGATGTTGCGGATCGTCACGCGGCGGTTCTGCCGCGAAGGTCCGTCGGTCGGCACCTTCAGATAGTCCTCGCCATAGCCCTGCGTGACGAGGCTGCGCGCCGGGATGCCGAAATAACGGGTCAGGATGCCGGCGACCGAAGCGGCGCGCCGGTCGGAAAGTTCCTGGTTGGCGAGCCGGGTGCCGATGGCGTCCGTGTGGCCTTCGATGAGGAAAACCTGGTTTGGCCAGCGGTCGAGCACGCGGCCAAGCGCGGTCGCGATGCGCTCCAGCTTCCAGACCTCTTCGTCAGGAACGCGTGCCGATCCGCTCTCGAAGGTGATCGTGTCTAGATCGACCGCCTGGACGCGGGCGCGCAGACGCTCCGAACGGCGGATTTCATTGATCGAGTAGCCGCCCATGCCGGGTGCCGCCGGACGGCCGCGTAATGCCCCCTCGATCTCGGCTTCGCTCGCCCGGCCGCCATCAAGGCCGCCGCGACCGCCGATGCCGGGGGGCGGGGGAACCTCGCGCGGATCATAGATGCGCGGCGAATCTGCGCGGTCTTCGTCATAGCCGCCCGGGCGCATGCGATCGATGACCACGGTCTCGGTGCCATCCGGCCCGATCTGGACGCGGCGAACGAGGCGACTGTTGCGATCGGTAAGGTCGATGACGGTCACCCCGCCCGGGTAGCGCTGTCGCGTCTCCGTCAGGTTGCCGCGACGGACGATGACGGGGCCCTCGGGCGCCGGGCGCGACGGCTTGGCGGTCTGAGCCGGGCGCGCGGGCGGCGCGGCAGCGGGTGCTGGAACTGGTGCGACGGGCTTTGCGGGCGCGGCGGGCTTTGGCTGCGCCGCGGGCTTTGGTTCCGCTGCCGGTATCGGGGGCGCGGGCTGCTCGATCTTCGGCGGCTGGTAGGGCTTCGGTGCATCGGCGGTCGGTGCTGGCGTCGTCGTGGCGGGTGCAGCGGGCTCCGTTGCCGGCGGCTGCGCCGCTGCCGGCGCGGGCGCTGCCGGTTCGGCCGGCGTCTTGCCCGCGGCTGTCTCGGCGGCGCGCAGCGACTTCATGGCATTGGCAACCGAACGGCGGGCGGCACGGATGTCGCCGCCTGTCTCCTCGGCATTGGACAGTGCCTTCTCCGCTGCATTGAGCGCTTTCTCCGCCGCGGCAACCGGGTCATCGGCCTGTGCCAGAACGATCGATTGAGCCGCCGCGCCATAGGCGGGCAGCAGCGAGGCGAGCGTTGCGACCGGGAGAACGGCGGAGAGCAGCAGGAACGAGGCGAGCTTCATGCGGATGACCTTCACGAACGGACGGCATATTTCGCCGGCAGAATGCGGCGAGGGTGTGAGGCCTTATGCTGCGCTGCACATGAACCGCTGCTGAACGGATTGGCGAGATCGGTGGTGGAGGGTCGGCTCGGCGACTAGACGCGTTCGAGCCGAATGTGAGGCAGTGGCGGCAGCGTGACCGTGACGGCGTCGCCCGCCTGGACCATCCCGTCGGCGATGACGATCGCCATGATGCCGGCCTTGCGCACCAGCTGGCCATCAGCGTTCCGGCCGAGGACGGCGGCCGTCAGCCCCTTGCGATATTGGTCGAGCTGGACGCAGGGATTGCGCAGTCCCGTGACTTCGATCTCGGCGCTCTCGCCGAGATGGAGGCGCGCGCCGCGCGGCAGAGCGAGCAGGTCGATGCCTGAGGTCGTGATGTTCTCGCCGATCGCGCCGGGCCCGATCGAGAAGCCCATCTCCGCCAGTTCATCGAACAGCTCGGCATGCACGAGATGGACCTGCCGCAGATTGGGCTGGCTCGGATCGACGGCAACCCGCGAACGGTGCTTGACGGTCACGCCCTGATGCGCGTCGCCCTCGACGCCAAGCCCGGCAAGAAGCTGGATCGATGGCCGGTTATCCTTCGAGAAGGCGTGGACGGGGCTCGCGCTGACGGCAACTATCTGGGCTCCGTTCATTCTGCCGCGCCGGTCGCCACGGGAACGTCAGGACGGCTGCCCCATTCGGCCCAGGAGCCGTCATAGAGCGCGACGTGTTGCGCGCCGATCGTCTCGAGGCCGAGGGCAAGGATCGCGGCCGTGACGCCGGAGCCGCAGGTCGTGACGACAGGCGCGGCCGGATCGATACCGGCCGCGGCAAAGACCGCGGCGACGGTGTCGGGGCTTTTCAGCCTGCCCTCCGCGATCAGCTCGCTCGCCGGCACGTTGCGGCTGCCCGGCATGTGGCCGGAGCGGAGGCCGGGGCGGGGCTCGGGCGCCTCGCCGCGGAAGCGAGCCGCCGGCCGTGCGTCGACGATCGCGGCAGAGGTTGAACCGACGATGGCCTGCATCTCGTCGAGCGTCCGCAGCGCGTCGCGGTCGAGCTTTGCCGTGAAGATCGCCGGCTCGGGTTTCGGACCATGCGTTTCCAGCGGCAATCCCGCCGCGACCCAGGCCGGCAATCCGCCTTCGAGGATGCGCACGTCGATCGCGCCCATGACGCGGAAGGTCCAGCGGACACGCGGCGCCGAGAAGAGGCCGGCGCCGTCATAGATGATGATCGTCTGCCGCTCGGATATGCCCAGCGGGCCGACCGCCGCCGCGAAGGCTTCCGGGGAGGGCAGCATATGCGGCAGGCCGCTCGTCGTGTCGGCGATCTTGTCGATATTGAAGCGGACAGCGCCCGGGATATGGCCGGCCGCGTATTCGGCATCAGGATCACGCGCATCGGCCGGCAGATACCAGGAACCATCGACCACGGAGAGGCCGGGCTCGCCGAGCCGGTCAGCCAGCCAGGCCGGGGATACGAACGGGGACGCGGCGTTGGTCATGACGGCCTTTCGCGGAAAGCTCACGCAAAGCGAATGCGGATGCGGCGGTTCTGCTTGCCCTTGTTTTCGATCTTGGCGACCGTGACCGGGCCAATCTCGGCGGTCGCCTGCACATGGGTACCGCCGCAAGGCTGCAGATCGATGTCACCGATGCGCACGAGACGGACGCGGCCACTGCCCATCGGCGGCTTGACGCTCATCGTCTTGACGAGACCGGGATTGGCGAGGAGCTCGTCATCCGTGATCCATTCGGTGGTGACCGGGTGATCGGCCGCGATCATCGCCGCAAGGCGCGCATCGATTTCGTCCTTCGCGGGCACGGGGCCATCGATATCGAAATCGAGATGGCCCTCGTCCGCGCCGATGCGGCCGCCGGAAACCGGAAATGGCACGGCGACGGTGAGAAGATGCAGCGCGGTGTGGATTCGCATGTAGCGGTGACGCGTCGGCCAGTCGACATGCGCGACGAGCTTCTCGCCGATCTCGGGCAGAACCGAGCCGGCGACCGGCACATGTACGATCTCCGACTTCGAGGCGCCATAGATCGCCGTGTCGATCTCGATCAGCGTGCCGTCGGCGCGCTCGAGCTTGTCCTTATCGCCGGGCTGGCCGCCACCAGTCGCATAGAAGATCGTCCGGTCGAGCAGGATGCCGCCCTCGTCCGTGAGGCCGACCACCGCCACTTCGGCCGTGGAGAGATAAGGGTCGTCGCGGAAGAGGAGGGCGGTTTCTGTCATGCGTCAGCGTCTTCGTAGGGGATGGCGATATCGACCGGACGCTCGAGCCATGCCGGCACCGGCAGCCCCTTCTCGCGCAGAAAGGCCGGGTTGAACAGCTTCGATTGATAACGGGTGCCGTAATCGCAGAGAATCGTCACGATGGTGTGGCCGGGCCCGAGATCCTTGGCGAGGCGGATGGCGCCGGCAATGTTGATGCCGGACGAGCCGCCGAGGATCAGCCCTTCATGCTCGGCAAGGTCAAACACGATCTCGAGGGCCTCGGCATCGTCGATCCGGTAGGCCCGGTCGACAGGCGCACCTTCGAGATTAGCGGTGATGCGGCCCTGGCCGATCCCCTCGGTGATCGACGAGCCCTCGGCCTTCAAAACGCCGTCCGTGTACCAGCTGTAGAGCGAGGCACCATGGGGATCGGCGAGGGCGATCTGGATGGCCGGATTGAATGATTTCAGTGCGATGCCGACGCCCGCTAAGGTCCCGCCCGAGCCGACCGCTGCGACGAAGCCGTCGACCTTGCCGTCGGTCTGTTCCCAGATTTCGGGGCCGGTCGTGTCGATATGCGCTTGGCGATTGGCGACATTGTCGAACTGGTTGGCCCATATGGCGCCGCTTTCCTCGCTCTTCGCCAGTTCCATGGCAAGGCGTCCGGAAAGCCGCACATAGTTGTTGGGGTCGCGGTAGGGAACCGCCGGCACTTCGATCAGCGTCGCGCCGGCGAGGCGCAGCGCGTCCTTCTTCTCCTGCGACTGCGTGTCGGGAATGACGATGACCGTCTTGAAACCGAGCGCGCTTGCGACAAGCGCAAGGCCGATGCCGGTATTGCCGGCCGTGCCCTCGACGATGGTTCCGCCGGGACGAAGCTGTCCCTTGGCGATCGCATCCTGCACGATGTAGAGCGCGGCGCGATCCTTCACCGACTGGCCCGGATTGAGGAATTCGGCCTTGCCGAGAATCGTGCAGCCGGTTTCCTCCGACGCGCGGCGGAGACGGATCAGCGGCGTATTGCCGATGGCTTCGATGACGGAGGGGAAAACGGCCATGGGGTCCTTCGGATGACGGCGCCAGAACGCTAGCGAGCGTCCACAGATGCTGCAAGCGGCGGTGCATCGCAAAGCACTTTGCCTCGCGATCCGGCTCGACGGGAGAAAATCATTTCGTCGAGGCAGGCTCGGTTGGAACATCGCCTCGATCGGTGTTTCTGAGCGCCGCGAACGCCGCCAGAGCGCGCTGGCGGGAAGCGCCAAGATCGATGATGGGTTCGGGATAGCCCTGCGCCTGGCCGTTCTTGGTGGCATGAATCCCCGCCGCCGGGCTGTCGGCGAGTTCGGGGATGAAGGCGCGGACATAATCGCCCTTCGGATCGTGCTCCTCGCCCTGCCGGACGGGATTGAAGATGCGGAAATAGGGCGCGGCGTCGGCGCCTGATCCCGCTACCCACTGCCAGCCCGCCGGATTGTTGGCGGCGTCGGCGTCGACGAGCGTATCCCAGAACCAGGCCTCGCCGATCCGCCAGTCGATCAAAAGGTTCTTGATCAGGAACGAGGCGGTGATCATGCGGACCCGGTTGTGCATCCATCCCGTCTGCCAGAGCTGCCGCATGCCGGCATCGACGATGGGAAACCCTGTCCTGCCGCGCTGCCACGCTTCGAGCGCTCTCGCATCCGGCTGTGCCCACCGGAAGGCATCGAAGCGCGGCTGGAAGTTGCGTGTTGCGAGGTCCGGCTGGTGGAACAGCAGGTACCAGCTGAATTCGCGCCAGCCGAGCTCCGACAGGAACTTGTCGATCGAACGTCGCGGCGGGGCGGGCGAGGTGGCGTGCGACGCCGCCTCGACGGCATGCCAGAGCTGGAACGGGCTGATCTCGCCAAAGCGGAGATACGGCGAGATCCGGGACGTCGCATCGATGGCCGGCTCGTTGCGACGAGCCGCATAGAGGCGCAGTCCGTGGCCGAGAAATTCGTAGAGACGCTCCAGCGCTCCGGCCTCGCCCGGCGTCCACGCGTCACGCAATCCGCCGGCCCAATCTGGATGGCGCGGCAGCAGCCGCCAGTCATCGAGGCTATCGGAGGCGACCTCGGCCGCTGCTGGCGGCCAGTCGCCGGGTGCCGGCATCGGCTGGCGCGGCGGGGGACCGCTCAGGCAGGCGCGCCAGAATGGCGTGTAGACGCGAAACGGCTGGCCTTCCTTCGTGCTTATCGTCCACGGCTCAAACAGAAGGTTGGCCTGATGGCTTTCCGCCGTGATCGCCTTTTCCTTCAGCCGTGCCTTGAGAGCGGCGTCGATAGCGCGCTCGGCGCCGCCATAGCGACGGTTCCAGAACACGGCGCCGGCACCGACCTCGTCGACAAGCTCCTCGATCACCTTTGTGGCCTGGCCGCGACGAAGGATCAGCCGGTGGCCCTTGGCGGCCAGCGCTTCCGAGAGGCGCGCCAGCGAATGATGCAGCCACCAGCGCGTTGCGCCGCCGAGCGGACGGATGCCATCGCTCACCTCGTCCAGGCAGTAGACGAGTGCGAGCGGACGGCCGCTTTTGATGGCGGCCGTCAGCGCGGGATTGTCGGCAAGGCGAAGATCGTCGCGAAACCAGACAAGGGCGGGAGCATGGGCATGGGTCATCCGCGCTGAACTAGCGCTGCAGGGCCCAGTCGGCGAGGGGGGCGATGAGAGATCGGCGCGAGATTGGCTACTCGGCGGCCGCAAGCGACGGCGCAGGGCTTCGTTCCAGCCTTGCCCAGGCAGGACGTTCGAACAGGAAGCGGAAGCGTGTGCCGCGCACCAGCCAGAAGAACAGGATCGGCGTGACCACGGCGACGGCGGTGACGATCAGCGACACGGTGCCGAGGTCGGGAATGACCCCGGTCTTGAGCAGGAGCGTTCGTGTCGCGGCCATCGGCAGGAAGAAGGCGAGGTAGATGACGATCGAATTCTGTCCGCAATAGCGTAGCCAGCCGAGGCGGTGGTTCTTCGAGAGGAGGGCCGAGAAAGCGATGACGGCGGCGGCCCCGAGCAGGCCGAGGCCAAGACTGACAATAGGCATTTCGGAAATGCCGCCGAAGACGGCAACGCCTTCGAGTATGGCCCAGAGCGCCAGCCCTGCCGCCGCCTCGACGGGGCGGTCGATGACGCGCGCCGCGAAGCGGAAGATCAGCGGCGCGAAGATGTAGCCGGAATAGAAATAGACGAAGCGTGCCGCGAACTCGTCCGGGATCACCCAGCCAGTCTGGATTGGCAGCGTCTCGAGCGCGGCTGCCGCGAGCCAGACGAGCCAGACCGGAACGCCGCGCAGCAGCTTGGTGACGGCGAAGAAGACCGGCAGCAGGAAAATGAACCAGAGCGTGCCGAACGGATCGATGAATGCCAGCAGGAATTCCCGCACAGCGCCCATGGCGCCCTCGTCGGCGATCATGCCGGGCGCCTTGAAGGCGAACTGAATAACCAGCCAGAGCACGTAGAAATAACCGAAATGGACGATCTTGCGGTCGCCATAAGTGCGCCAGTCGCGATTGATGACCTGGGCGAGGAACAGGCCGGAAATCATGAAGAAATCAGGCATGCGGAACGGCTTGGCGAAGGCGACGATATACGTCATCCAGCCTTCGGCGCCGGCGGCTTTCTCGACGCCGAGCGTCGAATGCATCATCACGACCATGATGATGCAGAACCCTTTTGCGTAGTCGACCCAGTCGACCCGCGCCTTCGTCCGCGCCGTGCGACCCATGGCGTTCCGCTCCTGTCGATGCGGCAGGATTAGCGCCCGCGGCCCGGCAAAAGGTTAATCGGACCGTCTAAATCCGGCTCTATCTTCATCAAATCTTAGAGATCAGCGAATGCATCGCGGCTAGGCCACGCGGATCTAAAACTGCCGCAGCGATACGACGATCGGATGTTGCGATGCATGGGATCATCAGGGCCGGCTGCCTTTGAGCAAGCGGGCCCTGATGAGCGGCGGGATCAGCGGATGGTGTCGCAGTCCTCGATGTTCTGGCTGCCGCCGGGGCCGCAGGAATTCGGCGGGTTGTCCATTGCCTGGATCGCGGCGGCATTGTTGCCGGTGCTGGAACAGCCGGAAACGGCAGCAAGGCCAGCAACCATCGCGAGCGAAAGGAAGAAGAGACGCATCGGAACCTCCGGTTTCTTGATCGATGAAGCAGATCAGCGGCGTGACATCAGGCGCGAATATCTCCCGGCCAACGCCAGAAGATCGAAACTTCCATCGCCTTGCCCAGCGCAACGACAGCCGCTCCCTGCCAGAGGTGACGGCATAAACCTTAAACGTCGGCAAAAGAGCGGAAGTTTCGCGGGGATTGCCGGAAGGGCGCCGTTCAGGGATGTCCCTTGCAATCTTCGACGTTGCGGCTGCCGCCAGGGCCGCAGGTGTTCGGCGGAT
Organism: Mesorhizobium sp. BR1-1-16; assembly: GCF_020165495.1. Taxonomy (GTDB): domain Bacteria; phylum Pseudomonadota; class Alphaproteobacteria; order Rhizobiales; family Kaistiaceae; genus Kaistia. Next base: position 56,401 of record NZ_JAIUIE010000009.1, on the reverse strand, counting down.
TGTTCATCGCCCGCACCGCCCCGACATTATCGCCGGCGCCTGTGCACGCCGAAAGTCCGCAAAGCGGTGCAGCGATCGCGAGGACGAGGAGGAGTGCGCGCATCGGTCGATTCAAGCTCACGGGATTGGGGCAGAAGGCGCTAGCGCCGGCGGACAGAGAGCGACACAGGCTGTAAAGCTGGCCTCAACGCATCGGCACCAGACGTTTGGCTGCGCAGTCCTTTTCGACGGCAACGGCGATCAGCGCATTGCGCTCGCCCCGTGCCTTGGCAACCATGGCAGTGAATTCCGGGCTCCGCGAGCCTGTACCGAGCAGCAGAAATTCGAGGCTCGGGCTGCGGCGAAATCCGGCGATCGTGCTGTTGTTGTCGCCGATCGGCACGTTCAGCTTCTGAATCCGCACTGCGATCTCGTCGCAGGAGAGCTTGCGGAAACGGGCCGGATCGATGGGCGTCACCGGCTCCCATTGTGCGAAAGCGGGGATCGAACCTATGAGGACGAGTGCTGCGGCGATAACGAACCGTTTCATCTGTGTCCTCCGATCCCAGAAATCGGCGCCGGTTACCCGGCGCCGTTTCGATCAACGGCGGCCGCCGTTGCAATCATTGATGTTCGAACTTCCGTCCGAGCCGCAGGCATTGACGGGATTGTTCATCATATCGACGGCGGCTGCCGAGTTGCCCGAGCCTGTGCTGGAGCAGCCGGCAATTGCTGAGAGGCTGGCGACGACGGCCAGTGACAGAAGAAGAACACGCATTTGGACTTCACCCCCGGTTGAAACATCCTGGCCCTGCGGCCGCCTCAGCCATCATTGCCCGCATTGAGCTCCGATGGCCGCTTGCCTTCATCGGGCGGAAGCGCAGGCAGGTAGCCGCGGCTCTCGGCCCATTGACGGAAGGCGACCCGCAAGGCTTCGGGCCGCGACATCGACGGCGCCTCTTCCGTGATGAATCGGTCGAGCGCGCCGAGAAGCTCGGGCGCCATGCGTACGCCGACAAGCGTCGCGTCTGTGCGCGGCCTGCCTCGCAATCTGCGGTCGAAAGGTCCGTCTGAACTCATGTCTTATCTGATAACAGAAAATCGATATCGCGGCAATTGCCGGGTCGCTCAGGCTGTCAGCGGGGCCACCACGCGCGAGCAGATCCAGAGAATCTGCGCCGGCTCCGATCCCGTGGAGACACAGGCGTGACCCATCGAGCTGTCGAAATAGCAACTGTCGCCAACATTGAGCACAGTGGGGGCGTAATGCTCGGTATGCAGCGTCACCTGTCCGCAGAGGACATAGAAGAACTCTTCGCCGGAATGGCGGACGAGGCTCGGAAAATCGCTGATCGACCGTGCGTCGATCGTGGTGAGTAGAGGGATGAACTGCTTTCCCGAGAGCTCTGCCGCCAGCATCTCATAGGAATATTGTGCGGTGCTGCGAATGACGCCCTGTCCGCTGCGCGTCACGGTCCTGCGGCCGCCGATATCGTTCGGTACCTTGCCGGTGAACAGTTCGGCCATGTCGAGGCCGAGACCCCCGGCCACGCGCAGGATCGTATCATAGGTCGGAGACATCTGGCCGTTCTCGATCTTCGACAATGTCGAGGACGCGAGGCCGCAGCGGTCGCCGAGTTCCTGCAGCGTGAAGCCGGCTTCGCGTCGAAGCCGGCGCAGGATGGTTGCGATCGGCTCGCTTCCGCGGGGCGGAACAGGCTCGACGCCGGAGGGTGTTGCAGGGCGGGCAGTCTTTGAAGGCGAGGCCATCAGGCATTCCTATCAGAAACATTTTTGAACTACAGGATTCCCGGTGCCTTGGCAAAGCCCGCTGGTCATCGATCGCCAGAAAGAAATGTCGACAAATTGTGCACAATCGACGCACAGCTCGGGCGACTTCGTTTTGCGTCGCCCACGGCAGGAATAGGCCAGAAAACACGGAATTTACCGCCTCGGTTCGTTTTTAGCCGCGTCGGGTATGGATACGGATCAGCGCTTCCGGAAAGCAGAATGCAGCGTTTGCGCATCGCCGAGGCGCCAATGCGCTAAATTTCGCCTATACGAAATAAATTTCCTCGCTATGGTTTCCATCCGGAGTGGCGTCGATGCGCTGTCTTCGGCTCGAAGTCGGGGACGCGGCGACGCGGCAGCTTCTGGGACAGAGGGGAATTTCGATGAATTTTCGAGCAAGGGCATTGGCCTCGGCCTTCATCCTCGCCTCGCCGGTCTGGCTGGCGACGCCGTCTTTCGCGGAGCGCATCTTGCGCCTCGACGAATCGCCGATTGGCGAGATCGATCCGGCCAAGGCGACGGATTATGCCGACACCGTGCTGGCGGTGAACATCTATGACACGCTGGTCTTCCCGAAGGCGGGCGGTCCTGGCGTTCAGCCCCTGCTGGCGACCGAGTGGACCACCGACGGCAAGACCTTCACGTTCAAGCTGAAGGATGGCGTGAAGTTTCACTCCGGCAATTCGCTGACGGCTGATGATGTCGTCTTCTCGCTCAATCGCATGATCGCGATGGGGCAGGGCTTCTCCAGCCTCTTCGCCGGCCGGGTCGAGAAGGCCGAGGCCATTGATCCGCTGACGGTCAAGTTCACGCTGACGGAGCCTTATGCGCCGTTCCTGGCGGCCCTGGTCCGTCTGCCGATCGTCGATTCCAAGACCGTCATGGCCAACAAGGTCGACGGAAAATATGGCGAGTTCGGCGATTACGCCGATGCGTGGATGTCGGCCCATGACGCCGGCTCGGGCGCCTACAAGGTCGAGAGCCAGAACCCGCAGTCCGAGACCGTTATGGTCAAGTTCCCGGACTATTTCCTCGGCTTCGGCGAGAACGCACCCGACAAGGTCCGCTATCGCTATGGCATCGAGGCGCCGACCGTGCGCGCGCTGATGTCGCGCGGCGAGCACGACATCGCCGATCTCTGGCTGCCGCCGGAAGTCATCCGTGCGCTCGCAGCCGAGAAGGGGATCAAGCTCGCATCCGAGGCCGGCGGCGCGACCGGCGAATATATCAAGCTGAACACCACCCGTGCACCCCTGGACGACGTCCATTGCCGCCGAGCGCTGACCTATGCCTTCGACTATGCGACGGCCCTGAAGATCCTGAAGATCGACGACAAATATGCTCAGGGCATCCCGATGAAGGGCCCGCTGCCAAGCGGCCTGCTCGGCTATGACAAGAGCCTGCCGGACTACCAGCAGGACATGGCGAAGGCCAAGGAAGAGCTCGCGCAGTGCAAGTATGATCCGAAGACGAGCCCGCTCGATATCGCCTGGATCGCCGAGGTGCCGGCGCGCGAGCGCATCGCGCTCTTGATGCAGGCAAGCTTCTCGCAACTCGGCTTCCCTGTGAAGGTCATCAAGACGCCCTGGGCGCTGGTGTCCGAACAAGTGACCAAGCCGGACACGGCGCCGCACGCCGTCGAGATCGCGGTCGCCGCGGTGACGCCTGACCCGGATTCGCTGCTCTACAACATGTTCTCGTCCAAGGTTCCGCCGACCTGGATGTCCGCCGAGCATCTCAAGGATGCCAAGGTCGATGAACTGCTCGAGGCTGGCCGCAGCGAACCCGACGAGGCGAAGCGCGAGGCGATCTACAAGGAACTCAACACGGTGCTCCGCGACCTCGCGCCCGATATCAACGCCTATGAGTTCACGGGCGTCTACACGGTGCGCGACGCGATCGGCATCCCGGCGCTCGAAGACAAGTCCAAGCAGACGCTGGACAATTTCAATCTCGTCTTCCGCAATATCAGCGTCGCCGAGTAAGGCGCACCGGTTATCGGCCCCGGCGGATATCCGCCGGGGCCGGGTCCACTATCCGCCTGGCGGGTCGCTGACGGAGCAAGAGCCGCGATGATCCTGAAATCCACATTGAGGCGCATCGGCGCGGCGCTCATCGTCATGATCGGCATTTCCATGCTGATCTTCGCGATCGCGCGGGTGATGCCGGGCGATCCCGCGCGGATCGCACTCGGGCCGAACGCCACCGCCGAGCAGGTCGCTGCGCTCCGGTTTGAACGCCATCTCGATGCGTCCCTGCCGGTGCAGTATTTCGAGTTTCTGAAGGCGCTGTCGCGCGGCGATCTCGGCAGGTCGCTCTACACCAATCGTCCCGTCACGACCGATATCGCACAGTTCCTGCCGGCGACGCTGGAACTCGTCGTCGTGTCGGCGATCATCATGGTTCTGATCGGCCTGCCGCTCGGCATCATGTCGGCGCATTTTCGCGGCCGTGTGCCCGATCATCTCGGCCGGCTGATCGCGCTCATCGGCGTCTGCACGCCGGCGTTCGTCTGGGGCGTCATCCTGCAGCTCTTCTTCGGTTATTTCTGGCCGATCTTCCCGATCGAGGGGCGGCTGCTTGAAACGACGCCAGTGCCACAGGGGCCGACGGGCTTCTACCTGATCGACAGCCTCGCAACCGGCAATGTCTCGACCTTCTTCGACGCGCTGCATCACCTCATTCTGCCCGCGCTGGCGCTGGCCATGTCGGGCCTTGGCCAAACCGCACGCCTGACGCGGGCCAACATGATCGATGTGTATGACAAGCCCTATGTCGAGATGGAGCGCGCCTACGGCTTCAAGCCGTTCCGCATCGCGACGCGCTACGCGTTCCGCCCGGCCTTCATCCCGACACTCACCATTCTCGGGCTCGAATTCGCGGCGATGCTCGGCAATGCGTTTCTGGTCGAGAAGGTGTTCGGCTGGCCGGGCCTGTCCCGCTATGGCGTCGAGGTGATCATCCGCAAGGATCTCGATGCGATCGTCGGCACGGTTCTCATCATTGCCGCGGCTTTCCTGATCATGAACATCGTCGTCGACATTCTCGTTGGATTCATCAATCCGCGCATCCGCCTTGCGGCAGGGAAGGGCTGAGCGATGTCCGAGCCCGGTTCTCCCGTGCTGCCGAAGCGCGGCGGCTCCAAGGCTGTGGCGGCCTATTTCGGCAATCCGCTGTCCGTCGGCGGGCTCCTGATCGTCGTTGTGATCGTGATGCTGGCCGCTCTTGCCGACTATGTGACGCCATTTCCAGACCATGTCGGACCGATCGGCGATTTCGCAGCCATGAACACCGGCCCCGGCGAAACCTACAAGCTCGGCACCGACACGATGGGGCGCGATCTCTTCACGCGCATCATTTTCGGTTATCGCCTGTCGCTGATCATGGCGGTCGTCGTGCTGGCGATCGCGACGCCGATCGGCGTCATCGTCGGCCTCGTCGCCGGGTACAAAGGCGGATGGACCGATTATGTCCTGATGCGATTGACCGATGTGTTCCTGGCCGTGCCGCCGCTGGTGCTCGCCATGGCAATCATGGGCTTTCTTGAGCCGACGCTGATGAACGGCATGCTGGCGATCACCGCGATGTGGTGGCCGTGGTATGCGCGGCTCATCTACAACGTCACCCGCGCCGAGGCGCAGGAGGGTTATGTCCTCGCCGCCGAGACGGTCGGCGCCTCCACCGCGCATATCCTCTTCCGCGAGATCCTGCCCAATTGCTGGCCCTCGATCCTCACCAAGATGACGCTCGATGTCGGCTTCGTCATCCTGATGGCGTCGTCCCTGTCCTTTCTCGGCCTCGGCGTGCAGCCGCCGACGCCCGACCTCGGCTCGATGGTTGCCGATGGCGCGAAATACATGCCCGACGCTTGGTGGCTGTCGCTCTGGCCGGCCATCGCCATCCTGCTCGTCGTGCTCGGCTTTAACCTCGTCGGTGACGGCCTCAGGGAAGCCTTCGAGGCGGAGGGCTGATCGATGACGGAAGCGGTTCTCGCCATTCGCGATCTGCGCCTCGCCTTTGGCAGCCGGCGCAGCCAGAGTGCCGTGCTGCACGGCATTTCGCTGCATGTGCGCGCTGGCGAAAAGGTGGCGCTGGTCGGCGAATCCGGCTCCGGCAAGTCGGTGACGGCGCGTCTCGCGATGGGCCTCCTGCAGGAGAGCCCGAAGGTTCACGCGACAGGCTCGATCCGCTTCGACGGCATCGAGGCGATCGATGGCGGGCCTGAGATCGCACGCCGCAGGGGCAATCGTGTCGCCATGATCTTCCAGGATCCGACATCGGCGCTGAACCCGACCTTCCGCATCCGCGGCCAGTTCCGCGACGTGCTGCGCTCGGGGGGTCGGCGGATCAGCGTCGCTGATGCGGATGCGCGCGCTGAAGCGGCACTTGCCGAGGTCAGCATTCCCGATCTGAAGCGTGCGCTCGATTCCTACGCCTTCCAGCTTTCAGGCGGCATGAACCAGCGCGTGATGATCGCCATGGCGCTCGCCAATCGCCCGGCGCTGCTGATCGCCGACGAGCCAGGCACGGCGCTCGACGTGACTGTGCAGGCGCAGACTTTGGCGCTGATGCATGATCTGACCGAGAAGCGCGGCACAGCGGTCCTGCTCATCTCGCATAATCTCGGTGTCGTCCGGGAATTCGCCGACCGCGTCTATGTCATCTATCGCGGCCGTATCGTCGAACATGGCACCACGGCGCAGCTCTTCCGCGATCCGCTGCACCCCTATACGCGCGCCCTTCTCGCGGCGATCCCGAAGATCTCGGGCGGCGGCCTGCCGGATCTCCCCGAACGCAGCCCCGATTTCGAGAGCCCCATGATCACCCATGAAGGTTGCGGCGAACCGCAGGGCTTCTCGGCATGACGACGCCCATTCTCCAGCTCGACCAAATTGGCAAGGTGTTCTCGGCCGACGGCCATCGTGTGACGGCGCTCGACGATGTCTCACTCGGCTTCGAGCGTGGCGAATGCCATGCGATCGTCGGCGAGAGCGGCTCCGGCAAGACGACGATCGCCAATCTCGTGCTCGGGCTGATGCTGCCGACATCTGGCGCGATCCTGTTCAATGGCGTCCCGCTGCCGGGCGACCGCTCGCACGCGCAGAAACGTTCGATCCAGCTCGTGCAGCAGAACCCGCTCTCGGCGCTCAATCCGCGCCGCAGCGTCGGCGCCAGCGTCCGCCTGCCGCTCGACGTCCATGCGATCGGCGTCAGCGCCGACCGTCGGCAGCGGGTCGAGGCGCTGCTTGCCGAGGTGGGGCTCGATGCGGATATGGCCAGCCGCTCGCCGCGCGGTCTCTCGGGCGGACAGCGCCAGCGCGTCGCAATCGCGCGGGCGCTCGCCTGCGAGCCCGAGCTGATCGTGCTCGACGAGCCGACTTCGGCCCTCGACGTGCTGGTCCAGGCCCGCGTGTTGCAATTGCTACACCGGCTGCGGCTCGCGCATGGGCTTACTTATCTCTTCATCACGCATGATCTCGCCGTCGTCCGTTCGATCGCGACCCGGGTCAGCGTGTTCCAGAAGGGCAGGCTCGTCGAGACAGGCGGCGTGGACGCCATTTTCGCCGATCCCAAAAGCGCTTACACGCGCCAGCTCATCGGCGCCGTGCCCGTTGTGACCGACGAGGAAGCGCAACTGCGCGAGGCAATCCGGGCCGGCGCTCCGGGTACCGGAACCGCTGCATCGTAAAGGTGCTTCCCATCCAATGGGTCGTGGCGCGTCGGGCCTGCCCGGCGTCGTCGCCAATTCAAAGAGACAAAAAGGGCTTGGAAACGACATGACGACCGATACAACCGGGCTGCTCGCGCTTCTCTCTAGCGCTATCGAGGCGAACGCTGCAGCGCAGACGGCATTCCTCGCCAAGCTCGTTTCCTTCGATACGACCCGCGGCAAGGAAGCCGCCTGCCAGGATTTCATCGCCGGCGAGCTGGCGTCGCGGGGCGGGGTCGTCGATCGCTTCACGATTGCCGAAGTGCCGATTGCCGGCAAGCCAGGCGCCTCGGCGATCGTCGACGTCGATTATGAGAAGGCGGTGCAGGTCGTTGCCGCCTTCCGCGCGCCTGAGCCCGCCGGCCGCAGCCTGATCCTGCAGGGGCATATCGATGTCGTGCCGACCGGGCCGCTGGAGCAATGGGCGCATCCCCCGTTTGAGCCGGTGATCAAGGACGGCTTCATGTATGGCCGCGGCAGCACCGACATGAAAGTCGGCGTGGCCTCGATGATCTTTGCTCTCGATGCGCTCGCAGCCATCGGCCTCGAGCCGGCGGCGGATGTGTTCGTCGAAACGGTGAGCGAGGAGGAGTGCACCGGCAATGGCGCGCTGGCGACGCTTGAGCGTGGCTATCGCGCTGATGCTTGCTTCATTCCGGAATCGATGGACAACAAGCTCATCCGTGCCGAGCTCGGCTCGGTCTGGTTCCGCCTGCGCATTCTCGGCAAGCCCGTCCATGTGCTTCAGGCGCAGGCCGGCGCCAGCGCCATTCTGGCCACCTATGACTACATCACTGCGCTTCAGGCTCTCACGGCGCGGATCAACGAGCGCGCGCGCTCTCATCCCTGGTTTGGTCATATCGAGAACCCGGTGAAGTTCAGCTGCGGCAAGATCCGAGGCGGTGATTGGCTCGGATCGGTGCCGGCCTGGTGCGAAATCGAATGCCGGCTCTCTGTGCTTCCGGGCGATTCGCTGCCGGATATGCGCGCCTGGGTGCTGGAAACCGTTGCCGACTGTGCGGAGCGGCTCGGCGCCGATGCGCCACCGGCACTGACCTGGATCGGCTTCCAGGCCGACGGCCATGTCTTCGAGCCGGGCTCCGAGGCGGAAGCTGTCCTCGAACGCGTCCATGAGGCTGTGTTCGCCACTCCGTTGGAGCGCTTCAGCATGACCGCGACGAGCGATACGCGCCAATACGATCTCTATTACGGCATTCCGACGCTCTGCTACGGGCCGCGCGGATCGGGCGCGCATAGCGCCGCCGAGCGAACCGACCTTGCGAGCATGATCGAGACGACAAAGGCGATCGCCCTCTTCATCGCGGAATGGTGCGGAACGCGCCCGAAGGCCTCTGGCCACGCCTGACGGTCAATCCCTGGGCAGAACGTGCAAAACGCCGCGGCTGCCCAAGAGACAGGCGGAAAGGGGCAATTTCGGCTTGTCGACAGTCTGGATACAGGATAATTCTCAGGTGAATGAGGAGCAGGATGCCATGACGGCCAGCGTCAACGACTATTGGGATGAGTTCATGGCGGCGGTCGCGGAAGCCGATCAGCCGCGGCGTGCATTCGAGGTGCTGCAGCGCATCACCGAGGAGATGGTCGGCACCCAGCTCTTCACGGCCATGACCTATGATTCTATCGCCGGTCTCGCGCGCCGCACCTATTCCGGTAACGAGACCGCCTATCCGACTGGCGGCTTCAAGCCGATGTCGATCGGCATCTGGTCAGAGACAGTGATCGAGAAGCAGCAGCCCTATGTCTCGAACACGATCGAGCAGATCGCCGAGGTCTTTGCCGACTGGCCGCTGATCCAGTCGCTCGGCTGCGAGAGCGGCTGCAATATTCCGGTGGTTATAGCCGGAGATGTCGTCGGTACGCTGAACCTCCTCGATGCCAAGGGCCACTACACGCCCGAGCGCATGGCCATCGCGATGCAGCTTCGGCCATTTGCAGCCATCGCCTTCATGGCGGCGGACAAGGCCGCGGCGCGCGACGCCGCTGGCGCGGCCTGAATTCCACGAACGGAAGCACGAGCATGGCAGAGACCACTCTCCGCGTAGCGACGGATGTCGGCGGCACATTCACCGACCTCGTCTATTTCGAGACCGATACCGCGACCGGCAAGCAGACCATCCGCACCGCGAAATCCGACACGACGCCGCCGAATTTCGAGGCTGGCGTGCTCAACGTGCTCAAAAAGGGCGATGTCGACATCGCCTCGGTCGATTTCTTCGCCCATGGCACCACCGTCGTGATCAACGCGCTGACCGAGCGCAAGGGCGCCAGGACGGCGCTGATCACGACCGAGGGCTTCCGCGACGTGCTGGAGATCGCGCGCGGCAACCGGCCGGACTTCTTCAATCTCATGTATGAGAAGCCGACGCCCTTCGTGCCGCGCTATCTTCGCCGCGAAGTGCCGGGACGCATCAGCTATCGCGGGGAGGAAAAGACGCCGCTCGATCTCTCAGTCCTGCCGGAGATCCTCGATGGATTCCGCGCCGAGGGCGTCGAGGCGGTCGCGGTCTGCCTGCTGCATTCATACGCCAATCCGGTGCATGAACTCGCCGTCTCCGCCGAGATCCGCCGTCTCTGGCCGGAAGTCTCGGTCGTCGCCTCCCACCAGATCACGCGCGAATGGCGCGAATACGAGCGGACCAACACGGCTGTCCTCTCGGCCTATGTCCAGCCTGTGGCAGAGCGCTATCTCACCCGCATCGAGGAAGGGCTCGCCTCGGCGAATTATGGTGGCCGCCTCTACATCATGCAGTCGAACTGCGGCGTCGACTCGCTGCGCTCGACGAAGGCGATCCCGATCACCATGGTGGAATCGGGCCCGGCTTCCGGCTTCTGGGGCGCGGCGGAGCTTGGCCGCATCATCGGCGAGCCGAATGTGCTGGCGCTCGATATCGGCGGCACCACGGCGAAATGCTCGCTGATCGAGAACGGCCAGGTCCGCATCAAGACCGATTACTGGATCGAGCGCAGCCGCAAATCGGCCGGCTATCCGATCATGGTCCCGGTGGTCGATCTGGTCGAGATCGGCAATGGCGGCGGTTCGATCGCGCGGGTCGATGAGTTCGGCAAGCTGCATGTCGGACCGCAGTCAGCCGGCGCTTCGCCCGGTCCGGCCGCCTATGGCCGCGGCGGCACCAAGCCGACGACGACCGACGCCAATCTCGTGCTCGGCCGCATCAACCGCGACTATTTCTGCGGCGGCGAGGTGATCGCCGACATGGCCTCCGTCACCGCCGCCATGACGCCGCTCGCCGAGGCGCTCGGCGTCTCGATCGAGGAGGCCGCGCGCGGCATCGTCCGCATCGCCAATTCCAACATGGTCAACGCTCTGAAGCTGGTGTCGCTCAATCGTGGCCATGACCCGCGCGATTTCACGCTTGTCGTCTTCGGCGGCGGCGGCGCGATGCATGGCGTGGCGCTCGGGCAGGAACTGGGCGTGCGGAAAGTCGTCGTGCCGCGTGGTGCGCCGGTGTTCTCGGCCTGGGGCATGATGATGTCCGACCTTCGCCGCGACTATTTCCTGACGCGTCTGATGGACGAGACCGACACCGCGGCGCTTGATGCGCTTGTGCGCGAAGCCTGCGCCCATGCCACCGCCCAATTCGGCGAGGAAGATGTTGCCGCCGACAAGATCACCTTCCGGCCGATGGTGAAATGCCGCTACCAGAACCAGGAGCATTCGGTCGAGGTGCCGATCGAACCGGGTCCCGTCGATGAGGCGAAGCTCGCCACGATGGTTGAGCAGTTCCACGCGATCTACGAGCGCGAATATACCTATCGGCTCAAGGCGCCGGTCGAGATCGTCGGCCTCCATCTCATCGCCTCGGCCGAAGTCGGCAAGCTCGAGATCGTCGCACTGCCGAAGACCGGCGCGAAACTCGAGGACGCCGTGAAGGGCCATCGCCAGGTCGATTATGCGACCGAAGGCTTGCACGAGGCAGTGATTTACAATGCCGAGAAGCTGGAGCCGGGCATGGCCTTCAACGGCCCGGCCGTGATCGAGGATCCGGGCACGACCATCATCGTCCATCCCGGCAATCGCGTTTCGATCGATGATTTCGGCAACACCCATATCGAGATCAGGGGCTGAACCGATGAGCGACAAAACCTTCGACCCTGTTACCCTCGATATCATTCAGAACGCGCTGGAGGCCGTGGCGGACGAGATGTTCGCGGCGCAGCGCAAGACCTCGATGAGCGCCATCATCTATGAGGTGCTCGATATGGGCACCGGCATCTGCGACGCAAAGGGCGAAATCGCCTCGTCGGGTGCCGGCATCCCGGCCTTTGTCGGCGTGCTCGACAAGGCGGTGAAGCGCATCCTTGAAAAGCATCCCGCCGAGACGATTGCGCCCGGCGATCTCTTCGCCTCCAACGATCCCTATTGGGGCGGCGTCACGCATTTGAACGACATGATCCTTGCGATGCCGGTCTTCTCGGAAGGCCGGATTGTCGCCTGGACCGCGAATATCGCGCATTGGAACGATGTCGGCGGCATGGTGCCGGGGTCGATGTCTTCAGATGCCACCTCTATCTTCCAGGAGGGCGTTCGCATTCCCGCGGTGAAGCTGGTCAATGCCGGCGTTCCGAACGAGGCCGTGTTCGACATCCTCTATGTAAATTCGCGCCTGCCGGATTATCTGCGGGGCGATCTCTGGGCCGGCATTGCCGGTGCGCGGATCGGCGAGCGACGCATTCTCGAACTCGTCGAAAAATACGGCACCGAGACCTTCGAGGCGGCGCTGGCCGACTTCATGGAGCTCGGCGAGCGCCGCGCCCGTGCTGCCCTGAAGACGCTGCCGAAGGGCATCTTCCATTTCACGGAAGAGCAGGACGACGGGGCCATTCACAAGGTGACGGTCGAGATCACGGACGATGAATTCGTCATCGATCTGACCGACAATCCGAAGCAGTCGGGCTCCAAGAATTCGAGCCGCGAGGGCGTCGAGATCTCAGCGCAGCTTGCCTTCAAGGCGGTGACGGATACGCAGGCGCCGGGCAATGGCGGTTTCTTCAAGCCGCTGCGCGTCGTCACGAAGCCGGGCACGATCTTCCACGTCGTGGAGCCGGGCGCGCTTGGCTACTACTCCGAGGTCGAGATCCGTCTGTTCGACCTGATCCTCCGCTGCCTGGCGCCGCATCTGCCGGGTCTTGTTCCGGCCGGTAATTTCGCGTCGATCTGCGGCACTGTCGTCGGCGGGCCGCATCCCGATCACGGCCGTCACTACACGATCGTCGAGCCACAGCTTGGCGGCTGGGGCGCCTGGCGTGGCCATGACGGCAACAGCGCCATCTTCTCCGGCTTCCATGGTGACACGTTCAACTGCCCGGCCGAGGTCGCCGAGGCCCGCTACGGCCTCGCGGTCGACCAGATGGCGCTTAACCCGGAGGCGGGCGGCGAGGGGGCCTGGCGTGGCGGCAAGGGCATCAATGTCCACTACCGTGTCCGCGCCGACAACAACTTCCTCTCGATTGGCTATACCCGCTCGCGCATGCCGCCCTGGGGCGTCGATGGCGGTCTCGACGGTTCGCCGAATTATGTCGAGGTGCTTCGTCCCGGCAAGGCGCCGGAGCGCTATTCCTTCGGTACCGACATTCCGCTGAATACCGACGATATCGTGAAGGTCGTGACCGGAAATGGCGGCGGCTTTGGCAATCCGGCTGAGCGTGATGCGGCTGCGATCGCCGATGATCTCAAAAATGGCTATCTGACGGCCGAGCGCGCCGCCGAGATTTATGGCTACAGCGCGGAGGCCGCCGGATGAGCGCCTATCTCTTCACTGGCGGGCGCCTGCTCGATCCCGCGCAGGATGCGCTGCTGGAAGGCTTCGAGGTGCTGGTCGATGGCGGCCGCATCGTCGAAGTGTCGGAGGCGCCGATCAAGGCGGCTTCGGCCACCCGTATCGATCTCGCTGGCCGGACACTCATGCCGGGCCTCATCGACTGCCACCTGCATGTCGTCTCGACCACGGTCGACGGCGCGGCCAATACGCTACAGCCGTCGTCGCTGACGGCGCTCAAGGCCGGCAAGATCATGGAAACGATCCTGCAGCGTGGCTTCACCACGGTGCGGGATTGCTGCGGCGCCGATCTCGGCCTGGTGATGGCCATCGAGCAGGGTCTCGTCGCGGGGCCGAGGCTCGTCATCTGCGGCAAGGGCCTCACGATGAGCGGCGGGCACGCCGACCAGCGGCCGCGCCTCGATGATCGCACCTCGATGATGGAGGAGAGGCTCGGCAATCTCGGGCGCATCGTGGACGGCGTGGACAACGTGCGTCTCGCTGCGCGCGAAGAACTGCGCAAGGGCGCCAAGTTCATCAAGATCATGGCGAATGGCGGTGTGGCCTCGCCGACCGACCCGATTCACTCGCTGCAATACTCGCGCGATGAGATCCGCGCCATCGTCGAGGAAGCGGAAAACGCCGGCACTTATGTCTCGGCGCATGTCTATACCGACAAGGCGATCCGCCGTGTCGTCGAATGCGGCGTTACCTCGCTCGAGCACTGCAATCTGATCCAGCCTGAGACTGCGGCGATCGCCGCTGAGGCGGGCTGCATCGCCGTTCCGACGCTTGTCGCCTATGAGGGACTGGCGCTTGAAGGAGAGAAGTTCGGGCTTGGTCCCGAGGCGGCGGCGAAGATCGAGACCGTGCGGTCGGCCGGGCTTCAGTCACTCGCGATCATGCAGGCGGCCGGGCTGCCGATGGCGTTCGGTTCCGACCTGCTTGGCGAGCTCCAGAAGTATCACACGATGGAGTTCGAGATCCTCGCCCGTGTCCTGCCCAATGCCGAGATCATCCGCTCGGCGACGCTGGTCGGCGCGAAGCTCTGCCGGATGGAGGGTGATGTCGGTGTGATCGCACCGGGTGCCTTCGCCGACCTTCTGGTTGTCGACGGTGACCCCTACGCGGATATCACCTGCCTTGCCGGCGACGGCGCTCATATGCCGGCCATCATGGCGCGGGGCTGTTTCGCGAAGAACACGCTGAACTGAGATCGGTCCTAAGACCCGGCCAGCCGCCTCGTCGCGGCCGGCCGAACAAAAAGAACAATCAATCCTGCCGTCCAGTCCGGAATCCGGAAGAGGAGATAAGATTATGAATGTGAAGTCCATTGCGCTCGCAGCAGGCCTTGCCGCGCTGCTCTCGACGGCCGCGCATGCCGCCGAATACAAGGTGGCGTTCCTCGCCGCCTCCAGCCAGAACGGTTTCAATCAGGCCATCTGGGAAGGCGTGCAGAAGGCAGCCAAGGCGCGGGGCGTCGAGGTGGAGATCTTCAATGGCGAATTCGACGCCACGAAGCAGTTCTCGCAGGTCGAGGACATCGTCGCCGGCGGCAAGTTCCAGGGCATCGTGATCTGTCCGAATGACAGCGTCGGCATTGCCGCCGCCGTCGAAGAGGCGATCAAGGCCAATGTCAAGGTCGCGACGACGCTGTTCCCGATCGGGCCGAAGCTCGACGTGCTGGAGCCGCAGGTGCCAGGCCTCACCACGACTGTCGCCTCGAACCCGGCGATCGGCGCCAAGGCGCAGGCCGATGCGGTCGTCGATTTCTGTAACGACAAGGATCCCTGCAAGGTCGCCATCATCATCGGCCAGAAGATCTATCCGTTCGACAACCTGCGCTACGAGACCTACCAGAAGGTGCTCGGCGAGCATAAGAACATCGAGATCGTCGCGACGGTTGAGGGGAATTACGACCCGGACAAGTCGATGGCCGGCATGCAGGACGTCCTGCAGGCGCATAAGGACATCAACGTCGTGCTTTCAAACGCCGACCAGCAGCTTGTCGGCGCCGAGATTGCCCTGCAGGACGCCGGCATCGACACGTCGAAGCTCTATCTGATGGGCGGCGGCGCCAACCAGATCGCCATCGACGCCATCAAGGCCGGCCGCTGGACCGCCACGCTGGCGCAGCTGCCGGTGAGCGAGGGCGAATATGCGCTGAACGGCGTCGTCGACGCGCTCGAAGGCAAGGCAACACCGGCCTTCACCGACGAGATGTCGCTTGGCAAGGTTCCGCCGATCATCACCAAGAAGGTGCTGGACGAAAACCCGGACTACAAGCCGCAGTGGCAGGGCTGAGTTTCGGCAGTCCCCTGATTGGGGTGGCGTGCTGATCATGCACCGCCTGCTGTGACTGCGATGGCCGGGTCGATCCCGGCCATCGAGAGACTCGGCTGGCCGCAGAAGTGAGGCTGACAGCTGGCTCAGACCCGGCGATGACGGCCGTCGAAACGCCTGATGACGCCGACCCGCCTGCCTCGCATGTTGGAAAACGCTATGTCCGAAGACGCCGTCCGCCTTGAAGGCATCGACAAGAGCTTTGGCAGCGCGCGCGTGCTGGCGGGCATTTCGCTCGCCTTTGCGCGGGGCGAAGTTCATGCCCTGATCGGCGAGAACGGCGCTGGCAAATCCAGCCTCGGCAAGATCGTCGGCGGCTACTATTCCTTCGATGCCGGCACGCTCAGCGTGTTTGGCAAACCGGTAAGCCACTGGTCCCCGCGCGCGGCGTTGCAGAGCGGCATCGCCATGATCCACCAGGAACTTCAGCTGGTGCCTGAGCTGACCGTGGCCGAAAACGTCTTCCTCGGCATCGAAAGCAATCGCGGTGGTGTCCTGTCAGGCTCTGAACAGGCGCGCTTCCGTGCACTCGACGAACGCTGCGGCTTCGGGCTGTCGCCGGGAACGGTGGTCGCCGAGCTGCGCATCGCCGAGCGGCAGAAGGTCGAGATCATGCGGGCGATCGCCCGCGACGCGCGCGTCATCATCATGGATGAGCCGACCTCGTCGCTCACGGCGGACGAGACCGACAAGCTGCATCGCGTCATTCGCTGGCTGCGTGACGACGGCCGGACGGTCATCTATGTCACCCACTTTCTGGATCATGTGCTCGAAACGGCCGATCGGGTCACGATCATGCGCGACGGCCGTATCGTCCGCACCGGAGCGATCGCTGGCGAGACCAAGCAGAGCCTCATCGAGGCGATGCTCGGCGAGCCGGCCGATGTTGCCTTTCCGCCCTTGCCCGCACCGCCAGCCACGACCGCGCCGAAGCTGCTGGAAGTCGTGCATCTTTCCGCGGCGACCGGACTCGACGATGTCTCGCTCGATGTGCGCGCCGGTGAGATCGTCGGGCTGATCGGCCTTGTCGGTTCCGGCCGCAGCGAACTCGCCCGCGCGATCTTCGGCGCCGATCCCTCGCGCGGGACGGTGCGGGTTGCCGGTGAAGCCTATGACGATCGCAGCCCACGTCACTCGGTGAGGCGCGGCATCGGCTTTGTGCCCGAGGATCGCCGCAAGCAGGGGCTCGACCTCGTTCAGGCCGTGCGGCCGAACATGTCGCTGCCGCATCTTCGCCTCGTCTCGCGCCTCGGTATTCTGCGCACGCGCGAAGAGCGTCGGCGTACCGCCGAAATGATCGAGCATTTCAATATCATGCCCGGCCATATCGATGGCGACGTCGCCTATTATTCCGGCGGCAACCAGCAGAAGGTGCTGCTGTCGAAATGGGTCTATGGCGCGCCGAAGGTTGTCATTCTCGATGAGCCGAGCCGCGGCGTCGATATCGGCGCGCGGCGGCGCATCCATGATTTCGTCGTTGAACTGGCCAAAGGCGGCGCCGCGGTCCTGCTCATCTCGTCCGAGCTGGAAGAGGTGATCAGCCTGTCGCATCGCGGCTATCTCATGCGCGACGGCCGCATCATCGGCGAGGCCGACTGCCGCAACCTGACCGTGGAAGACGCGCTCTTCCGTCTCTTCAATGTCGACCGGGCCGCCGATGCGGCAGCTCTCGGAGTGTCCTCATGACCGAAACCTCGCATTCCGCCGCGCCCGTCCGCGCCTCCCGCATCGCCGAGGTTCCGTTCAGCCGCCGCCTCGTCGCGTTCCTGCAGACCTATGGCATTCTCATCATCATCGCACTGCTGATGGCCGGGTTGACCGCGCAGTCGAGTTCGTTCCTGACGCCGCTCAATCTTCTGAACATCCTCAATCAGAGCGCGCCGCTGGCGATCATCGCCTGTGCCCTGACGCTCGTCATCATCGGCGGCGGTTTCGATCTCTCGGCTGGCGCGATCTTCGGCGTCGCCTCCGTTTCGGCGGCCTGGCTCGCTGTCAATGTCGATCCGACTGTCGGCCTTGTCGCCGGACCGCTGGTTGGCCTCGTGCTCGGCATCGTCAACGGGCTGATCATCACCGGCTTCAACGTGCACTCGTTCCTTGCGACGCTGGCCAGCAGCATGGTGTTCCGCGGCATCGCCATCCTCATCACCGGTGGTGCGCTGATCCCCGTGCGCATGCCCGAATTCGCCTTTCTGGGGCGCGGGAAGATCGGGATGGTCAATGTCGCGGTGATCGTCTTCCTCGTCTTCGCCGCCGCTATGATCTTCCTGCTCAACCGCACCACCTTCGGCCGCCGCGTCTTCGCGGTTGGCGGCAATGAGGAGGCGGCGATCCTGTCGGGCGTCCGCACCAACCTCGTCAAGATCGCCACTTTCGGTCTCACGGGCTTTGCGGCGGGCCTAGCCGGCGTCATCGCCGTGTCGCGCATCTCGATGGGGCAGCCGCAGGCCGGCGTCGGCATGGAACTCGACGCCATCGCCGCCGTCATCCTCGGCGGTACATCGATCTATGGCGGCAAGGGCGCTGTCTGGCGCTCGATCGCCGGCGTGCTGCTGCTCGCGCTCATCGGCAATGGCTTCAACATCCTGAACGTCAATCCGTTCTTCAAGGATCTGACGACCGGCCTGATCATCGTCGTTGCCGTGGCGCTCTCGGCCGGCCGCAAGCGGCGGTAGGCGAGATCGCCTATTCGGCGGCCTGCGCCTTTGGCGTCGGGCAAAAGGCGGCGTGCAGGGCCTCGATCACCGAGACGACCTCAGGCGTCGTGATCCGGTAATAAACCGTCGTGCCCTCGCGCCGTGAAGCGACGAGGCCGTCGGCGCGCAGCCGCATGAGCTGCTGCGACATCGGCACCTGCTCGATTCCCAGTTCGTGCCGCAGCTCGGCCACCGTCTTTTCCTCGCTGCCAAGAGCGCAGAGCGCCAGCAGTCGCTGCGGATGCGACAGGCTGCGCATGAGTTCGGCAGCGCGTTCGGAGGCAGGGATCATTTCTGATACATTCATGATCTTGAATTTATAACTTTTGAATGTTACGTGCAACTCGGATCGCGGGGAGCCGCCGGGATGTTGCCCGCGCCGGGCCATACCGGCCCGAGTCCACCAGCGTTCCCGACCGCTTGTTCGAGATCAAGGCGGGCTGGTGAAGATCGGCTCTTGTCGAGACGTTGGGAGGAGAAAGCATCATGGCGCATATCGTCGTTCTGGGTGCCGGGCTTGGTGGCACCATCATGGCCTATGAGATGAAGGACAAATTGGGGCGAGGCGACCAGATCACAGTGGTCAATCTCGGTTCGACCTACTCTTTCGTCCCCTCGAACCCCTGGGTCGCGGTCGGATGGCGAGAGCCCGAGGACATCTCCGTCGATCTCGCCGAAGTCCTTGGGCGGCGCGGCATCGCGCTCCGGCCGGAGGGCGCGCGACGCGTTCATCCACACGAAAACCGCGTCGAGCTCAATGACGGTTCGATGCTCGACTATGACTATCTCGTGATCGCCACGGGGCCGGATCTCGCCTTCGATGAGATCGAAGGGCTCGGGCCGTCCGGCCATACGCAGTCGATCTGCGCGCTCGATCATGCCGTGAAGGCGCGGACCGCGTTTGACGCGTTCAAGCGCCAGCCGGGGCCGATCGTCGTCGGCGCGGCGGCGGGGGCATCCTGTTTCGGGCCGGCCTACGAATTCGTGTTCCTGCTCGATACTGCGCTCCGCAATGCGAAGCTGCGCGATCAGGTTCCGATGACCTTCGTGACGCCGGAACCCTATATCGGACATCTCGGCCTCGACGGCGTCGGCGATACCAAGTCGCTGCTCGAAAGCGCGATGCGCGAGCGGCATATCAAGTGGATCACCAATGCGCGGGTCGTCTCTGCCGCAGCGACCGAGGTCACGGCCGAAGAGGTCAATGAGGACGGGACCGTCAAGCAGCGCCACGTCCTGGCGTCGCGCTACACGATGATCCTGCCGGCGTTTCGCGGCGTCGAGGCCGTGCGCGGCATCGAGGGACTGACCAATCCGCGCGGCTTCATTCTTGTCGACAAGCATCAGCGCAACGCGGCCTTTCCGAACATCTTCGGGATCGGCGTCTGTGTCGCGATCCCGCCGGTCGGCAAGACGCCGCTCGCGGTTGGCGTTCCCAAGACCGGCTTCATGATTGAATCGATGGTGACGGCCACCGCGGCCAATATCGCCGCGCTTCTGAAGGGCGAGGCACCGCGCGCGGTCGCGACATGGAATGCCGTCTGTCTCGCGGATTTCGGCGATGAGGGGATTGCTTTCGTCGCCCAGCCGCAGATCCCGCCGCGCAACGTCAACTGGTCGTCGCAGGGAAAATGGGTGCACGCCGCGAAGATCGGTTTCGAGAAGTACTTCCTGCACAAGGTCCGGCGCGGCAAGAGCGAAACCTTCTACGAGAACCTCGCTCTGGATGTCCTCGGCATCAAGAAGCTCAAGGATATTCAAGTCGAGACGGTCGAGTGATGGGCTCAACAGAAACAACGGAAATAATCATGACGATTGATCGTGCTGTCCTGATGTTTGCCGGAGCCGTCGAGCTCCTCTCGCTTCTGCTCGGGCTCTATGTCTCGACATACTGGTTCCTGCTCACTGCCTTTGCCGGGCTCAACATGATGCAGGCGTCGGTGACCGGCTTCTGCCCGGCCGCGATGGTGTTTCGCAAGCTCGGCGTCCGGCCAGGCGTCGCCTTTCGCTGATCCGAGACCGCCGGCCGTGCGCCAGCCTCGCGTCGCCCGGCCGATCCATTGAACAGAAGGTCCTGAAATGCCCCTCGGCCCAAAATCCGCAATTCCGGTCCTGGCCGCGCTTTGGCTCAGCGTGTCTCTCCAGGGTGCTTTGGCCGGAGAGTTCACCGTCGAGGCTATCACCATCCCGGAGATGAAGGCGGTCTTCGGGCAGGTCGAGAGCCGGACCGTCGTTCCGGCGCGGGCGCGCATCGGCGGAACCATCGCTTCCATCGACGTGACCGAAGGCAGCGGGGTCACCGAGGGCGCCGTCATCGGACGAGTTGTCGACGACAAGCTGGCGCTGCAGATCCAGGCGGCCGAAGCGCGGGCGCAGCAAGCCAATTCTCAATTGGTCAAGGCCAAGGCCGATCTCGATCGCGCGCAGCAGCTTGTCTCGAAGGGCGTATCCAGCCAGGCCCAGCTCGATCAGGCGCAATCGACCTATGATGTCGCCGTCAACCAACTGGCTGCGGCCGAGGCCGACAAGGCCGTCGTCCGGCAGCAGAGCAATGAGGGCGACATCCTTGCTCCCGCTACCGGGCGCGTCCTGACCGTGCCGATCACGCTCGGCTCGGTGGTCTTGGCCGGTGAGACGATCGCCCGTGTCGCAAGCGGCGGCTACTATCTCCGCCTCTCGCTGCCGGAGCGTCATGCGGCCTCGATCCGCGAGGGGGACAGCGTCATGATCGGCGGACGCGGGCTCGCGGCAACCGATGGCGCAGGCAAGGCCACGCTGCGCACCGGCAGGATCGCCAAGGTCTATCCGGAGATCACCGACGGCCGTGTCACGGCCGATGTCGAGGTCTCGGATATCGGCGACTATTTTGTCGGCGAACGGACGCTCGTCTCGATCCCGATCGGAAGCCGTAGCGCGCTTGCCGTCCCGCCCGCCGCGGTTGAGACGCGGCACGGTCTCGACACAGTGCGCCTTGCGTCCGGCGACGCGATCTCCGTCATTCTCGGTGAGCATTTCGTGTCGAATGGCGACGCGCGCGTCGAAATCCTGACCGGTCTCAAGGCCGGCGACATCGTCACTCTTCCGGATGCGGCGCAATGAAACTCGGTCTGGCCGGCTCGCTCACGCGCGCCTTCATCGCGTCGCCCCTGACGCCGCTGTTCCTGCTGGCAGCATTCGCGCTCGGCACGGTGGCGCTCATCACGCTGCCGCGTGAGGAGGAGCCGCAGATCTCGGTGCCGATGGTCGATATCCGCGTCGAGGCCAATGGCCTCAAGTCGGACGATGCCGAAAAGCTTGTCACCGAGCCGCTCGAGACAATCGTCAAGAGCATCGACGGCGTCGAGCATGTCTATTCGACGACCGAGGACGACGGCGTCCTCGTCACGGCGCGCTTCGCGGTTGGTACCTCGTCCGATGCGGCGGTGCTGCGGGTGCACGAGAAGGTGCGCGCCAATCTCGATCGCATTCCGGTCGGCATCCCCGAGCCGCTGATCGTCGGTCGCGGCATCGACGATGTCGCCATCGTCGTCGTCAACATTGCGCCGAAACCCGAGGCCGCGTCGCGCTGGACCGCCGACGGACTGACGCGGGTCGCGCGCGAATTGCAGGTCGAGCTCGCCAAGCTGCCGGATATCGGGCTGACCTATCTGGTCGGCGAGCAAGGCGAACAGTTTCGCGTCGAGCCGGATGGCGAGAAACTCTCGCTCTACGGCGTGACGCTCGCGCAGCTACAGGCGAAGATCACCGGCGCCAACCGGTCGTTCGAGGTCGGCCGCGTGCGCGACGGCGGCCAGCAGCGGACCCTGGTGGCTGGCCAGACGCTGCAGCAGCTCAGCGACATCGGCAATCTCGTCATCACCGCACGCGACGGCCGGCCGGTCTATGTCCGCGACGTCGCCAACATCGTGCTGGCCACCAGCCCGAACGAGACGCTGGTCACCGCCGTGACCCGCACGAGCGATGGCCTGATCCGCACGCCGACCGTTTCGCTCGCGCTGGCCAAGCGGCCCGGCACCAACGCGGTCGTCATCGCCGATGCGATCACCGAACGGCTTGACGCCGTGCGCGGAGCCATCGTCCCTGATGACCTGACGCTGACGGTTTCCCGCAACTATGGCGAAAGCGCCAACGAGAAGGCGAACGAGCTTCTGTTCCATCTCGGCCTCGCCACGATCTCGATCGTCGTCCTCGTCGCCATCGCGATCGGCTGGCGGGAAGCGGCCGTCGTTGCGCTCGTCATCCCGACCACGATCCTGCTGACGCTCTTCGCGTCTCGGCTGATGGGTTACACGCTCAACCGTGTGAGCCTGTTCGCGCTGATCTTCTCGATCGGCATTCTCGTCGACGACGCGATCGTCGTGATCGAGAACATCGCTCGTCACTGGGCGATGAAGGACGGGCGGCCGCGCGCGCAGGCAGCCATCGAAGCGGTCGCGGAGGTCGGCAATCCAACCATTGTCGCGACGCTCACCGTCGTCGCGGCCCTGCTGCCCATGCTGTTCGTCTCGGGCATGATGGGCCCCTATATGAGCCCGATCCCCGCCAATGCCTCGGCGGCGATGCTGTTCTCCTTCTTCGTCGCGGTTATCCTGACGCCGTGGCTGATGCTGCGTTTCGCCGGCAAGGCGGGCGTGCATGGCCATGGCGAGCATGAGGCGGCCGATGGCGGGCGGCTCGGATGGATCTATCGCGCGGTGGCACGGCCGATCCTGGCCTCGCGCGGCCGCGCCTGGATGTTCCTCATCCTTGTCGGCGTCGCGACCATCGCTTCGATGGGGCTGATCTATACCAAGCATGTGACGGTCAAGCTGCTGCCTTTCGACAACAAGGCCGAGCTCCAGGTCGTTGTCGACCTGAACAACGGCGCCTCGGTCGAGGAGACGAACCGCGCGCTGCAGGCGATCGTCGACCGCCTCACGGGCATCCCCGAGATCACATCGTTCGAAACTTACGCAGGCACCGCGGCGCCGTTCAATTTCAACGGTCTGGTGCGGCACTACTATCTACGGTCCGGACCGCAGCAGGGCGACGTCGCCGTCAACCTGACTCCAAAGGGCGATAGAAAGCTGACGAGCCATGCCGTCGCGCTTGAAATCCGCGACCGCTTGAAGGGCCTTGATCTTCCTCAGGGTTCGGCCGTCAAGGTTGTTGAGCCGCCGCCGGGACCTCCGGTCATGGCGACCCTGCTCGCTGAAATCTACGGCCCGGACGCCAGCACGCGCCGTGCCGTTGCCGGCAAGGTCCGCGAGGCCTTTGCGAGCGTGCCCTATATCGTCGATGTCGACGACAGCTACGGCATTCCGGCCGAGCGGGTGCGGCTCGCGATCGACCAGGACAATCTCGAATATTACCGCGTCGAGCAGGGCGACGTTTATGACGCCATCAACGCGCTCTATGCCGGCACTACGGTTGGCTATTCGCATCGCGGCGAGGGACGGCAGCCGATCCCGATCCGCATGGCGCTGCCGAAAGAGGAGGGGGTCGTCGATGCCCGCGCGCTGGCAACGCCCGTCCCCGCCAATGCCTTGCCGGGCGGCCGCGGTGTTGTCGAGCTTGGCGACGTCGTCCATGTCAGCCGTGAGCCGGCTTCCTACCCGATCTTCCGGCACAATGGACGCGCGGCGGAGATGGTGACGGCTGATCTTGCCGGTGCTTTCGAAGCTCCTGTCTATGGGATGATTGCGGTCTCCGACGCAATCGACAAGGCGGATTGGGGCGCTATACCCAAGCCGGCCATCGCCTTGCACGGGCAGCCCGACGACGAGACGAAGCCGACGCTGCTGTGGGACGGAGAATGGGAGGTGACCTGGGTGACGTTCCGCGACATGGGGGCAGCGTTTGGCGTCGCCATCCTCGGCATCTATATCCTCGTCGTGGCGCAGTTCGGCTCGTTCCGCCTGCCGCTCGTCATCCTGACGCCGATCCCGCTGACGCTGATCGGCATCATGATCGGCCACTGGCTGTTCGACGCGCCGTTCTCGGCAACCTCGATGATCGGCTTCATCGCTCTTGCCGGCATCATCGTCCGCAACTCGATCCTGCTGGTCGATTTTATCCGCCACGCGCGAACGCCGGGTCGGCCGTTGCTCGACGTTTTGCTTGAGGCTGGGTCGATCCGCTTCAAGCCGATCCTTCTCACCGCGATCGCGGCGATGATCGGCGCGGCGGTGATCCTGACGGACCCGATCTTCCAGGGGCTTGCGATTTCACTGCTGTTCGGCCTCGCATCCTCAACCGCGCTGACCGTCCTCGTCATTCCGGCGATCTATGTCGCGCTCCGTGGTGAAAGGCGCGGCGCGGTTGGCGTGAGCCCCCCGAAGGCCTAGATTCAGTTTCAGCGCCACCGGCGCCGAAACTGAAGGGCGGGATCAATGAGGCTGGATGCCGAGACGATCGGATGGTGCGCGCGATGAAGGCGCGTGCCGTGAAACCCGAAAGCGCCGGCATTTTGATGTATCGCCGCGGGGCGGGGGGCATCGAGGTGTTGCTCGTGCATCCCGGCGGGCCGTTTTGGCGGAAGCGCGATGCTGGCGCGTGGTCGATCCCGAAAGGCGAATGCGAGCCGGGCGAGCCGCCGGATTTTACCGCGCGGCGGGAGTTTGCCGAGGAAATCGGCATCATCCCGACCGGCCGGCTGGTGCCGCTTGGCAGCGTCCGGCAGAAGGCCGGCAAGCTCGTGCATGGCTTTGCGATGGAAGGCGATTTCGATCTCGCCCGTTTCGCCAGCAATGTCTTCGAGATGGAGTGGCCGCCGCGGAGCGGGCGGATGCAGAGCTTTCCGGAGGTCGATCGGGCCGAATGGTTCGATCTCGCCACGGCGCGAACGAAGATCAACGCCGCTCAATCGGACTTGCTGGACCGGCTCTTGGCTGTGATCGACGCAGGATAGCGGCGTCGCTTCGAGGCGCGCGACGACAATGGATCAGCCGCCGGCCAGATGGCGTTCGATCTGCGATATCGGCAAGCCCGTCAGTTCCTTGGCAAGATCTTGCTTCGCGATCGTTCGTACCGACGCCGGGAAGGCCTGGCGCAGCAGCCCGAGCGCCTTCGGTGGCGCGACGAGAACAAGCGAACGTGCCTGACGCTCCTGGAGGATGCCGGTGAGCTCATCGGCAACCCGCTTCAGGAATGCTGCTTCCGCGCGTTCATGCGGATCGGCCATCTCGACCGCGCTGCGGCTTTCTCCGAGCGATTCATGCACGCGGCCCGGACGGTCTCTGCCGAGTTCATGCGCCGCGGCGCCATCATGTTCGAGCACGTCGACAAGCTTGAGGTTGACCAGTTCGAGTGTGCCCTCATTCTGCAGAATCAACGCCTTTGCGCCGTCGCAAACGAGCACCCATCCGCGGTGGGGAATATTGATCCGTGCCATCGTCGTTTCCCTTCGATGGCGGCCCGCGACCCATGGTCGGCGCCGCCCCCTCACATCCGGATAAGCTTCAACCGGATCGGGGAGCGGCGCGTTGCGCTCGATCAATATCTGCGGTGGACCGGCCGTTTCGGCTGGTCCACCAGACGCGGTATCGGCTGTCAGTGCAGATCGGCGAGCGATGCCGCACCCGGTCCGGGCGTCACCAGCGTCGGCCACTGGTGCGAGCCGAACGGCACCTTCGGCGGCAGGAAGGTGGTCATGCCGCGCGCCTTGGTCTCGGCCACGATCGAGTCGCGCGCGTCGCCTCCCATCAGCTCGTAATCCATAAGATGCGGGCTGCCGAAAAAGGTCTCGCCGACGGTGCGATCGGCAATGATGCGGGTCAGCGAATCCAGCATGTCCTGCTGCGTCGTCGTGAACGACACCGTCTCGATCAGGATCAGGCGGTCATTGATGGCTTCCGGCGGGAAGAACTGCGCCAGAACGCTGAACAGCACATTGTTCTGCCGCGCCACATAGATCGTGTTGCTGGCGGCGTAGACCTTGTCCCAGTCCGAGCCGAGCTGCTGCTTCCAGTCGGCCAGCACGCCCATCCAGTGCTTCACCTGGGTATCGGCCGCCCATTTGATGTTGAGCTTCAGTTGGTTCTTCTGCTTCTCGGCGAAGTCCTGAACAGCTGCAAACGAGATGACGCCATCGGCGATCGACTTGTCGATGAAGTCAATATTTTCCTGGATCAGCGCCTTGTTGTTGGCGCGCCAGGCTTCGGGCATCGAGGTGGCGTCGAGGCTGTCGAGCGCCGCCTTCAGCTGGACGCGATAGGCCAGCACCGGCGTCTGCCAGGACGTGTCGCCGACCTTGCCGATATGCGGGCCGACGACGACGCCGAGGGCCATGACGCTGTGGCCGATCGACTTCAGCAGCTGATAGACCTCGGGAACGGGCGGCGCCTCCAGCGGCGGCTGGCCGGGACGGTAGAGCGTGAAGCGTCCGCCCGTTCCCGAAAAGAGGCCGAGGATGACCGGGTGCTGGGCGAGGATGCTCGCCTGCACCAGGCGGCCGGCGCTCTCATAGAGGGCGAACATGCCGGTATTCAGCGCCAGCACGTTCTGCTTGGCTGTTTCGGCGGGCGTCGGGACCGTGGCGCCGACGATCACGTCCATATAGGACGGGATGCCGGTCTCGGCCCGTGCGCTCGACACGCCGGCAAGTGCCGTGAATGCCAGTAAAGTCGAGACCATTAGCGCGCGAACGTCGCGATGTCTTTTCATAGTCCGCTCCCTCCCTCGTTGTTCGATTCAATGCTCGGCCGAGGACCTTCCATGCATCGCGCATCGAAGGTCCTCGGCCGAGCGAATACTGCCTCGGCGAGTGAACCCGGATGCCCGGGCTTGCCGTTTCCCGCTCTCGCGCGCGAACGCGATGCGGCCGGCGCCCGCATCCGACCCGATGTCGATTGCCAAAATCCGGGAAGTGCTTATCGTGCCTCGGTAGATCATTGCCGATGGCTGAAGCGGGGGCTCCAGCCATTCGGCTTGATCATGCGCGTCTAGAGCGATCGTCTCGCTGCTTTTTCTTGAATTGTCGCAATCACCGGGCCGGTTGAACATTCGTCTCGCGGCTTTGAAGCCTGTGTCTGTTCTCGTTTAGCGTTGCTTTGTTCGGAATCGATAGGCATGGCGTCTCAGCTCCCCCGCAAGATCCTTGATCACGTGTCTCTGCTGGCCGACAGGCAGGTCCGCCCCGAAAATCTGGGGGTGATGACCGTGCGGTCGACGGAGGGCATCGCGGAGCGCGAGCGTCTCGATTATTGGCGCCATTCGGTCCTGCACCGCATGGAGCCAGTCCCGCAACCCGACGCGAGCCGTCCCTTCGCGGGCCGTCTGGTTCATATTGCCGGCGCGACCTGCGCGTTTGTCCACAACGTTTCCGAGTCCATTCATACCCGGCGCGATCGAGCCCGCCTCAGGAGGGATGATTGCGATGAGATCCTGGTCGGCCTGGTGGAAGGGGGTGCCCCCAGCCGTCTCAGCCATGGAGGAAACTTGACCCTCCACCAGGACGATCTCTGCATCGCCGATTTCTCACGGCCGATCGAATACCGGCAGGGCCGCAACCGCGAGATTACCCTGATGTTCCGACGCTCCGTCCTCGCCGAGGCGATGAAGGGGGACGTGTCGACTTTGGCGGGGCGGCTGTTGCCGCGCAATGGCATCGCCGCGATGCTTCGCTCCCATCTGCGGCTGATCTCCGTCGAGGCCGGCAACATGTCGGCGAAGGAGCGGGCCGCGATGGTCGAGGCGGCATCCGAGATGACGCTGCTGGCGCTCCAGAGGGAATTTCGGTCTGTTGTCGATGAGGAGCAGTTCCCGACCGGCCTCTATGCTGCGGCGATGACGGTGATCCGCCACTACTGCTGGAATCCCGATCTCGATCCGGCGACCGTCGCCAGCCGCGTCGGGTGCTCACGAGCGACGCTCTATCGGATCTTCGCGGCCGAGTCCGAGAGCGTCGCGCGATCGATCTGGAATGCTCGCCTCGATCGCGCCCATGGCCTGCTGCGGGAGTCGTCCGAAAGCGGCGCCTATGTTTCCGACATCGCCTTCAGAAGCGGCTTCATCGACATGCCGACCTTCAACCGCATGTTCAAGCGCCGCTTCGACAAGACACCGACCGAGGCAAGGTTCGGCCCTTAGTCGCGGCAGTGCGTTCAGTCGAAAGGCTCCGGCCCGATAGGTCGGGATCGGCCAAATAAGGGATGGTGCAGGAGCCGTTCCTCGGCTATCAATTCGATAAATCTGGAATCATTGGAGTATCGAAATGAACCTCGAGGAACCGCAGGCGCTGGAGATCTTCGCCGCCCTGTCGCAAGAGACGCGGCTTCGAATGGTGCGTGCTCTGGTGAAGGCCGGTGCGGAGGGCATGGCGGCAAGCGCTGTCGCCGAAGCGGTTGCCGTGCCGCCGTCGAGCGCATCATTTCATCTCGCGCATCTCGAGCGGGCTGGCCTCCTGACATCACGGCGCGAGTCCCGCTCGATCATCTACAGCGCGGACTTTTCCGCATTCTCCGCCCTTATCGAATTTCTGATGCGCGACTGCTGCGACGGCCACCCCGATGTGTGCCTGCCCGCGATCGATGCGCTGTCCGCTACCTCTTGCTGCGCCCCGACCAAAGACGTCGATCAGGTCGAAGAGACCAGCACGCTCCGGTCGAACGTCGCTTAGGACGCCTCCATGACCCTCTTTGAACGCTATCTCACCGTCTGGGTGGCGCTGTGCATCATTGCCGGCGTTGCGCTCGGGCATTTCCTGCCCGGCGTATTCCATGCCATCGGCGCTGCCGAGGTCGCCCGGGTCAACCTGCCGGTGGCGGTGCTGATCTGGCTGATGATCATCCCGATGCTCTTGAAGATCGACTTCGCCGCGCTCGGGCAGGTCGGCCGGCACTGGCGCGGCATCAGCGTGACGCTGATCGTCAACTGGGCCGTCAAGCCGTTCTCGATGGCGCTGCTTGGCTGGCTGTTTATCGGCTGGCTGTTCCGGCCCCTGCTGCCCGCCGCCCAGATCGACAGCTATATCGCGGGCCTCATTATCCTGGCCGCGGCGCCCTGTACGGCGATGGTGTTCGTTTGGTCGAATCTCATCAAGGGCGAGCCGCATTTCACGCTGAGCCAGGTCGCGCTCAACGACGTCATCATGGTCGTCGCCTTCGCGCCGATCGTCGCGCTGCTGCTCGGCCTTTCGGCGATCACCGTCCCCTGGGACACGCTCGTGCTCTCCGTCGCGCTCTACATCGTCATTCCGGTGATCGTCGCGCAGGTTCTGCGCCGGCGGCTCCTGGCGACCGGCGGGCGGGGCGCGCTCGATGCCCTACTGAAGCGTCTGGGTCCGGTCTCGCTGGTGGCGCTGCTGGCAACTTTGGTGCTGCTGTTCGGCTTCCAGGGCGGCGAGATCATCGCGCAGCCGCTGGTGATCCTGTTGCTGGCCGTGCCAATCTTGATCCAGGTCTATTTCAACGCTGGGCTCGCTTATTTCCTCAACCGCGCGTCGGGTGAGGAGCACTGCGTCGCGGGCCCGTCGGCGCTGATCGGCGCGTCCAATTTCTTTGAGTTAGCCGTGGCCGCCGCGATCAGCCTGTTCGGCTTCCAGTCCGGCGCGGCGCTCGCCACCGTGGTCGGCGTCCTGGTCGAAGTGCCGGTCATGCTGTCGGTGGTCTGGATCGTCAACCGCTCGAAGGGTTGGTACGAGCGCGGCGCGGCCGTCCGGTCCGTCGCTGCCAGAAACCCGACGATCAAGCCGAGGACTGCGCAATGACCATCACGATCTATCACAACCCCGATTGCGGCACTTCGCGCAACACGCTGGCGATGATCCGCCAGAGCGGCGAGGAGCCCGTCGTCGTCGAATATCTGAAGACGCCGCCGAGCCGCCAGAGACTGGCCGAACTGATCGCCGCGATGGGCATCTCCGTTCGGCAGCTTCTGCGCGATAAGGGAACGCCCTGTGCCGAGCTTGGCCTCGCCGATCCGAAATGGACCGACGAGGAACTCATCGGCCTGATGCTGGCGCATCCGATCCTGATCAACCGGCCGATCGTCGAAACGCCGAAGGGTACCGTACTGGCACGGCCATCCGAGGCTGTGCTGGCGGTTTTGCCGAACCCTCATATCGGCCGCTTCGTCAAGGAGGACGGCGAGGTGGTGGAGCCTCCCGGCGCGGCGCGGGCCTGATCATCCAGCTCGCATCGGGTTTCTAGACCAGTTCGTTCCACTCGCCGGCCACGGCTTCGACCGATCTGACTTCGTTACCGATGCGCACCCTCAGCGCCCCGGATTGCGCGGGCAGGATGCGGCACTTCGTGACGGCGCCATCGGACCAGCTCATGTCGAGTTCGATCCCGCCGCGCAGACGCATGCCGCGGACGCTGCCGGTCGACAGAGCCTTGGGGAGGGCAGGCAGCAGGCGAATTTCGCCCGGCCGACTGTGGGCGATCATTTCGCAGATGCCGGCGGCCCCGCCGAAATTGCCGTCGATCTGGAAGGGCGGATGCGCATCGAACAGATTGGTATAGGTTCGATCGGGCGAAAGCTGGCGCTTCAACACAGTCCAGGCGCGTTCGCCGTCGCCGAGCCGCGCCCAGAGGCAGATGCGCCAGCCGATGCCCCAGCCGGTGGCCTCATCGCCGCGCAGTTCGAGCGATCGGCGCGCAGCCGCCGCGAGCGCGGGCGTCTCGACGGTGTCGATCTCCAGCCCCGGATAGAGCGCATAGAGATGCGAGACGTGGCGGTGGTCCCGGTCGCGTGCTTCGAGGTCCCAGTCTTCGATCCATTCCTGCAGCTGCCCGGCCTTGCCGATCAGGTCCGGCATCAGGCGAGCCCGCGCGGCGCGGACGCGGTTGAGAAAGTCTACGTCCTCGGCGACGCCGGCGGCCAGTATGCCATCGAAGAGATCACGGCCGAGCTGGTTGTCCATGGCGCAGCCAACCGACAGACTGGCGCCGAAGGGGTGGACGTTCTCGGGTGAATTGGTTGGGATGGTGACGAGCCAGTCGCTGCCGGGCAGATCGACGAGGAAGTCGAGGAGGAACTCGGCCGCCCCGCGCATCAGCGGATAGATGCGGCTGACGAGGCTCTCCGGCTGGCCCGCATAGACGCAGTGGTCCCAGAGCTGGCAGGCGAACCAGACGCCACCCATCGGCCAGAGGCCGGGGTCAGCCTGGTCGATCGGCCCAGCTGCGCGCCACAGATCGGTGTTGTGGTGCAGGACCCACCCACGCGCGCCGTAATGCTCACGAGCAATCTCGCTGCCGGTCTCGGCCAGATCCTCAACCAGCGCGATCAGCGGCTCGAAGCATTCGGCAAGGTTGGTCGGATCCGGCAGCCAGTAGTTCATCTCCGCATTGATGTTGGTTGTGATCTTGGAGTTCCAGGCCGGGCGAAACTCGGTATTCCAGATGCCCTGCAGGTTGGCCGGCTGCGTGCCAGGGCGGGAGGCGCTGATCATCAGATAGCGACCATACTGGACATAGAGCGCGGCCAGCGACGGGTCGGTCTCCTTGGCGGGATCGGCGATCCGGCGATCGGTCGGCTTCTCGTCCTGGCCATCGCCGAAGCTGATGGCAAAACGGTCATAGAGACCGCGATAGTCGGCAACATGACCCGCCCGCACGGCATCCCAGCCGCGCTTTTGAACCGCATCGAGCCGGCCGATGGTGGCGGCCTCCGGATCACCGGACACATCGTCGTAGCGCAGGAAGCTGGTTCCGACATCGACCCAGATCGTGAAGCCCGCGACCTTCGAGAGCCGCAGCCCGCCGTCATAGGCGCTGATCGTGCCGCCATCGGGGACGATGCGCATCCTGACGCTCCAGTCGAGCCCGGACGGCACGCCATATTCGGCGCGATTGCGCCCGCGGCAAACGATCTCGCCCCGCTCCGCATCCATGACAGGCGCGAAGGGCTGCTCGATGTCGTAGCTGATATCGCTGTCGAATGTTTCGCCGCCTTCCGTCCACATCCGGATGCCGATGACATTGTCCGGCGCCGAGGCGATGACTTCGCGGCGATAGTGGATGCCGTGATGGCGGTAGTCTACCGAAGCAATGGCCGTCGCGAGATCGAGTTCGCGCCGGTAGGTCCCGACGTCCGGGCGATGACGCGTCTCGATGAAGATCCAGCCGGCCGGCTGATATGTCATCTGGAAGCGAGGACGGGCCATGAGCTGCGCATCGGCGAGGCGCTCGGCGTCGGCATATTCGCCATCGAGCAACAGCTTTCGGAGCGCTGCGAGATGCTGATGGGCGCCCTTGTTGGCGGCGCTATAGGGCGAACCGGTCCACAGCGTGTCCTCGTTGAGCTGGATGCGCTCCTTGCGGCTGTTGCCATAGACCATTGCGCCGAGACGGCCATTGCCGACCGGCATGGCCGCGGTCCAGTCCACCCAGGATTCCTTCGGATACCAGAGCCGGTCAGACATTGCTTCAATCCTGCATGGAGTGAGAACGACACGGCCTTCGGGAACCCAGGCCGGAGCGGCCGGCTGCGAACGCCGCCGGCCGAAGGGGAGGCGGCGCCTGCCTATTCCTTGCCGCCGCTCGACACGCGATTGCCGACGGCGAACTGGCGCTGAAAGATCAGGAACACGAGCAGCGGCACGATGGCCGTCACGATCGCGGCGACCGCCTGCTGGTCGATATTGGGATCATAGGTCCCGGAGATCCGGGCCAGCAGGACCGTCAACGTGACGTCGTTGCGGAGGAACAGCATCGGCAGCAGCAGCGAGTTCCAGCACCAGAGGAACTGGAGAATGCCGCAGGCGAAGATCGGCGAGATGAGATTGGGCAGCACGACCCGCGTGAAGGTGCTGATCGGCCCGCAACCATCGATACGGGCGGCCTCGATCAAATCGTTCGGAAAATCCTCCAGGAAGGACTTCACCAGGAAGACCGACCACGCATAGCTGAGCCCGACATAGGGGATGATGACCGCCCAGATATTGTCGAGCATGCCCATTTCGCGCCAGAGCCTGAACAGCGGAATGATCACGACCTGCTGGGGCAGCACGAAGGCGTTGATGATGATGATCAGCGAGGTGCGCCGCAACGGGAAGCGCAGATAATGGAACACATAGGCGGCGGCCGGCGCCGTCAGCATGGTCAGCACGGTCGCCAGCAGCGTCACTTTGGTCGAGACCCAGAGGCTGTTGGCAAGCGGATAGTCGCTCCAGACTTTCTTCCAGGCATTCAGCGTCAGCTGGTTCTGGCTGAAATGCCACCAGCCGCGGGCAATCGATTCCGGCGTCTGGAAAGAGGTGGCGATGATGCCGATGATCGGCACCACCCAGAGGCACGCGATGATGCCGACAACGATGATGATCCAGCGGGGGGCGCGATAGACCATTATTTGGCACCCTTGGTGCGCTGGGCAATCGCCGGGATCGCGACGATGAGAACGGCGACGAGCAGGACGATGGTGGCAGCGGCGCCGTAGCCGAGATTGAACTGTGTCATGGATTCCCGGTACATGAAGAAGCCGACCGTCTCCGTTGCTCGCGCCGGACCCCCATTCGTGAGCACGAAGATGATGTCGAACGCGCGCAGCGCGCTGAGCAGGTTGATGAAGATCGCGACGCGGGCGCCCGCCGTCGACAGCGGCATCATGATGTACCAGACGACGGCCAGCGGTTTGGCGCCGTCCATCTGCGCCGCTTCCAGCACAGTGCGCGGAATGGTCTGGACAGCGGCGAAGCTGAGCAGCAGCGGCAACCCCACCGCGCTCCAGGACGCGGCGACGATCAGCGCGACGAGCGCCGAAGTGCCGGATCCGAGCCAGGCCTGTGACCAGTCCCCGAGCCCGACGGCAATCAGCATGCCGTTGAGCAGACCGGATTCGCCAGGGCGGAAGATGCCGATCCAGATATAGCCGGCGACCGCTTCGGAGATGCCGAAGGTGGCGAAGATCATCAGGCGGAAGACGGCTGTCTGCTTCGGCGCGAAGGCGCAGAGCATAGCCAGGAACCAGCCGATCGATACCGAGAGGATGGTGACGCCCAGCGTGAAGATGAGCGTCGTCCAGAGCGTTCCGAGAAAGGTCGGATCGGTGAACAGCCGGACATAGTTATCGATGCCGACATAGCTCGGCTTTCCGAGACCGCGGATCTGCCAGAAGCTGATCCGGATGGTCTCGAAAAGCGGATAGATCACCGAAAGGCCGAACAGCAGGACCACCGGTGTCAGCAAGGCGAAGGCCGCCATTGGCTGCGACACTTGCCGTCTCGGCTTGCGGCCTGCCGCCATCGCGCCGGCGCTCGTCATGGCCGCGCCGCTGATTCCACTGTTCATGCCGGCCCGATCTCAATAGGACTGCGCAGCGACAGCTTCGATCTGCTCAAGCGTGGGCATGATCTGGGCTTCGACGGGATTGGCGACAAACTTCTGCAGCGCCACGCGATATTCATCGACCAACTGTCCAGGCAGCATGTCGCCGAGGACGAACCGGACCTGGCCTTCCTTGACATAGTCGACCGACGAGGCCGCGACGGGATCGTAGGCGGAGACGTCGACAGCCGAGCTCGGCACGGTGAAGCCGGCCTTTGCAATGATGCCGGCGCCTTCGCCGTTGACCAGGTAGTCGAGGAACAGGTCGGCACCTTCAGGATTGGCGCCAAGGCTGGTCGCCAGCACTTCCTTCGAGTCGACCAGCGAGTCGTTGTCATGCCCGAGGCCGATCGCCGGGAACTTCCCGAGCGCATAGTCCTTGCCGGGCACGAGATGGTACTGCGAGCGGGCACGGGCGTTGATCCACATGCCGATCAGCAGATAGTTGGCCGTCCGGTCGACGAAGACCCGGTCCGCCGCGTCGTCCCAGTGCGAGGCGAGAATGGTCTGCGCGCTGGCGCAGCAGCCCTTTGCCATCATATCGCTGTAGAATTGCAGCGCCTTGACGAGGCGTTCGTCGGTCCACTTGATCTTGTGCGCCGCGAGGTCGTCGATGACCTCGGGCCCGCCGACGCGCAGCAGCAGCGATTCAAACCATTCGCCATGGGCGTAGATCTTGCCGGGCAAGGCGACCGGCTCGGCGAAACCGGCCTTCCGGAGCGGCTCGAACGTGCCGGTAAAGCCGTTCCAATCGGCGGGGAATGCCTGCAGGCCGATCTTCTGCAGATCGGCAGGAACATGCCAGATGCCGCTGCGATAGCCGAAGATGTAGGGGACGCCGTAAACCGCGCCGTCGGTCGTGCTGAGTGCGCGCCAGGTCGGCGACAGCAGCTTGTCCCAGTTCTTCTCAGTCCAGACGCTTGAAACGTCGCGCAGCATACCGGCATCGGCCAGTTCCTTGCGGAAGGCCGGCCAGGCACTGATGATGAGATCGACCTTCTGGCCGCCGAGCAGCGCAGTGCGGATGCCGCCGCGCTGGTCTCCCGAGGTGGTGACCGGAACCTGCTTGATGGTGACGCCCGGATACTTGGCCTCGAAGCCTTTGGCGAGCTCGTTGATGACCGCTGCGTCAGCGCCGCCGAGCCAGTTCAGGATCTCGACCTCGCCCGTCGGCTGAGCCGAAGCCGGCTGCCAAGCCATCGTCATCACGACGCCAAGCGCGCCGACTATTCGTCCCAATCCGTTCATCAGTGTCCTCCACGGCAGCCGACCGCGCTGCCCGCAATGATGAATTTGGTATATTTCGATTTAGGACCGTCGGCAATACCGTTTTAGACGGAAGGCGAACCTCGGCGCGATCAGGCGAGGCGATGGTCGCGCAGCGAGGACAGCAGCGTCGTCATCGATGTCCGCAGGTGACGCCGCGCCGCGGCCGCTGCAGCCTCGTCATCGCGCGACTGAAGCGCCGAGATGATCATGAGATGTTCGCGGATCGCCGCAGCGTTGCGGTGCTTCTCGTCCCGTTTATCCCACATGTAGTGGTAGTGGAAAATGAGGGAGATGATCTTCTGGAACTGAGCCGCGAAACGGTTCTTCACAACCGAGTTGATCGCGACATGGAAGCGCTCGTCGAGCTTCGAGAAGTCATGGTAATCGGCGTCGATTCTAGTTTCGAGGGCAAGATGGGCCATGCGCAGGGCTTCGAGTTCCGACCAGATCGGATGGCTGACCGGGCAGGCCATGATCTGGTGGATCGCGTTCAGCTCGAGGATGGTCCGAAATTCCGAGAGTTCCACCGCGAAATCGGCGGTGAAGCCGAGTAGCAGCCATCCGCCCTTGTTGCCGCGCTCGACGAGGCCGAACTGGCTGAGGCTCGCGAGGAACTCCTGCAGCATCGCAGGGGTAACCGAGAATTCCCTCGACAGTTGGGCGATGTTGAGCGGCGTCCCCGCCGGGACGTCGAAACGCAAGATCCATTCAAGGAAGGCCGTCTCGAAATCGGCCGGCTTGCTCAGATTGTCGTTGACGCTCAGGCGGTCTTCGGGCCCCGGCGTACGCAGCAGCGTTTTTTCGCGGCCGCGCCAGGCGACGATGCTGATTTCTTCCAGTCGTTGCAGCACTGAGCGAATGACGGTTCGGCTGACGCCTGCCTGCTCAGCGAGCGCATTCTCCGAGGGGAGGGTGGCTCCTGGCGCCGATGTCGAGCATAGATCGATCAGCCTGTTATAGGCTTCCCTGAACCGCTTGTCGCTTCGCGCCATTCAACCCCCAATACGCTTCGTCTCGCCCGCCCGTTGATCAGAATTAATTCGTACGCTGAACGAGGTCAACGGACCGCCCTGACCCGGTGCCCGTCGCCGGTCGCTGCAAATCCGAACGCGCCGTCCGTAACGATCGGTGCTTGTCTTCGCACCGATCGTGCATGAAAAAAATAAAAACATTTGACAGCGTACCTGCCCAACCTATTCCCTCGGCGGTCAATGCTGGCCGTGCCAGCACCGATGTGGGAAGGCCGTCCGGTCGCCAGACCAAAGCGAGGCAAGATGCGTGCAATAGTCGTCCAGGAACCAGGGTCCATCGCGCTGGTCGATCGACCCGATCCTGCGGAGCCGGATGCAGGTTGGGTCGCGGTCGATATCACCCATGCCGGAATTTGCGGCACGGACTACCACATCTTCGAGGGGAAGCACCCGTTTCTTCAATATCCGCGCGTAATCGGCCATGAGCTGAGCGGCATCGTCGCTGCCGATGCATCCGGCTGGAGCCGCGGCGCACGGGTGGTCATCAACCCCTATGTGGCTTGCGGAACCTGCCATGCCTGCCTGCGCGGCAAGCCGAACTGCTGCATGCGGATCGGCGTGCTCGGTGTTCACCGCGACGGCGGGCTCTGCGACCGAATCAACGTGCCGGCCATCAACCTCATCAGTGCCGACGGCCTCGAACAGCCTGAGGCGGCAACGGTCGAGTTCCTGGCGATCGGCGCCCATGCGATTCGGCGATCGGGCATGGGTCCGTCCGATCATGTGCTTGTCGTCGGCGCGGGACCGATCGGTCTCGGCGCCGCGTTGTTCGCGCGGCTTCGCGGTGCAAGGGTCGATCTTCTCGATGCGAGCCCGGAACGGCTGCAACTGGTTTCCGAGCGGTTTGGGTTCGAAGCCACTCACACCGTCGCCGAGGGTCCTGAGGCTCTCATGGCTGCCACGGACGGCAACGGCTTCGACGTCGTTTTCGATGCGACCGGCAGCGCGGCCGCCATGCAGACGAGCTTTGGCTATGTCGCCCATGGCGGGACATGCGTGCTCGTCGGCGTGACCCCGGCCGATGTCACTTTCAACGACGCCGAGTTTCACAAGCGTGAGATGAGCCTCTTCGGCAGCCGCAACGCGACGTCCGAGGACTTCGAGACCGTCGTGGCTGCGCTGAAAAGCGGTGCCATCGATTATCGCCGCCTGATCACCCACACGACTAACCTCGAAGGGTTGCCCGGCAGCATCGCCGCCTGGGCAGCCGATCGCAGCCATGTGATCAAGGCCATGGTCACTGTCGCGCCATGACCGGCGGAGCGATCATCCAGTTCGGCACCAGCCGCTTCCTGCAAGCGCACGCCGACCTCATGCTGTCGGAGGCGCGCGCGTCCGGGCAATCGGTCGGACCCGTCCATGTGGTGGAGACGACCGGCTCACCGGCGTCTCGCCGCCGCATCGAGGCCTTCAAGGCGGGGCGGCCGTTCCCGGTGCGCATCCGCGGCCTCGTCGATGGTCGCCCTGTTGATGTCGAGCGCAGCGTGTCGGGCGTCGTCGATGGCCTGTCAGCGCGGGAGGAGGGCGCGCGGCTGCGTGCTCTCTTCGTCGAGGCGGCCGACTTCGTCATCAGCAATACCGGCGACAAGGGCTTCGATCTGCCGGTCGCCCCGGAGCCCTCGTTTGCCGGCTGGACGACCTATCCTGAATTGCTGACGGCGCTGCTCCATGCCCGCTTCAGCGCCGGCGCCCCGGGGCTGACGATACTGCCCTGTGAGCTTGTCGAGCGGAACGGTGATCGCCTGCGATCCATCGTCGACGGCCTGGCGCAAGGGAGCGGGCTCGGCGATGAATTCCGGGCATGGCTGGCGCAGTCGTGCGTTTGGGCGAATTCGCTGGTCGACCGGATCGTCTCAGCCCCGATCGAGCCGATCGGCGCGGTCGCCGAGCCTTATGCGCTCTGGGCGATCGAGCGTGGCGATCGCCTCATTCCGCCGTGCGTACATGACGATATCCAGGTCGTCGATGACCTCGGCTTTATCGAACGCCGGAAACTGTTCCTGCTCAATCTCGGCCACACGCTCATGGCGGAACGCTGGCGCGGCGCGGGGCGCCCGGAGGGTGAGACGGTGCGCGAGATGATCGCGGATGCGGGCGTCAAGGCCTGGCTGGAGAGCATCATCGTTGGCGAGGTCATCCCCGCCTTTGGCGATGCCGAGGCTGACGCGACGCGTTACTGGCAGACCTGCGTCGACCGTTTCGGCAATCCGTTCCTCGATCACCGCATCGCCGATATCGCGCAGAACCATGCGGCGAAGATCGATCGCCGCGCCGGTGGCTTCGTTCGCTGGGCGCGGCAGCAGCAGCCGGGCCTCGCCTTGCCGCAGCTGTTCTCGGTATTCCCGGAGCTGGCCAGCATCGCGTGACCGGCCGCCGCGTCAATCAATCCGCCGACGCTGCGCGTGTCGAGCCGCGCAGGATGATGTCGCATTTGAGCGTGATCGCGCGCGGCGTACGGATCTTGTCCTTGCCAAGCCGTGCCTCGATCAGGCTAGCGATGGATTCTGCAAGGCCGGTGATGGGCTGGGCGATCGACGTGATGCCGGGTTCATAGAGGCGGAACAGCGCCACATCGTCAAAGCTGACCAGCGACAGATCGGCCGGGATGTGCCGGCCGTGATCCTTCATCCAGCTCAGCACGCCGATGGTCATGCCATAGCTGGAAACGAAGATGGCAGTTGGCGGCGTTTCAAGCTGCATGAGCCGGCGCGCGGCTTCATAACCGCTATCGGATCGCCAGTCTCCTTGCGCGACATAAGCAGGATCGACAGCGATTCCGCGGTCGCGCAGCGCCGCCTCATAGCCTTCGAGGCGCTGCCGGGCAGAAGAATCGTGCATCGCACCGACGGCGATGGCGATCCGTTCATGGCCAAGGTCGAGCAAATGGCTGACGGCGCGGTAGCTGGCTTCGCGGTTCTCGATCACGACGCTATCCGAGGCGAGGCCTGCAATCTCGTTGTTGTAGAAGACGACAGGCACGCCGTCGCCGATCAGCTGTTCGATCCTTTTGCGGACCTTGGCGACGCCGTCCATGATCAGCGCGTCGACACGCTGCGCCGCGAAGAAGTCGAGGGCGTCGTAGATCACGCCGGCATCATGATTGTGGCAATAGATGACGAGCGCGCGGCCTGTTTTCCGCAGCAGCCGCGCCAGTTGCTCGACCATCTCGGAGTGGAACTCGTCGAATGTGGGAATGAGCAGACCGATCATATGGGTCGTGTCGGTCTTCATCGCCGCGGCCACTGCATTGCGACGATAGGAGAGCTTCTCGATCGCGGCCTCGATCCGCTGTCGGTTGCCGCCGCGGATCTCGTGTCCGTTCAGAAATCGCGACACCGTTCCGATGGCAACGTCCGCTTCCGAAGCGACGTCGGCGATGGTCGCGGATCGCCGTCTTGTGCCCTCGGGCGGCGGGGCTTCTGCTGGCGGATCTTCGTCGGACATGGGCCCATCGTGCTCTCGTTCCAGCGAATGCGGGACGCCTTCGCTTCCTAGCCGATCACACTGCCCGATCCAAGCGAGGCGGGGCGCCGTTGGTCACGGCGCCCCTCCGAGATGTGATCAGGCGTCCTGAAGGACCAACGCGCTGTGGATATGAAGGCGCGGCAAGGTTACTTCGACGCGTCCATCATCCAGCGTGCGCCAGTCGACATCCGCCCCCGTCAGCGCGTCATAGACCCGCGACGGAGGCTGGGCGAGGCGCAGGCTCGCCGTGACCGGACCGATGGCCGGAACGTCCTCAATCATTTCGAGGACGCGCGTCGAGCCAGCCTCGGTCGGGATCGCCTTGCCTCGCACCTGAGGCGCGCCATAGAGCAGATGGAGAACGTGGCGGCCTTCGGCATGCTGCCGCGTCAGCGTGGCCCGGGCGCCCGACGGCAGATCGGTCGTGAGGACCGCATCGGGCATCAAGCGGCGGATCAGGCCGCGGATGATGTACTTGTAAAGCGGCTGGCCATAGGCGTGGTACATCTCGAAGATCGGGAAGGCCACATAACCGATGCCGCGATATTCCGTGACACCCGCGCCGATGGTTCCGGCACTCGGATCATCGGGCGTGTGCTGGTGCGAGCAGAAGTGCCTGTAGCTGCGGTTGAAATAGGACGGCACGATCGAGGCGAGCACGGTCGCCTCGCCGCTGACGATTGTCTGACCCGTGCCATACATCACGAAGGGTGACTGCGGCAGGCTTGCATCCAGCGCGTCCGGATCGGCGCGAAGATAGGATGGGTTGAAGGCCACAGGCCCCTTGGCTGCTTCGAGGCCGAGATCGAGCGCAAAGCCGTCGGCGTTGAGGCCAGACGTTCCCGACAGGATCAGCTTGCCGCCCTTTGCGACATAGGAGTCGAGCCGCGCCGCCAATTCAGAGTCGATGGTGATCGAATCGGGCAGGATCACGAGACGATAGGGATCGAAGGATGCCGTGCCGTCGATGACGTCGAAGGGCAGCTTCAATTCCTGCAGCATCTGGGCTGCGCCGTCATCGCTGCCATTGTTGCGGTCGCCATTCGGATGGAAATACTCGGCCGCGAGGATTGCGACTTCCGACAACTGCTTGGCGCCCTTCAGGAAAGGCTCGAGCCGTTCCAGCCGCTCATAGGCCGGCGCGATCGACTTGTAGGTGTCGTGGTTGATGGCGCCGTTCGGATGCAACTGGTCGCCGACCAGGCATTTCGCGCCGAGTGCAGCCATCTGGCCGATCTCATAGACCAGCGCTTCGGGATGTTTGAAGCCGCCGAACTCGCCCCATGCGGTGTGAAACTTGCCCGTCTGGCCGAGGAAATCGAAGCCGAGCGTGGCGGCGTAGCGGGCGCTCGAAGGGAAGTGATCATAGCCCCAGCCGCCGGTCGGCAGGCTCTCGAGCTCGAGATGGCTATATGTCTCGAAGCGGTGACGTCCCATCTTGTGAATGTGGCCGCAATTGTAGAAGACGCGCAGCTCCGGATATTCGGCGAACAAGGCATCGGAGACGTAGCGGCGAAACGCTTCGTTGACGGCCTCGTCGTTCTTCATCCGGTCGGCCGGGTTCTCGGGGTCCAGACCTTCGGCAATCATGCTGTCGATGCAGTTCTGGCAGACACAGCCAGGGGTCATCACGATGTCGAAGAACAGACCCTGCGTCTTGTAGTTGGCGGCCACCTCGCGTGCCTGATCGAGGATATAGTCCTTCGCGCCCTGATGGTTGAGGCAGATCGTATGCCAGGCGGGGCTCAGCTGTTTCAGGCTCGATGGGTCGGTAGCCTTGGCCCGCGAGTAGCTGTTGGTCGCACTGATCACGCGCCATTCCGGATGCTCGCGCGCCGAGAGCTCATCCCATTGCACCGAGATATAGACCGGCGTCTCGATATCGGCAGCGGCGCAGGCGGCGATCATCTCGCCCATCAGGTCGGGGCGCGCGAGGTTCGGATGCGGCTTGCCAACTTTCGTCGGGTAATAGGACCAGCCGTGATGGCACTTGGCGAAGACGGTGATCGAATCGACATGTGCCGCCTTCAGCGTCGCCACGAAGTCCTCGGCGTCGAATGCGGCGCCGACATCTGGAATATGCTCCGAGGTATGAAAGTCGAGATGGATCTGGCGATAGCGTAGCGGTTTGAATGTCATCTCAGGCATCATAGCTCCTTGGGAACGGTTGCCGGCGGTGGGACGATTGCGGTGTCGGCAGAGAGTGCGAACAAGAGGGCAGCGCGAGCGGGCGGCGGGGATCTACCCGCTATCTGGCCCGCCGTGACGAGCCGCTGAAACGGCGTGTCGCCATCATATCGAAATGAAAAGACCGGGCGGCCGGATCAGCCGACCGCCCGGTAGTGGCACCGCCTGGCGCAGGGAGGAGATGCGACAGGCGGGCCTAAGCGCCGACCGCTGGCTTAGTAGACGGTCGCGGCCTTGGCCTCGAGCGCTGCCATCACCGCATCGATCGTGGCATCGCTCGGGTTCTGCAGGAACTTCTGCAGCTGGACGCGATACTCGTCGACGAGGTCGCCGGGCAACAGATCGCCGAGCACGAACTGGACCTTCGCGTTGGCGACATTGTCGACGGCGATCTTGGTGACGGGGCCGTAGAGCGACTGGTCGACCTTGCTGCTCGGCGACGCCAAGCCATGCTTGGCGACAATATCAGCCGCCTCCGCCGTGCCGAGCCAACCGAGGAAGGCATCGGCCGCGGCCGGGTTGTCGCCCGAGCTCAAGCCGACGAATTCCTTCGAGTCGACGCTCGACGTGTCGTCATGGCCGGCACCCATCGCCGGGAACTGGAAGAGCGAATAATCGACGCCTTCCTTCAAACCGAAGTCGGACTGAGCCATTCCGTTGACCCACATGCCGATCAGCTCATAGCCGGACGTCGCAGCCCGCAGCACGTTGTTGGCAGCATTGTCCCAATCGGTCGCGAGCATGACGGTGGGGTCGCCGCAGCAGCCGGCCTTAAGCAGCTCGGCATATTTCTGGAGCGTCGTCTTGAC
The DNA here is from genome assembly GCF_020165495.1 of Mesorhizobium sp. BR1-1-16. GTDB lineage: Bacteria > Pseudomonadota > Alphaproteobacteria > Rhizobiales > Kaistiaceae > Kaistia. Next base: position 13,076 of record NZ_JAIUIE010000009.1, on the reverse strand, counting down.
GATCGGATCGGTCCAGGGGATTTCGTGCCGCGCCAACTTGGCTGCCGCATCGGCGCCGGCCGTGCGCAGGAGGATGCTCTCGAACCATTCGGTCTGAGCCCAGACTTTCGCCGGCACCGCGATCGGGGTCACGCCGACGGCGTTCAGCTTGGGGAAGCTGGCCTTGAGTTCGTCCCAGGTCTTCGGCGCTGCGTCGACGCCGGCCTTCTTCAGCGTGTCGGGCCGGAAGAAGATGCCGCTGCGATCACCAAACGTGTAGGTCACGCCATAAGTCACGCCGTCGATCTGGCCGAGCTGGCGCCAGGTGTCGGGGATGTTGTCGCCCCATTTGCCTTCATCCCACTGCTTGTCGAGCGGGCGCAGCATGTTGGCGTCGGCCAGTTCCTTGCGGAAGGCCGGCCAGGTGTTGGTGAGAAGATCCGCCTTCTGGCCGCCGATCAGGGCGGTACGAATGGCACCGCGCTGATCGCCCGACACGGTCAGGTTGATGTTGCGGAATTTCACGCCCGGGTTCTTGGCCATGAAGGCGTCTTCGAGGTCCTGAAGGACCTGAAACTGCGAGCCGGTTTCCCAATTCAGGAACACCAGTTCGCCGCTTACCTCCTGCGCATATGCCAGTGGCGACAGCGCCGTCGCGGCGACGAGGCCTACCATGACTGCGCCGGCTCTTTGGCCGATCGCGCGTTTCGTAACTCTCATTGTCGTTCCTCCTTGAAAAAAGGCGAGGGCGCTGGTCCCCCAGGCCCTCATGATGAAACGTTATCAACTAACTTGCCGATTGTGAAGGGTGGCGCCCCTGTCCGCGTGTGCCTGCGGCTCGAACGAGAACAGCGGGATTGACAGGACTGGTGCTTTGGGATTTGATTTTATATCAAATCTTGAGAGGGCCAATTCCTTGTCAATCATCCGAAAGATCGAACTCCTGGAGTTCACCTACCCGGTGGAGAATGTCGGTCCGGCTGAAAACGGGTTCGACACGGTTTATGTGCCGAACCGCACGGGCCGGCTTTCGTCGATGGCGACGCGGATCGAGACATCGGATGGCGTCGTTGGCGAATATGTCGGCGGAATGAACCTTGCGTTCCGCCAATCGGCCTATATCGCGCAGCGGCTCCTGGGGCGGGATGCTTTTCACCGCCTCGAAATCTACGAGGAAAGCAAACGCGCGCTGCGCAAGTTCGACAAGATGGGCGTGGGTGTGCTGGACATCGCGCTCTGGGACTGGGCTGGCAAGCGATTGGAGACCTCGGTCGCCAATCTGATCGGCGCCAGCCGCCAGCGTATTCCCGCCTATGCCAGCACCTATCACGGCGATCGCAATGGCGGCCTTTCAAGCCCCGCGGACTTCGCCGATTTCGCAGAACACTGCCGTAGCCTCGGCTATCGGGCCTTCAAGATGCATGGCTGGGGCGAGGGCATCGTCGAGGAGGAGGTGGCGTCGATCCACCTCCTGCGTGAGCGCCTTGGGCCGGACATGAAGCTCATGCTCGATCCGGCCAGCCATCTTCGCACCTTTGCCGATGCGCTCGCCGTTGGCCGGGCCTGCGACGAAGCCAAATTCTTCTGGCTCGAAGATCCGTTCCGCGATACCGGCGTCTCGCAGTCGGCGCACCGTCTCCTGCGCGAGCGCATCGCGACGCCGCTCCTGATCGGCGAACATGTTCGCGGTCTCGAGAACAAGGCCGATTTCGCAGTGTCCGGCGCCAGCGACTTCGTGCGCGTCAATCCCGACTACGACATGGGAATCACCGGCGCGCTCAAAGTCGGGCAGATGGCGGAATCGCTCGGGCTGGACGTCGAAGTGCATTCGTCCGGGCCGGCACATCGCCACTGCGTCGCCGCGTTCCGCAACACCAATTTCTATGAACTGGCGCTGGTCGGGCCGAAATGCGGCTCGTCCAAGCCCGGCGTCTACACCTGCGGCTATTCGGACGCCCTGGAGGCCATCGGGGAGGATGGCCAGCTCCCGGTGCCGACCGGAAACGGGCTCGGCGTCGATTATGACTGGGAGTTCATCCGCAAGAACACCACCAATTCTGTGGTCTTCGAATAATCACAAGGCTCGCAGCGACGAGCCGCCCCCGGGAGGAGAAGCCATGTTCAAGAGGATCGCACTACTGTCGACGATCACGTCGCTCGCATTGGCGGCCGGCGCGTCGTTGGCTTTCGCAGCGGACAAGACGCTGGTGGTCTGGGACTTCAAGTCCACTGACCCGCTCGTCAAACCCTATTTCGATTTCGTTAAGGAGACCTTCGAGAAGGCGCATCCGGGCGTCGTCATCAAGCAGATCGCGCAGCCAGCCGACAGCTATTACACGGTGCTCGGAACAGCCATCAACGCCAAGCAAGGGCCAGATGTGGCCCTCCTGCATGGCGGCAACCAGGCGCTCGACCGCGCCGACGCCTTTGTGCCGCTCAAGGACGAGGTGGCTGATGTCGTGCCGAAACTCGCCGGTCTGCCGGCCTTTCTGCGCAGCGACGGCGCCTATGTGGCGCTGCCTCTGACCGTGCAGGGCGCGGTCTACTACATGAACAAGGAGGTCCTGCGCGAAGCGGGGCTGGATGCCGACATGGTCCCGCAGACTTGGGAAGACTTCACGGCGGTCTGCGAGGCGATCAAGAGCAAGACCAAGGCCTCCTGCCTGACGATCGGCAACAAGGACGGCGTCGACTTCATCAACGTCATCGCCGCGATCGCCGAGGGTACCTGGTCCAAGGAGACGCGGGCCAAGTTCATCGCGCATGACCTCAGCTGGACGAGCGACGATATGCGCGCCGTATTCCAGACGATGCAGACGATGATCGACAAGGGCTGGCTGGAGAAGGGCGCGAATTCCTATTCCCCCTATACGGACGCCGTGAACATCTTCGCCGGCGCGCGGACCGGGCTCATTCTCGGGCTCATCTCTGACGCGCCAAATTCATGGAAGAACGTCGAGGACCTCGCCGGCAGTGGCGAAGTGGGCGTTGCAATGCCGGTCGCGATCGGCCAGACGCCCGAGCAGAAGCCGAACCGGCTCGAGGTCGATGGCGGCATCGGCTTTGGCATCACGAGCTGGAGCCAGAACAAGGACCTTGCCGTCGACTATATCAAGACGGCGGTATCGCCAGAGGCGGCTGCGGTCCTCATGGAAACAGCAGGTGGGCTGCCGAGTAACGAAGCGGTGGACGTCAGCACGATCGATTCGCCTGCTGCGAAGGAGATCATCCGGTTGCTCAATTGCTGCACCGACGACAAGCGCATCAAATCCTATTACGGGGTTGCCGAGCGGCGCGAGTTGCAGCGGCTTGGCCAGTTGCTGCTGACGGGCGACACGACCGTCGACCAGGTGCTGCAGAGCCTCGAAAGCGTGCGGCAGGCGGAGATTGCCCGCGCCAAATAGCCGGGCAGGGGGATGCTGCGTCGCGGCATCCCCGATCCGCTCTTCCAGTGTTCCCGAGCCCGGAGCCGTTCGCATGCGAAACGAGCGCGTGGTTGCCTATCTGTTTGTCCTGCCGGCGCTGGGTCTCTTCCTGGTCTTTCGCTTCTTTCCGCTTGTTGCGGGGTCTGTCTATGCCTTTACGGACTGGAATGGCATTGCCGATGCCCGCTGGATCGGACTCGCCAATTTTCGTGAGCTGATTTTCGATCCCGTCTTCCGCGACACGATGAGGAACACAGCCTGGGTGATCCTGTCGCTGCCGATCTGGGTTGGCCTGCCGCTGCTCCTCGCGGTGTTCATTCATCTCGGCGTGCCGGGGGCGCCCTTCTTCAGGGCCGCGTATTTCTTCCCGATCGTGCTCAGCTCCATCATCATCGGCACGATGTTCAGCATCATCATGCGGTTCGACGGCAGCTTGAACCAGTTGTTCATCCTGCTTGGGCTGGAGCCGGTCGATTGGCTCGGCGACCAGAGATTTGCGCTGATCTCGGTCGTGAGCGTCGCCATCTGGGCTCATTTCGGGATGAACGTCCTGATCTTCCTGTCGGGGCTTTCGGCCGTACCGCCCGAGATCATCGATGCGGCCCGCGTCGATGGCGCCAATCTCTGGCAGGTGATCTTCCGCATTATCATCCCGATGCTGCGCCCGATCGTCGAGTTCGTGGCGGTGATCACGATGATCACGGTCGTCACCTCGATGTTTGGCCTCATCTACATCATGACGGGCGGTGGCCCCGGCACCGCGACCTACATGCCCGAATTCCTCATCTGGCTGATGCAGGGCGAATCCAACCGGCTCGGCTATGCCGCCGCGATGAGCATCGTCCTGTTCGCCTTCGTCGGATGCATCGGCGTGGTCCAAATCCGCATGATGCGGCGTGAGTGGGAGTAGGGGATGCGCCTCGCACAGAAACGATCGGAGCGCATCGGGCTTTGGCTGGTCAGCGCCTTCATGCTGATCCTCGCCGCCAGCACGATCTATCCGATCTTCTTCACCATCAGCACCGCGCTGAAGTCGACGCGCGAATTCATCCGGCACGGCTTCTCGATCCCGACCGCACCGACATTCGAGAAGTTCGTCACCGCCTGGACCACCATCAAGCTCGACGCCTATTTCATGAATTCCGCCATCGTCACGGTGATCGGCGTCACGCTGGTGCTTCTCGTCTCGTCGCTCGCCGGCTATGCGCTGGCGCAGATGCGCTTCCGCTTCCGCAAGGCGATCTATTTCTTCCTGCTCTCGGGACTGATGATCCCGGTTCAGGTCGTCATGGTGCCGCTGTTCCGCATCATCGTCGAACTCGGCATGCTGAACTCGCGGGTCGGGCTCGGCATCCTCTACGGCGCCTTCTTCTCGCCGTTCGGCATCTATCTGACCTCGTCCTACTTCGCGTCCATCCCGCGCGAGCTCAGCGAAGCGGCCAAGGTCGATGGCGCCTCCTATTGGCAGATCTACCGCCTCATCATGCTGCCGCTCGCGCGCCCCGTCCTGATCACGCTCGGCATCCTGACGACGCTGAGCTGCTGGAACGATGTGCTGCTGTCCTTGCTGGTGCTGCAGGACGACAGGACGCTGATGGTCGGGATCGCGTCGCTCCGCGGCGAATATGGCGCCGATATCCCGCTCGTCGCGGCCTGCGTCGTCATCGGCGCTGCACCCGTCATTGCGATTTTCCTGATCTTCCAGAAGAAGATCCTCGGCGGCATCATGGTCGGCTCGGTCAAGGGATGAAGCCATGGTGCAGTGTTTGGAATTGATGGCATGACGGCGATGGAAAGGCGGCAGATCGGCGGAACGGCGCTCTCCGTCAGCGTCCTCGGCCTTGGCGCTGCGCCGCTCGGCGGCCTTTACCAGCCGTCCTCGGCGGAGCAGGCAATCGAGACCGTGCAAGCGGCCGCCGCCGCTGGCATCGATCTCTTCGATGTCGCGCCGCATTATGGGCAGGGCCTTGCCGAGCAGCGCCTCGGCGTCGGGCTCGCAACGCTGCGTGATAAGGATTTCACCCTTTCAACCAAAGTCGGCCGGCTGCTCGATGCGGCACCGGCGGCGCCATCGCAGCCCAACTGGCCCGAGGCACTGCCATTCTCGACTCTCTATGACGCCTCGCGGGCCGGCATTCTCCGGTCGGTCGAGGATAGTCGCCACCGCCTTGGCGAGCTGGCACCCGCCATGCTCTTCCTGCACGATCCTGATCGCCAGGCGAGCGGCGCGGCGCTCGCGGAGATGATCGCGGAGGCCTACCGGACGCTGGCGGACCTTCGCGCGGAGGGCCTGGTTTCGGCCATCGGCATCGGCGTCAACGCAGCCGAGCCCTGCCGGATGGCGCTCGACACCGGCGACTGGGACTGCTTCCTGCTTGCCGGTACCTATTCCGTCCTGCGGCAAGATGATGACGGCCTGCTTGATCTCTGTGAGCGACGTGGCGTCTCCGTCCTGATTGGCGGCCCGTATATGTCCGGCGCTCTCGCGGGCGGGGCGACCTGGCGCTACCGGCCGATCCCGCCCGACATCGCTGCCGACATTGCCCGGCTCCGGGCTGTCTGCGCGCGGAATGGCGTCCCGGTGGAGGCTGCGGCGCTGCAGTTCCCCCTGCGCCATCCGGCTGTCGCCGCCGTGCTGGTCGGCATGCGCTCTGCCGACGAAGTCGAGCGCAATGTCGCTTTTCTCCAGCGCGACATCCCGCACTCGCTGTGGGCCGACCTCGCGGCTGAGGGCCTGATCACCGACGCCGTCCGTCCACCGATTGAGGCCTCGTCATGATCATCGATGCGCACCAGCATTTCTGGCGCCTGTCGCGCGGTGACTACAGCTTTCCGGTGCCGCAGGATTCCGTCCTCTACCGCGATTTCGAGCCCGCGCAGTTGAAGCCGCAGCTTGACCAATCGGGCGTCTCGACCACGATCCTGGTTCAGGCGACGGATACGCTGGAGGAAACCGGCTTCCTGCTGCGGCTTGCCGCCGAGACGCCTTTCGTCGCCGGCGTTGTCGGCTGGTGGGATCCGCATATCGACGGCGGCCCGTCGCGCCTGCTGGCGCTGCCCCATGCCGAATGGCTGGTCGGTGTGCGGCCGATGCTGCAGAAATATGATGATCTCGCCTGGCTCCTGATGGACGAGGCGCTGCAAGAACTCTCCGAGATCGGGTCGAGCGGCCTCGCCTTCGATGCGCTGGTGGATGCGCGGCATCTGGACGGCATCGATGCCCTGTGCAGGGCGCTGCCGCAGCTGCGCGTCGTCATCGACCATATGGGCAAGCCCTGGCGACATCCGGCGCTGTTCCCCCGTTGGGAAGCCGGCATGCAGGCGCTTTCCCGGCACGCCAATTGTTTCGTCAAGCTGTCGGGGTATCCCTTCGCTCATCGAGCGCCCGATCCGCAGGCTGATCTCCAGGCGCTCTTCACGCGCCTCAGAAACTGGTACGGCGCCGAGCGGCTAATCTGGGGAAGCGACTGGCCGGTCGCCGAGCGGGAAGGCGGCTATGCGAGCGCTTTTGCCGGCATGAAGGCGCTGGTGGCCGCCGCCGAGCAGCAGTCCATCTTTCGTGATAATGCGGCCGCCTTCTATCGGCTGAGCCAGAGCGAGAAATCCTGATGATTGCTTTGGACGCGCGTATCGGAGACCGTCGCATCGGGGATGGATATCGAAGCGCTCGATTTGACCCGATGTCCCCTCAGATCCGAACCATAGCCCAAGCTGAGGCTAGAACAATCGCGAGAGATCCAAGGTGACCGACACGATGCTCACCCAGACCGCATCCCCGGCTAGCGCAAGCGGCGAAGGGCTCGGCGGCACGTCGTATCGCAGGGTCCATAAGGCGATCCTGGCGGATATCGTCAACGGGGTCTATTCGCCCGGCGCCCGCCTCAAAGTGGCCGAGCTCTCGAAGCGCTACGGCTTGAGCCCGATGCCGATCCGCGAGGCGCTGCAGCAGTTGCAGGGCGAGGGCTTCGTCATCATGTCGCCGAACCGCGGCGCCAGCGTCCGGCCCATCGACCGCAGGTTCGTTGCCGACATCTATGAGGTCCGGAGCGCGCTCTACACGATCATCTATAGCGATGCGATCAAGGGCGCCGACGCTGCGTTGGACGAAGCGCTCGTCGCGATCCAGAAGCGCTTCGACGCCCTGGTTGAGCGTGGGGATATCGCCGCCTGCCACGAGCAGAACCGGTTGCTGCATGCAACCATAGAGGCGCTCTGCCGCAATCGGGAAGTCGCCAACCTGATTGCGCGCTACAGCAACCTGACCAGTTCGCTGCGTGACGTCTTCGGCTACAACCTCGACCGCCTCAGCCAAATCTCTGAAGAGCACTGGATGATCATTGAAGCGATCCGCGCGCGCGATGCTGGCAAAGCCATCGCGGCCGCGCAGCACCATGTGCGCCGCGCCTTCGAAAACATGAGCCAATACATACCGGAAAACTAAGGGAGGCTCGCCATGACCTCGGAACGCGAATCCGTTCTTCGTGTCGGCGCGGTGGTCGGAATACGGCCCGAAACCATCGAAACCTATTGCGATCTGCACGCCAATCCGTGGCCCGAGGTTCAGGCGGCGACGAGCCGCGCCGGCATATCCAATTATTCGATCTTCCTGATGCCGGAGAAGAACCTCCTGTTCTCCTACTACGAGTACAGGGGAGCTGACCGGGCCGCAGACGCTCGTGAACTGGCGCAGAACCCGGTCATGAAGGACTGGTGGGCCCTGTGCAGGCCCTGCCAGGTTCCGCTGGTGACGGTTGAGGGCAGCCGCCGCTGGACCGATCTCCGGCCGATCTTCTTCCAGAAATAGCGGCGCGCCGGCCGAAGAACACATCTCTGCAGAACATCCCCGGCTCGGCTTGCGGTGCCGGTGTCAAACCGGCCGATCGAGCCAGTCCAGAACGGCATTCCTCAGAAAGGCCAAATCGGGGGGATTGTTCTCCGGCGCGCCGGCGACATGTCCCCAAATGCTGGGGATCGGCCGCAGCTCGCTCCGGGCGAGGTGCGGCACGTCGAGGGCGTTGTCATCCGGCGGGAAATACATGTCGGTACGCCCCGGCAACAGCAATATGCTGGCCTCGATGGCGTTCAGCGCCTTGACCAGATCGCCGCCATAGAGGTCGTTGTCGCTGATATCGCCATTCAGCCAGGTCAGCCCCTGTGCGTGGAGGTTGGCGGCGCCGGCTGCGATGAAATCCGGCGCCCATTTATTGGTGAGGAAATCCTCGAGGTCGGTCGCGCCGGTCGCACTCAGATGCAGGTCCTGGCGATACCAGGAATGGCTCATGGCCCAGCCGGCATAGATCCGCGCGAAGGTACGCAGCGCCTTGGCGGGCTCGGACGCGTAGCGGATGCCGCCAAGATATTCCGGCGCCGCTTCCAACGCTGCGAACAACGAGAGCAGGAACACCTTGTTGTGCGTCGAGGTGCGGGCGCTGCCAGCGACGATGATGGCGCGCTCCACAGCATCGGGATAGAGCGCCGCCCAGTGATAGGCCTGCTGCGCACCCATCGAGAAGCCATAGACGGCCGCGATACGGTCGATGCCGAACTGCTCCGACAAGAACCGCCTCTGGGCGCGGACATTGTCGGTGGCGGTGACTAGGTTCGGATAGTCCGGCGTGTTCGACGGGCTCGACGATAGTCCGTTGCCGAACATGTCAGGCGTGACGATGAACCAGCGGCTGGGGTCCAGCACCTTGTCGGGGGCGATCAGCCATTCCTGGTCGCTGTGCTTGGCGGTGTAGCTGGTGGGATAGACGATGACATTGTCGCGCGACGGCGACAGCGTACCGTAGCTCTTCCAGCTCAAGGTCGCGTCGGGCAACACCTCGCCCGATTGCAGCTTGAGATCGCCGAGGGCAAAACGCCCGGTTTCGGTGGGGATGGTCATCTAGCGCTCCGTTCAGGATAATCCCCGGACCGGCCATGACGGCCTCGGGAGGCATCAGCGTCGGCCGATCGATTGGCGATATTGGTCATGTCTCATCGCCCGATCGCATAGGCCTGTTGCAGGCGCGTGGTCGCTCCGGCCCGCAACACGCCGGAAGCGTCGCGCTCTGCAGCGGTCAGGCGTCCGACGGTCTGCGGGTCGGCTACGGTCAGGCGATGCCCGCGGGCGCGCAATTCGGCGAGCGTTGCTTCCCCGATGTCGCGTTCGATCATCAGGCTCGCCGGGTCGGAGGTACGCGGATAGAAGGAGGCCGGGAAATGCGCGGTGTGGAAGGCGGGGGCCTCGATCGCGTCCTGCAGGTTGAGACCGTGGTGAACGTGGCGCAGGAACATCGGCAGCTGCCACTGCTCCTGCTGGTCGCCGCCAGGCGTGCCGAAGATCATTGCCGGCACGCCGTTCTTGAGCGCGAGCGAGGGGGTGAGGGTGGTGCGCGGCCGCCGGCCCGGCGCGAGCGAACTCGCCAATCCCTCGGTCAACCAGAACATCTGGGCGCGCGAGTTGAGGCAGAAGCCGAGTTCCGGGATGACCGGCGAGGACTGCAGCCACCCGCCCGACGGCGTGACCGACACCATGTTGCCCTCTTCGTCGATGACGTCGAGGTGAACCGTGTCGCCGCGTCGCTCCGTGAGATGCTCCATGGTCGGCTCGTAGACGGCGCCGCCGCTCATTGGCGCGAGCATGGCCATGGTCCGTGCGACGAGATCTTCATAGCCGGGGATGACACCCGGCCGCAGTTCCGCCGAGGCCCGCCCGCTGATTAGCCGGGCACGCTCGCGTGCATAGTCGGACGACAGCAAATGCGCGAGCGGGACATCGATGGCGGCTGGATCGCCGTAATAGACCTCGCGATCGGCGAAGGCGAGCTTCTCTGCTTCGATGACCGTGTGGACGAAGTCCGGCCCGTTCGGGTCCATCGCCGCGAGATCGAATTCCTCAAGGATCGCCAGCGCCTCGAGGAAGACCGGTCCCTGTCCCCACGGTCCGGTCTTGGCGATCATCCAGTCGTGATATCGGCCGATCGCCGGTGCCTCGATCGTGGCGCGCCACGCTGCCATGTCGGCGCCGGTGAGGACGCCTTTATGCCGCTGGCCGCTTTCATCCATCAGCGCCGTGTCGCGAACGAAGCGATCCACCGCCTCGGCAACGAAGCCCGAGTAAAAGGCCTCGCGCGCGCCTTCGATCTGCGCCTCCCGGCCGCGCCGCGACTCGGCCTCGTCGAGCAGCCGGCGCCATGTCCGTGCCAGTGCCGGGTTGGTGAATTTCGACCAGGGCGCCGGCGCCTTCCCGCCCGGCAACCAGGTGTCGAACGAGGTCGGCCATTCCTCGCGGAAGAATTCGCCGAGATCAGCGATGGTCGTGGCGACGCGCGGTAGCATCGGATGGCCGTTTTCCGCGTAGCGGAGGGCTGGGGAGAGCACATCGCGGAGCGACAGCCGGCCATAATCGCGCAGCATCAGCATCCAGCCGCCGAACGAGCCGGGAATGACCGTCGCCAGAAGTCCGTTGCCCGGGATCCGATCGAGCCCTTCGGCTCGATAATGAGCGATGGAAGCGGCGGCCGGCGCCGGCCCCTGGCCGCAGATCACCTCAACCTTGTCCGTCTTCTTCGAATAGAACACCGCCGGCATGTCGCCGCCGGGGCCGTTGAGATGAGGCTCGAGGACCTGGAGGACCAGGCCCGTCGCGACGGCCGCGTCGAAGGCGTTGCCGCCCTTTTCCAGCATGCTCATCCCGACCGCCGAAGCGATCCAGTGTGACGAGGCGACGACCCCGAACGTTCCTACGATTTGCTGGCGTGGCGAATTGGCGGCCATCTCGCTTACTCCCTTTGTCGAAATTGTCTTTGTATTCACTCGGTTTCGCGTGGATCGAGCGCGTCGCGCAGGCCGTCGCCCAGGAGGTTGAAGCCGATCACCACCAGGAAGATCGCGACCCCGGGCCAGACCGCCATCCACGTTGCCTGTTCGAGGAAGTTCTTGGCGGTGTTGAGCATCGAGCCCCAGCTGGGGGCAGGCGGCTGCTGGCCGAGGCCGAGAAAGGACAGGCTCGCCTCGGCGATGATCGCCACCGCAATGCTCAGGGTCGATTGCACCAGGATTGCCGAAAAGACGTTGGGCAGGATGTAGCGCGTGATGATGCGGAAATGGCCGAGCCCGATGGCCCGCGCGCCCTCCACATAATCCTCGGTCTTGACCGCCAGCACCTGGCCGCGCGTGACGCGGATGAAGATCGGCATCGCCGACACGCCAATGGCGATCATCGCATTGGTGAGGCTCGGGCCGAGGAAGGCGGCGAGCGCGATCGCCAGGATCAGGAACGGCGTCGCGAGCAGAGCGTCGGTCACGCGCGAGACGATCTGATCGATCCAGCCGCCGAAATAGCCCGCGACCAGGCCAGTCGGCACGGCGATCACGATGGTGATCATCACCGAGACGACGCCGGCGAGGAGGGAGGCCTGCGCGCCCCAGATCATGCGCGACAGCTCGTCCCGCCCAAGGTCGTCCGTGCCCAGCCAGTGCATCAGCGATGGCGGCTTGCGGATGGCGCCCCAGTCCGTGGCGGTGGGGCTCGGGATCGGCAGGACCGGGGCGAGGACGGCGACCAGCACGAAGAAGAAGACGATGCCGAAGCCGAACAGCGCACTTTTGTGCGACCTCAGCTTCCTCCACGCGCGATTGGGGCTGCGCGGCGTCGCCGTGCTTTCGAGGCTGCCCGCCGTGATGCTGGTCATAGCGAGCCCTTCAGGCGTGGATTGAGCAGGATATAAGCGACGTCGGCGATGAGGTTCATGAAGATGAACATCACGCCCGTGCAGAGCACGACGCCCTGCACGACCGCATAGTCGCGGTTGAACACCGCATCGACGATCAGCTTGCCGAAGCCGGGGATGGTGAAGACCTGCTCCGTCAAAACGGCGCCGGCGAGCAACTCACCGAAGATCAGTGCCGCGACCGTGACAACCGGGATCAGAGCGTTGCGGAAGGCGTGCTTGAGTACGACCACATATTCCTTGAGCCCCTTGGCGCGCGCTGTACGCACATAGTCGGTCTTGAGCACGGTGAGCATCGCCGAGCGGGCATGGCGCATGAAGGCGGAGGCGATCATCGCGCCTAGCGCCAGCGACGGCATGATCATCGTTCTGAGCGACTGGATCGGATCGTCGAACAAGGACACGTAGCCCGAGGCCGGCAACCAGCCGAGCTTCACGGAAAACAGCAGGATCATCATGATCCCGAGCCAGAAATTGGGGATCGATAGCCCCGAAAGGGCAACGATGTTGGCGACGTAATCGGTGACCGTGCCCTTCTTGACCGCCGACAGGATGCCGGCCGGAATGCCGATGACCAGCGCGAGGACCATCGACATCACCGCAAGCTGGATGGTGATCGGCAGTTTCTGGCCGATCAGAGTCAGCACCGGCTGGCTGGTGCGCAGCGACATGCCGAAATCGCCATGCAGCATGTCCTTGACCCAATAGACATATTGGGTCGGGATCGGCTCCATGAGGTGATACTTCGCCCGGTAATATGCGATGGCCGCAGGGTCGCGCTGCTCGCCTGCCATGATCAGCGCCGGATCGCCCGGCAGCAGCTTCTGCAGCGAGAACACGAACATCGAGATCAGAATGATCGTCGGCACGGCGATCAACAGACGCTTGACGATGTAGCGGACCATGGATGTCGCTCCGGAACGTCGGAAGGGAGACGGGGGACCCCGGCCGAAGC
>NZ_JAIUIE010000008.1 GCF_020165495.1 Mesorhizobium sp. BR1-1-16 | reverse complement strand
CCGCCCCCCCCCCCCCCCCCCCCCCCCCCGACCCTAGGGCGGCTTTACTCGGGCAGGCAAGTAAAAGCTGCGGACCCAAAGGGCTTTGGATCGACCTAATCGATTTACATCGATGCGACCAAGTAACGCTCAGTGCAGGTTGCAGATAATTAGACAGCCGAAGAAATAAACTTCCGAAGAAAAGCCGCCCACGCGGGCAAATGCCTAGTTTTTCGTCGCCGTCATGCGTTCGCGGGCGAGCTTAGCCCAATGCTTCAGATGACCCCCGGCTTCGGCGACGGTCGTGGCGCGGCTTGGGAATGGCAGGCGCGCCTTCGACCCCGGCGCCACGAGATCGACCCCATCAGGATCGCAACCGGACAGGCGCCATTCGCTCGGCGGCAGCCCGAGCAGCACGGTGGCGTAGAGGGCGATCGCCTCGGCGTGATCCTCGTTCATATGGTCGACGATCATGGCTTCGCCGGAGATGAGGCCTTCTGCCTCGCCAAGATCAATTCGCAGATCGTCCGCCGAGAGCGTCACGATGCGGCCGAAGCCGGCGACGAGGTGGGCCGAGGCGATATTCATGCGATAGGCGTGGAAATCGGCGAAGTCGGGCCGGCCAGCGCTGCCATGCACCGCACCGAAGCGACGAGCCGCGGCTGGATCATCGGTGCGAGCGAGCGTTCCGGTCAGCGTGACGCGCGCCCCAGCCAGCGGATCGCCACCCTCGCCGCCCGGCGCGACCACCAGGAGCGACGCCCTGTTGTCCTGTGCCAGATTGCGGCTGTGCACAGCGAGATCCGACAGCCACAGAGCCGGCGCAAGGTCCGGCATCGTGGCGAAGGTGACCAGGCTCGCGAACGGATGCCCCTCGCTGGTCAGCGTCGCAAGGCTTGCGACGCGCGCTTCATGCAGCACGGCGCGAGCCGCAGCGACGGGATCAAAGCTCGGTTCGGCAGTGGAATAAGCGGACAAGACGGCTTCCCTTTTGGCAGTTGGATCGCAAAGCGGAATATCACAGTCAGCTTTGATTGTCGTCTCCTTGCCGCGGTGATGGCGCCAGCTCTGGAAGTCAGCTACACTGCGCGCCATATTTTCCGCGTATTCCTGCGACCTTAAGACGGATGTCGCTGGTTTTCGAAACCGCGCGTCGAGGCGCAACCAGCGCCACGGAACAGAGCCAAACTCTGGGAGATGCCCCTCAATGCCGACGATTGCTCTCGTCGATGACGATCGCAACATTCTGGCCTCCGTGTCGATTGCGCTCGAATCGGAAGGCTACCGTGTGCAGACCTATACCGACGGTGCTTCGGCGCTGGACGGTTTTCAGCAGACGGCGCCTGATCTTGCGATCCTCGACATCAAGATGCCGCGCATGGACGGGATGGAGTTGCTGCGCCGCCTGCGCCAGCGCACCGATCTGCCGGTGATCTTCCTCACCTCGAAGGATGACGAGATCGACGAACTCTTCGGCCTCAAGATGGGCGCCGACGATTTCATCAAGAAGCCGTTCTCGCAGCGCCTGCTGGTCGAGCGCGTCAAGGCGGTGCTGCGGCGCTTCCAGCCGCGCGAGGCCTCGGCGACGGCCAAGGTTCCGGATGCGGCGCGCAATCTCGATCGCGGCGCCCTGTCGATGGACCAGGAGCGGCATACCTGCACCTGGAACGGCCAGCCGGTGACGCTGACCGTGACCGAGTTCCTCATCCTCTACGCGCTGGCGCAGCGGCCCGGCGTCGTGAAGAGCCGCAACGCGCTGATGGATGCGGCCTATGACGACCAGGTCTATGTCGACGACCGCACCATCGACAGCCACATCAAGCGGCTGCGCAAGAAGTTCAAGCAGGCCGACGACAGCTTTGACATGATCGAGACGCTGTATGGCGTCGGCTATCGCTTCAAGGAGGCCTGACGCGGCCGCTGCCGCGCGGGATCGGACGGAGAGATGACCGTCATCATCGAGGAGCAGGCGCCGGCGCGCGCCACGCCGCGCCGGGTTCGCCTCCGGCATTGGCGGCGACTGCTGTCGCGCTTCGTGCGCTCGATCGGCCCCCATGCCTTCTCCAGCCTGACGCGCCGCATCGTCATCCTCAATCTCGCGGCGCTGATCGTCCTCGTCTCCGGCATCCTCTATCTGAACCAGTTCCGCGCCGGGCTGATCGATGCGCGTCTTGAAAGCCTTCTGACGCAAGGCGAGATCATTGCGGGCGCGATCGCGGCGTCCGCCACGGTCGAAACCAACAATCTCACCATCGATCCCGACAAGCTTCTCGAGCTCCAGGCCGGCGAGAGCCTGACGCCCGGCCTCAACTCGATCGAGGGGCTCGATTTCCCGATCAATCCGGAACGGGTCGCGCCCGTGCTGCGGCGCCTGATATCGCCGACGCGGACGCGGGCGCGCATCTATGACCGCGACGGCATCCCGGTGCTCGATTCGCGCCATCTCTATTCGCGTGGCCAAATCCTTCGCCTCGACCTGCCGCCCGGCGCCGACGACGAGCCGGCGCTGTTCGACCGCATCTGGGAATGGGTCAAGATCCACCTGCAGCGCGACGATCTGCCGATCTATCACGAGCTCGGCGGGCTCAACGGCAAGGGCTATCCCGAGGTCGCCACGGCGCTCGATGGCAGTCCGTCCTCGATCGTGCGCATCACGGATCGCGGCGAACTGATCGTCTCGGTTGCCGTGCCGATCCAGCGCTATCGCTCGGTGCTCGGCGTCCTGCTGCTTTCGACGCAGGGCGGCGACATCGACCAGATCGTGCATGCCGAGCGCATGGCGATCGTCCGCGTGTTCCTCGTCTCGGCCGCCGTCGTCGTCGTGCTGTCGATCCTTCTTGCGGGCACGATTGCCGCGCCGCTCCGCCGCCTCGCCGATGCAGCCGATCGCGTGCGTCGAGGCGTTACCTCGCGGCCCCAGATCCCGGACTTCTCCTCGCGCCGCGACGAGATCGGCCATCTCTCGCAAGCGCTGCGCGATATGACGGCCTCGCTCTATAATCGCATAGAGGCGATCGAGAGCTTCGCCGCCGATGTCAGCCACGAGCTGAAGAACCCGCTCACCTCGCTCCGGAGCGCAGTCGAGACGCTGCCGCTCGCCAAGACAGCGAAGGCGAAGGCCCGCCTGACGGAGATCATCCAGCACGACGTCCGCAGGCTCGACCGGCTGATCAGCGACATTTCCGACGCCTCGCGCCTCGACGCCGAACTGGCGCGCCAGGACGCCGTGCCGATCGATGTCGCGCGCATCGTCGATGCCGTGGTGTCGATCTCTCGCGAGATTGCCGCTCCCGACGGGCCGTCCATCGTGCTCGACGTCGCGAAGAATGACCAGGACGACGCCTATGTCGTCATCGGGCATGACAGCCGCCTCGGCCAGGTCTTCACCAATCTCATCGAGAATGCCCGCTCCTTCAGCCCGAAGGACGGCGTCGTCCATGTGCTGGTCCGCCGCAACGGATCCGCCGTAGACGTCATCGTCGAGGATGATGGACCGGGAATCCGGGCCGAACAGGTGGAGCGCATCTTCGAGCGTTTCTATACCGACCGGCCCGAGCAGGAGGCCTTCGGCCAGAATTCCGGGCTCGGCCTCTCGATCTCGAAGCAGATCGTCGAGGCGCATCGCGGCCGGATCTGGGCGGAAAACCGCGTGAAGTCGAAGGCGAACCGCGACGAGGAGCCGGTCGTGCTCGGCGCGCGGTTCACGGTGCGCCTGCCCGGAATTCCCGGATGACCGCTGCTTCACCACCGACCATCCACGCCAGCGCGGCGCTGGTCGACGGCATCGGCGTCCTCGTGCGCGGCGCTTCAGGCAGCGGCAAGTCGTCGCTCGTGCTCGCGCTCATCATGGCCGATCCTGCCCGCAACCGGCTCATTGCCGACGACCGCGTCATCCTGACCGGCATCGGCGGAGAGATCGAGGCGGCGCCGCCGGAACAGCTGGCCGGGCTGATCGAGATGCGGGGATATGGTCTTGTCCGGTTACCCTATGTTGCACCGCAAAAGATCGGGTTTGTGGTCGATCTGCGGCCGGGCGACGAGATCGCGCGAATGCCCGCTGAGAGCGAGAGAACGGCCCGGTTCGGCGACGTGGCGTTGCCGCGGCTTGCCCTGCCGATCGGCCAGGGTGATGGCTGGATCCGCGTGCGGGCGGCGCTTATGGCCGGGTTCACCATGGTCAACGAAACGTGAAGGCGGGCAATGAGGCGTGAGCTTTTTTCTTGCGTTGCGGAATCGTTCGGTCAAGATGCGGAGCCGCCGGGACGGGGCCCCTGGCCGGGGCAGACTTTCTCGTCCGGCATAGAATGAGCGGCCGCGCGGGCCGGCAACAAGAACAACAGGTAACCAAGGGCATGATCGGGCTCGTCCTCGTCACCCACGGCCAACTCGCCATAGAGTTCCGCGCCGCTCTCGAACATGTCGTCGGACGCCAGAGCCAGATCGAGACGATCGCGATCGGCCCGGAAGACGATATGGAGCGTCGACGCCAGGACATCGTCGATGCCGTGCAGAGCGTCGACGACGGCAGCGGCGTTATCCTGCTGACGGACATGTTTGGCGGCACGCCATCGAACCTCGCCATTTCCGTGATGGAAGCGGGGCGGATCGAGGTCATCGCCGGCGTCAACCTGCCGATGCTGGTGAAGCTCGCCAGCGTCCGCGTCGAGAAGCCGCTCGCCCTTGCGATCCAGGGTGCGCAGGAAGCCGGCCGCAAATATATCAATGTCGCGAGCCAGGTTCTGGCGGGGCAGTGAGACGTCGAGCATGTCGAGCGACACGAAGGCCGAATATTGCCGCGATCTGGCGATTGTGAACCGTCGCGGTCTGCATGCCCGTGCTTCGGCGAAGTTCGTGCAGCTTGCCGACAGCTTCAATGCCACGATCACGGTTTCGAAGGACCAGAACACCGTCGGCGGCACCTCGATCATGGGGCTGATGATGCTAGCCGCCGGCATCGGTTCGTCGATCCATGTCACGGCCGACGGACCAGAGGCCGCAGCCGCTCTCGAAGCCATCGCCCACCTCGTCGCCGACCGCTTCGGCGAGGAAGAGTGACAGCATCTTCGCCGTCACATAAAGATATCTTTATATCCTGATTGCCGCGAGATGCTGTCTCCGCTATAAGCGCGGGCACAGCCATTTTCACGGAGATCATCCCGCATGTCCGGACAGCACGATTACGCGATCAAGGATATCGGCCTTGCCGACTGGGGTCGCAAGGAACTCGACATCGCCGAGGTCGAGATGCCCGGCCTCATGAGCGTCCGCGCGGAATTTGGTCCTTCGCAGCCGCTGAAGGGCGCCCGCATCGCCGGCTCGCTGCATATGACGATCCAGACCGGCGTGCTGATCGAGACGCTGAAAGCGCTCGGCGCCGATGTGCGCTGGGCGTCGTGCAACATCTATTCGACGCAGGACCATGCTGCGGCTGCCATCGCCGATGGCGGCACGCCGGTCTTCGCCATCAAGGGCGAGAGCCTCGAGGATTACTGGGACTACACGCACCGGATCTTTGAATGGGCCGATGGCGGCCTGCCCAACATGATCCTCGACGATGGTGGCGATGCGACCGCGCTGGTGCATCTTGGTCTGCGCGCCGAGAAGGGCGACACCGCCTTCCTCGAGACGCCCGGCAACGAGGAAGAGGAAGTCTTCTTCGCCGCGATCAAGCGCCGGCTGAAGCACAAGCCCGGCTGGTATACGGCCGTCGCCGCAGCGATCCGCGGTGTCACCGAAGAGACCACCACCGGCGTGCATCGTCTCTATGAGATGCAGAAGAAGGGCACGCTGCTCTTCCCGGCGATCAATGTGAACGACTCGGTCACCAAGTCGAAATTCGACAATCTCTACGGCTGCCGCGAGTCGCTGGTCGACGGTATCCGCCGCGGCACCGACGTCATGATGTCGGGCAAGGTCGCGATGGTTGCCGGCTTCGGCGATGTCGGCAAGGGCTCGGCGGCTTCGCTGCGCCAGGCCGGCTGCCGCGTCATGGTCTCCGAAGTCGATCCGATCTGCGCCCTGCAGGCCGCGATGGAAGGCTATGAAGTCGTCACGATGGAAGAGGCCGCGCCGAAGGCCGACATCTTCGTCACGGCGACCGGCAATGTCGACGTCATCACCATCGAGCATGTTCGCGCGATGAAGGACCGGGCGATCGTCTGCAATATCGGTCACTTCGACAGCGAGATCCAGGTTGCGGCCCTGCGCAACTACAAGTGGCACAGCATCAAGCCGCAGGTCGATGAGATCGAGCTGCCGGACGGCAAGCGCGTCATCCTCCTGTCCGAGGGGCGCCTCGTTAATCTCGGCAACGCCATGGGCCATCCGAGCTTCGTGATGTCGGCCTCGTTCACGAACCAGACGCTGGCCCAGATCGAACTGTGGACCAAGCCCGGCCAGTATGAGAACAAGGTCTACACGCTGCCGAAATATCTCGACGAAAAGGTCGCGGCGCTGCATCTCGCCAAGATCGGCGTGAAGCTCTCCAAGCTCAACGAAAAACAGCAGGCCTATATCGGCGTCGCCGAAAGCGGCCCGTTCAAGCCGGATCATTACCGCTACTGAGGCCGGTGCCGATCGGCGCTACAGCCTTAACCGGCGGTTAACCATGACCGGCTGACACTCCAGGGCCATGCGATGTTCGATCGCATGGCCCTTTTCTCGTCGTCAGCGGCTTCCCTCGCGATTCCCCGAACCGTTACATTGAGGGTGATTCGAGCGCGGTGCCGGAAGAGTTGGTCGGCGTCGCAAGCGGGTCATTCCAGTTCTCTGACGGCGGAAGGGCCTGTCGCATGCTTTGGCATCGCAGGATATCGGGATGGATTCGAGCCGGCCGCGCCGGACGAGCCCCCGTCGTCGCCATCCGCCGAGCCGCTTCATCCCTCGCGCTCTTCGCGCTTTCGATTGGCCCGGCCGCAGCCGCCGACTTCCTGGCGCCCGATCGCATCGTCAGCTTCAGCGCCATTTTCGGCGTTCTCACCTTCTCTCTCGTCGCCATCGCCGTGTTGCTGAGGGCACGAGACCGCGCCGATACGGACAACGCCGAACTGCGCGGTCGACTGGCCGATCTGCGCGCCATTGCCGATCGCGCCGAAGCGCTGGTCAATGCCGACGACCAGCGCCTCGTCGCCTGGAGCGGCCCTGAGGAGCCGCCGCTCATCATGGGGCGGCTGCCACGCGCGACCGGCGCGCCCGACGATCGCGCCGCCTTCCTCGCCTTCGGAACATGGCTGACCGGCGCGAGCGCCAGCCGGCTTGACCTCGCGCTCGAAAGACTGCGCAGCGAGGGCGAGACCTTCACAATCGCCATCGAAACAGCCAATGGCAGCTTCGTGGAAGTCGCCGGGCGCACGACCGCCGGCCGCGCCGTCGCGCGGTTCCGCGATCTTTCCGGCGATCGCCTGGCATTGGCCGAGCTCGACGCGCGTCACCGCCGCCTGACGCACGACGTTGCGGCGATGCGGGCGCTGATCGAGGCCGCGCCGCTGCCCTGCTGGATTCGCGGCCGCGACGGCGCGCTGGAATGGGTCAACCAGGCCTATGTCCAAGCAGTTGAGGCGGCTGACGCCACCGATGTCGTGCGCCGGCGCCTCGAACTCGTCGATACGGCCGGGCGGCAGGCGATCGTCCGCAGCCATGCCGAAGGAACCGTCTTCGCGCGCCGGCTGCCCGTCGTGATGGCCGGCGAGCGGCGCATGCTCGACATTGTCGACGTCGCGTCCGAGACCGGCAGTGCCGGCATCGCCGCCGACGTCACCGAGCTCGAATCCGTCCAGGCGCAGATGAAGCGGCTGGTCGAGTTCCATGTCCGCACGCTCGACCAGCTCGCCACGGCCGTTGCCGTGTTCGGGCAGGATCATCGCCTGCGTTCCTACAACGCCGCTTTCCGTGAGCTTTTCGGCCTCGACGCCGCCTTCCTCGACCAGATGCCGGACGAGAGCGCGGTTCTTGACCGGATGCGCGCTGCGCGACGCCTGCCCGAACAGGTCGATTTCAAGAGCTGGCGCAAGGAGCTTTTCGCCGCCTACCAGTCCGTCGATGCGCGCGAATTCTGGTGGCATCTTCCGGATGGCCAGACCCTGCGCGTCATTGCCAACCCGCATCCGCAGGGCGGCATGACGTGGATCTATGAGAACGTCACCGCGCGTCTCGATCTCGAAAGCCGCTACAATGCGCTGATCCAGGTCCAGGGCGAGACGCTCGATCATCTTGCGGAAGGTGTCGCGGTGTTCGGCTCGGACGGGCGGCTCCGCCTCGACAACCCCGCTTTTGCGCGGATCTGGCGGCTCGATCCGAAACTCCTGGCCGGCCGGCCGCATGTCGGCGAGATCGAGCGCGCCTGCCGCGCCCTCAGCGCGTCGCCGGAGGAATGGAAGCGTTTCACGGCGGAAGTGGCGGGGCTCGGCGAGAGCCGCGCGCCGACGCATGGCCGCATGGAGCGGCGCGATCGCCGCGTCATCGACTATGCGACCGTGCCGCTGCCGAACGGCCAGACCATGGTCACCTTCGTCGACGTCACCGACAGCGTGCAGGTCGAGCGTGCACTGACGGACCGCAACGAAGCGCTCGAAGCGGCAGATGGGCTCAAGAACGCCTTCATCCAGCACGTCTCCTATGAGCTGCGCTCGCCACTCACCAATATCATCGGCTTCACGCAGCTCCTGGCCGACATCGCCGTCGGTCCACTCAACGAGAAGCAGCGCGAATATACCGGCTATATCCTCTCATCGAGCGGCTCACTGCTGGCGATCGTCAACGACATCCTCGACCTCGCCACGGTCGATGCCGGCATCATCACGCTCGATCTCGGCGAGGTGAATGTCGCCGAAACCGTCGCCGCGGCCACCGAGGGGGTGCGTGACCGACTGCGCGAATCGCGGCTGAAGCTCGACACGCACCTTCCGCCCGATCTTGGCTCCTTCGTCGCGGACGAGAAGCGCATCCGCCAGATCCTCTACAATCTCCTGTCCAATGCCGTCGGATTCTCGACGGCGGGCTCGACGATCCGCCTCACGGCGCGGCGCAGCAGCGAGGCGGTCGAATTCGTGGTCGCCGACGAGGGTCCGGGCATCTCGGCCGATTTCATCGATGCCGTGTTCCAGCGCTTCGAGAGCCGGGCTTCCGGCGCAGCGCGCGGCGGCGCGGGCCTTGGCCTTGCGATCGTCAAGAGCTTCGTCGAGCTGCATGGCGGCAGCGTTTCCATCACCTCCGAAATCGGCCGCGGCACGACCGTTACAGTGCGCATGCCGCTGCGCCCGACTGCGCTCGACGTCGCCGCGGAATGAGCACGCCGCTTCTCAGCCTCATGCTGGCCGACGAGGCGGCCACGATCCGCCTTGCCGAGGATCTGGCGGCGAAGCTTGCGCCGGGCGATGTCATCGCCCTCGAAGGGGATCTCGGCGCCGGCAAGACGACGCTCGCCCGCGCGCTGATCCGCGCCGTCGCCGACGACGCCGCGCTGGAGGTGCCGAGCCCGACCTTCACGCTGGTCCAGACCTATCCCGGCCGCATCGCGATCGCACATTTCGACCTCTACCGGCTTGGCGGACCTGATGAGCTGGAGGAGATCGGCTTCGACGAAGCGATCGAAACCGGCGCCGTTCTCATCGAATGGCCCGAGCGCGCGGCCGGCCGGCTGCCGGAGCAGGCGCTGACCGTTCGCCTCGCCATCGAGGGCGAGCGGCGACGGGCCGACTTCTTCGGTGGCGGAACTTGGCCGGACCGGCTGGAACGTACTGTCGAGATCCGGTCCTGGCTCGATGCGTCAGGCTTCGCCGACGTCACGCGGCGCCACTTGGCCGGCGACGCCTCGGGCCGCAGTTATGAGCGCATCGCGCGGCCGGATGGCCTGCGCGCCGTACTGATGGATGCGCGCGACCGCCTGCCGGGCCCGCCCGTCTGGGGCGGCCGTAGCTATGACGATGTCGCACACCGCGCCACCACGGTGGCGCCGTTCGTCGCGATGAATGAAGGCCTGCGCGCCGCCGGCATCTCGGCCCCGGCGCTGCTTGCGACGGACATCCCGCAAGGCCTGTTGCTGCTCGAAGATCTCGGCGATGATTTCATCATCCGCGACGGCGTCCCGGATGCCGAGCGCTGGCGTGTGGCCGCGGAGCTGCTCGCCGCGCTGCATGCGGTGCCACGTCCGGACGTACTGCCACTGCCAGACGGCGGCGCCTATCGGATCCCTCAATTCGACCGCGACGCCTTCCTGATCGAGGTCGATCTGATGCCGCGCTGGTATGCGCGCGAATTTGCCGGGATCGCGCTCTCGGACGAGGCGGAAGACGCCTATGCGGCAATCTGGGCGACCCTGCACGCACGCCTTCAGGACACGGAGCAGAGCTGGCTGCTGCGTGACTATCATTCGCCGAACCTTCTCTGGCTGCCGGAGCGCACGGGCATTCGCCGGATCGGCGTGCTCGATCATCAGGATGCCATGATCGGCGCCTCGGCCTATGACGTCGCCGCGCTGGCGCAGGACGTGCGCATCACGCTGGACCCTGACTTCGAGGCCAAAGTCGTCGCCGCATATGCCGCGGCGCGGGAAGCTTCCGGGCCATTCGACAGGCACGCTTTCGAAGCCGCCTATGCAATCTCTGGCGCACAGCGGACGACCAAGGTCCTCGGCGGCTTCGCACGGCTCGCAACAGCCTTCGGCAAACCCCAATATCTCCGTCACATTCCGCGTGTAAGGGCCTATCTACGTCGCAATCTGGCGCACGAGGTTCTGTCGGACCTCGCCCTCTGGTATGATCGCTACCTGCCACTCGACGAATGACGCGGGCTCCATCCGGGGGCCCGACCCAAGAAGAAGAACCGTTTCGATGCCCGATCCCATTCCCTTCAAGTCGCTGATCGGCCCCCGGCGCGCCATGGTGCTCGCAGCCGGTATCGGCAAGCGCATGCGCCCCGTGACTGCCACCGTGCCCAAGCCGCTGATCGAAGTCGCGGGGCGCCCGATGATCGATCGGGCGCTCGACCGACTCTCGCGCGCTGGCGTCGAGGAGGTTGTGGTCAATGTCCACTACCTCGCCGATCTGCTCGAGACCCACGTCAAAAAGCGCAAGAACCCGAAAATCGTCGTCTCCGACGAGCGCGGCGCGCTGCTCGAGACCGGCGGCGGCATCACTAAGGCGCTGCCGCTGCTCGGCCCAGAGCCGTTCTTCGTCATGAATTCCGACAGCTTCTGGATCGAGGGGCCACGGCCCAATCTCGACTGGCTGATCTCTGGCTGGGACGACAGCGCCATGGACGCGCTGCTGATGCTTGCGCCGACCGTCGCCTCGATCGGCTATACCGGACCGGGCGACTTCCTGATGGACAAAGAGGGCCGGCTGACGCGCCGTCCGGAGCGCACCATTGCGCCCTTCGTCTATTCGGGCGCCGCGATCCTTTCGCCACGCCTGTTCGAGAACGCGCCGGAGGGCGCCTTCTCCCTCAATGTGCTCTTCGATCGCGCCATTGCCAGTGGACGACTGTTCGGCGTGCGCATGGACGGCATCTGGCTGCATGTCGGGACGCCGGAATCGATCCGGGAGGCCGAACTTTCGGTCGCCGAGAGCGCCGCGTAGGGAGACTGGACCCGGCGATGGCGGCGGCCCCGCGCGTCTTCACCATTCCTGCCGGCGCCCGCTTCCTGCCGACCCTTGCCGATGCGCTGCTCTCCGGACAGCTCGGCGCCTTGCCCGATCCCGCCAGCGATCCGCTGGCGCTCGCCGATATCCGCATCTTCCTGCCGACGCGACGCGCCGCGCGCGCGCTCTCCCTCGCTCTGGTCGATCGGCTCGGAAGTGACGCCGCCATCCTGCCGCGGATCCGGCCAATCGGCGACATCGACGAAGATGATCTGCTGCTGGAGCCGATCGAGGATCCGGCCGAACGGCTCGTGCTGCCGCCCGCCATTTCGCGGCTCGACCGGCAGCTCATCCTGGCGCGCTTCACCCGCGCCTGGGGCGAGGCGCTGAAGCCGGACCGGCTCGGCCTCGCCGAAGGCGCACCGGTGCTGATCCCGGCTTCGGCCGCCGATGCCTTTCATCTCGCCGGAGACCTCGCCCGCCTCGTCGACGACGTCGCGACGGCCGGCTGCGAATGGCAGGCGCTTGAAACGCTCGTGCCGGATGACCTCGCCCGCTACTGGCAGATCACGCTTGATTTCCTGAAGATCGTCGGCGAAGCGTGGCCGGCTCTCCTCGCCGAGCGCCACCTCGCCGATCCGGCCACGCGCCGCGACCGGCTGATCCGCGACGAAGCGAGGCGGCTTGCAAGCGAGCCCCCGAATGGTCTCGTCATCGCCGCCGGCTCGACCGGCTCGATTCCGGCGACGGCCGAACTGCTCGCCACCATCGCGCGACTGCCGAACGGCGCCGTCGTGCTGCCCGATCTCGACATAGCTCTCGATGACGCGGCCTGGACTGCGATCGGCGGCGAGGGCGCCGCTTCGACCCCCGGCCATCCGCAATATGGGCTCAAGCAGTGGCTCGGTCGCGCCGGCATCGTCCGCGCCGACGTGGCCATGCTCGGCAGTATCACACCCCCGCTCGCTGCCCGCGCGCGGCTGGTCTCCGAAGCGATGCGGCCGGCCGACACGACGGAGGCCTGGGCCGATGCCCCGCCGGTTCCTTCCGAGGCGACCGAAGGCCTGACTCTGCTGGTCGCCCGCAACGAGCAGGAAGAAGCGCTGGCACTCGCATTGGCGCTGCGCGAATCCGTTGAGACCGAAGGCGCGACCGCAGCGCTGGTGACACCCGACCGGACCATCGCGGCCCGCGTCGCGATCGAACTGGAGCGCTTCGGCCTGCGCGTCGATGATTCGGCCGGACGGCCCTTGCGCACGACCCCGCCGGGTACATTGGCCCGGCTCATCACCGCCGCTGCGCGCTCGGATGGCGCGCCGCTTGATCTGCTGGCGCTCGCCAAGCATCCACTCGCAGCCTTCGGCATGGCGCGGGCGGACTGCCGCGATGCCATCGGCGTGCTCGACCTCGCTTTGTTTCGCGGCCGCCTTGTCGCCGGCGGCCTCGGCGGTCTGCCCTTGGCGCTCGAAAGGGCACGGCGCGACGCAGCCGACGCCTCTCTGCGCCTGCATCCGGCGGTCAAGCGGCTGCTGCCTGACGATTGGGATGGCGCGGCGATCCTCGCCGACCGGCTCCGCGCTGTGCTCGATCCGCTGGCAGCGCTCCTCGCCGAGGGCGCCAAGAGCGATGTCGCGACAGTATCGAGCCTGCTCGCCGCGACCCTCGGCGCTGTCCTCGCCACCGAACCGGACGCCCCGGCGGCGCTTCCCTCCGATGAGGCTGGCACCGCGCTCAAGATGCTGCTCGATGGGCTGTCGAGCGGGGATGCCGCCGACTTCTCGATGACCGGGCCGGAATTCCCGGCCTTTCTCGACGCCGCCATGGCGGGCGTCGCGGTCTCGACACCGCCGGGCGCCGATCCGCGCATCTCCATCTGGGGAACGCTCGAGGCGCGGCTGCAATCGGCTGATCTGGTCATCCTGGCAGGGCTGGACGAGGGCGTCTGGCCGACGGAAGCGCGCACCGATCCCTGGCTGTCGCGTTCGATGCGCGCCGGCTTCGGCCTGGAAGCGCCGGAACGGCGGCTTGGCCAGGCAGCGCATGATTTCACCAGCGCGCTCGGCAACGCACACGTCATCATCAGCCGCGCCGAACGACGCGGCGGAGCACCGACGATCGCTGCGCGATGGCTGCAGCGGCTTGCCGCGCGGCTCGGCAAGGCTGACGCCGCAGCGCTCGCGTCGCGGGGCCAGCGCTATCTCGATTGGGCGCGCGCGCTCGACGCCAGCCCGGCGCCGGCTCCCGTCGCGCGGCCGCGGCCAAAACCACCGGTCGAGGCGCGGCCGAAACGGCTCTCGGTCACCGAAATCGAGACGCTGGTCCGCGATCCCTATGCGATCTATGCCCGCCGGGTCCTGAAGCTGGAGCCACTCGATCCGATCGACGTCGTACCCGACAGCGCTCTGCGCGGGACGCTGATCCATGAGGCGCTCGGCCGCTTCGCGCCGCGCTGGCAGCCGCCCTTCGATGGTTCCGCGCTCGATACGCTGATTGAAACAGGCCGCGACGTCTTCCGCGACATCAGGGCTTTTCCGGCCGTGCACGCGCTCTGGTGGCCGCGCTTCCTCGTCATTGCCGACTGGTATGTCCGCTGGGAAGCGGCACGGAAAGAGATCGAGGCACGGCATGCCGAGATCGACGGGCGGATGGTGGTGACACCCGACTTCATGCTGACCGGCCGGGCCGACCGCATCGACAGACGCCGCGACGGCACATACGAGATCCTCGACTTCAAGACCGGGACTCCGCCCTCGCCGAAGCAGCTTTCGACCGGCCTCGCGCCGCAGCTCGCGCTCGAGGCGGCGATGCTCCGGCGGGGGGCATTCGGCGACATTCCGGCAGGGGCTTCAGTCGCGGTGCTTGGCTGGATCGGGCTCGGCCGTGTCGGCAGGGGCGAGCCGTTCTCCTCGGCCGTCCGCGATCGACCAGCCGACGAGCTGGGCGATGAGGCCGCGGCCCGGCTCGCAGCACTCATCACCGCCTATGCCGATCCGGACCGCGCCTATGTCTCGCGGGCACGGCCAATGTTCGAGAATCGCTTCGGCAGCCCTTACGACCATCTGGCCCGCGTCGCCGAATGGGCGCTCGGCGAAGGGGACGAGGCGTGATCACGGTCGACGCCAACACCCGCCGCGTCCAGGCCGAGGCGACCGATCCGACGGCGTCGGTCTGGGTTTCGGCCAATGCCGGCTCGGGCAAGACCTATGTTCTCGCGCGACGCGTGATCCGCCTGCTGCTTGCCGGAACCGATCCCGGGGCGATCCTCTGCCTGACTTTCACCAAGGCGGCGGCGGCCGAGATGGCGGCACGCGTCTTTTCGATCCTCGCCGACTGGACGACGCTTCCCGACGCGGCGCTCGACGAGGCATTGGCCGATTATGACGATGTCCCGGCCAGCGAGGCCGTGCGCATCCGCGCCCGGCGGCTGTTCGCGCGCGCGCTGGAAACACCGGGCGGGCTCAAGATCCAGACCATCCACGCCTTCTGCGAGAAGCTGCTCCATCAGTTTCCCTTCGAGGCCAATGTCGCCGGCGCGTTCGAGGTGCTCGATGATCGTGCCGCCGCCATCCTGATCGAGGGCGCGCAGCGCCAGGTGCTCGCTCGCGCCAGCGCCGATGAGGATGGCCGGCTCGGCCGCGCCTTTGCGCGGCTGCTCGACGCCGCGTCCGACCAGGGCATCGAGGCGGCGCTCGGCGAGATCATTTCCCGCCGCGATGCGCTCGCCGCTCTCATCGAGGTGCACGGTTCGCTGGACAACGGCCTAGCCGAACTGCGTCAGGCGCTTGACCTTGCGCTCGAGGATACGGAGGAGACCCTCCGCGCCAGCATTGTGACGGCGCAGCCGTTGCCCGTCGCTGCCATCAGGCGGCTTGTTGAGTCCTTGCTCGCGAGCGGGCCAAAGCACAAGGCCGCCGGCGAGCAACTGGCACCGTTCCTCTCTGCCAACACGGATGCGGCGCGCAGCGGGGCCTGGCTCGCTTATATGCTGACCGCGGCCGGCAAGGTGAAGGCGCTCGGCAGTCTCGCTCCCAAGAGCGTCCTCACCAGTTGGCCGGGCCTTGAGGAGATGCTCGACGCCGAGCGGCTGCGCATCGAGAACGTGCTCGACCGGATCGCAGCCGCGCGCGCCTTCGACGCGACGGAAGCCCTGCTGATCCTCGGCACGGCGGTGCTGGAGGCCTATGAGCGCGGCAAGCAGCTGCGCGGCGCGCTCGATTTCCAGGATCTCGTCGTGCGCACCGCCGATCTCCTGACCCGATCCGGCGCGTCGAGCTGGGTCCATTACAAGCTCGATCGCGGCCTCGACCATATCCTCGTCGACGAAGCGCAGGATACCAGCCCGCGGCAATGGCAGGTCATCGCCGGGCTGGCAGACGAGTTCTTCGCCGGGGAGAGCGCGCGCGACAAGAAGCGCACCTTCTTCGCCGTCGGCGACGAAAAACAGTCGATCTACTCCTTCCAGGGTGCGGTTCCCGCCTGGTTTGCCCGCCAGCGCGACCGCTTCCGCCGTGCCGCACAGGCGGCCGACGCGGAATTCCGGGCACTGGTGCTCAACCTCTCCTTCCGCTCGACCGGCGACGTTCTGGCGGCGGTCGACGCCGTCTTCGCAGCGCCCGACGCCCATCGCGGACTGGCGCGCGAGATGCAGGCGACGGCGCATGAGGCGGCACGGCGGGGGGAGCCCGGGCGCGTCACGCTCTGGCCGTCGATCGTCGCCGAGCCGGCCGAAGAGCCGGAGGATTGGCACACCCCGCTCGACCGGCTCGACACCCGCAGCCCCGAAGTGCGGCTCGCCGAGCGCATAGCGCTGACCATCCGCGGCTGGATCGATCGCGGCGAACGGATCGAGGCGAGCGGCGCGCCTGTCCGGGCAGGCGGTATCCTGATCCTGACCCGCAAACGCGGCGCCCAGACCGATGCCATCAACCGGGCGCTGAAAACCGCCGGCCTGCCGGTCGCCGGTGCGGACCGGTTGAAGCTCGGCGGTCATATCGCGGTCATGGACCTCGTCGCGCTGGCCGAAACCGTGCTGCAGCCGGATGATGATCTGGCGCTCGCGGCCCTGCTCAAGAGCCCGCTGGTCGGGCTTTCCGAGGATGATCTCTTCGCCGTGGCGCATGGGCGGCCGGGCTCGCTCTGGCAGGCGGTGCATCGCGCCCGGCTCGCCGCTGCCGAAGCCGCGGTAGAGCTTCTCGACCTCTGGCGCGGCCGGGCCGACTTCATGGGCCCGCACGCCTTCTTCGCGCGGATTCTCGGTCCGGATGGCGGCCGCAAGCGCATCCTGGCGCGGCTCGGCGCGGAGGCGGACGAGGTTCTCGACGAATTCCTCGCCAGAGCGCTCGCCTATGAGCAGAGCGAGACGCCCTCGCTGCAGGGCTTCACCGCGTGGATGCGCGAGGCGGCGACCGAGATCAAGCGCGATGCCGATATCGGCCGCGACGAGATCCGCGTCATGACGGTGCATGGCGCCAAGGGACTGGAGGCCGAGATCGTCTTCCTGGTCGATACGGGTTCGGCGGCGGTGCATGCGAGCCACGATCCGAAGATCGTGGCTCTGGCCGACGATCCCGACGACGCCAGCGGTGCGCCGCTTGCCTATATCGCGCCGAGCGCTCGGCGGCCGCAGCGCCTCGACGCCGCGCTGGAAACGCTGCGCGAAAGAGCGGGCGAGGAATATCGACGACTGCTCTATGTCGCGCTGACGCGGGCGCGCGACCGCCTCGTCATCTGCGGCACGCGCAAGACGCGCTCCGGCAGCGATCCGCTCTGGCAGGATATCGCCCTCACCGCACTGGAGCCGGGCGCTCGGGTTGTCCCGGTGACACTCGGCACCGAGACCTTCGACAGCCTCGAATGGCGGCGCGACTGGAGTGCTGTCCCCCAGACGGCAGCGGACGTCGCGACGGCCCCCGCACGGCCGGCGGCGCCGCTGCCTGCCTTCCTCGCCTCGCCGCCGCCTACGCCGCCGCTCGTCGCGGCGCGCATCCAGCCCTCGGATACCAACGCGGCCGGCTCGGGCGCGGCAGGCGCCATTGCCGCCGAGCAAGCGCTCGCACGCGGCGTGATCGTCCATCGCCTGCTGCAGGCGCTGCCGGAGCATCCCGCAGCGGCGCGGCAGGGCGTGGCGCGCGCCTATCTCGATGCCATTGCGGAGGGGTGGCCAGAGACAGATCGCGACCGACTCGCCGCCGACTTGGCCGGACTGATCGATGGGCCGGATTTCGCGCCGCTTTTCGGTCCAGGCAGCCGTCCGGAGGTCGCGATCGCAGGAACGCTCGTGACGGCGAAAGGCGCGCTGGCGGTCTCGGGCCGCATCGACCGGTTGGTCGTGGAGCCTTCGCGTATCCTCATCGCCGACTTCAAGACCAATGCCTCGCCGCCCGTCGACATCAACGGCGTTGCGCCGGCTCATATCGCGCAGCTCGCGCTCTATCGCGCCGTCATCGCCCGTCTCTATCCGGTACGAACGGTCGAGGCGGCCCTGGTCTTCACCGAGGCGCCGCGGCTGATCACCGTGCCTGCGGACCAGATGGACGAGCATATCTCGCGTATCACCGCGTCGTGACATACCAAGGCTTGACCCGCCGATCGGCGCTCCCTACCTTTGGATCAACTCCCCCTCATTCCGCGCGAGGCTTTCATGGCGACCGCCAAAGTAACTGACAGTTCCTTCGACACCGACGTTCTGGGCGCAACAGGCCCGGTGGTCGTCGATTTCTGGGCCGAGTGGTGCGGCCCCTGCCGCATGATCGGGCCGGCTCTCGAAGAGATCCAGACCGAGATGGACGGCAAGGTGACGATCGCCAAGCTCAACATCGACGAGAATCCGAATATCGCCGTCCGCTATGGCGTGCGCTCGATCCCGACGCTGATCCTGTTCAAGGATGGCGAGCCGACCTCGATCCAGGTTGGCGCCGCGCCGAAGAATCGGCTGGCCGACTGGATCAAGAACGCGATCTAAGCGTTTTAAAGCGTCTTTCGAACGGGGCCTTCGGGCCCCGTTTTCATGTCTGGGTCACCAACCGAGCCGCTGCAGCACGTCGTCATACAGCCTCTGCAGCATCCAGCTCACGACGACCACCACAGGCAGCGCGACCAGCAGCATGAAAGCAAGCTGCCCGCTTGGCGAGGAAATCGGGAAAAGCCGGGTGGCGAGGACATAGACCGGCCGGTGCGCCAGATATGCGAAGAACGCGGCACAGCTGAGGACCGCCACCGCTGGATGGTGAGGGATCCGATGCTGAAGCCTCAACGCCACCAGCAGGACGAAGGCAGCGGCGAACAGTGCCATGGGTGCGGAACGGAGCGACAGCTCGATCTCGGGCAGCGTCAAACCGTAGCTCGGCAGAGAGGCGACGGCGGCCAGCAGACCGGCGGCCACGGCCGCCAAGGTGCCGACGCGGTGCTCCAGGCGCGCGAGCCCTATCCCGGCGACAAAGCAGGGGAAATAGAGCGCGAGCCGGGGCTCCATCGCCAGCCAGCCGCTCTGCTGCAATCCAATGAGGCCGAGCCAAAGCAAAGCTCCGCCCGCAAACCAGGGTGCAATCGGTTTTCCGAGCAGCTGGATGGGCCGATCGGCGAGCAGGATCGGCGCGACGGCGTAGAACAGCACGATCATGCAGACATACCAGAGCGTCCAGGCCGACGGTCCAGCGAAAAGGCTGACGAGGACGACGCTTCTGATCGAAATCGTCCAGCTCGTGATGCTGAGCAGCGCGAAGACAATCAGCGCCACGACGAGCGGCGGATAGACACGCAGAAGGCGCCGACGATAGAAGGCGCTGACCCCCGCCAGCGACGGCTCGACTGGCCTTCGCCCGAGCAGATAGCCGGACAGCATCGTGAAGGTTGCCAGCACGATGACGGTGAGCCGCTCCGTAACCTCGTTCCGGTAGCCGCCATAGCCATCGACGTAGTTCATCAGATGCCAGAAGCCGACGATGTAGCCCATGGCCACGACGCGGACGAGATCGAGGGATGCAATGTTTCGACGTCTTTCGTCCGACATGGCGCTCCCCGAAGACAGCCCTATTTCGGCGGCGTGCCGTTGGCCTCGAGCACATCGCCCGCGAGATAGAGCGACCCGCAGATGAGGATGCGCGGCGTGGTGCCGGGCGGCAAAAGGTGCGCAAGCGCGGCCAGCGCCGACGCGACATCTGCCTGCGGCTCGGCTTCGAGACCCGCCGCCCGCGCCGCCTCGGCGAGTTCGCCGGGATCGCGCCCCACATTGGAACTGGCGATCGGGACAGTGAAGACACGCGCCGCAAGGCCCGCGAACGGCCTGAAGAAACCGACGGGATCCTTGGTCTGCAGCATGCCGGCGATCAGATAGAGCGGGCGCGGCAGGCGCTCCTCGAGATCCGCAACCGCCTCGGCGATGACGGCGCCAGCGCCGGGATTGTGGCCGCCGTCGAGCCAGACCTCGGCATCCTCAGGCGCCTTCGCAACCAGGGCGCCCGCCGCGAGGCGCTGCATGCGCGCCGGCCAGTCGACAGATTGAAGCCCCTCCTCGATCGCCGATACCGGCACGTCGAGCGATGAACGGCGCAGCGCGGCGACGGCATTGCCGGCATTGATGAATTGATGTCGGCCCGGCAGGCGCGGTGCCGGCAGGTCCAGCAGGCCGTCTTCATCCTGGAAGACGAGCCGGCCGCGTTCGGCATGCGCGACCCAGTCGCGGTTGCCCACGAACAGCGGCGCCTTCGCGCGCGCGGCCTCATGTTCGATAACGGCCATCACCTCGGCCGTTTGCGGCGCCGACACGACGGGGCGACCATGCTTGATGATGCCCGCCTTCTCCCAGGCGATCCGATCGAGCGAATCGCCAAAGAACTTCTCATGGTCCATCGAGATCGAGGTGATGACCGAGACTTCGGGCGCATCGATGACATTGGTCGCGTCGAAGCGACCGCCAAGGCCGACTTCGAGCAGCGTCACATCGGATGGATGCTCCGCGAACAGGACCAGCGCTGCGGCGGTGGTGATCTCGAAATGCGTGATCGGCGCTCCGCCATTCAGCCGCTCGATCGCCGTCAGCGTCTCGGCAAGCTCGGCCTCGGAGACATAGGCGCCGCCGCCTGGACGGCCGAGGCGGATGCGCTCATGGAAGGTCACGAGATGGGGCGAGGTGTAGGCATGCACCGTGCGCCCGCTCGCCTCCAGCATGGCGCGAAGGAAGGCCGTGGTCGATCCCTTGCCGTTGGTTCCGGCGATATGGAACACGGGGCCAAGCTTCCGCTCGGGATGGCCGAGCTTTTCCAGCAGCGGCAGGAGACGATCGAGCGAAAGGTCGATCTCCTTGGGATGGAGAAGGAACAGACGTTCCAGGATTGCCGAACTATCGTCCATGGCAGGAACCTTCAGGCAAACGCGCGAAGGCCGCGTTGCCGCGGCCCTCACTCAAGACGTGATCAGATGCGTGGATAGCGGCTGGCGCGGGCGCGCGCCAGTGCCGACTACGCCACTACGGCAAGGGCGCCCTGCGGCTCGGCGGCGACTTCGACCTTCGGGCCGAGCAGGGCACAGAGCCTTGCAATGGTCGAGCGCAGTTCATGGCGATGAACCACCATGTCGACCATGCCGTGGGCGTGCAGATATTCGGAGCGCTGGAAGCCCTCAGGCAGCTTTTCGCGAATGGTCTGCTCGATGACACGCGGGCCGGCAAAGCCGATCAGCGCGCCGGGCTCGGCGATCTGGATGTCGCCCAGCATGGCATAGGACGCGGTGACGCCGCCGGTGGTCGGGTTGGTCAAGACAACGATATAGGGCAGCCTCGCCTCACGCAGCGCGATGACGCCGGCCGTGGTGCGCGGCAGTTGCATCAGCGAGAGGATGCCCTCCTGCATGCGCGCGCCGCCGGAAGCTGCAAACATCACGAAAGGCTGCTGTCGCTGCAACGCCGCTTCCATGCCCGCAATCACGGCCTCGCCGGCAGCCATGCCAAGCGAGCCGCCCATGAAATCAAAGTCCTGCACCGCGGCGACCAGCGGCACGCCTTCGACGAAGCCGGCGCCAACGAGGACTGCATCCTGGAGCCCGGTCTTGGTGCGGGCATCCTTCAAACGATCGGTGTAGCGGCGCTCATCGCGGAATTTCAGCGGATCGACCGCGACTTCGGGCAGCGGAATGGCCTCGTAGCGGCCGGCATCGAAGAAATGCGCAAGGCGCTTCGGCGCCGACATGCGCATGTGGTAGCCGGAATTCGGCACCACATAATGATTGGCCTCAAGATCGCGAAGGAAGACAAGCTCGCCCGATTCCGGATCCTTGATCCAGAGATTCTCAGGCACCTCACGCTTGTTGAGGAGGCTCTTGATCTTCGGGCGAACGACGTCGTTGATCCAGCTCATGATGTCTCCTTCAGGCCGCGACCGGCCGGCGCGCGCCGCGCACGCTGACCGCGAGTGCCCCGACCAGGGCTTCGACGGCCGGAACGGTAGCGGCGGTGGCGCGGCCTTCGGCATCAAGCGAATCGGCGACGGCCTGGACGATTGCCGAGCCCACGACGACACCATCGGCCTTAGCGCCGATGGCCGCCGCCTGTTCCGCAGTGCGAACACCGAAGCCCACCGCGACCGGCAGGCGCGTATGGCGCTTGATGCGATCGACCGCCTCTGCGACGCGGCTCGTGTCCGGCGCGGCCGAACCGGTGATGCCGTTGATCGACACGTAATAGACGAAGCCGGACGTATTGGTCAGCACGGCCGGCAGGCGCTTGTCGTCGGTGGTTGGCGTCGCCAGGCGGATGAAGTTGAGGCCCGCCTTCAGCGCCGGCAGGCAAAGCTCGTCATCGGCCTCCGGCGGCAGGTCGACGATGATCAGGCCATCGACGCCGGCAGCCTTGGCGTCGACGACGAACGCCTCCGAGCCGTGCGAATAGATCGGATTGTAGTAGCCCATCAGGACGATCGGCGTGACGTCATCGGTCTTGCGGAATTCGCGGACGAGATCAAGCGTCTTGTTGAGCGTCATGCCGCCCCTCAGCGCGCGAAGACCGGCGGCCTGGACGGCGGGCCCATCGGCCATCGGATCGGAGAAGGGCATGCCGAGCTCGATGATGTCGGCGCCCGCCCTCGGCAGGGCCGCCAGCAGCGCCAGCGTGGTTGCCGGGTCCGGGTCGCCTGCGGTCAGAAAGGTCACGAAGGCCGGCCGCCCCTCGGCCTTCACCGCCGCGAAACGTCGATCGATACGGGTCTCGGTCATGCGTTCAATCTCGATTCGATAGGGCCGGCGCAACGTGCCATAGGCCGGCAAAGGTTGGTCGCCGCCCGCTAGATATCCAGGCCGGTGAGCTTGCCGACGGTGTGGATGTCCTTGTCGCCGCGGCCGGAGAGGTTGACGACGATGATCTTGTCGGGCGCCATCGTCGGCGCGCGCTTGATCGCCTCGGCGATCGCATGGGCGGATTCGAGCGCCGGGATGATGCCTTCGGTGCGGGTGCAGACCTGGAAGGCGTCGAGCGCCTCGTCGTCGAGGATCGGCACATAGGTGACGCGGCCGGTGTCTCGCAGCCAGCTATGCTCCGGCCCGACGCCCGGATAATCGAGGCCAGCCGAGACCGAATGGCCCTCGAGAATCTGGCCGTCGGCATCCTGCAGCAGATAGGTGCGATTGCCATGCAGCACGCCGGGGCGGCCGGCATTCATCGAGGCGCAGTGTTCATCGCCATCGAGGCCATGGCCGCCGGCCTCGACGCCGACGATCTCGACCGAGGCGTCATCGAGGAAGGGATGGAAGATGCCGATCGCGTTCGAGCCGCCGCCAACCGCGGCGATGACGAGGTCAGGCAGGCGCCCTTCCTGCTCCAGCATCTGGGCGCGGGCTTCCTTGCCGATCACCGACTGGAAGTCGCGCACCATCTCCGGATAGGGATGCGGGCCAGCCGCGGTGCCGATCAGGTAATAGGTGTCCTCGACATTGGTCACCCAGTCGCGCAATGCCTCGTTCATCGCGTCCTTCAAGGTCGCGTTGCCGGCGGTGACGGGTTTCACCTCGGCGCCGAGCAGCTTCATGCGGAAGACATTCGGCTTCTGCCGCTCGACATCGGTCGCGCCCATATAGACGACGCAGGGAAAGCCGAAGCGGGCCGAGACGGTGGCCGAGGCGACGCCGTGCTGACCAGCGCCTGTCTCCGCGATGATCCGCGTCTTGCCCATGCGACGGGCGAGCAGGATCTGGCCGAGGCAGTTGTTGATCTTGTGGCTGCCGGTGTGATTGAGGTCTTCGCGCTTGAAGAAGATGCGCGCGCCGCCGAGATGGCGCGTCAACCCTTCCGCGAAATAGAGCTTCGACGGACGTCCGGCATAGTGGTTCGAGAGGTTCGAAAGCTCAGCCGCAAAGGCGGGATCAGCCTTCGCCGCCTCATACGCCGCCTGCAGCTCGAGGATCAGCGGCATCAGCGTCTCGGCGACATAGCGGCCGCCATAGATGCCGAAATGGCCGCGCTCGTCCGGGCCGGTCGTGAAGGAATTGGGCAAAATCGGAGCGGTCACGTCACTGTCCTCTCGCCGGAGCGGCGCCGGTCTTCGATGTTCGTTGTATCGCCGCGCACGGCAGCGATGAAGGCCCTGATCAGCGCCACATCCTTGATGCCAGGCGCCGTCTCGACGCCCGATGACACATCGACGCCGTCGGCGCCGGTGCGCGCGATGGCGTCGGCCACGTTGGCCGGATTGAGCCCGCCCGACAGCATATAGGGCCGTCCCGGCTCAATGCCATCAAGCAGCGCCCAGTCGAACGGAACGCCGTTGCCACCGGGCAGCACAGCGCCGGCTGGCGGCTTCGCGTCGATCAACAGGTGATCGGCGATGCCGGCATGGCGCGCGACTTCGGCAAGATCGTCGACCGTCCGGATACCGATCGCCTTCAGCACGCCAAGACCGAACTGGCGCTGCAAGGCCGAAACGCGGACCGGGTCCTCGCTGCCATGCAATTGCAGCCAATCCGGCCGAACGGCCTCGACGATCGCGGCGAGACCGTCATCATCCATGTCGACCGTGAGCGCAACGATTTCAGCGCGGCCGCGCACCTGCGCCGCCAGCGCGGCGCCAGTCTCGAGTGAGACGGCACGCGGGCTCTTCGGGAAGAAATTGAGGCCGATCATGTCGGCCCCGGCGTCCAGCGCCGCCTGCAGCGTCTCCGCTGTCGAGAGGCCGCAGATCTTCACGAGGACAGGGGTTCGTCCGGTTGCCGGCATTGTCATCCGTTCGGTCATTTGCGGTGAGCTTTGCCATGAAAGGCGGCCGGAGTCCAACCGCCGCCGCGTCAGCTGCCGAGCTTGCGCCAGATCAGTGCCCCGGCCGCAAGATCTTCGAGCGCGATCCCGACGGACTTGAACAGCGTGATCTCGTCGGCCGTGCGCCGGCCATCGATCAGGCCGCGGCAAAGACCCTGGAGATCGCCGACGATTTCGTCGGGGGCAAGCACGCCGCCGGCCAGCGGCGCCGCGATATCGCCCGCCTCGGCGATCGCGCCTGGGCCATCGACATAGACGCGCGCGCGGCGGATGGCCGTGTCATCGGCCTCGCGCATCGCCGGGGTGAAGCCACCGACGAGATCAAGATGCGCGCCGGGCTTCACCAGTGCCCCGCGCACCAGCGGCTCGCTCGACAGCGTCGCACAGGAGATGATGTCGGCCTGCGGGAGCGCGCGGGCAAGATCCGTCTCGACCTCGACATCCAAGCCGTCACCGGCCAGCCGTTCCGCCAGCCTCTCCGCCCGCGATACGTCCCGATTCCACAGCGTGACACGGGTGATCGGCCGCATCGCGGCGTGGGCGGCGACGAGGTGCGGGGCGAGCGCGCCGGCTCCGATCATCAGCAGATGCGCGGCATCGGCCCTGGCGAGATAGGACGCCGCGAGCGCCGAGGCCGCTGCCGTGCGCCAGAGCGTCAAGGCGGTTCCGTCGATCACGGCGAGCGGCGCGCCGGTCTCCCCCGAAAGCAGCAGATAGACGCCCGCCACCGTGGCGAGGCCATTTGCGGCATTGCCGGGGAAGACGGTCACGATCTTGACGCCGACATGATCCGACGCGGCTTCAGCGGCGCCCGACCAGGCCGGCATCAGAAGCAGCGACGCGTCGCCGCCGCTCCGCGCGATCGAATGATGCTCGCGGGGCGGCACCGTGATCTCGGAGCGAAAAGCCTCGCGAAGCGTCTCGACCAGTTCATGCCGGGAAAGCGCGGCATCAAGCGCCGCGCCATCGATGAGGCGCATGTCAGGCGGCGTCGCGGCGAAGGGCGGGCAGGCCGGCAGACGGGCCGGTTGGGGTGATGGTGCGATAGCCGTCATTTTCGCGGCGAACACCGCTCGCCTCGCGCTTCAGCCGGCGCGCCTGGCGGCGCCAGCGGCCCTGGCCCAGCCAGGTTCCGATGCCGCCCAGCAGCACGCCCAGCACCATCGAGGCAAAGACGATGAAATAGAGCGGCAGCGTCATCGCGGCGGCAGGCGCATCGCCATTGAACGGATCGAGCGACAGCACCACGCCGTGACGGTTGGCAACCGCCAGCGCCACGAGAAGCACTGCCAGCGGAACGAGTATGATGATCGCGATCGCGCGCTTCATGCCGTGTCCCTGCCTCCGTCAGTCGCCGTCATTGAGACGCTCGCGCATCTCCTTGCCCGTCTTGAAGAACGGCACGAACTTTTCAGTGACATCGACCTTGGTCCCGGTCCGCGGATTGCGGCCCTGGCGGGCGGGGCGGTTCTTGACCGAGAAGGCGCCGAAGCCGCGCAACTCGACCCGGTCGCCGCGGGCCAGCGCGTCAACGATCTCATCGAGGATCGAATTGACGATGTGCTCGACGTCACGCTGGTAAAGATGCGGATTCTGTTCGGCAATACGCTGGACCAGCTCTGATTTGATCATCGCGCCGACCCCCCAGCGTTGAACTCCTCGGGAGCCTGCCAAACAGAAAGGAGACCGTCAAGATTAAGCCGGGGCAACCATGGCGCGATTCCGCTGGTATCGGGCGCGCCCGGCGCGAATCCAAGCTGCCGCGCCACGACGCGGACGGCGACATCGGCAAAGGAGAAGCCGCGCGAGGGTTCCTCCTTTTTCCATTCGATGACGGTCAGCGCCGGGTCTATGCCCTTTTCCTTCGAGAGCCAGTCGCGTGCCTGGTCCTCGCCGCCGATCCCGTCGATGAGGCCCGCCGCCTTGGCCTGCTGGCCGGAATAGACACGGCCATCAGCCAGCTTCAGCGTGGTCGCCCGGTCGAGATGGCGACGCTCGGCGACAATGTCGACGAACCAGTTGTAGCTGTCGTCGATGAGGCTCTTCACAACCTGGAGCGATTCCGGCGAGGCAGGCGCGAAGGGCGATGGCGCTGCCTTGAGCGGAGAGGACTTCACCTCGGTCAGCTTGATGCCGAGCTTGGCCATGGCCTCGCTGACCTCGGGCGACTGGAACAGCACACCGATCGAGCCGGTAATCGAGGTGCGATAGGCGAAGATCTGGTCCGTCGCGATCGCCGTCATGTAGGCCGCCGAAGCGCCGAGGGTCTTGATCGAGGCAACGGTCGGCTTCTTGGCCGAGAGCTGGCGCAGTGCGTCATAGAGCGATTCGCCGCCGACGGTGGCGCCGCCGCCAGAATCGATCGAGACGATCACCGCCTTGACGGCATCGTTCTTGGCGAGGCGGTCGATCAACTCCAGTTCGGCCCGGTCATCGGAAATGAAGCCGTCGATCGAGATGCGGGCGACATGCGGCGACGACCGCGCACCGATGCGATCCGGACCGACGACGAGCACGCCGGCAACGATCACCGCGACGAGGAAGGCTAGCACGCCAAGGACGCGCCAGAAGATCAGCTTCCGCCTGAGACGTCGCCGCTCGATAATGTCGTCCGCCGTGAGAGCCATCGCATAATCCATCGCCGTTACCGGGGTCCCCGGGATGATGAGTTAGCGGCTTTGGCGCCTGGACGCAAACGGCTCCGACCGCGCAAGGCTTTGCATCACTTCGATTTTCTTGCTCCGGCCCCAAATGAAAACGCCCCGGCCAATGGCCGGGGCGTTTCCGTGTCGTATGTCGTCAGGCTTATTCGTCGGTCTGGCGAGCCTTGAGGGCCGCACCGAGAATGTCGCCGAGCGAGGCGCCCGAGTCGGACGAACCGAACTGGGCAACGGCTTCCTTCTCTTCGGCGATTTCAAGCGCCTTGATCGAGACGGAGACCTTGCGGGCCTTCTTGTCGAAATTGGTGACGCGGGCGTCGACCTTCTCGCCAGCGGCGAAACGCTCCGGACGCTGCTCCGACCGATCGCGCGAAAGATCGGCGCGACGGATGAAGGCCGTCAGGTCGCTGTCGGCGATGCGGACTTCGAGGCCGCCTTCGTTGACCGCGAGGATCTCGCAGGTGACCACGGCGCCCTTGCGGATTTCGCCCGAGGCTTCGACGAACGGATCGCCGCCGACCTGCTTGATGCCGAGCGAGATGCGCTCCTTGTCGATATCGACGTCGAGCACCTGCGCCTTGACGATGTCACCACGATTGTACTCGTCGATGACCTGCTCGCCCGGACGGTTCCAGTCGAGATCCGACAGATGGACCATGCCATCCACGTCGCCATCGAGCCCGATGAACAGGCCGAACTCGGTCTTGTTCTTGACCTCGCCCTCGACGATCGAACCGATCGGATACTTGTCCTGGAAGCTCTCCCACGGATTGGCGAGGGTCTGCTTCAGGCCGAGCGAGATGCGGCGCTTGACCGGATCGACCTCGAGGATGACGACTTCGACTTCCTGCGAGGTGGAGACGATCTTGCCCGGATGGACGTTCTTCTTCGTCCAGGACATCTCGGAAACGTGGATCAGGCCTTCGATGCCCGGCTCCAGCTCGACGAACGCACCGTAGTCGGTGATGTTCGTGACGCGGCCCGAGAACTTGGCCTGGACCGGATACTTCGCCTCGATGCCCGACCACGGATCGGCCTCGAGCTGCTTCATGCCGAGCGAGATGCGGTGCGTCTCGTGATTGACGCGGATGATCTGCACGCGGACGGTCTGGCCGATCGAAAGCACTTCGGTCGGATGATTGATGCGGCGCCATGCAATGTCGGTGACATGCAGCAGGCCGTCGATACCGCCGAGGTCGACGAACGCACCGTAATCGGTGATGTTCTTGACGACGCCCTCGATGATCTGGCCTTCCTCGAGGCTCTGCACCAGCTCCGAACGCTGCTCGGCGCGGGTTTCCTCGAGAACGGTCCGGCGCGACACGACGATGTTGCCGCGGCGCTTGTCCATCTTGAGGATCTGGAACGGCTGCGGGGTGTGCATCAGCGGGCCGACGTCGCGGACCGGGCGGATGTCCACCTGGCTGCGCGGCAGGAAGGCGACGGCACCATCCAGATCGACGGTGAAGCCACCCTTGACCTGGTTGAAGATGACGCCCGTGACCTTCTCGTTCTTGTTGAACTGCTCCTCGAGGCGGACCCAGCTCTCTTCGCGGCGTGCCTTGTCGCGCGAGAGGACGGCTTCGCCGAGAGCGTTCTCGACGCGCTCGAGATAGACCTCGACGACGTCACCGACCTTGATCGGCTGGTCGCGGCCGGGGCCTGCAAATTCCTTGAGGGCAACGCGGCCCTCGGTCTTCAGTCCGACGTCGATGACCGCGAGGTCCTTCTCGATCGCGACGACGGTTCCCTTGACGACGCTGCCCTCGAAGAGGTCCTCGTTCTGGAACGATTCCTCGAGCAGGGTGGCGAAATCTTCGCGGGAGGGATTGGTAACGGCCATGAAAACTCCTGGTGCCATGTCTGGCATGCGCCGGCGGTTCGTGTTTCGGGATCGAATTCCGGACCTGCCCGCGGTATGGACCGGGGCTGCCCCTTCGAAGGGCGGACCGACGCTTCCGGACTGGAACTCGATGGTTTCGGACCACGAGCGGGCGGCGACCCTTGCCTGCCTGCCACGCGGAACCCGCGCTCTATATAATGCCGCCCGCCAGCCGGCAAGGCGCAATTGCCCGTTTGCGGGGTGTTATGCCGCTTCTGGCGCCGGATTCAGGGCCGATTCGCGTCGATGACGGCCCGGGCGGCATTGAACACGCCGTCGATGTCGAGCGCGCTGGTATCGATGCGCACCGCGTCGCGGGCCTGGCGCAGCGGCGCCGACATGCGACCGGCGTCGCGCTCGTCGCGCTCGCGGATCTCCTCGAGAATGCGGGCATAGTCGACGTCACGGCCCTTGGCATTGAGCTCGTCGGTGCG
This sequence comes from Mesorhizobium sp. BR1-1-16, assembly GCF_020165495.1. Lineage (GTDB taxonomy): Bacteria > Pseudomonadota > Alphaproteobacteria > Rhizobiales > Kaistiaceae > Kaistia. Next base: position 158,004 of record NZ_JAIUIE010000008.1, on the reverse strand, counting down.
CCGGTGCGCACGGACCTCGGGCGAGGCCGTGACGAACAACTTGACCTCGGCATCCGGGCAGATCGCCGTGCCGATGTCGCGGCCGTCGAGGACTGCGCCTGGCGGGCGGCGGGCAAAATCGCGCTGGAAGGCGATGAGCGCCGCGCGCACCTCGGGATGGACGGCAACGCGCGAGGCGAGCTCTCCGGCTTCGCGCCCGCGCAGTTCCGCCTCGGCGATGTGCGAGGGATCGAGCCCCTCGGCAACGGCGCCTGCCGCGACGGGATCATCGAGATCGAGGCCGCGCTCGGCCATCAGGCGCCCGACGGCGCGGTAGAGCAGGCCGGTGTCGAGATAGGGCAGGCCATAATGCGCGGCGAGGCGCAGCGCCAGCGTGCCCTTGCCGGCGCCGGCCGGCCCGTCGATGGCGATGATCATCGGGCTGGGGGCTCCGGAGTTTCGAAATGCGCGCCGAGTCCGCCCATCAGCGCCGCGAACCCTGGAAAGGCGATCGCTGCCGTGCGCGCGTCATCGATGGCGACGGCGCTCGCGGCACCGAGGCCGAGCACGAGGAAACTCATGGCGATGCGCGGGTCGGCGCCGACTGCGATCTGGCCGCCGCCGGCCGGACGGGCGCTGCCGGTCACGGTCAGCGATTCCGGTCCCTCCTCGTATTCGATGCCACTCGTCGCCAGCGCCGCGGCGAGGGCCGAAAGGCGGTCCGATTCCTTCTGTCGCAAGTCCCCGAGCCCATCCATCACCGTCTTGCCCTCGGCAAAGGCCGCGGCGACGGCCAGTACGGGGTAATCGTCGATCATCGTTGCGGCGCGGGCCGGCGGCACGACGATCCCCTTGAGCCGGCTCGCCCGGACCCGAAGATCGGCAACCGGCTCGCCTGCGACCATGCGATGATTGTCGAGCGCGATGTCGCCACCCATCTCGACGAGCGTTTCGATCAAGCCGATCCGCAGCGGGTTGACGAGCACACCCTCGATCGTCACGTCCGATCCCTCGATGACAAGGGCCGCGACGATGACGAAGGCAGCAGCGCCGGGATCGCCGGGGACGACCAGCCGCTGCGGCCTCAAATCGCGCCGGCCTTCGATGCGGACGACGCGGGCCCCCTCGCTATCGCGGTCGATCTCGAGCGCCGCGCCGAAGGCGGTGAGCATGCGCTCGCTATGGTCGCGGGTGGGGATGGGTTCGATGATGCTGGTGACCCCGGCCGTATTGAGGCCGGCGAAGAGAATGGCGGACTTCACTTCGGCCAAGGCCGCCGGAAGGCGGTAGTCGATCGGCAGCGCGACATCAGCGCCGCGGATCGTCAGCGGCAGCCGGTCGCGCGAGCGGGCCACCACCTGGGCCCCCATGCGGCGCAGCGGCTCGAGCAACCGCCCCAGCGGGCGTCCGCGCAGCGCGGGATCGGCGTTGAACGTGACCGCGATCGCCTGGCTCGCGACCAGCCCGAGCGTGAGGGCGGCCATCGCGCCGGCATCGCCGCAATCAACGATATCCTCCGGCTCGAGGAAGCCGCCGACGCCGACGCCCTTCACGCGGAAGACCCCGGACGGGTCCCGCGTCACGCTGGCACCGAAGGCCTGCATGGCCCGCGCATTAGCCGCGATGTCGTCGCTCTCGAGCAACCCCTCGATCACCGTCTCGCCAATGGCGAGCGCCCCCAGCATCAGGGCCCGATGCGAAATCGACTTGTCGCCGGGCATGCGGACACGGCCTGCCAGCGGGCCGGAGGCGAGGGCCTGGAGCGGCCCGGTGGACGCGCCGGCGGCTGTCGACATGATCGGCTCCTCGGACCTGGCGCGGGCTGCGCCGGTTGGATCTCTCGCGCTGGGTCGGATAGCATGGGTGCTGCCAGCCCGCTACCCGCCTCCTCGGCGGGCGGTTTCGAGACCGTCGCGACGATTTCGTTTTGACAGCGCCCGGACAAAGCATTATGGGGGCCGCGCTCTATCAACCAGCGAGGCACGACGTGGCGAAAGCGGAACTCGGCACCAAACGTGTCGACCCGGAAACCGGGAAGAAGTTCTACGACCTGAACAAGGATCCGATTGTATCGCCCTTCACGGGCCAGTCCTATCCGCGCTCCTATTTCGAGAGCGGTCCCGCCAAGGCCCGCCCGGTTCCGGCGCGCGCGGTCGAGGAGGACGAGGCCGAGGAGGAGGCTGCCGATACCACCGAGTTCATCAGCCTCGAGGAAGCCGATTCGGAAACGGCCGATGCGGGCGCCGTCGAGGCGGAGACCGATGACGACGACGTCGTGATCGAGGACGACGAAGGCGATGTCTTCATCGAGGAGGAAGAAGAGGAAGGCGACGACGTGACCGACATCATCGGTGGCGTCGACGACGAGGAGCCGTAGGCCCCGAAAGCCCGTCGCAGCGCCCGCCTGTGGGTATGTCGATTGTGGCTTGATTTGAAAATGAACGCGGCCTAAGTATCGCGCCGCGCCGGAGGGGCCCCAACCCCTCCGCAGGAAAAGGCGGGGCCATAGCTCAGTTGGGAGAGCGCTTGAATGGCATTCAAGAGGTCGTCGGTTCGATTCCGATTGGCTCCACCACTTCCCCAGACGACATGATGAGCCGCCCCCACCGGGCGGCTTTTTCGTTGGTGAAGCGCTCCAGGGGCGGATGCCGCGAGACTACGCCTGGTCACGGACCGGAAGCCGGCTTGCATCGGTGACGGCGAATGGCCACATCTCGTGCCGTATGGAAAGGCGGCAGGTGATGGAAAGCTACCGGGTGTTCATGATCGGCGGTCGCAGCGCGAGCTGGCAGGACAAGCTCAAGCTGGCTCTCCTGGCGCTGGCAGGAGGCGCGATTCTCGTCGCGGCCGTGATCCTGTCGCTCGGGCTGGCGCTTGTACTGATCCCGCTCGGTTTCGTCGCCTATCTCTTTCGCCGCCCGCTTCTGCGCGCCTTGTTCCGGCAGGCGAGCCGCGGCATGGGGACGCCTCCCCCTGGAGGCACCGCCGATACCGAGCCGCGTCGACAGCCGCCGACCGGGACGGTGACGATCGAGGCGGACTATCGCGTGGTCGAGCCGCGCGACGACGGCCGTCCCGGCGCCTGAGGGAACTTTGCGCGGCCCATGCGTTGTCTTCGAAAGGAGATCACGCATGGCAACCCGGAACGAACCCGAAGAAATCCGTATCGCACCGCGCAAGTCGACCGACGATGCCCGTCAGGCCGTGGCGCCGCATACGGTGCGCTACATGCTGGCGATTGGCCTCGCGGGCGTCATCGTCGCCTTCGCCATCATCTATTTCATCTTCGTCTGACGACGGTCATGGCTGGGCGGACATGGTCTGCCCGACCTCCTCGGCGACCGTCTCGCCCGGCTTTGCCCGCGCATCGCGCTGTTCGCGCAGGAAGATGAACAGACCGGCGGCCACGATGATGGCCGCGCCGACGATCACATGCCATTTGAGCCCGTCGCCGAAGAACAGCCAGCCGAACAGCACTGCCCACAGGATCATCGTGTACTGATACGGGACGACGACAGAGGCCGGTGCGAGCTTCAGCGAGCGGTTGACGCAGAGGCTGGCGACCAGCGCCACGATCCCGACCAGCGAGAGCAGCGCGAAGTCCCGAAGCCCCGGCATGACCCATGCAAAGGGTGCCGTCACGGCGCCTGCCGTCATGGCGGCCGTGGTGGAGAAGGCGAGGAGCGTGCTGTCCTTCGTGCCGCGGAGCTGCCGCGTCACGATCATCAGCACCGAGAAAATCATTGACCCGGCGATCGCCACGAGCGCCGGCGGCGTCAGGCTCGCGGCCGAAGGATTGAGCACGAAGACGACGCCGACAAAGCCGACGAGGATGGCAATCCAGCGCTGGCGGTCGATGCGCTCCTTCAAAACCGTCGCCGAGAGGGCCGCGACATAGATCGGCCCGGCGAGATAATAGGTCATCACATCGGCGAGCGGCAGCGACCGCACGGCCCAGTAGAAACAGCCAACCTCGATGGTCGCCAGCAAGACACGCGTCAACTGCAGGAGTGGCTTCGGCGCCGCACGTAGGCCGGCCAAGCCGCCATCGCGGCGGATGAACGGTGCCAGCAGCACGAGTGCCGCAAAGGAACGGAACAACAGCACCATGCTGACGGAATAGGTTCCGACCAGCCATTTGCCGAGCGCGTCGTTGACCGAAAAAAGGAAGATGCCCAGCATCATCAAGAGGATGCCGAGAATGGGGCCTGACAGCCGGCGCGGGGCGCCGGAAAGACCGGAAGGGCTTGGGGACGTCGGCATGAGAGGTGGGTCGGGGCGTTCGCGGAAGGCGGAGTTTGCATGGAAGGCCGGCGAACGCAATTGCCAGCGATCCAAAGACGGCGTCAAACGCCCAAATGCGAGGCGTCTCCCAGATTTCGGTTGCATTTTCGGCTCCGAGTCGGCATATAGCCCTCGACGATCATCGTGATCGCGCTGTGCCATGCGGAAAATATCCCATGGTTCCACCCGCCAGGTGCGGGCACGACCCAGTCCTCTGGCCCCTTCGCGCGTGGGTTAAGACACCGGATGGATGCGAAATGCATCCGCGAAGTTAGGCCTTTTTCTTGAATCAATTGAACTCTTTTGCGGATTTGGCGCTTGCCGAACCGCTGCTGCGTGCGCTCGGCCAGGCTGGTCTCGTGACCCCGACGCCGATCCAGGCAGAAGCCATCCCTGCCCTTCTCGAAGGTCGCGACATGCTCGGCATCGCGCAGACCGGAACGGGCAAGACCGCAGCCTTCGGGCTCCCCCTCCTGCAGCAGTTGTCGCGTCGCCCCGAAGGGCTCGAGCCGAAGAGCGTGCGCGCTCTCATTCTCGCCCCGACACGTGAACTGGCCATCCAGATCGATGCCGAGCTTCGCAAGTATGGTCGCTTCATGGGCGTGCGCCATGCGCTCGTCTATGGCGGCGTCGGCCACACGCCGCAGATCCGTGCGCTCGAAAAGGGCGTCGACATCCTGGTCGCGACGCCGGGCCGCCTGCTCGATCATATGCAGGCTGGCGCGGTCAAGCTCGACCGCGTGACGCATCTCGTCCTCGACGAAGCCGATCGCATGCTCGACATGGGCTTCGTGCGCGACGTGATGAAGATCGTCGCGCTGCTGCCCGTCGCCCGTCAGTCGCTGCTGTTCTCGGCCACCATGCCGGCCGAAGTCGCGGTGCTCTCGCGCAAGATCCTCAAGGATCCGATGCGCGTCGAGGTGTCGCCCGAAGTGGTCACGGTCGAGCGGATCGACCAGCGGCTCTATCCTGTTCCGGCCGGCGAGAAGCGGGGCTTCCTCGTCGATCTCCTGGCTGATGAAAAGATGCAGCGCGTGATCGTTTTCACGCGGACGAAGCACGGCGCCGACCGCGTCGCGCAACATCTGCAGAAGGCGCGCATCGAAACCTTGGCGCTGCATGGCAACAAGTCCCAAGGTGCGCGTCAGAAGGCCCTCGCGGGGTTCAAGGACGGCAGCCTCCGCGTCCTGGTCGCGACCGATATCGCCGCCCGCGGCATTGACGTCGCCGATGTTACACATGTCGTCAACTTTGACTTGCCGGACGAACCGGAAGCCTATGTCCATCGCATTGGACGGACGGCACGTGCCGGTCGGGAAGGCATTGCCTACTCTCTCTTCGACGCTGGCGAATCTGCGCGCCTGAAGGCGATCGAACGGCTTATCCGCCGCCCGATCCCCCAGGTCGCGACGCATTTCAAGGCCCAGACGTCGGTCGCTCGCCCCGCTGTTGATACACAGCGCGGTGAATTGGCCGGCCGTGAGGGACAGCCCATGCAGCAAAAGAGCAAGAAAAACCGGTGGCGCAACCAACAACGCCGCCGCGCGGCTTGACGACGGAAGCGTCGTTAGCAAAGTTCTCTACCGCCAGACTGAAGGAGATTTCCATGGCGACGGGTACTGTGAAGTGGTTCAATGCGACGAAGGGCTATGGTTTCATCCAGCCCGATCAGGGTGGTCAGGACGTGTTCGTTCACATCAGCGCCGTTGAGCGCGCTGGTCTGTCGACGCTTCGCGACGGCGCCAAGATCTCTTACGAGCTCGAGACCGATCGTCGTGGCAAGACCTCGGCGACCAATCTGAAGGTCTCCTGAGGAATCCCATGGCGAAGGAAGAAGCGCTCGAATTCGAGGGTATGGTTGTCGAGGTTCTGCCCGACGCCAAGTTCCGCGTGGAACTCGAGAACGGGCATGTCGTCGTCGCCTATACGGCGGGCCGGATGAAGAAGAATCGTATCAAGACCCTGGCGGGCGACCGCGTAACGGTCGAGATGACGCCTTACGATCTCGATCGTGCACGGCTGGTCTTCCGGCATAAGGGTGACTCGATGGCCCCGCCATCATCCAAGACACCCTTCCGTGGCGGTGCGGCGCGGCGACGCTGATTCCAACGCCTCGATAAAACGAACTGGCGCGAGCGATCGCGCCGGTTTTCTTTTTGGCCACCAGGCCGGCGGGCGCCGTTCGCCGCCATGCCTTGCGATGCCGCATCGATTTCGCTAACGTTCGTTCATTGCCGCGTGACGCTCGATTGCTGCAACGCCTTCGGTGGCCACGCGAATGGTTATTTGAGACCTCTTTCTACCGCCATTCATGAGTTCGGACGAACTTTGATCCGAGCCCTATCTCTACAAGCAGTTTTCTGATCACCGCCGGTCTCAAGCCGGCGGTTTGTTTTTTAGAGAGGCCTTTTCGATCCGCCGAAGTGCGTCGCGCGAGACGCGCATGCCGGCGAGGCCGCCATCGACCATCGAGCCCCCAGGAGACCCGATGCTGAACGCCCTCCGCAGCTTCCTCGCCGACCTTACAGGCGACGACGGTGAGCGCCGCCAATTCAGTCCCGACGATCACCGGCTCGCTTCGGCGGCGCTGCTGTTCCATGTCATCGCCATCGATGGCACCGTCGCAGAATCGGAACGCCAGCGGCTGCACGACCTGCTGCAGGAGCGCTACGGCCTCGACGAAGCTGCGACTGCGACGCTGATCCACGAGGCCGAACTCGCCGATCAGGAGGCTGTCGACCTCTTCCGCTTCACCCATGTCCTCAAGGAGCGCCTTGATGAGCCCGACCGCGAGGCGATCATCGCGATGATGTGGGACCTCGTGTTCCAGGACGGCGCGCTGCATGAGTTCGAGGACAACACGATCTGGCGCGTGGCCGAACTGCTTGGCGTGCCAAGCGAGGCACGGCTTCGCCTCAAGCGCACTGTCCGCGAGCAGGCTGCCCGTCCCGAGGGCTGATCTGCGCCGAGAAAGTCGGCGATCTGGCAGGAAACTGGACTGGCGGCGCGCTGCCGCAGGGGTTAGCCTTGCGAGGTCGCACGCCCTGAGGGAGTTTTGTCGGCGCTCATGAAGCCACCGGTTTTGATCGTCCTGCACCAGGAGCATTCGACCCCCGGTCGCGTTGGCCTTCGCCTCAAGGAACGCGGCATCCCTCTCGATATCCGTCGGCCGCGCTTCGGTGATCCGCTGCCGTCGACGCTTGCTGATCATGCGGGCGCGATCGTCTTCGGTGGCCCGATGAGCGCCAATGACGACGAAGATTTCGTGCGGCAGGAGATCGACTGGCTGTCAGTGCCACTGGCCGAGGGCGCACCGCTGCTCGGCATCTGCCTCGGCGCACAGATGCTGGCAAAACAGCTCGGCGCCGGTGTCGGCCGGCGAGCGGACGGCCTCGTCGAGATCGGCTATTACCCATTGAAGGCGACGGCGGATGGCGAGGCCCTGCTGCCATGGCCGAGTCAGGTCTACCAGTGGCATGGCGAGGGCTTCGATCTGCCCCAAGGCGCCGAATTGCTCGCTTCAGGCGAGCTCTTCGCCAACCAGGCCTTTCGCTACGGACCGGCCGCCTTCGGCTTCCAGTTCCACATCGAGCTGACGCTGATGATGATGCATCGCTGGACCGTGCGCGGCGCCGAGCGCTTCACCCTGCCGGGCGCGCAGGATCGCGGCGCGCATCTCGAGGGGCGCGCACTCTACGACGTCCAGAGCTCGGCCTTCCTCGACCGCTTCCTGGGGATGTGGCTCGACCTGCCGCGCGGCGCACCGGCATAAGGTTTCCGATCCCTGCCAAGTCTCGCAATCTGCAACGCCGCTTGCAAAATGCAATGCGCGAGACGTGAACGAGGCGTTAAGCCTAACGAAATCTGGTCGAAATCGGCACAATTTGAACCATATCTTGTGGTCATGTAGCTCATCGTGGCTGGCAAGCCGCTTGCGACAGAGACCGCAGGCTGATCTTCAGGTTTTGCGTAGTCAGCTAAGACCCGGACGGAGAGGGGGACTGTTGACCCCCGGCGCCCCCTCTCCGCTCCGTCGTCACCAAGCCTCCCCTTGCATCCAACATCGGCAGCAGATTGACTGGATCTTCAGGCATCGAGCCTGTGCCAGCCGCCTCGGGGGAGCGTCCTGCCCATGCCACACCTGCCTGATCCGCTGGCGATCGCGGCCTCGCTATCCTGCTGGAGCGGCAAGGTGGACCCGGTGCCTCTGCCGGGCGGACTGACCAACACCAATTTCGTCGTCAAGGACCGCGGCCGGAGTTATGTCGTGCGCATAGGCGGCGACATGGCGGTGCATGGCATCATCAGGGCGATTGAGCTGGCCGCGAGCCGCGCGGCGGCGGCGGCCGGTATCTCGCCGATCGTTGTCCATGCCGAACCGGGCGCGATGGTGCTGGATTTCATCGAGGGTGAAACCCTCACTGCCGCCGATATTCAGAACCCCCGCAACCTGCCGCGTCTCGTCCAGTTGATCCGCCACGCCCATCGGGACATCCCGCGCTATTTCCGCGGACCCGCGCCGATGTTCTGGCCGTTCCAGGTGATCCGCGACTACACCCACACGCTCGAAGAGGGCGAGAGCCATTACCTGCCGATGCTCGTGGGCCTGCTCGACGCGGCCGACCGGCTGGAGACGGCGGTCGGCCCGATCGAGCTGGTGTTCGGCCATAACGACCTGCTGGCGGCCAATTTCATCGATGACGGGACGCGCCTCTGGCTGGTCGACTGGGACTATGCCGGCTTCAATTCGCCGCTGTTCGATCTCGGTGGCCTCGCCTCGAACAACCTGCTCGGGGCGGTGGCGACCGACACGCTTCTGGAGCTCTATTTCCAGCGGCCGCTCGACGACACGCTGCGCCGCAAGGCGCTCGCGATGCAGGCGGCCGCGCTGCTGCGCGAGACGATGTGGAGCATGGTCTCGGAGATCCACAGCACCCTGCCGATCGACTACGTGCCCTATACGGCCGAAAATCTTCGTCGCTTCGAGGTGTCGCTCGCCGCATTCGACGCGCTGCAGCGATGACACGCCAGGACATCACCATGCAGGACTTCGCCAAGGGCGAGCTTCCCGCCTCGGCCAAGATCGTCATCATCGGCGGCGGCATTGTCGGTGCCTCAGTTGCCTACCATCTCGGCGCGATGGGGTTGACCGATGTCCTGCTCGTCGAACGCGGGCGGCTGACCTCCGGCTCGACCTGGCATGCGGCCGGCCTTGTCGGCCAGCTCCGGACTTCAGCCAACATCACGCAGCTGCTCGGCTATTCAGTGGCTCTCTATGACCGGCTCGAGGCCGAGACTGGACAGGCGACCGGCTGGAAGCGCAATGGCGGCCTGCGGCTTGCCTGCAACGCGGCGCGCTGGACCGAGGTGAAGCGCCAGGCGACGACGGCACGCTCCTTTGGGCTCGAGATGGAGCTGCTCTCGCCGAAAGAGGCCCAGGATCTCTGGCCGCTGATGCAGGTCGACGATGTCGTCGGCGCCGCCTTCCTGCCGACAGACGGCCAAGCCTCACCCTCCGACATCACGGCGGCGCTTGCCAAGGGCGCCCGCATGAAGGGCGTCACCATCCGGGAAGGCGTCAGCGTCACCGGCATCAAGGTCGAGGACGGCGCCGTGGTCGCCATCGAAACCGATCAGGGCCGCATTGCCTGCGACAAGCTGGTCATCTGCGCCGGACAATGGTCGCGCGAGCTTGGACGTCTCGCCGGCGTCAACATTCCGCTTGTCTCGGTGCAGCATCAATATCTCATCACCGAACCGATCCCCGGCGTCACGCCGGATCTGCCGACCCTGCGCGATCCCGACCGGCTCACCTACTGGAAGGAAGAGGTCGGGGGCCTCGTCATGGGCGGTTACGAGCCCAATCCCAAGCTCTGGGACGTCGATCCGCTGCCGGCCGAGTTCGCGTTCCAGCTGCTCGACAACGACCTCGATCATTTCGAGCCGATCATGGGCGAGGCGCTCGGGCGCGTTCCTGCCCTCGCCGAAGCGGGAATCCGCCAGTTCATCAACGGTCCCGAGAGCTTCACGCCGGATGGGAACTTCATCCTCGGCGAAGCGCCGGAAGTGAAGAACATCTTCGTCGGCGCCGGCTTCAACGCTTTCGGGATCGCGGCGGGTGGCGGCGCGGGCATGGCGCTCGCCGAATGGGTCGCGAAGGGCGCGCCACCCTTCGATCTCTGGCCGGTCGATATCCAACGCTTCGGCCGCAATCATCGCGATCTCGGCTTCATCCGCGCGCGCACGCTGGAGGCCTATGCCCGGCACTACACGATGGCCTGGCCGTTCGAGGAGGCCGAGGCGGGCCGGCCGCTACGCCGCTCGCCGCTCTATGACCGTCTGAAGGCGGCCGGCGCGGTGTTCGGTGAGAAGCTCGGTTTCGAGCGTGCCAACTGGTTCGCCGATCCCGCCCTCGGCGAGGAGCCGCACGACCGCTACAGCTATGAGCGGCCAAACTGGTTCGCCGCGGTCGGGCGGGAGCACAGGGCCGCGCGCGAGGCAGCCGTGCTGTTCGATCAGACGTCTTTCGCCAAGTTCGAGCTTGTCGGCCGCGACGCCGAAAGCGCGCTTTCCTATATCGCGGCCAATGATGTCGCGAAGCCGGTCGGCCATCTCGTCTACACGCAGATGCTCAATGATGCCGGCGGCATCGAATGCGACCTCACGGTCTCGCGTCTCGCCGAGGACCGCTATTTCATCGTCACCGGCACCGGCTTCGCAACGCATGACTTCCACTGGATCGCACGCGGCGTCCCCGCAGGGATGGATGCGCGGCTCTCCGACGTCACCTCGGCCTATGCGACGCTCGTGTTGATGGGACCGAAGGCGCGCGAAATCCTCGCCGCGATCAGCCGCGACGACCTCTCGCACACCGCCTTCCCTTTTGGCCGCGCCCGCGGGATCTCGGCCGGCGGCTGCCCGGTGCTGGCGCTCCGCGTCACCTATGTCGGCGAACTTGGCTTCGAACTGCATGTGCCGACCGAATTCGCGCTAACGCTGTTCGATGCGCTGATGGCGGCCGGGCAGCCGCATGGCCTGACGCTTGCCGGCTACCGGGCCATCGAATCGCTGCGGCTCGAAAAAGGCTATCGCGCCTGGGGCGCGGAAATCGGGCCCGATCATTCGCCTCTGGTCGCTGGGCTCGGCGCCTTCGTCAAACTGAAGAAGCCCCTCGATTTTCGCGGCCGCCCGGCTCTGGAAGCGCAGGCCGCCAAGCCGCTACCGCGCCTCCTCGCCGCTTTCACCACCGAGGATCCCGACATCGTCCTGCTCGGCCGGGAAACGATCTACCGCGATGGCGTCCGCGTCGGCTGGCTGGCGAGCGGCGGCTTCGGCTACACGATCGGCCGGCCGATCGGCTATGGCTATGTTCGTCGCACGGAGGGCGTCGATCGCGACTTCGTGCTCTCCGGCCGCTACGAGCTCGAAGTCGCCGGCGAACGCGTCGCCGCGACGGCGCATCTCGATCCGCTCTATGACCCGAAAGGCGAGAAGATTCGCGCCTGAACTTGAGCCATCCGCTTGACAGCTTGGGAATAGGGGTGTTCGTCAGGCCGAATTGCCTGCAATAACATAGAGTTATTCTAATGTATCCCGCTACGCGCCGCGCGTTTCTCCGAGGGGCCGCCCTTGGTGGCGCCGCATTGATCGGCGGTCCTGCGCTCGTAACCGGTGGCGTTCGCCCCGCCCGCGCGGCAGGCGCCACGCTCGCCGTCTACAACGGCCAGCACCGGCCACCGGTGGAGGCGCTGATCGCCGCCTTCAGCGCCGCGACGGGAATCGATGTTTCGGTCCGCCATGGATCGAGCGCGCAATTGGCCAGCCAGCTGATCGAAGAGGGCGACCATTCGCCGGCGGATCTCTTTTGGTCCGAGGAAAGCCCCTCTTTGTTCGCTCTCTCGGAAAAGGGTCTGCTGGCGCCGCTGCAATCCGACACACTTGGCGCGGTCCCCGCCGAATATTCGGCCAAGGATGGAACCTGGATCGGCGCCACCGCGCGCTGCCGGGTCGTTGTCTATAACAAGGCTGCCGTCGATCCGAAGGCGCTGCCGGCTTCGGTGCTCGATTTCGCCAGCGAAGCCTATGCCGACAAGGTCGCCTTCGCCCCGGCCAGCGGCGCCTTCCAGCAGCAGATCATGGCCGTGATGATCCTGAAGGGCCGCGACACGGCGCTCGCCTGGCTGAAGGGCCTCAAGCGATATGGCCGGGTCTACAATTCCGATTCCGCAGCCGTCGAGGCGGTGGAGGGTGGCGACATCCCGATCGCGCTTTCAAACAACTATTATTGGCACGCGCTCGCCCGCGAGATCGGGGCCGATGATGTCCAGTCGGCGATCTACAATATCGGCCATGGCGACCCAGGCACGCTGATCACTGTATCCGGCGCCGGTGTCCTCAAGACGGCCAGGAATGCCGAGGCGGCCCAGCGCTTCGTCGCCTATATGGTCAGTGCCGAGGGTCAGGCAGCGATCGTGGGCGCCATCGCCGAGTATCCGCTGCGGCCGGGTGTCGTCTCGCCCTTTCCGCTGACGCCGTTCGATACGCTCGATCCGGCTCCCGTAACGCCGAACCAACTCGGTGATGCCGAGGCGGCGCTTGCGCTTCTGCGGGAGGCGGAACTGGCTTGAGCGAGAGCTTCGGCGATCTGGCCGGCGTGATCGCCACGCCGCGGCCGCGCCGCGGCCGAAGGCGGCGCAGCCTGCCGCCTTTTCTCGTCCTTGCCGCGCTCGTGCCGACGGTGCTGATCGCACTGCCGATCATCTACGTGCTGATCCGCTCCGCCGATGCCGGCTGGTCGGGCATCGCGGCGGAACTGTTTCGCCAGCGCACCCTGATGCTGTTCTGGAACACCAGCGTCCTCACCTTCTCGGTGACCATTCTGGCGCTGCTGATCGGCGTGGCCGGCGCCTGGTGCACCGAGCGCTCGGACCTGCCGGGACGGGCGCTGTGGCGTATTCTTTTCTGCCTGCCACTCGCCATGCCAGCTTTTGTCGCGAGCTTCGCCTGGAAATCGATCGGCCCGGCTTTCCAGGGCATGCCTGGCGCCATCTTGATCCTCTCGATGGAAAGCTTCCCGCTCGTCTTCCTGCCGGTCGCGGCGGCGCTGCGGAGCATGGATCCCGGCCCCGAAGAGGTTTCGCGTTCGCTCGGGCAGGGCCCACGCGCCACATTCCTGAAGGTGATCGTGCCGCGCGCGCTGCCAGCCGCCGGCGGTGGCGCGCTCCTGGTGACGGCGCACATGCTCTCGGAGTTTGGCGCGCTGTCGCTGCTGCGCGTGCAGACGCTGACGACGGCGATCTTCCAGCAATATGAGCTGCAGTTCGATAATGCCAGCGCGGCCGTCCTCTCGGCACTGCTGATGTTGTTCTGCCTGCCAGTGGCCTTTGGCGAGATCTATCTGCGCGGCAGCCAGCGGCGCGACAAGGTCGGGCGCAGCGCCGTGCGCAGTCGCCGTATGGCGCAGCTGGGCGTCTGGACGCTGCCGGCGCTCGCCTTCTTCGCGCTCATCGCCGTGATCTCGCTCGGCGTACCCTTCGGGCGGCTCGGCTATTGGCTGCTGCGCGGCGTATCGGCCGGGCGCGGGCTGGAGGCGATCGGCCCAGCGTTGTGGGGGTCGCTGTCGCTCGCCATTCCCGGCACCTTCGTCACGACGCTGGTCGCGCTGCCGCTCGTGCTGGTTGCTCTGCGCGGCGGCGGCCGCGTTGCCCGGCTCGCCGAGCGTCTGCCCTATATCGTGCACGGGCTGCCGGGGCTCGTCGTGGCGCTCGCGCTCGTCTATGCCTCGATCCGCCTGTTGCCGGCCGTCTATCAGACGCGGGCCGTGCTCTTCGCCGCCTATGCCATCCTCTTCATGCCGCTCGCCCAATCGGCGCTGCGCGCTTCGGCCGAACTGGTTTCGCCGGAGATGGAGGATGTCGCGCGTACACTCGGCCGCGGCGCCTTCGCCGCTTTCGTCTCGGTGACGCTGCCGGCGCTCGCGCCCGGCTTCGGCGCCGGCCTCGCCCTCGTCGCGCTCGAACTCATGCGCGAATTGACGGCGACGCTGATCCTCGCGCCCACCGGTGTCGCGACGCTCGCCACCGAAGTCTGGTCGCTGACCAGCGACGGCGCCTATGCCGCGGCGGCCCCCTTTGCGGCAGCGCTGGTCCTGATTTCGGGCCTGCCGGTCTATATCTTCACGCTGAGAACGCTCGACCCGCGTGGCCGCCGGGTTCGAAAGTCGCGACAGAGAAGCTAGGACGTCCGACGATGCGTCGCCTCTTCGCGAGGCCGCCCGCGACGAAGCCGCTCGACAATGCCCTAAGTCTCGCCTCATTTAGCGATCACGACTTCTGCCGGGCGGGCCGGCGGAAAGCCGGACGGACGGATAGACACGCGGATGATCTCTGGATCAAGCGCGGTTTAATAAAATTTTAGCCGTGATGATCTTCGCACCGATCGTCCCGGCTTCAGTCGGAGCCTCGCAGGACGCGGGGCCACGGCTCGACCCGCTGGCGGAGGAGCGGTTCGGTATCTGTGGGCTCGGCATCATTCGAAGGATTCGGGAATGACACCACCTGGAAAATCGGCAGCGCTGCGACTTCCTCCCCATGAGGAGAGCGCTGACACCGGCGCCGCCGGGTTCGAAGCGGCCATCCGCAACGCCGCCGCTGCCCGCCTGAGGCCGCGCCCTCAGGACACCGTTCGCGACAAGCTGCTGGCCTTCCCGGGCTTCGAGGCGGCTCGCCCAGCGACCCCGACGGCAGAGCCCGCTTCCGAGGCGGCGCCGGATTTCGGCAACGAACTGGAGGCCGCGATGATGAGCGACCTGCAGTCGATGGTCGCGCTCTTCGACGAAGTTGCGAGCGCGCCTGCAGAAGCGCCGACGACACCGTCGACAGCCAGTCCGCGGCAGACCGCCGTCGAGGTACCGCCAGCCGCCGAGCCAGATCAGGAGGCGCTCGACCGCCTGCTCGCAAGCATCCGCCTCAGCGACCGCGCACCGCGCCATTTGGCGACGGCCGTTCAGGAGCCCGATCTCGACGACCCGACCTTTGGGCGTGTCGACCGCGACGAGGCCGTCCCAGCCGAGGTTGAAACGCCCGCAGCTGTTGCCGTCCCCAACGGCATCGTTTCGCGCGCCGCCGAGGCCGTGACCGCGGCACTGCCGAAGCGCAATCCGAGATCGCCGCGTCCTGGCGGCCGCGACGACCGCCTTGCCTCGCCCCTACCACGCGCCCGCAAGCCGGCTCCGAGCCCCGCCGCCAGTCCTGCCGTGGCGCCTCGGATCGCCAGCAAGGCCGAGCCGGTTCCGGCGCTGCGGCTGTCCATTCCGGGCGCCCGTCGCGCTTATGTGAAGCCGGCGCTCGCGGTCTCGCTGCTGATCCTGCTTGCAACGGTCGGCGCCGGCATGACGATCCGGGCGCTGACGGCGCGCAACGACACCGCGCCTTCTCAGACAGCGACGGCGGCGGCGGCCGATGTCCCTGCCGCGACAACGGCCGAAGCCACGACCCCTCCGGCGGCGGCCGAGCCAGCCCCGGTGACCATCGCCAAGGCCGAAACACAGCCATTGGCCGCGACTTCGACAACGGAAAGCCCGGCCAGGGCCGCAGTCGACAATTCAGCACAGCACGCCATTCCCGCCGAGATGACACAGCCGACGGTGATGCAGGCGACACCGATGCCGCCAGCGGTTCCGCTCCAGCCGGCAGGGGCGCTGGTCGAAGTGCCCGCCACGGCTCCTGCCATGACGGCCACCACAACCCCGTCGCCCGCAGCAGAGATGGCGGCTAGCGCCGAGCCGGCGCCGAGCCTGCCCGCCGCGTCCGAGACCGTCGCCGCAGCGCCGCCGAAGACTGTTGCCTCGGGCGGGGCGACGGATGGGCTGCTGAAGCCCGGGCCGGGCCGCATCACCAGCGGCGTCAAGCTCAGGACCAATCCCGACAATGGCGCGCCAGTGATCGCGGTGCTCGGCCAGGGCACGGGCGTCCAGATCGTGGCCTGCAAGGGCTGGTGCGAGGTTGTCGCCGGCGACAAGCGGGGCTTCGTCTACCAGAAGTTCCTGGCGACGGCCGGCGGCTGAACCAGCCCCTGGCTCAGGACTCGCCGCTGAGCGCGATTGCCGCGCCGGCGCCCGAGGCGAGAAAAGCCTGCAGCTGCGCGATGATCTGGCGCGCATGACGGCCGCCGAGCCGCTCGGCCTCGTCGGCATCGCGCGCCTCGATCGCGGCGATCATCGCATCATGTTCGGCGACATAGGGATCGGGCAGGTGATCGTCGAAGGATGAATAATAGACGCGGAGAATGCGCCTGCCTTCGTCGAGCAGGCGCGTGAAGAGCTCGGTGTAGTAGCGATTGCGCCCGGCCTCGGCGATGGCGACATGGAAGTCGCGATTGGTGCCGATCATCGCGAGCGCATCGGCGGCACGCACGGCCGCAGCGAACTTCACCTGCTCCGCCTTCAGCCTGGCGATGTCGGCCTCGGTCCGCTTCAGCGCCGCGAGCCGCGTCGTGACGCGATACATCAGCGTCAGCGCATCGAAATAGACCGGGAGATTGGCGAAATCGATCGCGGAGACGATGGTGTTGCGATTGGGCAGCGTCGTCGCAAGCCCTTCCGCGACGAGCCGGACCAGCGCCTCGCGAACCGGCGTGCGCGACATCGAGAAGCGCTCGGAGAGCCGGGTTTCATCGAGGCCGGACCCCGGCGGCAGGCGCATTTCGAGAATGTCGCGCTTCAGCGCGTCATAAATGAACTGCACGCCGAAACCGCGCCCCGTTTCCGGTTTCGCCGCCCGCGCCGCATCCTCGGTCACCGCATCCGCCATGGTTCCGTCCCTTCCGCCGTCCGGCCTTACAATGGTGGCGAACGGTGCGCAAGCCGAGGCGTGCCGCCGGCTTTGGCGCTTTCTTAACGCCGAACCGCTTTGCTGGCGGCAGCGGACCCGGAAGCGGGCCGATGACCGCTCTGGAACCAAGCCCATGCAGATCGAAAAGCGCCTCGAAGAACTCGGCATTGCGCTGCCGACCGTACCGAAGCCTGTCGGCACGTATATTCCGGCCGTCCAGATGGGCAACCTGCTGTTCCTCGGCGGGCAGGGGCCGCTGCTGCCGATGGGGGAAAACGCTCTCGGCAAGCTCGGCGACGGCGTCACGGTTGCGGAGGGCTATGAACGCGCGCGGCTGACCGGGCTCTACCTGATTGCCGTCATGAAGGAGACGCTCGGCGATCTCGACCGCGTCAAGCGCATCGGCAAGGTGCTCGGCATGGTCAACTGCGTGCCGGAATTCGGCGATACACCCGGCGTCATCAATGGCTGCTCGGATCTTTTCCTGGAGGTATTCGGCGAAAAGGGCCGGCACGCCCGCTCCTCGGTCGGCATGTCGACGCTCCCCGGCAACATGACGGTCGAGATCGAATGCGTGATCGAGATCGAGGCCTGAGGCAGTCTCCGCGGTCCCTCAGGCCGCCCGCTCGGCGGTTCCGAACGTGACACCCTTCTCCTTCAGCCAGCGTCGGTAGGCGACGGAGGAGATATCGGCGCGGGTCGGGATCTCCGCGCGCGGCTCCAGCGGCAAGAGGCGCGGGCGCTGGTTTTCGAGGATGATGCGGTCCTGCAGGAAGATCAGCTGCTGGAAGTGGATCATGCTGGTCAGCGTGCTCTCGTCGTCGACGATGAACATCACCGGATGGGCGCGGCAACGGTCATGGTCGAGCGGCTGCACGAACAGGCAGATGACGTCCCAGCGGTTCGCGGCGGCCGGGCAAGTCTTGTAGAGCAGCGTCTGGAACGGCGCGGCGACTCGATACATGTATTGCGTCATGATGCCGCCCTGCGCCGAGAGCGCCGCCTGCGGCTGGAAGAACTCGCAATTCGTCGCCCAGACCTCGTCGACATCCCGGCGGATCTCGGTGGTGTAGTGGTGCACCTCCGTATGCGGTTCCGCGCCGAGAATATCGGTGTGGACGAAGGGGAAATGCGCCATGTCGAGGAAGTTCTCGATGATCCTGAGGCCCGAGGCGCGCACGGCGACGGCACCGCACACGACATGGCGGCGATCCGGCTCATCAGCTTCCGGGATATCGAAGAGCTCGCGCGGCGGCGTGCCCAGCGTCGTCCAGAGATAGCCCCAGCGCTGGCGGATCGGCAGCGGTTCGCCGAGTGAGCCGTCGGCAAGGCGCTCACGCACCACCGGAACGCTTTCGCCATCGCGGAAGACGACCAGATCGCGTCCGAGCAGGCGATTGGGCCGTGTCCCGGCCGGAATATCGGCCAGCGCGTCGATCACATACCAGTTGTCGAGCGAAGCCTTTTCCGCCGGTCTTGCCATCTCGCCGTTCTCCGATCCACCGCGTGTTGATGTCGCGTTGCCCAGACGCTAGACATGCCTGATTGTTGGGCTGTCGCGCAAGGCCAGACAGGCGTGACAGGGCCGTCAGACAGGACGAGGCGCATGCGGACGCGGGTGGAGATGGTTTTTCTCGGCGATTTCGAGCCCGAGAGCTTCGCCGAGTTCATGCGCCACCGCGCCGGCCGCCTGTCGGTCTCGGCCGTAGCCGGGCGCATCGACGCAACGCGCGTCGATGTCGCGGTGGAAGGCGAGCCTGATCTCGTCGACATGTTCGAGATGGCCTGCAGCCTCGGGCCGATCGATTGCCTGGTGCGTGAGGCCTACCGCCAGGGGCAAGGCCGGTGACGGCTGCATCGTCCTGGTTCAATCGGGGAAATTCAACATGAACCTTGTGGAAGGCTGGTACGCCGTCGCCATCGCCGACGATATCGAGCCGGGCACCTCGGCCGGAACGCGGCTGTTCGACCGGGAACTGGTCGTCTGGCGCGACCTCGCCGGCGTCAGCCATGTCTGGGAGGATCGCTGCCCGCATCGCGGCATGCGGCTCTCCTTCGGCTTCGTGCGCGGCAACCATATCGCCTGCCTCTATCACGGCTGGGCCTATGACACCGCCGGCCAATGCCGCGCGATTCCGGCCCATCCCGATCTCGCTGTTCCCGAGACGATCAAGGTCGCGACCTATCATTCTGCCGAGGCTAGCGGTCTGATCCTGGTGCACTCCTCACTCGGCGCCGAGGCGCCGCCGCCGCCAGCGCCTGCGCCAACGGGCCGCGCGCTTCGCAGCCTCTATGTCGATCTCGCGCCGGACGTCGTCGCGGAGCGCCTCTTGCGGGACTTCACGGCGCTGGACGACGGCAGCTATGCCGGAACCCTTGCCGGCGCGCCGGTTCTCGTCTTCCTGCAACCCTTCACCGCGACGCGGACGGGGCTGCATCTGGTGCTGGCGGGCCCGGGCGATTCGGTCGCGGTCTCCGCCGCTGCGGAAGCGCTGCGCAACGCTTTCGAAGCGTCATCCGCCCCCGCGCTGGAGGCTGCGGAATGAGCCTCGTCCTGCATGACTACGAACTCGACGCCGATTGTTACATGGTGCGGCTCTTCCTCTCTATCCTCGGCATCACCGCCGAGACGATCGCCGTCGACGTTCATCCAGGCCATGAGCAGCGTTCGCCGGTCTATCTTGCGCTCAATCCGCGCGGCAGCCTGCCGATCCTCGTTGCCGGCGATCTGGTGCTGACGGAAGCCGAGGCGATCCTGTGCTATCTCGCCCGCTCCGAGGCGGCCGGCAGCCCCTTCCTGCCCGATGAGGCTGCGGCTTTCGGCGCGGTGATGAGCTGGCTCTTCTTCGCCAGAGGGCCGCTCGGCGCCGCGACGGCGGCGCGGCTGACCGCGATGCTGGAGGCGCCCGGTGATCCGGAAACGCTGGAGCGACAAGCGCGCGCCGCGTTTCGCGTCATGGAAGACCACATGACGTCGCGGCATCTATCCGGCGCGTCGTGGTTCGTCGGCGATGGGCCGACGCTCGCCGACATCGCGCTGTTCCCGCCGATCGTGCTGTCGCGCGATTTCGGCATCGACCATGACGAGTATCCTGCGCTCCGGCGCTGGATGCGGCGCATGCGGACGATCCCCGGCTTCATCACGATGCCGGGCATTCCCGATTATCACTGAGGAGCGTGCCATGGCGCGGCTGACCCGATTTTCCGTGGCGCCGCTTGCTGGCATGACGCGCCAGCTTGCGGCCGTCGCCTCCGGACGGGCGGCACCAGACCTCGTCATCACCGGCGCACGCGTGCTCTCGACCTATTCCGAGCGCATCCTGCCCGAGCGGGAAATCTGGATTTCCGGCGGCCGCATCGCGGCCGTGAAGCCGTCGGGCAGCTATCGCGGAGCAGCGGCGCGTTATGATGCTGCGGGCGGCATCATCGGTCCGGGCCTCGTCGACCCGCATATCCACATCGAATCGGCGATGGTTACCGCGTCAGCCTATGCCGAGGCGGCGCTTCTCAACGGCACGACGACGATCTTCTGCGACAGTCACGAGATCGGCAATGTCATGGACGTCGCCGGCATCGAGGCGATGCTGGAGGACGCCCGCGCCGCGCCGCTCTCGATCTTCCTCACCGTGCCCTCGACCGTTCCCGCGACGTCGCCCGAGCTTGAGACAGCCGGCGGCGACCTGACGCCTGAGAAGATCGCCGGACTGTTCGATCGCTGGCCGGAAGCACTGGCGCTCGGCGAAAAGATGGATTTCGTGCCGGTCACGATGGGCGACGAGCGCAGCCACGCGATCCTCAAGGCGGCGCTCGAGCGCGGCCGTCCCGTCTCGGGCCATGTCTATGGCCGCGATTTCGTCGCCGCCTATGCCGCGAGCGGCATCACCGACACGCATGAGGCCATCGACCGCGACATCGCCGACGACCTGCTCGAGGCCGGCATCTGGATTTTCCTGCGCGGCGGCCCGCCGACCACGGCTTGGCACTCGCTGCCCGAGGCGATCAAGACCATTACGGAACTCGGCACCTCGACCAAGCGGATCGCGGTCTGCACCGATGATCGCGACGCCGACGATCTCGCCGATTTCGGCCTCGACTTCGTCGTGCGCGAAGCCGTGCGGGCCGGCGTGAAACCGGAAGCCGCCTGGTCGATGGGCTCGCTGCATGGCGCGACACGCTTCGGCCAGGACGGCGAGATCGGCGGGCTCGGCGGTGGCCGGCGCGCGGACCTCGTCCTGCTGAACGATGCGCTGGAGCCGCAATCGACCTGGTATGGCGGCGAACTCGTCGTCGACGGGCGCCGCATCACGCCGCTGCTCGATGCTGCCTTGTCGGATCGCTATCGCTATCCGGAAGCGGCCTATCACACAGTCCATCTTCCCGCGGTGCTGAAACTGACGCCGGATCTTCCGGCCGGTCCCGGCATTCTCAACGCGATCCGCACGGAACTGCCCGGAATCACGCTGACGCATGACCGGATCGCGATCGAGCCGGCCAATGACTGGTCGACGCTGTTCGACCGGCATGGGCTCTGTTTCGTCAGCGTCGTCGAGCGGCATGGCAAGACCGATGGCAATGTCGGCCACGGCGTGCTGTCGCGCTTCAGCCTGAAGCGCGGCGCCGTTGCCTCCAGCGTCGGTCATGATGCGCACAACATCATCATCGCCGGCACCAACGAGGCGGATATGCGCCTCGCGCTCGCGACCGTCGCCGAGACCGAGGGCGGTATTGCGGTCGTCGCCGACGGCGTGGTCAAGGCGCGCGTCGCGCTGCCGATCGCGGGCCTTCTCTCCGACAAGCGAGTGCCTGAAGTCGCCGAGGAATTGCGGGCCCTGAAGGTGGCCTGGGCGGAGGCTGGCTGCTCGATCCCGTTCATGGGTTTCAACCTGATCCCGCTCTCGGTCATTCCCGAAATCCGCATCACCGATCGCGGCCTCGTCACCGTGCCCGCCATGGCGCTGGTGCCGCTGTTCGAGCCGGATTGAGTCGCGCATCCAATCCCTCGGCCCTTGTCATGAGAGGACGCGCGCCCGATAACCTCCGCGACTGAAATTGCGGAGGGACAGGCGATGCGCGCGCGAACATTCGGACGGACAGGCCGGCAGGTCAGCGAGATCGGCTTCGGAGCCTGGGCGATCGGCGCCAGCTGGGGCCATGTCGACGAGAGCGACGCGATCGCCGCGCTCAACACGGCGCTCGATGCAGGCGTGACCTTCATCGACACCGCCGATGTCTATGGCGACGGCCGCTCGGAAAAGCTGATCGCGCGCGTTCTGCGCGAGCGCGGCGGCCCGCGGCCTTTCGTCGCCACCAAGGCCGGCCGCCGCCTGCAGCCGCATGTCGCGGCGGGCTACACGGCGGACGCGCTGGCGGGCTTCGTCGACCGCAGCCGAGACTATCTCGAGATGGAGACGCTGGATCTCCTGCAGCTGCACTGTCCACCGACCGATGCCTATTATCACCTAGAGGTCTTCGCCGCTCTCGATGATCTCGTCGCGGCCGGGAAGATCGCGAATTACGGCGTCAGCGTCGAACGGATCGAGGAAGGCCTGAAGGCGCTCGAATATCCCGGCGTCGTGTCGATCCAGATCATCTTCAACATCTTCCGCCAGCGTCCGATCGAGCGGCTGTTCCAGCGCGCGCTGGAAAGCGAGACCGCCATCATCGCCCGCGTGCCGCTGGCAAGCGGACTGCTGACCGGCAAGATGAAGGCCGACACGCATTTCGACGCCTCCGACCATCGCCAGTTCAACCGCCATGGCGAGGCCTTCGATGTCGGCGAGACCTTCTCCGGCGTCCCCTATGAGGCCGGCCTTGCGGCGGTCGAGCGCATCCGGCCGCTCGTCGGCGGCAATGTGACCATGGCGCAGTTCGCGCTGAAATGGATCCTGACGTTCGATGCGGTCACCGTGGCGATCCCCGGCGCCAAGAACGAGCAACAGGCGCGCGCCAATGCCGACGCCGCTACGCTGCCTCCTCTCGATGCCGAGACCATGGCGGCGTTGAAGACGATCTATGACGAGGACATCCGGCCCTTCGTGCATCAGCGCTGGTAGCGCGGACACGGTTCGGACGACAAAATGCAAGAGCCCGCCGGAGGCGGGCTCTCATTCACGTCAGCATGTCGGCAGCGTCAGTTGACCGACTGGACTTCGCGCACTTCGGGGACGAAGTGGCGCAGCAAATTCTGGATGCCGTTCTTCAGCGTCGCCGTCGAGGACGGGCAGCCGGAGCACGAGCCGCGCATGTTGAGATAGACGACGCCGTCGCGGAAACCCTGGAAGGTGATGTCGCCGCCGTCCTGCGCCACCGCCGGGCGGACGCGGGTCTCGATCAGCTCCTTGATGGTCTCGACGATCTCGCCGTCGGCCTCCTCAAAGAACTCGGCGCCGGCCTCACCGGCCGCGGCCTGGGCCGGACCCGCCTGGACCATGACCGGAACGCCGGCCATGAAATGCTCCATGATGGCGCCGAGAAGCGCCGGCTTCAGATGCTGCCACTCGCCATTCGCCTTGGTCACGCTGATGAAATCGTGGCCGAGGAACACGCCGGAAACGCCGTTGACCGAGAACAGCCGCTCGGCAAGCGGCGAGCGGCCGGCGTCGGCGGGATCGCGGAATTCGGCCGTTCCCTCCGGCAGGACGGGCCGGCCGGGCAGGAACTTCAACGTCGCGGGATTGGGAGTCGCTTCGGTCTGGATGAACATCGGGGGGCCTCGCCGCAAGCTTATTGGAATTCTTCTAAGAGCGTTGTGAGCGATCGGCCGACCCGCTTCAAGCGGAATCATGCCCATCGCACCAGAAATCGTACTTTCACAGTCATGATTCAAGCACGTGTTGCGTATGGGTCGCGCCGCATGGCTGTCATCGAAACGCAATCGGCCGGGCCTAACGGAAAGCTCCCTCATCACCACGGGGCTTACCGATCATGAAACGCATTCTTTTGACGTCCAGCGCGCTGCTCGCGCTGTCGCTTCCCGCTCTGGCCGACCCGGTCAAGCTTCCCTCCGCCGTCGTCAAGCCGGCCGAAGACGTTCTGGCGCCGGGCCTTGCCGAGGTTCCGGTCGCCGAAGGCGCCTTCAAACTCGAGAACCCCTCCAAGGATCTCGGCTATTACGGCTATGGCAAGGACGGCCCGCTCGCTCCCGAAAAGGGCGCGACCCAGTCGCCGGGTCATAATGTCGAGGCAACGAAGACCGAGCCCGACAAGAACACCTATCTCGTCATGACAGGCGCGACCGGCGCGGCGAAAGGCGTGTCATACGGAACGCATTTCCTGTTCCAGGGCCACGAGAATGGCCCGAAGGACGCCGAGGGCGTCACCCATGGCGGTTTGACGCGCATCAATCTCGACGCCGGCAAGGCGCATCGCGTCACGCTGATGGCCTCGACCGATGTCGACGGCAAGGCGCTGCCGCTCATCGACGGTTCTGCCTGGAACCCCTTTGCGAAGGTGCTGATGCTCACCTCCGAGGAAGGCAAGGACGGCGGCGTGTGGATCGCCACTGCCGATTTCCCCTCCAAGGTGACCGATATCTCGGCCTTCACCGGCCGCGCCGCCTATGAAGGCGTCGAGCTCGATCCCGACGGCAATCTCTGGCTCGTCGAGGACGATGGCGGCAAGGGCGGCCCCAGCACCAAGAACGCCAAGCAGCCGAATTCCTTCGTCTACCGCTTCGTGCCGGCCGACAAGACCGACCTCACCAAGGGCGGCAAGCTGCAGGCGCTGCAGGTACTCGATGCCTACAACAACCCCATCGTCTTCCATGACGGCCAGGCCGACCAGGACATCCTCGCGCCCGAGCAGAAGCTCATCTACGCCTATGGCAACGAGCTGCCGACGCGCTGGATTACGCTGAAGGACACGGCTGCCGGCGCGACCGAGACCTTCAACGCGAACGACCTCGCCAAGAAGGCCAATGCGACGCCGATGAAGCGGCCCGAGAATGGCCAGTTCCGCCCCGGCACCGGCTTCAAGGAGTTCTATTTCACCGCCACCGGCGACACCAACGCCAAGACCGAAGCCGGCGCCGAGTTCGGCGGCTTCGGCGGCGTCTTCCGCGTGACGCAGACCTCGCCCTCGGCCGACAAGGGCCGCCTCGCCCTCGTGTGGCGCGGCGATGTCACCCACACCGGCTTCGACAATCTCTCCTTCCTCAACGACACCCAGCTGATGGTCGTCGAGGACGGCGGCGACAAGCTGCACGGGCAGCGCAATGCCGTCGATTCCGGCTATATCGTCGACGTGACAGCGGATTATGCCAAGGCCTCGACCGCCGACCCGATCCGCTTCCTGTCGCAGACCCGCGACGACATGGCGACGATCGATGCGGCGATCGGCGCGAATGCCAGCGAGAACGGCTTCCAGAACGACGGCGACAACGAGATCACCGGCATTCACGTCTCGAATGGCGATCCCACCATCGAAGGCCTGATCGGCACGGCGGTCCCAACCCCGTTCGAGAATGGCTGGCGCGTGTTCTATACCCGCCAGCACGGCCGCAACATCACCTTCGAGATCGTCAAGGCTTCCGCCAAGGCGAAGTAATCCGTCCGTTGCATGTCGAGATCGGGAGGGCGCCTTCGGGCGCCCTTCTTCGTTCAGGCGATGGCGGCGATGTCGTCGTCGGTCAGCGTGCCGGGAACGATGGTGATCGGCACCGGGAAATGCGCGACATGTCGCCCGGCCATCGCGGTCACCAGCGGACCCGGGCCGTCCTTGTCGGTGCCGGCGGCCAGCACGAGGATGGCGATATCCTCGTCCTCGGCGATCAGGCCGGTGATCTGTTCGGCCCTGTTGCCCTCGCGGATGACGAGTTCCGGCTCGACGGACGAATGGCGGCGGGCGATGTCGGCGAAACGGGCCAGCGTCGCCTCGGCCTCGTCCATTGCCTCGGCGCGCATGATGTTCTCGACGCCGATCCAGTGTTGGAAGCCGGACGGTTCGATCACATAGAGCATGGTCAGCCCGCCGGCGGTGCGCTCGGCGCGGCGCGCGGCATAGATCACGGCGCGCGAACATTCCGGCGTGTCGTCGATGACCGCCAGGAACTTGCGCCGGTGACCGGCCTCTGTGCTGCGCCGTTTCAGCATGGCGCGATGCTGCCACCCTGCCGGCCCGACGG
The DNA here is from genome assembly GCF_020165495.1 of Mesorhizobium sp. BR1-1-16. GTDB lineage: Bacteria > Pseudomonadota > Alphaproteobacteria > Rhizobiales > Kaistiaceae > Kaistia. Next base: position 131,790 of record NZ_JAIUIE010000008.1, on the reverse strand, counting down.
CAAGCGGCGCATCAGTTGCGGCGAATGAAGCCGACGACATCCTTGACGCCGTCGAGGATCGGCCGGGCAATGGCGTCGGCCCGGATGGCGCCGCTCGCGAGGATCTGGTCGATATGGCCGGGATCAGCCATCAACCGGCGCATCTCGGCGCCGACAGGCCCGAGCTTCTGCACCGCGAGATCGGCCAGCGCCGGCTTGAAGGCCGAGAACTGCTGGCCGCCGAACTCACCGAGCACGGCCTGCTTGGTGAGACCCGAAAGCGCCGCATAGATGCCGACGAGGTTGTCGGCCTCGGGCCGGCCCTTGAGGCCTTCCGTCTCGCCGGGCAGCGCATCGGCGTCGGTCTTCGCCTTGCGGATCTTCTGGGCGATCTGGTCGGCGTCGTCGGTCAGATTGATGCGCGAATAGTCGGAAGGGTCCGACTTCGACATCTTCTTGGTGCCGTCGCGCAGGCTCATGATGCGCGTCGCCGGTCCGGTGATCAGCGGTTCGGTCAGCGGGAAATAGGCATCGCCAAATCCATGCCCCGCGATCGAGGCGGCATAGTCGTTGTTGAACTTCTGCGCGATGTCGCGCGTCAGCTCCAGATGCTGCTTCTGGTCCTCGCCGACCGGAACATGCGTCGCCTTGTAGGCAAGGATGTCGGCGGCCATCAGGCTTGGATAAGCAAGAAGGCCGAGCGAGGCATTCTCCTTGTCCTTGCCGGCCTTGTCCTTGAACTGCGTCATGCGGTTCATCCAGCCGATGCGCGCGACACAGTTGAAGACCCAGGCCAGTTCGGCATGGGCCGAGACCTGGCTCTGGTTGAAGACGATGTGCTTCACCGGATCGATGCCCGCGGCGACAAAGGCCGCCGTCACCTCACGGATCTGGCGCGAAAGCTCGGCCGGATCCTGCCACACGGTGATGGCGTGCATGTCGACCACGCAATAGATGCAGTCATGACTGTTCTGCAGCGCGACGAAATTGACGATCGCGCCGAGATAATTGCCGAGATGGAGATTTCCGGTCGGCTGGACACCGGAGAAGACACGCGGCTGGAATTCGGTCATGGGGCACCTTTTTTGCGCGGGCGCCTTATCGCGCGGCGAGGCCGGCCGCGCAAGCGCCGGACGGCTCAGCGCTTGCGTTTTCTGAGCGTCGCGACAAGCGTGCGAACATCAATGACGCCCACCGCCTGGCAGAAGGCGGCGAAGAGCAGCAAACCGGCAAGGCAGATCGCCGCCATGGCGCCGGCCCGCATCAGGACGCGGCGATCGGCGAAGAAAGGCTCGGCCCACCATGCGGCGAAATAGACGCCCGCGCCCATGGCGAGCGCGGCACAAAGCACCAAAGGCAGGTTGCGCCTCACCTTGGCGTCGAACAGGAAATGGCCCCGTCGATTCAGCGTCCAGCCGAGCAGGCCGGCATTGACCCAGCCCGAAACGCTGGTGGCGATCGCGATGCCGACATAGGTGAGCGTCGGGAAGAGCGCCAGCGACAGCGCGATGTTGACCGCGACGCCGACCGCCGCGAACCACATCGGCGTCTTCGTGTCCTCGCGGGCGAAGAAGCCGGGCGAGAACACCTTTATAAGAACGAAGGCCGGCAACCCCACGGCAAAGCCCATCAGCGTCTCGGCGGTCGCCAGCGTATCGTCCGGGCCAAATGCGCCGCGCTGATAGATGATCTGCACGATCGGCTTCGCCAGGATGAAGAGGGCGATCGCCGCCGGCAATGTCAGCGCCATCGCGAATTCGAGGCTGCGGTTCTGCGTGTGATCGGCGAGGTCGCCGCGTCCGGCGCGCAGATGCCGCGAAAGATCAGGCAGCATCACCACAGCGATGGTGGCGCCGACAATGCCGAGCGGGAGCTGGTAGAGGCGATCGGCATAGCCGAGCACCGCGATTGCGCCGGGGGCGAAGGAGGCGATCATCGTGCCGATGACGATATTGATCTGCGTGACGCCGCCAGCGATGAGGCCAGGCACCGCGAGCGCCGTCAGCCGCCGCACGCCGGGCGTCAGACGTGGCCAGCGAAGCGGCAGCAGCATGCCGTCGCGCCAGGCTGCGCCGACGACCAGTCCCAGCTGCAGCACGCCGCCGGCCAGCGTTGCCCAGGCCAGGAGAATGCCGGCTTCAGCCGTGTTTTCGTGATGCGAGACAAGGATATAGGCAAGCGCCGCCACAAAGACGACGTTGAGCAGGCCCGGTGCCATCGCGGCAGCGAGGAAGCGGCCGCGGGCATTGAGCACCCCGCTATAGAGCGCGAGCAGCGAGATCAGCGTCAGATAGGGGAAGGCGATCCGCGTCAGCAGAACGGTCAGGTCGAACTTGCCCGGATCGGAAACGAAGCCGGGCGCCATCACATACATCAGCGGCACCATGCCGATGACCGCGACGAGCGTGATCGCGATCAGCATCGTCAGCAGCGCGGAGAGCGCTTCCGAGCCGAAGCGCCGGGCGGCATCGACGCCCTCGCCCTCCAGCGTCCGGGCGAAAATCGGCACGAAGGCCGAGGCGAAGGCGCCTTCGGCAAACAGCCGCCGAAAAAGGTTCGGAAAGCGGAAAGCGACGAGGAAGGCATCGGCAACCGGCCCGGTCCCGAGCGCGGCAGCCATGAACATGTCGCGGACGAAACCGAGGAGGCGGCTCGAGGTCGTCGAGCCGCCCACGGTCATGAAGTTCCGCATCAGCGACATGCGGGCGTCATCCGACCCTCTTCAAGGGCGCCTTCTCACCGGCCATCGCCCCGTTGAACACCTCGGCAAGGCGGCGGCGGATGCCGGCCTCGCGCCCGGCATTGGTCACCTTCCGCCCCATGAGGTCGGTGACATAGAACACGTCGACTGCCCGCTCGCCGAAGGTCGCGATATGGGCCGAGGCAATGTTCAAGTTGAGATCGGAGATCGAGCGCGTCAGGTCGTAGAGGAGACCCGGCCGGTCGATGCCGGAGGCCTCGATGACGGTGAACTGGTTCGACCAGGAATTGTCGAACAGGATCCGCGTCTCGACGGTGAAGGCCTTGATGCGCGCGCGCGGCTTGGCCTTGCGGGCAATCGCCTCAGGGAGGGCGACGCTGCCGGAGAGCGCATCCTCGATCAGCGCGCCGACCTTCAGCGCCCGCCGCGTCTCCTCCTCGTCGGTGTCGAATTCGCGCGCGATGAAGATCGTGTCGATGGCGCGCCCGTCGGTGGTGGTGAAGATCTGCGCGTCGACGATGTTGCTGCCGCCGGCCGTGCAGGCGCCAGCGATCATCGACAGCAGCCGCGGATGATCGGGCGCGAGCACGGTGATCTCCGTGACGCCCTCGAACGAACGCACCGCCACGGCGGTCGCCAGCGACTTGCCGGTCGCATCGGCCTCGCGGATCAGCTCGGCATGGGCGATCTTGCGCGCGAGATCGACGCGCAGCCAATAGGCCGGGTAATGGCGCTCCAGATACGCCTCGCGCTCAGCATCGGGCCAGCCCGAGAGCGCCTGATCGAGCTCCTCTTTGGCGGCAGCGACCCGCTTGTCGCGCGAGATCTGGCTGTGGCCGCCGGTGAGCAAGGGCTCGGTCTCGTAATAGAGCGTCCGCAGCAGCTGGCCCTTCCAGCCGTTCCAGACGCCCGGCCCGACGGCCGTGATATCGGCGATGGTGAGGATCAGCAGCAGCTTCAGCCGTTCGAGGCTCTGCACCACCGCGGCGAAATCCTGGATCGTCTTGCGGTCACCGAGATCACGCGACTGGGCGACCATGCTCATCAGGAGGTGATGTTCGACCAGCCAGGCGACCGTCTCGGTCTCGGCCGGCGTCAGGCCGAAGCGCGGTCCGAGCCGGCGGGCGACGCGGGCGCCGGCGATCGAGTGATCCTCCGGCCGTCCCTTGGCGATGTCGTGGAGCAGCATCGCGACATAGAGCACCGTCCGGTCCTGCAGCGTTGCGATCAGAGAGTTCGCCAGCGGATGGTCCTGGCTGCGCTCGCCGCGGTCGATGCCGGCGAGAACGCCGATCGAGCGGATGAGGTGCTCGTCGACCGTGTAGTGGTGATACATGTTGAACTGCATCATCGCGACGATCTTGCCGAAATCTGGCACGAAGCGTCCGAGGACGCCGGCTTCGTTCATCCGCCGCAGCACGATCTCCGGCTGGTTGCGCGAGGAGAGCAGCTCGAGGAACAGCCGATTGGCGGTCTTGTCCTCGCGGATATCGGCGTCGATCAGCTTCAGCGAGCGTGTCACGGCCTTCATCGCATCGGGATGAAAGGCGAGGTCGTGCTTGTCGGCGAGGTGGAACAGGCGGATCAGATTGACCGGATCGCGCACGAACACGTGCGGGTCGGCCATGTTGATGCGGTCGTGCTCGACGACGAAATCCGTGGTGCCGGCGATCTTGCGGCGGCGGCGGCGCGGCGAGACGCCGAAAAGACGATTGAGCAGCGGCGTCTGCTTGGCATGCTCCTCCTCCAGCGCCGAACAGAAGATCAGCGTCAGGTCGCCGACATCCTTGGCATAGAGGAAGTAGTGCTTCATGAAGCGCTCGACATCCTTCATGCCAGGATGCGAGGTGTAGCCGAGCCTTACCGCCATTTCGCGCTGCACGTCGAAGGAGATGCGCTCCTCGGCGCGACCGGTCAGGAAATGCAGGTGGCAGCGGACCGACCAGAGAAAGTTCTCGGCCTTGCGGAAAAGCGCGAGTTCCGCGCGTGAGAATACGCCAGCCTCAACCAGCGCATCGCCCGAGCGGACGCGGTAGAAATATTTTGCGATCCAGAACAGCGTATGCAGATCACGGAGGCCGCCCTTGCCCTCCTTGACGTTCGGCTCGACGAGATAACGTGAGGCACCCTGGCGGCGATGGCGTTCATCGCGCTCGGCGAGCTTGGCGGCGATGAATTCCGGGCCGGTCCCCTTAACCACCTCGATGTCGAAGCGCTGCTCGAGATCGGCGAATAGCTTTTCCTCGCCCCAGAGAAAGCGGGATTCGAGGATGGCGGTGCGGATGGTCATGTCGCTATGCGACAGGCGGATGCACTCGTCGACATTGCGGGTCGCATGGCCGACCTTGAGGCCGAGATCCCACAGCATGTAGAGCATGAACTCGACGACGCTCTCGCCCCAGGGCGTCTGCTTGTAGGGCAGCACGAACAGGAGATCGATGTCGGAGCCAGGCGCCAGCATGCCCCGGCCATAGCCGCCCACGGCAACCACGGCCATGCGCTCGGCCGTCGATGGCTTCTCGACGCGATAGACGATATGGGCGCCGACATCATAGGTCGCGCGGATGATCTCATCCATCATGTCGGAGAGGCTGCGCGCGCAGGCCGAACCCTGCTGCCCGGCCAGCAGCCGCTCTTCGGCGCGGGCGCGACCTTCGCGCAGCACTTCCTTCAGGCGTGTGAGGACCAGCGGCCTGCGGCGGCCCTCGTCCGGCTCGGCGGCAGCGAGCGCCTGCAATTCGGATGAGAGCTTGCGCCCATCGATGAGGGCGGATTCGGAACGGTTCATCAAGGGAGCGGCATCCGGAAACGGCGTTTGACGGGCAAGGCTAATCCACTTCGCATGACGGCGCCATGTTCAGCACCGCAAGCCGCGCCGCGCATGCCTCAGCGCTGGGCAGGGCCGGCTCGCATCGCCTTCAGCCGGTAGAGCGCTTCGAGCGCGTCGCGCGGCGTCATCTCGTCCGGCAGAAGCGCGTCGAGGGCCGGCCCAAGCGGATCCTCGGCTGCTGGAAGGCGTGGCGTCTCGGCGACACGGGCAACGGCGAAGAGCGGCAGGTCGTCGATCAGCGTCGTCGCCGGCGACCTGCGGTCGCCTTCCTCCAGCCGCTCCAGCACGGCGCGCGCCCGCGCCACGACGGAGGGCGGCAGGCCGGCGAGCTTCGCCACCTGGATGCCATAGGAGCGATCGGCGGCACCGGGGACGATCTCGTGCAGGAAGACCACGTCACCCTGCCATTCGCGCACGCGGACGGTGGCGTTCTCCAGGCGGTCCAGCCGCTGCGCCAGCGCCGTCAGCTCGTGATAATGCGTGGCGAAGAGGGATCGCGACCGGTTGACCTCGTGCAGGTGTTCGATCGCTGCCCAGGCGATCGAGAGGCCGTCGAAGGTCGCGGTCCCGCGCCCGATCTCGTCGAGGATGACGAGCGAGCGCGCCGTCGCCTGGTTGAGGATCGCCGCCGTCTCCACCATCTCGACCATGAAGGTGGAGCGGCCGCGCGCGAGATCGTCCGCCGCGCCGACCCGGCTGAACAAACGGTCGACGACGCCGATATGCGCCCGCCGCGCCGGGACATAGCTGCCGATCTGCGCGAGCACGGCGATGAGCGCGTTCTGGCGCAGGAAGGTCGACTTGCCCGCCATGTTCGGCCCTGTGATGAGCCAGATCCGCCCGGCCTCAGCACTGTCGTCACCGAGGCGGCTGTCATTCGGCACGAAGCTCTCGCCTTCCCGCTTCAGGGCCTGCTCGACAACCGGATGACGGCCGCCCTCGATCTCGAAGGCGAGCGATCCGTCGACGAGCGGTCGGGACCAGCCCTCAGCCTCGGCAAGGTCCGCAAGGCCGGCCGCGACGTCGAGGCGGGCAAGCGCCCCGGCTGCCGCGCGGATGGCCGTATCCTCGTCCTTGACGGCCGCGGCGAGGGCATCGAACACGCCGAGCTCGCGCTGCAACGCCCGGTCGGCGGCCGAGGCGATCTTTGCCTCGAGGCCTGCCAGTTCCGTCGTGACGAAGCGCATCGCCCCGGCCATCGTCTGCCGATGGATGAACTGCCCCGCGAAATCGGCGCCGAGTAGCTTCTCGCCATGAACCTGCGGCACCTCGATATAATAGCCGAGGACGTTGTTGTGGCGGATCTTCAACGCCTTGACGTCCGTCTCGGCGGCATAACGGCCCTGCAGCGCCGCGATCACCTGCCGGCTCTCGTCGCGCAGGGCGCGCGTCGCATCGAGTTCGTCGTCATGGCCGGGACGGACGAAGCCGCCGTCGCGCTTCAGGAGCGGCAATTCATCATCGAGCGCAGCGCCGATGCGCTCGGCGAAACCGGGCGGCAGAGCGACGAGAACTCCCGTCGCCTCGGCGATCTCGTCAGGCAGCAGCCCCTCCGCGGACCCGAGCAGCTCGACGATCGTCGCGGCAGCGCCAAGGCCTGCCCCGATCGCGGCGAGGTCGCGCGGGCCGCCGCGATCGAGCGCGAGGCGGGAGAGCGCACGAGCAAGATCAGGGCAGGCCGCGAGTTGCTCGCGCAGCCGGCGGCGCAGTTCGGGCGCGGCGATGAGCCAGTCGATCGCATCGAGCCGGCGGCCGATCTCGGCCGGATCGGTAATCGGCCCCGAAAGCCGCGTCGCCAGCATGCGGCTGCCGGCGCCGGTGACGCAGCGGTCGATCGCCGCGAGCAGGCTGCCGCGTCGCTCGCCGGAGAGCGTGCGTGTCAGCTCGAGATTGGCCCGTGTTGCCGCGTCGATGAGGAGAAGCCCGCCCTCGGTTTCGCGGAGCGGCCGGCCAAGCGGCACGCGCGCGCCGATCTGTGTCTTCTCGACATAGGCGAGCGCCGCGGCGGCAGCGGCCAGTTCGACGCGCGAGAAGGCCGCGATGCCATCGAGCGTTCCGACGCCGAAATAGCCGGCAAGGCGGTTTGCCGCCGTCGCGCCATCGAAGAAGGCGGCAGGGAGCGGGCTCGGCGGCAGCGGCAACCCGCGCAGCAGCGCGCCTGTCTCTGCATCGGCGAACAGCGAATCCGGCGCCAGCAATTCGCGCGGATCGATCCGGGCGATATCGGCGGCGAGCCGCAGGCGATCGGTTTCGACGACGCGGAAGTCTCCGGTGGAGATGTCGATGAAGGCGAGCGCCCAGCGATCCGCACCGCCCGGCCCGACGCCACGCCCGCGCGCCAGCGTCGCGAGATAGTTGCTCTCGCCGGCGCGCAGCAGCGTCTCTTCGGTGATCGTGCCGGGCGTGACGATGCGCACGACGTCGCGCTTCACGACGGAACGGCCGCCGCGCTTTTTCGACTCGGCCGGATCCTCGGTCTGTTCGCAGACGGCAACATGATGGCCAAGCGCGATCAGCTTCTGCAGATAGTCGTTTGCGGCGTGTATCGGCACGCCGCACATCGGGATGTCCTCGCCGAGATGCTTGCCGCGCTTCGTCAGCGTGATGCCGAGAGCGCGCGAGGCGATTTCCGCGTCACCGAAGAACAACTCGTAGAAGTCGCCCATGCGATAGAACAGAAGGGTGCCCGGATGGGCGACCTTCAGTTCCAGATACTGCTCCATCATCGGCGTCGGGCGGGCGCTCGCGGGATCGGTCTTCGCATTGTCCAACATGGCGTAACCCTAGCAAAGCGCGAAAGCTGTTTCACCCTTTCGGCATCAATCTCGCCGCTTCACATTCAGTCATCCAATGCTATCGTCGCCCTCCGCCTTCGAGACGGTCCCCAAGAGCCGTTCGCCTTTCGGAAACGCCTGACCCAGAGCTGCCACCCATGACCGAAGTGAAGAAACCCGCGCGCAGCGGTCCCGCCGTCACGGATCAGGAGGCGCTGGAATTCCACGCCCGCGGGCGGCCCGGCAAGCTCGAGATCATCCCGACGAAGCCGATGGCGACGCAGCGCGACCTGTCGCTCGCCTATTCGCCCGGCGTCGCCGTGCCGGTGAAGGCGATCGCCGCCGATCCGAGCCTCGCCTTCGACTACACGACGCGCGGCAATCTCGTCGCCGTCATCTCGAACGGCACGGCCATTCTCGGCCTCGGCAATCTCGGCCCGCTTGCCTCCAAGCCGGTGATGGAGGGCAAGGCCGTCCTCTTCAAGCGCTTCGCCGATGTCGATTCGATCGATCTCGAGATCGACACAGAAGATGTCGACGCCTTCGTGAACTCGGTCCGCTATCTCGGGCCGTCCTTCGGCGGCATCAATCTCGAGGACATCAAGGCGCCGGACTGCTTCATCATCGAAAGCCGCCTGCGCGAGCTGATGGACATTCCTGTCTTCCATGACGATCAGCACGGCACGGCGATCATCGCCACCGCCGGCATGATCAACGCGCTGCATCTGACCGGCCGCGACATCAAGACCACCAAGCTCGTCTGCAATGGCGCGGGCGCGGCCGGCATCGCCTGCATCGAGCTCGTCAAGGCGATGGGCATGCCGTCCGAGAATGTGCTGCTCTGCGACACCAAGGGTGTCGTCTACCAGGGCCGCACCGAGGGCATGAACCAGTGGAAGACGGCGCATGCGACGGAGACCGACGCGCGCACGCTGGAAGACGCCATGAAGGGCGCCGACATCTTCTTCGGCGTTTCGGCCAAGGGCGCGCTGACGCCCGACATGGTGCGCTCGATGGCGCCGCGGCCGATCATCTTCGCGATGGCCAATCCCGATCCCGAGATCACGCCGGAGGAAGTCGCGGAGGTGCGCGACGACGCCATCATGGCGACCGGGCGTTCGGATTATCCGAACCAGGTCAACAACGTGCTCGGCTTCCCCTATATCTTCCGCGGCGCGCTCGATGTGCGCGCGCGGACGATCAACGAGCCGATGAAGATCGCCGCAGCCAAGGCGCTCGCGGCGCTCGCCCGCGAGGACGTGCCGGACGAGGTCGCGGCCGCGTATCAGGGCGTCAGGCCGCGCTTTGGCGCGCATTACATCATTCCGGTGCCGTTCGACCCGCGCCTCCTGTCGGAAATCCCGGCGGCGGTCGCGCAGGCGGCGATGGATTCGGGCGTCGCCGGCAAGCCGATTGCCGACATGGCGGCTTACAAGATCCAGCTCTCCGCCCGCCGCGATCCGATCGTCGGCACGCTCGCCCGCATCTATGAGCGCGTGCGCCGCAATCCGAAGCGCGTCGCCTTCGCCGAGGGCGAGGAAGAGCAGGTGATCCGCGCCGCGGCGAGCTTCGCGGCGCAGAAGCTCGGCACGGCGATCCTCATCGGCCGCGAGGATATCGTGCGGGAGACGGCCGCACAGGCCGGCATCGAGATCCGCGACGGCATCGAAATCCACAATGCCCGCCTCTCGCGCCGCAACGCCGACTATATCGACTTCCTCTATGCGCGGCTGCAGCGGAAGGGCTATCTCTTCCGCGACTGCCAGCGCCTCATCAACACCGACCGCAATTATTTCGGCGCCACGATGGTTGCGCTCGGCGATGCCGACGCGATGGTGACCGGCGTCACGCGCAACTATTCGACCGTGCTCACCGATGTCCGCCGCGTCATCGACACGCGGCCGGGACACCGGGTGATCGGCGTCTCGATCGTGCTGGTGCGCGGCCGCACCGTGGTCGTCGCCGATACGGCGGTGCACGACATGCCCTCGGGCGAGGAACTCGCCGACATCGCCGAGGAGGCCGCGAGCTTTGCCAAGCGGCTCGGCTACGACCCGCGCGTTGCCATGCTCGCTTATTCGACCTTCGGCCAGCCCGAGGGAGAGCGGTCGCGCCATGTCCGCGAAGCGGTGCAGATCCTCGAGCGGCGCCGCGTCGACTTCGAATTCGACGGCGAGATGGCGGCCGATGTCGCGCTCAATCCGAAGGTCATGGCGGCCTATCCGTTCTGCCGCTTGTCCGGGCCGGCGACCGTGCTGGTGATGCCGGCGTTCCACTCCGCTTCGATCTCGACCAAGATGATGCAGGAGCTTGGCGGCGCGACGGTGATCGGGCCGCTCCTCGTCGGCCTCGACAAGCCGGTGCAGATTCTCTCGCTCGGCGCGCGCGACAATGACATCGTCAACATGGCGGCGCTCGCAGCCTTCAATGTCGGCGGCTGAGCCAGCCGAACGGCTGATGTCCCGATGCGCCCGTTCATGATAGCCTCCGCTCACCATCGAGCGGAGGAGGAACGGTCATGGCCGGACACGGAACGTTCTACTGGAACGAGCTGATGACCCGCGACGCGGCGCGGGCGATGGATTTCTATACCAAGACACTCGGCTGGCGCTTCGACTCCATGCCGATGAACGAGTTTGGCGATTATCACATCGCCATGCTCGGCGAGACCATGGTCGGCGGGCTGATGCAGATCGGCGGGCCGGAGTTCGAGGGCGTGCCCGACAACTGGTTCAGCTATATCGAGGTCGACGATCTCGACAAGCGGCTTGCGCTCTTGACCGCCGAAGGCGGGACGCTCGTGCGCGAGCCGTTCGAGGTGCCAGGCGTCGGAAACATAGCCATCGTCTCCATTCCCGGCGGTGCCATGCAGGGCTGGATGGTTCCCGCGCGCCAGGCCTGACCTAGGCCGCTAGAGCTGAGCCGCATGGATCCGGCGGACACCGGCCGAATCCATCTGGGCGATGGCGGCGGCGAGTGAATTATTGGTGTCGATGGCCCGGCAGAGATCCTCGATCACCACCGTATCGAACCCATGCGTGCGCGCATCGAGCGCCGTCCAGTTGACGCAGAAATCCGTGGCGAGGCCGACGGCATAGACCGTCTCGATACCGCGCTCGAACAGATAGCCGGTCAGGCCCGTCGGTGTCTTGCGATCGGCCTCGAAGAAGGCGGAATAGCTGTCCGTATGCGCGTGGTAGCCCTTGCGGATGATCATCTGCGCATGCGGGATATCGATCCCGTCGGCGAGCGCCGCGCCGAATGTCCCCTGGATGCAGTGATCCGGCCACAATACCTGCGGGCCATATCGAAGATCGATCACCTCGAAGGGCGCCCGTCCGGGATGGGTCGACGCAAAGGAGATGTGCCCGGCCGGATGCCAGTCCTGCGTGATGATGACATTCTTGAAGCGGCGGGCGATCTCGTTGACGGCCGGGATGATCTCATGCCCGTTGGCCACTGCCAGCGCGCCGCCGGGCAGGAAGTCGTTCTGAATGTCGGTGACGATCAGAACGCTGGTGGAATCCGTCAAGGCGCGCCTCATGTTTCGGTGAAGAGATGGATCAAAGCCCTGCCGCGTCCGGGCGTCAACCCGGCGGCGTCACGCGCCGCAGCGTCAGGTTGATCCGCCCGCCGCGCTCGAGCAGCGTCGAACTGCCGGGATAAATCCTGTCGACGCCATGAAACATGAGCCGCGATGGGCCACCGAGCACGAAGACATCGCCCGAAGCAAGGCGGAAGGAGCGGGTGGGGTCGCCGCGTTCGCGACCACCGAGGCGAAAGAGACAGCTGTCGCCGAGCGATACCGAAACGACGGGCGCGTCCAGCGCCGCCTCGTCCTCGTCGCGATGAAGGCCCATCCGCGCCGCCTCGTCATAAAAATTGACCAGACAGGCCTCGGGCGGATGCGGATAATCCGAAACCTCATTCCAGAGCGCGAGCAACATCGGCGGGATCGGTGGCCAGGGCTCTCCCGTGACCGGATGAAGTGGCTGATAGCGGTAACCCGCCCGGTCCGAGACCCAGCCGAGCGGCCCGCAATTGGTCATCCGCACGGAAAACGGCTTGCCCGTGCGCGGCATTTCCGGCCGGTAGAGCGGGGCTTTCGCGACAACAGCGCGGATGGCGGCAACGAGCGACGCCTGGCCCTCCTTGTCGAAACAGCCATCGATCAGTCGCGAGCCTTCGGGAAGCGGTGCGTTCTTCATTCAGGGACCGAGGTTGGGGCTTTCTTCGGCCGGTATCAGCCAAAGCGTCGCAAGTTCAAGCTCTCTGCTGCCTTGCGGCCTTTTCTGCATCTTCTTATATACGCGCAGAACCCGGGGCCTGCCGCTCGCAAAGGCGACAGCCCCGAACCAAATATGTCGATGGGGGCCGTTCGGAATTCCGGCCCGGTTTCGCGGACGCCTCTTCGAGGGTCCGCACGGCCCGCCGAAAAGGAGAGAACATAATGGCTAAGGTCATCGGTATCGACCTCGGAACGACCAATTCTTGCATCGCCGTCATGGACGGCAAAGCGCCGAAGATCATCGAGAACGCCGAAGGCGCGCGCACGACGCCGTCGATGGTGGCGTTCACAGATGGCGGCGAAAAGCTCGTCGGCCAGCCGGCCAAGCGCCAGGCGGTGACGAATCCCGAACACACCTTCTTCGCGGTGAAGCGCCTGATCGGCCGTCGCTATGACGACCCGATGGTCGAGAAGGACAAGCACCTCGTTCCCTACAAGATCGTGAAGGGGCCGAACGGCGACGCGTGGGTCGAGGTCGACGGCGAGAAGTATTCGCCGGCGCAGATCTCCGCCTTCATCCTGCAGAAGATGAAGGAGACCGCCGAGGCGTTCCTCGGCACCACGGTCGACCAGGCCGTCATCACGGTCCCGGCCTATTTCAACGACGCCCAGCGTCAGGCGACCAAGGATGCCGGCAAGATCGCCGGTCTCGAGGTCCTGCGCATCATCAACGAGCCGACGGCCGCGGCGCTTGCCTATGGCCTCGACAAGAATGACGGCAAGACGATCGCGGTCTATGATCTTGGCGGCGGCACGTTCGACATCTCGATCCTCGAGATCGGCGACGGCGTCTTCGAAGTGAAGTCGACGAATGGCGACACGTTCCTCGGTGGCGAGGACTTCGACATGCGCCTCGTCAATTACCTCGCCGACGAGTTCAAGCGCGAGCAGGGCATCGACCTTCGCAGCGACAAGCTGGCGCTGCAGCGCCTCAAGGAAGCCGCCGAGAAGGCCAAGATCGAGCTGTCCTCCTCGCAGCAGACCGAGATCAACCTCCCCTTCATCACCGCCGACGCCAAGGGCCCGAAGCATCTGGCCATCAAGCTGACGCGCTCGAAGTTCGAAGCGCTGGTCGACGATCTCGTCCAGAAGACGGTTCAGCCCTGCATCGCGGCTCTGAAGGATGCGGGCCTTGCCAAGGGCGAGATCGACGAAGTGGTGCTGGTCGGCGGCATGACCCGCATGCCCAAGATCCAGGAGATCGTGAAGCAGTTCTTCGGCAAGGAGCCCCATAAGGGCGTCAATCCGGATGAGGTCGTGGCTGCCGGCGCCGCCATTCAGGCGGGCGTGCTGCAGGGCGACGTCAAGGACGTGCTGCTGCTCGACGTGACGCCGCTTTCGCTCGGCATCGAGACGCTCGGCGGCGTGTTCACGCGCCTCATCGAGCGCAACACCACGATCCCGACAAAGAAGAGCCAGGTCTTCTCGACCGCCGAGGACTCGCAGTCTGCCGTGACGATCCGCGTGTTCCAGGGCGAGCGCGAAATGGCGGCCGACAACAAGATGCTCGGCCAGTTCGACCTTGTCGGCCTGCCGCCGGCGCCGCGCGGCGTGCCGCAGATCGAAGTGACCTTCGATATCGACGCCAACGGCATCGTCAATGTCTCGGCCAAGGACAAGGGCACCGGCAAGGAGCAGCAGATCCGCATCCAGGCCTCGGGCGGCCTTTCCGATGCGGATATCGAGAAGATGGTCAAGGACGCCGAGGCGCATGCCGCCGAGGACAAGAAGCGCCGCGCGGTCGTCGAGGCGAAGAACCAGGGCGAGGCTCTCGTTCATTCGACCGAGAAGTCGCTGGCTGACTACGGCTCGAAGATCTCGGCTGCCGACAAGTCGGCGATCGAGACCGCGATTGCGGACGTCAAGACCGCGCTCGAGGGCGACGATGCCGAGGCGATCCAGGAGAAGGTCGGCGCGCTTGCGCAAGTCTCGATGAAGCTGGGCGAGGCGATGTATGCAGCCTCGCAGTCCGAGGGTGGCGAAGGCACTGACGCCACCGCCGAGAAAGATGATGTGGTCGATGCCGACTTCGAGGAAGTCGACGACGACAAGAAGAAGTCGGCATAATCTTTGCGTAACTGCGATTCGAACCCGGCGCGGCAACGCGCCGGGTGTTCGATGATGCCGTTTCACTTGTCTTCACATTAGCCTGTCCGGCACCACCACGAGTTCGCCCATGGCCAAGGTCGACTATTACGAAGTGCTGGGCGTCGCACGCGACGCCGACGACAAGGTGCTGAAGGCAGCTTTCCGCAAGCTCGCCATGCAGTTCCACCCTGATCGCAATCCGGGCGACCACGGCGCTGAAGCGAAGTTCAAGGAAATCAACGAAGCCTACGAGAAGCTGCGCGATCCGCAGAAGCGCGCCGCCTATGACCGCTTCGGACACGCAGCCTTCGATGGCGGCGGCGGCGGACCGCAAGGTTTTTCGGGCGATTTCGGCTCGTCGATGTCGGATATCTTCGACGACATCTTCGGCGAGTTCATGGGCGGCCGGCGCGGTCAGCGCCAGGGTGGCGGCAATGGTCGCGAGCGCGGGGCGGACCTGCGTTACAATATGGAAATCACGCTCGAGGAAGCCTATTCCGGCAAGACGGCCGAAATCCGCGTCCCGACCAAGATTGCCTGCGAGGCCTGCGCGGGCACCGGCGCCAAGCCCGGCTCGCATCCGAAAATCTGCACCACCTGCGAAGGCCATGGGCGCGTCCGTGCGGCGCAGGGCTTCTTCTCGATCGAGCGCACCTGCCCGACCTGCGGCGGGCGCGGCGAGATCATTTCCGATCCCTGCGAGGCCTGCGGCGGCTCCGGCCGCCAGACCCAGGAACGCACCCTGCAGGTCAATATTCCGGCCGGCATCGAGGACGGCACGCGCATCCGCCTCTCGGGCGAAGGCGAGGCCGGCCTTCGCGGCGGCCCGGCGGGCGATCTCTATCTCTTCCTTTCGGTGAAGCCGCATCAGCTGTTCCAGCGTGAGGGCGCGGACATCTTCTGCCGCGTGCCGATCTCGATCACCACCGCGGCCCTTGGCGGCCAGTTTGACGTGCCGACGGTCGAGGGCGGCAAGACGCGGGTCAAGGTTCCCGACGGCACCCAGACCGGCAAGCAGTTCCGTCTCAAGGGCAAGGGTATGCCCGTGCTGCGCTCGGCGCAGATGGGCGACATGTATATCCAGGTCGTGGTGGAGACGCCGAGCAATCTCTCCCGCCGCCAGCGCGAGTTGCTGGAGGAATTCGAGCAGGCCTCCTCGGAAGAGAACAATCCCGAATCTGCCGGGTTTTTCGCACGAATCCGCGACTTCTTCGGCGGCGCCTGAGCGCCGCCGTCACAGGATTGCCTTGAAACCGGCGGCATGATGGCCCGCCGTGCGTGACACGACATCAAGGGGGCGCCATGTCGTCGATCGAGAAGCGGAAGCTGAAGGCCATGGTTGCGGATGAGGTCCGATTCCTGCGCAACTGGATCGGGCGTCCGCTGACCACCGGCGCCGTTAGCCCCTCCGGCAAGGCGCTCACCAAGCTGATGGCCAGCTTCGTCGATCCGCTCGATGATCTGCCCGTCGTCGAACTCGGACCAGGCACCGGCGTTGTTACGCAGGCCCTGCTCGAACGCGGCGTCGCGCCCGGCCGTATCGCCTCGATCGAATACAATCCCGATTTCTGCGGCCTGCTGCGTGGCCGCTTTCCCGGCGTCCGGATCATCCAGGGCGACGCCTATGCCTTCAACACCACCCTGCAGGGCATCGTCGAGGGTCAGGTCTCCGCCGTCGTCTCCAGTCTGCCGCTGTTCACGCGCCCGCCCGAGGCGCGGCGCCAGCTGATCGTCGAGGCGCTTGAGCGCATGCCGGTCGGCCGGTCGCTGATCCAGTTCTCCTATGCCCTGGTGCCGCCCGTACCGGCCGAGCCCGGCCGCTTTACGGTCGAGCATACCCATTGGGTGGTGATGAACCTGCCGCCGGCGCGGGTCTGGCTCTATCGCCGCACCGCCTGAGGCGATGGTCGAGGTCCTCTATCTCTCCCATCCGCAGGTCGCCATAGACCCGGCCGTGCCAGTGCCGGACTGGGGCCTGTCGCCGCTTGGCAGAGCCCGCACCGAAGCCTTCGCCGCCCTTCCGATGCTCGCGCGCATCGGCCGCGTTGTGGCGAGCCGCGAGCGCAAGGCGATCGAGACCGCCGAGATCATCGCCGCGGCTCAAGGTCTTGCCGTCGAGATTCGCGACGGCCTTCATGAAAATGACCGCTCGGCGACCGGTTTCCTGCCGCCGGCCGAATTCGAGGCGATGGCCGATCGCTTCTTCGCCGCGCCGGAGACGAGCATCCGCGGCTGGGAACGGGCGGCAGACGCGCAGCGCCGCATCGTTGCCGGGGTCGAAGCCATTCTCGATGAGCAGCTCGAAGCTGCCGGGATGACGCTCTTTGTCGGCCATGGCGGGGTCGGAACGCTACTACTGTGCCATTGCGCCGGCCAGGCCATCGGCCGCCAGCATGACCAGCCAGCAGGCGGCGGCAATCTCTTCCGCTTCGAGCACCCGCCTTTTCGCCTGCTCGCCCCCTGGCAGCGGATGGAAGCTGCCGGTTCCTTCAAGCCTTTCTAGCCATCCTCCAACTTGGCGGCTGGCCAATGGCCCGTATCGCCTGATAGAGCTTCGCCAGGACAGGATCCCCATGGCGCCGCCCCGCATTCTCCTTCTCGCCGGATCGACCGCGCCCGACTCGCCCGCGAGCCGGCTGACGGCCGCGTTTGCGCGCGAGATCGCCTTTCTCGATGGCGAAGCGACGCTGATTGCGCTGGCCGATTATCCGCTGCCGCTGTTCGATGCCGATCGCGCCGAGACGTCAGTGCCGGGCGCCGTACAAAAGCTGCGCGGGCTACTTGGGGGTCACGGCGCGGCCTTTCTCGCCACACCGAGCCTTGCCGGCGGCCTGCCAGCCCTGTTCCGCAATGCGCTCGAATGGCTGCGCCCGGCCGGCGGCCGGCCGCGGGGCGGACAGGCGCCGCTCTTTGCGCTGGCCGGTGTTGCTGATGACGATGTCACCGCCGCCGCTGCCCTTGCCGATCTCGAGCGCATCATCGCGCGCGGCTTCGGCGCGACGATCGTCGGCGGCGGGCTGGCGGTCGGCCGGGCTTCGCTCGCCTTCGACGCGCGCGGCCGCCTCGATGACCCGCATCTTGCCGCCGCGCTGCAGGCGCTGGCGCGCGAACTCGTCCATGCGAGCCGCCGGCTCGCGCCCGAAATCTGATCCATCGTCCGTTCCAAGGGGGTAGTTCGAAGCGATGCCTTTCCTCGACATGCGCGACCGACTGATCGTCGGCCTCGATCTTCCGACCGTTGCCGAGGCCGAAGCGATGGTGACGGCGCTCGGCGACGACGTGACCTTCTACAAGGTCGGCCTGCAGCTCCATTTCGCTGGCGGCCTCGATTTCGCCCGCCGCCTCCGGGATCGCGGCAAGAAGGTGTTCCTCGACGTCAAGCTGCTCGACATCGACAACACGGTCGCGCATGCGACCGAGAACATTGCCAAGCTCGGCATGACCTTCTGCACCATCCACGGCTATCCGAAGGCGATGCGCGCCGCTGTTTCGGGCAAGGGGATGAGCGATCTCCGCCTGCTCGCCGTCACGGTGCTGACGTCGATGGACGAGGCTGATCTCGCCAATGCCGGCTATGGCGGCAGCATCGCCGAGCTGGTTGCCCGCCGCGCCGCCGATGCGCGGGCCGCGGGCATGGACGGCATCGTCTGCTCGCCGGAAGAGGCGAGTGCGATGCGGGCGATCGTCGGGGCGGGCATGACCATCGTGACGCCGGGCATCCGGCCGCGCGGCGCAGCGAGCGGCGACCAGAAGCGCGTCGCGACGCCGACCGACGCCATTCGCGCCGGTGCCGATCATCTCGTCGTCGGCCGGCCCGTCATCGCGGCGCCAAACCCGCGCAGCGTCGCCAAATCGATCCTCGCCGAGATTGAGCTGGCGCTTTCGCGCTAGCAGCCCTTTCCGCCACGGCCGGGCGCCTGCTATATGGCGCCGACAAGCTGGAACGCACGCCATGACCGATATGGGCCTCGTCGTCGTCGGAGCAGGCGGCCGCATGGGCCGCACGCTGATCCGCACCATTGCCGCCACCGAGGGCGTCCGTCTCGTGGGGGCAGCCGAACGCGAAGGTGCCGAGGTCCTCGGTCAGGATGCCGGCACGCTGGCCGGACTCCCGCCGCTTGGCGTCACCGTCTCCGATGATCCGCTGCCGCTGTTCGCTCGCGCCGAGGGCGTCCTCGACTTCACCTCACCGGCCGCGACGCTCGCTTTCGCGGAGATCGCGGCGCAGGCCCGCATCGTCCATGTCGTGGGAACGACCGGGCTCTCGGTCGCCGACGAGGCCGCGATCGACGCGGCCGCGCGCCATGCCGTGATCGTCAAGTCCGGCAATATGAGCCTCGGCGTCAATCTGCTCGCCCTCCTGGTGCGTCAGGCCGCCAAGGCACTCGATGTCGATTTCGACATCGAGATCGCTGAAATGCACCATCGCCACAAGGTCGATGCCCCCTCCGGCACGGCGCTCCTGCTCGGGCAGGCGGCGGCGGAGGGTCGCGGCATCGCGCTGGCCGAGGCCTCGGTCCGCACGCGCGATGGCCATACCGGACCGCGCCCGGAAGGCGCCATCGGCTTCGCGACCTTGCGCGGTGGCTCGGTCGCCGGCGACCATTCCGTGCTGTTCGCAGGCGAGGGCGAGACGATCACGCTCTCGCATCACGCCGCCGACCGCACCATATTCGCCCGAGGCGCCGTGAAAGCCGCGCTGTGGGCGCGTGGCCGCAAGCCCGGACGTTATTCCATGGCCGACGTACTCGGCTTCACCACATCCTGACCCCCGATCCAAAGGACCCCGCATGGACCGCCTCCTCGTGCTCGTGCGCCACGGCCAGAGCGACTGGAACCTGAAGAACCTTTTCACCGGCTGGCGCGACCCCGACCTGACGCCTAAGGGCATCGAAGAGGCAAGCGCGGCCGGCAAGCGGCTGAAGGCGCTCGACCTGTCCTTTGGCCTCGCCTTCACCTCCGAACTGACGCGTGCCCAGCACACGCTGAAGCTCATCCTTGACGAGGTCGGCCAGCCCGATCTTCCGACCATCCGCGACGTCGCCCTCAACGAGCGCGACTATGGCGAGCTTTCCGGCCTCAACAAGGACGACGCCCGCGCCAAATGGGGCGAGGAGCAGGTCCATATCTGGCGCCGCTCCTATGATGTGCCGCCGCCGGGCGGGGAATCGCTGAAGGATACGGGCGCGCGCGTCTGGCCCTATTATCTCTTCAACATCCTGCCGCCGGTGATGCGCGGCGAGAAGGTGCTGGTCGCGGCGCATGGCAATTCGCTGCGCGCGCTGATCATGGCGCTGGAAGGCCTGACGCCCGAGGAAATCCTCAAGCAGGAGTTGGAGACCGGCGTGCCGATCCTCTACCGCCTGAACGCTGACACCACCGTCGCAGAGAAGAAGGTGCTCAAGGGCTGACGCCCGGCACCCATTCCTCGCGTACCGCCGCGTCAGCTTCGCGCCCGGCGCGGCTGAGACGCTCTGCCTGCCAGACCCCCGGGGCCAGTTGCCGCAGCGCCCAGACGGCGGCGCCGCGCACCACGGGCGCCGGATCGTCAAGGCGGGCACGAACCACCGGCAGAAACGACGGCTCGGCCGTGTTGCCGATGGCGATGAGCACGTTGCGGACGAAGCGGTCGCGGCCGATCCGCTTGACCGGCGACGCCGTAAAAAGCGCGCGGAAGGCCTGATCATCGAGTGCTGCGAGGTCTGCGAGCCTCGGCGCCTGCAGTTCAGGCCGGGCCTTCAGCTTCATCTCGGCGCCGGCCTGGGCGAACTTGTTCCAGGGGCAGGCGGCGAGGCAGTCGTCGCAACCATAGATGCGGTTGCCCATTGCGGCGCGGAATTCGGCCGGGATCGGACCGTCATGCTCGATGGTCAGATACGAGATGCAGCGGCGCGCATCGAGGCGATAAGGCGTCGGGAAAGCCGAAGTCGGGCAGGCATCGAGGCAGGCGCGGCATGAGCCGCAGTGATCGCGCTCGGTCGCATCCGGCGGCAGCGGCAACGCCGTCAGTATGGCGCCGAGAAACAGCCACGACCCGAACTCGCGCGAAACGAGATTGGTGTGCTTGCCTTGCCAGCCAAGACCCGCGCTGGCGGCGAGCGGCTTTTCCATCAACGGCGCTGTATCGACGAACACTTTGACCTCGGCGCCCGTGCGCGATGCGAGGCGGCCGGCGAGCAGCTTCAGCTTGCCTTTGATGACATCGTGATAATCGCGATTCTGCGCGTAGACCGAGATGGCGCCGCGATCGCGCTGCTGCAAAACGGCGCGCGGATCGGTGTCAGGCCCGTAGTTGAGCCCGAGCATGACGACGGCGCGGACATCAGGCCAAAGCACGCGCGGATCGGCGCGCCTTGCCTCGGTCTCCGCCATCCAGTTCATGCTGGCGTGATGACCGTCGGCAAGAAAGGTCGAAAGACGGCCGGCAGCTTCCGGGATCGCGTCCGGCGGTGTGATGCGGAGCGCGTCGAAGCCTTCGCGCCTGGCGTCGGCGACGAGCCGTGCCTTCTCGGCCAGGAGGCCGTCTTCGTTCAGAAGTCGAGATCCGCGTAATGGGTCGAGGCCGGCACGCCCCTTAGCGTGTCCGCGAGCAGCGAGCGGAAGGACGGCCGGGACTTCACCCGCGCGTACCACGCCTTCGCCGTCTCGTCGGCTTCCCATGGCACCTCGCCGAGATAATCGATGCAGGAAAGCTCCGCCGCCGCCGCGAAATCGGCCAGCGAGAGTTCGCGGCCGGCAAGCCAGTTCCTGCGTCCGGCCAGATAGCCGATATACTGCAGATGATAGCGGATATTGGCGCGGGCCGCACGAATCGCCGCCGGATCTGGCGAATTATTGCCCTCGCCCGTGGCCATGCGGCGCTTATAGACCTTCTCGGTGACCATGTAGTTCGTCACCTCGCCATGCAGCTTCTGCGAAAACCACTCGACGAGGCGGCGGACCTCGGCGCGATCGGCGGCATGCTCAGGCATCAGGCGGACTTCGCCCATCCGCGCGCCCTTGGTTTCAAGCAGATATTCGGCAATCACCGAACCGCCGCTGACGACGGTGTCGTTGTCGTCGATGAAGATCGGCAGCGTGCCAGCCGGATTGAGCTGCAGCAACGCAGGGATGCGCAGCCACGGCTTTTCCTCGATGAACTCAGCCGTTTCGTCATATTCCGCCAGAACGAGACGGACATAACGGGACGCGGCGGAGAATGGATGGTGGTGAAGCTTGGGCATTGTCACGCGCGAGGTGTGGCGGGCAATCGAAGCGATTTTGCGGCAGTTCGTCCAATTGCCCCCGGAGCTTTGCGGCCCGCATATAGGCTGCCATTGCAATGGGGATCAAGCCGATTCGCGGCTAGCCCCCGCTTCTCCTCTCCGGGGGTTCCCTCATGGATCTGCACAGTGTGCTGGACGCGCTCGTCCTCGGCCTGCTTGAAGGCCTCACAGAGTTCATTCCGGTCTCCTCGACCGGTCATCTGCTGCTCGCGGGGCACTTTCTCGGCTTCGACAGCCCCGGTCGCGCCTTCGAGGTCCTGATCCAGCTCGGCGCCATTCTCGCGATCCTCACCGTCTATGCGGCGCGGCTCATCAAGATGGCGCGGGACCTGCCGAGTGACCCGCGCACGCGGCGCTTCGTGTTCGGCATTCTGCTCGCATTCCTGCCTGCGGTGGTGATCGGCGTCATTGCGCATGACTTCATCAAGCGCGTGCTGTTCGAGAGCCCGATGCTGATCTCGATCATGCTGATCGTGGGCGGCTTCATCCTGCTGATCGTCGACCGGCTCGACCTTAAGCCGCGCTATCGAGACGCGATGGATTATCCTCTGCACGTCTATCTTGGCATCGGCATTGCCCAGTGCCTGGCCATGATCCCCGGCGTCTCGCGCTCCGGTTCATCGGTCGTGGCGGCGATGCTGTTCGGCAGCGACAAGCGCGCGGCGGCGGAATTCTCGTTCTTTCTCGCCATGCCGACCATGGTCGGCGCCTTCGCCTATGACTTCTACAAGAACAAGGATGCGCTGACCGGCGCCGCCTGGCTCAACATCACGGTCGGCTTCATCGCGGCGTTCATTGCCGGCGTGTTCGTCGTCCGCCACCTGCTCGATTTCGTCAGCCAGCGCGGCTTCGCGCCGTTCGCCTATTGGCGCATCGTCGTGGGCGCCATCGCGCTCGCCGCCGTCATCACCTTCGGCTGAAATACAAAAGAAAAGCGGGGCCGAAAAGCCCCGCGATATTCTCAGATCCGATGGTGAGGCCGATCAGGCGACGCGCTTGTCGTTGAACTGGCCATGCGGCTTGAACCGCACCAGATAGGACGGCAACACGGCGGCGAGGCTGGTCGGGGTGATGCCCATGCCCTGCAGCGTCCGGCCCTCGGCGATCGCATGGGGCGAAACGACATTGTCGGTTTCCAGCAGCTTGAGCTGGTCGCGCGTCATCATCGGGTTCGGCAGCCATTCCATGATCGAGGCCTGGACCCGCGCGACGCCCCACGGCATCGGCAGCAGCGGACGGCTGCGCTCGATCTCCTTCAGCGTCAATTCGAGGCATTCGCGGAAGGTCTTCACCTCGGGACCGCCAAGCTCATAGACGCGTCCGCCGGTGACCGTGCCATCCACGGCGCGCGCAATCGCCTCGGCGACATCGCCGACGAACACCGGCTGCAGCCTTGTGGTGCCGCCGCCGATCAGCGGCAGGAACGGCATGAAGCGCGTCAGATTGGCGAAGCGGTTGAAGAACTGATCCTCAGGGCCGAACACGATCGACGGACGAAGCACGACGGCGCCGGGCACGGTCTGGAGCGCAGCGGCTTCGCCTTCGGCCTTGCTGCGCGCATAGAGCGATTCCGAATTGGCCGCGGCGCCAAGGGCCGACATCTGGACCAGCGTCGAAATGCCGGCGCCGCGGGCCGCCTCGGCGACGGCGCGGGCGCCGAAGCTCTGCACCGCACCGAAGGTCTGGCGGCCACTCTCCGACAGGATGCCGACCAGATTGACCACCGCATCGGCGCCTTCGACCGCCCGGTCGACCGACCAGCGATAGCGCAGATTGGCCTGGATCGGCATGATCTGGCCGACAGCGCCGAGTGGCTGTACATGGCCGGCGAGATCGGGCCTGCGGACCGCGACGCGAATGCGCCAGCCGCGCTTGGCCAGCGCCCGGACGGCGTGCCGGCCGATGAAGCCCGAGCCGCCGAAGATCGTGACCAGCTTGCCCCTGTCCGCCGTCATGCCTGTCTCCTGCCTTCTGTGGTGCTTCTCAATACTGGCTGGCGCGGGGCCTGTACAGCCGCCATCCGGTCGCGGAAGCGGCTGGAATGTCAGCGGATCAGACGGCCGACCAGCTTGGCGGTATAATCGACCATCGGCACGATGCGCGCATAGTTGAGCCGTGTCGGGCCGATGACCCCGAGCACGCCGACGACGCGGCTTTCCTGGTCGCGATAGGGCGAGACGACCAGCGAGGAACCGGAGAGCGAGAACAGCTTGTTTTCCGAGCCGATGAAGATGCGCACGCCGTCGCCGGCCTCGGCGCTGCCGAGCAGTTCGACCAGTTCGCGCTGCGTCTCGATATCGTCGAAAAGCAGGCGGATGCGCTCGAGGTCCTCGGCGGCGCGGACATCCTCGAGCAGATTGGCCTGGCCGCGCACGATCAGCGTTTCCAGGCGGCCGGCAGATTTTCCGGCCCAGCTTGCGAGGCCCTGGTCGACCAGCCGCGCCGTCAGCTGGTCGAGCTCGGCGCGCATCTCGCTCTGTCGCTGAAGAAGCTCCACCCGCGCCTCGGAGAGGCTGCGGCCGCGCAGATGGGCGTTGATGTAGTTGGACGCCTCGATCAGCGCCGAGGGGGTGGTGCCCGGCTCGATATCGATGAGGCGGTTCTCGACCGAGCCGTCCTCGCCTACCAGCACGACCAGCGCGCGCGTCGGCTCGAGACGCAGGAACTCGACCTGCTTCAGCCGCTGGTCGATCTTCGAAGCGAGCACGACGCCCGCGCCGCGCGAGAGACCGGACAGCATCCGGCTGGCATCGGCGAGGAACTCGTCGACGGGACGACCGCTGCCGCCCGCTGCGACACGGTTTTCGATGTCGCGGCGCTCGTCGGCCGTGAGATCGCCGACCTCCAGCATGGCGTCGACGAAGAGGCGAAGACCGCTCTCGGTCGGCAGGCGCCCTGCGGAGGTATGCGGCGAATAGATGAGGCCGAGATATTCGAGGTCGGCCATGACATTGCGGATCGAGGCCGGCGACAGCGCCATCGGCAGGATGCGCGACAGGTTGCGCGACCCGAGCGGTTCGCCGGTTTCGAGATAAGTGTCGACGATGCGCCGGAAAATTTCGCGCGAGCGTCGATCAAGCCGCGCCAGCGTCGAGGCCGATGTATCGGAAGGGGGTCGTTCGCCGGTCAGGTTGGGCTCGTCCTCTGTCATGGCGGCATGATCGCGCGATGCTGAGACAGATTAAGTGTCGATTTTCCGCCCGGCTTCAAGCGGGGCTTTGCGTCAACGCGCCATGGCGGCTACAAGCTGTCGCATCAAGCTTCATAAGGATAGCCCATGCGACCCTCCAAGCGCGCCGCAGACGCCATGCGCCCGGTCTCGTTTGAACGGGGCGTCGCCAAGCATGCCGAGGGTTCCTGCCTCGTGCGCTTCGGCGATACCCATGTCCTGTGCACGGCCAGCCTCGAGGAAAAGCCGCCGGCATGGCTGCGCGGTTCCGGCAAGGGCTGGGTCACCGCCGAATATGGCATGCTGCCGCGCTCGACCGGCGATCGCATGCGCCGCGAGGCTGCAACGGGCAAGCAATCGGGCCGGACGCAGGAAATCCAGCGGCTGATCGGCCGCTCGCTCCGCGCCGTCGTCGACCTTGTCCATCTCGGCGAGAAGCAGATCACCATCGATTGCGACGTGTTGCAGGCCGATGGCGGCACGCGCACGGCGTCGGTCACCGGCGGCTGGATCGCGCTCTATGAATGCATCCAGTGGATGAAGGCGCGCGACATGGTCGGCCCGAAGGTGATCCGCGATCACGTCGCGGCCATTTCGGTCGGCATGTATCGCGGCAAGCCGGTGCTCGATCTCGATTATGCCGAGGATTCTGAAGCCGAGACCGATGCCAATTTCGTGATGACCGGCTCGGGCGGCATCGTCGAGATCCAGGGCACCGCCGAGGGCAAGCCTTTCGACGAAGCTGAACTCACCGCGATGCTCGGATTGGCCAAGGCCGGTATCGGCCAGCTCGTCGAATTGCAGAAGCAGACGCTCGCCTGAGACGGCGGCAGAGGACGCCATGACCCACCGCCTCAAGCGCGGCGATACGCTCGTCGTCGCCAGCCACAACAAGGGCAAGCTGCGCGAGTTTGCCGATCTGCTCGGCCCGTTCGGTCTCAAGACCGTCTCAGGCGGCGAACTCGGCCTGCCCGAGCCGGCCGAAACCGGCACGACCTTCGAGGAGAATGCAGCGATCAAGGCGATCGCCGCCGCCACCGCCTCGGGCTTTCCGGCGCTTTCCGACGATTCCGGCATGTGCGTCGATGCGATTGGCGGCGATCCCGGCGTCTATTCCGCCGATTGGGCCGGGCCCGACAAGGACTTCTCCCGCGCCATGCGCAATGTCGAGGAGAAGCTGCAGCAGGCCGGAGCACGCACCCCGGAACAGCGGACCGGCCGCTTCGTCGCGGTGCTCTGCCTTGCCTTTCCCGACGGTACATTGCGTTATTATCGCGGCGAGATCGAAGGCACGATGATCTGGCCGCCGCGCGGCTCGCTCGGCTTCGGCTATGATCCGATGTTTCTGCCCGAAGGGCATGAACGCAGCTTCGGCGAAATGGCAGCGACCGAGAAACACGGCTGGTCGGCCGGACGCACCGATGCGCTGTCGCATCGCGCCCGCGCCTTCGCACGTTTCGCCGCTGCCGAGCTCGAGGATTGATCCGCTTGGACGAACCCCACGACCCGCCGATCGATCCCGGCTTCGGCGTCTATGTCCACTGGCCGTTCTGCGCCTCGAAATGCCCCTATTGCGATTTCAATTCGCATGTGCGGCGCGAGGGGGTCGATCAGGTGCGCTTTGCCGCCGCGCTTGTCGCCGAGATCAAGGCGACGGCGGCGCGCGCGCCCGGACGGCAAGTGTCGTCCATCTTCCTCGGCGGCGGCACGCCCTCGCTGATGGATCCCGCGACGGTCGCAACCGTGCTCGATGCCATCGCCGGCGCATGGACCGTGGCACCCGATGCCGAGATCACCATGGAGGCCAACCCCTCCAGCGTCGAGGCCGAGCGCTTCCGCGGCTATCGCGCCGCCGGAGTCAACCGCGTCTCGCTCGGCGTGCAGGCGCTGAACGATGCCGATCTGCGTGCGCTCGGGCGGCTGCACACGGCCGAGGAAGCGATGAAGGCGGTCGAGATCGCGCGGGCGACCTTCCCGCGCATTTCGTTTGACCTCATCTATGCAAGGCCCGGCCAGACGCCGGAGCTCTGGGCGGCCGAGCTCAAGGCCGCGCTCGACCGCGCCTCGGACCATCTCTCGCTCTATCAGCTGACCATCGAGCCGGACACGATGTTCGAGAAGCTCTATGCCGCCGGCAAGCTCAAGATTCCCGACGAGGATACGGCGGCGACTTTGTTCGAGGTGACGCAGGAGATCTGCGAAGCGCATGGCCGTCCGGCCTATGAGATCTCGAATCATGCAGCACCGGGCGCTGAATGCCGGCACAATCTCGTCTATTGGCGCTATGGCGAATATGCCGGCATCGGGCCGGGCGCGCATGGCCGCCTCGTCGTCGATGGCCGCCGGCATGCCACGGCGACCGCGCGCGAGCCGGAAAAATGGCTCTCGCGCGTCGAATCCTGGGGCGATGGCGTCGACACCGACGACGTGCTGACACCCGAGGAATCGGGCGATGAGCTGTTGCTGATGGGCCTCCGCCTGGTCGAGGGCATCGACCTCCGCCGCTACCGCGCGATCGCTGGCCGCCCGCTCGATCCGAGCCGGCTTGCCGACCTCATCGCGCATGGCATGGTCGAACGGATCGGGCCGCATCACGTCCGCGCCACCCGCGCCGGCGCCTTCGTGCTCGACGCCGTCGTCGCGGATCTGGCTGCCTGAGGGACTAAAGACCTGCGCGCGGCGGAAAGCTGCGCGGTGCCGGATCGATGATCCGGGCGCTGCCGGCCGCGACTTCATAAATGGCGAGACTGCGCTGGTTGAGCCCGTCCGGCAGCAGGCGGAAAGCGCCGTCGACGCCTGTGAAGCCGTTTGGATTGGTCAGCGTCTCGAAAGCGAACCGCTTTTCGCCATAGCGCGCCGCAAGGCCGGCGGCGAGGCGCGTGGCGTCGAAGGCCAGCGCTGCCGGCCGCGGCGGTGCCGTGCCAAAGGCCGCGGCATAGCGCGCGGCGAAGCCGGCAAAGCCGCTTCCATCCGGCGCGGGGAACCAGCCGCCCTGCAGTGCCGGCGCAGCAAGCAGGCGCGGGTCGTTCCACTGGCCGGAACCGAGCAGTTGCACGCGTGAAGGGCCACCCGGCGCCGCTGCCAGCGCAGCCCCGACCCGGAGTGGCGCATCGTCGCCGGCCGGAACCGCGATGGCGCTCGCCCCGCCGGCCGTTGCCAGCGCTGCGACCGTCGCGACCTTCTGGCCGAGTGACGCGGCATCAGAGCCATAACGCTCGACGGCAGCAAGCTGACCACCGCTGGCGGCGACCGCGCGCTGCAGCGCCGAACCGAACACCGAGCCATAGCCGGTGTCGGGCAGGAGCGCAGCGAAACTGCGCTTGCCGCGCGCGGCTGCAAAACGCGCGATCCGATCCGCGTCGCCCTCCGGCAGGAACCCGAACAGATAGACGCCGCGCGCCGCAACGCTGGAATCGGTCGAGAAGACCAGCATCGGCACGCCCGCAGGACGTGCCACTTCCGACGCGCCGCGTACCGAGGCGGCGAAAAGCGGCCCGATGATCAGCTCGGCACCGGCACCGACCGCCGCGGCGGCCGCCGCGCGGCCACCTTCGCTCGTGCCCTGGTCGTCCTTGACGATGATCGTGAGATCGGCGCCCGGAGTTTCCTTGAGAGCGAGTTCGACGGCATGGCGAAGGCTCGCCGCCACGAGCCCGGCATTGCCGGGCGCAGAGGCGGGAAGCAGCAGCGCGACCCGCACCTTGCCGCTGCCGATTGTATCGGTGGCGACAGGCTGGGTGGCCATCCCCCCCGAAGGGGCGTTCGCCTCGATCGTCGGCGCACAGCCGGATGCGGCCATGGCGCCGGCCAGCGCCGCCGCAGCGCGCCATCCCCTCAGCCAGCCAATGCCTCGCCTTGACAGTATCGGTCGCACGCCGGCCTTCTCCTTGGTCGATCCAGACGGTATCACTAGAAAAGGGCCGGACGGCCGCGAGAGGCAAGAGGCCGATGTCCCCATTTTCACCATTCTTGTCCCCAAGCGCCCATGTCTGGTGTCCCTACGGGCGGGGCAAACGGCCATGAGCGGCCCAAACGACGAGCCGCGCCGCTACACGATCGACGGCCAGGGCTTCACCGCGCCGCCTCTGCCCGGCGGGCTCTACATCGTCTCGACGCCGATCGGCAATCTTCGCGACATCACGATCCGCGCTTTGCAGACGCTTGCGGCCGCCGACATCATCGCCTGCGAGGATACGCGGACGACGCGCGTGCTGCTGCGTCATTACGGCCTCTCGGGACAGCTCATCGCCTATCACGAGCACAATGCCGCAGAGCAGCGGCCACGCATCCTCGAAGCGCTCGAGGCCGGGCGCAGTCTCGCGCTGGTCAGCGACGCCGGCACACCGCTCATCTCCGATCCCGGCTACCGACTGGTCGCCGATGTCTCCGCAGCCGGCCATCCGGTCATTCCGATCCCTGGCGCATCGGCGATCCTCGCCGGTCTCGTGGCCGCGGCCCTGCCGACCGACGCCTTTTTCTTCGCCGGCTTCCTGCCGACGCGCACCGTCGGCCGCAAGAAGCGCATCGCCGCGCTCGCGGCTGTTCCGGGCACGCTCGTATTCTACGAATCGCCCCACCGCACCGCCGAGACTCTGACGGACCTTGCCGAGACGCTCGGGCCGGAGCGTCCGGCGACGATGGCGCGCGAACTCACCAAGACCTTCGAGACGCACCGGCGCGGCACGCTCGGCAGCCTGGCCGCCGAGCTTGCCGGCGAGGCCGACCCGAAGGGCGAGATCGTCATCATGGTCGGTCCGCCCGAGGCTGGAGTCGCGGAGCCTGGCGACATCGATGCGCTGCTGCTTCGCCTCCTCGCAGGGCATCCCGTCAAGGAGGCCGCCCAGCAGGCGGCCGCGCAAACGGGCCTGCCGAGGCGGGACCTCTATCAGCGGGCGCTGGCGCTGAAGGAAAGCGATGGCGGCGATGACGGCGCTACCTGAGGCGAAGCGTCCGCGCCGCAAGTCAGCAGACCGCCAGGCCGCGGAGCAGCGCGGGCGCCGCGCGGAGCGGATCGCCGCGCTCTATCTCGGCCTCAAGGGCTACCGCGTCGTCGCCCGGCGCTTCAGGAGCCCGGTCGGCGAGATCGACCTGATCATGCGACGCGGCGGCGTGCTCGCCTTTGTCGAGGTGAAGAACCGCGCGGATCTCGATGCGGCGGCGCTCGCGGTCACGCCTTTCGCGCGGCAAAGGCTGGTGCGGGCGGCCGAGGCCTATATCGGTCGCCACCCGGGCGCGGCGACGCTCACGCTCCGCTTCGATGTCGTCCTCATCGCGCCGCGCCGCTGGCCGCGCCATCTCGTCGATGCCTTCGGGACCGATCGCTGAGGCCCTCGCCGGGATTGCCATGCGGCCCCCGGACGCGCCATAAGACTTCGCCAGATCGCCCGCCCTGCGCGCGCCAGCTTCGAGGTTTCCATGTCGCTTTCCGTCGCCGTGCAGATGGATCATATCGCCAGCATCAATATCCGCGGCGACTCGACCTTCGCGCTGATGCTGGAGGGGCAGCGACGCGGCCACCGGCTGGCGCATTATACGCCCGACCGTCTGTCGCTGAATGACGGGCGGGTCGAGGCCCGGCTCGAGACCGTGCAGGTCCGCGACGTTCCGGGCGATCATTTCACGCTCGGCGAAACCGAACGCACCGATCTCTCGACCTTCGATGTCGTGCTGCTCCGGCAGGACCCGCCCTTCGACATGGGCTATATCACCACGACGCATCTTCTGGAGCGCATCCATCCGAAGACGCTCGTCGTCAACGATCCGGCCGAGGTGCGCAACGCGCCCGAGAAGATCTTCGTCACCGAGTTTCCGGCCCTGATGCCGCCGACGCTGATCTCGCGTGATGCCGAGGAAATCCGCGATTTCCGCCGCGCCCATGGCGATATCATCGTCAAGCCGCTCTATGGCAATGGCGGCGCCGGCGTGTTCCGCCTGTCGGAAGGCGATCAGAATCTCGCCTCGCTGCTCGAGATCTTCGCCGCCGCCTATCGCGGCGAACCCTATGTCGTGCAGCGCTATCTGCCCGCCGTCCGGGCCGGCGACAAGCGCATCATCCTCGTCGACGGCGTCGCTGCCGGGGCCATCAATCGTGTCCCCGCCGATGGTGAATCACGCTCCAACATGCATGTCGGCGGCCGCCCGGAACCGATAGAACTCACACGGCGCGACCGCGAGATCTGCGAGGCGATCGGCCCGGAGCTGAAGCGGCGCGGCTTCCTGTTCGTCGGCATCGACGTCATCGGCGATTACCTGACCGAGATCAACGTCACCTCGCCGACCGGCATCCGCGAAGTGAAGCGCTTCGGCGGCGCCGACATCGCCAGCCTGATCTGGGATGCGATCGAAGCCAAACGGTGAACGATTTTCAACCGCCTGCAACCTCTGCGCAACTGCCGCGCGATTTTTGTTCCCCTCCTGTTCTTGCGCCCCTGCCTTGCTTCGCCTAGTCTTGCTTGCTGGGTGAACGGGGGTCAGGCTGATGGTCGCGCATGTGACGACGGTGTCCTTCCAGGGGATCGAGGCGGTTCCCGTGGATGTGCAGGTGCAGATCGTGCCTGGGCTGTCGAGCTTCATCGTCGTCGGGTTGCCGGACAAGACCGTTGCGGAGAGCCGCGAGCGCGTGCGCTCGGCGCTGCATGCCTCCGGCCTCGCCCTCCCGCCGAAGCGGGTCATCGTCAATCTCGCGCCGGCCGATCTCCCCAAAGAGGGCAGCCACTACGACCTGCCGATCGCGATGGCGCTGATGGCGGCGATCGGAGCACTTCCGGGCGAGCGACTGTCGGACTATCTCGTGCTCGGGGAGCTGGCGCTCGATGGAACGATCACCGCTGTCGCAGGCGTGCTGCCAGCGGCGATCGGGGCGAATGCCATGGGGCGCGGGCTGATATGCCCGGCGGCGACGGGATCTGAGGCCGCCTGGGCGAGCCGCGATCTCGATATCCTCGCGCCGCGCAGCCTGATCGCGCTTGCCAATCACTTCAAGGGCACGCAGAAGCTGACCCGGCCGGAGCCGGCGCTGATGCGGGAACCGCCGCTCCTCGCCGATCTCGCCGACATCCGGGGCCAGGAAGTTGCCAAGCGTGCGCTGGAAATCGCGGCGGCTGGCGGCCACAACCTCCTGATGGTCGGACCGCCCGGCGCGGGCAAATCCATGCTGGCGAGCCGCCTGCCCTCCATCCTGCCGCCGCTGACGCCGCGCGAACTGCTCGAGGTCTCGATGGTGACGTCGATCGGAGGCGAACTTTCCGGCGGAAAGCTCACCGACCGTCGCCCGTTTCGCGCGCCACATCACTCGGCCTCGATGGCGGCGCTGGTCGGCGGCGGCTTGCGCGTCAAGCCGGGCGAGGTGTCACTCGCCCACCATGGCGTGCTGTTCCTCGACGAATTGCCGGAGTTCCAGCCGCAAGTGCTCGATTCCCTCCGCCAGCCGCTGGAGACCGGCGAGGCCGTCATCGCGCGCGCCAATCACCGTGTCAGCTATCCGGCGCGCTTCCAGATGGTCGCGGCGATGAATCCATGCCGCTGCGGCATGGCGGGCGAGCCCGGGCATCTCTGTGCGCGCGGCCCGCGCTGCGCTACCGATTATCAGGGCCGCCTGTCAGGCCCGTTTCTCGACCGGATCGACATCCGGATCGAGGTGCCGGCCGTCACGGCAGCCGATCTCATCGCGCCCGGCCGCGGCGAGGCGAGCGCATTGGTCGCGGCGCGTGTCGCCGCAGCGCGGGGTCTGCAGGCTGCCCGCTACGAGGCGTTGTCGCTGGGCGATGTCGGCAGCAATGCCCGCTGCCCGACCAGTCTGCTGGAGGATATCGCGGCACCCGATGCGAGCGGCCGTACGCTGCTCGCCGAGGCGGCGCATGCCTTGAAGCTCTCGGCGCGCGGCTATCACCGCGTGCTCAAGGTCGCCCGGACCATCGCCGATCTCGACGGCGCCGCCCATGTCGGCCGCATCCATCTCGCGGAAGCGCTGAGCTACCGTGCCGTCGGCGAACGGTTGCAGGCGGCGGCCTGATCGACGTCATTCGCGCGACGACAGTCTTCCTCGTGGTGATAGTCTATCGCCGCACCGGTTGACGGCTGCACGGCTGAACGTCTGGAGATGCGGATCGCTCGGCGGAATCCTGGCGCGATCTAGAAGCCGAGGGCGAACCAGAGGCCTTCTGCCTTCAGGATAAGCGCGGCGACGACGCCAAATGCCAGAACCGCGATGGCAACGCCAAGTAGCCGCGTCGAGCCTTGCTGTTCGAATTCATCTGGATAGCGCCGCATGATCTCTTCGGCGATCGCCAGACGGGCATTGGCCCGATCAATTTCCCGTTTGGTTGCCTCTTCGACGGCCGACAGCTTCGTCGCGTCTTGCTGCGCAAGTTGCCGGGGACGTTGAACCAGATCTACCTCGTCCATCGGCGCAGGGGGAATATTCTGCATGCTGAAGCCCAATAACCCCCCTCAGAAGGAGGAATGTTACGCCGGTTGTGACAGTGGATTTAGATGAATTGTCACAATGGATGAGACCATACATTTGCTTTTTCGGACTATCGTTCCGGCATGGCAGACGGCACCTATGGCAGGACGTTTATCCGCGAGTGGCGCCTCTCACGAGGGCTGTCGCTCCGCAAGCTATCGTCTATGACGGCCTCACACCCCGGTGGAGAGCCTGTGATTTCGCACGCAAGTCTTGGTCGAATTGAAAAGGGAGAACAACCCTATTCGCAGGCTGTGCTTGAAGCTGTCTCGCGGGCGCTGAACGTACCGACGGCGCTATTGCTTGAATCGCGACCTGACGAGAACTTCGAAACGCAGGAATTGATCGCGGACTTTCGAACGCTGGATCCCTCGAAGCGCCGGCAGGTCATTAATTTCGTGAAATTTCTTGTGGGACAACCGTAACACCCCCGTGCAGGCAACACCGATTGTTTGTAACATAGGGTGTACCACGTTTCATCCCTACCCTGCAATAGTAAGTTGTATTCCCGTAGTCCTGCTTACCTCGTTTGACGCATCTCAGGTTGCCACCCGCGACTTCGGCTCACGCGCCTCGAACGAGCCGTCATGCGGAGCGTAAGCGTCGTGCCGCCAATAGCGGCAGGGGGTTGACCGACTCGCGGATAGCAAGGGTTTCGCAATCAAGCCGCCCTAGAGTGCAGCTGCCGCGCGCCTGCGCACCCGAGGGGCAAATCCGATGTCCGCTGATCCGCTCCGCGATGTCGTCGCGTCACCCGTGCCACAACCTCTGGCAGCAACGCTGCTCGCGGTCGGCGCCGGGCTGTCTGCAATGGTCGCACTGGCGGCCGGTTTTGCCGAACCCGCGAACGGGGCGAATTATTTCATTGCTGCTGGGTTGTTCCTGGCTCTGGGCGGCATCGGCACGCTTTGGCTGCAGCTCCATGCCGAACGGCGCGTCCGAAGGGCGCTCGCCGAGCGGCTCGAGACGCTGCAGGATCTCTCCTGGGAACTGAGCGACGCCGGCTCTCAAAAGGCCGCCGAGGCGGTTATCCCGATCGCGACCGTAAGCCATGAGATGCGGGCGCCGCTGCATGGCGTGCTGGCGCTGGTCGATCTGCTCGCCGGCACGAACCTCTCGGCCGAGCAGCGCTCCTATGTCAGCGCGGTCAGTCAGTCGGCCGGCGCGCTCGCCCGGCTGGTGGATGATCTGCTCGATGCCTCGCGCATCGCGACCGGCCAGTTCACGCTCGCCGCAACATCCGTCGAGATCGAGGCGCTGGTCGAGGACATCGCCGAACTGCTGGCCCCGCTGGCGCAGGCGCGCGGCATCGGCATCGGCACGCGCGTTGCCCCTGACCTGCCGCCGGTCATGGTCGATTCCGGCCGGCTTCGCCAAATCCTGATCAATCTCGTGACGAATGCGATCGCGGCGACCGAGCACGGCTCCGTGTTGCTCGCCGTCGATCCGGCCGATACGATCGCTGACCGTGGCATCGCCCTCGCCTTTGCCGTGCATGACAGCGGACCCGGCGTCGAAGGCGCCGACCGCGACCGGATCTTCGGCAGCTTCGAGCGGGCGCGGGTTGATGGTTCGGGCCTCGGCCTCGGGCTCGCCATCTCACAGCAGATCGTTTCGCGGATGGGCGGCCAAATCGCGCTGGAGGCGCGCGCCGGTGGCGGCGCCGTCTTTCATTTCACGCTCACTTTGCCGGCACTCAGCCATCCGCCTCGCGCGACGCGGCCCCTCGATGGCCAGGACGTGCTGCTGGTCACCCCGCCCGGGCTCGAGCGGGACGCCCTGGGAGCAGCGCTGGAGCAGGCCGGTGCAGAAGCCCGCCTTGTCGGCAGCCTCGCCGAGGCGGCCGGCCTCGTCGGCGCCGCGGTGGCCGCCGGTCAACCCTATCGCATGGTTCTCGCCGACGCCCGCATGACCGGCGACGCGCGGGCGGCGCTGAAGCGGTTGCGCAATGCCGCCGGCGGCCCGTTGGCGGTGGGCATCATGGTTGAAGCGCGTGAACGGCGAGCCGTCGATGCGCTCCGGGATGACGGCTTCGATGCCTATCTGATCCGCCCGGTGCGCCGTCGCTCGCTGATCGCCGTGGTCGCGGAAGCGATCCGCCGCCCGGCCGGCTTCATTGCGGATCCGGCAGACGGACCCGGCCAGGCATTGCCAGAGCCGCGCGGGGCTCGGCCACTCGATGTGCTGGTGGTCGAGGATGACCCGGTCTCGGCATTGCTGGCGCGTGCGGTGCTGGAGCGGCTCGGCCATGAGGTGAGCGACGTGCGGACGCTGGCGGCAGCCAGGGCTCGACTCGCCGATCCGCCCGACGTCGTGCTGGTCGATCTGAAGCTCGGCGATGGCGACGGGCTCGACCTCATCCGCGCCTTCGCCACGTCGGCCGCCGGGCGGTCGCGGCCCGCTCTGATCGCGACTTCGGGACGTAGCGATCTCGCCACGAGAGCGGCCGCGCTCGATGTCGGCGCCGACATCTTTCTCGAGAAGCCCATTTCCGCGGAACGGCTCTCACGCGCCTTCGAGGAGGCGCTGAGCAGGCGAAGCATCCAGCCGGATCCCCGTCACCAAACTGCATGAATTCCGTGATCTATAGCGTCGATCGTTGCCGGCGATCCGATCCTGGACCTGCCGCCGAGCCGCGTCATGGGAGATCATGCTATGCTGAAGCGGGCGGAAAGCGGGGCGCGGCCAAAGATGCGGCCGTTTCCGGAGCCGTTTTCCACGCTGCCGGACCTTTCCCGGCGCATGTTGCATGGGCTCAAACAGACGATGCCGCGAGGTCTTTTGCCGGCTCCGTTGTCGCCGCCGCCGCTTGGCCGGATCGGCGCGCTCGAGGTGCGCCTTGCGGTCAGCCCGCGCGAAGTGAAGAAGGCGCAGAAGCTGCGCTACAAGGTCTTCTATGAGGAGATGTCGGCGATCCCCGACATCCAGACACAGGTTTCGCGGCGTGATCGCGATGCGTTCGACGCCATCTGCGATCATCTGCTCGTCATCGACCACGATACGATCACCAAATCGGGCGAGGCGGCCATCGTCGGCACCTATCGCCTGCTGCGACAGGATGTGGCGCAGCGCTTCTCCGGCTTCTATTCGGCGAACGAGTTCGACGTCGCGCCGCTGATCGAGCGGCACAGCGGCCTCAGCTTCCTGGAACTCGGGCGCTCCTGCGTGCTGCGCCCCTATCGCACCAAGCGGACGGTGGAACTGCTCTGGCACGGCATCTGGAGCTATGTGCGTCGGCACGGCATCGACGTGATGATCGGCTGCGCGTCGCTCGAAGGAACGGATCCGGACTGCCTCGCGCTGCCGCTGGCCTTCCTGCACCACCATGCCCGCGCGCCGGGCGACTGGCAGGTCGGCGCCCTGCCCGGCCGACGGGTGGCGATGGACCGTGTCCCAGCCGAGGCGATCGATGCCAGGGCCGCGTTGCATATGCTTCCGCCGCTACTGAAGGGCTATCTTCGGATCGGTGCCTATGTTGGCGACGGGGCGGTCGTCGATCGGCAGTTCGGCACGACCGACGTGATGATCGTCTTGCCGGTGAGCGCCATCAATGAGCGCTATGTGAATCACTACGGCATTGACGCGACGCGCTACGCCGCGTGAGCCTCAGCGCGGCGGGAATTCGCGGCCCGGGCGCGAGCGATAGGTCGGCAAGGTCCAGCCGAAGCGGAGCGCCCCGGCGCGGACACCGAACGCAGCAAAGCCGCCAAGGAACGCGGCCGGCCAGAACGGCATGCCCGACCGGTCGGCGAGCACGAACAATGTCGCGCCGACCAGCGTCGCCGTGACATAGATTTCCTTGCGCAGAAGCACGGACGGCTCGCCGGCGATGACATCGCGGATGATGCCGCCGAAGGAGGCTGTCATGACCCCCATGACGACCGCACTGACGGGGCTCGCGCCGGCATCGAGCGCGCGGGACGCGCCCATGACGCAATAGCCGGAAATGCCGATGGCATCGGCCCAGAGCAGCGCCTGATAGCGATATTCGACGAAAGGGGCGACGAAGAAGACAGCGACGCCCGAGAGCGCGCAGAGAATGACCGGCTGTGGCTCGCGGATCCAGAAGACCGGCGTCTCGCCGAGAATGACGTCGCGCAGCGTGCCGCCACCAACGCCGGTGATCGCCGCCAGGAAGACGAAACCGACGAGATCCAGTTCCTTGCGCGAGGCGGCAAGCGCACCCGTGACGGCGAAGACGACGACGCCGATCGAATCGAGGGCCTGGAGCAAGGAGACATCCAGGCCCATCTCTGTCAGCCGGACTGGCCGGCGCCCGGCGCGTCCGAAGAGTCCTTCTGGCGGGGCGCGCCCTTGGCGACGCCGACCATGGCGGGACGGAGCACCCGCTCGCCGATGACGTAGCCCGACTGCATCACTTGCATCACAGTGCCCGAGGGCTGCGCGTCGGTCGGAACCTCGAAGATCGCCTGATGCAGGTTGGGATCGAATTTCTGGCCGAGCGGATCGAGCTTCTTCACACCATGCTTCTCAAGCGAATTGAGGAGATCGCGCTCGGTCATCTCGACGCCCTCGATCAGCGTCTTCATCGCCTCGGCACCGCGTGCCTCGTCTGGCACCGCCTCGAGCGCGCGGGCCAGATTGTCGCCGGCCGTCAGCATGTCGCGCGCGAAGGCCGCGATGGCATATTGGCGGGTCTCGGCGATCTGGCGCTCGGTACGGCGGCGGAGATTCTCCATCTCGGCCATGGTGCGGAGCACCCGGTCCTTCATCTCCGCGTTCTCGGCTTCCAGAGCCTCGATGCGCGCCTCGGCTGCGACATCGCCCTCGGGCTGATCGACGGCCGCCTCGGTCTCCGGCGTCGTCTGCGGATCATTGGTCATTGCGGCGTCTCGCTTTCGTGACTGGTCATCATTTTGCGCCCGATATCAGCGCTCGCGCCTCGAAAATCAAGTCGCAGGGCGCCGGCGCCCTAAAGCACGAGCACGCCGTGATGCTGGGCCTCGGCTTCGGGCTCGACATGAATGGAGACCTCCGCCCCTTCAACTGCCTTCATCAGTGCCACTTCAATCCGGTCGCAGATGGCATGGGCCGAGGCCACGGACATCGCACCGGGAACGACGAGATGGAACTCGATGAAGGTAGCACGGCCGGCGCTGCGGGTCCTGAGATCATGCACCTCGATCGCCCCCTCGGCCTCGGCGGCGATGATGGAACGGATTTCCGTATCGACGGAGCGCGACACCGCCTCATCCATCAGGCCGCTGACCGAATCGCGAATGACCTTCCAGCCCGACCACAGGATGTTGACGGCAACGATGACGGCGACCAGCGGATCGAGCACGGTCCAGCCCGTGATCACGACGAGAACCAGTCCGATGATAACGCCGACCGAGCTGACGACATCGCTGGTCAAGTGCCATGCCTCCGCGATGAAGGCCGGCGAGCGGCGGCGGCGCCCGAAGCGGAACAGATACATCGCCCAGGCGCCGTTGACCGCCGTCGCGACCGCATTGATGGCGAGGCCGTGCAGCGTGTTTTCTGGCGCCAGGTTGAGGTTGAACGAGATCCAGGCCTGGCGGGCGATCAGGAGGGCCGCGACGACGATCAGAACGCCCTCCAGCACCGCAGCGAAATACTCAGCCTTGTGATGACCGAACTGGTGGTCGGTGTCGGCCGGCTTGCGGCTCACCTGGATCGCCCAGAACGCAGCGAGCGCCGTCACCAGATTGACGATGCTTTCGAGCGCATCGGAGAACAGCGCGACGCTGCCCGTGGCAAGATAGGCCGCATATTTGAGGCCCATCACCAGCAAGGCGATGACGATCGAGCTGAAGGCGACGAACGTCACCTTATCCATCCGTACCGGCATTGCGCGTATCCGCATCACGTGGGGGTTCGCGCCCTTAGCACCCCGCACCACACCGCCACAACGCCTATCTTCGCAACTGCGAACGAGTGGCATTCCAGCCCCTCGCCCAGGAGCTTCAGAGCCGTCGCAGCGCGACCTGCTCGATGAGGTGATTGGCGCCCTTGCTGAGGATCAGATCGGCGCGCGGACGGGTCGGGAGAATGTTTTCCCTGAGGTTGGCGAGATTGATGCGCGACCAGAGCCGCTCGGCGATCGCCAGCGCCTCGTCTTCGGGAATGAGGGCATAGCGGTGAAAATAAGAGCTCGGATCGCGGAAAGCGGTGGCCCGCAGCCGCTCGAAACGAGCCACATACCAGCGGTGAATGTCGATCTCGTCCGCGTCGATATAGATCGAGAAATCGAAGAAATCGGAGACGAACGGCACCGCCTTGCCGTCGCGCGGCAGGCGCGGCGTCTGCAGCACGTTGAGGCCCTCGACGATCAGGATGTCGGGCGCATCGATGGTGACGCGCTCGGAGGGAACGATATCGTAGACGAGATGCGAATAGAGCGGCGCCGTCACACGCGGCGATCCAGCCTTGATGTCGGAGAGGAAGGCGAGCAGCGCCGGCAGATCGTAGCTTTCGGGAAAGCCCTTCCGCTCCATCAGCCCTTCGCGCTGCAGCACGGCATTCGGATAGAGGAAGCCGTCGGTGGTGACGAGTTCGACCTTCGGCGTATCCGGCCAGCGCTGCAGCAGCGCGCGCAGCACGCGCGCCGTGGTCGATTTGCCGACCGCGACCGAGCCGCCAATGCCGATGATGAAGGGCGTCTTCCCGTCGCTCGTGCCGAGAAAGGTCCGCGTCGCCTTGTAGAGCCGCTGCGTCGCCGCGACATAGAGATTGAGCAGGCGCGACAGCGGCAGATAGATGCTCACGACTTCATCGATCGAGATCGGGTCGTTGAGGCTGCGCAGGCGCGCGAGATCGCTTTCGTCGAGCGTCAGCGGCGTATCGGCACGCAGCGATGCCCATTCCTCGCGGGTGAAATAGCGATGGGGGGCGAGTTGTGGCCGCGATGCGCTGTCCATCGTCTGTTCCCAGCGGCCTATTCGGGCGGCCGCGACGCCTTCTCCTCGAGCCCGGTGCGGCCGGTGCGCCCGGCAAGCTCGGCCATCACGGCATCGAGCGGAATGCCGCGCGCTTCGAGGAGAACCACGAAATGATAGAGCATGTCGGCGGCCTCGGACGTCAAGGCGGCGTTATCGCCCTCGACGGCCGCGATCACCGCCTCGACCGCTTCCTCGCCGAATTTCTTGGCGACGCGGGCCGGCCCCTTGGCGAGAAGCTTCGCCGTATAGGAACCGGGATCGCCGGAGGTCGCGCGGGCATGCACGATGGCGACGAGATCGGGGAGCGTGAAATCGGACAAGCTTGCCTCCTCAGCCGTCGAGCCGGACCGGAATGCCGGCCGCCGCCATATGGTGCTTCGCCTGCTGCAGCGTGAAGGTCCCGAAATGGAAGATCGACGCGGCGAGGACGGCGCTGGCACGGCCGATCCGCACGCCGTCGACGAGATGATCGAGATTGCCGACGCCGCCGGACGCAACGACCGGCACGGAGACCATATCGGCAATGGTGCGGGTCAGCGCGAGATCGAAGCCGTCGCGGGTGCCATCGCGGTCCATCGAGGTGAGCAGGATTTCGCCGGCGCCGAGCTTCGCGACCTCTTTGGCATATTCAACGGCGTCGATGCCGGTCGGCTTGCGGCCGCCATGGGTGAAGATCTCCCAGCGGTCCTCATTGTC
Organism: Mesorhizobium sp. BR1-1-16; assembly: GCF_020165495.1. GTDB lineage: Bacteria > Pseudomonadota > Alphaproteobacteria > Rhizobiales > Kaistiaceae > Kaistia. The sequence goes on along the minus strand of NZ_JAIUIE010000008.1, from coordinate 90,613 downwards.
GCCGCCGACGCCGCGCCGGCGCGTCTGCTTGGCGTCGATGGAGACGACGATCGCCTGCGCGCCGAACTTCTCCGCCGCCCGGGCGACGATCGTCCGATCGAAGACGGCGGCGCTGTTGATCGCCACCTTGTCGGCGCCGGCCAGCATCAGAGCGCGGATGTCCTCGACGGTGCGCACACCGCCACCGACCGTCACCGGCATGAAGCAGGCCTCGGCGGTGCGCGCGACGACATCGAGGATCGTGCCGCGATTTTCGTGCGTCGCCGTGATGTCGAGGAAGCAGAGTTCGTCGGCACCGGCGGCGTCATAGGCCTTGGCGGCCTCGACGGGGTCGCCGGCGTCGATCAGGTCGATGAACTGCACGCCCTTGACGACGCGGCCGTCCTTGACGTCGAGGCAGGGGATGACGCGGGTCTTGAGCATCAGTTGTCGAGCCTCCGCGCGTCGCGGATGAGCTTCAGCGCCTCGGCGGGATCGAGCCGCCCGTCATAGAGCGCGCGGCCGGAGATGGCGCCTTCCAGGATGCGGCAATCCGGCTCGAGCAGGCGGCTTATATCGGCGATCGAGGCGAGACCGCCCGAGGCGATGACCGGGATGCCGACAGCGCGGGCCAGCGCCAGCGTCGAGGTGATGTTGAGCCCTTCGAGCACGCCGTCGCGGTCGATATCGGTGAAGATGATGGCGGCGACGCCGGCATCCTCGAAGCGGCGGGCAAGCTCGATCATGGTGAGTTCGGACGTCTCGGCCCAGCCCTCGACCGCGACGCGGCCGCCGCGCGCGTCGATGCCGACCGCGATCTTGCCGGGATGGGCGCGGCACGCCTCGCGGACGAGATCAGGATCGCGCACCGCGATCGTGCCGAGAATGACGCGGGCGATACCCTTGTCGAGCCAGGTTTCGACGCCGGCCCGGTCGCGGATGCCGCCGCCGAGCTGCACGGGCATCGTCACCGCGCCGAGGATCGCCTCGACAGCAGCGCCGTTCACCGCTCTGCCGGCAAAGGCGCCGTTCAGATCGACGACATGGAGATATTCGAAGCCTTGATCCTCGAACTGCTTCGCCTGGGCGGCAGGATCGGTGTTGAACACCGTCGCCTCGTCCATGGCGCCGCGCTTCAGACGGACGCAGGCGCCGTCCTTCAGGTCGATGGCGGGAAAAAGGATCATCAGGGGCGCCAGTCCAGGAAGTTGGCGAGGAGGGCGAGACCGAGCTTCTGGCTCTTCTCGGGGTGGAACTGCGTGCCGGCGATCGTGCCGGTCGCGACGATCGCCGTGACGGGGCCGCCATAATCGGCGGTCGCGATCACATCGGCTGGATCGTCCGGATAGAGCTGGTAGCCATGCAGGAAATAGGCGTGCCAGCCCTCCGGTCCGGTGGGGATGCCGGCGAGAAGCGGGTGCGATCCTGCCGACGCATCGAGCGTGTTCCAGCCCATATGCGGCACCTTCAGCGCCGGATCACCCGGCTGGACCGGGCGAACCTCGCCGGGAATGCGGTCGAGGCCTTGCGAGACGCCATATTCGACGCCGCGCGTCGCCAGGAGCTGCATGCCGACACAGATGCCGAGAAACGGCCGCCCGCGCCGATCGATGGTCTCGATGACCGCCTCGATCATGCCGTCGACAGCGTCGAGCTGGGCGCGGCAATCGGCAAAGGCGCCATCGCCGGGCAGCACGACGTGATCTGCGGTGGCAACCACATCCGGATCGGACGTCACGACGACGGAGCCGCCGGAGCCCTTGCGGGCGACCGCAAGTTCCAGCGCCTTGCCGACCGAGTGCAGGTTGCCGGCGCCATAGTCGATGATGGCAATGGTCATCGCGCGCCCTCCGCTTGCGGGAACAGGCCGATCACCGATCCCGGCGCTTGGCCTGGCATCGTGGCCGGGTGAGACGGCGGAATGCGCGGAGGAAGCGGCACGCTGTCTGCCGCTGGCAGGCCGAGGAAGTAGCGGATCTCGGCCTCCTCGATATTGGCGCCGCTGGCGACCCCGCGCGGCAGAAAGCCACGACGGCGGAGCGCGAAGCGGCGGAGGTCATTGCCAAGAACGCCAAACGCCACAGGCAGCGCGGCCGTCAGGAAGGTTGCCGGCGCGCCGAACCGTTCGCCGAGAAAGGCGAGCCCGGCGACAACGAGGACATAGAGCGCAGCTTCCACGAACAGGCGGCGATAAAGCAGCCAGGGCAGCGTGATCAGCAGCCCCGGCCAGCAGAAGCCGTCCTTGACGAAGACGAGGCGGAGCGCCTCGGGCGCACCGTCCCTGGCGGGAAGCGGCGGCGCGAGGACAATGTAATCTCTCATGATCGCCTCAATCGCCCAGCTTGCCCTTGGTGGAAGGGACACGGCCATCCTGGCGGGCGTCGATGGCGACGGCCGCGCGCAATGTCCGCGCCAATGCCTTGAAGCAGGTTTCCGCGATGTGGTGGTTGTTCTCGCCGTAGAGATTCTCGATATGCAGCGTGATGGCCGCATTCTGCGCGAAGGCCTGGAAGAACTCGCGGAACAGCTCGGTGTCGAAATCGCCAACCTTCGGACGCGTGAAGCCCACCTTCCAGACGAGATAGGGGCGGCCGGACACATCGACGGCGCAGCGCGTCAGCGCTTCGTCCATCGCCAGATGCATATCGGCATAGCGCGTGATGCCGCGCATTTCGCCCAGCGCCTTGCGGAAGGCAAGGCCGAGCGCGATGCCGACATCCTCGACGGTGTGATGCTGGTCGATATGCAGGTCGCCCCTGGCCGCGATGTCGAGGTCGAACAGACCATGGCGCGCGAGCTGGTCGAGCATATGATCGAAGAAGCCGATTCCGGTCGCGATCGCTCCACGGCCGGTGCCGTCGAGGTCGATCGTCACATTGATCTCGGTTTCCTTCGTCTTGCGCTCGATCGTGGCGCTGCGCATCGGCAGGGCTTCCTTCTCACTTCCCCGGAAAATCGAGGATCGGCGCGCTTTTAGCAGGCGTCGCGCGTGAACGCCACCGGCTTGGCGATCCGAGACGATCGACGTCCGGCGCCCTCCTTTGCATCTTCAAAAGGCGGGCCTACATAAGAGCCTCGTTTCAACAGGGATCGCCGCGGGGCCAAAACGGACCAAGGCGATCCGCCACGAAAGCCTCCGATGTCCCATTCGCAAGAGCACGATCCCTATGCCGCCTGGCATGGAACCACGATCATCACCGTCCGCAAGGGCGGCAAGGTGGTGATCGCCGGCGACGGCCAGGTGTCGCTCGGCCAGACCGTCATCAAGCACAATGCCAAGAAGGTGCGCCCGCTCGGCAAGGGCGGCGTCATTGCCGGTTTCGCCGGCTCGACGGCCGACGCCTTCACGCTGTTCGAGCGGCTCGAGGCCAAGCTCGAGCAATATCCGGGGCAGCTCACGCGCGCCTGCGTCGAGCTCGCCAAGGACTGGCGCACCGACCGCTATCTGCGCCGTCTCGAGGCGATGATGCTGGTCGCCGACCGCACGACCTCGCTGGTACTGACCGGCACAGGCGACGTTCTCGAGCCCGAGGGCGGGGTCATGGGCATCGGCTCCGGCGGCAACTATGCACTCGCGGCGGCCCGCGCGCTGATCGACACCGAACAGAGCGCCGAGCAGATCGCCCGCAAGGCGATGGCGATCGCCGCCGATATCTGCGTCTACACCAATACGCATGTGACGCTCGAACAGCTCGATGCCGCCTGACCCCAGCCAACGCTACGGGTTCCGGCCGCTGGCGCAACGCGACCTCGGCCGGATCCACGCTTGGCTGTCAGCGCCGTATGTTGCGGCCTGGTGGGACGCGGCGGATCTCGCGACCGAAAAGATCGCGGCCCACATCAACGATCCGGCTGTCCGTCCTTACCTCATCCTGATCGACGGCCGCGAGGCCGGCTATCTCCAGTCCTATGATCCGCATGCGGAGGCGGATCATCCCTATCAGGACCAGCCCCAAAGTACGCTCGGCATCGACCAGTTCATCGGCGAGGCAGACCTCGTCGGTATTGGCCACGGGCCGGGACTGGTCGAGGCATTCGCGCGGCGGCGCTTCGCGGAAGGCGTGCCGCGCATCATCACCGATCCGGACCCCGCCAATCAAAGGGCGGTCCGGGCCTATGCAAAGGCCGGGTTCCGCGTGCTCGACCAACGAACCACGATTTACGGTCCCGCGCTCATTATGGGGCGGGATTCCGGGAACCAGACGAGACCGACATGACCAATTTCTCCCCCCGCGAGATCGTCTCCGAGCTCGACCGCTACATTATCGGCCAGCAGGACGCGAAGCGCGCGGTCGCCATCGCCCTGCGCAATCGCTGGCGCCGGCAGCAGCTCACCGGGCCGATGCGCGAGGAAGTGCTGCCGAAGAACATCCTGATGATCGGGCCGACCGGCGTCGGCAAGACCGAGATCTCGCGCCGCCTCGCCAAGCTCGCCAATGCGCCGTTCCTCAAGGTCGAGGCGACCAAGTTCACCGAGGTCGGCTATGTCGGCCGCGACGTCGAGCAGATCATACGCGACCTCGTCGAGATCGGCATCGCGCTGACCCGCGAGACGCGCCGCAAGGATGTCGAGGCGAAGGCCCATCTTTCCGCCGAGGAGCGCGTGCTGACGGCGCTGGTCGGCGAGAGCTCCAGCCCGGCGACGCGCGAGAGCTTCCGCAAGAAGCTGCGCGCCAACGAACTCGACGACAAGGAGATCGAGATCGAGCTGCGCGACCAGGGCGGCATGCCGCAATTCGACGTTCCGGGCATGCCGGGCGCCTCGATCGGCGTCATGAATATCGGCGACATGCTCGGCAAGGCCTTCGGCGGCGGCAAGACCAAGACGCGCCGCGTCACGGTCAAGGATTCCTACAAGCTCCTGATCGACGAGGAATCAGACAAGCTGCTCGACAGCGACGCGATCACCGCCGAGGCCATCGCGATCGTCGAGAATGACGGCATCGTATTCCTCGACGAGATCGACAAGATCTGCGCCCGCGAGGGCCGGGCTGGCGACGTTTCCCGCGAGGGCGTGCAGCGCGACCTGCTGCCGCTGATCGAGGGCACGACCGTTGCCACGAAATATGGGCCGGTGAAGACCGATCACATCCTGTTCATCGCGTCGGGCGCCTTCCACATCGCCAAGCCTTCGGACCTGCTGCCGGAGCTGCAGGGCCGCCTGCCGATCCGCGTCGAGCTTTCGGCGCTGAAGGAAGAGGATTTCCGCCGCATCCTGACCGAAACCGAGGCCAGTCTCATCAAGCAGTATATCGCGCTGATGGCGACCGAGGGCCTGACGCTCGCGATCACCGACGATGCCATCGACGCCATCGCCCGCATCGCCGTCGAGATCAATTCGGCGATCGAGAATATCGGCGCCCGGCGCCTGCAGACGGTCATGGAGCGCATCCTCGATGACATCTCGTTTGCAGCGCCCGATCGCAGCGGCGACACCGTGACGGTCGATGCGGCTTATATCGAGGCGCATATCGGCGACCTTGCGCGCAACACCGACCTGTCGCGCTACATTCTCTAGCGCTCACGGCATCGTGGCGGGCGCCGGTCTGTTGCCGGCGCCCGTTTGGATGTTATAAGCCGCCCCTGCCGCACGGCCAGCCGTCCGCGGTCCCGGCCACGCAGTTTCTGGTCCCGAACGGCGGATCGTCCCGATGTCGCGCCTCAGTGGAGCCCTTTCGGCTCTCCTCGTCCTTGCCTTCGTTCTGCCGGCGCAGGCCGCAGTCGACGTTCCGCCCGGCAATCGCTCGAAGACGCAGCCGCCGATCGACATGAGCTCGATCAAGCGCACCGGCGAGACCAAGGAGAGCTTCGAGGGCAAGTATCAGCGCATCTATAATCTGCTGAAGCGCGATCCCGGGCTCATCCGCGCGATCAAGAAATCGGCGGCCCGTTATGGCATCGACCCGATCCACATGATCGGCGCGATCGTCGGCGAGCACACCTACAATGTCGGCGTGATCGACAATGCCCAGGCCTATTACGTCAAGGCGCTGGCCTATCTCGGCACCAAGGAACTGGTATTCGGCTATCAGGGCGAACCGATCGACACCTTCCTGGCCCGGCCCGAATTCAAGGACTGCGACGGCTTCAAGAGCAATTATGACCTGTGGACCTGCCGCGAAGGCGTTTGGAATGCGAGCTTCCGCGGCAAGAAGGTCGACGACGTCAGCTATCCGCGCGACCGCTTCTCGAAGGTGTTCTTCCAGCCGCTGTTCGCCGGCCAGACCTTCGGCCTCGGCCAGATCAATCCGCTGACCGCCCTGATGGTCACCGATATCGTGCACCAGAAGAGCCGGCTGCCCGAGCTCACGGCCGACCAGGCGCCGGCGGTCTACCAGGCGATCATGGATCCCGACTCCTCGCTCGACTACATGGCCGCGATCATCCGCCTGTCGATCGATGTCTATCGCGATACCGCAGGCGTCGACATCTCGGACAATCCCGGCGTCACCGCGACGCTTTACAATGTCGGCGACGTCAAGGTGCGCGCCAGATCGCTCGCCGCCGCACGCAAGCGCAACAAGAAGGCCTGGCCGGAAGAGAACTATTATGGCTGGCTGGTCAATGACCGCATCGAGCAACTCCGCGCCCTGCTCTGACGCGCCTCAGGGCTTCCGCCGCGTCGCCGCGAGAATGACAGCCTTCAGCGTCCGAAGGGCTTCCGGCGACAGATCGGCGATCTCGTCGGCCAGCAGATTGGCGAGTTCGGTCGCCTCGGCGGCAAGGCCCGCCGTTTCGATCGTGACCTTTGGATGCGAGCGTGCCGCGAGGCGCTGCAATTCCTCGGCGTCATCCCAGATCACGTTGAAATAGGCGATGATGCGCTGGATCATCAGCCAGGTCGGTCGGCCGCGCCGGCCATGTTCGAGCGCCGAGAGATAGGCGCTGGACACGCCGATCGCCTCGGCCATGTCCTTCAGCGAGACGCCCCGCTCCGCGCGCATCTCGCGCAGCCGCAGCCCGAACGGTGTCATCAGCTCTCGCGCCGGCGGCGGATGCGGACATAGAGCGCGCCGCCGCCGCCATGGGTGCGATGCGCCTCCTCGAAGCCGATGACAATGTCGCGAAGGCCCGGCTCGGCCAGCCATTGCGGTACGCGCCGCCGGAGCACGCCGCGTTCCATCTCGCCGAAATGCGCGGCATGCGTCACGTCGCCGGTGCGCCCCTTGCCCGTGATGACGAGCACCAGCTTGGCGCCCCGCGCCTGTGCGCCGACCAGAAAGGCGCGGAGACGATGATGGGCGTCGTTCTGGGTCAAGCCGTGCAGATCGATACGGCCGTCGATCCCCTGAATGCCGCGCGCGACGCGATTGAGCGTCCGCCGCTCGAGCGGCGCCAGCGGCAGCGTCTTCGGCTTTTGCAGCGCGGCGGCGATCATCTTTTCCGGCGGCGGCAGGGCTGCCAGCATTTCCTCCACGGGCGGTTCAGGCGGCGCGGGCTCGGGTGCGATCGCCTCGGCCGCCCGAAGCGGCACGGCCGTGCGTGCCACGTTGGCCCAGAGTGTGCGCTCTTCCGACGACAGGCCGCGTCGCCGCCGGCTCATCGCGGCGACCGGGGCACGAGCGTGACGAAGCGGCCCTTCGCCTGCATCCGGCCAGCGGTTTCTCCGGCGGCATCGCCGGAGCCGAAGAAGATGTCGCCGCGCGCCGGGCCGAGAATGGCCGAGCCGGTGTCCTGCGCCACAAGCAGCCGGCGGAAGGGCACGGCGCCCTCGGCTGCCGGCACGCTGGTCTCGATCCAGATAGGGACGTGGAAGGTGTGCAGCGTGCGGTCGACGGCGAGGCTGCGGCCCGGCGTGAGCGGCACCTTCGCGGCGGCGATCGGTCCGAGCGCCGGGTCGTTGACCGGCGCCTCGCGAAAGAAGATGTAGGACGGGTTCGACGCCATCACGCCGGCCGCTTCATCCTGATGTTCGGCCAGCCAGGCGCGGATCGACTGCATCGTCACGCTGCCGCGCTGCAGCGCGCCGCGGTCGATCAGCTCACGGCCGATCGAGCGATAGTCGTGGCCCGATTTTGCCGCATAGGTGACGCGCAGCAGGCTGCCATCCTGCATGCGCAGCCGCGCCGCGCCCTGGACATGAATGAAATAGGCGTCGACCGGATCGGCGAGAAAAGCGATTTCCAGCCCACGTCCGTCGAGAGCGCCAGCCATGATCGCGCCGCGATCGAAGAAGGGCTCGAAACCGGTGGCTGTCCGGCGGGCGAAGCGCATGCCGCCCGGAAGCTCCAGAGGTGGCGCCACTTCGTCGACCTCAAAGAGTTCTTCCGGCGGCCTCAGCAGCGGCGTCTTGAAACGATCATCCGCCGTTCGTGCCGCCTCTGCCTCCGGCTCGTAATAGCCGGTGAAGAACCCCTCTCCGGCCACGCCCTCATGCGGCACGAAATGCATCTCGAAAAACGCGCGCGCCGCAGCGGCATCCGGCTCGTGCGGCAGCGCCAGCGCAGCGTGCGCGGCGGTCGCGAGCGCCTCGCCATCGACGCCGAGCGCACGGGTCTTCGGAGGCTGCTCGGCGATGCGTTCGGCCGAAAGACGAAAAGCGCGAAAGGCGCTGGCGTGATCATCGTCAGCCCAACCGGCGAGCGCATCGAAGCCGACGGGCGCAAGCGGACCCACTTCCCCCGCGGACACGGTCCGGCTCCGCTATTCGACTGTTTCGGTGGCGACGAGCAGCCAGTTGGGATCGCGAGACGATGTGTCGCGCGCGAAGGTCCAGATATCAGTCACGTCGGCAACCACGACCGGATCGCCGTCGACGACATCGCCAGCCTTGTTACGCGTCGCCGAGACGAGCTTGGAAACAAAACGCGCCGTCACCTGCGCCGATTTGCCCTTCATGGCCGCGTCGAGCAATTCGGCCTTGTCGATGCCGACGAAATTGAACTCGACGGTCTCGCCGCGCTGTTCCCGCTCGGTGATCGCGCCGGCAAAGCCGTCATAGACCTCGCGGCCGAGCAGGGGCTTCAGCGCCTTGCGATCGCCCTCGGCAAAAGCCGTGACGATCATCTCATAGGCGGTGCGGGCGCCATCGAGGAACTGTTTCGGGTCGAAGCTGCGGTCGGCCGCCATCACCGCGGCAAGGCCAGTCGCCAGCGGCGAACCGGCGGGCGCATAGGCGGCGATGCGGTCCGCAGCGACATCGGCCGTCACGGAGGCCGTTTCGCTGCCATCGCCGCGACGCGGCAGCGGAATGACCTTTTCGCCGGGCCCGACCTCGACAGGGCGCGCATCGAGCGGCTTGCCTTTGGCGTCATTGGCGCTCTTGCGGGTGAACGGATCGAAAGGCGGCCGTTCGCTGCCCGTTCGCTGGCCGAGCACGCCGCGCAATTTCCAGAAGATCACCACCGCGAGCACGAGGAAGATCAGCGTGTAGATGTCAACGAAGCCGTTCATGCCGAAGGCGTCCTAATCCTCTCAGGCCGCGAGGCCGGTCCCTTTGAGCCGATGCTCCCTTTTATCTGGTATCTGGGAGCGTCGATCCAAGTGCATGTTCCCGTTGAAGGCAGATCAGGACCGATGCTGTCAAGGGCTGGCCGCGGCAGCCGGCGAAAGGCCGGCCTTGCAAGCTTGTATCACGGGGGCGGAAGTGTTAGCGAGCCACGCCAGAAGGATGCGGCCGGAGCGGCCGATCTTACGTCGAGGGAGCGCCAGTTCATGGCAGACAGCACCGAGGGCGACCCGAATCAGGGCCAGCCGAATCTTTCCGTCCTGACGCAATATGTGAAGGACCAGTCGTTCGAGAATCCGGAAGCGCCGCGCTCGCTCGGTCCGCGCCGGACGGCCCCTTCGATCAATATCGGCATCAATGTTTCGGCCAATCCGCTCGATGCGGAGGATTTCGAAGTCGAGCTGCGCCTCGAGGGCAAGGCGACCGACGGCGACCAGGTGCTGTTCGTGGCCGAACTGCTCTATGCCGGCATCTTCCGCATCGCCAATGTGCCGAAGGAAAACCTGGCGCCGCTCCTGATGATCGAGTGCCCGCGGCTGCTGTTCCCGTTCGCGCGGCAGATCCTCGCCGACATGACGCGCAATGGCGGCTTCCCGCCGCTCCTGATCGATCCGGTGGATTTCACGGCGCTCTATCGCCAGCGCCTGATGGAATTCTCGCAGAACCAGCCGACCGGCCGCCCGAGCTGATGCCTCAGGCCGGCGGGCTTTCCGCCGGTTCGAGATAAGACGTCCAGATCGCGCCGCTGAGCTTGCCGACCAATGCGGCATGCGCGGCGCGATCCGCTTCCGTGAGCCGCGAGGGCAGCGGGGCCGGGCGCACGAGGATCGGCCGCACACCGCCGGCTGCCGCAACGGTTGCCGCTGCGGCGACCTCCTGCTCCGTAACGAGGATCAGACCCGGCTGGCGCCCGCCGATCAATTCCAGATAGACATCGGCCAGGAGCTGCGCGTCGAGCAGACCGCCATGCAGCGTGCGTTTCGACGTGTCCACGCCATAGCGCGCGCAGAGCGCGTCGAGCGAGTTCGGCCCGTTCGGATGCTTCTTGCGTGCCAGCATCAGCGTATCGATGACGCGCGCCGATACGACAGCCGGCATGCCGAGCCGGCCAAACTCCGCATTGATGAAGCCGATATCGAAAGTCGCGTTATGCGCGATCAGCGGGGCGTCGCCGATAAAGGTGGCGAACTCCTCGGCCACGGATGCGAAGACCGGCTTGTCGGCCAGAAATTCCGCCGAAAGGCCATGCACACGAAACGCCTCGTCCGGCATCGACCGTTCGGGGTTGATGTAGACGTGATAATGGCGGCCAGTCGGCAGGTGGTTATAGAGCTCGATACAGCCGATTTCGACCAGACGGTCGCCCTTCAAGGGATCGAGGCCGGTGGTTTCAGTATCGAAGACGATTTCGCGCATCGGTTCAGTTCAATCCTCGCTTGACCCGATCATACCCAACAGGCTCGCTCAAGGCGAGCCGAACGGACTGATCTCGGAACCGTAGAGAAGGCGCCATCATGCCGCGTCATATCCTCGTGCGGCAGCGACGGGCGCGAGCGCCCGCAGGATATCGGCGACTGCGCGATCCGCCCGGGCGAGCCCTTCGCCTGTCGGGACGATGAAATGCGCGCGGCGACGTTTCTCTTCATCCGGCATCTGCCGCGTAAGGATTGCCACAAAGCGCGCTTCCGTCATGCCCGGCCGGGCCAGAACACGCTCACGCTGAATGGCGCCCGGCGCCGATACGACGACGACGGCATCGACGCGGTTTTCGCCCTGTGTTTCGAGCAGGAGCGGGATGTCGAGCACCGCGACAAGGCATCCGGCCGTTTGCGCCGCTTGTCGAAATCTCCGTTCCTCGGCCCGCACCAGCGGATGGACCACCGCCTCGAGCGCTGCGAGCCGTGCCGGATCGTTCTGAACCAGAGTGCCGAGCACGCCCCGGTCGATGGCGCCATCCTTCAGCGCGTCCGGGAACAGCGCGCCCACGGGCCCGACCGCGGCGCCGCCAGGCCTATAGAGCGCGTGAACAGCCATGTCGGCATTGTAGACAGCACCACCGCGTGCCGCGAACATCGCCGCCGTCGTCGACTTGCCCATGCCGATCGAGCCGGTCAGCCCGAGCGTGATCACGCGGTGACGCCCATATCCGAAAGGATGATGCGGCGGAGCTCGTCCGTCACTTCGGGCCGGACGCCGAACCAGTGCTCGAAGCCGGGTGCCGCCTGATGAAGCAACATGCCGAGCCCATCGACGGTCGCAAGCCCGCGGCCCCGCGCCGCCTTCAGGAGCGGCGTTTCAAGCGGTGCATAGACGATATCGGTCACCAGCATGGTGTCCGGTGCCGGTGCGAGGTCGATCTCCAGCGGCGGCTGGCCCTCCATGCCGAGCGACGTGGTGTTGACCAGGAGAGCTGCATCCTTGAGCAGGCCCGGCACGTCCTGCCAGCCGGCCGCGATCACCGGCGCGCCAAAACGTTCGACCATGGCCTCGGCACGGTCCCGGCTGCGATTGACGACATATACAGGCGCGAAGCCGCGGGCCTTCAGGGCATGGATTACGGCCCGCGCGGCGCCGCCGGCACCGAGCACGATCGCCGGACCGCCCCGCGCGCCGAAGTTCGGGACATGCTGATCGAGATTGGCGAGGAAGCCGAGTGCGTCCGTGTTGCCGCCGATGAGTTCGCCCTTCTCCAGCCAAAGCGTGTTGACGGCGCCGAGCGCAGTCGCGACGCCATCGGCTTTCGCAACAGCAGCGAAGGCGGCTTCCTTGTGCGGGACCGTGACATTGGCGCCGATAAAGGGGCCAGTGGCGAAGCTTGAGAGGAAGTCGCTGATTTCTTCAGGCGCAACGGCGTGGCGGACATAATCGCCCTCGATGCCATAGCGCGCGAGCCAATGCCGGTGGATGAGCGGCGAACGGGAATGCTTGACCGGCCAGCCCAGAACGGCGGCGGTCGGGATTTTCGATGCGCTCATGCTGGATCTTCGTCCCGGTCGATGGCGCCTGCCTCACGCAGCGCTGCGAGGAGCGGCAGCAGCGGCAGGCCGAGAATGCTGAAATAATCACCTTCGACTGCCGAGAACAGCCGAATTCCGCGCTCTTCGAAATGATAGGCGCCGACCGAGCCGAAAATGCCGTCGCCGGCAGCGTCGAGATAGTGCTCGATCGCCTCGGCCGAGAGCGGGCGCATGCTGAGCGTCGCGCTATCGAGATGTCGCCAGGCGATGTGGCCGTCCCGCGCGATCGTCACAGCCGTGCGGAGGATATGCGTCCGCCCGGCGAGACGCGCGATCTGCAGCGCCGCGCCATGACGGTTGCCCGGTTTCACCAGCCGCTCGTCATCAAGGTCGAGCACCTGGTCGGCGCCGATGACCAGCGCGTCCGGCCGGAGCGCAAGCACGGCGCGGGCCTTGGCTTCGGCGAGCGCCAGCGCGATGTCGGATGGGCTTGCCCCACCCGCGATCAGCGGGGCCTCCAGCGCACGCTCGTCGACCGGAGCGCCGATGCTTTCGAAATCGAGCCCGGCATGCGCCAGCATCTGGCGCCGCGCATGGCTGGTCGAGGCCAGGATGATCCGCATCATTCGCGCCGCCCGTGTTCGCCACTCCGATGCAGCGCCAGGATCGCGGTCGCGGTCTCCTCGATCGAGCGGCGGGTAACGTCGATTACCGGCCAGCCCTTGCGGGCGCAGATGCGCCGCGTCGAAGCGATTTCGGCCGCGACAGCGGCGCGGTCGAGATAGGGGTCGTCATTGCCGAGCGAGGCGAACGCCAGCACGCGATTTTCCCGCATCTGCACGATCCGGTCCGGCGTCGCCACCAGGCCAACGATCAGGGGCCGCGTCACCTGTTCGAGCTCGGCTGGCAGCGAAACGCCGGGCACGATCGGGATGTTGGCCGTGCGGACGCCACGATTGGCCAGATAGATGCTGGTCGGCGTCTTGGATGTCCGGCTGACGCCGATGATGACGATCTCGGCGAGGTCGAGTTCCTCCGGCAACTGGCCATCGTCATGCATCATCGCGAATGTGAGCGCCTCGATGCGGCGGAAATAATCGCCGTCGAGCGCATGCTGCGCGCCGGCCCGGCCTTCGCGCGAGGCGCCGAGATAGGACTGGAACACCTGCAGCACAGGATCGAGCACCGAGAAGCAGGGCACGGCAATGAGCCGACAGCCATCCTCGAGCGGATCGGCGATGCTACGGTCGACCAGCGTGAACAGGACGATGCCCGGCTCGCGTTCGATATCGTCCAGTATCCGCTCGACCTGCTTCGGCGAACGCGTCATGGCATGGAGATGCTCGATGACGGAAACGCTCGGATATTGGGCGTATGCGGCGCGCGCAACCGTGATCAGCGTCTCGCCAGTCGCATCGGAGATGAGATGGAGATGCAGATGTCGCGGCTCGCTCTTCACACTTTTGTCCCCAAGGCTGTGGACGAGATGCGGACAAAGACCCGGCACCGGCGGTCGCCCGCCAGACTCTCCCCGAAGCACTCAAAACGATCAACAGGGGCTGAGGCTGGGGACAGATTATCCCGCGATGTCTGGAATCGGGAATTGCGGCGACAGCGCCTCAATTCCTAACGCTTCGTTAACAGGCTGGCGTCAATCGTTCCAATTTTAACGATCATGAAAGTCCTGTGGCGATTCAACCTGATAGGCTTGTGGGGGGATCGGCTTCTCCACATGTCCCCAGAACCGGCTTCGCGGTCGCCGGCTCGTATGCCGCAGAGCTCTGCGATTGTGGACAGCGCTGAATGACGCTAATCCCCCGCCAAGAAGAAGAAGAATCCAGAATCTAGAGTCTTCCTTTTGATTAAGAGAGGTCACAGTGGACAGCCTGTCGCCACCGGACGGAACGACCTCGAAGCTCCTGCGCGTTCTCGGCGGCGAAGCCGTCGCACCGCCGCCGATCTGGCTGATGCGGCAAGCCGGCCGATACCTGCCCGAATATCTGGCGGCACGCGCCGAGGCTGGCAGCTTCCTTGATCTCTGCTTCAACCCGAAGCTCGCTGCAGCCGTGACCTTGCAGCCGGTCCAGCGCTTCGGTGTCGATGCCGCCATATTGTTCTCGGACATCCTGGTCATTCCCAAGGCGCTCGGGAGGGATCTCTGGTTCGAACAGGGCGAAGGGCCAAGGCTCGATCCGATCGATGCCGAGGGTATCGCCGCCTTGACTAGCGAAGGGGCTTCCGAACGCCTCGCGCCTGTGCTGGAGACCGTATCGCGCGTCAGGGCCAAGCTCGGACGAGAGACGGCGCTGATCGGCTTCTGCGGCGCGCCATTCACGGTCGCGACCTATATGATCGCCGGACGCGGCACCAAGGATCAGGCGCCGGCTCGTCTCCTCGCGGCGCGCCAGCCGGAGGTGTTCGCGGCTCTCATCGACCATATCGTCGTCGCCTCGATCGATTATCTTGCGGCCCAGCTGGAAGCTGGCGCCGACGCGGTCCAGATCTTCGACAGCTGGTCCGGCGTTCTGTCGCCGGAAGGCTTCTGCCGCTGGACGATCGAGCCGATCGGCCGCATCGTCGAAGGCGTGCGCGAGCGCGTGCCGGGCGCGAAAGTGATCGGTTTCCCGAAAGGCGCCGATCGCGCCATCCGCGATTTTGTCGGTGAAACAGGCGTCGATGCTGTCGGCGTCGACTGGACGGTCTCGCTCGATGCGGTCAGGGCAGAGCTTCGCGGCCTTACAGCGCTGCAGGGCAATCTCGATCCGATGCTGCTGGTCGCCGGCGGTGCCGTGCTGGATGCTGCTGTCGACGACATCCTTGCTGCGATGGATGGCGCGCCGTTCATCTTCAATCTCGGTCACGGGATCGTGCCCGAGACGCCGATCGCTCATGTCGAGCAACTGATCCGCCGTGTCCGCGGCTGAGCGAGGGAGCAGGGCCATGGCCGCTTATGACTGGATCAAGGCGCTGCACGTCATTGCGGTGATCAGCTGGATGGCGGGAATCTTCTATCTGCCGCGCCTGTTCGTGTACCACGCCGCGACGCCCAGGGGCTCGCCGCAGTCCGAGACGTTCAAGGTGATGGAGCAGAAGCTCCTGCGCATCATCATGAACCCGGCGATGATCGTGACCTGGGTGACGGGTCTCACCATCGCGATGATGGGCGGCTGGGAACGGCAGGGCTGGTTCATGGCGAAATTCGCCCTTGTCATCGTGATGAGCGGTTTCCACATGTGGCTTGCAGCCAGAAGGCGCGCCTTCGCCGAGGATCGGAACACCGTTTCGGAGCGTGGTTATCGGCTGGCGAACGAGGTGCCGACGGTGCTGATGATCGCGATCGTGATCCTCGTCGTCGTCAAGCCGTTCTGAACGCCATCGCAGATTTCAGCGTGGCGCTTGCTCAGCGGCGTTCGAGCGACTATGGTGCGCCAATCTTGTCGAAGCAGACGGGTGCGGTTGGCCTTGCCTAGGGCCGAACAACGCGCCACGCGGGCAGCCCTTTGCGGCTCCGCCCAGCTCAAGTTCTGCGCATCCCCTCGATGAACGCTTTTTCTTGAATCCAAGCGAGATTCGCAAAACTCATGCGTGAAATGAAACTTCAGGACCTCAAGTCCAAATCCCCGACGGAGCTTCTTGCCTTCGCCGAGGAACTCGAGGTCGAGAATGCGAGCACCCTGCGCAAGCAGGAACTGATGTTCGCGATCCTCAAGCAGCTGGCCGGCAACGATGTCGAGATCGTCGGCCAGGGCGTCGTGGAAGTGTTGCAGGATGGCTTCGGCTTCCTCCGCTCCCCGGACGCCAACTATCTCGCCGGTCCGGACGACATCTATGTGTCGCCATCGCAGATCCGGCGCTTTTCGCTCCGCACCGGCGATACGGTCGAGGGCTATATCCGCAGCCCGAAGGACGGCGAACGCTATTTCGCGCTGCTGAAGGTCTCGACGATCAATTTCGAGGACCCGGACAAGGCGCGCCACAAGGTCCATTTCGACAATCTGACGCCGCTCTACCCGAATGAGCGCTTCAAGATGGAGCTGGAGGTCCCGACCTCCAAGGATCTGACGCCGCGGATCATCGATCTCGTCGCACCGCTCGGCAAGGGCCAGCGCGCCCTTGTCACGGCGCCGCCGCGGACCGGCAAGACGGTGTTCCTGCAGAACATCGCGTCATCGATCGCGGTCAATCATCCCGAATGCTACCTGATCGTGCTGCTGATCGACGAGCGGCCGGAAGAAGTCACCGACATGCAGCGTTCGGTGAAGGGCGAGGTGATCTCCTCGACCTTCGACGAGCCGGCGACTCGCCATGTCGCAGTCGCTGAAATGGTCATCGAAAAGGCCAAGCGCCTCGTCGAACATGGCCGCGACGTCGTCATCCTGCTCGATTCGATCACCCGCCTCGGTCGCGCCTACAACACCGTCGTTCCGTCATCCGGCAAGGTGCTGACCGGCGGTGTCGACGCCAATGCACTGCAGCGGCCGAAGCGCTTCTTCGGTGCCGCGCGCAATATCGAGGAAGGCGGCTCGCTCACCATCATCGCGACGGCGCTGATCGATACCGGCAGCCGCATGGACGAAGTCATCTTCGAGGAGTTCAAGGGCACCGGCAATTCCGAGATCATTCTCGACCGCAAGGTGGCCGACAAGCGCGTGTTCCCGGCGATCGACATCACCCGCTCCGGCACCCGCAAGGAAGAGCTGCTGGTTCCGCCGGACATCCTCAAGAAGATGTATGTGCTGCGCCGCATTCTCATGCCGATGGGCACGGTCGACGCGATCGAGTTCCTGCTCGACAAGCTGCGCCAGACCAAGGGCAATTCGGATTTCTTCGATCAGATGAATACCTGATCAGCGCTGACGCCGCGCTCCAGCAGCGCGGCGAGCGCCGCTGCATCGGTCACGGGCAGCGAACAGCTGCCCTCGCGGCAGAGATAGGCCGTCGGCTTTCCTCCGACGGTTCCCTTGCCGAAAGCCGGATGGCCTTCTGGCAAGGGCGCGCCTTCGGCCCGCCAATCGACCACCAGATGACGCCCGCCATGCGCTCGCAGCGCATCCAGAAGCGCGTCCGCGGTGGCGTCTTCCGGAACGATCACCACCAGTGACCTGATATTCAGGCGGAGATCGAGCGCGCTGAGCAAGCTCGCCGTTCCGAAGACGTTGCCTCGGATCGTTGCCGCAGAGCCCGCGAGAATCGCATCCGCCTTCGCGCGGTAATGGTCATTGCCTGTCAGCGCCCAGAGCCGGACATGGGCCTCGGCGGCTATCCCATGGGCATTTGGCGTCGCCTCGTCGAGCCGATCGCGCTTGCGGACGATCAACACATCGCCGTCGTCAGGCGCCAGATAAAAGCCGCCCGCGCCGTCGCCATTATGTCGATCGAGGTCGTCAAGCCAGTGCCCGGCCTCCGCCAGCCAATGAGACTCTCGAGTTGCCTGATGCAACGCAATCGCGGCCCTCGCCAGCCCGGCGAGATCGGTCGCAAAGGCGCGGGCGCGGTTGGGGCCCTCGCTGGCGACATGCCGCAGGCGGCCTTCATCCGTGGCGCCGTCGACGATCGCCGCATAGGTCGTCCTCGCAAGGTCAACCCAATCGGGTCGCTGCAGGCGGAAGCCGGCCGTCGCAAGTCCCGTGATCGCGAGCGCGTTCCAGTCCGTCAGTGCCTGGTCGTCAAGCGAAGGTCGCGGCCTCGTCTCGCGATGGCGGCGGAGCGTATCGAGCACCCGGCGGCATCTCGCCTCGTCCTGAGCGCTCAGTCGCTCGGGATGGCTGAGGCGATTGAGGATCGTCCGCCCTTCCCAGTTGCCGGTCTCGGTGATGTCGTAGATTGCCGAGAGAAAATCAGCCTCTTCCTTGCCCAGCACGCGCTCGATCTCGTCACGCTGCCAAACATAGAAGAGCCCTTCCTCGCCATCCGAATCGGCGTCGAGACCGGCCGCGAAGCCGCCGCCGGCAAGCTGCAGTTCACGCTGCATCCACGCAATCGTCTCTTCGATTCGGCTGCGAAACAGATCCGCGTCCCGGCCAGCGCGTGGCAGCGCCAAGGCGAGCTGTTCGATCAGCATCGCATTGTCGTAGAGCATCTTCTCGAAATGCGGCACCAGCCAGCGCGCATCGGTGCTGTAGCGCGCCAGGCCGCCGCCGACATGATCATAGATGCCGCCATTGCAGAGCCCGAGCAGCGTGGCGCTGACGACCGTGGTGAGATCCGGCCGGTTGGTTCCCTCGGCGCGGCCAGCCAGAAATCCGAGGACAGGGGCGTTCGGGAATTTCGGAGCGCCGCGGGTGCCGCCGGCGCCCGGATCCATGATGCCAAGGATTGCATCTGTGGCTCGATCGAGCAGGGCTGCATCCAATTGGCCTGCCTCGGTGGGCCGGCTCGCTGCAGCGATATGCGCTGTGATCTTGTCGGCCTGTTCCAGGATCTGCGTCCGCTCGTTCCGATAAAGCGCCGCGATCTGCCGCAACACGTCAGCGAAGCCGGGGCGGCCATAGCGCGCATCGCGCGGAAAATAGGTGCCGCCCCAGATCGGCTTGCCATCAGGCGTCAGAAACATCGTCAGCGGCCAGCCGCCCTGATCGCCCAGCGCATGCAGCGCTGCCATATAGAGCTGGTCGATGTCGGGCCGTTGCTCGCGATCGACCTTGATGTTGACGAAGAGAGCGTTCATCAACGCGGCGGTCTCGGTGTGCTCGAACGACTCATGCGCCATGACGTGGCACCAGTGGCAAGCGGCGTAGCCGATCGAGAGCAGAATGGGCTTGTCAGTCTCTTTCGCCTCATCGAGCGCCGCCGGACCCCAGGGACGCCAGTCGACAGGATTGTCGGCGTGCTGCAGCAGGTAGGGGCTTTTCTCGTGGCGGAGCCGATTGTCGGACATGGCGTCGATGGTCTCCCGGAGCCCGCGCGCCGGATTGCGCAGGAGCTAAAAGGAACATAGCGCAGATGGCGGCAGAGACGATCTTCGCACTTTCGAGCGGCGCGCCGCCAGCCGGTGTCGCTGTGATCCGCCTGAGCGGGCCGGCCGTTCGATTCGGGCTCGAAACATTGCTTGGGGATGTTCCCGAGCCGCGCCGCGCGATCGTCCGAGCGCTACGTAGTTCCGATGGGACGGCGATTGATCGCGGCGTTGTGCTGTTCTTTGCGGCGCCAGCCAGCTTCACTGGCGAGGATGTTGCCGAGTTACAGATTCATGGCGGGCGCGCCGTCATCGCTGCCGTGCTGTCGACACTTGGCGCTTTGCCGGACTTTCGGCCGGCCGATGCGGGAGAATTCACCCGGCGGGCCTTCGAAAACGGCAAGGCGGATCTGACGGAGGTCGAGGGCCTTGCTGATCTGATCGCAGCCGAAACGGAAATGCAGCGCCGCCAGGCACTCGCGCTGGCGGAGGGCGGTTTGTCCGAGCGTCTGGAGTCGTGGCGGATGCGCCTTTTGCGGGCTCGCGCGCTCATCGAGGCTGAGCTGGACTTCTCCGATGAAGACGATGTGCCCGCTTCCGTGCTGGCGACCGCGCTCGCCGAGGCGGGGGTGTTGGCGACGGAGATGGATCGCCTGCTTGATGATGGCCATTGGGGCGAGCGTGTTCGGGCGGGCTTCGAGGTCGTGTTGCTCGGGGCGCCCAATGTTGGGAAGTCGAGCCTACTGAATGCCCTCGCACGACGTGAAGCCGCAATCGTCACGGCGGAGCCCGGGACCACGCGGGACATGATCGAGGTTCAATTGGTTCTTGATGGCCACGCTGTCACGCTGATCGACACGGCCGGCCTGCGGGAAACGGAGAGTATCGTCGAGCGCGAGGGTATCAGTCGCGCCAGGCGACGCGGTGCCGCCGCGGATCTCGTTCTTCTGCTCGATGACGGCGAAGGCTCGTTGCCAGAACCGCCGACGGGTGCCCCTATCCTGGTTGTTCATACGAAGTCGGATCTCGGCGGTTGTCCGGCGTCCGGCCTTGGTGTGTCGGCCCGGACGGGCGACGGTCTCGACGAGTTGCGCAAGTCGGTTGGGGAGGCGCTTGGCCTTGCCGAGCCGCGGCCTTCGGCGCTTCTGACCCGGCAGCGTCAGCGCCACGGGGTTATGGCGGCCCGCGACGGATTGCTGGGTATCTCAAGTGCCATGGCGCCTGAACTGGTGGCGGAACAGCTTCGGCAAGCGGCAGAAGGTCTTGCGCGCGTGACGGGCCGAACCGACGTGGAAGAGATGCTCGGTGTGATCTTCGGCGAATTCTGCATCGGGAAGTAGGTAGCGAGACCGGGTGTTTCACGTGAAACGGTGCGACGCTTTGACGGCTGAGGCGGCTTCCGCTATGGCGTCGGCGAAGAGAGAGAAGCTCATGACTGAGACGCGATTTGATGTGGTCGTCGTAGGCGGCGGCCATGCTGGCACGGAGGCGGCCGCGGCTGCGGCGCGGGCCGGCGCGCGCACGGCCCTGGTAACGCATGCGCAGGCGACGATCGGCGTCATGTCCTGCAATCCAGCGATCGGAGGCCTCGGCAAAGGCCACCTCGTGCGCGAGGTGGACGCGTTGGACGGCTTGATGGGCCGCGTCGCCGACGCTGCTGGCATCCAGTTCCGCCTGCTCAATCGCCGCAAGGGGCCGGCGGTGCGCGGGCCGCGCGCGCAGGCCGATCGCAAGCTTTATCGCCAGGCCATGCAGGCAGCGGTCCGGGAGACATCCGGTCTGACCGTGGTCGAAGGTGAGGCTGACGATCTGATCCTCGACCAGGGCGGCGCCGTCGCCGGCCTCGTCCTTGCTGATGGTCGTCGGATTGCCTGTGCTGCGGTCGTCGTCAGCACCGGCACATTCCTGCGCGGCTTGATCCATATCGGCGAGCGGACAATTCCGGCCGGGCGCGTCGGCGAAAAGCCAGCGCTTGGATTGTCGGCGGCATTCACGCGCATCGGCTTCCAACTGGCGCGATTGAAGACCGGAACGCCGCCGCGGCTCGACGGACGGACAATTGATTGGTCGGGTCTCGACCGTCAGCCCGGGGATGATGAGCCGGAGCCATTCTCCACCCTGACGACGGCCATCACCGGCCCACAGGTCGACTGTTTCATTACCCGCACGACCCAAGCAACGCATGATGTGATCCGCGCCAATCTGGCACGGTCGCCCATGTATTCAGGCCAGATCGAGAGCCGCGGTCCCCGCTATTGCCCGAGCATCGAGGATAAGGTGGTGCGCTTCGGCGATCGCGATGGCCACCAGATCTTCCTCGAACCCGAAGGGCTCGATGACCCTACCGTCTATCCGAATGGGATCTCGACATCGCTGCCGGAGGACGTCCAGGCCGCGATCATCGCGTCAATTCCGGGTCTGGAGCGCGCGAGCATCCTGAGGCCGGGTTACGCCATCGAGTATGATCACGTCGATCCGCGTGAGCTTGGTCCAACGCTCGAGGCGAAGCGATGTCGGGGGCTTTTCTTGGCCGGACAGATCAATGGCACCACCGGCTATGAAGAGGCCGCAGCGCAGGGCGTCGCCGCCGGGATCAATGCGGCGCGGCGCGCCGGCGATCAGGAAGGTGTGATCTTCAGCCGCGCCGAATCCTATCTCGGCGTGATGATCGACGACCTGATTACACGCGGCGTCACCGAGCCGTATCGGATGTTCACGTCCCGCGCGGAATATCGTTTGTCGCTGCGCGCCGACAATGCGGATCAGCGGTTGACGCCTTTGGGCCAGAGCCTCGGGATCGTGGGTTCGGAACGTGCATCGGCGTTTGACAACAAGCTGGCGGCCATTGAGGCGGCCCGCGGCGCCTTCGATGCGATTGTCGTCACCCCGACCGAAGCAAACCGACGCGGCCTGTCGATCAACGCCGATGGTGTCCGGCGGTCGGCCTTTGACCTCCTCGCTTATCCAGATATCGATGCGGAGCGGTTGGTCGGGCTGTGGCCAGAATTGGGTCGCTTTGCGGCTGGCGTTCTCAGCCAGATTGAATCGGAAGCGAAATACGCTGTCTATCTCGATCGGCAGAAGGCCGACGTCGCTGCGGTTGCTCGCGACGAGTCCGTCGCGATCGATCCGGCTCTCGATTTCGCGTCCCTGACTGGACTGTCGAACGAGCTAAAGCAGCGGCTTGGCCAGGTTCGGCCGGCGACGCTTGGACAAGCCGGCCGAATTGAGGGCATGACGCCCGCAGCGCTGGCTATTTTGCTGACGGCCATTCGCCGGGCGGAGAGAGCCGCGGCATGAGCGACAGTATCGCGGCCGTCACGCGCATTCTCCCTGTTTCACGTGAAACAGCGGAGCGACTCGAAACCTATGTCGCGCTGCTGCGCAAATGGCAGCCAGCGCAGAACCTAGTCTCGCCGCATACGCTCGGAGAAGTCTGGTCCAGGCATATTGCCGATTCGGCGCAGCTTGTCGCCTTGTTTCCGGATGTGCTCCGATGGGTAGATATCGGCAGTGGCGCCGGGCTGCCGGGCATCATCACCGGGATCTTGCTGGCCGACAGTCCCGGCGCGCGGGTGCACTGCGTCGAATCGAATCAGAGAAAATGTGCGTTCCTGAGAACGGCGATCCGCGAGACCGGCGCCGCGGCGGTTGTCCATGAGGGCCGGATCGAATCGATTCTGAAACAATGGCAGGAACCGGTCGATTTTATCAGTGCCCGGGCCCTTGCCAGCTTGACGAACCTCTTGGAACTAACCGAGCCGCTGACCCAGGCTGGCGTCCAGGCGGCGCTGCACAAAGGCGAGGATTTTGACGCCGAGCTCAAGGAAGCCTCTCAATCTTGGGCGCTGGATCTGGTAAGACACAAGAGCTTGATCGACTCGAACAGTTTGATCGTCGAAATCAGGCGTGCCGAGCGCCGCTCGGCGTGATCGCAGCACACGCGAGGGCGCGATGACCGAGCCTCATTCCTTCTCTCCGCCTTCGTTGCTGGCGTCGGCGCCCCGCGTCATCTCGCTGGCCAACCAGAAGGGTGGCGTCGGCAAGACGACGACCGCGATCAATCTCGGAACGGCGCTGGCGGCGATCGGTGAGGAGGTCCTGATCGTCGATCTCGATCCGCAGGGAAACGCCTCGACCGGTCTCGGCATCGATCGCAAGCAGCGCCTGCGGTCGACCTATGACCTGATGGTCGGGGAATCGATCCTCTCGGAAGTAGCGATGGAAACCGCCGTGCCGAGACTATCGGTCGCGCCGTCGACCATGGATCTGCTTGGCGTCGAACTCGAGATTGCCGGCCGCTCCGATCGTGCTTTTCGCCTGCGCCGCGCCATCGCCAGCCATGTGCAGCGGCCCGATTCGATTCGCGGCCGAAACTACTCCTATGTTCTCGTCGACTGCCCGCCGTCGCTCAATCTGCTGACGATCAATGCGCTGTCGGCATCGCATTCGATTCTCGTGCCGCTGCAATGCGAGTTCTTCGCGCTCGAGGGTCTTAGCCAGCTCCTGCAGACGGTTGAGCAGGTGAAGCACGCGCTCAATCCGGAGCTTTCGGTGCATGGGATTGTGCTGACGATGTTCGACAGCCGCAACAATCTGGCCGGCCAGGTTGTTGCCGATGTTCGGGCGCATATGGGCGATGCGGTCTATGACACCGTGATCCCGCGCAATGTTCGCATCTCCGAGGCGCCCTCGCACGGCAAGCCGGTGCTGCTCTATGATTTCAAGAGCATGGGCAGCCAGGCCTATCTCCGTCTCGCCTCGGAAATCATCCAGCGTGAAAAGCGGCTGCGGGCCGCCTGACAGTCCCGAACGCGTGCAGCCTGTCGATTTGAGGAGAATGCCAATGGAAGATGGATCGCGCCGGCGTCTCGGCCGGGGATTGGCGGCCCTCATCGGAGACGTCGATACCGAATCGGTGGTCAATGAGCGGTCGCGCCTGTCGCGCCGGGTGCCGGTCGCCTTCCTGAGGCCGAACCCGCGCAATCCGCGCAAGGCCTTCGAGGAGGCGGATCTTGCCGACCTGACGGCGTCGATCCGTGAGAAGGGCATCGTCCAGCCGATCCTGGTCCGCTCCATCGTCGGGGCGGGCGAGGCCTATGAGATCATTGCCGGCGAGCGGCGTTGGCGCGCAGCGCAGCGTGCCGGGCTGCATGACGTGCCGGTGCTGATCAACAACGTCTCCGACCAGGAGGCGCTCGAGCTTGCGATCATCGAGAACGTCCAGCGCGCGGATCTCAATCCGCTCGAGGAGGCGCTTGGCTATCAGCAGCTCATCGATGAATTCGCCTATAGCCAGACGGCGCTGGCCGATGTGATCGGCAAGAGCCGGCCGCATGTCGCCAACACGCTGCGGCTCCTGAAGCTTCCCGAACCGGTTCAGGCCTATGTCCGCGAGGGCAAACTGACCGCCGGCCATGCCCGTGCGCTCGTAACGGTCGATGATCCCGCTGCGGTGGCCGCCCGGATCGTCGAAGGCGGGCTCACGGTGCGCGAAGCCGAGGCGATGACCAAGACGGTCGACAAGGCCGGGCAGCCGCGCGTTCGCCGCGACAAGGATGCCGATACGCGCGCGCTCGAAAAACTGCTGGCCGACAGTCTTGGGCTGGCCGTCGCGATCGATCACAAGGGCAATGGCGCCGGCCAGCTCAGCATCCGCTATACGAGCCTCGAACAGCTCGACGAGCTCTGCCGTCTCCTGAAGCGCGAATAGTCAGCGCCGCCGGGCGCGGGCGGACAGCGCGACGCCCGTCAGCGCTTTCTCGACGATGACGTCGCCGAGGGCCGGTTTGATGCGGCTTTCGAAAATGGCCCGCTCGACACGTTCGGCAACCATGAACAGGCGATCGGCCGTCCAGAGCTGGACCTGCTGACCGAGCCTCGCCTTCCGCTGCGGGAAGATGTACCCCGCCGCGCTTTCGATGGCGCTTTCGGCCGGCGCGCCCTCTTCCACTGCAGACCGAATGCGATGCAGCAGCTGAAGCTGCCGCAGTCCGGCCGCAGCCACGACGAAGGCAGGCGTTCCCGACGAGATCAGACGGCGAAAGCTTCGGTCGAGGATCGCGACGTCGCCGCCGGCCATGGCGTCGACCGCTTCGTCAACCGCCGTTGCTGAAGCGTCGCCGACGATCGCCTTCACGGCTGCGACATCGACCCGCCCGAGCCCCGTCGCATAGAGCGTCAACTTCTGAACTTCGGAGCGGCTGGCAAGGCGGTCAGCGCCGAGCAGGCCGCGCAACAGCTCCCGTGCATCGTCGTCGATAGCAAGGCCGGCGGCCGCCATTTCGCTGTCGATCAATCCGTCGAGCATAGCGGCGCCATCGGCATAACAGGCGATCGCGGCGGCGCCGCGGGCCCCTTCGCAGACCTTGCGCAGCCCGGTGCCCTTCTTGATGTCGCCGGCTTCGAGGATGATCCAGGCGTCGCGCGGTGGATTGGCAAGCACGGCCTCTACGGCGGCCTGGATCGGCCGGTTGCCGGCGACGCGGACGCGGATGGCGCGGTCACCGCCGAAAAGCCCGATCGTGCCAGCTTCATCCGCCAGTCGGCCGGGATCGGCGGCGATCTCGGAGGAATCGAGCCGGATCAACGCAAAGGGATCATCACTGCCGCCGATGATAGTGGCGGCAAAGCCTGCCGCTCTCTCGGAAACGAGGCCGACATCGTTGCCATAGATGAGGACGACGCGGATCGCCGGATCAGGCTTCTTCAGGAAGCGTTCGGCATCCTGCGGCTTGATCTGCACCATCGGGCGTGGCCTTCATGAAGCGGGCGACACCGCCCGTCGTTATGCGTTTGGACAGGGCGCGGACGCGGTGACGCGCCCTGTCGTTTCGCAGCACCTGATGCGCGTCAGTTCCCCGATCCGATGATCGACGGGGCGTCGACCTTGGGTGCGGCCTGAGGAGTCGCGACGGTGATCTTCGCTTCCTTGGCGAGGGCGATCGCGAGGCGGAGTTGCATCTGGTCGGCAACGGCCTGCGCCGCACGGTTCTCCGCGTCGATGCGGGCGCGCTCATTGGCGAAGTTCTGGTTCGAGCGGTCATAGGAGGCGACGCCGCTCGCCGTCGAGCGAATGATCGACCGGCCACTCGCGAGATCCTTGAGCTCGAACCGGACTGCCACCGTGACTTGATAGGCCGGCGCTGTCTCGTCCTTCTCGAAGCCGAGACGGGCTTCCGAATTGCTGACCGAGATCGATAGATTGAATCGCGGCGCCGGCGCGGGCTTGCCGCCGGTAAAGGCGAAGATCAGGTTGTTGCGCACTTCCTGCGACACGCGGTCGCCGACCTGGTCGACGGCGATCGCCGAAAGATCGGCGGCCGGCGCGCCGCCGGCAGCGGTCGGCATATAGACGGGGCGCACGACACAGCCGGCTGCAAGCGCTCCGATGAGGGCGACGCCGGCGAAGCCAAAGGCGCGGCGCGAAGCGCCCTTCCGGTCAGACGACGACATTGACGATCCTCTTCGGCACGACGACGATCTTCTTCGGTGCACGGCCCTCGAGCGCGCGCGTAACGCCCTCGAGCTCCAGCACCGCCTTTTCGATATCAGCTTGGGAGGCCGTTGCCGAGATGGTCAGTTCGGCGCGCTTCTTGCCGTTGATCTGGATCGGCAGCGTCATCTCGTCCTCGACGAGCAGGGCGCGATCGACGGTTGGCCACGGCGCTTCCGCAGCGATGCCGTCGCGGCCGAGCACGGTCCACGATTCTTCCGCGAGATGCGGAATCATGGGGCCGATCGCTCCAACGAGATAGGAGGCGGCCTCCTCGAGCGCGAATGCCATGTCGGCGGGAATTGCGGGCAGCGCGCGGGCGGCGCCAATCGCTTCACCGAACACATTGGCGAAGGCGTGGACGCGGGCGACCGCGACGTTGAAGCGAAGCCGGTCGAAATCCTCCTCGACGGAGGCTATCAGCCGATGCGAAGCACGGCGCAGCGCTATCGATTCGGCGCCGAAAACATCGGGACGTACTGGCGCTTTGCCGGCCAGTTCCGTTGCTTCATTGATCAGGCGCCAGATGCGCTGAGTGAAGCGCCAGGCGCCTTCGATGCCGGCCGCCGTCCATTCGCTGTCGCGCTCAGGCGGGGTATCGGACAGCATGAACCAGCGCGCGCAATCGACACCATAGGTGTCGGCTACGACTTCCGGCGGCACGACATTGCGCTTCGATTTCGACATCTTCTCGGGCGGACCGACGGTGACGGGCTCTTTCGTTCCGACGCGTACAGACGTGCCATCGGCCAGCCGTTCGACCTCTTCGGGGAACAGCCATTTGCCGTCCGCGTCCTTATAGGTCTCGTGGACGATCATGCCCTGCGTGAACAGTCCGGCAAAGGGTTCGGCGATGCCGATGCGGCCGGCGCTGCGCAGCGCGCGCGTGAAGAAGCGCGCATAGAGCAGATGCAGGATCGCATGCTCGATGCCGCCGATATACTGGTCCACGGGCAGCCAGTAATCAGCCGCCTCGCGTGTGAGTGGCGCTTCGCCGGGGGCCGCGGTGAAGCGGGCGAAATACCAGGACGAATCGACAAATGTATCCATGGTGTCGGTTTCGCGCGTCGCGGGCCCGCCGCAATGCGGACATGCCACATGCTTCCAGGTCGGATGGCGGTCGAGCGGGTTACCCGGCATGTCGAAGGTGACGTCATCCGGCAGCAACACCGGCAGGTCGGCCTTCGGCACGGCGACCGGGCCACAAGTCGGGCAATGAATGATCGGGATCGGGCAGCCCCAATAGCGCTGGCGGGAGATGCCCCAGTCGCGCAGTCGGAAATTGACCTGACGCTTGCCCTGCGGCCGGTTGCCGAGCGTCTGCGTTTCCAGACGGCGCGTCACAGCCTCCTTGGCGGCGGGGATCGAAAGACCGTCGAGGAACTCGGAATGGAACAGATGTCCGTCGCCATCATAGGCGGTGTCGCCGACATCGAACGCGTCGGGGTTCTCGCCTTCGGGCAGGACGACGGCCTTGACCGGAAGCCCGTATTTCCGCGCGAAATCGAGGTCGCGCTGGTCATGGGCCGGGCAGCCGAAGATAGCGCCGGTGCCGTAGTCCATCAGGATGAAATTCGCGACATAGACGGGCAGCATCCAGCCGGGCACCAGCGGGTGCTCCGCGCGGAGGTCGGTATCGAAGCCGAGCTTCTCCTGCGTCTCGATGGCCTCGGCCGAGGTCCCGCCGCGGCGGCATTCTTGGATGAAGGCCGCGAGCGCTGGGTTTTCCGCGCCAAGCTTCTCGGCGAGCGGATGATTGGCGGCGATCGCGATGAAGGAGGCGCCGTAGAGCGTGTCGGGCCGCGTTGTATAGACTTCGATCTCGTCGCTTCCTGCCGGCGCTGTCGCCGTGTCGAGCGCGAAGCGGAGGCTCAGCCCTTCGGAACGGCCGATCCAGTTGCGCTGCATCAGCCGGACCTTATCCGGCCAGCGCTCCAGCTCGTCCAGCGCGGCGAGCAACTCGTCGGCAAACTCCGTGATGCGGAAGAACCATTGCGAGAGCTTGCGCCGCTCGACCAATGCACCTGAGCGCCAGCCGCGACCTTCGATCACCTGCTCATTGGCGAGCACGGTGTTGTCGACCGGGTCCCAGTTGACTTCGCTTTCCTTGCGATAGGCAAGGCCCCGCTCATGCAGGTCGACGAAGATGCGCTGCTGCTCGGCATAGTAGGAGGGATCGCAGGTCGCGATCTCGCGGCTCCAGTCGAGGGAAAGGCCAAGCAGCTTCAGCTGCGCCTTCATCGTCTCGATATTCTCATAGGTCCAGAGCTTCGGATGGCTGTTGCGCTCGATGGCGGCGTTCTCGGCGGGAAGGCCGAACGCATCCCAGCCCATCGGATGCAGGACGTTGAAGCCCTTCATGCGCTTGAAGCGCGCGACGACGTCACCCATCACATAGTTGCGGCCATGGCCGATATGGATGCGCCCCGAGGGATAGGGGAACATCTCGAGCACATAGTATTTCGGGCGCGGGTCGCCATTCTTCGCTTCGAAGATGCCGCGCTCGGCCCAGGCGCGCTGCCAGCGGGGTTCGGCCTCGCGCGGGTTGTAACGTTCTATCGCCATGGTCGTCTTTTGATATGGTGCGAGAAAAAGCGCCAAAATAGGGCGCCGGAGGGCAGGCAGCGACCTTCACCAGAAAGGCGCATGGTGGTCAACCGCTAAAGGCCGTCATGCATTGAGCGGGGCGCCCCGACATGCTAGGCGGTCCTTCAACCCCGGGGCTCCGATGCACGCGACTGTCGAACAGAACCTTGCCGCGATCAGCGCGCGGATTGCCGCCGCCGAGACCGAAGCCGGACGGGCGCCCGGCTCTGTGCGGCTCATCGCCGTCTCGAAGACCTTCCCCGCTGCCGACATGCTGCCGGCGCTCGCGGCCGGCCAGCGCCTTTTCGGCGAAAACCGCGTGCAGGAAGCGGAAAGCAAATGGCCGCCGCTGGTTGCCGCAACGCCTGATATCGAGCTGCACCTGATCGGACCGCTGCAGTCGAACAAGGCGCGCGAGGCAGTGGCGCTGTTCGACGTCATTCATACGGTCGACCGCGAGAAGATCGCCGCCGCGCTGGCCGCCGAGATGCGCCGTCAGGATCGCAGGCCGCGCCTCTTCGTGCAGGTGAATACCGGGCTCGAGCCCCAAAAGGCAGGCATCCCGCCGCGCGAGGCTCTTTCTTTCGTCGCGCGCTGCGGGAGCGAACATGGCCTCGCGATCGCCGGGCTGATGTGCATTCCCCCGGCCGACGAGGCGCCGGGCCCGCATTTCGCGCTGCTGGCCAAGCTGGCGCGCGAGGCCGGCGTCGAGAGCCTTTCGATGGGCATGAGCGCCGATTTCGAGACCGCCATCGCGTTCGGCGCGACGCATGTCCGCGTCGGCTCCGCGATCTTTGGCGGGCGCGGCTGAAGCGGCCCGCCGCCTAGCGGCTGGCTTCGGCGCGCTCGGCGAGGAGGCGCAGGCAGATCTCGAAGGCGGTGGTATCGGTATAGAGCGCATCCGGCGCCGCATCGTGGATGATGATCTTCCCGCCGCGCCGCTCGATCCCGCCCTGCATCATCAGATTGTCGGCCATGTCGACATCCTCGATCATCAACCCATCGGCGCCGCGCAGGCGTCCGGCCGCGTCGACAAGGACGTTGCCGTCATAGTAGCCGATGGCGCGCGTGCGCATGTCCGCGATGACATTGGTATAGCCGAAGGCGAGCTTGCCGCGGGCACACATATAGCCGAGCTCGAAACAGGTTCCGGTATCGGCGCTGATGCCATGATAGGGCGTCAGATTGGCGATGATGGCGTCGGCGTCGTTCATCAGCCGCTCATCGATTTCGCTGATCGCGTGGCCGAGCTGCCGCTTCGTCGGCTGCGGCGGGATGGCGAGGTCACCCGGCGACAGCGGGACGAGGCCGGCAGCCCGGGTCAGCGCAATCTTGCGGTCGAGCTGCTCGCGGGCATTGGCCAGGAACACCTCGGGCCCGGCGAGATAGACTTTGAGGCTCATCGATCGGCTCTGCTGCTAGGTCGCGCGGAAATGCGCGGAAATGACGGAAACTGCAGCCTAACGGTTCGATAGGGCGATACAATAGGACAGCGGCGCGCCCTAAGCCCGCACCCGGACGCGGGCGCGCCGACCGACGCGGCCGAGCAGCCAGCGCATGTCGGCCCGTGTCACCGCGATGCAGCCTTCGGTCGGCTTGAAGCCGGGCCGGGCGAGATGAAGGAAGATGGCGCTGCCGCGACCCTGGAGGCGACGCGTATAGTTCCAGTCGAGGACCACGACGATATCGTAGAGGGCGTCGTCGCGGGTCATCGCCTCATGGCTCGCAGGATAGGGGCACGTGACCGGGCGGTTGTAGTTCGCATCGAAGGCAGCGTCGCACCAGCCATCGGCGGGACGGATGGCCCGGCGCGGCAGCAGCGTCTTCGGCGGGGTGCCGCGATCGGGCCGCCAGAGCACCGCGACGAGCGCCATTCGCGCGGCCGGCGTCGCTCCATCGCCCTCGCGCTTCAATCCGCTGATGCCCGACCGGCCGATCGCACAGGGGATGCTGCGCCCGCTCATCATCAGGATGCCTTGCGAGCGGGTTCCCGGGCGCCTATTCAGTGTCAAACAGGTGCTTCGTTTCCCCACGGCATCTCGGCCCGGCTGCAGCGCGCTTTGCTTGCGCGGCGTGGCGGTTGCGGTCAAACTCTGTCCGTTCCGATTTTGCGACATGATTTCAAGATCAGAACCGCGGGCTGGGGAACCTGCAAACCGAAAAGGCTGCACGATGGCTGTACGACGAATCCTCGTGGTTGACGACGATGATCTGCTGCGCGAGAGCCTCGTCGAACAATTGTCGCTATACGAGGAGTTCGAGTTGCTTGAGGAGCCGACGGCTGCGAAGGGCATCCAGCGCGCCCGCAGCGAGCCTGTCGATCTGATGATCATGGATGTCGGCCTGCCGGACATGGACGGCCGCGAAGCGGTGAAGATGCTCCGCAAGGGTGGCTTCAAGGCGCCGATCATCATGCTGACCGGGCACGATTCCGAATCGGACACGATCCTCGGCCTCGAATCGGGTGCCAACGACTATGTGACGAAGCCGTTCCGCTTCGCCGTGCTGCTGGCGCGGCTGCGTGCGCAGCTCCGCCAGTTCGAGCAGAGCGAGGACGCGACCTTCACGATCGGTCGCTACACGTTCCGGCCGAGCGCAAAGCTGCTGCTCGACGAGCGCGGTCAGAAGATCCGCCTGACCGAGAAGGAAACCTCGATCCTCAAGTTCCTGTATCGGGCCGGCGAAAAGGTGGTCGGGCGCGATATCCTGCTGCACGAAGTCTGGGGCTATAATTCCGGCGTGACCACGCATACGCTGGAGACGCATATCTACCGCCTCCGTCAGAAGATCGAACGAGAGCCTTCGGTCGCGGAACTGCTGATTACGGAAGCCGGCGGCTACAAGCTGGTGCCATGATGCTGGTGTGGGGGCGATGACGCTCGCGGAAGACATCTCGCTGCTGATTCGCGTTCCGCTGTTCTCGGATCTGTCGAGCGATCACCTTCGCCTTTTAGCCTTCAGCGCCATCCGGCTCGAGCTGCCGGAGGGGCGCGTGCTTTTCCGCAAGGATGCCGCGGCCATGTCGGGCTTTGTCGTCATGCATGGCGAAGTCGAATTCGTCGACATGGACAAGCCCGAGCCGCTGACGCTCGGGCGCTACGGCCCGGGGTCCCTGCTCGGCGAGACGGCGCTGTTCGTCGAGACGCGGCGACCGGCGACCGCGCGCGCGGCCACTGATTGCGATCTCGTCGAGATCGACCGCAATCTGATGCGCCGCATGCTGAACGAATATCCGGATGTCGCGGCAAGGCTGCACACCAAGCTCGTCGACAAGCTGGCCGGCAGCGTGGCCGAGGTCGGCCGCGTCAAGAGCCGCCTCGACGCCATCATCTATCCGCCTGCCCGCGCCAACTGACCAAGGCACGCGCCGCATCGCGGTTCCACGTGAATCAGGCCGGGCTCGCGCCCGGCCGTCTCTACCGTTGAATGCCAGAAGCTAACGGCGCCCGCCGCCGAAATGGCCGCCGCCGAAGCCGCCGCCAAATCCACCGCCGAACCGGTCGCCACCAAAGTCGCCGCCGCCAAAGCGATCACCACCACCGAAGTCGCCGCGGTCGAAGTCGCCGCCGCCGCCGAACCGGTCGCCGCCGTCAAAGCCGCCATTGGCCGCGAAGTCGTTGACGCGCGTATCGCCGAAGGCGCGGAAGTCGCTCTGGTTGTTGAGGTCGTTCAGCGTGTTCTGGTCGTGGTCCGCCTGCCAGCCAGTGGCGGTGTGCTGCTGCCAGCCGTTGTTGGCGTCGTACTGGTGAACATTGCCGTCATGGTCGGTATAGAGATCGCCGTTGTTCCAGGCGACGCCATTGCCCGTCTTGGCGTTGCCGGCGACGCCACGGCTGTCGGCGCTGATATGGCCTTCATTGTCCGTGACGCCCGTTTCGCTGGCATGGCCGATGCCGGAATTGGCGTTGTAGCTCGCCGACTGGCGCCCGGCCGCGCCGTTACCGGTCCATGGATTGAATGCGGCGCCGGAACGGGCGGCAAAATCGGTGCCGCCTGCCGTATGGCCATAGGATGAGCGCGCGGCCCATTCATTACCCGTGGCGGGATTGTAGCCCCAGGCATGGTTGAACGTCGCCGCGCCGCCCCAGCGGCCATAGATGTTGGTCTGGTTGATGTTGACGTGGTCCCACGCGCCGCCCCAGGGACCACCGCCCCAATAGGGCCCCCACCAGGGCGATGCGGCGCCCCAGGCCTCGCCGGCCGCAAAGCCGAACGCGAAGCCGGCCGCGGTATCGAGCGCGAAGCTGGCGCCATAGCCATAGGTCGCGGGGCAGCCATACCAGGTCGTGCCGATATAGCCGACGCAGCTATAGCCGGTACCGTAGACCACGAGGCCGTCATCGATGGCGACGCCGAAATAGCCCGGCGTATAGCCGACAGTCACGAGATCGGCCGTCGAGGCATAGACATGCACATAGGTGACATAGTGCAGCGGCGAGGATACCGGGATCGTGTAGATGACGTCCGGCACCACGTCGGCGACCGCCCACGGGCCGCGCGGACTGGCGGCGACGAACCACACGCCATTCGACACGGCGTAATAGCGATCAGCGTCGATCGCGATCACCGGGGTCGCGGTGTTCATGACATAGGAGAGATCGGTGCCGTCGATGCGCGCCAGTTTCGGCTCGCCGTCATAGTCGACCGTCAGCGCCGTCTGGCGGTTCACGGTCGCGGTCTGCGGGATGGTGGCGGCGATCGTCGCTTCCTTGGCCTGCGGCGTGCCCGGAACCGAGACGAGCACGCCGGCCTTCGGGTCGTTCGGAGAGATCTTGGCGAAATCGGCCGGCAGGCCCGATCCGGGCACATAGGCCCAAGGGCCGGCGAGATCGGCCGCCTTGAACCAGCGTCCGGAGATGAGGACGTAATAACTGTTGGAGGCCGGCTCCATGAACACGGCATGGTCGGCGTTCGACATCGTCAGCAGCGACGTGCCGGCGACCGGCTGCATCTCTGCGGTGCCCGTCGTCTGGATCAATTCCGTCGGAACGGTCGAGATCAGCAGCGCCGGCGCCTTGGCCGGGCGCTTGCCGTCCTCGGGCAGCATGGCGTCGGGTTCCGAGGCCTTGCTGGCAAGCTTGGCAGCATCGACCAGTGCGGTCGGGACATCGGCTGTTTCGACGAAAGTGCCGGTGAGCTTGTCGGCCTGATACCAGTAACCGGCCGCCTCGACGTGATAGTGATCGCTGCTGTCGACGAGGATCAACGTGCGCGAATTGATCACCCGGCGGAAAGACGAACTCCCGTCCACCGGCTTCAGCACCGGATCGCCGGACACGAGCACCAGCAGCGTTGGCGTCGCGGTGAAAACGATCTTCGGCGGATCGTTCTGGACCGGCTCGCTGAGCTCGGCGGTCAGTTCGCGAGCGGCGGCATAGCTCGTCTGCAGCCGATCAAGCGCAACCGTTATGCCGCCCGAGGGAATACGAGACTGCAGCGCCGTCTTGAGCCGGCTTTCCTGGGTCGGGTCAGTCGGCACGTCGACACGGTCGATCGAGATCGGGCCGAGATGGGCCTGGCGCGAGGGCTTGTCGACGGCGACGCGCGCCGAGAACCGTGCCGTGCCATAGACCGGCGTGCCATCCTTCGGGCCGAGCGCGATCGCGGCGCGGCCGGAGACCTGATCGCCGTTCCAGCTTTCGATGAGCGGCTGGTAGACCTGGAGCGTCTCGTCGGCGACGGGATAGGTCTTTGGCCAGGACGGCGCCTGGGATGGAGCCGTCGCTGCGGGGGCTGCGTCCTGAGCGAGGACGGTCACGACCAGGGACAGCGGCGAAAGTGGCGAAAGCGCCGTCGCGGCAAGCGCGAGGGCCAGAGCATAGCGATGGGGCGACAACAGGCGTTCCTCCCGAAAACCTCTAGCCCGCCGGCGTCGCGAGCCGGCCAGGCACTCAGCGATCGTCCGCAATCCGCATGGCGGAAGCGTGACGGTCACCGAGCTGGATCAGCCGCAGGAAGGCTTCGTCGTCATTGTCGAGGCCGACACGCTGCAGGTCGATATAGTCGAGCGACTCCAGCCGGTTCAGGCCACGGAAATGCTCGACGCCCGTGTGATCGAAGACGAAGTCGGCGGCGACGTAATGGCTGCGCTCGGCTTTGGTCAGCGGCAGCGGCGCGGGAGGCCGGAGCCGGTCGCGCGGGCGGAACAGCGCCGTGGCGCGATCGACGATTGCCGGTCGCGGCCGGCGTATGGTGAAGACGTCCGGTTCAAAGTCGCGTTCGCGCTGCATGGCTGCCGATACTCCGACAAGGCTGATCGAGCCTATGAGTAGTCCTCCAACTCTTTACGAAAAGCCAATGCTCAAAAGGTGAGGGTGCGGCGAACGGCGTCGTGCCAGCCGGCAATTCTCGCGTCGCGCTCAGCCGCTTCCATCGCGGGTTCGAAGCGCCGCTCGCGCCGCCAGTTCTCGGCGAAGCCCGCCTCGTCTGGCCATGTGCCGGTCTGGCGGCCGGCGAGCCAGGCCGCGCCGAGGGCCGTCGTCTCCAGCACCACGGGCCGGTCGACCGGCGCCTCGAGAATGTCGGCAAGCCGCTGCATCGTCCAATCGCTGGCAACCATGCCGCCATCGACGCGGAGCACGGTCTCGCCGCCGCCCTGCCAGTCCCGCTTCATCGCATCGAGCAGGTCGCGGGTCTGGAAGCAGACCGATTCGAGCGCGGCGCGGACGATCTCGCGCGGGCCGGTGCCTCGCGTCAGGCCGAACATCGCGCCGCGCGCCCGTGCATCCCACCAAGGCGCGCCGAGCCCGGTGAAGGCGGGGACCAGATAGACGTCCTGATGCGGGTCGGCGGCAGCGGCCATCGGCCCGGACGCCTCGGCACGATCGATGAGATGCAATCCGTCGCGCAGCCATTGCACGGCCGAGCCGGCGACGAAGATCGAACCTTCGAGGGCATAGGTGGTTCGGCCGTCGAGGCGATAGGCAATGGTCGTCAGCAGGCGGTTGGTCGAAGGCACGCGCTCGGTGCCGGTATTGAGCAGGGCGAAACAACCGGTGCCATAGGTTGCCTTCATCATGCCGGGCGTGAAGCAGGCCTGTCCCAGCGTCGCCGCATGCTGGTCGCCGGCGATCCCCGCGATCGGGATTGCCGCTCCGAACAGAGCGGGATCGGTCACGCCGAAATCGGCGGCGCAGTCCATGACCTCGGGGAGCAGCGCCCGCGGCACGCGGAAGAGCGCCAGCAATTCGTCGTCCCACTCCCCGGTGCCGATATCGTAGAGCAGCGTTCGCGCGGCATTGGTCGCATCCGTCGCATGCACCTTGCCGCCGGTGAGGCGCCAGAGCAGGAAACTGTCGACCGTGCCGAAGGCGAGTTCGCCGCGTTCCGCCTTTTCGCGGGCACCTTCGACATTATCGAGCAGCCAGGCGATCTTGGTGCCGGCGAAATAGGGATCGAGCAGCAGGCCGGTCCGGGCCGTCACCATCGGCTCGGCGCCCTCCCCCTTGAGGCGGTCGCAGAGATCGGCTGTGCGCCGATCCTGCCAGACGATGGCATGATGGATGGGCGCGCCGCTGGCGCGGTCCCAGATCAGCGTCGTCTCGCGCTGGTTGGTGATGCCGATGCCGGCGATGTCGGAGGCCGCGACCTTGGCGTTCGAAAGGGCGAAGCGGATCGTCGTGACGACCGAATTCCAGATCTCCTCGCCATCATGCTCGACCCAGCCGGAGCGGGGAAAATGCTGCTGGAACTCCTGCTGCCCGACGCCGAGAATGCGTCCATCGCCGCTGAAGACGATGGCCCGCGTCGATGTCGTGCCTTGATCGATCGCCAGAATGAAACCGCTCACCGCGTCCTCCATTTGTCTTTTTCGTGTTGCCTAGCGTGGTCGCCATCCGTCCGACACGGCGCGCGTGTCACACGAAAGTGAAGGCCGCCGGGGTCGCCGCTTTCCCCTTCCACGGTTGCAGCTTTGCGGCGCGGGGAGCAAGTGGCGCAGGTGATGCGCCGATTGGAGCAGGACTTTGCCACGGTCTCCGCTATTCTGCGCTCCCCGTGTCGGGCTGATGAGGCAATGACGGAACAGATCGACGACCAGCAGGAACCGGCGGCCCTGCCCCTTCGCGACACGGCAGAGCTCGCCCGGCAGTTCTCCGAGTTCATCCTCGCACTGTGGCGTTCGTCAGGTCGCAGCACTTTCGTGCTGCTGTCCGTCGGCATCATCACGGTGATCCTCGCGACCAATGCGATGCAGGTCGCGCTGAACATGTGGAACAAGCCGTTCTACGACGCGATCGAGCAGAAAAATGTCGGCTCGTTCCTCTATTATCTGATGGTGTTCGGCGGGCTCGCGGGCGTGCTGCTGGCGCTCAATGTGGCGCAGACCTGGCTTGATCAGATGATCAAGCTGCAGTCGCGAAAATGGCTGACGCGCGATCTCATCGAGCAATGGCTGGCGCCGCGGCGGCTCGTGATGCTGCGCAATGCCGGCGATATCGGCGTCAATCCAGACCAGCGCGTGCATGAGGACGCGCGCCATCTTGCGGAGCTCTCTGCCGGCCTCGGTATCGGGCTGTTCCAGTCCTCGCTGCTGCTCGTCTCGTTCATCGGCGTGCTCTGGGTGCTGTCGAGCGGCATCCGCCTCACCTTCGACGACATGACGCTCGCGATCCCGGGCTACATGGTCTGGTGCGCGCTCATCTTCGCCGCCACCGGTTCGCTGCTGAGCTGGTTTGTCGGGCGGCCGCTGATCGGCATCGGCGTCGAACGCTATGCCCGCGAGGCCGACCTTCGCTTCGCCATGGTCCAGGTCAGCGAAAACGCCAATGGCATCGTTCTGAATGCCGGCGAGGCCGATGAGGCGAAGCGCCTCGGCGAAGAGCTGGAACGCGTGCTCGCCGTCATGCGGCAGATGGTCAACGCCATCGCAAGGCTGACCTGGGTCACCTCCGGCTATGGCTGGGTCGGCATCGTCGCGCCGATCGTCATCGCGGCGCCGGGCTATTTCGGCGGCCAGCTGACCTTCGGCCAGCTCATGATGGTGGTCGGCGCCTTCAACCAGGTGCAGGGCTCGCTGCGCTGGTTCGTCGATAATTTCAGCGCGATCGCCGACTGGCGGGCGACGCTTTCCCGCGTCATGACTTTCCGCGAGGCTTTGACCTCGCTCGAGGCACGCGGCGAGGGCAGCGAACATCTGAGCTATGAGGCGGCTGGCGATCACGTGACGTTCGATCACGTCCGCATCACCTGGACAGGCGGCGCCGCTGCCCTCGATCCGGAGACGGTCGACGTTGCGCCCGGCGAACGGCTGCAGATCGTCGACCAGACCGGCGAGGGGCGTGGCGCGCTGTTCTCGGCACTGGCGGGGCTCTGGCCGTTCGGCTCGGGACGCATCGCGCTGCCGCCCGGTGCTCGCACGATGTTCCTGCCGGAGCGGCCCTATATGCCGGACGGGACATTGCGTTCCGCCATCACCTACCCCGCGGCGGCCAGTGATTTCAGCGAACAGGACCTGACGGATGCGCTGAAGCGGGTCGAGCTGCCGCGGCTCGTCGGTTCGCTCGACCGCCGGGCGCGCTGGGCGCGGGAACTCTCGTTCGACGACGAGGAGCGGCTCACTTTCGCGCGGCTGCTGTTGCTGAAACCGGACTGGATTTTCACCGAGCAGTCGATCGATACGCTGGACGAGCGGCAGCGCGCCGTTTTCCAGTCGATCCTTGATGGCGAATTGAAACATGCCGGGTTGGTCACGGTCTCGGGCCGGCTTTCTGCGACCGATTTCTACAATCGGACGGTCAATCTGGTCGGTGCCGAGCCCGACCCCAAACTCGATGGCAAGGGAACCGAGACGTCATGACCCGCACGCAGGCGGCCACCGAGGCGCGGCTCTCCGATGAAGCGCTGCTCGAAACGGTCCAGCGTCAGACGTTTCGCTATTTTTGGGACTTCGCGGATCCCGGCAGTGGCCTTGCGCGTGACCGTTTCGGCGGCAATGACGGCTGGCTGGTGACGGGTGGCTCGGGCATGGGCGTGATGGCGATCATTATCGCTGCCGAGCGTGGCTGGATTACCCGAGAGGCAGCCGTCGAGCGGCTGCATTTGATGCTGCGCTTCCTGGAACGCTGCGACAGCTTCCATGGAGCGCTGCCGCATTTCGTGACGCCCGAGGGCCGGGCGATCCGCTTCGGCCGCAAGGACGATGGCGCCGACATCGTCGAGACGGCCTTGCTGGTCCAGGGGCTGATCGCGGCGCGGCAATATTTTGCCGGCGATACCGGCAAGGAGCCGTGGCTGCGCGGGCGGATCGACGGGCTCATCTCCGCGATCGAATGGGACTGGTTCACGCGCGATGGCCGTGAAGCCTATTACTGGCACTGGAGTCCCAACCACGGCTTTGGGCTCAACCACGAGATTCTCGGCTGGAACGAATGCCTGATCGCGCTGGTGCTCGCCGCCGGCGCTGAGCGCAACGCCATCGATCCCGCCGTCTATCACAATGGTTTTACGCAGAGCCGGACCTTTCTCAACGGGCGCCTGCACGAGGACATTCTGCTTCCCTTGGGCCCCGATGGCGGCGGGCCGCTGTTCTTCGCCCATTATTCGTTTCTCGGCCTCGACCCGCGCGGGCTCAAGGATCCCTATGCCGATTATTTTGAGCAGAACCGCGCTCATGTGCGGATCAACCAGGCCTATTGCGTCCGTAACCCGAAAAACTTCGCCGGCTATGGACCAGATTGCTGGGGCCTGACGGCCAGCGACAGTCATGAGGGTTATTCGGCTCATGCGCCGGACAATGATCTCGGCGTCATCGCGCCGACCGCCGCGATTTCGAGCCTGCCCTATGCGCCCGAACTCGTGATGCCGGCGCTTCGGCATTTCTATGAGGATCTCGGCGACCGGATCTGGGGCGAGTATGGTTTCGTCGATGCGTTCAACGAGACCGTCGGGTGGTATGCGAAGACGCATCTCGCCATCGATCAGGGCCCGATCATCGCGATGATCGAGAATCACCGCAGCGGGCTCTTGTGGGAACTCGTGATGGCCGATCCGATGATCCGCCGCGGCCTGACGCGGCTCGGCTTTTCAAGCCCGCATCTCGCCGCGACGGTCTAGGCATCATCCGCGCGGCGCCATCGCTTCGGCGAAGAATTCCGCGGGGCCGTCCTCCTCGACAAGGCGGCCGCGCCGGATCCGCCAGAAGCGATTGCCCACGGTTTCGACGAACCGGCGGTCATGCGAGACGATGATCGCCGCTGCGTCGCCTCCCACCAGTTCGCTCTCGAGCGCTTCCTGTCCCTCGATGTCGAGATGGTTTGTCGGCTCGTCGAGAAGGTAGAAGTTCGGCTGCTCCAGCCGGAGGATGAGCATTGCAAGCCGTGCACGTTGACCCCCAGACAGGGTCGCAACGGGCCGCGTCAACCGCTCGACGGCAAAGCCGGCGCCGGCCAGAAGGCTGCGGATGCGCTGCTCGCCGAGTGCGAACCGGCTGCCGATCGCGGATTGCAGCGTCTCCCCGCCGTCGATGTGGCTGAGGGCCTGGTCGACATGGCCGGCGACGACCGAGGGGCCAGCCTTGATGCCGTCGACCTCCCCGCCGCCAAGAGCGCGGGCAAGGCGATCCATGAGTTGGGACTTCCCGCTGCCGTTCGCGCCCAGCAGCATCACGCGATCGCCTGGTTGGACCCAGAGCTGGCCGGTCGTGAACAGCTTTCGTCCATCCGGCGTCGTCACCGTGAGATTTTCGATCGCCATCAGCGTGCGCGCGGTGGCGCCGCGCTCGGCGAGGCGGATGCGGCCGGCGCTCTCCTCGCGAAAGGCGGGTTGCGCGGCCGCTTCGATCCGCTCGGCGCGCGCTTTCAGCTGCCGCGTCTTCACCGTCAGCAAGTCGGAGCCCGAATTGATGCCGATATTGTTCAGTTTCGCGGCCTGACGGCGAAGTTGCACCGCCTCGCGGAGATCGGTCTCGTGACGCCGCGCCGCAGCCTGGTCGGCGACGTCGAGGCTGTCGCGGGCACGCGAATAAGGCAGCGCGAAATCCGCCGAACCGGTCGCGCGCAGGAAGAGCGTCCGCCTGGTGACGGTGTCGAGAAAGGCGCGGTCATGGCTGGCGACGACGAGCGCGATATCCTTCGGCAGAGCTGCGATCCAGCGCTCGACGGCGCCGATGCGTTCGAGATCGAGATGATTGGTCGGCTCGTCGAGCAGCAGGAGATCCGGCTCGGCCAGCGCGGCACGGGCGAGGAGCGCGATACGCTGCCAGCCGCCACTGAGCGTGACGAGCGGGCGATCCCTGAATTCGGCCGGGAAGTCCAGTTCATCGAGCGCGACATCCACACGCCACGCATCCCAGTCGCGGGTCTCGGCCGGCAATGCGTCGATCAGCGCGGCGCGGACGGAACACGCAAGCTCATCGTCGCTAAGGTCCTGCTGCATCAACGCAATTCGTGTACCGCGTGCGTGCTGGATCGTCCCTTCGGTCGGGTCGACACGTCCCGCCAGACAGCGCAGAAGCGTCGACTTGCCGCGACCATTTGCTGCGACCAGGCCGATCCGGTCGCCTTTGTTAATGACGAAATCGAGTTGGGAATAAAGCGGCGCACCAAGCGCCATGCCGAGCGAGCGAGCGGTGATCAGGGACACGGGGTTCGTCTTCTCTTCCGGCCCGATGCGTCCTCAAAGGCGCAAGCGAGCATGTTCGGGGGATGAGCCGACCGGGAAGAAGGACGAGGCGTCCGTTACCTGATCAGCCCTGCAAACGCGTCTGCAGGGCGAGGACAGGGCCGTAAGTCAGGTGATGTCTGATAGCGATCACGCGGCCCTCCCTGTGTTTGAGGCTGAACGAACGGCCAATATTACCGCGGTTTCGTCGCCTATACCAGAACCGGCTGCTTCGCGACGGCGTCGTGGCCGAAGACGCGGCGATAGCGGGCGATTTCGGCGGCCGGGCCAGTCGCCTTGTTGGCGTTGTCGGAGAGTTTCACGGCCGGCCTCCCATTGGCTTCGACGACCTTGCAGACGAGCGAAATCGCCTGCAGCCGGTCGTCCTTGCCGTCGGGTGCACAATCGCGGAAATCATTGGTGACGTTGGTGCCCCAGCCGATCGAGAGATTGACCCTGCCGCGCAGCGCGCGCGTCGCATCCTCGATCGTGTCGATATCCATCCCGTCCGAAAGCACGATCAGCTTGTCGCGCGGATCGCGGCCATGAGCAGTCCACCAGGCGATGGCCTCTTCGGCCCCTTCGATCGGCGGCTTTGAGTCGGGCCGGATGCCCTTCCAGTCGAGGATCCATTCGGGCGCGTCTCGCAGGAAGGCCGTGGTGCCATAGGTGTCCGGCAGAATGACGAGCAGATTGCCGTCATACATCTCGGCCCAGTCCTTCAGCACCTTGTAGGGTGCGTCATGCAGCTCAGCGTCGGTTTCGGCCAGCGCGGCATAGACCATCGGCAGTTCGTGCGCATTGGTGCCGATCGCCTCGAGCCCGGCATCCATCGCCATCTTGACGTTGGAAGTGCCGACGAAATTGTCGCCGAGCCCCTCCTGCAACGCCTCGACGCACCATTTCTGCCAGAGGAAGCCATGACGGCGCCGGGTGCCGAAATCGGCGATCTTGAGCGGACCTTCGCGGCCGAGCACGCGCAGGCGCTCGATCTTGCCCCAGAGTTTGGCCTTCGCCTTGGCATAGAGCACGTCGAGTTCGAAGCGGCTCATGCCCTTCATGGCGGCGCGTGCCCGCAATTCGCTGACGATGGCGAGTGCCGGCACTTCCCAGAGGGTCGTCTCGCTCCAGTGCCCCTCGAAGAGCAGTTCGTATTGTCCGTCCGCCGTGCGATGCAGGTCGTATTCGGGCAGGCGGAAGTCTTCCAGCCAATCGAGAAAGTCAGGCTTGAAGATCTGCTTCACGCCATAAAACGTGTTGCCGGCGAGCCAGATCAGCTCGTTCTTCTGAAAGCGCAGCGTGCGGGCATGATCGAGCTGGTCGCGAAGCTCGCGCTCGTCGATCACTTCGGCGAGGCGCACCGATTTGGTGCGGTTGATCAGGCCGAACGTGGCGCGCACATCGGGCGACGTGGCGCGGATCAGCTGCAGCATCAGGAATTTGTAGAAATCGGTGTCGAGCAGCGTGCGCACGATCGGATC
This sequence comes from Mesorhizobium sp. BR1-1-16, assembly GCF_020165495.1. Classification (GTDB taxonomy): domain Bacteria; phylum Pseudomonadota; class Alphaproteobacteria; order Rhizobiales; family Kaistiaceae; genus Kaistia. The sequence continues at coordinate 47,175 of NZ_JAIUIE010000008.1, read as the reverse complement.
GATGCGGAAGCCGTGATTGTAGACGCGTGTCGCGACGTCGAGCGTCATGTCGTTTCCATTGGCGGTTCTGGTCTGGCGTCGGACCGGCAGGGTGGCATCCCGCCGGTGGCTTTGCGGATTATTCGCCTCTCGGGCGCATCCTTCGCCGGCTCCCCGTCCGGCGACCGCATGGCGGTATCTTGAAGCGTTTCACGCAGTCAATCAGTCTCGGTCGCGCATCGCAAGGAGGGGGTGCTGCGCACCTGACACACGGCCTCGTAATTTTGCGGGCTTTCCGCCATATAGAGGGCCAGTCACGACTGAGCTTCTGGAGCGGCCATGGACGCGCCCTTCGCCAAGATGAATGGAATCGGCAACGAGATCACGGTGCTGGACCTGCGCGACGCGCCGTGGCGGCTCGACGCTGATCGCGCACGCCGCGTCGCCGGCGATCCGTCCACAGCCTTCGAGCAGCTGATGACGATCGAGCCGCCGCGGACGCCCGGCACCGACGCCTTCATGCATATCTTCAACACGGACGGCTCATTGTCGGGGGCCTGTGGCAACGGCACGCGTTGTGTCGGCCTGGTGCTGGCGCGTGAAAGCGGCCAGCGCGATTTCCTGCTCGAGACCTCGGCCGGGCTGCTTCCGGTCACGGCTGTTGATGCTGACCATATCACGGTCGACATGGGCCGGCCGCGCTTTGGCTGGGCCGAGATTCCGCTCGCCGAGCCATTTGCCGATACGCGCGCGATCGAACTGCAGATCGGACCGATCGATGCGCCGATCCTGCATTCGCCCTCGGCCGTCAATGTCGGCAATCCGCATGCGATTTTCTGGGTCGAGGATGTCGAGGCCTACGACCTTGGACGCATCGGCCCGATGCTCGAAAACCATCCGATCTTCCCGGAGCGGGCCAATATCTCGCTGGCGCAGAGCACAGGACCGGCATCGGTCAAGGTGCGTGTCTGGGAGCGTGGTGCCGGGTTGACGCGAGCCTGCGGCTCGGCCGCCTGCGCAGTGGCTGTCGCCGCCGCCCGGACGGGGCGGACGGGCCGGTCGGTTGAGGTAACCCTTCCCGGCGGTACGCTTTCGATCCTCTGGCGCGAGGATGACCACGTGATGATGACGGGCGCCGCTGAATTCGAACATGAAGGACGGCTCGGCTTCGAGGATGACGGGGCGCTCCGGCTCGAACACGCCTCCGTGGGCGCCGATGCTTGAGGGTGGCCTTTGCCGGCCGCTTCCGGCATAGAGAGCCCAGGCGCAGCATGGCTTGGTCCAGCGCCCTTTGCCCTTGCCTTGCCGGGATCGCATGAGCCTTGATGTCCTTTCCTTCGGCTGCCGGCTGAACACGCTCGAATCCGAGGTGATGCGCGCCAATGCGCGTGCCGCCGGGCTTGATCAGGCCGTGCTCGTCAATACCTGCGCCGTCACCGCGGAAGCCGTGCGTCAGGCGCGCCAGCAGATCCGCCGCGCAAGGCGCGAGCGTCCCGGCGTGCCGATCATCGTCTCGGGCTGTGCGGCGCAGATCGATCCGGCCGCCTTCGCCGCGATGCCCGAAGTCGACATGATCCTCGGCAACGCCGAAAAGCTGAGGCCGTCCGATTGGCGCCAAAACGGCCACCGCATCCGCGTCGGCGATGTCATGGACGAACGCGAGACGGCCGGTCATGTGATCGGCGACATCGAGGGCCACACACGCGCTTTCGTGGCGATCCAGAATGGCTGCGACCACCGCTGCACCTTCTGCGTCATTCCTTATGGCCGGGGCCCGTCGCGTTCGGTGCCGATGGGCGCCGTGGTCGAGAGCATCAGGGATCTCGTTGCAAGCGGTCATGCCGAGGTGGTGCTGACCGGCGTCGACATCACCGCCTATGGCGCTGATCTGCCCGGCAAGCCGACGCTCGGACGGCTCGTTGCGGCGATCCTCAAGCTGGTGCCGGAGCTGCCGCGCCTGCGCCTCTCTTCGCTCGATACGATCGAGGTCGACGAGGCGCTGATGGCGGTGATCGGCCGTGAACCACGCCTGATGCCGCATTTCCATCTGTCGCTGCAGGCGGGTGACGACATGATCCTGAAGCGGATGAAGCGCCGGCACGGCCGCGACGACGCGATCCGCTTCTGCGATCGTGTCCGGGCGCTGCGGCCAGATGCGGTGTTCGGCGCCGACCTCATCGCCGGCTTTCCGACCGAGACCGAGTCGATGTTTGCCCAGACGGCAGCGCTGGTCGAGGAGTGCGGCTTGACGCATCTGCATGTTTTTCCCTTCTCACCGCGACCGGGCACGCCCGCCGCGCGCATGCCGCAGCTTTCTGGCGAGACGATCAAGGCGCGCGCCGCGACGCTTCGGGCGATCGGGCGGCGGCGGGTCGATGCATTTCTCGAGAGCGAGATCGGCGCCCGGCGCAGCGTCCTTGCCGAGCGCGGCGGCCGCGGCCGCACGGAGCATTTCACCGAAGTCGCAATTGCCGGGGTCGCGCCTGGCCGCGTCGTCGACGCGCGCATCACCGGACGCGGTCCGTCCGGCCTCATCGCAACGCCGATCGAAAGGGCCGCCTCAACATGACCGAGGAGAAGAAGGGCTTCTTCAAACGCATCTTCGGCCTCGGCGATACCGCGCCACAGCCGGAGAGCAGGCCTGAGGCGGAACCGGAGATCGCGCTGGAGAGCGTGGTCGAGCCCATCCCAGCGCCGGTCGAACCTCCGCCAGTGGTGATCGAGCCGCCGGCAGCGCCGAAGCTTTCCTGGTTCCAGCGGTTGAAGGCAGGCCTCGCGCGCTCATCCACCGCGCTTTCGGACGGCATCGCCTCGGTCTTCACCAAGCGGAAGCTCGACGCGGCGACGCTGGAGGAGTTCGAGGACGTCCTGATCCAGGCCGATCTCGGCCTTTCGGCAGCCGCGACGATTACCTCGGCGCTCGGCAAGGGCCGCTTCGACAAGGAAATCGAAGGCGACGAGGTCAAGGCGATCCTCGCCGAAGAAGTAGGAAAGATCCTCACGCCGGTGGCGCGGCCGCTGGTCATCGATCCTGCGCGGAAGCCGCATGTGATCCTCGTCGTCGGCGTCAATGGCACCGGCAAGACGACGACCATTGGCAAGCTCGCGGCGAAGTTCCGGTCCGAGGGCCGTTCGGTGATGCTGGCGGCCGGCGATACGTTCCGCGCTGCCGCGGTCGAGCAGCTGAAGATCTGGGGCGAGCGCACCGGCGCGACCGTCGTCGCCCGCGCGATCGGCGCTGACGCCGCCGGCCTTGCCTATGATGCGCTGAAGGAAGCGCAGGCGAACGGCACCGACGTGCTGCTCATCGATACCGCCGGCCGGCTGCAGAACCGCGCCGAGCTGATGGCGGAACTCGAAAAGATCATCCGCGTCATCAAGAAGCACGACGCCGCCGCGCCGCATACGGTCCTGATGACGCTGGATGCCACGACAGGGCAGAATGCCTTGAGCCAGGTCGAGATCTTCGGTCGCACGGCGGGGGTCACCGGCCTCGTCATGACCAAGCTCGACGGTACGGCCCGTGGCGGTATTCTGGTCGCCATCGCCACCAAGTTCGGGCTGCCCATTCATTTCATTGGCGTCGGCGAGGGCGTCGACGATCTGGAGCCGTTCGAAGCGGCGGACTTCGCAAGGGCGATCGCCGGCCTCACCGGCTGATCGTCCTCCATCACCATCAAGCCGGGATCTTCCCATGCCGAGCCTGTTCGAACGCGCGCCCAACGATCCGAAGCACAAGGATCTCAACCCGATCCTGAAGCTGGTTCTGGAGCTCGGCCCGCTCGGCGTCTTCTTCTTCGCCAATACGCGCGGCGGCATCTATGCGGCGACTGGCGCCTTCATGGTCGCGACCCTTCTTGCGCTCGGCGTCTCCTATGCGCTGACGCGGCGGCTGCCGATCATGCCTGTCGTCACCGGCATCATCGTCCTGGTGTTCGGTTCGCTGACGCTCTGGCTCCATGACGACACCTTCATCAAGATGAAGCCGACGATCGTCAACGCGCTGTTCGGCGTCATCCTGCTCGGCGGCCTCGCCTTTGGGCGCTCACTGCTCGGCTATGTATTCGATTCGGTGTTTCACCTGACCGACGAGGGCTGGCGGACGCTCACCTTCCGCTGGGGCCTGTTCTTCCTGGCGCTGGCAATCCTCAACGAGGTGATCTGGCGCGGCGCGCAGGCTTATCTCGCCGATCCGGTCGCCGCGACCGATCTCTGGGTCAAGTTCAAGGTGTTCGGGATCATGCCGCTCACCTTCCTGTTTACGCTGTCACAGTTGCCGCTGATCACGCGCACGACCGTGCCCGACGAGAAGCGCGACTAGCGGCTCAGCCGCCTTTTTCCATCCTGTCGAGCTCGGGCATCAGCGTCGTCGCTACGGCTTCATCCGTCAGCGGGCCGATGAACTTGAAGCGGATGACACCCTTGCCGTCGACGAGAAAGCTCTCCGGCACGCCGTAGACGCCCCAGTCGATCGCGGTGCGGCCGCTCGGATCGGCGCCGATGCGCGAAAAGGGATTGCCGAGTTGGCCGAGAAACGCGCGGGCGTTGTCCGGCTGGTCCTTGTAATTGATCCCAACCAGCGTCAGCCGCGGGTCCTGCGCCAATTGCTCCAGCACGGGATGCTCCTGGCGGCACGGCGCGCACCAGGATGCCCAGACATTGACGAGCATCGGCTTGCCGCTCGCAAGATCGGCTGTCGTCAGGCCCGGCAGAGTGAGGCCCTCGACCGGCTTTAGATTGGTGGCGGGCGCCGCCTTGCCGATGAGCACCGAGGGCACGAGGCTCGGATCGCCGCCACGCTCCAGACTGACGAGAAAGAGGCCGGCCAATGCGACGAACAAGGCCAGCGGCGCCAGGATCGCAATGGTGCGGCCGAGCGAGCGCTGTCGCGGCTTCGGTGTTTCGAGGGGAGCTTCGCTCATGAGGTCGTTTCGCGCCTTGCGGCCGAGCGGCGTCGAACGCCCCGGGCCTCGAGATCCTTGAGGCGGCGGTTCTGAGCCCGGCCGTCGACGAGGACCCAAGCGACGACGGCGAGGACGATCACCGCCGAAAGGCCATAGGCGGCGAAGATATAGCCGCTGTGTTCGCCGAAGCCGCTCACGCCGCCACTCCGGCCGGAACGCTGGCGGCGACGAGGCGGAGCGCGCGGATGCGTCGGCGGAGGATCTCGTTCTTCATCGCCATGATGACCAGCGCGAGGAACAGCAGCGTCGCGCCGATGGCACAGATGAGCAGCGGGTAGAGCAGGCTCGGATCAATGGTCGAGCCGCCCATCCGGAAGACGCTCGCCCCCTGATGCAGCGTGTTCCACCAATCGACCGAGAACTTGATGATCGGCAGGTTGACCGAACCGACGAGGATCAGCACCGCGGCGACGCGGCCGGCCCGGTTTGGATCCTCGATCGCATTCCACAGCGCGATCAGGCCGAGATACATCAGGAACAGCACCAGCACCGAGGTAAGGCGCGCGTCCCATTCCCACCATGTGCCCCACATCGGCTTACCCCAGAGCGAGCCGGTAATCAGTGCGATCAGCGTGAATGCGGCACCGACAGGCGCGATAGCTCGGGCCGCGACATCAGCGAGCGGATGGCGCCAGACGAGCGTGCCGAGCGCCGAAACCGCCATCAGCCCATAGCCAAACATCGACAGCCAGGCGGCGGGGACATGGATGAACATGATCCGTACCGTCTCGCCCTGCTGATAATCGGGCGGCGCGACGAACAGGCCGAGATAGAGCCCGATGCCGAGCACGAGGATCGCGGCGCTCCACAGCCAGGGCAGCACCCGGTCGGCGAGGGCCATGAAGCGCGTCGGATTGGCGAGGTCGAGTAGGGCCATGGCGCAAAGTCATACGGCCTCGCCCGGTCGCCTGCAATGCGGCGAACCGGGCAAGGGCCGGGATCAGTGGGTGCCTGCGTTCAACCTCGCGAAGACCTGATCGAAATGGCCATCGCGTTCGGCATAACGCAGCGGCTTGACCCGCTCGACCAGGATTTCAGCAGCGTCCGGCTGGTCCTCAAGGAGACGCATCGTCTCGGCGATAAAGTCGTTCAGCGGCAGTGCATTGGGATCGCTGGCCTGCCCGGGCCCCATCAGTTCGGTCTGGACATAGGGCGGCACGAGTTCGTGCACTTGCACCGCCGTCTCGCTCAACTGATGGCGCAGCGACTGGCTGTAGGAGTGGATCGCCGCCTTGGTCGCCGAGTAGGTTGGCGTGGCCGTCAGCGGCAGGAAGGCGAGACCCGAGGACACGGTGAGGATTGCGGCCTTCGGCTGCTTCAGCAATTGCGGCAGCAGAGCCGCCGTCAGGCGGATCGGCCCGAGCAGGTTTGTGGCGACCGTCGCTTCGGCGTCGGCAAGGTCGTCCTGCTGCGCCAAAAGATTTTCCGGCCGCATGATGCCGGCATTGTGGATCACGACATTGAGAGCGGGATGCCGCGTCGCAAGGTCGTCGGCCAGTGTGCGGATTGACTTGATATCCTCGATATCGAAGACGACGGAATCGAGGCCCGGATGGGCGGCGACCGTCGCGTCGAGTGCCGACTGCCGCCGTCCGGCGATGATCACCTGGTTGCCAAGCGCCTGGAAGGCCACGGCCAGGGCCTGCCCGATGCCGGAGCCGCCGCCTGTGATCAAGATCGTGTTGCCGCTGGTCTGCATGATGTTTCTCCTGGTTCGAACATCATTTATGATGGACACAAACCAACGGAAAGTAGGCACCTGAAAGAGCCATACTTACCGAACGGAGAGTGAGCAATGTCGACCATCGCGCCGTCACCCATCCACGATCACGATGCCTCACGGCCGCCGGGCGGCCGGGAGCGCCGCCCGGTGCCCCCAGCGGCAGAGCTCGATCCGGCCCTCGAGGCATTGGTGCGGCAGATCATCGGGCGTGTTGCCGACAAATGGACCATGCTGGCGCTGGAAGTCCTCGCCGAACAGGGACGCCAGCGCTTCACGCGCCTTGGCGAGCTGATCGGCGGTATCAGCCAGAAGATGCTCACCAAGACGCTTCGCCAGATGGAAGCTGACGGACTGGTGACCCGGACCGTCCTTCCCGTGATCCCGCCCCATGTCGAATATGAGTTGACCGACCTCGGCCTCAGCCTCGGCGAAGCCTTCTGCGGCGTCTGGATCTGGGCAGAGCAGAACCGGGCTGCAATCGAGGCAGCACGGAGCGCTTTCGAAGCGCGGCGATCGTAGGCGTCACGGAGACCCAAACGGGGCCAGCGGTGGCGGGCCCCGTCGTCGGTCGTCTGCAGGCGACCTCAGTTCGCCGGCTGCGATGCGCGCGTCGTGATGACGTTGAACGACGCCGGCTTTAACTTGATGCGCAGCGTTTCGCCGTCGATCATGACCTCCGAATTGACCTTGGGTGCGACGGTGTTCGGCGCGTCCTTGGTGTTCACTGCCTTCAGATTGGCGTGATGGATCTCGGTGGCGCCGACCAGCGTCCGTTCCTTGCCGAGCCCGCGCAGCTCGACATTCAGATCCATCGAGTCGGACAGGCTGCGATTGAGCGCGAAGATCGTCGTCGAACCATCGATCGGATTATCGACCACGGTTGCGTAGAGATAAGGGATCTCCGGAAACGCCTTGGCCGTGTAGCTCGGCGATTCCGCAACGGTGCGCAGCACGCGGCCATGGCCGAATTTCGAGGCGAGGGCGAAGGGGTGGAAGATCGTCTGCCGCCAGGCGTCGCCGCCGGTCTCGGTCATGATCGGGCCGATGACGTTGACGAGCTGCGCCAGGCAGGCCGTCTTGACGCGATCGGCGTTGTTCAGCATCGCGATGAGGGCGCCGCCGACGATCAGCGCGTCCTCGGCATTGTAGACTTCCTCGATCAGCGGCGGCGCCTCGGGCCAGCCCGGCTTGCGCATATGCTCGATCTTGTGGGTCTTGTACCAGACGTTCCATTCGTCGAGCGACAGCATGATCTTCTTGTGCGACCGGCGCTTGGCGCCGACCGCGTCGCAGATTGCCGCGACTTCCTTGATGAAGCTGTCGAGTAGCTCGATGACGCCGAAATATTCGGCCGTCGAGTCGGCATTGTTGTTGAAATAGGTGTGCAGCGAGATGAAGTCGACCTCGTCGTAGCAATGGTCGAGGACTTCATATTCCCATGAGCCGTAATTCGGCATGTTGCGGTGGGATGAACCGCAGGCGGCGAGCTGGATCGTCGGGTCGACCCAACGCATCACCTTGGCCGTCTCGAGTGCGACGCGGCCATATTCTTGCGCGGTCTTGTGGCAGATCTGCCAGGGGCCGTCCATCTCGTTGCCGAGGCACCAGAACTTGATGTCATGCGGCTTGTCATAGCCGTGCTGGCGGCGGAGGTCCGAAAGGGTCGAGCCGCCGACATGATTGCAATATTCGAGGAACTGTCGCGCCTCGTCGGGACCCTTGGTGCCGAGATTGACGCCGAACATCGGCTCGATGCCGGCTTTCCTGGACCAATCCATGAACTCGTTGGTGCCGAACTGGTTCGTCTCGGTCGAGAACCAGGCGAGATCCCGGCGGACCGGGCGCTGGTCGCTCGGGCCAACACCGTCTTCCCAGTTATAGCCGGAGAGGAAATTGCCGCCCGGATAACGGATGATGGTGGGGCCAAGCTCGCGCGTCAGCTCCAGCACGTCGCCGCGAAAGCCCTGCTCGTCGGCCGTCGCATGGCCGGGCTCATAGATGCCGCCATAGACGCAGCGGCCCATATGCTCGACGAAGGCGCCGAAGACACGCCGGTCGAGATCGGAAAGAACGAAGTCGCGGTCGACGACGAGGCGAGCTTTCAGCATGGGAGATGACCTTTGGGCCAAATGGGGGTGGCCGGCGCCCTTGGGCGCCGGAGTTTGTAGCGGCTAGCCCTTGATTCCGGCGGACAGCATGATCGCTTCGGTCACGCGGCGCTGGAAGAGGAGATAGGCGAGGGCGACCGGCAAGGCGGCGAGCACCGCGCCAGAGAGGTTGCGGGCATACTGGACACCGAAGGCATCATGGACCTGGGTGATGCCGACCGTCACGTTCATCATGTCCTGTTCGGTGACAACCAGGAACGGCCACAGGAAGTTGTTCCAGGCGCCGATGAAGGTGATGATGGCGAGTGCAGTCGTTATGCCCCAGTTCATTGGCAGGAAGACGCGGAAGAACAGCTGATATTCACTGGCGCCATCGATGAGCGCAGCTTCCCGGTACTCGCGCGGGATCTGGTCGAAAAACTGTTTGTAGATGATGATCGCGACCGGAACGATCAGCTGGGGCAGTACGACGCCGGCCCAGCGATTGATGAAGCCGAAATCGTTCATCAGGATGAAGTGGGTGACGATCAGGGTCTGGATCGGCACCATGAAGCTGGCAAGGATGATCAGCCAGAGAATGGTCCGTCCCGGAAAGCGAAGCTGCGACAGGGCATAGCCGCAGGCCGCGCTGATCATCAGCACAAGGATCGTCACGGCGCCGGATGTGACGAAGGAGTTGAGATACCAGCGCCCGATCTGCGTATTGGTGATGACATAGAGATAGCCGCCGAGGGTCCAGATCTTCGGCCAGAGGCCGATGCCGGGCTCCACAACCTCATATTCGTTTTTGAGCGTGGTGATGACGGCCCAATAGAGCGGGAACGCCCAGAGCAGCGCGCAGGCGACCGTGACAATCGTCAGGATCGCCGCCGAGATGTTCAGCCGCTTCATGACCGGCCTCCCCGCACGCGCAGCACCTGATATTGCAGCACTGAGACGACAACGATGACCGCGAACAATGCCACCGCCACTGTCGCTGCATAGCCGCCGCGATTGAGCTGGAAGGCGTTCTTGTAGATGAACTGAACCATCACATAGGTTGAATTGAACGGCCCGCCCTGCGTGAACAGATAGATCTGGTCGAAGATCTTCAATTGCAGGATGAGCTGAATGGTCAGGACCAGCGCGGTGACCGGCCAGACGAGTGGCCATGTAATGTTGCGGAACATCTGCCAGCGGCTGGCGCCATCGAGTGCCGCTGCATCATAGATATCCTGCGAGATGTTGCGGAGGCCAGCAATGAACAGAAGCACATTGAAGCCGTTCGTCCACCAGATGGTGACGAAGGCCACGGTGGGCATGGCCCAGTAACGATCGCGGAAGACGGCGACGCGCGATCCATGAAACAATTCGATTGCGTATTGGGCGATACCGAATTGCAGGTCGAGCATCCAGGTCCAGATCAGATAGACCACGGTAACCGGAAGGATGTAGGGCAGGAAGAAGGCGGCCAGGACGAGGCTCTGCAGCCAACCGTTCAACCGGGAGACCATCATCGCGATGGCAAGGCCGATCAGCGTCGTCGGGATGACCGTCAGCAGGACGAAATAGCCGGTGTGGAGGGCCGCCTGGATGAACAGGTTGTCCTTGGACAGCTTGATGTAGTTGGCGAAGCCGACCCAATCCCCGGCGCCGATCAGCGGGGCATTCGTGAAGCTCAGTTCGACCATCTTGAAGGTCGGATAGATGAACAGCACCAGATAGGCGATGACGAAAGGTGCGACCAGTACATAGGCCGCTGTAATCTCGCGACGTCCGAATTTCATGCTTTCGATCCTCGCCAGCAAGCGAAAATCCGGCCGCCTGCTGCCGGTGAGAGCAGGGGCGGCCGGAATGTCGGGACGTGGATTATTCCATCAGGCCCTGGAGTTCGTCCTTGGCGGCGCTGATCGCATCAGCGGGTTCGCCATCGCCATTCGCTGCGGGCATGAAGTAGTTGGATGCGGCGTCATAGATCGGCGAGGCGACGCCTGCGATCTTCGACGAGGGATCGAACACGGCGGTCTTCGACAGCGACGAATAGGTCGCATTCGGCTCCATCTTCTTGAAGTCTTCGCTGTTCGTGACCGGCAGATAGGCCGGGATGTGACCTGCGGTCGCCCAGAACAGGCTGTGTTCGTTCATCCACTTGATGACGCTCAACACGGCCTTGAGCTTCTCGGGGCTGATCTCGTTGCCCTTGCGGTCAGGGATCGCGAAGGAGTGCGAGTCGGCCCAGGTTGCGGGCTGGTCGAAGATCACCGGGATCTGGACCGCGCCCCACTCGAAGCCGAGCTTGCCGTTCTTGGCGAGGTCGGTCATCGTCGGGACTTCCCAGACGCCATTGATGTGCATCGCCGCCTTGCCGGACGTGAACATGGCGATCGAGGCCGGATATTCGGTCTGCTTGGGAACCCAGCCTTCCTTGGTCCACTTCGCCATTTCGGCGAGGGCCTTGGTGGCCTTGTCGGCGTTGGCGCCATCCAGCACCTTGTCGCCGGTGATGAATTCGCCGCCCTGCTGGCCGAGCAGCGTGTAGAACACGCGCCAGATGGTGCCGTTATCGGCGGTCGGGATCGACAGGCCGACCTGATCGGGACCGGTTGTCAGCTTTGCGAGCGCCGCTTCGAAATTGGCCGCGCCGTCGAGGCCCTTCGGCAGCCCGTCATCACCGAGCAGACCCGCCTTCTTCAGCAGGTCCTTGTTGTAATAGAGAATGATCGAATGGATATCGAAGGGAATGGCATATTGCTTGCCATCGACCTGAGCCGCCTTCCAGTTGGCCGGGGCGTAGTTGTCACCGGAGAAGCCGGCTGCCTTCAATTCGTCGGGAGTGAGCTCCCGAAGCGTCCCCGTCGAAACGCCAAGAGGCAGGCGCGACAGGTGATAGGTCATCACGTCGGGACCCTGGCCGATTGCGGCCGAAGTCTGGACCTTGGTGTAGAACGGCACGCCCCATTCGAGGGTCGTCGCCTGGATGTCGATATCCGGGTTTTCCTTGTTGAACTGGTCGAGCAGCGACTTCATGCGAACGCCGTCGCCGCCGGACAGGAAGTCCCACCAGACAACTGTTTCCTTGGCCTGAGCGCCAACGGTCAGCGCCAGAAGCGCGGCCGTGGCCAGCGCCTTCGTCATCAATCCACGCATCTTCACGTCTCCTCCATCCTCGATCGCCTTTCGGATCTTCCAACAAGACCCGCCCTCCGGCGACGTGCTTTCTTCGGCGAACCATGGCGGATGAGCCATCGGCGTCGCCGTCTTCGAGGACCGGCCGTATTCCTCGGCGACCTGGTCCTGCATCGTGTTGGACGCCATAAGGCGCCGCCATCGGTCGGAAATCAGCGATAGGGCCGGCCTAGCCGTGCACGAGGATGATTTTCCTCGTCACCCCTCCCCATTTCCTCTCCAATGGTATTATCATATGCGGCGATCATCCTGATGATCGGCGGCTTTGTCAACCGGATCATTGCTGCGTCGGGGCCGGCCGAGCGCTGCGGTTTGGAGTGGCTGACCCAAGAAAAACCGCGTAGGGGAAGAAACGGTGTCGGGAGAGCGCGGGATGTTGGAGCGCGAGCTTCTATCGGTCGGAACCATGAGCGCGCAGGTGGCCAATCATATTGGCAGCCGCATCGTCTCGGGCGAATTTCTGCCGGGCGCATCGCTGCCGATCGAGAGCGAACTCTGCGAGTATTATGGCGTCAGCCGCACCACCGTGCGCGAGGCTGTGAAGAGCCTTGCCGGCAAGCGGCTCGTCGAAGTGTCCCCGAAGGTCGGTACAAGGGTGTTGCCGTTCGCCGAATGGAACCTGCTCGACCGCGACGTGCTGGCCTGGCGGCTGCAGACGCAGTTCGACGGCAAGATCGTCGAGGATATTTTCGAGATGCGTTATTGCTTCGAGCCGCGCGCGTCCTTTCTCGCGGCCCGCGACGGCACGGATGACGATCTCGCGCAGATCGAGCATCACTTCCGCGAGCTCGCAGCGGCGCAGCTCGAGGGATTGCCGGTCAAGACGACGTCCGAGGCGGCGCTCGAATTCCATCTCGCGATCATCAACGCGTCCCACAACGGCCTGTTTGTCACGATCGGCAGCGCTGTCAAGTCGGCGCTGCGCGTTTCCTCGGAGATGCTGCAGCGGCATACGACGCGGCCGAGCGAGGATGTCGCGCTGCATGAGGCGGTGTGCGTCGCTATCGTCGGCCGCCATCCTGCGGAGGCGGCGAAGGCGATGGAACGCCTTCTCGCCGCCTCGCGCGAACGGTTGCTGCCGCTGACCGTGGACGCAGCCTGATCTTAGCGGGTCGTCGGAAGTCCGGCGCGTTTCCAGGCGGCGATGCCGCCGGCGAGATGGCGGTTCGCCGGAACCCCCGCAGCTATTGCAGCCTCCGCCGCCCGCGCCGAACGGCCACCGGCCGCGCATTGAAACACGATCGCTCGCCCTTCAGGATCGGGCAGCGCCGCGGGATCGAATGTCGAGAGCGGGAAGAGCAATGCGCCCTCGATGTGTTCCGCGTCGTATTCTGATGGCTCGCGCACATCGACGAGCAGGAACTGCCCGTCCGCGACGCCTTGGGCGACCGTTGCCGGATCGAGATCTTCAATCGTGAGCCTGTCGGCCATCATCGGGTCTCCATTGGAAAGCTGACCTTCAGCTAGTGAGACAATGGCGCCCGCGTCAACGGGCCGGGCCGTTTGGTCGCGCCGTCTGGACTCGGGCCGATGCTGCCTGTATCGGGAACCCCGCGCAGGGGAGGCGCGGTTGCGGCTCTCCTGCCGCGCGCGATCCGCCTGCGCCGGCGTGGAGTGTTTCGATGGCAGAGCTGCCGTTCGCGGTTGATCAGGGCGTTCTCGAGCTGACAGACGTCGTGCCGACCTTCAACGAGAGCGTCAATGTCACGCCCTTCGCCACTGTCGGCGTCGGCAGCCGGGTCTTCATTGAACTTTTGCGCTGGTGGGTGGCCGGGCTTGCCGGATCGGTGCTCGGCGCGATGTGGAACTCTCTCTCCAGCACGGCGCTGGTGTGGAAGAACCGGCCATGAGCGACGCAAACGTTTCGGGCAAGGTCTCGTCCCTGGTGCTTCCGCGAGCCGAGCGGTGGCCGCTCGCCCTGCTCCTCATCGCAGTCACGATCCTCGCCCGCCTCGCCATCGCCGCCCTGGTGCCGCTGGTGCCGGACGAAGCCTATTACGCGCTTTGGTCGACCCGGCTCGCGGCGGGTTATCTCGATCATCCGCCGATGATCGCCTGGTTCATCCGCGGCGGCACCCTGATCGCCGGTGACAACGCCTTCGGCGTCCGCCTGCTGCCGGTGCTGTCGGCGATTCCGGCGAGTTTTTTCATCTGGCGCGCCGCCGTGCTGCTGCTGGCCGATCGTCGCGCCGGGCCGATCGCGGCCCTGCTCTTCAACCTGACGCTGCTCGGCTTTTTCGGGCTAGCGGTCGCGACGCCTGATGCGCCGCTGATACTGTTCTCGGCCGCCACGCTTTATTGCGCGGCCCGGCTCGTCGATCATGACCGGCCCTTCTGGTGGCTCGCCGTCGGCGCCGCGACCGGGCTCGCGCTCCTCTCCAAATATTCGGCTGCTTTCCTTGCCGCCGGCTTTGGCATTGCGGTGCTGCTGCTGCCGCAGTGGCGGCGAAGGCTGATCGGGCCTTGGCCGTGGGCGGCGCTCGCCGTCACGATCCTCGTCTTCTCGCCCAATCTCGTCTGGAACGCGACGCATGGCTGGGAAACCGTCGCCAAGCAGGGCGGACGGACAACCGAGAACTGGCAGTTCGAGCCGCAGTTCCTGGCCGAATTCTTCGGTGCGCAGCTCGGCCTCGCGACGCCGCTCGTCTTCCTTTTCGGTTTGACGGGGCTTTCTCCGCGCTGCCGCGCCGCCTGGCGCTCGCGGATGGGCTGGCGGTTGATCCTGGCGCTCATCCTGGTGCCGATGGCGTATTTCATCTTCCACGCGCTGCGCAGCCGCGTGGAAGGCAACTGGACCGGCTTTCTTTATCCCGCCTTCGCCGTCGCGGCGGCGGCAGCCTTGACCGTGATCCCCGCCGAGGGGCCGGCTCTCATGGCGCGGCTCAGAAGGGCCACGGTGCCGGTCGCGCTCGGTTTCGTCGCCTTTGCCGCGCTTTATGCGACTGTCGTGCCGACCACGGTGCTCGGCGCGCGCGACCCGATCCTGCGGTTGACGCGCGGCTGGGGCGGGCTTGCCGGCGATATCGACACCATCCGCCGGGCGAGCGGCGCCACCTATATCCTGACGCTCGACTACCAGCTCAACGCCGAACTCGCCCGCCTGCTGCGCGGTGTTCCGGTGATGCAGTTGAACGAGCCCGAGCGCTACGCCTTCCTCGATCGACCGGTCAATCATACGACCGGCGTCGGGCTCGTCGTTACCCGGGATCCGATGGATGCCTGGCTGGCCTCCGTCTTCGGTCCGGTCGAGATCATGGGCACGGTGACGCGGCGGTTCCGCGGTGTCGCCATCGCCGATTATATCGTCTACCGCATCGAGCGTCCGGCCGGCCAGCCGCTGCCTCTGGTGAGCGAATAGATCAAAATCGCTCAGAAACATGATTGACGGCGATCACATCCTATGGATTGATTGATCGCATTCGCTTGTTTCATCGACAGCTTAGAGGGCTGGAGCGACTATGGCGCAGGGCGGCAGCATGAAGGTGGGTCGGCTCGACGCGATCCGAAGCCACCTCTATGCCAATGGCCCCTCGACGATCCAGGCCATTGCCGATGCCGTCGGCGCCTCGCTCGCCACCGTGCGGCGGGACCTGCAGATCCTTGAAGACGAGGGCGCGATCGACCGGGTTCATGGCGGTGCGCGCATCGCAGAGGGCTCGAGCGTCGAAGTCGCCTTCCAGGAGCGGGCGAACCAGAACCTCGCCGCCAAGCGCGCGCTCGCCGGCGCCTGCTATGCTGCATTGAAGCCGCATGGCAGCGTGTTCCTCGATGCCGGCACGACGGTCCTTCAGCTTGCCAAGCTGATGCGGGTCAATCCGATCCCGCAGCGCGTCTTCACCAATGGTCTTGCCGTGGCGCAGGAGCTGCTCGACGTTCCCAAGCTGCAGGTCGTGGTGCTGGGCGGGCAGTTGCGGAGCGAGAACGCTTCGCTGGTCGGCCCGCAGGCCGAGGCGATGCTCGACGGGCTCTGGTTCGATCAGCTTTTCCTTGGCGCCAGCGCGATCGGCGAAGACGGCGCGATCTATTCGATCGATGCGGCCGAGGCGAGCCTCAATGCGCATATGCTGACCCGTTCGGCCGCGCGCTTCGTCGTCGCCGATGCGTCGAAATTCGGCACCATGTCGACCTACAAGGTCGCCCCGCTCTCCGGCGCCGACACCATCGTCACCGACTCCGCGCTGACGCCGGTCTGGCGCAGACGGCTTGGCGAGCTCGGGGTCCGGTCGCTCATCGTCGATCCAGCGGGAGAAGCCCTGGCCGATCCTGCCGACGAGGTCGAGGGAGAGGCGGCGTGAGCGCGCCCCTGGTCCTCGGGATCGATGGTGGCGGCAGCAAGACGCTGGTCGGACTCGCCGATCGCGCGGGCCATGCGACGGCGTTCGCATCCGGGCCCGGCATCAATCCGATGGACAAGCCCGGCTGGCGCGATGCGCTGGGCGGGCTGCTGGCGCCCTTCGCCGCTTTGCGCTCTTCGATCGGCGCCGTCGTCGCCGGCATGCCCGCCTATGGCGAGATCGCCGCGTTGAGCGCTACCCAGGAGGCCGAGATCCGCGCGTTCTTCGGCCCAGTGCCGCAGCGGGTCATCAATGATGTCGAGGCGGCGCATATCGGCGCCTTCGCCGGCGGGCCCGGCGTGTTGGTGCTGTCCGGTACGGGTTCCATGGCGTGGGCGAGCGACGCCGCCGGCCGCATGCTCCGCGTCGGCGGGTTCGGCGAGATGATCGGCGACGAGGGCAGCGCCAACTGGATCGGCGCCCAGGCGATCGGATTGGCAAGCCGGGCGATCGACGGGCGTGTCGAAGCGCCGGAATTTCTCCGTGCGTTCCTCGATCATCTCCATCTCGATCCTGGGGCGCCACAGGATGCGCTGATCGCCTGGCGCGCCTCGGTCGAGCATGCGCGCTCGGAGATCGCTGCGCTGGCTCGGTTTGTCGACGCGCGGGCCGAGGCGGGCGACGCGGTCGCCGATGGCATTCTGGATGCGGCCGCGGAGCATCTTGCGGCGCATGTCCCCGCAGCGCGGCGGCGCATCGGCGATGCCACGCTCGTTTGGAGCACGGCCGGTGGCACCTTTTCGAGCCGCATCTTGCGCGCGCGCACAGCCGCCCTGGTCGGGTCTGAGCCCGAGCCGCCGCGCCTTCCCCCCATCGGTGGCGCGCTGCTGCGCGCCGCCCAAGACCTCGAATGGCCCGTGGACGAAGCATGGATCGGGCGGCTTGCCGCCTCGATCGAAAACGATGCCGTCCGCGCGAGGAATGGCCGAAGCGATACCTTACCAGGATGGGACAATCACCGATGAACAGGCTCTTCCGAACCACTGTCGCCCTTGCGGCGCTCACCATCGCCCTGCCCGCATTTGCGGACGATGCCAAGCCGCTGGCCGGCCAGAGCATCACCGTATTGCTGCCGTCCGGCCAGTCGCCGACGCTGGCTGCCGATTTCGAAAAGGACACCGGCATCAAGGTCGACTTGCAGATGCTGACCTGGGACGATATCCGGCCGAAGCTGATCACCGGCCTGATCGCCGGCACGCCGCCGGCCGATGTCACCGAATTCGACTGGTCGTGGACCGGCCAGTTCGCTGCCGCCGGCTGGTATGAGGACCTGACCCCGCTGATCGATGCCGATACCGTCAAGGATATCGCCGGCTCGGCGATCTTCACGGTCGACGGCAAGCTGCTCGGCGTGCCTTACAGCAACGACTTCCGCGTGATGCTCATCAACCGCAAGCATTTCACCGATGCAGGCATCACGGATACGCCGAAGACCCTCGATGAACTCGTGGCCGACGCCAAGATCATCAAGGAAAAGGGCATCACCACCTATCCGATCGGAATGCCGCTTTCTACGTCGGAGGGAACCTCGACGACCTGGTATCTGCTGACCAAGGCCTTTGGCGGCGAGCTCTTCGACGACAACTTCAAGCCGCTGTTCACCGCGCCGGATTCGGCCGGCTACAAGGCGCTGGAGTTCGAGATCAACGCGCTGAAGGCTGGCCTGGTCGACCCGGCTTCGACGGGACTGAAGGACAGCCAGATCAACGAGTCGATGTTCGGCCAGGGCCAGACCAGCATCATGATCAGCGGTGAGCCCGGCCGTATCGCGCAGTTCGCGGACCCGACCAAGTCGAAGGTCTCCGGCCAGATCGAGGCCATTCTGGTGGCCACCGAAAGCGGCAAGACGCGCAGCTACGGCCTGCTGGAAGCGCTCGGCATCCCTGCCTCGTCCGAACACAAGGAAGCGGCGCTTGCCTTCATCAAGTGGATGACCAGCAAGGACTACCAGATCAAGAATTACGGCGTCGGCGTCCTGCCGACGCGGACCTCGGCGCTCAAGCAATTGAATGACGACGGCAAGCTGCTTAGCGGTGCCGTCCTGGTGGAGCAGGCACCGACCGTCGAGCCTCTGTTCAAGCAGGGCACGCCGACCTGGTATCCGCAGTTCTCCAGCGCGGTGTCCAATGCGATCAATCAGGCCGTGAAGGGTGAAGTCACGGTTGCGCAGGCCGTCCAGTCGATCGCCGACGAAACCGTCAAGGCGCAGCAGCAGTGACACTGGCCGCCGCCGTTCCGGCGCGGCGCAAAGGCGACAAGGGCATCGACGGTTCCGCCGATGCCCGGCTCGGCCTGATGCTCGCGGCCCCCATCGTCTTTGCGATGCTGTCGCTGGTGCTGATTCCCGTGGCGTCGACGCTGTGGGAAAGCATGCACCGGGTCAATCCGATGATGGCGGGTACGCCCTTCATCGGCCTGCAGCACTATCGCGATCTCCTCGCCGACCCGATCGTCAACGAGGCGTGGCGCAACACCTTCATCTATGTCGCCATCTGCGTGGCGCTTGAGACAGCGGGTGGCATCGGAGCGGCACTGCTGATCAATCAGGCCGGCCGCTGGCGCCGCTATCTGCTCGCGGCGGTCGTCCTGCCCTGGGCGCTGCCGGGCGTCGTCAACGCGGTGGTGTGGGGCTGGATCTACAATCCCGCCTTTGGCCTCCTCAACGGCATCCTGGTCGCGGCCGGGCTCGATTTCGAAAAGTTCGTCTGGTTCAACGACCGCACCATCGCGCTGTTCGCCGTTTCGCTGGTGCATGTCTGGCGCATGCTGCCGCTGACGGCGGTGATCGTTCTGGCGGCGCTGCAGAGCATCCCGAACGACCTTTATGAGGCGGCCCGCATCGACGGGGCCTCGCGACCGAAGATGTTCGCGAATATCACGCTGCCGCTGATCCGCGGCGGCATCGCCATCGCGATGACGCAGTCCACCGTCGCTGCATTCAACTTCTTCGATGAGGCGTGGATTTTGACCGGCTCGGCGCGCGGGACCCGACCGATCCTGGTCCAGGTCTATCTCGAGGCGTTCCAGAACCTGCATTTCTCCTATGGCATGGCCCTGAGCGTCCTGGTGATGATCGCCTCGCTGGCGGTATCGCTTGTCTATGTCCTGCGTGTGCAGCGCGTCACGAGGCTCGACTGATGGACATGCGCCTCTCCCACCGCATCGGGGTCTGGATCGGCATCGTGGTGCTGCTTGTCTGGTCGGTCGGCCCGATCTACTGGGCGATCGCCACGAGCCTGACCCCGACGCCCGACCTGATGTCGCAGCCGATCCATTTCTTCCCCGAGCACCTGACTCTCAATCACTACCAACGGCTCGCCGGGTTCGGATATATCGCGTCCGGCGACGTCACCGTCGCATCGCAGTTTCGCAATGCCCTCCTGAATTCGGTCATCACCGCGCTGGCGGCGACGATCGTCTCGATCTTTCTCGCCAGCCTCGGCGGCTATGCGTTCGCTCGGCTTGAGTTCCCCGGGCGGCAGACGATCTTCTTCATCGTCATCGCCACCATCGCGATCCCCGGTTATACCGTTCTGATCCCGCTCTACCGGCTGATGGTGAGCCTCAAGCTGATCGATACCTATCTCGGGGTGACACTCATCTATCTGTCGGCATTTCTGCCGCTGGCGCTGTGGCTGATGCGCAGCGTCTTCCAGCAACTGCCGCTCTCGATCGAAGAGGCGGCGCGCATCGACGGCGCCGGAAGGCTGACCATCCTGTTCAGGATCGTGATGCCGCTCGCCGCTCCAGGCCTCGTCGCGGCGTCCATCATCACGTTTCTCGGCGCCTGGGGCCAATACATGGTGCCGCTGATCTTCTCGCCGACGCGGACGAAGCCGCTGACCGTCCTCATTCCGGAATTCTCGACCAAGAATTTTGTCGATTACGGCCTGATCAATGCCGCCGGAACGATCGCGATGATCGTGCCGATCCTGATCGTCGTGTTCCTCAACCGCTACCTCGTCAGCGGGCTCACCGCCGGCTCCGTCAAATAGCGCCAGCGCGCGCGTCCCGAGACAACGACAAGAGACCATCATGGGTATCACCGAACAGACTATTCTCGAGCAGTTTCCGTTCTGGCGCGCCGCGCTCGCGCCGAAGGAGCCGCTGCCCGAGGTCCCCGTGACCGTCTTTGTCGGCTGCGGCACATCCTACAATCTCTCTCTTTCGCTCGCCGCGAGCGCCAATGCGCATGGCCGCGCGGCGGTTGCCGTTCCGGCGCGCGAATGGGTCGATCGTCCGCAGAGCTACTGGCCGAACTGGCGGCAGGCGCATGTCGTGGCGCTCTCGCGCAGCGGCGAGACGACGGAGACGATCGCGGCTGCCGAGGCGAGCCGCTCCGCCGGTGCCCGCGTCACCGGCATCACCTGTGCGGCGGGCAGCGGCCTTGCCGCCCAGTCCGACCGCGTTGTCTTCGCCGAAACGCATCCCGCCGAAGGCATCGTGATGACGTCATCGGCGAGCCTCATGCTGCTGCTTGGCCTCCAGCTCATCGGCATTCCGGTCGACGAGCGCGTGGTGAGCGCCGCCGAGGCCGCCCTTACAGCGACCGATCGTGCCGCGACGGCGCTGATCGCCGGCCGTTCGCATTTCGTCTATCTCGGCGGCGGCCCGCTCTTCGGCATCGCGCTTGAGGGCGCGTTGAAGCTTCTGGAGATGAGCCAGACCTTCGCGCAGGCGTTTCATCCGCTCGAATACCGGCACGGGCCGATCAGCCTGCTCGACGAGCGGACCGTCGGCGTGATGCTTTATGGCGATGCGAGGCCGGAGGACGAGGCCCTCTTGGTCGGCGAGATGCAGGCGAAGGGCGCGCGGGTGATCGGCTTCGGCGGCCCGGGCGACGTCGCGATCGATGTCGCCGTCGCGCCCGTGGTCGCCGGTCTTGCCGTGCTGCCGGCGCTGCAGCTCCTAGGCGAGCGGGTAGCGGAGGCGCGCGGCCTCGACACGGTGGCGCCGCGCCATCTGACGAAGGTGGTGACGCTCGCTTGACCGGCGCCATGGCGCCGCTGTCGTGGCGGCCCAAGTTCGGCTATTGACGATGCGCTGATCCCGCCGCGATTCGGCCGACAGGCCCGTGGCCACAGGAGCCGCTTCCCAATGACCGTGCCGCCCATGATTGCGATCGAGGGTCTTTCCAAGACTTATCCCTCGGGCTTCACCGCGCTCAATAACGTGTCGCTCACCATCGAGCGGGGCGAAATCTTCGCGCTGCTTGGCCCGAATGGCGCCGGCAAGACGACGCTGATCAGCATCGTCTGCGGCCTCGCGCGCGCCAGCGCCGGCCGCGTGACGATCGCTGGCCACGACATCGTCAGCGATTATCGGGCGGCGCGCAGCCTCGTCGGTCTGGTGCCGCAGGAGCTGACGACCGACGCCTTCGAGACGGTGTTCGCGACGACGAGTTTCTCGCGCGGCCTGTTCGGCAAGCCGCCGAACCCCGCCCATATCGAGAAGGTGCTGAGGGACCTTTCGCTCTGGGACAAGAAGGACAGCCGGATCATGACGCTTTCGGGCGGCATGAAGCGGCGCGTCCTGATTGCCAAGGCGCTGTCGCATGAGCCCGAGGTGCTGTTCCTCGACGAACCGACGGCCGGCGTCGATGTCGAGCTTCGGCACGACATGTGGCGCGTCGTGCGGACGCTGGCCGATTCCGGCGTGACCGTCATCCTGACGACGCATTATCTCGAGGAAGCCGAGGAGATGGCCGACCGGATCGGCGTCATCAATCGGGGCGAACTGATCCTCGTGCAGGAAAAATCCGCGCTGATGAAGCGGTTCGGCAGCAAGCTGCTGACGATCGAGCTCGGGGCACCGCTCGCCGCGGTGCCTAAAAGTCTCGCAGCCTATGGATTGGCCCTCGCCGCCGACGGATCGGAGCTCGTCTACACCTATGAGGCGGAAGCCGCCGGCAACGCGATCGCTACCCTGCTCGGCGACGTCGCCGCCGCAGGACTGACGCTCAAGGATCTGCGCACCGAGGAGTCCTCGCTCGAGGATATCTTCGTCAGCCTGGTGAGGGGCTCGCCATGAATATTCATGCCATCATCGCGATCTACCGTTTCGAAATGGCGCGCACGCGGCGCACGCTGCTGCAGAGCATCGTCTCGCCCGTCCTCTCGACCTCGCTCTATTTCGTCGTCTTCGGATCGGCGATCGGGCCCCATATGAACGAAATAGCCGGCGTCAGCTATGGTGCCTTCCTGGTACCGGGGCTGATCATGCTCGGCCTGCTGACGCAGTCGATCTCGAACGCCTCGTTCGGCATCTATTTCCCCCGTTTCGTCGGCACGATCTATGAATTGCTGTCGGCGCCTGTTTCGGCGATGGAAACGGTCATCGCCTATGTCGGCGCCGCCGCGACGAAATCGACGATGCTGGCAGTGATCACGCTGGCGACGGCAGCGCTGTTCGTCGATCTGCGGATCGATCATCCGTTCTGGATGGTCACCTTCCTGCTGCTGACGGCGATCACCTTCTCGCTGCTCGGCTTCATCATCGGCATCTGGGCCGACAATTTCGAGAAACTGCAGCTCGTGCCGCTGCTGATCGTCACGCCGTTGACCTTTCTCGGCGGAAGCTTCTATTCGATCGACATGCTGCCGCCATTCTGGCGCACGGTGACGCTGTTCAATCCAGTGGTCTATCTCGTCAGCGGTTTCCGCTGGAGCTTCTACGGCCATTCGGATGTGGCGATCGGCATCAGCCTCGCCATGACCGTGGTGTTCATGCTCATCTGCCTCGCGATCGTCGCCTGGATCTTCAAGACGGGATACCGGCTGAAGCGCTGAGCCGGCTTGAATAGGGGCCGCCTGGCCATGCTAGCCTGCATGCAAGCGCGTCCACGAGGAGAGCCGAGATCGCCGCCTATCGCTTCATCCATGCTGCGGACATCCATCTTGATTCGCCGCTGCGCTCGCTGGCGCTGCGTGATCCCGCGCTCGCAGACCTGATCGGCAATGCGACGCGGCAGGCTTTCGTCGGCATTGTCGACCTTGCCCTCGCCGAGAGTGTCGATGCGCTGCTGATCGCCGGCGATCTCTATGACGGCGAGCAGACCTCGATGAAGACGGCCCGCTTTCTCGCCGACCAGCTTCGCCGGCTGGACGAGGCGGGGATCCAGACCTTCATCATCCGGGGCAATCATGATGCGCTGTCGAAGATCACGCAGGAACTGGTTCTTCCCGCTGGCGTGAAGCTCTATCGCGGCCGGGCCGAGGCGGTCGCGATCGAGCGGCCGCGCGGCGAGGTGCCGATCACGATCCACGGGCTCAGCTTCGCCAAGCCGCATGCGCCGGAAAGCCTGCTGCCCGGCTACCGCCCGCCACTCGCCGATGCGGTCAATATTGGCCTGATGCATACGAGCCTCGCCGGCGCGCCCGGCCATGACGTCTATGCGCCGAGCAACCTTGCCGACCTTCAGGCGCATGGTTTCGACTATTGGGCGCTCGGGCACATCCATCTGCGCGCCGCCCATGCCGGCAGTGCCACCGTCGTCATGGCCGGCATGCCGCAGGGGCGCGACATCAACGAGGCCGGGCCGAAATCGGTCAGCCTCGTCACCGTGCTGGATGATCGCTCGATCCGAGTCGAGGAGAGGCTGACCAGCATCGCCGAGTTCCGCCGGGTCGCCGTCGATGTTTCCGGACTTTCGGAATGGCCGGATGTCGTCGCCGCAATCGGGCAGGCCCTGCGCGCTGCCCGCACTGACACGCGCTCTCCGCATCTCGTGGCGCGGCTCGAGATCGCGGGCGCAACCCCGCTCGCCTGGCGCATGCGCCGCGACGCCGATCTCCTCAAGGCCGAAGCGGATGCCGCAGCGGCCGGTCTTGGTGATGCGCATGTCGAGAAGCTGGTGCTCGGCGTCGACAACCCGGCGCTCACAACCGGAGACGGTGCCGATCCGCTGGTCGAACTGGCGCGGCTGGTTGAAAGCGAGGTGCTGGGCACCGCCGGCTATCGCGCGACGCTCGGCGAATGGGCGGGGCAGTTGCGCGGGCAATTGCCGGCTGAATTACGCGATCTGCTCGGCGTCGACGAAGAGGCCGCCGCGCGGCTGATGGAGGCGCTCGCGGCCGATGGCGCCGAGGATGTACTGGCGCGGCTGCAGGCCGATGCGCCGCCGGGAGACGTCGGCTGATGCGCCTCGATCGGCTTGGTCTCGTCCGATATGGCCGCTTCACCGGCCGCGTGCTCGATTTCGGCGCGCGTCCGGCGACGGGGCCAGATCTCCATATCGTCTACGGCCCGAACGAGGCCGGCAAATCGACGACGCTCGCCGCCTGGCTCGACCTTCTCTATGGCATCGGCACGCAGAGCCCCTACAATTTCCTGCATCCCTACGCGACGATGCGGATCGAGGGCACGCTCGAGCTCGAGGGGCACAGACGCGCCTTCACGCGGATCAAGAAACCGCAGAACAGCCTGCTCGATTCCTCTGACCAGGTGCTGCCCGACGCTGCGATCCTTGCCGAGCTTGGCGGTATCACGCGTGACGCCTACCGGACGATGTTCTCGCTCGACGATGAGACGCTGGTCGCTGGCGGCGAGAGCATCCTTGCGAGCCGCGGTGATCTCGGCCAGTTGCTGTTTTCGGCCAGCGCCGGACTTGCCGAGCTCGGCCAGCGCCTCGAACGGCTGAAGCAGGAGGCGGACGCCTTCCACAAGCCGGCGGGGCGGAAGACCGGCCTTGCGGATCTGAAAGCGCGGCTCGTCATGCTCAAGGACGAGCGCGAGCAGGTCGATACGCTCGCCTCGACCCATGCAAGGCTCGTCGAAGCCGAGACGGCGGCGGGCACCGCCTATGACGCGGCGACCGCCGAGCGCGGCCGGGTCCAGGGCGAGATCGAGGCGTTGACGCGCCAGCTTGGCGCCCTGCCCCGCCTCGCCGCGCTCCGTGCGGCACGGGCCGAGCTGGCGCCGCTGGCTGATCTGCCGGAGCCGCCGGCCGGCTGGGCCGCCGAATTGCCGGCGCTGCAGCATGCGGATGTGGCGCTGGCGACGCGCCGGGCCAGTCTCCGCGACGAAGCCGCCGGGGTCGAACGGGCGCTGGCAGCGCTCGCCGAGGATCCGGACGCCTTGGCCGAGGCCGAGAATTTCGACCTGCTCGACGAACGCGCCGCCCGGCATATGACGGCGGCACGCGACCTCCCGGCGCGGCAGCTTGAGCGCGCCGAGGCCGAACGGACGATCGCCGATCTGCTGGCCCGAATTGGACAGGCGAATGCGCCCGATCCGCAGAGCCTGTTGATCTCGGCGCCGCAGGCCGCGCGCCTGATGGCGCTGGTGGAGCTGCGCTCCGGTATCGTTCAGCGTCTCGCGACGGCCGAGACCGAACTGGCGGCGGCGCAGGCAGACCTTGCCGAGGCCACGGCGCGGCAGGGCCGCGACGTCGCGCCAATGCCGCCGACCTCCGACGCCATGGCGCTGCTCGCGGCGACCGTGAAGAGCCTTCGCGCCGAGGACATCGGCGGACGGCGCCAGCGGGCGCATCGGGATCGCGCCGTTGCCCAAGCGGCCGTTGCCGACGGTCTTGCATCGCTTGCGCCGTGGCAGGGCGATGCCGAGGCGCTCGCTCTGATGATCGTGCCCGACGCGTCCGAGATCGCGTCATGGAAGACGAGATCGGAGACCGCGGCCGGCGAGGTGACGCTGTATCGGGGTGATGTCGACCGCCTCGCCACCCAGCTGGCACGCGAGGCAGCCGAGTTGGCTGCGCTCGCCGCACTCGCGGGGCGGGGCAGCGATCAGGAAGCTGCGGGCGCGCGGCTGCAGCGCGAGACGGCCTGGGCGCACCATCGAAGCCTCCTTGATGAAGAAAGCGCCGCTGCGTTCGAGGCTGCGATGCGGCGCGACGATATCGCGACGACTGCGCGGCTCGGCTATGTCGCGGACACGGCCCGCCATGGGCAGATCGCCCAGGTCCATGCGATCACGGAAGCGGAACATCGGCGCGCCGCGGAACTGCATGCGGCAGCACGTGCGCGGCTGCAGGTTGAACATGAGCGCATCGCTTCAGCCGTCGGACGGCTTGTCCCCGGGCTGATGGAGGCGGCAGGTCTCGGCGGCTTCGAGACGTGGCTGCGCCGCCGCGAGCGCGCGCTCGAAGCCCGCGCGGCGCTGCGGGCCGCTGACACTGCATGGCGCGACGCCGAGGGCATCGCTAAGGCGGCAAAGGAACGCCTTGCGGCAGCGCTTCAGGCCGTGGGGTCGACCTTCGACCCGGTTGCCGACCTCGACACGATGCGCATGGGCGCAGAGGCTGGGCTCGAGGCGGCCACGGCGGCGGAAGCCTTGCGCCTTCAGGTCGAGGAACGGCAGCGTGCGGTGGACCGGCGCGTCCGGGCACATGCGGAAGCGGCAGCAGCGGATGCCGCCTGGATGGATGACTGGCAGGCGGCGCTTGCCGGCAGCTGGCTGGCTGCGGTCGATCCGCCGGTCGGCGCGATCCGCGAAATGCTTGACGGGCTCACGGCGCTTGGCACCGCGCTCGGCAAGGTCGCGGGTCTTGCCGATCGCATCGCCAAGATGAAGAGCGATCAGTCGGCCTATCGCACGGCGCTGGACAGTGTCGCGTCGCGGCTCGGCATGGCGAGCGACGACGGGACCGGAGCCTTGGCTACGCGCTTGCGAAACCGCATCCGCGCCGCCCGCGACACGCAGAAGGAATTGCAGTCGCTGTCGGATCGGCTCGCTGAGAACGCCGATGCGGAAGCGGCACTCGCGCGGGACGAGGTGAATATCAAGCGCCAGATCAACGCCATGACCGAGCATTTTGGCGTCGAGGGATTGGCCGAAGTGGCGCAGAATCTCGCGGCGATTTCGGAGCGGGCGCGGCTTTCGGCCGAGATCCGCGCGGCGGAACAGGAGATCGCCGCGGCGCTCGGCATGACCGATATCGACGAGGCCGAACGGGTGCTCGCGGCGACGGAACAGGAAGCGCTGGCGGCGGAGAAAGCCGCGCTGCAGCAGCGCTTCGAGGATCTGGTCGGCCGATGCCAGCAGCTCTTCGCCGAATGGAGCACGGCAACCGACCGCCTCGCGGCGATTGGCGGCGACGGCGCAGTGGCAGCCATCGAGGCTCGGCGGCGGACAGTGCTCGTCGAGATCGAGGAGGGCGCGCTTCGCTATCTGCGACTTCGGGCCGGTGTCGGTGCAGCCGAGGCGGCGCTGCGGCTCTATCGCGAGAAGCACCGCAGCCAGATGATGGCGCGCGCTTCCGACGCCTTCCGAACCATCAGCCGCGGCGCCTATTCGGGCCTCGCTTCGCAGGCCGACAAGGATGGCGAGAGGCTGATCGCGCTTGTTGCCGGCGGCGGCTCGAAAGCGGCGGCCGAGCTTTCAAAGGGCACGCGGTACCAGCTCTATCTGGCGCTCCGCGTCGCCGGCTATCACGAGTTCGCGTCGACGCGCCGCTCGGTTCCCTTCATCGCTGATGACATCATGGAAACCTTCGACGATTTCCGCGCCGAGGAGGCGTTCCGGCTTTTTGCCGGCATGGCCGAGGTTGGACAGGTCATCTATCTGACGCATCACCAGCACCTCATTCCGATCGCAGAAAGCGTTTGTCCTTCTGTCAAGGTGCACCGCCTCGACATGGACTGAATGGTTTGCAGCGCCGGCGGCGCGTGCTAATAATCTGTTCGTCTTTCGTTCTCGGAGATTTCGATGGGACGCCGCGCCGGGAGTGCCGATCTGCCGCTGCATGGCGGGCGCGTGCCGGCCTGGCTCGGCCAGCGGATGACGAAACTTGGCGCCGTCATCACCGAAGCGATCGTCCATCACTATGGCCGCGAGGAATATCTCCGCCGCCTCGCCCACCCGTTCTGGTTCCAGTCCTTCGGCGCCGTGATGGGCATGGATTGGCATTCCTCCGGCATCACCACCAGCGTCATCGGCGCTCTGAAGCGTGGCCTTGGCCCGTTGCAAAACGAACTCGGCCTCACCGTCTGCGGCGGGCGCGGGGCGCAATCGCGCAAGACGCCGGATGAACTTCTCGCTGCGGGCCAGCGGGCCGGTTTCGACGGCGCGGCGCTGGCGGCAGCGAGCCGGCTGGTCGCCAAGGTCGACAGCGCGGCGGTGCAGGATGGCTTCGATCTCTATCTGCACGGCTTCATCGTGGCCGATGACGGCCAATGGGTGGTCGTGCAGCAGGGCATGAATGGGGACTCCAAACTCGCCCGTCGCTATCACTGGCTCTCCGAGGGACTGAACAGTTTTGTCGATGCGCCGCATGCCGCTATCGACGGGCGCGGGCAGGGCGAGATCGTCAACCTCACCGACCACCGCGCGGCGGCGTCCCGGCTTGGTCAGATCGACCTGCTGAAGGACATGGGCCCGGACGGCATCGTGCGCGAAGCCGCGGCGCTTGCCGGTCTGCCAGCGACGCCACCGCCGCCGCCCGAGGCTCCGCTGCTGCCGCATCTCGTCATGCCCGAACACCATGATGTCAGGCCGAAGGACGTCATCATGCGACGCCTGCATGGTGCGCTGGCTGCGGCAGCCGAAAGCGGACCGAAGGATTTCCAGGATCTGCTGATGGTGCCGGGGGTGGGTGCGCGGACGGTCCGCTCGCTGGCACTGGTCGCCGAGGTCATCCATGGCGCGCCGTGCCGCTTCGCCGATCCGGCGCGTTTTTCGCTCGCGCATGGCGGCAAGGATCGCCACCCCTATCCGGTGCCGCTCAAGGTCTATGACGAGACGATCGGCGTGCTCAAATCGGCGATGAACAAGGCGAAACTCGGCAATGACGAACGCCTCGAAGCGATCCGCAGGCTCGACGATGCGACTCGCCGCATGGAGCGTGACGCGCGCGGACCGGATTTCGATGCCTTCGTCGCCGATGAGCGCAAGCGCTCGCATGACTATGGCGGCATGAGCGTGTTCGGCCCCGAACCGCCGCCGGAAGAGCCCGATCTCTTCGCCACGGCAGGACCATCCGGCCCCGCGTCCGGCTTTGGCGGCGGGCAGGGGCGGAGCGGCCGATGAGCGATCCAGCCGATGGCTTTGCCCTGCAGCGTTTCGTGAACGCCCAGACGCCGGTCTGGCCCGACGTCGTCACGGAACTTGGCGCCGGCCGCAAGCGCAGCCACTGGATGTGGTTCGTGTTTCCGCAGCTCCGGGCGCTCGGTCGCTCCGAGACGGCGCTGTTCTATGGCATCGGTTCGCTGGCCGAAGCGCGGGCCTATCTCGCCCATCCGCTGCTCGGCCAGCGCCTCGCTGAAGCGACGGAGCTGGCGCTGGCGGCCGAGGCGCCCTCGCTTCATGCGCTGTTCGGCTCGCCGGATGACATGAAGTTCCGCTCGTCGATGACGCTGTTCGCCGTTGCGGACGGCAATCCCGAGAGCCGCTTCCATGCTGCGCTCGCCCGCTGGTGCGGCGGCGTCGTGGACCCGCTGACATTGGCTGCGCTCCGCGGCTGAAAGGGTCCGCAGAAATCAGGCGAGAGCGGCGAGCTCGTCATGCAGCGCCCGAGGCACAAGGACGCCCGCGACGGCCGTCCGGCGGCGGGCGGCGTAGCGCCGCTCCGATGGCAGTCGTGCGCCCGGCTGCGCGCCAAAGCGTTCAAACAACCCCTCGGCGTCGCCAAACGGATCGCCATCGCGTCCGGCGCGGAAGCGGACGGGATCGAAGGCGATGATCAGTTCGCCGTGCAGCGGCACGCCGCCATGGCCGGCATCGGCGATCGACGATTGATAGCTCATTGCATCGCCGATCATGGCCCCGGCCAAGAGTTCGATCATGATCTGGATGCCGGTGCCTTTATAGCCGCCGAAGGGCAGCATCGCGCCGTCGAGGCCGCTGGCAGCGTCTGTCGTCGGCTGACCATCGACATCGACGGCCCAGCCGAGCGGGATCGGCCTGCCGCCGCGCCGATGAAGCTCCATCTCGCCCCGCGCCACCGCGCTGGTCGCGAAGTCGAAGACAAACGGCTCGGCGCCGGGCCGGGGCCAGGAGAAGGCGATTGGATTGGTGCCGAACAGAGGCCGCGATCCGCCTGATGGCGTCACCCAGCTATGGGTCGGATTGAACGCAATGGCCGAGATGCCATCCTCTGCCGCCAGCGGCTCGACTTCGGCCCAGAGGGCGGAATTGTGATGGCAATCGCGCATGATGAGCGCCGCGATGCCGTTCCGCCGTGCCTTTTCAACGAGCAGCGCGCGCCCGCGATCAAAGGCGAGCGGCGCGAAGCCGCGATAGCCTTCGACGCGGACGAGCGCGCCGCCATCGTCATGCACGGTCGGCTCTGCATTGCCGTCGGCCTGGCCGAGACGAACGGACCGGATATAGGTGAGTAGACGGTAGAGACCGTGCGAGCGGCATTCGTCGCGTTCGGCAGCGGTCACGGTGCGCACGATCGGCTCCGCCTGTGCCGCCGAAACGCCGTTCGCCAGCAGGATCCGGCGCGCCAGCGCGGCCACGGCATCAAGCGAGAGGCGGGCATCGGCCGTCGCCTGAACGCCAGGGTCCGCGGTGGTCTCGGTTGCCATGGACGTGGTTCCTTCCAGAAGTCTCGATCGCGGCCAAGCGCAGCGGCAAGGCGCTGGATTTGGCCGGACGCCGCCGGCGCGGTGCCGGCGGCTCGGCTGCCGGTATCGGCCCGGCTTCGTCAGCTGGCCTGCGGATAGTGCCGCGCGGCGAACTCCGCCGAGATATAGCCTTCGCGCAGATCATGCTCGACCATGGCCTTCGGCCGCTCCGACGGCGGACCGTAGCCACCGCCGCCGCCGGTCTTCAGCTCGAGCACGCCATCCTTTGGCACGACGAAGCGGGTGGTTTTCGGAATATCCAGGACTTCACCGCTCGGCATGCGGACGCGGGCATTGTTGGCCCGTCCCTCACCGCCGCCTTCGAGACCCCAGGGCTTGTTCTTGGAGCGCTCGAACACCGTGGTGATGTTGGTCTCCTCGAGCATCCTGAAATGCAGCTCAAGGCCGGCGCCGCCGCGGTGGCGACCGGCACCGCCCGAATCCTGGGCCAGCGCCAGGCATTCGATCAGCCAGGGATTGCGCGCTTCCCAGACTTCGATCGGGGTGAAGCGGGTGGCGGATTCGGAGATGTGCAGCATGGTGCCGCCATCGCCGCCATCCCATGCGCCCTGTCCGGTCGGATGCGGTGCGCCGTCGGCCCAAGGTTCGCCCGTCGCCTCGCGGCGGCCCCACCAGACGACCGAGCAGATGCAGCCGCCCGAGGAAGCCGGCACGGCCTTCGGCAGCGCCTTGGAGATCGCGTTATAGATCACTTCGATCGCCTGCAGCGCTGGCCAGCCATAAAGGAAGCACGGCGCCGGCGGTTCGGGATGGAACATGGAGCCCGGACGGGTAACGACCTCGATCGGGCGGAAATGCCCCTCATGCGGCGCCTCGCCATAGCCGGCCAGCATGGTGATGGCGACGCGGCTCGCCGAGATCGTCGAAGGCAGCGGGCTGTTGACGGGACCGCCCTGCTCGTCGGGGACATGCGAGAAGTCGATGCGCACGTTTGAACCCGAAACCTCGACGGCGATCTCGAAGGGAATGCTGTCCTTGGTGACGCCGTTGTCGTCCATCTCGCCGCGGCCGACATAGCGACCGTCGGGGATCTTCTCGAAATAGCTGCGCACGACGCGCTCACCATGATCGAACATCGCTTCGATTGCGCCCGTGAAGCCCTCAAGTCCGTAGCGCTCCACGACTTCAAGGAAGCTGCGCGCGCCGACGCGGCAGCCGGTGACCTGTGCGTCAAGATCGCCCGCCACCGCTTTCGGCACGCGGCTGTTGGCGAGGATCATGCGGTAGATGTCGTCGTTGAGCTCGCCGCGCTTATAGATCTTGACGCCTGGATAGACCGTTCCCTCCTGGAACACGTCGACCGTGTCGGTGCAGTACGGGTCCTTGGCGCCGATATCGAGCCAGTGCCCCTTGATCGCGGTGTAGCCGATCAGCGTTTCGCCGCGCAGATAGACCGGCATGATCACGACAAGATCCTGCGGATGCGAACCGGTCCCGTAGGGCCAGTTGTACATCAGGATATCGCCGTCATAGAGCTTCTCGCGCCCGCCGATGGCCTCGACCGCCGCCTCGATGCAGAAGTTAAGCGTTCCCATGAACATCGGCAGGCTCGGCGCCTGAGCAAGCAGCCGGTATTCCGGATCGTAGATCGCGACGGCGAAATCGAGCACTTCATAGATAACAGGCGAGAAGGCAGTGCGGACCAGCGCACGCTTCATTTGGTTGGCGGCGGAATTCAGCGCGTGCCGCACGACCTCGGTCGTGATCGGGTCGGCGTTGTGCTCTCCGGTGCGTCGGGCGATGCCGGCCTTGTGGATGAGGGGGCTGCGGGCGTTCATCAGTTCAGCGCCTTCCGCTCGAGGATGAGTTCACCGATGGCGCCGGTCTGAACCTGCCAGCCGGCGTCGATATAGAGGGTCGCCGTGCTCTCGGTGACGATCGCCGGACCGTCGAGCGTGGCGTCGATCGCGGCACGATCGATCAGGCGGAAGGGCACGCGCTTGCCGAGCCGGAACGAATAAGCCTCGAAGGCCTCGCTGGCAGCGCCGCTCGCCTCGACGGGGCGCGGCGTCATCTGCCGGCGCGGCAGAGGAATGCGCGAATTGGCGCGGATGGAGACGATCTCGATGCCGTCATTCATCGTGCTGCCGAAGCTGCGCGCATATTCGGCGCGGAAGCGGTCGGCGATGCTACTCACGGAACCGGTGATCGTGCGGTCCTTCAGTTCGACGTCGATCGACAGCCAATGCTCCTGGCCGCGGTAGCGGAGATCGAGCCGCGCCGACTGTTCGGCATCGCGGCCCAGATGCGCACCGCGACTGCCGATCGATTCGAAGAGTTCGGCGAGGATTGCGTTGACGGTCGCGAGGTTCTCCTCGGCGAGCGGCATGATGCGCGTCCGCGCGGCGGCCTGGACCATGTCGGCACCGAGCAGGCCCCAGGCCGAGAAGTTGCCGGCCAGCGGCGGAACGACAATGCGCTGCATGCCGAGTTCGTCGGCAAGCAGGCAGGCCATCAAGGGGCCGGCGCCGCCGAAGGGCAGCAGTGTCATCTCGCGCGGATCGAGGCCCTGCTCGACCGAAACTTCGCGCATCGCATTGGCCATGGCAGAGGCGGAGATGCGCATGATGCCGACGGCTGTCGCCTCGACATTCTGGCCGATCGCCGTGCCGACACGCTCGACGGCCTCCGCCGCCTTGTCGAAAGCGAGATTGATGCCCGAGGCGAGTTTGCCTGTGCCGAGCATGCCGAGCGTCGCGGCCGCGTCGGTCATCGCCGGCTCCGTTCCGCCCTTGCCATAGCAGGCGGGGCCGGGAACGGCGCCAGCGCTGCGCGGACCGACCCGCATGAGGCCGCCGATATCGACATGGGCGATGGAGCCACCACCCGAGCCGATCGAGCGCACATCTACCCAGGGCGTCTGGACCGGCATCTGGTCGATCGAGCCTTCGAACAGAACCTGCGCCGCGCCATCGAGAATGAGCGCCGTATCGAAGCTGGTGCCGCCGACATCAGCGGTAATGAGCGCGCGGATATCGAGGGCCGTTGCCAGTTCGCTCGCGCCCTGCGCGCCGCCGACCGGGCCTGACATAATGGTCTCGAAGGGGCGTTCCTCGGCCTCGGCGAAGGTCATCGAACCGCCGCCCGAACGCGTGATGAGGCTGGTGCCCCTGAAACCGAGGTCGCGCAGCCGCTCGTCGAGGCGGCGGAGATAGTTGGACATGCGGGCGCGGACGAACGCATCGATGACCGTCGTCGAGGTGCGCTCATATTCCCGGTATTCGCCCGAAATCCGGTGCGAGAGGGAGATGCCACCGGTGAAGCCCGCTTCGCGGATCAGCGCCTCGATCCTGAGCTCATGTTGGGGATTGGCATAAGCGTTCATCAGGCAGACGGCGATGCTGTCGACGTTTTCGGCGGCAAAGGCCGCGACGATCGGGGCGACCGCGCTCTCATCGAGCGCACGGAAGACCTGCCCGGTGGCCATGATCCGCTCCGGCACTTCCAGGCGCAGGCGGCGTGGCACGAGCGGAGCCGGCTGCTGCCAGAAGAGATTGTACATCTCGGTGCGATCGCCGCGCCGGATCTCCAGCACGTCACGGAATCCTTCGGTCGCGATGAGCCCCACCTTGGCGCCGCGCCGCTCCAGCAGCGCGTTGAGTCCGACGGTGGTGCCGTGCAGGAAGAACTCCGCTGCCTCAATGACGGCGGGGGGAACATGGCCCTTGATGGCGGCGACGACACCCTCCTCGGGTGCATGCGGCACGGTCGGCACCTTGCCTTCGGTCGTCTGTCCGCTGGCCTCGTCGTAATAGACGAGGTCCGTGAATGTACCGCCGATATCGACGCCGATCCGCGTTGCCATGCTTGTCTCCGTGAAAGTCCTGGGCGGCCTCGGATGCAGATCCTTGGCGGAAGCGTTCGTTTCAGCGTGAAAGGACGCCGGCGTTCAACGGCAACGGGGATCGTGGAAGAACAGCCAGTCGCTCGCTTCGATGCAGCGATCTGGCGCGGGTCTGCGATCAGCGCGTCCAATGCCGCTGCAAGAAACAAGCTGCACCATAGGAACCAAATTTCCGTTGAACGAATATATTTCCTATAGTGATCACCTGTTGACGTGTGTCAACGGCTCGCCAGGAAAATTTCTCGGGCGGGGTCACGAGGAAAAGCGGGCACTGCGAAGACGTGCGGGAACGTGGTGTCGGGCCAAGCGGCGCGTCTGGCGGCGTGCAGGCCGGGAGGGCGCGGGCAGCACGGCTTGATTCAGTCGAAGGGGGCTTGCTGAGACGGCAGGTTCGCGTTTCGGGCTTGGCCTTCGGGGGACGCAAACGTCGATCTGGCCGCTCGTCGCAGCCGCGTTGACCCCGGTTCCGGAACCGGCATTCGCCGTCGCGTACGAAACCAGAGGCCTAAAAAGCAAAAATCGCCCCGAAGGGCGATTTTCTTGATTTGCCTGAAAATTTGGAGCGGGCGAAGGGATTCGAACCCTCGACCCTAACCTTGGCAAGGTTATGCTCTACCCCTGAGCTACACCCGCTTCCGTGCCCGACGCTGCCGGACGGCGCACCTTATGACTTAAGGTCCTGAGGATTGCAACAGGCAATTTGCCGGCGATCCACAGGGGCCATTGGCCGCCTTGGCGCGAGGGTCTAGAAGAGCAGCGCAGCGCCGTTTCCGGCGCGTTTCGCGCCGGAGAACAGCCTGTGTCCAACCCCGAGCCGCACTCGCATCCCCGCTCACAGAATGATCAGGACCGGCCGCCGACTCGCGCCTC
Organism: Mesorhizobium sp. BR1-1-16; assembly: GCF_020165495.1. GTDB lineage: Bacteria > Pseudomonadota > Alphaproteobacteria > Rhizobiales > Kaistiaceae > Kaistia. Next base: position 11,642 of record NZ_JAIUIE010000008.1, on the reverse strand, counting down.
ACGCGCGGATCTCTTTCGTTTTCTCGAGGGGCTCGGCATAGCGACGGAGACGCTCGAGCATCCACCGCTCTTTACCGTTGCCGACGGCAAACAGCTCCGGCTGGGCATGCGCGGGCTTCACAGCAAGAACCTCTTTCTCAAGGACAAGAAGGGCCGGGTCTTCCTTGTCGTCGCGGTCGAGGACAGCGTCATTGATCTGAAGCGGCTGCATGAGCCCCTCGGCGCGTCGGGCCGGCTTTCCTTCGGTTCGGCCGAATTGCTGCTGGATGTCCTCGGCGTCACGCCCGGCTCGGTGACGCCGTTTGCGCTTCTGAACGATGTGCCGCCACGCGTCACTTTGGTGCTCGACCGGCGCTTCCTTTCCGGCGAGGTCGCCAACTTTCATCCTCTCGTCAACACCGCGTCGACCTGCCTTGCGGTTGTCGATCTCCTCAGCTTTCGCGCGCGCGACGGGGCATGAACCGGTCATCATCGGTTTTGGTGCTGCCGAGACGGCGGCGGATTTGTAAATCGCGCGGCGAAGTTCCATCTTCACCACCGGAAACGCGCCGGAATGCCGGCAGCCCTATAATCGAGGCGTGACGCTCATGACCCAGCCCAGCTACAGCTTCGGCTCTTCCTACCAGCAGGAACCCGCGCCCGGCGGCGCCGATCTTGTCCGCGATACGACGACGCAGACCTTCGCCAAGGACGTGATCGAGGAATCGCGCCGCCAGCCGGTGCTGGTCGATTTCTGGGCGCCGTGGTGCGGGCCGTGCAAGCAGCTGACGCCGGTGCTCGAAAAGGTGGTCAAAGGCGCCAAGGGCGCTGTGCGGCTCGTGAAGATGAATATCGATGACCATCCGCAGGTCGCCGGCCAGCTTGGGATCCAGTCGATTCCGGCCGTCATAGCCTTCGTCGACGGACAACCGGTCGACGGCTTCATGGGCGCGGTACCGGAGGGGCAGGTCAAGGCATTCATCGAGAAGCTGGCCGGTCCGGGCGGTCCTTCGGAGATCGAGGCGGCGCTGGACGAGGCGGGGGCCATGATCGAGGCCGGTGCGGTCGCCGAGGCGGCGCAGCTTTTTGCCGCCGTTCTTGCGGCCGAGCCTGAAAACCTCAAGGCTCTGGCGGGTCTAGCGCGGTGCCATCTTGCCATGGGGCAGGTCGAGCAGGCCAAGGCGCTGATCGACAGCGTTCCCGAGGCGAAGGCGGCTGATCTGGAAATCGCGGCCGTTCGGGCACAGCTCGCTCTGATCGAGCAGACGGCGGAACTCGGCGAGGAAGGCGAACTCAGGGCGCGCATTGCCGAAAACCGCAAGGATTTTGCGGCGCTGTTCGATCTGGCACTCCTCTTGAACGCCAAGGGCGAACGCGAGGAAGCGACCGACCTGCTCCTTGAAATCGTTCGCGCCAATCGCAATTGGGAAGAAGACAAGGCCCGGAAGCAGCTGGTCCAGCTGTTCGAGGCCTGGGGACCGACCGACGAGGCCACGCTTTCTGGCCGGCGGCGGTTGTCCTCGATCCTGTTTTCGTAAGGCGATTTCCGCATGCAGGTTGGCAAGGCCCATTATGAAGGTCCGCGCGACATTCCCGACAGCATTCCGGTCTTCCCGCTCGCCGGGGCGCTGCTGTTGCCGCGTGGGCAGATGCCGCTCAATATCTTCGAGCCGCGCTATCTCGCCATGGTCGACGAGGCCATGGCTGGCAACCGGCTGATCGGCATGATCCAGCCGGCCGGGACGGCGCCGGCCGGCGACGAGCCGGCGCTGTCGGCGATCGGCTGCGTCGGGCGGGTCACGTCCTATGCCGAGACGGATGATGGCCGCTACATGATCTGTCTGACGGGTATTGCCCGATTCAAGCTCGTGGAGGAGCTGCCTGGACGTGCCGGTTTCCGGATCTGCCGCGTCTCGACCGAGGCGTTCAGCTCCGATTTCGCCGAAAATGCTGGCGCCGAGGCCGTCGACCGCACCAAGCTGCTGGATGTGTTCCGAGCCTATCTCGAAGCCAACCGGCTCGAGGCGGATTGGGACAATATCGGCCGCACCTCGAATGAGACGCTGGTCAACGCGCTGTCGATGATGAGCCCCTATGGTCCGGCCGAGAAGCAGGCGCTCCTCGAGGCCGCGGATCTCAGGGCCCGCGCGGAGACGCTGATCGCGCTGACCGAGATGTCGCTGGCGCGGGGCGGTGATGGCGGCCCCTCGCCGCTCCTGCAATAGGGCCTGACATGGTTGCGCTTGAACGCCCCGCTGCCCGGATCGACGTCAAGATGCTGGAGCTGCTCGTCTGCCCGGTGACCAAGACGGCGCTCTCCTACGATGAAGCACGGCAGGAACTCGTCAGCCGCGCGGCCCGGCTCGCCTATCCGATCCGCGACGGTATCCCGATCATGCTGCCGGACGAAGCACGGCCGCTCGCCGACGATTGAGCGAGCTCAGATCGCCTCGCCGCGCAGAAGTCGAGGCGCCGCTGGATCGGCTTCGGCCGCTGCGCCGATGAACCGGCGTTTCAGGGTGGGCAGCCGGTCGACGAGCCCGAGACCGACATCACGCATGATGCGCAGTGCCGGGTTATCGTTGGAGAACAGGCGGTTCAGCCCGTCCGTCACCATGCCCATCTGCACCGTGTCGAAGCGGCGCCAGCGCTCGTAGCGCGCAAGCGCCTCCGCCGAGCCGGGATCGGAGCCGAGCCGGGCGGCTTCCACCACGCTTTCGGCCAAAGCTGCCGCATCCTTGAAGCCGAGATTGAGCCCCTGTCCCGCGACCGGATGGATGGCATGTGCCGAATCGCCGCAAAGCGCGAAGCGCGGACCGACGAAGCGGCGGGCGATCATCAGCCCGAGCGGATAGGCGCGCGGCGTGCCTTCGGCGGTGATGGCACCGAGATGATGGCCGAAGCGACGCTCCAGTTCGATGGCGAACGTGAAGGAATCGCCTGCCACCAGCCGCTCGGCCGCTTCCGTGCGCTCGGTCCAGACCAGCGAGGAGCGATTGTCCGGCAGAGGGAGGATCGCAAACGGCCCGGCGGGCAGGAAATGCTCTTCCGCCCGGCCATGATGCGGTCGCTCATGCTTGACCGTGACCACGATGCCGGACTGGCCGTAACCCCAGCCGACGGTCTGAATACCCGCCAGCGCGCGGAGGCGTGAACGGGCACCATCGGCCGCGACGAGAAGGCGGGCGCGTCTCACCGAGCCGTCCGTCAGAGTAACGCGCTGGAAAGCGGTGCCCGTCTCGAAATCGGTCACGCCGCAGCCCGAGATGCGCGTGACGCCGGCCTGGTCGGCGGCATCGGAAAGCGCGGCCACCAAAGCGCCGTTCGGGACCATATGGGCAAAGGGCGCCGCGCTGCCTTCCTCACGCGAGAATGTGAGAAAGACTGGCCGCACCGGGTCGCGCGTGCGGCTGTCGGTGACGATCATGTCCTCGACCGGTTGGGCGATCGGTTCCAGCACCTGCCAAACGCCGAGTGCTGCGAGCATCTCGCGCGCTGCACTGGCGATCGCCGAAGCGCGGCCGTCACGCGCCGCTGCGCCCTGCGGCGCGGGATCGACGACCGCGATATCGAGCGACGGAGCGCCGCGCTTCAACGCCAGTGCCAGCGCCAGCCCGACGTAACCGCCGCCGGCAACGAGAACGTCGAGGGGCGGGGCGGCAGCGTCATCGGTCGCGGTCATGTTCGATCCGTTGGTTGGCGGGTCTCGAGACCCGGCTTGACACCGTCCCGGCCGCGCCGCAACAGGAATGACGTGCGCAGAGCGGGTTTGGGACGAGGGACAGCCAAGGGTGACCGACGACCTCCTCGGAATACTTGATCTCGAACCGCTCGAAATCAACCGTTACCGCGGTCGCAGCGTCGATCCGGGCTGGCGGCGCGTCTTCGGCGGCCAGGTGATCGGCCAGGCGCTGGTCGCTGCATCGCGGACGGTCGAGTCCACGCGGCTGGTGCATTCGCTGCACGGCTATTTCCTGCGCCCAGGAAACCCCGACGCATCGATCGACTATGCCGTCGAGCGCATCCGAGACGGCGGTAGCTTCAGCACACGGCGCGTTGTGGCGCATCAGGCCGGCGAAGCGATCTTCGCGATGGCGGCCTCGTTCCATATCGAGGAGGCCGGCTTCATCCATCAGGCACCGATGCCGGCAGTGCCGGCGCCTGAGACGCTGCCCGATGAAAGCGCGTTGCTGGCGGCCCTTGCCGACCGGGCTCCGGCATCGGCGCTCGCCTTCTGGCGCAAGCCGCGCGCGATCGAGATCCGGCCCGTCGACCTTGAGGCATTTCTCGGCCGCAGCGGGGCCGAGCAGAGCCAGGCGAGCTGGATCCGCGCGAGGATGGTATTGCCCGACGATCCGGCGATCGTACGGGCCGTGCTCGCTTATGCCTCCGACCTGACGCTGCTCGACACAACGCTGATCGCCGAGGGGCGCTGGGTCTTCGATGCCGGGCTGATGGTGACGAGCCTTGATCACGCGATGTGGTTCCACCGCCCGTTCCGGTTCGACGACTGGCTGCTCTATGTCTGCGACAGCCCAGCCGCCAGCGGCGCGCGGGGCTTCAACCGCGGCGCGCTCTACGATCGAACTGGCCGTCTCATCGCCTCCGTCGCGCAGGAAGGGCTCGTCCGTCAGGCGAGAGAAGACCACCCGTGAACAACCAGGCGGCGAACTGACCGAAACGCGGCGACATATTGCCTAAGAGATAGGCAATTTGAGTTTTTTGCCTCCGGTTCGTCCAGAAATTTTGTCCTTTTCGCGACAGGCACGGGTGAGGTTTGCGCGATTTTTGAACTTTTTGCCGAAGTTGCGAGAGTTGGCACGGACCTTGATTCCCTATGGGCTGGCGCAGCGGCGTCAATCGGGCGGCATGCCGGTCGACCATTCGATCCTTGCGGTTCACCCGCCGCAAAAAGAGACGGGAACTGAGACATGAAAATCGTGATGGCGATCATCAAGCCATTCAAACTCGACGAAGTACGCGATGCGTTGACCGCGATCGGCGTGCAGGGCCTTACGGTCACCGAGGTCAAGGGCTATGGCCGGCAGAAGGGCCATACCGAGATCTATCGCGGTACCGAATATGCCGTCAGCTTCCTGCCCAAGCTGAAGATCGAAGTCGCCGTCGCAACCGAGTCGGTCGACAAGGTGATCGACGCCATCTCGGGCGCCGCGAAGACCGGTCAGATCGGCGATGGCAAGATCTTCGTCTATTCGATCGAGCAGGCCGTCCGGATCCGCACGGGCGAAACGGATACCGACGCGCTCTGACGCTCGGGCTTGAAACCAGTGGATTTCACGAACAGCACGAGCAAGGGCAACGATGACGGATCGAAATGAAATGACAGCCAGGAGCCGGGGGATGGGTCGCGCCATCGCCGATGGGATCAGTCGACCGGAAGAGCGGTCCGACAGGAGAGGTCTGATGAATCTGCGTAATGCCAAATACTCTCTCATGGGAGCAGCCGGGACGCTGCTCAGCCTGACCGCGTTCGCTTCCGCCCAGGACGCAGCGCCGGCCGCCGAGGCGGCCCCCGCCGCTGCGGCCGCGGCTCCGGTTCTGAATTCGGGCGATACGGCCTGGATGCTGATCTCCTCCGTGCTCGTCCTCATGATGATCGTGCCCGGCCTCGCGCTGTTCTATGGCGGCCTTGTGCGCGCCAAGAACATGCTTTCGGTGCTGATGCAGTGCCTTCTGATCGCCAGCGTCGTGATGGTGATCTGGGTGTTCTACGGCTATTCGCTGGCCTTCACCGACGGTAGCGCCTTCATCGGCGGTCTCTCCAAGGCGTTCCTCGCCGGGATCAAGCCGGACACGCTTTCCGGAACCATTCCGGAATATGTCTTCGTCGTGTTCCAGATGACCTTCGCGGCCATCACGCCGGCCCTCATCGTCGGCGCCTTCGCTGAGCGCATGAAGTTCTCGGCCGTGCTGCTGTTCATGATCCTCTGGGTCACCTTCATCTACATTCCGGTCGCCCACTCGGTCTGGCAGTCGACGGGTTGGCTGTTCACCGCCGGCGCGCTTGATTTCGCTGGCGGCACGGTCGTTCACATCAATGCCGGTATCGCGGGCCTTGTCGGCTGCATCATGGTCGGCAAGCGCCAGGGTCTCGGCAAGGATCTGATGCCGCCCCATTCGCTGACCAATTCGATGATCGGCGCCTCGCTTCTGTGGGTCGGCTGGTTCGGCTTCAACGCCGGTTCGGCGCTCTCGGCCGGTTCGGTCGCTGGTCTCGCCACCATCAACACCTTCGTCGCCACCGCCGGTGCGGCTATCGGCTGGGTGTTCATCGAATGGATCGTCCGCGGCAAGCCGTCGATGCTCGGTGCCATCTCGGGCGTTGTCGCCGGTCTCGTCGCGGTCACCCCGGCTGCCGGCTTCGCCGGTCCGGTCGGCGCGATCATCCTCGGCTTCGTTGCGGCCATCGTCTGCTTCTTCTTCGTCACCACGGTGAAGAACGCATTCGGCTATGACGACAGCCTCGACGTCTTCGGCGTGCACGGCATCGGCGGCATCGTCGGCGCCATCGGCACTGGCTTCCTCGCTTCCGAATCGCTCGGCGGCGTCGGCTATGCCGAGGGCGTGACGATGGGTCACCAGCTCTGGGTCCAGGTCCAGGCCGTGCTGTTCACGCTGGTCTGGTCGGGTGTCGGTTCGCTGATCCTCTACAAGGTCGTCGATATCATCATCGGCCTCCGCGTGCGTCCCGAGGTCGAGAGCGAAGGCCTCGACATCGTCGAGCATGGCGAGCGCGCCTATCACAGCTAAAGTCTTCGGCCGGCGCCGTCGGGCGCCGGCTGCCCGGCCTGCGGTCACGCAGGATGACGTTCCTCCCAAGACTAGAGGGCCCCGGTCTCGCCGGGGCCCTTCTTTTTTGGCCGACGGCGGCACAGACGATTTCGCGGCTGTCGAGCGGTCGATGGTTAAAGCGGCCTTAACCACCCGTCGCCTAGGTTTGTCGTGATCGGAACATGACAGGGAATCGGCAATATGGGCGGCCCGACGAGCGCCGGCAGGGCGATCTCGCCGTTTCAGAAATTGAACGACAGGCTGGCCGGGATCGCGCCGGGCCTGGCGCCGATCAATCTTGGCCTTGGCGAGCCGCAGCATCCGATCCCGGCCTTTGTCGGGCCGGTCATCGCTGCCAATCTCGATCTTTTCGGTCGCTATCCGGCGATCCGCGGCACGGATGCCTTCCGGGCAACCGTCGCGGCCTGGCTCAACCGCCGCTATGGCCTTGCCGCGAGCCCTGTCGATCCCGAAACCATGGTGCTGCCGCTCAACGGCTCGCGCGAGGGCCTGTTCTTTGCCGCGCTCGGTGCGCGTGAACGCGCCGCCGGCATCGCCCGCCCGGCCGTGCTGCTGCCCAATCCGTTCTATCAGGCGTATGCGGCAGGCGCGGAAGCGGCGGGCCTCGAAATCGTCCTGATCGATGCGGGCCCGGACGAGCGGCATCTGCCCGATCTCTCGCGCCTTGCGCCTGACATTCTGGCGCGGACCATCGCGCTCTACGTCGCCTCGCCGACCAACCCGCAGGGAAGCGTCGCGACATCGGACGACTGGCGCGGCCTCATCGCGGCGGCGCGGCAGCATGATTTCATGATCTTCGCCGACGAATGCTATTCCGAGATCTATCGCAGCACGCCTCCGCCGGGCGTGCTCGAAGCGGCGGCCGGGCTCGGCGGGGGCTTCGCCAACATCGTCACATTCCATTCGCTCTCGAAGCGCTCGAACCTGCCCGGGCTTCGCGCCGGCTTTGCCGCGGGCGATCCGGTCTTTCTCAAGGACTGGACGCGTCTGCGGAACATGGCGGCGCCGCAGGTTCCGACGCCGATCCAGGCGGTCGCTGTCGCGGCTTACAGCGACGAGGCGCATGTCGCCGAGAACCGCGCCCTCTACAACCGGAAGTTCGAGCTCGCGCAGGACCTGCTTGGCGTGACCGCGCCGGAAGGCGGCTTCTTCCTCTGGCTCGAGGTCGGCGACGGCGAAGAGGCAGCGATTCGCCTCTGGCGCGAAGTCGGCGTCCGTACCATCCCTGGCGCCTATCTCTGCCTGCCAACCGCCGCCGGCGACAATCCCGGCCGTTCTTTCCTCCGTGTCGCGATGGTCCAGGACATCGCGACGACGACCGAAGCGCTGCGCCGCATGGCACAGGTGCTCGGCTGATCCTCGAGGGACAAAGACCAGCATGCGCCCGACCCGATCCGTCTCGCTCCCGATGCCCTCAGGTGAGGGCGATGCCCTCCGTCGGTTCCTGGGGCGCCATGTCAGCCTGGCCGTCGGCCTTGCGCTGCTCGCGGGCGTCGCGGCCGTGTCGGCCAGCCTTGCGACATGGACGGTCGACGATCCCTCGCTGTCCTATGCAGCTGCGAAGCCGATCTCCAACATTCTCGGCTTTCCCGGTGCCGTGATCTCCGATCTGTTGATGCAGTTCCTCGGTCTCGGATCGATCGTGTTGCTGCTGCCGGTCGTTCTGTGGGGTTGGCGGTCGCTGTTCGGTGGTCGCCCTTTCCGGAAGGTGATGCTGGCAAGCTGGCTCTTCGCGGCACTCGCCGCTTCGGGCGCGCTCGCATTCCTGCCCGTGACGGCGCATTGGCCGCTGCCATCCGGCATGGGCGGCATCTTCGGCGATCTCGTCGCCCGTATTCCGGCCGAAATCCTTGGCTCGCCGCCCAAGGACCGCGCCGCGACGATCGCGCAGACGATCTATGTGCTGCTCGCGGGCCTGCTGCTGGTGCATGCGGCCGGGTTCATTGGGGGCAGGGCCAAGGAAACCGATCCGGTCGTGAACCCAGCGGCCAAGCCCTCGGCGCGACGGAGCGCCGGGATCAAGGACGCGGACGAATTCATCGGCGAAGAGGATGAGGGTGGTGGCTTTTTCGCGGTGCCGCTCGGCGCGCTGGCGCATTTCGGCTATTCGGCCCGTGCCGGGATCGCGCGGATGTTCGGGCGGCGGAGGGCCGATGCGGCGCCGCCAGTCCGGCCCGATGCCGCACCGCGCCGGGGCCGGCGGAGCGAGCCGCGCATCGAGCCTGGTGCCGGCAAGCGCGCCGCCGCCACGGCGCTCGATTTCGACGCCGATCTCGACGACGAGGATGTCCTGCCGCCGCTGCCGACCAGTGGCCGCGTCACCGCGCCGGCGCCGCGCCCTCGCCAGGGCAAGCGGGTCAGCGCCGAGGCACAGCCCTCGCTCTTGCCGAACGAGACCTTCGAATTGCCGGCGCTTGCCCTGCTCGCCGAACCGAAGGCTGCCGATCCCCGGACGCGCGTCAACAGCGACGCGCTCGAGCAGAATGCGCGCGTTCTCGAGGGGGTGCTCGACGATTTCGGCATTCGCGGCGAGATCATCAATGTCCGGCCCGGCCCGGTCGTGACGCTCTATGAGCTCGAACCGGCGCCCGGCATCAAGTCCTCGCGTGTCATCGGCCTTGCCGATGACATCGCCCGCTCGATGAGCGCGGTGGCGGCCCGCGTGGCGGTCATCCCCGGCAAGAATGCCATCGGCATCGAACTGCCCAATCAGCGGCGCGAAATGGTGTTCCTGCGCGAGATGCTGGCGGCGGAGGACTTCGAGACGTCGAAGGCGCGGCTGCCGATCAGCCTCGGCAAGACGATCGGCGGCGAGCCTGTCATCGTCGATCTTGCCCGCATGCCGCATTTGCTCGTCGCCGGCACCACCGGCTCGGGCAAGTCGGTCGCGATCAACACCATGATCCTGTCGCTGCTCTACAGGCTGACGCCGCAGGACTGCCGGCTGATCATGATCGACCCGAAGATGCTCGAACTCTCGATCTATGACGGCATCCCGCATCTTCTGACGCCCGTCGTCACCGACCCGAAGAAGGCCGTCGTCGCGCTCAAATGGACCGTGCGCGAGATGGAGGATCGCTATCGCAAGATGTCGAAGCTCGGCGTGCGCAATATCGACGGCTACAATGCCCGCGTCGGCCAGGCCAAGGCGAAGGGCGAGGTGCTGAACCGCACCATCCAGACCGGGTTCGACAAGCAGACCGGCGAGGCGATCTACGAGCAGGAGGAACTGCCGCTCGATCCGATCCCCTATATCGTCGTCATCATCGACGAGATGGCCGACCTGATGATGGTCGCCGGCAAGGATATCGAAGGCGCGGTGCAGAGGCTCGCCCAAATGGCGCGCGCCGCGGGCATCCATGTGATCATGGCAACGCAGCGCCCGTCGGTCGATGTCATCACCGGCACGATCAAGGCCAACTTCCCGACGCGCATCTCCTTCCAGGTGACGTCGAAGATCGACAGCCGCACCATCCTCGGCGAGCAGGGCGCGGAGCAGCTGCTCGGCCAGGGCGACATGCTCTACATGGCCGGCGGCGGCCGGATCCAGCGCGTGCACGGGCCGTTCGTCAGTGACGAAGAGGTCGAGAAGATCGTGCGCCACCTGAAGACGCAGGGTCATCCCGATTATCTCGAATCGATCACCGAAGACGATGGTGAAGCGGGCGAGGACGGCGGCGATGCGTCGTCGGGCCTTGTCGGCGGCGAGGAGTCGAACGATCTCTACGACAAGGCGGTGGCCGTGGTGCTTCGCGACCGCAAGGCCTCGACCTCCTATATCCAGCGCCGGCTTTCGATTGGCTACAACCGTGCCGCCTCGCTCATCGAGCGCATGGAGAAGGAGGGGCTCGTCGGCCCGGCCAACCATGCCGGCAAACGCGAGATCATGGTCGAGAACGAGGCGGAGCGCTTCTGACCGCCGCCGCGAAATCGCCATGCTGGACCACTAGCTGGCGGGGTGACGGGGAAGACGGTCGCACAGGCGGCCACGACACGAAGGATATGACGATCGTGACGCTCGCAGGGGCTGCCCGCCCGACCCGCAGGACCTTCTTCGCAACCATGGCCGGCGTCGCCGCGGCCGGGATGTTCGCAGGACCGGCCTTCGCCGCTTTCTCCGCCCAGCAGGCGGCGACGCTGAAAAAGATCAGCGATTCGTTCAACGCCATCCGCACCATGCAGGGTCGGTTCATCCAGTACGGCCCGAACGGCGAGGAATCGGAGGGCGTGTTCTTCATCTCCAAGCCGGGCAAGCTGCGTTTCCACTACAGCCCGCCCGTGAAGATGGACGTCATCTGCGACGGCAACCAGGTGTCGGTGCTCGACGCCAAGGTGATGACGCAGGACCTTTATCCGCTGTCGAAGACGCCGCTGCGCTATCTGCTTTCCGACGGGGTCGACCTGACCTCGGCCAATATCGTCCGGCAGATGACCGAGGAACAGGATCTCGTCGCCCTCGTCCTCACCCAGAGTTCCAGCCTTGGCGATGGCAGCCTGAAGCTCATCTTCGACAGCCGCACGCTGGCGCTGCGCCAGTGGGTGGTCACGGATTCCCAGGGGCTCGACACGTCGGTCGCCATCTATGATGTCGAGACCGGCAAGCCGGCCGATCCCAAGAACTTCAAGATCAACTACTACCTGCCGAATTCGAAGTGAGCCTTCGGGAGCAGCCCGCTCGCGCTCTTGTGAACGCGGAACGCTAAGGCACCCTGACGAAGCACTTGAATCGCGGCGTGGCATTCCCAAATCTTGGAGCAGAGCGGGCCGCCATCCCCCGGCAGTGCCCTCGCCGCCGACAAGGCCCGACGACGCATCGCCGCCGTCCTCGCCCGCTTCACCATCGTCTTCGG
>NZ_JAIUIE010000007.1 GCF_020165495.1 Mesorhizobium sp. BR1-1-16 | reverse complement strand
GGTCATGGGTTCGAATCCCATCGGGCTCACCAGGACCTCGCGACGTCTGCCGGCATCGGGCGCCTCTCCGCGCGCTCCTCGCTTGGAGCCGCCGATCTCGACAGAGCGGCGCGTTTCGGGCAATGCTGCGCCGCACAAGGCCAGACTGAAGCGTTCACTCAAGGAAGGGTTGCTGTCGATGACCGAGTTTTCGCTCTCGAAGCGGCGGGTCTATGTCGCGGGGCATCGCGGGATGGTCGGTTCGGCCGTTGTCCGCAGGCTCGAGCGCGCGGAGAGGCGCCCGATGCCGGCAGACGTCGCGAGGTCCTGGTGAGCCCGATGGGATTCGAACCCATGACCCCATGATTAAAAGTCACGTGCTCTACCGGCTGAGCTACGGGCTCGTCAGGGACCTGCGCGAAAGTGCGCGGAACCTAGTCGGCGCGCGGCGGTGGGTCAATAGCGGCAGCGCGCATGTTGCGTCCATGCGGAAGGTTGCGCTGGTGAGAGGCGCCGCCGATAAAAGAGCAACCGTCTGGAGCATGGCAAGATGCTGGCACCCTGTCTCACCTCTACCGTCCGAGTTCTCGCGGCGCGCGGACGAAAGCGCCGTCGATGGACGGCCGCCTTGCTGGCGCTTGTTGTTCTGCCGGCCATCGCTTTTGCCGCGCCCGCCACGCCGCCCGTCGCAGACTATGCGTCCGCCGATCTGATGCGCGGATTCATGCTGACCGTGTTTGGGCGCGAAGGGCCGAAGTCGAGCGCGATGGCCGGCCAGTATGTCAACAAGTTCATCGATCCTGTCAGTGTGCTCGTGCTCGACAACAGTTCCGTGCCGTCGCGGGAGGGCGAGGTCCGCTCGTTCGTCAAGCTTCTCGCCCGCACGGTGCCCAATTTGAAAATCGCGATAGCGGACGATCCGGCCAAAGCGCAGGTGTTCGTTTTTCTCGTCAATCGGTCCAACTATCGACGCGTGATCGCGGATGCACTGCCAAAGGGCGATCAGGCATCGTTCCTCGAGGGTAACCGCTGCTCCACGATCATGTGGAACCGCACGACCGGTGTGCTCGACCGCGCCTATGTCTTCGTCCTGGCCGATCGCGGCGACGAGGCGTTCGCAAGCTGTCTGGCGGAAGAGCTGACGCAAGCGCTGGGGCCGGCCAACGACAGCGACCAGCTGCCTTTTTCGCTCTACAACGACAGCAACGATGTCGGCACGTTCGGACTGTTCGACTGGTACATCCTGTCAATGGTCTACGACCGCGACATCCTGGCCGGGATGACGCAGCAGGAGGCGCTGACCCGGCTGCCGAAAGCCATTGCACGGCTGCGGCCAAAAGCGGCTGCCGTGGCGCAGCTGTTGGCTTCGCGCCAGGGTCTTGATTGATCTGCTGCAGTGCAATATCGTTTGTGCGGCGCAATTACGCCACAATTAGGCTTAAAGAAGGACGTTGCCTGAGGAGGAACGTCAGGTCCTCGCTGCAGCGAGGTCGTGGTATTGTCGGCTGTTCGCGGCCGGGATCGGTGGGCTGATGCGGGGAACAGATGCACGCGCCTCACGGCGGGAGTTGAGTGCTTGATCGACCTTCATTGTCACATACTGCCTGGAATTGACGACGGCGCTCCGGACATCGACGTCTCGATCGCCATGGCACGCGCTGCCGTTGCCGATGGCATCACGGTCACCGCCTGTACGCCGCACATCATGCCGGGCGTCTACAACAATAACCGGGCCATTATCGAGGAGCGGATGGCGGTTCTCTCGGCGCGCTTCGCCGAAGAAGGAATCGATTTGAAGCTGGTGGTCGGCGCCGATGTCCATATGGATGTCGAACTGACCTCCGGGCTCAAATCCGGCCGCATTCCCTCGCTCAACAACTCTCGCTATTTCCTGTTCGAGCCGCCGCACCATGTGCCGCCGCCGCGCATCGAGGACAATGTCTTCTCGATCATGTCGGCCGGCTATGTACCGATCCTGACGCATCCCGAGCGGCTGTCGTGGATCGAGAGCCATTACGCGGTGATGGAGCGCCTGGTGAAGATGGGCGTACTCATGCAGATCACCGCCGGATCAATCACGGGCCAATTCGGCCGGCGCGTGCGGCACTTCGCCGACAAGATGATCGACGAGGGGCTCGTGCATATCCTCGCGACGGATGCTCATAACCTCACCGGCCGCCCCCCGAATCTGTCGCATGCTCGCGATCTGGTCGCGGAGCGATTGGGTGAGGCAGAGAGCATTCACATGACGTCGACGCGGCCGCAGGCTATCATCGACAACCTTTCTCCGGACCTCATGCCATCGCGACCGGCGGCGGATCTTTCGACGAGAAGCGAGACTCAAAAAGGATTGTTGGCTCGGTTCGGCTTCGGACGCCGGAGCAGGGCATCATAGATCCGCGTGTTGCATGGTGCAGTGCGAGACGATCCCGCATTGCATCATTCCGCTCGGCTGGTGTAGTTGATATATGCAGCGCGGGTCACCGCGAAGCTCTGCGCGACAGGAGTTCCAGTGCCCGTTCGAATGTCCATCGCGGTTGTTCTGATCGCCACTTTACTGGCCGCTTGTTCCTCGGTGTCTACCCCGTCGAACGAAGCAACCATGAGTAGCTATGCTACCGCGCCTGTGTCCAAGGGTACGTTCTCGGCCGCCCAGGCGGGACTTCCCGCTGGCGCGGGGGCGGGCGCGCTGCCGGCGCCGAGTTTCGACCAGGCGAATGCGCTGCAGTACAAGCTTGGTCCGCTTGATGCTCTGAACATTGTCGTGTTCCAGGTTCCCGATCTCTCGGGCAGCTTCCAGGTTGGTTCGGATGGGATGCTCAATTTGCCGCTGGTCGGCAATGTTCGCGCCGCCGGCCGCACAGCTCAGGAAGTGCAGAAGGAGATCACCAGCAAGCTGGCGGCCTCCTATCTGCAGCAGCCGCAGGTCTCGGTAACGGTCACCGGCTTCAACAGCCAGAAGGTCACCGTCGATGGTACGGTGGTCAAGCCGGGCATCTTCCCTGTCTCGAAGGGCGGATCGACGCTGCTTGAATATATCGCACTGGCCGGCGGTCTTCCGCGCCAGGCTGATCCGGCCAATGTCGTGATCTTCCGCGAGATCGGCGGCAAGCGCATGGCGGCTCGCTTCGACGTCGCACAGATTCGCAAGGGCCTGGCGACCGATCCGATCGTTTACGGCGGCGACACCATCGTGGTGCCGACTTCGGGTGTGCGCAGCGCATGGGCGGACTTCCTCTCCGCGGTGCCGGCAGCCTCGTTCGTTGCCAGAGTCGGTGGGATATAGGTAATCCGGGCCTGATACTCAGGAGGACTTGATGAGCGACGACCCGAGATCAGACAAGGCTGTGACGACGTGGAGCGCATCGACTGCGCCCACGAAGCCGTCGACGGCCGTGTCGCAGAATCTCTATGGACCGCCGCCGGCCGACACGCAGGTGGAGAAGCTCGGCCTCGACATCGGCCGCATCTTCCGCGTCGTCATGAAGCACCGCTACGTGATTGGCGGCATCGTCGGCGCCTGCCTTGTCCTCGGCATCGTCATGACGTTGACGGCAACGCCACTGTATATGGCCGACGTGACGATCGAAACGTCATCCGATACCGTCAATGTCTTGAACGATAAGTCGCTCGATCCGGAGAACGGTGGCGGGAGCGACCAGACCGAGATTGCTACCTATGTCGAGTTGATCGGCAGTCGCTCGCTCGCAGAGCGCGTCGTCAACGATCTGAAGCTTGCCGACGATCCCACGTTCGTCAATCCGGTCAATCGTTCGCTGATCGCGCGCGCCAAGGGTCTCATCTTCGGCTCGTCCGGCGATGACGGGCAGCGCTCGCTCGAGTCCCGCCAGAAGGCGGCGATCAGCACGGTTCACAACAATACCACCGCGAAGGCGGTCAAGGCCTCGCGGTTGTTGACGATCAGCTACAGCGACACCGACCCGCGCAGAGCGCAGCGGATAGCGGATGCTCTGGCGTCCGGTTTCATCAAGGCCAATCTCGATCGCCGCTTTGACGCGACGACCTATGCGCGCTTGTTCCTCGAGGACCAATTGCAACAGGTCAAGCTGAAGCTCGAGGACTCCGAGCGCAAGGTGGTCGCCTATGCCGACCGGGAAAAGCTCGTCACACTGGACGATCAGAAGACGATCCTTTCCCAGAAGCTGGAGGATCTCAATACGGCCCTCGGGAAGGCGTCGGTCGACCGCGCAAACGCCGAGCAACTGTGGTTGCAAGTGAAGGACGTCAAGGAATATTCGGACATTCCGACGACGGAGCAATCACCGACGATCATCAACCAGCTTCGTGCGTCGCGTTCGGATCTTCTTGCCGATTATCAATCGAAGCAGCTGACCTTCAAGCCAGGCTTTCCGATGATGGTGGCGCTGAAGGCCAGGATCAGCGATATCGACCAGCAGATCGCGGAAGAGGTCGAGAAGACCAAGAATACGATACGGTCAACCTATGAGTTGGCGGTCCAGCGTGAGCAGGCATTGACAACAAATCTCGATTCGACGCGCGCCGAACTTATCGATACGCGCAATCGAAGCGTCGAATATACGATGTTGCAGCGCGAGGCCGACACCAACCGCACGCTTTATGACGGTTTGCTGCAACGCTATAAGGAAATCAGCGTCATCGGTGGCGTTGCCGCCAATGGACTTTCGATCGTTGATTCGGCCAGTCTCCCGGGCGCACCCTATTCGCCGCGTCTTGCCTTCAACGTCGCCCTGGCCTTGTTTGCAGGCATGCTACTTGGTCTCGGCGCCGCATTTGGCCTCGAATATTTCGACAACACGATCAAGACGCCCGACCAGATGGAAGTGCTGCTCGGCATTCCGGTGTTGGGGCTTATTCCCGTGTTGCCGGCCGATCAGTCGGTCCAGTCGGTGCTCGAGGATCCGCATTCAGCGATCTCGGAAGCCTATCGAAGCGCGCGAACGGCGCTGCAGTTTTCGACTGATCGCGGTGTGCCGAAAAACTTCGTCGTCACCAGCGCCCGCCCGTCAGAAGGCAAGACGACGACCGTCACGACGCTTGCGCGCATGTTTGGCCAGATCGGCATGAACGTCCTCGTGATCGACGCGGATCTGCGCAATCCGTCGATGCACAAGATCATCGGCATCGACAACAGCTACGGTCTCAGCAATTTCCTCACCGGAAGCATCGAATCCGAGTCGATCATCCGTGATTCGGGCGTTGCGAATGTTTCGGTGATTTCGTCGGGGCCGATCCCGCCGAATCCGGCAGAGCTTCTTTCCAGTCCGAAGATGCTGACGTTGCTCACCGAGCTGCGGGACCAGTTCGATCTCATCATTGTCGATAGCGCGCCCGTCATGGGGCTGGCCGATGCATTGCTGCTATCGAGCGTAGCCGATGGCACGCTGATCGTCTGTTCGGCCGGTGAAACGCCCGCTGAGACCGTGAAGGCGGCGACGAAGCGGCTGTCGATGACCAACAGCCAGTTGCTCGGCGGTATCCTGACGAAGTTCAATGCGCAGAAGGCCGGCTATGGCTACGCCTACTACGGCTACGACTACTATGGGTATGGCAAGGATAACCAACCACAACCCTCGCTGCCCGCGGCCTGACGCTGCAACCGGATGGCACTGAGGTCTGGCGATACGAGCATGCATCGGGTAGCCTCTCGCCGCAGCTGCGGGCAAACCGGGCGCGCAGGGCTGGAAATCGAATATGCGTCATTATCAGGGGCCTCAATTGCGGCGCGGCCGTACGCCGGCGACAAGGTCGCGGGCCCCTGTCGCTGCGCAGGCCGTCAGCGGCGCGTCCAAGCCGGACGCTGCATTGACGGTTGCGGTCCGTCTCTATCGTTCGCCGGGTCTCGCGCGGGGAATCCGACATTCGCCCTTGCCGCCCGAAATCATTCTGGTCATCAAGATCGCGGCAGGCTGCCCGATCTCGTGTGCCTTTGCGGTGGCCCAGACCGGTCTCGACGAGCCGGCCCTCATGCGAATTGCGACGCTCTATCTCCTGGTGGTGCTGTTCGGACAGGAATCGGATCCGCATCGAACGCTTGGCCTGGCCGCCGGGGCGTCGCCGGAGCTCGTTCAAGACCACAGGAAGTGGCTCCTGAAATGGCTCCATCCGGACCGGAATCCCAATCCGAATCTGGCCGGCCTGTCGGTGCGGGTGCTGGCTGCGTCGGCGGCGCTCGCCGGGGCGGCGGCGCAATTGCCGGTGCTTGCGGCCGAACCGCAGGACGCCAAAGCGCCAACACCCGTTGGAACCGAAGGAGCCGAGCGTCGGCGGAAGTATCAGCTTCGCCATGTCTGGGTCCCGCTTCGGGTCGATGGCTGAGCCGCCTGTCGGCAAGGATCATCGCGTTGACCAGCGGCGAAGGCTCGCTGCGGAGGTGGTTCCGCCATGACTGACACAACCGGCCGCCGACGGCGGAGCAAGTCGCGCTCAAGCACGCGGAGCGGCGGCTCGCGCACGGCGCGGTGGCACTGGAGTTCACCCAAGGCCGTGCTGCTAGCCAAGGGCGTGGTCGCGGCGTTTGTTTCTCTGGTCGCGATCGTTTTCATCAGCCAGCATTTCAGTGCCGACGATGTGGTCTCCCCGATTGCGGATGCCGGCTGGCACAGTGATGGCGTCACCGGCGACCTCGCAAAGGGCGTCAGCGCACTGATTGTGCAGCCGCCGGCCCTCGACGAGGCAAGGGCGGCGGCGAATCGGGCGCTCGAACTCAGTCCGCTGAATATCGGAGCTCTCGATATTCTCGCCTATGCGGCGGACGGCGCAGGGGACAAGGCGGCCGTGGCCCGATATCGCAATCTGATCTACGAACGAACACGGCGACACACGCCCACATTGCGTTGGAAGTTCGACGATGCGGTCGCAGCCCGAGACTTCGCGACGGCGACCGAGGCCGCGAAGGCAATGTTGCGGCAAGATATCAAACAGCCGAACTCGCGCTATGTCATGGCGGTGCTTGTGTCTCTGACCAGCGATAAGCAGGCGCGACCTTTCATCCTGACTGCAGTTTCGGAGCAGTCGCCCTGGCGCAGGACATTCCTCGATCTCTTCGCGAGTCAGGGTGATCCGGAACTGTTCCCGGACTTCATGGCCAGTCTGCCACCGGTGGACGGGATGCCCTTCAATACGAGTTGGAACGCGTATTTCGACAGGCTGATCAAGGGCGGCGCCAGCCGACAGGCCTACGTCATTTGGACAAGCCTTCAGCCGGCCGATCAGATGCGGTCGCTGGCACTGCTCTACAATGGCGGCTTTGAATTGCCTGCCAGCGGGCTACCCTTTGATTGGACCATCGCCAAGGCACGCGGAATGGAGATTGTCGCCGACCCCGATGATCCGGGCGAGGGAAGCTCGTCGCTCAGGGTCACCTTTGGTGGTTCGCCGATGGACTTCCGCCATGTCCGCCAGACGCTCATTCTCGATCCTGGTCGCTATAAGCTGTCCGGCATGACGAAGACCCAGGACCTCGTCACGAGTCGTGGCCTGTCATGGGGCATCTACTGCAATGGAGCGCGGGGCGAAACGCAGCTGGATTCCTCGCCGTCCTTCTCGGGGACTTCGGGATGGACCCGCTTTTCGGTCGAGTTCGACGTGCCGCCGCAGTTCTGCGACTATCAGACCATTCGTCTTGAACTTCCGGCTCGTATCGACGCCGAGCGGCGTGTTCAGGGAACTTTGTGGGTCGATGACCTCTCGATTGTTTCGGTGCAACCTCCGGATGCCGGTACAACACCGGCCGCAGGAGGGTGATCATGTCTGACACAGCTCTCCTCGCGTCACATTCTCACGATCGTGGTCAGACTCTTTATGACCGCGTCCTGTTCCTTTACGCCTGTGCCGTCTTCGCGACCGCGGTTCTTCTTGGCGGCGACACGGCCGTTGGAGCGTTTTCCGATCAGCTGATCGAGATCATCAGCGTTCCGTTGCTCGTGCTGTCGCTTTCAAGGCTCATGCACACCCGTTGGCAGGCGGGTTGGGGTTGGGTGCTCTTGATTCCGGTTCTGGCGCTGGCCGTGCCGCTGTTGCAGCTTGTGCCCCTGCCGCCGTCGCTCTGGACTGGGTTGCCGGGGCGCGCCGCGGTGGTCGAAGTCCTTCAGGCCGCTGGATTGCCGATCGGCTGGCGCCCGCTCAGCCTGGCCCCCTTCGCGACGCTCTATTCCTTTCTCTCCCTGCTGCCGGCAACGGCTCTGTTCGTCGCGACGATTCAGCTCGAGACCAGCCGTCGCTATGCATTGTTGGTGGGGGCGTTGGCGGTGGCGGGAATCAGCGGCCTCCTCGGCATCGTTCAACTGCTGAGCCGCGATGTTTCCGATATCACGATGGACGGCGCGGGACGTGCCGGCTTCGCGATCGGGTTCTTCGCCAATCGCAATCACTATGCTGCTCTGATCTATGTAATGATTCCGCTGGCCGTCATGTGGACCCTGCGCGAAATGCGGGGTAGCCGCGGGCGACGGCGTGTACTTGGCATGGTGTTCGGCGGCGGGGTGGTCGCGAGCCTCCTGGTCGGGCTCTCGTCCGCCTATTCGCGCGCGGGAATTGCACTCGGCGTCGTGTCGCTGCTCGGCTCGGCCTTTATCGCCTGGCGTACAGCGGGGCCGTCCCGGCTCGGACGCTGGCCGGTGATCATCGCCGGCGGCGCGTTGCTCGTGTTTGCCGTCGTGCTGCAGCTCGGGCTGATCCAGCTGCTGATATTTCGTTCGGTTTCCGACAGCGCTCGTGCCTCCATCGCGCGGCTGACGATGGAGGCGATCGAACAGTATTCCTTCGCGGGGTCGGGCTTCGGGACATTCGTGCCGGTGTTCAAGGCCTTCGAACAGCCGTCCGACGTCATCGTCTTCTTCATCAACCACGCGCATAACGACTATCTTGAGCTGACGCTTGAGGGCGGCGTTCTCGCGGCGATCGTGATTGCCATCTTCCTCATCTGGTTCGGCAAGCGGTTCTGGACGATCTGGCTGTCACGCTTCTACGCGGCGAGCGGGGACCAGCGGATGTTGGCCAGCGCGGCCAGCCTGTCGGTCGGCTTGCTGCTGTTGCACTCGCTGCTGGATTATCCGATGCGAACGTTGACGCTGATGAGCTGTTTTGCGGTCGCCTGCGCCTTCATGACGACGCCACCGCCCGAGGCAGAAGGCTCCCATCGCCGCCGCCACGGCTCATCACGGGGCGAGCTATCGGGCTCGCGCGAGCGGATCCCGCGCGGCTGAAGCGTGGCGGCCTTCGCGGTGCTGTCGTTCATCCCGGGGCGAAGGGTGGCTGCCGCGGGCTGCTCTGGCGGTGCTGGCCGTGGCAGCGTATGAAGTCAGTGGGGCGGGTTCATGCCGGATGTCGCGGGTTATGACGCAGGCGCACATTTATGTTGCACTGCCGCATAAAACCTCCATAACATTCGCGTTGAAGGCTCATCCGCATGATCGAGTGACAGCTCAACTTTTACTGAACGGCGACAGGATTCATGGTTTCACATACGGGGAAGACGGCGCTGATCACCGGCGCGACGGGTCAGGACGGGGCGTATCTCTCGGAGCTTCTGCTCGAGAAGGGCTATGTCGTGCACGGTGTGAAGCGGCGGTCGTCGTCGTTCAACACGGGCCGTGTCGAGCATCTCTACCAGGATCCGCACGAGAGCCATCCGCGCTTCATCCTGCATTATGGCGACATGACGGATTCGACCAATCTGATCCGCATCGTCCAGCAGACGCAGCCGGACGAAATCTACAATCTCGCCGCGCAGAGCCACGTTCAGGTCTCTTTCGAGACCCCGGAATATACTGCGAATGCCGATGCCATTGGCACGCTTCGCCTGCTCGAGGCGATCCGCCTGCTGGGGCTGACAGAGAAGACGCGCTTCTATCAGGCCTCGACCTCCGAGCTCTATGGCAAGGTGCAGGAAATCCCGCAAAGCGAGACGACGCCGTTCTATCCGCGTTCGCCTTATGCCGCCGCCAAGCTCTACGGCTACTGGATCGTGGTGAACTACCGCGAGGCCTATGGCATGCATGCCTCGAATGGCATCCTGTTCAATCATGAGAGCCCGCTGCGCGGTGAGACCTTCGTCACGCGCAAGATCACGCGCGCGGTTTCGGCGATCCACCACGGGAAGCAGGACCGTCTCTATCTAGGCAATCTCGATGCCAAGCGCGACTGGGGCCATGCCCGCGAATATGTGCGCGGCATGTGGCTGATGCTTCAGCAGGACGAGCCGGACGACTACGTACTGGCGACTGGTGAGACCCACACTGTTCGTTCCTTCGTCGAGAAGGCATTCGCGTCGGTTGACGTGACGCTGGATTGGCAGGGCGAGGGTGTCGAGGAAAAGGGCATCGACACGAAGACCGGCAAGGTCCTCGTCGCGATCGATCCGCGCTATTTCCGTCCGACGGAAGTGGAACTGCTGATCGGAAATCCTGCCAAGGCCAAGGCCAAGCTGGGCTGGAGCCACGAAACTGGCCTCGATGCGCTCGTCGCCGAGATGATGGTCGAGGACCTCAAGGTCATGGCCCACGCGCCGGTCATGCATAACGCGTGAGGATGGCGCGCATGACTGCTTTCGACGCCGGGCTCATGCCATGACGGGACGGGTTCTCGTCTATGGCATGAACTACGCCCCTGAGATGGCCGGCGTTGGCCGTTATACCGGCGAGATTGCCGAACATCTCGCCGCTGGCGGCAAGGATGTCATCGTCGTGACCACGCCGGCCCATTATCCGGGCTGGGTGGTCCAGGCACCGTATCGAAATGGCTATCAAACCGAGCAGCTGAACGGCGTCACCGTCGTGCGCTGTCCGCTGCTTCTGCGCAAGCAGATGGAGGGCGTCTGGCGGTTGATCGCACCGATCAGCTTTGCGGCGACGTCGCTGCCGGCTGTGCTTTGGCAATTCATCCGCCATCGGCCGGATACGGTGCTCTGTATCGAACCGACATTGATCGCCGCGCCGATCGCCGTGCTTGCCGCCAAATTGACCGGCGCGAAGACGATCCTCCACGTCCAGGATCTTGAAGTCGATGCCGCGTTCGCTGTCGGTCATATCGGCAGCAAGCCGTGGCTGCGCCGTCTTGGCTACAGCTTCGAGCGGTGGGTGATGCGCGCCTTCGACCGCGTGGTGACGATTTCGAACCGCATGGCTGAAAAGATCACTGAAAAAGGTGTGGCGGAAGCCAATATCAGCGTGATCCGGAACTGGGTCGATCTCGATCAGATCTTTCCCGTCGAAGGGCGCAGTCCGTATCGCGATGAACTCGACTACGACGATGATACGTTCATTGTCCTCTATTCGGGCAATCTCGGCGCAAAGCAGGGCCTGCACATCCTGCTCGATGCTGCGGACGCGCTGAAGGATAATCGCTCGATCCGCTTCATTATCGCGGGCGAGGGGCCGGCGAAAGATGACCTGATCGCGCGCTATGACCATCTGGAGACGGTCAGGTTCCTGCCGTTTCAGCCCTATTCCCGGCTGAACGCGTTCCTGAACATGGCCGATCTGCATGCCTTGCCGCAGGATGCTAATGCTGCCGATCTGGTCTTGCCCTCGAAACTCGGCGGCATGCTCGCCTCCGGCCGCCCGATTGTTGTCACCGCGGCCTCGGACACCGAGATCTTCGAATTTCTCGGCCAGGCGGCGTTCATCACCCCGCCGGGCGATTCGTCCCGCCTCGCCGAGGCGATCCTCGATGTGGCCGCGCGCAAGATGACCACGGATCGCGTGCTGCAGCGCACGCTGTCATCTCAACTCTCGCGCACCGACGGCCTCAAGCGCTTCGCCGATGCCATGGAGTTCTGAGGCCGCTCAGCCGGCGTCCTTGTCGGGGCGCGGCGGCTTCGAACTCGGAGCCGAATTGTTGATCAGACGAGCCAGCCAGTAGGGCACCCAGAGTGGCAACCGGCGGTAAGGGTGGCCGAAGGGCAGTTTCTTGCCCAGTCGACGCGCGCGGACCGTTTCATCCTTTGCGCGCTTGGCGTCCATGGGCAGTGGATAGATGCTGACGATCGGATCGCTGGGGGTGAGGGCCTTCTCGCCCGAGTTTCCCGAAGAGCGACTGCGGCGCCGACGCCTTGTGGCGGTAATAGAATCCGGCATCGTCTTGTCCTTCTTAGCTCGGGCTCGCGGCGCTGTTGTATCGTCTTGCGGCGCGATCTGCTGTTGAAGACGAATCTTTGCCTTCAGCTATTCGGCTCATTATGCATCGACACGCAAGCCGAGCACAATATAAACCCGATACTACTTTCGATATGGTCTTGGCCGCATCGACTTTTACGTCCAACACATGCAATTGTCTTCTATCTCAGATTGCAATCGTCCCTCGGTCTGATCTGCGGGTTCTGCTCAAAGCCAGCGCGGCCGTCAACGCACAGATAGGGAGACGAGTTCCCGGCACTGGTCCATTCGGTATCGCGCGAGCGCTTTCCCTTATCGTCAGCAAGTTCCGGCCCAACCGCGCGGACGTCCAAAGCGCCGTGACGGCATGGCCTATGTCCAGTAGGGCTTGCAGCCGACCAGGCGCTTGAAGGCTCTATCGGCCCCGCGCAACTCGGCCGTTTCCGGAGCGGAGGCCGTCAGTCCGAGCGCTGTGGTAACCGCGCCGCCTAGATGATCGCGCGCGAGGCGCTCGACATTGCGGCGATCGTTGAGCCGACCGAGATAGGTTTGCATATCCCGGACGGCGTCCTCCGCCTTGGCGCGACGCTTCTGGGCCTTAGCCTCAGGGAAAAATTCTCCAAAGAATTCAGTCGTATAGCGAAAGACCTTCGCTTCGATCCGCAGCTTGTGCCGAGCCTTGACCGGCAGCTTCGAAGGGCGCAGCGACCGGCCGATCCTTCGCCAACGGCGGGCTAGCGCCGTGGGGAGTTCAAGTACCGCCTTGCGGTCGAACGGCCGTTCACTCACCGGCGCGTCGATCTCAACGAAGGCGAGCAGGTCGAGCATGGTCGCGGCAAAGCGACGTCCACCCAGCGTGCGCCGTGCTTTTGCAAGCGCGCGTTGGCGCTCCGCGGCAATCAGGACCAGCGCGCCATCCGCGATCTCGGCATTCTGCGGCACGGCGCTGTTGAGAATATCGAGATCGCGCACTGTTCCAAGCCTCCGGAAAGCGCGGCGAACTGTTCGGGTGGGTTTCGCGAACGAGCGCGTGGTGGTGGTCTCGGCCGCGACGTCGAGCAGGCAGCGGAGCCGACGCAGCAGCACGCGCAGCCTGTGCACAGCCTCGGGATCGCCGGGTGCAAGGACGCCCGGCCGTTCGACCGCGATCTCCTCGATCAGTCCGGCCATCATCCGGCGAATGGCGAGCGTGATGTCCGGCGGGGCGAGCGGGTCGGCCTTTTGTCTGCCGGGCAGTACAGCCGCGCCGAGAAGCTGAAAGCCGCGCTCGGACTTCGCCAGCGGCTGGAGGTGCAGAGCGACGCGCCGGGCGGCCGCCTCCGCCAGAGCGAAAGCAGCCTCGATCGTCCCGACTTGAAGCTCAAACTCGACTTCGGTCACTGATGCGTGGCGATCCCCAGCGTTGATTATGCCCTGGTCGAGGCTGACACAGACAAAACCGCCGCCAGCTTCGACGCGCCATTCGGTGCGCTCGGTGTCGATCGTAAAGACGGGTGCCAGACGGCCAGCCGTGATGGCGAGGAGGTCTCCGGGAAGGGCGGATTCCAGCAATCCCTGGTCGAGCGCTTCGCCGGGGACTGGCCATTCCGCCTCGGAGCGGGCGAAGAGCCCGGCCGATCCGATCCGGGGCCCTTTCAGCGTCTGTATGGTCCCCTCTGCCGAGCGACGGAGGCGCAGCGCATATCCAGCGCGGTAGAGGGCATGGTCGTCCGTATCGAAATAGGTGGCGGAGAGCGATGTCTGGACCGCCGCGACATCTGCCAGGAATGCAAGGTTCCTGAACACGGCGAGATCGGAGGGATCGACCGCGAATTTGAGTTCGATCTCGCTGGGAGCGGTGGCGGTGGTCTCGTTGTCCATCTTCATCGGAACCCTTTCGGCCAGTCCGGGGCGGCGCTCAAGCCTGAGCGACCAACTGTGCGATAGTGCCCAACGCCGAACCTGCAACAATCGCTGCCGCCGTGATCAGCAACAGCCGAACGCGGAATCGGCTGCCGCCCAGCACGGCGCCGTAAGCGGCACGCGCCACGGCGTTGACGCCGAGGCAGATCAGCGTCGCGATCGCCGCGTCCTGCAGCGCGATCGATCGTCCGGCGAGCCGGGCGGTCGACACCGAAAAGGCGTCGACATCGGCAAGACCTGCGATCGCGCCGAGCGGATAGAGCCCGGCGCTGCCGAACTGCTGGTTGACGAAGGCCGCAGCAAATCCGATGGCCGCCAGCAGAACGGCGTAACCAACAACGGGCAGCAATTCGAACGGATTGCCGAGACGCATGCCGCCCGAGCCGGTGGAGGCAGGGCCAAGGGCCAGCCTCAGGGCGGGCAGGAGGAAGATGAGGGCGGCCGGGATCGCGGCCGCGGCGAGATAGGCAAAGAGGCTGGGCTCGATCACGGTGCTGACGACCAGCACGCGGAGCAGCGACACCGCTCCTGCCGCCGCGGCACCGGCAGCAAGCGTGGCGGCGTCTTCCCCGGTCGCTGCCCGCCTCGCAAAGGTGATGGTGACCGCCGTCGACGAAACCATCCCCCCGGTCAGCGCCGTGACGAGGATGCCGCGCGACGGCCCAAGGATCCGCATGCCGAGATAGCCGGCATAGGAGAGCCCGGCGAGCAGGATGGTGAAACCCCAGATTTCCCTGAGATTGATCGCACCGAGCGGATCAAGCGCCCGGTCCGGCAAGATCGGCAACACGATCGCCGTCATCGCCAGAAGCAGCAGGGTTGACCGCATCTCCTGCCACGTGATGCGGGCGACGAGGCCGTGCAGCCACTCGCGCGCGGCAAGCAAGGCGGCGGTCGCAATTCCGGCGGCGGCGGCGATGTTCCTGTCGCCGACAACCGCCAAGGCTCCAAGTGCGAAGACGAGCATCGCGGCGACCGTGCCCGTCACGCTGTAGTCGTGGTCGGCAAGGCTCTCATCGCGCTTGAACCAAGCAAAGACCGCAATGGAGCCGAGAAAGCCAATGCCGATGAGAACCGGAGCGTCGAGGCTGCGGGCGATGGCCGCGAAGATGCCCCCGAGCAATCCAGTCAGCGCATAGGTTCTGAGGCCCGCCGTGCGGCTGCCGGGCGCGGCTTCCCGCTCGCGCCAACCCCGTTCGAGGCCCACCACCAGTCCGATGGCGAGCGCCAGTGTCAGCCTCAGCGCCAGATCCGTGTCCATACGCGCCCCGCTCGACCAGACCGGCACAGACTAGCCGAGTTACGATCGAGGCGCTTGATCCAGCGCAGCAGCGTCAGGCGATGGCCGCTGCCCGCTCGGCGATATAGGCGCGCCAGCCGCCCAGTTTGGTGATCTCGCGCGCACCCTCAACGGCATGGGCCTCGCAGAGGAAGCCGGTCGCCTCGGAGCCGTCGTCGAGCATCACCTTGCCGACGCCGAGCGGCGCGGGAATGGCATTGACGAAAGCGCCAAACGCCGCCGGCGGGAGCGCCCAGACTTCGACGATCAGTCCCTCGCCTGCAAACCCGGGCTCGCGGACGAGGCCGGGCTTCGGCGGGGTCGTGTTGGGGAGGGCATAGAGCCGGTAGTCGCCGGCTGTGCGGCAGGTCTTGAGATGAACCCCGCCCGTGCTGGTCAGTTGGTGATTGAGCGGCATGCCGGTCAAATGCGCGCCGACCACCACAATCGGGATCAGGGCCGACGCGGTAGGCTCCAGCAGGTTGGCTTCGGGCAGGGCGGCGTCGCGGTCGCGTCCCATGCCAAATCCCTCGAGGCGATGCAGCCGGTCGCCGAGCGTTGCGAGCGCCTGATCAGCGAAAGCCGGGCCGACCAGCGTCACACCCGCCGGCAGTCCATCGGAGCGGAAGCCGGCGGGGACAGCGATCGCGCTGCAATCGAGCAGGTTCACGAAATTGGTGTAGCGGCCGAGATTGGAGTTGAGGCGGATCGGATCGGCCTGCATGGCCGCGACCGTGTAGGTCGTCGGAGCGGTCGGCAGTAGCAGAACGTCCATTCTGGCCCATTCGCTGTCCGTCAGCTTGCGCAATTCCTCGAGCCGGTACTGACCGCGAAACGCATCGACCGCCGAATAGGCGCGGGCGCCCTCGACGATTGTGCGGACCGTCGGATCCATGTCGGCGGCATGGTCTGCGACGAAGCCCTCGATTGCGGCGAGCCGCTCGGCCACCCAGGGGCCGCCATAGAGCAGCGCCGCGCATTCACGGAAGGGCGCATAGTCGATGTCGACCGCCGTCCCGCCGAGCGTCGCGAGCTTGGCGATGGCGGCGTCATAGAGCGCTTCAGTCTCGGCATCGCCGAAGAACTCGCGCTCTGCCTTGCCGAGGACGCCGAAGCGGAAGGCAGACTGTGGCAGGTTGACCGGCTCCAGATCGCGCGAATAGGGATCGGCGGCGTCATAACCGCTCGCAACGCTGCGAACGAGATCGGCGTCGCCCGCCGTTCCCGCCATCACGGTGATGCAGTCGAGGCTGCGGCAGGCCGGAACGAGGCCGGTGCCGGACAGCATACCGCGCGACGGCTTGACGCCGACCAGATTGTTGAAAGCAGCCGGGATACGGCCTGAGCCGGCCGTATCGGTGCCAAGCGCGAAGGCGACCTGGCCCGAGGCGACAGCGACCGCCGAGCCGGACGACGAGCCGCCCGAAACATAGGCCGGATCGAACACCGAGCGCGGGGCGCCATAGGGCGAGCGCGTGCCATTGAGGCCGGTCGCGAACTGGTCGAGATTGGTCTTGCCGATGACGAGCGCGCCGGCAGCCTTCAATTTCGCCACAACGAAGGCGTCAGCGGCGGGCCTATAGGCGAATGCGGGGCAGGCGGCCGTGGTTTCGAGGTCGGCGCAGTCGATATTATCCTTGACCGCGAAGGGCACGCCCCAGAGCGGCTGGTCGGCGCGGGCCGGTCCGGCAGCGACCAGGGCCTCGGCCGAAGCGAGAAGCGTCGCATTGTCCAAACGGTTGATCCAGACCGCCTTGTCGGGCCAGGCCTCGATGCGGGCGATGACGTCGCGGATCACGTCGACCGGGCTGAAGCGCCCGCTTCGATAGCCCTCAGTGAGGGTCGCGATATCGAGGAAGGTCGGCAGCATCAAAGGGCTCCTTCAAGCAAGGCGACGACATCGCCGGCGCGCACGGTGCGGCCCGGCTGGCAGCGCAGGCCCGCGATGCGGCCGGCCACCGGTGTCGTGATTTCCATTTCCATCTTCATCGATTCGACGATCACAACCGGCTGTCCGGCTTCGACCATCGAACCTTCTTCCACCAGTATCTTCCAGACATTGCCGGTCATCTGGGCCGAAATCGGCTGCATCCCTTCGGGAATGGCATCATCGGCCCCATCGACCCGCCCGCCTTCGTCGCTGACGAAGCTGTCGAGACCGCGCGCCTTCCAGTCGAGCCGCTCGGCCTCGAAGGCTGCCTGCTGCGTCGCCTTGAAGGCCTTGATGCCCGCGTCATTGGCCTCGAGCGACGCGGCATAGTCGGCATAGGAGAAGCTGGTTTCCTCGATCTTCAGCGGATAGCGGCCATGCGGGAAGGCCTCGCGCGCCTCGGCCAGCTCGGCCTCGCTCACCTCATGAAAGCGGACGCGATCGAAGAAGCGCAGCAGCCAGGGATGGCCCGGCTTGAACTCCGGCGTTTCGCGCCAGGCGTTCCACATCTGGATCGTGCGGCCGAACAGCTGGTAACCGCCCGGCCCCTCCATGCCATAGATGCACAGATAGGCGCCGCCGATGCCAACAGCGTTTTCCGGCGTCCAGGTCCGGGCCGGATTGTATTTGGTCGTCACAAGGCGGTGGCGCGGATCGAGCGGGGTCGCTACCGGCGCGCCGAGATAAACATCGCCGAGGCCGAGCACGAGATAATCGGCGTCGAAGACGATCCGCTTGACGTCGCCTTCCGAAGCAAGGCCGTTGATGCGGCGGATAAATTCGATATTCGAGGGACACCATGGCGCGTCGGGTCGGACGAGCTCTTGATATTTCCGCATCGCGAGCTGGACGGAGGGATCGTTCCACGAAAGCGGTAGGTGGACGATGCGCGAGGGAACGCTGACCTCTTCCGCAGCTGGCAACCCTGCCTCAATCTCTTCCAATGCGTCGATCAATCGGCTGACCGGCAGAACCGTGCTGTCAAAATGAAGTTGCAGCGAGCGGATGCCCGGCGTCAGTTCGATCAGCCCTTTGAGGCGCGCCGCGGCGACAGCCTCCATCAGCAGATGGATGCGCAGGCGCAGCGCGATGTCGAGCATCATCGATCCGTACTCGACGAGCAGATTGTCATCGCCAGCCCGGCGATAGACGACGCGGACCGGGCCCGTTTCGTTGGACCGCAGGATCGGGGAGGCGGGGGCGAAGGCCCTCTCCCGGAGGGAGAGGGGGCTCGGTTGCGCGGTTTGCAGCGGTTCAGTTCCATTGGCGGCAGTCGCGCCGGCGCCCTCGCTCCCGCTTGCGGGAGAGGGGTAGGGTGAGGGCGCTTCAGCCACCTCCGCCTCGACAAACCGCACGCCGTCGCCCGGCTTCAATTGGCCGATCTTCCACAGTTCGTCGCGCGTGATGACAGCGGGACAGACGAAGCCGCCGAGGCTTGGGCCGTCAGGCCCGAGGATGATCGGCATGTCGCCGGTAAAGTCGATCGAGCCGATCGCGTAGGCGTTGTCGTGGATATTGGAGGGATGCAGGCCAGCCTCGCCGCCATCGGCGCGGGCCCATGTTGGCTGCGGGCCGATCAAGCGGACGCCGGTGCGCGATGAGTTGAAATGCACCTCGTAGCGGGCCGAGAACAACGCGGAAATATCGCCCTCGGTGAAGAAGTCCGGCGCGCCATGCGGGCCCGAGCGGACGCCGATCGTCCAGTCGCGGGTCAGTTCGGGGCGCTCGTCGTCGGCGGGCGTCATCGGCTCTGACGCGATGCCATCGCCGATCTTCAACGCATCGCCAGCGCGGAGTGTTCCGGTCGCGTGGCCGCCGAAACGCCCGAGGCTGAAATTGGCACGCGAGCCGAGGAAGAGCGGCGCATCGATGCCACCGCGAACGGCGAGATAGCTGCGTTGGCCGGGTCCGGAAACCGCGCCGAAGGCGAGCACCGCGCCAGCCGGGACATTGACCGGCGCGAAGCAGGGAATCGGCACGCCATCGAGCTTCGGCGCCATGTCGGCGCCGGTGATTGCGATGATGGCGGCGCGATGGAAGCGAAGCATCGGCCCGGAGACGGTCAGTTCCAGCGCCGCCGCATCTTCGGCATTGCCGACGATGCGATTCGCGAGACGATGCGAGCGGCTGTCCATCGGACCTGAAGGCGGTACGCCGACATTCCACAGACCCACCCGGCCGGGATAGTCCTGCACGCTCGATTGCGCGCCGGGTGCGAGAACCTCGATGGCGCGCGGCACGAAGGGCAGTGTCTTCAGCGCCGCGGTCGAAACCTCACCGCTCACGAAAAGCTCCGATCCGGCGATGGCGCGGAGATAGTCGAGGTTCGTTTCGATACCTTGGACTGAGGTTTCGTCCAACGCGGATTTCAATCGGCCTAGGGCCTCTGCCCGGTCGGCGCCATGCACGATGACCTTGGCGAGCAAGGGATCATACCAGGCGGTCACCTCCGTCCCGGTTTCGATCCAGCCGTCGACGCGCACGCCTTCCGGCCAGCGAACCTCGGTCAGCAGACCGGCTTGCGGCCGAAAGTCAGCCTGCGGGTTCTCGGCATAGACGCGCACCTCCATCGCGGCCCCAGTCGGGACCAGCGATGCCTGCGCAGGCAAATCGAACTCGCCGGCCGCCTGGCGGATCATCCATTCGACGAGATCGACGCCGAAGACAGCCTCGGTGACCGGGTGCTCGACCTGCAGGCGGGTGTTGACCTCGAGGAACGAGACGTCGTCGCGCGCCACGTCATAGATGAACTCGACCGTGCCGGCGGATTCGTAGGCGACGCTCTCGCCGAGCGCGATCGCGGCAGACTGAAGCCGGGCACGAATAGTATGGGAGAGGTTCGGCGCCGGGGTCTCCTCGACAACCTTCTGGTTACGCCGTTGCAGCGAGCAGTCGCGCTCGCCAAGCGCCACGACGCGGCCCTTGCCGTCGCCAAAGATCTGCACCTCGACATGGCGGGCGACGGAGACATAGCGCTCCAGATAGACGCGCGCATCGCCGAAGCTTGACGTTGCCATGCGCTGCACGGTCTCGAAGCGGGCGGCGAGCTCGGCCGCATCATGGCAAAGTTGCATGCCGATGCCGCCACCGCCGGCCGTGCTCTTCAACATGACCGGGTAGCCGACGCGGCTTGCGGCTGCGATGGCTTCGTCGGCAGAACCGAGCAGACCGCTACCGGGGAGCAGCGGCACGCCTGATCCCTCCGCGAGCGCACGCGCCGTGTGCTTCAGACCGAAATCGCGGAGATGCGCCGGCCTTGGGCCGATGAACCGGATGCCGGCATCCGCAAGGCGTTCCGCAAAGATGGCGTTTTCGGAAAGGAAGCCGTAGCCCGGATGCACGGCCTCCGCGCCGGTGGCGCGGCAGGCGGCAATGATGGCGTCGATATTGAGATAGCTTTCCTTCGGCGCGGCCGGGCCGATGGCGACGGCTTCGTCGGCGTCGAGCGCGGCGCGGGCGAAGCGGTCGGCCTCGGAATAGACGGCGACCGAGGCAATGCCCATCCGGCGCAATGTGCGGATGATCCGGCTGGCGATCTCGCCCCGGTTTGCGATGAGAACCTTCTGGAACATGATGTTATGCGACCGCCGGATCGAAAATCATCACGCGTACCGGCGTCGGGTTGAAGCCGTTGCAGGGATTGTTGACCTGCGGGCAGTTCGAGATCGCGCAGATGACGTCCATGGCGGCGAGAATATCGACATGGTCGCCGGGTTTGGAGACGCCGTCGACAATCGCGAGCTTGCCGTCCGGCTCGATCGGCACGTTCATGAAGAAATTGATGTTCGGCACGATGTCGCGCTTGGTCATGCCATGCGCCGCCATCGCGATGATGAAGTTCTCGCGGCAGGCATGCATGTAGCGGGTGTGGTGGCCAAAGCGGACGGTATTCGCCTCGCAGGAGCAGGCGCCGGCCGAGGTATCGTGCCGGCCGCTGGTGTCGGCGACGACCGTCGCCATGACATTGCCGATATTGGAAACGAGCCGCGTGCCTGTGGTGACGTAGGGCGCGCCTTGCTCGAGGATCGTGTCCTGCGCGCTGTAGCGTTCGCTTGTGTCGGCGAGGCTGTAGAACAGCGTGTCGACCGCCTGCTGGCCTTCGAGATCGACGATGCGCAGGATCTGGCCGCGCCGGACCACGCCGGTCCAGGGTTTGTTGGCGGGGATGGTGAAGTCGTAGATCGCCTTGGCGGGATCAAGGCCGACCGGGAGGGCGAGGAAGCCCGCAACAGACTGGTTCATGGCGTCCCCCTCAGATGCGCGCTTGGCGGGCGTTGTTGTCGAAGCCGCGGCGGGCTTCTGCGGTGGCCGTGCGGCAAAGATCGTCGTCGGCTGCAGGCGGCACGCTGTGGACGATCGCTTCGATTGGGCCGGGCTCGAAGCTCGTGTCCGGCGCGAGCGGATGCGGGCAGTTCGAGAGCGCGACGATGACGTCCATCTCGGCGCGAAGATCGACGAAATCGCCAGCGCCGACGACGCCATCGCGCCAGGCAAGCTGGCCCGATGCATCGACGATGACGGGCGCGAAGAACGTGATCACCGGCGCGAGGTCGCGGAGGCCGAGGCCGTGCTTGCCAGCGGCGAGGAGCATGTTCTCGCGGGTCGAGCGAAGGCTGGCATCGCCATATTTGCGGGCGTTCGAGGCCGGCGTCGAACCGCCGACGATGGTGTCATGGGCGCCGGTCGTATCCTCAATGATCGAGAACAGCACGCGGCCCATATCGGAGAAGAGAACGCGGCCTTTGCGGAGTTCGGACGTCCACTGGATCTTGACCGTGTCCGCGCTGTTGTAGCGCTCGCTGGTATCGTTCGCGTTCCAGGCGAACAGCGAGACGCCGGATGTTCCGGACGTGTTGAAGAGGCGGAGCGCCGTGCCGGCCTGCAGCCTGAGCGTCGTGTACCAGCCGCCGGGGATCGTCTCGCGATGGATAACCGCGCTTTCGGCGATCGGCGCGGCGCCTTGCGGCGTCGGCGAGGGCAAGGCGCGCGGAGCGGCGGTATCGCCGGCTGCCTTCAGTTCCTCATAGCGTCTGCGGTTGGCCTCGATCTCGGCGGCCTTGTCCAAAGCCGGGTGCATCGCCTCGTTCACGGCGTGTCTCCTTGGAGGGCCGGGTCGTCCCGGAGTGATCCCGTCGATGGTACCGGGTCGTCCCGGCCGGGCATGGTCTTCTTCTTCGAAGGTCTCGGCTCGCCGGCAATGCGCTTCGGCCACACTTCGAAATCGCGGGTGATGGTGGCGCCATAGCGGCCGCCATCGGAGGGTTCGTTGCGGCGGCGTTCAAAGGCGATGACGCGCGTCCCGAGCGAGAACGCCTCCGACAGGTCGTGCGTCACCATGACGACGGTGAGCGGGCGCTCGTGCCAGAGCTTCTGCATGAGAACGTGGATCTCGGCGCGAATGCCGGGATCGAGTGCGCCAAAGGGCTCATCGAGCAGCAGCACCTTGGGCTTGGCGATCAACGCCTGCGCCAGGGCAAGCCGCTGCTGCATGCCGCCCGAAAGCTGCGCCGGATATTTCTCTTCCGATCCGGCAAGGCCGACGGCGGCCAGCATGCCGCGCGCCTCGTCCTCGGCCGCGCGACGGCTGGAGCCAAACAGGCGACCAAGCAAGGGTGCTGCCTTCAGTTCAAGCCCGAGCACGACATTGCCGAGCACCGTCAAATGCGGAAATACCGAATAGCGCTGGAATACGACGCCGCGATCGGCGCCAGGCTCGCGAGGGAGTGGCGCGCCAGCGATGGTGATCGTGCCGCGATCCGGCCGTTCCTCCGAGAGAAGCATGCGCAGGAACGTCGTCTTGCCACAGCCGGACGGGCCGACCAGCGCAACGAAAGCGCGCGGCGCGATCTCGAGATTGATGCCTTCGAGGATGACGCGGCCGTCATATTCCTTCCAGACATCCTTGACGATGATGGCGTTCATGGCCGGTTCCTCATCCTGAAGCCCGTGCGGCTTCAAACCATGGGAAGGCGCGGCGCTGGAGGACCGCAAGCGTCCGGTCCATCAGAAAGGCGAGGAGGGTGATCCAGGCGACATAGGGGAGGATCACATCCATCGCGAGATAGCGGCGCACCAGGAAGATGCGGTAGCCGAGGCCGGATTCCGAGGCGATCGCTTCGGCGGCGATCAGGAACAGCCATGCGGGTCCGATCTGCAGGCGCAGCGAATCGATCAGGCGCGGCAGCGTTTGCGGTAGCACCACGCGGAGGATGATCTGCCAGGTCGAGGCGCCGAGCGTCTGCGCCTTGATCGATTGCTGCGGCGGCAAGTCGCCGACCCGGAGCGCGACATCGCGCACGAGGCATGGCGCGACGCCGATAACGATCAGCGCGATCTTGGACGCCTCGCCAAGGCCCATGGTAATGAAGAGGATCGGCAGCAGCGCCAGTGGCGGAACCATCGAGACCACCGCGACGAAACTGCCGAGCCCGGCCCGGAAATAGGGCAGGAGGCCGATGACGATGCCGAGAACGAGGCCGATGATGACCGCAATCGCCAGCGCCGCGAACAGGCGATAGAGGCTCGCTTCCGTATCGACGAGCAGCAGGATGTCGCCGGTGCGCGGGTCGAGCTGGAACGCCATCCGGTTGATGGCGGCGGCGAAGCTCGCGAAGGAGGGCAGAAGCTTGTCGGACGGGTTTTCCGCAAGTCGGATCCCGGACCCAATGAGATAGGCCACCACCACGAGAACGAATGGAATGAGCGCCAGCAGTCGCGCAACGCCGGGGGCAGGGCGCCGATTGATCAGCCGCATCGGGCAGGCTCCGATGTCAGAAGTTCCCGGGCCGGGCCCGGGAACCGCAGGGGATGACAGAGCCGCACTAGAGCTTTCCAGCCGCCGCGGCGGCCATGTAGGCATCGGTGAAGCGCAGCTTCACATTGCCGGTATCGCCGAGCACCTTGCCGTCTGCGAGTTCAATGCCGACGACGTCAGGCGAAGCGGCGCCGTTGCCGAGCAGGCCGTGCTCGAACAGGAAGCCGCGGACATGGTCCATGGTGGCGCTGATCTCCGGGCTCTTGGCGAAGGCGGCCGCCTCGTCTGGCTTGAAGAACATGCGCGTTGCCTTGAGCTGGGCCTCATAGCCGGCGAGATCGGTGCCGGACGCCTTGCCCATCGCCTCGCGGGCCGCTTTTCCTTCCGGCGTATCCGACGACATGATCGCCATAGTCTCGTACCATGCACCCGCGAGCGCCTTGCCGAAATCGGGATTGTCCTTGAGCGTCGCAGTGTTGGCGGCCGTCAGGTCGATGATTTCGCCGGGGATCTGCGAGGAATCGAACACCTTGTTGGCGCCCGGCGTTGCCATGATCTCGGCGACGATCGGGTTCCATGTCACAACGGATGTGACATCGGGTGTCGACCATGCGGCGACCATGTCAGCATCCGACGTCGAGACGACGCTGAGGTCCTTCTCGGCGAGACCGATGGTCGAAAGCGCGCGAGCGAGGAGATAGTGCGAGACGGAGAATTCGACGAGATTGACCTTCTGGCCCTTGATGTCGGCCAGCGTCTTCTTGTCCTTCAGGATGATGGCGTCGTTGCCGTTCGAGAAGTCGCCGACCAGAACCGCGGTGGTATCGACGCCGCCGGCGGCCGGGATCGACAGCCCGTCCATATTGGTCAGCGTCACCGCATCGAAGCCGCCGGCCGTGTACTGGTTGATCGATTCGACATAGTCGTTGATCTGAACGACGTCGATCTTGATGCCGTATTTGTCGGCCCACTTCTTGACGATGCCCTGGTCGGCGGCCCACTGCCACGGCATCCAGCCGACATAGATCGACCAGGCGAGCTTGAAGTCCTTCTTGGGCGCGGCTTCGGCGGCGCCGGTGAACGAGAGGGCGGTGACCGCGGCGGCGATCAGGCCGGCGGCGAGGCTGCGCTTCAGGGTGTTCGAGACGTGCATTGCCAACTCCGGTCAGGGTTTCACTGGAACCAGGAATTGGCAAAGACCTACCCGTCGCCAACGCCTGGCCACTGAGGTCTCCCGGGATTTTATCCCGCCGTGCCCGGTGCGGATGTCTCCCGCCCCGGCGGCAGCTCTCGGACCAGCATCCCCTCACGGAGATCGGAACCCTAGCCACCAACTCAATGAACTCCATCGAGCAAGCGCCATGCCAAGCTGAAACCGAAGCGAACTGTATGCAATGGGAAGGTGGTTGCCGTATTTATGGGCGATGGCACCGGGCGCCGATCACGGATTGGGCATTACAGCGGCCGTTCCGGCCCGGAGACTGTGGCGTACATGCCCGTCGTCCGGAATTCTGTCGGGCTGGTGCCGAAGACGCGGCGGAACACCTTCGCGAAATAATTGGGATCCTCGAACCCGATCAGCACTGCGACCTCCTTGACCGAGATCGCCGCATCGTTTGCGAGCAGCGACGCCGCCCGCCTCATCCGCTGCTGAAGCACGAATTCGGCCGGCGGTGTCCCTTCGCTCTCGGTGAAGACGCGGGTGAAATGCGCCCGGCTGAGGCCGGCGACATCGGCGAGGTCTGGAACGGCGATCGGCTTGTCGAGGTTTTCCAGGATGAAGCGAACGGCCCTCGCCATCGCATCGTCCTCGGTCGGCAGGGCAGGGTGTGAGCCGAACACGTCGTCGAACAGCGCCATGGCCGCTTCATAAGCGATGGCAGAGGCGGCGCCCGGCGTCTCGCCCTCGCCTTCGACGAAACGCAGCGTGCAGC
This sequence comes from Mesorhizobium sp. BR1-1-16, assembly GCF_020165495.1. Classification (GTDB taxonomy): domain Bacteria; phylum Pseudomonadota; class Alphaproteobacteria; order Rhizobiales; family Kaistiaceae; genus Kaistia. The sequence goes on along the minus strand of NZ_JAIUIE010000007.1, from coordinate 214,618 downwards.
GAGCGAGATGCTCGATCGTTTCCGGACGCAGGCGAAGAACCGGCCCGTTGGCGGCGAGGATCTCGCGATGGATCCGCAACGCCTCGCGGCCATGCATCGAGATCCAGAAATATTCCCAGCGATCGCCGGGATCGAGCCAATAACGGTGGTTGTGCGGGATGAGGACCAGCATCGTATCGCCAGCTCGAAGACGATAGCGACGGCGCTCGTAGCGAAGCTGGCCGACACCCGAGATTGTGTGCTGCAGGACGGTGAACGCCGTCTGTCCCCGCTGCATGCCGTCCCAGGCATAAGGCGGCTGATCGCGGATCTCGTAACCGCTCGATGTGGGCATCGAATGGAGGTGGCGACGGCCGCGCGGCAGCGACAGCGTCTTCATAGCTGGCGCATAAGTCCGCAACTTCGAGAGCACAGAATTACCCATGAAAGCACAAAATCTCTCTGGTCCATGGTCGGGGCTTGGGAATAACTAATGCCACGAACAGCCGGCGGGGACCATGAAAACCCGCCAGGCGGTGGCTTGCTGCCTTATCGGCGTCAGCGCTTTGGGCAGGGCAGGCTGGTCTGAGATGAGGCCGCGTGCGGCCGAGACGATTGAGGGAGCGAATGGCCGGACTGAAGATCGCGATCATCGGCGCAGGCAGCGTCGGCTTCACGAAGAAGCTCATGACCGATATCGTATCGGTGCCTGAACTCAGGGATGTCGAGTTCGCGCTGACGGATGTCAGTGAGCACAATCTTTCGATGATCCAGCAGATCCTCGACAAGATCGTCGAAGCAAACAATCTTCCAACGCGCATCACCGCGACGACCAATCGTCGGCAGGCGCTCGAAGGCGCGAATTATATCATCAGCTGCGTGCGCGTCGGCGGCCTTGAGGCTTATGCGGACGATATTCGCATTCCCCTGAAGTACGGCGTCGACCAGTGCGTCGGCGATACGATCTGCGCCGGCGGCATCATGTATGGCCAGCGAAATATCCCGGCCATCCTCGACTTCTGCAAGGATATCCGCGAGGTCGCAGCGCCGGGCGCCGTTTTCCTCAACTATGCCAACCCGATGGCGATGAACACGTGGGCCGCCATCGAATATGGCAAGGTCAACACGATCGGCCTCTGCCATGGCGTCCAGCATGGCGGCGAGCAGATAGCGACGGTTCTGGGTGCCAAGCCGGGTGAACTGGACTTCATCTGCTCGGGCATCAATCACCAGACCTGGTTCATCGATGTCCGCTTGAACGGCCGCAAGGTCGGCAAGGATGAGTTGCTCGCGGCCTTCGAGGCGCATCCTGTCTATTCCAGGCAGGAGAAGGTGCGCATCGACGTCCTCAAGCGCTTCGGCGTTTATTCGACGGAATCAAACGGCCATCTGTCTGAATACCTCCCCTGGTATCGCAAGCGTCCGGACGAGATCGAGCGCTGGATCGACATGTCCGAATGGATCCATGGCGAGACCGGCGGTTATCTCCGTTATTCGACGGAATCGCGGAACTGGTTCGAGACCGACTTCCCGCGCTTTGTCGAGGAAGCCGGCAAGCCGCTCGATCATTCGAAGCGCTCGACCGAGCATGCGAGCCATATTCTCGAGGCGCTCGAAACGGGGCGCGTCTATCGCGGCCATTTCAACGTCAAGAACAACGGCGTCATCACCAACCTGCCTGACGATGCCATCATCGAGTCCCCCGGTTTCGTCGATCGCTTCGGCCTCAACATGGCGGCGGGCATCACTCTGCCCGAGGCCTGCGCGGCGACCTGTCTGGCCTCGATCAATGTGCAGCGCATGTCGGTCCACGCTGCGGTCACCGGCGATCTCGACCTCTTGAAGCTGTCGGTGCTGCACGATCCGCTCGTCGGCGCGATCTGCTCGCCGGATGAGGTCTGGCAGATGGTCGACGAGATGGTCGTCGCCCAGGCGAAATGGCTGCCGCAGTTTGCCCATGTGATCGACGACGCGAAGGCACGGCTTGCCAAGTCGACGGTCAAGACGCGCGACTGGCAGGGTGCGGCGCGCCGCGACGTGCGGACGGTGGATGTCGTCCGCGCCGAAAGCGCCAGGAAACGCGCTCTGGAGCTGGACGAGTCCGCTCGCCCGTCTCTCTAGAGGTTCTGGAGGATCCGGCATGGCTCGAACGAGCCATGCCGTTGCAGATGGCCGCCGCCGCGGGGACGAGTGGCGTCGGCGGCAGTTTGGGGACTATGGGGCGAGGGTAGGGCTCTGCCATCGCCACGCTCAAGGGAGGAAACATGAAGACCTATTTGATGGCTCTCGGAGGAGCAGGCCTGCTCCTCGGCGTCTCCGCAGCGGCGGCGCTCGCCCAGACTGAAAAGCCGACCCTGCCGCCTGATCCGCCGAAATTCGAGGCACAGGGTCAGGTCGACTATGTCGGCCAAAAAGACATTTTCGAGTTCAAGGCCCTGCCGGAATATCATGAGCCGGATTGGGTCACGAAGAACTTCGTCGACACCGGCAAGCTTCCGCCGGTCAAGGATCGTCTCCCCAAGGAGCCGCTGGTCTACAAGAAGGCCAACATGGTCGACGGCCTCGGGGTCTATGGCGATACGCTGCGCCATGTGATCGGCGGCCGTCCCGAGGGCTGGAATTATATTGGCGGCCAGTCGCAGGGTTGGGGTGGCATCGATATCGGCCTGTCGGAATGCCTGACGCGCTCGGGTCCGCTGTTCGAGATCAAGGCCGACGAACTCGAGCCGCTGCCGAACCTCGCCAAGAGCTGGGAATGGTCTGAAGACGGCAAGCAACTGACCATGCACCTCATCGAGGGTGCCAAGTGGTCGGACGGCGTGCCGTTCACGTCCGACGACCTGATGTTCTACTGGAACGACAACGTCAACGATCCCAATGTCACGCCGCTGAACGGCGCCACGCCGGCTACTTTCGGCGAGGGAACGACGCTGACGAAGGTTGACGACTACACGGTGCTGTGGACGTTCAAGCAGCCGTTCGCCAAACAGTATCTCTATCAGATGGCCTATGGCACCTTCTGCCCCGGCCCGGCTCATATCCTGAAGCCGCAGCATCCCAAATATTCGAAGAACACCTACGAGCAGTACAAGAACGCCTTCCCGCCGGAATATATGAACATTCCGGTCATGGGTGCCTGGGTGCCGGTCGAGTATCGCCCCGACGACATTGTCGTCATGCGCCGCAATCCCTACTACTGGAAGGTGGATGAGGCGGGCAATCAGCTCCCCTATCTGAACGAGCTGCATTACAAGCTCTCGACCTGGGCGGACCGTGACGTTCAGGCCGTGGCCGGTTCCGGCGATTTCGCCAATCTCGAGCAGCCCGAGAGCTTCGTCGAGGCTCTGAAGCGTTCGGCAAGCAAGGATGCGCCGGCCCGCCTCGAATTCGGCCCGCGGCTCATCGGCTACTCGCTCTATCCGAACTACTCGGCCAATGGCTGGGGCGAACCGGATGAGCGCGCCCAGGCCGTGCGCGAACTCAATCGCAACGACCACTTCCGCAAGGCGATCACCGAAGCGGTCGACCGCAAGCGGCTCGGCGAGTCGCTGGTCAAGGGTCCGTTCACGACGATCTATCCGGGCGGCATCTATTCCGGCACCGTCTATTACGACAAGGACTCGACCGCCTACTATCCGTACGACCTCGAAAGCGCCAAGGCTGAACTGGCACTGGCCGGCCTCAAGGATACGGATGGCGACGGCATCGTGAACTTCCCGGCCGGAACGGCGGGCGGCAAGAATGTCGAGGTCACGCTCCTCGTCAATGCCGACTACCAGACCGACAAGAGCCTTGCCGACGGCATGGTTGCGATGATGGAGCCGCTCGGCATCCGCGTCATCCTCAACACGGTCGAAGGCAAGCAGCGTGACGCGCTGCAGCAGGCCGGCAAGTTCGACTGGATGATCTTCCGCAATACCGAAGAACTGACATCGGTCGTGCAGAAGACGGTCAATCTCGCACCGGTTGGTCCGCAGACCAGCTACTACCATCGTGCGGGCAAGGATGGTCAGCTCGACCTGCTTCCGTTCGAGCAGCAGCTTGTTGACATCACCAACAAGTTCATCGCGACGAGCGATGGCGCAGAACGCAAGGACCTGATGAAGCAGTTCCAGAAGGTCTACACCGATAACGTCTATGGCATCGGTCTGACCCAGTATCCTGGCGCGCTGATCATCAACAAGCGTTTCGCCAACGTCCCGAAGGGCACGCCCATCAATCTCTTCAACTGGGCTGAGGACAGCGTCATTCGTGAGCGCATGTTCGTCCCGGCTGACAAGCAGGGCAACTATGAGCTCCACGCCGAGACGCTGCCAGGTGCGCCTGGCTCGGCCGGCGCGGTGAAGTAGCCCCACGCCTCACAATCGCGAAGCAAGGAGGCCTCGTGCCCCCTTGCTTTCCCTGAAGCACCGGAGACGGAGCTCGAAGCCCCCATGCTGCGCTTCCTAGCGATCAGAATTCTCTCTGCTATTCCGGTTCTCCTCGTCCTGAGCATCGTGACCTTCGCCATCATCCAGGCGCCACCCGGCGACTATGGTGATTTCATTCGTTCCCAGCTGATGAACCAGGGCGGCGCCTCCGCCGTCGTCGCCGAGGCGCAGGCCGACGCCTATCGCAAGGCGCATGGCCTCGATAAGCCGATCATCATCCAGTATTTCAATTGGATCGGCGGCATCGTCACCCGCGGCGATTTCGGCGACAGCTTCTTCTACAACAAGCCCGTTTCGACGGTCGTGGCCGAACGGCTGCCGCGCACATTGCTGCTGGCGCTTGTCTGCCACATCCTGGCGTCGTTCATCGGCATCACCTTCGGCATCCTGGCAGCGACGCGGCAATATAGCTGGGTCGACTCGGTGCTTTCGTTCTTCTCGTTCCTTGGGACGACGATTCCGCGCTTCCTGATCGCGATCGTTCTCGTCTACATCCTGGCCTTCCGGCTCAACGTCCAGGAAATCGGCAGCTTCTTCTCGCCGCAATATGGCGGCGCGCCCTGGTCATGGGCCAAGTTCGTCGATCTCGTGAAGCATGTCTGGCCCGTCGTCGCGATCGCGACCTTCGGCGGGCTCGCCTACAATATGCGTGTGATGCGCGCCAATCTGCTCGATACACTGAATGCGCAATATGTCGAGACGGCACGCGCCAAGGGCATGTCCGAGGGCGCGGTGATCATGCGCCATGCCGTGCCCAATGCGCTGCATCCGCTCATCATGTATCAGGGCGTCGTGCTGCCCTACATGCTGACCGGCGAGATCGAGGTGGCGATCGTGTTCTCGCTCGCGACAGTAGGGCCGGCGATCGTGTCCTCCATGGCGGTCGGCGATGTCTATGTCACCGCCACCTTCATGATGGTCCTCGCCGGGACGCTGATCGTCGGCAACATCATCGCCGACATGCTGCTGGCCCTGCTCGATCCCCGCGTCCGGCTCGGTGGAGGTAAAGAATGACCGAGATCCATTCCGCGACGGACGTGTCGGCCCATATCGCTGCTGCCGAGGCCAAGGCTCGGGAAGCTGCCAAGGAAGCCGCGATCAACCCGCAGGGCGGCCGGTTTGCCCATGGCAACGAGACCTATCTGGCGCTGGTCTGGCGGCGGTTCCGCCGTTCGGTCATCGGCATGATCGGCCTCGTCATGGTGCTCGGCCTTCTGACCATGGCCCTGTTCGCCGACTTCTTCGCGCCTGTGAGCCCCAAGGAAAACGGCGTCGGCTTTGCGCCGCCGGAGACGCTGTCCTTCCGCGCGCCCGACGGCTCGTTCAGCTTGGTGCCGCGCATCTATCCGATTGTCGAGACGGGCGAGTTCGATCCGGTCACGTTCCAGCCGCTGACGGGACCGGACCTCAACAATCCGCTCGATCTCGGCTTCTTTGTCAAAGGTTATGACTACAAACTTCTCTGGCTCATTCCGGCGAACCGCCATTTCTTCGGTGCGACCAACGGCAGTTCGGTGCATCTCCTCGGCACCGACAAATTCGGCCGTGACATTCTCTCTCGCGCGATCGTCGGCTCGCGCATATCCCTGACGATCGCGCTGATCGTGGTGTTCATCACGACGTCAGTCGGGACCGGGATCGGCATCACATCGGGCTATCTCGGCGGGAAGTTCGACGGCTGGGTACAGCGCTTCGTCGACCTCGTGCTCGCCTTCCCGCAATTGCCGCTCTATCTCGCGCTGACGTCGCTCATTCCGATCACGGCGCCCTCCAACGTGTTCCTTGCTTTCGTCATCGGCGTGATGGCGGCGCTCGGCTGGGCGCAGCTTTCGCGTGAGGTTCGCGGCAAGACGCTGGCGCTCGCTCGGATCGAATATGTCCGCGCGGCGATGGCGGTCGGGGCCGGCGATGGACGCATCATCATGCGCCACATCCTGCCGAATGTTCTGAGCCATGTGATCGTGTCGGTGACGCTGGCCATTCCGGCGATCGTGCTGCTCGAATCCTTCCTCGGATTTCTCGGCTTCGCTGTGAAGCCGCCGCTGATCTCATGGGGGCTCATGCTCCAGGACACCGGTGCCTTTTCGGTCATCGGCTCCTATCCGTGGATTCTCTCGCCCGTCGCCTTCGTGCTCGTCACCGTGTTCGCGTTCAACGCGCTCGGCGACGGTCTCCGCGACGCCATCGACCCGTATTAGGGATGACGGACATGACCGAGGCGACCCCGAGCTTCTGCCCGCCCGAGCGCACCGATCTGAACCAGCACGGTCGCGAGCTCATCCTCGACGCGCGCAATATCGGCGTGAACTTCAAGGTCGAGGGCGGCACCGTCCGGGCCGTGCGCGATGTGTCGTTCCAGCTGCATCGCGGCGAGACCATTGCGATCGTCGGCGAATCCGGCTCCGGCAAGTCCGTGACGGCGCGGACGATCATGGGCCTTCTGACCAAGCGGGCAACCATCGTGCCCGACGCGCGGATCATGTTCGAGGGCAAGAACATCCTTGCCTTCAAGGCTGAAGCGCGGCGGCAACTGCGTGGCAACCGGTTCTCGATGATCTTTCAGGAGCCAATGAGCTCGCTGAATCCGGTCTATACGATCGGGCAGCAAATCTGCGAGGTCATCCACCTGCACAACAAGGTCAGCCGGGCCGAGGCGATGAAGCGCGCCGAGGAGCTGCTTCGCGAGGTGCAGATCCCAGAGCCCGCCTCGCGGCTCAAGCAGTTCCCGCATCAGCTTTCAGGTGGCCAGCGCCAGCGCGTCATGATCGCGATGGCGCTCGCTAACCGTCCGGACGTGCTCATTGCCGACGAGCCGACCACGGCGCTCGATGTTACGGTGCAGGCGCAGATCCTCAACCTCATCAAGGACCTGCAGCGCGTTCATGGCATGGCGGTGATCCTCATCACGCATGATCTCACCATCGTGCGCCAGTTCTCCGACTATGTGTATGTGATGCAGAATGGCGAGGTGAAGGAGCACAACCGCACCGAGGACGTGTTCCGCAACCCGCAGCATTCCTACACGCGCCATCTGCTGGCGTCCGAACCGAAGGGCATCGCCAATCCGCTGCCCGAGAAGACGCCGATCATGCTTGAGGGCAAGAAGGTGCGCGTCGCCTTCACTTTGAAGCGCGGCGGCTTCTTCCGGCCCGAATATTTCCCGCTGATCGCGGTTGATGACCTCAGCCTCGATCTTCGTCGTCATGAAACGCTCGGGCTTGTCGGCGAGAGCGGCTCGGGCAAGACGACATTCGGCCAGGCGCTGCTCCGCCTCATCCCGAATAATGGCGGCGAGATCAGCTTCGATGGCGAGCCGATCCAGATGAAGTCGCGGCAGGAGATGCGCCCGCTGCGCTCGCGGATGCAGATCGTCTTCCAGGATCCGTTCTCCTCGCTCAATCCGCGCATGTCGATCGGCCAGATCATCGAGGAAGGCCTGATCGTGAACGATATTGGCGCCGATCGGCGTGACAGGCTGGAGCGCGTCCGCAAGGCGTTGCGCGACGCCGGTATGCCCGACACGATCCTGTCGCGCTTTCCGCACGAATTCTCGGGCGGACAGCGTCAGCGCATTGCCATTGCGCGGGCGATTGCACTCGAGCCTGAATTCATCCTGCTCGATGAGCCGACATCGGCGCTCGATCTTTCGGTGCAGGCCCAGATCATCGACCTGTTGCGCAAGCTGCAGGACGAGAAGGGGCTATCCTATCTCTTCATTTCGCACGACCTGAAGGTCGTGCGCGCGCTTTGCCATCGCGTGATCGTCATGCAGCATGGCAAGATCGTCGAACAGGGCCCGGTCTCGGAGGTCCTGACCAATCCTAAAAACGACTATACGGCCCGGCTCGTCCGCGCCGCTTTCGAAATCGCTGCCTGACGCCAGGGCGGCAGAGGCCTTCTATCGGAGTTGAAGTCATGGCACGTCCCAAGATCACCTTTATCGGCGCCGGCTCCTCGGTGTTCATGAAGAACATTGTCGGCGACATCCTGCATCGGCCGGCGCTGGCCGAGGCGGAAATCGCGCTGATGGATATCAATCCCGAGCGCCTGGAGATGAGCGAGATCATCGCCAAGAAGCTCGTCCAGACGCTCGATGTCCCCGCAACGGTCACGAGCTACACCGACCAGCGCCGCGCGCTCGAGGGCGCCGATTTCGTGGTCGTCTGCTTCCAGATCGGCGGCTATGAGCCGTCGACGGTCGTCGACTTCGAGATCCCGAAGAAGTATGGCCTGCGCCAGACCATCGCCGATACGCTCGGCGTTGGCGGCATCATGCGCGGCCTCAGGACCGTGCCGCATCTGTGGAAGATCTGCGAGGACATGCTCGCGGTCTGCCCAGAGGCGATCATGCTGCAATATGTGAACCCCATGGCGATCAATACCTGGGCGATCAGCGAGAAATATCCGACCATCAAGCAGGTCGGCCTCTGCCATTCGGTTCAGGGCACGGCGCACGAGCTGGCTGAAGATCTCGGCATTCCCTATGAGGAAATCCGCTATCGCTCCGCCGGCATCAACCACATGGCGTTCTATCTGAAGTTCGAGCACCTGCAGGCGGACGGCTCCTATCGCGATCTCTATCCGGATCTCATGCGCGCCTATCGCGAAGGCCGGGCGCCGAAGCCGACCTGGAACCCGCGCTGCCCGAACAAGGTGCGCTACGAGATGATGACCCGGCTCGGCTATTTCGTGACCGAGAGCTCGGAGCATTTCGCCGAATACACGCCCTATTTCATCAAGGAGGGCCGTGAGGACCTCATCGAGAAGTTCGGCGTGCCGCTCGACGAATATCCGAAGCGCTGCATTGAACAGATCGCGCGCTGGAACGATACCGCCAAGGAATACCGCACGGCCAACCGGGTCGAGGTCAAGGAATCCAAGGAATACGCCTCTCAGATCGTCAATGCGGTCTGGACCGGCGAACCTGCGGTGATCTACGGCAATGTCCGCAACACCGGCCTCATCACCTCGCTGCCCGAGGGCTGCGCCGTCGAGGTGCCTTGCCTTGTCGATCGTTCGGGCATCCAGCCGACGCATATCGGCAAGCTGCCGCCGCAGCTTTCAGCCCTGATGCGGACCAATGTCAACGTGCAGGAACTGACCGTTGCCGCGCTGATGACCGAGAACAAGGACCATATCTATCACGCTGCGATGCTCGATCCGCATACCGCGGCCGAGCTCGACCTCGACCAGATCTGGAACCTCGTCGACGACCTCATCGCTGCCCATGGCGACTGGCTGCCGGCCTGGGCGCGCGGATCGAAGCGGAAGGTTGCCGCCTGATCCATCAGGATCGACTGAGTTGACGGCCCGGTCGCCATGATGGCGGCCGGGTCTTTTGGTTCTCAGGACCAGAACTGCTGGATTTTTGGCGCTTCGGTTTTTGCGCGGTCGTAGCCGGCCTTCAGCGCGGGCGCGATTTCCTTGGGATCAAGCAGGTTTACGCCCGGCGGCGTGCCGGCGATGATGAGCATCGCCTTGGTGCCCGTCGCCTCGAGTGCTGCGATCTCCGTGTTGATGTTGTGCGGAATGCCGGTGAGAACGGTGCCGTCATGGCCATTGGTCAGCGTGATGACGAGCGCGCGTTTCGAGCCGGCGACGATGTCGGTATGCGCCCAGGTCCGCGCGATGCCGCCATCCATGCAATATCGCTGGCCGAGCAGCGTCGGACCGATGACGCCGGGCAGCGATGAACTGGCGCCGGCCGCATGGGCAAGCGGAATGCCGTTCCTGCGCGCGACGGCCTGGCCGACGACGAGGCGCTCTCCGGTGTAGCAATCATTGGCGGTCGTGAACATCTTGGCGACCGGCCAGTCCGTCTTGCTGTCACCCGTCAAGAGCCAGGCGAGACGCTCGACGGCATCCCCGTTCACCCTGTTGTCGGAGGCGAGGGCGGCGTGTCCGATCGCCTGGATCGATGCGGGATCGCCATTCGTGACCTTGAAATTGATTTCCTGCGCTCGTTTCTGGCTGGCGTTGGCGCTGGAAACAGGCGCCATCTTGGCGAACAGGCTGGGAAAATGGCCGAAGAAATCGAACTCGGTCCGGAGACGCGCGAAATGGCCCGAGGTCAGTGACGAGCCCATATAGGCGCCGGCCGAGGTGCCCACGACCATCTCAGCGAGATTAGGATCAAAGCCCAGTTCCAGAAGGCCGTGGAAGAACCCGCAATACCAGGCGACGTAGTATTCGCCGCCGCCGCCGAGCACGAGTGTCCGGTCGAGTCCGGCGGCGAGGTTGGAGACCGTCGGCGTCATCGGCGCCGGTCGCGCGAGCCCGTCATCGGCGAACAAGCCGTTCGAGACTGCCTCCGCCATCGCCGTGACCGGATCGACGCAGCTTTCCGTCGCGCTCGCGGCGGCTGGCAGGACCGAGGCGGCTGAAATGCCGGCGCTCATGGTGATGAAACCACGTCGGCTTGGCGTCATTGACTTCTCTCCCATCGCAGTCAGCGCGAGGAGTCTAGTCTCGATTGCCTTCCGAGGAATGAAATTTGTCAGCTCGGCCTGCTTCGCTCAGCCGAGCGAACGCATGTGAGCGAGGAACTCGGCATGGCCGAGGGCCTTGTCGGCGGCGGCGCGATATTCCCGTACGAGACTGTCGACGGTGTCGCGCGCAAAGGCCCTCAATTTGGGGTCGCGCGCCATTTCGGCCCGGGCGACTTCGGGGTCGAGCAATCCGAGCCCGTCGAGCACGGGATAGTGCAACTGTGTCTCGACATGCGGCAGGCCGCCCAGGTAGGACGGGAAGTGCTCCCGCCGTGGCATTTCCTTGCTCCAGAGCGCGAGCCGCTGCCGGGTCTCGTCATGGAGTCGCTCGGCTCGCACATCGCGCCAGAACGGTGTGTCGTCACGCTCAGTGACGTAGTGCGTGTTGATGAACGTGCGAAAATCGTCGACCTGGCGCCCGAAGCGGCGATTGTAGTCGACGCGGTCCGTCTCGGTCATCTCCTCCGGGTTTTTCAGATAGTTGTCGGCGAAAAGCATCAGCTGCACGATCGAGCCATGGATCGAGGTCGCCTCCAGTGGCTCGAGGAAGCTGGCCGCGAGGCCGACAGCGAGGCAATTGCCCAGCCAGGGTGTCGCCAACCGGCCGATCTCGAAGCGGATGTCGTCGCGAACTTCGATCGGATGACCGAGCACACGCTCGACTTCGAGCCTCGCTTCGTCCGGTGTCTTGAAGGCGTCCGAATAGACATAGCCGCAGCCATAGCGCTCCTGCGTCGGGATCTGCCACATCCAGCCCGATTCGAGCGCCCAGGCCAGGGTGTAGTTGGCGATCTCCTCACCCGGCTTGATGTCGATCCAGAACGGCAGGGCCCGGTTGACGGGCAGTTCCTTTGCATAGGAGATCCAGGGGGCTGCGAGTTCCTGGACGATGAGGCGCTTGCGGAAGCCGGTGGCATCGACAAAGAAATCGCCGGCAAGGCGGGTCCCATCGTCAAGAATAAGCGCGCGGATATAACCGGTCTCAGCGTCCCGCTCGAGGCCGGAGACGCTGGCGTCGATCGTGTCGACATTGGAGGCGCGGGCCTTCAGGAACTTGCCAACCCGCGCTTGATCGAAGTGAAAGGCATGGTGGAACGGTCCAAGCGGCAGCAGCGTCCCGTCATCCTTGCGCGCATAGGGCGCCTTCTTGCGTTCGAGCAGCGGGCCGAAAAGATGCATGTCCTGCAGCTTGCGGCCGGCCGCGACGCAGAAGACGTTGAGATAGTCAGATGGTGCGCCGGCGGGTGCCTTCACGACCTGATGCGGATCGTCGATCGGGCCGTCATAGCTGTGACCGATATGGCGCCAGTCCTTGTGGCGGATGCCGAGCTTGAAGGTCGCGCCCGTCTCGCGAAAGAACTCGAACTCGTTCAGGTTGAAATACTGCATCAGCACGCGAAGAGCCGCCGTGCTGCCTTCGCCGACGCCGACGGTCGGAATTTTCGAGGATTCGACCACGGTGACGCGCGCGCCGAGTTTGAGCCGGCGTGCCTTGTCGCTCAGAATGAAAGCTGCGAGCCAGCCAGCGGTTCCGCCGCCGACGATCACGAAATGCGGTTGATCCGCCACTGCAGCCCCCAAGTGTTTTCAGTCTCTTGTCGTGCCTTTTTCAGGCTGCGCGCCAAGTCTTGCGGATTGTCGGCTCTCCAAACGCCCCCTGTCAATCGACCCTTCGGGTGAGCCGCGTCGCGCATTCTCCCTTCGCTTGTAAGGTCGGTCTTTGCTGCTTACACTGAGGACAACTAGGCACTCAAAGAGCTGCGCGCCGGGCCTTGTGTCCGTGCCGTCGCGGCCGAGGATTTCGAAGTGGCAATTACGGGCGAGGATCCGCGACGCGCGGATTCCGAGGCGCCCGCCAATGGTCCGGCCCTTGTCCGCGACCTTGTCGGAGCCGCCGACGGCCAGGGACCGCATGGCGGTTCGCAGGCGTCGAAAAAGAAGGGCCGCCGGCGCAAGAGGCGTCGTCCGGTCTATGCTGCTGGCGGTGAACTGCGGGCACCACCCGCGGCGGGATCTCCGCGTCTGCCCGAGCGACGTCCGCAGCCGGCCTTGGCATCCCAGCCCAACGTGCAATCACCTCCGGTGGCCATGGCGGCCGCGGTGTCGCGGTCGCCTGGTGACGGCCTTTATGCTGCGCTCGATCTCGGCACCAATAATTGCCGGCTGCTGATCGCGCGGCCGCGCGAGCGCGGCTTTCATGTCGTGGATGCCTTTTCGCGGATCGTCAGGCTCGGCGAAGGCGTTGGCCGCAGCGGTCGGCTCGGCGATGCGGCAATGGACCGGGCGGTGGAAGCGCTGCGAATCTGCCAGACGAAGCTCAAGGATCGCGGCGTCGTGCGGGCGCGGCTGATTGCGACGGAAGCCTGCCGCGCTGCTGAGAACGGCGCTGACTTTCTTGATCGCGTGCTTGCCGAGACCGGCCTCGATCTCGAAATCGTCTCGCGCGAGACCGAGGCCCGGCTCGCCGTGTCCGGCTGTGCCTCGCTGATCGATCCGCAGACCAGCGGTGCACTGCTGTTCGATATCGGCGGCGGCTCGTCGGAACTCGTCTGGATCGACCTGACGCGGCCGGCCGATCGGCATCGCCGCCGCATGTCGGACCGCATCCGGACATGGGCGTCGCTGCCGGTCGGCGTGGTGACGCTGAGCGAGCGGCATGGCGGCGAACTGGTCGACGCCACCGTGTTCGAGGCGATGGTCGCCGAGGTGACCGAGATGCTTGCCGCCTTTCCGGAAGGTGCCGCTCTCGACCGCGCCGTGGCGGCCGGCAACCTGCACATGCTCGGCACCTCCGGCACGGTAACGACGCTCGCCGGCGTTCATCTGGGCTTGCCGCGCTATGACCGGCGGCGCGTCGACGGCACATGGCTCAGCGCCGAAGAGGTCAATCAGATGATGGCGGTGATCACCGGCATGGATTATGCCGCCCGTGTCGCCAATCCCTGTATCGGGCGTGAGCGGGCCGACCTGGTCCTCGCCGGTTGCGCCATCCTCGAGGCGATCCGCCGACGCTGGCCATGCCAGAGGCTCCGCGTCGCCGATCGCGGGCTTCGCGAGGGCATTCTGGTGGAAATGATGGCGGAAGACGGCGTCTGGCGTCGCAATCCCCGACAGAACGGACGCGCGTCATGAAGGACAGCAAGGGCAAGGGGCCGGGCGGCCGCGAACTGACGGTCCGCGTGAAGACGGCACGGGGGCGCACCGCGTCCTCGACGCGCTGGCTCGAGCGGCAGCTCAACGATCCCTATGTCGTGCGCTCGAAGCGCGAGGGTTATCGCTCGCGCGCGGCCTATAAGCTCATCGAGATCGACGACAAGCACCACATTCTCGCTCCCGGCATGAAGGTGGTCGATCTCGGCGCCGCGCCCGGCGGCTGGTCGCAGGTCGCGGTTGAGCGGGTCGGCTCGACCGATTTGAACAAGCTGGTGGTCGCCATCGACTATCTCGAGATGGACGAACTGCCCGGCGTCATCCTGTTCCAGAAGAACTTCCTCGACGAGGACGCGCCGGCGCTGTTGCAGGATGCGATCGGCGGTCGGGCTGACGTGGTGCTTTCCGACATGGCAGCGCCGACCACTGGCCACCAGCAGACGGACCATCTGCGCACGACCTATCTCTGCGAGGTCGCGGCCGCCTTCGCGCTCGACGTGCTGAAGCCCGGCGGCTCGTTCCTGTCGAAGGTGTTCCGCGGCGGTGCCGAGAGCACGCTCCTGACGACGCTGAAGCAGCATTTCGCCACGGTGCATCACCTGAAGCCGCCGGCAAGCCGCGCCGGCTCGGTCGAACTCTTCATCCTCGCCAAAGGCTTCAAGGGAAAGCGCCAGGACGCGTCGCGCGACGACGAGGAGAGCCAAGAGGACGAGGCCGCCTGGCGGCCCTGAGAAATCGCTTCAGGCGCGCTCGCGCATCGCCGTGACTGGATCAGGCGCGAGCGTCTTCGGCTTCAAGCGGCGGCCGGACATTTCCTCGCCGGCGTTGCGCGGCATCTTCATGAAGAAGAACACCGAACTCATCGATATCAGGCCGATCGCGATGAAGGCCGGATGGAACGTCGCGACCGTGATGGTGCCGCCGGTATGAGCGAGCGACATTTCGAGCGCGATGGCGCCGACCGAAATTCCGATCGACATCGACAATTGCTGGAACACGCTGGTGAGGCTCGTCGCCCGGCTCATCCGCGCCTGCGGCACGTCAGCGAATGAAAGCGCATTGGCGCTGGTGAACTGCAGCGAGCGGAAGAAGCCGCCGACGAAGAGCAGCCCCGTGATCATATGCATCGGCGTGCCGATATCGAAGATCGCGGGCATGCCGATGAAGATGGCGGCAATCACGGAATTGGCGATGAGGACGCTGCGGAAGCCGAAGCGGCGCAGCAGCGGCGGCGCGACGAATTTCATCGCGATGGCGCCGATGGCCGAGACGAACGTGATCGAGCCAGACTGGAAAGGGCTGAGCCCGAAGCCGAGCTGCAACATCAGTGGCAACAGGAAGGGCATCGCGCCAATGCCGATGCGGAACAGCAATCCGCCGATGACGCTGGCGCGGAAACTCGGGATCGCAAAAAGCGACAGGTCGAGGATCGGGTTGGCGATCCGCCGGCTATAGAAGACATAGGTGACGAGCAGGGCGCCGCCGCCCAGAAGCAGGCCAACGACATAGGGCCACGGCATCAGATTGAGGCCGAGCGATGTCGAGCCGGTGACGAAGCCGGCAATGCCGAAGCTCGACAGCATGAAGCCGGGATAATCGAAGCGAACCCGTTCCTCGCCCCTGATATCGGGGACGAACAGCGTTGCCAGCACGAAGCCGAGAATGCCGATCGGAACGTTGATCCAGAAGATCCAGCGCCAGTCGAAATAGGTGGTGATGAAGCCACCGAGCGGCGGCCCGACCACTGGCCCGATCAGCGCCGGAACCGTGAGCCAGGCGAGGGCGCCGACCAGTTCGGATTTCGAGACGGACTTCAGAATCACCAGCCGCCCGACGGGCACCATCATCGCCCCGCCGAGACCCTGCAGGATTCGGGATGCGACGATCTCTCCGATCGAGTGAGAAAGGCCGCAACAGATCGATCCGACTGTGAACGTGACGAGCGCGAGGCGGAAGATCGTCCGAGCGCCGAAGCGATCCGCCAGCCAGCCGGACGCCGGGATGAAAATGGCGATGGTCAGGAGATACGAGGTGAGGGCGAGCTTGAGGTTGATCGGGCTGACGCCGAAATCGCGGGCGATTGTCGGCAGTGCGGTGGCGAGAACCGTCGAATCGAGGTTCTCCATGAACAGCGCACAGGCGACGATAAGGGGCAGCAGGATCCGGTCGGGAAGCAGGCGGGCGGGCATGGTGAAACATCCGGGCGGGAAACGGGATGCGATCGAGGCTGGTCGCGTCCCCGGAGGTGACGGCCGGAGTCTTGGGCAGGCGGGTCGTCGTTCGCCCGGAAACTAATGGACCCTTATCACAAAGCAAGTCCGCTCACGACCGGGAACGAAGTCGTGATCGACTGCGGCAGTCTCCACGCCGCGAGATTTCGTTTGGCCGCGGCGGGCGGCGAGAGTATGACCGTCACCCTCCCGCAACCGCGGTTATCCGGACTTCCCGCCGCCCTTCCCGATGAAGCCGGCACCAAGAAAGACGACGCCATGACCAGCCTGCCGCTCGATGAAGCGCTGATCGAACAGTTGATCGAGGAGCGTATCGACGCCCGCCGTGCCCGCGACTTCGCGAAGGCGGACGAGATTCGCAAGACGCTGGATGGCATGGGTCTCATTATTATCGACGGCAAAGATGAGGAGACAGGAGCTTTCTGGACCACATGGGACGTTCGCGGCGAAGCGAGCGAGACATCATGAATCGTGAACGTGTCACTCTGTTCGATACCACCCTGCGCGATGGCGCACAGACCAATGGCGTTGATTTTTCCGTAGAGGACAAGGTGCACATCGCCGGACTCCTCGACGAGTTTGGCCTCGACTATGTCGAGGGTGGCTATCCCGGTGCGAACCCGACCGACAACCGGCTGTTCACCGAGAAGCGGACACGGCGCGCGCAATTCACCGCCTTCGGCATGACCAAGCGCGCCGGCGTCAGCCTCTCGAATGATCCCGGCGTCGCCGCGCTGATCGAGGCGAAGTCGGACGCGATCTGCTTTGTCGCCAAGACCTGGGACTATCAGGTGCGTGTCGCGCTTGGCGCCAGCGAGGACGAAAATCTCGACGGTATCCGGCAGTCGGTGGCCGCTGCGGTCGGCGCCGGCAAGGAGGCGCTCGTCGATTGCGAGCACTTCTTCGACGGCTACAAGGCCAATCCGACTTACGCGCTGGCCTGCGCCAAGGCTGCCTATGACGCCGGTGCGCGCTGGGTCGTGCTCTGCGACACCAATGGCGGCAGCCAGCCGGAGGAGATCGAAGCGATCGTTCGCGCGGCCTCCGCTGTGGTACCCGGCGATCATCTCGGCATCCACGCCCATAACGACACCGAGCAAGCGGTGGCCAATTCGCTGGCAGCGCTTCGTGGCGGCGCACGCCAGATCCAGGGTACGCTCAATGGTATCGGTGAGCGCTGCGGCAACGCCAATCTGACCTCGCTCATCCCGACATTATTGTTGAAGCCGCTTTACGCCGACCGGTTCGAGATCGGCGTCACGACCGAAGCCCTGCAGGGGCTGACGCAGCTTTCGCATCGCTTCGACGAGATCGTGAATCGCGCGCCAAACCGGCAGGCGCCTTATGTCGGCGCTTCGGCGTTTGCGACCAAGGCCGGCATCCACGCCTCGGCGATCGTCAAGGATCCGAGCACCTACGAGCATGTTCGGCCCGAGCAGGTCGGCAATCATCGCCGCGTGCTCGTCTCGGATCAGGCGGGCCGCTCCAATCTGCTGGCCGAACTGGCACGGCTCGGCATTCCCGTCGACAAGGGCGATCGCCGGCTGGACACGTTGCTGTCTGAGGTGAAGGAGCGCGAGGCCGTCGGCTATTCCTATGAAGGCGCGGACGCATCGTTCGAGCTTCTGGCGCGGCGCACGCTGGGGTCGGTGCCCGACTATTTCACCGTCGAGAGCTTCCACGTGACAGTGGAGCGCCGGCACAATGCGGCCGGCAAGCTGGTCTCGGTGTCGGAAGCCGTCGTGAAGCTCGAAGTCGGGGGGCAGCGTCTTCTGACCGTCGCGGAGGGCAACGGCCCGGTGAATGCGCTCGACCGGGCGCTGCGCAAGGACCTCGGCGTTTATCAGGATGTGATCACCGACCTCGAGCTGGTCGACTATAAGGTCCGTATCCTCAATGGCGGTACCGAAGCGGTGACACGCGTGCTCATCGAGAGCCGCGACGCGACGGGCGACAGCTGGATGACGATCGGCGTATCCGAAAACGTCGTCGATGCCTCATTTGAGGCCCTGATCGATTCGATCGTCTACAAGCTGATCCGTGCCGGCGTGGAGCCGGCCTAGAGATCGGCGATCGGGATCGAAGCTGGCGCGGCGGGCTTCTGCCGCGTCGTGGGCGCGGTCGCGGCGGCCTGAAGCTTCGGCACGATGTCCTCGACGCGGTCGGCGACGAGGTAGCTCACCTCGAAGCCGTTCCGGATGAAGCCTTCGTCCGACATGTGGCGCAACAGGACGACCAGCGGATCCCAGAAACCGTTGATATTGGCGATCAGCACAGGCTTTTTGTGCTGGCCGAGCTGGGCCCAGGTCATGATCTCGACCAGCTCCTCCAGCGTGCCGATACCGCCCGGCAGCGCGACGAAGGCATCGGCGCGTTCAAACATCGTCCGCTTGCGCTCATGCATGTCGCTCGTGACGACGAGGTCATGCGCGGTCTCGAGCATGACCTCACGCTCGCGCAGGAACTGCGGGATGATGCCGGTGACATGGCCCCCGGCGGCCATGACCGAGCGCGCCACGATGCCCATGAGGCCGATGGAGCCGCCGCCATAGACAAGGCCGATGCCGGCGGACCCCATGGCGCGGCCGAGCGCGGCTGCGGCGGCGGCATAAACCGGATCGCCGCCCTCGGAGGAGCCGCAATAGACGCAAATCGATGAAAGCGATGTCATGTTGATCTTCCTCGCATCCGCAAAGAGGGCCGTCAAGTTCCGCGGGCGCCGCAGGCGGGCGAGGGAATTCCGCCATTTCAACGCCTTGTGAGCGGGACGAAAGCGCGTATAACAGGCCTTTGAAAGGCTGCGTTTCGCAGGCGCGATGTCGTGCCGGCAAAGGAGCGTGGCGCCGGTAGGCGACGGGCCGTGTGCACCGTCATTGGGGAAGCAGGTTCGATCGTCGATGGCTGAACAGGGTAGGGCGGGGCAAAGCTGGACGGGCCGCATCGCAGCAGTGATCGTCGTCGTGATCCTGATCATCGGCGGTTATTTCGCGCTGACATCGCGTCCGGGACCAAAGCCCGAACAGGCGGTCGACGTTGCCGTGGTCGCCCCTGCCACCAAGGATGCCGCCAAGGATGCGGTGAAGGACACCGCCCCGACTGCGGCGCCATCAGCCGCGGCGCCCGCGCCGGCCAATCCTGCCCCCGGTGGCGAAGCGACTGCGCCCGCAGCAAGCACACCTGCGGCACCAAGTTTCGACGTCGTCCGCGTCGAGCCGACCGGCGAGGCGGTGGTGGCCGGTCTCGCGCCGCCGAATTCGACCGTCGAGGTGATGGACGGCGCGACGCCGATTGCCAAGGGCACGGCCAATGACCGTGGCGAATGGGCACTGACCGCCGACAAGCCGCTTGCCCCGGGTTCGCACGATCTTTCGATCCGCACGACATCGGCCGACAAGAAGACCGAGACCCTCTCCGAACAGAGCGTCGCGGTGGACGTTCCGGAAAACCCGAAATCCGGGCCGCTGGTGGTGCTCAATTCACCTGATGCAGCGAGCAAGGTGATCCAGGTTCCGGCCCCGACCAAGGCGGCCGATGGCAGCGCGGTCTCGGCCAAGCCGGATGTGACGGTCGATGCCGTCGAGTTCCAGGACGGCAAGCTGTTCATCTCCGGCTCTGCGGCGATCGGCGGCACGGTGCGGATCTATGTCGACGGCGTCGTCGTCGGCGATGCGACGGTCGACGAGAACGGACGCTGGCAGATCGAGGCCAAGGGCGCCGTCGGCACTGGCAAGCATACGATCCGCGCCGACGGGATCGACAAGGCGAACGGCAATGTGCTTGCCCGCGCCGAAGTGCCCTTCGAGCAGAATGGCGATGTTGCAACGCTGATGGCGGTCACCACCGAAGGCGGCGGCTCCGAGGGCGTCGAAACTGCCAGCAATGTCCCGGCGCCAAAGAGCGTCATTATCCGGCGCGGCGATAATCTGTGGACGATTTCCAAGCGGCTCTATGGCCAGGGCGTCCGCTTCTCGACCATCTATGAGGCGAACAACGACCAGATCCGCGATCCGAACTGGATCTATCCGGGCCAGGTTTTTGTGTTGCCCGCCGGCGATGCGCGCTGGACGCAGTGACCGGTCGATACCATCTGGGTTGAAGATACCGCGCTGAGGCGCCCAAACGACTGTCGCATCGCTGTTCTATCAGGCGATGCGCGCGGTCTTTTGCGCGTTTCGCGATGCGCGCAACAAGGAGACGGGCGTGACCACAATCGCCAGCACGAGTGCCGAACCGACGGCACCGCAGAAGAAGCAGGCCGACGAGCGCTCGGCCCTCCATACCGTCCGTCAGCTGTGGCCCTATATCTGGCCGGATGATCGGCCTGACCTGAAGGTCCGCGTCGTCGGCGCGCTGGTCGTCCTGGCGATCGCCAAGGTCATCACGGTGTTCGTACCCTTCTTCTACAAATGGGCAACGAATGCGCTGAGCGGATCGCAGCCCGCAGGCGCCGCCGTTGCAGGCGTCGCGGCGCTCGTGACCGTTCCGATCATGCTTGTGGTCGCCTATGGCACCGGCCGCATTCTCCTCAATCTGTTCAACCAGCTGCGCGATGCCCTTTTTGCCCGCGTCAGCGAGCACGCGATCCGCAAGCTTGGGCACCGCTCCTTCGTGCATATGCACCGGCTGTCGCTGCGCTTTCACCTGCAGCGGCATACCGGCGGGCTGTCGCGGACGATGGATCACGGCATGAAGGGTGTCGACGCGATCGTCGACCACATAATCCTCAACACGCTGCCGACGCTGCTCGAATTCCTGCTGGCCGCGATCATCATCGCCTGGCAGTTCAACCTGACCTATCTCGGCGTGATCATCGCGACGATCGGTGCCTATGTCTGGTTCACCGTGGTCGCCTCCAACTGGCGCATCGCGCTTCGCCGCGACATGAACGCTTCCGACACCGAGGCGAACTCGAAGGCGGTCGATTCGCTGCTCAACTACGAGACGGTGAAATATTTCGGCAACGAGGATATGGAGTCGGCGCGCTATGACGTGTCGCTCGCCCGCTATGAGGCGGCCTCGGTCAAGACCTGGACGTCGCTGGCCTGGCTCAATATCGGTCAGACGGTTATCTTCACCATCGGCATGACGACCTGCATGGTCCTGTCTGGACTTGCGATCATGAACGGGACGCAGTCGCTTGGCGATTTCGTCATGATCAATGCCCTGCTGATCCAGCTTTCCTTCCCGCTCAACTTCATCGGGACGATCTATCGCGAGCTGAAGCAGGGCCTCGCCGATGTCGAAGCGATGTTCGATCTCCTCGATGTGCCGGAGGAGGTCAAGGACCGGCCGGACGCGCCGCCACTCGTGGTTTCCGATGGTGCGGTGCGCTTCGAGGACGTCGAATTCCATTATGACGCCGAGCGGCCCATCCTGAAGGGCATCAGTTTTGAGGTGCCGGCGGGCAAGACGGTCGCCATCGTCGGCCCATCCGGGGCCGGCAAATCGACGATCTCGCGCCTGCTGTTCCGCTTCTATGACGTTACCGGCGGCCGCATCACCATCGACCGGACCGACATTCGCGACGTAACGCAGAAAAGCGTGCGCGCCGCGATCGGCATGGTTCCGCAGGATACGGTGCTGTTCAACGACACGCTCGCCTACAACATCCGCTATGGCCGCCCGGCGGCCTCCGAAGAGGAAGTTCGCGAGGCGGCCGCCATGGCGCAGATCGGTCCCTTCATCGAGACGTTGCCGAACGGCTATGATACCGAGGTGGGCGAGCGCGGGTTGAAGCTGTCGGGCGGCGAGAAGCAGCGTGTCGCCATTGCGCGCACCATCTTGAAGGCGCCGCCGATCCTCGTCCTCGACGAAGCGACATCCGCGCTCGATACCCATACCGAACGTGAGATCCAGGGCGCGCTCGATCGGGTCTCCAAGGGCCGCACGACGCTCGTCATCGCGCACCGGCTTTCGACGGTGGTGAATGCCGACGAGATCATCGTGCTCGAGGCCGGCCGGATCATCGAGCGCGGTCGCCACGAAGCGCTGATCAAGGCTGACGGGCTCTACGCCTCGATGTGGAATCGCCAGCGCGAGGCCGCCGAGGCTGCGGAGCGGCTGCGTCAGGTCGAGGAGAGCGATACGCTCGGGCTTGTCGTCCGTGGCCCGAAGGCAGGGCTCGAGGCTGTGGTCTGATCGCCGCCAGCGGCTTCACAGCCTCGACGATCCGTGTTTTATCGGGGCCATCACGCGGCTAGAGACAGGGCGAGCATGGATTCTGTGCTGAAATCGATCCGGGCATCCCTGGTACCGATCCATCGCGAGGGCTATCCGTTCATCGCGATCCTTGCGTTCCTGGCGCTGTTCCTCGGCTGGCTCTGGGGGCCGCTGTTTTGGGTCGGCCTGGTCGCCACGGCGTGGTGCGTCTATTTCTTCCGCGATCCGCCGCGCGTCACGCCGCTCGGAGCCGGTCTCGTGATCAGCCCCGCCGACGGCCGGGTTTCGCAGGTCGGCCCGGCGCTGCCTCCGCCCGAGCTTGAGCTTGGCCCGTTGCCGCGCATGCGCATTTCGGTGTTCATGAACGTCTTCAATTGCCACATCAATCGTGCGCCCGTTTCGGGCCGTGTCCGCAAGATCGCTTATAAGCCCGGCCGGTTCCTGAATGCCGAGCTCGACAAGGCGAGCGAGGATAACGAGCGCAACGGCCTCGTGATCGAGGGTGAGCACGGCACGGTCGGTGTGGTGCAGATCGCGGGCCTCGTTGCGCGCCGCATCGTCTGTTTCACGCGGGAAAGCGAGGCGCTCTCGGCCGGTCAGCGTTTCGGCCTGATCCGCTTCGGTTCGCGTCTCGATGTCTATCTGCCCGAAGGCTATGCGCCGCTGGTGGCGGAAGGCCAGATCGCCGTCGGCGGCGAGACGGTGCTGGCTCGCTTCGGGGCCGCGGCTGATCGAACCGTCAGGGTCGATTGATGGAAACGATCTTTCCGCCATTCGATCCGGATGAAAGCAGCAATCGGCCGCGTCTGCGGCAGGTGCGCCAGATCCCGATCCGGATGATCCTGCCCAATCTGGTGACGCTGCTCAGCCTCTGTGCCGGGCTGACGGCCATTCGGATGGCGATCGAGAGCCGTTATGGCGAAGCGATCGCGATGATCGTGATCGCGGCCGTGCTCGATGCCGTGGACGGGCGGATCGCGCGGCTGCTGCGGTCGACCTCGCGCTTCGGCGCCGAGCTCGATTCGCTGGCTGATTTCGTCAATTTCGGCGTAGCCCCGGCGATCATTCTCTATGTCTGGGCTCTCGATCAGGTTCATTCGCTTGGCTGGATCGCGGCGCTGGTGTTCTCGATCTGCGCCGCGCTGCGCCTCGCGCGCTTCAACGTCGCCATTGATGGGCCGACCAAGCCGGACTGGCATGGCAATTTCTTCACCGGCGTTCCGGCGCCGGCAGGGGCGCTCATCGTGCTGCTGCCGGTCTATCTCGAAAATCTCGATATCCCGATCGGCGCGGTCGGCGTTCCGATCGTGTTTCTCTATACGGTCGCGGTCGGCCTCCTGATGGTGAGCCGCCTGCCGACTTGGTCGGGCAAGAAGATGGGCGCGCGGGTGCCGCGCAATGTCGTGCTGCCGCTGTTCGTCCTCGTGGTCGTCGCGGCGGCGTCGCTGCTGAGTTATCCTTGGCATGTGCTGGCGGCCGGCGCGACGGCCTATCTCATCGCGTTGCCGCTCGGTTGGCGCCAGTTCCGGCGGCTCGAGGCGCAGGACAGGGCAGCGGGGCGCGAGGGCGAGCCGGCTGATCTCTGAGCGATCGAAGCAGGCGTCACGGCACCGCCATGCGGCGGTGGTAGCGGCAACGACGCCGGTCCCTTTTCTCGCGCGATGACTTTCGCGGGCCGGCATGCCGCGCTAGAAGCTGATCCTCAGCCTCTGCCGCGCTCAAGAAGGACCCTTGAATGACCGCCATCATCGACATCACCGCCCGCCAGATCCTCGACAGCCGCGGCAATCCGACCGTCGAGGTCGATATTCTGCTCGAAGACGGCTCGCTCGGCCGCGCTGCGGTTCCCTCGGGCGCGTCGACCGGCGCGCATGAGGCGGTGGAACTGCGCGATGGCGAGAAGTCGGTCTATCAGGGCAAGGGTGTCCTGAAAGCGGTCGAAGCCGTCAACACCGAGATCTTCGACGCGATCGGCGGCATGGAAGCCGAAGACCAGAGCCTCATCGATACCACGATGATCGAACTCGACGGCACGCCGAACAAGGCGCGTCTCGGCGCCAACGCCATTCTGGGCGTCAGCCTGGCGCTCGCCAAGGCGGCGGCTCAGGCCGCCGGGCAGCCGCTCTACCGTTATGTCGGCGGCGTCAACGCCAAGGTGCTGCCCGTCCCGATGATGAACATCATCAATGGCGGCGTCCATGCCGACAATCCGATCGACTTCCAGGAATTCATGATCCTGCCGGTCGGCGCGCCGTCGCTCGCCGAGGCTGTTCGGTGGGGTTCGGAAGTGTTCCACACGCTGAAGAAGGCGCTGAAGGACGCGGGCCACAACACCAATGTCGGTGATGAAGGCGGCTTCGCGCCCAATCTCCCTTCGGCCGTAGCAGCGCTTGATTTCGTCGCCAAGGCGATCGAGAAGGCCGGCTACAAGCTCGGCGAGGACATCTATCTCGGCCTCGATTGCGCGGCGACCGAGTTCTTCAAGGACGGCAAATACAATTACGAAGGCGAAGGCGTCGTCCGCTCGATCGATGAGCAGATCGCCTATCTTGCCGATCTCTCCTCGAAGTTCCCGATCATCTCGATCGAGGACGGCATGAGCGAGGACGACTGGACCGGCTGGAAGGGCCTGACGGATTCGATCGGCAAGAAGGTTCAGCTCGTTGGCGATGATCTCTTCGTCACAAACACCGAGCGCCTCTCGCGCGGCATCAAGTCGGGCACGGCCAATTCGATCCTGGTCAAGGTCAACCAGATCGGTTCGCTGACCGAGACGCTCGACGCCGTCGCGATGGCGCATAAGGCGGCCTACACCGCCGTGATGTCGCATCGTTCCGGCGAGACCGAGGATTCGACCATCGCCGATCTCGCGGTCGCGACGAATTGCGGGCAGATCAAGACTGGCTCGCTCGCCCGTTCGGACCGGACCGCCAAGTACAACCAGCTCATCCGCATCGAAGAGCAGCTTGGCATCCAGGGCGAATATGCCGGCCGCAGCATCCTGAAGAGCTGAGAGATTATTGACGAAGGCCGCGGGCGTCGAGCCCGCGGCCGCTCGCGTTGCGATCCCGGCTGGTGACAAGTTGACGGCCGGTCCTTAATCTTGAAAACGATTCAGCGGGCTGCGGGCCGGATTTTCGGGGGCGCCGTCGTGTCATCACCCGCTGGATGGCAGCGAGATAACGTGCTGCCACGGGCGTTTTTGACCCTCGACCGAGCGATCGATGCCGTATGGGCTCGTGGCGGTCAATAATCTATCAGTGTGCGCCGTCGAGGGCGCCCCTGAATGACTGACCAAATGAAACTTGGGAAGCGCATTCGCGATGCCCGGCGCCAGCGGCGCCTGACGCTTGAGCGCGTGGCGGCGATCACCCGCCTTTCGGTCGGCTTTCTGAGCCAGGTCGAGCGCAACATCACCAAGCCCTCGCTGGCCTCGCTCGCCCAGATCGCGCAGGCCCTGGAGACGACCGTCAGCGGGCTGTTGCAGGAATCAGATCTCCCGATCTCCGTGTCGCGCCGCGAGGGGCGGATAGCGCACCAGATCAAGGACGAGGCGGGCTGCTATGAGCGCCTCTCCACGAGTTTCCCCAACCAATTGCTGAGCGCTGTCAAGCTGTTCTTCCCGTCCGCGTTGCGGTCGAAGGTCTTCTCCTATGATGGCGAGATGATCGTCTATGTGCTGAATGGAACGGTTCGTTATGTGATCGACGGGGTCATCTACGAACTCCAGTCCGGCGACTCGCTGCACTTCTCGACATCGAAACCGCATCGCGTCACAACGCCTGCCGATGCGACGGCCGAGGTTCTGGTGCTGAGCACGCAGCCGGTCGTCGACGATGGTCATCGCGTCGCCCAGAACATTCATTTCGAGGATTAGGACTGCGCTCCCGCGCGGGTCTGGCCCCGGCCTTCAGTCGTCGCGTCTGAAGGTGATGCCATGCTCGACCGCGGTTTTGCCAAAGCGCTCCCGCACCTTGTCGATCGCGGCTTCCGCAGCAGCACGCTTGGCGGCTGCCGGATCGAGCAGATCGTCGGGATCAGCGAGAGCCGGATCTTCGAAATGCGACAACTGGACCCCGAGGAGGCGAAAGGGCGTCCCGTCGATCTCACGGGCCAGGAGTTCCTCGGCGGTGCGGAAGATACGGTCGGCAAGGCGAGAGGGGTCGGCCAACTGGCGCGCCCGCGTCCGCAGCTTGAAATCCGCCGTCTTCAGCTTGAGCGTGACCGTGTGGGCCGCCAGGTTGGCGCGCTTCAGCCTGCCGGCGGCCTTTTCGCACAGATGGCGGAGCACGGGCCGAAGTTCGGCAAGGCTCGCCATGTCGGTGTTGAACGTCGTCTCGGCACCGATCGATTTGGCGTCATGACGCGGATCGACGGCGCGGCGGTCATCGGCATGCGATAGCCGCGCCAGCCGCAGACCCATCGAGCCATAGCGGCGGGCGAGTTCGGTTTCCTCCATCGCCTGGATCTGGCCGATCGTACGAATGCCGTCGGCGGCGAGCTTCTGCTCGAATGCCTTGCCGACGCCCCAGATCAGGCCGACTTTCTGCGGTGCCAGGAAGGAGATCGCCTCGGCGCGGCCGATGATCGAATAGCCGCGCGGCTTGTCCTGGTCGGAGGCGATCTTGGCGAGAAACTTGTTGAAGGAGAGTCCGACTGAAATCGTGATGCCGACCTCATTCTGGATGCTGCGCGCGAAGCGGGCGAGTTGCACGGCCGGCGCGGCGCCATGCAGTCGCGCGGTGCCCGAGAGATCGAGGAAGGCTTCGTCGATCGAGATCGGCTCGACCAGAGGCGTCATCGCCAGCATGCGTTCGCGAATCTCGCGTCCGACAGCGACATATTTCTCCATGTTTGGCCTGATGACGACGGCATCCGGGCAGAGCTTCAGCGCCTGGAACATCGGCATCGCCGAGCGCACGCCGCGGATCCGGGCGATATAGCAGGCGGTGGAAACGACGCCGCGCCGGGCGCCGCCAATGATCACGGGGACGTCGCGGAGATCGGGATTATCGCGCTTCTCGATCGAGGCATAGAAGGCGTCGCAATCGACATGGGCGATGGCGAGTTCGTAAAGTTCCGGATGCGCGGCGATGCGTGGACTGCCGCAGGCCGGGCAGCGCCGGCCGCTGCCGGCAGGCGCCATGCAGTCGCGGCAGAAACCTGGGCTCGGGGCGGCGAGGGTGTTCATCGGATTGAGGCCAGCCTATCCAAACGGCAATCGCAGGACAATCGACGGCTTTTGCCGCGCTTGGTTGCGGCGCGGCGAGGCGCGATGATATAGCGAGCAGCGGCCGCCCGCCGGCCGATCCGCCTGCTGTTCCGAAGGATTCCGCCATGTCCGTCGACATCGCCACCGTGAAGCGCGTCGCGCGTCTCGCCCGCATTGCCATATCGGAGGAGGAGGCCGTCGCCTTCCAGTCCGAGATCAATGCGATCCTCGGCTTCGCGGAACAATTGAACGAAGTCGATGTCAGCGACGTCGAGCCGCTCACCTCCGTGGTGGCGCAGGTGATGAAGATGCGCGAAGACGTGGTCACCGACGGCTTTTATGCCGAGAAGGTCGTCGCCAATGCGCCGGCGTCCGACGATGATTTCTTCATGGTGCCCAAGGTCATCGAGTGACAACGCCCGCAGCGCGACGTTCGCGCGCCGTTTCGATCCCAGCATCCGACGCCTTCTGACGCGAGAATCCGATGACCCGTGCCGCCGACCTGACCAGCCTTTCCATCGCCGAGATCCGCGACGGTCTCGCCACCAAGGCGTTTTCCGCAGTTGAGCTGACCAAGGCCTATCTGGCGGCGATGGAGGCGGCGCGCGCGCTCAACGCCTATATCGTCGAGACACCTGAACAGGCGCTTGCCATGGCCGAAGCCTCGGATGCGCGCCTTGCCAGTGGTGAGCAGCGGCCGCTTGAAGGCGTGCCGATCGGCGTCAAGGACCTCTTCGCGACGGAGGGCGTCCATACGCAGGCGGCGTCCAATGTCCTTTTCGGCTTCAAGCCGACCTACGAATCGACCGTCACGTCCAATCTGTGGGCCGACGGTGCGGTGATGCTCGGCAAGCTGAACATGGACGAATTCGCCATGGGCTCGTCGAACGAGACCTCCTATTACGGGCCGGTGACCAATCCCTGGCGCAAGGAGGGCTCGAACCTGCCGCTGGTGCCGGGCGGCTCGTCGGGCGGCTCTGCTGCTGCCGTCGCGGCGCGGCTCTGCGCGGGGGCCACCGCCACCGATACCGGCGGCTCGATCCGCCAGCCGGCCGCCTTTACCGGCACGGTCGGCATCAAGCCGACCTATGGCCGGTGCTCGCGCTGGGGCATTGCCGCCTTCGCCTCGTCGCTCGATCAGGCCGGCCCGATCGCCCGCACGGTGCGCGATGCGGCCATTTTGTTGAAGTCTATGGCCTCCGTCGATCCGAAGGACACGACCTCCGTCGATCTGCCGGTCGGTGATTACGAGGCGGCGATCGGCCAGTCGGTCAAGGGGCTCCGCATCGGCATCCCGCGCGAATACAGGCTCGACGGCATGCCGGCCGAGATCGAGGCGCTGTGGCAGCAGGGCATTGCCTGGCTGAAGGAGGCTGGCGCCGAGATCGTCGACATCTCGCTGCCCCATACGAAATACGCGCTGCCGGCCTATTACATCGTGGCGCCGGCCGAGGCCTCGTCCAACCTCGCCCGCTATGACGGCGTCCGCTACGGGCTTCGCGTTCCGGGCGACGACATTATCTCGATGTACGAGAACACCCGCGCCGCGGGCTTCGGCCGCGAGGTGAAGCGCCGCATCCTGATCGGCACTTATGTGCTCTCGGCGGGCTATTACGACGCCTATTATGTGCGTGCGCAGAAGATCCGCACACTGATCAAGCGCGATTTCGACATCGCCTTCGAGGCGGGCGTCGATGCCGTGCTGACGCCGGCGACGCCCTCCGCGGCCTTCGGGCTTCAGGAAATGGCGATGGCATCGCCTGTCGAGATGTACCTGAACGACGTGTTCACGGTGACCGTGAACATGGCGGGCTTGCCGGGCATCGCCGTGCCGGGCGGCCTCGACAGCGCCGGGCTGCCGCTCGGTCTACAGCTCATCGGACGGCCGTTCGAGGAGGAAACGCTGTTCCGCCTCGCCCATGTCGTCGAAGATGCGGCGGGCAGCTTCACGCCTGTGCGCTGGTGGTGAGGTCGGTGATGTCGAAGGCTCCCGAGGACTGCGAGACCAAGGAAGATATCCGCGCCGAGATCGACCGGCTCGATGGCGCGTTGATCGGCCTGCTGGCGAGCCGTTTCGGCTATGTCCGCCGCATGGCCGAGCTGAAGGCATCGCCCGATGAGGCGCTGGTTCCGGCGCGCGTGGACGAGGTGCTCGCCCATGTCGCCGCGCGGGCCGGTGCGGCGGGGCTCGATCCTGATCTTGCCCGCGCCCTCTGGTCGAAGCTGATCGACTGGAACATTGCCTTCGAGCGTGACGCGATCGCCAAAAGGACCGGCGAGGGGACCGGCGGCAACTGATCCGTCGCCGCCGGCCTTGTTCATCGGTTGTCGAGCTGGGCGCGCACGGCTTCAAGGCCGAGCCTCGTGATGCGGTAAGGCCCGCCGCCGCTCGAGGCGACGAAACGACGCCGCCGTAGCCGCTGGAAAAGCTCCATCGTGCAGTCCGTGAGCGCCCAACCTTCGCGGTTCAGGCAGTCGGCCGCGATGATGCGGCCGGTTTCGTCTTTGAGATGGCGGATCAGTCCGCCCTGGGCGAGCGCGTGCAGCACGCGTTGCTCGCGTTTGGAGATGTTCATGGAATGGATCGTCTGAAATCGGGTGATCGAAGCCGCGGTTCAGCGGGCCGGGAGCAAGGCGCTCTCGGACTTCGTTCCCTGCCTCAAGGGCAGGGGATCACCGGGACTGCGACGAACGTGACATCCACACTCCTGTCAGACGGGAAATGGATAAAGCAGATCGTGTCGCGTAAGCAAGCTGTTGCTTGCCTGGCCCCCAAACTGGCCAATCGCCGTTGCACGATGGCAACGGCTCTCGACCGCATTACTCGCGAGGACGCTCCAGTACATAGAGCCCGACATCGATCGTGCCGGCGCTGAAGCCGCCTTCGCAGTAGCTGAGATAGTAGTCCCACATGCGGCGGAAGCGGGCGTCGAAGCCTTGGGCCTCGATCGCGGTCCAGGCCGCATGGAAACGGCTGCGCCATTCGTTGAGCGTCCAGGCATAGCTGTCGCCATGCAGTTCCTCGTGGCGGAACGCCAGCCCTGCTGCGGCCGCCTGCGCGCGGATGGCGCTTCGGGTCGGCAGCATCCCGCCGGGGAAGATATGCGTCTGGATGAAATCAGGATTGCGGCGATAGTTCTCGAAGCGGTTCTCGGCGATGACGATCGCCTGGATCACGGCGCGGCCGCCGGGGGCCAATCGGTCATGCAGCGATCTGAAATAGGTGGGCCAGTATTCCTCGCCGACGGCCTCGATCATCTCGACCGAGACGATCCGGTCATAGGCGCCCGCGACGTCCCGATAGTCCTCCAGCCGGAGGTCGGCGGAAAGGCCGGCGGCAGCGAGTCGTTCCTGTGCATAACGGAGTTGTTCGGCCGACAGCGTCACGCCGGTGACCGCACAGCCGGTCCGAGCCAGACGCTCGGCGACCGCCCCCCAGCCGCAGCCGATCTCGAGCACGTCCTCGCCGCCCGCGAGGTCGAGGAGTTCGACGATGCGGTCGAGCTTGAATTGTTGGGCGTCCTCGAGCGTCTCCCGGCCACGCCGGATCGCGGATGAATATTGCATGCCACGGTCGAGCCAGCGCGCGTAGAACGCATTGCCGAGATCGTAGTGGAAGGCGATGTTGCGGCGGCTTCCGTCGCGCGTGTTGGCATTGCCGCGATGGGTGATCCGGCTCAGCAGGCGTTTCAGCGGCGTGCCGTCATCGAGCTGGCCGAGATACTGGGAGTTCAACGCCAGCAGTTCGATGAGCGCCGGGAGGTTGGGCGCCGTCCAGTCGCCGGCCATGTAGCCCTCGGCAAAGCCGGTCGCGCCTCTCATGGCCACACGGCGGAATGCCCGCCAGTTGTGGAGGACGAGCATCGCCTCCGGGCCGGCCTCCGCGCCGTTCTGCACCAGATGGCGGCCGGAGGGAGTCACGACGACAAGGCGCCCGCGTTTGATCCGTGCCAGCAGCATGCGGAGCAGCGATGCACCGAGATCCGGAACAAGACGGAAGGTCCGGCCCGCTCCCGACGAAATGGATGGATCACGCACCGACATGCTCTTCCTCACACTGTCTGTTGGATATCAGGGTCACAGCAACGCGCGGTGGCGCGGGGCGCCGTGTCAACGGAACGCCCTTGCGCCAAAGCTTCAAGGCTTCCCAGTGGATCGCTGCGATGACCTTGAGGGTCAGCAGGGGATGGGAAACGACCGCGGCAAAGAGACTTCGGTCGGTGATTTCCTGCCGCTTGGCGGACATCGATGTCGCGATGACCATGCCGCTGGCATCGGAGCCATTGACCGCAAGGAAGGCGGTGTCCCCGGGTGGACGCACCGCAAAGTCGTAGTCGAGGTCCATCCCCAGGAACGGTGAGACATAGAACCGTTTCCGACAGGCATGGCGGAACAGCGCACCGGGCTTAACGGCCTGATCGATGGCGGCGATATAGCTGTGACGCTGTCCAAAGGTGTTGTTCACCTCATAGACGATTGCGACGAGCGTTCCGTCCTGCGCATGGCAGAAGAACAGGCTGATCGGATTGAACGCGTAGCCAAGCATACGCGGCAGCGACAAAAGGCGGATCGCGCCGATCGTCCGTGTGATGCCGGCCGTCGTGAGCTGGCCGATGACAAGCTGGCGGAGTGTCACCGCATCGCTGGCCCCATGATCGCCGTCATGGAAGGACAGCAGGTTGAAGCGATTGCGCGAGAAGAGCTTCAGGCGCTTGTCCATCAAGTCGATTTCGTCGAGATCCAGCAGCAGCCAGAAGGCGCGATATTTCAGGGTGTGGCGCCGCGGCTTGAAACGCCGATGGCCGACAGTTCCGCAGAAAAGGCCGGATGCGAGGCTCAACGCACTGGCTCCCTGCCGCGCGCATGGCCGCCGAGCTGTATGCGCCCGCTTTCGTTGGCGACGGTCCATGGCCGCCGGACGCCGCCGAGCTGCTCGGCAACGGCGAGGCCGGATTGCAGGCCGTCTTCGTGGAAACCCGCGCCGAAATGCGCGCCGCAGAACCAGAGGCGCTGCTTTCCCTGCAGCGACCAGAGCGCGGCCTGCGCCGCTGCGGCCGGGCCATCGAAGATCGGGTGCTCGTAGATCTCGCTGTGCAGCAGCGTGCCAGCGCGTGGCGGCCGCGGCGGGTTCAGCGTCACGAACAGGTTGCGTCCGGTAAGCCCTTGCAGGCGGTTCATCCAATAGGTGACGCAGAGCCCGTCGCCGCTGTCGAGATAGTTCCAGCTCGACCACACGGAGCGGCGCCTCGGCATGAGCCCCTCGTCGCTATGGAGGACGGTCAGGTTGCGGCTGTAGCGGAAGGCGCCGAGCAGCCGCTTCTCGTCCAGTGTCGGGCGCTCGATCAGCGCCAGCGCCTGGTCGGCATGGGTGGCGATCACGGCGTGGTCGAAATTCGTCACGGCTCCGGTGCTGTCACGCACGCTGACGCCGGAGCCGTTGCGGATGACCGCTGTGGCACCGCGCGACAGACGGATCGAGCCGGCCAGAGCGGCGGCGAAGACCTCGACATAGGACCGGCTGCCGCCCACGACCGTCCGCCAGACAGGGCGGTCGGTGAGCTTCAGCAGGCCGTGATTGGCGCAGAATCGGATGAAGCTGGCGGCGGGGTAATCGAGCATGTCCGTGGCAGGGGCCGACCACACAGCGGCCGCCATCGGCATGAGATGATCGTCGCGAAAGGCGGCGCTATAGCCGCGCTCGGCGAGGTATTCCCCGAGCGACAGGCCTTCTTCGCTCATCAAGGCCAGGTCGCGCGGCGCCTCGCGGTAGAAGCGCGTGATGTCGCGGAGCATCGACCAGAAACGTGGGCGGGCGAGGTTGCGCTTCTGGGCGAACAGGCCTCCGAGGCCGGTGCCGGAATATTCGGTGGCTCCGGCGCGCAACGAAACCGCGAATGACATGTCGGACGGCTTGGTGGCAACGCCGAGATGGGCAAAGAGAGCCGTGAGGTTCGGGTAGGCCGGCTCATTATAGACGATGAAGCCGGTATCCACGGCAACGGACGCGTCCTGGAGCCGCGCCGTCACAGTGTTCGAATGACCGCCTAGCCTCTCAGCCCGTTCATAGAGGGTGACGTCATGGCGACCGGACAGCAGCCAGGCTGCCGACAGGCCCGAAATGCCGGAACCGATCACCGCGATTCTCAAGCGTTCGCCATTTGCCACTGCGCAGATCCTTCGTCCATCAGCCGTGCCACACGTCGTTTGTGCGGGTCACTGGAGATGGATACGGATCGGCGGCTGAATTGGATGCGTGATCCGGATAGGATTGTCGCGCGTATCAGGGAGCATGAAGTCAAATGTCAGCCATGGCCGGCCGGGCGGGACAGCGGGGGCGCTGCTAATGCAGCCCTCTGATCCGTCCGAACTCGGGCGCCTTATCGAGGCCGTCGGGCAGCGCCGCGACCGCGAGGCTTTTGCGCGGCTGTTTGATCACTTCGCGCCGCGATTGAAGACCTATCTCATGCGCGCCGGCGCCAATCCGGGTGCGGCTGAGGACTTCGCGCAGGAGGCCATGCTCACGGTCTGGCGGAAGGCGGCGCTTTTCGACCCCGCCCGCGCCGGTGCCTCGACCTGGATCTTCACCATCGCCCGCAATCTGCGTATCGATGCGGCCCGACGCGAGAAGCTCGGTCAGCGCGAACCTGATCTGACGGATCAGCCTGATGATCCCGAGCAACCCGACACGATCCTTGCCGGCGCCGACGATGCCGCGCGGGTGAATTCCGCGCTCTCGGCCTTGACCGCTGAGCAGGTTCGCATCGTCAAACTGTCCTATTTCCACGAGAAGGCCCATGCCGAGATTGCGCGCGAGCTCGGCATTCCGCTCGGAACGGTCAAGTCGCGTTTGCGGCTCGCGATCATCCGGCTGCGCGGCCTGTTGAGCGAGACGCAATGAGCACCATCACCCACAAACCGAGCGAAGAAACGCTGCTCGCCTATGCCGCTGGGACGTTGCGTTCGCCCGAGGCGGCAGTCGTGGCGGCGCACATCGCTCTCTGTCCCGAATCCGGCGCTCTCGTCGAGACGCTGCAGCGCGTCGGCGGCCAACTCATCGAGCGGCTGCCGCCGACCCGGCTCGGCGAGAATGCGTTTCGCAACCTCATGGCGCGCATCGATGCGGATGGCGGCGAATCCGTTGCCGAACCCGCTCGCAACGACATGATCGAACTGCCGGAGCCGCTGCGGCAGTTTTCGCTCGGCCCATGGCGCTGGCTCGGTCCAGGCACGCGCGTTCGCAGCGTCGGCGTCCCGAAGGATGGCGATTGCCGGGTGCTGCTGTTCAAGATCGATCCCGGTCGGCGCATGCCCCAGCACAGCCATGAGGGCGTTGAACTCACCTGCGTGCTCAGCGGATCCTACCGTGACGAGGCCGGCCGGTTCGGTCCGGGCGATTTCGAAGAGGCGGATGAAGCGACGGACCATCGTCCGATGGTCGATTCGGATGTGCCTTGCATCTGCGTTGTCGCGCTCGACGGGCAGATTCGGCTGAGCGGCCTTATCGGCAAGCTGATCCAGCCCTTCGCACGGCTTTGACGCGTCAGCGGCTTCGGCTAAGGCCCTTCGCGGCGACCTCGTCCAGATAGCGCGCCCAAAGCTCATCATGGTCACGGCCGATTTCGGCCAGGTATTTCCATGAGAAGAGACCGGTGTGGTGGCCGTCGTCGAAATTGAGACGAACGGCATAGTTGCCAACCGGGTCGATCGAGCGGATAGCAACGTCGATCTTGCCGGGCACCGTCTGGCGCTGCGAGGGCGTATGGCCCTGTACTTCCGCGGAAGGGCTGGTGACGCGCAGGAATTCGGCACTGAACGTGTAGGCGCTGCCATTGTCGAAGGCGACGGAAAGATGGCGCTTGTCCGGCGAAAGGCGGAGCTCGGTCGGCCAGGGCGTTGGCGCGGTGTCGGTCATGAATGAGGGTTCCGGTCACGGGACTGCGAGCGCGGCCGTTCGGGCTTTGATCCGCGCCATTCATCCTCTACATCATGTCTTGAGACACGTCCGCCAAGTCGGCATCGGAAACGACAATGCCCACCATCCTGTCCACGACGGGCGAGGCCGCCCCGATGGTCGATCCGTTCGGCCGCTCGATCCGCTATCTGCGCGTTTCCGTGACGGACCGCTGCGACTTCCGCTGCGTCTATTGCATGGCGGAAGACATGACCTTCCTGCCGAAGCGGGATGTGCTGACTCTCGAAGAGCTTGACCGCCTCTGCTCGGTCTTCATCGAAAAGGGCGTTCGCCGACTGCGGCTCACCGGCGGCGAGCCGCTCGTTCGCCGCAATATCATGAGCCTGATCCGCTCCCTGTCGCGCCATATCGAGGCGGGGCAGCTGGATGAGCTGACGCTGACCACCAATGGTTCGCAGCTCTCCCGTTACGCTGAGGAGCTCGCTGCCTGCGGCGTCCGGCGTATCAATGTCTCGGTCGATACGCTCGATCCCGAACGCTTCCGTGCCATCACGCGGCGCGGCGACCTTCGCGTGGTCCAGGATGGAATCGACGCGGCACTCGCGGCCGGCATCAAGGTCAAGATCAATGCCGTGGCGCTCAAGGGTGTCAACGAGCACGAATATGACGAGATGATCCGCTGGTCGCACGCACGCGGCATGGACCTGACGCTGATCGAGACGATGCCGCTCGGCGAGATCGACGGCGACCGGACAGACCAGTATCTGCCGCTGTCGCAGGTGCGCCGCGATCTCTCGGAGCGCTGGACACTGACCGAGAGCGGCTATCGCACGGGTGGACCGGCCCGCTACGTGACCGTCGCGGAAACAGGCGGGCGCATCGGCTTCATCACGCCGCTCACACATAATTTCTGCGAGACCTGCAACCGCGTCCGGGTCACCTGCACGGGCACGCTGTTCATGTGCCTCGGCCAGGAGGATGCGCGCGACTTGAGGGCGCCGCTGCGCGCCTCGGAAGGCAATGAATTGCTCGCTGCCGCCATCGATGAGGCGATTGCCCGGAAACCGAAGGGCCACGACTTCATTATCGATCGAGACCATAATCGGCCAGCGCTCGGCCGACATATGAGCATGACCGGCGGCTGATGCAGTCCCGGTCTGGCCGGGATGGAACAGATGCTGATCGAACCTCTGATGCTTGCCGATGACGGCGCGACGCCCAATCACCCGGGTTGGCCTTTGCTAGCCTATCGCGGCGCCTTGACGGCGGAGGCGCTGGCGCAAGACGATCATGCCTTCGACAGGCTTTTCGAAGCGAATGGCTGGCCGGTCGGTTTTCGCAATGGAATCTATAGCTTCACGCATTTTCATTCGGTGACGCATGAAGTGCTCGGCATCGCGCGGGGTCGGGCGGAGGTGCAGTTCGGTGGCGATAGCGGGCCCATCGTCACCGTTGCCGCCGGAGATGCTGCCCTGCTGCCGGCCGGCACCGGGCACAAGCTGATCGAGGCGAGCGGCGACCTTCTGGTGGTCGGCGCCTATCCACCGGACGCTGATTATGACCTCGTCAGAGCCGGGGAAGGCGACGGCCCGACGCTACGGAAACGCATAGCCGCCGTGCCGCGGCCGGATACCGATCCTGTGTTGCGCGAGGCGGGCGGCCTTGGCCGGCTCTGGCTGCTGGCATAGGGCCGCGAACTGAATGGGGAGCGCGCCGCGTCATTGCGCGCTGCCCGGTTATTAGTCATGCTGCCTTTGCCGCGACCATTCCGTCCGGCCCGGATTCTTCGCGGCGCCGCACGCCGCCACGCGCCCACCCGACATGACCTCCTTCCAGGCCAATTTCCGGGGCATCAGCATGATATTGCTGTCGAGCCTCGTCTTCATCCTCAACGACACGCTGATCAAGCTTGCGAGTGACCGGCTGCCGACCGGGCAGATCCTCGTCATGCGCGGCGGCGTCGGGCTGGTGCTGATCCTTGCCGTGCTCTTTGCGACGGGCACCCATCGGTACTGGCGCCACGCGCTGCATCCGCTGGTGTTCTGGCGCACGGTTGGCGAGGTTGTCGCGACGGTGCTCTATCTCTACGCGCTGTTCCATATGCCGATCGCCAACATCTCGGCCGTCAACCAGATCGTGCCACTGATGACGACGGCGGCCGCAGCAATCTTTCTTGGCGAGGCGGTCGGTTGGCGGCGCTGGTCGGCGATCGCCGTCGGTTTCGTCGGCGTCATGATCGTCATGCGACCGGGCGTTGCCGGCTTCGATGCCTATGCGCTTGCCGCGCTTGGCTCGATGGCCTTCATCACGCTGCGCGATCTCGTCACGCGCGCCTTTCCCGTGGGCATGCCGACGCTGCTGGTGACGGCGGTAACAGCCGCTGCTGTCACCCTGACCGGCGGCGTCATTTCGCTCGGGGAGACATGGCTCACGCCCTCGACCCATGAATGGGTTATCCTCTCGGGCGCGGCCTTGCTGCTCCTCGTCGGCTACGGCACGATGATTCTCGCCATGCGCGGCGGCTCGTTGGCGGTGATCGCGCCGTTCCGCTATGTCGTGATCCTCTACGCGATCACGATCGGCTATCTCGTCTGGGGCGATATCCCTGACAGCTACACGATCATCGGAACGCTGGTCGTCGTCGCGACGGGCCTCTACAGCATACATCGCGAGCGCCGGGTCGCGATCGTCAGCCCGTCCAGCGCGTGACCACCTCGGCGAGATTCGGACGCGGTCGGTCCTGAGGCTTCTCGATCTGCCGGCCGAGATGGATGAATCCGGCGACCCGCTCCGACATGCCGACACCGAAAATCGCGGCTGCTTCGCTGTCGCGTCCCGGCCATTTGAGGAGCCACTGAGCGGCATAGCCGAGCGCCGATGCCGCCGCGAGGAGGTTCATGCCGGCAGCGCCCGCCGAGAGCTCCTGATCCCAGACCGGGATCTTGGCGGCCGGATCGGCGCGGCTGACGAGGATCACCGTCACCGGCGCGCGAAGCATATAGAGCGTCCACATATCCTGCTTCGCTGGCGCAAGATCGGGGTTGCGCGAGGCATAAAGCGCATCGAGCCGCTCGCCGGCCGTCTGGCGCGCCGGGCCCGCGACGATGATAAAGCGCCAAGGGACAAGACGGCCGTGGTCGGGCGTGCGGGCGGCAATGGTCAGCATCCGCTCGAGATCATCGGCCGGGATCGTGTCATCTGCGAAGCTGCGCAGCGGCACCGACCGCCGCGTTTCGAGCTTCTCCAGCATGACATCCGACGACGTCAGTTCGAGCGAGCCGGCCTCGATCGGAGCCGCGGCCAGAGGCGGCGCGCCATGATGAGCCATGGGGGTAGTTCCTGCGATGCGGTGAAGCCGGGACCATGGCCCGGCCGGGCTCGCTTGGCAAGCCGCCGGACCGCAGCGCGGGGAGGATGAATCAGGCGGCGCGGGCCGCCAGCGCCTCGTCGGCGGTGAGAGCCGTCTCAGGCGTGCCGGAAACGATCAGTTCCAGCACCTCGGCCTCGTCGGTATGGGCGATGTAGCGATCGCCAACATTCTGGCCGCGCTTCATCACCATGATGCGGTCGCCGACCTCGAAGATGTCGGTCAGGCGATGCGAGATGATGATCTGCGCCACGCCGTGACGTTTCAGTTCAGCCATCGTTTCCAGAAGACGCTCCGTCGCCATGACGGAAAGGTTCGCGGTTGGCTCGTCGAGGACCACGACGCGCGGGTTGAACGAAATGGCACGCGCGATCGCCACGGACTGCTGACGGCCGCCCGAGAGGCTCTCGACTTTCTGGAACACTGAGTTGACGTCGACCTTGAGGCGTTTCAACACCTCGTCAGCCTCGGCATACATGCGCTTGCGATCAACGAAGAGGCCCTTGCGTGGCCAGCGGCCGAGGAAGATGTTCTGCGCGATGTCCATGTTCCCGCAGAGCGCAAAGTCCTGGTAGATCATCTCGATCCCATCGACGCGGCTCTCATGTGGGCTCTTGAAATGCGTCTCGCGTCCGTCGACGAGCACCTGGCCGGAATCGCGCTGATAGGCGCCGGTCATCACCTTCATCAACGTCGACTTGCCGGCGGAATTGTCGCCGACCAGACCGAGGATTTCGCCGGGGGCCAGCGTCAGGTTGATGTTGCGCAGTGCCTGCACCGGTCCGAAGGCCTTGGAGATGTTGCGCATTTCGATGAGGAGCGGCGTGGCGTTTCGATTGGGCATGAAAGGCTCCCGGCGGTCAGGTCGCGGCGTGAGGATGGATGGCTCGGCGTGGCGCGAAGCGCCGCCTGATCGAGCCGATGAGGTCGCCCTGGCGGATCCAGACATCGCCGACGACGGCGACCATCAGGATCAGGCCGATGAAGACGTTGACCCAGTGCTGCGGCATCACGAAGGACTGGCCGTTGCCGAGGATCAGCTGGAGCGAGAGCAGGGCGCGGATCAGGGCGATCACGGCGGCGCCGGCCAGCGCGCCGATCACCGTGCCATAGCCGCCGAAGATCGAGCCACCTCCGATGATGACGGCTGCGATGGCGTCGAGTTCGCGAAGCTGGCCAGCCGAGGGATTGAAGCTTCGGAGGAAGGCGACATAGATGACGCCGGCCGAGGCGGCGCAGAGCGCCGAGAAGACGAGGCTGATGGCGCGGACCCGGCCGGTATTGATGCCGGCATATTCGGCGGCGCGGCGATTGCCGCCGGTGGCGTAGATCATCTGCCCGAATGGCGTCTTGCCGAGCACGATGCCGGCGATAACAGCGATGAGGACCATGAAGATCGTCTGCACGCTCAGCGCGGCGGCGACATCGTAGATGAGCGTTCCCTTGGCCGGCGCAATCCCGAGATAGCTCAGCGCATCGATCAGCTTGCGCCCGAGCAGGTTGAAGGCCTCCGGGAAGGAGGAGAGCTGCCGCCCCGCCGTCAGCCAGGCGCCGATGCCGCGCGCCATGTAGAACATGCCAAGCGTCGCGACGAAGGCTGGCAGGCCGAAGCCGACCGTCAGCAGGGCGTTGACGAGGCCGGCCGCGGCGCCAGCGATCAGTGCGATGAACACGGCCGTGGCCGGATCGAAGCCGAGCTGCTTCATCAGGAAGGCGCAGGTCGCGGCCGAGAGCGCCAGCACCGAGCCGACCGAAAGGTCGATATCGCCATTGGCGATGACATAGGTCATGCCGATCGAGAGCAGTCCGACCTCCGTGAAGGACAGCATCAGATTGAACGAGTTGTCGATCGAGCCCCAGAAGTCGGGTCGCAAATAGAGTCCGATGCACCAGAGCGCCACCGCGAGGATGATGGCGGCGGCATCACGGCGCGCGAAGAAGCGACCGATCGGCCCACGGGCACGCATCGACCGATCGGAGGCCGACGAACCCTTGGTCTGCGCGCCCTCGATGGCGACGCCGCCGATCTCGATGATCGGGGGCAGGGGACGGCCTGTCAGGCGGGCCAAGAGGCGCGGAAAGACGTTGCGGCGGATGATCCAGGGCTCGATCAGCACAGAGAGCAGCAGGATCAGACCGAGAAAGGCCGGCACGGCGCCGGGCGGCAGCTGGGCCATGCCCTGCACCTGCATCTCGACATTGCCGACCTTGACGGTGCGCGTCATCGGAATGCCCTCGCGCAGCACCTTGTCGATCAGCGTGACCAGCACCGCGCCGAGGGCGCCTCCGAGCAGCCGGCCGCGGCCACCAAGGATCGAGGCGCCACCGACGATGACCGCCGCGATGACGATGAGTTCGGCGCCCTGGCCATATTGCGAGGTGATGCCCTTGTCCTGCGCGACGCTCATCAAGCCGGCGAGCGTTGCCGCCAGCGCCGAGAGGACGTAGCCGCGCATGTGGACGCGCCGTGTCGTGATGCCGGCATAGGTCGCCGCGAGTTCGTTGCCGCCGGTGGCATAGGTTTCATAGCCCCAGCGCGTCTTGGCGAGCACGATCATGCCGACGATGGTCACCAGGATGAAGATCAGGATCTGGTTGTTGAAGCCGAAAGCGTTGGTCTCGCCGATCTGGACGAACCATGCCGCGTCACGGGCCGCCTTCTCGCTGTAGGAGACGGTCTTGCCGCCGGTAAGCCCGAGCACGAGTCCGCGGCCGATGAAAAGCATGGTCAGCGTCGTGATGAAGGACGGGACGCGCAGGACCGTGACGAAGAATCCGTTGACGAGCCCGACCGCGAGACCAGCGAGAACGGCCGCGATCAGCGACGGCCAGACGCCGAGATCGTAATAGGATTGCGAGAAGGCGAGTGAAAAGACAGTGGCCACGAGGCCGAAGGTCGAGCCGACCGAAAGGTCGAGGTCCTTGTTGACGATGACGAAGGTCATCCCCGCCGCCATCACGCCGTAGCGGGCCGCATCACGCAGGATTGCCGAAAAGGCATCGGCCTGACCGAAGAATTTCGGGTTGATGAACACGCCCGCCGCGTAGAGCAGAACCATGAAGGCGATGAGACCGACCTCCCAGCCACCGATCAGTTCGAGCGGCAGCCGGCGGCGAAGGGGTGGGGCGGTGCTGATCGCAGTCATGGGTCTGTCGGTCTCGAATTCACTTGACGCTGCTGGCAAGGTTCCAGCCGTCCCTGGGCTTCACCCGCAATCCGGTGCTCGCCCAGGAGCCGGGACGAATTGGCTGGATTGCCGGGTCAAGCCCGGCAATGACAAGACTGATGGCGGTCCAAGGCGACCCGCGCGAAGCACGGGCCGCCAGGGTGATGCTCAGTTCTCGAAGCGCTTGCCGACGAGATCGACCGTGTCCTTCGTCACGAGCTGCGCGCTCGTGTCGAGATTGGCGGCCGAGACGCCGCGGTCGATCTGCAGATAGAGCTGGGCGACGGGCCAGAAGCCCTGCAGGAACGGCTGCTGGCCGAGCGAGCCGGTCAGCGCGCCGGTGCGGATCTGCTCCTGCTGCTTCGGTCCGAGGTCGAATCCGAAGGCGCAGATCTTGCCATTGAGCTTCAGCTGCGCGACCGCGTCGCCGAGCGCCGGCGTCACGAAGCCGTTGGCCGCGAAGCCGCCGACAACATCGCCGCGGGATTCAATGAGCGAGACGACGGAATTGGTGATGTCATCCTTGTTGACGTCGATGCCGATATTCTCCGGGCCCGCATCAACCTTGAAGTCGTTGAGGCGGCCGGCATCGTTCAGGACTTTCACGGCCGCTTCGAAGGCTGCGGTGACGCGGCGGTTGACTTCCTCATTGCCGAGCGTCGTCGTCGACGGGAAGATGATCGAGCCGCCCTTGGCGCCGCTGTCGAGCACGCATTTGGCGAGCGCTTCGCCGCCGATCGATGCCGCCGACGAGAGCTGGCCGGTATGGCTGATCTGCGAGCGGTTCAGGATCTTCGGATCGAACGAATTGGTGGTCGCGACGGGGATGCCGTTGGCGAAGGCCTTCTTGACGATGTCGTCATAGGCACCCGACTGCGGCGTCGTCATGATCAGGCCGTCGATCGTCGGATCATTGATCACCTGATTGAGGATCTCGATCTCGCGCGGGATATCGTCGACCGGCGCTTCCGATCCGAGCTTGATGAGATTGATGCCGAAGGCATCGGCGGCCACCTGAGCGCCGACATAGG
Source organism: Mesorhizobium sp. BR1-1-16 (assembly GCF_020165495.1). Taxonomy (GTDB): domain Bacteria; phylum Pseudomonadota; class Alphaproteobacteria; order Rhizobiales; family Kaistiaceae; genus Kaistia. The sequence goes on along the minus strand of NZ_JAIUIE010000007.1, from coordinate 171,492 downwards.
TCGGGTCAAAGAAGCCGTTGCCGGCGGTATGGGTGATGATCGCGAAGGTCAGCTTGCCGTCCTTCGAATGAAAGTTCTTGGTGGTTGGAGCTTCCTTGGCGGCGTCCTGGAAGCTGTAGCCGCCCACGGCCTTGTCCAACGAGCCGGACTGGGCATAGGCATAGGTGCCAACGAGCGAGACGGCCGCGCCGAGCGCGAGCGTCTTCATGAGCTTGGTCATTCTTTCCCTCCCGAAAGATTCCCGGACGTTTCCTCCCCGTCCAAGACGGCGCAGCATATTCAAGGGTTTGAAATGTCGCAACGGTCGTTCCCGGTTCAGCCGGGTATTCGAAAGCGTTATTCGTATGATCAACTCGGCGTCCGGCGGCCGTTTCTATTGCGGCGCCGTTTTTTCTCTGTGCATCTGCAAGATGAGCTTGGATAAACTTTGTGCGCTGCAATGGATGGCCGCGTCTATCAGCCGTTTTCTCGCCGGCTGGTGGCGCGGAGGTGTCTTGCAGCCGTTTCGATCTCGGCGAGGGTCGAGGCGTCGTCGATATTGGCGAGAAACGGCGCCAGCGGTCCGGTTTCTGCGATGTCGGCGAGGCGCACGGCCTCGTGCAGCACGCGGATCGGCGAATAGGCATCGCGCAGATCCTCGAGCGGCAGGAAATGCGCCCGAAGCTCGGCCGCGGCGCGGCTGTCGCCGCCTTTCAGGGCATGCAGGATCGCCGTTGAGAGGTGAGGGGCGATGCACACCGATCCAGAGGTGAAGCCGGCAAGGCCGAATCCCTCGAGATGGGCGATCACCGGCCGTTCGCCGATGCCGCTGACGATCCGTTCGGCCGAGCCGACAGCGTCGAGCATGGCGGCGAGCGTCGCATCGACGGCCGGATCGGCGTGGACGACCGCGTATTTCAACGCCCAGACGGCGCCATCCTCGATGAGTGCGGCGAGATCGCGCGGTGCGAGATAGCACTCGGCCCGGACATAGGCGATGAGCGGCCGCCCATAGCGGTCGGCGAGACGGCGCAGCCCTGTCGCGACACCGGTTGGCGTCGTCGCGGTGCTGGCCGGAAGCAGCATCGCGGTCGGAAAGTCGCGCTCGCGCAAGACATCGATCTGGTCGCTCGCCTTGCCGTAATCGGCGCCGATCGAGGGGATCGTCCAGCCTTCGTCAGGGGTGACCTGTTCCAAGAGATCGAGCAGCGCGCTGAACTCACGCACGCCCATATTGTAAAGATTGGCATTGCCGCCGAACAGGAATGTCGAAACGCCGCCAGCCATCAGCCAGTCGATGAGGCGGGCAGTCTCTGTTACGGACAATGATCCGCCGGCCGAGCGCGGCAGTGGCGGAACACTGATGACAGATCGCGCGAGATCACCCGGCTCAACCGGATCGGTTTTCATGGGGCACCCTCAACATCTGGCGATAGTGTGCCACGCGGTTATCGCGGGTCAATCGCTCGTGCGCCTGAGGCCGGAACTGCTCCGCATGCGCGGTTGCTGACGGTGTCGGAACGGGTAAGGTCGGAGGCGTCAGCTTGACCGGCCTATGCTGCATGTGCGAACATCCCGACAATACTGTCTGCTAAACTATTGGTTCAGTTCGGTTTAGTATTGGCTGTTTGCAATCATTGTTTTTGGGAATTGTGCCGATGGCCATCAAGTACCGTTCTGATATTGATGGCCTCAGAGCGGTCGCGATTGTTCCAGTCGTTCTATTCCATGCCGGAATCGCCGGGTTTTCGGGTGGTTTCGTCGGTGTCGACGTCTTCTTCGTGATCAGTGGTTATCTGATCAGCGCCATCCTTATCCGTGATGTCGAAAGCCACCGTTTCAGCATTGCCGGCTTCTATGAGCGTCGTATCAGGCGCATCGCGCCGGCTTTTTTGGCCATGCTGCTGTTCGTTCTCTGCGCGGCGCCACTGTATCTGCTGCCGAGCGAACTGAAGACCCTGCCGAGAGAAGCCATCGGCGCACTCTTCTTCTATGCCAATATCGTCTTCTATCTGAGTTCGGGCTATTTCTCGGCTGCAGCCGACGCGAAGCCGCTGCTGCACACCTGGTCTCTCGGCGTCGAGGAACAGTTCTACATCTTCGCGCCGGTAGTAATCTTCCTGGTGTATCGATTTTGCCGTCGCCAAGCGCCGGCGATCTTTGGCGCTGGTGTCCTGATATCGCTGGCGCTGTGCATCTATCTGACGCCGTCGAAGCCGGCTGCGGCCTTTTACCTGCTCCCGACCCGTGCCTGGGAGCTGCTCGGCGGCGCGTTGCTGGCGACGGGTATCTTCAATTCCCTGCGCAATAGACTGCTTTCCGACCTGTTGGCGGCATTGGGCCTGCTGCTCATCCTTGTCGCTATTTTCCTTTTCACCGATTCCATGCCGTTCCCGGGCTGGCGGGCGATCCTGCCGGTGCTCGGTTCCATGCTCATCCTTCAGTTCGGCGACGGCACGCTGGTCGGCAGACTGCTGTCGCTTCGGCCGATGGTCTTCATCGGCCTCATCTCATTTTCGCTATATCTGTGGCACTGGCCGCTGATCGTATTTGCCCGCGACAGCCTCCTTCTCGACACGCTCGCCGGCCGGGTGGCTATCGTCGTCGTGTCTGTGGTGATCGCGATCGTGTCGTGGCGCTTCATCGAGACACCCTTTCGCGACCGCGGACGGGTCGGATCGAGGCCGCTCGTTATCGGCAGCGGCGTTGTTGCTGCGGCGTTGGCCGTCATGGCCTATGGCATTCACACGACCAATGGATGGCCGAGCCGTTTCTCGCCCCAGATCGTCGCCTATGACAATTCTCGCGGCGATATCAGCCCGGATCGTGGGCGCTGCCACGTATCCGGTGGCCTGCGACCGGCCGATAAGCTGTGCCGGCTTGGCAACGGGACGCCGCATGTCATGCTCTGGAGCGACAGCCATGGCGTGGAGATCGCTTATGCTCTGGCCGAGGCCGGCCTGCCCCTGATCGAAGCTACCTATTCCAGTTGCCCACCGATGCTCGGATTGATGCGCGCCGAGCGCCCACAATGCGCGACGCAAAATGCCATGCTGCTCGACTATCTCGGCAAGACGCCGACGATCGACACTGTCATCGTCAGCGCGCGCTACATGTCGCCTGAGATCGTAGCCGGGGTGGCGGATGTGGTGGCCAAGCTGCGCGCGTTGCAGAAGACTGTAATCGTTATCGGCCCGATGCCGAATGCGCGCGTGGATGCGCCGAGCACCCTGGCTTCGGGACGCCAGCCTGACTTCATCTATTCCGGGATCGAGGAAGATGCGTTCCGCAGGGCCTTCGCGCCGGGGCAAGAGATTGTATTCCCGCAAGACCTCTTCTGCAAAAACGAAACCCAGTGTTCGCTGGTGCATGACGGGTCCGTCATTCTGTTCGATGATCACCACATGAGTCTCAGCGCGGCACGACAACTTGCGCGATGGATGATGCCGCAGATACAGCCCGCTCTCCTCGCCGCGAGGGCATCGGACTGACGCGTCCAGTTGCCCGTCCGAACAGCAGAAAAGGCTTCCCCCATGCACGAACTCAGCCTCAGCCCGCTCATCCCGACGCTTCACCGTCTGGCTGAAACGCCTGTTTACGATGACCGCAACGACCGGATTCTCTTCTGCAACATTCCGGAGGGCGAGATCCACGGTGTCGACCTCAAGACCGGAGAGGAGCATATCTGGCGCTTTCCGGAGCTCGTGGCTTCCTATGGGCTTTGCGAGAGCGGTCGTTTCGTCGTGGCGCTGAAGCATAGTGTGGTGCTGTTCGATCCTGCGACGGGGAAGAGCGAGCCATTGGTCTCCGTCGGTGCCGACACGCCTTCGGTGCGGCTCAACGATGGCAAGGTCGGTCCGGACGGCGCCTTCTGGGTGGGCGGCATCAACGAAGCGGCCGATCGCGCTGCGGCCGCCGTGCTCTACCGGATCGATTTCTCAGGAAACGCTGAGACTAAGGTCGAAGGTATCAAGGCCTCCAACGGGCTCGCCTGGACCGCCGACGGCACGACGATGTTCCATACCGATACGCGCGGACCGTGGATCGATCGCTGGCGTTTCGATCCGGCGACAGGCGCGATTTCGGAGCGGACGCGGATCGCGGAGCCGAACGACGCCATGGGTCGGCCTGACGGCGGCGCGACCGATATGGAGGGTAATTACTGGAGCTCCGGCATCTCGGCGCAGAAGCTCAACCGCTACGCCCCGGATGGCAGGCTGATCGAGAGCTTTGATGTTCCGGCGTCGCCGACCATGCCTTGCTTCGGCGGCGCTGACGGCAAGACGCTATTCGTCACCAGCCTGCGCGATGGCCGTTCGGACGAGCAGTTGGCCCGTTATCCGCTGTCCGGAACCGTGTTTCAGGGGCGTGCGTTCGTTGCGGGCGTGCCCACCTTCCGTTTCCGTGACGTCTAGGGAAGGCGGCCGCTTCTCTGCAAGCGGCGGCTTTCAGAATTCCTTGAGCGTCGTGCGCAGCGTCGGCTGCGTATAGGCGGTCCGCACCAGTCCTCGCCGCTGCAAGGCGGGGACGAGACCCTCCGTGACTTCATTGATGTAGCGGCGGTTGATGCGGTGGAACGGGGCCGTGATCAGGAAGCCGTCGCCGCCGACGGCGTCCATCACCTCGCCCATCCGTTCGGCCACCGTGTTGGACGTGCCGATCAGTTCGATCGAACCGGACATGCCGCCATCGATGGCGAGCTGGCGCAGCGTCTTGCCGGAGCCCAATTGCTGGAACTTGTCGAGCGAACCCTGCTCGCCATTGGTGACCAGTTTCTCGGGCAATGGCTTGTCGAGGTCATAGATCGAGAAATCGATATCGGTGAAGGAGCCGAACAGCGCCAAGGCGCGCTCGACGAACTCGGGCGAGTTCACCGCCCGGTCCGTCCGGGCGCGCGCTTCCTCGACCGTGTCCGCAAGGATCGGCGCGGCGAGGAACAGGATCTTGATTTCGTCGGGATTGCGCCCGATTGCCGCCGCGCGGGCGCGAACGTCATCACGATAGGCCTTCATGCCCTCGATGCCGTTCGCGGTGGCAATGATCGAATCGGCGTATTTCGCCGCGAAGGCCCGGCCCTTTGGCGAGCCGCCGGCCTGGACATAGGCGGGGCGTCCCTGCGGCATCGGCGCTGTGTTCAGCGGTCCGCGCGAGGAAAAATACTGCCCCTTGAAATGGATTGGCCGCACCTTGCTGAAATCGGCATAGGTGTCGGTCTCGCGGTCCATGACGATGGCGTCGGGGTCCCATGAGCCGAAGAGCTGGCCAACGAGCTGCATGTATTCGTCGGCCATGTCATAGCGAAGCTCGCGCGGCGGCAGCTTCTCCAGGCCGAAATTCTGGGCCGCCGTATCTTCGCCTGATGTCACGATGTTCCAGCCGAACCGGCCGCCGGATATGTGGTCCATCGTGGCGGCGAGGCGGGCCAGCAGGAAGGGCGGATAAGCGAGTGTCGACATGGTCGTGACGACGCCGAGATGCTGCGTGGCGGCCGAGATCAGCGCCGCCAGTGGCAACGGATCGTGTTTCGGCACCATGATCGCGTTCTTCAGATAGGCTTCCGTCGTGCCGCCCCAGGCCTCGGGCAGCATCAGCGTGTCTTCGAACATGATGTAGTCGAAGCAGGCGCGCTCGAGGGCCTTGGCCATCTCAACGTAAAATTTGCCATCCCAGGGCTCGCCGCCGGACGCGAACGGATCGTTCCATTCATCGACGCCGAAGGTCGTGAACCATCCGAGATGGAAGCGATTGCCCGTCATGTGTCGGAAGTTCCCAGCTGCACGGTCTCGTGCAACAGGATGGAATGGCGGGAAGAGGCTGCAAAGACTAGATATTCAGCAACCATTGCCTCGAATGGAACCGGCGTGCGGATCGCCCTCCGTCAGGGCGCGCGGGCGCAAGGCCGGCCGACGGAAAGGCTCGATGCAACCAGAAGTTACCTCGTCGATCCGGTGCGCATGCGAACTCTTGCAAGCAAGTCTTAAGGATAGTGCAAGTTGATCGGTCAAGCTCCGGACAATAAAAAAAGCAAGGCTCTTGCGAGCCTTGCTTTGTATAGTTCGCGTTCTACCCCTTCCGTGCCGGGCATTGTGCCCGAGGGCATTCGAATTGATTATTCGAACCCGGCGGCTGCAGCCTTACGGCGCGCCAGAAGGGGAGCTTCCTCCCAAGACTTAGACCGCGATGCCTGTTGGTGGGACCGTGCTTATATTTGCCGATCCCTTTCTTATGGTCCGGGACGTTATCCAATGCCGAGGGGCTTGTCATCAATTTGTGCAGCCGTCGCCCACTTTTTTTGCGACAACATGGCTGACCTTAGCAATCGGTTCTCAAGGATGGTGCGGCGCCTTCATTCCAGTGCAACGCGGGAAGCCTCGGAGCCTGCTGCATTCCTGGTCATTTTGCTGACGGGCAGAGCCGGTTCTCCTTGTAATCGCCACCGTTTATGGCTTGATGTCGCCCGTTCGACTCGCCCGGAGCCTTTTCCTGATGCGCCTTTCCCGGTCCTTCCTGCCTACGCTGCGCGACACCCCCAAGGAGGCGGACATCGTCTCCCACCGGCTGATGCTGCGCGCCGGTCTCATTCGCCAGCAGGCGGCAGGCATCTATTCCTGGCTGCCGCTCGGAAAACGCGTGCTCGCCAATATCGAGCGCATCGTGCGGGAAGAGCAGAACCGAGCCGGCGCGATCGAGGTGTTGATGCCGACGCTGCAGTCGGCGGACCTTTGGCGGGAAAGCGGACGCTACGACGACTATGGCAAGGAGATGCTGCGCATCAAGGACCGGCACGAGCGCGAGATGCTCTATGGGCCGACCAATGAGGAGATGATCACCGACATCTTCCGCAGCTATGTGCGCTCCTACAAGGAATTGCCGCTCAATCTCTACCACATCCAGTGGAAGTTTCGCGACGAGGTCCGCCCCCGCTTCGGCGTGATGCGCGGCCGCGAATTCCTGATGAAGGATGCCTATTCCTTCGACATCGACGAGCCGTCGGCGCGGCGCGCCTATAACCGCATGTTCGTCGCCTATCTGCGTACCTTCGACCGGCTCGGCGTCAAGGCGATCCCCATGCGCGCCGATTCGGGGCCGATTGGCGGCGACGCGACCCACGAGTTCATCGTGCTGGCCGCCACGGGCGAAAGCGCGGTGTTTCTCGACAAGGAAGCGCTCGATTCGCCCATTCCCGGCGCCGATACGGATTTTTCGGGCGACCTGACGCCGATCGTGTCCGCATGGACGACCAAATATGCGGCGACCGAGGAGATGCACGACAAGGCGGCGTTCGAGGCGATTCCGGAAGAGCGTCGGCTTGAGGCGCGCGGTATCGAGGTCGGCCAGGTCTTCTATTTCGGCACCAAATACTCGACGCCGCTCGGCGCCAAGGTGACCGGGCCGGATGGCGCCGACCATGACGTCCATATGGGCTCCTATGGCATCGGCGTATCGCGGCTCGTGGCCGCCGTTATCGAGGCGAGCCACGACGACGCCGGCATCATCTGGCCTTCGAGCATCGCGCCCTACCAGGTCGGCCTCATCAATCTCAAGGTCGGCGACGCCAATACGGACGCCGCATGCGATGGCCTCTACCAGCGCCTCATGAATGCCGGAATCGAAGTCCTTTACGATGATGTCGATGGCAGGGCCGGAGTCAAGTTCGCGACCATGGACCTGATCGGACTGCCCTGGCAGCTGATCGTCGGTCCGAAGGGGCTTGCGAATGGCGAGGTCGAGCTGAAACGGCGCGCGACGGGCGAGCGTGAAACGCTTACACTCGACGCTGCGGTGAATCGGCTTGTCGCGGGCTGACCGCGACCTGCCGTAGTCGGCTGCAAGGCGCGATCCCCGCGCCTCTCGGGACAGGACTTAGATGGCGGAGCCGACAGGCACGAGGCCGTTTTCACCGTTTGAATGGATGCTCGCGGGGCGTTATTTGCGCGCCCGCCGACGCGAAACGTTCATCTCGATCATTGCCGGCTTTTCGTTCATCGGCATCATGCTCGGTGTCGCGACATTGATTATCGTGATGGCCGTGATGAACGGCTTTCGCGGCGAGCTGATCGGCAAGATTCTCGGCGTCAACGGTCACATGATCGTGCAGCCGACGGATACGCCGTTCACGGATTTCGCCGATGTCGCCAGTCGCATCGCGATGGTCAAGGGCGTGAAAGCCGCGATTCCCTTCGTCGAAGGGCAGGTGCTCGCTTCTGGCGCTAGCAATTCGAGCGGCGCGCTGGTACGCGGCGTGCGCGCTCAGGATCTACCCAGCTTGCCGGGCATGTCGTCCAATATCCGGCAGGGAACGCTCGACAATTTCGATACCGCCGGAGGGGTCGCGATCGGTACGCGGCTCGCGACCGCGCTTGGCCTTACGATCGGCGACAAGATCACGCTGGTCTCGCCGCGCGGCGCGGTGACGCCGATGGGCGTGACGCCGCGGGTGAAGGCCTATCCGATCAATGCCATTTTCGAGATCGGCATGTCGGAATACGACTCGTCCTTCGTGTTCATGCCCTTTTCCGAGGCGCAGCTCTATTTCAACCAGGACGACAAGGCGACGGCGATCGAGATCTATCTCGATGATCCCGAGCAATCCGGCGCGCTCAGATCGGCGATCGAGACGGCCGCGGGTCGCCCAGTTCTGGTGACGGACTGGCGAGAGCGCAACATGACGTTCTTCTCGGCCCTCGAGGTCGAGCGGAACATGATGTTCATGATCCTGACCCTGATTGTCCTCGTCGCTGCGCTCAACATCATCTCCGGCCTCACCATGCTGGTGAAGGACAAGGGGCATGACATCGCGATTCTCCGAACGATGGGCGCGACGCGCGGCGCGATCCTGCGCGTCTTCTTCATAACCGGCGCGGCAATCGGCACCTTCGGCACGTTGTTCGGGGTCATTCTCGGTACAATCGTCTGCTGGAATGTCGAATCGATCCGGCAATTCGTGTCCTGGCTGACGCGGACCGAAATCTTCTCGCCAGAACTCTATTTCCTCTCGCGCTTGCCGGCGAAGATGGACGGCACCGAGGTCACCAGTATCGTGCTGATGGCGCTCATCCTCTCCTATCTCGCCACCATCTATCCCGCCTGGCGCGCCGCCCGGCTCGATCCCGTTGAGGCATTGCGATACGAATGAGCCAGCCAACGACCACCACGGATCGGCGCATCGAGCGTCGCTCGGCCCCGCCGCCGGTCCTGCGCCTCAAAGGCATTGAGCGGCATTATCGCGAGGGTACCGGCCGGCTCAGCATTCTCGACGGCGCCGAACTCACTGTCGCGCCGGGAGAACTGGTCGCGCTGGCCGCCCCGTCGGGAGCCGGCAAGTCGACGCTGCTGCATATCGCGGGGCTGCTCGAGAAGCCCGACAAGGGCGAGGTGCTGATCGACGAGGTACCGGTGAGCGTTGCCAGCGACGCCGAGCGGACCTCGATCCGTCGCATGAAGATTGGCTTCGTCTATCAGTTCCATCATCTCCTGCCCGAATTCACAGCGCTCGAGAATGTGATGATGCCGCAGCTCATCCGCGGCCTCTCCAAAGCCGAGGCCGCCAAGCGGGCGAAGGAGTTGCTATCCTATATGCGGCTCGGCGAGCGCATGCAGCATCGGCCGTCGGAGCTTTCGGGCGGCGAGCAGCAGCGCGTCGCCATCGCGCGCGCCGTCGCCAATGCGCCGCGGCTTCTGCTGGCCGACGAGCCGACCGGCAATCTCGACCCGACGACCGCCCATTATGTGTTCGACGCGCTCTCCGCGCTTGTGCGGGCCTCGGGTCTCGCGGCGCTGATCGTCACGCACAACATGGAACTCGCCGAGCGCATGGACCGCCGCATCACGCTTCAGGCTGGCAAGGTCGTGGAGCTATGAGCCCCTCGACCGAGCAGCAGCTGCTGATCGAGGCGCGCGTCGCGAATAACGGGCCCAATATCGTCGTCGCATATCTCTTCTGGTTCTTTCTGTGGTTCGTGTCGGCGCATCGGTTCTATCTCGGCCGGCCGGCCAGTGCCGTCCTGCAGATCCTCAGCTATTTCATTCTCGTCGGCCTTGTCTGGATCCTCGTCGATATCTTCCTGATCCCCGGCATGGTCCGGGCGAAGCAGGATCGGCTGCGTGCCGACTATGCGGCGACGCTCCGGACCGCCATCTGACACCGAGCGGTCCAGGCGGGCAGCGCCGAGCGTCAGTCGCGCGTTCTCTCCTCCACGTCGCATTGTTCAGTGCCGGGCGCTTGCGTTCCAGGGCCTGGTCAATGCTAGTATGTTGCGGTGCAACGTCGATGGTGCGGAGCAAGCCGTCGGTGCGAGGCGATCGTCTCGAAGGCCGGTTAGAAATGCAGAGCGACTGGCCGTTTCGCGCCACACGAGACGTGCGCCGGCGCTGATCACAGAGACTAAGGCATGACTTCGAAAATACGCCTCGGACTTCTGACCGCGCGGGTATCGCGGGCCGGCGGTGGTGTCTATGAGGCCGTGCTGCACCACGCAAAGGCGATGCTGGCGACAGGCGAAATCGAACCTGTCGTCTTTGGCCTTGAGGACGAGTTCACAGCCGAGGATGCGTGGCGTCTGCAAGGGATCAAGGTTGTCACCTCGCCGATAAAAGGGCCGACGATATTTGGCTATGCCCCCGCGATGCTGGGCGCTCTTCGCCGTGAGCGTCTCGACCTCCTGCATCTCCATGGCATCTGGATGTATCCTTCGATGGCTGGCGAGCGCTGGGCTTCCGCTTCGGGCCGACCCTATGTGATTTCGCCTCATGGCATGCTGGATCCCTGGATCCTGTCGCGCGGTCGAGCAAAGAAGGCGGTGGCGAAGGCGGTCTATGAAAACAAGAGCTGGAAACGAGCTCGTCTCTTCCATGCGCTGACCGAGGCCGAGCGTCTCGACATTGCCAAAGCCGCGCCTCGCGCCGACATCAAGGTGATCGCCAACAGCGTCAAGTCGCCCGAGGGTGACGCCCAGCCGACAGCAGCGCGGAAGGCGTTCATCTATCTCGGCCGCATTCATCCCAAGAAGAATGTCGGCGGGCTCGTAAAGGCCTGGTCCGCCCTGCGCGGGGAGCCTGGTATCGAGAACTTCGTCCTCAAAATCGCGGGCTGGGGCGACGACGACCACGTGGCGAGTCTCCGAGCCGATATTGCTGATGCCGCTGACCCTTCGATCGATTTCGTGGGGCCGCTCTTCGGAGAGGCGAAGGAAGAATTCCTGCAGAGCGCCCGTTTTCTGGTCCTGCCATCCTTCAGCGAAGGCCTGCCCATGGCAATCATCGAGGCGTGGGCGGCATCCGTGCCCACCATCATGTCCAACGAATGCAATCTGCCGATTGGATTTGCCACTGGCAGCGCAATACCCAGCGGTTGGTCGCCCGACGAGATCGCATCTGCCCTGCGCAAGGCGATCGCCCTTGATGAACCAGCTTGGCGAAAAATGTCCTCGAATGCCAAACATCTTGCTGATGAAAGCTACTCGCCGAGGGCGATCGCTGAAGAATGGCTCAAGACTTATCGCTCGTTGATTTAATGCCGTATAATTGGCTTTAGATCATGATGATAGGTTGCGCGAACCTGTTCTTGTCTTTCGAGCGAAACCCGTCGGAGCGTTAGCGGTCTCTTTGAAAATTCTGCAATCAAATCGATCCTGATCGCCAAAATGCGCGCTGAGCAAACTATTTCGTCCGATTGTTCGGTCTGGCTTATCCGCATCATGCGCTGGTTGTCCGAACCAGACGCAGCGGCTGACGATCCTGTGCGTTTCGGCGGGCTGTTTGCTCTCGGCTCTTGCCGCCTGGGCTTGCGCTTTCGCTATTTTGACGAGGCGGACCTAGCGGTTTGGCGGACTTGAGATCGCCTACCCTTTACTCTAGCGTCGGCGCCTCAATCGATGAGCAGACGAACGGGCGTTTATTTTTGCGATGCGGTATGCTCTTGTGCATTGCACTGTTTCCGATCAAAATTAGGCTGAATGCGATCGGGGCCAAATACGGCATGCCGTCGAGCCGCGCAGTCGGGCTCACGGCGATCCCGGATGTGAAGAGAGGTTGAACGGTCGTGAAGATAGCGATGATCGGGTCCGGATATGTCGGGCTGGTTTCGGGGGCTTGCTTTGCCGATTTCGGGCATAGCGTCGTTTGCATCGACAAGGCTGCCGGCAAGATCGAGGCTTTGAAGCGGGGCGAAATTCCGATTTACGAGCCGGGTCTCGACGGGATTGTAGCGGAGAACGTCGCGGCTGGACGCCTTTCGTTCACGACGGATCTCGTCGAGCCGGTTGCAGATGCGGACATGGTCTTCATTGCTGTCGGCACGCCGTCGCGTCGCGGCGACGGACATGCGGACCTGTCGTATGTATACGCGGCGGCGCGCGAGATCGCGCTGGCGATGAAGGGTTTCACCGTTGTCGTGACGAAGTCGACAGTTCCAGTCGGGACAGGCGACGAGGTCGAGCGGATCATTCGCGAGACCAATCCCGAGGCGGATGTCGCGGTTGTTTCAAATCCTGAATTCCTCCGCGAGGGCGCGGCGATCGCCGACTTCAAGAAGCCGGATCGGATCGTGGTCGGGATCGAGGACGAGCGGGCGCGCGAGCCGATGGTCGAGGTTTACCGTCCGCTCTATCTCAACTACTCGCCGATCGTCTTCACCTCGCGCCGTTCCTCGGAACTGATCAAATATGCGGCGAACGCGTTCCTGGCGATGAAGATTACCTTCATCAACGAGATCGCGGATCTCTGCGAGCAGGTAGGGGCGGATGTGCAGGCCGTGTCGCGTGGCATCGGGCTGGACAACCGGATCGGCTCGAAATTCCTGCATGCGGGGCCCGGCTATGGCGGCTCCTGCTTCCCGAAGGATACGCTGGCGCTGGTCAAGACGGCGCAGGACCACGGAAGTGCCATCCGGCTAATCGAGACGACGGTCGCGATCAACGACCAGCGCAAGCGGGCGATGGCGCGCAAGGTTGTCCAGGCCTGCGGCGGTGACGTCCGTGGCAAGGTGATCGCGGTTCTCGGGCTGACCTTCAAGCCGCGTACGGACGACATGCGCGAGGCGCCGTCGCTGTCGATCATCCAGGCCCTGCAGGATGCGGGCGCAAGGATCGTTGCGCATGACCCGGTTGGAATGGAGGCGGCGAAGCCGCTGCTCGACGAGCGAGTTTCCTATGCGGCAAGCCCCTACGAGGCGGCGGCGGGTGCGGATGCACTCGTGCTGATCACCGAGTGGGATCAATTCCGGGCTCTGGATTTCGGACGCCTGAAGGAGGCGATGACCGCTCCGGTGATGGTCGACCTACGCAATGTCTATAGTCGCGAGGACATGGCGCGGCACGGCTTCAGCTACACTTCTGTCGGCCGCGGCGCCGATGATCACGGTGAAGTTCTCGAGGCCGCTGCGGAGTAGCCGGGCAGGCGGGCAAAGACTCGGCGAGCGGATGGGTCTTCGGGCGCCCCGCCGCCGAGAAATCTGTCTTGTTGGCGAGACGGCTTCCCGCGGTATGCAATACGGACTGACCACGAATATGCCGCGCCTTGGAGCGGGCAAAGTCTCAGAATTGCCGCCTTTCTGGGGATCTCAGGAGAGAATGCCCGGGCGGGTTTCTGGCCCAAGCGGGCGGGCGACGGTTCCGAAGGAGCGACATGACTGGAAAGGACCCACGCGTGATCGGTCCAGCAGGCCATGAAGTCGAGAGCCTCGGTCCGACCCGCCGCGCAGCCTTGGCCGGCATCGGCATAGCTGCTCTTTCGGTCCTCTCTGGATTAACGCCGGGGCCCGTCTCGGCCGCCATGTTGGGATCAGACTTTCTCGTCGATGAACATGGCATGGTCCTCACGGACGAGCACGGCGTGCCCTTTGACGATATCGATGGTTGATCTGCTAGCGCTGGACATCCGGCTCCGCTGGCGAGCCTTCACAATCCCGAAAGGCAACACCTGATATGGCAAAGCTGTCCGACAAGCCGACTGCCACGCTGGCCGCTCTAGTCGGGCTGGATGAGGGCGGGAATGTCCGCAGCATGCCCGTCATCGATACGGCAGCCTCGCTGAAGTCTATCAATCTGCCTCCCGACCTCGCCTGGTTCCAGACCGCCGGCTATCATCGTCCGGCGGATGGCGGAGCGGCCCGTTATGTCCGAGCGGAGACCGAAGGCCACCTGGTCTCCGCTGATGGCGCCCGCTGGCGGGTTTCCGAACTCGAGCCGAATGTCCGTATGTTCGGAGCTGTGGGCGACGGCGTTGCGGATGATACTGGAGCGATCGAGGCGGCCCATGCCTACTGTACCCAAACGCGGTATCCGGCGGCCAAGGGCATCATCAATCTCATCGAGACGGGGATGCCCCTGTTCTTCCCGCCAGGCCGCTACCGCTATTCGGGGGCAGGCCTGGTCCAGAACGGCGGCAATGTTGTTCTGTCAGGCAGCCCTGGATCCTCAACGATCCAGATCGACGGCGATATCTACTTCCTGACGGCGAGCGGCGTCATCCTGAATTCCCGCGTCTCCAATCTCAATTTCGTCGGCGGACGGGGCGCCGTCACGTATACCAACAGCGGCCAGAACGTTACCGGCTCGCACGTTTTCGAGGATTGCAATTTCGCCGACTACTCGGTCTGTGCAATCGGGAACAACGCGACCGACCATCCTTATCTCAAGGTTCGAACCTGCTTCTTCTTTGGATCGGTCGCCGGCGGCACGATTGGAATCGCCTGGGGCGGGTATCTCGATTCAGTCACGATCGAGGATTGCTCCTTCCTGCTCAATGCCTACCACCTGAAGCTCGGCCCTCGGCTGGGTGGCTCGGTCAACATCATGAAGAACGATTTCCTGGCGTTCAGGAAGCACATCCGGGCCGCCGATATCTGGATCGTGCCGAGTGTCATGGATGTGAACTCGGGCGCGGGCATCGTGATCGCGCAGAACAAATTCGGAAACGAGAATCTCTCGCCCGACCAGCCCAGGATCCTTATCGCCCCTGACATCGACGGCAACGCGGATCGTCCCGCTCGCAAACCGGCCGAGGCTTGGATCGACAAGAAAGCGTTTGCCCGCGGTATCGTCCTTCGAGAGAACCGCTTCGACGGTGTGTCCAAGATGACGTCGCCGGTCATCAAGAGCTTCACACCCTTGGTGAACGCGCTTGAGTGCACGCGCAATTATTTCGGCGGCGGCATTCACACCTATCTTTGCGAGTTCGTCTCGCCACCGGGGTACAGCGGGCTGACCGGTCCCTCCGACCCGAAGTGGACTGTCGACCTCGGTTCGTTCTCGATCCCGTTCTCGCGTGATATTTCGAACCGCGCCGTTGGCGTTACGCTCGATCCGATGTCGATGATGCCCGGTGCGAGGTCGGCTCTTTTGCATCCATCAAGCAGTGATGATTTCGGTTTCATACCTTTGCTGAGCATCGATCGCGGACGAGATCACTTCGTCGAATTGTCAGCCGCGACGGGTAGCGCGGCAAGCGAAGGCACTGCTGGCGACTCCGTTCCAGTCGGGGGCAGACCCAAACCCGTGCTCGACGAAGAACTTGATTCGGTCATGAGTGGCCGCGCCAGTTGGCTCGATCTCGACGTCAGATCGATGGACAACAGCGCACCCTCGATCTTTACCGTCTCGATCGTTCATCGCGACACCCGCGTCCTGGCGCTGCGCCGAAGGATCCGCGTCGACACGGAATGGCGCCGGATGCGAATTCCTTTTGTCTTTCCGGAGTCGGGTAGCGCGGCAGGCTGGCGCGTGGTCGTCCGGCCTAATGGCCTGTCTCCCGCTTGCGCTATATCGCTTGCCCGCATCTATCACGGTAACGCGCCAGTGGCCTCCGACAATGTCCGCACGCTTGGCTCCGGGGGTTGGGACGGAGGCCACCTGGTGCTTGGCGATCACCATTTATGGGTGGATGGGCAGGGCGCATTGCGGATCAAGACCGGCGTGCCGACGTCCGATCGGGATGGATATCAAGTCGGTTCACGTTGATCGAAGGGTTTCAACGGCTAGCCGCCCATGCGAAAATAAGCGCCAAGTCCGGCAGCCAGCTGGACGCCCAACGCGACAGGAAGATGTCTTGGAAACAGCCGTCGTCATGGTGCTGCTCGCGATCCAGATCGCGTACATCTCGCTCTCTGTGTCTCGCTTTGGATTCGCACCCTTCCCGACGCTCGCGGTAGTCTATCTGTTCGTTGCGCAGATCTCTTTGATCGCTGTGAAGTGGGAGATCCTTGAATATCCATTTCTGCAATATTATACGCGCGGTGGATATATAACTTACTTTATGCCTGTTATTTCTGTATATTTTGCGATCTCGTCTGCAGTAATGGCCATATTCGCCAAGGACATGCGGACACATCAATCGACCAAATTCGCGGCGCAGCAAATCGACGTTCGACAGATCGATCGGCTGCTTCCTGCGGTGAATTTTGGTTTCGGCGTTTTCATGGTGATCTATGTATTCATCATGGTATTAATTCTCGACTGGTCGATCGTCTGGTCAAATTCGGTTTATCTCCTGATGACCCGGCCGAACGATGTGGTAACGGTCTCGGGGGTAGGTTTTCTCCTCAGTCTGATGCCGTTCGCCGCTATCCTTGCGGCAGTCCTCGCGGCTATCAATATCTCGCTGTCAAGAACGGCGTGGGGGATATTCTTCGGCGTAGTCGCTTTAATGGGGACGTTTTATTATATTGGTGCCCACCAAAGAGTTGCGCTGCTGCCGCCCGTTGCGTTCTTCGTCGTGCTTTCGGTCGTCGGACGGAGGACACATCTCTTTCTGCGTTCACTGAGCGCGGTGCTGGCGGTCTTTTCATTGACGTCTGCGCTAGCCGGCCGCGGTTCCGGCACCCATGGGATCAGTACGATCTTTGATGCTTTTGTGAGGGCGGTCGGGAGTGACCTGCTCGATACGGCGTCGTCGCTGATGCTCAACTTGACTGAGGGCATCTTCGTCGTGGCCGAGAGCCTGGTCGGCGAACCCGTCTACCCGCTGCTTTACAAGATTCTCAGTTTTTCTCCTCTGCCCTCCGTCATTGATAATTTCCAGAGCATCAGCCGGGTCAGCCAGGTGCGCATAACCCGTTATGTGCCGTATTCTGGCTATGTGGAACTCTATAATTTTGGAATTGTCTTTCTGTTGGCATTCGTTCTGTTCTTTTGGATATCCATCAGAATTTACAAGAATGTACTCAAGAGAAATCAATATATAGGGCTCGCTTGCGGATTTCTAATCCTCCTCGGTCTGATTCAGCTCTTTGCCTATCCGCTGCGCAATGGCCTCAAGCCGTTGTGGATTGCCGATATCGTCGGAGTAGGGGCGCTTTTGTACTATCGAGGGCGCAAGACCGCCGAGCCACAACAGGCAACGCTCGATCCAGGGCTTCAGCGCGCGCTTGTGCGGCGCGATGTTCCCTTGCCGACCAGGCCTCTGCCCGCTGGGCCTCTGTCGGCGGCTCACCGCGGCGCATCGTTACCACGCCGTCGTATCTGAAGAGATTCAGCTGCAGCAGGGGAGTGAAGCCCGGAGCGGCGAGGTTGCTTCGGAGTTGGGCTCTAATTCAACATGCGTGACCTGATTGGGCATCGGAGCCCCAATCCGTGGTCAGGACAAGTCAGCCTGTCGCATGTTCAAGGCGCGGGCGAGCTTCACGGTGGAAAGTCGTAAGTGCGAGGCTCCGATCACCACGCGGGGCTGGTTGCCCGATTGCCGCGGAGCGGAGCCATACAGGTCCATCCTGTCCATCGAGCCGCTGTGAGCAACTTGTCTTTGCCTATCGGCCTGCTGACTCAGGCGGTCGTCGGTCGCGGTCCTCGGATTTTCGCCGGATTGCCGTTGGCTTCCATTCCGGGCGGGATGTCCTTCAGAACCAATGATCGGACCCCCACCACCGCGCCGCGGCCGATGGTGACGCCGGGAGCGACAAAGACGTCTGCCGCCACCCACGCCTGATCCTGAACGACGACCGGCGCAGTGCGCATGGCGAAGCTCGGGTCGGCTCGGTCGTGCCAGCCTGTGCACAGATAGCTCCGTTGCGAAACGACGGCATCGGCTCCGATCGTAATGCGGCCGAGGGTATAGAGCTCAACATTGTCGCCGATCCAAGAGCTATCGCCGATCTCAAGTCGCCATGGATAGGTGACGCGGACCGAGGGGCGGATCAGAACCCGATCACCGATTTTTGCGCCGAAGACGCGAAGAAGGAGGCGGCGCCAGCCGTAAAGAAATTGCGGAGAAGGGTTGAAGAGCAGCGCCTGGACCAGCCACCAGAGCTGGGTGACCAAGGCGGAGCGCCCGCGGAAGCCTGCTTCAAGGCGAAAGCGGGAGAGGTCCTGATAACGATGTGTCAGCGGGTCGATGGCGGCGGCGTCGGGGGAGGTCTCCGCCATAATCTTCTCGGTCATCGGCCTACTCTCTTCATGCGTCTGTATCGGATGTTAAGACCGATCCCGCAGCGCAGCAAATACGATGCCGTTTCGGCAGAGGCGCGCCCTCGGCAAGCCCCCGGCATCGCGCCAAGGGGGCTCAAAAGGTCGTCCATACGAGGGTCATTTTATGCCTGGATTCGGTATGTCCCGACTCCAGATCATGCCATCGAGGGCGTGCTTTCCAACGCTTTATGCCATGCTGGGGCCATCGCGGTCGAGCCTTGCTTGCGGTGCAACATTTGGTGACGCAACTTATTGCATCGCGGTATTGCCTTCAGCCGGGCATTCTGCAAAGCATGGGGTGACTTCGGCTGCCGGCTTGGCCGATGAGTTGTTCAGAATCGTGCCAGTGCACCGAAAGGCTTAGCCCAGGCCCGATATCTCAATGCAGAACAGGACGCTATGAAGCTCGTCATCTGGCACAATCTCTTGTGGTCCCGCTACAAGGCCGGCGTGTTTTCAGCGCTTCATCGCCTGTCCGCCGCCCGTGACATCGACGTGTTCGTCCATCAGATCGCCGAGACGGCGGCCGATCGGGCGGTGCTGTCGCCCGTAGACAGGGCTTGGCACGATTACGACTACGACGTGCTTTTCCAAGGCAACTATGCGGCCGTGCCGCGCGTCGAGCTCTTCCGCAAGCTGATCAGCATGACCTTCAAGTCGCATGCGGACCTGGTGATCCTTGCCGGGTTCGAGCGGCCGGAATATTGGCTGCAGGCCCTGACGCTGAAGCTGCGCGGCAAAAGGTTCGCTGTCTTCTGCGATTCGACCTTGAACGATAACCCTCAGTCCGGCCTGAAGAGTGCCGCAAAACGGCTGTTCTTTTCGATGTGCAGTGGGGTGTTCTGCTATGGCGAGCGCAGCCGGGAATATCTGATCTATCACGGCGTTCCGAAGGAGCGGATCTTCCAGCGCCGCCAGGCCGCCGCGCTGCCGCGCGACTACACGCCTGAAGGGGCGCTCAACGCCCGCGTCGCCGCAATGGCGAAGGCCGAGGTGCCGCGGTTTCTCTATGTCGGCCGTCTCGCGGCTGAAAAGAGCCTAGACACCTTGCTCAAGGCGTTCGCCATCTCGTGCAAGACGCTCCCGAAAGCCAGGCTGGCAATCGTGGGGAAGGGCCCTGAAGAGAGCGCGCTCCGCGCGGAGGCGGAGCGGCTCGGCATCGCCGAAATGGTCGAATTTGCCGGCTCCAAGTTTGATCAAGACCTCACCGAGGAATATCAAAAGGCAACCGCACTGGTGCTGCCGAGCCTGAGCGAGCCTTGGGGGCTGGTCGTCAACGAGGCTCTTTCCTTTGGGTGCCCGGTTGTCGTGTCTGAACGCTGCGGCTGTGTGCCCGAATTGGTTGTCGACGGCGTGACGGGCTTCGCCCATCCATGGGGCGACACCGCCGCGCTCGCGGACCGGATGTTGCTGGCGGTGAGTACCTTCGCCGATCCAGAGGCCACCGCACGCGCCTGCATCGGCCATATGGCGGGCTTTACCCCTGCGGTCGCCGCAACGGGAATTCTCGATGGGGTTGACGTCATCACGAAGCGCGACATGCCCCGCGAGGTCGTCGCTTGATAAATGTCAGTCTACGGCTTGGTCGAGGCAGATAGGCCCATCGCGTTTTCGAGCCGGTCGAGCATAGCCCCCTCCGAGAAGTGGGTCTCCACATGGGCTCTGGCAGCCCGACCCATTTCCGGCCAACGATAACGATCCGCCATCATGCGGGCCAAGCCTGCTGCGAACGCCTGTTTCGTCGGAGCGTCGACCAGCCATCCGGTCGTGCCATCTATAATCGTTTCCTGAGGACCCCCAGCGCGATGTGCAAGCACGGGTCGCTGCATAGCCATGCTCTCGATGATCGACATTCCGAAGGGCTCAGGGTCCACCCGCGTATTGAGCACGACATCAGCCAACGCATAGTAAGGCACGATGTCGGCCTTCGGTCCGAGCCAGTGGATCCGGCCAGTCAGGCTGAGTTCTCCAGCGCGGGCGATCATAGCGCGCGCATATTCGCTTTCGAGCGGCCCACCGCAGATCATGACATGAATAGTGGGATCGGCTTCTGCCAAGGCCTCTATCAAGATGCTCTGGCCCTTCTCGGGCAGTAGCCGCGCAAAGAGGCCGAGAAGCGGCGCCTGCTCCGGAATCCCCAGATCCGCTCTCCTGATCGAAGTCTGGGCATCCGGCCGGAACTGATCGAGATTGGTGCCGAGGTGAACGACACGACGGGGAAAGTCGCCATCGCCGAGCGTCGCGTCCGTATAGGCGGAGTTCGCGAGCGGCATGACGCCCAGCCGATGAAAGGCCAGGCGGTAGATCCTGCGGTTCAAATCGAGGGGATATCCGTCGCTGATCGCATTTGGCATCATCCAGAATACACGCGCGCCGGTATTAAGCGCGCCGAGTCCTGCGAGAGTGACATCGAGCGGGCTCTGGACGATGACGCTCCCGATATTCTGGCGTCGTATGATCCCCCTCAGCCAGCTCGACAGCTTTACCTGCTGGACGCTGCGCCGCACGAGCCCCCCCAGCTTGGCCAGACCTCCGCTCTTGAACTCCGCCCGGAATTGCTTGGGCGCTGCAAAGATCGCAGCCGCCGGCGCCTCCCTGCGCCAGGTCTCGGCAACGGTTTGGTCGAGGAGCGCTATGGTGATGGTGCAGCCCCGCTCGGCGAAACCGCGGATCAGGCCTTCCCAGACGCGGCGAACACCATAGCCCTCGGTACCCGACATGAGCATCAGGATGCGCCGGCGATCAGCCGGGACTTCCGGCCTCATGCGATGTCAGCCGATTGGCGTTGTGCTGGTTTGCTGGCTTTGGGAAGCAGTGGACGTGTCTCGCTGTCGTCCTGGATCGGCAGCAAGCCGACCAGCCAAGCCGATCCGGGCATCCCGTGCGTCGCCGACAGCAGCATGGCTAGAGCCGGGAGCGGGCCCGGTCTCTCTCGCCAAGCGAGTGCGGCCAGAACACGCGCCTCGTCTGGCAGGCCATTGCGCAGATATTTGAGCGCCGCTTTGGCTGTCGCTTTTGCGGCGAGGGCATCCGCGCCACGAAAGAGCGGGGCTTCGAGACCGAAAAGATCGACGATATCCGCCCCGTTCCGGTCAAACTCCCGCGCACACGACTTGGCCATCTGCGAATACTTGGTCTGAGCGAGGGTCTTGTCGACGCGGCCCTTGACGCCATCGTCGAACACGCGCCGCTGGTACAGAACCTCTTCGACAACTCCAAATACACCAAATCGCGTCATCCGCAGCCAAAGATCCATGTCCTGGGCCAGATGAAATACGGGACGATAGCCACCGGCAACCTGATAGACGTCGCGCCGAAACATAACTTCACCATGGTTCAGCGGACTGCCGATATGATCGAGCAGCGTATTCCGGTCGATCACAGACTTTTCCGGTCGTCCGATTGTGCGCTGACCGTCACGATCGCCGCCAATGACGACATTCTCGCGGAAGCTGGCGACGCCGATCTGGTCCGGATGCGCATCGAGATGGGCTGCCTGCTTGGCGAGGCGGCCGGGAAGCGAAAGATCGCCTGAGCCCTGCACGGCGATGAACGCACCACGCGCCTCGCTGACAGCCCGGGCTATGGCTCTTGTGAAGCCTTGGTTACCCTGGTGGATGACGCGGAGACGCGGATCGTCATACCCATCCAGGATTTCTGCAACCCGCACGTCCGAGCTGCCATCGTTGACGACGACGACTTCGAAGCTGTCAAAATTCTGGGCGAGGAGGCTGTCGATAGTATCTTGAATATAATCTGCGCGGTTATACCAAGCGCAGGCGACGGATACCTTCGGCGCGGCAGGCGCTTGTTGGGCGAGGGGGCTCATCGGACTTTCTCGATCATCACTGTATACGGTCGGCTGGCAACAAGATCCCGTCCGGACGGACAAACCTGGCCTCGACCTCCATGTCATAGCCCGTTGCCGCCAACACGGCGGCCTTGATCTCGCCGATCAGCGTCTGGACGTCCTGCGCCCTGGCCGAACCGTTGTTGACGATGAAGTTCGCGTGCTGCGGTGATACCTGGGCGCCGCCGATTTTCCGGCCCTTGAAGCCGAGGCGTTCGATGACCGCGCCAGGCGGGCCGACCTCGGCGTACATTGCCGGGTTGCTCACAAATACCGACCCACAGTTTGGGAGTTTCTGAGGAAACTTGCGGCGTCGGTCCGACAGGATCCCGATCATCGCGCGCCGGATGTCGCCCTTTGGGCGGGATCGATCGAGCGTCAACGTCGTTTCAGCTACGATCTCGCCATTGGTCTGGAAGATAGACCGACGATAGGCGAAGCCGCATTCCTCCCGGCTGCGGCGGATCAGGCGGCCCCGCTCGTCGACCGAGACGACCTCGACGATGGCCTCGCCAATCCCGCGCCGTTGGCTGCCGCCATTCATGCAGACGAGCCCGCCGACCGTGCCGGGAATGCCGCAGGTGTGCTCTATGCCCGTCAGGCCCGCGAGCATGGCCTGGCGAGCCACCCCGGGCACCCAGGCGCCTGCTCCGCACACCATTTCATTGTCCCGCAGGTCGATACGGGCGAATTCCCTGCCGATCTGCAAGGCCAGGACACGAAGTCCCTCATCGGCGAAGAGGAGATTGGTGGTCGCCCCGATCACGACATGCGGAACGCCGTTCTCATGGAGATACCGCCGCATGCGCGCGAGTTCATCGAGATCGTGTGGACGCGCGACCGCATCGGCGTTCCCGCCGATACGCCAACGGCTGATCGTGGCGAGCGAAACGTCGCGCGAAATCACGCCGGGGAAGGTCTCTTCCAGCGCGTCGATCCAATTGACCGTTTTGTCCTTCGTCAGAGTCACGGCCGTGGCACTCTCCCGATCATCGCCGCAGGAACTTGAGGGGTTGCTGTCATCGGGCTCACAGCGCACTGCTCGCCTGCGCAACGGTTTCGATTTCGCGGCGGCGCACGATGCGGGCGGGCGACCCCACCGCTACGGCGCCATCGGGGACATCCGAGAGAACGACGGCGTTGGCGCCAACGATGCAGTTGGCGCCGACAGTGACCTTGCCGACCACGACGACGCCGGCAAACAGGACGGTGTCTTGTCCGATGGTCGGGTAATTGTTGGCCTTCTGATCGCCAACCCTCGCTCCGCCGAGCGTCACATTTTGATAGATCTTCGCCCGCTCGCCGATGATAACGCCATCGCCGATGACGATACCCGTCGGATGAGGAAAGCTGACAGAGGGCGCAATCACGGCCATTGGAGAGATGTAGACGCCGAAACGATTCTGGATGCGGAAGGCCACGACCCTCGCCAATTGAGGATGGCCCGACCCACGGAGCTTGAGCATCAGCCGAATATACCAGCGCAGCCGCGTCGTGTTATCGGCGAGGAGAAGCTTCCCGATCATTCGGAGCGGGTTCACGGAGACCTCGTGGCAACGGGCGTGCGGCTTGCATTGATTGTCAGCCAGAAGATGTAGCCGGTCACGCCGACATAGAAGACGGTCATGATCATGCTATAGGCGAATACATATTCCGGCGCGGTCAACTTCAGCGAGACGCAGAAATGGAAGAGCAGTGAAACCGCGATCGTTCGGATGATGTTGAGGATCAGGAATACGGACTGGCGATTGAAGATATTGAGCAATTGGATCAGCGGCGCTGACGTGAACTGCAGCAGCGTATAGCTTGAGAGCGTCGCTGCGAATTCTCCCGCCACGCGCCATTTTTCGCCAAACGCAAAGGCGAAGAGTTGTGGACCGAGGAACATCAGCACCAGCGTCGGAACGAGGCCGCCCAGCAACAGCCGCAGCTGACTGTGCTTGGTGAGGCGCATGATCTCGGCCGGGTTCTTGCGGCCAATCTTGGCGACTTCTGCGTAGTAGGCCTTGCCCATCGCCTGTCCGATCAGATTGATCGGCAGGGCCAGCGTCATCAATGCGAGGCCGAGCTGTCCCGAAATGTCCACGCCATAGAGCCCTGCTGTGAACAGCAGCGGGGCCTGCATCGAATAGACCAGCAGGAACTGCGAGGGCAGGCGGAACAGCGGATAGGACGAATAATAGCGGGCGACAAAGGCCAGGCGCTTGCGCGAAACCTTGCGGAAATTGGCCTTGAACTGCGGCCAGAAATGGCGCGTGAAGCTCATCGCGCCGCCACTTTGCACCGCCATCTGGCCGACCAGAAGGCCGAAAGGGCGCCAGCCGAGCAGGCCGAAGATGATCTTGATGCTCTCCCCCAGCACGGTCACTGTGACGCTGTTGCGCGCCATCAGCTTGTATTCACGGTGACGGGTCGCCCAGCTGCCGATGATCTCGGCAAAACCCGCCGTCAGCACACCGACGAGAATCAGCCACCACCAGGACGCCAGTTTCTCGGCGGAAGCGAGGCGCAGCAGGTCGGGACCGAACAGGGCCAAGCCGATACCGACGACGATCGAAAAGCCGAGCATCAGCAGTGTTGACAGCACGAACACATTGAACGCCATCGCATCGCGCCGGGGCAGGGGAATGGCGACGACATAGCGGAGCGTCAGCACCGGAAGGATCATCTGCACGATCGACGTGTAGACCGAGAGCATGCCGTAGTCGGCGGGCGTATAGATCCGGGCGAGGATCGGGACCGTGATGACGCCGATCGCCCGCGCCAGGATGCCACCGAAGGCAAGCATCATCATGCCCCGGAACATGCGTTCCGAGGTGCTCGTTGCCGGGCGGCGCAGCGAGGCGATGAGGCTCATAGGGGCGCTCCGGCGTCCGGCCCATAGTCCTCGAGTGTCAAGCGCCGACCAGAGCGGCGGGTGCGTTCTTGCGTTCGCGTTCGATAGTCGCATTGCCGCCGAGCGCATTGAGCTTCTCGACGAAGTTGTTGTAGCCCCGCTCGATCTGCCAGGCCTCGGTGATGGTCGTCTCGCCATCGGCAACCAGGCCGCACAACGTCAAGGCCGCGCCAGCCCGGAGGTCGAGCGCCCGCACCTCGGCGCCCACCAGCTTGCGGTCGGCCCCGAATATCTTGAGCAGGTTGCCTTCGACGGCGAAGCTGACGCCCATCTTGGCCATCTCTTCGGCGTAGGCATAGCGGCCGGGGAAACGGAGATCGACGATGACCGACTCGCCGCGTGCGCAAGCGGCATAGGCTGCCATCACAGGCTGCACGTCAGAATTGATGCCGGGGTGGGGACCGGTGCTGATTTCGATCGGATAGCAGCGGCCGCCCCGCACGATGAGACTATCCTCGCCGACGAAGAAGCGCGCACCGCTCTCCCTCAGGTGGATCATGGCGACCTCGAGGTCGCGCATCGGGAAATTGAAGATCTCGATGTCGCCACCGGTGACGACCGAGGCGATCAGCCAGGTGATGGCCTCCATGTTGTCGGGCATCACGGCATGGGTGGCCCCGCCGAGGGCATCGCTGCCAATGACCTCGATATGCTCCTGGCCATAGACCGTGATCACCGCACCCATTTTTCGGAGCAGCGCAATAAGATCAAGGATCTCCGGGCGGATATGGGGATTCCAGATCCGCGTCACGCCCTTTGCGAGTGTGGCGGAAAGGATCGCATTTTCGGTCGCGCCGGTCGAGCGGATGCGAAGCTTGATGTCCGTCCCCTTGAGGCGACCGCCATCGACGCTCGCGAAGAGTTCGGTGCCTTCACCGCCAACTTCCGCGCCGAGTTCGCCAAGCAGGAATTCGTGGATGTCATAAGAGCGATCGCCGAGCTTGCAGCCGCCAGGAAGCGGGACCCGCCCGGAACCGGTCCGAGCGGTCAGCGCGCCGAGAATCAGCAGGGTGTTGCGGATCGAGCGGTCGTGCCAGATCAGGTGCGATTTGATCGGGGCTACTTCTTCGATGAGGATCGTCTCTGCATCAAGCAAGGTGCATTTCTTGCCGAGCGCCTCGAGCATGCCGACATGGATCTGGGCGTCGAGCAGCGCCGAAGGATAGTTGGTCAAAGTGACCGGGTCCTTGGTCAACAGCGTCGCTGCAAGCAGACGAAGCGCGCTGTTTTTGGCGCCGGAGATGCTGACCTTGCCCTCAAGAACAGAGCGGGAAACCTTCAATGTCGACATCACAGTATTCCTGTAGGGCGCGCCAGGCGCGGATACGATGAGCAGCGGAGCGGGCCGATCAGGGTCACGAACGGTAGTGACCGAGGATCATGGGACTTGCCCGACATAAAGAAAAGCGACCCGTGCCCCATCGCAGCAGCGGTGGTGCAACTTATCGGGGACGAGCCATTGCCTCAGGTTAGCCATGCCCAGCCGACTCCATTTATGGCAATGGTTCTCTATCGGTTGACGCTATAACAGCCCATACCGCAACGCAATATGACAACTGCATTGCGGTATGTCGGCGAGCAGCTCGGTCTGATCTCAGGACAGCGGGCCTGCTAGTGGTGCCGGGCCGGGCCCGGAGCACGCGTAGCGACTCGGGCAACGCCGATCATTTCGCATATGTGGCCAGATACCATTCGACGAACCGTTCGATGCCGGTTGCCACCGGCGTCGCTGGCAGATAGCCCGTGAGCCGCTCCAGGAGATCGGGGGCCGCGAACGTGGCCTGCACATCCCCCTTCTGCATCGGCAGCATGTTGCGCAAAAGCGGGCGATCAAGAGAGGCCTCGATGGCGTCGATGAAGGGCATCAGCCCGACCGGCTGGCCGCCGGCAATGTTGACGACGCGATAGGGCGCGGCCGGCGAAAGCGAGTCGAACTCGGCGATCGGCTGTCCTGCGACGGGCGCGCAGTCGATGAGGCGGACGATCGCTTCGACGAGATCATCGATATAGGTGAAGTCGCGCCGCATTTCGCCATGGCCATAGACGTCGAGCGGTTCCCCTGCGAGGCCTGCCTTGACGAATTTGAACAGCGCCATGTCCGGTCGACCCCAGGGACCATAGACAGTGAAGAAGCGGAACGCCGTCGTCGGAATTTGCCAGAGATGGGCATAGGAATGCGCCATGTCTTCCGTCGCCTTCTTGGTGGCGGCGTAGAGCGTGATCGGATGGTCCGTGCGATCGATCTCGCGGAACGGCATCGATGTGTTGGCTCCATAGACCGAACTCGTCGAGGCCAGCAGGAAATGGTCAGGCGCATAGCGCCTGGCAATCTCCATGACGTTGAAGGTGCCAACCAGATTGGCATCGACATAGGCGCGCGGCTGCTCGAGGCTGTAGCGGACGCCGGCTTGAGCGGCGAGATGGATGATCACGTCGGGCTTGGCCTCGCCCGCAATCCGATCGATCGCCTCGCTATCCTCCAGCATGACTTCATGGGCGCGAAAGGCGTTGGACCGAGCGAGGATCGCGTGCCGTTGATGCTTCAGCTTCACGTCGTAATAAGGCGTCATGCCGTCGATGCCATCGATCAGGTGACCGTTGGCCAAGAGGCGACGCGCGACATGAAACCCGATGAACCCCGCAGTGCCGGTAATCAGGCAGCGCCTCTGTCGCCTCGTCTCGCTCGATGGCATTGCATTCGGCACTTTTCGTCCTCACGTCCATGGGTCTGGTGCGGCGCAACATGGGCAGCAACCAACCGCTAGCGGTGACTTCAGTGGCTGTCAATCGCCCGCGAAGCGAGCTGTTTTGCAGCGCGGCAGCGGCAGACTCCCGGTCCTGTTTGGCGTGCTTCGGCCTCACAACGCGGCGAGACGAATTGCCGGTCAGGATGCCGAGCAAGGACGATTTTGACGACTTATTTCCGTTTTTCGCCCACGCGGCGCGGCTTGCGGACAAACGGCTTCCCGCCACCCGGGCGATTGGAGCGGCTCGGGGCTCCGACGTCTGGTTCGGATGGTTCGATGCGAATTTCCTCGTCGCCGCCTCGGCGAACGGCGGCGGCAAAGCGCTCGGCGGCCTCGGCGAGGATCTCGAAGCGACTGTCGCGTTCGAAGATCTTGATGGCGCCGATTTCGTTCTTGGTGACGTGGCCGCGCCGGCAAATGAGCGGCAGCAGCCATTTCGGGTCGGCATTCTTCGTCTTGCCGACCGAGAGACGGAACCACACCATCGGCTTGTCGCTGTTGCCGGGGCGGTCTTCGCGCGGGGCGCCGCGCGGCGCACGATCGGGCATGTTGCCGTCGTCGCGCTGGCGCCGATCTGGCCGCTCGCCTCTATCGCCGCGGCCAGGCCGGGCCTGACGCTCCTCCGACGACGGGCCGGGATCGAACAGTTCCTCGGGTTCTGGCAGGCGAGTGCGATGCAGGCGGATCAGCGCTGCGCCAACAGCTTCGGCACCAATGCGCTCAATGAGGGTCTGGACCAGCGGCAATTCGTCGGCCGTCGGCGCTTCCGTCGAAACGAAGCTCTCGATCAGCCGCTCGCGATCCTTGGCGCGGATTTCATCGGCCGAAGGCGCGGACGTCCAATAGGCATCGACGCCAGCGCCCTTGATCAGGCGGATCGCCTTGCTGCGGGCGGTGTAGGGAACCAGCAGGGCGCTGATGCCCTTGCGGCCCGCGCGACCCGTACGGCCACTGCGATGCAGCATGACGGCGGGGCCGGTCGGCAGGTCGGCATGGACGACAAGGCCGAGATCCGGCAAGTCGAGGCCGCGCGCAGCGACGTCGGTGGCGACGCAGACGCGGGCGCGCCCGTCGCGCAGCGCCTGAAGCGCCTGCATGCGTTCGCCCTGGCTGAGTTCGCCCGAAAGCGCCACGGCGGCAAAGCCGCGCTCGACGAGCGCTGCATGGAGATGGCGGACGGCCTCGCGCGTTGCGCAGAAGACGAGGGTTGCGCCGACGTCGAAATAGCGAAGCGTGTTGACCACGGCCATTTCGATCTCGTTCGGCGCCACGCGTAGGGCGCGATATTCGATATCGCCATGCGGCTGGTTCTGAACGATCGTGTCGATGCGCAGCGCGTCGCGCTGGTACTGCTTGGCGAGGCGAACGATCTCGCGCGGCAGCGTCGCCGAGAACAGCAGCGTGCGGCGCTCCTTGGGGGCGGCGTCGAGGATCAGTTCGAGATCCTCGCGGAAGCCGAGATCGAGCATCTCATCGGCTTCATCCAGAACGACGACCTTGAGCGCGGATATATCGAGGCGGCCGCGCTCGAGATGGTCGCGAAGGCGGCCCGGCGTGCCGACGACGATATGGGCGCCATCCGCCAGGGCCCGCTGCTCGCGGCGGATATCCATGCCGCCGACGCAGGTCGCGATGCGCGCGCCGGTCGCGGCATAAAGCCAGGCGAGTTCGGCCTGAACCTGCTGGGCGAGTTCACGGGTCGGCGCGATGATGAGGGCGAGCGGCAGTTCCGCCCTATCGAAGCGGGTCGCCTCGCCGAGAATCGTGGTTGCCATCGTCAGGCCGTAGGCAACCGTCTTGCCCGAACCGGTCTGTGCCGAGACGAGCAGGTCGCTCTCGCCGACTTCCGCACCGACCACCGCCGACTGGACGGCGGTCAGGCTCGTATAGCCGCGCTCGGCAAGCGCCGCGGCGAGCGCGGGATGGCGGATGATCGGAGCGGTGGCGGCAGATGCGGCTTCAGAAGTCATGGCGGATATTCAGGCTTTCGGATCGAGCAACCGGTGCCGGACGCCCCTGCGCCCGCGCCCGGACGACGTCCGGTGGGTCCGTCATAGTGCGATGCGGCAGCGCAGTCCATCGCCGTGAACGTTGCCACGGTTCGGAAACGCCGCGTTAATCGTCTTCGTCCATGCTCCGCTTACCATGTTGCATCGCATCGGCACCCCATGATGACCACGCGCCAACGCCGTAATTCCCACTATAGCAAAGTGCTGCTGCCGCTCGGTGCGATCGCGGTGATGGCCTATTTCGGCTATCATTCCTTCAATGGCGACTATGGAATCTGGTCCCGCGATCGCATGCGCCGGGAAGCGATCGGGCTGGAAGCGGAACTCGCGAGCCTCAAGGCCGAGCGGCTCGCCTTGCTGGAGCGCGCCAAGCTCCTTCGCCCGGAAAGCCTCGATCCCGACATGATCGACGAGCGCGCTCGACGCAATCTCAACGTGCTCAAATCGGATGAACTCGTGATCGATCTTGCTGCGGCGCGACAGGCCAGGCCGCAGTGAATGCCGCATTGCGAGACAATTAACTGAAATCCAGTTCATACGAGAATTGCGCAACGAAGTCATGTAGTTGACGCATGGCTCCGATGCTCGCCATGCATCTTGGATTGCGTTCGCCCTTCGGATAACGTCTGGCCTATAAGTTTGGGAAACGCTCCGGAGACGTAAGGTATGGCCGTAGCCAAATCGCAGGTCGGCAGCAAAGCCGCGTCGACCGACGGACGCAAGCCAGCGGCGAGGGCGGCAAAAGCCTCCAGCGCGCGCACGGCAGGCGCCAAGTCGTCGATCGCCGAGTTCTCGCGTGACGAGGAGTTCGCTGCCTATCGCGAGATGCTGTTGATCCGCAGGTTCGAGGAAAAGGCCGGCCAGATGTATGGCATGGGCCTGATCCACGGCTTCTGTCATCTTTATATCGGCCAGGAAGCGGTCGTTGTCGGCATGCAGCTGGCGATCCGCAACGGCGAGGACCAGGTGATCACCGGCTATCGTGATCACGGTCATATGCTGGCGACCGGCATGGACCCGAAGGGAGTGATGGCGGAGCTGACCGGGCGGCGCGACGGCTATTCGCGCGGCAAGGGCGGCTCGATGCACATGTTCTCGATCGAGAAGCAGTTCTTCGGCGGTCATGGCATCGTCGGCGCGCAGGTCTCGCTCGGCACAGGCCTCGCCTTCGCCAACCGCTATCGCAAGAATGACCGGGTGACGCTGACCTATTTCGGTGACGGCGCCGCCAACCAGGGTCAGGTCTACGAGAGCTTCAATATGGCCGAGCTGTGGAAGCTGCCGGTCATCTATATCATCGAGAACAATCGCTATGCGATGGGCACCTCTGTGAGCCGATCCTCGGCCCAGACCGATTTCTCGAAGCGCGGCCTTTCCTTCAACATTCCCGGCGAGCAGGTCGACGGCATGGATGTGCGCGCGGTGCGCGCCGCCGGCGAGCGGGCGGTCGAATGGTGCCGCACGGGCAAGGGTCCGTATATCCTGGAGATGCAGACCTATCGCTATCGCGGCCACTCGATGTCCGATCCGGCCAAGTACCGGTCGAAGGACGAAGTGCAGAAGATGCGCACCGAGCATGACCCGATCGAGCAGGTGCGCCTGCGTCTGATCGACAAGGGTTGGGCGAGCGAGGACGACCTGAAGAAGGTCGATGCCGAGGTGCGCGATATCGTCAATGAAGCGGCGGATTTCGCCCAGAACAGTCCCGAGCCGGATGCGTCCGAGCTTTGGACGGACATTCTCAAGTAGGGCGAGGGACAGTTATGCCGATCGAGATTCTGATGCCGGCGCTGTCGCCGACCATGGAGGAGGGCACGCTCTCCAAATGGCTCAAGAAGGAAGGTGACAGCGTCAAGTCCGGCGATGTCATCGCCGAGATCGAGACCGACAAGGCCACGATGGAAGTCGAGGCCGTCGACGAGGGGACGATCGGCAAGTTGCTGATCCCCGAGGGCTCGGAAAACATCAAGGTGAACACGCCGATCGCGGTGCTGCTCGCCGATGGTGAAGACGCTTCCGCCGCTTCCGCGCCTCCGGCCAAGGACGAGCACAGCGTGCTTGAGGCGGCGAAGAACGGCAGCGGCGAATCGGGCTCTGCTCCGGCCATGAACGGCGCGGCCGTGCCTGCTGCTCCGGCGGCGATCAAGGCCGAGATCGCCAGCGATCCGGACATTCCAGCCGGCACCGAATTCGTCACGATGACGGTGCGCGAGGCGCTCCGCGACGCGATGGCCGAGGAAATGCGCCGCGATGCGGACGTGTTCGTCATCGGCGAGGAAGTCGCCGAATATCAGGGTGCCTACAAGATCACGCAGGGCTTGCTGCAGGAGTTCGGCGCCGATCGCGTGATCGATACGCCGATCACCGAGCATGGCTTTGCCGGTCTCGCCACGGGTGCCGCGCTTGCCGGACTGAAGCCGATCGTCGAGTTCATGACGTTCAACTTCGCCATGCAGGCGATGGACCAGATCATCAATTCGGCCGCCAAGACGCTTTATATGTCGGGCGGCCAGCTCGGTGCCTCGATCGTGTTCCGCGGTCCGAATGGCGCGGCCTCGCGGGTCGGCGCGCAGCACAGCCAGGACTATTCGGCCTGGTACAGCCAGATCCCAGGCCTCAAGGTTGTCGTGCCCTATACGGCGGCCGATGCGAAGGGCCTGCTCAAGGCGGCGATTCGCGATCCCAACCCGGTCGTCTTCCTCGAAAACGAGATCATTTACGGCCACTCCTTCGAAGTGCCGAAGCTCGATGATTTCGTGCTGCCGATCGGCAAGGCACGCATTCACAAGGCCGGCAAGGACGTCACCATCGTCTCGTTCGGCATCGGCATGAGCTATGCCATCAAGGCGGCCGAGCAACTCGCGGCCGAGGGCATCGACGCCGAACTCATCGACCTGCGCACGCTGCGTCCGATGGACATCGACACGGTGATCGCCTCGGTCAAGAAGACCGGCCGCTGCGTCACGGTCGAGGAAGGTTGGCCGCAGAACTCCGTTGGCTCCGAGATCGCCTCGCAGCTGATGGAGAAGGCGTTCGATTATCTCGACGCGCCGGTGCTCAAGGTAACGGGCAAGGACGTCCCGATGCCCTACGCCGCCAATCTCGAGAAGCTCGCGCTGCCGACTGTCGGGGAAGTGATCGCGGCGGTCAAAGCCGTCACGTATCGCTAGGGGGAAGCGGCCATGCCGATCAATATCCTGATGCCCGCCCTTTCGCCGACCATGGAGGAGGGCAACCTCTCGAAGTGGAACGTGAAGGAGGGCGACAAGGTCAAGTCCGGTGACGTGATCGCCGAGATCGAGACCGACAAGGCGACGATGGAAGTCGAATCCATCGATGAGGGCACGGTCGGCAAGATCGTGGTACCGGAAGGCGCGCAAGGCGTGAAGGTCAATGCGCTGATTGCCGTGCTGCTCGCTGATGGCGAAGACGCTTCGGCGATTGGAAGCGCTCCGGCGCCTGAGGAAAAGGCTGAGGCCAAGTCGGCCGCTGCGCCCCAGCCGGCTGCTGAGCCAGCGCCTGCTGCTCCGGCGGCCGCCCCGGCTACGGCAGCACCGGCTGCCGCTCCCGCTGCCGCGCCGGCACCGGCCGCTTCAGGCGAGCGCGTCTTTGCCTCGCCGCTTGCCCGCCGCATCGCCAAGGAAGCCGGGCTCGATATCGGCAAGATCGCTGGAACCGGCCCGCATGGCCGCGTCATCCAGGCGGACGTCGAGGCTGCCAAGTCCGGTGCGCCGGCCAAGGCGGCTCCCGCTGCTGCGCAGGCTGCCCCGGCGGCTGCTGCACCTGCCTCTGCGGCGACTCCGGCCGGTGCTTCCGATGCTCAGGTGCTGAAGCTGTTCCCGGAAGGGTCGTACGAGCTCGTGCCGCATGACAACATGCGCAAGACGATCGCGCGGCGCCTCTCGGAATCGAAGCAGACCGTCCCGCATTTCTACCTGACGATCGACACGGATCTCGACGCGCTGCTGGCACTGCGCGAGCAGATCAACGGCGCCGCGCCAAAGGACAAGGATGGCAACCCGGCCTACAAGATCTCCGTCAACGACATGATCATCAAGGCGATGGCGCTGTCGCTGAAGAAGGTGCCGGCGGCGAACGCCTCGTGGACGGGCGACAACATGATCCTGCACAAAGTGGTCGATGTCGGCGTCGCCGTTTCGATCCCCGGCGGGTTGATCACGCCGATTGTTCGCAACGCTGACCAGAAGACGCTGTCGGCCATCTCCGGCGAGATGAAGGACCTCGCCAAGCGGGCGCGCGAGCGCAAGCTGAAGCCCGAGGAATATCAGGGCGGCACGACGGCCGTTTCCAATCTCGGCATGTTCGGCGTCAAGGACTTCGCCGCCATCATCAGCCCGCCGCATGCGACGATCCTCGCCGTCGGCGCCGGCATCCAGAAGCCGGTGGTCAAGAATGGCGAGATCAAGATCGCGACCGTGATGTCGGTGACGCTCTCGACCGATCACCGCGTGGTCGACGGCGCGCTCGGCGCCGAGCTGATGCAAGCCTTCCGCGGCTATATCGAGAAGCCGATGGGGATGCTGGTCTGACCGGATCGGCCGGCTGCCTTGATCCCGATCAAGGACGCCGGCCGCCCGATCAGCAAGTGAGAGCGCGTCTGATCACCCAAGGTAGTGACACCCAAGGAGAGACGCCATGGCCCATACACCGCACGAGCTTGCCGAGGATTTTCCTGACGATCAGGACAAGATTGCCCGGCTCAAGGCCGAGGACGCGCATTTTGCGAAGCTCGTCGAGGCCTATCACGAGGTCAATCGCGCCGTGCATCGGGCCGAGACCGATGTGGAGCCGACCGACGACGCTCACATGACCGCGCTGCGCAAGCAGCGGATGCAGTTAAAAGACGAAATTGCCGGACGGCTCAGGGCATAGGCGGCGACGGCGGGGAATGCCCGCCGGCCATGTGCCCGGAACGGTCCGGACCACAACCATGACGCCGGCCTCGCAAGACGGTCCGGTGGAAGCGGCGAAGGGGATGGGCCGATGGCCAACAGCTACGACGTGATCATCATCGGCTCGGGTCCCGGCGGCTATGTCGCCGCGATCCGGGCGGCGCAGCTCGGGCTGAAGACCGCCGTGGTCGAGGCGAAGCATCTCGGCGGCATCTGCCTCAACTGGGGCTGCATCCCGACCAAGGCGCTGCTGCGTTCGGCCGAGGTCTTCCACTACATGGAGCATGCCGGCGATTACGGCCTTTCCGCCGACAAGGTCGCTGCCGATGTCGGCGCGATCACCAAGCGCTCGCGCGGCGTCGCCAGCCAGTTGAATCAGGGCGTCACCGGGCTTTTGAAGAAGAACAAGGTCGACGTCATCTGGGGCGTTGCCGAGATCGCGACGCCCGGCAAGGTGACGGTCAAGCCGGCGCCGGCTGAGGCCTATGGCAAGCCCAACACGCCGCCGAAGGGTGCGCTCGGCGCCGGCGATTATGAGGCGAAGTCGATCATTGTCGCGACCGGCGCAAGGCCGCGCGCTCTGCCCGGCATCGAGCCGGACGGCAAGCTGATCCTGACCTATTTCGAGGCGATGGTGCCGGAGACGCTGCCGAAAAAGCTGCTCGTCATGGGCTCGGGCGCGATCGGCATCGAGTTCGCGTCGTTCTACCGGACGCTCGGCTCCGAAGTCACGGTCGTCGAGGTGTTGCCGCAGATCCTCCCCGTCGAGGACGAGGAAATCGCAGCTCATGCCCGCAAGCGTCTGGAAAAGCAGGGTTTCCGTATCCTGACCAGTGCCAAGGTGACAAAGGTCGTCAAGGGCGCTGCCTCGGTTACCGCGACGGTCGAGACCGCCGATGGCAAGACCGAGGAGATCACCGCCGACAAGATGATCTCGGCGGTTGGCGTCGTCGGCAATATCGAGGGCCTCGGCCTCGAGAAGCTTGGCGTGAAGACGGATCGCGGCTGCGTCGTCACGGATGGGCTTGGCCGGACCAATGTTCCCGGCATCTACGCGATCGGTGATGTTGCCGGGCCGCCGATGCTGGCGCACAAGGCCGAGCATGAGGGCGTGATCTGCGTCGAGGGCATCGCCGGCCAGCATCCGCATGCGATGGACAAGGCCAAGATCCCGGGCTGCACCTACTGCAACCCGCAGATCGCGTCCGTGGGCCTCACCGAGAAGAAGGCGCGGGAGGCGGGCTACGATATCCGCGTCGGAAAGTTCCCATTCATCGGCAATGGCAAAGCGATCGCGCTCGGCGAGCCCGAGGGCCTCGTCAAGACGATCTTCGACAAGAAGACCGGCCAACTGCTCGGTGCCCATATGGTTGGCGCGGAGGTGACCGAGCTGATCCAGGGCTTCGTCATCGCCATGAATCTCGAGACGACGGAAGAGGACCTGATCAACTCTGTCTTCCCGCATCCGACACTCTCCGAAACGATGCATGAGAGCGTCATGGGCGCTTATGGGCGAGCGATCCATATCTAGACTGGGGCGGTTCATCGCCGCGATGCGTGCATGATCGCCATGCGCGCGGTGATCTGGCGCGGGCCGTGCAAAGCCTCCATATTGGGGGCGCAACGGGAGGAGAGAGGTCGGATATGACGGGTGTTGGCATCTTCGCGACGATCATCATCGGCATCCTCGCCGGCTGGATCGCCTCGCGCACGCTTGGCCGCAGTCACGGCTTGATCATCAACCTGATCGTCGGCCTCATAGGCTCGTGGATCGGCGCGATCCTGGTAACGACCTTCAATCTCGATCCGCAGCCGGGCTTCATTTCGAGCCTTGTTGTCTCGACGGTCGGCGCGATCGTGCTTCTCTTCCTGCTCGGCCTCTTCCGCGGCCGCTGAATTCCGGAGACCTCATGGTCGTCGTTCTCGATACGGTCAATACCCGGCTCCCCGAGGCCAAGGACCGCCGCCCGCGTCACCCCGAAAAGGTGAACCGGCCGGAGACGCCGCTGCTGCGCAAGCCGGACTGGATCCGCGTCAAGGCGCCGGGCTCGCCGGTTTATCGCGAGACGCAGGATATCGTGAAGAAGAACGGCCTCGTCACGGTGTGCGAGGAGGCCGGCTGCCCCAATATTGGCGAGTGCTGGTCGAAGAAGCACGCCACCTTCATGATCATGGGCGATACCTGCACGCGGGCCTGCGCCTTCTGCAACGTGCGCACCGGCATGCCGGAGGCGCTCGATCGCGCCGAACCGCAGAAGGTCGCCGAGGCGGTCGCGAAGCTCGGTCTCGAGCATGTGGTGATCACCTCGGTTGATCGCGACGACCTCGACGATGGCGGCGCGCAACATTTCGCCGAGGTCATCCTCGCCATCCGCGCGGCGGCACCCGGCACGACGATCGAAATCCTGACGCCCGATTTCCTCCGCAAGCCCGGTGCGCTCGAAGTGGTGGTCGCGGCGAAGCCCGACGTCTTCAACCACAATCTCGAAACCGTGCCGTCGAAATATCTGAAGGTCCGTCCCGGCGCCCGCTATTTCCATTCGCTGCGTCTGCTGCAGCGCGTGAAGGAGCTTGATCCAGGCATGTTCACGAAGTCCGGCATCATGGTCGGGCTCGGCGAGGAGCGGAACGAAATCCTGCAGTTGATGGACGATCTTCGCGTCGCCGATGTGGATTTTCTCACCGTCGGGCAATATCTGCAGCCGAGCCGCAAGCACCATCCGGTGATCCGCTTCGTGACGCCGGACGAGTTCAAGTCGTTCGAGACGATCGGCTATGCCAAGGGCTTCCTGATGGTCTCGTCGAGCCCGCTGACCCGCTCGTCGCATCATGCCGGCGAGGATTTCGCTCGCCTCCGCGCGGCGCGGCAGGCCCTGCCGGGCGGCTGAGACGAGGATGCCCCATTTCGACACCGAGCGGACCGTCGCCCATTCAGCCGAGGCGATGTTTGCGCTCGTCTCCGATGTCGACAAATATCCCGAGTTCGTCCCGCTATGCGAAAAGCTGACCGTGCGCGGGCGGCAATCCTCCGGGACGCGCGACGTGCTGATCGCCGACATGACGGTCGCCTACAAGATCGTCCGTGAGACCTTCACCACCAAGGTCGTGCTCGACGAGGCAGCCCAGACGATCCGGGCCGATTATCTTGATGGCCCGTTCAAGCATCTGGAAAATATCTGGACCTTCACGCCGATCGATGACGGGCATTGCAAGATCCGCTTCTCGATCGATTACGAATTCCGCTCGCGGACGCTGTCGATGCTGATGGGAACGGTGTTTGACAAGGCCTTCCGCAAATTCGCCGACGCGTTCGAGAAGCGCGCCGACGCCGTCTATGGCAAGGCGGGAGCCTGATGGGCGGTCAGCCCTCGGCCAATTCCCGCAGCATGGTCAGCGCCTTGGCGACGGTATCGAGGCGAACGCCGGAGCGGTCGCGGCCTTCGAAGACATGCGCCTCATGGACGGCCTGGCCGCCGCGGCGCATGGCAGCGAAATGAACGAGGCCGACTGGCTTTTCCGCCGAGCCGCCGCCGGGACCGGCGATGCCGGTGACCGCGACGGCCAGGTCAGCGTCGGATTTCGCCAAAGCGCCGACAACCATAGCCAGCGCCACTTCGCGGCTGACTGCGCCGACGCGCTCGATCAGGGCCGAGGGAACACCGATCATCGCGGACTTGGCGGCATTCGAATAGGTGACGAAGCCTCGATCGACGACGGCGGATGAGCCGGCTATCTCGGTGAGCGTGCCAGCGATCAGTCCGCCGGTACAGGATTCTGCGGTGGCGATCTTGAGGCCTTTTTCCGTGCAGAGACGGATCAACTCGCTTGCGGCGGGCAGGAGCGGGATGAGATCGGTCATCGCGGGGCCTCGAAGGGCAGGCGGATCGTGGCGGTGGCGATCGCAGCGATACCCTCGCCGCGGCCGACAAAGCCGAGCTTCTCGTTGGTCGTTGCCTTGACTCCGACGCGGTCGATCGAGACGACGGCAATTTCGGCGATGCGGGCGCGCATGGCGTCGCGGTGCGGGCCGATCTTCGGAGCCTCGGCGACGATGGCGAGATCGAGATGCACGACGGTGCCGCCACGCTGGCGGACGCGCTCGACGGCATGGGCCAGGAAACGATCAGAGGAGGCGCCACGCCATTGCGGATCGGAGGGCGGAAAATGCGAGCCGATATCGCCATCGGCGAGGGCGCCAAGCAGAGCGTCGGTCAGTGCATGCAACGCGACATCGGCATCGGAATGACCGGCAAGGGTCTGATGATACGGGATCTTGATGCCGCCGAGCCAGACACCATCGCCGTCCGTGAACGGGTGCACGTCATAGCCGGTGCCGACCCGGGTTTCGCCATGCAGCAACAACGCCTCGGCCGTCAGCCGCGCATCGGCCATCTCGATATCCTCCGGGCTGGTCAGCTTGATGTTGGTGCGTGCGCCCGTCACGAGCTTCACCGGGATGTCCGCCCATTCCGCCAGGGCCGCATCGTCGGTCGCCTCGACGCCTGCTGCGGCGGCCCGGCGGTGGGCGTCCAGAATTGACGCGAAGCGGAAGCCTTGCGGCGTTTCGGCTGCGAAGAGGCCGTCGCGCCGCACGGTGTCGCCAACGAATCCCTCGGCATCAGCCCGTTTCAGCGTATCGGTGACTGGCGAGGCAGCCAGCACCGCGTCATGGGTTTCGAGTGCATCGATCACGCGAGCGATGAGGGCGGACGAGGCAAAGGGCCGGACCGCGTCGTGGATGAGAATGGCTTCGGGCTCGAGCTTCGCCAGCGCCGCGAGGCCGTTCAGCACGGAAGCCTGTCGCGTTATGCCCCCCATGACCGGCGAAAGCAGCCCGGCTTCGGTCTGCATGGCCTGTTCATACAAAGACGCATCATCAGGATGGATGACTACAGCGACGGCGCTGACGCGGGGATGATCGAGAAACAGGCGGGCTGTGCGCGCGAGGATCGCCTTGCCGCCGATTGACCGGTATTGCTTCGGCAGACCGCCGCCAGCGCGAACACCGCGCCCGGCCGCGACGATCAGCGCGACGATCTGCGGTTGGTTGGGGGCAGGCGGCATGGCACATAGTCCGGACACAGCGAGCCGATGGAACGGTTTTCCGCCGGCTCTTTTTGGGGGCTTTGCGGCATGGATCGGAGATTTCCTCGTGCCACGCAACAAGTCTCTTGCCGCGGCTCAATCCCTGACTAATATGTGGGCAACGGGCGTGGTGCCTATTCGGTAGTCAATTGATTGATATCTCAACCTGTTTGCGGCGGCTGGCCGATCCGATGGCGATTGGCGGCGTCCAAATCGCCAATCGCGTGCTGCTCGCGCCGATGTCGGGCGTATCAGATCGGCCGTTCCGGCGCGTCGTTGCGGCGCATGGCGCCGGTCTCGTCGTATCGGAAATGGTGGCCAGCGAGGAGCTTGCCGGCGGCAACCCCGAATCGGTGCTGCGCGCTGAAGCGACTGGCAATGCCTTGCATGTCGTCCAGCTTGCCGGCCGCGAGCCACACTGGATGGCGGAGGGCGCTCGGGCGGCCGCCGATGCCGGCGCCGATATCATCGACATCAATATGGGTTGCCCGGCGAAGCGCGTAACCACGGGCTATTCCGGCTCGGCGCTGATGCGCGATCTCGATCACGCGCTGACGCTGATTGAGGCGACCGTTGCGGCGAGCCAGGTCCCTGTGACGCTGAAGATGCGGCTCGGCTGGGATGAGCGGACGATCAACGCGCCGGAGCTCGCCCGTCGCGCCGAGGCGGCCGGCATCGCCATGGTGACCGTCCACGGTCGTACGCGCTGCCAGTTCTACAAGGGGGCGGCGGACTGGGCGGCCATTGCCGCGGTCAAGCAAGCGGTGTCGATCCCGCTCATCGCTAATGGCGACATCCGCACCATCGCCGAAGCCGAGACGGCGCTTCGGCTTTCTGGCGCCGATGGCATCATGATCGGCCGCGGCGCTTATGGCCAGCCGTGGCTGCCCGGCGCGATTGCCGCCTATTGCCGCGATGGCGTGATGCCGGCTGCGCCTGCGGGCGACGCCCTGGTCGATCTCCTGGTGGCGCAATATGAGGAAATGCTGATGGTCTACGGCCCGATCATGGGTGTCCGTAACGCGCGCAAGCATCTTGGCTGGACCATCGAGGCGCTGGGCGCCAACGCGGTCGATCCGGCGATCCGCCAAGCCATCATGACGGAAAACCATCCCGCGCATGTCGTCGCGCTCATCCGCTCGCATCTTTCGGGCGCTCCCGCGCGGAGAGCCGCATGACCCCGCCCCCAGAGACACGCCTCCGCAAGCAGGTGGACAATGCCGCCGCGCTGCTGCTCGACGCACTGCCGCATCCTGTCTTGCTGATCGACCCGGAAGGCCATGTCACCGAAGCCAATGGCGCCGCGCAGGACTTCTTCCAGGTGTCCGTCGCGATGCTGCGACGCCAGCCGATGGCCAATTTCGTGCCCTTCGGCAGTCCGCTGCTGGCCCTCATCGATCAGGTGCGCATGCGCGGGGCCGCGGTGAACGAATATCGCGTCGATGTCGGCACGCCGCGAAATGGCAGCGAGCGCATCGTCGACATCTATGCCTCGCCGATCTTCGAGCAGCCGCAGCATGTCGTGGTGATGCTGCAGGAGCGAACCATGGCGGAGAAGATCGACCGCCAGCTGACGCATCGCGGCGCAGCGCGCTCGGTGACCGGGCTTGCCGCCATGCTGGCGCATGAGATCAAGAACCCGCTTTCGGGCATTCGCGGCGCGGCACAGCTGCTCGAATCGTCCGTCGACGATAATGACCGGGCGCTGACGCGGCTCATCACCGATGAGGCCGACCGCATCGTCAAGCTGGTCGACCGGATGGAGGTGTTCTCCGACGAGCGGCCGATCGAGCGTGATCCGGTCAACATTCACGTCGTGCTCGAACATGTGAAGCGGCTGGCGCAGTCGGGCTTTGCGCGCCACATCCGCATCGTCGAGGAATATGATCCGTCGCTTCCGCCCGTCTATGCCAATCGCGACCAGCTCATCCAGGTTTTCCTGAACCTCGTCAAGAACGCCGCGGAGGCGATCGGCGACGATGCCGACGGGGAGATCATGCTGACGACCGCTTTCCGGCCGGGCATCCGCCTTTCCGTTCCCGGTTCCGCCAACCGTGTCACGTTGCCGCTCGAATTCGCCGTCCGCGACAATGGCGGCGGCGTGCCGGCCGAGATCCTGCCGCATCTGTTCGATCCGTTCGTGACCACCAAGACCAATGGTACGGGGCTTGGCCTTGCGCTCGTTGCCAAGATCATCGGCGACCATGGCGGCGTGATCGAATGCGAATCGCAGCAGAGCCGGACCATTTTCCGTGTGCTGATGCCGGCCTTCCCCGGCGCCATGCCTCCAGACAAGGATGACTGAGATGCCGATCGGCAACATTCTCGTAGCCGACGACGATGCGGCGATTCGTACGGTCCTCAATCAGGCGCTTTCGCGCGCCGGCTATGAGGTGCGCCTGACATCGAACGCGGCAACGCTTTGGCGCTGGGTCAGCCAGGGCGAGGGCGACCTCGTCATCACCGACGTCATCATGCCGGACGAAAACGCCTTCGACCTTTTGCCGCGCATCAAGCGCGCGCGGCCGGAGCTACCGGTCATCGTCATGAGCGCACAGAACACGTTCATGACGGCCATCCGCGCCTCGGAAAAGGGCGCCTATGAATATCTGCCGAAGCCGTTCGATCTCAAGGAACTGATCTCGATCGTCGGCCGGGCCCTTTCCGAGCCCAAGCAGCGGCGCCAGGACCAAAGGGTCGACGAGGGCAGCGAGAACATCCCGCTGGTCGGCCGCTCGCCGGCCATGCAGGACATCTATCGCGTCCTGGCGCGCCTGATGCAGACCGACCTGACGGTGATGATTTCAGGCGAATCCGGCACTGGCAAGGAACTCGTTGCGCGGGCGCTGCATGACTATGGCAAGCGACGCACGGGGCCTTTCGTCGCCATCAACATGGCCGCTATCCCGCGCGATCTGATCGAAAGCGAGCTGTTCGGTCATGAGAAGGGCGCGTTTACCGGCGCGCAGGCGCGTTCGGCCGGTCGCTTCGAACAGGCGGAGGGTGGCACGCTCTTCCTGGACGAAATCGGCGACATGCCGATGGAGGCGCAGACGCGGCTCCTGCGCGTGTTGCAGCAAGGCGAATACACGACGGTTGGCGGGCGCACCCCGATCAAGACCGACGTCCGCATCATCGCCGCCACCAACAAGGATCTCCGCATCCTGATCAATCAGGGGATGTTCCGCGAGGACCTGTTCTTCCGCCTCAACGTCGTGCCGATTCGCCTGCCGGGTCTCCGCGAGCGATCCGAGGACATTCCCGATCTCGTGCGCCACTTCTTCGCGCTCGTCGAAAAGGAAGGATTGCCGCATAAGCAGATCGAGCCGGCGGCCGTCGAGCGACTGAAGCGCTATCGCTGGCCCGGCAATGTGCGCGAACTCGAGAACCTGATCCGCCGTCTCGCTGCGCTTTATCCGCAGGACACGATCACCGAGAACATCATCGAGACCGAGCTCGACCAGCCGGTCATCAGCCTGCAGGCGCCCGAAACGGCGATGGAGGACACGCTGTCGGGTTCGATGGAGCGCCACCTCTCGGCCTATTTCCAGGGCTTTGGCGACAATCTCCCGCCCCCCGGCCTTTATCACCGCATCCTGCGCGAAGTGGAATATCCGCTCATCTCGACGGCGCTGGCCGCGACGCGCGGCAACCAGATCAAGGCGGCCGAGCTGCTGGGCGTCAATCGCAACACGCTGCGGAAGAAGATCCGCGATCTGGACGTCCAGGTAATTCGCTCGTCCCGCTAGGCAGAAGCGGCTGTTGCCGCTTCGCCACAATGCTGTTGCAATTCGGTCTCAGTGTCCGGTGCATGTCACGAATCGGACACAACATCCTTAGCCGGATTCCCTTTGCAGCGCGGTCACCTTCGTGAGCGCGACCGCAGAAATCCCGATGACGTCACGCGTGGAGCGGCCGAGCCGTCGCCGCATGACGATGCGTGGCGCCGGCTATGTCACGGTCGTCCTGGCACTCACCAGCGCCTGCACCACCTTCTTCGTGCTGATGGGGCTGACGCCGATTCAGCCGACCGACTCGGTGGTGTTCTGGGCGCTCGCCATCAACGGCTTCCTGACCTTCCTGCTGGTGGCGGAGACCGCCGTCGAGGTGGCGATGCTGATCCGGGCCCGCCGTCGGGGCAGGGCGGCGGCGCGCCTCCATATACGCATTGTGGCGCTGTTCAGCATCGTTGCGGTCGTTCCGGCGATCCTGATGGCGATCATTGCCAGCATCACGCTCAATCGTGGGCTTGATCACTGGTTCTCGGAGCGGACGCGCGCCATCGTCGACACCTCGCTGTCGATCGCGCAGGCCTATGCCGAAGAGCATGCGCGGACGCTCAAGGTCGATATTCTCGGCCTCAAGGGTGATTTCGAGCGGGCGCAGACGCTTTTGACCCGCGATCCCGATCAGTTCCAGAACTTCATGAATTCGATCGCGGCGCTG
Organism: Mesorhizobium sp. BR1-1-16; assembly: GCF_020165495.1. Taxonomy (GTDB): domain Bacteria; phylum Pseudomonadota; class Alphaproteobacteria; order Rhizobiales; family Kaistiaceae; genus Kaistia. Next base: position 127,169 of record NZ_JAIUIE010000007.1, on the reverse strand, counting down.
CGCGGCATCCCAGGCGTGTATCTCGTCAAGCCCGATGGCTCGATGATCGCGCAGGCTGAATTCCAGTTCTCGAGCAATTTTCCGCCGCCGCCGCTCGACGCGGTCAATCGCGCGAAGCAGAGCGGGGCCGAACCCGTGCTGATCTCGCCGGGCGCGACCAATGTCGTCGGCGCCGTGGTGAAGCTCGAGAACTACAAGGATGTGTTTCTCTATATCGCCCGCGACATCGATCCGAAGGTCATCCGCTATATCGCGCAGACGAGCGCCAGCGTCGATGAATACAAGAATCTGGCCGCGACGCGCCTCGGCGTGCAGATCGCCTTCGCCGTGCTTTACCTTGGCTTGGCGCTCGTGCTGCTGCTCTCGGCGATCTGGCTCGGCATCGGTTTCGCCAATCGTCTCGTCGCGCCAATCCGCACCCTGATCGACGCGGCCGACGAGATCGGGCAGGGCAATCTCGACGTCACCGTGCCTTTCCGTTCCTCGGACGGTGATCTCGGCGCGCTCGGCGCGACGTTCAACACCATGACCGCGGAACTGCGCAGCCAGAGGTCCGAACTGGTCGCGGCGAGCGAACAGATCGATTCCCGGCGCCGCTTTTCCGAAGCGGTGCTTGCTGGTGTCAGCGCCGGTGTCATCGGCACGGATGCACGCGGCAGCGTCACGATCGCCAATCGCGGCGCGATGCGGTTCCTCGGTGCCAATGCTGGCTCGATCGTGGGTCGGCCGATTGTCGAAGTCGCGCCCGAACTCATGAATGCGATGGAGGCCGCCTTCGGCGATCATTATCGGCTCGAGCATCGCGACCAGATTTCGCTGATGCGGGAGGGCCGCGATCGCACGATCAATGTGCGCGTGACCACGGAGGAGGCGGGTCCCGAACAGCGCGGCTATGTCATCACGCTGGACGACATCACCGATCTTGTCGCGGCCCAGCGCAGTTCCGCCTGGGCCGATATCGCGCGCCGCATCGCGCACGAGATCAAGAACCCGCTGACGCCGATCCAGCTTTCCGCCGAACGGCTTAAGCGCCGCTTCGGCAAGCTGATCGACGAAGGGCAGGGGCGCGACGTCTTCGACCAATGCACGGATACGATCATCCGCCAGGTGGGCGATATCGGCCGCATGGTCGATGAATTCTCGTCCTTCGCGCGTATGCCGAAGCCCACCTTCGAGGAGCGCAATATCGGCGAGTCGGCCCGCGAGGCCGTGTTCCTGATGGAGGTCGCCCATCCCGACATCACATTTGAGGTCGATCTGCCCGATCAGCCGATGATGGGTCGCTTCGATCCGCGCCTGATGTCACAGGCGCTGACCAACATCGTGAAGAATGCGACCGAGGCGATTTCCGCGGTGCCGCCCGAGGAGAATGTTGCGCCGAAGATCACCGTTCGCGGCCGCGTCGAAGACGACACGAACGTCATCGAGGTTATCGATACCGGCATCGGGCTGCCGGTGGAAAATCGCCATCGCCTGCTGGAGCCCTATATGACGACGCGGGAAAAGGGCACAGGCCTCGGCCTCGCCATTGTCGGCAAGGTGATCGAGGAACATCACGGCCGCCTTGAACTGCTCGATTCGCCTGAGGTCGAGCATGGCGGGCGTGGCGCGATGATCCGCATCACACTGCCGCGCTCCCTCTCCGCCGCTACGGCGACCGCTCCCGCGGCGCCCGCCTTGCCGGCACCCGTTTCACCCGAAGCCTGACGAAGACGGAAACCCATGCCTTCCGACATTCTGATCATTGATGACGAAGCCGATATCCGCGGTCTCGTTTCGGGCATCCTCGACGACGAGGGGCACGGCACGCGAACCGCCGGCGACACCGACAAGGCCCTGGCCGAGATCGCCATGCGGCGGCCGAACCTCATCTTCCTCGATATCTGGCTGACCGGCAGCCGGATCGACGGGTTGACGCTGCTCGACATGATCAAGGCGCAGCATCCCGACCTGCCGGTGGTGATGATCTCCGGCCACGGCAATATCGAGACCGCGGTGTCGGCCATCAAGCGCGGCGCCTATGATTATATCGAGAAACCGTTCAAGGCCGATCGCCTGTTGCTGATCGCCGAGCGTGCGCTCGAAGCGTCCAAGCTCCGGCGAGAGGTGCGCGAACTGCGCGAGCGCGCCGGCTCGACCAACATGCTGATCGGCACGTCGATCGCGATGAACCACCTGCGCCAGACGATCGACCGCGTCGCACCGACCAATAGCCGCATCATGATCTCCGGCCCTTCGGGAGCCGGCAAGGAAACCGTAGCGCGGACCATCCACGATCTTTCGCATCGCGCGTCGGGCCCGTTCGTCGTGGTGAATGCGGCCACGATCACGCCCGAGCGGATGGAGCACGAGCTGTTCGGAACCGAAAACGCCAACGGACCGCGCCAGGTCGGCGCGCTGGAAGAGGCGCATGGCGGTACGCTTTATCTCGACGAAGTCGCCGACATGCCACGGGAGACCCAGGGCAAGATCCTGCGCGTGCTGATCGACCAGAATTTCCTGCGCGTCGGTGGCACGACGCGGGTCAATGTCGATGTGCGCATCATCTCGTCGACGGCGCGCGATCTGGAGCGCGAGATCCAGGAGGGCAGCTTCCGCGAGGATCTATTCCACCGGCTTTCGGTAGTGCCGCTGCGCGTGCCGGCGCTCGCCGAGCGCCGCGACGACGTACCGGCGCTGGTGCAGCATTTCATCGAGCTGATCTCGCACACGACCGGCCTGCCGGTGCGCAAGGTCGGCGAGGACGCCCTCGCTGTGCTGCAAGCTCATGATTGGCCGGGCAATATCCGCCAGCTTCGCAACAATATCGAGCGGCTGCTGATCCTCGCGCGCGGCGACGAGACCCAGATGATCAGCGCCGACATGCTTCCCCCCGAAGTCGGCGAAATGCTGCCGACGACGCCCAATCGTGGCGGAGAGCATCTGATGTCGCTGCCGCTTCGTGACGCGCGCGAGATTTTCGAGCGCGAGTATCTGACGGCGCAGGTCAACCGCTTCGGCGGCAATATCTCCCGCACCGCCGAATTTGTCGGGATGGAACGCTCCGCGCTTCATCGTAAGTTGAAATCGCTCGGCGTCGGCTGATCTGCCGCCTTCATCCCTTTCGTCGGAAGCCTTCCATGTCTCGTTTTGCCTATGTCAACGGCCACTATGCCCGCCACGCCGATGCCGCCATTCATATCGAGGACCGCGGCTATCAGTTTGCCGATGGCGTCTATGAAGTGTGCGAAGTGCGGGGCGGCCGGCTGATTGACGAGCGGCTGCATATGGACCGTCTCGAACGCTCGCTCGCCGAACTTCGCATCGCGATGCCGATGAGCCGCGCTGCGCTTGGGGCGGTGCTGCGCGAGACTGTGCGGCGCAATCTCGTGCGCGACGGCATGGTCTATCTGCAGGTCTCGCGCGGGGTCGCTCCGCGCAATCATCTCTTTCCGGCGGCCGACACGGCGCCGGCGCTCGTGGTCACCGCGAAGTCCGTGGCGCGAACGTCCGGCGACACGCGCGCCGAGAGTGGCGTTGCTGTCATCAGCGTCCCGGACAATCGCTGGGAGCGGGTAGATATCAAGACCGTATCGCTCCTCCCCAATGTGCTCGCCAAGCAGAAGGCCAAGGAAGCGGGCGCCTATGAGGCGTGGTTCGTTGACAAGGACGGCAACGTCACCGAGGGCTCATCGACCAATGCCTGGATCGTGACTGCCGATGGCGCGCTGGTCACGCGGCCGGCGACCGGCGGCATCCTGAAGGGCATCACGAGGACCGTCATCTTTGAGCTTGCGGCGCGGTCGGGCCTTCGCATCGAGGAGCGGGCGTTCAGCATCGAGGAAGCCAAGGCGGCGCGCGAGGCCTTCATCACGGCCGCGACGACGGTTGTCATGCCGGTGGTTCGCATCGACGATCAGGCGATCGGCAATGGTTCGCCGGGTTCGATTGCAACGGACCTCCGCCGGCAGTTTCATGACTTTGCCGAGGAGGCTGCCGCCTGGTCGAGGGGCTGACGAATGCGGCATTGCGGTATGATTGTGCGGACGCCACATTTCAGGCGTGACGGGCGAGCCCTAAGCGGGCAAACTGAATGTGAACTGTTTGGCTACGGCCACGGGACCTCGGTCCCCAACCGGGACTGAAGTCCCCAACAACATCGAGACGTGAGACAAAAGAATGGCGGAGCGCGCACAAAACCTTCAGGATACATTCCTGAACCATGTCCGAAAGAGCAAGACGCCCCTGACGATTTTCCTCGTCAACGGCGTCAAACTGCAAGGTATTGTTACCTGGTTCGATAATTTCTGCGTGCTTCTGCGCAGGGATGGCCACTCGCAGCTTGTCTACAAGCATGCGATCTCGACCATCATGCCGGGCGCACCTGTGCAACTCTTCGAGCCGGGCGACGAAGCCTGATCGGGCCGCGGCCCACGAGCGAGACCATTGACCGACGAGATCGAATTTCCGGACGATGCCGACGAAACAGCCGGCGTCGAAGACGAATCACCCGAACGCGAACCTGACCGGACGGTCGTTCTGGTGCCCATCCGTTCAGCCCGCTCGCGCCGAAAGGCCGGCGAGGGGATGAGCATTGCCCGCAGCCCGCAGGCGCGCGTCGACGAGGCGGTTGGGCTTGCCAGCGCCATCTCGCTCGATGTGGTCGCGCAACTCGCGGTGCCGCTGTCGACGCTGCGCCCGGCCACGCTGTTCGGCACCGGCAAGGTCGAGGAAATCGCAGCGCTGGTGAAGGCGGAAGGGGCAGGGCTGGTTTTCATCGACCATGTGCTGTCGCCCGTGCAGCAGCGCAATCTCGAAGAGGCATGGCACGCCAAGGTCATCGACCGGACGGGCCTGATCCTCGAAATCTTCGGCGAGCGGGCGCAAACGCGTGAAGGCCGCCTGCAGGTCGAGTTGGCGCATTTGAACTACCAGAAGAGCCGCCTCGTCCGCAGCTGGACCCATCTCGAGCGCCAGCGCGGCGGCTTCGGCTTCCTCGGCGGCCCTGGTGAAACCCAGATCGAGGCCGACCGGCGGGCGCTGCAGGAACGGATCGCGCGTATCGAGCACGAACTCGAGACCGTGGTGCGCACCCGCCGCCTGCAGCGCGAGAACCGTCGCAAGGTTCCGCATCCGATCGTGGCGCTTGTCGGCTACACCAACGCCGGCAAGTCGACGCTGTTCAATACGCTGACCAATGCCGGCATCTTCGCCGAGAATCTGCTGTTCGCGACGCTCGATCCAACGCTCAGGCGGCTCAAGCTGCCGCATGGAACCGAGGTCATCCTTTCCGACACGGTCGGATTCATCTCGGATCTTCCGACCCACCTTGTCGCCGCCTTCCGCGCCACGCTGGAAGAGGTGATCGAGGCGAGCCTGATCCTGCATGTTCGCGATATCGCGCATGAGGACAGCGATGCGCAGGCGAAGGATGTCGAGACCGTGCTCGGCCAGCTCGGCGTCGAGATCGGCAAGTCGGAGCGCATCATCGAGGTCTGGAACAAGATCGACTTGTTGCCGGAAGATGCGCGGCCGAGCGAGCAGTTGAAGGCCGAGCCGGGCCGGCCGGCCGTGGTGCCGATCTCGGCGCTGACGGGGGAGGGGCTGCCTGCGTTGGTGCAACTGGTCGAGGACCGCCTCAACAAGGGGCGCGCGGCCTTCACGGTCGATCTCGCCGGCGCCGATCTCGCCAAGCTGCATCGCCTCTACGAACTCGGCGAGGTGATGTCTCGCGAAGACGATGAAGACGGCACCACCCACGCGGTTCTCAGGGTTTCAGAGAAGCACGAGACCGCCTTCCACAACGAATTCCCGCAGGCACGCCAGACGCATTGATGGAGCAAACCATTGTTGGGGCGGGCGTCGCGGAGCGCCTCACTCTGGCAGTGGCGGCGGCCCGCTTTCGCTTGAGCGCGGGACAATGACGAGGTCCATCGCCTTGATGCGCTCATAGAGCTTGATCTCGCGCGCGAACGGCCACCAGTCATAGAGCAGCAGTTCGGCCGGGCGCCACAGGCTCACCCAGCCGGCGATCAGGAAGCCCTCGCCGAAAAGCCGGCCCTGCAGGCTGTAGGTCGAGAAGAGCTTTTCGGACAGCGTCGACAGCAGCAGGCAGATGGCCCAGGCGATGAAGCCGATGCGAAGCGCGCGCTGTCCCTCGATGCGCGTCTCGCGCACGCGCTGGCGCGACAGCCGCTGCTGCACATTGCAGTAGGTGGTGATGGCCTTCAGGAGCCGCGGGCCGAGGTCTGGAGAGATCGCGTCCGGCGGCAAATGCAGCACGATGCGCTCCAGCACCGGCGCGCCGCGTGGGCGCGCCTTCATCGTGTCCATGAGCTGGTCGATCCCCGACTCGTCGATGCTGTCGCCCTTGAAGGGATCGAGTGCCGGCGCCTCGAAGAAATGATGGACGTCCGTCAGGTAGAGGGCAGCATCACGGTCGGTGACGACGGTCATGATCCGGCGGCGTGCTGGGCTTCGACGGCAGCGAGGATCGTCATGTTGGCGACGCCGCGTGATGTCACCGAGGGCGTAAGGATATGCGCCGGCTTGGCGGGGCCAAGCAGGATCGGCCCGACATGCAGCGCGTCGGTCATCACCTTGACGACGTTGAGCGTGATGTTGGCAGCGTCGAGATTGGGGAACACAAGCAGGTTGGCCTCGCCGGTCAGCTTCGAGCGCGGCATGGCCCTCATGCGCAGTGTCTCCGACAACGCGGAATCGCCATGCATTTCGCCATCCACCTCGAGATTCGGCGCGTTCTTCCAGAGCAGTTCCACCGCTTGCCGCATCTTGCGACTCGATTCGGTGCGATGCGAACCGAAATTCGAATGCGACAGCAGCGCCGCCTTCGGCACGATGCCGAAGCGGCGGACCTGATCGGCTGCAAGGCAGGTGAGTTCGGCGAGTTCCTCGGCCGAGGGGTCCACATTTACATACGTGTCGGTGAGGAACGTGGTCGACTCCGACGAGATGAGCAGGCTCATCGCCGCGAAGCGGCGCGTGCCGGGGCGAAGGCCGATCACCTCGCGGATCACCTGGAAATGGTTGCGGAACTGGCCTTCAAGTCCGCACAGCATCGCGTCGGCCTCGCCGCGCTCAACGGCGAGCGCCGCGATCACGGTCGTGTTGGTGCGGACGATGGTGCGCGCTGCATCCGGCACGACGCCGCTGCGTCCGACCTTGTCGAGGAAGAGATCGACATAGTCGCGATAGCGCGGATCATCGTCGGGATTGATCACTTCGAAGTCGACGTCCGGCCTGATCTTGAGGCCGAAGCGCTCCAGCCGGCTCGCGATCACCGAAGGGCGGCCGACCAGGATCGGCGAGGCCAGTCCATCCTCGATGACAGCCTGCGCCGCGCGCAGCACGCGTTCGTCCTCGCCATCGGCATAGATGACGCGCTTGACCTCACCCTTCGCAGCGGCGACCAGCGGCTTCATGACGAGGCCGGACTTGAAGACAAAACGGGTCAGGCGGTCCATATAGGCGTCGAAATCATCGATCGGCCGGGTCGCGACGCCGGAATCCATCGCCGCCTGCGCGACCGCAGGCGCAATGCGCAGGATCAGCCGCTGGTCGAAAGGCGACGGGATCAGGAATTCAGGCCCGAAAGTCCGCTCGACGCCGCCATAAGCCTGCGCCACGACATCGGAGGGCTCCTCCTTGGCGAGCGCGGCGATGGCGCGCACCGCCGCGTGCTTCATCTCTTCGTTGATCGTCGTCGCGCCAACATCGAGCGCGCCGCGGAAGATGTAAGGAAAACAGAGGACGTTGTTGACCTGATTGGGGAAATCCGAACGGCCGGTGCAGATCATGGCGTCGGGACGCGCCGCGCGCGCCACCTCCGGCATGATTTCGGGCTTGGGATTGGCCAGCGCGAGAATGAGCGGATGGTCGGCCATCCGCGTGACCATGTCGGCCGTGAGCACACCCCCGGCGGAAACGCCGAGGAAGATATCGGCGCCGTCGATCACTTCGCCGAGGGTGCGCTTGTCGGTCTTCTGGGCGAAGGCGCCCTTCCAGCGATCCATGAGGACCGGGCGGCCTTCGTAGACGACGCCCTCGATGTCGCAAACCGTTATGTTTTCGCGCCGTGCGCCGAGCGAGACCAGCATGTTGAGGCAGGCAATGGCGGCCGCGCCGGCGCCGGAAGCGACGATCTTCGCTTCCGCGATGGGCTTAGCCTTGATCTCGAGCGCGTTGGTGATGGCCGCACCCACGATGATCGCCGTGCCATGCTGATCGTCGTGGAAGACGGGGATGTTCATCCGCGCCCTGAGCTTCGTCTCGATGTCGAAGCACTCCGGCGCCTTGATGTCCTCGAGATTGATGCCGCCGAAGGTCGGCTCCAGCGCCGCGACGACGTCGACGAACCGATCGATGTCGCGTTCTTCAACCTCGATGTCGAAGACATCGATGCCGGCGAACTTCTTGAAGAGGACAGCCTTGCCCTCCATCACCGGCTTGCCGGCCAGCGCGCCGATGGCGCCGAGACCGAGCACGGCGGTGCCGTTGGAGATCACCCCCACGAGATTGCCGCGAGCCGTATAATCGAACGCCTTGGCTGGATCGGCCGCGATCGCGAGGCAGGGCGCGGCGACGCCGGGCGAATAGGCGAGCGCGAGGTCGCGCTGGTTGCCGAGCGGCTTGGTCGCCCTGATCTCGAGCTTTCCGGGCTCGGGATAGCGATGATAGTAGAGGGCGGCCTCGTCGAGATCGGCGCCTGCCGGTCCTCTTTGCGTCATGATCTGCCTGCGGTGTCTCGTTGTGTCGATTGCGGCCGGGGGCCAACGACACCTTTACAGCACCGATGGCGATGCCGCGAGGCTCAGAACGTCGAGAGGCGCGGAGACAGCGTGCCGCAACCAATCCCCGCGTTGACGCAGAGGCCGATCATCGAGCCGCGGGGGTCGCGAAGTTCCGGGTTCATGGAGGGACGGACCAGCTCGGCCATGCCGATGCCGATCAACATTGCGAACAGAGTGACGACGAAGAAGGAGCGGGTGGCCATCGAACACATCTCCAAAGGACCAGCGACGGGCCAAACACTGGACAAATCCGCCTGAACCGATCCTGAAACAGGCGTTCATAGAGCGTTTGGATTGATTGCGATTTGATTAAAATTGGAATGATTGGGGTGGCTGCTCACAGCCTCGTGTACGGCTTGACGCCCTCGGCGAAATCCTGCATCACGCAGGCATGATGGCTTGGAAGCGTGCTGAATTTCGCTGTCGCCGCGGTGGTTGTCCGGCCTGTTGAGGGTCGGCGGGAGCTTGAGCCTGCGGTTCGCCGAAGGCGCTGATACCTCGGATACCACGGGACCGGACGATGATGACGACGCTTCGCCTCTTCAATACGCTTTCCAAGGAAAAAGAGACCTTCGCGCCGATCGATGCGCAGCACGTGCGCATGTACGTCTGCGGCCCGACGGTTTATGATTTTGCGCATATCGGCAATGCGCGGCCGGTCATCATCTTCGATCTTCTGTTTCGTCTGCTGCGCTTCTTCTATGGAGCGCGCCACGTTACCTATGTCCGCAACATCACGGATGTCGACGACAAGATCAACGCGCGCGCGGCGACGGAGCATCCTGGCCTGCCGCTGAACGAGGCGATCAGGCTCGTCACCGAGAAGACGAATATCCAGTTTCAGGCCGATGTTTCGGCGCTCGGTTGCCTCGACCCGACCGAGCAGCCGCGCGCGACCGAGCATATCGACGCGATGAAGGCGATGATCGAACGCCTCATTGCGCGGGGCGTCGCCTATGTCGCCGAGGGCCATGTGCTGTTCTCGCCGGCGGCCATGGACCAGTTGGCCGGCGTACCGCGCTATGGCGCGCTGGCGCGCCGCTCGCTCGATGAGATGATCGCCGGTGCTCGCGTTGATGTCGCGCCCTACAAGCGTGACGCGACCGACTTCGTGCTGTGGAAGCCGTCGACGGACGAGGAACCCGGCTGGCCGTCGCCGGCTGGTATCAACGGACGAGGCCGGCCGGGCTGGCATATCGAATGCTCGGCGATGTCGATGGCCCGGCTGCTCGAGCCGTTTGGCGGCGGACTGCAGTGCGACGACCCGGCGAAGAACGTGTTCGACATTCATGGCGGCGGCATCGATCTCGTGTTCCCGCACCACGAGAACGAAATCGCTCAATCCTGCTGCGCGTTCGGCACGGCGCGTATGGCCAATATCTGGATGCATAACGGCTTCCTGCAGGTCGAAGGCGAGAAGATGTCGAAGAGCCTCGGCAACTTCGTCACCATTCGCCAGGTGATGGAGGCGCTCGGCGGCGAGCGCTTTGCCGGCGAGATCGCGCGGCTGACCATGCTCAAGGCGCAGTATCGCCAGCCGATCGACTGGACCGAGAAGGGTCTTGGAGAGTCGACCGCCGAGATCGAGGGCCTGCGGCGAGCGCTGCGGGCCGCTGTTTCCGGCGAACCGTCGGAAGCGGTCGTCGAGGCGCTCGCCGATGATCTGAACACGCCGCAGGCTCTGGCCGAGATCTGGCGGCTCAGCGGCGAGGCGCGCGGGGCCTCCGCGCCGGCGCGCCGGCGCGAGGCGGCCGACAGTCTTGCTGGCTCGCTGAAGCTGCTCGGCTTCGACAGGCTCGTCGACGACGTGACGGAGGACAATCACGCGCTTCGCGAAGAACTCGACCGGACGATCATGGACGCGAGCCGAACCGCCATCGATGCCGATGCGTTCGAGCGTCTCGCTTCGGAGGCCGCAGCCTCGTTCGAGGCGAAGATCAAGCTGCGCGAGGCGGAAAGCCTTGGGCTCGAGTCCGATGAGATCGAAACCCTGATCGCCGCCCGCCTCTCGGCACGGCGTGTCAAAAACTTCGCCGAGGCCGATCGCATCCGCGGCGAATTGGAAGAAATGGGGATCGCACTCAGGGACGCCAAGGACCCTGTGACGGGCGAGATCGTGACGAGCTGGGAACCGCGCTGAGCGCGGTTCCTCACGTGATCAGATAGCCGCCGTCGATGACGAGCACAGCGCCGGTGACGAAGCCTGCAAGCGGCGAGGCGAGGAAGAGCACCCCGCCCGCCACCTCCGCGGGCTCTCCCCAGCGCTTCAGCGCGGTCCGCCCCCTTATGGCCGCGTCGCGCTCGGCGTCGGCGCGTAGCGGCGCGGTCAAGGGCGTCGCGATCCAGCCCGGAGCGACGGCGTTGACGCGGATGCCGTCAGCCGCGTAGGCGATCGCCAGCGACTTCGTCAGTTGGGCGATGCCGCCTTTCGAGGCGGAGTAGCCCGGTGTCAGCCCGCCGCCGAAAAAGGCGAGCATCGACGCGGTGTTGACGATCGTTCCCGCCGTCTCGGCAAGGCGTGGCCGGGCCGCTGCGCAGACGCGCATCGTGCCGTTCAGATTGATGTCGACGACATCGGCGAAGACCTCGGGGTCTAGTTCCGCGCCGCGCCGGATGATGCCGGCGCAGTTCACGACATGATCGAGCCGCGGCAGGCCAGCGACGATCGCCTGGACATCGGCTCCGCTGCGGACGTCGAGCACGGCAAAGTGCGCGCCGGCCAGCGTCGGGTCCTGCTGCGCGGCCGAAACTTCGGCCTCGGTGACACCCGTCGCAAGCACAGCGGCGCCAAGCGACAGGAAGCCCCGCGCAACGGCTGCGCCGATTCCGGACGTCCCGCCGGTCACCAGGATCTGACTGCCCTTGAAGAGCCCCGGCCGTAGCGAATCGGCGATGGCGGCCGAACGGTCAGCGGATGAACTGGTCGACATAATCTGCACCGAGGCCGACTGAGGCGTAATGCGCGCGGCAGAGGTCGATCTTGGTGAAGACGTCCTCGATTCCCAGGGGATCGCCATAGGCATCGACATAGACCATGATGCCGTTGACCTGAAAATAGGTAATCATTTCCTCGACATCGTCGGGGACGACCAGTGTATGAGTCTCGCCCGGCGGCTCGAAGACATAGCCGCCTTCCTCCGCCACCCAGTCATGCTCGAGATAGTGCCAGCGGCCCTTGAGCACGAAGCCATGCACCGCCTGCGGGTGGCGATGGCGCGAGAGCACGCCGGACTTCCGGACACGAAGCAGGTTCATCCAGTAACCCTGCGAACGGTTGAGGCAGAGCGGACGAAACCAGACATTCTCGCCCTGCGGCACCCAGATGCGCTCGTCCGCTGGAATGGCGCTGGGTATGACGATGTCGGCAAGCGCCTCGACGGGATTGGCATGCTGATAGGGCATGCGCGGGTTGGGGTCCTTGCGGATGGGCGGCATGGTGTTCCTCCGGCGTGGCGTTGTTTTGTGGTGAGCATCGCGGGCTGGCGGCAGCATGTCCACTGTTGCCTTTCGCCGCGCCGCGCCATCTTCTCCACTGCCGAACGGAGACCTGCCTTTGACCGACGCCAGCATCGCCCTTTGGGGCATCAAGAACTGTGACACCATGAAGAAGGCCCGGCTCTGGCTCGACCAGAACGGCGTTGCCTATACTTTCCGCGACTACAAGCAGGAAGGCGTCGATCCGAGGCGCCTTGCGCACTGGATCGCAACGCTCGGCTGGGAGGTCGTACTCAACCGCGCCGGTACGACATTCCGCGCGCTGCCGGATAGCGCGAAGGCGAATCTCGACGCAGAGCGTGCGGCCGCCTTGATGCTGGCGCAGCCCTCGATGATCAAGCGGCCAATGCTCGATCGGTCCGATGGCCTGCTGCTCGCCGGCTTCAAGTCTGAAATCTACGCGAAGGCTTTGTTGGGCTCGAAGGACTGAAGCGTTGCCAGCGCCGCGCGCGCGGACTAAATCTCCGGCCAGCGGTCCATGGCGGCCGACCCAACGGGATGATAGCGATGAGCGGTGCAGTTTCGCCCGGCGAGGGACTGGACGTCCACCGCCGGAGAACCCATTTTCGGGCCTGGCATCGCGGCATGCGCGAGATGGATCTCATTCTCGGGCGCTTCGCCGACGCCAATATCGCTGATCTATCGCTCGATGAGCTCGACGCTTTCGACGCGCTGATGGAAGAGCAGGACCGCGATATCTTCGCCTGGCTGACGGGCGAGACCACGACGCCTGACGACCAAGACACACCTTTTTTCCGCAAGCTTGCCGCCTTTACGGGCGCAACCCTCCGATAGGCTCATGATCCGTTTCGAAACCGTGCTCGGTCGTCGCTCGACCGTCCTGTCGGGCGTGCCGGACGGCTTCGACGGCCGCGTCGTCGCCGATCTCGCGACGCTCTCAGCCAAGGACGGCCGGCCGTTCCTGCTGGTCGTCGCGCGCGACGGCAACCGGATGAACGATCTCGAGCAGGCGATGAAGTTCTTCGCGCCAGCGCAGGAGGTGCTGTCCTTTCCGGCCTGGGACTGCATGCCCTATGACCGCGTCTCGCCGAATCCTTCGGTCGTGTCGCGCCGGATGGCGGCGCTCGCGCATCTTGCGACGCGCAAGGCGGAGCCGGGCAGGGCGCTGGTCGTGCTCACGACGGTCAATGCCATCGTGCAGCGCGTGCCACGCCGCGCCGATGTCGCCCGCCAGAGCCTCGCCATTGCGCCCGGCGGCCGGTTGCCGATGGAAAAGCTCGTCGGCTGGCTTGAGGACAATGGTTTCATGCGCACCTCGACCGTGCGCGAGGCTGGTGAATATGCCGTGCGCGGTGGCATTGTCGATCTTTTCGCGGCCGGCCTCGGCGAGCCGGTGCGCGTCGACTATTTCGGCGATACGATCGATTCGATCCGATCCTTCGATGCCGAGACCCAGCGCACGGTCCAGCAGAAGAAGCGCATCGACCTCGTTCCGGTCAGCGAACTCGTCCTCTCGCCCGATGCGATCGCCCGCTTCCGCGAGGCCTATGTCGGACTGTTCGGCGCCTCCGAGCGGGATGACCAGCTCTATGCGAATGTGAGCGAGGGGCGCCGCTACACCGGCGTCGAGCACTGGCTGCCGCTCTTCGCGGAAGGGCTCGACACGCTGTTCGATTATGTGCCGGAGGCGGCGGTCGTCCTCGACCACCTAACCGAAGAGGCGCTTTCCGAGCGACTCGACGACATCGTCGACCACTATGATGCGCGCAAGAGCGCCATGAGCCAGAACCAGGGCGGCGTGCCTTACAAGCCGATTCCGCCTTCCGGACTCTATCTCGATCGTGACGAGTGGAAGCGCCACGAGGCGCTGGTTCCGCTCATCCGCATGACGCCGTTTGCCGAGCCGGACGACACCATGGTGGTCGATCTCGGCGGCCGGCAGGGGCGCAGCTTCGCCGCGGAGCGGTCGGCGGGAGACGTCAATGTCTTCGACGCGGTCATCAACTATGTCGCGACGCTGCGTGAGAAGAAGCGCGTCGTCATCGCGTCATGGAGTGAAGGCGCCCGTGACCGCTTGGCGCAGGTTCTGGCCGATCACGGCCTGAAGCGCGTCCAGATCATCGACAACTGGCCCTCCGCGCAGGGGCTGCAAAAGGGCATGGTCGCGCTCGGCGTGCTGGGGCTTGAATCCGGATTCGAGGCGCCCGATATCGTCGTTGTCGGCGAGCAGGACATTCTCGGCGACCGTCTGGTGCGCCCGCGCAAGCGCTCCAAGAAGGCCTCCGATTTTCTCAGCGAGATCACGGCCCTCTCGGAAGGTGATCTCGTCGTCCATGTCGATCATGGCATCGGCCGCTTCACCGGGCTGAAGACGATCACGGCCGCCGGCGCGCCCAGGGATTGCCTCGAAATCATCTATGCCGGCGGCGACCGGCTCTATCTGCCCGTCGAGAATATCGAGCTTCTGTCGCGTTACGGCTCGGAGGAGACCGACGCTTCGCTCGACAAGCTCGGCGGCGTTGCCTGGCAATCGCGCAAGGCCAAGCTCAAGAAGCGCATTCGCGATATGGCGGCCCAGCTGATCAAGGTCGCCGCTGCCCGAGCCATGCGCCAGGGCACCGTTCTGGCACCGCCTGACGGGCTCTATGACGAGTTTGCCGCGCGCTTCCCCTATGAGGAGACCGAAGATCAGCTCGCGGCGATCGAGGCTGTGATCGCCGATCTTTCGGCCGGCACGCCAATGGATCGGCTTGTCTGCGGCGATGTCGGCTTCGGCAAGACAGAGGTGGCGCTACGCGCCGCTTTCGTCGCAGTGATGAGCGGCAAGCAGGTGGCGGTGGTGGTTCCAACGACGCTGCTGTCGCGGCAGCATTTCAAGACCTTCACCGCCCGCTTCGCCGGCCTGCCGGTCCGCGTCGAACAGGCCTCGCGCCTCGTCTCGGCCAAGGATCTCGCCGAGACCAAGAAGGGCATCAAGGAAGGGCAGGTCGACATCGTCGTCGGCACGCATGCCTTGCTCGGCAAGGGGATCGAATTCAAGGATCTCGGCCTGCTCGTCATCGACGAGGAGCAGCATTTCGGCGTCAAGCACAAGGAACGGCTGAAGGAACTGAAAGCCGATGTCCATGTGCTGACGCTTTCGGCGACGCCGATCCCGCGCACGCTGCAACTCGCCCTGACCGGCGTTCGCGAGCTGTCGTTGATCACGACGCCCCCGGTCGACCGCATGGCGGTGCGCACCTTCATTTCGCCCTTCGACGCGCTGGCGGTGCGCGAGGCGCTGCTGCGCGAGCGCTATCGCGGCGGCCAGAGCTTCTATGTCTGCCCGCGCCTCGCCGATCTTGCCGAGCGCAAGGAGTTCCTCGACAAGTTCGTGCCAGAGGTGAAGGTCGCCATCGCGCATGGCCAGATGCCGGCGACGGAGCTCGACGACATCATGAACGCCTTCTATGAGGGCGCCTATGACGTGCTGCTCTCGACGACGATCGTCGAATCCGGCCTCGATATCCCGACCGCAAATACCCTCATCGTCCATCGCGCCGACATGTTCGGCCTTGCCCAGCTCTATCAGTTACGCGGGCGCGTCGGCCGTTCCAAGACCCGCGCTTACGCGCTGTTCACGGTGCCCGCCGAGAAGAAACTGACGCCGATGGCCGATCGACGGCTGAAGGTGCTGCAATCGCTCGATACGCTCGGCGCCGGTTTCCAGCTCGCCAGCCATGACCTTGATCTCCGCGGCGCCGGCAACCTGCTCGGCGAGGAGCAATCGGGCCACATCAAGGAAGTCGGCTACGAGCTTTACCAGCAGATGCTTGAGGAGGCTGTCGCGGCGCTGCGCCAGGGCGGCGAAGACGAGGCGGAGGCGGACGGCCGCTGGTCGCCACAGATCACGGTCGGCACGCCTGTCATGCTGCCGGAGAGCTACGTTCCCGACCTGCCGTTGCGTCTCAGCCTCTATCGACGCCTCGGCGATCTCGACGAGCCCGAACAGATCGATTCTTTCGGCGCCGAGCTGATCGACCGTTTCGGTCCGCTGCCGGACGAGGTCGAGCACCTCTTGAAGATCGTCTACATCAAGGCGCTCTGCCGCAAGGCGAATGTCGAGAAGGTCGATGCCGGCCCCAAGGGCATCGTCATCTCGTTCCGCAACTCAACCTTCTCCAATCCGGCCGGGCTCATCCGCTATATCGGCGAGCAGGGAAGCCTCGCGAAGGTTCGTCCCGACCAGAAGATCGTGCTCATCCGCGACTGGGAAGACCCCGAGAAGCGCCTGAAAGGCACGGCAGTGGTGCTGACGCAGCTGGCGCGTCTTGCGGCCGGTGACGGCAAGAAGGCTGCGTAGCGGCAAAGACCATCGCCAGATTCGGGCAACGAGACGACAGCCTCACCGGTTACTGGCGCCGTTTGGCATGCCCGGTTGCGGCCCTGATACGGTAGGCTCCGTCAGCATCGGCGTCCGCTGGTGCGCTTGCCTGCGGGGTTACGGTCTTGAAACAGCGGCATCCAGTCGGGAAGGTCCGCGCGAAACGCGGCGCGGCAGAGACGTTCGGATTTCACCTGAAGCGTGCCTTCATCGATGGTGTGGTGATCGTTGTTCCCATCGCCACGATCGTCCTGCTGACGCTGAGCGTCGTCCACCGCCTTGAGGATGCGACCCATCCCTTGGTCGGCCGCGTCGTGCACCCGTTGATTGTCGCGATTGCGGCCCTGGTGTTGATCGTGCTTGCCTTCGGCCTTCTCGTCCGCTCAGCGCCCGGTCGCTGGGTCCAACGCCGGATGGAGGCGTGGATCTTCGAGCGCGTGCCCGGCTACAAGCTGGCCAAGGCTTTTGCCTCCGATCAGATTCTCGGCGAGGGAGATGGAAGGACAATCCGACCGGCTCTCGCGACCATCGAGGACGGGCAATGCCCGGCCTTCGTCATGGACGAACTCGCTGATGGAAGGCTGCTGGTCTTCGTGCCCGGATCGCCGGCGCCGATGGCTGGCGCGCTCTATATCTTCACCGCTGAGAAGGTGGAGATTCTCGACATTCCCCTGATGCCGTTCGTCCAGGCGATCTCGTCCTGGGGACTTGGCATGGCCGATCTGCTCCAAGGCGCGTCCTTGGCAAAGCAGTCGATCGAGCCGCCAGTCGCGTCCAGCTGATGCGCTTCGGGTTCCATGACGGCGGCGGTCATTTCGCCGGAGCGGCATACCAGGTCGACAGCGTATAGCCATTGACCGATTGCGTCTTCGGATGGTCGACGCGGGCCCAGCGGGCGACCCATTGATCGGGCAGGTAATAGAGCGGCACGACATAGTGACCGGAGATCAGAACGCGGTCGAGCGCGCGCACGGCTGCGACAAAGTCTTCCTGGCTCTCGGCCGCAAGCACGGCCGCCAGCATCGCGTCGATGGCTGGGCTTTTTGCTCCGACATAGTTGAACGAGGCGGGCACATCGACATTGGTGCTCGACCAGCGATTGCCCTGCTCATTGCCGGGCGAGAGCGAGGCCGGCCACGACGTCATGATCATGTCGAAATCGAAATCCTGCACACGGCGCTGATATTGGGTTGAGTCGACCGTTCGCACCGTGGCCTTGATGCCGATCCGCTGTAGCGTCCGTGCAAAGGCGAGCGCGACGCGCTCCTGATTGCGGTCCTGCAGCAGGATTTCGAAGCCGAGCGGCTGGCCGGTCTTCTCGTCGATCAGCGCATTGCCGTCGAGCTTGTAGCCGGCCGCCTGCAGCAGATCGAGCGCGCTTCGCATCACCTTCCGGTCGCCGCCGGAGCCGTCTGAGACGGTGGGCTGGTAGGTGCCGTCCATGACATCGGGCTCTACGGCATCCGGGAAGGGAGCGAGCAGGGCTTTCTCGGTCGGTGACGCCGGCACGCCGACGGAGGAGA
Source organism: Mesorhizobium sp. BR1-1-16 (assembly GCF_020165495.1). Taxonomy (GTDB): domain Bacteria; phylum Pseudomonadota; class Alphaproteobacteria; order Rhizobiales; family Kaistiaceae; genus Kaistia. The sequence goes on along the minus strand of NZ_JAIUIE010000007.1, from coordinate 109,038 downwards.
GGATCGAATCCTGGAAGAAGCTGGCATCCCGGCTATAGGCGCCCGAGAACAGGTTCTTGTTGACCCATTCGAAGTCGAACAGCATTGCGAGCGCCTTGCGGACGCGAATATCGGCGAAGGCTGGTCGCCGCGTGTTCATGGCAAAGCCCAGCATGCCCTTCGGCAGCCCGTTCTTGACGGTTTCCTTGACGACGCGACCGTCCGTGACGGCGGCGAAGTTGTAGCCTTCCAGCCAGCGCGCCGGATCGGCCTCGGGATTGATGTCGTAGAGGCCCTTCTTGAAGGCTTCGAACATGGCATTGCCGTCGCGATAATAGTCGATGCGGATCTCGTCGAAATTGTCGAAACCGCGCTTTGCGGGCAGATCCTTGCCCCAATAGTTCGGATCACGCTTCAGGACGAAACGCTCGCCGGGCTTGATGTCCGCCATCACATAGGGCCCGCTGCCGATCATCGGCTTCAGCGTCGATTGGTCGAAGGTCTCGGGATCGATGGCATGTTTCGGCAGGATCGGCATCAGGCCGATCAGCATCGGCAGCTCACGATTCTCGCCATCCTTGAAGGTAAACTTGACGCCGCGCTCGCCGATCTTCTCGGCCTTCTCGACCTGGCCGTACCAGGTCTTGTAGATCGGGCGGCCCTTCTCCTTGAGGATGTCGAGCGAAAACAAGACATCATCGACGGTCACTGGCTGGCCGTCGGAGAACTTCGCCTTCGGATTGATCGTGAAACTGATCGAAGTCCGATCCTCCGGCATCTCAACCGAATCGGCGAGCAGCCCGTAGAGGCTGAAGGCCTCGTCGCGATTGCGGACCAGGAGGCTTTCGAAGACGTTGTTGCCGAGCGAAGCGTCCCAAATGCCACGCGATGTCGTCGTAGCGCTCTTCACGATGAAGGGGTTGAGGCTGTCGTAAGTGCCGACAAAGGCATAGGTGATCGTGCCGCCTTTGGGCGCGGCCGGGTCGGCATAGGGAAAGTGGTCGAAATCGGCCGGCAGCGCCGGTTCGCCATGCATGGCGATGCCATGCATCGGTGCGGCAAGGACAGTGCCGCCGGCGAACCCAGTCATGACGAGCGCAGCCAGCGCGATCATCGGTCCGAGGGCGCGATTCAACATCGACTCAACCTCCCACTCATCCGGCTTATCACCGGCGGGGGCAAAAAAGCTCAGCCAGCCGGACTTGGCAACCGCTTGGCGCTGGAAAAACAACAGATGAGCGGCTAATGATGCCCCGCCACCCGCACGTCACCGTGTCGCCTCAATTGCTGGTCATCCAGCCCCGATCAGTGTCGCCGGAGACGGGGCAAGCATCGCCCTTCGCCTGTGGCAGCGCAAGGCAGACGAAAACTCAAGGACACGCTCGATGTCGTATCGTTGGAATATTGGTTCGGTTCGCGCGCCTCTTCTGGCGGCTGCCGCGCTGATGATGATCGGCGCCGCGCCGATGGCCTATGCACAGGATGCGCCGGCTCCGAAGACGCCGGTCGCCAAGCCGGCCGCGCCTGCAGCCGCTCCTGCAGCAGCCGATGCTGGCGCGGGTGCGCCGCCAACCTCGCCCTGGATCAAGGAATGCGGTCAGGACCCGCAGTCCAAGAAGAAGCTCTGCATCACCTCGCAGGAACTTCGCGCCGAGACGAATCAGTTCATCGCCTCGCTGCAGCTGCGCAAGCTCGAGGGCGATCCGAAGATGGCGCTCACGGCCATCGTGCTCACCGGCCAGCTGATCCAGCCGGGTCTCTTGATCCAGGTCGACCAGAACAAGGCCGTGCCGCTCAAATACGTGATCTGCGACCCGACCGTTTGCTATGCGCAGGCCGAGATCGACGACAGCTTCATCAGCTTGCTGAAGAAGGGCAACAAGGTCGCTGCGATCACGATGAACCCGCAGGGCAAGCCGATGGTGTTCCCCTTCGGGCTGAGCGGTTTCACCAAGACCTTTGATGGCGAAGGCCTCGACCGCGCTGCCGGCAAGGCGCGTCGCGACGCGCTGCAGGAGCAGCTGCAGAAGAACGCCGAGGATAACCGTCAGAAGCTCATCGAGCAGCAGAACAAGGAACGCGGCACCGAGACGCCGCCGGCCCAGTAGTCACGGGGTTCGATAGCAACTCACGAACGGCGCGCTTCGGGCGCGCCGTTTTCGTTTTCAGTGCTTTTCAGCGATCAGCGATCAGTTGAGCCCGCGGCGATGGGAGACATAAATGTCGCCCTGCCGTTCGCCGAAATAATCCGGAAGCTGCGGATGACGCAGCGGTTCGTCGGAACGGTCGACGAGCAGGTTCTGCTCCGAGACATAGGCGACGTATTCGCTTTCGTCGTTCTCGGCGAGCAGGTGATAGAACGGCTGGTCCTTCGACGGACGCACCTCTTCCGGGATCGACAGCCACCATTCCTCGGTGTTGTCGAAGATCGGGTCGACATCGAAAACCACGCCACGAAACGAGAAGTGGCGGTGGCGGACGATCTGACCGATCTGGAACTTTGCTTCGCGTGAATGACCCATGACGTGACCCTGAACTGACCGGTCAGCCAAAAGCCATGCCATGCCCCGCCAAGTCAAGGCGGCGCATGGTCGCCGTCAAAGATGCGGCGCGAGCGCCTGGCGCATGGCGAAGCGCTTGAGAGCGGGAAGGCGGTCGAGCGCGAAAAGGCCGATGCCCCGCGCCGCCTGCGCCGGCAGGAAGCTCGTCAGCAAGGTGCGATTGAGGGCGTCGACGGCCGTCGTGCGGGAGAGGACGTCGCCCGAGCGTCGTCGGTCGTAGTCTGCGAGCGCGTCGGGTGCCCCTGGGTCGACCCGATGCGCTGCGGCGACGGACGCAAAGACGGCTGCATCGCGCAGACTGAGATTGAGCCCCTGAGCGCCGATCGGCGGGAAGACATGCGCCGCCTCGCCGATGAGGGCGATCCTTCGGGCCGCGAATTGGCGGGCCATCTGGCCGGTCAGCGGGAAACGCTGCCGCGCGCCGTCGATCTCGATATCTCCGACGAGAAAGCGTGACTTCTCCTCGAATACGCGCGCCAGTTCCATGTCGGAAACGGCTGCGAGTCGTTCGGCTTCTTCAGGCTTCACCACGCAGACGACCGCCGAGCGCTTGCCTGGCAGCGGCACCAGCGTGAACGGCCCGGTCTCGGTGTGGAATTCGGTCGAGACATCGTCGTGCGACAGGCTGTGGCGGATGTTCACGACGAGCGCGGTCTGTGGATAGGACCAGCGGCGAACCGCGATCCCCGCGGCCTCGCGCGCTGGCGAATTGCGGCCATCGGCGGCGCCGACGAGGCGCGCTTCGATCCGGCCAGCGTCGCCGACGTCGATGATCACCCGATCCTCGCCCGGCGCGATCTCGCGGGCGAAACCATCCAGCCGAAGGACGCCGGCGGCCTCCGCCTCGGATTCGAGCGCGGCTATGAGCGCGGCATTCGGCACATTGTAGCCGAAGGCCGGGCGGCCGATTTCGCTGGCGTGGAATTCGACCAGCGGCGCGCGCACAAGTCGGCGCGTCGCATCGACGATGCGCATCGTCGCAAGCGGCGCAACCGTGTCGGAGAGCGACGCCCACACGCCGGCTTCCTCGAGAATATCGACCGAAACGCCGAGCATTGCGACAGTGCGCTTGTCGTTCGGCAGAGCGCGCGGGGCAACCAGCGCCACAGAGAGGCCGCGGCTGCGCGCCAGGAGCGCCGCGACGAGGCCGGCAGGACCTGCACCGACAACGGCGATATCGGCGAGATCAGTCACGGTTCAACCTCCTGCGCGATGCCTGCGGTGGCGCGTTGCACACGCCGCCGCCACAGATGGACGACGGCCACGCCGAGTAGCATCGATACCAGAAACAGGATGATGGCAGGCGACGCAAACACAAGATCGGCGACAGCAGGGCCGGGACACAGCCCGGAAAGCCCCCATCCAACGCCGAAAAGCGCCGCGCCGATCGCTAACTGCCCCTCGATCCGCTTTGTATGAGGCTGCGAGAACGACAATGCCGCCAGTGGGCGACGACGACGATGGCCGATCCGCACCGCCATCATCGTGACGATCACGGCCGCCGCCATCACGAAGGCGAGGCTCGGATCCCAGCCGCCCGAGCCGATGCGCGACACATCGAGGAACGCCTTGACCTTCTCTGGATAGATCATCCCCGAAACCGCCAGTCCGAGGCCGAAGACCGTGCCCGAGACGAGCGCGGCGGCATGAAACAGGACGCTGCGGCGGCGGTCCCGGTCTGTCATGGCCATTGCTTCGCGAACAGGACGGTCAGCACGGCCGTTGTCATGAAGATCGCAACCGCGAGAAACGACCTGACCGAAAGATTGGCGAGACCGACAACGCCATGACCCGATGTGCAGCCCCGCGCCAGCGCTGTCCCAACGCCCACGAGAAAGCCCGCGACGGCGATCAGCGCCGGTGGCAGACCGAGCTTCGGCAGGGCGCCCGACATATCCGAGATGAGATCGGGCCCGAATTCCAGTCCGATTGCTGCACCGAGCGGGAGGCCGACCAGGAACAGCAGGCGCCAGGGCAGATCAGCGAGCGCGCCGAAGATCAGACTGCCGAAGATATTGGAGACGCCCGCGACGCGACCGTTGATGATCCAAAGCAGTCCCGCGCCGAGCCCGATCAGGGCACCGCCAATGGTCGCGGAAACGGGCGAGAATCCGATCATCAAATGCTCCGGACGGTTGCGCTTGAAATTGAACACCGAAGCGCGGTGCCGCAACCCGGGGCGATGTCGCAGGCGACAGGACGCCGCACTCTTCGCCGTCCTGCTCTTGCCAGCCCGGCGAGGAGACCCTATCGACAATTCTGCCCGCGCCGCAACGGGACCGGCCATCCGCCGGGTGGCGGCGGGCGAGGGCGCGAACCGGCCTGTCCGGTCCAGCGTGGGGAAAGCGGAAGCGATGATCAAGGCCTGGCCGCGGACGAGCAGCTGGATCGTCCATATGCTGACGACGAGCGGCGCGGCGTTTTCGCTGCTGGCGGCGATCGCGGCCGGACGTGGCGACTTCGTCGAGACCTTCCTTTGGCTCGGCGCGGCGCTTTTCGTCGATGGGATCGATGGGCCGCTGGCGCGCCTGGTCCGCGTCGAGGAACGCGTGCCGTGGTTCGATGGCGCGATCCTTGATCTCGTCATCGACTATTCGACTTATGTGTTCATTCCCGCCCTGATCCTTGCGCGCTCCGATATCCTGCCGCCGCAGCTGGCCGTTCCCGGCGCGGTGCTGGTCGTCGTGGTGGGCGCGATCTATTTCGCCGATACGCGCATGAAGACGGCCGACTACGGCTTTCGCGGCTTTCCGGCTGTTTGGAACATGGTGGTCTTCGTGCTGATGGCCTTCGCTTTGCCGCAAGCTGCCGCGGCGGCCGTCATCGTTCTGTTCGCTGTCCTCACTTTCGCGCCGATCGAATTCGTGCACCCGTTCCGCGTCAAGCGGCTGCGGCCGCTGACGCTTGCCGTGACCTTCGCCTGGGCGCTGCTTTCGGTCCTGACCGTGATTGCCGGTTTCAAGCCCGGAAGCCTCGTCCTCGCCGCGCTTGGCGTGACCACAACCTATCTGACGGTCATCGGCGCCCTGCTGCAGGCGACGCGGCCGCGCGTGGTCGGGCCTTGAGTTCGGAGCGGGAACAAACAGCCGGCATGCGGATTGCGACGGTCAACATCCGCCGGCAATCCGCCGCCGGAATTCTCTTTCACGGGGCGAGGGCGACACGATGAATCTGGATCTCCTGTTCGAGGCGAGCGCCTGGGCGAGCCTGCTGACGCTGACCGCCATGGAGATCGTCCTCGGCATCGACAACATCGTGTTCATCTCGGTGCTGGTGAGCCGCCTGCCGGCCGCTGAAGGCAAGCGGGCGCGGCAGATCGGCCTCGCGCTCGCACTCGTCTTCCGCATCGCGCTGCTGCTGATCCTCTCCTGGCTGATCGGATTGACCGAACCGGTCATCACCATCCTCGGCAAAGGCCTGTCCTGGCGCGACCTCATCCTGCTCGCGGGCGGCCTGTTCCTTATCTACAAGGCGACGCACGAGATTCATCAGGGCGTCGAAGGGCATGGAGAGGACGGCTCGAAGCCCGTCACGGCCGGCTTCACGGCGGTCATCGCGCAGATCATCGTCATCGATATGGTGTTCTCGGTCGATTCGATCGTGACCGCGATCGGCATGGCCGAGCATGTCGAGATCATGATTGCCGCTGTCGTGATCGCGATGGGCGTCATGTATCTCGCATCCGGCGCCATCGCCGGCTTCATCGAGCGGCACCCGACCACCAAGATGCTCGCACTGGCCTTCCTGCTGATGATCGGCATCGCGCTGGTCGCCGATGGCGTCGGCTTCCATATCCCGCGCGGCTACATCTATACGGCCATGGCGTTCTCGGCTTTCGTCGAAATTCTCAACGTCTCGGCGCGCCGGAAACGAAGCCACTGAATCGGTTCAGATCGCGTCGGCCGGTGATTGCCAGCCGACGCGACTGCCTGTAGAAAAGGCAGATCTCGAAAGGATCGGCGAATCCGTCAGCAGCGGACTTCAGCCCCGGTCGCGCAAGCGGCTGTTTCCGCACACCGCCGGCAGATTTCAGATGGCACTTTCGTTCGCTTCGGCACGCCTCATCATGGGGCTGTTCTTCATCTATTCCTTCGCGCTTTCGAATTGGCTCATTCGCATTCCCGATGTCCAGCATCGGCTTGATCTCGCGCCGGGCGCGCTGGCACTTTGTCTGCTCGGCCTGCCATTCGGACTTGTCTGCTCGATGGTGTTCGCGGGTCCGCTCGTGGAAAAGTTCGGTCCGCGGCGGGCGATCCGCTATGGCTTCGTGTTCTACGCCTTGCCGTTGATGCTGCCGGGCTTCGCGTTCTCTCCGGTCATGCTGTTCATCGCGCTGATGCTCGTCGGGCTTGGCATGGGGCCGCTCGAAGTCGGCATGAACGTCGCGGCCGATCGCATCGGCGCGGCCATCGGGCGCACGGTGATGTCGCGCTGCCACGGTTTCTGGAGCGTTGGCCTGATGGCGGGCGGCGCTGCCGGAACGGCCGCCGCGACCTTTGGATTGCCGCCGGGCGAGCATATTGCAGTTGTGATCGTCCTTGTGCTCATCGCCAGCCAGTTGACCGCCCTGCGCCTGCCGGCTCTTGGCGCGCTGCCTTCAGCCGAGCCTGGCGAGAAGGGACCCGTCTTCGCGCTGCCGCCGCGCAACATTATTGCGCTCTGCTTCTTCGCGTTCGGCATGCTGCTGGTCGAAGGCGCGATCACCGACTGGAGCGCGATCTATTTGCGCGATGTGTTTGGGCAAACGCCGCCGGTGACCGGTTTTGCCTTCACCGCCTTCGGCTTCCTGATGGCGGCCGGCCGCCTCGCCGGCGACTGGCTCTCGACGCGGTTCGGGGCGGCCATGATGGCGCGCGTCTGCTGCTCCGTCGGCCTTGCCGGCTTGCTCGCCATGATCCTCGCCGCTGATCCTGCTCTGGTGATCATCGGCGCGGCCGCCGCAGGCTTCGGCGTGTCGATCATATTCCCGCTCGCCGTCACCGCTGCTGCGTCGCGTGACGGCTCACCCGCCGTCAACGTCGCCGCGCTGTCGCTGCTGGCCTTCTCCGGCTTCATGGTCGGGCCCGTCGTGATCGGCTTCGTAGCCGAGGCCTTCGGCCTCAGGCTTGGCCTTTCAACGCTGCTCATCGCAGCCGGCGCGAGCCTGCTACTTTCCGGCGAGGTCCGGGTTCGCCCGAAGAAGGATCCGCCGCCGCTGCCGGCCGCAAAGGGCGGCATAGCGGCCATCTGAAACGCCTAGCCCGATCATCCCAGCCTCCCGAGACGAGCCATGTCTGACAGCCGCCGCATCATGGCGATCTTCTTTATTCAGTCGATTGTCCTCGGAAGCTGGTTTCCGCGCATTCCCGAGATCCAGGCAGCGCTCGGCCTCGGCCCGGCGCAACTGGCTCTGGCGCTGCTTGGCATGCCCATCGGTCTCCTGATGACGCTGCCATTTGCTGGTCGCGTCGTCGCGAAGATCGGCGCGCGGGCAGCGATCATCGGCGGCTTCGCGGTGTTCCTGCTGCTGTCGCCGTTGCCAGCCTTCGCGTGGAACCTGCCCAGCCTTTTCTTCGCGCTCCTGATTGTCGGAACGGCCGTCTCGGGTCTTGAGCTCGGCATGAATGTCGCTGCCGACGCGATCGAACATGCCGCCGGCCGCAAGATCATGAGCACCTGTCACGGCTTCTGGAGCCTTGGCCAGATGGTCGGCAGCCTGATCGGCGTTGCCTTCGCGGCGCTCGCCGTCGAGGTCAACGCCTCGCTCGGCCTTGTCTCGCTGGTGCTGCTCGTTCCGGCGCTCTGGCTCGGCTTCACGCTGCCGCGGCTACCGGATGCGGCAGCGCATCCGGCGGAGCCACGCCGCAACTGGTCAGGGCCATCGAAGGCGCTGATCGGGCTTTGCGTCTTCGTGTTTGGCATCGCGATGGCCGAAGGCGCGGCGGCCGACTGGTCGGCGGTGTTCCTGCGCGACATCATCGGCACGCCACTTGCCCAGGCCGGTTTCGGCTACACTGCCTATGCGTTCGCAATCGCCGCCGGACGGTTCCTCGGCGACCGGCTTTCGACGCGATTCGGTCCGGTGATGCTGGCGCGCTTCTGCGGCGCCGTGACGATCATCGGGATCGGCATCGTCGTCACGAGTACCGGTGCATCCCAGGCGATGATCGGCCTCGCAGCGCTTGGCTTCGGCTGCTCGGTCGGCTTCCCGCTCGGGGTCACCGCGGCGGCGCGGCTCGGCGATCGGCTTGCGGCGCCGAACGTCGCGCTGCTGTCGCTGTTCGCGCTGTTCGGGTTCCTGGTCGGCGCGCCGATGATCGGCTTTGTGGCGCAGCATCTCGATCTGCGTTTTGGTCTCGCCATGCTGCTGCCGCCGCTCCTGCTCAGCCTTGCCCTGGCCGGCGGCTTGCGTCCGCGCCGCACGACTGGTGAACTTGCACCCGCCGCCGCCTGACGGCGGGATCATCGGAGGAGAATCTTCATGACCCGAGCGATCCGCATCCATGCACAAGGCGGCCCCGAGGCGCTTCGCTTCGAAGCCATTGAGGTCGGTGCTCCGGGCCCGGGCGAGGTTCGCCTTCGCCACACTGCGATCGGCCTCAATTTCATCGATGTCTATCATCGCTCGGGCCTCTACCCGCCGCCGCAGCCGCTGCCCTTCGTGCCGGGCAGCGAGGGTGTCGGCGTCGTGGAGGCGGTGGGCGAGGGCGTCGCGGATATCACGGTCGGCGACCGCGTCGGTTATGCCGGCCCCACCGGCGCCTATAGCGAGGTGAGGCTCGCCCCCGTCGAGCGGATGGTGCCGATCCCCGAAGGTATCGATGATGCCGTGGCCGCGTCAGTGCTCCTGAAGGGCCTCACGGCCCGCTACCTGCTGCGGCAGACCTATGTCGTCACACCGCAGACCGTCCTGCTGTTCCACGCCGCGGCCGGCGGCGTCGGCTCGATCGCTTGCCAGTGGGCCGCGGCGCTTGGCGCGACGGTCATCGGCACGGCGGGATCTGCCGAGAAGGTCGAGCGCGCCCTTTCGCTCGGCTGCGACCATGTGATCAATTATCGCGAAGAGGACTTCGTCCAGCGCGTCGCGGCGATCACGGAGGGCGCCAAATGCGACGTCGTCTATGATTCGGTCGGCAAGGATACGTTCATCGGCTCGCTTGACTGCCTGAAGCCGCGAGGCATGCTGGTGTCGTTCGGCAACTCGTCAGGCGCCGTGCCGCCCTTCGAGATGAACCTCTTGCAACGCAAGGGCTCGCTTTACGCGACGCGGCCGACGCTCGGGCATTATGTCGCGAAGCGATCCGAGCTCCTCGAAGCGGCTTCCGATCTCTTCGGGATGATCCTTTCAGGCAAGGTCCGCATCGACGCGCCAGAGCGCTTTCCGCTGGCCGACGCGGCAGCAGCGCAGACCGCGCTCGAGGGCCGCCACACGCAGGGTTCGGTCGTCCTCATTCCGAAGCATTGATCGCGCGAGCGGACATTCTGCCGCCATTGCGTGCAGCGCCGGATTGATTGTACGATTTGATTAAGGCTTGTGCAGCTTCAGCTGCGCGGGCCCAGGCAATCCTTGCAGGGAGTTCGAATGGGCCGCCTCACGACGCATGTTCTCGATACGGCGGCGGGCCGACCGGCGGCTGGCCTCAAGATCGAGCTCTATCGCCTTGATTCCGAAAGGGTCCTGGTTCATTCGGCCGTGACCAATTCCGACGGGCGGGTCGACGGTCCACTCCTCGAAGGCGACGCCTTTTCGGCGGGGGTCTATGAACTCGTCTTCCATGCCGGAGACTATCTGAAGCAAGGTGCAATCGACCTGCCGGAGCCGGCATTCCTCGACGTCGTCCCGATCCGCTTCGGGATCGCGGAGCCCGGCCAGCATTATCATGTGCCGCTGCTGATCTCGCCCTTCGGCTATTCAACCTATCGCGGCAGCTGACCCCATGCGCGACACCATTCGATTCATCCGCCGTGGTGGCATTGTCGAGGTCGGCGATTTCGACCCGATGACGATGCTCCTCGACCATCTTCGCCTTGACGAAGGCGCCAAGGGGACCAAGGAAGGCTGCGGCGAGGGCGATTGCGGTGCCTGCACGGTCGCAATCGGCCGCTGCCGCAATGGCGAGGTCGTCTACGAGCCCGTGAATGCCTGCATCCAGCTTCTCGGCATGGTGGATGGCACCGAGGTGGTCGCAATCGAGGACCTGGCCGACGGCGACACGCTGCATCCGATTCAGCAGGCGATGGTCGACCGGCATGGCTCGCAATGCGGCTTTTGCACGCCCGGCTTCGTCATGAGCCTGTTTGCGCTGTTCCATGCCAGCGAGGGCCCGGTGACGCGTGGCGAGATCAATGACTGGATCGCCGGCAATCTTTGCCGCTGTACCGGTTATCGGCCGATCGTCGATGCGGGCCTCGAGGCCTCGACCGCGCCCCGCGCTGACAAATTCCACCGGGCGAGCGCCGATACCGCCGGAATTCTGCAGTTCCTTGCCGACGATCGGGACCTCTTTATCGGCGACGAAGAGCGGTTCTTCGCTGCCCCGGCCTCCGTCGATGCGCTGGCGGCGCTCTATCAGAGACATCCGACGGCGGTGATCGTCGCCGGCGCCACCGATGTCGGCCTTTGGATTACCAAGCAGCTCCGCGACATTCCCAAGATCATCCATATCGGCCGCGTCGCCGGGATGAACCGCATCGAGGACACCGGCCGCGAGATCCTGATCGGTGCCACCGCGACTTATGCGACCGCCGAGCCCTATATGCGCGCTATCGATCCCGATCTCGGCGAGCTCTTCCGCCGCATCGGCTCCAAGCAGGTTCGCGCCAGCGGCACGGTCGGCGGCAATGTCGCCAATGGTTCGCCGATCGGCGACACGCCGCCGGCGCTGATCGCGCTCGGGGCGACCATGGAGCTCCGGCGCGGCGATCGGGCGCGGGTCATTCCGCTGGAGGATTTCTTCATCGATTACGGCAAGCAGAACCGCGCCTCCGGCGAATTCGTCACCGGATTGCTGGTGCCTAGGCTGCGCGAAGATCAGGTGTTCCGCTGCTACAAGGTAACGAAGCGCTTCGACCAGGACATCTCGGCCGTCATGGGTGCCTTCCGCTTCACGCTCGACGCCGACGGCCTCGTTCGCGAGGCCCGGATCGCCTATGGCGGCATGGCGGGGACGCCCAAGCGGGCGAAAGGCGCCGAAGCAGCGCTGAATGGCTCGGCGATCCGCGATTCCGCGGCATGGTCGAATGCCTTTGCGGCGCTGCGCGAGGATTACGCGCCGCTCGACGATCACCGCGCCAGCGCCGCGTACCGCGCCGAGATCGCGCATGCCCTGCTCGGAAAGGCGCTTCTGGAAGCGGCCGGGACATCGACGGCGCGGACCCGCCTTGTCGGTCGCCGCGAGGAGATCGTTCATGCCGCCGAGTGACACCATGATCCCCGACGCCGAACTGCAGGTCGTTCGCAAACCGCTGCCGCATGACAGCGCGCCGCGCCATGTCACAGGCTCTGCCGCCTATATCGACGACATCCGCGAGCCCTCGGGCACGCTGCATATCGCGCCCGGCTATGCGCCGATCGCTGCGGGCCGCATCACGGCGCTCGATCTTTCTGCTGTTCGTGCCGCTCCGGGCGTAATTGCCGTAATGACTGCCGAGGACATTCCGGGCGCCAACGACATCTCGCCGAAGCTTCTCGGCGATGATCCGGCCTTGGCCGGCAGTGAGATCCGCTTCCATGGCCAGGTGGTGTTCATCGTCATCGCCGAGACGCGAGACCTCGCCCGTCGTGCGACGCGCAAGGCGAAATACACCACCGAAGCGATGGTGCCGGTCGTCGATGTCAGCGAGGCGAGCGAACTGGTCCTGCCGGAATATGCCTTCGTGCGGGGCGATCCCGACGCGGCGATTGCATCGGCCCCGGTGAGCTTTTCCGACACGTTCCGCATCGGCGGGCAGGAGCATTTCTATCTCGAAGGCCAGATCGCCATGGCGGTGCCTGGAGAGGCAGGCGAGATGTTCGTCTACTCCTCAACGCAGCATCCGAGCGAGGTTCAGCACCTCGTCGCCCATGCACTGCATCTGCCGTCGAGTGCCGTGACCGTCGAGATTCGCCGCATGGGCGGTGCCTTTGGCGGCAAGGAAAGCCAGGCCTCGCAATGGGCCGTGCTGGCGGCGCTCGCCGCCTGGAAGACCGGCGCGCCCTGCAAGATGCGGCTCGACCGCGACGACGACATGATGATGACCGGCAAACGGCACGACTTCCGTGTCGGCTACCGCGTCGGTCATGACGAGGCGGGCGTGCTGCAATCGGTCGATGTCGCTTTCGATGCGCGCTGCGGTCATTCCGAAGACCTGTCAATGGGCGTCGTCGACCGGACGATGTTCCACGCCGACAATTCCTATTTCTATCCGCAGACCCGCATCCTGACGCGGCGCTATCGCACCAACACCTGCTCGAATACCGCGTTTCGTGGCTTCGGCGGACCGCAGGGCATGGTGTTTGCCGAGCGGATGATGGACCAGATCGCCTACCGCCTCGGCAAGGATCCGCTCGACGTCCGCAAGGCGAATTTCTATGACGGCCGTGGGCGCGACCTGACACCCTATGGCCAGCAGGTGTCGGACAATCTGCTGCATGAGCTCGTCGCCGAGCTGGAAGTGGATTGCGATTATCGGGCGCGCCGCGCCGAGATCGCCGCCTGGAATGCTGACAGCCGCATTTTGAAGCGAGGCCTGGCGCTGACGCCGGTGAAATTCGGCATCTCCTTCACGCTGATGCCGCTCAACCAGGCCGGCGCGCTGGTGCATCTCTATCGCGACGGCTCGCTGCACCTGAACCATGGCGGCACCGAGATGGGGCAGGGGCTCTTCCTCAAGGTGGCGCAGGTCGTCGCGGAAGAGTTCGGCGTCGACATGGGCAAGGTCGCGATCACCGCGACCCGCACCGACAAGGTGCCGAACACCTCGCCGACGGCGGCCTCGTCCGGCACCGACTTGAACGCGATGGCGGCGCTCGCCGCCTGTAACGAGATCAAGGACCGGCTTTTCGCGTTCATCGAGCAGAAATGGCGCGTCCAGCGGGAACAGGTCCGCTTCCGCGACAATCACGTCTTCATCGGCAACCAGTCGATGAGCCTTGGAGAGCTTGCCAGCGCCGCCTATGCCGAGCGCATCCAGCTGTCCTCGGCCGGCTACTACCGCACGCCGATCATCGCCTGGAACCGCGACAAGGCCGAGGGACGGCCCTTCCTTTATTATTCCTATGGCGCGTCCTGCTCCGAGGTCACGATCGACACCATGACCGGCGAGATGAAAGTCGATCGCGTCGACGTGCTGCATGATGTCGGCAAGTCGCTCAATCCGGCCATCGATATCGGCCAGATCGAGGGCGGCTTCGTGCAGGGCATGGGCTGGCTGACGACGGAGGAACTGGTCTGGGACAAGCAGGGGCGGCTTCGGACCCATGCGCCTTCGACCTACAAGATCCCGACATCGTCCGACATACCGGAGCATTTCGTCGTCAATCTGTTTCAATCGGAAGGGGCGCGCGAAAAGACGATCTATCGTTCCAAGGCGGTCGGCGAACCGCCCCTGATGCTTCCGATCTCGGTCTGGTGCGCCATCGCCAATGCGATCGCTTCGCTCGCCCCCGGCGTCGTTCCCGATCTCGACGCGCCCGCGACGCCGGAGGCGATCATGAAAGCGGTGAGGGGAGCGCGCTCGGGAGGGCATTGATGCTGGTCTGGCAACGTCTCCTCGATGCGATCGACCGTCACGGCAGGGCTGCCATGGCGAGCCTGGTGGAGACACGCGGATCAGCGCCCCGCGAAGCGGGCGCGCGGCTCGTGGTGCTGCCGGATGGCGGCTTCAGCGGGACGATCGGCGGCGGAACCCTCGAATGGCGGGCGATCGCCGAGGCGCAACGCCTGCTAGCGCGCGAGAAGCCCTCTAGCCTGCAGCTTTCCTCGATCGCGCTCGGGCCTGAACTCGGCCAATGCTGCGGCGGGCGGGTCGAACTCGCGCTTGAAGTCTTTGGTGCCGAGCGACGCGAGGAGGTTCGCGCCCTTGCCGAGGCGGAAATCGCCGGCCCGTTCCGAACCCGCGCCGCGCTTGCCAAGGAGAGCGACAGGCTGACGCGCCATGTCGTCGGGGGCAGCACCGTTCCGATCGGCGCGGCGCGGATCGAAGACGGCATGCTGGAGGAAGGCTTTGGTGAGGAGCGTCGGGCGCTGTTCCTGTTCGGCGCGGGTCATGTCGGCCGCGCGCTGGTGCTCGCGCTCGCGCCGCTGCCATTCACCGTCACATGGATCGACCCAAGGCCGGACGCCTTTCCCGCTCTTGTTCCGGCCAATTGCCGCTGTGTTCAGCAATCTGACACGCCCGAAGCGCTTTCAGCGGCGCCGGATGGCACATTCGTGCTTGTGATGACTCATAGTCATGCCCTTGATCTCGCCATTCTGCACAAAGCATTGGCAGCGGGACGCTTTCCCTATGTCGGCGTGATCGGCAGCGCCTCGAAGCGGACGCGTTTTCGGCGGTTGCTTGGCGAGGCGGGCATTGGCGAGGCCGAGATTGCCGCGATGGCCTGCCCGATCGGCATTCCGGGCATTCGTTCCAAGCTGCCAGCTGTGATTGCAGCGTCGGTGGCATCAGACTTGCTAATTCGTGACGAGGCGGCGCGCGGGGCGATCCCGATCGAAGCGGATCCGCATCGTCTGGCATCGCTCCGTTCGCCGAGGGGAAGCTGAATTGGAAACAAAAAGCGCTGGCCGCCGAACGCGGCCGGAGAGCGGCGCCCTCATCCAGGCGATCGGCATCAGCAAGCTGTTCGGCAGCTTCAAGGCCAATGACGCCGTCGATCTGACGATCCGGCCCGGCGAGATCCATGCCCTGCTCGGTGAGAACGGCGCCGGCAAGTCGACACTCGTCAAGATCCTCTATGGCTCGCTGCAGCCAAGCGCCGGCGAAATCCGCTGGAAGGGCCAGTCGGTGCGCATCCCGAGCCCATCGGCAGCGCGCAAGCTTGGCATCGGCATGGTGTTCCAGCATTTCTCGCTGTTTGACGCACTGACCGTAACCGAGAACATCGCGCTCGCCCTCGCGGATCGCAGCAACCGGGCGGCGCTCGCCCGCGAGATCGAGAAGGTCTCGCTCGAATATGGGCTGCCGCTCAATCCGTCCTCGCGCATCGTCGATCTCTCGGTCGGTGAACGGCAGCGGGTCGAGATCGTGCGCTGCCTGCTGCAAAATCCCGAACTGCTGATCATGGACGAGCCGACCTCGGTGCTGACACCGCAGGAGGCGGACGACCTCTTCCAGACGCTCGACCGGCTCACGGCGCGGGGCTGCGCGGTGCTCTATATCAGCCACCGTCTCGAAGAGGTGAAGCAGATCTGCCATCACGCGACGATCCTGCGGCTCGGCAAGGTCGTCGCCGAATGCGATCCGCAGCAGGAGACGGCGTCGAAGCTGGCCAGCCTGATGGTCGGCGCCGACGTGCATGTGCTTTCCGCCGACACACCGCCGCCGACATCCGCCAAGACGCGACTTTCGGTGCGCAATCTGTCGCTGCCCGAGCCGCATCCCTTCGCGGTGGCGCTGCATGACATCTCGCTCGATATCCAGGCCGGTGAGATCGTCGGCATCGCCGGCATCGCCGGTAATGGCCAGGGCGAGTTCTTCGACGCGCTGTCGGGCGAGCGGCCGGCAATCCGGCCTGAGACTGTGACGATCGACGGCAAGCCGGCCGGCAAACTCGGCGTCACCGCGCGGCGGCGGCTCGGCGCGGCCTTCGTGCCGGAAGAGCGCATCGGCCATGGCGCGGTGCCGCGGCTGCGCCTGTCCGACAATGTCCTCCTGACGCGCCATGCCACGGGTGATCAGCTGCTGCGGGTCGGCGTGATCGATTTCAGCGGCATGAAGACACTTGCCGATCGCATCGGCCGCTCGTTCGATGTGCGAAAATCCGCTGTCGACCCGGAAGCGGGATCGCTCTCCGGCGGCAATCTTCAAAAATTCATTGTCGGCCGCGAGATCGACCGGCAGCCTTCGGTGCTTGTCGTCAGCCAACCGACCTGGGGCGTCGATGCCGGCGCCGCGGCGGTCATCCGCCAGGCGCTGATTGATCTCGCGCGGTCCGGTTCGGCGGTCTTGATCATCAGCCAGGATCTCGACGAGATCTTCGAGATCGCGGACCGCGTGGCCGTGATCTCGCGCGGCTATCTGTCGGAACCGGTGCCGGCCCGCTCGCTCTCCCGCGAGCAGATTGGACTGATGATGGCCGGCCTCGGCGAAGGCAAGAGCATGGCCCAGAAGGAGACCGCGCATGCGCATCGTGCTTGAGCGGCGCCTGACGCCCAGCCGAAACATGCAGTATCTGTCGCCGCTGCTGGCGATCGTGCTGTCGCTCGTCACCTTCTTCATCATCTTCGTGCTGTCGGGCATCGACCCGCTCAAGGCGCTCTACATCTATTTCGTCGAGCCGCTGACGGCGGTCTGGTCGATCGAGGATCTCCTGGTGAAGGCCGTGCCGATCATCCTGATCGCGATCGGCCTCGCCTTTTGCTACCAGTCCGCCGTCTGGAACATCGGCGCAGAGGGGCAGCTTGCCGCCGGCGCGCTCGCTGGCTCGATCATCCCGGTGATGTTCCCGTCCCTGCAGGGACCGGCCGTCATTACCGCCATGATCCTGATGGGTATCGCGGGCGGCATGGCCTATGCCGCGATCCCGGCCATCCTCAAGATCCGCTTCAATGCCAACGAGACGCTGACGACGCTGATGCTCGTCTATGTCGCCAATCTCTTTCTCGACTACATGGCGCGCGGGCCGTGGCGTGATCCGGCCGGCTTCAACTTCCCCAACAGCCGCCCCTTCAGTGAAGGTCAGATCCTGCCGGTGATCGCGGGCGACTCCGTCCGCCTCTCCATCGTCTTCATGCTCGTTGCGGTGGTCGTTGCCTGGTTCCTGACGACCAAGACGATGACAGGCTTCAAGATCCGCGTGCTCGGCCTTTCGCCGCGCGCCGGTTCGTTCGGCGGCTTCTCGCGCGACAAGATGGTGATGCTGACCTTTCTCATCTCCGGCGGTCTCGCCGGGCTTGCCGGCATCTGCGAGGTGGCTGGCCCCATCGGCCAGCTCCGCACCACCGTGTCGCCCGGCTATGGTTTCACGGCGATCATCGTGGCCTTTCTCGGACGTCTGCATCCGTTCGGAATCCTGATCGCCGGCCTGTTGCTGGCGCTCTCCTATATGGGCGGGGAGGGGGCGCAGGTGGCGATTGGCCTCTCCGACCAGACGACGCAGGTCTTCCAGGGGATGCTGCTCTTCTACGTCCTCGCTTGCGACAGCTTCATCTACTACCGCCTCAAATTCGTGCGCGAGCCCGTGCTCGATGCGGCAACGGTTCGGTGACGTCATGACGATGCTGGAAGGAATCCTGCTCACCATCGTCACCGCCGCGACGCCGCTGCTGTTCGCCGCGATCGGCGAACTGGTGGCCGAGCGCTCGGGCGTGCTCAATCTTGGCGTCGAGGGCATGATGGCCGTCGGCGCGGTCTGCGGCTTTGCCGCCGCGAGCACCACGGGCAATCCGCTCATCGGTGTCCTCGCAGCGATCATCGCCGGCATGCTGGCGGCCAGTCTCTTCGGCATCGTCGCGCTGTTCTTCGTCGCCAACCAGAATGCGACAGGCGTCGCGCTCACGCTGTTCGGCCTCGGCCTTTCCGGGCTGATCGGCGACAGCTTCGTCGGAACGCCCGGCATTCCGATTCCAAAGGTCGACATCCCCGTTTTCAGCGATCTGCCGGTCGTGGGACGGCTCATCTTCGGCGAGGACCCGTTCGTCTATGCAGCCGTCGTGCTGGCCATCGCCACCTGGTGGTTCCTGTTCAAGACGCGCGGCGGGTTGATCGTGCGCGCGGTCGGCGACAACGCCGCTTCGGCGCATGCGCTCGGCTTCTCCGTGCTTCGGACCCGTTTTCTCGCGGTCCTGTTCGGCGGCGCCTGCGCCGGGCTCGGCGGGGCCTATCTCTCGCTCGTCTATACCCCGCAATGGACGCAGGCGATGACCGCCGGCCGCGGCTGGATCGCGCTGGCTCTTGTCGTCTTCGCCTCCTGGCTGCCTGGCCGCCTGGTCGCCGGCGCGCTGCTCTTCGGAGCCGTCAGTATCCTGCAGCTGCACGCGCAGGCGATCGGCATCGGCATCCCCTCGCAGTTCCTGTCGATGCTGCCTTACATCGTCACCGTGATCGCGCTGGTGGTGATTTCGCGCAACCGCGCGCTGCTCTCGGTCAACACACCCGCCTGTCTCGGCCGCCCATTCGTCGCCGACACCTGATCCGCTTTCCGCGCGGGCCGTTTGCCCGCGCGGCACACGCTAGAACTCGTCGATCCAGAGGAAGGACAATAACAATGCGCAGATACATCGTAGCCCTTGGCGCCGCCGCAATGGCGGCGGGCATGATTTCGGGAGCCCAGGCGGCCGACAAGGTGAAGGCCTGCTTCGTCTATACCGGCCCACATAATGACGGCGGCTGGAGCCAGCAGCACGACATGGCGCGCCTCGCCGTCGAGAAGCATTTCGAAGGCAAGGTCGAGACGGCCTATGTCGAGAATGTCGCCGAAGGTCCGGATGCCGAGCGCGCCATCGAGCGTCTCGCCCGCTCCGGCTGCAATGTCATCTTCACGACCTCGTTCGGCTTCATGGACCCGACCCTCAAGGTCGCCAAGAAGTTCCCCGACGTGAAGTTCGAGCACGACGCCGGCTACAAGATGGCGGACAACGTCTCGATCTATAATCTGCGCTGGTATGAGGGCCGCTACGTCCAGGGCCAGATCGCCGCGAAGATGTCGAAGACCGGCGTCGCCGGCTATATCGTGTCCTTCCCGATCCCCGAGGTCGTGATGGGCATCGACGCGTTCATGCTCGGCGCGCAGTCGGTCAATCCCGATTTCAAGATCAAGGTCGTCTGGGCCAATACGTGGTTTGATCCGGGCAAGGAAGCCGACGCTGCCAAGGCGCTGATCGACCAGGGCGCCGACATCATTGTCCAGCACACGGATTCGCCCGCCGCGATGCAGATCGCCGAGGAGCGTGGCCTGCATGCCTTCGGCCAGTCGGCCGACATGTCGAAGTTCGGCCCCAAGGCCCATCTCGCCTCGCTCATCGACAACTGGACGCCCTATTATATCGAGCGCGTCCAGGCGGTCCTCGATGGTACGTGGAAGTCGACCGACACCTGGGAAGGCCTGAAGGCCGGCCTCGTCGTGCTCGGTCCGCTCACAAATATGCCCGACGACGTCAAGGCGATGGCCGAGGATTCGATGGACAAGATCAAGTCCGGCGAACTCGTCGTCTTCAAGGGCCCGATCACGAAGCAGGACGGCTCGGTCGGTATTGCCGACGGCGCCGTTGCCGACGACAAGACCCTGCTCGGCCTCAACTGGTACGTGAAGGGCATCGACGACAAGCTGCCGCAGTAGCTTCGATGGCGCGGCGCACCATCGCGGCGCGCCGCTGAAGATCGCTCGTTTCGCGTGGCCGGTGCCCCTCGAGGGTGCCGGCCATCACCACACCGGGGCCGAATTCCGCAAAGATGTCCGCATTCGTCGTCGACTGGCTCAATCTCCTCATCCGCTGGTCCCACCTCATCGTGGGCATTGGCTGGATCGGTACCTCGTTCTATTTCATCGCGCTCGATCTGAGCCTCAAGAAGCGCGAGCAGATGAATCCGGGTGTCTACGGCACCGCGTGGGAGGTGCATGGCGGCGGCTTCTATCATGTCGAGAAATATCTGGTCGCGCCGCCGGCGCTGCCTTCTGATCTGATCTGGTACAAGTGGGAGGCGTATCTCACCTGGGTTTCCGGCTTCCTGCTGCTGATCGTCCAGTACTATTGGAACGCCAATTCCTTCCTGATCGACCGCTCGGTGATGCCGCTGTTGCCTTCGCAGGCGATCGTCATCTCGATGCTATCGCTCGTCGGCGGTTGGCTGATCTATGACCGGCTGTGCAAATCAGCGCTCGGGCGTTCGACGCCGGTTCTTGCCGTCTGCCTGTTCGTCCTGATCGTCGGTGCCGCCTATCTGTTCACGCATGTGTTTTCGGGCCGCGGCGCCTTCATCCATGTTGGCGCCTTCATCGGCACGATCATGGCCGTCAATGTGTTCGGCATCATCGTCCCGAACCAGCGCAAGATCGTTGCCTCGCTCATGGCGCATGAACCGCCCGATCCACGCCTCGGCGCCATCGGCAAACAGCGCTCGGTGCACAACAATTACCTGACGCTGCCAGTACTGGTGATGATGGTCTCGAACCATTATCCGTTCCTGACCAGCCATCCGCAGAGCTGGATGATAGTCGCCTTCATCCTGCTGCTCGGCGGCTCGATCCGGCATTTCCTCAACCGCCATGAGGCGCATGACCCGTTCTTGAAATTCGCCTGGACGTTGCCGGTCGCCATCGTCGCGCTTGGCGTCCTCATCGCCATGACCGCGCCAAAGGAGATGGCGCTTCAGCCGGGCGTGACGGTTTCCGATGCCGATGTTCTGGCGCTGACCGCCAAGCATTGCACCATGTGTCACGCTACGCGCCCGACACATGATGGCTTCGACGCACCGCCCAAGGGCGTGATGCTCCAGACGACCGCCGAACTGGTGCAGCACAAGGACCAGATCATCGCGCAGGCGGTGCAGGGCAGGGCGATGCCGCTCGGCAATGAACACGGCATGACCGACGAGGAGCGCAAGAGGCTTGGCGCCTGGCTCCAAAGCCATTAGACACCAGCCGGTCGCAACAAGGCCTGCCGGAACGACAATGCCAAATCCGCCGCTCTCCCTCGACGCGGTCAATGCCATGAACGAGACGGCTTTCGTCGCCTCGTTCGGCGATATCGCCGAGCATTCGCCGTGGGTCGCCCGTGCAGCCTATGCCGGCCATCCCTTTGCCGATCACGACGCGCTGGTCGCTTCATTCCACGCCGCGATCGCAGCGGCGCCGCATGAGACGCAACTGGCCCTGCTTCGCGAACATCCCGACCTTGCCGGCCGGGCCCGCATCGCTGAGCTGGCAGCCGAGTCGCAGGTCGAGCAGCTTGGTGCGGGCCTCGATAGGCTGACGGCGGACGAGTTTGCCGAGTTCACCCGGCTCAACGAGGCGTATCGCGCGCGCCACGGCATTCCGTTCATTCGTGCGGTCAAGGGGTCGACGAAGGAGCAGATCATCGAGGCGTTCCGCGAGCGCCTGCCGAACTCGCCCGAGGCCGAGTTCGCGATGGCGCTGACGCAGGTCCAGCGGATCATCCGCTTCCGGCTCGAGGATCGGGTCGCGTCATGACATCATTGCCAGCGACCGGGCCGCTGACGACACGCCAGATTGGCGAGCGCGCGCAGGCCATGGTCGATGCGCTCGCGACCGTTTCCGCCGACGAGGGGGCGCTGACGCGGCTCTATCTGACACCGGAGCATCGCCGCGCCGCCGAGATGGTGAGCGGCTGGATGGATACTGCCGGTCTTTCGGCGCGCATGGATGCGGCCGGGACCGTGCGCGGCGCGCTCCCGCCCGGCGCTGCCGGCCGCAACAGCAACAAGGTGCTGCTGATCGGCTCGCATATCGATACGGTCATCGACGGCGGCCGATTTGACGGTAATCTGGGTGTCATTGCCGGCATTCTTGCGGTCGAGCAGTTGAAGGCGCGCGGGATCGCCTTGCCGTTCGGCCTCGAAGTCCTCGCCTTCGGCGATGAAGAAGGCGTTCGCTTTCCTGTGACGCTGACCTCATCGGCGGTCGCCGCCGGTGTCTTCGATCCCAATTCGCTGGACGTCGCAGACGCGCAGGGTGTCACGCTGCGCGAGGCCCTCGTCGCCTTTGGCGGCGATCCGGAGCGGCTGCGACAGGAAGCCTATCAGCGCCCCGCTGTCCTCGGCTATCTCGAGGTGCATATCGAGCAAGGGCCGGTGCTTGAACGCGCCGGAGAACCGCTCGGTGTCGTCAGCGCCATCGCCAGCCAGAGCCGGCACCGCATCCGGATCCGCGGTGAGGCGGGCCATGCTGGCACCGTGCCGATGGAAATGCGACACGACGCGCTCGCAGCTGCCGCCGAGATTATCCTGGCCGTCGAGGCAATCGCTCGAAAAGGCAAGAAGCATGCGCTTGTGGCAACGGTTGGTCATGTCGAGGTGATGCCCGGCGCCTCCAATGTTATTCCGGGCGATGTGCGCTTCTCGCTCGATGTCCGTGCTGCAACGGACGACGCCCGCAAAGCGGCGGTCGAGGAAATCACGCTGTTCGCGCGGAGGATCGACAAGCGCCGCCAAGTCGTGGTCGGCGTCGAAACGGTGATGGAAAAAGGGGTCGCGACCTGTGCGCCGCGCCTTGCCAAGGCCATTGCGGCTGGCGTCGGCGCGGTTCAGGCCAAGCCGGCGCGCAGCCTGATGTCGGGCGCCGGCCATGATGGCCTGTCGATGGCGCAACTCGGCGATATTGGGATGATCTTTGTTCGCTGCCGGGCCGGCATCAGTCATAATCCCAACGAGTGGGTGTCGATCGACGATATGGGCGCTGCCGTCGAGGCGCTTGTAGCGACGATCGAGGAACTGGCACGGCAGGAAAGGGCAGGGCGATGATCGGAGCGGCGGTCGATGCCTCGTTCGAACGCGAGGTGGCGTTTCTGAAAGCCATGATCCGCGTCCCGAGCGACAATCCGCCGGGCGATTGCGCGGCGCATGCGGAAGCGGCGACTGCGGCGCTCGAGGCACTCGGATTCACCGTCGAGCAGCATCCAGTACCGGAGCCGTTCTCGCGCCAGCACGGCCTCCGCAGTATCGTCAATCTGATTGTGCGCAGGACTTTCGGCAGCGGGAGCGGGCCTGTCATCGCCCTTGCCGCACACGGCGACGTCGTGCCGCCTGGCGATGGCTGGACGACCGATCCGTATGGCGCCGAGGAACGCCACGGCGCTGTCTATGGCCGTGGCGCCGCCGTCTCGAAGGCTGACTTCGCCGCTTATGCCTTTGCGCTTCTGGCGCTCGAACGATCCGAGGCGGCGCTCGATGGCGGCGTCGAGATCCATTTCACCTATGATGAGGAGACCGGTGGCTTCGTCGGCCCGAAATGGCTGCTGGAGCATGGCCTCTCCAAGGCCGATTACGCGATCACGTCGGGCTTTTCCCATGCCGTCGCGACGGCGCATAGCGGGGTGCTGCATCTCGAAGTGGTGGTGCGAGGGCGGCAGGCTCACGCGGCTGTCGCGCAGCTTGGCGCCGATGCGCTCGAAGCCGCGACCCCCATCCTCGCAGCCATTTATGGAGAACGGCGCCGGCTGGGAGCCATTCGCTCTGACGAGGCGGGGATTGGCGGTCCGCAGATCACGGTCGGCCTGATCTCAGGCGGCATCAATACCAATGTCGTGCCTGATCGCATCGTGCTCCGGATCGATCGCCGCATCATTACCGAAGAAGATGGCGAAAGCGTCGAGGCTGATTTGATTGGGCTGATCGAGGCCGCGGCACCCTCGACGCCGGGCATCGAAGTCGAATGCCGGCGCATCCTGCTGGCCGAACCGCTGCGGCCATTGCCCGGTATCGAAAGGCTGGTGGAGGCCATCCGGGAGCCTGCCGAAGCGCTGTTCGGCGTGCCGATCGATGTCACCGGTGTGCCGCTCTATACCGATGCGCGCCATTATGCGGCGGCCGGCATCCCGACGGTTCTTTATGGCGCAGGACCGCGCTCGATTGTCGATGCCAACGCGCATTCCGCCGACGAACATATCCGCCTCGACGATCTGCGCGCTGCCACCGAGGTCATCGCCCGAGCGCTGGAAAGCCTGCTCGCGCGATAACCTAATCCGGCGCCAATGTCAGCGTGCGGGTCCTGGCCAGACTGATGGCGTGGGGTTCTGGCCCAGCGCCCGCCGCTCGCCGAGCGCGCCATCTTCGACGCGGATGCGATAAGCGAGAAGCGCGATGTTGAGTGCGCCGAACAGCACGGCAAGCCAAGGCAGTCCGAGCGCATAGGGCAGGAGCGGAATCTCGATCGCCACGATCAGATAATTCGGGTGCCTTATCAATCGATAAGGTCCGCGGCGTCGGAGCGGCTGGCCGTCCACGGTGATGATCCGGGTCGTCCAGAACGATCCGAGGCTGGCGATGGTCCAGACGCGCAGCACCTGCAGCAGGGCATAGATGCCGAGAAGTACCCAGGGCACGGGAATTCCGGGTTGAACAAACAGCAGCATGGCGCCGAGCCAGGCTCCATGCAGCAGAATGAACAGCGGATAATGCCCGGCGCCGATCTCGCGTCCGCGCCGCAGCATCAAGGCGCGGCGGTTTCTCTCCGACCACGCGAGTTCGATGATGCGCTGGATGAGAACGAAGCCGAGCAGCAGATAGGGCCAGAGCACGCTCATGCGCGGCTCGGCCCGACATGCACGAACTGGAAGGCGGCGGTGAAGCCTGGTCCGAGCGCCGAGAGCAGGAGGGAGCCCGTGTTGCCGCGCTGGATCAGTTCGTCGAGCACAAAGAGGACCGTCGGCGCCGACATGTTGCCGTTCTCGCGCAGCACCTTGCGCTCCGCGTCGAGGCCCATCGGCTCATAACCGAAGACCTTCTCAAGCTCGTCGACGACTTTGGCGCCGCCGGGATGGCAGCAGGGTCGATCAATATCGGCCCGCGAAAGTCCGCCGCGTTGCAGAAAGCCATCAAGCGCAGCCGGCAAGTCGCGCGAGACGATGTCCGGAATGCTCTGCTTGAAGATGACATCAAGGCCCTGGCCGTCGACATCCCAGCCCATGACGTCGAGCGTGTCGGGCCAGCAATGTTCGCCACCGCTGCCGATCGTCACGGCGCCGTTTGCGTCACCACCGCTTTCAAGCACCGCCGCGGCTCCGCCATCGCCGAACAATGCGCAGGCGACGAGGTTGCTCTTGGTCAGACGATCATAGCGGAATGCTAGCGACGAGAATTCGACGACGATCAGCAGGCACCGGCTTCCAGGCACCGCGCGTGCCATCTGTGCGGCGCGGCTGAGGCCGAGCACGCCGCCGGCGCAGCCGAGGCCGAAGATCGGCAGCCGCACGACGTCGCGCCGGAACGGCATTTCGTTCATGACGCGCGCTTCGATGCTTGGCGTCGAAATGCCGGTCGAGGAAACGAACACGATCTGGCCGATGTCCTCGGCCTTGAGCCCTGCTGCATCGAGCGCCTTTTCCGCTGCCTTGCGGGCGAGGGCGGTCGCGTTCTTGACGTAGAGCTTCGTCTTTTCGCCGAAATCGGCGTCGCGCATGAACCATTCAACCGGCAGGCACGAGTGCCGCGTATCGATGTCGGCGTTATCGAATACCTTCTGCAACTGGTCGAAGAACGGCATGCGGCCGCCAAAGACCTCCCGCGCCCGCTCCCGCGCCACGATCTGCGGCACATGATGGTCGGGGGTGACGGTGACGAGCGAGCGAAGGGTCACCGACGGCGGCACGATGTGCTGCGCCGTCGCCAGATCGAGAGGACGCTGAAGCGTCATGAGATCAGTCTTTCTGCTCAGGGGCGGCTATTCGTGCCCGGTTGCGAGGAAGTTGGCGAGATCCTGGTATTGTTCGCAACTGGTGTTGCCACAGAGCTTTTCCAGTGTGGCGAGCTCGGCCTTCGCCTCTTCGACGCGGCCGGCGGTCGCATAGCCCTCGCCGAGATATTCGCGCGTGTTCAGATTGTGCGGCTCCAATGCGAGCGCCTGCTTGTAGTAGCCGATGCCGACATCGACATCGCCCATCTTGCGATGGCTGTAGCCGATATAGGTCAGGACCGTCGCATCCTTCTTGTTGCCGACGGCATCGAGCACCGCGAGTGCATTGTCATAATAGCCCGCGAGGGCTAGGGCGCGGCCCTGCTGTGTCAATTCCTTGTCCGAGAGGCTGCCGGACTGTGCCTTGACGCAGCGCTCCAGAGCCTTCGACCAGACGAGGCCCTTCTTGCAGACCTGGTTGGCCGGCACTCCGCCGCTGCCGCTGCTTCCGCCGCTGCTGCCACCACCACCGCCGCCGCCGCTGGCTGCCGCTGCGGGCAGGGCGGCTAGCACCGAAAATCCGACCGCGACAGCGGTTCGCATTGCAAAGCCGAACATGTTAGTCATCGTAACCTCCAGCGTATCCTCGCCGCGATCGGCGGGGTCGGCGCATGAACACGCGCTCCCGGCCGCCTATTCGCTTCCCGATGAACAACAGCAGTAACGATGATGTGAGATTGGGGCTCAGGCAATATCTGCCGGCCCTCTGGCGGTTCGCTCTCGTGCTTTCGAGAAATCGCGATACCGCCGATGATCTCGTGCAGGGAACCTGCATGCGCGCACTGGAGCGGGCAGGGCAGTACGAGCACGGAACGCGGCTCGACCGCTGGCTGTTCTCGATCCTGCATTCGATCTGGATCAACGAATTGCGGTCCCGCAAGGTCCGCCAGGGCAGCGGCGTCGTCGACGCGGAGCTCGCATTGGTTTTTGACGGCGGTCGCGCGATCGAAACGAATATTCTGGCCGCTCAGATGTTAGCTGCAATCGGGAAACTGCCTGATCCGCAACGCGAGGCGGTGCTGCTCGTCTATGCCGAGGGATTCTCTTATCAGGAGGCAGCGACGTTTCTTGGCGTTCCGATCGGAACCATCATGAGCCGGTTGGCCGCGGCGCGTGGACGGCTGGCAGAGTTCAATGACAACAGCGGGGACGGCAATGGCCGGAACTGAGCACAAGGACGACGAGACGCTTACCGCCTTCCTCGATGAAGAACTGGCGCCGGCTGACCATGCCGCCGTGCTCGACAGGCTGGGCAGCGACGACGCCCTGCGCCAACGCCTCGAAGGACTGCAGTTCTCTGGACGCGGCCTTGATGCTGCCTTTGGCGCCATACTGACCGTTGCGCCACGCGCCGATCTCGACGCGATGCTCGACCAGGCCCTTGCCCGCGTTCCGGAGCCGCGCCGCGTTCCGGCAGCTCGATCGCGGCTGAACAGGATCTGGCAGCCGCGCTTCTTGGCAGCGCTTGCCGCCATGCTGGTCGTTGCCTGTCTCGCAGGCGGGATTGGCTACCAGCTTGGCGGCGCTGACACACCGCGTCAGGCGGAGGGTTGGCATGAGGCCGTGGCTGAGTACTGGTCGCTGACGACCAAAGCGACGCTGAACTTGGCGCCGTCGCCGGGGACAGCAACCCAGCAGCTCGCGCTTGCCAGCGACGCGCTCGGTATTCCGATGACCGTATCCGCCGTCTCGCTCGAAGGCCCGTCCTTCCGAGGCGCGCAGCTCTACGAATTCAATGGCAAGCCGCTGGTACAGATCGCCTATCTCGATCCCGACTATGGCCCGATCGCCTATTGCGTCATTCGCAACGGCAAGCCCGGCGAGACGCAGCCGAAGGCGGCGGAGATCGATGGTTTCAATGTCGTGCACTGGTCCGGCGCCGGCTTCGGCCGGATGGTGATCGGGCGCGCACCGCCGGAGCGACTGGCGGATTTCGCCGCGAGACTGGCGGCCGAGGCCGGGCAGGGCGCCTGAAGCGCCCTGTCCTGCTCAGGCCTCAGACGACCTGGCCGTAGAGGTCATAAGCATCGGCCCGGTCGATCTTCGCCGTGACGATGTCACCGACCCGGATCGGGCGACGCGATCTGAGATGGACGTTGCCGTCGATCTCGGGCGCATCCCAGACCGATCGCCCCTTGGCTGAAAGCCCGCCGCTCTCGTCGACAATGACCTGAATGCGGCGGCCGACGCGCTTCTGCTGCCGCGCGGCGCTGATCGCCTGCTGCTTCTTCATGAAGCGGTTCCAGCGCTGCTGCTTGATCTCGTCCGGCACCGGATCGGCCAGCGCATTGGCCGGCGCGCCATCGACTGGCTCGAACTTGAAGCAGCCGACGCGGTCGAGCTTCACCTCGTCCAGCCATTCGAGCAGGAACTCGAAATCCTCGTCGGTTTCGCCGGGAAAGCCGACGATGAAGGTGGAGCGTATCGCGAGATCGGGGCAGATTTCGCGCCAGCGATGGATGCGCTCGGCGGTCTTTTCCTGGTTGCCGGGCCGGCGCATTGCCTTCAGGACGCGCGGGCTCGCATGCTGGAATGGGATGTCGATATAGGGAAGAATCTTGCCCTCGGCCATCAGCTCGACGACGGCGTCGACATGAGGGTAGGGGTAGACATAGTGCATCCGCACCCAGGCGCCGAGTTCGCCGAGCGCCGCTGAGAGGTCGAGGAACTTCGCCCTCACCTCGCGATCGCGCCAGCGGCTCGCCTCATATTTGATGTCGACGCCATAGGCGCTGGTGTCCTGCGAGATCACCAGCAGTTCCTTGACGCCGGCCTTCACGAGGCGCTCGGCCTCGCGCAGCACGTCACCAGCAGGCCGGCTGACGAGATCGCCGCGCAGCTTCGGAATGATGCAGAACGAACACCGGTTGTTGCAGCCTTCCGAAATCTTCAGATAGGCATAGTGGCGCGGCGTCAGCTTGATGCCTTGCGGCGGCACGAGATCCACGAAGGGATTGTGTGCTGGCGGGACCGCCTGGTGCACGGCGCCGAGCACGCTCTCATATTGCTGCGGACCTGTGATCGCGAGCACGTTCGGGAAAGCGTCGCGGATCTGCTCGGGCTCGGCGCCCATGCAGCCGGTGACGATGACCTTGCCGTTCTCCTTCATCGCCGTGCCGATCGCCTCGAGCGATTCCGCCTTGGCGCTGTCGAGGAAGCCGCAGGTGTTGACGATGACGACGTCAGCGCCGTCATGGTGCCGCGACAGTTCGTAACCCTCGGCACGCAGATGCGTCAGGATGCGCTCGCTGTCGACGAGGGCCTTGGGGCAGCCGAGGCTGACGAAGGAAATGCGCGGAGCTTCGCCGGAAGGCGCTTCGGGGTTCATGAACTTCATCCGAGAACGAGGGCGCGGCGGCATCGATCATACCGCCGGATCGCCCGGTCTACGGGCGTTTGGCGCCTATCTGTCCAAGCGCCCCGAACATGTCAATGGCGAATGGCCGGAGGCCCCAGTCCACGTCGTCACGACGAGATGCCGTTGACGGCGCCAAGCGCGAAGATCGAAGTCCGAGAACTCAGGGAGATCGGATGCGCAAACAACCGGGCGCGGCCCGTCAGGGTGCCGGCGTGGGTCTCCGGGAAACGAGGGGCGGGCAGCGAGCGGCGGAGAATGGCGTCGCTATCCGTGCTGTCATCAACAATTCGCATAAGGAAGATTATGGAACCAAATCGGATATGTTGAACTGAGGCGACGTGGCTGCGATCGTGCCGACTTGGTCCAACCATGAGGCTGCCGATGCATACGGGATCTTGCCTCTGCGGTGCTGTCCGGTTCGGGGTGCCCGGCGAGCTGCCGCAAGCCTCGGCTTGCCACTGCTCGAAGTGTCGGAAACATACCGGGCACTTTGAGGCTGGTGTCGACCTGCCGCGATCCGCCATCACGATTTCAGGCGCGGAACGGCTGACTTGGTTTCATTCGTCCGAAAAAGTCCGGCGCGGATTCTGCTCGGTTTGCGGTTCCTCGATGTTCTTCGATCCCATTTATCTCGATTGGATCGGCATCATGATGGGCGCTTTCGATGGACCCACCAACACCCGGATTTCATTGCATATTTTCGTGGCCGACAAGGCGACTACTACGAGATTGCCGACGGGGTTCCGCAGAACGCGCAATGAGGTTCAAAACCGCGGGGCGGGGCATCGAAGTCGTCGAGGAAGGAAACCAATCGGCCGCCTGAACGTATCGACTGGGAGGCGCAGTCCAGAATGGGCCGCCCATGGATACGCCGGGAAACATCAATGCGTATAGCTGCCCGAACGGGCGAAACTGACGCGGCCGCCAGGGCTGCAGCGTTCTGCTGGCTTGGCACGGCTTTGGCGTACTTCATCGCCGAGACGATCGCCGCAAGAGCGTTTCGCGGCTACAGCTTCACAACGCACATGATCAGCGATCTCGGCATCCCCTACCCGACCGTCATCAATGGCCGCAGCATCGATTCTCCGCTTGCTGTGGTGATGAATGCCGGCTTTGTGGTGCAGGCGCTGCTTTATGCCTCGGCCGCGCTCGTCATTGGGCGCGCGCTGCCAAAGCGCGGCGCGGCTTATGCGGTCTTTCTCGGCGCCGCGCTTGCCGATGCGCTGGGGCTGGTGCTGATCGCAGTCTTTCACAGCGGCACGCGCGAGATCGCCGACGGAACGATTGTCTGGCATCTGGTCGGCGCCAGTCTTTCGATTGTCGGCGGGAATCTCGTTGCGATGTCCTCGGGCTTCGCGCTTGCTCCGCTCGGCATGCCGCGTTTCTATCGCCCAGCCGGCATCGCGCTCGGCCTGTTCGGGATCAGCAGCATCGCCTTTCTGATCACGGGTCCTGCCTGGTTTCCGCTTGGCGCCGTCGAGCGCGCCAGCGTCTATACGATCACCGCATGGGAACTGATGACCGCCGCACTGCTTCTGGGGCGCCAGCGCGGCTGGTCTTTCGCGCAGCGTCAGGGCAGGGCTTAAAACGTCAAGTCGCGAACGCCGCGCACGAGCCCGCCGACGGCCGCGCCGGAAAGAGTCCAGGCCGTGCCGACGATTTCGGAACCGCCACTGAC
Organism: Mesorhizobium sp. BR1-1-16; assembly: GCF_020165495.1. Lineage (GTDB taxonomy): Bacteria > Pseudomonadota > Alphaproteobacteria > Rhizobiales > Kaistiaceae > Kaistia. The sequence continues at coordinate 77,938 of NZ_JAIUIE010000007.1, read as the reverse complement.
CACGGCCTCGCCGCTGCGACGGAGGAACCCGTGCCGTGCCCCCTCGCCTGTTGCCGAACCGATGGGCAATGGCGGAACCGGGCCAATCGCCGAGACGTCGGCGACGTCATATTCCGCTTCCGCAGGCGCCGGATCGGCAGCCGCCTGCGCCGCCGGTTCGACTGTCGGTGCAGGTGCCGCAAGCGGCGCGGCGCATTCGATGCATGGCCGCCGCAACGGCTTCGGCGGCAGCGCCGCCAGCTTCTCGAGCCGATCGATGGCAACAGGCTTCGACGTTTCAGCGATCGGCGCGTCCTTGGCGGGCTGCACGGCCGCAGCGCGTATCGGAGCCGTGGGCTCGATCATGCCGGCGATGCGATCCGGTCCGGTCACTTGCGTGCCGCTGACCACGAGAACGGGCTGCGCCGCATCGCGCGGCGTCAGCGCCACCGTGCTTGCGACCGCAGCGGCGCCGAGGGCGATGGCGATGGCAGCGCCATAGAGCACCAAGGGGAACCGGGAGGACGGCATTTCCGAATGGAAGCGATTGTCCATGATGATCTCTGGCCTGAGCGATTCTCTTTGCATGCGTCGCAGTTTCACTGCCTTTTCGGGCTGCATGCCGACAGGATCGGGGCGCGAATGCGTCTTTTGTAACGGAGGATTGCGGCGGCGGCGCCGTTGCGACGGCAGATTTCGGGTTTTCGACTGCGTGTCATATGGTAATACCAAAGACGCATCCGGTGGCTTTTCGAAGCCCCGGCAAAGACCCGACATCCCGGAGGATCGCCTTGGCCTATAGTGACCATCCGCGCCCGCAGATCGAGCGCGCCCGCTGGCTCTCGCTCGATGGAGCGTGGCAGTTTGCCTATGATGACGACGCCCGCTGGATCGGCCCGGCCGACGCTGCGTTCGACCGTACCATCACTGTGCCCTATGCGCCCGAAGCGCCCCGAAGCGGCATCCATGACGAGGGATTTCATCCCGTCGTCTGGTATCGCCGAACGCTGGAGCTGCCGGCTGATCTCGCGCCCGACGCGGCGCATGACACGATCCTGCATTTCGGCGCCATCGACTACAAGAGCGATGTCTGGATCAACGGCCAGCATGCCGCCTCGCATGTCGGCGGCCACACGCCCGTCCGCGTCCGTCTTGCGCCGTTCATGACCGGGGGCACGCTGGATATCGTGGTTCGCGCCGAAGACGATCCGCTCGATATGATGAAGCCGCGCGGGAAGCAGGATTGGCTCGCAGAGCCGCACGGCATCTGGTATCCGCGCACGACGGGCATCTGGCAGACCGTGTTCGTCGAACAGGTCGGCCGCAGCCATATCGAGAGGCTGCAATGGACCCCGGACTTCGCGAAGTTCGAGATTCGCCTCGATACGCGCATCGCCGCGCCGGAGGGTCATCGCCTGCGTGTCCGGCTCTGGCTCGCCGGCCGCGTGCTGGTTGAGGATGAGTATGGCTTGAAGGGCCGGGACACCAGCCGCGTCATCGCCCTCCCCGACCCCGGCATCGACGATGCCCGCGCCGAATTCGTCTGGTCGCCCGAGCATCCGCAACTGATCGATGCGGAACTGTTCCTGGTCGACGGGAATGGCGAGGTCGTCGACGAGGTCAAGAGCTATACGGCGCTCAGAGCCGTCTCGACCGCCAACGGCCGCTTCGTGATGAACGGGCGTTCGTATTTCCTGCGCCTCGTTCTCGACCAAGGCTATTGGCGCGAAGGCGTGATGACGGCGAGCGACGAGGAGCTGCGCCGCGATGTCGAGCTGACCAAGTCGCTCGGCTTCAATGGCGTGCGCAAGCACCAGAAGATCGAAAACCCGCGCTTCCTCTACTGGGCCGATGTGCTGGGCCTCCTCGTCTGGGAGGAAATGCCGAGCGCTTATGGCTATTCGAACGAGACTGTCACGCGGCTCGCCGCTGAATGGCAGGAAGCGATCGAGCGTGACTATTCACATCCCTCGATCGTCGCCTGGGTGCCGTTCAACGAGTCATGGGGCATTCCTGAACTGCCGCACAGTCCGGTCCAGCGCAGCTATCAGCAGGCGCTCTACCATCTGACCAAGACGCTCGATCCGACGCGGCCGGTCAGCGGCAATGACGGCTGGGAGCAGATCGCGACTGACATCTTCGCGGTCCATGACTACCACCACAGCGGCGCGATCCTGCACGAGCGCTATGGCTCCGAGGCTGGGTTCCGCGACACGCTGACGACCTTCCGTTCGGCAGGCCGTGCGCTCGCGATTGATGGTCATCCCTATGCCGGTCAGCCGGTAATGCTGACCGAGTTCGGCGGGATCGCCTATTTCATGGGAAACGAGGCCGGCTGGGGCTACAGCACCGCCAAGGACACCGAGGATTTCGTCGAGCGCTATGCTGACGTTCTCGCCGGCGCCACGGATTCCGATCTGCTTGCTGGCTACTGCTATACGCAGCTGACCGACACCTATCAGGAGCAGAACGGCGTCCTCACCATGGACCGCAGGCCGAAGGCCGATATCGCAGCGATCCGAGCCGCCAATCTTGGCGTTCCCATCGCGCGTCTGCCGGAGCATCCGCTCGGCTACAATGCGCGCTGGGTGAGGACACAGGCCGAGCGCGGAAACTGAGCGTCGCCTCGCAACGGGCGAAGACGGATCGGAGGGCAGGGGTGATCCCCTGCCCTTTCGCGTTTCAGCTCTCCTTCCGGCCGAGCTGGGTCTTCTCGAAGGCAAGCACGATGAACAGCGACAGAGCGAACGGGATCAGCAGATAGAGCAGCCGGAAGACGATCAGTGCCGCGAGAACGTCATTCGGGTTCATTTCGGGTAGCGCCGCCAGGAACGTGACCTCTAGAACGCCTAGACCGCCCGGCGCATGCGAGAGCAGCGCCAGCGTGAACGAAGCTAGGAAGATCCCCAGAATGATGAGATAGCCCGGATTTCCAGCCTCTGGCAGCGCGAAATAGATGATCGCAGCCGCGCCGCCAAGCTCGATCGGTCCGGCCAAAAGCTGCCGCGCCACGATCGGAAGGCGCGGATATTGGACGTGGAATTTGCGGATGTGCCAGGGCGGCAGGTGTCGCCAGGATCCGAACACATAGAGCAGGACGAGGAACAGCAGCAAGAGACCGAGAATGAGACCGGTCAGCGGCGGCACGTCGATGAAGCGGGTGATGAGATGCGGCTTCAGCACGAGCACGATCCCGCTGGTGAGCACCGTGCCGAGCGCAAAGGTGAACGAACAGAAGACGATGAGCAGGCCGATTTCCTGAGCCGTCAGCCCGCGGGTCGAATAGGCCCGATAGCGGACCACCGCGCCCGAGATCACCGAGGCGCCGATATTGTGCGACAGGGCATAGGTCGTGAACGAGCAGAGCGAGATGAAGAGCCAGGAGATCTTCTTGCCGCCGATATGGGCAATAGCGATTCGGTCGTACCAGGCGAGCGCGCCATAGGCGCAAAGCGTTGCCAGAACGGCCAGGATCCAGTTGTGGGCGCTGATCGCCGCCAAACTGTCCGCGACCGCCGCGAACGAGATACGGCGGAATTCCCGATAGAGAATGAAGATCGAGACGACGACCGCCACGATACCGAAGATCGACCATGCCGCGTTGCGGAGCTTCATTGACGCCTTTTTCCTTTCGCACCGATCTCCGCCGGCGCTGCCACAGCTTCGGGAAGATTGGCACGCTGCTTCCGGGACGGCCAGACCCAAAGAAGGGCCCTGCCCACCACCAAGGCAGCCGCTTCGCCGCTACAAAGCGTGCTCGATGATCATGCCGTCAAAGGCCGGTTCGATATCGCCCGGCAGCATCGCGACCAGCGTGCGGTAGTCCAGATCGCCATGCATATGCGTGAAGATCGTGCGACGCGGGCGCAGCCGATCATGCCAGGCAATCGATTCATCGACGCTGAAATGGCTCGGATGCGGCCGCCACCGCAAGGCGTCAACGATCCAGAGCGAGAGATGCTGCAAGTCGGGCAGCGTTTCGTCGGGAAGCGCGCTGACATCGCTCGAATAGGCGAAATCGCCGATCTTGAAGCCGAGGCTGTCGATGTCGCCATGCACCTGCCTGAACGGCAGGATCGTCAGGCTGCCGCCTGGCCCATCGACGGAAAAGCGTTCTCCGGCGACGATCCGCTCGCGGCCGAGGATCGGCGGGTAGCTGCCGCCGGCCGGCGTCTTGAAGCAGTAGCCGAAGGCCTCCTCCAGCCGTTCCTGCGTATTGTCGTCCGTATAGACCGGCACCAGCTTCCGGCTATCGAGCCAGAAGGCGCGAAGATCATCGATGCCATGCGTATGATCGGCATGGGGATGCGTGTAGAGGACGGCATCGAGCCGGTCGACACGCGCGTCGAGCAGCTGGTTGCGAATATCGGGGCCGGTATCGACCAGAACTCGCGTCGGATAGGGGCTGTCGCTGCGAAAACCGTCGATGAGGATTGCGGCCCGCGTGCGACGGTTCCTCGGTTCGGACGGGTCGCAGGCGCCCCAGTCATTGCCGATCCGCGGCGTACCAGGGGAGGCGCCGCAGCCGAGAATAGTGATGCGGATACGCTCGGCGGCCGGCGCCTTCATCCTCGCCTCACCCATGTTTGCCTCACCCATGGGCCGCAGCTGCGTTTTCGAAGGCCGAATTCGGCACTTTGGTGAACAGCCGGCGGAAATTGCCGGTCGTGATCGTCGCGATCTGCTCTTCGGAAAGTCCGCGCACGCTGGCGAGCACGGCCGCCGTATCGCGGACATAGGCTGGCCGGTTGGTGTGCCCGCGATGTGGCACGGGAGCCAGATAGGGCGCGTCGGTCTCCACGAGAAGTCGGTCCTCGGGAATGTCCCGCGCGATGGCGCGAATGTTTTCAGCGCTCCGGAATGTCAGGATGCCGGAAAACGAGATGTAACAGCCGAGCGCGACGCCGACTTCGGCAAGGCGCGCACCCGACGAAAAGCAGTGCAGAATCGCCGGAAAGGCGCCCTCGCCGTTTTCCTCCGTCAGGATTGCGATCATGTCCTCGTCGGCTTCGCGCGCGTGGATGACCAATGGCAAGCCGGTGCTGCGCGCTGCCGCGATGTGGCGCCTCAACCCCCTCGCCTGCTCGGCCTTGTGTTCGGCGCCGTAGACGTAGTCGAGGCCGGCCTCGCCGATCGCGACGACCTTCGGATGAGCGGCAAGCGCGACGAGTTCAGCGGTCGTGACGTCGGTCTCCTCATGGGCGCTGTTTGGATGCGTCCCAACAGAGCAAAATACAGAGGGATATCGCTCGGCGATGGCACGCACCTGTTCGAACCGGCGAACGCGGGTCGAGATCGTTACCATAAGGCCAACGCCCGCCCGGTGAGCTTCGTCGATGAGCCCCTCGCGATCGGCATCGAACTCCGGAAAATCGAGATGGCAATGGCTGTCGACGAGCATGGGTTCCGGAGGCAATTTGCGTGACGTGTCCTCGACGCGAGGCACGGACCTGAAGAAGTGAGTAACCGCTTCGCGCGGCGCTGTCGACCGTTCTGGACACGCTCCGGCTGTCGCTTCTACACTTGCATGCAAGCCCCATTCCGGACGGGATTCGATATTGCCTTCCCTGCAGGTTTCCCTATTCGGACTGACGCCGAAGCGCCTCAAGGAAGAGGTGATGTTGAGGCGGCTCGGGACAGGCATTTCCGAGATGCAAGCCTTTCCGCCGAGCCTTGCCTTTGAGCACAACAGCGAGCGCCGACGCCACCGCCACCAGGTTGGCTTCGAACGGATCGGCAACCAGATCAACATCGTGCTCGACCGCGACCGGCTCGCCGCCGACTGGCCGCTCTACCAGATGATGTGGCGCCGGTTGCCGACTTTGGTCCGGCTGGTTTCGCGCACCGCGCCGGAGGTCACTTCCCTCATCGGCAATATCTCGGACGGCGGTGGCAACGAACCGAACGAGCTTTCGTTCTGCAGCGACGAGCCACAAGCCGTTCTCGTGCCTGATCCCGGCTTTATGACGGCGCGCCTCTACCAGCCGTTTCGCGAACTGGCCGACAGTCGTCCAGGCCAATGGGCGCGGCGCAAGGAGACGCTGCTCTGGCGCGGCGCCATCACCGGCCCGGGCCATACCATCACCGAGGGGATGGACATGGACGATCCGAGCCTCAAGCAGCGCGTTCGTCTCTGTTTGGCCCTGCGCGGGCTCGCCGATGTCGATGTCAAGCTGACCTCGACGGAGCGCGAACCGGCCGCCCATCAGACGCGCGAGGCGATCCGGATGCATGGACTACTCGGGGAGTTCGTGCCGCCATCGCGCTGGATCAACGTCAAGTTCGCGCTGGATATCGATGGTCCCACAAATAGTTGGGGCAATATGTTCACGCGACTTCTCATGGGATGCTGCATGCTGAAAGTCGCGTCGTCGCACGGCTTTCGCCAGTGGTATTACGATGATCTCGTGCCGTGGACGCATTATGTGCCTATAGCGGCCGATCTCTCCGACATCGTCGAAAAGATCGAATGGTGCCGCGACCACGACCAGGCGTGTCGCGAGATAGCCGCGGCGGGTCAGGATTTTGCCCTCCGCCGCACGGTGGAATCAGAAACCGTCGCCAGCGTTCAGAAAATCAACGAGATTTTCGCTGGAGCCTGAACGCCCGATCTCGAAAAACGAGAAGCGCGCGGCGTCGCGACGACTGCTTCTCGTGCCTCGTTGGCGCCAAATCGGCCTACCGGCTAAGCCTGCGGGCTCTCTTCGGCAACGTAGCGCGGGAACACGCCGCTTGGCGCTGGCAACGGGCTGCCTCCTGCGAGGCGGCCCGCTTCGCCGAGAGCCGCAAAGGTGCGGCGATCGGTTGGAACTCCCAGCAGATCCAGCAGCTTGGCGCTGGATGCTGGCATGACAGGCTGCGACAGGATGGCAATCTGGCGGACCAGTTCGGCCGTGACATAGAGCACGGACCCCATGCGCTCAGGGTCCGTCTTCTTGAGCTGCCAGGGTGCCTCACCGGCGAAATAGCGATTGGCGTCGGCAACCACCGTCCAGATGGCGTTGAGCGCCTGGTGGATCTGCTGCGTGGCGAACGCGGCGCGGCAGACCGGCAGCAGCGCGTCGGCCGTGGCGAGGATCGCGCGGTCGGCGTCAGTCAGGGCGCCGGGCACCGGCAAGGCGCCGTCGCAATTCTTGGCGATCATCGAAAGCGAGCGCTGGGCCAGATTGCCGAGGTCATTGGCGAGATCGGCATTGATCCGGTTGACGATCGCCTCATGGCTATAGCTTCCATCCTGCCCGAATGGCACTTCGCGCAGGAAGAAGAACCGAACAGGATCAAGGCCATAGGTCTCGATCATCGAGAACGGATCGACGACATTGCCGACCGACTTCGACATTTTCTCGCCGCGGTTGAACAGGAAGCCGTGCGCGAAGACCCGTTTGGGCGGCGGCAAGCCGGCCGAGAGCAGGAATGCCGGCCAGTAAACGGCATGGAAGCGGACGATGTCCTTGCCAATGACATGCAGATCGGCCGGCCAGTAGCGCTTGAAACTTTCACTCTCGACATCGGGATAGCCGACGCCGGTGATGTAGTTGGTCAGCGCGTCGACCCAGACATACATCACATGCTTGGGGTCGCCGGGAACCGGGATTCCCCAGTCGAATGTCGTCCGCGAAATCGAGAGATCGCGCAGACCGCCACGCACGAAGCTCGCGACCTCGTTGCGGCGCTCGTCGGGTCCGATGAAGTCCGGATTGGCTTCGTAATGGGCGAGCAATCGGTCCTGATAGGCCGAAAGGCGGAAGAAATAGCTCTCTTCCTCAACCCACTCGACCGGTGAACCGAGCGGTTCGCGGCGAACCCCGTCCGAGCCGACCGTTGTTTCCTTCTCGTCGAAGAATTGCTCCTGCCGAACGGAATACCATCCGGCATATTTATCGAGATAGATGTCGCCGTTCGCGGCCATGCGGCGCCAGATTTCTTCGCTGGACCGATGGTGGCGCGCTTCCGTCGTGCGAATGAAATCGCTGGGCTCGGCTCCGACCGCCGCCACCAGTTTCTGGAACGCGGCCGAATTCTGGTCAGCCAGGGCAAGCGGCGTCAGGCCGGCCTTCTCAGCGGTCTGCTGCATCTTGAGACCGTGCTCGTCGGTGCCGGTCAGAAAGAACACGTCCTTGCCGTCCAGCCTTTGAAACCGCGCCAGCGTGTCGGTCGCGATCACCGTATAGGCGTGGCCGATATGGGGCACGCCATTCGGATAAAAGATCGGAGTCGTGATGTAGTATTTCGGCGTCGTCATCGCCTTCTCGCCTCTTCTTCGATTGCGACATCAACAAGGGCCCCGAACTTGGTCCGGGGTCGCGGAGCGTCACATTCGGGTTGCGCGGGCGAGCATGTCGATTGTCGTGAGCACGTATTGCTTGCGGTCAAGATTGAGTGCCTCGACCTCGGCCGAGGATTGGCGGACTTTCTCCCACACCTCCGCCCAGCGCGCAAGCGGAACGGCGGCCACGACAGGCGGCAGGGCGCCGAGCGTCTCGGGCTCGGGCAATCCGCGCGCTCGTCGTGCAAGCCAGTCGAAAACCAGATCCTGGAAGCTCTCGAAGGCATCGTCGGCCCCGCGCTGCGCGACGATATCGCCGAGGCGGTGCGCAGCGCCGGCGTCCAGCGCTGGGAAGCGGCCGACCGCGCGGCCGAAGGCGCTGCCGATGGCCATCACCTCCTCGTCGAGGAAGCGGACGGCTCGGCGAATGCTGCCTTCCCCCGCCAGCGCAGCGAATCGTCGCTCGTCAGGGCCGGCATCGGAATGGCGCTCCAGTGCACGCTCGATGACGTCGCTGCCGAGCGGCGTGAGGTCCAGCCGTCGGCAGCGCGAGCGAATGGTCGGCAGCAGGCGGCCGGGTGCGTGGCTCAGCACGAAGAACAGCGCACCACGCGGCGGCTCCTCGAGGACTTTGAGCAGAGCGTTGGCGGCACTGGCATTCATGTCATCCGCGGCGTCGACGATCGAGATCCGCCAGCCCGCCTCGCCTGCCGTAGCGCCAAAGAACGGAATGGTGCGGCGAACTTCGTCGACGGTCACCGATTCCTTGAACCGCTTGTTCTTGTCGTCGTAAGGCCGCGCCAGGGTCAGGAGGTTCGGGTGGGCATGCGCCGCAATCTTGCGCGCGGCCGGATGGCCAGGATCGATCGCGAGGCTTTCGGCGGCCGGCGCGCGCGCAGCGTCTGGATGGGCCAGCGCAAAGCGCGCGAAGCGGTAGGCAAGCGTCGCCTTGCCGCTGCCGCGCGGGCCTGTGATCAGCCAGGCATGGTGCATGCGACCACCGCGATAGGCGTCGACGAGAAGCTTTTCGTCGGACGCGGCCCCGTACCAGTCGGTCTGCTCCTCGGGGCTCGGCCAGCCTTCGAGGGCGTCGAGCTGAGGCAGATCGGGCGAGACGGCCATCGGGATCCCTTCAATCGGCTTGCGTCAGCAATCGGCTCATGACGGCCTGCCAGATATCGGCGGCGACGTCATCCTCTGCCTGCATCGCGTTGATGACGACGCACCGCTCAGGTTCACGCGCCGCGATGCCGAGGAATATCTGTCGCCGCGCTTCGTGCCGGTCGATCGTTTCGCGTTCGAATCTATCGGCTCCGTCGGCGCCGCGCCGCGCCGCCGCTCGCGCCAGTCCGATTTCAGCTGGCACGTCGAGCATCAGCGTCAGATGTGGCCTCATATCGCCAATGGCAAGCGCCTCAAGCTGGTCGATCAGCTCCGGATCGACGCCGTCGGCGCCCTGATAGGCGCGGGTCGAATCGATGAAGCGGTCACAGAGCACGAATGCGCCACGGAGGATCGCCGGCCGGATGACGCGGTCGACATGATCGGCGCGCGCCGCGGCGAACAACATCGTCTCGCCTTCTGCGCCGAGCGGTTCGGCGGCGCCGGAGAGGACGTAGCTGCGAATCGCTTCGGCGGTCGGCGTCCCTCCGGGCTCGCGCGTCACGACGATCTCGATGCCTTGGTCGCTCAGCCGCTCGCCGAGACGGCGGAGCTGCGTCGACTTTCCTGCGCCCTCGCCGCCTTCGAACGTGATGAAGCGCCCTGCCCGCACCAGCGGCGATCGCGACGAATGGTCAGGTTCTTCGGTTCGCATCAAAGCCAGCCAACCAGCAATTCACCAATCGCATCGAAGGCCCGCCGCTCCATCGTTCCCGCCGCGACATCCTCCATCGTGACGACGGGTTTTTCGACCAGCAGGTCGTCGCCGACATAGACGCGGACAGTGCCGACCTCCTGCCCTGCCTTGACGGGAGCGATCAGCGGCCCGGCATAGACGAGACGCGCCCTGATGCGGTCGCGCGCCCCTCGCACCAGGAGGACATCAAGCGGCGCCTTGGTCGCGAGCGGCACACCGCTCGCCGCGCCGCCATAGACGCGTGCGTCAGCGATCGTTTCGCCTGCCCCGAAGAAGCGTATACGTTCGAACGCCGCCCCGGCATAGTCGAAGAGCTTCGAGGCCTCCTCTGCACGCGCCTTGTCGGTCGGTAGCCCGCTGACGACCGCCGTCAGCCGGTGGCCGTCGCGCAGAGCCGAGGCCGTCAGGCCGAAGCCCGCAGCCTCGCTGTAGCCGGTCGAAAGTCCGTCAACACCAATGCCGGCTGCCAGCAGCGGATTGCGGTTGCGCTGGGTGATCTTGTTCCAGGTAAACTCTGGCTCTGAATAGATCTTGTAGAGGTCGGGGTGGCTCGTCGCGAGATAGTCCGCAATCGTGGCGAGATCGGCGGCCGTCGTCTTCTGCTGCGGATCGGCGAAGCCTGTGACGTTGCGAAAACTCGAGCCGGTAAGCCCAAGTGCGGCCGCTTTCTTGTTCATGCGCACCACGAACGCCGCTTCCGATCCGGCAATGCCTTCGGCGAGGATCAAACAGGCGTCATTGCCGGCCTGAACGATCGCGCCGCGCAGGAGGTCCGACAACGGGACCTCGGATTTCAGCGCCGCGAACATCGTGGCGCTGCGCGATGGCGCGCCGCCGGTCCGCCAAGCGTTCTCGCTGACCTTGAAGGTCTGGTCGAGCCGGATCTCGCCGGCCTTCAGCGCATCGAACACCACGGCCATCGTCATCATCTTGGCCATCGCCGCAGGCTCGAACGGATCGTTCTCAGCCTTTCGATAGAGCGTTGCCCCGGAATCGACATCGACCAGAATCGCGCGCAAGGCCTTGCTGTCAAAGGCCTGCTGCGCCGGAGCCACAGCAACCGACAACAGCATCACGGCCATAGCGATCAAAGGTCGACGCGCATGAGGCGACATGGACAGGACCCGTTCGGAAATGCCCAACATGCGAGATGCCGTCGCCGCAGTCCCGCCGTCAAGCGGCAGCGAGTTGCCGCTCGTCAGCGCGTGACGATGAACGCGTCGCGGGCACCGGCTGCCGTGACGGCTGCGACCGCCTCGCTGTCGGAGACGCTCCGATTGGTGACGAGAAGCGTCAATCGTTGCATCGTCCGGCCGCCAACGACCATTTCGGTCGACCGCGCGCGGCCAAGCCAAGCGAGCCGCCCGGCCATGGCCGCCGCGTTGGCGTCGCTGGCGAAAACGCCGACGGCGATCTCCGTCGCGTCGGCGCTGCGTTCGGCGGCTGCGCGGGCGACAGCCTGCTGCAGCGCAAGATTGAGGCCGGCATGGGACGATCGTGCCAGACCATCGGCGGCGCGCTGCGCCTCCGTGAAGTCCGGATCGGACGCATAGGACGAGCGCGCTGAACGATAGACCGGCTGCTGATCTTCTTCGGTGAAGGCGGCGGGATTGTCGACCGTAAAGGTGCCGAGCGTCCGCTCGCCATAGGTCGTGCCGCCGGTGGCCGACGCACGTACCACGGTCGGCGCGGCAACGCTCTCGGGTTCGGCGATCGCAACCGCAGCCGGAGCCCGATAGACGGGAGCGGCGGCTGGAGCCTCGTTCTGGGCGGCCTGAATTTCATAGTTGTAGGGGTCGATCGGCGTCCCGCCCTCGACAAAGATATCGGGACGCGCACGCGGGATCGGCGCCATCGCAAGGACGATCTGCGGGCTCGCGGCCGGGGCGCGCATGGCAACGGCGACGGTCGCGGCGGGCGCCGGCTGGCGCATCGCGACGGCGATCGTCGGTGCTGCCGGCTGCGGCTGCGAACGCATGGCGACGGCAACCGCGCTCGCGCGCTTCACCTGGTTCATGGCAACCATCACATTCGGGTTGCCCATCTCGGTATTGCTCGGGGCGACATAGGTCGCCATCAGCATCTGCTTGTCATGGCCTTCCATCTTGGCCGGGCCGATATACTCGACCTTGACCTTGACGGCGCCGTGCCGCTTCACCTCGAGCAGTTCCGCCGTCTTGGCGGAGAGGTCGATCAGCCGGTCGCGCTCATATGGACCGCGATCATTGACGCGGACCACGACCGAAGAGCCGTTCTTGAGGTTGGTGACGCGGGCATAGCTTGGCAGCGGCATCGTCGGATGCGCAGCCGAAAGCGTGTCCATGTCATAGACTTCTCCGTTTGCCGTATAACGCCCATGGAAGGCGGAGCCATACCAGGACGCATAACCGACGGCCGTGTATTTCTTGTGCTCGAACGGCTTGTAGACGCGGCCCTTCACCGTATAGGCCTTGCCGACCATGTAGCGTCCGCCGCCCTGCGGCACCGGCTGGCCATATTGGACAACCCGCGGACTGGCCTTCACCCCATATTTGCTTTCAGGAAAATACTCGGACGAGCGCTTCTTGGAAGGCGGCGGCGCCGATGCGCAGGACGCCACGAGAGAAGCGGCCGCTGCCATAAACAGCGCTGCCACGAACGGCCTAGCAGCCGATCGGTCCAGTCGCGATACGCGCGGGCTGTGTTTACTCGACGTCCCCATCCTGCCTCTCTGATAGCAGCAACTGCCCGCCTTGTCGACCAAGCAGCCGGATCGTGTCGCATTGCCGACACGCCGACGACACGGACAAGGCGAGAACCGCCCGGCCATCCCATCGTCCATAGGCAGGCACTTCCGTTGACAGCTGGTTAAGAACACGTCAATCGGCCGGGCGAAATTCGCGGCAATGAGAACGGCATGCCGCCGCGTCAACTCGCAGCCGGCCACCGCCAGGCAATCCGCCGAGACGCCGCTGGCTCGTCGCGGCCGGTAACGTCTTGCCCGCTTCCGAGGTACAGGTCTCTCTGGTTTCAAAGTTGATGGCCGCACGCCGCTCGATATCTCCGGCGCATTACCCGGATGCGTCGTGCGATCCGGTCGGGCGTGTTGACGCGACGATCCGAGGCGCGGTAAAGCCGAGGCCCTCTAGCCGTTCGGCATTCGTCCGCCAGCAATCGCCCTCGCGCGACGCGCAGGCCCGGGCGAAAAGGCCAGCGTCTTCAAGGCTTGGATGGGTGGCCGAGTGGTTTAAGGCAGCGGTCTTGAAAACCGCCGAGGGTGCAAGCCCTCCGTGGGTTCGAATCCCACCCCATCCGCCAGCTTGCCCACGACGGTCGTTTCCAGGTCTATGCCAAGCGGCAGGTCGCGATAACGGTGTCGCGGAGCCAGCGATGGGCGGGGTCGGCATCCATGCGCGGATGCCACATCGCGGACACCGCAATGGCCGGTGTGGCGACCGGGAGTTCGAAGCCGATCAGGCCGACGGAGAAAGAGGCGCCGATGTCAGTTCGCAGGCACGATCGCGGTACAAGCGCGACAAGGTCGGATCGACGCGCAATCTGTAAGGCATCTGGAAAGCCAGGTACGACCGCGACGATTTCGCGCTGAAGCCCGAGCGTCTGGAGTGCCTCATCGACAGGCCCCCTGAAGTGGCCCTTGCGTGACACCACGACGTGCCCGGAGGCTGCGTAGCGTTCAGGCGTAATCGAGCCGGAGAGCAAAGCGTGCCCGTCCCGCACCGCGCCAATGAAAGTGTCGCGGAAAAGCAACTGGGTGCGGACCTCAGGCGCGAATGCACCGAGCACCCCGATCTCGAGATCGACAGTGCCCTCCCGCAGCGGTCCAGCGTCCTTGGCGGGTTTCGGAGCAAAGCAGAGGCGCACGCGCGGCGCGGCCTTGGTGACCGCGTCTACGAGCGGCGCGGAGAACAGCCCGATGAAGCCCTCATTCGCGCGAATGACGAAGGTTCGATCGAGCATCGCCAGATCGAGACGGTCGTGCTGCGGGCTGAGGACGTCCCTCGCCTCGCGGGCCAGTTCATGCACGCGTGCGCGGAGAGCGGCGGCGTGCGGCGTCGGAACAAGTCCGCGTCCGGCGCGTACGAGCAACGGATCGCCCGTCGCAGCGCGCAGGCGCGCGAGCGTCCGGCTCATGGCCGAGGAACTGAGACCGAGGCGCCGTGCCGCGCCGGTTACGCTCCCCTCGGTGAGCAGCGCATCGAGCGCGGGGAGCAGGTTGAGATCGATTGGGTCCATGGACGCATATTAGGCTGGGGGTTCTTCCTAACCTAGCGTCGGATGCAACACGTGTTTGCGTTGCGTGCGTCTGGCGCCCGTCGTTAGCAAGGACAATCATCCTCGGACCATTGCAGGGGACGAGGATTTATGGATGTCAGAAAGCAACACTGAAGCGGCAGGCACGATCCTGCTGATCGGCGCTTCGCGGGGCCTTGGCTACGCTATGGCGGCGGAATTGCTGCGGAGGGGCTGGAAGGTCATTGGCACGGTTCGCGGTCCCCAGCGAACATTGCTGCACGAGCTCGCAGACGGCTATCCGGACCGCGTCGAGATCGAGCAGCTCGACGTGACCGAGCCGGATCAGATCGCGGCTTTGCGCAGCCGCCTCGCGGGCCGCAGTTTCGAGATCCTCTTCGTCAATGCGGGAACGGCCAATACCGATCAGGACGAAACCATCGCCGAAACTTCGACGGAGGATTTCGTCCGCGTCATGGTCACCAATGCACTGAGCCCGATGCGGGTGATCGAGGCGCTGCAGGATCTCGTTTCACCCACCGGCATGATCGGCGTCATGTCGTCAGGCCAGGGCAGCATCGCCAACAACACTAGAGGTGGCCATGAGGTCTATCGTGGCTCCAAGGCGGCGCTGAACCAGTATATGCGTTGCTATGCTGCGCGGCAGGGTGGTCAGGCACGCGCTCTGCTTTTGCTGGCGCCCGGCTGGATTCGTACGGAACTCGGTGGTCCAAACGCGCCGGTAGCCCTCGAGGACGCGGTGCCCAAGGTCGTCGACGTGCTGCTGGCGCAGCAAGGCCAGCCCGGCCTCCGCTATGTCGATCGCGAAGGACGCACCGTTCCCTGGTAAGCACCCCGCGGATGCGGCTGCCGGATTCAGTGAGATGCCGCGGCGATGCGCTCAGCTGCTCTCTCGCCGATCATCACGGCCGGCGCGTGCGTATTGCCTGAGACGATGGTCGGCATGATCGAGCAATCGGCGATGCGGAGGCCGTCCAGGCCACGCACCTTCAGATCCCCATCGACGACGGCGTCCGCGTCGCTGCCCATCTTCGCTGTGCCCACCGGATGGAAAATCGTGGTTCCGATCTCGCCGGCCAGCCGCGCCAGAGCGTCGTCATCCTCGGGTCCTGGTCCTGGCCTGATCTCCACCGGACGATAGGGCGCGAGCGGCGACTGAGTCATCAGGCGGCGCGCATGACGAATGCTGTCGGCGGCGACGATACGGTCCGCCTCGGTGGAAAGGTAGTTCGGCTGGATTGACGGCGCGGCCTGCGGATCGGCGCTCGCCGCATGGCTCGATCCGCGGCTGGCGGGGCGCAAGTTACAGACCGAAACCGTGAGCGCCGGCGTCCGATGCAGGGGCTGGCCGAACGCGTCCAGCGACAGCGGCTGGACGTGATATTCGATATTGGCGCGGTTATGCGCCGGTCCGCTGCGCGTGAAGATGCCGAGCTGGCTCGGCGCCATGGCCATCGGGCCGCTCTGAGTCAGCGCGTATTGAAGCGCGATGCCCGCTTTGCCATGCAGCGTCGCGGCGCGGTCGTTCAAGGTCTTCGCGCCGGTGACCGAAAAGATGGTGCGGATCTGCAGGTGGTCCTGCAGGTTTTCTCCGACGCCGGGCAGCGCATGGACGAGCGGGATGCCGATGCGCTTGAGAATGTCGGGCCTGCCGATGCCTGACAGTTCCAGGATTTGCGGCGATCCGATCGCGCCAGCCGACAGCACGACGTCCTGCCGGGCCTTCGCCTCGAACAGGCTGTCGCCGCGCGAGAACACGACGCCCGTGACCCGGCGGCCGTCGAGACAGAGACGCTGGACATGGCATTCCGTCAGGATCGCCAGATTGGGCCTTCGACGGGCGGGATCGAGGAAGGCCTTGCGGGCGTTCCAGCGGATGCCGCGCTTCTGGTTGACCGGGAAATAGCCGACCCCTTCATTGTCGCCGGCGTTGAAATCCCGCGCCCTCGGAATGCCCATGGCCTCGGCGGCCTTCGCGACCTCGTCGAGGATTGCCCAGCGGAGGCGCTGCGGCTCGACGCGCAATTCGCCGGTCGTCCCATGCGCCTCGTCGGCGGCGCCGAAATGATGCTCGGACCGGCGAAAGAGGGGCAGCACGTCGGACCAGCCCCAGCCGGGATTGCCGGCATCGCGCCAGCCATCATAGTCCTGCGCCTGCCCACGCATATAGATCATGCCGTTGATCGATGAGCAGCCGCCGAGCACCTTACCGCGCGGATAGAGCAGGCTGCGGCCGTTGAGGCCGGGCACGGGCTCGGTCTTGAACCCCCAATCGAGGCGTGGATTGCCGATGGCGAACAGATAGCCGACCGGAATATGCACCCACGGGTGATTGTCGCTCTTGCCGGCCTCGATCAGGAGCACCCTTCGCCCCGGATCGGCGGAGAGACGATTGGCGAGGACGCACCCGGCTGATCCAGCCCCCACGATCACGACATCGAACGTGCCGAAATCGGCGGGCTGACGGGTAGAGGTCATGCGGTGGTCCGTCGTCGCGTTGAGAAAAGGGCGGCTTACATGAACCGCGAGGAATCGACGAGATTGACCGCGTCATCGAGTTCCTTATGCAGGCGGTGCCAGCGCCGGTCGAGATAAACCAGCGAGTGCGCCTCCGGTGGATCTTCCATCGGATGCGCCTCCCCTTCCAGCAACTCCGCCGCGACGAGAGTCGCGCCCTCGATGGGCAAGAGGCCGAGGCGGCGGGCCCGGAACCAGGTCGCGACGCTGGTATAGCGCGGCTCGCCGGAGGGCAGCCGCTGCCAGGCGACGTCTGGCCCGAAGCGGTTGGCACCGCTCGACGCGCAGAGCTGTGCGAGATCGATATCCGTGTAGCGCAAAAGATGGATCACCATCGTCTCCGCTCTTAACAAAGGCTCTGAAGATGCGGACTTCGTCGAAAGCGAGAAGGCGACGATCGGCGGCGCCGCGCTGACCGAGATCAGCGAGGATACGGTCATCGCCACCGGCCGGTCGCCCGGATCGGCTGTGATCACGGCAACGCCGGCCGGATGGCGGCGAAAGGCCTCGCGAAAGGCGGCTGTCATCGGGTTCGGATGGCTCATCGATCTACCTTCTACGGCGAAAAAGGGCCGGACCGTCGCGCCCGGCCCCTTCAAGACTACTTCTTTTCGATCAGGTCGTAGAACTGCCACACGCGCCCGCCCCACAGGCCGCCAAGATCGCGGCCGGCCGAGGTGACGATCGACGGCGCGATGGTGAAGTGGTTGGCCGCCACCATCATCTCGCGGAAGGTGCGCTGGATCACCCCGGCGCGAAGCGAGGCGCCGCCGCCGGCACGATAGGCGAAGTTGCAGATCTCGACGCCCGCCTCGTGGATTTCTGACTTTGCCAGATGGACGAGGCTGATCTGCCGCGTCGAAACGCTGTTCCCGGCCTCGACGGTCGCTTCGATGTCGCTCCATGTCTCGAACACGAAGGCGCGGGCGGCGCGGTAGCGAGCTTCGGCGCGACCATAATCATACCAGAACTTCTCGCTCTCGCCGATCAGGCCGGCGCGGCCGGATTTGGAGCGCGCGAATTTGGCAATCTCGTCCAGCATGCGCCGCGCGGTGCCGAGCGCCCAGCCGGTATGGCCGATGGCGGCGAGGCCCACGACGCCGAGGCTGAACAGTTCCTTCAGCCGCTGCGGCGGCGCGGTCAGGATCGGGAACACGAGATCGTCGGGGATGAAGACATTCTCGGCCGCATAGTCAATGCTGCCGGTGCCGCCAAGGCCGAGCACGTCCCAATTGCCGAGCTGCTTGTGCTCGGGAATGGGCGCGTGGGCGCACATCACGATGACGTTGCCCTTTTCGTCCTTGGCCGGCTTGCCGGTGCCGTCATCGACGAAGGCGGCGCTGTGTGAATAGGTGGCATGGCTAAACCCGCTGCCATAGCTCCATTTGCCGGTCAGGCTGTAGCCGCCCTCGACCTTCTTCAGCATGCCGAGCGGCGCGCCCTGCCCCGAGAAACGGTTGTCCGTCCCCGGCCCGAACAGCCGTTCGACGGCGCTGTCCGGCAGGAAGGCGGCGGACATGGCGCCGATGCAGGCATGCACCATCGAAACCCAACCCGCCGAACCCGAATGCCAGGTGATCGCCTGCAGCAGTTCGAGGACCTGCGTGGGGGGCAACTGCGCGCCGCCAAGCGCTTCGGTCGCCAGCACATGCGACATGCGCAACGGCTTCAGCGCCTCGAAGCTCTCAGCCGTCAGCTCGCCGTTCTTCTCGTCGGCATCGGCATTAGCTTCGAGGATCGGGCCGATTTCCTCGATCTTCTTCAGCATGTCGCGATAGTCGATCGTGCTGCCCCAATAGCTGTGCTTGATGGGCTTGTTCATGATGGTTCTCCTCCTTGAATCACGTTCAGCCGGCGAGGAAATCGCCGATCCTGTTCAGCGTTTCGGGCTTTTCCTGCATGACGAAATGGCCGGCATCCTCGACCAGCAGCAGCCTTGCGTCGGGCAGGGCCTCGACGAAGAGCGGCGCCTGGCTCGCCGGCAACAGGCGGTCCTCAGTGCCCCAGACGACCAGGGCGGGATTGGTGATGCGCGCAAGGAAGCGGCGAAGGTTCGGATGGCCCATGCCGAAGGGTGTCAGCAGACGGCCGAGCGTCGCCCCTTCGCGCGCGCGGTCGGCGCCGAAGGCTTCCGCGAAAGCTGCGTCAGTCCCATCGGGGAAATAGCGAAGCGCTGCCGAAACGTCATGCGCCAGATAGGCTGGCAGTTCCTGCGGGGCGACAGCTCCGAGGTTGGTGGCCGGATGGGCGGGATCATTGAGGCCGGCCGGTGCGACGAGCACCACCTTGTCGAAGCGCTCGCGGGCTATAGCCGCCAGCTCGATCGCCATCCATCCGCCCATGGAGAAGCCGAGGAGATGCGGCTTTTCGCCGAGATCCATCGCGTCGAGAAGGTTGAGGTAATGCAGCACCATGTCGGACATCCCGGCAATGTGTGGCGCATCGCCGGAATGGCCGAAGCCTGGATGGCTCGCCGCCAGAATGCGGAAACGGTCGGCAAGACCTTCGGCGAAGTCAAAGCCTTCCAGCGTCGAGGCACCATGGAGGAAGAGCACGGGCTTGCCCTTGCCGACAGCCTTCACCACGGTCTTCACGCCGCCGACATCATATTCCAGCGTCTCGAACGACACGGTCATCTTCATTGCTCCTCAAGCGAGTTCTGGCTGGATCAGCACCTTGCATTGCGTGGTGCGGCGGCGAAGGCTCTCGAAAATCTGCGGGACGGGCGACAGGTCGATGCGATCCGTGATGAGCGCCTGCGGCGCGAACGGGCCGCCGCGCAGCGCATCGAGCGCGACGCCGAATTCGTTGCGCTGATGGAAGAAGACGGAGAACAGCAGGCTCACTTCCTTGCTGAGCGCCACGAACGGATCCCATTCGTCGCCGCCGATGCAGAGCCCGACGCCGACGACCGTGCCCTGCAGGCGCACGGCATCGACCGCCGCCGCGAGCAGGCCGCGCTTGCCGACGCATTCGAAGACGATGTCCGGTGCGCCCTCGCAGAGTTCCGCGAGGTTTTCGGTGAGATTGCTCCCCGAGAGCGCGAAGCCGGTGGCGCCGAGCGCCAGAGCGCGCTCCCGCTGATGTGCGTGGATGTCGGCGACCACGATGCGCGATGCCCCCATGCGCCGCGCCCAGAAGGCGACGAGCAGCCCGATCG
Organism: Mesorhizobium sp. BR1-1-16; assembly: GCF_020165495.1. Lineage (GTDB taxonomy): Bacteria > Pseudomonadota > Alphaproteobacteria > Rhizobiales > Kaistiaceae > Kaistia. The sequence goes on along the minus strand of NZ_JAIUIE010000007.1, from coordinate 57,907 downwards.
GCCCGGCGCCAAGAATGGCGACGCGGTCGCCGGGCTTCATGCCCGAGCGGACGATGCAATGAAGCGCCACCGACAGCGGCTCGGCGAGCGCCCCATCCTCCAGCGCCACGTCGTCGGGCAGGATGTGACATTGGCGTGCTGCGACGGCGACGAATTCCGCATAGCCGCCGCCGATCAGGGACATCTCGGCGCAGCGTCCGGGATCGCCGCGTCGGCAGGCCTCGCAATGGCCGCAACCGCGCATCGGAACCACCGCAACGCGGTCGCCGATCGCAAAGTCGGTCACCTCGGCGCCGAGCGCGACGATGGTGCCCGCGAATTCGTGACCGAGCACGAAGCCGGCTCCGACGCCGAACGGCATCGGGTCTTCGGTGATGTGCAGATCGCTGCCGCAGATGCCGCAGGCGGCGACGCGGATGACAACCTCGTCCGGTGCCGGCGTTGGATCAGCGACGGTACCGATCCTGAGCGGAGCGCCGACTGCCTCGAAAATGGCCGCTTTCATGGTGCCCTTCTCCCTCAGAGTTTCCGATGGACGAGCTTGCGGCGGATCGGGAACCACGGGGCGTCCCATCGCTTCGAGACGAGGCCCCAGATGCCGGTTCGCGCATAGAGCGCCACCAGCAGCGTCATCAGACCGAGCACGACGAAGTAGGTCGCGCCATATTCTCCGAACCAGCGATCGGCGATGAAATAGATCAGCGAGCCGATCAGCACGCCCTCGATCGAGCCGATGCCGCCGATCATGACGATGAAGATCGCGACATTCGCCCACATCGGATCGAAGGCCGAGCCTGGGGTGATGCGCAGTTGCGCCATGAAGTAGATCGAGCCGGCGAGACCGCAGCCGACGGCGGCGGCGACATAGATGAGGAAGCGCAGCTTGGCGACATTGACGCCCTGGCTGGCCGCCGCGATCGGATTGTCGCGCATCGCGATCAGCGCCAAGCCGAAGCGCGAGCGCAGCAGCCAATAGCTGCCGCCGAGCGTCACAAGCAGCATGAAGGCGCAGAGCAGCGACATGGCGACGTTGCGCTCGAAGGACGAGAAATCCTTCATCACGCGTAGCGACATACCAGCACCCGAATTGACGATCGGCATGTTGGACGCGGTCAGGCGGAAGACCTCCGCGACCACCCAGGTTCCGATCGAAAAGTAAGGACCGTCGAGGCGGTGCAGCAGGAAGTAGATCGGGACGGCGAGCACTGCCGGCACCAGGAGCGACAGGAAAATCGCCACGAACGGGTTGATGCCGTAGGTCTGCGCCAGAACGAACAGCGCATAGCCGGCCGCGCCCATGAAGGCCTGCTGGCCGACCGAGACGAGGCCCGCATAGCCGGCAAGCAGGTTCCACATCTGCGCGACCGCGATGTAGCAGCAGAGCTCAAGCACCGAGCGGATCGTGCCGGTCGATGCCCACCACGGCATGACGGCGAGGCCGATCAGTCCAAGTACCGCAAGCGTCATGGCGACGCGGCCCGAGCGCGATTGCCGCTCGACCAGCACGTCCGGCGCCTCGGTGTCGGCATAGGGGATTGCGGTCATGGTCATGCCCTTCCGAACAGGCCCTGCGGGCGGGTCGCCAGCACGATCAGGAAGACGATATGGCCGGCGAGGACGCCAAAGCCGGGATCGATGCGAAAGCCGATGCCTTGCGAGATGCCGAGCACCATCGAGCCAATGAAGGCACCCCACACGGAGCCCATGCCGCCGATGATCACCGCCTCGAACGCGTAGATCAGCTGCGCCGGGCCATCCGCTGGCGCGACGGTCGACCGCAGCGCCTGGAACACGGCGGCGAAGCCGAGGATGCCGACCGCGACGGCGGTTGCGAGCGCGTAGATGGCTCGCGGATTGATGCCGGTCATCGCTGCCGCCTCGACATCGGCGGAAGCGGCGCGCAGCGCACGGCCGAAACGGGTTCGCTTCAGCATGATGTCGAGGCCCCAGGTGAGCGCTGTCGCTACGATGAGCACGATCACCGGCAGGAGGCCGATATAGATGCCGCCGATCTCGATCGACTGGCTCTCGATGCCGCCGCCCGGGAGCGAACGACTGTTCGCCGACCAGATCTGGAGCATCAGGTTCTGCAGCGCCACAGAGAGGCCGAATGTCGCGATCAGCGAAGGCAGCGGGTCGCTGCCGACCACCTTGTTCAGCACCGTCTTCTGCAAAACCCATCCCATCAGGACGGCGAGCGGGACCAGGGCGATGAGAACGGGCAGCGGTCCCCATCCCCAGGCGGACGCCATCGATATGCCGACCAGCGACAGCAGGATCACCAGATCGCCATGGCTGATATTGACGATCCGCATGACGCCGAACATCAGCGCCATGCCGAGCGCATATTGGGCATACATGCCGCCCAGCAGGATGCCCTGCACCAATGCGTCAAACCACTGCATGGCCCGCTCCAAAATACGCTTCGCCGATCTGTTCGCGCGTGACTTCGGCGGATCGTCCTGTGAGGGTCACGCGCCCCTCGAGCATGCAGTAGAGGCGGTCGGTCGCGGATTGCGCGAGACCGACATCCTGCTCGACGACGATCATCGCGGTGCCGGCTGCGCGGATCTCGGGGAGCGCGGCATAGATTTCGCGGATCACTTTCGGCGCGAGGCCGAGACTGATCTCGTCGCAGAGCAGCACCCTCGGCTGGCAGAGCAGCGCGCGGCCGATCGAGACCATCTGCTGTTGGCCGCCGGATAGGCTCTGCACCGGCGTGCGCGCCTTCTCCTTGAGGATCGGGAAGAGCTGATGCAGCCGTCCGAGCGTCCAGCCGCCCTTGGCCCCGACCCGTGTCGCCTGGTCGATGGCAACGCGAAGATTGTCCTCGACCGACATGCCGGTGAAGAGGCGGCGCCCCTCCGGGACGATAGCAATGCCCTTCTGCACCATGCGGTCGGTCGGCGTTCCGCCCACCGGCTCGCCATCGAGACGGACCATGTCGCGGCTGACGGGCAGCAAGCCCATGATCGAACGCAGGAAGGTCGACTTCCCTGCCCCGTTCGCGCCAATCAGGGCCACGGCTTCGCCGGCATTCAGCTCGGTATCGACACCGTAAAGCGCCTGGAAATCCCCATAGCGCGCGATCAGCCCATGGGTGGAGAGAACGGCGGTCATCCTTCGATCCCCATATAGACGCGCCGAACCTCGGGCAGCGCGATCACTTCGGCCGGGAGCCCCTCCGCGATCTTCTCGCCGAAATTCAGCACCATCAGCCGGTCGGCCACAGCGAGCAGCGCATGCAGCACATGCTCGATCCAGACGATGGTGACGCCGCGGTCGCGAATGCGGCGGACCAGCGCCACCAGCGCCTTCGATTCATCATCGGTCAGCCCACCCGCGATCTCGTCGAGGAGCAGCAGCTTTGGATCGGAGGCGAGTGCGCGCGCGAGTTCGAGGCGCTTCCGGTCGAGCAGCGTCAGCGCGCCCGCCGAGGCGTTGGCCTTGTCGATCAACTCACAATCGCGCAGCACCTCAGCACAGAAGGCGTAACTCCTCTTCTCGGACCGGCCGCCGCCAAACGCGGCGGCGACCAGCAGGTTTTCAAAGGTGGTCATGCCGGAATAGGGTCTCGGGATCTGGTAGGTCCGCCCGATCCCCATCTGGCAGCGCCGAAACGGCGGCTCGCCGCGAAGCATCGTGCCGCCGAGCTGGATTTCGCCGCCCGACACCTTCATGTCGCCGCTGATCATGTTGAACAGCGTCGTCTTGCCGGCGCCGTTCGGGCCGAGGATGCCAAGCACCTCGCCCCGCGCGACATCGAAGCTCACTTCATGCAGGACGCGGATGGCGCCGAAGGACTTCGACACACCGCGCGCTTTCAGCAGGATTTCCCTGTCCATCACTTCCCCCGCGTCCCGCACTCACATCACCAGGCGATCGGCACGATCTTCTGCTGCGGCGCGAAGAGCTGATTGACGGAGTTGTCGACGATCTTCAGGTCATACGGCCACTTCTCGCCCTTCACCCACTGGCCGCCGAAGATCGGCGTCTTGCAGATGTTCTTGTGAACGGCGCCGTCGAACTTGATGTGCCCGACAAGCGACTGCAGATCGGTCGCGGCCAGCGCATCGCGATTGGCCTCGCGGCTCAGCGGATCCGAGGAGCGCTTCAGGATGTCGATCGCGACCTCGAGCAGCGCATGTGAATAGCCAAGCGGCTGCGTCCACTGCTTCTTGGTGTCGGCTTCCCACTGGTCGGCGATGTCCTTGCTGACCTGGCCGGTCAGCGAAGACTTGAACGGGAAGGCCGGCGTCCACCAGACTTCCGACGACATGCCATTGCCGAGCGGACCCATGGCTTCGACACCGCTGGGGAACAGCAGAGCGGCCGCCACAGTGATCGCCTTGGGCTTGAAGCCCTGCTGGTTGCACTGGGTAACGAAGGTCTTCAGATCGTCGGGATAGGTGATACCGCCAATGATCTCGCAGTTGTTCTTCTTGAATTCGGCAATCTGGGCCGAGAAATCATTGGTGCGCGGCTGGAAATAGCCCGGGACGAACACCTCGTAGCCCGCCTTCTTGGTCGGGACAGGCAGGCCGTATTCGTCATTGCCCCATGTTTCGCCGTCGATGTTCTGCGGGAACAGCATGCCGACCTTCTTGTTGGTCTCCAGGCCGTTCCAGAGACCGACAAACGTGTTCAGCGCTTCGTCGAGGCCCCAGAAGAAGTGGTAGGTCCACTCGAAGGTCTGCTTGCCGCCGCCGCGCGGGAATACAACTGCCTGCCACGGCGCGCCGGACGAGAGGCACGGCGTCTCGTAGAGTTCGGCCTGTTCGGCCGCCGGCAGGATCGTGTCGGTGGTCGAGGCCGGCAAGAGCAGGTGGATCTCGTCATTGAGGATGAGATTGCCGGCGATTTCCGACGACTTGTTCGGGTTCGACTGGCTGTCGCGATCGAGGATCTCGATTTCGTAGGTCTTGCCATTCGACGACTGCAGCTGGCCGCCAAGCGCCGCGCGGATCTTCTGCAGCGTGTAGCCGTCGGTCTCGCCGAACAGCGCCAGCGGGCCCGTGGTCGGGCTGATATAGCCGACCTTGATCTTGCCGGCCGTCTCCGCGCGGGCATAGCCGGGCAGCGCGAGGGAACTGGCCGCGGCGCTGGCCGCGAGGCCCTTCATCAGGCTTCGACGATTGATGTTCAGGCCCGATTTGACGATGCGATTGTAATAGGTCATCCGAGACTCCTCCTTCTGGATGGATTGTTTCTTGTGGTAGCGGCGCGCCCTCCCTGGCGCGCCGGACGCGTCTGTCAGGTCATGCGGGTCAGAGCGCCCCCGTCGATGACGATCAGCGAGCCGGTGAACAGCGAGCCGGCCGGCGAGGCGAGCAGCAGCGCCAGACCCTTGATGTCCTCGACATCGCCGATGCGGCCGATCAGCGACTGGCTCTCGAAGGCGGCGCGATCCGCCTTGTTGCGCAGCCTTCCCCCCGCGATATTGGTAATGAAGGGCCCCGGCAGGACCGCGTTGACGCGGATGCCATAGGCGCCGAGCTCCATCGCCATATGGCGCACGAAGTGGTTCACCGCGGCCTTGGCCGGCATGTAGGACGTGCCGACGATGCTCTCATTGATCATTGAGGCGATGGACGAGGTGACGATGATCTCGCCGCCGCCATTCGGCTTCATGTGGCGGACGGCGTTCTTCACCGTCGTATAGACGGAGGTCAGGTTGACCTCGATGCCGCGATCCCACTGTTCGTCGGGAATGTTCTCGATCGCGCCATCCGGATAGCGCTCGCCCGTCACAGTGTTGAAGCCTGGGCCGGGATCGATGCCGGCATTGGCGAAGACCGTGTCGATGCGACCTTGCCGCGCCGCGACGGCGTCGAAGGCTGCCGCCATCGCGGCGCGGTCGCTGACATCCACCACCTGGCCGGAGACGTCCCAGCCCTTCGCCGTCATCTCGGCGACGACACGCGCGAGGCCGTCCGGATCGATGTCGAAAATGCAGACCGACGCGCTGTTTTCGGCCATCACCTCGGCATAGGCCCGCCCGATACCGCTGGCGCCGCCGGTGACGATCACCGACTTGCCCCGGACATCAAACATCTTCTCGAGTGCGGCCATTCATTTCCTCCCATTGGTCTCAAGCTGTTCGAGGCGCGGCTAGCCGGCCTTCGCCCGCGACAGCACGAAGTCGAATTCCACGTCGTAATAGGGAGCCGTCACGCCGACCGTGGCGGCGGCAGCGGGGTCATCGACCTTGGCGAACTCGGCCAGGAGGCTTTTCTTCACGCCGAAGACGGCGTCCGAATTGATGTAGGGATCGTCGGGGTCGAAAATGTGCGTGGTGAGAGAGTCGAAGCCCTCGGCCGAGATGATGTAGTGGAGATGCGCCGGGCGGTTTGGATGACGCCCCAGCGCGCCGAGCAGCTTGCCGACCGGACCATCATCAGGAATCGGGTAGTATTTCGGCTTGACGCCGCGGAACCAGTAGCGCCCGTCGTCCCCGGTCCGGAACACGCCGCGCAGGTTGAAGTCGGGCTGGATGCCCTTCTGCTGCACGTCGTAGAAGCCCTCGTCATTGGCCTGCCAGACATCGATCTTGGCGCCCGCGATAGGGTTGCCCTTCGTGTCGAGGATATGGCCGTGGACGAACATCGGCTCGCCCTTCTGGTCGAGGCAGATGTCAGCGCCCATCGGCAGCTCGGGCGCGTCGTCGACATGAAACGGGCCCAGCACCGTCGATTCCGAGGCGCCTGACGGCTTTCGGTTGTTGATCGCGTCGACCAGCATGGAAACGCCGAGAACGTCCGAGAGCAGGATATATTCTTGCCGCCATTCGTTGCAGATCTGGCCGGTCTCGGTGAGGAACATGATCGCGCGAAACCACTCCTCCTGGGTTGGCTCGATCTCCTTCACCGCCTCATGCAGCTTGCGGGTGATGACCTCCATCACCTGCTTCAGCCGCTCGTCTTTCGCGTTCTTGTTGCGCGCAACAACGACCTCGGCCGAGTTTTCCTCGGTGAAGTAGCCATATTCATGCTCGTTGCTCATGGCCGTTCCTCAGCGCGCGAGAATGGAAGCAAGCACCCGGCGCAGCTCCGCTGCCGGGTCAGCGGCCAGAGCCTCGGAGCGCCAGGCGACGTGGTGGTCCGGGCGAACCAGCAGGCAGCCGGCATCGCGGATCTCCCGGGCGCGCGCCCAGTCGCCGGTGTGATCCTCGATCGCGCGGCGCGGGCCGATCACATGGGTGCGGATCGGCAGGCCGAGTTCGGCGCCAACCGTCTCGGCGGCCGACACCCACGCCTCGCCGCCAATGCCGGTCAGCAGCGTGAACTCGCCATGGCCGCAGAGATCCAGCGTCGAGAGTTTCTTGCCAGCACGATCGAAAACCCAGACATGCGGAAGCCGGGCGCCAGGCCAGGTGGTCGGCGCATAATGCAACTCGCGATCGGCCGCGAAAGGCGGCTCTTCCTGGCCATCGGTCGCGACCGCACCGGAGCGATAGCGCTGGTTCATCTCGACGCCATGCGCGTCGAACTCGTATTTCTTAAACGCGATCGCCTTGCGCAGCGCCTCGCGCTGAGCCTCGGCCGCCGGCGTCGCGTCGCAGCGCGCTTCCATGTTGCGCTGGATCTTCTCGTGATCGACGCCGCCATCCATGCCGAGCGCCTCGAAGATCGGCCCGAACTCCGCGATCGACTGGTTGGCGCGCGTCACGATCTGGCGGGCAATCGGCGCACGCTCTGTGGTGTAACTGTCGAGCAGTCCGATCCCTGCCTGGTCCTTGACGACCTTGGCCAGCTTCCAGGCGAGGTTGAAGGCATCCTGGATCGAGGTGTTGGAGCCGAGGCCGTTCGAGGGCGGATGCCGATGCGCGGCGTCGCCCATGATGAAGACGCGGCCCTTCTGCATCTCCGTCGCGAAGCAGTTGTTCACGGTCCAGGTATTGGCGCCGAGAAGCTCGATCTCGAGTTCGGGATCACCGACCAACTGGCGCGCGACTTCGGTCGCCAGTTCCGGCGTCACCTCGGGCGGCGGCTGGTTGATGTCGTAGCCCCAGACGATGAGCCATTCGTTCCATGGCCGCACCATGCGCACGAGGCCCATGCCAATGCCGCCGACATCGGCGCCTGGCTGCATGACCCAGTAGAGAACGCTCGGACGGTGGGCGACATATTTGGAGAGATCGGCGCGGAACAGGATGTTCATCGAGCCGCCGACGCCCATCTTGCCTTCGAAGGGCAGGCCAAGATGCTCGGCGACCAGCGAGTTGCCGCCATCAGCGCCGACAAGGAACTTCGAGCGTACCGTGAACGTGCCACCCGAAAGGCGGTCGCGCAGCGTCGTCGTGACGCCGTCGGTGTCCTGGACGTGGCTCAGATATTCGGTGCTCATGCGGGCCTGCGTGCCGCGCGAGCAGGCCGTCTTGAACAGGATCGGCTCCATGAAGGTCTGCGGCAGGTCGTTCATGAAGGTCGGCGAGGACAGGAGATGCTCGGCCTTCGAATTGGGGTGCGTGCCCCAGCTCTTCATCCGGCCGATTTCCTCCCCGGCGAGGCTCTCGCAGAAGACGTTCTCGCCCATCAGTTCCTGCGGCGAAGCGTGCATGACAGCCTCGGCCTCGACGTCGTGGCCGAGATCGCGCAGCACTTCCATGGCGCGCTGGTTGGTGATGTGGGCGCGCGGTGTGTTCGCCAGCCAGCGGTAGCGGTTGACGACCATGTTGGCGACGCCAGCGCTCGCGAGCAGCGCGGCCGTGGCCGAGCCTGCCGGGCCCGTCCCCACGATCAGCACGTCAGTCTCGATATCCGCCATCAGAATCCTCCCTCGATCTTCGGACCGGTCAGCCTGCGGCGGACCGGAAACAGGTGCAGGCCGGATCTTGCCGAGATCAGCCCCCAGAGCCCCTTCGGGGCGAAAAGCATGACGACGATGGCGATGAGGCCGAGCGTCATCAGATACCAGCTGCCGTAATCGGCCAGCGCGGAGCGCAGGATGAAGAAGACGATGACGCCAAGGATCGGCCCCTCGATCGTGCCGATGCCGCCGATGACGACGATGAAGATCACGTAGGCGGTCCAGTCGGTGACGGCGAAGGCCGCATCCGGCGAGATGCGCGCGGTCTGCATGAAGATCAGCGCGCCGGTGAGCCCGGTCGCGGCAGCGGCGATCAGGAACACCGCCCATTTGAGCCGCCCAGTATCGACGCCGACCGACCGCGCCGCCTCGGAGTTGTCGCGCACGGCCGACAGCGCGAGGCCAAGTCGGCTCTTCAGGAGCCAATAGATGCCACCGGTGACTAGGACGACGAGCAGAAGCGCCAGCCAATAGGCGAGGATGTCGCGCGCGGCAGCTTCGCGGACGCCGAACAGCGCCCGGATCGCATCGGTGCCAAGGATGTTGCTCGTCGCTTCGCGTGGCAGCGAGGTGCCGGTGCCGCCGCCGAGCGTCTTCCACTGGGCGACCAGCAGCCGCGTCACCTCGGCGATTACCCAGGTGCCGATGGCGAAATAGGCCCCTTGCAGGCGAAAGGCGAAGAAGGCCGTCGGCACTGCCAGCACCAGCCCGGCGAGCCCGCCAAGCAGGATGGCCCAGACCGGATTCCAGCCAGCGAGGATGACGCCCGCGAACATCGCATAGGCGCCGATGCCGACGAAGGCCTGCTGGCCGACCGAAACGAGGCCGCCATAGCCGGCGAGCAGGTTCCAGAGCTGAGCGAGGGTCAGCATCGTCAGGATGAAGAAGAGATCCTGGATGATCCCGCGGGTGGCAACGGCCGGCAAGGCCAATCCCGCCAGGACGAGAATGACGATGAGGATCGCGGTGGCTGTTCCGGCGCGGGTGCGGGTGGTGAGCTTGTACATGCCGCGCCTCAATCCACAGCGCGCGGAAAGAGGCCGCGCGGCTTCAGCAGCATGACGGCGAGGAAGGCGATATGACCGGCCAGGATCTGCCATTCAGGATTGACGGCGGCGCCAAAGGTTTGCGCGACGCCGATGATCACGCCCCCGGCGAGCGTTCCCCAGAGGCTGCCGAGGCCGCCGATGATCACCGCCTCAAAAGCGTAGATCAGCCGCGCCGGCCCGATCGAGGGGTCGAAATTGGCGCGCATGCCGAGATAGAGCGCGGCGATGGTCACCACGACCATGGCAATGCCTGTTGCCATGGCGAAGACGCGCTTCGGCTCGATGCCCATGAGGCCGGCCGTCACCGCGTCATCAGACGTCGCGCGGAAGGCCCGGCCAAGCGCCGTATGATAGAAGAGCGCGTTGAGCGCCACGATAACGATGATCGCCGAGATGAAGGTCAAAAGGGGCATCACGCCGACCGTGACAATCCCGAGATCGAGCGACGCGCCTTCGAGCGCGCCGGCCGGGATGCGCCGGCTATCGGCCGAGAAGGCTTCGAGCAGGCCGTTCTGAAGCGCCACGGAGAGCCCGAAGGTGACGAGCAGCGGCGGCAGGATATCCTTGCCCAGCACCCGATTGAGCACGCCGATCTGTAGCAACCAGCCAAGCGCGAACATCAGCGGCATCGCGATGAGCGCCGCCACCCAGGGCGAGAGTCCGAGCAGCGTCACACCCATCAGCACGAGATAGGCAGCAAAGACGATGAGATCCCCATGCGCGAGATTGACGAGGCGCATGATGCCGAAGACGAGGCTGAGGCCCGCCGCGAACAGCGCGTAGAGCCCGCCGAGCAAAATGCCTTGCACCAGCGTGTCGACCCAGATCATGCCGCCTCTCCGAAATAGGCGGCATGAATGTCCTGGCGCGTCACATCGGCCGGCTTGGCCACAAGCGTCACGCGGCCTTCCATCATGCAATAGACGCGGTCCGCGACGGCGAGCGCCTTGCCGATGTCCTGCTCGACCACGACGATCGCCGTGCCTCCGGCGCGCACCTTCGGCAAGGCAGCGTAGATGTCACGGATAACCACGGGCGCGAGGCCGAGGCTGATCTCGTCGCAGAGCAGCAATTCCGGGTTCGACATCAGCGCCCGGCCGATCGCCACCATCTGTTGCTGGCCGCCGGAAAGCGCCGTGCCGGCATTCTTCCGCCGCTCGCGGAGGATCGGGAAGAGATCATAGACGGCTTCGAGGTTCCACGGCCCGTCGCCTTTCCGCGCCTGACCGCCGATCAGAAGATTCTCCTCGACGGAGAGCGAGGGAAACAGCCGGCGACCCTCCGGCACCATGGCGATGCCACGCTTCATGATCTCGGCCGAGGGCCGCGCCCCGATCGGCTCACCCCAGTGCAGCACCATGGCGGGTTCGTTGCGGATGATGCCCGTGATCGAACGCATCAGCGTCGACTTGCCGGCGCCGTTTGCGCCGATGATCGCGACGCATTCGCCAGTGTCGACGGCGATGTCGACGCCGAACAGCGCGCGGAACTGTCCGTAGCTTGCGGTGAGATTATGGGTTTCGAGCAGCATCAAACCTCGAGCCCCAGATAGATCTCGCGAACCTCTTTCGAGGCCATGATGTCGTCGGGCGAACCGATCGCGATCACGCGCCCAAAATCGAGCACCAGCAGCCGCTCCACGACCGAGGTCAGGGCGTGCAGCACATGCTCGATCCAGATGATCGTCGTGCCCTGCGCATGGATGGCCTTGATTGTCGCGACCAGCGCCTTGCACTCGCCATCCGTGAGCCCACCAGCGATCTCGTCGAGCAGCAGCAGTTCGGGCCCGGTTGCCAGCGCGCGGGCAAGTTCGAGCCGCTTGCGGTCGAGAAGGCTGAGCGCGCCGGCCACGACATTCGCCTTTCGGAGAAGCTCGGTCTCCTCCAGGATGCGCGCGCAATCGTCAACCATATCGGCCTCGCGACGGCCCCGGCCAAAGGCCGCGGCGGTCAGGAGGTTCTCGAATACGGTCAGTCCTTCGAAGGGCTGCGGGATCTGGAACGAGCGGCCGACGCCCATGCGCACCCGCTCCATGGCCGGCGCACGCGTGACGTCGCGGCCGAGGAATTCGATCCGCCCCGCATTGGCCAGCACATTGCCGGTGATGAGGTTGAACAGCGTCGATTTACCGGCGCCGTTCGGCCCAATGATGCCGAGCGCCTCGCCACGCGGCACGTCGAAGGTCACGGAATCCGCAACCTTCAGCGCGCCGTAGGACTTCGAGACGTTTTCAAGCCTCAGGATCATTGTCGTGGTGTTCCTCGAAAGGCGGGGAATGCGGACCGGGCCTCACCGGTCCGCATGATCGGGTCAGGAAAGCGCTTCCATCTTGCCGGCCGCAGGGATCTCCGGCGCCGTGCCGTTCTCGACGATCACGAGATCGAAGCTGCCATCGGACTTCTGCCGCCACTGGCCGCCGACGAGCGGCGTCTTGCAGACATTCTTCGCCGCGAAGGGCGGAACACCGGCGCCATTCCACACGACCTTGCCGACGACGGTCGTCATGTCGGTGGCCGCGATGGCCTCAGCGATCGCCTCGGCATCCTCCGGGTCCGAAACACGACCCATGACATTGGCCGCGACCTCGAACAGCGAATGCACAAAGCCGATCGGCTGCGTCCAGGGACGGCCGGTCTTCGCCGTGAAATCGGCGGCGAGTTCAGCCGATGACTGGCCCGTCAGCGTCGATTTGAACGGATGCGAAGCGGACCACCAGACTTCGGAGGAGAGATTGTTGCCGGCAGCGCCGAGCGTCTCGACGGATTGCGGGAACAGGATCGCCTTTGCGACCGTCACGGCTTTGGGCTTGAAGCCCTGCTGGCGCGCCTGGTTCCAGAAGGTGGTGAAGTCCGGCGGGATCACGACACCGGTGACGATCTCGGCATAGGCCGCCTTGAACGCGTTGACCTGCGCGGTGAAATCATCCGAGAGATTCTGGTAGCGGCCAGGATCGGTCAGCGTGAATCCTGCGGCTTCGAGCCCTGGCTTCAGGCCGTTCTTGGGGTCGCCCCAGGCATTGCCGTCGGCATCGTTCGGGAAGAGCCCGCCGACCTTGCCGTTGGTCTCGAGCTGCTTCCACATCGCTGTGTAGACAGCGATGATGTCCTCGAGACCCCAGAAATAGTGGTAGGCGAATTTGAACGGCTTCCATGAGGCGGGGTCGCCCGGATTGCCCTGCTGGCCGATGAACCAGGGCTGCCACGGCGCCATGGTCGAGATGACGGGAATGCCTTCCGCCTCGCAGGTCGTCGCTACCGGATTGGTGTTCTCCGGCGTCGAGCCGACGAGCATCAGGTTGATCTCGTCGTCGACGATCAGGCTCTTGGCGACTTCTGCGGCCCGGTTCGGATTGGACTGGCTGTCTTTGACGATGACTTCGAAGTTCTTGCCAGCCTCCGACGCAAGGAAAGCCTTGATGTTATAGGCGTCGCTTTCGGCAAAGCCGGCGAGCGGGCCGGTCTGCGGCGACACATAGCCGAGCTTGATCTTGGCCCCCTGCGCGATCGCGGGCGCGGCAAGCCCTCCCGTCGCCAGCGCCAGACCTGTCGCCGCCGAGCCCTTCAGCAGATTACGTCTTGTCAGCATGATTTCCCTCCTCCCTCTTGTTTGTTCTCAGCCGCCAGGGCGGCGTCCCTCCCACGCCGCCTGGAGAAGTTCCCGGATTGATCCCGGGTCGATAGGCCTTGGATTGGCGTAGGCATTCTTGACGGCGATCGCGGTTGCCCGGTCGAGATCCGCCTCGCTGATGCCGATGGCCTTGAGGCTCAGCGGCGAGCCCACGCTATTCGCAAAATCCCAGAGCGCGCCGCCCGCCGATCCGCCACCAAATGCCTCGGCAATCGGCGCAAGCAGTTTCGGCACCGCGACCTCATTGAATGCCGCCGTATAGGGCAGCAGGATCGCGTGCGTTTCGGCATGCGGCCTGTCGAATGAGCCGCCAAACACATGCGCGAGCTTGTGGTGCAGCGCCATCTGGACATAGCCGAGCGCCGTCGAGCAGCACCAGGCGGCATAGAGGGCCTTGGTCCGGGCCGCCCGATCATGCGGATCCTCGATCAGCCTCGGGATGCCGTCGCGAAAAGCCGACATGGCATCCTTGATCATCAGCAAGATCACCGGATTGCGATCCGGCGCGTAGAACGCCTCCATCGCATGAGCGATCGCGTTCATCGCCGACGTGACCGTGAGCCCGACCGGCAGCGAAAGCGTCAGGTCGACGTCGTAGATCACGGTCTCCGGGCGAATAACCGGCGAACGGCGCGTCGTCTTCTCGCCATTGGCCGTCTCGCCGAGGATGTCGGTCATCTCCGAGCCGGCATAGGTTGTCGGGATCACGACCTGGTCCGCGCCGGTGCGCAGCGCGATCGCCTTGCCGAGCCCGGTTGTCGATCCTCCGCCGAGGCTAACGACAGCCGTGGCGCCGCTGACGCGGAACGCTTCGACGGCCGTTTCGGTGACCTCGACCGGCGTGTGCATGGTGGCATCGGCAAAGACGCCGGCCGCGAGACCGCCTAGACTGTCCGCCAGCTTCTCGGCATCTGCCTTTTGATGCGGTGTCGAGAGCACCAGTGCCTTTTCATGACCGAGCCGGCTGACCTCTTCGCCCGCTCGTGCAAGGGTGCCAGAGCCGAAAACAACCCGCGTCGTTAGTCCCGGAAAGACGAAATTATCCATCATCGCGCCGCCTCCATGCGTGGGCCGCGTCCGGCGCCGAGGTCCGCGAGCATCCCGCCCAGCATGGCGATCTCGGGATCCGAAACCTCGTGGGGGCGCCCAGGAAAGAGATCGGCCCGCAGGCTTGCGCCCCGCCGACCGAGCGTCCCCACTGCCTCCGCAAAGGCGGAAACAGGGATCCAGGGATCGGCATCGGCGCCCGAGAGATAGACAGGTACGCCGGCCGGCACAGCCTCGACCCGAGCATCGCTGGGAACGCCGACGCGGCAGCCCGTGAAGGCAGCCAGCGCCTCCGGCGGCGGCAATCCCGCGCAGAGATACTCAATGGCGAGGCATGCGCCTTGCGAGAAACCCGCGAGTAGCAGCGGCAGTCCCGGCAATTCACCTCGCGCCGCGGCGACCGCAGCGGCAAGATGATCGAGCGCCGACGAGAGCTGGGCCCTTGCGACCGGCGTCAGCGGATCGACCGCACGCGCCTCCCACCACGCGCCCGTCGGGGCACGCGGCAGGACAAACGCCACGGATGGCGCGGAAAGCCGCGCCAGCACATGGGACTGCATGTCCTCCGGCGTCTGGCCGCGGCCATGCACGAAGACGCAGATCGCCTTCGCTTCAGGAGCTCTGGACCCGAGCCTCAAAGGACCGCCGCCTGCGCTCATGCGAACTCTGCCTGCTCCAGGCCGGCCCGCAGTTCGTCCTCGCGATCCTTGAACCACGGCGGGAACACCAGCGTCTTGCCGATCGCACCCGGCGGTTCGTCCTTGGCCCAGCCTTCCGGCGTCGTCCAGGCGAGTTCGAACAGCGCGCCGCCGGGCGAGCGGACATAGCAGGACTTGAAGTAGTTGCGGTCCTTCTGCTCGGAAATATCGGTAAAGCCGAGGCCTTCGATATGAGCGCGGAGCTTCAGCTGGTTCTCTTCGTTGCCGGTGTTGAGAGCGAGATGGTGGATGGTGCCGCCGGCCAGCGTCCATGTGCCCTGGGGGCTCTCGCGGTCGACGATTACCTCGACGCGCTGATTGGCGCCCGTCTCGTCAGGCACGCGGTAGACGAGGCCCTCATGCGTATCGGCCTCCTTGGTGAGCGGTAGCGCGATGGTCAGAAAGTCGTCCATCGCCGTCCGGTCGGTCACGGCGATGGAGGCGCCGTAGATGCCCTTGATGCCATGCGCCTTGCCGATGCCCTGAACCGTGTTGGTGATCGGCTCGCGCGGATCGCTGTCGCTTTCGACCAGCTCGTGCAGGATGCCCGAGGGATGCGCAAAGGCGGCGCGGTCGGCGCCGAACCGGGTGATTTTCTTCGTCTCTATGCCGCGTGCGTTTAGCCGGTCGACCCAGAAATCCGCAGCGCCTTTAGGGATGGACTGCAGGATTGTCCGCGACTGATTGGTGCCGCGACGGCCATAGACGCCAGGCTTGCGGAACGGAAAGGTCGTGATGATCGTCGAGGCATCGCCGTTCGGCGAGCCATAATAGAGGTGATAGACGGGGATCACGCCATCGAAGAGCACCGTGCGCTTCACGGAATGCAGGCCGAGCGCCTTCGTGTAGAAGTCGAAATCGTCCTGTGCGCCGTCCGTCGACATCGTCAGATGGTGGTAGCCGCTTACACGGGCCATCGGTCATCTCCTCCCAGAGGTTTCGTTTTCGCCCTGCCGCGCCGGGCAGAGCACCAGATTGAGGTCGAGCGCGTATTTCCGCTTGCCGCCCGCTGGCGGCAGGGCACGAAACTCGGCCATGAGTTCGGGCTTCACCCCGAAAATCGCGTCGCGGTTGATCGCCGGGTCCGACCGGTCGAAAATGTGGGTCGTGAGCGTCTCGAAACCGTCCCCCGAGACGCGGAAATGAATGTGGGCGGGACGTTCAAGGCCTAGGCCAAGCGCCGACATCAACTGGCCCACCGGCCCGTCCGAGGGCAGCGCATAGCCTTTGGGCTTGACCGTCAGGAAATGAAACCTGCCCTGAGGGTCGGTCCGGAAACGGCCGCGCAGATTGAATTCCGGCTGCCGATCCGGCTCCTGGTTCTCGTAGAGGCCTTCGGCGTTGGCCTGCCAGACCTCGACCAGCGCGCCGGCGACCGGTGAGCCATCGAGCGCGAGAACCCTGCCCTCGACGGCCAGGGGATCGCCCTTATGGTCGCGCGATATGTTGGCGCCCGGTGCCATGTCCGGAACGTCGGAGCGGTAAAACGGGCCCGCCAGCGTGTTGGGCGTCGCCCCGGCAGGGCGCGGATTGTTCAAGTCCTCGATCAGCGAGGACACGCCGAGCACATCGGCGAACAACACCCATTCCTGCCGCCGGGCATCGGCGTAATGGCCGACTTCGGTCAGGAAATCGATAGCCAGGCGGAACTCCTCCCCCGAGGGACGGAGTTCGGCGATGAGGGCGTGCAGACCATCGACTGTTGCCTGCGCCGCCGCAGCGACACGGGTCTGCCCGGCAGCCGTCAGACGACGCGAGAATTCCTCCGCCTGTGCCGAAATCGCCCCGGGGAGTTCCTCCCTCGTCGGACCGTCATGCTGGCCGTGCATTCCGCCGGGGCCTCCCTTCCCCTTGTTAATCGGGATAGCACGGCTGCTGACGGCGCTTGATGAGTTGTGCAGCGGCTTGTATAGCATTTTGCTATGAAGCTGAATGAACGCCACCTGATGCAGCTCGCCGCCGTGCTGGATGCTGGCGGGGTTTCGGAAGGCGCGGCCATGCTGGGCCTGACCCAGCCGGCCGTCAGCCGCTCGCTAGCCATGCTCGAAGCGCGCGTCGGCGAGCCGCTGTTCCTGAAAGGCCGCCGCCCGATGCAGGCGACGCCGCTCGGGGCACAGCTCGCCGCGCAGGGCCGCACGATCATCACCGCCTCACGCAAGGCCAGCGATGCCGTGCAGGGCTTTTTGAAGGGCACCAAGGGCATTGTCCGGGTCGGCGGCGTGCCGTTCTTCATGGATGCCATGATCAGCCGGATGATCGGCGAGTTCCAAAATCTGGAGCCCGAAGTCACGATCCAGCAGAGCTATCTCAATTTGCCGGAGATGGTCGGCGCGCTGCAGGGTGATCAGATCGACCTTGGGATCGTTCCGATCGGCGTGCTCGATCTTGGCCCCGGCTTCGAATTCACGGAAATTCTGCCCGGCCGGAACATCGTCGCCTGCCGCCCTGATCATCCGCTCTTACGCAATCGCCGCCTTCGCGCCCACGACCTGACGAGCTTTCCCTGGGTCGCTCCCCTTCCCGGCTCGCCGCTGATGTCCGATCTCCAGATGATCCTGATGAGCATAGGCATGTCGGATCTCAACATCCGCTATTCCGGCGGCTCGCTGATGAGCGTCATCAACTTCCTCGCCGAAACCGACGCACTGGCGGTGTTGCCCTTCTCCGTGGTGTTCGCGCAGCGCAAGGAAAACCGCGTGACGGTGCTGCCCTACGAAATTCCGCAGCCAAACCGTTCACTCGGC
This sequence comes from Mesorhizobium sp. BR1-1-16, assembly GCF_020165495.1. GTDB lineage: Bacteria > Pseudomonadota > Alphaproteobacteria > Rhizobiales > Kaistiaceae > Kaistia. The sequence continues at coordinate 39,934 of NZ_JAIUIE010000007.1, read as the reverse complement.
ATTTTGCGACGCGTCGGCGCGCCGCGCTCGCCGGCGGCCGAGCGCTTCGCCGGGCATGTCACGACCGCCTTCGAGAATCTGAAGCACATCATCAAGCGCCACGAGAATGCGGTCGTCTGGGGCCGGTAGGATACGCAGTCTGATCTACAGTATTGCGCTCAGACTCGCCGACTGACCGACGGCAGCAATTGGACTTCGTAGGGACGCCCGATAGGCTGCCCATCCATAGCGGAGGCAAGGGATCCATCATGAAATTCGGCGTTCTGGGAACGGGAGAGGTTGGCAGCGCCATCGGCGGCAAGCTGATGCAGCTCGGCCATGATGTCGTTATCGGATCGCGCCAACCGGGCGGCGACAAGGCGCGCGCGCTCGGTGCGCGGACCGGAGCGGGAATCGGTAGCTACCGGGAAGCGGCCGCTCACGCCGAATGGGTGTTCAATGCACTGCCGGGCGAGGAAGCGATCGGCATCCTTAGGGGCTGCGCCATCGACGACAAAATCCTGATCGATATCGCCAATTACAATTCCGCCGTCGACCAGCCGATCGTGACGCCGATTGGCGAGGCGATCCAGGCGGCATTCCCCCGCGCCCGGCTCGTCAAGACGCTGAACAGCGTCAGCGCGCATCTGATGGTCGAGCCCACAAGCCTTGGCCGGCCGCACCACGTCTTCGTCGCCAGCAACGACATCTCCGCCAAGAGCGAGGTCACGGAACTGCTGCGCTCCTTCGGCTGGGCTTCGATCCTCGATCTCGGCGATCTCACCGCCTGCCGGGCGATGGAACAATTGATCCCGCTGTGGATGCGTCTCGAGGAGAAGCTCGGCACGACGCATTTCAATCTTGCGGTCGTTCACGACGACGCCAGCCCGGCGGCGTAGGCCTGCCGGGCTGGCGGCACCCACTACGGCAAAGTATAGGCGATGACATAATCGCCTGGCTTGGTGCCGATCGATCCGTGTCCGCCGGCGACCATAACGACATACTGCTTGCCGTGGAGACTGTAGGTCATGGGCGTTGCCTGTCCGCCGGCAGGCAAGCGGGCCTGCCAGAGCTGTTTGCCGGTCGTGACGTCATAGGCGCGCAAGAAGTCGTCGACAGTTGCGCCGAGGAAGGCGACGCCGCCCTTCGTCAGCAACGGTCCGCCGATGCCGGGCACGCCCAGCTTGATCGGCAGTGGCAGCGGCGTCATGTCGTAGACGGTTCCGTTCTTGTGCTTGTAGGCGATCTTGCCCGTGGTGAGGTCAACGCCGGCGACATAGCCCCATGGCGGCGCTTGGCAGGGGATGCCGAGGGGGCTGAGGAACGGGCCCATCAACACGCCATAAGGCGCGCCTTCGTTGCGGTTCAGTCCCTGCTCGCTCGCCGTCTCATCGCCCTTCGGCGGCAACTTGGCAGCCGGCACGAGGCGCGATGTGAAGGCGAGATAGGTTGGCATCGCGAACATCACCTGCCGCTCCGGGTCGACGGCGACGCTGCCCCAGTTGAAGGTGCCGAAATTGCCCGGATAGACGATCGTGCCCTGCACGGAGGGCGGCGTGTAACGGCCCTCGTAGCGATATTGATGGAACGCGATGCGGCAGACCATCTGGTCGATCAGCGAGACGCCCCACATGTCCTTCTCCGTCAAAGGCGGCGGCGAGAAGGTCAGGTCAGAGATGGGCTGGGTCGGCGCTGCCGAATCCTCGGGGATCGTGCCGCCGGGTGCCGGGATTTCGTGGATCGGGATGATCGGCTCGCCGGTGCGCCGGTCGAGCACATAGATATCGCCCTGCTTGGTCGGGCCGACCAGCGCCGGCACGACGCTGCCATCCGCTTTCCTCAGATCAAACAGAACCGGCTGCGCCGGAACGTCCATGTCCCAGAGGTCATGATGCACCGTCTGGAGAACCCAGCGCAGCTTGCCGGTGGCGACATCAAGCGCGACGATGGACGATGAGAAACGCTCGACATTGGCGCTGCGGCCCATGCCGAGCTGGTCGGGAACCTGGTTGCCGAGCGGGATATAGACGAGGCCGAGCTCGGGATCAGCGCTGAAGACCGACCAGCTGTTGGGCGAATTCGTCGTGTAGGTCTGGCCGGGCGGCAGCGGCGCGGTCTGGTCCGGATTGCCGGAGTCCCAATTCCAGATCAGCGCGCCGGTCCGAATGTCAAAAGCGCGGATCACACCGGACTGGGCGTCCACCGAATAATTGTCGTTGACCGCTCCGCCTATGATGATCTTGCCGTCGATGGCGACGGGCGGAGAAGTCGAGTAATAATAGCCCGCGGGATCGTATTTCATGCCCTGCTCAAGATGCAGAGCGCCCTTGTCGGCAAAGTCAGTGCAGACCTCGCCGGTGGCGGCGTCGAGCGCGATGAGCCGCGCGTCGGAGGTCGGCAGATAGACGCGGGTCGCGCAGGCAGCGCCCGCGGCCGCCTCAGGGTCGGCCCAATAGGTGACGCCGCGACAGGTCTGGTGCTGCCGGTCGGGGTTAAGGCCCGAATTGGAGTCGAATTTCCACTTCTGCTGGCCGGTCTTGGCATCGAGCGCGATCGCCCAATTATGCGGCGTGCAGAGATAGAGCGTATTGCCCACCTTCAGCGGCGTGACCTGGTAGGTCGTTTCGCCGACATCCTGCGGCAGTTTCACGTCTCCCGTCTGATACTGCCAGGCGACCTTCAGCTGCGAGACATTGTCCGTATTGATTGAATCGAGCGGCGAATAACGCTGGCCATAGGGCGTCCGGCCATATTGGTGCCAGTCGCTGTCCGGAACGTTTCCTCCCATCGCGGCAGCAGTTTGCGCGGTCGGCAGCGCGCCTGCGATGTCATGCGGATCCTGCGTCATCGCATAGCCGGCCACGATGATCGCAATCGCCAGCGGGGCAATGAGCGACCAAGTCGAGGCCCAGCCGGCACGGCCGGGGCCGGAATCGAGGCGACGCCAGACCCACGGCGTCAACAGCCAGAGGCCGAGAACCACGAGCAGACCACCGCGCGGTGCGAGCTGCCACCAATCGAACCCCACTTCCCATACCGCCCAGCCGAGCGTCACCAATACGAGAACGCCATGGACAGCGAGCGCGGCGCGTTTGCGTCGATAGATCAGATAGGCAGTCAGCAGGAGCGCAGCGCCGATCAGGAGATAGAAGGGACTGCCGCCGAGGACGACGAGGAAAATGCCGCCGGCGGCCAGCGCCAGCCCGAGAAGAGCAAAAACGAGTGAGGTCAGCATAATGATCATGGGAGTGGACTTTCGGAAGATATCGAGGCGGGTCGCTCGGCATCCCTTCATGCGCCGCTGCAAGGCAGAAGCAGGCGAAATGAGCGCCGGCCAGCGGCCACGCTCCTGATGCCAACCCACTCGAAGCGGTGGCGTTCCCGAAAAACGCTCGTCATCAGAGGTTGGTTCGATGCGGGTCAGCCGGTATCGCCAATCCTTGGCGGACAATCCTCGGCCGTTCGGCAGCCCGCTCTACGCCGGCCAGAGCGTCGAAATGCCGATCTTGAGTAGAAATGGTGAGCCGGCGCAGCGACGAAGCCGGCCCTATTTACATATAATAGTACTAATGCTATCGACGCTTCATGCCGTGCTGGGGAGGAACGCCGCGCGGCCAAGGGAGAAAATCTTGAGCATCTTGAAGAAACTCGCCCTCGCGGCGGGCATCGCCACTGCCTTGTCGTCGGCAGCCATGGCTGCGGATATGACGGTCGGCTTCTCGCAGATCGGCTCCGAGTCCGGCTGGCGCGCCGCCGAGACATCGGTCACCAAGCAGCAGGCCGAGAGCCGCGGCATCAACCTGAAATTCGCCGACGCTCAGCAAAAGCAGGAAAACCAGATCAAGGCGATCCGCGGCTTCATCGCCCAGGGCGTCGATGCGATCCTGGTTGCGCCTGTGGTCGCGACCGGCTGGGAAGACGTGCTCAGCGAAGCCAAGGAAGCCAAAATCCCGGTGATCCTGCTTGACCGTGGCATTGACGGGCCGGAGGATCTTTACCTAACGTCGGTCGCGTCCGATCAGGTGAAGGAAGGCAAGGTCGCGGGCGACTGGCTCGTCGGCACCGTGAAGGATAAGGATTGCCGCGTCGTCGAATTGCAGGGGACCGTCGGCTCGACGCCGGCGATCAATCGCAAGAAGGGCTTCGAGGAGGCGATTGCCGGTCATTCCAATATTTCCATCGTCCGCAGCCAGACGGGTGACTTCACCCGCTCGAAGGGCAAGGAAGTGATGGAAGGCTTCCTGAAGGCCGAGAACGGCGGCAAGAATATCTGCGCCGTCTATGCGCATAACGACGACATGGCTGTCGGCGCGATCCAGGCCATCAAGGATGCGGGCCTGAAGCCGGGTACGGATATTCTCGTCGTTTCGATCGACGGCGTGCCGGATCTCTTCTCGGCCATGGCGGCCGGCGAGGCCAATGCCACTGTCGAGCTGACGCCGAACATGGCCGGCCCGGCTTTCGACGCCCTCGCCGCCTACAAGAAAGACGGCACCATGCCGCCGAAGTTCATCATCACCGAGTCGAAGCTCTATACGCCCGCCGATGATCCGAAGGGGGAAGCCGAGCGCCGCAAGAGCCTCGGCTACTGATCGGTCAGCGACAAACCACGCCTCGCCGGCTCGTGCCGGCGGGGCTATTCTTTGCGGAATCATTCGGAGACGGCCGGATGAGGCTTGGGGGACGCGACGTGGCAGAGACCGCCTTTCGCATGGAAGCGCGCGGGGTCTCCAAGATCTTTGGGACCCACAAGGCGCTCGATACGGTCGATTTCGGCCTTCTGGCGGGCGAAGTGCACGCGCTGCTCGGTGAAAACGGAGCCGGCAAATCGACCCTCATCAAGATCCTGACCGGCGCCTATCAGCCTGATGGTGGGGAGGTTCTGGTGGATGGCACCCCCGTCCATCTCGACAGCCCGCTTCACGCGCAGTCGTTCGGCATCGGCACTGTCTATCAGGAGGTCAATCTCCTGCCGAACCGTTCCGTCGCCGAAAATCTCTTCCTCGGACATCAACCCACTCGTTTCGGCCTTGTCGACCGCAAGCGCATGAACAAGGACGCGCGCGTCCTGCTGAAGCGCTACGGGCTCGAAATCGACCCCGCAAGCGAGCTCGGGAGCCACTCCGTCGCCGTCCAGCAGATCGTCGCGATTGCAAGAGCGGTCCAGCTTTCCGGCAAGGTGCTGATCCTCGACGAGCCGACCGCGAGCCTTGATCGCGACGAGGTGCAACGGTTGTTCGAAGTGGTCGCGAGTCTCAAGCGCGATGGGCTCGCCATCGTCTTCATCACGCATTTCCTTGATCAGGTCTTTGCGCTCGCCGATCGCGTGACGATCCTGCGCAATGGCAAGCTGGTCGATACCAGCCGCCTCAGCGATCTGACGCGCACCGAACTCGTGCGCAAGATGCTCGGCAAGGACATCGCCTTTTCCGGCTCCACCAGCCTGGAGGCGCAGCGTCCTGTCACCGACGTGCTGCTCGAGTTCAAGAACTATGGCCGCAAGCGCAGCGTCCGGCCATTCACGCTGACCATCCACAAGGGTGAAGTCATCGGCGTCGCTGGGCTGCTCGGTTCCGGCCGGACGGAAATGGCGCGGGTCATGTTCGGCATCGATCCATCGGATGAAGGATCGGTCACTCTCAATGGCAAGCCGATATCGATCCGGGCTGCGACCGATGCGATCGCACATGGCTTCGGCTTCTGCCCGGAAGATCGGAAGGCCGACGGCATCTTCGGCGATCTGTCAGTACGAGAGAACATCGTCATCGCCCTGCAGGGCAAGCTCGGCTGGTTCCGCGCGCTCAATCGGGACGAACAGCTCGATCTGGCGGGTCAGTTCGGCGAGTCGATGGATATCCGCGCCGCCTCGCTCGACATGCCGGTCAAGTTGCTTTCGGGCGGTAACCAGCAGAAGGTCATCCTCGCCCGCTGGCTGGCGACGGACCCCGCTTTCCTGATCCTCGACGAGCCGACGCGCGGCATCGATGTCGGCGCCCATGCCGAGATCGTGCGGACTATCAACCGACTGCGCGACGACGGCATGGCGCTGGTTGTCATCTCGTCGGAAATCGACGAGGTCGTCGCCTATTCCTCCCGCGTCGTGGTTATGCGGGATCGCGAAATGGTAGCCGAGCTGCGCGGCGAGGACATTAGCCCGGCCGTGATCGTCCAGGCAATCGCCACCCATGGCGAGGCGACATCTGAGGAAACGGCGGCATGACGCGCATCTCGTTCGGCCGGATCCTCAATACACAGACCATCGCGCTCGTGAGCGTGCTGCTCCTGAACTGGATCCTGTTCCCCGGCTTCTTCAAGATTGAATGGCAGGATGGCCGCCTGTTCGGCAGTCTCATCGACGTTCTCAATCGCGGCGCTCCCGTGGCGATCCTTGCCATCGGCATGACGGCGGTAATCGCGACCAAGGGCGTCGACCTGTCCGTCGGCGCCGTTATGGCGATGTCCGGCGCGGTCGCGGCGACGCTCGTGGTCGCAGGCTATTCCGGTCCGGTTGCGGTCGGCGGCGCACTGGCTGTCGGGCTGGCCTGCGGGCTCTGGAACGGCATCCTCGTGGCGGTGCTCGATATCCAGCCGATCATCGCGACGCTGGTGCTGATGGTCGCGGGACGCGGCATCGCCCAGCTCATCACCGAAGGCTCCATCGTCACCTTCTCCGATCCGACGCTGATCTTCATCGGCACCGGATCATTCCTCGGCATGCCGATGCCCGTGGTCATCGCCTTCGCGCTGATGGTGCTGGTGACGCTTGCTGTCCGCAAGACGGCGATCGGGCTCTTCATTGAGGCGGTCGGCATCAATCGATCCGCCGCGACGCTTGCGGGCATCCGAAGCCGCCTGCTGCTGATCTCGGTCTATTCGGTCAGCGGCCTCTGTGCGGCGATCGCCGGCATTATCGTCGCCGGCGACATCCGAGGCGCCGATGCCAACAATGCCGGTCTTTGGCTGGAGCTGGACGCCATCCTGGCGGCGGTCATCGGCGGGACGTCCCTGCTAGGCGGCCGCTTCTCGATCCCGATGTCGGTGATCGGCGCGCTCATTATCCAGGCGATGAACACCGGCATCCTCGTTTCCGGCTACCCGCCTGAATTCAATCTCGTGGTCAAGGCAGGCATCATCACGGTGATCCTGATGATCCAGTCGCCGCTTGCCGGCCAGGTCCTCGGCTTCTTCGGCCGCAAGAAATCCGGTGCCTCGCGATGAACCGCAGCATGCGCCCTCTCTTGGCGACGGTCGCCATCTTCCTCGTGGCCTATGCCGCTGCCGTGTTCCAGTTTCCCGGACTGCTCTCGACCCGCGTTCTCGGCAATTTCCTCACCGACAACGCGTTTCTCGGCATCACGGCCGTCGGCATGACCTTCGTGATCATCTCCGGCGGCATCGATCTTTCGGTGGGCGCGGTGATCGGCTTCACCGGCGTTCTGGTCGCGGTGCTGATCTCGAGCTTCGGCCTGCACCCGCTGGTGGCCTTTGCTATCGCTTTCGTTGTGGCGGCACTGTTCGGGGCGGCGATGGGGCTCGCGATCCACTATCTCGAAGTGCCGGCTTTCATCGTGACGCTGGCCGGCATGTTCCTCGCCAGGGGCGGCGCGTCGGTGATCACGCAGGACTCCGTGCCCATCAACAATGAATTCTACACGATGATCTCATCGCTCTATTTCCGCCTTCCGGGCGGAGGGCGGCTGAGCTTCGTCGGGCTTTTGATGATCGCCGTGTTCGTGTTCGGCGCCATCCTCGCCCATCGGACGCGCTTCGGTTCCTATGTCTATGCGCTCGGCGGCAATGCCACCTCCGCCTCGCTCATGGGCGTGCCGGTCGCCCGCACGACCGTTCAGATTTACATGCTCTCGAGCGTGCTCGCCTGTCTGGCCGGAATCGTTTTCTCGCTCTATACGTCGGCCGGTTATCCCCTTGCGGCGGTTGGTGTCGAACTGGACGCGATCGGCGCTGTCGTTATCGGCGGAACGCTTCTGACGGGCGGCTATGGCTTTGTCTTTGGAACGTTTGTGGGCGTGATGCTGCTCGGTCTGGTGCAGACCTACATTATCTTCGACGGGACGCTGTCGAGCTGGTGGACCAAGATCGTGATCGGCATCCTCCTGTTCCTGTTCATCGTGCTGCAGCGGCTGGTCTTCGCCGCCTCGGCTCGCGGAGACAGATCATCCGAGACCGCCTAGCATGAGCGAGCCAGGCAGCCTTCTGCGCTCGCTGTCAGGCAAGCCGGCTGCGCGCAACTTCCACACCTTCGTCATCAACGAGATCGGCGCCGGTATCGTCTCCGGCCGCTTCGCGGTGGGCACGATCCTGCCGAGCGACGCGGAGATGATGGCGAGCTACGGCGTCTCGCGCACCGTGCTGCGCGAGGCGCTGCGGACGCTCGAGGCGAAGGGCATGGTCGAGGCGCGGCCGAAGGTCGGCACGAGGGTCTCGCAAAGGAGCCGCTGGAACCTCTTCGACCAGCAGGTGCTGGCCTGGCATTTCGAGGCCGAGCTCGACGCCGATTTCATCGCCGGCCTGTTCGACATCCGCGGCTCGCTCGAGGCGCGGGCGGCCGATCTTGCTTCGCGGCGACGCACTGCCGAACAGATCCGCCTGCTCAAATACTGGATCCACCAGATGGAGCTGGCCGAGGGCGATGCCGAGACGCATGCGCTGGCCGAGCTCGAAGTGCACCGGATCATCGCGGAGGCATCGGGCAATCCGTTGCTGCGCTCATCGATCGGTCTCGTCGAGCTGACGCTGGCCCTTGTCGCCGTCGCCGGTCACGACACCGAGAAGAGTCGCCTGGTGCGCGCCGAACTGACGGCGAACAGCCAGACGCTCGTCGCAGCAATCGAGGCCGGCGAGCCGCCGCGTGCCGTCGAAATCATGACGGCGATCATTGCGTTCGGATTGAGCCGAGTCCTCTCCGTACGGCGCATCGGTCCGGCGCGCGGCTAGGACTTCAGGCCAGCAGGCGGCTGACTGGGATAACCAGGACGACGACAAGGCCCTCCGGCAGCCATTCGCGCTCCAGAGTGGCCCCGAGCTGCGTCGAGGCGACCCGCTCCGAGAGCGTGGTGCCGAAGCCGCGGCGGGTCGGCATGCCATCGATCGCTGGCCCGCCAGTCTCCTGCCAACGGATCGAGAATTGCTCGCCGATATCGGAGCAGACGATTGTCACAAGGCCGCCATCGCTCGACAGAGCGCCGTATTTCACCGCGTTGGTGGCGAGCTCGTGGATGGTCAGCGCCATAGCGGTCGCGGCCTGTGGCCCGATCGGCCGATCGTCGCCCTCGATGGCGATGTGGCCACGGCCCGGCGCGTTGTAGGGCGAGACCAGCAGATCCAGCAGCCCCTTGACTGTATGGGCGCCGTCCGCGGGAGCGGAGGCTGCGCTGTGCGGACGGACATATTCATGCGCGGAAGCCAGCGCCTGAATGCGCGCCTGGACGGACATCGCGAACGGCCGCGCTTCGGGCTGGTCGCGGGCCGGCAGCATCACCAGGCTCGAGACCACCGCGAAGATGTTGCGAATGCGGTGCGACAGCTCGCGCGCAATGAGTTCGCGCTGGGCCTCGGCCTCCTTCAGATCGTCGATATCCGTGCAGGTGCCATACCAGCGAACGATACGGCCTTCGGCATCGCGCACACACTGGGCGCGGCCGATCACCCAGCGATATTGGCCAGAGCGATGCCGCAGGCGATACTCGATATGATAGGGCTCGCCAGTCTCGAGGCTGTGGCGCCAGCGCTCCCAGGCCCGTTGCTGGTCGTCGGGATGGAACATGCCGTTCCAGGCCTCGCCGTCGGTTGATCCGATCGGCATGCCCGTGAATTCATACCAACGCAAATTATAGTAGTCGTGGAATCCATCGGGCCGCGTCGACCAGATCATCTGATCGATGGAATTGGTGATCGCTTCGTAGCGCTCCTCGCTGGCACGCAAAGCCTTTTCGGTCTGGTGCTGCTCGGTCACGTCGACGACGACGCCGATGAGGCGGCCCGTGCCGCCCTCCTCCGGCGTCCGCATCCGGCCGCGCGCCAGCAGCCACACCGTCTGGCCATCGCTGCCCGCGACACGGTAGTCGAAACGAAGCTGCTCGACCCGACGCGTCGCGGCATCGTGCAACGCCGTCGCCAGCGCCTCGCGATCCTCGATATGCACCATGGCCAGCCAGCCCTGGATATTACCCGGCGGCTCCTGAAGCGCTCTTGGTAGCCCGTGCAGCGACCAGAAGCTGTCATCGGCGGAAAGCCAATCCGTTCCGACGTCGAACTCCCAGGCCCCGACGCCGCCAGCCGCATCAAGCGCCAGGCGAAGCCTGGCCTCGCTGCCGGGGCCCGGCCGAGCCCCTGGGCCATAAATTACCATTATATCGCAGCTCTCCAAACCGCCGACGAACCGGCAGTGTCGCCTTGTAGACACAAGCGCAGCCATCGTCTGCGCACAAGTGAACATATTGGTCTCTCGCGCGTTGCGATTTCAGGAACCCCAAAGAAACCTGACGATCGCCGTAAGGGAGAGACTCTTGCTGACACCTCATCGATCCAAGGATGGGCGCGTAAACAATCTGCTGCGTGCGCTTCGGCCCGCCGATTTTGCGCTGCTGGAACCCCATCTTGTCGAGATGACTCTCGCCTCGGGGACTGTGCTCTATGAACCTGGCGACAATGTGCAGAAGGTATATTTCCCCTGCGATTCGACATTGCTCATCTTTCGCATCCAACTTGATGACGGCCGTGCGGTGGAAACAGCCCTGGTCGGCCGTGAGGGCGCGGTCGCGGGGATTGTGAGCCAGGGGCGACTGCCGGCCTATTCACGCGCCGAGGTGCATCTTGGCGGACCGCTCCTGTCGATGGATCTCGAGGATCTCGAGGAAGCGAAGATGAAGTCGCTTGTCTTGCGCCACATCTTCGCACGCTACGCCGACTGCCTGATGGCGCAGGTGTTCCAGTCCGTCGCCTGCAACGCGGCCCATTCCATCGAACAACGCGCCGCCAAATGGTTGGTCTCGGCCATGGATCGCACCAACGAGGCCTCGCTGCCGATGACGCAGGAGCAACTCGCGGGAATGCTTGGGGTTGGGCGCAGCTATGTCAGCCGTGTCATCCAGACCCTGAAGCATCGCCGGTTGATCGAGACGCAGCGCGGGGTGCTGACGGTCACCAATCCCCATGGCCTTGGCCACCTCGCCTGCTCCTGCCACACGGCTGTGCGGCGTCATTTTGATGAAGTCCTGAAAGGCGTCTATCCGGACAGTCCGATCGTCGGCGCCGACGGTCGCCTCCACTCGAATGAGACCGGCTGAGTCGTCGCAAGACGTTGAAGTGATTCGCCCAAGACTCTCTCCTGCAACGTTTTTTCGGAACCTTCGGCTAACCTGGTTCTTGATGGGCAACAAAGAAGCTGGCTCGGCTGCCGATGTGGCCTCGCCCTCGATGTTTTGGAGGAAAGTGGATCTTGGAGGCGCGCGATGCCTGGAAATTGACCGATCGGCTGCAGGCGCCGAGTGGCAAGGGCGATCCCTTCGCAGCCGCGGTCCGGGCGACGCGAATGCCGATGGTGGTGACCGATCCGGGCCAGCCCGACAATCCGATCGTCTTCGTCAACGACGCCTTTCTGCAGCTGACGGGCTATGAGCGCCATCAGGTCATTGGCCGCAATTGCCGCTTCCTGCAGGGGCCGGACACCGACCAGGCTGCCGTTTCGGCCATCCGCGCCGCTGTCGAGAGCAAGACCGATATCGCGATCGACATCCTGAACTATCGCCGCGACGGCACGCCGTTCTGGAATGCGCTCTATCTCTCGCCGGTGACGGATGACGACGGCGAGTTGCTTTTCTTCTTTGCCAGCCAACTCGACGTAACGCAGCGCAAGCGCGCGGAACTCGATGTGATCGAGGAACGTGACCGAGTCGAGGCGGCCGTCGCCGAGCGCACGCAGGAGCTTGAGGTCGCACTTCAAGCTCGCACCGATCTGCTCCATGAAGTCGATCATCGGGTCAAGAACAACCTTCAGCTCATTTCGGCGCTCGTGCTGATCGAACGGCGGAAGGCAACCGACGCGGCGACCAAGGCAACTCTGACGACACTGCGCGAACGCGTGGAAGCGCTTTCAGCCGTCCATCGGCTGCTTTATCGCAACGACAATGTTGTCCGGTTCGACGTCGCCGGCTTCATCCGCGAATTCGCTGCGGAGGCAGCGCAAGCGCGCGGCAAGCCGCCTGTAGGGTTAAAGCTAGACCTCGATTCGATCAGCGTGGCAGCGGCGTTTGCTGCTCCTGTTGCCTTGATGGCAAGCGAGTTGGTGCGGATCGCGATCACGCACGCACTGGCGAGCGGAACCGAGCGTTACATCTCGCTCAGCATCAAGCCCACGAGCGACGCACTTTACCGCTTCTGCATCGCAGACGATGGGACGGCGGAAGGCATCATCACGAGCATCGAGCCGGACCAGAAGAGTTTCATTGAACTTTTGGCTACACAATTGCATGCCAAGGTTCATTGGAACGGGTATGTCGGGCCCAGTCACAGCATATGCGTCGATCTGCCAATCGACGAACCGCCACGCGGAGGTTGAATGGACACTCAATTGCGCGTCTTCGTCGTCGAGGATGAGGTGTTGCTGCAAATGCAGCTCGAGGTCTTTCTTGATGAGGCCGGACATCTGATGGTCGGAAGCGCGACCACGATGCACGAGGCGATCACCCGGGCGCCGACCGCCGGGGCGGATCTCGCTCTCGTCGACATTCACCTCGCCGATGGCCCGACAGGGGTCGAGGTGGGTCGCGCGCTCGCCGACATGGGCCTGCCGGTCGTCTTCATGACGGCGAACGCGCGACGCATCCCGGCAGATTTTTCCGGGGCGATCGGCATCATCAGCAAGCCTTACAGCCAGACAGGCGTGGCCGAGGCGCTGAAGTTCCTTGTCAGCGCCGTCAAGCATCCGCCGCCGGAAGCACCGCTGCCGCCCTGCCTGACGCTCGCGCCGGCGCTCGCCGAGCGCTGGCGCGTGAATTAGTTCACGATCAGCTTGTCTGTTTCGGCGGCATGATGACGAGCCCGGAGATCGGCTCGACGCAGACGAGGTTGTCGACGACGGTGCGGACGCCCGGCACGTTCTCGGCAACCACACGAGCCGCCGCCCGCTCCCGTTCGTCGAAGATCGTGCCGGTCAGATCGACCGAACCGTCTTCGACATGCACGCGAATGAGCCCGTTGCCGCTCCAGGACTGGCGGCCAAATTCCTGGGCCAGGGCGGAGCGGATGGTCGCATCGTCGCTCGGGGCCGCTGCGGCTTCCTCGCGCGCCCGCACCATGGCCTTCATGAGATCGGATCGGCTAACAATGCCGAGCAGGCTGCCATTGCCATCGATGATGGGCACCCTCTTGACGCGTCGGCGCGTCATGATCTCGACGATGGTTTCGAGTGGCGTCGCGGGCGATGCCGTTTCGACATCGTGCGTCATAACATCCCCGACCCGCCGGGCATGCGACTCGACATAATCGGACGCCGCCTGACCGGGGCTCAGCAGGAATTCCAGCCAGCGCGACCGCTTGCGGCCGGTCGCGAGCTCGCTGCGTCGCAGGAAGTCGCCCTCGCTGACGATCCCGACCAACCTGCCATCGGCCTCGACGACCGGAAGGCCGCTAACCTTGTGCGACAACATCAGTTTCGCGGCGTCATCGATGCTGGTCGTCGGCTCGACGCTGATCACCGGCGAGGTCATCACGGTTTCGGCGTGCATGGCGGGTCTCCCTGAAAGTCTGCGGGCCTTGCGGTCCCTGTTCCACTTCTAGCCGATACCAATGCAGGAGCCTTGATCACGATCAAGGCCTCAGTCGGACCCGCCAAGCAGGAATTCCCTGCTGGCGCCAGCGCCGCTAGAGTCGAAATCGGCTGTACCCGCCCATCATAAGCCTGCCGAAGGAAATCGCCATGGCCCAGCCCACGCTGCTCACCTTCAACGCCGGTTCTTCCACGGTCAAATTGGGCCTGTTCGCAATGGAGGAGGCGACGCCGCGGCGGTTCGGCAACGGCATGGTGGACCTTCGCCGCGAGCCGCTGATGCTGCACGTCACCGAGGGAGCGGAAACGGCCGATATTCCGCTCGACGCCAAGGTGGCCGAGGAACTCGACGAGGTGGTCGCGGAAACGCTCGATGTGCTCGCGACGCATTTCGCGCATGAGGCCATTGCCGGAGCCGGCCACCGCATCGTGCATGGCGGCGACCGGTTTCACGGCCCTGCGCGGATCGATGATGAAACGCTGAAAGCGATCGAGGATCTGGTGCCCCTCGCGCCGCTGCATCAACCGCAGGGGCTGCGGCTGATCCGTTCGCTCCGTCGGCTGAGGCCCGATATCCCGCAGTCGGCATCCTTCGATACCGCCTTTCATCAGACGCAGACCGACGCCATCAGGCGCCTGCCGCTGCCGCGCGAGTGGTTTGACCGCGGCGTCAAACGCTACGGCTTTCACGGCCTTTCTTATCGCTTCGTCGCCAGCGAACTCGCCCGCATTGCGCCGGATATCGCGGCGCGCAAGGTCGTCGTTGCGCATCTTGGCAGCGGTGCCAGTCTCTGCGCGATCGAGAACGGCGAAAGCCGGGCAACGTCGATGACGTTCTCGACGCTGGACGGCATCGTCATGGCAACGCGGCCAGGTTCGCTTGATCCCGGCGTCATCATTCACCTCGCCAAAGGGGGCCTTTCCGTCGATGCGATCGAGGACATGCTCTATCACCGCTCGGGATTGCTCGGACTCTCCGGCATCAGCGCCGACGCGCGCGACCTGGCGGCCAGTGCCGCGCCGGAGGCCCATGACGCGCTCAATCATTTTGCGCGCACGATCGCGGAGACAACGGCGTCTCTCGGTGCTGTGCTCGAGGGTCTCGATGCTATCGTCTTCACCGCCGGGATCGGCGAGCATCAGCCGGCCCTGAGGGCCGATGTCTGCCGGCGACTTGGATTTCTCGGCGTCGCCATCGACGCGGCCAAGAACGCCCGCAATGCGCAGCGGATCGATGCAGCGTCGAGCCGCATCGCCGTGTTCGTGATCCCGACCGACGAGGAACAGGTGATCGCCGAAGAGGCCGCGTCTCTTATCGCCGCAGGGTCGTGACGATCAGCCGCCGCCTGCGCCTGGGCCGAGCAGCGTACGCAGGCGGGTGGCAAGCGCCGCCGTCGTATAGGGCTTGCGCAGCCATGTTCCGGTCTCGGCCTGTCCGCGCTCGGCGATGCTCGGCTCCGCAAAGCCGGAGGTGAGCAATACCTTGATCCCGGGCCTTAACGCGCGGATTTCAGCAGCGAGCGTGCCGCCATCCATACCGCCGGGCATGACGACATCGCTGAAGAGAAGGTCGATCGTCCGCGCTTCGCCGGCGGTCGCGAGCGCTTCGGCGGCGTTCGAGGCCTCGATCACCTCATAGCCGAGATCGCGCAGCCGTGCGACCGCGACCCGCCGCACCCGCGGCTCGTCCTCGACGACAAGGATGGTCTCCGTGCCGCCCGGCGGCCGCGCCGGCTCCCTCCTCGCATTTCCGTCCGTGGTTTCCGGCGAGGCCTGAGGGCGCACGCCTGGCAGGTAGATGCGAACCGTTGTGCCGTGTCCGGGTTCGCTCTCGAGGCGGATGAGGCCGCCCGATTGCGTGACGAAGCCATAGACCATGCTGAGGCCAAGTCCCGTGCCGGCGCCGACCCCCTTCGTCGTGAAGAACGGTTCGAACGCGCGCTCCCGCACGGCGGGCGTCATCCCTGTGCCCGTATCGGAGACCGCGATCAGCACATATTCACCGGGGCGCATGTCGGGCCGTGTTCCCGTTTCGGCCAGCGCGATTTCGGCATGACTGATCTCGACCGTCAGCCGGCCACCGCGCGGCATCGCATCGCGGGCGTTGAGCGCCAGGTTGAGAAGCGCGTTCTGCAATTGCGATGCGTCGACCATCGCGTGATTGGAAGAGCCCGTGACCACGGTGCGCAGCTCGATCGTCTCGCCAAGCGCACGGCGGAGCAGGTCGGAGAAATGCGCGACGAGCTGGCTGATGTCGGCCAACTGGGCGTTGAGCGGCTGGCGTCGGCCGAAGGCGAGCAATTGGCCCGTCAGCCGTGCCCCGTCGTCGGCCGCCTCCTGCGCTGCCTGAACCAGCTCACGGATTGACCCTGGCTCGGCCCGGCGCTCGATCATTTCGAGATTGCCGCTGATGACGGTAAGAAGATTGTTGAAATCATGCGCGATTCCGCCCGTCAGCTGCCCGATGGCCTCCATCTTCTGAGCCTGCCGCAGCTCTTCTTCCAGCTTGTGGCGGCTGGTGAGGTCGCGGATAAAGCCCGTAAAAATGCGCTGCCCATTGGCGATGGTCTCGCCAATGGCAAGTTCCATCGGAAACCGCTCGCCGCTTTTTTTGATGCCGGTAACGATGCGGCCATAACCGATGATGTGCCTGCGGCCGGTGGTGAGGTAGCGCTCGAGATAGGTGTCGTGATTTTCGCGGTCCGGCGGTGGCATCAGCATGCGCACGTTGTTTCCGTGCACTTCACTTGTGGAATAGCCGAACAGCCGCTCCGCGGCCGCGCTGAACGAATCGATTGTGCCCTTTTCGTCGATGACGACCATCGCTTCGGGAACCGTTTCGAGGATCGACCGGAGATGCGCCTCGCGCCGCGCGATTTCCAGCTGCGCCCGCTTGAGGTCACTGACATCGTGATTGATCGAAAGTACCGAGCCTGGCGGAACCGCGATCATGCGGCTGGCGATCGCCAGCATGTGCCCGTCGCGATGACGCTGCTGAACTTCTCCGTCCCAGGTGCCCGTTTTCGCCAGTGCGTTGCCCATCGCCGCCCGCGGCGAAACAAAGCCGGTGGCGAGCAGTTCCTGAAGAACACGGCCCACGGCCTCCTGGCGTGTCCAGCCGTAGAGCGCCTCCGAGCCGCTGCTCCAATGGGAAATTACGCCATCCGAAGTGCGGTAGATGATGATGCTGCCCGCGTCGAGAAGGGCGGCGATGGTATCGAGGTTGGCGTCGCCGACGAGCGCGGCATCCTTGGCTTCAGTCACGATCGGGCCTCGTTGGGGAATGAAACCCGGCTAGTTGGGCCAGACCGCCTGGCGGGAATAGGCGACGGCGATAGGATCATGAGCGCTATCGTCGCCTTGGCCGGCCAGAATCTCAAGCTTCAACGGCTGGCGGACGACAATCGCGTGGCGACCGCTGGCGGAGATGACGCCACGGCTGGTGAGGCGCGTCATGATTCGGGAGACCGTCTCGATGGTCAGACCGAGATAGTCGGCCATGTCGAGCCGTGTCATCGGCAGCTCGATCGGCGACTGGCCATTCGGATGGGCGGACGCGCGCCGCGCGATCGTCAGCAGGAAGCTGGCAACCCGCTCCTCGGCACTCTTGCGCGCCAAAAGCACCATCTGGTCCTGTGCTGCCTCCATTTCGTCGGACAGGCGGGCAAACAATTCCGGCCGCAGCGTCGGCGAACCGTTGACCTCCTCGTCGAAACGGCTCCGCGAGACGCGCCGAAGCTTCACCCGGGTGACGGCCTCAGCGGTATAAAGATAGCAGCGACGCTGAGAGAGGCCGACGAGATCCCCGGGATAGAGGAAGCCCGTGATGACACGGCGGCCGTCGCCGATGATCTTGTAGACGCGGAGCACGCCTTCGATGATCTGGAAGAGATGCGCGGCTGCATCCCCTTCCCAGAACACCGCGGCCCCGGGTTCGAATCGCTCATCGGCCTGGCGGCGGAAGACGCTGGCCAAGCCGTCGCCGGAACCGACCTCGCCGGGGGTGTGGTCTTGGCGAGCCAGAGCCATCATCGGTTCGGAGTACATCGGAATTCCTCGCTTGCGTTGCTGCCGGGTGCCATCTGAAGGGCGATCGGTGACGCGGGGACGATGCGCGTGCTACGCTCGGTGCTCGTTCGTAACAGAGTGTGACAGCGGTCGAATGATGCATACCGGGACCGGAACCGCAGAGACGTGTCATGGCTGAGCCGCCCATGCGGCAAGAGCATCTGCTGGTGGTCGACGACGATGCTCGCATTCGCCAGATGCTCGCCCGGTATTTCGAGGACGAAGGCTATCGGATCACCACGGTTGGCGACGGCAAGGCCATGCGCGAGGCGATGGCCCGTGGCGCCGCCGACCTCGTATTGCTCGACCTGATGCTCGGCCCCGGCGAAAGCGGCCTCGACATCGCGCGCGAACTTCGAGCTCGCTCGGACATCCCCATCATCATGCTCACAGGGCGTGACGATGTCGTCGATCGGATCGTCGGGTTGGAAGTCGGCGCGGACGACTATATCGCCAAGCCGTTTCACCTTCGCGAAGTGCTGGCCCGAATCAAGACGGTGCTCCGCCGTCGTGCCCCGGCTCAGCGCGTTTCCGAAGTGTCTGCCGGCCGGCCGATCCGCTTCGATGGCTGGGAGCTCGACATCGAGCGCCGCCGCGTGGTCCGCCCTGATGGTTCCGAAGTGACGCTCACGACCGGCGAGTTCGAAATCCTGTCGATCCTCGCCCGCAGTCCCGGCCGCGTCTTTACGCGCGATATGCTGATGGACCTCACAAGGGGCCGCCAGCTCGATGTCTTCGATCGCACCATCGACGCGCAGATTGCGCGCTTGCGCAAGAAGATCGAGGCCGATCCCAAGAACCCTCTCCTGGTCAAATCCGTGCGAGGCGTTGGTTACGTCTTTACGGGGAAGGCGGATTGAGGGTTTCTCAGAATACCAGCGAGGCGCCGAGGCCGAGCATGGCGCCAATGGCACCGCCGCAGAGAATGGCAAAGGCGAGCGCGAAAAATTTGCGCATCAGATAATCGTCTCCATGATTGAGTTGGCGGCCATTTCGGTAACACCGGCGTGCCTGCTTGCCAGTGATCAGCTTCACGGCCATGTTCCGCCCGCTGACATGTAACGCTTGGCTGCGAGGAGAGTTTCACCGATGGGCACGCTTTCGATCGACCTGGTGACCGATATCGTCTGCCCCTGGTGCTTCATCGGGCTGATGCGGCTCGACAATGTGCTTCGCGAGACCGGGACGGACGCTACGATCATCCACCACCCTTATTTCCTCGATCCCGACCTTCCGGCCGAGGGCGTCGACGTCGCGGAGCGGCTCAAGGCGAAATATGGCGGCGATGTCAAAGCGATGTTTGCGCGCGTGGAGGCCGAGGCACGCAAGAGCGGCATCCCGCTCGATCTGTCAAAGCAGCCGCGCCAGCGCCCGACCGACCGGGCCCATACGCTGATCCGCGCCGCGGCGGAGAAGGGCACGCAGCACGCCCTCGCCCGCGCGCTGTTCGAGGCGCATTTCATCCAGTCGCGCAACATCGCCGACGCCGATGTTCTGGCCGAGATCGCGGCCGGTTTTGGCTTTGCCGATGACGAGGCCCGCGCCGTGATCCTTGATGCCGATGCACTCAGTCAGACGCGCCAGGAGGCGGCGGCGATGGCGGATATGGGGATCGGCGGTGTGCCATTCTTCGTCTTCAACCGGGCCTTGGCGCTCTCGGGGGCGCAGCCGGAAACGGTGATGGCCGACGCGATGCGTCAGGCAGTCGCTGCGGAGCCGGCTGCGTAGCGGCTTGTTCTTGCAGCCTCATCGCCGGAAACTATTGCGGCTGCCCGAGCGTTTCAGCCCGAGCATGATGTGCTCTGTCTCGACTTGAAGGAAACGGCGCCATGACCGACCGTTCGCGTCTGTTCCCGGCACTCCGCTACCATGACCCGCGGGCTGCGATCGATTTCCTCGTCGCCGCTTTTGGCTTCACGCCACACGCGATCCACGCGACGCCCGAAGGTGTCATCGCCCATGCTGAGCTGCGGCTTGGCGAGGACATGGTGATGATCGGCGCAATCGGGCCGGACCTTGCCGCCACGGGTCGAACGGTCAGTGGCGGCACAAGCAGCATTTACGTGTCGGTCGCCTATGTCGACGGTCACCACGACAAGGCGATTGCCGCGGGCGCAGTCGTCACGCGCCCGCTTGCCGATACGGATTACGGCTCCCGCGAATATTCCTGCCGCGATATCGAAGGCTATGAATGGTCGTTCGGCACGTATGATCCGATGATGAAGCCTGCCGATTGAGCTAAAGGATGCGGCGGAAGAGGCCATCGTAGAGCGTGACGAGCCCCTGCCCGTCGACCTCGATCACCGCTTCGAAACTGCCATCCGCGGCCGCATAGCGATAGAGCCGGTCCCGTTCGAGGCAGGTATAGCGCTGGCGGTCGAGCGAGAGTTCGAGATCCGGGAAGCGGACATAGAGGACCGTGATCTCGCCGGACTGGCCTTCGGCAAGGCCGAGCCTCCGGATCGGCAACGTATTGGTGAACGGGCTCGCCGAGAAGTCGACATCGAGAGCGCCCGCGAGAGACGTCAGCCGCTTGCCCTCTCCGTTCCGCCATTTGCCGTCGCCATCGGATTGCAGTGTCAGTTTCGGCCCACCGACCACCGCAACCTGCGCTCGTGCCACGGCACCCGAAGCATGGCAGGCGACTTCATAGGCGGCGGCGAAATGAGCATCGCCACCCGAGAGGATCGCGCCCTCGCCGCTGATCCCAGCCTCGCGGTCGGCAAAGACCAGATGCTCGGTGCCGTTTCCGTCCCAACTCTTCCAGCGCACTGCCTTCGACATGCCAGTCCCCTCTCCTTGTTCGGCGCGAAGCCGCTTCGGATGGCAGATGATTGGCGGCCGGCCGGCTTATCTGTCGAGGCCGGCCAGCAGCAGGTATTTCTTCTCGACGAACTCGTCGATGCCGTGATGCGAGCCCTCGCGTCCGTTGCCGCTTTCCTTGACACCGCCGAACGGAGCAAGCTCCGTCGAGATCAGCCCGGAATTGATGCCCACCATGCCATATTCCAGCCCTTCCCCGACACGGAAGATGCGGCCGATGTCGCGGGAATAGAAATAGGCCGCAAGGCCGAACTCGGTGTCGTTGGCCGCATGGATCACCTCCTCCTCCGTCTCGAAGCGGAAGATCGGGGCAACCGGGCCGAACGTCTCTTCGCGAGCGAGCGTCATCGCAGCCGATGCGCCAGTCAGAACCGTCGGCTCGAAGAAGGCGCCGCCGAGGCCGTGTCGATGGCCGCCGAGCACGACCTTCGCGCCCTTGGCCTTGGCGTCGGCCAGATGTTGCTCGACCTTGTCGATTGCCTTGTCGTTGATCAGCGGTCCCTGCGTGACGCCATCGGCCGTGCCGTCCCCGACCTTCAGCTTGGCGACCGCCGCGGTCAGCTTTTCGACAAACGCATCATGGATGCCGGCCTGGGCGTAGATGCGGTTGGCGCAGACGCAGGTCTGTCCCATGTTCCGGAATTTCGAGACCATCGCGCCTTCGACGGCGGCATCAAGATCGGCATCGTCAAAGACGATGAAGGGTGCATTGCCGCCAAGTTCGAGGGCGACCTTCTTCACGGTGCCGGCTGCCTGCCGCATCAGTAGCTTGCCGATTTCGGTGGAACCCGTGAAATTGACGAGCCGGATAGCCGGATGCGACGTCAGCACGCCGCCAATCGCCTTTGAATCGCCCGTGACGACGTTGAACACGCCCTTGGGAATTCCGGCCCGATCGGCGAGTTCTGCCAGTGCCAGCGCCGTAAGAGGCGTCTCGCCGGCCGGCTTCACAACGATCGGGCAGCCGGCCGCGATCGCCGGGGCGGCCTTGCGGGTGATCATCGCTGCCGGGAAGTTCCAGGGCGTGATCGCGCCGACGACGCCGGTCGGCTGGCGCAGCACGAGGATGCGCGCATCGGCGCGGTGGCTCGGCAGCGTCTCGCCGGCGATGCGCTTCGCTTCTTCGGCATAAAATTCGATGTAGCTCGCCGCATAGTCGATCTCGCCGCGCGCCTCGGCCAGCGGCTTGCCCTGCTCGCTGGTGAGGATCAGCGCCAGATCCTCGCGATGGGCCATGATCCGCTCATACCATTGGCGGATCAGCTTCGAACGCTCCTTGGCAGTCTTGGCTGCCCAACCCTTGAACGCCGCAGCCGCTGCATCGACTGCGGCCGTCGTCTCGTCGGCGCCAAAACGGGGAACCCGTCCGATGATCGCGCCTGTCGCCGGATTGGTCACGTCGATTTCCGGCTCTCCGATCCAGGCGCCATCGACATAACAGCGCTCCTTCAGCAGCGTCGGGTCGATCAGGTCAAGCTCGATGAGGGCGGATGTGGTCATGGAGTTGATCCTTGGGATGCTGCGTGGTCGAAGTGGCACCGGCGGTTCTACCGCGACGGAATGGCGAAAATAGCGCGCACCGCCTCACATCGCCATGGCGACCCCCGTCCGAACGGCCACGAAGGTCGTTCCAAATGCTGATATAAGCTGGATGAATAACAGCGCTTTGCCGCGGCTCACTCAGAATGCAGCCGGCCCTAGCTTTCGCTCAAACGGTCAAGGAGCTCCGGCAAGCCCATGATATCCTTGATGACATGGTCAGCGTGGGGTGCGAGGGCTTCTTCCGAGAGATAGCCTGATGCAACGCCGATGGCCAGAACGCCGGCGGCGCGGGCGGCGTCGAGATCATGCAGCGTGTCGCCGATCAGCGCCGTCTCTTCGGGCGCCGAGCCGAAGCGGTCGATGAAGGCGTGGATCTGGCCGGGATCGGGCTTGCGGCCATGCCCCGAGTCATAGCCGATGATCGCATCGAACAGCCCGTCTAGGCCGAGCTTCTCGCTTTGCGCCCGGGCGCCGGATTCGGTGTCGTTGGTGACGATGCCGAGGAGATAGCCTTGGGACTTCAAGCTCGTGAGCAGGCCGAGCGGATCGCCGATCGGGGCGACGGATTCGAGCGCGCCCTCGTTGAAGAGCCGGGACAGGTGTTCGATGAAGCCCTCGTGATCGTCCGCCTCAATGCCAACCACGGGCGCGAAATGCGCGGCGATATCGGGCACGGTTCCGCCGACAAAGGGCGACGTCGGCAGGATCGCCGCGGTGACACGATCATAATGAAGGATGGTGGCGAGCGCGCGATGCATCTCGTCGTCGTCGCCGGCGAGCGTCGCGAGGACGGCGGTCGCGGCGCCATTCCATGTGATCGCAAAATCGACCAGCGTGCCGTCCTTGTCGAAGAGGAGCGCTTTCAACCGCGCCATCAGATTACCGCCTCGATCAGAAAGGGGCCCTTGGTCCCGACGGCCGACCGGTAAAGATCGGCGAAGCGCTCGCAGGTGTCTGCGCGAGCGGCCTCGACGCCCATACCGCGCGCCAGCGACACCCAGTCGAGCGCCGGTTCGTCGAGCCGCAACATCCGATCGGCATTGTGGCCGAAACCGGTGACGCCGACATTGCCCATTTCCAGGCGAAGGATGGCATAGGCGCGGTTGGCGAAGATGACGACGAGGACGTCGAGTTTCTCGCGCGCGGCGGTCCAGAGCGCCTGCAGCGTGTACATGCCACTGCCGTCGGCCTGCAACGTCACCACCTTTCGGCCGGGACAGGCGATGGCAGCGCCGACTGAAAGCGGCATGCCCGTGCCGATCGCCCCGCCTGTGCACATCATGTAGTCGTGGCGCGGCCCGCTGGCACTGAGCGCATAGAACCGCCGGCCAGAGGTCAGTGCTTCGTCCACGACGATTGCATCCTCGGTAAGGCCGGCTGCGGCGATCACCGAGACGGCATCCTCCGTCAGCGGCCCGCTCGGGCTTCCCGGCGCCGTTGTGGCGGCCACCCGGCGTGGTGGGGGTCTTGTCGCCCCCAGCCGTTCGGCAAGACGCTTAAGCGCATCGGGAATGTCGTCGCCGGGCCCGGCCAGCGTTTCGATGCGGCAACCATCCGGCAGCAGGCGGCTCGGTTTGCCGGGATAAGCGAAGAAAGCGACCGGCTCGCGAGCGCCGACGAGGACGAGGAGATCGAGATCGGCCAATGCCGCAACGGCCTGGTCGATCGGATAGGGAATCCGTTCCAGAGGAACGCGGTCGCCACCCCGCTCGCTGCGTCCGTTCAGGACTTCCTCAAACAGCCGCGCGCCCGTCCGGGCAGCGATTCGTCCGGCCATTTCCAATGCCGCGCCGCGCGGGGCCTTGCCCGCCAAGAGGAGGCCTGCCCGACCGCCCGCTGCAATGAGGGCCGTGGCCAGATCGGCAAGCCGTGCTTCGTCGACCTTCGGCGGTGACGCAATGGCGGCCGGGCGAGCGTCGCTCGGACCAACCGGGCTCCAGGCTGCGTCGGAGGGAAGAATGAGCGTCGCGACACCTTGCCGCTCGATGGCCGCCGCAATCGTTGCTTCCGCCGCCGGGCCGACGTCGTCGGGTCCCGTGGCCCGGCGGACGAAGGCCGACATGGGCCGCGCGATGGAGTCGATATCGCTCGTCAGCGGCGCATCAAAGCCGAGATGGTAACTCGCATGATCGCCGACGATGTTGACGAGCGGCGTCCGGGCGCGCCTGGCATTGTGCAGATTGGCTAGCCCATTCCCAAGACCAGGTCCGGTATGCAGAAGCGTCGCGGCAGGTTTGCCGGCCATACGGCCATATCCGTCGGCAGCCCCTGTCGCGACGCCCTCGAACAGCGCGAGAACGCATCGCATGGCGGGCTTGCGGTCTAGCGCCGCGACGAAGTGCATCTCCGACGTGCCGGGATTGGCGAAGCAGACATCGACGCCGCTGGCCAGCAGCGTATCGCAGAGTCGGTCAGCACCGTTCATTCCATGTCTGCCCTGGCCGGTTTCGCGAAGGCGGGAACACTCGCGCGCCGATCGCGCGGCTGTCAATTGTCGCGACGCAAAGGCCGGTGAAACAAGCGGTGTAATGCGTCTGCGGCCGATTGCATTTGCGTGCCGCCAGTGGAATATCGCGTGTCTTCCCGTCACCGGAATCCCGACATGACAAAGGGCGTCGTTTTCGCGCTTGCGAGCTATGCCGTCTTTTCGTGCGCCGACGCGGCCATCAAGGCGGCCGGCGGCCGGCTGCATGTTGCCGAGATGACGCTGATCCTGACCATGTTCTCATGCTTGGCAGTCTATTTCGCCAAGCCTCGGCAAGAACGCTGGAGCGACATGCTCCGCATGCAGCGTCCGGGCCTGGTGCTGGCACGCATGTCGGCGGCCGTCGGAGCGGGCCTTGCGAGTGCCTATGCCTTCACGACATTGCCGCTGGCCGACGCCTATTCGCTGATCTTCCTGTTGCCGCTGTTCGTGGCCGCATTCTCGTACTTCTATCTGCGCGAGCGGACCAATGTAGCGCGCTTCATCGGCCTCCTGGTCGGTCTTGCCGGTGTTCTGCTGGTCGTGCGGCCGGGCTTCCGGGAAATCCTCCCCGGTCATCTGGCGGCCATTGCCACGGCGCTCCTTGGCGCATTGTCGCTTCTGATGCTGCGGGTTATCGGACGGACCGAGCGGCAGGTGACGCTGCTCGGCACGCTGATGCTCGGCTCGCTGGTGGTCAACGGTTTCATCACGCTGTTCGTCTTCGAGTGGCCGACGATGCGCGAGGTGGTTCTGCTGGGTCTTTGCGGGCTGCTGGCCGGCGCCGGCCATCTCCTGATCATGGCGGCGACGCGGAACGCCCCGGCCAACCGCATTGGACCGACGCAATACAGCCAGATCGTCTGGGCCGTCGTGCTTGGGGGATTGCTGTTCGAAGAACTCCCCGACGCGCTGGCCTTTGCCGGCATTGGGCTCGTGCTGCTTTCGGGCGTTCTAAACTTCCTGCCGGCCAGATCGACTGATGCGACCTCCGCTGTCAGCGCACCGGTTCCGGCTCCGCAGCATCGAGAATCCTGAGGCTTGCCTGCTTGCGGCCCTGCCAGTGATCGAGGCCGAGCACGCCAGCGACATGTAGCGGGCGGCCGCGGCTCTCGAGCAGCACGCGGCCGAGATCGCTATCGGCGGCACGAAAGGCGATGGCGCGCAGATTTTGGTCGCCACCCGACAACTGCACGCGGACATGGCCATTGCCCACGGTCTCGACATAGCCGATCCGGTGTGCCGGAAACGCAAAGATAGGCTCGGCGTGGCCGGCGCCGAAGGGCCCTGCCCGCTCGATCTGATCGATGAAGTCGGACGTCGCGGCCCGCGCCGTCAGTGCACCATCGACGAGCAGCGAACTCGCCGAACGCGCTGCGCGGGACGCCGCTGCCGCCCGCACTTCCAGGAATGCCCTGAAGTCGCCGAGTCGTGCCTTTTCGACCGTGATGCCGGCCGCCATGGCATGGCCGCCGCCTTTGACGAGCAGCCCCTCGCCTACAGCTGCCCGCACCAGCGCGCCGAGATCGACGCCGGGCACTGAACGGCCGGAACCGGTGCCGAGCCCGTTCGGCATCATGGCGATGGCGAAAGCCGGACGCTGGAACCGCTCCTTGAGACGCGCCGCGATGAGGCCAACGATGCCGGGATGCCAATGCTCATCCACCGTAACCAGCACTGCCGGGCCCTCGCCGCCGCCGATCTCCGCTTCGGCTTCGCCCAGAGCCTGTTCGAGCATGGCCGCTTCGACGGCCTGCCGCTGGCGGTTGAGATCATCGAGTGAGGCGGCGATGACTTCGGCCTCGGCCGCCCCATCGAGCGACAGCAGGCGCGCGCCAAGCGCGGCATCGCCGATCCGTCCGCCCGCATTGATGCGGGGCCCGATCAGAAAGCCGAGATGATAGGGCGAGACCGGCGAATCGATCCGTGCCAGCCGCGCCAACGCTGAAATGCCGGGATTGGCGCCACGGCGGAGCGTGATCAGCCCCTTCACGACAAAGGCGCGGTTGAGCCCGATGAGCGGCACGACATCGCAGACCGTGCCAAGCGCCACGAGATCGAGCCACTGCAGCAGGTCCGGCTCGGAGCGACCCTCGCGATACCAGCCGCGCCGGCGCAGCGCGCGGTTGACGGCGACCACGGCAAGGAAGGTGACGCCGACTGCCGCGAGATAACCAAGGCCCGAAAGATCGTCCTGCCGGTTTGGATTGACCACGGCATGGGCCGGCGGCAGGTCCGCACCCATCTGGTGATGATCGAGGACAACAGCGGGATGACCGCGCTCTGCCGCAACGGCGAGGGCCTGATGGCTGGTCGAGCCGCAATCGACGGTAACGATCAGTCCTGCCCCTTCATCGATCAACAGGCGGATCGCGTCGGGGTTGGGGCCATAGCCTTCGAAGATGCGGTCGGGGATATAGATCCGCGTCGGGACGCCCTGGCTTTCGAGAAAACGGGCGAGCAGCGCCGAAGAGGTGGCGCCATCAACGTCATAATCACCAAAGATTGCGACCGCCTCGCCCCGCTCGACGGCATCGGCGATGCGCTCGGCGGCGCTGTCCATATCGGTCAGCACCGAGGGATCGGGCATCAGCTGGCGGAGGCTTGGATTGAGAAAGTCAGCCGCTTGATCAACGGCGACGCCTCGGGCCGCGAGGACGCGGGCCAGAAGCTCGGGCAATTCGTGCCGCTGGACCATCGCAGTGGCCGAAAGGCCCGCCGCGACATCGAGGCGATCGTCCCACCGCCGGCCTGTGGCTGACCGCTCGACGCCGAGGAAGCTGCGCCGCGCGGCCGTGCCGAAGTCAGACATCGCTCAGTCCGATCAACTCTCCGTCGCGAATTTCTCGTCGTCGCGATGGGTCGCCTTGATGAAACGGATCGTGCCCTTGGACGAGCGCATCACCAGCGTTTCCGTCGTGATGCGGCCGTCGCGCGCATAATGGACACCGTTCAGCATGTTGCCGTCGGTGACGCCCGTCGCCGCAAACAGCACTTCGCCGCGGCACATCTCCAGATGGGTGTACTTCTTGTCAAAATTGGCAATGCCCATCTTGCTGGCACGCGCCTTCTGGGAGTCCGACTGGGTGATCAGCCGGCCCTGCATCTGGCCGCCGGTGCAGCAAAGGGCAGCAGCAGCCAGCACACCCTCGGGCGCGCCGCCGGTGCCGAGATAGATATCGATGCCGGTTGCGTCCGGGTCGGTCACGTCGATGATGCCGGCCACGTCGCCATCGCCGATCAGGCGCACAGCGGCGCCGGTGGCGCGCACCTCGTCGATCAGCTTGGCATGACGGGGACGGTCGAGAATGCAGGCGGTGATTTCGTTGACGCGCACGCCTTTCGCCTTGGCCAGCGCGGCGATGTTCTCGGATGGCGTACGGTCGAGATCGACGGTGCCCTCGGGATAGCCCGGGCCGATGGCGATCTTGTCCATGTAGACATCAGGCGCATGCAGCAGCGTGCCGCCTTCGGCAATCGCGACCACGGCCAGCGAGTTTGGCAGGTTCTTGGCACAAATCGTGGTGCCTTCGAGCGGATCCAGCGCGATATCGACCTGCGGTCCGTAACCGGTGCCGACTTCCTCGCCGATATAGAGCATCGGCGCCTCGTCGCGTTCGCCCTCGCCGATGACGACGGTGCCTTCGATGGCGAGGTTGTTGAGTTCCTTCCGCATGGCGTCGACGGCCGCCTGATCGGCAGCCTTCTCATCGCCACGACCACGCCAGCGCGCAGCGGCCACGGCTGCCCGCTCCGTCACGCGAACGAGCTCGAGTGTCAGGATTCGATCGAGACCCGCCGTCTTCGCTTCCGTCAAAGCCATCGCTTTCCCCACTTATGCGAACTGTTCGATGCGTATCATCTGCGGCTGCTCGGCGATATGGCCGTCGATCGTGATGCGATCCAGCGCATCCTTGATCTGCGCTTCCGTCGTATCATAGGTGATCAGGATGACAGGTTGAGGCTCGAGTGGCGTCGGATGGTCCGGCGCATCGGCCCGTGGCGCGCGGCGCCGCTGCACGATCGATTCGAGCGAGATGTCGTTTTCGGCCATGCGCTGCGCGATCGATGCGAAAGCGCCGGGGCGATCAAAAACCGCGAGGCGGACGTAATAGCCACCTTCATGCGCCCGCATCTGCGCCCGGCGATAGGGCTGCAGCGCGCTGGACGGCCGGCCGAACGTGCCGACCACATCGCCGCGCGCAATATCCGCGATGTCACTCATCACCGACGACGCTGTGGCGTCGCCGCCTGCCCCTGGTCCGGAAAGAACCAGCCTGCCGACGAAATCAGCCTCGACCGCGACCGCGTTCGTGACGCCGTCGACGCGCGCGATCGGCGAGGATTTCGGCACCATGGTCGGATGCACGCGCTGCTCGAAGCCGGTATCGGTCCGGCTCGCGACGCCGAGCAGCTTGATGCGATAGCCGAGTTCGTCGGCCGCTTCGATGTCGGCGGTCGTGATCGAGCGAATGCCTTCGACATACACGGCGTCGGCGTCGATCGTTGTCCCGAATGCGATCGCCGCGAGCAGCGACAGCTTATGGGCGGAATCGAAGCCGTCGACGTCGAAGGTCGGATCGGACTCGGCATAGCCAAGCCGCTGCGCATCGGCGAGACATGCCTCGAAGGACAGCCCCTCCCGCTCCATCCGCGTCAGGATGTAGTTGCAGGTGCCGTTCAGGATGCCGAACACCCGCGAGACGGTATTGCCGGCCAGCGACTCGCGCAGCGTCTTGATAATCGGGATACCGCCGGCGGCAGCCGCTTCGAAATCGAGCGAGACGCCGCTGGCTTCGGCCGCGGCGGCCAGTTCGGCGCCATGCTTGGCGAGCAGCGCCTTGTTGGCGGTCACGACATGCTTGCCGGCCGCGATGGCAGCGCGGACAGCGTCATTGGCCGGCCCTTCGGCGCCGCCAATCAGTTCAACGAAGACGTCGATCTCGGGAGAGCGCGCCAGCGCGACCGGATCGTCGAACCAGGCACACCCGGAAATATCGACGGCGCGATCGCGATCGCGGTCACGCGCCGAGACGCCTGTGACCGCGATCGGCCGGCGGGTTCGGACAGCGAGATCGCGGCCGTGCCGCTCAACCAGGCGAAGCAGGGACGCGCCGACCGTGCCCAGACCGGCAACGCCCAGCCTCAATACCGTTTGATTCATAAGTCGCCCCAGAGGGGCCCGGCTTACCGCCGGGCGCTGCTGATCGGGACGACGTTGTGCAACGTTTTGTCTGCCGATTCAAGGAAGCGGCGGATATTGCGGCCGGCCTGACGGATGCGCTGTTCGTTCTCGACCAGGGCGATGCGGACATACTCGTCGCCATGCTCACCGAAGCCGACGCCGGGCGCCACCGCGACATCCGCCTTTTCGATCAGCAGCTTCGAGAATTCGAGGCTGCCGAGGGAACGAAACGGCTCGGGGATCGGCACCCAGGCAAACATCGAGGCACGAGGCGCCGGAATCTGCCAGCCGGCACGGCCGAAACTTTCGACGAGGGCGTCGCGGCGATGCTTGTAGGTCGCGCGCATGTCGTCGATGCAATTCTGCGGGCCGTTGAGGGCGGCCGTCGCCGCGACCTGGATCGGCGTGTAGGCGCCATAGTCGAGATAGGACTTCACGCGGGCCAGCGCCGCGATCAGCCGCTCATTGCCGACCGCGAAACCCATGCGCCATCCGGCCATGGAATAAGTCTTCGACATCGACGTGAACTCGACGGCGACATCCATCGCGCCCGGAACCTGCAGGATCGAGGGCGGCGGGACGTCGTCGAAATAGATCTCGGCATAAGCGAGGTCCGAGAGCACGAAGAGGTCGTGCCGGCGGGCGAATGTCACGACGTCGCGATAGAAATCGAGATCAGCGACATGAGCGGTCGGGTTCGAGGGATAGCAGAGCACCACGGCGATCGGCTTCGGGATCGAGTGGATGACCGCCCGCTCCATCGCGTGGAAGAATTCGGGACCAGGCTCGGAGGGAACGGAGCGGATCACGCCGCCGGCCATCAGGAAGCCGAAAGCGTGAATCGGATAGCTCGGATTGGGGCAAAGAACCACGTCGCCAGGCGCGGTGATGGCCTGCGCCATGTTGGCGAAGCCTTCCTTCGAACCGATCGTCGCGACGATCTGGGTCGCGGGATCAAGCTTCACGCCGAAGCGGCGCTCATAATAGGCAGCCTGCGCCTTGCGGAGGCCATTGATGCCGCGCGAGGCCGAATAGCCATGCACATCGGGACGCGCCGCCGTTTCGGCGAGCTTCTGCACGATATGGGCGGGAGTCGGCAGGTCCGGATTGCCCATGCCGAGATCGATGATGTCGGCGCCTGCGGCCCGTGCGCTCGCCTTAAGCCGGTTGACCTGCTCGAAGACGTATTGCGGCAGTCGCCGCACGCTGTGGAACTCGCTCATTGCTCCGGATCCATCCTGGCTCGATGCACGTTGACTGGATGCACTTATCGTTGCGCCTTTGCCGGCGCGGCGGGGTTCATATCATTGAACCGGCTTCAAAAGGGAGCGCTTTCATTGCGGGCATTTCGTGGCGTCGATCACCTTGTCGGTCCCGCACCCGTTTTGAATCTCTTCGATCGTTTGTGCCGCGTGATTCTTGGCGAGCGCATCGAGTTCGCTGGCGCGCTCGGCGCCCTGCTTCTTGGCGTCGGCGCCGGCTTCGGGGCCGGCGACCTTGCCCTCCGCGGAAAGCGCGGCCTTCGCCTTTTGCTGTTCCTCGGGCGTCAGCGGCTTGCCCGGCTGCGGCGCGCCGCCAACATTGATGTTGGGATAGGCGCCCTTTCGCTGCAGCTCCGGATCCGCGCTGAAATCGAGCGTCTTCTTGACCGTCGTGCAGCCCGAAAGCGCAGCGACAATCCCGATCGACAGCCAAAGAACCATTCTCCGGCGCTGCCGCATCTCGTCACCGACCATTGAAGCCACCATCATTTTCCGCTGCGAGGGTAAGCGTCTCGTAAACGCCCCCCGGATATCCCTCATCCTGCGAACCTATTACACTTGACGCGCGGCGAAAGCAGCGGCGTCAGTAAAAAGACCGAACGAGCGAGGAAGCATGGCCGGCGACAAGAGCGCATCGGGCGGACCCAAGGGGCCGACGGGAACGCCGATCAACCTCATGGTCAAGGATCCCGAGCGCTTGGCGCGCAATATCGCGCTCATCCTCGAAGGCGCCTCTCGCGCGGCCGCGAACTTCCTGAAGCCCCGGGAGAACGGCTCCGTCTCGGCCGACGTCGTCGACGAGATCACCGAGATCATCAAGACCCTCTCCAAGGTGGTCGAGTACTGGACTGCCGATCCGACGCGCAGCGTGCAGGCTCAGGCGCGGCTGTTCGGACGCTATTTCGCGCTCTGGAATTCCGCCATCGCGCGGATGGCCGGCGCCCAGATGCCGCCGACGGCCGTCCCGGATGCGCGCGACAAGCGCTTCCAGGATCGGGAATGGACCGACAATCAGTATTTCGACTTCGTCAAACAGTTCTATCTCATCACCGCGCAGTGGGCCGACGAGATGGCGCGCGATGCGGAAGATCTCGATGCCCATACGCGGCTCAAGGCGCGCTTTTATGTCAGGCAGGTCGCCAACGCGATCTCGCCCTCGAACTTCCTCTTCACGAATCCCGAGATCCTGCGCGACACGCTTGATTCGAGCGCGGAAAATCTTGTTCGCGGCGTCAACATGTTTGCCGATGACATTGCCGCCGGCGAGGGTGAGCTGAAGATCCGCCAGGTCGACACGTCGAGCTTCACCATCGGCGGCAACCTGGCGCTGACCCCCGGCAAGGTTGTGCATCAAAACGAGGTCTGCCAGCTGATCCAGTACAAGGCCGCGACATCGGAGGTGCTGAAACGGCCTCTCTTCATCGTGCCGCCGTGGATCAACAAGTTCTACATCCTCGACCTGACGCCCGAAAAATCCTTCATCAAATGGGCCGTCGAGCAGGGCCACACGGTCTTTGTGGTTTCCTGGATCAACCCCGGGGAGAAGCAGGCCGGCAAGAGCTTCGAGCATTACATGCGCGAGGGCATCCTCGAATCGCTCGATGTCATCGAGAAGATAACGCGCGAGAAGGAAGTGAACGCTATCGGCTATTGCGTCGGGGGGACGCTGCTTTCCTTCACGATGGCCTATATGGCAGCGACCGGCGACACGCGCATCGCCGCCGCGACATTGTTCGCGACGCAGGTCGACTTCACTTTCGCCGGCGATCTCAAGGTGTTCATCGACGAGGAGCAGATCGAGCAGATCGAAAAGAAGATGAGCGTTCGGGGCTATCTCGAAGGCAAGAACATGGCATCTTCCTTCAATATGCTGCGCTCGAACGAGCTGATCTGGTCCTACGTGGTTAACAATTACTTCCGTGGCCGCGAGCCGATCCCGTTCGATCTACTGTTCTGGAATTCAGACGCCACGCGAATGCCGGCCGCTAACCATTCGTTTTATCTGCGCAATTGCTACCTTGATAACAAGCTGGCCAGGGGCGAATTGTCGGTCGGCGACACCAGGTTGTCGCTCGGCGACATCAAGATCCCGATCTACAACCTCGCGACGCGCGAGGATCATATCGCGCCGGCACGATCCGTCTTCTACGGCTCGTCGTTCTTTGGCGGCCCCGTGACCTTCGTGTTGTCCGGCTCCGGGCATATTGCCGGCGTCGTTAATCCGCCGTCGCGCAAGAAATACCAGTACTGGACTGGGCCCGCGCCTTCCGGCGACGGTTTCGACGCGTGGCAGGCCAATGCCGAAGAGCATGCCGGCTCGTGGTGGCCGCATTGGCAGGCGTGGATCGAGAGCCTCGACTCGACGCGCGTCAAAGCGCGCGTTCCCGGCGGCCGGCGCGTCAAGCCGATCGAAGACGCGCCGGGCAGCTATGTCAAAGTGATGTCCTGAGCCGGGCAGCGCGCTCTGCCGCCCTGGCCATCACGTTGATGCCCGTCCGCGCTGAGCCGACGGGCCAATCGTAGATCAGCTGGTGACGAAGGCCAGAAGATCGGGGTTGATCACGTCTGCATGTACCGTCAGCATGCCGTGCGGATAGCCCTTGTAGATCTTGAGCGTGCCGTTCTTCAGCAGCTTGACCGAGAGCAGTGCGCTGTCGGCGATCGGAACGACCTGGTCGTCGTCGCCATGCAGCACGAGGGTCGGCACGGTGATCGCCTTCAAGTCCTCGGTCTGATCGGTCTCCGAAAAGGCCTTGATGCCTTCGTAATGTGCCTTGGCGCTGCCCATCATGCCCTGCCGCCACCAGTTGTCGATGACGCCCTGGGAGACTTCGGCGCCCTCCCGGTTGAAGCCGTAGAACGGGCCAGTCGGGAAGTCGACGAAGAGCTGCGCGCGATTGGCGGCAACGCCAGCGCGAATGCCATCGAAGACCTCGATCGGCAGGCCGCCTGGATTGGCGTCGGTCTTCAGCATCAGCGGCGGCACGGCGCTGACCAGGATCGCCTTGGCGACGCGCCCCTGGGGCTCGCCATATTGGGCGACATAGCGCGCGACTTCGCCGCCGCCGGTCGAATGGCCGATATGCACGGCGTTGCGGAGGTCGAGATGTTCGGCCACCGCCGAAGCGTCGGCCGCGTAATGGTCCATGTCATGCCCATCGCTGACCTGCGCCGAACGGCCATGGCCGCGACGATCATGGGCGACGACACGGAAGCCCTTGCTGAGGAAAAACAGCATCTGCGCATCCCAGTCGTCACTCGACAGGGGCCAGCCGTGATGAAAGACGATGGGCTGCGCTTCTTTCGGGCCCCAGTCCTTGTAGAAAATCTCTGTTCCGTCGGCAGTCGTGATCGTGCTCATGATGGCTCCCTCGGCCTAAGCGGGCATCGCGCCCGCCTTCATGTGTCCATGTAACTCGACCGCGCATGATAGGATGCGTGGCAAGACTGACATTCTACGGGGCAAAAGCGACAAGATGGATACAGACGACAGCATCTGCACCGAGGTCGCGATCCTCTGCTATCCGGACTGCCAGCTGGCAGCGGTCTACGGATTGACCGACCTCTTCCGGATCGCCGGAGAGATCAGCCGCGACCGCGGTGACGACGAGGCCACACCGATCATCCGCGTCAGCCATTGGCAGCTTGATGCGGCGGGCGCTGATGTCGTCTGCACCTTCGACAGCCATCCGGGGCGGCCGCACCGCCTTGGTCATATCGTCATCCCGCCCAGCCTCATCGTGCCATCGCGGATGCAGCCGATGCAGGCGCTTGCGGCCTGGCTGACGGCGCAACATGGCAAGGGGTCGCGTCTGTGCTCGGTCTGCGCGGGCGCATTCCTTGCCGCCGATACCGGTCTCCTGGACGGGCGCGACGTCACCACCCATTGGGCATTCGCCGCCGAACTTGCCGAGCGCTACCCGAAGCTGCGGGTCGATGCCGACCGTATGGTGATCGACGATGGCGACATCGTCACCGCCGGCGGCATTCTCGCCTGGACCGATCTCGGCCTGACGCTCGTGGCGCAGCAGCTCGGGCCTTCGATCATGCTCGATACCGCGCGATTCTTGCTCACTGATCCGCCCGGCCGACTGCAGCAGCCCTTCATCGGTTTCGTGCAGCGCCGCGATCATGGCGACGAGGCGATCCTGAAGGTCCAGAACTGGCTGCAGGCAACGGGTGCGCGCGATCACGCGATCGAGGCACTCGCCGGGCGGGCCGGGCTCGGTGAGCGGACGTTCCAGCGTCGCTTCCACAAGGCGACCGGACTGCGTCCGACGGAATATGCCCAGCATAT
Source organism: Mesorhizobium sp. BR1-1-16 (assembly GCF_020165495.1). GTDB lineage: Bacteria > Pseudomonadota > Alphaproteobacteria > Rhizobiales > Kaistiaceae > Kaistia. Next base: position 4,528 of record NZ_JAIUIE010000007.1, on the reverse strand, counting down.
CCGCGTCGCCAAGGCGCGCGAATTGCTCGAGACGAGCCGCAAGAGCATCGAGCAGATCGCATGGGACGTCGGCTATGGCGACGTCTCCGCCTTCCGCCGTATCTTCCAGCGGCTTGCCGGCTTGGCGCCAGCTGATTACCGGCGCCGGTTCGGCACTGTGTTGCAGGAGCCGGACGACGAGGCCGTAGCAGCTACTCCCTGAGGGTGCCGGCTTTCTTTGCCGTAAAGGTCGCGAGCGCATCCATCAGCGTCGGCGACAGGCAGTCATACGGTTCGAGGCCAACTTCGCGAATGCGCGCACGAATGCCGTCCATCGACCTTGGCGGAACGCCGCCCTCGATCACCGAGGAGACAAAGGCCGCGAATTGCGGCGCCTGCCACCCCTTGTCGGGCGAGAGCTCAGTGTGGACGAAGGTGAGCCCCTTGAAGGCATGGTCGCGTTCGACCGGCCCGTGCATGTGGGCGCCGCAGACCTTGCAGGCATGCCGCAGGATCAGCGCGTCCGGATCCACGATCGCCAGCTTGTCGCCATTCTCGACGACATGGACATTCGCCGTCGGGGCGACAGCGACGATGGCGAAGATCGCGCCCGACGGCTTCCAGCATTTGGTGCAGCCGCAAGCGTGGTTGTGCACCACTTGCCCGTCGATCCGCACCTTGACCGGCTTTTCCGTGCAAAGGCAGGCGAGCGTACCGCCGGCAAAGCTTTCGGACCCAGCGGCGATGCCACCATCGATCGCCGGGTGGAGAAGAACCGTCTCAGACATTTCCTGCTCCCTCGTTTTTTCTCGCCCGTTGGCGCGGGCTGAGGAAACGCTAGACCCGTTCCCGCGCTTTGGGAACGAAATCATTGGAGCCGACGCGAAGGGCGGTCAGGACAGCCCGGCTGCCTCGTCGAGGCCGAGCGCAAGATTGAGGTTCTGCACGGCGGCGCCCGATGCGCCCTTGCCGAGATTATCCAGCAGTGCCAATGCCATCCCCTGCCCGTTCGCCGGATTGTCGAAGGCCATGATGCGCAGCCGATTGGTACCGTTGAGGTCTTCCGGGTCGATCAGAGCATGGAAGCCGGCTGCACCGGTCCGCGCCTTCTGAACTTCGGCTGCCTCGTCCGCGGTCAGAACTTCGATGAAGCGCTCGCCCTTGTAATGAGCTTGGTAAGCCGCGGTGAGATCGACGGCCGAAGGCTTGCCGGGAAGACGGCCGAGATGCAGCGGCAGTTCGATGATCATGCCCTGCGCGAAACGGCCGACCGCCGGCGTGAACAGCGGCGGCTCCTTGATCGCGCCATAGCGCACGACTTCGGGAAGGTGCTTGTGCGCGAGATTGAGACCATAAGGCCGGAAGGCGTCATGCGAACCGGGCGGCGGGCTCTGCTGCTCGAACTCGGCAATGAGGCCCTTGCCGCCGCCGGAATAGCCGGAAATCCCATTAACAAAGAGCGGCCAGTCCGCCGGGAGAAGACCGGCATCGACAAGCGGCCGGATGAGCGCGATGGCTCCGGTCGCATAGCAGCCGGGATTGGCGATGCGAGTCGCGCCTGCGATCTTCTCGCGCTGTCCGGGTGCCAACTCGGCGAAGCCATAGGCCCAGCCGGGGAAGACACGATGGGCCGTCGAAGCATCGATGATCCGCGTCTGCGGGTTGGTGACGAGCGTCACCGCCTCGCGCGCGGCATCGTCCGGCAGGCACAGGATCACCGCGTCGGCGGCGTTCATCATCTCGGCCCGCGCCGCAGTCTCCTTGCGACGCTCGGTTTCGATCGACAGCAGCGCGATATCCGGCCGACCCTCAAGGCGCTGGCGGATCTGCAGCCCGGTGGTTCCAGCTTCGCCGTCGATGAAGACCTTGGCTGACATGATCGTCTCCGCTTGAGCGCGTCGTGGGATTGTGCGGATGAAGCCGCCGCCTCGGCCCTATCAAATGGGTGTGACAGGCGCATGCAAAAAGGGCGCTCCGGTTTCCCGAAGCGCCCTTTCCGAAACGTCTGACGACGCGGCTTAGCGCTTGGAGAACTGGAAGCTGCGACGCGCCTTGGCGCGGCCGTACTTCTTGCGCTCGACAACGCGGCTATCACGGGTCAGGAAGCCGCCCTTCTTGAGGACGCCGCGCAGCTCGGGCTCGTAATAGGTGAGCGCCTTCGAGATACCGTGGCGCAGCGCGCCAGCCTGGCCGGAGAGACCGCCGCCGGCAACGGTGGCGACGATGTCATACTGGCCATTGCGATTGGCAACGCCGATCGCCTGGCGAACCAGCATCTGCAGCACGGGGCGTGCAAAATAAGCCGAGAACTCACGCGTGTTCACGGTGATCTTGCCGGTGCCCGGACGGATCCAGACACGGGCAATCGCGTTCTTGCGCTTGCCGGTGGCATAGGCGCGGCCCTGGGCGTCCAGCTTCTGGACATGGACCGGGGCGGCGTTCTCGGACGAAGTCGAGACGAGGTCCTGGAGCGACTGAAGATCGGCCATGTTCAGGCAACCCTCTTGTTCTTGGGATTGAGCGCGGCGACATCGAGCACTTCAGGCTGCTGAGCCTCGTGCGGATGGGCAGAACCGCCATAGACGCGCAGGTTGCTGAACTGCCGACGGCCAAGCGGGCCCTCGGGAAGCATGCGCTCGACGGCCTTCTCGATCACGCGCTCGGGGAAACGCCCCTCGATGATCTGGCGCGGGCTGCGCTCCTTGATGCCGCCGATATAGCCGGTGTGCCAGTAGTAGCGCTTGTCCTGGTACTTGCGGCCCGTGAAGACGCACTTCTCGGCATTGATGATGATGACGTTGTCGCCATCATCGACATGCGGCGTGAAGCTGGCCTTGTGCTTGCCGCGGAGACGGTTCGCCACGATGGTGGCGAGCCGGCCGACGACCAGCCCTTCGGCGTCGATCAGAATCCACTTCTTCTCGACATCCGCCGGCTTGGTGGAAATGGTGCTCATTATCGAACTCGTTTCTCGTGCCCTCGGGGGCATAAGGGAAGGCAACGGGACGAGCCCGTCGATCGGCGGGTTGTCTACAGTTTCGCAGGCAGCGCGTCAACCATGACGAAACGGCATCGGCGGCAAAACCATCATAAAAATCATAGTTCTGGCAAGTGCGGTATCATGTTACCGCAAATCGACGCGGGCCGAATTCCGCCATGATGATGGGGCTCATTGTTTCCGGCCGGAGATGACCTGTTCCAGCAACCGGGCGATCGGCTATCGTGCTGGCCGGATCGTGCGACGAGGAAGCGGACAATGACGGAAAGCGGACTTTCTCCCCGGTTGAGCATCGTGACGCTTGGTGTCGCCAATGTCGCGAAAGCGAAGGCATTCTACGAGGCACTTGGCTGGCGGCCTTCTTCGGCGAGCCAGGAGCAGATCATCTTCTTCCAGCTTTCCGGCGTGGTGCTGGCGCTGTTCGATCGCAACCATCTTGCCGATGACGCCACGGTGGCTCCAGCCGGCGACGGTTTCCGCGCCGTGACGCTGGCGCACAATGTCGGTTCGGAGGCCGAGGTCGACGCCGCCCTCGCCCATGCCGAGCGCTTTGGCGCCCGGATCGTCAAGCCGGCGTCCAAGGTTTTCTGGGGCGGCTATTCCGGCTATTTCGCCGACCCCGACGGCCATCTCTGGGAGGTGGCCTTCAACCCGTTTGTTTCCTTCGATGAGGCAGGCCGCCTCGTCCTCCCCGGACCCGTTGCATGAAAAAAAGAACTCTCGCGCTGTTTCTTGCCGCGACGTCGGCGCTTGTCGGCCCGCACGCCCTTGCCGCCCAGCCTTACGCACCCGTCGTTGCGACATATGACACGACCGGCGCCGACGACGCCGACCTCAAGGCCTTTGTCGATTCGCTGCAGAAGGCGATCGATAGCGGCGATGCCGCTTTCCTGAAGCTGCAGGTCGCCAAAGACCTCGCGATCTATGCGCCGCCGGTCGGCTTTCCCGACGCCTCGACGCCCAGCCCGCTTTCCAATCCCGACAAGCATGTCGGCGACCAGCGGCTCGATGAGGCCGCGATCCTCATGGGTGCCGCGGATGTCGACTACACACGCGACGATCTCGACAGCATGGTGATCGATCTGTTCGGAACAGCGATCGAGCCGCAGACGCTGGGCAAATCCGAGATCGCTGGCGACAGGCTGTGCTCCCCGGCGGAGCCGATCTTCGATCGCGACAAGGCGCTCGCGATGGCGACGGCTGCGGATGTGCCGCCGGGCAATCTCTGGATTCTCTCCGACAAGACGGATTTCCACGAGAAGCCCGACGCCAAGTCGCCAGTGATCGAGACGCTGCCGGCCCATTCAGTGGTTCCCTTCATCGAGGGATCGGTCGACGTTCCCGCGGATGGAACAGACGAGGCCGATGATGGCGGCTGGTATTCGGTTGCGCTGCCTTCGGGCAAGACCGGCTATGCCTCGGATGACGCTTCGCTCGGATTCCAGGCGGTCAGCGTCTGCTACGGCAAGGTCGAAGGCCACTGGGCCGTTACGGCCGTCATCGTGCCCAGCCTCTGACGGCTTCAGGCCATCGACGTCGGCTCAATGAGCC
>NZ_JAIUIE010000006.1 GCF_020165495.1 Mesorhizobium sp. BR1-1-16 | reverse complement strand
GGCAAGGGGGCCGGGGGCCCGGCAGGAGGCATGAACCTCATGGGCCCCAGTCACCGAAAGGATCATGGCGGCATTCTCCGGGCGCACACCCGAACCCGGCATGACTGAAATTCGTCCGTCTGCCTGTTTGACGAGCGCGGCGATGGCGGGGAGCGCCTGATCGGCCTTCGCTGCACCACCTGACGTCAGGATGCGCTCAAAGCCGAGTTCGACGACCGTTTCGAGCGCTTCGGCAGCGTCCGGTACGAGGTCGAAGGCGCGATGCAGTGTCGTGCCGAGGCCTTCGGAATGGGCCGTCAGACGGCCGAGCGCCTCGCTGTCGAGACGGCCGCGCGGTTCCGAAGCGCCCAGCACGACGCCCGCAAGGCCAGCCTCCCTGACGGCGTCGATATCGCGGCGCATCTGGTCGAGATCGGCGGGCGAGAAGACGAAATCGCCCTCGCGTGGCCGGATCATCGCGTAGACAGGGCGGGGTGCCTTGGCCGCGAGCGCGATCAGGCCCGGTGAAGGCGTCAGCCCGCCAAGTGCCAGCGCGCTGCAAAGCTCGATCCGATCCGCGCCGCCGGCAATGGCAGCCGCCAATCCTTCGGCGCTGTCGACGCAGATTTCGAGCGTGACGGTCATCCCTCGTCCGCCGGCGCGGCCGCGAGCATAGCGGCACCGATGAGGCCGCTGGCGCCACGCGTGAGCCCCGGAACGACCAGAGAATGCGGATATTGGGCCAGCACCTTGCCCCGCAGCGACTGGTCGATACGGCTGATGAGCTCGGCATCGGAGGAGAGGCCGCCGCCGCAGGGGATGAGCGACGGGCCGAGCGTGTTGACGATCATGGCGAGCGGGTTGGTGATCAAGTCGACGAAGACGTCGATGGTTGCCGCGGCGGCGGCATCGCCCGCGTGCCAGGCGCGCGTAATCTCGTGGCTGCTCAGCTGCTCTCCCGCGAGCGCGGCGTGGATGCGCTCCATGCCGCGCGCCGATCCATAGGTGTCGACGCAGCCAAGCTGGCCGCAGCCGCAGGCGACGAGGGCAATGCCGCGCCCCCTGACGGCGTCCGCAAGCACAGGCCCGTGGCCCCATTCGCCGGTGACGCCATGCGCGCCGCGCACGAGGCGGCCATTGACGACGAGGCCGCCGCCGACGCCGGTGCCGAAGATGGCGGCGAAGACGATCGGCAAGCCGCGTCCAGCGCCGACGAGCGCCTCGGCAAGCGCGAAACAATCGGCATCATTGCCGACGGTCACGGGGACGCCGAGATGCGCGGCCAGTTCCTCGGCGATCCGGTGGCCGGTGATCGCGGAAATGTTGGCGGCGTTGGCGATGCCGGTCGCGGGATCGACGGTGCCGGCGATCGAAATGCCGATCCGATCGGCGCCGCCTGAGGCATCGACGAGCGAAGCGACGGCGTCCGCGAAATCAGTCCATCCCGTATGCGGCGTCGGCCGCGTCGCGCGCGACGAGATCGCACCGCCCGGCGCGACCCGCGCGATCTCGATCTTGCTGCCGCCAATGTCGAACGCAGCCGTCCGCACGCTGCTCGCCTGCTGAAGGGCCGTCGCCGTCATGCTGCCTCGCCAAGCGCAGGAAACCTCTGCCGCGTGCCGCCGATATAGACGCCGCGCACGCCAAGGTCCGGGGCGAGATGGACGAAATCGGCGCGTGCGCCGGGCGCGATGCGGCCATGCGTGCGATCGATGCCGAGGAACATTGCGGGATAGAGCGAGGCCATGCGCAGCGCCTCGTCGCGCGGAATGCCGACCTGGTCGATCATGAAGCGGAGCGCGGTAATCATATCGAGATCGGACCCGGCGAGCGTGCCGTCGTCAAGGGTCAGCTTGCCGCCGCCGCGCGTGATAAGGCGTCCGTTGAGCGTGATCGAGGGGAGGTTCGAGCCGACGGTCGACATCGCATCGGTGACGAGATAGACGCGCGCCGGCGCCGCCTTGGCCCGCAAGGCGGTGTCGATGGCGCCGGGATGGACGTGGAAGCCATCGGCGATCAATCCGCACCAGACATCGCCGGCTTCGAGCGCCGCGCCGACAAGGCCGGGCGCGCGGTGGCCGAGCTGGCTCATCGCGTTGAAGAGATGCGTGACTCCACGGGCACCTGCCGAAAAGGCGGCACGCGCCATCTCATAGGATGCATCGCTATGGCCAATCGACACCGTCAGGCCGGCGGCGGCAAGGCGCGCGATCTGGGCGGGCGGCACGGTTTCGGCGGCCACCGTGGTGATGACATGGTCGATGCCCGTCGCGGTCAGCCGCTCGAGATCGGCTTCCTCCATCGGCCGGATCAGCTTCGGGTCATGCGCCCCCTTGCGGGCCACCGAGAGATGCGGTCCTTCGATATGCATGCCGAGACAGCCGGGCACCTCGGCCTCGATCGCCCCGCGCACGGCTGCAATGGCAGTGTCGGTGACCTCGGATGTGTCCGTGATCAGCGTCGGCAGAAGCGCCGTGGTGCCGAAGCGGGCGTGGGCGGCGCAGATCGTGCGCACCCCCTCGATGGTCGCCGCATCGTTCAGCAGCGCCCCGCCGCCGCCATTCACCTGCAGATCGACAAACCCCGGCGACAGCAGCCCGCCGCCGAGCTCGATCCTTTCGGCATGCTCGGGCAGCTGTCCCGGCGCGGCAAGACCGGCGACATGACCGTTCTCGACCAGCACCGCGACGTCGCCGAGCCGGCGTGTCCCGTCGAAGACTTCGGCGCCGCTATAGGCCGTCAGCCTTGTCATGATTGTCTTCCTCTGTCGGTGGCGCGCCTCAGACGGTCTCGGTCACCTTCTTCAGGTGGCGCGGCTGATCAGGATTATAACCGCGCGCGACCGCCACCGCCTCGACGAAGCGATAGAAGGAGAGGCCGATCGAGATCGGATCGGTCAGGGCATGACCTGTCGGCGCGATCGGGAGGCGCGGCCCGGCAACATCGGCGGCGGTCGCAGTGAAGATCTGCGCGCCACGTGCATGGAGGGCATTGGCCATCGCCACGAGGCTTGGTGCCGCCGCATCATCGGGAATGAAGGCGAGGAGCGGGAAGAACTCGTCGACCAGAGACACCGGGCCATGCTGCAGTTCGGCGCCGGAATAGGCCTCCGCGTGCAGGATGGCGGTCTCTTTCAGCTTCAGCGCGGCCTCGAGCGCAATCGCGAAGCCGGGGCCTCGGCCGAGCGTATAGAGCGACTTGGCGACGACGACCGTGTCGAAGGCAGGGCTCCAGTCGGTTTCCAGCGCCTTTTCGAGCGTCTCCGGCAACCGGTCGAGAGCGGCCTTGAGCCCGGCATCGTCGCGCCAGGCGGCGATAATGGCGAGCGCGCCGACCACCGCCGTCATGAATGATTTCGTGGCCGCGACGCTGCGCTCGGGGCCTGCGCGGAGCGGAATGAACACATCGGCCTTTGTCGCCAGCGGCGCGTCCTCGACATTGACCAGCGACAGTGTCGTCGCGCCGGCGGCCTTCACGGCATCCATCAGGGCAAGGATGTCGGGGCTCTTGCCGGACTGCGAGACGGCGAGCGCAGCGGCGCCCGCAAGGCGCAGTGGGGCCGCATAGATCGAGGCGATCGACGGGCCGAGCGAGGCGACGGGCGTGCCGGCCGTGATCTCGCAGGCATATTTGAAGAAGGTTGCGGCATGGTCGGAAGAGCCGCGGGCGACGGTGACGATGACCTTAGGGTCGAGCGCCTTCAGGCGCGCGCCGGCCTCGGCGATGGCGTCACGGGATTCGCTCAGCATCCGGCGAACGGCGGCCGGTGCCTCGTCGATTTCGGCGCGCATCAGGGTGGTGCTCATCGTCTCATCCTTCCATTGTCGGGCCGGCTTGAGAGCCGTCAGCTTGCGAGGCGAGGCTCAGCTCGGCGACGAAGTCGCAGGCATCGCCGCGATAATGCGAGCGCGTGAATTCGATCACGCTGCCATCGGGCAGATAGGCGATGCGCTCGATGGCGACGGCCGCGGCGCCAGGCGCGACGCCGAGTAGGGCAGCCTCGGCCCCGCCCAGCGAGACGGCGGTCATTCGTTGCACGGCGCGCACGGGATGCATGCCTGTGGCCGCCAGTGCATCATAGAGAGAGGCTTCAACTCGCATCGGGTCGGAAATGGCGTTGGCCGGAACAACGGCGGCCTCGATTGCGATCGGGTCGCCGTCGACAAGGCGCAGGCGAACGAGCCGTGACACGCGCGTCGTCGGCGACAAGCCGAGGATCGCCGCCTCCTCGCCGCTCGGCAGGCCGGTCGACCGATCGAGCCAACGGGTTCCCGGTACGCGGCCGGTCGCGCGGATGTCCTCGGTGAAGGAGGTGAGGCGGGTGAGCGGCTGCTCGATGCGATCCGCGCCGCGCGAGACAAACGTGCCCGAACCATGGCGCTGCCGCAGCACGCCTTCGTCGACCAGCCCGCGCAGGGCCTTGCGGACGGTGACGCGCGAGACGCCGAGATGGGCGGCGAGATCCCGCTCGGCCGGCAGGGCATCGTTCGGCCGCAGGCGACCTTCCGCGATGCCAGAGCGGATCATCGATTGAAGGCGGAGATAGAGCGGCCCGTCATCAGTGCCGGACAGACTGCCAGCCGTGAAAAGCGTCGTGGTCATGACGAGGCCATCCCGAAAAAGGGCATGTCGTGATTGTCGGCGGCAACGGAAGAGAAGGGTCGACTTGCTGTCATGATGCGCTTCAGGCCGGCCATGCGCCGACTTGCGCGATAATACCAAAATAACGCCACTCGTCGAGAGGCGTCGTGATCGGGGGTGACGAACGCCCGGATCTTTGCAGAATGGAGCTGGCGACCGGCGGGAGGACGACGGCGCGCTTTGGCGGCATTCGAAGCGGCCATATCGTTTCATTTCTGGAGAGACGCGTTTTCGCGGTCTCGTTGTGAGGATCCATGACCGCCAAGCCGCTCCGCGTTTTTGTCGCCGGCCTCGGGCAGATGGGCCAGAGCCACGCGCTCGCCTATCATGCCGAACCGGACTTCGAGATTGTCGGCCTCTACAACCGCTCGCCAGTCGAGCTGAAAGACGAGCTCAAGGCCTATCCGATGGTCGATTCGTTCGAGGCTGGCCTCGCGCTGAAGCCCGATCTCGTCTCGATCAACACCTATTCCGACAGTCACGCGCCGCTGGCGATCGCCGCGATGGAGGCGGGGACGCATGTGTTCGTCGAGAAGCCGCTGGCCCCGACCGCCGAGGAGGCGAGGCGTGTCGTCGAGACCGCCAGGCGAACCGGCCGCAAGCTCGTGGTCGGCTATATCCTGCGCCACCATCCCTCCTGGCAGCTCTTCATCGAGAAGGCGCGATCCTTCGGTCCGCCCTATGTCATGCGGATGAACCTGAACCAGCAGTCGTCCGGCCATGCCTGGCACATTCACAAGCAGCTGATGAAGACGACATCGCCGCTGGTCGATTGCGGCGTGCACTATGTCGACGTCATGTGCCTGATCACCGGGGCCCGTCCGGTCGAGGTGCGTGGCATGGGCGTGCGGCTTTCGGATGAGATCGCGCCGGACCAGGTCAATTACGGCCACCTGCAGGTCATTTTCGACGATGGCTCGGTTGGCTGGTACGAGGCCGGCTGGGGTCCGATGATCTCGGAGACCGCCTTCTTCGTGAAGGACGTGATGAGCCCGCGCGGCGCGGTTTCGATCGTCATGGACGAGGGTGCGAAATCGGACGATATCGACACGCATTCGAAGACGGCGCGGATCCGCGTCCACCACGCCGAGACCGGTCCGGACGGTCGCTTCACCCGCTCCGACGACATGGTGTCGACCGAGGACGAACCCGGCCATCAGGGACTCTGCGACCGCGAGCAGGCCTTCGTGCTCAAAGCCATTCGCGAGGATATCGACCTCTCGGATCACATGCGGGACGCCGTAACCTCGCTCGAAATCGTCCTCGCCGCCGATCTTTCCATGCGGGAGGGGCGAAGCGTGAAGCTGTGAGGGGCGCTTGGGGACGCAGCTGCTGGCGTTGGAACGACCCTCACCCCGGCCCTCTCGCGGGACGGGAGAGGGTAGGGGTGAGGGGCTCGCTTCGCGACCCCGGCTCCAGTCCGGTCCCGCCCTTGTCTTCGCCTTATTCAGGATGCCACTCTCGCGGCCGAATCTGAGGCGATCTTGCATGAAGACCATTCTCATTATCGGCGGCGGCCATGCCGGCGCACAGGCGGCGGCGAGCCTTCGGGCCGACGGCTTTGACGGGCGCCTCGCGCTCATCTCCTCGGAAACCGAGATCCCCTATCATCGGCCACCCCTCTCCAAGGCCTTCATCAAGACGCCGGACGAGGATCTGCAGGAGCTGCGCCCGGCGCTCTTCTACGAGAAGAACGGCATCGATCTCGAACTCGGCCGGACAGTCGTGGCGATCGAGCGCGAGGCCGGTCGTGTTAGGCTCGACGACGGCCATCTCGACTTTGACGGTCTGGTTCTGGCGACGGGCGCCCGGGTACGCGTTCCGCCGGTGCCCGGCATCGATCTCGGCAATGTCTTCATGCTGCGCACGGCTGAAGATGCGCGGCGCCTCAGGAACCGCTTCGCGCTGGCGAACGACGTAGTTGTTGTCGGCGGCGGCTTCATCGGGCTTGAACTCGCTGCGACCGCGCGGCTGCTGGGCAAGACGGTAACCGTCATCGAGGCGGCGCCGCGGCTGATGGGCCGGGTGGTCGCGCCGCAGATCTCGTCCTTCTTCCTCGAGATGCATCGCGGCCTCGGCTCCACGGTGCATCTCGAGACCCCGGTTGCCTCGATCGTCGGCGAGAACGGTGTTGCCGTGGCGGTCGAGACGCTGGCTGGCGAGCGCATCGCCGCCGACACCGTCATCGTCGGGGTCGGCGTGGTGCCGAATATCGAGCTCGCCGCGGAAGCGGGGCTCGATGTCGGCAATGGCGTCATCGTCGATGAAGCGATGCGGACATCTGATCCGCGCATTGTCGCGGCGGGCGATGCCGTGTCGTTTCACCATTGGGCGCTCGGCCGGCCCGTGCGGCTTGAAAGCGTGCAGAATGCCGTCGACCAGGCCAAGACGGCGAGCGCCACACTGATGGGAAAGCCCGAGCCCTACGGCGCCGTGCCGTGGTTCTGGTCGGACCAAGGCGAGTACAAGCTGCAGATGGTCGGGCTCTCCAACGATGCCGATCGCAGCGTGACGCGCGGCCGCGCCGAGGATGGCAGCTTCTCGGTGTTTCACTATCGCGGCGAAGCGCTAGTCGCGATCGATTCGGTCAATCGCGCCAGCGATCACATGCTCGGCCGCCGGCTGCTGGCAATGGGCATCTCGCCTGATCCCGCCACGGTCGCCGACGAGGCTTTCGAGCTGAAGAGCCTGATCGCCCGCGCGCGGTGAGCACGCATTGCAGCCGGTGCGGCGCCGTTTGCGTTGCTCCGCAGCAAGGCATCGACTAGAAGAACGCCAACCCAATCCCCACATCCTGCCCCTCACCGGCGAGCGGGCATCCGGAGCATTCCATGGCGCGGCAGTTCATCTATTTCATGCAGGGCCTGACCAAGTCCTATATGGGCGGCAAGAAGGTCCTCGAAAACGTCCACCTCTCCTTCTACCCGGACGCCAAGATCGGCGTGCTCGGCCCCAACGGCTCGGGTAAGTCGACGCTGCTGAAGATCATGGCCGGCCTCGACAAGGACTATACCGGCGAGGCATGGGTCGCGAACGGCGCAACGGTTGGCTATCTCGCCCAGGAGCCGAAGATCGACCCGACCAAGACGGTGTTCGAGAATGTGATGGAAGGCGTCGCCAAGAAGAAGGCGATCGTCGACCGCTACAACGAACTGATGATGAACTACTCCGACGAAACGGCGGAGGAGGGCGCGAAGCTCCAGGACATCATCGACGCGCAGAACCTCTGGGACCTGGAAAGCCAGGTTGAGATGGCGATGGATGCGCTCCGCTGCCCGCCAAGCGACGCCTCGGTCGAAAGCCTGTCGGGTGGTGAAAAACGCCGCATCGCGCTTTGCCGCCTGCTGCTCGAACAGCCCGACCTGCTGCTGCTCGACGAACCGACGAACCATCTCGATGCCGAATCGATCAATTGGCTCGAAGGGCATCTGCGTGACTATCCCGGCGCAATCCTGATCGTCACCCACGATCGCTACTTTCTGGACAACGTGACCGGCTGGATCCTCGAACTCGATCGCGGCCGTTCGATCCCCTACGAGGGCAACTACTCCGCCTATCTGGAGAAGAAGGCCAAGCGCATGGAGCAGGAGGGTCGCGAGGACATGACCCACATGAAGGCGATCGAGCGCGAGCGCCTGTGGATCCAGCAGTCCCCGAAGGCCCGCCAGTCAAAGTCGAAGGCGCGCATCAAGGCCTATGACGAGCTGGTCGAGCGCGCCGAGGGTAAGACGCTGCAGACCGCGCAGATCGTCATCCCGGTCGGCGAGCGTCTCGGCGACAAGGTCATCGAGGTCGAGAATCTGTCGAAGTCCTATGGCGACCGCCTGTTGATCGACAATCTGTCGTTCAAGCTGCCGCCCGGCGGCATTGTCGGCGTGATCGGCCCGAACGGCGCCGGCAAGTCCACCTTGTTCAAGATGATCACGGGCGAGGAAAAGCCGGATGCGGGCTCGATCTCGCTCGGCGATACGGTGCATCTCGGCTACGTCAACCAGGGCCGTGACGATCTCGCCTCGAACAAGACGGTATGGGAAGAAATCTCCGGCGGCGCTGAAGTTTTCTATCTCGGCAAGAAGGAAGTGAACACACGCGCTTATGCGGGCGCCTTCAACTTCAAGGGCGGCGACCAGCAGCAGAAGGTTGGAACGCTCTCTGGTGGTCAGCGCAACCGCGTCCACCTCGCCAAGCTGCTGAAGGACGCCAACAACGTCATCCTGCTCGACGAGCCGACGAACGACCTCGACACCGAGACCCTCGCCGCGCTTGAAGAGGCGCTGGAGGATTTCGCGGGCTGCGCCGTGATCATCAGCCACGATCGCATGTTCCTTGACCGTCTCGCGACGCACATCCTCGCTTTCGAGGGCGACAGCCATGTCGAGTGGTTCGAGGGCAATTTCGCGGACTATGAGGAAGACAAGAAGCGTCGCCTCGGCCCCGATTCGGTCATGCCGAAGCGCATCAAGTACAAGCGCCTGACGCGCTGAGCTGCGTTTCATCGGGCGATGCACGGCGACGCCGCGCATCGCCCGCCGCCCCACCGGCCCGGCCGGTTCAGGTCTCGCGCCGGCTGTCGCGCAATTGATCGACGGACGGTTCTGCCTGGGTCTTAGGGGCAGGGGCAGAACCGTCCGTCCTTCTTCAGCCCTGAAAGGCCGAAGGTCTCGTCGGCCGCGCCCGTGACAGCGCGGCATCTTTTCGGTTGACGGGCAGGCCAGCGAGGGATCGGCCCTCACGACTTGGCGTTGGCTCTGCCGCGCTGGCGCCTCGGGGTGGCAGGCGCCTTTTTCATGCTGCATGGTGCCTTGCCGAGGCGCTCTAGTCTGTGACCGTCATCACAAGATACGGCTATGATCGATGATCGGTTTCAGAGGTAAGATGAGCGGAATGATCATACCGGCGAAGACGATCAAGGCGGTTGTTGAAGCCGTCTATCTTGCCGACGGGCCTGGCTTCGAGACGCGTACAACCGAGACACTCACCCTCGACTTCGACGGGATCGCCGGTGATCGCCACGCCGGCAAGACGCGAAAAAGTGGCGGTCGCGAGCCCTGGTATCCGCGCGGCACGGAAATGCGCAACGAGCGCCAGGTTTCGATCGTGGCGCGCGATGAACTCGCTGAAGCAGCGTCTGCCATGGGCATTGACGCGCTTCAGCCGGAATGGATCGGCGCCAACCTCGTTCTCGGCGGACTTGAGGCGCTTTCGTGGCTGCCGGCGCGCAGCCGGTTGTTGTTCGCAGGCGGGGCAACGATTGCGATCGATGGCCAGAACGCCCCCTGCCGGTCGGCCGGCGCGGCCATCGCGCGTCATGTTCCCGGCCGCGAGGACTTGACGCTGCTCTTCCCGAGGGCCGCGAAGCATCTGCGCGGCCTTGTCGGCTGGGTCGAAAAGCCGGGGCTGATCAGCGTCGGCGAGGCGGTGTCTGTGCGCGTTCCCGCTCAGCGGCTATATCCCTGAGCCACCTGTCATGGTTGAACGTAGGCGTCATCATTGGGTCGAACGGGGTGGCTACTCAGCCCGAAACGGCGAAAGGAGACACTGTGGCCTGGTCAGCGGAGCAATATCTGAAATTCGAGGACGAGCGGACGCGTCCGGCGCGTGATCTCCTGGCGCAGGTGCCGCTCTCGGCGCCGCGGACGGTCGTCGATCTCGGCTGCGGGCCGGGCAATTCGACGGAACTGCTGGTCGAGCGGTTCGAAGGGGCCGAGGTGACGGGGCTCGATTCCGACGCCGACATGCTGGCTGCCGCGCGCGGCCGGCTGCCGCAATGCCGGTTCGTGGCGGCAGACATCGGAACCTGGATGCCGGAATCCCCGGTCGATCTTCTCTTTGCCAACGCTGTCTTCCAGTGGATACCCGATCATCTCGCGGTGCTGGACCGGCTGATGAATGCGATCACGCCCGGCGGCGTTCTCGCCGTTCAGATGCCCGATAATCTCGGCGAGCCCAGCCATCTCGCGATGGACGCGTCGGCCCATAGTGGTCCGTTCGCGGAGGTGTTTGCCGGCCGGGTGATCCGCCGGCCGCCGCTGCCCGATCCGCGCGCCTATTTCGAGCGGCTTGGCGCCAAGTCCGCACGGCTCGATCTCTGGCATACGGTCTACCAGCACAAGCTCTCTGGCCCCGCCGCGATCGTCGAATGGGTCAAGGGAACAGGGCTTCGGCCCTATCTCGACGCCTTGCCGCCGAACCTCCGAGAGGCGTTCCTCGCCGACTATCTCGCACGCATTTCGGCTGCCTATCCGCCGCTTTCCGACGGCAGCGTGCTCCTGCGCTTTCCGCGCCTCTTTCTGGTCGCGGTGAAGCGGTAGCGCTCAGGCATCCGCCAGCGCCGGCGAGGCCGGCTGGCCGATCTTCATCGCGGCCAGCACCAGATCGCCCAGCGCTTCGAAATCGCTGCGGCGCGGCGATGATCGGCGCCAGACGAGGCCGATCTCGCGCTGCGGCTCTGGCTCGGCAAAACGGGAGAGGGCGATGCGCCGGTCCCTTGCCTCGACGTCGACGCAGATTTCCGGCAGCAGCGTGACGCCATAGCCGTTGGCAACCATCTGCATGATCGTCGCAAGGCTCGCAGAGCCGAAGCTCGCCTGCAATTCGGACTTCTGGATCCGGCAATAGGTCAGGGCCTGATCGCGCAGGCAGTGGCCCTCCTCGAGCAGAAGCAGGCGATCCGGCGGGATGGCATCCGGGCTAGCGGGCGCCGCGGCGTCGTCATCCGCGCCGGCGCGGCGGGCGAGTAGGAAGCGATCGACGAAGAGCGGCCGGCTTTCGAGATTGGCGTCGCCTGATGGCAGCGCCATCAACAGCACATCGAGCCGCCCCTGCACCAGTTCCTGCTTCAACTGATCCGTGCGCGTCTCGCGGAGATGCAGTTCGAGCCCAGGATAGGCCTCATGCACCAGCGGGAGCACTTTCGGCAGCACATAGGGCGCTACAGAAGGGATGACGCCGAGCTTCAGCGTGCCGGAAAGCACGTCGCCGCCCTGGCTGGCGAAATCGGTCAGGTCGCGGACGTCGCCCAGAATGCGTGTCGCGCGCCGGGCGATTTCCTCGCCTTTTGGCGTCAGGGCGAGGCGGCGTGCGCCGCGCTCGATCAGCGGCAGCGACAGCGTCGCTTCCATTTCCTGGATCTGCTGTGAGAGCGCGGGCTGCGAAATGCCGCATTCGTCCGCGGCGCGCCCGAAATGAAGATGGCGCGACAGGGCATCGAAATAGCGCAGCTGACGAAGCGTGATCATGGTGTCTGCCGGAACGAAGGGCTCGGCGATAAGCTAAGCTTATCGCTCGCTCCATTCAATATGATTGGAACCGATCCAAGCTGCGTGGCATGGTGTGCCCATGATGACGGCGGCGATGAGCCGTTCCGGATGAAATGGAGTGCGCCATGACTGAAAAAACGACACCCGATCCGTTGACGACAACGGCCGGCGCGCCGATCGCAGACAATCAGAATTCACTGTCGGCCGGCGAGCGCGGTCCGCTGCTGATGCAGGACTGGCAGCTTGTCGAGAAGCTGGCACACCAG
Source organism: Mesorhizobium sp. BR1-1-16 (assembly GCF_020165495.1). Taxonomy (GTDB): domain Bacteria; phylum Pseudomonadota; class Alphaproteobacteria; order Rhizobiales; family Kaistiaceae; genus Kaistia. The sequence continues at coordinate 285,407 of NZ_JAIUIE010000006.1, read as the reverse complement.
AATCGCGAGCGCATTCCCGAGCGCGTTGTGCACGCCAAGGGTTGGGGTGCGCATGGCACGCTGACGGTCACCCACGACATCACGCCCTACACGAAGGCGAAGATCTTCGGCGAGGTAGGCAAGAAGACCGATCTGATCGCCCGATTCTCGACCGTCGCCGGCGAGACAGGCGCTGCCGACGCCGAGCGCGACGTGCGCGGCTTTGCGGTCAAGTTCTACACCGAAGAGGGCAACTGGGATCTCGTCGGCAACAATACGCCGGTGTTCTTCGTCCGCGATCCGCTGAAGTTCCCCGATTTCATTCACACGCAGAAGCGTCATCCGAAGAGCAATCTCCGCTCGCCGACGGCGATGTGGGACTTCTGGTCGCTCTCGCCGGAGAGCCTGCATCAGGTGACGATCCTGTTCTCGGATCGCGGCCTGCCGCAGAACGTGCGCCACATGCATGGCTTCGGCTCGCATACCTTCTCGTTCATCAACGCCGCGAACGAGCGCTTCTGGGTCAAGTTCCACTTCAAGTCGCTGCAGGGCATCAAGAACTGGACCAATGGCGAAGCGGCAGGCGTCGTCGGCCAGACGCGCGAGTCGACGCAGGAGGACCTCTTCGGCTCGATCGAGCGCGGCGAATTCCCGCGCTGGCGCTTTGCCGTGCAGATCATGCCCGAGTCCGACGCCGACAAGACGAGCTATAATCCCTTCGACCTCACCAAGGTGTGGCCGCATGGCGACTATCCGCTCATCGATGTCGGCATCATGGAGCTCAATCGCAACGCGGATAATTACTTCGCGGAGATCGAGCAGGCGGCGTTCTCGCCGTCTAATATCGTGCCAGGCATTGGCTTCTCGCCGGACAAGATGCTGCAGGCGCGCATCTTCTCTTATGCGGACGCCCACCGTTATCGCCTCGGTACGCATTACGAGGCGCTGCCGGTCAACCATCCGAAGGTTCCGGTCCATAACTATCACAAGGACGGGCAGATGCGCTTCTTCCCCCCGGGTGCGCCGGCGGATGCCTATTACGAGCCGAATTCCTTCTCCGGCCCGAAGCAGGACGAGCGCTTCCGTGAGCCGCCGCTGAAAATCAACGGCGACGCCGACCGCTACAATCACCGGGTCGGCAACGACGACTACACTCAGGCTGGCAATCTGTTCCGCCTGATGTCGGACGCGCAGAAGGAGCAGCTTTTCGGTAATGTCGCCGCGGCGATGCAGACGGTTCCGGTCGAGATTATCAACCGGCAATTGGTGCACTTCTACCGCGCCGATCCCGACTATGGCATCGGCGTCGGCAAGGCGCTCGGTCTGCCGACGGACGGATTGGCTGTCGCCGCCGAATAGTCCGGACAGAGCGCGGGGCCACCCGCGTTCGCTTCTCCAAAAGGCCTCCACGCGCAAGCGTGGGGGCCTTTTTCGTCTGTCCTGTCAGCTCGATTCTGGAGGGAGGCTGCGATCTCGCCATCCAGCAGGCGCTGGGCCGGCATACGTCCTTGGGCTAAGGCGTGGAAGGAGATATGCAACTCAATAGACGCATGAAAATTCTGATTGCATCAAAGGTTGTATTACGCGCTAAAGTGATAGCCGGTTTGATATACACTTTTTGGGTGTGGAGCTGGCTATGGGTGTTGCGCTGCTCGTCGTGGTGGCTGTTTTGCTGTTTGGCGTCCTCGTTGTGGAGGTTGCGGCCAGATGGAGCCGGGTCTCCGATGTCCCGCTGTTCAATGTCGACAAGAGCTTCGGCCACATGCCGAAGCCGACCCAGAGCGGGCGTTTTCGTCGTCGCTACGACTGGTGTTTCAACGACCGAGGGATGGGCGTAGCGGATCCTTTTGATGCTGCTGCGCCGGACGGCCTTGTCCTGGTCGGCGACAGCATCGTCTTCGGGCAACTCAAGATGCGGCAAGCCGACCGTCTCGGGCCTGTGCTCGGCGCTCTGACAGGCGCCGCCGTTTGGCCGATCGCATCGCCCGGCTGGTCCCTGCAGAACGCGCTCGCATTTCTCGAGACAACGCCGGATCTGGTCGCGTCAGCACGCGAGATCGTGCTCGTGCTGAACTCGGGCGACTTCAAGGGCGCGAATTCCTGGGGCTCCGAGGCCAACCATCCGCGATTCCGCCATGCCTCGGCGGTCTATCTGGTCGCCTACAAGCTCGCCAGGAAGACCCGGCTGTTCAAGCCGTCGACCGAATTCAAGGTCGCCCATCGCGACTGGCAGCCGATGCTGGCGGCGCTTGCTGCCGCGACAACGGCGCGTTTCGTCGTGGCGCTTTATCCACACAAGGCGGAGACGGAGGATCGCGGTCTGGCACAAACGGCGCTGCTGTCTTTCGGCGCTTCGATTTCCGAGATCCTCGGCCCGGAGGCCGTGATCATCGACATCGGCGCTGATCCTGAATGGACACCAGCTTTCTATGTCGATGGAGTTCACCCCAACGCAGCGGGGACGCGCCGCCTCGCGAAAGTGATCGCCGCAGCGCGCAATCGGCAGATGGAGCAGTCTTCCCTCGCGGCCTAGCTCGGTAACCAAGCCGAGACGTCGGCACCTGAAAATCGAAATCGCCGCGCGCGCGCCTTCAAGGCCTTTACTCATATAAAGATATCTTTATATCTTGTTGGCAATGCCGGATCGCATCCGGCTCGCCGACGGAGATGTAACGCGTGACGGGTGCCTTGCAGACGCTGGATTCGGAAACGCTCGTGACCGCGCTGAAGGCGGCGGGCGAGTCGACGCGTCTGCGTATCCTGGCGCTGCTCAGCGAGAGCGAGCTGACGGTCAAGGATCTCACCTCGATCCTCGGCCAGTCGCAACCGCGCATCTCGCGGCATCTGAAACTGCTCGCCGATGCCAATCTCATCACGCGCTATCCCGAAGGCGCCTGGGTCTACTACCGGGTTGCCGAAGGTGGGGCAGAGCGCCGGCTTGCCGATGATCTCGTCGCGCTTTGCGATGCCGATGATCCGGCCCTGCTGCGTGACCGCGAGTGGCTTGCCAATGTCAAGCGCGAGCATGCCGCCGAGGCACTGCGCTATTTCGCGCGGAACGCCGCCGCCTGGGACCAGATCCGCTCGCTGCATCTGCCGGATGCGGCCGTGGAGACGGCGATGGTCTCGCTGCTCGGCGACCGTCCGGTCGACCGCTTTCTTGATCTCGGCACCGGGACGGGACGGTTGCTGGAACTCTTTTCCGGCCTCTATCGCACGGGGATCGGCATTGACGCGTCCACGGCGATGCTCGCTGTCGCGCGCGCCAATCTCGACAAGATCGGGCTGTCGCATGCACAGGTTCGCCTCGGCGAGATCATGAAGCTGCCGATGCCGCGAGACAGCTTCGATCTCGTTGCGATCCATCAGGTGCTGCACTATCTCGACGATCCAGCCGAGGCGCTCGCCGAAGCAGCGCGTGTGCTGCGTCCAGGCGGGCGGCTGCTGATCGTCGACTTTGCGCCGCATAACCTCGAATTCCTGCGCGAAAAGCATGCCCATCGCCGGCTCGGTTTCTCGCATGAGATGATGCTGGGCTGGACACGGCAGCTTGGGCTTGAAATGGACAAGGTGCTTGACCTCGGCGCAGGCGCTGGGGCTGACAAATTGACGGTGACGCTCTGGCTGCTGCGCGATCCGCGTTTCAACATTGCCGGAGCCGATCGGGGGCTGGAGACCGCATGATGACAGATGCAGCCGCGCGCGCGAGCCGCACGGGCAAGAGCCTGAGCGACCTCAGGGTGTCGTTCGAATTCTTCCCGCCGAAGACCGAGGCGATGGAGGAGACACTGTGGCGTTCGGTCGAGCGGCTGGCGCCGCTGGCGCCGGACTTCGTGTCGGTCACCTATGGCGCAGGTGGATCGACCCGCGAGCGCACCCATGCCACTGTCGCGCGCATCCTGTCCGAGACCGCATTGAAGCCGGCTGCGCATCTGACCTGTGTCGGCGCGACGCGGGCCGAGGTCGATGCGGTCGTTGACAGCTATGCCGAGGCGGGCGTGCGCCACATCGTGGCGCTGCGCGGCGACCCGGTGGAGGGAATCGGTACGGCCTATCGGCCGCATCCCGGCGGCTATGACCGCGCGGCCGATCTTGTCGGAGCGATCCGATCGCGCCATCCCGAGATCGAGGTCTCCGTCTCCGCTTATGCCGAGCGTCATCCGGAGAGCCCGGACTGGTCGATCGAGATCGACAATTTGAAGCGGAAGGTCGATGCCGGCGCGAGCCGGGCCATCACGCAATTCTTCTTCGACAACGATCTCTATTCGGCCTTCCTCGACCGCGTCGCCGCCGCTGGCATCTCGATCCCGATCGTACCGGGCATCGTGCCGGTCCTGAATTTTTCGCAGACCGCGAAATTCGCCGAGAAGGCTGGCGCGAGCGTGCCGGACTGGTTCGCCGCGCGCTTCGAGGGGCTTGAGGATGACGCGGCGACGCGGCAACTCGTGGCTGCGGCTGTCTGCTCCGAACAGGTGCTCGATCTGGTTGATCGCGGTGTTTCGGATTTCCATTTCTACACGATGAACCGCGCTGATCTCGTCTACGCGATTTGCCATCTTCTCGGCATGCGGCCGGTTAAGCCAGCCGCGCCGGATGCCGCGGCGGCGTGACACGACCGGTGATATTCAGACGCGAAAAGGATCACGACCGATGAGCCACGCGACAGACCTCGGCAATCCGGAGCTCGCTGCCGCTGCGCAGAAGCGCATTCTCGTGCTTGACGGCGCGATGGGCACCATGATCCAGCGCCTCAAGCTCACGGAGGCGGATTTTCGCGGCGAGCGGTTCAAGGACTGGCCACGGGATCTGAAGGGCAACAACGACCTGCTGATCCTGACCATGCCGGATGCGGTCGAGGCGATACATCGGCAATATTTCGAGGCCGGTGCCGACATCGTCGAGACCAATACGTTCTCGTCGACCTCGATCGCCCAGGCCGATTACGGCATGGAAGCGCTCGCCTATGAGCTCAATCTCGAAGGCGCGCGCGTAGCACGCCGCGCCGCCGATGCCGTCGCAAAGGAAACCGGCATTCCGCGCTATGTCGCCGGCGCGATCGGGCCGACCAACCGCACCGCCTCGATATCGCCGGACGTCAACAATCCGGGCTTCCGCGCCGTTACCTTCGATGATCTCCGCACGGCTTACGCCGAGGCGGCGCGCGGGCTCGTCGATGGCGGCGCCGACCTCATCCTGATCGAGACGATCTTCGACACGCTGAACGCCAAGGCGGCGGTGGCCGCCGTCGAGGACGTGTTCGAGGAAAAGGGCATCAAGCTGCCGATCATGATCTCCGGCACGATCACCGATCTCTCGGGCCGGACGCTATCGGGCCAGACCCCGACCGCCTTCTGGTATTCGCTGCGCCACGCCGAGCCATTCTCGATCGGCCTCAACTGCGCGCTCGGTGCCCGCGAGATGCGCGCGCATATCGACGAGATCGGCCGTGTCGCTGATACCTTCGTCTGTGCCTATCCGAATGCCGGCCTGCCGAACGAGTTCGGTGAATATGACGAGAGCCCCGAGGCGATGGCGAAGCTGGTTGGCGAATTCGCCCGCTCCGGCCTCGTCAATGTCGTGGGCGGCTGCTGCGGCACGACGCCCGATCATATCAGGGCGATCGCCGGCGCGGTGAAAGGTGTCGCCCCGCGCACCATGCCCGACATTGCGCCGCAACTGCGCCTGTCGGGCCTCGAGCCCTTCGTCAGCGCCGCCTGAGACGCGTCGGCGTTCGGATGGGATGTTTCGGCGGCGTGAAGCCCGTATAGAATAGACCCAATTCAAGAGATGACGGCCGCAACCCCCGGGATGATCCAATGACCACCGCCACGGCGTCCTTCATCAATATCGGCGAGCGCACCAACGTCACGGGATCGGCGCGCTTTCGCAAGCTGATCACCGCTGGCGACTACAACGCCGCGCTCGATGTCGCGCGCGAGCAGGTCGCCAATGGCGCGCAGATCCTCGACATCAACATGGACGAAGGCCTGCTCGATTCCGAGTTCGCCATGGTCACCTTCCTCAACCTGCTTGCCGCCGAGCCGGATATCGCCCGCGTCCCGGTCATGATCGATTCGTCGAAATGGTCGGTGATCGAGGCGGGGCTGAAATGCGTCCAGGGCAAGCCAATCGTCAACTCGATCTCGATGAAGGAGGGCGAGGAGCCCTTCCGCGAGCAGGCGAAGAAGCTGCGCCGCTACGGCGCCGCCGTCGTCGTGATGGCGTTCGACGAGAAAGGCCAGGCGGACACCTTCCAGCGCAAGACCGAGATCTGCGCCCGGGCCTATCGCATCCTGACCGAGGAGATCGGCTACCCGCCCGAGGATATCGTTTTCGATCCCAATGTGTTCGCGATCGCCACGGGCATCGAGGAACATGACAATTACGGCGTCGATTTCATCGAGGCGACGCGCTGGATCCGGCAGAACCTGCCGCATGCGCATGTCTCGGGCGGCGTCTCGAACCTTTCCTTCTCGTTCCGCGGCAACGAGTCCGTCCGCGCCGCGATGCATTCGGTGTTCCTCTATCATGCCATCGCCGCTGGCATGGACATGGGCATCGTCAATGCCGGCGCGCTGCCTGTCTATGACGACATCGATCCGGAACTGCGCGAGCGCTGCGAGGACGTCGTCCTCAACCGGCGCAAGGACTCGACCGAGCGGATGCTCGAGATCGCCGAGCGCTTCAAGGGCGGCGCGTCGCAGAAGAAGGAAGCCGACCTCTCCTGGCGCGAATGGCCGGTCGACAAGCGCCTCGAACACGCGCTGGTATCGGGCCTCACCGATTTCATCGAGATCGATACGGAGGAGGCGCGCGCGCGCTCGACGCGGCCACTCGACGTGATCGAGGGTCCGCTGATGGCCGGCATGAATGTCGTCGGCGATCTCTTCGGCGCCGGCAAGATGTTCCTGCCGCAGGTGGTCAAGTCGGCGCGCGTCATGAAGCAGGCTGTCGCCTATCTGATGCCGTTCATGGAGGAGGAGAAGCGCCGGCTCGGCACGACGGGCACGTCGTCCGCCGGCAAGATCTTGCTCGCCACCGTCAAGGGCGATGTGCACGACATCGGCAAGAATATCGTCGGCGTCGTGCTCCAGTGCAATAATTTCGAGGTCATCGATCTCGGCGTGATGGTCCCGGCTGCCAAGATCCTCGCCGTTGCAAAGGAGCAGAATGTTGACGTCATCGGCCTTTCCGGTCTGATCACGCCCTCGCTCGACGAGATGTGCCATGTCGCGTCCGAAATGGAGCGCGAGGGCTTCGACGTGCCGCTGCTGATCGGTGGAGCCACCACGTCTCGCGTGCATACCGCCGTAAAGATTCATCCGAATTATGCGCGCGGGCAGGCGGTGCATGTGCTCGACGCGAGCCGCGCCGTCGGTGTCGCCTCCAGCATGCTCGGCCGCGACAAGACGAGCTATGTCTCGGACATCCAGACCGAATATGCCCGTATCGCCGAAGCGCATCAGCGCGGGCAGGACGCGAAGCGCCGGATTACGCTCGCGACGGCGCGGGCGGATGCCCTCAAGCTCGACTGGTCGACCTATCGCCCAGTGCGGCCGAGCTTTCTCGGCCCGAGGCTCTTCCGCGATTATCCGATCGCCGAACTCGTGCCCTATATCGACTGGACGCCTTTCTTCGCCACCTGGGAAATGAAGGGCACATACCCTCAGATCCTCGAGGACGAGAAGGTCGGCGCCGCCGCGCAGTCGCTTTACGACGATGCGCGGGCGATGCTGGCCAAGATGGTCGACGAGAAGTGGATCAGCGCCAATGGCGTGATCGGCTTCTGGCCGGCCAATGCCGTAGGGGATGATATTGCGCTCTATGCTGATGAGACCCGCACCGCCGAGGCCGCGCGGCTCTTCACGCTGCGCCAGCAGATCGCACGCTCGACCGACAAGCGCCGTCACGTTGCGCTCGCCGATTTCGTCGCGCCGGCCGGATCCGGCGTTGCCGATTATGTCGGCGGCTTCGCGGTCACGGCCGGCATAGGCGAGGAAGCCGTCGCGGAGCGCTTCGCCCGCGCCAATGACGATTATTCCAAGATCCTCAGCCAGGCCCTGACCGATCGTCTTGCCGAAGCCTTTGCCGAGCGCATGCATCAGCGCGTGCGACGCGAGTTTTGGGCTTACGCGCCTGACGAGACGCTGGAGCCCGCCGAATTGATCCGTGAGACCTATGCCGGCATCCGCCCCGCACCCGGCTATCCGGCGCAGCCTGACCATACCGAGAAGCGGACGCTGTTCGATCTGCTCGATGTGGAGGCGACCGCCGGGATCACGCTCACCGAAAGCTACGCCATGTGGCCCGGCTCGTCCGTCTCAGGCCTCTATTTCAGCCATCCCGAGAGCTTCTATTTCGGCGTCGGCCGGGTTGAGGCGGATCAGGTGGCGGATTATGCCGCGCGCAAAGGCTGGACGGTTTCTGAAGCGGAGCGTTGGCTCGCGCCGATCCTTAACTATGATCCCGTTCGGGTCGAGGCGGCGGAGTAGACTGTGTCGCCATACTTTTCGCGGGATGGATTTTCCCGCGGCTTTTTCGAAGGCATCGGCCTGTTGCCGGGCATGATCGCCTTCGGGGCCGTCTTCGGCGTGCTGGCCGACGGGGTCGGGCTTTCGGTCACCGGCGCGGCCGCGATGAGCCTGTTCGTGTTCGCGGGGACGGCGCAGCTTCTCGCCTTGCACTCATGGGGCGCACCGGACCTCCTCGTTGCGGTGGTGGTGTCCGTCATCGCGATGAACGCGCGTTATGTCCTGTTCGGCGCGGCGATCCAACCCTGGATGCGCGGCCTGCCGCCCTTGATCGCCTATGCCTCGCTCTTTCTGATGGTCGATGCGAACTGGGCGGCGGGCATGCGCGAGCGCGATGCGGGACGGCATGACATCGCCGTCTTCGTCGGCATGGGCACCGCCTTCATGATCGGCTGGATTGCGGGCACCGTCGCCGGGGCGGGCTTCGGCCCTCTGCTTGGCGATCCGCGCCGGCTGGGGCTCGATTTCTTCCTGCCGGCCTTCTTCCTCTCGCTTGCCTGCGGCTTCTGGAAGGGGCGGGGCGATCTTCTGCCTTTCGCCATCGGTGCAGCCGTTGCACTCGTCTTTGATCGCTTCGTCGGTGGCTCCTGGCACGTGCTGGCCGGCGGACTCGCTGGCAGCCTGACATCGGCGTTCCTGCCCGCAAAGGCCAAGGCATGAACGTCGATCCATCGACCACGTCGGGCCTTGTGATCATCATCTTTGCGATGACGGTCGCCGCCTATCTGACGCGCGTGTCCGGCTTCTTCCTGATGCGGTTTGTTGCGGTGACGCCGCGGGTCGAGACATGGCTGAAGGCGCTGCCGCTCGCGATCATGGGCTCGATTCTCGCGCCGATCGCAGCCCATGGCGGTCCGGCGGAATATGCAGGCTTTGCCGCGACGATCGCTGTGTTTCTGTGGCGCCGCAACGATATCCTCGCCGCCTTTGCCGGCATGGCGGCCGTGGCGTTGATGAGGGCGTTCGTCGGCGTGTAGCTGCGCTTCGTCGAATCTGGCAGCTTCAGGCGCGATACTCGGGAAAATGACCGTCGGCTATGGCGCGGCCGTCACCAGCGTCAAAGCGCTCCGATGACGATGGCCGCGATGAACAGGAACGCGGCGCTGACGGCGACGAACTGGATCGGACGTACGAGGCTCATGGACATCTCCCGGGTCTCTCTTTCCGTGTCTCCAAACCGCCATAAAGATTAACTCATCCCTCCGTTCGGACAAGGGGCCCTGGCGTCCTCCTAAGCCATTTCGCGATGTTTTCATTTCGAAAAACGCCAAAGGGACGAAACGAATTTGCCAGAAGCGCCTGATACGGCTCGAGGTGCCTGCCTCGATGTCGCCACGAATCATCGAAAATCACCGCGGAAGTTTACTGGATCGCGCAATCGTTCCTTATGAGTTGGATGCGAGACTTCGGGCCATGATGAATTGGCTTCCGAGGCGATCATGTTGGAGCATTTAACGCGGCTGGCTCACGACCGCGCCCCGGCGCGGCGCGCCGAGCTCCTTGCCGCGATCATCGATCTCTATCGTGCCGCCGGCGCGCGCGCAGAGGCATCGTTGGGCCCGCTGTTCGCGGATATCGTGCGGCAATTGCTGCCAGAGCTTCCTGCCCCGCAGCAGGCCGGTGTCGCCACGCGTCTCGCCGAGCTTGCAACCGCCCCGCATGCGCTGGTGCTGGAGTTTGCCGCATTTGGCGGGGTGATCGGCGACGCCATGTTGCGGGGCGCCGTCGCGCTCAGCGACGATGACCTTGTCGATCTTGCCCGACGCGTCGACGAGGACGGGCTGCTCGCGATCGCAGCCCGCGTGCCGCTTTCCGAACGCATGTCGGATGCGCTCGTTGCGCTCGGTGGCGCACGTCTTTGCCGGGCGGTCGCTGCCAACCGTTCGGCGCGGTTGTCGCCGCAATGTCTTGCCCGCATCGTCGCCTCATGTGGCGCGGGCAGCGCCGCCGATGTCCGGCCGCCGGCCGAGATCCTCGCGTTTCCGGTTGGCCATGGCGCCGAGCGCCGCCGGCTTGGCGAGCCGCTGGGCGCTGTCATCCCGTGGCCGAAAGCTATGTCGCAGCCCTTAACCGCGCCGGCTTCGCCGGTTGCGGCAGCCATCGCCGCAATTGCCTCCAGCGATCGGATGCTGGAAGTCGCCATGCTGCTTGCCGCGCATGCGGGACTGCCGCCGGAACTCGTCAGCCGCCTGATCGCGCGGCCAGATCCCTCGTTGCTCGCCGTGCTCTGCCGCGCCGCGTCGGTGCCGCCGGCGACATTCTCGGTGATCGCGCGCATCCGAGGCCGCCGTTTCGGCCATCCGCTGTCGGAGACGCTGGCCGTCGAGGCGGCCTATGACGAACTCACCGAGGCTGAAGCCCGCGAGACGCTCGGCAGCGTGAAGGCGCTGCAGAAGAAGGCCTGAGGCCGGCTGCAGTTCACGCAGCCCTCGTGGCGGCCGTACGTCGCTTCATGTCGATCAGAGTCCGAATCCACGACTGCCTGACCGAAAAGACGAGCATGGCCGGGACAAGCCCGGCCATGCTTTTTCGCCTTGTGGGCGCAGCGAAAATCAGGTGATGGAGCCGATGACGCCCTCGATGAGATAGTCGGTGCCCCAGAGGCTCGGATCATAGAGCTCGATCGTCTGCTCGCTGATCAGCTTACCGGTGTTCGATTTGATCGGGCCGATGAAATAGGGTTTGCCGGCCTTGAGTTCCTCGATCGCAGCCAGCGCGGCTGCCCGCGCCGGCTCGCTTGCGCCGGGGCCGAAGGCGGTGCTCGCCACCATGTCTCGGTCATAGCCGCCATAATTCTCGTTCGGCAGCTTCTCGCCCTTGGTCAGCAGATTGGCATAGGCGGTGTAGACGGTGCCCCATTTCAGCTCGGCGCCCGTGATGAAGCCCTTCGGAGCCAGCGAGGACTGGTCCGCGTTGTGGCCGCAGCTCATGACGCCGCGCTTTTCCGCGGTCTCCACGATCACCTTCGGGCTGTCGACATGGCAGGCGATGACATCGCAGCCAGCATCGGCGAGCGCGTTGGCGGCTTCTGCCTCGCGCACCGGCAGCGACCACTCGCCGGTGATGATCAGCCGGACTTCAGCGTTCGGATTGACCTTGCGAACGCCGGTCGTGAACGCGTTGACATTGCGCAGGACGAGCGCAATCGGCTTTGCGGCGATATAGCCGATCTTGTTCGTCTTGGTCGAAAGGCCAGCGGCAATACCATTCACGTAATGGCCCTGGTCGAGATAGCAGAAATAGCCGCCGAGATTCATCGGGTGCTTTTTAGGATCCCAGAGCGAGGTCGGGTGACGGAATTCGACATCGGGATATTTCTTGGCCGCCTCGATCATGAAGGGATCGAAATAGCCGAACGATGTCGGGAACAGGAGGCTCGCGCCGTCGAGCTCGATCATCGATTCCATCGTCTTCGAGACGGCGTCGGTCTCGGGGACGTTCTCCTCCTCGACCACCGTGACGCCGGGAATGGATCTCAGCGCCTGCGCGCCGACGGCATGGGCCTGGTTCCAGCCGAAGTCATCGCGCGGTCCGACATAGATCAAGCCGATCGTCAGCTTGTCGGCGGCTTTGGCCCGAAAGGGCAGGGTAGAAGCGGAGAGTCCGAGCGCGCCGATGGCCGCGCTCTTGAGCAGGGTTCGTCTCGAAACAGTGGTCATGGCAAGTCCCTCTGGTCTCTGGCCTTGTGTCTCTGGCTTGGCGTCATGGATGGTGGTCTGGATCATCGGCCGCGCGCTTCTGCGGCGCGTCGGCTGAAGAGGCCGGCGGGTCGTTCCCGGTCCGCCGGAAGGTCAATGCGCGCGCTTCAGGCGTCCGCCACTGCGGCGAGCGGCAGGTAGCGCGCCAGGATCTCGCCGATGTCGGGTTCGGCCGCTGTCTCGCCGCCGACCCCGCGCCGCTCGACCAGCGCGACATGGTGGTCCATCGCCGCTGCCGCACGCGCCGCATCACCGGCCGCGAGCGCCTCGAGGATGGTGCGATGCTCCCCGATCGCGCATTCCGACTGATGCGGCCGACCGAACACGGAAAGGATCAGCGAACAGCGCGAAACGACTTCAGTCACGTAGCGAACGAGCAGCGGGTTACCGCTCATTCCGGCCAGCTTGACGTGAAACTCGGCGGCGAGCCGCACCGTCGCCTTGCTGTCGCCACCGTCGGCAGCCTGCTGTTCCTCGGCGATATGCGCCGCAAGACGCGCGGCGAAGCCGTCATTCCACTTTTCGGCAACGAGCCGCGCCACCTCGCGCTCCAGGCATCGTCGCACCTCGAAAACGGCGCGCGCTTCCTCAAGACTCGGCCGGGCAACCGTTGCCGTCCGCTTCACCTTCATCTCGACGAGACCGTCGGCGGCGAGGCGCTGCAACGCAGCGCGTACAATGGTGCGGCTGACGCCAAATTGCGCGCCGATGCTGTCTTCCGGCAGCCTGGTTCCCGGCGGCAGCGCCTGATCGACGATGGCCTGTTGCAGCACCGTATACACCCGGCCGCCACGACCCGCCGATGATGCGCCGATGCCGCGCTGCATTCTCAATTCCCGATCATCATGTGCTCGACATCATTTCTAGTATACCGGATTTCCGCCATCAAGTATCCGTTGTGCTGAAAGATATCTCAGGATTTGCTTGTCCTTTGGGCAATGTGGCTCGCGAAACGGCAGCATCAGCGGTGTTCATCGAGGCACAACGATTGGGCCGGTCAGCACATCAAGTATACTAGATCCAGGAATGGCGAGGGATCGTCCGATTGGTTGACCCTTCATTAAGGCGTTCGCTCGCATTGTCGGGGTATGTCGAGTGGCGTTGCGTTGCGTATCGGGTCGGTGCTTGCCCTCATCTCGCTGGCGGGATGCGCGCTCAACTTCTTTGACGAGCGCGAAGCCTGGCGCGATCAGACGGAGCGGGCCTGCTTCCAGCAGAAGCTCGTGGTGCCGTCCTATTTCCAGGAACCGGCCCGTGAAATCGACGGCAGGGGCTCCTGCGGCATCGAGAAGCCGCTGCGCGTCAATGCCTTCGAGCAGGGCGTCGTTTCCGTCGGCGGCTCCGAAGTCGTGCTCGGCTGCATGATGACCTACACGATGGAGAAGTGGCTGCGAAATGCCGTGCAGCCGGCCGCGCAACAGCGCTTCGGCATGCCTGTCACCGAGATCCTCACCATGGGCACCTATTCGTGCCGCTCGCGCAACAATCGGCATGGCGACAAGCTCTCGGAACATGCCTTCGCCAATGCCTTCGACGTGGCCGGTTTCCGCTTGGCCGACGGACGCACGATCCGCGTCAAGAGCGACTGGCGGAATGGCGATCCGGTCACGCAGGCGTTCCTGCGCCAGACCCTGATTTCGGCCTGCGATTATTTCACGACCGTGCTCGGGCCGGGCTCCAACCGGCTGCATGAGGATCACATTCACATCGACCTCGCGCATCACAACGCCGCGGGCACGTCGCGCTATTGCCGGCCGAAGCTCGAGATGCCGCCGCCCACGATGGATCCGAACGTGCCGATGGTCAGCCTGCCGCCTGAGCAGACGGCGCCCGCGACCATGGAGCAGCGCTCCTTCACCTATCGCTGGGACGACAATCTCGGTGCACCGGATGCAACCGCAGCGAGCCCCGATGCGATCGTCACATCGCCGGCGCCCGAACCGCCGGTCTCGACGGGCAGCGTTCGCCTGCCGCCGGCGAGCATTCCGCTTTCCTACGCCAACTGACGGGACGCGGTGTTCTTGGCGACCCCGAGACCATGATGGGACCGCTGCGGCTGACGATGCCGTCGATGAACCACGGCAAGCGCATGGAAATGCTCGGCGACATGCGCGCCGGCATGCCGGCCGCTGTCTTTTCAGCTTTATTCGATGGCGTGGTGCGGCCCTCACTCGGCGAAGCAGAATTCACTCGGCTGGCGGCTGAACTGCGCCTCGTTGGCTAGATCCGCGCAGGGAGCCTTTCGCATCGCGTTGAAGCGCAGCCATTGTTCGCTATGTGGCAGGGGACGCCGACCGTCCAATGCTCGTCATTCCCGGCCATACCGACCATGCCAGCGGAGATCCCCATGCGCGCCATTGCTTATGCCAAGTCTCTTCCCGCCGAAGATCCGGAAGCGTTCATCGAGATCACCTGCGATCGGCCTGAGCCCGATCCGCGCGACCTGATCGTCAAGATCGAAGCGGTCTCGGTGAACCCTGTCGATTGCAAGGTGCGAAAGGGTGGCGATCCCGTGGGCGGGCCTCGGCTCTTGGGCTTCGACGCGTCCGGCACGGTGGTGGCAACAGGCAGCGAGGCACGCTTGTTCAAACCTGGCGATACCGTGTTTTACGCCGGCTCCATCATGCGGCCCGGCTCGAACGCCGAGTTCCACGCGGTCGATGAACGGATTGTCGGCCGCAAGCCAGAGAGCCTGGACTTTGCCAGCGCCGCCGCGCTGCCCCTGACGGCAGTCACAGCGTGGGAACTGTTGTTCGATCGGATCGGCGTCGTCCCCGGAACAACAACCGATACACGCTCGTTGCTGATCGTTTCGGGTGCCGGGGGTGTCGGATCGATCGCCATCCAGCTTGCTCGGCAACTGACCGGTTTGACCGTGATCGCGACGGCGTCACGTCCGGAATCAGTTGAATGGGCGAGGGGGCTCGGCGCTCATCACGTCATCGACCACAGCAAACCCCTTGCGCCGCAACTCGTCGCGCTTGGGCATCCTGCCGTCGATATCGTGCTCCTTTTCGGCGGCACCAGGCAGCATGCTGCCGCGGCCGCTGAACTGGTCGCTCCCGAAGGTCATGTCGGCGTGATCGAGGGCGCGGATGGGTTCGGGCCAACCGAATTCGGGACGCTGTTTCAGAAATCGGTCGGGCTGCATCTTGAATTGATGTTTACCCGCTCGCGCTTCGCAACGCGCGATATCGAACGCCAGCACGCCATTCTCGATGCCGTTGCCGATCTGGTCGATGAGGGCAAGATCCGCACGACGCTGACGCGCACGCTCAGTCCCATCAATGCGGCGACGCTCCGGCAAGCGCATGCGCTCGTCGAAGGCGGACGTATGATTGGCAAGGTGGTCGTCGCCGGCTGGTAGGCTTCGCCGCGGAGCCAGAGCCCGGCCGCGCGTTACTCTCGCCATCATTTGGCGGCGCCATATCCCCCGCCGGTCGGGGTCGTGACGATGACGGCCTCGCCCGGCTTGAGCACGGTCTGATCGCAGCCTTTGAGCGTCTCGATCGTGCCGTCCTGTCGGCGCACTTCGGTCTTGCCGAGCTGGCCGGGTTCTCCGCCGAACAAACCATGCGGATGAACCTGACGGTGCGAGGAGAGGATCGCGAGCTGCATTTCCTCAAGGAAGCGCAGCGTGCGGCGCGTGCCGCCACCGGCCGACCAATGGCCGCGCCCGCCGGATCCTTGACGAATGTGGAAATCCTCGAGCAGGACCGGGAAGCGGAACTCGAGTACTTCCGGGTCGGTGAGGCGGGAATTGGTCATGTGGACATGGACGCCGTCCGTCCCGTCGAACCCGCTGCCGTCGTTCAAGACACCGGCCGGCGCGCCGGAGCAGAGCGTCTCGTAATACTGATAGGTGTCGTTGCCGAAGGTCAGGTTGTTCATCGAGCCCTGCGAGGAGGAGAGGGCGCCGAGCGCGCCGAACAGCGCATTGGTGACGTGCTGGCTGGTCTCGACATTGCCGGCGACGACGGCGGCCGGATAGCGCGGCGCGAGCATCGAGCCTTCGGGGATGATGATGTTGATCGGCCTGAGACAGCCGGCGTTCATGGGGATATTGCTCTCGACCATCACGCGGAAGGCATAGAGCACGGAGGCGCGGGTCACCGGCTCTGGCGCGTTGAAATTGGTCGGCTGTTGCGGGCTGGTTCCGGTGAAGTCGACGGTCGCCTCGCGCTTGTCGCGATCGACGGTGATCTTCACCTTGATCACCGCGCCCTGGTCGGTCTCGACGGTGAATTCCGAATCCTTCAACGCGCCGAGTACGCGCCGCACGCTCTCGGCGGCGTTGTCCTGCACATGACCCATATAGGCAGTGACCGTGTCGAGGCCGAAATGGCCGACCATCCTGGCAAGTTCCTGCACGCCCTTTTCGTTGGCCGCGATCTGCGCCTTGAGGTCGGCGACGTTCTGCACGACGTTGCGAACGGGGTAGGGGTGTGTCGTGAGCAGCTCGACCAGTTCCGCCTCGCGGAAATGGCCGCGATCGACAAGCTTCAGATTGTCGATCAGCACGCCTTCCTCGTCGACTGTGGCGGCCAGCGGCGTCATGGAGCCCGGGGCCGAGCCGCCGACATCGGCGTGATGGCCTCGGCTTGCGACGAAGAAGAGGATCGTTTCGCCGTCATCCGCGAATACAGGCGTCACCACAGTGATGTCGGGAAGATGCGTGCCGCCATTATAGGGGGCGTTGAGCGCGTAGACGTCGCCCGGGTGCATGGTCCCCTGGTTCTGCGCGATGATGGTCTCCACCGAGCGGTCCATCGAGCCGAGATGAACCGGCATATGCGGCGCATTGGCGACGAGGCGGCCGGCGCTGTCGAACACCGCACAGGAGAAGTCAAGCCGCTCCTTGATGTTGACCGAATAGGCGGTGTTCTGCAGCGTCACGCCCATCTGCTCGGCGATCGACATGAAGAGGTTGTTGAACACCTCTAGCATCACCGGGTCAGCCTCCGTGCCAATCGCCCGGCGCCGCTCCAGCGCGGCAATGCGGGTCAAGACGACATGGCCGTGCCCGGTGATCGCCGCCTGCCAGCCCGGCTCGACGACGATGGTCTGATGCGGCTCGATCAGCAGCGCGGGGCCAGCGATGATCGCGCCGCGCGGCAGATCGGCGCGGCGGTAGATGCCAGCCTCGTGATTCCTGCCGGCGGAGTGGATGATCGTCGTCTCGACCGGCTCGGGATGTGAGGCCGCCGCTTCTTCCAGCGGCTCGGCAATCCGCGTGCCGCCGCCGACCGCCTCGACCTCGATGCTCTCGACGACGATGGCCTTGCCTTCGAAGACGAAGCCGAACTGCCGCCGGTGTGCCGCCTCGAACGCCGCAACGATGTCGGCGCGGCCGATCCAGGTGGCAGGTCCGGCTGCCTCCTTCCACATTACCTCGATCGGGATCGGCGTATCGGTGCCGTCATAGCGAAGATGCGCGCGGGCAAAAACCGAAATGGCGTCGAGGCTTACGCCCTGATTTGAAAGTTCGCCGACAACCTCGTCTTCAAGTGTTGATTCAAGTGTTTGAAGTTCCGATTCCGCCGCGCCGTCCAAGTGCTTGACCAGCGCGCGGCTGCGATGGGACCGGATGTCGGCGAGGCCCATGCCATAGGCTGACAGGATGCCGGAGAACGGATGGATGAGGACGGTCGTCATGCCGAGGCTGTCGGCGACCATGCAGGCGTGCTGGCCGCCGGCGCCGCCGAAGCAATTGAGCACATAGCCCGTGACGTCGTGGCCGCGCTGGACGGATATCTTCTTGATGGCGTTGGCCATGTTCTCGACGGCGATGTGCAGGAAGCCGTCGGCGATCTCCTCCGGCGTGCGCCCGTCGCCGATTTCCGCCGCAAGCGCCTCGAATTTCTCGCGCACGATCGCCGCGTCGAGGGGCTGGTCGCGCCCTGGACCGAAAATCTGCGGGAAATAGTCGGGACGGAGCTTGCCCGTCATGACATTGGCGTCGGTGACGGCGAGCGGTCCGCCGCGCCGATAACAGGCGGGGCCGGGATTGGCGCCGGCGGAATCCGGACCGACGCGGAAGCGCCCAGCGTCGTAATGCAGGATCGAGCCGCCGCCGGCCGCGACGGTATGGATGCGCATCATCGGCGCGCGCATGCGCACCCCGGCCACCTCGGTCTCGAAGGAGCGCTCCAGTTCGCCGTCGTAATGCGACACGTCGGTCGAGGTGCCGCCCATGTCGAAACCGATCACCTGCGCGAATCCCGCCTCGGCGGCGGTTTCCACCGCGGCGACGACCCCGCCGGCCGGGCCGGAGAGGATGGCGTCCTTGCCCTGGAAGAGCTCGGCCGCTGTCAGGCCGCCCGACGACATCATGAACATCAGGCGCGTGGTCGGCGCATCCGTCGCGGCGCCTTCCGATAGCGCGCCGGCGACTTGATCGACATAGCGGCGCAGGATCGGTGAGAGATAGGCGTCGACGACCGTGGTGTCGCCGCGGCCGACCAGCTTCATCAGCGGCGACACCTCGTGGGAGACGGACACCTGTGTGAATCCGGAGGCGCGGGCGATGCGGGCGGCGATCTGCTCATGCTCCGGATAGCGCCAGGCATGCATGAAGACGATCGCCACCGCGCGGATACCGTCGGCATGGGCGGCCGCCAGTGCGACCTCGATCTCGGTCGTATCCGGCACGGCCTCGACGGTACCATCGACCCGCAAGCGCTCGGTGATCTCCGCCACGCGCTCATAGAGCAGTTCGGGCTTGACGATCTTCTTGGTGAAGATGTCGGGCCTGGCCTGATAGCCGATCTGCAGCGCATCCCGGAATCCGCGCGTGATCAACAGGAGCGTGCGATCGCCCTTGCGCTCAAGCAGCGCGTTCGTGGCGACGGTGGTGCCCATCTTGACGGCGCCGACGAGGCCGGCGGGAATCGGAAGGCCGGGCTTGAGACCGAGCAGATCGCGAATGCCCTGAATGGCCGCATCAGGATAGGCGCCGGGATTTTCCGACAGCAGCTTGTGCGCGATGATGCTGCCATCCGGCCGCCGTCCGACGATATCGGTGAACGTGCCGCCGCGATCGATCCAGAAATCCCAGCTACCTGCCGTCCCCGCCGTCATTGCCGCCCTCGTTCACGCTGCCGGATACCCTGTCCAAGAACCACGCGCGCGGCCGCCGCTGCAAGTCGGACCGTTACGAACTTACTCGTGTCGGGTGGTCTCGCATCGGCGCGTTCGATGGCTTATGTTGCGGCGCCATGAGCATCTGGCGCCGCCTCGGCGAAATCATCCACCGGATTCCCGGTTCCTGCGTCCTCATCGACCATGTCGTCGAGGCCGTCCGTTCGACCTTCGGCACCTCGGCCGAGCGGCGTCATGCCGCTTTCTCGATTTCGATGATCGCGCTGTCGGCCAAAATGGCGAAGGCGGATGGCGTCGTTACGGGCGACGAGGTCACGGCGTTCAAGCAGCTCTTTGAAATTCCTGAGGGCGAACGGCGCAATGTCGCGCGGCTGTTCAACCTCGCCAAGCAGGACGTCGCCGGCTTCGAGGCCTATGCGCGCAAGATATCGGGCCTGTTCGCCGAGGGCGCGGAGATCTTCGAAGATATCGTCGACGGCCTGTTCCACATCGCCAAGGCCGACGGCATGGTGCACGAGGCCGAGCTCGAATTCATCGTCCGAGTTGCCCGCGTGTTCGGCTTGTCCGAACCCGCCTTCGCGCGCATCAGCAGCCGCCATGTCGTGCCGGAGGAGGGCGATCCGTATCTGATCCTCGGCATCGATCGCGCCGCGACCAATGAGGACGTCAAGCGTCACTATCGCCGGATCGTCGCGGAAACCCATCCCGATAAGCTGATGGCGCGGGGCGTTCCGGCCGAGTTCATCGCCATCGCGACGGCAAAGCTCGCCGCGCTCAACGGCGCCTATGACCGGATCCGGCAGGAACGGGCCTTTGCATGATCGGATGTAGCGACCCGGCCGCCATCTGGCGGCCGTCGCCCAATTTCGGCGTGCGGGCCGAGGGCACCCGGACCGACCTGCTGATCCTGCACTATACAGACATGGCGACCGCCGAGGCGGCGATCGCGTGGCTTTGCGATCCGGTGTCGCAGGTGTCGTGCCACTATGTCGTGGCGGAGGACGGCGCGATCACGCAACTCGTTTCCGAGGCAGATCGTGCCTGGCATGCAGGTGTCTCATCCTGGCATGGCGAGACCGACATCAATTCACGCTCGATCGGCATCGAGATCGCGAATGCCGGCCACGACCACGGCTACCCCGACTTTCCGGACATGCAGATCGAGGCGGTGATCCGGCTCGGTCGCGACATTGTCGTGCGCAACAGGATTAAGCCGGAAAACGTCCTCGCCCATTCTGATGTTGCGCCGGCGCGCAAGCGCGATCCGGGCGAGAAGTTTCCGTGGGCGAGGCTGGCCGCTGCCGGCGTCGGCCATCATGTCGCACCCGAACCGCTCTCGGGCGGCCGTTCGCTCGGACGTGGCGACCTCGGCGCGTCCGTCGGCGCCCTGCAGGCGATCCTGATGCTTTATGGCTATGGGATCGACGTGACCGGCGAGTTCGACGACGGCACCGAACAGGTAATCACGGCCTTCCAGCGGCATTTCCGGCCCGAGCAGGTCGACGGAATTGCGGACGCCTCGACCATCGCGACGCTGCACAAACTGTACCGCGCGCTGGCGCCGCCCGGCATGCAGGTATCGGCGTCGCCGCTGGGTCGTTGATGGTTCCGTCGATCACGGATTCGTGATCTCGGCCACCTCGGTGACGTCTCGCTGCCTCATTTTGGGACGGTTCCGCCGCGATTGGGCGGGCATTGTCAACGATGTGAGTGCTCCTCCCGTATGAAGACGTTCTGCGTAACTGGTCTCGCCGCGGCTCTTTCCCTTGCCACTGTCGCGACTGCACCTTCCGTCGCTTTCGCCGGATCAGCCCGGCTTCTTCCTTCCAATTCCGTCCGCATCGCGGCCGCTGATCGCAATGATGGCCGCTTCGACCAGCTCATCGCCAGCTATGCCAGCGCCAATAACGTGCCGCTTTCGCTCGCTCATGCTGTCGTGACGGTGGAGAGCAACTACAATCCGAAGATGCGCGGCCGGGCTGGCGAAATCGGCCTGATGCAGGTGAAGCTCGGCACAGCGCGGACGATGGGCTATCGCGGCTCGGCCAAGCAGCTCTATGAGCCGGCCACCAATATCCGCTACGGCATGATGTATCTCGGCGAGGCCCGGAAGCTCGCCGACGGCGATCTCTGCGGCACGATCCTCAAATATAATGGCGGCCACGGCGCGAAGCGCATGAGCCGCGGGCCGCTCGCTTATTGCGGCAAGGTTCGCCAGCTCATTGCAATGAACTGAGCCCGCCGCTCGGCGAGCCTTCGCGGCGCGGGGTTGACCCGCCGCTCCATCCCCCATAGGTGCTGGCCGTGCCAGCTGGCTGGACGGCCGCTCCTGCAAGATCGAAAGGTCGCAGGAGAGGAAAGTCCGGGCTCCATGGAGACACGGTGCCGGATAACGTCCGGCGGGGGCGACCCCAGGGAAAGTGCCACAGAGAGCAGACCGCCCGGCAGCCTGAAGAGGCAGTCCGGGTAAGGGTGAAAGGGTGGGGTAAGAGCCCACCGCGGGCCCAGCAATGGGAACGGCATGGCAAACCCCACCGGGAGCAAGACCGAATAGGGGCGGCACGGGCGCAAGCCCAGTCTGTTTCCCGACCCGCCGCCCGGGTTGGTTGCGTGAGGCGTCCGGCAACGGACGTCCAAGATGAATGGTCGTCACGCGGTGGTTCGCCACCGCCTTACAGAACCCGGCTTATAGGCCAGCTGGCGCTGCCTTCCGCCCCAAGACAAACGCTTCCGCGCCGTTCCCTTCCCGGCGGAAGGTGCGCGCGCTGCAGAGATGTCGCCGGGCATCGCCATGGGTCGCGCCCCCACCGCCCGTTGCCTGCCGCCTCGCCGCATCCCTCGCAGCCCAGCCCGAGTTGTCCACCGGCCACGCTTCGAATGCGACCTCGCATCGGCTCGCGCCGAAATGCAGGCGGGCCAAGCATTTGCAACGAAAAATTAAGCTTAACGACTTCAAGGTTTTCCACGGCCGCACCTTGGTCGTGGAGCTCGATTCCATTGACGCCCATGTTCTCCCATGGTATCCCAAATCGTCCCGGTACGAAGGGTCCGCCTTCGGCTTTCAGAGCCGTGCTTTCGGTCCCATTCGCGTCCCGGGCGAGCGTTTCCAGTTCGCGTCCGTGGGTTTTAATCCGTGCTCGGCAGCGGGCCGCGGAACGGGACGTCGCGTGTCGCATCCGGAGCGGTCAGAGGGGCAATGGACGAGTTCGTTTCCACCTTCACCAACCGGCTGGATTCGAAGGGACGGGTGTCGATTCCGGCGCCGTTCCGTTCCGTGCTGATGCGTGACGGGTTCGAGGGGCTCTATTGTTGTCCGACGCTGGATCAGAACGCCGTGGATGCGGGGGGCAATCGGCTCCGGGAGCAGATCCGCGCCATGCTGGCGCTGTTCGAGCCGTTCTCGGAGGACCACGAACTGCTCTCCACCACGCTGATCGGCGAGAGCGAGATCCTGCGGGTCGATCCGGAGGGGCGCGTCGCGCTGCCGGAAGCCATCAAGGCGCATGCCGGCATCGGCGACACGGTGACCTTCGTCGGGCAGGGGTACAAATTCCAGATCTGGGAGCCGGAGCGGTTCCTGGCCTATCGCGCGGAAGCCAAGAACCGGGTGCGCGAACTGCGCCGTCGGCTGGGCGGCCGGCGCGAGGCGGGGGGTGCGGAATGAGCGGCCCGTCAGGCGCTGCGCCGCGCCATATTCCCGTCATGCTCGACCCCGTCATCGCGGCGCTGGCGCCGCAGCCGGGCGAAACCTTCATCGACGGCACGTTCGGCCTCGGCGGCTACACGCGGGCCTTGCTCGGTGCCGGCGCCAATGTCGTGGCGATCGACCGCGATCCGACCGCGATCGCCGGCGGGTCGGGGCTGGTTGCCGAAGCCGCCGGCCGGCTGAGGCTGGTCGAAGGCCGGTTCAGCGCGCTCGACACCATCGCTAACGATGCCGGGCTTGCCTCGGTCGATGGCGTGGTGCTCGATATCGGCGTGTCCTCGATGCAGATTGACGAGGCCGAGCGCGGGTTCTCGTTCCGCTTCGATGGGCCGCTCGACATGCGCATGGCGCGGTCCGGTCCGAGCGCCGCCGACATCGTCAACACCATGCCGCCGCGTGAGCTGGCGCGCATCCTCACCGTGCTCGGAGAGGAGCGGCGCGCAGGCGCTGTTGCCCGCGCCATCGCCGAAGACCGTGTTGCGACGCCGTTCGTCTCGACCGCGCAGCTCGCCGGTCTCATCGAACGCGTCGTCGGTCGCAAGCACAGCGACACGATCCATCCGGCGACACGCAGCTTCCAGGCGCTGCGCATCTATGTGAACGAGGAACTCGACGAGCTCGGCGAGGCGCTCGCGGCGGCAGAGCGGATTTTGAAGCCCGGCGGACGTCTCGTGGTCGTCTCGTTCCATTCGCTCGAGGATCGCATCGTCAAGCGGTTTCTCGGCGAACGCAGCGAGGAGCGGGCGGGCGGTTCGCGCCACCTGCCGGAGCGCAGCATCGCCTCGCCGACCTTCCGCCTCGCCGCGAAAGGGCCGTCTGTTGCCGATGACGCGGAGATCGCGATGAACCCACGCGCCCGTTCGGCCAAGCTGCGCGCGGCCATCCGTACCGATGCGCCGGCGCGTCCCTTCGATCCGACAGCTGCGGGCGTGCCGTCGCTGCCAATCTTCAAGGCGGAGCGAGCGTGATGAAGCGCGGCTGGAGCTTCTTCTGGGTCGGCCTGATGATTGCGGTGGCGGTGATCACCTATGCGATGAAGGACAGCGCCGGCCGGGCCGCTGATCATGTCATGGAATTGCGCGCCGGCATCGCCCACGAGAAACAGCAGCTCAACCTGCTCCGTGCCGAATGGGGCGTGCTCGACCAGCCTTCGCGGCTGCAGTCGCTCGTCGAGCGCTACAACAGCTATCTGGAACTGAAGCCGCTCGACGTACGCCAGCTCGCAACGATCGCCGACGTGCCGGCGCGGCCGGCCGGCGCAACGGATACCGGCGCCGACGCTGTGCCGAACGCGATCATGCGCAGCGCCGAGACGGCCAGCAAGTCAGCCGCCGCAAAGACCGATTCGATGGAGACGGGCAGCATCGAAGCGCCGCAGCGGCCGAAAGTGGTGAAGCCGCCGGCGCCGGTGCGCCGCGTTGCGCCGCCGACGCCCAGAGTGCCTGCCCGTGCGCTCCCTGCCCAGCCTGAGACGGGATATCTCGAATGACGATGACCCTGACCGATCGTCCGGATGTATTCACCCGTCCCGCAGGCGCCGAACCGCGCGGCGAACCGGCTGCCGTCATCGCCAAGCGGAAGCAGGACCAGACCCGCAACCGCGTATTGCTGGCGATCCTCGCCTTTGTTCTCGTCTACGGGATCATCAGCACGCGCCTCATCATGCTTGGCCTCACCGATCCGTCGGATGACGTGGCGCGTGGCAGTGCCGCCTCGGCGGTCGCCACGGCCCGTCCTGATATCGTCGATCGCAACGGCGAAATTCTCGCCACGGATATCCGGACCGCTTCGCTCTTCGCCGAGCCGAACAAGATCGTCGATCCCGACGAGGCGACCGAGCTGATCACCAGCGTGTTGCAGGACCTCGATGCCACGGCGCTTCGAAAGAAGCTGTCGACAAAGGCCGGCTTCGTTTGGGTCAAGCGCGAAATCACGCCGACCCAGCAGGCGCAGATCCACGATCTCGGCATTCCCGGCGTCGGCTTCCTCACCGAGAACAAGCGCTTCTATCCGGGGGGCCCGGCAGCGGCCCATATCGTTGGTCTTGTGAACATCGATAACCAGGGCATCGCCGGACTCGAGCGGACGGTGGACGAGCGCGGGCTCAGCGACCTGCACAATGCCGGCTTCGCGATGAAGACCAACAGCCAGCAGCCGGTTCAGCTGTCGATCGACCTGCGCGTCCAGCATGTCCTGCGCGATGAACTGGTAGGCGCGATGCAGAAATATCAGTCGGCCGCGGCCATGGGCGTCATGATCAACGCCAAGACCGGCGAAGTCGTCGCGCTCGCATCGCTGCCCGATTTCGATCCCAACGATCCCGTCGATGCCAACAAGCCGGACCGGCTCAACCGGCTGACGGCCGGCTCGTATGAGCTCGGCTCCGTCTTCAAGAGCTTCACCTTTGCCATGGCGCTCGACAGCGGCAAGGTGAAGATGACCGACAGCTTCGACGCGCGTTCACCGATCCGTGTCGGCCGTCAGGCGATCCACGATTCGCATCCGCAAGCGCGTTTCCTGACTGTCCCCGAGGTGTTCCAGTACTCCTCGAATATCGGCACCGCGAAGATGGCGATGGTCATCGGCAGCGAGACCCAGCAGGAATATATCCGCCGCTTCGGACTGATGACCAAGTTGAAGACCGAATTGCCGGAGGTTGCGACGCCGCAGATTCCCAAACGCTGGAGCGATGTGACGACGATGACGGTGGCGTTCGGTCACGGCATCGCGGTCACGCCGATGCAGGCTGCGATGGCCGACTGCGCGCTCGTCAATGGCGGTTATCTGTTTCCGCCGACCTTCTTCCCCCGGACCCGCGAGAACGCACTGGCGCAGGCGACACGCGTCGTCTCGCAGAAGACAAGCGACGAGATGCGCTGGCTGTTCCGCTTCAACGGCGTCAAGGGCTCCGGCCGCCATGCGGACGTCCCCGGTTATGTCGTCGGCGGCAAGACCGGCACGGCCGAGAAGGTCGCCAATGGCCGCTATGTCGAAGGGCATTATCTGAATTCGTTCCTCGCGGTCTTCCCCATGGACGACCCGCAATATGTGCTGATGATCTCGGTCGACGATCCGCGGCCGGAGAAGCCTGGCATGCCGGCGCTCGCAGCCTGGAACGCTGCTTATGTTGCTGGCAATGTCGTTCGCCGGTCCGCTGCTTTCCTCGGAGTTCAGCCGCGGACTGCGGACGAAAGCAATCCCGACGCCATGCTTGTGTCGTATTGAGCGCCGATGGAGCCGCCCGTTCGGCTCCGTTTGCTAGAAGGAACGCTCCGCATGCGACGTAATCCGGTAATGCGCCTTGGCGATCTCGCCTCGACCGAAATTCCGCTCGCGCCCGACGCTGCCGCCGTCGAGATCACTGGCCTTACCGCCGATAGCCGTGCCGTGCAGCCCGGCTTTCTCTTCGCTGCGATGAAGGGCGTCACCGCTGACGGCCTGCGTTTCGTGCCCGAAGCGGTCCAGCGCGGCGCCGTCGCGCTTCTCTGTGCGACCGATTCCTCACTCGCTGCCGATCCCGGCGTTCCGGTGCTGCGTGCCGAGGACCCGCGCATTGCGCTTGCCCATTTCGCCGCCCGCTTCTATCCGCGCCAGCCCGAGAAGATGGTCGCCGTCACGGGCACCGCCGGCAAGACCTCGGTCGCCGTCTTTGCGCGGCAGATCTTCGCTGCTGCCGGCTTTGGCGCTGCTTCGATCGGCACCATCGGCATTGTTGCGCCCTGGGGCGCCGAATATGGCAGCCTCACGACACCCGACCCAGTGCAATTGCATGCGACGCTGGACCGCCTCGCGCGCGAGGGCGTCAGCCATGCGGCGCTCGAAGCGTCGAGCCATGGTCTCGACCAGCACCGGCTCGACGGCGTCCGCCTTGTTGCCGCCGGTTTCACCAATCTCGGCCGCGACCACATGGACTATCACCCAACGGTCGAGGACTATTTCGCCGCCAAGATGCGCCTCTTCGCGGAGATTCTCCCTGAGGGCGCGACGGCGGTCATCGACGCCGACGGGCCCTATGCCGAGCGCGTTGCGACCATTGCCCGCGACCGGCAGCAGCAGGTGGTGAGCGTCGGCGCAGCCGGGGAGGGGATCCGCCTTCTCTCGGCGACGCCGAGCGATCTGCACCAGGTTCTGAAGCTCGATGTATTTGGCGAGCCAATGGAGGTCGATCTGCCGCTGGCGGGTGGTTTCCAGGCCTCCAATGCGCTCGTCGCTGCCGGTCTCGCCATCGCCGCCGGCATTCAACCTGCAGTCGCTATCGCCGCGCTCGGGCATCTCGAGGGGGCGCCGGGCCGGCTTGAAAAGGTCGGCGTCACCCGAAGCGGCGGTGCCGTCTTCGTCGACTATGCCCATAAGCCGGATGCACTCGATCATGCGCTCGCCGCGCTACGCCCGATGACGCGCGGCCGGCTGGTCGTCGTTGTTGGCGCCGGCGGCGATCGCGATGCCGGCAAGCGGCCGCTGATGGGTGAGGTCGCCAGCCGCCGCGCTGATGTCGTCATCGTCACCGACGACAATCCGCGCTCGGAGGATCCCGCCACCATCCGCGCAGCCATTCTTGCGGCAGCGCCGGGAGCGATCGAGATCGGCGACCGCCGCCGCGCCATCGCCGAGGCGGTCGCGATGCTGCGCGCGGGCGACGTGCTCTGTGTCGCCGGCAAGGGTCATGAAGCGGGCCAGATCGTAAAGGGCGTCGTGCATCCGTTCTCGGATCATGAAGCCGTGACAGAAGCGATCGCGGGCGGGGTGGCTGCATGAGCGAGCCGCTCTGGACGTTCGAGGCTTTCGTCGCCGCGATGCGCGGGCGGCCGACCGCGACCGCCGCGCCGGCGATTTCCGGCATCTCGATCGACAGCCGCTCGGTGAAGCCCGGTGAGGCCTTCTTCGCCATTCGCGGTGATCGCCTGGATGGCCATGACTACGTCGGCAAGGCCGCGGCGCAGGGCGCGGCGGTGGCGGTTGTTGCCGAGGAGCGCCTTTCAGCGCTCGGACGGCTGACCATTCCGCTCGTCGTCGTCAGCGATGTGCTGGCCGCCCTCGAATCGCTCGGCCGCGCTGCGCGCGCGCGCTCGACGGCCGGCATCGCTGCCGTGACGGGCAGCGTCGGCAAGACGACCACCAAGGAGATGCTGGCGCGGGCGCTGGCAGCGACGGGCAAGACGCATTTCTCGCCGGCATCGTTCAACAATCATTGGGGCGTGCCGCTGACGCTTTCGCGCATGCCCGCCGACGCCGTCTATGCCGTGTTCGAGATCGGCATGAACCATGCCGGCGAAATCGTGCCGCTGGTCCAGCAGGTGCGGCCGCATGTCGGCATCATCACGACGATCGAACCCGTTCATGTCGAGTTCTTTCCAGATGGAATCGAGGGGATCACCCGCGCCAAGGCCGAGATCTTTGCCGGGATCGAGCCCGGCGGTGTCGCAGTCCTCAACCGCGACAATCCGCAATTCGAGCCGCTCGCTCTGATGGCGATCGATTCGGGCGTCGACCGCGTGCTCGGCTTCGGCGAGAGCGCCGATGCGGAGGCCCGGCTGACCGCGATTGACCTGATGCCCGATCATTCCCGTGTCAGGGCCGATATTCTCGGCCGCGAAGTGCGGTTCACGATCGGAGCGCCGGGGCGTCACCTCGTTCAAAATGCACTCGCGGTCCTGCTGGCGGTTCACATTCTCGGCGGCGATCTCGATCTCGCTGCGGATTCGCTGAGCGGCATGGCAGCGCCCGAGGGCCGCGGCGCGCAGCATCGGCTCGCATTCGGCGATGGCGAGGCGCTTCTGATCGACGAAAGTTACAACGCCAATCCGACCTCGATGCGTGCGGCGATCGCCGTTCTCGCGGCCTCACGTCCGGGGCCAGGCGGCAAGCGGATCGCCGTGCTCGGCGACATGCTGGAGCTCGGAGAGCGCTCGGCCGAGATGCATGCGGAACTGCTCGAGCCGCTGATCGCGGCAGGCATCGACCGGGTCTATTGTGCCGGGCGGCTGATGCATGCGCTCTGGCAGGTCTTGCCGACCGATATGCAAGGCCAGTATGCGGAAACGGCAGAAGAACTCGACGTGATTCTCGGCGACGGCATTGCAAGCGGCGACGTGGTCATGGTCAAAGGCTCCAAGGGCAGCCGGATGACGCCCCTCGTTGAGCGATTGATGACCCGATTTGCCAAGCCCGAGCCAGAAAATGCCGGGCCAGATCCTGAGATTGAAGGACTCGCCTGATGCTGTATTTCCTGGGGGATCTATCGGCGCAGTTCTCGGCCCTCAACGTCTTCCGCTACATTACCTTCCGCGTCGGCGGCGCCACCATGACGGCGCTCATCGTCGTGTTCCTGTTCGGCCCGACGATCATTCGCGGCCTTCGCATGAAGCAGGGCAAAGGCCAGCCGATCCGCGAGGATGGTCCGCAAAGCCACCTTCTGACTAAGAAGGGCACGCCGACGATGGGCGGGCTGATGATCCTGTTCGGGCTCATCGTCTCGACTCTGCTCTGGGCCAATCTCGCCAGCTTCTATGTCTGGATCGTGCTGGGCGTGACGGTCGGCTTCGGGCTGATCGGCTTCTATGACGATTATCTCAAGGTGACGAAGCAGAGCCACAAGGGCTTTTCCGGCCGCTCGCGCCTTCTGGTCGAGTTCGCCATCGCCGCGATCGGTTGCTATTTCATCTCGCGTCTTGCCGGCGGCCCGCTCGCGGATGCGCTGACCTTTCCGTTCGTCAAGGCATGGGTGCTCGATCTCGGCTGGTTCTTCATCCCCTTCGCGGCCTTCGTGATCGTGGGAGCTGGCAATGCGGTCAACCTGACGGACGGGCTCGACGGACTGGCCATCGTCCCGGTCATGGTCGCGGCGGCGAGCTTCGGCGTGATGGCCTATCTCTCGGGCAATTCGATCTTCGCGGAATATCTGCAGATCCATTTCGTGCCCGGCACGGGTGAACTCGCGGTGATATGCGGCGCGATGTTCGGCGCCGGCCTCGGTTTCCTGTGGTTCAACGCGCCTCCAGCCGCGATCTTCATGGGCGACACCGGATCGCTCGCGCTCGGCGGCATGCTGGGATCGATCGCTGTCGCCACGAAGCACGAGATCGTGCTGGCGATCATCGGCGGGCTGTTCGTCCTGGAGGCGGTCTCGGTCATCATCCAGGTTGCATCCTTCAAGCTGACCGGACGGCGCGTGTTCAAGATGGCGCCGATCCATCATCATTTCGAGCAGCTTGGCTGGACCGAACCGCAGGTCGTCATCCGCTTCTGGATCATCGCCGTGGTGCTCGCCCTGGTGGGCCTCTCCAGCCTGAAGCTGAGGTAGCGGGATGATCCCGGTCACCGTCTTCGCGGGACGCAAGGTCGCCGTCTTCGGTCTCGGCGGCAGCGGGCTCGTCACGGCAAAGGCGCTCGCCGCCGGCGGCGCTGATGTCTCGGCCTTCGACGACAATGCCGATTCGGTCGCCAACGCAGCGGCATCCGGCGTCACCACCGAAGATCTGCGCAACGCCGACTTTTCCGCTTTCGCCGCGCTGGTTCTGGCGCCTGGCGTGCCGCTCACCCATCCCGAGCCGCACTGGGTCGTCACGAAGGCCAAGGCGGCCGGCGTCGAGATCATTGGCGACATTGAACTCTTCTGCCGAGAGCGCCGGGCGATCGCCCCCGATGCGGCCTTGATCGCCATCACCGGCACCAATGGCAAGTCGACCACCACGGCGCTGATCGGGCATCTCTTCCGGACGGCTGGACGCGACGTGCAGCTCGGCGGCAATATCGGCACGGCGATCCTCTCGCTCGAGCCGATCACGGATGATCGCGTCTATGTCGTCGAGTGCTCGTCGTTCCAGATCGACCTCGCGCCGACCATCGATCCGACCGTCGGCATCCTGCTCAATGTGACCGAGGACCATCTCGATCGGCATGGCAGCATGGAACGCTATGCTGCGATCAAGGCGCGCCTGGTCGACGGCGCCGCGACGGCGGTGGTCGGTGTGGACGATGACTGGAGCGCGTCGATCGCTGCCGAGATCGACAGGCGCGGCAAGCCGCTGGAGCGGATTTCCGTCAAGCGCCCGGTCGTCGATGGCTTCTATGTCGACAAGACGGACATCTTTCAGGCCACGGATGCGTCGGCCCGCCAGGTCGCGGATCTTGCCGGCATCGGCTCGCTGCGGGGCGCGCATAACGCGCAGAATGCCGCTGCCGCTGTCGCCGCCGCGAGCGCGCTCGGTCTTTCGGACGAGATGATCCAACAGGGTCTTGCGAGCTTTCCGGGCCTTGCGCACCGGATGGAAGAGGTGACGCGGATAGGCCCGGTGCTGTTCGTCAACGATTCCAAGGCCACCAATGCCGACGCCGCTGAAAAGGCGCTTGCCAGTTTCGACCGCATCTTCTGGATCCTCGGCGGCAAGGCGAAGACCGGCGGCATCGACAGCCTCGTCCCCTATTTCGGCAAGATCGCGAAGGCCTATCTGATCGGCGCCGCCTCCGAGGCCTTTGCTGCGACGCTCGAGGGCAAGGTGCCTTACGTGATGGCCGGCACGATGGACCGGGCTGTCGCGCTCGCGGCGGAAGATGCGGCGCGCGACACGGAGCCGGAGCCGGTCGTGCTGCTCTCTCCGGCCTGCGCCTCGTTCGATCAGTATCGCAACTTTGAAAAGCGCGGCGACCATTTCCGCGAACTCGTCCTCGCCCGCGCCGGGGCGGACGCCATTGAGGAGGTCAGGTGATGGTCAGCAGGGCCGATCGCGGCATCTTCGCCGAGTGGTGGTGGACGGTCGACAAGTACCTGCTGTTCTCCATGCTGGCACTGATGATCACCGGCGTCGTGCTCTCGCTTGCGGGCAGCCCGCCCGTGGCGGAGCGCATCGGCCTCGACAGCTTCCATTTCACGACGCGCCACGTCCTGTTCCTGATCCCGACGATCGCCATCATGCTGGCGACATCGATGCTCTCGCCGCAGAAGGCGCGACGGACGGCTCTGATCGTGTTCATCGTCGCGATCGTGCTGATGTTCCTGACGCTTTTCGTCGGTCAGGAGGTCAAGGGCGCGCGACGCTGGATCAACGTCATCGGGTTTTCGCTGCA
Source organism: Mesorhizobium sp. BR1-1-16 (assembly GCF_020165495.1). GTDB lineage: Bacteria > Pseudomonadota > Alphaproteobacteria > Rhizobiales > Kaistiaceae > Kaistia. Next base: position 253,329 of record NZ_JAIUIE010000006.1, on the reverse strand, counting down.
GCCGTCGGAATTCATGAAGCCGGCCTTCATCGTGTTATCGGCCTGGCTGTTCACCGAGAATTCGCGCCGCAGCGACATCCCCGGCAACATCTTCGCGATCCTGCTGCTCACCATCGTGGTGGCGCTCCTGGTGGCACAGCCCGATCTTGGCCAGACCATGCTGGTGGTCATCGCCTGGTCGGCCGTGTTCTTCATGGCCGGACTTTCCTGGTACTGGATCCTGGCTCTTGCGGGCCTCGGTGCCGGCGGCGTGCTCGCGGCCTATACCGTGTTTCCGCACTTCGCCGGTCGCATCAATCGCTTCCTCGACCCCGGCACCGGTGACACGTTCCAGGTCGATACGGCGATGCAGTCGATCCTCGGCGGCGGCTGGTTCGGCCGCGGGCCGGGCGAGGGTGTCGTCAAGCGCATCCTGCCCGACAGCCACACCGACTTCATCTTCGCCGTTGCGGCCGAAGAGTACGGCATCCTGGTCTGTATCGGACTCGTGCTCGTCTTCGCCTTCATCGTCGTGCGCGGCCTCAGCCACAGCCTCAAGAACGAGGACCCGTTCATCCGCCTGAGCTCGGCGGGCCTCATCGTGATGTTCGGCGTGCAGTCGGTCATCAACATGTCGGTCAATCTCAATCTGGTGCCGGCCAAGGGCATGACGCTGCCGTTCATTTCCTATGGCGGCTCCTCGATGCTGGCGCTCGCCTTCCAGATGGGCCTGGTGCTGGCCTTGACGCGCCGCCGATTCGAGCCGATCCGCCTCACCGCCGGCCTTGGACGCTATGGAAATGCTGCCAAGGCGGGAGCGGTCTGAACCGTGTCGCGGACGATCCTTCTTTCGGCCGGCGGGACGGGTGGCCATCTTTTCCCCGCCGAGGCGCTGGCGCATGTGCTGATCGCGCGCGGCTGGACCATCCATCTCGCGACGGATCATCGCGCTGAAACCTACGGCCAGAATTTCCCGGCGGCCGAGACGCATATCATCCGTTCGGCGACGCCGTCGGTGAAGTCGCCCGTGGCAATCGCTCGTGCGATCTGGAGCCTTTATGGCGGCTACCGCCAGGCCAAGGGCCTGCTGCGCCGTGTCAGGCCGGCCGCCGCCATCGGCTTCGGCGGCTATCCGACAGTGCCGCCGCTCTTGGCAGCCGCGCATCTGAAGATCCCCACGATCGTCCACGACGCCAATGCCGTGCTCGGCCGGGCCAACAGGCTGCTGGCGCCGCGCGTCAGCGTCCTGGCGACTTCCTTCGCGGAGGTCGGCTATGCGGCGGGCCTCAAGACGCGCATCGTCCAGACCGGCAACCCGGTGCGCGAGGCCGTCCTCGAGGCGAGCCGCATTCCGTTCGATCCACTGAAGGGCGATGCGCCGCTTCGCCTCGTCGTCTTCGGGGGCAGCCAGGGCGCGCGCTTCTTTTCTGATGTGATGCCGGAGGCTCTGGCGAAGCTCGATCCCGCCGCCCGCGCCCGCCTCGCGATCGTGCAGCAGTGCCGGCCAGAGGATATCGATCGCGTCCGCGCCGCCTATGCGGCGCTTGGCGTCGCGGCCGAACTCGCGCCCTTTTTCCGTGACCTGCCGGCGCGGATCGCGGCCAGCCATCTCGTGCTCTGCCGGTCGGGCGCCTCGACGGTGAGCGAACTTTCCGTGATCGGCCGGCCCGGCATCATGGTGCCGCTGCCGCATGCGATCGACCAGGACCAGAGCGTCAACGCAGCCGTACTGGCCAAGGCCGGCGGCGGATGGGTCGTGCCGCAGGCGCAGCTGACCGCCGAACGGCTTGCACAGGATATCGCCGGCTTCCTCGCCGCACCGGATCACCTTGCGGCAGCGGCCGCCGCGGCGCGCTCGGTCGGTCGGCCGGATGCGGCCGTGCGCCTTGCCGATCTCGTCGAGGAGGTTGCCGCAGCCAGGACAAAGGGAATGTCTTCATGAAAATGCCCCGGGACATCGGTCCCGTTCACTTCGTCGGCATCGGCGGCATCGGCATGAGCGGCATCGCCGAGGTGCTGATCAATCTCGGCTATCGCGTCCAGGGTTCGGATTCGGCTGAGAATGCCAATGTCCAGCGCCTCAAGGCGAAGGGCGTCACGATCTCGATCGGCCATGACGCGGCCAATCTCGGCGATGCGCGCGTCGTCGTCGTGTCGTCGGCGATCAAGGCGAGCAATCCCGAGCTGAAGGCCGCGCGTGAGCGGCTCTTGCCGGTGGTGCGCCGCGCCGAGATGCTGGCCGAACTGATGCGCCTCAAAAGCGCCATCGCGATCGCCGGCACACATGGCAAGACGACGACCACCTCGATGGTGGCGGCGCTGCTCGATGCCGGCGGCTTCGATCCGACGGTCATCAATGGCGGCATCATCAATGCCTATGGCACCAATGCGCGCATCGGTGCCAGCGACTGGGTGGTCGTCGAAGCCGACGAGAGCGACGGAACCTTCGTCAAGCTGCCCGCCGATGTGGCGCTCGTCACCAATATCGACCCCGAGCATCTCGATCACTACGGCTCGTTCGACAAGGTGCGCGAGGCGTTCAAGCAGTTCATCGAGAATATCCCGTTCTACGGCTTTGCCGTCATGTGCCTCGATCATCCCGAGGTGCAGAAGCTGATCGGGCGCATCGAGGATCGGCGCATCATCACCTATGGCGCCAATCCGCAGGCCGATATCCGCTATCGCGACCTTCGGACCGAAGGCTCGACCTCGCGCTTCACTGTGGACATCCGTGATCGTGCCAGCGGCGCGATGACCGAGATCCCTGATCTCGTGATGCCGATGCCTGGCGAGCACAATGTCCAGAACGCTACGGGCGCTGTCGCCATCGCCCATCAGCTCGGCATTTCCGATGAGGCGATCCGCAAGGGGCTCGCCAGCTTCTCGGGCGTCAAGCGGCGCTTCACCCAGACCGGAAGCTGGAACGGCGTCCAGATCTTCGACGACTACGGACATCATCCGGTCGAGATCGCTGCGGTGCTCAAGGCGGCGCGCGCGGCGGCCCATCAGTCGCATGTCATTGCCGTGGTTCAGCCGCATCGCTATTCGCGCCTGCACGATCTCTTCGATGGTTTCTGCACCTGTTTCAACGACGCCGACACGGTCATCGTCGCGCCTGTCTATGCCGCCGGTGAAGCGCCGATCGAAGGGATCGATCGCGACCATCTCGTCGATGGGCTGAGGGTGCGCGGCCATCGTGATGCGCGTCCGCTCGAGGCGCCGGAACACCTGGCCGCGATGATCGGGGGCATCGCCAAGCCGGGCGACTATGTCGTCTGCCTCGGCGCTGGCTCGATCACGAACTGGGCCTATGCGCTGCCCGGCGAACTCGAGAAGCTCGGCGGATGAGCTTCGCGGCCCTTGATCTCGACCTCACGGATATCCGGGGTCGCGTCACGCCGAATTTCGGGCTCGACGCGGTCACGTGGTTTCGCGTCGGCGGCCCGGCGCAGGCGCTGTTCCAGCCGGCCGACGCTGACGATCTCGCGCTGTTCCTGTCGCGACTGGCGCCTGACGTGCCGGTGCTGGTGATCGGTGTCGGCTCGAATCTGCTGGTGCGCGACGGCGGCATTCCGGGCGTTGTCGTCCGTCTGTCGGCCAAGGGTTTCGGCGCGACGGAACGGCTCGCCGGCGATCGGATCCGTGTCGGCACGGCCTTGCCCGACAAGCGTGTCGCCGCATTCGCGCTGGCGGAGGGGCTTGCCGGCTTCGCCTTCTATCATGGCATTCCCGGCGCTATCGGCGGAGCGTTGCGCATGAATGCCGGCGCCAATGGCGGCGAGACGCGCGAGAGGCTGGTCGAGGTTACCGCGATCGACCGCAGCGGCGCCCGCCATGTGCTCAGTAATGCCGATATGGGCTTCACCTATCGCCATACCGACGCGGCCGAAGATCTGATCTTCACTGAGGCGATCTATCAGGGCGAACCGGCGGATCGCAGCCTGATAGAAGCTGCGATGGCCGAGGTCGAGGCGCATCGCGAACGTGCCCAGCCGATCCGCGAAAAGACGGGTGGTTCGACGTTCAAGAACCCGCCTGGCGACTCGGCGTGGAAGCTCGTCGATGCCGCCGGCTGCCGCGGTCTCAGGATCGGCGGCGCACAGGTTTCCGAAATGCACTGCAACTTCCTGATCAACACGGGCGGCGCCACCGGCCATGATCTCGAACTGCTGGGCGAGACGGTTCGCGCCCGGGTGCTGGCGACGAGCGGCGTCCGTCTCGACTGGGAAATCAAGCGGCTCGGACTGCCTGGCGAGGGCGGGGCGGTCGAGCCGTTTCTTGGCGGCTAGAGCCGCGCTCGGCGGGTCGCCCTGAGTCGTTTTGACTCAGCGGGATAACGCACCTGGTTAACGATCGATTACCTCTTCCCTGACATAGTGCCCCGATCGATTCGAGAGGGGTTAACTGTCTTGGCGAAGCACGTCGCCGTCCTGATGGGCGGATGGTCGAGCGAAAGGCCGGTTTCGCTCAATTCCGGCAAGGGTTGCGCCGATGCGCTCGAGGTTGCGGGTTACCGGGTCACGCGGGTCGATGTTCAGCGTGACGTGGCGGAGGTGCTGGCGCGCCTGAAGCCGGATGTCGCCTTCAACGCGCTGCACGGGCCTTATGGCGAGGACGGCTGTATCCAGGGCATCCTCGAGATCCTCCAGATCCCCTACACCCATTCCGGCGTGCTCGCTTCGGCGCTCGCGATGAACAAGGCGCGCGCCAAGGACGTCCTCGCGGCGGCCGGAATTCCAATCGCCGAATCAGTGCTCATGCACCGCCTGGATGTCGCGAAGGCGCATCCGATGACACCACCTTATGTCGTGAAGCCGGTGGCAGAGGGGTCGAGTTTCGGTGTCCTGATCGTTCGTGAGGGCGCTCTTCACCCGCCTCAGCAACTCTTTGCTGAGGATTGGGCTTTTGGCGACACGGTCATGGTGGAGCGTTTCATCGGCGGCCGCGAGCTGACCTGCGGCGTCATGGGCGACGAAGCCCTTGATATCATTGAGCTCGTGACGGCCGATGGTGGCTGGTACGACTACGACGCCAAATATTCCGACAACGGTGCACGACACGTAATTCCTGCGCCGCTTTTACCAGATGTTTACCAAAGTATACGGAATCTATCGGTGCGGGCTCATCGGGCTCTCGGGTGTCGCGGCATCAGCCGAGCGGACTTCCGATACGACGATCGACCTGACGGCACGGGGCAGCTGGTTTGCCTTGAAGTGAACACCCAGCCGGGCATGACGGCGACGTCGCTGGTCCCGGATATGGCGCGGCATGCCGGAATGAGTTTTCCGGAACTGGTGAGCTGGATGGTGGAGGACGCGTCGTGCGGCAGGTAGTCGATGAGCTGGCGGAAGAGCAGGGAGCGCGCGGATCGGCCGATCTCGCCGTGCCGTCTGCTCGACGCATGCCGTCCTGGCTGCATCGGCGGCTCAAGTCGCTGGCGCGCTATGAGCGCCGCCTGCCGCCGCATATCGGCATTGAATTGACGGCGCTCCTGTTCATCGCGACCGGCGTTGCCGGCGTGGTGTCTGCGGGCCGCACCGATGAACTCGTCACCTCGCTGTCGAATGCGGGCGGCCTCGTCGTCGAATCCGTGAAGATCACCGGGCAGATGGAGACCTCCGAGGTCGCCGTGCTGCAGAAGCTGCAGCTTCCGCCGGATGCCTCGCTGCCGGCGATCGACGTCGCTTCGGCGCGGGAGCGCATCGAGACGCTGCCCTGGGTTCAGACGGCGTCGCTGCGCAAGGTCTATCCCTCGACGCTGAAGATCACGATCGACGAGCGCCAGCCTTATGTGCTCTGGCAGCACGACCAGCAGCTCTCCGTGCTCGACGATACCGGCCGCGTCATCGGCGACGCCCGGGATGCCCATCGCAATCTCGTCCGCGTGGTCGGCGCGGGTGCCGAGACGCGTGCCTCCGAGGCGCTGGCGCTTGCCGACACTGCGCCGGGAATTCGCGCCCGGCTCAAGGCGGCTGTGCTGATTGGCCAGCGGCGCTGGAATTTCGTGCTCGACAACGGTGTCACGCTAATGCTGCCGCAGGACGATCCCAAGGCCGCGCTGGCGCGGATCGCCGGCTTCGACCAGAGCAACAATCTGCTTGGCCGCGACATCGTCAGCGTCGATCTCCGTCTCGGCGACCGGATGTTTGTGCGGCTGACGCCCGAAGCCGCCGTAAAACGCGAAGCCGAACTCAAGGAGCAGGCGAAGCTTGCGAAGCGCAAAGGGGCGAGCACCTGATGGCCCTGTTCGTCACCTCCGAAAGCCGTTTGAAGCCGCTGTCGGCCAAGAAGGCCACCATCGTCTCGATCCTCGATGTCGGATCGTCCAAGGTCTGCTGCCTGATCGCCAAACTGAAGCCGCGTGAGCTTGGCGATGTGCTGCCCGGCCGTACCCATGCCGTCGAGGTGCTCGGCATCGGCCATCAGCGGTCGCGCGGCATCAAGTCGGGCGTCGTGGTCGATCTGGACAAGGCCGAGCAGGCGATCCGCCTCGCAGTCGATGCCGCCGAGCGCATGGCCGGCGTCACGGTCGAATCGCTGATCGTCAACGTCTCCTGCGGCCGCCTTTCGAGCGAAGTCTATTCGGCGAGCGTCTCGCTGACCGGCCATGAAGTGGTCGAGAACGACATCAAGCGCGTCCTCGCCGCCGGCCGCGAGCACACCGTCACGCCGGAGCGTGCGCCGATCCATTCGCTGCCGATCGGCTATGCCATCGATGGCAATGGCGGCATCCGCGACCCACGCGGCATGCTCGGTGAACGGCTCGGCGTCGACATGCACATCGTCACCGGAGAGTCGGCGCCGCTGCGCAATCTCGAGCTCTGCATTTCGCGCTGCCATCTCTCGGTCGAGGCGATGGTCGCGACGCCCTATGCGAGCGGTCTCTCGGCGCTTGTCGATGACGAGACCGAGCTTGGCGTCGCCTGCGTCGATCTCGGCGGCGGCACCACAACGATCTCGGTGTTCATGGACGGCCAGTTCGTCCATGCCGATGCGATCGCCATCGGCGGTCAGCACGTCACCACCGACATCGCGCGCGGACTGTCGACCCGCATCGAGGATGCCGAGCGGCTGAAGACCATGCATGGCAGCGCGTTGCCTTCGGTTTCCGACGAGCGCGACATGCTGTCCGTGCTGCCGATCAGCGACGACGACCGCGACGTTCCGAACCAGATTCCGCGGGCCGCGCTGACGCGGATCATCCGCGCCCGCATTGAAGAGGTGCTGGAGCTCGTCCGCGACCGGCTGAACCGTTCCGGCTTCCAGACCATGGTTGGCCGGCGGATCGTGCTCACCGGTGGCGGCAGCCAGCTGGCGGGCATCAACGAGGCGGCGCGGCGCATCCTTGCGCGCAATGTCCGTCTTGGCCGTCCGCTCGGCGTGACGGGCCTGCCGGAGGCGGCCAGGGGGCCAGCCTTCTCGGCGGCCGTAGGGCTTTTGATCTATCCGCAAGTCGCCCAGATCGAGCAGGTCTCGGCGATGCGCGGCCATCGCATGCCGATGACCGGGACCGGCGGCTATTTCGCACGGGTCGGGCACTGGTTCCGCGAAAGTTTCTAATAGCCGAGAGGCGGGGCGCACAGGGCGAGGCGCCTCAATTAAGCAAAGCCAGGCCGGTTTACGCCACCGGCTGAGGGGTCAGACGACGAGGTCTCCATGACGATCAACCTGAAGATGCCGGATATTACTGAGCTTAAGCCCAAGATCACGGTCTTCGGCGTTGGCGGGGCTGGTGGCAACGCCGTCAACAACATGATCCGTTCTGGGCTCGAGGGCGTTGAGTTTGTCTGCGCCAACACCGACAGCCAGGCGCTCATGTCGGCGCGTGCCGAGCGCCTCATCCAGATGGGCACGGCGGTCACCGAGGGTCTCGGTGCCGGCTCGATGCCTGAGATCGGCCGCGCCGCCGCCGAGGAAGTGCTGGACGAGATCAACGATCATCTCGCCGGCTCGCACATGGTGTTCGTCACCGCCGGAATGGGCGGCGGCACCGGCACGGGCGCTGCGCCCGTCATCGCCCGCTCGGCCCGTTCGCACGGGATCCTGACGGTCGGCGTCGTGACGAAGCCGTTCCAGTTCGAAGGCGCCCGCCGCATGCGCGTTGCCGAAGCCGGCATCCGCGAGCTGCAGGAATGCGTCGATACGCTGATCGTCATTCCGAACCAGAACCTGTTCCGTATCGCCAATGAGAAGACGACCTTCGCGGACGCCTTCGCCATGGCCGACCAGGTTCTCTATTCGGGTGTTGCCTGCATCACCGACCTGATGGTCAAGGAAGGCCTGATCAATCTCGACTTCGCCGACGTCCGTTCGGTGATGCGCGAGATGGGCAAGGCTATGATGGGCACGGGCGAAGCCTCCGGCGAGCGCCGCGCCATCCTCGCCGCCGAGGCGGCGATCGCCAATCCGCTGCTCGACGAGACGTCGATGCACGGTGCCCGCGGTCTGCTGATCTCGATCACTGGCGGCAAGGACCTGACGCTGTTCGAGGTTGACGAGGCGGCGACCCGCATCCGCGAGGAAGTGGATCCGGACGCCAACATCATCCTCGGCGCCACATTCGAGGAAAGCCTCGAAGGCGTCATCCGCGTCTCGGTCGTTGCCACTGGCATCGACAGCGAAGTCCGCGAGGACGTCACGCCGACCGAAGTGCGCATGGCCGAGCTCAACCAGCGCATGAAGGCTGCCGCCCAGGCCGCCGTTCAGCCGCCGGCCGCAGGTCGTGCACCGCAGGTGAACACCGAAATGCGCGCGCCGGCTCCGCAGCAGGTCATCCGCCAGCCTGCGCAGACGGCCTCCCGCGACCCGGGCGTCACTATCGCCCCGCTGCAGCAGCCGCAGGCGTCCGTCTCCTATGACGAGGCCGAACTCGATCACGAGTTCGACATGGTCCCGGCGCCGGCCGATGCGCATGACCACCATCCGCAGCAGTCCTTCATTCCGCCGGCGGCCGAGGCTCCGGCCTCCAGCCGCATGCCGCGGGTCGAGGACTTCCCGGTCGTGGCCCAGCGCGAGATGCATGCCGCGCGCGGCGAGGAAGCGCAGGAGGAGGATCGCGGGCCGATGGGTCTGCTCCGCCGCCTGGCTCATCTCGGCCGTCGCGAGGAAGATGCCCAGCCGCAGCAGCCCCAGCGGGCCGCTCCGGTCCAGCAGGCTCCGGCCCGTGCGCCCCAGCAGGCGCCGCGCCAGCAGGCTCCGGCTCCCCAGGCGGCGCGTCCCCAGCAGGCGCCCCGTCAGGCGGCGCCGGTCCAGGACGCCTATCGCCAGCGCCAGCAGGCTGAACTCGATCCGCATGGCCGCGTGATGCCGCGCGAGCCGCGCCACGAGGACGACCAGCTCGAGATCCCGGCCTTCCTGCGCCGTCAGGCGAACTGAGCGACTGCAGCATTTCGACCCCAGGCCCGGCGGTATTCCGCCGGGCCTTTTCGCAAGCGCGGCAAGGCAATCCCCCAGGCGGATACCGCGTAACATACGGTTAGAAACCGTGATTTGTTGTAGGAGGGGGCGGGCCGTATCTTCACACTACGAATTGCTGCTCTGCAGCGCGATTACGCCGAGTCGACAGGCCGGCATGTTTCGCGAGCGAGCGGCTCAGTAGGTGAAGCGCGACAGGGACGCCGCGTAATTGGCGGTCCCGCAGGGGTTCAATTCATGGCAAAGCGTATGGGCACACCGCAGACGACGTTGCGCGATCGCGTCGTCGTATCGGGTATCGGTGTGCATAGCGGCCAGCCGGTCTCGATGGCGCTCAATCCTGCGCCAGCCGATAGCGGCATCACGTTCCAGCGCACCGATGGCGACGCTTCCGAATCGGTTGCGATCCGCGCCTCGATCGACAATCTGTCGGCCACCGATTCCTGCACGACGATCGCCCGCATGGGATTGTCGATCGCCACGATCGAACATCTGCTGGCGACCTTCAACGGTCTTGGCGTCGATAATGTGGCGGTCGATATCGATGGCGCCGAAGTGCCGATGATGGATGGCAGCGCCAGCGCCTTTGTCGCGTTGATCGAGCAGACCGAGATCGTCCAGCTCGCCGCCCGCCGCCGCTTCATCAAGGTCCTGAAGCCGATCCGCCTCGACCAGGGTCCGGCCTTTGCCGAGTTGCTGCCGTTTGATGGCCGCCGCTTCGAGATCGACATCGATTTCGATTCGCCGCTGATTGGCCGCCAGGCTTTCGTCACCGACCTGACCCCGGCGACGTTCCGTCGTGATCTTGCCCGCGCCCGGACTTTCGGCTTCCTGCGCGACGTGCAGACCTACTGGTCGCGCGGTCTCGCGCTCGGCTCCTCGCTCGACAACACGGTCGTGCTCGGTGATGACCGCGTTCTCAATCCGGAGGGGCTGCGTTTCGCGGACGAGTTTGTGCGCCACAAGGCGCTCGATGCGGTCGGCGATCTGGCGCTTGCCGGCGCGCCGATCATCGGGGCTTACCGCTCCTATCGCGGCGGCCATCGGCTGAACGCGCGCATCGTCGAGGCTCTGCTGGCTGATTCGTCGGCGTGGTGCTTTGTCGACGGGACGGCCGCGCCGCGTCGCGAGCCGGTTCGCGCCGAAGTTCCGGTCCGTCTCGCGGCCGCGGCGCTCGGTCCGGAAAAGTCCTGACGGGGCCTGCGGTTCGCCCGGCGACGCCTGCGAAGCGCCCTTTCTCCCAGATGATCCCACTGCCTTGAAAATGCGCCAATGCGCTGGCACGGCTGGTGACATACTGATGTCGTTTCGGCTAGAGAAGCGGCAGTGCTTTGACCCGTCGATAGAGGCGAGGCCGGTTCCGCTGGCTCGAATTCCTGCATGACAAATATCGATGCGACCCTTCCTTCCGCCGCTGCGAAGCTGGGGCGGAAGGGGACGATCGCGCTTCGTGTCGTCCTGCTCTGCTCGCTGGTGGCTCTGGCCGGCTGCCTCGGCAAGGAAGACGACTCCGACCAGCCAGACATTCCAGCGGGCGAGCTCTACAATCAGGGCCTGAAGCTGATGTCGGAAGGCAAGCTTCGGGCCGCCTCGGCGCGCTTCGGCGAGGTCGACAAGCAGCAGCCTTATACCGAATGGGCCCGCAAGGCCCTGATCATGCAGGCCTTCACCTATTATCGTCAGGGCAAGTATGACGACACGATCGAGGCTGCGAAGCGCTATGTGGCGCTCTATCCTGCGAGCCCGGATGCGGCTTACGCGCAGTACATGATCGGCCAGTCCTATTTCAAACAGATCCCCGACGTGACGCGCGACCAGGAATCGACGCAGCGCGCCATCGCCGCGATGCAGGAAGTGGTCGAGCGCTATCCGAATTCCGAATATGTCGACGACGCGCAGAAGGCGATCATCGTTGCCCGCGACCAGCTCGCCGGCAAGGAAATGCAGATCGGCCGCTATTATCTGGAGCGCCGCGAATATCCGGCCGCCATCAACCGCTTCAAGACGGTCGTGACGCAGTATGGCAATACCCGCCAGGTCGAGGAGGCGCTCTATCGCTTGACCTCAGCCTATTACGCGATGGGCATCGTCAGCGAAGCGCAGACGGCCGCCGCGGTGCTGGGCCACAACTTCCCGGATTCGCCCTGGTACAAGGATGCGTACAGCCTGCTGCAGTCCGGTGGCGTGTCGCCGTCCGAAAACAAGAGTTCCTGGATCAGCAAGGCGTTCCAGACTGTAACCGGCCTCGGCGGGACCTGAGGAGGAAGGGCCTAGCCTCCCGATGCTCGCAGCGCTGTCCATCCGCGACATTGTCCTGATCGACAGGCTCGAGATCGATTTTGCGCCGGGCATGACGGTTTTGACCGGCGAGACCGGCGCCGGCAAGTCGATCCTGCTCGACGCCCTGGCGCTGGCGCTCGGCGGGCGAGGCGACGGGGCACTGGTCCGTCACGGCGCCGCGCAGGGGCAGGTGAGCGCCGTGTTCGATGTGGCGCGCGAGCATCCGGCCCGCCAATTCCTGACCGACAATGCCATCGACCATGACGGCGAGCTGATCCTTCGCCGCGTGCAGACCGCGGACGGCCGCACCCGCGCCTATGTCAACGACCAGCCGGTAAGCGTCGCGCTGCTGCGCGATGTTGGCGCGCGTCTCGTCGAGATCCACGGGCAGCATGATGATCGCGCGCTGATCGATCCGGCCGTGCACCGACAGCTCATCGACGCGTTTGGCGGGCTGGATGGAGAGGCCGGCGAAGTCTCTGCCGCATGGCGCGGCTGGCGCGCGGCGGAGAGTGAAGTGGCATTGCTGCGACGACGCATCGCCTCGGCGCGCAGCGAGGGAGACTATCTCCGCGCGGCCGTCGACGAGTTGCAGCGTCTTGCGCCGCAGGCCGGCGAAGAGACGGAGCTTGCCGCCACGCGTCACCGGATGATGCAGATCGAGAAGATCGCGACCGATCTTGCCGACGCGCATGAAACGATCGCCGGCCATGCGTCGCCCGTGCCGACGTTGGCAAGCCTGGCGCGACGTCTGGAGCGCAAGCGCGATCAGGCCGGCGGGCTGCTCGACGGTGTCGTCGAGGCCGTCGACCAGGCCATCGATGCGCTGGAAGAGGCGGAAGGCCTGCTCGACGCTTCGATCCGGGCCAGCAATTTCGATCCGAAGGAACTGGAGCGCACGGAGGAGCGGCTGTTCGCGCTGCGGGCCGCTGCGCGCAAGCATGATGTGCCGGTCGAGGGGCTGGCCGGGCTGCGCATCCGCATGGAAGCCGATCTCACCGCACTCGATTCAGGCGAAGAACGGCTGGCGGCGCTCGAGGCCGCTGCCGAGCAGGCGCGGCACAGCTTCGACATCCGCGCCGCCGCGCTTTCCGCTCGCCGCCGTGCCGCCGCCGATGCGCTGGAACTGCGCGTCGCGGAAGAACTGCCGGCGCTGAAGCTGGAGCGTGCGGCGTTCATCGTCGCCATCGAAAGCGACGGCGAGGAGCGCTCGGAGAGCGGCATCGATGCCGTCTCCTTCGTGGTCCGCACCAATCCAGGCACGCGGCCGGGGCCGTTAATGAAGGTTGCTTCCGGCGGTGAGCTGTCGCGCTTCCTGCTCGCCATCAAGGTCGCGCTGGCCGATCGTGGCTCGGCGCCGACGCTGGTCTTCGACGAGATCGATACCGGTGTCGGCGGCGCCGTCGCCGAGGCGATCGGCCGCCGTCTGGCGCGCCTCGCCGAGCGGGTTCAGGTCCTTTCCGTGACACATGCGCCGCAGGTCGCAGCGCGAGCCTACAGCCATCTCCTGATCGCCAAGACGCTTGTCGGCCAAGTCGGGCAACCATCGGGCGAGGAGCGGGTCGCGACCGGGGTGACACCGCTTCGCGGCCACGAGCGGCAGGAAGAGATCGCCCGTATGCTGGCCGGCAGCGTCATCACCAACGAGGCGCGCGCCGCCGCGGCGCAGCTGATCGGCGGAGCTGCCTAAGGCGCCTTGCCCCTGGCGGCCGCGCCGTCCACGGGCTTTTCAGCGGCGACGATAGACGGTTGCCTTTGCCTTCAGGGTCTCTGTGCGCGGGCCATCCCGAAAAAACGGTGCGAGGGCGGCCATCACATCCTCCCGGCAGCTCTCGGTCCGGTCGCCAAGGACAGCCGGCGACGTCGAAGAGCGGGTCAGAAGCCGCTCGAACAGCGCCTCGGGCGTGATCATCTGCGTGAACTCATGCTCGATCGTTTCGCCCTCGACGAAGGGCGTGTCGGTGAACCAGTTCTCATAGATCTCCCTCCAGCCCGTCGTCTTGCGGGCGGAGTAAGCGAGGTTGACCGACTCGAAGGCCTCGAACCAGGGATTGCGCGCGTCTTTCACGGGGGACGTGCCGCAGATGAGGATCGCGCCGCCGGGGGCGAGGATGCGCTCGAGAACCGGAAGCGTCGCCGCCCGGTCCATCCAGTGCAGCGCCCGGCCGATGGTGATGACGTCGAACGTGCCGATGTCAGCCGGCAGATCTTCCGTCCGCCCGGCCATCAGGGGCAACTCGATCCCCGCGGCAGCGGCGTCGTTGCGCGCTGCGGCCAGCATGTTCGGCTCCGGATCGACGCCGAGGATCGAGCCGACATAAGGATGAAGGCCGAGCGCGAGCACGCCGGGACCCGTGCCGAGATCGATCAGCGCTTGATGGCCGTCCAACGCCAGCCGCCCCGCGATCAACGCGAAGAAGCCGGCCGGATAGGGTTCGCGGAAGCGCCTGTAGGTCTCCGCAGTCGTCGCAAAACGTCCCATCTCGTTTCCCCCGCTGTGCCATCGCCCGGCTCTCATAGCGAACGATGCCGCCTTCAACGCGGCAGTCGTGCGGTTCCTGTCGCGCTTGCGCAGTTTTGCCGCAGTTTCGATAGGGAGATCATCGCCGTTGAGCCTCATGACGGTTGACCGTCCTGCCTTGCTCGACGTATTTTTCGTAAGGGAACATTATTTGATCAGGAATTGTGACGGCGGTCACCGCAGCGCCACAAAAGCCGGATTATGAGTGTTCCTGCAGCCCGCACTTCGGTCGATCCATCTTTGCCTGCCGCCGCGTGCCGTTCTTCGTGCCGGACCTCCCGCCTGCACGTTCATACCTTAGAGAATTGCAATGTCCGTCCTGTCCACCGTGCCCGCGACCCGAGCGGAGCCCGCGCCATCTTTCCTCGAATTCGTACTGATCATCGCCTTCATGATGGCGCTCGGCTCGATGTCGATCGACAATCTGCTGCCGGCCTTCGATCCGATCCGTGCCGATTACGGCCTCGCCTCGACCAATGAGGTGCAGCTGATCCTGACCGTCTACATGATCGGCTTCGCGATCATGCAGCTCTTCTACGGTCCGTTCTCCGACATCATCGGGCGGCGGCCGACCTTGATGGTCGGGCTCATCATCTTCGCGATCGGCAGCTTCATCGCGTTGTTCTCGACGAGTTTCGAGATGCTGCTTCTCGCCCGCCTGATCCAGGGCATGGGCGCTGCCGCGACGCGCATCCTCTCGGTCGCCATCGTGCGCGACCGCTTTCAGGGGCGCGAAATGGCGCGCGTGATGTCGCTCACCATGATGGTCTTCATCATCGTGCCGATCTTCGCGCCGTCGATTGGCAGCCTGATCCTGCTCTTCGGCACATGGCACACCATTTTCGTCTCGATGCTGGTGCTCGCCGTTCTGCTGGCCCTGTGGTTCGGCCGTCGCATGCCCGAGACCTTGCGGCCCGAATATCGGATGCCGTTTTCCGTGCAGCGGATCACCGATGGCGCTCGCCGTTGCCTTTCGCAGCGCGTGACGGTCGGCTATGCCACGGCGATGGGGCTGATGTTCGGCGCGCTGATGGGCTATCTCGGCTCGACGCAGCAGATCTTCGAAACCGAGGTCTATGGCCTTGGCGCGATCTTCCCGGTGGTGTTCGGCTCGCTTGCCGCAGTGATGGGCATCGCGTCCTTCATCAATTCGCGGCTGGTGCGGCGGCTCGGCATGCGCCGGCTCTCGCATTTCGGCATCTGCGGTTACGTGCTCTTCTCGGCCGCCATGCTCGCCGTGGCGCTCGCCTATGGCGGCAAGCCGCCGCTGCTCGTGTTCGCGGTCACGCTGGCCGGTTGCCAGTTCCTGTTCAGCCTGACGATGCCGAACTTCAACACCATGGCTATGGAGCCGCTCGGCGACATCGCCGGAACGGCGTCCTCGCTGATCGGCTTCTACACCACCATTCTCGGGACGCTGGCTGGTCTCGCCATCAGCCAGAGCTTCGATGGTTCGGTCCTGCCGCTGGCGATCGGCTTCCTCGCCGCAGGTCTCTGCGCCTTCGTGACCGTGCTCGTCACCGAGCGCGGCAAACTGTTCCAGCCGCATCACGCCGATCCGCTGCCGTCCGCCGAGGCTTTTGGCGGTCACTGAGCCGGCAGTCACGCATCTCCCGTCCGCGGCGCCCTGCCGCGGCCGGGATCGAACAGGAACGGCACTACACTGCGCAGGTTCTCATCGATGAGGATCGGCCGGGCCGCAGGCGGTTCGGCGCGCTGGGCACAATCTGTCCGCTCGCAGAGGCGGCAATTGGTGCCGATACGCGCGGTGCCGACGCCCTCGCCATCGGCATAGACGATCCGACCCGCATATTTCATCTCGCAGACAAGGCCGATCGCAAAGCGCGCTTCCCGCGCCGGGAAGGGCTGTCGCGCGCCGCTGACAGTCGCGGCGATCGAGAAGAACGCGGTGCCATCCGGCAT
Organism: Mesorhizobium sp. BR1-1-16; assembly: GCF_020165495.1. Lineage (GTDB taxonomy): Bacteria > Pseudomonadota > Alphaproteobacteria > Rhizobiales > Kaistiaceae > Kaistia. Next base: position 237,212 of record NZ_JAIUIE010000006.1, on the reverse strand, counting down.
TTCGAGCCGCTGCGTCAGGATGGCGCCCGGGCTGCGGAAGGTCTCGTGCAGGTTCCAGAGCGGGCAGGTGCCGCCATAGCGCGAGAGATGGAAGCGGCCGGAGGCATGGCGCTTCGAGACATTGCCGGCATCATCGACGCGGATCATGAAGAAGGGCACGCCGCGGGCGCCGGCCCGCTGCAGCGTCGTCAGGCGATGACAGACCTGCTCGAGGCTGGCATTGAAGCGCTGGGTCAGCACCGCCACATCGTAGCGGCACGCCTCGGCGGCGGCGAAGAAGCGGCCATAGGGCATCATCACCGCGCCGGCTAAAGAGTTTGCGAGGAAGATGCGGAACATCCGCCGCGCTGTTGCATCGGTCAGCGCCGTTTCCTCGACCAGCGTGTCGATCAGTGCCGCGTGCTCGATGGTCGCAAGCTGGAATGCGGCCTGGAAGATCCGCCCGGAAGGCGACACCATTTCTGAAAGCTGCAATTGCCGGCGATGGCGATCGAAACGCCGAAGCGCGCCCGCCATCACCTCAGCCGGTAGAACGCGCAGTCGAACGCCATGGCGGGCCTGCAAACGTGCTGCCAGGGCGCCGAGGAGGTCTGGCCCGGCCTCGGTTAGCTCCGCCGCCAGCGCTTCGGCCGTTTCGTCGAGTGCCGGGAAGTAGTTCTTTGCTGCCTCGATCGCGTTTCGCACCGCGTCGACCGGATCGAACGCTCGGATATCGGCCGTCGTCGACGTTTCGGGATCGCGCTGTGTCTGCTGATAGGCCTGGTAAAGCCTGCGCATCGCATCGGCGACCGATGGGCAGGTCTCGACGAGATCCCGCAGTTCCTGCGCCGGCACGGCCAGGTCGCGGAACAGGGGATCACCCATCATCTCGGCAAGTTCGCCAAGGCTGCGGTCATCTTCGGATGACGCCAGCGCCGCGATGTCGAGGTCATAGACCTCGGCGAGACGGATAAGGATCTGCGCCGAGACGGGACGCTGGTTGCGCTCCATCAGGTTCGCATAGCTCGGCGATATCGAGAGATCTTCGGCCAGCTTGGTCTGGCTCAGCCCGAGATCGCGGCGAAGGCGCCGCAGCTTGCCGCCAATGAACAGTTTTCGACCGGTCTCGTTTGTCATATTTTTACAGCTTTACATGTCTCGCGGTCACAGGGTGACAGTACAACCCGATTGATCGAGAAAGCCTTTGTAGTTCAGCCGTTTGATCGGCACATTGCCGTTGTTGCCATCGTTGCAGAAGCAATGGCAGACGATGTCACGACCTGTCAATGGAGCTGATCATGTCACGCGATTTCGAAGCCTTTCTCGCCAGCCAGCCCAAGGGCCGTTTTGACGGCATCCGTCGCCCCTATGGTGCGGCCGATGTGGCACGGCTCGCCGGTTCGGTGGCGATCGCACATACGCTGGCTGAGCGCGGCGCAGACAGACTGTGGCGGCAGCTGAGCGACATGCCCTATGTCAACGCGCTCGGCGCCGTCACGGGCAACCAGGCGATGCAGATGGTCAAGGCCGGACTGCAGGCGATCTACCTCTCGGGCTGGCAGGTCGCGGCCGATGCCAATACGGCCGGAGCCATGTATCCGGACCAGAGCCTCTATCCGGCCAATGCTGGCCCGGAGCTCTGTCGCCGCATCAACAAGACGCTGCAGCGCGCCGACCAGATCGAGCGCGGGGAGGGCGCGGCGTCACGTGACTGGTTCGTGCCGATCGTCGCCGATGCCGAGGCGGGTTTCGGTGGGCCGCTCAACGCCTTCGAGATCATGAAGGCCTATATCGAGGCCGGCGCGGCAGCGGTCCATTTCGAGGACCAGCTCGCCTCGGAGAAGAAGTGCGGCCATCTCGGCGGCAAGGTGCTGATCCCGACGGCGCAGCATGAGCGCAACCTGATCGCCGCGCGGCTCGCCGCCGATGTCATGGGCGTCTCGACTCTGGTCGTCGCGCGGACGGATGCGGAATCGGCGCGGTTGATCACATCGGACATCGATCCGCGCGACCGGCCGTTCATCGAAGAAGGCGCACGGACACCTGAAGGCTTCCATCGCCTCAAGGAGGGAACGGGGCTCGATCATTGCATCGCGCGTGGCCTCGCCTTTGCGCCCTATGCCGATCTCCTGTGGTGGGAAACCTCGCATCCGGATCTCGATGACGCGCGCGCCTTTGCCGAGGCAATCCATGCGCGTTATCCCGGCAAGATGCTGGCCTATAACTGCTCGCCCTCGTTCAACTGGCGGCAGAAGCTCGATCCGGAGACGATCGCGACCTTCCAGCGCGAGCTGGGTGCCATGGGCTACAAGTTCCAGTTCGTGACGCTCGCCGGCTTCCATGCGCTGAACCATTCGATGTTCACGCTGGCCTCCGGCTATCGCGACCGCGGCATGGGCGCCTACAGCGAATTGCAGCAGGCCGAATTCGCTTCGGAGGCCGATGGCTATACGGCGACGCGCCACCAGCGCGAAGTCGGCACCGGCTATTTCGACCAGGTGTCGCTTGCGATCACCGGCGGCCTCTCCTCGACCACCGCCATGGCGGAATCGACCGAGGCAGAGCAGTTCCTAACAGCCGCTGAATAACAGGGAGAGAGATCATGCATCCATCGCGTTTCTGGATCGTCGGCGGTGAATATGCCTCGACGACATTCGACAAGCTGATCGAGGGCAGCGAGCGCGTGGTCGGGCCGTTCGGCGAACGGCGCAAAGCCGAGGAAGCCTGGCGCCGCCTCTCCGAAGACAATCGAAGCCAGTGTTGCGTCCGGTTTACCATCGCGGCGGAACACTAGCGAAACAGGCGCGGCCTTCCGTTCGATCGACGAGCAGAAGGTCGCGCCGTGTGAAATGTCCGGATCTGGCTTCGAGGCAAGCGTGGCGGCAGAGGAACCGAAAGCCGATCCGACGTAGATCAGGTCCAGCTCTTCGTCAACGATTGCGACATTTGGTCCAAGGTCGGAAATACTGGTCGTCGAGCCAATCGGCGGGCGCGCCGCTCTGATTGACTTGCCCGGCACTTGTCGCAATGGTCTCTGGCCCGAGAACACGCCGTCAACGAGTTGCGTCCATGACAGGAAGAAGAACGCGCAGAGCCCTGCTGCTGCTCGGCGTGGATGGTGCCGGCGCCGCTACCCTGGCGAGGCTGCTCGGCGCGATGGGATGCGATCTGGCGACGGATCAGGCTCCAGAGACCGGCACGCATCCGGCGGGGCGCCTCGAAGCGGGGAGGTTCAGCGCGCTCAACGATGAGATCTTTGCATCCGTGGGAATGAGCTGGCTTGATCAGCGGCCGTTTCCGGCGGATTGGTATGCTTCGCCCGAAGCGGGTGCCTTTGCCGATCGGGCGCAGAGGGCGCTGGCTGAGTCATTCGGCGGTTCGGAGCTGTTCGCGATCCACGATCCCCGGATCAGCCGGCTGCTGCCGTTCTGGTTCACTGCTCTGACGAAGTTCGGTGCCGAACCTTTGGTCGTCGATGTCCACGGCGATCCGGCGGCAGTCGCTGCAGCGCTAGCCGAAAGTCGAGGAATGGAGCCGCTGAACGGCGAGATGCTCTGGCTCAGGAGCATGCTCGAGGCCGAACGGGATTCGAGAGGCCGGCCGAGGGTCTTCGTCGCCCATGACCAGCTCACCGGCGACGGGCCATCGACGATCGACCGCATCGCGCGGCAATTCGGCATCATCTTCTCGGGCGCCATCGCAGATGCTACGGGGCTCATCAGCGTCGAGCCTCAGGCGCATTCCAAAGCAAGCCTTGAGATCGTCCGGCGTCAGACCCATTCGGGCTTTGTGGCGACGGCGTTCGCCATCTTCGGCAAATGGGCCCGCATGGGGGAAGATGTCTCGGATCACGCCGCGCTCGATGACGCGCGAACCGCGCTCGAGACAGCCTCCGAAACGCTCGAGCCCATTCTCGGCGCGCTGGCCACCCTCCATGGCGAGAACCGGCACGTCCCTGCGCTCGTTCCCGGGAATCAGCGCGATGCGCGCCGCCTGGATCTGGTGTCGGAACGGCTCGAGGCGACGGAAGCGAGCCTTGCGGAGACGAGGCAGACCCTTGCTTCCATATCGGCGGCTGCCGATGCGCAGAAGCACCGGGAGCGGGAACTGACTGAACAGTTCAACGAACGCTCACATGAACTCATCCGTGCCCGGAAGCGGCCGCTTCGCAACCTTCGCTATTATCTTGAGTTCAAGGCGCTGAAGGCACTGTCCTCAGATGCATTGCCGCTGCCTGCGAAGACGAAGTCACGGTTCCGTCGGAGCGCCGCCAAGCGCGATCCAAAGCGCTTCATGCCCGAGCGCGTCGAGGTGATCGAGGTGCGACCTGATCCGGTCGAGGTGATCACCTCGCTCCCCGGGTCGGTTCCGTACAATGCCGATCGGCCGGTCGTCGTCGTCGTAAGCCATGAGGCCAGCCGGTCGGGCGCGCCCATCCTTGCGCTGAACCTCGCGAAAACCTACGCCGAGCGCTACAACGTCGTCGCGGTCTGCCTGCGCGGTGGCGAACTCCTTGGCGACTTCCTGGAGACATGCACCGAAGTGCATATCGCCCGCCCACCCATCAACGAGGCCGATCAATACGATCTCATGGTGGACGCGATTGGCGCCACCAAGCGGCCGCTCTTCGCGATCGTGAATTCGATCGAGTCGCGCTACATTTTGCGCGCCTTTCGCGAGCACGGGATTCCGACTGTCGGCCTCTTCCACGAGTTCGCCTCCTATATCCTGCCAAGGACAGCATTCTCCGAGGCGTTCCGGGAAGCCGATCAGATCGTCTTCTCGACCGAACTCACCATCGAGAATGCCCTGGAGCAGACTTCGTCCGTGCGAACCGAGCGCTTCCATGTGCTGCCGCAGGGCCGATGTGAACTGCCGGGTCGGACGGCTTCCGAGGCTTCACGTCAGCTAGAGCGCGATCGTCTCGAGGCGGTGATGCTGCCGAACGGGCGCGACGCCGGCGAGTTTCTCGTTCTCGGCGCCGGCTATGTTCAGATGCGCAAGGGTGTCGATCTGTTCATCGATGTCGCGCGGCGCGTTCTCTCGACGGACGAGGGTCGATCGGCCCGGTTTGTCTGGATTGGGCCGAACTACAATCCCGAGCTGGATGCCGCCTATTCAGTCTATCTCAAGGATCAGATCAGCCGCGCCGGCCTGTCGGATCGCATGATCATTGCGCCCGAGACATCCGAAATCGACCACGCCTATGCGCTTTCGAGCGTGCTGCTTTTGACAAGCCGGCTCGATCCGCTGCCGAATGTCGCGATCGATGCGATGTCGGAGGGGCTGCCGATCGTCTGCTTCGACAAGACAACCGGGATAGCCGACCTGCTGACCGAGGCGGGTCTCGGCCCGGACTGCGTCGCCGACTATCTCGATACCGAACAGGCGGCGGCCAAGCTGTTTGCGCTCATGCGCAGTCCCGAACACTATCGCCATGTCGCCGACGCGACGAGGAACTACGCTGCCATACGGTTCGATGCCAGGGCCTATGCAGAGCGGATCGAAGATATGGCGCTGATGGCCAGGGCTGCCGCGGAAGCCCTGGAGAGCGATCTCGCCACGATTGCGGCGGCTGAGCGCTTCGATCCCGCGTTCATGCTTCCCGAACGGCAGGACAGGCCGTCCGCCAACGATGCCGCCCGCTATTATCTCACCGAGAACAAGCGCCGGCCCGAACCTCGCAGGCCGGAGCCCGGGTTCAATCCGCTCTTGTTCGGCGAGGCGATGGCTGCAAAGGATGAACCGGAACACGACGCCTATGCTGCGTTCCTGCGCCAGGGGCGGCCCCAGGGCGATTGGATCCGGCAGGTCATCCGCGAAACCGATGCCATGCCGGAGGAGGGCGTCTCCCCGGGCATCCGGACGGCGCTCCATATTCACGCCTACTATACCGATATCGTCCCGGCGATCGCCGAACGCCTCGCCGTCAATGCCTCCCGGCCCGACCTTTTCGTCAGCGCCGCTGACGAGACGAGCCTGGATGATGCGGTCGCGCGGCTCCAGGCCTATGGCGGCCGGATCGCCGAAGCACGTGTCGTCGCCAATCGTGGCCGGGATCTCGGTCCGCTGCTGACGGCATTCGGCTCCAGCCTCGTTCGCAACTATGATCTGATCGGGCATGTCCACACCAAGAAGACAGCGTCGAATACCAACCGCGGCATGATCGAACGCTGGGTGGAGTTTCTCTATGAGAACACCCTTGGGGGCGAGCAGGGCGGACCGATGATGGACCGCATCATCGCCGCCTTTGCCCGAGACAGCCGGTTGGGCATCGTCTTCCCCTCCGATCCCAACATTCTCGCGTGGTCGGCCAATGAATCGATTGGGCGCTCCTTGGCCGAGAGGCTTCATCTGGCCTCGCTTCCGCGCCATTTCGACTTTCCGATCGGATCGATGTTCTGGGCGCGTGCCGAGGCCATTGAACCTTTCATTTCGCTGGGACTTGATTGGCGTGACTACCCGATCGAGCCCGCCGGTCACGACGGGACCGTCTTACACGCAATAGAAAGGCTGTTCGGAATTATAGCCGAGAGTCGGGGTCTGAACATCGCGGTCACCCATGTGAACGACGTCACTCGGTAGGGGCCTTATTTTGTACAGTATTGGTGTTCGACCGAGCTTCGCGGGCAGGGCGGGTCCGGTTGCCATCAGCGCGGCTTCAACGACGGTTTGCCAAGCGAGACGATGACAAAAGCTGAAGCGCGAATCTTGTTGATGATCTTTCGTTCGGACCAATGAAGTTAGGCATGTCGACGTATATATGGCTTCCGCTCTCGGGGAGATGAGGAGTGTCGCATAAGTGATTTGGCCGATGATGGCCTGTGTGACAGTAGAACTGTCGATGGCATTGGGGTGGGGCTGCTGCCGTCGAATGCACTTACTACCTGGAGGGGAGGATCTCCACATTGCCGCCATTTAGTAGAGTTCGGATTGCTTGTTCGAAATGCGGGGGCAATGCCAGCGGCTTGCACCTCGTGCGACTGCACCGCGCGCACCGGTCGTCTCTCGTCACACGTTCTGGTCCTGGACACCGGTAGGATGTCATCCGATCGGAAGATCCTCACGGTCACGCGGCCGTCCCTGCCGCCTTTCGAAGACATGGTGGGCCTCCTCCGCGAGATCTGGGACAGCGGCTGGCTCACCAATGGCGGGCCTTTCCATGAGCGTCTGGAGGCAGCGCTCGCCGACTATCTCGGCGTCAAGCACATCTCGCTGTTCTCCAACGGCACGATTGGCCTGATCACAGCCTTGCAGGCCCTCGAAATCGAGGGCGAAGTCATCACCACGCCGTTCTCTTTCGTCGCGACCACTCATTCCCTGCTCTGGAAGCGGCTTACGCCGCGATTCGTCGACATCGATCCGCGCACGATGAACCTGGACCCGGAACGGATCCGGGCCGCCATCACGCCATCGACGACGGCGATCATGGCCGTGCACTGCTATGGGCGGCCGTGCGATCTTTCAGCCATCGAGTCCGTTGCGCGCGAATACGGGCTGAAGGTCATCTATGATGCGGCCCACGCCTTCGGTGTGCGGCTCGCCGACGACAATCTGTTCGACCACGGCGATCTCTCGGTCCTCAGCTTTCATGCCACCAAGGTTTTCAACACATTCGAGGGCGGCGCCATCGTTTCGCCCGACGCCGACATGAAGCGCCGCGTCGACCAGCTCAAGAATTTCGGCTTCGTCGACGATGTCACGGTGGTCGCTGCCGGCATCAACGGCAAGATGAACGAGTTCAGCGCCGCGCTCGGCCTGCTTCAACTGCGTGACATCGATGCCATGATCGAGCGACGCGCCGAAATCGACGCCCATTACCGCGAGGGCCTCCGCGACGTGGCGGGCATCGAGCTCACGGGGCCGAGCCAGGCGGCGCGCCCCAACCATTCCTATTTCCCGATCCTGGTCGGGCCGGATTTCCCGCTCTCGCGCGATGCGCTCTACAAGCGTCTTCGAGACAATGACGTTTTCGCGCGCCGCTACTTCTATCCGCTGATCAGCACGTTCGGGATGTACAAGGATCTGCCGTCGGCGGCGCCTGCCAATCTTCCCGAGGCGACGCGCATCGCCTCGCAGGTGATCTGCCTGCCGATCTATCCCATGCTGACGGCGGATGAAGTGGACCGCGTCATCGCCGTAATCACCGAGGCGGCGCGGGCATGACGGACTTGCCATTTGGCGCGTGACCTCGCGATTGCCCGCGTGAAGAGCGCCTGGCGACGAAATTCCGAATGGTGAGCCGACAGCCGATGCCTGCATATCGCTCAAAGGACTATGTCGACAGCCTTTCGGAGTTCGGCGAGGGAGCGGCGCTGCCTGCTAGCGGTGGCTGGTTCCTTCGCAGGCCGATCAACGGACAGGATCTGCACGATGGCATGACCTATCCCTTTCTCGCTTGCGACGACTGGTCAGCGCTGGCCGACGACATCGAGGGCTGGCGGGGCCGGCTGGTCAGCCTCGCCGTCGTTCCCGATCCCTTCGGCCGCTATGAAATGGCCGATCTCGAGCGGGCCTTTCCGGACCGACTGGTGCCCTTCAAGCATCACCATGTGGCGGATCTCTCGTTGCCGCTCGATCGCATCGTTTCCTCGCATCACGCCCGCGAGGCGGCTAGGGCTTTCCGACGGGTCGATGTCGAAGTCTATGCCGAGCCGAGCCAGTTGCTCGACGACTGGCTGGGACTGTTCGACCACGCTATCGCGAAGTTCGACATCCGCGGCATTCGAAAATTCTCCCGTCGCGCCTTCGAGCGCCAGCTGGCATTGCCCGGCGCGTTCATGACGGTCGCCCGCCTGGAAGGAACGCCCGTTGCGGCGCATATCCAGCTGGTCGGCGATGGTGTCGTCTATGCCCATGCCGCCGCGGCCAGCCCTCTGGCCTACAAGGTCGGCGCCGCCTATGCTCTTTATCACCGCGAACTGGAGTATTTCGCCGATAAGGCGCAATGGATCGATTGGGGCGGCGAGGCCGGCCTGGCGGAGGAGGGAAAGCTGAGTTCGTTCAAGGCGGGCTGGTCGACGGGCGTTCGCCAATCCTATTTCTGCGGACGCATTCTCGATGCCGAGCGTTACGCGGCGCTTGCCAGCATGTCGGGGACTTCTGCCACCCCCTATTTTCCAGCTTACCGATTGGGAGAGTTCGATTAAGGCGCCGGCTTCCAGTAGCAAGGCGGACCCTTCGACCACGCTGGCGCGTATGGTCGGTGGTTTTGCCGCGACACAGCTCCTCGTGACGGCCGCGAGGCTGTCGATTGCCGATCACATGACCGCCGGACATCGCGACGTCGAGAGCCTTGCTACGGCCATCGGCGCTGCGCCCGATTCGCTCCGACGCTTTATGCGGATGCTCGTCGTGCTTGGTCTGCTGCGGCAGATCGGTTCGGCGCGTTTCTCGCTGACAGCAATGGGCGAATTTCTGCGCGCCGATCACCCACGATCGATGCGGCCGCGCCTGCTCTATATTGGAGAGGTCAATTATCCGACGGCACAGGCATCCGTTCATGCCGTGATGACCGGCGAAAAGGCCTTCGACAAGGTGTTCGGGCTGCCACTGTTCGAGTTTCTCGACTCGCGGCCCGATCTCAGCGCGACGTTCAGCGGATTGATGAGCGAGAGCGTGCATGCGCGTGCCGAAGGCATCTGCAAGGCCTATGATTTTGCTGGGGCCTCGCTGATCGTGGACGTCGGCGGCGGCGAGGGAACGTTGCTGAAGGCTGTGCTGCGGGCAGCGCCAGGCGCAGAAGGCGTCGTGTTCGACCGGCCCACCGTGGCAGACGCACAGGACCGTCAATCCACGGACGATGCGAATCCTGCGCTTCGCTTTGTCAGCGGCGACATGTTTGAACGGATCGAGCCAGCCCAAGCCGACATCTACATGCTCTCCAACATCATTCATGATTGGGACGATGCGGAGTCCGAGCTGATCTTGAGCAAATGCAGGGCCGCCATGCGGCCGGACAGCCGCCTGCTGATCATCGAGGAGCTCTTGCCGTCGCGGATCGAAGACGCACCGGCGACCATCGCGAATGATTATTCAATGCTACTCCTGACAGGCGGACATCAGAGGACCCGTCGGGAATTCGCAAGGTTGCTGAAGGCGGCCGGCCTGCGGCTCACCACTGTCGTCCCTGTTGCACGGGCAAACCACGGCGTTCAACGACGCGAGAACTGGATGATCATGGAATGCCTGCCAACTCGCTGATCAGCCAACCAAAGACAATGTTGATCCCGCCTACTTGATCGCGTCTGAGCGGCTGGACCAACGGCTGGCGATAGTTTCAACTTCACAAGAGCTTTTGAGCGGCTTCCACCTGATTGTCCAATTGTGTAGGTTGGTCGCTATGCCGAGACCTGTTGGCAGGATTTGAGGCCGGGAGATATTCGTGGACTTCAAGAAATATTGGTCTGTCTTTCCGAAGAAATTTGATGAGACAGAGTTCGCCAGGCAGGTTCAGTATACGATAAAGGGAACACCTATCGGCGAATCATACATCGATGATATTGCCGAAGGCATCATCGATAGTTTGTCGATCGAGGCGGGTGATCGTGTCCTGGATCTATGCTGCGGAAACGGCATGTTCACGATCAAGATCGCGGGCAAGTGCAAACACATTGTCGGAGTCGATTTTTCCGATTCGCTCGTCAATGTTGGAAAAAAGCACAACATCCGCGATAACATCGAATATGTCGAAAGCGATGCTGTTGAGTATATTCAAGAATTTGCCGCTTCCGGACAGAAATACGACAAGATTTTTGTAAATGGAGCCTTTCAGTATTTTGACCGGCAGCAAGGCCGGGCGCTCATTCAAGGTATGGGACAAGCTCTTGAACAGGGTGGCAAAATTCTTCTGAGCGGCGTTCCCGATGCTCGCAGAAAGTCCGGCCTTTACAACACAACGTCCAAGATGCTGCGCCATTTCTGGCGGATGCTGACGGGCCGCGAACAGATCGGCGTCTGGTGGACGGAAAAAGCAATCCGATCGATCTGCGATCGAGCCAATCTGACCTGCACTTTCAAGGACAGCCGAGGCCAACTCGGCACGCACTACCGCTTCGATGCGATTATCACGAGAAGATGACTGGAGGCCGTGCGCGGCTGATTAGGCTGAGCCGCGCCGCCGGTGGATCTTCAGGATGTCCTGTTGTCGCTCGCGTCAGGCTGGTGCGCCGTTTGATATCGCTTTGCTGCTGCGAGCGGACGTTGGTTCGTTCGAAACGAACCGGTGTTCAGGCCCATCGCCAGGCGAGGATAAAGGCGACGAGCGCTGCGATGAGTAGCCCGAGCCCGATGCCGATATATTTTTCGCGCCTTCTTATGCGTCGGATGCGGCGTTGCCTGTCCGCCAGTTCGGTCTGCAGATTCCGCCGCTCAGCTTCGGTGCTCTGAAACTCAACTACGGCGCTCTGCAACGCGATTTCGATGCGCCGCTTTTCATCCTCGGAGCGGGAGAGTCGAGCACCGAGATCAGCCGCAACGGCCTGCGATGAACTGCGAAGGCTTGCGAGCTCGGATTCTGTCATCTGCAGGCGAGCCTGCACATAGATCGTTTGCCGCTCGATGTCCAAGCGCAGAGCTTCCTTTTCGTTGACACGCGCAACCGCGTCAATTGCCCTCTGCTCGGCCTCTAGCCTTTGAGCTTCCTTTTCGTTGAGGTTCGCAAATGCATCAACCGCTCGCCGTTCGGCCTCCAGCCTCTGAGCTTCTTTTTCGTTGAGGTTTGCAAACGCATCAACCGCCCGCTGCTCGGCGTCCAGCCGCCGCACTTCCGCGTCATGGACGCGCCCTAGCGTATCGACCGTCCGCTGCTCGGCCTCGGCACGCTGGGCCTCCGCTTCATTGACGCGGGCCCTCATTTCGACGAGGTGGATTCGAACCGTGGTCGCTTCGCTCTCCGCTTGCCTCAGCCTCTCCTCGATGTCGTTGGCGGCAGGAGCACGAATTTCTGGGGGTTCATTCAGTACGGTCGTCAGCACATGCAGGGCATTGGCGCGCCGACCTCGCGCGAAGAGGGGAGCATAATCGGGGCCGAGATGAGCTTCGATCTCCACCTGCATGCAGAAACTCATGAGGAGTTGTTCGGCGAGTGGTCGGCTGGCCCAATAGGATTCTGTGTGAATGCGATAGCGCGACACAAGGCCGGGGATGTGGTCGATAAAGCCCGAGCGCGCCGCGAGGAAATACAGCGGCCAGTCCGCTGCGGGCATCGTCCCAATCCAGTCTGGAACCTTCGGCAGCGCCGAACAGCGTATCATGACCGAGCAGGTTCCGAGGAAGTTGCCGTTGGTCAGGTCTTCGATCGTCCCGCGATGTCCGAGCCCCTTCATGACGCGGACCACCTCACCATCATCGGTGACGCGCTCGACGTCGTGATAGGTCACCGCGCTGTCAGGATGCGCCTCCATGAAGTCGAACTGGGTTTGCAGCTTGTCCGGGGAAACCCAGTAATCGTCGCCATCGAGAAAGGTGATGTAGCGGCCTTTGGCGGCTCGAATGGCTCGCAGGAGGACCTCATTGTCACGAAGATTGACCTCCGAGCGCATGAAGCGAATTCTGCCTGGAAACCGCTTCACGTAGTCGTCGACAATATCTGCTGTGGTGTCAGTCGATTTGTCCTCGGAGACAATCACCTCAAAGGGAAATTTGGTCTTTTGCGTCAGGACGCTGTCCAGCGCCTGCCGAATGTAGCGTTCGTGGTTGTATGTGACGACGATCGCCGAGATTGCCGGCACGACGATGTCGATCGCGATATCGGTCGGCGCCGGGATCGCAGATCCTCGATCCTCTGTGGCTGTCGGTTTGGAGCTTTCGATATTATCAAGCTCGGCCGGTGTCTCGATCTCGGCCGTTTCACTCCCGGTTTCCAACGTCAAATTCTCCTCCAACCCCGTCCGATCGTTTCTCGCCCCCCGCGCAGTGTCATAGAGCACATTCAGACTGAAGGGAATTCTGTAAGAGGACGCAGATCTGATTGTGATTGCGTGTTTTAGCCACGCGGCGCTGAGCTACAACTTTCCGTTACTTGCGTGACGACATACATCTGTTCAGTTGTGCACAGTGAGTGCTTTTGGTCGCTGCCCGTTCGGGTTGTCGTAGTGACGAATTCCCGATATGAGGCTGCGGCGGTGCGGGGGCGAGGTTGACAACAAACGTTGGTCGGCCTCGCGCGGAGCGGAGTTTTGCGGATGCAGTGTCTGGTTCTCGGCGGGGGTGGGTTTCTAGGATCGCATCTCGTGGAGCGCCTCGCTGCTGAGGGGCATGCCGTGCGCAGTTTTCGCCGGTCGTCGGCCGCCGGCCATTCGCCCCTGACGGACATCCATGCCAATCCTCCCGGCACGATCGAGATCTTCAGCGGCGACTTCCTGTCGAAGGATGATCTGACCCGGGCGCTCGAGGGCGTCGACGTCTGCTATCACCTCATCTCGACGACGATCGCGAGCACGTCAAATGCCGATCCGACATTCGATGTCGGAACGAACGTCCTCGGCAGTCTGCGCCTCCTCGAGACAGCCGTTGCCGCCGGCACCAAGCGGATCGTCTTCGCCTCCTCCGGCGGTACGGTCTACGGTGTTCCGCGCACCGTGCCGATCACCGAAGAGCATCCGACCAATCCGATTTCTTCCTATGGCATCACCAAGCTGGCCATCGAGAAGTATCTCCATCTCTACAAGTCCTTGCACGGCCTTGATTATGTCGCGCTGCGCCTCGCCAATCCCTATGGCGAGCGTCAGCGGCTCCAGGCACAGCAAGGGGCGGTTGCCGTGTTCCTGGGACGGGCGCTGCGGGGCGAGGAGATCGTCATCTGGGGCGACGGGGAAGCCGTCCGGGACTTCGTCTATGTCGCGGACGTCATTGACGCCCTGGTGGCTGCGGCGGAGCCGCTGCGGACCGACGAATGCGTGCTGAACATCGGATCGGGCGGTGGCTGCAGCCTCAACCAGATCCTCGATGCCATCGAGACCGTGACCGGTCGGCCGACCCGTCGGCGCTATACGCCCGGCCGCGTCTTCGACGTTCCGGTGAATGTGCTCGATATCGCCGCTGCCGGGCGCGCGCTCGGCTGGGCGCCCAAGTTCCAGCTTGAGGAGGGGCTACGTCGCTTCACGGCCTGGATCGAACAAAGCGGCGCCCTCTGAGACCGGCCTGGCGTCCCGAAGACGGCGGCTGGTCATTGCCTCACGAGGGAACCGGCGCTCATCGCCTGAACTCGCGGATATAGGTCGTCGCATAATCGTATCCGGCCTTCCTCGCCGCGAAGGGCAACATCCGTTCCAGGCTATGCAGCAGAGTGCCATCGATTGGCAGCGGCTCGGACGGATAATCCTCCCATGTCAGGTCGAGATCGAACAGAGGTGCAAGTGCCGCTGGCCGCGCCCAGAACATGGTGCCGAGCGGGAAATCGAAGTGATTGCTCAGCGTGATGCCCATCCTTGCGGCAAGGCCCTCGGCGATCGCCCGGTTATCATTCCAATCCCAGAGATAGGGATCTTCGGCGAAAACCAGACCGAGCTCCGGATCGGCTCGGAACGCGGCCGCAATCTCGTCGACCATCGGGAACTTGCCGCCGACTAGATGCTCCCAAAGGAAGGTTCGCCACACATCGCCAAGGGAGCCGCCGCCGTGAAGGCTGCGCTTGCCGTGGAAGTGACCGATCAGATCATAGGAGAAGATCCGCTCACGCGGGAACGCAGTGAGGAACGGCCCGATATCGCGACCCTTGTTGGGCACGGTCACAACGGTGCCGGCAACGCCCAACGCCGACAACGAACGCTCGATTTCTACCTGACGCTCATCGCTGGTCGTCGTGATCAGCAGTTCACAGTGGGTTGCGCTCTGTGACAGTCGTTCGACGAATTCCGGCAGAAGCTCGGGGTAGTGAAAATGCCCGTGGATCGCGACTTTCAACCTGCTGGCAGAGCGACCAGCCCTTGCTTGGGGGATGATGACGTTATGGCGCCAGGTGCCGCTCGGCCGTCCAGAGCGCAAATAATGCGCCAGCGGATCTTCGCCGGTAGCCTCATGGTAGTCCGCGTTCTCAGCCGCGTAGACAAGAGGATGAAATCCTTCGACCGGGCGCCGGACAAAGTGGCCGGCAAGCGGTTCGCCGCGCGGGATCGCGTTGCGTGATGCTTGCAGGTAGTGCTGGAGGGCGTCCTGCTCCCCCAGTTGCGTCAATGCGCCGGTCTGGTAGAGCGTGCTGTTGAAAACGCCGGCGTCCTTGATTGTCTCGAAGTCGAGCCGCGCCTGGCGATGGATTTGCAACGAACTTTGCGCAAGTTCGTCGAGTGCCCGCACATAACCTTGCATATCGAACGTGCTCTCGCCGATCTCGCGCAAGGCCGCTGACAGGGTCTTTCGTAAATCAGGATCAGTTGCGAGGTCGATGAGCCTCTCTGCCAGGGCTCCCGAATCCAGATAGGGCACGACCAGTTGCCGCGTATCCGGACGCTTCAACAGAATTTCCGCCATGCCGCTGGCGTTCTCGAAACAGAGGACGGGAATCCCGTGCAGTGCGCAATCTATCGAGACATTCGGCAGGGGGTCGAGGCGCGACGACAGGACCATGATATCAGTGCGCTCGTAAAGCGGCTCCATGTCGTTGAATGCCCCAAGGAAGCTGAACCGATCGCCGAGACCGCTCCGCTCCACTTGCGCTTCGATGAAGTCAAAATAGGACTGGTCGTAGGTGTAGGCCTCGCCCGCCCATGCGAACTTGACCTTCAGGTCAGGCCGACGCCTCGCTACGTCAGCCGCCGCGGCGATGAAGGAATCGACTCCCTTGCGCATCGAGATGGCGCCCATCCCCACGACGAAGAGGGTTCCATCACGCGGCGGCAGTGCACTCGCATCGCCTTGCTCCGGGAGGCTCGGGCGCTTGAGAATCTGAGGATTCGGTGCTGGAGCCTCCGCGGCATCGAATGGGAGCTCGGAGCTTCCCTGCGGTAGAATGGTATAGCGGCGCGGCAGAATGTTGCGGTGATCGTCGAGTGCCGCGTCTGCCACGACCTGCGCCGGGAAGACGACTTGCGAAGCGTGCTCGAAAAGCGCGGCGAGGCGACCGATGGGACGATAATAGCTGGAAAATTCGTGCACCAAGGCGACCACTGGAATGCCGTGGCGCTCGAATTCAGGCACCGCGCCGCGGGTCTCGACGCTGTTGGCAATCACATATTCAAGCTTGTAGTGCCCGATCAGCGCTCTCGCGAGTTCCTCGTATTCGGCCTCAAAGGGCAGAAAGCCGTCGGGGAGCTTTACAGTCACGTTTGCGGCTTGCTCGAATGCCGCAAAAAGGCTGCCGGGCTGTTGGAGAACGACAACGACGTTATATTTGCGGCTGATGGCCCGCACGATGTTCCAGGCGAGGATCGGCGCACCGGTGCGCGAAGCCTCGTGAACCATGACAAGCACCGTCTGGCGGCGCGGGTCGATCGTGCCGGCAGGAAACTGCATGCGGCCGGCAGCCGGGACGGCAGAGCGCCCCTCGTTTCGGCCGAACATGAGGTAATGGCTCAGGCGGCCTTCCGTGACGTCAGGATAGAGCCTTTTGTAGAAATCTGGATCGAATGCGGCAGAGGGCGAAAGGCCGCTTGCTTCGCCGTATTTCACGTAGTGGGCGACCGGCGACATCCCCAGCGCCAGCGCGTTCGCCGTGCCTTCATAAAATGACGCGTCGAACAGGTCGCTGGCTTCGATCAGGGCGATATCGCGCTCATCGTCATACCGCAGCTGATCCGGGCCCGAGGGACGCTGTGCCAGGCGGGCAGCGTCCCATTCGAGCTGGAAGCGCACAGGCTTTCGCTTTTGGAGCGAGGTTTGAAAGAGGCAGACGTTGCGAGCCGGAAGCAGCGGCTTCAGCAACAGTAACGTGCGCAGAGCCACGCGCTGCAACCCCAGCTGCGCCGGATGCCACGGCTTGGAATAGGCGCGACGCAACTCCCAGACGAGGCGGTCGCCAGTGGCACGCATCGCGGCCAACTCTTCACGGGACTCGCGGTTCGCCTCCTCCTCCTGCTTCAGGTTCTTTTCGAGCTCGGCGATCTTGCCGTTCGCCAACTGGCGCTCCTTGTCGCGCGCCTTGAGTGAATCGGAGAGGCGCGCCACCTTCGAGCGGGCATCGGCAATCTCACGCCGGAGGCTGCGAACGGGACTGGAGGGGAGCAGCCGCACGCCCGCATCGACCGGAACCGGATCGTGGAGCTGCGACAATGGACGCTCGTCTCGATCCTGGATCTCGGCCCGAATCCGGTTCTCGAAATCGGCGTATCGGCGGATGTCGTCAGCCGTCAGTTGCCA
Source organism: Mesorhizobium sp. BR1-1-16 (assembly GCF_020165495.1). GTDB lineage: Bacteria > Pseudomonadota > Alphaproteobacteria > Rhizobiales > Kaistiaceae > Kaistia. Next base: position 219,941 of record NZ_JAIUIE010000006.1, on the reverse strand, counting down.
TCCAAGCGATCGTATGAAGTGTTGGAACAGGGCCATCTTGCTCAGAGAGACACCCCGAGCGGGCTCCGCACAGTCGACGAGGGCGTCGAGGCTGTCGAAGAGGCCGCGATAGACGAGGAACCCGATCTCAATCGGCTCCTCCATCTCCCATTCCTGATCGAAGAAGCGCGCGTTTGTTGTTGTTTCGGCGACCATGTTGCGAGGGATGGCGTCGATCAATCCGCCTGAAATGGTCGCACTTGGGGCCGGGAGCGGGTGTGGAGGCATTGCCGCGGCGAACAGGGCTGCGTCGAACCAGCGTCGCGCCCAACCGATCCAGGCTTCAAGGGTCCATCCTGGCCGGGCCGTCAGCGCCGCGAGTTCGGCGTGCCAGCTTGGAGCAGTTTCGAAAGGTTCTTCGGCGACACGCACGTTGATGAAGCCGGAACGTGTCGCGGCGGCTTCGGGATAGAAAAGGCTGCGCTGAACCACAGCGGCGCCGTTCCTCCAGAGGAATTTGAGCTCCTTCGCGAAAGCCGGTCGCCGCGGGGCGCCATAGTGGACGGCGAGCACGTCGTGACCGGGCAACGCCTCATCGGAACTCACAACGAGGAAGGAGTCAGCAAGGTCCGCCCAAAGCCCGTTGCGGAAGACGGGCTTCCAGGCCCGCCCGCGCGAGAAGGCGGCATGTCTGCGCCCACGCGGATCGGATCGGAGCGCGGCGCCGATCAGGGCCGATAGATCGACCCCATGATGCAGCGCCCGATCGGACAGGATGGCGACGGGAAGCCTGTGGTCGGGCAGTGGAAACCACCACTGCTGATGCAGCAGGCCGCTATCGGCCAGGCGGAGCGATAACTCTGTCCGCCCGAAGGTTGCCAAGCCGTCTTTCGAACCGCGGTCCTCGGCCGCGGAATCCGGCTCGCTCGCTCTGCCGCTTTCGGATCCGGCCAGGTATGTCAGGCCGACCTGGTTTTCGATTGCGACAAAAAGGAGACCGCCCGGGCGCAGGAAGTTTCGCGCGCGGGCGATCAGGGCCGCTACCGGATCGAGATCGCTGGGGTCGGGGGAACCCTGCGAGAGTCCCGCGGAGTCGATCAGAGTGACCACGTCGAACCGCAGCGCGGCGGGCAGCGAAGCAAAGTCGTCTGCGACGACGCTCACATTCGGAAGGTCTACACATCGGGCCGCTGCGGCGGCGGCTCGCCAGGGGTTTTTCTCGATCGCGACAACTTCGCCCCCGGCCTCACCGAGGAATCGGGTGAGACTGCCGCTGCCGGCGCCGATCTCGAGGATGGTCCCCTTCAGAAGGTGGCGGAACGGGCGCAGCAGGTTGGCACGCCGCGGACTGAAGTCCTCGCTGGCGGCACCATCCGGGGCTGCCTTCTGAAGCTCCAGGGATAGCGATGACCTGTCAAAACTCTCACGCAGGGTACGGGCGACCCACTCATCGGCAGCGTCGCTCGCAGCAGGAGAAACCGGCTGTTCACCCCGATGCCACAGGTTCAGCGTTGCGTTGAAGCGATAAGACTTGCCGAGCCATGCGTTGTTTTTATTCATTCTCTGTTCGTCGGGTCGATCGCCATGATGAAGTTTCAAGCAAGCTGGTCGATAGGGCGCATGAGAAGATCACGCGGCGACGCGCCGCGCGCACTCCCTGGTCACATTTGATGGTCTTTGTTTTACGAATTTATTATGAACCGTGTCGCCGTGTCCATCGTCCGCGATCCATTGTGTGGCGCTGCGCGAATGGTCGACCTCGACTTCAGGTTGCTTTCGTGCGGCACTACACCGGGCTGATTGGCTGGTCTTGCTGGGGCAATTTCTCCTAGGTTCGAACGGTTAGGCTCGTCCGCAAGCGCCTGGATCACGGCGAGGTCAGGACACCCAGCCGCTGACCCTCGTAAACGGACGAGCGCAGGGGCCGCCACCACCACTCATTTTCGAGATACCAGGCGACTGTTTTCGCGATGCCGCTTTCAAAGGTTTCGCGGGCCCGCCATCCCAATTCGGATTCCAGCTTGCTGGCGTCGATCGCATAGCGCGCATCGTGTCCGGGGCGGTCGACGACATAGTTGATCAGCCGCTCATGCGGGGCAGCAGCCGGCTTCATTTCGTCCATCAGCGCGCAGACGCGTTTCACGACATCGATATTGCGCCGCTCATTGCGCCCGCCGACATTGTATTTCTCGCCCAGCCGGCCCTTGGTCGCGATGAGATGCAGCGCGCGCGCATGGTCCTCGACGAACAGCCAGTCGCGGATGTTGAGGCCCTTGCCGTAGACAGGCAGCGGCTTGCCCTCAAGGGCGTTCAGGATGATCAGCGGAATCAGCTTTTCGGGAAAGTGATACGGCCCGTAATTGTTCGAGCAGTTCGAAACGACGACCGGCATGCCATAGGTGCGGTGCCAGGCGATCGCCAGATGGTCGCTTGCTGCCTTCGAGGCGGAATACGGCGAGGACGGGTCGTAAGGTGTCGTCTCGGCGAACAGCCCTTCGTCGCCGAGCGACCCGTAAACTTCGTCGGTCGAAACATGGAGGAACCGGAACTGCTCCTTTGTCTCGGGGGGCAGTCCCATCCAGTACGCGCGGGCCGCTTCGAGCAGCGTATAGGTGCCGACGATATTGGTCGAAATGAAATCGCCGGAACCGGTGATCGAGCGATCGACATGGCTTTCGGCGGCCAGATGCATGATGCAGTCAGGCTGGAAGCCGGAGATCGCTTCTTTAAGCGATCCGCCATCGCAGATATCGATCTTGGCAAAGCGGAAATTCGGTGCGTTCGAAACCGTGGTCAGCGAGGTGAGCGTTCCTGCATAGGTCAGCTTGTCGATGACGAGAACTTCGGCTCCGACTTCACCCACGAGATGGCGAACGAGAGCCGACCCGATGAACCCAGCGCCGCCGGTTACGATGATTTTCATGTTTCGATCCATCAAAGCCTTAGGCCAAGATTCTCGCGCGGCCGCATCGGTCAGGCCTCCGCGAGCTTGAGCAGGTATTTCCCATAGGAAGTCTTCGAGAATTGCTTGCCGAAGGCAATCAGCTCATCGCGAGAGATGAAGCCGTTCACATAGGCGATCTCTTCGATACAGGCGATATGCGTGCCCGTGCGATGCTGCATGGTGCGCACGAACTCTCCTGCCTCGAGCAGGCTGTCATGGGTTCCGGTATCCAGCCAGGCAAAGCCGCGCGACATCCGCTCGACATAGAGAGAGCCCGATTCCATATAGATCCGGTTGAGATCGGTGATCTCATACTCACCGCGCGGCGAGGGTTTCAGGCTGCGCGCATGGCCGACCACGGCATTGTCGTAGAAATAGAGCCCGGTCACCGCAAAGGGCGATTTCGGAATTGCCGGCTTTTCCTCGATGCTGAGGGCCTTCCCCGTCCCGTCGAGCTCGATGACACCGTAGCGCTCGGGATCATCAACTTCATAGGCAAAGACCGTCGCGCCCGTTGTGCGTGACTTTGCCCGCTCGAGCAGATCAAGCATTCCGGCGCCAAAGAAGATGTTGTCGCCGAGAATGAGCGCGACATTGTCGTCGCCGATGAAATCCGCGCCGAGGGTGAAAGCCTGCGAAAGGCCATCGGGGCTTGGCTGCACTACATAGGAAAAGGAGACGCCCCATTGGGATCCGTCGCCAAACAGACGCCGATAGCTGTCCAGATATTCCGGCGAGGAGATGATCAGAAGCTCCCTTATCCCTGCCAGCATCAGCACCGACAGTGGATAATAGATCATGGGTTTGTCATAGACCGGAATGAGCTGCTTGTTCACCGCCAGCGTGGCCGGGTGAAGCCGCGTTCCAGAGCCTCCAGCAAGGACGATGCCCTTCACGAGGAAGATCCCTTTCTTGTCATTGTTGTCTCCGCAAATCGTCGAGGACCTCGCCGAGCGCTTCGGTAAAAGGCCGCGCGGAAAGACCGTAGTCGCGTGCGAGCTTTTCACGGCTCAGAACGGAATTGCTCGGGCGACGCGCTGGGGTCGGATAGTCCCGTGTCGCGATGGCCTTTACCTGGGGCACCTTCAATCCGGCTGCAGCCGTGAGGCGGAAGATCTCGCGCGCAAAGCCGCACCAGGTCGTCTCGCCCTGATTGGTGAAGTGATAGGTGCCGGTGGGGGCAGCCGGATCCTCGATGAGCCTCAGCGCAACCGCCGCGAGGACGGCGGCGAGATCATCTGCGCTGGTCGGGCAGCCATGCTGATCATCAACGACGCGCACCTCATCGCGACTTGCGGCGAGGCGCAGCATGGTCCTGACGAAATTCGTCCCCGAGGCCGAGAAGACCCATGAGGTTCGCACAATCACGGAGCGGGGATTGCCGGTGCGGACGGCCTGTTCGCCGCCCTCCTTCGAGGCGCCATAGATGCCGAGGGGCTTTACACCGTCGTCTTCGAGATAGGCTCCGGCCTTGCTGCCATCGAAGACATAGTCCGTCGAAACATGCACCAAGGGGATGCCGGCGCGCGCCGCGGCGGCTGCGAGCGCCGCGGGAGCGAGGGCGTTGATCGTCCAGGCTGAGACGCTGTCGCTCTCGGCCTTGTCGACTGCCGTATACGCTGCGGGGTTGATAATGGCGGCATAGCCGCCTTCCTCGATATGGGCCGCGATCCGGTCCGGAGCCGCAAGATCGAGTTCCGCGCGGGTCGGCAGATCGAGCACGATGCCATGCGGCCACGCTCGGCGCGCCAGAGCGGCGCCGACCTGTCCCGTTCCGCCGGTCACGAGAATGCGCATCCGTAGTCCCTAGACTTCGATCAGTTGCATCGGTTGTCCGTCGCTGGCGAAGGGACTGTCAAATTCGGCCAAGCCTGGATGGCGCCCGTCCTTGTCGCTAAGAAACGGCGCCTCGCCAACCGGCAATGGCCAGGCGACCCCGATCTTCGGATCGTTCCAGGCAAGACCGGCATCAGATTCGGGAGCGTAGAAATTGGAAACCTTGTAGGTGACTTCCGTATCGGGCTCCAGCGTCAGGAAACCATGCGCGAAGCCCGCCGGAATGAAGAGCTGGTGGCCGTTTTCGGCGCTGATCTCCACGCCCGTCCACCGGCCGAATGTCGGGGAATCCTTGCGGATATCGACTGCGACATCGAAGATCCGGCCGCGTACGCAACGGATCAGCTTATCCTGCGCGAAAGGGGGCGTCTGGAAATGAAGCCCGCGGAGCGTGCCGCCCCGGACCGAAAGCGAGTGGTTGTCCTGAACGAAGCGGCAATTGATCCCGAAGCTCCCGAACTTCTTCTCGTTATAAACCTCACTGAACCAGCCGCGATCATCACCAAACCGCTTCGGCTTCACGAGAACTATCGTAGAGTTCATCTTTTACTCGAAATGCTCGCCTCGCGCATGAGCGCGACGCAACATGCCGGAAACTCCCAAGCCTGTCGAGGCCCGCATTGGGAGGAGAGCGACTGGATATCGCTGCCAGACCTTGATGCAACGCCACTGGCGCGGCATAGCTCCTAGTTCAGGAGGAGCCGCCCATGTCGTCCGATCCGTCATCCGAAATCGCTGTCGAAAAGCTCAACGAGGCCGAGGCCGCCGATGAGCATGGACGCCTCACAGCCGCCATTCGCGAGGCGGATGTCCACTACCACCAGGAAGACGCACCGACCATAAGCGATGCGGATTATGACGCGCTTCGCAACCGGCTGAATGCCATCGAGGCACGCTTTCCGGACCTGACGTCCGAGGCGAGCGTCGCGGTCGGCGCGGCGCCATCGTCGAAATTCGCCAAGGTGCGCCATGTCGTGCCGATGCTCTCGCTCGACAACGCATTCAAGGATGCCGATGTCGCGGAATTCATCGACCGCGCCCGGCGGTTCCTGCGCCATGACGGGCCGCTCGCCTTCACCGCGGAGCCGAAGATCGACGGCCTGTCGCTGTCGCTTCGCTATGAGGCCGGCCAACTGGTGACCGCGGCGACGCGCGGCGATGGTTATGAGGGCGAGAACGTGACGGCCAATGCCCGCGTCATTGCCGACATCCCGGAGGCATTGCCGGCCGGCGTCCCTGATATCGTGGAGATCCGCGGCGAGTGCTACATGGCGCATGCTGATTTCGAGGCGATCAATGTGCGTGCGGCGGCAGCGGGGGCCCGCCTCTTCGCCAACCCGCGCAACGCCGCCGCCGGCTCGCTGCGCCAGCTCGATCCGAGCATTACAGCTGCTCGGCCGCTCAAGTTTTTCGCCTATGCCTGGGGCGAGATGAGCGACATGCCGTCGAAGACGCAGATGGGCATGGTCGAGGCGTTCAAGGACTGGGGCCTGCCGACCAATCCGCGCATGGTGCTCTGCAACGGTGCCGACGAAGCGCTCGCCTTCTATCATGGCATCGAGGAAGAGCGGGCGAGCCTCGGCTATGACATCGACGGCGTCGTCTACAAGGTCAATGACCTCGCTCTGCAGGCGCGGCTCGGCTTCGTCTCGCGCAGCCCGCGCTGGGCGATCGCGCACAAGTTCGCGGCCGAGCGCGCCTTCACGATCCTGAACGGCATCGATATCCAGGTCGGCCGCACCGGTGCTTTGACGCCGGTGGCGAAGCTCGAGCCGGTCACGGTCGGCGGCGTGGTCGTTTCCAATGCGACGCTGCATAACGAGGATTTCATCAAGGGCATCGGCTCGAATGGACTGCCGATCGCTGGACGGAGCGTCGACGGGGAGGGCCGGCCGCTCGATATCCGCATCGGCGACACAGTGGTCGTGCTGCGCGCCGGCGATGTCATACCGCGCGTCGACGACGTCGTGCTGGACAAACGTCCTGCAGGGGCCGTGCCGTTCGAATTTCCGACAGTCTGTCCGGTCTGCGGCAGCCACGCGGTGCGTGAGGAGGGCGAATCGGTCCGTCGCTGCACCGGCGGGTTGATCTGCGCCGCGCAGGCCGTCGAGCGCATCCGCCATTTCGTCTCACGTCTGGCCTTCGATATCGAAGGGCTCGGCGATGAACTGGTGCAGCTGTTCTTCGAGGAAGGCGTGATCCGAAATCCCGCCGATATCTTCAATTTGCACGAACTGCGCGACGCGGCGCGCGAGGCGCTATTGAAGCATCGCATCCGCCAGTCGGAAGCGAGGCGTCAGGGCGTTGAGGCTCCAACCAAGGCAATCGACGACGACAAGCGCTCCTTCGAGGGCCTCGAAAAGCTGATCCGTGCAATCGATGAACGGCGCTCGATCCCGCTCGACCGCTTCATCTATGCGCTCGGCATCCGCAACATCGGCGAATCGACCTCGAAGGCGCTCGCAAAGCGCTATGTCAGCATCGACCGGTTCAGGCAGGCGGTCACAGAGGCCGCGGCGGCGCGACCGGGCGCGACCTGGCTGGAACTGACGGAGATCGACGGCATAGGGCCGGGATCGCGTGACAAATTGCTGAAGATCGAGCTGCCGCCAACCATCGAAACGCTGCCGGAACTCGATGCGCGAACGGCTATCGGCCAGGCCAGACTGTCCTCAAAGGCGCTTCAGAGCCTGCTCGCCGCCTATGGCGACGCCCCGAGTGCTCTGGCAAAGATCGCCGAAGCCAAGAAAGGCGTTCCGGGAGAGGCTTTCGGGGAGCTTGCCGGTCTCTCGGATGTCGGTCAGGTCGCGGCGACCGATCTGATCGATTTCTTTGCCGAGCCGCACAATATCGACGTCGTCGATGCGCTCACGCGAGAGGTGCAGGTGGCCGATGTTGCGGCGCCTCGCGGCGGTGGCACGCTGGATGGGCAAATCGTGGTCTTCACCGGCACGCTCGAGAAGACGACCCGCAACGAAGCGAAGGCGATTGCCGAGCGTCTCGGCGCCAAGGTGTCGAGCTCGGTCTCCTCAAAGACCAGCTTCGTCGTTGCCGGCAGCGAGGCGGGCTCGAAGCTTGCCGATGCCACGCGGCTCGGGGTCAAGGTGCTCTCCGAGGATGAGTGGCTGGCTTTGATCGCGTAGTCCAATACGGAAAGAGCCCCGCCAGAGGCGGGGCTCGATCTGCGCAGAGAACTCTGTGCGCTGCCGATTACGGCGTGGTGGTCGACGGGGCGGCTGGCGCCATCGGCGTTGCCGGATCAGCCGGGGTCGGAGTAGCCGGCGTCATCGTGTCAGCCGGGGCGGTCGATCCCGTGGCCTCAGCCGGAGTTGCGTCGGGCAGCTTGAATTCCGGCGCAGCGTTCAGCTCGTCCTTGGTGGTGTTCAGCTGGTACTTCCAGCTGTTGCCATCCGCGACGCGCTGAAGCGCCTTCGGCGACACGGCGACATTCTTTTCACCGATGCCAAGGAAGCCGCCGACACCGATCACGATCGCCTTGACCTGACCGTCCTGAGTGGCGACCACGTCATTGACGTCGCCGAGATTCTCGTCGCCGACACCATAGATCGTCGAGCCAATCAGCCGCGAGGCAACCCAGTCGTCAGCAGCAGGGGCCGCGACGAAACGATCGAGCGGTGCTGCCGGGGTGACCGGCGCAACGGTATCGCCGGTTGCAGCCGGCGGAGTCGTGGGAGCCGGGGTCGCATCCTGCGCGAAGGCAGGTGCAGCCGCCAGAAGGCCGGCCAAAGCCGTGGCCGCAAAGAGCTTCGTCATGATTAACTCCGTGATTTTATGTGACTATCAGAGCGTTTGCTCGGTAGTCCAACGGAGTCGTCCGCATCGCGTTCCCTCGAATGACCGAAAAAATCGTGCCGCCTTGATGAACGGCGCGATCAGGTCATACGCTCAGGGGTTGTGTTGCCGCGAGAAGGAAGTCGAGCGCCTCGCCGGAGAGTCGCGGGGCGAGCGCCGCATGGACGCGGGCGTGATAGGCGTCGAGCCAGGTAATCTCGGACGCCGTCATCAGGCCGGGATCAATGAGATGGCGATCGATCGGCGCCAGCGTCAGCGTCTCGAAGGAGAGCATCGGCCGGTCACCGCCTGCGATCTCCGTCGCGGGTTCGACGACGATCAGATTCTCGATGCGGACGCCATAGGCGCCGGTCTTGTAGTAGCCGGGTTCGTTGGAGAGGATCATGCCTGGCTCCAGCGCGACATTGCCGGTTTTCGAGATGCGCGCCGGGCCTTCATGCACCTGCAGGAACACGCCGACGCCATGGCCGGTGCCGTGGTCATAGTCGAGGCCGGCCTGCCAGAGCGCGAGACGGGCCAGGGTATCGAGCTGAGCGCCCGTTGTTCCTTTCGGGAAGCGGGCCGTTGAGAGCGCGATATGGCCTTTCAATACGCGGGTAAAGCGGTCGCGCATTTCGTCGGTCGGCTGCCCAACCGCGATGGTGCGAGTGATGTCAGTGGTGCCGTCGCGGAACTGCGCGCCTGAATCGACCAGATAGAGCTGGCCCGGTTCGATGGCGCGGTCGGATGCCTCGGTCACGCGGTAATGAACGATGGCGCCGTTCGGGCCGGCGCCGGAGATCGTGTCGAACGAAATCTCCATCAGTGGCTCCCCGTCGGCGGCACCGACTTCCGCCCGGAAAGCCTCGAGGCGCTCTGCCGCCTTGATCTCGGTGAGGCCGCCCTTGGCCGCCTCGGCATCGATCCAGGCAAGGAACCGTGTGACTGCGACGCCGTCCCGGCGATGGGCGCGGCGCATGCCGTCCAACTCGGCCGCGTTCTTCCTGGCCTTGGGCAGGGAAACGGGATCGCTGCCTTCGACCAGCACGCCGCCGGCTTCGGTGAGGGCGCGGGCGAAGCCGTCAGGCGTCGACTGCGGATCGGCAAGCACGCGCGCGCCGCTCGCACCAAGCTTGGCAAGGTCGGCTGCCAGTGCCGCCTCTTCCTTGATGTCGGCAAGGTCGGCGAGCGCGTCGCGGACGGCGTTCGATAGTTTGCGGCCGTCGATATAGAGCGAAGGCGGCCCGTCCCGCCGCAGGATGGCATGGGACAGCGCCACCGGATTATGCGGGACATCGCCGCCGCGGATGTTGAAGGTCCAGGCGATCGAATCGGTCTGGGCGAGGATCGCGGCGTCGACGCTCTTGTCGGCAAGGAGCGTGCGGAGCCGTTCGATCTTTGCGGTCGCGCCTTCGCCAGCGAGGGCATCCGGTTGCATCGTGACGGCGGTGCTCGGGGCAGCAGGCCGATCATGCCAGATCCGGTCGATGGGATTTTCCTCGACGGCCACCAAGGCCGCGCCCGCCGCTGCGGCCGTGGCCTCGAAACGCCTGACTTCGGCGATCGTCATCAGGCGCGGGTCGTAGCCGAGCTTATCTTTCTCACTGAGGCGGCTCTTCAGCCATTCATGCGGCGGCGTCTCGATGAGATGCTCATAGGCAAAATCGCTTCCGTCGACCTGATCGCGAACCTGCAGCGTATAGCGGCCGTCGACAAAGATCGCCGCTTCGCCAGCGAGCACGATCGCAGCGCCGGCCGATCCGGTGAACCCGGTCAGCCAAGCCAGCCGCTCAGCCGAGGCGGGGATGTATTCGCCCTGATATTCGTCGGCGTGGGGAACGATGAAGCCGGTGAGGCCGAGCCGGCGGAGCTCGGCGCGCAGGGCGGTAATGCGCTCTCCGATCGGCCCGGACCGGGTCGGGGCCTCGAAAGTCTGGAACATCATAAGGGCTCGCTGGGGACACTATGGTGAACGAAGCGTAGCGGCGCCGTCTTCGGGCCGCAATCGCGTTCATGGTCGTGGTTGCATCGCGTCATCACTGTGTCGGAAGTTTGTGCGATGCAAAAACTGCATGTCTGTCATTCCGTTGCGGCGGTTCCTTCGCGCGGGCAGCTCCACTATGTTCCCTCTGCAACGAGGTGCTTCAGCGCTTCACACAAGGATTGGACACGATGACTGCAGCTTATGGAGAGATCGGCATTGCCCCGGCAGCCAGCCGCGGGCATGGCGTCGTCCGGCGCGCGGTCGCCCGGATGAACCATGTACGCGAGCGTCAGATGCCGCGTTATGTCAACGGCTATCAGCTTTCGCTCGACGATGCGTCGCTCGCGACGTTCGGTTTCGATCGCGAAAGCTTCGAGCGTTCGGCGTTCAGCGCCCCGCTCTAAGGACGACCGCTCGGCCAACGGCCCGGCAGATTGAAGGCCCCGTCATCGGCGGGGCCTTTTGTTTGTCCGCAATTGGCCGGTGGCAGCGCATCGGCGCCACCGGCCCAGATACGCCGCGTTATCCGGCGCGTTCGAGCGTCAGCGTCAGCCAGCCTTCCATTTCGCCCGAGCGGATGAGCGTCAGTCCCTCGGCCTCATAGGCAGCAATGACGCTTGGACCCTGCGCCGTCAGCAGGCCTGACAGCACGACGGTGCCATGCGCCGGATCGAGATGCCGGGCGATGTCGCCAGCGAGCGCGATCAGAGGGCCGGCGAGAATATTGGCGATGATGAGATCGAACGGCGCATGAGCGGCGAAGACCTTGTTGCCGAAGCCTTCTGCCGTTTCGGCCTCGATCAGGCTACCGACCCCGTTCAGCTCGGCGTTTTCCCGGGTCACGCGCGTCGCGACCGCGTCGATATCGGTGGCGAGCACGTGCTTGCCGAAAGCCTTGGCGATGGCGATGGCGAGCACGCCGGTTCCGGTGCCGAGATCGAGAATCGACGCGAAGTCGCGCGCCGTGCAGATGCGGTCGATCTCGGCGAGGCAACCGGCTGTGGTGCCGTGATGGCCAGTGCCGAACGCTTCGCCGGCCTCGATCTCGATGGCGATGTCGCCGGGCCGGATCTTCTCGCGGTCATGGCTGCCGTGAACGAGGAAGCGGCCGGCGCGGACGGGCTTCAGGCCTTCGAGCGACTTGGCGACCCAGTCTTCGTCCGGCAGCGGCGCGACCGCGTAGGGCGGCACCGCGCCGTTCATCGCCTGGCTGATCAGGCCGGCAAGGATCGCCTCATCAGGCGCGTCCTCGAAATAGATGTCGACGACCCAGCTCTTGTCGGTCTGTTCCGTCGTGGCGGCGGTCGGGAAATCGAGCTCCTCGCTGGCGCCGAGCGCCTCGACAAGCGCCTGCGCCATCTCTTCGGTCGCGACGGGGAGGGAGGCGATCAGGGTCATGCGAACAGGTCTCTCGTGCGGCGCCTTGACTTTGCGCAAGGCGGGACTTCGGATTGGTTAGGCTTCATAGCCTCCGCCGCCGCCGAAGTGAAATCGGAAGCAGACCCATGACCGAAATCGACCTCCGCATCGACCCCTTTCCTGGCAATGCCGAACTCGCCGCGCTCTGGAAAGCGGCCTGGGGCGACGAAGGCCCGGCCGATTTCCAGCCGATCCTCGCGCATAGCCTCGTTCACCTCGGCGCCTATGATGGCGATGGGCTCGTCGGCTTCCTGCATGTCGCCTTCGATGGCGGCGTCCATGCCTTTCTGCTCGATCCCACCGTGCATCCAAGCTGCCGCCACCAGGGCCTCGGCACACGGCTCGTCAAGGAAGCTGCCCGCCTCGCCAGGGAATGCGGCGCCGAATGGCTGCATGTCGACTATGAGCCGCATCTCGCGACGTTCTACGCCGGCTGCGGCTTCCGCCCGACAGAGGCGGGGGTGATGAGGCTCATCCCCGCGTGACGAAGCTGTCGACGACCTTTTTCGGTCCAGTCGTGAACTCTACCGTCAGCTTGTTGCCTTCGATCTCCAGGATCGTGCCGTAGCCGAACTTCTGGTGGAACACGCGTTCGCCGCGTGTATAGGCGGAGGAGGGGCCGGTCGACTTGGCGATCAGTTCGCCTTCGATCAGGCGCGAGGCGCCGCGTGATGTCGATTGCGTGCCGGCGGCGCGGTTTTTCTGGGCGCGCTGCCAGCCCGGCGTCGAATAGGTGTTGGCGAAGGGGTCGGCGCGGTCGAAGCGGCTGGCGCCGTAATTGCCGACGCCGCCGACATTGTACCCGCCATAGCTCGACGTCTGCTCGACGACGTCGACATGCTTGTCGGGCAGTTCATCGAGGAAGCGCGAGGGCACGGACGATTGCCAGAGGCCGTGGATGCGGCGGTTGGAGGCGAACCAGATCAGCGCGCGCTGCTTGGCGCGGGTGATGCCGACATAAGCAAGGCGGCGCTCTTCCTCGAGACCGGCGCGGCCGCTTTCGTCCAGCGTGCGTTGGCTCGGAAAGAGTCCCTCTTCCCAACCTGGCAGGAAGACCGTTTCGAATTCGAGGCCCTTGGCCGAGTGCAGCGTCATGATCGAGACGGCGTCGTTGCTGTCGGCGCTGTCGCGATCCATCACGAGGGCGATATGCTCCAGGAAGCCTTCGAGCGACTCGAACTCCTCCATCGAGCGGATCAGTTCCTTGAGATTGTCGAGCCGCCCCGGCGCGTCGGCCGAACGATCCTGCTGCCACATCTCGGTGTAGCCGCTCTCGTCGAGGATGATCTCGGCGAGTTCGGTATGCTTGACCATGCCGAGCTTGCCGCGCCAGCGGGCGAAGGATGCAACGAGATCGCGTAGGGAAGTGCGGGCCTTGGCGCCGATCTCGCTGGTTTGCGTCAGTTCCTCGGCCGCCTGCAGGATCGGGATCTGGCGAGCGCGAGCATGGTCGTGCAGCAGGCGGACTGTCGTTTCGCCGATGCCGCGGCGCGGCGTGTTGACGATGCGCTCGAAGGCGAGATCGTCGCCGGGCTGCATGACGATCCTGAGATAAGCGAGCGCGTCGCGGATTTCTTGCCGCTCATAGAAGCGTGGACCGCCGATGACGCGGTAGGAGAGCCCGAGCTGGATGAAGCGCTCTTCGAACGAGCGCATCTGGAAGGAGGCGCGCACGAGGATCGCCATCTCGTTGAGCGCATGGCCCTGGCGCTGCAGCGTTTCGATCTCTTCACCGACGGCGCGCGCTTCCTCTTCCGAATCCCATGACGAAGCGACCTGAACCTTCGCGGCATCAGGGTCCGTGGCGTCGGTGAAGAGCGTCTTTCCGAGCCGCCCCTCATTATGGGTGATGAGATGGGATGCGGCGCCGAGGATATGGCTGGTCGAGCGGTAATTGCGCTCGAGGCGGATCACCACCGCGCCAGGAAAGTCGTTTTCGAAGCGCAGGATGTTGTCGACCTCGGCGCCGCGCCAGCCATAGATCGACTGATCGTCATCGCCGACGCAGCAGATGTTGCGCCGGCCCTGCGCCAAGAGCCGCAGCCAGAGATACTGCGCGACATTCGTGTCCTGATACTCGTCGACCAGCATGTACTGGAAGCGCTGGTGATATTCGGCGAGCACATCGGGATGTTCGCGGAAGAGGCGGAGGTTCTCCAGCAGAAGATCGCCGAAATCGCAGGCGTTCAGCACCTTCATCCGGTCCTGATAAGCCGCGTAGAGTTTCAGCGCCTTGCCATTGGCGAAGCCGCCGCCGTCACCGGGCGGAACGTCTTTCGGCGACAGGCCACGGTTTTTCCAGCTGTCGATGAGGCCGGCGAGTTGCTTGGCCGGCCAGCGCTTCTCGTCGATGCCCTCGGCCTGGATGACTTGCTTCATCAGGCGAACCTGATCGTCGGCATCGAGAATGGTGAAGTTGGGTTTCAGCCCGACCATCTCGGCATGACGGCGCAGGATGCGCACGCCGATCGAATGGAACGTGCCGAGCCAGGCCATGCCTTCGACCGCAGGGCCGATCAGGTCGCCGATGCGGTGGCGCATTTCGCGCGCCGCCTTGTTGGTGAAGGTGACGGCGAGGATCTGGCTCGGCCTGGCCTTGCCCGTCGCCAGCAGATGGCCGATCCGCGTCGTCAGGACGCGCGTCTTGCCCGTACCGGCGCCGGCGAGCACCAGCACAGGGCCCTCCGTTGTCTCGACGGCGAGGCGTTGCTCGGGGTTGAGGCGGACCAGATAATCCGGCTGCGAACGGGCGCCGAGGGCGCGCGCGGCGATACCGCCCGGCCGTGGCCCGGGAGCCTCATGGTCGAACGGGTCGGTCATGCGAAGGCCCGCATGCGATTCGGAAACGTGAACATAGCGCGAATATGGAGCGTTGCCGCCGCTCTTTCCAGCAACTGCACCGCATGCATGCCATGGTGATGGCGTTCAGTGTGCGAGGTCGCGTAGAGGAAGGCGTCCGATGGCCTTTGGCCGGAGCGCCGCAAACCTGTGGAGAACATGACCATGCGTGCAGCGATCCATGAAACATTTGGCGATCCGGCGGAGGTCCTGAAGGCCGGCGCGTTGCCCATGCCCGAGCCCGGCGCTGGCGAGATTCGTGTCCGCCTCGTCCTGTCGCCGATCCACAATCACGATCTGTGGACCATTCGCGGCGACTATGGCCACAAGCCCGCCCTGCCGGCGGTCGGCGGCACCGAGGCGCTTGGCATCGTCGATGCGCTGGGCGAAGGCGTGTCATCGCCTCCCATCGGGACGCGGGTCGTCATCGCGGGCGTCAATGGCGTCTGGGCCGAGTATTTCCTCGCCCCGGCGGCGCGTGCCATCCCGCTGCCTGATTCCATCGACGATGCGACGGCCTGCCAGCTGATCGCCATGCCGCTCAGCGCGTTGATGCTGCTGGAAGATTTGAAGCTCGAATCCGGCCAGTGGATCGTCCAGAACGCGGCGAATGGCGCGGTCGGCCGTCTTGTTGCGACCTTTGCCAAGGCGCGCGGTCTCAATGTGGTCGGTCTCGTCCGCCGCGCGGCCGGCGTGGCCGAGCTTGCCGATCTCGGCATCGACAGGATCGTCTCCACCGCCGAGCCGGGCTGGGAACGGCGTGTTGCCGCGGTCACGGGCGGCGAGCCGATCCTGCGGGGTATCGAATCGGTTGGCGGCGAAGCGGCGCGGCAGATGCTGTCGTTGCTGGCGAAGGGTGGCCGTCTCGTTTCGTTTGGCTCGATGAGCGGCGCGCCGCTTCTCGTCCCGTCAGGCGATCTCATCTTCCGCCAGATCAGCGTGGAAGGCTTCTGGGGCGCTGTTCGCTCGGCCGCGACACCACGCGAGGAAATGGCGCGAATGATCGGAGAATTGATCCGCATGGCGGCCGACGGCACGCTGCGGCTGGAACTCGACGAAATCTTCGCGCTGGAGGAAGCGGGCGAAGCGGCCGCCGCCAGCGATCGGCCGGGCCGTAGCGGCAAGATCGCGCTTCGGCCCTGAACTTCGCTGACCGCCGAGGAAGTCTTTGGCGTCGCTGGATGATTTTGCTAGGTTGCCGCAAATTGGCATGGCGGCGACAGGTTGAGGGAGCGGGTTGGCATGAGCGTTTCGGCGTTGCGCGGCGAGGGCGGTCTCGCTAATGCGCTCGATCGCCTGGAGCGGCGCTTTGGCGCTCGCTTCAGCAGGGGCGCCGAACTGCGCCGGCAACATGCCAACACCGTCAACTGGCTGCCCAACGAGCCCGCCGATGCCGTCGTCTTAGTCGAGACGACCGAGGAAGTCGCCGAACTCGTAAGGATCTGCGCCGAACATCGTGTCCCTGTCATTCCGTTCGGCACCGGCACGGGGCTCGAGGGCCATGTCAACGCGCCGTTCGGCGGTGTTTCCGTCGATCTGTCGCGGATGAACCGCGTTGTCGCCGTCCGCCCCGAAGACCTCGACTGCACCGTCGAGGCGGGCGTGACGCGGCGCCAGCTCAATGACTATCTGCGGGACCAGGGCCTGTTCTTTCCGATTGATCCGGGCGCCGATGCGAGCCTCGGCGGCATGGCGGCGACGCGCGCTTCCGGTACCAATGCGGTGCGCTATGGCACGATGCGCGACAGCGTCGTCAACCTGACGGCCGTGATGGCGGACGGCACGATCATCCACACGGCCCGCCGGGCCCGGAAGTCCTCGGCCGGCTATGACCTCACCCGGCTTCTCGTCGGCTCGGAAGGGACGCTCGGCATCATCACCGAGGTGACGCTGCGCCTTGCCGGCATTCCCGAGGCGATCGCGGCCGGCGTCTGCGCCTTCCCGACCGTTGATGATGCCTGCAACGCGACGATCCTGACCATCCAGAGCGGCATTCCAATCGCGCGCATCGAGCTTCTCGACGCGCTGATGGTTCGTGCCACCAATGAATTCGCGGGCCTCGGCCTGCCCGAAAGCCCGCATCTCTTCGTCGAGTTTCACGGCTCGGCCGCGTCGGTCGAGGAGCAGTCGCGGCAGTTCGAGGAGATCGCGACCTCGTTCGGCGGCGGCAGCTTCCAGTCCGCGACCCGGCCCGAGGATCGAACCAAGTTGTGGCAGGCGCGGCACGATGCCTATTTCGCGGCGAGGGGGCTGAGACCCGGCTCCTCGGTCATTGCCACCGACGCCTGCGTGCCGATCTCGCGCCTTGCGGACTGCGTCGCGGAGACCCAGGCGGATATCGCGGAAACCGGCCTGATCGCGCCGATCGTCGGCCATGTCGGCGACGGCAATTTCCATGTCCAGATGATGGTTGATACCGCCGATCCGCACGAGATCGAACTCGCGGAGCATTTCCTCGCCCGTCTTGCCAAGCGGGCGATCGCCATGGACGGCACCTGCACGGGCGAGCACGGCGTCGGTCAGGGCAAGCGCAAATATCTGGCGCTCGAACACGGGCCGGCGCTCGGCGTGATGCACAGCATCAAGACGGCGCTCGATCCATTCGGCATTCTCAACCCCGGCAAGGTGCTGCCCGAATAGATCGGGCGCCGGTCGACGCAAGGAGGCGGACCTGAGCAGGCTCTACCTGTTCTTCGGTGGCTTGATCATCGCCGTGTTGTTCGCGGCTCTGGTCGTGCCGCTGTTCGTCGACTGGAACAGCTATCGATCGAGTTTCGAGCGGCAAGCCGAGACGATCTTCGGCCAGCCGGTTCATGTCGGCGGGACGGTCAGCGCGACGCTGCTGCCGATGCCTTCGCTTGTCTTCACCGACGTCCGCGTCGGCGGCAGCGCCGAGCAGCCGATGCTGCGCGTTGCCCGCTTTGCCATGCGCATCGAGCTCATCCCGCTGATCACCGGCGATGTGAAGGTCGCGGAGATGCAGATCGATCGGCCCGAACTCGCGGTGACGGTCGACGATGACGGCAAGGTCGACTGGCTGCAGCGCAGCGCCGCGTCTGCCTCGCTCAATCCAGATGCGGTGACGCTGCAGCATGTCACGCTCAAGGACGGCGCGATCAGCTATCTCGACAGCCGTTCCGGCCGCGTCGTCGCGCTCGATCATATCGATGCCACTGTCGACGCCCGCTCGCTGCTCGGTCCCTGGAAGATCGATGGGCGCTTCGAGAATGAGGGCAGGGCGGCGGCAGTGCATATTGCGAGTGGCCGGCGCGAGGCGGATGGCTCGATCAGGGTGAAGCTCGACGTCGTCCCGTCCGATCTTCCGGTCACCGCGTCGGCAGAAGGCCTCCTGGGCGAGGACGCCAAGGGCCTCAACTGGACCGGGACGTTCAATCTCGCCGAAGTGGTCACGGCGGTGGAGGGCGAGACGAAACCGCAGCCCGGCTGGCGCGCTGCCGGGGGGTTCGAGCTTCGTCCCGATTTATTGCGCTTGCCCGAGCTCACGCTCGCCGACGGGCCTGATGATCGCCCGTTCAGCCTGACCGGCGCGGCGACCATCGCGCTCGGCGAGGAAATGCGGTTCGACGCTGTCCTGAAGTCGCGCCAGGTCGATCTCGATCGCTCGATCGGCAGGGGCCCGAATGAGCCTGTCGATGTGAACGCCGCCGGCGGCGCCCTGGTGGCGGCCATCGCCAGCCTGCCACGGCCGCCGATTCCCGGGCGCATCGGCTTCGACGTTCCCGGCATCGTCGTCGGCGGCTCCGTGGTTCAGAACCTGCAATTCGACGCAGCGACCGACGGCAAGGGCTGGCGGATCGAGGAACTGGCGGCCGACCTTCCCGGGCGGACCCGGCTTTCCGCCGACGGGACAGTCGAGACAGCGCCGAAAGTCCGCTTTATCGGCGGTGTTCGCGTTGCGTCGGAGCAGCCGTCGATCTTTGCCGCCTGGTGGCGCGACGGGCCGGCGGGGACGCGGCTGCCATTGCAGCCCTTCGACATGTCGGGCCAGATCGACATCGCTCCGGAACAGATCCGCATCAGCGGCATGTCGGCGCGCATGCAGGGCTCCAATATCCGCGGCGCGCTCGATTGGCAGCGCGATGCCGCCGGACAGCGGGCGCTGGCGGTCGATCTCAAGGCCGATCGGTTCGACTACGATCAGGCCGCCTCGCTGACCGAGCTTTTCGCGGGGCGCAGCGTCACGTCGCAAGGCGGACTTGCTGACAACTTCAGGGTCAAGCTCGCCGCCGGGACCTTCATCGCCGGCGATACCACCCTCTCGGATGTCTCAGCCGATGGCGGCTATGCGGACGGCGTCCTGACCGCAACGCGATTCTCGGTCGGCGATCTCGCCGGCGCTGCCTTGCAGGCGAGCGGCCGGCTTGCTGACCTCGACACCACGCCGAGCGGACAGGTTTCGGCTTCGATCGATGCCAGCGACCTGCGCGGCGTCGCCGACGTTGTCGAGCGGCTGCTGCCCGGCTCGGGTTTCGCCGCGTGGCTGACCGCCGCAGCGCCGGCGTTGCAAGATGCGAAGCTCGCGGCGGTGGTAAATGCCGAGGCCGTCGATGGCGCGACCAACGCCAATCTCACGCTGAACGGCAGCGCCGGCGGCAGCGCTGTCGATGTGGCCCTCGGCCTGTCCGGTGCGCCGGCTGATTGGCATGACGGATCGTTCAAGCTGTCGGCGGCGATCGAGAACCCTGACGCCGGCACCGCGCTGAGGCAGCTCGGATTTGCCGCTGAGCCGGTCGAGGCCCCGGGCATGCTCCGCCTCACCATCGAGGGCGGCGGCGCACTTTCGGACGGCGTGCCGCTTCACGTGAAGGGCGAACTGGCCGGTCTCGGCTATGATGTCGCCGGCCGCCTGACCGTCGACGACAGCCGGGTGCCGCACTTTGCCGGCAATGCGACGCTCTCCGGTGCTGATGCCGGGGCGCTTGCCCGATTGCTCACGGGTCCCGTGCCGGGTCTCGCATCGCCCGCGCCGATCGATATTGCCGCAACGCTCGACCTTGCCCCAAACCGGCTGGCGCTCGCTTTCGACAAAGGGACGCTTGGAACGGCGGCTGGCAGCGGATCGCTGACCTTCGCCAAGGCCGGAGCGCGTTGGGGTCTTGACGGCGATCTTTCGCTCGATCAGCTGGACCTCGGCTTGATGGCGGGGCTCGGCTTCGGCATCGCGCCTGCGGGGGCGGAAGAAGGCTGGTCCGACGCGCCGTTCGGCAGCCCGGTGCTACCGGGCTTCGACGGAGCGGTCGACATCAAGGCGGCACGGCTCGACCTTGGCGATGGGCTGGCCATCGGCAATGCCGTCGTGAGCGCGCGGCTCGCCGGCGAGCGGATCGATTACGCGCTTTCCGCCGGAGACTTCGCAGGCGGAACGGCGACTGGAGCCCTGTCGATCGACAATCAGGAAGGTACCGCAAGCGTCTCCGGCCAGTTCGAGATCAAGGGTGCAGCGCTCGGTTCGCTGTCTTGGCAAGTCGATGGCAAGCCCGTGCTCACCGCGCCGCTTGATCTTTCCGGCCAGTTCGAGGGCAGCGGGCGTTCGCTCGCCGGCGTCGTCGCCACGCTTTCGGGTGGTGGCTCGCTGCATGCCGGGGCCGGCAGCGCGGCGGGGCTAGATCCGCGCGCTTTCGGCGCCACCATCGCTGCGGCGGAGAATGGCCGCGATCTCGACGAAGCGGGTCTTCGCAAAGTGTTTGCCGGCTTCCTCGGTGCCGGACCGCTGACCTTCAGCAGTGCCGACGGGGCGTTCTCGATCGTCGCCGGTACGGTTCGCGCGCAGAATCTCGACATCGCTTCGGACGAGGCCCGCATCGCTGGCGGCGCGACCATCGATCTCAATCAGGCGACGCTGGCGAGCCAGTTCACGTTGACGGCGGTCGCGGGTGCCGAAACCACGACGGGTGCCTTTCCCCAGGCCGGCATCGGCTTTTCAGGCCCCCTCTCGGCGCCGGAGCGCAGCCTCGATGTGACGCCTCTGCTCAGCTTCCTGCAATTGCGCGCCTTCGAGCGCGAGGTGCAGCGCATCGAGAAACTGCAGGCCGAAATCCTGGAAAAGGAAAAGCTCGGACGGCTGGTCCGCATCGGCCGCGATGAGGACCGTCGCAAGGCGGAGGCCGCCGAGCGTGCGGCGGAGGAGGTAGCCGCCAAGGCCGAGGCGGAGCGGCAGGCGGCTGAACAGGCCGCCGCAGCGGCCGAAGCGGACCGTCTGGCCAAGGCGGAAGCGGAGCGCCAAGCGGCAGCCGAAGCGCAGCGCCAGGCCGATGCCAAGGCCGCAGCCGAAGCCGAGACCGCCGCCGCGGCGCAGCAGCGGGCCGCCGAGGCTGCGGCGGAGGCCGAGGCTGCTGCGAAGGTCGCTGCAGATGCCAAGGCACGAGCCGATGAAGCGCAGAAGCGAAAAGCCGCCGCCGACGCGGCGGTCGACACGACTTCGCAGGCTGCCAAGGACGCCGGGGCCGATGCCGATGCAGCGAAGAAGCGGGCGGAGGCTGAGAAGAAGGCTGACGCCGACGCCATCGAGCGGGCGCGAAAGCTCTTGCAGACCGTTCCGGAGCATCTTCAACTGCCGAAGGATTCCGGCACGAATTGACGGCAATCAGCGGCTGGCAGCGCCGAGGCGATACCAGTCGAGAACCGCGACCCGGATCGCGGACGAGAGATTGACCTCGGGCGCGCGGGTCGAGTCGATTTCGGCGACGAGGGCTGGCAGGGTCATGCCTCGCGCCGCGGCGATATCCTGCGCCGCCTGCCAGAACGCGTCCTCGAGCGAGATCGAGGTTCGGTGTCCGGCAATCGCGATCGAGCGCTTGCGGATCATGAGGCCTTGCTTCTCCCGCATACAGTCCGGCCGCCGCGTCGGCCGAATGATCGATGTCGATCCAGTTGCCCCGGCGCCGCCGCATGGGGCCAAACGATGCCCGCTGACCGCCACGCATTCAAGGGCCGGCAGGGGAGCGCTGCCGGCGATGTCGCTTGCGTTCCGTCAAGCCAGATCTTCATCGCGCCTGTGACCTCCGTCACAGCGGCATCGATAGGAGCCCTTAATCTTCGGTGGCTTGGGGAGCCCCACCGTGCCGGCGGGAATGCATCTGACTGGGCAGTTGTCAGAGGCGGCAGACCAAGGCTGGCCGCCCATCGCGCAGCGCTGGTGCTTGGTGACGCAATTTTTCGGAAACGGGTCTGGATCGAGGCCGGCGGAAGCTTCGAGGGTTTTCGGCCTCGATCTGCTGCGCGCCGTTTCCATCCTGATGATTGTCTATATCCACGCGATGGGGGTCGTGTCCGCGATCGTGGATCCGAACATCTACCTGATCCCGGCCACGGACGGCGTCTCGATGTTCTTTGTCCTCAGCGGCTATCTCATCGGCCGTATCCTGATCAAGACATTCGTCGAACGACAGGGCGATGCGCGCTCCCTCGGCCAGTTCTGGATCTTCCGCTGGTTCAGAACCCTGCCCAGTTACTACCTGATCCTGGTCATCCTCATCGTCGCCGGCAGGATGAACGGCTCCGTTCCCGATGCCCCGGTCGGTCCGTTCTTCATCTTCGCGCAAAATATTGCCTCGAAGCACCCGGCATTCTTCGGCGAGGCCTGGTCGCTCGCGGTCGAGGAATGGTTCTATCTGCTGATGCCGCTCCTGATGATCGGCGTGGTCTGGCGCTCTCCCAGCGTCGCGACAAGCCGGCGGCGGTTGATCGTCCTTCTCGCCGTCGTGGCGCTGGCCTCGATCGTCGCGCGGCTTCCCGCCGGCCTCGGCGGTCAGATCATGACCTATGCCGATTGGGACGCGTCGCTTCGCAAGCAGGTTCTGACGCGGTTCGACGCGCTGGCCATCGGCGTCTTCGGCGCCTATCTGAGCATCTACCGGGCGGATATCTGGACGCGGAACAAGCGCTTGCTGGCAGTCGTCGGCGCTGTCCTGATCATCCTGGATCGGCATGTCTTCTCGATGTATATGCCCTATGCGATCTATGCGTCGCTGACGGTGTTGCCGCTGTCGACCCTGCTCATGATGCCTTATCTTTCGCAGATGAGCTGCCGCCGGAGCTTGGTGACCGATGTCATCGAGTGGATAAGCCGCCGCTCCTATTCGATGTATCTGGTCAATCTGACGCTCACCTACCTGATCCTGTCGTATCTGCCGTTCACATGGGCCGGGGCGCATGCCGTCTATGTGAAATATGCGGCATATTGGGTGACCGTCTTCGTGATCTCAGCCATTCTTCATCGGCTTTGGGAAATGCCGATGATGAACCTGCGGGAGCGCTTCCGGTGGTCGACGCCGGCCAAGGCGTATGGTGGCAACGCCGCGCCCGCCGAAACCAGGACCCTCGATCTGATAAGGCCTGGGCTGACGGCCCCGACCGGGTTGACGGGCACCAGCTGATCATTCGCGTCGCCGCGTTCACGTTGAGCCTGACGGATTGGGCTGCGCTTCAGTCGCTCGGGTCGGATGGGTCTTCGCGCCGATGAGCATCGAGGCGACGGGTTTCGCGCTCCGCCTCGATCGTGTCCCGTTCCTTTTCGGCCTTGGTCCGGCCAAAACGGGTGCGGTTCTCAGTGGCGGCTGCGTCCTTCTCGGCGCGCGCCTTGCCCTTGCGGAAGCGGTTCAGGTTGACGATGTCAGCGGTCATTGACGATCCTCGCCACGCGGACGATGCACCCGGAGCGCGGCGGCCGCAAGCGCCGCCGGTGCGGTGAAGCTGCGCCTTATTTCGGGCCGATCATGTCCTCAGGACGCACAACTTCGTCGAACTCCTCATCCGTGACATAACCGCCGCCGACAGCTTCCTCGCGCAGCGTGGTGCCGTTCTTGTGCGCGGTCTTGGCGATCTTGGCGGCGTTATCATATCCGATCTTGGGCGCCAGCGCCGTGACGAGCATCAGCGAGCGCTCGACGCCATGGCGGATATTGTCGAGGCGGGGTTCGATGCCGACGACGCAATTGTCGGTGAAGGAGACCGAAGCATCTGCGACGATGCGCACCGACTGCAGAAAATTGTAGGCCATCAGCGGGTTGTAGACGTTGAGCTCGAAATGGCCCTGGCTGTCAGCAAAGGTGAGGGCGGCATTGTTGCCGAACACCTGCACGCAGACCTGCGTCAGCGCCTCGCACTGGGTCGGGTTGACCTTGCCAGGCATGATCGACGACCCGGGCTCGTTTTCCGGCAGCGACAGTTCGCCGAGACCGGCGCGCGGACCGGAACCGAGCAGGCGGATGTCGTTGGCGATCTTGAACAGCGAGGCGGCGACGGTGTTGATCGCACCATGGCTGAACACCATCGCATCATGAGCGGCCAGCGCCTCGAACTTGTTCGGCGCGGATGTGAACGGCAGGCCGGTGATCGCGGCGATGCGCTCCGCAACCTTCTCGGCGAAGCCGATCGGCGCGTTGAGTCCGGTGCCGACGGCCGTGCCGCCCTGCGCCAGTTCCATCAGGGCGGGCAGCGTCATCTCGATGCGCGCAATGCCGTTCTCAACCTGCTTGGCATAGCCCGAGAATTCCTGGCCGAGGGTCAGCGGCGTAGCGTCCTGGGTGTGGGTGCGGCCGATCTTGACGATGTCGGTCCAGGCCTTCGCCTTCGCGTCGAGCGCGGCATGCAGATGCTTCAGTGCCGGGACGAGCTTGGCGACGATCTCCTCCGCCGCCGCGACATGCATCGCGGTCGGATAGGTGTCGTTGGACGACTGGCTCATATTGACGTGATCGTTCGGATGAACCGGCTTCTTCGAGCCGAGTTCGCCGCCGAGCATCTCGATGGCGCGATTCGAGATCACCTCATTGGCGTTCATGTTCGACTGCGTGCCGGAGCCGGTCTGCCAGACGGCGAGCGGGAAATGGTCGTCCAGCTTGCCGTCGATCACCTCCTGTGCCGCATCGACGATGACGGCTCCGAGCTTCGGGTCGAGCCGGCCGAGCGCCATGTTGACCTCGGCGGCGGCGCGCTTGACGACGCCGAGCGCACGCACGACCGGCTTTGGCTGCTTCTCGGTGCCGATCTTGAAATTGCCGAGCGAGCGCTGCGCCTGCGCGCCCCAGTAGCGATCCGTCGCCACTTCGATGGGGCCGAACGTATCTGTCTCGATGCGGGTCGAGGGAAGGGACGTCGTCATGGCGCGCTCATGGCCTTTCTGATGGATCGGAAGGGCGCCGGCCCTGTGGATCGGCCGGCAGCCCGACAGGATGCGCGGTGTCTAGCATGCGGCTTCGGAGCCTGCCAAGGCGACGGCGCGTCGCCACGCCGGCAGGATTGCCGCATCGCCTGCGAGCGGTTAGGAAGACGCGGCCTCATGACCGAAGGCGAGGGCGACAAGGGACAGGTTGGTTCGAATGCGCGTCAGCGGCTTCACCTTCATTCGCAACGGCTCGCGGCTGAATTACCCCTTCATCGAGAGCATACGCTCGGCACTTCCGCTCTGTGACGAGTTCGTCGTTGCCGTCGGCGCAGGTGACGATGATACGCGCGAGCGTATCGTCGCGATCGGCGACCCCAAGATCCGCATCGTCGACACGGTCTGGAATCCGATCCTGGTGAAGCGCGGCTTCGTGCTGGCGCAGCAGAAGATGATCGCGCTCTACAACTGCACCGGTGATTGGGCCTTCTATATCGAGGGCGACGAAGTCCTGCATGAGGACGACCAGGCGGCCGTCCGCGCAGCCATGGAGCGCCATCTCGATAATCCCGATGTCGAGGCGCTGTGGTTCGACTACCGCCACTTCTATGGCGATGTGAACTGGATCACGCAGACGCACAGTTATTACCGCCGCGAGGCGCGGATCATCCGCAACACGATCCGCGTGACGACGACGGATTCGCTCTATTTCCTGGTCATGGACAAGAAGAAGCGCGGTCGCTACCCGCGCGCCGCTTCGGCCGATGCGCGGCTGTTCCACTACGGCAATGCGCGCTCGCCGCTGCCGATGTGGCACAAGCGGCGCGAGATGAGCCAGCTCTACACCGCCAATCCCGAAACCTATCCGCCGCCCTTCCATGGCATCACGCGGCAGGAAGCCTATACGATGGACAAGCGGCTGATCCGCCGCTTCGAGGAGACGCATCCCGCCGTCATGGCCGACTGGATTGCCGCGCAGGAAGGCGATCCCTACGAGCCGCAGTTCGGGCAGCATAATCTGCGCGAATGGCGCAATCTGATGGGTGTGCGCATCAATCGCTTCCTGCCGATCGATTTCAGCAAGAAGCATTTCAAGCCCGTCTAGCTGTCGTCGCGGTCTGGCCGAGCCCAATAGCTTCGAGAGCCCGTTATCTGCTGCTTCCGCGTCGCTGCAGGGTCGGCGTTGGGACGTGCACTGCAACGTTATACAACTTAAAGTAGCAAATTGCGTATGTTTCCGCTATCCTGAAGGGCTCAATCAGGGAGCGACTCATGAAAATCATCGACATTCAGGTTGCGCTGGCGAGCCTCGGCTTCAGGCCGGGGCCGCTCGATGACATCTGGGGTCGGCAGACGGCTGCCGCGGTCAGGGCCTTTCAGGCGAAGAACGGTCTCGATCCGGACGGGGTTATCGGTCCGATGACGCTGGCGGCCTTGATGCCGAACGTTGCCCGATCCCTGGATCTCAGCGATCCGACGCTGGTCTGGTTCAAGGAGGCTTGCCGCTTGAAGGGTGTGACGGAAGTCGCAGGCCCAAAATCGAACCCGGTGATCGACGGATGGGCCAAGGGGCTCGGCATCACCTATGGCGGCGACGACATTCCCTGGTGCGGGCTTTTCGTCGGCCACTGCATCAGCGCGACGCTCGACCGCGAACCGACGCCAACGGGGCTGCTCAGCGCACGATCCTGGCAGCAGTTCGGCGTGGCAACGTCACCGACGCCGGGCGCCGTGATGGTGTTCTGGCGCAAGTCGAAGCAGAGCGGATTAGGACATGTCGGCTTCTATGCCGGGGAGGATGACGGCGCTTACCGCATCCTCGGCGGCAACCAGTCGAACAGGGTTTCGCTCGCCTGGGTGGACAGGGACCGCCTGGTCGCTGCGCGGTGGCCGTCGACCGTGCCGCCGCCTGTGCCTCACAGCGTTGAGATCAAGAATCGCAGCGAAAACCTGTCCTGGAACGAAGCCTGAAGTCCCGTCAGGAACGGGCTTTAGGGACGGGCAACTGGCCCGTCAGTTCTTCTTGCGGAATGAGTCGAGGCGGACGATCTGGGCCTCGCCGGGCTTTTCCGGCTCGGCGTCCGGTTCCGCGGAAGCGGCCGGTTGATCGAGCACGAGCGCGGAGGTCTCGACCGCCTCCATCTCTGAGGAGGCCTCTTCGTCACCCTCTTCAGCGGGCGCCGATTCGAACTGCAGTCCGAACTGGACAGAGGGGTCGACGAAGCTCTTCACGGCCGTAAACGGCACGAGCAGACGCTCGGGCACGCCATTGAAGGAAAGTCCGACCTCGAAGGCATGTTCGGTGACCGAGAGGTCCCAGAACTGGTGCTGCAGCACGACGGTCATCTCCTCGGGATACTGGGCGAGCATCCGGCTGGAGATGCGCACGCCAGGGGCGCGCGTTTCGAAGGTGACGTAGAAATGGTGCTCGCCGGGGAGGCCCGTCTTGGCGACTTCGGCGAGGACCTTCCTCACGACGCCCCGGAGCGCGTCCTGGGCCAGAATATCGTAGCGGATCAGATCCTCAGGCATCTACCAAGCGTCCCTGCCGTTCCCGGCGCAGGACCGGGGAAATGAAGTGGAGGCTTCTGTTGCCAGGTGCCTCCGAACCCCGCCTTACAGTGCTACCCGCAAGGACTTTGATTTCGGTACCAGCACCGCATTACGCGGCGAGGGCCACCGGAGCATAGTTGTCATTCGCAACTATAGGTTTGGTCCGATATCGGCGGTACCATGCCGAGCGAAAGAACACCCTTTACGCCCTCGTCGATCCTATTTCGCCCCCGCCGAAAGCCACCCGCGATGGGTGGGGTGGCCTTGGGTGGAGGCGCCGGGTACCGCCCCCGGGTCCGATGGGTTTATTTCGATGACCGTTTATCGCCATAGCCGGCTTGCGCCGGCACCGGAGATATAGGGGATCGCGATGCGCGTGAAAAGGTGCGCGTGTCGCGCGCGGCCGTTCGGGTCTCGCATCGCTGTGTTTTCCAGCGCTTGTTGCACTCTCGCGTCGACACGCCCGCGCCGGCCGGCCGAGCCTTCCCTGTGCAATCCAGGGTCGATCGACTCGGATTGTTCGGGCCCTCAGATCTTCGCCGTGCCGAAGGCTCGCAGGAATGTCGCGACGCCGTTGGCCGCCGCGCTGGCGATGTCCGCGTCCGTGGCCGTTCCACCAGCCTTTGCCGTGCCGCTGATATCGGCGTGGATGAGGGCGATGAACTGCCGCGCGGCGCGCTCGGGGAGGTCGAGTTCAAGACGGCCCTCCTGCGCCAGACCTTTCAGGCGGTCGCCGATCAGTGCCGCGAGCCGATCTGGTCCCTCGCTCCGCCAGGTGGCGAAGAGCGCCGGGTGGCGCTCGCCATCCCGCTCGACGAGACGTCGCAGGGCATCGCAATCCCGGTTGCAGAGGCAGTTGCGGATGAGACGCTCCGCAAAAGCGGAAAGTGCCGCCGCCAGATCATCCGGCTGATCGGGAAAGCTTGCCAGCGTCCGATAGAATCCGGCATTCGCCCGTTCCGCCATCGCGGCGACGACAGCGGCGAACAACGTCTCCTTGTCACGATAGTGATTGTAGACTGTCTGGCGCGCGACGCCCGCCACCAGCGCGATGGCGTCGATGCTGGCTCCGGCAAAGCCGTCGCTCGCAAAAGCATCCTCCGCCGCCTCGATGATCGATTGGCGTTTGGCGCAGTGACCATAGAGCGGCGGGGTGGTCCCAGCGCAGTCGATGTCGGCCGCCGCGTCCTCGGACGAGGGCGCGCGGCGTGCCTTCATCGTCACAGTGTCCGATGCCTTCATGCACTGCAACATAAGAGGGGTTGACCGTTTGGACAATACTGTCCAGAAACATGGCGCTCCGGTCCAGAAGCGGCGCGTGTTTCACAGCGCCCCGTCCGGCTTTCTTGCATTTCCATTCATCTTCCGCTGGCTATCGCCGCGCGGGCCGTTTCCAAGGGGCTCCGGCCATGAAGTCGTCTCTTCTCCGCTTCGCGGTGGTGCTTGGCCTGCTCAGCGCCATTGGCCCGTTTGCGATCGATATGTACCTGCCGGCGCTGCCCTCGATCGGGGCCGATTTCGGCGTTGGAACCAGCGCGGTGCAGGCCAGCCTGATGGCCTTTTTCGTCGCGCTCGGTCTCGGCCAGCTGGTCTATGGTCCCGTATCCGACATGCTCGGCCGCAAGGCACCGCTCTATTTCGGCCTCAGCCTCTTCATCGTCGGCAGCATCGGCTGTGCGCTGGCGCCGTCGATCGGCGTCCTGATCGCATTCCGCTTTGTACAGGGCCTCGGCGCCTGCGCCGGGACCGTCGTGCCGCGCGCCGTGGTGCGCGATCTGCATACGGGGCCTGAGGCGGCCAAGCTCATGTCGATGCTGATGCTCGTCTTCAGCATCTCGCCGATCCTGGCGCCGCTCGTCGGCAGTGGTGTGATCGTGGTCGGGACGTGGCGCGCCGTGTTCTGGTTCGTAATGATCGCCGCGCTGCTCGGGCTCATCCTGCTCTGGCTGGCCCTGCCGGAGACGCGACCCGCAGCCGAGCGTCGCGAAAGCAGCTTCGGCAGTGCCATGGCGGCCTATTGGCTGCTGCTGCGCGACCGCCGCTTCCTCGGTCTCGTCTTCCTCGGCGCCTTCGGCATTTCGAGCTTCTTCGCCTATCTCGCCAATTCATCCTTCGTGCTGATCGATCACTATGGGCTGACACCGACGCAGTACAGCCTGGCCTTTTCGGTGAATGCCGTATCGTTTTTCGGCGTCGCGCAGTTGAACGGCGTGCTGGCGCGGCGGTTCGGCCTGCAGCGGTTGATGCGCTATGCCGTCGTCGGCTATGCGGTGCCGATGGTCGTCGTGTTCCTGCTGTTCCTTTCGGGCGTCGACAGTCTGCCGGTCATGATGGTGATGCTGTTCATCGCCTTCGGGTTCCTTGGCCTCGTGGTACCGTCCTCGGCAGTGCTGGCGCTCGACGATCACGGCGCGATTGCGGGGACGGCCTCGGCTTTGATGGGAACGCTGCAGTTCGGCGCCGGTATTGTGGTGATGGCGGTCGTCGGTCTCTTTCTTGATGGAACTGCTGTGCCGATGCTGGCGGGCATCGCCGGCGCCTCGGTGATCGCGCTAGTCTTGACCTATCTGACCCCGGCGCGGTCCAACCTCGTGCTGGGAGCCGCCGCCGAATAGCGTGCGAACGGCGCTCGGCAAGCGCGCTTTTGCTGGCGCCCTTGCTTCGTTCGGATCATGATCGGATATATCAGCTGAAGACGATTCATCGAGGCCGATCATGCGGCAATATCACGACCTGATGCGGCTGGTCCTCAAGGACGGCGCCAAGAAGACCGACCGGACGGGCACCGGCACGCTGTCGATTTTCGGCCACCAGATGCGGTTCGACCTTTCCGAAGGTTTCCCGCTGGTGACGACCAAGAAGCTGCATCTGCGGTCGATCATCCATGAGCTGCTCTGGTTCATCGCCGGCGACACCAACATCAAATATCTGAACGATAACGGTGTCTCGATCTGGGACGAGTGGGCCGATGAAAATGGCGATCTCGGCCCTGTCTATGGCAAGCAGTGGCGTTCGTGGCCGGCCGCCGACGGGCGGGTGATCGACCAGCTCGGCTCTGTTGTCGAGATGATCCGCAAGACGCCCGATTCGCGCCGCCTCATCGTCACGGCCTGGAACCCGGCCGAGATCGAGGCCATGGCATTGCCGCCCTGCCATCTCCTGTTCCAGTTCTATGTCGCCAATGGCAGGCTCTCCTGCCAGCTCTACCAGCGCTCGGCCGACATCTTCCTCGGCGTGCCGTTCAACATCGCGTCCTATGCGCTGCTGACGATGATGGTGGCGCAGGTGACCGGGCTTGAACCTGGCGATTTCATCCACACGCTCGGCGATGCGCATCTTTATTCCAACCATCTCGTGCAGACGCGCGAGCAACTGGAGCGCACGCCGAAGGCGCTGCCGACGATGAAGCTCAATCCCACGGTCGCGCGGCTCGAAGACTTCCGCTATTCGGATTTCGAGCTCGTCGGCTATGCTCCGGATGCTGCGATCAAGGCGCCCGTCGCGGTCTGACGGGCACAGCCCCGGAGACATCATGCGACGCGCTCTTTTGCCCGCCGTCCTGCTTGCGCTGGCGATGCCGTGTGCGGCTGAGGCCAACGATTCGACCGCCGAACTCGGCGCGGGCGGCCTCGTCTATGTGACGACCGAGGCCATCCACATGACCTCCGAAGACCTTTTCATCTCGATGGACGCCGTGCGCGTTCGCTACACGTTCGAAAACGTTTCGGACAAGGACGTGACGACGCTGGTCGCGTTTCCGATGCCCGATATCAAGGGTGCGCTCGACTTCATCGAGGCGGTGCCGGTCGACGACCCGGTCAATTTCCTCGGCTTCAAGACGGTGGTGGACGGCAAGCCTGTTGACGCGAAGGTGCAGCAGCGCGCAAGCGCGATTGGTGTCGACCAGACCGCGTATCTGCAGGCGCTGGGTGTACCGCTCGCACCGCAGCTGACGGCGACCCGCGATGCGCTCGACGCGCTGCCGAAGGAGAAATGGGAGGGGCTCATCAATCTCGGACTCGCCATTCCCGACACTTTCGATGCCGGCAAGGGCTGGGAATATCATCTGGCGCCCAACTGGCGGCTTTCGACGGCCTATTACTGGGAGCAGACCTTCCCGGCGAAAAAGACGGTCGTCGTGGAGCACAGCTACAAGCCGAGTGTCGGAACCACCGCCGGCACCATTTTTTCCGACGGCAATCTGGCGGCCAACGACGCCTTCCCCGGCTACCAGCAGAAATACTGCACGGACAAGAGCTTCGTCGCGGCAGCTCGGAAGGCAGCCGCGAGCCATACGGGCGATGACTTCCTCATGGAGAACAGGATCGATTATATCCTGACCACCGCCGCCAACTGGGCCGGATCGATCGAGAAGTTTCACCTGACGATCGACAAGGGCGCGCCCGGCAATCTCGTCAGCTTCTGCGGCGAGGGCGTCAAGAAGACCGGGCCGACCACCTTCGAGATGTCGGCGACCGACTTCTATCCCGAGCATGATCTGTCGATCCTGATTCTCCGCGGCGCCAGGAGCGCTCAATGAGTGAAGAGCGCCCCATGAACGAGCGCCTCGTCATCCGTCCGGCTCGCCCCGGCGACGGTCCGCTCGTGATGGATTTCGTGCGCGCGCTCGCGGACTATGAGCGGCTGTCGCATGAGGTCGAATCCGATGCCGCAGCCATGGATGCGGCGCTGTTCTCGCCGCATCCGCGCGTCTTCTGCGAGATCGCCGAACATGACGGCCAGCCGGTGGGTTTCGCCCTCTGGTTCTATACGTTCTCGACCTTCCGCGGGCGGCACGGCATCTATCTCGAGGATCTCTTCGTCAAACCTGAAAGCCGTGGGTTCGGCATCGGCAAGGCGCTGCTCGCCCATGTCGCGCGCCGCTGCATCGCCGAGGAGCTCGGCCGGTTCGAATGGTCGGTGCTGGATTGGAATGCGCCCTCGATCGCGTTTTATGAAGCGCAGGGTGCGAAACTCGTGGATGGCTGGCTGCGCTGCCGCGTCGAAAACGAGGCGTTGTGGGCGCTGGCCGGCTGAGCGGCCGGACACGGCGCGCGCCAGCGTGACGATGCGGCCAATTTCCACCATTGCCGCCCGGTCCGGCGTGCCAATAAGTGCGACGGCACTGGCGGAGGGCAGGGAATGGCGAAGCTTAAGCGGAACCTCGGACCGATCGAGGCTGTCGGCTTGTCGCTCTCCGTGATGGCGCCGACGATGGGTATGGCGCTCAACGTGACGCTGGCCGCAGGCGCCGCCGGAACGGCAGCGCCGCTCGGCTTTGCCGTCGGCACGGTCGTCGTCGCCGTCGTGGGGCTCTCCTTCATCTTCTTCGCGAGCCGGATCACCAGCGCCGGTTCCAGCTATGCCTATATCGGCGAGACCTTCGGTCCGCGCGCCGGCTTCATCGCAGGCTGGTGCATGCTGCTGCTCTATATCGCCGGCGGTTCCGGCAGCGCGGCGTTGTTCGGCAACTTCCTGCGCGCTGCGCTGGCCGATCATGGCGTCGAGATCGGCGGCTGGTGGCTGGCGCTCGGTGTGGTCGCGCTTGGCCTCTCCACCGTCTTCGCCTGGCGCGACATGAGCTTCGCCACCCGGCTGATGCTGATCATGGAGCTTTGCTCGATTGCGGTCATCATCTATCTCGGCATCCGCATCCTCTCCGCCGTCGGCGGTGCCGAAGGGTTGAGCGCGGCCCCGTTCCGGCCGGATCCGAGCATCGGTTGGTGGGGCATTGGCTATGCCGTCGTGTTCGCGGTCCTGTCCTTCGCCGGGTTCGAGGCTGCCACGACCCTTGCCGAGGAGACCCGGAGCCCCGGCCGGGCGATTCCGCTCGCGCTGGTAGGCTCGGTGGTGCTGGCGGGGGTATTCTTCGTCTTCGCCTCCTACATCCAGATCGTCGGCTTCGGGCTCGACAACGTGAAGGCGCTGGTGGCAAGCGAGGCGCCGCTCAACACTTTGGCACTGAAATTCGGCACCCTGCGAATGGCCACGGCGCTCGACATCGCGACATCGGTGTCCGCGCTTTCCTGCGTCATCGGCACGCTCTCGGCTGGCGCGCGCATGCTGTTCGTGCTCGGCCGCGCGGGGTTGTCCGCGCGCGCCGCCACCGTGCACCCCGTCTACGGTACGCCAACGGTGTCCGTCGGGATCGTCAGCATCCTGATGCTGGCCGGACTGCTCGCCTGGGCGCCTTTCGTCGGGCCGACTGACTATTACGACAGCGTCGGCACCATCGGCGTTCTCGCGCTGATCGTCGCCTATCTCGGTGTGACGGCCGCTGCGGCGATTCACGCGCTGCGCAGCGGCAGCCGGCTGTGGCTGGCGCTCGGTGGGCTGGGTACGGTCGCGATGGCCTGGCCGCTCTACAACTCGATCTACCCGGTGCCGGATTTCCCCGGCAATATCTGGCCCTATGTCGTCATCGGCTGGATCATGCTCGGGGCGGCCCTGCTGGTAGCCCGTCCTGCGATCGGCGGCAGCGAACCCTAGGATCGAGCGTCATTCGGCTCAGGCCGGCGCGGAAATGGCGGCTTCTGGAAATCGGAGGCCCCTCCGCTCGTTCATGAAACTTGCATTGGCTGACTAGCTTAAGCGCGATGACGATCCGTCCTAGCCGCGGGCGTGCGGCTTTCCTATATTGCGGCGCGATAGTCAGCGGAACGGAGCCCTCCTTGCGATCCATCGAAGCCTTGATCGAACGCGTGATCCTTGGAAGCCGCTGGGTGCTCGTCGTCTTCAATTTCGGCCTTGCGGCGGCCCTTGTTCTCTATGCCTTCTCGTTCATCCTGAAATTCATCAAGGTCGCCTCGGGCGTCTTCGTTCTCGACGAGAGCGAGATGATCCTCTCGATGCTGAGCCTTATCGATGCGACGCTCGTTGCCAGCCTGCTGCTGATGGTGATGGTTTCGAGCTACGAGAACTATGTGAGCCGCCTCGACAATGCCGATGTGCAGCTTTCCTGGCTCGGCAAGCTCGATGCCGGCAGCCTGAAGATCAAGGTCGCCTCGTCGATCGTCGCGATCTCGTCGATCCATCTGCTGCAGATTTTTCTCAACGCGGACAGCTACGACAACATGAAGATCATGTGGTTCGTGGTCCTGCATCTCACATTCGTGATCTCGGCGCTTCTGCTGGGCGTCCTGGACCGCATTTCGGCGAAGGGCGATTCGCATGGCAAGCCTTGACGCGGCCAGCATCGACACGCCGGATGTCGAGGCGAGCGGCCACGACGTCGAACCGCTCAGGCTTTCGATCATCGCGGCCGTCGCGGAGAACGGCATCATCGGCGCCGGTGGCGCGATGCCATGGAAGCTCTCCACCGATCTTCGCCGCTTCCGCTCGATCACGACCGGCAAGCCGGTGATCATGGGTCGCAAGACCTTCGCCTCGATCGGCCGGGCGCTCCCGAACCGCGTCAACATCGTCGTCTCGCACGACCCTGGCTTCAATCCGGAAGGCGTGGTCGTCGTGCCGACCCTCGAGGCCGCGATTTCAGCGGCGATCGCGGCGGCGGCGGCGTCCGATATGGTCGAGGCGGTGGTGATCGGTGGCGGCGAAATCTATCGCGCCTTTCTGCCGCAAGCGGACCGGCTCTACATCACGCATGTCGAGGCCGCGCCGGAGGGCGACGTTTCGTTCCCCCCGATCGAACCCGCGAGTTGGCGTGCCGTCTCGAGCGAGGCAGTCCCTGCCGGGCCGGCGGACAGCGCGGCGACGCGCTTCACGGTCTATGAACGGATCGGAAGTTCGGCGGCTTTTCGTTGACACGGCTTTCGCTGCACCCCACTTCTGGCGTCAGCGTGGCCATATTGATTGCGGCGGCGGGGGCTTGCCCTGTCGACGTCCCATTGGTCTGCTCGGCGAGGCCATCTGGCCGCGACCGCTGAATTCATCGACGAAGGAGCACAGATGCCCTGGAGCAACCAGACGGGCGGCGGATGGAAGGGAAGCAACAATGGCGGCCCGTGGGGACAAGGTCCCCGCTCGAGCGGCCCCAATCCGCCGGATCTCGAGGAACTCCTTCGCCGCAGCCAGGACAAGCTGAGGCGCGTTTTGCCCGGCCGTGGCGGCAGCGGCTCGGGTGGCGGCTTCAATCCGGTCCTCGTGCTGATCGCGGCGGCGCTGGTCGTCGCCTTCATCGGCTACAATTTCTTCACGTTCCGCGTGGAGGCGGACGAGCAGGGCGTCGTGCTGCGCTTCGGCCAGTATGAGCGTGATGCCAAGCCGGGCCTCAATCTGCGCTGGCCCTATCCGATCGAGACCGTCTACACGCCGCAGGTGACGCGCGTGAACCGCATCACGATCGGCTCGAGCCAGGATGGCGCGACCGCGGGGCGGAATATTCCGCAGGAAAGCCTGATGCTGACCGGCGACGAGAACATCGTCGACATCGATTTCACGGTGTTCTGGGTCATCAACAACGCCCGCGACTATCTCTTCAACATCCAGAATCCAGAAGGCACGGTCCGTGCCATCGCCGAAAGCGCCATGCGCGAGGTGATCGGCCGTTCCGATATCCAGCGCGTGCTGACCGAACAGCGTCTCAGCATCCAGGATTCGGTTCTGGAGCTGATGCAGACGAAGCTCGACCAGTACAAGGCGGGCATCACCGTGACGCAGGTCCAGCTCCTCAACGTGGCCCCGCCGCCTGAGGTCATCGACGCCTTCCGCGATGTGCAGGCCGCGGCCCAGGACCAGGAGCGTCTGCGCAACGAGGCGCAGACTTACGCCAATCGCGTCATTCCCGGCGCACGTGGCCAGGCGTCGCAGACGATCGAGGCGGCGAACGCCTATCGTGACCAGACCATCGCCGTGGCACAGGGACAGGCAGCCCGTTTCGTGAAAGTCTATGAATCCTACAAGCTGGCGCCCGAAGTGACGCGCGAGCGCATGTATCTCGACACCATGGCTGAAATCTTCGGCAAGACCGACAAGGTCATTGTCGACCAGAAGAGCGGCGGCGTCGTGCCGTATCTCCCGCTGCCCGCCTTGTCGGGCGCGCCGGCCCAGCCGGCTACGACCGGCCAGGGCACGACCAGCCAGGGAGCGCAGCCATGAGAGGCGGCTTCTTCGGGGGGCTCGGCCTCGTCATCCTGATCGTCCTGGCGATCGTCGGCTATTCCAGCCTTTTCGTCGTGGACCAGACCCAGCAGGCGCTGGTGCTGCGCTTCGGCGATCCGGTCCGCGTCGTCAGCGAACCCGGCCTCTATGCCAAGGTTCCGCTGGTCGACAATGTCGTGATGATCGACAAGCGGCTGCTGGATATCGACGCGCCGCCGATCGAGGTCATCGCGCGCGATCAGAAGCGCCTCGTCGTCGACGCCTTCGGTCGCTATCGGATTACGAATCCGCTGCTGTTCTATCAGGCGGCGGGTTCGATCGACGTTGCGGAATCGCGGCTCTCTGTGATCCTCAATTCTGCGATCCGCGGCGCCGTCGGACAGATGGACTTCGCGAATATCGTGCGTGAAGGCCGTGCGGGGCTGATGGAGTCGATCACCCGTTCGGTCAATGCGGAAGGGCGGCAGCTCGGTGTCGACGTCGTCGACGTGCGCATCCGCCGTGCCGACCTGCCGGCGGAAAACAGCGCCGCCGTGTTCCAGCGCATGCAGACAGAGCGGCAGCGCGAGGCGACCGACATCCGCTCACGCGGCGAGCAGGAAGCCCGCACGATCCGTGCGCAGGCTGATCGTCAGGCCACGGTTATCGTCGCCGACGCCAACCGGCAGGCGGACGTATTGCGCGGTGATGGCGATGCCCAGGCCAACCGCGTATTCGCGGATGCGTTCAATCAGGATAAGGACTTCTTCGGCTTCTATCGTTCGATGCAGGCCTATATCGACGGCCTGAAGGGTGAAAACACCCGCATCGTCATCTCGCCGGAAATGCCCTTCTTCCGCTATCTGAACGACCCGTCGATCCTGCCGCCGCCCGCTCCGGCGCCGGCCGCTGCGGCCCCGGCTCCTGCGGTTCCCGCGCCCCCGGCCGCAACGCCGGCGCCCGCCCAGCCTTGACTGGCAGAGCGCTCCGCCGATGAACGACGTCGTCGCGGCATTCGGCCTCGTGCTCGTTATCGAGGGCGTCCTTTATGCCGCGGCGCCGATGGTCGCGAAGGCGATGATGAAACAGGGGCTGGCCGTTCCCGACGGCCAGCTCCGCGCCATGGGCCTCATCGTGCTCGCGGCCGGTGTCGGTGTCGTCTGGCTCGCACGGTTTTGACCCCTCGGCCTTGTGTCCGCGCGCCCTAGATTGCCTTATGCTCATTGGGGGCATGTATGGAGACCGACACGATGCCAGTTGCCAGTCATCCGGTCATGCCTTTGCGGCGGCGCCTTGCCGGCGGCTTTGCGCGTGCCGTCCTTGCGGCCACGATCGCCGCGTTGACGGTGGCGGCCGGCCCGGCGCATGCCACCGGTCCGGCCTCAGTCGCCGATCTTGCCGAAGGCCTGCTCGATTCCGTCGTCAACATCTCGACGTCGCAGACGGTGGAAGGCACCCGCGGCATGCCTGCGCCGCAGACGCCGGAAGGGCTGCCGTTCCAGGAGTTCTTCAACGACTTCTTCAAGAAGCCGAAGGGCGGCAGCGATGCGGAGCCGCCGAAGCGGCGCGTTCAGTCGCTCGGTTCCGGCTTCGTCGTCGATGCCTCCGGCATCATCATCACCAATAATCACGTCATCGAGGATGCCGACGAGATCGTCGCCAATTTCTCCGATGGCTCGAAGCTGACAGCGACACTGCTCGGGAAGGACGACAAGACGGATATCGCCGTCCTGCAGGTGAAGCCCAATCCGCAGAAGCCGCTCAAGGCGCTGCGCTTTGGCGACAGCGACAAGATGCGTGTCGGCGACTGGGTGATGGCGATCGGCAATCCGTTCGGCCTCGGCGGAACGGTGACGATCGGCATCGTCTCGGCCCGCAACCGCGACATCAATTCCGGCCCTTATGACGATTTCATCCAGACCGACGCCGCCATCAATCGCGGCAATTCGGGCGGCCCGCTGTTCAACATGGACGGCGAGGTCATCGGCATCAACACGGCGATCATCTCGCCCTCGGGCGGCTCGATCGGCATCGGATTCGCAATCCCGTCCGATGCAGCCCTTCATGTCGTCGACCAGCTGCGCAAATATGGCGAGACCCGGCGTGGCTGGATCGGCGTGCGCATCCAGCAGGTGACGGACGAGATCGCCTCCAGCCTCTCGATGGGTCCGGCGCGCGGCGCGCTCGTCGCGGGTGTGACCGAGAAGGGACCGGCGGCCGAGGCCAAGATCGAGCCCGGCGACGTCATCATCTCCTTCAACGGCAAGCCAATCACCGAAATGCGTGATCTGCCGCGCCTCGTCGCCGATACGTCGATCGACGACGTCGTCGATGTCGTCGTTGTCCGCAAGGGCGCCGAGGTGACATTGAAGGTGAAGGTCGGCCGCATGACCGAGGCGGCGGAAGCGGCGGCCGACGCCGAGGCCAAGGACACGCCCGGCGGTCCTGACATGCCCGCGCCTGAGCCGGACAAGCCGCTCGTCGCGCCGGGACCGACGCTCGGCCTCATGCTGTCAAAGCTGACCGATGCGCTGCGCAGCCAGTACACGATCAGCAAGGATGTGAACGGCGTCGTGGTGACGAGCGTCGCTCCCGGAAGCAGCGCCGCCGAGAAGGGTATCCTGCCCGGCGAGGTGGTGGTCGAGATCGGGCAGGAACCGGTCGAGAAGCCCGAGGATGTGACGGCCCGCATCGCGGCGCTCAAGAAGGAAGGCCAGTCGGTGGCGCAACTGCTCATCGCCAATGCGGCCGGCGAATTGCGCTTCGTCACCATCAGCATCGACGAATAGGCGCGCCAGGATGGCTGCCTATGACGTGATCGTGGTCGGGCTGGGCGGCATGGGTTCGTCCGCCTGCTGGCAGCTGGCGCGCCGCGGCGAGCGCGTGCTCGGGATCGAGCGTTTCGATATCGGCCACCAGATGGGCTCGTCGCACGGGTTCAACCGCATCATCCGCCTCGCTTATTTCGAGCATCCCGCCTATGTGCCGCTGCTTCGGCGCGCCTATGCGCTCTGGCGGGAAACGGAAGGGCTCGCCGGCGAGCAACTGCTGTTCATCACCGGCTCGCTCGATGCCGGGCCGGCCGGCTCGCGCGTCGTCGAGGGATCGCTGGCCTCCTGCGCCGAGCATGGGCTCGAGCATGCGTTGCTCGATGCGGCCAGCGTCAATGCCCGCTTTCCGGGCTATCGCCTGCCGGCGGGCCATGAGGCCGTCTATCAAGGCGAGGGCGGGTTCGTTGCCTCGGAGCGGGCGATCCTTGCCCATCTGTCGCTCGCCATCGGCGCCGGCGCTGAGATCCATGCGCGCGAAAAGGTTATCGCCGTCGAGCCCGGCAATGGCCGCGTCACAGTCGTGACGGATCGTGGTCGCTACGAGGCGGGCCGGGTCGTCGTCTCCGCCGGCGGCTGGATTTCAGATCTTGTACCCGAGCTCGCCGGCAAGGCCGTCGCCGAGCGGCAGGTGCTCGGCTGGTTCCAGCCGAAACAACCCGAACTCTTTGCGCCCGCGCGCTTCCCGGTCTCGAACCTCCTCACCGAGGAGGGGCATTTCTATCAGTTTCCGAGCTGGGGCATTCCGGGCTTCAAGATCGGGCTCTATCACCATTTGCATGAGCACGGCCATCCCGATGCGCTTTCGCGCGAGCCGACGGAGGCCGACGAGGCGCTGCTTCGCCGCGCGGTGGCGCGCTATTTCCCGGAAGCCGACGGTCCGACGCTCCGGCTCGCCGCCTGTCTCTTCACCAACACGGCGGACGAGCATTTCGTGATCGACCGGGCGAACGGCGCACCCGAGGTGATTGTCGCCTCGCCCTGTTCGGGTCATGGCTTCAAGTTCGCCTCGGTCGTCGGCGAGATACTGGCCGATCTCGCCACCGACCGGACGCCGCCCTTCGATCTCAGCCTGTTCAGCCTTGCGCGGCTCGCTGACTGAAGGCATCCGCCTTCAGCCGATAGAGCACATGCGGGCGCAGCGGATGACCTGCTGCGATGCTCGGATGATCGAAATCGTCGGCGGGATCGCGCGTCATGCCGAGGCGTTCCATGACGCGGCGGGACGGTTGGTTGCCGACAAAGGTGAAGGCAACGATCTCCGGCAATCCCAGCGTTTCGAAGCCATAGACGAGCCAACCATTGGCGGCTTCGGAGGCATAGCCCTTGCCCCAATGATGCTTGGCGAGCCGCCAGCCGATCTCGACGGCCGGGGCGGACGGCATCTCCGGCTTGACCTCGGCCATGCCGACGACGCCGACGAGATCGCCGCTCGCCTTTTCCTCGACCGCCTGGAAGCCGAGGCCGCTGTCCACGGCGGCCGAGACGCGCGCCATATAGGCGGCCGTCTCCTCGCGCGTGTAGAGCGCCGGGAAGAAGCGCATCACCTCGGGATCGGAGTTGAGCGCGAAGAAGGGATCGAGATCACGATCCTCCCAGGGCCGCAGGATCAGGCGTTCCGTCTCTGCTCTCACGTGACGAACTCCGTCCGGCGATAGCCCTGCGCAAACAGCAGCGCGGTCAGGTCGGTGTGCTCGATGCGCGCGTCGGCTTCGGCTGCGACCTTCGGCTTGGCGCGGAAGGCGACGCCGAGCCCGGCGGCGCGGATCATCTGGAGGTCGTTGGCACCATCGCCAATGGCGAGCGTTTCGTGTCGCTCCAGCTTCAGCTTGCGCGAAAGCTCCATCAGCGCCGAAAGTTTCGCCTCCTGGCCGAGGATCGGCTCGGTGACCGTGCCCGTGAGAAATCCGTTCGCGTGCTCAAGCTGATTGGCGCGGTTCTCGTCGAAGCCGATCATGGCCGCCACCGGGCCGGTGAACAGCGTGAAGCCGCCCGAGACCAGCGCTGCATAGCCGCCATGGGCCCGCATGGTGCGCACCAGTTCCGGCCCGCCGGCGGTGAGGCGGATGCGGCTCGCCAGCACCTCGTCGATGACCGAAAGCGGCAGGCCCTTCAAGAGCGCGACGCGCTCGCGCAGCGCCGGCTCGAACGCGATTTCGCCGCGCATCGCGCGCTCGGTGATCGCCGCGACGAAAGGCTTCAGCCCGGCCATGTCGGCGAGCTCGTCGATGCATTCCTGGCCAATCATGGTCGAGTCCATATCGGCGACGATCAGTCGCTTCCGCCGCTCCGCCGCTTTCTGCACCACGACATCGACGGGCAGGCCTGCGATCACGGCCTCGATCGACGCGGTCTCGCCGCCGGCCGGGAAGGGGAGGTCGACGGCCTCGCCCTCCGACAGCCAGTCCGGCGTTCCGGCGCCGGGAAGTTGCGCGGCCTCGGCAAGCACGGCGGCAAGGTCTGCGCCCGCATCCACCCGTGCTATGAACGTGGCGACCAGCGGGACGGAAGCGGCAGAAGCGTTCATGCGAGACCTTGGTGTCGTTGAGGAGGCAGGCATTGCCAGCCTCCTGGAAAACGGGAGAAAACCGCGCGCCGTCCTGATAGCGGGGCCGACGGCGAGCGGCAAGTCGGCGCTGGCGCTCGAGCTCGCCGAGCGGCATGGCGGCACGATCATCAACGCTGATTCGATGCAGGTCTATGGCGAGCTGCGCGTCCTCACGGCCCGCCCGCCCTTGGCCGAGACGGCGCGGGCGCCGCATCGGCTTTATGGCCATATCGCGGCCGCCGAACGCTATACGGTCGCCCGTTGGCGTGCCGATGTCGCGGCGGTGCTTGCCGAGACGGAGGCGGCGGGGCGGCTGCCGATCATTACCGGCGGCACAGGGCTTTATTTCAAGGCGCTGACGGAAGGGCTCTCGGCCGTGCCGGCCATCCCCGAGCCGCTGCGGCAGGCGCTCGACACGGAGGCGAATGAAGCGGGCGTCCCGGCGCTGCATGCGCGGCTCGCGGCGCTCGATCCGGAAGGCGCGGCGCGGCTTTCGCCGAACGACCGCACGCGCGTGCTGCGCGCGCTCGAAGTGGTGGAGGCCACCGGCCGACCACTCGCCGCCTTCCAGTCGGACGATGGCTTGCCGCCACTGATCGCGGCCGGGGAGGCGGTCCGCCTCGTCATCGAACCGGACCGCGTCACGCTCTATGAGCGCATCAACAGGCGCTTCGACCAGATGGTCGAGGCTGGCGCCATCGAGGAGGCGAGGGCGCTGCTGGCGCTCGGCCTCGACCCAAACCTCCCGGCGATGAAGGCGATCGGCGTCAAGGAGTTCGGTTCATATCTGCGGGGCGAACAGTCGCTCGACGCCGCCATCGACGAGGCCAAGATGCAGACAAGGCGCTACGCCAAGCGGCAGGGGACGTGGTTCAGGAACCAGATGGGCGATTGGGGACGTGTGGCGGCTCCGCGCTGACGTCTGGCGTTGCACGCGTTGAGGCCGCTAGAGAATGCTGAGGCCGCCGTCGATGATGAGCTCGCTGCCGACGACGAACCGGGCCTCGTCCGAGGCGAGGAACAGGACGGCATTGGCGACTTCGACGGCCTGACCGAACCGGCCGGCCGGAACCATCGCGACCACCGCCTTGGCCCGCGCGGCGCTCGCCGCCTCGTCGAGGCCGAGCTTGTTGTTGAGCGGCGTATCGATCGGGCCGGGGCTGACGACATTCGCCCGGATGCCGCGCCCGATCAATTCGCCGGACAAGGTTCGCGCCAGCGAGATCATGCCGGCTTTCGCGGCCGAATAGATGCTGGTCGCGGGCATGCCGAGATGCGCGTTGATCGATCCAGACAAAATGATCGACGCCGGATCGGCGAAGATCGGCAGCAGCGCCTGGATGAGGAAATAGGGGCCCTTCAGATCGATCGCGATCGAACGGTCGAAGCCCTGCTCGTCCCAGGCCTCGATCGGCCGCATATCGGCGACACCGGCATTGAGGAAAGCGATGTCGAGCTTGCCGAAGGCCTCGCCGAGGCGGACGGCGATGTCAGCCTGCGCGGCGACGTCACCCGCATCTGACTGCAGCACCAGCGCGTCCGGCCCGAGCGTCGCCCGCGCGGCGTCGATGCCCTTCTGGCTCGTCCCGGTCACCGCGACACGCGCGCCTTCCTCGATGAACCGCTGCGCCGTGACAAGCCCGATCCCGCTCGTCCCGCCGGTGATCAACGCGGTCTTGCCGGAGAGTCGCATGGGAAGTCTCCCTCGCCGAAGCGGCCCGGAACGGGGTTCGGCTGCCGGTCGGCAGAATGAGGCCGAACCGGATGGGGCGCAACAGGGAGTTGTGGTGGGAGAGAAATGGGCGTTTTCGATGAGGCGCGCGCGTTGGTGGAGGGTGCGGCACGGGCACGTCAGCGACGAAGGTGATTTGTCTCATGGAATTAGGCCGAGGTCACGGGCGAGCTGTCGCTGGGACCAGCCATCAGTAATGCGACTGGCGGCCATCGAC
This sequence comes from Mesorhizobium sp. BR1-1-16, assembly GCF_020165495.1. Lineage (GTDB taxonomy): Bacteria > Pseudomonadota > Alphaproteobacteria > Rhizobiales > Kaistiaceae > Kaistia. The sequence continues at coordinate 176,109 of NZ_JAIUIE010000006.1, read as the reverse complement.
CGGCTGCCGTTCGGCTCGCTGGCTAGCGTCCGGAAGGATCGCGGGGCTCGCCCAACTCGCTGAAATTGGTGATTGCCACATTTACGTCCGGAAACCTCGCGGTGATCTCCAATGTCCCCCCCAAGGCTTCGACATAGCGGCGGAGATTGCTGACATACATGTCGGTGCGCCGCTCCATTTTGGCGACGGCAGGTTGCCCAACGTGAAGGGCAGCCGCAAGATCCTCCTGCGACTTTTCCCGAGCCTGCCGGAGCTCATGCAGCGCCATGTCGCGAAGCATGGTTTGCGCCGCCTCGGCGTTCCGCGCCTGACGCTCCGCCGACAAATGGGCGCGCAGCTCCTTGAATGGGCGACGTCCGGTCATGGGATCAAACCCTCTTTCTTGAGTTCGTCGATATGCGTGTCATAAAGCGCATCTGCGACTGGCACCGTCCGCTCATAGAAGCGGTCGTCGCCTGCTTTATTGCCTCCGACCAGGAGGATCGCCGCTCGTCTCGGATCGAAGGCATAAAAGATGCGGTAAGGATGGCCCCCGCTCTGCACCCGCAACTCACGCATGTGATCATGACGTGAGCTTTCGATACCGGATGAATGCGGGAACGGCAGCTGAGGGCCCTTGACTTCCAGCACGCCGACCAAGCGGTCGATATCGTCCTGGACGGCTTCGTTCAGCGTTCCAAACCATGCGCCGAATTCATCTGTGTATTCGACAGCCCAAACCATATCGTCATGATATATTCCATTGACGGAATAAGGCAAGATTATTCCGTCGACGGCATGTCCGCGTTGCGATGCTGGTCGGCCGGACAAGCGCTCTGCCGAGCGGCGCGCCGCGGTTGCTAATTTCCTTTCCCCTGCTATCCCTCACGCGCAACTTTCTTCCGCGCCCCCCTTGACGCTCCTCGCCATCGGGCGTAAACAGCACGTCCAATCGAAATGGAGACGGCCGGACATGATCCGCGTCACGACGATCGTAGTACTTAGGGAGCGCACTGCCTGATGGCCTCATAGCCGTCACGTTTGGTAGTGCGCGTTTGCAGGCCCCCCTCAGGGGCCTTTTTTATTGCCCTGATGAACTTGAGACGAACACACGGATACGGCGGAGCCGGTCCGGATACGGAGCGAAGCGATGACACGGCAGATGACGGGCGCGGAGATGATCGTCCAGGCATTGATCGACCAGGGCGTCGAGCATCTTTTCGGCTATCCGGGCGGCGCCGTTCTCCCGATCTATGACGAATTGTTCCAGCAGGACAAGATTCAGCACATCCTGGTGCGCCACGAGGCCGGCGCCGGCCATGCGGCCGAGGGCTATGCGCGCTCGACCGGCAAGGTCGGTGTCGCGCTGGTCACCTCCGGCCCCGGCGCGACAAATATGGTGACGCCGCTCACCGATGCGCTGATGGATTCGATCCCGATGGTCTGCATCACCGGCCAGGTCGCGACGCATCTGATCGGATCGGACGCCTTCCAGGAGGCCGATACGGTCGGCATCACCCGGCCGTGCACCAAGCACAACTGGCTGGTCAAGGACGTCAACGATCTCGGCCGTATCCTGCATGAAGCGTTCTATGTCGCGCGCTCGGGCCGTCCGGGCCCTGTCGTCGTCGATGTTCCGAAGGACGTCCAGTTCGCGACCGGCACCTATGAGGGCCCGGCCCGCGTCGAGCACAAGACCTATCATCCGCAGGTTCGCGGCGATCAGGGCGCGATCCGCGCCGCGGTCGAGATGATCGCCAAGGCGAAGAAGCCGATCTTCTATACCGGCGGCGGCGTCGTGAATTCCGGCCCCGAGGCGACGCGCCTGCTGCGCGAACTGGTCCGCCTCTCCGGCATTCCGATCACTTCGACGCTGATGGGTCTCGGCGCCTATCCGGCAAGCGACAAGCAGTGGCTCGGCATGCTCGGCATGCACGGCACCTTCGAGGCCAACAATGCGATGCATGACTGCGATGTCATGATCGCGGTCGGCGCGCGTTTCGACGACCGCATCACGGGCCGTCTCGACGCGTTCTCGCCGGGCTCGAAGAAGATCCAGATCGATATCGATCCGTCCTCGCTCAACAAGAATGTCCGCGTCGATATCGGCATCATCGGCGATGTCGGCAATGTGCTGGAGGAGATGGTCCGGCTCTGGCGTGAGGGCAAGCACGCCATCGACGCGCCGGCTCTGAAGGGCTGGTGGGGCGAGATCGATCGCTGGCGCGCGCGCAAGAGCCTCGGCTATCGCCAGAGCGGCCAGACGATCATGCCGCAATATGCGATCGAGACGCTCTACAAGAAGACGCGCGGCCGCGACACCTACATCACGACCGAAGTCGGCCAGCACCAGATGTGGGCGGCGCAGTATTTCGGCTTCGAGGAGCCGAACCGCTGGATGACCTCGGGCGGTCTCGGCACCATGGGCTATGGCCTGCCGGCGGCGATCGGCGTGCAGGCGGCGCATCGCGATGCGCTGGTTATCGATATCGCCGGCGATGCCTCGATCCTGATGAATATCCAGGAGATGTCGACGGCGATCCAGCACGAGCTGCCGGTCAAGGTGTTCATCCTGAACAACCAGTATATGGGCATGGTGCGCCAGTGGCAGCAGCTGTTGCATGGCAACCGGCTGTCGCATTCCTACACCGACGCGCTGCCTGATTTCGTGAAGCTCGCCGAGGCCTATGGCGGCGTCGGCATCCGCTGCGAGAAGGTTTCCGAACTCGACGGCGCGATCGACGAGATGCTGGCAACCGACAAGCCTGTGCTGTTCGATTGCCGCGTCGCCAATCTCGCCAATTGCTTCCCGATGATCCCTTCGGGCAAGGCGCATAACGAGATGCTGCTGTCGGAAGACGCCACCGACGAGGTGATCGCCACCGCTATCGACGAAGAGGGCAAGGCTCTCGTCTGAGCATTCGCCGTCCGTCACGGGAAACAATGGAGAAGAACATGCAGCCCGGATCGGTCTATGCGATCAAGGAAGGCAAGGACGCCGTCGAGCAGCACACGCTGTCGATCCTGGTCGACAATGAGCCCGGCGTGCTTGCGCGCGTCATCGGCCTGTTTTCGGGGCGCGGCTACAATATCGAGAGCCTGACGGTTTCCGAGACGGAACATCTGAAGCATCGCTCGCGCATCACGATCGTGACGCGCGGCTCGCCGGCCGTGATCGAGCAAATCAAGGCGCAGCTTGGCCGGCTCGTTCCGGTGCATCGCGTCATCGATCTCAGCGTCGAGAGCAAGGCGATCGAACGCGAGCTGATGCTGATCAAGGTGCGCGGCTCGGGCGAGCATCGCAGCGAGGCGCTGCGCCTCGCCGAGGCCTTCCGCGCCCGCGTCATCGACGCGACCACGGAGAGCTTCGTGTTCGAGCTGACGGGCAAGACTGACAAACTCGACCAGTTCATCATCCTGATGCAGCCGCTCGGCCTGGTCGAGGTCTCGCGCACCGGCGTTGCCGCCATCGCCCGCGGGCCCGAAGTGACGTGAGGGACAGCCGCTGCGCGGTCGAATGCGCAGCGGCTCTTGACGGGGAGGGCGCGCTCCCTTAATCGTCCTGGACAGAACCGTACGGTACGGTACGCTGCAATGCAGCATGCGGAGCCGCGTTGCGGGCGAAGGATGCCGGGCGCGATTGTTCGGCAGGAGCGGATCGTTGGAACAGATTTCGGCAGCGGCGACGGACGGCTATTCGGCTCGGCAGAATGCCGTGCTCGAAAGCGCGCTGGCGCTGCTCGTCGAGGGTGGCGAGCGGGCGCTGACGACGGCCGGCGTCGCGCGGGCGGCCAATTGCTCCAAGGAGAGCCTCTACAAATGGTTCGGTGATCGCGACGGTCTTCTGGCCGCGATGATCACTTTCCAGTCGTCGAAAGTGCGGGCCGAACCGCGGCCGGTCGGGGAGGCGGGCCTGCCGGCCTTGCGCGCCCAGCTCATCGGCATCGCGGCCAATCTTCTGCGCGTTCTGGCGGGCGATGTTTCGATCGCGCTCAACCGCCTTGCCATCGGACAGGCGCGTCGCGACGCGGCCGATCTCGGCCATCTCGTGCTCGAGCATGGCCGCCGGCCTATCGAGACGCGGCTCTCGGCGCTGCTGGACAGCGGCCGCGATGGCGGGCTGCTCGCGTTCGACGATACGCGCGAAGCCTATGCGACGCTTTATGGCCTCATCGTGCGCGACCGGCATGTGCGCCTGCTTCTCGGCGACAGCCTCGGTGACCAGTCGCCCGCCGCGCGCGCGGAAGAGGCGATCGACCAGTTCCTCCGCCTTTACGGCGCGGAAGAGACTACCGGACCGGCCCCAGAGAGGGCCGGCGCGGGAAACGAACGGACGGGATAGAAAGGACACAAATCATGCGCGTCTATTACGATCGCGATGCCGATCTCAACCTCATCAAGTCGAAGAAGGTTGCGATCATCGGCTATGGCAGCCAAGGCCGCGCCCATGCGCTGAACCTCAAGGATTCCGGCGCCAAGGAGCTCGCGGTCGCGCTGCGTCCGGGCTCGACCACGGCGCTGAAGGCTGAAGCCGACGGCTTCAAGGTCATGTCGGTTGCCGAAGCAGCCAAGTGGGCCGACCTGATGATGATGGCGACGCCGGATGAGCTCCAGGCCGACATCTACAAGTCCGAGATCGCCCCGAACATCCGTGACGGCGCGGCGATCGCCTTCGCGCACGGCCTCAATGTGCATTTCTCGCTCATCGAGCCGAAGAAGACCGTCGACGTCGTGATGATCGCGCCGAAGGGCCCGGGCCACACCGTGCGCGGCGAATACCAGAAGGGCGGCGGCGTGCCCTGCCTCGTGGCCGTTGCGCAGGACGCTTCGGGCAATGCGCTCGATCTCGCGCTGTCCTACGCTTGCGGCGTTGGCGGTGGCCGTTCGGGCATCATCGAGACGACCTTCCGCGAGGAATGCGAGACGGATCTGTTCGGCGAGCAGGTCGTGCTCTGCGGCGGTCTGGTCGAGCTGATCCGCGCCGGCTTCGAGACGCTGGTCGAGGCGGGCTATGCCCCCGAGATGGCCTATTTCGAGTGCCTGCACGAAGTGAAGCTGATCGTTGACCTCATCTATGAGGGCGGCATCGCCAACATGAACTACTCGATCTCGAACACCGCCGAGTGGGGCGAATATGTCTCGGGTCCGCGCATCATCACGCCGGAAACCAAGGCCGAGATGAAGCGCGTCCTCACCGACATCCAGACCGGCAAGTTCACGTCCGACTGGATGCAGGAATACAAGGCCGGCGCCGCCCGCTTCAAGGCGATCCGCCGCAACAATGACAGCCACCAGATCGAGGCCGTCGGCGAGCAGTTGCGCGGCATGATGCCGTGGATTGCCAAGAACAAGCTGGTCGACAAGGCCCGCAACTAAGCTTCGAAAAGCGGCCGCGCGCTCCGATCGGCGTGCGCGGCCGCCTTCCTGTTCTTGAGGCGCTGCCCGAGCGTCGTCAGGCGCCCAGCTTCAGGCGGAAGAAGATCGTCCGCTCGATCGGCGTCTTGTAATAGGGTGGGATTTCCTCGAAGCCGGCCGAGCGGTAGAGCGCGATTGCCGCCGCAAGTTCCGGAAGCGTGTCGAGCACGATCTCGCGGGCACCAAGCTTTCTCGCTTCGACCAAAATCGCGTCAAGCAGCGCGCGGCCCAGGCCGAGGCCGCGGCCCGCCGGCGCGACATACATCCGCTTCATCTCGACGACATCAGGCGCAAACGGCCTGAGTGCTACGCAGCCGAGCGCCAATCCGTCAGCGTCCCGGGCGAGCAGCAGCGCTCCATCGGGAGGGCCATACTGGCCGGGAAGCCCGGCCAATTCGCCACTGAAATCCTGATAGGCGAGATCGATGCCGAGCGAGGCTGCATAAGCCACGAACAGGCGTGCGACATCGGCAAGTTCAGCCGGCTTCCTGGCCGTGACGATCTCGAATGGCGATGACATGACGGCCTCCTGCAGCCTCGAAATGCGACCCTAGCGGCCTCTATGCGGCAATGCTCCGGTCGCCGGCAATCCCCGGAAGGTCGCCGGAAACCGCTATGTCGCGGTCGCCCTGACGCCGGCGACCTTGCCGGCAGAAAGATGGGCGATGCGCAGGACAAGCAGGATGGCGAGCGCCGGCGCGACGGCCGAGCCGACGCCAAGCCAGAGAGCCGCGCTTGCAGCGCCCACCGCGCCGCCCGGATCGGCAAAGCCGGCGAGGTTGGCGCTCATGCCGCCCGCCGCTGTGCCAAGCGCACCCGCGAAGAGCTGCACGGTCGTCATCCCACCCGATGCGACATCCTGCTCGGCTTCCGGTGCATATTGATAGACGCGGGTCACGAGGCATGGCCAGGCCATGCCGATGCCGAAGCCCATGAGGAACAGCGCCGCGCCGACCGGGATGACGACCAGCAGCGCGCCGTCGCTCTTGATCGGCATGAACAGGCCGAAAAGGACGGTGCCGACAAGGACGAGCAGCAGGCCGGCGAGGATGAGGCGCCCGCCATCACCACGGCGAAGGCGTACGCTGGCAGCCGTCCCCGCGGTCCAGCCGACGGCCATGAGAGCCGCGAAATAGCCGGCGAGGAGCGGCGACTGCCCGTGCAGCGTCTGCAACAGGTAGGGCACGAAAATCTCCGGCTGCATGGCCATCATCAGCAACGCGATCGTCAGATAGACGACGCCGAGGGGAGAGGCGAGGCTGAACGAGCCCTTCGGCAGGAGTCGCGCGCCGGTGCCGCGTTCGGCGCGTCCGATCAGCGCCGTCAGGAGGATCGCCATGGCGAGGCCAGCGACATTCAGCAGCCGATCCGGCGAAAGGCTGCTTGCCGAGACCACCAGCACGGCAGCGGCGAGCAGGACGAGTTGCAGCCAGGCGACGGGCGCCGCTTTGCCGCGGGTCGCGCTCTTGCCCGGCAGCTTGGCTCCCGCCAGCACGACGAAGAGCGCCACGAAGGGCAGCAGCGACCAGAACGCCGCGCGCCAGGCGCCATATTCCGCGAAGATGCCGCCAATTGCCGGGCCGATCAGCGTCGCGACGCCGAAGGTTGCCGATATGAGGCCGACAGCCCGTCCCCAAAGGTGTTGCGGAAGAACGATGCGGGTGACCGCATAGGCGAGCGCATACAGAAATCCGCCGCCCACGCCCTGAACGGCACGCCCGACCAGCATCACGGGCATGCTCGGTGCCAGCGCAGCGATCAGCGTACCGCAGCCGAAAAACAGCGCCGCCACGACATAGGCGCCGCGTGGCCCGAAGCCGCGCAACAACTTGGCGGTCATCGCGGCCGCGAGTATCGACGCAACCACGAACAGCGTCGTTGCCCAGGCATAGACATCGAGCCCGCCAATATCGGCGACGACCGATGGCATGACGGTGGCGGTCAGGAAGATGTTGACGGCATGGAGAACGACGCCGCCGGTCAGCGCGGCCGCATACATGGCGTTGGCGCCCGAGAACAGGCCTTCGGCGTTTGCTGGCTGCGGATGCTGTCCGCTGTCCGCGCGTCCCGCGAAAGGCTGCTTGCCAGAGTCTTGGGGGGTCGTGTCTTGCATGATATCGCCCAGGGCCATTGGTCAGGGCCAATCTTGTAGAACCTCAACCAATATCGAGGTCAAGGCTCACGGCCGGCCGGCACGTGATTCTTTGCCGCGTGATGACGTCCTGAAGAGACGCGCGCCGGGCCCTTCTTCGGCCGCAGCGTCGCCAGGATTACGGAGCGGGCAATCGGCGGTGGACAGGCATCCGCACCCGATGCAGCCCGTCAGTTGATCGCGAAGACGGGTGAGGAGGGTGATACGCTCATCGAGTTCCGCGCGCCAGTCGGTCGCGAGCGCTGCCCATTCGGCCAAGGTGACGGGACGTTCGCGCGGCAGCTTTTCAAGCCGCGCCTTGATCTGCGCCAGCGGGACGCCTGTCTGCTGGCCGACGCGGATAATGGCGATCACGCGCAGCACGGAGCGGGGAAAGCGCCGCTGGTTGCCGGTTGTACGATGGCTCTGGATCAGCCCTTGGGCTTCATAGAAATGCAGCGTGGAGACCGGCACGCCCGCGCGGCGTGCGACCTGGCCGACCGACAATTCGCTGGGTGCCCTGTCGGTTGGCATGAGCGGGTATTCCATTGCTTCGAGGGCAGCGCGCGGAACGTTACCCCAACATTAGTTGAGGTTCTATCGTCACCCGCCGTGACGCCCAAAAAGAAAGACCCGCGCCTTGCGGGCGCGGGTCTCGATATCCGAAGGCGAGTCAGTCAGTAGGAGCCGACGCAGCGATAGGCGCGGCCGTCATAGCCGACGAAGGTGTCGGTGGCCGGGCTGTAGCTGCGATAACGGTCCTGGCAATATGCGACATGGCTGCGCCAGGCGACGCCGGCGGGCGGCGGAACTTCATAGCCATAGCGCGGCTGCGAGGCGATCGCGGCGCCGACTCCAAGGCCGAGCAGCGCGCCGGCAGCCGCAGCCGCGCCGGGATTGCCGACCCAGCCGCCATAATAGCCGCCACGGTAGCCCGGACCGTAATAATAGCGGCCGCCGCCGCCCCAGCCGGGACGACCCCAGCCGGGACGTCCCCAGCCTGGCCCATAGCCCGGACCGCCGCGCCAGCCGGGGCCGCCCCGCCAATCGGCGGAGGCAGTTGTGGCCGTTGCAGCCACGGCGCCGAGCCCGATCACGGCCGCCAGGGCCGCGGTAATCAAGCGCTTCATGACCAGTCTCCTCTTTGACGAACCGCGTGGCGCGAAGTCCAGGCGTTCAAGGTTTCAACGCGCAGGTCTGTTCATCGTCGCATCTCGCCATGCGGCTTCGGCGAAATCACGACGAAGCGGCGGAAAGATTGGGGCAGGGGCGGGCGATATTGCCAACCTCCAGGTCCGAGCGCCGTTACCGACCAACTGGGAACGTTTCTAGTGGCGACAAGCTGAACGGTGGCTGAACGACGTTGTGTCGCCGCGCCGCGTGGCGCGCGGGGCGAGGCGTGCTATGACCGCGCCGACGCTGACCGCAGCATGCTGCACGCACTCGCGAGGTATTCATGGCCCGCCGCTATGCCGTTCTGGATGTTTTCACCGACAGGCCGCTCGCCGGCAACCAGCTTGCCGTCGTGCTCGATGCGGAAGGCCTCGACACGGCGGCGATGATGGCGATCACGGTGGAGTTCAATCTCGCCGAGACGGTGTTCGTGCTGCCGGCGGAACGTCCGGCCCATCGCGCGCGGCTCCGCATCTTCGCGCCGGGCCGGGAACTTCCTTTCGCGGGGCATCCGACCGTCGGAACAGCGGTCCTGCTTGCGCTCGAAGACGCCGGCGAAACCGATGGCGACCTCGACGCCATGTTGATGCTCGAGGAGAATATCGGCTCGATCCGCTCTGCGGTTGCGCTGAAGGGGCGCCAGCGCGGCCATGCCATTTTCGATGCGCCGGTCGTCGCCAAGCCGGCGCCGCAGCCGCTCGATGGCGGCGCCGTGGCCGCCGCGCTCGGATTGATGCCCTCCGAGATCGGTTTCGAGAATCACCTGATCTCGGCCTTCACGGGCGGGGTGCCCTATGTGTTCGTGCCGGTGCGCGACCTCGCCGCGATTCGCCGGCTGCAGCCGCGCGGCGATCTCTGGCAGGGCGCGTTTGGCAGCACGTCCGTCTATGCCTATTGCCGCGAGACCGAGAGCAATGCGCATCAGTTCCACGCGCGCATGATCTGGCAGACGCTCGGCTTCGTCGAGGACCCGGCGACCGGTTCGGCGGCAGCGGCCTTCGCCGGCGTCGTCGCCACCTTCGATCGGCCGACCAGCGGCACGCATCGCGTCATCATCGAGCAGGGCTTCGAGATGGGCCGTCCGAGCCTCATCACGCTCGAACTCGACACCGAGGGCGGCCATCTCGTCGCAACGCGCATCGGCGGCGATGCCGTGGTGGTCGCGCGGGGCATGCTGCAGATCTGACTGTTCAGTCCTTTCGGAAAGACACTTCATGAGCCGCTATTGGAGCCGGATCGTCCATGAGCTGACGCCCTATACGCCGGGCGAGCAGCCGCGCGTGGCCGATCTCATCAAGCTCAACACCAATGAGAGCCCTTATGGGCCGTCGCCGAAGGCACTTGCCGCCATTTCGGCCGCAACGAACGATCAACTCCGGCTCTATCCCGAGCCGACAGGGCTGGCGCTTCGTGCGGCGATCGCGGAGAGCCACGGTCTCAGCGAGGGCGAAGTCTTTGTCGGCAACGGCTCCGACGAGGTGCTGGCGCATACGTGCCAGGCTCTGCTGAAGCAGGAAGGGCCGCTGCTCTTCCCCGATATCAGCTATTCGTTCTATCCGACCTATTGCGCCCTCTATGGCATCACCCCGCATGCCGTTCCGTTAGCCGATGATTTCACGATCGAACCCGCCGACTATGACCGGCCCTGCGGCGCGATCATCCTGCCCAATCCGAACGCTCCGACCGGCATTGCCCTGCCGCTCGCCGCGATCGAGGCGATGGTCTCGCGCCATGCCGACGTGCCGGTTGTGATCGACGAGGCCTATGTCGATTTCGGTGCCGAGAGCGCAGCCTCGCTGATCGCGCGCCATCCCAATCTTCTGGTGATCCAGACCTTTTCGAAGTCGCGCGCACTGGCTGGCCTCCGCGTCGGCTTCGCCATGGGCCAGCGTCCGCTGATCGAAGCGCTGGAGCGGGTCAAAGACAGCTTCAATTCCTATCCGCTCGATCGTCTCGCTCTGGCAGGGGCGACGGCCTCTTGGCTTGACCGCGACTGGTTCGAGGAAAAGCGCGCGCTGATCATCGCGAGCCGCGCGCGGCTGGCGCAGGCTCTCGCCACGCTCAGCTTCACGGTTCTGCCTTCGGCGGCGAATTTCGTCTTCGCGCGTCATCCGGATCATTCCGGTGCCGTGCTGGCCGCGGCGCTCCGCGAGCGCAGCGTTCTGGTGCGTCATTTCAAGAAGGATCGCATCCAGGATTTCCTGCGCATCACGATCGGCACCGACGCGGAATGCGATCGGCTGGTGGTCGCATTGACGGAAATCCTGGCCGGGGAGGACCGGCGCTGATGGGCATCGCGACGCCGCGCTTGCATTTGCGCGGTGCCGGTTGCTAGAAGAACTCGAGCCGGCAACGCGTCGGCGGGATCGTGGCTACGATCCGGGTGGAGCGAGCATGAGCGCTTTCGTGTCGAGGACTGGAGTTCCAGCGGGGATCGTTTCCCGCGGCGCTCGTCCTTTGCCCGCATGCGGCCTGCCGAAAGCCCTTCTTCTTCTTAGCTGCCCCTGAGCGCCGGCAGGCCCTAGCGGCCGGGCTCTCAGGGGAACGCGCCGACGAGCCAACGCCCTACAAAGCTCCGCGGCCCGACTCTCCCGAACAGAACATCCGGGACGCGGCTGCCAGAAGAAAGACCAGACCATGACCGCCATCACACCGACCGCTGCTTCCTCCAAGGACCGGGTCGTCATCTTCGATACGACTTTGCGCGACGGAGAACAGTGCCCCGGCGCCTCGATGACCTATGAGGAAAAGCTCGAGGTCGCCGAATTGCTGGAAGAGATGGGCGTCGACGTCATCGAGGCCGGTTTCCCGATCGCCAGCCAGGGCGATTTCGAGGCCGTGCAGGAAATCGCCCGCCGTGCCGGCCCCGACGTCACCATCGCCGGACTGGCTCGCGCCATTTCCGGTGACATCAGCCGTGCCGCCGAGGCGGTTCGCGTCGCCAAGCGTCCGCGCATTCACACCTTCGTCTCGACCTCGCCGATCCATCTGGCGCATCAGATGAAGAAGAGCGAGGAACAGGTCCTCGACATCATCGCCGCAACCGTGGCGCAGGCGCGCAACCTCGTCGAGGACGTCGAGTGGTCGGCCATGGATGCGACCCGCACGCCGATCGAATATCTGATCCGCTGCGTCGATGCAGCGATCAAGGCCGGCGCCACCACGATCAACCTGCCCGATACGGTCGGCTATTCCGTGCCGGATGAATATGCCGCGATGTTCCGCGCGGTGATCGAGCGCGTGCCGAATTCCGACAAGGCGATCTTCTCCACCCATTGCCATGACGATCTCGGCCTCGCCGTTGCCAATTCACTGGCCGGCGTCGCCGGCGGCGCGCGGCAGATCGAATGCACCATCAACGGTCTCGGTGAGCGTGCCGGCAATGCGGCCCTGGAAGAGATCGTGATGGCGATCCGCACGCGCGGTGATGTCCTGCCTTATTCGACGGCCGTCGAGACGACGATGCTGACCCGCGCGTCCAAGCTGATCTCGGCCGTCTCGGCCTTCCCGGTGCAATACAACAAGGCGATCGTCGGACGGAACGCTTTCAGCCATGAGAGCGGCATCCATCAGGACGGCATGCTGAAGAACGCCGAGACCTACGAGATCATGACGCCGGAGAGCGTCGGCGTGAAGGCGACGTCGCTGGTCATGGGCAAGCATTCGGGCCGCCATGCCTTCCGCGAGAAGCTGAAGGATCTCGGCTATGAGCTGGGCGACAACGCCTTGGAAGATGCCTTCAAGCGCTTCAAGGATCTCGCCGATCGCAAGAAGCATGTCTATGACGAGGATATCGAGGCGCTGGTGGGCGACGAGGTCGCGACTGCCAGCGAGACGATCCGTCTCTTGTCGTTGACGGTCATCGCCGGCACCGGCGGTCCCGCCAAGGCGATCATCAGCCTCGATGTCGACGGCACGCATATCACCAAGGAAGTCGCCGGCAACGGCCCTGTTGACGCGACCTTCAACGCTATCACGGCGATCGTGCCGCATCAGGCGAAGATGTCGCTCTATCAGGTGCACGCCGTCACCGAAGGGACGGACGCGCAGGCGGAAGTCTCGGTCCGCCTCGAAGAGGATGGCAAGTCGGTCACCGGCCGCGGCGCCGATCCTGATACGATGGTGGCCTCGGCCAAGGCCTATCTCTCGGCGGTCAACAAGATCGCCGTGAAGCGCCAGCGCCAGCACGCACAGGCCGCCAGCGCCTGAGGCGTCTCATCCGGCTCTGAACTAAAAAACGGCCGCGTCGATGACGCGGCCGTTTCCGTGTTCGAAGGTCTTGCGGCGGGGTCCCGCCCGCGCTTAGCGAGCGACGCGCGCGAGACGGATGAACTGCGTTTCGCCGGAGTGATCGTCGACGCCGTCATTGTCGGTGATGACGTAGCCGTTGCCGTCCACGTCGATGGCGAAGCTCTCGACCTTGTCGAGGACGTAGCCATGCGGGGCTCTGAGCGCGGCCATCAAGTCGATCTGCTCGTCCTTGACGAGGCGCGGCAGAGCGCTCCCCAGCGGTGCGGGCTTGACGCCGTCGAGCGAAACGAAGGTCAGCTTCTTGATCTTGGCGTCGCGGCCGATCTGGTTGTCGCGCTCGATGGCCATCAGGCCGCCGGGGACGGCCGTCAGCTCGGAGAGGCCGACCCAGCCTTTCTCCGACGTGTCGAGCGGATAGAGCACAGCGCTCCATTCCTTGGTCGCCGGCTTGTAGGCGAGGAGCTTGATGAAGCCCTTCGGATCGTCCTTCCACTCGCGTTGGACCGCGAGCCAGACCGTCGTATCTGCTCCTGAGCCGGTCACGGCGACGCCTTCGAAGCCGAAGCGGGTCGCGTTCGCGGCGAGCGCGGCCGGGAGGGCGATCTCCTCGAGGATCGCACCCTTCGCATCGGTGCGATAGAGCATCGACTGCGTCTTGTTCTTCTCGCGCTCGGGATTGCCTTCCGAGGCGAGCCAGAAGCCGCCATCGGCGGCGAGCGCGATGCCTTCGAGATCGAGGTTTTCGGCCGGCTTGCCGTCCTTGGTGACGGTGATCGCATCGGTGATCAGCGCCGGCGTCTGCTTGGCGTCAATCGTCAGAATGCGGCCGATGGATTGGGCGCTGTCGATGACGGCGTAGAGCTTGCCGGGCACCTTCGCATCGGCGACGGTACCCGAGATCGCCGACCAGCCGATCGGCTTGCCGTCCTTGTCGGCCGAGACGATCGTCGGATAGGCGGCAGGCGCGTTGCTGCGCTCATAGATCGTCACCACCGAGCCGATCAGCCCCTTGTCGCGGAGGTCGTTTTCGGCGGCGGTGACGAAGAGGTTGCGGCTGGGAATCGCGAGAAGCCCCTCAGGACCAATGCCGCCGGGCAGCGCCTGCAGGAAGGTCGGGGCGTGGCTGGCGCCTTCGTCCTTGTAGACGCCCACGATCGAGGCCCGTTCGGAACCCACGAAGATGAGCCGGTCCCCGCCAAACGTCGCGACCTCGACGCCTTCAGGCTCATTGCCCTTCTTGTTGCGTTTTTCGGGATAATGGCCGAGCCGCACGGTTTCATATTCAAAGCTGGTGCCGCTGTCGTAATCGACGGTGCCGTCAGCCTGGAAGATCGTGAAGCCGCGGCTGCCGCCCTTCCAGTCGCCTTCATTGGCGGTGACGAAGCGCGTCTCGTCGATCCACTGCGCGCCGTCCGGCTCGCGCGCGACATCCTTCATCGCGCCGGAGAGATCGATCACGCCGTCCTTCTTCACGTCGATGCCGTCGAGATCGACCGTGCCGGCCGGGAAGTGGCTGACGACCTTGCCGGTCGCGGCATCCGCGATGACGATGTGGTTGTTCTCCTGCAGCGTCAGGACGATCTGGTTCCTGTCGTTGAAATCGACGAACTCGGGCTCCGGGTCCTCCGGCGCGATCGCTGCCAGGCCGCTGACGTCGATCACCGTCTTGGTGGCGCAATCGACGCTGCCATCGGTGCCGATCCTGAACGTGACGAGGCTGCCGCCGGGAAGTTGCGGAATGGCGCCCTCATTGATCTCCTCGTCGCGCTCATTCTCGATCGCGATGGCGAGGAACTGGCCGTCGGGGCTCTTGGCGAGCGAATCGGGCTGACCGGCCAGGTCGCAGGTCGCCTTGACGCTCTTCGTGGCGAGATCGACGACCGAGAGATGCCCGGATGGCTTCGATTTTGTTTCCGAGGTGACGACGCCGACGAGCGCGTTGCCGCCGGCGACGACCGTCGAGGTCGGCTCGCCGCCGAGCGCAACCGTTCCGGCTGCTTTCGGCGCTTTCGGGTCGGTGATGTCGATGAGGCCGAGGCGCTGGCCGGGGCTGTCGGTATAGACGAGCGTCTTGCCATCGGCGGTCGCGCTGATGATCTCGGCCACGGTCGCCTTCTTGGTGTCCGCATCGGCCGGGAGATTGTCGACGACGTGGAAGGTTGCGATGCGGTTGAACATCTCGGCCGCGTCGGCGGCAGGCGCCGTACCGATGAGGGCAGTGCTGGCGAGCAGCGTGGCGGCGAGGGCGCCTTTGAGGGTCGGGGTCATCGTTGGCTCCGGTCGCTGGCTGTCGAGGATTGGCGGAATCGCCGAGTTCGCGAAAGAAAGCGTCGGGAAATGACAGGGGGATGACATTGTCCCGGTCTTTCGAAGCGCGGACCGGTCGCCACCGGCGCGATCCCCGTGTCTCGTCCGGGGAATTTCCCGTCGCAACGTCCTGAACCGACGCCGCAATCCGCCTCTTGCCGCGCCTGACCGGCAAAGGATTTCCACAGGCGGCAAAATCCCGCTCGTCCCCGCTGGACAGGCCCGGCCGCCTTTGCTACACACCCCCTCGTCGCAGCGGAACGCTCCGTAGCGCGGCGGGTGCATAGCTCAGTTGGTAGAGCAGCTGACTCTTAATCAGCTTGTCCTAGGTTCGATCCCTAGTGCACCCACCAAAACTTCCCCTCAATTCCAAGATCTTATCGGCGCTGATTGATGTCGTCTGTGAAGGGCGGGATCGTGTGCCGCGATGGCTGCGCGCCAAGTTCGCCGAGCTCCTGATCGCCGGACCTGCTGCTGAGCTGTGACTAACAGCGTGTGATGATCGCGCTATGTTGCAGGGTCTGCGCGGGCAGTCATCCAGCAGAAATTCGTCTTCTGAACAATCGCAGCCATCTTCGGAATCAAGCGTTAAGGCTTGAGCCGTAGAAAGCGAACATCCCCAAGACGCTCGGTTCCGTTGGCAGCGTCTGGGCGGCGTTATCGATGGCGTTTGTTCACCGCGGATGAGGGGCCTCCCATGCAAAGCAAGATCATCGGCAGCGTATTGCCGGTCCTCGAAGTAGAACTGCAGTCCGGCGAGAGCCTGGTCGGGGTTCCCGAAGCGCTCTCATGGATGGCGGGCGGCGTGACGCTGCATAGCTCGCTCGGCGCGGGCGGGAGTGGCGGCCTGTTTGGGCTCGTCAGCCGGGCCGTTTCCGGCGGCGGTCTCGTCACGACGGAGTTTCGCGCCTCCGAAGGTGCCGGTCTTGTCGGCTTCGCGGCGCGGCTGCCCGGGCAGATCATCGAGCTCGACGTTTCAGGCGGTGGCTATCTCGTGCATCGCCACGGCTTCCTGTGCGGCACCAGCGGCATCGTCGTCGCGAGCGGGCTGCAGCAGAATCTCGGTGCCGGCGTGTTCGGCGGCGAGGGCTTTGTGCTGCAGAAGATCGAGGGCTCGGGCAAGGCCTTCGTCGAGCTCGGCGGCGAGATCGTCAAATATGATCTGACCGCCGGCCAGTCGATCATGGTCCACCCCGGTCATGTCGGCCTGTTCGACCAAGGCGTCAATTTCGAAATGACGTCCCTGCGCGGCATTCACTCGACGTTCTTTGCCTCCGGCGATCTGTTCATGGCGCGGCTGACCGGGCCGGGTAGGGTGTGGTTGCAGACGCTGACCTTGCCGGGTCTGGCCCACAGCGTCAGCCATTATCTGCCGAAGCAGGGGTGAGGTCATGGCTATCCAGAGCTATCGCGCCGCTGCCTTTGCAGCGGTCACTCTCGCCGTGCTTGTGCAGGGCCACCCGGCTTTCGCGGAGGATCGTCCGGATTACGAGCGCTACAAGGCCGGTGTTTTCCTGCGGTATCTGAACGCCGAGGGCAGCGATATCGCCAAGACGCCGAGCATCGGCCTTTCGTTCGGCGAGCGTGTACTGCATGCGACGCTCGATTCCGGCTCGACCGGCGTCGTCGTCGCCGCGAGTTTCATTCCGAATTTCGATCAGCTGCCGGTGCTCGGCGACGGAAAGCTCACTTACACGAGTTCCGGCCGCGTGATGCTCGGTTCCTGGGTGACGACGCCCCTGACCCTCTCGGGCAAGGATGGGGCGTCGGTTACGACCGAACCGATGCCAGTTCTCGCTGTGACGCGCGTCGCCTGTCTCGAGACAGCGCGTGACTGCCGGCCGTCGGACGATCCGCGCGACATTGCGATGGTCGGCATCGGCTTCGGCCGTGAGGGTGATCGCCAGGGCCAGAGCACGCCAGACAAGAATCCGGTTCTGCGCGTCGCGGCCGAAGGCGAGCAACGCAAGGGATATATCCTGACCGCCGACGGCATCCATGTCGGGCTGACGAAGGAAAGCGCGCGCGGCGACTATCGCTTCGTGAAGCTAGAGCGCCAGGCCGATCTGCCGGACTGGAAGGGTGTTCCGGCCTGCATCTCCCTCAGCGGGCAGACGCCGCCGGCCTGCGGTTCGATGCTGGTCGATACCGGCGTTGGCGCCATGTTCATGACCGTGCCATCGTCGCAAGCGGCGAGTGGACCGCTTCCCGATGGCACATCGGTGGCGATCCTTCTGGGGACGGATGCCGGCAGCGAGCCACTCTACAGCTTCAGTTCTGGCGACACGTCGCCGATGGCGCCTTCGGCTGTTCATCTCGACGTCTCGGACAAGCCCCCCTTCGTGAACACGAGCTTCCATTTCCTGAACGGATTTGACGTGCTCTACGACGCCGACGGGGGCTATGCGGGCTTCCGAAAGCGTTGAGCCGGATCATTACGTCGGGCTGGGCGGGCCATCTCCCTGCCTGCCCGATGCTGCCCCTGTAAATCGATTGAAAACAGATTGCGCGGACGCGGCGCCTACGGCATGGTTCTTTCAGCCCCACTAAAGAGGGCAGGTTTGGGAGGAATTCGATGTCCAAGACTGCAAGGTCTATCCTTGCCGCCGGCGCGATCGCGCTTGCGGCCATGTCCACGGCGCCGGTGCGCGCGCAGGCCGAGGATGTGACCATCCTCGCCTCGGTCCCCGGCCTTACATTCCCGTTCTTCGTCCACATGATGAACGCCTTCAAGGCCGAGGCCGCGAAGCAGGGCGTTGCGGTGATCGAATCCGACGGCCAGGTGTCCTCGCCGAAGCAGACGGCCGATATCGAGGCCGCGATCACCAAGGGCGTCCAGGGCATCGTGATCAGCCCGAATGAAGTCGACGCCATGGCGCCGGCGCTGCAGCAGGCTGTCGAGGCCGGCATTCCGGTGGTGACGGTCGACCGCCGCGTCGCGCAGGTCGAGGGCATTCTCGGCCATATCGGCGCCGACAACGTCAAGGGCGGCGAAGCCCAGGGCGAACTTGTCATGAAGATGTTCCCGGACGGCGCGACCATCGTCAACCTTCAGGGCCAGTCGGGCGCCTCGCCGGCGATCGACCGCAACAAGGGCCTGCACAACGTCCTCGACAAGGCGACCGACAAGTACAAGATCGTCTTCGAGCAGACGGCCGGCTTCGACCGCGCCAAGGGCCTTTCGGTCACCGAGGCGGCGCTTTCGGGCCTTGCCGAGCCGCCGAAGGTCATCGTCGCCGCCAATGACGACATGGCGCTCGGCGCACTCGAGGCCGTCAAGGGCCGCAACCTCCAGGGCATTGCGATCATCGGCTTCGACGCGCTTCCCGAAGCGCTGGCACAGGTCCGCGACGGCGGCCTGACGGCGACGATCGAGCAGTTCCCCGGCAAGCAGAGCGCCATGGGCGTCGATATGCTGGTCGCGTTCATCAAGGACAAGAAGAAGCCGGCCGAAGCTGTGACGCTGCTGACCCCGGTCGCGATCACCAAGGATAACCTCGACATCGCCGAGCGCCTTGGCGAAGTGAAGTAATCTTTGCGCCTTCGCGTCCGGACGCCGCTATGCGCCGTCCGGACGCTTCATGTCTTCTGTCAGATGTTCCGATCCCGCAAGACGCCGCCGTTTCGGCGCCCGAGGTTGCCATGACCGCCGCCGCGCCGCCGCTGCTCAAGATGACCGGCATCACCAAGAGCTTCCCCGGCGTCAAGGCGCTTGATGGTGTCCAGCTTGAGGTCGATCGGCAGGAAATTCACGCGCTTCTCGGCGAGAACGGCGCCGGGAAATCGACGCTGCTGAAGATCCTCGCCGGGGCGCAATCGCCCGACCAGGGCGAGATCCTCTTCGACGGCAAGCCGGTCACGCTCGCTAATCCGCATGCGGCGCAGCAGCTTGGCATCGTCACGATCTACCAGGAATTCACGCTCGCGCCCGACATGAGCATCGCCGAGAACGTGTTCATCGGCCGCGAGCCCGGCCGTTGGCCGTTTGTCAGCTGGGCGCGCATGGCGGCCGAGACCGAGAAGCTCACCCGCCGGATCGGGCTTGAACGCAATCCGATGACGCTTGTTCGCAATCTCTCTGTGGCCGAGCAGCAGATGGTCGAGATCGCGCGTGCGCTTTCGATGGATTCGCGCGTCATCATCATGGACGAGCCGACCTCGGCTCTGTCGCTCGCAGAGGTCGAGAAGCTGTTCAAGATCGTCCGCCGTCTCAAGGACGAGGGCATCTCGATCATTTTCGTGACGCATCGCCTCGAAGAAGTGATGGAGGTGTGCGACCGCTACACGGTGCTCCGTGATGGCCGCAATGTCGGCGCCGGCAGCGTCTCGGACATCACGATCGACGGCATCATCCGCCTGATGGTCGGCCGCGAGGTCAACGCGCTGTTCGCGCAGCGCGAAGCTGCCGAGCCGGGTCCCGTCGCGCTCGAGGTCAAGCGGCTGACACGGCTCCGCACGGCGCAGGATCCGCACGCGACCGAAATTCGCGATGTCTCGCTGCATGTGCGCCGGGGTGAGATCCTCGGCATCGCCGGGCTAGTCGGCGCCGGGCGAACCGAAACGGCGCGGGCGATCTTCGGCGCTGATCCGTTCGATTCGGGCGAAGTGTTCGTCGATGGCGCGCCGGTCACGATCCGCACGCCGCGCGACGCGATCGCGCATGGCATCGGCCTCGTGCCCGAAGACCGCAAGCTGCAAGCGCTGTTCCTGTCGCAGGCGATCCGCACCAATGTTTCCGTCGCGGCGCTCGATCGGATCGGGCGCTTCGGTATCTTCATCGACGAAGCGAAGGAGCGCGGCCTCGTCGAAGAGTATCGCAAACTGCTGAATATACGGATGGCCGGACCTGAGCAGGCGGTCGGCAATCTCTCCGGCGGCAACCAGCAGAAGGTCGTTCTGGCGCGCTGGCTGGCGCTCAGGCCGAAGGTGCTGATCGTCGACGAGCCGACGCGCGGCATCGACGTCGGCGCCAAGGTCGAGGTGCATAATCTGCTGTTCGAGATGGCGCGATCCGGCATCGCGGTGATCGCGATCAGCTCGGAATTGCCGGAAGTGCTCTCGGTCGCCGACCGCATCGTCACCATGCGCGAGGGCCACGTGACCGGCGAGATGATGCGGGCCGACGCGACGCAAGAAAAATTGATGGCGATGATGACGCTCGGGACAACGAGCCGCGCCGCCTGAGCGGACGACGGACACCGGGCGTCGAGTGGAGGAAGGCGAGGGGCATGGCTGAGGTGAAGCAGGGCGCGGCGGACAGCGGCAGCGTCGATCTTTTTGGATTTCTTGCGCGGTTCGCGCCGCTGATCTTCCTCGTCGTGCTGATGGCGGTGTTTGCGGTGCTCGAGCCGCGGTTCATGTCGTCGATCAACCTCTTCAATGTCATGCGGCAGGTCTCGATCACGGGGCTGCTGGCGATCGGCATGACCTTCGTCATTCTCACCGCCGGCATCGACCTTTCGGTCGGCTCGCTGCTGGCGTTTGCTGGTCTTGTGGCGGCAGCGGTCGCCAAGGGCGGCATGCAGGACCGGTTCACGGTCGGGGAGGGCGGTGTCGGCTATGGCTGGGAACTTGCGGCGCTGGCGGCGATCGCCATCGGCATTGCCGGTGGTCTCGTCCAGGGCTTTTCGATCACGCGGCTGAAGGTTCCGCCCTTTGTCGTGACGCTTGGCGGCATGTCAGTGTTTCGCGGCGCGGCACTGCTGTTTGCGGCCGGCGGCCCGATCTCCGGCTTCGAGCATGATTTCACCTGGTGGGGCCAGGGCAAGATCGGCCCGGTGCCGGTGCCGGTCATCATCTTCCTCGTCTGCGGCCTGCTGGCGCATATCGTGCTGCGCTACACGCGCTATGGACGGCAGATCTATGCCGTCGGCGGCAATCCCGAGGCGGCGCGGCTCTCCGGCCTCAACGTCACGGCCATCATCTGCAGCGTCTATGTCATCATGGGCTTCTTTGCCGGGCTCGGCTCGTTCGTGCTCGCAGCGCGGCTCAATTCGGCCGAGGCGGTCGCAGGAACCGGCTATGAGCTCACCGTCATCGCCTCGGTGGTGATCGGCGGGACATCGCTGTTCGGCGGCGTCGGCACGATCTTCGGGACGATCATCGGCTCGATCCTGATCGGCGTGCTGCTGAACGGCCTGGTGCTGATGAATGTCTCGTCCTACATCCAGCAGATCATCATCGGCGTGATCATCGTGCTGGCGGTCGCTTTCGACACGTTCGCCAAGTCACGTCGGCGCAAGGTCTGATCGCACTGACTGACAGCAGCCCGCGCGGACGTGCCGGCTGCTGTCAGCTCTGCCGTTGGGACGGTTTTTGAGCCTTGAGGGCCGTGCCGAAGACGTGGTCCCAGAAAAGCGTCGTCACGCCGAAATTGCCTTCGTCATGGCGGAAGTGGTGCAGCGCATGCTGACGCTTCCAGCCATAGAGCGGATGCCCGGGCAACATGCGCCAATGATGCAGCACGTGATGGGCGAACGAATAGGTGAGGTAGCCAGCCGTCATGCCGAATGTGAAGCCGCTGCCATAGGGAACGCCGAACAACCACCAGGACGGCAGCAGGACGGCCACGATGAGGATCGAGGAGCTCATCCAGATCGGCGTTCCAATCAGTTCGGTCGGGCTGGCGTGATGCTGGTCATGCAGATCCCGGAAATAGACGACATTGTGCAGGATGACCCGGTGGATGATGTATTCCGCCAGCGTCCATGCAAATAGGCCAGCCAGCACCGCCACGATCCATAGCAGCGGGTCGGAGGCGCTCGTCGACAGGATCGTCGTCATCACGAGCGCGATGAGAACAAGCGGGTAGACGAAGAAATCGGCGTAGTAGCCGACAGCGCTGCGCGTGATCGTCGCCATGATAGCCTTCGCCCAAACCGACTGCCCTTGCAGAGGATGCGCTCGGCAAAGCCGTTACCGCAAGGCTTCTGCAGGTCAGAATGCCACGTGAGGATCGATTCGCCGCTTAATCTGCCTTATTTCTCGGCAGAGACAAGCTCCAGCTTCGCGGGCCTTGCCCAGGCCCGGTGACGACGGCCTCGCGGCATGTCATGGTTCCGCTATGCGCGCTGTTCTCCCTGTCATTTTCGCCCTTTTCATCACCCCTGCCGCCGCCCTCGGGCCATCGGCGCCGGCCGTGCCGCCGGATCGTTCGCCGGTCGTTCACGTCAACATCATCGATGGCGAGGACGGACGTGATTCGCTCGTGCGGCTCGGCCCGTCACTCGGGCTCGATGCCGCCGACATCGCGCGCATCCGGGCGGTCTCCGGCTATGTCGGATGCCTGTCGCCATCGCCATCGGTCGGGTCGGCGGCGCTCTTTCTCGACAATCAGCAGATCCTGACCGCTGCGCATGTCTTCTTCGAGCCATCGGGACAGCGGCGCTGGAAGTGCTTCTTCAAGAATCAGGCCGCCGATCCGGTGATGATCGATCTCCTGGTCGACGACGCCCATGCGCGGTTCGGCGCCCGCAAGCCGAAGCCCGGCTCCAACAGTGATTATGCGATCGTTCGCCTCGCCGAGCCTCTGGCCGCCGCGGCGCCGTTTCCGGTCAAGGCGGATATCCCCGTGACGCCTGGGGAAAAGCTCATCGTGGTGACGGCGCATCCTGCCGACATGGCGCGTGAGGTCGATCGCGGCATGCCCGTGGTGCAGGGCTGCACCGTCCGCAGAAAGCCGGTCTCGACCGAGAAGACGTCATTCTTCCGCACTGACTGCGACGCGACCGGGGCGTCCTCGGGCGGCATGAACCTCGCGCGCATCAACGGCCAGCTGGCGTTTCGCGGGATTACCATCACGACCGGACCCTGGCGGGATCCGGCCCTGAATGGGGCTCCCTATAACGAGAAGGGCGGCAGCGTCACGACGGCGCTCGGCACCGACGCTGCCATTCTTGCCGCAGGCCGAAGCCTCGCGGGTAGCGGCTTCTAACGCGGGGCGTCAGGCGGCCTTCAGCGCCTGTTCCTTGCTGCGCAGGAGCGTGTCGATGAACGCGAGCTTGTCGACGACGCCGGGGCCGAGCTTGAACGGATAAAGATCGGGCTGGCCCATGCTGCGATTGATCGAGTTCATCGCCTGGGTGAGGGGCCCCCAGGACTCGATGATTTCGCTGAAATCGACGCCGCGATAGGGATCGAAATCGATGGTCGTGTCGACATTGCCCTGCGCACGCGCCTTGGGCCGGATGCGGAGGCCGAAGGCATAGGCTGTCTCGATCGTATCGATCATGTGCATGTAATGCGCGAAGGTTTCGGCGAAATCTTCCCAGGCATGCGCGGTCGCATACTGGCTGACATAACGCTCCTGCCAGTCGGCCGGGAAATTGCCTTGGTAGTAATTCTGCAGGGCGCCGTTGTAGTCGATGGATTCGTCGCCGAACACGGCGCGCGAGTCCTCGATGCGGCCGGCATCGCGGACGAGCCGATCCCAATAATAGTGACCGATCTCATGGCGGAAATGACCGAGCAGCGTCCGATAGGGCTCATGCATGTCGGTCCGCGCCCTTTCGCGTTCCACAGCATCCGCCTCGACGATGTTGAGCGTGATAAGCCCCTCGTCGTGTCCTGTCAGGACCCGCACATCGTTTTCGTCGGCCAGGAATGAGAAGGAGAGGCCGGCAACCGGATCATCCGCCTTGTTCGGGACGCCGAGGCCGAAGCGCAGCAGGCTGTAGAACAGCCTGTGCTTGGCGAGCTCGATGTCGCGCCAGCGCTCGCTATAGACCTGGCTGGAGAGATCCGGGATCACCATGTTGGTGCGGCAGCAGACGCAGAGCTGTTCCGGACTGTCAGCGGGCAGCAGCCAGTTGCAGACGCCATGCTGGCGATTGCCGCAGGGCTTGAAGAGCATCTCGTCGAGCCCGTGCGCCGTATAGAGCTGCTCGCCACTGACGCCGGGACCCGCGTCGTCGAGCGAACGCAGATGACCTTGCGCCGGGACGAAACCCAGCGGCCGCTGGCATCCTTCGCATTCGAAATCTTCGAAAGGCAGCCAGTGGGCACAGGCCCGGCATTCGAACAAGCGCATCTTTCACTCCGTCAGCAGGAAGGAGCCGGTGTCATCCTGAAACCAGCTTTTGCCGCGCCAACGCGCGATCGCGCGTTTGGTTCAATCGGACGCTATGATTCCTGCCGAGGCTCGCGCTCGGGAAAGCGGATCGTGATGCGCGTTCCCGAATGCTGCACATCGTGCTCGATGGTCGCCTCGAGCTTGCCGGCGAGCGCCTGGATGATCCGGCGCCCAAGACCGGTGCCGACGGCGCGCGTATCTTCTCCGCTGCCAACGCCATCATCCTCGACGGTCATCGCGATATTGCCATCGACCGCCACGCACGACACCCGAACTGCGCCGCTTCCGCCGGGATAGGCATATTTCAGCGCGTTGAGGATCAGCTCCGTCATGATGACGCCGAGCGCGACCGCTCGATCTGGACGGATCGCCAGGGGTTCGAGCTTGAACGAGATCTGGCCGCCGTCGCCGTTGGCCTCGATCGTGCGGGCGAGATCCTCAATCAGGCTGCCGAGATAAAGATCGAGAACGACGCTGTGGACGTCGTCGGATGTGTAGAGGCGGCGATGAACCTGTGAGACCGCCATGACGCGGCCGACCGCGGCGGCGAGTGCGCTTTTGACGCCAGCATCGGGATGGGCGGCCGCCTGCATGTTGAGGAGCGAAGCGACCAGTTGCAGGCTGTTTCCGACGCGGTGGTTCACTTCCTGGATGATCAGGGCCCGTTCGTCCGCCAGGGCTTCGAAGCGGTCGCGCGCTGCGCGCACCTCTGCCTCGGCCTGCCGGTGCGCCTCCTGGAGGCGACGCGCGGTCAGCGCCGACGCAAGCGCGGCGCGGAGCAAGGGGAAGAAGTCTTCGCTTGCTTCCTTGATGACATAGTCGGCCGCGCCGGCCTTCAGCGCCGCGATGGCGACCCGGCCCTGCGCCTCGCCGGTCACATAGACGACCGGTGGCGGGTTCTTCATGGCGCCGATCATCGGCAAGACCTGCAGTCCTGTCCGGCCCGGCATGTGGTGGTCGAGCGCGACGATATCGATGCCGCCCTCGGCAAGTCGCGCCAGCCCGGCATCACCATCCGTGGCGGCTTCGACGGTAAAGCCGTGGCGTGACAGGTCCTTTACGGCCAGCCGGCACAGTCCTGGATCGTCGTCGATGAACAGAACAACCGGCTCGGAGCCCATCACTTCGCCTCGGGAACCTTGATCACCGAGAAGAACAGGCCCAGCTGCCGGATGGCATTGGCGAAATTCTCGTAGTTGACTGGCTTGACCACATAAACGCTCGCGCCAAGCTCATAGCAGCGCTCGATCTCGCGTTGATCGTCCGTGGTGGTGAGCACGACGATCGGCGTGGCGCGCAGATGCGGGCTGCCCTTCACGGCCTTCAGGATGTCGATGCCCGTCATATCGGGCAGATTGAGATCGAGCAGAATCAGCAGCGCCTCGCCCTTGCGGTTCGCGCCAGTCCGATCCTGGCCCAGCAGGAAATCGAGAGCGCTGGTGCCATCGGCGAACGCCTTGATCTCATTGCTGACGCCAGCGCGGCGAATGTTCTTCTCGATCAGTCGCGCATGACCTTCGTCATCCTCGACCATCACGATCGTCACGTGGTTGGGATTGTCGCTCATTGCATCAACTCAAGCGTTCGTTGCATTGTCATCATGGATTTCCCGCATTCCTTGGACTGAAACAAGGCCGGAAACAAGCTTCAGCCTCTGTTCTGGAGCTCATGCGCGCCAACTCCTCGGCAGGATCACCGTGAACGTGCTGCCTTCGCCCGGCTCGCTGTCGAGGCGGATCTTGCCGCCGACGCGCCGCACCAGTGCGCGGACATGCGCAAGACCGATGCCTTCGCCCGGCCGATCCTGGGCACCGGCCCGGCGGAAGAGTTCAAACACACGCTCGCGGTCGGCTGCATCGATGCCGCGGCCGTTATCCTCTACACGGATGATCACAAAGCCGCCCCGCTCTGTGGCGGTCACGCCGATGCGCCCAGGGCGTCCCGGTTTCAGATATTTGACCGCGTTGTCGACGAGGTTCGAGAAGATCTGCTCGATGGCGAGCCGGTCGCTTTCGATCGTCGGCATCGGGCCGATCTCGATCACGGCATCCGCTTCCTGAGCCTGATGCATCACAGCATCCTGGATCGTCTTCAGCATCTGGTTCAGGTCGAGCTGCTGCGGATTGAAATCGCGGCGTCCAGCCCGCGAGAGGTTCAAGATGGCGTTGATCAACCGGTCCATCTTGGAGATCGACGCCTTGATGAACCCGAGCGCCTCGTCGAAATCCTCGTAGATCTGGCTGCGCTGTTCGTCGGCGTCGCGTCTATCCTGCTCGATGAGATCGCGGCGGATCGCGTCCAGTTCGCCGGTGAAGCCCATGATGTTGACGAGCGGCGACCTCAGATCGTGGCTGACGATATAGGCAAAGCGCTGCAGTTCATCATTCGCGTCCTGCAGGTCGACTGTTCGTTCGGCGACCTTCTCTTCCAGATGGCTGTTGCTCTCCGCAAGCGCTTGCTGTGCCCGGGCGAGGCTGAGATTCGAGCGGCGGATCAACAGGATTGAGATGCCGGCGAGGACCATGATTGCGACGGCGCCAAGCAGCGTCGTGGCCAACAGCCAGCGGGCGGTGGCGGCGCTGCGGGCAGTCCGGTCGGCGAGGAGGGCGCGTTCGGCCGTGCGCACCGCCGTGCCGACATCCGTGAACGATCCCATTGTCGCCTGGCCCGCCGGATCGCGTATGATGGCCAGGGCATCGGAATTCCGCCCCTGTCGCTGCAGGTCGGCGATCTTCAGCAGTTCGTCATGCTTCGCCGCCACGACTTCGGCCAGCTGCTGGACGCGCGCCGTCTGCTCCGAGTTGTCGTCGACCATGGCCTTGAGATTGGCCATGCGGGTTGGGATCGTCTGGACGCTTTCCTCGTAAACCTTGAGGTAGTCCGGATCCTGCGTCAGCAGATAGCCACGCTGACCGCTTTCTGCGCGGCGAACCGCCAATTGAAGCAGCGACAACTCGTTTTCGACGCCCAGCGAATGGGCGACCCAGCGAGTGTCGTCGGACGAACGTTCGGCAAGCCAAACAGAAGCACCCGCCATCACCGTCAGGATTGCAAACCCGACGGCGAGGAGGACGCTCTGACTAGAAATACGGAGCTGTGTTGGGTTCATGGACTAGGGAGAGCTAGGGCCAAAAGCGGGATTCGCCCAAGCCTCCTCGATCGTGCAGATCAGAGCCGACCCATGAGCAGGAGCACGATCAGGATGACGACGATGAGGCCGAGACCGCCACTCGGATAATAGCCCCAGCCGGAGCTGTACGGCCAGCTCGGCAGCGCCGCGATGAGCAGGACTACCAGAACGATCAGCAAAATTGTGGACATTGAAATCCCCGTCGGCTTCTACAGGTACAGTAATGTCCGAAAGCACCGACGGTTTCATCGGATGCGAAAAAAACTTGCTCTCATCGGTGTCCGTCGAGACGGCGAGCCCGCCGCAACTCCGGGAAGAGCTTTGCCCAGATGAGCGCGATCGCCATCGTACCAGCACCGCCGACAACAACGGCCGTAACCGCGCCGATCAGCGCAGCCGACACCCCAGCCCGGAACTCGCCGAGTTCATTCGAGGCGCCGATGAAGACCATGTTGACGGCATTGACGCGGCCGCGCACCGCATCCGGGGTCCAAAGCTGGATCAGCGTTTCGCGGATATAGACGCTCACCATGTCGGTTGCGCCCATCAGCGCCAGCGCCACAACCGAGACCCAGGTGACGGTCGACAATCCGAAGACGACGGTAAACGCACCGAACAGCGCCACGAACACGAACAGGATGATTCCGGCGTGGTCGCGCACGGGATGGAAGGCGAGCCAGGCGGCGACGCTGATCGCGCCGACGGCGGGCGCTGCGCGCAGGAGGCCGAGACCCCACGGCCCGACCGCGAGCACGTCGCGCGCATAGATCGGCAGCAGCGCATTGGCGCCGCCGAGCAGCACGGCAAAGAGGTCGAGCGAGATCGCGCCGAGCACGATCTTCTCCTTCCAGACATAGCGGAAGCCCGCGATGACCGTCTCCCAGCTCGCCTTGGCCGCGGATGTGTTCTGAACGGTGTGCGGCATCAGCACGACGAGGACGACGCCGATTGCGATCATCGAGAGGGCGACCAGATAGGGTGCCTGCGGCGCGAGCCCATAGAGCAGGCCGCCGGCAACGGGACCGACGATGGTCGCGATCTGCCATGCACTCGAATTCCAGGCAATGGCGTTGCCGAGCTCTTCCGGCGGCACGAGATTGGGGGCCAGCGAACCTGAGGCCGGGCCGAGAAACGCCCTGGCGACGCCAAAGCCGAGCAGGACGGCGAAGACGATATTGACGTTGCTGCTGCCAGAGATGGTGAAGGCCAGCAGCCCCGCCATGCACAAGGCCTCGCCCACCATGCAGATCGCCATGATGACGCGCCGATTGTAGCGATCGGCGACGGAGCCGGTTACCAGAACCAGGGCGAGGGCGGGCAGGAACTGCACCAGGCCGATGATGCCGAGATCGAGCGGGTTCTTGGTGAGGTCATAGACCTGCCACCCGACGGCGACGCTGACGATATTGACGGAGAAGTTCGCGAAGAGCCGCGCCACCCAATAGAAGGCGAAGCCGCGATGGCGGAACGCCCCCCAGCTCGAGCGGGGCGTTGCGTGGTCAGGGGCGGACATGGCGTGCGGAGGTTCCGGAGGCGGGGTGGCGCGTCGAGGGATGCGCCCTCTCATCTAGCGCGCATTGTCGCCGAGGGAAACCACATCATCGCTGATACCGCAACGGATCGCATATCGCGTCGACACCGGCCGCAAAATGCGAGGGGCGAGGCTAACGCCACGCCCCCCGGAATTCGAGTGATAGCCGACGCTCAGTCGAAGCGGCCGCTCGCATGGGCGAGCATGGTGTAGACCTTGCCCGTATCCGAGACGAGATAGGCGCTGGCGGTCGAGGGATCCTGACGCGTCACCTCGCCGAGCAACCGTTCGAAATCTCCGACATAGCGGTCGACGGCCGTGCGGAAATCCTGCTCCTGCTGATAGCGGCGGCGGATTTCGTCGAAGGTCTGCTGGCCCTGCAACGTGTAGAGGCGGCGGGTGAAAACGTTCTTCTCGCCATTGTGGTGACGCGCCCACAACTCGGCCGCAGCGCGCGGATCAATCGCCTTCGCGATCTCGCTGGAGAGATTACCGAGCGACTCCTGCGAGCCGGCGGCGCGAGCGGCAGGCTTGTCCTCAGGCGCGGGCTGCTCATCCTCGCGTGACGCGCGGCGGAGCAGGTCGGACACCCAACCACGCGGCTCGGCTTCCGCCGCGGGCTTTGCCTGCGGCTGGGCGGGCTTCGGAGCGCTGGCCGCCGGAGCCGAAGGACGCGTAGCTTCGACAACACGCGCGGCAGCGACCGCCGCGGAGGATCTCTCTTCGTCATTGGTCCTGGCAGCCGTCTGCGGAGCCGGAGCGGCCTGGCGGGCCGGCTGCGGCGCTGGTGCAGCCTGAACGGGCTGCGGGGCCGGGGCCGGCTGGGATGCGCGCGGGGCGAAAGCCTGCGACGGGGCGCGGGGAGCGCTCGGCGCGGGCTCGACGAAGCGGGCACGCGTTGCCATCTGGCCGGGGGTCGCGACGGAGATGTCGAGCGCCCGGCCGTGCTTATTGATGATCGCCGACAATTCGCTGAGCGCTTGCAGCTGATCCGAGACGACACGGCGCATCGCATCGGCGCTGGCACGGGTCTCTTCCGGCAGTTCCAGCACGCCGCGCTTCAGTTCGGCGCGCGTGGTTTCGAGATCATCATGAATGGCGCGCGCGACTTCGCGCATGCCATCGGTCGCCGAAGCGAACTGGCCGGTCGCCTGGCTGACCGCCGTGTTCATCTCTTCGAGCAGTGTGCGATTGACCTGGCGCACTTCGTCGAGCGCCTTGCGGCCGACGGTGGTTGCCGTCTGATGCAGGCCCTCGAGATTGTCGACGACGCCCTTGGCAGCGTCGGCGCTCGACTGGGACAGCAACTGGGCGACTTCGGCAGCGCGTGTCTCGGCATCCTTGACACTGGCAGACACGCTTTCGGCGAAGTTCTTCATCCGGCTTTCGAGATCGTTGGCGCGCGCCGCAAGGCTGGTGGCGAGCTCCTCGATCGCGGCCCGGCGATGGTCGACCGAACCTTCAAGCTGG
The DNA here is from genome assembly GCF_020165495.1 of Mesorhizobium sp. BR1-1-16. GTDB lineage: Bacteria > Pseudomonadota > Alphaproteobacteria > Rhizobiales > Kaistiaceae > Kaistia. The sequence goes on along the minus strand of NZ_JAIUIE010000006.1, from coordinate 145,652 downwards.
CTGTTGGCATCGAGCAGAGCCCGGGCAGCCTCGCGCAGGGCACGGCCCTGCTCCTCGAAGCGGCCGGCGACATTGCCGACATTCTCGAGCACGTCATGCGAAACATCACGCAGCGTCTCGACCTGGCTCGCCAGGAGGCTGGCCGAGCCTTCCGTGCTGGTGACGGCACGGTCGATCGTCTGCGCGAGTTCGCCGGTGCGGTTGGCAAGGCCGATCTCGATCCGGTTGAGATTGTCGGCGCTGCGGCTGAGAAGCGTATCGAGCAGCTCGTTCGACTGGCCGAGCCGTTCGACGACGCCGGCGACATCGGTCGTCAGGCGGCTATTCGCTTCGCCGAAGCTCTGCGAGACGGTTTCGCCGCTTTCGATGAGCGTCCGGGTCGCTCGGTCGGTGCTGGCGAGCACCATCGAGACAACTTCATTGCCCTTCGAGGCGAGCAGTTCCACGACGGCGTCGCCGACCGAGGTCACACGCTGCGTCAGGTCGTTGCCGTGCTGGTCCATCGCGGTGACGAGGCGGTTGCCTTCGCCATCGAGCAGGCGCGACAACTCGGCGCTGCGGCTGCCGAGAACCTCGTTCAGCGCGCGCGTCCGCTCCTCGATCGCGTCGGCGGCGGCAGCCGCGCGGACCGAAAGCGTCTCTTCGACTTCGGTCGAGATGCGGCCGAGATGGCCGACGACATCGCCGGAGAGGCGGGCGAAGGCCTCGCTCGTATCGGCCGACGCACGGCGGAGCTGCTCGCTCGCCTCGCCAGCCGAGGTCGAGAGCCGGCCGGCGGAGGTCGCGGCGGCGGCGGTCAGCGACTGCGAGGCCTCGTCAGCCGTGCGCAGCAGGCGATCCGCAGCGCCTTCGACCGATTGGCCGAGCGTCTCGGAGGCGTCGCCAACCGAGCGCGACAGCAGGTCCGCGACGCCGTCGAGGCTGCGCGACAGCGTCGTCGAAGCCTCGCCGGCCGAGCGGATGACCGTCTCGGAAGCAAGGTCGCTAAAGCGGTTGATGAGCTGCGACGCATCCTCGACCGAGCGGCCGAGAGCTTCGGCTGCGGTTTCGGCCGATCGCGAGACCCGGTCGGAAGCCTCTTCCGCAGCCGCGCGGACGGCGCCGCTCGACGTCGAAGAAAGGTCGACGAGCCGATTTGTGGCGTCGGCGAGCGAGGTGGAGATCTCTTCGGCGGCACGCACCGATTCACGGCCGAGTGTCGCAGAGATATCGGCGAGGCGGCTTGAAAGAACCTCGTCCATCGCGGCAGCGCGGGCGTCGAAGCCCTCCGTTGCCTCGGCGGCGCGGCGGCCCAGCGTCTCGTTGATCGCGTCGGTGCGCTCGGCCAGCATCTCGGCCAACGCTTCGGTGCGATCGGCGAGGCGGCCGGTGAGGTCCGAAAGCCGTTCCTCGATGATCGCGTTGATCTCGCCTTGGCCGCCGGCAAAGGTATCGGCGATTTCGCGGGTCCGCTCGACCAGGGTCTGGTTGATCTGCAGTGCGCGGCTCTCGATGGTCGAATCGATGGTGCGCGCCTGCTCGTCGAGCATGTTGGAGGCGGCGGCGAGCTTGGCCTCCATCGTGTCGCCGAAGCGGGCGATGCGCTCGCTGAGCGTTCCATCCATCAGGTTGGCGCGATCGGAGAAGCGGCTGATCAGTTCAGGGCCGCGCACCTCGATAATGTCGCGCAGCGCCGCGAAACGCTCGTCGAGCCCCGTCGCGATGGCCTGGCCGCGATCGCCGATCAGCTCGCTGAACTGCGTCGAGGTCTCGACGATCCGGTCGTGGGCGGCGTCGGCACGGGTCTGGATATCCTCGGCGAGCTCGACGCCGGTGGTGACGATCCGCGCATGGGTCGCGCTGGCCTGGCCGGCAATCTCGTCGATCAGCGACGAACCGGCGGTGACGATGCGGTCGTGGATGGCGATGCCGCGGCCGTCGATCTCTTCGGCCACGGTCGAACCGGAAGCGATGATCCGGTCCTGCACGAGGTTGGCACGAGTCTCGATCTCCTCGGCAATGTTGGTGCCGGCGGCGACGATCTGCGCGTGGGCGGCGTTGGCGCGCGCCGTGATCTCGCCGGACAGCGCATTGCCGGAGGCGAGGATCTGCTGGTGCACGGCATTGCCGCGCTCCTCGATCGCCTGGGCGAGCTGGTTGCCCGATCGGTTGATCTCGTCATGTGCAGCGGTCGACTGGGTGGTCAGCTGACCGATCAGCGCATTGCCGGAACCGAGAATGCGCTCATGCACCGCCGTGCCGCGGCCCTCGATCTCATCGGCAAGGCGATAGCCCGAACTGATGATCTGCTCATGCGCCGTATTGGCGCGAAGGACGATCTCGCCCGCGAGGTGCTCGCCCGAGGCGACGATCTCGGCATGAACGGCTCCGCCGCGGCGGGCGATCTCCTCGGCGACGCTGCCGCCTGCCGTTACGATCTGCTCATGCACGGCACCGACCTGGCCGGCGATATCGGCCGCAAGGGCCTCGCCCGAAGCAAGGATCTGCTCATGCAGCGCGGTCGCGCGGCTCTCGATCTGGCCGACGATGTTGCCGCCGGTGTTGACGATGCGCTCGTGCACCGCCTCGACCTGGCCGGTGATCTCGCCGACAAAGGCCGAGCCCGACGAAACGATGCGCTCATGCACCGCGCTGGCGCGGTTTTCGATCTCGTTGGCGACGTTGTAACCGGACGTGACGACCTGCGCATGGACGGCACCGATCTGGCCGGCGATGTCGCTGACCAGCGTCTCGCCGGTTGCGAGGATGCGCTGATGCACGGTGTTGGCGCGGTTCTCGATTTCGTCGGCGAGGGTCGATCCGGTGGCGACGATATGCTCGTGCACGGCGCTCGCCTGACTGGCGATCTCATTCACGAGGCCCGAGCCGGAAGCGACGATGCGCTCATGCACGGCGCCTGCGCGGCTCTCGATCTCGTTGACGAGATTGGTGCCGGAGGTGACGATCCGGTTGTGCGCCGCGTCGGCACGGTTCTCGATCGCGCTGGCGAGGCTGGAGCCCGATTCGATAATGCGGGCATGCACTTCTTCGGCGCGCGCTCCAATTTCCTCGGCAAGGCCCGATCCGGACGTGACGATGCGGCCATGCGCCTCGTCGGCGCGGGCGGCAATCTCATCGGCGAGGCTCGAACCCGAGGCGACGATGCGGCCATGGGCTTCGTCGGCGCGGTTTGCGATCTCATCCGCCAGGCGCGAGCCGGAGGCGATGATGCGCTCGTGCACGTCGACGCCGCGGGTCTCGATCGTCTCGGCGATCTGGTTGCCGGATGCGAGGATCTGCTGATGGATGGCGGTGCCGCGCGACTCGATCGTCTCGCTGAGCTGCTGGCTGGTCGTGATCACGAGGTCATAGACCGCGGTCCCACGGCTCTCCATGGTCTCGGTGGCCTCACGGCTCACCGTGACGAAGCGCTCGTGCAGCATCTCTGCGCGCGAGGCCATCGTGTCGGCGATCTCCGAGCCCGACGTGACGATGGTCTCGTTGATCTTGAGACCACGCATGGTGATCGCCTTCGCCACCTCGCCGCCAACCTGGGCGAGGCGCTCGGTCAGTTCGCTCGAGCGCGCGTCGAAGGTCTCGTTGACGCTGTGGGAAGCGGCATCGATCGTCTCGCGGAGCGCGACGGTGCGTGCCTCGAGCAGGTTCGCCATCATGTCGCCGGCGGCATTCAGCCGGTCGGCGAGGCCGCCGCCATCGATCGAGATCGCATCCTGGATGCGGTCGCCCGTCGAGGCGAGCCGGCCGGCCAGGTCGTCGCCGCTGGCGCTGATCGTATCGGCGATGCGCGTGCCGGTCTCGTCGAGCTTCTCGTTGATTTCCTGCCCGCGCAAGGCGAGGTCGACGATGAGGCTATCGGCGTTGGACTTCAGCGCCGCATTCACTTCGCGGGTGTGATGCGAGATCGTTTCGGCGACCTGATTGCCGGTGAGGGCGATCGAGCGCGTGATGTCGATCGTGCGACGGTCGAGACCGGACGCCAATTCCTCGGTGATGCGGGCGAGGGTGTCGTTAACCTCGCGACCGCGCTCGGCAACTGTCTCGGCCATGGCACGGCCGGTCATCTCGAGGGTCTCGTTGATGTCGGTCGAGCGGACGAGCAGGGCGTCGGTCACGTCAGCACCGGTACGCGACAGCGTTTCGGTCACTTCGCCTACGGCGCCCGTGAGGCGGCTGACGAGATCGTCGCCGCGCACGGACAGCTTGTCGATCATGTCGTCGCCGGCCGCGGAAAGGGTGACGGTGATCTGCTGGCCGCGATCGGCGAGGGCGGTTGTCACGCGCGTGCCAGATTCGATGACATGGCTGGCGATCTGTTCGCCAGCCTCGCGGAGATCCTTGCCGAGCGTCTCCTGCGCGGAAACGATCGAGGAGCGTACCCGCTCGGAATTGACGACGATTGCCTCGCGCTGATTGGCGAGGTCGTCGATGAGACCGCGCATGCGCAGCTCGTTGTCGGAATAGGAGCGCTCGAGCGCCGCCACTTCGCTGTGGACGAGCAGTTCGAGTTCGCTGGCGCGGGCGAGGGCCCGCTCGATGCCGTCGCCCATGGCGGCGACTTCGCGGCGGATGGCCTGGCTGACCATGACGACGGAATCGGTCGCTGCGTCTTCGGGCTCGGCGAGCCGGGCGGCGACTTCGGAGATCGAACGCGCGGCAATGCGCATTTCCTGGGCGCGGGCGACCATCATCGCGATGCCCCAGATGATGCCAAGCGGCAGCACGAAGGCGAGCACGACATTGGCAAACTGGGCGGCGCCAAGGCCGCTGGCCCCGGCGAGCGGATCAACGCCCGAAGAGGTCAGGAACACGAACATCGCGGCGATCCAGAGGAGGGAAAGCGCGGCTGCGACGGGATAGATCACGCGGGACGGGCGGCGGGCAGGCAGGCTGGCGCCGGCGACGCGGCGGTCATCATTGGCCGGTGCGCGGCCCTTGCGGTCGACGCGGCGGGGGCGCTGGGCGCCTTCTTCCGAGCCGTCGCGCGACTGGGCGTCGACCTTAGGTGCGCCGCCGCGGGGCGCTGCCGGGCTGTCGGCCTTACGAGGTGAATCGGCCCTGCGGGGCGCCTGGTTCGGCGCCTGTCCGGTCGCGCGGAGCGGCTCGTTGATACGGGGCATTTCGAGCCGCCGATCGCGCGGTCCGCCCTGGGCGGCCTCTCGGCCGGGTTCGGCGGCCGAAGCGGCGGGATCGATCCGGAGCGCCTCCTCCACGGCGGAGAGAACTGCGTCCGCCGGGTCCTTGGACTTCGGAGTATTCACCATTCTTTAAGCCTCGCGTCCGTACTCGATACTGCACCGGCCGCTTCGGCGAGCTGTGATTCGCCGAAAGCACGAGGATGTCCAGGTGCTGACGGTTGGAAGCCCCAAAGGGTCTCGCCGTCCGCGCCGTGGATCCGCCGTTCTCCCCCTGCATACTGCAGGATGGAGTGGCCTCCACACCCTTGCCCACCACTTCACCTTTTGGCACATTCGTGCAGTGCATACAAGGAAGCCGGGCCGCCTGACGCGGGCTTTCAACAGGCTGGAGGGCGCGCTCACCTCGTCGCGGGCGGCTCGCAGCCCAAAGGTCCGTCCATGAACAAGATCGTGCCGGACAAGGGTTTGCCAGTCCTCGATCACCTTGCTTTGTTGGCAAACGCTGGTGGTGACAGGGTTCTCGCCACCGAGTTGCTGGCCCTTTTCGGGCGGGAAATCCTGCCGGGCGGTGAGCAGATTGCGGGCCTTGCGGATGCTGCGGAGCAGCGCGCCGCCGCGCACAGGCTGCGCGGCGCGGCATTGGGGATCGGCGCTGCCGAGGTTGCGGCTCTTGCGGCAGAGGTAGAGGACGGTTCGTCCGCCGATCGGCTCGTCGAGGCACTGCGGCGTCTTCGCGCCGCTCTTGCCGAACCGCCGGCCTGAGGCGTCCCGTCGCTTGGCACGAGGATCAAAAATCGCCTAAGAGACTGCGTCGCGGCGCAACATCGCCATTCCCCTCGATCTCGCACCGGTTCTCATGGCCAAGATCACTTATATCGCCTTCAACGGCACGGTCTACGACATCGAAGCCCGCGAGGGCACGACAGTCATGGAAAATGCCGTTCGCAATTCCGTGCCCGGGATCGAGGCCGAATGCGGGGGCGCCTGCGCCTGCGCCACGTGCCATGTCTATGTCGATCCGGACTGGGTCGCGGCGACAGGCGAGCCACAGCCGATGGAAGAGGACATGCTGGACTTTGCCCAGGATGTGCAGCCGAACTCGCGGCTGTCGTGCCAGATCCGCGTCACGGCGGCGCTCGATGGCCTGATCGTGCGCATTCCGGAGAGCCAGGGCTGATCTGCCGCCGTTTTCAGGCAGCGATTTCTCCCGAAGCGCCCTTCGCGAGCACAAACATGCTTTGCAGGCCACAAGCGAGGGGCTAAACCACGCCGGCCTCTTCATGTTTACGGAAGTCCAGCGGTCTATCATGAGCGAAATCATCGAAACCGATGTCGTCATCATCGGCGCAGGTCCGGTCGGCCTGTTCGCCGTCTTCGAACTCGGCCTGCTGGATATCCGCTGTCACCTGATCGACATCCTGGACAAGCCGGGCGGCCAGTGCGCCGAACTCTATCCGGAGAAGCCGATCTACGACATTCCCGGTTTCCCGATCATCACCGGCCAGGGCCTCACTGACAATCTGCTCGCGCAGGCCAAGCCCTTCGCACCGACCTTCCATCTCGGCGAGATGGTGGCGGGCATCGAGCGGCTCGAGGACAATCGCTTCCGCGTCGTGACCGACAATGACAAGGCTTTCATCGCCAAGGCCATCGTCATCGCCGCCGGAGGTGGCTCGTTCCAGCCGAAGCGGCCGCCGGTACCGGGCATCGATGCCTATGAGGGCAAGTCGGTGCATTACTCCGTCCGCAAGATGGAGGCCTTCCGCGACCATGACATCCTCATCGTCGGCGGCGGCGATTCTGCGCTCGACTGGACGCTCAACCTGCAGCCGCTGGCCAGGAGCGTTACGCTGATGCATCGCCGCGACGCCTTCCGCGCCGCGCCAGACAGCGTCAACAAGATGCGCGCTCTTGCCGAGGCCGGTCAGCTGAAGCTGGTCTTCGGTCAGGTCACGGGCCTTGAAGGCGATGACGGCCACATGACGCATGCCGTGATCGTCGACAACGACAACCAGGAACATCGCCTGCCGGCGACGCGGATGCTGCCCTTCTTCGGGCTTACAATGAAGCTCGGTCCGATCGCCGAATGGGGCCTCAACCTGCATGAGAACCTGATCAAGGTCGACACCGAGAAGTTCGAGACCTCCGAGCCCGGCATCTTCTCGATCGGCGACATCAACTGGTATCCGGGCAAGCTGAAGCTGATCCTTTCCGGCTTCCATGAGGCGGCGCTGATGGCCCAGGCGGCGAGCCGCGTCGTCAATCCCGACAAGAAGGTGCTGTTCCAGTACACGACCTCCTCGACGAGCCTTCAGAAGAAGCTCGGCGTCGCCTGAGGCGAAAAGGCGTGGCATCGTTGCCGCACCTCCGGAGAGATCGCGCGATGTCTCCGCAGTCGCTCGCTTCGTCGGGGCGTGTCCTCTAGTCTGCCGGCGGACAGCCCCGGAGCACAGCAGAGCATGGCCAACGAGACTTTCCAGAAGCAGCCGCCGCGCAAGAAGGCGCCGGTGAAGCGCGTTTCGCTCTCCGAAGATGCGAAGCGGGCCTATGAGGAGCTCGTCCAGAAGCGCGACGAGCGCGATCGCGAGTATGGACGTCACCTCGCGGCCGACAACAAGCCGCGCTGACGCGCCTCACTCTTCCGCCGGCCGGCTTTTGCCCGGATTGATGCGGGCGAGTTCCGCCATGAAATCCGCCATCGCCGGCGGCTTTTCCGATTGGAATGGCAGCGGGCGGCAGACCTCGATCGCCGCGATCCCGACGCGTGCGGTCAGGATGCCGTTGATGACGCCCTCGCCGAGCCGCGCCGAGAGGCGCGCCGCCAATCCGTGTCCGAGCACCTGCTGCACCAGCGAATCGCCGGCCGCCATGCCGCCGGTCACCGCGAGATGGCCGACCACGAGCCGTGCCAGGCGCAGGAAGCCGAGCGTACCGGGCCTGCCGCCATAGAGCTGGCCGAGCTGGCGGATCAACCGCAGCGCCGAGACGAGCACGAACAGTACATCGACGGCAGCGCGCGGTGAGATTGCCGTCACCACCGTGACGCGCTTCGCGCTCGCGAGGACGAGGCTCTTGGCGGCAGTATCGAAGTTGGCGAGCAGTTCGCGTTCGGCGAGCCCGATCAGGTCGCGCCCGTCGATGATCTCGTCGGCGTGGCCGGCAAGATTGGAGCGACCTTTCGCGGTTTCCGGACGTTCGCCGTAGAGATCGGCGAGGTCGCGCACCACCGCCCGGGCGGCCTTGCGATCGTCGCGCCGCGACGCGGCTTCGGCATCATCGCGGATGCGGTTGATGCGCCGGAGCCGCATCAAGCCGGCGATTTCGCGAATGGAGATCGCCGCAACGGCAACTGCGGCCAGCGCCGCGGCGCCGACGGCGATCCAGCCCAGCCAATCCGCGCGCTCGAACAGATCGCGGATCAGGCGGTCGATGGCGAGCCCGATACCGAGCGACACGAGCACGCCCAACGCCGAGAAAAGGATATCCGACCAGCGCATGCGGCGGCGCAGCTTCGGCAGTACGACGGGAACCGGCTCGTCGTCGGGCTCTGTCAGTACCACAGGCTGGTCCGAGGGACGCAGCGCCGCGTCGGGATCATCGGTGACGCGGACGCGGTCAAGACGGAAGGCGGCCGGCCGGCGTGGGTACTCGACGGTCATGCCAGGCGGTCTCCGATCAGGAATTCGAGCGCGCGGTCGAGGCGGATATGCGGAAGCGACAGCTTCATGCCTTCGGCGGTCCGTTCAAGTGCGGGTGGCCGGAAACGTACGAAGCGAAGCGGTGACGTTCGCTGAGAGATTGAATCAACGCCTTCCAGCGTTTCACCCGGATTTCGCGGCAAGTCCCCGGGAAAGAACGCGATTTCCGTTCTGCCGTCGAAGGTCTCACCTTCGAAGAACTCGCCGGCGAGCGGCGTGCCGATGATCGAGGGCAGTTTCTGGGTGCCGGCGGTGACGACGCCTTCGCGGGTGGCCCGGACAGAGGCGAGCGCCGCGATCTCGACCCGCGCGCCGGCCTCTTCCGCCCGGCCGATGGCAGGTGCCAGCAAATGGCCGAGGATGCGTTCGAGCCGGTCGTGATCCGCGTGATGGAGATGGTCAGCCTTGGTCGCGCCGATCAGGATGCGATCGATGCGGCGTGTGAATAGGCTGCCGAGCCAGGACGTGGCGCCGGGACGATAGCTGCCGAGGATTTCCGTCATGGCCGTGGATAGGTCGGCGACGGCGGCAGGGCCGGCATTCAGCGCGTTGAGCGCATCGACCAGCACGATCTGGCGGTCGAGGCGGGCAAAGTGATCACGGAAGAACGGCTTCACGACGACCGACTTATAGGCCTCGTAGCGCCGGGCCATCATCCGTCCGAGTGATCCCGCTGGTGGATCGGCGACCTCGCCGGGCAGGGGACAGAAAGTCAGCGCCGGGGAGCCGTCGAGATCGCCGGGCATCAGGAAGCGGCCAGGCGGCAGCGTCGAGAGCGCATGCTCGTCGGCCCGGCAGGCGCGCAGATAGTCCGTGAACAGCGCCGCGAGTTCGCGCGCCACCGTTTCATCCTCGGCGCCTGCGGGATCAACGGTTTCGGCCCGCGCCAGGAAGGCCGCGGCCGCCGGCGGCCGGCCGGGGCGGCGAGCCAGGGCGATCGCCTCGCGCGACCATGCTGCGTAGTCCTTGGCGAGCAGCGGCAGATCGAGCAGCCACTCGCCGGGATAGTCGACGATGTCGAGGTTCAGCGTGCCCGAGCCGAGACGCTGGCGCAGGAAGGACGCCGATTCATAGGCGATCGACAGGCGGAGCTCGCTGATCCGGCGCGTCGATTCGGGCCAGATGCGCTCTTCGACCAGCGCGCGAACGTGATCCTCGTAGTCGAAGCGCGGAACGTCGTCGTCAGGCTGCGGCTCGAGCCGGGCGCCAGTGACGCGCCCGGTCGCATAGGCGCGAAAGACCGGCAGGCGGCCGCCATGGACGAGATTGTGCACCAGCGCCGTGATGAACACTGTCTTGCCGGCCCGCGCGAGGCCGGTGACGCCGAGGCGGACTGTTGGATTGACGATGTCGGTTGCGCGGTCTCCCAGCGTCGTGAAGGCGAGGCGGGCTTCGTCGGCAAGGCTCGAGAGGTTCAATCGCAGTCCATCCGTTGCCAGAATTGACGTCACGCCACAGCATCGCGCGGCCGCGGGCCAGCGAGGATGTAGGAACCGCGCCGGGCTGGCGGAAGGGCTATTCGTCGTCGGAAGGCGGCTCCGATCCGACGATCTCAAGCTCGCGCGGCCGGAAGAAGGCGACGACGCGGCCGGTGCGCGGGCGCAGTTCCGACCATTTGTGGTGCTCGAAATCGATCACGGCGAGGCCGGCGGTCGGGAACTTCTCGCCGATCTCGTCCCGCAATGCCGGATTGCCGCTGCCGATCAATTCGAGCGCGCATTCCTGGACCGAGGGATTATGGCCGATGACCAGCAGAGTCCGCGCCGATCCGCCGAGCGCCGCGATGCAATCGGCATAGGCGGCAGCCGTTACTTCATAGAGATCGCGCGTGATGCGGATTTCGAGGTCGCTCGCAATGACAGGCAGAAGCCCGATCAAGGTCTCACGCGTGCGGCGCGACGAGGAACAGAGAATGCGGTCCGGCAGAAGCCGATGCGCCGCCAGATGTTCGCCGATCATCGTCGCGGCGCGCCGGCCGCGGGGCGCGAGCGGCCGGTCGAAATCGGGAGCGCCCGGAACATCCCAGGCCGACTTCGCGTGGCGGAGGAGCAAAAGGCGCATTTATCGTGACCGCACTTGTTTCGTCCCGGCAATGTGCCGCCGACCTTGCGGCCGAGCGGCGCTCCTAGCACGAAACCCGGCCGCGGTCGAACGGCCGCTGAGTAGCCGAGCGTGCGCACGCCGCCGCCGGCCATGCTGTCGACATGGCATCGCCCCCGGAGCGGCGGCGAATGGTTGATCGCGACGACGATCGCGCGGCCGTATGGGCTCGAATGAAGCGTCCGACGAGGCGGCGTGTTGGCTTCGTTCATTCAAAAGCCACCATTTCCGCTGACCCGTGATTAAGGAATATGGACTTAGCGTTTGTGCCGTCGGGACGCGATTCGTGCCCGATTCCGGCGCCGAGGCGCTGCTGTCAGGAGAACGACCGATGGCGCTTAAACTGGAGCTCAAGGCAGGCGAACGGGTGTTGCTCGGCGACCTCGTGATCGTCAATCAGGGCGGCCGAACCCGCCTCTGCATCGAGGGCGATGCGCCGGTTCTGCGCGAACGCGACATGATGGCGCCCGAGGCGGCCAATTCCCTGCCCAAACGGCTCTATCTCGCGATGCAGTCGATGTATCTCTCGCGTGACGCGAGCCGCTTCCTGCCTGAAATCACGCGGTTGACCCGCGAGATCGTCGCTGCCGAACCAGCGTGCCGGCCGCTCGTCGAGGCGATCGAGCGGCAGCTTCACAGCGGGCAGCTCTATCGCGCGATGCGGGAGGCGCAGCGGCTCATCCTGCACGATGTTGATACGGCGCTGGCGAAGGCGAGCTAACGCCGACGGTCAGCGGCGGCTGCTGGAGGCGAGACGCTGTGGGATGTGGCGGCCGATCCGGTCGAGGCGCGGCAGGGGCCGTCCGTCGGCGATAGGACCGCGGCCGTTCGGAAGGCGCGTCGGAAGCGGCTCGGCTGCCGCGCGGGCCGTGGCGAGCGCCGCCATGTCGATCTGCAGCACCGAAACGAACTCCTCATGCAGCCGCCGGAGACGATCGACAGCGTCGGGGGCTAAGGCTTCGAGTTCCGGCCCGACCTCGCGCAGCACTGCGAGATCATTGAGATAGGCGGCGGCGAAGTCGTTCTTGCGTGCGTCGAGCGCCGCAGCGGCGACCGTCTTGCCGGCCCGCAGCAGCACGCTCTCGGCTTCGATGAGCTGCAACAAGGATTCCATGGTCGTCTCGATCGCGGCACAGACGGCAACGGCTGCCTCGCGGGTCGAAACCATCGCAAGGTCGGCTGAGATCGGCTGGATGGCATGCGTGGGCATGGGCGCGTCCTTTTCGGCGGAGCAATCGTGGCGGCGGCTCAAGCGGCCATTAAGCGTTCGTCATCCTTAACAAACCCTCTCCCAAGCGAGACATGCCGCGATCGAATCGCCGGCCCGGAGCGGTTTGCGGCGTGACCGCGCCTGCGGTGGCATGCGCGTCGACGCTTTTGGCGCGATGCCCGAAAACCTCGGTCTTATATGGTGGTTAGCCGGCGTTTATGAGAGGCCTTCTCGGGAAAATCCAACGTATGACAAACAGATTCCACGGCTGTTGTCCTCGGGCGAGTGCATCGCTATATTCCGCGCCGCAAAGCCACCGAGCCAGGGGTTGTTCATGACGCTAGACAGTCTTGAAGAGTATCGGCCTTCTGAGACCGAGCCCTTCATGAACGAGCGGCAGAGAGAGTATTTCCGCAAGAAGCTCCTCGCCTGGAAAGAGGACATCCTGAAGGAGTCGCGCGAGACCCTTCAGCATCTGCAGGACGAAAACCAGAACCATCCCGATCTCGCCGATCGCGCCTCTTCCGAGACGGATCGCGCGATCGAGCTTCGCGCACGTGACCGGCAGCGCAAGCTGATCTCCAAGATCGACGCGGCGCTGCAGCGGATCGACGACGGCAGCTACGGCTTCTGCGAGGAGACCGGCGAGCAGATCAGCCTGAAGCGTCTCGACGCACGCCCGATCGCAACGCTGTCGATCGAGGCCCAGGAGCGGCATGAGCGCCGCGAAAGGGTCTATCGCGACGACTAGACGGCGCGGTACTGGCTGGCTCGATGGGGTGATCATCTGAAAGAGGCGCGGTCGATGACCGCGCCTCTTTCGTTTATCCAGTTCTGTGACCTCGCAGAGCCTAGCTGCGGCGGCTGCCGGAGATTTCGCCGAGAAGGCGTGCCATTTCCTTTTCGAGATCGCCGACCGAGCTCGGGCGGCTGCGATCCTCAGGCTCGATGGCCGGAGCCTCGTCAAGCGTCTCTTCGGCAAGGCGCGGCTCGCGCGGCGGCTCGACGAACGGCGCGGAGGTGGCCGGCTCGCGCATCGGCCGCATCGGTCGGCCGGGATCGCGGACATCATCGGGATTGATGTCGAAGATCGGCTCGAACCGCGGGCTGTGGTCGGGATCGGCGGTCGGCGCGCCGTAAGGCTCATCACCCATGACCGGCGGCGCGACGGGCGGCGCCGGCGGCATCGCCGGGCGCGGCTGCGGCCGGACCGGCTCGACGCGGGGCGGCTCCGCGCGCTGCGGTTCGACGGACGGCGCGACGTCGATGGTTTCCTCGGCCGGCGGCTCGGGCGACTTGGGCGCCAGAGGCGTTGCGCGGCCGAGCGGACGCATCGGCGGCTCAGGTCGACGTGGTTCGGCCTGCGGCTCCGTCGCGGCAGGCTCCGATGCCGTCCGGCCGCGACCGACCGCACCAAGGAAGGATGCCATGGCGCGGGTCGGCCCTGTTGGCGCCTTGGGTGCGCGGACGGTCGGGATGGCGGGCTCCGCCGCGACTTCGACAACCTCGACGGTCTCTGCAATCGCGACGGTCTCGGCGACGGGTGCCGCCTCTTCCGCTTCGGCGCGGACCGGGTCTACCCGTTCGGGCTCGTCATCAATGGCGGCCGGCTCAGCCGCGGGCGCGACGAAGCCGGTGCGAGCCGGCTCTGCGCGGCTCGGCTCTGCACGAGGCGGCTCGCTCCAGGTGGCGGGTGTGGGCGGCGGCGCCTCTGCAATAGCCTCCTCGGCGGGGCCGCGCATCGGCTCGCCGATCGGCGGTGCCGACTGGTAGCGCTGCGTCTGGCCCGCAGTCCGTGCAGCGGCTTCGGCGCGGCGCTGGGCTGCCGAGGGGCGATGGATCGCGGCTTCGACGACGAGGTCCGTGGGGCCGCCGATCAGGATGAGATGCTCGACATTGTCGCGCCTCACCAGGACCAGCCGGCGCTTCTGGTCGACGGGCAGGGCGTCGAGGACGCTGAGGCGCGGCTGGCGGCCGCGGATCGCCGTCGTGCCGATCCGGTTGCCCGTGAACGTCCTGATCAGCCAGAACACGATCAATATGATGATGGCGACAATAACCAGCGTGATCGCAAATTGGGCGATCGTGGCGCCGGTCGTGCCGAGCATCGGTTCGAGATAGTCACGCATCCCGCTCTCCTGGTGCGCCGGCACCGGCAAGGGCGCCCGCCATCGTCAAGGTCCATACGCGACGAGCGCGTGGTATTAGAAGGGGTTTTCGTGCGCCGGCTCGCAGTTGGCAAGGGCCGCGACGACGAATCGGCTTATCAATGCCGAAAAGCCGTTAGCAATTCACTAACCATCACCTGAACAAGCTGGCTCGATTTCTGCGCGAATCGCCTGTTCGAGCCGTCTTCCGAAAGTCCGCGATCGTGCTCCCGCAGCCGCACCGCATCAGTGCCGTCTCCTTTACAGCCAGCCCGGCCACAAACCGGGGGGCCGTTGATATATGCCGTGCAGTGGGCGCCGCTGTGGCGGGCGGTGTGCCATGACGTCGCGATTCGGCGGCGCGGAGGGGCGCCCACCGGTCATCGATCGTGGCGGCCGGACGGGCGGCATCGGTCGGCTGGTGGTGCTGGCGGTTGTGCTTGTTGCCGTTGCGGTGGCTGGCGCGATGCTGCCGCCGTCTTCGGCGCAGCCCTTCATCTTTGCCGTCCTCGGCATTCTCGCCGTGCTCGGCGTCTTCACGCTTTTTGCTGCCGCGATCGGGTTGGTGCGCTTCGGTGGCCAGATCCCGCGTGATGACCTGGCGCGCGGCTTCATCGATTCGATGACGGAAGGCCTCGTCATCAGCGATCGCGAGGGGCGCATTCTCTATGCCAACGGTGCCTATGCGGACCTGATCGGCGCAGACGACGAGAGCGATGTCCGCGTCATCGAGCGCGTCTTTTCCGGGGATCAGGCAGCCAGTGAGGCGCTCTACCGCCTGTCGCAATCAGTTCGTCACCAGCGCGCGGCGGTCGAGGAAATCCGCATGCCGGCGCCGCTCTCCGGCACCGGACCGATCGGGCCACGCTGGTATCGTGTCCATGCCCGGCCAATCCAGGCGGGGGATCAGTTCCTGACCGCATGGCGGCTCGCCGACATCACCGGCGATCGCGAGCAGCAGGAGACGGTGTTCCAGGACCTGCAACACGCGATCGACTATCTCGACCATGCGCCGGCGGGCTTCCTCTCGGCCGAGCCGGATGGCCGGATCGTCTATCTCAATGCCACGCTGGCGGAATGGCTCGGCATCGATCTCGCCTTCTTCAAGCCCGGCTCGATCGCGCTCGCCGACATCGTGCGCGGCGATGGCGCCGCCCTGCTCGCAGCTGGCAATGCGCGGCCGGGCGGCAGCGAAACCGAAATTTTCGACCTCGACCTCGTCAAGCAGAACGGACAGAGCCTGCCCGTGCGCTTCCTGCATCGCGTGCCCTATGCGCATGACGGGGCGCCGGGCGCGACGCGGACCATCGTGCTCAACCGTGGCCCGGGCGAGGATGTGTCCGAGGCGCTGCGGGCCGCTGAGGTTCGCTTCACGCGCTTCTTCAACCATACGCCCTTCGCCATCGCTTCCGTTGATCGCAGCGGCCGCATCGGGCGGACCAATGCCGCCTTTGCGCGGCTGTTCGGCTCGGTGCAGGGCGATGGCGGCGGTCGGCTTCGCCTTGCCGATATCGTCGCCGAGGGCGGGCGAGCGGCCGTCGAACGCGCCCTCGAAGCGGCCGCGGCCGGGCATGGCGACATTCCGTTCGTCGATGCGAGCATCGCCGGTCCCGGCGACCGCAGCGCCCGTTTCTATGTCAGCGCCGTTGACGAAGGCGCCGATGAACACGAGATCGCGACGATCTATGCGCTCGACACGACCGAGCAGCGGGCGCTGGAACAGCAGTTCCAGCAGAGCCAGAAGATGGAGTCGATCGGCCAACTCGCCGGCGGCGTCGCGCATGACTTCAACAATGTGCTGACAGCGATCATCGGCTTCTCGGACCTGCTCCTCGCCAATCACCGGCCGTCCGACCCGTCCTTCCAGGACATCATGAACATCAAGCAGAATGCCAACCGGGCCGCCGGCCTCGTGCGGCAGCTGCTGGCCTTCTCGCGCCGCCAGACATTGCGCCCGCAGATTCTCGCTATCGGAGACGTGCTCTCGGATCTCTCCATCCTGCTCGAGCGGCTGCTCGGCGAGAAGGTGAAGCTCCAGGTGGTGCATGGCCGCGACGTCTGGCCGATCAAGGCCGATCTCAATCAGTTCGAGCAGGTTGTCATCAATCTCGCGGTCAATGCGCGCGACGCGATGCCTGCGGGCGGACAGCTCACCATCCGCACCCGCAACATCCTGCCGGCCGATTGTGCCGGGTTCGGCTACAAGGCGTTGCCGGCGGCCGAGTATGTGCTGATCGAGGTCGAGGACACCGGCACAGGCATTCCGCTCGAAGTCCAGTCGAAGATCTTCGAGCCGTTCTTCTCGACGAAGGACGTCGGCAAGGGCACTGGGCTCGGCCTTTCGACCGTCTATGGCATCGTGCGCCAGACGGGCGCACATATCTTCTTCGACAGCGTCATGGAGAAGGGCACGATCTTCCGGATCTTTGTCCCGCGATATGTCACCGTGGAGCAGCCGAAAGCCGAGCTCGCGCCCGAGAAGCCGCAGGCGAAAACGGATCTCACCGGCAGCGCCAATATCCTGCTGGTCGAGGATGAGGAGGCGGTGCGTGCCTTCGCCGCCCGTGCGCTCGCGTCGCGCGGCTATACGGTGCACGAGGCCTCATCAGGCGCGGAAGCTCTCGAAGTCATGGAACGTACCGGCGGATCGATCGATCTCGTCGTCTCCGACGTGGTGATGCCTGAACTCGATGGCCCCTCGCTGCTGCGCGAACTGCGCAAGACGCGGCCGAACCTCAAGATCATCTTTGTCTCGGGCTACGCCGAGGATGCCTTTGCCCGCAACCTCCCCGACGGCGAGAGCTTCAGCTTCCTGCCGAAGCCGTTCTCGCTGAAGCAGCTCGCGACGGCCGTGAAGGAAGCGCTGGGAGAGTAGCGTTTGCGCTCGCTGCATGGCCGCTGATGCAATGGCCGCTTGCATCCCGTCCGTCCGCATCCGAACCTTGCGCGGTGCACCACGGATCGAGACGGGACAGCGTGATCATCCAACAGCCGACTGCCACAGGCCTCGCGCCGCAGACCTCCGCTCCCTTTCGCATCGACCCCGCGACGCGCCGCGTCTCCATCGACGCCCGCGATCCGGCCTTTTTCCAGGATCCCTATCCGGTCTTTGAGGCGATCCGGGCGGTCGCGCCGGTGTTTTTCTGGGAGCAGTACGGCCTCTGGTGCTTCCTCGATGCGGCGGACGTGCATGCGCTTTTCCGCGACAAGCGCTTCGGTCGCGAGATCCTGCATGTCGCGACGCGAGAAGAACTGGGCATTCCCGAGGTGCCGGAGCGGCTCCGACCCTTCACCGACATCGACACGCTCTCGATGCTCGATCGCGAGCCGCCGACGCATACGCGGCTCAGAACCCTCGTCAATCGGGCCTTCGTCTCGCGGCAGGTCGAGCGGCTGCGGCCGCGCATCGCGGCGCTCGCCAATGAACTGATCGATCGCTTCGAAGATGCCGGGGAGGTCGATCTCATCGCGGCTTTCGCGACGCCGATCCCGGTCATCGTCATCGCCGAGATGCTCGGCGTGCCGACGAGCCGCGCGGACGACCTGCTCGACTGGTCGCACAAGATGGTGGCGATGTATCAGTTCGGCCGCACGCGGGCGATCGAGGATGCGGCCGTCGCGGCGGTTCAGGATTTCGTCGCCTATCTGAAAGAGGTGATCGCCGAGCGGCGCAAGGCGCCGGCTGACGATCTCGTCTCGACGCTGATCGCCGCCGAGGAAAAGGGCGACCGCCTCTCGGAAGACGAGTTGATCGCGACCATCATCCTGCTTCTGAACGCCGGCCATGAGGCGACTGTGCATGCCATCGGCAATGGCGCGAAGGCGATCCTCGAGACCGGGCTCGATCCTGCCGTCGTCTTCGCGACCGACGAGGCTGTCGAGGCGACGGCAGAGGAATGCCTCCGCTTCGATCCGCCGCTGCACTTCTTCTCGCGCTATGCGCTTGAAGATCTCGATTATGCCGGCATCGCGCTGAAGAAGGGCGAAAGCGTCGGTCTGGTGCTCGGCGCCGCCAACCGCGATCCCACGCGTTATGTCGATGCGGCCCTCCTTGATCCGGCGCGCCCGGCGCTGGCGCATTTCGGCTTCGGCGGCGGCATCCATTTCTGCATCGGCGCGCCGTTGGCGCGGCTTGAACTGCAGGTCGCGCTGCCGATCCTCTTCGCCCGGCTGCCGGGCCTCAGGATCGCGGCGCCGCCACGCTATCGCGACAGCTATCATTTTCACGGGCTCGAGGCCTTGCGCCTCGCCTGGTGACCGGCCGCCGTTGGCACCGGACCTGCACCTGGCGGCGGACCATGGATCATCAGCCCCACCGTTGAGGCGGATCAAGAGGTGCCTGTAGCGCTTATGGATGTCCTATCGGCACTCGCCTGAAGGGCCATGTGGCCTACATCATCAGCCGCCCTCGACCGGGTAGACCTTGCATCTCGCGCCCGAATTGTCATCAATCGCCCGCGGCTGGCGGATGATGCGTGGAGGAATGACGATGCGTCATGGCGGTTTGATCATCGCGGCAGGCGCGATGGTCGTGGCAAGCTTGCCGGCAGATGCGCAGAGCTATGTCGGGACGCCGCTTGCGACGCCCGCGCTGCAGGCGGCCATTATCGGCGCGGTCGCGGCGCGGCTGCCCGATCCGGCAGCTGCCCGTATCCGCGATCTCGCTCCATCGCTTGCCCGCAACGGCCGCGGCTATTGCGGCAAGGCCAGCGCCGACGCGACGGCGGCCTTCCAGCCGTTTCACATCATCGCCGATGATGACGGCAGCTTCGCCGTGCTCATCCTGCCGGCGAGCGGCGATCCACCGGGACTTGCCCGCGCCGACGCAGTGCATCTCCTCACCGATCTCGGATGCCTGCGTTGAGCTTCGACGGGCTCGCCGCTTGCATCCAAGACCAGTCGTCAGCATTGTCCGGCAGGCTCATGGACAAGGGAGCTATACGGACGTGATCGAGGGAAAGCCGAGCGCCACGGCGTTTCGAGCCGCGATGCGCCGGGCGGCGCACCAGTTGCTCGACAAGCCGCTGATCTTCGAGGACCCGCTTGCGCTGACCATCATCGGCGGCGATCGGGGCTCGCCGGTTGCGCGCGATGAAATCAGCCGCGCCGATTCATCGGGCGGCGCTGCGCTGCGCACCTTCCTGGCCGCCCGCAGCCGCTTTGCCGAGGACAAGCTTGCGGCGGCCGTCGCGGGCGGTGTTCGCCGCGTGGTCGTGCTTGGCGCAGGGCTCGACACGTTCGCCTATCGCAACCCCTTCGCCGACCAGGGCGTCGTCGTCTATGAGGTCGACCATCCGGCAACCCAGGCCTGGAAGCGCCAACGCCTCGAGCAGACACTCATTCCCGTGCCTGAAAGCACGCGCTTCGTGCCGGTCGATTTCTCCATCGATCGGCTGGACGGCAAGCTTGAGGCCGCGGGGCTTGAGCCGGATGCGCCGGTGTTCTTTTCCTGGCTTGGCGTGGTGCCTTATCTGTCGGAGATTGCCATTCTCACGACGCTCGGCATCATCGCTGCCCGCAAGGGCGGCGCCGAGCTGGTGCTCGATTATGCCGAGCCTCCGGACCGGGTCGGCGTGTTGCAGCGGCTGGCCTTCCTGACGCTTGCCGGCCGCGCGGCCCAGCTTGGCGAGCCTTTCGTCAGCTATTTCCGGCCCGACGAAATGGAGCGGCATCTCGCCGCCCTCGGCTTCGAAGTGACGGCCAATCTGTCAGGCCCGGATCTTGGCAGTCTCTATGTGACGGGGCCGTCGCCGCTCGATGAAGCGGAGGTCGGCCACGTCCTCCATGCGCGTCACCCCGCCACGGCCTGAAGCGCCACGGCGATCTCGCCGGCGAGGCGAGCATTGTTCTTGACCAGCGCGATATTGGTCACGAGGCTGCGCCCGCCGGTCAGCGTCAGGATGCGGCCGAGCACATAGGGCGTGACCGCCTTGGCGCGGATGCCGTCGCGCTCGGCGTCGCGGATCGCCTCCTCGATATGGGCGCGCATCTCGGCGGCCGGGATCTCGTCGGCGAGCGGGACGGGATTGGCGACCAGCAGGCCGCCCTTGAGACCGAGCTCGGTGCGCGTTGCAAGGAAGCTCGCGATATCAGCTGGATCGTCGAGGCGGAGCGGCGAGGGCAGGCCACTGTCGCGCGACCAGAAGGCCGGCAGCATATCCTGGCCGACCGTCACTACGGGCACGCCGAGCGTCTCCAGCACTTCGAGCGTTTTCGGGATATCGAGCAGCGCCTTGGCGCCGGCGGAGACCACCGTGACAGGCGTCTCGGCGAGCTCATAGAGATCGGCCGAGACGTCGAAGCTGGTTTCGGCGCCGCGATGGACGCCGCCGATTCCGCCTGTCGCGAAGACCCGGATGCCCGCAAGCGCCGCCGAGATCATGGTCGCGGCTACCGTGGTGGCGCCCGGCCGGCCGGTCGCAAGCGCGAAGGCGAGATCGGCCCGCGACAGCTTCATGACGTTCTTCATGCCGGCCAGATCTTCGAGCTCGGCGGCGGTCAGTCCGACGCGGATCGCGCCATCGATGATCGCGATCGTCGCCGGCACCGCGCCCGCGCCGCGCACGACCTCTTCGACGGCAAGGGCGGTCCCGACATTTTCCGGATAGGGCATGCCATGGGTGACGATCGTCGTCTCCAGTGCGACGAGCGGGCGCCCGTCTGCCCGCGCCGCGGCGACTTCGTCGGAAAGGCGGATGCGATCGGAAAGGCTCATTGCGGATACCATGTTGTTGAAACCTTGGTCAGGAGATCGTCTGCCACGAGCCGTCGGGCATGCGGCATGCGGTGCCGCGCAGGGCTTCGCCGCGTCCGTCGACGACGATCTGGTGCGTGTAGGGGCGGCACTCGCGGCCGCTCTGCTTGCGGATCGGCCCGGGAATGACCTGACCGTGGCTCGATCCGGCGTTCCAACTGACTGGCACGCCGGGCTGGCCGGTGGTGATCGCGCGCGTCTCCGCCTCCGAGGCCTGGCGCTGCGCGTTCTGATCCATGCTCCTGCCGATCTGGCTGCCGATGATGCCGCCGATCCCGCCACCGACGATCGTCGCGCCGAGCTTGCCTGCACCGGAGCCGAACTGGCTGCCGATCATGGCGCCGACGGCCGAGCCGGCGATCCCGCCCAGCTGTTGGTTGGTCGGGGCCTGGCAGGCGCTGAGCGCCAGCATGGCGAGAAGTGTCACGAGGAGGGCAGGGCGCTGCACGTTGAGGTCGCTCTCTCTACTTGATGAAACAGTGCGGATTTCCCGCTGCATAGCATCACAGAGGGGCATGTCGCACCACCCGGCCGCGCTGCATGGCAGGACTCACATATGCGGGCGGCAAGGCGTGGATGCAGCTTGCGGATGAGAACAAAACATGTACAATGTTCTCAGTTTGATCGACTCCTCGCAGTATGGAATAAGGATCGCACGTATGTCGCAAACTTCTCTCCGTCTCGTCGAAGGGGCCACAATGGACAAGTCGAAGGCGCTGGATGCCGCTCTCAGCCAGATCGAGCGGGCGTTCGGCAAGGGCTCGATCATGCGGCTCGGCAAGAACGACAAGGTCGTCGAGATCGGTACTGTCCCGACCGGATCGCTCGGGCTCGACATCGCGCTCGGGATCGGCGGTCTGCCGCGCGGCCGCATCGTCGAGATCTATGGGCCGGAATCCTCGGGCAAGACGACGCTGGCGCTGCACACCATCGCCGAAGCGCAGAAGAATGGCGGCATTTGCGCCTTCGTCGATGCCGAGCATGCGCTTGACCCCGTCTATGCCCGCAAGCTCGGCGTCAATCTCGATGACCTCCTGATCTCGCAGCCGGACACCGGCGAGCAGGCGCTCGAGATCACCGATACGCTGGTGCGCTCCGGCGCCATCGACGTGCTGGTGGTTGATTCGGTTGCCGCCCTGACGCCGCGCGCCGAGATCGAGGGCGAGATGGGCGACAGCCTGCCCGGCCTGCAGGCGCGCTTGATGAGCCAGGCGCTCAGGAAGCTCACCGCTTCGATCTCGAAGTCGAAGACGATGGTGATCTTCATCAATCAGATCCGCATGAAGATCGGCGTCATGTTCGGCAATCCCGAGACGACGACCGGCGGCAATGCGCTGAAATTCTACGCGTCGGTCCGTCTCGACATCCGCCGCATCGGCGCGATCAAGGATCGCGACGAGGTCGTCGGCAACCAGACCCGCGTCAAGGTGGTGAAGAACAAGCTGGCGCCGCCGTTCAAGCAGGTCGAATTCGACATCATGTATGGCGAGGGCGTGTCGAAGGTCGGCGAATTGATCGATCTCGGCGTCAAGGCCGGCATCGTCGAAAAGTCGGGCGCGTGGTTCTCCTATGACAGCCAGCGTCTCGGTCAGGGCCGCGAGAATGCCAAGGCGTTCTTCCGCGACAATCCTGAGATCGCCAACACGGTAGAACAGGCCATCCGGCAGAATGCCGGCCTGCTTGCCGAGGCCTTGCTTTCGAAGGATGGCGAAGCCGAAGCGGATGGCGACGACGCCCTGGAAGCGTAATCACCTGGAGGCGTGACCAGCGGAGGCGCGGCGAGCTGCGCCTTCGCTTTGAGGGAGGTTGAGGATGGCTGAAGCGACGGACGAGACAGGCGGCTGCCACTGCGGCAAGGTTCGTTTCGAGGCGCATGGCGATTTCACCAGCGCGATCTCCTGCAATTGCTCGATCTGCCAGAAGCGCGGACATTGGCTCGCCTTCGTCCCGGCGAGCAACTTCAGCGTGACGGCGGGGGAAGACAACCTCACCGACTATCAATTCAACCGTCACATCATCCATCATCTCTTCTGCCAGGATTGCGGCATCGAAGCCTTTGCGCGAGCGAAGGGGCCCGATGGCAGCAACATGGTTGCGGTCAATGTGCGGTGCATCGATGGCATCGACCTCGCATCGGTCACCGTCAACGCCTATGACGGTCGCGGCCACTGAGGCATGACAAAGCGGCGGCGGCGCCTCGCCGGTGCTGTGTCGGCAATGCTGCTTTCTGGACAGTCCCGCGGCCGGCCGCTACAAACGCGGCCAGGTTTCTCACCGGGCATCCGCGACGCGGCCTCCCGGTCTTCAAGCGGATCATTCCATGAGCAGCGTCAACGACATCCGGTCGGCCTATCTCGGATTCTATCAGCAGAACGGCCATGAGATCGTCGCCTCGAGCTCGCTCGTGCCGCAGAACGATCCGACGCTGATGTTCACCAATGCCGGCATGGTCCAGTTCAAGGACTATTTCACCGGCCGGGCCGCGGCGCCCTGGCCGCGGGCGACGACGTCGCAGAAATGCGTGCGCGCCGGCGGCAAGCACAATGATCTCGACAATGTCGGCTACACCGCCCGGCATCACACCTTCTTCGAGATGCTCGGCAATTTCTCGTTCGGCGACTATTTCAAGGAACGGGCGATCGAGCTGGCCTGGACGCTGGTGACGCGCGAGTTCGGCCTTGCCAAGGACAAGCTCCTCGTCACCGTCTATCACGAGGACGACGAGGCGTTTGATCTCTGGAAGAAGATCGCCGGCCTGCCCGAAGAGCGGATCATCCGTATCGCGACGTCCGACAATTTCTGGCAGATGGGCGACACCGGCCCCTGCGGCCCGTGCTCCGAGATCTTCTTCGATCATGGCGAGGGCATTCCGGGTGGCCCGCCGGGCAGCCCGGATGAGGATGGCGACCGCTTCATCGAGATCTGGAATCTCGTCTTCATGCAGTTCGAGCAGATCGCGCCGGGCAACCGGCTGCCGCTGCCGCGCCCGTCGATCGATACTGGCATGGGGCTCGAGCGCATCGCCGCCGTGCTTCAGGGCGTCCACGACAATTACGACATCGATCTCTTCAAGGCGCTGATCCGCGCCTCCGTCGAGGCGACAGGCGTGCCGGCCGAGGGCGCGCAGCGCGCCAGCCATCGCATCATCGCCGATCACCTGCGCGCCTCTTCCTTCCTGATCGCTGACGGTGTGCTGCCTTCGAACGAGGGTCGCGGCTATGTGCTGCGCCGGATCATGCGCCGCGCCATGCGCCATGCGCATATTCTCGGCGCTGCCGATCCGCTGCTGTGGCGGCTGGTGCCGGCTTTGGTGCGCGAGATGGGCCAGGCCTATCCCGAACTTGTGCGTGGCGAAGCGCTGATCACCGAGACGATGCGGCTGGAGGAAATCCGCTTCCGCCGCACGTTGGCCCGCGGCCTCGTGCTGCTCGACGAGGCGACGACAGGTTTTGTTTCCGGCGCCACGCTTGATGGCGAGACGGCGTTCCGCCTCTATGACACCTACGGCTTTCCGCTCGATCTGACGCAGGACGCGCTCCGCGCCCGCGGCATTGGCGTCGATACTGACGTGTTCCAGACCGCGATGGAGCGCCAGAAGACGGAGGCGCGCGCCAGCTGGGCCGGCTCGGGCGATACCGCAGCCGAGACGATCTGGCTGACATTGCGCGATCGGCTCGGTCCGACCGAATTCCTCGGCTATTCCTCCGAGGCTTCCGAAGGCAAGGTGCTGGCGCTTGTCCGCGACGGCGCCGAGATCGCCGCTGCCGAGACTGGCGAACGCGTGCAGATCATCGTCAACCAGACGCCGTTCTATGGCGAATCGGGCGGTCAGGTCGGCGATGCCGGCACGATCGAGACTGAAGGCGGCGGCCGGGTGCGCATCGAGGACACGCAGAAGCGCGGCGACGGGCTGTTCGTCCATAACGGTGTCGTCGAGAGCGGCAGCGTGAAGGTCGGCGACTCGGCCCGGCTGCTGGTCGATCATGGCCGCCGCGCGTCGATCCGCTCGCATCATTCGGCGACGCATCTCCTGCATGCGGCGCTGCGCAAGGTGCTCGGCGAGCATGTCGCGCAGAAGGGTTCGCTGGTGGCGCCGGATCGGCTGCGCTTCGATTTCAGCCATCCGAAGCCGATCGATGCGGCAGAGCTGGCGGCGGTCGAGGACATCGCCAATGAGGTGGTGCTGCAGGACAGCGCCGTATCGACGCGCCTGATGGAGCGCGACGAAGCGATTGCCGCTGGCGCCATGGCGCTGTTCGGTGAGAAATATGGCGACGAGGTCCGCGTCGTCTCGATGGGCGAGCGGGATGGTAAGGCCTATTCGGTCGAGCTGTGCGGCGGAACGCATGTCGGCCGCACGGGCGAGATCGGGCTCGTCACGATCGTCGGCGAGGGTGCGGTCGCGTCGGGTGTCCGCCGCGTCGAGGCGCTGACCGGCAAGGCCGCGCGCGATCACCTCGAATTGCAGGACAAGCGGCTGAAGGAAGTCGCCCAGGCGCTGAAGGTCCGTCCGGACGAGGCCGTCGAGCGCGTGACGATCCTCGTCGAAGAGCGGCGGCGGCTCGAGCGCGAGCTCGCCGATGCGCGGCGCAAGCTGGCGCTCGGCGGCGGCGGGCAGGCGTCGGGCGATGGCGTGCGCGATGTCGGCGACGTCCGCTATCTCGGCCGCGTGGTCGAGGGCATCGCGCCGAAGGACCTGAAGGGTCTCGTCGACGAAGCCAGGAAATCGGTCGGCTCGGGCGTTGTCGCGTTTGTCGGCGTCGCGGAAGACGGCAAGGCGGCGATCGTCGTCGGCGTCAGCGAAGACCTCGTCGCGCGGTTCAGCGCCGTCGACCTGGTTCGGGTGGGTGCCGAGGTCCTCGGCGGCAAGGGCGGCGGCGGGCGCCCGGACATGGCGCAGGCGGGCGGCCCCGATGGCGCGCGCGCCGGCGAGGCGCTCGGCGCGATCGAGGCGCGGCTTGCCGGCTGATCCGCGTCTAGAGGGCAGGATGAGATAGACGGACGCGATAGAAACGCAGCTTTCGGTGGAGCGGGAAACAGATGGACCAGGTAGCCGACTTCCGTCAGCTACTGGTGTTCCTTGTTGCCGCCGGGATCGTCGTCCCGCTCTTCCAGCATCTGAAGCTCGGCGTCGTCATGGGCTTCCTGATCGCCGGCATCATTGTTGGACCGGGCGGCTTCGGCCATCTCGTGCCGATCAATTCGCTGTTCGGCTACGCGACGATCACCAATGTCGGCCAATTGCAGGCCCTCGGCGATCTCGGGATCCTGTTCCTGCTGTTCACCATCGGGTTGGAGCTCTCCTTCGCGCGCGTCGGGGCCATCGGCCGGTTGATGCTCGGCGCCGGCGGGCTGCAGGTGGCGCTGGTCACCGCCGCGATCTATGGCGCCGGAGCGCTTTCTGGCTTCGAGTTTGACGATTCGCTGGTTTTCGGCATGGCATTCGCCCTGTCCTCGACCGCGATCGTGACGCAATCGCTGGCGGAGCGGCGGCGGCTCGGGACGCCGACGGGGCGCATCGCGCTCGGCGTGTTGATCCTGCAGGATTTGATGGTGGTGCCGATCGTCATCATCGTCGGCATTCTCGGCCAGAAGGGCGCCAGTGTCGGCCCGTCGCTGGTCAAGGGCATTGCGCTGGCCGTCGTGGTGGTCATCGCGGTCGTGCTGCTTGGCCGCACGATCGTGAAGCCGCTGATGCGCTTTGCCGGCGCGACCGGCAATCGCACGCTGCTGATTTCGATCACGCTCCTGATCATCGTTGCGGCCGGCGCGATCACATCCCGCGCCGGGCTTTCAGCGGCGCTCGGCGCATTTCTGGCCGGGCTTCTGCTCAGCGAGACCGAATATCGCCATCAGATCGATGTCGAGGTCGAGCCGTTCAAGGATCTGCTGCTCGGTCTCTTCTTCATGACCGTCGGCATGACGATCGACGTCGTTGCCGTCATTGGCCAGTTGCCGTTGATCCTCGGCGCGCTCGCCATGCTTTTCGCCGTCAAGCTTGCGGTTGGCTATCTCGCGTTCCGCATGGCGCGGCTGCCGCGGCCGGGCGCGGTCGAGACGGCGTTCATCCTGGCTGGCGCCGGCGAATTCGCCTTCGTGGTGTTCACGCTCGCTGCCCGCGACAATGTCATCGCACCCGACATCGCCCGCCTCGCCACGACGATCGCGGCCCTTTCAATGGTCCTGTCGCCGCTGCTCGGCATCGTCGGGGGGAAGCTCGCCGCCCGGTTCAAGGCGCGCGACGCTCAGGCAAGCCAGGGCGTGACCGGGCAGGAGAGCTTTTCGGACCATGTCATCATCGGAGGCTTCGGCCGGTTTGGCGCCACGGTCGCGGCCTTGCTCGCGGCCGAGGACATTCCGCATGTCGCGCTCGATCTGAATTCCGAGCATGTCCGCCGCGCTTCGAAGGAGGGGCATGCCATTTTCTTCGGTGATGCGACGCGCCCCGAAATCCTCGCAAAGCTCGGCGCCGACAAGGCCCGTGCCTTTGTCGTCACGCTGGATGAGACCGGCGTTGCCGAGCGAATGGTCCAGACGATCCGCGAACACTGGCCGAATGCGATCATCCACGCCCGCGCGCGCTCGTTGACGCATGCGCGCCGGCTGCTGGAGTGCGGCGCGACGGATGTCGTTCCGGAGGCATTGGAAGGCAGCCTGCAGCTTGCCGGCAATCTTCTCGCCGGGATCGGTCTGCCGGATGAGGCTGTGGAGCAGCGTCTGGCCGTCGCCCGCGAGGTCGCGCGGAGCCGCATGCGCGATCAGGCCGCGGCGGACGGAAAAGCGGCGCCTATCGACGGCTAAGGTAGCAAGTTGGCCGCCCGCATCGGATGCGGGCGGCCGTGCGCATTCAGCCGGCCTTGCGGTTTTCGCTCTGACGCTCAAGCATCCAGCCCGGATATTCTGGCGGCAGGGCGCTGACGGCATCGAGCTTGCTCATGTCGTCGTCGCTGAGGGTTACCGCGACGGCGGCGAGATTGTCGTCGAGCTGTTCGACGGTCTTGGCGCCGATGATCACGGTGGTGACGAAGGGTTTCTTCAGCAGATAGGCGAGCGCGACCTGCGCCACCGTTACGCCCTTGGCACCGGCGATCTCGCGCATCACCTCGACGGCATCGAAGGCGCGGTCCTTGTCCACCGGCGGGAAGTCGAAATTCGCCCTGCGGCCACCCTCCGCCGATGTACCGTCGCGATCATATTTGCCCGACAGAAGGCCTCCGGCGAGCGGGCTCCAGACCATGAGGCCGACCTTCTGGTCGAGGAGGAGCGGGGCGATCTCGCGCTCCAGATCGCGGCCGGCTATGGTGTAATAGGCCTGCAGCGAAGCGAAGCGCGTCCAGCCATTGGCATCGGCGATGCCGAGCGCCTTCATGATCTGCCAGGCTGCCCAATTCGAGACGCCGACATAGCGGACATGGCCGTGGCGCACGAGGTCATCGAGCGCCCGGACGGTTTCCTCGACCGGCGTCAGCGGATCGAACCCGTGAATCTGATAGAGGTCGATATAGTCGGTGCCGAGGCGGGCGAGGCTCGCCTTGACGGCATCCATGATATGGCCGCGCGAGGCGCCGCGATCGTTCGGGCCGGGGCCGACCTGGCCGAGTGCCTTGGTGGCCAGCACGATGTCGCTGCGCTTGCGGCCGGAGTTCACCATCGCTCGGCCGGTGATCTCCTCCGACAGGCCCGACGCGTAGACATCGGCCGTATCAATGAAATTGACGCCGGCATCCAGCGCGCGGGCGACGATCCGGTCGGCGGCCGACTGGTCGAGTTCGCCGATCGCGGACCAGATGCCGCCATTGCCGCCGAAGGTCATGGTGCCGAGGGTGAGTTCCGAGACGAGGAGGCCGGTGCCTCCGAGTTTGTTGTAGCGCATGGGATCGATCCGTTCTGGCTGGTTGGAGGCGCCGTACGGCGCCTGGGAGAGGGGGGCGGGGTCAGGCCCGGCTCACCGGCGGCGCCGCTAGAAGGAGCCGTCGGTCCTGATGGAAAGTGCTTTGGTCGCTTCGAGTTCGCCTTGCAGGCGGGCGATCTTGGCGGCAAACACCTCGGCCGAGTCGGAGCCGGCGGCATAGCGGAAGGGCGGCTTGTCCTCGCCTGCGAGTTCGACGATCACGGCTCCGAGCTTGGCTGGATCGCCTGCCTGGCGATGGTTGCGATCACGGTAGCCGTTGCGGATCTGGGCCGAGACTTCGGCATAATCGTCGATCGCCTTGCTGCCGAAGCTGACGGAGGTCTCGTCGAGGAAATCCGTCCGGAAGAAGCCGGGCTCGACAACCGTCACATGGATGCCGAACGGCTCAACTTCCTGGGCGAGCGATTCGGAGAATCCTTCGACGGCGAACTTGCTGGAACAATAGATCGAGCCGCCGAGGCCGCCCCGCAGGCCCGCGATCGACGAGAGGTTGAAGATATGGCCGGCGCGCTGGCGTCGCATCACCGGCAGGACGGCACGCGTCATGTTGAACAGGCCGAAGACGTTGGTCGCGAATTGACGCTCGGCATCGCCGAGCGCGGTTTCCTCGAAAAGTCCGAGCTGCCCGTAGCCGGCATTGTTGACGAGGATGTCGATCCGGCCGAAGCGGGCGACGGCAGCATCGACGGCAGCCGCGATCTGATCCGCATCGGTGACGTCCAGCGGCAGGGCGAGCAGGGCATCCCCTGCATCGGCAAACGCGCCCTCGATTGTCTCGGGCTTGCGGCCCGTCGCCACGACGGTGTCGCCGGCGGCGAGCGCCGCCCTCACGATCTCGGCGCCGATACCGCGCGTGGCGCCCGTCACGAACCAGACTTTGCTCATGGAAATCTCCTTGCATCAGCCTCCCGAAGATGATGCGCCAGCGGCTCCGGCGTTAGCCAATTGCTTGCGCCTTCTTGCCTGATCCTCGCAGAGTGGCCATGCTTGATGCGCATGCTGTTGCGGCTCGCCACGTCGCGGGCGATAGGAATACGCATGAACCAGCTCGAAGAACTACGTGACATCCTGCGACGCAGGGCGGTGCTTGGCCGCGCCGAAACAGCGATCCCGCGTTTGCGGTTGATCAGGGCTGAAGCGGCGACCTTGCCCGCGCCCTCTTTCTACGAGCCGGTGCTCTGTATCGCGGTCCAGGGTTCGAAACGGCTGATGGTGGGCGAACAGGCGGTGGTCTACGACCCATCCCGGTTTCTGCTCGTTGCCGTCGACCTGCCCGTGATGGCCTGCATCGTCGACGCGACTCCGGCCACGCCCTATCTCTGCGCGACGCTTCGGCTCGACCGGCTGGCGATCATCGAGATGCTGGCCGGTCTACCGGCAGCGGCGGAGGGCGCTGACCAGGGCGTCGGCATGGCGATCGGACCTCTTGAGGCGGATTTGCTCGATCCTGTCCTTCGGCTCGTGAGGCTGGTCGAGCAGCCGGGCGATGCCGCTGTCCTGGCGCCCCTTGCCGAACGGGAAATCCTCTACCGGCTGCTGACCGGGCCGGCAGGCGTTGTACTCCGCCAGATGGTGGCGCAGAACAGCCGCCTCGCGCGGGTCGACCGCGCCATCGACTGGATCAAGAGCCACTTCAACCAGCCGATGCGCATCGACAGTCTCGCTGAAATCGCCGGCATGAGCCCGGCCTCGCTGCATCGCCATTTCAAGGCTGTCACGGCGATGAGCCCGTTGCAATTCCAGAAGCAGATCCGGCTGATCGAGGCGCGGCGGCGGCTCGTTGCCGAAAATCTCGACGCCGGCATGATCGCCTTCTCCGTCGGCTATGAGAGCCAGTCCCAGTTCAGCCGCGAATATGCTCGCCTGTTCGGCGCGCCGCCTTCGCGCGATGCGGCCCGGCTGCGGGGCCTTGCGGCGGTCGATCCCGAACGCATCGGCGCGCCTGTATGAACCACGACGGCGCGTCGGCTGTCAGACGGCCTTCTGACTGATGAACAGCCCACTTTCCTTGGACGTTTCGAGCACCCCGCCACCGGCCTCGAAGGCTGGCGCTACCGCATAGCGGAAGGCCAGTATCTGACTTTTGTCTGCCCTGTTGCCGGGTGGAAGGACGTCATCGTCAGGATCAGATCCTCAGGTTCCGTGACGCGAAGACGCGCCGGATGCATCGTCATCGATACATTGCCGAACTGTTCGCGCAGCAGCTGTTCGGCGATCTGGAAGCCAACACGGCCGCGGCCGGCTCGGAAGGCGCACCGCCGAGCCGCGTCGTCAGCTCATGGGCTTCGCGGCGGTTGTGGGCAGGAGGTTGATTGTCATCATCCTCGACTGCCGCCGGCTTTGCTCGCATCGTCCGGCGCCTGAAAGTGCATCAGGCGAATGGCAATCGGCGCGCCGCTCGCTTTGGCCTCATACATCAGCCTATCTGCCTGATCGAGCAAATGGTCGGAGCTCCTGGGTGCCTCCATGACGGCGACGCCCATGGACAGGCCGATATTGAACAAGCTCCCGCCGATAAGGATTGGCTGGCAGACGGCGGCCGCAAGCTCTTCAAATCGCTGGGGTGTCGGCAGCGCTACGTTTGGGCAGGTGAACAGGATCGCGAACTCGTCACCGCCGATACGTCCGACATGATCGCCCGGGGAAGCAGCCTCGCTCAACCGGTGTCCGATGACGCGAAGCACGGCGTCCCCGACCGCATGTCCATGCCGGTCGTTGATGGCTTTGAAGCCGTTCAGATCGATATAGGCCAGTCCGACCGCCTCGTCGCCAGACAGTGATTCGACCGCGCGCGCCAGCAGCCGCTCGAACCCGGCCCGATTGGCCACTTCCGTCAGAGTATCGGTGTTCGCGGCCTGACGGATCGCATTTTCAAGTGCCTTGCGATCGGTGTTGTCGACGATGATTTCGATATCGACGCCGGCGCCGCCGATGACGCATCGATGTGCACTGATCAGCGTGGGAACAATCCGGCCCGAGGTGTGGCGCAGGTCGACTTCTTCGAGTTCATAGAAGCCCACGGTCGCCAGTTGATGCATGCGGCGCATACGGGAGGGCGAGTCGGGGCTGCCTGACATGTGCAGGGAGATCGGCTGCCCTTCCAACTCTGACCATTCGCGCCCGAAAAGTCGGAGATAGGCCGAATTGACCTGCACATAGTAGGAAGGTTCATCCGTCGTCGAAATGCAGAAGGCGACCGGCGAAAACTCGAACAGGGCCGACATCGCCTCGGCGAGGAGTTCCCGAGAGATCTTCGGCCGGGAGTTCAATTGCGTCACTCGCCTTTCAAACCACGTGTGACAGTCAAACCGCATCCAGGGGGAATGCCGCCTCGCTGACGAGACGGATTTTCTGCCATTCTTCCCGACCACCGTCGAGTTGATTTTGCCGCAACGCGGCAGGGTCACGAATGGCCGATCCAGACGCGAAGCCTGCCGACGGACGAGAAGCCGGCATCACGAAAAAGCGCGAGGCTCTCTCCATCCTCATAGCCGGTCAAAGCCATGTCTGGATGATGCTCTCGCGCGGCCGAAAGCAGCGCCGCGAGTCCCGCTGCGGCGTCCATGCCGGGGGCGAAGAAAACATTCGATAGGCCCACGGTCCGTGCGGAGCGATTGATCGCGGCCCCGGCACAAATGGTGCTGTTGATGACAAGAGCGAGGAACGCAACGCGCGCATCGAGAAGAATGGCAGGTGGAAAAATAGTCTGGGGCGCGGCGCCGTCTGACCACGCCGCCTCCCAGCGGGCGAGGTCCGAAGCGCTGGTGACCGCGACGACCGGATAGCGCGGATCGCGGAAAGCCGGGGCGCGATCTGATTCCAGCCGCAGCCAGTCGGCCTCGAAAGCGACGGCAAGGCCGAGATCAGCAGGATCCAGATTGGAGAAGCTGTCCTTGACGCCGAATGACGGGAGCCCCGAATGCTTCAGCAGGCGGACCGCCTCGCGTTGAACGACACCCCTGTCGGGATCAAGCGTGACGAGATTGGGATAAAAGGGTGGTGCGGAGCCGGGATTGATCCAGAAGCTGGCCTCGAACCGGCCGGGGGCGCCATGGGCCACCGAAATCGCATCGCACCATTCGGCGTTGTTGAGCGCAGCGAGGCTTGTGGCTTCGGCCATCCGATACCCCCGAGTGCAAAGCGGCGCGGGGCAAGCCGCGCCGCTTCGTGGCTGCTATTGGCGTAGACTCAGGCTGTTGCCATCGCCTTCGTCAGGTTGTCGCTGACCTTGTCGAGGAAGCCGGTGGTCGAGAGCCACTTCTGGTCCGGCCCGACGAGCAGCGCGAGATCCTTGGTCATGAAGCCGGACTCGACGGTATCGACGCAGACCTTTTCGAGGGTCGCGGAGAACTTGGCGAGTTCGGCATTGTCGTCGAGCTTGGCGCGATGGGCGAGGCCGCGCGTCCAGGCGAAGATCGAGGCGATGGAGTTGGTCGAGGTCTCCTTGCCCTTCTGATGCTCGCGATAATGGCGCGTTACCGTGCCATGCGCTGCCTCTGCCTCGACGGTCTTGCCGTCGGGGGTGAGCAGAACGGAGGTCATAAGGCCAAGCGAGCCGAAGCCCTGCGCGACGGTGTCGGACTGCACGTCGCCGTCATAGTTCTTGCACGCCCAGACATAACCGCCCGACCACTTCAGCGCCGACGCGACCATGTCGTCGATCAGGCGGTGCTCGTAGGTGATGCCGGCTTCCTTGAAGGCGCTGGCAAACTCGTTCTCGTAGACTTCCTGGAACAGATCCTTGAAGCGGCCGTCATACGCCTTGAGGATTGTGTTCTTGGTCGAGAGATAGACGGGGTATTTGCGCAGCAGGCCATAGTTCAGCGAGGCGCGCGCGAATTCGCGGATCGACTCGTCGAGGTTGTACATCGCCATCGCGACGCCGGCGCCCGGGAACTTGAAGACTTCCTTCTCGATCACCGTGCCGTCTTCACCTTCAAACTTGACGGTCAGGCGGCCCTTGCCGGGAACGAGGAAGTCGGTCGCCTTGTACTGGTCGCCGAAGGCGTGGCGGCCGACGATGATCGGCTGCGTCCAGCCCGGAACGAGGCGGGGCACGTTCTGGCAGATGATCGGTTCGCGGAAGATCACGCCGCCGAGGATGTTGCGGATGGTGCCGTTCGGCGACTTCCACATTTCCTTCAGGTTGAATTCCTTCACGCGGGCTTCGTCAGGCGTGATTGTGGCGCATTTGACGCCGACGCCGACCTTCTTGATCGCTTCGGCGGCCTCGACGGTCACCTTGTCGTTGGTGGCGTCGCGATGCTCGATGCCGAGATCAAAATATTGCAGATCGAGATCGAGATAGGGGTGGATCAGCTTGTCCTTGATGGCCTGCCAGATGATCCGGGTCATCTCGTCGCCGTCGAGCTCGACGACAGGATTGGCTACCTTGATCTTCGCCATGGAATGACTGCCTCGCCTTCGTTGGGATGCCCTCGCGGCGGAGGAGGCCGGCGCGATCGGGCTTGAGAGAAGCGTTGCTATAGCATCGCGTCCCCCGCCCGAAAAGGCGCGCGGCGGCGGACGCGGCCGCCGTGGAGAGCTGCTGCCGCTGATTCGACGCAATCGTTAACGGCGGCGGGAACCGTGACGCGGCAACGTCGTTTCACTGCAGCGGGCGCGCTCTGCCGCGTCATGGGTCAGGCGAGGGGTCGTCATGTCGGATCTTCACGAAACGCTTCAGACATTGCTGCTGCGCGGCGCAATTTTCGCTCTGTTCGGGCTGATTGCCTGGGCCGGATCGGTGGTCGCCATCGGCTTGGTCGTCGGCGCGGCGCGGACGATGGTCTCTGTCCCCGCGCTCGACTGGGCGAATGAGAACGCCGCAATCCTCGCAGCGTTCCTGGCGACTTTCGCCTACGCAGCGCTGTTCGTTCGCCCCGCGGCGAACGAACGCTGAGCAACGTGAACCGGATCAGGCGATGCGCTTGGCCGCGAGGCCGAGAGCGATATAGCTCCAGCCCGTGAAGAGCAGCGAGATGCCTGCCAGCGTGCCGGGCACCCAGAGACCCGAGAACGGGTAATTGGTGAGGATCATGATGCCGGCGAGCAGGGCGATGATGCCCGCCGCGAGGATCCAGCCCCAGCCATCATGCGGGCGAAGGCGCAGGCCGAGAATGATCTGGAACACGCCTTTGGCGATGAAGACGCCGGCGATGACGAGCGTCAGCGCGACCGATCCGGTGGCCGGCGACATATAGATCGCGATGCCGCCCAGAAGCATGACGATGCCGATGATGAGTTGCCAGAGAAAGCCGGTCCAGCTCTGCACGCTGAAGGCCTGCCAGATCTGGAAGATGCCGGCGACGACAAGGACGAGCGCGAGGAAGATGCCGACCGCGATCGACGAGACCAGCGGCATCGCGATCGCGAAGAACCCGCCGATCAGGAATATGATGCCCAGTACCAGGAACCAGCCCCATTTGCGCTGGACCGTGGATGAAATGCTCGTGACGGCGACGCTCGATGCCATGGTTCGACTCCCCCTTGTGATAACGCGATTTTGAACGAAGCGACCGGGTAGTACAACAGCATCGCGCGGTTCGCGGCCTTGACCTGCCGCAAGGCAGCGCAGCGGTGGCTAGCGTGGTGCTTTTCGCGACTTTGGAGCGTCACCGGCCGCTCCGATCCGACACCGCGTAGGCGTCATCGCCAAGCGGCGTCTGGCACCGCGCGGGATGATGCGCTAGGACCGGAAGCTCCACAGCCCGAGCCCTGCCTGATGAACACTTCCCCAGACCGACTTCTTGCCGATGGGCCCGCCGTGATCCTGGTCGAGCCCCAGCTCGGCGAGAATATCGGCACCGCTGCCCGCGCCATGGCGAATTTCGGCCTGCGCGACCTTCGCATCGTCAAGCCGCGCGACGGGTGGCCGAACGAAAGCGCCCGGCGCGCCGCGAGCCGGGCCGATCATGTGTTCGATCGTATCCGTGTCTTCGAGACGGTCGAGGCGGCGATTGCCGATATCGGCTATCTGATCGCGACGACGGCGCGCCCGCGCGAGATCGTCAAGACCGTGCGCGGACCGGCCTCGGCGGCCATGATCCTGCGCGGCCATGCGGTGGCCGGAACGCCGACCGGAATGCTGTTCGGGCGCGAGCGCATCGGCCTCACCAATGAGGAAATCTCCCTCGCCGACGAGATCGTGACGCTGCCGGTCGACCCTGAATTCGCCTCGCTCAATATCGCGCAGGCGGTGCTCATCCTTGGCTATGAGTGGCGGCGCAGCGGGCTCGCCTCGGAAGAGGAGGGGCTGCGCTTCCAGACGCCCAATCCGAGCCGGCCGGCGACCAAGGAGGAACTGGTCGGGCTGTTCGAGCATCTCGAAGGGGCGCTTGAAGCGGTGACGTTCTTCCGCCCGGCCGAAAAGAAGCCAGTGGTGGTGCAGACGCTGCGAGCGATGCTCG
This sequence comes from Mesorhizobium sp. BR1-1-16, assembly GCF_020165495.1. Lineage (GTDB taxonomy): Bacteria > Pseudomonadota > Alphaproteobacteria > Rhizobiales > Kaistiaceae > Kaistia. The sequence goes on along the minus strand of NZ_JAIUIE010000006.1, from coordinate 109,287 downwards.
CCAAGGCCTCGTTCACCGAACAGGATATCCGCACGCTGCGCGGGGTCATCGCGGCACTGGAGAATCGGCCGACCCGGCCGCGACGGCGCGCCGATGGCAGCCTGACGACGAGCCGCGAGGACCCCGGGGAGGGCGCGGCATGAATGTCCGCCTCCTCGTCTTCGATTCAGGCATCGGCGGTCTTTCCGTGCTTTCGGAAATCCGCAGGCGCGTACCCGAGGCCGACATCGTCTATGTCGCCGACGACCTGGCGTTTCCCTATGGCGACTGGGAGGAGGCGCCGCTTCGCGATCATATCGTGATGCTGGTCGGCCGCCTGATCGAGCGATTTTCGCCGGATGCGGTCGTCATAGCCTGCAATACGGCCGCGACGCTGGTCCTGCCGGCACTACGGGCCGCCCATTCGATTCCCTTCGTCGGCACTGTCCCGGCCATCAAGCCAGCCGCCGAGCGCACGAAAAGCGGCGTCGTCGGCGTGCTGGCGACGCCTGGCACGATGCGGCGGGACTATACGCGCGCGCTGATCCGCTCCTTTGCACAGAACTGCCATGTTCGGCTGGTCGGCTCCTATGAATTGGCTCCGCTTGCGGAAAGCGTCATGCGGGGCGAGGCGGTCGGCGATGCGGCGATCCTGACCGAGATCGAGCCGGCGTTCATCGAGGTCGAGGGCCGACGCACCGACGCGGTGGTGCTCGCCTGCACGCATTACCCGTTCCTTCTCGATCGTTTCGTGCGGATCGCCCCATGGCCGGTTGCCTGGATCGATCCGGCGGAGGCGATTGCCCGCCGCGTCGTGTCGCTTCTCGGTCTCGACGAGACGCCGAGCATGATCGGCGTTCCCGGCGCGGCCTATCTTTCGTCCGGCCATTCGTGGCCACTGCCGCTGCAGCCGCTGCTGGCGAATTTCGGTCTGTCGCCGCAGGAAGGCTCGGCCCTGTGACACCGTCGGCCGTTCGGCGCCCTTGTGGGGCCCCGGTGCGCAGCCTATTTTGCCGGCCCCTGATCGCGGCGGAAACACTCCATGACCAGCACTGTGACGGCCGCCGGTTCGCGGCAAACCTTGGCATCGGCTGAGCCCCCGGCGCGCTGGATTCTGACGATCGGCGGCGTGGGCCTCGCGCTCTATGCGCTGTTCAACCTCGTCATCTTCGTTTTGGTCTATCTCAATCCCGAGGCGCGCAGCGTCGTGCCGATCTACCGCGTCGGCTCGCTCGGCTGGTGGGCTGGTCAGGACATCTTCGGTGCGGGGACGGCTGGCTTCATCTATCTGCCGAGCTTCGCCGTCCTCTACACGCCGTTTGCGCTACTCGGCGCGCAGTTTGGCGACATCGCCTGGCGTGCGGTCTCGGCGGCGTTGCTGGCTTATGCGATCGCCGAGGTGTTTCGTGTCGTGCTGACGCGCTTCGATGCGCGCACGCGCTGGCTGATTGTCGGTACCGCGCTCCTGATCGCGTTGCCGGGTGCCGCGAATTCGCTCCGCAACGGTCAGGCGACCAACATTCTCTACGGGCTGATGCTGCTCGCGACCGTTCATGTGATCGAGCGGCGCTGGTGGAGCGGTGCGATCCTGCTTGGCCTCGCCTTCGCGCTGAAGCCGCTGGCGATCGTCTACATCCTGCTTGTCGCGGCCCTGCAGCCGAAGATCATCCCCAAGCTGATCGTGGCGCTCGTGGTGCTGCTGGCCTTGCCGCTGGTAAACGTCAATCCCGCCCGCGCGCTGGAGCTCTATGGGATCGGCATCCACAAGGTGCTGATGTCGGGCGCGCCCGAAGCCGGGCGCTGGTCGGATATTACGGGGCTCATGGGGCGGTTCGGCATCGTCGCGCCGGAAAGCCTGCTGACCGTCGCCCGCCTCATCACGGCGATCCTGACGCTGGCGCTCGGCTTCGTCGCGCTTCGCCGCAACGGGCGCGTGCGCGGCATGATCAATCTCTATGCGCTCTCGGTCGTCTACCTGATGCTGATGAGCCCGCGCACCGAGGCGCAGACCTATCTGATGCTGTCCTCGACGCTGGCGATCGGCTCGGTGATCGCCTGGCATGTCGATGGCGAGCGCAAGGTGCCGGTCCTCTTCATCGTGCTCGCTGTCGCGCTGGCAGCCGGCGGCCTCGGTACAGCGATGCTGCGGGCCACCGATCTGTGGTGGGATCCGCTGCTCTGCCTCATCTATCTGCCGTTCCTTGTCAGGGACTGTCTGACGGTGCGGCCGGGTGAGCCTTCGGCCGATGCCTGAAGGTGAAGAAGCGATAGCCTGAATAAGATGCGACTGTGGAGATCGCCGTCGCGATCACCAGCGCCAAGAAGGGCAGCGTCTGCGGCCGTGCGAGGATGATCGCGGCATAGATGCCGTAATTGATCACGGACGAGATCGAGGCGACGGCGGCGTAGCGGGCAAATTCGCGAAGATGCGGGCGCCCCGGCATCGGGAACGTCCAGGTGCGGTTGATCAGCCAGCCGACGATCATTGCCGTCAGGATCGCGAAAGGCCGCGCGACCAGCGGGCCGAGCCCAAAATGCAGCAGCAGCTGCAGCATCGCGGCATCGACCGCGAAGGCGGTGAAACCGGCGATGGCGAAATGAACGAGATGCCGGATCCGGGGATCGGCGAGGGCGCGGCGGATCATCATTGCCACCACAGCACGCGGCCGTCCGCGTCGCGGCGGCACAGCCACAGCCAGGCGCCGATATCGCGCCGATCGAGAAGCGTCGCCAGTTCATCCTCCCGTCGGTCCGTGAGATCGTCGCGCGCCTGCAGCGTCGCATCGACATGGCCGGGATGGCACATGGCGAGATGCCGCGGCCCCTTTGCGCGGCGTGCGATGTCGAGTTCGCGGTCATAGGCCGTCGCCCGATCGAAGGCGGAAAAGCCCGAGAAGCCGTCATTGGACGGCAAGCCGGCACGCGCGAGATCGGTCGCGAGCCCGCGCGCGTGGAAAGCGACGCCGGCAGCCTTCACCAGGAAGGCGCGCCGCAGGAGAATCCGTGCCGGATGGTCGCCGGGATTGCGGACGAGGGGCTTTCGATTCGGATAGCGGGTCACGAGCGCCGCGATCAGAGCCCGCCGCACGACCGGGAAGATGTGCACATGATGATGGCCATCGACGAAATCGGGCGCCATGCCGGCCGCGTCCTCGAAGCTGTCGAGCTGGCGGGCGATCTCGGTCGCGATCTCATCGGCGGCCGCATCCACCTGGCCATGCAGGAACGGCGCGATGCCGGGCAAACGGCCTGTCGGAGCGAGGATCGGCATCGCGCCGAGCGGGCAGCCGGCGGTGAGGTTCAGATGCAGCCCGATCGCGATCCGCTCGCGGCGGGCGATCAGCGCCGGCGCCAGCGCGGGCCATTCCGGCCAGTTGGTCATCGCGGCGGTCGCCGAAAGATGGCCGGCGACGATGAGCTCGATGATGCCGCGCGAAACGCCTTCCGAAATTCCATAGTCATCCGCCGACAGGACGATGCGCCGCGCGCCGGTCATGACGCCCGGTCGCCCGCGCGGCGACCATGATCGCGTTCGGTGACGCCGATTTCCTCACCGACGAGGAAGAGCGGCCGCCGTTTCACTTCCTCATAGATGCGCGCGACATATTCGCCGAGCACGCCGAGCGAGATGAGCTGCACGCCGGAGAAGAACATGATCGACACGATCAGGGAGGGGAAGCCGGGCTGGTCGGTGCCCGAGACGAGCGTCATGATCAGGAAGACCAGCGCATAGACCATGGCGCAGGCCGAGACGACGAGGCCGAGATAAGACCAGACCTTGAGCGGGATGGTGGAAAACGACACGAGCCCGTCGACGGCGAAGCCGAGGAGGCGCGTGAAGTTCCAGCTCGACTGACCGGCGACGCGCCCGCCGACTGCAAACGGGATCGTCGTGTGCTCGAAGCCGATCCAGGCATAGAGCCCCTTGGAGAAGCGCGTGCGCTCGCCGAGGCGGTTCATCGCGTCGACGGCCTTGCGATCGAGCAGCAGGAAATCGACCGCGCCGCGAGGCAGACGCGGGGCGGCGATGAGGCGGAAAAGCGCATGGAAGCTGCGCGAATAGAGCCGCCGCAGGGCGCCTTCCTCGGCCATGCCTTCGCGCGAACCGAGCACGACCTTGAAGCCGGCGCGCCAGCGCTCGAGAAAGGCCGGCAGCATCTCGGGGGGATGCTGGGCGTCGCCATCCATCAGGATGACCGCATCGCCATCGGCATAATGGAGGCCGGCCGCAATCGCCGTTTCCTTGCCGAAATTGCGGCTGAGCGAAATCGCCGTGAAGCGCGGGTCGCTGTCATGGAGATCGCGAAGGCGCAGCAGCGTCGCGTCGGCCGAACCGTCATTGACGAACAGGACGGTCCAGTCGACGCCGAGGCTCTCGAGGACGGGCGTCAGGCGGCCGACGAAGAGCGGCAGGCCCTCTGCCTCGTTGTAGACCGGAACGACGATCGTGATCCGCTCAGCCATTCTGCGTTCCCCGGCACGGCATGACCAGCCAGGCTCCGCGCGGAGCCTGGCCGAACCGGCCGCAACCTAACAGGATCGCTCCGAATGTCATCCGGTCGCGAGAAGCTGCTCCCCGGCGGCCGAAGCCTTGCGCGCATCGGCAACGATTTTAAAGGAGCGGATGCGGTCGGCGTGGTCATAGAAATCCGACGTGATGATGAGCTCGTCGGCACCGGTTTGCTCAAGCATGGATTCGAGTTTTGCGCGCACGGTCGCCGGTCCGCCGATTGCGGCGACGCCCAGATGCGAAGCGACATAGGCTTCCTCGCGCTCGTCCCACAGCCCCTCCATGCTCTCGACCGGCGGCAGCAGGACCGTCGGCTTGCCACGCACGAGATTGACGAGGCGCTGGAACTGCGTCGTCGCCAGATACTGCGCCTTTTCGTCGGTCTCGGCCGCGATCACGGGCAGGCCGACCATGATGTAGGGTTTGTCGAGATATTCGGACGGGCGGAAATAGTGACGGTGCACCTCGATCGCTTCAAGAAGCCGCTGCGGCGCGAAATGGCTGGCGAAGGCGAAGGGCAATCCGAGCAGGGCGGAGAGCTGCGCGCTGAAGGTCGAGGAGCCGAGCAGCCAGACCGGGACATTGGAGCCGGAACCGGGGACGGCGCGCACCTTCTGGTTCTCGCCCGCCGGCGCGAGCAGCGCCAGCAGCTCTTGCACATTCTGGGGGAAGGCATTGTCATCGTCGACGAGATCGCGACGCAGAGCCCGCGTCGTCAACACGTCGGTCCCCGGCGCGCGGCCGAGGCCGAGATCGACGCGGCCAGGATAGAGCGCTTCGAGCGTGCCAAACTGCTCGGCGATGACGATCGGCGCGTGGTTCGGCAGCATGACGCCGCCGGAGCCGACACGGATGCGGCTCGTCGCGCCGGCGACATGGCCGATCAGCACCGAGGTTGCCGAGGAGGCGATGCCCGGCATGTTGTGATGCTCGGCGAGCCAGAAACGGTTGTAGCCGAGCCGTTCGGCGTGGCGGGCGAGGTCCACCATATTGGCGAAGGCGTCCGACGGCGTTCCGCCGGCCCGGATCGGCGCGAGGTCGAGAATGGAGAGCGGCGTCTGGCCGAGTTTCGGCATCGGAATGCTCCAAGAGGAGGATGAGAATACCCGATATGGTGTCCCGAGGGCCGGATCGGCAGGGGGCAACACCTTGATTTTACAAGAGTGCAGAGCTGCCGCATGAGAAGGTTTTTCCAAGGGACTTCGCAGACGGTAATTATCCGGTAATATGTCGCGAGCCGAAGGGCCATCCCGACACCGGAGATCCATTCGATCCGATGCCGTCTGTGAACGAAAAAGCCTCTGGAAAAGAGGTCGCCGGGCGTATTGTTCGGCGTCTCGTGGTTGTAACCGCGGCGCTGGCCTCGCTGACCGTTGGCGCTGCTGCGCTCAACCGTTCGTCGGCCCCTTATCCCGACGAGAGCCAGAAGGCGCAGATCGATCGGCTGATCGTCTTCTACTCCAAGAAATACAATGTCCCTGTTTCGCTCGCTCGCGAAGTCGTCCGGTCGGAGAGCGAATATCGCCCGCTCGCCCGCAACGGCCCTTATTGGGGGCTGATGCAGATCCGTTACGACACCGCGCAGGGCATGGGCTATCGCGGCTCGGCCAAGGGGCTGCTGGACGCCGAAACCAATCTCGCCTTCGGCATCGCCTATCTCGCCAATGCGTTGAAGGCTGCCGACGGCAACATGTCTCGCGGCCACATGCTCTATCGCAAGGGCTACTACTACGAAGCCAAGCGGAAGCGCGTGCTGGACGAGATGATCCTGGTCCGCGACTTCAGGCCAGTCGGCGAGGCGCCGACGCTGCTCGCAATGGCTGACGCTCAGGACGGCACCGGCGCGCTCTGGAGTGGCGAGGCGGTGCCTGGTCCGGCGACTTCGGCTTCTGCGGCGATTGCCGAAGCCGTCGCGGCGCCAATTCCGCGCGAGAAGCCGGTTGTCGAGACAGTGGTGGCCGAGGCCGTGCCGACGCCAATGACCGCGCCAGTCCCGGTTGCGGCGCCGGCTGTCGTCGGGCCCGCTGTCGCCCATCCGACCGTCGTCTATGCCTCGGTGCTGCCTTTCGCCAAGTCGCAGCCGCTGGCCAAACCGCTGTCGCCGACCCCGATCGTCGCTCCGGGCCTCGTGCCCGATTCGCCTGCGGCCGATCAGCCTGAGGTCACTGCCAAGGCCGATGGCGCCGTGCCGATGCCGCGTCCGAAGCCGGTCACGGCTGCCGCGTCCGTGCCTGCCGACGCTGTCGAGCCGCCGAAATCGAAGCTTGAGATTGCGCTGCTCGCGGCCGCCGCCAAGAAGGGCGCCGAGCTTGCTGCCGCCAAGGCTGCGGCCAATCCGGCGCCCGTTGCCGCCGCTGAGGCGGCGCCTGTCGTCATCGCGTCCACGGCTCTCCGCGGCAACGAAGCGGCCGCTGCGCCGGTGCGCGTTGCCGCCCGCCATGATGCGGTTCCGATGCCGCGCGCCCGGCCAGTCGTTTCCGAGTAGCGAGCGGTCTTCCGGCCCCGGCCGGATTTGACAGGGTGGTCCTTCTTCGTTAAAGACCCCCTCATTCGCGGGTCCTTCGGGCCCGCGTCTCATTTTCACGCACCCGCGGAGAAGGCAGTCCATCGCCTTGTCCTGTCGGTCCGCCACAAGCGGGCAGAGGAGGGCGCGTGTCCCTGAACTCTTGATGCATGGGATATGCGATGTCGAAGCGTGCTTCGTCCAAACACAAGATTGACCGTCGCCTTGGCGAAAACCTCTGGGGCCGTCCGAAGTCCCCGGTCAACAAGCGCGAATACGGCCCGGGCCAGCATGGCCAGCGCCGCAAGGGCAAGGTTTCCGACTATGGCACGCAGCTGCGCGCCAAGCAGAAGCTGAAGGGCTATTACGGCAACGTCTCCGAGAAGCAGTTCCGGAAGATCTATGCCGAGGCGACGCGCCGCAAGGGCGATTCGTCGGAGAGCCTGATCGGCCTGCTCGAGAGCCGTCTCGACGCGGTGGTCTACCGCGCCAAGTTCGTGCCGACCGTGTTCGCCTCGCGCCAGTTCATTTCGCACGGCCATATCAAGGTTAATGGCCGCCGCGTCACGGTCGCCAGCTACAGCGTCAAGGTCGGCGACCTCATCGAGGTCAAGGATTCGTCGAAGCAGCTCGCGATCGTCATCGAGGCGACGCAGCTCGCCGAGCGCGATGTGCCTGACTACATCGAAGTCGACCACAACAAGATGACCGCGAAGTTCGCCCGCGTTCCCGGCCTCGCCGATGTGCCGTATCCGGTGCACATGGAACCAAACCTCGTCGTCGAGTTCTATTCGCGCTAAGCCTTCGGCTTTCTGCGAAAGACTTTGGAAGGCCGCTCGCGAGGGCGGCCTTTTTCATTTCGGGTGTTGCCCCTCGGCGGAACGCGCTATTGAGGCGCTCCATATCGCCGAGGACCCTCCGCATGACTCGATCGGCCTCGACCGCGACGGCAACGTCTCAGCCTGACTTCATCGCTTATGGCGCGGTGATCATCACCATCGTCACCTGGGCCTCGGCCTTCGCCGCGATCCGGGTCGGCCTGCATCATCTGACGCCGGTCCAACTTGCCGCCGCCCGTTATTGCGCCGCCGCGGTCCCTGCCGTGCTTTACCTCGTGATCGCGCGCCCGCCACTGCCTTCGAAGCGCGATCTGCTGCGGCTGGCGGTGATCGGGCCGCTGTTCATCGCCGTCTATGCCGTGCTGCTCAATACAGGCGAGCGCACGGTGCCGGCGGGGCCGGCCTCATTCATCCTGCAGATCAATCCGGTTCTGGTGGCGCTGATCGCGACGCCGCTACTGGGCGAGCGCTTCGGGGCCTGGGGCTGGGTCGGCACCGTGGTGTCGTTCCTTGGTGTCGGACTGATCGCCTTCGGGCGGGGCGATCACTTCGCGCTCGATCCCGGCGCGCTGCTGATCGTCGGCTCCGCCATCTGCACATCGGTTTCGACGATCCTGCAGAAGCCATTGCTCGGTCGCATGCCGGCGTTGACCGTGACAGCCTGGATCCTGTTCATCGGCGCCTTGCCGGTCGCCCCGGCGCTGCCTGCCGCCATACGTGCACTCGGCGATGCGCCGACCGACGTCGTTCTCTCGGTCGCCTATCTGGCGATCCTGCCGACCGTTGTCGGCTACCTGACCTGGGCCACCGCGCTGAAGCGGTTCTCGGCCGGTCGGGCGTCCAACTTCCTCTACCTGATCGCGCCGACCGCGACGCTGATCGGCTTTGTCTGGCTCGGCGAGGTGCCGACGCTGCTCTCGCTGGTTGGCGGTCTCATGGCGATCGGCGGCGTGCTCATCGTCAATCTCATGCGCTCGCGCTGACGGCCGGCGCGAAAGGTCCGCGCCGGCCGCTCGTTCTGGCAGGTCAGGCGGCCGGAAGGGTCGCCATGTCGATGACGAAGCGATACTTCACGTCGCTTTTCAGCATCCGCTCATAGGCGGTGTTGATCTGGTCGATTGCGATCATCTCGATATCGGAGGTGATGCCGTGCTCGGCGCAGAAATCGAGCATCTCCTGCGTTTCGGGCAGTCCGCCAATGCCGGATCCGGCGAAGCTGTGCCGTCCGCCCAAAAGGCTGAAGGCCGCGATCGGCTGCGGATTCTCAGGCGCGCCGACGAGGCAGAGCGTGCCGTCGCGGCGGAGCAGGTTCAGATAGGCGTTGATGTCGTGATCGGCCGAGACGCAGTCGAGGATGAAGTCGAACTTGCCGGCCCACGGCTTCAAGGCGTCAGGCTCGCGCGTCACGACGACTTCATGCGCGCCAAGCCGCTCGCCATCGGCGCGCTTGCTCTCGGATGTCGTGAACAGGACGACATGGGCGCCGAACGCGCGGGCGAATTTGACGCCCATATGGCCGAGGCCGCCGAGACCGACGATGCCGACGGTCTGGCCCGGGCCGACCTTCCAATGGCGCAGCGGCGAATAGGTCGTGATTCCGGCGCAGAGCAGCGGCGCCACGGCGGCTAGATCGAGGTTTTCCGGGATCTTCAGCGCGAAATAATCATCGACGACGATGGCCTTGGAGTAGCCGCCATAGGTCATCTTGCCGGTGTGCTTGTCGGGGCTGTTATAGGTCCCGGTCGCGCCTGGAATGCAATACTGCTCCAGTCCGACTGCACAGTTCTCGCAAGTGCGGCAGGAATCGACCAGGCAGCCAACGCCAGCGAGGTCGCCCACTTTGAACTTGGTCACGGCGCTTCCGATCCGGCGGACGCGGCCGACGACTTCATGGCCGGTAATCGTCGGATAGACGCTGTTGTGCCATTCGTTGCGGTTCGTGTGGAGGTCGGAATGGCAGACGCCGCAGTAAAGGATCTCGATTTCGATATCGCTCGGACCGGGGTCGCGGCGCTCGAATGTGTAGGGTGCGAGGGGCGCGTCGGCCGATTGCGCGGCATAGCCTGTGCAGATGAACATCTGTGGCTCCGTGGCGGTATGGGGGATGATGATGGGGCTGAACGCCGGCCAGGACGCGCCGGCGCAGGCCTCAAGGATAGGCCATTTGCTGCATTGCGCACAAGACGTCATGCCCGATCGGCCGCTGGGAAGGCCAACCGCCTTGCATGCGCCGGGGCTTCGCGGCAAAGAGGTCTCCCGCGCGCTTCGCAGGAATCCGTTCCAATGACCGATCTGATCGACGACGCGACCATCGACGAGCCTGAACACGATGTCGCCGGGGCGCATCCGCTTTTCCGCGACGCGCCCAAATCGGTCGCCTTCGCCAAGCTGCGCAAGCGGCTGGTGCGCCAGACACGCGCGGCGCTCGATGATTTTGGAATGGTTCGTCCCGGCGACCGTTGGCTAGTCTGCCTTTCGGGCGGCAAGGATTCCTACGCCATGCTGGCGATGCTGCTCGATCTCAAATGGCGCGGCCTGCTGCCGGTCGATCTGCTCGCCTGCAATCTCGATCAGGCACAGCCGGGCTTCCCGGCCGACGTGCTGCCGCGTTTCTTCGAAAGTGTCGGCGTGCCCTACCGCATCGAGCGGCAGGACACCTATTCGGTTGTGGTCTCGAAGGTGCCGGCGGGCCGAACCTATTGCGCGCTCTGCTCGCGGTTGCGGCGCGGCCATCTCTACCGTGTCGCGCGCGAGGAAGGGTGCCAGGCCGTGGTGCTTGGCCATCACCGTGAGGACATCCTCGAAACGTTCTTCCTCAATCTCTTCCATGGCGGCAAGCTCGCAACCATGCCGCCGAAGCTGGTCAATGAGGAAGGTGATCTGTTCGTGCTGCGGCCGCTTGCCTATGCCGCCGAGGACGATATCGGGCGCTTTTCGGCGCTGATGCAGTTTCCGATCATTCCTTGCGATCTCTGCGGTTCGCAGGAGGGTCTGCAGCGTAACCAGATCAAGGCCATGCTGGCCGACTGGGAGCAGAAGTCGCCGGGGCGCAAGGACATCATGCTGAAGGCGCTCGGCAACGCCAATCCCTCGCATCTGGTCGATCGCAGCCTGTTCGACTTCGCGGGACTCGCGCTTCGCCCATAGAAAAACCGCGGCCCTTTCGGGGCCGCGGCAAAGGCGGAAACGATGCCCTGATTATTGCGGGGCGATGCAGCGATGCTGCAACCCGTCATAGCCGGTATAGGTACCGGTCGCGGCATTGAACGAACGGTAGCGCTGCGAGCAATAGGCAACATAGTCGTTCGCGTAGCGCTGCTGATTGTTGTTCGCGACGGCGCCGCCGATGATCGCGCCAGCTGCCAGGCCAAAGACGCCGGCGGCGAGGGCGGAATTATAGTTGTTATAGTAGTAGGTGCCGCGATAGCCCGGGCGCGGATAATAGCCAGGGCCGCGCCAGCCGGGGTGACGATAGACGGGGCGGGGACCATGGTTCCAGCCGGGGCCGCGATTATGCCAGCCATTGCCACGATAATACTGCGCGACATCGTAGGAGCCATCGGCGCGGACGGCGGTGTCCGCCTGTGCCGACAACGGCACTGCTGCCAGACCTGCGATCGCAATGGCTGCGGCAAGACCCGCTGACATCATCGTCTTCATGGGCTTCATCATAGTAACTCTCCGTCGATCACGGCGATGGCATGCTATTCGTCTGATGATGATCCCGCCCCATCATCCGATGCTTGAAGCCATCGCCACGCATTGCATCGCTGCTTCAACGATCGACGACCGTGGCGGTTCCGTTTTATTATCCAAGCGGAAAATCATTCGGCTTCAAGCTGCAGCGCATCACGCCAGTCGCTTGGCATTGCCAGGCGACGCGGCTCCGCTGAATTCCCATTTCACACGCAGCAAACAAACGAGCGCCGCTGGATGGATTCCGGCGGCGCTCCTGAATGGTAGCTGATGAATCGGCTCAGGCCGACTGAGCGACCACGATGCCCTTCTCTGTCAGGAAGGACTGGATCTCGCCGGCCTGGAACATCTCGCGAATGATGTCGCAACCGCCGACGAACTCGCCCTTCACATAGAGCTGGGGAATCGTCGGCCAGTTCGAATAGTCCTTGATGCCCTGGCGAATGTCGGCATCGGCGAGCACGTTGATGCCCTTATAGTCGACGCCGAGGTAATCGAGGATCTGGACCACCTGGCCCGAGAAGCCGCACTGCGGAAAGGCCGGCGTGCCCTTCATGAACAGCACGACGTCGTTCGACTTCACTTCGCTGTCGATGAAAGCGCTGATATCGGACATGTCTTCAACTTCCTCGGCTGGCCGGACGGGGGAGGGCCGATCCGGCGTCGTTGCAAATCGCGCCTCAGCGCGTCGTCATTCAGGTGCACTCGTCTGCAGGGCCAGAGCATGCAGCGCGCCGCCCATATTGCCCTTCAGCGCGGCATAGACCATCTGGTGCTGCTGCACACGGTTCTTGCCGCGAAACATCTCCGACACAACTTCGGCGGCATAATGGTCGCCGTCGCCGGCCAGATCGCGGATGACGATCCGAGCGTCGGGCAGAGCCGCCTTGATCAGGCCTTCGATCTCGCGCGCGTCCATTGCCATGATCATTCCCCGCCGGTCGTCGTCGCGCTCTCGTGACGGCTCAGATGCCGCCCGCCATGAATGCCGGGAACCAATTGTCGTGGGCCTCGGTCAACTTTGCAACAGATATGGTGGCGATGTCCGCCACATCCAAGCTCTCGCCTCCGACATGACCAAGGAGTGTAGCCGAGATGCCTGCCGTCTCGGCAGCTGCGCGGACGCCATCGGCGGCACCAGCTGGAACCGTCACGACATAACGCGCCTGGTCCTCGCCGAACAGATAGGCATGGCGGGCGTCGGTCGCCGGCAGGCGGATCGCCGCGCCGCGCCGTCCGGCCATCGCCATCTCTGCGAGCGCAACGGCGAGGCCGCCATCGGAAATGTCGTGGCAGGCGGTGACGTTGGCGGCACGGATGAGACTGCGGACGAAGTCGCCGACCTTGCGTTCCTCCGTGAGATCGACCGGGGGGGGCGCCCCTTCCTCGCGGCCGAGGATTTCCCGCAGATAGATCGACTGGCCGAGATGGCTGCCCGCCTTGCCGATCAGGAGGATCGCGTCGCCATCTTGCTTGAAGGCGACGGTCGCCATGACGGAGAGGTCGGGAAGCAGGCCGACGCCGCCGATCGCTGGGGTCGGCAGGATGCCGACGCCGCTGGTCTCGTTGTAAAGCGAGACATTGCCTGAGACGATCGGGAAGTCGAGCGCGCGGCAGGCTTCGCCGATGCCTTCGATGGCGCCGACGAGCTGGCCCATGATCTCGGGCTTTTCAGGATTGCCGAAATTGAGGTTGTCCGTCGCGGCGAGCGGCTCGGCGCCGACCGCCGTCAGATTGCGCCAGCATTCGGCGATCGCCTGCTTGCCGCCCTCGAAGGGATCGGCCTCGCAATAGCGCGGGCTGACGTCGAGGGAGAAGGCAAGGGCCTTCTTCTCGTGGCCTTCGACGCGGATGACGCCGGCGTCGCCACCCGGACGAAGCGCCGTATTGCCCTGGATCAGATGATCATACTGTTCCCAGACCCAGCGGCGCGAGGCCATGTCGGGAGCGCCGACGATCTTGATCAGTGCAGCGGCATAATCGTTAGGCTCTGCGACATCGCCGGCCGCGATCGCGGCTGGCGGTATGGCGCGCGTATAGGGGCGATCATATTCGGGCGCTTCGTCGCCCAGTTCCTTGATCGGCAGGTCGGCGACGACCTCGCCATGGCGCAGGATCCGGAAGCGCAGGTCGTCGGTCGTGTAGCCGACGATCGCGAAATCGAGACCCCATTTGCGGAAGATCGCCTCGGCTTCGGCCTCCTGCTCGGGCCGCAGCACCATCAACATGCGCTCCTGGCTCTCGGAGAGCATCATTTCATAAGCGCTCATGCCCTCCTCGCGGCAGGGCACCTTGTCGAGATCGAGCTCGATGCCGAGATCGCCCTTGGCGCCCATCTCCACCGCCGAACAGGTGAGGCCGGCCGCCCCCATGTCCTGGATCGCAATCACCGCGCCGGTCTTCATCAGCTCAAGACAGGCTTCGAGCAGCAGTTTCTCGGAGAAGGGATCGCCGACCTGCACAGTCGGGCGCTTCTCCTCGATGGTCTCGTCGAATTCGGCCGAGGCCATGGTGGCGCCGCCGACGCCGTCGCGGCCGGTCTTGGAGCCGAGATAGACAACCGGCAGGCCGACGCCCTCGGCCTTCGAATAGAAGATGCTGTCGGCGCGCGCGAGGCCGGCCGCAAAGGCGTTGACGAGGATGTTGCCATTGTAGCGGGCGTGGAAATTGACCTCGCCGCCGATGGTCGGCACGCCGAACGAATTGCCATAGCCACCGACGCCGGCAACGACGCCAGAGACGAGATGGCGGGTCTTGGGATGCTCCGGCGCGCCGAAGCGCAGCGCGTTCATCGCTGCGACCGGACGGGCGCCCATGGTGAAGACATCACGCAGGATGCCGCCGACGCCCGTCGCCGCGCCCTGATAGGGCTCGATGAAGGAGGGATGGTTGTGGCTTTCCATCTTGAAGATGATCGCCTCGCCATCGTCGATATCGACGACGCCGGCATTCTCGCCCGGCCCGCAGATCACGCGCGGGCCTGTGGTCGGCAGCGTGCGCAGCCACTTCTTGGAACTCTTGTACGAGCAGTGCTCGTTCCACATCGCCGAGAAGATGCCGAGCTCGGTCAGCGTCGGCGTCCGGCCGATCAGATCGAGGATGCGCTGGTATTCGTCGGGCTTGAGGCCGTGGCTCGCGACGAGTTCGGGCGTGATCGGCGTATCGTTGGCAAGCACGGATGACCTCGACCTTGGGATTTGAGGTTCGGATAGAGCGCGGCGGCCCGCATGTAAATGGCAGCAACGAAAAAGCTGCCGCCTCGGCGCGAATCAGCCAAGCTCATGACAGATGCGAGGCGACCGGAGCGAGCCATGGAATTCAATCACGTCGCCAACCGCGTTGCCGCGGGACATTTCGAAACGATCGTTGCGCTGTTCAAGGAGCGTCTCGGATTCACCGAACTCCGGCGCACCGAGCGCGCGATCTGGCTGCGCAAGGCGGGCTTCAACATCGACCTGCAATTCTCCCGCGTCGCAGCCTCGCATGACGATCCCGAGCGCGCGCGCTCGCAGGTCTCGTTTCTCAGCCTGACGCCGCGCGACGAACTCGAGACCCTGGCCGGTTGGCTCGCCGAGCGCGGCGTCACAGCTCATGTCGGCGCCTATTCCGATCGCGAATTCTACCTCGAAGCGCCTGACGCGTTGGTCGACTTCGTCATCGAGGCGATGCGGCCGGAGCTCGCGGACTATCCCGTCAAGGAATAGTTCAGGCGACAGCCTTCAGCGCACTCTCGAACAGCGGGCGCCCGTCTGTGCCGCCATTCAGCGGTTCGATCAGGTTTTCCGGATGCGGCATCATGCCGAGAATGTTGCGCTTTTCCGAAAGGATGCCGGCGATGTCGTCGATCGAGCCGTTCGGATTGCCGACATAGCGGAACGCGATGCGATCCTCGCCTTTGAGGCGGGCCAGCGTCTCGTCGTCGGCGCGGTAATTGCCGTCGCCATGAGCGACGGGCGAGCGGATCACCTGGCCCTTGGCATAACCGGATGTGAAGACCGAGGCGGTCGTCTCGACGCGAAGCTCGACCTCCTTGCAGATGAAGCGGAGGCCGGCATTGCGCATCAGCACGCCCGGCAGCAGCCCGGCTTCGCAGAGGATTTGGAAGCCATTGCAAACGCCGAGAACCGCGACGCCGCGCTCCGCCTCGCGGGCGATTGCCGCCATGATCGGCGCACGGGCCGCGATGGCGCCCGAGCGCAGATAGTCGCCATAGGAGAAGCCACCGGGGATGACGATGAGGTCGACCTTGGGCAGTTCGCTGTCGGCGTGCCAGACGCTGACCGGGCGCTGGCCGCTGATCTTTTCCAGCGTCGCGATCATGTCGCGCTCGCGATTGGACCCGGGGAAGACGACGACGGCGGATTTCATGTCGCTCAGCCCACGATCTCGACGCGGTAATTCTCGATGACCGTATTGGCCAGCAGCTTGGCCGCCATGGCTTCGAGATCGGCCTTGGCCTTGTCCGCATCGGTTCCGGCGATCTCGATGTCGAACACCTTGCCCTGGCGGACGCCGCCGACGCCGGCAAAGCCGAGCGCGCCAAGCGCGCCTTCGATCGCCTTGCCCTGCGGATCGAGGACGCCGTTCTTCAAGGTGACGGTGACGCGGGCCTTCATGGATGCTCCGGTAGACGCGAAGAGGATGGACGATGCCGCCTGACAGGCGGAACGGAAACGGCCGCCCTTTGGGGCGGCCGCAGTCGTGATGGCTTACTGGACGAGCACGGGACCGCCGCCGACGGGGCGATCGGGCTCGATCAGGATGCCGAGGCGGCGCGCCACTTCCTGATAGGCTTCGACGAGACCGCCCATATCGCGGCGGAAACGGTCCTTGTCGAGCTTGTTCTGGGTGGCGACGTCCCACAGGCGGCAGCTGTCGGGCGAAATCTCGTCGGCGACAACGATGCGCATCATGTCGCCTTCCCAGAGCCGGCCGCACTCGATCTTGAAATCGACGAGCTGGATGCCGGCACCGAGGAAAAGACCGGAGAGGAAGTCGTTGACACGAATGGCGAGCGCCATGATGTCGTCGATTTCCTGCGGCGTCGCCCAGCCGAAGGCGGTGATGTGCTCTTCCGAAACCATCGGATCGTCGAGCGCATCGGCCTTGTAATAGAACTCGATGATCGAGCGCGGCAGGACGGTGCCTTCCTCGAGGCCGAGGCGCTTCGCCAGCGAGCCGGCGGCGATGTTCCGGACGACGATTTCGAGCGGGATGATCTCGACTTCGCGAATCAGCTGCTCACGCATGTTGAGCCGCCGAATGAAGTGAGTCGGAATGCCCATCTTGTTCAGATGAGTGAAGATGTGTTCGGAAATGCGGTTGTTGAGCACGCCCTTCCCGTCGACCACCTCATGCTTCTTCTTGTTGAATGCGGTGGCGTCGTCCTTGAAGAATTGTATCAGCGTGCCGGGCTCAGGTCCTTCGAAAAGGATCTTGCCCTTGCCCTCATAGATGCGCCGACGGCGGTTCATGGGCACATACCGTGGTTTGAGGAAATCCATTAGGCCGGGGTTCCAATATACAGGGATTCGCCGCGGCGAAAGTTCAGCCGGCCGAACCCGATCAGGGCCGTCCGCGCGGCGTGAACCTACCCGATCGCTCCCCAATTAACAATGAGCCACAATTGCGGCCATTTGGAGCGAGGCCACCTTGTGGCGGTTGGGTCGGGGCGGCGTCGACGTTGATTTGGGGTATCCGTCACTATATGCAAGAGGCCATCCAGCCTGCGGCCCGCCGAACAGCTCGCCGTCAGTCCATTGATCCAAGCGGAGAGCCCGATGACGACGTTCGACCAGCGCAAGGACGCCTTCGAGAACCGGTTCGCCCATGATGAAGCGCTTCGCTTCAAGGCCATCTCCCGCCGCAACAAGCAGCTCGGCCTCTGGGCCGCGGCTCTGATCGGCAAGGCGGGCGCCGAGGCCGAGACCTATGCGAGCGAAGTGGTCGCCGCTGATTTCGAGGAAGCGGGCGACGAGGACGTCTTCCGCAAGATCCGCCAGGACCTCGACGCCGCCGGCATCGCGCAGTCGGACCATCAGATCCGCCGCACCATGGACGAACTGCTCGCCAAGGCGATCGAAGACATCAAGACCGAGGGCTGAGGGCCCGCCGCACGAGGCGCTGCCATGACATTCGTCTCGCTCGCCGCGCGGCTGGCGAAAGGTTCTCCCGCGCTCTCGGCGTGGATTGCGATGCCGGATCCCCTCGTTGCTGAAAGCGCAGCGCGGGCCGGCTTCGATTGTGTGACGCTCGACATGCAGCATGGGCTCCATGACGCAATCAGCGTCATGCGCGGGATCGGTGCTGTGACGCTCGCGGGGCGATCGACGATTGTCCGTGTCCCGGTCGGCGACTTCGCGATGGCGAGCCGCGCGCTCGACATGGGCGCTTCGGCGGTGATCGCGCCGATGATCAATTCGGCGGATGACGCCACGGCTTTGGTCGCTGCCACCAAATATCCGCCTGTCGGCCAGCGGAGCTGGGGTCCGACGCGCACGATCCAGCTTCAAGGGGTCGAAGCCGCTGACTATCTCGCGACCGCCAACATGACGACGCTTGTCTTCGCCATGATCGAGACGGTCGAGGCCATGACGGCTCTGGATGCGATCCTGGCGGTCCCCGGCCTCGATGCGGTCTTTATCGGACCTTCGGATCTCTCGATCGCGCTTTCGGCCGGCGCGAATGTCGACCCGATGCGGACTGATAACCAGGAAGCCGCCTCATTGATCCGCACGCGTGCGCACGCCGCCGGCAAGAAGGTCGGCATCTTCGCGCTCAACGGCGCCCAGGCCCGGCTCTATCGCATGCTCGGCTATGACTTCATCGCCGTCGGCGTCGATGCGGCCTATTTCGCGCTTGGCGCCGCGACCATGCTGTCGGAAGCGCGACGCGACTGACGAAGGGCCGGCCTAGCTCGCTCTGTTCACTTTTGCACTTTTTATTGGCGAGACGTATTTTCTCTTGTGGCGGCGACTTATGCCGCTCGGGGGGAAATCATGAGAAAGCCCATTGCCGAGTTTATCGGCACCTTTACGCTCGTCTTCTTTGGCTGCGGAGCGGCGGTGATCGCCGGTCCGCAAGTTGGTGCGACCACGGTCGGCGTCCTCGGCATCGCCTTTGCCTTCGGTCTTGCCATCGTCGCCATGGCCTATGCGATCGGTCCGGTCTCCGGCTGTCACGTCAATCCTGCCGTCAGCCTCGGCGCGCTGGTTGCCGGCCGCCTGTCCGTTGGCGACTTCATCTCCTATGTGATCGCCCAGGTCGCCGGCGCGATCGTCGGCGCGCTGCTTCTCTTCCTGATCATGAAGGGCAAGGCGTCGGGCTGGGAGGGCGGCATGGGCACCAATGGCTGGGGTGCCGGCTATCTCGGCGAATACAACACCGTCTCAGCGTTCCTGTTCGAGACGGCCGCGACCTTCATCTTCCTGGTCGTCATCCTTGGCGTCACCCACAAGATCGCGCTCAATCACTTCGCGGGCGTCGCCATCGGCCTGACGCTGGTCATGATCCATATTGTCGGCATCAATGTTACCGGCGTTTCGGTCAATCCGGCGCGCAGCATTGGTCCGGCGCTGTTCGTCGGCGGCCAGGCGATTGCGCAGCTCTGGCTGTTCATCATCGCACCATTCCTCGGCGCGGCGCTCGCCGGACTGCTGTTCCGTTCGGGCGTGCTTTACGGCGAGGATACCTGAACCCCGCGTTTGCAAAAAGCGAGGCCGGGCGCGACCCGGCCTCGCATGTTCCGACATACTAGGCGTCGGCGAGCGCAGCCTTGATCGCGCCGACGACTTCCGGGTCTTCGGGCACGGTCTTCGGGCTGAAGCGGGCCGCGACGGCGCCATCGCGTCCGATCAGGAACTTCTCGAAATTCCAGCTGATATCCTCGTCGCCGGCCAGCCAATCGTAGAGCGGGTGACGGTCATCGCCCTTCACGGAGATCTTGGCGAACATCGGGAAATCGACGCCATAGGTCGCGCGGCAGAATTCTGCGATCTCTTTGTTCGAGCCCGGCTCCTGCCCGGCGAAATCATTGGCCGGGAAGCCGATCACGACGAGGCCGCTGTCCTTGTATTTCGCGTAGAGCGCTTCGAGGCCGTCATATTGCGGCGTCAGCCCGCATTTCGAGGCGACGTTGACGATGAGAAGCACCTTGCCGGCATAGTCGGCGAGCGTCGTCTCGCTGCCGTCGATGCGCTTCAGGGGGATGTCGAAGGGGGAGGCCATGCGGAGATCCGGATCACGAGGGAGGGGTGCGACCCCTCCTCAATAAGGCAAGTCCGCCGCTCGCGTCATCCGCTCCGTGTCATGCGGAGGCGGTTTCGCCGAAGACGCGGCGGAAGATCGTGTCGACATGCCGCGTGTGATAGCCGAGGTCGAACTTCTCCTCGAGTTCCTCGTCGGACAGCACGGCGGTCACGTCCTTGTCGGCCTTGAGCTCGGTGAGGAAGTCAGCGCCCTGTTCCCAGACTTTCATCGCATTGCGCTGGACCAGACTATAGGCGTCCTCACGCGAAACGCCCTTCTGGGTCAATGCCAGCAATACGCGCTGCGAATGGACCAGGCCGCCGAGCCGGTCGAGATTCTTCTGCATATTGGCGGGATAGATCAGCAGCTTCTCGATCACTCCGGCGAGCCGGTTCAGCGCGAAATCAAGCGTCACCGTCGCGTCCGGTCCGATCATTCGCTCAACCGAGGAATGCGAGATATCGCGCTCGTGCCAGAGAGCGACATTTTCCATCGCCGGGACGACCATGCCGCGCACGAGGCGCGCGAGCCCGGTGAGGTTCTCCGTCAGGACGGGATTGCGCTTGTGCGGCATCGCCGAGGAGCCCTTCTGGCCCGGCGAGAAATACTCCTCGGCTTCCAGAACCTCGGTGCGCTGCAGGTGTCGGATTTCGGTCGCCAGCCGCTCGATCGACGACGCGACGACGCCGAGCGTCGCGAAATACATCGCGTGACGGTCACGCGGGATGACCTGCGTCGAGACGGGCTCGACGGCAAGGCCGAGGGCAGCCGCGACATGTTCCTCGACGCGCGGATCGATGTTGGCGAAGGAGCCGACCGCGCCCGAAATCGCACAGGTGGCGACTTCGGTGCGCGCGGCGACGAGACGGGCGCGGCCGCGCTCGAACTCTGCATAGGCCTGCGCCAGCTTGACCCCGAAGGTGGTCGGCTCGGCATGGATGCCATGGCTGCGACCGATGGTGACGGTGTCCTTGTGCTCGAAAGCGCGCTGCTTCAGCGCCGCCAGCAGGCGGTCGACATCGGCGATCAGCAGATCGGCGGCGCGGACGAGCTGAATGTTGAGGCAGGTGTCGAGCACGTCCGAGGAGGTCATGCCCTGATGCACGAAGCGAGCGTCCTCACCGACGATCTCAGCCAGATGCGTCAGGAACGCGATGACGTCATGCTTGGTCGTGCGCTCGATCTCGTCGATGCGGTCGACATCGAAGGTTGCCGCGCTGCCCTTGGCCCAGACCGTTTCGGCGGCCGACTTCGGCACAGTCCCGATTTCAGCCAGTGCGTCGAGCGCATGAGCCTCGATCTCGAACCAGATGCGGAAGCGCGTCTCCGGCGACCAGATCGTCGTCATCTCGGGGCGGGAATAGCGCGGGATCATGCAGTGGCTTCCTTGGCGAATGGCGAGGGCAGCGGGTCGGCGTTGATCTAGCGAATTTCGCCGCTCGGCGTAACCCCCGGCGCGCTCAGGCGCCGCGCCTTACACCGCGGATCGCCGCGATATTGCTGGCATAGGCCGCGGGGTCTCCCTTGAAGACGGCGGACCCGGCGACCAGGACATCGGCGCCCGCCTTGATCAGTGCCGGCGCAGTATCAGGCGAGACGCCGCCATCCACCTCGATGCGCACGGGCCGCGCGCCGATCATCCGGCGCACCCGCGCAACCTTTTCGACGGAGGCGGGGATGAAGCTCTGGCCGCCGAAGCCCGGATTGACCGTCATCACCAGCACGAGGTCGACGAGATCGAGAACGTATTCGAGCGCGCTCTCGGGCGTCGCGGGATTGATAGCGACGCCGGCCTTTTTGCCGAGCCCACGAACGTGTTGAAGCGAGCGATGGAGATGCGGCCCGGCTTCGGCGTGGATGGTCATCACGTCGGCGCCGGCCGCCGCGAAGGCGTCGAGATACGGGTCGGCTGGCGCGATCATGAGATGCACATCGAAGATCTTGGTCGTGGCGTGGCGTACTGCCTTCACGACATCCGGTCCGAATGTGATATTGGGCACGAAATGCCCGTCCATGATGTCGAGATGGATCCAGTCCGCTCCCGCCGCGTCGATTGCGCGGATTTCCTCGCCGAGCTTTGAGAAATCGGATGACAGGACGGACGGGGCAATGAGGGGCAGATGGGCCATGGCGGACTCTCCGGACAGAAACCTCGGACGCAGGAAACCGAGGCCTTTACAACGGCCGTAACACGAGGGTGAGACAGCGGCAATTGCCGCGGGCGAGCACTGCGGGCAAACTCCCCTATCTGACGCCGCGTCGCGGCGATTCATCGGTAAGGTCGACAAGCATTCATGGACAAGTTCGATGCGATCGTGCTCGGCGCCGGCATCGTCGGCGTGTCCGCCGCCATTCATCTCCTGCGCCGCAATCGGAGTGTCCTGCTGCTCGACAAGGGTTTGCCCGGCGAGGCCACTTCCTATGGCAATGCCGGCGTCATCGAGCGCGAAGGTTTCTATCCGATCGTCTTTCCGCGTGGCCTTGCCGAGCTCTACCGCATCGCCCGCAACGAGGAAGCGCGGCTCAACTATAACCGCCGCTTCCTGCCCCGGCTCGCGCCCTGGCTCTTGAAGCTGCGCACGGCCACGGGACCGCGCGGCATTGATGCCTATGCGGAGGCGATGAACCCGATCCTCTCGCATGCCGCGGCCGAGCATGGTTCGCTCGCCGGCAAGAGCCGCGCCGTCGAATTCTTCCGGGGCACCGGCTGGCTGAAGGGCTATCGCAGCATTGCGAGCTTCGAGGCCGGGACCAAGGCGCATCTCGCGCTGGCCGATCATTTCGGCGTCCGCTACCAGGTGCTTGGCAGCCATGAGATCGTCGATCTCGAGCCAGACCTCTCGCCTGTGTTCGCGCGCGGCGTCCTCTGGCCCGAATCGGTGTCCGTGTCCAGTCCGGGCGGCGTCACCAAGGCGCATGCGCGGCTGTTCGATCTGATGGGCGGCGTGCTGGCCCAGGGCGATGCGCGCTCACTGCGCCGCGAGAACGATCTCTGGGTCGTCGACCGAACGACCGGCCCCGCGACGGCACCCGACGTCGTCGTGGCGCTCGGACCCTGGTCGATGGACCTTCTGGCGCCGATGGGCTACCGGCTGCCGTTTGCCGTCAAGCGCGGCTATCACCAGCATTTCAAGCCGCGGGGCGATGCCGCGCTCGATCGGCCCATCGTCGATGTCGATCATGGTTATGTGCTGACGCCGATGCGTCAGGGCTACCGCATCACGACGGGCATTGAATTCGATGAGCGCGACGCTCCGCCGACGCCTGTCCAGATCGAGCGGATCATGCCGCAGGCGCGGGCGCTGTTCCCGATCGGCGAGGCGATCGAGCGGGAGCCCTGGATGGGTGCGCGGCCGTGCTTCCCGGATTCGATGCCGATCGTCGGGCCGGCGCCGAAGCATCCGGGTCTATGGCTCAATTTCGGCCATGGTCACCTCGGCTTCACGCTCGGTCCCGCGACCGGCCGCCTGCTCGCCGAACAGATCACGCGCGAGATGCCGTTCGTCGACCCGGCGCCGTTCAGCGCGCTGCGCTTTGGCGGTCGCTAGCGCTCAAGAGCCTGGCAGCGGCTCGAAGGACTCCGCGCCCCAGCGGTAGATCTCGAAGCCGGGCAGCGTCGCGTCGCCTTTGGCGTCGAACCCGACCGGGCCGAGCACCGTATCTACAGTGTGGCTACCTAGCCACGCGGCGAGGGCGCTCCCCTTGGCAGAGCCGGTCGCCTTGCGAGCGGCGGCGAAAAGCTGCACTGCGGCATAGGCCGGCAGCACGAAGCCGCGCGGCTCGATATCGTCAGCCCGGAACGCCGCGGCGATTGCTTCGGCCGGCTTGTGGCTGCGCCAGTCGGTGAAAAAGGTCATCAGCGTGCCGTCCGCGGCGGGTCCGGCAGCGTTGCCGAATTCGCTCGTCGCCAGCGCATCTCCGCCCATCAGCACGATGTCGGAGCCGCGCGACTTCAGCGCAGCGGCAATCAATGCCACGTCGCCGTCATAGCCGGCGACATAGAGCACGCCGATGCCGTCATCGATCATGACATCGACGAGGCCGGCATAGTCCTTGGCACCGGGCTCAAAACTGTCGCTTCGCGCTTCCTTGACCCCGGCGGCATTCAGCCCCGCCACGACGGCCTCGGCGAGCGTCTTGCCATAGGGCGAGCCGTCATTGACGACGGCGATCCGCTTCTTGCCATAGGTCTTTGCCAGGAAGGCCCCGGCAGCAGTGCCTTGCGCGTCGTCGCGGGCGGCGAGGCGGAGGATCGATGGACCGGGCCGGTGATCTGTGAAGTCATTCGCCGTGATGGCCGGGCTGATCGCGAGGATGCCCTTGTCGGCATACACGGCGGCGGCGGCATCGCCTTCCGCAGCGCAGACATGGCCGACGACGAAGACATCGCCGCGCGCGATAGCCTTGGCCGCGGCGGTTGCGGCCGTGTCTGCCCGGCAGATGTCGTCGGCGATGTCGAGGCGGAGCTTTTCGCCGTCGATGCCGCCAGCGTCATTCAAATCTGCCACGGCGCGTGAGGCCCCGGCTTTGATCTCCTGGCCAAGCGTCTGATACGGGCCAGACAATGGCGCGATGACCGCGATGCGGATATCGGCGCGGGCGAGCCCGGCACAGGCCGTAGCTAGAAGGAATGCGAGAAGAAGCCGTCTCATGCTCATGTCCATCGAGGATGGCCGATCATGCACAAGCGCGGCCGAAATGAAAACGCCGGCCCCCGATCGGGGCCGGCGCTGATGCATCGATCGTCCGTGGATTACATCGGGACGTTGGTGATCTTGCCGTCGTCGCCCTTCTTCCAGATCCACATGACGTAGTCGGCCGTCGTGCGGTCGCCCTTCGCGTCGAAGGAAAGCGGACCGATCACGGTTTCGAACGGTCCACCGGACTTCAGGGCTTCGGCGACCTTCTGCGGATCGGCGCTGCCGGCCTTGGTGATCGCGTCGACGATGACCTGGACGGACGCGTAAGAGTACAGCGTGTAGGCCTCCGGCTCGAAGCCGGCATCGCGGAATTCCTTCACGGCAGCGGTTGCCATCGGGTTATTGCGCGGATCGGGCGAGAAGGTGTTGAGCGTGCCTTCGGCGGCCGGGCCGGCGATCGAGGCAAACTCGTTCGAGACGATGCCATCGCCGGAGAAGAGGGTCGCCTTCAGGCCCTGCTCGGCCGACTGGCGGACGATCAGGCCGCCTTCGGTGTGCAGGCCGCCCCAGTAGATGATCTCGACGCCCGCGGCCTTCATCTTGGAGATGAGGGCCGAGAAGTCCTTGTCGCCGACATTGACGCCTTCATACATGACTTCCGTCACGCCAGCAGCGTTGAGCGCCTTCTTGGTCTCGTCCGCGAGGCCCTGACCGTAGGTCGTCTTGTCGTGGATGATCGCGACCGGCTTGCCCTTGAGGTTTTCGGCAATGTACTTGCCGGCAACCGCGCCCTGCTGATCGTCACGACCGCAGGTGCGGAACGTGTTCCACAGGCCGCGCTCGGTGAAGGTCGGGTTGGTCGAGGCCGGGGTGATCTGAAGGATGCCATTCTCGGCATAGACTTCGGACGCCGGGATCGACACGCTCGAATTGAAGTGGCCGACCACGAAGGTCACGCCATCGCCGACGAACTTGTTGGCGACCGAGACGCCCTGCTTGGCGTCCGAAACGTCGTCGCCGAGTTCGACGACTAGCTTCTGGCCCAGCACGCCGCCCTTCGCGTTGATGTCGGCGACGGCCTGCTCCGCACCCTTCTGGAGCTGGGCGCCGAACGCCGCATTGGCGCCAGTCAGAGGACCAGCGACGCCAATCTTGATATCGGCATGGGCGGCGCCGGAAAATGCCAGACTCGCTGCAAGCACGAGGCCGGACATGAGGGACTTCTTCATTGATGTCTCCCGTTGTTACTGGAAGTTCGCTCTGGAGCGTTTTCGGCGGATGTTGAACGCGCCTTGATCAGGCATCTTGCCGATTTTGCGGGTCCTGTCACCCGGATTCTGGATCCTTCTCCACCAGTAAGTCGTTGCTTTCACAAAAGCTTATGTCTGTTGGCAAAGGCTATTTCGCGCGCCATGAAAAGGCGCCCGATTTTTCATAGAGCCAGTGATATTGAGCAACCATCTGTTCCGCCAAAGTATAGCGATAGGCGATCGTTCCGATGGCCAGCAGAATTGCCAGGTCGATCAGCCAGTAGTGCAGCGACAAGAGCGTACCGCCGAAAAGCGCGAAATGGATGAAGCGTACCCCGAACGAGAGGATCACGAGATAGACCACCAGCGGCGGATAGGGCCGCCAGGTATGGGCACAGGCGCGTCCCGTCATCCAGGCGCCGGCCCCGCCGAGGATCAGCGTGACGAAGGTGAAGATGAAGATCGATTGTTCTTCGTAGAGAAGGCCCTGCATCGTCGTCACTCCCGAAGTCTATCCACGCCGTCGGACGGCGGGAGGGCAAGGCGGTCGGCGGCCAGGGCCGAGGGCAGAGGACCGGTCAATGCGCGCCACCCTCGAGATAGGCCGCGCGGATCTCGGGCTTTTCGAGCAGCTCGCGACCCGGCCCGGACATCGTGACGGAGCCGTTGACGAGGACATAGCCGCGATGGGCGAGCCTCAGCGCATGATAGGCGTTCTGCTCGACGAGGAAGACGGTCAACCCTTCGCTGCGGTTCAGCTCGCCGATCGCGTCGAAGATCTGCTTGACGATAAGCGGCGCCAGACCAAGCGACGGCTCGTCCAGCATCAGGAGCTTCGGCCGGGCCATTAAGGCACGCGCGATCGCCAGCATCTGCTGTTCGCCGCCCGAAAGCGTGCCACCCCGCTGGCTGATCCGCTCCTTGAGGCGCGGGAAGAGCGTGAACATGCGCTCCACGTCCTGGTCGAAATAGGCCAGATTGTCGAGCGCCGCGCCCATCTGGAGATTTTCCAGGACCGTCATGCGCGGGAAGATGCGCCGGCCCTCGGGCGACTGGGCGATGCGAAGCCGGGCGATCTCGTGCGTCGGCATCTGGGTGATGTCGCGGCCCTCAAAGAGGATCTGGCCCTCCCGCGCACGCGGGTTGCCGCAGATCGTCATCATGAGCGTCGACTTGCCGGCGCCGTTGGCGCCGATCAGCGTGACGATCTCGCCCTTGTTGACGTCGATATCGACGCCCTTCAGCGCGATGATCTTGCCATAATAGGTCTTGGCGCCGCGCACCTGGAGCAGCGGCGTGGCCGTCGTGACGGTCATGGCGTTGTTCCTTCGGTGAGTTCGTCCAACTGTTCCTCGACCTTCTCGACCTCTTCGTCGTCGACGCCGAGATAGGCGGCGATGACGCGTGGATCGTTGCGGACCTCGGACGGCGTGCCGTCGGAGATCTTCACGCCATATTCGAGCACGACGACATGATCAGAGATCTCCATCACCACGGACATGTCGTGTTCGATCAGGAGGATCGACGTCGTCCCCATCTTGCGGATGTCGAGCAGCAAGGTGTTGAGTTCGGCGGATTCGCGCGGATTAAGGCCTGCGGCGGGCTCATCGAGGCAGAGCAGTTGCGGCTCCGTGCACATCGCGCGGGCGATCTCGAGCCGGCGCTGGGCGCCATAGGGCAGATCGCCGGCCGGATCATCGGCACGTGCGGTGAGCCCCGTCTTTTCGAGCCAGAACTTCGCGGCCTCGATCGATTCCTTCTCAGCGCGCTTGTAGGAGGGCAGGCCGAGAACGCCGAGGATTGTCATCCCCGAGGCGAGCATGAGGCGGTTGTGCTGCGCGACGAGCAGGTTCTCCAGCACCGTCATGCCCGAGAACAGGCGGATGTTCTGGAACGTCCGCGCCACCCTGGCCTTGGCCGAAATGCGATAGTCCGGCATTCGCTCCAGCAGGAATGTGTCGCCCTTCGCATGCTTCAAGAGCAGCATGCCCTGCGTCGGTTTGTAGAAGCCGGTGATGCAGTTGAAGACCGTCGTCTTGCCGGCGCCGTTCGGTCCGATCAGCGCGGTGATGTCGCCGCGGCCGACCTCGAAGGAGAGATCGTTGACCGCGACGAGGCCGCCGAAGCGCATCTGGACATGCTCAACGGTGAGTACCGGGTCGGCGGTCCAGCGGCGCAGCGTCGGCTCGCTTGAGAGGGCGGACGACATCAGCCGTGACCCTCCTTGACGAACGAGCCCGAGATCGATTTTCGCTCGTTGAGGAACACGGTCGGTTCGCGGGCCGAAACGAAGCCTCGCGGCTTCCAGATCATGACCAGCACCATCGCGAGGCCGAAGATCAGCATGCGGAACTGATCGGGATCGAAGCCCTCGCCAAACACTGCCTTCAGGAAGTCGAGCTCGCGCAGCAGCTCCGTGCCGCCGATCATAGCCACCGCCGCGAGGGCGACGCCGATCATCGAGCCCATGCCGCCGAGCACGACGATGGCGACGATCACGGCGGATTCCATGAAGGTGAAGCTCTCGGGGCTAACAAAGCCCTGCCGCGCCGCGAAGAACGAACCGGCGAAGCCACCGAACATCGCGCCGAGCGCGAAGGCGGTGAGCTTGGTATTCGTCGTGTTGATGCCGAGCGAGCGGCACGCGATCTCATCCTCGCGCAGCGCCTCCCAGGCCCGGCCGACGGGCAGCTTGCGCAGCCGCAACGTCACAAAGGCGGTCAGCAGCGCCAGCAGCAGGATGAGGTAATAGAGGAAGATCTTGTAATAGGCGCTCGACATCGGCAGGTCGAACACCTTGGCGAAATTGTTGGGGGCCGAGAGCTCGAACGAATAGATGCCGAAAAAGGTGATCTTCGGGATCGAGGAAATGCCGGCCGAACCGTTGGTAAGCTCGCGGAAATTGATCAGCACCAGACGGATGATCTCGCCAAAGGCGAGCGTCACGATGGCCAGGTAATCGCCTCTGAGGCGCAGGACCGGAAAGCCGAGCATGATGCCCCAGAGCGCGGCGAGCGTTCCCGCGAGCGGCAGCAGCAGCCAGAACGACAGTCCAAAATGCGTGGCGAGCAGCGCGTAGGAATAGGCACCGACAGCGTAGAAGGCGACATAACCGAGATCGAGCAGGCCGGCGAGGCCGACGACGATGTTGAGACCCCAGCCGAGCATCACATAGATCAGGATCTGGATGCCGAAATTGTCGACCCATTTCAACGAGCCCTGGAAGCCCAGGAAATAGACCATGAGCGCCGGATAGATGAACAGGAAGACGAGGCCGGTTGGGGCGAACCAGCGCGCAAGCCTGGCCCGGAAGGCAATTTCGCCCGCTGTGGCCGCCGGCTTGTCGCGCATCTTGTTGCGCGTCATGGCCGGCCAGATCGTCGTCGTCAGCAGGAAGCGTCCGGCGATCACGATGCCGACGATGATTGCCACCAGGCCCCATCGCGTCGTGATGACGAGTTCGTTCTGCATGTTCTGCTCGGTCTTGAGACCGACCAGCGGGCCGAAGATGCCAAGGGCGACGACGCCCGCAAGAATAGCGTCGCGCGCGGCGCCGGCGATCGAACCGCCGGGGCCGGACGTCGTTTTTGCCGCTGCCATGGTCAGACCTTCTCGACTTCCGGTCGGCCGAGCAGGCCCTGCGGCATGAAGATCAGCACGATGGCGAGGATCGAGAAGGCGGCGACATCCTTGTAGTCGATCGAGAAATATCCCGACCAGAATGTCTCGATGAGGCCGATCAGGAGGCCGCCGAGCACGGCGCCGGGCAGCGAGCCGATACCGCCGAGAACCGCGGCCGTGAACGCCTTAACGCCCGGCGTGAAGCCGTCCGAGAAGTTCACGACGCCGTAATAGGTGAGGTAAAGCGTGCCGGCGACAGCCGCCAGCGCAGCGCCCATCACGAAGGTCAGGGAGATGGTGCGATCGACATTGACGCCGAGCAGCGCGGCCATCTTGCGGTCCTGCTCGCAGGCGCGCTGGGCGCGGCCAAGCGGCGTCTTCTGAACGACATACCAGAAGCCGGCCAGAAGGACGGCCGTCACCACCCAGATCATGATCTGCTTGTAGGAGATCGTGGCCGCGAAGTTGTTGCGCTCCATCAACGTGATGGTGCCGGACAGAACTGGCGGCAGCGGCTTATTGCGCGGCCCTTGCGCGACCTGGATGAAGTTCGAGAGCACGATCGACATGCCGATCGCGGAAATCAGCGGCGCGAGGCGGAAGGAGCCGCGCAAAGGCCTATAGGCGACACGTTCGATCGCCCAGTTGAGCAGGCCGGTCAGGACCATCGCGATGATCATCACCGCGATCAGGGCCATGATCACGGAGGACACGCCGAGAACGGTCGTGAACAGCAGGAAGAAGATCATGGCGATGAAGGCGGACACCATGAAGACGTCGCCATGGGCGAAATTCACCATGCCGATGATGCCGAACACCATCGTGTAGCCGATTGCGATCAGCCCGTAGATCGAGCCAAGCGTAATCCCATTGATCAATTGCTGTAGGAAGATTTCCATCTGCGAAAGTTCCCCGGTGCAGCGCGCTTTTTGCCGGAGGCTCGTACCCTGCGGTCGGCCCCTCGTTGATCCTTTGGCTTAGCAATTCGGCACGCACAAAACAACAGCACCGGCCGGCGAGCCACGATGGATGTTTCGGGGTGTGAATAAAAGGCCGGGGACTATGTTCGGTCCAAAGTGGGCTGACCGGGCGGACGGCAGGTCGTGGACATCGCGCCCGGCGAGGGGGGGCGACGACCAGGTTCAGCTGGTTCAGGGCTGTAACCAAGCGGCGCGTGCACGCATGGTCCATCGCGCCGAACGCTGCGGCGGATGGCTCGGCTGAAGATGCATTGAAACTGCTCGGCGCTTCAGAGATTGAATCCGCCACCCCCAGCAAGGGTTTGATAAATCAAACGGAAGCTTGCTTGCCTTCCGAGGCGCGTGGGTCGAGTGCGATCGTCTCGGGCGTCGCATCGCGCAGGGGCGGCATCGGCTGATAGGCGTCGCGCGGCACGTCGGCGACGGCGGGGCGGCGGCTCAGGCGGAAGAAAATATAGGCGATAAGGCTGGCATGCATCAGCCCGCAGAAGGTGAACAGGCCCTGCGGCCCGACCCATTCCATCGCAAAGGCGGCGACGATCGGGCCGATCATCGTGCCGATGCCGGACATCAGCAGCAGGCCGCTGGCGATCTTCACGAAATCATCCGGCGCTGCATAGTCGTTGGCGTGGGCGACGGCGAGGCCGTACATCGGATAGATCATGCCGCCAAATCCTGCGACCAGGGCGATGACCACCATAGCGCTGTTCGGATTGAGGAGGCTGATCGTTCCGCTCATGATGATGGCTGCGAACGAGACGCCGATCAGCACATAGCGGCGGTCGATCCTGTCTGACAGGCGGCCGAGCGGGACCTGCGTGATTGCGCCCCCGAGCACGGCGCCACTCATCACGAGGGCAATCGCGCTGGTCGGCAGGCCGATCTTCTGACCGTAGACGGCGCCAAGCGTGCCGAAGGCGCCGTTCACCATCCCAATGATGAAGCAGCCGACCGCCGAGACGGGCGAGTTCACGAACAGGCGGCGGAGGTCAAGCTTGGTGGTCTTGAGCGGGCGCGGGGTCTGCGCCGTCGAAAGGGCGGAAGGCAGGATCGCCAGCGAATAGAAGATCGCGCCGAGGACGAAGAACTCGTAGCCCTGGGTCGAGCCCGTGGTGATCAGCAGCTGACCGGCCGTCGAGGCGGCGAAATTCACCATCTGATAGACCGAGAAGATCGTGCCGCGGTTTTCACGCGTCGCCCGCTCGTTGAGCCAGCTTTCGACGATCATCGCCGCGCCGGCGAAGCAGAAACCGGAAAAGGCCCTGAGCGTGATCCAGGCGATCGGTGAGACATAGAGAAGGTTCAGCAGGATGACGACGCTGGCAATCGAGGCCATCACGCCATAGGCGCGCACATGGCCGACGCGTCGGACGATGCGCGGCACGACGAGGCAGCCCGCGACGAAGCCGATGGCCCAGCCCGTGCCGATCAGGCCGAGTTCGGTCGTCGTGAATCCCTCGATCGAGCCGCGGATGGGAAGGAGCAATCCATGCAGCCCGCCTGCGACAAGGAGAAGGGCCGATCCCATGAGGAGCGCGGCGACGGGAACAAGCTGCGATGCCATGATGATCGACGATGCCGAGGAGCCGCGACGCGGAAATTGCTTCGGCCACCTTGTTGACCCGTGCCATGTCGAAATCATGGCGCGTCATCGTGAATATCTCGTCACCAGAACGCTCAACGCTCGGATATCCCAAGCTTTCCGCGTTTTTATGTGTCGAGGGCTGCCTTCAGCGCCAGAAGATCGCGCCATACGAGCCGCTTCTGCAGCGGCTGGCGCAACAGATAGGCTGGATGAAGCGTCGCCATGGCGCGGATTGTCCGCATGCCCGTGTCGAAACCCAGCCATTGCCCGCGCAGGCGCAGTATTCCCTCGCGGGTATCGAGCAGTTCCTTGGCCGCCGCGCCGCCGAGGCAGATCAGGAAATCCGGGTCGACCAGCGCGATCTGACGCCTGACGAAGGGCCGGCAGATTGCCGTCTCCTCGGGCGTCGGCGTGCGGTTGCCCGGCGGCCGCCAGGGCACGACATTGGCGATGTAGACCTGATCGCGATCAAGGCCTATGGCGGCGAGCATGCGGTCGAGCAGCTGGCCCGACCTGCCGACAAAGGGTACGCCCTGCAGGTCTTCCTCGCGGCCGGGTGCCTCGCCGACCAACATGACGCGGGCGGCCGGGTTGCCGTCGGCGAACACCAGCGAACGGGCGGTAAGGCGGAGGGAGCAGCCTTCGAAACGGCCGAGCGTCTCGCGCAGTTCGTCCAGCGTCTGCGCCGACGCCGCAGCGATCCGTGCCGCCTCGATGTCGGTATCCGGCGTTTCTGGCGCGCGTGGCGGGGCAGGGGCGAAGGCCGTCGCGGCGGCCGACGAACGGGCGGAGAATGCCGCCGCGTCAGCCGTGGATGATTCGAAGGCCGGGAGCGGTACGGGAGCAGAGGTCGGCTCGGGCGGTGGCGCGGCGAAACGATCGATCGCAACCTCGTCGATTGCCGTATCGACGCCGTTTGCCTGATACCATTCGATCAGCGCGGCAAGCGCGTCGGCGGTCAGCGTGCCGGGGTCTGTCTCAATCCTCATCCGCCAACATTACCGGCAGAGCCGGTCAATGACAAAGCGACCTTCCGGCGTTTGGTCAGCTGATTGCTGAATTCATCACGACGAGATCCTTGCCCGTCGCGTCCGGATGAAGCGGCAGGTCGGTGGTGACGAGCACGTCGCCGGGCTTCATCAGCGACTGGATGGTTGCGGTCACCATCGGATCGGCATGAATGCGGAACAACGTCCCCTGCGCATCGGCCGCCGCGGCGCTGTCGCGATCGAAGCCGATCGCGTGCCAGCGCAGGTCACCAGTGGGCGAATCCGAGCGATTGAGCACGAAGGTGTAGGAGCCGAGCGGCTTGTCCGGAAAATCGAAATGCGCCGGACCGTCAGCCGCAGTAACACCATTGACGAGCACGAGGATGCGCTTGTCCGCGCTGGAGACGATGATCGACACGGCTTGCTCGGGAGCCGCTGCTGATGCGCCATGCGGCTCGGCAACGGCGGCAGCGGTCCGGGCCTCCTCGGCGACGATATCGGCCAGCACGAGGCCATCGCGGCCGACGTCGACCGGCTCGTCATGCGTACCGGCGATGATCACCGGCGTTCCCAGCGTCGTGACGCTGTAGAGAAGCGACGAGAAAGCCAGCGGCAGGTGCACGCAGCCATGCGAGGAGGGATAGCCGGGCAGGCCGCCCGCGTGCAGCGCCACGCCAGACCAGGTCAGCCGCTCTGTGTTGGGCATCGAAGCCTCGTTGTAGAGGCTCGAATGGTGCGTGCGATCCTTCTGCAGGATGGTGAAGACGCCGGTCGGCGTGTCGTGACCAGCCTTGCCTGTCGAACAGGTCGAAACGCCGATGCGGATGCCGTTGCGATAGACGAACACCATCTGATTCGGGATCGAGACGACGATCGCGACCGGACCGTTCGGCGACCGGTCGGGATGCCAGGTGAAGTCGCCGGGCTTCATGTCGGCGACATCTTCCACCTCGGCCGCGCTCGCCGCAGCAGGGATGAGAGCCATCGCAGCGGCGCCGAAGCCAAATGCGCGCCGGGTCAGTCCGCTCCGTGAGGATCGCTTGTCCGATCGCACCGCCATGATCGAATCACCTCCGCTGCAAGATGGCCGAGAATTAGGGCGCTGGGGCGCAGCGGGTCAATTCTCACACAGCGCAAAACGGGACGATCATGCGGGTCCCTTATATTTTTGCCGGCTCATCGCGGTTGCCGGCTGGTCTCGGGCGGGGCGGCGCTCTATTGTTCATGGTCATGAGGATTGAACAGCCGCAAGGCCGCCGAGGCAGCCTCAAATGGATTCAGCGCGCTGTCGCCGAGCAATGGCCGACGCTTGGTGCGCCCATCCTCGCGGCAACGGGCGGAAATGATCTCCGCTGGCATTCACCACTTGCTGCCGATGCCTATGCGGAATATCGCGACGAGGCCTGCCTCGGCCTGCTGGGCCAACTTCATCTTGCCGATGCGCTGCAGAATTTCTGGCCGGCGCGCGGGCCGCAATGGGACGCGCTCGGGAAAACCGACACCGGCGCCGTAGTGCTCGTCGAGGCGAAAGCGCAGATCGCTGAATTGTTTTCGCCGGCTACAGCCGTGGGCGAGGCGACGCGTGTGCGGGTCGACGCCGTTTTCGACGAGCTTGCAACGCGGCTCAAGGCTTCCCCGCAGCGGGCGCCATGGACGGGGCACTTCTATCAGTTCGCCAACCGTATCGCCTATCTCGACTTCCTGCGCCGGCACGGCGTCGATGCCTGGCTGGTATTGGTCAATTTCACTGGCGATAAGGATACGCAGGGGCCGAGTTCGGAAGAAGCTTGGCAGGCGGCCTATCAGGTCGTCTGGCATGTGATGGGCCTGCCAAAGCGGCATGCCCTCTCGCCGTATCTCCTTCACGTGCATCCCGATGTCGGGATGCACGAGGCGCCGCCTCCGGCTTGAAAATGCCGCTGCGGTTTCCGCGGTCTGGCTACTTCAGGAGAAACTCCAGCACCAGATCGTCGAAGGCCGCGCTTTGCTCGACATTGACGAGATGGGCAGCCTTGCCGATCACTTCGAGGCGCGCGCCCTCGATCGAGGATACCCACTCCCGCGTCTTGGCGATCGGTGTCGCCGCGTCCGAATCGCCGCAGATGGCGAGCGTCGGAACGGGGATGAGTTCGAGGTCGTCGCGAAGGTCCATCTCCGCCAGCGCTTCGCAGCAAGCGGCATAGCCCTCATCCGAGGCCGTCAGGATCATCGCTCTGATGCGCGCGCAAACTTCCGGATGGCGCGTGCGGAAGGCCTCCGTGAACCAGCGCCCGACGACAGCGTCGACCAGAGCCTCCACGCCTTCATTCCGGGCCGTCTGGGCCCGGCCCTCCCAGACTTCGCGCGGCGCAAGATGTGGCGAGGACGAGATGATCACGAGCTTCTCGACATGCTCGGCTGCGTTGATTCCGAGCCATGCCGCCGTCATGCCCCCCTTCGACAGTCCGACGACATGCGCCACATCGATGCCGAGCGACTCCAGAACGCCGCGTGCATCGCGCCCCAGCCGGTCGATCGTGTAGGAGGTCTCGGGCGGCTCCGACTGGCCGTGACCGCGGTCGTCGAAGCGGACGATGCGGAAATGCTCGCGAAATCGCGGCATCTGTCCGTCCCACATCGTGTGGTCGGCGCCCAGCGCGTTCAGGAACAGCAGCGGTGGTTTACCGTTATCCGGATCGGCCTCGACATAGAGTTCAATCCCATCGTCCATCGCAATGCGTGGCATTACCCTGTCCTTGCCGCTGCCCCGATTCCGCCATGGCGTTTCGCCGGTCGGAATCATCTCATCATGGTCGGGGTCGGCGTCAACCTATATAACCGAGACGGCGGTTCGAACATGCCCCGACCAGCCTCGACTGGCCCCCCATATGGCGCTGCGGCTACCTCAATCGATGACGATCGATACCTCCTTGTTGGAGAAGCGGAGCATTTCATGTCCAGAACCCAATCCGACACGCCCGCCGACCGCGACGTGATCGCCATTGCCGAGCAATGGTTGCAGAAAGGGCGGCGCATTGCGATCGCGACCGTGATCGAGACCTGGGGGTCGGCGCCGCGGCCGGTCGGCAGCCAGCTGGTCGTCGATGCCGACGGCGCCTTCGAAGGCTCGGTCTCCGGCGGCTGCGTCGAGGGCGCGGTCGTGGCAGAGGCGGCGGATGTGATCGCGAACGGGCGGCCGCGGCTCCTCGAATTCGGCGTCGCCGATGAGACGGCGTGGCAGGTCGGACTTTCCTGTGGAGGCCGTATCGCCATCTATGTCGAGACCGTCGTCTGATGCGTGCGCCCGTACTTGCTGCCCTCGCCGAGGCCGGCCGCGAACGCCGCGCCGTCATTCTCGTCACGGATCTTGAGGGCGGCGACGGCCGCGTGGTCTTCGAGACGGATGCGATCGAGGGCGATCCGCTGGGCGAGGAAATCACTGCGCGTTTCCGATCCGGCCGTTCGGGCCTCATCGAGACGGCGACGGGCCGCGTAATGCTGACCGTTCGGCTTCCGTCTCCGCGCCTTGTCGTCATCGGCGCGGTGCATATCGCCCAAGCGCTGGCGCCGATGGCCGAAATTGCCGGCCTCGACGTCACGATCATCGATCCGCGCACCGCTTTCGCGTCCGTGGGTCGCTTTCCCGGGGCGCGACTCTTTCCCGCCTGGCCGGAGGAGGTGCTGGCGAAAGCGCCGCTCGATGTCTTCACGGCTCTCGCGGCTGTGACCCACGATCCCAAGATCGATGACCAGCCGCTGGCAGATGCGCTGCGAGCGGGCTGCTTCTATGTCGGCGCGCTCGGCAGCCGAAAGACGCATGCAAAGCGCCTCGATCGGCTCGCGCAGCTTGGCATCGAGCATTTTGATTCTGCACGCATCCGTGCGCCGATCGGGCTCGATATCGGCGCGCAATCGCCGGCCGAGATAGCGGTCTCGATCCTTGCCGAAGTGGTCGAGGCGCTGCGGCGGCGCGGAGCGAGCGCGTGAGCGGCGTCGCAGCCGTCATCCTCGCGGCCGGCGAGGGGCGCCGCATGGGCGGCCCGAACAAGCTGCTCGCCGAGATCGACGGCACCAGCATGATCCGACGTGTCACCGGAACCGCGCTGGCGAGCCGTGCGCGGCCGGTCATCGTCGTCACCGGCCATCGACGCGAGGCTATAACGGCAGCGCTTGCTGGACTGGATAGCGCCGAGGTTCACAATCCGAATTTTGCTCGGGGGATGGCGACATCGCTCCGGGCCGGCATCGCCTCCCTCGGCGCGGACATCGATGCTGCGCTGATCCTTCTTGGCGATATGCCTTTCATGGATGCCGAGACCATTGACCGGATCATCGATGTTTTCGAGACGTCAGGCCGCACCGCAATCATCGCGCCGGTTCACGAGGGCCGCCGCGGCAATCCCGTGCTGTGGCCGCGTCGGTTCTTCACCGCGCTGATGGCGATCGAGGGCGACAAAGGCGCCCGCGATCTCATTGTGACGCACGCAACGGAGGTCATCGAGGTTGCGGCTGGCGAGGGCGTGAGCCGAGACCTAGACACGCCGGAGGCCGTCAAGGCGGCAGGCGGGCGGTTGCTGCCTGACGCGCTCTAGTTTGGCTGTCCGTCTGGGCGACGCGCGCTGCAGTAAAGATGGGTTCGCCGGCCGGTTGGCAGCACTCAGCCGCCTATGCTGCTAAAATATTGATTCAGCAGAACAATCGTCGAATGTGCAGTTGAAATCAAGGCCCCCCTGCGACACGATTTCAGTGTCCCTCCCAGGACGTCGTGAAATCGCAATGTCGAGGTGTCCATGCCTTCATCGTTGTTGCGTCAGCTTCAGGGCTACGGTCTGACCACGGCCCGAATTCTCTACCGCCTGCCTGATCATCCCGCGTTGCTACAAACCTATGTCTGGCAGGATTATGATCTCGCCCCGGAGTTTCCCGAGCTCAACCGTTTCCTCGACTTCTGGAAGCGGGAGATCGAGGGGCCGCTGCATTCGGTCAAGGTCGCGCATCATGGCGTCATCAGTGCCGCCGAGATGCGGATCGCTTCGTCGGAATACGCGCTCAACTAGACTGCCGGCGCCGCAGGTTCCTCCCGTTGCACGGCACCGGATGGATCGGGTTGCTGGCTCCAGGCCGGCAACCCGATTTCTTGAGGGGTCGGCGCGCTTCGATCAGTCGCGACCATAGGGCGGGGCAGGGATCGCCTGATGCGCGGCACGCAGCGCCGCTGACCAGCGCTCACGCAGATCGAGGAAATATTCGTCGTTGCGATCGATCCGGTGCAGGACGTCGACTTCGATCGCGTCGCGGCGGATCGTGGCGACATCGACCGGCATGCCAACGCCGAGATTGGAGCGGATGGTCGAATCCATCGAGACGAGACCGAGCTTCAACGCCTCCTGGAGGCTCGTCTCGCTCGTGACCGCGCGATCGAGGATCGGTTTGCCATATTTGTGCTCGCCGATCTGCAGATAGGGCGTGTCGCTCGTCGCCTCGATGAAATTGCCGGCCGAATAGATCATGAATAGCCTGAGACGACCGCCCTTCACCTGACCGCCGAGCAGCATGGTGACGTCGAAGCTCGCCGCCTGTTGCTCCATCGACTTGCCGTGGATGCGATAGACCTCGCGAATGGCGCGGCCGATGAACTGCGCCACCTTGAACATGCTCGGGATCGAATAGATGGTTTCGATCTCGCCGGTCTCGGGGTTCTTGATGCCCTCGCTGAGCAGGTTGAGCACCGACTGGCTGACGGCGAGATTGCCGGCCGTGGCGATCGCGACGACGCGGTCACCTTCCTTCTGGAAGAGGTGCAGTTTGCGGAAGGTCGCGATGTTGTCGAGCCCGGCATTCGTCCGGGTGTCGGCGATCATGACGAGACCCTCGCGCACGAGAATTCCAACGCAATAGGTCATGGCCGCATATCGTCTCCGTCCGGGGCGCCGGATTGTCGACACTCACGGCACGAGTCGCAAGCGCTATGGCGCCGACATCACCGCTACTTTGACGCACCGGCTTCGGAAACGCGGATCGAGACCTTGGGAACCGCGCTCCAATCGCCATAGGCGGCGCCGCGCACGGGCGCCGCGGCGACCCGATCGAGGCCGATCGCAAGGCGGACATACGAATCAGTCGGGCAGAGATTGGTCGAGGGGTCGAAGCCGATCCAGCCGACGCCTTCGATGAACGCTTCGGCCCAGCCGTGCTCGGCCTGTGCCGGTTCGGTCGCATCCGGATGATAGAGATAGCCGCTCGCATAGCGCGCGGGAATGCCAAGATGGCGCGCGGCGGCGATGAAGACATGCGCCATGGCGCGGGGATCGCCCGTCTTGGCGGCGAAAGTCGCGATCGCCCCCTCGTCCGAGGCCTCGCCCGGCACGATCTCGTCATGCAGGCCGTCCATCAGCGCGTGCATGCGCGACAAGGGATCGCTGGGCGCGGCGGCGTCGATCACCTGTGCGAACGAGCGGATCGCGGCGTCCGACTGCGTCAACGGCGTGTCGCGCAGGAACACGGCGATGGGGAAGCGTTCCGACTGTCCGCGCACCATGCCGGCCATGTCATGCGTTTCCACTTCGCCGAGCGCGGTGATGGTGAGCCCGTCGAGCTTGCCCTCGGTGGTGAAGGACTGGACCATATTGCCGAAGGGATCGAGGACGCCGGCGAGGCGGCAGTCGTGATCGACCTCGATACGCCAGTTGACGACGAACTGGCCGTCATGGCCGCGCGGCGTCAGGCGCAGGGTCTGGATCGCGCCGGTGGTCGGCGGATCGAAGGCATAGACAGTTTCGTGAACGATCCTGAGGCGCATGTCAGGATCCTCAGGCGAGATACTGATCGGTGATGGCCTGGCCGAGACGCGTGTTCTCGCCGATCAGCTCGGTCAGGAACTCGTGCAGCCCACCCTGGAACACCTCCTCCAGCGTCGCATTCTGCAGCCGGTTGCGAG
This sequence comes from Mesorhizobium sp. BR1-1-16, assembly GCF_020165495.1. GTDB lineage: Bacteria > Pseudomonadota > Alphaproteobacteria > Rhizobiales > Kaistiaceae > Kaistia. Next base: position 69,532 of record NZ_JAIUIE010000006.1, on the reverse strand, counting down.
TCGAGCGCGCGACGCGCTGGGCCGGCCCTTGGCGGCCATAGGCGAGCGAAAGCTCGTCGAGGAACTCGCAGATCCGCGCATAGCAGGCGGAAAGCGAACGCGGCAGCTGCTCGTTCAGAACCAGGAGGTCGGCGACGAGCCACGGCTTGACGCTCTCGCGATAGACCCAGTGATAGGCCGTGTTGGCCGAGACCGAGCGCAGGATCGACGACCACTGGAAGAAGTCGAGACCGCCGCCGACGCTCTCATGCTCGGGCAGCAGCAGGTGATATTTGACGTCGAGGATGCGCGCGGTGTTGTCGGCGCGCTCGATGAAGCTGCCGAGACCCGAGAAGAAGAAGGCGTCGTTGCGGAGCATCGTCCGATAGGCCGAGCCGTCGAAGCGGAGCGATGCCTCTTTCACATAGGTCAGGAAGGCATTGAGCTTCAGGCGGTCGCCGGCGAGGCGGTCGAAATCGCGGAGGCCAAGCCAGGCGCCGTTGATCGCCTCCCACATCTCGCCAGTCAGCGCGGTGCGGACCGTGCGGGCGTTGACGCGGGCGCGTTCGAGGCAGGAACGGATTGAGGACGGGTTTTCCGGTGAAAGAGCGAGGAATTCGACGACGTTCTCCGCCGTTGCCTCCTTGCCGAGCGACTTGAACAGGCCGAGCGTTCCGGTCGCGGCGACGGCCGATTCCCATTCATTCGATTCGCCGGCATAGGCGATCGGCATCGCTGCCAGCCGATTGGCTGCATCGACGATGCGCGCGGTGTTTTCGGCGCGCTCCACATAACGGGCGAGCCAGAACAGATTGTCGGCGGTACGGCTCAGCACGGGCGGAAACTCCGGATGCAAAGGTCCCCGCCCCGCCACGACATGCAGGCGGGCGAGGGCGTCAGACCTTGGAACGCGAACGAATTTCGAGAACAGCGCCGCTTCTCCCGAAGGGAGGCGGCCGGAGCGAGGATGGCCTGTTCCTCACGCATCGAGCACCCATGTGTCCTTGGTGCCGCCGCCCTGGCTCGAATTCACGACGAGCGAGCCTTCCTTGAGCGCAACGCGCGTGAGCCCGCCGGGTACGATCCGCACCTTGTCGCCGCCCGAAAGGACGAAGGGGCGGAGATCGACATGGCGCGGCGCGATGCCGGACTCGACGAAGGTGGGCGAGGTCGACAGAGCCAGAGTTGGCTGAGCGATGAAATCGTCGGGATTGGCCTTCAGCTTGGCGGCGAAGTCGGCGATCGTCTTCTTGTCGGCGGCAGGGCCGATGAGCATGCCATAGCCGCCTGAGCCGGCGACTTCCTTCACCACCATCTCGGGAAGATGGTCGAGCACATATTTGAGCGCGTCGGGCTCGCGGCAACGCCAGGTTGGGACGTTCTTCAGGATCGGCTCTTCGCCGAGATAGAAGCGGACGATCTCCGGCATGTAGGAATAGACGGCCTTGTCGTCGGCGACGCCTGTGCCGACCGCATTCGACAGCGTGATATTGCCGGCGCGATAGGCGTTCATCAGTCCGGGCACACCGAGCGCCGAGTCCGGGCGGAAGGTCAGGGGATCGAGGAAATCATCGTCGAGGCGGCGATAGAGAACGTCGACACGCTTCGGCCCTTCGGTCGTGCGCATATAGACGACATTGTCGCGCACCTGCAGGTCGCGGCCCTCGACCAATTCGATGCCGAGCTTGTCGGCGAGGAAGGAGTGCTCGTAGAAGGCGCTGTTATAGGGGCCCGGCGTCAGCAGGGCGACGGTCGGATCCGACGAGGCCGAGCGCGGGGCGACGGACTTCAGCGTCGCCAGCAGGGCGTCGGGATAATTCTCGACCGGGGCGATCCGCTGCTCGGCGAAGAGATCCGGGAACAGACGCATCATGACCTCGCGGTTCTCCAGCATGTAGGAGACGCCGGAGGGCGTACGGGCATTGTCCTCGAGGACATAGAACGTCTCGGGATCGACGCGGACGATGTCGATGCCGGCGATCATCACATAGATGTCATGCGCTAACTTCAGCCCGGCCATTTCGGGCCGGTAGTAGGGATTGCGGTAGATAAGGTCGTCCGGCACATGGCCGGCGCGCAGGATCTCGCCCTTCGAATAGATGTCGGCGAGGAAAGCGTTGAGTGCCTTGGTCCTCTGCTCGAGCCCGCGCGCGAGAATGTTCCATTCCGGCTTGGTCAGGATGCGCGGGATGATGTCGAACGGGATGAGCCGCTCCTCACCCGCATCATCGCCATAAACGTTGAAGGTGATGCCGATGCGGCGGAACAGCAGCTCCGCCTCCGCGCGCCGCGTCACCAGAAGATCGGGTGGAGTCGATTCCAGCCAGCGCTTCAGGACTTCATAGCCCGGCCGGCAGCCATCACCGCTTGCGCCCATCTCGTCGAAGGCAACGCCCATTCCCGCCCTTACTCCCCTGCGTTCCCGATCAATCCGGCAAGCACTGTGCCAACGGCCGTGCCTTCTGTTCGTCCGGTTTGATCCTCGCGAATTCGTCTCACGATATTGCACATAACGCGCTCACTCTTGGCTAGTGCCAATCGGACGTCGTGATGATGTCGGGATGACGCGGCACAGAAGGCAGCATCTGCCGTGAAATTAGGCAGAGAGCGACCGCCGCAGCGCAACTGGATTGCCTCACTCGCGGCTTCGGGTTCATGATGCCGACAAAGCAGCGGCGCTTGCCGCGGCCAAAAACAGAGAGGGATTATCATGACTGCGTTCGATGCGAGGCGGGATGCGGTGCCGCATGAAAGCGGCATCATCGTCGTCGATTATCGTGATCCGAATGCACCGGCGCTGTTCGCCGAGTCGCTGCGCCGGACCGGCTTCGGCGTCCTCACCAACCACCCAATCCCACAGCCGCTTGTCGAACAGATCTATTCCGAATGGCTTGATTTCTTCGACAGCGAGGCCAAGCACAAATATCTCGTCGGCGAGAAGCATGACGGTTTCTTCCCGCCGGCCAAGGCTGAAACGGCGAAGGGCGGCAAGAAGCGCGACCTCAAGGAGTATTTCCACCTCTATTCGTGGGGCCGTTACCCTGATGAGGTCTCCGATGCGGCGCGGCGCTATTTCGGCCTGGCGCATGATCTCGCGGAGGAATTGCTGACCTGGGTCGACGACAACACGCCGGCCGAGGTCAAGGCGAAATTCTCGGTTCCTTTGCCTGAAATGATGCGCGGTAGCGAGGGGACGCTGTTCCGCATTCTTCGCTACCCGCCGCTGACCGGCGAGGAGGATCCCGACGCGATCCGCGCCGCGGCGCATGAGGACATCAATCTCCTGACGATCCTGCCGGCCGCCAACGAGCGCGGGCTGCAGATCCTCAATGGCGAAGGCGAATGGGTCGACGTGCCGTTCGATTTCGGTATGCTGGTCATCAATGTCGGAGACATGCTGCAGGAGGCGTCGGGCGGCTACTATGCGTCGACGACGCATCGCGTCGTCAACCCGGCTGGCGACTCGCGCTTCAAGTCGCGCGTGTCGATCCCGCTGTTCCTGCAGCCCCGGCCTGACGTCGTGCTGTCGGAGCGCTATACGGCTGGCAGCTATCTCGGCGAGCGGCTGAGGGAGCTCGCGCGTAACGACAAAACATAGACGGAACACCCCGCGGAAATCCGAAGAATCAGGCCGCCATCGAACTGTCGACTGCCACAATTGTGGCAGTTGCGTGGCGCGTCCAGGGGGTATAAGTTGCTGCCGATGTCAATAGCATGCTTCCACAGACCTGACGTCGAATGTCGGAGGTCGTATCATGAAGTATTTGCTTGCCCTCGCAGTTCTCGCGCTGTTGCTCACGCCCGTGTCGCTCGGAAATCAAAGCGCGCTGGCTGATCCATGCAATCCTCAACAGCAGAAGTGCTAGCCTGAGCCACTGCCGCTGAAGCCTGAACGATAGCTGCGTCAGAGCCTGCGCGCCGCTCCGCAATGCTGCGTTTTGCTGTCCGCATTCGACGGTCGACAAAGTTGAGATCGGGATCGATCGAGGCCTGTTCGCCATCGCAGGGCCCGGTGCCGTTCATCTGGCCGGTGAAACGCCGGGCAGCGGTCGTGGAAGACCGCGCGGCCGGACCGCCTGACATTGCCTTCAATGATGGTGCCCGGGTGTGATGTTGCGTTGCGTAGGGGGTGGAAGTGGACACAAACTCTGCCTATTGGCCGGACAGCGTCCCGACGACACTTTGGCAGTACGCCTCACTGACCCCGGAAGCACAACGGGACTTTCCCTTTGTCGGAATAGCCGTTTCCTGGGAGTTCGTCGTCGCCTTTCTGGCGGGTGTGGTCCTCATCTGTGCTTTTGCATGGAAACGCTTTGCCGAGCCCAGCTATGACGTCAATACCGACGCGTTCCGCGATTTCAAGAAGCTCAAGATCTGGAATTTGAAGGACAGCGAGTCCCTCCGGCGGGCTTATGTCATCTATTGCATCCTGCTCATCTTCATTTACGCGATGCTGTCGTTCTTTGGCCGCGTGATTTTCCAACTGGCCTCGCAGATCAATGTGTCCGGTCTTCAGGTCAGCGTCGGCTCGGTCGAATTCACGTCCTGGCGCTGGCCTCTGCTTCTGGCTGCCGGCATCGGCGGCCTGGCGCCGCTGCTCAATCCACTCATTCCAGCTGAAAACATACTGCGCCGGTTCGCGCATGAAATCGTCGGCATTCCGACGCGCCTGCGGGAAAAGGCAACCAGGATCAAGACGCTGATCGATGGCAATCCCGTCGAGGATGTCACGGCGCTCGCCAGCTATCCGGCCTGGGTGAGGAAGACCCTGGGACCAAAGCTTGCGAGCTATATTACGCTCAGCAAGAACCTCCATGCGGTTGTCGTCTGGTCCTACAAGGAAAATCTCCAGTGGTCCGACCCGGATATCAGACGAAAACTCGACGAATATGAAAGAGAGGTGCGAGACGAAGCGGAGGATGCGCTCGCGCTGTTCGACAGCCTGATCAATTCCAGTCAAAGGACAGGCGACAGCAGCGATAGCGCCTCGACGAGCAAGAATGATGAAAAATTACTGCTCGATACCTGTGTTGTCCTTGAACGCATCCGCGACGAGTTTGCCATCATCATGGCGATCTATGTCGATTATGGGTCCAAATTCGCGAACTTGAAGGACGATCTCAGGGAAACGATCATCAGCCGCTTTCGGGAAGAGGATAACAATCCGGCGACGGGCTTTCCGCTCTACATGCTGGCCGTCATCTTCACCGTCTACTTCATCTTCGTATGGATCCAGTGGCATCCGCCCATTTTTCGAGTGCCGCTTTCGGTATCCAATCTCACGCTGATTGCGGCTGCGGAAACGATCAAGCTGTTCATCCTGGTCTGGTTGCCGGCGACCACAATCGCGACGCTGGCCGAAGTCACAGATGGCCGGTTTTCGCGTGAGGGAATGCTTGAAACCACGGTTCTGTGGCGTGATATCGCGGGATTGCTGGCGGCGTTGGCCATTTCCGCTGGCGGCATGATGCTCTTCGCGATCCTGAAGACGGCCCTGGCCAGCCGCAATATCGAGCAGATGACGCAGTCTCTGCTCGGGTCGGAACGCTATATGGGAACCCTGTTTTTCTATGTCGTGCTCGCGCCCGTGTCTGGCATCTGCTATCTCGGCATCAACATTGTCCTGCGCTATCCGGACAAGTCCTTTGCGCGCCGACGCCTGTGGATCGCGGCGACAGCCGGGATAGTCACGCTCGTCTATCTCAGCTTCGTCGCGAGCACCTCGGCGGCCATCCCGTGTCGGCGTCTCATCGACGGGCACAACGAGCCGTTCGAGCTGTCGCTGTGGAGCATGTGGTGGGCGGGACGCGACAATCTCGAGACCTGCTTCGCCTATTATTCGACGCTGGACCTCCTGGTCATCTCGGCGTCGGTCTTCATCTCTGTGATCGGGCTCACAAGGCAGCATCGTCGTTCGCAGCAACGCTATGAGATCAGGAGACAGACCTCCTCCAAGGCCGCCAAAGCGGCCGCTCAAGCTGGCGTTCTCGCGCTGGCCGTGGTTGCCAGCGGCCTCGTCTTCGGGTTGGCGACACCCGCCCGTGCCGATGCCGCCAAATCGGCGATGCCGACGATCGTGCTGGGCTTTCGATCCGACATTCCACCATTCTCGTTCCAACCGGCCGGGCAGAGGAAGGACACGCCGCAGCCCTATCTCGGCTACGTCGCCGAGCTCTGTTACCAGATCTTCGAAAACAGTCCGTGGCAGATCGAGCAGCGTGTGATCGACCAGCCGCAGAGCCGGTTCAAAAGGCTTCGCGGACCGAATGATCCATCGCACGACAAGATGATCGCGAATGGCGGCGCGGACGACAAGATCGACGTTCTCTGCGATGCGACGACGCTTTGGCTCGGCGACAGCGAGCGCATGAACGCCGGCATCTTCTCGCCCATCATCTTCGTGTCCGGCGTCTCGTATCTCTATCGCTCGGCGCGACAGTATAACAGTGATCCCGTCCAGATCGGCTATCTTGCCTCATCCACGGCCGAGCGCGTCGCTTGGGAAATATGCACGGCCGACGTCCTGAAGGTGGGTACAGCCAACAAGCCGGCGGGCTGCGCCAGAGGGACGCCGTCAGCCTGTGTCGAACCAGAACCTGTCCCGGATGGCGCCGGCAGCGGCGTACCAGTCCAGAAGCCGACGCAGTCCCTGAGGGCGGTGTCGGAAATTTCGCAGTCCTACGTTCTTTGCCCGAAGCCAAGCCACGATGACCTCATCGCCTGGTTCTGCGAAGGGGCAGCGCGGGACAAGATCTATGCCGGCGATCTCGAGATCATCCAGGGAAAGGAGGCCGAGCGGCGTGCGCGGGGCGGCGACTGCCCCGGGGTCCAGCCGGCCGGAAAGACATATACCTATGAGCCCTATGCGCTGCTCGTCTCGCGGCACGACACGGAACTCGTCGCCTTCGTGCAGAGGCGGGTCTATGAGCTGTTCTCGCATCGCTCCGGGGCTAGAGCGCTCTTCGAGAAGTGGTTTCCCGGCCAGAACATGTCGCTCACGCTCGCTTGGCTATTCCTGCTTAACGGCGTGATGGACGAGGGCGACATGCTGCGAGGGCCCAAGGGGCCGCCGGAGGAAATCCCCACCTCGACTCTCTGCTCGACGTCGACATTGCCTGACGCCACCAAGGACTGGGACGCGAGCTGCCTTGACCCCCTGTCCAATAGTCCGTTCTTCAGAGGCGTTCGGACGACTGAACCTGTCCCGGTCCAGTGAACGGCGAACAGGGCGACGTCAATCGAGCGCGGTCCCGCCGCAGCCTTGGCTCCGGCGGGACCGGTATTGTTGAAGGCGACGTCTTTTACTGCGCGCCGATCGGCGCCAGCGCGGCGGCGCGCCGCACGACCGGTGGCACCCACTTGCCGGTGAGAGCGTCTGATTTCGGCGCATAGAGCCGCATGGTCAGGTTGAACGGTCCCTTCGGGGCCGGCAACCAGTTGGCTTCCGTCGCGCTGCCGGGCGAGTCCGGACCAATGGTGAGGTCGAGTGATCCATCAGGATTCGTGACGAAGGGCATCCAGCTCGAGACCGCGAAGCGGTTGAGTGGATTTGCAACCTGGAAGCCCTCGCCGTCATAGAGCGTGATCGACCAGAACGCATCGACGGGCGGCAGCGCGCCCTTTTCGAAATGGATGACATAATCATGCGCGCCGGTGAGCGGCTGGCCCTCGGCATCGGCCAGGTTCATCGGATAGATCGCGTCCTCGGGCAGATTGGCGCCGAGACCGAGCTGCGCGACGATGGCCCGCTTCAGATAGTAGTTGCCATAGACGCCCATCGTGTCGGTGTTCAGCGACCATCCATTGGCGATCCGCGCCAGCGTCGGCACCTTCCACTTCATCAGCGCCTGCGCGCCGGACGGGGCGGCTTCGATCGCTGCTTTGGTATCGGCGGAAAGCTGCGAGGCATCGAACGGCTTGCCGGGCTCGATGCCGATGCGCCGCATCTGCGCGAGGATCGGCTGGTCGGTGATATGCGGCGGATTCTCGCCCATCAGGCTCGCGCCATAGGCGAAATAAGCAGCCGCCGGCATGGTATCGACCTGCAGCTTCGGCGGGGTCTTCATGTCGATGGACGGATCGGGCTTGAACGGCGCCGAAGGCCCGGCATCCTTGCCCCAGGCGGAGATCGGCGTGATACGATAGCCCGCCTGGATCTTGTGAACGGCATCATAATCGGCCGGCCCATCCGTCTTGGTTCGGCCGATGATCCAGACATTCGGCGTTGGCGCTTCGATGCGCTGGGTGTCCGCCGGCAGGTTCAGGGCCGCTTGCCAGCCTTCCTTGAGTTCCGGACGCCAGCCGGGTGGGGTAACAAGGAAGTGGCCCTCCGCCGTCCCGGTGGTGCGCCAGCCGGGCGCTGCGAACACATCGCTCCACATGTCGAGCATAGGCAGGAGGTAATAGCGCCCGCCGGTATCCGGCGTCGTCACGACGACTGGCTCCTTCGTCAGGTCGAGCCAGCCGCTCGAATAGAGCGTATCGAAATTGGGCCGCACCACAGTGCGCATATCCGCTGCTGGAAACGCCAGAATATTGGCGAAGGCGTTTGCCGGTCCGCCGATACCCGAATCGGCCGGCATATTGATGAGCTGCCGGCGCGTCAGATCCATGGTGATGAGCGGGTAGAGATAGAGATACGCGTCGACCGCGATTGCGCTCGCTTCGTCCTTGCTCACCGCAGGCGTCATCGACGTGGCATGCGACGGTGTGGCGGCCACCAGGGTGGCGGCCACCGCAAGCGTTGCGGCCTGCCAGCCGCGACGGGGCGGCCGGCTCGGCTGGCGTGACGATACGGATGTCCTTAGTGCGGATCGTTGCATTCCGAAATTCCCCCTGACCGGACGGTACGGCAGGCTCTGCCGCGCCCGTGTTCGGCGCAACTTCGCCGGTCAAGCGGATATCCAGGTAGCCATTTTGCGACAGCGTGTGACGCAGATCGCTTTGCGAGCGCGATCGGCCCGGGGGATCCTTGACAGCGGGGTCAAGCGGGCTCGCCGACACCTCGCCAGCTCTTGCCACGGAAAAAGATGAGGGGCTCGCTGTCCGCACCGATGTGAACCGCGAGGACCCGGCCGATGACGATCGAGATATCGCCGTGCTCGATGATGTCGGTCACCGCGCAATCAAAGGCGCCGAGCGCGGATTTGAGGATCGGCGCCCCGCTGGAAAGCGTCATCCATTGCTCCGGTGCGAAGCGCGCGGCGCCGGAAAGCTCGCTTCGGCCGGCGAAGGCATCGGCGAGCGCGCCGGCTTCTGCCGGCAGATAGTTGATCGCGAAGTGGCGGCGGGCGAGCACACCGGCCAGCGCGTGGGTCTTGCGGTCGATCGAGACGAGCATCGTCGGGGGATTTGCCGTCACATGGCTGGCGGACAGACCGAGAAAGCCGGTTGGGCCGTCATCGCTGTCCGATGTCACGACGGTCATCCCGGTCGCCCGTTGGCCAAGCGTGCGCCAGAAGGTCTTTGCGTCGATCTCGCCCGGCGAAGCCGCATCGGTCATCGAAGGATCTCCATCTTGATCGGGATTTGCGCCAATAGATGCTTCAGAGGGATCAGATCAGCTTCAGCCCCTTGAAGCTGACGGTGCCGTTGCGGCCGATGATGAGATGGTCGTGTACAGCGATGCCGAGCGGGGCGGCGATGTCCACAATGGTCTTCGTCATCTGGATGTCGGCGCGCGAGGGGGTCGGATCGCCGGACGGATGGTTATGGACGAGCACGATCGCGGTGGCGGAGAGTTCGAGCGCCCGCTTCACCACCTCGCGCGGATAGACCGGCGTGTGATCGACCGTGCCGGTCTGCTGAACTTCATCGGCAATGAGCGCGTTTTTCTTGTCGAGGAACAGGATGCGGAACTGCTCCTTTTCCTCATAGGCCATCGCCACCCGGCAATATTCGATGACCGCGCTCCATGAGCCGAGCAGGGGCCGTTCGCGAACGGCGCCGAGTGCCAGCCGCTTGGCGGCGGCATGAACGACCTTGAGATGCAGCGCGACCGAGGCGCCGACGCCCGGCACCTCCATCAGCCGCGCCTCGGGCGAGGCCAGCACTTCGGAGAAGGTGCCAAAGCGAGTGATCAGGGCCTTGGCAATCGGCTTGGTATCGCGACGCGGCACTGCGGCGAACAGGATCAGCTCCAGCAGTTCATAGTCGGCGAGGGCGTCGGCTCCACTGTCGCGGAACCGCGCCTTCAACCGCTCGCGATGGCCGAGAAAGTGCGGCGGTGCGTCCGCCCCGTCTTCGAATCCGCTCATGCGCCGGTCGGGTAGGGCGGGCAGGTATAGCCGCGCGGCGAAAGGGTGAAGATTTCGCAGCCAGTCTCGGTCACGCCGACGGTGTGCTCGAACTGGGCGGACAGCGAACGGTCGCGCGTGACGGCAGTCCAGCCATCCGAGAGGACTTTCACATGGGGACGACCGAGATTGATCATCGGCTCGATGGTGAAGATCATACCGGGGCGCAACTCGATGCCTTCGCCTGGATTGCCGTAATGCAGGATATTCGGCGAATCGTGGAAGAGGCGGCCGACGCCGTGACCGCAGAAATCGCGCACTACGCTGCAGCGTTCGCCTTCGGCAAAGGACTGGATCGCATAGCCAATGTCGCCAGTGGTGGCACCGGGCTTCACGGCGGCAATGCCGCGCATCAGCGATTCGTAAGTCACCTCGACGAGCCGCTCGGCCGCGCGCTTCACATTGCCCACGGGATACATGCGGCTCGAATCGCCATACCAGCCGTCGAGGATGAAGGTGACGTCGACATTGACGATATCGCCGTCGCGCAGCGGCTTCGCATCGGGAATGCCGTGGCAGACGACATGATTGATCGAGGTGCAGGTCGATTTCGTATAGCCGCGATAGCCGAGTGTCGCCGGCAGGGCGCCATGGTCGGCGCCGAATTCATAGACATAACGGTCGATGGTGTCGGTCGGCACGCCCGGCCGCACGATATCGGCCAGGCCGTCGAGGCAGGCCGCGGCGAGTTGCCCGGCGCGATGCATGGCTTCAAACGCCTGGGGCCCATAGAGGCGGATCTGGCCGTTGTTCTTCAATGGGGCGGCATCGGCATCGACATAAGTGACCATGGAAACGCTCCCTCGTTCCGAAGCACAGCATTCCTCTGCTTCCGGAACAAGCCTGTTGCTGACGAGGATGGCAACGATCTGGCGCATCGGGCAGCGAGATACAAGGGTTTTGACGTCGCGGCGGCGTTGAGCGGCGCGCGCTGAGCGGCTACATCTCGGCGCGGATCAGCATCAGGAGACGGCGGACATGACGGCAGGCGGCAGCGAGACGGCGCACAGGATCGTCACCGCGGCGATCCTGGTGATCGGCGACGAGATTCTTTCAGGCCGGACCAAGGACAAGAATATCGGCTATATCGCCGAATATTGTACGGCGATCGGCATCGATGTCCGCGAGGTCCGCGTCGTGCCGGATGTCGAGGACGACATCATCGCGGCTGTGCGTGCGCTTTCGGACCGCTATGATCACGTCTTCTCGACCGGCGGCATTGGGCCGACGCATGACGACATCACGGCCGACGCCATGGCGAAGGCGTTCGACGTCACGATCGATCACGATCCGCGCGCCGTGGCCATCCTGACGACGCATTATGGCGAGGCCAATATCAACGAGGCGCGGATGCGCATGGCCCGCATTCCGGCCGGCGCCGACCTGATCGATAATCCCGTCTCGAAGGCGCCGGGCTTCACCATCCGCAATGTCCATGTGATGGCCGGCGTCCCGGTCATCATGCAGGCGATGCTCGACGCCGTGACCGCGACGATCCCGACCGGCGCCAAGATGCTGTCGGCCACCGTTCCCGCCTCGATGGGCGAGGGGCGGATCGCGGCTGGCCTCGGTGCCATCCAGAAGGATTTTCCGGATGTCTCGATCGGCAGCTATCCGAAAATGCTCGACGGGGGCTTCGCGACCGACATCGTGCTGCGCTCGCGGGAGCAGGCAAGGCTCGATCTCGCGGTCCGCGCCGTCGAGGGGCTGATCGCCGGATTGCTCGTGCAGCCGCGCTAGGCTGCCTGCGGCGGCACGCGGCCGAGCCAATGGCTGCATTGTCGGGACAAGTCCGGCGATGACGGCGGAACAGTGTGCTTTCCTGTGGAGCGCAAGTTCTGGCAGATTGCATGCTGGCGCATGGCATTCCATGGCTGGGGCGAAATCAAGATACGGGGATAAAAAGCCATGGCGGATGCGCGAAGCGACAAGGCCTTTCCGGTCTCGTGGGACCAGTTTCATCGGGACGCGCGCGCGCTGACCTGGCGCCTTTCGGGCGACAAGAAATGGGAGGCGATCGTCTGCGTCACCCGTGGTGGCCTGGTTCCGGCGGCGGTGGTCGCGCGCGAACTCGGCATCCGCATCGTCGAGACGGTGTGTGTCGCGTCCTATCACGACTACCAGGAACAGGGCTCGCTCAAGGTCCTGAAGCCAGTCAGCCAGGCGGTGATCGACCTCGCTGGCGGCGCAGGCGCGGGCATTCTGGTGATCGATGACCTGGTCGATACCGGCAAGACGGCGCGCCTCGTTCGCGAGATGCTGCCGAAGGCGCATTACGCGACGCTCTATGCCAAGCCGCTTGGCCGCCCCGAGGTCGACACGTTCATCACCGAAGTGTCACAGGATACGTGGATCTACTTCCCCTGGGATATGGGGCTGACCTTTCAACCGCCGATCGTCGGCTGAGGAGATGAAACGATGACCGAGCCGACTGAAGACGCCGAGTTCGAGGCTTTCGCTGAGGAATATGAGGAGCACCGCGGCGCCCTGTTCGAGATTATCTCGGACTATGCCGACGAACAGGAACTGGACGACGGGCTTCTCGTGGCGCTGCTGCTCGATCTCGCCGTGACGGCACGCATGATCGCCTATGCCGACACCGTCGAGAAGCCGTCCGCTTCGGGCCTGCGCCTCGAGCTCGACCGCTTCCTTAAGGATGCCGGCGACCATGTCCGCGAAGTGAAGAAGGGCGCCGAAGAGTTCATCGCCGATATCCGCAAGGAAAACGACGAGAACTGAACGGCGCCATCCGGTGTCAGACGGTCTCCGCCATCGCCTCGAAGGCATTGCGGGGACCGCTCACCGTGAGGCCGATCGGCTGACCGGCCCCGTCGGTCGCGCTGAACGTCACAGTCTCGCCCGCCACTCCGCGATTCCAGGCTGCGACCGCGCGTGCGGCAAGATGCAGATGGACGTCGGCTTGGATCACGTTGACATAGGAATGGCCGAACTTGATCGCTTCAAGCGGTCCGGTCCATGACTGTTCGGCGCCCGACCGGCGAACGCTGAGCGTCACGCTCGCAGCGCTGGCGCTCGCCGCCACGAGCGGAACACCGCCGATATCCGCGGCGTCGACAGGAACAGTCGTGCGGGGCAGCGGTGGCACATAGGGCAGCGGAGCGCGGGCGAGGCCTTCGAGCGCGGCGTCGAATTTCTCCGGCCCTTCCAGCGCCGTGACCTTGATCACCGATACACCGTCCGCATCGAGGAAATCGACATAGGTCAGTACGGTGTCATGCGGCGTTTCGCTGACATCGGCGACGATGGCGGCGATGACGGACGGGTCAATGACGGTGCGGGCGGCGGCATTCTCGGCCACGAGCAAGCCGTCCTCCAGTCTCAGACCATCGAAGATGCCGATCCGCTCGAGCAGCGCGCCGGGCGCGCGGACGCCGACCAGCGTACGGCCCATGGCGCGTGCGCGCGACAGGATCTCGAACGGTTCGAGGGGGAGGGACTGGCGGTGGGAGATGGGCGTGGCAGGGGATTCGTTCATGGCAAGCGGAGTCCTGGCGGCTCGGGTCCAGAGGTATCAAAGGTGAGCGAGCCGTCGTGGTGCCACGATTCACTGCACGGCCCTTCCTAGCAGCCGAAGAAAGCAATGGAAGCCGAAATTTGTGATGGAGGCGTTTTCGCCGTCTTGCCGGACTATCGCACAGCCGCACAAAATGACAGAACTCCGCCGGCGCGGGCGTGGCGAAACTGGTAGACGCAAGGGACTTAAAAAGCCCTTCCTCTGCCATCGGGCAAACAAGTCGGCGCGTCTAGAAGCTCTTGTTTTTCAACGCGCTCCTCATGCGCGCAGTCGGAGGTTGGGATAGCCAGATCCGTTCCTAGGTGCATCATAGGTGCAGCGCGCTTAGGATAGAAGCAGCGCGCTTAGGATAGAATCGGCGGCGATAAGCGGACGTGGCGAAATCGGTAGACGCAGCAGACTTTTGAAATTGGAGTGCCTGCGGGGAAATCCGTAGAGTAGAACCGCTCAAAGTCGGGGAACGCTAACGGGCAGGAGCCCTAAGCCGATCCCGAGCCAAGCCCCGCTGGGGGAAGGTGTAGAGACTGGACGGGCGGCACCTAAAGCCTTTGGGCCACGGTGAAGGGACAGTCCAGACCACGAACGCCAGATGGCGGCGGCGAAAGTCGAAGTGGCAAGAAAATCTGCTTCTCATTGAGAGTACGGGTTCGAGCCCCGTCGTCCGCACCAAACACCATTGGCGCAAACGCCTTGATGGAGACGCGTCCCCTAGGGGAGTGCTGTGGCCCGGATATCTTTCTTTCGATACTGCGAGCAGGCGTTTCGAAAACGGTTCCCTGATGCCTTGCTATCTGCCGCCGCGCAGAAATCCTTCGAGCCACAGGCTGTAGCGCGAGGCGGCGAAGGCGAGCGTGAAATAAACCGTCGCGGCGAAGGCGTAGGCTTCATTGTAGAAGCCGATCCAGTTCGGGTCGGTCGCAGCGACGCGGGCGGTGTTGAGGAAGTCAAAAAGGCCGATGACGATGACAAGCGTCGTGTCGAGGAACAGGCCGATCGCAAGGTTGACGAAGGCGGGGATGACGGCGCGCAGCGCCTGCGGCAACAGCACGAGCCGCGTCGTCGCCCACCAGGAGAGGCCGAGCAACCGGGCGGCTTCGGACTGTCCGACGGCACGGCCTGCAGTCCGGCGCGGACGATCTCGGCCATATAGGCGGAGACGAAGAGGATGATGGCGACCTGCGCCCGCGCCAGCTTGTCGGTCGACGCGCCGGCCGGCAGCATCAACGGGAAGAGCAGCGTCGCAACATAGAGCACGGCAATGAGTGGCACGCCGCGCAGCGCCTCTATGAAGCCGACCGAGAGCAGCCTGACGAGGCGCAGCTTGGATCGCCGCCCCAGCTCCAGCGCGATGCCGAGCGGGAAGGCGCCGGCAAAGCCGACCGTCGACAGGAGAACCGTCAGCGGGAAGCCGCCCCATTTCTCGGTGCCGACGAAGCGGCCGCTCGGTAGCCCGGCGAGGATCGCGACCGCGAGGGCGATCGTGCCGAGCCACAGGAGCGGCAGGTGCCGCGTCCAGAAGCGCGGGATCGCGGTGGCGACGAGCAGCAGGGCGATCAGCCCCGTCGCACTCGCGGCCTGCCAGTCATAGTCGCGCGGATACATGCTGAAGGTGATGAAGCGCGCCTTCTCGCCGAGAAACGCCCAGCAGGCGCCCGATCGCACCGCGCAGTCCTTCGCCGTTCCGGTCCAGACCGCGTCGATCGTCGCCCAGCGCAAGAACGGCCAGACCACGGTCGCACAGAAGAGGAGGAAGGCGAGGGTGATGGCGATGTTGAGCGGCGTGCCGAACAGCCCTTTCATCCCGCGCTGCCAGGCTGATGGCCCCCGGCGGCTCGTGTCCGGCAGCACGAGCGTCATCGCTGCAGCCCTTTCAGCACCTGCCGTGCATTGTATCGGTTCATGGCGAGCGAGACGGCGGCGCAGATGAGAAGATAGATCGCGACCATGATCATGATGACCTCCAGCGCCTGGCCGGTCGGGTTGGCGGTGGTGTTGATGATGTTGACGAGGTCGGGATAGCCGATCGCGACGGCGAGGCTCGAATTCTTGGTGAGGCTCAGATAGCTCAACGTCATCAGGGGCGTGATGACGCGCAGCGCCTGCGGCAGCACGATCAGCCGCATGATCTGGCCATTGCCGAGGCCGACGGCGCGTCCCGCCTCCCACTGGCCTTTGGGCACCGATTGGATGCCGCTGCGCACGATCTCGGCGATCAGGGCCGAGGCGTTGACGAAGAGACCGATCAGGAGCGCCGAGAATTCCGGCGTCAGCGACAGTCCGCCGGAAATGTTGAAGCCCCTCAGCGTCGGCAGGTCGGCCCGGATGTCGCCATGCAGCGCGAGGCCGGCGATGCCGAGCAGGAGGATCGCGAGGCCGATGCCGGTGGCAACGCGTGGGCTCCAGCCGCGACGCCGGAGGGCGAGGCCGGCCAGCAGCGCCGCGAGCGGAGTCGCAAGGGCGAGCGCGCCGGCAAACCCGCTCGCGAAGTGGATAGCCGTACTAGAGAGGCCGCGATTGGTCAGGAGGACGCCTGGCAGCGGCACCAGTTCCTGGCGCGGCGAGTGGAGCGCATGCAGCGTCGCGCTCCAGAAGAAGAGCTGCAGCAGGAGCGGCGTGTTGCGGATCAGCTCGCCGTAGGCCGGCGATCGCCCACCGCACGGCATCGAACGGGGCTGCAGGCGTGATCAGTTTTTCCCAGGAGGTCCTTCAGCACGGCGTTGTCGAGCCTCTGCTCGGCCAAAAGCTCCTTCAGCCGCCGGTTCCCTTCCTCGAGCGCGCGCAGACGCCCAGTCTACGGAACCGTCATCCCGCCGAACTTAGCCTTCCACTTGTAGAGGGTCGTCTCGCTGATCCCGTGCTTCCGGCAGAGGTCCGACGGCTTCATCCGGGCCTCGTGCTCCTTCAAGACGCCGATGATCTGCTCTTCACTGAAACGGCTGCGCCGCATGGTCCTGCTCCGGTGATCTGCTCCCTGAGAACTTGACCGATTGAAGTTGGAGTTTTCCGCGGCAGTGACCAGCATAATGCTTACCGTTGGAACTTGATCGGCAAAGGGCTGAAAACCGGCTCTTGATGCAGCGCGCGCTATAGGGTCAAAAGGATCGAGACCGAAGGCCAATCGACGGCTTCTCGCCATTGGCCAGTTTGTACCAATTGCAGTGGGCCCATGGACAGTATTCGGCCACAGAGAAAGAAGTCTTCAGCGGACCTGTCGGCCCGGCGAAGGCGCGGCGATGGGCGTCCTACCATCGCCGACGTGGCGGCGCGGGCCGGCGTTGCCGCAATCACCGTGTCGCGGGCGCTGAGCGATCCGTCGCTCGTATCCGACACGCTGCGCAAGACCATCGATGAAGCGGTGCAGGCGCTCGGCTACGTCCCCAATCTCAGCGCCCGGACTTTGGCGTCGACGCGATCGTCGGTGGTCGGGGTTCTCATTCCGTCCCTTTCGCAGACGGTTTTCACCGATGTATTGCGCGGCGTTTACGATGGTGTCGACGGCAGTCCGTTGACGGTCCAAGTCGGCAATACCCGCTATGACGAGGCCGAGGAGGAGCGGCTGATCAAGGTCTTCCTCCGTGAAAAGCCTGCGGGCATGATTGTGTCGGGCATCGACCAGACGCCCGAGGCGCGGCGGATGCTCGAAGATGCGGGATGCCCCGTCATCCAGATCATGGACCTCTCAGCCGATCCGATCGACCAGATCATCGGCTTCTCCCATTACGGTGGCGGACGCAAGGTCACCGAACACCTGATCGAGGAGGGCTATCGCCGGATCGGCTTCATTGCCGGCTGGGTAAGCCGTCGTTCGTCGGGGCGGCTCGACGGGTATCGGGATGCCTTGGCGGCCGCGGGCCTGCCGCAGCCCAGCCTCGAGCATTCGTTTTCACCTGGCTTCATGCCAAAACTCGCCGATGCATCGGAGACGCCCACAGGCCGGCCGGTGCTCGAACTTGCGACGCCACGCGTTGGCCGCGAATTGTTCCGGGCGGCGATCGCGGCGAATCCCGGGCTCGATGCGGTGTTCTGCAACAATGACATCCTGGCGCTGGGCGTGCTGTTCGAATGCCAGGCCCAGGGCATCCGCGTCCCGGAGGATATGGGCATCGCCGGGTTCAACGACCACGACTACATGGAATCGGCATTTCCCTCACTCTCGAGCGGGCGCACGCACCGCTATCGAAACGGCCTCGATGCGGTCGTCGCTATCCGCAGGCGGCTTGGCGGCGCACCGGTCGGCGAACGCGTGATCGACATGGGCGTGGAGGTGATGAAGCGGCGCAGCACCGACCGGTCAGGCAAGCGACGCGACTAGCGGCCTGGCGGCAGGGGCGCGGGTTATCACCCGCGCGATTGCGACAATTCCGGCAGCGCCCGCTGCAACACGGTTTCGAGGTGCCCGCCGAGCGTACCCTCGCCACCGGCAGCCAACCAATCCTGGACCAGCCGGCCGGCGAGTTCCTGCCGCACCGGCAGGCCGTTGGCCCAAAGCCCGGCGGAAACCTCGTTGATATAGGTCCACGGGTCGAACGGCAGCGCGAGCGGCGCAGGCCGGTGCGGGCGAGCGAAATAGATGCGCTCCGCATTGCCGCCCAAGAAGGCGGCGCGCTCATCCGCCGTCGGTTCGAGGAAGTCGATCCAGGCCATCGCCGCCGGCATCGTCTCGTTACGCCAGAACAACAGCGGCGCTTCTGCACCCCACAGGATCCGTGACCAGCCGGTGCGGGCGACGATCGAGCGCGCCCACAGCCGGATGGGGGATGCCGGATAGCCGCCATGGCGCGAGAACACGACGGCGAAGCGAGGATGGGCAAAGAGGCTGGCGACAGGATCCTGCTCGAGTTCGTCCGGTTCGCCGCCGCCGGCAAAGTGGCCGCCGATCACCGTGAGGCCCTCTTGGCGCTGAAGGGCATCGTACAGGGCCCGCGCACAGGCAGCCTCGGCCAGCCGGCCGACCGCCAGCACGACGCCGCCCGCTTCGCCAACGATGTCGAGGAGGAACGGCCGTTCGAGCACGTCGCCGGCTGTCAGGCGCAGGCCCGTGAAGCCGGCGGCGAGTTGGGCGCGGGCGCCTGCCGCGATCTCGGCGCGATCCTCGCCGAGCGGCACGCCGAGACCGCGAAAGATCTCCGGCTGCTCGGTGAACGCCGCGTGAATGCCGGCGAGATCGGGCGAGCTGTCGAACGAACTGAGCACGGCCTTCCCGATACCCTCTCGCCGCATGATGCGTCTATAGTCTGCGACGGTCTGGAAGCGGGGCAGGCCGGTATGGGAGTACGCATCGACGATCATTCGGAATCTTCCGCCTTGTAGACGTCCGCGGTCATCCGCGGCAGCGCCGCCAGGTCGAAGGCAGGCGTGAACCGTTCCAGCAATTCGATGTTCTTGTCGACCTCATGCGGCCAGCGCATGCCGACGATAGGAGCATGCACGCGGGAGTCCGACAGCGCGAATTCGAGGCAGACCTGGAATAGATCATGTGCCGGCTGCCATTCCGGCGCGAGGGTGCGAGCCGCGCGCTGAAAGATGCCCGACGTCATGGTCCTCATCGTGACGATGCCGACCTCTGCCTTGGCGCCGTCGATGAGAAAGTGCTTGGCGGCATGCTGGTAGATGAAGTTGTAGGCAACCTGGTAGACGTCGATCTCGGGGTGGGCGAGGAACTGGATTGCCGTCCATGGCTCCTCGGCGGTCAGGCCGATGAAGCCGATCTCGCCCTTCTGCTTCAATTCCATCAGGCCCTCCAGCGGGCCACCCTTGACGATGTGTTGGTATTGCTCGGCGGTGAACATGCCACCGTGAAACTGAACGATGTCGAGCCGGTCTGTGTTCAGCCGCTTGAGGCTTTCATGCACGCTGTCGATCGTCGCCTGCTTGCCCATGCCTTCCCAGCGGACCTTAGTCGCCAGCACCGTTTCGGCGCGGCGGGTCTTCATCACCTCCCCGATGATACGTTCGCTGTTGCCCTCGCCGTAAGCTGGAGCCGTGTCTATGTAGTTGATACCGTTGTCGAGCGCGTAGTTCACGGTCCCGATCGCGGTGGCTCGGCCCGCGGCCGACCACGGATCCCAGTCATTGGCACGGTTGACGCCACCAAAGGGATAGCCGCCGAGCGCGATGCGGGAGACCGACAGTCCGGTGCGACCGAGGGTGATCTTCTTCATGCCAGGTTCCTTGGATCTAGAGGTCGGCCAGTGCGGTCTTGACGCCCGAGAGGTTATCGAGCCGCATCTCCGAATATTTGCGGCCCAGCACGATGCCGGTGGCGCCTCCGTCGAAGGCCGCGCGAACCGCGGCGCTCACGCGCGCCGGGGTGGTTTCGATTAGGCCTGGGCCGGCGGTCAGGTCGGCGTCGATCATCGGTGTGTCGCCGATCGAAACCTCCGCTGCCGGCTGCGCGTCAGGTTCCCCGACCGGGATGTCGATGCCGATTCCGGCCCAGATGGTGCTGCGGCCCTCGCGCCCGACATCGGCGCGTGCCACCTCGCGGCGGACATAGTCTGCCGACAGCCCGGTCTGCGGCAGCTCATCGAGCGCGCCTTCGTCGAGACCGAGCATTTTCAGCAATACGGGATAAACAGCAGTCGGATCGGCGTCGCCGAATACGGCGCTGGCGATGTTTCGCACGAAGCTCGCGAAACGCGGACCGCCGGCATCGTGATAGGTCGAGATCTTGAGGAAGTCGGCGATGTGGCTCAGGTCGGCGTAGTTCTGGCCGGCGCGCTGGAACGGGCTGAAGCCGATGCCCTGGTGGAGGTCCCAGCCGACTTTCATGTCGGGGCGGAACGATCGGACGGTTCCGAAGATATCGCGATAAAGCTGATGTTGGCCGTCAGCCCAAAGCGACTGCCAGGCAAGGATTTCGGGGTAGGTCAACAGCAGTCGCCAGAAGCTCGCTAGAACCCCGTCGGGCGGGCGGTTGCCCTCGGATACGGCGGCATTGAGGAGAACCATCTTGCGCTGGCCTTCCTGCGCCCGGCGCCAGTCGATGCCGCGTTCGGCGGCTCGCGCCTTGCAGTGCGGGCAGTAGCAGACGATCAACCCGAGACCCTGCCGAGTCGGCTCTTGCAGCAGGCGGTCCAGCGGGCCCGGACGGGCCGAGCTGAAGGCGAGGCCATTCAGTTCATAGCTCTTTATGTAGTCCTCGACGATGGCGAGGACCCAGTTGCGATAGTCGGGGTTGTTGAAGCAGGGGCGGCGCGCCGGCTTGTTCCAGATGTCGACTTCGAGGCAGTGCTGGAAGCCGGGCAGGCGGCGCAGTTCGCGGGCGTGGCTGCTTTCATCGAAATAGGCAAAGCTCTTGAGCCCGCGAGGTCTAGCCTCGGCGATGACGGCCTCGAGCATATCCCAGTCGGAATATTCCGGTGCGCGGCCGGCCGGGCCCAGGACGCTGCCCCGGTAGTATTCAGGGTGGATATTGGCATAGTTGCCGCCGCGCCAGTCGGGCTCGTATTCCGCCTTGCCGTGATCGGGAAAAGGGCGCCCCGGTTCCGCACGGCCGCCGCTGGCACGGTTCCAAGTCGGTGTCGCGAGCCACAGCGTGTTGACCCCGGCGCGCGATTGAACCGTATCGAGGACGTTTCCCACGCCCTCGTCGATGAAGGAAACCGCGCCGATCTGAATGGCGATGGTGCGTTCAGTCATGAGCTCAACCCTTGAGGCCGGTCGTGGCGATGCCTTCGACCAGCCGACGCTGGAAGAATGCGAACACCAGAATTACGGGGACCAGCGAAAGCGTCGTCATGGCGAACATGGGCCCCCAGGCGGATTGTCCAGAGGCATCGAGGAACAACCGCAGGCCGAGCGAAACGGTGTAGTGATTCTCTGTCGAAAGGTAGAGGAGCTGGCTGAAGAAGTCGTTGTAGGTCCAGATGAAGGTGAAGATCGTGGTCGTCACGAGGGCCGGGCCGAGCAGGGGCATGATGATCTTGGTGAAGATCTGAAACCGGTTGCAGCCGTCGACCATCGCCGCCTGTTCGAGTTCGATAGGAATTCCGCGAATGAACTGAACCATCAGGAAGATGAAGAAGGCGTCGACAGCAAAGAACTTCGGCACCACAAGCGGTAGGAAGGTATTGGTCCAGCCAAGGGAATTGAAGATGATGTACTGCGGCACCACGGTCACGTGGAAAGGCAGCATCAGGGTCCCCAGCATGATGGCGAACCACATGCCACGCAGCCTGAACCTGATCCGCGCGAAGGCGTAGGCCGCGAGCGAACATGACAAGAGATTACCGATGATGGCGCCAGCGCAGACGACAAAGGAATTGAAGTAGAAGGTCGTGAATGACGTGCCGGTGCCAAGCACCCAGCCGCGTATATAGTTGGTCAGATCGAGGCTTCTGGGGATCGGATTGAGCTCGGTGAAGATCTCGCTGTCGGGCTTGAACGAGCTGCCGATCATCCAGAGCAGCGGATAGAGCATGCAGAACGCGCCGACGAGCAGCACAAGATGCGTCAGCAACTGACTGAACGGGAAAACCCGGACGGTTCGAGCGTTGGTTGCCACGGCGCTATCTCGCATCGTCGTAATGGACCCAGTACTTGCTGCTCAAGAAGGCGAGGGCGGTGAAGACGCCGATGATGATGAGCAGGATCCAACCCATCGCCGACGCGTAGCCCATGCGAAAGTTAGTGAAGCCCTGAATGTAGACATACAACGTGTAGAACAGCGTTGAATCGAGCGGCCCACCCTTGCCGCCGCTGATGATGAAGGCGGGGGTGAAAGCTTGGAATGAGTTGATGATCTGCAGCACGAGGTTGAAAAAGATCACCGGTGTCAGCATCGGCAGGGTGATGAACCAGAACCGATGGACTTTGCCGGCGCCGTCGATCGTCGCGGCCTCGTAGAGCTCACCCGGGATCTGCTTGAGTCCGGCCAGGAAGATAATCATGGCCGAGCCGAACTGCCAGACATGCAGGATCACCAGCGTCCAGAGCGCCTGTTTGGGTGAGGACACCCAGCTCGACCCGTGAACACCGAAAAATCCAAGGATCTGGCTGACCACCCCGTCCAGCCCGAAGATCTGCTGCCACAAGATAGCAATCGCGACGCTGCCGCCCAGCAGAGAGGGGATGTAGTAGACGGCACGGTAGAAGCCGATGCCCCGGATCCTGCTGTTGAGCAGGAGTGCCAGCAGGAGCGCGAAGATCAGGTTCAGCGGCGCTGCGGTAAACACATAGGTGAACGTGACCCGAAGCGCCTGCATGTAGCGGGGGTCGCGGGTGAACAGCGTTATGTAGTTCTGCGCTCCCACCCATTTCGGCGGCTGCAACAGATTGAAATCGGTGAAGGACAGATAAAGTGAGACCAGCGTCGGGCCAGCCAGAAACACCAGCAGTCCGATCAGCCACGGCGCGAGGAAAAGGTACCCATAGGCGTTGTCGCTGAGCGGCTTGCGCGCTCGCTTCGGGCGTGCGCCGGCCCGCGACAGGCTGAGGCCTGTCGCGGTGGGGCTTTCGCTGGAATGTCCAATCGCCATCAGCCTAGAATCTGCCCGGCCTGATCGAAAAACTGGCTGACCGTGTCTGCAATCGAGGCCTGTTCGAATGCCACGGCTTGATGCGACCGCTGCATCAGATCCTGAACTTCGGAACCCTGCTTGGGCCACGGAACAAAGCCGGGCGACGCATGATCGGCCACGTATTTGACCGTGGCCACCATGCTCTGCTCGACCGGCGAGATGTTGGGTGTCACCAGCTCTGCGATCTTGGAAGAGGCCGGCACGCCGCGCGCCATCAGCTGGATTTTGGCGGCTTCGGGATCGTTGAGCACGAAGTTCACGAACGCAGCAGCCAAGTCCTTATCCTTGGCGTCGACATTGATGTAGATTTGCATGCTCGAGTTCACGAACGCGCCGTACTGGTCGCCCTTGAGCGCGGTGCTGCCGACGCCGGTCGGGAAGGGGGCTACGGTCAGCTTGTGCTTGGTCAGCCCTTGCAATGAAGACGCGATCGAACTGTTGATCGGATACATCGCGGCCTTGCCGGTGATGATCGGCGAGGTCTCGAAGCCGGTCTCCAGCGCAGTCACTTCGCCAGGCGGCACAGCGCCCGCCTTGCGCAGTTCGTCCCAGAATGTGAACCACTCGGTGAGCTCGTCCGGGCCGAACCCGATCTTGCCTTCCGGCGTGAAGGCGTATTTCTGGCGTTCCCGCAGGAACACTTCGAGTGCGGCGAGCGAGCGGGTTCCCGCTGCAGCCCAGATGTCGGCCGAGCCGTAGAAGCCCGGTTTGGACAACGATTTGGCGACCTTGGCGTACTCGTCCCAGGTCCAGCCATAGTCGGGGATGTCGACCTTGGCGTCTTCGAACACCTGATTGTCGAGGAAGTAGCAGCCGCAGGCGAGACCCCATGGCACGCTGTACTGCTTGCCGTTCACCTTGGCCGTCTCGAGCACGCTCTTGCTGGCGTTGCTGACGTCGATCGTGCCGGCTGCGATGTAATCGTCGAGCGCCAGCAGCCTGCCAGAGGCAATCAGCGGGCCTGGCTCCGCCACCTGCATGACGTCGGGGGCGTTGCCGCCGGCGAACTGGGTCGACAGCTTGTCCTGATAGCCGACAAAGCCACCGTATTCCGGCGTGATGGTCAGACCCGGATGCTTTGATTGAAACAGCTGGATCAACGCCAGCGTCTTCTTGTGGCGGTCATCGGATCCCCACCAGGACAGACGCATCGTGGTGGCATCCTGTGCGAACGACACGCCGGACAGCAATGGAGAGACGGCCAGCGCACCCGCACCGACGAGAATTGTGCGACGGGTGAGCCGGCGGGCTGAGCCGGCCGCTTCCAGATCCTCTTGCTTCGCCATATTGGGTTCCTCCCTGTGAATGGCCTTGAGGTCTGACCGCACTGATATGGGTCAGGCCCAGTCGATGACAGCCACCTCGTGATCCAGGATCGTGTCGACCGAAAACACGAGTTCGCTACCGTCAATCTGTGCGTCGACGTGTCGCCCGGCGACCCGCAGATCTACCGTGGCAGGTGCCTTGGTGCCATCTGCAACGCGAAGGCGAACTGTCGTCGGACCGACCGGGACCAGTTCGTCCTGGCGTCCGGGTACGCGTGACGTCATCAGCCGATTGTTCAGGTGCAGCACCTGACGGCTGCCTTGCCGATACAGCGTCGGCGTCACCAGGCCGTGTCCTCCTTCGACCCTTACCGCCTGGGCCACGCCGATGCTCCAACGCACCGCATTGGCCAGCAGCAGCGCATGCTCGAACTGTTCTTCGCGGGCAAAGCAGCGATCGAGGTCTGCCAAAAACCAGATCAGGTTTCCGCCACCGGCGCCCTTCTTGACGGTGATCGCTGGAAGGTTGGTCCTGAAGGTCCGCATGAACGAGGTTTCAGGCGGGTAGATCGGAAAGTCGGGAATGAAGGTCGCGAGCACAGTCGTGTCCTCGTCGGCCTCGGCAACCGGGAGGTAGCCACCGAACGGCAGCGTGTCGGTGTCGTCGAGGCCGGCGAGCACTGGGTGTCGTGTGCCCGCTGCTTTCGGGGCAGACGGATCCGATGGCCCATAGACGCCGGTGCGAAGCTCCGGCGAAAGACGGAGGTAGGAGTGGCGTGCGTGGGTCTCGATGTTGCCATCCGGCTTGCCTTGGCCGCCGAATTCGCCGCTACGCCGATGCACGCCAAACAGCGTGCCGAGCGCGAAGTCGGCCAACCGGTCGCCATGCTCGCTGTAGAGGCTCGATTCCGACGTGGCGATGACCGAGCCGCCCTGGTCGGCAAAGGCTTGCACGGCCGAAATCTGACGGCCCGACATCGCTCCAAGATTGGGGAGGATCAGAACCTTGAATCGGCCAGCGGCCTTGCCGATGGCGTCGGCATGCAGGGGAAGCCAGGCGATCCCTGCTTTGTCCAGTGCCTTGGTCGCGCCGCGATAGGGATTGAGAGTCGCTTCCGACGCGTTGTTTTGCCCCAGATAGTCATGGTTCTTCTGCGACCACAGTACGGCGACGTCGGCGACCGGCTCGCGGCTGAACAGAATGTCCTGATTGGCTTCGTGCCACCTGAAGATCGGCTCGGCCGTCCGGTACTGCCGCCTGTCCTCATGCATGGAGCCGATATGGTGCCACCACGGTTGGATCCCGCCGGCAAAGCCGGACGACGACCATAGCCGCACCTCGGCCGGCGGCATGCTGGAGAGCCGGAAGGCCGGGCTGCCGAGCTGATATTGCGGCGTCGATTCCGGGATCAGGAGGTCCCAGCCACCAACCTCATGCAGGCGCTTGCCTGCTTCCGTGTTCTGCTCGAATCCGTCGACACCGTTTCGGCGCTGGTGATCGAGCATGATGATCGGGGTGCGAGAGAGGATTTCCGTCAGGTCGATGAAGCGTTCATTATTGTGAAGCACGTCGCCTGAGATCATGCCCATCCATGCACAATCCGGTCCGCCCTCTTCGGTCGTCACCCGGTTGTTGAGTTCCCAGATCTCCGTGCGGCGCTGGTAGCTCCACTGGATCCACCTGCGAAAGGACTCGCTCGACCAGTTGTCTGCGTGGGGCAGCGGCAGTCCGGAAAGAGCCTCGAACTGCTCCTGGCAGTTGCGGCAGTGGCAGATGAGGCCGCGCCGCAGTCCAGCCCAGTTGTTGTCCGCAAAGCCGTCTGGCTTGCTGCGCGAGATGATCTCGCGCATCACGCTGGGCAGGTATTCCGAATAATAGGCGGAGTTGATGCAGGTGACGTATTTGTCGGCTTCCCGGTACGGATTGCCTGCTGCATCGACTGCAATCCAGTCCGGATGTGCGCGGTAGAACTCGGCCGACACGCGATTTGAATCCATCCGCGCGATGACGGTGAGCTTCTCTTCACGGGCCGCCTTGACGATCTCGCCGTAGAGGTCGCGGCCAGCGAGCTTCAGGGCAGGTTTATGAAGCGGAATCTCGCTTGGGTAGTAGGTGACAATTCCGCCGGCATTGATGATGACGCCCTGAATACGTGTCTTTCGCCAATGCTCGCGCCAGAAATTGGCGTCGTAGCGCTCAGGATCTATCTCGACCAGATTGGTTTGAGCCCAGCGAAGCGTTGTTTTGTACCAAGGCTCAGAAGCCATGATGGCATTCACCCTTCAGTTCGCACACCACAAATGCGTCCTCCAACCGCCGGTTCAGTCGCAAAGCCTCGCAACACAGCTACGTGCAGCGACGAGACTTACCCGCGATATCGTTGGCATTCCTCCGATGCGCCGGGTCGCCGCTTGCATTCGACGACCGGAGCGATGAGCATACGGTAGCGCTACCATTTCGACGATGTCAAGCGTCGGACTTCGTCCCTCTTGTCCTCTCGAACCTAGGTCTCGTCGCGAGGCCATTGCGCTCCGCGGCCCAGCGGCCCGCACCAGATTCCAAGGTTGACCACATCTCGGTCGCGCTTGCCGTCGGCAGCGCGCCGATCTGCGGCGCCCGGCCGCTATCGCCGGAGGAGGGCGCTTCTCGTTCGATGATCGGCGTCATATATAAGTCTTCGAGACAAGGAGGCTCCCATGGCACGTGCATCGAAGAAGGATGCCGAACGGCACCGGCAAGAAATCGTGGCGGCATCGGCGCGGCTGTTCAGGGAACGCGGCATCGGCGGCGTCAGCGTACCTGAATTGATGGCGGCCGCGGGGCTGACGCATGGCGGCTTCTATGGCCATTTCCCATCCAAAAGCGCACTGGCTGCCGAGGCGATTGCAGAGGCGTCGCGCGAGATTGGCACAGCGCTGGCCGCGACCGTCGACGCCCATCGCGATGATCAGCGGGCGGCGTTCGCCGCGTTGGTTGACACCTATATGTCCGCGCAGCATCGCGACGATCCCGGCGAAGGCTGCCCCGTCTCGGCGTTGATCGACTATGCCCGCGATGGCTGCGGCTCCGAACTGGACGCCGCCTATCATGACGGCGTCGAAACGATGATTGCTGCCGTCGCTGATGTGCTGCCGGAGGGCGCCGGTCGGCAGGACGCGCTCGCCATTCTCGCCACGATGGTGGGCGGCCTGCTCCTGTCGCGTGCCTGCGCCGGAACGCCGTTGTCTGACGAGTTCCTGGTGGCCGTCAGGCACCATCTCGGCGCGCCGAACGGGCCCGGATCTCCGGCGGAGGAAAAAATCACCTGAACCGCCTTGCGACTTTTAAATGATGATCATAATTTAAAAAGGACGGCAGCGGCGCCGAACCTCGGCGGCCGTGCCGACCAACGGAGATCATCATGGCAGCAGGTCATCAGGGGCGCGGTGTTGCGCTGGTAACGGGTGCATCGTCGGGCATCGGCGCGGTTTATGCGGATCGTCTGGCCGCGCGGGGCTACGACCTTGTTCTGGTCGCGCGCGACAAGGAGCGTCTCGCGGCGCTCGCGGCCGAAATCGGCGCGAAGACCGGGCGAAACGTCGAGGTTCTTGCGGCTGATCTGACGGCGAAATCGGATCTTGCCGTCGTCGAGGCCCGGCTCCGCTCCGATGCGTCCATTACCGCGCTGATCAACAATGCCGGCATCGCCGGCGGCGGGCCGATCGTATCGGCCGATCCGGACAGCATGGAGCGGATGATCGACCTCAACATCGTCGCCCTGACGCGGCTGGCGCTCGCCGCAGCGCCGGGATTTGTGGCGCGCGGGGCGGGGACCATCGTCAATATCGGTTCGGTCGTGCCCCTCATCCCCGAGAGCTTCCCGGGCATCTATGGCTCGACCAAAGCCTATGTGCTGCATTTCAGCCAGTCGCTGCACGCGGAATTGGCGGCTGAGGGCGTCCGTGTCCAGGCCGTGTTGCCCGGCGCCACGGCCACTGAAATCTGGGAGCGTTCCGGGTTGTCACTCGACAGCCTGCCGCCGGAAATGGTGATGCCGACCGGTGTGATGGTCGATGCGGCGCTGGCGGGTCTCGACCAGGGCGAGATCGTCACCATCCCGGCATTGCCGGATGTGGCTGACTGGCAGGCCTTCGAGGCGGCGCGGCTTGCGCTTGCGCCCAACCTTTCGCGCCGCGAATCCGCAGCGCGCCTTCAGACCGCCGCGCGAGCGGCGGCCTGAGGCCAAGCCTCGTCTAGAGATCGACCGGGTCGTCCGGCTGTGACTTGATGGCCGCGGCGGCCTTGGCGAGGATGTCGGCGATGCGGCGCTGCTCCTCTTCGGGCGCGCCGATCGCCGCGGCGATGGCCGCCTTCAGCATGCGACGGGCGTCGTTCAGTTCCGGGACGACGCCCTCGATGTCACGATCGCGCGGCTGGCCGCGACGGTCATCCTCCTCGCGATCGAACCAGGCGCGCGCTTCGGCGAGGCGGCGGCCGATACGGGCGAGATGATCGAGGACCGCGTCGACGCCGGCGCGGTTCGCCGTCAGGTGCGCGAGGCCGGCATCGGTGATCGAATAGACCTTCTTGTTGGCTTCGCTCACCGAGGCAACATGCCCGCCTTCCTCGAGGAAGGTGAGGGTGGGATAGATCACGCCGGGGCTCGGGCTGTAGCTGCCACTCGTCAGTTCCTCGACGGCCTTGATGATGTCGTAGCCATGCCGCGGCTGCTTCTCCAGCAGCGAGAGCACGATCAGGCGCAAGTCGCCGTCGGCGACCATGCGGCCCATGCGGAAGCCATCGCCGCCGCGCCCGCCCATCGGGCCGCGGCCGCCGAACGGACCGCCATGGCCCGGACCACCGCGCCGCGTCATGAAGCTCAAAATGCCCTCGAAGCCGGCCTGGCGACAGCCGTGGCCGTGACGGCCGTGATGATGAAAATGACCCATACTGGGCTCCTCTGCGAGTTACGATATATCTTACGTACTAACGCATCCGGACTTCGTCAAGATATATCGTAAGAGCTATCTAACTTGTTTTCGCGGCGCACGGTCGCCTGCGTGACCGTTGTCATAGTAAGTTGTCCCTTGATGGCGATGATCCGCCGCCGGCCGCGACGCCATCCGTGGCGCCGGGCGATACTCCAGCCGAGGCGACCATGGACATGCCGACCGCGATACCCAGCCCAGCCACGGCGGCGATTCCGCTCGATGCACGGCGTTGGAAGAAGACGCTGTTCGGCATGCTGCTCGAGTCGCGCGCCCGTTTCGGCGGCAAGCGTCCGGTGATCGAAGACACCCAGCGCAAGCCGCTCACATTCGATCGCGTCGTCATCGGCGCCATGGTTCTCGGCCGCGTCTTTGCTGCCCGGACGAAGCCAGGCGAGCGGGTTGGCATCCTGCTGCCCAATGTGGCGACGGTGGCACCGACCTTTTTCGGGCTCTGCGCCTTCGGGCGCGTTCCCGCGATGCTGAATTTCACCGCCGGTCCCAAGAACCTCGCCGTCGCCTGCAGGGCAGCGGAGGTCCAGCTCGTGATCTCCTCGCGCCGCTTCATTGCGGAAGCCAAGCTCGAGGATCTCGTCGAGGCAATCGGCAAGGACGTCACATTTCTCTGGCTCGAGGATGTCGGCAAGAAGGTGACGGGCTTCGACAAGCTGGTCGGCGTCGTCTCCTCCTGGTTCGCCGGCGCCATTCACGCGCGGAGCGGCGCCAAGCCCGACGATGTCGGCGTCGTGCTGTTCACGTCGGGTTCGGAAGGATTGCCGAAGGGAGTCGCGCTGACGCATGAGAATGTGCTCGCCAATGTCGAGCAGTTCCTGCGCACTTTGGCGCTGAGCCCGGACGACTCGCTGTTCAATCCGCTGCCGGTGTTCCATTCTTTCGGCATGACGGTCGGCCTCGTCGCGCCGTTCTCGATCGGGATGCGGGTGTTCTTCTATCCGACCCCGTTGCACTACAAACAGATCCCCGCGCTCATCAAGGATACCGGCTCGACCATTCTGATCGGCACGGACACGTTCGCGGCTGGCTGGGGCCGACAGGCCGAGGACGACCAGTTCAAGAGCCTCCGCCTCGTCGTGCTGGGCGCCGAGCGGATCAAGCCGCAGACGCGAACGCTCTGGCGCGAGCGCTTCGGCATCGAATTGTTCGAGGGCTATGGCGCGACGGAAGCCGCGCCCGTGATCGCAGCCAATACGCCGCTGTTCCACCGTGATGGAACGGTCGGTCGGCTGCTGTCGGGCATGTCCTATCGGCTGGAGCCGGTGCCTGGCCTCGACGAGGGCGGTCGGCTGTGGATCCGTGGCCCGAATGTCATGCGCGGCTATATGCGGGAATCGGATCCCGGCGTGCTGGAAGCGACGGAGGATGGCTGGCACGATACCGGCGACATCGTCAGCGTCGATGCCGAGGGCTACATCACCATCCGTGGCCGCGCCAAGCGCTTTGCGAAACTCGGTGGCGAGATGATCTCGCTGGCAGCCGCCGAAGCCTATGTCGCGCAGGTCTGGCCCGACAACGCCCACGCGATGGTTGCCGTGCCGGATGATCGCAAGGGCGAGCAACTCGTTCTGGTCACCGACAGGCTCGCGCCCGATCGCGAGGAACTCATTGCCGGGGCGAGGCTGCATGGCGTCGCCGAGATCATGCTGCCCCGGCGAATCGTGACCGTCGAGGCGCTGCCGATGCTCGGGACGGGCAAGACGGATTATCCGGCGATCACCCAGTTAGCGAAGGCACGCTGAGGCAAAAGGCCGATCAGCCGCTCTGCCGCCAGCCATAGATCCAGTCGTAGCGGGCCAGCAGACGGTCGCCGCCGAGTGCCTTCATCGTGGCGTCGCGGAAGGGCGCGGCGAGCGGGCTCATGTGATAGATCGCGCCGCTCTGGCGCGCAGCGTGGGCGACGCGTGCCGCCCGCGGCCTTCGCTCGGCGACATATCGCTCGAGGGCGATCTCGGCCGGCAAACCCTGGCGCAGCAACATGCGCGTCAGAACGGCGGCGTCCTCGATCGCCATCGCGGCGCCCTGGGCGAGAAAGGGCAACATCGCGTGGCAGGCATCGCCGACAAGGGCGATCCGCCCGCGCTGCCAGGGTCCATTGGCGTCGACACCTGAGAGGCACCAGCGCGTCCAGTCTTTGCCGGCGACGATCAAATCCTCCAGATCGGCAGCCATCCCGCGAAACCGTTGGCGGATGAAGGCGCTGTCGCCGGGCTCGTTCCAGCCCGCGCTTTGCCAGGCTTCCTCGACGATGGCGACGATGTTGATCTCGCGGCCGCCGCGGATCGGATAGATCACGACATGGCTGCGGTCGCTGAGGAATACCGTCACGCGGTCGCGGGCAATGCCTTCCGGCGCCGCTGACGCGGGGATCGTCGTGCGCCAGGCCGTGCGCCCGGTCGGCTCCGCGGGGCCACCGCGAAGATGCGCGCGAATGGCGGAGCGTACCCCGTCGGCTCCGATCAGGACATCGGCATTGCGGCTGGACGATCCGGCCGTGAAGCGGACCCCATCGGCCGTCTCATCGATATTGCCGATCGGGCTCCCGAGGTGGATCGCAATATTGCCATCGGCGGCCACGGCCGCGAGCAGGATTTCGAGCAGGTCGGCCCGATGCAGCAGCCGATAGGGCGCGCCATAGCGAATGGCCGCCCGCGCAAGCGGAAGCGAAACGACCAAGCGGCCGCTCTGACCTCCGCGCATCTCGATCGCCTCGGGGCGTGTCGCCACGGCGTCGAGGGCTGATCCAAGGCCGAGATTATCCAGAATCCGGCCAGCATTCGGCGAAATCTGCAGGCCGGCGCCGACTTCGGTGAACTGCTCCGCACGCTCGAAAACGTCGATGCGAAAGCCGGCGCGGGAGAGAAGCAGCGCAGCCGTGAGCCCGGCAATGCCGCCGCCGGCGACGGCGATCGTCGAGATCGACACCTTCGCCGTCGGCCTCAGGCGGCCAGTGGCTCGACGAAAAGGTGGCCGGGCGGATTTGATTCCGTGCCGTGCAGGCGGGGATTATGCCGATAGAGCGTCGAGCAATAAGGGCAGACACGCTCGCCGGAAGCGCCGAGATCGATGAAGATATGCGGGTGATCAAAGGGCGGCTTGGCGCCGACGCACATAAATTCCTGCACGCCGATCTCGATCAGCGCGACGCCGGAATCATTGTGAAAATGCGGGATGACGTGCTCGGCCATGGCGAAATCCGCTCGTTCGACGAAAGTTGGCGCGACGATAGAGCGTTGCGCCCGCGATGAACAGACCGTGATGCCGCTTCCTGCGGCGACACCTTGGCGCGGCGGGCGGCTTCCGTCATAACGGCGCTCCTCGCAGCGCTGGACGCTGCCCCTTCCGCCGCCATCCGGGTTCGCCATGCCAGATTTCCAGTCCAACGGCCACCGCATCGCCTATATCGATGAAGGTGAGGGCGCCCCGATCCTGCTCATTCATGGTTTCGGGTCGAACGCGCGCGTCAACTGGATCAATCCGGGCTGGGTCGACACGCTGGTCAAGGCCGGCCGGCGCGTGATCGCGCTCGACAATCGCGGCCATGGCGACAGCGACAAGCCACATCAGGTCGAGGCTTATCGCGTCGCGGCGCTGGCTGACGATGCGCGAAATCTCCTCCTCCATCTCGGGATTAGCCGCGCCGACGTCATGGGCTATTCCATGGGCGCCCGGATCGCGGCCATGCTGGCGCTCTCGCATCCGGAAATGATTCGGAGGCTCATCTTCGGCGGCCTCGGTTATGGCATCGTGACGGGGATCGGCCCGTGGGGTCCGGTGGTGCACGCACTCGAGACAGACGCGCTGGAGACGATCACCGACCCTGTCGGCCAGATGTTCCGCAAGTTCGCCGACCAGACTGGCAGCGACCGCGTCGCGCTGGCGGCCTGCATGAAGGCGACGCGCCAGCCGATCTCGGCGGACGACCTTGCGACACTGCACATGCCGGTCCTGATCGCGGTCGGCGAGAAGGACGAGCTGGCCGGGTCGGCAGCGGAACTGGCCCGCATCATTCCCGGAGCCGAAGTGCTGGATATCCCGAAGCGGGATCACATGCTTGCGGTCGGAGACAAGGTCTACAAGGCCGGCGTGCTCGATTTCATCAGCCGGCGCGGCCTTGAATGACGACGGACCCTCGCAACCGCCGATGCCGGGCATAGTTTACCCGGTACATGCCGTTTTGTGGCATCAGACCCTTCATGCTAGTGTCCCGGCGAAAATCCCGGACCAAACTCCGGCAAGGAGACGTTCATGTCGTCAGTCACTTCGCGCATCGGCGGCGATAGCCTCGCAAGCTTCGATCCGCTCTGGTCGCGAATCCGCGCCGAAGCGGACGAGATCGTGCGCGGCGAGCCGGCGCTCTCGACCTTCATCTATGGCTCGATTCTGGCGCATGATCGCCTCGAAATGGCCGTGGCTCACCGGATCGCCGGGCGACTTGATCACCCCGATGTCCAGGGCGACCTGATTGCCCAGGCCTTCGCCGAGGCGTTCGAGAGTGACGCGTCGATCGCCCATGCGATGCGGGTCGATGTCCAGGCGGTGGTCGATCGCGATCCGGCATGCAACCGCTCGATCGAGCCGGTGCTCTATTTCAAGGGTTTCCACGCCATCCAGACCCATCGCCTGGCCCATTATCTGTGGCGGCGGGGACGGCGCGATTTCGCCTATTACCTGCAGAGCCGTTCATCGGCCGTTTTCCAGGTCGACATCAATCCGGCCGTGCAGATCGGCAAGGGCATCTTCTTCGATCATGCGACCGACATCGTCATCGGCGAGACGGCGCTGATCGAGGACGACGTGTCGATCTTGCAGGGCGTGACGCTCGGCGGAACCGGCAAGGAAATCGGCGATCGGCATCCCAAGGTGCGCCATGGCGTGCTGATCGGCGCTGGCGCCAAGGTGCTCGGTAACATCGAGATCGGGCATTGCTCGCGCGTCGCAGCGGGCTCGGTCGTGCTGCATGCCGTGCCGCCCAACACCACCGTCGCTGGCGTTCCGGCCAAGGTCGTCGGCACGGCGCCCTGCGCCGAACCGTCGCGGTCGATGGATCAACTGCTTTCGGGTCAAGGCGAGTAAGCCTGACGCCACAAGGTGCCGGAGGCGTCGCACGGGGCGGCGTGCCGGGTCAGCCCGCGCGCTGCGCGGGTGTTCGCCGATCATTCCCCCCGCATATGGAGAGAAAATTGGATCGCAAGGAGATCCAGAAGCTCGAGGGCTTCTTCCGCCGGCGTTTCAACATGAAGGACATCACTGTCCGCCAGCGGCCGCGCAAGGACGATTCTGCCGAGGTCTATTTCGGTGAGGAGTTCATGGGCGTGCTGTTCCGCGACGATGAGGAAGGCGAGCTGTCCTACAATTTCACGATGGCGATCCTCGATATCGATCTCGAGGAAGTCTGATCGGCAGGCCCGATCCGGGTCACGTCGCTGACGGCTGTGCCTTAACGAAACAGTAACCATGACGCCGCCGGCTTCGGCGGCGTTTTCTTTTTTGCGGAGATGGCAGCGCGGCTGCCGTTTCTCGCCGAGAGCCTCGTCGGCATGCGGCTTGCGAGCAGCGCGTGTCAGCCTTCAGCGAGGATGACCATGCCGCTTTCCGTACAGCTCTTCGTGCTTGTCTTTTCGGTTGCGGCCGGCTTCGTCGCCGCCGGCATCGTCGGCAGCTTCTACCAGCTCGTGACGTCCGAGCCGGCACGATTTGCGCTGCTCGGGAGCTCCGCACCGGCCATGATGGTCACTTTCCTCTTCTGCAGCGTCGCCGGTCCGTTCATCATCATGCGGTACGCGTTGGCCGAAGGGCCGAAGCAGCGCTCGGCAGCCGGCTGGATAGTCGGCAGCGTAGCGATCGCCGGCCTGTGGAGCGCGTGCTCGGGCGTCATCGTGCTTGATTTCGCCCTTGCCGCGCAGGCGAGCTTATGAGGAGAGGAACAGATGGCTGAGCATACATTGGACGGGATCGGGCCCGAACTGCCGGAGGCAGGGCACTACTGGATCGCGCCAGACGCACGCGTGATCGGCCAGGTGACGCTCGGCATTGATGTCGGCGTCTGGTTCGGTGCTGTTCTGCGCGGCGACAATGAGCGGATCAGCATCGGTGCCGCGACCAATATCCAGGAGCACGCGGTCCTCCACACCGACATGGGCTTTCCGCTGACGGTCGGGGAGGGCTGCACGATCGGTCACCGCGCCATCCTGCATGGCTGCACGATCGGTGATAACAGCCTGATCGGGATGGGCGCGATCGTGCTCAATGGTGCGCGGATCGGCCCCAATTCCCTGATCGGGGCTGGTGCGCTCGTGCCTGAGGGCAAGGATTATCCCGAGGGATCACTGATCGTCGGGGCGCCGGGCCGTGTGGTGCGCACGCTCACGCCCGAGCAGATCGAGAAACTTCGACAGTCGGCCCGGAGCTATGTCGAGAACTGGCGCCGGTTTGCGAGGGGTTTCGCCTGATTTTCAGCGCTTGATCGAGCCGACCAGCACGTTGCGATCGTCGGCGATCGAAACCCAGCGGCCGCTATCCGTATCGGACTGGCGCTTGATGAACTGATAGTCCGTCTGCTCCCAGAGCTTGATCTTGCCCTCGAGATTGTCGAGCACGAGATCGCCGCGATCGGTGCGGACGGTGAGCACGGCATGACCGTCGCCATTGGTCTGGCGGACAACCGTGATCAGCAGGGAGCCTGCCGACCAGCCACGCTGCATCAGTTCGCGGCGCTTCAGGAGAACGAAATCCTCGCAATCGCCCTTTCCGAGCGTATCGGGATAATTCCAGTATTCCTCGCGGCCGTAGATGTCCTTGTCGGTATCGGGGACGATCGCGGTATTGACGTTGTCATTGACGGCGATGAGTTCGTTCCAGAGCGCGGGCGTCAGCACCACCGGCTTGTCATCGGCCGTGCGCTCGCGGCACTCGATCGGCATGCGGGCACAAAGGTCATGATGACCGATGGGCTGCGTGGTCTTGCCAAGAACCTCCATGAAGGCGGACTGGCCCTGCGCATTCGCAGTGGACAGGCCGGCTGCACCAAGCAAAGCCAGCACGACCAAGGATGTAAACAAGCGCACGCAATACATAGTCGCCAATTCCCTTGAGCTGCGATGACTATGACCGTCGAGTTTTGACACCGGTCTAAGCCACGAGCTCGAATTCAAATCCAACTCAATTCGAATTCGTCGAAAGGTTTATTGTTGTTGTTAACCTTTCATTAAATAATATGGCGAGGCTCGGGCAGCGGCAAGCGCAACCTTTTGTTAAGGTTAATTTGTGCGCGAGCTGAGGGGGGCGTCGGCCGGGGCTCTCCGTCGCCGCAATGCAGCCTGTCGACTTCGGGCTCAGGGGAATGCGGCCGAACGCCAGTCGGCCGCGACGGGCGGCAGCGACTGTCCTTGAATCGCCCTACGGGGCGCGGAACTCAGATGATGAGGCGCCGCCCGGCCGGGCCGGCTTCAAAGCCGGCATGCGGCATGGCCTGGATGTTGCGGCGTCGGGATCAGGTCTGCGGCGAGATTCAAAACTGCGCGCGCAGCTCGGTCTCGTCCTGCACGGAGGCGAAGGCGATGGCGACGCCGTCCTCGGTGTGCCGGATCACCCGTGCGCCGATGCGCCCTAGCGCCACCGATGTGCCCAGTGCCGGCCGGGCGGAAAGCGCGAGCGCCGCGCCGGTCGTCGAGAGATCGATCACCCGGCAGCGCTCGAGGCTGCCATCTGGCAGCGCGAGCTGCGAAAACGGGTTGCGCGGGACGATGCGGACGCCGGTTCGCTCGTCGATGCCTTGGGCGAGCGAACGCTCAGCCAGCCATTCGAGCGTCGTGGCCAGCTTGTCGCGCTTTCTCAGCGTTGCGACGACCGAAAGAACGAAGCCGTTCGCGGCATGGCGCGTGATGGTGCCTTCGACCCGGCCGAGCTGGTCGATATAGGCGATGATGCGTTCGCCAATCCGCCCCTGGATCGGCGCCGCCAGCGACAGCGTGTCGGTCGAGATGTCGATCGTCTGGCAGGGATATTCCCGGCGGCTTTCCAGCATATAGCGTCCGAGCAAGGCGACCTCATAGCGCCGGTAGCGTCGGCGATCATACGCGTTGAGGGTCGGCCGGTGCGTCGTCGCCAGTTCGAGCATGGAGTGCGTCCGGGATGCAGTCGTCCCGGACAATTTAGCGGGTCGCCCTTAACAAGCCATATGCGCTGCGAGCCGTGACGGACGTCACCGCTTGCCGCCTTCGAAGACGACGAGATGGTGATGGCGGCGTCCACGCTCGATCGCACCTGCCGGCATTTCCGGCAAATCATCGCCGCGATAGGCCGATATCGGCGACATGGCCACCCGGCTCGGCGCCGGAATGGACGGATGCAGCAGGACGGGCCGTTCGTCGGGCCAGATCAGGCGCAGGCTGGTGATCGACTGCCGGATGACCGGATGGATGTCGAGCCAGTAAGGGCGCTCGAGGGGCGCCATCAGCCCGAGGATGCGATCATAGACCCGCCCGCCGCGCGACAGCGGCAGGACGACCATCTCCCAGGGCGCGGACTGGCCACGATCATTGAGCGTCTCGACGCCGATCACTGCGGCGGCGGCATCGATGCAGACGGCTGTCAGCAGCGTGTCGATGGCCTCCATGTCCTCATCGCCCCAGAGCGTCAGGAAGTTGCGGCCCTTCAATTCGCGGCCGAAATGCGAGCAGAGGCGTGTACCGGCAAGGCGGAAGGGATATTGGGTCGGCCCGGCACTTTCGAGGATGAACGTGTCACCGAGAAGGGCGTGGATCTCTGCCGGCTCGATGGCCCCGCGTGACGGCGCGGCGTCCGGGCCGCGCAGGCGAGACCAATAGTCGTAGAGTTCCCTGGTATTGCGATGCTTCATTCCGCCCTTCGACGTTCGATTTCGGTTCAGGGACGGCACGTCTGCCACCCCGGCGCCTGCGTTTGTGCAGGAGCGGGACAGCTGGCCCCCCGACCAACATGGTAAATGCGGGGTGTGCACGCAGCGTGCCAACCGGCGCATGACGGTGCAACAGACCGACTCACATGCGCCCTGGCGACATGGTTGCGAATTCACGCGCCGCATGGCAATCCTGTCGCGTTCACGGGGCGTCTTTGACCGGGGGGTAAAGACGGGGCGTGACTGGGGCCGTTTGTGCGCGCTTCTTGAAGCCGCGCCGGACGGCCCCTCATTTTCCGTCCTCGGCCACATGCAGGCTTTCGTCCGAATGCGGGGCCGCTTGTCTCCGCAGCAACGGGCGTCTATCTCGAAGCCATGTCAGAACGCACCCCGCCCACGGCGCGCGAGCCGGTTTTCAATCTGCCGCCCGTGATCATCGCCTCGGTGGCGCTGCTCGGCGTCATCCATGCCATTCGTGTCTGGCTGCTGACGCCGGACCAGGAGGGATGGGTGATCGCCGCCTTCTCGTTCGTGCCGGTGCGGATCACCTTTCCAGCCGCCTATGACTTCGACTGGCCGGGCGGCATCGCCGGCGACGTCTGGACCTTCGTCACTTATGCGTTCCTTCATGCCGACTGGATGCATTTCGGCATCAATGCGCTGTGGCTCGCAGCCTTCGGCACGCCGCTCGCCCGGCGCTTCGGTCCGCAGCGCTTCGTGGCGTTCTCGCTGCTCGGCGCTGCCGGCGGCGCGGCTGCGCATCTTGCACTCGATCCCTACAGTGTCGCTCCGCTCGTCGGCGCGTCTGCCGGCATCGCCGCGCAGATGGCCGCCGCCGCGCGCTTCGCTTTCTCGCCCGGTGGACGGCTTGGCGGCGGCGGGGCCTTCAGTCCTGATGCCGATCATCGGCCTGCGCTGACGATTCCCGAAATGATACGGAATTCGCGGGTCGTGATGTTCCTGGGCGTCTGGTTCGTGTTCAACCTGCTGTTCGGGCTGCTGTTCACGCCGCCGGGGATCCAGTCGAGCCAGATCGCATGGGACGCGCATCTTGGCGGGTTCATCGTCGGACTGCTGTTCTTCCCGATCTTCGATCCCGTGGCGCGGCGCGTGGCGTGATCCTGCCGAGGCCTGCGCGCTTGCGCTTCGATCCCGCCGGGATCATCATCCCCAGACGCGGTGTCCGGTACCGGTCCACCTGAGAGAGAGCGGCTGGCGCCTCGTTTCAAGGGAGCCGACGCCATGACCGTTGCCGCGATCCTCGCCCGGAAGGGCCGAGACGTTCTCACAGTCCCGAAGGAAACATCGGTCGCCGAGGTGGTTGCGATCCTCGCCGAGCGGCGCATCGGCGCTGTCGTGGTTGCCGATGATTTCCAACGCATTCTCGGCATTGTCTCGGAACGGGACGTCGTGCGCATGCTCGCGCAGGCAGGAACCGATGGGCTGGTTGCGAGCGTCGCATCGATCATGACCGCGAAGGTCATCACCTGCAGCGACCAGGACACCATCAATGACGTCATGGAACGGATGACGCATGGCCGGTTCCGCCACCTGCCGGTGGTGGAGGACGGCCGGCTCGCCGGGATCATCTCGATTGGCGACGTCGTGAAGGCGCGCATCGAGCAAGTCGAGCGCGAAGCAGACGAGATGCGGGCCTATATCGCGATGGCATGAGCCAGCCGGCTCGGCGTCGCATTCAGCCGCCGTAGACGGCCTTCGGATCGAACAGCGGGACATCGCCGGTCGGCTCCAGCGCGACGGCCTGCGACGATTGCTGGCCGAGCGGGATGCGCCGGTAGAAGCACCCCTTGCGGCCAGTGTGGCAGTTGGCGCCTGTTCCCGCCGTGACGACGCGGACGAGGATCGCGTCCTGGTCGCAATCGACGCGTATCTCGGTCACGGTCTGGACATGGCCGCTGGTCGCGCCCTTGTGCCAGAGCTCCTTCCGCGAACGGCTCCAATACCAGCCTTCGCCGGTCTCGATCGTTTTCGCCAGCGCCTCCTGGTTCATCCAGGCGACCATGACGACATCGCCGCTTGCATCGTCGACGACGATGGCCGCAATCAGCCCATCCGCGCCGAAGCGGGGCATCAGGACGAGGCCTTCCTCGATCTCGGCGTGCGTGCCGGGCGAAGCGAAAAGATCGCTCATGCGGCTTCCTCCTCTCGGAGTTTCAGCCCGACGCCGAGCGAGGCGAGGGCATCCCAGTAGCCGGGATAGGTTTTGCCCGTGCAATCCGGGTCGAGGATCGTGATGCCGCCGATCTTGAGGCCGGCGAGCGCGAAGCTCATGGCGATGCGATGGTCCGAATAGGTCTCGATCTCGGTCGGCAATGTCTGGCCGGCGAGGTCGGGATCGGAGGCGACGATGAGGTCGTCGCCTTCTTCATGCGCGAGCCCCGGCCGGATGCGCGAAAGCTCGGTCGAGAGCGCACGGATGCGGTCGCATTCCTTGACGCGGAGATTGGCGATGCCGACGAAACGCACCGGCGTTTCGTTGAAGGCAGCGAGGACGGCCAGCGTTGGCACGGCATCCTGCATCTGCGAGCCGTCGATTTCGGCCGGCAGATGGGGGAATTCCGCGATGAGGGCGGCCGCGGCGGCGTCCGGCTGCGAGAAATCCTCGGTTGCGACGCCAAGGTCGATGGCGCCGTCTGTGAGCACCGAAGCTGCCCAGAGATAGGTCGCCGCGGAAGCGTCTGGCTCGACATGGATGTCGGCGGCCGTATAGCCGGTCGGCTCGATGCGCCAGGTCGCTTCGTCACGCTTCTCGACCTTGGCGCCAAAGGTGGTCATCGCCGCGACGGTCAGGTCGACATAGCCGCGTGCGCCGAACGTGTCGCCGGTGAGCGCGACCTCGACCGGTCCGGTTCCGCACGCTGCCGCCATCAGCAGGGCCGAGACATATTGGCTCGACAGGCTGCCATCGATCTCGATGCGCCCGCTGCCGAAGGCGCCGGTGCCATGCACCGTGACCGGGGGATAGCCGCCGGCATCGCTGCAATCGATGCCGACCGATTGCAGCGCGGCGACCAGCGGGCCGATCGGGCGCTTGCGCATATGATCATCGCCATCAACCACCGCCGTGCCGTCGACGAGCGTCACCGCAGCGGTCAGGAAGCGCATCGCGGTGCCGGCATTGCCGAGAAAGAGCGGGCCGGCCGGTGCAGCGAGGCGCCCTGTGGAGGTAACAACGAAGCTCGTCGCGTCGGGCTCCTCGACCGTGACGCCCATGTCGCGCAGCGCTGCCGCCATCAGCTTGGTGTCGAGGCTCTTGAGCGCGCCCGTGATCTGACTGGTGCCGTTTGCCAACGCCGCCAGCAGCAGCACGCGATTGGTGATCGACTTCGATCCGGGCGGCGAGACACGGCCGTAGAGCGGAGCGGTTGCCGGCGTGATCGTGATGGACTTCGTCGTGCGCGGTGCAGCTTCGCTCATGGGTGCAGCCCTTGGATCGTAGGGGAAGGAGAGCGGCTTAGACCAAAGACGCGACCGCGCACAAGGGGCGAGGCTCAGCGCCGGCCCTCGACCAGCTGCAGGAAGCGCGCCCGCTCGGCCGGATCGGTCTTGAAGACGCCCTTGAAGCTCGTAGTGACGGTCGAGACGCCGGATTTCCGCGCGCCGCGCATCGAGACGCAGTGATGCTCAGCCTCGATCGCCACGGCGACACCGTGCGGGGCGAGCCCCGTCTCGATCGCGTCGGCGATCTGCTGCGTCAGCCGCTCCTGCATCTGCAGCCGGCGCGCGTAGGCATCGACCAGCCGCGCCAGCTTCGACAGCCCGACGACGCCGCCGTTCGGCAGATAGGCGATATGCGCCTTGCCGATGAACGGCACCATGTGGTGCTCGCAATGCGAATGGAACGGGATGTCGCGCAGGAGCACAAGATCTTCATAGCCGCCGGCCTCGTCGAAGACACGGTCGAGAATGGCGGCCGGATCCTCCTCATAGCCGGAATAGAATTCGCGATAGGCCTTGGCGACGCGCGCCGGCGTTTCCAGCAGCCCTTCGCGGCCGGGATCATCGCCGGCATAGGCAATGAGCGTGCGCACGGCCGCCTCGGCTTCGGCCGCGCTCGGCCTTTCAGCCGGCCGTGGCGCGTATTTCAGGTGAGGCGGGGTCTTGGCATCCATGCTCGGCTCCGATGACGAACGGTTTCGGAGCCTTGTATCTGGATCGGATGCACGGAACTTTCTATATGTCATCGCATCGGAGGCGCCGATGATCGATGAAATCTACAATGCGCGGATCCTGGAATTCGCGGCCAATATCGAGCGCATCGGCCGTCTTGCGGCGCCCGACGCGACCGCTAAGGCCCATTCGCGCCTCTGCGGCTCGACCGTCACTGTCGATATCGTGATGACCGGCGATGTCGTGACCGACTTCGCGCATGACGTCCGCGCCTGCGCGCTTGGCCAGGCGACCTCCGCGATCATGGCGCGGCATGTCGTCGGCGCGCGGGCGGAGGAACTCCGCGCGGTGCGTCTCGCGATGCAGAAGATGCTGAAGGAGAATGGCCCGCCGCCCGAAGGCCGCTTCGCCGATCTCAGATATCTTGAGCCGGTGCGCGACTACCGCGCCCGCCACGCCTCGACGCTGCTGACATTCGATGCCGTGGTCGATGCCATAGGCCAGATCGAGGCGGCGCGCGCCGCGGATGCCGCCGAGTAGGAGGAGCGCATGGGCTACGACCATCTCGGCTTCAATGTGAAGAACTTTCTCGCAAGCCGCGATTTCTACATCCGCCTGCTGGCACCGCTCGACATCGGCGTCGTTCACGAAACTGCGGAATGGGCGATGTTCGGGGAGGACGGGCAGGGACTGCTCTGGATCGGCAGCTATGGCGATCCGCCGGGGCCGATCCATTTCGCGTTCAAGGCGCGCGATCGCGCGGCCGTTCACGCTTTCCATGCTGCGGGATTGGAAGCCGGCGGACGCGACAACGGCGCGCCCGGTCTCCGGCCGCAATATCATCCCGGCTACTACGCCGCCTTCATCATCGATCCCGACGGGCACAATGTCGAGGCCGTGCTCCATGAGCAGGCGTGAGAAGGAATGAGCAGGCGTGAGGAGGATCGCATGATGTCGAGGCGCATTCTGGCTGGCCTGATCGGACTTGCCGTGTTCGCCGGCAGCCTTTTGCCCGCGCCGGCTTTCGCGCTCTCGGCCGATGGCCAGACGATCGTCGATCGGCTCAAGGCGACGATCCCGGACCTGAAGCCGGTCTGTTCCGATCGAAACAAGCTGACGGCGGCGGTGACCGCAGCGACGATCGCGCTCGCCGAGGCGAAGAAGATCAACGGCGACCACGTGATTGCGAGGAAGGCCGGCACGGAGGCTGGATATTATCTGTACTTCCACTGCCCACCGGCATGAGGCGAAGGCGCCTGGCGCGCGCCCGAAGGGTTTGCCGGCGCTGATCGGCATTGGCCTCATCCGCGTCTACAAACTCGTCCTGTCGCCCTTTCTCGGCCAGAACTGCCGCTACCTGCCGACCTGTTCCAGCTATGGCGAGGAGGCGATTACGCACCACGGGCTCTGGGCCGGCGGCTGGATGACGCTCGCGCGCTTCCAGCGCTGCGGCCCGTTCGGCGCCTCGGGCTTCGATCCCGTGCCCGAAAACCTTCGTGCTGACGCACGCTGGTATCTGCCCTGGCGGTACGGCCAGTGGACGGGCCGGCATATCGACCCGAAGACGCGGCTCGATCGCTGAGCTTCGGGGCAGCTAGAAGCAATCCTCTTCAGGGATATCGAATTGCTTGCAGCGCCCTATGGCGACGGCTAAATCCTGCGCAACGGCGTCATATCCGCTTACGGACTGCTTGCCGATGAAGAAATCCGTGGTCGCAGGACGTGTCGCGCCGGCGAAATCTGCGATGAACTCGTTGTTCTTTCCCTCGCCCCATATCGTATCAATGCCGAATTTGGTCTTGTACTGAGACGGTGACACGGAGTCGAACTCGTTGAGAGCGGCAATGGTCTTGTCGCCCTTAACAAGGTTGTCTTTCGAAAGCGTCGT
This sequence comes from Mesorhizobium sp. BR1-1-16, assembly GCF_020165495.1. Classification (GTDB taxonomy): domain Bacteria; phylum Pseudomonadota; class Alphaproteobacteria; order Rhizobiales; family Kaistiaceae; genus Kaistia. The sequence continues at coordinate 25,057 of NZ_JAIUIE010000006.1, read as the reverse complement.
CCAATTCCCCACGACCTTATCAATGGAAGTCTTGTCCAGATTTGGCACTGGAGAAATTGCCGATTCCTTAGGATTGAACCAGATATACCTGTTCACCTTGGCCGAATCCGCCTGCGCCTTTGCGGCATTCAACACGAATAGATAGTAAGCGTTCTGCAAGGTGTGAAAGGACGCGTTGTCCGTAGGACAAACGCCTTTCACCGACAATGCCAATTCAATCCGTCTTGCGGGTTGAGAGCGATAACGAAAGCAGTAATCGCTTTCCTTGGAGATGGATAAGACGCCGAGCGAATCGTCGGCGGTTTCCGGTTGGTCATTGTTGAAGATGACAGCCAGTGCTCCTGTCGTCGCGAGGCCGCCCGAGCAGTCCCCGTTGGGTGAGAATTCCAGAGCAAGCTTGGCCCTGTCGGCACTGTCCGTGTCGGAGAGTTCGCCGTCGATGTATTTGTCGACGAGGCGATTGCTGAGATCGACGAAAAAATCGAGCCCGTCAGTAAATGGATTGGCCGGAATGGGCAGGTTCTTGGTCGAGTCCGCCAGAATCCGGAGTGCGATCGTTGCCGCCCCATCCTTCTGTATCTTCACGAGGCGTATCGCGAATTCAGCCGAGGAATAGACGTTGTCGCCATTTTTCAATCGAAACCTGGACAGAAGCTTTTGCTCGACGGGAAGGCTGACCCTGCCGCTCTGATAGTCGTTCACACCGATGAGGAACGCGCGAGGAAACGTGACCTTCTTGGTTGCGCTTCCGGTGGCACCCTCGATTGTCGTCTCGATATAGAGCCCGATGGATTTGTCGGAGCTGATCCAGCCCGAATACTTGTTCTCCACAGCGCGGACGAGCTGGAGCGTGACAGCATCATCTTGAGCAGAGATACAGCGGCCGACGCTCTCGTCGTCAACCCTGACGATTATCCCGCCGTCCAGTGAATCGGCGGCAGCCGGTGCGGCGGCCAGTAATAGACAGGCGACAAGCAGTCTTACGGCATTTCCAGACATAGGAGCCCCCCTGTCCCGAACACACGTTGAACGAGTATAGTGCATTCCTGCACAATAGTCTCGACGCATTCGCCATTCCCTTCCGGCCCAAGTTGGATTATCCGGACGGCGGCGCCCTTGGCGCTCGATACCAATCTGCGGCTGGCAATGCCGCCCAACCGCTTACCCGCGCTCGTCTGCGGGAGTGAGCAGGAGAGATATGATGATCCATCTGACCTTCCCCGATGGCTCCGTTCGCGAATTTGCCGCCGGCACGACCGGCCGCCAGGTCGCCGAGGGGATTTCGAAATCGCTGGCCAAGAAGTCGGTCGCGATGACGCTCGGCGGCACGCTCACCGACCTTTCCGATCCCATAACGGCCGACGCCTCGATCGAGATCGTGACGCGCGAGGATCCGCGCGCGCTGGAACTGATCCGTCATGACGCCGCCCATGTGATGGCCGAGGCCGTGCAGGAACTGTTTCCGGGCACCCAGGTCACGATCGGCCCGGTGATCGAGAACGGCTTCTATTACGATTTCGCCCGCCCCGAGCCGTTCACGACCGAGGATCTGCCGAAGATCGAGGCGAAGATGCGCGAGATCATCACGCGCAACGCTCATTTCACCAAGGAAGTGTGGTCGCGCGAGGAGGCGAAGCGGGTCTTCGCCGCCAAGGGCGAAGCGTTCAAGCTCGAGCTGATCGACGCGATCCCGGCTGGTCAGGATCTCAAGATCTACAAGCAGGGCCAGTGGTTTGACCTTTGCCGCGGCCCTCATATGGCCTCGACGGGCCAGATCGGCTCGGCGTTCAAGCTGACCAAGGTTGCCGGCGCCTATTGGCGCGGCGACTCGACCAAGCCGATGCTGACGCGCATCTATGGCACCGCCTGGCATGATCAGGTCGAGCTCGATGCCTATCTCCACATGCTGGAGGAGGCGGAGAAGCGCGACCACCGCAAGCTCGGCCGTGAGATGGACCTCTTCCATTTCCAGGAAGAGGGACCGGGCGTCGTCTTCTGGCACTCCAAGGGCTGGTCGATGTTCCAGGAGCTGATCGCCTATATGCGGCGGCGCCTGCGTCCGCTTGGCTATCAGGAGGTCAACGCGCCACAGCTGCTCGACAAGTCGCTGTGGGAGACCTCGGGCCATTGGGGCTGGTACAAGGAGAACATGTTCGCGGCGCAGTCGGCCGGCGATGACACCGAGGACGAGCGCGTCTTCGCGATCAAGCCGATGAACTGCCCCGGCCATGTGCAGATCTTCAAGCACGGCCTGAAGTCCTACCGCGATCTGCCTCTGCGCATGGCAGAATTCGGCGCGGTGCACCGTTATGAGCCCTCAGGCGCGCTGCATGGATTGATGCGCGTGCGCGGCTTCACGCAAGACGATGCGCATATCTTCTGCACCGAAGAGCAGATGGCGGACGAGTGCCTGAAGATCAACGATCTGATCCTCTCGACCTATGCCGATTTCGGCTTCGGCGAAGTGGTGGTCAAGCTCTCGACGCGGCCCGAGAAGCGCGTCGGTTCCGATGCGGTGTGGGATCACGCCGAAGCGGTGATGATGCGCGTGCTCAAGACCATCGAGGAACAGTCGGGCGGCAAGATCAAGACCGGCATCCTCGAGGGCGAGGGCGCGTTCTACGGGCCGAAGTTCGAATATACGCTGCGCGATGCGATCGGCCGTGAATGGCAGTGCGGCACCACGCAGGTCGACTTCAACCTGCCGGAGCGTTTCGGCGCCTTCTATGTCGACAGCGACGGCACCAAGAAGACGCCGGTGATGATCCATCGGGCGATCTGCGGCTCGATGGAGCGATTCCTCGGCATCCTAATCGAGCATTTCGCAGGCCATTTCCCGCTCTGGTTCGCACCGGTGCAGGTGGTGGTCGCGACGATCACCTCGGAAGCCGATGGCTATGCCGAGGCCGTCGTCGACAAGCTCCGTGCGGCGGGCCTCCGGGCCGAGGTCGATCTTCGCAACGAGAAGATCAACTACAAGGTGCGCGAGCACTCGGTCGCCAAGGTCCCGGTGATCCTCGTCTGCGGCAAGCGCGAGGCGGAGGAGGGCACCGTCAATATCCGCCGTCTCGGCTCGCGCGATCAGGTCTCGGCAACGCTCGATCAGGCGCTCGCCGACCTCCTCGCGGAAGCAACACCGCCGGACCTGCAGCGGAAGTTGGCGGCAGCGGCCTGACATTCTGCGGCGCGCGGTTCGTTGAGCTGCGCGCCGCCTGCTTCGGTCCAAACCGTGATTTACCGGTCGAGGCGCTGGATCGCTTCAGCCGAGACCGGCGTGAAGAAATTGACGAGATTACCGTCGGGATCGCGGAACAGCAGAGAGCGGTTGCCCCAAGGCATGGTCGTCGGCGACTGAACGAGCCCGTCGGCGAGGAATTCTGCGAGTTCGCCGAACGCCGCATCGACATCCGCAACACGGAATTCGATGATCGCGGTGTGATTGTCTGCCGGGCGGGCAACGCCCGCGCCGAAGAGCTGCGCGGTCCGCGCGCTGCCGATCGCCAGCGTGCAGGCCGGCGTAGCCAGCTCGGCGAAGTCCTCGGTGTACAGCACCGCCGGCAGGCCCGTGATCCGTTCATAGAACGCCACCAGCCGACTGACATCGGCGGTGATGATGCGGATCGAGACAAGGCTCATCGAGACGGGATTCATGGCGGGCTCTCCTTCGGCAAACGTCTTCATGGCGACGAAATCCCTCCGCTTGTAGAAGGAGCCTGCTGCCAGCGTGCCGTCAGCAGGGAGAGCCGCATGCGTCGCGCCGATCGATTGTTCCAGCTGATCCAGATCCTGCGGCGCACGAGCCTGCCGGTCACCGCCGCGGAGCTTGCGGAGGAGCTCGAGGTCTCGAAGCGGTCTGTCTATCGCGACATCGCAGACCTCATCGGCCAGCGCGTTCCGATCCATGGCGAGGCGGGCTTCGGCTATGTGCTCGAAAGCGGCTTCGACATGCCGCCTTTGATGCTGACGGCGGACGAGGTCGAGGCGGCGGTTCTCGGCGCGCAATGGGTGGCCGACAAGGGCGATCCCGTGCTTGCCGCTGCCGCGCGTGATCTGATCGCGAAGATCTCGGCGGCGCTGCCCGAACGGCTCAGGGAACTCGCGGCCAACCCGGTCCTCGCCGCGGCGCCTGCGCAGCACAAGACGCCGGACGGGATCGACGTTGCCAAGGCCCGGTTGTGGATTCGCGACGGCAAGAAGATCCGCATCCTCTATCAGACGGAAGAAGGCGCGCCGAGCGAGCGGATCATCTGGCCGGCGATGCTCGGCTATACCGAGCATGTCCGCCTGCTCGCCGCCTGGTGCGAGTTGCGTCAGGACTTCCGTCTGTTCAGGCTCGACCGTATCGTCTCGGCCGACTTCCTCGACGAGCATCACGGGCGCCGGCCCGGCGATTTGCGGTCGGCGTGGCGGCGGCAATTCGCGGCGAGGGCGGCACCAGCTGTCACCGGCGAATAGTCTGGATCTGATCGACATGACGGGAGCGACGGCCAGAGCCGGCTGCCGCTTCGGAAGAACCTTCATTCCGCGCGTGGCGAGGGCGTCGGATAGCGGCGCTGCGGCAGGTCGACCAGCGGTAGGCAAAGGCGGCGGTTCGGGCGGGCCGGTTGCTTGCAACTGAAGCGGGAAGGCGTAGGATCGACGGGTTGAACGCGCATGGCAGGGGGATTGCCATGATGCCTGTTTCGGCGTGCTCGTCACCGGTCCCAGAGTTAGTCGGCTTCTCCATCGTCCGCCCTGCGGGCGGTGGTGCTGTGCTGTCTTCGCTTCTGCGGCAGCGGGGAAGCGCCACCGAAACCGTCGGTCCTCGCGCGATAGCGAGCGACGCGGCGTTCCCCCGAAACCTCGTCCCTGCGCCCGTTCGAGATGCGTATCGGAGGAGGCATGCATGGCCCGCAAGTCGGTTTCGAAGACGAAGTCGCCCAAGCCCGAGCCCTCGGCGCGGAAATCGAAGCCGGGCGGCGATGGCAAACCGCAACGCACCTTCGATGCGCTGCCCGATACGCTCGACTTCCGCGACCAGATCTTCGTGCCGACCCTGATCCGGGTCGGTGCCGTTTCCGATCTGGCGTCCTATCGCGCTTTCGGCCTGCCGGTGCTCAATCAGGGCAGTGAAGGCGCCTGCACCGGCTTCGGCCTCGCCAGCGTCGCCAACTTCCTGCTTCGGTTGCGCGGCAGCGCCACCACGGCCGACAAGGTGAGCGCATGGATGCTCTACGCGATGGCCAAGCGCTATGACGAGTGGCCGGGCGAGGATTATTCCGGCTCCAGCGCGCGTGGCGCGATGAAGGGCTGGTTCAAGCATGGGCTTTGCGCCTACGACTTGTGGAACGAGCGCGATCCCGATCCGACGCTCGAGGAGAAGCGCGCCGCCGATGCGCTGGGGCGGCCGCTCGGCGCTTATTTCCGCGTCAATCACAAGGATCTGGTTGCCATGCACTCGGCCATCACCGAGGCCGGCATCCTCTATGCGACGGCCAGGGTGCATGAGGGCTGGCAGGCGGTCAGGTCCGGCGATGAGGTCATCGAATATCGCGAGGGGTCGATCGGCGGCCATGCCTTCGCCATCGTCGGCTATGACCGCCAGGGCCTCTGGATCCAGAACAGCTGGGGCGAGGGCTGGGGTGCGGGCGGGCTGGCGCGGCTCTCCTATGCCGACTGGCTGAAGAACGGCACCGATGTCTGGGTGGCGGCGCTTGGGGCGCCCATCGATCTCGTCGGGCCGGGTTCTTCGGCGACGATGCGCGGCTCGGCACCGCGCAGCTACCAGAGCAAGGTCTTCGCTGATCTCCGGCCGCATATCGTGACGGCGAAGAATGACGGCATCCTCGACGACAAGGGTACCTATGGGCTGACGGAAGACGGATTGAAGACGCTGATCACGGAGCGTATGACCGCGACCATGGCCGACTGGCCGAAGAAACGCGTGCTGCTCTACGCGCATGGCGGGCTCGTCTCGGCGAATTCGGCCATCCAGACGGTGTCGAGCAATCTCGGACCGCTGATGGACGCCAAGATCTATCCAATCTCCTTCATCTGGCGGTCCGATGCGTGGTCGACGATCTCCAACATATTGCGCGAGGCGATCGGCCAGCGTCGCGACGAGGGCCTGCTCGACAAGGCGAAGGACTTCATGCTCGACCGCTTCGACGACACGATCGAGGTGGTCGCCCGCAATCTCGGCGGCAAGGCCATGTGGGACGAGATGAAGGAGAACGCCATAGATGCGACGACGAAGGCGAAGGGCGCCGCCCGCCTCACCGCCGACCATCTGGTCAAGCTCTCGGCCAAGGGAAAGATCGACGAGATCCATCTCGTCGGCCATAGCGCCGGTTCGATCTTCCATGCGGAACTGGCCCGCTATCTCGCCAGCAAGAATGTGGTGATCGACAGCGTCAGCCTGTGGGCGCCGGCCTGCACGATGGACGTCTTCGATACGATCTATCGGCCGCTGGCAGAGCAGGGCAGCATTAGGAAATTCGATCTCTACACGCTCGATGATGCCACCGAGCAGGACGACAACTGCGCCAACATCTACAACAAGTCGCTGCTTTATCTGGTCAGCAACGCCTTCGAGAAGACGGCGCGCATACCGGGCATCCGGCCTGACGGCCAGCCAATGCTCGGCATGGAGCATTTTGCCTCTCGAATTCCCGCAGCTTTCTGGGTGAAGGGCCGCCGCACCTGGACGCTGTCACCCGGAAGTTCAAGCAAGGCGCTGCACCATGGCGATTTCGACAATGACGCGGCAACGCGCGAATCGACGCTCGCCCGTATCGTCGGCGACGCGGCCAGCTCGGCTGCACTGCAGGTTCCCGGCGCGGCGGCGACAGCGTCGAGCACAGACCGGCAGCGCTTCCGCAAGGTCCTGAACACGGCGCTGCGGCTCGACCGCCCGACGACATGACGACGGAATGCCGGACTCAGTCAGGCCGGCTCAGGGTGCGGGCGCGGCTGACGCCGGCGGGGTCTCGGCTTCCTTGGTCAGTACTTCCACTTCGCGGTCGCGGCCGGCCTCGACGGTGAAGTTGCGTTCGTGGATCTGGTTGTCGTGCTTGGCGACAGCGGTGTAGTCGCCGATCGCGAGCACGACGTCCGGGAAGGCGCCGACGCTGTCGAAGACGCTGTCGCCGCCGGGCGTCAGCACCGACCATGATGTGTTGGCGAGCGCTTCGCCGCCGGAATCGGCCACGAGCTTCAGCGTGATGCGCGCGGCCTTCTGGAACAGGGTCGCCTCGACGAGCTTGCCTGCGTCCACCTTGATGTCGGCGCGCACGGCGGCGTTGGCGTCGCCATAGCGGCTGACCACGTGATAGATGCCCGCCGTCAGGCGGACCATCTGATCGGGGTCGACATCCGAGACGATCGGCGACGTCTCCTGATCCGTCTCGTCCGTGCCCGGATAGATGTCGAATTTCGAGAGGGCCGGTGTGATCGGCAGGTCCTTGCCATTGACGGCCGTGAGCTTCAGGCCTCCGGCATTCAGCACGAAGGTATCGTGGCCGCCTTCCCCGGTGACGGCGAGCGTGCGGGTCATGGCGGCCCGGCCATAGGCGGCGTTGACGATGTAGTTGCCCGGCGGCAGATCGAGGCGGACCGTGCCGCCGCGCTGCTCGCGCACCAGCGGCAGATGACCGTCGCCGCCGCGTTTCTCGGAAAAGATGCGCCACACCATGCCGGATGGGATCGCCGCGCCGTCATCGGTCAGCTTCGCCTGGAGTTCGACGGCATGCGGGTTGACGCGGAGCGGAGCGGCCTGTCGGGGCGCGGTCGGAAAGGCCGGCTTCAGCAATGCGCCCGGATCGATCGGCGTCGGCAGCAGAGGGGCGAGCGGCAGGGGATCGGCGGCTCCCGGTGACGTGGCGAGGTCCCCGCCCGTCAGGTTCGGAGCGCTGAGGCCGCCGGATGCAGGCGCGGAAGGAATATCGGCGGGCGGAACGGGGTCGGCGTTAAGCTGTGGAGCGTTGCTCCCGGCCCCGAGAATCGGCGCAGGCCCAGGACCTGGGCCTCCACCCGATGACTGCGCCACAGCCACGAGCGGACTGATCGTGAGAATCGCCGCGGCGAGACAGGCTGCAAAGCCGCGCGTCATCAGCATCGATCTCCCCCAAGAGGTTTCGCCAACCGTCCGGTCATCATCACCTTAGAACCGAAGAAGGGTGGCGATTTCAAGACCCGTGCAGCTGGCGGCGAGGGTTGCATTGACCACGGATTCGTCCGATCAGTCGCCCACACCACGCTTTGCCGCGCCGGCTCTATGCCTGCGCCTTCTGTAGATCCTCCGAGATCCGAGATCATGACCGATACACTGACGCTTCTGAAGACGCGGCGCTCGATCCCCGCCGTCAACATTGTCGAGCCCGGCCCTTCCGCTGCCGAGATCGAGGACATGCTGACGATTGCAGCGCGCGTGCCCGATCACGGCAAGCTGGTGCCGTTCCGCTTCGTGCTGTTCCAGGGCGAGGCGCGGGCAGCAGCCGGCGCGGCGACGGCAGCGCTCCTCGCCGTGCGTCGGCCCGATGCCGATCCGAAGCTGATCGCAGCCGAGGCCAACCGCTTCTCCCGATCGCCGCTGGTCGTGGCCGTGGTGAGCCGGGCCGCGCCGCATGTGAAGATTCCCGAATGGGAACAGCTGCTCTCGGCCGCCGCCGCCGCCATGAACCTGATGATCGCCGCCAATGCGATGGGGTACTCGACGCAGTGGCTGACCGAATGGGTGACCTATGACGCGGAGGCGCGGGCGCTGCTCGGCCTTGCCGAGGCGGAGCGTCTGGTCGGCCTCGTTCATATTGGCACGCGCGACATCCCGCCTTTCGAGCGGCCGCGGCCTGAACTTGCCGACATCGTTACCCACTGGACCCCGCCGGCTTGAGGGTTCGCCGTTAACCCTCGGTTATGGTTGACGGAACGTTAATCCATTGATGCTCAGATCTCGCGAAAGCAGCCCCATGTCTCATGGCCGGCTGTCCGTCGGTTCGGGGGCTTCATGATCGTCCGTCAATTCCTGGAATGGCTGGAAACGGCGCCGGCTGAACGCCGCGCCGAGGCCGCGCATGCGATGGCGCGCGCCTATCTGTATTCCGATGTCGACGACGAAGCGCGCGCCGAGATGGAGGCGGCGATGACCGTCCTGCTCGATGATCCGGCGACCGAGGTCCGCTATGCGCTGGCCGATGCGCTGGCCGTCGATCCTCGTGCGCCGCGCCATATCATCCTGGCATTGGCGGCCGATCACCTCGATATCGCCGGGCTGGTGCTGACCTGCTCGCCGATCTTCATCGATCCGGAACTCGTCGATATCGTTGCAGTCGCGGATGGCGGACGCCAAGCGGCGATAGCGGCCCGTCTGCCGGTGAGCCGCGCGGTTGCCGCGGCGATCGCCGAGATCGGCGAGGCCGAGGCCTGCATCGCGTTGCTCGACAATCCCGACGCCTCGATCGCCGCAATCAGCCTTGCGCGGCTTGCCGAGCGCCACGGCGAGGATGCGGCGATCCGCGACCGGCTGCTGGAGCGCACGGACTTGCCGCCCGACATCCGCCAGATGCTTATCCGCCAGCTCGGCGACCGCCTGGGCGCGTTCGTCTCTGGCAAGGCCTGGATCGCCCCGGAACGGGCGCAGTTCGTCACGCGTGATGCCTGCGAGCGAGCGACGATCGCCATCGCCGCCGAATCGGCGACGGAAGATCTCGCCGCGCTGGTCGAGCATCTGCGTGTCACTGGCCAGCTCACCACGGCCCTGCTGCTCCGCGCCGTCTGCGCCGGCAATATCAGTCTGTTCGAAGCCGCGCTCGCGATCCTCTCGCGCATGCCGGAGGGCCGCGTCGCCGGGCTGGTCCGCTCGGGTCGGCCCTCGGCCCTGCGGGCTGTCTATCAGAAGGCGGGAATGCCGGCCTCGGCGTTCGAAGCCTTTGCTGCCGCCATCGAAACGGCCCGCGAGGCTTCGCATGAGAGTGTTCCGGTCAGTCGTCACGCACTGGCACGGCGCACTGTCGAGCGCGTCATGGAACGTTACAGCGCGATTACCGACGGCGAGGCCAACGAGCTTCTCGCCATGCTGCGCCGTTTCGCGGCCGAGGAAGCGCGCGAAAGCGCCCGCACCGTCGCGCGCGCCGTTCGCAACGCCGCCTAGTAGCGGAACTGCTCGTTCAGGATGCGCTCGTCCCAGCTATGGCCGGGATCGAAGAGGATCAGACTCTTGGCGCGGCGGTCCTGGCGCACGACGATCTTCAGGACCGACTTGATCTCCGTGTGATCCGCCACCGCGTTGACCGGCCGCTTTTCGGGCTCCAGCACTTCGAGCGTGACGCGGACGCGATCGGGGATCAGCGCTCCGCGCCAGAGACGCGGCCGAAACGCACTGATCGGCGTCAGCGCCAGCAGCGGGGCATGGATCGGGAGGATCGGGCCATGCGCTGACAGGTTATAGGCGGTCGAGCCGGCGGGCGTCGCCACCAGCACGCCATCGCCGCTCAATTCCTCGAGGCGGACGCGATCATCGATCGAAATCCGCAGCTTGGCCGTCTGGTAGGACTGGCGGAACAGCGACACTTCGTTGATCGCATAGGCGCGGTGTTCGTTGCCCTGCTGGTCGAGCGCGTCCATCTGCAGCGGATGCAAAGTCGAGGCGACGGCGGCGCGGACGCGCTCGCGCAATTCGTCTTCGCGGAACTCGTTCATCAGGAAACCGACCGAGCCGCGGTTCATTCCATAGATCGGCTTGCCCGAATTCATGAAGCGATGGAGCATCTGCAGCATGAAACCATCGCCGCCAAGCGCGATGATGATGTCGGCCTGCTCGGGATCGACGCTCCCATAAAGCGATTTCAGCCGCACCTCGGCGGCGGCCGCCTCGGGGGTGCCGCTTGCGATGAACGCCAGCGCGCCGCCGAAGAGTTCCTGCTTTGCCATGACCGACTGCTGCCCCTTTGCCCCGCCGGGGCCTTGTATCAGACGATCTTGACCCGCAGCGCGCCGATAGTCTCGATTTCGGCCTCGACGACATTGCCGCGCTGCAGTTCACCGACTCCGGCCGGCGTGCCGGTGAAGATGAGATCCCCGGCTTCGAGCACAAACCAGCGCGAGAGATGGGCGATGACCTCGGGGACGTTCCAGATCATGTCGGCGATATCGCCGTCCTGGCGCAGCGCGCCGTCAACCTTGGCCGTGAGGCGTCCCGAGATCGGATGGCCGATCGCCGCCGCCGGCTGGATTGCACCGACGGGCGCCGACTCGGCGAAGGCCTTTGCGGTTTCCCAGGGTCGGCCGGCCTTTTTAAGATCCGCCTGCACGTCGCGGCGCGTCAGGTCGAGCCCGACGGCATAGCCATAGACATGGCCAAGCGCCGCGCCGATCGCGATGTCCTTGCCGCCGCGCCCGATCGCCACGACCAACTCGACTTCGTGATGGAGATCAGCGGTCAGCGGCGGATAGGCGATATCGCCGGGGCTGACGACGTCGCCGGCGTTTTTCTGAAAGAAGAACGGCGGTTCGCGATCGGGATCATGCCCCATCTCGCGGGCATGAGCCGCATAGTTGCGGCCGACGCAGAAGACGCGCCGAATGGGAAAGCGGGCGTCGAGACCGACGATCGGAAGCGAGACGATCGGCGGCGGGGCCACCACGAAACTGGGCTCGGGCATCGCTGATCCTGTCCATTCGGCTGTAGCTGGTGCGTGCGGCACTTTCGGCGAGCCGCCGCCGAGATGCAAGGCTGCGCCGCCCCGTCGCGGCGGTTCGAGGTTGCGGCCAAGCGGCGCGACCGCTAGGAAGTCGGCCCGTCCTGACACATCGAGGCTCGTTCATCCATGCCGGCCGCGCCAGCACGCTTCGTGCTCACTCTTTCCTGCGGCGATCGCCGCGGCATCGTCGCGGCCGTCGCCAACTCGATCGCCTCGCAGGACTGCAATATCGTCGAGAGCGCCCAATATGGCGATCCGGACAGCGGCAGGTTCTTCATGCGCGTCGCGTTCGCGGCGCCTGAAACCGTGACCAAGGCGAGCTTCATCAGCGGCTTCCTGCCGGTGGCGACGGGCTATGGCTTCGACTGGCAGTTGCATGATCTCTCGGTCAAGCCGCGCGTGATGATCCTCGTCTCGAAGCTCGGTCATTGCCTCAATGACCTGCTTTACCGCAACTCCATCGGCCAGTTGCCGATGGAGCTCGCGTCGGTGGTCTCCAATCACGAGACCATGCGCCGCCGCGTCGAAGGGGAGGGGTTGCCGTTCCATTTCGTTCCGGTCGATGGGCGGACGAAGGCCGAGCAGGAGGCCGAGGTTCTCGGTCTGATCGAGGGCGAGCGCATCGATCTCGTCGTGCTCGCGCGCTATATGCAGGTGCTCTCGGACGGCATGACGGACAAGCTCGCGGGCCGCGTCATCAACATCCACCATTCATTCCTGCCGAGCTTCAAGGGGGCCAAGCCCTATCACCGCGCGCATGAGCGCGGCGTGAAGCTGATCGGCGCCACGGCTCACTACGTGACGGCCGAACTCGACGAGGGGCCGATCATCGAGCAGGATGTCGGCCGCGTCGATCATGCCATGTCGGCCGAGGAAATGGTCGCCATCGGCCGCGACATAGAGAACACCGTGCTGGCGCGGGCAATCAAGTTCCACCTCGAACATCGGGTTCTTCTCAATGGATCGCGCACCGTCGTCTTCCGCTGACGCCGCCAGGGTGATCGACGGCAAGGCCGTCGCCGCCGAGGTGACGGATGTCATCAAGCAGGCGGTCGCCGCCTCCGGGTTGAAGCCGGGCCTTGCCGTGGTGCTCGTTGGCGAGGATCCGGCGAGCCAGGTCTATGTCGGCGCCAAGGGCCGCAAGGCGCAGGAACTGGGGTTTCATTCCGTGCAGCACACGCTGCCGGCGACGACGACGAAGCAGGAACTGCTGGATCTCATCGCGGCCCTCAATACCGATGATGCGATCGACGGCATTCTCGTGCAGATGCCGCTGCCGCCGCATCTTGATCCGGTACCGGTGATCGAGGCCATCGATCCCCTCAAGGATGTTGATGGCCTGCATCCGGTGAATGCCGGCCGCCTTGCGCTCGGCGACCGCGATCGCGCGCTTGTCTCCTGCACTCCGGCCGGCTGCCTCATTCTCATCAAGCGCATCGCCGGCAGCGATCTTTCGGGACGCGACGCGCTGGTGATCGGCCGCTCCAACCTGGTCGGCAAGCCGATCGCGCAATTGCTGCTGCAGGAGAACTGCACCGTCACGATTGCGCATTCGCGCAGCCGTGATCTGCCGGAACTGGCGCGCCGCGCCGATATCCTCATTGCAGCCGTGGGGCGTCCGGAAATCGTGCGTGGCGACTGGATCAAGCCCGGCGCGATCGTCATCGATGTCGGCGTCAATCGCATCCCGGCTCCCGAGCGGGGCGCTGGCAAAACGCGTCTCGTTGGCGATGTCGCCTTTGCCGAAGCGATCGGGCGGGCCTCGGCTATCACCCCGGTTCCGGGCGGCGTCGGCCCGATGACCATCGCCATGCTGATGGCCAATACACTGACTGCGGCGTGCCGGGCGGCTGGCATCGCAGTCCCGCGGTTCTGATGCCGCGAGGGGGCAGCCGGCACGGCCGCCCCCTGCGACGTGCTTTCTGCTAGATGCGCTTCAGCATCCGGCAGAGCGAGACCAGGCCGTCGTCATAACCGCCCGGCTGCATGAGGATGCTGCCGCAACGCTTCTTCAGCGCAACCTGCTGGGCTCTGTCGAGGTTCGAATAGTCGCGCACGAGCTGAGCCGGGACGCGGACGCTGCCGGAGCCGCCGCCGTTCGAGCCGCCACCGAGGCCGCCCCCGACGCCGTTGCCGCCCGATCCGCTGCCGGAGCCGCCATTACCCGAGCCGATGATGCCGCCGCCGCCGTTGGATCCATTCCCGCTGGAGCCGCCGCTGCCGGATCCTCCGCCCGTGCCGTTTCCACCGAGCCCGCCCAGACCGCCGATGCCAAGCGAGACATTGGCGGTCGTGGGGTTGCCAAGCGCCGTTGTGCCGACGCCCGTTGCAGCATGGACGCCGCTGCTGCCGACATTGGCCGTCACATTGGCATTGGTATTGCCGCCGAGCGCACCCGTGTTGGCGTTGACGGTTGCATTGGCGACATTGCCGCGCCCGCCCACGGTTGCGCCGACATTGGCATTCGTATTGGCAACCGTATTGGCATTGGCGTTTGCACTGGCGACATTGCCGCCGCCGACGGTTGCGTTGACGTTGGCGTTCGTATTGGCAACGGTGTTGGCAGTGACGTTAGCGTTGAGGCCGCCGTTCTGCCCTTGGCCGACACTGACATTCACACCCGCGACGCCGACATCGAGAGCGAAAGCCGAAACGGACGAGAGGCAGAGTATTGCTGCGATAGTAGCGATTCTGGTCATGATCTTCTCCCTTCGGTTCGGACTTCGATGTTGGAAGTCCGCGCCGGTCGCGGGAGCGGCCGGTAGAAATACAACCCAAGGCATCGGATTCGGTTTCCACCAAGGGTTGGTGAGGATGAAAAATATCTGAACGCATTCGCTAAGGTTCGCGGGTAGCGGTGCGGCCGGGCGGCCTGTCGTTCGACGGCAAAAGAAGACGATCATGCGCATGAGTGGATCCGGGCCGCCGCACCGACATGTCGGGCCAAATAACGCCATTGAGCGCCCGTGCAGCCCAAGCTAACGCAGGTCGAAAGGGAGCCGCCAATGACCTGGTTATTGCCACCACAGCTCGACAACCGCTTTCCGGGCCACCGCCTCGTCGTGGCGGTCTTTGCGCTCCTCACGGCGCTGACGGTCGGACGCAGCCTGTTTCATATCTTTGCGCCCGATGGCGGGGCGCAATCGGTGGCACATATCCCGCTCAGCACCTATCCGGCACCTGCAGCGGATGCGGTCATCTTTCTGTTCTCGCTCTGGGGTCTGTCGCAGCTGATGATGGGCGCGCTCTATGTGATCGCCCTTCTGCGCTACCGGTCGCTCATCCCGCTGCTGCTGGTCTTGATGTTCGTTGAATATGCCGGGCGGATCACGATCGGCCATCTCCGCGTGATCGAAACGACCGCGACCGCCCCGGGCTCGATCCTCGACTATGTCGTCATCCCGCTCTCGCTGGTGCTGCTCTATCTCAGCCGGCCTTCCGCCGGGCGGTGAGCCTGCGGAGAGGCTTATTCTTCGAAAACCACGGGCGCTCGATCAGACGGACGTTCTCGCGGGCGCGTTGCCGCTCGCGTGCGCCGGGAATGGCGATCGAAAGGACCGTCACGAGGATCGCCGTGCAGGGGAAGATCGAATAGGTTTCGGCGACTGCGAACTGGGAAAAGCTGAAGACGCCCAAGATCGTCCCCGTGCCGGTCATAAGCCCGCGCAACAGGGCGAGGCGCGGATGGCGCATGGAAGAAGAACAGCGCTGGATATTCGCCAACGACGAGCGTTATGCTTGACTTCGGCAGTAAGGGCGCATCATGGCCGACAGCCGGTAAAGATGTGTTTGCCAGCCAGCGCGGCGCCAACGCCGCGTCGGGCTGAGAGCGGGTCGGCGACGGCCCGAAGTCTGGAAGGCTGCATGACCCAATTCACGATCGACCCACGGATCCTCGGCGACAGCCTTGAGGTGGCTGATCTCGCGCTCTGCGCTGTTCGTCTGATGGACGATGCGCGCTATCCTTGGCTGCTGTTGCTGCCGCGCCGGGCGGGCCTCGAGCAGTTCACCGATCTCGATGAGCCCGAGACGGCCCAACTCGCTTCGGAGATCCGTGTCGCGGCGGCGGCGCTCCGCGCCGTGCTGCCGTTCGAACGCGTCAATGTCAGTGCGCTCGGCAACATTGTTCGACAGCTCCATATCCACGTCGTCGGTCGGCACGAGTCCGATTCGGCGTGGCCCGGTCCGGTGTGGGGACAGGGATTGCGCGCTCCGCGCGAAACGGCGCAAAATACTGTGATCATTGAGCAACTGCGTTTGCACCTCACCCGCGAAACATAGGCTGCGGGGAAGGGTTTGAGGCTGAATCCAGTGTGGCGTAACCCGCCGTTAACCATGCCGACCGGACTCTGCATCCAGCAGGGCGCGTGACGGTCTGAGGGAGGCGGGAGACCGTCCGTAGCCCTTCGACCTTTCCACGAGCGACACATGGGACCGACGATGCGGCGAACGGCAACAGCAGCCAGCTGGGCACAAGAGCAGGGTGGGGGCGCCGTCCGTGGCTTCCTCGCTGTCTGTCTCGGTGCTTCGGTGCTCGGCGCCTGTGCGGCGAAACCGCAGGACATCATCTCCTCGTCGATGGCGCTTCGGCAGCCGGCAGAGAAGGCGATGGTCGACATGCCGCCCGGCGGTCCGGCCGTGCTCGGCGTGGTCCAGCGGACTTATTCCAACGCCACGACACAGGAAATCACGCTCGAGAATCGCGCCCGCAATTCGGGTGAGAACAAGCTGACGATCACGATGTTCGGGCCCGTGGTTCAGGTGACCGCCCCGGAGAACAAGCTCAACAACGATCCGCTGGCCCTCTTGAATGTCAGCCGCGAGTTCGGCTGGTTCTTCCCAGGCGTCAAGATGCAGGTGTCCAATTACTACACGCAGAATCGCTACGGATCGTTCGGCTATGCGACAGGCCGCAGCACGACCGGCGATACATGCCTCTATGCTTGGCAGCGCATCCGCCAGCCCGACCTCGATTCGACGCTGATCAGCCGCCAAGGAACGATCATCATCCGCCTTCGCCTGTGCGAGCCGCGCGCGAGCGAGATCGAACTCCTGAACGTGATGACCGGATTTACGATCAACGCCTATTTCCTGTCGTCGCGGTGGAATCCCTATGGGTCCGTGCCGCCGCCGCCGGAGGATCTCGGCAAGCCGGGCGTCAGCGTCCTGCCTCCGGCCAGTGCCTATCTGGCGCCCGATGCTGTGGTGCCGCAGACGCCTGTGCGGCGAGCAATCGCCGTGAGCGAAACGCCGATACCGGTGGAGACCATTGCGCCCGACGCCGTCGTGGTGCCGTCACCTTCCGTTGCGCCTGTGACGACGTCGAGCATCGTTTCGCCGAACAGCACAGCCACCACCGATCCGACCGCCGCGGTGCCTCTCGATGGCTATCCGGTGGTGCCCTCGCCGTGACTGCGAGCGCAGCAAGCTGAACGATCCGCCGGTACTGATGACGGATTGTTCACCAAGAACTGAGAGAAGAAACCGAGCAAGGTTTCCGGAACGCAAATCCGATCGGGGCCGACCCGACGGGAAACCGGGAACATTGTGATTGTCGATCCCAGGCAAAATGAGCGGAGTTAGGAAAGCTTCATGACCCGCATGATTTACGCCCTTGTCTGGGCCCTGGCCGCGGTCGTGATGACGATCCTCATCACCTTGCCGATCAACCTGCAGGCGCATCTCGTCGGCGGCGCCCTGGTCGTGGGCGTGATGGTGCTGCTGAAGCTCTTCACGCGGCAGGGCGTATGGCGGCAGATCGCGCTCGCGCTCGGCACCTCCATCGTGCTGCGCTATGCCTATTGGCGGACGACGTCGACGCTGCCGCCCGTCAACCAGCCCGAGGATTTCATTCCCGGCCTGCTGGTGTACCTCGCCGAAATGTACAGCATCTTCATGCTGTTCCTCAGCCTATTCGTCGTCATGCGGCCGATGGCGCCGCGAACGCTCAAGGTTTCGTCGTCCGACCCGAACCTGCCGACCGTCGACGTGTTCGT
Organism: Mesorhizobium sp. BR1-1-16; assembly: GCF_020165495.1. Classification (GTDB taxonomy): domain Bacteria; phylum Pseudomonadota; class Alphaproteobacteria; order Rhizobiales; family Kaistiaceae; genus Kaistia. The sequence goes on along the minus strand of NZ_JAIUIE010000006.1, from coordinate 7,386 downwards.
GCCGACCTACAACGAGGAGCCGGCTCTGCTGGCGACGACGCTCGCCTCGGCCAAGGCGATGGACTATCCGGCCGACAAGCTGACCGTCTGGCTGCTCGACGATGGCGGCTCGGTGCAGAAGCGCAACTCGGACAATATCGAGGCGGCGCAGGAGGCCGAGGAGCGCTATGTGACGCTCCAGAAGCTCGCCGCCGATCTCGGCTGCCGCTACCTGACGCGCGAGCGCAACGAACACGCCAAGGCCGGCAACATGAACAACGGCCTCCAATATTCGAGCGGCGACCTCATCGCCGTCTTTGACGCCGACCATGCGCCGGCGCGCGACTTCCTGACTTACACGGTCGGCTATTTCCAGCAGACCGAGAAGCTCTTCCTCGTCCAGACCCCACACTTCTTCCTCAACCCCGATCCGATCGAGCGCAATCTGCGGACCTTCGAGACGATGCCGTCCGAGAATGAGATGTTCTACGGCATCATCCAGCGCGGGCTCGACAAGTGGGACGCTTCGTTCTTCTGCGGCTCGGCTGCGGTGCTGCGCCGCGAGGCGCTGGAGCAGACGGGCGGCTTCAGCGGTGTCTCGATCACCGAGGATGCGGAGACGGCGCTCGAGCTGCACGCCACCGGTTGGAGCAGTGTCTATGTCGACCGCCCGCTGATCGCCGGTCTGCAGCCGGCCACCTTCACCTCGTTCATCGGCCAGCGCAGCCGCTGGGCGCAGGGCATGATGCAGATCCTGCGGTTCCGCTTCCCGCCCGGCAAGCGCGGCCTTTCGATCCCGCAGCGGCTTTGCTACATGTCGTCGACGCTGTTCTGGCTGTTCCCGATCACGCGCTGGATCTTCCTGCTGGCGCCACTCTGCTATCTGTTCTTCGACCTTGAGATCTTCACGGCGTCGGGAGGCGAGTTCGTCGCCTACACCTCGTCCTACATGCTCGTGAATCTCATGATGCAGAACTACCTCTATGGCCGCTTCCGATGGCCATGGATTTCCGAGCTCTATGAGTTCGTGCAGGCCGTCTATCTGCTGCCGGCGCTGGTTTCGGTGATCCTCAATCCCAGCAAGCCGACCTTCAAGGTGACGGCCAAGAACGAGTCGCTCGACAAGGCCCGCATCTCGGAGTTGTCGCGGCCGTTCTACATCATCTTCTTCGTGCTTCTGTTGGGCGTCGTCATGACGGTGTGGCGCATCTATGCCGAGCCGTACAAGGCCGACGTGGCGCTGGTCGTGGGTGGCTGGAACATCCTCAATATCCTGATCGCCGGCTGCGCGCTCGGCGTCGTCTCGGAGCGGCAGGAAAACCGCCAGAGCCGGCGTATCGAGGTGCGACGCCGCTGCGATTTCATTGTCGGCGACCGCGTCGTGCCCGCGACCATCGAGGACGCTTCGGTCGGCGGCGCGCGCATCAATGTCTCGGGCCTCTCCCCGAAGGATGTCGAGCGCGGCATGACGGCGGCGATCCGTTTCAAGACGAGTGTCGACATTCCGACGCAGGACCTTCCGATCACGCTCAGGACCATCGCGCCGGGCGCCAAGGGCATCATGCTCGGCTGCCGCTATGAGCCTCACGTCGCCGATCACTACCGTCTGATCTCGGATCTGATCTTCTCGAGTTCCGACCAGTGGTCGAAATTCCAATGGTCGCGCCGCGTCAATATCGGGATACTCAGAGGGACGATCTGGTTTATAGGCCTCTCGATCTATCAGACCGGCCGCGGCCTCGGTTATCTCGTCCAGTCGTTCCGGCGTGACCGGCCGGCTACGACGCCCGCCGGGAAGCCCGCCGCATGATGGTCGCGCTTCGCCTCTCGATCGTGGCTTCGATCGCGCTCATGGCAGCGGCACTGGCCCCCGGCGCGGTCTTCGCGCAGGCCTCGCAACCGTTCGACATGAGCGGCGAGCGCAGCACGGCTCCCGCCGACGGGCCGCCCGACAATGGCGTTCCCATCGGCGTTCCCATCACCACGCAGCCAGCTGCGCCGTCCGGTGGCTATGTCGCGCCACTGCAGGTCCAGCCGTCGGGCGAGGTGACGCAGCCGATGCCGGCGATGCCTGGCGCGGCCGCGCCGCAAAGCAGCACGCCGAGCTATACCGTGCCGAACATGGTGCCGTCGCTGCGCACGCCCGTCGCGCCGGCGCAGCCGAGCGTTCCCAGTGTCTCGATCATCCCGCCGGCGCCCGTCGCAGCCGATACCCCGTCTGCTCCCGCCGCAGCTCCGGCCCGCCTGACGCGCTACATCGTCCCGGAAAGCACCATGCGCCTCGAGGGCGAGATCGATCAGAGGAGCTGGTCGATCTTCCTGACGGCAGATGAGGCGGCCCGCAGCGCCGAAATCGAGGTCGCCTACAAGAACGCGATTCTGGTGATGCCCGAAGCCTCGCGGCTTCGCGTGCTTCTTAACGGCGAAGTCGTGCTCGAGACACCGCTCGCCTCGTCGGAAAAGTTTAATCCGGTTACGGCCGCCATCCCGTCTGGATTGCTGCGCGCAGGCGCGAATGTATTGAATTTTCAGGCTTTCCAGCGTCATCGGACGGACTGCTCGATCCAGTCGACCTATGAGCTTTGGACCGACATCGATCCCTCGGGCACCAAACTCAATCTGGAGGCGGGCGGGTCGCCAGATATTCTTCAGTCGCTTGAGGATCTGCCGGCGGTCGGCTTTAACGCCAAGGGGATCACCGCGATTCACTTCGTCGTTCCAGGCGTCGCTCAGGGCGCCGCGAGCGACAACATGCTCAAGCTGGCTCAGGCGATCGGGGTGCTCGGTGGCTATGCCAATCCGGCCGTCACCGTGACTGGCACCCAGGAAGCGCCCGATTCGCGCGGGACGCTCACGGTGCTGCTCGGCACCGCCGATAATATCGTGCCGATGCTTTCGACGCCGATCACCAGCGCTGCGACCCAGCCGGTTGTCACCTTCGTCGACGATCCGCGGGTCGGCGCCTCGGTGCTGGTCGTCACGGGTGCGAATTGGGGCCAGGTCGGCGCTGCGGTCGATGCGATCGCGGCGCGGGCCGATCGGCCGCTCGGACAGTCTCGGCTGACGCTCAACACCGCGTCGTGGCTTTCGCCCGACGTCCACTATTTCACGGGCCGGGAGGCCGTGCCGCTCAACAAGCTGGGAATCGGCACGCAGCAATTCTCAGGGCGGCGGTTCCGCGCCCAGTTCGCGGTCGGCGTTCCGTCGGACTTCTACGCCGAGTCCTATGGCGAGGCGACGCTGCTGCTCGACGCGGCCTATACGTCGGCGGTGCTGCCGGCCAGCCATCTCGACATCTACGTCAATGGGCAGATCGCAGCGACGACGCGCATCGTCAATCGGAACGGCGGCATCTTCCGCCACCTTCCGGTTCAGATTCCGTTCCGCCATTTTCACCCGGGCGTGAACATCATCATGATCGAGGCCGCCCTCAACACCGAGGCGGATCTCGCCTGTGCGCCAGGCGGCTCGATCGCCGGCCCGGATCGGTTCGTGCTGTTCGATACCACCGAATTCTCGATGCCGAACTTCGCCCGCATCGCCCGTCGCCCCAACCTCTCCGCCTTTGCCGGCAGCGGATTCCCCTACAACATTGCGCCGGTCCCGTCCGCGCTCGTTCTCGGCCGAACGGATATCGACACCTTGTCGGCTGCCGGGACGCTCGTCAGCCGCCTCGCGATCCAGGCTGGCCGCATCGTGCCGTTGACGCTGTCGGCCGCAACCAATGTTGGAAATCAGCCGACCATCTTCGTCGGCGTCGCCTCGCAGTTCTCCGATGGGATGCTCGGTCGCCTCGGTATCGCCGAGACGGTTCGGGTCAGCTGGAAGGGGGATGTCCCACGTCCGCCGGCCGGGCCCGACATGCAGATGCCCGGCGCCAGCACGCCTGGCAGCGCCGCCATGCCGCCAGACCAGGAGAATACCGACGCGGTCTTTGATCGCTGGCGCACCCAGTTGGCTGGTGGCGGTGGCTGGCGGGGGCAAGTGTCCTCGTTTGAGGACTGGATGAAGCGCAATTTCGATATCTCCTTCTCCGCGCTGCGCATCGGTCCTGCACCACAGATCGCGTTCGAGCCGAAGGCACATTCGACGCTGCTGCTGGCTCAGGCGGCAAGCCCGAACGGCAACAGCACCTGGACCATGATGACGGCCCCGTCGGGGACGGAGCTTGCCAACGGCGCCGCCTCGGTTGCCGCCATTCGGACCTGGTCCCAGGTCGGCGGCCAGTACAGCGCGTTCAGCGCCGCGACGGGCCTCGTCGAGAACAGGGCCGTGTCGAACTTCCGGTTTGTCGTCACGCAGCCGCTTTCGCTCCAGAATCTCCGGCTGATCGCTGCCAACTGGTTCTCCAGCAATATCGTGTCCTATGCGGTCTGCCTGATCTTCCTGTGCCTGCTGCTGGGCATGATCACCTCCGGGCTGCTCTTCAGACTTGGAAGGCCGTCATGAGGCTCGCCGGATGGGTTGGTGCGATGTTTCTCGGCCTCTGCGCGCTGCAGCCGCAGGGGGGCGCGGCAGCGGAAATGCTGAAGATTCAAGCGACCATCAGCCCGGCCGTCTGGCAGGCCTATGCCAGCCGCTTTCTCGATCCGAGCGGGCGCATCATCGACGATGCCAATGGCTCGATCAGCCACAGCGAGGGGCAGGGATATGGGCTCATCCTGGCGCTCGCCGCCGATGACCGCGCGAGCTTCGAGCGGATCTGGTCGTTCACGCAGACCCAGATGCTCCTGCGCAGCGATGGGCTGTCGGTATGGAGCTGGCGGCCTTCGGAGCCGCATGTCCCGGACATCAACAATGCCAGCGATGGCGATCTCCTGATCGCCTATGCGCTCGCGATGGCCGGCCATGCCTGGCAGATGCCCCGCTACACGGCCGCCGCTACTGCGATCGCCGTCGCGCTCGGCAAGACCTCGATCGTCGCGGCGGGCGACGACACATTGCTGTTGCCGGGCGTCAACGGGTTCACGGCCGATGAGCGCAAAGACGGCCCCGTGATCAATCTTTCCTACTGGGTCTTCGAGGCGATGCCGGTCATGCAGCAGCTCGTGCCGGGTGGCGACTGGCAGAAGCTGGCGCGATCCGGGCTCAATCTGATCGCCGCATCGCGCTTCGGCCGCTCGCAACTGCCGACCGACTGGATCTCGCTGCATGGCCCGGCGCCGCAGCCCGCCGATGGGTTCGATCCGGACTTCGGCTATAATGCGATCCGCATTCCGCTCTATCTCGTCCGCGCCGGCATCACGGATCCCGCCTGGCTCGGGCCGTTCGCCGCCGTCTGGCGCGGCGGCCAGACGCGGGGTCTGCCGCTCATCAATGTCCAGACGGATCAGGTGGCCGCCACACTCGCCGAGCCTGGCTATCGAATGCTGCCCGCGCTGCTCGACTGTGTTGCGAATGGTACGCCGATCCCGCCCGATCTGAAGATGTTCTCGCCAACCCATTATTATCCCGCGACGCTCTATCTGCTGGCCGTTTCCTATCTGGCCGAAAGGAAACCCCAATGCCTGTGAGGGGTGTTTTCCTGGTCATCGGTTCGATCGCGATCGTCGGCATTCTCGGCGCGGTCTTCGTGCGTCAGGCCGCATCGCCGACGGATGATCTGACGAGCCTGACGCGGGCGAGGGCGTCTTCGGGAACTCCGTCGACGCCCGACATTTTTATGCCTCCGACCACCACGCCCTCGGTGCCTTCCGGGCGCGGCGCCATCAGCGGCACCGCTCTCGTTCAGGCCCAGCCGGTCGAGGCCGTTCCGCCTGTGATGATGCCGGGGGGTGCCGCGGTGCTGCCGGGCGCTGCCGCTGCGAAAGAGCCCGCAGCCTCGACTATGCCAGGATCCGTCCCGGTGGTGCCTTCCGCGACCGTCCCCACCAACGCGGCGCCGGTCGCCGGTGGATCGCAGTCCGCGGCTCCCATGCAAGCGCCGGCTGCGGCTGGTCCGGCAGTCGACGAGACGGCGCTCCGGTATTTCGCGCAGCAGGGCGACGTGCGGCGTCTCAATGCAGAGATCGCTCGGCTGCGCGCGCTCTACCCGAACTGGTATCCGCCATCCGACATGAGCGCGCCCGTTCCGGTCACCGATGCGCCGCTCGACAATATGTGGAAGCTCTACAGCCAAGGGCAATACGCCGCCGCGCGCGCGGCCATTGCCGATCGGCTGGCGAGCGATCCGAACTGGAAAGTGCCGGCCGATCTTCTGGCGCGGCTCGATGTCGGCGAACAGCGCGAGCGGCTCATCAACGCATCGAACGCCAAGCAGTGGGACACGGTGGTTCAGATCGCTGCGGCGACGCCGAGCCTTCTGACCTGCGCGGATGTGGATGTGCTGTGGCGCCTCGCTGAGGCCTTCGCCCGCAGCGACCGGGCCGGACGCGCGCGTGACGTCGACGTCTATGTCCTTACGAACTGCCAGGATCCCAAGGAGCGGCTCGCCACCGTGCAGAAGGCGATGGCCTATCTCGGCGATGCCGAACTCGGCGATCTGCTGGCGCTCGAGCGAACCGGCGCCAATGGCCAGGGCGAGTTTGCGGCCGTGCGCGGCGACATTGCGCGACGCCGTGTCGGCGCTGCGGCCAAGGATGCCGCAAAGACCGCCCCGGCCGAGGACATTGCACTGCTCGAACAGCTTGCTCGCGCGGGCACCAAGGCGGACGACGCGGTCCTGCTCGGCTCGTACCTCTTCACGCACAATGATGCGGACGGCGCGGTGACCTGGTTCCAGCTCGCCAAGACGCGCGCCGATACGCCTGAGATCGCCCGCGGTCTCGCCTATGCCCTCAACGCGCTCGATCGCCCCGCCGAAGCGGAGGCCGCCGCCTATCGCTGGCGCGATGCCGGTGCGGAGAACAAGGAGGTCTATCTGGTCGTCGCCACGGCTCTGCTGGCGATCGATCCTCCGGCCAAGATCGAGCCAGAGGTCATGGCGCGCATGGCGAAGGCCATCAGCGAGGCCAAATATCCGCAGGGCGCGCAGAATCTCGGCTGGTATGCCTATAACACCGGCCAGACGGTGGCCGCGGCGCGCTGGTTCTCGGCGGCGCTGACCTGGAAGCCCGACACCGAGCCGGCGGCATTCGGCCTCGCGCTCGCGGCGCAGAAGCTCGGCAACAAGGTTGCGTTCGCCCAGGTCCTCCGTGTCTGGGGACCGCGTTCGCAGCGTATTGCCGACCTCGCTGATCCGACGAAGAAGGCTGGCATTCGCCCTGTCGACACATTCGTGCTGCCGCCCAGCATCGCCAATCCGGGCGCCGTGCAGCCGGGCCGTTCCGGAGCGGTCGCGCCGACGACCCGTGTTGCGAGCGACTATGCCGTACCGACGCCGGAAGGGGCTTTTCTCGGGCCGGACGCTGCCGCGCCAGCCGTGGAGGCTGCTCCGGTGCGGACGACGCGCGTCTCAAGCTCTGGCGG
>NZ_JAIUIE010000005.1 GCF_020165495.1 Mesorhizobium sp. BR1-1-16 | reverse complement strand
TCCCCCGGCAGTGCCCCCCGTCTCGCCGAGATGGCCCCCGCCCCAGGCGCCTTGTCGCAGGACTTCGGTTCGCGACAGGCGCAGGCGCTTCGGAAGCGCAACGCCCAGCCTCCCCCCGGGGCTGGGCGTTTTCTTTTGCGGTTTCGGCAAGGATCTCCTGTTGGCGGGTCCGGTCCAAGCGGTTAGGACTTCATAAGCCCCGCCACCGGAACGCCCATGCCCCTCAGCATTGCCACCTGGAACATCAATTCGGTGCGTCTGCGCATCGATCTCGTCTGCGCCTTTCTCGAAGCGGAGCGGCCCGACGTGCTCTGCCTGCAGGAAATCAAATGCATCGAGGGCAACTTCCCCGCCGGTGCCTTCCGCAAGCTCGGCTATGAGCATCAGGTCGTGCATGGGCAGAAGGGCTATCACGGCGTGGCTGTCGTCGCGAAGGTGCCGATCACCGAGCATGTCCGGCGCGGCTTCTGCGGCAAGGACGACGCACGCCACGTCGCGGTGAAGATCGGCGGTGGGGAATTGCCCATCGTTCTGCATAACTTCTACGTGCCTGCCGGCGGCGACGAGCCCAATCCCGACGTGAACGAGAAGTTTGCCCACAAGCTGGCCTTTCTCGAGGAGATGAAGGGCTGGCTGCGCGGCGCCGAAACGCTGGGGCCGGCCATTCTCGTCGGCGATCTCAATGTGGCGCCGCTGGAACAGGATGTCTGGTCGCACAAGCAGATGCTCGGCGTCGTCAGCCATACGCCGGTCGAGACCCAGTTGCTCGAAGCGGTTATCGAGGCTGGCGGCTGGATCGATGCAATGCGCCATTTCGTGCCGCCCGAAGAGAAGCTCTACACGTGGTGGAGCTATCGCGCGGCCGACTGGGAGGCGTCCAACCGCGGCCGCCGGCTCGATCATATGTGGGTGACGTCGCCGTTGCGCGGCCGCCTGCTCGGCCTCGAGGTCAAGCGCGAAGCGAGAGGCTGGAACCGCCCCTCCGACCACGTGCCGGTGATCCTTCGCCTCGCGGCCTGAGCGGATCGATGCCTGCCCTCTACGGCGCCGCCATGATAGAATGAGCCGGCGCGGCGGAGGCTGCCATGCGCTTCGGCCTGTGGCTCTCGATTGGCGTCCTTCTCATTGTCCCGGCACAGGCGGACATGCCAGCCGGGCTCCGGATCATGCCGCGCGTCTATCAGGAGGAGTTCCACCTGCGCAGCTCCGGCCCGCCGGTGGTCAAGGGCTGGATGCAGGAAGACCCCGAGGCCGCGGCCATGCTCGCGGCAGCCGGCTGCCAATCGCTCGGATTCTCCTGCGCCGACGAGGAGGGAGATGCGGGCGACGTCATCCGCTATGTTCGTCCCTCGGTCGTCTCCGAGCGTTATCGCGGCACGGCCCTACCCGTGCATCTGCGCGGCGATCGGACTTATGCCAAGTTCCTGGCGCCGCCGGGCTTCGTGACATGTCGGGCCGGCATCTTCCTCAAGGACGGCGCCATCAGCCCCGGCGCGACCTTTGCGGGCTCGATCCAGCGCTCGGGCCGTGACGGGTTGGCTGTCTATGCCGATCTTGGCGACGGAGACGAGCCGCGCTTCATCGAGTTCAAGTTGCTGATCCAGTATGTCGCCGCTGCCGGCGCCGAGCGGCGGACGTGCTGGCCGGACCTGACGCTGGTCTTCCTCTGCCGCTCCTCCGGCTGCCGCGCCAGCCCCGCTTATCCCGAGACAGACCTGCGCTGACACGTTTTCGTGAAGTGAGAATAGAAACTGCGCCGGACTGTTCACTGTCGTACCCGGCCCGTCGGGCCACGATCAGGGAGAGTTTCAATGAAGCCGCTTCTCGTTGCCATGGCGAGCCTCGTCGCCATGTCGGCCTTCTCAGCCGCCGCTTCGGCAGCGCCCGCGACCATGATGAAATCATCGGCCGGCGAGGTGCTCGTCGATGCGAAGGGGATGACCCTCTACACGTTCGACAAGGACGATAAGGGCGTATCTAATTGCTACGATAAATGCGCGACCGCATGGCCGCCGCTGATGGCGGCTGCCGGCGACAAGGCCGAAGGCGACTGGTCGCTGGTCAAGCGCAAGGACGGCACCGTCATGTGGGCCTATGAGGGCATGCCGCTCTATACGTTCGTGAAGGACATGAAGCCCGGCGATGTCACGGGCGAAGGCATGGGCGGCGTCTGGCACGTCGCGAAATAGTCCTGGAACGAGAACAGCCATCCCCGCTGCCGCAGGGATGGCTGCCTTGTCTCCATGGACAACCGGAAAAACACACGGAACGCGTCCACACCCAGACATTGGCAGGACTTGGTTTCCATCGGGTTAAGCGCCGCGCAGTCGGGAACCTCGTCCGCGCCGGACCGTTTGCCTTCCATCGGCCGGTCTGACCCGGCCTCCTCAGGAGGAGCAAGCCATGTCGACCCCCATCATGCCCGTCCTTCCGCTCGTCGATCTCGTCGAAGAGGCGGAGGCCAATGCGCCCCAGCCGGACAGCGAGCGCGCGCGGGAATTGCGCAAGAAGCGCGAGGACGCAATCGCGGAAGGCGATCTGCCGCCGCCGGATATCGCCGGGATTTCCGAACAGGCGCCGGCGGGCAAGCCAAAGCCCTGACTTGAGCTGATTCGCGGCATTCGACACGTCCGCGCCGAAGATCCGGAAGCCGGCCCTCATCGCGGCCGGCTTCTTGTTGTCAGCCTATGACTCCATCGCATCGTGCTGTGTCATCGATGCCACTTCTGCCCTGAAGCTGACATGAATCACCTGCAAAAGTTGTTGTTGAGCCTTACCGATCTTGATTGGTCCGGATAAAGGCGCACGATCTCAACCGCCGACCCGGGGCGCGCCAACGGCCCCGAAGCCGACGCCTTCGTTCTCCGCATATGCCGTGGGGACCCTCCGAACGGTCAGTCTGGACAGATCCGGTGACACTTACTGCTGCAACGCGCGCGGAACAGCGCGAGACCTCGCTCGCCCATGTCAAGGCGGCGGAATGGGGCAAAGGCCTCGGAACCCTGGCCAGGATCACGCGGCTGACGCTGCGCCATCCCTGGCAGGCCAGCGCTGCCGTGCTTGCGACGCTTGTCGCGGCAACGCTGCAACTCATCATTCCGCGCCTGCTCGGGCGCGCGGTCGACCAGGCGCAGGGCATCCTCAGCGCCGATGCAGACAGCGCCGTTGCTGCCCAGCATGCGCTCTTCATCACGGCTGCGACCCTGCTTACCATCAGCATTCTGCGCGGCCTGTTCACGATGGCGCAGAACTACTATGGCGATTCGGTCGGCCATCATCTCGGCTATGAACTGCGGCTTGCGACTTACGAGAAGCTGCAACGCCTTTCGTTCAGCTTCCACGACAAGGTCCATACCGGCGATCTGATCACCCTCGGCATCCTCGATATCGAGGGCGTCCGGATGTTCTTCAACACCGGTCTGGTGCGCATGGTGCTGCTGACGGTCCTGATCGGCTTCGGCGCAGTGCTGCTGATCTCGACCGATCCGCTGCTCGGCCTGCTCAGCCTCTCCTTCGTGCCCTTCGTCGCCTGGCGCTCCTCCGTAACGCAGCTCCTGCTGCGGTCCACATGGCTGGAGCTGCAGGAGAGGCTTGCGGTCCTGACCCGCGTGATGGACGAGAATCTCGGCGGCATCCGCGTCGTTCGCGCTTTTGCGGCGCAGGCGTTCGAGCTCACGAAATTCGACCGTATCTCGGAAGGCGCGCTGCAGCTTGCGCATGAGCGGGTGCTGATCCGCGTGCGCAATACCAGCGCAATGAACTTCTCCTTCTTCGCCGCCATGGGACTCGTGCTGTGGGTGGGCGGCGGACGCGTCGCAGCGGGGACGATGACCGTTGGCACGCTCGCCTCGTTCCTGACCTTCATGACGATCCTGCAGATGCCGGTGCGCCAGCTGGGACTGATGGTGAATTCGTTTGCTCGCGCCTCGACATGCGGTCGCCGCCTGTTCGAGCTGCTCGACCAGGAGATCACGATCGCCGACAAGCCGGGAGCCGAACCTCTCGTACTTACCGACGGCGTGCTCGCCTTCGAGGATGTCAGCTTCACCTATCCAGGTGCCGAGAAGCCGGCCCTGGTCGGTATCGACTTCACGGCGCGTCCGGGCCAGACGATCGGGATCGTCGGCCCGCCGGGCAGCGGCAAGTCGACCATCGCCCACCTGATCCCCCGCTTCTATGACGTCACGTCGGGGCGGATCACGATCGACGGCCAGGACATCCGCGACGTGACGCTGGAATCGCTGCGCCGGGCGGTCGGCGTCGTGCAGCAGGACGCGTTTCTCTTCACCACCTCGATCGAAAACAATGTCGCCTATGGCGATCCCTGGGCCGAGGAGCAGCGGATCGCGCGCGCGGCCGAGTCGGCCCAGCTGCACGACTACATCGTCGGCCTGCCGACAGGCTACGGCACGATCGTCGGCGAGCGCGGCGCCTCGCTCTCGGGTGGCCAGCGCCAGCGGCTTACTATCGCTCGCAGCCTGATCCTGCGTCACGCGATGCTCGTATTCGACGATTCGACGGCCGCGGTCGATGCCGGCACGGAGCAGCGCATCCGCGCGGCGATCCGAACCCATGCCTCGGAGCGAGTGACGCTCATCATCTCTCATCGGCTCTCCTCGCTGATGCATGCGGACGAGATCCTGTTCATCGAGGACGGGCGCATCGTCGAACGCGGGACGCATGGCGATTTGCTGGCGGCCGGCGGGCGCTATCGCGCGCTGCACGACCTGCAGCTGCCGCCGGTCGAAGACGCCATGCAGGGAGCCGCGGAATGAGCATCCGGTCCGAAAAGGTGCTGATCGCGGGGACGGAGCGTCCACCCCGGGCCGTGGTCGGCTCGCATCGCGAAAAGGAGGAGATCTTCGGCGCGGTCTATGACCCGAAGATCGTGCGCCGTATCTGGAGCTTCGTTTCGCCCTATCGCGGCAAGGTCGTTCTGTCGGTCGCAGCCGTGCTCGTCTTCACCCTGACGCAGCTTGCGATTCCGCTGATCATCCGCACCGCGATCGACAGCGGCATGGCTGGCGGCGTCGCCGATCACTCCGTTCTCGTCTCCTGCGCGCTCGCCTTCGCGGCAACGATCCTCGTCAATTACGGCGCGAGCTATCTGCAGGAGACCGTCGTCGGCAGCGCCGCGGAGCACGTGCTGTTCGACATGCGCCGGGCGATGTTCAGCCATCTGCAGCGGGTGTCGCTCTCCTTCATGGACAAGACCGAGGTGGGACGGCTGATGTCGCGCCTGCAGGGCGACGTCAATTCGATGCAGGAATTCATGGAGACCTCGGTGCTCTCCGTTGGAGACATCGCGCTGCTCGCAGGCATCGTCGTCGTCCTGCTATGGCTCGATCCGCGGCTCGGCCTGCTGACGCTGGCAACCATGCCAGCTTTGTTCATCGTCCGACTGTTCTGGCTGCCGCTCGCCAAGCGTTCCTTCATGGAGGCGCATGAGACCTCGTCGATCGCCAATGGCGCCTTGGCCGAGGGCATTCACGGCGTGCGTACGGTTCAAAGCATGAGCCGTCAGCGCGTCAATTTCGAGCTCTATGACGAGAAGGTCCGCGCGCATCGCGACGCCAATCTGCTCGCCGCCAAATATGCGCAGGTCATGGTGCCGATCGTCGATACGCTGACCGGCATCGCGATGGCGACCGTCATCGTCGTCGGCGGCTCGATGGTGCTGTCGAAGAGCCTCGATATCGGCGTCATGGTCGCGTTCCTGTTCTATATCCAGCGCTTTTTCGACCCGATCCGGTCGCTGACGCTGCAATACAGCGTCATGCAGCGCGCGATGGCTTCGGGTCAGCGCATTTCCGAAGTCCTCGATGTTCCCGTCGATGTCACCGACAAGACGGATGCCGTGGCGCTGCCCGAGGACATGGATGGGTCGGTCGAGTTCCGCAACGTCACATTCGGCTATGTGCCGGGCCAGCCGGTGCTGCACGACGTCTCGTTCCGGGTCAATCCAGGCGAGACGGTGGCTCTGGTCGGACCGACCGGCTCCGGCAAGACCAGCGCGATGGCGCTGGTGCATCGCTTCTATGATGTCACGAGAGGCTCTGTGCTGGTCGGCGGGCGCGACGTGCGCGACGTGACGCAGGATTCGCTCGGCCGGCACATCGCGATGGTGCTGCAGGAGCCGTTCCTGTTCTCAGGCACGGTGTTCGACAATATCCGCTATCACAAGACCGAGGCGAGCCGCGCCGAGGTGGTCTCTGCTGCGAAGGCCGTCGGGGCGCATGAGTTCATCATGCAGCTGCCGAAGGGCTATGACAGCGAACTGGAGCAGCGCGGCAGCAATATCTCGCAAGGCCAGCGACAGCTGATCAGCTTTGCCCGCGCGCTGGTCGCCGATGCGCGCATCCTCGTCCTCGACGAGGCCACGGCCAATATCGACAGCTATACCGAACGGCAGATCCAGAAGGCTCTGGCGATTCTGCTGAAGGGGCGCACGGGCCTTGTCATTGCCCACCGCCTCGCGACTATCCGCGGCGCGGATCGCATCATCGTGCTCCAGAACGGCACGCTGGTCGAGCAGGGCAATCACGACGCGCTCATGCAGAAGAAAGGGCTCTATGCCCGTCTCTACAGCATGAACTACGCGTCATTCGACGACATCCCTGCCGAATTGATTGCCGGCGGCTTGTCGCGCACGACAAGCTGACCATCCCACCGGGGGCGTACGACTGCTCCGCGATGGCTCGCTCTGGGAGCCGTTCGCATCTCCCGTATCGGATGGCGGCGGTACCGGCTCAGCGCGGCGTGTCCTCGACGCTCTGACTTGCGCCCTCGATCGGCGCGAGCCAGGGGTCGCGGCGCTTGATCCAGCCTTCCTGGCTTGGGGTACCGATGGTGTCGGGCGCTTCGTCGAGGCTGCCGACGCGAAGCTCGACGTCCTCCGCGTGGAGGTTGAACAGCCGGCTTCCGCAAACTGGACAGAAGTTCCGCCCTGCATAGAGGCGCGTCTCGCCGGTCACGCGAAAAGCTGACAGCGGCCATTTCGCATAGAGGGTGAAGGCGCTGCCGCTTTCCTTGCGGCAGTCGGCGCAATGACAGACGCCGATGAGGAAAGGCTCGCCCTCAAGCTCAAAACGGACTGCCCCGCAGAGGCAGCCACCGGTTCGAATGCGTGCCATGGTCATCTCCCTTGTGATTGACAAACGCGAGGCCGGCGCGCTGCGTTCCCTTTGTGCGCCCTGCCGGAGGGCTTGGCGCAGCCTGCGGAACGATCCGAGGCGGCGCCGCATTGAGTGACTCGCGGAGGGCAGAGCATGGCGCCACGGGCCAATTGGAAGGGTCATCTCAAGGTCGGAGAGCTCAGCGCGGCTGTGGCGCTCTATACGGCTGCCTCGACGTCCGAGCGGATCGCCTTCCACACGATCAACCGCCGGACCGGCAACCGGATCGAACGCCACTTCGTCGACAGCGAAACGGAGAAGCCGGTCGACCGAGACGATCAGGTCAAGGGCTACGACACGGGCTCAGGTGATCCGATCATCTTCGAAGCCGAGGAAATTGCCGCAGCCGTGCCTGAAAGCGACAAGACCCTCACCGTTTCCGCTTTCTTTCCCTGCGCCGATATAGACGATGTCTATCTGGACCGGCCCTATTATCTCGCGCCTTCGGATCGCCATGCCGAGGAGGCCTTCGATCTGATCCGCGAGGGCATGCGCGCGGAAAATGTCGCGGCGCTGGCCGAGGCTGTGCTGTTTCGCCGGGTGCGGCTGCTGTTGATCCGCCCCTATGGCAAGGGCCTCGTCGGCACGACGCTCAATTTCGACTATGAGGTCCGCTCATCGAAGGAGGTCTTCGGCGATATTCCGAAGCTCGACATCAAGGGTGAGATGCTCGAACTCGCAGAGCACATCATCGACACCAAGGCCGGCACCTTCGATCCGTCCGCCTTCGATGACCGGTATGAGGCTGCACTGGCGGAACTGGTCAAGGCGAAGATCGAAGGGCGCAAGATCGCGCGGCCGAAGCCCGTCAAGCGCACAGCGTCCAGTGACCTGCTGTCGGCGCTTCGCGAGAGCGCGGGTGCGCCTGCTTCGAGCAAGGGGAATGCAAAGCCGGCGAAGCGGAAGCGGTCTTCGAAGGCCGCTGCCGAGAAGCCGCCTGCTGCGCCTCGGCGAAAGGCGGGCTGAGCGATGGCGCTCGAAACTTATCGCAGCAAGCGCAACTTCAAGACGACATCAGAACCCGAGGGCGGCGAAAGCATCGGCAGCGGCAACAGCTTTGTCATCCAGAAGCACGATGCGACACGGCTGCACTATGATTTCCGTCTGGAGATGGATGGCGTCCTGAAGAGCTGGGCGGTGACGCGCGGCCCGAGCCTCGATCCCGAGGAAAAACGGCTTGCTGTTCATGTCGAGGATCATCCGCTCGACTATGGCGATTTCGAAGGCACGATCCCGAAGGGCGAATATGGCGGCGGCACGGTCCTCGTCTGGGATCGAGGCACCTGGGCGCCGATCGGCGATGCCCACAAAGGCTATGCCAAGGGCCATCTCGAGTTCACGCTCGATGGCGAGCGCCTCAAAGGCCGCTGGCACCTCGTGCGGATGCATGGGAAGCCGGGTGAGAAGCGCGAGAACTGGCTTCTGATCAAGGGCGAAGATGCCTATGCCCGCCACGCGGATGCGCCCGATATTCTCGAGGAAGAAACCGACTCGGTGAAAACGGGACGCGCTCTCGCCGAGGTCGCCAAGGAAGCGCCCGGTTGGTTATCGAAGACGGGCAAGATCGATCCGGACACGCCCGCGAAGCCACGCCGGAAGGCAGCGGTCAGAGCCAAGGTCGGTGGCAAGGCGGGCGGCACGTCCGACGGAGCTTTGGCGGACGCACCAACCTCGCTCGAAGGAGCGCGGAAGGCGAAGCTGCCGGATTTCGTGCCGCCGGAGCTTGCGACTCTGGTCGCGGCGCCGCCGGCCGGCGAGCGCTGGCTGCACGAGATCAAGTTCGATGGCTATCGCCTGATCGCGCGCATCGAAGTCGACAAGGTCCGTCTCCTGACACGCACCGGCCTCGACTGGACCGAAAAGTTCGGCACTGACGTCGTCGCGGCGATGGCTGCTTTGCCCTGCGAGACGGCGATGATCGATGGCGAACTCGTCGTCGAGGGGGCGGCGGGCGCCTCGGACTTCTCGGCGCTCCAGGCCGATCTCAGCGAAGGCCGAAGCGATCGCTTCGTCTTCTATGCCTTCGATCTCATTCATCTCGACGGCCAGGACCTGACCCGCGTTCCGCTCCTCGCGCGCAAAGGGGCGTTGGAGCGGCTGATCGGGGCTGGCGGTCCGGCGATCCGCTTCAGCGCGCACTTCCCCGAGAGCGGCGAGATGGTGCTTCGCCATGCCTGCCGTCTGAGCCTCGAGGGTGTCGTTTCCAAGGTTGCGGATTCGCCATACCGGTCTGGGCGCGGCCGCAACTGGGTCAAGTCGAAATGCTCGGCGCGGCAGGAATTCGTCATCGGCGGTTACGTCCCTTCGACGGCGGCGCCAAATGCCATCGGCTCCCTGCTGCTCGGCGTGCATGACGCCGACGGCCTCGATCATGTCGGCCGCGTCGGCACGGGCTTCACGGCCAGCGTATCGCGCGATCTCTATCGGCGCCTCCACGCAATCGCTGTCGACAAGAGCCCGTTCGCGCGCGGGCTGACCGCCGAGGAACGGCGCGGCGCCCGCTTCGTCGAGCCGAAGCTGGTGGCGGAAGTCGAGTTCCGCGCCTGGACGGGCGACGGCCATCTCAGGCATGCTTCATTCCGCGGATTGCGCGAGGACAAGCCGGCGAGCGAGATCGTGCGCGAGCGAGCGAAAGATGCCAAGAGCGAGGCCGCGCCAGCGGCGCCGAAGCCGCCGAAGCGGACTGTGAAGCTGACACATCCGGACCGGGTCTATTGGCCGGATGCCGGCATCACCAAGGAGGGGCTCGCCGACTATTACGCCGAGGTCTGGCGGTTCATCGGCCCGCATATCGTCGGTCGGCCGTTGGCGCTGTTGCGTTGTCCCGAGGGCATCGACGGCGAGAAGTTCTTCCAGAAGCATGCCTGGAAGGGCGTCAATGCCGCCATCCGTCTGGTGCCGGACCCGAAAGCCAAGAGCGAGCCGCCCTTCATCAGCATCGACAGTCTCGACGGGCTGATGGCGCTGGTGCAATCGGCGACGCTGGAAATCCATCCCTGGGGATCGACCCTCGCCGACTGGGAGCGGCCGGACAGGATCATCATGGATCTCGATCCGGGCGACGGCGTAAGCTGGGCGGAGGTTGTCCAGGCGGCGGAGGATGTCCGAGCCCGGTTCGAGGCTGCGGGTCTCGCGGCGTTCCTGAAGACATCCGGCGGCAAGGGCCTGCATATCGTGGCGCCGTTGAAGCCCAAGGCGGATTGGCCGGCCGTCAAGGCGTTCACCAAGGCGATGGCTGAGGCCATGGCCGCCGATGCGCCCGACCGCTATGTCGCGACGATTGCCAAGGCGAAGCGCGGCGGCAAGATTCTGGTGGACTACCTGCGTAACCAGCGCGGACAGACCGCCGTCGCGCCCTATTCGACCCGTGCCCGGCCGGGCGCGGCCGTTTCGATGCCGCTTGCCTGGGATGAACTCGGCCCCGACATCGGCCCGGCCCATTTCACCGTGACCAATGCACCCGGCCACATAGCGACGCGCGGCTCTGACCCCTGGGCCGAGCTGCTGGCGGCAGCAGTGCCACTCGAAATCCAGAAGCCGAAGCGCCGCAAGGCCTGAAGATCAGCCGGCTAACTGCGCTTGGCCGGCTTCTTCTCAGAAGCAAGGCTGCGCTTCAGGGCGTCCATGATGTTGATCACGTTGCCCGTTTCGGCGGGCGCCTCGGTTGCTGCTTGCTTCTTGCTCGGACGCCGCTTCTTGCTGCGCGCCGCGATCATCTCGTGCAACCGCTCCTCGACAGGATCCGCGAGCAGCGCCGGATCGAACGATTGTTTCCGCTTTGCGATCAGGCGCCGCATCAGGTCGAGGCCTTCCGTCTCCGGCTTCTCATCCTCGATGCCGGCGAAATAGGGCTCCGCGTCGCGCACCTCGTCGCCATAGCGCAACGTCCACAGGACGATGCCGGTCTCGCGTGGTTCCAGCATCACCGCGCGCTCGCGGCGATAGAGCACCAGCCGGGCTATGCCGACGGTGTCAGTCGCCACCATCGCGGCCCGGATGACGGCAAAGGCTTCGGCACCCACCTCGTCGTCGGGGGCCAGGAAATGCGGGCGGTCGTACCAGATCCAGCCGATGCTGTCGGCGGGAACGAAGGTCTCGATATCGATCGTGCGGGTGCTGTCGAGCGCGACGGCGTCGAGTTCGTCATCCTCAAGCAGCACGTAGTCATCTTCGCCGCGCGGATATCCTTTCACCATGTCGTCGTCATCGACGCCCTTGCCGGTGACGGCATCGACATAGCGGCTGGTGACGCGGTTGCCGGTGGCGCGGTTGAGGGTGTGAAAGCGGACTTTGGCGCTGTCGCTGGTCGCCGGCGTCATCGAGACCGCGCAGGTCACCAGCGAGAGCTTGAGATATCCCTTCCAGAAGGGCCGTGGCGCCATCAGATGCCTCCCGCTCCACAACGCAGATCAATGCCGCGGTGAGACGAGGGTTCCATACTGTCTGGGAGATGAGAAGTGGTGCCGCTTACAGGATTCGAACCTGTGACCCCATCATTACGAATGATGTGCTCTACCAGCTGAGCTAAAGCGGCACGATGTCGGGCCCGGTTTTCTTCCCCGGCGGAGACGGCGCGTTCATAGCCACATTCGCGGCGGGTTTCAAGCCCGCCGCGGCTGTCGTCGACTATTGAAGGCGCAAGCGGTCCACCGTCTCGGGTCGCCCGTCGTCAATGCCGGGATCATCAGGCAGCGGCAGCGGCGGCGATTTCGGCGTTTCCGTGCCATTGACGGGCATCTTGGGCGCCGGCGTCGCCTCGATCACCATCGGGGCGAGCGCAGGCGAAGCTTCTTCCTCAGCCTCTGTCACCGGTGCGGCTGGCGTCAGGTCGAGATTGAGCAGCGGGCGCGGATCTTCTGAAAGCGCCATGCTCGGCGTGCGCCATTCGAACGAATCGAGCCGCCCGCTGACCGGCGACAATGGCGCCCAGGCATTGAAGGCGTAGCCATCCGCCATCCAGACCGGATCGCGCGGGGCGCGCACCGCGCGGCCGAGATATTCGCGCACACGGCCACGATCGCCCTCCGCGCCGTCCTCGATCTCGGCCATCAGCAGCCAATAGCGCTCGGTCTGGCCGCTTTCGGGCAGTTTCGACAGGGCGCGACGCGCCTCGGGCCATTCGCGCGCATCGATCGCGGCCCGGGCGACGGCGAAGGCGCTTTCCGGGCTCGTCGGACGGAGATCCGCCAGTTTCTGCGCCCGTCTCAACCGGTCGCCGGCGGCATCGCCAGGGCGAACCGAGAGATAGGCCTCGGCAAGCTCGGGATGCGGCTCCTGCTTCCAGGCGGCCTCGAGCACCTTCATGGCCCGTTTGATGTCGTTCTGACGCGCTGCAAGACGCGCTGCCAGCGTTGCCGCTGGAACGAGGCCCGGCGCAAGGCGCACTGCCTCCAGCGCAGCAGCCAACGCCTCGTGCGGGCTTCCTGTCTCAAGCTCAAGGCCGTGTGCGGTGAGCAGAACGGCACGCAGGCGATGAGCACTCGTTTTGTCGACGAGCTTTGCCTGCAGGTTCGAGCCGAGCGTCTGCAGGGCGCCGCGCCAATCGCCGGCCGACGACTGGTATGTAAACAACGCTTCGCCGGCCCAGCCGAGGCTCGGCGCTGCTTTCACGGCCTCCTCGGCATAGTGTCGCGCCGCGTCATGTTCGCCGGCCCGCTCGGCCTCGACATAGAGTCCGCGCAGGCCGAGCAGACGGGTCTCGGATTCCGGCAGCATCGCCTCGAAGGCAGCGCGCGCACCGGCACCGTCGCCGGCCGCCTGAGCGGTTTGCGCGGCCAGAAGCAGGGTCAGTGGTTCGCCGTCGAGGATCTTCCGGGCTTCGGCGGAATGGCGCTTGGCCTTCTTGATGTCACCGGCGCCCATCGCGATCATGCCGCGCGAAAGCGCGCGATAGCCGCGGTCGCGGCGACGGCCCGTCAGCCAGCCATCGAGCAGGCGTGGCGCGCGAAGGACGGCCATCAGGATCGACAGCACGATGGCGACGAGGACGAAGGCGGCGGCGATCGCGACTGCGGCGACCATCAGGCTGGTCGTGACCTCATAGCCCTGCCAGGCGAGCGTGATCTCGCCGGGGCGATCGGCGAGCCAGGCAAAACCAGCGGCGGCCGCGAAGACGAGCGCGATATAGACGAGGATGCGGATCATCGGGCCTCCTCAGTTGCCGGCCAGCGCGGCCAGCGCAGTATCGATGGCGACGCGCCTCCGCGCCGCGTCGGCCCAGCCGGCGAGCGCGCTCTTCGATGTTGCGTCGAGCGCGTCGCTCTCGGCGAGTGCGGCGGCGAGATCGCCCTTGTCGACCATCGATTCCATGCGGGAAACGATGGCTGTGGGCGAACTGCCCTCGACGGGGCCTGCGGGCTTCACCGAAACGAGCGAACCGGCTGACGCCGCGAGCCGATCGATGAAGCCGGCCTCCGGATCGATGCGGCGGCTGGCGCTGCGCACAGCGTCGGCGGCCGCCGGAAACGATGCCTGCAGCGAGGCGACGGACGGAGCGCCATTGGCGGCGAGGGGCGCGAGGGCAGCAAGCGCGGCCTCGTCGCCGCCAAGCGTGCGAAAAGCGGCGAGTTCAGCGTCGAACGGCCTGTCGCTGCGCGCGGCCTGGCGCAGGGCCGTCAGCGCGATCGTGCGGGCGGCGGCCTCGGTGGCTGGATCGGACGGCGGATGCGCCTCGATCTCGCCGATGCGGCTATCAAGAGCTGACAGCTTCTGCTCCAGCGGCTGAAGATCGACCGCAGGCGCCGGCGTCTCCACCGGGCGCGCTTCCAGCGCGGCGAGGCGCTGTTCGATCGGCTGCAGGTCGGCCGATGGGCCTTCGCCGGCGGAAGCCTGTTGCGATTCGAGGCGGGTGAGACCCGATTCGAGCGCGGTGATTCGCTCCGGATCGATTGCGGGGCCAGATGCGGCCGTGCTGCCCTTGGCCTCCAGAGCGTCGAGGCGGCTCGCCAGTGTCGCGAAGCGGCTGTCGATGCTGACCGAGGTGATGGTGTCGGTCTGCGGCGCGAACAGCAGAGCGCCGGCCGCACCGCCGATCAGGCCGCCGACAACTGCGGCGACACCGAGCGGCAAGTATCGCCGGAGGGCGCTGTCTGGGGGTGTTGCAGGATCTTCCGCGGCCGCAGGTGGCAGCTCTGCGCGCTCCTCTGCCGCGGTCTCTTGCGACGGTTCGGCGGGACGGGCAGGCGCGACGGCCTCAGCCTCTAGGTCGATCGTCACGGGTGACCGCTTCTGGCGCGGTGCACCGGTGCCTTCGGCTGCGGATGGGGTGTCGTCCTCTTCGGCCATGGCCCTCGATCTCGTTTCACGCGAACTCAACTATAGAGCAATCCGTCAACGGATGCCCTCTGCCTATGTTCCCCCTTCCAGCAGCGCCAGCAAAGCGGCCTCATTCGGCTCGGACGCGATGCGGATGTGGCCGGTTTCAAGCGCGGCGGCAACGTCGGCGGAGAGACAATAGAAGGCCAATGCGGCGAGATGCGGCTTCAGCGGCGCGGTCAGCGCGATGAAGGTCTCGGCGGTCCGGCGCGAATAGAGCAGGGCCCCATCAAGGGTGCCGCCGACGATGGCTGCCCGCGCCAACTCCGGCAGCGCCGTGGCGGCGATCATCCGATAGGCCTCGATCTGGTCGACCGTGAAACCTGCTGTCCGAAGCCGTGCCGAGAGATCGCCGGAGGGCGTTGCGAGTGTCGGATAAAGCAATGGTCCCGCACGGGGATCGAGAATCTCCGCCGCGAGCGATGCGAGCGCCGCGCTGTCGCCGTCAGCCGAACGCACATCGGCGAAGCCGGCGGCCCGCGCCGCGTCGGCGGTCCGATCGCCGACGGTGAGCACTGGCACGTCGCGCGGCAGGGTTTCTGGCGGCCATGCTGCGACGGCGCGGACGGCATTCACACTGGTGAAGAGAATCGCGGCCGGCGGCGTGATTATGGATGGTGGCGGCAGAAACGCAGTTGTGAGCATCGGCGCGAGGATCGAGACATGCCCGCGTGCGGCGAGGGTGGTCGCAGTGCGGCTGGCGTCCGGTTCTGGCCGCGTCACGAGCAGCCGCATCGCCTCACGCGTCCGCGCGGAAGAAGGCTGTGCCACCGCGGCCGATCAATTCGCCCGCGGCCTCGAAGCCAAGCCGCTCGGCATCGGCAACCGGACCTTCCAGCTGGACCGATTCGGACTGGCGGCCATCGGGAGAAAGAACCATGCCGCGGAACGTGACGACGCCGCCCTCGATCGTGGCGAGGCCACCGATCGGCGTGCGGCAGGACCCATCGAGCCGTGTCAGGAAGGCCCGCTCGGCGCGGAGGGCGATCTGGGTCGGCTCATGGTTGATGCGGGCAACCAGGCCGCTGGTCCGCTCGTCGCCGATTCGCGTTTCGATCGCCACGGCGCCCTGGCCGCAAGCAGGAAGGAAATCATCGGGCTCGATGATCGAGGTCGCGTGCGCTTCGAGGCCAAGCCGCTTCAGCCCGGCCAGCGCCAGCAGCGTCGCATGCGCGACGCCATCGGCGAGCTTCTTCAGCCGCGTCTCGACATTGCCGCGAAATTCGACCGGCTGGAGGTCCGGGCGGATGCGGAGCGCCATCGCCCGGCGGCGCAGCGACGATGTCCCGAGCACGGCGCCTTGCGGCAGGTCGCGGAGCGCCCCGGCGACCGGCGAGAGAAAGGCGTCGCGGACATCCTCGCGCGGCAGGAAGGCGGAAAGCTCGAGACCTTCGGGAAGCGCCGTCGGCATGTCCTTGGAGGAGTGGACCGCGAGATCGATCCGGCCGGCGATAAGCGCCTCCTCGATCTCCTTGGTGAACAGACCCTTGCCGCCAGCTTCCGACAGCGGCCGGTCCTGGATGCGGTCGCCGGAGGTGCGGATCACCTCGATCTCGATCTCGTCCGGATCGAGACTATAGAAACTCGCGATCCGCGCGCGGGTCTCGTGCGCCTGGGCTAGCGCGAGCGGGCTGCCGCGCGTACCGATGCGAAGGAGCGGAGCGGAAGGGGCGGATTGCACGCGGTCGGCTCCGGATGCTAGGTGGGCGGAATTGATCGGCGCGCAGTCTAGTCGCTCCCTCCGACGATGGAAGGGGCTGCGGCAATCGGGACGGCGGCGCCAGCCAGTCCCCGTCGAAAGGCACGCCTCGTGACCGCCGGCCAGCTCGTTTTGGGCATCGAGACCAGTTGCGACGAGACCGCGGCTTCCGTGGTGCATCGGAGCGACGACGGCCGCGGCACGATCCGCTCTAATATCGTGCTTTCGCAGATCGCGGATCACGCGGCATTCGGCGGCGTGGTGCCGGAAATCGCGGCGCGGGCGCATGTCGAGGCGCTCGATTCGGTTGTCGAGGCGGCGCTCACCGAGGCTGGTGTCGATTTCGGCGACCTCGATGCCGTCGCCGCGACGGCTGGTCCAGGGCTCATCGGCGGCGTCATTGTTGGCTTGACCACGGCCAAGGCGATCGCCTTTGCAGCCGGGCTGCCTCTCCTTGCCGTCAATCATCTCGAGGGCCATGCGCTGACGGCGCGGCTCACCGACAATGTCGCGTTTCCCTATCTGCTGCTTCTCGTCTCCGGTGGCCACACGCAGATCCTGCTGGTGCGCGGCGTCGGCGCCTATGAGCGCTGGGGCACGACGATCGACGATGCGCTTGGCGAAGCGTTCGACAAGACGGCGAAATTGCTCGGGCTGCCGTACCCAGGTGGCCCGGCCGTGGAACGGGCTGCGGCGACGGGCGACGCGGCGCGTTTCACGCTGCCGCGGCCGATGCTGGGCCGTGCCGGCGCCGATTTCTCATTTTCCGGCCTGAAGACGGCCGTCCGTCAGGCCGCCGAGGCCGCCGCGCCGTTGTCGGATGGCGATGTCGCCGATCTTTCGGCGGCGTTCCAGGCGACGGTTTCTGCGGTGGTCGCCGACCGGATCGCCCATGCGCTCGATCGGTTTCGAGCCGAATTCCCCGAGATCGCCGTACCGGTTCTGGTGATCGCGGGCGGTGTCGCCGCCAATCGGGCGCTCAGGGCCGGCCTTGCCACCGAAGCCGAGCGGCGCGGCTTCCGCCTCGTGGCGCCGCCGCTCGCGCTCTGTACCGATAATGGCGCCATGATCGCCTGGGCCGGGGCGGAACGGCTGGCGCTTGGCCTTGCGGATGGGCTCGATGCACGGGCTCGGCCGCGCTGGCCGCTCGATACCGTCGCGCTTCCGATGATCGGCTCCGGCATGAAAGGCGCCAAGGCATGACGGACAGCGTGAGCGAAGACCCTGCCGCGGGAACGAAGGCGCCCCCGGCGACCCGCTTCCGCCGCAAGGTCGTCATCTATGCGACGTGGCAGGATCGACTGCTCGTCTTCACCAAACCCGATTTCCCCAGCCATGGCGTCGAAGTCCCCGGCGGCACGGTCGAGGAGGGCGAAGACCTTGAGGCGGCAGCTCGGCGCGAATTGCTGGAAGAGACGGGCCTCGCACCATCCGGCGCCTTCGTGCCGCTCGGCGAGATGACCTATGTGTTCCGGTCGGAGACGTTCGAGGCGGGCGCCGTTCGCTTCCAGCATCACCGCTCCTTCTTCCATGTCGCGCTGGATGACGTCGCCGCCGAGGCGTGGGAGTGGACGGAGCAGACGCCGGATGGCGGTGGGCCGCCGATTCGCATGGCGTTTTCCTTCGCGCCGCTGCTGCCGCCGCCGGTGCTGTTCGGGCGGCTTGATGCCAAGTTGCCCGAGTTGCTGATGTATCTCGGTCTGGAGGTTCCTGGCCGATGAGACTGGAGCGCATCGCCATCGTCGGGGCTGGAGCCTGGGGCACCGCGCTCGCGCTCGCCGCCCATCGTGCCGGGCGGGCGGTGACGCTTTACGGACGCGATGTCGGTGACATCGTCGCGGCGGGCGAAAACCGCGCCTATCTGCCCGGTATCGCCCTTCCGCCCGACCTCGCCATCACGGATCGGCTCGCTGATGTGATCGGCGCCGATGCGATCCTGATTGCGACGCCAACACAGACGGTGCGCGGCGTCGCGGCGTCGCTTGCCGGCATCTCGGACGATACGCCCATCGTGCTTTGCGCCAAGGGACTCGAACGCGGAACCGAACTTCGCCCGACCGAAGTGCTGGAGCAGGCGCTGCCACCCGCCGCCCCGGCCGTGCTCTCCGGCCCGAGCTTCGCAATCGATGTGGCGCGGGGCCTGCCGACGGCGGTGACCATCGCGGCGGCCGAGCCAAAGCTCGCCATGGCGCTCTGCCAGGCGCTCGGCTCGACCAGCTTCCGACCTTACGCCGAGACCGACATGATCGGCGTCGAGGTCGGCGGCGCGTTCAAGAATGTCCTGGCGATCGCGGTCGGCATCGTCGCCGGGCGGGCGCTCGGCGCCAGTGCCGCCGCGGCGCTGACGGCGCGCGGCTTTGCCGAACTCCGGCGGATCGGTGCGGCGCTCGGCGCGCGGCCCGATACACTGATGGGGCTTTCGGGGCTCGGCGATCTCGTCCTCACCTGCGCCTCGCCGCAGTCGCGCAATTTCTCCTATGGCCTGGCGCTTGGCCGGGGCGAGGCGCCGGCGCATGTGCTCGTCGAGGGCGCGACGACGGCGGCCGTGGCGCGGGCGCTTGCCGCCCGGCTCGGCGTCGACATGCCGATCACGGCGCAGGTGGCGGCCGTGGTCGAGGGCGAGACTGATATCGACGGGGCAATGGCGGCCCTGATGAGCCGGCCGCTGAAGCACGAGACCGAATAACGCCGCGATCATCCGATGCACCGGGGCCTTTACCAGCCGGAGCGGCGGACCTAACGTGCGCCCGACCTTTCGGAGGAGTTCCCATGCATTTCGTCGCCATCCTCACCGACTATGACGGCGCGCTCGAGAAGCGTGTCGCGACGCGGCCGGCGCATCTCGACTGGCTGAAGACCGCGCCGGTACCGATCGCGGGACCCTTTCTCGACGCCAAGGGCGACATGGTCGGCTCGATGCTCGTCATCGAGGCCGAGGACGAGGCGGCTGCCAAGGCGCTGCTTGCCGAAGATCCCTATGCCAAGGCCGGTCTCTTCAAGTCGGTCGAGGTGAAAGCGTGGCGTTGGGGCTGGGGCAAGCCGGCCTGAGGAGCATCGCCATGGCGCATTGGCTGTACAAATCGGAGCCGGACGCGTTTTCCTTCGACGACCTCGTCGCCAAGGGCAAGACCGGACAGGAATGGGACGGCGTCCGCAATTATCAGGCACGCAATCATATGCGCGCCATGAAGGTCGGGGATCGCGGCTTCTTCTACCATTCGAACGAAGGCAAGGAAGTCGTCGGCATTGTCGAGGTGATGAAGGAGATCCATCCCGATTCGACCGATGACAGCGGCACCTGGGAGTGCGTCGATATCCGCGCGGTCGCGCCGGTGAAGACGCCGGTGACACTGGTCGCCGCCAAGGCCGAGCCGCGCCTGAAGGGCATGGCGCTCGTCTCAAACTCGCGCCTTTCAGTTCAGCCCGTGACCGATGCCGAATGGGCGGTCGTCTGCGAGATGGCGGGCATTTCACCCTGATCATTCCTGGCCCCGCCGTCCCCGACGACGCGGCCGCCCGCATCCGTTTCATCCAGGCGGAGACGCGCCTTTCGCCGGTGCCGCATGTGCCCGAGATCCGGCTCTGGCAGGCGGATGACGCGACGCTGCTCTGGCAGCGGAGCGAGGATGAACTCGGCGTCATCGGCGCCGCGCTGCCCTTCTGGGCTTTTGCCTGGGCGGGCGGGCGCGGTCTGGCGCGTCATGTGCTCGACCGGCCGGAACTTGTTCGGGGCCGCCGCGTGCTCGATTTCGCTTCTGGGTCCGGGCTTGTCGGCATCGCGGCCGCGCTTGCCGATGCCAGCTCCGTGACGGCAGCGGATATCGATCCCTTCGCGATGGCGGCGATCACCCTCAACGCCGCGGCCAATCGTGTCGCGGTCACGCCGCTGATGGCGGATCTGGTCGGCGCCGGCGTCGAAGCGGATGTGGTGCTCTGCGGCGATATCTTCTACGACCGGGCGATGACGGCGACAGTGCTGCCCTGGCTGAGACGGCTTGCCGCGTCCGGTATCACGGTCGTGGTCGGCGATCCTGGCCGCAGCTATCGTCCCGAAGGCGGCGTCGCTCTCCGCGCGACCATTACCGTGCCCGTCGAGGCGGCGCTGGAGGATTCGGCTTCGAAGGCCGTCGCCATCCTGACGATCCTGCCCGCGTGATGCCTGCGGAGACGGCTGCGACAGCGCGCCCCTGCCGTTCCGCCGCGCGAATCTTGCGGCATCGGCATGGAACGGATTAAGTGACCCACGGAGGTTGCCGCACCCGCAGGCGTGCGCGGGCGCGGATGAGGGAGGATAGAATGCACGAGATCATTCACGCGGTCCCAAGCGATTGGGCTGCCTCGGCGCATGTCGACATCAAGACCTATCAGGACATGTATCGCCGCTCGGTCGAGGATCCTGACGGATTCTGGCGCGAGCAGGCGGCGCGCCTCGACTGGATCAAGCCGTTCACGAAGGTCAAGAACACGTCCTTCGCGCCTGGGAATATCGATATCCGCTGGTTCGAGGATGGCACGCTCAATGTCGCGGCCAATTGCCTTGATCGCCATCTCGCGACGCGGGGCGACAAGGTCGCGATCCTCTGGGAGGGCGATGATCCCTCCGAGAGCCGCTCGATCACCTATCGCGAGCTGCATGCCGAGGTGTGCCGCTTTGCCAATGTGCTGAAGTCGCTCGGCGTCTCGAAGGGCGATCGTGTCACGATCTACCTGCCGATGATCCCCGAGGCCGCGATGGCGATGCTGGCCTGCGCCCGCATCGGCGCTGTCCATTCGATCGTCTTTGGCGGCTTCTCTCCTGACAGCCTCGCCGGTCGCATTGGCGACTGCCGCTCGACGCTGGTGATCACCGCGGACGAGGGCCTGCGCGGCGGCAAGAAAGTGCCGCTGAAGCACAATACCGATTCGGCGCTGACCAAGACCATCGGCGACGAGAAGGTGCTGGTCATCCGCCGCACGGGCGGCGAGGTGGCGATGCATGCCGGCCGCGACTTCTGGTATCACGAGCTCGCGGAGACAGTTTCGGCCGACTGCCCGGCGGAGGAAATGAGCGCGGAAGATCCGCTGTTCATCCTCTATACGTCTGGGTCGACCGGCCGCCCGAAGGGCGTGCTGCACACCACCGGCGGCTATCTGCTGCATGCGGCGATGACGCATGAGCTGGTGTTCGACCTGAAGGAGAACGACGTCTTCTGGTGCACGGCGGATGTCGGCTGGGTCACCGGGCACAGCTATATCGTCTATGGGCCGCTCGCCAATGGCGCGACCTCGCTGATGTTCGAGGGCGTGCCGAACTATCCGTCGAATGCCCGTTTCTGGCAGGTGATCGACAAGCACAAGGTCACGATCTTCTATACGGCGCCCACGGCGATCCGCGCGCTGATGCAGGCGGGCGATGAGCCGGTCAAGTCGACGTCGCGCGCCTCGCTGCGCCTGCTCGGCTCGGTCGGTGAGCCGATCAATCCCGAGGCGTGGGAGTGGTATTACCGCGTCGTCGGCGACAACAGATGTCCGATCGTCGACACATGGTGGCAGACCGAGACTGGCGGCCACCTGATCACGCCGATGCCCGGTGCGACGCCCCTGAAGCCGGGCTCCGCCTCCTGGCCGTTCTTCGGCGTTCAGCCGGCCATCGTCGATGCCGAAGGCAAGATCATGGACGGCGCCTGCGAGGGCAATCTGGTGATCCTCGATGCCTGGCCGGGCATGATGCGCACCGTCTATGGCGATCACGATCGGTTCGAGCAGACCTATTTCTCGGCCTACAAGAACATGTATTTCACCGGCGATGGCTGCCGGCGCGATGCCGATGGCTATTACTGGATCACCGGCCGCGTCGACGACGTCATCAACGTCTCCGGTCACCGCATGGGCACGGCCGAGGTCGAAAGCGCCCTCGTGGCGCATTCGGGCGTTTCGGAGGCGGCGGTCGTCGGTTACCCGCACGACATCAAGGGGCAGGGTATCTATGCCTATGTCACGCTGATGGCGGGGGTCGAGCCGAGCGATGCGCTGCGCAAGGAACTTGCCGGCTGGGTGCGCAAGGAAATCGGACCGATCGCGACGCCGGATCTCATCCAGTTCGCGCCTGGCCTGCCGAAGACGCGATCGGGCAAGATCATGCGCCGCATCCTCAGGAAGATCGCCGAGGATGAATTCGGCGCCCTTGGCGATATCTCGACGCTCGCCGATCCGGCCGTCGTCGAGGACCTGATCGCCAACCGGCAGAACCGGAAAAAAGAAGCGGTCTAGCCGGCCCTAAAGGGCGTGCGGCGCATCGCGGTGCGCCGCCAATCCCGCGCGGGCGAGCCCGCCCTCACAAAGATCCGGAACACGGCTTGTCCCTTCACGTCCGCTTCTCTCTCTTCCGTCCGATCCTGGCGGGCGCCCGCCCCTGGGACCGGGCTCTCGCCTGCCTCGGCGCTGCCATCGGCATCGCGCTCTCCGGCTATATCTCGGCGCTGCTGGCGCCCGATGCGGCGCACGGCCTCTGGCTCGTGCCGCCGATGGGTGCGTCCGCGGTCCTCCTCTTCGCCGTGCCCGCGAGCCCGATGGCGCAGCCCTGGCCGACGATCGGCGGCAATGTCCTGTCAGCGCTCGTCGGCGTGCTGGTGGCGCATGCCATGCCGCTTTCGGCCCTCTCGGCCGGGCTCGCGGTTGGCGCGGCGATCGCCCTGATGTCGATCACGCGCTCTCTGCATCCGCCCGGTGGCGCGGCGGCGCTTGTCGGCCTCTTCGCCGGCGCGTCGTCAAGCCTTGCGTTTCCGCTGCTGCCGGTGGGGATCAACGCCGTTCTCATGGTCGGCTGCGCCTGGCTCTTCCACCGTATCTCCGGCCACAGCTACCCACATGTTGCGGCGACCGTGAAGCAGGGCGCGCCGGTTCCGCCCTGGAGCTTCAGCCGCGAGGATCTCGCTGCGGCGATCGCAGAGGGTGGCGAGACCTTCGATATCGATCCCGAAGATCTTGAGCGGCTGCTGCGCGATGTCGAGCGGCGGGCTCTCGTCCGGATGCGCCCCGGCATCTGAGGTCGCCGCCTCAGAAATCGCTGGCGATGCCCTTGTTCTCCCAGTCGCCATAGCGGACCGGCTCGGGGCCCTCGCGGCCGAGGATCTCGCGCGGGCGATCGCTCGCCGCATCGATTTCAGCGCGGCGCGCCTTGGCTTCGGCGAGTGCGCGCTCCGCCGCCGGGCTCAGCGGCCTCGCATCATTGGGCGTTTCGGTCGTTTCGGGCATGGCTGTCTCCTGATCGGGCGCTGCTTCAGCCGATATAGAGATCGGCGCGCGTCGGCGGGAGACCCGAGGGGCCACGTTGGCGGCGCGAGGCGAGCGTCTGGTTGATGGTCACCGAATTGCGCTGGAAGGCGATCGAACAGCCGGCAATGTAAGCGAGCCAGAGCCGCGTCTTCACTTCTCCGACTTCGGCGACCGCTTCGTCGTAACGGGCGAAAAGGCGGTCGTGCCAATGGCGCAGCGTCATCTGGTAATGTTCGCGCCAGCCTTCGACGTCATGCACCTCGAAACCGTAGCGCTCGAGATTGGCGACCGACATGCCGAGATGATCGAGTTCGCCGCCCGGAAAGATATAGCGGCGGATGGCGGCATATTCCGGATTGGTGCGGCGGAAGGCCTTGTCGGTCTTCTTCGCTGGCCGGGCGATGGCGTGGTGCAGATAAAGCCCGCCCGGCTTCAGCAGGCGATGCACCGTCTGGAAATAGGTCGGATAGTTCGGAATGCCGACCTGTTCGAACATGCCAATCGAGGCGATCTTGTCGAACTGGCCCTGCACCTGCGTGTAGTCGCGCAGTTCGAAGCGGATCCTGTCCTGCAGGCCGAGCCGGGTCACCTTCTCGCGCGCGAACACATATTGCTCGTCGGCCAGCGTCACGCCAACGGCGTTGACGCCATAATGCTGCGCAGCATGGCAGACCAGCGCACCCCAGCCGGAGCCGATGTCGAGCAGGGTCTCGCCGGGCTGAAGGCGCAGCTTGCGGCAGATCATGTCGAGCTTGTCGCGCTGTGCCGTCGCGATGTCGTTGTCCCAGTCGCGAAAATAGGCGCAGGTGTAGACCATCTCGGGATCGAGGAAGAGCGCGTAGAAAGCGTTGGAGACGTCGTAGTGGTAGTGGACGTTCTCCTTGTTGGCGGTCTCGCTGCCATCGCGCTGCGCCTTGTGGCCCTTGATCGCCTCGAGCGGCCACGGGCCGCCGCGCGAGCGGAACATGAAGTCGGCGAGCGAGCGCAACACCAGTTTCTTGTCGAGCGCGCGGCGCACGTCGCGGCTGCGGATCTTCGGGCGCTCGGCGACGAGTTCGAACAACGTGCCGTTCAGGAGATCGAGCCGCCTCGTGACATAGAGATTGAGCAGCGTGTCGATCTTAGGCTTACGGAACAGCGCGGAGATCACGCCCTCGTCTGCGATCGCAATCGTCAGCGCATCGGGGGCCGCATCGGCTGGGATCGTCGTGCCGTCCCAGAGGCGGAAGACGAGGGACACGCCGAGCGTCTCGCGTATGTTCGCGATCAGGGTCTTGAGACGCTCGAAGCGTGCCGACGTCGTCATATCCGAACCCCCATTGGGCGCTTTTCGCGCGCCGATCCCAGCCTTGCCCACGGCTTCATGCACTACCATCATATGGGGGTCACACAAGAGGGAGGCCGCTGCACGAGCGGCTCTGTCGCATGAACATGATGCGGACTGCCATGCTGATCGCGGCTCTGACCGCCCTTTTCATGGCGGTTGGATATTTGGTCGGCGGACAGTCGGGCATGCTGATCGCGCTCGCCTTCGCGGCGGCGATGAATGTGTTCAGCTATTGGAACGCCGATCGCATGGTGCTGTCGATGTATGGTGCACGCGAGGTCGACGAACGGACCGCGCCGCAGTATTACGGCATCGTCCGCGATCTCGCCGCCCGGGCCGGCCTGCCGATGCCCAAGGTCTACATCATCGATTCGCCCCAGCCGAACGCCTTCGCCACCGGGCGCAATCCGCAGAATGCCGCGGTTGCGGCCTCTGCCGGGCTGCTGCAGACGCTGAGCGCCGAAGAGGTTGCGGGCGTGATGGCTCATGAGCTGGCGCATGTGAAGAATCACGACACGCTGACGATGACGATCACCGCGACGATCGCCGGCGCGGTGTCGATGCTGGCGAATTTTGCCTTCTTCTTCGGCGGACATCGCGATGAGCGCAGCCCTTTCGGGGCCTTTGGCGCGATCGCTGCGGCCCTTCTCGCGCCGATCGCCGCCATGCTGGTGCAGATGGCGGTGAGCCGGACGCGCGAATATTCGGCCGACCGGCTTGGAGCGCAGATCTCGGGCAATCCGCGCGCGCTCGCTTCGGCCCTTTCAAAGATCGCCGGCAGCGCGGCGCATGTTCCCAATCCCGCCGCCGAGGCCAATCCGGCCACGGCGCATCTCTTCATCATCAATCCACTCTCGGGGCAGCGGATGGACAACCTCTTCTCGACCCATCCGGCGACTGAAAACCGCATCGCGGCGCTGATGGAACTCGATCGCACGCAGCGGTCTCAGCCGACGGCGAGCTCAGCCCGTGTCGGCCTGCCGGGCGGCTTCGGCACCCGGCGTACGGCGGCGCCTGCGGCGCGCCGGGGACCCTGGGGTTGAGCCCGCGTCCCGCCGCGGCGAAGTCCGATCGATCCAAGGGCGCCAAGCGCCCTCCGGTCAAGCTGGCGCCAGGCGTTGCCGCCCGTGTCGCTGCGATCACGGCGGTCCATGCCGTCTTCGCCGAGCATCGGCCGGCGGACACCGTGCTCGACGATCCGCATGGTCCGTTTGCGGGCCTCGATCCGCGCGAGCGGGCGCTTGCCCGCGCGATCCTCGGCATTGCGCTGCGCCGGCATGGCCAGATCATCGACGCGCTCGGCCGGTTCGTCGAAAAGAGCCTGCCGCGCAAATCGGGGCACCTTGCCGCGATCCTGCATGTCGCCGCGGCGCAGATCCTGTTCATGGATGTCGCCGATCACGCAGCGGTCTCGATCGCCGTGGATCTCGCCAGCCAGGACCATGATGCGCGCCACTTCAAGGGCCTCGTCAATGCCGTGCTGCGGCGGCTGACCGAGGGCCGTGACGCGATCCTCGCCAGCCAGGACGAAGCGGTGCTGAACACGCCGGACTGGCTCGCCGCCGGCTGGACCAAGGCCTATGGCGCGGACACCGCCCGGGCGATCGCCATTGCCCATCTCGAGGAACCGGCGCTCGACCTGACGGTTCGGTCAGATCCGGCGCTCTGGGCCGAAAAGCTCGAAGGCATCGTGTTGCCGAACGACACCGTGCGGCTCGTCGGGCATCGCTCCATCGAGTCCATGCCGGGCTTCGAGGAGGGGGCCTGGTGGGTGCAGGATGCAGCCGCAGCCCTGCCAGCGCGGCTTCTTGGTACCGTCGAAGGCAAGGCTGTCGCCGATCTTTGCGCGGCGCCCGGCGGCAAGACGCTGCAGCTTGCGGCCCGCGGCGCCCGCGTCACGGCTGTCGACATCTCCGTCGATCGGCTGCATCGCGTTCGCCAGAATCTCGATCGCATCGGCCTCGATGCCGAGCTTGTGGCGGCCGATATTCTCGACTGGCATCCAGGGCGGACTTTTGATGCCGTTCTTCTCGACGCGCCGTGCTCTTCGACCGGCACGATCCGCCGCCATCCGGATGTGGCGCTTCTGAAACGTCCGGCGGACATAGCCTCGCTCGCCAAGCTGCAGGCCGATCTCATCGCGCGCGCGGTCGATCTCCTGGAGCCCGGCGGCGTACTCGTCTATTCGACCTGCTCGCTGGAGCCGGCCGAGGGAGAGATTCAGGTTCAGCGTGCCCTTGCCAGGCTGCCGCTGCGACTGGTGCCGATCGAGCCTTCCGAAATTGGCGGACTTTCCGAGCTTTGCCGCAGCGGTCAGCTGCGCAGTCTGCCGACCGATCTGCCGGCGACCGAGCCGCGCATGGGCGGCCTCGATGGTTTCTTCGCGGCGCGGTTCGTGAAAACTTAGCGAAAGATGGATCAAAGTCCGGCCGGAGGCGATGCTTCCGTCCGAATGGGCGGTTCAATTCGCTTGAGGCCGCCGATAGATTGCTCCATCCCGGCGCGGGAACGATTCGATCGCCTGCGCGGCATGTGGCGGAAAGGGACCCATCCGGATGGCACTTGGAAGTGAGGCGGGGCAGGGCCGGCTCGTCCGGTTTGCGCTGGCTTCGGCCT
The DNA here is from genome assembly GCF_020165495.1 of Mesorhizobium sp. BR1-1-16. GTDB lineage: Bacteria > Pseudomonadota > Alphaproteobacteria > Rhizobiales > Kaistiaceae > Kaistia. The sequence goes on along the minus strand of NZ_JAIUIE010000005.1, from coordinate 329,015 downwards.
GGCGCCGCTCCCGCTATGCCTTCCATTCCGGCGTGCTTTATCGCTGGCGCCATCTCGGTCCGGTGCCGGACCGGCTGCTGATCGCGCCGACGGATCTGAGGACCGCCGATCCGACCATTGCGCACGACATCTATGCCGGCCGCTATGTCTTCAGCGGCGAAGCGGTCGATGTCGCGGGGTTCTCCGTGTTCGAGATCGAGGCGCCGTCGCGGTCCTGGGCGGCCGCGCTGCACGGTTTCGGCTGGCTTCGGCATCTTCGCGCGTCGGAGCTCACGGTCTCGCGCTCCAATGCCCGCGCGCTGATCGACGAATGGATCCGCTTCCAGAAGAGCCACGACCCGGTCGCCCGTGATCCGGTGGTGACGGCACGCCGCATCGCTTCATGGCTCGCCCAGACGCCGCTGCTGCTCGAAGGATGCGACCACGGCTTCTATCGCCGTTTCATGCGCGCGCTGACGCGGCAGGTGCGCCAGCTCCGCCGCGTCGTTCATGACGTGCCGCCCGGTCGGCCGCGCCTTGCCGTCACCATGGCGCTGGCGGCAGCGGCGCTCTCGCTCGCCGACCAGAACCGGTTCGTGCGTCAGGCCTCGCGCTATGTCGACCAGGAACTGGCCCGCCAGATCCTGCCGGACGGCGGCCATATCGGACGCAATCCGGCCGCGGTGCTCGATATCCTCGTCGACCTCCTGCCGCTCCGCCAGGCCTTCACGGCCCGCGGGCTGCAGCCATCGCCGGTGCTGCTCGGCGCGATCGACCGGATGATGCCGATGCTGCGCTTCTTCCGCCTCGGCGACGGTTCGTTTGCCAAGTTCAACGGCATGGGCGAAACCCAACTCGGTCTGCTTGCCACCGTGCTCGCGCATGACGACGCGCGCGGCGCACCGCTGCGCAACGCGCCGCATTCTGGCTATCAGCGGCTGGAAGCGGGCGAGACCATCATCGTCATGGACACCGGCGCCGCGCCGGCGCCGGCGCTGTCGACGGAAGCTCATGCCGGCTGCCTGTCCTTCGAGCTCAGCGTTGGCCGCCAGCCGCTCGTGGTGAACTGCGGCATTCCGGGGCCCGGCGCCCCGGCGCTGCGCCGGCTGGCCCGCACCACGGCCGCGCATTCGACGGTGACGCTCAACGATACGTCGTCCTGCCGCTTTCTGACCGGCGGCCTTCTCGCCCATCGCCTCGGCGAGATCGTCATCGCCGGTCCGAGGATGGTCGAATCGTCGCGGCAAGAGGAGCGCGGCCAGACCTTCGTGACCGCGGCGCATGACGGCTATGTCGGGCGCTTCGGCATCCGTCACGAACGACGGCTGTTCCTGCCGCGCGAGGGGACGCGGCTCGATGGCGTCGACAGCTTTACGAGCCTCAATGGCGGCCCTGTAGCGCGCGGCGGCAAGGATGCTTTCGCGATCCGCTTCCACCTGCATCCGGCCGTGAAAGCGAGCCGGATCAAGGCCGGCCAGGCTGTGCTGCTGGCACTTCCCGACGGCTCGGGCTGGGAATTCGAGGCCGCTGGCCACGATGTCCTGATCGAGGAGAGCATCCGCCTTTCCGATATCCGCGGCAGCCGCCGCGCCGAGCAGATCGTCGTCTATGGCCGTGCGATGCATGCTGATGCGGTGCACTGGCATTTCGAAAAGGTCGCCGAGGGTGGACCGCGCCGACGCTCGGAAGTTGGCGAAACCGAAATGCTCGGCCTGGACGAAGGCGGGGGCTGACCGCCGCAAAGGGGCTGTACGCGGCGTGAAATCATGCTATCGCGCGCCGGTCCCGAACGTTTCGTTGTATCTGCGAGGTCATGATGGCTGTGCCACCGCCGAAGGTCGATCTGCCCGACCTCGTCCCGATGAAGCGCGCTCTTTTTTCCGTGTTCGATACGACCGGGGCGCTCGATCTCGCCCGCGCGCTGCATGAGCGCGGCGTCAAGCTGTTCGGCACGGGCTCGACGGCCAAGGCGATCGTCGGCGCCGGCCTGCCGGTGATCAATATCGCCGACCTCATCGGATTTCCCGAGATCCTCGGCGGCCGCGTCAAGACGCTGCACCCGAAGGTGCATGGCGGCCTGCTGGCGCTGCGCAACGATCCCGTCCACGCCGCCGAGCTCATCGAGCATGGCATTGAGCCGTTCGACCTCGTCGTCTCCAATCTCTACCCGTTCGAGAAGACGATCGCGACGACGACGGACTTCGCCCATATCGTCGAGAACATTGATATCGGCGGTCCGGCGATGACGCGCGCCGCCGCGAAGAATCATGGTTTCGTGGCGATCCTGGTCGATCCGGCCGATTATGGCGCGATGCTCGAGACGCTGGCCGAAAATGGCGGTGCGACGCCGCTTGCCTATCGCAAGCGCCTCGCCGCCAAGGCCTTCGCCCGCACGGCCGCCTATGACGCTGCGGTCTCGACCTGGTTCGCGGCCGCGCTCGACGAGCCGGCGCCAGCCTGGCGCAGCCTCGGCGGCAAGTTGGCCGAAACGCTGCGCTATGGCGAGAACCCGCATCAGCGCGCTGCTTTCTATGTGACCGGCGAGCAGCGCCCGGGCGTCGCCACGGCGCGCCAGCTGCAGGGCAAGCAGCTTTCCTACAACAATATCAACGACACCGACGCGGCCTATGAGCTGGTGGCCGAGTTCGACCCGGCGCTCGCGCCGGCCGTCGCGATCATCAAGCATGCCAATCCGGCCGGCGTCGCCACGGGCGCAAGTCTCGCGGAGGCTTATGAGCGGGCCCTTCTCTGTGACCCGGTCTCGGCCTTCGGCGGTATCGTCGCGCTGAACCAGACGCTCGATGCCGATGCAGCGCGGAAGATCGTCGAGATCTTCACCGAAGTGATCATTGCGCCTGATGCCACCGACGAGGCGATCGCCATTGTCGCGGCGAAGAAGAACCTGCGCCTGCTGGTTGCCGGCGGGCTTCCGGATGCCCGCGCGCCCGGCCTCTCGTTCCGATCGGTTGCCGGCGGCTTCCTGGTGCAGGATCGCGATTCGGGCCATGTCGCGGCTGATGATCTCAAGGTCGTGACCAAGCGCCAGCCGACGGCGGCTGAGATCGCCGATCTCGTCTTCGCCTTCCGCGTCGCCAAGCATGTGAAGTCGAACGCCATCGTCTATGCTAAGAATGGTGCGACGGTTGGCGTCGGCGCCGGGCAGATGAGCCGCGTCGATTCCTCCACCATCGCGGCGCGCAAGGCGGCGGAGGCGGCCAAGGCGGCGGGTCTTCCGGAGAGCCTCGCCATCGGATCGGTTGTCGCTTCCGACGCGTTCTTCCCCTTTGCGGACGGTCTTCTGGCTGCGGCGGAAGCCGGGGCCACCGCGGTGATCCAGCCTGGCGGCTCGATGCGCGATGATCTCGTCATCGAGGCGGCGGATGCGGCGGGGCTCGCCATGGTCTTCACAGGTATCCGGCATTTCCGGCATTGACGCTGCCGCCCAAGCAGACCAAGGTTCGGCCCGATTGGCCGGCGGCCCCCTTTTCTCGGGGGCATGCAACCGGCAGATAATCCGCCGGGAGCGTCCATGACCGATATGCTGAAGACTGTTCTCTTCATCGACTATGACAGTCTGCATCTCGCTCTTCATGCGCGCGATCCCGCCCTTGCCCGCCGCTTTGCGGCGCGGCCGGGTGCGCTGCTGGAGGCGATCGAGGCCGGAACGCTGATTGATTCCGCGCAGCTTGGTCAGGCGAAGCGGCGCGTCTTGATGCGGCGCTGCTATGCCGATCCGCGCTCGCTCGGCAAGGCGCGCGACAGCTTCGTTTCGCAAGGCTTCCAGATCGTCGACTGTCCGACCCTGCCCGGCCGGGAGCGCAATTCGGCGGAGGTGCAGATCACGCTCGATACGCTCGACGCGCTCGGCCACACGACGGCTTTTGACGAATTCATCCTGCTCGGCGCCGATACCGATTTCACGCCGCTGATCTATCGCCTGCGCGCCCATAACCGCGCTGCGACCATCTTCGCGACGGCGGCGACCGCTGGCAGCTACCGCGCCATCGCCGACGGCATCCTGGAGGAGCGCGTGCTGACGGCGCTGCTCGCGAGCCTTGAGGGCGCCGACGTCGCCGACGAGGATGAAGAGGACGAGGTGGCCGTCCGCCAGGCCGCTGGTCGCGAAGATCTCGCGGCGCTTGCCCGGCGCATCCACAACGCGACCAATGTCCCGCTGTTTCCGCCGAAGGTCTACGCGGAGCTTTTCAACGCGCTCACTGCCGAGATCGCCGAGAACGGCTATCACTTCCTCGATACGGCCGAGAATGTCGCCGGCCGGCTGATCGCGGGCGGGCGCAAGGCCTCGCGCCGGCAGATCGCCTTCGTCGTCAAAGGCCTCGCTCTGAAGGGCCATGTCTTTTCAGACACCGACACGCCGCAGCGGCTGGCGGATGTCTTTCGCGAGCAGGTGATCTATCTCGCTCGCCATGCCGGCATCGAGATCGATCCGCGCGTCGAGCGCCAGGTCCATGGCTGGATTGCCGGTGGCAGCCTGGCTGCGGAACCGCCCGTTGCCATCGAGCCCGCGACAGAGTCGCCAGCCGTGCCACATGAGGCCGAAGCAGAAGCCGAAGCCGACGCGGAAGTCCCGGCGGCGGTCGTCGCCGTATCACCCGATCCGGTTGTGGCGACGCTGGCCGCCGAGGCGGTGGTGATGGCCGGTCCGATCGAGGCCGAGGTGGCGGAAGCATCGGTGCGCGAGGAAGAAGCGGTTGCCGCGACCGAGACCGAGGACGCGCCCGAACCGGAGCTGCTGCCCGAACCGGTGCCTGATGTCATCGCGCTGCCGGCGCCCGAAAGCGCCGAGGATGTCGAACCGGAAAGCGAGGCGGAGCTGATCGCCCTCGCCGATGCGGCTGATGAGGACGGGGACGACGCCGAGGACAATACGGCGCCAGAGATTGCCATCGAGCCGGCGCCCGTTCGTGCCGCGCCAGCCGTGCGGCCGCCTGTGCCGCGCGGGCCGGGGCAGCGTGGCGCCAGCCGCCCGGCAGAGGCGCCGCTCGATCCTTTCGAGAGTTCGCTGCTCGCGGCGATCGCCGAGGCGGTGCAGGCGGTCGAGCCGGGGCGCGCCGAGGCGGCACCGCCGGTCGTGGTGCCTGAAGCGCGGATCGAGCCGCGTCTCGAGGGCGCGCCGACGCCCTCCGTCACGCCCCGGGATGCCGCTGTTGGTGCTGACAAGGCGCCGGAGAAGAGCGCTGCCGAAGCCGAGGTCGACGCCGATATCGGCGACGAGATCCAGCGCATTCTCTCGGCCTATAACCAGAACAGGAAGCCGGCGGGCGGCTAGGCCGCCGCGCCGGCGCGGCGATGGCGCCGGACGGCTGGATCAGCCGTTCGCCATATATTGCCCGCCATTGATGGTCAGCACGGCACCGGTCATGAAGGCGCTGGCATCCGAAGCGAGATAGGCGACGAGCGCCGAGATCTCCTCCGCCTTGCCGAGCCGGCCGACCGGGATCTGCGCGATGATCCCCTCCAGGACCTTCTCGGGTACCGCCGAGACCATGTCGGTATCGATATAACCAGGGCAGATGCAGTTGACCGTGATGCCCTTGCGGGCATTTTCGAGCGCCAGCGCCTTGGTAAAGCCGATGACACCGGCCTTGGCGGTCGAATAGTTGACCTGGCCGAGCTGCCCCTTCTGCCCGTTGATCGAAGAAATATTGACGATGCGGCCGAAGCCGCGGTCGCGCATGCCCTCGATGACAGGACGCGTCATCGCGAACATCGAGCCGAGATTGGTCGCGATCACCTGAGACCACGCGGCGTGATCCATCTTGTGGAACCAGCCGTCCCTCGTGATGCCGGCATTGTTGACGAGGATGTCGACCGGCCCGACGGCGCCCGCGACGGCGGTGACGCCAGCCGCGCAGGCGTCAGGATCCGCGACATCCCACTGGAAGACTTCGATGCCGGTCTCCGCCTTGAAGGCGTTGGCCTTTTCGACATTGCCGGCAAAAGTCGCCACAACCGTATAGCCGGCAGATTGGAGGCCGGTGGCGATGGCGGCGCCAATTCCGCGCGTGCCGCCCGTGACGAGCGCAACTCTACCCATCGTGATGTTTCCCCCGTGATTGAGACCGGTTGACCCGGCTGTCGATTGGCCGTGTTCAGCGCTCGACGGTGAGCGCTATCCCCATGCCGCCGCCGATGCAGAGCGTCGCAAGACCCTTCTTGGCATCGCGTCGCACCATCTCATGCAACAGCGTTACCAGGATGCGCGCGCCGGAGGCGCCGATCGGATGGCCAATGGCGATGGCGCCGCCATTGACGTTGACCTTGGCCGGATCCCAGCCGAGCCCCTTATTGACCGCGCAGGCCTGCGCGGCGAAGGCCTCGTTGGCCTCGACGAGATCGAGATCCTCCTTCGACCAGCCGGCCTTCTCCAGCGCCTTCTTCGAGGCCGGGATCGGCCCGGTGCCCATGACGCTCGGATCGACGCCGGCGGTTGCCCAGGAGGCGATGCGGGCGAGCGGGGTGATGCCCCGGCGCTCGGCCTCGGCAGCGGTCATCAGCACGAAGGCGGCGGCGCCATCATTGAGGCCCGAGGCATTGGCAGCCGTGACGGTGCCATCCTTGGCGAAGGCGGGGCGCAGCTTGGCGACAGCCTCGATCGTGGTCCCGGCGCGGATGTGCTCGTCGTTGTCGATCGTCGTATCGCCCTTCTTTCCGGAGATCACGAAGGGAATGATCTCGTCCTTGAAGCGGCCGGCCTTCTGCGCCGCCTCGGCCTTGTTTTGCGAGGCGACGGCGAATTCGTCCTGCTGCTCGCGGGTGATCTGGAACTCGCGGGCCACATTCTCGGCGGTGACACCCATGTGATAGCCATTGAAGGCGTCCCAGAGCCCGTCCTTGATCATCGTGTCGATGAGGTTGAGATCGCCGAATTTCGTGCCGGCGCGCATATGGGCGGCATGGGGCGACAGCGACATCGATTCCTGGCCGCCCGCGACGATGATCGACGCGTCGCCGGTCGCGATCTGCTGCATGCCGAGAGCCACGGCGCGGAGGCCGGAGCCGCAGACCTGATTGAGGCCCCAGGCGGTGGTCGAGATCGGCAGGCCAGCGGCGATCGAGGCTTGGCGGGCCGGGTTCTGGCCCTGAGCCGCGGTCAGGACCTGGCCGAGAATGACCTCGTCGACCTCGTCCGCGTCGACGCCAGCCCTTTCAAGCACACCCTTGATGGCGGCAGCGCCGAGCTGGTGCGCGGGTGTATTCGCGAAGCCGCCATTGAAGGCTCCGACGGCCGTGCGGCCAGCCGCTACGATGACGATGTCGTTCTGTTGAGCCATGCCCGGTCTCCCGTTTCCTGCAGCCGATCCGGCGGTATCGGCATGATCGAGGATATCGCGCGATCCAAGACCGGGTCGGCAGCGCTGTCAACCGAGGCCGAAAGGCGCCCCTTGCTGCGCCGCATCTTGTGCGCAGCAAAGCTGCAGCAATGCGACGCACAAAACGTTGGCGGCGCGGGAGAAAAGTCCCTATCCTCTTGCTGCGGGGAGGAGTTTCTGTCGCATCGGCGCATAGCCGGTCGATGCCGGCGGTGTGCCGGCCGCGCGACGGTCATCATGGGAGTGGGTATGGCCAAGGATCAGGAACCGACGACGATCAAGAAGTATGCAAATCGTCGTCTCTATAATACCGGTACCTCGACTTACGTCACGCTCGAAGATCTTGCGGTGATGGTGAAGACCGGCGAAGATTTCGTTGTGTTCGATGCCAAGTCTGGTGAAGATATCACCCGTTCGGTTCTCACGCAGATTATTTTCGAGCAGGAGAACAAGGGTCATAATCTTCTGCCGATCACCTTTCTGCGCCAATTGATCCGCTTCTATGGCGACTCGATGCAGAACCTGGTTCCAACCTATCTCGACTTTTCGATCGACAGCCTGACACGCGATCAGGACAAGCTGCGCAGCCAGATGGCCAATGCCTTCGGCCCCAGCGCCTTCACGGCGATCGAGGAGACAGTGCGGCGCAATACCGAGATGTTCGAGCAGGCGATGCGCATGTTCCTGCCGTTCAGCGGCGGGCGCGGCGATCTGCCGGCTTCGCCGGCCAGTGGTCGTGTCGAGCCGAAGCCGGAGGCACGCGCCGACGGTGAGTTCGATACGCTGAAGCGCCAACTCGACGAGATGCAGAAGAAGATCGACCAGCTCGCCGGCAAGGGCTGACCGTCGAACGAGGCTTTCGCCGGTCTTCTGTCGCCGCCGTTGTGCGCCGCGCAAGACTTCCTACATTCATGCCCGTACGGCCGAATGGCCGCATCTGGGCGAGGGATGACTGCGATGGCGCGGCCGCTGTTCGGCGAGATACTTGGCAAAGGCGATGCGGGCGGCAAGGAGCACGGCCAGCGCGAGGAGCGCGTGCGCCGCGATTTCTGGAAGGTGCTGCGTCGTGGCGCTCGCAACATTCCCTTCGCCGAAGATGCGGTTGCCGCCTATTTCTGCGCCTTCGACACGAATACACCGTTTCGCGTCCGTGCCATGCTGATCGCGGCGCTGGCCTATTTCGTCATGCCGATCGATGCCGTTCCGGACTTCCTTGCCGGCATCGGCTTTGCAGACGATGCGACCGTGCTGATGACCGCGCTGACGATGCTCGGCTCGCATCTGAAGCCGGTGCACCGCGAAGCCGCGCGCCGCGCGCTGGCTGGCGAGGACGCCGGCTGAGCGCGCCAACCCTGCCAATCCGCCGGGCTGCCGCAGTAGCCACAGTATTGCCCCATTGACCGGACCAAGTCTTGCGCGTCCTGCGGCTGCGCCAGTGCGTCATTTGGTTCACGAAATGTTAAGCTGCAATTTGCAGTTTGAGTCATGGGAGCGCTCGACATTCGGTTGGGCGCGGGGCGGCTGGTCATTGGGTGGATTGAAAATGAATGTACTGAGGATCACGACTGCCGTGCTCATCGCTGTCGCCGCCATCGGCGTTGCCGAGGCGCAGACCCCGAACCGCGTCGGGACCTTCAATGATTGGAGCGCTTACGCCTATGCCGACAAGAGGGGCAAGGTGTGCTACGCGGCGTCGCAGCCCAAGAGCCAGAAGCCGGACGGCCTGAACCGCGATCCGGCCTATTTCATGGTCACGGCCCGCCCGGCCGAGAATGTGAAGAGCGAAGTGTCCGTGATCATCGGCTATCCGTTCAAGGAAGGCTCGAAAGTCACGGTGGACGTCGACGGGCAGAAGTTCTCGATGTTCACGAAGGATGATGGCGCCTGGGTCGAGAACGCAGCGGAAGAAGTCTCGCTGCTGGCGGCGATGCGCAAGGGCCACGCGATGTCGATATCCGGCACCTCGAAGCGTGGGACCGTGACGACGGATGCCTATTCTCTGTCAGGGGTTTCGGCTTCGCTCGACGCAGTCGTCAAGAACTGTCCGGTCGGGCGCTAATACGTACTTCCGCGCTGTTGCCGGAGCGCGGCGCGACAGGCGCTGCCTCCGGTTCGCGCGTGCAGAGGCCTCGGGATCGGCACGGCCGATCCCGGCCTTGATTGACTTTGCCGCCGCTTCCACGTAGAAGCCGCGGTCATTCGCGAAGAGGTTTCCTCCGAGCCGCCGACCGGACCTAAGAGTCCGGAGGTCAACGTCCGCCAGCGCGTCGCGCCCGCGGGCGTCGATCGTCATTGTCCATTCGGCGGATCGGTCCGCTTCCCATTGTGGGAAAAGGCTGCCCTTTGAGGAAAAGGTTCTGATGTTCGACACCCTGTCCGAGCGCCTCTCCGGCATTTTCGACAAGCTCACCCGCCGCGGTGCGCTGTCGGAGGCCGATGTCAACGAGGCCATGCGCGAGGTGCGCCGTGCGCTGATCGAGGCGGACGTCGCGCTCGATGTCGTGCGCTCGTTCACCGACAAGGTGCGCGCCCGCGCCATCGGTGCCGATGTCATCCGTTCGGTGACGCCCGGCCAGATGGTCGTCAAGATCGTTCATGACCAGCTGGTCGAGATGCTCGGCTCCGAGGCCCAGCCGATCGACCTCAATGCGCCGGCTCCGGTCGCGATCATGATGGTCGGCCTGCAGGGCTCGGGCAAGACGACCACGTCGGCCAAGATCGCCCGCCGCCTGACGCAGCAGCAGAAGCTCAAGGTACTGATGGCCTCGCTGGACGTCCGTCGTCCGGCCGCGCAGGAACAGCTCCGCATTCTTGGCCAGCAGAATTCGATCGACACACTGCCGATCGTCGCCGGCCAGTCGCCGACCGACATCGCGACGCGCGCGCAGCAGGCGGCGCGTCTCGGCGGCTATGACGTCGTCATCCTCGACACGGCCGGCCGCACGCATATCGACGAGCCGCTGATGATGGAGATGGCCGATATCAAGGCCATCGCCAAGCCGCACGAAATCCTGCTCGTCGCCGACAGCCTGACCGGCCAGGACGCCGTCAATCTCGCGCGCTCCTTCGACGAGCGCGTCGGCATCACCGGCATCGTGCTGACCCGAACCGACGGCGACGGCCGCGGCGGCGCCGCGCTCTCGATGCGCGCCGTGACCGGCAAGCCGATCAAGCTGCTTGGCACGGGCGAAAAGTCGGACGCGTTGGAGGATTTCCATCCCGGCCGCGTCGCCAACCGCATCCTCGGCATGGGCGACATCGTCAGCCTCGTCGAGAAGGCGGCGCAGAACATCGACATGGAGCAGGCCGCCAAGGCGGCCGAGAAGATGCGCAAGGGCATCTTCGATCTCGACGATCTCGCCGATCAGTTCCGCCAGATGGAGAAGATCGGCGGCATGTCCGGCATGCTCGGCATGATGCCCGGCGTCGGCAAGATCAAGAAGCAGATGGAAGGCGCCAATCTCGACGACGGCATGATGAAGCGGCAGATCGCCATCATCTCGTCGATGACCAAGGCGGAACGTCGCAATCCGGACATCCTCAAGGCCAGCCGCAAGAAGCGCATTGCCGCCGGCTCGGGCACCAAGGTCGAGGAAATCAACCGCCTGCTCAAGATGCATCGCCAGATGGCCGACATGATGAAGGCCATGGGCAAGCAGAAGGGCGGCGGCATGCTCGGCAAGATGATGGGTGCGCTTGGCGGCGGTGGCATGGGCGGCGGCATGCCTCCCGGCGGCATGCCCAATATCAATCCGGCCGAGCTCGAGCGCCTCGCCAAGCAGATGGGCGGCGCCGGCGGCATGCCCAAGGGCCTTGCCGGCGGCCTCGGCGGCCTGCCCGGCCTCGGCAACAAGCTGCCCGGCTTCGGCGGCGGTGGTTTTCCGGGCCTGCCCGGCAAGAAGAAATAACGGCGCCTCGGCGCCTCGCTATTCGATTGAACACACTCAGAACGATACCGAAAGGAAAACAATGTCCCTCAAGATCCGTCTCGCCCGTGCCGGCGCCAAGAAGCGTCCGTTCTACCGCATCGTGATCGCCGACGCCCGTTCGCCGCGCGATGGCCGTTTCATCGAGCGTATCGGCTCGTTCGACCCGATGCTGGCGAAGGACAATGAGAAGCGCGTCGTGCTCGACGTCGAGCGCGCCAAGCATTGGCTGTCGGTCGGCGCGCAGGCGACCGATCGTGTCGAGCGTTTCCTCGATGCGGCCGGCCTCCTGAAGCGCGAGACGCGCAACAATCCGGAAAAGGCCGTCCCCGGCAAGAAGGCCCAGGAGCGGACCGCCGAGCGCGCCAAGAAGGCTGAAGCCGCTGCGGCCGCTACTGCCGAGTAATCTGGCAAAACCGATCGTCTCCGGTGCTTCGCGATGCGGCGCCGGACCTTGATCGTGCCGTTCGTTGTGATTGCCGGGCTCGACCCGGCAATCCTGTTTTTGAAGGCGCTGTCGTGGCAGGGGCGTCCGGGCGATTTCCGGGCAGAGGCCGCGGGCGTGGCGATCGGAAGCCCCGATCGTCTTGTGTGCCAGGGATATCCGCATGGCTGACGAAAACCGCGTCATTCTCGGCCAGTTCGGTGCCGCACATGGCATTCGCGGCGAGGTGAAGCTCAACGCCTATACCGAGGATCCGCTCGGCGTCGCCGATTATGGCCCCGTGACGCTCGATGACGGCCGCGTCGTCGAGATCGTGGCCGTGCGCATGCAGGGTGACGGGATCGTCGCCCGGGTCGGCGGCATCGGCGATCGCACCGGTGCCGAGACGCTCCGCAATCGCCGCTTCTCCGTCGATCGTTCGGTGTTGCCGCCGATCGAGGAAGAGGACGACTTCTATTATGCCGATCTCGTTGGGCTGCGCGCCGAGCGCGCCGATGGTTCGCCCTTTGGCACGATCGTCGCTGTGCAGAATTTCGGCGCCGGCGACCTGATCGAGATCCTGCCTGCGCCGGGTGCCCGCAGTTTCTATCTGCCGTTCACGCGCGCTGTGGTGCCGCTTGTCGATATCGCCGAGGGCCGACTGGTTGTCGAACCGCCGCCTGAAATCGAGGCGCGCGAGGATGACGGCGCCGCCGCGGGCGAGGACGAGGCGTGAGCACCGTGGCCAGCCGCGCGCCTTTCGCGGCGAGCGTGCTGACGCTCTATCCCGAGATGTTTCCCGGTCCGCTCGGCCTCTCGCTGTCGGGCCGTGCGCTTGCCGAGGGGGTCTGGTCACTGGAGGCGCTCGATATCCGCGCCCACGCGACCAGCAAGCATCGAAATGTCGACGATACGCCGGCCGGCGGCGGCCCTGGCATGGTCATGCGCGCCGATGTCGTCGCCCGGGCGATCGATGCCGCGGCGCCCGAGGGTGATCCGCGGCCGCGCATCCTGATGAGCCCGCGCGGCCGGCCGCTCGACCAACGCCGGGTGCGCGATCTCGTCGAGGGGCCGGGCGCGGTGATTCTCTGCGGCCGTTTCGAAGGCGTCGACGAACGGGTGATCGAGGCGCGCGCGCTCGAGGAAATCTCGATCGGCGACTATGTGCTCTCAGGCGGCGAACTCGGCGCCATGGTGCTGCTGGATGCCGTCGTGCGCCTGCTGCCCGGCGTGATGGGCGCTGCCGACTCGGGTTCCGAGGAGAGCTTCGAGGGCGGGCTGCTCGAATATCCGCATTATACCCGGCCGCGCGAATGGGAGGGTCGAGCCATCCCGCCGACGCTGCTCTCGGGCGATCACGCCGCGATCGCCCGCTGGCGCCGTGCCGAGGCCGAGCGGATCACGCGCGAGCGGCGCCCGGACCTGCTCGATCGCTGAGCATACCGCAGCCGATCGCAGAAAACCGCAGCGTCCGGCCGTTTCTGGGTTGACAGACCGGCCTCCCGCCGTATAACAGCGGCCGATCTCGGCGTGTCGAAAGACGGTGCCGTTATTATCCAATGAACCTGACTGAAGAAGCTCGCCCTTCGAGGCGCGGCTGAACAACTGGAAAGAACAATGTTCGCAGTCATCAAAACCGGCGGCAAGCAGTATCGCGTTGCCGCCAACGACCAGCTCGAAGTCGAGCTCCTGACCGGCGAAGCCGGCGACACGGTTTCCTTTGACGAGGTGCTCCTCGTCGGCGGCGAGGACGGCACCACCATTGGTGCGCCGACTGTTGCCGGCGCCAGCGTTTCGGCCGAGATCGTCGACCAGATCCGCACGCGCAAGATCCTTGTGTTCAAGAAGCGTCGGCGCCAGAATTCGAAGCGCAGCCGCGGCCATCGGCAGAGCCTCACCGTCGTCAAGATCACCGGGATCAAGACGGCCTGAAGCGAAAGCTCTGAAGGCAAGCCCAAGATTATCATGGCTCCGCCCCGTTAGGGTCCGCGTGAGCCGCGCACCGCGAAAGCGGTGCATCAGTCAGATTGGAGTTCGATCATGGCACACAAGAAGGCAGGCGGTTCCTCGCGCAACGGCCGTGACTCGGCTGGCCGCCGTCTCGGCGTGAAGAAGTTCGGTGGCGAGTCGGTCGTTTCCGGCAACATCATCATTCGCCAGCGTGGCACGCAGTGGCACCCAGGCACCGGCGTTGGCCTCGGCAAGGATCACACGATCTTCGCCGTGACGGACGGGAATGTCGCGTTCCGCCGCAAAGCCAATGGCCGTGTCTACGTATCCGTCGCCCCGATGGCGGTGGAGGCTGCAGAATAAAACCGGACCTTCCCATGGAACGCCGGTGTCGCATCGACCCGGTGGACCGTGATGGTCAGTGACGAGGGGAGATGGGACACCATCTCCCCTTTTTCATTGGCCCGACGGGAGGCATCGATGCCCGAGGCGACACGCGAAGACGAGACGAGCGAGGACGGAACACGAGGCTATTTCACACGGCGGTTGCGCCTTCGGGCACCGAAGCCGGGCGACGCCGCAGCACTGGCGATCGCAGTGGGCAACCCCCGCGTCGCGATGAGCCTTTTCGATGTGCCCTATCCTTATGAGCGGGCCGACGCGGAAGGCTGGATCGAGCGCGCCCGCGTCCCCAGCAAGGCGCCCGGCACGACGCTGGTCGCGCTTTCAGTCGCCTCAGGCGAACTGGTCGGGGCCGGCTTTCATCGGCCGAGCGACACCTGGCCGGGCGGGTTCGAATTGTCGTTCTGGGTTGCGGAGCCTTTCTGGGGACGCGGCTTTGGTACGGAGATCGCGCATGCCGTTGTCGATCATGCCTTCGAGGCGGGCGGTGCAGAACGGCTGTGGTGCGCCATCCGCGTGACCAGCGGATCGGCGCGGCGGGTCGCCGAGAAGTGTGGCTTCCAGTTCCGTGACACCGGGCTGGTCCGTTCCCTGGCGACGCGCGGCACGGTTCCGGTCGAGCGTTTCGTGCTCGAGCGGCGGGTCTGGGCCAGCCTCAAGTCGTGGAGCAGCGAACGGGCATCGGCGCGCGAGACGGTTTGTTCCGGCGAGCGGGCGGATGTCGGGTCCGGCCAGGGCCATGCTAGGCTGGGACGCGAGGGCCGGAAGGCGCGAGACGATGGTGACGCAATTGATGCCGCCTGACTGGACGATGCGTACGGCAAGGTTGACGCTGCGGCCGATCCTCGGCAGCGATGCCGAGGCGCTCGTCGAGGGTCTCGGCGATTTCGAGGTGGCCCGATGGCTGTCGCGCGTGCCCTATCCCTACACGCTCGACGAGGCGCGGCGGTTCATCGCCTGGGAGAAGGCTGAGCGGGTTCGGGGCGAGGATCGGGTCGTCGGCATCGATGCCGGCGGGCTCGTCGGCATCGCATCGCTGCGGGGCCGGGGTGCCGAACCGGTGCTCGGTTACTGGATGGCGCGTCGACATTGGGGGCAGGGCTATATGACCGAGGCGGTCGGCGCGCTGATCGCCGCGGCCTTCGAAAGCCCTGAAGTCACGATGATCCGCTCAGGCGTCTTCGAGGGCAACCAGCGTTCGCTGGCCATCCAGACGCGGTTCGGCTTCGTCGTTTCGAGCCATTCGCGGCTGCATAATCTTGCGCTCGGCCGTGATCTTGCGCATATCGACACCCAACTGACGCGCGCGCGTCATCAAGAGTTCACACCATGAAATTCCTCGACGAGGCCAAGGTCTTCATCCGCTCGGGCGACGGCGGGGCCGGCTCGGTCTCGTTCCGGCGCGAGAAATACATCGAGTTCGGCGGACCCGACGGCGGCGACGGCGGCCGTGGCGGCGATGTCTGGGCTGAATGTGTCGATGGTCTCAACACGCTGATCGACTATCGCTACCAGCAGCATTTCAAGGCCAAGACCGGCGTGCATGGCATGGGCCGCAACATGGCCGGCGGCAAGGGTGCCGATGTCACGCTGAAGGTGCCGGTCGGCACGCAGATCTTCGATGAAGACAACGAGACGCTGATCGCCGACCTGACGCGGGTCGGAGAGCGGATCCTGCTTGCCAAGGGCGGCAATGGCGGTTTCGGCAACGCTCATTTCAAGACCTCGACCAACCAGGCGCCGCGCCGCGCCAATCCCGGCCTCGAGGGGCTGGAGCGCTGGATCTGGCTGCGGCTGAAGCTGATCGCCGATGCCGGCCTGATCGGGCTTCCCAATGCCGGCAAGTCGACCTTCCTCGCCGCCGTCACGGCGGCGCGGCCGAAGATCGCCGACTATCCGTTCACGACGCTGCATCCGGGCCTTGGCGTGGTGCGCAGCGACGGGCGCGAATTCGTGTTGGCCGATATTCCCGGTCTCATCGAGGGCGCCCATGAGGGCGTCGGCCTCGGCGACCGTTTCCTCGGTCATGTCGAGCGCTGCCGCGTGCTGCTGCATCTCGTCGACGGGACGCAGGACGATCCGGCCGAGGCTTATCGCGTGGTGCGCGGCGAGCTCGACGCCTACGGCGCGGGCCTGCCCGAGAAGCGCGAGATCGTGGCGCTTTCGAAGGCCGACGCCATTCCGGCCGAAGAGCTGGAAGCTCGCACCAAGGCTCTGCAGAAGGCGAGCGGGCAGAAGCCGCTGATCCTCTCCGCCGCGACGCGTCAAGGCATCGAGGCCGCCTTGCGCGCGCTCGGGCGAGTTATCGATGAGGGCCGCGTCGCCGATCCCAACGATATTCCTTCCCCCCGCCCGGAGACGTGGCAGCCATGAGCCAGGGGGAGGCCCTCACCGGCGCCCTGCTTCCCGGCCGTTCGGACCTTGCGTCGCTGAAGCCGGAGAACTTTCGCCGCATCGTGATCAAGATCGGCTCGGCCCTGCTGGTCGACCGGGACAAGGGCGCGCTGCGCGCCGACTGGCTCGCGGCCTTTGTCGATGACGTCGCGCGTCTTGCGAGCGGCGGCCGTGACGTTCTGGTCGTCTCCTCCGGCGCGATCGCGCTTGGACGGGGCGTGCTCGGCCTGCCGCGCGGCGTGCTGAAGCTCGAGGAGAGCCAGGCGGCGGCGGCGGTCGGCCAGATTGCGCTGGCCCGCGCCTATTCCGAAATGCTGGGCGCGCACCAGATCATCGCCGGCCAGATCCTGCTGACACTCGGCGATACCGAGGAGCGCCGCCGTTATCTGAATGCCCGCTCGACGATCACGACGTTGCTGCGCATGGGCGCGGTCCCGGTGATCAACGAGAATGACACCGTGGCGACGAGCGAGATCCGCTATGGCGACAATGATCGCCTCGCGGCACGCGTCGCCTCGATGATGGGCGCCGACCTGCTGGTGCTGTTGTCGGATATCGACGGCCTCTATACGGCGCCGCCGCATACCGATCCGGCCGCGCGTTTCATTCCGGTCGTCGAGCGGATCACACCGGAGATCGAGGCGATGGCCGGCGGGGCCGCGTCCGAATATTCGCGCGGCGGCATGCGCACCAAGGTCGAGGCCGGCAAGATCGCCACCAGCGCCGGCTGCAACATGCTGATCGCGCTCGGCAAGCCGCAGAACCCGCTGCGCCGGATCTCCGAGGGCGCGCCGGCGACCTGGTTCCTGGCCGAGGCCAATCCGGTCACCGCGCGCAAGAAGTGGATCTCCGGCCATCTGGAGACGCGCGGTCTCGTCGTCATCGATGCCGGTGCTGTCAGGGCGCTGCGTTCGGGCAAGAGCCTGTTGCCAGCAGGCGTCCGCCGCGTCGAGGGGCGCTTCCAGCGCGGCGACGCCATCCTGATTCAGGGCGAGGCCGGCGAGGAAGTCGGCCGCGGTCTCGTCGCCTATGACGCGGGCGATGCCGAGCGGATCGCCGGGCGCAATTCGGGCGAGATCGAAGCCATTCTCGGCTATGCCGGCCGCGCCGCGATGATCCATCGCGACGACATGGCCCTCAGGGGCGAATAGGAGCGGATGCCATGAGCCTCACGGCCCTCGACAGGACCGACGCTGCCGGCGATGTGGCAGCGACGATGGACGCGATCGGCCGACAGGCCCGCGCCGCGGCGCGCCGTCTAGCGCTTGCCACGACTGAGCAAAAGGATGCGGCGCTCCGCGCGATGGCTGATGCGCTCCGTGCCGATGCGCCGGCGATCCTCGCAGCGAACGCGCTCGATGTCGCCGCGATCTCGAAGGAAGGCGCGCTGGCCTCATTCATCGATCGACTGACGCTCAATCCGCAGCGGATCGAGGCGATGGCGGCTGGCGTCGAGGATATCGCGGCGCTGGCCGATCCGGTTGGCCGCGTTCTCGAGGCCTGGGAGCGGCCAAACGGCCTGAAGCTGGAGCGCGTGAGCACGCCGCTCGGCGTCATCGGCGTCATCTATGAAAGCCGGCCGAATGTCACCGCCGATGCTGGCGCGCTCTGCCTGAAGGCGGGCAATGCCGTGATCCTGCGCGGGGGCTCGGATTCGTTCCGCTCCTCGCATGCCATCCATGCCGCGCTGGTGCGCGGGCTCGAGGCTGTGGGCCTTCCGGGTGACGCGATCCAGATGGTGCCGACCGCCGATCGGGCTGCCGTCGGCGCGATGCTGGGCGGGCTTGGCGGGGCCATCGACGTCATCGTGCCGCGCGGCGGCAAAAGCCTTGTCGCGCGGGTGCAGAGCGAGGCGCGGGTGCCTGTCTTCGCTCATCTCGAAGGGATCGTGCACATCTATGTGCATGCGAAGGCCGATCTCGCGATGGCGATCCCCCTGATCGTCAATGCCAAGATGCGGCGCACCGGGGTTTGCGGCGCGGCCGAGACGCTGCTGTTCGATCGCGCCGTCGCCGCCACCCATCTGGTGCCGATCGTGCGCGCGCTGATCGAGGCGGGCTGCAGCATTCGCGGCGACGCCGAGACGCGGGCGCTGGTCGGCGAGGCGAGCCCGGCGACGGAAGCCGATTGGTCGACGGAATATCTCGATTCCGTCATTTCGGTGCGCGTCGTCGACGACATCGACGCGGCCATCGCCCATATCGAGCATTACGGCTCGCATCACACCGATGCGATCCTGACGGCGGACGACGCCGCTGCGGCGCGGTTCCTCGCCGAGGTCGATTCGGCCATCGTGATGCACAATGCCTCGACCCAGTTTGCCGATGGCGGCGAGTTCGGCTTCGGCGGCGAGATCGGCATCGCCACTGGCCGGATGCATGCGCGCGGGCCGGTTGGCACGCAGCAACTGACCTCGTTCAACTATCGCGTTCACGGCAGCGGGCAGACGCGGCCGTGACGATGGACAATGCCGCCGATCCGGCGCCCGGATCGGCGCTCCGCCTGCCGCTGGCGTTGCCGGGGCAGCGCATCGGACTGTTTGGCGGCTCGTTCGATCCGCCGCACAAGGGTCATCTGACCCTGAGCCTGATGGCGATCCGGCGGCTGCGGCTCGATGCCGTCTGGTGGTTGGTGACGCCCGGCAATCCTCTCAAGGACCATGCGCCGGGTGCGCTGGCGCGACGGCTGGCGGCGGCAGAGGCCATGGCGAGCGATCCGCGCATCACGGTGACGGCGGTCGAGGCCTCGCTCAGGACGCGCTATACGGCCGATACGCTCACAATCCTCGCCAGGCGGCTTGCCGGGGTAAAGCTTGTGTGGCTTATGGGCGCCGACAATCTCAGCCAGTTTCATCGCTGGCGACATTGGCGGCAGATCGCCGAGACGATGCCGATCGCGGTCTACGACCGGCCTGGCAGCACGTTCCGCGCGATGGCCTCGCCTGCCGCGCATGCATTGGCGCGCTTCCGGCTCGACGAGGCGGATGCAGCCCTTCTGCCGGGACACGCGACACCGGCCTGGGTCTTCCTGCATGGGCCGCGCGTTGCAATGTCATCGACCGCGCTGCGGGCGGGGTCGATGAAGGAATCGGCGCGGTCTTGAAAGCTTCACCCGCTCGTGCCTATCTTCTCATCATGCGGACATCGTGCCGCAGGGGAGCGAGAATGATCAGATCCATTTCCGGATCAAGCGCGCCTTTTGGCGAAAGGATCAACCACTGACGACGGCAATCCAAACCGAGGCTGCGAATGATCGCCTGCCTCACAAGACGGCGGTACGCCGGCAGATTGCGGCGGACGACGTTCTCAGAACCGTCCTCGAGAGCCTCGATGATTCGAAGGCCGAGGAAATCGTCTCGATCGACATTGCGGGTAAATCGGCGCTGGCGGACTACATGGTCATCGCCACCGGGCGCTCGCAGCGACATGTCGGCGCCATCGCGGACCATCTCGACCGTGACATCACGGAAGCCGGCGGTCGGGTCGGCAGCATGGAGGGCATGCCGCATTGCGACTGGGTGCTGATCGATGCGGGCGATGTCATCGTCCATATCTTCAGGCCCGAGGTGCGCAGCTTCTACAATCTGGAAAAGATGTGGTCGCCCGACGCGCCGAAGGGGAGCGGGATCCGTCCCGTCGCCGAGGCGCCGGAGGACTAGTTCTCCGGAGCCGCCATGCAGATCACCATTGCCGCTATGGGCCGGCTGAAGGCCGGTCCCGAGCGTCTTCTCGTCGAGCGCTATCTGGAGCGTGCCGGCCAGACCGGCCGCGCGCTCGGGCTCACTGTCGCGGTGCGGGAGTTTCCCGAGAGCCGCGCGACCCGGGCCGAGGAGCGGATGGCGCAGGAAGCTGCGACGCTCATGGGCGTCCTGCCTGAAGGGGCGCGGCTGATCGCTCTCGACGAGCGCGGCGACACGGTCTCGAGCGAGGCGTTCGCCCAGCGTCTCGGCACCCTGCGCGATGGCGGCCTTCGGGATGTGGTGTTCGCGATCGGTGGTGCCGATGGCCATGGCGAAGCCTTGCGGCGGCGGGCCGACCAAAGTCTCGCCTTCGGGGCGATGACCTGGCCGCACCAGATCGTGCGGCTGATGCTCGCCGAGCAGATCTATCGGGCGACAACGATCCTTTCCGGCCATCCCTATCACCGCGCCTGACCCGTCCAGCTTCGGCCGCAATTGGCGGTCAGCATGAGATCTGTGCACTTCCGGCGGCGAAGACCGCCTCGCTTCGTCCGGACGAGCCGTTGCTGCCATCCGGGCCGTTCCTTGATCCGACCTTTGCCGCTTTCGCTCAGCCTCGCTTTCGTCGCCTTCGCCGCGGCGAGCGTCCTGCTGTGGCCGGAACGTGCCGCCGCGCAGGCTCCGGCTGCTCAGCCGGCTGCCGCGGAGACGGCGCCTGTCGATCCGGCCGAGGCGGCGCGGACCCAGCGCCGCGCCGAACTCGACGCGATCACGCATGATATCGAGGTCACGCGGGCGCGGCAGGACGAACTCAAGGCGGAAATCGACAAGCTTGACAAGGATAGCGCGTCGCTGACGCAAAGCATGGTCGAGACCGGCGAGCGGGCCAAGCAGCTCGAGCGCCAGCTCGGCGAGGCTGAAATGCGGATGAGCAGCCTGCTCGACGAGGAAAAGACCGTCAGGGCCTCGCTTTCGGCTCGGCGCGGCGTGCTCGCCAATGTGCTGGCCGCGCTGCAGCGCATGGGTCGCAAGCCGCCGCCGGCGATCGTGGTACGGCCTGAGGACGCGCTTGCCGCCGTGCGCAGCGCGATGCTGCTCGGCGCGGTCGTGCCGGAGCTGCGCACCGAGGCCGACGGACTCACCGCCGACCTGCAGCACCTCCTAGCACTCAAGGATGAGAAGGCGCGGGAGCGCGATCGCGTCCGTGCTGATGCGACGGCGCTCGCCGAAGAGCAGACACGCATCCAGCTGCTGGTGGCAGAAAAGAAAAAGGCACGCGCGGCTTCCGAGGAGGCGCTCGCCTCCGAGCAGACGCGTTCAGAACAGCTCGCCGCGCAGGCGAGCAGCCTGCAGGATCTGATCGATTCGCTCGAGAAGCAGGTTGCCGCGTCGGCCGATGCCGCGGCAGCGGCGAAGGCGGCCGAGGAACGCAACAAGGCGGCCATCGCATCGGGCGAAGCACCGCGCCAGCCCGACAATCTCGGCGCCGCCAACCGGATCGAGCCGGCCGTCGCCTTTGCCGATACCAAGGGCCTGCTGCCGCGCCCGGTCAACGGCGTCGAGGTGAAAAGCTTCGGCGATGCCGATGGGCTTGGCGGCACGACCGCCGGCGTTTCGATCGCGACACGCGCCAGTGCCGGCGTATCTTCGCCCAGCGATGGCTGGGTGGTATATGCAGGTCCCTTCCGCTCCTATGGGCAACTCTTGATCATCAATGCCGGGGGCGGGTATCATGTGCTCTTGGCAGGCATGGAGCGCATCAACGTCGAACTCGGGCAGTTCGTTCTCGCGGGCGAGCCGGTCGGCGTAATGGGGACCCGCCAGCTCGCGAGCATGGGTGCTGAAGGTATTGGCGCCCAGCAGCCCCTGCTCTATGTCGAATTCAGAAAAGACGGAACCTCGATCGACCCGGCCCCATGGTGGGCGCGATCCAGCGACGAAAAGGTTGGCGGATGATTCGCAATGCTTCGCTTCTCCTGGCCGGTACGATCATCGGCGCCACGGCGGCTATCACGATAGCCCAGGTGCCCGGTCTGGTGCCGAGTGCGGCTCACGCCGCAGTCTCGGACACCTATCGGCAGCTCAATCTGTTCGGTGACGTGTTCGAGCGCATCCGCGCCGACTATGTCGAGAAGCCGGACGACAGCGCGTTGATCGAGGCAGCCGTCAACGGCATGCTGACCTCGCTCGACCCGCATTCGAGCTACATGAATCCGAAAGACTTCAAGGACATGCAGGTCCAGACCCGCGGTGAGTTCGGCGGGCTCGGGATCGAGGTCACGATGGAGGACGGCGTCGTCAAGGTCGTGTCGCCGATCGACGATACGCCGGCGGCCAAGGCCGGCATCCTTGCCGGCGACCTGATCATCGCCATCGACGGCGATCCGGTCCAGAACATGAACCTGAACCAGGCCGTCGAAAAGATGCGCGGCGCGGTCAACACGCCGATCACGCTGCAGATCGCCCGCAAGGGCACCGCGAAGCCGTTCGACGTCAAGGTCGTACGCGACGTGATCCGCATCCAGTCGGTCAAGTCGCGGTCCGAGGGCGATATCGGCTATATCCGCATCTCCTCGTTCAACGAGCAGACGTTCGACGGGCTGAAGGCCGCCGTCGACAAGCTCAACAAGGATATCGGCAAGGACAAGCTCAAGGGCTACATCCTCGACCTGCGCAACAATCCCGGCGGCCTGCTCGACCAGGCGGTTGCGGTTGGCGATGCCTTCCTGAACCAGGGCGAGATTGTCGCGACGCGCGGACGGCATTCTGACCAGAACGCTCGCTATGATGCCCGTGATGGTGATCTCACCGATGGCAAGCCGGTGATCGTGCTGATCAATGGCGGCTCGGCCTCGGCGTCCGAGATCGTTGCCGGCGCCCTGCAGGACCAGAAGCGCGCGACCATTCTCGGCACCCGTTCCTTCGGCAAGGGATCGGTGCAGACGATCATTCCGCTCGGCTCCAATGGCGCGATCCGCCTTACCACGGCGCGCTACTACACGCCGTCCGGCCGATCGATCCAGGCCAAGGGCATCGATCCCGATATCCAGGTCGTGCAGGATCTGCCGCCGGAGCTGAAGGATCAGGTGACCGACACAAAGGGCGAGGCATCGCTCAAGGGCCACCTCGCCAATGAAGCGGGCGGCGACGAGGGCACGGGCTCGCAGGCCTATGTGCCGCCGGAAGCCAAGGACGATAAGCAGCTTCAGGAGGCGATCGGCCTTCTGGACGGCAAGCAGGCCAACAGCGCCTTCCCGCCGAACCCCAAGGCTGCGGTGCCCAACTAAGCCGAAACGACATCCCATGACGGCGCCCCAAGGGGCGCCGTTTTCCTTTCAACGCCCGACGATAGCGAGCGGACGTGCCCGACGACTACAGCGCTCCCCTCGGCCTCGACCGCCCGGCGGCGGCGCGCCGTCCTTGGCCGATCTGGCCATTTCTCGCCGGTCCGACGCTGATCATCCTGGCTGCTCTTGCCGTCTGGGCGGCCGTGAAGGGCGACCCCTATGGTGGGCAGCCGCATGTTACGGTCGACCTTCCGCCGCTGCCCCCGCCTGTTGCTGCAAAGCCGCCCGAGCCGCCCGCGGAACCGGACGACCCGAACGGCCAGATCATCATTCGCGATCCCTGACGCGCCGCCCGACATCCCGGAGAACTGCCATGTCGAAGAAGAAGCCGGTCGACCCGGCGACGCTGCCCTATCGCCCCTGCGTCGGCGCCGTGGTGTTCAACCGTGAAGGAAAAGTCTTCATCGGCGAGCGGTCGCCGAATGCCGAACTGGTCGCGGGCGACCCCGTCTGGCAATTGCCGCAAGGCGGCATCGATGAGGGCGAAGCGCCGCTGCCGGCCGTCTATCGCGAGCTCTATGAGGAGACCAGCATCAAGTCGGTCGCCCTGCTTGCCGAGGCCGAGGGCTGGTTCGACTATGACCTGCCGCCCGAACTCGTCGGCATTGCGCTCAAGGGCAAATTTCGCGGCCAGCGCCAGAAGTGGTTCGCCTTCCGCTTCGAAGGGGAAGAGAGCGAGATCGACGTCCTCGCGCCGGGCGGCGGCCAGTATGAAGCCGAGTTCATTTCCTGGCGCTGGGAAAAGCTCGCCACGCTGCCCACGCTGATCGTTCCATTCAAGCGCAAGGTTTATGAACAGGTCGTCGCGGCGTTCAGCCATCTGGCAGGCTGACCGGAGCGCGTACCATCTCGTCTTCAGGGCCGGCCGGCGCTGGCTACGGCGAAATGGTAAGCTCAAAAGAAAATAACCTGAACAGATAATAAGGTTGCCGTTCAGTCTCGGTTCATCGCAGGCGCGCTAGAAAGCGTGCATCGACCAACCGAGGAGCTTTCCGATGAAACGCATTCTTCTAGCTTCAATCGCTGTCGCTGCGCTCGCCATCCCGGCTGCCAACGCCCAGCAGTCCTATCGTGCGCCGAGCCAGAACCATTACAGCTCGCATGGCAAGGATCAGGTCCATGACGGCCGCGGCTCGCATGGCAAGCAGCAGGCCTGGAGAAAAGGCCAGCGCATTCCGCAGAGCCAGTGGGGCCGGGACGTCGACTATCGCCACCATCATCTGAAGGCACCGCCGCGTGGCTATCGTTGGGTCCAGCAGGGCAACCAGTACCTGATGGTCGGCATCGCCTCGGGCATCATCGCATCGATCTTGAACGGCCACTGACACTCGCGCGAATTCAACAAGAAAAAACCCGCCGCCATCAGCCGATGGCGGCGGGTTTTGATTGTCGGCGAGGTTCAGCCCGGGTCAGTGACCCAGAACCGCCTGGACATCCTTCAACTGGGCGAGCCGTGTAGCGGCGGCCGTCTTCGAGATGTCGTCGCGCGCGTCGGCGACATCTTCCTCGGCATCGCGGATCTGCTTCGCAATGTCCTCGGCGTTCAGGCTCTCGACCGGAATCGCCTGCTCGGCGAGGATCGTCAGACCGCTCGCATTCACGTCGGCAAAACCGCCGCGCACGAAGAAGCGCTGGGCAGGACCAGAGGCCAGCGTCACCGTGACGACGCCGGGCTTGATGGTCGACATGAAGGGCGCGTGGTTCTTCAGAACCTCGAACTCGCCCTCCGATCCCGGCACGACGACCGAGAGGGCCGGCTCCGAGAGGAGCAGCCGCTCAGGCGAGACGAGTTCGAACGGGAACGGATCGGCCATGGGAACTTACCTCTTCTCGTCGGACGCTCAGGCCGCGGCCGCGAGCTTCTTCGCCTTGGCGATCGCATCATCGATCGTGCCGACCATGTAGAAGGCCGCCTCGGGCAGATGATCATAATCGCCGTTGCAGAGGCCCTTGAAGCCCTTGATCGTATCGGCGATCGGCACCTGGACGCCCGGCTGGCCGGTGAAGGCCTCGGCGACGTCGAAGGGCTGCGATAGGAAGCGCTCGATCTTGCGCGCGCGGGCAACAGTGAGCTTGTCCTCTTCGGAAAGCTCGTCCATGCCCAGGATCGCGATGATGTCCTGGAGCGCCTTGTAGCGCTGCAGGATCTGCTGCACGCGACGCGCCACCGCATAATGCTCCTCACCGACGATTGCCGGCGTCAGCATGCGCGAGGTCGAGTCGAGCGGGTCCACCGCCGGGTAGATGCCCTTCTCGGAAATGGCGCGCGACAGGTTCGTCGTCGCGTCCAGATGGGCGAAGGAGGTCGCCGGCGCCGGGTCGGTCAAGTCGTCGGCCGGCACATAGATGGCCTGCACCGAGGTGATCGAGCCCTTGGTCGTGGTGGTGATGCGTTCCTGCAGCGCGCCCATGTCGGTGGCGAGCGTCGGCTGGTAACCCACCGCGGAAGGGATGCGGCCGAGCAGAGCCGACACTTCCGAACCCGCCTGGGTGAAGCGGAAGATGTTGTCGACGAAGAACAGCACGTCCTGGCCCTGGTCGCGGAAGTGCTCGGCGACGGTCAGGCCGGTCAGCGCGACGCGGGCGCGGGCGCCCGGCGGCTCGTTCATCTGGCCGAACACCAGCGCGCACTTCGACTTCACCGACGGATCGGGATTGTGCGGGTCGGCGTTCACCTTGGAATCGATGAACTCGTGATAGAGGTCGTTGCCCTCGCGGGTGCGCTCGCCGACGCCGGCGAACACCGAATAGCCGCCATGGACCTTGGCGACGTTGTTGATCAGTTCCTGAATCAGCACGGTCTTGCCGACACCGGCGCCGCCGAACAGGCCGATCTTGCCGCCCTTGGCGTAAGGCGCCAGGAGGTCGACGACCTTGATGCCGGTGAGCAGGATTTCGGCTTCCGTCGACTGTTCCGAATAGGACGGAGCAGGCGCGTGGATCGGGCGGAGGCCTTCGGCCTCGACCGGGCCAGCCTCATCGATCGGCTCACCGATGACGTTCATGATGCGGCCGAGGGTGCCGATGCCGACCGGAACCTGGATCGGAACGCCGGTATCGCGGACCGGCTGGCCGCGGACGAGGCCTTCCGAAATGTCCATTGCGATGCAGCGGACAGTCGATTCGCCGAGATGCTGGGCCACCTCGAGCACGAGGCGGTTGCCGTTGTTGCTGGTCTCGAGCGCGTTCAGGATGGCCGGCAGATGGCCTTCGAACTGAACGTCGACGACGGCGCCGATCACCTGCGTGATGCGGCCCGATTCGGCCTTCTGATTGGTGGTATTCGCCATGGTGTTCTCGCCTTCCAAAAGTCCGGTCAGAGCGCCTCGGCGCCCGAAATGATCTCGATCAGTTCCTTGGTGATCATCGCCTGGCGCGTGCGATTATAGCGCAGCGTGTACTTCTTGATCATCTCGCCGGCATTGCGCGTCGCGTTGTCCATCGCCGACATCTTGGCGCCCATCTCCGACGCGACGTTCTCCAGCAGCGCGCCGAGGATCTGGACCGAGATGTTGCGCGGCAGAAGATCCTCCAGGATCATTGCCTCGTCCGGCTCGTATTCATAAAGCGTCGCCACAGTCGGGGCGGCGTTGTCGTTGGTCGGCACCTCTGCCGGGATCAGCTGCTGCGCCGTCGGGATCTGCTGGATGACCGAGCGGAACTTCGCATAGAAGATCGTCGCGATGTCGAACTGGCCCTCGCCATAGAGCGCGAGCACCTTGCGGGCGATCTGGTCGGCGTTCTCGAAGCCGATCTGCTTCACGGTGCGCAGCTCGATGAGCTCGATGATCTCGCTCTGGAACTGCCGGCGGAGAGCGTCGTAGCCCTTCTTGCCGACGCAGAGGATCTTCACCGTCTTGCCCTGGCGCTGCAGCGAGAGCGCATGCTCACGCGCGAGGCGGGCGATCGACGAGTTGAACGCGCCGCAAAGGCCGCGTTCGGCCGTGCAGACGATCAGGAGATGTGTCTGGCTCGATCCGGTGCCGGCGAGAAGGCGCGGCGCATCGGACTGGCCGGCGACGCCGGCGGCGACATTGGCCAGCACCGCGCCCATGCGTTCGGCATAGGGGCGGGCCGCTTCGGCGGCGGCCTGGGCGCGACGAAGCTTCGCCGCGGCGACCATCTGCATCGCCTTGGTGATCTTCTGCGTCGCCTTGACCGAGGCGATGCGGTTTCGGAGTTCCTTGAGGCTCGGCATGAGCGTCCCTGTCGAGCGGAATGAAGGCCGGACCGCGCGAGGCGATCCGGCCCTTCCCTAGGTTCAGGCGAAGTTCTTGGCGAAGGCGTCGAGGGCGGCCTTCAGCTTCGAACGGATCTCGTCATTCAGCTCGCGCTTGTCGCGGATGAGATCGAGAAGATCCTTGTGCTCGGTGCGCAGCACGGCGAGCAGGCCCTGCTCGAACGGGCTGACCTGATCCACCCGGATCTTGTCGAGATAGCCGTTCACGCCGGCATAGATCACCGCGACCTGTTCCTCGACCTTCAGCGGCGAGAACTGCGGCTGCTTCAGGAGTTCCGTCAGGCGGGCGCCGCGGTTGAGCAGGCGCTGGGTCGTGGCGTCGAGATCGGAGCCGAACTGGGCGAAGGCCGCCATCTCGCGATACTGCGACAGCTCGCCCTTGATCGGGCCGGCGACCTGCTTCATCGCTTTGATCTGGGCGGCCGAGCCGACGCGCGACACCGAAAGGCCGACGTTCACGGCGGGACGGATGCCCTGATAGAACAGGTCCGTCTCAAGGAAGATCTGGCCGTCGGTGATCGAGATCACGTTGGTCGGAATATAGGCCGACACGTCGTTGGCTTGCGTCTCGATGATCGGCAGGGCGGTCAGCGAACCGTTGCCGTTATCATCGTTCAGCTTGGCCGCGCGCTCGAGCAGGCGGGAATGCAGATAGAACACGTCGCCCGGATAGGCTTCACGGCCCGGCGGGCGGCGCAGCAGCAGCGACATCTGGCGGTAGGCGACGGCCTGCTTGGAGAGATCGTCATAGACGATCAGGGCATGCATGGCGTTGTCGCGGAAATATTCGCCCATCGCGCAACCGGCGAAGGGGGCGAGATACTGCATCGGAGCCGGGTCGGAGGCAGTGGCGGCGACGACGATCGAATATTCGAGCGCGCCACGTTCCTCGAGCACCTTCACGAACTGCGCCACGGTCGAGCGCTTCTGGCCGATCGCGACATAGACGCAATAGAGCTTCTTCGACTCGTCGCCCGTGTCGTTGACCGACTTCTGATTGAGGATCGTGTCGAGCGCGACGGCGGTCTTGCCGGTCTGACGGTCACCAATGATCAGCTCGCGCTGGCCACGGCCAACCGGGATCATGGCGTCGATGGCCTTGATGCCGGTCTGCATCGGCTCATGCACGGACTTGCGCGGGATGATGCCCGGCGCCTTGACGTCGACGCGGCGACGTTCGGTCGTCTCGATCGGGCCCTTGCCGTCGATCGGGTTGCCAAGGGCGTCGACGACGCGGCCGAGCAGGGCCTTGCCGACGGGAACGTCGACGATGGCGCCGGTGCGCTTGACGGTGTCGCCTTCCGAGATGTCACGATCGGAGCCGAAGATCACGACGCCGACATTGTCGGTTTCGAGGTTCAGCACCATGCCCCGGGTGCCGCCCGGGAACTCGACCATCTCGCCGGCCTGGACATTGTCGAGGCCGTAGATGCGGGCAATACCGTCGCCGACCGACAGAACCTGTCCGACTTCGGAAACCTGAGCCTCGGAGCCGAAGTTCTTGATCTGCTCCTTGAGGATTGCGGAGATTTCAGCGGCGCGGATGTCCATCAGCCGACCTCTTTCATGGCGATCTTGAGTGAATTGAGCTTGGAACGCAGCGACGTGTCGACCATACGGCTGCCGACCTTGACGACGAGACCGCCGATAAGGGCCGGATCGACATGCGCCACGAGCGTGACGTCCTTGCCGATCTTGGCCTTCAGGGCCTCCTTCAGCGCGGCCGTCGCGGCATCGCTGAGCGGCTCGGCGCTGGTCACCTCGGCCGTCACCTCACCGCGATGGGCGGCAGCGAGGCGGCGGAAATCGGTGATCATGCCGGGCAGGACGAACAGCCGGCGATTGCCGGCAGCGACCTTGATGAAATTAGCGACGAGCCCGCCGATACCCGCCTTGGCGAGCACGGCCGTCACGGCGCGCAACTGATCTTCGGCGGCGAAGACCGGGCTCCGCACGAGGCGGGTCAAGTCGTCGCTCTCGGCGAGCAGGGCGGTGAAGCGGGAAAGGTCGGCCTCGACGGCGTCGATAGCGCCGCTGTCGAGCGCGAGCTCGAAAAGGGCCGTGGCGTAGCGCCCGGACACCCCTGAGACGATGCTTTTCTCTTCCGCCACCTGATCCTCGCTTTAAGACGCCACGACCGGGCTTCGGTCCCGTTCCGGTCGCTGCCGTGCAACACACTGAACGGATTGGATTTTGTCGAAGCAGCTAGAAGCCGTCGAGAATGGCCCGCCCGTAAGCCGCGCGTTCGTTAGCACAGCCTCCCGCCCGTCGCAACTCGCCAGCACGCCGAGATTTGCTTCGGCCGGGGCCTGAATCCCATGGCGAAGGCGGTATTACCGATTGCCGTGGGCTGCGCGTGGCGGGTGACACCCGTCACGGGACGGAGTAACACCGATGGATCGAGGCTAGCGGGATTGAGACGATGGCGGGGACGATTGCGATCAAGGTGGACGAGGTGCTGCGCGCGCGGCTGAAGGCGGCGGCTGCGATGGTCGGGCGCTCGCCGCATTGGCTGGCACGGACCGGAGTCATCGCGGCGATCGAACGTGTGGAGCGCGGCGAGCGTTTCGACGCGGATGACGACGCGGAGCCGGTTCCACAGCCCGCTCAAGGTCCATTTGTCGGCTTCGCGCGCGATCTGGCCCCCCAGAGCGCCCTCCGCGCTCGGATCACCGCGGCGACGCGGATGCCGGAAACGGAATGCCTGCCGCTGCTGATCCCGCAGGCGCAGCTCGATCCAGCCGCGAAGGCCCGGGCGGAGCGGACGGCGCGGCAACTCGTCGAGCGGCTGCGCCTCAAGGAGCCGGCCGGGCGCGTCGACGGGCTCGTGCGCGAATACGCGCTGTCGACGCAGGAAGGCGTGGCGCTGATGTGCCTTGCCGAGGCGCTGCTGCGCATCCCCGACCGGCCGACCCGCGAAGCCCTGATCCGCGACAAGATCTCGGCGGGCGATTGGCGCGCGCATGTCGGTCACAGCCCGTCGCTGTTCGTCAACGCGGCCACATGGGGTCTCGTCGTCACCGGCAAGCTCAACACGACCAACAGCGAACGGGGCCTCTCCGCCGCCTTGACACGGCTGATCGGCAAGGGCGGCGAGCCGCTGATCCGCAAGGGCGTCGAGATCGCGATGCGGCTGATGGGCGAGCAGTTCGTCACCGGCCAGACCATCGGCGAGGCGTTGGCCAATAGTCGCCGCATGGAGGCGAAGGGCTTCCGCTATTCCTACGACATGCTTGGCGAGGCGGCGATGACCGCCGGCGACGCGGCGCGTTACCTCGCCGATTACGAGCAGGCGATCCATGCCATCGGCAAGGCGGCGGGCGGGCGCGGCATCTATGAGGGGCCGGGCATTTCGGTGAAGCTCTCGGCGCTGCATCCCCGTTATGCAAGGGCACAGCGCGGCCGCGTCATGGCCGAACTGCTGCCCCTCTTGAAGGGTCTCGCGGTGCTGGCGAAGCGCTACGATATCGGGCTCAATATCGATGCGGAGGAGGCGGATCGGCTGGAGATCTCGCTCGATCTCCTGGAGGCGCTCGCCTTCGATCCGGACCTTGCCGGCTGGAACGGCATCGGCTTCGTCATCCAGGCTTATGGCAAACGCTGTCCCTTCGTCATCGACTGGCTGGTCGATCTCGCGCGGCGCAGCCGGCGGCGACTGATGGTGCGCCTCGTCAAGGGCGCCTATTGGGACAGCGAGATCAAGCGGGCGCAGGAGGCCGGGCTGGAGGACTTCCCGGTCTTCACCCGCAAGCTGCACACCGACGTTTCCTATCTCGCCTGCGCCCGGCGCCTGCTCGCGGCGCCGGATGCGATCTTCCCGCAGTTCGCGACGCATAACGCGCAGACACTGGCCGCCGTCATGGAGATGGCCGGCGCTAACTATTATCCCGGCCAGTATGAGTTTCAGTGCCTGCACGGCATGGGCGAGCCGCTCTATGAGGAAGTGGTGGGCGAGGGGAAGCTCGGCCGGCCCTGCCGCATCTATGCGCCGGTCGGCACGCATGACACGCTGCTCGCCTATCTCGTGCGGCGGCTGCTCGAAAACGGTGCCAACACCTCCTTCGTGAACCGGATCTCCGACCCCGGGGTGCCGGTCGAGGCGCTCATCGCCGATCCCGTCACGGAAGCGCTCGCGCTGGAGCCGGTCGGCGCGCCGCATCCGAAGATCGCCCTGCCGCGCGCGCTTTATGGCGCTGATCGCATCAATTCGGCCGGACTTGATCTTGCCAACGAGCAGCGGCTCGCCGCGCTCGCGGTGGCGTTGATCGGCAGTGCCGCGGGGCCGTGGAGCGCTGCGCCGCTGGTCGGGACGGACGAGCTTGCCGGTGAGGCGATCGACATTCTCAATCCGGCCGATCGGCGTGACCGTGTCGGCGGCATGATCGTCGCTTCGCCGGAGGCGATCGACGCGGCCTTTGCCGAGGCCGAGGCGATCGCGCCGATCTGGGGCGCGACGCCGGCCAGCGAGCGTGCTTCCGCGCTGGAGCGTGCCGCCGATGCGCTGGAAACCCGCTTGCCCGAGCTCGTCGGCCTCATCGTGCGCGAGGCGGGGCGCACGATCCCGAACGCCGTCTCCGAGGTGCGCGAGGCGGTCGATTTCCTGCGCTATTATGCCGGCGCCGCGCGGGCGGGTTTTGCCGCCGATACGCATCGGCCGCTCGGCCCGGTGGTCGCCATCAGCCCGTGGAATTTCCCGCTCGCGATCTTCACCGGCCAGGTCGCGGCGGCGCTCGCGGCCGGCAATCCCGTGCTCGCGAAGCCGGCCGAGGAAACGCCGCTCATTGCCGCCGAGGCGGTGCGTATCCT
This sequence comes from Mesorhizobium sp. BR1-1-16, assembly GCF_020165495.1. Lineage (GTDB taxonomy): Bacteria > Pseudomonadota > Alphaproteobacteria > Rhizobiales > Kaistiaceae > Kaistia. The sequence goes on along the minus strand of NZ_JAIUIE010000005.1, from coordinate 296,534 downwards.
GCGCGCATCCGGCGTGCCGGCGGCGGCTGTCCAGCTTCTGCCGGGCGCGGGCGATGTCGGTGCGGCGCTTGTCGCCGATTCGCGCGTCCGTGGTGTGCTGTTCACCGGCTCGACCGAGGTCGCGCGCGCGATCAATCGCAGCCTCGCAAGCCGTTTGACGCCGGATGGCCGCACTTTGCCATTGATTGCCGAGACGGGCGGCCAGAACGCGATGATCGTCGATTCCTCGGCGCTTGCCGAGCAGGTCGCGGCCGACGCGATCCTCTCCGCTTTCGACAGCGCGGGCCAGCGCTGTTCGGCGCTGCGGGTGCTGTGTATCCAGGATGACGTCGCAGACCGGATGATCGCCATGCTGAAAGGCGCGATGGCCGAATTGTCGCTGGGCGATCCGGCGCTGCTTTCAACCGATATCGGGCCTGTCATCACGGAGGAAGCCGCCGAAAAGCTCGAGGCGCATATAGCGGCCATGGCGGCGCGCGGCTTCAAGGTGCACCGGCTTGCCGCGGGGAACGAGGCGAGGCCGGGCAGCTTCGTCGCGCCGGCGCTGATCGAGATCGATGCGATCAAGGACGTGCCTGGCGAGGTGTTCGGGCCGGTGCTGCATGTGCTGCGCTATGCCCGCGACGGCCTCGAAGTTCTGGTCGATGCCATCAACGGCACCGGCTATGGCCTCACATTCGGCCTGCATACGCGCATCGACGAGACGATCGCCGCCGTCACGGCGCGCGTTCATGCCGGCAATCTCTATGTGAATCGAAACGTCGTCGGCGCCGTGGTCGGTGTGCAGCCGTTCGGCGGCAACGGCCTTTCCGGCACCGGGCCGAAGGCCGGCGGCCCGCTTTATCTCGGACGTCTCGTGCAGCCGCATGAAGCGGCTGGCGGGGACGCGCCTTCAGGTGGAGGCGACCCGGTCGCTCAGACCTTCGCTGATTGGCTGGCGCGGCGGGGCGATGGCGACGCAGCGGCGCGGGTGCGTGGTTTCATCGAACGGGCCGGCGTGGGCGCGGAGTGCATTCTTGCGGGGCCGGTGGGGCAGCGCGACAGCTATTTCACGCGGGCCCGCGGGCGCGTGCTGATCGAGGCGAAGACGCCGGCCGGATTGACGGTCGCGCTCGGTGCGGCATTGGCGACAGGCAACCGCGCCGTGCTCTCACCGGGCGAGGCCATCGCCGCGCTGCTCGGCGCCCTGCCTACGGAGGTCGCGCGGCGCATCGACGTGATCGACGACGCCGAGACCATGCCGCTCGGTGCGGTCCTCTTCGAAGGCGATGCGGACCGGCTGGCGCTGCTTGCCGGCCGTATCGCCGCTCGCGAAGGCCCGATCGTCGCCATCCATGCCGTTTCCAGCGACGGCCTCGCCAGCGGGCGGGAGACCTTCTATCTCGACGGGCTGATCGAGGAAGTCTCGATCAGCGTCAATACGGCGGCGGCCGGCGGCAATGCGAGCCTGATGTCGATCGGCTAATCGAGCGCCGCCCGCAGCGCAGCCGCGGCGGCGATCGGGCCGGCGACCAGCGATCCGAGGGCGAGCCCGGCGAGGACCATCAGCGGTGTGGCCGGGTCGAAACCGCCTGTCGCGGCCGCGACCGCGCTGACCCCGAAGATCAGCACCGGGATCGTGAACGGCAGCACCAGCACGGCGACGATCAGGCCGCCGCGGCGCATGGCGGTAATCAGGGCTGCGCCGATCGCGCCGATGAAGGTCAGCGCCGGCGTGCCGATCAGGAGCGTCAGCGTCACGAAGAGGATCGCGTGGCCATCGGCGCCGAGCATCAACCCGAACAGCGGCGCGCCGACGACGAGGGGCAGGCCGGTGGCCAGCCAGTGGCCGATGGCCTTGGCGAGCACGATCAGTTCGAGCGGCAGGCCCGAGAGGATCATCTGGTCGAGCGAGCCGTCGTCGCGATCGTCCTGGAACAGCCGGTCGAGACCGAGCAGCGTCGCGAGCAGCGCAGCGATCCACAGCATGGCCGGGCCGATGCGGGCGAGAAGCGGCATGTCAGGCCCGACGCCAAAGGGCACGACGGCCACCACCGACAGGAAGAAGACGAGGCCGGTGAATGCTCCGCCGCCGGCGCCGAGCGAAAGGCGCGCTGTCCGTCCGGCAAGGGCGAGGAAGAATCCGGTCATGATGCGCCAAGGACGAACGTCATGCGCCAAGCCTCAGCGTTGCGGCCGGAATCGGCAAGGGCCGGTGCGTCGCGACGAGGGCAAGGCCGCCGGACGCGATATGATCGGCGAGGAGATCACCGAAGGTCGCCTCCGCGCCGGCATCGAGCGCGGCGGTCGGCTCGTCGAGCAGCCAGACCGGCCGTCGCACCACGAGCAGGCGGGCAAAGGCGACACGCCGCCGCTGGCCGGCAGAAAGATAGGCGGCCGGCATGTCGTCGAGATGGTCGAGCCCGACCCGCTCCAGCGCCTCGATCACGGAGAGGCCCGGCACTCCTGCGACTTTTGACCACAGAATGAGGTTGTCCGCGACCGCGAGGGTGGGCTTCAACGCGTCGAGATGGCCGAAATAGTGGATCGCCTCGGCGATGGGTTCGCCGCTGCCCTGCCAGTCGATCCGCCCGCCGGTCAGCGGCACCAGACCAGCGACGGCGCGCAGAAGCGTCGATTTTCCGGCGCCATTCGCGCCCGTGAGCGCAAGCGCCTCGCCCGCCGCGAGCGCGAAGCCGATCCCGGCGAGGACGGGTCTGCCGCCGCGCTCGACGGCAAGGTCCCTGACGTCGAGACGGATCACGCAACCTCCCGGGCTGGCGGCGAGCCGAAGGGGAGCGGCGAATTCGAACCGTTCCAGCCGCGGCAACTTTCCTCGTTGTGGCTTCTCCTTACGAAATTCACTATAAGCCCTGCAACCCGGCGCGGGGCCGCGCCGCGGCGAGGACAGACAGTCCGGACCGGCGCTTGAGAGCGCGCTGCATCTGCCGCCTGGCGGCAGTTCGTGCGCCCGACTTGCCGGTTTCGCCGGATCGAGGCGGGCATGGTTCGTGCATCGGCTTCGGTCAGGTTTCTTTTGCGATCGAACCGAGGGCCTGATCCATCGTGAGCACTCCGCACCCCGACAGCTTCAAATCCCGCAAGACCCTTCAGGTCGGCGGACAGTCCTATGTCTATTTCAGCCTGCCGGACGCAGAGAAGAACGGGCTTCCCGGGATCTCCAGCCTTCCCTTCTCCCTGAAGGTTCTGCTCGAAAATCTCCTCCGCAACGAAGACGGCCGTACCGTTTCGGCCGATGACATCCGTGCGATCGCCGAGTGGCTGACGACGCGCAAGAGCAATCGCGAGATCGCCTTCCGCCCGGCCCGCGTGCTGATGCAGGATTTCACCGGCGTGCCGGCGGTGGTCGATCTCGCCGCGATGCGCGACGCCATGAAGGCGCTCGGCGGCAATCCGGAAAAGATCAATCCGCTCGTTCCGGTCGATCTCGTCATCGACCATTCGGTCGTCGTCGATTTCTTCGGCAATGCGACCGCGCTCAAGCAGAATGTCGACCGGGAATATGAGCAGAACCAGGAGCGCTACCGCTTCCTGAAATGGGGTCAGTCGGCCTTCTCGAATTTCCGCGTCGTGCCGCCGGGCACCGGCATCTGCCATCAGGTCAATCTCGAATATCTCGCCCAGACCGTGTGGACGCGGACCGACGAGGCCACCGGCGCCGAGATCGCCTATCCGGATACGCTTGTCGGCACCGACAGTCACACGACGATGGTCAACGGCCTCGGTGTGCTCGGCTGGGGCGTCGGTGGCATCGAGGCCGAGGCGGCCATGCTCGGCCAGCCGATCTCGATGCTCGTGCCCGAGGTTGTCGGCTTCCGCCTGACCGGCGCGCTGCGCGAAGGCATCACGGCAACCGATCTCGTGCTCACCGTGACGCAGATGCTGCGCAAGAAGGGCGTCGTCGGCAAGTTCGTCGAGTTCTATGGCGAAGGCATCAGCCATCTGACGCTCGCCGACCGCGCCACGATCGCCAATATGGCGCCGGAATACGGCGCCACCTGCGGCTTCTTCCCCGTTGATGCCGAGACGATCGACTATCTCGACGAGACCGGCCGCCAGGCCGAGCGCATCGCGCTGGTCGAAGCCTATTCCAAGGCGCAGGGCCTCTGGCACGACGGCTCGACGGCCGATCCGGTGTTCACCGACGTGCTCGAGCTCGATATCGGCACCGTGCTGCCGTCGCTCGCCGGTCCGAAGCGTCCGCAGGACCGCGTCCTGCTGACCGATGCGAAGAGCGGCTTCCTGGCTGCCCTCGAAGGCGAGTTCAAGAAGCCGGGCGAAGCCGGCAAGCGCGCCGCCGTCGCAGGCCATGACTATGATCTCGGCCATGGCGCGGTGACGATCGCCGCCATCACCTCCTGCACCAACACGTCGAATCCCTCGGTGCTGATCGGCGCCGGCCTGCTCGCCCGCAATGCGCTTGCCAAGGGGCTCTCCGCCAAGCCGTGGGTCAAGACATCGCTCGCGCCCGGAAGCCAGGTCGTCGCCGAATATCTCGGCAAATCGGGCCTGCAGACGGATCTCGACGCGCTCGGCTTCAACATCGTCGGATTCGGCTGCACCACCTGCATCGGCAATTCCGGCCCGCTGCCGGAGGATATCTCGCGCACGATCAACGAGCATGACCTCGTTGCCGCGGCCGTTCTTTCCGGCAACCGCAATTTCGAGGGCCGCGTCAACCCGGATGTGAAGGCCAATTATCTCGCCTCGCCGCCGCTGGTCGTTGCCTATGCGCTGGCCGGCTCGCTACAGGTGGATCTGACCACCGAGCCGCTCGGCACGGGCACGGACGGGCAGCCGGTCTATCTGCGCGATATCTGGCCGTCTTCGAAGGAAATCGCAGAATTCATCGCCGACAACATCACGCAGGCGATGTTCAAGGCGAAATATGCCGATGTCTTCAAGGGCGACGAGAATTGGCAGAAGATCCAGGCGCCCGAGGGCGAGACCTATGCCTGGGACAATGGCTCAACCTATGTGCAGAACCCGCCCTATTTCGAGGGCATGAAGATGGAGCCCGAGCCGGTCTCGGACGTCATCAATGCCCGGGTGATGGGGCTCTTCCTCGATTCGATCACCACCGACCATATCTCGCCGGCCGGTTCGATCAAGGAGGCGAGCCCCGCAGGCGTCTATCTGCGCGATCATCAGGTCCGCCCGATCGATTTCAACCAGTACGGCACGCGGCGCGGCAATCATGAAGTGATGATGCGCGGCACCTTCGCCAATATCCGCATCAAGAACCAGATGCTCGGCGGCAAGGAAGGCGGCTTCACCCGTCATTGGCCGGATGGCGTCGAAATGCCGATCTTCGACGCGGCGATGAAATACAAGGCCGAGGGCGTTCCGCTCGTCGTGTTCGCGGGCCGCGAATATGGCACCGGCTCGTCGCGCGACTGGGCGGCCAAGGGCACCAAGCTGCTCGGCATCCGCGCGGTCATCGCCCAATCGTTCGAGCGCATCCACCGCTCGAACCTCGTTGGCATGGGCATCGTGCCGCTCGTCTTCGAGGAAGGCGTCTCCTGGCTGACGCTCGGCCTCAAGGGCGACGAGACGGTGACGATCCGGGGTATCGCCGGCGACCTCAAGCCACGGCAGATGCTGGACGCGGAGATCACCTTCGCCGACGGTACCACCAAGGTCGTGCCGCTGCTCTGCCGCATCGATACGCTGGACGAGCTCGACTACTTCAAGAATGGCGGCATCCTGCAATACGTGCTGCGCAATCTCGTCGCCTGAGCCTTCAGGCGCGATCGGGACCGGCGCCGCGGCGCCGGTCACCTTGAATTGACTGGTTCGCGATCGGGCGCGGTCGTATTTGAGTGACCCGGGCCGCGTCATGTGGCCGCCCCTCTCGAGAACGCATTCTTCGACGCATGTCCCGCATCCCGTCCATCGTGGCGATCCTGATCTGCTCCGGCTTCGTGGCGGGCGCGGCTGGCGCTGCCGACGACCGCGACGGCGATGAGCAGGTGAAGGCGGTGCTCGAACTCTTCACCAGCCAGGGCTGCGCATCCTGTCCGCCGGCGGACGAAGCGCTCGAATCGTTCAGCGAACGTCCCGATATCGTCGCGCTCTCCTTTTCGGTCGACTATTGGGACTATCAGGGCTGGAAGGACACGCTCGCCGAACACGAGTTCACCGTCCGCCAGAAGGCCTATGCCGCCGCCCGTGGCGACAGGCAGGTCTATACGCCGCAGATGGTGGTCAATGGCCGCGTGCATGTGGTCGGCAGCGACGCGAAGGCGATCGAGAAGGCCATTGCCGCTGGACCAGCGCCATCGGTGCCGATCCAGGTCGGCATGATGGGCGATGCGATCAGCGTTTCGGTCGGGGCCGCCGATCGGGGCGGTCCGCGCAAGGCAACGCTGTGGCTCGCGCTCTATGAGCGGCACGTCAAGGTGCCGATCGAGCGCGGCGAGAACCGCAACCGCACGCTCAGTTACTACAATGTCGTGCGCAAGCTGAGGCCGATCGCCGTCTGGCGCGGCGAGCCGGTCAAGGTCGACCTGCCGATGGCGGAATATCGCGAGAGCGGCACCGACGGCTGCGCCATCCTGCTGCAGGAGACGGGCGCAGACGACCAGCCGGGCCCGATCATCGGCGCCGCGCATGTCGAAAAGGCCGGCGGCGGCTGGTAGGCTCTGCGTTCCGTTGCGAATGCGAGACCGAGGCCGATGCTGATTTTCTTCGATGTCGATGGCGTCCTGATCGACGGCTGGCATGCCGATGCCGCCCTGCGAAAGCCGTGGGACGCGACCATCACGGCGGATCTCGGCGTCGATCGTGCCGCTTTCCAGACGCGCTTCTTCGGGGCGAGCGGGCAACGATCCGAAGCGCTGATGCATCAATGCGTCATCGGTCGTCTCGACCTCGCGGAAGCCCTGGCCGGCGTTCTGCCCGACATCGGGTATCGCGGCGAGGTGAAGGATTTCATGCGCTACTGGTTTGAAAAGGATTCAAACCTCAACGCCGCGGTCCTGCATCTGGTGGCGGAGCTCAAGCGACGCGCCGACGCGAAGGTGTACATCGCCACGGGCCAGGAGCATCACCGCGCCCGCTATCTGTGGAACGATCTCGGCCTCTCCGAGCGCTTCGACGGCATGTTCTACAGCGCGTCGCTCGGTTATCCGAAGAAGGACGTCCGTTTTTTCGAGGCGATCAACCAGACGCTTCGCATCGATCCGGCGCAACCGCCGCTCTTTTTCGATGACCAGCCGGAGATCGTTGCCTGCGCCCAAAGCGCCGGCTGGGACGCGGCGGTCTTTCGATCGGCTGGAGATGTCAGCGGCCATCCTCGCCTGCAGCATCTCGCGCTCGGCGGATCTCCACGTCGTTGAACCGGGGACCTTTCAACCGGCACTAGCGCGCGAACCGCCCCGAAAAACCGGCAATCGCCAGCGGATTGTCGGCGAGCGTTTCCGCGTCGGCATGGTCGATCGAGGGGAGGCTGGAGAATGAAGCGGTGATTGCGGCTTCGGCGTCTTCGGAAAGATCGATGACGATCAGCACGAGCCGCGAGCGATGGTCGGCGCTCGGCCAGGCAGGCAGCCGCTCCGGCGGATGAAACACCGTCTGCGCCGCCTGGATGACCAGTGGCCGGTCGCCGTCATCCACGGTCTGGATCAGGCCCTTGACCCGCAGCAGTTGCGGCCCGTGATTGCGGGCCAAGCGCTCCAGGAAGCTCTCGAGGCTGGCGCGTCCGATCGGCGTCGTCCGGATCGCCGTGAAGGTGCGGATGCGGGCATCATGACGGCTGATGTCGTGATGTGCATGGGCGTCGTGGTCATGGTCGTGGTCATGATGATGATCATGCCCGTGATCGTGATGATCATCCTGCGGTTCGGCCGCGAGCCATTCCTCGACGGCGGCGATCTTTCCGGCGGTCGCGAAGGGCTGGCTGTCGAAAAGCTCCGCCGCCCCAGGGGCATCGCCGGACGCTGGGAGAATGGGCGCCGATGGATTGAGCGCGCGGATGGCCGCACGCACCGCCGGATCTGCCGCCGGCATGTCGGTCTTGGTCAGCACGATCCGGTCGGCGACGGCGACCTGGCGGGCCGCCTCGTCATGCGCGGCGATCGTCTTCGCGCCATTGACGGCATCGACCACGGTCACGACGCCATCGAGCCGGTAGCGCAGCGACAGATAAGGATGCAGCAGAACGCTCTGCAGCACGGGGGCCGGATCGGCGAGCCCCGTCGTCTCGATGATGACGCGATCAAGCCGTGCGATGCGCTTGTTGTCGAGCGCACGCAGCAGCGCTTCGAGGGTCGTCGCGAGCTGGCCGCGGATCGTGCAGCAAAGGCAGCCCGACGAGAGCTCGATGATGCCGTCCTCGGATTCGCCGACCAACAGGTGATCGAGCCCGACATCGCCGAACTCATTGATGATGACCGCGGTGCCGGCAAGGGCAGGATCCTGCAGCAGCCGGTTCAACAGCGTCGTCTTGCCAGCGCCGAGGAAGCCGGTGAGGACCGTGAGCGGTACGGGCGGCTTCAATGCAGTTCGCCTTGTTCAGGCAGCGGCGCGATGTCGGTCGAATCAAAGGGAACGCCGATCTCGAGCTTGGTGGGGGCCGCCGTCTTCTTGGTGGACTTCTTCGTCGCGGGGGCACTGCTGGCCGGGGTTGCGTCAGGCGTCGCGGCCGGGGCGTTTGTCGCGTCGGCTGGCAATTCGCTGTCGCCTGTCGCCGCCGTGACGGCCGCCTTGCCGGACTTTTTTGCAGCCTTGCTGGTCGCTTTCTTGCTGCTCGCCTTCTTCTTGGCGGCGGGAGCGGCGGGATCGGGGTCGGTCGAGACGGCCTTGATAGTGCCGTCTGCCGTCATCATGCCGAGGGTCGTGACGGGGACGGGATCCATCAACTTGAACTTCGGCACCAGCGCGCTGACCTGCGCCGCCTCGGCATCGACCTCATGCTCGCCGCGATCCTTGCGCTGGCAGATTTCGCCGCGCATGTCGATTGCATAGGGCACGGGCGAGCTGCCGCGGAAACTTGCGAGCGTCGGGCCGGGCTTCGAACGACCCCCGAAGCCGTCATTCATCAGCCGGGCCGCCAGTTCGGCGCGATCCTTGGCGTTGTCCATGCCGAGAACCACGGTGAGCAACGTCGTGCTGCCGTGTTGCGCGACCGCGACGACATTGAACCCCGACGAGCAGATGAAGCCGGTCTTCATGCCGAGGGTGCCTGGATAGCGATCGAGGAGATTGTTGGCCGACTTGAGCACACGCTTGCCCGACTGGATCGCGGAGATCGAGAAGATCGGCCGCCATTCGGGAAATTCGGTCCAGATGGTGCGGGCGAGCACCGCAAGATCGCGCGCCGTCGAATGCTGTCCGGCGCCTGGAAGGCCATTCGGATTGATGAAATGCGTCGAGCTCAGACCGAGGCGCTCCGCCTCGGCATTCATGCGCCCGACAAAGGCCGCCTCGTTGCCGCCAACGGTCTCGGCGACCGCGACCGCGATGTCGTTCGACGAGTGGACCAGCATCATCTTCATGGCGTTGTCGAGGTCGATCGCCGTGCCGACCTTGAAGCCCATCTTGCTCGGCGGCTCCGCCAGCGCGTTCTTCGAAACGATCACGCGGGTCGCGAGCGACACCTCGCCGGCGCGCAGCGCCTTGAAGACGACATAGGCATTCATCAGCTTGGTGACCGATGCGGGGTACCACATCTGATGCGGGTTGCGCTCGGACAGCACACGGCCGCTCGCCATGTCGACGACGATATAGGGCGTCTCGACTGCCCAGGCGGCTATGGCGCCGGGCAGCATCAGCATGAGCGCGACGATGAAGCGGGCGAGCGAACGCATCACGGGCAGATCCTGGTCGTTGTGAGCGAAAAGGGATGGGTCTGTCGGCAGCGACCCGGCGCCCTTCATAGACCAAAGCGGCGCCTCTTGGCAAAAGTCGAGGCGAAATCAGGGGCCGGCGCGCCTTGCGCGGCGGCCGGCGGCATGAAATTCTCGCGCTCTGTCCGGTGCGCGCCAAGCGTCTCGCCGGGACGCGCATTGCGCCATCCAGGGGCCGATCCAGACCGTGAATTCATGCCAGGGCTTCAAGTGATCGCCGAGCGCGGCCTGCGCGTCTCGGAGGCGGACGACATGGCGCGGATGCAGCGCTCGCGCGGTCGGGCGCGCGTCGGCTTCCGCCGTGATGGCGACGCGACGCGGTTGACGGAATTCATCCAGGAAGGCTGTTGCAAGGTGCGCCTGCCGCGCGGCGAGCCTGGATTGCCGCCTGATGCGGTTCTCCTCAACACGGCCGGAGGCATCACGGGCGGCGATCATCTTGTCTATGAGGCGGATGTAGGCGCCGGCGTCTCGATGACCGTGACGACGCAGGCCGCCGAGCGCATCTATCGCCGTTCCACCGGCGCGGTGCCGGCGCGGGTTGAAAACCGGATCGCGGTGGCGGCCGGCGGCCATGTCGACTGGTTGCCGCAGGAGACGATCCTGTTCGAGCGGTCGGCGATCACGCGCAGCCTCGAGGTCGATCTGGCTGCGGATGCCACGGCGCTGATGCTGGAGGCCTATGTCTTCGGCCGCACGGCCATGGGCGAGAGCCTGACGACGGTCTCGCTCGCCGATCGCTGGCGGGTGCGCCGCGGCGGGCGGCTGATCTATGGCGATGGGATCGTCGTCGACGGCGATGCACAGGCGCTGTTGAAGCGCGGCGCCACGGCACGCGGCGGCGTCGCGGTGGCGAGCCTCGTCATGGTCGGGCCCGATGTTGCGTCGATGCTGGGCGCGGTGCGCGCGCGGCTCGATGTCTGCAAGGGCGAGGCTGGCGCCAGCGCATTTGGCGACCTCATGACCGTGCGATTTCTCGCAACGTCCGGGCAGGCCTTGCGGCAAGACGTGGAAAGCGTGATCTTGGCCTTGCGCGGGCGGCCGATGCCGCGCGTGTGGTCATGCTGATGCACGAACGGACGGACAGGGTCTGAAGCCATGAATCTGACACCGCGCGAGAAGGACAAGCTGCTGGTTGCCATGGCGGCGATCGTGGCCCGCAAGCGTCTGGAACGGGGCGTCAAGCTCAACCACCCCGAGGCGATCGCTCTCATTACCGATTATGTGGTCGAGGGTGCACGCGATGGCCGGACCGTGGCCGATCTGATGGAGGCCGGGGCCCATGTCGTGACGCGGGCGCAGGTCATGGATGGCATCGCCGAGATGATCCACGACGTCCAGGTCGAGGCGACTTTCCCGGACGGCACCAAGCTGGTCACCGTGCACCAGCCAATCCGGTAGGCCTGCGATGCTGGAGCTGCGCCCAAATTGCGAGTGCTGTGACCGCGACCTGCCGCCGGCGGCGGCTGCGATGATCTGCAGCTTCGAATGCACATTCTGCCCGGATTGTGCTTCGTCCGTGTTCGGCGGCGTCTGTCCGAATTGCGGCGGCGGCCTGACGGCGCGGCCGGTGCGCCCGGCGGGCAAGCTGGCCGCCAACCCGCCCTCGGCGCGTCGCGTCGTGAGCAATGACCCATCATGTCTCGATCGCCGCGGCATGCTTGCCGCAGGCGCCTGAACCGGCGAGGGACGCATCATGATTCCAGGCGAGATCATCACCGGCGATGGCGACATCGAACTCAATGTCGGCCAGCCGACCGTGACGCTCGAAGTCGCGAATACCGGCGACCGTCCGATCCAGGTCGGCAGCCACTATCACTTCTACGAGACCAACGCGGCGCTCCGCTTCGATCGCGAGAAAGCGCGCGGCATGCGGCTCGATATCGCGGCCGGCACGGCGGTTCGCTTCGAGCCGGGCCAAGGCCGCACGGTGACGCTGGTGCCCTATGGCGGCGCACGCACCGTCTACGGCTTCCAGCAGAAGATCATGGGCACCCTCGCCTGACAGGAGACGGACATGGCTGCCAAGATTTCACGCCACGCCTATGCCCACATGTTCGGGCCGACGGTCGGCGACAAGGTCCGTCTCGCCGATACTGATCTCATCATCGAGATCGAGCGCGACCTCACCACCTATGGCGAGGAAGTGAAGTTCGGCGGTGGCAAGGTGATCCGCGACGGCATGGGCCAGAGCCAGGTGACCCGCGCCGGCGGCGCCGTCGACACGGTCATCACTAACGTCGTGATCCTCGATCACTGGGGGATCATCAAGGCCGATGTCGCGCTGAAGGACGGCCGCATTGTCGCGATCGGCAAGGCGGGCAATCCCGATGTGCAGCACGGCGTCGACATCATCGTCGGTCCCGGCACGGAAGTGATCGCGGGCGAGGGCAAGATCCTCACGGCCGGCGGCATCGATTCGCACATCCATTTCATCTGCCCGCAGCAGATCGAGGAAGCGCTGATGTCCGGCGTCACGACCATGGTCGGCGGCGGCACCGGTCCGGCGCATGGCACGCTCGCCACCACCTGCACGCCCGGCCCGTGGCACATCGCCCGCATGATCCAGGCGATGGACGCCTTCCCGATGAATATCGCCATCGCGGGCAAGGGCAATGCGTCCAGGCCGGAGGCGCTGGTCGAGATGATCGAGGCCGGAGCCTCGTCGCTGAAGCTGCACGAGGACTGGGGCACGACGCCGGCGGCGATCGATTGCTGCCTCTCCGTCGCCGATGATCACGACATCCAGGTGATGATCCACACCGACACGCTCAACGAGTCGGGCTTCGTCGAAGACACGATTGCCGCCTTCAAGGGCCGGACGATTCATGCCTTCCACACCGAAGGCGCCGGCGGCGGCCATGCCCCGGACATCATCCGCGTGGTGTCGTTGCCGAACGTCATCCCGTCATCGACCAATCCGACGCGGCCCTATACGCGCAACACGCTCGAAGAGCATCTCGACATGCTCATGGTCTGCCATCACCTCGATCCGTCGATCCCCGAGGATGTCGCCTTCGCCGAGAGCCGCATCCGCAAGGAGACGATCGCCGCCGAGGACATCCTGCATGATCTCGGCGCGTTCTCGATCATGTCGTCGGACAGCCAGGCGATGGGCCGCGTCGGCGAGGTGCCGATGCGCACCTGGCAGACCGCACACAAGATGAAGCTGCAGCGCGGCCGCCTCGCGAGCGAGACGGGCGACAACGACAATGCACGCGCCAAGCGCTACATCGCGAAATACACGATCAACCCGGCCATCGCGCAGGGCCTTTCGCGCCATGTCGGCTCGATCGAGGTCGGCAAGCGCGCCGATCTGGTGATGTGGTCGCCTGCTTTCTTCGCCGTGAAGCCTGACATGGTGCTGGTCGGCGGCATGATCGCTGCGGCGCCGATGGGCGACCCGAACGCATCGATCCCGACGCCGCAGCCGGTGCATTACCGGCCGATGTTCGGCGCGTTCGGCAAGGCGCTGACCAATTCATCCGTGACGTTCGTCTCGAAGGCGGCGTCCGAGAACGGCCTTGCCGGCAGGCTCGGCGTCGCCAAGGAACTGGTCGCCGTCGAGAACACGCGCGGCGGCATCGGCAAGGCGTCGATGATCCACAACAATGCCATGCCGCATGTCGAGGTCGATCCGGAGACCTATGAGGTCCGCGCGGACGGTGAGCTTCTGATCTGCGAGCCGGCCGACGTTCTGCCGATGGCCCAGCGCTATTTCCTGTTCTAGCGCGGGCGGTCACAACCAGGGCCGCCCTGCCGCATCGGCGGCGGCCGGAAAGAGTTTGCGATGATCCGCGCCATTTCCGTCTATCCCGCCGGCCTGTGGTCGAAAGCCGCGTCCGACGCGGTCCTGCTCGATTTCGATGCGCGGCACCGGCGACGGGTGGCGATGTCCGCCAAGGGCGGGACGTCGTTCCTGCTCGACCTGCCGGGCGCTGTGGCGCTGCGCCATGGCGACGGGCTGCTGCTCGAGGACGGCCGGATCATCGCCGTCGAGGCGGCGCCCGAGACGTTGGCAGAGGTCACGGCGCGCGATCCAGCCCATCTGGTGCGCATCGCCTGGCATCTCGGCAACCGCCATCTGCCGACCGAACTGCTCGGGACGCGCCTTCGCATCCGCCGCGATCACGTGATCGAGGCGATGCTGGAAGGGCTCGGCGCCGTCGTTAAGCCTGTCGAGGCGGCGTTCAATCCCGAGGGCGGGGCCTATGGCCATGGCCGCGTGCATGGCCACGATCACGGCCCTGCCGACGATCACGACCACGATCACCACGCTCACGATCATCACGCTCCTAAGGGGGCGGCTCATGACCACGATCATGGTCATCGCGGGCACGCGCATGATCACGATCATGATGACCATGGGCATTCCCACGATCACGGGCATTCCCACGATCACCATGGCCACGATCATGATGCCCACAATCATGATGCCCACGACCATGGCGGCGGGCGCCGGGGCCGGCCGTGACCCTTCAAGAGCCCATCCTGAGCGACAGCGTCGATCCGCTTGCGCTGCATCGGCTGCTCGCCTGGCTGTCGCCATCGTTTCCTGTCGGAGCGTTCAGCTATAGCCACGGCCTCGAATGGGCGATTGAGGATGGCACCGTCACCGATGCGCCGAAGCTCGAGGCGTGGGTCGGCGATATCCTGATGCATGGCGCCGGCCGCAGCGATGCGATCCTGTTCGCGCATGCGGCGGCTGCGATCGATGACCCCGTGGCGCTGCGCGACATCGTCGATCTCGCGGCGGCGTTCCAGCCGGGCGCCGAGCGGCGGCTCGAATCGCTGGCGCAGGGTCGCGCCTTCCTGATCGCCGTCCGTGCCGCATGGCCAAACCCGGCGCTTGAACGGACCGCCGCTGTCATTGATGGCGTGGAAGGTCCTGCTTATGCAGTCGCCGTCGCGGTTGCCGCCGCGGCGCATGGCGTGCCGCGCCGACCCGCGGTCCATGCCTATCTGCATGCCTTCGCGGCCAATATCATCTCGGCGGGGCTGCGCGCCGTGCCGCTCGGCCAGACCGACGGACAGAAGATCATCGCGCGGCTCGGGCCGGTGGTGGCGCGGGTCGTCGACAGTGTCGAGGGCCTGCCACTTGAGGCACTTGGCGGCGCCGCGTTCCGCGCCGATATCGCCAGCATGAAACACGAAACTCAGTATACGAGGCTGTTCCGCTCATGACCCGTTCCCCCAACGGCCCGCTCCGCGTCGGCGTCGGCGGCCCTGTCGGCTCCGGCAAGACGGCGCTGATGGATGCGCTCTGCAAGAAGCTGCGTGATCGCTACGACATCGCCGCGATCACCAACGACATCTACACCAAGGAAGACGCGGAGTTCCTGACCCGCTCGGGCGCGCTGACGGCGGATCGCATCCTCGGCGTCGAAACGGGCGGCTGCCCGCATACGGCGATCCGTGAGGATGCCTCGATCAATCTCGCGGCGGTCGCCGATCTCAATCGCCGCTTCCCGGCGCTCGACGTGATCCTGATCGAATCCGGCGGCGATAATCTCGCGGCGACCTTCTCGCCCGAGCTTGCCGACATCACAATCTATGTCATCGACGTCTCGGCCGGCGACAAGATCCCGCGCAAGGGTGGCCCCGGCATCACGCGCTCCGACCTTCTCGTGATCAACAAGATCGATCTTGCACCTATGGTTGGCGCCTCGCTCGAGGTGATGGATCGCGATTCAAAGAAGATGCGTGGCCCGCGCCCGTTCGTGTTCACCAATGTGCGCTCCGGCCACAATGTCGATGACGTCGTCGCCTTCATCGAGGCCGCGGGTGGATTGAAGGCTGCCGCCTGAGGCAAAGAGCGCGGTGGTGGCGTGATTTTCTGCTGCAGTGCAGCTAGACTTCTGCTTTGACGCCGCCCGCGGAGTGCAACATGCCGATCATCAATCGTCTGGCCGAGTTCCAGAACGACATTGTCGCCTGGCGGCATGATTTCCATCGCCATCCGGAGCTGCTCTACGACGTCAATCGTACGGCTGAGACAGTAGCGGGGTTGCTGAAGGAATTCGGCGTCGACGAGGTCGTGACGGGTCTCGGACGGACGGGCGTCGTCGGCGTCATTCGTGGCCGCAACAGCGCTGCCGGGCGGACGATCGGGCTGCGCGCCGACATGGATGCGCTGCCGATCCTGGAGACCACCGGCAAGGATTACGCCTCGACCGAGCCTGGCAAGATGCACGCCTGCGGTCATGACGGACATACCGCCATGCTGCTTGGCGCGGCGCGTTATCTGGCCGAGACGCGCAATTTCGATGGCACGGCGGTTGTCATCTTCCAGCCGGCCGAAGAGGGCGGCGGCGGTGGCCGGGCGATGGTCGAAGACGGCCTGATGGACCGTTTTGCAATCGATGAGGTCTATGGGCTGCACAACATGCCGGGCATTCCGGTCGGCAGCTTCGCGATCCGTCCAGGACCGATCATGGCGGCGACCGATGAGTTCAATATCGAGATCATTGGCGTTGGCGGTCATGCCGCGAAGCCGCATGTCACGGTTGATCCGATCGTCACCGGGGCGCAACTCGTCACCGCGATGCAGACGATTGTCTCGCGCTCGGTCGATCCGCTCGAAGCGATGGTCGTGTCGGTGACGCAGTTCCATGCCGGACAGGCGCACAACATCATTCCCGGCGATGCCCGCCTCGTTGGAACCGTGCGGACGCTGATGCCGGAGATGCGCGATCTCGCGGAAGCGCGTATCCGCGAGATCGCGGCCGGCATCGCGCTTGCCTCCGGCGCGGGGATCGACGTCGAGTACAACCGCAATTATCCCGTGACGGTCAATCACGTCGCCCAGACCGATTTTGCCGCCGGGGTCGCCAGCGCGATCGCGGGGGCGTCGCATGTCGACACGGCGGTGGCCCCGATGATGGGCGGCGAGGACTTTTCCTACATGCTGGAAGCCAGACCCGGCGCGTTCATCTTCATGGGCAATGGCGACAGCGCCGGCCTGCACAATTCCGACTATGACTTCAACGACGAGGCCCTGCCTGTCGGGGCGTCCTATCTCGCGAAGCTGGTCGAGACGGCATTGGCGCCCGCCTGATCTTTTCAACCCGGCGGCAACCTTCAGACAGGCTCCCACGCTGGCGGGAGCCTGTTTCGCATTCAGGCGACGAGATCGTGCTTTTCCGCCGGCAGCGGATGCACCGGCTCATCACGGGTCCGCCACAACGAGACGATCACGCCGCCAGCGAGAAGGCCGACCGTCAGGCCGAGCGAGACGAGCGAATCCACCGGTCCGATGAGATGCGCCCAGAAGATCTTGGCGCCGACGACGATCAGGACCAGGGCAAGCGCGTATTTCAGATAGTGGAAACGGTGCACCGCCGCAGCGAGCGCGAAATAGAGCGCGCGGAGGCCGAGGATCGCGAAGATGTTGCTGGTGTAGACGATGAACGGATCCGTCGTGATGGCGAACACCGCCGGCACGCTATCGACCGCAAAGACGATGTCGATGATCTCGATGGTGATCAGCGCCAGGAAGAGCGGCGTCGCCATCCGCGTCAGCTTGCCGGACGGTCCATGCGGCACGCGGACGAAGAAGCGGTTGCCATGCAGTTCGCGCGTCACGGGGATGAACTTCCGGACCAGGCGGACGATGCGATTCTTCTCGATATCAGGTTCGTCGTCGCCGGCGATCAGCATCTTGATGCCGGTGAGGATCAGGAAAGCGCCGAAGACGTAGAGGATCCAGCCGAACTGGCTGATCAGCGCTGCGCCGAGGCCGATCATGATCGCGCGCAGCACGACGACGCCGACAATGCCCCAGAAGAGGACCCGGTGCTGATAGGCGCGCGGCACCGCGAATGCGGTGAAGATGAGCGAGATGACGAAGATGTTGTCGAGGGCGAGGCTCTTCTCGACGACGAAGCCGGTCAGATAATCCATGCCGGATTCGGGGCCGATCTGCCACCAGACCCAGCCGCCGAACAGGAGCGCCACGCCGATATAAAGGGCTGAGAAGACGAGGCTGCGGCTGATGCCGATCTCATGGTCGCCCTTGTTGGCGAAGCCGAGATCGAAGGCGAGCAGCGCCACGATGATGACCACGAAACCGAGCCAGGCTGCGACGGGCTGGCCGAGGAAGTCCGCAGAAAGGAATTGCGGGAGAACGGAGACGATTTCCATGGGTACGAGCAATCGTCGCCGTGCCGATGGGCTTCAAGGGTCCGACATCGCGGTGGGCGACGCACCGCCAGAGGGGCCCGGACCCCGCTCGTGCAGCGGCAGCTAGGAGGTCGCAGAAGCGGTTTCAAGGGCTGGAGGCAGGCAAAAATACTCGACACCCTTCGGATTCTGGTGCAACGAGACTATCTACCCACCACCGCACGCTTCACGAGCGCGCGGAGCCGTCTCCAGATGGCGCGATCGCCACTGATGCGAGGTCATACCATGCCTGCCTATCGTTCCCGTACGACGACCCACGGCCGCAACATGGCCGGTGCCCGCGGCCTTTGGCGCGCGACGGGCATGAAGGACGGCGATTTCGGCAAGCCGATCATTGCGGTGGTGAACTCCTTCACGCAGTTCGTGCCGGGCCATGTCCATCTGAAGGACCTCGGTCAGCTTGTCGCGCGCGAGATCGAGCAAGCCGGCGGCGTTGCCAAGGAGTTCAACACGATCGCCGTCGACGACGGCATCGCGATGGGCCATGACGGCATGCTCTATTCGCTGCCCTCGCGCGAGATCATCGCCGACAGCGTCGAATACATGGTCAACGCCCATTGCGCCGACGCGATGGTCTGCATCTCGAACTGCGACAAGATCACGCCCGGCATGTTGATGGCGGCGCTGCGCCTCAACATCCCCGCTGTGTTCGTCTCGGGCGGTCCGATGGAGGCCGGCAAGGTCGTCATGCATGGCAAGACGGTGGCGCTCGATCTCGTCGACGCCATGGTCGCTGCGGCCGACGAGCGCACTTCGGATGAGGATGTTGCGACGATCGAGCGCGCGGCTTGCCCGACCTGCGGCTCCTGCTCTGGCATGTTCACCGCGAACTCGATGAACTGCCTGACCGAGGCGCTCGGCCTGTCGCTGCCCGGCAACGGCTCGACGCTGGCCACCCATTCGGATCGCAAACGCCTCTTCGTCGAGGCCGGCCACCTGATCGTCGATCTCGCCCGCCGCTATTACGAGCAGGAAGACACCAGCGTGCTGCCGCGTCAGGTCGCCTCGTTCGGCGCCTTCGAGAATGCGATGGCGCTCGATATCGCCATGGGCGGCTCCACCAACACCGTGCTGCATATCCTTGCAGCGGCGCATGAGGCCGAGATCGACTTCACGCTCGATGACATCGATCGTTTGTCGCGCCGCGTCCCCGTCATCTCCAAGGTCGCGCCCGCCAAGCAGGACGTTCACATGGAGGACGTTCACCGCGCCGGCGGCATCATGGCGATCCTCGGCGAACTGGCGCGGGCCGGTCTCCTCAACACCGAGCTGCCGACTGTGCATGCGCGGACGCTCGGCGAGGCGATCCAGCGCTGGGATATCCGTCAGACCAACAGCGACAGCGTGCGCGAATTCTTCCGCGCGGCGCCGGGCGGCGTGCCGACTCAGGTCGCGTTCAGCCAGTCATCGCGCTGGGACGATCTCGACCTCGACCGTGAGGCCGGTGCGATCCGCGATGTCGAGAACGCCTTCTCTAAGGATGGCGGCCTGGCGGTGCTGAAGGGCAATCTTGCCCCGAATGGTGCCATCGTGAAGACGGCCGGTGTCGACGAATCGATTCTGAAATTCACCGGCCCCGCCGTGATCTTCGAAAGCCAGGACGATGCCGTGCACGGCATCCTCAACAAGAAGGTCAAGGAAGGCGACGTCGTCGTCATCCGCTATGAGGGGCCGAAGGGCGGCCCCGGCATGCAGGAGATGCTCTATCCGACGAGTTATCTGAAGTCGCGCGGGCTCGGCAAGGCCTGCGCGCTGATCACCGACGGCCGCTTCTCGGGCGGCACGTCCGGGCTTTCGATCGGCCATGCGGCGCCGGAAGCAGCTTCGGGCGGCGCCATCGCGCTGGTCGAGCCGGGCGACACGATCGAGATCGACATCCCCAACCGGACGATCCGCATCGTCATCTCGGACGCCGAACTCGAGGCACGCCGCGCCGCGATGAATGCCAAGGGCAAGGCGGGCTGGAAGCCGGCCAACCCGCGGAAGCGGAACGTGACGCCGGCGCTGCGTGCCTATGCCGCGATGGCGACCAGCGCCGATCGGGGCGCCGTCCGCGACGTGACGCAGGTCGAGTAGCGCGACACCGAACTTCCGCCGCGGCGGGCTTACCCGTTGCGGCAGCAGCTTCGCCGGGTCACCGGCATCCGTTCCGATCAAGGAGCCTCGGCAGATGCCGTTCGGGTCGATCGCCGTTCTCGCTTTTGCCGCCGTGGCGTCCGTATTCTCGGTCGTGCAGCTTGGACTGGCGGCGACGCAAGGCTGGCTCTATGGCCGGCGCGGCGTCCTCATCTATGCGGATCAGCCGTATGAGTTCCTGCTGACGGTCATCGTCGACGTCGCGGCAGCGCTGTTCTTCGCAGCGGTGTTTATCGTCATCTACCGGAAATATCGCCGGCCGAGCAGGCTCTGATCGGCATCGCCGGGATCCGGCGCCGAACGCTCATTCGCCGACGATCTTGACCTTTTCGCCGACCGCTGGAAGGCCGGCACCCGGCTTGATGTCGTTGAGGATCAGGAACAGGTCTTCCGGCCGCTCGACACCATGCATGCGCGCCGTCATCGAGGCGATCGTATCGCCCGGTTGCACCGTGACGATGCGGATGCGCAGTGGCTGCAGGGCCGCGGCCTCCTGCGGGGTCAGGCGGCGGAAGCTCGCCACGGTCGCATTGGCGGCCTTCTCGAGTCCGGGCGTGTCACTCTCATTGGCGAAGATGAAGCGATAGGTGGCGCTGTCGCCGACGCGGATGACGGCGATCCGGAACACCCAGCCTTTGGCTTCAGCGCGCGCGGAAGCCACGTCGAGCCCGTTGACCGTGAAGGTCTTGATCGTCGTCGTGTCGAGACCGTTGACCCAGCCCGAGGCGATATAGGCCGCGAGCGAGGATCCTGCCGGGAGGTTGGCGCCGTCGAAGCGCAGCGCAGTGCCGTCTGGACCGGTGGCGAGCACGGCGTCGCTGGTGTTGTCGAGCACGAAGCCATCCGGCACGGCAAAGCCGACGCCGAGACTCGGATGCATGAAGGTCTTGCCGCGCACGAAGCCCTGTGACGGGTCGTCGCCATAGACGATGCCATTGATGCCGGCAAGATAGCGGTCACGGTCGACCTCGCCGATGCCGGGTGCGCCGAACTGCCGCGCGGCGCGGATCGCGAGCTCGACGCGCTGCGGCGTCGCCGGGTGGCTCGCGAGGAAGTCGGGCCGCTTGTCCTGCACGGTGCCGGCAGACTTGTAGGCCGAATAGCGGCCCATCAGGTCGAGGAAACGCGCGGCTGCGAACGGGTCGTAGCCGGCCTTGCCGATCGTACGCACGCCAATGGCGTCGGCCTCGAGTTCCTGCTGCTGCGAGAAGGCGGCGAGCGTGCGCTGGCTGGAGGCGAGCGCCACCTTGCCGGCATCGCCGTCCTGCAGAACATCGGTGACGACACGGCTGACGATCACGGCCGCCTGCGCCTTGTTCTGGCGCTGCATGGCATGATTGGCGGTGACATGGCCCATCTCATGCGCGATCACGGCCGCGACTTCGGATGAGTCGTTGGCAAGCGCCAGCAGGCCGCGCGTCACATAGAGATAGCCGCCCGGCAACGCGAAGGCGTTGACCGAGGGGCTGTTCAGGATCGTGATGCGATAGGACTGCGAGGGATCGTCCGATGCGGCGACGGCGCGGCCGACGATGCGGGCCAGCGTCTGCTCGAGCTTGTCGTCGTGATAGATGCCGCCATAGCTCGCGACAATGCGCGGATGCTGCTCGGCGCCGATGCGCGCCTGTTCTGGATCGGCAGGCGGCTGCGCGGGCGCGCCAGCGACCGTCGGCGGCGGACCATAGGTCCCCTCTAGTGAAGCGGTGGTGCAGCCGGCAAGCCAAAGCGCGGCAAGAAGCGCTGCCGCGATCCCCGGCCGCCGCCTGGCCGTCCCGGAGATATTGCCGCCTTCAGCGCTGAAATCCGCCATCAATCACCGTCGTCCAACAGTTCGAGCTGCGCAGGATTGGTTACCCGGAGGCTCGGTCCGTCATGATCCTCGATCCAGCCGCGCAGCCGGACATGCCGACCCCTGAGCGAGGCCGGTGCCTGTCCGAGCGCGGCAAGCGCTTCACCCGCCGGCCCGGCCACCACGGCCGTGAAGTCAGTTCGCCAGTCTCTCCCGAAATCGAGATAGGCAACCCTGCCGCGGACGCCGACGGAAAGAACGCGCCCTTCCACCAGATCGTAAACGTCAGCGCGATCGGCAAGGGCCGGGTCGCGCGCCGCGCGGATGGCGTAATACGGATCAGACCAAAGGCCAAGCCGGTTTTCGCGAGCTTCACGTTCAGTTGCGAAGAGTGAAGACAGGCAGCCGGACGGCTCGTCGCCGGGCATCACACGCGCAAGACCTTCAGCGATCAGGGCTTCGTTCAATGATCCATCGGCGCCTTCGGCGGTCACAACGGCGATGGCGCGGCCATAGCGGTCGCGGCCAGCGAGGGGAAGCTCGAGCGCGATATCTTGGCCAAGCGCGAGCTTGGCGAGGGCGGCGCGAGCCGCTTCGGCGAGCGGCCAGGGCGAAACAGCCGCGGACAGTGGCGGCTCGGGCGCGGCGATGCCGGCGAGGCGGATGACGAGGCCGTCGTCGAGCCTCAACGTCGCCCCGTCGATCACGGCGGCAACCCGCCCGCCTTCGGCCGGCTCAAGCGGGCAATCGGCCATCGCAGACGCCATCGGCACGAAGAACGACGCCAGCGCCAGGCCGGCAGCGCCGTATCGTCGGACGAGCGAATCGGTCGGGATAGATGTCGCGCCCATGCGTTCAGTGTCGCACGCGACGTTCGGGCGATGAACCGGCAACGGCTCCGCAGCGATGCATGTCCGCGCGGCGTCGCAACGCAGCAACACCATCATTGCGCGGTCTCGCGCGCGGTTTTGCGGTCTTGCGCGAGGTTTTTCCTGCATCGCGACAGCGGGGCGGGGGTGCAATCGGGGCCGCGACTATGCTAGAGGGACCATCTCCGCGTCCCGGTAGCTCAGCAGGATAGAGCAACGGTTTCCTAAACCGTAGGTCAGGGGTTCGAATCCCTTCCGGGACGCCATTTTCCTGCGCCGCGGTGGCCGATTGCTCAAGATTGCGGGTGGGCGGCAGGGGCTGGTTCCGCGCGAAGCCGCCAGCACGCTCTCGGCACAACGTCCGCATCATGTCTGGTCTGGCGCCGTCAGCCTTCGAGGAAGCGGCCGAGCGGATTGAGCGGCTTGACCCCGTCGCACACGATTTTGGCAATCGCGAGCATCGGCACGGCGAGGATCGCGCCGGGAACGCCCCACATCCAGAACCAGAAGATCAGCGACACGATGACCAGAACCGGGTTCAACGTGAAGCGCCGGGCCAGAAGGATGGGCGTCACGCTCTCGCCTTCGACGAGATGGATGAGGAGATAGAGGCCGGCCGGCATGAGCGCTTGCAGCAGCGGATCGATTGTAATGAGACCGGCCATCAGGAACAGGCCGACGCCCGCGGCTGGCCCCATGATCGGGACATAGTTGAGGGCAAAGGCAATCGCGCCCCAGAGCAAGGGATCACCGAGGCCGCACAGCCACATCGCCAGGCCCGTCGCGACACCGACCAGCGCGTTCATCGCCGTGATGGTGATCAGATAGGCGGAGACATTGTCCTCGATCTGCTGAGACATCTCCACGACGCGCCGCTTGTCGCGGAAATTCGGCACGATCTCGACCATCCGGCGCAGGAACGTGTCGCCGGAAATCAAGAGGAAATAGAGGACCAGAAGTGTCTCGAAGAAGCCGGACGCGAAATGCTGGGTTCCCTTCATCAGCGTCGCAGTGAGCGAGGGGCCCTCATTGGCAGAGGAGCCATTGTCGAACTGGCTGAGGAAGGTCTGCAGGGTGTGGAGCGGACGGGCGAGGAATTTCAGCCGCTCCTCGATGCGGTTTATCCCTTCGGGCACCTTGGCGGCCCAGTCGGTAGCGGGTCCCGACATGGCGGCGCCGAGCGCGACGATGATTGCGAAGACGCCAAAGATGAGCAGAAGTGCGCCGATGCTGCGCGGAATCCGCAGCCGATCGAAGGCTCGCATGCCCGGTTGCAGCAGCATCTTCAGCACGAATGCCAGCACGATCGGCAGGATGATGGCCGAGGCGAAGTAGCAGACAGCCAGCACCGCGATGACAAGAAGCATCGTCTGGATGACGATCTTCGGATCGGAGGGAAGCGGTCCATCGGGCGCGGTAAGGTCGGGCGCCTCGATCGGACGCGTTTCAGTCGTCGGCACCTCGAACTTGACGATTGGGTCCGACATCGCGCTCTGCCCCGGTGATATGTCACGCGGCCCCCGTGCCACGCTCCCATCACAATGCGCGACAGCGTGTTTCGATCCGTCTCCGTTCGCGGCGCCGGGTTCTGTGCTAAAGGCAGGAAAAGCGGGAAAATCGCGGCCTTGGTGTAACGATCCGCGCCTTGTGGACGAACAGGCCTTCGGAAGCATTTGATGATCGATCGCGAAGAGGCATGGGCGTCGCTCATGCGCAGTGGCCTTGCCGGCGATCAGGCCGCCTATCAGACCCTTTTGCGCGCGCTCGCGCCGGCGCTGCGCGCCTCGGTGCGGCGACGTCTGGCTGGCATGGGGCAGCCGCTCGAGGAGTGCGAGGACATTGTGCAGGAGACGCTGCTGGCCATTCACTTGAAGCGTCATACATGGCGGACGAGCGATCCGTTCGGGCCGTGGCTGTTCACCGTCGCACGCAACAAGCTGATCGATCATGTGCGCAAGCGCGGCCGGCGGATCGAGATTCCGATCGAGGATTTCGCCGATATCCTGCCGGCCGCCGAAGAGCGGCCGGGCGCTGATTCCGCGGAGGTCGACCGTCATCTCGCACAGTTGCCGGCCAAGCAGCGCGCGATCCTGAAGACGGTGGCAGTCGACGGCGCGTCCGTCGGCGATGCGGCCCGGCAGCATGGCATGACGCCGGGCGCCGTTCGCGTGGCTCTGCATCGCGGTTTTGCGAGCCTCGCGGCGCGGCTGAGAACAGAGGAGTGAGGACGAGGACATGAGGACGGACGATCTCATTCGCGGCCTTGCCGCCGACGACAAGCGCGAGACGAGCCCCGGCTGGGCCGTCGCGCTGCTGCTCCCGGCTGGGCTCGCCGTTGCCGTCCTGTTGTTTTCCTTGATGCTGCGCATCAGGCCGGATTTCCTGCCGATGTTGGCGACGCCCTGGTTGCCGCTCAAATTCGCGGTGACGCTCAGTCTTGCCGTCGCGGCGCTCCTCGTCGTCTCGCGGCTCGTCCGGCCCGGCGTCAGGTCGGGACCGGTGGCCATCGGCTTTCTGGTTCCCTGCGGGGTGCTGGCGCTCGGCATCGCCGCCGTGCTCGGCCTCACACCGCCTGAGACCTGGATGCCCGGCCTGGTCGGCCACTATGCGCGCTACTGCGTGGTCTTCGTGCCGCTGATGGGCGCGCCGATCCTGGCAGCGCTGCTCCTGGCGATGCGCAAGGGCGCGCCGACGCGACCTGGTCTGGCCGGCGCCTGTGCAGGGCTCGCTGCGGGCGGCCTCGGCGCGGCGCTCTATGCGTTTCACTGCACGGACGATTCGCCGCTTTTCGTGCTCACCTGGTATGGCATCGGCATCGCTGCGCTGACGGCCGCCGGCGCGCTGATCGGCCGCCGCGTCCTCGCCTGGTAGACCGCTACGCGTCGACTTCGCCGGTGCGCGCCAGCGGATGGTGGTCGGCCACGAGGCTGCGCAGCCGCTCCTCGAGCACATGGGTATAGATCTGCGTCGTCGAGATGTCGGCATGGCCGAGCAGCTGCTGGACAATGCGCAGGTCTGCGCCGTTCTGCAGCAGATGGCTGGCGAAGGCATGCCGCAGCACATGCGGCGAGATACGCTCCGGCTTGATGCCGGCGGCGCTGGCGAGTTCCTTCATCTCGCGCGCGAAAGCCTGCCGCGTAAGGGTGCCGCTTTCGCTGATCGCCGGAAATAGCCAGAGGCCGGCGGGCCGGTCACCCTCTGCGGCGCGTCGCAGCGCCATGAAACGGGCGATCGCCTCCCGCGCCCGCGCCGTCAGGGGCACGACACGCTCCTTGCCGCCCTTGCCGCGCACCATCAGCATGCGGAGATCGGGCCGGGCGGCGGACGCTGGCAGCGCGACGAGCTCGGAAACACGCAGGCCCGAGGCATAGAGCGTTTCCAGCAGGGCGACGAGGCGAGCCGCCCGCAGCGCTGCGGATGGGGTTTCAGCCTGGCCGACGGCAGCCTCAGCGGTCTCGAGCAGCCGGTCCACCTCGGCTTCCGACATGATCTTGGGCAATGCGGGCTTGCGTTTCGGGCCGGCGATGATGCCCGAGGGGTCGTCCTTGCGAATGCCTTCCGCAAACAGGAACCGATGCAGCTGGCGGATGGCCGAAAGGCGCCGCGCCGCCGACGAAGCGGCGTAGCCGCGCGCTTCCAGCTCGGCCAGATAGGCGCGTAACGCGGCGGCGTCGGCGCTGCGGATGTTGGACTTTCGACGCGCGAGGAAGCCGGCATAGTCTTCGACGTCGCGGCGATAGGACGAGAGCGTATTGGGAGAGGCGCCGCGCTCGGCACTCATCATTTCCAGAAACGATTCGAGATCGCTCAGGAAGGCTGGCGGCGCTGCTGATTCGCGGTCCATCGTCAGTCCTTCAGCAGCTTGTCGGTCGGGATGCGGATCGTAATCTCCCGCGGTGTCGGCTCGACGAACGTCGCCAGCGCGTAAACGGCGCCGAACGCCGCGAGGCCGAGCGCGATCAGGACCATGATGAAACGCGACAGCGTCGGCATGCGAGCCCGGTTCCGGCGCGAGGTTTTCGTTCAGGTCTCCTGCTTATGGCACGCTCCGCGCCGCTGGCAAGCACCACGGCGCCGACACGCAGCCTCGCTTGACAGCTTGCGCCTGCTGCGGCTCTACCTCTTTGGTCCGTATTCGGCGGATGCGGCGGGCGAGGATGCAACAGGACGCGCTACGAGGCGAGGAAGCGGCCAGATCGGCCGCCGGGCTGGTTGAACAGCTTGGCGGACGAGCGATCGTGCTCGTCGGCCTGATGGGCGCCGGCAAGACCTCGGTGGGCAAGCGCCTCGCCACGCGGCTGCAACTGCCTTTCGTCGACGCGGATGCCGAGATCGAAAAGGCCGCTGCTGCCACCATTCCCGAGATCTTTGCCAAGCATGGCGAGGCCTATTTTCGTGATGGCGAGCGGCGGGTCATCCGCCGACTGCTCGACAGGCGACCGAAAGTTCTGGCGACGGGCGGCGGGGCGTTCATGAGCGCGGAGACCCGAGCTGCGATTGCAGCCGACGGCGTCTCGATCTGGCTGCGCGCCGAGCTCGATATCCTGATGGCGCGCGTGCGCAAGCGCTCGAACCGGCCGCTGCTCCACACCGAGGATCCCGAGGCGACGATGCGACGGCTGATGGAAGAGCGCTATCCCGTCTATGCGACGGCCGACATCCATGTCGTCTCCCGTGACGTGCCGCATGAAATCGTTGCCGAGGAGACCCTGACGGCGCTCGCCAGCTTCCTGGCAGCCGGCTCTCCCGACGAAAGGCCCCCGACGTGACCCGATCCTCCCCAGCGCTCGCCGAACCCATCCGCGTCGGCGTTGCGCTCGGCGACCGCTCCTATGACATCCTCATCGGCCGCGGCCTCATCTCCTCTGCCGGTGCTGAAATCGGGCGACTGATGCCCGGCGTCCGGGCTGCTATCGTTAGCGACGCGAATGTCGGTGCGCTTTACAGCGCCGATCTCGCCAAGTCGCTCGAGGCGGCCGGCATCGGCTCGGTCGCGGTCGACGTCGCGCCGGGCGAGGGCACGAAGAATTTCGCCAATCTCGAACATGTCGTCCGCGCGGTGCTCGCCGCGCGTCTGGAGCGCGGCGACATCGTGATCGCGCTTGGGGGCGGTGTCGTGGGCGACCTGGCCGGCTTCGCGGCGTCGATCGTGCGCCGCGGCATGCGCTTCGTGCAGCTTCCGACCTCGCTGCTGGCGCAGGTCGACAGCTCGGTCGGCGGCAAGACAGGCATCAATACGCCGGAGGGGAAGAATCTGGTCGGCGCCTTCCATCAGCCGAGCCTCGTCATCGCCGACACCGCGGTGCTGGATACCCTGCCGCTGCGTGAACTGCGCGCCGGCTATGCCGAGGTGGCGAAATACGGGCTCATCAACGATGCCGGCTTCTTTGAATGGCTGGAGGCGAACTGGCGCGGTGTCTTTTCAGGCGGCCCTGAGCGCGAGCAGGCGGTGGCGACGAGCTGCCGGGCCAAGGCGCGCGTCGTCGCCGCCGACGAACACGAGACCGGCGAGCGGGCCTTGCTCAATCTCGGCCACACATTCGGCCATGCGCTGGAGGCCGCGACCGGCTATTCGCAGCGCCTCGTCCATGGCGAGGGCGTCGCGATCGGCATGGTGCTGGCGCATCGCTTCTCGGCGCGGATGAACCTTGCTTCGCCCGATGAGGCGGCCCGCGTCACGGCGCATCTCGCCGATGTCGGACTGCCGACCGAGCTTCAACAGATCGATGGCGCGCTGCCCGATGCCGATGGTTTGATGGCGCTGATCGCGCAGGACAAGAAGGTTTCACGCGGCACGCTGACCTTCATTCTGACGCATGGCGTCGGCAAGGCCTTCATCGCGAAGGACGTGCCACCGGCCGCCGTGCGGGATTTCCTCGCCGACAGCCTGTGAGCGGGAGGCGGCGATGCTCGACATCCTGAGCCTTTTCTTCGGCAACCGGATCGATATACCCGGCCATATCGGCTTCCTGCTGATGGCCGTGTCGCTGTTCCTGACGAACATCCTCTGGCTGCGCGTCTTCCTGATCCTCTCCTTCGCCTTCCTAATTGTCTATTTCGCGCTGTCGCCGATGCCGCTCTATACCGGCATCGCCTGGATGGGCCTTTTCATCCTGATCAACCTCTATCGTCTCAAGGCGCTGCTCGCCGCGCGGCGGGTGGTCGACGCGGCAACCGGCGGCGCGCTGCTGCGCGACAGTCTCGCCGATCTCGACGACGAGGAGCTGGCGCGGCTGGTCGAATTCGGTGAACTCGTCGATCTCGACGATGGCGCCGTGCTGATCGGCGCGGGCGATGCCGTCAATGCGATCTATCTCGTCGCGACGGGCAAGGCGCAGGTGGAGGTCGGCGGCGTAGTCGCGGCCCGGCTCGGCCGCGGGGCCTTCGTCGGCGAGGTTGCCTTCCTTGCCGACGCGCCATCAACTGCGACGATCCGCGCAGCCGGACCTCTCCAGGTGATCGCGCTCGACACCGAGCAGCTGCGCCTCGCCGGCGAGAGCGATCCGCGCATCGCTGCCGGCATCTACCACGCGATGGGCCGGGCGCTGGCGAAGAAGCTGCTTGCCACCAGCCGCGTCAGGGCGCGCGCCTAGACGTTCAGTCTGCTGCTGCGGCTTCGATGGCGAGCGCATGCACGCCGGCCGCCAACTCGTCCGCCAGGAGGCTATTGATGGTCCGGTGCATCTCGATCCGGCTCTTGCCGCGGAAGGCTGCGGCGGCGATCCGGACGCGGTAATGCGTCTCTCCGCCCGGCCGTGCGCCATGATGGCCCTTGTGCAAATGCGACTCGTCGATCACATCTAGACGTGCCGGCTGCAGGGCTTCCGCAAGCACCTTGGTGATCCGGTCCCTGGTATCCATCGTTCTCTCCATTCACCCCGTGCCGAAACATCGCCTTGTTCGGGCGATGGGTGGCTAGCATAATCAGCCGATGAAGCTCGATTCAAAAATCTTCGACCGCATCCGCATCAAGCCGGATGGCGACGCGATGCTGAAGGAGTCGACCATCCAGTGCAGCTGGGCGGGTTGCGACCGGCCGGGCACGCACAAGGCACCGAAGGGGCGCAATCGCGAGGGCGAGTATCACCACTTCTGCATCGATCACGTCCGCCAGTACAACAAGTCCTACAACTACTTTTCCGGCATGGGCGACGACGCAATCGCTGCCTACCAGAAGGATTCGCTGACCGGGCACCGGCCGACCTGGACCATGGGCGTCAACAGCGCCGGCGAGAAGCGCGAGGATGTCCGCCGCACGGCGGCCAAGGACTGGACCGGCGGCATCCGCGATCCGTTCGACATGTTCGAGCGCGGCTTCAAGCCGCCGCCAGAGGAAGCGCCGAAGCGGCATCTGAAGACGCTGGAGCGCAAGGCGTTCGACACGCTCGATCTCGAAGGCGGCGAAGCAGGCGAGGCGATCAAGTCGCGGTACAAGCAATTGGTGAAGCTCTATCACCCCGATGCCAATGGCGGCGATCGCGGCTCGGAAGACCGACTTCGCGAAATCATCCAGGCTTACAACTTCCTCAAGGCCGCCGGCTTCTGCTAGAACGAAAAACGGCCTCTCCCGGCCATCTTCAATCCCGGTCCCTTCCGACGCGAAACCGACCGAAAGCGTCCCTTGGACGCGACGGAGCCAACATGACTGATACCACGAGCGACCGCACGGCCCTTCCGGACACCGAGGTTTCGGTCAAGGAAACGTTCGGCTTCGAGAGCGACCTCATCGTTCCCGCCTATTCGGCTCCGAACGAGCATGTGCCGGATGCTGATCCGGACTACCTGTTCGACCGCGTTACCACGCTGGCGATCCTCGCGGGCTTCGCGCGCAACCGCCGCGTGATGGTGACCGGCTATCACGGCACGGGCAAATCGACGCATATCGAGCAGGTTGCCGCGCGCCTCAACTGGCCGTGCATCCGCGTCAATCTCGACAGCCATATCAGCCGTATCGACCTGATCGGCAAGGACGCGATCGTCATCAAGGATGGCCTGCAGGTCACAGAGTTTCGCGACGGCATCCTGCCCTGGGCGTACCAGCACAATGTCGCGCTCGTGTTCGACGAATATGACGCCGGCCGTCCCGACGTGATGTTCGTCATCCAGCGCGTGCTCGAATCCTCGGGCCGCCTGACACTGCTCGACCAGAACCGCGTCATCCGCCCGCATCCGGCCTTCCGCCTGTTCGCCACCGCCAACACGGTCGGCCTCGGCGATACGTCCGGCCTCTATCACGGCACGCAGCAGATCAACCAGGCCCAGATGGATCGGTGGTCGATCGTCACGACGCTGAACTACCTGCCGCATGACAACGAGGTCGGAATCGTCCTCTCGAAGGCCAAGCATTTCGCCGATGCGAAGGGCCGGGCGCTGGTCGGTCGCATGGTGCGCCTCGCCGACATGACCCGTTCCGCCTTCGTCAATGGCGATCTCTCCACGGTGATGAGCCCGCGTACGGTCATCACCTGGGCCGAGAATGCCGAGATCTTCGGCGATATCGCCTTCGCCTTCCGTGTCACGTTCCTCAACAAATGCGACGAGCTCGAGCGCTCGCTGGTGGCCGAGTTCTACCAGCGTGCCTTTGGCGAGGAACTGACCGAGTCGGCGGCCAACGTCGTCCTGTCCTGAAGCGGCGCGCGCAATGAGCGGCTCCAACAGCGATCCGAAGCCAAAGCCGGGCGAAGCGGCGATCGAGCCGCTGAAGCGCGCGGTTGCCGGCTGCGTGCGCGCGATTTCCGGCAAGGCCGATCTCGAAGTCACCTTCTCCAACGACCGGCCGGTGCTGACGGGCCTTCGGGCACGCCTGCCCGAGCCCGGCCGCAAGCCGACCGCGCAGGAAATCGCGGTGACGCGCGGTCTCGGCGATTCGATGGCGCTGCGCCTTGCCTGCCATGACCAGGCGCTGCACCGCTCCGTCGCGCCCGAGGGCAAGAATGCCCGCGCGGTGTTCGATGCGGTCGAGCAGGCGCGTGTCGAGGCGATCGGTGCCCGGCGCATGGATGGCGTTGCCGGCAATCTCGCCGCGATGCTGGAGGACCGCTATCACCGCGGCAATTTCCAGGACATCACCGAGCGCGCCGAAGCGCCGCTTGAGGATGCGGTGTCGCTGCTCGTCCGTGAGAAGCTGACCGGACTGGCGCCGCCCGAATCGAGCCGCAGGATCGTCGATCTCTGGCGCGAATGGATCGAGGACAAGGCTGGTGACGGCTTTGCCCGTCTGGAGACGACCGTCGGCGACCAGCGCCGCTTCGCTTCCGCGGTCCGCTCGCTGCTCGCCTCGCTCGAAATGGGCGACGAGCTCGGCGAGGGCGACGACGACGACAATGACGAGAATGGTGAGGCGTCCGAGGATTCGGGGGCCGAGCAGGAGAGCGGCTCCGATCAGTCGGACCAGGCTGAGAGCGAGGCTTCGGAGGATTCCGAGGCGAGCGGCGAGGAAGCCGACTCCGGCGAGACCGAAACGACCGAGACCGGCGCCGAGGAAGAAAGCGAGGGCGACGAGAGCGAGGACGCGCGCGATGCCGGCGAGGAACGCCGGCCCGAGCCGCCACAGCTGCGCGCCACGCCGACCACCGACTACAAGGCGTTCACGGTCCGCTTCGACGAGACGATCAAGGCCGAGGATCTTTGCGATTCCGCCGAGCTCGACCGGCTGCGCGGTTTTCTCGACAAGCAGCTCGCCAATCTGCAGGGCGCGGTCGGAAGGCTCGCCAACCGCCTGCAGCGCCGGCTGATGGCGCAGCAGAACCGCTCCTGGGATTTCGACCGCGAGGAAGGCATCCTCGATCCCGCGCGGCTCCACCGTGTCGTGACCGATCCGATGCAGCCGCTGTCCTTCAAGATCGAGAAGGATACCGATTTCCGCGACACCGTTGTGACGTTGCTGATCGATAATTCCGGCTCAATGCGCGGCCGGCCGATCACGGTCGCAGCCACCTGCGCCGATATTCTGGCGCGGACGCTGGAACGCTGCGGCGTCAAGGTCGAGATTCTCGGCTTCACGACCCGCGCCTGGAAGGGCGGACAGTCGCGTGAGGCCTGGCTGCAGGCCGGCAAGCCGGCAGCGCCGGGGCGGCTCAATGATCTCCGCCACATCATCTACAAGGCGGCCGATGCGCCCTGGCGGCGCGCGCGGCGCAATCTTGGCCTGATGATGCGCGAAGGTCTGCTCAAGGAGAACATCGACGGCGAGGCGCTCGACTGGGCGCATCAGCGCCTCTTGGTGCGCACCGAACAGCGCAAGATCCTGATGATGATTTCGGATGGTGCGCCGGTCGACGACTCGACGCTTTCGGTCAACACCGGCAACTATCTCGAACGGCATTTGCGCTTCGTCATCGATGAGATCGAAAACCGCTCGCCGGTCGAGCTGATCGCCATCGGCATTGGCCATGACGTGACGCGCTATTACAAGCGCGCGGTCACCATCGTCGACGCTGAGGAACTGGCTGGCGCGATGACCGAGAAGCTTGCCGAACTGTTCGACGAAAAGGCGGTGGCTGCTGCGCCCCAGCAACGGCGGAGGCGTGCCGGGTGAGGCACAGGCTTGCTTGGCTTGTTCTCGCGGCGCTATTGCCTCTCGCCCCCGCCGATGCGGCGAGCCGGCCGCAGGCCGGGATGGCGCCGATAGAGGTTCACGCCGAGCCGATCGACGCTTTCGGGCGATTTGGTTCGGAAACGCGGTTCGGCGAGTTCGAATTTCGCGGCGGGCTCGTCCTGTCCTCGCCAATGAAACGCTTCGGCGGACTTTCGGGCTTTGACCTCCGCCCCAATGGGATGGATTTCCTCGCCGTCTCCGACCTCGGCCAGTGGTTTTCCGGGCGCCTGAGGCGCGACGCCGGCCGCTTGACGGGTGTCGAGAGTACGGCGTGGGGGACGATGCGCGATCCGCGCGGCCGCCCGCTGCTGCGTCGTAGCCGCGCGGATGCCGAATCGGTGCGGTTCGCGCCCTCCGGCCGCGGCGCCTATGTGACCTTCGAGCAGAGCAACGATCTGAGATTCTACGTCTTCACCGCTGATCCAGCGTCCGCGCGGGCCGAGATCGTGCCGATGCCGCGCGCCGCGCGCGGCTTTGTCGCCAATCAGGGGCTGGAGACGGTGGCGGTGGGGCCGCCAGGCAGCCCGCTTGCCGGCATTCCGGTGCTGGTGTCCGAGCGCTCGCTCGATGCCGATGGCAATCATCGCGCCTTTGTCGTGCGCGGCAAACTTGCCGGCGCCTTCTCGATCGTTCGCAGCGACGACTACGACGTCACCGACGGCGCCTTCATGCGAAATGGCGACCTGCTGCTCCTGGAGCGGAAGGTCACGGCGTTGCCCGTGGGCGTCAATATGCGGCTGCGCCGCATCCCGGGCGACGCGATCCGCCCTGGCGCGGTGCTGGACGGGCCGGTGGCGCTCGAGGCCGCCATGTCCGAGCAGATCGACAATATGGAAGGCCTGGCTGTTTCCACCGATCCGGACGGCAGGACGCGCGTGACGATCGTGTCCGACAACAACCTCAACGCTTTCCAGCGGACGTTGCTGCTTGAATTCGTGTGGATCGACCCGGCGGTTGTCGCGGCCGAGTGACGCCTCTCAAGAAATGAAAAGGCCGCCCGGAGGCGGCCTGTTCGATATTCCGGGTCGCCTGGCGATCAGGCGGCGGCTGCTTCCGTCGCGGCCGACTTCTTGGCGATCTGGCGCTTCAGGAGCTGCGCCTTCGCCGAAAGCTCGCTGGCATCAGCCTTGGCGAGGAAGGCGTCGAGACCGCCGCGATGCTCGACCGAACGCAGGCCATAGGCGCTGACGCGCAGCTTGAAGCTCTGGCCGAGCGCGTCGCTGATCAGCGTCACGTTGACGAGGTTCGGCAGATAGCGGCGACGGCTCTTGTTGTTGGCATGGCTGACGGTATTGCCGGTCATCACCGCCTTGCCGGTCAATTCGCAGACACGGGACATAACAAAGATCCTTCTCTTCCGCCGCGCGCGCCGGCCTCGGCAGTCATCACGGCCCATATTCTGGATAAGTGGCGCTTCTCATAGTCACCGCAGCCCGACACGTCAAGCACAGCCTCGCTGCGGCGCCTCACCTGAGGGCGATGCAGGCTGCAAAATGACGATGTCGCGCCTGAAGCTAACACTTTAGTCAGAAACGAGCCGCATCATGGTTAATGAAATCATGAGAGCAGGAAACGGCCGCGATGTGCCCGCGCGGTCCGGATGAGGAGTGAGCCATGATCCCGAGCCGTATGGTCAAGATGCTGCGGCCGGCGCTGGTGCTGGTCGCGATGATCGGCAGCTTCCCCGCGGCAGCGCGCGCGCCGACGGCGGTCGTGCGCAGCGGTCAGGTCGAGGCCAGCTACACGATGGGCCTCAACGGCATCACCATCGGCCGCTTCAAGCTGGACGCCATTGTCGAGCGCAGCACCTATACGATGACGATCCGCGGTACGACCAGCGGCCTCAGCCGCCTCGTTTCGGACGGGACAGGCCTTCTGAAGAGCAGCGGCCAGATCGCCGGCGCCACGGTTCTGCCGAAGGACTATTATCTCGACACCACGGAAAGCGGCCAGACCTCGAGCGTCGTCGACATGCGCATGCGCTCCGGCACGATCGTCTCCGTCGCGGCGTTGCCGCCGTTGCCGATCAAGGCCGATCGCGTGCCCTTGCTGCCGCAGCACAAGCACAAGATCGTCGACCCGCTGTCGGCGATGATCGCCCCGCTCTACAAGGGCGACATGGCGCGCGCCTGCAACCGCACGATTCCGGTCTTTGATGGCTGGCAGCGGTTCGATATCCGCCTGTTCTACAAGTCGACGGCCGAGGTGAAGGGCGAGGGCGGCTCTTATTCGGGCACCGTCTATGTCTGCGGCGCGCGCTATGTGCCGGTTGCCGGCCACCGGCCAAGCCGCGAGCAGGTGAAGTTCATGGAAGCCAACACGAATCTCGAAGTCTGGCTGGCACCGGCCGAGGACATCGGCCTGATGCTGCCCTATCGCATGCAGATCGGCACCGAGGCCGGCGTGCTGACCATCCATGCATCGCGCTTCGCCAGCACCGGTCGAGACCAGCGGGCCGCTGCCGCCAACTGACGCGCCTGTCTCACAGCGGGACAAAAATGCGCTCAATTTGCTGAAAATGATAACGATCAGGGCCGTCCTGTTGATTGGCCCCGCCCGCTTCGACGCTTCAGGTGTGTCTGGTCTCTGGTCGGGCACCATATCTGGGTGAAACGGAAGGCGAACACCGGGTTCCATCCGATTCGTCCATGCTCCGTTCGCCGTTCGGCGCAAAGGTTAAGGCCGACGCCTCCCATTGTCGCTTCGACGTTCAGGCCTGATTAACGAGCGTCGAACCTGCAGTGTCGACCGGATTTTCGGCCTCTCCTGAAACGCGCTGGTGGATCGAGCGGGCCGGCACACCATATAGTCAGAAGAACAGAACGGGACAGCGCGCGAGTCAGCGATTCGGGCCGGCTTTGTTCGCAGGACGTTCCTGTTTCCGATCTGGGCGCGCTTTGCACAAGGTGTCCCGGCCTTCAAGATCCGCCGAGGTGAGACAGCCCAAGCGATGACGGATTCGAACAGAACGCCCGGTGCCGGCGCGGGAGCTGGCGGTCGCGGCGTGACGGCCGTGCTCGGGCCCACCAATACGGGCAAGACGCATTTTGCCATCGAGCGGATGCTCGCTCACTCGAGTGGTGTCATCGGGCTGCCGCTGCGCCTCCTGGCGCGCGAGGTCTATGGCCGCGTCGCGGCGCGTGTCGGCACCGAGGCGGTGGCGCTGATCACGGGCGAAGAGAAAATCATCCCGGCCCATCCCCGCTATCGCGTCTGTACTGTCGAAGCCCTTCCGTCCCAGACCGATGCGTCTTTCCTGGCGATCGACGAAATCCAGCTCGCCGGCGATCTGGAGCGCGGTCACGTCTTCACGGATCGCATCCTGAATCTCCGCGGACGCGACGAGACGCTGCTGCTCGGCGCGGGGACCATGCGCGGCATCATCGAGAAGTTACTGCCCGGCGTCACGATCGTCACGCGGCCGCGCATGTCGATGCTGACTTATGCCGGCTCGAAAAAGATCACGCGGCTGCCGCGCCGTTCAGCGATCGTCGCGTTCTCGTCCGACGAGGTCTATGCGGTGGCGGAGCTGATCCGCCGCCAGCGCGGCGGCGCCGCCGTCGTGCTCGGTTCGCTCTCGCCGCGCACGCGCAATGCGCAGGTCGAGCTGTTCCAGTCCGGCGACGTCGAATTCCTGGTGGCGACCGATGCGATCGGCATGGGGCTCAATCTCGATGTCGACCATGTCGCCTTTGCGCAGGAGCGTAAATTCGACGGCTATCAGTATCGCCGACTCACCGCATCCGAGTTCGGCCAGATCGCCGGAAGGGCCGGCCGGCACACCCGCGATGGCACATTCGGCGTCACCGGACAGGTCGATCCGCTCGATGACGATCTCGTCGAGGCGCTGGAGAATCATCATTTTCAATCGGTGCGGACGTTGCAATGGCGCAACCGTGCGCTCGATTTTCGTTCGCTCGAGACGCTGCGGGCAAGCCTCGATCGCGCGCCCGGCATTGAGGGGCTGTCGAAGGCGCCGCCTTCGGTCGACGTGACTGTGCTCGATCGCGTCGGCCGCGACGCCGACGTCAAGGACCTCGCAACTTCGCGCGAACGGGTGCAACTCCTTTGGGATATATGCCAAATTCCCGATTATCGCCGCATTGCTCCGGCCAATCATGCCGAGCTTGTCAGCGAGATCTTCCGCTTCGTCGCACGCGACGGGGCTATTGCGGATGACTGGTTTGACCGGCAATGTGCGTTCGCTGACCGGACGGATGGCGACATCGATACGCTTGCCAATCGCATCGCGCATATCCGAACATGGACCTTCGCGGCGAACCGTTCGAACTGGCTTCGTGATCCTCGCCATTGGCAGGAGCGCACGCGCGCGATAGAGGATCGTCTTTCCGACGCGCTCCACGAGAGGCTGACCCAGCGTTTCGTCGATCGGCGCACCAGCGTTCTCATGAAGCGGCTAAGAGAAAACGCGATGCTCGAAGCAGAAATCACAACCTCCGGCGACGTGCTGGTCGAGGGACAGCATGTCGGCAGCCTGCAGGGTTTCCGCTTCACGCCCGATCCCAAGGCCGACGGCCCGGACGCCAAGGCGATTGCAGCGGTGGCCCACAAGGCCCTTGCCGGCGAACTTGAAAGGCGGGCCGAGAAACTCGGCCGTGCGCCCAATCCCGAACTGGTGCTCTCGGTCGATGGCACGCTGCGCTGGCTCGGCGCGCCGGTTGCCAAGATCGTCTCCACCGATGACGCGCTGAAGCCGCGCCTCGTGCTGCTTGCCGATGACGGGCTTACCGGCCCGTCGCGCGAGCGTGTGCAGGATCGCGTCGATCTCTGGCTGAAGAGCCATGTCGAGACGCTGCTGAAGCCGCTGTTCGATCTTCTCGCCGGCGCCGAGCTGACGGCGGCCGCGCGCGGCATCGCGTTCCGCCTCGTCGAGGGACAGGGCGTGCTCGACCGTTCGGAGCTTGCCGACGAGTTGAAGGCGCTCGATCAGGAATCGCGTGCCGGGCTCAGGAAGCTCGGCGTCCGGTTCGGCGCCTACCATGTCTATGTCCCGGCGCTGCTGAAGCCGGCGCCGAGCGCGCTCAACGCGCTGCTCTGGGCGCTCAAGAACCAGGGTCTCGATACGCCAGGTCTCGCCGAGCTGCCGCAGCTCTCCGCTTCGGGCCGCACGACGATCCTCGTCGACCCGACTTTTGCGCGACAGCTTTACCGCGTCGTCGGCTATCGCATCGCCGGCAATCGCGCCGTGCGGCTCGATATCCTGGAGCGGCTGGCCGACATCATTCGCCCGCTGATCGCCTGGAAGCCGACCTCCGACAATCTCGTCCCGCCGGAAGGCGCGGTCGATGGCAACGGTTTCACCGTGACCGTGTCGATGATGTCGCTGCTCGGTTGCTCGGGCGAAGATTTCGCCGGCGTGCTGAAATCGCTCGGTTACCGCCTCGATCGTCGTCCGGCCCCGCCGAAGCCGGTTGCGCCTGTCGCGGCTGAAACGCCTGACGCTGTCGTTGCTGTTGCCGAGCCCGCGACTGAGGACGCCGTTGCCGAGGTCACAGAGGGCGAGGCATCGGGCGCCGAGGCCGAGGCATCGCTTGCGCTGGAAACGGCCGTTGCTCCTGATGAGGCTCCCGAGGCTGTTGAAGCGGCATCGCCTGAGCCTCAGGTGGAAGTCGCCGAGGCAACATCGGATGACGTTGCGGCTGACGGCGAAGCGGAGACGTTTGAGGCCGCTTCCGACGCCGAGCCTGTCGCTGTCGACGAGGTTGCTGAACCTGTGGCTGCCGAGGCGGAGCCCGCTACGGAGCCTGCCGCGGCTGCCGAACCGGCGGTATCGGCCGAGCCGGCCGAGCCCGAGATGATCGAGATCTGGCGGCCGGGCCGCTTTGATCGCCGTCCGCCGCGCGAGCAGGGCGAACGTCGTGGCAGCGGCCGCCACCGCGGTGCACCGCAGGAAGGCGCGGACGCTGCCCCGGCTGAAGCCCGCGAGGGTCGCCGTGATGAGGGCCGGCGTCATGGCCGCCCGCAGCAGGATCGTCCGGGCCAGAGCCGGCCGCCGCAGGGCGGCGAGGGCAAGCCGGGCCGCCGCGATGAGCGCGGCCCGCGTCCTGACCGGCCGGGCCGTCCGCATGATCGCCCAGCGCATGCCGATGGCGAGCGTCCCGATCGTCGTCATCAGGACCGTCCTGACCAGCGCAAGCATGGCGGGGCGCCGCAGCCGCGCCGCGAGGAGCCGCGCCGCGAACGGCCGATCGATCCGAATTCGCCCTTCGCCGCATTGGCCGCCCTGAAGGCCGATCTCGAGGCGAAGAAGCGCGGCAGCTGACGGCGGCCGCGCGACGATGAGCGAGGAGGCGGGCCCCCAGCGCATCGACAAGTGGCTGTGGTTCGCGCGCCTCGCCAAGACGCGCACGACGGCACAGAAGCTGGTGCTGTCGGGCGCCGTCCGCGTCAATCGCGACCGGATCGACAGCGCCAGCCGGCTGGTCCGGGTCGGCGACGTGCTCACGGTCGCGTTGGAGCGGCAGGTGAGGGTGCTCAAGGTGCTGGCGCCGGGCGTTCGCCGGGGGCCTGCGCCGGAGGCGCAAAAGCTTTATGAGGACGTCACGCCGCCTGCTCCGATCCGCCCCGCATCGGGCGGCGAAAGGCCCACGAAGCGTGACAGACGGGCCATTGACGCCTTCCATTCCGCAGGCTCGGCCTTGGGTGGAACGGTGTTTCGGGACGATGGCGATGACTGAATGATCATTTCGCCGCGGGGCCGCTTGCCGGGTTTTCCGATCCTTGCGCCCTCCCGGCAAACCGGATACCCCATGCCACTGCCTGCGGCTGACGCGCCCGGGCAAGGAGATTGCCGTGCCCTATGTCGTGACTGATAACTGCATTCGCTGCAAATATACCGACTGCGTCGAAGTCTGCCCGGTGGACTGCTTCTACGAAGGCGACAACATGCTCGTCATCCATCCGGACGAGTGCATCGACTGCGGCGTCTGCGAGCCCGAATGCCCGGCAGAGGCGATCAAGCCGGATACCGAGCCGGGCCTCGACAAATGGCTCAAGATCAACGCCGAATATGCCGACAAGTGGCCCAATATCACGCTGCGCAAGGAGCCGCCGGCCGATGCCGCGAGCTTCGACGGCGTTGCCGGCAAGTTCGAGACGCATTTCTCGCCGAAGCCCGGCGAAGGCGACTGAACAGGCCCGTTTCCAACCGACAACAAGCGGTCCGACGCGCGTCCTCAGACGGGCGATCGCGAGGACGTGCTTTGTAACGCTTTGTTTTTCCGGCTTTTTGTGATATATACCCAACACAGTCGGTAAAAACCCACGGCGTCGCCGCACCTGGTTGGTGTTTGGTTGTTGGTAAGCTCCCTCTTTCGGTAGTTCAATGGCCTTCTGGCGCAGCGATGAGCGACGCCAGCGGGCTTATTCGTGACCTGAAAGCGTGCGCAGCCTCGGCCTTTGGACGCGCCACACGATTTTTTCCATCGACTGACAGTTGGCAAGGCGAATCCGGGTGGTTCGCCGCCGGGGTGTTCGCGCGCACTGGCACCGTCCCGGAACGCAGGAGCGATGGATCTGGCGCTGTGCGCGTCATGTCCGGCCTTTGGCTTGGCGAGCCGGGACCGTAACCGCAAGGAGTCTACACGAGTATGGCCGCAATCAAGAAGACCACTCTTCGTTCCGATTTCAAGACGAGCGAACGCATCGTCTATCCGGCGCATGGCGTCGGCGAGATCGTCGGTCTCGAGGAACAGGAAGTGGCCGGCATGAAGCTCGAGCTGTTCGTGATTTCATTCGAGAAGGACAAGATGAAACTGCGCGTGCCGGTCGCCAAGGCGACGGCCGTGGGTATGCGTAAGCTCTCCGATGCTGCCACCGTCAAGAAGGCGCTGGAGACGATCCGCGGCCGCGCGCGCGTCAAGCGCACGATGTGGAGCCGCCGGGCGCAGGAATATGAGGCGAAGATCAATTCGGGCGATCTGATCTCGATCTCCGAAGTGGTGCGCGATCTCTTCCGCTCCGACAGCCAGCCCGAGCAGTCCTACTCGGAGCGCCAGCTCTATGAGGCAGCGCTCGACCGGATGTCGCGGGAGATCGCCGCCGTCAGCGAGATTTCCGAGACCGAGGCCGTCCGCCAGATCGAGCAGAACCTCGCCAAGAGCCCGCGCCGTGGCGGCAAGGGCGACGAGGCCACTGCCGAGGCCGAGCCGGAGGATGATGGCGACGAGTCGCATGACGAGGCGGCGTGAT
Source organism: Mesorhizobium sp. BR1-1-16 (assembly GCF_020165495.1). Lineage (GTDB taxonomy): Bacteria > Pseudomonadota > Alphaproteobacteria > Rhizobiales > Kaistiaceae > Kaistia. The sequence goes on along the minus strand of NZ_JAIUIE010000005.1, from coordinate 254,903 downwards.
CGCTGCTGCGCCGAATTGACGCGGTCTTCGGGCCACATCGCTGAATAGCAGACCAAGCGCCCGGCTCCTTTGGCCGGGCGTCTTGTTTTCGCAAGGCCACGAGCTTGATCACGCTGATGTGTGCAAGCCGGACGCAACCGTTCGCCTCCGCCATCCGTATCACCTTGTGAATGCGGGTGGTGAGAACGGGAACCCCAGCGAATGGCCATGTCGACACTTTCGAGCCGCCAGTTCGTGAAGGCGGCCATGCAGGCTCCGTATCTGGAGCGCGAGCAGGAGCACGACCTCGCAGTGCTCTGGCGCGATGGGCACGACCAGGCGGCGCTGCATCAGCTCACCCAGGCCCATATGCGGCTCGTTATCGCTCTCGCTGCCCGCTTTCGGCATTTCGGATTGCCGATGAGCGACCTGATCCAGGAGGGCAATGTCGGCCTTCTTGAAGCGGCGGCGCGGTTCGAGCCTGAACGCGAAATTCGCTTCTCGACCTATGCGACCTGGTGGATCCGTGCGGCCATTCAGGACTACGTGCTGCGCAACTGGTCGATCGTGCGCGGCGGCACCTCGTCGACTCAGAAGGCACTGTTCTTCAATCTGCGCCGGCTCCGCGCCAAGCTGGCGCGCAATGGGGAAACCGGGAACAGCCGCCAGATCTATCAGCAGATCGCCTTGGCGATCGGCGTCTCCACCGACGATGTCGCCGTCATGGATGCGCGGCTCTCCGGCTCGGATGCCTCGCTCAACGCGCCGGTCGGCGATGGAGAGTCGGCAGCATCGGACCGCCAGGATTTCCTGGTCGATGATACACCGCTGCCCGACGAGCGCGTCGGCGATGCGATCGATGGCGCACGTTGGTCAGCCTGGCTGCGCCAGGCGATGGACGTGTTGTCGCCGCGTGAGGCGCGCATCCTGAAGGCGCGCCGGCTGAGCGAGGAGACGGTGACGCTGGAAGAGCTCGGCGTTGCTCTCGGCATTTCCAAGGAGCGCGTGCGGCAGATCGAGGGGCGGGCGATGGAGAAGGTCAAGGCCGCCCTGTTGCGCGACCATCCGCATCCGATGAGCCTTGCCTGAGCCTAATCCGCGCGAGGGCGGATGGCTCAGGCTGTCCAGACCTCCGTGCGCGCCTCGCCGGACCCGATCTCGGCCAGCACCTCTTCGATGACAGCGACGACGAGCGCATGATCTTCGGCTTGCGGCAGTCCGGATACGGTGGCCGTGCCGACAATGCCGACATTGGCAACGATAATCGGGAAGCATCCGCCATGGGCGCGGAACTGCTGCTTGTCGACCAGCGAGGCGTCGGCGAAATCGACGCCGCGGATGCGGGCCTTCTGGCCGACATAGAACGAGGAATGGCCGAAGCGCTTAACCACCGCGATCTTGCCGGCAACCCAGAACTCATTGTCGGGGCTGGTTCCGGCGAGCGCGGCATAGAACAGCCGCTGGTCGCCGCGCGAGATGTCGACGACAACAGCCTGCTTGGCAGAGCGCGCACGCTCAAGGATCCGCGTGCCCAGCAGAATGGCGGTTTCATTGTCAAAGCGGTCGAATACGAGCCGTTCCTCCTGCTCGAGCAATTCGTCGAGCAGCGTTGCATCATCGGTCATGACATCCTCCCCGTGGTGAATCGGCGCTTCGGACGATCCTTCGATCGGCCAAGGCGCCGCTATCGAGACTGGCGCGTTCGCGCGAGCCTTCCGCGCCCGATCAGTCGACCGCTTCGAACAGGATGTCCTGCGCGCCCTTCCAGAGGGTGGCCTTGCCGAGGGCGGTCAGGTTTTCCTTGCCCTCGGTGATGGTCAGGAAATGATTGCCGGCGAGCTGGCCGAGCTTCGAAGCGAAATGCACGCCGCCATAGGCGAGCAGAATCTCGGTCTCGCTGATTCCGCCCGGATAGAGGATGAACTGGCCGGGCGCCGGGTAGGACGTGTGGTTCTCATAGCCGAGCCCGAGATCGAGATCGCCGAGCGGGATCCAGCAGCCTTCGCCGCTCCAGCGAACATGAATGATCTTCTCGCGATAAGGCAGCAGCTTCTTGAACACCGCAACGGTCTTCGGAGCGGCCTCTTCCTCGAACTCACCAAAGAAGGTGTAGGGGCCGGCGGTGATCTTCACTTTGCTCATGGTACTGCGACTGTCCTCTGGAAAGGGGAGCGATCTCGCGACCGCCTCTCAAAGATCATTGTCCCGCCGATGCGGCGAAGGTCAAGCCGCGTCGCAGCCGCTCAGGCCCAGATCGCCATGCGCAGACCCTTCGCGTCGCGCTCAGGCTCCGCCGGAAAAGACATGGCCTCGCCGCGCGCAATGCGCCGGGCGATGAGGGCAAGCACGGCGGCGTCCAGCAGATCATCAAGGCCCGCGCCGCGTGGCGGGGTTGAAAGCAGTTCGGCGTCATAGCCATGACGGACGAGCAACGCCTGTCTCTCGGCAAGACCCGGTGGGTTCGACTTGCCGCGCACCTTCTTCGGCAGAGTCATGGGGGCGTGCGCGTTCAACTGCCAGAAGGCCAGTTCCGGATGGCTTTCATAGACCCGCGCTTCCAGCGAGGCCGTCATCAGGGTATCGATTTCGCGTATCTTGGCGAACAACCCGAATGCCTGACGTGACACCTTACGGGGTGGCATGGACGCCGCGAGAGATGCGGCGGTGGCGGCAGCAAAATCGCTCGCCATCACAGCGGCGCGCGGCGGAATCGCGAAGACCGAGGACTGCCGCTCGCCAAGCTTGGCCCGGACCAGCCGCTCCGGTCCGCGCCCACCCGGTCCGACGCTGTCGGGAAGGCCGATCGGCATATCGACGGCGATGATCCCCGGTTCGGCCTCATGCGCGAGAATATCGGCGAAGCGTGGCGTGACGAACACCAGCGGTGCGCCGGTATCCGGCAGCATCATTGCGATCCAACCGGCCCTGCAGCCATCGACTCCCGCGACCCAACCGGTCACGGCGTGGCCGTTGTATCGGCGCGGACCACCACCCTGGCCTCTGGCGTGACGAGCCGTTCCTGCAGCGTTGCCAGCGGCAATTCGTCAGTGCCCAGCGCGCGGGCCGCTGCGAGAAGGTCGACCAGCGTTGCTGTTGTCTGGCTGAGTGCGGTGCTGTCGTCGGCGCCGTCAAGGAGGCGCGCCAGCATCAATCCGGCGAAAAGGTCGCCTGTGCCGTTCGGCACGCGGCCATCGAACAGGGTGTGACGGGCCGAGAGGACTGCGTCGGCGGTCACCAGAAGCGTCTCCGTCTCGCCGCCGCCCGAGAGCGCCGAGGTGACGGCGACGCGCGGCGCGGCAAGGGCACGCGCCGTTGCGATGGCCTCATTGCGGCTTGCGATCGGCCGGCCGGCGAGGAAGCCGAGTTCGGTCAGGTTGGGTGTCAGGATATCGGCGCGGGGGACCAGGTGATCGCGGATCGCCGCGGCGTTGGCCTCGGGGACATACAGCGCGCCGTTATCGCCCATCACCGGATCGCAGAGATAAAGAACGTCGGGGTTCGTCTTCCTGACGGCGTCGATGAGGCGGGCAATGGCGGCGGGCTGGCTGGCCGATCCGACATAACCAGTCAGGATGCCGCCGATCTCGGCGAGCCAGGGCGCGCGGAGAAGGTCGTCGATCAAGGCGGTGAAGGACGGTTCGTCCGGGACGATCCGGCTGGCGCGGTCATGACCCGGGTGCCAGGGCAGTGTCACCGTGTGAACGGTCCAGAGCGGAAAGCCGAGCCGTTCCAGGGCGAAGCCGGCGGCACGGCCGCCGACGGCGCCGCGCACCACCTCCGATGTGAGGACGAGAACGGCGGGCTTCGGGCTGACCGGCATCTGTTGCTACCTTCGAACTGAGGCGTGGACCCTAGCCGATTCGATCGCGCGGCGCCGCATGCCTGCTCAGCAGCGATTTCCGAGGACATCACAATGCCGTCCAGCCGCCCGCGCCGCTCCGTCCTCTATGTGCCGGGTGCCAATCCGCGCGCGCTCGAAAAGGCGATGGGGCTCGGCGCCGACGTCGTGATCCTCGATCTCGAGGATTCAGTCGCGCCGGCTGAAAAGCCGGCGGCCCGGGCTCGGGTAGCGGCGTTGTTGGCCGTTCCGCGGCATCCTCATGCACCGGAGATCGTCGTGCGGATCAATGGGCCGGCGGACGGCCTGGGTGCGGCGGATCTCGCGGCGATCCTGCCGGCTCGGCCCGACGGCGTGCTGGTGCCGAAGATCGCCACGGCCGCCGATCTCGACGCCATGCGGCGCAGCGCGGCTGAAGCTGCGCCCGGGGCGATAATGCCGCTCTGGGCGATGATTGAGACGGCACGGGCGGTCGCCGATCCGCTTTCGATCGCGCTTGCGGGCGACGCGGCCTATCCGCTTGTCGCATTGGTACTCGGGCTCAACGACCTCGCCGTGGAGACGGGGGCGCGGCAGCTGCCGGGGCGGGCGCCGATGGTGCCGTGGCTGATGAATGTCCTGGCCGCCGGGCGAGCCGGCGGGCTCGACGTCATTGATGGTGTCTTCAACGATCTCACCGATATGGCGGCCTTTGAGGCCGAGTGCCGCCAGGCGCGCGACTGTGGCTTCGATGGCAAGAGCCTCATCCATCCGCGCCAGATCGCAGGCGCCAACAGCATCTTCGCGCCGGATCTGGCGGCGATCGCGGAAGCCCGCCGCATCGCAGGGCTATTCGATGAGCCGCGGCATCGGGGCCTCGGTGTTGTCGCCTTCGAGGGCCGGATGGTCGAACGGCTGCATGCCGAGGCGGGCAAGCGGCTTCTTGCCCGTCTGGAAGCCATTCAAGCGCGCAGTGGCTGACAGCCTCGCGAGGATTGTTCGCAACGGACTGACATGATTGTGAGGCAGGATCGCGGACAATAGGGAAGGCTTATCATAAGCGTCGCTATTTCCTAAACAGCTCCGTGCAGAAGTGTGAACAATGACGGTTCGAACCGGACGGTCATTCCTAAAATGCCCGTTCTATCGGATAATTGTTCCGTAATATTGCTACTTCGGCGATCAAACGTGCGGGGGAGGGGTTCAAGGGGTATTCGAATGACAATCGCGTGAATTGCTCTTCCGGAGGGGAATCCCATATCAGGCTCACCGGCAACGAACGGTGGCAGTAAGAAGCTCCCCGGTCGTCGTCACGGCAGAACAATCACTACGGGATATCATTATGCGCAAGTTTGCAATCGCCGCCGCCTCGCTCGCCTTCCTCGCTTCGGGCGCCGCGGCCTTCGCCGCCGAACAGATCAACGGCACCGTCGAGACCGTCAACCCGGCCGCCGGCACGCTGACCCTCAAGTCCGGCCAGTCGTTCCAGTTCGTCAACGGCACCGTGCTTTACGGCCTGCTCCCGGGCCAGGAAGTCGGTGTGGCGGCCAACGGTTCGCAGGGCATCGGTGCCTTCGATCCGCATCCGGCCAATCGTGACGGCGACGTCAACTAAGACCTGACACCGCCCCAATCATTCAGCGCCCCAGGGCGCAGAAACATTCAATCCTTAGGAGTATTATCATGCGCAAGTTCGCAATCGCTGCCGCCTCGCTCGCTTTCCTCGCTTCGGGCGCCACGGCTTTCGCCGCCGAGCAGTTCCAGGGCACCGTCGAGACGGTCAACCCGGCCGCCGGCACGCTGACTCTCAAGTCCGGCCAGTCGTTCCAGTTCGTGAATGGCACCGTGCTTTACGGCCTGCTCCCGGGCCAGGAAGTCGGCGTGACTGCCAATGGCCAGCAGGGCATCGGCGCGTTCGATCCCCATCCGGCCAATCGTGATGGCGACGTCAACTAAGACCTGACACCGCCCAACCATCAGCGCCCCAGGGCGCAGAACATTCTATCTCTAGGAGTATCATCATGCGCAAGTTCGCAATCGCCGCCGCCTCGCTCGCTTTCCTCGCTTCGGGCGCCGCTGCGTTCGCCGCCGAGCAGATCAACGGCACCGTCGAGTCGGTCAATCCCGCCACCGGCACGCTGACCCTGAAGTCCGGCCAGTCGTTCCAGTTCGCCAACGGCACCGTGCTTTACGGCCTGCTCCCGGGCCAGGAAGTCGGCGTGACCGCCAATGGCCAGCAGGGTATCGGCGCGTTCGATCCCCATCCGGCCACGCAGGACGGCATGGACATCAACTAAGTCCAAGTCGTATTTCGGTTGGAATACCAAAACGGCGCCCGGTCGCGAGACCGGACGCCGTTTCTGTTTGTCTGGTGGCCGAAGGTTCAGGCCCAGGGCCGCTCCTCGGCAACGGCCGCCTCGAAGGTCGCGATCTCCGGCTGCTTCACCATGGTGAGGCCGATATCGTCAAGACCGTTCAGGAGCTTCTCCTTGCGTTCGGCGTCGATATCGAAATGGACGACGCCGCCGTCCGGGCCATGGATTTCCTGCGCCGCGAGATCGATGGTGATACGTGAATTCTCGCCGCGCTCGGCATCGTCGAACAGCTTGTCGAGGTCTTCCTTGTCGACGCGGATCGGCAGGATCCCGTTGTTGAAGCAGTTATTGTAGAAGATGTCGGCGAAAGACGTCGAGATCACGCAGCGGATGCCGTAGTCGAGCAGCGCCCAGGGCGCATGCTCACGCGAGGAGCCGCAGCCGAAATTGTCGCCGGCCACCAGGATCGAGGCGTGGCGATAGGCCGGCTTGTTCAGCACGAAGTCCGGGTTCTCGCTGCCGTCGTCGAGATAGCGCATTTCCGCAAACAGGCCTTTGCCGAGACCGGTGCGCTTGATCGTCTTGAGGTAGTCCTTCGGGATGATCATGTCGGTGTCGATATTGATGAAGTGCAGCGGAGCTGCGACACCGGTCAGCGTTGTGAACTTGTCCATGGCGGTCGTCCTCGGATCGTCCTGAAAGACGGGGTTGTTAGGTGATGCGCCGCGAAGGCGCATCGGTCAAGCAGCAGCCCTTGGAGGGCCGTCGTCAGTCTGCGGCCTCCTCGATCGCCTCCATGTCGTCATCGGAGAGGCCAAAATGGTGGCCGATCTCATGGATCAGCACATGCGTGACGATGGCGCCGAGCGTCTCGTCATGCTCCGCCCAATAATCAAGGATCGGCCGGCGATAGAGCCAGACGCGGTTCGGCATCATGCCGGTGACCGTGGTGGCGCCGGCATGGGCGAGGCCGACGCCGACGAACAGGCCGAGCAGGTCGAACTCGGATTCGATCTCGAGATCGGCCAGCACCTCGGCGGTGGGAAAATCGTCGACCCGGATCTCGACGTCGCCGGCCAGACTCAGGAATTCACGTGGTAGCCCGGCGAGCGCAGCACGGCCAAGCACCTCGAAATCATCGAGCGAGGGCGCTTTCCACGTCTCCAAAGATAAGGAGGCCATTCTATGAAACCTTTGTCCCGTCAACGGGTTGGATTATCCGAAGCGTCTCATGAATATGAACGCCTTCTGAACGGTCCCCTCAGGTCCGGTTCAGCCGCCATCGGCTTTGATGGCTCTCGAGCGGGACGATCCGATCCCGTCGAGTCGAAGGAGATCCAACCATGCTGAAATCCGCTCTCGTTGCCGTTTCCCTTGCTGTCGGTTCGCTCGCCCTCACCGCCGGTGCCGCTTCCGCAGCCCCCGTCGGCAACGCGCCCGTCATCCAGGTCGCCGGCCCCGGCAATCACTATGATCACGGCTGGCGCGGTCCCGGCTGGCAGCGTCACCATAGCGCGCGCCGTGTGTGCAGCCCGGTATTCAGGACCGTGAGGGTTCACGGTCATCACGGGTGGCACGTCACGAAGGTCAAGGTCGGCGAGCGCTGCCACGTCGTTCGTCGCGGCTGGTAATGGGAGTGCCGGGACCGGCATCGCGCCAGTCCCGGCTTCCAATTAATGCCAGTCGCGGATGTCAACGAAGTGGCCAGCAATGGCCGCCGCTGCCGCCATCTGCGGCGAGACGAGATGCGTCCGGCCCTTGAAGCCCTGCCGGCCCTCGAAATTGCGGTTCGAGGTCGAGGCGCAGCGTTCACCCGGCTTCAGGCGGTCTTCGTTCATCGCAAGGCACATCGAGCAGCCCGGCTCGCGCCATTCGAAGCCGGCTGCCTTGAAGATCAGGTCGAGGCCCTCGGCCTCCGCCTGTTCCTTTACGAGGCCTGACCCCGGCACGACCATGGCGTTGACGCCCTCGCGCACGGTCTTGCCGCCGATCATTCCAGCAGCGGCGCGCAGGTCCTCGATCCGGCCATTGGTGCAAGAGCCGATGAACACGCGCTCGACAGGGATGTCGACCATGCGGGTACCTGGCTTCAGGCCCATATAATCGAGGGCGCGCCACTTCGAGGTGCGCTTGTTCTCATCGGCGATGTCATCGGGATTGGGCACGACGCCGGTGATCGAGACGACGTCCTCGGGCGAGGAGCCCCATGTGACGATCGGCGGCAGGCTGGCAGCGTCGAGGCGGATTTCCTTGTCGAAATGTGCGCCCTCGTCGGAAACGAGCGTCTCCCAATAGCGCAAGGCGCGCTCGAGAACCGCGCCCGACGGCGATTTCGGCCGGCCCTTGATATAGGCGAAGGTCTTCTCGTCCGGCGCGATCAGGCCGGCGCGTGCGCCGCCCTCGATCGACATGTTGCAGACGGTCATGCGGCCTTCCATCGAGAGGTCGCGGATCGCCTCGCCGGCATATTCCATGACATGGCCGGTGCCGCCGGCGGTGCCGATCTCGCCGATGATGGCGAGGATGATGTCCTTGGCGGTCACGCCGGCGGGAGCCTTCCCGTCGACGGTGATGCGCATGTTCTTCGCCTTCTGCTGCAGCAGCGTCTGCGTGGCGAGCACATGCTCGACCTCCGAGGTGCCGATGCCATGGGCGAGGGCGCCGAAGGCGCCGTGGGTCGAGGTGTGGCTGTCGCCGCAGACGATCGTCATGCCAGGCAGCGTGAAGCCCTGCTCGGGGCCGACGATATGGACGATGCCCTGGCGATGGTCGCGCTCGGAATAGTATTCGACGCCGAAATCGGCGGCGTTTTCGGCCAGCGTCGCGACCTGCAGCGCCGATTCCGGATTGGCGATGCCGTTCGAGCGATCGGTGGTCGGCACATTGTGATCGACGACGGCGAGCGTGCGCGTCGGCTGATGCACCTTGCGGCCGGCAATGCGCAAGCCTTCGAAGGCCTGCGGGCTCGTCACCTCATGCACGAGATGACGGTCGATATAGAGGATGGCGGTGCCGTCGGGGGTCTCCTCGACGACGTGGTCATCCCAGATCTTGTCATAGAGGGTGCGGGGTTTCTGATCGGACGCGGTCATGACGTCGTTCCTGGCAAAGCGAAGATGAAGAAGGAGGCAGCGTTGGATCGGGGGCAATCGGCGCCGGACTCGGGCCAGCGCGCGGCCCCGTCAAAGTCGGCCGCGGTCCTCGGTCGCCTGGAGACGCGAGAAGAACCGCCACGGCAAGCGCGCATGATCGTCCATCGACGCGAAATTCGCGGTCGTCGGACAGTGCATGGAGGCGCAAGCGTCGTTCATAACGGTTCTAGATAGCAGCGGCCGGCACGAAGGACAATCCTTCCGCGCGATCCGCCGGGCTTCAACGGGTGCGAGTCGCCTGGAGCGAGAAGGCGAGCGGCATCCGCGGAACGCCCGGTGGTAACTTGAACATGCGGCCGCCGGCCGGGATCATCATCGGAAAGAGCCTATAGGGCAGTTCCTCGTGCTCATGGAGCCAATCGAGGCTGAGCCCGGCCTTCAACAGAGCACCGATCACATCGGAAATGCCGCGCATCCACTCGAACGTGTTGAAGGCGACGAGCGGTGTCTCGTCGCCGGTATAGGTGGTTGGCGCAGCGAAGCGCTCCGGCCGTTCCTTGGCCGAACGCCAGTCGTAATGGACGCGAAGGGCGCCACCGATCTCTTCATGCTGCATGGCGGTCGGATGCGTATCGGCGAAATAAAGCCGGCCGCCGGGCTTCAATACGCCGGCGATCGCCTCGGCCCAGGCGGTCATGTCGTCGAGCCAGGTGATCGTGCCCCAGGAGGTGAAGACGATATCGAAATCGTCGCCGATCAGCGCCGGTGCGTCATAGACCTCACCCTCGACGAAATCGGCAGTAAGGCCGGCGCGGCCGGCCAGGGCGCGCGCCTGGGCGATCGCCCGCGGCGAGAAGTCGATGCCGGTCGCTACCGCGCCGCGTCGCGCCAGGCACAACGTATCGATACCGATATGGCACTGGAAATGAGCAAGCTTCAGGCCTGCGACCTCAACGATCTCGGCCTTTTCGATCGGATAGAGCGTGTCGGCGCCGGCGAGGAAGGCATCGACGGCGTAGAAGCCCGTGCGGTCGAGGGCGTGAATATCAGCCCGCTCGTCCCAATTCTGGCGATTGCTGCGCTTGAACGGATCCACGACGATGCTCCGGCAATAAAAAAGGGGCGGATCCCATGGGACCGCCCCTTCGAAAAACCTGCCGCAGATGCGGAGGGCGGAAGGTCTCAGACCTTCGCCTTCTCCTTGCGGGGCTCGGTCTTCTCGACGATGCGGGCAGACTTGCCGCGGCGATCGCGCAGATAATAGAGCTTCGCGCGGCGGACCTTGCCGCGACGGATGACGTCGATCGAGTCGATCAGCGGCGAATAGACCGGGAAGACGCGCTCGACACCCTCGCCATAGGAAATCTTGCGGACCGTGAAGTTCTCGTTGAGGCCGCCACCGGAACGGGCGATCACGACGCCTTCATAGGCCTGCACGCGCGAACGCGTGCCTTCGACCACCTTAACATTGACCTTCACGGTATCGCCGGGGGCGAAAGCCGGAACGGCGCGAAGCGCGGTGATCTTTTCGATCTGCTCCTTGTCGAGCTCGTCGATGATATTGGTCATGGGTTCAACTCCTGCCGATGCGCTTTCAGGAAGCGCGAGCGTTTCGGTGCGCTGTTTTCAGTTGGTTCACCGGCGGTCTTGCTGCCGCGACGGTTGCGCGCATCTAGCCGATGCGGGATGGAAAGTCCAGACCAAACCGCAAGAAAGGCGCCATTTTCACCCCTTCGGAGCCCAGCCGGGCGGCGCAAGCTCGAAGCCTTCGAAGCGGAAGCCCGGCGCGACCGTGCAGCCGACCAGCGTCCAGTCTCCGAGGCTCGCGGCTGCCTGCCACCAGCCCTTCGGCACGATGCCCTGCGGCCGTTCGCCGGCTGCAAGGTCGATGCCGAGGCGCAGCGTTTCGCTCGTCTCGCCCGTTTCGGAGAGGCCGAGCTCCAGCGGCGCGCCCGCGTAGTAATGCCAGGTCTCGATCGCGTCGACGCGATGCCAATGCGACGGCGCACCACCCTTCAGCAGGAAATAGATCGCTGTCGAGGCCGGTCGGCCATCATAGGTCGCGCTGTCCTTGAAGGTCTGGCGGTAGAACCCGCCTTCCGGATGCGGCGCGAGGTCGAGCAGCGCGATCACCGCATCGGCGGAGAGCCCGGCGAGCGTCGTCATCCCTTGAAGACGTCCTTGGCGCGGCGGGTGGCGGCGAAAACCTCGGCTGGCTCGCCGTCCGGCAGGCCGGCAGCCGCCCGCACCGATGGGGCATCCGAGCGCAGGAACGGGTTGGTCGAGCGCTCGGCGGCTACCGTCGTCGGCAATGTCGGCTGGCCGGCGGCGCGGAGGCGGCGGATTTCCTCGCCGCGCGTCACAAGCGCGGCATTGTCCGGCTCGATCGACAGCGCGAAGCGGAGATTGGCTTCGGTATATTCGTGACCGCAGTAGAGGACCGTGTCGGAGGGCAGGGCGCCGACCTTCTCGACAGATTCGAACATCTGCTCAAGCGTTCCTTCTAGAACGCGGCCGCATCCGAGCGCGAACAGCGTGTCGCCGACAAAGGCCAGCTTCGCATCGGGCAGATGATAGATGATGTGGCCGAGCGTATGGCCGGGCGTCGTGATCACGCGCACCGTCTGGCCGGCGAAATCGAAGCTGTCGCCGTCCTTGACCGTGATGTCGATGCCAGGAATGCGGTCGGCCTCGTCGGCCGGGCCGGTGATGGTGCAGCCGGTTGCCGCCTTCACCTCCAGATTGCCCTGGACGTGATCGACATGATGATGCGTCGTGAAGATGTCGGTGAGCGTCCAGCCCTTCTCGGCAAGGGCGGCCAGAACCGGCGCCGCCTCGGGTACGTCGATCGAGGCGGTGCGGCCCGACGCGGTGTCGTGCAGCAGCACGCCGTAATTGTCGCTGAGACAGGGGAACTGAACGATTTCGAGGGTCATGGCGATCTCCATCGGGGAGGGCGGACCCTATCAACTGCGGTGGGCTGGCGCCAAGCGGAAAGCCTTCCTAAACTCGCTGTCCCGATCTGGAGGAGCGCGGCGCCTTGGAAGAAGGCCAGACCATTTCGCCCGATATCGTCGATCTGCGCAGCTTTTACGCTGAGCGGCTCGGCGTTGTCGCGCGCGGGCTGATCGCGGCGCGCATCCATGCGCATTGGCCGAGTGCGACCGGCGACCGCGTGCTCGGCATCGGTTATGCGACGCCTTATCTCCAGGAACTCTCACTGGGCGCCGAGCGGGTGCTGGCCTTCATGCCGGCGGCGCAGGGGGTGATGAACTGGTCGGCTGACGGGGGCAATGTCGCAACGCTGGTGCATGAAGACATGCTGCCGCTGACCGATGCCTCGATCGACCGCATTCTCGCCATCCACTGTCTGGAAACGACCGCCAATGTCCGCGATCTCCTGCGTGAATTGTGGCGCGTGCTGGTGCCGGGCGGGCGGCTGATCATCGCCGTGCCCAACCGGCGCGGCATCTGGGCACGCGTCGAGCGGACGCCCTTCGGCTATGGCCGACCTTTTTCGCGCGGACAGATCGCGACGCTGCTGCGCGAGACGCAGTTCAGCGAGATCGGCTGGTCGGGCGCGCTGTTCGCGCCGCCTTCGTCGAGCCGGCTGTTCCTCAGAAGCGGCAAGGGCTGGGACAGGATCGGCCGCGTGATGTGGCCGGCGTTTCCAGGCGTCCTGATCGTCGAGGTGACGAAGCTCATGTATCAGGGCGTGCCGGCGCGGCGCTCGAGCCGCCGTGTGTCTGTGCTCGCACCTGCGCTGATCCCGGCCGGCAGTCGCCGACAGGCGATGGGGCCCGGCGAGGGTGGCGCCTGACGCCTCTGCGGCGAAGCGGGCTAGCCGCTGGGTTTCGGCCGATCGGGATGCGAGAGCAGGAACACGGCCTGCTGACCGAACAGATTCCAGAACCACCATGGTGCATTCAGCGTCATCCGGGTCCCCCCGACGTCCAGCGCGACCGCACGCTCGATGTCGGCTTCGACGTCACGGCAGAGCTGGACGAAATCGCGGATGGTGCAGAAGTGGATATTGGGCGTATCGTACCAGCTATAGGGCAGGTTCTCGGTCACGGGCATGCGGCCGCGGAAGCCGAGCGACATGCGCACGGTCCAGTGGCCAAAATTCGGGAATGAGACGATGACTCGGCGGCCGATGCGGAGCATCTCGGTGAGCACGCGCCTTGGATGCACGGTCGCCTGGATCGTCTGCGACAGGACCACGTAATCGAAGCTGTCGTCGGGATAATCGACGAGATCGGTGTCGGCATTGCCTTGGATCACCGAGAGGCCGCGCGCGAGGCACTGGTTGACCCCGCTCTGCGACAATTCGATGCCGCGGCCTTCAACGCCGCGCTTTTCAGCGAGCAGCGCCAGCAACTCGCCGTCGCCGCAGCCGACATCGAGCACGCGGCTGCCGGGCTCGACGAGCTCGGAGATGACGAGAAGATCGAGGCGCTTGGAGAGTTCGCCATGAACGGGGGCGGCAAGGGGCTGCATGCTCGATCCCTATTTCCAGCGCGCGGCGGCAGCCGACGAGAGAAAGCCGCGGATCGAGGCGAACAGTACGGGCTCATCGAGCAGGAAGGCGTCGTGGCCGCGATCGGTCTCGATCTCGACGAAGGAGACGCTGGCGCCGCTTGCGTTCAGCGCGCGGACCACGGTCTTGCTTTCGACGGTCGGGAACAGCCAGTCCGAGGTGAACGAGACGATGCAGAAGCGAGTCTTCGAGCCCATGAAGGCATTGGCGAGGCGTCCGCCATAGTCGGCGGCGATGTCGAAATAATCCATCGCGCGGGTGACGTAGAGATAGGAATTGGCGTCGAAACGCTCGACGAAGGAGAGGCCCTGGTGGCGCAGATAGGATTCGATCTGGAAATCGGCGTCGAAGCCGAAGGCGACGCGGTCGCGATCCTGCAGGTTGCGGCCGAATTTCCGGTGCAGGCCCTCGTCGGACATATAGGTGATGTGCGCCGCCATCCGCGCGACCGCGAGACCCTTGCGCGGGCTGGTGCCTTCGGCGAGATAGCGGCCGCCGCGCCAGTCCGGATCAGCCATGATCGCCTGCCGGCCAACCTCGTGGAAGGCGATGTTCTGCGATGAATGACGCGGACCCGTGGCGATCGGCAGCGCGGTGAACACGCGTTCCGGATAGGCGACCGCCCATTGCAGCACCTGCATACCGCCCATCGAGCCGCCAGCGACGCAGAAGAGTTGATCGATGCCGAGCGCATCGACCAGCATCGCCTGCGCTCGCACCATGTCGGGGATCGTGATGAGCGGCAGGTCGAGGCCATAGGGCTCGCCAGTCTCGGGGTTTGTCGACGCCGGGCCGGTCGAGCCCATGCAGCCGCCGACGACATTGGAACAGATGACGAAGAAACGGTCGGTGTCGATCGGCTTGCCGGGTCCGACGACTGTTTCCCACCAGCCGGGCTTGCCGGTGACGGGATTGTCGCTCGCGACATGCTGGTCGCCGGTCAGCGCGTGGCAGACGAGAATGGCGTTTGACCGGTCGGCATTCAGCGTTCCGTAGGTCTGGTACCCGATCTGCAGCGGCGCGATGAACTGTCCCGAATCGAGCCGGAGCGGCTGGTCGAGCCCGAAGCGCATGACGCGGCTGGAAGGTGTGTCGGCTTCGCTGCGCGCCTGGCTGGCGCCGTCGACGGGAATGGACTGCCTGTAAGAGGCCATGTTCGGTTCGCGACCGCTAGGAATGGGCGTCTAGCTAGGGTCGCACCCTTTCGCCTGTCAATGTTTTCTTTGCTTTCGCGGGAGGGCTTGCCTATGAATCGGCCCCTGCCGGGCTGCGCGCAGCGCTGCCCTTTTCCTGCAGCTCGAACCCTCCCTTGATAATGACCACGACAGAGACGACGACCTCCGTGAGCGAGAAGGACGCGGCCCAGCTTGCCGCGATCCGGGCGACGATCGATCGGCTCGATGCCGAAATGCATGAGCGTCTGATCGAACGCGGCGCTGCGATCGGCACGCTCATCCGTGTCAAGGGCACCAGCCGTCCCGGTGCAGCGTTCCGGCCCGGCCGTGAGGCCGACATGATGCGCCGCCTCGTCGCGCGCCACGAGGGCGCCCTGCCGCTCTGGACAGTCGAGCATATCTGGCGCGAGATCATCACGACCTTCACGCGCATGCAGGCGCCGTTCGATGTCGCCTATGACGCTGGCGCGCCGGGCGCCAGCGGTCCAGCTGCGATCGCCCATGGCGATGCGATGCGGGATGTCGCACGCTTCCTGTTCGGCTTCACGGTGGCGCTGCATCGCCAGCAAGGCGCGCTCGACACCATCAATCATATCCGCGAGAGCGGCACCGATCTCGGCCTCATCTCGCTGGCGCAGCCCGCCGCCGCGGGCGCCTGGTGGCGCGCTCTCGGCCGGCCCGCCGGTCCGCGCATCATGGCACTCGCGCCGTTCATTGCCGTGGCCGGCCGTCCCGCCGAGATGCCGGTCGTCGTCATCGCACCTGAGCTTGCCGATCCGACTCCGCCCGATCTTGCGCTGTTCGCCGTGACGGCGATTGCCCCGGAGGCGGCCCGAGCCATTCGCGCCGCCAGCGGCACCGTGATGGCCGAGGCGGGCCGTGAACTGCTGGTGGCGCTGCCAGCGACGGCGTCTGTCGCCAATCTTTCTGCGCATGCCGGTTTCGACGATGTCGCGCGGGTCGGCGCACTTTCGCGCGGCATCGCTATCGGCGACATCGCTGTCGATCCCGTCCTCTACCAGAGCGTTGCCGGAGCCTAAGGCCATGACTTCTTCGAAGACCGGAGCAGACCGGCCGCAGCCGCGCCCCGGCATTCTCGACATCGCCGCCTATGATCCTGGCCGCACCACGGCGACCGGTGGCGGCCGCTTCTACAAGCTTGCCGCGAACGAGTCGCCGCTCGGCGCCAGCCCGGCCGCGATTGCCGCGTTCAAGGTGAGCGCTCAAGGGCTCGAGATCTATCCGGATTCTTCGGCCCCGCAGCTTCGCGACGCGATCGGCGCGGCGCATGGCATTTTGCCGTCGCGCATCGTGTGCGGTGCCGGCTCGGATGAGTTGCTGAACCTCATTGCCCATACCTATCTCTCGCCTGGCGACGAAGCGGTTCACAGCGAATATGGCTTTCTCGTTTATGCGATCGCCATCCGCGCCGCCGGCGGCGTGCCGGTCGTCGCGCCGGAGAAGAACTATACCGCCTATGTCGACGCGATCCTCGATCGCATCAGCGCGAAGACGCGGATCGTCTATCTCGCCAATCCGAACAACCCGACCGGCACCTATCTGCCGTTCAGCGAAATCCGCCGCCTGCATGCCGGACTGCCGCCGCGTGTCCTGCTCGTGCTCGATGCGGCTTACGCCGAATATGTCCGCCGCAATGATTATGAGAGCGGCATCGAATTGGTCGGGCAGACGCAGAATGTCGTGATGACCAGGACCTTCTCGAAGATCCACGGCCTGGCCTCGCTCCGCATCGGCTGGCTGTATGGCCCGGCGCATGTCGTCGACGCGCTCAACCGTATTCGCGGCCCGTTCAATGTCTCGACCGCCGCGATCAATGCCGGCATCGCGGCCCTCGACGACCACGCGCATGTCGAAGCTTCGGTTGCGCATAACGAGGAATGGCTTCCGCGTGTCACCAAGGGCATCGAGGCGATCGGCCTCGAGGTGACGCCGAGCGTCGGCAATTTCGTGCTGATCCATTTCCCGAAGTCGGGGAGCCATACAGCGGCCAGGGCCGAGCCGTTCCTGCTCGAGCATGGGATCGTGCTGCGCGGGATCGCCGGCTATGGGCTCGGCGACAGTCTCCGCATGACCATCGGCTCGGCTGAGGCCAATGAGGCGGCAATCGCCGCTCTCAAGGCTTTCATGATCGGTGGCGCCTGATGGCCGAGATCATCTTTCCCCGCCTGACTCTGGTCGGTATCGGGCTCATCGGGGCTTCCATTGCGCTGGCCGCTCGCCGCGCCGGTGTCGTCGGCGAGATCGTCGTGTCGACGCGCCGGCCCGAGACCTTGAAGCGGGCCGAGGAGCTGCGCCTTGGCGACCGCTATTTCGCGACCGCCGCCGAGGCCGTCGCGGGGGCCGATTGCGTGATCGTCTCGGTTCCGGTTGGCGCCTGCGGCGCGGTCGCCGCCGAGATCGGGCCGCATCTCAAGGCTGGCTCGATCGTTTCCGATGTCGGTTCGGTCAAGGCCTCGGTTGTCCGCGCGATGCAGCCGCATCTGCCGCCGACGGTCTCGTTCGTGCCGGGCCATCCGATTGCCGGCACGGAATATTCGGGCCCTGATGCCGGCTTCGCGGCACTCTTCGACAACCGCTGGTGCGTGCTGACGCCGGCACCTGAAGTCGATCCCGCTGCGGTCGCCCGCATGATGGCGTTCTGGCGAGCGCTCGGCGCCAATGTCGAGACGATGTCGGCCGAGCACCATGATCTCGTGCTCGCGATCACCAGCCATCTGCCGCATCTCATCGCCTACAATATCGTCGGTACGGCGTCCGATCTCGAAGCTGGCATCCGCTCGGAAGTCCTGAAATTCTCGGCGTCTGGTTTCCGTGATTTCACGCGCATTGCGGCGTCGGACCCCGTGATGTGGCGCGACATCTTCATGAACAACAAGGATGCCGTGTTGGAGATGCTCGGGCGCTTCAATGAGGATCTCGCGACGTTGACGCGGGCAATCCGCAATGGCGATGGCGAGACGCTGTTCGATCTCTTCACCCGGACGCGCGCGATCCGCCGCTCGATCGTCGCGATCGGCCAGGATACGGCCGAAGCCGATTTCGGCCGTCGCGATCACGCGAAGCCGTGAGAGCCGGTTGCGCGGCCGCATGATGCGGCCGCGCGATCTGGCGATTGAGGTCTACCAGGCGACGTTGTCGGCCAGCCACGGTGCGATCACGTCGCGGTTGAACGCCAGCGTCGGGTGGACACCGTCCTGCATGTAGCCGGCGGCGCTGGCGAGCGCATAGGTGGCCGTGTTGGCGTTGATC
Organism: Mesorhizobium sp. BR1-1-16; assembly: GCF_020165495.1. Taxonomy (GTDB): domain Bacteria; phylum Pseudomonadota; class Alphaproteobacteria; order Rhizobiales; family Kaistiaceae; genus Kaistia. The sequence goes on along the minus strand of NZ_JAIUIE010000005.1, from coordinate 236,715 downwards.
GTCCGCTCGTCGAGATACTGCGCTGCGTAGTCGATCGCGAGCTGCTGCTTGACCGGCACATAGGACGCGAAATAGCTCGTGTCGGTCGGGCCTGGATTGAGCGACTGGATGATGACGATCTTGCAACGCGGCGCGGCAGCCCGGACGTTGTCGAGGACCTTGCGGCAATCGGCGTCGAACTGCACGGCGGTCCTGTCGACACGATCGTTCATGCCGCCGTTGAACAGGAAGTGCGTCGGCCGGATCGTGCCGATGATCGTCCGCATGGCGGCATCGTCGATCTCGGCCAACCATTGGACTTTCCAACCCCCATTGCCCATCGGGTTGTAAGTGAAGCCGCCGGCGCCGGCCCGCGAGAAATTCACGCCGACGATCGTGTTCGGATTACCGTCTTCGAACTGGTCCCATCGCACTGCTGCATTCGGAGCCGTGAAACACTCGACGCTGAGTTTCCGTGCCGCCGGCGCGGCGTCACCATCGACCGTCGCGCTTCCATTGCCGGTCGACTGGAAGCGGAATGACCCGTCACCGGGATTGCTGACATAGATCATGTCGCACTGGTCGTAAGGTTCCTTTGGCGTGAAAAATCCGCCAGAACTCGTGCTGTTCGGCGCCGACCAGTAGTGCCCCTGGAAGTCCAGCGTGAATGGGTCGCCGGCGTTACCGGTTGAATGGGAAATCTCCGCCCCACCGGTATAATTGAGGCCGTTGACGCGGGCATCTGAGGTGAAGATCAGAGGAACCCAGCCCGCTGACGCGGTACCGATGCGGGCCTTCATGATATCGGCGAGCCAGCGACCCGCGCCCGTCGAGCGGGGATCGCTCAAGCTGTCGATGCCGATCAGGGCATTGATGTATTGCGGCGGCGCTGTCCGCGCGATCATCTCCGCGTCGCCAAGTGCGGCAAAGGCCGTGACCGTCTGGATATGGCCGAACCATTCCTCGCCGGCCGCTGACGATCCGATCCGTTCGATCATCGTCGTCAGCGTGGGCATGGCAGCAGCGGCCGAGAGGATATCGCCGCCATTGAGGCAGAGCCTGGCGTTGGTGCCGTCGAGGGCGATGGCGACCGTATGGACGCCGAGGCTGCCGACGCCGCCCGCATCGAGGTCGACGACGGAGACGCCGGCGGCGAAGACGGTGAGCAGGATATGGCCGGTGCTGGCGCGCCGGAGCAAGGCGCCGTTCGTGGCATCCCCGATCGACCAGATGACCTGATTGCCGGAAACGCCTGGCGCCGTTCGCACTTTGAACACGCGGGTGAGACTGGCCGGCTGCGCAATGGTCCGAGACAAGATGTCTGCGGCACGCGTCGCGGTCGATCCGGCGGTGCGGATCGGCGAACTCGGGAAACTTGCCTGTTCGAGCTGATAGCCCCACGCATAGATGCCGGAGCCGGCAATTCCGAGGAAAGACCCGGCATTATCGCCTGTAGAGGTTCGAATGCCGATCTGGTGAGAGGCCGTAGAGCCGGGGCTCACAACAACCGAACATCTGAAGAAGCCGTTCGGCGCTGGCTGGATCGCGGCAACGCCAGAGCCTGAGGCCCCGATGGTGCCATCGGAGAGGCGAAACCACTTGTAGATCGAGTCATAGTTGAGCGAGCACCAGATCCGCTCGGCCTGCTTTGCAAAGCAGGATCGGACGTAGGGGACGCCACTTGTCATCGATACGCCTCGGTAACAGGCGTGCGTGTTGGTTACCGCTGTCTCGGCGACCTTATCGGCCGTCGTCGTGCCGTCTGGCGCCGTCGCCGCATCGGCTACGACAGCGATGCCCGAGACGCTCCACCCGTTATCCATCTCGGACGAACGCAGCTGCAGGTTTGTCCGTGAGCCCTCGAGGAACAGGCCAAACGGCGTCAAGGCGACCGGATCGTAATCGACGCGTGGTGCGTTGGCGGACGCCCAGGCGATGAAGCCGTCAGCGCCGACGAAGCTGGCTTCGGATGCGCGGGCGAAGGTGTGGCCGCTGGCAGCCAGCCACGCGGCCAAGGTTGACCGCTGGCGCCGGACGGCGAAGTAGAGCCCATTTGTGAAATCGGCGTGCTCGGTCGCGCCGCGCGGCAGCCAGAACGGCCGCGGCGCCAGCTTTCTTGCCATCAGGGTCGACATGGATCAGCGCGCCGTCACGAGAGTGATGACACGATCGGCCGACTGGTTGACGACAGAATCGGCACTGCCGGATCGGATCTTGATCGCGCGCACGCCGAGCCAGTCGGCAAGGCACAGCGCAATGAAATGCGATGCAACAGCGTCGCTCGACGCGATCGTCCGTTCCGCGCCGACGTCATGGAGGTTGAAGAAGGTCGTGCCGTCAGCAGATGCCTGGAAGCTGATCGAGGCCGTCGTCCAGGCAGCCGGCATGATCAGGCCGACGAGCCGGCCCGTGCCGAGGTCGGCCGCGCTGGACAGGCTGGCGCCGTTGGCAATGGTGGCCGTCACGCTCGCGATCTGTGCCGAGCCGACGGGCAGCGGATTGGTTGCCGACACGTCGGCGCCGGCAACCTGTGCTCCGACCTTGCCGATGGTCGCGGCGCTCGTGCCCAGCGTGATGCCAGCGGCAAGCTTGTCGCGGAGATAGCGCAGGAAGCCATTGCTGGTCGAAGCGCCTGTATCGCCGGCTGCAGAGGCGGATGTGCCGCCAATGGCGGCGTTGAGGTCGGCCAGGGTTGCTTCGGTCGACGCGCCAGCCGGCAAGGTAGCGTCAGCGCCGATCGCAGCGATGATCGCGTCAGCGAGAGCAGCGATGTCGACCGGGCCGTCACCCTCGGGATTGATAAGGCCGGTCAGCGGCAGGAAGGGGCCCTCGCCGGTGCCGCTCGCGTCGAGCACGCGCTGAAGGAAAATGTTACCGGCGGCGTCCTTGATCTGCTTGGTCGTCACGGAAGCGGTCATGTCAGATCCATCCCAGGAGTTGCAGGTTCGAATTGTCGGGGTTGGAGAAGTCGAGCTGAACGCCGTTGCTCGCATCTTCGTCGGCGTTGAGGCCGCCGAGACCGGCGAGGAAGCCGTAGAGCTCGGTGATCTCGAGGCCGGCATTGCGGCGCTCGATCTCATATTCGGCGATCTGGCCGGGTGGTATCAGCCGGGATTCGGCGGTCGTATAATCGAGGCGGAGCTGGCGCGCCTCCGCGTCGAGGACGAGCGTTCCGCTCGTCGTGTCCCTGGCGAGCAGCAGGGTGCCCGCCGCCGCGACGGTCAGGAAGAAGGCTGAGTCCGCGAGCGGTACCTCGTCGGGCAGGGTCCAGATGAGGGCAGGGCCGTTGTTGCCCCGCCAGATCGAAAGGTCGACTCGAAGAGGCATAAGACCCCCGGTTGCGTTTGAAAATTCGGGCGAGCGACAACCACCGCGGTGATTGCGGCTGGCGTCGGTATGCGCATTGGGTTTCAGTCGATGACCGGCTGCCTGGCAGGGGTGTCTGAGCGGGCCTGCGCTGCAGCCGTCATCTGCTATCCGATATACAACTATAAGTTGCAAAAGTCACGAATAAAGTGCCGTGCTCGGCGCGGTCGCGGCGGGCCGAAGCGTCAGTCCGATCGGGGGTCGAGGGTCGCCGGAGAGGCGTCCGTCAGGGGCGAAGGGCGTGAAGCGGATGGTGCCTGCCGCGGTCTCTCAGGGGCGAGGGCGCTTCTTGGGACTTGTCGTCAGGACGTGATGGCGCAGCGCTTGACCGGCGCGGTGGTCATGACGCCCGGCTGCGGATTGAGCGGTTTGCCGGCACTCTCGCCGCCAGGGGCGATGACTGCCGAAGGATCGGCCGACGCGACCGGCGGGGTTGGCGCGGGCGCCACAGGTTTTGGCGCTTCGGACGTATCGGGCAGCGGCGCGGGGAACGTCGAGGCCGGCGGCTGGACCAGAGGTTCCGGGCCGATGCGCGGCAGCGTGCCGAGCGGAATGAAGCCGAGCATCGCGCGGCCCGATGCCACGGTCACCGTCGCCTCGCGCCAGGTCTTGCCGTCGACAGTGACGGGGCGCAGCAACGCCGAGACGAGCCCGATCATCTGCCGTGCCCTGGCGCCGCTGCCGGGCTTCAGCGTCTCGACGAGGTCGGGCAGATGATCGAGCTGGTCGAGCCGCACTGTCAGGCGGCCGTTCAGAAGGCCGTCGGCGGCGGGCGTAAGCTCGCCGGTGATCGAGGAGGCGACGCCACCGATCGTCGTGTCGAGCTGGTCGATACGGACCGGCTTGCCCGAGGCGACCCAGGCGGCGGCACGATCACCATGCGCCGTGACGAGCATGGCCGGAACGGCGACGGCGATATCGGTATCGACGGGCGGCAATGCGGGGCGACCGGGGATCAGTGCCGTGAACTGGTCGAGCGACAGGAACAGGTCGACCATGTCGGCCCCGGCCTGATCGGGCAGGACATGGAACTCGCCATGGTGGGCGCGCAGCGGGATCGGAGCGGCGAGCCGCGAAGGATCCGCCAGCGTCGCATCGAACCCGTCGGCGACCAGCGAATAGCGGCTCAAACCGCCAAATCCCGATCCGCCAAGTTTCAGTCCGCCAAGTCCCATGCGGATGCTGGATTGCAGCGAGGTCCAGTTGGCATCGAGCCGCGCGCCGCCGGGAGCCTGCAGCGCAAGCGGTCCCTTCGCGGCAAAGAGCGCACGGTTCGGATTATAAGCCATGCCGATGGCCTCGATGCCGGCGAGAGCGAGCGAGACGGCTTCGGCCGGGCAGGCGGCGGCGAGCGGCATGCAGGTCACGTCGAAGCGGAACGGGAAGCCGCCGATCGAACGGTCGCCGCAGGTCAGCACGGCCCCCTCGGCGCTTGCGCGCGCTTCAAGCACATCGAGCTTGCCGCCGACATAGTGGCGGAGGCCGAACCAGCCCCCCGTCCACAGGACAGCGATGGCAAGGACGGCGACAATGAGAATCTGGAAGCGGCGGCGGCCTTTGCCGGGCGTCGCGGGCGCTGGCCCCGTGTCGGTAGCGCTGCTCACGGCAGGTCTCTCCGTTGAAGTTCGCTTCGCCCGCTGCTAGGCCGGAAGAGCTCCGGACAGGAACGATGGTGATGGCCGATCTCTGGGTATTTGGCTATGGCTCGCTGATGTGGCGGCCCGGCTTTGCTTATGCCGAAAGCGTCCCGGCGCGGCTCCATGGCGAGCATCGGGCGCTCTGCATCCTGTCCTTCGTCCATCGCGGCACGGAGGCGAAACCTGGACTGGTATTGGGGCTCGATAAAGGCGGCTCGTGCCGGGGCGTTGCCTTTCGCATATCCGAGCCCGATCGCGACGACGTGCTCACCTATCTGCGCGAGCGTGAACTCGTCACCAATGTCTATCGCGAGGTGATCAGGCCGGTGCGGCTGGCCGATGGCACGGTGGTCGCGGCGACAACCTATGTCGTCGACCGAAGCCACCGGCAATATGCGGGCAAGCTCCGCCGCGAGGAGGTGCTTGAACTTGTCCGCAACAGCGCGGGCGTTTCCGGGCACAACCGCGACTATGTGCTGGCGACGGCCGAGCATCTCGCGGCGGTCGGAATCGAGGATCGACTGATGATCTGGCTTGCCGGCATGCTCGGAGGCGAGAGCGGTCGCAGCGTCTGACGCCATCGCCGTCGTCAGGCCTTGGCGGCTGCGGTCGGCGCTGCGGCAACGGGGATCGGCGGCGGATGGGCGCCAGAAGCAGCCTCCGCCACGAGGCGATCCGTCGCCGGCTCGATGGTTGCGATCAGGCGGGCGAGGAAGGTCTTCGAATCGAGTCCCGGCGGAATAGGCTCCAGCACTTCGATGATGATGGTGCCGGGATAGCGCATGAAGCTGCGGCGCGGCCAATAGAGCCCGGCATTGAGCGCGATCGGGATCACCGGCACCTTGAGCTCGCGATAGAGATGGATGATGCCGAACTTGTAGTCGGGCGGTGCGCCGACCGGCCGCCGCGTGCCTTCGGGAAAGAGAATGATCTGCCTGCCCTCTGCCGCCGCCGCCTTGCTGTCGGCGGCCAGCTTGCGCAGCGCCTTGGAACCGCCCGCGCGGTCGACGGCGATCATGCCAGCCTTCCAGGTGTACCAGCCGAACAGCGGGATCATCATGAGCTGCCGCTTCATCACGAAGGCCGGGTCCTTCAGCAGCGGAAACAAAGCCATGGTCTCGAAGGCGGACTGGTGCTTCGGCGCAATGAGCGCGGCGCCCTTCGGCAGCCTCTCGCGGCCGCGAATCTCGATGTTCACGCCGGCGACGACGCGGAGCGCCCACATCGTCGCGGCGGTCCAGGTCTTGACGACGAAGATGGCGGCGCGGTGCGGCAGGAAGAAATAGAAGGGCAGCGTCACCAGGATGATGACGGCCATGAGCGCGTAGAAGACGATCTGGAACAGGAACGAACGGACGATCAGCATTCGGACGATCCTGCTTCGGCGCCGGGGGTGCGTATCAGCGCGATCCGTCCGCCGTATCGACCGTGGCGGCCGTCGTCCCCCACGGCGACTCGACGGCGAGCCGCGCCCGCGCCAGCGTATACTTCAGGTATTCGGCCAAGAGAAGCTTGACGGCAGCGGCGTGGTGCCACCAGCGGGCCATGTCGAGATTGGGGTTCGAGACCGGATAGGGGATCAGTGCCACATCCGGCATCGCGCCAGTGAGTTCGATCATGCTGCGGGGCATGTGATAGTCGCTGGTCACGACGATCAGCGAGCGGAAGCCGTTTTTTCGCGCCCAGGCCTTCGCCTCATCGGCATTGCCGATCGTATCGCGGGCTGCATGGCCAAGATCGACGCTCTGGTCGAAGGCTTCGCGTGATTCGCCATCGACGGCGCGGGCGATCTCCCGCCTGCCCACGGAGGGGTTCACGCCCGATATCAGCAGCCGCTCGCCACGGCCGTCGGCGAGCAGCGCCAGCGCGCCATTGATGCGCGCCGTGCCGCCGGTCAGCGCCACGATCCCCTCCGCCTTGATGCCCGAAGGCGCCGCCAGGCGCGCGACGCCATCGGAAAAGCGAACGAAATCAAAGGCAATGAGGCCAAGCAGGAACAGGATGGCAAAAATGAAGAAGCGAGGCGACAGCAGGCGATGATGGCCTTGAGGCGCAGGCGCGCGATATGTCGCCCGTCCCCGAGGGGAGGAGCGGCCGGTAACGGCAATTTCAGATCGGGCCGCGTCGGTCATGCTTTCCATGATGCTAGCAGAATCGAGCCGGATCTTGGCAACAAGCATTCACTCAACGTTTTGGAACCGCGTCCGGTTCTCATTCGATCGAAGCCAGATGACGGAAGACGGTGAGCCGCGAGGTGATGGCGGTCATCAGGGCGATCAGGATCGCGATGCCAAGCGCGCCGACATAGCCCGTCGGGCCGATCGCGAACCGTCCGAAGAGGGCCGACACCTGGTCGCCCTCCGGCGTCGCGATCGAGCGTCCGAACAGGAACGACAGCACCAGAAACATCAAAGTCGCCCCGGCCGCTCCCCAGAGGCCACCCTTGAGGCCGAGAATGAGGAAATGGCGCTGAAATTCGTGCGCGATAAAGCCCGCTTCGGCGCCGACATAGTGCAGCACAGAGACGATATCCCGGTTCGAGGACATGGCGCCCCGCGTCGCGAATACGACGGAGAGCACGGTGGCGACGAAGACGAGCGCGAGGATCGAGAAGCCGATGATCACCGTGGCATTGGCCATCGCCTTCAACCGGTCGGTCCAGGTCCGGTGATCGTCGAGGCTGGCACCTTTGATTTCCTTCGTCAGGCGGGCCGAGAGCGCGGTGAGATCGACGGCATCGGGATTGGCGAGTTCGACGACGATGAGCCGCGGGATCGGCAGATCGCTCATGTCGAGCCCGCTTCCCAGCCACGGCTCGAGCAACTGGGCGTTCTCCCAGGCCGAGAGCGGGCGCGCGCTGGCGACGCCCGGTGTCCGCGTGGCGAGATCGGTCGCCTTCTGCGCTTCGGCATCGGTGTCGATCCCGTCGACCGGTCGAACCTGGATCGTGATCTCGCGCACGATGTCCGACTGCCAGTCGAGCGAGGCGTCGCGGACGAGGGTCACCGCGCCGAGCGTCAGGCAGGCAAGAAAGCTCATGATCGCCACAACGATGGTCAGCGAGCGGCCGGCGATCGATCCAGCCGGAACGATCGGGCCGGGCGGCGTGGCGCGCGGGCCCTGCCGGCGGGCCGGGGTGGCCGCGAGCTCTCGTTGAGGGTGTGTCTCACTCATAGACGGAGAGGCGCCCTTCATGGAGGACGAGGCGGCGGGCGTCGAACTGGTTCATCAACCCGATGTCATGGGTGGCGATCACCACGGATGTCCCGAGCCGGTTCAGTTCGACGAAGAGGCGCAGCAGCCGCTTGGCGAGCGGCGGGTCGACATTGCCGGTCGGCTCATCGGCGAGCAGGATCTCGGGCTGGCCGATCAGCGCCCGCGCAATGGCAGCGCGCTGCTTTTCGCCGCCTGAAAGAATCGGAGGCAGCGCCTGCACGCGGTCGCCGAGGCCGACCCATTTCAAAAGCTCGATCACGTCGGCGCGGTAGGTCGCCTCCTCGCGGCCGAGAACCCGCAGCGGCAGCGCCACATTCTCGAACGTCGTCAGGTGATCAAGCAGGCGGAAATCCTGGAACACGACGCCGATGCGCCTGCGCAGGGCCGGCAGATCTGATTTCGGCAGTGTCGCAACATCGCGATCGAAGATCGAGATCAGGCCACGCGTCGGCCGGAGCGACAGGAACAGGAGGCGCAGCAATGTCGATTTGCCGGCCCCGGACGGGCCGGTCAGGAATTGAAACGAACGCGGAGCGATCTGGAAGGAGAGATCGCGCAGGACCTCGGCCCCCATTCCGTAGCGCAGGCCGACATTTTCAAAGCGGATCACCGCAGTTTTCCCGTTTCCGCCTGATAGCCGATGGAAGATCGGCGGGCCTTGCCGCCGCCGTCTGTCTCTGCTGCGACCTTGCCGACATCAGCGTTAACGATTTACGAACGCCCGGTGGTTCATGACGATGAAATGGCATCCGATCAAGGCAAAGACGGGGCGGCGGAGGGGGCGATGCCCTCCTATGCAGCCCCGGCGAATCGGGTTCAAACTGATCTCGGCGCCAGTCAGCGCGCCCTATGAGCGGACTTCAAGGACGTGGCCAACCGGATCGAGGTTGAAGCGGCGGGACGGTGGCGGGCCTTTGACGGTCGGACGCTGGTCGCGCTTGCTCTGCTGGTCGCGGTCGCGGGGGGCGCGGTGTTGCTCCGCAAGCCGCTCGTTGCCGCTGCGCCTGGCCTTGCCGGTCTCTACCGACGTATCGGTCTCGACGTGAACCGCACGGGGCTCGCCTTCGACGATGTCCATACGCTGCGCGATGTCGCCGATGGCGCCGCGGGGCTCGTGGTCGAAGGCGCGATCCGCAATGTGACCGATGCTGCCGTCGATGTTCCGCCGCTGCGGCTCGTGCTCATCGATGGCGCGGGGGAGCGCGTCGGCGGCTGGCAGGCCGAGCCCGACCAGCGGCGGCTCGACGCCGGCGCCTCGCAGAAATTCCGTACGCGGCTTGCAACGCCGCCCGATCCAGCCAGAAAGGTCTCGGTGAGCTTCGCGCTGCCCGAGACGAAGGGATAACCTCATGCCAATCGTGCGCGACCGCTCGATCCGCATTCTCTATGACATCGAGACGATCGACCGGCGTAATCGCGAGCTGGCGGCCGAGATCGCGGCGAGCGGCTATGACAATCTGCTCGTCATCTCGATCCTCAAGGGCAGCTTCGTTTTCGCCGCCGATCTCATCCGCGCGCTGCACGCCTCGGGCCTTGCGCCGGAAGTCGAGTTCATCTCGCTGTCGAGCTATGGCGCGGGAACGGAATCGAGCGGCAAGGTGCGCGTCGTCAAGGATATCGAGAGCGATGTCGCCGGCCGCGATGTGCTGCTCATCGACGACATTCTCGAATCCGGCCGCACGCTGTCCTTCGCCCGCGCGTTGATGCAGGAGCGCGGCGCGGCACGGGTCGGTGTCGCGGTGCTGCTCGAAAAGCCCGGCAAGCGCGTGGTCTCCTTCGAGGCCGATCATGTCGGCTTCGTCTGTCCCGACCTCTTCGTGGTCGGCTATGGCATGGACGCCGCGCATGCCTTCCGCGAATTGCCTTTTGTCGGTGTGGTCGAGGATTGAGAGGAGCGGGGAAGCGGCATGGCACGCATCCTGGTCACGGAAGACGATGATTCGGTCCGCGCTTTCGTCGCGCGGGCCCTCTCACTCGATGGTCATCAGATCGCGACGGCCGAGGACGGTGCCGATGCGCTCGATCGGCTGCAGGCCGAGGCGGGCGCGTTCGATCTCCTGCTCAGCGACATCCGCATGCCGATGATGGACGGCATCGCGCTCGCTATGGAGGTCGCGCCGCAGTTTCCGGAATTGACCATCCTGCTGATGACGGGCTTCGCCGATCAGCGCGAGCGCGCTGATGGCCTCGACCTCATCGTTCACGACGTCGTGCCGAAGCCGTTCTCACTGGCCGAGATCCGCACCGCTGTCGGCGGCGCGCTCGCCGCGGGCCGCAATCGCACGACTGAGGCTGCGTAGAATTCCCGCTCAGTAGCGCTGTAGCAGCCGTTCGAGATAGTCGCGCTCGAACAGCGGCCGGGCAGCGTCCCCGAGGCGCTTGCGGATCGTGTCGAGGATCTCGCGAGCTCGCTGGGTATCGATCGCGTCGGGAACCTTCACGGACGAGCCGAGATCGGTGTTGCGGCCCTGCCGCTCGCGCTCGCGGCCAAGCGGATCCTGCCCGGACGGGTTACCATTGGCGCCCTGGCGCGTGCCGGTCCCGTTCTGGCGCGCCATCTGCTCGGCAAGGCCGCGCGCGCCGTCGCGCAGCGCCTGCAGGGCCTGGCCCTGGCGGCCGACCGCCGCGCCCGGCTGGCCTTCGCCCAGCTGCTGCGCTGCGCCGTCCATCGCGCGGCCTGCCTGGCCGAGCTTGCCGTCGCCCTGCATGCCCTGTCCCTGCATGTCCTTCTGCAGCTGCTCGAGCGCCTTGGCGAGATCCTGCTGACCCTGGCGCAGGGCGTCGAGCGCCTGCTGGCGCTCCTCGGGCGTCATCGGCTGCTGTTCTGCGCCGCTGCCATCGGTATCCGGATCGAGCTTGAAGGTCTTGTCCATCAGCTCCTGCTGACGGCGGATCATGTCGCCGAGCTTGTCGAGCGCCTGATCCATCGGGCCGCTCTTGCCGGCCTGCTGCGAGCGGCCGGCCTCGAGATTCTCCATCATCTGCTGCAGTTCGGACAGCATCTGCTGCGCCGCCTCGCGCGAACCTGATTTCGCGAGATTCTCGATCTTGTCCATCAGCTTCTTGAGATCCTGAGGCGTCAGCGTCTGCGCATTCTGGTTCGGCTGCTGGCGGCCGTTCTGGGGGTTCTGCTGGGCGTTGCGGGCAAGCGCCTCCAGATAGCGGTTCATCGCCTCGCGCAGGTCCTGCATCGCCTTGTCGATCTCGGGATCGCTGGCGTTGTTCTCGATGGCGTTCTTCAGCCGCTCCTGTGCGGCGCGCAGATCCTGCGCCGCCAGCGAGAGGTCTCCATCCTCGATACCGAGTGCGATCTGCCACAGGAAATCGACGACCGAGACGAGGTCCTCGTCGTCGCGCGCGCCGGTCAGCCGGTGATAGGCCGCGCGCAGCGAGAGATAGACACCATCATCCTTGAACTTGGTCGGGTCGAGCGTGATCGCGTCGAGCGCGCTGGCGACATAGCCTGCCTTGCCGGCGTCGAGTGCCAGGATCCGCCGCTGCTCGACCACGGCGCGCGCCAGCGGATTCGAGAAATTGCGGGCCGGCAGAACGAAGGTGACCGGCGCGCTGCGTCCGGTCTGGCCGATTTCGTCGGTGGCGACGAGCGCCATGCGCACCTTGGCGCCGGCCCAGGGATGCGAAGACAGGTCGCGGATCGTTTCGCCGGCGCCCTCGCGCATCCTGAGGCGCGGCAGGCCGAGGGGAACTTCGGGGGCTGCCACGAGGGGCCGCGCTGCGTCGCCTGCTGGCGGCGGCTCGGCGCTGGTGATCTCGGCCTTGGCCGAGGCGACACCGTAATCGTCCGACACTTCATAGGCGAGCGAGAGCGCGCCGCTGGCTGTGGCGCCGGGTTCGCGCGTCAGCTTGATGGTCGGCGGCTTGTCCGGCGTGACGGCGAACTGCCAGCGCGCCAGCGCGGTGCCGCTCCGCACGATCTCGACGGTTCCGGGCTCGGAAAGGGCAAAGCGCCGCTCGCCCTGAACCGTCTGGCCGGGCGCTGCCGTCGTCGTGGATGCCGGTCTCTCGGTGCGCGTCAGCTCCAGCGGCACGGGCTTGCCGTCCAGGGTGGCGGCATTGACGGCCATGGTGCCGTCTTCAGGCATGCGGATCGTGACGATCGAGCCCTCGGGAACGGTGATCGGCCCGTCGATCGCAGCAAGGCGGGCCGCTTCCCCGGTCAGGAAGATCGGCGGCCGCGCGGTATAGGCCGGCGGTGTCACCCAGGCGTCGATCCGCGGCGCGGCCTCGGCCGGCGCGGTGACGCCCGCTCGTAGCGCATCGGCGATCAGCGTCTCCCTGTCGGCGCCGGCTGCCATGAACGCGACGACGAGCAAAAGCGGCACGATATAGCGCAGCGCATAGGGATCGCGCGCATTCATACCGGGCGACGGCCAGCCCGCTTTGAGGCGTCCGAGACCCTGAAGCAGGCGCGTTCGATGGGCGCGCCAGAGCGCCAGCGTCAGCGGATCCTCGGTCGGCAGCGCGAGTTCGTCGGCAAAGGCCGCGGCGGGCCTGTGCGGCGTGCCGCTCTCCCGCACGACACGGTTCATCGCCGCATCGCGGCTCGGCCAGCGGACCCGCAAGAGCGGGACGAGCAGGAACAGCGCGACAGTTGCGAACAGCCCGAGAAGCCCGAAGCGTACGATATCGGGCAGCAGGGACCAGAGGCCGAGCCAGGAGGCGACGAGAAAAACCCCGGCGAGCGTCAGCAGCGGAACGATCTTTGGCCAGATCGTTTCGAAGGCAAGCGCATAGCGGGCGCGCCGCGTGGCGTCGGCGATGCGCTGCCGCGCCGCTGCCTCGGCAATCCCCTGCTGGTTGGCCGCGTCGACGTCGATGATGGGCCTGTCGCCGGCAGGCTCGGTCATGGCCGCTCCACTCGTCCTCAAAGCCCGCCCGAAGGGAAGTCTAGCAGGCGAGATGGGGCGATGCGAGGGCGAAGGGAAGGGCGCGCGCCGTTCAAATCTCCTCGGCCACTTCCCAGACATGGCCTGAAGGATCGGCAAAGGCGGCAGTGCGGCGACCCCAGGGACGGTCGATCGGGCCGTTCAGGATCGTCACGCCCTTCTCGGTCAGCCTCGCGCAGGTCTGCCGGACATCGTCCACGCGGACGGTGAACATCGCGCGGGTTCCGGCCTTGGCAGGCGCGACCGGCAGAGGCTCGACGAGGGTCGACGCGTTGCTGGCCGCCAGCAGATTGACGATTGCGCCGGAGAACGAGAGCAGCGCTGACTGGTCGTCCTCCATGAGGATTTCCGTCGTGAACACATCACAATAAAACTGTTTGGCGGCCGCGATGTCGTCGACGAACAGCGTCACTACCTCGATCGCATTGGGGATCATTATTGCGTCTCCTGTCGATTGCCGAGCCTATGCAGGCTGGAGGGCCTTCTGCCCGACGGGCGGGAAGGCAAGCGCGATGGCGACCGCGCCGAGGCCGACGATCGCGGAGCCGATGAACAGCCACGCATAGCCGTCGAACGTGTCGTAGATCCAGCCGCCGAGCACGGGTCCGAGGGCCATGCCGATTGAGGACAGCAGCCCGGCAGCGCCAAGCACGGCGCCCAGATTCTGCTGGCCGAAATAGTCGCGCGCCAGCACGGCATAGAGCGGCATCACCCCGCCATAGGCGGCGCCGAAAATGATCGCCAGCGCATAGAACTGGCCAAGTTCGCCGATGGCGCTATAGGCGGCGATCGCCAGCGCCTGGACGGCCAGACCGCCGATCAGGATGGGCTTGACCCCGATGCGGTCGGCGAGGACGCCGAGCAGCAGGCGGCCGCCGAGCCCGGCCAGGCCCTCGACGCTGTAAATGCTCACGGCTGCCATCGGCGTTACGCCGCAGACGATGGCATAGCTGACCATGTGGAAGATCGGTCCCGAGTGCGCGGCGCAGCAGGCGAAGAAGGTGAGCCCGAGCACCAGGAACTGCGGCGAGCGAAGCGCTGATCGCGCCGACATCTCGGGCTCAGCCATCGGGCCGGCTCCGCTCTGCGGCATCGGAACGGCTGGCGGCCGGCGAACAAGGAGCGCCGCCGGCAGCAGCAGGACCCAGGCGCCGATACCGATGACCAGCATGGCGAAGCGCCAGTCATAATCGGTGATCAGCCAGCGGGCGAAGGGCGAGATCGTCATCGGCGCCATGCCCATGCCAGCCGAAACCAGCGAGACGGCGAGGCTGCGATTGGTGTCGAACCAGCCGGTGACCGCCGAGATCATCGGCGCGAAGAAGGCGCTCGCCGAGATACCGACCAGGACGCCGAAGGTGAGCTGGAAGGCGAGGAGCGAATGCATTCGGCTTGCCAGCACCAAGGCAAGTCCGAGCAGGACTGCGCCGGCAAGAACGACGATGCGCGGACCGAAGCGATCGCTCGCGGCGCCCCAGCCAAAGCCCGCGACGCCCATCACGAGGAAATTGAGCGTCATGGCGCTCGATATGCCGGCCCGCGACCAGCCGGTATCGACGGCCATTGGCTCGAGGAACACCGCCAGCGAGAACATGGCGCCGATGGCAACGCATCCCATCAGCGCGCCGAGGCCAACGATGGTCCAACGATAGGAAACTGTCATGGCGCCCGCTCCCGAGATCCGCTTCGCCGAGGCGGCGGCTCGATGGCCGCCATACTCTAGACGAATGGAAGCTTACGCGCGCGACAGGGCGCCGCACTTTTTTCCGAAGCGAGCCGCCCGGCTCAGGCGAGCCAATCCGGGACTACATCCATGCCGATCAGTGCGTCATAGCTCTGGCGCGGCCGGATGACGGCAAACTGGTCGCCATCGACGAGCACTTCGGCGGCGAGCGGGCGGGTGTTGTAGGTCGAGCCCTGCACGGCGCCATAGGCACCGGCCGTCATGACGGCGATCCGGTCGCCCGGCGCGAGCGCCGCCATGGTGCGGTCGAGCGCCAGATAGTCGCCGGTCTCGCAGACGCCGCCGACGACATCGGCGATGATCTCCGGCGTGCCGGCAGCAGGCAGGCGCACCGGCTGGATGTCGTGATGCGCCTCATAGAGGGTCGGGCGGATGAGGTCGTTCATGCCGGCGTCGACGATGACGAAGGTCTTGGACGAGCCTTCCTTGATATAGACGACGCTCGCGACAAGGATGCCGGCATTGCCGACGATCATGCGGCCAGGTTCGAACAGGATCTTCGCGCCGAGATTGCCGAGCCTCTTCTTGACGATCGCCGCGAAAGCCGCGGGATCGGGTGGCGGCGGATCGCCGAGCTTGTAAGGAATGCCGAGGCCGCCACCGCCGTCGACATGATCGATCGCGTGGCCGTCCTCGCGAAGCTGGATCACCAGTTCGGCGAGCAGGCCATAGGCCTCGTCGAAGGGCGCCATGTCGGTGATCTGGCTGCCGATATGCATGTCGACGCCGGAGACCTTGAGCCCGGGCAGGCGCGCCGCCTCGGCATAGACGGCGCGGGCGCGCTGCCAGGGAATGCCGAACTTGTTCTCTGCCTTGCCGGTCGTGATCTTGGCATGCGTCTTGGCGTCCACATCGGGGTTGATGCGGATCGAGATGCGTGCCGTGGCGCCCTTGGCGACTGCGATCTCAGAAATACGGGCGAGTTCGGGCTCGCTCTCGACATTGAAGCCGTGGATGCCGGCATCGAGCGCCAGGGCGATCTCGCGTTCCGTCTTGGCGACGCCTGAAAAGACGATCTTCGCCGGCTCGCAGCCGGCCGCCAGCGCCCGGCGCAGTTCGCCTTCCGAGACGACATCCATGCCCGCGCCTTCACGGATCAGCGTCTTCAGCACCGCCTGGTTCGAGTTCGCCTTCATGGCGTAACAGATCAGCGTATCGAGCCCCGCGAGCGCATCGCGGAAGACGCGATAGTGGCGCACCAGCGTCGCCGTCGAATAGCAATAGAAAGGCGTGCCGACTGCGGCCGCAATGGCCTCGACCGGAACGTCCTCCGCGAAGAGGACGCCGTCGCGATATTCGAAATGGTTCATGGATGTCTACCCCGAAGGGCCTTCGGGCCGCGACCGCGGCGTCAGAGCAGGTGATCGATCCAGAGCTTGCGATCCGGCACGAGCGGGACGGAGGTATCGACCTTTTGCCCGGCTTTTGACGCTTCCTCGGCCTGTTTGGCCTGAAGACCGCCCGGCGGCGGCTCGAGCGCGCCCTTGACGCCGCAGCCGGCGAGCGCCAGCGCGGAGGCGATGAGGATCAGGCGGGTCAGCGCGGCCAAGGGGCAGCTCCAGGTCGGTGTCGAACTAACGCGATCGGCGGGGAGTGCCGACAGGTGGGCGCGGCGATCTTAGACGATCGCGGCCGGCCGTCACCCCTAACTTTTCGTGCGCTGCTCGCGCTCCAGCGCCCGCTGCCAGCGCTTCGCCTGCGCGCGGACATTCTTTGGCGAGGTGCCGCCATAGCTGGTGCGGCTGCGGACCGATTTGTCGACGGAGAGCACGGAATAGACGCGGTCGTCGATGGCGGAGTGAACCGCCTGCATGGCCGAGAGCGGCAGGCGGGCGAGTTCGACGCCCTGGTTGGCGGCGAGGCCGACAATGCGTCCGGTGACGTGGTGAGCTTCGCGGAAAGGCAAGCCGAGCGCCCGTACCAGCCAGTCGGCAAGGTCGGTCGCGGTCGAAAAGCCGGATCCGGCTGCCTTCTTCAGCGTCGCGGCTTCCGGTTCCATGTCGCGCACCATCCCGTCGGTCGCGGCGATCGCAAGCTCCAGGCTTTCAAAAGCGTCGAAGGCCTGTTCCTTGTCTTCCTGCATGTCCTTCTGATAGGCGAGCGGCAGGCCCTTCATGACGATCATCAGCGCCGTCTGCGCGCCGATGATGCGGCCCGTCTTGGCGCGCACGAGTTCGGCGGCATCGGGATTGCGCTTCTGCGGCATGATCGAGGAGCCGGTTGTGAACCGATCCGAAAGGCGGATGAAGCGGAACTGCGCTGACGACCAGATGACGATCTCCTCGGCGAAGCGCGAGAGATGCAGCGCGCAGAGGCTCGCCACCGAAAGCGCCTCGATGGCGAAGTCGCGGTCGGAGACGCTATCGAGCGAATTGGCAGTGGGGCGATCGAAGCCGAGCGCTGCGGCGGTATCGAATCGGTCGATCGGGAACGAGGTTCCAGCCAGCGCCGCAGCGCCAAGCGGGCTCTCATTCAGCCGCGCGCGGGCATCGCGGAAGCGGCCGCGATCGCGCGCCAGCATTTCGACATAGGCGAGCAGATGATGGCCGAAAGTCACCGGCTGTGCGCTCTGCAGATGCGTAAAGCCCGGCATGGCGAGGCCGGCATGAGCAAAGGCCTTGTCGGCGAGCGCCGATTGCAGGCCGGCGAGGGCCGCGTCGACGCCGTCCAGCCAGTCGCGGACATACAGCTTGAAGTCGGTCGCCACCTGGTCGTTGCGCGAACGGGCGGTGTGCAGCCGGCCGGCGGGCTCGCCGATCAGTTCCTTCAGCCGCGACTCGATATTGAGGTGGATGTCCTCGAGCGCCCGCGAAAAGGTGAAGCTGCCGTCCTCGATCTCTCGCAGGATCGTGTCTAGACCGGCGACGATCTTTTCGGCATCGTCCGCGCCGATAATTCCCTGGCGTGCGAGCATCATCGCATGGGCCTTCGAGCCGGCGATGTCCTGGCGGTAGAGCTTCTTGTCGAAATCGATCGACGCGTTGATCTCTTCCATGATCGCGGAAGGTCCCTGCGAGAAGCGGCCGCCCCACATCGAATTGCTCATGAACGCTCTCTCAGGAAAGAACCGGAATGGCTGATAGAGGCGGCAGGATGCGCCTTCCCCTGGTGATCGGGCTCGCGGCGGTGGCTGGCATCGCTGCGGGATTGGCGGTCGTATACGTGAGGGGAGGCGCTGATGGCAATGTTGGCGCGCTGGCAAGCGGCGACTGTTCGCCGGCCGTCAAGGCCGCGGGGCTGCTGAAGCCGCTCGCAAAAGGCGAAGTCGCGGGCTTCCAGGTCGCCGATCGTCCGGTCTCGCTCAGTCATCTCGCCTTCCAGAAGGGCGACGGAACTGCTGCGAGCCTTGCCGATTTTGGTGGCAAGACGGTGCTCCTCAATCTCTGGGCGACATGGTGCGTGCCCTGCCGCAAGGAAATGCCGGCCCTCGACCGCCTCGCGGCGAGCGAAGTCGGACCCGACTTCGCCGTCGTCCCCGTTTCGATCGACACGCAGGACCCCAGCAAGCCGAAGGCCTTTCTCGAACAGATCGGCGTCAAGGCACTGCCGCTCTATGCCGATCCGACGACGCGGATCTTCTCCGGCCTCAAAAGCGAGGCGATGGCGGTCGGCCTGCCGACGACCGTGCTGGTCGATGGCAAGGGCTGCGCGCTCGGTGTGATGTCCGGCCCGGCCGAATGGGACTCGGATGATGCCAAGGCTCTGATTACGGCGGCACGAAAAGGCGTGTGAGCGGCGAGGACACCCTCGCGGGGGCGACGCGCCCTCACCGCGTCGGGACGGGGTGCTCGCCGCGATAGTCGTAGAAGCCGCGATTGGTCTTGCGGCCGAGCCAGCCGGCCTCTACATATTTTACCAGCAGCGGGCAGGGCCGGTATTTCGAATCGGCGAGGCCCTCATAGAGCACCTGCATGATCGACAGGCAGGTATCGAGGCCTATGAAATCGGCGAGCTGCAGCGGCCCCATCGGATGGTTGGCGCCGAGCCGCATCGCGGCGTCGATAGCCTCGACCGAGCCAACGCCCTCATAGAGCACGTAGATTGCCTCGTTGATCATCGGCAGCAGGATGCGGTTGACGATGAAGCCCGGAAAGTCCTCGGAAACGGTCACCGTCTTGCCGAGCTTGGCGACGAAGGTCTTGGCGGCCGTAAAGGTCTCGTCTTCCGTTGCGATGCCACGGATGAGCTCGACGAGCTGCATCACCGGCACCGGATTCATGAAGTGAATGCCGATGAAGCGCTCGGGCCGATCCGTGGCCGAGGCGAGGCGGGTGATCGAAATCGAGGACGTGTTGGTCGCCAGCATCGCGTCGGGCCGAAGCGCCGGGCAGATGCCGGAGAAGATCTTCCTCTTGATCGCCTCGTCTTCGGTCGCTGCCTCGATGACGAGGTCGCAACTGGCCAGCGCGTCGACCGTCACCGCCGGCTTGACACGGGCCAGCGCGCTCTTGCGGTCTTCCTCGCTGATCCGGCCGGAATGGACCTGGCGCGAGAGGTTGCCGTCGATCGTGGCGAGGCCCTTGCGGACCCGATCCTCCGCGATGTCGTGGACATAGACCTCGAAGCCGGCAAGCGCGCTGACATGGGCGATGCCGTTGCCCATCTGGCCGGCGCCGATGACGCCGATGGTCGAAATCGCGTTGTTCATGGTCCTGGCGGACGCCTCTTTTTCGGCAGTTCTGGGCTCGCGGAAAGCTTAGAGCAAAGCATCCGCCCCGTCTAAGCCAAACCGCAGCATCGCCTCAGTCGCCGAGCGCCGCGACGAGGGCCGGAACCGCCGTGAAGAGATCCTCGACCAGCCCATAATCGGCAACCTGGAAGATCGGTGCCTCGCCATCCTTGTTGATGGCGACGATGACCTTCGAATCCTTCATGCCGGCCAGATGCTGGATCGCGCCGGAAATGCCGACGGCGATGTAAAGGTCAGGCGCCACGACCTTGCCGGTCTGGCCGACCTGCAGGTCATTTCCCGCATAACCCGCATCGACCGCAGCGCGCGAGGCACCGATTGCGGCCTTCAGCCTGTCGGCCAGCGGGGCGATGACGGCCTCGAAGGTCTCGGCTGAGCCAAGCGCCCGGCCGCCCGAGACGACGACGCGCGCCCCGGCAAGCTCGGGACGCTCCGATGTCGTCAGCGCCTCGCTGACAAAATGGGAACGCGGCGGGGTCGGGGCGGCGCCGACGGTCTCGATCGGTGCCGCGGCGCTGCCTGTTTCGGTCGGAGGGAAAGCGGCGGTGCGGATGGTGAGGACGCGGACCGGATCGCGCGACTGAACGGTCTCGATCGCGTTGCCGGCGTAGATCGGACGCTCGAACGTATCCGGCGCCAGGACGGCCGTGACCTCGGACACCTGCATGACGTCGAGCAGCGCGGCGACGCGTGGCAGGAGATTCTTGCCATTTGCGGTCGCAGGCGCGACGATCGCGTCATAATCCGCGGCGAGTGACAGGACCAGTTCCGACAGCGGCTCGGCCAGCGCATGCGCGAGCGTTGCATCATCGGCGAGGCGTACGCGGGCGACGCCCTCAAGCTTCGCAGCTTCCTCGGCGATCGGACGCACGGCAGAGCCGGCCACGAGAATATCGACCGGCGCGCCGAGGGCGCGGGCGGCGGTCAACGCCTTGGCGGTTGCCTGGTTGAGGCTCTGTCCGTCATGTTCGGCTATCAGCAGCGTCGTCATCTCAGAGCACTCCCGTTTCCTTGAGCCGAGCCACGAGCTCGGCGGCCGAGGCGACCCTGATACCGCCGGCGCGGCGCGGCGGCTCGACCGTCTTCAGCACGGCGAGGCGCGGGGCGATATCGACGCCGAGCGCTTCCGGCGTCGTCTCGTCGAGCGGCTTCTTCTTCGCCTTCATGATGTTGGGCAGCGAGGCGTAGCGGGGTTCGTTGAGGCGAAGATCCGTGGTGACCACGGCCGGCATGGCGAGACTCAGCGTCTCGGCGCCGCCATCGACCTCGCGGCTCACCTCGATCGTGTCACTGCCAAGCTCGATCTTCGAGGCAAAGGTCGCCTGTGGCCAGCCAAGCAGCGCAGCTAGCATCTGGCCGGTCTGGTTGCTGTCGTCGTCGATCGCCTGCTTGCCGAGAATGACGAGGCCGGGCGTCTCGCTCGCGATCAGCGCCTTGATCAGCTTGGCGACAGCGAGCGGTTCGACACGTTCGGCGTCGGTCTTGATCAGGATGCCGCGATCCGCGCCCATTGCGAGGCCGGTGCGCAGCGTCTCGGCCGATTTCTCGCTGCCCACGGAAACGACGACGACCTCGTTCGCCTGTCCGGCCTCCTTGAGGCGTAGCGCCGCTTCAACCGCGATTTCGCAGAAGGGGTTCATCGCCATCTTGACGTTGGCGAGGTCGATGCCGCTGCCATCCGCCTTGACGCGAACCTTTACATTGCGGTCGACGACCCGCTTGACGGGCACCAGAATCTTCATTGTCGGATGTCGCTCTCGTTCGGGGGGCGAGGCTGCCCTTATCAACGGCCGCGGACGGTATCGGCGGCAAAACGGCGAGTCAACGCAGCGGCAGCCGTCAGACGACGGGCTCGGCGGTGATGAGTTCGGGCTCTTCGCGCGCCAGCAGCGGCACGCCATGGCGCCGCATCATCAGGATCAGCACCGCGCCGGTGGTCAGGCCGCCGAGATGGGCTGCCCAAGAGATTTCGCCGGGCGGGCCGAACAGGAAATTGTAGAGCTGCAGCAGGATCCAGAAGCCGAGCACCCAGACGGTCCGGAGCCGCAGTGGAATACGGAACAGCAGCAGGATCCAGATCTTCACGCGCGGATGCAGCAGGAAATAGGCGGCGATGACGCCGGCCACCGAGCCCGAGGCTCCGATCAGCGCCATGTCGGAGCCGGGTGCGACGGCGACATGGGCAAGGCCGCCGCCGATCGCGCAGAGGAAATAGAACAGGATGAAGCGCCAGTGCCCCATCGCGTCCTCGACATTGTCGCCGAAGACCCAGAGGAACAGCATGTTACCGGCCAGATGCCAGATGTCGCCGTGCAGGAAGCTGGATGTGATGAAGGTCATCCATTCCGGCGCGTGGAAGATGCCGGGCGTGCGGACATGGATGCCCATCAGCGTCGACGGAATGAGGCCGAAGGCCATGACCGACGCGGCTTCGGCGTCGGCATTGCCACCGCGCTGGTAGAACATGAACACCAGCACGTTGAGCACGACGATGCCGCGCGTCGCCCAGGGAAACTTGATGTAGCGCAGCGGATTCTGGTCGTGCAGCGGAACGAACATCGGGCGCCTTCAGCGATAGAGCTCAGCGATTCTTGCCAGGCACCCAGAGAACATCGCCTGTACCCCGATCATTCACGAATCGGGCCGCGACGAAAAGAAAATCCGACAGGCGGTTAATGTATCGCAGTGCGGACGGATTGACGCGCTCCCTCGCCGCCAGAGCCACGGCCAGCCGCTCGGCTCGCCGCGCGACCGTCCGCGCGACATGCAGCGCTGCGGCGGCGCGCGATCCGCCGGGGAGGACGAAGGAGCGCAGCGGCTCCAGCACCTCGTTCAGTTCGTCGATTTCCCCTTCGAGGCGCTCGACTTCGCGGTCACTGACGCGAAGGGCCGGACGTCCGGGCTTCAGGCTCTCCTCGGGTGTCGCGAGGTCGGCGCCGAGATCGAACAGGTCGTTCTGGATGCGTGAGAGCATCGCATCGACGGTGGGCTCTGCCTCGAGTTCTGTGCGCACGACGCCGATGGCGGCATTCACCTCGTCCACCGTTCCGATGCACTCGAACAGCAGGTCCGATTTCGGTCTCCGCTCGCCGGTGACGAGGCCGCTGGTGCCGTCATCGCCGGTGCGGGTGTAGATGCGGTTGAGCGCGACCATGGCGACCTCAGCGTGAGGAGAAATAAAGGGCGAGCATCATGATGCAGAGCGCCACAAATTGCAGAAGAACCCGCAGCCGCATCAATTGCTGCGACCGATTGGGTGATCCGCCACGCAGCATGTTGAAGAGACCGAGCAACAGCACGATCACGACCGCTGCGAGGGCGATCGGAATAAGGAAGTGGAAGAGGGTGCTCATAAGCTCCGACCAATTGCAGCCTGCGCAACGCGCGCCACTCTAGCTGCGCCGCCGCGGACTTACCAATCGGTCAGTTCAGGATGAAGATCGCGAGATTGAGCAGAGCGGCGAAGCTGACCCAGATGACATAGGGCACCAGCAGCCAGCCGGCCAGCCGGTCGATCCGGCCGAACTGTGCGATCGTCGCGAAGATCGCGATGTCGAGCAGCACGATGATGACGAGCCCGCCCGTGATCGATTGCAGCCCGAAGAAGATCACCGACCAGGCGGCGTTGAGAATGAGCTGAACGGCAAAAATCCCGACAGCCCGCCGGCGGGCGCTGCCATCGGCGCTGTTGATCACGCGCCAGAGCGCGACAGCCATCATCGCATAGAGGATCGTCCAGACCGGAGCGAACAGCCAGTTGGGCGGATTGAAGTCGGGTTTGGCAAGCCCCTCATACCAGCCAGGGATCGACGGCAGCGTCGCAGCCGAGCCGATCGCCGCCACCGCGAAGCAGACGAGCAGGCAGACGATCAAACTGATGATTGGAAATCGACTCGCGCGCAATTTGGGCGGACTCGCGCCGGGGAAGCTCGTTGTCATCAAGACACCAATTGAGAGAACCAGCAACCTGAACGCCGGTTTGCGGCGTTCGTTCCTCTCAGGAGTTGCGTCCGATGAGCGCATCAAGCCAACGCGCCGGCAGGAGGCGTTTCATGAGGGCTGCCAGTTTGGTCAGCGTGGTCACGCGATAGCGGATGCGTGGTCGGGGGCTTTCAAGCGCATGGATCAGCGCCGCGGTCACGGCTTCCGGTCCGAGCTTGAAGCGCGATGGCTTCCGTCCACCTGTCAGCCGCGCGAGCTGGCCTTCATAGCCGGCGCGGTGGACGGAGGATGCGATGTCGACGGTCGCATGAAAGTTGGCGAGCGCATTCTGCGTGAAGCGCGTGGCGATCGGTCCCGGTTCGATCAGAACGACGTGGATGCCGGTGTCGGCAAGCTCGATCCGCATCGAATCGGCGAGTCCCTCCAGCGCGAATTTCGAGCCGACATAGGCGCCGCGATACTTGCCGGCGACGATGCCAAGCACGGACGAGCAATGCACGATCCGCCCAGAGCCGGCCCGCCGCATCGCCGGGAGCACCAGCCGCGTCAGAGTATGCCAGCCGAAGACGTTCACTTCGAACTGCCGCCGGAGCACTGCGGTGGTAAGGTCTTCGACCGCACCGACCTGGCCATAGGCGCCGTTGTTGAACAGGGCATCGAGTTGGCCGCCGGTCGCCGCGAGGACCGCCGCCGCAGTGCGCTCGATCGAGGGCTCGTCGGCATAGTCGAGGAAATGTGCCTCGATGCCGGCGACACGGAGCCGGTCGAGATCGTCATCCTTGCGGGCGGTCCCGAAGACGCGCCAGCCACGCGCCTGCAGCGTCATCGCGGCATGCTCGCCGATGCCGGAAGAGGCGCCGGTGATGAGGATCGAACGTTGGCGAGGGCGGGCGTCGGACATTGCGGGACGTTACAAGATCGGCGATATCGCCGCCAAGCCGCCCATCATCACTCGCAGATCCGATAGTCGCCGTTCCGGCCACGCTTCAGCACATCGAGATGAAGATGCGTCGCATGCTCGGGGTCTGAACCGGGGCCGAGCACGGTGGTAAAGCGTGCGCAGGCGGCTTTGCGGACCGTTGCAATGAAGGCGCCATCTTCGGCCGATTGACCGTCCGTTTCCGTGACCGTGATCAGACGGCCGGCGATGGTGAAGCCGCTGATGTCGATCGCGTTCATGAAGGCGTGCTCGGAGAGGCGGGCGCCTGGAACATTGTTGCGGCCGCGACAGCCGTATGACCCGGCAACCGCGATCTTCGTGACCGGCGCGCCAAAGGCGGCCTTGGCCGCCGGTTGAACATCCTCAAGAACCCAGTGGGTCAGGGCCGTCGTTGCGGCGCAGTCGATCGTCGCGGCCGGCGCGAGCGTCACCGCATTCGCCTGAAATCCTGTCACCTTGAACGGATCGGGCGCGCCACATTCGCCCTCGACCAAAGGCGGCTCTGCTTCGGCCGCGACGGCAAGGCTTGCGAGGCTGGCACGGCAGGCGGCCAGTTCTTCGACGTTCGGCTCCGGGCGCGGCGGACCCTGGTTAGCTGCCTCGGGCTTCTCCTCGGGCAGCGGCGCAGCGGGCTCTGTTGCCGGGGGAGCTACCGGCAAGGGCGCGGCCGGCGGCAGAATCGATGGCTGGACGGGTGGGATGACCGTGCCGAGCGCATCGGCGGGAGCAATGACGGTGCCCGCGGGCGGCATGGGCTCGCCCAAGGGCGGGGTCGGCGCAATTGTGGGCTCGACAGTCATGACGGCCGATGCCGGCGGCTCGGCGGCCGGCGCGGCGGGCCTAGCCTTCGGCGGGCTTGGCTCCGGCGACGACGCCGCCTCCGGCTCAAAGCTCGGTTTCTGATCGTGGGCAGCCGGCGGAGAGGCTGTCGCCGGCTCGGGCACGGGAGAGGGCTCGGGAATCGGTGGGACCGTCGGCGCCGTCGGCTTCGTCTCTTTCTCCGGCGTCTCGGCCTGAGGGCTCGCTGTGCCAGTGTCAGGCTTCGCCGCCGGCAGAGGCGGCTTTGCAGGTGCAGGCGCCTGCTTTGGCGCCGCCTTCATGCGCGAGCGCTTGTGCGGCTGCGGCTGGTCGCTGCGCGGGATGATCTTTTGCAGCAATTCACCCGGCGTCAGCGCGATGGCGGGCAACGGCGCGAAAGCGGATATGGACAGCATCATCATCGCCGATGCCGCAGCGGCCTGCGCGCCTGTTTTCCACTGCAATGGCCATCCTCCTGCGCCGCTCGCCAAGCTCCAACGGCGCAGGACGGTGTCGGTTGCCTTGTTACCAGTCGAACGCTTCGGTGGTCAGCCGCTTGCCGATCATCATCGCATCGCCGACAAGGCGAAGGGGCGTGATGTCGAAGTCGCTTTGCCTGCTCTGCAGCAGCTCGGCGAAGCGCTCATAGATCCGCTCATATTCCTCGCTCGGCTGCTCGACGGTGACATGGCCGTCGACGCTGAGCGAAGCGCCGCCGCGGAACAGCCGCAGCTTGTGGCCGCCCTTGGACTCGATCTCGATATGCCACTTCTCGTCGCCCTGCTCGCGCCAGTCAAAATCGGCGGCAAGGGCCGGGGCATCCGGATCGGTGCTTGAAAAGACGATCTGGACGCCGATCGGGGTCTGCCGGTTGGCCGGATAGGTCAGTTCGGCGCTTTTGATGAAGGGCGTTACGGGCAGGATCCTGACGAAGATCGACAGCGCATTGATGCCGGGATCGAAGACGCCGAAGCCACCGGGCTCCCAGACCCAATCCTGGCCTGGATGCCATTTGCGGACGTCCTCGCGCCAGGAAATCTTGAGCGATTTGACGCCCGCACCGGCGAGGATCGACTTCGCCTCTTCGACCGCCGGATTATACTGCGAATGCCAGGTGGCGAAGATGACGCGGCCCCGCTTTCGCGCATGCGCCTCGATATCGGCGGCTTCCGCAAGGGTCGCGGCGGTCGGCTTTTCGAGAAGCACATCCTTGCCGGCGTCGAGCGCCTCGATGGCGATGGCATGGCGCACATCCGGCGGTGTGCAGATCGCGACCGCCTCGATATCCGGAATCGCCTTGTACATCTCGGCTGGCGTCTTGAAGGTCGGCAAACCGCGATGGGTGATGCCGCGCTGGCTTGTCACCGCCACCAGCTCAAAGGCCGGGTTCTTGTCGACTACCGGCAGGTGCTGGTCCTGCGCGATCTTCCCGAGCCCGATGATGGCGATCTTTCGTCTTGTCATATCCCCTCCGCACCGTCGGCGACGGTCCGCTTGTCCTGGTCCTGACCGGCCGCGCCGGCTTCCGCCCGAACCTAGGCGCAATAGCTTCGGGGGTCGAGATCAGGCGACGCGGTTCGGGCCGCGCTCCACGACGAAACGGAGGATGCGCAGACCGTTCACCTCGCTATCGCTGCGTTCCAGGAGGACGTGACCGTCCTGATGACAAAGATGCGGGATGTCGATCGCCGCCATGGGATCGCTGGCGAGCACGGCGAGCCGCTCCCCCGGCCGCATCGCCGCAAGCCGCTTGCGCGCTCTGAGGACCGGCAATGGACAGGCAAGGCCGATCGCATCGAGCTGCGGTATCTCGTCTGGCACAGCCTCTCCTTTACGCTATCTTAGCGACGTTGCCCGTCGCTCCCGCAGCAAAGCGGCCGGCCAACGCTTTCTTAAAGCAGAAAATTGTAGAGATTTCAGCGCCTGCCGATCCCGAGCGGGTGGGCCATGGTTGACGAGGAGCCGGTTCCCTTTGCGCCTTTCCTTCACTGGCCTGGTCGAGCGCTGGGCGCCGTCCACTGTGAAAAAGCCGCTCCGGCAACTGGCCACCGGCATCGATGCGCTTATCGCCGGCAAGGACGAGCGCGCGGTCACGCAGCGCATCGCCGTCACGACCTTTCTCGTGCGCATCGTCAGCGCCTTCATTGCCTATCTCAGTCAGGTCCTGCTCGCCCGCTGGATGGGCGATTTCGACTATGGCGTCTATGTCGTCGTCTGGGTCGGCGCGGTGATCATCGGCGGCCTCGCCTGCTTCGGCATCCAGACAGCGATCGTCCGCTTCATCCCCGAATATGGCGAACAGCGCGAGCTCGAACTGCTACGGGGCATCATCGTCGGCAGCCGCGTGCAGGGCATGGCCAGTTCCACGGCTATCGCCGGCCTCGGCATCCTCGGTCTCTGGCTGCTCGGCGATCGCGTCGAGAGCTATTACGTGGTTCCGCTCTATCTCGCTGCGATCTGCATTCCGATGCTAGCGATCGGCGAAATCCAGGATGGACTCGCCCGTGGCTTCAACTGGCCGGATCTCGCGCTCTGGCCGACATTCATTGTTCGGCCGATCCTGATCATCGCCTTCACAGGAGGGGCGATTTGGCTCGGCGCGGCACCGGACGCCACGACGGCGATAGCCACTGCCATCGTCGCGACCTATGCGACCGCCCTCTGGCAGATGCTGGCGATCCGACGTCGGACCGCGCGCGTGGTACCTGGCGGGGCCCGGCGGTATCGATCGCTGACCTGGATCACCATCGCCCTGCCGATCTTCCTGGTCGAAGGCTTCTTTAACCTCTTGACCAATGTCGACATTCTGATCGTTGGCCAGCTGCGCCCTCCCGAAGAGGTCGCCGTCTATTTCGCGGCGGTAAAGACGCTCGCGCTGGTGCATTTTGTCTATTTTGCAGTCCGCGCAGCGCTGATGCCCCGCTTCTCGCAATACTATGCCGCGGGAGACCGCGTGCGCTTCGAAGCGGTGGTGAAGGATTCGCTGCACTGGACCTTCTGGCCCTCGGTCGGCGCGGTGATCGTGCTGCTGGTCGCAGGACGATTGCTGCTGTCCTTCTTCGGGCCGAGCTTTACAGCCGGCTACGGGCTCCTGTTCATCTTTTCGATCGGCCTCCTGTTCCGCGCCTCGATTGGTCCCGCCGAGAGCATTCTCACGATGGCGGGTGAGCAACGCATCTGCGCCGCGGTCTATGCGGCGACCTTCGTCGTCAATCTCGGACTCAACTATTCGCTGATTCCGCATTTTGGCCTTGAGGGCGCGGCGGTCGCGACGACGACGGCGCTGACGGTCGAATCGATCGCCGTCTATGCGGCCGTGCGCTGGAGGATGCGGCTGCGCTGTTCGATCCTGCATGTGCTGGTGCCGGGATCGTCGATCGCCGTGCGAGACGGAGAATCGCGGTGAGCCCGCGCGGCGCGGCAAATGCCGGGGTATCGCCCTCAGCGAGATCGGTTCGGGTAGCGCTTCCGGCCGAGTTGCTGGCCGCCTGGCGCTCGCTTGCGAATACGTCGCCTGACGCCAATCCCTTCTTCGCGCCGACCGTCCTTCAGTCCGCGCTCCATACTCTGGCTCCGGCTTCGGTGACCCTGGTTGCGCCAAGAACTGACGCTGGCCGCCTCATTGCGCTGGCGCCGGTGGTGCCAATTCGGTTCGGTCGTCTCATCCCGGCCCGTTCCGTCTGGACCCATCTTTATGGTCCGCTTGGAACGCCGCTAATCGATCCGGCCGATCCTGATGCGGCGATCGTACACCTCATTGCCGCAATGGATGGCGACCGGCCCGGCCGGCGCATCCTGATATTCCCCGACCTGCCACTCGATGGTGTCGCCGCGCAGGCGCTCCGCCGGCATGCCGAAAGCTCTGGCCGGCCCGTGCGCGTCTTCGGCACTCATCATCGGGCGGTCCTCCGCCCCGCTTTGCTCGCTGGTGGCGTCCGCGCGGCGTTGTCGGCAAAGACACGCAAGGAACTCGGCCGCCAGCTGCGGCGGCTCGGCGATCTCGGACCGCTGGCCTTTTCCGCGACGACGGGCGGGCCGGACCTGCAGCCGATGCTCGAGGCTTTCCTGGCGCTGGAGCAGAGCGGCTGGAAGGGTGCGCGCGGCACGGCTCTGGCGATGAAGAGCGAGGCGCTCGCCTTTGTGCGGGCGGTTGCCTCGGCGGCGGAACCCGGCGAGATGCGGATCGATTCGCTTGCTGTTGGAGATCGGCCGGCGGCGATGCTGGCGTCTTTTCGCAGCGGTGGCACGCTGGTGACGTGGAAGATCGCGCATGACGAAAGCCTCGGGCGCTTCTCGCCCGGCGTGCAGGTCATGCTCGAGGCCTCGGGGGCGTTCGCTGCCGATCCGTCGCTGCGGCTCGTCGATTCGCTGGCGAGCGCCGATCATCCGATGATCGATCGGCTGTGGCCGGACCGTCAGGCGATCGGCACTTTAACCATAGGACCACGTGGCGGTGGGGCTGCCTTCGCGCTTGGCGTCCTTCTTGCGGAAACGGAGCTGAGGGCGCGTAGTGAACTGCGTGCCTTGATCCGGCGGTCGTGACGATCGCGAAGGCAAGGAAAGACATGTCATGACGGCAGCGACCGCCGCGTGCGACGCGGCTTTGGGGGGGGCATGCGATGCCGGCCTGATCGCGCTCGATCCGGCTAAGATGGCGCATGGCTTTCCTGCCGAACCCTTTGCCTACCGCCATTTTCTCGCTGCGCATCCGCTGCTGCAGCTGGATGCGCTGGCAGCGCTCGCCGCGCGGATGCCACGCGACCGGCTCGAATATAATTCGGGGCGCCTGAAGGTCGACCAGAAGCCGGAGGAGACGCCCGCGGTCGATCTGGAGCCGGCCGAGATCGTGCGCCAGATTGAGACGGCCGGGGCCTGGATGGTCCTGAAAAATGTCGAGACGATTCCCGAATATGGACGCCTGGTCGAGGCGGTTCTCGATGAGGCCGCCTGTGCGTCAGGGCATAGGGATCGCAAGAGCGCCGGGATGACGGAGCCGATGGGCTTCATCTTCGTGTCTTCGGCCCATTCCGTGACGCCGTTTCACCTCGACTATGAAGACAATCTGTTCATGCATCTGCATGGCGACAAGGCGATGCATGTGTTCGACAACCGCGACCGGTCGATCCTCGACGAGGAGGAGCTCGAGACCTTCCCCGGCAAGCACCGCAACCATCGCTTTGAGGACAGCTTCGCGAGTCGCGAACGGGTGTTCGCCTTCGAGGCGGGCGACGGCATGTTCCTGCCCTACACCTGGCCGCACTGGGTCGAGACCGGCGCCGACTGGTCGATCTCGATGGCCATCACCTGGAAGACGCCAGAGGGTCTCAGGCTCAACAAACTCTATTTCGCGAATGCTGTGTTGCGCCGGCTCGGTCTGCCGCAGCCCGCCCCTGGCCGAAGCCGCTGGCTGGATAGCGCCAAGGTGGCACTCTACGACGTCGCGCGGCTGCCGCTGGAGCCGCTCCGCCGCGGCGAGGCCATGCGGCGGATGCTGCGCGCGGCCCTGTTTGGCCGCGCCGCGAACTATTACTACGGCAAGGCCGGCAAGACCTGATCCCGAGGGAGGCTGAGCCGCCATCGCGGCTCAGCGAGGGGCCTCAGCCCTTGTTCTTGTTGTAGACGTCGAAGATGACGGCGCCGAGCAGCACCAGGCCCTTGACGACCTGCTGCCAGTCGACATTGACGCCCATGATCGACATGCCGTTGTTCATGACGCCCATGATGAAGCCGCCGACGACCGTGCTGATCACCTGGCCGACGCCGCCCATCGCGGACGCGCCGCCAATGAACACTGCCGCGATGACGTCGAGCTCGCTGCCGAGGCCGGCAGCTGGGACCGCCTGGCCGAGGCGGGCGGCGATGATCAGCCCGCCAAGCGCGGAGAGCACGCCCATATTGACGAACACATACAGCGTCAGCCGCTCCGTCTTGATGCCGGAAAGCTGTGCCGCCTTGATGTTTCCGCCCATCGCATAGACACGGCGGCCAATGGTCGTGTGTCGCGTGATGAAGACGAAGATCGCGACCAGGATTCCCATCACCACGAGGACGATCGGGAAGCCGCGATAGACGGCGAACTGGTACACGAAGAACAGCGCCAGAGCGGAGATGACGACGGTCTTGACGAGGAAGAGCGCGAAGGGCTCGGCCGCGTAGCCATGCTTTTCGCGCGTCCGGCGGGCGCCGACACCAGAGATCGCATAGGCAAGGACCGCGATGACCCCGAGCACGACCGTGGTCATGTTGAGCGTGACGCCACTGCCGAAAATCGTCTTGCCGGCCGCGTTCACCGTCGGGGGAATCAGCGTCCAGGTGCCGAGAAGTTCAGGCAGGAAGCCGGAGCTCAGCGCCTTGAAGCTGTCCGGAAGCGGGCCGACCGACGAGCCGCCACCGAGAAGACCCTGGCACATGCCGCGGAAGACGAGCATGCCGGCCAGCGTCACGATGAAGCTCGGTATCCGGTGGTAGGCGATCCAGTAGCCCTGCGCCGCACCGATCGCGCCGCCGATGGCGAGGCAGATGATCGAGACGACGAGCGGGTTGCCGAGGAATCCGCCGAGTGGCCAGATCACCATCATCATCGCCGCCAGCGCGCCGATGAAACCGGCGACCGATCCGACCGAAAGGTCGATATGGCCCGAGACGATGACGAGCAGCATGCCGAGCGCCATCACGATGATGAAGCTGTTCTGCTGCACGAGATTGCTGAGATTGACCGGCTTGAACAGGGTGCCGGTCGTCAGCTGGAAGAACACCATGATGGCGATCAGCGCCAGCACGAGCCCGTATTCGCGCAGGTTGGACGCCAGCGACGAGACGGGGACCCGCGGCCCGCCGGACACATCCTGCGCAACGCCGGTCTGCGGTGTTGGAGCGGTATCGGTCATGATGCAGCTTTTCCTTCTCCGCGCACGATGGCGCGCATGATCTTCTCCTGGCTGGCGTCGCTCGCGGCCATTTCTCCAACCATGCGGCCTTCGTTCATCACGTAGATCCGGTCGGAGATTCCAAGGAGTTCGGGCATTTCGGACGAGATGACGATGATCGCGCGGCCCTCGGCTGCGAGGCGCGCGATGATCGTGTAGATTTCATATTTGGCGCCGACATCGATGCCGCGCGTCGGCTCGTCGAGGATGAGCACTTCCGGGCTGGAGAACAGCCACTTCGACAGCACGACCTTCTGCTGGTTGCCGCCGGAGAGATTGCCGGTCTTCTGGAACACGCTTGGCGAACGGATATTCGTCTTTTGCCGGTAATCGTTGGCAACGTCGAGTTCCTTCAACTCGTCGATGACGCCGACGTTTGAAACGCCCGGCAGATTGGCGATCGTGATGTTGTTCTTGATCGTATCGATCAGGTTGAGCCCGAAGACCTTGCGGTCCTCCGTGACATAGGCAAGGCCGCGATCGACAGCCTTGCCGACCGTCGAAACGTCGATTGCCTTGCCATGCAGGAAGACCTCGCCGGTGATCTTGCGGCCATAGCTGCGGCCGAACAGGCTCATCGCGAATTCGGTGCGGCCTGCGCCCATCAACCCGGCGATGCCGACGACCTCGCCCTTGCGAACGGTGATGTCGATATTCTTGATCACCTGCCGCTCGGGATGCTGCGGATGGTAGACCGACCAGTTCTTCACTTCGAAGATCGGCTCGCCGATCTTCGGATCGCGCGGCGGATAGCGATCCTCCAGCGAGCGGCCGACCATCGAGGTGATGATCCGGTCTTCGCTGATCTGCGATCGATCCAGCGTCTCGATCGTCCGCCCGTCGCGAATGACGGTGACGTGGTCGGCGACGCGATTGATCTCGTTCAGCTTGTGCGAAATGATGATCGACGTGATGCCCTGTCGCTTGAACTCGAGCAGCAGATCGAGCAGCGCCTGGCTATCCTTCTCCGACAGGCTCGCCGTCGGCTCGTCGAGGATCAGGAGTTCGACGTCCTTGCTGAGCGCCTTGGCGATTTCCACCAATTGCTGCTTGCCAGTGCCGATATTGGTGATCAGCGTCTGCGGGTCCTCGCTGAGGCCCACCTTCGCGAGAAGCTGACGTGTGCGCGTTTCGTTGGCGTGCCAGTTGATGACACCCCAATGCGCGTGTTCGTTGCCGAGGAAGATATTCTCGGCGATCGACAGCATCGGGACCAGGGCCAATTCCTGGTGAATGATGACGATGCCTTTTTCCTCGCTGTCGTGGATGCCCTTGAAGTGGCATTCCTCGCCGCGATAGATGATCTTGCCTTCATAGTCGCCGCTCGGATAGACGCCCGAGAGCACCTTCATGAGGGTCGACTTGCCGGCGCCGTTCTCGCCGCAGATGGCGTGGATCTCGCCTTCCTCGACCTTAAGATTGACGTTGGACAGCGCCTTGACCCCTGGAAAGGTCTTGGTGATGTCCTGCATCTCAAGAATGTATGACGGCATGGACGGCCGCTCCCGCTCAGGCTTGCGAATGCGACGAGCTGTGCCCTTCGCCCGCTGAATGAGGAGAGGCTCCGCCTTGGCGGGGCCTCTCCCGTGTCACTCTAGTATTACTTCAGATCGGCCGGCTTGATGTAGCCCGAGTCGACGACGAGCTTCTCATAGTTGGCCTTGTCGACCTCGACCGGGGTCAGCAGGATCGACGGGACGACCTTGACGTCGTTGTTGTAGGTGGTCGTGTCGAGGCCGGTCGGCTTGCCGCCCGAAAGGACGGTATCCAGCAGGTCGACGGTCGACTTGGCGAGATCGCGCGTGTCCTTGAACACGGTCGAATACTGCTCGCCGGCGATGATCGCCTTGATCGAGGCGGTCTCGGCGTCCTGGCCGGTGATGATCGGCCAGGGCTGGTCGGCAGAGCCGTAACCGACGCCGCGGAGCGAGGCGATGATGCCGCGCGCAAGGCCGTCATTCGGCGCAAGAACGCCGTCGACCCGCGAGCCGTCCGAATAATTGGCGGAAAGCAGGTTGTCCATGCGGGCCTGGGCCGTTGCGGCGAGCCAGGTCAGCGTGCCGACCTTGTCCATGCCGGTCTGGCCAGACTTGATCTTGATGGTGCCGTTGTCGATCAGCGGCTGCAGGACCGACATGGCGCCATTGTAGAAGAAGAAGGCGTTGTTATCGTCGGGCGAACCGCCGAACAGCTCGACATTCCAGGGCTTCGTGTCGGGGAAACGTTCCTTCAGGCCCTTGATGAGCGAGTTGGCCTGGATGACGCCGACGCCGAAATTGTCGAACGTCGTGTAGTAATCGACATTCGGCGTGCCCTTGATCAGGCGATCATAGGCCACGACGACCACACCGGCGTCAGCAGCCTTCTGCAGCGCGTCGGTCATCGTGGTGCCGTCGATCGAGGCGATGATCAGGCCCTTCGGGCCCTTGGTGATCTCGTTCTCGAGCTGGCTGAGCTGGTTCGGAATGTTATCCTGCGCATACTGGAGGTCGACGGTGTAGCCCTTCGCCTCGAGCTGCGACTTGACGAAGTCGCCGTCATTGATCCAGCGCTGGATCGTCTTGCTCGGCATCAGGACGCCGATCGTTCCCTTGTCTTCCGCATGAGCGGCCGTCGACAGGGCAGCTACGCTGAGCGCCAGTGCGCCGAGCATCATCTTTGACAGACCCAAGATTCTCTCTCCGGGTTACAGGACATTTGCGCCGGCAGGCGGCGCTTCCACGATATCAACGCTCATTCGACCTTCATCCGTTGCCCGCGCATGCCCGCGTCGCCTGTTCCCTCGCTGGAACGGGTTCCGGCAACGGCCATCGCTGGCGAGCGACCGGCGCGGCGCACCGGCAAGACGAATTCGAAGGGATTTGGCTGAAACAACGGCAGGTAGCGAAGAGGCTCCGCCTTGGCGGAGCCTCTCCTTATCGTTCGAATATTACTTGAGTTCGTCGGCCTTGATGTAGCCCGAGTCGACGACGAGC
Source organism: Mesorhizobium sp. BR1-1-16 (assembly GCF_020165495.1). Classification (GTDB taxonomy): domain Bacteria; phylum Pseudomonadota; class Alphaproteobacteria; order Rhizobiales; family Kaistiaceae; genus Kaistia. Next base: position 201,595 of record NZ_JAIUIE010000005.1, on the reverse strand, counting down.
GCCTGGTAGTTCGACTTGTCCACCTCATGGGGCGTCAGCAGGATCGAGGGAACGACCTTGACGTCATTGTTATAGGTGGTCGTGTCGAGATTGGCCGGCTTGCCGCCCGAAAGGACGGTGTCGGTGAGCTCGACGGTCGACTTGGCCAGGTCGCGCGTGTCCTTGAACACGGTCGAATACTGCTCGCCAGCGATGATCGCCTTGACCGAAGCGGTCTCGGCGTCCTGGCCGGTGATGATCGGCCAGGGCTGGTCGGCGGTGCCGTAGCCGACGCCGCGGAGCGAGGCGATGATGCCGCGCGACAGGCCGTCATAGGGCGAAAGCACGCCGTCGACGCGCTTGCCATCCGAATAGTTGGCCGACAGGAGGTTGTCCATGCGGGCCTGGGCGGTGGCGGCGAGCCAGCGCAGCGTGCCGACCTTGTCCATACCGGTCTGGCCGGACACGATCTTGATCGAGCCGTCATCGATCAGCGGCTGCAGGACCGACATGGCGCCGTTGTAGAAGAAGAAGGCGTTGTTGTCGTCCGGCGAACCGCCGAAGAGCTCGACGTTCCAGGGCTTCGTATCGGGGAAGCGCTCCTTCAGGCCCTTGACGAGCGAGTTGGCCTGGATGACGCCGACGCCGAAATTGTCGAAGGTCGTGTAGTAGTCGACATTCGGCGTCTTCTTGATCAGGCGGTCATAGGCCACCACGACCACGCCGGCGTCAGCAGCCTTCTGCAGGGCGTCCGACAGCGTCGTGCCGTCGATCGAGGCGATGATCAGGGCCTTCGGGCCCTTGGTGATCTCGTTCTCGAGCTGGCTGAGCTGGTTCGGAATATCGTCCTGCGCATATTGCAGGTCGACGGTGTAGCCCTTGGCCTCGAGCTGCGACTTGACGGCGTCGCCGTCATTGATCCAACGCTGCGAGGTCTTGGTCGGCATGAGGACGCCGACGAGACCCTTGTCCTCGGCATGAGCCGACGGCGACAGGGCGACAACGCCGAGCGCAAGCGCGGCGATCGCGGTTTTATAAAGCTTCACGATATCTCTCTCCCGAATGGTACGACCTTTGGAGCCCGGGCGTTCCTCGGGCAAGTCGCACGGCTCTTTTAATTCGACTCCCGATCGTATTTCAAGCGTGCTGATGAGGCTGTGGCTCCATCGGCGGCAAAGGTTCGCTCGCGCGTCGGGAGTTGCTAGCTAGCGGCGGTCCGGCCGTTCCGTCAATGACGAATTGCTTCACGTTGCAGAAGGCAGCCCGCTCCCGCATAGCGGAGGCAAGGAGAGTGCAGTCAACCCATTGGTATGACGATATGCCTCGCTGCGGCGAGACGGCGCGCGAGGCTACCTAGCGACGACCGAGCCGCCGATCGAAACCACGGTGCTTCCGTCAGCCGGCAAGGGAACGCTCGACACTGGCGGCGGCTCATACGGCTTGGCGAGGATCAGCGACCAGTAGACCTTGTATTTGCTCGACGGCGCATAGGCGGTGCCGATGCCGAGCCGGGTGACACCGGGCTTCAGCATATTGGCGTTGTGGGGCTTCGAATCCCGCCAGCCGGAAAAAGCCTCTGCCAGCGTGCGGTAGCCGGCGCCGACATTCTCGACTGCAAGGCCGGCATCGAAGCCAGACGCCGTCAGGCGCCGCGCGAAGCTGCCGCCGCCCTTGACGTCGTGACCGACCTGATCGACAGCGGCCATGGCGCGCGCCTGGTCCGCGGCCATCTTGTTGAGGAGCGGGTCGACGGCGACCGGGCCGAGGCCGTGGCCGGCGCGATAGCCGGAGATCATGCTGGCGGCGGCTTCAGGACTGACTGCTGCCCCTGCGGCATCGAGCCGGTCGTAGAAGACCGGCGAGCGCGGCGCTTCCACCGTGGTCTTGGTGCAACCGGCGAGCACAAACGCCAGCGACACGGCCGTGGCGATCGGCGCCATGCGCCGGATCAAACTGTTCATCGAAACACCTTCTTGGCGGATGGGGCCGTTCTGCCGGCAGTGTTGGCTGATTTGCGGCCGCGCGGCAATGTCGTCACGGCAACGCGATGTCCTCGGCCGGGAAGCGGGCGAGGAATTCGAAGCGAAGATCGGAGCGGACCTGTGCGCCCTGGCTGATATCCGACAGGTAGCAGCGCAGCTCGAAGTCGAGCGAGGCGGCCGAGAACGCATTGAACAGGACGCTTGGCTCGGGATAGGCGAGCACGAGCCGATGGGCCTTCGCCGCGGCGATCAGGACGCTTCGGACCTTTTCCGGGTCCGAGGATTTCGCGACGGTCACCGGGATGATGATCCGTCCCGAGCGGTCGCGCAGCACCATGTTCTTGACCGTGCCGGTGATGAGGCTCGAATTCGGCACGATCAACGTTGCGCGGTCGAAGGTCTCGATCTCGGTGGCGCGGACATTGATCCTCTTGACGATGCCCTCCTCGGCGCCGACCGCGATCCAGTCGCCGGCGCGGATCGGCCGTTCGGCGAGCAAGATGAGGCCGGAGACGAAGTTGTTGACGATCGCCTGCAGGCCGAGGCCGATGCCGACCGAAAGTGCGCCGGCGACGATGGCGATATTGGAGAGATCGAGTCCGGCATAGCCGAAGGCGATCGTCGCCGCCGTGATCATGCCGATATAGCCGACGCTGGTGCGGATCGAGTTCCGGAGACCCGAATCGAGCCGCGTCGTCGGCAGGAAGCGGGTATCGAGCCAGCCCTGCAGCGCGCGCGTCACGACGACGCCGACGACGAAGACCGCGATGCCGGCGAAGATCGTCGAGATCGAGATCGAGATCGATCCGATGCGGAAGCCGAAGAAGAGCTGGCGGATGCTCTCGAACACCGACGTCGAATCGACGCCCCAGGGCGCGATGATCAGCAGGATTGCCATGCCGACCATCAGTGCGCGTATGAGCCCGTTGAACAACACGCCGACCTGCGTCAGCGAACGCGGGGCGAAGCCGACCGAGGCGATCAGGCGGCTGCCGACAACGCCTTCGCGGCGGAACCACGCCGCGGTCAGCTGGTCGACCAGCATCATCAGGAGCACCAGGAGGGCGATGACGATCGAAATCCACACGATCTGCGTGGTGATGAACCGGCCGAGCGAGACATAGCCGATCAGGTCGGCGACGATTGAGACCGCAGCCATGATGCTGGCGCCGATCAGCGCCAGACGGCGGAAGATCGGTCCCTCGGTCGCGGGGTCGTCATCGTCTTCCTCGGCCGGGTCGCGATGATTGATGGTGCGGACCGTGAGGATGATCAGGATGGCCGATATGGTCGAGATCAGGCCGTCGGCGGCGATGATCACCGGCAGGCCGGTATAGGCGATGGTCGAGAAGCGTTCGATGAAGACCGCCATGCCCTGCATCGCGGCGATCACGACCGTGAAATTGAAGATCCGCGTCGCCGCGGCCTCTTCGATCTCGACGAGCCGCAGATCCGGCCGGCCCGGCGCAAGCAGCGCGCGCGAGACGCCAAAGCCGAGCGAGAACAGCGCGACGGCGGAGGTGACGCCCCAGAAGAGCTGATCGATGCGGCTTGGCGAGAGGTCGAGCGCATTGAGGATGGCGTGGCCGCCAATGAGCACGCCGACCGGCACCAGCGTGTTGAGCGCCACCACGGTCGCCGCCGCGATCACCTTGGGTTCGCGGCCGCTCCGTTCGTCTGGCCGCGCGGGTCTGAGCCTCAGATGGCGGATGACGAAACGCCGACCGGGAACGATGAGCGCCAGCATGGCGGCGAGCACGCCGAGGACGACCGCCACGGCGGCGCGATCATTGCGGTCCTGGAGGATGTTGAACCAGCCGGTGATGATGTCGCTGCCGCGATTGACGACGTTCGGGAATTCCTTCGCCGCATCGCTCCAGAGGGTCGGGTCGATCAGGCTGGCATTGCGCTCCAGCAGGCGGCCGGTGAAGAGCCGCCGCCGCCGATCATTGATCTGGGTCGTCGTGTAGGCGCCATGCGCGGCGATGGCCTGCGCCTGCTTCTGACTGCCCGAGAGATCACCGAGCAGCTTCTGGGCGGCGGTGAGATTGTCCTTGATGGCATCGGAGACCGTGGCGTCGGCGCCCTCGATCGGCGACAGCTCCTTGACCTGCGCCATCGCCGCATCGACCTTCGGCCCGAGCGTCTCGGCATAGGTGGTCGCCGAATTGACGATGGCGAGCGTTTCATCGCGAAGCCCGCGGAGGTCGAAGTCCGATACATTGACACGGTCGAGCGCCATGTCGATCCGCGTCAGGTCGCTGTTCCAGCGGTCGAGCCGTGTCTGCGCGTCGTCAGTGTCTGCCGTAACGTCGCTCTGGGCGATCGCGGGGGCGGCCTCGAGGTCCAGCGACACCAGCGCCGCTGCCAGCAGCGCCAGCGCCAGCACGCCTCGCCGCAACCCCTTCGCCAGGCCCGATCCTCGCAGCAATTCACGCACTCCCGCCTCGCCGGCCGACACCACTCCTCGCGGCCAATGATGACGACATTAGGGACGCGCGGATTGCAAGTAGGTTCCCATGGAGATCGAGACGGTGCGCCGATATGGCGGCTCCGGTCCTCCCGCCCTATATGGCGCTGACGACACGGCCGCGGCAAAGGTTGGAGCAGGGCTTGACGATCGAAGACATGTCATCGCCGGCGGCTGCGGCTTTCGCGCGCGAACGCTCGGCCTCCACGCTGCTCGCCAATCTCGGCGCGGTGCTCGAAGGCGAGCGCATTTCGGTCGGTGCCTTCTTCGACGCGCTGGGCAAATCAGGCCTCGGCCTGACCATCCTGATGCTGGCGCTGCCTTCCTTCGTCCCGATCCCCGGCCTGCCGACCGGCGTCGTCTTCGGCGCGGCGCTCGCGATCCTCTCATTGCAGGTGATGATCGGTGCCGACCAGTTGCTCCTGCCGGGCTGGATCCGAAAGTTCAGCCTGCCGCGCGATCCGGTCGTCAAGGGCGGAGCCTGGATTGCGCCGTGGTTTCGAAAGGTCGAGTGGATGCTGCGCCCGCGGCTGCACGGCCTTTCGGGTCGCACCGCGCAGTTCGTGCTGGCGCTGCCGATCTTCGTGCATGCGGTCATGATCCTGCTGCCGATCCCGCTCGGCAACCAGCTTCCGGCCCTGGCGGTCATCGCCTTTGCCTTCGGGCTCATCGAGCGCGACGGGATCGCCATCCTGGTCGGCGCAGTGCTTTCAGTGATTGCGCTGGTCTGGAACACCGCCATCGTGTTCTTCGGGGCGGAGCTCGGAATGATCGTCTATCGCTGGGCGTCGCATGCGACCGGCCTCTTCTGATAGTGAGGACGATGCCGGTTCGCTTCGAGTGAGGCCGGTTCGTGCCTTTTCCCGTTGGCGGCCGCGGAGCGCGCCCTGATGTCCCTCGTCCGGCTTGTCTTCCTCTATTGCCTCTTCGGGGTCGGCATCCTCTTCGTGCAACTGAACAACACGCCTTGCAGCGCGCCCGTCGTGCTGGATGATGGTGGTCCTTCCTTCGGGCCGCCGGTCGATCTCGCCCGGCTCGGAAGCGACCGCGACTATGCGTGGCGGTTCGGCAAGGCGGTCGTGTTCTGGCTGCCGCGGCTGGTCGATCTCGTCGGCATTCGCGGGATGCCGTTTCCGGACTATCTGTTCGGGAGCGTGTGCCGCAAGGCAGAGGCAGCGCCCGCGCCGGCGGCCGCCTCGCCGCCTGCAGTGACGCGTCCGCCAGAACCACCCGAGCCTTCGCCGCGCCCGCGCGGCTGAAGCCTCATGCCATCAGGTAGAACGCGCGCTTTGCCTCATACATCAGGGCATCGGCGCGCTTGGCGACCTCTTCGAGCCGCTCGCCCTTGCGTCCCGTCGCGGCGCCCATCGACAGCGACAAGGGCAGGCTCGAATAGAACTGATTGTTGAGTTCGACGAAGCGATGGACGTTGTCGATCATCGCTTCTGCGCCGGCCTCATCGACGCCGGGGAGGATGATCGCGAATTCGTCGCCGCCAATCCGCGCGGCGTGCCCCGGCCTCTCGATCAGCTTGTCGAGCACCTCGCCGGCCCGGCGCAGCAATTCATCGCCCGCGGCATGGCCGAGGCGATCATTGGTCTCCTTCAGCCCGTTGAGGTCGGCCACGATGATGGTCACGGGGAAGGGGGCGTTGCGCTGCAGCCGGGCGAGTTCCTCGATATAGAACGAGCGATTATAGAGCTTGGTGAGCGCGTCGTGCTTGCCGAGGAATTCGAGATAGGCCTCGGCTGCCTTGCGGGCCGTGATGTCGGTCAGCGCCACCTGGACCAGCGACCAGTCATGCTCGTGGCCGGGCAGAACCGAGAATTGCAGCACCACATGCAGTTCGCGGCCGTCGAGCGTGTAGTTGACCACCTCGCGCTGCTGGAACAGCTTCCCCTGCCAGAGATCGATGAGCTGCTCGCGGAAGGCCGGCTCCATATTATCGCGGAACACGTCGCCGAGGCGGTTCAGCAGCGTCGCCTTGTCCGGGGCGCAAAACAGCTCAAGCGTATGGCGGTTCACGTCGATGACGCGGATTTCGGTGATGCAACGCAGCACGAATTCGGGATGAACGTCCGTGAAGACGCGGAAATCGACGATGCCACGCTGCTTCAGCTCATCGAGCAGCTGCTTGACGGCACTGAAGTCCTCGACCCAGAGCGAAACCGGCGAGTGGTCGAAGAGACCGCGCGCATAGGCATCGCTGTGCTGCAGGCAGCGATAGGCGGATTCGAGCGGCGTCACATTCTCGGTCGAGACCAGGACGCGGCTCCAGCTCTCCTCCGAACCCGGCAGCAGCGCGGCGCGCAGCTGGATATCCAGCCTCTCGCCCGACAGCGTGTAGTTGATCGTATTGCTTGAGAATTCGAGGCCGCCCTTCCAGAGCTGGACCATCTCGTCGATGAGCCTGTCCAGCATCTCATCGCGGAAGACGCGGTCGAGATTGCGCTCGAGTTCGCCGACATCGGCCGCGCCATAGAGCTTCAGAGTCTGGCGATTGACCTTGATCAGCCGGATATTGCTCGAGCAGAGCAGCGCCCGGGCCGGATCGGCGCGCAGGAAGGTTTCGAGATCCGAAATTCCGGCCGACCGCCACTGATCAAACAGCGCCTTGAGCGCGCTGTAGTCTTCAAGCCAGAGCGGAATCGGAGCGAGGTCGAACATTGCATCGTCATCGCCTGGCATCGGCGCAATCTGATGTTCGTCGATCCGCATCAAGAACTCATCGATCTCACGCCGGGACGGGACTCACATCTCGCACGATTCGGCCATTTTGCTGGCCGATGCGAGAACGCGAGGTAAATAACCCCTGCTCAGGCTGAGTCAATTGGATTGTTGGTCTCTCAGCCACGACCAGTAAGCGGCATTTTGGTTGCCATCACGGTCAAATTAAGGACATTCGCGTCGAGCGGCAGTCCCGCCATGTAAAGCACGGCATCGGCGACATGGCGGACATCGAAAGTGGGCTCGACCTGCACCGACAGATCGGGTTGCAGCACGCCCTTCGACATCTGCGCCGCCATCGGCGTCGCGGTATTGCCGATGTCGATCTGGCCGCAGGCAATGTCATATTTGCGGCCATCGAGCGAAGTCGACTTGGTGAGACCGAGAACCGCATGCTTGGAAGCCGTATAGGGCGCGGAATTCGGCCGCGGCGTCGTCGCCGAAATCGAGCCGTTGTTGATGATGCGGCCGCCGCGCGGGCTCTGGTCCTTCATGATGCGGAAGGCTTCCTGCGTGCAGAGGAAGACGCCGCTGACATTGGTATCGATCACGGCCTTCCATTGCGCGTAGCTCAGCTCCTCGAGCGGGACCGCCGGGGCGCTGGTGCCGGCATTGTTGAAGAGAAGGTCGAGGCGGCCGAAGCGCTCCTTGATAGCGGCGAAGAGCGCAGCGACGGAGGCCGGGTCCGTCATGTCGGCGGGAATGGCCACCATGCCGCCGCCCGATTCCGCGACAACTGCGTCGAGCGAAGCCTGTGTGCGCCCGGTGATCACCACCTGATAGCCGGCGCCGTCCAGGACGAGAGCCACGGCCTTGCCGATCCCCGAGCCGCCGCCCGTGACGAGCGCGATCTTCCCGTGAGCTGACATTGGCGTTCCATCCCTTGTGACATGCGCGCGTTCGGCGCCTCGTCTTCCTATCGCATGGCAAAGCGCCGGGACAAAAGCCCCGGCGCCATGGTCTGGATCGGAAAGCGCGTTGGTCTCAGCCGAAGACGACCAGAAGATCCTTGGCGTCGATCTGGCTGCCGGCGTGAACCAGCACCTCGGCGATCGTGCCATCGCGATCGGCGTGGATCGCGGTCTCCATCTTCATCGCCTCGATCGAGAGCAGCACGTCGCCAGCCTTGACCGGCTGGCCGGCGCGGGCGGCAAGCGTCGAGACGACGCCCGGCATCGGCGCGGCGACGTGGTTGGGATTACCTTCCTCGGCCTTGCGCTTGGCGATGATCGAGCCGGCATTGGCACGGTCCGGCACCTTGACGACGCGCGGCTGGCCATTGAGCTCGAAGAAGACGCGGATCAGGCCCTCCTCGTCCGAATCACCGATCGCCTGCATGCGGATGACCATGGTCTTGCCCTTTTCGAGCTCGACCAGGATCTCCTCGCCAACCGGCAGACCGTAGAAATAGACGGCTGTCGGCAATGCGCTGGTAGGACCGTAGGTGTCTTCAGCCTTGGCGAAGTCGGTGTAGACCTTCGGATACATGAGGTAGGAGGCGAGCGCGAAATCGTCGATCTCGCTCTTGCCGGTCTTCTCGGCGGCAGTCTTGCGCTCGGCGTCGAGATCGGCCGCCTTGATGAGCGCACCCGGCCGCGCCGTTGACGGGGTCTCGCCCTTGAGGATCTTCTTCTGGATCGCAGCCGGCCAGCCGCCCGGCGGCTGGCCGAGATCGCCGCGCATCATCTGCACGACCGAATCCGGGAAGGCGATGTCGCGCGTCGGGTCCTCGACATCGGCGACGGTCAGGTTCTGGCTGACCATCATCAGCGCCATGTCGCCGACGACCTTCGAGGACGGTGTCACCTTGACGATGTCGCCGAACATCTGGTTGACGTCGGCATAGGCCTGCGCCACCTCGTGCCAGCGCGTGTCGAGGCCGAGGGAGCGCGACTGCTCCTTAAGATTGGTGAACTGGCCGCCTGGCATCTCGTGCAGGTAAACCTCCGACGCGCCGGCCCGCAGATCGCTCTCGAAGGCGACATACTGCGCGCGCACCGCCTCCCAATAGAACGAGATCTTGCGGATCGCGCCGGGATCGAGGCCCGTGTCACGCTCGGTGCTCTTCAGTGCCTCGACGATCGAGCCGAGACAGGGCTGCGAGGTGAGGCCGGACAGCGCGTCCATCGCTGCGTCGACGGCATCGACGCCGGCCTCGACGGCGGCGAGGACCGTCGCGGCCGCTATGCCAGACGTGTCATGCGTGTGCAGGTGGATCGGCAGCTCGGTCTCCGAGCGCAGCGTCGTAATCAGCTTCTTCGCCGCCTCAGGCTTCAGAAGGCCGGCCATGTCCTTGAGGCCGATGACATGGGCGCCGGCCTTTTCCAGTTCCTTGGCGAGGCCGACATAGTATTTGAGGTCGTATTTGGCACGATCGGGATCGAGGACGTCGCCGGTGTAGCAGATCGCCGCCTCGAGGACCTTGCCTTCCTCGCGCACCGCGTCCATCGAGACGCGCATGTTCTCCGTCCAGTTTAGGCAGTCGAACACACGGAAAACGTCAATGCCGCCGGCCGCGGCCTGCTTGACGAAATACTTGACGACATTGTCGGCATAGTTGGTGTAGCCGACGCCGTTGGCGCCGCGCAGCAGCATCTGCAGCAGGATGTTCGGGGCGCGCTCGCGGATCATCGCGAGGCGTTCCCACGGGTCCTCGGTCAGGAAGCGCATCGCGACGTCAAAAGTCGCGCCGCCCCAGCATTCAAGGCTGAACAGGCCGGGCAGGCCGCGCGCATAACTGTCGGCGATGCCGACGATGTCATGTGTGCGCATGCGGGTTGCCAGCAGCGACTGGTGCGCGTCGCGCATCGTCGTGTCGGTAACGAGCGTGCGTGTCTCGGCTCGCATCCATTTCGCCAGCGCCTCGGGACCATGCGCCTCGAGATACTGCTTGGTGCCGGGCGCCGGTTCGGCCGCAAAATGCGGGATGACCTTGGCCAGCGCATCCGCCTTTGGCTTGGTGCGGCCGCGCGTCTCGGGATGGCCGTTGACGGTGACGTCGGCGATATAGGTCAGCAGCTTGGTGGCGCGATCGCGGCGGCGGACGGAGGTGAAGAGCTCCGGCGTCGTGTCGATGAAGCGCGTCGTATAGGAATTGTCGCGGAATTTCGGGTGGTTGATGATGTTGGCGACGAAAGTGAGGTTCGTCGCCACGCCGCGGATGCGGAATTCGCGCAGCGCACGGTCCATGCGGGCGATCGCCTCCTCGGGCGTCGGCGCCCATGCAGTGATTTTCTCCAGCAGAGGATCATAGAAGCGCGTGATCACCGCGCCCGAATAGGCCGTGCCGCCGTCGAGGCGGATGCCGAAGCCAGAGGCCTCGCGATAGGCGGTGATGCGGCCGTAATCCGGGATGAAGTTCTGCTCCGGATCTTCCGTCGTGATGCGGCACTGCAGGGCGTGACCGTTGAGGCGGATATCGGCCTGAGCAGGAACGCCCGATGCCGGCGTGCCGATCGCGTCGCCCTCGGCGATGTGGATCTGCGCCTTGACAATGTCGATGCCGGTCACCTGCTCGGTGACGGTGTGCTCGACCTGGATGCGCGGATTGACCTCGATGAAGTAGAACTTGCCGGTGTCGGCATCCATCAGGAACTCGACCGTGCCGGCGCCGTAGTAATTCGAGGCGTGGCCGATCTTGATGCCGTAGTCGGTGATTTCCTTGCGCTCGCTTTCCGCAAGATATGGGGCAGGCGCGCGCTCGACGACCTTCTGGTGGCGGCGCTGCACGGAGCAGTCGCGCTCGAAGAGATGGACGATGTTGCCGTGGCGGTCGCCGAGGATCTGGACCTCGACATGGCGCGCCCGCTCGACGAGCTTCTCGAGATAGATCTCGTCCTTGCCGAATGCGGCCTTGGCCTCGCGCCGCGCCGTCACGGCGTCCTTCAGCAGGGTTTCCTCGTCGCGGATGACGCGCATGCCGCGCCCGCCGCCGCCCCAAGAGGCCTTCAACATCAGCGGATAGCCGATGCGCTTCGCCTCGGACTTGATGAATTCCGGATCATCGGGCAGCGGGTCGGTGGCCGGCATGACCGGCACGCCCGCCGCGATGGCCAGATTGCGGGCGGCGACCTTGTTCCCGAGCATGCGCATCGTATCCGGCGAGGGACCGATGAAGGTGATCCCGGCCTCGGCGCAGGCCTCGGCGAATTCCGGGCTCTCTGAGAGCAGGCCGTAGCCAGGATGGATCGCGTCGGCCTTGCATTCGCGGGCGATACGGATGATGTCGGCGATGTTGAGATAAGCCTCGATCGGCCCGAGACCCTTGCCGACCTGATAGGCTTCATCCGCCTTGAAGCGGTGGAGGGCGAGCTTGTCCTCCTCGGCGAAGATGGCGACCGTCTTCAGTCCCAGCTCGTTGGCTGCACGGAACACCCGGATCGCAATTTCGGACCGGTTTGCAACGAGAATCTTCTTGATGGCCACCAGAACCCCCGATGTCAGTCCGCGCGGGGCGCGGCGGACGTGCTCCATTATTAGCCGGTTTGTGCGAGTGCGAAAAGATCGGTCATTTGCGCTGCGGCGCGGTAACGTGCCGCGACCCCCGGCCGCTATTCAGCCGGCAGCTCCGCAAGACGGATGAGAAGGAAAGGTGTCGCCAGAACCATGGCACGCTCCTTTTCCGTCATGAAGGCGACTGCCTCGGTGGCGGTGTCGGCCTCCGAGATCTTGGCCGCCGCCAGCGCCTCGATGCTGTCGACGACGCCGCGCGGCCGTTCCGGCACGCGGTCGACAAGGGCGAGATGCAGCGCACGCCAGCGCGGATCCGCGACAAGATCCGCCATCGACGGTCGTTCGCCCACGGCTGCTTCATAGACGGGGCGCAGCGCGGCCGCGGCCACGGCGATCGGTGGCGGCGCGGCTTCCTCGGGCGTCCGCAGCAGGCCGATGCGCTTGATGACGCGGCCGATGCGATTCGATCCCGTGATGCGGGAGAGCGGCACCGCGAGAATGAGCCCGATGATCGCCGGCGACATCCAGGCGACCAGCACGAGCGAATCGAGCCAGGACGCTGCCAGCAGCGCGACGCCCATCAACACATGCCAGCGATGGCGGATGATCAACGACCGGAGCGGCACGCCGCCATCGTCGCGGCGTTGCGGCGTCCAGCCCGAATCGCGGCCGACCAGGATGGAAACGATCGCGCCGGTATGGACGAGCATCATGATGGGCGCGATCAACGCCGAGACGATGATCTCGAACAGGAAGGAGAGGATGGTGCGGAAGCCGCCGACCGAGCGGCGCGCATCGCGGTCGCGCAGGAAGGCGACGAGGCCCATGACCTTCGGGGCGAACAGGATCGCCATTGTGAGGGCGAACAGCCGCAGGGCGCGTTCGGCGTCGATCACCGGCCATGTCGGAAAGAGCTGGAAGTCCTCGGTGAAATATTCGGGCCGGATGAAGTGGGCCTGCAGCGACAGCGCCAGGCCGGCCAGGATCAGCAGCAGCCAGAGCGGCGAGGCGACATAGGACCCGATGCCGGTCAGGAGGTGGATGCGGCTGACCCAGTGAAGGCCGCGCGCCGGCAGCACGAAGAGATGCTGCAGATTGCCCTGACACCAGCGCCGGTCGCGGACGGCGAGATCGACGATCGAGGGCGGGCTCTCCTCATAGGAACCGGCGAGATCGTCGGCGATCCGCACAGTCCAGCCGGCGCGGCGCAGCAGCGCTGCCTCGACGAAATCATGGCTGAGGATATGGCCGCCGAAGGGCGGCTTGCCGGGCAGGTCGGGCAGTCCCGCCGCTTCGAGGAAGGCGCGGGTGCGGATGATCGCGTTGTGGCCCCAGTAATTGCCTTCCGAGCCGGTCCAGAAGGAGAGGCCGGCGCCGACGATCGGACCGTAGACGCGGCCGGCGAATTGCTGCAGCCGCGCCAGGATCGTGGTCCCGTTGACGAGGGCGGGGATGGTCTGGATGAGGCCGGCGTCGGGGTCCTCCTCCATGCGGCGCGCCAGCTCCACGATCGTCTCGGGCGCCATCAGGCTGTCGGCGTCGAGGACGAGCATCTGCTCGTAGGCGCCGGCCCAGCGCATGCAAAAGTCGGCGACATTCCCGGCCTTGCGCGAAACGTTGCGGCGGCGGCGGCGGTAGTAGATGTTGGCCTTGCCGGCGAGGCGTGCGCGGATCGCGACGACCGCCGCCTCCTCGGCGAGCGCGACGTCGGGATCGGTGGTGTCGGCGAGCACGAACCAGTCGAAGGCCGGCCCCTGGCCGAGCGCATGCAGCCCTTCGGCCATCGCTTCGATGCCAGCGAAGACGCGCGAGGGGTCTTCATTATAGGTCGGCATCAAGACGGCGGTGCGCGCCGCGAGCGGCCCCGACGGCGTGCGCTTCGGACGGCCGATGCGACCAATAACGAGACCATAGCCGGCGATCGCGCTCATGAACGCCATGGCGATCCAGCCGAAATTCAGCGCGAACAGAATGAGCACCGCGATCTCGATCGGCGTCAGCCCGCCGACTTCGAGCACCTGCTCCATTTCGAAGACGGCGATCGCCGCGAGCGCGAAGGCGCCGCCAAGGACCGAGATGCGCCGGAAGAAGGACGAACGGGAATGGCGCGGATCGATGAACCGGCGGCGGTTGCGCCGCCGGAACCGCCAGAGCGACTGGATCGGCATGTCCGAGGGGACTTCCGGCGGCATGCCATGCAGGGTCGCGGCGGGCGCCGGGGGCGAGGCGGTCTCTTCGGCATCAGGCAGAGAGGGCGAGACGGTGTCCGCCTCGGCCCCCCGTTCTGCCAGGACTGCCGTCACGCCGTCGCCGTCCATCGATAGACCCAGGTCTCCGAGGCGCGGCCGTCCGGGAAGGTCAGCACGGTCCTCAGTTCGATAAGATTGGCATTGTCAGGATCGAGCTCGAAGTTCACGCGCCAGCCTTGGCCTTCACCGATCTGCGGATTGGGGATCACCACCACATTGCTGATCTTGCCCGCCGAAGTGGTCACCGTTGCCTTCGGCTCTTCGGCTGGCTTGCCTTCGAGCAGTTGCTGCGGAGCGAAGTCGACGACGAAGCGCCGGCTCGGGCTGTCGCCATCCAATGTCGACCGGCCGACCATGGTTCCGTTGACGACCATGCCGCCGGCAACAAAAGTGGGGTCGCCGCCCCATGAAAGACGATAGGCAAAGGAATATTCGGAGCCCGCAGGCATGGGATCCTTCGGCTGCCAATAGGCCACGATGTTGTCGTGGATCTCCGAATTGGTCGGAATCTCCACCAGCGTGACGGCGCCCGAGCCCCAGTCGCCGACAGGTTCGACCCAGAGGCTCGGCCGCTTCTCGTAGAAGGCTTCGAGATCCTCATAGGTGACGAAGTTGCGGTCACGCTGAATGAGGCCGAAGCCGCGCGGCCCGGCATCGACAAAGGCGCTGATCTGCAGCGTCGCGGGATTGGACAGCGGCCGCCACAGCCGCTCGCCGCGCCCGTTGACCATCAGGAGGCCATCGGAATCGTGCACTTCGGGGCGGAAATCGTCGACGCCCTGCCGATCGTTCGGGCCGAAGAAGAACATGCTGGTGCCAGGCGCCAGCCCGACCTTGGCGAGGTCGACGCGCGGGAACAGGTCGGCCTCGACATCCATGGTCGTTGTGACGCCCGGGCGGATGGTGAAGCGATAGGCGCCGGTGACGCTCGGGCTGTCGAGCAGGGCATAAAGGACGATGGTGTCGCCGTCCTTGACCGGCGTTTCGACCCAGAAGGCGCGGAAGATCGGGAACTCCTCGCCTTCCGGCTCGGCGGTCTTCACGGCAAGGCCGCGTGCCGAGATGCCATAGGCCTGTCCCTTGCCGAGCGAGCGGAAATAGCTTGCGCCCTGGAAAACGACGACCTCGTCGAAATAATCCGGCCGGTTCAGCGGCCCATGCAGACGGATGCCCGCAAAGCCGATATCGGCGTTGGGAATGCCCTTCGGCACCAGCGGCCCGAAATCGAACAGGTCGGTCGAATAGGGCAGATGCTTGGCGACGCCGTCCTTGACGATCGCGACTTCGATCGGCTCCTTGAAATAGAAGCCGGGATGGAAGAGCTGCAGCGTGAAGGGCAGGCCCGAGCCCTGCCAGATCGACGCCGAAGTCTTGAAGCGGATGTCGCGATACTGGTCGTAGGTGAGGTTCTGCAAGACTTCCGGCAGCCGCGAGGCGGGGGCTGCGAAAGGCACCCGCGACAGGCGCCGCGCAATCTCCGAGACTGTCGAGCGTGTGAACGGCCCGTCGGTGGCGAGCGAGGCGGCGACGTTGGTCGCCTGTGCCAGCGCCTCACCGGGGAGGACCGTGCCAATCGCCGCCGCCGCGGCTGTCGCTGCGGCCGATGCGAGCAGGCGCCGCCGCGTAAGCTTATACGATGGTGTCATCATTTTCTTCTGTCTGATCCCGACGATGGGGCGCAGTAACGGGGCGGTGTGGTGGAACCAAGACTAAATTCCGCAACGGCTAAAGCCGTAGCCGATTTAGCGAAACACGTCGATGGCTCGCGCGGCCGCCGCCTCGCCGGGGGACGGCGGTTCAACGGGCCTTGGCGATCCTAGCGACATTCTCGCGCATGCGAAATCCTCCATGCGGCACTGCAAAGGCGGCTTCGCGACGTTTCGTCGCCGTGGGCTATCCGAAATGATCAGGCGATGCGGACCTGTATCTTGACCGCGCCGGCCCGCCTGACCACCCTCGCGCGAACGAAACGTGCGAACGACATCTGGGGAAGACGCGCATGATCACGGTATTCGGCTCCATCAACATCGACCTGGTCTGCCGGACGTCGCATCTGCCGCGCCCGGGCGAGACGGTACCGGGCTCGGACTATCAGCTGATTCCCGGCGGCAAGGGCGCCAACCAGGCGCTGGCGGCGCGGCGCGCCGGCGCCAGCGTGCGCATGATCGGCGCCGTCGGCGCCGACGACATGGCCGCGATCGCCCTCGGCGAGCTTGAGAAGGACGGTGTTGATCTCACGGCTCTCGTACGCCGCGGGCCGACCACGGGCATGGCGATCATCACCGTCGACGATGGCGCCGAGAACACAATTGTTCTTTCTCCCGGCGCCAATGCCCGCCTCAAGGCCGCCGATCTTGTCTCGGCTTCCCCGGGCGAAGGCGACACACTGCTGCTGCAGATGGAAGTGCCGTTCGCAGAAAGCCTGGCGGCGGCGCGGGCGGCGCGCGCGGCGGGTGCACGGGTGCTGCTCTCCATCGCGCCCTTCCTGCCGATCGAGCGGTCGGCCCTTGCCGAGGTCGATATCATCCTCGTCAACGAGACCGAGGCGGCGGATCTCGCGCGCCATCTCGGCCTTGAGGCCGGATCCGGCGGCGCCGAGACCGTGGCGACGCTGTCGAAGGCACTGGGCAAAACCGTCATCGCCACGCTTGGCAGCGACGGCGCCGTCGCTTCCGTGGATGGCGCGGAGATTCTCGTCCCGGCGCTGGCCGTCGTGCCCGTCGACACCACCGGAGCGGGCGATACCTTTGCCGGCGTGCTCGCTGCCCTGCTTGACCAAGGCGAGAGCCTGGAGACGGCGCTGCAATTTGCCGCCGCCGCCGGCTCGCTCTCCTGCACGAAGGAGGGCGCGCAGCCGAGCTTCCCGCGCCGGGCCGAGATCGAGGCTGCGCTCAGCGGGCCCTCATCCAACGCCTGAGCCGCGCCGCGCTGTTTTCCGTGACAAGCTGGCGACGTTTCCGCTATGACTTGGCTGCGATCCGATCACCAGTGAATGAGTTCTGCGCCTGTGCAGGGTGTTTGGGTTGCGGACGCGTTCCGCGACGCCGATATGTTGTGGAAGACGCGGCTTCACCCGCCAGCATTTCGAGATCCCGATGAGCGCCACCACCGCTGCCCCGCCCCGCACCCTCCGTCTCAACGCCGCCGACAATGTTCGCGTCGCGATCGACACGATCATGCCGGGCTCTCTGGTCGAGGGTATCGCCGCTATCCAGCGCATCCCGAAGGGCCACAAGATGGCGGTCACCGGGATTGCCGAGGGCGCTCCGGTCCTCAAATTTGGCCAGATCATCGGCTTCGCAAAGGCGACCATCGCGCCGGGCGAACATGTGCATGAGCATAATTGCGGCATGCACGACTTCGACCGCGACTACCAGTTCGCGGAAGGGGCGCACGATGACGGCATGCTGCCGCTCGCTGAGCGGCGCATGTTCGACGGCTATCACCGCCCGAACGGCAAGGTTGGAACGCGCAATTATATCGGCGTGCTGACCAGCGTGAACTGCTCGGCGACGGTGGCCCGCCACATCGCGGAAGCCTTCAACCGCTCGAACCTCCTCGACGCGTTCCCCAATATCGACGGCGTCGTCTCGTTCGTGCATGGCACCGGCTGCGGCATGGGCGGCTCGGGCGAGGGCTATGAGACGCTGGAGCGCACGCAGTGGGGCTATGCCACGCATCCGAACCTTGCCGGCGTCCTCGTGGTCGGTCTCGGCTGTGAGGTGTTCCAGATCCCCCGGCTGATGAAGTCCTACAATCTCGTCGAGCACGAGGGCTTCCGCACGATGACGATCCAGGACATCGGCGGCACCCGCAAGACGATCGAGTGGGGCGTCGACATGATCCGCGAGATGCTGCCGGCGGCCAACAAGCACTATCGCACGCCGACGCCGGTCTCCGAGATCATGGTCGGCCTGCAATGCGGCGGCTCGGACGGCTATTCGGGCATCACTGCCAACCCGGCGCTCGGCTATGCCTCCGACATGCTGGTGAAGCATGGCGGCACGACGATCCTCTCCGAGACGCCGGAAATCTATGGCGCCGAGCATCTCCTGACGCGCCGCGCCGCCAATCGCGAAGTCGGCGAGAAGCTGGTCGACCTGATCCACTGGTGGGAAGACTATACCGAGCGCAATCAGGGCGAGATGAACAACAATCCCTCGCCGGGCAACAAGGCGGGCGGGCTGACCACCATTCTGGAGAAGTCGCTCGGAGCGGCTGCGAAGGGCGGCACCGCGACGCTGCGCGGCGTCTACAAATATGCCGAGCCGATCAATACGCACGGCTTCGTCTATATGGACAGCCCCGGCTATGATCCGGCGGCGGTGACCGGCCAGATCGCGTCCGGCGCCAATATGATCGTATTCACCACCGGCCGCGGTTCGGCCGCCGGCTACAAGCCGACGCCCTCGATCAAGCTCGCCACCAATTCCGATCTCTATGCGCGGATGACCGACGACATGGATATCAATTGCGGCGACATCCTCGACGGCGCCTCGATCGAAAAGAAGGGCGAGGAGATCTTCGAGGAGATCGTCGCCGTCGCCTCAGGCAAGCGCTCGAAATCGGAAGAACTCGGCTATGGCGATTCGGAATTCGTGCCGTGGCAGATCGGCGCCGTGATGTGAGACCCAAAGGCCCGGCTTCGACCGGGCCTTTTCTTTTCGGGTCCAGCTCCGCTTACCCCATCGCGACGTCGTAGAGCAGCTTCAGGTTGAGCGTGATGATGATCACCGCTGTTACGGCGGCGATGACGGTCAGCCAGCGCGGCGAGCGGAATTTGCCCATCTTGCGGCGCTCGGCGGTGAACATCACCAGCGGCACCACGGCGAAGGGGAGCTGCAGGCTCAAGATGACCTGGCTGAAGATCAGCAGCTTGCCGGTGCCTGCGGCGCCATAGAGGATCGTCACCGCTGCGGCCGGGACGATGGCGATGCCGCGTGTGATGAGCCGCCGCAGCCAGGGTTGCAGGCGAATATTGATGAAGCCTTCCATGACGATCTGGCCGGCCATCGTCGCGGTCACGGTCGAATTCAGGCCGCAGCACAGCAGTGCGATTGCGAAGAGCGTCGGGGCGAGGGCCGAGCCGAGCAGCGGGTGCAGCAGCGCATAGGCCTTGTCGAGCTCGATGACGTCGTGCTGGCCGTGCGCATGGAAGGCCGAGGCGGCAAGGATCAGGATCGAGGCATTGATCGTCAGCGCGAACATCAGCGCCACGGTCGAATCGATCGTCGCGAAGCGGATCGCCTCGCGTTTGCCCTGGTCGTCGGTGGCATAGGCGCGTGTCTGCACGATGCCCGAGTGCAGATAGAGATTATGCGGCATGACCGTCGCGCCGATGATGCCGAGCGCGAGATAGAGCATGTTGGGATTGGTGACGAGGTCGGTGGTCGGCGCAAAGCCCTTGATGACCGCGCCCCAGTCCGGGCTCGCCATCAGGATCTGGATCAGGAACGAGATGGCGATGACGCCGAGCAGCGTGATCACCAGCGCCTCGACGAAGCGGAAACCCTTGGTTTGCAGGTAAAGCACCAGGAACACATCGAGCGCCGTGATGATGACGCCGATCTCGAGCGGGATGCCGAACAGGAGATTGAGGCCGATCGCGGTGCCGATCACCTCGGCAAGATCGGTTGCGCAGATCGCGATCTCGGCGAGGATCCACAGCACGAAGGCGACTGGCGCGGGATAGGCGTCGCGGCAGGCCTGGGCGAGATCGCGGCCAGTGGCGACCGCAAGACGCGCGGCCAGCGCCTGCAGGATGATCGCCATGATGTTGGACAGGAGCGCGACGAACAAGAGCGCATAGCCGAAGGACGAGCCGCCTGCGAGCGAGGTCGCCCAGTTGCCGGGATCCATATAGCCGACGGCGACAAGATAGCCGGGCCCGAGGAAGGCAGCAGCCTTCCGCCAGTTCGTGCCGGAGGCGGCGACTGCGATCGAACCATGCACTTCCGACATTGATGGCAGGCCACGCTCGCGCCGCCAGCCCGATCCGTCGCCGCGATCTTCCGTTTCATCCAGCACGCGCATGTCGTCGCACTCAATTCCTGCTAATGAGAATTATTCGCATTTAGGAGTGCTACGGGCGGGATGTCAATGCTGTCCGGTGACGGATCGCGAAACTGCTTGCGAATCGCATAAGCATCCGCTTATCTAATGTTCATGATCGAAGCCGACATCTTCCGTGCCCTTGCTGATCCGACGCGCCGCGCGGTGTTCGAGCGCTTGGCCTCGGGCGAGATGAGCGTGTCGGCGTTGAAGGCGCGCTTTTCCGTGTCGCAGCCGGCCATCTCGCAGCATCTCGCCGCGCTGAAGGCGGCCGGCCTCGTTGCCGAGCGGCGGGAGGGACGCTTCTCCTATTATCGCGTGGCGCCGGAAGGCCTGGCGCCGCTGGTAGACTGGATCGACCGCTATCGCGCCTTCTGGCCGGAGCGGATCGATCGCCTCAAGGATGTGCTGAAAGGGCTGGAGCCATGACGGAAACCGCGAGTGACATCGCCCATGATGACGCGGCCGCTGCGAGCGATGCGACGAAGACAGTCGCGCTGGTGATGGAAACCGATCTCGACGCCGCGATCGATACGGTGTGGCGGGCGATCACCGATCCGGCGCTGGTCGCGCGCTGGCTGCTTCCGGGCGGCATGGCGGCAGAGGCTGGCGCGGCGTTCAATCTGGACGGCGGCGCGGCGCTCGGGACGATCGACTGCACTGTGATCGAAAGCGATCCGCCGCGACGCCTCGCCTATCGCTGGCAGAAGGCTGCGACGGAGACCGAGCCCGCGCTCGACACGGTGGTGCGCTTCGATCTTGCGGCGCGGCCGGAGGGCGGCACGCGGCTGAAACTCGCCCATGAAGGCTTCGTCGTCGCCGCGGACCGGCCGGTCGATGCCGTCGCGCCGGCGGAGGAGGAGATGATCGTGCTGCTGCCGATGGCGGCGCTGATGCGTCGGCGCATCGCGCGGAGGCGCCGCCCGGCGGCGTTCAGCCATGGCGCAATGCCGACATTGATGCGGCTTGCCGCCTGAACGCGTGGACCAATCGAGGACAAAGCGATGATGAGTTTCGTGCCGATGGTCGTCGAGCAATCAAGCCGTGGCGACCGTGCCTTCGACATCTACTCTCGCCTCCTGCGCGAGCGGATCATCTTCCTGAACGGACCGATCGACGACACCGTCTCGGCGCTCGTTTGCGCGCAGCTGCTGTTTCTTGAATCCGAGAGCACGACGCGGGAGGTCGCGCTTTACATCAATTCGCCTGGCGGGTCGGTTTCGAGCGCCTTTGCGATCTATGACACCATGCAGTTCATCGGCAATCCGATCGCCACCGTCTGCATGGGAACGGCCTGCTCGGCCGGATCCTTCCTGCTGGCGGCCGGTACGCGCGGCCGCCGCGTCGCGCTCCCCAATTCCAGCATCATGGTCCATCAGCCCTCGGGTGGATTCCAGGGCGTCGTCTCCGATATCGAGCGCCATGCCGAGAACATCGTTCGCACCAAGCGCCGCCTCAACGCGCTCTACGCGAAACATTGTGGCCGCACGATCGAGGAGGTCGAGCAGGCGCTCGATCGCGACAATTTCATGGATGCCGAACAGGCCAAGGCCTGGGGGCTGGTCGATCACGTCTACGAGACACGCGCGGAAAGTATGGCGGCCTGAGCATCTCGCGCTATGCTGGTTGGCATCCACGAAGTGCCAAGGGAGTAGCGCGCATGGAAACCCGCCGTCTGGGCAGGTCTGATCTCGATGTTTCGGTCGTCGGGCTCGGTTGCAACAATTTCGGCGGACGCATCGATGCGGCCGCCTCGCGGCGCGTGATCGACGCCGCGCTCGATCACGGCATCACGTTTTTCGATACCGCCGACATCTACGCCGAGACCAAGTCGGAAACCCTGATCGGCGAAATCCTCGAAGGGCGTCGGGACAAGGTCATCCTCGCCACGAAGTTTGGCGCGCCGCTTCCAGGCAGCAATGTCGATCGGCGCGGCACGCGCAGCTATGTGCTGAAGGCGGTCGAGGATTCGCTGCGGCGGCTTCAGACGGACTGGATCGACCTCTATCAGATGCATCGGCCCGACGAGGAGACGCCGATCGAGGAAACGCTCGGGGCTCTCGAGGAACTTGTCGAGAGCGGCAAGATCCGCTGGTATGGCGCCTCGAACTTCAGCGCGGAAGGTCTCCGGGCGGCGCAGGCGGCGGCCCGCGGCGAGGGATGGCAGGGCTTCGTCTCAAGCCAGGACGAACTCAGCCTTGTCGAGCGCTCGATCGAGAAAGAGCTTCTGCCGGCAATCGAATCGGAAGGGTTGTCGCTCATTCCCTATTTCCCGCTCGCGAGCGGGCTGCTGACCGGCAAATATCGCGGTGGCGCCAAACCCGAGAACAGCCGTCTCCAGGCATGGCCGGCGCTTGGCGAGCGCTATCTCACCCCCGGCAACATGAAGCTCGTCGACCGGCTCGCGGATTATGCCGAGGCGAAGCAGCATAGCCTCATCGATCTCGCCTTTGCCTGGCTGCTGTCGCAGGACGTGGTCGGCTCGGTCATCGCCGGCGCGACGCGCCCGGAGCAGATCGTGGCCAATGTAAACGCGGCAGGCTGGACCCTGACCGCGGCCGAAAAGGCCGAGGTCGATGCCTTGCTTGTCGAGAGCCCTTAGCTGCCGGATATGCCGCTCGGAGAAGCGTGGCCGTCAGGCCCACGTCACTGGACGGTTTGTCGTCTGATCGCGATATAGGATTTCGTGAAGCCGTAGGCTTTTTCCGTGATCACCTCAGCGTCGGGGAAGAGGTATCGCATCTGGCGCTTGTTGAGCAGGATGGCGCTTTGCGCCGTCCGGGTGGCCTCGCCGACATCTCCAGCCATCTCCCAATAGCCGAGCTTGCGCCGCATGATGATCCACACGCGCAGCGGTTCCGGCAGCAACTGAAAGAAGGGGGCCCGCGCATGGGCCTCGATGGGAAACCAGAACGAAGGCGTCTGCACAAAATACTGCGGCGCCAGCCGTCTCACTTCCTTGGCCATCGCCTCCATCGCGACCCAGAGCCCGACATGCTCGATGACGGAGTTCGAATGGACGATGTCGAAGCTGTTGTCAGCATAGCCGTGCATGTCGGTGGCGTCTCCGACGACCTGTGCGATGTGATCGGCGCCATCCCTGGGAGCATATTCGAGATTGAGGAGCGTGATCTTGACGCGTGACCAATCCATGGCGCCACCGAACACCGTCCAATAGGCAGCTGTCCCGCCGACGTCGAGGATCGTGCACCGGTCTTTCTCGGCCAGGGTTCGATCGACGATATCGAGGAACATGCGAAACCGCGCCGAACGATAGCGGTTGCTGGCGGAATCCGCAGCCAGCGCGCTCGATGTCAGGGCCATGGCAACCTCCCTGGCTAATCGGGTTGCGTCTGCAACGCTAACGCGAACAGGGCCCGGCCGAAAGGTCGCCAGTTGGAGTAGTCGGCATGCACCTATTGAGGGATACGGCGCCACGATCCGCGAGGAAACCATGCCCCGGCTGGTGGGAATTGCCCCCGCTATGTCCGGGCCTCGGGCACCGTGGGGCAGGTCGAAGGGCGTGTCCGGTCCCAGCCGCGCGACGTCCAGTCTCGCGCGGGACGTGGATGGGCAATGCCTTCGTCGACCGTGAAGGTGAAGCAATTGGCGCCGTCGCGATCGACGAAGAAGCAGCCACCCTCGGAGGCCTCATAGAAGGTGCAGAAGCGGCCGTTCGAGGCCGACCATTCGCCCATGTCCGCCGCGTCGGCGCCGTGATAGCGGATCGAGCCGTCGTCGCGGTAGGTTTCGCTGAAGAATTCGCCGTCGTGGTAGATTCCGTCGAGCGTCATGCCGCTGAATGTCTTCGTGATCTCCTCCGTCGTGAGGCGCTCGCCGGCCTCGGCCGGGGGACGGGCCATCGCAAGGGCGAGCGCTGCGAGGGCGAGGACCGCGGCGCGCCGGGTCCATTGACCGATGATCGACATGGTGCGCCTCTGCAGCAGTGTTGACTTCCGCGCCATTTTGGCGTCAGAAACGCGGCATTCTCAATCGGGCTTGCCGATGGCCGCGCATTTTAATGCCAGTCAAATCCTAGTCCGCCTGGTGGCTGCCGTCACCGGGCCGACTATGGCTGCCCTGATCGTGGCCGTCCTCACGGGGACGAAAGCAACGACGAACCCGAAAACCGCGACGACCGGCTGATCGTCCCTCCCGCACCCTACGGTCTCTCCCCGGGGTTCGAGGGGGAGAACAGCCGGCTGGTTGCTGCCGATGCGGCAGGCCGGCGCGGGAGAGCGATGAAACGAAGGAACAGGCTATCATGGGCTACAAGGTCGCAATCGTCGGTGCCACGGGCAATGTGGGCCGTGAGATGCTGAACATCCTCGACGAGCGCGGGTTTCCCGCCGACGAGGTGGTGGCGCTCGCCTCGCGCCGCAGCCAGGGCACCGAGGTCTCGTTCGGCGACCGCACCCTGAAGGTCAAGCCGCTCGACCAGTATGATTTCTCCGACACCGATATCTGCCTGATGTCGGCGGGCGGCACGATCTCGAAGGAGTGGTCGCCGCGGATCGGCGCACAGGGCTGCGTCGTGATCGATAATTCCTCGGCCTGGCGCTACGACGCCGAGGTGCCGTTGATCGTTCCGGAAGTGAATGCCGACGCGATCAAGGGCTTTGCCAAGAAGAACATCATCGCGAACCCGAACTGCTCGACCGCACAGCTCGTGGTGGCGCTGAAGCCGCTGCATGATGTGGCGACGATCAAGCGCGTCGTCATCTCGACCTATCAGTCGGTTTCCGGCGCCGGCAAGGAAGCGATGGACGAACTGTTCACGCAGACCCGCGCCGTCTTCGTCAACGATCCGATCGTTTCGGAGAAGTTCACCAAGCGCATCGCCTTCAACGTCATTCCCCATATCGATAATTTCATGGAGGATGGCTACACGAAGGAAGAGTGGAAGGTGATGGCCGAGACCAAGAAGATCCTCGATCCGAAGATCAAGCTTACCTGCACGGCCGTGCGCGTCCCGGTGTTCATCTCGCACTCCGAGTCGGTCAACATCGAATTCGAGAAGCCGATCAGCGCCGAGGAAGCGCGCGATATCCTGCGCGAGGCGCCTGGCTGCCTCGTCATCGATAATCCGGAAGAGAACCAATACATCACGCCCTATGAGGCGACCGGCGAGGACGCGACCTTTATCTCGCGCATCCGCGAGGACGCGACGGTCGAGAATGGCCTCAATCTCTGGGTCGTCTCCGACAATCTGCGCAAGGGCGCAGCGCTCAACGCCGTCCAGATCGCCGAGGTGCTGGTCAACCGCAAGCTGATCCAGCCGCGGAAGAAGGCAGCCTGAAGCCCGGCGGCGCGGTTGCGCCGCAGGGTTGGATGAAGGAAAGATCGAACCGGCGCCCAAGGCGGGCGCCGGTTTTTTTATGGCGCCGCGACGGAGAAACGTCCGGTTTCCTGGTCGAGGACGTGCAGTTCGCCGGTCGAGATGTCGAACCAGGCGCCATGCAGCTCGATCTCGCCGATCTCTTCGAGGCTTCTGATCGAAGGAAATGTGCGGAGGTTCTCGATCGACTGCCGCACGGAGGCGAATTCGAGTGCGCGCTGGCGCGCGGCCGCGTCGCCGGGATCTTCGCAAACCAGCTGTTCGGCCGGCGCGATCAGCGAGATCCACTTCCCGATGAACGCGCCGCCTCCCAGATCCGCGCCCTCTGGCGCATCGCGGTTCGCGATATAGGCCTGGACGCCGCCACAGCGGCCGTGGCCCATCACCAGGATGTAGCGCACCTTCAAACCCGTCACGCCGAATTCGATCGCGGCCGAGGTGCCGTGATACTCACCGTCCGGATCATAGGGCGGTACGAGATTGGCGACGTTGCGGATGACGAAGAGTTCGCCTGGGGCCGCGTCGAAGATCGTCTCGGGCGCGGCTCGGCTGTCGCAGCAGCCGACCAGCATGGTGCGCGGGCGCTGGCCAGCTTCGGCGAGGATGCGGTAGCGCGCACTTTCGTGCGGCAGGCGGTTTTCACGAAACGCGGTGTAACCACGCAGGAGACGGGGGGGAAATTCCGGATAGGCTGCCATCGTCGCTGTACTCGCTTGATGAGACCGAGGATGCAGTGCAGCAAAACCGGGGTCGATTGCAAGGGAGTGCTCTGCGGCGGAGCCGACGCAGCTGCTCCCCGCCCCAGCCTTAAGGGCGCGAAGAACAGAGATGGCGCCGCGTCTGCGATGCCGCGCGTGATATTCCTGCAACGATCTGTCGCGCTATCGGGACTTCCTTTCCGAACTGTCAACGCCGACCCATTCGCGTGCTACCGTCCGGAGGTCGCACGTAGACGGGGGTTGTCGATGCGTTCCAGGTTTTTTGCAGCTCTTGGTCTGGTGCTCGGGCTTGCCAGCCCGGCGATCGCGGCCGATGTCACGCCAGCGCCGGTGGATGCAGCTCCGCTCCCGGTTGCCAGCGACTGGCGTTTCCAGGCGACGTTCTATGGCTGGCTGTCAGGGATTGACGGCAATGTCGGCGTGAGGGGCCTTGGCCCGGTCAAGATCGACGTCACGCCGATCGATGCGATCAAGGATCTCGACGGCGCGGTGATGGCCTCGTTCGGCGCCACTCACGAAAACTGGATGATCCTGACCGACTTCATGTGGGCGAAGATCAGCCAGGACGGCGACATCCGAGACACCGGCTATGGCTATGACTACAGCCAGACCCAGATCACCATCCAGGGCCTTGTCGGGTACCAGCTTCCGCTCGGCGTCACCAATCTGCAGCTGAGCGCGACCGCGGGCTTCCGCTATCAGAACCTCAGTGCCGATCTTTCCGTCGGTCCGAACCTCCTGCCGATCTCGGTCGGCGATTCCGGCGCGGTGCAGTGGATCGATCCGACCGTCGGTCTCTACGCGCATTACGACATCAACGACCGCTGGTTCATCAACGCGCTCGGCGATATCGGCGGCTTCGGCGTCGGCTCCAACCTGACCTGGCAGGCCTTCGGCGCCCTCGGCTACAACTGGACCAAGACGGTCTCGACCTCGATCGGCTATCGCGCGATCTATGAGGACTATGAGAGCGGCGGCTTCGTCTACGACACGACGCAGCAAGGCGTCTTCGCCGGCGTCGGAATTCATTTCTGACCGGCTGATCAGCCTTCGCCGGGCGAAACGCTCGGCGGATCGCTGGCCGGGAAGCTCTCTTCGAGCGCTTCGTCGAGGCGCTCGTCGAGTTCGGCTGGCGTTTCGGCGTGATGCGCAGGCGCGATATGCGTGACGATCTCGGCGCCTTCCTTGAGCGTCAGCGTCACCGGCGTCTTCCCGGCGATCTCGAGGAGGCGAGCGACCTGTTCTTCGGTCGGCATGCCCTCGAAGGAAAGCGTCCGGACGATATGCGAGCGCTTGTCGATCTTGCTGTGCGTGAGCTCGGCATGAATGGAGCCGAGCTCCCAGCCCTTGCGTTCGGCATACATGCGCAGCGTGATGACCGTGCAGGCGGCAAGGCCGGCAAGCACGAGGTCGTAGGGACCCGGACCCGTGCCGTGGCCGCCGCGCTCGGACGGCTCGTCGGCGGAGAGCGCATGCGGTCCGGCCTCGATTGAGACGGCATAGTTCGCCGTGCCAAGAACTGCCTTCACCTTCGCCATGGAACGCTCTCCCTGCTCTTCGCGCGAGGACTATAGCCGAGCCCCTGCTGCGGAGCGACGGATTACCAGTCCATGCGGACGCCGAAATTGCCCGACCAGCGCTGATCGCTGCCACCCGATGCGGCGGCGGCGTAGCTCGCCTCGCCATAGAGGGCGGCGCCGGCGGTCATCTGCAGCGTGGCGCCGAGACCAAGCTCGCCCATCAGAGCGGCCTGATCGGCGTCCATCGGCGTGCCGCCGACATCGACGCTGAAATTGCCTGTGAAGGCATAAGCGAGGTTGGCGAGCAGATAGGCATTGAGACGCATCGTGTCGGTCACGCCGCCGCCAAGGACGCCGCCATGTTCGAGCCGAAGGCCAGCGCGGCCGACAAGGCTGTTGCCGGTGAGATTGTCGACCCGCGTGCCGTCGCCATCGGTGAAGGCGTCTCCGCTCGCGACCGCGTAGACGAGCTGGCCCTGTGGCACGATGGCCCAGCCTTTGGAAATCTCTATCCATTTGCCGACTTCGAGGCTGATGGCGCCGCCGAACGCGCCATTGCCGGAAGAACCGCCGCCGTCACTGATGCCGATATCGGCGTCATACCAGGTGAGCTGACCGACGGCGTCGGCATAGAGCCCGTCATAGCCCGGTCCCGAACCGGTCCAGGTCAGATTGCCGCCGATACCCCAGGCATTGGTGTCGATCGACCCGGACCCCGCAACCCCGTGCGTCGCTTCCGTCACCGTCGTTGACGAACGGCCGAAGGTCGCCATCAGTCCGGCGCTGAGTTCGCCCGGCGCCTGAAGGGCCGCTGGAAGCTCGGCCGAGAATCCGGCTTGGCCGAACTGCAGGCCCTGGTCATAGGGCGAGGCGCCATCTGGCGACGCGCTGCGCCAGTTGCCGGCGCCGCGCATCCAGGCGTCGCCGGAGGAACCGATGGGGCCGTAGCTCCAGGCGCCGGTGCGCTGGCGATAATTGCCGATGCTGGACAGCGCATAATTGACCAGCGTGGCCGGCATGGCCGCATAGGTCTGCGCGGCCAGCGATAGATCGCTGCGGAGATACCAGTTGCCGTCGTTTTCGGCCGCGCCACCTTGATAGAGCCGATAGTCATAGGCCCCGACAATGATGCGCCCGGTTGAAAACGCATCGGAAGCGGAGGCGCCGCCGACGCTGACCAGTTCGATGCCGTCGCCGGTGGTCTGTGCGCCCGTGCCGCCGAGATTGATGATCGCAAGCCGGGTGGTGCCCGAGACATCGCCCGCGACCGCCAGCCGATCGGTGCTTGCCCCATCGCCGCCGAGAACCGCGCCGAGCACCAATGCGCCGTTCGTGCCGACATAGTCGCCGCTGACGGTCAGCGTCGTGCCGGCCACGCTGCCGGCGGTCGTCACCGTCCCGGAATTGGCGAGGTTCGACACGACCTGGCTGTAGCCGGCCAGGTCCAGCGTCGCGCCGCTGGCAACCGAGAGCGCCGAGGACGGGCTGAGGACATCGGTGCCTCCAGCCTGAAGCGTGCCGGCATCGACCGTGGTCGTGCCGTCATAGGTGTTCGCGGCTGTGAAGATCGTCGTGCCGGAGCCGATCAGCGACACGGCCGCCGAACCGGCAATCAGCGGCGCGAAGGTGTAGCCGGCCTCGCCATGGTCGAAGACGACGAGCGCGGTGCCGTCGCCACCCGTGATCGACGCCGCGTCGAGTGTCCCTGCTCCGGCGCCGGTGCCGATCTGCAGGACACCGGTGCTGCCGGCATTGGCTGCGAGCGTGACGGCGCCGCCGCCGTCCTGGACGCTGACCGTGCCGCCCGCATTGATGAGGAGGTTGCCGGTGCCGCTCGCGCCGATGACGAGATCGCCGGTCGTTGTCCAGACCGAGCCGTCACCGTCGACCGTGACGGTGCCTTGCCCGCCGGCAGAGGCGCCGATGACGGCAGCGCCGCTTTCGAGCGTCCCGGCGGCCGTCACCTGCAGCGTGCCGTCACCGAGGCCGCCGATTGTCATCGCGCCTGCGGACCAATCCGATCCGGCGCCGGTGACCGTGGCGAGACCGCTTCCGCCAGCTTCGGCGCCAAGCGTGGCGTCGCCGCTCGTCATGGTGCCGGACGAGAGGATAGCGAGCGTGCCGCTGCCCGCGGCCCCCACCGTGATCGCACCGTCGATGGCAAGGGTCGAGCCGAGATTGGTGATGGTGACGTCGCCGGTGCCGGTTGCCGACGCGCCGATGCTGGCAGTCTCCGCGACAGCCGTGCCGCCATTAGCGAGTGTCAGCGTGCCGGAGCCGGCATCGCCGACCGTCAGACTTGCGCCTGCATCGAGCGCGGAGCCGTTATCGGTGATGAGCACGCTGCCGGATCCGCCGGCCTCGCTGCCGATGACAACCGATCCCGCCGAAAGGCTGGCGCCAAGCGAGATGTTGGCGCTGCCGGCACCGGCCGCGCCGACGGTGAGGATGCCGGAGGTGGTGCTGTCGGAGCCGCTGCCCGAGACGGCGAGCGCACCGCTCCCCCCGGTGCCGCTCCCGAGCGTCATCGTCGCGCTCGTGGCCGTGCCGGCGCCAACAACGGTCAGGCTGCCGCTGCCGTCGGCGCCGATGGTGAGTTCGCCAGAGGTCGTCCAGGTCGATCCGGTGCCGTTGACGGTGACGGCGCCGCTGCCGCCCGTGTTGGCGCCCAGCGTCGCCTCGCCGCTCACCAAGGCGCCACCGGCCTCGATCGTTGCCGAGCCAATGCCCGATCCGCCGATGGTGACCGCGTCCGCAGCAACGGTCGAACCCTCGCCGGTCACGGTCAGGGCTCCAGAGCCGGTCGTTTCGGCCCCGAGCGTCATTGAGGCAGCAGTGGCTTCGCCGCCAGCCTCAACGGTGAGGCTGCCGGTGCCGGAAGCGCCGAGCGTCAGTTCGCTCGTCGCGGTGAGGCTGGAACCCGCGCCGGTGATCTTGGCGCTGCCCGCGCCGGTGGCGCCCGCTCCCAGTGTCACGGCATCGGCGGTGACGGCGCCGCCGCTCTCGACGGTCAGTTCGCCGGTGCCGCTCGCGCCGAGCGTGAGCTCGTCATCGACATTCACGGCCGAGCCGTTGCCGGAAACCTTAATCGTGCCGCTGCCGCCCGCCTCCGCGCCAGCGGTGAGAGCGGTGGCATCGGTCGTCGCTGCGGCCTCGACCGTCAGGCTGGCATTGCCGGCGCCGCCGAGCGTTAAGGTTCCGGCCGTCTGCCAGGACGAGCCGAGCCCCGTCACCACGGCAACCGCGGAGCCGCCGGCCGATGCGCCGAGCACTGCGTCGATATCGGTGAGGGTTCCACCGCTGGAGACCCGCACGCTCGCGCTGCCGCCATTGCCTGCGATCAGCGTGTTGCCGGTCGCGAAGATCGATCCGCTGCCATCGACGGAAAGACCGCCGATGGAACCTGCCTGATTGGCGAAAATCGTCGTCGTACCGGCCGCGGTGCCCGTCGAAACCGTGGCGCCCATGTCGACGGTGACGCTGCCTGCAGAACCGGCCGCGTCGCCGACGATGAGGCTGCCTTCATTGGTCCAGGCCGAGCCGCTGCGTGTGACCGTGACCGTGCCGGTGCCATTCTGGCCGATGATGACGGGCGTCGATGATGCGGTGGCGAGGGTGCCGCCGGAGGTAATGGTGAGCGTGCCCGACGATCCTGCCGCGCCACCCACGATCAGCCCGGCCGCCATTGCTCCGGCGAAGGTAACCTGCGCCTCGCCGCCATTGTCGATCGTGACGTCGGTCGTCGCCTCGGGAACCGTTTCCGGCGACCAGTTGGACGACGTCGTCCAGTTGCCGGCCCCAGGCTGCGTCCAGATCGTTTGGCCCTGCGCGAGCATAGGCGCAGCCGCGGTGGCCAATAGGGCGCCGGCCGCGGGCCATGCCTTCAACGCGGCGCGCCGAAGGCTCGCTTTGCCATGCCGCGCCAGTTTCGTCACAGACCGCCCTCAGATTCGCTCGCATGCGGCCGGGTGGCCACTCCGACCACGAGCTTGCGGCGCTGTCGCTTAAGGCTGGGTTAACCATGGTCGCCGTCCATTCACCGGCGGAGACCATTGGCGGGCGCAGTCAAACCAAGCCGGATTCGGATTTCCGGAAGCCGGCTTGGTATGATTCGCAGTGTCTTACCCGCGCGACGTCTCGGCAGGCTTCGGCGCACCGCCGAGGGGGATGGTCAAGCCGCCATCGGCGACATAGACGGCGCCGGTCACGAAGGACGCGCGGTCCGAGGCCAGGAAGGCGACGACCTCGGCGATTTCGCTGGCGGCGGCGCGACGACCGAGCGGATGCATGCCGTCGATGGCGGCATTGAGGGCGGCCGGATCGTCCGCCATGGCAATGGTGGCGCGCAGCATCGGCGTATCGACCGAGCCCGGTGCGACGGCATTGACGCGGATGCCTTCCGGCGCATGGTCCACGGCCGCTGCGCGCGTCAGTCCGATCAGCGCATGCTTGGCGGCGGTGTAGGCGACGACATTCGCCTGCGAGGCGAGGCCCTGCACCGAGGCCATGTTGACGATCGCGCCCCGCGACTCGCGCAGCAGCGGAATGGCGAGGGCCGACAGCCGGAAGATCGCCTTCAGGTTGATGTCGAACACTTCGTCCCAGATCGCCTCGGTCGTCGTCTCGAGCGTACCGTAGCGCTGGATGCCGGCATTGTTCGAAAGAACATCGAGGCGGCCGAAGCGGCTGCGGACGCGGTCGATCGCGGCTTCGAGCGTCGCGCGATCGGCGATGTTACCGGCCACGGCCTCGCCCCCGGTTCGCTCGGCCATGGCGGCGAGGGCCTTGGCGTCGCGATCGACGAGCACGAGGCTGGCGCCACGCGCGGCGAGGAGTTCGGCGACGGCTCCGCCGATGCCCATCGCTGCGCCGGTCACCAGCGCCACCTTGCCGTCAAACTCGCCCTTGGTCGTCATGTCGTTTCTTCTCCCAAATGTCTTCAGCCAGCGACGGCAGCCTCGGCGCGCCGCGACATCAGGTCGAGCGGCACCAGGATGGCGCGAAGATGCGTGCGCATCGCAGCCGCCGCCGCGGCTGCGTCGCCTGCCGCGATGGCGTCGCGGATCATGCGGTGCTCGGCGACGATGTGGCTGGCGCTGCGCGGCCAGTCGACCGAGAGATAGCGCAGACGGTCGAGATGCAGCTTGACGTCCTCAAGTTCATCCGCGGCATCGAGGCAACCGGCAATCGTGAAGATCGCGCGATGGAAATCCTCGTCGAGTTCGAACAGGCGGCGCATGTCGCCGCGTTCGCTCGCCCTGATCTGGTCGTCGATGATGATGTCGAGGCGGCTGATGTCGGCGGCGGTGGCGGCTCCGGCAGCCCGACCGACGACTTCCACCTCCACGGCCTCGCGGATCAGCTGGGCCGCGCGGACCTTGCCCATGCGGATCGGTGCGACGCGCGTGCCGCTCTGCGGAAAGATATCGACGAGGCCGAGATCGGCGAGGCGAAGCAGCGCCTCGCGCACAGGGGTCCGCGACACGCCGAGGCGCTCGGCGATGGCGCTCTCGCGGATCGCCTCCTCCGGCTTCAAGGCATTCATGATGATTTCGCCGCGTAGCAGCTCATAGACGCTCTGGGCTGTCGAGCGCGTCTTCATCAGCGTCAGCCCCGCCTGCGCCATGTCCCGTCATCCCCTCGCTGCGCCTCCCGCGCGATCATCCGTGCGGTTTCCGACGAATAGCCAGAGCGCGCGCCTTCGGCAACATGACGAAACGACATCAAAATGTCGATTAGTATATCAATAATCCTGCGGCGCTTGGGGTGGGCATGGACGGCGATGCCGGATGGTGAGGAAAACGACGGCTTCGCCAGACCGCGCGTTGATCGTTCCGGCAGCGGTTCGGCCGCAACGGCTCTCAGGTTCCGTCCGGCGGCGGAACATGCGGGCTCTTGATGGCGCGCAGGAGGGTCAGGCGGGCGGAGGCGAGATGCTTGCGGCAGTAGAATTCGGCATCCAGTTCATGGCCCGAGCGGAGCCCGCCGATATAGTCGAGATGCTCCCGGAGCGCGGTTGCGTTGCGGTCGATCTCGTCCGCCTTGCTCCATTGATAATGGAAATGGAAGATCAGCGAGATGACGTCATAGAAGTCCGTGATGAAGCGGTTGTGCGACGCGCTGTGGATCAGCCGGTGGAAGCGGTCGTCGAGGTCCGGAAAGGCGCGCATCCGGGCGCCCGGCTGACCGAGAAAGGCCCTGTGCTCAGCCTCGATGGCATCAAGGGCCGACCAGGCCGGGTTGTCGCGCGGCAGCCGCACGAAGGCGCGCGCCGAGCGCAGCTCGAACATCTCGCGCACCTCGAACAATTCGAGCGCGAAGGCCTCGGTAAAGCCGTTCAGCACCCAGTGGCGATTGCGCTGCTTCTCGATGAGACCAAAGCGGCTGAAACGCATGAGGAATTCGCGCACCGCCGATGTGCTGACGCCGACCTCCCGCGCAAAGTCCGATTCATTGAACTGGCTGCCCGGCTGCGCATCGGCCGAGAGCACGCGGCGCATGAAGGCGCGCTCGACCAT
Organism: Mesorhizobium sp. BR1-1-16; assembly: GCF_020165495.1. Lineage (GTDB taxonomy): Bacteria > Pseudomonadota > Alphaproteobacteria > Rhizobiales > Kaistiaceae > Kaistia. The sequence goes on along the minus strand of NZ_JAIUIE010000005.1, from coordinate 167,590 downwards.
CGAGGACACGGTGTCGGTCTCGTCGGCGGGAAAATAGTCGTCCGGCTCCGGCGGTCGCAGCACCTCCTTGTGACGCTGGTTCCACGCGATCAGCCCGGCCGCGGCCTGCGCGTCGAGGATCGAGCGCACGGTGGTGCGGCTGATGCCAAGGCGGCGAGCGAGCTCGGCCTCGGAGGGAAGAACGGCGCCGACCTCCAGCATGCCGAGGCTGGCGTTGTAGGCCTCCTTGAAGACGGTATCGCGCTTGCTCATCGGCAACCATGAATGCGGCCACGGTCGTATCGTGGCGAAAGGCACCGAGGGACAGCCGCCCGGGTTCGGGCGAACATATCTGGTCTGTTATCGATAACAAGCATGATGCTCTTTGCATCGCACAATTCCGTCGATGCGAATTGTTGCTCTGCAAAGCATTCGCGGCAGATTTTCCCCCGAATGGAGAGTATCATCTCGTATTGCAAAGCTGCGTCGTCTATGTCTTAGATCGCTGCCGCAGTCTTATAACGATAAAAGACGTAGCAGAGGCGAGCGCGTCCTGAACTACGTCCTGGGTGGAGCACGCGCTCTAGGGAGAGGAAACCAATGTCTTTCAACAACAAGAGCGTCACCCGCCGTGGTCTTGGCCTGATGGCCGGCGCGGCTGTGGTGGCTGCCGGCCTGATGCAGGCGGGTCCCGCCGCTGCTGCCGATGTGACGATCCCGATCATCGTCAAGGATACGACGTCGTTCTACTGGCAGATCGTTCTGGCGGGCGCTCGCGCGGCCGGCAAGGATCTCGGCGTCAACGTGCCCGAGCTCGGCGCCCAGTCCGAAGCCGACATCAACGGCCAGATCACGATCCTCGAGAACGCCGTCGCCGGCGCGCCGGCCGCGATCGTCATCTCGCCGACCGAGTTCAAGGCGCTCGGCAAGCCGATCGACGAAGCCGCCAAGTCGGTCCCGATCATCGGCATCGATAGCGCCGCCGATTCGAAGGCCTTCACGTCGTTCCTTACGACGGACAATGTCGAGGGCGGCCGCGTCGCCGCGCGCGGCCTTGCCGCCGCCGTCAAGGCGAAGACCGGCAAGGAAGCCGGCGACGTCGCCATGATCACCGCCCTGCCGGGCGTCGGTTCGCTCGACCAGCGCGCCAAGGGCTTCAAGGAAGAGCTCGCGAAATATCCCGAGCTGAAGCTGGTCGCCGACAAGGTCGCCGACGGCCAGGCCACCACCGGCCTCAACATCACGACCGACCTCCTGACCGCCAATCCGAACCTCGTCGGCATCTTCGCCTCGAACCTGATCATGGCGCAGGGCGCGGGCCAGGCGATCGCCGAGAACAAGGTGGCCGACAAGGTCGCGCTGATCGGCTTCGACAACGACGACAAGCTGGTCGGCTTCCTGAAGGACGGGACCATCGCGGCGCTCGTCGTCCAGGACCCCTACCGGATGGGCTATGACGGCGTGAAGACCGCGCTTGCCGCCTCCAAGAAGGAGAAGGTCGAGGCCAATGTCGATACCGGCGCCAATCTCATCACCAAGGCGAATATGGACGAGCCGAAGAACGCGGCTCTTCTCAATCCCAAGGTGAAGTAAGGCGACGCGGCGCGCCGCCCCGGGGGGGGGGGGGGCGCGCCAAACCAACGACGGGCCAGCCTCCTGGCCGATGCGGCTTTCGCCGCTCCTTGAGCAGGACGAGACCATGAGCGTATCAGGCGTTGCCGCAGCCGCTCCCGCATCCGGGAACGCGGCGCCCGCTTCGGGCGACGACACGATCCTCGAACTGCGCAATCTGGAAAAGAGCTACGGACCGGTTCTGGCGTTGAAGCCATCGAGCCTTGCGTTCCGCCGCGGCGAGATCCACGCCATCGTCGGCGAGAATGGCGCTGGAAAGTCGACGCTGATCAAGCTCCTGACCGGCGTGATACCGCGCAGCGGCGGCGATGTGCTCTGGAACGGAGCCCCGGTCGGGCTCGCCAATCCGCAGGAGGCGATCGACCATGGCATCAATGCCGTGCATCAGGAGGTCGTGCTCTGCCGCCACCTGACGGTCGCGGCCAATATCTTTCTCGGCGACGAGACCGTGAAATTCGGCCTGCTGCAGAAGCGCGACATGACACGCGCCGCCCAGCGCATCCTCGACGACATGGGCTTCAATCTGCCCGCCGGCGTCCAGCTCGATACGCTGACGATCGGCCAGCAGCAGCTGGTCGCGACGGCGCGCGCAGCGTTGCGCGGGACCAAGTTCCTGATCTTCGACGAGCCGACTGCCTATCTGACACGCCAGGAAGCTGCGCAGCTGTTTGCGCTCATCCGGCGTCTGAAGTCGGAAGGCGTCACCATCATCTATATCTCCCACCGCATGGAGGAGATCTTCGAGATCGCCGACCGTGTCTCGGTCCTGCGCGACGGATTGATGGTCGGTACGCGCGATATAGCAGCGACCAACGACAACGAGCTCGTCGCGATGATGATCAATCGCACGATTGACGAGATCTACCACAAGGAACACATTCCGTTCGGCGAGGTGCTGCTCGAGACCCGCAATCTCTCGGGCAAGGGCTTCAAGGATGTCTCCCTCACCGTTCGGCGCGGCGAAATCGTCGGCCTCTATGGCCTTATCGGCGCCGGCCGCAGCGAATTCGCACTGAGCGTCTTCGGTCGCAATCCGAAGACTGCCGGCGAGATTTTCTGGAAGGGCAAGCCGGTCGACATCGCCGACGAGCGGACCGCGATCGGGCTTGGCATCGCGCTGGCGCCCGAGAGCCGTCGTGACCAGGGTCTCAATCTGAACCTGCCGATCGGCCTCAATCTCAGCCTGCCGATCTATGACCGCCTCTCGCGCGGCCTAATCATCTCGAGCCGCGAGGAGGCGCGGCGCGCCGACCAGCAGATCAAGGATCTCTCGATCAAGACGCCAAGCCGCAAGTCGCTCGCCTCGTCCATGTCGGGTGGCAACCAGCAGAAGATCGTCATCGGCAAATGGCTCAATCACGGCGCCGATCTGTTCATCTTCGACGAACCGACGGTTGGCGTCGATGTCGGCACCAAGGCCGAGATCTACCGCCTGTTCGCCAAGTTGCTCAAGGAGGGCGCCGGTATCCTGCTCATCTCCAGCTATCTGCCGGAAGTGTACGAACTCTCCGACACGCTGCATGTTTTTCGCGCCGGCCAGCTGGTTGGCACCAACGGCTTCCGCGGCGCCAGCCATGAAGAAGTCCTCGCCGAGGCGATCGGCGTCTAGGGGGAGTACGAGATGTCAACGGTGGATGCCGCGTCGGCCAAGGCCGCTCAGCCAAGACGCAACTATAATTTCCTGTTCGCGCTGACGCTGCTCGGCCTTTTGGTCCTGCTCTGGGTCGTGCTCGCCTTCGCGACGCCGAATTTCTTCACGGATCGCAACATCCCCAATCTGATGCGCCAGGGGGCGATGATCGCGATTCTCGCCGTCGGCCAGACCTTCGTGATCATTACCGCCGGCATCGACCTTTCGGTCGGTGCGGTCGTCGGATTTTCAACGGTGGTGATCGCGCTCCTGTTGCAGGCCGGCGTTCCAGTCTGGGCGTCGATCCTGATCACGCTGCTGGTCGGGCTTGGCATCGGCCTCTTTCACGGCTTCGGCATCACCAAGATGGGCCTGCCACCCTTCATCATCACGCTGGCGACGCTGACCTCGCTGCGCGGCATCGGCCTGTTGATGACCAATGGCTCCACCATCTCGATCCAGAACGAGGATTTCACCCGGTTCGCGACCCTCGATTTCCTCGGCATTCCCAGTCTGTTCTGGATGGTCGTCGTGATTGCGATTCCGGCCTATGTGTTCCTCAATCACACGCGCTGGGGCCGCTATCTCTTCGCCGTCGGCTCCAATCCGGAATCGGCGCGCCTGTCCGGCGTGCGGGTCAACCGCGTGATCTACCTCGCTTATGCCCTGTGCTCGATCTGCGCCGCCTTTGTCGGCGTGCTGCTTGCGACGCGCATCGGCATCGGCAATGCAACGCAGGCGGAGGGCTGGGAATTGCAGGCGATCGCCTCGTCGGTGATCGGCGGCACCAGCCTGTTCGGGGCCGTCGGCTCGGTGCATGGGCCGCTGATCGGCGCGTTCATCCTGGCCACGATCAACAACGGCGCCAATCTGCTCAACGTCAACTCGTTCTGGCAGCGCATCATCACCGGCGGCCTGATCATCGTCATCGTTTATTTCGACCAGTTGCGCCGCCGCGGCCGCTAGGACGATTTGCTGCGTCCCGAATGGCGATCAGCGCCTCTAGTGTGCTCAAGTCCGATTGTGTCACATGCGCCGGCGTCAGCTGCAGACGCCGGCCGGGAGTCTCTTCATGCAAGCCGTTCTATGCCTTGAGCCCGGCAGGCTCGAACTCGTCGATCGTCCGCTGCCGCCGGCGCCGGGTCCAGGCGAAGCCGCGGTCGATATCCGCCATGTCGGCATTTGCGGCACCGATTATCATATCTTCGAGGGCAAGCATCCGTTCCTGGCCTATCCGCGGGTGATGGGCCACGAGCTTTCGGGCGTCGTTGCCGCCGTCGGCGCGGGCGTCGATCTCGAAATCGGCACGCCGGTGGTGATCAATCCTTATATTTCCTGCGGCCACTGCATCGCCTGCCGCAACGGCAAGCCGAACTGCTGCATGTCGATCAATGTGCTCGGCGTGCATGGCGATGGCGGCATGGCCGAGCGCATCGTCATGCCGGCTGGCAATCTCTATCCGGCCGACGGGCTGTCGCTGCGCGATGCGGCCATGGTGGAGTTTCTCGCGATTGGCGCCCACGCCGTCCGGCGGTCGCGTCCCGAACCTGGCCAGCGCGCACTCGTTGTCGGGATCGGCCCGATCGGGCTCGGCGCGGCCATCTTCGCCAGGATTGCCGGGCTCGAAGTGACACTGCTCGATTCCAGCGCCGAACGGCTCGCCTTTGCCCGCGACACGCTCGGCTTCACGTCGGTGTTCGAGACCGGCGCCGATGCCGAGGCGCAGTTGATGGCGCACACCGGGGGCGAGGGGTTCAGCACCGTGTTCGACGCAACCGGAAATGCCAAGGCGATCGAGGCGGGGTTCACGCTGGTGGCGCATGGCGGGAGCTATGTGCTGATCAGCGTCGTCAAGGATCGCATCTCCTTTGCCGACCCCGAATTCCACAAACGCGAGATGACGCTGATCGGGAGCCGCAATGCGACGCGCGCCGATTTCGAGCATGTGATGACCTCGATGCGGAATGGCCTCGTCTCGCAGGCGGCGCTTGCGACGCATCGCACGACGCTTCCCGGCGTCGTCGAGGATCTGCCGCGCTGGGCGCATCAGAAGGAAGGCCTGATCAAGGCGATCATCGATATTGGCGTCTGATCAGTTGAGCGCCCGGAGCGCGTTGAGGATGACCGCGACGTCGATCGCTTCCTGAAGCAGCGCGCCGGCGACGGGCGGCAGCAGGCCGAACGCCGCGAAGATCATCGCAGCGACCGAAAGGCCGAGCCCGACAAGCACGCTTTCGAGTGCGATCCGCCGCGTTCGCCGGCCGATCTGCAGCGCGAGTGCCAGCTTGTCGACGCGATCGACCAAAAGGACGACATCGGCGCTCTCGGATGACGCGGCGGCGCCGCGCGCGCCCATCGCGACGCCGACACTGGCGCCGGCAAGCGCCGGGGCGTCGTTGATGCCGTCGCCGACCATCAAGGTCGGCGCCCGCGCCTCTTCGCGGCGCACAAGCGCGAGCTTGTCGGCTGGCGAAAGGTCCCCGAAGACTGCGTCGACCGGCAGCGCGCCAGCCACGGCGACGACGATCTCGGTCCGGTCACCCGAGGCGAGCACGATCCGGTCGACGCCGGACTGGCCGAGCACCGCCATCATCGCCGGGGCATCCGGCCGGAGTCCGTCCGCAAGCAGGATCAGTCCAGCAAAGCAATCGTCGACCGCCACCGCGACGATGGCGCTGCCCGCCTCGATGCCGTCGTCGAGCCCTGCCGCCGTTCCGCCGCTGTGGTCGAGCACATAGGCGAGGCTGCCGACAGCGACGCTATGGCCAGCGACGGTGCCAGTCAGCCCAGCGCCGGGATCCTCGCTCACATCGGCGGGCGCCGCGAGCGCGAGGCTGCGCCGTTTCGCCTCGGCGACGAGCGCTGCGGCCACGACATGGCCAGACGCCTGGTCGAGCGAGGCGGCGAGGCGCAGCAACTCGTTCGGCTCGAAACGTCCGGCCGACCGGATCGCGGTCACGCTGGCAATGCCGAATGTCAGCGTGCCGGTCTTGTCGAGGATCACCGTTCGGACATTGGCGAGCGCTTCGAGTGCGCCGCCCGTCTTGATCAGAACGCCATTCTTCGCGGCGCGCGACATGCCGGAAATGATGGCCACGGGAAGCGCCAGGATCAGAGGGCAGGGCGTCGCCACCACCAGCACGGCAAGCGCGCGGATCGCATCGCCCGATGCCAGCCAGGCGATGCCTGCGATGGCGAGCGTCAGCGCCAGGAAGCCGATCGCGTAGCGGTCCGCGATGCGAAGGCTCGGTGCCCGGCTCGCAGCCGCGCCAGCGACGAGACGGACGATGCTGGCATAGGTGCTCTCGGCCGCAGGATGTGTCGCCCTGATCTCGACGGCGTCGCCGGCATTGGTGATGCCGGAGAGAATTTCATCGCCCGCATGCTTCGTGGCTGGCAGGCTCTCGCCGGTCAGTGCCGACTGGTCGAATGCAGCCGCCTCGGAGACCAGGATGCCGTCGACCGGCACCACCTCGCCGCGCCGGATGAGGATAGCGTCGCCGGTGCGGAGGGTTTCGATCGGCACCTCGGTGAGCCGGCCCCCGGCAAACCGCATGGCGGTTCGGGCGACGCGCCCGAGAAGCGCGGTCATCTCGCGGCGGGCCCGGCCCTCGGCAAAGCTCTCCAGCAATTGCCCGCCGGCATACATGAGCGCGACGACATTGCCAGCGAGCGGCTCCCCGAAGGCGAGCGCCGCCGACATCGAAAGCGCGGCGACGATGTCGAGCCCGACATCACCCTTTCGAAGGCTGACGGCGATTTCAACCAGCAGGGCGGCCAGCACCGGAACGGTCGCCAGCGCGAAGACAGTCCCAGCCCAGGTCGCGCCGAGCAAAAGGCCGGCACAGCCCGCGATGAGCCCTAACAGCGCGACCGCCACCAAGCCGAGCCGGCCACCCGAAACCGGCATTCGCAGCGCCATCATGTCGACCCCTTCGGCTCAGGACGTCACTAGTCTGGAATATCTTCAAGCAACACGGCATGCGCCAGATCAATGAGACGGAGGATCAATCGATGGGTGAGGGGGCCGCCTTCCCGCTAGGACCTGGAACCCGCTGAGAAGAAGGAAGGCGATCCGTTGCCTACATCTTGGCGGGCCCGAGTGGAGGTGCTTTCCGCGTAGCATTTATTCGCGCGCTGAGACTTGTGGCCATGGCGTGCCGTCTGGAGCTTCTCTAACGTTCATTGCCGAGGTGACGGAGCGATTCCGGCCGTCGGCGATGTGCGCCACAGGCGGGCGCGAGGGGGTGGAGCGGATGAGGCCTTCGCGACGGGATTTCGTGAAGCTGATGATGGCCAGCGGGATCGCGGTTGCGGTGACGCCGATGGCACGCGCCGATGCGCCGAGCTTTGCATCTCGCGAGACGCTGCCGGGGCGCGGTGTCGCAAGGCCGAGGCTCGGCCGTGTCGACGGCGTCGCCAAGGTGACCGGCGCCAAGCTCTATGCCTCGGACTTTCGTGCCGCGGACATGCCGGGCTGGCCGAGCGAGACGGCGCATGCGCTGTTCGTCCGCTCGCCCGATGCGAGCCATATCTATGAGGGCATCGATCTCGATCGTCTGTCCCTGATCGCCAAGCCGACCGTCGTGGTGACGGCGGAGGATGTCGCGCGGATCGGGGCTCGCGTACCGGAATTCTACGCTGGCGATCTCTTTTGTCCGGTCGGCAAGACGCCGTTCTTTCTCGGACAGCCGCTGGCGCTGCTGATCTTTGCGAGCTTCGATGATTTCGATCGGGTCCGCGTCGCGCTTCGCGATGGCAACTACCTCAAATTTGGCGCTGAGACGGGTCCGACCGAAGGACCCAACTACGGCGCGTTCCGCTTCACGCGCGTTGCCGGGCCGACGCCGGATGGACCGGATCTCTATTCGCCGATCCAGGAGGGTTGGGTCAGTCCCGGCTTCTTCGAAAGTACGGGCCGGCCGATCTGGAAGCCGCTGCCGGTCGCCAAGGGCGGAGAATATGTGAAGGGCGCGACGTTCGGGGACGCGATCCGCGCCGAGCTCGATGCGCCCGATCCCGAGACGCTGGTGATCCAGCAGGACTTCGAGACCCAGTCGATCGATCCCGTGTTTCTGGAGCCGGAATGCGGCCTCGCCTGGTACGATCCGGCGAAGCGCAATCTCGAACTCGTGCTGGGTGTGCAATCGCCCTTCGAGGCGGCTTCAGCGATCGCGTTCCTCCTCGGTGAGGCGGACGCGGATCACAAGCCGGCTACGATCAATGCGCAGTTCGCGTATGTCGGCGGCGGCTTCGGCGGCAAGGACCATACGCCGTTCTCGCTCTATATCGCCTTGGCGGGACTGTTCCTTCCCGGGCGGCCGGTGCGGCTCGCCCATGATCGCTTCCAGCAATTCCAGGGCGGTGTGAAGCGCCATGCCTTCAAGATGCATTCTGAGATCGGCGTCGACCGGAAGAGCGGGCTGATCACCGGTTTCGCGGCCGACCACGTCCTCGACGGCGGCGGCATGGCCAATTATTCGGCGAGCGTCGCGGTCGTCGGCGCCACGGGTGCGCTTGGCATCTATTCGATCCCGAAAGTCGATGTCACGACGGTGGCGCTGCATTCGCGCGGCGTAACCGCCGGCTCGATGCGGGGCTATGGCACGCTGCAGACCATGACGGCGATCGAGGTTCTGGTCGACGAAGTCTGCGCCGCGCTGCCGCTCGATCCGATCGAGTTCCGCCGCCGCAATGCGCTGGCGACCGGCGGCCGGACCATGACCGGCAATCCCTATTCCGTTTCGGTGCGCACGCCGGAGATCCTGGCGAAGCTCGAGGCGCATCCGATCTGGCGTGATCGCGCCATGGAAAAGGCAGCCGCCAAACCCGGTTTCCTCGTCGGCACGGGCGTCGCCGTCTGTACGAAGGATTACGGCACTGGCGCCGATTGCTCGCTCGGCCGGGTCGAGATCGATGCGGAGGGCCGCGTCTCCGTGCATGGCGACGCTGTCGAGATGGGCAATGGCATCGGCACGGCGATCGCCAACCGCGTCGCGGCGCATCTCGGCGTGGTTGCCGATCGCGTCGGCGTGTCCGAGATCGATGCCTTCGATGCCCTCGGTCTGTTCACTTCGGGCGACGCCTACAGCACCACGCAGGCGGCGCAGGATGAGGCGGCGAAGAATCCCCGCTGGGTGCCCGCGATCAGCTCGGCGACCAGCGCGTCGATCGGCGCCCATGTGGGCACGCAGGCTGCCGCCGAGGCAGCACGGGTGCTGTTTCGCTTCGGCCTGTGGCCGGCGGCGCTGGCGATCTGGGGCATCCCGCAGAACGATCCGCGCGCCAAACAGTGGGACGAGGCGTTCTGGCAGGACGGCATGCTGCTGATGTCCGGCCTATCGCCGCTGCCCCTGAAGGCGATCGCCGCCAAGGCGCACGCCATGAACGGCATTACCGGAACGATGGCGCATGCGTTCTCGCGCTGGGCCTGGGCGCAGGCGACCTTCACGGTCGGAGGCGAGGATGTGACGGCCGATATTGATGCGCTCGCCATCCGGCGCGGGGATGGCGATTTCGAACCGATCGAACGGAGCGCCGTGGCGTTCCCGCCGGCCGATTACAACAGGATCGGCACGGCCTTCACCTCGCTATGCGGTACGCTGGTGCGCATCGAGATCGAACGGGCCACCGGTATCGTCAGGATCGCCAAGGCCTATAGCGTGCTGGAATGCGGCGAGGCGCTGGTGCCGGAAGTCGTGAGAGGCCAGGCACAGGGCGGCTTTGCCATGGGTGTCGGCTACGCGCTGCTGGAGACGTTGCCACCGTTCGAGGACGGCCCGGGCAACGGGCAGTGGAATCTTGGCCAGTACCGGCTCGCCCGTGCCTCCGATTTGCCGGTGAACGATCTCGAGGTCGAGATCCTGCCGCCGCTTTCGCCGAAGGAGCCGCCGAAAGGCATGGCCGAGGTCGTCATGATCCCGGTGGTGCCGGGTCTACTAAACGCCATCTTCGACGCGACCGGCCACCGCTTCGCCGCGCTTCCGGTGACGGCGGCTCACATCAAGGGAGTGCTCGCGTGACGACCCTGTCGCTCAGCGTCAACGGCCGCGCGCTCGGCCCGTTCGAGGTCCGCGACGACCTCACGATGAATGATTTCCTGCGTGAAGAACTCGGCATGACCGGGACGAAATTCGGCTGCGGCGCCGCGCAGTGCCTCAGCTGCGCCGTCATCGTCGACATGCCGGATGGTTCGAGCCACACCAACCCGACCTGTGTCGTTCCGGCAGTGAATTTCGATGGCAAAGCCATCCGCACCATCGAAGGCCATGCCAAGGACGGTGTTCTGACCGCGCTGCAGACCGCCTTCATCGAGCACTTTTCGTTCCAGTGCGGCTATTGCACGCCGGGCTTTCTCAACGAGAGCCAGGTCCTGCTGGAACGGCTCGAAAAGACGCCGGTGCCGCGCGCGACGCTCGAGACGGTGATCGCGGAGGCGCTCGACGGGCATCTCTGCCGCTGCACGGGCTATGTCAAATATCACGAGGCGGTTCGCGCCGTGATCCTCGCCGGTGCGGATCGCTATCTGATCTGACGGCCGGCTTGGGCCGAATGGCCTCTTCGACATGAGTTGGAATGAGCGGCGTGCCGCGGAGGAAGCGATGACGAGACCGAAATGGTTGCTCCTGCTCCTGGTGCCGCTGCTCGCCAACGCGCTGGTGTTCGCCGCGACCGGAATGGCTGTCTCGTCCGACGCGTCGCGAACGCTGGCCTCGCCCGAGAGCTTCGCCGCGATCACCGATCCGGTGCAGCGGTCGGCCGCCTATTTCACCGAACTCGGCAAGGTGTTGCAGAACCCGCGCTGCCTCAACTGTCATCCGGTCGGCAACCGCCCAAGCCAGGGCGACACGATGCGGCCGCATGAGCCGCCGGTGTTCCGCGGTCCCGACGGCATGGGTCTCGTCAGCATGCGCTGCAGCACCTGCCATCAGGGCGCGAATTTCGATCCGGGCCGCATTCCGGGCCATCCCGCCTGGCATCTGGCGCCCATCGAAATGGGCTGGCAGGGCAGGACGCTCACCGAAATCTGCCAGCAGATCAAGGATCCGGCGCGCAATGGTGGCCGCACACCCGAGGACCTGATCGACCATATTGGCGCCGATACGCTGGTTGGCTGGGCCTGGCACCCCGGCGTCGGCCGCACGCCGGCGCCCGGGACGCAGAAGGAAGCTGGCGCCCTGGTCGCGGCTTGGGTCAAGAGCGGCGCTGCCTGTCCCTGAATGGCGGCCGGGTGCCCGGCGGCCTATGGCAATCAATGATGTCAGCCCGGCGCCTGTGCGCCGCGTTGCCTGCGCTCGGCAAGGGCCTTCCGCCGCGGCCGTTGCCTCGGCCAATTTCTCCGCCAAAAGCACGGTCGAGTCGCTGAAACACGCCCCTCCGCCTTCTCATCGCCATCGTTAGTTGATATCGTTTCATTTGAGGCAAAGGCATCACTGCCTTTGCCTTCGAACGCTTCTGGGAGGAGCGTGCGAGAAGCGGAATTGGGCGGCGCCCCGGCGCGCTCGCCCCGATTTCCTGCTCGTCTCGATCGACCCGGGGCAACGGACAGCCAGACCTTCGGTCGGCGCCCGTTCGGTCCACCATTCGCCGCCGGAGGGTTCGCCTTTCCGGGCGCCGACAACACAGTCTCGAGGGGAAAGAAATGCCCGCGACGCCGTTCAAGCCGCTGCGCTACCGCCAGATTCATCTCGACTTCCACACATCGGAACATATTCCGGGCGTTGGTTCCGCCTTCGATCCGGACGACTTCGTCGCGACGCTGAAGGCGGCCAATGTCGATTCGATCACTGTCTTCGCCAAATGCCATCATGGCTGGTCGTATTATCCGACCAAGGTCGGCAAGCCGCATCCGCAGATGACGCGGCCGGACCTGATGGGCGACATGATCAAGGCCTGCGCCGCCGCGGATATCGAGGTGCCGGTCTATATCTCCGTGCAGTGGGATGAACTGACGGCGCGCGAGCATCCGGAATGGCGGGTAATGGCCGCCGATAATCATTTCCAGCACGATAAGCCGGACGATATCTCCAGCCTGAAGCAGCTGAGCCCGGCCTGGCACACGATCTGCCTGAACCATCAGGGCTTCCGCGACTATATCCTCGCCCAGGCGCGCGAAGTGGCGTCGAACTACAAGACGCCGGGCCTTTTCTTCGACATCGTGCTGACGCCCGGCTGCGTCTGCTCGGCCTGCATCGGCCGCATGATCGCCGAAGGCCTCGACCCCGAGAATGCCGATGACCGGCTGAAGAATGACGAGGCGGTCAACGAGGAGTTCCGCCGCTATATCTCGGATGCCCTGTTCGCCGAATATCCAGGACTGCGCGTCTTCTACAATTGCGGCCATATCCACAAGCAGGGTCAGAAGCGCTTCGCGACCTATTCGCATCTCGAACTCGAAAGCCTGCCGACCGGCGGCTGGGGCTATGATCACTTCCCGTCGAGTGCCCGCTATGCCGCGCCGCTCGGCTTCGATTTCCTTGGTCAGACCGGCAAGTTCCACACATCATGGGGCGAGTTCGGCGGCTTCAAGAGCCAGCAGGCGCTGATCTATGAGACGGCACAGATGGTCGCGCTCGGCGCCAAATGCCTGGTCGGCGATCAGCTGCATCCGAACGGCGCCATCAATCACGACACCTACAAGTCGATTGCGCCGGCCTATGAGCGGATTGCCAAGCTGGAGCCTTACCTTGCAGGCGCGAAGCAGGTGTCGGAGATCGCCATTCTCGCGGCCGAATATTATCACCCCGTCGGCGCGCGCAACAACCAGAGCGACGACGGCGCGGCGCAGATGCTGCAGGAGCTGAAGCTGCCCTTCGACGTGCTCGATGGAACAGCGTCCTTTGATCCCTACCGTCTCGTGATCCTGCCGGACTCGATCCCGATCGACGCCGAACTGGCGGCGCGGCTCGACTCCTTTGTCGCAAAGGGCGGCAAGCTGATCCTGTCGGGAACCTCTGGCCTCAACGACGACGGGTTCGCCCTCGATCTCGGGCTTGAGGCAGCCAAGGGGCCGGTCGCGTTCAACCCGTCTTATCTTCGGGCCGATCCGGACGCTCTCGACGCCGGTCTGCCGGCATCGCCGTTCGTCATGTATGGCACAGGCGAGACGATCGTCAGCGGCGCCGCAACGGTGCTTGCCTCGATCGTGCCGTCTTATTTCAATCGGACCTACCGGCACTATTGCTCGCACCAGCACACGCCTGATGATCCGACCGCCGGCACGATCGGCGCGGGCGTCACGGAATATCGCGGGATCGGCTATATCGCCTTCCCGATCTTCGAGATGTACCACGCCTATGGGCAGCCGCTTTACAAGTACATCGTGCGCGGCCTGATCCGCCGGCTGATGCCAGATCCGGTGCTGGAGACCGATCTGCCCTCGTCGGGCCGCGTGGCGCTCGCCCACCAAGCGGCGGAAAACCGGCACGTCCTGCATCTTCTCTATGGCTCGCCGCAGGTGCGCGGCAAGGCTGTGCCGACAGCCTTCGAGCGTGGCCAGAAGCGTGTTCTTGAGATGATCGAGGACATTCCGGCCATCGGGCCGGTGACGGCGAGCCTCCGCCTGCCGGCAAAGCCCGGCCGCATCTATGACGCCATGACCGGCGCCGATGTCGACTGGCGGATGCTGGATGACGGCCGGGTGCAGGTGACGCTGCCGCGCCTGCATATTCACAGCGCGCTCGTTCTCGAGGGCGTCTGATCGGCCTTGCGGCGCCGGCTTCGGCCGGCGCCGTTTATCTTCAAGTGATGGCTGCGGTTTTCTGGCGGGCTTCTTTCAGCGTCCGCCGAAGCCCGAGCCCATGGCGATGCCGCTGAAGATGTAGCGTTGCAGCGCCAGCGTCAGCAGGATGCCGGGCAGCATCGAGATCGTCGAACCGGCCATCATGTAGTTCCACTGCACGCCTTGCTGGCTCTGGAAGAGCGTCAGGCCGAGCGGTATCGTCGAATATTCAGGGCCGTTGACGATGATCAGCGGCCACAGGAACGAGTTCCACTGCCCGGTGAAGGTGAAAAGGGCGAGCAGTCCCAGCATCGGCCGCGACAGCGGCAGGATGATGCGCAGGAAAATTGTCAGGCGCGAACAGCCTTCGATCATCGCCGCCTCTTCGAGTTCCTTCGGAATCTGCAGGAAATACTGCCGCAGCATGAAGGTTCCGAAGGTCGAGAAGGCCATCGGCAGGATCAGCCCCTGGAAGCTGTTCATCCAGCCGAGCCAGCTCATCATCAGGAAGAGCGGAATGACGATCACCGCCTGCGGCACCATCAGAGTCGCGAGATAGACGACAAAGAGGCTGCCGCTGAAGGGAAACCGCAGCCGGGCGAAGGCATAGGCGGCCATGCTCGAGACTGCGAGCGTCAGGATTGTGATGCCGCCGGCGACGATGATGCTGTTGAGGAAGAAGCGGCCAAACGGCAGATAGAGCCAGGCATAGACAAAGTTGGACCACTGCCAGTCGCTCGGCAGCAGTTGCGGCGGCACCGCAAGCACCTCGGCATTCGGCCGGATCGCGTTGGTAACCATCCAGAAGAACGGGAACAGGAAGGCGAGCGCGGCCAGCACCATCCCGGCATGAAGGAGAAAGCTGCCGGTTCGCTGGCCTTGTGAGCGTCCGAGGGTTTCAGAGGTCATAATGCACCCACCGGCGCTGAACGCGGAGCTGGAGGATCGTCAGGGCCATGATGATGACGAACAGAACCCAGGCGATCGCCGAGGCATAGCCCATCTTGTAGGCGGCAAAGCCGGTCCGGTAGATCGAGAAGCCGAGAGTCGCCGTCGCGGAGCCGGGACCGCCGCGCGTCAGCGCATAGACCTGGTCGAACACCTGCAGGCTGGTGATCGCGGTCATCACCGTGCCGAAGAACAATGTCGGCGAGATGAGCGGCAGCTTGATGCGCCAGAAGCGCTGCCAGGACGAGGCGCCATCGATCGCGGCGGCATCGAGATAGGTGCTGGGGATCGCCTCGAGCGCCGCGCCGAACAAGAGCAGGTTGTAGCCGAAGCCCGACCAGAGCGAGACGATGACGATCGCCTGGATGGCCAAGTCGGGGCTCGTCAGGAGATTGGGGATCGGCAGGTGCAGGGCCGAGAAGAACCAGTCGGCAAAGCCGCCCGGCGTAAAGATCAGCAGCCAGACGATCGCCGAGCCGATCAGAGGTGTGAAGGTCGGCAGGAAGAAGATCAGCCGGAAGAACCGCTTGCCCCAACGCAAATTGGAAATCCAGACGGCCATCGTGAGCGAAATCACGATGTTGAGGACGAGATATTCGATCGTGAAATGGAACGTATTGCGGAGGATCTGCCAGAAGCTCGGATCGATGGTCAGCAGATTGACGTAGTTGCGCCAGCCGACGAATTTCGATTGGCCGATGAGCTGCCAATTGGTGAAGCTCAGCGCCAGGGAGGCTGCGAGCGGCAGCAGCAGAAAGACGGCAAGGCCGAGAAAGCTCGGCAGCAGGAACCAGAAGGCGGCCCTGCGATCGTCCCTCAACATCGCTTTCGCACGACCCGTGCCGGCCCGTGACGGGGCTGCCGACGGCTTCGACTGCATGCAATCCTCACATTTTACCTGTGGGAGGGCGCGGGGCGGCGGGAGGAACCGCCCCGCGGATCCATCAGATCACTGGGTGGAGAGCTGCTGGATCTGGTCGAGCGTCGTGCCGGCGGATTGCGAGCCGGCAAAGGCGAGCGGCGCATACTGTTCGAACAGCTGCGAGACGGTGTTCCACTCGGCGGTGGTCTTGTACGGCTCCGCCGTCTTCAGCGCCGCCTCGATGGTGGCCTGAGCGTTCGCAACGCCCTTGGCAGCAGAATCGTACCAGAACTTCTGCTGGGCATTGCGGGCAGCGAAGGCGCGGCCGTTCGAGGCGAGATACTCCTCGGCTTCCGGGCCGGTCAGCACTTGAAGCGCCTTCCAGGCCTCGTCCTTGTGCTTGCTGGAGCTGGAAATGCCAAAGCCCGAGCCCGCCGACAGGCTGATGCTGCCCGCGGCGCCGGCCGGGAGCGGCGCAATGCCGACCTTGAACTTCACGGAGTCCTTGACGTTGATGAGGCTCCACGGGCCATCGACATACATGCCGACTGAACCGGCGACGAAGCGGCCATTGGCCTGCGCGCCTGATGGCGTGCCGCTGGCCGGGAAGAGCGGGGCGACCTTGTCCTTGGCGACGACATCGACATAGCTCTGGAAGGCCGCCTTGAGTGGCTCATTGGTCAGGTCGAGTTCGCCGTCTTTCAGGTAATTCGCGCCGGCCGAGCGGGCATAGGCGAAGAAGACGTCGGGGACGGACTGGGCCGTACCGTAGTTGCCATCGACGGTGAGGGCCTTGGCGGCTTTCAGAAAGTCGTCATTGGTCCAGCCGACCTTGGGCTCCTCGACCTTGTATTTCTGGAACATGTCCTGGTTGTAGAACATGACCATCGGGCCGAAATCGTAGGGCAGTGCGCGAAGACCGCCGTCATCCGTCAGGCCGTTGATGATCGAGGTATCGAATTCACCGAGATCGAAGCTGTCCTTCTTGGCATAGGCGTCGAGCGGCTCGAACAGATTGGCGAAGCCCGGCGTGCGCATGCTCTGCAGGCTGATGATGTCCGGCAACTGGCCGGAGGCAGCGAGCGCCGGCAGCTTGGTCCAGTAGTCCGGCCAGGACGCCGTCTGGAACTCGATGGTGATGTCGGGATATTTCTCGGTCACGAGCCCGGCAACATGCTTCCAGGCTGCGACTTCGGCATCCGACCCGGACCACATGAACCAGGTCAGTGTCACCGGCTCGGCGCGCGCGGCGGTGCTCATCACCAGCGCGCAACCCGCCGCGGCGGCAAGCCGGGCGGCATTCTTCAAGATGTCCATTCGATTTCCTCCAGCTGGACAGGCGATCATCACGCAGGCCGTTCATGCGGCTCTTGCTGTTGGCTGTCGGGGCGGCCGACCTCTCCGGAGCCCCGCAGCGATCGGCCCTTTCAGGCCTTCAGGAAAATCTCGATCACGGGAACGATGACGGGCGGCTTCCTGACCGGCAGCTCGAGCGTCAGCGAGTCGGAGCGGATTTCCATCTCCGTATTGCTCCAGAGCGTCAGCTCCGACGGCGGCAGCCACTTTACCTCGCTGCCGTCATGAAGGAACTGGGCATATTCCACCTTGCCGCCGCCGAGGCCATCGAGATGGATGTGGCGGAACGGCCAGTTGAAGATATGGAGATAGAGTCGATTGCCGTTTTGCGTGTACCGGCAGTCGCGCGGCGCCGGCAGCTTCGATTCCGTGGCGCCATAGATGCTGCGCCCGTTCACTGCCATCCAGTCGGCATAGACTTCGAGCGCTGCCTTGGCACGGTGGTCGAGCGTGCCGCGCGCGGTCGGCCCGACATTCATCAAGAGGTTGCCGCCCATCGCGACATTGTCGATGAGGAGCTGCACGAGCTGTTCCGGGCTCTTCCACGTGGCTTCGTCGCGGTGATAGCCCCAGGATCCCGACAGCGTATGGCAGGCTTCCCAGGTGACACGCTTGCCGTTCCGCTCGGGCCAGGCCCGCGGCACATATTGCTCGGGCGTCACGATGTCGGGCGGCAATCCGGCAAGGTCGAGCCGGTTGTTGATGATGATGTCCGGCTGCAATTCGCGCACGGTCCGAACCAGCGCCTCGCTCTCCCAGTCGAGATGGCCCTTGCCCTTGAGGCCGTTCAGTTCGCGCTGTGGATAGGAAAAGTCGAACCAGATGACGTCGATCTTGCCGAAGCCGGTCAGCAATTCGCGGACCTGGTCGCGCATATAGGCGGCATAGCGGCTGACGTCGCGGCCTTCATTGCGCTTTGCAGCGTCAGGCGCGTTGCGCTGAGGATGATGCGGGTCGATCGGGAAATCCGGATGGTGCCAGTCGATCAGCGAATAGTAGAAGCCGACCCGCAATCCTTCAGCCCTGACGGCATTGACGAAGGGCGTCAGCAAATCCTTGCCGTAGGGCGTATTGGTGACCTTGTAGTCCGTGTGCTTGCTATCCCAGAGGCAGAAGCCCTCATGGTGCTTCGTGGTCAGCACGACATATTTCATGCCAGCTGCCTTGGCGCGGCGCGCCCAGTCTACCGGGTCATAGAGATCGGGATCGAAATGCTCGAAATAGGTCTGGTAGTCCTCATCCCTGATCTGCTCGTAATTCTTGATCCACTCATGCCGGGCCGGCAGGGCATAAAGGCCCCAGTGAACAAACATCCCAAGCCGGTCATGCGTGAACCACGCCTTCTTGTCCTCCGGCAGGGCCAGAGACCGAAGATCGGACGCCATCGTCTCATCCTCCAACGCAGCCGTCGGCCGGCCCCGAATTCTGGGCCGCAAAGACGGCAGCCAAACCCTCCCGAACCGGCCCTTCGCAGGGGCGGTCCATCGAACGGTGGTTGCCGAACCGTTTCGACAAACTGAACTAAGCATCCAATGCCGAGCTTTGGCAATCCCCGAAAATGCAGCGCGGCGAACCTCGTATCTCTTCGCAATGCAGCACAAACAGTAGCATTTTGTGTGCGGTGCCGGCATGGACTAGTCTCTGGAACACTGGCAAAACGTCGATCGAAACGGTTCGAACCGAAGGGACAAGATGGCGACCATCCGTGATGTGGCGAAACGAGCCGGCGTTTCAATTTCGACCGTTTCCGCCGCCTTCAACGAGGGGAGGGTCAGTGACGAGACGAAGCGCCGTATCACCGATGCAGCGCGCGCGGTTGGCTATTCCCCCAACCTGCTGGCGCAGAGCCTGAAGAGCGGCCGCAGCCGCCTGATCGCGCTGGTCCCAGGCGACATCACCAATCCATTCTTCGGCAACTGGCTGACGGTCATCGAGAAACACGCGCTTGCCGCCAACCGGGCGATCATCGTCTCCAACACGCATGGAGTCGCGCGGGAGCAGACCGTTCTGGAGCTTCTGAAGGCGCAGCGCGTCGCCGGCATGCTGATAAACCCGCAAGGAACAGGCCCCGAATATCGCGCCTATCTGGAAGCCATCGACGTGCCGCTCGTCACCTTCGACCAGTTCGTCCCGGGCCTTGAGCGTGACTATGTCGGCACCGACAATGAACTCGCCGCCCGGATGTTGACCGAATACATGCTGCGTCTCGGCCATCGGCAGATCTGTTTCATCGGCGGCCAGCCGGGACTTTGGACGACGGAGCGTCGCCGCGAGGGCTTCGTTGCGGCGATGCATCAAGCCGGCCTGCCGATCGACGAGGATCTGATGCTGATCGCGAATTACGAGGGCGACGTCGCCTATCGTGAAACCACGCGGCTCTTGACCGGGCCGAAGCGCCCGACGGCGATCCTCGCGTCGAACAATGTCATGGCGCTCGGCGCGCTGCAGGCGATGATCGATCTCGGCTTCCGCTGTCCGCAGGACATTTCGCTGACAACCATCGACGACGTGCCGTGGATGGGTTTGGTCAAGCCGCGTCTGACTTTTGCGATCCAGCCTCTGCACGAGCTCGCGGCGGTCGCGATCAAATGGCTGCTCGAACGCATCGAGAGCCGTGATCAGGCCGCGATCCCGCCGCGGCGCATGATCTTGCCGCCGAAGATTATCCTCGGCGAGTCCTGCGCCGATCTGCGTGTGTGAGAAGCGGGCGCCGGCGGTTGCCTTCCAGCTACGATGTCTCGCGTTGCTGAGGGGCCGCGGGCGTCGCTACAAGTGGGCGCGCCTCCTCATGGCCCGATCCGACGTCGACGGCAGGCCCTGGACTGACGCTGCCCCGCATCACCAGCGTGCAGGGAACCACCAGACTGAGGCGGCTTTCAACGGGTTCGCCGAGCACCCTGTCCATGACCAGATCGGCGGCCTGACGGCCGAGCCCGGCGGTATCCTGCTGGATGGTCGACAGTGAAGGCGTCAGGAAGGGCGCGATCGCCGCGCCGTCGAAACCGAGAACCGACACGTCGCCCGGCACGCCGACGCCGGCATCGATGACCGTCTTGATGAAGCCGATGGCGGTATCGTCATTGGCGCAGATGACAGCGGTCGGCCGCTCGGCTGCGGGAATGGCGAGAAACGCCTCTCCCGCAGCCATGCCGCCGGTGAATTCGAAATCGCCCTGATGCAGCCTCAGCGCTGCGTCGGGCAGGCCGGCCGCGCCGAGCGCCGCGTGCACCCCGGCCAGCCGCTCGATCTCGTGATAATTGCCGAGGCGGCCGCGGATATAGAGAAAGCGCCGGTGGCCGCGCGCAATCAGCGCTGCCGTTCCCTCGATGATGGCGTCGCGATCGTTGCTGACGACGCTCGGGATGCCTTCACCCGAAAGATCGAAATGCAGCGAGACGATGGGCAGTCCCACATCGGCGAGGCTGCGCCCGTTCGCCGCCGGGATATCGGCCGCCATAAGAAGTACGCCGGCTACGGTGCCGCCCTGTGCGACCGCCAGAATATGCGCGTCGGTCTCCGCCGCGCGCGAGACATTGGCGATGAGCAGAGAGAATCCACGCGCGGTAAGGGTATGCGCCGTCGCCCTCAGCACTTCTGAGACGGTCTGCGACGCGCCGGTATAAATCTCTTCGGGCAGCACGATCATGATCGTTCGCGAGGTGCCGACGCGCAGGTTGCGTGCCGTTTGATTGGCCGTGTAGCCGAGCTTGCGCGCCGCCGCCTCGACCTTGAGCCGCGTCGGTTCCGCCACCCGGCCGGGAATGGTCAGCGCCCGGCTGACCGTCGATGTCGCGACGCCGGCTTCGCGTGCGACATCGGCGATGGAGGGGCCCGGCGCCCGGTTGTCCGTCTGTTTCGGCATCGGCTTCTCGTCGCGCCCTAGAGGGCTGAATTGTCACGAATCGTCACGACTCTATAGCGCTTCTCCCCGTCGCCGGCGCGTCGCACGGTCGCGACGCGATCGAGCCCCTTGCCGCTTCAGCTAAAGGTTTCCTTCCTTCAATTGTCCCGCGAGATTTCGGCAGGCGCGAACGGTCATCGCCATGATCGTCAGGGTCGTTCCAGCCACACCGCTGCCGGCGAAGGCGCTGGCGTCGGTGACGAGGAGATTGGGAACGTCCCAGCTCCGGTTCCAGCCATCGAGGACTGAGTCGGCGCGCGCGTTGCCCATCCGTGCGCCACCGCTCTCATGGATCGCGGCGCCCATGGCGATCGTCCGGCGGAAGAGTGCGCGGAAGGCCGTGCGGCTGAACAAGTCGGCATCCGGATAGGCGCCGCGGCCCTTTTCATTGAGTCCGAGCGGCGAGCCGACGAATTCGACTTCGCAGCCGGCGCCTTCGGCCGTCTCTTCGAGCGCCGCCATGGCGCGCTTCGCCGTTTCCGTATCGACCGGGCCCATCTTGCAGCGGATATGTGGGATCGGGATGCCCCAGCGATCCTTGCGGCCGGGATTGAGGGTGATGCGGTTCTCGGCGTCCGGCTCCATCGTGCTGAACCCGAAGAAGTTGAACCGCGACAGGCCCGAGGCTGAAGGCGGAATTCGACCGACTGACCCCTGGAATGCGTAGTCGCCGGTGCCGGAGACGCCGTCCGCGCCGATGAAGCGTGGCAGGAAGATGCCGCCCGATGGGCCGTAGAAGGGATCTGCCGGCGCGGTGTCGGCCGTGGCAGCGCCGCGCGCCGCCGGGAAGACCCCCGCCGCGACGATCGGTACCTGGTCCATGAAATAGCGACCAAGGGCCCCCGAACTGTTGGCGAGTCCGTTCGGATGGCTAGATGACGCTGAGTTCAGCAGCAGCCTTATGCTCTCGATCGGCGAGGCGCAGACGACGATTGAGCGGGCGCGCAGTGTCTCGGCCTGGCCGGTGCGCGCGTTGATGATCTCGGCCCCGATGGCCCGCGTGCCGCTCTCGTCGGTGAGGATCTTCCTGGCGATGGTGTCGTAGCGGATGACCAGTCGCCCGCTAGCGAGCGCATCGCGCATCGGCTGCAGCACGCGCGTCGGCTCCGGCCCGAGATAGCGCCAGGTGACGACGGGGCGCTCCGGCCATCGCGTTTCCACCGCCTGCTTGAACAGGCGTTCGGCCTCGGTCAGTTCCGACCGGTGCGCATAGATGCTGTCCGGCATGGTCGGTACGCCTTCGACCTGCCCATAGAGCTGCAGCACGCGCTCGACTTCCTCATAGAAGGGCACCAGAGCGCGGTAGTCGATCGGCCAGTCGACGCCCTTGCCCGTCCGGCTGCGCATCTTGAAGTCGTCATCGGTCCAACGCACCAGCACGCGGCCGAATGTGTGGGTCCGACCGCCAGCCTGGCGACCGCGAATCCAGAGAAAGGGCGCGTCCGGCGGCGTCGAATAGGGGTTTCGGCGATCATTGACGAAGAGGCGGCGCATCCGCCCGTCAAAGAAGGCGGCGCGGGCCTGGATGGCCTGCCCGAGCGCCGTCGCCTTGGCCCTCTGCCAAAGATTGATCTCCGTCTGGCGCGGATTTTTCGTTGCGTCGAAATGGGCAGGTCGGATTTCCGGTCCCGCCTCGAGCTGCACGACCGAAAGGCCCTGCGCAGTCAATTCGCGCGCAGCAAACATTCCGGCTGCTCCCGATCCGACCACCAGGGCGTCAAATTCGATATCCGCCATCGCGGCTTGCTCCATTCCGATGCGCTGCCGGCGTCCGAGGGCGGCCGGCGGAGTGAGACGGGATGGCCAGGAAACGGCGGCTTTACCGAAGCGCTACCGCCTATGGCTTGGGCACAAATCCCGCTTGCGTACAAAAAGAGCATATGCAATCAATGTAGGGATGGCAATCGATTGCCACGCTAATCTGGTCCACGGAAACAAGAAAATCAGCTGGCCGAAGGACCTGACCTGCATGCCTATCCCGGCTTCCAGACAGAGGGTTCCATGTTCATTGACCGCATCGTCCATTCTGCCGCCTTGCTAGCGGTGACGTCGCTTCCGGCCCTGCTCGCCGGCAGTGCGCTCGCCGCGCCGATCGACACCGCTCCCGCGACCGGGACGTTGCAGATCTGGATCGGCGGCGCCGAAGGCGACAAGCTCCCGGCCTTCCTCGCCGATTTCGAGAAGGCCAATCCCGATCTCAAGGTCCAGATCACCCAGATCCCCTCGGACCAGGCCGACGCCAAGCTGCTGACCGCCATCGCCGCCGGTACGGTGCCCGATGTCGTGCGCCTCTTTTCGCAGAGCCAGGCGAGCCTCATGGCGACGGGCGCTTTCGCGGCGGTCCCCGAGGGGCTGGTGAAGCCTGACGCTTTTTTTGCCAGCGCCTATGAGACGAATGTAAAGGATGGCGTCGCTTATGGCGTGCCGTGGGACGCCTATGCGACCACCTTCCAATATCGCAAGGATCTGGCGGACAAGGCCGGCCTCGCCGCGCCGAAGACCTGGGACGAGCTGAAGACCTTCGCCAAGGCGATGAAGACCCAGGGCGCGACTTGGGGCTTTTCCGCCGATGTCGGCTACGACATCTACAATGCCCAGGGTCTCAACGAATTCGTCCACCAGAACGGTGGCAGTTTCCTCAACGCCGACAAGACGGAGTGGACCATCAATTCCGAGGCCAATATCAAGGCGCTCGAATTCTGGGGCTCGCTCTTCACCGAAGGCCTCGCCTCCCCTGACGGCCCGAAATTCCTCGACACGGTGCCGTGGTTTACCTCTGGCGAGATCGCCAGCAAGGATATCGGGCCCTGGTTCGAGCAGTGGCTGGTGCAGGCCAACGGCCAGGATTGGGTCAACGCAAAGCTCGCCTCGGCGTTGATGCCGGCCGGTCCTTCGGGCAGCTTCTCCGCGCTCGGTTCGGGCAGCCTCGGCGTGCTCAAGGACGGCAAGAATCCGGATGCCGCCTGGAAGCTCGTGCGCTACCTGACGCAGCCGGACGTCCAGGTCGCCTGGTACAAGGCCTTTGGCAGCCTGCCGGCCGTCAAGGCCGCGTGGGATGATCCGGCAATCGCCGGCAATCCGTTGCTGGACGCCGAGCGTCAGGCTCTGCAGACGGCGGTCGACATCCCCCAGGTGCCCACCTGGAACCAGGTCGGCACCTATCTGGGCCAGCAGATGGAGCTCGTCGCGCGCGGCCAGGCATCGGCGAAGCAGGTTCTGGACGACGTCCAGTCATTTGCCGAGTCGGCTGGCCTCGGCAACTAGCCGTTTTCGCCGGCGCGGGGGTAAGCCGGGCGCGGGTCCACAGCAACTGCGTTCGAGGGTGAGCGCCGGCCGAACGCTTCCGCCGTCCGCTCACCCGTGGAGACTTTGCCTTGAGCCACGCGGATATCAGGCCCGACCCGTCGAATAGATGGCGATCCGCGACGGCATGGATCTTCGTCGCGCCCTTCCTTGTGATCTTTTTCGTGTTCACGGCGATCCCGGCGCTGATCGCGCTCATCTACAGCTTCACCGATATCGGTGTGGCGGATATCCGGCACCCGCTCTCGGTCAATTTCACCTTCTTCGCCACCTTCGCCCGCGTCCTCACCAATGCTGGGTTCCTGAAGTCGCTGGTCACGACCGGGATCTTCGTCGTCATCGGCGTGCCGCTGACCATGGCGATCGGCCTCGCGCTGGCCCTTGCCCTCAACAGCGGCATCAAGCGGCTGCGCGCCACCTATCGCGCGGCGTTCTATCTGCCGGTGATCACCAACATCGTCGCGGCCGCCGTCATCTGGCAATACGCGTTCACGCTGCGGGGGCCGGTGAACACTTTCCTGGCCTCACTCGGTCTGCAGGGGCCGAACTGGCTCGGCAACCCGGACATGGCCATCACCACCGTCATTTTGCTAACCACATGGCGCAATGTCGGGACCTGCATGGTGCTGTTCCTCGCGGGATTGCAGGGCATTCCCGGCGATGTCTACGAAGCTGCGGCGATCGACGGTGCCTCGGCGCGTCGCCGCTTCCTCCACATCACGCTGCCGCTGCTGAAGCCCGCGACGCTGCTGGTGACGGTGCTGATGACGGTCTCCTACATGAACATCTTCGACGAGCCCTACCTCCTCACCAAGGGCGGCCCGCTCGGCGCGACGCGCTCGGTGGCGCTCTGGGTCTATGAGCAGTTCGGCCATGGCAACATCGCCGCGGCGATGGCCGGCTCCTACGTGATGCTGGTCATCGTCGCCCTTCTCGGCCTGCTGCAGCTGCGCATGCTGAGGACCGCCTCATGACCAGCGAGGGCAATGTCCGCGGCGCGGCTCTTCTCTATACGGCGCTCACTCTGGTCGCGGCGCTGATGCTGCTGCCCTTTGCCTGGGTCTTCTTCGGCGCCTTCAAGTCGCAGGCGGAGATTCTCGCGGCGCCGGGCGCCTGGCTGCCGCGCAGCTTCACCGATTTCAGCAATTTCATCGAGCTTTTCGAGCGCCGGCAGTTCGGCACCTATCTCGGCAATTCGCTCGTCGTTTCCGGCCTCACGGTCATCTGCAACGTCTTCTTCTGCTCGCTCGCCGGCTATGCGCTCGCCAAGATCGCGTTCAGGGGCAGCCGGTTCGTTTTCGGCTGCGTGATCGCGGCGATGATGATCCCCTATATCGCGCTCTTCGTGCCGTCCTTCTTCATCATCGTGCAGATGGGCCTCCTGAACACGCTGACCGGCATCGTCCTGCCCATCGCCGTCATGCCGATCGGCGTCTTCATCATGCGCCAGTTCGCCCTCTCGGTGCCGAACGAGCTTCTCGAGGCGGCGCGGCTCGATGGCGCGGGCGAATTCCGCATCTTCTTCAGCATCTTCCTGCCCCTGGTCGGGCCGGCGATCGCCACCGTCGCCATCATCACCTTCCTCAATTCCTGGAACTATTTCCTCTGGCCGCTGATCGTCGCCCAGAACCAGGACACCTTCACGCTGCCCGTCGGTCTCGCCGTCGCCTCACAGGGCGCGAAATCGACCGAATACGGCCTGCTGCTTTCCGGCGCGATCGTCGTGCTGCTGCCGGTGCTGATCCTGTTCGTCTTCCTGCAGCGCTACTTCGTTCGCGGCATCGCCGCCACCGGGCTCAAATAGCCCCCAGTCCCCCCGAGAGGAAAACGCTCCATGACCGCCCTGTTCGCGACCGACATGATCACCTTCTACCACCCGGGCTTCTGGGGTCTCGGCACGATGGAGGAACTCGAAGCCTTCGCCTCGGCCAAGCCGGATGCCTTCTGGGACAAGGTGATGAACACCCTTTCGGAGGCAGGCGTCACCGCGATCGAGCTGACCTTTGGGCCCGCCAGCATCGACAATGTGCTGAAGGGGTTCGGCAGCGCCAAGGCGTTCCGCAGCGCGCTCGAAAGCCGCGGTCTCGCCGTCGTCAGCGCCTTCATGGCCGACGCGCCCTCCTGGACAGAAAACGCGGACCTCTCCGCCATCATTGCCGATGCGGAACGGCGGGCGGCGTTTGTGGGAGAGGCGGGCGGGTCGATCCTCGTGACGGGCCTCCCGATGCGGCGGACCGTCGGCGTCAAGCCGCCGCTCTTCATCGACGCGGCCTTTATGAGCCACGCTGCCGCCATCGCCCATGCCATCGGCGAGGCCGTCGCGGCCGAGGGAATCAAGCTCGCGGTTCACACCGAATCGAACAGCGCACTCTGGTATGAGCGCGATATCGATCTCTTCATGGCCTTCACGGACCCGCGCTATGTCGGGCTTTGCCCGGATTCGTGCCACATCACGCTTGGCGGCGGCGATCCGATCCGCGTGGCGCAGCGCCACAACCAGCGCATCATTCTTGCGCATTGGAAGGATGCCGTCGGGCCGATCACCGAGAATCTCGTGATCGACGCGACCATCTTCACGCAGCAGCAGCGCTTCATGGTCGATTTCGGTGCCGGCGTGGTCGACTGGAACGGCTGGTCCGATGCGATGCTGGCAACGCCGGGCAGTGCGACGGTGCTGCTCGAACTCGATGCCGCGCAGGATCCTGTCGCCGCGCTCGACGCCGGCCGGGCGGTCGTCGAACGCGCGCGCTCGTGATCGATTTCAGCGTCTGCATCGAACTCGCCTTCGGGGAAGGGGATCGTCCCTTCCCCGATCGCGTCATCGCCGCGGCGGATGCCGGATTTCGCGCCGTCGAGATCTGGGATTGGCGCGACAAACCGCTGGAAGCGCTCGCCAAGGCGCTCGATGGGACGGGCGTCAGGCTGCTCACGCTCTGCGCCGAGGACTGGCGCGACAAGTGCCAGCTCGCGGATCCGCAATCGCATGCGGCGTTCGTGCGCCGCGTTTTCGACACGGCGAAGGTCGCCTGCGACCTCGGCGTGCCGAAGATCGTCGTGCTCGCCGGGGATGTTGGTTCCGGCGACGATATCGCTGGACAGCGAGCCATCGCGTCCGAAGCGCTAGCGCGCGCGTCTGACGCGATCGCGAACCTGCCGGTCGAACTGCTCGTCGAGGTGGTCAATCGCGCATTCGAGGCGCCGAACGCGCTGCTGCCGGACTCGGCGAGCGCGCTCACACTGTTGCGGGCGCTCGATCGTCCGAATGTGCGATTTCTCTATGACCGTTATCACGCCATCCTGAACGGCGAGCCACTCGGATCGGCGATCGCGGCCGATATCGACCGGATCGGCCATATCCAGGCGGCCGACGTGCCGGGCCGTCATGAATTCGGCACCGGGACGCAGGACTGGGTCAGCGAACTGCGCTGGCTTGTCGATGCCGGCTATGACGGCCATGTCGGGATTGAGGCGACGCCGCTCGGCGAGAGCAGCCTCTTCTACAGCAGCGCCCGGTCACTGCTGAGCGAGGCTCTTGGCCAGCAATGACTGCGTCGGCGATCGTGCCGCTCGAGTCAGGTGTCGCGGCGGCCCGCCGTCAGCCCTGACTCTCTGCGTATTGCCTATTCCTGTCGAGGTGGGTTGCGACCACGCGCTTCGGCGCCATTGCGCGGGCGCTACCGGAGGCAGGGGGACGCGCGGCCCGCATCCGAACTCCCCCTGACAGCGGCCTCGGCTATCGAGCGTCGGGGTAATTGGACGGGAAGAGGGCGCGCCGGGTTGCCTCGTCATTGTCCCTCTTGAAGGGATGATCCTTGGCCACCGCACGGGCTCGTGCCGCGGCGGGGCGCGCATCGACCCGCTCGAAGAGGCGTTTCAGATGGGGGTATGGCGCCAGCGGATCGACCTCGCCCTTCAGGACGCGCGAGGCGCGGTCAAGCCAGCCCCATGCCGACATGTCGGCGATGGTGTAGCTCTCGCCGACGATGAAGTCGCGTCCGGCGAGATGATCGTCGAGCACGCGATAATGCCGCTCGGCCTCGCGCCGATAGCGGTTGACGGCATAGCCGAGGCCTTCGGGCGCGGCGAACTGGAAGTGGACGGACTGGCCGGAATAGGGGCCGAGGCCGGACGCGATGAAGAGCAGCCAGGACAGCAGTTCCGGCCGGTCAGCCGGCTTGCCGAGGAACTGGCCGCTTTTTTCAGCGAGATAGAGCAGGATCGCGGTCGAATCGAAGACGCGCGCCTCGCCGCCGTCCGGACCCTCGGTATCGACGATGGCTGGCACCTTGCCGTTCGGGTTGATGGCGCGGAAGGCCGGGCTGTGCTGCTCGCCTTTGCTGGTATCGACCGGCACGACTTCGTAGGGGATGCCGGCTTCCTCGAGGAGAAGCGCGACCTTCGCCGGGTTGGGCGAAGGGTGGAAATAGAAGCGGATCATGGATTTTCCTTCTGATCGCCGCCGCCCTGATGCAACGGCGCCGAATGCAGCTGCCGCACGCCTCGCTCCGGGCGAGGACGACACGCGTGCCGATCGGTGAACTCGACATCACGCGCTATCGGCTCAGTTTATCACCACACGATGTCAGCCCGGTAACTTGTCCGCGAGGACATCGCCCTTTCGGATCTGTGGGGGCGAGGCCAGCAACGTCTCGGCGTTCGCCATGAGGGCGGCGGCGACCTCTCCGGCGAGATGCGCGTTGCGGCCGGCTTCATCGTCGAAGGCGTCGAAGATGGCGAACCTGTCCGGGCCGAAACGCACCGCGAACCACGCGACGGTGCCGGCTTCGGCCTCGACCAGGCTGCGCGCGCTGGCGAGGAAGGCGGCGACTTCCTCTTCTTTGCCGGGACGGGCTTGAAGTTCGACATAAAGGGAAACGTTGGTCATGGAGCATCCTTTGCTTCAGGAACGCAGGGCGCGGCTTGGTCGCGCCATGCTGCAACAACTTGGACTTCCACCGTCATCCGGCAAGTCGCGGAGCGGGCTTGTGTGCGATTCGCCCGATGATGTGATCGAGCGAGATCCTGCCCGGGCCGTAAGCCATCAGTCCGAGCGCCATGGCGGCCCAGGTCAAATGGATCGGCCAGCCGTCGGGGACGGTGAGCTCGACGATCAGGGTCATGACCAGCAGTCCGAGCGCGGCAAAGCGCGTGCCGAGCCCGAGCACGAGAAGGATCGGCAGGACGATCTCGCCCGTGCCGGAGAGGAAGGCGACGACGGCGGGGGCAGGGAAGGGATAGGGCCCGCCTGGCAGATGCAGCATGAATTCATCGCTGAAGAGATAGACGGCGGTGTCGCTGAGCTGGAGGAACCCGTCCCATTTGAGGATGCCCGACCGCCAGAACGGAACAGCCAGAGCGAAGCGCACCACGAGCTGGACGAAGGAGGGTTGGGCAAATGCCCGTATCAGGGCGTCGGCCCGCTCAACGAGGGCGACGATGGGCCGGGTTCTTCTGTCGGCCGAGATGGGGTGATCCATGGATGTCATGACGGATTTCCAGGCGTGCAGGATGTGAAGGCGCCGGCTGTGATCATCGCGGCGACGCAGGCGCCGATATCGAAGGCGGGTTCGGCTTCGAGCGCGATGCCTGCGGCTTCGGCGAGTGGGCTGCGGTCGACGAGGGCCTTGAGGAAAAGAGCGGCGCCGGGCGGAAGGTGATGGACGAAGACATCGGCCTCCGGACGCGTGATCAATGCATCCTCGGCGAGGCTGGCATCGATGCGTTCGACCGGGCCGTCGCCGCGGTTGGCAGCAAAGATGGTGACGGCCGCATAGGGCGAGCGGACGATCCGCGTGGCCGGGTGCGGCGAGAACACGAGCTCCGCCAGCCGGTCGGGCGGAACCGACGCCAGGTCCCCGGCCTCGATCGGCTCGGCATCCGCCGCGTGATAGGCGTCGAGCCAGGCACGCTCGATGCGAGCCGTATCCGCGAGCCATGGCATCGAGCGGGCGTGCTCGTAGCGCGCGATGAAGGCGGCGAAGTCATGGCCGTATTCGAACAGCAGCGGGGAGGTTGGCGGCGTCTCGCGGATGTGGAAGCGCGCCATTGCCCGGAAGAAGTCCTCCCCTGTGATGCGCAGGACGGCGGGAAAGGTTGCCGCGAGCGCGTCGATGAGGCTGACCGTTACATTGTTGCGGTAGACATTGTAGCGCCGTGCGGCCTGCTTGCCGCCGGGGCCAGCCACGAGCGCGGGCGTCGGTTTGGCCGGGTCCGTCAGGGCGGCACAGAAAGCGCCCGCATAGGTGAGGCCGTCGGAATGCGACGGCCTTCCTTCGATCGCTTCAGGCTGCATGGCTTTGCTCCCGCCTGGTTGCGGCGCGTGCGCCCTCAAGCATGGTACGGGCAGCGGAGGCCTCGGCCTTCAGGATCGGCCAGTCCGGAATACTGCTGTCCCATTCGACGAGCGTGGGGATCGGCCCGCATCGGCCGATGATGATCCGGTAGAGCTTCCAGACCGCATCGCTGACCGGCCCGTCATGGCTGTCGATGAGAAGCAGATCGCCCTCGTCGTCGGCCTGTTCGGCGTGACCTGCCAGATGGATCTCGCCGACGCCCTCGAGCGGGAAGTCGGCAAGATAATCGAGCGCCGAGAAGCCGTGATTTGTGGCCGAGACGAAGACATTGTTGATGTCGAGCAACAGGCCGCAGCCCGTGCGCCGGGCAATGGCGCGGATGAAATCCGTCTCGCTCAGCGTCGATTCGGGGAAACGGACATAGGTCGAGGGGTTCTCGAGCAGGATCAGCCGCCCGATCGCTGCCTGGACCTCGTCGATATGCTCGCATACGCGGGCGAGCGTCGCCTCGGTATAGGGCAGCGGCAGCAGGTCGTTGAAGAAGGTCGTCTCATGTGTCGACCAGGCGAGATGCTCGGAGACGAGGGCCGGCTCATAGCGCTCGACGAGGGCCTGGAACCGTCCAAGATGCGTCTTGTCGATCGGGCCGGGGCCGCCGATCGACATGCAGACGCCGTGGAGGGACAGCGGATGGTCGCGGCGGATCGCTTCGAGCGCCCGATGCGGCGGGCCGCCAGCGCCCATATAGTTCTCGGCATGGACCTCGAAGAAGCCATCCTGCTGGCCCTCCTCGAGGATCGCCGCGAAATGCTCGGGCTTGAAGCTCGTGCCGGCGAGCCCGGCGATGGGATAGGCCGGAAAGCGGAGGGGACCCATGGCCGCCGGGGCCGGGATTTCGGTTATTGCGTTCATCGGGATCTCCGCCTTCCGGTCAATAGGCTCGGCTGTTTCTGATGGCGATCACATCGCCTTCAGGGTGCCGTGGCCGCCATTCGGCAGGACGATCGAGGTGCAGGTGCCGCCGTTGACGAACTTCCAGGCATTGCCCTGGAAATCGACCGTCGAGGTGCCCTGGCAGGTCGTGCCGGGACCGGCCGCGCAATCGTTCTGGCCCTTCAGCGCGACGCCGAAGCACTTTTCCTTGTGGGCGCCCATGGCGGCCTTGACCTCTGCCTTGGTCAGCGGGCCAGCCGCGGCCATCGAAGCAAGCGCGGTGGTGAGCGCACCGGCGAGGACGAGCGAGCTGACGGCGGTCTTTGCAAACATGAGATTCTCCGATTTGACGACTGTGTCGCGCCCCTGTTCAGGCGCACATCAGTGTTTCGGAGGGCGGCCAGCGCGTGTTACCGGCCGCTGTTTCACGACTGTGTGATCGCGACTGGACTGCTTCGGCTTGGCGGGCGGTCCAGTCTGGCAGGCGGCAATCGGCGACCACGCCTGCTCGTCGGACCAAACAGATGGAGGAATGCGGCTCGATCACATGGCGCAGATGATGAGCCAATGACGTCGCAGGCCCCCGGTTGGCGTGGCCGCAGCCGGGCCGATGGCGCTCCATCAAGCCGCGCTTCTCACCGAATGGGGGCGGTCACCTTGCTTGAGCCCGCCTCCGATCGCTCGCCTAAGTGGTCGGGATCGTGCCGCCATCGATGACAAATTCGGTCCCGCTGATCGCGCCCGCCCGTGACGACGCGACGAAGGCGATGAGGTCGGCGACTTCCTCGGGCCTGGCGGGGCGGCCGAGCGGGATGCCGCCGAGCGCATTCATGATGATGCGCTTGCCGCCGTCATAGTCGGTGCCTGCCTGCGCGGCGAGGCGGTGCACAAGCGCCGTTGCCGCTTCGGTCTCGACCCAGCCCGGCGAGATCCGGACGACCCGGATGCCCTTCGGCGTTACCTCCTTCGAGAGGCTCTTGCTGTAGGTCGACAGGGCCGCCTTGGCCGCGGCATAGGGCGTAGTCGAATCCGGCAGCGGCAACTGGTGCTGAATCGAGGTGACATGGACAATGACGCCCGAGCCGTTGGCGATCATGGTCGGGAGCAGGGCACGATCGATCCGCACCGCAGACATCAGATTGAGGTTCAGTTCTGATTGCCAAACCGCGTCGTCGGCGACTGCGAAGCCGCCCGCCGGCGCATCGGATCCGCCGAGCACGTTGACGATGATGTCGATGCCGCCGAGCCGCTCCAGCGCCTCGCTGGCGGCGATGGCGCATCCGTCGGCCGTCGTGAGATCGGCCACGATGTAATGAACCTTGTTCAAAGGCGTGACGGGGAGGCTGCGTGCCGTCGCAGCGATGTCGGCGCCCGCTGCGTGCAGCGTGGCCACGACGGCACCACCAATACCCTTGGTGCCCCCGGTCACCAGCGCGCGACGCCCTTCAAGGCCGAGATCGAAGTTCACGGGACGATCTCCAGGCGTTGGATCAGTTCGCCATCAAGCTCGAAGACGTAGCGCAGATCGACCGGGCTGCCGGGGAAATTGCCGGCGACACGGGCCGTTACCCGAACCGTCTTGCCGGCCTCGGTTAGTGCGTACGGATCGACGGAATAGTCGAACCGGGCCGAAGCATTGGCATTCCACTGACGGATTGCCTCGCGGCCGCGAAAG
Organism: Mesorhizobium sp. BR1-1-16; assembly: GCF_020165495.1. GTDB lineage: Bacteria > Pseudomonadota > Alphaproteobacteria > Rhizobiales > Kaistiaceae > Kaistia. The sequence continues at coordinate 134,358 of NZ_JAIUIE010000005.1, read as the reverse complement.
GTCTGGCGCTCGTCGACGATCGTCGCATCTTCGGTGAAGCATTGCGCCACGGCGTCGCTGTCCTTGTCGCGGTCAGCGGCGTAATAGTCGGCGATCGGCTGAGGGAAAGTGATCGTCATCTGATGTCCTCTGCGGTTGTTGTCGCACAGAGATCGGACTAGACTTACGAAATGGCAAGAACGCACGAAAAAGTAAGGAACCCACCCGAAAGTAAGGTTGGCATGTTCACGCGCGAAACCGCTGCCGAAGGTGTTGAGCAGGCGTTGAAGCTCTTGGAGGGCCGGTGGAAGCTGGTAATCCTGTTCCACCTGTTCGGCGGCCAGATCCTGCGCTTTTCCGACCTTGAGCGCGCGATTCCGGCTGTCTCGCAGAAGATGCTGATCCAGCAGCTTCGCCAGATGGAGAGTGACGGCATCGTCCGCCGCATCGTCCATCATCAGGTCCCGCCAAAGGTCGAGTATTGCCTCACGGATTGGGGGCAGGCGTTGTGCCCGGCTCTGGATGCGCTGCTTACCTGGGCGGCCCGTCGCGAGGAGATGACGGCCGCCGGCCCGGCGCCGTCCGCCTAGCCGTCGACCCAGGCGGTCTTGGGCAGGGTGATGAAGGCCCGAAGGCTTGGCTGAGCATGGGCCGGCATCACTGCCGAAGGGGCAGGACGAGGCGCCCTATCCCTTGGTCCCGCCTGCGGTCATCCCGGTGACCAGGAACCGCTGCGCGAACATGAAGACGATCAGGACTGGGGCGACGGCGATCAGCGTGGCGAGCGCGAGCGCCGACAGCGAAATCGTCGTCGATGCTGCATTGGTAGGGTTGAAGGCCGGCACGTTGGACAAGAGTTCCGCCAGGCCGACCTGGATCGGCGATTTGCGGCCCGGCAGCGTCACATAGGGCAGGAAATAGTTGTTCCAGTTGCTCGTGAAGCTGAAGAAGCCGACGAGGGCGATGACTGGCGTCGCCAGCGGCATCGCAACCTTCAGGAAAACCTGGAATTCGTTGGCGCCGTCGATCCGCGCGGCGTCGAGAAGATCGCGCGAGATCGCTGTCGAGAAATAGATGTAGGTCAGATAGACGCCGAACGGAAAGAAAGAGAACGGCAGGATCGCAGCCAGCGGATTGCCGATCAGGCGCACGGCGCTGAGCTCGAGAAAGATCGGCAGCACCAGCGCCGTGCTGGGGATCAGCATCACGACCAGCGTGACTGCCAACAAGGTCTTGCGACCGCGGAATTCGATCAGCGCCAGCGCGTAGCCGGCAGGAATGCTGATGGCGAGTGTGATCGCCAGAGCCGCGAGGCAGTAGAAGGCCGAATTGGCGAGCCAGACCCACAGCAGACCGCGCTGGAAGGCGAGCAGGCTGGTCCAGTTGTCGACGAGCGTTGAAAGGGTGCCGATCGAAAACGGCGCATCGAGCAGCAGCTCACGATCCGTCTTTGTCGGCGCAAGCAGCAGCCAGGCGAGCGGCACGATGAAGAAGAGCGCGAATGCGGTGAGGACGAGTGTGGCCAGGACTCGGCCAAGCCACGAGCCCGGCGAGGGCGGCGCCGCGTCACGGTTCCGCCGGCTGTGATCATGTCCGCTCAAAGAGCCCTCCCCGGAAGACGAAGGCCACGCTCAGCACAAGCGCCACGAGCAGCAGCATCAATGAGATCGCCGCCGAACCGTTGAAGTCGCTCTGCTTGAAGGCATAGAGGAAAGCGAGCTGGTTGAGCGAATAGTCCTGCGAGACCACGCCGCGGCTCGCTTGAGCCAGCACGCGGGGTTCGACGAAGAGCTGCGTGCCGCCGGCGAAGGACAGGATCACCATGTAGGAGATCCATTTGCGCAGCAGCGGGATCTGGATCGACCAGGCGATGCGGATCGGTCCGGCGCCATCGATGCGCGCGGCCTCGATGACCTCGCGGCTGATATTGTTGAGCGCTCCGTACATCACCACGATCCAGCCTCCGGCACCGGTCCAGAACGCGATGACGGCGAGCACGACCGGAAGGCGATCGGCCTGTACGGCTTCCACGAATGAGTTCAGTCCGAGCCCGTGCAGGATGAAGGCGACCGGGCTGACGGTCGGGTCGAGCACGAACAGCCACAGCATGACGCTCGAGGCTCCGGCGACGGCACCGGGGATATAGAAGAGAAAGCGAACCGTGGTGGAGAGCCAGCGGACCCCGATGGCATGCACGATCACGGCGAGGAGCACGACGAGCACGACGAGGCTGACGAGCCAGACGGCGAGGTACAGCCCGACATGCTCGACGGCCGGTAGGAAACGGTAGTCCTTGAAAACCTTGACGAAGTTGGTGATGCCGGCAAAGGCCCCGCGCTTCGTGAAGGCGAGGAAGATCGTATAGATCAGCGGCAGCAGACCGAAGGCCAGCAGGAACAGCGTATAGGGGCCGACGAACAGCCAAGCGACGCGGGACTGTGCCGCCTCCGCGTGCCCCGTTCGTCCGGGCGACCGTCCGCCCCTTGCGGGGCGGGCGGGGATTTCCGGGTTGGTGGTCAATTGTCCGTTTCCGAGAAGCGAGACGCCATCAGTTGACGGTGTAGCCGACGACCTGCGCCTCGTTCTGCATCTCCTTCTGCCAGTCGGCAGCGACATCGGAGATGGACTTGCCGGCGGCCAGAGCGGGGGTGATCACCTTTGCCCAGGCGGTCTCAGGCGAGAAGTTCGGATAGGCCCAGCCGTCCCAGACGGTGGAGGCCGCAGTCGAGACCGCGTTCTTGAAGTCGCCGACGTAAAAGCCGGCCGATGCCTGCTTGTCGAGCCACTTCGCCGCCGCAGCCTGGTAGGCCGGCAGCCCGCCGGTTCCGGCGGTCTCGTCATTGGTGATGACGAATTCAAGGAAGGTCTTCACCGCGTCGGGATTTTGCGTGTGGCTCGAAGCGTACCAGACGCCGCCACCGACATTGCCCGTCACCTTGTCACCCTTTTCCCAGTAGAGCGGCGGGGCGGCGCCCCAGGTGCCCGGCTTGGCGTTCACCGACGAAGGGTTCTGGAAGATGGCGCCGGAATACCAGGCGGGGCCGGGGATCGCGACCAGATGATCGGCCTTGGCGGCGAACGGCGCGCTGAAGACGCTCTCCTGCGTCACGGTGCCGTTCTTGAGCATATGGTCGAGCAGCGCTGTGACCTTGGCGGCATTCGGGTCGTCGACATTCGAGACGAATTCGTCGCCCTTCACCTGGAAGATCGGGGCCTGGCCGCTCCAGTAATAGATATAAGGCCCCTCGAAGGCGTCGCCGATCGAGCCGAGGAAATAGCCGGGATGATCCTTGGCCAGCTTGTCGCCGAGCGCCTGATAGTCCTCCCAGGTCTTGGGAATGTCATAGCCGAATTGATCGAGCAGCGGCTTGTTGTACCAGAACAGCACCGGTGCCAGGTCGTTGCGGAGGCCATAGACATTGCCATCGATGGTCACGGGGTCGAGCGCGCCCGGCGTGAAGCCATCGAGGAAGGACTGGTCGAGGATGTCCTTGTTGAGGGCGGCGGCGAAGGCCTGCACCCCGTTGGTTTCCTTAGCCGCCCAGGCGGCGTCGTTGTTCTGGGTCGAGAACACCACGTCAGGCCAGCCCTCGCCGGCCTGATCGGCAAGCCCGATCTTGGTCTGGAAGGTGCCCGATGCTCCCGAGGAGCCGTCGTCCACCACCATGTTGACCTTGATCTCCGGGTGAGCCTTCTGGAAGACCTCGACCGCCGGCTGACGGGTTGCGTCGACCCATACGGTGATCTCTTTGCTGGCGTCCGCGGCCATGGCCGGACCGGCAACCAGCCCTGTAGCGAGCAGCAAGGCTATGCGCAGTGTCTTCATCGTGTCCTCCTATCGCGATTGTTTGCGGCCGACCGATTGTTGTTGGGGTTCGACCTACGGTGCCTCGAGGCGAAGCCTCGGATTGTGGGGCGCGGCGCCGAGTTCGGCGCGTGGCAGTACATTTGGCCGCGCCCATTCGCGACGCGCCGCCTCCGACAGGACGAGGCCATGCCCGGGACGATCGGGGGCGTAGATCCAGCCGTCGCGGATCTCCATGGGCTGCTCGACCAAATGATCGAAGTTCTGGAACGAGTATTCGAGCCATTCCACTTCGGGCAGGGCGCAGGCCATATGCACGCCGACTTCGAGGAAGGTATTTCCCAGCGTGACGGGGATGCCCATCTCGGCAGCCAGCCAGCCGATGCGCATCACATCGGTGACTTGTCCATGCACGTTGAGAATGTCGGTGCCGCCGGCCAGCATCAGCTGGCGCTTTCCGGCGGCATCGAGATATTCGCCCGAATTGATGAGCGTCCATGGCGCGCTTTCGCGCAGCAGCCGCAGACCCTCGAAGTCGTTTCGAAGGATGGGATCCTCGACCCAAAGCAGATCGTAGCCGGCGCGCCGGATCGCTTCGAGCTTGACCACGGCCTCCTTGGCGCCCCAGGCCTCGTTGGAATCGATCATGATCTGTGCGCCAGGACGGACCGCTCCGGCGAGGAGCCGAAGCCGTGCGAGATCGCGATCGAAATCGGGGTGGCCGACCTTGATCTTGAAGGCATTGTAGCCGAGCGAATCGGCATGGGCGAACAAGGCCTCGAACTCGGAATCGCTTAGATGATAGTCGAGGCCCGACGCGTAGGCGCGGACACGGCTGCGACGACTGCCGAGGAACTGGTGCAGCGGCAGGTCAACCTGCTTGGAGGCGAGGTCCCAGAGCGCGACCTGCAGAGCCTCGTGAAATGGCAGTGTGTAGGCGCGCTGGTTGCCGCCGCGGGGACGATGAACCCGGTGGATCAGCGCCATCGGCTCCTGTCCCACAAGTGCCGGCCACGCTTCGTCCTCGAAGACGCGCCGGATCTCATCCTGATCCGGCAGGGGATGAAACAGGGTCTGGATGAATCCAAGACCCTTCAGACCGCTGTCGGTGCAAAGTTCCAGAGCAGCGATATTGACAGTGTCGGTGCGTACCTGACTGTCGCCGATCACGCGATCGCGTGCGAACTGGAAGCGGGTTATCTCAAAGGAGGCGAGCCGGGTATTGATCGACATTATGCGCTCATTGATATATCAAACATCAGTTGTACTAGACCAGTAACGGGGGCGACGGAAGAGGGTGGCAAACAAAAATCCGCGAAAGACAGTCGCGGCCCCGGGTGAAGGTTCGCGGCTCAGCGACGTCGCGTATGCCCGCATCCTCGAGACGCTCTTCGAACGCCGCATTCCTGCCGGCGCGTTCGTCTCCCAGTCCGATCTCGTGGAGCTCACGGGCGTCCCGGTAGGCCCGCTACGAGATGCCCTGCGCGTGCTCGAAGGCGAGGGTGTGGTGACCATCCACCCGCGCACGGGCATCCAGTTCGTGAAGCCGGGGATGGAGCTGACGCGCTCGACGTACCAGTTCCGGGGCATCATCGAGTCCGCGGCGGTGGCGACCTTCGCCGATACCGCATCTGACGCGGACATTGCGGAGCTCGAGTCGCGTCATCTCAAGGTCATCGCGCAGATAGAGACGGAAGGCTTTGCGCCTGCATTCGTCGCGGAGCTCGAGGCGCTGGAGAATCTGCTGCATGGCTCCATTGTCGCCAGTCTCGACAATGTCCTGATCGATTCAAGCTATCGCCGTGTCCGCAATTATCTGCGCTTGCTGCGGCTGGACCGGCGGATGACAGGACCACTGGTCTTGCGCTCGCTGCGCGAGCACGCCGCGATCCTCGATGCGTGCAGACGTCGCAACCCGGCCGAGGCGGTCGCGGCGCTGCAGGCGCATTTTTCAGCCGCCCTGCAACGAAGCCTCGGCCTTTATTGAGCCTCGCCTGAGGGGAGGCCGGTCCGTCCGTCGCGCATTGCGAACAAGGACGCCTCGGCCGCCCCCGCGCGCTTTAGCCCTTCACCGATCCGCTTGTCAGGCCGGAGAGGATGAAGCGCTGGCCGGCAAGATAGACGACGATGACGGGAACGACGGTCAGCAGGATGTCGGCGGAGACCAGGTTCCAGCTTTGCTGGTACTGGCCGAAGAAATTGTAGACGGAGAGTGTCATCGGCCAGTTTGCGCTGCTGCTGAGGTAGTAGAGCGGGAAGAGGAAGTCGTTCCACGTGCCGAGGAAATTGAGGATTCCCACGGTCACCAGTACGGGGGTCAGCAGCGGCAGGATGATGCGGAAGAACAGCTGGAACGGGCCACAGCCGTCGATGATCGCGGCCTCGTCCAGTTCGCGCGGAATCGATTCCACAAAGCCATAGATGAGGAACACGGCAAACGGCACCTGCATGGCGGAATAAAGTACAACCATGCCCGTCCTGGTGTTTATGAGATGTGTCACCTGCATGATCGTGGTGAGCGTGAAGAAGTTGATCGGCAGCGCGATGCCCATGATCAGGAAGAGATAGAGGAAACGGTTCATCCTGGTGCGCCGCCGCGACAGGACGAATGCGGCCATGGCGGCGATGAACGTTCCGATGATCGTCGACAGCGACGAATAGAGAACGCTGTTGATGAAGCCGCTCGCCAGTTTGCCCTTTTCGATGGCGACGAGGAAATTCTCCCAATTGAGCTCAGTCGGGAATTCGAGCCCCATCGAACTCGCCTGCGCCCGCGACTTGAGCGCGTTGACGCCGATGAGATAGACCGGGACGAACATGATCAGGCTGGCCGCGATTGCCAGGATGTGAGCTCCCGCAGCTTGCAGTCTCCCGCCCTGCATCACGATGCTTCCTCTTTGTTTCGGTCGCGTTCGAGCAGGCGGATGACGAAGTAGCCGGCCACAAGCAGGATGACGAACAGAATGCTCGACACGGCAGTGCCGAGGCCATACTGGCCCTTGGAAAACGCCTTAAAGATCTCCGTCGAGATGACCTCGGTCGCGTAGCCCGGCCCGCCATTGGTCAAGGCGTAGACGATGTCGAAAACGCGCAGGCCATAGAGGACATTCAAGACCGTGACGACCATGATCGCCGGCATCAGCAGCGGCAGCGTGATATACCGGAAGCGGGACCAGGCATTGGCGCCGTCGATCTGCGCCGCCTCATAGTAATCCCTCGGAATGGTCTGCAGGCCGGCCAACAGGATGACCATGATATAGCCGATGCCCTTCCAGGTATCGACGGCCACGACCGACAGCATCGCGATATGCGGATCGACCAGCCAGCGCAGCGCCAGAGCATCGAGGCCGACGAAGCGCAAAACGTTGTTGAGCAGGCCCGTGGCGGGATTGAGGATGGAACGAAAGATCAGCGCGACCACAAGGGTCGGCAGGATCGCCGGCAGATAGATCAGGACGCGATAGAGATTGACGAAGCGGCGCACCCCTTCATTCAGGAGCAGCGCGAGGCCGAGGCCGAAGACCGTCTTGAGTACGATCGTCAATCCGGTGAAGACGAGCGTGTTCCAGATATAGGTCAGATATCTCTCACTGGGCGAGAATATCTTCTGAAAGTTCTGCCAGCCGACATAGTTTATTTCGTCGGAATAGCTGCTCCAGTCGGTGAACGAATAAGCAATGCCCGAGATGCTTGGTATGATGAAAAATATGATATAAAGCGCAATGGCAGGCAGAACAAAATAGACGGGGTATCGGCTACTGCTCACTGTCTCCACCTGTCCTCGATAACCAGTTCAGCCCCAGCCGGCCAAGCAGGCTGGGGCCATTCTTCGATCAACAGCGCCCGGGGCTATTTCCAGGCGGGATCGCGAGCGGCGGCGGCGAGTTCGCTGCGCCGCTTGTCCACGCTGTCGAGAACGTCGTCGGGCGACATCGCTTCGGTGACGAGCGCCGTGATGTCCTTGCCCATGTCCATCCACTGCGGAACCACATAGGTGACCGCCGTCTGATAAACCGTGCCGCGATTGTCCTTATAGGCCTCCATGAAGGCCTTCTGCGCAGGGCTGAACTTGTCCTTGACGTTCGGGAACGGCATCGTCAGGGCTTCCGGCGCGTTGTCGAGAAAGAACTGGATGTTCTCAGGGCGCGTCAGGAAGTCGAAATACTTCTTGGCCTCGGCGATATGCGGCGAATTCTTGTAGATCAGCATCGTCGGGCCGGCCGGATTGACGTTCAGGATCTGATTGTCGCTGAGCGGCATCACGAAGAAGCCGACGTCATCGGGGTTGAAGTCGGGATAGTCGCGCTTGACCGCCATCGGGAAGGCCAGGGGTGCCACCACCATGGCCGCGGCACCGGTGCCGAGCATCTTTGTGTTGTCGGCCCAGCTGTCCGAGAGGGCATTTGGACCCATGCAGCCGAGGTCGTAGAGTTCCTTGAACTGTGTCAGGTTTGCGCGCATGGCCTCGTTGCCCGCGAATGTCGCCTTGTTGGCGTTCAATTCGGCGGCGAGTCCAGGCTGCAACTGCTCGTAACGCGGGCCGACTTCGGCGAACCAGAGCACGTGGTGCCAACCATTCGAAAACGGCTCGAAGATCGGCTGGATGCCGTTATCGAGCAGGGTCTTGCAGGTGCCCTTCAGGTCCTCATAGGTCTTGGGGACCGTGAGGCCGTATTTGGCGAAGATGGGCTTGCTGTAGTTCACCACCCAGACGAGGCCGAGCGAATCCCAGAATGTGAGGCCGTAGAGCTTGCCGTTGACGGTTGCCTGGGCAGCGACCAGCGGATCCTCCAGCTTGGCCCACGCTTCCCCGGAAAGATCGACGGCATTCTTCTCCACATTGTAGTTCAGGAATTCGGTGCCGCCGCTCTGGCTTCCGAAGATGTCCGGACCTTCGCCGGAATTGAGCTTCGCCTTGAGGACACTCGCATACTGGTCCGCCGGGACGATCTGGGTGTCGATCGTGATCCCCGTCTCCTGCTTGAACTTCTCGGCGAGCGCCTGATGGGCGTCGAGAGACCAGCCCTGGCTGGTGAGATAGGTCAGCGTGACCGGCTCCTGCGCCTGGCCAGGGGCCGTGGCGAGCGCGGCCATGGCCACCGCCAGCCCGCCCGCGAGAACATGTTTCCTCATATCCATCTCTCCTCCGTGCGCCCGCTCGGGCTTGGCGGGATGATATAGGAGAGATCCATTCAAGCAAGACTAGTCGATCAATCCGGCGGGATGATCGATTTAATTCGATAGATGATCTTTCAAAGGCGATGCTGAAAACGGCTTGGTGAGGGCTGCGGCGGGGTGTTCAGCGCTCGTCACCTCAAGCGCGATAGACGCCGAGGCTGCGCTGCAATGCGGCCGAGAAATGGGCCCGCATGGCGGCTATCGCGGCTGTTGGCTTACGCTGGCGGGTCGCCTTGAGGACCTCGACATGTTCCCGCAGGGAATGCAGGACCAGCTTCGGTGTGAGCCGCCGCTCCAGCCGAAGCAGGCGGACATAGTTGTCGATGCGGCGATAGCTTGAATCGATCAGCCTGTTCTCGAGGCTGGCCACGATGGTGCCGTGAAAGAGCTGTTCGAGGCGCTCCACCTCATCGATGACCGCATCGGTCAGCCCGTCCCGTTCGAGCTGGTCCATGACCTCGCGGTGTCGCTCGATCAGGGCATCGACCTCTGTATCCGATACCGACGCGATGAACGCCTCGAGGGCCGCGATCTCGATCAACTCACGGAATTGATAGGTCGACCGCGCAAGCTCGAGGCCCGGCTTCACGAATTGGATCCCGGTCCGCGGATGGATCGTGACGACGCCTTCGACTTCGAGGATGCGAAGCGCGTCACGCAGCGGGCCGGTCTGGATCCCCGTCAGCGCCACCAGATCTGCCTGCGAAACGAAAGCGCCTGCCGGCAGCCGACGCTCAAACAGAACCTGTAGGATGCGCGCATAGGCGACATCGCTCAGGAGGCGCCCGTTTCCGGCTTCCTGCGCCGTCTTGCGCGGAATCTTACCGCCCACCTCTTGATCCCCACGACAAGGCTGGTCTAGTAGAACCATCCATTTGATATATCATCCCATCGAGATGGTCGAGCATAATGCGCAACACGACAGCCCCTGCCGTTGGCGCTTGTGATTCCGGCGACCGCCGGCAAGACGGCCGTTCATCCATATTGAGCCGAACTGCGCTGGTCGAGGGCGTTCTCGGACGCGAGGTGCTTGACTGTCAGTGCGGGGCTCGGCCCGCGCCACTTTCTCCCGACCTGCCCTAGCGGCAGTTCTGTTCCCTTCCGCCCGAACCACGCCATGGAGTGCGACTTGACCTCAGCGTCGAACAGCAGCGCCGGCCGCCGGCCCGATCTTTCAGAAGCTTTTCCCGATGGACAGCTCCAGGTAATCGCATTGGGCGACCGTGCGTTCCGGGTTCGCTTCCAGCCATCCGGCGGCGACGACCACGTGCCGCCGAGCAACATCCTGTTCGACAGCCCGCCACCAGCGGGTCTGTCGACATTCCGCGGGGACGGTGTTGTCGGTCTTGCCCTGCCCTTCATAAAATGCGAGCTCGACACGGCCTCCGGCCGGTTGCGGTTCTTCGATAGCGAAGGCCGGCTGCTCCTGGCCGAAGCCGTCGCGGGGCGCGACCTCAGCGAGAGCCGCCTCGGCGACGAGATCGTATATATCGCCGAACAGCGCTTCGAATCTCCCGCCGACGAGCGGATCTATGGCACAGGCTGTTTCCAGGACGGTGCCCTCGACATTCGCCGCTTGCCGCGCCGGTTGACCCAGGTCAACAGCCAGATCAGCCTGCCATTCATCCTGTCGAGCCGCGGCTATGGACTGCTCTGGCACAACCGAGGCATGGCCGAATTCAACATGCCGGCCAATCGGTTGGCACTGGCTGAGGTTTCGAAGGGCGGCTCGCAGGTCGACAATGTCACCACCATCTCGGGCAACGCCGAGGTGACCCGTCGTCTCGCGACCTTCGAAGGCACGCTGACCGTCGAGACCGGCGGCCGGCATGCCTTCCTCCTCGATATCGGCCGCAAGATGGGATCGCGCTACCGGGTCGACATTGACGGCGTCACCTGTGTCGACTTCACCAATCTCTGGCTGCCGCCGACGATGAGCTTCTTCGCCGATCTCGCCCCGGGCGAGCACCGCGTGACGGTCGAGGCGAACGACACCGATGCGCCGTCGCTTTTCTTCGGCCCCGCGGCGGATCAGACGGTGTGGCGCGCGCCCGTCGCCGATGCGATCGACTATATCGTCATCGCCGGACCGGCCGCCGGCGACGTCATGGGCACTTATCGCGACCTGCTCGGCGCGACGCCGGTGCTGCCGCGCTACGCCTATGGCTATGTTCATTGTCGCGAGCGCTTTCATTCCACGGACGAGATCATCGAGACGCTTGATGAGTTCCGCCGGCGCCGTCTCCCTGTCGACGTCATGGTCCAGGACTGGCAGTACTGGGGCAAGCATGGCTGGAACGCGATGCGCTTCGACGAGGACCACTATCCGGATCCGGCGTTCCTCGTTCGTGAACTGCACAATCGTCAGGCCCGCCTGATGCTGTCGGTCTGGTCGCGTGTCGGCCGCGATACCGAACTCGGCAAGGAGATCGCGCGGCGCGGCTTCTATATTCCCGATACCGAATGGGTCGATTTCTTCAATCCCGAGGCCGTCGCGTTCTACTGCGCCTCGCAGGAGGAAGGGCTAGGACAATATGGGGTCGACGCGTGGTGGCAGGACGCGACCGAACCGGAGAATGACGATCTCGACGGCCGGATGACCGCCGCGGGTCGTGGCGAGCGTATCCGCCTCATTTATCCGCTGCAGGTGACCAGGGCGGTCTGGGAGTCACGGCGGGCGATCGTTCCAGACGAGCGGGCGATGATCCTCACGCGCTGCGCCTTCCTCGGACAGCAGCGGTATGGCGCGGTCACATGGTCGGGCGATGTCGGCCACGACTGGGAGACGCTGAAGCGGCAGATTCCGGCCGGCCTCAACATGGCGGCGGCCGGCTATCCCTACTGGACCGTCGATGCGGGCGGCTTCTTTCGGCCTGGCGACGGCCAATACACCGATCCCGCCTATCAGGAGCGATTCCTGCGCTGGTTCCAGTACGCGACCTTCCTGCCGATGCTGCGCGTGCACGGCTACCAGACGAACACCGAGTTCTGGCGCTATGGCGAGGACGTGGAGACGGTCTCGCGCCAGTATCTCGAACTGCGCTACCGGCTGCTACCCTATATCTATGCCATGGCAGCCGAGACGTCGCGCACCGGCGTGCCCTTGATGCGACCGCTGGTCTTCGATTTCGCGCATGATCCGCGCGCGCTCGACCAGGCGCACAGCTACATGTTCGGCCGTGCTCTGCATGTCGCGCCGGTCTTCGAGCCCGGTGTCGACGAATGGTCCGTTTACCTGCCGGAAAGCGAGGGCGGATGGTTCGATCTGTGGACGGGCGAGCGGAGGGCCGGCGGGCAGGAGCATCTCGTTCCGACGCCGCTCGACAGGATCCCGCTGCATGGCAGGGCAGGAAGCATTCTTCCCGTCGGGCCGGTGCTGCAGTCGACCGCCGATGCCGGAAACGACACGATCGATCTCTATGTCTTCCCGGGACGCGATGCGACGCTTGATCTCTATGAGGATCAGGGGCTCGACAATGGCTATGAGACCGGGTCGTCCTCGATCATCCCCCTGACATGGGACGACAAGGCCGGCCAACTCACGGTTGGCGAGCGTCGCGGCAGCTTTCCGGGCATGCATGGCGAGCGACGCTTCGTCGTGCACCGCGTTGGGCCAGGCGTGTCGCCGATGACCGCCGACAGCGGCCAGGCGGTCAGCTATTCGGGCGCAGCGGTCCACGTACAGGTCCGATGATCCCCCGGCGGGGCGTCCGAGCTGAACAGGCGAACGACGCCCCACCGCTACGCTCACGGCCAGATGAAGAGCTTGCCAGCCGGCGCGCGCCGGCCGGCCCGGCGCTGCGCGGGCCGAGATCGCCGCTCGACTAAGGCGAGATCGACGATCGGGGTCAGTACCAACGGTATCGCGCTACCGCCGCTTAGGGCGGCGCGAAATCGCGCCCCATCGTCGTCGATGGCCCCTCGATTACCGGCCGCAGGTGCGCCCCAATCCTGCCGTGCAACCGTCTACCACTTTCGAATACAAACCCTTGGTCTCACCAAGGGCATCGCTGATTCCAGGTGGCGCCGGCCATCCTCGCCAAGCTTTCATCTCACTCGACGCCTGCCCATTGCTCGATCATGCCGCCTCGATCTCAACCAAGTCGTCGTTGGTATAAAATATTGATTATACTGGCTTTTTCGATATCGACGAATGAGCTTTCAGCCTTGGCCAGCAAGTGATGAAAGCGGCAACGTCGAATTTGAAAGACCGTTCGCTGTCCGCTGGCGGTGCCGCTTCAGGCAATGTCTGTTGCGTAATCGCCACAGTGCCAAACTATGCCACCGTTGTGATGCAATTCGTCCAGCCTACCACTTTCGGTTAAGATGCAATCAGAGATAGGCTCGCCGCTGCCGTACCGAACATCACCGTCCGCCTCTCAATTAGGCATCGTCGGGTGCTGGGTAGTCAGCGGCTGATTGGATGCGTGGGGGGATGGAATGGTGGATTCTGCACGGGCGAAAAGCGTTGTCTCGAGTGTGGCGCCGAGAACTGGTCGGCTAGCCGATTCTCGGGCCCGGCTTTTATGCTCGACGGGCATTGCCACCACATTCGCGCTTGCCTTGATGATCGGCGGCGCCGGGCCGGCCCGCGCGGACAAAACCTACAGCAGCAGTGTCGCCACGACGACGGGCAATCGCCTCACATCGCCGGCCGGCCTGCAGTTGGGCACCGTGACCGTGACCGTCAACAGCGGGGTCTCGGTGACGGGGGCTGGCGCGGGTGTTCAGGGTGGAACCCTGGCGCCGATCGCCGCCTTCAAGAACAACGGCTCGGTGACGAGCACGATTTCCGGCCAGAACGGCGTCGATGTCCTTGGCGCAACGCTCGGCTCGGCTACCTATACGGGCGGATCGGGCTCGACCGTCACGGGCGCCAATACGGGCATCAATGCCGTCGGCACCAGCGCATCCGTCACGATCAACGGCGCGCTCGGCGGCACCACGACCGTCAGGGGCAACAATGGCGATGGCATCAGCGTCCGTTCGACTGTGCCCGTCATCGGTTCAGCAAATGTCACGACGACAAATACTGTCGTCGTTGGCTCAAACAACGGAATCCGGCTCAATGGCGCCATCAACAGCGCCAATCTGACGGGCGGATCCGTTACCGGTACGACCGGCGACGGAATCCTGTCCGATGGTGGCGCTCTGGACGTCAGCACCTCCATCACGACCAACGGGACCAACGTTACCGGTGGCCAGAACGGCATCAGCGCTCTCAGTGCGACGAACACGCTCAATCTGACGGGCGGGACCGTGACCGGCACCGCTGGCAGCGGCATCGTCGCCAACGGCCTCATCAACAATGTCACCACCAACGGAACGACCGTTGTCGGCGGGACTAACGGCATCGATGCGCTTGTCGGCGTGAGCACTGTCAAGCTGACGGGCGGGTCGGTCACGGGCACGACCGGCAGCGGCATCAATGTCAGCGGCGTCTCCGCCAACATCACGACAGACGGAACCGACATCACGGGCGGCCAGAACGGCATCAATGCCCTCAGCACGTCCAACACGCTGAATCTCAAGGGCGGCACTGTGACCGGCACCGCCGGTGACGGCATTGTCACCAACGGCCTCCTCAACAACGTCACCACCAATGGAACGACCGTTGTCGGCGGCAGCAACGGCATCAACGCGCTCGGCGGGACCAATACGTTCGACCTGACGGGTGGCTCGGTCACGGGCACGACCGGCAACGGCATCAATGTGAATGGCGTTGCTGCCGACATCACGACCCATGGGACCATTGTCACCGGCGGAGACAATGGCATCAACGCGCTCACGGTGGGCGGTGGCGCCAATGTCTACGTCAACAACGGCGCCGTGACGGGTCAATCCGGTGATGGCATCGCGGCGACCTCGACTGGGGCCCTCGGTTTCGGTGGCGCTACGAATATCACCACCACGGGCACCTCGACGGTTCTCGGCAATGAGAACGGCATCAACGCGCTGGCCCTCGGCGCCAACATGGATGCGCGGACGACGGTGAATGCCGACGGCACGTCCGTGACCGGCACCAATGGTATCGGCATTTCCGCCATCGCGGCGAGCGGCGCGCTCAGCGGCACGCCTGGCATCGCCGAGACCAACGTGACCGGCTCCGCCGATATCACCGGCAACGATGTCGGCGTGTTGGCGATTGCCGGCAGCGTGGCAGTCGACCCGACCGCGCTCGATCTCGGCTCGCTCGATATTTCCGATCCCTCGAGGCTCCCGCTTGGCAATGGCAAGGCGATCGTCGACGTCAATACGTCGGGCGACATCACCGGCACCAATGGCAGCGGCGTGATTGCGCTCGGTATCGGCAATGGCGGCAACGAGGTCAGCGTCGACACCACCGGTGGTGCCGTTGTCGGCAACAACGGCTTCGGCGTGCTCGCCGGTTCGCTTGCGACGGGGGGAACGCCCGGTACCGTCGACGTCACCACTGGCGATGTCTCCGGCAGCTATGCCGGCGTCGTCGGCTTCAACACCTACGGCAATACCAATGTCACCGCCAATGGCAAGATCTCGGGCGGCCTCGTTGGCGTCGCCGCGATCTCCAACCAGGGCGACGCAACGGCGACGCTGAACGGCGATATCGATCCGCCGCTCATCGGCATGGCCGCGCTGACGATTGGCAATGGTACGGCAACCACCAATACGGCGGCCGGCAGCACGGTCGACGCGGATGTCATCGGCGTCATCTCCGCGAATATCGGCGACGGCCGGGCCGTCGTGAACAATAATGGTGATGTCAGCTCCAGTTCGGCGACGGCGCTGCTCGGTGTCGGCGCGGTCAAGGTTGGCGACGGCAACGCCTCGGCGTTGCCAGACGTCGACGTCAAGAACACTGGGACGATCGACAATTATCTGATTGGCGTCGGGGGCCTCAGCGTTGGCGACAACAATGAGATGGTGCTGACCAACAGCGGCACCGTCTCGGCTGGACTCGTCGGTATCGGCGGTC
Source organism: Mesorhizobium sp. BR1-1-16 (assembly GCF_020165495.1). Classification (GTDB taxonomy): domain Bacteria; phylum Pseudomonadota; class Alphaproteobacteria; order Rhizobiales; family Kaistiaceae; genus Kaistia. The sequence continues at coordinate 118,441 of NZ_JAIUIE010000005.1, read as the reverse complement.
TTGCCTATGGCGACGGCAACACCGTTTCCGCCCAGAACGAGTATTTCGGCACGGTCAATGCCGACGTTGCTGGCGTGCTCGGCGTCGGCGTCGGTGACAACAACGCCATCTCCGCTGGCAACAACGGCAATGTCACGGCCGGCCTGGTCGGCGTCGGCGGTCTTGCCGTTGGCGACGACAATTCGGTCACTGTGACGAATGACGGCTTCGGCAATGTCAACGCTGGCCTCGCCGGCGTGCTCGGCGTTGGCATCGGCGACGACAACACCATCTCGGCCACCAGCAGCGGCACAGTCACGGCTGGCCTGGTCGGCGTCGGTGCGCTCGGTGTCGGTGACGGTAATTCGGTCAGCGCGCAGAACGAGTATTTCGGCACGGTCAATGCCGACGTTGCTGGCGTGCTCGGTGTCGGCGTCGGTGACAACAATACCATTTCCGCTGGCAACAACGGCACGGTCACGGCTGGCCTCGTCGGCGTCGGCGGTCTTGCCTATGGTGACGACAGCTCCGTGACGGTGCTGAACGACAGCTATGGCAACGTCAATGCCGACCTCGCCGGTGTGATCGGCGTCGGCATCGGTGACGGCAACACGATCACCACCACCAACAGGGGCACCGTTACCGCGGGTCTCATTGGTGTCGGCGGCCTCGCCGTCGGCGATGGCGACACGGTTACGACGATCAATTCCGGCACGGTCAATGCGGACCTTGCCGGCGTGCTCGGAGTCGGCATCGGCGACGGCAACACCGTCTCGGCCACCAGCAGCGGCACGGTCACGGCCGGGCTTGTCGGCGTCGGTGCGCTCGGCGTTGGTGACGATAATTCTGTCAGCGCTCAGAACGAGTATTTCGGTACGGTCAATGCCGATATCGCCGGCGTGCTTGGCGTCGGCATTGGCGACGGCAACACCGTCTCGGCCGGTAATATCGGCAACGTCACGGCCGGCCTGGTCGGTGTTGGCGGGCTCGCCGTCGGCGACGACAACACCGTCACTGTGACGAATGACGGCTTCGGCAATGTCAACGCTGGCCTCGCCGGTGTCCTCGGCGTCGGCATCGGTGATGAGAACACGGTCACGACCACCAACAAGGGCACGGTCACCGCGGGTCTCATTGGTGTCGGCGGCCTCGCCGTCGGCGACGGCAACACAGTTACGACGATCAATTCCGGCACGGTCAATGCCGACCTTGCTGGCGTGATCGGCGTTGGCATCGGTGACAACAACACCGTCTCGGCCACCAGCAGCGGCACGGTCACGGCCGGGCTTGTCGGCGTCGGCGCGCTCGGTGTCGGTGACGATAATTCGGTCAGCGCCCAGAACGAGTATTTCGGTACGGTCAATGCCGATATCGCCGGCGTGCTTGGCGTCGGCATTGGCGACGGCAACACCGTCTCGGCCGGCAACAACGGCAATGTCACGGCCGGCCTGGTCGGCGTCGGCGGTCTTGCCGTTGGCGACGACAATTCGGTCACTGTGACGAATGACGGCTTCGGCAATGTCAACGCTGGCCTCGCCGGCGTGCTCGGCGTTGGCATCGGCGACGACAACACCATCTCGGCCACCAGCAGCGGCACAGTCACGGCTGGCCTGGTCGGCGTCGGTGCGCTCGGTGTCGGTGACGGTAATTCGGTCAGCGCGCAGAACGAGTATTTCGGCACGGTCAATGCCGACGTTGCTGGCGTGCTCGGTGTCGGCGTCGGTGACAACAATACCATTTCCGCTGGCAACAATGACACGGTCACCGCCGGCCTCGTCGGCGTCGGCGGTCTTGCCTATGGCGACGACAGCTCCGTGACGGTGCTGAACGACAGCTATGGCAACGTCAATGCCGACCTCGCCGGTGTCCTCGGCGTCGGCATCGGTGACGGCAACACGATCACCACCACCAACAGGGGCACCGTTACCGCGGGTCTCATTGGTGTCGGCGGCCTCGCCGTCGGCGACGGCAACACAGTTACGACAATCAATTCCGGCACGGTCAATGCGGACCTTGCTGGCGTGATTGGCGTTGGCATCGGCGACAACAACACCGTCTCGGCCACCAGCAGCGGCACGGTCACGGCCGGGCTTGTCGGCGTCGGTGCGCTCGGTGTCGGCGACGATAATTCGGTCAGCGCTCAGAACGAGTATTTCGGCACGGTCAATGCGGACATCGCTGGCGTGCTCGGCGTCGGCATCGGCGACGGCAACACCGTCTCGGCCGGTAATATCGGCAACGTCACGGCCGGCCTGGTCGGTGTCGGCGGCCTCGCCGTCGGCGACGGCAACTCGGTTACGACAATCAATTCCGGCACGGTCAATGCGGACCTTGCTGGCGTGATTGGCGTTGGCATCGGCGACAACAACACCGTCTCGGCCACCAGCAGCGGCACGGTCACGGCCGGGCTTGTCGGCGTCGGTGCGCTCGGTGTCGGCGACGATAATTCGGTCAGCGCTCAGAACGAGTATTTCGGCACGGTCAATGCGGACATCGCTGGCGTGCTCGGCGTCGGCATCGGCGACGGCAACACCATCTCGGCCGGTAATATCGGCAACGTCACGGCCGGCCTCGTCGGCGTCGGCGGTCTTGCCGTTGGCGACGACAATTCGGTCACGGTGACGAATGACGGCTTCGGCAATGTCAACGCTGGCCTCGCCGGTGTGATCGGCGTCGGCATCGGTGATGACAACACGGTCACGACCACCAACAAGGGCACCGTAACGGCGGGTCTCTTTGGCGTTGGCGGCCTCGCCGTCGGCGACGGCAACACGGTTACGACGACCAATTCCGGCACAGTCGATCCGGCCATCGCCGGCGTCTTCGGGATCGGCATCGGCGACAACAACACCGTCTCGGCCACCAGCAGCGGCACGGTCACGGCCGGGCTTGTCGGCGTCGGTGCGCTCGGTGTCGGCGACGATAATTCGGTCAGCGCTCAGAACGAGTATTTCGGCACGGTCAATGCGGACATCGCTGGCGTGCTTGGCGTCGGCATCGGCGACGGCAATGTTATCGATGCCGGCAACAATGGCACGGTCACAGCTGGCCTCGTCGGTGTTGGCGGTCTTGCCGTTGGTGATGACAGCCGGGTGACGGTGACGAATGACAGCTATGGCACGGTCAATGCCGGCCTCGCTGGCGTGATCGGCGTCGGCATTGGCGATGACAACTGGGTGCGCGTTGGAAACAGCGGCACGGTCACGGCCGGTCTGGTCGGCGTCGGCGGTCTCGTCGTCGGTGACGACAATGGCGTCAGCGTCAAGAATAGCGGCACGATCGACGCTGATGTTGCCGGCTTGATCGCGGTCGGTGTCGGTGATGATAACTTTGTCAGCGCCCGCAATTTCGGGACGGTCACGGCTGGTCTCGTCGGCGTCGGCGGTCTTGCCTATGGCGACGACAGCCATGTGACGGCGAACAATGCCTGGAACGGTACTGTAACGGCCGATGTCGCGGGTGTGATGGGCGTCGCCATCGGCGACGACGACACGATCGCTGTCGGGAACAGCGGTGCGGTGACGGCCGGTCTTGTCGGCGTCGGTGGTCTAGCGGTCGGCGATGACAACCGCGTCGATGCGACGAATTTCGGCACGATCAATGCTGGGGTTGCCGGTCTGATCGGCGTCGGCGTCGGCGACGACAATGTCATTGATGTCGGCAACAATGGCGCGGTCACGGCTAGCCTCTTCGGCGTCGGCGGCCTTGCCGTCGGCGATAACAGCCGGGTGACGGTGGCGAATGGCGGCGATGGCACGGTCAACGCCGGTCTCGCTGGCGTCATCGGCGTCGGTATTGGCGATGACAACCGGGTGCGCGTTGGAAACAGTGGCACGGTCACGGCCGGCCTGGTCGGCGTCGGTGGTCTTGTCGTCGGTGACGACAATAGCGTCAGCGTGAGGAACAGCGGCAGCATCGACGCGGATGTTGCCGGGTTGATCGCGGTCGGTGCCGGCGATGACAACTTTGTCAGCGCGAGCAATTTCGGCACAGTAACGGCGGGTCTCGTCGGCGTCGGCGGTCTCGCCAATGGCAACGACAGCTATGTGACGGTGAACAATGCCTGGAACGGCAGCGTGACGGCGGATGTCGCGGGCGTGATGGGCGTCGCTATCGGCGACGACAACGCGATCGATGTCCGCAACGATGGCACGGTGACGGCGGGTCTGGTCGGAGTCGGTGGCCTCGCCGTTGGCGATGACAGCACCGTCGATGTCAGGAACCACGGCACGGTCAACGCGGACATCGCTGGCGTGATCGGGGTTGCTTCTGGTGACGGCAACATCGTCGGCGTCGGCAATAACGGCGCGGTCACGGCGGGCCTTGTCGGTGTCGGCGGCTTGGTCGTAGGCGATGACAACATTGTCGAGACCAGAAACCACGGCACGGTCGATGCGGATATCGCCGGCGTGATGAGCGTTGCTATCGGCGACGACAACACGATCGGCGTCGGGAACAGCGGTGTGGTGACGGCCGGTCTTGTTGGCGTCGGCGGGCTCGCTGTTGGCGATGGCAACGCCATCGATGTGCGGAACCGCGGCGACGTCGATGCAGACACTGCCGGTGTCATCGGCATGGCCATTGGCGACGGCAATGTGATCGGCACCACCAATATTGGGACCGTGACAGCCGGCGTCGTCGGTGTCGGCGGTCTCGCCATCGGCGACGACAACTCGGTCCTGGTGCTGAATTCCAATTCAGGCGCAGTCGATGCGGGTCTTGCCGGGGTGATCGGCGTTGGCGTCGGTGACGGCAATGTCGTCGGGATCGGCAACAGCGGCACGGTGACAGCTGGCCTGGTCGGCGTTGGCGGTCTCGTCATCGGCGACGACAACATCGTCAACGCGATCAACTATGGCACGGTCGGCTCGGACGTCGCCGGAGTCCTCGCCATGGGCGCAGGCGACGACAACACGGTCGCCGCCAGCAACAGCGGTATGGTCACAGCCGGCCTCGTTGGCGTCGGCGGTATCGCTTATGGCGACGATAACCAGGTGACGGTGCTGAACGACAGTTCTGGCATGGTCAACGCCGGCGTCGCGGGTGTGATTGGCGTCGGCATCGGCGATGACAACACGGTCACCACTACCAACAAGGGCACGGTGACTGCCGGTCTCTTCGGTGTCGGTGGCCTTGCAGTCGGCAACGATAACATTGTCACGACGACGAATTACGGCACGGTTGATCCGGACATTGCTGGCGTCTTCAGCATCGGCATTGGTGACAACAACGTCATCAGCAGCACCAATAGCGGTGCGGTGACTGCGGGCCTGGTTGGCGTCGGCGGCCTCGCCGTCGGCAATGACAATTCCGTGGCCGTGCTGAACGACAGCAATGGCACGGTCAATGCGGACTTTGCCGGCGTGCTCGGCGTTGGCATCGGCGATGACAACGACCTCCAGGTCGACAACGAGGGCATGGTCGCGGCCGGTCAGATTGGTGTCGGCGGCCTTGCTGTCGGCAACGGCAACTCTGTCGATGTCACCAACGACGCGACGGTCACTGCTGGTCTTGCTGGCTTGATTGGTGTCGGCGTTGGCGATGACAGCGATATCGATGTCGTCAACAACGGCACGGTCATGGCTGGTGTTGTCGGTGTCGCCGGCGCCAGCTATGGCGACGGCAACACGGTCAATGTCACCACCACGGGCACCGTGGCGGCTGACCTCATCGGCGTCGTCGGGGCGAGTATCGGGAGCGGTGACGTCAACATCGACGTTCTCGGCTCTGTGCAGTCCGACGGGCTGGGCGTATTCGCGTTCAACGGCGGCAACGGCAACACAACCATCAATCTCGATGGCCCGATCAGCGGCCGTTCGGGTGCGGCAACGGGCAGCGACGGCGTGTCGGTGGTCAATGTCGGCGGGGCGGGCCTCGTCCAGGTGACGAGCACCGTCAACGGAACGATCGTCTCGTCGGGTGACGGCATCTCGGTCGGCAAGTCCTATGGCGACGGCGACGGCACCAACGCGGTGATCGTCGATGCGGCCGGCGCCATCACGGCGGGCGGCAATGGCATCAGCGTCGACCATCAGTCCGGCGATGGCGATCTTCTCGTGACGACGTGGGCGACGATCAATGCCGGTGCAGCCGGCGTGACCGTGTCCAAGACGGACGGAGCGGGTGACATTTCCATCGTCACCAACGCCAATGTCTACGGACAGGACGGCCTGATCGCCTATGGCGAAGCGCAGGATGGCGATGCGACCATTGCCACGGCGGCGGGAACGACGGTTTCGGCTGCCGGCACCGGCATCGCTGCGACGAAGCTGTCCGGCGGTTCTGGCATTGTCTCCGTCACCACCGGCTCGCAGAGCACAGTCGTTTCGGGCGGCACGGGTATCGTCGCGACCAACGCCGTGGGCGGGGGCAGCGACGATGCATTCGTGACGGTCGGCAGCAACGCCTCCGTCAAGGCCGGTACCGACGCCGTCTCGGTCTCCAGCGCCGATAACGCCACCGTCTCCGTCGGCAGCGGCAGCTATCTGCGTGGCGACAGCGGCGAGACCGGCACGGGCCGAGGCATCGCCATCACCAGCAGTGATGTCGCCTCCGTCAGCGTCGGCGCCAACGCCGTGGTGTCTGGCTCGGGCACGGACTGGGGCAATGCCGTGCTCTCTGTCACGAGCAACACTGCGACGAGCATCGAAATCGCTACCGGGGCGCTTGTCACCTCGTGGGCTTTCGATGGCAGCAGCCCGGCGAACAACGATCTCGCAACCGCCGCGAGCCGCATCGCCATCGACACAGATGGCGGCGCGACCACAATCAATAACTACGGCACGCTGGTCGGCCGGATCGGCCTCACCGACAACGCCGATATCTTCAACAACTACAGCTCGAATACCTGGGTCGTCGTCGGCGACAACAGCTTCGGCGGCGGTTCGGACACGCTCAACAATCCCGGGCGGATCCAGACGGCCCTCAACGGCGCTGTCGCTGAGCAGACCAACCTTTCCTCGCTGGAAAGCTTTGTGAATGGCGATCCATCCGGCGCCGGCGTCGGTCTGGTGACCCTCAGCGACGAGACGGCTGGCCAGCTTGCCTACAATGCCAACCGTGACGTCACCTATACCAGCGGGACGTTCACCGGCGTTGGAAACAGCACGCTGGCCGTCGATGCCTATCTCGCCGGTCCCGGCTCGACGTCCGATACGCTGCTGATCGGCGGCCTCGATGTGAACGGCAATCCGATCGCCGGTCAGGTGGCGTACGGAACGACGCAGATCCTGGTCAATGACGTCAATTCAGGACCCGGCGCGTTCAACCCGACGGGTATCGCAGTAGTCCAGTCCCAGAACGGTACGATCGCTCCCGGCAATTTCGTGATCGATCCCAATTCGGCCAATTATTCGAGCCGGTTTGGCGGCATCATCGACAAGGGGTTGTTCTTCTACGATCTCGCGACGGCGCCGACGGCGACCGGGACGACGCAGCTTCTTGTCGGTCTGCCGGATCAGGAAGCTCTGGAATTCCCGTCCTTCGTCACCGGTGCGCAGACGATCTGGCATGAGACCGCGGGCCTCTGGCTCGATCGCCAGGCCGACCTTCGCTCCTATTTCATCAACCCGCCTCCGGCGACGCCGGATGATGGGTCGTCCAAGCTCGGAACGGGAGCGGTCGCCGCGTCTCAGAAGAGCCTGACGCCGGGCGTATGGGCAAAGGCCGTCGGCAGCTGGATGAACCGGGACAGCAATACCGGCTACAGCGTGTTCGACAAGAACTTCGATTTCGACACGTCCTACAACCAGAACACCTATGGCTTCATGGCCGGCGCCGATATCGGCGGCAACGTCACCGACAAGTCGGCGCTGCTGTTCGGTGTCCTCGGTGGCTATGTCACCTCGCAGCTCGATTTCGGCCAGTCACCGACATCGGGCGACTACAGCGGCGGCACGGTCGGTGTCTACGGCACCTACATCAATGGCGGCTTCTTCCTCGACGGCCTCGTCAAGGCGGACTTCCTCAATCTCGACTACACCGCGCCGACGCTGTCGGGCTACGGAGCGTCGAGCGGGTCGTCCGACGTGACATCGCTCGGCTTCGTCATCGACTCGGGCTACCGCGTCCAGTGGACGCCGCAGATCTTCTTCGAGCCGGTCGCCACGCTCGCCTATGTCAATGCGAGCATCGACAATATGGCCAGCGTTTCGAACAGCGTCGTTGAGTTCAATGATGGGGAAAGCCTGCGCGGTGCCATCGGAGCTCGCTTCGGCGGACGGGTCTATGACGCCGAGAGCTACTGGATCGAAGCGTCGGCTGTCGGGCGCCTGTGGTACGAGTTCGATGGCGACAACAGCGCCACGATCCTCAACGCCGGCACGCCGTTCACGGCTACGGATAATTTCGGCGGTGCCTTCGGCGAAGTTGGCGGCAGCCTCAACCTCTTCGGCAAGGACAGCGGCTGGAGCGGCTTCCTGAACGCGGATGTGAAGTTCAGCAACGAGTTCACCTCGGGTACGACGCTGACGGGCGTGCGCTACAACTGGTAGTTCAGCGCCCCTCATGACGGCAGACAGCGGGCCGACCTTTCGAGGTTGGCCCGCCCTCCATCGACGGCGTCGTTTCCGCTCGCGACCGCCGGTCTCGCGTAAACAAGGAAGTTCAGATGCAACGCGCGCTTGGTTTCGTTCATCCGGCCCGCTTGGCCGGCGTCGCAATCGCTCTCTGTGCCGGCCTGATCGTCTCGTCGTCTTCGGCGCAGACCCCTGCGCCAAAGCCCGAGGTCAGCGCTCCCAAGCGGACGGAGACAGTGGTCTATGACAACTGGACCGTGACCTGCAACGACACCCTGTCAAAGGATGCCAAGCGCACCTGCGCGGCCAATCTCAGGATCGTCAACAACAAGACGCAGCAGAACCTGCTGGTCTGGGAGATCGGTAACGACGCGGCCGGCAAGCCGACCTTCGCGCTCCGCGTGCCGCTCGGCATCCTGACCCGGCCGGGGATCGTGCTGACGGTCGCTGGCGGCAAGCCTCACAAGATCGACTTTGTCCTTTGCGACCCGCAGGGCTGCGAAGCCGCCGGCGCGTTTGACAATGCGCTGTCCCGCGAACTGGGCGCGGCTAGCGAGGCGACCGTGACATTCGTTGCGACCACCGGGCAGGCGATCGCCCTCAAAGTGCCGCTGAAGGGCATCGCCGAAGCCGTCCCGGCTCTCCGGGACTGATCGGCGCCGACGCGCAAGGTCCGCTGTGACGGCGGACCCGCGCGTCAGAGGCTTCGGTCACGGCTGGGTGGCCACGCCCCTGGCGGGCCGCGACGCGAGTGTGCCCGCCGCGATCGCCTTGTCGTAGACAGCGTCCACCGTGCTCATATTGCCGATCGAGTCGGCGCCGCCAGTAGGCAGCGGTGTCCCTTGGTCGACCGCGGCTATGAAGGCTTCGAGCTGATAGTCATAGGTCGTTCCCCCGGCCATCGTGTGCTCGCGATAGCTGGTACCGAACCACTCGCGCAGCGAATGGCCGCGGTGCGGCAGGCAGGGATTATCCAGTTCCACTGTGCCGCTTTCGCCCTCGATGCGCAGCAATCCCCGAAATGGCGGGCTGGCGATATCGGCCACGAGGTGAGCCGTTACACGGCCGGGGAACATGAGTTCGGCCACCATGCGCTGGTCCGTGCCGAGCGGGTTTGGCTCGGCCACCGCCGAGATCACGGCGGGTTCCTCGGCCATGAAGGCGCGCAGCCAATGAACCGGATAGCACCCGAGATCCATCATAGCACCCCCGCCCTGGCCGGGATCATGGCGGATGGACTTTGGGTCGAACGGGATATCGACATGAAACTCGGCGCGGAGTGAACGGATGGCGCCGAACGCGCCGGCGTCCTTGAGCTGCAGCAGATGCAGGAAGACCGGATGATAGCGGTCGTGAAAGGCTTCGGCGAGCACGCGATCATGACGTGCGGCAGCGGCCACCATGCCCGCGGCCTCGGTCGCATTCATGGCGAGCGGCTTCTCGCAGAGGACATGCTTGCCATGCGCCAGCGCCTTCTCGGTCCATTCCGCGTGGCCGGCCGGCGGCAGGGCGTTGTAGACGATGTCGATCGCCGGATCGGCAAGCAGCGCCTCGTAGCTCTCATAGGCTGCTTCGATGCCGTGGATCTTGGCATAGGCGTCGGCCGCGCCGGGGCGGCGCGAAGCCACGGCATGGATGATCGCGTCGCTGCGGCGCCGCGCCGGGGCAATGATCGAGCGTGGCGCAATGCCGGCGGCGCCGAGAATTCCGATTCTATGCATGTCGATATCCAACGCTCATCCTTGGGGGCCTGAGGTCGCCGCCGGGAGGACGGCAGTCTGTTCCGGCACAATGTTGATCGCGGCGCCGGGCAGTCCGTGATGATGACGCTCGCCTGCCGGTGGCATCTGGCAGGCGTTGACGCCTCGACCTTACATCTGCCATGTGGCTTGGCGGGGCGGCGCTCCGCCCCGACGCTTCGCCGGCAAAGAATGGCCTATTCGTAGACCGTCTTTCCGGTTTCGTGCCTCTGCAGCCAATCCCAATCGATGGTGACGCCGAGGCCGGGACCCTCCGGTACGGCCACGCAGCCATTTGCGTCGACCGCGTCGAGATCGTCCGAATAGCCGTCGGCAAAGATGCGGCACTGGGTCGAAGGCCCCGGAACCTTGGGATGTACCAGGCCGAGTTCATAGTAGTTGGTATTGCGGATCGAGGCCATGCAGTGGCGCGGGGCGGGACCCGGCGCGTGGATCTCGCAATCGAGGCCAAAGCCTTCCGCCACATGCGCCAGCTTCATAACGCCGGTGATGCCGCCGTCATAGTCGACGTCGGCACGGACATAGTCGGTTCCCTCGGCGATGATCTGGTCGACGCGTAATTCCATGCCGCGCACATGCTCGCCGAGCAGGATCGGGGTCTTGATGATCTGGCGCAGCTTCTTGTGGGCGAAGGCCGACTGACCGCCATCCTTGTAGGGGTCTTCGAGCCAGAAATAGCCCGCCTCGTCGCAGGCCCTGCCGACCTTGAGCGCATCGGCCCAGGTCTCATATTCGCAGGCCGGATCGATCATCAGGTCCATACTGTCGCCGACCGCTTTGCGTGTCTGCAGCACCGTGGCCACTTCGCGCTCGATCGGTCCGTTGCCCCAGCCATGGATCTTGAAGGCCGGATAGCCCATTTCCTTGCATTGCTGGGCGAAGTCGCCAAAGGCCTCGGGGCTGTCGAGGCCGCCGTTTTCGTCGCCATGATAGGTCGAGGCATAGGCCGGCAAGCGTTTGCGCCAGCCGCCGAGCAGCGCATAGATTGGCAAGCCCGCCGCCTTGCCCGCAATATCCCACAGCGCAACGTCGATCGGCGCCATGCCGAAGCGATCCTGCTTGCGCAGCGCCCGCTTCAGATCGTTCCAGATCAGCTCGCGCTCGAGCGCGTTCCTGCCGATCAGATAATGCGCGACCATGGCCACCTGTGCATAGGAGACGCCATTGCCGCCGACATATTCCCCCGTGATGCCGGCTTCGGTTTCGATCGTGAAGACATAGCCGACCTGCTCGGCGGTCGAACCTTGCAGATAGATGTGGTTGAAGCCGTTGTAGTCAGCGCCGAGTTCGCGGGCGCGCCATTTGTATTGGTGCACGCTCAACCGCTTGATGCGCAGATCCTCAGCCATGGCACTCTCTCCTCCTCCTGGAATTAGCCGCGGCGCGCCAGCACGATCGCCTGGTTCAGCGCCGCGAGCAGGCTACGCTCGTCGGCCTTGCCGGTCCCGGCGATATCGAAGGCCGTGCCATGATCGACCGAGGTGCGAATGACTGGCAGTCCCACGGTGACGTTTACGCCGTCCTCGATGCCAAGCACCTTGACCGGCCCATGGCCCTGGTCGTGATACATGGCCACCACCAGATCGAAGTCGCCGCGTTGGGCGCGGAAAAACAGCGTGTCGGCGGGCAGCGGCCCTTCGACATCGATGCCGCGCGCCTGCAGGGCCTCGACCGCGGGGATGATCTTGCTTTCCTCTTCGCCATGACCGAACAGGCCGTGTTCGCCGGCATGCGGATTGATGCCGCAAACGCCGATGCGCGGCTTCGGGATGCCGGCACGGACAAGCGCCGCGTGGCCACGCATGATGGTGCGCTCGACCAGACCCGGCTCGATCCGGGCAATGGCATCGACCAGGCCGATATGCGTGGTCACATGGATGACGCGCAGCTTCGGCGTCATCAGCATCATCGACACTTCCTCGGTGCCGGTCAGCGCCGCCAGCATCTCGGTATGGCCGGGAAAGGCATGCCCGCCGGCGTGGAGCGCCTCCTTGTTCAAGGGGGCGGTGCAGATGGCATCCACTTCGCCTGCGGTCATCAATTCCACAGCCTTGCGGATGAACTGGAACGCCGCATCGCCGGCTACCCCGGAGAGCGCGCCCCAGACGAGATCATCGGGGATGAGCGGAAGGTCGATCACCGCGACGATGCCGGGGCGAATATCGGCTTCCTCGACCGAAGCGATCGCCTGCACCGCCAACTGACTGCCGAGCAGAGCCCTCGCCTTGCGCAGTCGGGCGGCGTCGCCGATGACGATCGGCCGGCATTCCTCGAACAGCGCGCGATGCGCGAGGCTCTTCATGATGATTTCCGGCCCGACGCCGGCGGCATCGCCCATGGTGATGGCAATCGTGGGAAGGGTCATGGATCCATGCGGGATCTGGAGGGATGAGGGGGCGTCGCGTCCGCCACCATGCAGCGTGGCGAACGCATCGATGAGCGTCCGGCCTCGCTCGAGCCAGGACGGCGCGACCAGCCCCAGTTGCTCGCCGCCGTGAAGTCGGCACCGCCGGGGAGATCGTCGGCAAGGATCAGGATGTCCAAGAAGCGGCTCCTCGATCAGGGCGTCGCCGACGCATCACCGGTTCGCGCCGCGATCAGATCGGCGAGGCGCTGGCGGCGGACGCAGTTTCCAAGCGCGAAGGATTCGGCGAGCGCGATGACGGTCGCGTCATCGTCGATATCAGCAAAAAGCCTGCCAAAATCCTCGGCCATCGGTTCGCCGAGCAGGATGCTGCGAACGAGCTGCTGGGCCCAGTTCTGCTGTCCGAACGGAAACGGGTCGAAGGCCGGATATTCCTTGGCGATCGTTTCCTCGACCGGTCCCATGATGTAGCGGACATCGGCATCACTCGAGCCCCAGCTATCGACGCCGAGCCGAGCCTTCTTGTCGGTCACCGGCTTGATGCGCGTCCGCCAGGGCGATTCCGCAGCCGCGTAGACGAGGCCCTGGCCGCCGATATCCTTGTAGGCCCAGAGCGACCAGTGGGCGTCGTGTTCGTTGTAGATGTCGAGCTGGTCTTCGAGCAGGTGGTAACGGTCGGCATCGCGGTCGAGATCGCCGGTGAAGACAGGGCCGAACTCGCCGATCCAGATCGGCGTCCCTGTCTTGCGCATGAACTCGGTGCGCTTCAGGAAGGTCTCCTCGATATTGGCGCGATCCACATAGACGCCGCGGGTGATGCCCGGATAGGGACCACCATAGGAATAACCCGGCAGCTTGTAGTCATGCGCGGCATAGACGGTGTTCGGATAGGGCTCGAAACCCTCGAAGGCGCTGAAATCCTGGCCATAGCGATTGCCGTCGAGGAAGATGATGTGGTCGGGATCGATGGCGCGAATGGCGTCGATGGCGCGGTCGTAGAACGGCTTGATCCTGGCGTTGGAGGCGTCGCCGGGCTCGTTCATGATGTTGTAGCCGGCGACGGTCGCATTGCCTTTGTAGCGCAGCGCCAGCTGGGTCCACAGATTGACGACGCGGTCCTGGAAATGCCGGTGCTGCCAGAACAGCGCCTTGTGGGTGGCGTTGTCGCTGTGCCAGTGCATGTTCTGCGCGCCTGGCAGCGCATGCAGATCGAGAATGGCATAGAGGCCATGGCGCTCGCACATGGCAATGACGCTGTCGAGCAGCGTGAATCCGGCCTCCTTCATTTCGAAGGGGCGATCGTCATCCTCGAAATGCCGGTAGCTGAACGGAATGCGCACGTGGTTCATGCCGAGCGAGGCCAAATAACGGGCGTCCTCGTCGGAAAAGAACGATGCCATGAAACGCTCGAAAAAGAGGGCATAGCGATCGGGCCCGAGCGCGCGCAGCAGCGCCTCTCGCTGCAGTGTTTCGGTGGAGGGGAACCCGGTGAGGAAGTTCTCCATGTTCATGAAGCCGCCGATATTGTATCCGCGCAGCGACACGGCCTTGCTCGTGCCATCCAGGATCTTCGTGCCGCTGACGGTCAGGAAGCGATCGTTCATTGGAATGTTCTCGATTGTTCGCGGGTTTGCGCGGCGACTGTCCCGCCAAGCCGGAGCTAGCTTCGATCCTGTCGCGGCGTGGTGCTCGAGCGGACGACCAGGCTGGTCGCCAACTCGATCCGGTGGCTGAGTTCGGACGATTCCTTGCCAAGCAGCATGTTGATTGCGAGCGCGGCCATTTCGGCGAGCGGCTGGCGCATGGTCGTCAGGGGTGGGGAGACCCATTCTGCCATCGGGATATCGTCGAAGCCGACGACGCTGAGATCGTCCGGCAGCCGCAGGCCATGCAGCCGCGCCGCCTCATAGACACCCATGGCGTGAAGATCGTTGGTTGCGAAGATGGCGGTCGGCGGATCGGCCAGGTCGAGCATCGCCGAGGCGGCATTGAGGGCCGTCGGGTGGTGATGGGCGCCCGTGAAGATCAGCGCCGGATCGACCGGAATGCCGGCTCTCATCAGAGCAGCGCGATAGCCGTCGAGGCGTTGCTGGTTGCAGAGCATCGCCGGGCGGCCGGCGATGATGCCGATGCGCTTGTGACCAAGGCCGATCAAATGGTCGGTCGCCGTCATCCCCCCGGCCCAGTTGGTGACGCCGATGGACGGCGTCCTGGGGTCAGGATGGCCGAGCGGATCAACGATCACGACCGGCACGGCCAGCGCCTTCAGGCGCTCGCGATGCAGGGGTGTCAATTCGGCGAAGACGAGAATGACGCCATCGGTGCGGCTCGAGCCGATATTGCTGAGCCACCGCGTCTCCTTGGGATCATCGGAGAGGGCCGAGACCGCGATGCGGCATTTGTTCAGCAGCGCCGCCTCTTCCGCGCCTCTGATGATCTCGATCGCGTAGGGGCCGAATTCCGGGAAGACGAGGTCGATCAGCCACGGCGCGTCATCTCTCTTGCGCTTGCCGCGGGCGTAGCCCGACTGGTTGAGGACCGCTTCCACCCGCTCGCGCGTTTCAAGGGCAACGTCGAAGCGGCCGTTCAGCACCTTGGACACTGTTGGCACCGAAACGGCGGCGGCGGCTGCGACCTCCGCCATGGTCACGCGCCGGCTTCCGTCCTGCTGCCCCTTACGAAGACTCGGGCTTCGCGTCATTCCAGTCCCGCCACTTTGCCGACACGGCGACCGCGCCGTCCTGCGACCTATATCGAGCCTCTCCGCGACGCCGCGCAAGCCCCGCCTCAATCCTCGAAATACACCGAAAATATTGCGAAAGATGTCGTAAGTCGATCTCGCAGTTTCGAGATAGCCAATGTCGAACCACTTGGCAAGACCGGCATATCCGAGCGAAATTGCCAGGATATCAGCCTTGACGCTTCGGAGGTGGTTCGGTAGCCTTCCCGAAAATCACAACATGAGCTTCGAAATTTTCGAAAGACTCATGTCCTCGCCGCGGCGAGAGGAAGCGTGACCCTGCCCGGATCTTCGGGAAGCGTGGTCGCGTATTCGTCTCGGGGAGGACGGCTCTGAGGCCTTATGGGAGGATGACATGCGATCCAAGAGAACAGCAGCCCTGCTTGCCTTGACCGTCTCGGCGCTGACGCTGAGCACGGCGGCCTTTGCTGGCGAAGTGGTATGGTGGACGCCCAATTGGGGTGAGGCGCGCGCCAAGGAACTGGCGGGCAAGTTTGAGGCCGCCAATCCCGGCATCACCATCAAGATGGAAGTCACGACCTCGGACGGCCTGCCGCAGCGCGTGCTGACGGCCCTGCAGTCTGGAGGGGCGCCCGACATCATCGAAGTCCAGCATGGCTGGGTGAACGGCTATGCCCAGAACGGGCTGATCATTCCGCTCGACGACACGATCCAGGACAAGGACGACTACGCCAAGGCTGCGATCGACTATGTCAGCTGGGACGGCAAGCTTTGGGCGATTCCGTATCGGATGGAAACCCGCGCGGTCGTCTTCAACAAGGCCGACTTCAAGGCCGCCGGCCTCGATCCTGACCATCCGCCGCAGACCTGGAAGGAGTTCGTCGACGCCGCGACCAAGCTGACCGGTAACGGCAAGTCGGGCTTCGCCATCACCGGCGGCGGCGAGATGGGCAACACGATCACTGGCTCGTTGCCCTATATCTGGATGAATGGCGGCAGCATCATCTCCGACGACATGACCACGGCGACGGTCAACCAGCCGGCGGCAGTCGAAGCGGTGACCTTCTATACCGACTTCCTGAAAAAGGGCCTGTCGCCGGCGTCAACGCTCGAGAATGACGGCACCGCCGCGAGGCGCCTGTTCATTGCCGGCGCCGTTTCCTCCTATCTCGGCGGCCAGTTCGATATTCCCTCGATCCGGACCGAGAATCCCGCCATCGACATCGGCATCTTCCAGACGCCGCATCCCGATGGCAAGGAAACGGCGGGTGTTCTGGGCGGCTGGAGCTATATCATTCCGAAGGACGCAAAGAATCCGGGCGAGGCCAAAAAGTTCCTGCAGTTTATGAACACTTCGGAAAACCAGGGCTTCTTTACGGATACGTTCCCGGTCCGCATCTCGTCTCAGGCGCAGCCGCGCTTCAACGATCCGATCCTGGCCGTCTTCAAGTCGATGCTGCCTTTTGCTCGGCCAGTGCCGATCCACAAGAATTGGGTCCAGATCAGTCAGGCCTATTTCGACGGCCTGCAGCGGATCATGCTTGGCGACCAGACCCCGCAGGAAGCCATGGATCAGGCTAACGAAGAGATCCAGGCGCTTCTCGACAGCTGACACGGTCCTCCCGCGGCTCCTCTGGGCATCCGTGCCTGGGGGAGCCGTCCCCGGACGTTCGTCTTCGCCACGGCTCGCGTCGCGTCGCATTGCGGCGCGCATTGCCAAGCCTCGGCAGATCAGGAAGGCCCCCATGAAATCGCAGACCGGATTGCTGTTCGTCCTGCCGGCGCTGATTGTCCTGTTCATGCTGATTGCCTATCCGGTGGCCTATACGGGGCTGCTCAGCGTCACCGATGGCAATGGCCACCTCGTCGGGTTCAAGAATTTCGCAGCGGTGCTGAAGCCGCGGGTGACGACGCAGGCATTCATCAACACGATCTACTGGGTGTTCGGCTCGATCGTCTTCCAGGTCGTGCTGGGCACGCTGACGGCGATCCTGCTCAACCAGAGCTTCTTCGGCCGTGGGGCGTTGCGGGCGATCACGCTGATCCCGTGGGTGGTGCCGGGCATCGTCGCGGCGACGACCTGGGCCTGGATGTTCCATACCGAGTTCGGCATCATCAATTACATGATGACGGGCTCCGGCGTGCTGCAGAGCCCGATCGGCTGGCTGACCAACAAGGACACGGTCATGCCGGTCCTGATCGCCATCAATGTATGGAAGCTGTTCCCGTTCGTAGCGATCATGGTGCTGGCCGGGCTGCAGTCGATTCCCAACGATCTCTATGAGGCCGCCCGCGTCGATGGCGCCAGCTTCTGGGAAGAGGTCTGGTACGTCATGCTGCCCTCGGTGCGTCCGGTGATCACGGCGGTAACGCTGCTCCTGGTGATCTGGGGCCTGAATTCGATCACCATCATTTATGCGATCACTCGCGGCGGGCCGGCGAACAAGACGCTGATCACACCGATCCAGATCTTCCGTCTGGCATTCGAGAGCTTCCAGTTCAATCAGGCGGCGGCGCTGTCTGTTATCTTCTTCGGCGTCGCCATCGTGGTGGTCTTTATCTACATCAAGGTGCTGTCGGCGCAGCCGGGAGAGGCGAAATGACCGCATCAGCAACGCGGGTCATAGCGCAGCCGAAGATGAAGAAACCCGGCCTCAGCTGGCCCATCATCCTGATCGGCTCGATCCTTGTCCTTGTCGTCTGCATGTTCCCGTTCGTCTGGATGGGGCTGTCGTCGATCAAGACGCTGAAGGAGCTTTATTCGGTGCCACCGATCTGGTGGCCGGCTGTCCCGACCTTCGACAATTATTACAAGGTCTTGTTCGAAAGTAACATTCCGAGATACTTCCTCAACAGCGTCATCATCTCGGTCGGATCGACGGGGCTGGCGCTGATTCTGGCGATCTTCGCGAGCTACGGCTTTGCCCGCTTCGACTTCAAGGGCAAGCCATACCTGCAGGCCTTCATCCTGGTCGGGCAATTGCTGCCAACAGCGGCGATCATCGTTCCGCTGTTCATCACGTTGCGGGTATTGGGCCTCGTCAATACCTATTGGGGTTTGATTCTGGTCTATATGATCGTGACGCTGCCGCTCAGCGTCTGGATGCTGACCAGCTATTTCCGAGCGGTTCCTGTCGAAGTGGAAGAGGCGGCGATCCTCGATGGCGCCTCACGCCTCGGCGTCCTCTTCCGGATCACGCTGCCACTGTCACTGCCGGGGCTGGTCGCGGTGATCGTCTATGCCTTCGTCACGACCTGGAACGAGTTCATTTTCGCGCTCTGCTTCGCCACGGATAGTTCGGTCAAGACATTGCCGATCGGGCTTGCCGAATTCTCGACTGAGTTCAACACCGACTGGGGCGCGGTCATGGCTGCCTCGGTGGTGATGACCGTGCCGATCGCGCTGCTCTTCCTCGTATTCCAGAAGATGTTTGTCGGCGGACTGACCGCCGGTGCCACGAAGGGGTGAAGATGATCTATTCCGGACCTATTCCGCAACTCGGGCTCGGCACCTTCGGACGCACCGGCGATGCCGGCACCGAAGCGATCCTGAAGGCGATCGAGATCGGCTACCGCCATCTCGATACGGCGCAGACCTACGATACGGAGAAGCAGGTCGGCGAGGCGATGCGCCGTTCCGGGCTTTCGCGCGGCGATCTGTTCGTCACCACCAAGGTCGCCGACACGATGCTCGAAAAGGCGAATTTTCTCCCGAGCGTCGAGCGCAGCCTTGCCGCGATCGGCGTCGATCAGGTCGATCTCCTGCTGATCCATTGGCCGAGCCAGAACGACCAGGTGCCGTTCGCCGAGTATATGCTTGAGCTGGCGGAGGCCAAGGCACGGGGGCTGACACGGCTGATCGGCGTTTCGAATTTCCCGATCGCCGATCTGGAGCGCAGCCGCCAATTGCTGGGCGAGGGTGCGATTGCCACCAACCAGATGGAGATCCATCCCTTCCTGCAGACACCGAAGCTTCGCGACTATGCGCGCGACATGGGCATGCCGTTGACCGCCTATCAGCCGCTCGCTAAGGGCATGGTCAACGACGATCCAACGATCAGTGCCATCGCGGCGGCGCATGGCGTCGGGCCGTCAGCCATCGCGTTGGCCTTCCTGATGGGCGAAGGGCACATCGTGATCCCAGCTTCGGGCAGCGAGGCCAATCTTCGCGCGAATTTCGCCGCTCTCGGCGTGACGCTGACGCCCGAGGAGATGGACCGGATGCGTGCCCTCAATCGCGGCCATCGCCGCATCGATCCTGCCAAATCGCCGGTCTGGGACGACCAGGACTAGACGCTGCCGGAATCCGTCGGCATCC
Organism: Mesorhizobium sp. BR1-1-16; assembly: GCF_020165495.1. Classification (GTDB taxonomy): domain Bacteria; phylum Pseudomonadota; class Alphaproteobacteria; order Rhizobiales; family Kaistiaceae; genus Kaistia. The sequence goes on along the minus strand of NZ_JAIUIE010000005.1, from coordinate 98,802 downwards.
GCCTGAAGCGGATGCCCCTGTCCGCCCCATTCCTGACATCCGGAGTTTTCATGCCCCTCGTCCAAGTTGACATGTCGCGCAAGATGTATGAGGCCCACGCCAAGCAGATGAGCGTGGAACTGCAGCAGGCTTTCATCGAAGCGCTCGACGTCAATCCTCTCGACAAATTCCAGGTCTTCCGGCCGCGCGATGAGGGCGAGCTGGTGTTCGACCCGGATTACGGCCTCGGCAACCGCCAGAACCTGGTGCTCATCCAGATCTTGATGGTCCACAGGTACAGCGCAGACCAGAAGCGCGGCCTCTACAGGGCAATCGTCACCCGGCTCGTCGCGATCGGCATCCGCAAGGAAGACATCCTGATCGGCGTGACCGAGAACGGCTTCGAGGACTGGTGCGCCGGACGGCTGCACGGCGAGTAGCCAAACCCGACATGATCAAGGAGTGAATCGAGTGTCTCGGCAGAAAGTTCTGTTCATCGGCGGCACGGGCCGGATCAGCGCCCATTGCGTCGACAGCGCCCTTGCGAAGGGGTTCGAGGTCTTTGTGCTCAACCGGGGGCAGACCGCGATGCGGCCGGTCGCCGGCGGCGCGCAATATCTGAAGGGCGATGCGCGCGATCCGGCCTCCGTGCGTGCCGCGGTGAAGGGCCTCGATTTCGACGTCGTCGTCAATTTCGTCGCCTATACGGCTGCCGACGTGACGTCAGATCTCGAGATCTTCCGCGGCCATGCGGGGCAGTATGTCTTCATCAGTTCGGCTTCGGCCTACCAGACGCCGCCAGCCCGGCTGCCGGTGCTTGAATCGACGCCGCTGCACAATCCGGTCTGGCGTTATTCGCAGGACAAGATCGCTGCAGAGGATGTGCTGGTCAAAGCCTATCGCGAGGAGAACTTCCCGATCACCATCGTGCGGCCGTCGCACACCTATGATCAGGGCTCTGTGCCCATGATCGGTCAGTGGACCTCGATCGCGCGCATGCGCGCCGGCAAGCCAGTGATCGTGCATGGTGATGGCTCCTCGCTATGGACGCTGACCCATGCCCGCGATTTCGCCAAGGGCTTCGCCGGTCTGCTGGCCAATCCCTATGCCTATGGCGAAGCCTTCCACATCACCTCGGACGAGGCGCCGAACTGGAACGCCATCGTCAGGACCCTCGCCAGAGCCGCCGGCGTCGACGATCCGAAGATCGTGCATGTGCCGTCCGACGCCATCGCGATGGTCGATCGGGCCTGGGGCGATGCCCTGCTCGGCGACATGGCGCACAGCATCTATTTCGACAACAGCAAGCTCAAGTCGCTGGTGCCGGAATTCATCTGCACGACGCCGTTCGCCGAGGGTGCGCGCGAGATCATGGCCTGGTTCGATGCCAACCCGAAATGGAAGATCGTCGATTCCGCCAAGGATGAGACGATGGACTGGCTGGCGGACGCTTATGCTCCGCGCGGGCGCTAGCAACGGGCGCCGGCCGCGATCGGTCGCAGGCACAGCGTCGTGCTGCGCTGAGGCCGATCAGGCGACCCGAGGGCGAACGCGATGAACGGATCTTTGCTGATCAGGAACGGCCGGGTGATCGACCCTGCCTCAGGGTTTGACCAGCCGGCCGATCTGGCGATCGCCGACGGGAAGGTCGTCGCGATCGGCCGCGATCTCGCGCCGGGTGGTAGTCGCATCATCGACGCGGCGGGAATGCTGGTGGTTCCGGGGCTCGTCGACCTGCATACGCACGCCTATTGGGGCGGGGCGCTGCTCGGCGTCAATGCTGACAAGATCGGCCCGCGCACCGGCGTCACCACCTGGGTCGACTGCGGCACGAGCGGCGCGGCGACCTTCGAGGGGTTTTATCACCACGTGATCCGGCGAAGCCGCGTCAGGATCCTGCCCTTCATCAACCTGTCCTATATCGGCCTGACGGCGGCCGGCAATCTCAGCATCGATGTCGGGGAATTGTTCGACTGGCGCTTCGCCGATCTTGGCGAACTCAAGCGGGTCGGTTCGGCATTTGCCTCCGAGATCGTCGGCGTCAAGCTGCGCGCCAGCAACAATGCCACCGGCGCCCATTCGGCCCTCGCCCTGCCGCTCGCTCGCGAAGCGGCAGACATGCTCGGCGTGCCGCTCATGGTGCATGTCGGCACCGCTCCGCCGACCATCGACGAGGTCCTGCCATTCCTGCATGAGGGCGATATCCTGACGCATATCTACAATCAGAGCGTTGGCGGGTGCGTTCTCGATGGGGCGGGCAAGCTCAAAGCCTCGGTGAGGGATGCCATGGCGCGTGGCGTCAAGATGGACGTCGGACATGGCGCCGGAAGCTTTTCGTTCCGTGTGGCGGAGATCGCCATGGATCAGGGATTGCTACCCGACGCGATCAGCACCGACCTGCACGCACACAATGTCGACGGGCCGGTGTTCGATTTGCCGACGGTGATGGCCAAATTCATCGCGCTCGGCATGGACATGCATGAGGTGCTTACCCGCGTGACTTTTGCGCCTGCCTCCATCGTCCGCCGAAACGACCTCGGACGGCTGGATGTCGGCTCCGAGGCCGATATCGCGATCTTCAAACTTCGGTCCGATCCGCAAAATCTGGTCGATTCGGCCGGTGAAATTCGCAGTGGCACGCTCGGATTCGACAATGTCGCCACGATCTGTCGCGGCATTGTTCTCGAGGCTGTGGAGGATGGTCGGGCGGAGGGCCGCCACTACCGCTGACGGCGCGCCGGCCCTGTCGGGCACGTCCGGCAGCACGATCACGCCGACGAGGCGCGGACAGCGTCGCAAGCTGCTCGTCGCCTCAAGGCGAAGTAGCCAAATTAGGCCAAATGAGTGATTGACCCGACGCCTGCCGACGCAAATGCTGCATCTCCGTTTGATGGAGGAGCTTTGCGTTGAAAGATCTGCAGGACAAGGTGGCGATCGTGACCGGCGGCGGCGGGGGAATCGGCGCCGCTTCGGCCTCGGCAATGGCGGCACGCGGGGCATCGGTCGTGGTAGCCGATGTTCACCACGCCTCGGCGGAGCATTGCGCCAGCGCCATTCGCGCCGCCGGTGGTGAAGCGCTGGCCGTCGCCGCCGATGTTGCGCGCAAGGGCGAGGTCGATGCGATGGTCGGTGCCGCGATCCAGCGCTTCGGACGGCTCGACATCCTCTTCAACAATGCGGGCATCCAATATGACAAGGCGATGGAGGACACATCCGAGGAGGAATGGGATCGCCTGTTCGCGATCAATGTGAAGGGCATGTTCCTGTGCTCGAAGGCAGCCATTCCCGAGATGGAGCGGCAGGGCGGCGGCGTGATCCTCAATTGCGCTTCGGTAGCGAGCTTTCGGCCCCTGATGGGCATGAACACGGCCTATGTCGCCTCGAAGGGGGCGGTGATGGCGATGACGCGCGACATGGCCGTTGCGCTGGCGCCGCGCAATATCCGCGTCCTCGCGATCTGTCCCGGCCCGACGCGGACACCGATCACGGCGGATTCGATTGCGCGCGGCGTCATCACCGAGGACGAGGTTCGCGCGCTGCAGTTGACCGACAGGATCGCCGAGCCGGCCGAAATCGGCGCCATCGCGGCCTATCTCGTCTCGCCGGAAGCGCGCTATTTCGTCGGCACAGGCGTCGTCGCCGATGGCGGCATGTGCATCGTCTGAAGGGTTGGCGCCGGTCCGCCGCCGAAGCGACTGCGGAAGATGGTGTCGCGCGCAGCCTCTATATGCTGCCGCATCGCCTCCGCGCTCGCCTTGGGATCGCCGCTGACGATCGCCTGCAGCACCCTCTCGTGATCATGGACGATGCGCCTTTGGCGCTGCAGCGAGGCTGCTTGGGAGAGATTTGCCGACATGGAACTGGTGAAGCGGATCTGCGGTTCCCAGGCGGCGTAGGTGCCCTCGACATAGCGGTTGTGGCTGCTGGCCACGACGGCGCGGTGGAACTCCATGTCGAGCTCCACTGTCTCGAGCATGTCCGAACTGCGGAAGATGCGGAGCTTCTGGAGCGCCGTCTCGATGGCCGCAATGTCATGGTCAAGGCGCTGAAGGGCCGCGATGGCGGCCGTCCCCGGCTCGAATACCAGGCGGAATTCGAAGCACTTCCAGATGTCCTCGACGCTGTCGACCGGACCGAAGCTGTGGCGGCGCGCGCCGGACATGCCGATCACGGTCGTACCGGAGCCGCGCCTGGACTGGAGGATCTTCTCGCGCTTCATCCGGGCGAAGGCGTTGCGAACGACTGCGCGTGAGACGTCGAATTCCTGAGCGACAGCCTCCTCGGTCGGCAGCTTCGAGCCGGCGACATAGTTGCCCGAAAGGATGCGGTTGGTGATCTGCTCGTAGATGAAATCCGTCAGTGACTGACGCTCGGCCATGCCGCTCTCACGCGCTAATTAGGCTAGATGTTAGCCCGATTAATTTAGACCGCCAACGTGTTTCACCTAAGCGGCACTCTAGTAAAGCATTTGATTTTCCATGACAAAATCCGGCGATTCGCCTAGCATTGGTATTTGGCGCTGTCGGCTACCTTTGACCTAATTGCCAAAATATGGTCAGCGCTGCACGTCCCTTTTGCACTAAGATCGCGTTGAAAAAGAAAATAGCCATATGAGGCTATGCCCGGGAGGGGAAATCAACGTGAAGACGAGGCTCGTGTCAGAGTTCTGCGCGTGCTGGCCATCGATCGCCGCTGTCGAGATCGCCTCGAGGCGCCCCCCGTCATCCGCGACATTTCACTGAGCTGGCGCTTTGAGGCGCCGAGCAACGGCGCATAACCGATCGGCGCGGCTCTGGATACCAGCCGGTTCCCTTTGCGATCGTCGCAATTCGCTTTGGCTGCGTCGGTCCATCCTCGTCATTGAACTCATCTAGCCAAATTAGGCCGTGCGCAATCACCGGCGCGACTGGAGACATTCTCGGAATGGAACGAACCACACTCTTCGGCACCGATATATCCGTATCGCGGCTGTCGCTCGGAACCTGGGCCTTCGGCAACGACCCGGTCTGGGGCGAGCAGGACGAGAAAGCCTCGATCGACACCGTTTCGGCGTCGCTGGAGCACGGAATCGATTTCATTGACACCGCGGAAGGCTATGCCGATGGCCGTTCCGAGGAAGTGCTCGGCCGTGCGCTCAAGGGACGGCGCGACAAGGCCATCATCGCGACCAAGGTCTATAGCGACCGCAGCCGGGAAGGGGTCGTCCGCGGTTGCGAGGCAAGCCTGAAGCGGCTTGGCACCGATTATATCGACAGCTTCTACATTCATTGGCCCAATCCGGAGATTCCTGTGGCGGAATCGGTGGAGGGGCTCGACCGGCTCCTTCAGGCCGGCAAGATCCGCTCGGCCGGCATCTGCAATGCGGGACCGGTGACGCTTTCGGAACTGGAGCAGGTCAAGGGCAAGCCCGTCCTCTCGCTGCACCAGATTCCCTACAGCCTGTTCTGGCGCGCCTGCGAATACGAGATCCTGCCGAAGACGCGGGAATTGGGGGCGACCGGCGTTGCCTATTCGGTGCTGGCGCAGGGCCTCCTGACCGGTCGCTACGGTTCGGCCAGCGATGTGCCCAAGGGCCTGCACGTCACCCGCTTCTACAGCGACGGTGGCCACGGCGAGTCCGGGGCTGAGGACGAGGTCTTCGCCGCGATTGCTGAGCTACGGGAACTCGCAAAGGCCGAAGGGCAGAGCCTTGCCGATCTCTCCATCCAGTGGGCGCTGGCTCAGCCCGGCATTGATGTCGTGCTGACCGGTGCGCGGACGCCGCAGGAGATCACCGAGAACGCCGCGGCGCTCGACCGCAAGGCCAGTTCAGAAACGCTGGACCGCATGACGGCGATCGCTGAGGCCGTGAAGCTGAAGCTGGGTCCGAACCCGGACATGTGGATGAACACCAGGGAGAGCCGGTTTCGCTAGGCGGCGAGCTGAGGCGGTCGATCGGCTGGGCCGCCGATCGTCGCGCTTGGCTTCATCGTGCAGCGCTTCATGGTTCAGGCCCCGCCGCCGGTGCGGTCAAGGGCCGACTGTTCAACTCCGTTTGGAAACCCCTTCATGTCGTCATTCTCGCCCCGTTCCGTCTCCTACACGGCCTTTATCGCCACGACGCCGGCCGAGGCCTGGCGGGCCATCACCGACGCGGACCGCATGGCGCTCTATTTCGGCGGGCGCCGCATTCAATCCGGCTTCGAGAAGGGCGACGAGATGCGCGTCTTCATGCAAGGCGGCGTGCTCGATGTGCTCGGCGAGGTGATCGCCGTCGAGACCGAGCGGCTCCTTTCCTTGACCTGGCATGTCGAATGGCATGAGGAGATGCGCAAGCTGCCGCCCTCGCTGCTGACCTTCCGGATCGAACCGTCGGAAGACATGGTGAAGTTCACCGTCGAGCATGGCGAATACCAGGAGCGGTTACCGGACGCCTCGCTGGAGGACAGCCGCAATGGCTGGCCGATGATCGTGTCCAGCATCAAGACGCTGCTGGAGACCGGCAAGCCCCTTTCGATCCAGTTCTGAGAGCCGCAACGGAGCCATCATGGCGGCAAGAGCCGCCGATGGCCGAGACGTCATCGGGACCGGCGTTTGATCCTGACAGTTTCTGACACCACGCGACGTTATCTGACGACGGCCGCACTCACTGCTGGTGCCCTGTCAAAGGAACGACAAATGGTTTCATTTTCGCCTGTCGCGTTCGATGCCTTCCTCAAGGAAGACGACGACACAGCCGTTGTCATGTTGAATCTCTTGCGCTTCGCGCCTGATGGCGGCCGCGAGAGATATTTGAAATACCTGGAAATGGCGGAGCCGATCCTGGCTCGCTTTGGCGCCAAGATCCTGTTGGGCGGCGATGGCCTGCCGGTGCTCACGACCGGTGAGGCAGAGGGGTGGGACGCCGTCGTCCTCGTTCAGTATCCGCGCCGATCCGCATTCGCGGCGATGGTTGCTGATCCCGAATACCAGGTTGCGTTCAAGGTTGGACAATCAGCAATCGCCGATATCATTCTGCAGCCTTTGAAGCGCCTCGACGGTCTGTTGTAGCGTGGGAAACTGATCGCCGCTTGCGGTGTGAAGCCGAATGTCCTCTATTCGGCGGCAATCCAGCGCCGCCTCGGGGTGGGCGGCGGGCCGGGATCAGCGCATGAAACGCCCCGGCCGGCTCGTCGCGATCATCGTAAAAAGCGGCACCAACGCCCGAATCTCAAGACCGAGCAGGACACCACCGTGACCGAACGATTTGAACGGCATCGCCAAGCCTGGACCGCTGAAGAACTCCAGAAGCTGAAGCTGCTCGCCGGGAAGGGCATGGCGCTGAAGGCGATTTCCAAAGCCATGACGCGCAGCGAGGAATCCATCAAGGACCGCGCCAAACTGGACGGCATCGGGATCGCCAAGCTCCGCTAGGCCGCGTTCACGCAACCGCTGCTGACGAGCGCTACCTCCCCTGTCTCATCTCGATGCCGCCTTGCATGGAAGCCGCTCGCCGAGGACGTGCGGCGGCTCTATGGCGCGATAGCGCGAGACCGAGTCCTAGCCGTGTCGCTGATGGCTCCCGGCTCCCTAATGGGCAGGATTGCCGGCAATGGCCTGTGTGATCGCCGCGGCCGTCTCGGCAACCAGACGGCCGATGACCGGAAGGCGGGTCGTGTTCATGCGCAAGACGGTGCCGGAGACGGAGATCGCGCAGACCACGTCCGCATGCTGATTATAGACAGGCGCCGCCACGCAGCGGAGGCCCGTCACATACTCTTCGTCGTCAACCGCATAGCCGTCGCTGCGGATCTTGGCCAACTGCGTATTCAGGGCATCCTTGCAGGTCAAGGATTTGACGGTCGCCCGCCGCATGCCATGGCGATTCAGGTGGGAATTGACTTCGCTGCCGGAATAGGTCGCGAGGATCGACTTGCCCATCCCTGACGCTGTCATCGGCGTGCGGCCACCCACGCGGGACAGGGCGCGGGTGATTTCGCGGCTTTCCAGCTGGTCGACGAGAACAATCTCGCCCTTGTCCACGACGCCGAGATTCGCCGTTTCCTTGGTGTGTTCACGCAGCAGTCGCAGATAGGGCTGAGCAGGCGCCACGAAACTGCGATCGCGCACGAAAGCATTGCCGATGGTGAAGGCCTGTTGGCCGATATGCCAGAGATTGTCCTTGGGGAGAAACCGAACGAAGTGACGCTGCTCCAGCGTAGTCAGAAGTCGGTGCACTGTGGTGAGCGATAGCTTTGTGCGGCGCGCCAATTCGGTTAGTCGCAGGCCGCCTTCAGCATCGCTCAATGACTCCATCAACAGCATCGCCCGGTCAACGGATTGAACGCGCCCATCGAGTGACTTGGTCATGTCAGTCCCTCCTCAAGACTGGCAGATCACTGGCGTTGTCGCGCTCCTCAACTCGACAACACACTCTGCGACAGTTATGGTAGCGCTACCAAGGATGCTGGTCAATCGGCTATGTTTGGATATGATCGCAACATTGGCGTCGGGACGGCCAAAACGAGCAAGTGGATAGACGCCCATGGCAAAACGCATTTCAACCGGTCGCCCGACCATCGCCGACGTCGCGGCGCGCGCGGGCGTCGGGGCCATTACGGTGTCCCGCTTCCTCCGGCAGCCAGAGAAGGTTTCGGAGGCGCTCGGGGCGTCGATCGCCGCGGCGGTGCGCGAACTCAATTATGTGCCGGATCTCAATGCGCGCGCCCTCGCGTCCAGGCGAACCGATATCGTCGTCGTCCTGGTCCCATCCCTCACCCAGAACATTTTTTCCGACGTGCTGCGCGGCATCTATGACGGGGTGGAGGACAGCGGGCTTCGGATCGAACTGAACAATACGCGCTACAGCAGCGCGATCGAAGAACAGCAGGTTCATGCAGCCCTGAGGCACGGGCCTGCCGCCATCATCATTTCGGGAACTGAACAGACACCTGCTACGCGGACGATGCTCGCCAATGCGGGATGTCCGGTGATCCAGATCATGGATCTCTGCGACGATCCGATCCAGAAGGTTATCGGGTTCTCGCATTTCCGGGCGGGGCTGGATATGACGCAGCACCTGATCGATTCAGGCTACCGTCGCGTCGCGTTTTTTTCCGGCTGGATGAATGCGCGGTCAAAGCAGCGTTTGCTGGGCTACAGGACGGCGCTCGAGAATGCGAACCTGTTCGACCCGGACCTGATCGGGCAGATGGGCAATGAAAACCCGCATGCGAGCCGGGGCTCCATCAAGGACTTTCACCAGTTCTCGACCGCCGTGATGGGGCGAGAACTGATGCTCGACATGCTGGATCGCAGACCCGATGTGGAGGCCGTCTTCTGCAATAACGACGTGCTATCGATTGGGGCGCTCTTTGCGCTGCACTCCCGCAACGTGCCGGTGCCCGAACGCATCGGCATCGCAGGGTTCAACGATTTCGACTATATGGAGGCTGCTTATCCTGCGCTGAGCAGCGTGCGCATCCACCGCTGGAAATGCGGCAACGAAGCCATGATGGCTGTCCGTCACCAACTGGACGGGGGCGACGTTGGCCCGCCGGTGGTCGATCTCGGCTTCGAGATCATGCGGCGGGCAAGCACCGACCGCCATGGCACGCTGCAGGCGGCCCGGCAGCCCGAAGCCGCGTTGAGCCTCAGCTAGGTCAGACCCTGTCCGGATCGTCGGACAGGCTCTTGGTTATTGCTTGAACGCGGTTTCTTCACGCGAACCGGAAACCCACTTCGCTCGACGAAACGCTCTAGACCCCCCAATTCAGGTCCCAGTCCTGCACCACATGCCCCGGCGACACGGTCGTGTAGGTCCGTTGTGGCGGCTCATAGTCCGATGCGCGGATCGGGCTCTTGATTTCCTCGGTCGCGATCTGGCGCACCTGATTGCGCCGGGAAGGATCGGGGATCGGCACGGCGGCGATCAGGCGTTTGGTGTAGGGATGCTGCGGGTTCTTGAACACCATCGCGGCGGGTCCCATTTCGACGATCTCGCCGAGATACATCACGGCAACCTTGTGGCTCATGCGCTCGACAACGGCCATGTCGTGGGAAATGAACAAATAGGAGAGGCCGAATTTCTGCTGCAGGTCGAGCATCAGGTTGATCACCTGTGCCTTGATCGAGACATCAAGCCCCGACACCGACTCGTCCGCCACGATGACCTTGGGTCCCAGCGACAATGCGCGAGCGACGCAGATGCGCTGCCGCTGGCCACCGGAAAACTGCGCCGGATAACGGTTGGCGACATCAGGATCGAGGCCGACCTGCTCCAGGAGTTCCGCCACCTTTTCGCGGGCCTGCCGCTTGGTGCCCAGCCGGTGCGTCAGGTAAGGTTCGGCCACCGCCTCGCCGACCCGAATGCGCGGATTGAGGCTGGCAAACGGGTCCTGGAAGATCATCTGGATGTGGCGCCGCATGTCGCGCATCCGCTCGCGGTCGAGCGCCATGATGTCGGTCCCGCCAAGCGAGATCTGCCCGGCCTGCGGTTCGGTCAGCCGCATGATCGCGCGACCCGTGGTCGACTTGCCGCAGCCCGATTCTCCCACCAGCGAGAGCGTTTCACCCGGCTGGATATCGAAGGAGACATTTTCGACGGCATGCACCCGCCGATGCACGCTTCCGAACAGCCCGCTGATCAGGTCGTACCGCTTGACCAGGTTCCTCACCGACAGCGCCGGCTGGCTGGCGTGATCGACCGTATCGGGGCGAGGCTCGGCCACCCGCAGCACCCCGGTCTTGCGATCGACCACCGGGAAATGCTCGGGTTGCCCGTTTCCCGTCATGGAACCGAGGCGCGGAACGGCGGCGATCAACGATCTGGTATAGGCGCTTTGCGCGTTGTTGAAGATGGCTGCCGTCGGGCCCTGCTCCACCACCTGCCCACCCAGCATCACGACCGTGCGGTCGGCAATCTCGGCGACGACACCCATGTCATGGGTGATGAAAAGCACGCCCATGCCCTCTTCTTTCTGCAACTGCTTGATCAGTTGCAGGATCTGGGCCTGGATGGTCACATCGAGAGCGGTGGTCGGCTCGTCGGCAATCAGAAGCTGCGGTTTGCAGGCGAGCGCCATGGCGATCATCACGCGCTGGCGCATTCCTCCCGAGAGATTGTGCGGCAGTTCGCTGGCGCGGGACTTGGCGCCGGGGATGCGGACCTTCTCCAACATCCGGACGGCCTCTGCCTTCGCGGCGGCGCCGTTCATCTGGCCATGGACGATGAGCGTCTCTGCGATCTGATCGCCGATGCTCACCAGTGGGTTGAGGCTGGTCAGCGCCTCCTGGAAGATCATTCCGATCTGGCGCCCGCGGACCGTGCGCATTTGCGATTCTGGAAGCGTCAGCAATTCGCGGCCGCCGAGCTTGACGGATCCTTCTACCCGGCTCTGCGCCGGGTCGAGGAGACGCATGATGGTGAGCGCCGTCACGCTCTTTCCGGAGCCGGATTCGCCGACCACGCAGAGCGTTTCCTCGGCGCCGATCGCGAAGGAGATTCCCTTCACGATTTCGATCCAGCCCGACTTGGTCTGAAACGAGGTCCTGAGGTCCCGCACGCTGAGGACTGGCTCGCGATCGGCTATCGGGGCGCTGCCGATGTCAGTCATGGCTGTGCTCCTGTGAGGATCGCTATTGCGAAGTGGACGGGTCGAGCGCATCGCGCACGGCGTCGCCGACCAGATTGAAAGCCAGCACCACCAGCGTTATGGCCGTCCCGGCCCCGATGATCGGCCACGGCGAGCCGAAGATATTGTTCAGACCGTCCTTGATGATGTTGCCCCAGCTCGGATTGGGAGCCTGTGTGCCTATTCCCAGGAAGCTGAGCGACGCTTCGAGGCGGATGGCAGAGGCCACCCACAGCATCATCAACACGACGATCGGCGCCATGATGTTGGGCACGATGTGCCGGAAGATGATGACCGGCGTCCGGACGCCAACCGAAATTGCGGCTTCCACATAGGGTTCGTGCTTGATGGACAGCGTCTGCGCGCGGGCCACCCGGGCAAAGCCGGGCACGAAGGCGATGGTGATCACGATGATCACGTTCCAGAAGCCGCCGCCGAGCACGGCCGCGATCATGATGGCCAGCAGCAGCTCGGGAAAGGCAAGTAGAAGGTCGACCACGCGTGAAATGACCCGGTCGATGATGCCGCCGAAATAGCCCGCTATCACGCCGAGCGTGGTGCCGATCAGCGCCGCGCTGAACGGCGAAATCAATCCGAAGATCAAGGAATTGCGCGAGCCGTAGATCATGCGGGAGAGCACATCGCGGCCGAACTGATCGGTGCCCAGCCAATTGGCCCAGCTCGGCGGGCGATTGATCTTGAGCATGGATTGGGACAGCGGATCATAGGGCGCGAGCACGGGAGCGAGCACGGCGACGATGACGAGCATCGCGATGATGACGACGGCGGCAATCGTGCCAGGCCGTCCGAACATCACGCCCTTGATGGCTCGCAGCAGGGACGGCTCCGGCGGCAGCAGCTGCGAGGAGGTCTCGTAAATCGAGCTCATCAATTCATCCTGATGCGGGGATCGACGACGATGTAGAGGAGGTCCATCAGCAGGTTGATCACCACCACGAACATGGCGAACACAACGATGCCCCCCTGGATGACGGCGTAGTCGCGCTCTGCGATGGCGTTGATCAAGAGCTTGCCAATCCCGGGGCGGTTGAACACCATTTCGATCGCCACCGAGCCTGACAGGGTGGCCAGCATGCTCAGTCCAAGGCCGGTGGTGAGCGGCAGCAGCGCATTGCGCAGCCCGTGCCGATAGATCACCCGTCTTTCCTGGACGCCCTTGGCGCGCGCTGTGCGGACATAGTCCTTGCTCAGCACCTCGAGCAGCGAGGTTCGCGTCAATCGGCCGATGAAGGCGGCCTTGACGAAGGCGAGGGTCAGCGCCGGGAGGAAGACATGGTACATGCGGCTGGCGAAGTCGGTGCCGCCGCCATTGATCGGGAACCAGCCCAGATTGAGCGCGAAGGTGATGAGCAGCAGAGCGCCAAGATAGAAGTCGGGGATGGCATAGCCCACGAGCGAGAACACCCTGACTCCGCTATCGGGCAGCTTGTTGCGATGGGTCGCCGCGAGGACGCCCAGCGGCACGCCGGCAGCGAGGCCCATCAGCATCGCGACGATGGTCAGTTCGATCGTGTAGGGCAGATTATAGAGGATGAGGCCAACCACGCTCTGGTTGCTCATCATCGAGTTGCCCAGGTCGAGGGTGAGCACGCCTTTGACGAACATGATGAACTGCAGCCAAAGCGGATCGTTCAGGCCCATGCGCTCGCGAAACAGGGCCAGTTGTTCGGCCGTGGCCATATCGCCCAGTGCAGCGATCGCCGGGTCACCAGGCAAAATCCGCATGGCGATGAACACCAGCAACAGCACCAGAAATACGGTGGGCACCGCGTCGGCCAGTCGGAACAAAAGGTATCGCGACATTCTCGCCTCCCACCGATCATCTGTGTCCAGCAGCGCTACGCATGGCGGGTGCGCTGCTGTCGATCATCGTTGCAGTGCTGTGAAATATGGCTCGTTCGCGAGGTCTGCCTGCAGCCCTGGCACCAGCACGGACTGGCCATCGCGCTTAAGGCTTATGAAATACTGCAAGTGAAAGTCTGAGCGCGTGTAGGCGGACGGGATTGTCCCGACATAACCATCGGGGCCGCTTTCAAGCGGCATGGACTGCCACCGCTCCGCCTGATTGACGTGGCGAAAATGCAGGATCGGCGGCTCATCCGCTTCCGTCGGCACCGATATCGTCAGAGGCTCACCGCCGGTGAAGCTCGCGATAACCGCTCCTGTGTCAGGATCAGCCATTGTCGGGCGTTGGGCCCGGAGCGCCGACATGGCCTTCTCGACGGCCGGCGTGGCAGGCACCGACTCGGTGCCGCCAAAGCCGCGGAGCGCCTCCAGGTCCAGCAGTTCCGCCTCCATCTCCGGCAGGCGCGCATGCCAGGACCCGCGCAACCATGACTGCGGGCCATAGGTCAGATCGTCGTGGTAGACGCCGCGGGACACAGCCGACAGCCGCTGCCACGCAGCGACCGAACGCCTCGCATGGTCAAGCATGGGCTCGATCAGGACGGAGGCCTTGCTGGCGATGAACAGTTCCGCCCAGCAGGCCGCCCGGAACTTTTCGGCGAAGTGCCGGGCAATGCCACCGAGGATTTCCACGTCCGTGAGAATCCGCTGCGGCTCGGCACGTCCAAAGTCCTCGGCGCTGCGCGCCTCGGCAAGGGCCTCTTCGCAGCCCCTGGCCATCTCGTCCAGCCAGTTGGCGACGTCGATCGGCGTGTAGCGGTGGCTTGGCTTTCCCGCGAGCAGCAGCTCCGCATATTCCCGGGGAGATGCGAACAGCGCGGAGTCGAAGGTTGGTGCATTTCCGAAGCGCGTCGGGCCTTCCATGTCGAAGCCGTAAGCCCGCTTGCCGGAGCCCTCGACCAAAGCGAGATTGGTGTAGATCTCTGGCCAATAATGGTTGTTGGACGCCGATGGTCCGTGGGCGAGGGTAATCAGCGGAAGGACGCGGCTGGCGAAGGAGAGACCTTGTTCACAAGCCTCCGCGACGTCGCCGCATTCGCGGTCCAGCCAGCGCATCCAGCTTTGGCGCGGCGCTTCCGGATTATAAAGCAGCCGGCCCCAGACGCGGTATTGGTAGTCGTATTTCCGCCAGTCCTGCCGGGTGGCGAGGCCATGCTTCTGATAATTGAAGCGCTGCCCCGGCATGCCGGTGCCCATGCGTCCCTTGAAGCTCTGCGGCTCGCACCATTCAACGCCGTCCGAACCGGCGAACATCGAGCTCTTGCCATATCCGGCGGCAAATACCGGATCGCCCCAAAGCAGAACGCGCTGGGTGCCCGCCCAGATGCGATAGATGACCTTGTAGTCCTTGTCCTTGGAGAGCAGGTCACCATAGGAATAGCGGAGGAACTTGCGCGAGCCTTCGCTCAACTGCTCGCGTTCGCTGCGCGCTGTCTCCGGCGGATATTCTTTTTCGCGGATGGCCGACTGGTGATAGGGCGGTCCCATATGTTCGGCGAGGTATTTAGGCGACGCAGCAACGGGCATGCCTGACTTTCGGGCGATGTCGATCATCTTGTGATCGAGACCCTTGCCGTGCATGTCGATCTCGACCGGGCGGCCGGCTGCGGCGACGCCGGCGAAGGCCTCTTCCCAGAAGCCATATTCGCCTTCGGCAATGCCGCCTTCCACATGGACGCGGAAAGTCAGGCCGGTGATCTCGGGGACGTGCTTCAGCAGCGCGGTGATCGCGTCCCGGCAATAGGGCGCGAGGTTTTCGTCAGTAACGCCGCGCACCGTGTAGTTGGCCCGCGGGACGTCGTCGAAATCATAGCGCTGGGTCCACAATGCCAGCTGGAACTCAAGTCCGCGCTTGGCCGCTTCCCTGCCGATAAAGCGCACCATCTCGAGATTGTCGTCGCGTTCCTCGGCGCTGAGCTCCTTGACGTCGATGTCATAGCCATCGAGCTTCAGCAGAAAAGGATACGGAAAATAGAAGTAGACGTCGGTGATCCATGGGTTGTGATAGGGATAATTGTAGCCCATGCCCAAGGTGAGCGAGAAGCGGTTGAAGCGGTTCGACGCCAGCATGGTCAGGTAATCCCGCCACTGCTGTTTATCATAGAACCAAACCTTATCCTCTTCTTCGGCGCAGAACAGGCGGGCCATGGAGCGAATGCGGGCAGTCGGCTGCTCGACAAGCGGGAACGTACCCTCGAACAGGTCATCGCCGAGGCTGTTGCGCACGCGATCGGCGAGTTCCGTCAGGGCATAGACGATGCCCCTGATGTCATAACCCCATGCCAGGATGTGCTCGCCATCGCGCACGAGGGCCATGGCTTCGGCCACTTGCGGGTACGGGTCGTTTCCAGAGCCGTTGCCGGCGACCTCGACGGTCAGGCCGGAGGAGGGGGCTTCCCCTATCGCCGCCGTGACGTCGCGCTGCCGAAGGGCCTCGATCAACTCGCTCGCGGCCCAGGCAACGGGGCCGTCGGCGTCGCTGAGCGCTGTCGGGATGATGATGGAAACGGTACGGACCGCGCTCATTGTTCACATGCCTTTCGAGCGGAAAAAAGTCGTTCGAGCTCGCGGCCGAAGCCGCGAGATCTGTGGCGATCAGTTGAATTTCGCCTGGGAAAGCGGCCAGTTGACGTAGCCGGACACGACAGGGAATCCGAGATCAACCTTGTTGGATCGCACCATCATGAAGCCGTTGTCCGACACCGGCAGGATCACCGCGTCCGACAGCGCCTTGACTTCGATCTGCTGGACGATGGCGATACGCTTTTCCAGATCCGGCTCGGCCAAGGCCTTCGCGAGCAGATCGTCGATGCCGGGAATCGCCACGCCATAATGACTCATGTTGGCGCCGCCATTGCCGTCAGCTCTGACCTCTGCCTCTGATGGCAGGTAGGTCAGGATGACCTGGGTCGGTACCGGCGGCATGGCTGAGGACTGCTGGCTCAGCGTGTTGGTGCCGATATTCTGGTCGGCATGGAAGGCCGTGTGGTCCTTGATGCTGAGTTCCATGTTGACGTTGATGCGACGCAACTGGTCCTGGATCATCAGCATGATCGCCGAGAAATCCTCGCGCTGGGATGTGGCGTTGGTGAAGGTAAGGCCATTGGCGAAGCCGGCTTCCGCGAGCAATGCCTTCGCCTTCTCCGGATCGTATTTGTAGGCAACTTCCGGCGGGATGGTTTCCGCTGTGAAACCGCCGGGGAACGAGGGCGGATTGAGCCCGTAGGTGCGCTTGGAAATCGGCGCGATGGCCGTAGTGATCTCGTCGCGGTCAATCCCATAGAACAGCGCCTGGCGGACACGGATGTCGTCGAACGGCGGTTTGGTGAGATTGAACTGGATGGTAAAGAAGCTGCCCGGGCTCACCACGTCGAAGATGAGGTTCGGATCGCGCTGGGCCATCGAATCGGCCCAACCAGGCGCACGAACGCCCTCAATGATGTGCACGTCGCCCGAGAGAATGGCCAGGGTGCGGGCCGTAGTGTCTGCAATGTAGAGGAACTGCAGTTTCGGCGTGGCGGCCTTGGTATCCCAATAATCGGGATTGGCCGCCAGGGTGATCCCCTGCGAGGGGTCGGTCGCCACCTTTTCGAGGACATAGACACCCGTCCCGATCGGGTCGGTGCCGATCGCCTCGTCGCCCTTCTCCTCGATTGCCTTCTTGCTCATGATGGCGCCGTCATAGTCGCTGAGGGCGCCGAGCATGAACAACGGGTCCGGTTGTTCCAGATGGAAGATGACCGTGTGCGGGCCTTTGGTCTCGACACTGGCGATGTTGGTGAACTTGGCCCGTACGCCGCCGATACGCTTCGCATCGGTCACGCGGTCAAAGGTGTATTTGACGTCCTCGGACGTCATCTCGCCATAACCTTTGTGAAACTGGACGCCCTCGCGCAGCTGGATGGTCCAGGTCTTCGCATCTTCCGAGCCTTGCCAGCTGGTCGCGAGGCGCGGCACAAGTTCATCCTGGCTCGCGGGAAAATTCCAGCGCGGCAGATCGACCAGCTTGTCGTAAAGGGCGATGATCGCCCAGTTGTCGACGCCCTGAATGGATTTGTGCGGGTCGATGGTGCGCAGGCCGCGCGCTGCAAACCCGACCCTCAGCGTATCGCTGCCCTGGGCGAAAGCCTTGCCGGTCAAGACCGACGTCAGGCTCATGCCTGCGATGGCGGCAGCCGTTCCTCCGATGAAATTTCGTCTGGTGACCCGCATTTTCATCCTCCCGTTGCGCGCGTCGCTTCCGCTGCCTCCTGCCTTGACGGCCTCTTGATGAGCATGCAGCTGCCACGTATCCCGCGACGGTAGCGCCCGGTAAAAAAATCGGTCAAGGCAAGCTCTGCCTCGTTTTCCGCATCGTGGAAGTCTTGGCCCGGCGCCACGAAAATCCTTCCGCATCGCGGAAAGACCGAACTGGACGTCCTCCTCGGCCCGCGCGATTGCGCTAGGCCTTCGGTTCGAATGCGAACTTTGAACGGAGGAATTCGATGCCCGCCGAGCCTTGGTACAAGACGACGATGCGCTGGGGTCAGACCAATCTCGTGGAATGCGACCCCGCGCGCTACGACAAGGAATGGTGGCGCGAACACTGGCGCAAGACCCGCGTTGAAGGGGTCATCGTCAATGCCGGGGGCATCGTCGCCTACTACCCGTCCAAGTTCGAACTGCACCATCGCGCCGAGAAACTGGGCGAGCGCGACCTCTATGGCGAGGTGGTCGCCGCCGCCCGCGAAGAGGGGCTCAAGGTCATCGCCCGCATGGATTCCAACCGCGTGGCGCAGGACTTCTTCGAAGCCCATCCGGACTGGATCTGCCGGAAAATCGATGGGGAGCCCTATACGCAAGGCGACAAATTCGTCACCTGCATCGGCTCGCCCTACTACACGGAATATCTTCCCGGCGTGATGGAAGAGATCATCGAGCGAAGCCAGCCCGATGGCTTTGCCGACAATAGTTGGGCCGGCCTTTCACGCGACAAGATCTGCTACTGCCAACACTGCCGGGCCCAGTTCAACGACTTTGCGCAGCGTGAGCTGCCATCTCGTCGGGATTGGTCCGATGAGGGCTATCGCGACTGGATCCGCTGGAACTTCCAGCGCCGGACCGATCTTTGGGCCCTCAACAATCGCGTTACGACGGCGGCCGGGGGGCCGGATTGCGCCTGGATGGGCATGATCAGCGGCGAGGTGCTGCACAACTCGCAGCGCTTCATCGACCTGCAGCAGATCCTGGCCCAGTGCGCGATCGTGATGCTCGACCACCAGCGCCGAAACCCCTTTGATGGCTTCGAGCAGAATACCGAAGCCGGCAAACGTCTTCATGAAATGGCAGGCTGGGACAAGTTGATACCGGAATCCATGCCGCAATATCAGCTGGGCCAACCTGCGTTCCGCCTGTCGAGCATGCCTGAACCCGAAGTGCGCCTGTGGGCGACATCCGGCTTTGCCGGCGGTATCCAGCCCTGGTGGCACCATATCGGTTCGCTGCACGAAGACCGCCGGCAATACAGGAGCGCCGAGCCGTTGTTCCTGTGGCACGAGGCCAACCAGGATATTCTGGTAGACCGCGAGATCCGGCCCGATGTCGGTATCGTCTGGTCGCAGCAGAACCATGACTATTATGGGCGCGACGACGCCAGGGAAAAGACCATGGCGCCCTATCGGGGCGTGGTGAAAGCGATGGATCGCTCGGGCATCCCTTATTTGCCGCTCCACGCCGATGATATCGCCGGGGCTATCGAGCGTGTCGGCGTCATCGTCCTGCCCAATGTCGGCGCCCTCAGCGACGATCAGCTCCGTCACGTCGAAGACTATGTCGCCGCAGGCGGCTCGGTGATCGCGACGGGCGAGACGTCCGCCGTATCGACCTATGGCGATGCGCGCGGCGATCTGGCATTGGCCAAGCTCTTCGGCCTGCGCCGCGGGGAAGGAAGCCACGGCGCAACGGGCGAGATCGACGCCAATATCGAAAACTGGTCGCGGCACAGCTATTTGCGGCTGTCGCCGGAAAACCGAGCCGGCGTTTATGGTCCGGGGGATGCCACGGCGCCTGCGAGCGAGTCTGAGCGACACCCGATCCTGAAGGGTCTCGAGCGGACCGACACGCTGCCCTTCGGCGGCTATCTGCCTGTCATGAGTGCGGACGAGGATGTGGAGGTCCTGGCGACCTATATCCGTGACTTCCCGATCTTTCCGCCCGAAACATCGTGGATGCGCGAACCGAGGACCGACCTTCCGGCCATCACGGTCAAGACCGCGCCATCAGGCGGCAAGCTGATCTGGTTCGTCGCCGATCTCGACCGCTGCTTTGCCCGCGACGAGTCCTTCGAGCATGCGTTGTTGCTGGCCAATGCCGTGCGCTGGTCGCTGGGCGATCGGGTCACGGTCTCGATATCGGGTGGCCATGGCGTCGTGACGGCCGAACACTACCGGCAGGGCGACCGCCATATCCTGCATTTGAACAATCGGCTCCAGCTGTCTCGTGTACCGGGCCGCCAGTATGACCTCGTGCCGATCGGGCCGATCGAGATACGCCTGCGCACCGGACAATCCGCGTCCACCGTCGATCTGCGTGTCAGCGGCAAGGCCGTTCCCGCCACGCAAGAGGGCGATGAACTCGTCTTCACCGTCGAGAAGCTCCTCGATCATGAGGTCGTCGTGATCGGCTAGGACCGATCGACAGTCAGCCGATCGCTGTCATTTTCTTCCGTCATTGCCGGGCTAACCCGGCAATGACGGCGGACGGCGTGCTGGTGCGGTAGAACCATCAATGTCGGTTCTACGGGATCTTCGTTGGGTTCATGGTCGTCCGAAGCTCCTGCTTGTCAGGCCGATGACGAGATCGGGTGCAGATGCGGATGGGTGTGCGCGTGCGTGTGTGCGTGAATCTCGGCTGGCTGGAGCGCACCTTTGTCGATGATCATGGCGCGCGTGGCGAGGTCGGCCACGAAGGCGGCGTCGTGTGAGACGAGCAACATCGCGCCAGGAAAGGCGCGAAGCGCGTCGCGCAGGCGACGGCCGTTCTCGTTGTCGACGCCATTGGTCGGCTCGTCGAGCAGCAGCACGTCCGGCTTCATGGCCAAGAGGCCGGCGAGGCAGACGAGGCGCTTCTCGCCGCCTGACAGACGATGGCTGACGCGCTCGGCGAGATGGCCGATGCCGAGATCGGCAAGCGCCGTCGCGGCGCGTCGTTCCGCCTCCCTCTCGTCGCAACCGGTATTGAGCGGCCCGAAGGCGACGTCCTCGATCACCGTCGGGCAGAAGAGCTGATCGTCGCTGTCCTGGAACAGATAGCCGATCCGCGGCCGGTACTGCCGGAACTGGCGTTCTTCGGCGCAGGCAGCTCCGAACAGCCGCACCGTGCCGCTCGCCGGCGTTTCGAGGCCGACGATCGTGCGCAGCAGCGTCGTCTTGCCGGCGCCGTTGGGGCCGACGATCGCGAGGCGCTCGCCGGCGACAAGGCTGAGGGTGGCGCCGTGCAGCACGGCGGTGCCGTCGCGCGCGACGCGGATATCCTCCAAGGCGATGAGCGCGCTCACAATCTGTCTGCCCCGATCACAGCGATCCCGAAGACGGCGAGCGCGGCGAAGCGCATCCAGTCCGATCTGGACGGCGGCGCTTGCGCGCGGCGCGGAAAGCGTCCGCCATAGCCGCGGCACAGCATCGCCTCCTCGATGCGGCGCGACCTTTCGAGCGCGCGCACCAGGAGCATGCCGATCAGATTGCCGTAGCTCCGCCATGTGTGACGGTTGGAGCCGGCGCGAAAGCCGCGCGCGCGCATGGCGTCGTGCAGCCGGCGGGCTTCATCCCGGATCAGCTGGAGATAGCGCGCTGTCATGGCGATGAGCCGCGCGATCGGCTCCGGCAGGCCAAGATCGCGCAGCGCCGCGCCGAGGCGCACTGGCTCGACGTCCCCGAGCATCACCATGAGCACGAGAACGCAGGCGGAAACCTTAGAGGCGATGAGCGTGGCCCGGCCGAGCCCCTCGAGGCTGGCCGAGACGACGCCGATCGAGAAGATCGGCTGTCCCGGCATCGTCAGCGGCAGCGTCAAGAAGAGCAGCAGCATGAAGCCCTCGACATGCAGCAGCCGATGCCAGAGATGCCTTTCCAGGCCCGCGAACCATGCAGCCACTGCCGTCCAGGCAAGCACCGCCACCGCGACCGGCAGCCAATGGACCTGCGAGATGCAGAAGATCAGGACAAAGGCCGCCACTACGCGCAGTCGCAGGTCGCGCGGCGCCGTCACTTCCGGCGACCCAGTGCCCAGCTCGCCATGCCGGCAAGCCCGAGGATCAGGAAGACGCCCGAGACCACGTCGGTCAGGCGAAGGCGCGAATCCATCTGGTCGATCTGCTCCATCAACGGCTCGACCTGCCGCTGGACGGCGGCGTCGACCAGCGCAGCGATCTCCGCATTGCCGGGAGCAGCGGCAGGCGCCGGCGCGGTTTCCGGCTGCGGCCCCTTCGTCGCGGGCATGGACGCCGCTGCAGGCAAGGTGGTCACGCCGAACCTTGAGGCGGCCAGCGTCGCCGAGGCGATGTGCCCCTCATGCGTGTCGACAGTGATCGTCACGTCGGAGGCCGGCGGTTTGGAGAGATCGAAGGCGAAGGCGCCGTTGTCGTCGGTCAGGCCATCGGCGAGTTGCGCTCCGTCAGCGTCCCTGGCGAGGTAGGACGTGTTCTCGGCGCGGCCGCCACCGATGAAGAAGGCATAGCCATGGATGGAATTGCCCTCGACCGCCGCGAAGACCTTGAGCTTGTGCGCCTCGGCCGGACCGAGGACGGCAAGGAGCAGCGCCAGCGACAGCAAGAAGCGTTTCATGAGAGGGCCGGCTTCAGGGCGTCAGGCTGGACGCGCGCGAGGAAGGCGACAATGGCGGCGGTGACAAAGGCCTCGCCGAGCGCGAGCGGCAGGTAGGTCGCGATAACGACGCTCGCGATCGGGACATAGTGCGGCGACGAAAGACCGAGCGAGAGGCTGACCATGCCGCCGGTGCCTAGGACGGCGAGCGCGCCGACGAGGCCCGCCAGCACAGCGCGGACGGCCGGCTTCGTCGTCTGGCGGATGACCGGGCCGAAGGCGATGGCCAGCAGCACGCCGGGCAGCGCCATGTTCATGGTGTTGACGCCAAGCGTCGTCAGCCCGCCGAAGCCGAACAGCGTCAGTTGCAGGATCAGCGCCACCAGGACCGCGAGGAAGGTTCCCGTGCCGAGCATGATCCCCATCAGGCCGCCGAGCAGCAGATGGACGCTGGACGGGCCGACCGGTACGGCGATCAGCGAGCCGGCGAAGAAGACCGCCGACAGAACGGCGATGCGCGGGATCAGCCGGTCATCCAGCTGGCGCAGCGCCAGGGCGACACCGCCGGCCGCGACGACGCCCCCGCCGATCAGGACAGGCGCGGACAGGATGCCGTCAGGAATATGCGCCATGGTTTGCCCGGACCCGATCCGCTACTTCTTCGCCGCCATATCGGTGGCCTTGACCCAGATCAGGCCGCCGGCCTCGACCGGCACGTCCTTGCCATCAGGCGATTTCATCGGCTTGTCGGCCTCGGTGAGGGCTGCGAAGCCCCACCATCCCGACAGAGGGATCGCATAGGAGAACGTCCCGCTGGCGTCGGCTTTGAGCACCTGCGTGATGAAGGCGTCGTTCGGCGGCGTCACGCGGCCATCATTGATGAATTCGACTTCGATCTCGGCGAAGGGAAGCGGCTTGCCATCCTTCAGCACCACGCCCGAGAAGAGATTGCCGGTCCACAGCCCGGTCGGCCGTGTCAGCGGCCGGATCTCGACGGGGAGGCCGACCAGCTCGTCCCAGCCTTCGCCCGAAGCGTAGCTGTCGACGAGCACCTTCGCGTAGTGGACGATGTATTTGTTCTCGGCTGGCTCCCAGTAAGGCTGTGGCTCGACATAGAAGATGGCGGCGCCGGGTTCGGGAAGGTCATAGCTGAACGTCCACGCCCTCTTGCCGGAAACGGGCTTCTCGCTGATTGACGCGGTGAGATCGGTCTTCTTGCCGCCCGAAAGCACGCCGACCGCGACGGGCTTCTTCATCTCCATGACCGGCTGACCCTCGACCGGGTGCGTGAAGACGAGGTCGACCGTGACCGTGCCTCCGTCCGGCAGCACATCGGCTGAGGGAATGATCTCCTGGAAATGCGCGAAAGCCGGCTTGGCGAGCCCCACGAGGCCTGCAAGTCCAACGAGGCCCGCAAGGCCAATCGAGACGGCAGCAGCGAGGCGGGACAAGCATCCACTCCGTATGAAGAAATGACAAAATCAGCATACGCACCCGCCGGACACCTGTTCAAGAGGCATAGGTTCGCCACGCTGGTGAAATTCTGGGCGGGCCCTTACAGTCGGCACTGCGATCACTGAAGGGAGCGTCTGGATGCAACGGATCACGATCTCCATCGACGACGACCTTGCCGCCAAGGTGGACGCCTATATGAGCGCGACCGGAGCGATGAGTCGTTCCGAGGTCATCCGCGACCTCGTCAGGCGTGGCCTGTCGGCGCTTCCTGATGCGCCGGCCGACGCACGCTGCTTCGGAATCCTCAGCTGTGCCGTCGATCAATCCGTCCGCAATCTCGCGGTCCGCGTGCCGCAGGGACGGCTCGATCGGCACGACAAGATCGTCTCGGCGCTGTCGGTGCCGATCGATCACCGAACATCGATCGACGTCACCGTCATGCGCGGTCAGGTCGGTGAGGTTTCCGCCTATGCCGAAGCGCTCTTTCTGGAGCGCGGCGTGATGCACGGATCGCTGAGCCTCGTGCCCGTCACGGAAGACGCGGCGCATCATGCGCATGACGAGCAGCCGAGCCATGCCCACAGCCATCTGCGGGTCGCGACCGGATTCTAGGGGCTGCAAGGAAGGGCGCTTCCAATCCGGGCGACCGGCGCCATGCCTCCCATTGCCGCGCCGCCGACGTCCTGCGGGGCCTCCCGGCTCCTGGTTTGTCATGCTATGAGCATCGGGACTAGAAGCAGCGGGCCAGGCATCGCATGCTGAGACGCTTCCCCATCGGCGTGACAGTGCTCGCAGCGCTCTTCCTGCTGCTGCAGAGCCTTGTTGCCGTCGTCTCGACGGCGGATGCTGCCTCGGCGGCGCCTCGTGATGCGTTCGGCCGCATCATCTGTACGAGCCACCCCGACGGGCACCGGCCCGATGGCGGCGGCGATCCGCTCGGCTGTGCCTGCTGCCTCTGCTGCACATCTCTCGATGCGGCAGTTCTCCTTGCGCCCCTGCCGCCCGCGGCGCGCTCGGCGCCGCATGCTCTCAGCAATGCCGCTCCGATGCTGGTCAGCCTGCGCATCGCGCGGCCGGATTGGCTTCCCGTGCGACCGCGCGGCCCGCCGCCCCTCATGTCCTGACGCGCGGCGAACCCGTTCCCGCGACCAAGCCGACAATTTTCCGCCCCGGGTCGACAGGACCTGCAGGGCAAAGGGATTCTATCATGAAGACGATCCGACTGGCCGCCCTTGTGGCCGCCTCCATGCTCGCCCTTCCCGCCAGCGCCTATGCGCATGCCCATCTCGAAGCGGCGCTTCCCGCCATCAACGGCACGGTCGCGAAAGCGCCGACAGAGCTTGATCTGAAGTTCAGCGAGGAACTCAATCTGAAGTTCACCGGCGTCAAGGTGACCGGTCCCGACAAGAAGGAAGTCAAGACCGATGACGCCATGCTGATGGGCGGCGACAAGACCTTCATGGTGTCGCTGCCGGCCGGCCTCGCCGCCGGAACCTACACGGTCGAGTGGCATGCCCTCTCGCAGGACGGCCACAAGACGCACGGCTCCTATAGCTTCACCGTGAAGCCCTGAGGGCGCGGCGGGTCGCGCCGAGCGGCCCGCCATCCCGACTGCCGGCGGACCGCGCCGCCGGCACCCGTTCATCGTCGGAACGACGAAATGACACCCGAACTTGCGCTTTCGGCCTGCCGCTTCCTCCATGATGCAGCGGCGATGCTGCTCTGGGGCGCCTTCGGCTATCTGGTCCTCCTCGTCCCGTGCCGCCTCGCCGACGATATTGCCGGCCGGCTATCCGGGCTCCGGACTGCTGCCATCCTTGTCGCCGCTGCCACCGTGTTCGCTGCGCTGCCAATCCAGACCGCGCTTATCGGCGACGGCTGGGCGGATGCCTTCGATGGCGCGATGCTGCGCGATGTCGTCACGGGGACGAGCGTCGGAACTGCCTGGCTGTGGCAGGCCATTCCCTCCGCTGCGCTACTGCTGACGCTGGGCCCCCGGTGCCGCTTCCATTCAGGCGCGACCGCGCTGCTGGCCGGGATGGCGGTCGTGGCGCTCGCTGCTGGCGGGCATGCGCGGATGAACGAAGGTTGGCAGGCGGTCATCCATCCGGCGAATGATGCCCTGCATGGGCTCGCGGCCGGCGCCTGGCTCGGCGCCCTTGTTCCGCTGCTGCCGATCCTCGCGCGACTCTCCACCGCCGGCTGGCGCGCCGATGCCGCGCTTGCGCTGAAGCGCTTCTCGACCGGTGGCCACATCGCGGTCGCACTCGTCGTCGTCACGGGGATCTTCAACAGCTTCATGATCGTTGGCTGGCCGCTCGGCCTGTCGCCGCCCTACCGCGCTTTGCTGACGGCGAAACTTGCGGTCGTCGCGACGATGACCGCGATCGCACTTCTCAATCGCTACGGGTTCGTGCCGCGGATCGGCGCCGACAAGGACAGGGCGGTTCGGGCGATCGCGATCGGCACGATCGTCGAGATCGGGCTCGGCCTCGCGGCCATACTGCTCGTGGCGATCTTCGGCATGATGGACCCCGGCGGATGAAGGCGCCGATGCGCCGCCGCCGGGTCTTGGCGGCGGCGCATGGCGTGCTTGTGAGCTCTACTTCGCCGGCTGCTCGGGCGCGCCGTCCATCCGCACGACGCCATCGAACGATGCGAATTTGGCGACGCGGGCCGGATCGAGCTGCGCTTCGGCGACCACGACCGCGGCGGCGAGCGCCTCGGCCTGTTCCGCCGGCAGGCCGAACGTCTTGAGGCCGCTCGCTTCCTTCAGCGAGTCACCGCTGCAGAGGGTCAAGACCCACTGGCCGTCCTTCTTCTTCAGCAGCGCGCGTCCCGCCATGTCGCCCTGCGACCAGCCGGCAATGGCGATATCGCCGGAAACCGTGACGGGATCGACCGATACCGGCTGGTCGGGCTTGGCGAACATGTCGTTCAGGAGCGTTTTTACCGTCGTAGCATCGGCCGCCTCATCGGCGAAAGACGGCGCGGCCGGGAGCAGGACAAGGAGACCGAGGCCGAAGGCCAGGGTGACGAAAAGGCGATGCATGATGAGTGTTCCTCTGGTGGTTGGACGATCGAGGCGGGCGATCGCCGCGACGAAGACCCGTGTCCTGCCCGGCCAGCCGACATGACCGGCCGGGCAGACTGGTTCAGGTCGTGGCGGTACGGCCGCTCGCTTCCTTCCAGCGTTTCGGCAGCAGGAAATCGATCACAGCGAAGGCGATGATGGCGATGCCGGTCAGCGGGAAGACGATGGAGACGGCGAGCGCGATGACGATGATCGCGACCGGCGCGCGCCAGTCGCGCGGATAGAGCGGCACGCCGACCTTGCCGGCCGGCCGGCGCTTCCACCACATCACGACGCCCGAGATCACCATCGTGATGACGGAGAGGCAGAAGGCGAGGTTGAGCAGCGTGTTCCACCAGCCGAGATTGGCCTGGTGCAAGGCGATGCCGACCGCCATCGCCTTGCCGGGAAGGCTGTAATCCGCGAAGCGGACATCGGCGAGGATCTTGCCGGTGAAGCGATCGACATGGACGGTCCGGTCACCGGCCGGATTGTGGGTGTCGCCGTCCATCGAATCGGCCGAGATCGTGAAGACCCCGTCGTCGCCATGCGGCAGGTTCACCCGGAACTGGCCATCGAAGCCGATCTGCCGCGCGAAGGCTGCGACCGTGTCGAGATTGACGGGGCTGCCCATGGGCAGTCCTGTCATGCCAGCCATCGAGCCCGAGGCCGGCATCGGCGTCTGCTCCAGCGCCCAGGGCACTTCCTTCATGGCACCATGGTTCATGCTGGCATGTGTCTTGTCCGAGAGCGGGACATTGTCGAACTTCGCCGCCGGGAAGGTGCTCCACGCCTGCACGATCTTCGTGCCCCAGATGCCGGTCCAGGCGAGGCCGGAGATCAGGAAGAAGAGCAGGACGATCGAGATCGAGAATCCGAGCGCGCCGTGGATCTCCTTCCAGAAGCCGCGGCCGTGCGCCGTGAGATTGGGGATGAAGGATCGCAGGAAGCCTCTGTCCCCGCGCGGCCACCAGAGATAGAGGCCGGAGAGGATCATGACGATGCCGAGGCCGGCGGCGATCTCCAGCAGCCGGTCGCCGAAGTCGCCGGCAAGCAGCGTTCCATGGATGTGATTGGCCCAATAGAACCAGGTGTCATCCTTCACGATGTCGCCAACAACGCGGGCCCCGTGCGGATCGACGGAGACGACGCGCTCGACGCCTTCATCTGAGAGCACGAAAACGGTGGCACGGTCTGGGCTCTCCGGGCTCACCATCAACTTCACCATGCTGCCCGGAACCGAGGCCGCTGCAGCAGCGGCCTGATCGACGAGCGACGTCCGCTCGCCGCCGGGCGCGACATAGTATTTGGCGCCGAGGAAGGTCTCGACCGAGTTGCCATAGACCATGATCAGGCCGGTGCAGGCGAGCACCAGCAGGAAGGGCGCCACGAACAGGCCGGCATAGAAGTGCCAACGCCAGACGGCGCGATAGAGGCGGATACCGGCTGCCGCATCCTGCGGCGCGCTCGGCGCAAAGGTTGTCGTCGACATCGTGTTTTCTCCGGGGCGGCCGCGTCGGCGCCCGAGCAAAGGGATGAAAAGGTCCGCGCGGCCGCCGCACGGGCGGCCGCGTTCTTCGGAGGAATGGGCAACTGCGGCGGCAGTGCTGCCGTCTCAGGCGCTGCCGACGACCAGCCGCTTCAGCTTGGCGACGCGCGTCTTCACGTCCTCGCCATAGGCGATCGTGCCCGTGAACCGGCCCTTGGCATCCATCAGGAAGATCGTGGCCGTGTGGTTCATGGTGTAGTCGCCATCGGCGAGCGGGACCTTCTCCCAGAAGGCGCGGTATTCCTTGCCGACCGCCGCAATCTCCGCCTCGGTGCCCGTGAGCCCGACGATGCGCGGATCGAAGGACTGCAGGTAGAGCGAGAGGAACTCGGGCGTATCGCGCGTCGGATCGACCGAAATGAAAAGGAGCTTCAGATTGTCGGCCTCGGGGCCGAGTTCCTTCAGCGACTGCGTCATCTCGGTGAGCGTCGTCGGGCAGACCTCCGGGCAATGGGTGAAGCCGAAGAACACGCCGAACGGCTTGCCCTTCAGATCCGTGTCGGAAAGCTTGGCACCCGTCTGCGTGGTCAGCGTGAACGGCCCGCCAATCGATGCGATCGCATCGCTGCTGCCGGGTCGAAGATAGGCGAGTGTCGCCACTGCGGCGCCGATGGCGATCACGGCCACGACGGCCGGGAAGAGGAGCCGCCGCCAGACCGGAGGGCGACCATCACTTGGCGTGGTCGTCATGTCCGCCTCCCATCTCCATGTCCTTGCCCATCGCTTCGACGGTGTATTCGACGGTCACCGTGCCGGCTTTCTCGAAGGTCAGCGTGCCCTCGAAGCTCTGGCCCTCCTTGGCCGGTTCCTTCAGCTTCATGAACATGATGTGGTAGGAGCCGGGCTTCAGCGTCACCTCGCCGCCGGCCGGGATCTCGAGGCCGCCGGGCACTTCCTTCATGGTCATGAGGCCCTTGTCGTCGACCTTCATCTCGTGGACCTGCGTGACATTGGCGATCGTGCCAGTCGCCGCGATCAGGCGGTCGGCCGTCTTGCCCTCGTTCTTCAGCGTGAGATAGCCGGCGGCCACCTCGGCATTGGCAGGCGTCGCGCGCGACCAGGGATGGACGATCTCGATATCTCCGGCCTTGGACTCATGTGCGAAGGCGCTTTGGCCGAAGACTACGGTGAAGGCGACAGCCAGCATGGCCAGGCCAAGGCACTCCTCGAGAGAGCGCGGCCTTGCGAGGCGGCGCGCAAGCGCGATCGAATGCGAAAGGGCGCGCGGAGACGCGCCGTGAACAGAGACAGACATAGGAAAGCTCCCCATAGGCAACCACGCCGCGAGGCGGCGGATGACCGGTGTGATGAATCAGCTGGAGACGCGGCGAGCCGCGGATCAGGCCGTCATCGGGGGCGCACGGGGATAGCTGCGGCGATGGTCGAGAAATGACGAGGAGACGCGCTCGTTGGGAACCGCAAGCGCCACTGTCTCAATGACCAGCGGCAGGCGGAAGGCCAACTGGCCATCGGGGCTTGGAAGCTGCGGCCAGAACATGCTGCAGGCGAAGGTGCAGCAATCGGGCAGATTGCCGTGACCATGCGGGCTGCTGCCGCCTTCATCCGAGGCCTCGCCCCCGCTGAGGCAGAGCACATGTCCGAACGGATCGAGCCTCGGCTGTTCGTCGGTCTTGCCGAGCGCGAGTGAGGTGAAGACGGCCTGAAGCGCCAACGCCAGCGTCAAAGCCAGCGCTGCAAACCACCGGGCTTTCGGTGATGTGCCGCTCACGATTCCTCCCTCGATCGTCGAAAGACTAGCAGATCGGTTGCCTGTTCGTCGCTGATCGCGCTGCGGCAAATCACCAACCTTTTGCGATACGATTCGGCGTCAGCAACGCCTCCGCCCGAATGACGGATGCTTCAGAGCCATTGACCTGATGGGCGCAGTCCGTCGGCGTCCTTCGAAATCCTGTGCTGATGCGGTCGGCGAAGCGCCACATAGCTTCGCCCGCTCTCGATGAAGCCCCGTCGAGCGTCAGATGCGTCTGCGGGGACAAGCAGCAAGCCTGACCGCCGGCGGACAGAAGACATTCTCCTCGCCGATGCGCTAAGATCGGTATCGCGATCATTGGGGGAAGAGCATGTGTCGGTGGTGCAATCGTTCCGCCGTAGCGGACCGCATCACAGCGGGGCTGACAGCCAATCGCCGCGAGTTCCTTGCCTTTACCGCGGCGATCGCGGCGGTGGCGGGATTGGATGTGCGCGCGCTTGCGGCCACCGGAACCGCCGACACCATCTTCCACAATGGCCCGATCTATCCGATGTCGTCGCCGGGAGCGAAGGTCGAAGCGATCGCCGTCGCCTCCGGCAAGATCATCGCTGTCGGCAGCGAGAGCGACGTGATGGCGTTCCGGGGCGCCGCCACTCAGGTTGTCGACCTCCGAGGCCGCACTTTGCTGCCGGGCCTCATCGATCCGCACAATCACGTCTCACTCACGGCACTGCTCGCGATGCTGCTGATCGACGTCGGTTTCGCGCGATACCGGACCAGAGCGGAGGCGGTGGCGGCGATGAAGGCGGCCGCTGCGAAGGCGAAGCCCGGCGAATGGCTCGCCTTCGGCTTCTATGACAACCTGCTCCAGGGCGGCGACGTCTCGATGGCGGAGCTCGATGCCGTGGCCCCCGCCAACCCGCTCTTCCTGCTTTATGTGAATGGCCATGTCGGCGCAGCCAACACGCTGGCTTTCCAGCGCGCCGGCGTGACAGCGGCGACCGGGGATCTGCCGGGAGGCGGCTTCTTCGGCCGCAGCGCCGACGGCTCGTTGAACGGCATGATCTACAACGAGCCGGCGCTCTTGAAATTCCTCGACATCGCGGTTCCAAAGCCGAAGCCCGAGGACCTCGCCAAGGCCGTTGCGGCCTATGCGCGGCAGGCTGCCGCCGCTGGCCTCACAACCCTCCATGAACCCGGCACCGTGAAGCCGGAATGGGTGGAGATGCTGGCGAAGCTCTCGAACAGTCTGCCGATCCGCTACAGCGCCAGCTTCAGCACCGATATGGGGGACGAGAGCAAGGCCTTCGCGGCGCTCGGACCGTCCAGCGAGGCGCGCATTGTTCCCGGCAGCCGGTTCTCGCTCTACGGCATGAAATACTGGGGTGATGGCTCAAATCAGGCCGAGACGGCGGCCCAGACAGAGCCCTATCTCGGAACCGACAAGCGCGGCAGCCTCGGCTACACGGCGGCGCAGGCGGTCGCCCTCTGCACCAAGGCGAAGGAAGCGGGCTGGACCATCCTTGTCCACAGCCAGGGCGATGCCGCCATCGATCAGATTCTCGACGCCATCGAAACAGTCTACGGCACCCATCCGGTCACCGGTCTCAACAGGGTAGAGCACGCCACCATGGCCCGCGCCGACCAGATCGCGCGGATGAAGACGCTCGGATGCGAGCCGAGCTTCATGACAGACTTCATTCATCTCTACGGCGCTGACTATCGCGACAAGCTCTTCGGCGCAGCCCGGGCCGATTTCATGGTGCCGGTCGGCGCCGCGGCCAAGGCAGGGATCGGCTATTCGCTCCACACCGATAATCCGGCGGCCGGCCTGCCGCTCAATCCCTTGCGTCTGGTCGAGACGGCCGTGACGCGGCGCTGCATGACCGACAATTCCGTGCTCGGCGCGGATCTGGCGCTCACCGTGGATGAGGCGCTGCGCGGCATCACGGTCCATGCAGCCCGTCAGCTCGGCATGGGCGCCATGATCGGTACGCTGGAGACGGGCAAGGAGGCAGACTTGACCCTTCTCGAGAGCGATCCATACACGACGGCCCCCGAGCAGATCTCAGCAATCAAGGTCAGCGAGACCTGGGTTGCGGGGGCGAGAACATCGGCGTGAAGACGTGACTGCAACCGGAA
The DNA here is from genome assembly GCF_020165495.1 of Mesorhizobium sp. BR1-1-16. Lineage (GTDB taxonomy): Bacteria > Pseudomonadota > Alphaproteobacteria > Rhizobiales > Kaistiaceae > Kaistia. Next base: position 66,578 of record NZ_JAIUIE010000005.1, on the reverse strand, counting down.
CGAAGTAATGTTCCCGTCACAGCGAGGACGATGGCGTCGGCGCATCGGCCGGAATCAGCTCGGCAGTCCTGAGAGCATCCCAGAACGCCTCCGGTATGGCGGCATCAAGGGCGGCGACGTTCTGCCGAACCTCGGCGACCGATTCAGCGCCGATGAGAACAGATGTGACGGACGGATGGGCATGGACAAACTGGATGGCGGCGGTCGCCAGAGGCACGCCGAACTCCTCGCAGACGGCCTCGATCCGGCGCACCTGTCGCACGATGGTTTCGGGTGCCCGCGCGTAATCGTAGTTGCCGGTGCCGTTCCGGGCTCCGGCCGCCAGGATGCCGGAATTGAAGATACCGGCGGCGACGATGCCGACACCCCTTTCCTGCAGCGCGGGGAAGGCATCGTGCATCGGGGCATGGTTGAGCAGCGAGTAGCGTCCTGCGATCAAGGCGCAATCGAGCTTGAACTCGCTCGAAACCGTCAGCACGGACTCCGTCTCGTTGACGCCGAGGCCGACCGCCGCGATGGCGCCGCCGGCGCGGAGCGCGTCCAGTGCCCGGTACCCGCCGCTGCGCATCTGCCCGAGATGGAAATCGCCGGCTTCCTGATGCCAGGCACGCCCGAGATCATGCACGAACAGGATGTCGATCACATCCAGCCCTAGTCGCTGCTGACTGTCCTCGAACGACCGCATGATGCCGTCATAAGAATAGTCGAACCGGTCACGGAAAGGCAGGCTGTCGACCCAGGCGATGCGCTCGGCGCCGGTGCCGGCCGATGGGGCGGCGGGCCGCAGGATCCGCCCGGCCTTCGTGCTGAGGGTGACCTCGTCGCGCAGCCCGTGCACGCGCAGAACATGCCCCAGATAGTGCTCGGACTTGCCGTAGCCATACATCGGCGCGGTGTCGAAATGGCGGATGCCGTCATCGAAGGCCTCAAGCACCACCCGCTCGAATTCATCATAGCTGAAGGCGCGGCCGAAACCGCCGAGCGCGCCGGTGCCAAGCCCGAGCGAGGTGACCGCGACCGGTCCGAGGTGACGTTTCGGCAAGGCAGTCATGGGTGGGATCCTGTCGGCTTCGGTTGGCTGGTCGCGTGCGGCGCTCAGATGCGATAGAGGCGTTCGGCGTTCTTCGAGAAGAGCGCGGCGCGTTCACCGGCCGTCAGCTCCTGCGTGACGGCGCCGAACGCGTCGAACAGGGCGCGATATGAGGAGAACAGGCCGTCAACAGGGAAATTGCTGGCGAACATGCAGCGGTCGATGCCGAAGATCTCGATCGTCGCCAGCGCGATCGGGCGGATGGTCTCGGCCGACCAGCCGCCCTGGCCAAGCGCCAGGCCGGAGATCTTGACCGCGACATTGTCGGCAGCGGCAAGATCCGTCATCGCCCCGCGCCATCGATCAATCTCGTCGCGATCGCGGCGCAGCGGCATTCCGGCGTGGTCGAGGATGATCGAGGTTCCGGGGAAGGCGCGGGCGACTTCGAGCGCTTCCGCCATCTGGTGGGGATAGATCTGCAGATCGAAGCTCAGGCCCCGCCGCGCGAGGGCCGCGAAGCCGCGGCGCCAGGCGGCATTCGCCATCAGATCACGCTCGGCGATGAAGCCGAGCGCCGGATCAGGATGCGCGTTGAGGATCTGGCGGATGCCGCGCATGTTGGCGCTGCGGCAATGCTCCGCCAGCTGCTCGTCGGCGCTCTCGTGCTGCAGCGCCACATGCGCCACGATGCCGTGCGGGAAGCCATGTCGGTCGGCGATGGCCTGCAGCCAGCGCGTCTCCGCGATGGCTTGCTCCGGCAGGCAGCCGTTCTGGATGTGAACCGATTTGACGACGTCGAGGCCGCCGAATTCCGCCAGATAGTCCGCGATCCCATAGCTCCGCCGCAACCGCGCGAAGCCGTCACCGAAGATCGCCGGTGGCGCGATCGCGGGGGAGAGCCACGGATAGCAGAACATGTCGAGATCCTGCAGGTGATGATGCGGATCCACGATTGGAGGCATGTCGGCCCGGCCGTCTCTTGTCACGTCATCACGATCCAGCTGCCAAAATCGTAACGTTACAAATATCGGCTGGCCGAGGGCTGTCAAGTCGAGGAGCCCCTTGTGGCCGGCGGCGGTCCTGCCCATGATGAAGCCACGCGGTGATCTGGATCCGGGATGCAGGGCGGCATCGAGCGCATCCGTGTCGCGGTCGCTTTCCATCGCGGCGCATGATCAATCGCTCCTGGGACGGGACATGAGCAAGAATCGAAATGCTGGCGGCCTGTCCAATCCGGCCGCTGGTCCGGCGCAGCAGACAGCCGGTGACCCGGCGTCGAAAGTGACGCTGCGGACGGTTGCCCGCCATCTCGGCCTATCGGTGACCACGGTGTCGCGAGCGCTCAAGAATGGCCCGGAGGTTCAGCTTGCAACGCGCGAAAAGGTCGCCTCGGCGGCCGAGGCGCTCGGCTATCGGCCGCATCTGGCGGGCATCAACCTGCGGACGGGGCGGACGCATGCCGTCGGCGTCTTTCTGCCGCTCGAACGATCCGGCGAAATCAACAATCTGGGCGGCGCGCTGATCGAAGGCGTATCCGCCTATCTGACCGGGGTTTCCTATCGGACGACCGTTGTTCCCGTCCTTGAGAAGACCAGCGCGCTCAGGGCCGTGCAGGACATCGTCCGCGAAAAGTCGGTCGACGGCATCATCATCAAGAACACGCTGCCCCAGGATGAGCGGGTCCGGTATCTGCTCGAGGTTGGCTTTCCATTCGTGACCTTCGGACGGACCGAGCTGTTCACGCCGCATCCCTTTTTCGATATCGATCATGAATCGATCGGCTACCGCGCCGCGAAGCTCTTGTTCGACGCCGGTCATCGGCAGCCGATCCTGGTCGCGCCACCCCGGCAGCAGACCTACAGCCAGCAGTTCCTGCGCGGATGGCGGGCGGCACACTTCGACGCGAACCGCGACTACAGCGAAAGCCACGTCTTCTTTTCGGCCGTGACGCCAAACAGCGGCCGCGACGTCGCTGGCTTGCTGCTACGACCCGAACTGGCAGCGACCGGAGCCTTCATCGCTGGCGAAGAGTCGGCCATGGGCGTCGTGGCGGGCCTCTATGCCGCCGGCTGCGTGGTCGGACGTGACTTCGGGATCGTGACCTATGGTGGCACGCAGCTGCATGGCTTCGTCACACCGCCGCTCAGCGCGTTCATTCATTCCAATTTCGAAACGGGCGAGCGGCTGGCGGCCCTGTTGATGCGGTCGATCCAGGGCGAATCGGCCGTGGGGCTCGGCGAGGTCGCCGAGGCCGTGTTCGTCGACCACCAGAGCCATTTGGCGCCGGGCGTGCTGCCGGACCGACGTCCCGGCAAGGTCGCCTAGCCTACGACCCGCCAACCCGTCTCCGATGCAGCGGTCACTTCGCGCAGGGCCCGGTCGGCCCGTTGGCGGCCGCACTTTGTGCGTCGCACGCGGCGACTTTTGCGAGCCGGCTGGCGGACTTGTCCAAACAGCCACCGCGATGCAGCAAAAATCGTAACGTTGCGTTTGGCGCGCTGGAGCGGCATTTCGTTTCGAAGGCGACGAAAATCATTGATAAACGGTCATACGCTTCGCTCTTGACAGGATGATCGAGAGAGGGATTTGTAACGTTACGAATTCATGGCTCGCGGTTCCGGCGATGGTCGGCGGGGAGCGGGCAGGGCAAGGCGCCGTCACGTTGGCGCCCCTCGGCGGGGCGCGATTCCGACGCCGCACGCGATATCAGGAAAGGCGGGACATGACGCATTCGGAAAGACCCGTGCAGGTCGGCATCGTCGGCACCGGCAATATCTCGGCCACCTATGTCGCCACGCTGCACATGTTCGACTTCGTTCGCGTCAAGGCTGTCACCGATCTGAACGGCGCCGCGGCGGCAGGGCTTGCGGGCGAATTCGGCATCGATGCCGTCGGGCTCGACGCGCTGATCGACGATCCGGAGATCGAACTCGTCATCAACCTCACGACGCCGGTTGCGCATGCGGCGATCAGCCGGAAGGCGCTGCTGGCCGGCAAGCATGTCTATTCTGAGAAGCCGCTCGGCATCACCATGGAGGAGGCCGAGGAGCTGGTGGCGATCGCCAGCCGCAGCGGGCTTCGCCTTGGCTGCGCGCCGGATACGTTTCTCGGCGGTGGCCACCAGCTGACGCGCCGGCTTCTGGACGAGGGCGCGATCGGCCAGCCTGTCGCCGCCACTGCCCTGCTGCTGAAGCCGGGTCACGAGCATTGGCATCCCAACCCGGCCTTCTTCTATGCGCGCGGCGGCGGGCCGATGCTGGATGTCGGGCCGTATTATGTCACCAACCTGATCGCGCTGTTCGGCTCGGCGACGCGTGTCGTCGGCATGGCCAAGCGGACCCGCGCCGAGCGCCCGGTCCTCAGCGAGCCGCGGCGCGGCGAGATCATCAAGGTCGACGTACCCACGCATACGACCGGCGTGATCGAGTTTGAAAACGGCACGACGGTCACGATCATCGCCAGTTTCGACATCGTCGCCCACAAGCATAACCAGATCGAGATCTACGGGTCGGAAGGCTCGATGATCACGCCCGATCCGAACATGTTCACAGGCGACGTCGAGATCTTCCGGCGCGGCGGTGCCGGTTGGCAGCACTGCCCCGTCGATCATCCCTATGTCGAAGGCGTTCCCGGCCGTCTCGGCCTGCGCGGCCTCGGGGCCGCGGAAATGGTCGACGCCTATCGATCCGGAAGGCCGCACCGCGTCTCGGCCGAACTGGCGCTGCACGCGCTCGAGATCATGACGGCGCTGGAGCGATCGCAGGGGCAGGCGATCGCCATCAAGAGCCGCGCCGCGCGGCCGGAGCCCATCGCCGCCGCGACGAAGCCGGGGCATTTCGCCTGAGCGGGAGAGGGATTCCATCAACGGTCTCGACCGGGGAGTTGAAGCGCTCGTCTGACGAGGGGCGTTCGGAGGAGAGGTAGAATGAATAACTCAGGGAGGAATGGAATGATGTTCGGCTTTTCAAAGACCGGCAGCAGCCGGTTGACCATCCGGCGGCTGGCCCTTGGCAGCACGGCCGCCATCTTCGCGCTCGGTCTCCTTGGTGCGGTGCCCGCGCCGGCGCTGGCCAAGGAGGTCAAGGATGTCGTCATCGGCTTGTCGATGAAGACGCGCGCGCAACGCCGCTGGGCGCTCGACGAGGCGCAGATGCAGGCCGAGGCGGATCGGCTCGGCGTGAAGCTGATCTTCCAATGGGCGAATGACAGCCCGACCGACCAGGCCTCGCAGTTCGAGAACCTGCTCAGCCAGAATGTCGATGCGATCATCATGGTTCCGGTCGACGCCGCCGCGGCGGCGAAGCTGGTGGATGAGGCGCATCAGCAGAATGTCCCGGTCATCAGCTATGACGTGGACATTCCCGGCGCCAAGCTCGATTTCAAGGTGACGCGCGACAACTATCAGGTCGGCGTGGTGCAAGCGAATGCGGCTCTGAAGTTCTCGCCGAAAGGCACGTATGCCCTGATCAAGGGCGATCCGGCCAACAATGTCGCCCATTCGATCGCCGACGCCTATGCCAAGGTGCTGGGGACGAACAAGGACATCAAGATCGTCTACGACCAGTACACGACCAACTGGGATCCGAAGACCGCGCAATCCGTCGCCGAAAACGTCCTGAGCGCCCAGAGCGACAAGGTCGACGCGTTCGTGGTGTCGAATGACGGCATGGCGACCGGCGTCGCCCAGGCCGTGCGCGGCCGCAACCTCGAAGGCAAGGTGTTCATCTCCGGTCTCGATGCCGAAGCGGCGAGCCTGCAGCTGATCGCCGACGGGGCACAGACCATGACCGTCTGGAGCGATCTCGCCACGCAGGACAAGGCGGCAATCGATGCCGCGGTGGCGCTGGCGCTTGGCCAGAAGCCCGACATGCCGACCGTGATGGTCGATGATGGCGCCGGCCCCTATCCCGCCTATCAGGTAGCGGTCTCGGAGGTGAACAAGGACAATCTCTGCGAATTCGTCACCAAGCTCGCTCCGAAGGGCTGGGCTGAAATCAGCGAGGTCTGGCCGGACAATCCGGACGCCTGCAAATAGGCGCACGCGCGACGCAGCCTGGCTGTGATGCGCCGGGCGGGCCTGCCCGCCCGGCGCATCCCAGTGCCCGTCATGATCGCAGTGAGGCACTCCAGATGTCTATCGATCCCTTGACCCGCGATCTCCCCCCGGTGGGAGATGGCACGGCCGACCTCCCCACGCCGATTCTGGCAATGAGCAACATCAGCAAGTCCTTTGCCGGCGTATTGGCGGTGAAGGATGTCGATCTCGTCGTAAGGCCCGGCGAGGTGGTGGGGCTGGTCGGGGAGAACGGCGCCGGCAAGTCGACGCTGATGAAGATCGTGTCCGGAATCTATGCTGCCGGGACGTTTGACGGCACCGTGGTCGTCGATGGACAGCGGCGCGACTTCCGCACTGTCCGCGACGCCGAGGCGGCCGGCATCGTGTTGGTGCCGCAGGAGCTGCACATTGCACCGCGGCTCAGTGTTGCCGAGAACATGTTCATGGGGCGGCTGCCCGGCCGGTTCGGCTTCGTTGACGATGAGCAGCTGCGCGCGCTCGCTCTGGAGCGGCTGCGCTTTTTCGGCATCGAGATCCGGCCGGAAGCCCCCGCCGCGATGCTGAGCCCGTCCGAGCAGCGGCTGGTGACGATCGCGGCGGCGCTCGCCAAGTCGGCGCGATTGATGATCCTCGATGAGCCGACGGCGGCGCTGACCGACCAGGAGGCGGAACAGCTGTTCGTCCATGTCAGGCGCATCAAGGCCGAGGGCGTCGGATGCCTCTATATCTCGCATCGGTTGGACGAGATCGAGCGGATTGCCGACCGTGTCGTCGTCATGCGCAACGGCAGCGTGGTCGAGCGCCTCGACACCGCGCAGGGCAACCGTGCCGAGATCGTGCGCGCGATGATCGGACGCGATCCCGAGCGGGCCGAGAAGCGCGCGCCGAAACCCGGCGCCGGTGTCGCGTTGTCGCTTCGGAACGCGCGGCTGCGCGATCCGACCAATACCGAGCGCGTGCGCGTCGACAATGTCGATCTCGAGCTCAGGCGAGGCGAGATTCTCGGGCTGTTCGGCCTGGTCGGCGCCGGCCGAACCGAGCTGGCACAGGCGATCTTCGGCGCTTGGGAGGGATCGGTCGAAGGTGAATTGCAGATCGACGGCCGCAGCGGATGGCCGCGGTCGCCGCGTGAGGCGATTGACCGCGGTATCGGCATGCTGACGGAAGACCGCAAGCAGACGGGCCTGATCGAGGGCCAGACGGTGCTTTCGAATATCAGCGCCGCGAGCCTCGACGGCGTGAGCGGCCGGGTCTTTATCGATCCATCCAAGGAACGAAGTCGCAATGCGGCGCTCGCGACGAAGCTGGATGTCAGGCCGCCGCGTCTCGATTTCCCGGTCGAGGCCTTCAGCGGCGGCAACCAGCAGAAGATCCTGCTGGCGCGCTGGCTGGCCATCGATCCGCGGGTGCTCATCCTCGACGAACCGACGCTGGGCGTCGATGTCGGCGCGCGCTTCGAGATCTATCGGATCATTCGCGAAATGGCCGACGAGGGACACGCAATCCTGATGATCTCCAGCGATCTGAACGAGGTTGCGGACGAATGCGATCGAATTCTGGTGATGTACAAGGGCCGGCTCAACGGCTCCTTCGAACAGGGGGCGTCGCGACATGCCCTGATGGCCGCCGCTACCGGCAGGGGAGATTGACATGAGCGACCAAACATCGCCGAAGGCCGCCGCCGCGCGGCTTGCACCCTCCACCGCAGACCGGAGCGGCAGGGCCTCGCTCCTCGGGCGTATCGGCGACACGCGGACACTGTCGCTGCTGGTGGTTTTCGTGCTGCTGGTGGTCTATTTCAACATCGCCTCGAACGGCATCTTCTTCAGCCCCCGCAATGTCTCGCTGCTGCTGCGCCAGGCGTCGATCGTGGCCGTCGCCGCCTCCGGCGTCTCCATCCTGATCATCATGGGCGAGATCGACCTGTCGATCGGCAGCGCAGTCTATCTGTGCAGCGTGGTCGCGGCGGGATTGCAGAGCTATTACGGCGTCGGCACCGGGCTCACCGTTGCGGCGACGCTGGCGGTTGGCATGGCGCTGGGCGCATGGCAAGGCGTCTGGGTGGTGGGCATCTCCGTGCCATCCTTCGTCGTGACGCTTTCGGGCCTGCTCGCCTTTCGCGGCATCGGCTATTGGGCAAGCAACGCGCAAACGATCTCGCCGGTCACGAAGTCGTTCAGCTTTCTCAGCGAAGGCTTCATCCCGAAGCCCGTCTCGATGGCGATCCTTGCTGTGGTTCTGGTCGTGGCCGCTGCCTTCATCTTGCGCGGGCACTGGCGTCGGGCGCGCGCCGGGAATGCTGATCTGGTGCAGACGCTTGTGCGCCTCGGCGTTCTGCTGCTTGCGACGGCGATCCTCGCCTGGGCCTTTGGAGGCTTTCTGGGCATCCCGATGGCGCTCGTCTGGGTGGCGGCGGTCGGGCTGGTCCTCTCCGTCTTGATGATGCGAACGAAATTCGGCCGCAACGCCTATCTCGTGGGCTCCAACCGGGAGGCCTCCGTGCTGGCTGGCATCGCGCTCGGCCGCCAGCTCTTCCTCGGCTTCGTGCTCATGGGCTTTCTCTACGGCGTCTCGGCCGTCCTGATCACGGCCCGCCTCGGCGCCGCCACCGCGAGCTCGGGCCTCTTCCTCGAACTCGACGCCATTGCAGGCGCCGTTATCGGCGGGACATCGCTGCGCGGCGGCGTCGGCACGGTGGGGAGAGCCATTGCCGGCGCGGTCCTGCTCGCCACGATCGACAATGGCATGAGCATCCTGAACGTCTCGTCGTTCCTGCAGATGGTGGTGAAGGGCATGGTCCTGCTCTGCGCGCTGGCGGTTGATGCCTATATGCTGAAGCGGCGGCGCTTCAGGCGTTGAAGGGGCCTCGGGAGCACCGGAGGGGCGGCTTACCCGGGATTCGGTCCCGCCAGAGCCGTGGCCGGTGCGATTTCGAGGCCGATCGGCGGTCACCGATTGTATATTCCGGCTGATTGGGCGAAACCGGCAGCAGGCGGGAGCAGTGCTCACGCCGAACGACGCTGCCGATCCGCCCCTTGCCCGCCGGTGCCTCCACATGAACAAGCGCAGTCGCAGAACCACGCTGCATACGGTGGCAAAGCATCTGGGGATTTCTGCCACGACCGTCAGCCGCGCCCTCAAGGATGGCCCGGAAGTGAATGCCGAGACAATCGACCGCGTGAAGCGCGCGGCCGAGATGCTCGGCTACCGACCCAATATGGGCGGCGTGAACCTGCGCACGGGGCGCTCGCAATCCGTGGCCATGGTGCTCTCGTTCGAGCGGCAGGACCAGCTCAACATCGTGACGGCCTCGCTGCTTGTCGGCGTCTCGACCGCGATGAAGGCGCGGGGCTATCGCACCGGCATTGTGCCACATCTCGAGCATGACGATCCGGTCGAGATCGTCCGCAATCTTGTCCGCGAGGGCTCGGTCGACGGCGTCATCATCACCCATACGAGGCCGCAGGACGATCGCGTCAAATATCTGCTCGAAGTCGGCGTGCCCTTCGTCACTTTCGGGCGAACGGAACTGCTCAGTCCTCATCCCCATGTTGATCTCGACCATGAGCAGATCGGGGCCGAGGCGGCGCGGCTGCTGCTCGACAACGGTCATCCGGCGCCGCTTCTGTTCGCGCCCTCGAGCCAGTTCAGCTACAGCCTGCAGTTCGTCAAAGGATGGACGAAGACTTTCAACGCCCGCAACATCACGGTGCCGGACGAACTCATCCATTTCTCGGCGACCACGCCGCAAAGCGGTGTCGAGATGGCGCGCGACGTGCTGCGCCGACACCCGGAGGCGACGGGCGCTTTCGTGGCGTCCGACGAGGCCGGCCTCGGCTTCATCACCACCATGCACCAGGCGGGGCGCCAGATCGGCAAGGATTTCGGCGTTGTCACCTATGGCGGTGCCCGGCTGCACGACTTCCTCAGCCCGCCAACTAGCGCGTTCTATTATTCGCATTTCGAGATCGCGGACCTTCTGGCCGACATGCTCGTGCGCGCGATCGATGGCGAGGATTATGCTGGGCTGCGTCAGGTCGTCCAGGCCGACTTCATCGACCATGGCAGCCATATCCTCAAGCCCTGAACTCTGATCCGTAACGTTTGGGATCGCGCCGGCAGCAATGCGCATTAAAGGGCGCATCTCTGACAATTTGCGATTGACAACTGTTTCAGAACTCGCATTCTTAACGTTACGGATCGCGTGAAGATGCGCATCCGCCGGGGTGGGGAGAACTAAGCCGGAAGGAGAGGAGAGGATCGATCACGGTCGCTGCCTTGGCCTGCGCTGACGTTTGCGCTGCCGGGCGGGCGCATGGAGGGCCGTGACCGGAAGGGTCGCGCCATCAGCAACCAGCTTTTGACTTTCGAATCCCGTTGCTAGGCAGGCCGGCCCGCTTCGGGGGCAGAACAATTCGGTCTGAATTCGGGCGAAACGCCAATTTGAGAGGAGATAACAATGAATTCCCCGCTTGGGAAAACGTTCCCGCTTGGCAGGCTGGCCTGCCGCGTATCGACCATGGCAGTCGCCGCAGCTTTGAGCTTCGGTTCGACAGCATTGGCCTATGCAGATGTCACGCTGTCGGCGATCGTTCCTTACACGAAGATCGACCCGGACTATGGCCGCCTTCAGGAAACCTATGAACGGTTCCACGCAGCCAATCCCGATATCACGATCAACTTCGATTATCTCGATCACGACGCTTATCACAACAAGATGCAGGCGCTGGCGATCTCCGGCAACCTGCCAGACGTCCTGACCCTTTGGCCCGGCAAGCGCACCGGCTATCTGACCAATCGCGGCTATGCCAAGGATCTGCGCCCGTTCATCCAGCGCGATGGCGTCGACAAGATGCTGCGCCCCGTCTTCACACAGGCGCAGGCTCCGTCGGGCGATGTCTACGAGATCGGCGTCCCCTATGTGAATTTCACCAATGTCGTCTATGTGAACCGCAAGCTTCTCGACCAGCTCGGGCTCAAGTACCCGGCGACGCTCGAGGAACTGATGGGCCAGTCCAAGGCCATTCGTGAGGCCGGTTATCGGCCGGCGGTATTCGGCGATCAGTCGAACTGGGTGCTGCAGTCCTGCCTGCTCTCCGTCCTGGTGGGCCGCCTTGGCACGCCGGAATGGTTTGCAAATGCGCTTGCGGGCAAGGACGGCGCCGGCTTCACCGATCCGCCCTTCGTGAACGCACTTCAGAAGATCCGGGACATGGTCGATGCCGGTTTCATCGATGTCAGCGAGCCGTCGACGACGCGCGAGCAGGCGCTGTCGACCTTCGTCAGCGGTCGCAGCGTCTATTTGATCGGCGGAATCTGGGAGGTGGTGAACCTCACTTCGGCTCTGCCGGCTGACATGAAGGATGCCGTCGAGATGCATCCGCTTCCGGCCGTGGCGGGTGCTGCGCTTGCCGGCGTCGATTCGTCCTCCGGCCAGCCGGCGACCGGCTTCGGCATGTCGGCTAAGCTCGACGACGACAAGGCGGAGGCCGCCTGGAAGTGGATCAAGTTCAATCTCGATCCGTCCAACAAGGACATCGACGTCAAATACGGAATGCTGCCGATCTATACGTCCGATGTCGGTATTTCCGACATGCTGACCGACCCGCTGGCGAAGTCGAGCTATGCCTTCTCCTCGTCGATCAAGGATGTGCTTCCTGTGCTCGACGATCGTCTCGATGCCGAGGGCGTGACGCAGGTCATCAATGCCGGCTTGCAGGAGCTCGTCCTCGGCTCCGTCACGCCGCAGGACCTCGCGGCCAAATATGAGGCCTGGGTGGCTGCGAACGACAGCAACCGGAAGGCCAAATAAGCCCATCGGCACAGCGAGCGGCCGCGACGGTTCCTCCCCCTTGCGGCTGCCGGCCAGCGCCGACCCCAATCGGCGCTGGCCCCGATTTCACGCGACACCCGGGAGCCGGCGATAGAGGTCGGCAAGGGAGACTGAAGTGGTTCTCGCAGCCAGATCCAACCGCGCCAGCTACGCGCTGCTCGCAGGACCGGCCATCGTCATCTACGGCCTCGTGATCGTCGTGCCGGTGCTGTACAGCCTCGTGCTGAGCTTCACGGACTGGGCCGGCATGGGTGTGCCGAATTTCGTCGGCTTCACCAATTACGTCGTGATGTTCTCCGATCCGATCTTCTGGTGGGGCCTGCGCAACAATGGCCTCGTCGTGCTGGTCTCGCTGATCGGTCAGATCCCGCTCGGCTTTTTCCTTGCCTATGTCATCTACCGGCGGCTGGTCCGGCATTCTGGTTTCTTCGAGGCGGTGATCTTCTTTCCTGCCCTGATGAGCCCCGTGGTGGTTGCACTGCTGTTCGGCGTCGTCTTTGCACCGAGCGGGCTCGTGGCGGAGATGATCGGCCGTGCGACCGGCAACCCGATGTTCTCGCTGACCATCTTCAACACCAAGAACACCGCGATCATCCCCTATCTGATCGTGCTGCTGTGGATGTATACGGGCATCTATTTCATCATCTTCCTCGCCAACCTGCAGAAGACCAGCCCCGAAATGCTCGAGGCGGCCGTTCTCGATGGCGCGAGCGAGTGGAACATCCTGAAATCGCTCATTGTGCCGCAACAGATCCCGGTCTTCCTGACCTCGGCGATCTATGCGGTGGCCGGAAGCCTGAAGAGCTTCGAGATCCTGTGGATCATGACAAATGGCGGTCCGAGTTATTACAGCAATGTACTCGGCCTCTACATGATCCAGAACACGTTCTCGTTCTATAAATACGGCTTCGGCAGCGCGATCGCCATCGTCGTGATCCTGCTCAGCGTGTTCATGATCCTGATCCTGTCATCGATCGCCGCCCGCTTCTCGCGCCGCTTTGAACAGGGAGCGACGTGACATGGCGGATCACGAATGGAAATCTGGCCGCGCCCGCGTGCCCTTGCCCTTTACCATCGTTTCCTATGTCGTCCTGGCCTTCTTCACAGTCTTCACCTTGTTCCCGCTGATCTGGCTTGGCTATACGTCGTTCAAGCCGGAGCAGGAAATCGTCGCCAATATGGTGGCGCTGCCGGTCAACTGGACCGTCCGCAATTATGTCCAGGCCTGGCAGCTTGGCGAGTTCGGCCATCTCTTCGTCAACAGCCTCATCTTCTGCGTCGTGACGACGGTTGTGGTCGTGCTGCTGTCGCTCTCGGCGGCCTTTGCCTTCACGAAGATTCCGTCGCGATGGACGCGGCTCTGGTTCTCCTTCATCGGGCTTGGCCTGCTCGTCACGATCTCGTCTTCCATCGTGCCGCTCTTCATCGCCGCCAACTATCTCGGGCTGACGAATACCTATCTCGGCATCCTCATTCCCTATGTGGCGTTCAACATATCCTTCGCCGTCTATCTCGCCGCTTCATTCGTGCGGTCAATTCCCAATGAAGTCATCGAGGCCGCCAAGATAGATGGTGCGAACTATCTTCAGGTCTACAGGCTGATTGTTCTGCCAATGTCGCGGCCGATCATAACGACGATCGCGATTTTTACATTTCATGCCTGCTGGGTCGAATATGTTCTCGTCTACATGATGTCGTCGGACTCGTCGATCCGGACGGTACAAGTGGGCCTCAGCCTGCTCAAGGGGCAGCTCTCGTTCAATTTCGGCTTCCTTTTCGCGGCCGTCGTGATCGCCAGCTTGCCACTGCTCATCCTCTATCTTGCGTTCAGGAAGCATCTTCAGACCGGCTTCTCCCTGGGCGCGCTCAAGGGTTGATCCCCCCGATTTCGTGCCGGCATCATCAGGAGTTCAGAAAATTCTCAGCGTAGAGATCTTTGGGCCGCGCGAGGCGCAGCTGTCGCAGCAGCCCGAGCCCCAGGCTGCGGGCGACATCGTCAAGATCCAGGTCCTGGTGGCACCGATGTGCACCGAGTGGCAATCGTGGCGGGCTGGAAAACAGTCGCATGAGCTAGGCCACGAGGCCGTCGGCGTCGTCGTCGACGCCGCGCAGTCCAAGCGGCTGAAGGCGGGAGACCGCGTCGTGGTGATGCCGCATGCCGGTTGCGGCATCTGCCCGGCCTGCCGGTCGGGCGAACATATCCACTGCACGGAACAGCGAAACCTGCTGGCCGAGACCAGCTCCGGCAGCGGCATCGGCTGTTATTCCGACTATCTGCTGAAGCCCGACTATCTGCTGGAACTCGTGCCCGACGATATCGAGACGCATCACGCCGCAATGGCGATCTGCGGTCTCGGGCCGAGCTTCACGGCGATGAAGCGCATGCAGGTGACGGCGGGCGAGACGGTGCTGATCTCCGGCTGCGGCGCCGTCGGGCTCGGGGCGATCGTCAATGCCCGAACCATCGGTGCCCGCGTCATCGCGCTTGAATTGCAGCCCTATCGGGCCGAGCTGGCCCGGGAACTGGGCGCCGAGCTGGTGATCGACCCGCGGGCGCCGGACCTGATCGAGCAGGTGCGCGCCGCCACCGGCGGATATGGCGCCGATGCCGCGCTCGACACCAGCAACAACGAGGCGGCCCCGCCCGTGGTGCTGGAGCTTGTGCGGGCGCGGGGCCGGCTCTCCTTCGTGACGTGGAGCGGCTCGCTTCCGGTGAACCGCATCACCGGCAAGGGTGTCGATATCTTCGGCTGCTGGCACTGGAACCACGAGGCGCATGGCGCGGAGATGATGCAGCGCGTGCGCGAGGCGCGCCCGCTGCTCGACAAGCTGATTACGCACCGCTTCCCGATGTCGGATGTGGCGAGCGCCTTCGCGCTGCAGGAATCCTGCAACTGCGGCAAGGTGCTGCTCTATCCGGGCGCGGCCGAGCCGCGCTGACCACGGTTGAGGATGGGAGGCGCTGCCGCGCGACGCGGCGGCGCCGGTTGCAGATCAAGCAAGGAAACTGACATGACCTTCAGGCTCGGCGGCTACGGCATCGAATACAAGGGCGACCCGGACGCCTATATCCGTGCGCATGTGGAGTTCGGCTACAACGCCGCCTACATGCCGAATATCAGTCTCGACAGCCGCGAGGAGATCGCAGGGCTCGTCGATGCGGCCGCCGCCGCCGACGTGATCTTCGCCGAGGGCGGCGCCTGGAAGAACCTCATCGCCCATGACGAGGACAAGCGGAAGGCCAATCTCGACTATGCCGTGCACCAGCTGGCGCTGGCCGACGAGCTGGGCGCGCGCGCCTGCGTCGCGTTTCACGGCACAGTCGGGCATCCCGGGGATCCCTGGCAGCTCAGCGACAACTACGACTATGGCCCTCATCCGGATAACCAGAGCGAGGCGGGCTTCCAGCGCGCAGTCGATACCGCCCGTTATGTCATCGACGCCGTCAAGCCGAAGCGCACCCGTTTCTCGCTCGAGATGGTCCCCTGGCTGGTGACCGATACGCCCGAGAACTATCTGAAGCTGCTGAAGGCGATCGACCGGCCGCAGTTCGGGGCCCATATCGACGCCGCCAACCTGATCATCACGCCACGGCTCTATTTCAATACCGGCAAGATGATCCGCGATGCCTTCGCCCTGCTGGGGCCGTGGATCGTTTCGTGCCATGCCAAGGATCTCGTGATGAAGGGCGGCCCGGGGCGGATCTCGTTCCATCTCGATGAGGTCGTGCCGGGCGAGGGCAATCTCGACTACACCGCTTATGTGACAGCGATTGCCGGTCTCAGCGGCGAGGTTCCGCTGATGCTCGAGCATTTCGACGTGGAGGGCTATCGCCGCGGCCTCGCCCACATCAAGAAGGTCGCGCGCGCCGCGGGCGTGATGGAGTAGCGGACCGGGCCGGGTAGCCGGGCCGAGTGTCGTTTCCAATGCGGCTGTTCGGCGCCGGCAACGGTGCGATGACCGACCGCGCGCCGAGTGCGGCCGAGAGGTGGTGCGCAGGCGCCGAAGGGGGGCGTGGCATCGCCTCGCCGCCGGCCTGCGCTGCGGGCCGCTCGTCCAAAACATGCCGGCCAGAGCCCAGCCGGGAGGCTCTTGATTCGGTATCAGGCAAGGCTCCATACCGACACCCAGCCGCCGATCGGCGGTTCGTGACATGCGCGGGTGCAATTCTGACACTTGTCGCGCTGGAAGAACTGCCGGTCGAGTTTGGAAGCCAGTCTGTTCTTCACGGGAAGGCGGCCGCCCGAATGGCAAACGCCCGACTCGGAGGCTCTGACCCTTTCAACCGACTTCGCGAACATAAAGTCGGAGAGAAGGCTCTCTGACGAGCCCTGCAACTGTTGAAGAGGTGGTGCGGGTGGTCGGAATCGAACCGACACTCCTTTCGGAACCGGATTTTGAGTCCGGCGCGTCTACCAGTTCCACCACACCCGCACGGTGCTGATCCCCTTGGCTGCCAACCCCCTGAGGATAGACGGAAGGTCCTATACAGCACCAGCGAGGCGATATCCAGACGGGAGCGATGTCCGATAACTGCTGGATTTTCAGCTTCTTTCGGTAGCAGCGATGCAGACGGCAGCGAGGAAGACATCAACTCTGGAACTACAGCCGGCTGCTCTGATGGCTTTCCGAGAATCGCTTGGCCGCCGCCAGCACGGGTATGAGCGCCAGTCCACCAGGCGTGAGGCTGTATTCAACGCGAGGCCGCGGCTCACCGAAATCCAATCGGCTGATCAATCCGTCTTCCTCCAGTTCCCGCAAATGTTGCGTCAACATCTTCTGCGAGACGTTCGGCATGTCTCGTTTGAGTTCGGCGTTTCGCAGTTTCGGCTGCTCATAAAGACGGAACAGGATGGGCAGTTTCCAGCGCCCGCTGACCATGGCCAGCACTCTGATGACCTGAGCCGCTGAGCCGTCCGGCCCCAGGCACTCCGACCGGTCCTGATGCCGAGTAGGCACTTTTAAGTGCGTAATTGCCTGGGCCATCCGCAAGTCCGATCTATGCGCTGAGACCTCAAGATAGGTGCCAGGGCATGGATTTGAAACTAGACGGCAAGACCGCACTCATCACCGGGAGCAGCAAGGGTATCGGCGAAGCTGTGGCCCGCGGGCTCGCTCGGGAGAAGGCTATCGTCATCGTGCATGGGCGTGACCGCTTCAAGGCGGAGCAGGTCGCCAAGGAAATCGTCGCCGATGGTGGGCGTGCCCATGCGGTTGTCGGCGATCTGACGCTGGACGCCGACGTTGAGCGCCTCGTGGCCGAAGCTCAGGCCCTGGTCGGTCCGATCGATATCGTGGTCAATAATGCGGGCGGCTCGGGCGGAGCCGAGGACTAGTCGACGACACATGCGGCCACCTGGGCATCCTCCTTCGATCGCAACGTGCTGGCAGCGGTGCGGGTGACGTCATTGTTGCTGCCGCATATGCGAGCGACTAAATGGGGACGGGTCATCAACATCTCCAGTCTGGCCGGCATGATGCCGCCCGCCGCGAGGCCCGATTATTCGGCGGCGAAGGCAGCCATGATTGCGATGACCGCATCAATGGCAAAGGCTGTCGCGCTCGACGGCATTACCGTCAACACCGTATCGCCCGGAACCATTCGTAGCATCAGTCTCGAAACCGGATTTCGAACGGTAGCGCTCGCCAACGGTATCGCCGAGGATGCGCCCTGGGACGAAATCGAGCAGACGGTGTTGCCAATATTTGCACAGGTGCCACTGGGCCGGGTTGGGACATTGGAGGAGATCGCCGATGCAATTGCGTTCCTGGTAAGCCCCAGGGCCGGGTACATAACCGGGTCCAACCTGCGGCTGGATGGCGGCATGCTGCCCACCGCCTAGATGGAGATCTGATGCTTTCTATCTCGCGGCCCTGTCCACGATCGGCATAAAGCAGCAGTTTCCATGCGAAGAAGCGGCTGCGAGAATGGTGCGCCAAGCGTGCGACCTCGCTATCGCGCACTGCGTTCCCGGTCTGCGAGCGACCGAGCCGCATCTGGACGCCCGAGTGCTGCCGTAGCCTCCTTCCCAACTCGACCTTGCTGGAAGACCCTCCCGCAGTAGGCGGAGCGCGGCCGAACTGGTTGAAGGGGTCGATGTGCATCGCCATTTCAAGTCCATGCCGCGCTCGTCCAAGCCGAAAGTCCCCACCCGACTTGTCCAGCAATGGCCTTTGTCGACGGCGGCTACGTTGGGATCCGCTGTCCGGACGCGGGGTATCCTGCTCGAGGTGCGGGCTCAGCTGTCGTTTATCGAGCGGAGACTGGTCGACGTGGAAGCCGGCGCACTTGTGCTGCGCGTCCCGGAAGACGATCCCGATCCTCATGCGGCCACGGCCGCCATCATCATTCGAACACTGTCCGGCATCGAGGATCTGCCGATCATCCCGCGCGAGATCGAAGACATCCTTTCAATCAAGACGGCCGAGCGACACCGCTGGCTGAAGGACGGTCGGCTGCAGAGCGCCGGCACCCGGACGGTGAAGCTGCGCGGCCGCGCGCGAAAGATCACCTTCCATGTCTTCGAGCCGCGCCACATCGAAGACATCCTCGACCGCAACCTGCCGGACATCTGGCGCGAGGAGGACGCGCTGGCGGCGGCCGAGAACCGCCGGCGCGGCCGGCAGAAGGCCGCGCTGAAGAAGTCCGGCAAGCTGCCGGATAACGCGAAGGCTGAGGGCCGCGCTGGCCAGGAGAAGACGCCGCTGAAAGGCTGGGACGATTTCGATCTGGACGGCCTACTGCGCTGATGAGTTCGCCGCCGGCCTTGCGACCAAGCGGCACGGCAGCCGATCGCGCGGCACGGCGCGCGCCATCCGCAGCAACTTTCGGACCGCGTGCGTCTGGGGGGCGGAGTTCGACACTCTGTCGGCGACCGGATGGACGACGCGCCGCTCGTTCTCGCGCTCCGACTCGACGCGGCATCTTTCAAGCGTTTCAAGCCGGCCCATCCGGTAACTGACCGATCGGCCACGGTAACGGCCTGCGGGCTGGCCCGCCAAGTGATGGCGACTGGTGCCAGTTCGCTCGCCGTCAATGCGCGACCGTCCATGAGGGCCGTGAGCATGGCTGCCCGTGCGGGCTCGCGGACCGAAGCCGCGACCGGACGGTCCGGTTCGGGGCAACGGTCGGCGGCAAGCCGCGGTTCTCGGCCGGCGCTGCGCAAGTTTGTCTGTCCGGCCTGGTTTTGGGCCTCCTAACGTCACAGCGCGCCCGGAAGTCGCAGGCTCAGCGCCCAGCGAACCAGCTCTTTGCATCTGCGCCGGCCGGTAGTGTTGCCGGCGATTGAGTATCGGTGGCGGCCTGGAACACCGCTTCGGCAACATCCTGCGCGGTCGTTACCGGGCCGCTCGCGGCCTGCTGCATGCCAGCGATCGTCTGTTCGGCGAAATGCGCATAGGCATCGGGAAACCCGCCATTCTCCTCGATCCGCGCCCGCGCGGTGCTACCGAAATGCGTAGTGGGGGCCGCACCGGGCAGGATCGTCGATATCCGGATACCGAATTCCGCCAGTTCCAGCGCGGCCGCCTCGCTGAACGCGTTCACCGCCGCCTTGCTCGCCCGGTAAACGGAAAGAAGAGGCAGCGGCTTGATCGTCACGCTGGAACTGACGTTGATGATCACTCCCCGGCGACGCTCGCGCATGCCGGGCAGTACAGCCTGCATCATTGCGATCGTCGAGAAAGTGTTCGTCTCGAATATGTGGCGCACCATCTGCATTGAGGTGCCTTCGACGGTGTTCAGCCAGCCAATACCCGCATTGTTCACCAGGACGTCAATAGGCCCCGCTTCGGCGACCGCATCGCGAATACTGGTCGCATCGGTGACATCCAGCGGCAGGACGCGCAGTCGATCAGAAGCAGGCAGTGCGTTGGTGGCAGGATCGCGCATCGTGGCGATGACGTTCCACCCTTGCGCGAGGAAATAGGCTGCGGTCTCGCGGCCGAAGCCAGTCGATGCCCCGGTGATGAGAACGGTTTTCATAGCAAGTCTCCTTTGATTGTCTTAAGGAGATTAGGCCTAGGGTGCCAGACGTGCTATGTGCTTCTGTCCGCACATCGTTTGAGATCGTCCGACATTGATCGACCCCCTTGCCCAAATAGTCGGCCTGCTGCAGCCGCGCGCCTCTTTCTCGAAGTTCGTCACTGCCAGACGCCCGTGGGCCGTCTCTCCACCCCGCGAGGGCCCTTTTTATGCGGCCCTGCTTGAGGGTGAAGTAGAGCTGACGGTGGTCGGCTCCCCGCCGGTGACGATGTCTGCCGGGGACTTCGTGCTGATCCCGGCGACCTACGAATTCACAGTCGCCGGTCCAAACACGCCTTCCGATATTTTGGCACTGGTGCCAACCGAGGTCCGTCCGGGGGTATTTCATCTGGGCGAGCCGGGCGAACCCGATACGCGCATGCTGATCGGTTACTGTACGTTTGGTGCCAACGACGCGGCTCTGCTCGTTTCGCTGCTGCCAAGGCTGGTCGTTGTGCGCGGCGAGCAGCGTCTGACGACACTGGTGCAGCTCTTGAGCGATGAAGCCCGCGCCGCTCGTCCCGGTCGCGACATCGTCCTCATGCGACTTCTCGAGGTTCTGCTGATCGAGGCGTTTCGCACGATGACCGGAGGGATCGCAACGCCCGGGCTTCTACGTGGACTGGCGGACGAGCGCGTCGCGGCGGCGTTGCGCTGCATTCACGGCGAGCCCGCGAAAGCGTGGACGGTCGGCGACTTAGCTAAGGAGGCCGCGCTCTCGCGATCCACATTTTTCGATCGCTTCAAGCGCGAGGTCGGCGTTGCGCCGATGGAGTATCTGCTCAACTGGCGCATGGCACTCGCCAAAGACCATCTGCGCAACGACAAGCTTAACGTTGGACAGATCGCGGCGCGTGTAGGCTACAGCTCGCAGAGCACATTCAGCGTCGCGTTTGCCAGAAGCGTGGGAACGCCTCCGATGACCTACTCTCGGGCGCATGCATCCGCTGCCCAAAGGGAGGGTCAATAGGTTGACCTGTGCTTCGAAACCTCAAGAAGGACCGCCAACAGGACGATGGCGCGATCGCACGCCCCAGAAAGCAAGTCGGGCGTCTGGCGCTTCCTTGATGACATCGATTGGCATGTGAGCGCGAAGTTCACTGCGAAACCGAGAAGCGTTACGCGCTCCCCATACGCCGATGAAGCATGCTCCAGAGGCATCGTTCTTGAAGACCGCTGCACCGCCGAACGAGGAAGACAGGCCGCCTTCGCCAACGACGCCTCCTTTACCATAGACCGCAACAACCCGGTCCAAAGGGGCAACACTGACCACGGTATCGCCAGACGGAGCGAAGCCGGAGCGCCTAAAAAGGTAGACTGGGCACAAACCGGTACTCATCCGCCGATGCTATCTCCATCGCGATCAATCACGAGCGCCCAATCTGACTTTGTCAACGGCGGCCAGGCCCAGGTCTGATTGATCGAGCAAATTGCGCCGCGTTCGTTTGCCGCGTCGGGAGGAGGTTGCCTCATTCCAAGTGGCTGCCGGCAAAATCGCGCAATATCGCTGCCACGCGATCCGTGCAGGACAGTTGCGGCGCATGGTCGGTGTCGAGGGTGGCGATCCGCGCCCCCGGCACGAGGCGCTGCATGGTGCGCTGAACGGTTATGGGCACGGAGCGGTCCTGCAGCGCTTCGATATAGAGGCGCTGCACCGTTCCCGCGCCCTCGGCGGTCCAGTGCGGCGCGATCATCCAGCTGGTATTCAGCTGCGCATTGAGCCGGGAGGCCGCGGCGCGGGCGGCGGCAGGATCGGCGCATTGGAAGAAGATGTCCTCGGCGGCATCCGGGGGCACCCACGTCCCCAAGCCGTCGGCCGTGGGCGTCAGGAACGGCTCGATGCCCTGCGGAGGCGGCGCGCCGGCTATCGTGCACGCTTCGGGGAATGCCATGCCGCTCGGCAGCATCATTCCGGCGAGGTAGACCAGCCCGGCCGCGCTGCCGGGTTGCCGGGCTACCAGCCGTTCCGCGACCATGGTGGCGACGATGCCACCCCCAGAATGGCCGACGACGATAAGGGGGCCCTCCATCCCGGAGAGCGCCGCCAGCGCATGGTCCACCATGTCGCTTACCGTGACGCCGTCGCCATCGGCCCAGGGAGCCCTTCCGGGCAGGTCCGGCGCAATAACGGCATGGCCGGCCGCGCCGAGAAGCGGCGCCACGGCATCCCACACCCACCGGCCAGCCCAGGCGCCATGCAGCAGCAGAAAGGCGGGGCGGCTCATGCCTGTCGCCCTGCCGAGGCGAGGACGCGCGCCGCTTCGCGGACAGCGGCGAGGTTTTTGCGGCCCTGGCGCGAGCCGGCCAGCTTGGCGGCCACGTGGTCGCGCACGGTGATGGGCTCATAGGCGAGGCCGTCGCCAAGATCCAGCAGGCGATCGAGCGTGCTGACCACTGCATCGGCATTGCCGTCGTGGAAGAATGCGACGGAGCGGCGCCGCCTGATGGTGCCGTTCACCACAGGCGGCTTGACGCGGTGCAGCGTCGACATCCAGCGGTCATTGGTCATGCGGGCGGTCAGATCGCCGAGATTGACCAGCAGTGCGCCTTCGGCCGGCATGACGTCGTGCCACAGGCCATCCCGGTCCAGCACCTGCAGCCCCGCCACCTGATCGGCCCAGAGGACGGTGACGATGCCGAAATCGGTGTGTTCGCCCATGCCGGTCAGGTCGCCGTCCAGGCTGATGTCGGTGCCCGGCGGCAGGGCATAGTTGTTCATGCGCAGCACATCGATCGAATGGTCGGTGAGGGCGTCGAAGTAATGCGGCCCAGCCCCCAGCGCATCGGCGAAGATCCTGGTCAGGGTGCGCGCGACCCGTTGGGCCTCGCCGAAATAGCTGCTGACGCGGGCCTCGAAATCCGGCAGGCGCGGCCACAGGTTGATGCCATAGTCGCGCTCGTCGAGAGCGAGATGGGGAAAGGACCGGGCTTCCGCGCCGATGTTGAACGCTTCGAAGAAGTCGTTCATCCGGCTCGCCGATTCCACCCCGAGGCTCAGCGACAGGGACTCGCTCTTGGGTGGGCTGTAGCCGCGGTTCGAATCCGGCACCCGATATTGCTTCTTCTCGTCGAGCGTCAGGCCGAAGAAGTCGTCCAGCGCCGATGCGAGGCCGGCTTGCACCGCAGGTGCAACCCCGTGGCCGACGACCTGCATGAACCCGACTTCCCGACAGGCCACGTCAAGCGCTGCAGCGACGGCAGCCCGCTCATCTTCGGAGCGATGCTCGACATAAGCGCTGATGTCTATGGTGGGAACGTTGAACGACATGGGGTGACCCCTCCAGATATCCCGGAGGTGTCTGGCCCCAATGGCCGTCGTTGAACTCGGTAGAGCCAAACGTTACCAGATCGACTTTGCCCGTCAATCCAGGGTGATCCGCTTTTTGGCCGAGGCTAGAAGCGCGACACTCAGGGCATCATTCGGACGTGCTGATCGTAGAGGATCCAGACCGTGCCCGACACCATGATGAGCAGGATCAGCACTGTGAACAGGATCAGCATCAGGTCGTCGCGATGCGAGCGCTCGAGATCGATATGCAGGAAGAAGCGCAGGTGCACGACCGCCTGGATGAAGGCGAGCAGCCCCAGCACGGCGAGCGCGGCGCCTCCGCTCAGCAGGCCCAGCCCGACCACCGCGAAGGCGCCGGCCGTCAGCGCCAGCGCCAGGACGAGGCCGATCACATAGCTGAGCCGCTCGCGGCGCTCCTCCGCATAGGCGCCCGGTACGATGTCGGCGGGAACCCGGTTGCTCATGACGTGACCCCGAACAGGTAGACAAAGGTGAAGATGCCGATCCAGACCACGTCGAGCATGTGCCAGAACAGAGCGAGCCGCATCAGGCGCAGTTTTACCCGCTTGTCGAAGCCGAACATCGCGACCTGGATCGCCATGATCGCCATCCATACGAGCCCCGATGACACATGCAGCGCGTGCGTGCCGGTCAGGAGATAATAGGCCGAGAGGAAGCCGCTCACCTGCGGGGTCGCGCCATGCGCGGTGACCATCACATAATAGTCGTGCAGTTCCATGCCGACAAAGGCGAGGCCGAGTATCCCGGTGACGAGGAGCCAGGCCAGAACGCTGCGCCGGTTTTCACGATATTTCATCGCCAGCAAAGCGAAACCGAAGGCGAAGCTGGAGAGCAGCAGCAGCAGCGTTTCCAGGAAGGCGGCGGTCAGGTCGAAGACCTCCGCGGGACCGGGACCTGCGGCGATGCCCTGGACGCTCATCGCGGCATAGGTCGCGAACAGCACTGCGAACAGCACCAGATCGCTCATCAGGAAGATCCAGAAGCCGAACAGGACCTCTTCCGCGGCTTCATGGCTTTCGGGATCTGTTCCGGCGAGGTTGATGCCGGGATGGAGGCGGTCGGAAAGGCTCATCGCGACACCCCCACGGCAGCGCCGGAGGTCAGGATGCTGGCGCCGCCCTCCCAACCTTCCGGGATGGCCCGGCCCCGATTGGCAGCGGTCATCTCCTGGTCGCGTGTCACGCCAGGGGTGGCACGCACAGCGGCGAGGAATGCCTCGTTCGCCGCCTTCACCATGGCGGCCGGAACGGTCTCCTCGGTGTCGCTCGCGAAGGAGCGCGCGATGACCACGGCCCACATCAGCACGAAGGACACCACCACCAGCCACCAGATGTGCCAGACGAGCCCGAAGGCCCAGGCGCAGGCGAACAGGCCGATCAGCGGCGCCGTCGCGGTGTTGCGCGGCACTTCGATATCCTCATAGGCCTCTGGCGAGCGATAGGCGGTGCCGGCCTTCTTGGCCTCGTAGAACGGATCCCGCGAGGACACATCCGGCAGCACGGCGAAGTTCCAGGCCGGCGGCGGGGAGGGGATCGACCATTCGAGCGCTCGCCCGTCCCATGGGTCGCCGAGCGGCGCGGCGAGCTCCGCGCGCCGGCGAACCGACACCACGATCTGCGTCACCATGAGCCCGAAGCCGGTGAGGATCAGGACGGCGCCGGCCATGGCGAGTGCGAGCCAGGGCAGATAGGCCGGATCCGTCCACATATAGGTGCGTCGCGTGGCGCCCATCATTCCGAGCCAGTAGAGCGGGAAGAACGCCAGCAGGAAGCCCGGCGCGAAGCACCAGAACGAGGCTCGTCCCAGACCTTCATGCAGCCGGAAGCCGAACGCTTTCGGGAACCAGAACTGCACGGCTGCGAACATCCCGAACAACACGCCGGGAATGATCATGTTGTGGAAGTGGGCCACCAGGAACAGCGTGTTGTGAACCTGGAAGTCGATGCCCGGATTGGCCAGCAGCACGCCGGTCATGCCGCCGAGAATGAAGGTGAGCAGGAAGTTGATATGGAACAGCATCGACGTGGTGAAGCGGATGCGCCCGCCCACCATGGTCAGCAGCCAGTCATAGACTTTCACACCCGTTGGCACGCCGATCACCATCGTGGCGATACCGAAGACGGCATTCACATCGGCGCTCTGGCCCATGGTGAAGAAGTGATGCAGCCACACTGCAAACGAGAGTACGGCGATGCACATCGTGGCGTAGACCAGCGAGGTGTAGCCGTAGATGCGCTTGCTGGAGAAGGTGGAGACCACCTCGGACCAGACGCCGAAGGCCGGCAGGATGAGAATGTAGACCTCGGGATGGCCGAACAGCCAGAAGAGGTTCGCATAGTTCATCATGTTGCCGCCGGCGCCGTTGGTGAAGAAGTGAAAGCCGGCATAGCGGTCGAGGGCGAGCATGACCGTCGCGACGGTGAGCGGCGCCATCGCGAAGATCATGAGGATCGAGGTGCACAGCGTCGTCCAGCAGAACAGCGGCATGCGGAACAGCGTCATGCCGGGGCAGCGCTTCTTGTAGATCGTCACGGCGAAGTTGAGGCCCGTCAGCGTCGAGCCGATCGAGCCCAGCGACACCGCCCAGATCCAGTAGTCGACACCCTCGCCGGGACTGAAATGGATTCCGGTAAAGGGCGGATAGGCCGTCCAGCCGCCGGTGGAAAACTGGCCGATCACCAGCGAGACCATGATCAGGATCGCGCCGGCGATCGTCAGCATCAGCGAGATGGCGTTGAGCAGCGGGAAGGACACGTCGCGTGCGCCGATCTGCAGCGGCATCACGTAGTTCATCAGCCCGGTGATGAAAGGCATGGCCACGAAGAAGATCATGATCGTGCCATGGGTGCTGAAGAGCTGCCCGAAATGGTCCGCCGACAGGAAACCGCTGTTGTCGACGGCAGATAGCTGCTGGGCGCGCATCAGCGCGCCCTCGATGACCGCGCGGGCGAACATCACCAGCGCTGTGACGATGTACATGATGCCGACCTTCTTGTGGTCGACGCTGGTCAGCCAGTCCCGCCACAGCGGCACCCACCATCGCTTGACGGTCAACAGGATGACGCTGGCAAGCGCCCCCAGCACCGCGACCGTTCCCGCGCCCGAGGCGATGAACTCGCTGAGCGAGGGGTTCTCGATCGCCCCGGCGAAAACAAAGGAGTTCCAGGTGATCTGGCCGAATATCAGCTCCCAGTTCATCGGCCAGCCTCCTGCATGTGATCATGGTCGTGGTGGGGCGGCGTCGAGGCGGACATTCCCGCATGGGCGTGCCCTTGTGCCATGCCGGGTGAGAAGCTTGCGATCACCTGGTCGAACAGGCCTGGCGTGAAATTGCCATAGAGCACCGGTTCGCTGACCACCGAGGGCTTGAGCAGGGCCTGATATCCGGCGGCATCGAGCGCGGCCGTCTGAGCCTTCGTCGCCTCGACCCAGGCCTCGAACGCTTCCTGGCTCATCACACTGGTCTTGAAGGACTGGGTGGCAAAGCCGAGGCCGTTATACTGGGTGTTGCGGCCGACGAGGTCGCCGGTCTTGTCGGCAAGCACATTGAGCTGCGTCTGCATGCCCGCCATCGCATAGATCTGGCCGGCGAGACTGGGAATGATGAAGGACTGCATCACCGTGCCGCTGGTCAGTTTCAAGGTGACCGGACGGTTTTCAGGCAAAGCGAGCAGATCGAGCGTCGCCACGCCTTGCTCGGGGTAGAGGAACAGGAATTTCCAGTCCAGCGCCACGACCTCGACCACCAGCGGCTCGGGACCGAGCGGACGATAGGGGTCATGTTGCAGCGTATGTTTCCAAAGGGCCGTGCCAAGGGCGAATGCAAGCACGACCGGGACACCCCAGATGAGAATCTCCAGGACCCAGTTGAACTCCCAGTCCGGCCGATAGGCGCCCCTGCCGCCGCGACGGTAACGCAGCAGCACGATCGGCAACGCGACGAACATCGGCACGATGACGATCAGCATCAGCGTGCTGATCACGCCAAAATGCGCGATCTGTCCCGCGGCGATCGGCCCCGCAGGCTCCAGAAAGCTCCCGGCGCAAGCGACCCCTGGCCAAGCGAGCGCTGGAACGGCTGCAGCAAGCAGCCCGACAATTCCCCTGGACTTCACGCGGCCCCCCTCGCGAACACTGCGCGCCTGCCGTGTAGAGTCCCCCACCCACAGGCATTAACCCGAATCCCTGTGGTAGGAAAACACGAATGGCGGCAAATATCACCGGGTTGCGAGCAGGGATTGCAGAAATTCATGGCTCGGGGCGCGTCGTGCAGTCGGCGCCACATCGGGGTTAGCCCTCGCTTGTGGGTTGACGATTCAGAACCCGTCATGGGCCAGCGGATGGTCTGCCTGCTGATCCCGTTCCCGCGTCGAGGGGCGCCCCGAGGGGCGCCGCTATCATGACTTCGCATGGCCATGCCGGTGATGATGGAGCGCGGAGTCAGGCATGGCGCCCGCAGCCTCATTCCCGTCGCCGAACAGCGGTGTGTTCGCGGTCTTTGCTGCAGCGGTTATGGAGTTCCGGTCCGGACGGCGAAGCCTGCATCGGCCCGCTGGACGATTTCCTCGATGTTGAGAAGGAGCTCTTCCCGGGTCGCCAGGAAGGCGCGCTCGTCCTCGCAGCGCAGATAGGCGAAAACTTCGATATCCTTGGAGAAGGCGCCGTAGCCAACGAAGCGGACATAGGAGGAATCGGGCGTCACCAGCGGATTGGCATCGAGAAGATTGCGGATCTCTGTGAGTAGGAGGCGCATCTGATCGGGCGTGGTTCCATGGCGGATATGCAGCAGCGTCTGCAACAGGCGCGTTGGGCGCGCCGTGAAATTGTCGAGATGCATCTGCGAGAATTCGCTGTTGGGAACGGTAACGAGGCTCTGCTCCAAGGTGCGGATGCGCGTGGAGCGCAGTCCGATCTGCTCGACGGTGCCGACATCGTCGCCATAGCGGCAGAAATCGCCAACCCGTACCGGCCGGTCGGCAAAAAGCGTCAGTCCGCCGATGATGTTTTCCAGCGTCGGCCGCACTGCCAGTGCGATCGCGAGACCACCTGCGCCGAGGCCCGCCACGAGTGGCGCGACCGGAATGCCGATCCTGCTGGCGGCAAAAGCGGCCAGAAGGATCATGATGCCGAGGCTGATGAGGCGAAACAGCATTCTCGTCATCGCCGCGTCGAGATGAGACTGTCCGTCGGCCCCGTATTTGATCCCACCGATCGCATCGGCGAGCCTGTTGGACACCACGAACACCAGCCAGGCGAGGCCCACCGCCTGGACGGCGAGCACCATGAAGCTGATGATTTCCATCGGCAATTCGAGAAGCCCGATCACCTTCTCGGCGAGATTCTGAAAGAGGCCGGCCAAAGCGACGACAAGGATCAGCGCGACCGGCGTTCCGAAACGGAGCCACGGGCTGGCCGAGCGTCGTCTGGCATCCCAGTGCATGCCAGCCCGGATGATCAGGGGGACGAGCGGCAGGGCTATGGCCATCAGGACCGCCAGTGCGATCCATTGCCAGATAGCACGGCCGGCGGCGACCGAGAGCGCCCATGCCGGCAGCGTGTCGCGGAACCTCTCCGGCACCCAGTCCCCAGGGCTCGACAGAACGTCTTCATAGATGCCGGCGAGAGCGCCGGGCTGGTAGGGAATGTCCTTCACGAGGCTGTAATAGCTGCGAAGGTCCGCGACCGATTCCTTCGAGAACAGATATTCGCCGGCGCGCGGCCCGTCGGTAATCTTCACGATCTCAAGCCGGGTATTGGGGATCACCCAGCGCGTGAGTTCGTCGTCACTGCCGGTCTTGAGATCGGCGTCGCCGGGAATATCGGCCAAAGGCGGAAGCGCCACCCGATCGAGCACTTCGCTGAGGAGCGCCATGTCGATGAGGGTCGCGGCACCATAGCCAAGTGCGGGAACGTCGCTGAAGTCGATGGTGTCGCGTGCGCGGGCCAACGCGCGGTCGATCACGTCCCGGCTTTTGCCCGCCCGCCAGGCTTCGGCGCTGTTGCGGAAGTCGCGCAGAAATGTGGTCAAGGCATCGCGCGGGCTCGTCGTGTCGGCGGCTCGAAGCGGGAAAGATTCGTCGATCGCGCCAGTCGGCACGGCCTCGGCCCATGCGGCTGGCGTGCCGCTGAGGACCAGAACCCACAAAATCAGGACGCGGCAGAACAGTCGCACGCAGCTCAAGCCGGCCAATTCAGCTTCCTATCTGGTTCCAGGAGAGGACTTCGAAATCAAGTGCGTGTCGGCGGCCGCAATGCTTAAGGACGGTTACTGAAAACGAACCGGAAGCATCATGCGGACCTCCATCACCCGCGAACAGCATAGCTGCAACGACTTTGGACACCAGACAGATTTGATGCCGCGGAATGGACGTGCTCTTGGCCGGACAGGGGAGCGACGCTCGCAAAGACCGCTGCGGAAAACCTCGATGCTGCCGCCCGGCACGGTTCGCACACCGGCGAACTCCGGTCTATGGTCGGTGGCACCAGCGGATTCGCCCATGCCATCTCCATCTCTTTCCTCGCCCTCACTGCCTCGTCAGGGTCGCCTGCCGTGATCGGGCGTCTCGCCGACATCGCCTTCATCGTGCTGCCGATCTTCGCGCTGATCGGCGTCGGCTATCTCGCCGGCTGGACGAAGCATCTTGGCGAGCGCGCCGCCGATGGCCTCTCGGAATATGTCTTCGGGCTGGCCGTGCCGGTCCTGATCTTCAAGACGCTGTCGGAAGCAAAGCTTCCGGCGGACGGGCAGCCCTGGGGCTACTGGATCGCCTATTTCACCGGCGCCTTCATCGTGTTCGCAATCGGCTTCCTGCTCGCGGTCAGGGTCTTCCGTCGCAGCCATCTCGAAGCGGTGATGCAGGGTTTCACGGGCGCGCAGGCCAATACCGTCTTTGTCGGCGTGCCGATCATCCTGAAGGCGTTTGGCGAGGCGGGCGCCGTGCCGTTGTTCCTGCTGATCGCCATTCACCTGCCGATCATGACGACCGCGGCTACGATCCTCGCCGAAGGCGCCGAATCCGGCGTTTCCCGCGCGACGCTCATCCGTCTCGGCAAGGCCCTGGCGCGCAATCCGATCCTCATCGGCATCTATGCCGGCGCCATCGCCAAGCTTACGGGCTTCCAGGCGACAGGGGTATCCGGCCAGGTGGTCGGCATGGTCGCCGCGTCCTCCGTACCCTGCGCGCTGGTGTCGATGGGTCTCGCGCTGCGACGCTACGGTTTTGCCGGCGATCTCGCAGCTTCGCTCACGATCAGCACGCTGAAGCTGGTGGTTCATCCGCTGCTCGTGTTCGGGCTGACGCGGGTTCTGCCGATGCCGCCGGTCTGGGCCGGCGTGGCGGTTGTGTTCGCGGCGATGCCTTGCGGCGTCAACGCCTATCTTCTGGCGAGCCACTATAGAGCTGGCGTTGCCAGTGCCGCGAGCTCTGTCTCGCTCTCGACGCTGATCAGCCTCTTCACCATCACGATCTGGCTCTATGTACTCGGCGTTGGCTGAGCGGGCGGCAAGCCGACGCGGCGGCGGATATCATTCGTGCTCGCACCCCCTGCCATCAACTCCGAAAGGCCGGTATCGCCCTCCGATTTCGAGAGCTTGCGGCCGTGCGCGTCACGGACCAGAGGGTGGTGATGATAGCGCGGCGCGTCGAAGCCGAGCAGCGCCTGCAACAGGCGGTGGACGGTGGTGGCATGAAAGAGATCGGCGCCGCGCACCACATCGGTGACGCCCTGCAGCGCGTCGTCGACGACGACGGAGAGGTGATAGCTGGTCGGCGTGTCCTTGCGCGCCAGGATGACATCGCCCCAGCGGCCGGGTTCGGCCGTGAGAAGGCCGGCCTTGCCATCGGGCCCGGCGCCGGCCTCCTCGAAGCGGAGTTCGCCCATGCGGCGCACCGCTTCATCCATCCTCAAACGAAGCGCATAGGGCGTCCCTGAAGCGATGCGCCCCAGCGCCTCGGCGTGCGGCAGCGCACGATCATCGCCCGGATAGAGCGGCGCGCCATCGGGGTCGCGCGGCCAGTCCGGATCGTCCGTTCGGGCGCGGATCTCGGCGCGGGTCAGGAAGGCCGGATAGACGAGGCCCATCGCCTCAAGCCTTGCGAGCGCATCGCGATAATCCTCGAAATGCTCCGACTGCCGCCGCACGGGGCGTGCATAAGCGATGCCGAGCCGATCAAGATCGGCGAGGATCGCGGTCTCGAATTCCGGGCGGCAGCGCTCCTGGTCGATATCCTCGATCCGCACCAGCAGGCGGCCGCCACTCGCCTTGGCCAGATCGGCGTTCAGCAGCGCCGAATAAGCGTGGCCGAGATGCAGCGGACCGTTCGGGCTCGGGGCGAAGCGGAAGGTTTTCATGCGTGGGCCGTTGTCACCGTCGATGACCGGTTCTATCTCGGCGGGAGAGGAGCATCCCGAGCCATGGCCCAGAATATCTACGATCAACCCACCTTCTTCGAGGGCTACAGCAAGCTCCCCCGATCCGTCGAGGGGTTGGACGGCGCGACCGAGTGGCCGGCGATGCGGGCCCTGCTGCCGCCGCTTGCAGGTCTGGACATCGCCGATCTCGGCTGCGGCTATGGCTGGTTCTGCCGCTTTGCAGCCGGCGAGGGCGCGCGCTCGGTTCTCGGTATCGATCTCTCCGAACGCATGCTGGATCGGGCCCGCGCCGAAGGTGTCAGCGCGTCCATGCGCTATGAGCGCGGCGATCTCGACAGGCTCGAACTCCCCGCCGCGGCGTTCGACCTCGTCTATTCTTCGCTGGCGCTGCACTATGTCGAGGATGCAGGGCGCCTGCTGGCCGAGATTCATCGGAGCCTCAAGCCTGGCGGGCGGCTCGTCTTCTCGACGGAACACCCGATCTATATGGCGCCGTCACGGCCTGGCTTCACATCGGACGGCGAGGGACGGCGGATCTGGCCGCTCGATCGCTATCTCGTCGAAGGTCCGCGAACAACCGACTGGCTCGCGGATGGCGTCATCAAGCATCATCGCACGCTCGGCACGACGCTGAACCTCCTGATCGCCGCCGGATTCCGGCTCGATCACGTCGAGGAATTCTGTCCGACCGAGGCGCAGATCGCCGCGCGCCCCGAACTTGAAGAAGAGCGCGACAGGCCGATGTTCCTGCTGGTCGCCGCGACGCGCTGACGTTCGGGCCGCCCGCTCATGCCGCGATGGCGGAACCTGCGGCGGCATTGCTAGCATGGCGTACGATTCGCCACCTCACCCGGAACCTATGCCATGCTCGACGGTCCTCGCATCGAACCCCTCTCCGGGCGCCCCGCCACGAAGCTGGTCGTGCTGCTGCATGGCGTCGGCGCGGATGGACAGGATCTCATCGATATCGGCCGCCACTGGGCGCCGCTCTTCCCCGATACGGCCTTTGTCGCCCCGAATGCTCCGGATCCGTGTGACTGGGACCCGACCCGCTATCAGTGGTTTCGCCTGACAGTCCGTGATCCGCATGAATATTGGCAGGGGGCGGCAGCCGCGGCGCCGAAGCTCGATGCCTTCATCGATGCCGAACTGGCGCGACTTGGGCTCGCCGATTCGGATCTGGCGATCGTCGGCTTCAGCCAGGGCACCATGATGGCGTTGCAGGTCGCGCCGCGGCGACCGCACCCGCCGGCTGCGATCATCGGCTATTCCGGCCGCATCGCAGGGGTGGAGCGACTGGCCAGCGAGACGGTCAGCCGGGCACCGGTCCTTTTGGTGCATGGCGTTCTCGATGAGGTGATTCCCGTCGCGGCTGTGGTCGAGACGGCTGCGGCGCTGCGCGCTGCCGGTTTCACCGTCGAGACGATCGAGCGGCCGGGCCTCGGCCATGGCATCGACGCGGTCGGGCTCAAGGCTGGCGCGGCATTTCTGCGACAGGTTTTCGCCGACGTCACGGTCTGATTGCCGGGTGTTCTGGCGCGACGCTGCAATGGCTTCACAAGGGTGACACACAGCCTATAGACTAATCGGACTTATCTCGAGGTTCGGCGCTGCTCACCGGAGAAGCCAGTCTTGACGATAGCGTTGCCTGCTGGTGCAAATCCCGCCCTTGTGCTCAATGCCGATTATCGGCCGCTGAGCTATTACCCGCTCTCGCTCTGGTCCTGGCAGGACACGATCAAGGCGGTGTTTCTCGATCGGGTCACCATCGTCTCGGAATATGATGTCGATGTCCGCAGCCCGTCCTTCCATATGCGGCTGCCGAGCGTCGTCTGTCTGAAGAACTATGTGAAGCCGGCACGGAATCCGGCTTTCACGCGGTTCAACGTGTTCCTGCGCGATCGCTTCCAGTGCCAATATTGCGGCGCGCGCGAGGATCTGACCTTCGACCATGTCATCCCCCGTTCGCGCGGTGGACAAACGACATGGGAAAATGTCGTCGCGGCCTGTTCACCCTGCAATTTGCGGAAAGGCAGCCTGCATCCGGCCGACGCGCATATGTGGCCGCATCAAATGCCGTTCCAGCCATCGGTCTCTGACTTGCACAATAACGGCCGCGCATTCCCGCCGAACTATCTGCACGACAGCTGGCTCGACTATCTCTATTGGGATACCGAACTCGATCCGTAGTGATGCCTGCCTCTGGCGGGCCGAGCCCGCCTTGCCATGATCGCTGCCATCCCTATCGACGACCACGCCGATCCGCGCATCGCCGCCTATCGCGATATCCGCGAGCGCGATCTCGTCGGCCGGCAGGGCCAGTTCATCGCCGAGGGCGAGGTGGTGCTGTCGATGCTGGTTCGTTCAAAGCGACACCGTGCCGCCTCGCTGCTGATCGATGCCAAGCGGGTCGAGAGCCTCGGCCCGCTGCTGGCAAAGCTTGCGCCCGATGTGCCCATCTATGCCGCCACGCAGGCCGTGATCGACGCGATTGCCGGCTTTCCGCTTCATCGCGGAATCCTCGCCCATGGCATTGCGGCGCCGCCGCTTGCGCCGGAGCGGCTGCTCGGGGACGCGCCGGCTGATGCTGTCATCGTCGCGCTCTCGGCGATCGCCAATCACGACAATATGGGCGGCATTTTCCGCAATGCGGCGGCCTTCCGCGCGGCTGGCGTGGTGCTGGATGCGGATTGCTGCGATCCGCTCTATCGCAAGGCGATCCGCGTCTCGGTCGGCACCAGCCTGACGCTGCCTTTCGTGCGATTGCCGCGGGGCGCCGACATGGCCGCGATGCTGGCGGCTGCCGGTTTCCGCATGCTGGCGCTGTCGCCTTCAGGCGCAACGGATCTGCATGACGTCCCACGCGGCGGGCGCGTCGCGCTGATGCTGGGCGCCGAGGGACCCGGCCTTGCGGAGGCGCTGATGGAGCGCGCTGAGACCGTGCGCATCCGCATGGCCGAAGGCGTCGATTCGCTCAATGTCGCGACGACCAGCGGCATCGTGCTGCATCACCTGACCGCAGGCCGCGACTGACTCAGCGGCGGACGCTGCCGAGCGCGGCGGTGAGCGCGAGCAACGCGACGAGCGCCGAAACGACGGCATTCCAGCCGGCGAAGGAGAGGCCGAACAGGCGCCAGGCCGCATCGGTGCAACTCACCACCTTGGTATGGCCGATCTGGGCGAGGAGATCGCCGGCATTGCCTGTTGTCGCGACGCCCCCGCCGCAATCGGCCGGCCCGAGCCAGTAATGCCACTCAACGCCGGAATGATAGATGCCGAGGCCGAGACCGATCAGGAAGGCGAGGCCGGCGAGCAGCAGCAGTGTCCGCGCCAGCGCGATCTGCGTGTCGCGGATCATCAGCACGATCGCGATGGCAAAGAGCGGCAGGCCAACATAATAGGGAATACGCTGCTCGAGGCAGAGCTTGCAGGGCACATAGCCGCCGATGAGCTGGAAGGCCCAGGCGCCCGCGATGGCCGCGAGGCCGAGAAGGAAGCCCAGTCCTGCGTAGAAGAGGCGTTTGCCGTCGGCCATGCTTTGGTCCAGGTCGGTCGTTTCGGGTCTATGGGTCGCCGGTGCATACCAGGTGCCGGGCTGACCGAGGCTGTTGTCCCGGTCAGGCCGTCCGCTTCTAGCCGCCGGCCGCGATGCTGTCGACGTGCCGGCGGTCACATCAGCGTGGGCTGCTCAACTCAGCCGGCCGTCCGCCAGCGCAGCGAGAATCCATTCGCGGTATTTCGGCTCGCGCTCATTGCTCTGCGGTTCGACCTTCGATGCTTCCTGCATGAAATAGAGATAGTCGCGGCCCATTTCCTGTCCCTTCAGCGTATGCATGTCGAGGGCGGGATCGATGATCTCGGGCTTGAGCTCGCCGAGCGCCGTGCCCCGCATCGCCCAGTTGACCATGTCGTCGGAGGAGCGCTCCTTCGGGCTCGTCGCGATCAGGCGGATCGCATGCGCTGCGAAGAGGAAACGGTCGCCCACCGGGCGCGGATAGCGATGATGCATCTGATAGAGCGTCTCGACGATGACCGGGGCGTCGCGGTTGCCGAAGCCGACATCCTCGACCGAGATCACGCAGAGTCGCGACCAGAGCTTCTCCTCCATCTCCAGGCTGGTCAGGAACATCTCCCAGCCGAGCAGCAGGGCATTGTCGAGCAGGCCGCGACGCAGCGATTTCTGCAGGGCCGAGATCACCTCGTCGGCGGCAAAGCCGTGTTCGGTCGTCGTCCGCTGCCAGGGATCGGGCGGCAACTTCACTTTCGTCATCGAATGCTCCTTGTCTGCAAACCCGACTTTCCGCCCGGCCGCCGCCGCTGTCCAGCCTTGCCGTCGCCGCCTGCGGCGAGGCGTCGCGCGGAACGCTCAGCTGCCCGGAGCATTACATAAGCTTGGGCGCTGCAGGCGGACATGGACCGGCGGCGCCCGTTCGCCTATGACAGGCGCGCGCCTTCGCGCCCGCTCCCAAGGTCAATAGAAGGATGATCGCCGTGACCAAACTCTCCTCGCGCATCGACCTCGCTTCCAACACCAAAACGGCGATGATCGAGCTGCTCAACGCCCGTCTCGCAGATGCGATCGACCTTTCGCTCATCACCAAGCAGGCGCACTGGAACCTGAAGGGCATCCAGTTCATCGCCATCCACGAAATGCTCGATACGTTCCGCGCGGATCTCGATGTCCATACCGACACGATCGCCGAACGCGTCGCCCAGCTTGGCGGCATCGCGCTCGGAACCTCGCAGGTCGTTGCCGAGGACACGTCGCTGAAGCCCTATCCGACCGATATCAGCAAGATCCCGGATCATCTCGATGCGCTGATCGAGCGCTATGCCGCCACGGCCAACGCGGTGCGCAGCGCAATCGACACCTCGGACGAGGCCGGCGACGCCGATACCGCGGACATCTTCACCGCGGCGTCGCGCTCGCTCGACAAGGCATTGTGGTTCCTCGAATCGCACCGTGAATAACGGCGCCATCGCCGATATCAGCGCGTGGAGCGTCGACTGGGTCTGGGGCGTGCCCCTGACCGTGATTACGCTCGTCGCCCACGTTGTCTGGCTCGGCATCTTCGATCGCAACCTGGTGCGTGTCGCCCGGCTGCCCTGGTTCGCGGTTCGGGCGCGGCTCGGCTTCATTCTCGTGATGAGCGGCGCCGTGCTCTTGGCCGTGCTGCTGCATGCGGCCGAAGCGATGTTCTGGGCGATTGCCTATGTGGCGCTCGGCGCATTGCCGGACCCGCGCACGGCGATGCTGTTCTCCATGGAGGCGCAGACGAGCTTCGCTCATGACGCGTTCTTCCTGGCGCCGCATTGGCAGATGCTCGGCGCGCTCGAGGCGCTGGTCGGCGTCATGATGTTCGGGCTGACGGTCGCCTTCCTGTTCTCGATGATGCAGCGGGTCGGGCCGGCCAACGAGCGTTGACCGGCGCGGCCTTCGCGGGTGTTGCTGAAGTTTGCTAGCTTGGGCGCGCCCGGCGATGCCGTGATTCGCAAATTCCCTTCGAGAAGGAGACACAGAATGTCTGCATCCCGTTTCGTGCTGGCTGCGGTGTTGGCCACCGCGCCGCTCGTCCTCGCCGCCGCCACCCCGGCGTTCGCCCAGCAGGCGGCCGTCGGCAAGCTCGAATGCGACGTTTCAGCGGGCGTCGGTTTCTTCGTCGTCGAAAAGCAGACGATGAAGTGTGTTTTCACGCCGCAGGACGGATCGGCGAAGGACTACTACACCGGCAAGATCGCCGAATACGGTCTCGCGCTCGGTGAAGTGAAGCAGGGCGTCCTGATCTGGGGTGTGATCACCGCCACCAACACCGTTCCCGGCCCGGGCACGCTCGCGGGTGACTTTGCCGGCGCGGGCGCGGATGTCGCGATCGTCAAGGGTCTCGGCGCCAATGTGCTGGTGGGTGGCAATGACAAGTCGATTGCCCTGCAGCCCTTCACCGTTGAAGGCGAATCAGGCTTCAACCTCGCCGCGGGCGTGACCACCGTGACGCTGGTCTCGGCGCCTGCTCCGGCCCAATAAGCCAGCGAACGAGGCTGGCGGCTTACCGCTGGCCTCGTCTGGCCTTACTCGACCTTGTCGCGGCTTCCCGCCGCCGGTCCCAGGATGAGGGCATCCATGCGCGGAATGGCGTCGCGCCGCTGCGACACGCGCTGGCCTTCCTCATAGACCGAGCGCGACGCGTCGCGCCAGTCGAGCAGCAATCGGCGATTTTCCATGGTGTCCTCCACAAGGCGGTGGAGGCTGACCTTTTCGCGCCGCTCGTTGCGCGGGTCCTCGACCTTGTTGATCACCCAAACATGCTCCCCGTCACGGTCCGCTCGAACAACGAGCACGGGCGTGATCGAGAAGCCTGAGTGATCGAGCAGGAAGGCCGGAATGTTCAGCTGCCGGGTCGCTGCATCGGCGGCGTCGATCTCCTGGCGAAGGTCGGACAGCGAAGAGGCAGCGAGTCCTAGTTGCGGACAGCGCCAGATATTGTCTGCCTCGACATAAAGAATCTGGTAGCCGCTATGCTCGGTGGTGATCGACATACGCATCCGCGTGCTGTTGGTGCACGGTTCGACTTTAGCGCGCTCTGCCTGTTTCGATCCATCCTTTTTCGACACATGATTGCGGACACGTGAATCGGGCTGAAAGCGCATGAACGAAACCGACCTCGAAGCCGGCGAGGATGAGCCAAAAGGCAGTCTTTTCGCCATTGCTTTGCTCGCCCCGCTGGCGGGAGCCTTGGCTGGGGCGCTCGGGGCGCTGTTCCGGGCCGGGCTCGATCAGGCCGATACGTGGCGCGGCGTCGTTATTTCGGCGGCGCACGGCATACCGCTCGCCGGCTTCCTCGGCATCATTCTTCTCGCTGCGCTGGCGGCGGCGGTTGCAGCCTTTCTCGTCCAGCGCTTCGCCCGCGAGGCCTCCGGCAGCGGCATTCCGCATGTCGAACTCGTCCTGCAGGGCAAGGCGCAGCAGGGAACGTTCCGCCTCATCCCGGTGAAATTCATCGGTGGCTGGCTCGCCATCGGCTCCGGTCTGGCGCTCGGTCGCGAGGGACCGAGCGTGCAGATGGGCGCGACGCTGGCTCATCTGATCGGGAAATGGTTTCGCTGCGACTGGGACGACTGCCGCATGCTACTCGCGGCCGGTGCCGGCGCCGGCCTTGCCACCGCATTCAATGCGCCGATCGGCGGCGCCATCTTCGTGCTGGAGGAGCTGGTGCGCCGCTTCGAGACGCGGATCGCCATTGCGGCGCTTGGGGCATCGGCGACGGCCATCGCCGTTTCGCGTGCCATCCTCGGCGACCAGCACGATTTCACGATAGCCGCCCTGGCGCCGCCCTCGACCGCCAGTTTCCCGATCTATGTGATCTTCGGCGGCATCGCAGGCCTGGTCGCGATCGCCTATAACCGGAGCATCCTCGGCGCGCTCAACACCTTCGATCGTTTCAGCGGCGTTCCCGTCGTCGTCAAGGCGGCGCTGGTCGGCGTGCTGGTCGGCCTGATCGCCTGGTTCGCGCCCGAACTCGTCGGTGGCGGCGATCCGCTGACGCAGAACGCGCTGCTCGGCGAGGGAACCCTTGCCGGAACGGCGCTCATCTTCGCGATCCGCTTCGTCCTTGGCGCCGTTTCCTATGCGGCTGGAACGCCCGGCGGCCTGTTCGCGCCAATGCTGGTGCTCGGCGCCGATCTCGGCCTCGGCGTGGGGCTCGTCGCCTCCACGCTCTTGCCCGGCCTGGGGATCGATCCGCGCGGCTTTGCGCTTGTCGGCATGGCGGCCTTCTTCGCTGGCGTGGTGCGCGCCCCGCTCACCGGACTGGTTCTCGTGGCCGAGATGACGGCGAGCACGACGCTGCTGGTGCCGATGCTCGGCGCCACCTTCTGCGCCATGCTGGTGACGACCGTGCTTGGCAATCCGCCGATCTACGATTCCCTCCGCGCGCGCGCACAGAGGGCGCCGCCGGGAGTCCTCAAGACCTAGTGCGCCTCGTCCCAGTTGTCGGCTGCGCGGGCGTCGACCTTCAGCGGGACGGAGAGGGCAACGGCAGGCTCGGGCGCTCGCTCCATGATGGATGTGACGAGCGGCAGGGTCCGCTCGACCTCGTCATCCGGCACTTCGAAGATCAATTCGTCATGCACCTGCAGCAGCATGCGGGCATTGAGCCGCTCATCCGAAAGCGCCGGTGCGACACGGATCATGGCGCGGCGGATGATATCGGCGGCGCTGCCCTGCAGGCGGGCATTGATCGCGGCGCGCTCGTTGAAGGCGCGGACAGACGCGTTCTTCGACGCGATCTCGGGATAATGGCAGCGCCGTCCGAACAGCGTCGTGACGTAGCCCTTGTCGCGGCAGATGCGCTTCGTCTCTTCCATATAGGCGCGGATGCCGGGGAAGCGCTCGAAGTAGCGCTTGATATAGGCGCCGGCTTCCTCGCGGCCGATGCCGAGTTGATTGGCGAGGCCGAAGGCCGAGATGCCGTAGATGATGCCGAAATTGATCGCCTTGGCGCGCCGGCGCACTTCGGACGGCATGCCTTCCACCGGGACGCCGAACATTTCCGAGGCGGTGAGCGCGTGGATGTCGAGCCCGTCGCGAAAGGCCTGGCGGAGCGCCGGGATATCGGCGATCTCGGCCAGCAGGCGCAGTTCGATCTGCGAATAGTCGGCCGAGACGAGCTTGGTGCCCGGCGCGGCGATAAAGGCCTTGCGGATCTTGCGGCCGGCCTCGGTGCGGACCGGAATGTTCTGCAGGTTGGGCTCGGATGAGGAGAGGCGGCCGGTCGTCGTCGCCGCGAGCGCATAGGAGGTGTGGACGCGCTCGGTTTCCTTGTGCTGATAGGACGGCAGCGCGTCGGTATAGGTCGAGCGCAGCTTGGTGAGCTGGCGCCATTCGAGGATGCGCTGCGGCAGCTCGTAGCCCTGCTCGGCAAGCTCTTCGAGGATGCTGGCGCCGGTCGCCCATGCGCCTGTGGCGGTCTTCGACGCCCCCGGCAGACCCATCACGCCGAAGAGAATGTCGCCGAG
The DNA here is from genome assembly GCF_020165495.1 of Mesorhizobium sp. BR1-1-16. Lineage (GTDB taxonomy): Bacteria > Pseudomonadota > Alphaproteobacteria > Rhizobiales > Kaistiaceae > Kaistia. Next base: position 25,941 of record NZ_JAIUIE010000005.1, on the reverse strand, counting down.
CTGCTTGGGCGAGCCGATATTGAATGGCTGGCCGGCAAGCTGGTGAATTTCGGCTTCGAGCCCGGCGGCGGCCTGCGCGAAATCGCCCGAGAGGCGCGAGAGCATGTTGCGGTCGATGGAAATGCCGCGCCGCTCCATCGCGGAGAGAACCGGCACCATCGGCCGTTCCAGCGTCTCGTAGACATTCGCCATGCCCTCAGCGGCCAGGCGCGGCTTCAGGGCCAGCCACAGGCGCAGCGTGACGTCGGCGTCCTCGGCGGCATATTGGGTGGCGCGGTCGATCGCCACGCGGTCGAAGGTGATGCGCGCCTTGCCCTTGCCGGTGACATCATCGAACGTGATCGGCGTGTGACCGAGCCATTTTTCCGAAAGCGGATCCATGCCATGCGGTCCGCGCCCGGCGTCCAGCACATAGGAGATCAGCATTGTGTCGTCGAAAGGCGCCACTTCGATGCCGTAACGGGCCAGCACCAGCCAGTCATATTTGAGGTTCTGCGCCACTTTGAGGACCGATCGATCCTCCAGCATCGGCTTCAGGACCGCCAGCGCCTCGGGGATCGGAATCTGGCCATCGAGCAGGCCTTCATTGAAAAGGCCGTCACCATCGCCACGATGGGCGAGCGGGATATAGCAGGCCTTGCCCGGCGCCAGCGCCAGCGAAACGCCGACGAGATCGGCCTGCATCGGATCGAGCGAGGTCGTCTCGGTGTCGACAGCGACGAGGCCACGCTCCATCGCTTCCGCCGTCCAGGCCATCAGCCTGTCCACCGTCGTCACGGTCTCATAGGTCGATCGGTCGACGGGCGTTTCGCGAGCCTCCCGCGCACGGGCCTCGACCAGCGCGGCCGGTGAAAGTCCGCCGCTTGGCGCTGATGTCCGTGTTTCCGGCACCGCCATCACGGCGGCGGCTTCGGCCGGCGGCGGCGGGTTCTGCTGGTCGCCGAACAGCGACTGCGACAGCATGGCGGCGGCCGCGGGCGAGGAAAGCTCCGCGTCGGGCGCAACCGAGGCTTGCTCGACGCCGGTCGCGGCAGCGACACGGCCGGTCAGCGTGGTGAATTCCATCGCCTTCAGGAAGCGGATCAGCCGTTCGCCCTCGATCGCGCGCACGGCGAGCTCTTCGATCGGCGTTGCGAGCGGCACGTTCTGGTCGAGCGTCACGAGGCGCATCGAGATTCTCGCCTGCTCGGCGAAATTGATCAGTGCCTCGCGCCGCTTCGGCTGCTTGATTTCGGCGGCGTTCTCAAGCAGCGCCTCGAGGCTGCCATAGGTCTCGATGAGCTGCGCGGCGGTCTTGACGCCGATGCCGGGCACGCCCGGAACATTGTCGACGCTGTCGCCGGCCAGCGATTGCACGTCGACGACCTTTTCCGGCGGCACGCCGAATTTCTCGATCACCTCGTCGCGGCCGATCGTCTTGCCCTTCATCGTATCGAGCATCAGGACGCCGGGCCGGATGAGCTGCATCAGGTCCTTGTCGGATGCGACGATCGTGACGTCGGCGCCGGCGGCGACTGCCTGCCCGGTATAGGTCGCGATCAGGTCATCGGCCTCGAAGCCCTGCTGCTCGATGCAGGCGACGTTGAAGGCATGCACCGCCTTGCGGATCAGGCCGAATTGCGGGCGCAGGTCCTCCGGCGGTTCAGGGCGCTGTGCCTTGTAGAGATTGTAGATCTCGTTGCGAAAGGTAGTGGCCGAATGGTCGAGCACCACCGCGAGATGGGTCGGCCGGACACCGACCTCGTTGGCCTCCTTCAGCAGCTTCCACAGCATGTTGGAGAAGCCGGCAACGGCGCCGACCGGCAGGCCGTCCGATTTGCGCGTCAGGGGCGGCAGCGCATGGTAGGCGCGGAAGATATAAGACGAGCCATCGACCAGGAAGACATGGCTTCCCGGCCCGATCGGGCGGGAAGGGGCGGCGGCGGGTGCGGACGTGCTCGGTTCGGACATGCGGCGGACTATGCCTCCCGAACGCGGCTTTGGCTATATCGACGGCGGATTGCCGGTGGGTCGTGGCCGGATTAGCTTCGCGCATGACCGAATCGAAGCGCAGCCTGCCAACCGCTCCATCGCTCGCCGCCATGCTGCCGCTCGCGGCGCTGTTCGGTGGGCTGTTCCTCGTCTGGGCCGGCTCAATCTTCTGGCTGCGGCAGCTGCCGCCCTCCGATGGGTGGGCGCGGCAGATCTTTCCGCTGCTGTTGTGGATCGGGGCGATCGCGCTCTGGGCCGTCTGGCAGAAGCCGAAGCTGCTCACCTTTGTCGGTCTTCTGCCGATCGGCCATCGGGCGCTCGCGATCACGGCTGCGACCTTCATCGCGATCTTCGGCTGGCATGCGCTCCGCGTCGCGCTCGGCCGTCCGCCGAGCGGCCTGCTCTCCGTGTTGCCAGTCGAGATCTATGTCTTCATGCTTGGCGGGATCCTGCTCAACGAAGTCCTCTTCCACGGCATCCTGCAGACGCGGCTGACCGAGCTGTTCGGGCCCAAGGTCGCAATCCCCTTGACCGCCGTCGTCGTGCTGGCTTTCCGCATGCCGAGTTTCTTCGTGGCGGACTCAACGGGGATCGAGCCGGTGATGCTCTACAGCATCCTGCTGCTCAGTCTTCTGGCCGGCATTCTCCGCTTCGTCTCCGGCAGTCTGTGGCCAGCCATCGCGCTGCAGGCCGGCAATGCGCTGGGAACGCTGCTCTAGCGGCTTAAGCCTTCGTTAACCGCGCCGATCGCTATCCTTTGGCATGACCGCTGCGCCGCCCCTGATCCTCGCCGCGCCCGACACGATCGCCATGATCGATGCCTGGGAGGAGCATCTGCGGGGTGAGCGGCGGCTGTCGCCGAAGACGCTCGAGGCCTATGGCCGCGATCTCGCGCAGTTTCTCTCCTTCATCACGCTGCATATCGGCAATCCGCCGACGATCGCCGATCTGGCCGATCTCCGCATGGGCGACATTCGCGGCTTCATGGCGAGCCGCCGGCAGGGCGGCGCCGGCGCGCGGACGCTGGCGCGGGGGCTTGCCGGGATTCGCTCCTTCATTTCCTTCCTTGAACGGGAGGGACTGGCCAATGGCGCCGCCTTCCGTGCCATGCGAACGCCGCGGCAGCCGAAGACATTGCCGAAGCCCTTGTCGCCGACGCTCGCCGTGCGCGTCACGGAAGCCGAGGAGCAACTCGACGACGAGCCCTGGGTCGCGGCGCGTAACGCGGCTGTGCTGGCGCTCTGCTATGGCTCAGGCCTTCGTATTTCCGAGGCGCTCGGCATCCGCCGCGCCGATGCGCCGCTTTCGGGCGAGGGGGTACTTCGCGTCACCGGCAAGGGTGGCAAGACGCGGCTGGTGCCCGTGCTTCCCGTGGTCGCCCAAGCGATCGCCGATTACCTTCGCCTCGCGCCGTTCGCGCCGAAAGCGGACGGCCCGCTCTTCATCGGCGTGCGCGGCGGGCCGCTCCGGCCACGCATTGTCCAGCTTGCGATGGCGAAAATGCGCGGTGCGCTCGGCCTGCCGGACAGCGCGACGCCGCATGCGCTCCGCCATTCCTTCGCGACGCATCTCCTGGCTGGTGGTGGCGATCTCCGCGCCATCCAGGAACTGCTCGGCCATGCCAGCCTCTCGACGACGCAGATCTATACCGGCGTCGACACGGAGCGCCTCTTCGCCGTGTTCGAGGAAACGCATCCGCGCGCGCGACGCCGGCCAGGCTGATCAGAGCGGTTTCAGCGTCACCACCATCGTGTCGATGACGAAGTTCCCGTCCGCATCGATCTCGAAATAGCGCCGAACATCGTCCGAGACCGCGCTCTGCAAGGCGCGGATCGCCTCGGCGAACACCTGCGGCGTGCGCATCCGCTCGATCCAGCTCTTGAAACCGAGCGGCAGGCGGCGGCGTGTCAGGGCGGTTGCCTTGAACCCGGCTTCTCCCGCGATCTCGATCCATTCCGCGACCGCATAGTTGCGGACATGCGAGGGGTCGCGCAGCATTTCGAAGGTCTGCAGGAACGTGTCGAATACCGGCAGTTCGGGGGCCACGACGTCGGCAAAGCCGGCAACGCCCGATGGCTTCAAAACGCGCCGCGCCTCGCGGAGGCCGGCCCGAACATCCTGCCAGTGATGCGCCGTGAAGCGGCACAAGACGACGTCAAAGCTCGCATCGGCAAAAGGCAGGCGCTCGGCCGGCCCCTGCACGGTTTCAATGCCTGTGAGGCCGCGCGCCGCCGCTTCGCGCGCGACAGCGGCCACCATGTCGGCCGAGAGATCATAGGCTGTGACCGACGGCGCGACCTTCGCCGCGGCATAGCTGACATGGCCGCCGCCGCAGCCGAGATCGAGCACGCGCGCCCCGGGGATCGTCGCGGCCAGTCCGGCGAGCTCGGCGATATCCTCGCCCTCGGCATGGACGCGGCTCGTCACATAGGCATTGGCCTGGCTGCCGAACTGGCGCTCGGCCAAGCTTGCCTGGCCGCCGAGCGTGGTCTCTTTCAATGTATCGGTCATGGTGGTGATCCCGTGGTGAGGGCGCGACAGGGCGCCGGCTCTCTGGATAGCTGCGCATAATACCCTGTTACCAGTTCCGATCTTATCCTGGTATAAAGCTCACCATGATGACCAGCGACGATACAAGGCGGCGCGAGCTCGGCGAATTCGTACGCGCGCATCGCGAGCGGCTGCGGCCGGCGATGTTTGGTCTCGATCCCGGCAGCCGTCGCCGCACGCCGGGCCTCCGGCGCGAGGAACTGGCGGGGCTCGCCGGTGTCAGCGCGACCTGGATCGCCTGGATCGAACAGGGCCGCGAACTCTCCGTCTCGCCATCGGCGCTGGTGCGGCTGGCGCGGGTGATGCGGCTGTCGCCGGCTGAGCGGTCCTATCTCTTCGCCGTCGCGGGGCGGGCCGATCCGGAACAGGCGGAAGCCCACGACGACGCGATGCCGGAGGAATTGGCGCCGATCGTCGCGGCGCTCGCGATGCCGGCCTATCTCATCGATCGCGCGTGGACGGCGCGGGCCTGGAATGGCCCCGCGGCACGGCTCTTCACAGGCTGGCTCGACGGGGCGGGCGAACGCAATCTGCTCCGCTTCATCTTTCTCGATCCGGCGGCGCGGCGGCTGATCGCCGATTGGGACATCCGCGCGCGGCGGGTCGCGGCCGAATTCCGCGCCGATTACAGCCGCCATCTGGCAGCGCCGGAAATGCGCGCTCTCGTCGGGCAGCTTGCCGAGGGCAGCCCGCTTTTCGCTGAGGCCTGGGAAGCGCATGCCGTCGTCGAGCGCGAAGGCGGGCTGCGGCTGTTCGATCATCCGGCGGATGGGCGGATCGCCTTTCGCCAGACGACGCTGCAGCCGGCGCGCCATCCCGAATGGAAGCTGGTCGTTCTGGAACCGATCGAAGCGGCTCAGGCGGCGCCGTAGCGGTTCGCCGCCTCGATGGTGAGGCCCATGCCGACCGAGCCGAACGTGTCGCCCTCGGCGGGACGCGCCTCCGGCACCGCCGCGAGGATGGCCTTGCGGACATGCGCGAGCCGCGTCGAGCCGCCGGTCAGGAACACCGCGTCGATCGCCTCGGCCTTGAGGCCGGCCGCGGCGAGGCAGCCCTTAATCCGATCAGCGATGGCGGCGGCCAGCGCCGCCGTCTCCATGACCAGCGTGTCGCGGGTCACCCGAGCTTCGAGGCCCTGCTCGATCCAGTCGAGCGGAATATCGGCGGCCGGCGTGTCGGACAGCGCGATCTTCGCCGCCTCGACTTCGATCGCCAGACGGTGGCCGCCGCGCTCGTCGACGACGCGGATCAGACGCTCGATCATCTCGGGATGGCGGGCCTCGCGGCGCACCTCGCTCAGTTGCTGCATCACGCCGCGCTCATAAAGCCGGTTGATCGTCGACCACGTTGCGAGGTCGTGGAAATAGCCCGAGGGCACCGGCAGGCCAGCGCGCTTCATGGCGCTCCGATAGCCGAGCATCGGCATCACCGTGCCGAGATTGAGCTGGCGGTCGAAATCCGTGCCGCCGATGCGCACGCCGTCATTGGCGAGGATGTCGTCGGCGCGCTCGGCGCGGCCGCGACGCTCCGGGCCAAGCCGGACGATCGAGAAGTCGGACGTTCCGCCGCCGATATCGGCGATGAGCGCGATTTCCTCGCCATTCACCTGGCGCTCGTAATCGAGCGCGGCGGCGATCGGCTCGTACTGGAACGAGATTTCGGAGAAGCCGACCTCTCGGGCGATCTCGGCGAGCACGCCCTCGGCCTTGCGGTCGCCCTCCGCGTCGCCATCAACGAAATGCACGGGGCGGCCATGCACCACCTGTTCGAGCTGATAGCCGGTTCGCGCCTCGGCCCGGCGCTTCGCCACGGCGATGAAATGGGCGATCACGGAACGGAAGCCGACGCGGGCGCGGCCGACCTGCGTCGTCTCGTTGATGAGCGGGTTGCCGAGCACGGCCTTGAGGCTGCGCATGAGACGCCCGTCATGCCCGTCGACATAGGCAGCGATCGCCGCGCGGCCGACCAGCGGGGCGGCGTCGCGGGCATAGAAGATGGCACTTGGCAGCGTGACGTCGTCGCCTTCGAGGGCGACGAGGGCCGGCGTCGCGGAGGCGAGACCGAGCGTCGAATTGGACGTGCCGAAATCGAGGCCGCACGCTGTCATGGCGTCGCTCCTGTCGGGGAACCGATCTCTCGGGAAAAGGGCTGGTCTGGTTAGTGGCATCGAGAGCCGAGATCAAGCCCGAATGCGCGTCATCGGGCGTAACGACTTTCGCTCCGCGCGCATTGATGCTGTTGTGCGGGCGAAATGGCAGGCGGAGGACGGGGCGGATGGCAATGGCGACAACACGGCCAGGCGGAATCACCATCGATGCGGCGCTGGACGCCGCCGGCACCGGCGCCTTCCAGCGCCGTCTGCTGGCGATCTTCGGGCTCGTCTGGGCCGCGGACGCGATGCAGGTCCTCGCGATTGGCTTCACGGCGCCATCGATCGCTGCGAGCTTCGGCATGACGGTTCCGCAGGCGCTTCAGGCCGGCACGCTGTTCTTCGTCGGCATGCTGATCGGGGCTGCTGCCTTCGGCCGGCTCGCGGACCGAATCGGGCGGCGGAATCTCCTCATCGTCACGGTGTTGATCGATGCGATCTTCGGTCTCGCCTCGGCCTTCGCGCCGAATTTCATCGTGCTGGCCGCCTTCCGCTTCATGACCGGCCTTGCCGTCGGCGGCACGCTGCCGGTCGATTACGCGATGATGGCCGAGTTCCTGCCGACGCGGCGCCGTGGCCGCTGGCTGGTGGCGCTCGAAGGCTTCTGGGCGCTCGGCACGCTCGTCGTCGCGCTCGCCGCCTGGTACGCGGCCAGCGCCGGCTTCGCGGAGCCCTGGCGGTTCATCTTCATCATCACCGCGCTGCCGGCTCTCGTCGGCGTCGGTCTTCGCCTGCTCATTCCCGAATCGCCCTATTACCTCGCCCGCAGCGGCCGCGAGAGCGAGGCGAAGGCCGTGCTCGATCGCATGGCGCTTGCCAATGGCGGGCGTGTGCTGCCCGGCCGGCTGACGGTCGAGCCCGTCGCCAAGCCGCCTTTCTCGGCGCTGTTCGCTGCGCCGATCGGTCGCCGCAGCGCTCTCATCCTCGCCGCCTGGCTGCTGGTCTCGGTCGCCTATTACGGTGTCTTCACCTGGCTGCCGGGCAAGCTGGTGAGCGAAGGGCACGGCTTCGTGCGCGGCTATGGCTTCCTGGTGCTGCTCGCGATCGCGCAGCTGCCCGGCTATGCGCTGGCGGCCTGGGGCGTCGAGCGCTTCGGCCGCAAACCGACCTTGATCGCGTTCCTGCTGCTGTCGGCAGCCGGCTGCTTCCTCTACGCGGTCTTGAGTGATCCGGGCCCGATCGCCGGCGCCATGCTGCTGATGAGCTTCGCGCTGCTTGGCACCTGGGGCGCGCTTTATGCCTTCACGCCTGAGCTCTATCCGACGACGCTCCGGGCCAGCGGCATGGGAATCGCGGGCGCGATGGCGCGGCTCGGCGGATTGCTGGCGCCGACCTTGGTCGGGATCGTGGTCGGTTACAGCTTCAACGTGGCGCTGGCGATGTTCGCGGCGCTGTTGCTCATCGGAGCGGTCTGCGCCGCGCTGATCGATGTCGAGACGAAGGGGGCGCCGCTCGCCTGAGCGAGGGCGCCCGCCCGATCAGAAATGGATCGACTTGAACCAGGCGCCGAGCGCGGCTTCCTTGACGCTCTCCGACATGGTCGGATGGGCATGCGTCGTGCGGCCGAGGTCCTCGGCCGAGCCGGCGAACTCCATCAGCACGACGATCTCGTGGATCATCTCGCCAGCACCAACGCCGACAATATGGCCGCCAAGCACGCGGTCGGTCTTGGCATCTGCCAAGATCTTGACGAAGCCTTCGGTCGCCAGCATCGCCCGCGCGCGGCCATTGGCCGAGAACGGGAACTTGCCGACCTTGTATTCGATGCCAGCCGCCTTCAGTTCCTCTTCGGTCCGTCCGACCGTGGCGATTTCCGGGTTGGTGTAGACGACGGAGGGGATGGCGCCGTAGTTCACATGACCCGCTTGACCGGCAAGGATCTCGGCGATGGCGACGCCCTCGTCCTCGGCCTTGTGCGCCAGCATCGGACCGGCGATGACATCGCCGATCGCATAGATGCCCGGTACGGTCGTCTGATAATGCGCATCAACCTTGACGCGGCGGCGCTCGTCGAGCGCGACACCGACGGCCTCAAGGCCGAGGCCCTCGGTATAGGGACGGCGACCGATCGCGACGAGAACGACGTCGGCTTCGAGCGTCTCGGTTTCGCCGGCACCGTCTTTCGCCGGCGCGACGCTGACCTTGAGCGTTTCGCCGGAGGTGTCGACGCCCGTGACCTTCGCGCCGAGCTTGAAGACGAGGCCCTGCTTCTGCAGCATGCGCTGGAACTGCTTGGCGACGTCGCCGTCCATGCCGGGGAGGATGCGGTCAAGGAACTCGACTACGGTCACCTCGGCGCCAAGGCGGCGCCAGACGGAGCCGAGTTCGAGCCCGATGACGCCCGCGCCGACGACGATCAGCTTCTTCGGCACGCTCTGCAGCTCAAGCGCACCGGTCGAGGTGACGATGCGCTTCTCGTCGATCTCGACGCCTGGCAGCGGCGTCGAGTCTGAACCGGTGGCGATGACGATCGCCTTGGTCTCCAGCGTTTCGGCCGAGCCGTCGTCCTTCGTCACCTGCACCTTGCCGGGGGCGAGGATCGCGCCGGTGCCGATGATGCCGTCGATCTTGTTCTTCTTGAACAGATAGGCGACGCCGTCGACATTCGACTTCACCGTCGCGTCCTTGTGCGCCAGCATCGCCGGCAGGTCGAGCTCCGCCGCGCCGACCTTGACGCCGAGCGGCGCCAGATGCCCGACATGATCGAACTGTTCCGAGGCATAGAGCAGCGCCTTGGAAGGAATGCAGCCGATATTGAGGCAGGTGCCGCCATAAGTGACCCGCTTCTCGATCACGGCGACCTTCAGCCCGAGCTGGGCCGCCTTGATCGCGCAGACATAGCCGCCCGGACCGGAACCGATGACGATGAGATCGTAGGACATTCGCTTGTTACTCTTGGCTCGGCGGCTGGCGGGCATCGCGAGCGCCGCCGGGGCGGCGCCCGGAACGCGGCGCTTAGAGATCGAGGATCAGGCGCTGCGGGTCTTCCAGGCTTTCCTTGACGCGGACGAGGAAGGTGACAGCCTCCTTGCCGTCGACGACACGGTGATCATAGGAGAGCGCCAGATACATCATCGGGCGGATCTCGATCTTGCCGCCGACGACCATCGGCCGCTCCTGGATCTTGTGCATGCCGAGAATGCCGGACTGCGGCGCGTTCAGGATCGGCGTCGACATCAGCGAACCGTAGATGCCGCCATTGGTGATCGTGAAGGTGCCGCCCTGCATCTCGTCGATCTTGAGCTGGCCGTCGCGGGCGCGCTTGCCATAGCTGGCGATCGTCTTCTCGATGCCGGCGAGCGACAGCTGGTCGGCATCGCGCACCACCGGGACCACGAGGCCCTTGTCCGTGCCGACAGCGATGCCGATGTGGTAGAAATTCTTGTAGACGAGGTCGGTGCCGTCGATCTCGGCATTGACCGCCGGGATGTCCTTCAGCGCCGCGATGACGGCCTTCACGAAGAAGCCCATGAAGCCGAGCTTGGCGCCGTGCTTCTTCTCGAACACGTCCTTGTATTGTGCGCGGAGCGCCATCACCGCGCCCATGTCGACCTCGTTGAAGGTCGTCAGCATGGCGGCGGTGTTCTGCGCATCCTTCAGGCGGCGCGCGATCGTCTGGCGCAGCTTGGTCATCCGCACGCGTTCCTCACGCGCAGCGTCGTCAGCCGGCGAGGGCGCGCGCATCTGGACCGGCGCGGCGGGCGCCGCCGGGGCGGGGCCCCGCTCGATCGCGGCAATCAGGTCGCCCTTGGTGACGCGGCCGTCCTTGCCCGATCCCGGCACTCCGCCGACATCGACGCCGTTCTCGGCAGCGAGCTTGGCCACAGCCGGGCCATTCGCGTCGGCGGCGACGGGCTTTTCAGGCGCTGCAACCGGCGCGGGCCTGGCCTGTTCTGCCTTGGCCGGCTCGGCCTTCGGCGCTTCGCTCTTCTGCGGTTCTGCCTTTGCGGCGGGCTTGGCAGCCGCGGCGCCGGCTTCGGCAATGGTGCCGAGCAGGGCGCCGACGCCGACGGTATCGCCGTCATTGGCAGCGAAGGCCTCGAGCACGCCTGCGGCCGGCGCGGGGACCTCGATCGTCACCTTGTCGGTTTCGAGCTCGACGAGCGGCTCGTCGACCGCCACCGCCTCGCCGATCTTCTTGAACCAGCGTCCGATCGTGGCCTCTGTCACGGATTCGCCGAGGGTGGGTACGCGGATTTCGGTTGCCATGACGGGGTCTCTGCGGTTCTGGTCTAGGGACGCGGATCGTGTGGATGTGAGGGACGGCGCCAGAGCGCCGCCCGATCAGGCGAAGGCTTCATCCAGGAAGGCGGCGAGCTGGGCAAGATGCTTCGACATCAGGCCCGTCGCCGTTGCGGCGGAGGCGGGGCGGCCGACATAGCGCGCCCGCTTGGCGGCGCCGCCGGCCTGGGCGAGCACCCATTCGAGATTGGGCTCGACGAAGCTCCACGAGCCCATGTTCTTCGGCTCTTCCTGGCACCAGACGACTTCGGCATTCTTGAAGCGGCCGAATTCGCCGACGAGCGCCTTGAGCGGGAAGGGATAGAGCTGCTCGACGCGCATCAGATAGACGTCGTCGATGCCGCGCTTCTCGCGCTCCTCATAGAGGTCGTAATAGACCTTGCCGGAACAGACGACGACGCGGCGGATCTTGTCGTCCGGCGCGAGCTTGATCACCTGGTCCTTGAGGAACTCGGCATCGTCCCACAGGAGACGATGGAACGAGGAGATCGGCCCGAACTGCGCGATGTGCGAGACGGCGCGCTTGTGGCGCAGGAGCGACTTCGGCGTCATCAGGATCAGCGGCTTGCGGATGTCGCGCTTCAGCTGGCGGCGCAGGATGTGGAAGTAGTTGGACGGCGTGGTGACATTCGCCACCTGCATGTTGTCCTCGGCGCACATCTGCAGCCAGCGCTCGAGGCGGGCCGAGGAGTGCTCGGGGCCCTGGCCCTCATAGCCATGCGGCAGCAGGCAGACGAGGCCCGACATGCGCAGCCACTTGCGCTCGCCCGACGACAGGAACTGATCGAACACCACCTGGGCGCCGTTGGCGAAATCGCCGAACTGCGCTTCCCAGAGCGTCAGCGTGTTGGGCTCCGACAGCGAGTAGCCATATTCGAAGCCGAGCACGGCCTCTTCCGAGAGCATCGAATTGATGACCTCGAAATTGCCCTGGCCTTCCTGGATGTTGTTGAGCGGGATGAAGCGCTCCTCGCTCTCCTGGTCGTAGAGCACAGAATGGCGCTGCGAGAACGTGCCGCGCTCGACATCTTGGCCGGACAGGCGGATGTGATGGCCCTCGACGGCGAGCGAGGCAAAGGCGAGCGCCTCGGCGGTCGCCCAGTCGATGCCGACGCCGGTCTCGATCGCCTTCTTGCGATTGTCGATGAAGCGCTGGACGGTCTTGTGTACGCGGAAATCGGCGGGAACGGCGGTGAGCCGCTCGCCGATGCGCTTCAGTTCGTCGATTTCGAGGCCGGTCTTGCCGCGGCGCGGCTCGTCGTCCTGCTGAGCGGCCTTGAGGCCGGCCCAGGCGCCGTCGAGCCAATCGGCCTTGTTCGGCTTGTAGGACTGCCCGGCTTCGAACTCGGTCTCGAGCTTGGCGCGCCACTCGGCCTTCAGCGTGTCGACCTCGGCGGCGGAGACAAGCCCCTCGGCAACCAGCTTGCCGGCATAGATGTCGACGATCGCCGGATGGCTACGGATCGTGCGGTACATCAGCGGCTGTGTGAACGCCGGCTCGTCGCCCTCGTTGTGACCGAACCGGCGATAGCAGAACATGTCGATGACGACCGGCTTGTGGAACTTCTGCCGGAATTCGATCGCGATCTTGGCGGCGTAGACGACCGCTTCCGGATCATCGCCATTCACATGGAAGATCGGCGCCTCGATCATCTTGGCGACGTCGGAGGGATAGGGCGAGGAGCGCGAGAAGCGCGGATTGGTGGTGAAGCCAATCTGGTTGTTGACGATGAAATGCACCGAGCCGCCCGTGCGATGGCCCTTGAGGCCGGACAGGCCGAAGCATTCCGCCACGACGCCCTGGCCGGCAAAGGCCGCGTCGCCGTGGATCAGCAGCGGCAGAACCTCGGAGCGCACATAGTCCTTGCGCAGGTCCTGCTTGGCGCGCGCCTTGCCGAGCACCACCGGATCGACGATCTCGAGATGCGAGGGGTTGGCCGTCAGCGACAGGTGGACCTTGTTGCCGTCGAACTCGCGGTCAGACGAGGCACCGAGGTGATACTTGACGTCACCCGAGCCCTCGACGTCGTCGGGCGCATAGGAGCCGCCCTTGAATTCGTGGAAGAGCGCGCGGTGCGGCTTGGCCAGCACCTGCGTCAGCACATTGAGGCGGCCGCGATGCGCCATGCCCAGCACGATCTCGTGCACGCCGAGATTGCCGCCGCGCTTGATGATCTGCTCGAGCGCAGGAACCAGCGCCTCGCCGCCATCAAGGCCGAAGCGCTTGGTGCCGGTGAACTTGACGTCGAGGAACTTCTCGAAGCCTTCGGCCTCGATCAGCTTGTTGAGGATCGCCTTCTTGCCTTCATTGGTGAAGGAGATCGCCTTGTCCGGCCCCTCAATCCGAGCCTGGATCCAGGCCTTTTCGGCCGGATCGGAGATATGCATGAACTCGACGCCGAGCGTCGAGCAATAGGTGCGCTTCAGGATCGCCAGCATCTCCGGGATGGTGGCGAATTCGAGCCCGAGCACGTGGTCGATGAAGATCTTGCGGTCGTAATCGGCCTCGGTGAAGCCGTAGCTCGACGGGTGCAGTTCCTCATGGTCGCCGGCGGTGGCGAGATGGAGCGGATCGAGATCGGCGTGAAGATGTCCGCGCATCCGGTAAGCGCGGATCATCATGATCGCACGCACCGAGTCGCGCGCGGCCTGTTGCAGCGCCGCTTCCGAGACCGGCTGGGCCGCAGCTGCGCCGGCCGGCGCCTTGCTGGCGGCGCCCTCGGCCTTGGCCTTCAGCTTGTCGGTGACGATACGTTCGATCTGGCCCCAGTTGCCGTCCATGGCGGAGACGAGTTCGCCATTCGCATGCACCGGCCAGTCGGATCGTTCCCATGTCGCGCCGCGCGCCTCGGCCGCTACCGTGGCCGGATCGTCCTTCAGCGCAGAAAAGAAATCCCGCCATTCGGCTTCGACCGAGGCGGGGTCCTTCTCGTAGCGTCCGTAGAGGTCTTCGATATAGGCGGCATTGCCGCCATAGAGAAACGAAGACGATTGAAAGGCCGCGTTGGCTTGTTCGCGTGACATGGTCCAAGCGAGGAGCCCCTTGGCTCCTCTCTCCCTGATCGCGCGGCAAGGACGCCGCGCCGTTACATTTTCCCCGTCATTCCTGCCCCGGAATGTCGGTCTTTGCCCTCACCCCTTCAAGACCTCAACCAAGGTCTTTCCAAGGCGCGCGGGGGAGGGCGACACCTTGATACCGGCCGATTCCATGGCCGCGATCTTGTCCTCGGCGCCACCCTTGCCGCCGGAGATGATCGCGCCGGCATGGCCCATGCGCCGTCCGGGCGGAGCGGTGCGGCCCGCGATAAAGCCAACCATCGGCTTCTTGCGGCCACGCTTCGCTTCGTCCTTGATGAACTCGGCCGCCTCTTCCTCCGCCGAACCGCCGATCTCGCCGATCATGACGATCGACGTGGTGGCATCATCGGCCAAGAACATTTCCAAAATGTCGATGAATTCGGTTCCCTTGACCGGATCACCGCCAATTCCGACAGCGGTCGTCTGGCCAAGGCCTTCATTCGTCGTCTGGAATACAGCTTCGTAGGTCAACGTTCCCGAGCGCGAAACGATGCCGACGCTGCCGGTCTTGAAGATATTGGCCGGCATGATGCCGATCTTCGAAGCGCCTGCTGTCACGACGCCCGGGCAGTTCGGCCCGATCAGCCGCGACTTGGAGCCCGAGAGCGAGCGCTTGACCCGCACCATATCCAGAACGGGGATGCCCTCGGTGATGCAGACGATCAGCGGGATCTCGGCGTCGATCGCCTCGCAGATCGCATCAGCGGCGCCGGGCGGCGGCACATAGATCACGGAGGCATCGGCGCCGGTCGCCGCGCGCGCTTCGGCCACGGTGTCGAAGACCGGCAGACCGAGATGCGTCTGGCCGCCCTTGCCGGGCGACGTGCCGCCGACGAGCTTGGTGCCATAAGCGAGCGCCTGCTCGGAATGGAACGTGCCGTTCTTGCCGGTGAAGCCCTGGGTGATGAGCTTGGTGTTTGCGTCGATCAGGATGGACATCAGACGGCTTCCTTCACGGCCTTGACGATCTTCTGGGCGGCGTCGTCGAGATCGTCGGCGGGGATGACGTTCAAGCCGCTCTCGCGGATGATCTGCTTGCCGAGCTCGACATTCGTGCCCTCGAGCCGGACAACGAGCGGCACCTGGAGGCCGACGGCCTTCACGGCGGCGATGACGCCTCGCGCGATGACGTCGCATTTCATGATGCCGCCGAAGATGTTGACGAGGATGCCCTTCACCTTCGGATCAGATGTGATGATCTTGAAGGCCGCCGTCACCTTCTCTTCGCTGGCGCCGCCGCCAACGTCGAGGAAGTTGGCAGGGCTTTCGCCATAGAGCTGGATGATGTCGAGCGTCGCCATCGCGAGGCCGGCGCCGTTGACCATGCAGCCGATCGTGCCGTCGAGCGCGATATAGGCGAGGTCGAACTTCGAGGCCTCGATTTCCTTCTGGTCTTCCTCGGTCTCGTCGCGCAGCGCGACGACATCGGGATGACGGTAGAGCGAGTTCGAATCGAACGACACCTTGGCGTCGAGCACCTTGAGGTGGCCGTCCTTGGTGACGATCAGCGGGTTGACCTCGAGCATCGCCATATCCTTGGCGACGAAGGCCGCATAGAGCTTGGAAGCGACGTCATAGGCTTCCTTGGCAAGCGCGCCGGAAAGGCCGAGCGCCTTGGCGACCGTCAGGCCATGATGCGGCATGATGCCGGTGGCCGGGTCTACGGAGAAGGTCTTGATCTTCTCAGGCGCCGAATGAGCGACTTCCTCGATATCCATGCCGCCTTCGGTCGAAACGACGAAGGCGATGCGCGAGGTAGCGCGGTCGACGAGGATCGAGAGGTAGAACTCCTTCTCGATGTCCGAGCCATCCTCGATATAGAGGCGGTTGACCTGCTTGCCGGCCGGGCCGGTCTGCACAGTCACCAGCGTCGAGCCGAGCATCTGGCCCGCGAAGGCCTTGACCTCGTCGATCGACTTGGCGAGGCGGACGCCGCCCTTCTCGCCGGCGGTTTCTTCCTTGAACTTGCCCTTGCCGCGGCCACCGGCATGGATCTGCGACTTGACGACCCAGAGCGGGCCGCCAAGCTCGCGCGCCGCAGCTTCCGCCTCGGCTGCCGTGAAGATCGCGACACCGTTCGAGACCGGCGCGCCGAAGCCCTTCAGGAGGGCCTTGGCCTGGTATTCATGAATGTTCATGGAGTGCGTTCCGCCTTCTGGGGATCGGAGCCGAGACGGCCGGTGATCAGGCGCCGAGCGCCGGGACGATCTTGACGCAGGCCTCGACCAGGCTTTCGACCGAAGCAACCGACTTGTCGAGCATGGCCTGTTCGGACTTGTCGAGGCTGATCTCGATGATGCGCTCGACGCCGCCTTCGCCAATGACGATGGGAACGCCGATGTAGCGGCCCTTGATGCCGTACTGCCCGTCCAGCATCGCGGCTGCCGGGAGAACGCGCTTCTTATCCTTGAGGTAGCTCTCCGCCATTTCGATGGCCGAGGCCGCCGGGGCATAGAAGGCCGAGCCGGTCTTCAGGAGGTTGACGATCTCGGCGCCGCCGTCGCGGGTGCGCTGCACGATCTGCTCAAGGCGGTCCTTCTCGATCCAGCCGAGCTTGACGAGATCGGGAAGCGGGATGCCGGCGACTGTCGAGTAACGGATGAGCGGCACCATCGTGTCGCCGTGGCCGCCAAGCACAAAGGCGGTAATGTCCTCGACCGAGACCTTGAATTCTTCGGCGAGGAAATAGCGGAAGCGGGCGCTGTCGAGCACGCCGGCCATGCCGACCACCTTGTTCGCCGGCAAGCCCGAAAACTTCTGCAGCGCCCAGACCATCGCGTCGAGCGGGTTGGTGATGCAGATGACGAAGGCGTTCGGGGCATATTTTTTGATGCCGGCGCCGACCTGTTCCATCACTTGAAGATTGATGCCGAGCAGGTCGTCGCGGCTCATGCCAGGCTTGCGCGGCACGCCGGCCGTGACGATGACGACATCGGCACCTTCGATCGCGGCATAGGACGATGCGCCTGACAGCGCCGAGTCGAAGCCGATGACCGGCGAGGCCTCGGCGATGTCGAGCGCCTTGCCCTGCGGCACGCCGTCGGCAATGTCGAACAGGACGATGTCGCCGAGCTCCTTAAGGCCGGCGAGAAGTGCGAGGGTGCCGCCGATCTGACCGGAACCGATCAGGGCAATCTTGGCTCGAGCCATGTGCAAGGTCTCCCGGGAGAGGTTTACCTAAACGTAAGGTCCACAGTCGGATGGCTGCCGGAACGGGGGCGGCATAGCGCGATTGGGTCGCGGGCGCAAGTCGAACAAAAGCCATGAGCCGCACAATTCCGCCATCGATGCCGAGAGCTTACGTGCGCGTCATGTCTCGACGATGAACCCTTTGTGAGGCGCCTTCTGGTAATCGAGCGATCGCATCTCGGTCAGCCGCGAGGCCGTGCGCGCGAACTCGAATGCCTCGGTTCCCTCGCTCGCCCGATAGAGTTCGTCCGGCTCGGCTGCAGCGGAGACGATGATCCGGACATGGCCGTCATAGAGCGCATCGACCAGCGTGATGAAGCGCTTGGCCTCGTTGCGGCGGCTCTCGTCCATCACCGGGATGTGATCGATCACCACCGTGTTGAATGCATGCGCGATGGCCAGAAAATCGCTCGGGCCGAGCGGCCGTGCGCAGAGATCCACGAAATCGAAGCGGGCGACACCCTGCGCTGCTGCCGGTACCTGGAGATCCCTTCCGAGCACGGAAAGCGTCGTCGGCTGCGGCGTGCCGCCTGCCGTCAGACGCGCGAAGGCCGTGTCGATCGCCGCGTCGGCTTCCGGGCCGAGGGGCGTCAGATAGACGGGCAGTTGCTCCAGCTTCTCGCGCCGATAATCGGTGCGCGCACCGAGCTCGACGACCTCGGTCTGCGCCTTCAGGAGCTTGATGAACGGCAAGAAATGATCGCGGTTGAGGCCGCCGCGATAAAGGTCGTCCGGCGCGACATTCGAGGTCGCCACCATCACGACGCCGGCTTCGAACAGTCGCGTGAACAGACGGCCAAGGATCATCGCATCGGCGATGTCGGTGACGCTGAATTCGTCGAAACAGATGAGTTCGGTCTCGCGGACGATGTCCTCCGCGACGGGGACGATCGGATCGTCGGCTTTAAGCGTGCCGGCCTTGATGGCCTCGCGCACGCGAAAGACGCGGGCATGAACGTCGGCCATGAAGTCGTTGAAATGCGCGCGACGCTTCCGCTCGGGCACCGCCTCGGCGAAGAAGAGGTCCATCAGCATGGTCTTGCCGCGGCCGACCGCGCCATGGACATAGAGGCCACGCACCGTTTCGCGTTCGCGCTGGCGCTTGCCGAACAGCCAGCCGAGCGAGCTGCCTTTATGGGCGAGGCGTCGTGTCGCGAGATGCTCGTTGAGGCGGTCGAGCTTGGCGACCAGCGCGCGCTGCGCCGGATCGCCCTCGATCTCGCCATCGGTGACGAGGCGCTCATACGCCTCGGCGACGCTGGCGCGAACCGGCAGCCCCTCGCTCACGCGCTTGCTCCCGAAGTCGCTTGATGCCTAGCGCGAGAAGGCGATCGGCTGGCCCGAATCAGCCGTTCCAGCGAATGAATTGGTGCCGGCCGCATTGAGATGAGCCACCGGGGCACCACCCGCGCCGGCGAGAACGACCTGCGAGCCATTGAGGCTCCATGCCGAAATGCCCTTCAGCGTCGGCGACTGGCAGCCGCGGGTCGAGGCCCGATAGCCGCCGGTCCAGGAGGTCAATGTCATGAAGAGCTGGCAGCTCTCGGAGCCGGACCGCAGCGACCAGCCGCCGAGCAGATCGGTCCGGCCAAGCTCAGCCCGCGCCACCGTCGCGCCGGGTGCGCCCTGTGGTGCGGTGGTGGCCGGCAGGCTCGCAGCGTCGGCGGGCGGCAGCGTGGCGCTTGACGGCGGGCTTGGCGGCAATGTCTGGGCGTTCGGGTCGACCGGGGGCGGCGGCAGAGCGCTCTTCTCGACCGGGGCGGAAGCCACGGGGGGCAGCGTGTCGTTGTCGACGGGCCGCGGCTGATCCATCGGGCCAAGCCCAACAGCGCCGAACGAGCCGCAGCCGGCGAGCGCCGCAGTCAGCATGATCGGCGCAAGACGGCTGAGACGCATTGCATTCTCCTTCATCGGTCGCGGGCTCAATCTGGCCTCGGCGGAGTTGGCCATCGCCAAGCTGGCCATGAAATCAGGCCGCTTTGAAGGCGGACCATCCCTGTTGCCGGATCTCTCCGTTGGTGGCCTGCTTCGCTGCGCCTGAAGTCGGCGGGTTTCGTTGGCGCATTACGGCATCTCGCCGGCATCGACAAGGCACAGGAAGCAACAGTCGCAGAAAAACCGCGCCTGCCAGTCCGTCACTCGGCGCCGTGGCAGCAGGCTTCGATGTTGTGGCCGTCCGGGTCGAGCACGAAGGCCGCATAGTAATTCGGGTGGTAATGCGCCCGGATGCCGGGCGCTCCATTGTCGCGGGCGCCGGCTGCCAAGGCGGCCGCGTAGAATGCGTCGACAGCCGCACGATGGGGTGCCGAGAAGGCCACATGCAGGTGTGGGGCCGTCCTGCCGCCTTCCCAGATCCAGAAATCAGGTTTGCCGCCAGCACCGAAGCCGGCGCCCTTGAAGCCGGCTTCCGCGGGAATATCCATCACCTTGGTGATCCCGAGTGCCGCCAGCACAGGCTCATAAAAGGCCAGCAACCTCGAAAAGTCGCTGACCTGAAAGCCGAAATGATCGATCGTCCCCGCCATGCTGCGTCCCCCGTGCAGCCGGCGCGGCATGCACCGGTCAATTCGTTTTCGGCTCCGGCTCTATGGCAAGCCCCAGTTCGGCCGCCTTGCCGATGATCTCGCCGATCGGCCGGTGCATCGCCTGCGCGATCACTTCGGCCGGAACACCTTCCCCGGCCAGTTCGCGCAACCGGCCGATCGCCTCGACCGTCCAGCGCGGCGCCGCATCGCTGACATGAGTATTGCCGAGATTGGTCATGGCGTCCTCCTCCGCTTCCCGTCCTCGGAGGAAATGACCGATGGCCGACGAAGGTTCCCGCCGCGCCTGCGGCTTGGTCCTGCCTAGACGCGTCGCTCCACCATCATCTTCTTGATCTCGGCGATCGCCTTCGCCGGATTGAGGCCCTTCGGGCAGGTCTGCGCGCAGTTCATGATCGTGTGGCAACGATAGAGGCGGAACGGATCCTCGAGATTATCGAGCCGGTCGCCGGTCGCCTCGTCGCGGCTGTCGATCAGCCAGCGATAGGCCTGCAGCAGCACGGCCGGGCCGAGATAGCGGTCGCCAGTCCACCAGTAGCTCGGGCAGGAGGTCGAGCAGCAGGCGCAGAGGATGCACTCATAGAGCCCGTCCAGCTTCTCGCGGTCGGCATGGCTCTGCAGCCATTCCTTCTCGGGCACCGGCGTCGCGGTCTTCAGCCAAGGCTCGATCGAGCGGTGCTGCGCATAGAAATGGGTGAGGTCGGGGACGAGGTCCTTGATCACCTCCATATGCGGCAGCGGATAGATCTTCACCGCGCCCTTCACATCCTCGATGCCCTTGGTGCAGGCGAGCGTGTTGGAGCCGTCGATATTCATCGCGCACGAGCCGCAGATACCCTCGCGGCAGGAGCGACGGAACGTCAGCGATGGGTCGACCTCGTTCTTGATCTTGATCAGCGCGTCGAGGACCATCGGCCCACAATCGTCGAGATCGACGAAATAGCTGTCGACATGCGGATTGGCGCCGTCATCAGGATTCCAGCGATAGATCCGAAACTCGCGGACATTGTTGGAGCCGGCCGGGCGCGGCCAGGCCTTGCCTTCGTTGATCGTCGAGTTCTTGGGGAGCGTGAGCTGGACCATGCGCTAATCCTTTGGCCTCCCGGCATGCGCCGAGGCATTCGAGTCAGTCTTTTTAAGAAAGGCGAAGATGACGGTGTCGAATGTCCGCAGAGGCAGCCCCTGGAACAGTTCGATGAGGCGATACATCCAGACGCGGCCGCCATGATAAGCGGGCTCGGGATTGCCCGTGTGGCTGGCGTGGAGGAAACGGCCGGGCGGGAAGTGTTGTTCAAGCGCGGCCAGCGTATTCACGCGGTAGTATTTGGGAAACACGTCATGCTCGAGACGGTTTTGCTGCACCATCTTGAGGAGCGCCGATTGCACCTTGTCCGGCGACAGCCGCGCGGCCATGGCGACATAGCCCCATTTGTTGGGGGTTCGGGCGCAGAACCAGCCGCCGGGCTTCAGGATACGATCGACCTCCGCGGCGAAGCCTGCCGGATCTTCGATATGCTCCAGTACCCAGTCTGAATAAACGAGATCGAACGAGGCGTCGGCAAAAGGCAGCGGCTTGCCCGGTTCGATGACATGCGCCTCATCGAGGCCCGGATTGCTCATGACCACCGGGTCGACATCGCAGCCGACGAGGCGCGCGACCCGCCCGCGCAGCCGGCTCTTGCGGCTGACATAGGTGTCGCGATCAAACTGCGCGCCACGACCGGCGCCGAGATCGAGCACCACCATGTCCGGCGTCAGCAGCGCATCGATGCGGATGTAGAAATCCAGCGACCCATCGTCCCGCGGAAAGCCGCCCGCTGCTCGCTCCGGCCGCATCCGTTGACTGAAACTCGATATGGCATGCACGACGTCTCTCCCTTCGTCGTGGCGATGCGCTCGATCAGCGTTTGTTTGTTTTCTCTTGGTCGAGGCATCCCCGTGCACTGCACGCCCGTCGACGACTGGCATGGCCGCACAACCATAGATCATCCGCGACGTATGACGAGGAGTCTTGACGCCGATCCTGCGTGCATTTGACCAAAACGCGCTCGAAGGAAGAGTATTTTTGGCGGCTCCAAGGTTGCGGGCGGGGAGAGGACTTCTGCTCATCGCCGATCCTTGCGGATCATCAGCTTGAGCCCGGACCAGATAGGATCGATGGCCGCGACCTTGACGTCGACGAGATCAAACGCCAGCGCCGCGTCGCGAACGGCATCCTCGGTCACGTCGGTGGCGACTTTCGACGCCTTTTTCGGCCAGGACACCCAGATCATGCCGTCGCGGCGGATGGCTTCCTGCAGTCTCGGCAGGTGCATCTCCATCTCGGCGCGGGCGATCGTGAAGGCGTGGATCGCATCGAAGGATCGCGGCGCGCCGAGATTGGCTGACCATGTGCCGGTCTGGACGACCCGCTTGAACGGTGCCGCATCGGCGAGCGTTGCGAGACCCTCCGGCAGCGCCACGAATGCGATCTCCATGCCCACCTTGAAGCCAAGCTTCTCGGGCAGGGAGCGCTTCGAATAGCCGGCTGCTGGCTGGATTTCGCTCACGATGCTGGTCCGGGCGTGCCTAGTAGACGCGGGCCTTCGGCTCGATATAGGCGATGTCGTTCGACATCGTGTAGGTGTGCACCGGCCGGTCCTCGAGCGTCACGGTCTTTGCCACGGTGTCGACGAAGGCGAGGGAGTGCTTCATCCAGTTGACGTCGTCACGGTTCGGGAAATCCTCGCGGGCATGGGCGCCGCGCGATTCCTGACGGTTCTGGGCCGAGTCCATCGTCGCGACCGCCTGAACGATCAGGTTCTCGAATTCGAGCGTCTCGATGAGGTCGGAATTCCAGATCAGCGAGCGATCGGTGACACGGACGTCATTCGCATCGCGCCACACGTCGTGGATCAGCTCGTGACCCTCATCAAGGACTTCGCCGGTTCGGAAGACAGCGCAGTTCGACTGCATCACCTTCTGCATCCGGAGACGCAGCGCCGCCGTCGGCGTCGCGCCGTCGGCATAGCGCAGGCGATCGAAGCGGGCCATCGCCGCCGCCCCCGCCTCCTTCGCGAACTCCGGCTGCTTCTCGCCCGGCTGAACGGTCTCGATCGCACGGAGCGCCGCGGCGCGGCCGAACACGACGAGATCAGTGAGCGAATTGGAACCGAGACGGTTGGCACCATGCACGGAGACACAGGCCGCCTCGCCGACAGCCATCAGGCCCGGGACGACGCTGTCGGGATCGCCGCCAACCTTGGTCAGCACTTCGCCGTGATAGTTGGTCGGGATGCCGCCCATGTTGTAATGGACCGTCGGCAAGACCGGGATCGGCTCCTTGGTCAGGTCGACGCCGGCGAAGATCTTGGCGCTCTCGGAAATGCCGGGCAGCCGCTCATGCAGCAGCGCCGGATCGAGATGGTCGAGATGAAGGTGAATATGATCGTTCGCCTTGCCGACGCCGCGCCCTTCGCGGATCTCCATCGTCATCGCGCGCGAAACGACGTCGCGTGAGGCGAGATCCTTGGCCGAGGGCGCGTAGCGCTCCATGAAGCGCTCACCTTCGGAATTGGTGAGATAGCCGCCTTCACCGCGGGCACCCTCGGTGATCAGGCAGCCGGCGCCGTAGATGCCGGTCGGATGGAACTGCACGAATTCCATGTCCTGCAGCGGCAGCCCGGCGCGCAGCACCATGCCGCCGCCATCGCCGGTGCAGGTATGGGCCGAGGTCGCCGAGAAGTAGGCACGGCCGTAGCCGCCGGTGGCGAGGATGGTCTTCGCCGCGCGGAAGCGATGCAGCGTGCCGTCTTCCATCGAGAGCGCGACCACGCCGCGGCAGGCGCCATCCTCCATGATCAGGTCGATGGCGAAATATTCGATGAAGAACTCGCAGGAATGGCGGAGCGACTGTCCGTAGAGCGTGTGCAGGATCGCGTGGCCTGTGCGATCGGCAGCGGCGCAGGTGCGCTGCGCGATGCCCTTGCCGAAATTCGTCGTCATGCCGCCGAACGGGCGCTGGTAGATCTTGCCGGCCTCGGTGCGCGAGAACGGCACGCCGAAATGCTCGAGTTCATAGACGGCGGCTGGCGCGTTGCGAACGAGATATTCGATCGCGTCCTGATCGCCGAGCCAGTCCGACCCCTTGACGGTGTCGTACATGTGGAAGCGCCAGTCGTCCTCGCCCATATTGCCGAGCGCGGCCGAGATGCCGCCCTGCGCCGCCACGGTGTGGCTGCGGGTCGGGAACACCTTGGTGATGCAGGCGGTCTTGAGACCGCCCTCGCTGGCGCCGAGCGCGGCGCGGAGGCCTGCGCCGCCGGCGCCGACGACGATCACGTCGAACGTATGGTCGATAAAGGGATAGGCGCGGCCATTGGTGGCCGGCGCGCTGCCATTGGCCTCAGCCATGTCAGACTCCGAAGCTGAGCTTGAGAAGGGCGACCGCCGATGCAACGGCGATGGCGACCGAGAAGAATGTATTGGCGATCTGGGCGATCAGCCTGGCGTTGCCATGAAAATAATCCTCGATGATCACCTGCATGCCGATCTTCATGTGCCAGGCCCCGGCGCCGACCATGAGAATCATCAGCAGCGCGACAAACGGATTGCCGAGCGCATGCGCGACCTCCGGATAGGGCCTTCCGGCGAGCACTATGACCAGCACGATGAAAGCTGTCGTCAGGAAGGCGAGGGCGAGGCCCGTGAGGCGCTGATACCAGAAATGACCGGTGCCTTCGCGGGCCGAGCCGAGGCCGCGGACGCGGGAAAGCGGAGTTCGCATCGACATGGGCGTTGTTCCTCAGCTGACCGCGAGGCCGACGATCCAGATCAGGATCGTCAAGACGACGGAGCCGATGATGTTGGCGCGGGCAAGATTGTCGCGGGCGGGCTTGGAGAAGCCCGCGCCGACATCCCAGATGAAATGCCGGATGCCGCCGAGCAAGTGATGCACGAGCGCCCAGGTGTATCCGAACAGCACGAGGCGCCCGATCCATGATCCGAGCACGCCGCTGGCGACATCGAAATAAGTGGGGCCGGCGGCCGCGGCGATGACCCACCAGGCCAGCAGCAGGGTGCCGGCATAAAGGGCGATCCCGGTGGCGCGATGCAGGATCGACATCAGCATCGTGATCGGCCAGCGATAGATCTGCAGGTGCGGAGAGAGCGGCCGGCTCGTCTTCGCCTCGGCGTTCGACATGGGTTCAATCCTCCTGCCGCTTACGTTCACGTAAGTGTCGCGCTTCTCTGAACTAGAGCGGTTCTACCCCCATAGCAAGACGTGGTCAAAGCCGCATGCGCCTGTCGCGACCGGCGAGGTCGTCGCAGGCGTCGGCAGTGTAATCGGCGATGGAAGCGCGCGCCGCGCTCAGTGCAGCGACTTCAAGCCCCGGAACACGAAGCTGTATTCCTCACCCGTGGCCGAGACGGCGAACAGGGCATAACCGGCGGCACGCAGCGCAGCGATGGACGCCTTGCTCCTTGCGATGCCGACACCCGGGAAGCGGTGGTGATATTCGACCAGCAACTGGCTCGGCCTGATCGTCGAGGCGAGGAGGTCGGTGACGACCTGATATTCGGCGCCCTCGATGTCCATCTTGAGGATGTCAACGTGGTCATGGCCGAGTTCGTGGGTGATCGTCGCCAGCCGCTTCACCGGCACAGTCACCGCGTGCGCCGCCGTCGACGGCCGGTCCAGCATCGTGTGCGAGACGTGATGGGCATCTTCTGGCGGGTTGAAGGTCACGAGGCCGTCGATATCGGCCAGGCCATAGGCATGCATGTGGAAGTTCGGGGAAAAATGCTGCGCCTCGACCCATTCCACCGATGACGGCGTGGGATCGAACGCCTCGACGGTGACGCCGAGCTGCTCGATGATGGCGATGTCGAAAGACGCGTCGTGGCCGATCCCGAACGAATAAACGACGGAATCTGGCTTGATCCCCTCCGGAATGATGCACCAGCCGCCATAGGCCGAGCCGTAATGCTGGTTTGGGATCTGAATGTCCGGCTTTTCGAAGAAGTCGTGGCCGCCGACGGCACGCAACTGCCGCCGCAATGTGCGCAGAATATGCATAGAGCCCCCCAGCTGATCATGGATCTCCACCGGGGAACTAAGTTCTTCCCCCAAAGAACCAATCCACCGACGATTCCACGTTATCGCCTCGGGTGATAGCCGGTTCATGCGGCGGCCGGCGCAATCGTGCGAAATACTTCCCTCTGCACGCCGCTTGCATC
>NZ_JAIUIE010000004.1 GCF_020165495.1 Mesorhizobium sp. BR1-1-16 | reverse complement strand
ATTTTTGGGGGGTGGAGGATGTCGACCGAGTACCAGAAGACAGGCGGGATCGGGACTAGTTGTCCACGTTTGAGCGAGCGGCTCAATTCGGTAAGCTCACAATTCGCCTCATCCGAATTTCTGCGTCTACTTCACGCAGAAAGCCCATGGAGTAGCCGATCTTGACCTCCGACGGATTTGAAGAGCCGCACCCCAGGGAGCGTTCGGTTGGATACCTCCGTCTGAAAGTGGGTGCCGCACAAAAGCGTCTGGCCCGATCGCTTGGGCTTGTTGATCGATCTGATGACTTCATCCGCATGATTTGGTCGATCGACAAAATCGGCGAGGGCAAGGAAATTGGTTGGCGGTGGTTCACCAAACAACCGCGATATGCAGTTGAGTTCGCCCTCGGCCCGCACAACATCCATAAGTGGACGCTGGAATCTCTGGTCAATGCGTACCTGTTGTCGAAGCCTCTACATCGACGCGATGACCGCCCGTCTAGATACCTCGATACGCATAATCTCGCATCGCCTCTGCAGCTTCTGCAGATGATGAACGATCGAGAGAATGCTGACGACGGTTTGACCTTACGTCGGGTTAGCGTTTTCGATGGAATGCGCCGGCTCGCGCAGCGCCAGTTTCACTGGCAAAGAGGAAAATTGAACAAGGCGGCCTTTTTCAAGTCCGCTTATTTATATAATTTTCAAGAAGCATCCGATCATTTCTTCGGAAAGTACAATGTTTCGATAGATGAGTTTTGCTTTACGGGATTTGTTATTACGTCAATGCTACAGAATCATGCGGCTATCCAAGTGCGCCCGTTGCCGGATCTCAAATCGAAGATTGACCTGAGGGCTTTGGGCCAGTGTTTTTCCCTTTATTCTCAGACTGAAGCGTCACTTCGCCGTAAAGCAGCAGCAATGCGTCAGGTGACGACGCACTCAGCGTATCAATTATCGATCTTGCGCCAGTGGCCCTGCTTATTGATCGAGACTGATAATATAATTATCTGTCCATTACCGGATTTGGTCGTTGAGCGTTATACGAACGGCTTATATTATGATTTAGTTGACAATGATGGTGAATTGCGCAATAAAATTGCTCATAGATTCGAGGAATATTGTAAGCTTATTTTGTCATCACATATTCCAGAAATCGAAGTCGTTTCCGAATTCGAGTATAATTTCCGAAAAAATAGGGTTAAGAGCCCCGATATTTTTCTCTGCAAGAACAACGAAACAATTGCCGTTATAGAGTGCAAGGCCAAGAGAGCGCCCATATCCGTCAGATTTGGCGACGCGATCGACCCGCTAACGGATCCCGCGTTTGAAGATTTAGCTAAGGGCGCATTCCAGATCTGGGGCTTCGTCTCCCGAGTGCGGCGAGGCCTCACCAGCGTAGCTCAGGGGAAGTTAGTCGCGGATGCAATAGGCGTCGTGGTGTTGATGGATACTTGGCTCGAGTTGTCAACTCATCAGATCGATGATGTCCTCAATCGGGCACGCGACTTATGCAAGTCGAAAGAACCAGAGATGCAGCTTGAAGACCAGATTCCACTGGCCTTCTGCAATATTGATGACCTTCACGATCTTTTGAGATCGAGCACGACAATTGGTGCTTTGCGTTCATTGCGCGAGGCGACAAAGCCGGAGCGTTATGGTTGGCTACTGACGAGCATTCAACAGCAGGTCGCGCCAGATGCAGTCGACGACAAGGGGCATAGTCTCGACCCGTATATGGATGACATCATCAAGTGGTGGCCACGGGCCGCGGCGGAGGAGGTATAGTCGCAACGTGTCGGTGGCGATGGGGGCAAGCTCAATTCAGCTTGAGACCGTCCGTCATGCCCGGGCTTGTCCCGGGCATCCACGACTTGCTTGGAACGTGAAGCTGCCTTGATGGCGGGAAGCAAGACGTGGATGGCCGGGACGAGCCCGGCCATGACGGCGCGGATTGTTGCGGGTGAGTTGAGCCGCAGCAGCGCTGCAGGAGCGCCGCCGGGAGCAGGAGCGGCCATGCCCTCGCGGCCGTCATCCCGGCGAAGGCCGGGATCCATGTTCCAGGGGACTGTGTGCTTGGACCCCGGCCTTCGCCGGGGTGACGGCTTGCGGGTATGGCGGCGCCGGCGCGGGGGCATCACAGCCTTCCGAGATCTGCTCTTGACCTCAACTTAGGTCGAGGTTGTAGGCAGGCCGGGCTGGATGGAAAGGCCGCCCCTATGACCGACGAACGCATGCCCCTCATCGACGGGCTCTATGAAACCCATCTGACCGTGGCCGATCTGGACCGATCGATCGCCTTTTATCGCGATGTCGTCGGGCTCGAACTGGCGAAGGTGTTTCCGGAGCGGCGCATCGCCTTCTTCTTCGTCCCCGGCCGCAGCACGGGGATGATCGGGCTTTGGGAAACCGGGTCCGGGCCGCTTGTGATGCGTCTGCACCTCGCCTTCGCGATGGGTGTCGACGGCGTGCTCGCCTCCGCCGCGGCGTTGAAGGCGAAGGGCGTGCAGCCGCTCGGCTTCACTGGGAAGCCGGCCGAGGAGCCCGAAGTGATCGGCTGGATGCCCGCAGTCTCGCAATATTTCGCCGATCCGGACGGTCACTCGCTTGAGTTCATCGCCGTGCTCGACGAGGAAGCGGACGCCGCCTTCGGCGTCAGGCCTTATTCGGAATGGCTCCGGCGTTAGCTCTCGCTCGTCGCGGCGCTTGCTCGTGGGCTCAATGACAGCGAAGGCGCGGTCCGGACGGCCTTGCCTGCGCTCTACGCCTCCAGCACCAGCGGGCAATGGTCCGAGACTTCTGGTCCCTTGACGACGTCGAAGGGGGCGTCGGCGAGGGGGGCGTTGACCAGCATGTAGTCGGCGAAGCGGCCGGGCTTGGTGTAGTGCGAACTGCGCGTGCCGGGGAAGCCGCGTGCCGTGACGAGGTCGCGGAGGCCGAGCCGGCCGAGTATGGCCAAGGTCTCGCTCTCAGGCTCGACGTTGAAATCGCCGCAGAGGATCTGCGCGTCGTCAGGTTCGGCGAGCGATGAGAACAGGACGGCGAGGCGCTCCGCCTGGGCGCGGCGTTCCGGCGTGTCGTGCTTGCCGGCGAGATCGCGGAGGCCGTGCATCTGGCCGATCGTCACGGCGCGGTCACGGGCGAAATCCCAGAGGCGCACGACATGGGCGACGCGCGAGCGCGGATGATCGCCATAGCCATTTGGGGAAAAGCCCTTGTGTACGAAGCCCTGCGCCTGGCCGATGATGGGGAAGGCGCGGCGCACGAAGGTCGCGAGGCCCCATTGCGATGGCACCGCGCGGTCGCCGTCATAGAGCACGCCCTGCGCCGCGGGGCAGAACAGGGCGACGTGATCCGGCAGGACTTCGGCGACCTCGCGGAAGAGATTGGCGCGTTGCGGCAGGACATGATCGCCGTCGCGATAGGTGAGCACCTCAGCGCCGGAGGCCGGCGTTGATATCACCTCCTGCAGGCAGAGCATGTCGGGATCGGCAGCGACCAGATAGGCCAGCAGTTCGTCGCCGAGCGTACCGCCCCAGCCATTGAGGCTCATGACCTTCATGACGCCTTGCTCCGGGGCTGTGCGCGGCGCCTACTCGTCCATCTTCAGCGCGGCGATGAAGGCTTCCTGGGGGATGTCGACCTTGCCGAACTGGCGCATCTTGCGCTTGCCCTCTTTCTGCTTGTCGAGGAGCTTGCGCTTGCGGGTGATGTCGCCGCCATAGCACTTGGCCGTCACGTCCTTGCGCATCGCCTTGACGGTTTCGCGGGCGATGATCTTGCCGCCGATCGCGGCCTGGATCGGGATGACGAAGAGGTGCTGCGGGATGAGGTCCTTCAGCTTCTCGCACATCGCGCGGCCGCGCCGGTCGGCCTGCGTGCGGTGGACGAGCATCGAGAGCGCGTCGACCGGCTCGGCATTGACGAGGATCTGCAGCTTGACGAGATCGCCGGCCTTGTAGTCGGAAAGGTGGTAATCGAACGAGGCATAGCCCTTCGAGACCGATTTCAGCCGGTCATAGAAATCGAACACCACTTCGTTGAGCGGCAGGTCATAGGTGACCATCGCGCGCGCGCCGACATAGGAAAGATCGGCCTGCACGCCGCGCCGCTCCTGGCACAGCTTCAGGATCGCGCCGAGATAGTCGTCCGGCGTGAGGATCGTGGCGCGGATCCACGGCTCCTTGATTTCCTCGATCTTCATCGGATCGGGCATGTCGGCCGGGTTGTGCAGCTCCATCTCGGAGCCGTCGGTGAGCAGCAGCTTGTAGACGACGGACGGCGCGGTCGCGATCAGGTCGAGATTGAACTCGCGCTCCAGCCGCTCCTGGATGATCTCGAGATGCAGCAGGCCGAGAAAGCCGCAGCGGAAGCCGAAGCCGAGCGCGGCCGAGGTTTCCATCTCGAACGAGAACGAGGCGTCGTTGAGGCGCAGCTTGCCCATCGCGGCGCGCAGTTCCTCGAACTGCGCCGCATCGGCAGGAAAGAGGCCGCAGAAGACGACCGGCTGGGCCGGACGGAAGCCCGGCAGCGCTTCGGCGGTCGGCTTGCGGGCGTCGGTGATCGTGTCGCCGACGCGGGTATCGGCGACTTCCTTGATCGAGCCGGTGAAGAAGCCGATCTCGCCGGGGCCCAAGCTGTCGACGGCGACCATCTTCGGCGTGAAGAACCCGACGCGCTCGACATCATAGGCGGCGTCGGCGCGCATCATGCGGATATGCGCGCCCTTCGAGAGTCGCCCGTCGATGACGCGCACCAGCACGACGACGCCGAGATAGGTGTCGTACCAGCTATCGACCAGGAGCGCCTTCAGCGGCGCATCGGGATCGCCCTTCGGGCCGGGCAGGTCGGTGACGATCGCCTCGAGCACATTCTCGACGCCGAGGCCGGTCTTGGCCGAGATGAGAACGGCTCTGGAAGCATCGATGCCGATGACTTCCTCGACCTGCGCGCGGATGCGCTCCGGCTCGGCGGCGGGAAGGTCGACCTTGTTGAGGACGGTGACGATCTCGAGATTGTTGTCGATCGCCTGATAGACGTTGGCCAGCGTCTGCGCCTCGACGCCTTGCGAGGCATCGACGACCAGCAGCGCGCCTTCGCAGGCCGCGAGCGAGCGCGAGACCTCATAGGCGAAGTCGACATGGCCGGGCGTGTCCATGAGGTTCAGGACATAGGTCTTGCCGTCCTTGGCCTTGTAGTGGAGTCGAACGGTCTGGGCCTTGATCGTGATGCCGCGCTCGCGCTCGATTTCCATCGAATCGAGCACCTGGTTGGTCATCTCGCGGTCGGTCAGCCCGCCGGTGAGCTGAATCAGCCGGTCGGCAAGCGTCGACTTGCCATGATCGATATGGGCGACGATCGAGAAATTGCGGATATTGTCGAAGGGCACGGTGCTCATGGCGCGCTCAATAGCATCAAGGCCGGGCCCGGCAAAGCGCCGAAACGGCACGTTTTTCAGCGGCGATCGGCCTCGAGGATCCGAAGCGCTTCTGCGCGGGCGATGAGGCGGGCCGCAAGGTCGGCCACGAGCGGACGCGCGGCGGCCTCGGCAAAGCCCGCGACGAGCGCCGAACGGCGCGTCATCGGCGGCATGTCGACGGGCTCGATTTCGACGAGCCGGCCGCTGGCAATGTCCGGTTCGACCTGCGGCGCCAGGAGATGGCCGATCGCCGCGCCGGCATCGATGAGATCCCGGCTCGGTTCGAGCGGCATCAGCGAGGTCGTCCGCGCGCGCCGGTTCATGGCGAGGATCGCCTCCGGCGTCACCTGCCACCACAGATGCGTCACGAAGCGCGGCGCGATCTCGAAGACGCGGTCGAGCGTCGGCGCGGGGCCGATCGCGGCGGCAAGGGCGGGCGCTGCCACCAGCCGCGCCTTCTCGCTGAAGAGCGCGAGCGGCTCAAGCGGATCGAGCAGCGGATCGACATTCGGCCAGGCGATGATGGCGAGATCGACGCGCCGGTCATGCAGCCATTCGGCGATGTCGCGGTGGCGGCCCTCTTCGACATCGAGCGCCACGCGCGGATGGGCGGCAAGGAAGTCGCTGACCGGCCGTGTCACCAGCGTCGGCACGACGCTGCGCAGCGTCGCGAGTGTCAGATGGCCGCGATCCATGCTGCGCATCGCCTCCTCGCTCTCGACGAGCGTCGAGAGGATGCGGCGGGCATAGGGCAGGAAGGCCTGGCCGCGTTCGGTCAGCGCCACCTTGCGGCCGCGTGCGAACAGCGCACCGCCAGCCGCGCTTTCGAGCGCCTTGATGCGCATCGAGATCGTCGCCTGCGTCACGTTGAGCCGCGCCGCCGCCTTGGTGAAGCTGCCGTCGCGCACGATCCGGTCGAAGCTGCGCAGCTGATCGATATCCATCGGGAAATCCAATGCGACACTTTGGAAAAGCTTATAACTCCATGGGCTTAGATTGACACGTGTGATGGATCGGCGCGATAGGGATGATAGCGATCCCGATCAGGAAGGCGCTTGCGATGCCGAAGTCCGATGATGTCGATGGCGCTCCGCCTGGGGACGAGGTCGCGCTCCGCGTGCTCTCGGCTTCCGATGCCGAAGCGGCGCTGCCTGGTCTCGGCTCGCTCCTCGCCGATGTCGTCGCGAGCGGCGCCTCGGTCAACTTCATGCATGGCTTCAGCGCGGCCGATGCGGCGCGGTTCTGGCGCGGCCAGCTGGCGTTGATCGCGGAGGGGCAGCGCATCCTGATCGTCGCCATGCGCGGTGAGGATATCGTCGGCACGGTGGTCGTCACCTTCGCGCATCAGCCGAACCAGCCGCACCGCGCCGATATCGGCAAGATGCTGGTGCATTCGTCGATGCGCCGTCGCGGGCTCGGGCGGCGGCTGCTGACGGCGGCGGAAGAGGCCGCCAGTGCCGCCGGCCGCACGCTGCTGGTGCTCGATACGGAAACCGGCAGCGCCGGCCACGCCCTCTATGCCGCCTGCGGCTGGACCGAAGTCGGCACCATCCCCGGCTATGCGCTGACGCCGGACGGGCGGCCCTCGGGCGCCACCATCTTCTACAAAGAAATCGCGGGAGCCTGAGCGATGGATATCCGCATGGCCGGAGAGGACGATCTGCCGGCGATCCTCGCGATCTATAATGACGCCGTGCTCCATACGACCGCGATCTGGAACGACGACACCGTCGATCTCGACAACCGCCGGGCATGGTTCGCGGCGCGTCGGGGGCAGGGCTATCCGGTCTTCGTCGCAACCGAAGGCGACAGGGTGCTCGGCTATGCCTCCTATGGCGATTTCCGCCCTTTCCAGGGTTATCGCTTCACGGTCGAGAATTCGGTCTATGTGGCCAGTTCGGCGCGTGGCAACGGCGCCGGGGCGGCGCTGCTCGCGGCGCTCGTCGCCGATGCGACAGCAGCGGACAAGCACGTGATGATCGCGGCGATCACGGCGGGCAACGAGGCCTCGGTCCGCCTGCATGCGCGGCAGGGTTTCGTGGCGACCGGCCGCCTTGGCGAAGTCGGGTTCAAGTTTGGCGCCTATCTCGATCTCATCCTGATGGAAAAGCGCCTCGCGGCACCGTCATCGCCGACGCCTTGACGACGCCTTGCGCGCGGACCAGCATTGCGCCATGCGTCGCGCCATCGGCATCGCCCTCGTCCTGCTCGCCCTTGCCGGCATGCTGCTTGCCAGCATCGCCGAAGCGGGCATGCTGCCGGGGGCCGCGATGACGGAGATGGCAGCGGCCGATTGCCCGCACCACCAGGCCGCTCCCGTCGCGGACCATTCGTCGGTCGGCAGCGGCAAGGCGCTGGCCTTCATGCTCTGTTGCTTCGGCATCGGCTCGGGCGTCCTCGCAGAGGCGACGGAGAGCCAGCCTCTGCGGCTCGCCATGATCTGGCTGCGGCCTGCATCCGACATTGCCCCCCATGCCGGCATCCCCTCGCCGGAGCCGCCGCCGCCCCGCGCCTGATCGATGGATTCCCGCGCGATCGTCGCCGGCCGTATCGGCCGCGATCGATCTCTGTCGCCCCTATCGATCAGGATTTGACCATGATGAAGCTCAAGACGCTCCTTTTCGCCGCCGCGCTGCTGGCCGTGCCCCTCGCCGTTTCCGCCGAGGAAATGATGAATCACGACGGCATGAACCATGACGGCATGCAGATGGAGGGCACGGACAAGGACGCCGCGCCCTCGACGAAGGCCTTCAAGGCGGCCGATGCCGTGATGATGAAGGACATGGCCATCCAATATAGCGGCAATGTCGACGTTGATTTCGTGCGCGGCATGATCCCGCATCATCAGGGTGCCATCGCCATGGCGAAGATCGAACTCGAATATGGCAAGGATCCGGAAATCCGGAAGCTGGCCGAGGGCATCATCAAGGCCCAGGACGACGAGATCGCGTTCATGCAGGCCTGGCTTGCCAAGAATGGCGGCGAGGCGAAGTAGCGCCGCCGGACGCTGAACCGGGCGACCTGGTTATACCGCCGGGCCGCCCGGACAGCCTCTGCCGACCCCGCCGGGATCCCGAGCGCGCGTCGGTCGTTGACAGCTGCGATGCCGAGTTGTTCCCTCAGCGGGACAACGGCGTAGCGCCATGTCGGCGCGCGCTCGGGGGAGGGCATCGCATCATGACGTTTGCAGTCCGACTGGCCGCAATGACGGCCGGATTTGCGCTATGTATTGCTGCAGGCGCGGCCGTGGCAGCGACGAAGTCGCCGGCCATGCAGGCCTGTTCCGATCAGTGGTCGCAGCTGAAGGCCGACGATAAGGTACCGGCGGGTCAGACCTGGCCGAAATTCTGGAGCCAGTGCGCCAAGGACTATGCGGCGGCACATCCGGCCGATGCTGCTGCCGCGGCAGAAACCACAGCCGCTGCGCCGGCCGAGCCGCCGCCGGCCAAGAAGGCCAAGGCAGCCGCCGCTGCAACACCGCCGCCGGCCGAGGACGCCGCGACTTCCGGCAAGGGCAAGTCGCCGGCCATGCAGGCGTGTTCCGACCAGTGGGCCAAGCTGAAGGCTGACGACAAGATCCCGGCCGGGCAGACCTGGCCGAAGTTCTGGAGCCAGTGCGCCAAGGACTATGCGGCGGCGCATCCCGACACGACGATGCCGGCGAAGGCGACCGCGAAGGCCGCGAAAATGGATGACGAGGAGCTCGGCGCGCCGCTGCCCGATCCGGAAGCCGCCGCCAAGATCGATCCTGCCAAGCCGCTCGCCGGCAAGAAGGAGCCGACACCGGGCCAGAAGGCGGCCTGGGCGCGCATGCGCGCCTGCGGCTCCGATTGGCAGGCGCAGAAAGCCGCTGGCAAGCTGCCCGCCGGCGCGAAGTGGCCGCAGTTCTGGAGCGACTGCAACAAGCGCCTGAAGGCCAAGGGCCAGTAAGGCGTCAGAACATGACGTGCGGGGCCTGCTCGAACGCCTTGAGCAGGCCCCGGCGTATCCGCCGCAGGGCGAGGCGTCGGCCTTTATCCGAGACTGCGCCCGCTGATCTGAACCGAGGCCGTCATGGGATTGCTGTTCGAAGACCACCTTCATGACGAATTCGCCAGCTGGCTGCTCGCCTATATTCCTTATGGCGGGCCGGATTTCGGCGAGATCGCAGCGATCGGGAGGGACGTCGGACACGGCGACGACACGGCCTTCCACGCCGCTTTCCTGAAGGCTGCCGAGCGCAATATCACTGAGGGCGAGGCCGCCGAGCGCGCCGGCCGGGCGGAGAGCGCGCGCGAACTCTATCTGCGCGCCAGCGCCTTTCTGGCCGCCTCCTATCATCCGCTCTATGGCGCCCCGACCGATCCGCGCCTGCTGGCGACCTGGCGGCGGCAGATCGAGATCATGGAGCGCGCCTTCGCGCTCTCCGATCCGTGGCCGCAACGGTTGGAGGTTCCGTTTGAGGGCGTCGCCATGCCGGCCTGGTTCGTGCCGGCTGCGGCGCATGCCGACGCAGTGCGGCCGCTGGTCATCTTCACCAATGGCTATGACGCGACGGTCACGGACATGTTGTTCGCCTCGGCGGTCGCGGCATCGCGGCGGGGCTATCACAGCCTCATCTTCGACGGGCCGGGGCAGGGCGGCATGCTCTACGAACATGGCCTGCCGCTCCGCGCCGACTGGGAAACCGTCATCGGCGCGGTGGTGGATGCGATGGTCGATCATCCGCTCGTCGATCCCGCCCGCATCGTCCTGAACGGCTGGAGCCTTGGCGGCTATCTCGCTCCGCGGGCTGCCGCTGGCGAGCCGCGTCTGGCTGCGCTCATTGCCGATCCATTCCTGCCGAGCCTTGCGACCGGGATCCGGGCCATGGCGATGAAGTTCGGCGCGACCGCCGAGGAGGCATCCGATCTCGGCCATATGAACCCGGCGATCATTGCCGCGATGGAAAGCGTCATCGCTGCTGATCCCGGTCTCACCTGGAAGATCCGGAAGCGCGCCTTCTGGGTGCACGGCGTCGCGACGCTTGCCGACTATCTCAAGGTTTCCGAGGCGTTCACGGTCGAAGATCGGCTCCACGCGATCCGTTGTCCGACGCTGATCACGGTGGCCGAAGAGGATGGGCTGGCGAAAGGCGGGCCGGCGGCCTGTGAGGCGCTGACCTGCCCGAAGACGCTGATCCGCTTTTCGAGCGCCGAAGGCGCCGGGGGCCATTGTGAAATGGGCAACCGCTCGCTGCTCAACCGTCGCACATTCGACTGGCTGGACGATGTATTCGCCGGAAAGGTGGGCTAGTAGGGGGACCACAGCCATGAACCTGCGAGCCGAGACGTGACCGACCAAAGCCCCGCCCCAAGCCCCGCCACCGATCATCTCGTCACCCTGCGTGACTTCCTGCGCTATGCCGTCAGCCGGTTCGGCGCCGCCGGGCTCGCCCATGGTCATGGCGCGTCGACGGCCTTCGATGAGGCCGCGTATCTGGTGCTCGAGGGACTCAAGCTGCCGATCGACCAGCTCGAGCCTTTCCTCGACGCAAAGCTGCTGCCGGAGGAGCGGGTTCGTCTCGCCGGCCTGATCGAGGCACGCGTGACGACCCGCAAGCCGAGCGCCTATCTGCTCAACCGCGCTTATGTTCAGGGCATTCCGCTCTATGTCGACGAGCGCGTGATCGTGCCGCGTTCCTTCATCGGCGAATTGCTGTTCTCGGAACTGTTCGGCGGCGATGATTTCACTCTCGTCGAGGACACCGGCTCGATCGAGAGCGTGCTCGATCTCTGCACCGGCTCGGGTGCGATCGCCATCCTCGCGGCCGAGGTGTTCGAGAATGCCGACATCGACGCAGTCGAACTTTCGCCGGAAGCGCTCGAAGTTGCGGCGATCAATGTCGCCGAGCGCGGCCAGGGCGCCCGCATCTCGCTGATCGAGGGCGATCTTTTCGGACCGCTCGAAGGCCAGACCTATGATCTGATCCTGACCAACCCGCCTTATGTCGATGAAGTCGCGATGGACGAACTGCCGGCCGAATATCGCCATGAGCCAGCGATGGCGCTCGGCTCCGGGCTCGACGGGCTCGATATCGTCCGCCGTATCCTCGGCGAGGCCGGCGCCCATCTCAATCCGGGCGGCGGGCTTCTGTGCGAGATCGGCGCCGGCCGCGAGATCATCGAGGCCGAATATCCGGATATGCCCTTCCTCTGGCTCGACACCGAGGAGAGCGAAGGCGAAGTGTTCTGGCTGCCGGCCGAGGCGCTTGGTGTGCAGCCTTCGAGCACCATCGGCGCGGTTGAGTAGCGCCCCGGCCGTTGCCGGCCGGGGCACAGAGGATCAGGCCTCGATTTCCAGCATCCGTTCGCGCCGGCGTGGACCCGGCCGGCGGACGAGAGCGAGGAAGGTCACCACCGCCGCGGCGAAGGTGACGCCGGCGGCGATCAGCATCGTCGCGCGGAAGGCGCTGCCATAGGCGGCGGCGAAGACCGCATGCGGCACGCTGGGCGCGAGCCGCGCTGCGTCCTCGAACGCGCCATTGGCGACGGCGAGCGCGAGGCCCTCGATGGCGGTGCCGGTACCGGGGAGGCTCGCGCCGACAAAGGCGGCGAGGACGGCGCCGATCACCGCGATCGCCACGGTCTCGCCGGCAACCCGCATGGTGCCGAAAATGCCGGTTGCCATGCCAGCCCGCTCCGTCGGCACGACGGAGATGGCGAGATCATCCATCAGGCCCCAGGGTATGCCGGCGCCAATGCCGACAAGGAGCAGCGGCGGCACGAAGGCCATCGCCGCGGCACCCGGAGCGATCGCCGCCAGCCACACCAGTCCGGCGGCTGAAAGCACCAGCCCGCCAGAGGCCAGGAGGCCCGCCGGAATGAAGCGCGCGAGATTGGCCGCGGTGAACGGCACGATGGCGATCGGCGCCGACAGGGGCAGCAGCATCAGGCCCGCCTGCAGCTCGCTCATGCCCTCGACCCGCACGAAGCGGATCGGCAGCAGGAACAGCGGCACGACGAAGGAATAGGCGACCGCGACCGGCAATGCCTGGATGCCGACGAACCGGCCATAGGTGAAGAGCGAGAGATCGAGCATCGGCCGGGTGGCGAGCTTCTCCACCGTGATGAAGGTGATGAGCAGCGCGCCGGCCAGTGCGAACAGGCCGATGACCAGCGGATGATCGAAGCCGAGGTCCGGGCCTTCCATGATCGCGAAGATCAGCGCCACCAGCATCGCCGTGAAGGTCGCGGCGCCGAGGCTGTCGATCCGCGTCGCGCCGGGATCACGCGTCTCCCGCAGCCGCGGCGCCCCGAGGGCGAGGATGAGCGCGCCGGCTGCTGCGGCGGCGAAGAAGATGGCGCGCCAGCCGAACGAGGCGATCAGGAGGCCGGCGATGATCGGCCCGAAAGCGATACCGATACCGAAGCCGGAACCGATCATGCCGAGCGCACGGGTGCGGGCCGGGCCCTCGAATTCCTGCGCCAGCGCCGCGAAGCCGGCTGAAAGGGCAATGGCGCCGGCGACGCCCTGCACGCCGCGCATCAGGTCGAGCGCCAGCACGCTCGGCGCGAAGCCGATGACGAAGGAGGCGAGCGTGAAGCCGGCCATGCCGATGATGAACATCCGCTTGCGGCCATATTGATCCGCGAGCGCGCCGCCCAGCATCACGGTCGAGCCGATGGCCAGCATGAATCCGGAAACGATCCAGTTGAGCGTGATGACGCTGCCGCCGAGATCGGCGCCAATGGCCGGGATGGCGACGGCCGGTCCGGTGAAGGAGATCGGGATGGTGACGGCGACGAGGAAGATGGAGGCGAGAATAAACGCCTTCTTCCGCGCCGCATCGGGGGATGCGTCGGTCATGACGGGTCTCTTGCAGTTTGAAGCCGCAGGCAATGAGCGCGCTGCGCAGCGAAATGGGTCCAGGCTGCGCGGCGGGAGAGGCGCCGCGCAGCCTGGCGACGGTGAACCGCCGTCGGCGATCCCTTATTTGTAGGGATCGATACACAAAGAATAAACCCTTGATTCCAGCCGTCAAGCCTTTTATTTAGTGATCATAACAGAAATGAGATCGGGCCCGCTGCAAGGGCCTTTCTCGAGGATGTGCAGGATGGGTGCTCGTGGCAGGCCACGCGGTTTCGATCGCGACGCCGCCCTTCAGCAGGCGATGGATGTCTTTTGGGCGCGCGGCTATGCCGGGGCGTCGATCGCCGAACTGACCGAGGCGATGAGCATCAACCCGCCGAGCCTTTATGCCGCCTTCGGCTCCAAGGAACAGCTCTTCAAGGAGGCCGTCTGTCTCTATGCCGAGACGGACGATGCCTGCACGCTGGAGATGCTGGAGGGGGACCTTTCGACGCGCGAGTCGATTGCAGCGATGCTGCAGGCCAGCGCCCGGTCGTGTACCCAGCCTCACAAGCCCGCCGGCTGTTTCATGACGCTCGGCGCCACCAATGGCGGTCCCGAGACCGATGCGGCGCAGCAATATCTCTGCGACCAGCGCCGCGACATGGCGAGTCGCATCCGCGCCCGCCTCGCACGCGGCGTCGCCGATGGCGAGTTGCCTGATAGCCTCGATCTCGACCGCGTCACCGCCTTCTTCGCCACGGTGATCAAGGGCATGTCGATCGAGGCGCGCGATGGCGCCGACGCCGACACCCTCGCCGCGGTCGCCCGCAGCGCAATGCTCGGCTGGGACGCGATCACCTCGACGCAGGGGTGATCCGAAGCGGCGGACAGCCTTTCGGACCGTCCGCCGTCAATGATCAGGGCGCGAGCGCCTCGACGCCGACGGTGGCGGCCGGATAGGGCAGTGCCGTAACCAGTTTCGACATCGGCTGGCTGCTCGCGAAGATCGGCGCGAGGTCGATCGTCAGATAGCTGGTGCGGTGCGCATAGTCCGAAATCGTCAGCTTGTTGTTGGTCAGGTCCTTGATCGACACCCACTGGGTGTAGTCCGAGACCACCTGATCGCCGTCCTTCGATTCCGCGACGCCGATCGGAATATCGACCGTGTTCAGCACATGCGTGATGGTCTGGACGGCCTCGCCGGCATCCTTCGGCTCAGGCACGGAATGGCGCATGAAGGCGGCGCGCACGAAGCGCGATGGCGGCGTGAAATCGCCCGGCAGGCCCGTGGTGCCGCCGCCCTGGCCGATGGCCGTGACATTGGCGGTGCCGAATTGCCGGTTGGAGACGCCGACGGATGAAAGGTTCACATAGTTGCGCAGATTGGTGAGGTGCCAGTCATAGGTCGGCGCGTTGGTGAGGACATGCGCGGCATTGTCGTGGATCTGAACCTCGCCATCGACATATTCGACGACGATCCCGGCGCCGCTGCGATCGGTGAAGATGAAATGAATATAGGGCGGCGTCGGCCCGGTCGGCAGGGCCGGGTCGGTCCAGACCTTGGTCTTTTCGAGCGCGGCCTTGACGCTGGCGACATCCTTGAAGCTGCCGAGCGCCCATTTGCCGAAGGAGAGGATCTCGACATAGTTCTGGTCGGCCGGCGTCACCTCTTGATAGGTGGTAAAGCCCGGCAGGAAATTGCCGCTCATGCCGAGCCCGGCTTCGTTCTGTCCTTCCAGGATCGCGCCGCCAGGGATGATGTTGGCGCTGATGCCGGCCAGCGCATAGGTCGTGGTCACGGTCTTCTCCGCCATGCCCTTCGGCGCCGGCAGCGTGAAGGTTGTGCCCTTCGGCACGCTCTCCAGCGTCCATTTCATGTCGAACGCCCACTCCATCGTCCGGCCGGACACGACGGACTTGTCCGCGGCGGTGATGTCCACCGCCGTGCAGGCCAGCGCGGCGTGGGTCATGATGGCCAGTGAAAGCGTCGCGGCCAAAGTGCGAAGCATGGCGGTTCTCCTCCGAAGATGTACGGCGCGCTCCACCTTAGCGCCAAAAGGGGGACGCGCGCTTGACGATCATCCGTCTTTTTGATGCGAATTTGCGGATCATTTGACTGAGGTGATTAACGTGCTGATATACTCGTCGCTCTACCGGTAATTGCAGCGCTGCCATGTGAGGAGGGCGGCGCGTAGACTTGGTTTCCACGCTCTACGAAAATCGCAAAACGGCTTAAACGGGAGGATTATAGCCATCATGTGTGAGACGTCTGCCAGCGGCCTTGATCGCCGCACGTTCTTCAAGCGCACCGCGACCTTCTCTGCTGTGGCTGCGACGGGTCTTGCCACCATGGCGATGCCGACGCTTTCCTATGCGGCCGCGATGACGAAGGAGCAGCGCGACGCGATGACGCCTGACGAGATCATCGCCAGCTTCAAGGAAGGCAATCGCCGTTTCCGCGAAGGCAAGATGATCGAGCACGACTATCGGGCGCAGAAGCGCGCGACGGCCAACGGCCAGTTCCCGGCCGCCGTGATCCTCAGCTGCATCGATTCCCGCACGCCGGCCGAAATCCTGCTCGATACCGGCATCGGCGAAACCTTCAACGCGCGCGTCGCCGGCAACATCCAGAACGATGACATCCTCGGCAGCATGGAGTTCGCCTGCGCCGTCACCGGCGCCAAGGTCGTGCTCGTCATGGGCCACACGTCGTGCGGCGCCATTCGCGGTGCGATCGATGGCGCCGAGCTCGGCAACCTCACCGGGCTGCTCGACAAGATCAAGCCGGCCATCCCGCGCACGAAATATGACGGCGACCGCAAGGGCAGCAATTACGACTTCGTCGACGCGGTTGCGCGGACCAATGTCGAGATGACGATGGAGCAGATCCGCGCCAACAGTCCGGTGCTCAAGAAGCTCGAGGACGACGGCAAGATCAAGATCGTCGGCAGCATGTACCATCTCGTCGGCGGCGAGGTGGAGTTCTACTGAGCGGCTCTTGAAGGCAAGCGGCCGGGCCATTGCAGGGCTCGGCCGCAAAACGCCTGATTCTCCTGCCAGGATGTGATAAGAGGCGGCCAACATCCATGCCGCCGGTCCCGTTGCGCCACAGCGCCGGGGCGGCCCCGAGCCGGATTTCGCCATGACCGCATCCGTTGCCGCCGCGCCCGAAGCCGCGGCTTCCATCGCTACCCGACGTGCACCTCCCGCCGAGACGCCGTCGCTGGTCGGCCTGTCGCGCGCCGGCATCGGCGCCGAGCTTCAGCGCATCGGCATCGAGCAGAAGCAGATCCGCATGCGTACCGCGCAGATCTGGAACTGGATCTATGCGCGCGGCGTGACCGATTTCGGCGACATGCTCAACGTCTCCAAGGACATGCGCGCGACGCTCGCCGGCGCCTTCACGCTGAAGCGGCCCGAGATCGTCACCGAGCAGGTCTCGGAGGATGGCACGCGCAAATGGCTGATGCGCTTTCCGGCGCGTGGCGCCGGGCGTCCGGTCGAGATCGAGACCGTCTATATCCCGGAGATCGGGCGCGGTACGCTCTGCGTCTCCTCGCAGGTCGGCTGCACGCTCACTTGCTCGTTCTGCCACACCGGCACGCAGAAGCTCGTCCGCAACCTGACCGCCGAAGAGATCGTCGGCCAGATCCTCGTCGCCCGCGACCGTCTCGGCGATTTCCCGGATCGGTCGACGCCGGTTGGCGCGGCCGTTCCCTCGGAAGGCCGCCTCGTCTCGAACATCGTCATGATGGGCATGGGCGAGCCGCTCTATAATTTCGACAACGTCAAGGAGGCGCTCCTGATCGCCTCCGATGGCGAAGGTCTTTCGCTCTCGAAGCGCCGCATCACGCTGTCGACCTCGGGTGTCGTGCCGGAAATCCCGCGCGCCGGCGCCGAGATCGGCTCGATGCTGGCGATCTCGCTGCATGCGGTGCGCGATGATCTGCGCGACATGCTGGTGCCCCTCAACCGGAAATATCCGATCGCCGAGCTGCTCGAGGCCTGCCGCAACTATCCCGGCCTCTCGAACGCCCGCCGCATCACGTTCGAATATGTGATGCTGAAGGACGTCAATGACAGCCCGGCCGATGCGCGCGAGCTGGTGCGGCTTCTGAAGGGCATTCCGGCCAAGATCAACCTGATCCCGTTCAATCCCTGGCCGGGCGTCAACTACCAGTGCTCGGACTGGGAGACGATCGAGGCCTTCTCCGACATCGTCAACCGCGCCGGCTATGCCTCGCCGATCCGCACGCCGCGCGGCCGCGACATCCTCGCCGCCTGCGGCCAGCTGAAGAGCGAGAGCGAGCGGATGCGGGCACGCGAGCGCCTCGCGCTCGAGGCGATGATGGCGGATACCGAGGAGTAGCGTCTTCTGGTTGGGCGTCCGGAAGGGCCCTCACCCCTACCCTCTCCCCAAGGGAGAGGGGGAAGCGGAGCTCTTCATCGGCAGAGGGTGTCGTCCTCAGGGACCCCCTCTCCCTTGGGGAGAGGGTAGGGGTGAGGGACTTCACTTGCCGTGCCTTATCCCCTCAGCGCGGCGCGCGCTTGGCGAGAATGCGCTGCAGCGTGCGGCGGTGCATGTTGAGCCGCCGCGCCGTCTCGGAGACATTGCGCTCGCAAAGCTCGTAGACGCGCTGGATGTGCTCCCAGCGGACGCGGTCGGCCGACATCGGATTGTCGGGCGGCACGGCCTTTTCGGTCGGGTCGCGCGTCAGAGCCAGGAACACCTCGTCGGCATCGGCGGGCTTTGCGAGATAATCGACCGCGCCGAGCTTCACCGCCGTGACGGCGGTGGCGATATT
Source organism: Mesorhizobium sp. BR1-1-16 (assembly GCF_020165495.1). Taxonomy (GTDB): domain Bacteria; phylum Pseudomonadota; class Alphaproteobacteria; order Rhizobiales; family Kaistiaceae; genus Kaistia. Next base: position 386,676 of record NZ_JAIUIE010000004.1, on the reverse strand, counting down.
GCCGTAGCCGGTCAGCACGACCATCCGCGATTCCGGCCGCTTGCGGCGGATCAGTTCGATCACGTCGAGCCCGTTGCCGTCCTCGAGCCGCATGTCGACGACCGCATAGGCCGGCGGCCGCTGATCGACCTTGCGCATGCCCTCTGCCACGGTGTCGGCGGTCTCGACCGCGAAGCCGCGTGTCTCCATGGCGCGGGCGAGGCGCTGGAGAAATGCCTTGTCGTCATCGACGATGATGAGCGACGTGTCTGTGCCGGCCAGCCCGGCGCTGTCGATATCCGTCATCGGATCCTGCCTCGGCCCCCCGTTCATTGGTTTCGTTCCTCTTGGCCGGGTTATAGGAAGCGGAGGCGCTTCCGCCAACCCCGCGCGTTACTTGCGATCATAGACGGCAAATCGCCGCAATGCGCGGTCTGATGCATATCAGCTCGCCGCGAGCGGCCGGCGACCCTTTTCCTCGCGCTCCCGGGCCTCCGCGGCGGCCGCTTCCTTGATCGCTTCGCGGTCCATCGCATGGCGCGGCCAGTCGATGCGAACGATCGCGCCATGGGCCGGCGACAACCGGTTGGAGAGCTCGACCCGCGCATGCGAGCGCTCCAGCAAGGTCTTGGCGATGAAGAAGCCGAGCCCGAGGCCGCCTGCGCGTTCCTCGCCTTCGACGCCCGAGGGCGCGCGCGTCGTGACATAGGGTTCGCCGATATGGTCGATCACGTCGGGGGCGAAGCCCGGCCCGTCATCGGCGATGACGAGCGAAACGCTATCCTCTGTCCAGACGGCCGAGACCTCGACCAGGCTTTCGGCGAAATCGACGGCATTCTCGAGCAGATTGCCGACGCCATACATCACGGCCGGGTTCCGGCGGCCGACAGGCTCGGGTCCGGACTTGCCGACGAGGCGAACCTCGATGCGCACGCCCGTGCCCTGATGCGGCTCCACGACCTCGGCGATCAGATGGCTGATCGGCAGCCGGTCGAGATGCTGGTCGGTCTGGGTCGAAAGCGAGGTGAGCTTGCTGAGGATATCGCGGCATCGGGCGGACTGGCTGCGCAGCAGCGCGACGTCCTCGGCATAGGGACTGTCGGGCGGCAGCTCGCGCTGCAGCTCCTTGGTGACGAGGGCGATGGTCGCCAGCGGCGTGCCGAGTTCATGCGCCGCCGCTGCCGCAAGTCCGTCAAGTGCCGAAAGATGCTGCTCGCGCGCCAGCACCAGCTCGGTCGCCGCCAATGCTTCGGCGAGCTGTCGCGATTCCTCGGCGACGCGGAAGGCATAGTTGCCCATGAAGAACACGCCCGAGACCAGCGCCACCCAGACGCCCGCGACATAGGTCAGCGGCAGGCTGATCGGCTCCCCGGTCCAGGGCAATGGCAGATGGAACACGGCCAGCACGCTGACGGCGGCGAGCACCAGCGCGCCAAGCGCGATCGTCAGGCGCGGATCGAGCGTCGTCGCCGAGACCATCACGGGGACGATCAGAAGGATCGAGAACGGGTTCTGCAGCCCGCCGGTCAGATAGAGCAGCGCCGAAAGCTGCAGCACGTCATAGGCGAGCAGCAAGGCCGCGGTGCGGCCCTTGAGGCGGAGGCTCGAGGGATAGCGGATCTTCAGGAACAGATTGAGCCAAGCGGAAAGGGCGATCGCGCCGAGGCAAAAGCCGAGCGGCATCGGGAAATCGAGCCAGAAGCGGACGATCACCACGGCCGCCGTCTGCCCGGCGACGGCAAGCCAGCGCAGCCGCACCAGCGTATCGAGCTTGAGGCGCGGCTGGTTGGCGTTCTGCGAGGGCAGGCTTTCCTCGGCCATCGTCATGTCAGGGGCTCCCCATTCTCAGCCGGCTTTGCCGATGAGCATAGCATGGCCGGCGTCCGGTGCCGTCGCGCCGGAGACATGACTTGCCCACGAGACTTGCCCACGAGACTTGCGCGGCGAAGAAATTCGTCCTTACATATTGCGGCGCAAAAAGAGCCGGCCCCGCCTCTGCCCGACGGTCATGGCCGACTTCCAGCTTCCGCCGAGCGGCAGACGGACCGTCGAATGACGCCTTTCTCCTATTACCAGCTTTATGAACTGCACCATGCCGCGATGACGCCCCTGCGCGCGGCGGCCGATGTCATGAAGCTCGCCTTACAGAATCCGCTCAATCCGTTTGCCCAGTCGCCGGTCGGCAAGAACTGGTCGGCGGGCCTCGAACTGTTCGAACGCGTGACCCGCCGCTATGGCAAGCCGGCCTTCGGCCTGCCGACGACGCTGGTCAGCGGCACGCGCGTCGCCGTCACCGAGCGCGTCGTCTGGAAGCGGCCGTTCTGCAATCTCATCCATTTCGAGCGCAGCCTCGACCGGCCGCGCAACGACCCGAAGCTCCTGATCGTCGCACCGATGTCCGGGCACTATGCGACGCTGCTGCGCGGCACCGTCGAGGCGATGCTGCCGAAGCACGAGGTCTATATCACCGACTGGATCGACGCCCGCGCGGTTCCGCTCAGCGATGGCAGCTTCGATCTCGATGATTATATCGACTATCTCATCTCGATCCTGCATGCGCTTGGCGGCGACACGCATGTGGTCGCAGTCTGCCAGCCGGCTGTGCCGGTGCTCGCGGCCGTTTCGGTGATGGAAGCCAAGGGCGATCCCTATGCGCCGCGCACCATGACGCTGATGGGCGGGCCAATCGATACGCGCATCAATCCGACGGCCGTCAACAAGCTCGCCGAGGGCAAGACGATCGACTGGTTCCGCGACAATGTCGTGATGAAGGTGCCGTTTCCCCATCCCGGCTTCATGCGGGACGTCTATCCGGGCTTCCTGCAGCTTTCCGGCTTCATGTCGATGAACATGGACCGCCATGTGAACGCCCATAAGGAGTTCTTCGGCCATCTCGTCGCCGGCGATGGCGACAACCAGACCAAGCATCGCGATTTCTATGACGAGTATCTCGCGGTCATGGATCTTTCGGCCGAATTCTACCTGCAGACCGTCGATGCGGTGTTCATCAAGCATGCCCTGCCGAAGGGCGAGATGATGCATCGCGACACGCCGGTCGATCCCACGGCCATCCGCAATGTGGCGCTGCTCACCGTCGAGGGCGAGAACGACGACATCTCCGGCGTCGGCCAGACCGAGGCGGCGCAGCGGCTCTGCGTGAACATTCCCGACGACATGCGCGCGCATTACGTGCAGCCGAAGGTCGGCCATTACGGCGTCTTCAACGGCTCGCGCTTCCGGGCCGAGATCGCGCCGCGCATCGGCGATTTCATCCTGACGCATAACCGGCGCTTGCCGGCCGCCGCGCCGCGCGTCGCCGCCAAGCCCTCCGCGAAGGCGGCCGATACGCTGGCGGCCATCGTCCTCGCCAAGCCGAAAGGCGCTGCCGACGATCTGAAGGAGATCGCCGGTGTCGGCCCGAAGCTCGAGCAGACGCTGAACGCCATCGGCATCTTCCACTTCTGGCAACTGGCCGGGCTGACGGCCGCTCAGATCGAGGAACTCGACGGCCGCCTCGCCTTCAAGGGCCGCATTGCCCGTGACCGCTGGGTCGAGCAGGCTGCAGAGCTGGCGGGCGAGCGCACCGCCTGAACGGCGCGCGTCCGCGCGCCCCGTCCGATTTTTCTTGAACTGGGGGCATGCCCTTCCCACCTCAATTCCCGTTGGGGATTTCCAGGAAGGAAAGGGATCCATGACCCATACTCAGGCCTTGCGTCCGGGCTGGACGCCGCTCACCATTGCGCTGATGGTCCTCGGCTTCGTCGTGTTCTGGCCGCTCGGTCTCGCCATGCTCGCCTACATCATCTGGGGCGACCGCCTGCCCGAGTTCCGCCGCAGCGCGGAGGGTGTCCGGGATGATTTCAAGCGCTCATTCGGCGGTTGCGGTTCGAAGCGCTGGAATGCCGGCAGCTCGTATCAGAGCGGCAATTCGGCGTTCGACGCCTACCGCGCGGCCGAGCTGAAGCGCCTCGAGGAAGAGCGCCGCAAGCTTGACAGCGAGCGCGCCGAGTTCGAGGCGTTCATGACGAACCTGCGCCGTGCCCGCGACCAGGAGGAGTTCGATCGCTTCAAGGCCGATCGCAGCCGCGCCCGCCAAGCGCCGGCGAGCGAGACGCGCCAGAATGGCGACGATACGGTCATCGACCTCTGATCGACGGACGGCCACCCGATGTCGGGTGACAAGGGATGCGGCCGGGCAGCGATGCCCGGCCTTTTTCATGCAAGAATCACCTGAAGCGAATCGGCCGGCCGGAGCGGACCGGCAGCGCGGACCAGGGCTCTGGGTCGAAGGCGACATGACGGGTTTCTTCACGAGGATGCTGGCGCCGCCGAAGGCGAAGGAGCGCGTCAGGGGACGCGCTGCGCCCCGCCCCGATCACTGCCATGTTGACATCGAGGGCGAACCGGTCCGCGTTGCGATCAACTGGAATCCGCGAGCCAGCCGCTACACGCTGCGGCTCACAGGCGCCGTGCGGCAGCCAGTGGTCACCATCCCCGCGCGGGGCACGCTCGATGAGGCGCGCGCTTTTCTTCATCGGCACAGGGGCTGGCTGAAGGCACGCCTCGACGCCCTGCCGGTTTCGGTTCCCCTCGCCGATGGCGGGCTTCTACCCCTGCGCGGCGAGATGCTCGCGATCCGCCATCGCCCGGGCCGTGGCCTCGTCCGTGTCGAGCGCAGCGAAGCCGGTGCGGTTCTCGTCGTCCCCGGCGACACCGCGCATCTTGGCCGCCGCGTCACAGATTTCCTGAAGCGCGAGGCTCGTGCCGATTTCGAGGCGGCGACCGCCCGCTATGCGGCGGCGCTCGGCGTGAGCGTCAAGGCGATCCGCCTCGGCGATCCGTCGAGCCGCTGGGGCTCATGCTCGAGTTCGGGGACGATTTCCTATTCCTGGCGCGTCGTGATGGCGCCGCCCGCGGTGCTCGACTATCTCGTCGCGCATGAGGTGGCACATCTGCGCGAGATGAACCATTCGCCGCGTTTCTGGAAGCTGGTGCGCCAGATCTGCCCCGAGATGGAGACGGCCAAGACCTGGCTGACACGAAACGGCGCCACGCTGCATGCTGTTGGCGCGGTCTGATGTCGGTCAGGCGGGCGCCTAGATCTCCGAAAATCCCGCCTCCGGATCAAACAGGCCGTGCAGTCGATGGGCGGCGACCTTGCCGAACTGGATCATCATCGCCTTGCGCCGTGCTGCGGTGAGCGGCGTCGCGGGTGGCTCGCGCAGGATTTCCGCGCCATAGGCATCGGCGAGGATGAGGCCGGCTTCCTGCGGGAAGACCTCGGAAGGGACGCCGGCATGGCTCGCGAAATAGAGCCGGTCACAGAACGGCGCATAGTCGAGCCATTTGCGGTCGGCCCGGAAATCCTCGATCGAAGACTTGATCTCGACGATGGTGAATTCCCCGCCCGGCCCGAGCGCCACGACATCGGCGCGCCGGCCGCTGGCCAGCACCAGCTCGGAGAGCACGGCATGGCCACGAGCACGGAACAGCCGCCCGATGCCACGCTGCAGGGCGAGCGCCATGTCGGATTGCCGTCCGTCGCGCGGAAAGGCGATAGCTGCGGAATAAACCATGAACGGATTTTGCCACGTCCGCGCCCCCGTCTTCAAGAGGCCGCGACGCGAATGAGGCTGTGGCGGCCAGGCTGGCGGCTAGCGGATGGTTTCGATGCCGGCAAGGATGAGGTCGATGCCGGCGAGGAACTGCGCCCGGTCGTCATGGTCGCGCAGTTGGACGACCATCCTTCGCACGACCGGATATGCGGCGGGGTCGAGCTGTGCCCACCGGTCGGCGACCGATCCGAGATAGGCGGCGCGGTCGACCGAGGGCTTATGCATGCGGGCGTTCGCGGCGTTTTGACCGGCGACGCCGAGAATGTAGTGCACGAGCGCGGATCCGGCGTCGAACAGCGCGTGTTCGGGCAGGCCGAGTGCCTGGAGGCGGCCGCCGATGGTCTCGATGATCTGCAGCATGGCCGGCCGCCAAGGCTCGCGGAACAGCTGGGCCCCCACCCAGGAATGCACATCGATGGCATCGAAGACCCCGAGCGCGACGGCTCGGATGGCAGCCTTCGGCTCATCCCCGGCGACAAGCGCGACCATGACGCGGGCGATGATGGCGTCGGTCGCGGCGGCGAGCAGATCGTCCTTGTCGGCGACGTGCCAATAGATCGCCCCGCTGCCGGTTTGCAGCCGCGACGCGAGCGTGCGGAACGTCAGCGCGCTCTCGCCTTCGGCATCGAGGATCTCGATCGCGGCCGCGACGATCCGCTCCTTGGAAAGAGAATCCCTGCGCCGTTCGGTCCGTCGTGTCTCGGGTGCCATGGCCCATCTTGACATGAATGGAACCGCGTTCCAAATGGGAGGCAATGGAACGCCGTTCCATAAACCTTTTGCAGGGATTATCGAAATGGTTCATGTCACGATCATCGGCGCAGGCCTCGGCGGGCTCGTCCTGGCGCGCGTCCTGCATGTTCACGGCATCGCGGCCACCATCTACGAGGCAGAGCCCTCGGCGGAAACCCGCAGGCAGGGCGGCCAGCTCGACATCCACGCGGAGGACGGCCAACGCGCGCTCAAGGCTGCCGGCTTGTTCGAGGCCTTCAGGGCGATCATCCACGAGGGCGGCGAAGCCATGCGCGTGCTCGACCGCACCGGGGCTTTGCTGTTCGAGAAGCCCGACGATGGCACAGGCGGCCGTCCCGAAGTCCTGCGCGGCGATCTCAGACGGATTCTGCTCGAATCCCTGCCCGCAGGGACGGTCCAGTGGGGCAAGAAGCTGAGCGGCCTTGCCGCTACGGGCGGGGGTCGGCATGAACTGGTCTTTGAGGACGGGTCGAAAGCAAGCGCTGGACTGCTCGTCGGCGCGGACGGAGCGTGGTCGAAGGTCAGGCCGCTGCTGTCCGACGCCTGGCCTGCCTATGTCGGCATGACATTCGTCGAGACCTACCTGCATGACGTGGACAACAGGCACCCGGAGACGGCCGAAGCGGCCGGATCGGGCGCCCTGTTCGCGTTCATGCCGGAAACAGGAATCTTCGCCCATCGCGAGGCCGGCGGAGTGCTCCATGCCTATATTGCGCTTCGCCGCCCGGCGGATTGGATCGCTGGCATTGATTTCACCGACCCCGCCGCCGCGATGGGTCGGGTCGCGGCCGAATTCGAGGGCTGGTCGCCGGCGCTGACGGCGCTGTTAACCGACAGCGATACCGCGCCGGTTCCGCGTATGATCTATGCGCTCCCCGGCAACCACCGATGGACCAGAGTGCCGGGGGTGACGCTCATTGGCGACGCCGCTCACCTCGCCGCCCCGAACGGGGAAGGCGCCAACCTCGCCATACTCGACGGTGCCGAACTCGCTTTGGCGCTCGCTGCTCACCCTGACGACAGTGAAGCAGCGTTCGCTGCCTATGAGGCGGCGATGTTTCCGCGCAGCGAGGCGTCCGCAGCCGGCGCGGACCAGATCCTGGAGCTCTGCTTCGACGCACGCGCGCCCTTCGGACTGGTCGACTTCTTCAGTGGCGTCAGCGAGGCAGGTGAAACGGTCGCCCGGCAGTCCTGATGCCTGCGGCCAGCGTGCCGCGTCGCGAGCCTTCTAGCGCCAGCGGTTATGCAGCCAGAGCCATTGGTCGGGATGTTCGCGCACCCAGCCTTCGACCACGGACATCACCAGCGCGGTGCCGCCGGCGACATCGATGCGGCCTTCGGCGTCGCGCGGCATGTCGAGCGGCGGGGTTAGCTCGACGCGGAAGCGGCCATCGGGCAGGCGGATGGTGCGCGCGCCATGCACCGGGCACTCATACTGACGCGCAAGACGGGCGACGAGCGGATTGGCCGAGACGAGGCGGCCGAAGAACGGCACGCGCGGCCCGCCTGTGTGATGCTGGTCGGTGAGCAGCCCGAGATGCTCGCCGCGATCGAGCGCGGCCGCGACTTCGAAGGTGGCGCCGCGACCCGAGGCGACGAGCGTGCCCATCAGTTCCTCGCGCCGGGCCATCAGGTCCTGCGCGATGCGGTTATTGCTCGGCATGCGGAAAAGCGCGACCACGGGCAGATCGAAGCGCGCCGCGACGATGGCAAGCGCCTCCCAGTTCGCGAGATGGGCCGAGAAGATGATGCCGGGCCTGCCGTCCTCGCGCAGGGCCAGGAACTGGTCGAGCCCGTCGATCTCGGTGCGGCCGCGCTCGGGATGATAAGGGTCGATATCGATCAGCTTGTCGATATGGACATATTCGACCACCGTCCGGCCGAGGCTCGCCCAGGCGTTGTCGAGGATCGCCTGCCGTTCTTCCAGCGACTTCTCGGGAAAGGCCGCGGCGAGATTGGCGAGCGCGAGCCGCGATTCCGGCACGAAGCGACCGACGAAGCGCGAGAGCCGGTCGGCCAGTCCGCCGGCGGCTTTCGGCCCGAGCAGGCGCACGAAGCCGATCAGCCCGCGCACCGTGCCGCCGATGACGGCATTGACGAGCGGGGAGCGCAGGAGCCTCCGCGTGAACTCCTTGCGTCGCCGCTTGCGCTCGGCCTTGCTCATCGCGTCAGAGCGTCACGATGATCTTGCCGAAGACCTGGCGCTGCTCGATCCGGTCGAGGGCGCTGTCGATATCTTCGAGATCGACGACGCTGTCGATGACGGGCGTGACGATGCCCGTGCCGATCTTGCCCATGGCGTGGGCGATGTTCTCGATGCGGCAGCCGAATGAGCCGATCAGGCGCAATTGCTGCTGGTAGAGCTGGAAGAGATTGATCTCGGCCGAGATGCCGGTGGTCGAGCCGCAGGTGACGAGCGTGCCGCCACGGCGCAGCGAGAACATGCTGCCGGCCCAGGTATCGACGCCAACATGCTCGAACACGACATCGACGCCGCGCTTCTTGGTCAGCTTGCGCACGACGCCCTCGAACCGCTCTTCGCGATAGTTGATGACATGATGCGCGCCAAGCTCGCGGGCTTTCTCGGCCTTTTCGGGGCTGCCGACCGTGGTGATGATCGTCGCGCCGGCCGCGCGGGCAAGCTGGATCGCCGCCGTGCCGATGCCGCTGCCGCCGGCCTGGATCAAAATGGTCTGGCCGGCCTCGAGCTTGGCATTGTCGAACAGCATGTGCTCGACGGTGCCGAAGGTGACGGGCGTACAGGCCGCATCGCGCACCGTGACGCCTTCCGGCGCCGGCACGACGAGGCGGGCCTTCATCGTCACATAGTCGGTGGCGAGGCCGTCGATATGGAAGCCGCGCACACCCGCGACGTTCTCGCAGAGATTGTCGCGGCCGGCATGGCAGGCCGGGCACATGCCGCAGGTCTCCGCGCCGTAGATCGCCACGCGCTGGCCGACGGCGAGCCCCTCGACGGACGGGCCGATCTTCTCGATGGTGCCGGCCGCTTCGGCGCCTATGGTCAGCGGCAGCTTGCGCTTGGCGAAGGCCATGCCGCGCCAGCCCCAGACATCGATGTGGTTGAGCGCGACCGCGCCGATCTTGACGCGGACTTCGCCGGGACCGGGCTCCGCCGCCATTGGCACGTCGACGATCGAAAGCTTGCGGTCGGAGAGGAGCTGAAGCGCGCGCATCGAGATCTTGTTCCATCCAGCCGCGAGAGCGGCCGTCCTTCGGCAGGGCTTGACGGCCGCCCGGAGGCGGCCGCGGTTCATGGCTGAGGCTTAGCGGTTCGCGCGCCCTTGCGCCAGAGCGCGGCGTGCAGCGGCCCGGTTCACGCCGGCTCTGCGGCGATCAGCAGGCAGGCATTCTGGCCGCCGAAGCCGAACGAATTCGACAGCACCATCGAAACGGGCTGCGCCCGCGCGACATTCGGCACCACGTCGAGCGGGATCGCCGGATCGGGGTTGTGATAGTTGATCGTTGGCGGGATCAGGCCTTCGGCGATCGTCTTCAGCGAGAACACCGCCTCGATCGCGCCAGCCGCCGTCAGCGTATGGCCGATCATCGACTTGTTGGACGAGATCGGGATGCCCTTCAGCGCCTCGCCGAACACAGCCTCCAGCGACATCGCTTCCATCTTGTCATTCTCCGGCGTGCCGGTGCCATGAGCATTGATGTAGTCGACATCGGCAGTCGAAACGCCGCCATCGTCGAGCGCCTGCTGGATGGCAGCGATCACGGGCGAGCCATCCGGCTTCGAGCGGGTCCGGTGGAAATCATCGGCCTTTTCGGCGATGCCCCTGATGACGCCGAGGATATTGGCGCCGCGCGCCCGCGCAGCGTCATAATCCTCAAGCACCAAGGCGCCGGCGCCTTCCGCCATCACAAAGCCGTCGCGATCCCTAGAGAAGGGCCGCGAAGCCTTTTCCGGGTCGTCATTGCTCGTCGAAAGCGCAGAAAGCAGCGAGAAGCGCACGAGGCCCTCAATACGCACGGAGCCATCCGTGCCGACGACCAGCGCCGCCTCCGTATCGCCGCGGCGGATCGCCTCGACGCCGAGCTGGATCGCCGAGGCGCCCGAGGCGCAGGCGGTCGACAGCGAGATCGGCGCGCCGCGTGTACCGAAATGATCGGCGGTGCGATCGGCGACGCAGCCATAAAGCGCGAATTCATAGGTGTCCGGGTCGTTCAGCGACAGCACGCGCTGGATCATCCGGTCATAGGCATCGCCGGCTTCGGGATCGGTGCCGGCGAAGAAATCGCGCCGCGCCGGCCATTCGATCTCGACCGGCGGCACCGCCATGAACAGCATGCCCGGAAAATCGCCCGGCGCGCCGATGCCCGATTGCTCCACGGCCTCGGCGGCGGCGAGATGGGCGAGCCGCTCGGAAAGGACCGGCGAGCGCACTTCGTCGGGATAGAGAAAATCGACCGTTCCGGCGATGGTGGTGCGCATATGCAGCGTCGGAAAGCGGGTAATCCGGTGGATGCCCGATTTGCCGGCGGTCAGCGCCGCCCAGTTGTCGTCGATGCCCTGGCCGAGCGAGGAGACGACGCCCATGCCGGTGACGGCGACGACCGGTCGTCCGAGGTGATCGCGAGTCTTGGCCATCGCCATGTCCTTCCTTCAGTCCGCCGCTTCGACGAGTGCCATGCCCTCGCCGCGCCAGAAGCCCCAGCTGGTGGCGAGGATCTGCGCCGGCGTCGCCGCCGGCAGCTCGATGCCGCTGCCATCCGTCGGAAGATAGAAACCGTGTCGCGCGATCGCCAGTGCGGCAAGTGCGACCTGGACCGGAAAGGCCGCCTCGATCGCGTTGCCGATCAACGTCTGCGTCGCCCTGACGCCGCCGACCTTGCCCTCGGCGACAAGCGCGTCCCAGAGCGCGCGCTCTTCAGCGGTCGCCGCGGCGATGCCGTTGGCACCGGAAAGAACGCCGGGCGGTGTCGGACCGAACTGTGCCGAAAGCTCGTCGAACTGCTTGCGCGCCACCTTGGCGGCGTCGCCCGGCCCGCGCCGGCTGCGTCCTGAAAGGACGGAGGAGAGTTTCGCATAGGCCGACTTGCCGCGCGCCTCGGCATGGGCGCGCGATTCGAGCACGAGGAAGGCGCCGGCCGAGCCGGTGATCATGCCGCCCTCGGCAGCCGCGCCGCGCTCCCAGACCGTTGCCGGCTCGCCCTGCCAGAGCGTGCGGCCCATGGCGAGCGACAGCAGCATGTCCTTGCGTTCGGCATTATAGGCCGCCCCGACGAGGAAAAGTTCGCCCTGGCCGGCGCTGATGCGCCGCGCCGCAACCTCGACGGCGCTGATGCCGGCGATTTCCTCGCCCATGAAGGTGCGCGACGACCCGGTCACCTTGTGGACGATCGAGATATTGCCGGCGAGAAGATTGGAGAGCTGGGCGAGAAACAGCGTCGGCCTGAGGTCGTTGGCGAGATGCTCGTTGAGAAACGAGGCCGGCTCGGCCGCCGTCTCGAGGCCGGCGAGGATCTGACCGTCGACATCGAGGTCGCGCTCGCCGCCGCCGGCAGCCACCACCATGTCCATGCGGGCCAGCCGCTCGGCATCGCCGGTGAGGCCGGCATCGTCCAGCGCCAGGCCTGCCGTATAGGTGCCGAGCCGCTGCCAGGTTTCCATCTGGCGGATATCGGCGCGGCGCGGGATCTGCTTGTCGAGTTCGAGCGGCACCATCGGGAAGACGGGAAACGGCTTGAACTTGCCCGTTTCGGCGGGATGAGGCCGCGCGCCGGTCTCGGCCATGGCGTGCCAATGCGCATCGAGCCCCTCGCCCAGCGAGGAGACGAGGCCGATGCCGGTGACGAGGACGTCGTTCGGGGCGCTCATGATTCTTCCGTGATGGGGGCGGCGCCCGGCGCCAGGCCGATCGCCTCCGCGCGCTTGACGAGTTCGCCGCGGAGTTCAGCCGCGGGGAAATCCATGATCCGGAGCGTCAGCTCGGCATCGCAGACCGGGCCATCCTGCTCGATCCGCGCATTGGTCACCGTGAAGCCGGAGCCCTCGTGTACGAGGCTGGCATGGACGTCGAGGATCGCGCCGGGCTGGACGAACTTGCGGAACTTCGCCTTCTTGACGCCCATGAAGAACGGCATGCGCGCGAGTTCGTTGAGGCCGAGGATCAGATAGCCGGAGGCCTGCGCCATCGTTTCGATGAGCAACACGCCCGGCATGATCGGATAGCCGGGGAAATGGCCCTCGAACACGGGACTGCGCTCCGGGACGATCGCCCGGCAGTGAATGGTTCCGGCAGCGGCGTCGAAGGTGACGACGCTGTCGATCATCTGGAAATATTCGAGGCGCATTTCGCCGTCAGGCGTTCTTCTTGGCGATCAGTTCGTCGATATGGGCGCAGAGGTTCTTCAGCAGGAAATACTCCTCGACCGAGGCCTTGCCTGCATTCACTTCCTGCGTCCACTGCTCGAGCGGAATCTTGATGCCGAACTTCTTGTCGAGCGCAAACACGATGTCGAGGAAGTCGAGGCTGTCGATGCCGAGGTCGTCGATCGCGTGCATCTCCGGCGTGATCTTCTCGCGCGGGATTTCGCTCGTCTCGGAGATCACATCGGCAACGATGTCGAACGTGGATGACATGACGGTCAGTGGTCCTATGTTCTCGCGGGCTTCCGGGTGGCGACGCCGGCAGCGTCGAAGCGGCACGGGGCCGCGCGCGCTGCCATCGAGCCAGTCCGACAGGCCGGATAGCGAAGCAATTGCTGCCGTCCTGATACCGTGTGCGGGCGCGAAATACCAGCCTGTCGGCGTGCCGCAGCTTTGAACGGCTCGCACGCCACCTATGCACCGACCGGGATGACGTCAACCGCAACATCGATCGAATGGTCGCCGGAGATCACGATGACGCCGTCGGCCGGCGCCGCATCGGAATAATCCCGCCCGACCGCGAGCACGACATGGTCCTCGGCCGCGGGGACGCCGTTGGTCGGATCGAGCCCGATCCAGCCCGCCTCGCGGCCGCACCAGACCGCGACCCAGGCATGCGTCGCGTCGGCGCCTTCGAGGCGCGGCTGGCCGGGCGGCGGCTCTGTGCGCAGGAAACCGCTGACATAGGCGGCCGGCAGGCCGATGGTCCTGAGCCCGGCGATCATCACATGCGCGAAGTCCTGGCAGACGCCGGCGCGCTTGGCGAAGGCATCGGCCGGCAGCGTGCTGACATCCGTCGCCTCGGGATCGTATTTGAATTCGGCCTTGATCCGCTTCGTCAGCTCGAAGGCGCCTTCGAGGATCGGCTTTCCCGGCGGGAAGCTCTCCTGCGCATAGTCGCCGATCGCCTCGTCGAGGGCGATCAGGCGGCTCGCAAACAGGAAATGCACCGGCGATTTCGGCCCGAGATCGGTTTCGGCGACGGCGCTGCGCCGGATCTGCTCGAAGGGCGGCGTCTTCTGCGTCGCCCGCGTCTCGGCCTTCTCGACGAGCACGCGAGCCCGCGTCTCCAGCCGCAATTCGCTGTGCGGAAACGCGAAGGCGACCGTCGTGATGCGGTTGCCGAAGAAATCGAGGCTGTCCGTGCGCTCGGTCGGGGCCGGGCGAATGGAAAGGTCAGCGGCAATGACGCGCTGGCCCGGCCGTTCGACGGGCAGCAGCCGCAACACCTGCCGCGCGAAGGGCACCGGGCTCGCATAGCGATACTCGGTCACCAGCTTGATGTCGTAGAGCACGATCAGTCTCCGCCCTCGAGCGGCGAAAGCGGCCGTCGATGGGTGAAATAGGCCAGCGCGATCTCGTCGGAAATGCGCATCAGGGTCTGCTCGTAGCCGATGATCGTGTCGGCATCGAGAGCGGATGCGTCCGCCGTCTCCAGTTCCGAGGCAAGGCGCGAGGCGAGACGATCGGCAGGCGCGAGCATGCCGGCCGGCGCATGTCCCGGCAGATTGGCGAGCGACTGGCGGATGCGATCGGCCTGGAAGGCGAGCGAGCGCGGATTGCCGCCATCGAGCAGCACCAGATCGACCACGGGAACGCGCGCCGCCTGCATGACATAGCGGATGCGATAGGTGATCTGGCTGTCGGCGATCTCGAGCAGGGCGTCGAGCTCGGCGCTCGTCCCGGCAAGGCCGCAGAAGCGCGACGCGCGGGCGACGCCGAGGCCGCGATCGATGCGGCGGCCCATCTCGAGGAAGCGCCAGCCATTGTGGCGCACCATGTTTTCCTGTGCGAGGCCCGAAAAGGCGGCGACGATCCTGAGCGCGTCGCTGGCCCGCTCATGCATGTCGCTGCCGGTATGGGCGGCGAGCGGCCGGTTGAGCAGGATTTCGAGATCCGCCACGGCGCGCCAGGCATCGGGCGACAGGCGGTCGCGGATGACGGAAGCAGCCCGGCGCGACGCCTCGGCGAGGCGCGGAATGGTGTTGAAGGCGCGCCGGTCGGTCAGCGCGGCGAGCGCCAGGCGGGCCGGCTGCATCGGACCGCGATCGGATTCGGCCGCGCCCGCCGCAACGAGGATGCCGACGAGCCGTGCCACCGCGCCGCCATGCCCCTCGGCATCGACGAGGCGGCCGGCGACGGCGCGCACGAGGCGCAGCGCCTGTTCGGTGCGCTCGACATAGCGGCCGAGCCAGAAAAGGTTCTCGGCGGCGCGGCTCGGCAGCGTCGAGGTGGCGCGGCGAAGCGCGACCTTGTCAGGCGAGCCGAGCAGCGTCGTTTCCGCGACAGGGCCGTCGGAGAGCACCCAGACATCGGCCGAGGCGCCGCCCTGCTGCAGCGTGACGGCGCGGGCATCCGTGCGTTCGGAGATGCGGCAGAAACCGCCCGGCATCGCCTTCCAGCCATCGGCGGTGCGCGCGACATAGAGGCGCAGGATCGAGGGCCGCGGCTCGAGCCGGGCGTCGTCGCCCTCGCCGCGCCACACCGGCGTCGTCGAGAGCTTCACCACTTCCTGCCCGACATAGTCCTGGCCGCGCCGGCCGATCGCATCGATGAGCTGGGCCTTTTCCTCGGGCGACAGATTGGCGCCGAGGACGGGACCGCGTGCGAGGATGCCCGGCAGCGTGGCGCCCAGCGCCGGCGCGATCACCATGCGGTCGAAGTGTTCGACGACATGATCGCGCTCCAGCGTCTGTCCGCACCACCAGGTGGCGACATTCGGCAGGATCAGCTTTTCGCCGAGGATGCGCTGCGCAAGGCCAGGCAGGAAGCCCATCATCGCCCGCGCCTCGACGACGCCCGACCCGAGCGCATTGGCGATGGCGACATTGCGATGGCGGACAGCGCCGGCAAGGCCGGGCACGCCGAGCCGCGAGGCCGGGTTGAGCTCGAGCGGATCGGCGAAATCGGCGTCGAGACGGCGCAGCAGCACGTCGGCGCGCTTCAGCCCGGTGATGGTGCGCATATAGACCGTGTCGTCGCGCACCGTGAGATCCTCGCCCTCGACGAGCACGAAGCCGAGATAGCGGGCGAGATAGGCGTGCTCGAAATAGGTCTCGTTGAGCGGACCCGGCGTCAGCAGCGCGACGCGCGTCTCCTCATGGCGGTTGAGCGCATTGAGGCCGGCGCGGAAATCCTGGAAGAAGCCGGCGAGGCGCTCGACCTTGAACGAGCGATAGACGTCGGGCAGCGCCTGCGACAGCGCGATGCGGTTTTCAAGCGCATAGCCGGCGCCGGAAGGCGCCTGGGTGCGGTCGGAGATCACCCACCAGTCGCCATCGGGCCCGCGGCCGACATCGACGGCATAGAGGCGCAGGTGATGGCCGCCGACCGGCTGCGAGCCGACCAGCGGGCGCAGGAATTCCGGACTTCCGGCGAGGATCGCCGCCGGCAGCGCGCCATCGGCCGCCAGCGTGCCGTCGCCATAGGTGTCGCCGAGGATGGCGTCGAGCAGCTTCGCCCGCTGGATCAGCCCGGCCTCGAGATGCTTCCACTCCTCGGGCTCGATCAGGAAGGGCACATGCGCCAGCGGCCAGGGCCGCTCGTCGCCGGTCTCCGCGCCATAGACGCGCATCACCACGCCCGATTCGGCCAGATGACGGTCGGCGAGCGCGAAGCGATGCGCCACCTCGCGGCTGCCGAGTTCGGCCATGGTGTCGACGAAGCGCTGCCAATGCGGGCGGATGCGGCCGTCCTTGCCGATCAGCTCGTCGGCGACGCCCGGCAACGGCTTGTAATGCCTGACGAGCCGCGCGGCCCTTTCGGCGACGGCGCGGCTCTTGCGCGTTGATTCCCGGCGGGGCACCGCCTCAGATCCCGGCCGGACGACGAAGATCGAGCGTCAGCGGGAATTCGGCCGAGGAGGGCTCGACGGGTGGCATGAACGAGCCGCCGGTATGGCCGATCGCCTCGAAGCGGGCGAGACGACGCGCCTCTGCCTCATAGGAATTCACCGGAAATGTCTCATAGTTGCGGCCACCGGGATGGGCGACATGATAGACGCAGCCGCCGAGCGAGCGGCCCGACCAGCTGTCGACGATGTCGAACAAGAGCGGCGCATGCACCGGAATGGTCGGATGCAGGCCGGAAGCCGGCTGCCAGGCCTTGAAGCGCACGCCGGCGACGAAGCTGCCGGCCGTGCCGGCCGAGGTCATCGGCAGGCGGCGGCCATTGCAGGCGACGATATGACGGCGCGGATCGAGCCCCTCGGCCTTGACCTGCAACCGCTCGACGGACGAATCGACATAGCGCACCGTGCCGCCGATCGCCCCTTCCTCGCCGAGCACATGCCAGGGCTCCAGCGCCTGCCGGAGTTCGAGCCGCACGCCCTGCTGCTCGACGACGCCGGAGAAGGGAAAGCGGAACTCGCGCTGTGCCTCGAACCAGACCGGATCGAACGGATAGCCGGCATTGCGCAGATCGCCGAGCACGTCGAGGAAATCGGCCCAGACAAAATGCGGCAGCATGAAACGGTCATGCAGCTGCGTGCCCCAGCGCACCAGGGAACCCTGCTGCGGCTGCTTCCAGAACCACGAAATAAGCGCGCGCACCAGCAATTGCTGCGCAAGGCTCATCCGGTAATCCGGCGGCATCTCGAAGGAGCGGAACTCGACGAGGCCGAGCCGGCCCGTCGGCCCATCCGGCGAATAGAGCTTGTCGATGCAGATCTCGGCGCGATGCGTATTGCCGGTGACGTCGACGAGCAGGTTGCGGAACAGGCGGTCGACCAGCCAGGGCGGCGGCGGCGCGCCCCAGCCGGGCGGCGACACCTTCGACATCGCGATTTCGAGCTCATAGAGCGAATCGTTGCGCGCCTCGTCGATGCGCGGCGCCTGGCTCGTCGGCCCGATGAAGAGGCCCGAGAAAAGGAACGACAGCGAGGGATGGCGCTGCCAGTAGGTGACGAGGCTCTTCAGGAGGTCCGGGCGGCGCAGGAACGGGCTGTCGGCCGGATGGGCGCCGCCGACCACGACATGATTGCCGCCGCCGGTGCCGGTATGGCGGCCGTCGGTCATGAACTTCTCGGTGCCGAGCCGCGCCTGCCGTGCGTCTTCATAAAGGTCGCGAGTCGTCGCAACGCACTGCGTCCAGTCGGCGGAGGGATGGATGTTGACCTCGATCACGCCGGGGTCCGGCGTCACCTTGATCACATTGAGGCGCGGATCGATCGGCGGCGGATAGCCCTCGACATGCACCGGAAGCTCGAGCTCGCGCGCCGTTGCCTCGACGGAGGCGATCAGCTCCAGATAGTCCTCGAGCCGCTCGGTCGGCGGCATGAACACGCACAGCCGCCCATCGCGCGGCTCGATGCTGATCGCGGTGCGCACCGCGCCGGTGCCGGTGAAATACTGGGCGATCTGCTCGGCCCGCTCGGCGTCGCGCTCGGTGCCGGGGCGTGAAAGCTGCGCCGCGATCTCTTCCGGATCGGGCAGCGGCGTGTTGATCGAACCGGGATCAGCCTGGACGATGAACGGATAGGACGACGCCGGGACATAGGGCAGCGAGGAAAGCGGCAGGCGGTAGCCGACCGGGCTGTCGCCGGGCACCAGGAAGATGCGCCCGCGGCGCAGCGGCCAGCGCTCGGACGCCCAGCGCCGCTTCGAGCGCGCCTGCGCCTGCCAGCGCTGCACGGGCAGTACATAGCCCGAGGCATTGGCAAGGCCGCGCTCGAAGACGCGGGCGATGCGGGCGCGCGCCTCGGCATCTTCCAGCTTCGAATCCGACGTCGTCACGTTTTCCGGCAGCTCGGCTTCCTTGAGGATCCAGTGCGCCGGATCCTCATAGGCGGGGATGACGAAGCTCGGGGGGATGCCGAGCCGCTCGGAGAGATTTTCCAGCAGCGCCTTGGCATCGTCAGCCGAAGCGCGCTCCGCCTTGCCCTCGGCCGCGATCCAGTTCGCATCCTGCCAGATCGGTTTGCCGTCCTTGCGCCAGTAGATCGCGAAGGTCCAGCGCGGCAGGCTCTCGCCCGGATACCACTTGCCCTGGCCGTAATGCAGGAAGCCGCCGGGCGCGAAACGGTCGCGCAGGCGGCGGATGAGGTCGTCGGCGCGTGTCCGCTTGGTCGGGCCGACAGCCGCGGTGTTCCACTCGGCCGACTGGTAGTCATCGATCGAGACGAAGGTAGGCTCGCCGCCCATGGTCAGGCGGACATCGTTGGCCTTCAGTTCCTCGTCCACCTTGTGACCGAGCGCGTCCAGCGCCGCCCAGCTCTCATCCGAGAAGGGCAGCGTGACGCGCGGCTGCTCGGCGATGCGGTCGATCCGCATTTCGAAATCGAATTCGGTCCGCGTGTCGGGATCGGCCGCGAAGCTGCCGGTGATCGGCGCGGCCGAGCGGTAATGTGGCGTCGCCGAGAGGGGCAGGTGGCCTTCGCCGGTGAAGAGGCCCGACGTCGGGTCCATGCCGACCCAGCCGGCGCCGGGGATATAGACCTCGGCCCAGGCGTGGAGGTCGGTGAAGTCGACCTCGGTTCCCGATGGTCCGTCGAGCGCCGGGACGTCCGGCTTCAGCTGAATGAGATAGCCGGAGACGAAACGGGCGGCGAGGCCGAGCTTACGCAGCGCCTGCACCAGCAGCCAGCCGGTGTCGCGGCACGAGCCGGAGGCGTTGCCGAGCGTCTCCTCCGGCGTCTGCACGCCGGGCTCCATGCGGATCAGATATTTGATGTCGCCCTGCAGGCGCTGGTTGATCGCGACCAGGAAGTCGACGATCTGCATCGTGTCGCGCGGAATGCTGGCGACAAAGGCATCGAGCAGAGGTCCCGACGGCTCCGGCTTCAGATAGGCGGCAAGCTCCTCGGCGAGCGAAGGCTCATAGGTGAAGGGAAACGTCTCGGCATAGGGCTCGACGAAGAAATCGAACGGATTGTAGACCTCGAGTTCGGCGACGAGATCGATGGCGATCTCGAATTCCTGCGTCTTCTCGGGAAAGACGAAGCGCGCCTGCCAGTTGCCGTGCGGATCCTGCTGCCAGTTCACGAAGTGGTTGGCGGGTTTCACCGAGAGCGAATAGCTCGGCACCTTGGTCCGGCAATGCGGCGCCGGGCGCAGGCGGATGACCTGCGGCCCCAGCGCGACCGGCTTGTCGTAGCGGTAGCGGGTGACGTGGCGAAGCGCGGCGAGGATTGACATTGGTCAGCGAAACTCTCTTGGGCGGCGGTCGTCGCCGAACGATACACGAAGACGCAACAAACGCGCCAAGGCCGGCGTGACGCATCGGCGCGCCCGCAAGGAACTCAAGCCTTCACGACGGTCGAACGGAATTTGGCAGCGAGATATTCGCCGGAGCCGATCGGCGGATATTTCGGGGCTTCGCCGGACGCGAGGCAGGTTTCGATACAGGCGATGGATGCATCCCAGTTGGGCTGGTGGAAGAAGGCGATCGACTGGCGCCGCGTCGGCCGACCGGGATGCGGCGGTGGCACGGCGACGCGGTGCAGCGTCGATTTCCAGCGATCGTTCGTCCAGCGCTGCATCAGATCGCCGATATTGATGACGAAGCTGTCGGGAACGGCCGGCACCTTGATCCATGTCCCGTCGGCGCCTTTCACCTCGAGCCCGCCGGGCGAATCCTCCTGGCGCAGGATCGTCAGCGAGCCATAGTCGGAATGGGCGCCGGCGCGCAGCTGTCCCTCGGCCGGAGGCTCGTCGACCTCGGGATAATTGAGCAGGCGCAGCGCGCTGGCTTCCTGATCGATGAAGCGGTCGAAATAGGTCTCGGGCAGATCGAGCGCGAGGGCGAAAAGCCGCATGATCCGGCCGGCGAGCGCCGACATCGCCTGATAATAGCCCATCGCCGCGCGGCGGAATTCGTCGCCTTCGAAAGGCCACGGATTGGCCGAGAACACGAAGGCCTCGGCATCATCGGCCGGCTTGTGGTCGAGCCTGCGGAAGGCCGAGGGCCCCAGCGAGAAGGTCTCTTTCAGATCGGCCGGGCGCACATCGCCGAGCGAGGCGGCCAGAGTCTCGCCCTTGACGGGGCTGTAGCCATAGGGATAGCCGGGATAGGGCATCGCCGCGGCGAGCTTATCCGCGAGCGGGCGGTCGAAAAAGGCGCGGGCCGCGTTCCATCCGCGCTCGATCGCCTCGGAGTCGGCGCCATGTCCAGTCACCAGGAAGAAGCCGGTGTCTGCGCAGGTCTGTCCGATCGCCGCAGCGACGGCGTGCTTGCCGCTGGGATCGGCGAGGTCGATGAGGGGAATGGCAGACATGGACGGTCCCGGAGTGATCTTGATCAACGAGACAAGATTATGGGCGCAGCTCACGCTTGGGAACTGCCAATCGGCAGTGCATGCACATGAATGAGGCAGTGTTGCCGCGGCGCATTGCCCTGCTCGATGTCTGGCGGGGCGTCGCGCTCGTCGCGATGATGACCTATCACGGCGCCTGGGATGTCGCTTATCTGCGTCTCCTGCGCTTCGATCCCGGTGGCTCGCCGCCCTGGCGCATCTATGCCCATGTCATCGCGGGCAGCTTCCTGTTCCTCGCCGGCGTCAGCCTCGTACTGGCGACGCGGAACGGATTTCGCCTTGCGCCCTATCTCCGCCGCCTCGCCGTCATCGTCGTCGCCGCGGCGCTGGTCTCGGTCGCGACCTTCTTTGTCATGCCGGAGGGCTGGGTCTATTTCGGGATCCTGCACCAGATCGCGCTGGCGAGCGTGCTGGCGCTGCCGTTTCTCCGCCTGCCGCCGGTGATCACGGCGGTTGTGGCGGCGCTGGTGATCGCCCTGCCCAATTTCGTGCGTGCCGATGTCTTCTCGGCGCCCTGGTTCTGGTGGGTCGGGCTCGCGCCGATTGCGAAAACCTCGTTCGACTATGTCCCGGTCTTCCCATGGACGGGCGTCGTGCTGGCCGGCGTCGCTGCGGCGAAATTCGGCGTCGCCGCGGGCCTCGACAGCCGCCTGGCGCGCTGGCAGCCGGCAAATCCACTGTCGCGGTTGCTTGCTTTTGGCGGCCGGCACAGCCTCGCCGTCTATCTGATCCACCAGCCGATCATCTATGGCGCGCTGTTTCTCGCGGCACAGATCCTCGTTCCCAACGCGGCGATCGACGGCGCGCGGGCCGACTGCGCCGATCGCTGCATCGAGCAGCGCGGCGATGCGGTCGGCTGTCACGCCTATTGCCGCTGCGTGTTCGAGGATATCGCCGAAGCCGGACTGACGCAGTCGCTGCTGAAAGGCTCAATGACCGAGGCCGACAACCAGCGCCTGCGTGGCATGGCGATGACCTGCACGGCCATCACCCTGCCGAACCCCGCCCCATCGGAGCCGGAGCTCGCTCCAGCCGATGGCGGCTGAAGGCGAACTTGAGCTTTTGGAAGGCTGCTTACGGGTCGATGACGCCCATCTTGAGGATCACATTGCCATAGAGGCGCCGTTCGCCCGTCGCGATGATCGCGAAGCTCTGCTTGGCGCGCTCGTAGAAGGCGAAGCGCTCCAGCTTGGCGAGCTTGTAGCCGGGATCGCGATGGTCGATCACGTCCTGGAACAGCGCACAGACCGGCGGCACGGCGTCGGGCTCGCCGACCACTTCCATGCGGATCGCGGTCTCGTCGGGCGCGAACCGGTCGAGCGGCATTAGCGAGAGGACGGCGTCGGCGACGCGCACGGCGTCGTGACCATCCATGCGGATGAGCCGCTTCGCCATGGCGAGCGCCGGAAAATTGGCGTCGACGATGACGATCTCGTCGCCATGGCCCATCGCACGAAGCGTGAAGAGAAGGTCCGGTCCGATGATCGGATCGATGCCGCGCAGCATGAGTTTCCCCCGGGGATTGGTTGCCGGCTTGGCCGGCACTGATGGTTGTGCCTGATGATCGGGCGGCGGGCGCGCGGCGTCAACCGCTCGGCCCGCTCATCTTGTGAGTGCCTTGGCGTTTGCCAATGTATTCGACAAGGCGCTGGCCCTCTCGGTGAGGGCGCGCCCGCGCCGTCGGTTCGCAGCCGCCGTTTGCATCGGCGGCTGCATCCGCTATGACGGAAATCTCCGAGCAACGCCGCTCCCTGCAGCCGGACGACGCATGATCTCGCAAAAGGCCAAATACGCGTTCAAGGCGCTGATCCATCTGGCGCGCCAGCCTAAGGGCGAGACGATCCAGATCGATGACATCGCCCGCGAGGCCGGTGTTCCGCGCAAGTTTCTTGAGCATATCCTGCTTGATCTGAAGCATCGCGGCATGATCGCCAGCCGCCGCGGCAGGGCTGGCGGCTATGCGCTGATCAAGCTGCCGTCCGAAATCACGATCGGCCAGGTGCTGCGCGCCATCGACGGGCCGATCGCGCCGCTTTCCTGCATCTCGCGCACCGCCTACCAGCCCTGCGCCGACTGCCGGGACGAAGCGAGCTGCGGCGTCCGCCGCATGTTTGCTGCGCCCTATGCCGCGCAGCTCGTCCTCTTCGATGCGACGACGCTTGCCGATGCGGTGGCGGGGGACGACGAGGCTGGCGCGCTCGCCGAATCAGACG
Source organism: Mesorhizobium sp. BR1-1-16 (assembly GCF_020165495.1). Taxonomy (GTDB): domain Bacteria; phylum Pseudomonadota; class Alphaproteobacteria; order Rhizobiales; family Kaistiaceae; genus Kaistia. The sequence continues at coordinate 363,468 of NZ_JAIUIE010000004.1, read as the reverse complement.
CGGTTTCCGATCGAGGGGTTTTCTAGGAACGATTTTCCAATGGCGGCCTCCCGAACGGCTCAGCCTTGGTTTGAAATTGTCGAGTTCCTATGTCGAGATAGGATCCTCATCGATTGAGGGAGCCTTCTGATGGTGCCTTTCACGACCCATCTTGCACGACCGGTCCGCCGTCTCGCCGCCGCCGCGATCCTCGGGCTTGCCGCTGCCCTACCGGGCGCGCCGGCCTTCGCCGACGTCACGATCCTCAATGTGAGCTACGATCCGACGCGCGAATTGTACAAGGCCTATGACGAGGCCTTTGCGGCCTACTGGAAGGAAAAGACCGGCGAGACCGTGAGCGTCGACCAGTCGCATGGCGGCTCCGGGGCGCAGGCGCGGGCCGTGATCGACGGGCTCGATGCCGACGTCGTGACGCTGGCGCTGGCGGCCGATATCGATGCCATCGCGGCGAAGAGCGGCAAGGTCCCGGCCGACTGGGCCAGCCTGCTGCCGGCTCGTTCGACGCCCTATACGTCGACCATCGTCTTCCTGGTCCGCAAGGGCAACCCGAAGGGGATCAAGGACTGGGACGATCTCGTCAAGGACGGCATCCAGGTGGTGACGCCGAACCCGAAGACCTCGGGCGGCGCGCGCTGGAATTATCTGGCGGCCTGGGCCTATGCCAATGAGAAGTTCGGCGGCGACGAGGCGAAGACGCGCGATTTCGTCGGCAAGCTCTATCGCAATGTCCCGGTGCTCGATTCCGGTGCCCGCGGCTCGACGACGACCTTTGCCCAGCGCGGCATCGGCGATGTGCTGCTCGCCTGGGAGAACGAGGCGTTCCTCGCCATCAATGAGCTTGGCCCCGACCAGTTCGAGATCGTGACGCCGTCGCTCTCGATCAAGGCCGAGCCGCCGGTGGCGCTCGTCAAGGGCAACACCGATGCCAAGGGCACGACCAAGGTCGCCGAGGCCTATCTCGAATATCTCTACAGCGACCCGGCGCAGAAGATCATTGCCAAGAACTATTATCGCCCCGAGAAGCCGGAAGCCGCCGATCCCGAGGATCTGAAGCGCTTCGCGGCGCTCAAGCTGGTGACGATCGACGATCCCCAGTTTGGCGGCTGGGCCAAGGTGCAGCCGGCTCATTTCGCCGATGGCGGCATCTTCGACCAGATCTACAAGCCCGGCCAATGAGGGAGTTGCGCGTGACTTTCCAGAACGGACATCCATGACCGCAACGGCCGCTTCCGCCTGGCGCAAGCCGAGCGTCATCCCGGGCTTCGGGTTGGCGCTCGGTTTCACATTGGCCTATCTCTCGCTGATCGTGCTGATCCCGCTCGGTGGCCTCGTGCTGCGCACGATCGGCATGGGCTGGCCGCAATTCCTGGCGATCGCGCTCGATCCGCGTACGCTCGCCGCGCTTAGGCTCTCCTTTGGCGCCTCCGCAATCGCCGCGGCGGTCAACACGGTCTTCGGCCTGATCGTCGCCTGGGTGCTGGTGCGCTACGATTTTCCAGGCCGCAAGATCGTCGACGCCGTCGTCGATCTGCCCTTCGCGCTGCCGACGGCTGTCGCCGGCATTTCGCTGACCGCGATCTACGCCCCGAATGGCTGGGTCGGCCAATATGCGGCCGCGTTCGGCATCAGGATCGCCTATACGCCGGTCGGCGTGTTCATCGCGCTCGTCTTCATCGGCCTGCCTTTCGTGGTGCGGACCGTTCAGCCGGTGCTGGAAGACATGGACCGGGAAGTCGAGGAGATGGCGGCGACGCTCGGCGCGCGCCGCTGGACCACGGTCCGCCGCGTCGTGCTGCCGACGCTGGTGCCGGCACTGCTGACCGGCTTCGCGCTCGCCTTCGCCAGGGCGGTCGGCGAATATGGCTCGGTCATCTTCATCGCTGGCAACATTCCCTATGTGTCGGAGATCGCGCCGCTGCTCATCGTGATCCGCCTGACCGAATTCAATTATGCAGCGGCAACGGCGGTGGCGAGCATCATGCTCGCGCTCTCCTTCGTGCTGCTCTTCGCCATCAACCTGCTGCAGGCCTGGAGCCGCCGGAGGCTGTCGCATGAGTGATATCGCCGTCTCCCAGAGCGCCGTGTTCACCGGCGCGGCTACCGAGAAACGCCCTGTCCGCATCGCGCTGACTGTGATCGCGTTGGCCTTTCTCGGCATCTTCCTGCTGCTGCCGCTGGTCAGCGTCTTCTATGAGGCGTTCCGCTCGGGCTTCGGCGTGTTCCTGAAGGCGATCAGCGATCGCGACACGCTCGCCGCGGTTCGTCTCACCGTGCTTGTGGCGGCGGTCTCGGTTCCGGCCAATCTCGTCTTTGGCCTCGCCGCGTCCTGGGCGATCGCCAAGTATGATTTCCGCGGCAAGAGCTTCCTTATCACGCTGATCGATCTGCCCTTTTCCGTCTCGCCGGTCACCTCGGGCCTCATCTATGTGCTGCTCTTCGGCGCGCATGGCTATCTCGGGCCGTTCCTGCAGAGCCACGGCATCCACATCATCTTCGCGGTGCCCGGCATCGTTCTGGCGACGGTCTTCGTCACCTTTCCCTTCATTGCCCGCGAGTTGATCCCGATCATGCAGGCGCAGGGAACGCAGGACGAAGAGGCGGCACTCTCGCTCGGCGCCAGCGGCTGGCGCGTCTTCTTCCGGGTGACGCTGCCCAACGTCAAATGGGCGCTGCTTTATGGCGTCCTGCTCTGCAACGCCCGCGCCATGGGCGAGTTCGGCGCCGTTTCCGTGGTTTCTGGCCATATCCGCGGCAAGACCAACACGATGCCGCTGCAGGTCGAGATCCTCTATAACGAATACAGCTACCAGGCGGCGTTCGGCGTCGCATCGCTGCTGGCGCTGCTGGCGCTCGTGACGCTCATCATCAAGACGATCTTGGAGTGGCGCTATGCCGAAGAGATCGCTGCCACGCGCCGCCACTGAGGTGATATCCATGAACGCCATGACAGAGTTCGCGGACGACCAGTCCATTGCGCTCGGCGCGCCCGTTGGTGTGACGATCGAGAACGTCGCCAAGGATTTCGGCGATTCGCCGGCCTTGCACGGCGTGTCGCTCGACGTCCATGCCGGCGAGCTCGTGGCGCTGCTCGGCCCGTCCGGCTCCGGCAAGACGACGCTGCTGCGCATCCTGGCCGGTCTCGAGGCGCCTACATCCGGCCGGGTGCTGTTCGGCGGCGAGGACACGCTCGGCCTGCCGGTGCAGGATCGCAATATCGGCTTCGTGTTCCAGCACTATGCGCTGTTCCGCCATATGACGGTGTTCGACAACATCGCCTTCGGCCTCACCGTGCGCCCGCGCCGCGACCGGCCGGCCTCGGCCGAAATCCGGCGACGCGTCCTGCACCTGCTCGATCTCGTCCAGCTTTCGGGGCTTGAGAAGCGCTATCCGGCTCAGCTTTCGGGCGGCCAGCGCCAGCGCGTCGCGCTCGCGCGGGCGCTGGCCATCGAGCCGCGGCTGCTGCTGCTCGACGAGCCCTTTGGCGCGCTTGACGCGCAGGTGCGCCGCGACCTCCGCCGCTGGCTGCGCGAAATTCACGACCGCACCGGACACACCACCTTCTTCGTCACGCACGACCAGGAAGAGGCGCTGGAACTGGCCGACCGCATCGTGGTGATGTCGAAGGGGCGCATCGAGCAGGTGGGGTCCGCAGACGACATCTATGACCGTCCCGGCAGCCCGTTCGTGTTCTCGTTCATTGGCGAATCGACGCTGCTTCCGGTCGAGATCGCCGATGGCGCGGTGCTGGTCGATGGCGCGCCGTCCGGCCTTGCCTTCGGCGAGACGGGCACGCGCCCGGCGACGCTCGGCTTCCGTCCCCATGATGTCACGCTGGTCTCTGACGACAGCCCGGCCATCCGCGGCCGCGTGGTCGCCGAGCGCCGCCATGGCGCGCGCCGCCGCCTCGAATTGCAGGTCGGCCCGAAGCATCTGCGGGCCGAGATCGATGTCGAGGTCGAGGCGAGCCGAACGCTCGGCAGCCTCGTCGCCTTCCGGCCCGAGCGCTGGCGAATCTTCCCGGCCTGACCGATTTCGCCTTCACCTCGCAGGGCCCATGCGCTCTAGTCGCGCCGCTGGCGCCAAACGCCGGCCGAGGCCTTGGAGGAGACTTTCAAATGAAGCGTTCGCGCGTCAACGAGATCATGGAGCAGGCGGACGAATTCATCCGCTCCTTCGGTTTCCTCCTCCCGCCCTTTGCGTATTGGACGCCCGCGGAATTCAAGGCCAACACGGCCCAGGCCAAGGGCATCCTCGACGCGCGCCTTGGCTGGGACATCACCGATTTCGGCAGTGAGACGTTCGATGAACTCGGTCTCTTCCTGTTCACGGTGCGCAACGGCAACCAGGCCGATCTCGCGACGGGCCGCGGCATGCTCTATGCCGAAAAGATCATGATCTCGCGCCAGGACCAGCTCACGCCGATGCATCGGCACAATCTGAAGGCCGAGGACATCATCAATCGCGGCGGCGGCACGCTGACGCTCGAGCTCTTGATGCCGGATGCCGAGGGCAATATCGACCGCAAGGCCGAGGTGCACGTTCCCACCGATGGCGTGATGCGCACGATGCCGGCGGGCAGCAAGCTGCGGCTCGATCCCGGCGAGAGCGTCACGCTTCTGCCCGGCGTCTGGCACGCCTTCTGGGGCGAGGGGGCCGACGTCCTGATCGGCGAGGTCTCGACCGTCAATGACGACCTGACCGACAATGTCTTCGCCGAGCCGATCGGCCGCTTTGCCGAGATCGAGGAAGACGAGGCGCCGACCCATCTCCTCGTCGCCGACTATGGCACCTGGCTGAAGGACTGAGGCAGGGTCGTCACCCTGTGGCTCTCTCTGCGCGGGAGCGGGTCAGGGTGAAGGCGCTCACAATGCCTCCAGCGTTCTGACCCCCTCAATCCTCGATGCGCTCATGCGCGTCGGCTTCGCCGCGCTTCCAGTATCCGGCGGCCTTCATGAAGGCCTTGGGCTGGCCGCGTTCGGCGAGACGGGTGCGCAGCGCGCGGGCAACCGAGGATTCGGCGGCGATCAAGACGAAGCCTTCTCCCGGCGGCAGCGGCTGCGCGTCGGTGAGTGCCAGCAACGCGGCCGCGTCGTCGGCGCCGCTCAGATCGCGTTCCGCCCACAGGCCCGTCCAGTCGGCGGCCGTCTTGAAGGACTGACGCTCGCCGGCGTCGGCTATGGCGACAGCTGTAAGCACAGGTACGCCGGATCGCAGGCCTTCAACCCAGCGGCCGATGGCCGGCAGGGCCGTCTCGTCGCCGATCAGCCAGTACCAGTCGAAATCATCCGGCACAACCGCCGAGCCGCGCGGTCCGCCGATCTCGAGCGTCGTTCCCGGTGCCGCAGTGGCGGCCCAGCGCGTGGCCGGCCCGGCCTCGTGCAGCGCAAAATCGATTGTGATTGTCCCGGCTGCGACGTCGAAGGCGCGCGGCGTGAAATCGCGCATCGCCGACGCGCCGGTCGCGTCCGTGAAGAACAGCTTGATGTGGTCGTCGGCGCCGAGGCTCGCAAAGCCTTCCATGTCGCCGCCGAGATGGATGCGCTTCATGCGCGGCGTCAATGTCTCGACCGCGGTCACGGTCAGCGCGCGACGCCGCGTCTCGTGCCGCACGCGGCGGATCGCATGCGGTGGAGCCGCCTCTTCAGAAGAAAGTGTCGTTTCAGTCATTCAATGATCCATGTCTTACGATATGTCGTAAGATACAGATCGCCGAAACTGACTGCAATCCCCTCTCGTCACCGGGCCGCGACCGACGCCTCCGCGTCTGCCGCCGGGCGCGGCACATGGCCTTGGACATGCAGCGCGGCGTGATGCTCGTGCACATATTTTCCGCCGGCGAGCCATGAGGCGACGGCTGCCAGGAGATTGAGAATCATCGAGAACGAGAAGGCGAACACGAGCCCATGCATGAACGGACCGGCGAGGAGATGCGGGAAAAAGGTCTTGCCGGTGATCTCGGCGGCGTTCGGCAGGGTGGCCAGCATGCCGGGGGGCAGCAACTCGCCCATCGGATTGTAACCGAGGAAGGCGGCAAAGAGGCTCGCCACGGCCGGCGCCGAAGCGACATGCCGCGCGACCGCATCCGGCACGTTCTGCGCGATCAGCGCCGCTTCCATCGAGGCGGGAAGCTGCTCGGTCAGCCCGACGATCATCAGGCTGAAGAAGATGCCGATCGAGAGAACCTGTCCGGCATTCAGCGTCGTTGCGCGCATGCCGGCGGCCTGGCCGCGCTCGGCGGGCGGCACTGAATTCATGATCGCCGTCGAATTCGGTGCGATGAAGAGCCCTGAGCCGAGCCCGTTCATGAAAAGCAGCAGCGCGAAGACCGGATAGCTGAAGTCCGGCGGAAGCTCCATCAGCGCGGCAAAGCTCGCCGCGCCGATCAGCATGCCGCCGACCGCGAAGGGGCGGGCGCCGTGATGATCGGAAAGCCAGCCCGAGACCGGCGTCGCCACCAGGAAGCCGAGCGTCAGCGGCAGCATGAAGATGCCGGCCCAGAGTGGCGTCTCCTCGAAGGAATAGCCATGCAGTGGCAGCCAGATGCCCTGCAGCCAGATGATCAGCATGAATTGCAGGCCGCCACGGCCGATGGCGGCGAAGAGGCTGGCGAGATTGCCGGCGGTGAACGGGCGGATGCGGAACAGCGCCAGATCGAACATCGGGAAGGCGACGCGACTCTCGATGACGAGGAACGCGACGATCAGGACGAGGCCGACGCCGATGAGCGACATCACCTCCGGGCTGGTCCAGGCCATGGCGTGGCTGCCATAGGGCTGGATGCCCTCGGTGATGCCGATCAGGATCAGGATGAGACCGATGCCGAAGGTGAAATTACCGGCCCAGTCGATCGGGCGATGGCGCGGCGCGGCGCGGTCCTTGAGCTTCCAGTAGGCCCAGGCCGTGCCGACGACGCCGAAGGGAACGTTGATCCAGAAGACGAGCCGCCAGTCGATATCGGCGAGGAGGCCGCCGATCAGCAGGCCGATGAACGATCCGCCGATCGCCGCGATCGTGTTGATGCCAAGCGCGAGCCCGCGCTGCTCGGTCGGGAAGGCATCGGTGAGGATCGCGGTCGAATTCGCCATCAGCATTGCGCCGCCGACACCCTGCAGGATGCGGACCGTGATGAGATACCAGGCGGCGAAGCTGCCATTGTCCGGCATCAGGCTGAGCGCGATCGCCGCAATCGTGAAGATCAGGAAGCCGAGATTGTAGATCCTGGCGCGTCCAAGGCTGTCGCCGAGGCGGCCGAAGGTGACGACCAGCACCGAGGTCGCCACCATATAGCCCATGATCGACCAGAGCAGGATGTTGACGTTGCCCGGCTCCAGCGGCTTCAGCCCGATGCCGCGGAAGATCGCTGGCAGGCTGATCAGGAGGATCGAGCCGTTGATCGAGGCGGCGAGCATGCCGAGCGTCGTGTTGCTGAGCGCGACCCACTTGTAGTGCGGGTCGCGCGCTGCCGGTTGCGGGGCGGAGCTTGTGGTGGCCATGGTGCTATCCTGCCGGAGCGCCGCCGCGCCGGGGTGGGGGCGGGTCATGCGTCCGAAATTTGATATGTAACGCTTATCATAAGTAAAGCGTTGCATCAGGATATAGCGAGGCCGCGCGGGCTGGCAAGCGCGACAAAGCGCGCCGGATGGCGGCGCTTTGCGCCGTCCGGCCTCAGGCTCCGATGACCGCCTCGAAGCCTTCGAAGACGGGATGGCCGAGGAACATCGGCTTGCGGTCGCCGGCGCCCTGATGCGCCTTGCGGAACTGCTCCGACTTGGTCCAGGCGACGAAGTGGTCGCGCGTCTGCCACACGGTATGGGAGGCATAGAGCGTGTGGTCGTCGCCTTCCGGGCCCTTCAGGAGATGGAAGTCGACGAAGCCCTCAAGTTCGTCGAGATGGCGGTCGCGGCTGCGCCAGACCTCCTCGAACGCCTCCTCGGAACCCTTGCTGACCTTGAAGCGGTTCATGGCGATGAACATGGACGATGACCTTCTTTTTGCGTGCCGTGAGGGTACGTCGGCGTGATGCGCCGGGATTGGGGAAAAGATGAGGAGGGAGGCTCGGGGAGCACTCCCTCCTCGCGCCAGGCGGAGTCACCACACCACCGACCGGCGTTCGCGTTCAGCTCGGATCAGAACTGGTAGGTGAGGTTCACCTGATAGTTCCGGCCGGGCTCGGAATAGAAGTCGAGATTGCTGCTCGACGCCGTGACCGAGGTCGGGATGTCGAGATTGTTGAAATAGGTCTCGTCGAACAGGTTGAAGATGCCGGCCTGGACGCGGAGGCCGGGCAGCTTCGCCGGCTGCCACCATGCGGTCCAGTCGACGACGGCATAGGCCGGAGCCTGGAAGCTGTTCGAAGTCTGGGCATTCATGGCGGCCGCCGTCAGCATCAGGTCGGTGCCCCATTCGATATCGGCATAGCCGATGCCGATGACGCCCTTCAGCGGCGGCACCGAGTCGAGATAGGTGCCCTCGTCGAGGTTCTGGCCGACCATCCATGCGAGCGAGCCCGACAGCTTCCAGTTCGGTGCGAACTTCCAGGCGCCGCGCGCCTCGACGCCATAGATGTTGACGCTGTTGATGTTCACATATTCGCTGACGCCGAAGGGATATTCGGCGAGGTCGTAGCCGCGCTCCGCGGCTTCCGCGGCGGTCAACTGCTCGCTGTCGATGAAGTTCTTGTAGAAGTTGGTGAAGGCCGAGAACCCGCCGCCGAGATGATCGTCGCCAAACTTGGTGCCGATCTCATAGCCGGTGCCCGACTGGGCCTCGAGATCCGGATTGCCGATCGAGAGATAGGCGCCCGGGCCGCCATAGGTCAGGTAGAGCTGGCCCGGCGTCGGCGCCGTATAGGCCTGTGCCCACTGGGCATAGAACGAGAGCTTGTCGGTCGCCTTCCAGGTGCCGAGCAGGCTCGGCGAGAACTTCGAGCCCGACGAGGTGTCCGGCAGGCCGATATAGGCCTCGTTGCCATTGCCGTAGCCGGCCGTTTCCTGCGGCACCTGCTGGTACCAGTCGAAGCGCATGCCCGGCGTCAGGAAGAGGTTATGGCCGAGCGCGATCTCGTCGCGCCCATAAAGGCCGAAGCTGGCGCCCTGCGCATCAGGCATGTCGGCCTGGTTGGTGTGCAGCATCGAGCAGGGCGAGGTCGTGGCGTTCGGCGGGCAGTTGTCGACGCCATACGAATACTGGCTGGTGTCGGTCATGTAGAATTCGCCGCCCCAGGTGAAGCGGTTCTCGAAGCCGCCGAGCGTCAGCGCCTTCTCGGCAAAGCCGTTCAGCCCGTATTCCTGGACCTGGTTGCTGTTCTGGCGCTGATAAGGACCGATGACGCTGGTCGAGCGATAGGCGTCTGTCGTGTTGTCGAGCTCGACATTCTGCCAATAGAGGATCACCTGCGCCTTGTCGGCGAATCCGCCAGGCTCGGGCGCCAGATAGTCATAGGTCAGCGAGAAGCGCTGGCGACGTGCTTCCTCGCCCGCCGTGTTGTTGCCCGGGCGATAATTGCCGGTCAGCGACTGGCTCGTCATCATGTCGGTCGTCGAGTTCGCGTGGAACATCTCGCCGGTCAGCGTGAAGGTGTGGCCACCGTCGACGCGCTGGGTCAACTTTCCGAGCAGGCTGTACTGGTCGAAATCCTCGGGATTGGCTTCGGTGCGGGTCGTGCCGTAGCCGCCGACATCACCCATCGTCTCGGTCTCGTGACCGGTCGTGTAGGAGCCTTGCACCAGCATCGACGTGTCGCCGAAGCGGGCGGCGACGGCATCGCTGGTGGTGAAGGAGTTGTTGGCGCTGGCATAGATGTTCTTGGTGATGAAGCCCCAGTTGCGCCCCTCGCGGATGACGTCGTCGGCCGAGAGCGTCGTCAGCGCGACGAGGCCGCCCATGGCGCCCGAGCCGCCGATGCTGGAATCGGCGCCGCGAACGATGTCGATCGCGCTGAGCGCGTTGAAATCGAAGGTCGAGAGACCGCCGGTCACGGTGCGGGCATCGCCCGAGCCGAGCCAGGGCAGGCGGATACCGTCGATGGTCGTGAGGACGTTGTTCTCGTCGAGGCCGCGCACATTGATCGAGTTGTTCTGCGTTGAGAAGCTGACGCCGGGTTCCGCGCGCTGGCCGAAGGCCTGCCACGAATCGATCATCCGGTTGGTCAGTTCCTGCTGCGTCGTCGTGGTGACGAGCGCCGTTCCTGCCTTTGCGGTGACAGCGGGCGACTGATCGCCGGTCGCCGTGCCGGTGCCCGAACCGCCCTGGACAACGACGGCGTCGAGCTGGACCGCGCCATCCTCGGTGGTTTGCTGAGCCTGCGCTTGCTGTGCGCTGGCCTGCTGCGCCATGGCGCTGCCTGGTGTCATGGCCAGGCAAGCGAGGAAGGTCGAGCCGGCCAGTAGCCGGGCGTTCAGTCGCGCGATGCTCATCAGAGCCCCCAATACGGAAGACGGGAAGCGCCTGGCTGGCTGTCGCGGTCGCGGCCGATGGCTGCGGACGAACTGGCGGGCTCGGCATGGCCGCCCGCCGCTGAGGGCGGCCGACGGCGGATTCGAAATTTGGTCGTTGCGATCCATAGAAAAGGTGATTATGGCAGTCAAGTAATTAGTTGCGAATGGTTCGCAAGTTTAGAAGTCCTCAAGACTGCCGCCTGGCGCGGCCGACCCATTGGAGTGACCTGATGCAGGAGCAGAGCGGAGCAGACGGCGAGGCGGAGGCGGCGCGGCCGCAACCGCGGATCGTTTCCAGCGAGAGCCTTCTGCAGGGATCCCGCGAGGTGATCATCCGCCATGGCAGCGAAGATTACCGACTGCGGCTGACCCGGGTCGGCAAGCTCATCCTCAACAAGTGACTGTCAACGCGTGACCGGAGGCTCCTGATGCGCGCCCTGTCCCCCTCGTCCCTGCACTTCCTTCCGCATGCGCCCGGCCGGCATGTCCGCCTCGCCCTCGGTTTCGCCGCGGCCCTCATGATCACCCTGTTCGCAATCCAGCAATCCATCGCGGCGCCCCGGACGGTTACCGACGCGCGGGGACGGACCGTCGCGATCGAGAGCGCCGATCGCATCGTCTCGATCGGTGGCGCCGTCACCGAAATCCTCTATGCGCTCGGCGCCGGCGACCGTGTCATCGCCCGCGACCAGACCAGCCTCTACCCCCCGGAAGCGCTCATGAAGCCTGATGTCGGCTATATGCGCGCGCTCTCGGCGGAAAGTGTGCTGTCGGTGAAGCCCGACCTCATCCTCGCCGTCGAGGGGTCCGGCCCGAAGGAAGCGCTCGACCTTCTGCTTGCCGCCTCCGTGCCGATCGTGATCCTGCCGGAGCCCTACAGCGCCAAGGGCATCGCCGAGAAGATCGCCATGATCGCCGATGTGATCGGCGAGCCCGAGAAGGGCAAGGCCCTCGCGGACGGCGTCGAGGCGCGCGCCGATGCGCTCGAGGCTGCCATCGCCGCCATTCCCGCGGAGAAGCGTCGGCGCGCCATCTTCCTGATGAGCAGCGCCGGCGATCGCCTGATGGCCGCTGGCCATCACACCGCGGCCGACGCGATGCTTGCCGCCGCCGGCGCGGTCAATCCGTTCGGCTCCGTCGAGGGCTACAAGCCGGCCTCGGCCGAGGCGATGGTGGCGGCCGCGCCGCAGAGCATCGTCATGATGTCGCGACCCGGCGCCGATGCGCCCGAGGCGGCGACGCTGTTCTCGCTGCCGGCGCTGGCCGCCACCCCGGCAGCCGCCGCCAAATCGCTGATCGCGATGGACGGACTTTACCTGCTCGGTTTCGGCCCGCGCATGCCGGATGCGGCCCGCGACCTGGCGCTGGCGCTTTATCCCGACCTCGACATCAAGGCTGCGCCCGCGCAATGACCGTGCTCGCGTCAGCAGCGGCGCCAGACGGCGACCGCAGGGGCCGCGCCCAACTGGCGCTGATCCTTCTGGCCGTACTGCTCGTCGTCGTCATGGCGGCTGCGCTAGCCACGGGGCCGTATGGCCTGCCGGTCGGCCGCGTGCTGCAGATCATGGCTGACTGGATCGCCGGCCGCCCGGCTGCCGACACTACCGAACGGATCGTGCTCATCGATATCCGCCTGCCGCGCCTTCTGCTCGGGGCGCTGGTCGGCGCGGCGCTCGCGATCGCCGGGGCCATGCTGCAGGGATTGTTCCGCAACCCGCTCGCTGATCCGGGCCTCGTCGGCGTCTCCTCGGGAGCCGGGCTCGGCGCTGTGCTGGTGATCGTCACCGGGGGCGCCATGCTGGCTTCGCTGCCGGCCATCGCCACGATCGGCGCGCTGCCGATCGCCGCCTTTCTCGGCGGCTTCGCGACGACGATCATACTCTATGCCATCGCCACCCGGCGCGGCCGAACCTCGGTCGCCACCATGCTGCTGGCCGGCATCGCGCTCGGCGCCTTCGCCGGCGCCATCACCTCGTTCCTCGTCTATCGTGCCACGGACGCGCAGTTGCGCGAGCTGACTTTCTGGACCATGGGCAGTCTTGCCGGCGCCACCTGGCTGAAGCTTGCCATCGCCGCGCCACCGATCCTCGCCGTGCTGGCGCTATCCCCGCTCATAGCGCGCGGCCTCGATGCGCTCGTGCTCGGAGAGGCCGAGGCCCGTCATCTCGGCATCGATGTCGAGAAGCTGAAATCGCTTATCGTGTTCGCGGTCGCGGTGGTCGTCGGTGTTTCCGTCGCCTTCACAGGCGTCATCGGTTTCGTCGGCATCGTGGTGCCACATCTGCTGCGCCTTGCCATAGGGCCGGAGCATCGGACGCTCTTGCCCGCCTCGGCGCTGCTCGGTGCCGGCCTCCTGATCGGCGCCGACATCATCTGCCGCATGGTGGTTGCCCCCGCCGAGCTGCCGATCGGCATCGTGACGGCCATCATCGGCGCGCCGTTCTTCGTCTCGATCCTGCTGCGCCGCCGCGGCATCGTCGACCTGTGAGGCTCGCATGATCATTGCCGAAGACCTCGTGATCCGCGCCGGCCACAAGCGGCTCATCGACGGCATCAGTCTCACCATCGAGCCCGGTCTCGTCACGGCCATCATCGGGCCGAATGGCGCCGGCAAGTCGACGCTGCTGAAGGCGCTGACCGGCGAGATCAAGCGGACTTCGGGCCGGATCACGATCGACGGAACCGATATCGGCCGCCTGCCGCTCGGCCAGCTTGCCGCGCGCCGGGCTGTGCTGCCACAAGCTTCCTCGCTCGCTTTTCCGTTCACCGTGCATGAGGTGGTTCGCCTCGGCGCCTCAGACCGGCGCGGCGGCAGCGCCGTCAATGCCCGCGTCGTCGCGGCGCTCGCCCGCGTCGATCTCGGCGGTTTTGGTGGTCGCCTCTATCAGGAGCTTTCCGGCGGCGAACAGCAGCGGGTCCATCTCGCGCGCGTGCTCTGCCAGTTGCCCGATCCGTGTCCCGATGGAAGGCCGGCCTTCCTGTTCCTGGACGAGCCGACGGCGAGCCTCGATCTCCGTCACCAGCTCATGACGCTGTCCGCTGCGCGGGAATTCGCGAAGGGCGGCGGCGGCGTGGTCGCGGTGCTGCATGACATGAACCTTGCCGCGCTTCACGCCGATCGGATCGTCGTCATCGATCGCGGCCGGGTCGCTGCCGAAGGCGCGCCGCCTGACGTCCTGACCGACGCGCTTCTCGCCGAGGTGTTCGGCGTCACGCTGCCCGTCGGCAAGACCGCGGATGGCGTGCCCTTCGTGCTGCCGCAGGCCGCAACGGCGGCGTGAAAGACGGGTGCGGGGTGGCCTCCGCGGAGCGCCGCCGCTAGATTGCGCCCCTTCGAGGGCACGAGCGGACGGGTGGAATGGCTGCAGAACGGGTTCTCATCGTCGATGTCGGCACATCCTCGGTCAAGGCGGTGCTCTTCGATGGTCATGGCCACGCCTTGCGCGTCGCCGACCGGCCTGTCGCGACCGAGGCGCCACAGCCGGGCTTTGCCGAGCAGGCATCCGGCGACTGGTGGCAGGCAACAGTCGAGGCCGTGGCGGAGCTCGCCATCGATCACGCCATCGACGCCATTTCACTGTCCGGCTCGATGCAGAACGTCATCGTGCTTGGCCGCGATGGCGCGCCGCTTCGCCCGGCGATCCTCTACAGCGATGCCCGTGTCGACGCGTCGCGCGTTGCGGCGGTCGGAGAGGGCCTGCCGGCCGATTTCGAGGCGCGTATCGGCAACAGGATCGATCCGGCGCTCTGCCTCTACCGGCTCGACTGGCTGCATGACCACGAGCCCGAAATCATGGCGGCGGCATCGCGCATCCTGTTCGGCGCCAAGGATGCCGTCATTCTCGCCATGACCGGCCGCGCCGTCGTCGATCCCTCGACGGCCACCACCACGGGGCTCATGAACCTCGCCGGCCGTAACTGGGACGCGACCATCCTCGGCGCGATCGGCCTGTCGCCGGCTCTTCTGCCCGATATTCTCGAGGCTGACGCCCTGGCCGGGCCGCTGCTGCCGGGAGCGGCTGCGGCGCTCGGCCTGCCGGCCAGCATTCCGGTCCATGTCGGCGCCGGCGATGGCGGGGCCACGGCCTGGGGCACGGCCAGCGAGGCGCATGATCGGCCGCATGCCTATCTCGGCACCACCGGATGGATCGCCGCCGCCATGCCGCTGGAGACCGCCGCTCCGCCGCGCGCCTCCTATACGCTGGCGGCGCCGGTCGGCAATGACGTCGTCGTCATCTCGCCCTTCCTCGCTGCCGGCCTTGCGATCGACTGGTTCGCCCATGTCGCCGGACGCAGCGTGCCGGAGCTTTATGGCGCCGCCGCAACCCATGACGCCGAGCCGCCCTCGGCCTTGTTCCTGCCCTTCCTGATCGGCGAGCGTGGCCCCTTCATCGATCGCGCCGTGCGCGGCGCGTTTCTTGGGCTCGATCGCGCCCAGCAGACCGAGGCGCTCGCCTATGCGGTGCTCGAAGGCCTAGCCTTCGCGATCCGCGACAATCTCGACGCGCTGCCTGTGCGTCCGCGCGCCATCGTGCTCGCCGGCGGCGTGGCCGGTGCCGCGGTCGTGGCGCAGCTCGTCGCCGATGTCACCGGCGCCGTGGTCGAAGTGCCGCCTGAAAGCCGCCTGGTCACCGCCTATGGCGCCTATCGCATGCTGGCGCCTGTCATTGGCGCGACGTCGGCGCCGGAGGCCGGCAGCCGCATCGTAACGCCCCGGCCCGAACGCGCCGGGCGGGCCGCACGGCGCTTCACTGCCTATCGTGGCGCGACCGAGGCCGCGCGGTCGCTGACGGCGGATCTCTGAGCCGGGTCTCCGCTTGCGCTGCCGCCCGCCGAAGCGATAACAATCGAGCGCCATTCACGGGGAACAACAAGAAATCATGCGCGCTCCGCTCATTGCCCTCGCTTTCGCCGGCCTCCTCGCCACAGCCTCCGCCGCCAGCGCCGTCGATATCGCAGTTCTCACGCCCTATCAGAGCTCGGTTGCCACCAACCAGATGATCAAGGTGTTCGAGGAAAAGGCGAAGACCGCCGGCTGGAATGCCACCGTGGTCGACACGCGCGGCGACATGGGGCAGCTCGCCAGCCGCATCGAGGATGTCACGGCAGCCAAGGTCGGTGCGATCGTGCTGGTCAGCGTCGATCCGAAGCAGATCCAGGATCAGGTCAGCGCCGCCGCCGCGGCCGGCATTCCGGTCGTCGCGATCGATGGCGCGACGGCGCCCGGCGTGATGCTCAACGTCACCTCCGACAATTTCGAACTCGGCACCAAGCTCAGCGACTTCCTGTTCGACAAGCTTGGCCACAAGGGCAACATCGTCAAGTTCTACTATTCGGCGCATCCGGGCGTGCATCAGCGCGAATTGGCGCTTGATGCGGCGCTGAAGACCAATCCCGATATCAAGGTGATCGCCGAGCACTACATGGTCGTGCCCGGGCCGATCGACGATGCGCGCAAGACCACCGAGGACCTGCTGAAGAGCAAGGGCGACCAGATCGACGCGGTCTGGGCGGCGTGGGACGAACCGGCGATCGGCGCCCAGCTGGCGATCGAGGCCGACAAGCCCGATTCGAAGATCATCGTCGCCGGCATCGACGGCAATCCGCAGGCCGTCGAGCTGATCAAGTCCTGCAGCCATATCAAGGGCACGGTCAGCCAGGATTTCGATGCCATGGCGGGCCTTGCCGCCGACGGCCTCACCAAGATCCTCGCCGGCGAAAAGCCTGAAAAGGCCGAGCTCTATGCTCCCGCCAAGCTGATCACGCCCGAGACGCTCGGTGTCACCTGCCCGTGACGAACGCGGGCGAAGGGCGCCAGCCCTTCCTGGTTCTCGCCGGCGTTTCCCGGCATTTCGGCGCCACCCGCGCGCTCGACGGCGCCGATCTCGAGATCGCGCCGGGCGAGGTGCATGCGCTGGTCGGCGAGAACGGCGCCGGCAAGTCGACGCTGATCAAGCTGCTGTCCGGCCTCCACCAGCCCGGCGGCGGCGCGATTCTCGTCGATGGCGCGGCGGCTTCGATTGCGGGGCCGCTCGCGGCGGAGGCGCTCGGCTTCCGCTTCATCCATCAGGAGCTCAATCTGGTCCCGCAGTTCGACACGGTCGGCAATGCCTGGATCGGCCGCCGCCATCCCCATAGGGGGCCGTTCATCGACCGCGCCGCGATGCGCGCGCGTGTGGCGGCGGTGGCGGCTCGCATCGCGCCCGACCTGCCGCTGGACCGGCCGGCCGCGCGGCTGACGCCGGGGCAGCGCCAGATGGCCGAGATCGTGCGTGCGCTGATGACGGACGCCCGCCTCGTCGTCATGGACGAGCCGACCTCAAGCCTCAGCGAGGCCGAGGCCGAGGCCGAGCGGCTGCACGCGGTCGTCCGGCAGCTTTCCGTCTCGGGCACGGCGGTGCTGTTCATCTCGCATCGGCTCGACGAGGTCATGGCGCTGGCCGACGGCTACACCGTGCTGCGTGGTGGCCGCACGGTCGGTGCCGGCCGCGTCAAGGATATCGACCGCGCCGGGCTCGTGCGGCTGATGTCGGGCGGACCGGCCTCAGCTGAAACTTTGCCGAAAGCGGCGCGCCTCGCGCCTTCCGGCGACATAGCACTTTCCGCCAATATCGCCTTCGGCCCCGCCGGCAGCCACGCGGTAATCGAGATCGGCGCCGGCGAGATCGTCGGCCTCTATGGCCTTGTCGGTGCCGGCCGTTCGGCGCTATTGAAGGCGCTGTGGGGCGCCTTGCCAGTCGTCGGGACCATCCGTCTCGCCGGCCGCCCGCTTGCAGGCGGCCCGGCCGGCCGCATCGCGCAGGGCGCCGTCTATGTGCCGGAGGATCGCCGCCGCGAAGGCTTCGCCGGCGCGCTTTCGATCGCCGACAATCTCGCGCTTGCCCATCTTTCCGATTTTCGGCGCATTCCGCGCCTGCCGCTGCCGGCGCGCGGCCAGATCCACGCCTTCGCGCGCGATGTCGGGACGCGGCTCCGCCTCGTGGCGGCCAGTCTCGATAGCTCACCACTAACCCTTTCCGGCGGCAACCAGCAGAAGCTGCTCTTCGGCCGCTGGCTCGGCCGCCCGATCCGCCTCGCGCTGATCGATGAGCCGACGCGCGGTGTCGATGTCGGCGCCAAGGCGGAGATTCACGGCGAGATCCGACGCATCGCCGCTTCAGGCGCCGCCGTGATCGCGGCGACCAGCGACATAGAGGAACTGATGGCGCTCGCCGATCGCGTGCTCGTCATGAATGGCGGCCGCATCGTCGCCGATCTTGCCGGCGCCGTGCTGACGCGCGAGGCGGTCGTAGCCGCCGCCTTTGGACACGCACCGCGCAGCCATCCCCCTCAGCCGAACCGGGCCGCCGCCGTCGCATGACCCTCCTCCGCCGCTATGGCACGCTTCTCGCGCTGGCCCTGATCGTCGCTGTCTTTGCCGTCGCATCGCCGGGTGCCTTCGGGACGGTGGCCAATCTCGTCAACATCACCCAGCAGATGTCGCTGCTCGCGATCGTGGCGATCGGCGCGACGCTGGTGATGGTGGTCGGCGAGTTCGATCTTTCGGTCTCGGCCGTCGTATCCTTCGCCGGCATCGCCGCCGTGTCGCTGTTCGGCGCCGGTCATGGCATAGCGGCGGTGTTCGCGCTGGTCGTCATCGCGGCCCTGGCGATGGGCACTGTTTCGGGCTTTCTCGTCGCGCGCTTCGCTGTGCCGAGCTTCATCGCGACGCTGGCCTTCGGCACGGTCATCGGCGGGCTGACCTTCTGGATCTCGGACGGCGCAACGCTCTTTTCCGGCATTCCGCCGGCCTTTCGCGATCTTGGTCGTGGCACCGTTCTCGGTTTGCCCGTGCCGACGCTCTGGCTGATCGGCACGGCCGTGATCGCCTGGCTGCTGCTCGATGCGACCGAGTTCGGGCGGCGGCTCTATGCGATCGGCGGAAACCGCGAGGCGGCGCGGCTGGTCGGTCTGCCGGTCCGGCGCGACATGATCATCGCCTTCGCGCTTTCGGCAGGCCTTGCCGCGCTCGCCGGTCTCCTGCTGGCCGCACGGCTTGGCAGCGCCCATCCGACTGGCGGCGGCGGCTATCTGCTTTCGGCCTATGCGGCCGTCTTCCTCGGCATGACGGCTTTTCGCGAGGGCGAGCCGAGCGTGCCGGGCACGCTGGTCGGCGCCGCCATCATCGCCGTGGTCTCGAATGGCCTCACCATTCTCGGCGTGCCGAGCTTCCTGCAGGACCTGATGACCGGCGCGATCATTCTCGCCGCCGTCCTCGTGCGCCAGCTCGGCCGCGCTGGCGATTGACAGTTGATAAGTCTGCCATAGTTTTGAGCGGGCGGCGCCTCCCCGCCGCTCCCCTCCCAGGAAAGACCACAACCGATGCCGCAGCAGATTGAGATCGAGACGGCCGATGGCGTATGCCCGGCAAGCCTTCATTCAGCCACGACGCCGTCGACCGCCGGCGTCATCCTCTATATGGACGCCTTCGGCCCGCGGCCGGCGCTCGCCGGCATGGCCGAGCGGCTGGCCGATGCCGGATACAACGTGCTCGTCCCCGATCTCTTCTATCGCTTCGGTGCCTATGGTCCGTTTGCAGCCGACGCCTTCAGCCACGAGACATCGCGTCAGCAACTGATGACCATGATCCGCGGCACCACCCAGACGATGACCGAAGCCGACAGCGGCGCCTATATCGCGGCGCTCACGGCAGCCGGCGCGACCGGCCCGATCGCGACCCTCGGCTATTGCATGGGCGGCGGACGGGCGCTGGTTGCGGCGGCCGCCTATCCGGACCGCGTCGCGGCGGCGCTGTCTTTTCACGGCGGCAATCTCGCGAGCGAGGCTGACGATTCGCCGCATCGGCGCATGGGGAGTGTCCGCGGACGCGTCTATGTCGGCGTGGCCGGGATCGACAACAGCTTCCCGCCGGAACAGTCGGCCCGGCTCGCCGAGGCGCTGCGGACGGCCGAGGTCGACCATATGATCGAGAATTATGTCGTCATGAGCCATGGCTGGGCCGTTCCCGACCACGGCGTCCATGACGCGGCCGGCGACGCGCGCCACTGGAAGCGGCTGCTGATGGTGCTCGAGGAAACGCTCGGCTAAGCCGCCGGACGCATGCGCAGCTTTCGGGCACCGCCAGGCATCGCGGCAAGGGCGGCGCCGGCGACGACCAGCAGGGTGGCCAGTGCAAGGCGCCAGCTCGGCTCGGCCGTGCCGGCCGCGACGAGCAGGATCATCGAGAGCGGCGGCGTCGCATAGGAGAGTGCGCCGAGGACCGCGATGTCGCCTCTCTTCGTCGCATGATCCCAGGCCGCGAATGCGGCGCCGACCGGACCGACGCCGAGAAGGAGGAGCGACAGCGCCGCGCCGCCATCCGGCATGACGAAGGTCTCGCCCGCAGCGAAATGGCCGATCGCGCCAAGCAGGGCGACGGCCACGCAGACCCCGATGATCGGCTCGCTGCCGGTGGCGCCGATCCGGTTGTTCAGCACCGAATAGAGACCCCAGACCAGCGCGCAGGCGAGGGCGCAGCCATAGCCTACCAGCGCGTCGCTGCCGAGCGCGATGCCGCCGAAGCCGACCAGCAGCACGGTCGCGCCGAAGCCGATGGCGCCGCCGACCAGTTGCGGCCAGCCGAGGCGGCTGTCGCCGCCAGGCAAGACGCCGGCAAGGATGACGATCGCCAACGGCCAGAGATAGTTGATGATCGTGACCGGCCCGGCCGGTGCGAGGCGGATCGCGATGAAATAGAGCGCGTGGTAGACGAAGATCCCGCTGATCGCGAGCGCCCAGGCCCGCAGCGGCCATCTGGCGAAGGCGCGCGCTATGCCCATCACGCCGCGGCGCGGCAGGAAGCACAGGAAAAGCGTCACCGCGCCGATCGCGAAGGTGATGGCCAGCGCCTCGAAGGTCGGGATCTCGCGTGACAGGCTGGTCAGGAGCGCGAGGCACGACCAGAACAGGATGGCGAGCGCTCCGGTCGCCGTGGCCATGCGCCGCGCCTTGTCCACGCGTCAGGCCTTCAGCGTGCCGGCGAGCGCATCGATCTCGCTGAAGTCCCTGGCGACGGGATGGCCGTGACCTTCCGGCAGCACCGCCTCGCCGCGATCGAGCGCGATCGTCATCATCCCGGCCTCGCGGGCAGCGTCAAGTTCCGCTGTGTTGTCGGAGAGGAAGAGGATGCGGAAAGGCGGCAGTTCGGCAACCTCTGCGATCGCCGCATAGGAGGCGTGATCGGTCTTGGCGCCGACCGTCGTGTCGAAGAAGCCGGAGAACAGGATGGTCAGATCGCCGAATTCGGTGTGGCCGAAGATAAGCTTCTGCGCCAGCACGGAGCCCGATGAATAGACGTAGAGCGACAGGCCCTCATTGCGCCAGCGGGCCAGAAATTCGGCCGCATCGGGATAAAGATCGCCCTTGAGGGTTCCCGAACGGTATCCGTCTTCCCAGATGAGGCCTTGCAGCGTCTTGAGCGGGGTCGCCTTGCGATCGGCATCGATCCATCCCTGCAGCAGCGCGATGGTCTCGTCCTGCGACAGCGTCGGCTGTCCGGCCAGCGTCCGCGCTTCGGCCAGTGCCGACTGGACGGCCGCTTCGTCGGAATGCTCGGCGACATAACCGGCGAGCCGCTGCCGCGCATAAGGGAACAGCACGTCCTTGACGAAGGCGATCGACGAGGTGGTGCCTTCGATGTCGGTGACGACAGCGCGGATCGGATGGTTCGTCATGTCGTCATCTCCAGGCGGCCGCCTCAGCCGGGATCGCGCTGTCGGCGGCTCCGATCGGGGTTGAAGAGCCGAGGCTTCGCCTCTACTCGATTACGTCTGCGGGGTCATCCCCCTTTTCCGCCGGCGGCGCCGGCATGTCTGGAGAGTTCGTGATGAAAGTTGACGGCGTCGCTTATCGTTCGATCTGGCGTGACGGCAATGAGCCCGCCGTGACGGTGGTCGACCAGACGCTGCTGCCGCATCGCTTCGAAACGCTTCGGATCGAAAGCGTCACCGAGGCGATCGACGCGATCAGGCGGATGGTGGTGCGCGGCGCCCCGCTGATCGGCGTCACCGGCGCCTACGGTTATGCGATGGCGCTGGCCGCCGATGCCTCCGACGCCAATGTCGCCGGCGCCTATGAGGCGCTCTACGCGGCGCGTCCGACGGCGGTCAACCTCCGCTGGGCGCTCGACATCGTCCGCGCGGCCGTCGCCGGCCTGCCGGAGGGCGAGCGCGCGGCCACTGCCTTCGCGACCGCCGACCGCCTGCATGCCGAGGACATCCGCACGAATGGCACGATGGCGGCCAATGGCGCGGCGCTCATTCGCGAGATCTGGGAAGCGAAGGGCCGCTCGGGCCCAGTGAACATTCTCACCCATTGCAACACCGGCTGGATCGCCTGCGTCGACTGGGGCACCGCGCTCGGCGTCGTCTACAGCGCCCATGACAGCGGCATTCCGGTGCATGTCTTCGTCGACGAGACGCGGCCGCGCAACCAGGGTGCCAGCCTCACCACATGGGAACTCGGCTCGCATGGCGTGCCGCATACGCTGATCGTGGACAATGCCGGCGGCCATCTGATGCAGCATGGCGCGATCGACATCTGCCTCGTCGGCGCCGACCGCGTCACCGCCTCGGGCGATGCCTGCAACAAGATCGGCACCTATCTGAAGGCACTGGCCGCGCATGACAATCACGTGCCGTTCTATGTTGTGATGCCCGGCTCGACGATCGATTGGCGCGTCGATGACGGCGTCAAGGAAATCGAGATCGAGGAGCGCGCGAGCGACGAGGTCACGCATATCTCGGGCATCGCCGGCGATGGCACGATCGTGAAGGTGCGCCTGGCGCCGAAGGGCACCAAGGCGGCCAATCCGGCGTTCGACGTGACGCCGGCCCGGCTGCTGACCGGCCTCGTCACCGAGCGCGGCGTCGCCAAGGCGAGCCGAGAGGGCCTGCTCGGGCTCTATCCGGAGCAGGCCGCCTGATCAGGCCGGAGCCGGGTCGCGCCGCGTCACGTCACGCCGCGTCAGGGCAGGCCGGTACCCCGTCACGCCGGAGCCAGGCGCGCCGGTCGGCCCGCGATGTGAGCGCGAAGAGGACGAGCGCCGCCACCTCGAAGAGGGCGGCTGTCCAGCCGATCGCCGTCACCGAGAAGAGATCGATCGCGGCGGCGCCGGCCGTCGCTCCGGCCGCCGTTCCGAGATAGATCGCCGACGAGTTCAGCGACAGCGAGACCGCGGCGAGCGGCGGATCGACCGCGACGAGGCGCACCTGCTGCACAGCGGGCAACGCCCAGCCGAACAAACCCCAGAGGCCGAGCGCGATCACGACGACGACGAGCCCCGCGGCATTGGGGGCAAAGGTCGCGGCCAGCGAGATCGCGATGAAATCGATGGCCAGCGTCGCCAGGACCGCCGTGATGAAGCGGCGCTGATTCCAGCGATCGGCTGCGTAGCCGCCGAAGAAATTGCCTGCGGCGCTCCCGATGCCGACGACGAACAATGCGAAGGCGATCATCGATGGCGAGACGCCAAACACAGCCTTCAGCAGAGCCCCGGCATAGGTACTCACCGTGAAGGCACCCGCGATCGCAAGCACGGTCAGTCCGAGGATCGAGAGCACCTCCGGACGGCGCGCCATGGCGAGCCGCGTATCGAGCGAGACGGCCGGCGGTGCCGCAACCCGGGGCAATTGCGTCATGATTCCAAGGAGCGCAAGGGCGGCGAGCCCGGCGACGCCGACAAAGGTTGCCCGCCAGCCGAGATGCTCGGCGAGAATGGTTCCGGCGGGAACACCGACGACGACCGCGATCGTCATGCCGCTATAGATGATTGCGATGGCGCGGCCGCGCTTTTCCGGGGCGGCGAGCATCGCTGCGGTGCCGGTGGCAGCCGGCGTGAAGGCGGCAGCCGCGAGAGCGAGCAAGACGCGCGAGCCCATCAGCCACCAATAGCCGGGTGCGACCGCGGCGACGAGGTTGGCGAGCGCGAAGGCGGCTATGGCGGCGGCCAGCACCGGCTTTCGAGGCAGGCTCGCCGTGGCGACAGCGGTGAGCGGCGCCGAGATCGCGTAGACGAGGGCGAAGCAGGTCACGAGATGGCCTGCCATCGCCACAGAGACATCAAGATCGGACGCCATGGCCGGCAGGATACCGGCGATCATGAAGCCTTCGGTGCCGATGGCGAAGGTGCCCAGCGACAACCAGATGAGCGAACGCAGCATGGGCGCCTCCAAGAGTTCAACATTTATTGAACAATAGGAGGTGTCAGGCCGCCGGTCAATGAGTTCAACACTTATTGAACTCTGCTATGGAAGTGCCTATCCTTCCATCATGGCCAAGGAGCTCCTCCACCCCGATATCGACCAGATCGATCTCTCTGCCGTGCTCGATGCACTGAGCGACCCGACGCGTCGCGAGATCGTCGCCCATCTCACGGAGGTCGGCGAGGACAGTTGCGGATCGATGAACCCGTTCTCGTCGAAGACGAACCTCACCTATCACCTGGCTCGCCTGCGCGAGGCTGGCGTGACGCGCACGCGGATCGACGGCGCGCGTCGGCTGATCTCGGTGCGGGCGGGCGATATCGAGCAGCGTTTCCCGGGCCTGCTCCCGGCGGTCCTGACGGCCGTCAGGGCGAAGGAGCCCAGCTGAGCCACCAGCAGGGCGTCATTCGGCCATCGAGGGCCGGGCCGTCTGCGGCTTTGTCCGTGTTGCGCCCTGGCGTGCGACGCCATTCGAAACGCAGTAGCAGCGCGTGCCCGAGCGCTGCAGGCGGCCGAGCGGGCAGGTGCCGGCTGCGAGCTGGCACTGGTTCGCATCGAGCGAGGGCATGACCGAAGGCGGCACGCTCTTGATGATCTTCGGCGGATCGAGCCCGATCGAAGGCTGCTTGAACAGTTCTCCTGCCGAGGCGGTGGAGCCGAGCTGAAGCAGCGCCAGCGTCAGGGCAAATCCGCGGCCGAGCCAGGCTGTTTTTCGATCTGACACCATTCCTCGTTCTCCGCCGGCAAACTGCTTCGCATTCCCTCCGCGCCGGATCGCGGCGTCGAAAGCCGCCGCTGCACGGGCTTTCGATCGGGGGGAGCCTATGTTAGGAAGGCCTCGGTTCGGCGGCGGTTCCCTCATCGGGCGCCGGTATGCCGACATGTCGCATATGGCATCCGTCGGGCAATTGCGCCAGACCGGCGCCGAGAAGAGGTAGACTGACGGCAATGGCAGACCGCCCGTCGCGTTACGATTATGAAGCGCTTCTCGCCTGCGGGCGAGGCGAATTGTTCGGCGAAGGCAACGCGCAACTGCCGCTGCCGCCGATGCTGATGTTCGACCGCATCACCTCGATCAGCGAGGAAGGCGGCGAATATGGCAAAGGCCACATCCGCGCCGAACTCGACGTCACGCCGGATCTCTGGTTCTTCGCCTGCCATTTCAAGGGCGACCCGGTGATGCCCGGTTGTCTCGGTCTCGACGCTCTCTGGCAGATGCTCGGCTTCTTCCTCGGCTGGTCCGGCTCCCCGGGCCGCGGGCGCGCGCTCTCGACGGGCGAACTGAAATTCTCCGGCATGGTGCTGCCGAATGTGAAGCTTGTCGAATATGGCGTCGACCTGAAGCGCGTGCTGCGGTCGAAGCTCGTGCTCGGCATTGCCGACGGCTGGCTTAAGGCCGACGGAGAGACCATCTACCGTGCCAAGGACCTGCGCGTCGGCCTGTTCAAGGGCGATGCGGTGCCAGCGGTCGGCTGAGCGGCAGGACCGGCCCGGACCGGGCGGATCGAATTGAAGGACAGCGGACCATGAAGCGGGTCGTCGTCACGGGGATGGGCATCGTCTCGTCCATCGGCAACAACACGCAGGAAGTGCTGGCGAGCCTGCACGAGGCGAAGAGCGGCATTTCCTTCTCAGGCGCGCAGGCCGAACACGGCTTCCGCAGCCATGTCTTCGGCGCGCCGACGCTCGATCCGGCCGAAGTGGTCGATCGCCGCGCCATGCGCTTCCATGGCGGCGGCACCGCCTGGAACCATGTCGCCATGGACCAGGCGATCCGTGACGCCGGGCTCGAGGAGAGCGAGATCTCCAACGAGCGCACCGGCATCATCATGGGCTCCGGCGGTCCCTCTACGCGGACCATCGTTGAGTCGGCGCAGAAGGCACTCGCCTCCGGTTCGTCCAAGAAGGTCGGCCCGCTCGCGGTGCCGAAGGCGATGTCGTCATCGCCCTCGGCGACATTGTCGACCTGGTTCAAGATCAAGGGCGTCAATTATTCGATCTCTTCCGCCTGCGCGACGTCGAACCATTGCATCGGCAATGCCTATGAGACAATTCAGTGGGGCAAGCAGGACCGCGTTTTCGCCGGTGGCTGCGAGGAACTCGACTGGACGCTGACCGTCCTCTTCGACGCGATGGGCGCCCTTTCGTCGCGCTATAACGACACGCCTTCGGTCGCCTCGCGTGCCTATGACGCCAATCGTGACGGCTTCGTCATTTCGGGCGGCGCCGGTGTGCTGGTGCTCGAGGAACTCGAGGTCGCCAAGGCGCGCGGCGCGCGCATCTATGGCGAGATCGTCGGTTATGGCTGCACGTCTGATGGTGCCGACATGGTGGCGCCGTCGGGCGAGGGCGCAGCGCGCTGCATGCGCCAGGCGATCACTCGCGCCGGCAAGATCGACTACATCAACCCGCACGCCACTTCGACGCCGGTCGGCGATCTGAAAGAAATGGAAGCGATCCGCGAGGTGTTCGGGTCGGGCGACGCCTGCCCGCCGATCTCCGCGACCAAGTCGCTGACGGGTCATTCGCAGGGCGCGACGGGCGTGCATGAGGCGATCTATTCGCTCCTGATGCTCAACAACCGTTTCATCACAAAGTCGGCGCATATCGATGAGCTCGACCCGGCCTTCGCCGACATGCCGATCGTGCGCGAGCGCATTGATGACGCGAAGATCGACACCGTGCTCTCCAACAGCTTCGGCTTCGGTGGCACCAACGCTTCGCTGGTCTTCCAGCGCTATGCCGGCTAGAGCGTCGGGCCGAAGAGTGGAATCCGGTTTTCGGAATCATTCGATGCAGAAACAACGAGCTGGATCGCGCCTTGCGCGTCCGGCAGGACGCGGGCGATCCAGCCGGCGGGGAGACCGAGCATGACGACGACGACAACACTGATGGCCGGCAAGCGCGGCCTGGTCATGGGCGTCGCCAATGATCACTCGATCGCCTGGGGCATCGCCAAGGTGCTCGCAAGCCACGGCGCGGAAATGGCCTTCACCTATCAGGGCGAAGCCTTCGGCCGCCGCGTCAAGCCGCTGGCCGAATCGATCGGCGCCAAGCTGCTGATCCCTTGCGACGTCGAGGATCTCGCCTCGGTTGACAGTGTGTTCGAGACGCTGAAGCAGGAATGGGGCGGCATCGACTTCCTGGTCCATGCCATCGCCTTCTCGGACAAGAACGAGCTCAAGGGCCGTTACGCCGATACGACGCGCGAGAACTTCACGCGCACGATGATGATCTCGTGCTTCTCGTTCACCGAGGTGGCGAAGCGCGCCGCCGCGCTGATGCCGAATGGCGGCTCGATCCTGACGCTGACCTTCGGCGGTTCGACGCGCGTCTCGCCAAACTACAATGTCATGGGCGTCGCCAAGGCGGCGCTGGAGTCTTCGGTTCGCTATCTCGCCACCGATTTTGGCGGCGATGAGATCCGCGTCAATGCGATCTCGGCTGGACCCGTGCGCACGCTGGCTGGTGCCGGCATCGCCGATGCGCGGCTCATGTATAATTTCCAGCGCAAGAATGCCCCGCTCCGCCGCACGGTTTCGACGGAGGAGATCGGCGGCACGGCCCTTTATCTGCTGTCGGATCTTTCGACCGGCGTGACCGGCGAGATCCATTTCGTCGATGCCGGCTATAACATCATCGCGATGCCGCGCCTCGATGATCTGAAGGTGCATGAGGCGCAGGCCGAAAGCACCAACGAGGCGGCCGAATAGGCCGTTTGGCCTTTTCTTGTCGCACGATAACCTCCCCGTTGAAGAAGCCCTCCCCGCGCTGAAGGCGGCGCTTGCGGCCGGCCGCAACGCTGTGCTCGTCGCGCCGCCCGGCGCCGGCAAGACGACTCGCGTTCCCCTCGCCCTGCTCGATGCGCCCTGGCGCGGCGACGGCCGTATCATCCTGCTGGAGCCGCGCCGCCTCGCCGCACGTGCTGCCGCGGCGCGCATGGCGGCAACACTCGGCGAAGAGGTCGGCCGCACGGTCGGCTATCGCGTCCGCATGGAGCGGCGGGTTTCGGCCGCAACCCGCATCGAGGTGGTCACCGAGGGCGTGTTCACGCGGATGATCGTTGACGATCCCGCGCTCGACGGCGTCGCGGCGGTCATCTTCGACGAATTTCACGAACGCAGCCTCGATGGCGATCTCGGCCTCGCCTTTGCGCTCGATGCACAGGCCGGTCTGCGGGATGATCTCCGCCTGCTGGTGATGTCGGCCACGATCGACGGTGCCCGTGTCGCGCGGCTGCTCGGAAAGTCCGAAGTCATCGAGAGCCAGGGGCGCATGTTTCCGGTCGAAACGCGCCATTGCGGCCGCGACGCCAGCCGCCGGATCGAGGACGAGACCGCTGCTGTTGTCCGCCGCGCCCTTGGCGAGGAAAGCGGGAGCCTGCTTGTCTTCCTGCCGGGACAGGCGGAAATCCGCCGCACGGCCGAACGGCTTGCCGACAAGCTTCCATCCGGCGTCGAAATTGCGCCGCTCTATGGCGCGCTCGATTTCGCCGCGCAGGATCGCGCCATCCGTCCATCGCTGCCCGGCAAGCGCAAGGTGGTGCTGGCGACCTCCATCGCCGAGACGTCGCTGACCATCGAGGGCGTTCGCGTCGTCATTGACTCAGGGCTTGCGCGCGTCCCGCTCTATGAACCGGCGACGGGCCTGACGCGTCTTGAGACCCGCCGCGTCTCGCGCGCGAGCGCCGATCAGCGCCGGGGCCGCGCCGGACGGACCGAGCCGGGGGTCTGCTACCGGATGTGGGACGAGGGTCAGACCGCGGCGCTCGCGCCGTTTGACCGGCCGGAAATCCTTGACGCCGATCTCTCGCCTTTCGTGCTCGATCTCCTCGCCTGGGGTGTCGATGATCCCGCGCGGCTCGCCTTTCTCGATCCGCCACCCCGTCCGGCCTATGATGAGGCGATGGCGCTGCTCGCGCGGCTCGGAGCGGTGGACGGCGACAGGCGGCTGACAGCCGAGGGGCGGGCGCTTTCTGGCCTCGCGATGCCGCCTCGCCTTGGACATATGCTACGGAAAGCGGCCGCCCTCGAGCTCGGCGGTATCGCCGGCGCTCTCGCAGCGCTGCTCGCGGAACCCGGTCTTGGCGGCAACGGCGTCGACCTCCGCGACCGGCTTGGCAATCTGCGCGGCGCACGCGACCAGCGCAGCCGCGACGCCCTCGCGCTTGGCGCGCGCTTCGCCCGTCGCGTCGGCGCCGATCCGGCGATCGATGGCGCGGCGATCGAACAGGCCGGCCTTCTGCTTGCTTTCGCCTTTCCTGAACGTATCGCGATGGCGCGCGGCGCACCTGGCGCTTTCGTGATGGCCAATGGGCGTGGCGGGGTGCTCGATCCCGCCGATGCGCTGGCGCGTCAGGATTTTCTCGCCGTGGCCAGCCTGCAGGGCGCTGCCGAGAACGCCCGCATTCTCAGCGCGGCGCCATTGACGCTCACCGAGATCGAAGCTGAATTCGGCGATGCGATCGTCGAGGAGGAAACCGTCGCCTTTGACGAGGCGACGGGCTCGGTTCGCGCGCGGCGAAGCCGGCGGTTCGGTCGCCTCGTGCTCAGCGAGGGTGCTGCCGCCCGTCCGTCCGATGCGGCCGTCGTCACGGCGCTCGTCGCGGCCATTCGCCGGCGGGGGATCGGCGCGCTCGCTTTTGAGGGTCAGGCGGGAGCGCTGAGGGCACGGCTCGCCTTTTTGCGCCGGAAGGCAGGCGAGGATTGGCCCGACGTCTCCGACGAAGCGTTGCTGGCGACGCTCGACGATTGGCTTGCGCCGCATCTCCTCGGCAAGCGGCGGCTCGACGCGATCGATGCCGCTTTGCTGCATGAGGCGCTTGCCGCGTTGATCCCGTGGGACCGCAAGGCGATGCTCGACCGGCTCGCTCCGACGCATTTCGATGCGCCGTCGGGCTCGCGCCTGCCGATCGACTATTCAGACCCGAACGGTCCGGTGCTCGAGGTGCGGGTGCAGGAATTGTTCGGGCTCGATCGCCATCCTGTGATCGCCAATGGCGTGCCGTTGACGCTGCATCTTCTTTCGCCGGCCCGCCGGCCGATCCAGATCACCGGTGACCTGCCGTCGTTCTGGCGCGGCTCATGGCGTGACGTCCGCGGTGATCTGCGCGGACGCTATCCAAAGCATCCCTGGCCTGAAGACCCGCTTGCCGCGCCGCCGACCGCGCGGGCGAAACCGCGCGGCACCTGAGAGTTCGGTTCAGCGGCGCCAGTGGCGCCCTTCCGTCGCGACGCCGAAGGTCTCGGGGTGACGGGCATAGGCTGTGAGTCCCGCCAGCGCCGGCTCGGGATGGATGACCACCGAAGTCGGCATCTTGTCCATGAGCGCCTGATGCGGCGCCTTGTCGATGAAGGCGTCGCGGAAGCCGCTTTGCGCCAGGAACGGCGCGATCCGCGCCGCGATGCCGCCGGCGAGAAACACGCCGCCGCGCGCCATGAAGGCGAGCGCGAGATTGCCGGCGAGCCGCCCGAGATGGACGCAGAACAGCGACAGCGCCTCTTCTGCAGCGCCGTCCGAACCATCCATGGCCGCCGCCGTCACCTCGGCGGGGGTGTCGAAACGGGCCTTGGCGCCGTCGGCTGCGATGACGGCCTTGTAGAGCCGCACCAGCCCCGCGCCGCAGAGCAGCGTCTCGCCGGCGATGCGGCGATAGGGGCCGCTGCCGAACGGCTCGTCGATATGCGGCCAGATCTGGAAATCGCGCTCGGTGACCGGGGCAAGATCGATATGGCCGCCTTCGCCGGGGACCGGGAACCAGGTGCCGCGCGCATGAATAAGCGCGGCGGCACCGAGCCCCGTTCCGGGGCCGACCGCGACCTGCGCCGCGTTGGGGACAGCCTCTCCGCTGCCGATCGCAACGAGGTCGTCACGGCCAAGGCCCGGCAGTGACAGGGCCTGCGCCTCGAAATCGTTGAGCAGGATGACTTCGTCGAGCCCGAGCCGCTCGATCATCCGCCGCGGCTCGATGACCCAGGAGCAATTGGTCAGCGGCACGCGGTCGCCCTGCACGGGTCCGGCCACGGCGAGCACCGCCGAGCGCGGCCGCGCTTCCGGCAGCACGGTGGCGGCGATGGCATCGTCGATGGTGGCGAAATCAGCCGTCTGGGCATTCGTGAAGCGACGGGTCGGACCATCGCCGTCGGAGACGAGCGAAAAGCGGGCGTTGGTGCCGCCGATATCGCCGATCAGCGTCGGAAAACGAACGAAATCGCGGTCGGTGGTGGTTTCGGCCATGGTGCCTCGGTCAGCGCTGGAAGGCGCGATCATGTCGGTCGCGCAATGGCGCCAGGATGGGTGATGATGAGTTCGGCGGTAGCGCTGTTGAGCGCCATCGGGATGTCATAGAGTTCCGCAAGGCGGGTCAGCGCCTTGACATCGACATCGTGCGGCATCGGCGTCAGCGGGTCGACGAAGAAGATGAGCGCGGTAATACGCCCTTCGGCAATCATGGCGCCGATCTGCTGATCGCCGCCGAGCGGCCCGCTCTTCAGCCGCGTCACGGGCAGTTCCGGCGCCGCCTCGACGATCCGCGCGCCTGTCGTGCCGGTCGCAAACAGTTCGAAGGCGGCGAGCCGCTTGGCATGGCTCCGCGCGAAGCGAACCATGTCGTCCTTCTTCTGATCATGGGCGACCAGCGCCAAAGCCGGCTTGTTCGGCGTCTCGGTCATGAATGGATTTGCCCCCGCTGGCGACCTCGTGACCGCAAGTGATAGAAAGATCGGGGTCCGACGAAAAGCAGAAAGTGCGCACCATGCCCGTAAATTCGGCGGGCGGCGCAATTCATCGGCAGTGTGTCGGGGCGGCGGCGCGGCGCTTGACGGGCCTGCCCGCGGGGCGCTTCAATCTCGGCGAGGCGCTGCGGAAGGTGGCGCCAGGCCATGAAGGACCCGCTCTTGGACGCCGAACTCTTCGAACGCGCGCGTGCGGTACGCGACAATGCCCACGCGCCCTATTCCCGCTTTCCCGTCGGCGCCGCCATCCGCACCGAGGATGGCCGCGTCTTCGTTGGCGCGAACGTCGAGAACGCGGCTTTTCCTGAGGGCTGGTGCGCGGAGACATCGGCTATCGGCGCCATGATCGCGGCCGGCACCGATGCGGCCAGCCGCCGTATCGCCGCCGTCACGGTGGTTGCCGACCGCGTCGATGGCGGCATCGTCTGCACGCCATGCGGCGGCTGTCGCCAGCGCCTTCGCGAATTCTCGACAGCCTCGACGGTCATCGAATGCCGAGATCCGGCTGGGGCCGGCAGCGCCTTTGGCATTGCCGACCTGCTTCCCTCGGGTTTCACGATCGAATCCCAGTTCTGAGAGGGGTTGCTCTCTCAGATCCAGCCGCCATCCACGACATAGGCCTGATTGGTGCAGCCGCTGGCCTCGTCCGAGGCGAAGAACAACACAGGCTTGGCGATATCCTCGGGATAGAGCTTGCGCTTCAGGCACTGGCTTTCCATCACGCGGGCCTCGGCCTCCGGCGTCAGCCACAGATCGATCTGCCGCTGGGTCATGATCCAGCCGGGCACGACCGAGCAGACGCGGATATTGAACGGGCCGAGGTCGCGCGCCAGGCTGCGGGTCAGACCAAGCACCGCCGATTTCGACGCCGTATAGGCCGGCATGCCGCCAAGGCCGATCATCCAGCTGGTCGAGCCAAGATTGATGATCGCTCCGCCGCCCGCCGCCTTCATGTCGTCGACCACCGCCTGCGCGGCGAAGAACTGGTGGCGCAGATTCACATGGACCCGGTCGTCCCAATATTCGGGCGTCACGTCCTCGAGCTTGTGGCGCTCGTCATGGGCGGCGTTGTTGACGAGGATGGTGATCGGGCCGAAGGCGGCGCGGATATTGGCGATCGCAGCGCGCAGCGCCGCGATGTCGCGCAGGTCGCAATGCTCGAAATGCACGCTGCCCTGGGACGAGAGCTCGGCGACGAGCGCTTCGGACGCCTCGCGGTTGATGTCGAGAAAGCCGACCTTCGCCCCCTGGGCAACGAAATGGCGGACGATGGATTCGCCGATGCCGCTGCCGCCGCCGGTGACGACGACGGTACGGTCCTTGAGACTCGGATAGATGGCGCCGGTCGGCATGGATGCATTCCTCCCTTGATCGTGTTTCGCTGGCGCAAAGGCGCGCCGACCGGCCGCCGCATGCGGCCGGTCACGGTCGTCCGGTCCTGCCGGCGTCAGGTGATGGCTTCGTCCTTGTGGCTCGCGTCGGAGACCAGCGCCTTGTCCAGCACCTTCTGGATGTTGGCCGCGCGGCGGAAGGAGGGCTCCAGCGTCTTGCCGTCCCGGACGGCCTTGACGAAGCGCTGATAGTTGGTCTCGACCGGCTCGAACTCGATGTCGCGCCAGGTGGCGGTGTGCACGTCCTCGCCGATGCAGGCCCTGAGCGTCGACTTGCCGGTGTCGTAGATCATCTCGATCGAGCCCTTGTCGCCATAAACGCGCAGGCGGAGCTGGTCGAGCTGGCCAGGCGCAGTACGCGTTGCCTGGATCGTCCCGATGGCGCCGTTCGAAAAATCGACATTCATCGTGAAGCTGTCATTGGCGTCGAGATCGTACTCGCCGATCTTGTTGCCGGGCGCCTTGTCGAAGGTCTTCAAGCGTCCGAACACATGGGCGACGTCTAGGCCCGAGCCATAGGACGTGAAATCGACGATGTGGATGCCGATATCGCCGAGCGCGCCGTTCGAGCCGTGCTTCTTCGACAGGCGCCACAGCCATTTGCTCTCGCTCGTCCAGTCGCCCCAGGCGTTGCCGACCAGCCAGCTCTGCAGATGCGAGGCCTCGACATGGCGCACGGCGCCGACAGCGCCGTCGAGCACCATCTGCCGGCCCTTCTGCAGGGCAGGAGAGTTTCGGTAGGTGAAGTTCACCATGCCGACCTTGCCGGCGGCTTCGATCGCCTCCGTCATCTCCATCGCCTTGCCGGCGTCGGTGGCGAGCGGCTTCTCGCAGAACACATGCTTGCCGGCGGCGATCGCCAGCATCGTCGTCGGATAATGGATCCGATCGGGCGTCACATTGGCGACGGCGTCGAATTCACCCCAGGCCAGCGCCTCTTCCAGCGTGCCGAACTGCCGGGGCAGGTTATGTTCAGCCGCGAAGGCTGCAAGGCGTTCGGGCACGACATCCACGCCGCCGACCAGGGTAACGCCATCGATCGCGGCGAAATTGCGGGCATGGGCCGCAGCCATGCCGCCGGTGCCGAGAATAAGCAGTCGCATCAAATTCCTCCCGATGAGATCATCGCCGACTCCTTGCAGTGGTCGGCTGGTGGCTCACTTAACGTCAGTCAGCCGAAAGATTCCAGCCACCTGCGGTGCGTACGTCATCGCGATGGTGTGATCACCGCTTGGAGGGAGGCAGAACGTGGATTTCGCGCGGCCTGTCGGGCTGTGGTCTCGCCATTCGTCCTCTGGATTGCAGGAGGAATCGATGATGAAGCATGCTCGAGACGGTGATCTTCGCATCGTGGCGGAGGGACTGCTGCTGCCCGAATCGCCGCGCTGGCATGCCGGGCTGCTGTGGCTGTCGGATTGGGGCGCAGGCGAGATCAAGCGCATCGAAGCAAATGGGGAAGTGACGGTGATCGCGTCCGTCGACGCGCTGCCCTTTTCCTTCGCCTTCATGCCCGATGGCGAAATGGCGCTGATCGCCGGCACGATGTTATCGATCCGCCGTCCCGACGGGCACTTTGCGCCGCATGCCGATCTCTCCGGCCTCTCGCCGAAGCCATGGAACGAGATCGTCGTCGACGAACGGGGCGCGCCTATGTCAACACGATCGGCTTCGATTTTCCGGGCGGTGAATTCCGTCCGGGGCGCGTCGCATCGATCTCCGTAGAGGGCGCGGTCCGTCTCGAGGCAGACGACGTCGCCTTCCCCAATGGCATGGCGATCAGTCCCGATGGCCAGACGCTCGTGCTCGGCGAATCCTATGCGAGCTGTCTGACGGCATTCACGATCGGCGGCGACGGCGCGCTGACGGCACGGCGACGTCTTGCCGAACTTCCCGGCTTTCATCCTGATGGCATCACGATGGACGCGGAAGGCGCGATCTGGTTCGCAGATGTGCCGAACCGCTGCTGTTGCCGGGTCGCTGTGGATGGCACGCTCCTCCAGCGCATCGATGTCGATCGCGGTTGCTTTGCCTGCATGCTGGGCGGCGCCGACGGGAGGACGCTGTTCATTCTCGCCGCCGACTGGAAGGGACCAGAGGCGATCGGACGCGGCGGACCGAGCGGACGCGTTCTCGCCGTGGAGGTCGCCGTGCCCCGCGCCGGCTGGCCGTAGCGCTCAGTCGGGCCGTCCGGGCTCCGAAAGCTCGACGAGATTGCCGTCTGGATCGCGCAGATAGAGCGAGGCGAACGCGCCCGCGGCACCCTCGCGCGGCACGGGGCCGAGTTCGATCGCCACGCCGGCCGCTTCAAGATGCGCGGCAACGTCGGAAAGAGGCGTCGCCACGATGAAGCAGAGATCGGCCGAGCCGGGCGTTGGACGGCTGGCCTTCGGCTCGAATTCGCGTCCGACCTCGTGCAGGTTGATCTGCTGCGCGCCGAAGCGTAGCGCCTTGCGTCCCTCCCCGAAGGTGACGACCGCCATGCCGAGGACCCCGCCATAGAAGGCGAGGCTCGCCTCGATGCTGGCGACCGTCAGGACCAGATGGTCGAGCCGCGCGACGCGGATCATGTCGTTCAGTCGAGACCCTCGAAGAGCGCCGTGGAGAGATAGCGTTCGGCAAAGGAGGGAATGATCAGCACGATATTCTTGCCGGCCATTTCCGGACGCTGTCCGATCGCAACCGCCGCCGCGATCGCCGCGCCGGAGGAGATGCCGACCGGGATGCCTTCGAGCCGTGCGGCGAGGCGGGCATAATCGAGCGCCTCGGCGCTCTCGACCTGGATCACCTCGTCATAAACAGACGTGTCGAGCACGCCGGGCACGAAGCCGGCACCGATGCCCTGGATCTTGTGCGGTCCCGGCGCGCCGCCGGAGAGAACCGGGCTTTCTTTCGGTTCGACGGCGACGACCCTCAGTCCCGGCTTTCTCGGCTTCAGCACCTGGCCGACGCCAGTGATCGTGCCGCCGGTGCCGACGCCCGAGACGAAGACGTCAATGGCGCCATGCGTATCGTTCCAGATCTCCTCGGCGGTCGTCTGGCGATGGATCTCGGGATTGGCGGGGTTCTGGAACTGCTGCGGGATGATCGCGTCGCCGATCTCGGCCACGAGTTCCTCGGCGCGGGCGATGGCGCCCTTCATGCCCTTCGGTCCCTCGGTCAGCACGAGTTCGGCGCCGAGGAGCTTCAGCATCTTGCGGCGCTCGACCGACATCGTCTCGGGCATGACCAGGATGAGCCGATAGCCCCGCGCCGCGGCGACGAAGGCGAGCGCGATGCCGGTATTGCCCGAAGTCGGCTCGATCAGCACGGTCTTGCCGGGCGTGATGCGGCCGTCCGCCTCGAGGGCGTCGATCATGGCGACGCCGATGCGGTCCTTGACGCTGGCGATCGGATTGAAGAATTCGAGCTTGGCAAGGAGGTTGGCCTTGACGCCCTTCGCCTCGGCGATCCGCTTCAGCCGGACGATCGGCGTGTCGCCGATCGTGTCGGTGATGGATTCGTAGATGCGGCCGCGGCCACGCGGGGCGGCGGTTGATTCCTCGGTCATGGCTTTTCCTCGGCTGCGAAGCGTTGTTGGTTGGAGCGAGCCTAGTTCAACCGCCGCCGCCGGTCGAGCCGAAGCCGCCGCCGCCGCGGCTTGTCTCATCGGTGAAGGCCTCGACTTCGGCGAAGCGTGGCCGCACCACGGGCAGGAACATCATCTGCGCGATGCGGGCGCCCGGCTCGATAACCACGGGCGGTCCCCCCGGCGGGTTGCGGTTCACGAGGCTCGCCATGATCGGTCCCTGATAGTCGGCGTCGATCAGCCCGGCGCCATTGCCGAGCACGAGGCCCTGCTTATGGCCAAGGCCGGAGCGCGGCAGGATCACGGCGCAGAGGAAGGGATCGCGGATGAAGATCGCAAAGCCGGCCGGCACCAGCACCGCCGGGGCCCCGGGTACGAGCGTCAGCGGAGCGTCGATGCAGGCGTGCAGATCGATGGCGGCCGCCGAGGCGCTTTGATAGGCCGGCAGTCCCCAGCTCGCGAGGCGCGGGTCGAGGATCTTCAGCTCGATGGAGGGTTCGGATGGCATTGAGGTCTCTTGCTCAAGGGGCGGGCGACCCGCCGTCGCCCGGCGTCGGTGCCGGCGGCGTCGGCAGGCGGATGCGCGTCGAGAAATCGAGCGCCGCGCCGGCTGCGCGCGCCCGTTCGCTGATCGCGGCCGCGCTGCGGAACTCGTCCAGCGTCATGCCGGCCGGGTGACTCTGGCGGTCGAAGAGATAGCCGGGCAGATAGCCGGAGATGAGGATGCGCCAGTCGAGCGGCAGGCCGGGGTCGAGCGCGCGGACGAGGCGGAAGACGACGGTCGTGCAGTTGGCCGTGAGCGAATTGTAGAAGCGCGGCGTGGCCGCGAGATCGTTGCCGAGTTCGATATAGGAGAGGAAGAGCTGCCGCATGGCCGGTTTCGGCATCGTCAGCGGATAGAGATAGACATCCTCGCCGCGGACATTCGTCCTGAGCTTGACGACATCGCGCTCGTCGGCGCCGATCAGGACAAGCTCGAATTCACGGAAGAAGCCGCCGAGTGCCGAGAACGTCTCCTGCGCCTCTGGCCGGATTTCGGCCGAGAAGGCGATGTGGTCGCCATTGTCGAAGCCGAACGAGACAATGGCATGGGCCAGCGCCGGGCCATCCCAATAGGCAAGGATCAGGTCGACCGAGGAGAGCGTGGAAAGATCATAGCGCCGCGTGCCCCAGCGCGGCGTGAACTCCATTTCCGAGCGCCAGTCGAAATCGCGGACATTCTGCAGCGTCGCGATGTTCCCCGCGACCGTCCCGGTCACGCCGTGTTCGACGGCGTCGGCCCAGTCACGATCATTCGACGGGCGAATGGTCGACCACCAGCCGAGCACGGCCAGGAAAGCGAGGCCATAGACGATGCGCGAGCGCCAGGTCGGCTTCACGATTTCGTTGAGCACGATCGCGACGACGAAGATTGCCCAGATGACGATGGCGATGACGACGGCCTGCTGGCCGAAGGGCAGCTGGAACCAGAAGGCCAGCGCAACCCAGCCTCCCGTGAGGAGGATCACCAGCGCGAACAGGAGCCGGCCGAGCCCGCGCAGGACGATCATCGTGGAATCCGCCCGGCGATCCAGTCGACGAGCCGGCGCGCCACTTCGTCCTTGCCGAGACGCGGCCAGCGATCGACGCCTTCATGGGTCACCAGAGCGACTTCGTTGTCGGCGCCGCCCATGACGCCGCTTTCTGGCGAGACGTCATTGGCGACGATGAGATCGGCGCCCTTCCGCGCGAGCTTGGCGCGGGCATGGTCGAGAAGCGCATCGGTCTCGGCCGCGAAGCCCACCACGAAACCCGGCCGCCCAGCGGGACGATGGGCGATCGTGGCGAGGATGTCGGGGTTTTCGGTCATGGTGAGCGGGGGAACGCGGCCGCTGCCGTCCTTCTTGATCTTGCCGCTTGCCTCGGCCGACGGGCGCCAGTCTGCAACCGCCGCGGCGAAGATCGCGATATCGGCTGGCAGCGCCGCTTCCACAGCGGCGAGCATCGCCCGCGCCGTCTCGACGCCGACAGCGGTAACGCCGACCGGCGGCGGGATCGCGACGGGGCCATGTACCAGCGTCACCCGGGCGCCCGCCCTTGCGGCGGCGGCGGCGATGGCGAAGCCCTGCTTGCCCGAGGAACGGTTGGCGATGTAGCGCACCGGGTCGATCGGCTCATGGGTCGGCCCCGCCGTCACGAGAACATGCTTGCCCGCGAGCGGCTTCTCGCCAGGCGCGAGCAGCGCCTCGGCGGCGGCGGTGATCTCGAGCG
Organism: Mesorhizobium sp. BR1-1-16; assembly: GCF_020165495.1. Taxonomy (GTDB): domain Bacteria; phylum Pseudomonadota; class Alphaproteobacteria; order Rhizobiales; family Kaistiaceae; genus Kaistia. The sequence goes on along the minus strand of NZ_JAIUIE010000004.1, from coordinate 324,852 downwards.
GCTCGCTCATGCGACCGGTGCCGGCTTCGCCGCGCTCGGCCATCTCGCCGCTCGCCGGGCCGACAAAAGCAATTCCGTCTGCTATCAGGCGTGCGACGTTGCGCTGTGTCGCCTTGTGGTTCCACATCGCCGGGTTCATCGCTGGCGCGATCAGGACCGGCGCGTTGGTCGCGAGCAGCACGGCGGTGGCGAGGTCGTCGGCAAGGCCAGCTGCCATCTTCGCCATCAGATCGGCCGTCGCTGGCGAGACGATGACGAGATCGGCGCCGCGCGCCAGGCGGATATGGCCGACATCCTGCTCGGCCTCGCGGTCGAAGAGTTCGGTATAGACGGTACCGCCGGCCAGCGCGCCAGCGGCGAGCGGCGTCACGAACTGGCAGGCCGCGCGCGTCATGACGACGGTGACCGCCGCGCCGCGTTCCTTGAGCCGGCGGATGAGGTCGAGCGCCTTGTAGGCTGCAATGCCGCCGCCGATGACGAGAAGGATGGCGCGGCTGGCGAGCGGACCTGGCGTGGCGTCGGTCATGCGGCTTCTCCCTTCCCGATCATCGCAGCGCAAGATAGGCGAGCAGCGCCGCCACCACCCAGACTCCGATCGCCAGCCAGCGATTGCCACGCCCCTCAGCACGGCCGATCGCCGCCACGGTCTCGGGCGCGAGCGTAATGCCATCACGCGTTGCCGCGTCAAGCTGGGCGGCCACGCGCGTGCCATGCTCCAGCAGCGCCGGCAGCCGCGTTGCGGCGCGGCCGAATTCGCCAAGCCCGCTCGCCGCCTGCTCGATGCGGCCGAGTGGCCCGAGATTTTGCTCGATCCAGTCGCGGACGACCGGCTCGGAGGCGCTCCACATATCGAAATCGCGGTCGAGCGAACGGGCGACGCCTTCGACGACCACCATGGTCTTCTGCAGCATCAGCAATTCGGGCCGCGTCTGCATGTCGAAGAGTTCCGTTACCTCGAACAGCAGCGTCAGCAGCTTGGCCATCGAGATGTCGCGCGCGGGCTGGCCATGGATCGGCTCGCCGATGGCGCGCAACGCCTGCGCGAAGTCCTCGGCGGCGTGGCGCGGCGGCACATAGCCGGCCTCGATATGCACCTCCGCGATGCGGAGATAATCGCGGCGGATGAAGCCGTAGAGAATTTCGGCGAGGAAGCGCCGTTCGGCGAGGCCAAGCCGGCCCATGATGCCGAAATCGACGGCCACGACGTCGCCGCTCGCATCGACGAAGAGATTGCCCTGATGCATGTCGGCATGGAAGAAGCCGTCGCGCATCGCATGGCGCAGGAAGGCCTGCATCAGCCGGCGCGCCACCTCTTTCGGATCGTGACCCGCCGCGGCGATGCCGGCCGGATCCGAAAGCTTGATGCCGTCGATCCATTCGAGCGTCAGCACATCGCGCGCCGTCTGCGCCCAATAGACCTTGGGCACGCGAAAGCCTGGATCGCCGCTGGTCCGCTCCGCCATCTCCGACAGCGCCGCCGCCTCGAGGCGAAGGTCCATCTCCATCGAAACGGAGCGGGCGAGGATATCGACGACCGCGACCGGCTTCAGCCGCTTCATCTGCGGGTCGAACCGCGTGGCGAGTTCGGCGCCAGCATAGAAAGTCGAGAGATCGCGGCGGAAGCGCCCGCGCACCCCCGGCCGCAGCACCTTGACCGCGACGGCCCGGTGGGTGCCATCGGCCTCGATCAGTTCGGCCTTATGGACCTGGGCGATCGACGCTGCGGCGACCGGCGGCGAGAAGGCTGCGAAGATCGCATCGGTGGGCCGCCCGAGATTGTGCTCGATCGACGTCCGCGCCGCAGCCTCGCCGAATGGCGCGATCTCGTCGCGCAATTTGCCAAGCGCATCAGCGACGTCCTCGCCGACGACATCGGCGCGGGTCGCCATGAACTGGCCGAGCTTGATATAGGAGGGCCCGAGGCGGTTCAGCGCCGCCGAGATGCGGGCGCCGCGATCCTCCCTGCGGGCGCGGCGGCGCTCCAGCAGTCGGCCTAGCCGCACACCGAGCGCTGCGCCGGGCGGAAGGTCGTCGATTTCGACAATGCTGAACGCGCCCTCGCGGGCGAGGACGAAGCCCGCCTGCGCGAGGCGGAAGAGCTGGACAGGGCCGATTGTCATTCCCGTCGCGGCCTTAGGTCTTCCAGGCGGAATGGATCGCCGCTATGCCGCCGGTCAGATTGCGATAGCTGACGCGCGAGAAGCCGGCCCGGCGGATCATATCGGCGAACCGTTCCTGATGCGGGAAGCGGCGGATCGATTCGACGAGATACTGATAGCTCTCGGCATCGCCCGCGACGAGCTTGCCCATGCCGGGGATGAGATTGAAGGAATAGACGTCATAGATCTTGTCGAGCACGGGCACGTCGACGGCGGAAAATTCGAGGCACAGGAACCTCCCGCCAGGCTTCAGCACTCGGTAGGCCTCGGCCAGCGCCTTTTCGATCCGTGGCACGTTACGAATGCCGAACGCGATCGTATAGGCGTCGAACCGGCCGCTCTCGAACGGCAATTCCTCGGCATTGCCGAGCGTGAAGTCGACATTGTCCGCGAGGTGGCGCTTCTCGGCGCGCTCGCGCCCGACATCGAGCATCGAGGCGTTGATATCGGCGACCGTCACATGGGCCGACCCGCCCGAGCGGCCGACAATGCGGAACGCGATATCGCCGGTGCCGCCGGCAACGTCGACCACCTCGAAAGGCCGTCCACGCGGTGGCGCCAGCCAGGACACGGCGGCATCCTTCCAGATGCGATGCATGCCGGCCGACATGACGTCGTTCATCAGGTCGTAGCGGGCGGCGACCTTGTGGAACACCGCGTCGACCATGCCCTGCTTCGCTTCGACCGCGACGTCGCGAAAGCCAAACGAGGCCTGACGCTCGGCGCGCTCGGCGACAGTTTCTCCCGCGCTCTCGCTTCGGGCAGCCGATCCTGATGGGGTAGCCATTCCTGTCTGGGTAGCCATGGCACGCGGCTCCTTATATGACGCTTGAGGGTCCTTGATAACCGAAGCGCTTCCACCGCGCCACGGTGGCGGGTGCCCAAGTCAGGACGAGCGACACCATGCCCGAGCTTCCCGAAGTCGAAACCGTCCGCCTCGGCCTGCAGCCGGTGTTCGAAGGCGCCCGCATCGAGGCCGTCGAATTGCGACGGCCCGATCTTCGCTTCCGCTTTCCCGAGCGTTTCGCCGAGCGGATTGCGGGCCGGACGGTGCAAAGCCTCGGACGGCGCGCGAAATATCTCCTCGCCGATCTCGACGACCGCACGCGGCTCATCATGCATCTGGGCATGTCCGGCTCGTTCCGCATCGAGGAGGGCGGCGCAAGCACGACGCCCGGCATCTTCTACCATCCACGCGACAAGCAGGCGGCGCACGACCATGTCGTGTTCCATCTCTCGAACGGCCATGCCGTCATCTACAATGATCCGCGCCGTTTCGGCTTCATGGACCTCGCCGATGGGCCCGGCGATGCCGCCTCGCCGCATCTGGCCGCGCTGGGGCTGGAGCCGGTCGGCAATGCCTTCGACGGCCCGGCGCTCGCACCGCTGCTGCGCGACCGCCGCACGCCTCTGAAAGCGGCGCTGCTCGACCAGCGGCTCATCGCTGGGCTCGGCAATATCTATGTGGCGGAAGCGCTGCACCGGTCGGGCCTGTCGCCGCTGCGCCCGGCGGGGACCGTGACGGAAGTCGAGGCCGACCGCCTGGCGGAGGCGATCCGGACCGTACTCGGCGAGGCGATCGCAGCCGGCGGCTCGTCGCTGCGCGATCATCGCCAGGCAAATGGCGAACTCGGCTATTTCCAGCATGCCTTCCGCGTCTATGACCGCGAGGGCGAAGCCTGTCCGACGCCCGGCTGCGATGGCATGATCCTGCGCACCGTCCAATCCGGCCGCTCCACCTTCCATTGCCTCGTCTGCCAGCGTTGAGCTTGCCGGGGCCGCCGGTGTCCGTTACCCCTTCTGCATCCGATCAGGGAGGCTGCGCTTGAGTTTCGAGACCGTCATCGTCGAGCGACAGGGCGCCGTCGGCATCATTCGCCTCAACCGGCCGAAGGCCTTGAACGCGCTGTCGAAGCACCTCGTCGCCGAACTGAACCAGGCGCTCGACGACTTCGAGGCGGATGCCGCAATCGGCGCGGTCGTGCTGACCGGATCGGACAGGGCCTTCGCCGCGGGTGCCGATATCCTGGAGATGCAGCCGCTTTCCTATGTCGATCTGCTCGAGAATGATTTCGTCGCCGCCTGGGAGCGCCTTGCGCGCATGACAAAGCCCGTCGTCGCGGCTGTCGCAGGCTTCGCGCTTGGTGGCGGCTGCGAACTGGCGCTGATGTGCGACATCGTCCTTGCCGCCGATACGGCGAAGTTCGGCCAGCCGGAGATCACGCTCGGCCTGATGCCGGGTGCCGGCGGCACGCAGCGTCTCGCCAGGGCGGTGGGCAAGGCCAAGACCATGGACATGGTGCTGACGGGTCGGATGATTGATGCCGCAGAGGCCGAGAGGATCGGCATCGTCTCGCGCGTCGTGCCATCCGCCGAACTGATGGAGACGGCGCTGGCGGTCGCGGAACGCATCGCCGGGCTGTCGCAGCCCTCGGTCCGGCTTGCGAAGGAGGCCGTGAACCGCGCCTTCGAGGGTGGGCTTGCCGATGGAATCCGCACGGAACGGCGGCTGTTCCACTCGCTATTCGCGACCGAGGATGCGCGCGAGGGCATGGCCGCGTTCACCGAGAAGCGCCCGCCGCAATTTCGCAATCGCTGAATCGGCCTGCGGCGATTGACGGCGTCTTCCAGCGCGACTATAAGGCGCCCTCGAACCGAGGCGGGGTCAAGACCGCCGTTCCGTGCTGCCGTGGCGAGACGCCGCCGGCGCGGAAACCCCGAACACGTTGATGGACCAGGAAGGCCCTGAATGGCCAATACGCCCTCTGCCAAGAAGGCCGCGCGCAAGATCGCTCGCCGCGCCTCTGTGAACCGTAACCGCCGCAGCCGCATGCGCACCGAGGTCCGCAAGGTCGAGGAAGCGATTGCCTCCGGCAATGCGGCGACCGCTGCCGAGGCGCTCAAGAAGGCGCAGCCGGAACTGATGCGCGCCGCCCAGAAGGGCGTGCTGCACAAGAACACGGCGTCGCGTAAGGTCAGCCGTCTGGCGGCCCGCGTGAAGGCCCTGTCTGCCTGAATCAATCCTTTCTGGGGATGATGCAAGAGCCCGGCTTTGGCCGGGCTTTTTGTTATGCGGGTAAGTGGCTGTTCCCGCTGCAAAATGCATTTGCGACCGGAATCGACGTCGTTTCAGACATGCCGGCTTCTCATGAAAATGGCTTCTATATCAATGGCTTGACCATTGGTCTTCTGGCGCGGGGAGATTCCCTGCGAGTCAAGGGGAGAGCGGCTAAAATTTTTCGCCCGCTATGCATCGAATGGCCTTTGGCCGTGCCTGCCAACCGAATCCGTTGACTCGCAATGGCTTACCGAACGAGTCATCGCCCGGCCCGGTCGCAATGGGGCGTCGGGGCCTGCCAGCGGCGTCGCTTCGGCCGTTTCAGCCGTTGCGGCCCTACCCCTCCCTGTGTATTTTCCCCTCATGGAGACGGCGGCCCAAGTTCTCGCCGCAGACGCCCTCAGGGCTCTCATGTGTCTCGCAGCAGCGTTGTTGCTTCCGTAGAATTAGAAGAGCGTGTGTGTTTGAGAATAGAGAAGTTGTGTCTGATTAATCTGTAGCTTGTCTTCATATTTGATTGCCTTCCTTTTGGAAGGGTCCTGTGTCCTGCACCATCATCGACGATCGATAGTGCTGCTGCCGTGAGGCGGCCGCATGAGGGGTAATTTATGTCTCAATCGCCTGCCGGAACCTTTGCCGGGGATGTCTCTGCTGCCGAAGCCTGGGATGGTCTCGCCAGCGAGCCGCAGTCGATGCTGATCGACGTCAGGACCAAGGCGGAGTGGGGCTATGTCGGCATCGTCGACCTCTCGGCCCTCGGCAAGGAGACGCTGCTGGTCGAATGGCAGAGCTTTCCGGCGATGGCGGTGAATGCCGATTTCGCCGAGGTGCTCGCTGGCGAGCTCGATCGGCGCGGCGTGGGCCGCGAGACCGCGCTCTATTTTCTCTGCCGCTCCGGCGTGCGCAGCCTTGCGGCGGCACGGGCGATGGCGGCGGAAGGTTTCGACCGTTGCTTCAATATCGCGGGCGGGTTCGAGGGGCCGCTCGATGAGGGGCGGCACCGGGGTTCAGTTGACGGCTGGAAGGCCGCCGGGCTGCCCTGGGTTCAATCTTGATGACACTTTCGATGAACAGAGGGGCTGTGATGCGCGATGACAGGACGGGAGACTTCGGCTCCGGGACGGCGGCGCTCAAGGCGATCGCCGATGCGGAGGGCATTGTTGTGAGTGGTTCTGCCACTACCGGCCCAGCCGATGCAGCCCTGTGGGACCGCGTCAAGCGCCGCCTGCGCAGCGAACTCGGCGAGGACGTTTTCCAGAGCTGGTTCGCGCGCGTCGAATTCGCCGAGGCCGACGGCCTTTCCGTGAATTTGACGGTCCCGACCCGTTTCCTGAAATCCTGGATTCAGGCGCATTATATCGAGAAGCTGCTCGGTCTCTGGCAGGCCGAGATCGAGAGCATCCGCCGCATCGAGCTCGTGGTGCGGGGCACGATCCGTGCCCGTCCGCTGGCCCGTGTCGAGCCGGTCGTCGCCGTTTCCGAGCCGGCCGCGTCTCAGCCGACCCTCCTTCCCGCCGCGCCGGTGATCATCGCCGCGCCGCAGCGCGCGGACAGCGAAGGCCCTGGCTCGCCGGTCGATCCGCGCTTCAGCTTCGAGACCTTCTGCGAAGGGTCGGCGAACCGTGTCGCCTATGCCGCGGCGCGCGCCATCGCCGAAACGCCGTCGGGACGCCCGACCGCCTATAACCCGCTTTATCTCCATGCCGGCGTCGGCCGCGGCAAGACGCATCTCCTGCATGCGATCGCCCAGGCTGCCCGCGCCGCCGATCCCGCGCGCAAGGTCGTCTATCTGACGGCAGAGCATTTCATGTTCCGCTTCGTCGCCTCGCTCAAGAACCAGTCGGCCATCGCCTTCAAGGAGAGCCTGCGCGAGATTGATCTTCTGCTGATCGACGACCTGCAGTTCCTGCAGGGCAAATCGGTGCAGCAGGAATTCTGCCACATGCTGAACGCGCTGATCGATGGCGCCAGGCAGGTGGTGGTCGCCGCCGACCGGCCGGCAGCGGATCTCGAAACGCTCGACGAGCGCGTGCGCTCGCGCCTGCGCGGCGGTGTTGCCTTCGAGATCGATGCGCCGGATCTCGATCTTCGCCGCCAGATCCTGAAGAGCCGCTACCGGCTCGCGCAAGGCCAGAATACCGGCGTCGCGATCCCTGACACTGTCATCGAATATGTCGCCCAGTCGGTGGTCTCCAACGGCCGCGATCTCGAAGGGGCGCTGAACCGCCTCGTCGCGCAGTGGCAGTTCACCAACCAGCCGGTGACCATGGCCTCGGCCGAGATCACGCTGCGTGATCTCGTCGGCGCGCGCGAGCCCCGCCGCGTCAAGATCGAGGACATCCAGAAGGTCGTCGCCGTTCATTTCAACGTGTCGAAGGCCGATCTCCTGTCGAGCCGACGCACGCGGACAATCGTCAGGCCGCGCCAGATCGCGATGTATCTCTCGAAGACGCTGACGCCGCGCTCATTGCCCGAGATCGGCCGCCGCTTCGGCGGTCGTGACCACACGACGGTGCTGCATGCGGTGCGCAAGGTCGAGGAACTGATGCGCGATGACCGCAACCTCGCCGAAGAGGTCGAGCTCCTGCGGCGGATGATCGACGAATAGCGCGCAGCGCTCACCGCAAAGCGCGTTTCTCCTCCGCGGCGGGTTTTCCCTGCCGCGCTTGGTGTCGGCGCTCTTGCCTTCCGCGGCGGAAACCGCCACCTTCCTTCGTCCGTGGAGGCGGCAGCGCTCGCCTCAATCGACCCCGCGCCGCGCGCGGCTCACTGCCAGGGTTCCCGCGTTTCCATGAGAGCGATCCTCGAGCGTTCCAGTCTCCTCAAGTCCCTCAACCACGTTCATCGCGTCGTCGAGCGGCGGAACACGATCCCGATCCTCTCGAATGTCCTGATCCGGGCGAGCGGGTCCGAGCTGACGCTGAAGGCGACGGATCTCGATCTCGAGATCCTCGAGACGGTGCCGGCGGAGGTTGGCCGCGCTGGTGCGACGACCGTCCCTGCGCATATGCTCTACGACATCGTCCGCAAGCTGCCCGACGGCGCTGAAGTAGCGCTTGAGACGGCGCCCGACGGACAGACGGTTCTGGTGCGCTCGGGCCGGTCGAGCTTCTCGCTGCAGATGCTGCCCGAGACCGATTTTCCCGATTTGACCACCGGCCAGTTCCCGGTGCGGTTCGAATTGCCGGCGACAGCCTTCAAGACGCTGATCGACCGGACCCAGTTCGCGATCTCCACCGAGGAGACGCGCTATTACCTGAACGGCATCTACCTGCACACGCCGACTGTCGAAGGCCGCACGCTGCTGCGCGCGGTCGCGACCGATGGCCACCGCCTTGCCCGCGCCCAGACCAGCGTGCCGGAAGGCGCCGATGGCATGCCGGGCATTATCATTCCGCGCAAGACGGTCGGCGAGATCCAGAAGCTGCTCGACACCCCCGATCCGGCGGCGCTGGCAGCGATCGAGATTTCCGACACCAAGATTCGCGTCACCTTCGGACCTGTCGTGCTGACGTCGAAGCTGATTGACGGCACCTTCCCGGATTACGCCCGCGTCATTCCGCAAGGCAATGACAAGGCATTGAAGGTCGACCGCGCCACCTTCTCCGACGCCGTCGATCGCGTCTCGACCATTGCCAGCGAGCGCGGACGCGCGGTCAAGCTCTCGCTCGGCGATGACGGTCGCCTGTCGCTCACCGTCAACAATCCCGATTCCGGCTCGGCGACCGAAGAGCTCGATGTCGATTACAGCGCATCGCCGCTCGATATCGGCTTCAACTCGCGCTATTTGCTCGACATCGCCGGGCAGTTGAAGACCGCGACGGCGCTGTTCCGCTTCGCCGATCCGGGCTCTCCGACCCTGATCCAGGACGAGGGCGACGATGACGCGCTCTATGTCCTGATGCCGATGCGCGTGTGAGCGTCGGCGAACCGTCCGCCGCGCCGCGCGTCGCGCGGATCATCCTCTCTGATTTCCGCTCCTATCCGAGCCTCGACCTGCCGGTCGCCGGCCGGCTCGTTGCGCTTACCGGAGAGAATGGCGCCGGCAAGACCAATCTGATCGAGGCGCTGTCGCTGTTCACCGCCGGCCGCGGGCTTCGCCGGGCCGATCTCGCCGAGATGGCACGGGCCGGCGGCGACGGCGGTTTTGCAGTGTCGATCGCGCTGGATGGCCCTTCCGGTGATGTCAGGCTCGGCACGGGCATCGAACGCCTTCCGGACGGAGCGCTTTCGCCGCGCCGCTGCCGGATCGATGGCGCTCCTGTCGGCTCGCCAGCGGCCTTCGCCGAGCATATCCGCGTCGTCTGGCTGACGCCGGCGCTCGATGCCATCTTCACCGGGGCTGCCGGTGATCGCCGGCGCTTCCTTGATCGTCTCGTCCTCGCCATCGATGCCCGACACGGCAGCCGGGTCTCTGCCTATGAGCGCGCGCTCCGCGGCCGCAACCGCTTGCTTGAGGAGCCGCAACCCGATCGAGCCTGGCTGGACGGGATCGAAACGGAGATCGCAACGCTTGGCGTCGAAATCGCCCGTGTGCGCAGCGGCGCGGTCGAAAGGTTGGCTGTGCTCGCGGCTGGGACCCGCGATGACGATGCGCCGTTTCCCTGGGCAGACCTTACCATCGAGGGCACCGTCGAGGCGATGCTGGCGGACGGCGAGGCGGCAGCGACGGAGCGCTTCCGCGGAGCGCTCCGCGACGCCCGGCCGCGCGATGCGGCGGCGGGCCGGGCACTCATCGGCCCGCATACCAGCGATTTGAAGGTCCGCCACGGACCCAAGGATGTGGCGGCCGAGCGCGCCTCGACGGGTGAGCAGAAGGCGCTGCTGGTCGGGATCGTGCTTGCTCATGCCCGCCTCGTCGCGGCCGCGAGCGGTCTCGCCCCGCTGGTGCTGCTCGACGAGGTCGCCGCCCATCTCGACCGTCGCCGCCGCGCCGCGCTGTTCGACGCATTGGACGCCTTGGGGAGCCAGGTCTTCATGACAGGCGCCGACCCGGCGCTCTTCGGCGAGCTGCCATCATCCGCCGAGATTTTCATGGTCGGCGCTGGTAGGATCGAGCCGTTCGCGCGGGAGGAACCTGCATCATGACCGGATTGTCGCCGTCGGGCCTTCTGATCTTTGCCCTTGCGCTTGCCGTCGCCGCCTTTGCGCCGGGTCCCGGCATTGCCGCGATCGTCGGGCGGGTGCTTGGACGGGGGCGGGACGGGGCGGTCGCCTTCGTTTCCGGCATGGCGGTCGGCGATGTCGTCTGGCTGTCGCTCGCGGTGCTCGGCCTCGCTGTCCTCGCCGAGACGTTCCGCGAGGTGTTCATGCTGGTCAAATATGCCGGCGCGGCCTACCTCCTCTATCTCGCCGTGAGGATGTGGACCGCCCCCGCCGAGGCGCGCCAGATCGCGCCGGCCCGGGGACGCGAGAGCCACGCGCGTCTCTTTCTCGCCGGCCTTGCCGTGACGATGGGCAATCCGAAGACCATGATCTTCTATCTCGCGCTGCTGCCTAGCCTTGTCGATCTTGCGCGGATCGACGTGCTGGCCTTTGTCGAGTTGACGCTCGTGACGCTGGCGGTGCTGGCCGTGGTGTTCGGCTTCTATATCGTGCTCGCGCTTCGGGCCCGCAGCCTCATCACCAGCCCGCGCGCGGTGAAACTCGTTCAGCGTACAAGCGGCGCGGTCATGGCCGGCGCCGCCGTTGCCATCGCGGCGCGCTGACGCTGCACGTGAAAGGCGTGAATTGCGAGGGGTGAGACGTTAGCATCCCGGTAACGAATCACTCCGCCCCCAAAGTCTTTTCGCCCAGGATCTCCATGACGCTTTCGCGCGCCCGTGCCGCGCTCAATACCATTTTCGGCTATCACGATTTCCGCCCCGGCCAGGAAGAGGTCATCGGCGCCGTGCTGGCCGGCGAAGACGTGCTCGCCGTCATGCCCACCGGCTCCGGCAAGTCGATGTGCTACCAGCTTCCGGCCGTCGTCGATGGCGGGCTGACGGTGGTCGTCTCGCCGCTGATCGCGCTGATGCGCGACCAGGTGCAACAGATGGCCCATGTCGGCGTGGCCGCGGCGACACTGAATTCCAGCAATGGCGATGAGGCCAACCGCGAGGCGCTCGCCCGCGTCCGCGCCGGCGACTTGTCGCTCCTCTTCGTCTCGCCGGAGCGGCTCGCTTCCGATGGGCTGGTGTCGCTGCTGGCCGCCTCGAATGTGCGCCGCCTCGCCATCGACGAAGCGCATTGCGTCTCGCAATGGGGCCATGACTTCCGCCCCGAATATCGCCAGCTTGCCACGGTCCGCACGGCGCTCGGCAATGCCCAGGTCGTGGCTCTGACGGCGACGGCCGACGCGGCAACGCGCGGCGACATCGCCAGCCAGTTGTTTCAAAAGCCGCCGCGCATCGTCGTTCACTCCTTCGACCGCCCGAACATCCATCTCCGCTTCGAGGCCAAGGACCGGCCGCGAAGCCAGATCGCCGACTTCCTGAAACGCCATGAGCGGGCGAGCGGCATCATCTATGCCTCCTCGCGCGACCGCACCGAGAAGCTCGCCGAATGGCTGAACGGCTCCGGCCGCCGCGCCGTCGCCTATCACGCCGGCATGGACGCGGCGCTCCGGGCGAAGAACCAGGACATCTTCCTGCAGGAGGATAATGTCGTCGTCGCCGCGACGATCGCCTTCGGCATGGGCATCAACAAGCCGGATGTCCGCTTCGTCATCCATGCCGACCTTCCGGGCGGCGTCGAATCCTATTATCAGGAGATCGGCCGCGCCGGCCGTGACGGGCTGCCGGCCGATACGCTGACGCTCTACTGCATCGAGGACATGGCCTTTCGCCGCCGCCAGATCGACGACAAGGCGGTATCCGAAGCGCAGCGGCGCCTGGAGCATCGCCGCCTTTCCGCGATGATCGATCTCGCCGAAAGCGCCACCTGCCGCCGACAGTCCCTGCTCGGATATTTCGGCGAGGAGAGCGGCCCCTGTGGCGCCTGCGATCTTTGCCAGGGCGGAGCGGCGCTCGCCGACGCGACGCGGGAGGCACAGATGGTGCTTTCGGCCGTGGCGCGGACCGGCCAGCGTTATGGTGCCGGACATCTGATCGACGTGCTGCGGGGCGAGGCCACCGAGGCGATCCAGCGGCAGGGCCATGACAAGATCAAGACGTTCGGCGTCGGCACGGCACGCAGTGCCAATGGCTGGCGCACGCTGATCCGCCAGATCTTCGCAGCGGGCGCCCTCACGGAGGCCAGCGAGGAGCATGGCGGCTTCCGCCTGACCGAGAAGGGGGAGGCGATCCTGTTCGGTCGCGAGACGATCGAACTGCGCCTGGTCGAGGACGCGCCGCCGCGCGCCCGCCGCTCATCGGCGCGCGAGAGCCGGGCCGATGGTCTCGAAGGCGAGGCGGCCAATCTCTTCGAGGCGCTCCGCGCGCTGCGCCGCGAGATCGCCCGTGACGAGGGCGTCGCCGCCTATATGGTCTTTCCGGATCGGACGCTTATCGAGATGGCGGAGCTCCGCCCGTCGACGCGGGAGGAGATGCGGGCCGTGCAGGGCGTGGGCGAGAAGAAGCTGTCGCTCTACGGCGATGCGTTCCTCGAGGCGATCAGCGAGGCCTCGTGAGATGCGGACGTTCCTGCGCATCATCCTCGTTATCCCGCTCGGACTGATGGCGGCGATCCTCGTCGCGGTCGCGGTCTATCTCCTGGCATTCGGTTTCAACGCCGACGACTTCCAGTTCGCGCCGGATGGCATGCCGCCGGGCGCGCTGGCGCCGGCCTTCGTGCTTACCGGCATCCTCGCTCAGGGCGCGCTGGTCCCGTTTCTGGTCGCGATCGCGGCCGCCGAGATCTTCGCCATCCGTTCGCTGATCGCCTGGGTGCTGTTCGGCGGCGCGCTCGGCTTCGCGCTGCAGCTCGTCGGCCTGCCGGGCAATACGGAGTTCCTGCCGCGGGTCGCAGCGGGCTTCTCCGCCGGCTTCGTCTATTGGGTGGTCGCCGGCCGCGGCGCCGGCCTGCGTGAGCGCGCTATTTTCCGTGCGCCAGAATGAGCCGCACGGCGAAGGCGCCCATCACGCCGGCGAACAGCCAGTCGACGGCCCGCGTCGCTTTGGGCGAGCGCTTCAGGAATGTCGCGATCGAGCCCGCGAACCAGATCAGGGCGAGGCTGATCGGCGTCGCGACCACCACGAACAGGATGCCGAGAAACATCAGTTTGCCCGCGGCATGCGGATCGCCGGGAGAGACGAATTGCGGCAGGAAGGTCACGAAGAACACGATGATCTTCGGATTGAGCAGATTGATCGCGAGACCCTTGAGATAGACCTTGCCGATCGGATCGGACGAGCCCTTTCCTCCGACCGAAAGTGCCGAACCGTGGCGGATGGCCTGAACCGCGAGATAGACGAGATAGAGCGAGCCGACCACTTTCAGGATCGTGAAGGCGGTGACGGAAGCGGCGAGCAGGGCCGAGAGGCCGACTGCTACCAGCACGGTATGGATGACCAGCCCGGTCGACGCGCCGAGAAACGCCGCGCAGCCGGCCAGCCGCGACTGGCCGATCGCCTTGCCGAGAAAGAGCGTCATGTCCGGCCCCGGCGTCAGCGTCAGCGCGACGACCGCGACCAGATAGGCGATGAGAACCGAGGTCTGGGGAACGAATTGCAGCATGGCCGGCCTTCTCCGAAGCCACTGAGCTATAGCACGGCGGCGAGCGGTTGCCGCAATGGCGGTGGCGTGCTGGAGCCGTTCGGATATCATCGGTTCCGCAAGGCATTTCGGGGCCGATGATCTCAACCACTCCTGCCACGATGTTCGGTGCCGCGCCGCGAGTCCTCCAGTGGATCATCGTGCTCGCAGTTTCCCTCGTTCTCGGGGGCGGGCTGTTCGTTGTCGGGCTTCCCGCTGCCCTGCTGCTCGGCCCGATGATCGCGGCCATCGCCGCCGGGCTGAGCGGAGCGACGATCCGCGTCTCCAACCCGCTGTCGCTGGCGGCGCAGGCCATCGTCTCGATGTTGATCGCCTCGGCGATGACGCCGGAGATCGTGGTCGCGTTCCTGGCCGATTGGCCACTGTTCGTGGCGGTGGTGCTGGCGACCATCCTCGCCTCCAGTGCGCTCGGCTGGTTCATGGGCCACCGCCGGATCGTGCCCGGGACAACAGCCGTATGGGGCTCTTCGCCGGGCGGCGCCTCCGCCATGGTGCTGATGGCCGAAGCCGCCGGCGCCGATGCGCGCCTCGTCGCGCTGATGCAATATATGCGCGTCGTCATGGTGGCAGCCGGAGCGGCGATCGTCGCGCGGTTTGCGCTCGACATCGGCGATCTCCACCCGCCGCCGATCATCTGGTTTCCGCCGCTGGAGCCCGGGCCCTTCGCGGCGACGATCGCTGTGGCCGTGATCGGGACCATCGTTGGCCGGTGGCTGCCGATTTCGGCCGGCGCGATGATCGTCCCGATGATCGCCGGTGCCACGCTGCAGGGGCTGGGCCTCATCCAGATCGCATTGCCGGAATGGCTGCTCTCGCTGGCCTATGCGCTGATCGGCTGGCGCATCGGCCTCGGCTTCACGCGGGCGGTCGTGCGTCACGCGGCACGGGTGATGCCGATGATCGCGCTCTCGATCCTTGCCCTGATGACCTTCAGCGCCTTGCTGGCCGGGCTGCTCGTCCTGTTGCTGGGCATCGACCCGCTCACGGCCTATCTCGCCACGAGCCCCGGCGGCATGGATTCGATCGCCGTCATCGCCGCCTCGACCCCCGTCGATCTTTCCTTCGTCATGGCGCTGCAGGCGGTCCGCTTCTTCATCATCGTGTTGACCGGGCCCTCGATCGCCCATTTCGTCGCCCGCCGCATGCATCCCCATCCGCCTGCGGCCCCGTAGAAGAGGGCGCCAGCGATCGGCCATCGAGATGCCGGCCGGCAATCGTGCACAATGCAAGAAAATGCACGGTCGCGGCCGCCGCGCGCGGTGTCGCGCCGCTTCAAACTGCACTAGCCTTGGGCATCGCGGAAACGGCGCACCGACAAGCCGTCGCATCGACAAAGGAGGAGACGGACATGCAGGGCTTTGGAATCCACACCAGTCTTTGGTCACATAGCTGGACGCGCGAGGCAGCCGAGCTTGCCATTCCCGAAGCGGCGGAACGCGGCCTTGCCTTTGTCGAGATCGCGCTGCTGGAGCCCGGCAAGGTCGATACCGCCCATACGCGCGCTTTGCTCCAGAAGCACGAGATCGAGGCCGTCTGCTCGCTCGGCCTGCCGGACGATGCTCGCCCGACCAGCAATCCCGACAAGGCCTATGAGTTTCTCAAGCTGGCACTCGACAAGACCGCGGAAATCGGCGCCAAGGCGTTGTCGGGCGTCATCTATGGCTCGATCGGCGAGCGCACCGGCAAGCCGCCGACGGAAGCGGAATATGACGTCGTCGCCCGTGTGATGCAGAAGGTCGCTGCCCATGCGCGGACGCTCGGACTGGAGCTCGGCATCGAGGCGGTCAATCGCTACGAAAACCACATGATCAACACGACCGAACAGGCGCTCGGGCTGATCGAGCAGATCGGCGCGCCCAACGTCTTCCTGCATCTCGACACCTATCACATGAATATCGAGGCGAAGGGCCAGGCCAACGCCATCCTCGCCGGCGGCGAGCACCTGAAGTATATCCACCTGTCAGAGAGCGACCGCGGCGTGCCCGGCACCGGCACGATCGCCTGGGACGAGGTCTTTGCCGGGCTTGCCGGCATCGGCTTCAAGGGCGGAATGGCGATGGAAAGCTTCGTCCATATGCCGCCTCAGCTTGCCGCGGCCCTTTCAGTCTGGCGTCCGGTGGCCGACAGCCGCGAGCAGCTCCTGGCCGAGGGCCTGCCCTTCCTGCGCAACAAGGCCCGCCAGTACAAGCTGATCTAGAGGCGAGGCCGAGGTGGGCGGGAACGCGTCGCATCGACGGCGCGCGTTCGTCTTTCGCCATTGAAGCGCCGCCCGCCTTCGTCTAAGAGAGGCGTCGGCTCAGCACCCGTAGCTCAGCTGGATAGAGCGCTGCCCTCCGAAGGCTCGTGTCAATCCCGCTGATGCGAAAAGTGAGACGAAAAGCAGTACTGTAATCAGAGGCTTGTGGGTTTTGCCCTTTGGGACTTAACACTCGCAGGAATTCCGCGTAAGCACTGCGTAAGCAGAAGGCACCCGTAGCTCAGCTGGATAGAGCGCTACCCTCCGAAGGTAGAGGCCCCGCGTTCGAATCGCGGCGGGTGCACCACTTTTCTGTGCTGCGATGCTTCGGTTGGATTAACCGCAGGTCCGCCGGTATGCCGAAGCCCTTGAGCGTCGAGGCGCTTCTCTTCGAGACTGCACGCTGCTTGACGGTTTTCTATGCGGTTGCCCAGGCGGCCGGGGCCAAACAACCCACCTCGAAGCACACCTACTGTCCGGGCCGACGGCGCAATCTCTAGCGCGTGGGGCTTCGACATATCGGAACAAATGGTAACCTCCATCGTTCGGTTGCCAACCTAGCCAAACGGACTCCCGCGAAAATTGCTACGGCGCTAACCGCCACGAGACGGTGACCATCTTCACGAAATAGGTGCAAGCCGAGAGCGACCCGGTGCGCGCGGTAGCGGAAGCAGTGAACCGGCGGCGGGCGGGCCTTACTTGGCGGTCGGTCGGCGAGCCTGCCTCCGGTGGTGCCCGAGCGCGAGGTTGTCGAGGCGGGGCTGGCCCCCAGCGGCAGGCCTCTCGGTCCCGACGATGATCATTATAGCTCCCTGACCAAGCTCAGAAGCCATCGGGCGTCCCGTCATCGTTCCGGCGAAAATCGCTCGGCGCGGCCTAGCGTCGGGCGCCAATCTCTGCAAGCTGCAGAGTGTGCAGGCGCAAAAGCAGAACTACGAGCAGATCCTGCGGATTATCAATGATGTCCTGCAGGGAACGACGGAGGGCATCGGATTCGTTCTCGGCGGCACGCCTGAGTTTCTCATGGATACGCGCCGCGGCCTCTATTCCTATGAGGCCTTGCAGTCACGGCTGGCCGCGAACAGCTTCGCCGCAAACGGGCTTGCCGACTATACCGGACCGGTCCTCAACCTGCCCAGCCTGACGGCTGAAGACCTTTTCCATCTTCTCGAGCGCTTGCGCGATGTCTTCGCTGCCGGCAAGGCCGAGGACTGTGCCGGACGAGGCGTTGCACGCCTTCATGGAGCATTGCGCCCAGCGGATCGGCGAGGCCTACTTCCGGACGCCGCGCAATACGGTGAAGGCGTTTGTCGATCTTCTCGCGATCATCCAGCAAAATCCGGGCGTGGATTGGCGGGGCCTGCTCGGATCGGTCGAGGTGATGGAAGATCGCGGCGCCAGCGCGGACCATGAGATCATTGCCGCCGCCGACGATCCGGATGATGAGCTTGTCACTCTCCGCCTTTGATCGGCTGGCCGAGCCGGTCAGACGGTGGATCTGGCAGCAGAAGTGGTCGTCTCTGCGCGATGTGCAGGAAAAGGCGATCCCGGTTGTCCTGGCAGGCGGGGACGTCGTCATTTCGGCCCGTACCGCCGCCGGCAAGACGGAAGCGGCGTTTCTGCCGCTGCTGTCGCGGATCACGACGAGCCGGCGCAGCGCTGACGGGTTCGGGATTCTCTATGTCAGTCCGCTCAAGGCGCTGATCAACGACCAGCATCGGCGGCTCGAGAGCCTCTGCGAGGGCTGCGACGTCGCCCTGCATAAATGGCATGGCGATGTGAACGAGGACGCCAAGGGGCGCGCCCGCAAGCGGCCGTCGGGCATCGTCCTCATTACGCCTGAATCGCTTGAAGCCTTGCTGGTGCGTCGCAGCGGCGAGACGCGGGGCCTATTCGGCCGCCTCGACGCGGTCGTAATCGACGAACTGCATGCGTTCATCGGCACGGAACGCGGCATGCAGCTCCTGTCGATCCTCAGCCGGATCGAAGTCGCCACGGGGCGGGACAGGATCGACCGGATCGGCCTTTCGGCAACCCTCGGCGACATGCGCCTTGCCGCGGAAGCGCTGAGGCCGGGCGCGGGCAACTCCGTCGCGCTGGTCGAGGGAAAGGACGAGGGCAATGGACTGAAGCTGCAGATCCGGGGCTACGCGCTTCCCATCCAGCCGCTGGAGATAGACGGCGAGCCGACGGAGGAGGGCACTGCGCCCGACGACGCATTCGAAGGGAACGACGTTCCAGATGCGCTGGCCGACGATCTTTTCCGATTGCTGCGCGGCCGCAGCAATCTCCTGTTCGCCGGATCCCGCGCCAGGGTCGAAATCTATGCCGATCGCCTCAGGCGGATGAGCGAGGCCAGCAGGCTCCCGAACGAGTTCTATCCCCATCACGGCAATCTTTCCAAGGCGATCCGCGAGGACGTCGAACAGCGGCTGCGCGATGATCCGCGTCCGACCACGGCGGTAGTCACGACGACGCTGGAACCCGGCATCGACATTGGCGATGTCGAGACGGTGGCGCAGATCGGGCCGGCTTTCTCCGTTGCCTCGCTGCGCCAGCGGCTGGGACGGTCGGGCCGCAGGCCCGGCAAGCCCGCTGTGCTGCGCATCTTCGTCACGGAACCCGCCACGACGAAAGGCCAGCATCCAATTGACGGGCTCCATGTCGATCTCGTCCAGTCGATCGCGATGGTCGAGTGCCTCCGCGCAGGCTGGTGCGAGCCGCCCATGTCGGCAGGACTGCATCTCTCGACGCTGATCCATCAGGTGCTGGCGCTCATCCTGCAGACGGGCGGGGTCCGGGCGGCGGTCGCATGGAAGCTGCTCTGCGAAAGGGGCCCCTTTCGCGCCGTCGACAAGCTGCTTTTCGCCGATCTGCTCCGGTCGATGTCGGCCAACCGATTGATCGAGCAGTCTCCGGAGGCACTGCTGATGATCGGCGAGGCCGGCGAAACCCTCACCGAGTCATATGAGTTCTATCCTGTGTTCATGACCGAACAGGAATACCGGCTCCTGCACGAGGGGCGTCTACTCGGGACCTATCCGCTCAGCATGCCCATTGCCCGGGACGGGACGCTGATCTTCGGCGGTCGCCGCTGGCAGGTCATGAACGTCGATGACCATGCGCGCGTCATCGTCGTGCGACCGACACGGTCGGGAAAGCCTCCCTATTTCACAAGCGGCGGAGCTGTCATTCACGATCATATCGTATCGCGGATGCGGGAAATCCTGGCCGGATCCGCAGCATACCCCTATCTGGACGACCAGGCGACGCTGTTTCTCGAGAATGCGCGGTCGGCCTTCAGGCACATGGAGCTTGCGCGGCAATCCATCGTGCCGTTCGACAGCGGCGTCCTGATCTTGCCATGGGTCGGAACGAGGAAGCTCCGTACCCTGATGCTGGCGCTGCAGGTGCGGGACTTCAGGCCACCCAGATGCGCCACGTCGTCGAGGTCGCGGAGTGCAGCGTCGCGGGAATCGTCCACCATCTGCAGGCCGTTGCTGCCGCTCCGGTCGAAGGCGGCGCGCTTGTCCGCCGACTTGCGCAGCCGCAGCTCGCAAAGTTCGATGCGTTCCTTTCCGCCGAGCTGATGAGCCGGGTCACCGAAGTCGAGCGGCTCGACCTTCCCGCGCTGCAGGAGGTGGCTCTGGCTGTGTTTGCGCCAACCGACGCGACGGAGAGCCATCGACTTTGAGGGCAAACGCGACGGCTCTCCGAGGCTCGCTTTGTTCGGACGGCACTGCGATTTGCTGCCTACTGACCTGGTTGCAATAGCTTCGTCGGCCTTAGCCACGCCAAATGAGCTTTCGTGTCAGGCATCCTGCCATCTCGCCCAGAGTGAGAGTGCGGGCAGGATTTCCATGGCGGGGTAAGTGCCGAGAGAGAGGCTTTCGGCGGCCGTCATGGAGATCGATGCCATGAACATGCAGATGCCGAATGCCGGTCACAGCCAGAGCGGTGGTTATAAGGTTGATGTCAGCCGCGGCGAGCGGCTCGGCCGCGTCTCGTCTGAGTGGTTCTCGCGTCCGGCCGACGAACGTTACATCTCGCTCTCCGAACTGGCGCAATCGGTACGCGACCGTGCCGACCGCAGCCGGACTTGCGTGATGGAAAGCGCGCTGATTCATGTAGAGGCGAGCCGCAACGACCCGGAGCGACTGGCCCTGATCCTGCCCGGCACAGATACGGCCATTGCGCCGACCCATTGGAGCTTCGGCCAACTCGCGAGCCTGGTGGGCGCGCCGGCAGCCTATCTGCGCCAGCTTCCCGCGCCGCTCGCCGCGATCAACTTGCAATTTGGCCTGGCTTCCAATCGCGCCGAGCAGATCAAGACGCTGGAAACCGATGACGGCCGCACGGAACTGCGCGCCGTCACCGGTCCAGATTACGGGAGGATATTCGACGCAGAACTGGTGGAAGCCGTGCAGCGCATCGCCGGCAACGGCACGGGCGACACCCGCTGGAAGGTGCCGGGCGTGCTCGACTGGTCGACCGGAGTCTACAATCCGCGCGTCGACATCACCAAGGATACGACCACGCTCTATGCCTCCGATCGCGACGTCTTCCTGTTCCTGGTCGACGACCTGAATCCGATAGAGGCCGGCCGCCTGCCGGACGGTTCGCCCGACCTCTACTTCCGGGGGTTCTATTGCTGGAATTCCGAGGTCGGCGCCAAGACGCTCGGCATGGCCAGCTTCTACCTCCGCGCCGTCTGCCAGAATCGAAATCTCTGGGGCGTGGAGGATTTCGAGGAGATCACCATCCGCCATTCCAAATATGCCGCCAACCGCTTCGCTCATGAGGCGGCGCCAGCGCTGGCGAACTTCGCCAATTCCTCGCCGCTGCCTTTCGTCAACGGCATCAAGGCGGCCCGCGAGCGGATCGTGGCGCGCAGCGACGAGGATCGCACCGACTTCCTGCGCCGGCGCGGCTTCTCCAAGTCCGAGACCGGCAAGATCATCGACACCGTGCTGGCCGAGGAAGGACGGCCGCCCGAAAGCATCTTCGATTTCGTGCAGGGCATCACCGCAGTCGCGCGCGACAAGCCCTATCAGGATGCCCGCCTCGACATGGAGGCCAAGGCGAAGAAGCTGCTCGACCGAGCGGCCTGATTTTCATGAAGCCGGGGATGCGGTTTTCCGTGTCTCCGGCTTTGCGCTTCTATGTCTTTCCGGTTTGCATGTCCGTGGCGCTGCCCCCTTTAGAGGAAGAGGGCGGCGCTTCGCTTCGTGACGGGTTGAGGTCGAGAGAGAGGCTTTCGGTCGCCCGTCGTGGAGTACATCCCCATGGCTACCGCTATCAAGAAGATCACCCTGTCGTCGTCTCGCGACATTCCCTTCAACCAGCTCGTCATCTCCCAGGCGAACGTCCGCCGGATCAAGGCTGGCGTATCGATCGAGGAACTGGCGGAGGACATCGCGCGCCGGACACTGCTACAGAGCACCACAGTTCGGCCGGTGCGCGACGCGGACGGCAACGAGACCGGCATGTTCGAGATCCCGGCCGGCGGGCGCCGCTATCGGGCGCTAGAACTCCTGGTGAAGCAGAAGCGCCTCGCCAAGAACGCGCCGGTCCCCTGTGTCATCCGCGAGGGCGGCATGGCCGAGGAGGACTCGCTCGCCGAAAACATCCAGCGGGCGCCGCTGCATCCGCTCGACCAGTTCCGTGCCTTCCTGACCTTCCGCGAGAAGGGCATGTCCGAAGAGGAGATCGCAGCCAACCAGTTCGTCTCGGTGTCGGTCGTGAAGCAGCGCCTGCGTCTGGCGTCGGTCTCGCCCAAGCTCCTCGACGCCTATGCCGCCGATGGCATGACCCTCGATCAGCTCATGGCGTTCACGGTCAACGGCGACCATGAGCGGCAGGAGCAGGTGTTCGAGCGCCTGGCACAGGGCTACAGCAAGGAACCGCATCTCATCCGGCGGATGCTGACCGAGGGTGCGGTCCGCGCCGCCGACAAGCGTGCGCAATTCGTCGGGCTGGATGCCTACGTCGAAGCCGGCGGCGTCATCATGCACGACCTGTTCCAAGGTGACGACGGCGGTTGGCTGCAGGATGTCGGCCTCCTCGACATGCTGGTGGCCGAGAAGCTGCGCGAACAGTCGGAGGCGATCTCCGCCGAAGGCTGGAAGTGGACCGAGGCGGCCTTGGACTTCCCCTACGGTCACACTTACGGCCTGCGTCACCTCCGTGGCGAGCACCCCGCTCTCACCGAGGAAGAGCAGGCCACGCGCGACGCCCTGCAAGCCGAGTTGGACGGATTGGAGGAAACCTATGCCGATGCCGAGGATCTGCCCGACGAGGTGGATGAACGGCTCAGTCAGATCGAGACCGCGATCAGCGCGCTCGATGATCGGCCGATGGTCTTCGACGCCGAGGAGATCGCGCGCGCCGGCGCCTTCGTCAGCATCGACGGATCGGGCAACCTGCGGGTCGAGCGCGGCTATGTCCGCCCAGAAGACGAACGCCCGATCGAGCCGGCAGCCGATCCCGAGATCGAGGCCGGCGCGAGCGCCATCGCGGCGCGCGCGGAGCATGAGGACGATCACCTGACCCCGGACATCGAGACCACGGCGGACCCCGAGGAAGACGACGGCTTGAAGCCGATCCCGGACCGCTTGATGACCGAACTGACCGCCCATCGCACGCTGGCTCTGCGCCACGCGCTCGGCGAGCAACCCGATGTCGCCTTCCTCGCCGCGCTCCATGCGCTCACTCTTCGAGCCTTCTATCACTATGGCTCGGACACCTGCCTGGAGTTCGACCTGAAGAGCGTCAGTTTCGGCGCGCAGGCGCCAGGTCTGAATGACAGCAGCCTGGCCTCGGCGGTCGATGGCCGCCATCAGACGTGGGTGGCGGCACTTCCGAAGGAGCCTGGCGATCTGTGGGAGGCGCTGCAGGCGTTCGATGGCGACAGCCGTTACGCCCTGTTTGCCCATTGCGTGTCGTTGTCGGTCAACGCGATCTATGAGGCCTACAATCGTCGGCCTCGCGCGCTCGCCCACGCCGACCAGCTCGCCCAGGCGGTCGATCTCGACATGGTCGCAGCCGGATGGGAGCCCACGATCGACACCTATCTCGGCCGTGTCACCAAGGCGCGCATCCTCGCGTCGGTGCGCGAGGCGAAGGGTACACGTGCCGGTGACCGCATCGAGCACCTCAAGAAGGGCGACATGGCCGAAAAGGCCGAGGCGCTGCTCGCCGGGTCCGGCTGGTTGCCGGAGCCGTTGCGCACGCCCGGCCATCTGGTCACCGAAGTCGACGACACGCCGTCTGCGGAGACTGGCCAGTCCAGCGATCGTGAGGTCGAAGATACGGCGGAAGACAGCGGCGAAACGGCCATGGCGGAATCCGAGCCGCAGATCGAAGATGAGCCGGCCCAGATCGACATGCATTTGATCGCGGCTGAATAGCCGAAGCAGCAACACTTCCCCCGAGGGCCCGCCGGCAACGGCGGGCCCATTTTTCGTCTCGGAGTCCGTGATGCAACCTGCCACAGATCTCGCGCGACGGCTGGCTGCTCAGGCCGAGGCCGTTTGTCGCCACTATCTTTCCAACGGCCACCGCGAAGGCCGCTATTGGCTCGTTGGCGACGCGCGCAACACACCCGGCCGCTCGATGTTCGTGCGACTGAAGGGTGGCGAGACAGGCAAGGGCGCCGCCGGCAAATGGACCGACGCCGCCACCGGCGAGCATGGCGATCTCCTCGACGTCATCCGCGAGAGTTGCGGCCTGGTCGATTTCAGGGATGTCGCCGATGAGGCGCGCGCCTTCTTGTCGATGCCACATCCCGAACCGAACCGTTCGCAGGGTGGCGAGCACAAATCACCGGCGCCATCCGGATCACCGGAAGCGGCACGGCGGCTGTTCGCCATGGCGCAGCCGATCTCGGGCACGCTCGTAGAGACGTATCTGCGCACACGCGGCATTACGGATTTGCACGGAACCGGAAGCCTGCGCTTTCACCCCCGCTGCTACTATCGGCCGGACGAGCACTCACCGACCGAGACCTGGCCGACGATGATCGCATCGGTCACCGATCTCGCCGGGCGTCAGACCGGCGCACATCGCACCTGGCTCGCATCTAACGGATCGGACAAGGCCCCGATCGACACGCCGAGACGGGCGATGGGCGACCTTCTGGGACATTCCGTTCGCTTCGGCGTGGCTGGCGACGTAATGGCGGCGGGCGAAGGCATCGAGACGATTTTGTCGCTCAGGATGGCGCTGCCCAACATGCCGATGGCGGCGGCGCTTTCGGCGGCGCATCTCTCGGCCATCCTGTTCCCCGACACGCTGCGCCGGCTCTACATTGCCCGCGACAATGATCCGGCCGGCGACGGTGCGATGGCGACGCTGATCGAACGGGCGAACGCGGCCGGGATCGAGGCGGTCGTGGTGTCTCCGAGCCTGGGAGACTTCAATGAGGATCTCCGTCTGGCAGGCCTGGACAGCCTCCGGACGACGGCCCGGGTGCAGATCGCGCCACAGGACGTCGCCCGCTTCATGGCGCTGGCGGCATAGGCCGAGAGGAGAATACTGGCGGCGGGAGCGCCGTCGTCGGCATCGCTCGGATGATCCCCAAGTCGGAGAGAACCGCGACCCGGCCTTCGAGAGGGCGATCGGCCAGCAAACGGCCCGGACCCGCAATGTATGCGGCGGACTATTTTCCGGCGCGGCCGAGGGCCGCTTTCCATCGCGAGGCAAAATAGCCCGCCTTCGTCCTCCTCCGCTGTGCTCCGGCCCTCCGCTTCGCTGCGGGTGCAGGTCCGGCCCGCCCGCCGGCTTTCGTCGCCATGAAGGCCGCGAGGGTCGCGGTCGAACCGACGGAGCATCCCATGAGCGAGCACGACGACTACGAACCGCACCACGCCTCTTCCCCCACCGACCATGTCCTCAGCGAACTCCAGCTCTACGGCTACCGTCCCTTCACGGATGAACCCGATCCTCGGCCGCTTCCTGAGGGCGACCGTGTCGCCGGCGCCATCGCCGATATCTTCGACGCCCTAATCGCCACCCTGGAGGACACCCGCCTCGAGCCCGACCTCGACGATCTCCTCTGGTCGACCGTCAACCTCTTCCACCGCGCCAACGAACGGATCGAGCGCGAACTGGACGACAACGAGCAGGCGCAGCGCCGCGGCCAGCGTGAACAGGACGGCAGCGAGGTGAAGGCCGTCGAACTGGAACGCCTGACGGCCGAGGGCCAGACCATGATCGAGCGCCGCAACGCTTTCGAGCTGATGCGCGACCAGGCCGCCGAGCACTATGAGCGCCACACCGGGTCGAACTGGCGACCGCGCTCCGGATCGATGGTCAATCACCGCAACCTGACCTCGGCGATGATCGACAGCCGGGACTTTCTCGCCGCCAAGAAGCGGGCCGACAACGAGGTACTGCTCCCCGCCGGTCCGAAGATCGCCTTCACCGGCGGGCTCGACTTCAACGATCACCGCCTGATCTGGGCCAAGCTCGATCAGGTTCACGCCAAGCACCCGGATATGGTGCTGCTGCACGGCAAGTCGCCCAAGGGCGCTGAGAAGATCGCGGCCAAATGGGCGGATGCCCGCAAGGTGCCACAGGTCGGCTTCGCTCCCGACTGGACGAAACACGCCAAGGCCGCACCGTTCAAGCGCAACGATCAAATGCTGGACGTCCTGCCGATCGGGGTCATCGTCTTCCCCGGCACCGGCATCCAGGACAATCTCGCCGACAAGGCGAGGAAGCTCGGCATCCCGCTGTTCGATTTCCGCCCGAAGGGAGGCGGCGCGTAAGCGCCACCTTCCTCACAGCCATTTTTCTGGGAACTCCAACGACGGCGGAAATCGACCCCTTTGTCGTCGTTCCGGCTGCTGCGGTCACTGCCCGCAACCTGCCGTTCAGTCCTGAACTAAGGCGACAGACAAAGAAACCACGGGCTCGATGGCATCCCGTGCCTGGCGTAGGGCCTTGCGCTTCGGTTTCGAATCATGCGCAATCAGACGGAGGCGCTCTCGATCTGCATCGATCGCAAGCGCGGCCTCGGCCCGTTGCAGCGCCTCCCGGGAGTGCCGCCGCGCGTTCTCGGCGAAAGGCGGAGGTCGCCGTAGCGGCCCGCCGCCAGCAAAAGCACCGAGCCGAGGAATATTCCGGCGGCAAGAAGGTATAGCCAGCCGAAGCCGGACAGGATCCATGCTTGAACCGCTCCGAAGATTGCCTCTGCCCGGGTCGGAAGAAGTCCGCCGATCGCTAGGGAAACGCGTGACGCCGACCTGCCCGAAGAAAACGGGAGGATTGATGACAACCTTTGTTCCGAGCAGCCTGCGTCGTCGCGCTATCCTGGCATCTACCTGTCCGGCAGAGCGTAAGCAATCACCTCGTCCCCCACCGGCGTTTCCATGAAATGGTGCCCGCCGGTCATGATGACGACATACTGGCGGCCTTCGACCTCATAGGTCATGGGCGTCGCCTGGCCACCGGCAGGAAGCGAATCCTGCCAGACAGTTTCGCCAGTCTCGATGTCGATGGCCCGCACCAGTCCGTCCGTGGCCGCGGCGATGAAGATGAGACCACCGGCAGTGACGATCGAACCACCATTGTTGGGCGTGCCGATTGAGATCGGCAGCATTGAGGGGATGCCGAAAGGCCCGTTGTTCAAAGCCTGGCCAAACGGACGATCCCACAGGGTTTCTCCCGTTGCCAGATCGATAGCCCGTATGCCGCCATACGGCGGCTCCTTGCACAGCAGGTTAGTGAAGGGCATGCGCCAGCCGGCGTTCACGTCGATGGCGTACGGTGTCCCGGCCTGCGGGTCACCGGCTCCTTCGGCCCCGCCACCATCGCTCAGGCTGCCGCCGCGCTCCTCGCCGCGAGGCACCCAGCCCTGCTTGTCGGCTTCCTCGCGCGGCACCAGCCGGTTGTGGTTCGGCATGTCGTTGTAGTTGGCGATGATGATGCCGCGGCGCGGATCGACAGAGACGCCACCCCAATCGGAACCGCCATTGTAGCCGGGGTACTCGATCCAATAGGTGTCGCTTGTCGGAGGCGTGTAGAAGCCTTCGTAGTGAGCCTGTCGGAACTGGATGCGGCAGATCATTTGATCGATTGGCGACATGCCCCACATGGACGCCTCGGTCAGTTCCGGCTTGCGCAAGGTGTGGTAGGTCGAAAAAGGCTGCGTCGGCGAGCGTTGGTCAGGCTCAACGCCACCCTGCGGCACCGGACGCTCCTCGACACCCGTAATCGGCTGGCCCGTGCGGCGGTCGAGGATGTAGAGATCGCCCTGCTTGCTCGGCAGCACCAGCGCGGGCACGGTCCCGCCCTGCGCCGGAAAGTCGATGAGCGTCGCCTGGGAGCCGAGGTCATAGTCCCAGACGTCCTTATGAACGGTCTGGAATGACCAAGCGGGATCGCCTGTCGTGACGTCTATCGCCGTGAGAGACGTCGAGTAACGGTTCTCTAGTTCGCTTCGGCCGCCGCTCCAATAATCAACCGCCGAATTGCCCATCGGCAGGTACACGAGTCCCAGCTCTTCGTCGCCCGTTGCCGTCGTCCACATGTTTGGCGTGCCACGCGTGTAAACGGCACCCGAGGGCGGCGTCGTCGGAAGATCAGGTTGCGTCATGTCCCAAGCCCAGCGAAGTTCCCCAGTGACCGCATCGAATCCTTTGATGACACCGGAGGGTGCCTCCCGCTTTTGCCCGTCGAGAACCTGATGGCCGACCACCACGACGCCACGGACGATCGTCGGCGCCGATGTCATCGACAGCATACCCGGAACGATATCGCCCATGTTCTCGGACGTCGATACCTGCCCGTCTCCTCCGAAATCGGCACAGGGCTGACCCGTAGCTGCGTCAACTGCGATAAGGCGGGCGTCCAGCGTGCCCTCGATGATCCTACGCGCGCAGGCGGAATCAGGGATCGAGCCGGGCATTTCGAAATAGGCAACGCTGCGGCAGGCAGCCGTATAGGGAATGTTCTGGTCCGACACTTTGGGATCGTATCGCCAGCGTTCCTGGCCGGTGGCTGCGTCGTAAGAAATGATGATGTTCTTTGGAGTGCAGACAAACAGGCTGTCGCCGATCTTCAGCGGCGTGTTTTCTGCGCCATACTTCTCCTGCGCGAACTCCGATTGCGGCAGGTCCCCAGTGTGGGCAAGCCAGACGCGTTGCAGGCTGCCGACATTGTCGCGGTTTATCTGGTCGAGCGGCGAGAAGCGCCGGGCCGAATAGGTGCCGCCATAGGCCGGCCAGTCATCACCGACCTGCTGGAAGGCAGGTTCCGACATCGTGTTCTCTCCCGGGGCGGGTACCGCGCGGACCAATATGGGAGGCGCGCTTGCCGAAATCCCCCAGCCGGCAATGGCTGCGAAGACGATCACGGCCGCAATTCCGGCCCAAGCGTAGCTTGCCCGCACTCTTCGTGGTTCGAGCGCGGGAAGCGCCGCAAGGACAGGCAGAAGCAGCACCAGTGGCGCGATTACGCGCGGCACGAGAGCCCAGCCGTTGGTCCCGACTTCCCAGAAGGCCCAGACCGCCGTCAGCACGACGACGAGGCAGTAGAGCCACGCGCCGGCGGTCCGGCGCATGATGATCAGTGCTCCGGAGGCGACGAGGCCAATGCCGGCGACGAGGTAATAGAGCGAGCCGCCCAGCATGGCCAGCCAGCCGCCGCCGCCAACGAGCACGACGCCGATCAGCAGGATGACCGCTCCAAGAATGCGGATGGCCCAGAGGGCGGCGACCGGCGGGGCGCGGTTTTCCATGGTGTCTCGATCCCTTCTTTCTAAAGCGCACCGAAGCCCTCAAGGCGCCAATTGTTCCGAGATTAAGCGGCGGCGGTGTGCCGGGAACAACTGCCTCGCGAGCCGGTTCGGCGCGTGAATTACCACGCGAGGGGATCATGGCTGGACGCAAGGCGCTCGGCGGGGCGCTTCCTCTGTTATGCGCTGCTCTGCTGTCAGGCTGCGGCAGAGGCGTGCTCGACCCTCAAGGTCCGGTCGGCGAGGGCAACCGGCAGATCCTGTTGAATTCGCTGGCGGTGATGCTGGTCATCGTCGTGCCGACGATCATCGGAGCGCTCTGGTTCGCATGGTGGTTCCGCGCCTCCAATCCGAAGGCACGCTACGACCCGACCTTCACCTATTCGGGCCGCATCGAGCTCATCGTCTGGTCGATCCCGACGCTGACCATCCTGTTTCTCGGCGGTCTGATCTACTACGGCTCCCACCAGCTCGATCCGCGCCGATCGCTCGGTCCGGCGGACCGCACGCTGGAAGTCCAGGTCGTGGCGCTCGACTGGAAATGGCTGTTCATCTATCCCGACCGCCAGGTCGCCACCGTCAACGAGCTCAGGCTGCCGGCGGGCGTGCCGGTCCGCTTCCGCCTGACCTCGGCCAGCGTGATGAACGTGTTCTTCGTGCCTCAGCTCGGCACGATGATCTACGCGATGAACGGAATGGAGAGCGAGCTCAACCTCCAGGCCGATCATGTCGGCCAGCTCTATGGCCAGGGCGCCCACTACAGCGGCGCCGGCTTCCCCGGCATGAATTTCACCGTGCATGTGCTTGCGCAGGACGACTTCGACCAGTGGGCAACCCGGCTGCGCGGCGGCACCGCCGTGCTCAATGCGGAGACCTATGCCGAGCTGGCCCAGCAGAGCCACGACGTCGCCCCCTTCGCCTACAGCCAGGTGCAGGGTGGGCTGTTCGACGCGATCGTCCGCCAGGTGCTGCCGCCGGCGCGCGGCCCCGACAGCGGACGCGGCGGCGAGCCCGAGATCCATCCGCAGCCGCTCGACGCCAGCATCTGCACCACGCCGGTGGATGTCTCCCGCATGGACTTCGACTTCGACGGGAGAGGGTGAGGCATGCTGGGCAAGCTGGACTGGGCCGCCATCCCGTTCGAAGAGCCGATCCCGCTCATCGCCGCGCTGGTTGTCTTCCTCGGTATGGTCGGCCTGTTCGCCTGGGTCGCCCTGAAGGGATGGCTGCCCTATCTGTGGCGCGAGTGGATCACTTCGGTCGACCACAAGCGCATCGGCGTCATGTACATCATCCTGGCCATGCTGATGCTGCTGCGCGGTTTCGTCGACGCCATCATGATGCGCACCCACCAGACGGCGACGCTGTTCGGCGAGGGCTACCTTCCCCCCGACCACTACGACCAGATATTCTCCGCGCACGGCACGATCATGATCTTCTTCGCGTCGATGCCGTTCATGATCGGCCTGATGAATTTTGTCGTGCCGCTGCAGCTCGGCGTCCGCGACGTCGCCTTTCCCACGCTCAATTCGGTCGGCTTCTGGCTGACCGCGTCCGGCGCGCTGCTGGTCAACCTGTCGCTCGTGATCGGCGAGTTCGCGCGGACCGGCTGGCTGCCCTACGCGCCGCTGTCGGAACTCGAATACTCTCCGGGCGTCGGGGTCGACTACTATCTCTGGGCGATCCAGATCTCAGGCGTCGGCACGCTCGTCACCGGCGTCAACCTGGTGACGACCATCCTCAAGATGCGCGCGCCGGGCATGGGCTACCTGCGCATGCCGATCTTCTGCTGGACCTCCCTCGCCTCCTGCATGCTGATCGTGGCGGCCTTCCCGATCCTCACTGCGACGCTCGCCATGCTGACGCTCGACCGCTATCTCGGGTTCCACTTCTTCACCAACACCGCCGGCGGCAACCCGATGATGTTCGTGAACCTGATCTGGGCCTGGGGACATCCGGAGGTCTACATCCTCGTGCTGCCGGCCTTCGGCCTGTTCTCCGAAATCTTCTCCACCTTCTCGTCCAAGCCGCTGTTCGGCTACCGCTCGATGGTGGCGGCGACGCTGTTCATCTGCGTCGTGTCCTTCACGGTGTGGCTGCACCACTTCTTCACCATGGGCGCCGGCGCGGACGTCAACGCCGCCTTCGGCATCGCCACGTCGGTCATCGCGGTCGGCACGGGCGTGAAGATCTACAACTGGATGTTCACCATGTATGGCGGCCGCATCCGGTTCGACACGCCGATGCTGTGGGCGCTCGGCTTCATCACCACCTTCACCGTCGGCGGCATGACGGGCGTGCTGCTGGCGGTTCCGGCAGCCGACTTCGTGCTGCACAACTCGATGTTCCTGGTGGCGCACTTCCACAACGTGATCATCTCAGGCGTGCTGTTCGGCGCCTTCGCGGGCTACACATTCTGGTTCCCCAAGGCGTTCGGCTTCAGGCTGCACGAAGGCTGGGGCAAGGCTGCGTTCTGGTTCACGCTCGTCGGCTTCATCCTCGTCTTCGTGCCGCTCTACGTGGTCGGCCTGCAGGGCATGACGCGGCGGCTGCAGAGCATTCCCGTCGACGGCTGGGCGCCGTCGCTGCTGGTCGCGCTGTTCGGCGTGGCCGTGATGATCGCGGGCGCCGCCTGCCAGGTCATTCAGCTCTTCGTCTCCATCCGCCAGCGTGACAGCCTGCGGGACGAGACGGGCGATCCCTGGGACGGCCGCTCGCTCGAATGGTCGACGCCGTCGCCGCCGCCCGCCTTCAACTTCGCGCGCCTGCCGCATGTCGAGGACGAGGAACCCTACTGGAACATCAAGCAGCGCGCCATCGAAGGCCAGCCTCCCGAAGTCCCGGAAAGCTATCAACCGATCGAGATGCCGAAGAACAGCCCGACCGGCTTCGTCAGCGCCTTCTTCGCCACGCTCATCGGCTTCGCCCTGATCTGGCACATCTGGTGGCTTGCCATCCTCGGCATGATCGGAGCCTACGCGACCTTCGTGGTCTTCGCCTGGCGCGACGAGGCCGAATACGAGATCCCGGCCAGCGAAGTCGAGCGCGTCGACCGCGAGCGGCTGGAGACGCGGCAGGCATGGTACAAGCGACGGGAGGAGCACGCATGAGCGGGGCCGCGGGTTCCTCCACCTTGCCGAGCGACATCTCGGCCCGCAGCGGCGAGCACGACCCCTACCGCGTCGGCCGGCATGGCGGTCACGGACACGGATCGACGGGATCGGGGGCAGTTGGCCCAGCGTCGCGCTATGTGACCGTCACTTACGGCTTCTGGATCTTCCTGCTCTCCGACATCATCATGTTCTCGGCCTTCTTCGCCGGCTACGCCGTGCTTTCGGGCGCCACCGCCGGCGGCCCGACGGGCAGGGAACTGTTCGAACTGCCCCGCGTCGCCATCCAGACGGGACTGCTGCTGACGTCGAGCTTCACCTGCGGGCTCGGCAGCCTGGCCAGCCACCGCCGCGACATGGCCTGGACCCAGATCTGGCTGCTCGTCACCGGCGTCCTCGGGGCCGCGTTCCTTGTGCTGGAAGTGCAGGAGTTCGCCGCCATGATCGACGAGGGCGCGGGGCCAACGCGTAGCGCTTTCCTGTCGTCCTTCTTCGCGCTCGTTGGCTGCCACGGGCTGCATGTCGGGCTTGGGCTGCTGTGGCTCGGCACCATGATGGCGCAGCTGTGGCTGAAGGGTTTCCGCGACGACATCCTGCGCCGCCTGCACTGCTTCAACCTGTTCTGGCACGCGCTGGACATCGTCTGGGTCGCGATCTTCAGCCTCGTCTACCTGCTGGGAGCAAGCGCATGAGCGTCAAGGACCACCGCGAGGACCACGCTCCGGACATGGACGATGCCGCCCCCGGTCAGGAGACCGTCAACGAGCGCGAGCCCGTCGGCGGCCTGCAAGGTTACGTCATCGGCTTCGGCTTCGCGGTCCTGCTCACGGCCGCCTCGTTCGCGGTCGTGATGACCGACCTGGTATACGGTCCCGCGGTCGTCTCGGCGCTCGTCGTGCTGGCGATCGGCCAGATGGGGGTGCACCTCGTCTTCTTCCTCCACCTGACGACGGGTCCGGACAACACCAACAACGTTCTGGCACTGGCCTTCGGCATCTTCGTCGTCGTCCTCGTCGTGCTCGGCTCCATCTGGATCATGTCGCACCTGAACCACGCCATGATGCCGATGCCTGGCATGAACAGGTTCGGAAGCTGACGGCGTGCCCTCGATCTTCGACCTTCTGGCGATGCTGCTGACCGCGACGGCCGTGTTCGCCTGGCTCAACCACGTCTATTTCGGCCTGCCGCACACGATCGGCCTGATGATCATGGGGCTGGTTTCGTCCCTGCTCCTGATCGCGGGCGAGCTGCTCGTTCCCGACGTCCATCTCTACGAGGACCTGACGAGCATCATCCGCCACATCGACTTCCAGCACATCGTCCTGGACGGCATGCTTGCGTTCCTGCTCTTCGCCGGCGCCCTGCATGTCGACTTCTCGCGGCTGCGGAACCGGGCCTGGTCGGTCGGGGCAATGGCCACGATCGGCGTCGTGATCTCGACGGCCATCGTGGGCACCAGCCTCTGGCTTCTCGCCCCACTGCTGGGGCTGCCGATCCCCTTCATCTGGGCGCTTGTCTTCGGCGTTCTGATCAGCCCGACCGATCCCGTGGCTGTCCTGGCCATTCTGAAGACCGTCAAGGTTCCGGCTTCCCTCGAGATCGACATGTCGGGCGAGAGCCTGTTCAACGACGGTGTGGCGGTGGTGCTCTTCTCCGTCCTGCTGGCCGCGGCCACCGGGGCGGGTGAGCTCGCTCCGCTGCCCGTTGCCGAGATGCTGCTGACAGAGACCTTGGGAGGCGCGCTGATCGGCCTGGGGGCGGGCTACATCGCCTATCGCGCGTCGCGCCGGATCGACGACTACGTGATCGAAGTCCTGATCTCCATCGCGCTCGCCATGGGGGCCTTTGCGCTGGCCTCCCGTGTTGACGCCAGCGGCCCGATCGCCGTGGTCCTTGCGGGACTTTACCTGGGCAACCGCGGGCCAATGGATGCGCTGAGCGAGGAGACGCAGCGATACCTGTTCGGCCACTGGACGCTCGTCGACCAGATCCTGAACTCCATCCTCTTCCTGCTCATCGGGCTGGAAGTGCTGGTGCTGCGCTTCGACGGGGGCCACGTGCTTCTAGCCCTCGGCCTCATCCCGGTCGTCGTCGCGGCCCGCCTCCTGGCGACGTCGCTGCCGGTGCTGGTGCTGCGGCGGTGGCAATCCTTCGCGCCCGGTAGCATCGCCATCTTGACCTGGGGCGGGCTGCGCGGCGGCATTTCCATCGCGCTGGCGCTCTCACTGCCCGAAACGCCGGAGAAGGCGATGCTGCTCACCGCCACATATTGCGCGGTGATCTTCACCATCGCGGTGCAGGGCCTTACGCTGAAGCGGGTCATCCGTCACTACTGCGGAGGCTCCTCCGAGCCTTCGCCGGAGCCGCGCGCCGGGTAGGGTACGCCGCCAGCCAGGAGGAAGCAGAATGTCCTATCTCCGTTTCGCCGCCATGATTGCGGTGTCGACCGTTATCATGTACGGCCTGATGTACCTCAACACCTATGCTCTCGATCACGTCACGTTCAGCCAGACGCGCGTATGGATGGCGCTTCTGATGGGCGCGACGATGGCGGTCGTGATGCTCGGCTTCATGTGGTCGATGTATGCAAGCCGGGTGACGAACTTGGCGATCGTCGCGGCCGCGGCCGCCGTCTTCACCGGCTCCCTGTGGCTGGTGCGCAGCCAGGAAACGGTGTCCGATGTGAGCTACATGAAGGCCATGATCCCGCACCACTCGATCGCAATCATGACCAGCGAGGGGGCGCACATCCGGGACCCACGGGTGCGCAAGATAGCGGACGGGATCATCAAGGCTCAGGTTCGCGAGATCGGCGAGATGAAGACGCTCATCGCCGACCTGGAGGCCAACCCCGTGCCGGATACTGCGGAGGACATTCCTCCCTCGCCTTGACGCTGCCCTCACGTGGGCCGCTTCGATACGCCGTGCGCTCGAGTGCCTGACCTCTCGCCAGGGGCAGCGGTGAAGCTGGTTTACCACTCCGCCAGCCAATGGTGTTGCCGCTACTCGTTAAGCCTGGTCTCGAGCTGCCTTCAACGTACAGCGGCCAGAACGACCGCTATCGCAGGGTCAGTGTCCAGAAGCCGTCGGGCAGGAATCCACCCCTCCTCGACATTGTCCTCGAGCGTGAGCCGGCCCCTCTTGGTCAGACGTTGGCGATGCAGTGTGGCGAGGAAGCGCTGAACGGGCGATCCCTCGTGGCCCCTTTCATGGCGGAGAACCATCACCCGCTTCCAATGCGCTGATCCTTGGACCAGCCGCTGGCCTGAAGCCATCAACCCGTAAAGGGTCGGCTATGCGAGAGCATGCCGCCGCTCCAGCTTCCCCTGCGCGGTGATTGCGGCCATCGGTCGGACACATCGGGCGCCTGTCACGCGGGAGATGGTCTCCCGCCTCCAAGACAGGAGCCGGTCAGATGTCCCTCAAGCAAGCGCACGCCTTCGCCTTCAGCCTCGCCACCACCCTCATGGTCTCGATCGTCATCTTCCAGGCCGGCGATGGCACCATGGGCGTCATGCCCGCTGGCGAATATGACGGCGAACTCGCCGCCATCGTTCACGAGATCGACCCCTTCGCCCGCTGACCGCGGGCGCGGCGTCCCGGCCGCAAGCGGAAATCCAACGGGATTTCCGCTGACGTCCCGCCTTCTCTTCGGCTATATTGGCGACGCGCCGCGGTGGTGGTGGAGGCGCGACCGTCAGACCTTTATCTCACGGAGAACACCACCATGATCTTCATCGGCATCCTCGCCAGCACCGCTGCGATCGGCGCTCTGTGCTGGCTGCTGTTCACACTGGCCGTCTTCGCGCTGCCATTCTTCGCTGGCGTCAGCGCCGGGACATGGGCCTATAGCACCGGCGCCGGTTGGCTCGGCGCGATCCTCGTCGGCCTCTTCACTGCTGCGCTGACGCTCGGCCTCGGCCAGTTCCTGCTCGCCTTCATCCGTCCGCTCTGGATACGGCTCGCGATCGCATTCGCCTTCGTCGCGCCTGCGGCTCTCGCCGGCTACCACGCGACCCATGGCATCGTGAAACACACCATGCCCTCCGACACGTGGCAGATCATCTTCTCCGTAATCGGTGCAATCGCCGTTGGCGTCACAGCGCTGGTCCGGGTGACAGCCATGGCCGCGCCCGGACCAACCGGGCAGACCATCGCGCGGGCCTGACATCGTTGCCGGCTGCGGCAGGACGGTGGGCTGATGTCTGGCGTGCCGCCCTCCTCGTCGGCAGGGTTGTTTGCACTCACATCGATTGGATCGATGGCTGATCCAGCCCACGCGCTATGCCCTCGGTGACGGAGTTGGGCAATGCCTTGGCAGTGCAACCGACGATGGGAGTGCCGAGAGGGGGTGATCTCGTGCGCGACGGGTGTGCGCCGGCCGAACGTTGCGTCTGGCGGAGCTGGTTTGAACCGCGGCGTCAGTCGTCGTCACGGTCCATCGGTACGAGATGGTCGCCACGTTCTCCTGTGATGCGTCTCTGTCAGGTCGACCGCTCCAAAACGGGCTCTCAATGGGCTGATCTGGCCGAAGGTCGGCTGCGCCTCGATCGCCTATGCCGCAACGGCGCCGATCGATTTTCTTCCCCTGCCGAGACCACCCCACGCGACATGTCGCGCGGGGACCCCGGATCGCCCCCATTCCTCGCGCAACAAGAAAATCGCCTGGCTGCCATCCTCCGCTGTGCTGCGGTCGCAAGCGATGCCGCGTCGATCGCCTCCGGCCTGTCGATCACCATCGAGGCCGCAATGGTGCGGGCTCGGAACAGAGTTCAAGGAGAACCATCATGGCGACCATCGGCACCTTCAAGAAGACCGGCTCGAACGAGTTCACTGGCGAAATCGTCACCCTCAGCCTGCAGACCAAGAACGTCCGCATCGTCCCTGAGGCCCGCGCCACCGGCGAGAACGCCCCCAGCCACCGCGTCTTCGTCGGCCGCGCCGAGATCGGCGCCGCCTGGTCCAAGACCTCCAACGAGGGACGCGCCTATCTCGGCCTGAAGCTCGACGATCCGAGCTTCAACGCCCCGATCTACGCCAACCTCTTCGACGACGAGGAAGGCGAAGGCTTCTCGCTGGTCTGGTCACGCCCCAGTGGACGCCGCAACGGGGAGTAAGGCCCTGCGAAGCCTCGCCCGGATCCTCCGGGCGGGGTCCTACAGCCAAGGCGCGGCGGCGGTACGATCTGTCAGTCCTGTCCGTCCGGTTTCACAAGCTCGATGTGGCTGGTCTCGAGGGCCTGAGCCAGTTCGTAGAGCGTGATCACCGTGGGATTGCGCCGGCCACGCTCGAGACTGCTCAGATATTGCTGGCTGAAGCCGGAACGCGCCTCGACGTCCTCCTGTGTCAGGCCCTTTTCCCGACGCAGGCGGGCGAAGTTGCGGCCGACCAGTTTGCGCATATCCATGCGCAGGAGGATCTTGATTTACACACTTTGAGTTTATCAACTAAAGTATGTAAACGCATCGCAATGCTCCCTTTGACGCGGTTTGGGCGGGAGGTCTTGCTCCTCATCGGCGGTTACAAGGCAACGGCCATCAGGTGTAGCTATCCTCGCTTCGGTTACCGGATTGCCCTAGAGAACGTTAGTCGTGCGGATGGTTGGGGACGAAGGGCGCAAATGACCGACGCATTCGATGACATCGCACCCTCCAGCGCCGATCTCACCGACTACGATCGCGCGCATATCAAACTCTATATGCGCCTGCTCGACGCGGCAGCCGATGGCGCGGACTGGCGCGAGGCTGTCGCTGTCCTGTTCGGTATAGATCCCGTCCGAGAGCCGGATCGCGCGCGGCGGGTTCACGACAGCCATCTCGCTCGTGCGCGCTGGATGACAGAAACAGGCTACAAGCACCTTCTCCGTACCTCTCAGGAGTGAGGCCGAACGAGGCCCACCACTGTGATGCCGTCAGAGCATCACCTGATGCCGCCGGGTGGTCTTCCGTGAATCAACGCAATTCAGGATTGTCCTCACGCGACTTCAGCATCTCTATGAGGAGCCGAGTGATGAAGCCAGACGTTTCGCAGTGGCGAGAAGGGAAGAGCTACGATTATTTCGACGGACTGTCCGTCGAGGGTCTGACTTGGGAATGTCTGCGCCGCAATGAAGGGTATCAAGAACTCTATAGCGCGCTCGTAGACGACGACACCGAGGCGGCGCCGCTCCCGCGGGAGGCGGAGCTCCGTTGGGGGCTTCGATTTCGCGGCGAGGCCTGGGCTGCCCGCGCCGGAACAGGATGTTCTGTGGTCTCCGCTCGTCGATCCGGCCATCGTCATGCTGACAACGGTTCCCGAATTCTTCGACCAAGTCTCCACTCCCGTGAACCACGCCATCGGCGCGCGTCGCGATAGCGCCGAGGGTAGCTATATCGTCGTCAGATCGGAAGCGCAGGAACCTTTCGAGGTCCTCGTCCTTCCCGGCAGCCGGCCTGCGAAACCCCTGGCAGCTTTGATCCCGCTCGACGCCGACACACCGGGCCGAGTCGAGGCGCTGATCCGCTATTGGCGAGCCGGACGCGGCAAGCCCGTCCCCGCCGACAAACGGATGACCGCGCAGCAGCGGCGGCGTCTACGCCTGATGATGCAGGCGGCCGACGGAAGATCGGACGGCGCAAGCTATCGCGAGATCGGTACGGCGCTGTTCGGCCGCGAACGTATCGCATCGGAACCCTGGAAGACCTCAGCCCTGCGCGACATGGTGATCGGGCTCGTCGAAGGCGCCACCGCCCTGATCGGCGGCGGCTATCTCCAGCTGCTGCGTCATCGCCGCCGGTCCTGAGCTTGCGACCTCATCGCCTGGGGTGGGGATTACAGCCGCCTCAGCTTCCCCATCCCCCACGCCGCTGCTTCTCCGCCACCGTGGTCGTCATCCGCCGCTTCACCGCAGCGGCACCCTGGAACCTCACGGAGCCTCGATCCATGCGACCCGATCTCGCCGTTCTGCCGCCACGCTACCTCCGGACCAAGGAAGCAGCCCATTTCCTGAGCCTTTCCGCGCGCACGCTCGAGAAGCACCGCACCTACGGCACCGGTCCCGCCTATCGCAAGCTCGGCGGGCGAGTCGTCTATGCGCTCGATGATCTCGAAGGCTGGGCTGCACGCGGTGCCGTCACCTCGACCTCCGATCCGCGCGGTTCCGTGCTGCCGGCCAAGCGCCAGGCCGTCCCCGTCAGTCGTCCAAGCGGCAGCAGCGCACGCTGATCGCGGTCGATCCCTCGATGACTCGGCATCGGCCCTCCTCGGAGCGCGGACAGCTCGACCTGTTCCGCGCGCTCCCCGGCGAGTTCGCACCGCGAGACGCACAGGATCTCATGGCCTATCCCTTCTTCTCCCTCTCCAAGACCCATCGCGTCGCGCCGATCGATTTTGCCGCCGGCAATGTTTCAATCAAAGTCGATGCCGTGCCGGACCACGGCATGGCGACGATCTGGGATGCCGATATCCTCATCTGGGCGGCGAGCCAGATCATTGAGGCCCGCGATGCCGGTCTTCGCACCTCCCGGCTGATGGCGGCGACGCCCTATGAGATCTTGAACTTCATCGGGAGAGGCGTTTCGCTTCGGGACTATCAGCGGCTCAAGGCGGCGCTCGACCGGCTGCAGTCGACCACGGTTTCCACCTCGATCCGCCAGCCGGCCGCGGGGCGGCGGCACCGCTTCTCCTGGATCAACGAATGGCAGGAGCGCACCGACCGCTATGGCAAGCCGGACGGGATCGAGATGATCGTCCCCGACTGGTTCTACCGCGCCGTCCTCGACGACGCGCTCGTGCTCACCATCGACCGGGCCTATTTCAGTTTGACGGGTGGGCTGGACCGCTGGCTCTACCGGATCGTGCGCAAGCATGGCGGCCGCCAGCGCAGCGGCTGGCGTTTCGACTTCCGCCATCTGCACCTGAAGTCTGGCAGCCTGTCGCCGTTCAAGCGCTTCTCCTTCGAACTGCGCGACATCATCCGTCGCCAGCCGCTGCCCGGCTACACGC
The DNA here is from genome assembly GCF_020165495.1 of Mesorhizobium sp. BR1-1-16. GTDB lineage: Bacteria > Pseudomonadota > Alphaproteobacteria > Rhizobiales > Kaistiaceae > Kaistia. The sequence continues at coordinate 284,873 of NZ_JAIUIE010000004.1, read as the reverse complement.
TGTCGCTCGAATACGAGATTGCCGGACGAATGCTGCTCGCCTTCGAACCGTCCGCCTTGGCCGGTCAGCCTGTGGACGGCCTCGTGCTATCGGGAACCCGCACTATCGTGCCATCGGGAACCGGACACTCGTGCTATCGGGAACCCAAACCGGGCCTAACCCACGGTAGGAACAGTCAAAATCGCCCCCTTAACCTAGAGTCTAACCCAGAATCTAACTCGAAAGAGCGCGGGCTCGATGTGGAGAGCATCGCGCGGGACGGGAAAAGCGCGTTCAACACGGCCACATCGGCCACGAAGTCGGACACGTCTTTCCGTAAAGACGGCTCTACGGCTCCCCATACGCTCCGCATGCTGCGTCTTCCTCTCGCTAAGTATCCAGGAGGGACGCGATGATTATCGCCCTCCTCAATCAGAAGGGCGGTGTCGGCAAGACGACGCTCGCTCTGCATCTTGCCGGTGAGTGGGCCCGCAGGGGCAAGCGCGTCACGCTTATCGACGCCGACCCGCAAGGCTCGGCACTCGATTGGTCGCAACAACGAGTGCGTGAAGGACTGTCTCGTCTGTTCGGCGTCGTCGGCCTCGCCCGCGACACGCTGCACCGGGAAGCGCCGGAACTGGCGCGCGACGTCGATCACGTCGTCATCGATGGCCCGCCGCGCGTCGCCGGGTTGATGCGCTCGGCGCTGCTTGCCGCCGACCTTGTCCTGATCCCGGTGCAGCCATCGCCCTTTGACGGCTGGGCCTCGGCCGAGATGCTGGCGCTGCTCGGCGAGGCGCGCATCTATCGCCCGCAGCTCGCTGCCCGCTTCGTGCTCAATCGTTGCGGCGCACGCACCCTGATCGCCCGCGCGACGGCCGATACGCTGGCTGATCACGATCCGCCCGTGCTGGCGGCGACGATCGGCCAGCGCGTCGTCTTCGCCGATGCCGCGCAGTCCGGCCGGCTCGCCACTGAGATCGACGCCGACAGTCTGGCCGCGCGCGAGATCGCCGCGCTCGCCTCCGAGATCGAGCGCTTCGGCATCGGGAGGGCAACGCCATGAGCGCGCGCCCGAACCGTCGTGGCTTTGCTGCGCGCCCTGCCGATCCCGAGCACTGGATCAAGGCAGCGGAGGCTCCGCCACCGCGCGATGCGGCTGCCGGCTTCACCGCCCGGCTGACCATTGACGTGACGCCCGAGCTCCGCGGCCGGATCAAGATTGCCGCGTTTCAACGCGGCGTCACCGTCGCCGACATGTTGCGCGACCTGCTCGCGCGCGCGTTCTCTACCACCGAAGGACAATCCCAATGACCGGCACCGCGGATTCCCGCTTGCGCGGCGGCCCCGTGCCGCCCGTGCATCCCGATGACAATCTCACTCATGTCGAACTGACCCATGTCGAGAAGCGGATCGAGAACTGGATCCGCTTCGGTCGCGCCGCGCATGAGCAGATCCTCGACCGCCGCCGGCGCATCATCTCGTATCGGCCGGGCAGCGTCTTTGCGTTCGTGCGTTGGGCGGCCAATGAGTTCGGCACGGTCATCTCGCGCATCGACATTGTGCGCGCCGTCGAGCACGGTGAAGCCCACCAGACGCTGCCCTTTGTGCGCCCTGGCGGCGAGATCCTGTTGAAGATCGAGGGCTGGCCGAAGGTCGAGCAAGTGCTCCGCCACATCGACGCCGTCGAGGCCGTCGGCATCGATCCCTGCGACATCGCGCCGGATCACTGGCGCCATGTCGCCAGCCGCATCAACGCCGGCTTCGCGCCGCGCGCCTATCTCGTCGAACGTCATCAGGCCTGGATCAAGCGGCGGAGCACCGAAGAATGACCCGCTTCGGCACCACCATGGTGACCTACTTCTCTGTGATGGGCGTCGTCATCACCGCCTTCATTCCAACGCAGCTTCGGCTGGTCTGGAATGTCTCCGCCAGCGTGCCGGTCGGGCTCTACAGCCTGTCGGCGCCGCGCGATTTGGCTGGCGGTGATCTCGTTGCGGTGATGCCGGAGAAGGCGCTCGCCGATTTCCTGGTCGAGCGCGGCTATATCGGCCGCGGCGCGCCGCTCCTGAAGCGGGTCATGGGGCTTCCCGGTCAGCAGGTTTGCCGCACCGGCAACGCCATCATCGTCGATGCCGTGCGCCTCGGCGATGCGCTCGACCGCGATCGGATGGGTCGCGTTCTGCCAACCTGGCAGGGCTGCCGGCGCATCGCTGCTGGCGAGATCTTCCTCATGAACCCGGCTGTTCGCGACAGCCTCGACGGTCGGTATTTCGGGTCGATTCCGGCGCGCGCCGTCATCGGAATAGCCATGCCGCTGCTCACCGACGAGGCCGGCGACGGGCACTTCAGCTGGCGGGCGGCGACGCGCTGATCGCTTCAGCGTCGTCGGGTGCGCGCCCGCCGACGACCGTTCCAATGTCACTGCTAGGGAGACTATCATGCCGCAGATCGGCACGTTCAATCGCGAGACATCCGGCTTCACCGGCCGCATCCGCACGCTCTCTTTCGACACGCAATTCACCATCGTTCCCGCCGAAGAATCGGATGCCGAGAATGCGCCGGACTATCGGGTCCATCTCGGAGACGAAGATGGACCGGAGGTCGGCGCCGGCTGGAAGCGCACCGGCGAGCGCGCGGGCGACCATGTCGCGCTCATCCTCGACGATCCCCTCTTCCTGGCACCCCTCCGCGCCAATCTGTTCCGTGACGACGGCGATGGCTCAACCTGGTCGCTGCACTGGAACCGTCTGCCGAAGCGCGATGGAAGGGTCTGACGCCATGCGCCGATCGGTCCTCCTGCTCGTTTCCGGCCTGTCTCTCGTCGTCCTGTCGCCGCTCCCGGCCACCGCCCAATCTAACTCGGTTTCGCGCTCAGCTCCGGGCGACGTCTATGCCGAACCCATTGCCGAGGCGTCGCAGCGGTTCGGTATCCCGGCCGCCTGGATCCGTGCTGTCATGGTAACGGAGAGCGCCGGCAATCCGCGCGCCCGGTCATCGGCCGGCGCGAGGGGGTTGATGCAAATCATGCCGCGGACGTGGGCCGCGCTCCGTGCCCGTCACAACCTTGGCACGGATCCCTTTGATCCACGCGACAACATTCTGGCCGGCGCGGCCTATCTCCGCGAACTGCATGACCGCTACGGAGCGCCGGGGTTTCTGGCCGCCTATAATGCTGGTCCCGGTCGCTATGAGGCGTCGCTGAACGGTCGGCCGCTCCCGGCAGAAACCCGCGCTTATGTTGCCGCGCTTTTGCCGCTGATTGCTCCCGGTGCCATCGCCAATCCCGTCATCGTGGCGGCCGTCGATCCACTCGTCTGGGCCCGTGCGCCGCTGTTCATCGCACCGCCAGGGCGTGTGTCGGCTGCGGATCCAGCGTCGGGCAAACGTCGATTGGAGGGCGATCCTGCTGCAGCCGCTGTGCACGATGTCTCCGCCATCGTTCCGCTCTCCGCCGGCCTGTTCGTCGCGAGAACTCTGGCTGGAGACGCCCGATGATGGGGTCGGCTGTTGCTCGTGTCCTTTCGGGCTATGGCGTATCGGTGAGTGCTGCGAGGTGGGAAACGGGGAACACGACCGGACGAAGGCAGGATAAAAGGGCGCACATTGCGCTTCGGTCGGTCGGTTGTTTTTGCAGGGATTTTTGGGGCGCTCCGCACCTTGCGCCTTCTGGGCTCAATGTGCCCAGAAGGCCTAAGCCTCTGGATTTGATAGGTCTTCCGCACATTGGGGGGCCGCACTATGGCCGATGAGCATGAGTTTCGGGTTCGTCCGGGCCGCGTCCGCTCGTCCGGCGCCCAGCGCGCGAGGCCCTTCATCGCGCAGGCACTCGCGGCGGCCAAGAATGCTGGCGGCGGCGTGTCGCGTTCAGGCCGCATCGTCGCAGGCAACCGCTCCCGCTTCGGGCAGGGTCAGCGCGCTAGCATCCAGGCGAACCGCCTGATCACGTCGCGCTCGCGCGGCGCCGTCATCAAGGCCCGCGTCGTCCGCCATTCCGCGCGCACCGCGTCGCTCGGAACCCACCTTACCTATTTGCGCCGCGAGGGCGTGACCCGGGATGGGGAGAACGCCCGCCTGTTCGGGTCGGAGACCGAGACTGCCGATGCCGGTGCGTTCGCCGGACGGTGTGAAGAGGACCGGCATCATTTCCGCTTCATCGTCTCGCCGGACGATGCGCTGGAGATGGCCGACCTCAAATCCTTCACCCGCGATCTCGTCGGGCAAATGGAGAAGGATCTCGGCACCAGGCTCGACTGGGTCGCCGTCGATCACTGGAACACTGAGCACCCGCATATCCATTTGATCGTGCGCGGCGTGCGCGACGATGGCCAGGACCTCGTCATCGCCCGCGACTACATCAAGGAGGGCATGCGCGACCGGGCCCGTGATCTCATCACGCAGGAACTCGGGCCGCGCACGGATCTCGACATTCGCCGCATGCTTGAGCGCCAGATCGATACCGAGCGCTGGACCCAATTAGATCGGCAGCTCCTGCGCGACGCTCACGACGCCGGCGTTATCGACCTCGCCCCGCGTGTCGATCGGCAGCCAGACGCGTTTCATGGCTTGAAGGTCGGACGCCTGCGCAAGCTCGAAGGTCTCGGCCTGGCAAGCCAGGTTCGCCCTGGCCAATGGATGATCGACGACAAGGCTGAGGCGGTCCTGCGCGCGTTGGGCGAGCGCGGTGACATCATCAAACGGATGCACCGCGCTCTGACCGAGCAAGGCATCGAGCGCGGCTCGGCAAGTTATGTGCTTGCTGGCGAACAGCTCGATACCCCTATCATCGGCCGGCTGATGACACGCGGACTGGACGACGAACTGAGCGGCACCGCCTACGCCGTCGTCGATGGTATCGATGGCCGCACCCATCACATCAAGCTGCCCGATCTGGCCGCGGCGGGTGACAGTGCGCCGGGTTCGATCGTCGAGTTGCGTAGGTTCGAAGACGCCAAGGGCCAGCACCGTGTCGCCCTCGCCATTCGCTCCGATCTCGACATCAACAGGCAAATAACGGCATCGGGCGCGACCTGGCTCGATCGCCAGACCATCGCCCGCGCGCCGGTCGCCCTCTCGGATGGCGGCTTCGGCGCCGAGGTCAGTCGGGCGATGTCTGCCCGCGCCGAGCATCTGGTCGAGCAGGGCCTCGCCGAGCGGCAGGGGCAGCGCATCAGCTTTGCCACCAACCTGATCGAGACGCTACGTCACCGTGAGCTGGACGCCGTCGGCGAGAAGCTCGCCGCTGAGACTGGCCAGCCGTTCAATCGCGCGGCCAGTGGTGACTATGTCGCCGGCACTTATCGCCAGCGCCTGACGCTCGCTTCTGGCCGCTTCGCCATGCTGGACGACGGCATGGGCTTCCAACTCGTGCCGTGGACGCCCTCGCTCGAGAAGCATCTCAGCCGCCACGTTACTGGTGTCGCCCGCGGTGACGGCGGCATCGACTGGAGTTTTGGCCGCAAGCGCGGCCTCGGCCTCTAGCCTTCCTTCCCATCAAAGGACCGCCGCCATGACCGGCACAAAGATCCTCTGGGGTCAGATTCTTACAGTTGTCTTGATCGTCCTCGCCACAACCTGGGGCGCCACCGAATATGTCGCCTGGATGCTCGGGTTTCAGGCGCAGCTTGGGCCGCCGTGGTTCTCGTTGATGAGTTGGCCCTTTTACCTGCCGCCGTCGTTCTTTTGGTGGTGGTATGCCTATGATGCCTACGCCCCGAGCATCTTCACCGAAGGCGCGTTCATCGCTGCGTCCGGCGGCTTCTTCGCAGTCGCTGTGGCGATTGGGATGTCGGTCTGGCGGGCGCGAGAGGCCAAGAAGGTAGAAACCTACGGCTCGGCGCGCTGGGCCGGGACGGAAGAAGTCAGATCCGCCGGCCTGCTCGGTTCCGATGGCGTGGTGCTCGGCCGCTACGAACGCGACTATCTCCGCCACGATGGGCCGGAGCACGTGCTGTGCTTCGCGCCGACCCGTTCGGGCAAGGGTGTCGGTCTCGTCGTGCCCTCTCTGCTGACCTGGCCGGGTTCTGCCATCGTCCACGACATCAAGGGCGAGAACTGGCAGCTGACCGCCGGCTTCCGCGCCCGGCACGGCCGCGTGCTGCTGTTCGATCCAACCAATGCGAAGTCCTCGGCCTACAACCCGCTGCTGGAAGTGCGCCGAGGCGAATGGGAGGTCCGTGACGTCCAGAACATTGCCGACATTCTCGTCGATCCCGAAGGCTCGCTCGAGAAGCGGAACCATTGGGAGAAGACCAGCCACGCGTTGCTGGTCGGCGCCATCCTGCACGTGCTTTACGCAGAGGCAGATAAGACGCTGGCCGGCGTCGCTGCCTTCCTCTCCGATCCGAAGCGCCCGATCGAGTCAACGCTTTCCGCCATGATGACCACGGCGCATCTGGGAGAAGCCGGCCCGCATCCCGTTATCGCCAGCGCCGCCCGCGAACTCCTGAACAAATCCGACAATGAACGGTCGGGCGTGCTCTCCACCGCCATGTCGTTCCTCGGCCTCTATCGCGATCCCGTCGTCGCAGAATTGACCCGACATTGTGATTGGCGCATCGGCGATATCGTCGGCGGAAAACGCCCAACCACGCTCTACCTCGTCGTGCCGCCCTCCGACATCAACCGGACCAAGCCGCTGATCCGGCTGATCCTCAACCAGATCGGGCGACGCCAGACCGAAGATCTCAATGCGAAGGCGGACCGTCATCGCCTGCTGCTGATGCTCGACGAGTTTCCGGCGCTCGGCCGGCTCGACTTCTTCGAGAGCGCGCTCGCCTTCATGGCCGGTTATGGCCTGAAGGCCTTCCTGATCGCCCAGTCGCTGAACCAGATCGAGAAGGCCTACGGCCCGAACAACTCCATCCTCGACAACTGTCATGTCCGCGTCAGCTTCGCGACCAATGACGAGCGAACGGCCAAACGCGTGTCCGATGCGCTCGGCACCGCCACCGAGATGAAGGCGATGAAGAACTATGCCGGCCATCGGTTGTCGCCTTGGCTCGGCCATCTCATGGTCTCGCGCTCGGAGACCGCCCGACCGTTGCTTACTCCCGGCGAGGTAATGCAACTGCCGCCCACAGACGAGATCGTCATGGTCGCCGGCACCCCGCCGATCCGGGCGAAGAAGGCGCGCTACTACGAGGACATTAGGTTCAAGGAGCGTATCTTGATGCCCCCGGCGCTGACCGCACTGAGGGAGGCGTGGGCCGATGACTGGACCGGTCGGCAGTTGCCAGCGAAGTCGGAACGTGCGGCTGCTGCGACCCTGTCCATGCTCCCGGTCTCCGATGACGAGGACACGACCGACTCCGAGCGTCGCCATCAACCCGAGCTCAGCCGGGCGAAACCCATCGAGACGCAGCCTTCGATCGAGAATGAGTTTGAGATCGACGTGGATCGTGATGACGAGATGGAGAATGCCGCCACGCGCAACCGTCGCATGACCGGGATCATGCAAGGCGTCGCCCGCCAGGTCTCGCTCGATCCGAACGATGGGATGGATCTCTGATAGCTATGCCCGACCCCAAGAGCGTCCGTCGCATCAGGAAGGCTCAGATCTCGGTCTATCTCGATCCTGCCGTGATGAAGAGCCTTGCCGACTATGCTGCCCGCCGCGAGCAGCCGCAGTCCATGATCGCCGAGGCAGCCATCGCATCCTTCCTGTCGCCCGATGCTGACGAGCGGCGCGAGGCCATCGTCACCAAGCGCCTTGATCAAATCGATCGTCGGATGACGCGGCTGGAACGCGATGTCGGCATCGCCGTTGAGAGCCTCGCCGTGTTCATCAAGTTCTGGCTCGGCACGACGCCGGCTCTGCCCGAACCGGCGGCACACGCGGCCCGCGCCAAGGCTGGTGAGCGCTACGACCAGTTCGTGACTGCGCTCGGGCGGCGGCTGGCGAAAGGGCTGAAATTGCGGCAAGAGATTTCGGAGGACGTCAAACCTGTCAATGACGAATAGAGGTTCGCGTGACGACCGTCACGCTGCTGCCAATGACCGGCTGTAGTGGAAAGCGGGCGTCTGTGGCGTTCGTCGCTACGGCTCCGCAGCGGCTATCATAAACTACCGGTTTGAGGCCGCAAAGAGAATGTCCGCTTCTGTCCTAAGAGTCATGGAAGCGGACATGATGCCTTGAAAAAATGCGACCTGCCGGCTGGCGAGACGGTCATTGCGAAACGGCAACAACAACCTTCCCCTTGGCGCGTCCGGTTTCGACATAAGCCAAGGACTCTGGCGTCCGCGCAAAGGGAAACACCTTGTCAACAACTGGACGGAGGACGCCGGCGTCGATCAACTTGGCGATTTCACGCAATTGCCCCCCTTCTGCGCGCATGAACAGGAAGGAATAGTCGACGCCCCGACGCTTTGCCTTCTTCAGAATGCCTCGGCTCAGCATCCGCATCACAAGGCGCAGGAACAGGTTCAGCCGCAGAGACTTGGCGAAGGGGACGTCCGGCGGCCCGGAGATCGAGATGAGCTTTCCACCCGGTTTCAGCGCATTCAATGACTTTGCCAGCGTCTTGGCGTCCTGGCTGTTCAGCACCAGGTCGTATCCGGACAGCATCTGCTCGAAGTCCTGCGTCTTGTAATCGATGACCAAATCTGCACCGAGGCTTTTGACAAGCTCGGCATTTGCGACGCTGGTGGTGGTTGCCACGGTGGCACCGAGATGTTTAGCCAGTTGAATCGCAAAGGTACCGACACCGCCGGAACCGGCCTGGATGAACACCTTCTGACCGGGCTTGACCTCGCCCACCTCGACCAGCGCCTGCCAGGCGGTCAGTCCGACCAGCGGGATCGACGCGGCCTCCTCCATGGAGAGGCTTGTCGGTTTCAGCGCGAGGTCCGCCGAATCAACCGCAATCATCTCTGCAAAGGTACCGATCCTAAAATCGCGCGGGCGACCATAGACCTCGTCGCCCGCCTTGAACTGCCGAACATTGGCGCCGACGCGGATGACGGTGCCGGCCAGATCGTGACCGAGAATAAAGGGCGGGCGATAGGGCAGGAACAGCTTGAATTCGCCGTCGCGGACCTTGGAATCCAAAAGGTTGATTGCGGTGGCGTGGATACGAACGAGCACATCGTCGGCACCGATCTGTGGATCGGGCATGTCGGCCAGGCGCAGCGCGCCCTTCTTCTCGTATTTGTCGACGACAAAGGCTTTCACGGGTTTTCTCCAGTGTGAGATTTGATCGAGTCAGGCAGCCAGGAAAGCCAGGGCTCTCGGCACAAACTCGGAATGGTATTGGAATATGCCGCCATGGCCCGCATCCTCGTAGATCACCAGCTCGGCATTCGGGATGCGCCGTGCCAAATCCCGGGTGTTGGATGTGGGCACCATGATGTCATTGTCCCCGTTGGCCACGAGAACGGGAATGTGGATGAGCCCCAGATCCTGCGGTGCCTGACGACCCCAGGCCTTGATCGCCGCAAGCTGGCGCAGGAAGGCACGCGGCGTCGGCCCTTTGTCTCGGTCCATCGTGCGCTCTTTCAGGCGGGCCAGGAAGTCCATTGCCGCGCGACGGCCCTTGGCGGTCGAGGTGAAAAACAAATAGGCCTTCGGATCACGCAGCGTCAGCATGCCCTTGAGGATCAAGGGCCAGGAGATGGCTCCGACCCGTTCAATACCTGCTCCACCCGCGGGGCCCGTGCCGGTCAGGATCAGCTTGCGCACCAGAGCGGGGGCTTTGAGGGCAATATCCTGCGCCACGAAGCCACCCAGCGAGAAACCCATCAGATCGACCTTGGCAAAACCAAGCTTGCTGATGACGGCCATCACATCGCGTGCCATCTCGTCTATGGTCAGCGGAGCCGATCCGCCGGAAAGTCCGATCCCCCGATAGTCCAGCGCGACGACGTGATGGGAGGCGGCAAGTCCGTCGATAATCATCGGATCGAAATTGTCCAGCACCGCGCCCCAGTGATTGAGCAAGATGAGCTGCACCTCGCTGCGCGGACCAAGCTCGCGATCGGCAAAGCGGATGTCGTCCACGGCGACGAAGCGATTGGGAGCGTCGCGGTAGCAGGGCGTCGATGCCGTCTTAACGAATGTACCTGTCATGATGGGCCTGCTCTTTGCCCGCGCGGGCTGAAGGGAGAAGGCGCGCTCAGGCGATGTTGAACTGCTTGCGCAGCACCCGATCGAACAGCGCACGCGGGAGGAAACGTCGGGCAAACGAGGTCTGTCGGGCAGCCTTGCCCGAGGGGTAGCGAAGTCGCAGCTCCCGGGCCTGGGCCGCGGCCAGGATGGTCGCCGCGACATCATCTGCGGTGTCGCCGACGGCCATCGCTGCATTGAAGGCTGCCTGGTACCGGGCGAATGTCTTGCGATAAGCCGCAACAGGACGGTCGCCTTGCGGTGAGTTGGCTTCGATGGACGTCTTCGTCGCCCATGGCTCGATGACGGCGACCCGGATGCCGAACGACCGCACCTCATGGTCCAGGGATTCGGAATAACCCTCGATCGCGTGCTTGCTCGCCGTGTAATAGGCGCCGAACGGACCGGGGATGAGCCCCACAACCGAGCCGATGTTCAGGATCCGCCCCCCGCCCTGATGGCGCATGATCGGAAGGACCGCGTTCGTCACCCGCACGACGCCCAGGAAGTTGGTATCGAACAGCGCACGAACCTGCTCGGTCGAGCTCTCCTCCGCGGCGCCGGATACGGCATAGCCGGCATTGTTGACGAGGAGGTCGATGCGGCCGAGTTCTGAATGGGCCAGCGCCACGGCGGCAGCAACGGAGGTGTCGGAGACCACGTCGCAAGTGATCATCCGGATGCCGTCACGGATTTCGCCGGGTGCCGCCTTGCGGCTGGTGCCAATCACCCGGTAACCCGCGCCGCTGAGCGCCAATGCTGCCGCCTTGCCGATACCGCTCGACGCGCCGGTCACGAATGCAGTCTTCTGTCCTTTGGGTGATAAGGTCGCCATGGGTTTTCTTCTCGATCTGGCGCGCGACACCGGCCGCTGAGCCTTAGGAACTGATTGACGATGATCGGCATCAGAGGAGCCGCACCGAAGTGCGGCCCTTGATGGCTCAACTGCCGGAAGTCTCGGTGAAGCGGGGATAATCGGTATAGCCGGCAGCGCCGCCGCCATAGATCGTCGCCGGATTGATCTCAGCCAGCGTCGCGCCGCTTTGCAGCCGCTCCACGAGATCCGGATTGGCGATGAACGGGCGTCCGAAGGCGATCAGATCCGCCTTGCCATCGGCCAGATGCGATGTCGCAAGCTCGAGATCATAGCCATTGTTGGCGATGTAAGTCTTGCTGAAGCGGCGGCGTAGCGATGCATAATCGAAGGGCGCGATGTCGCGCGGACCGCCGGTCGCGCCTTCGACCACATGAATGTAGGCAATGCCGAGCGCATCGAGATGATCGACGATATAATCGTACTGCGCCTGGGGATCGCTACAGGAAATGCCGTTGGCGGGCGAGACCGGCGAAATCCGGATGCCGGTGCGCTCAGCGCCGATTTCCTGCGCCACCGCCGCAGTCACTTCCAGCATCAGACGCGCGCGATTTTCCACGGAGCCGCCATAGGCGTCCGTCCGGACATTCGCGCCGTCCTTGGCGAATTGCTCGAGCAGATAGCCATTAGCCCCGTGAACCTCAACACCATCGAAACCGGCTTCGATGGCATTGGCTGCCGCCTTGCGGAAGTCGTTGACGATGCCGGCGAGTTCATCGATCTCCAGGGTGCGAGGTTCGGACACATCGACGAAGGCATTGTTGACGAAGGTCTTGGTCGCGGCACGAATGGCCGAGGGCGCTACGGGCTGACCGCGATCGGGCTGCAGGTCGACATGGCTGATGCGACCGACATGCCAGAGCTGAAGGACGATGCGTCCGCCCTTCTCGTGCACGGCGGCGGTCACCTTACGCCAGCCGTCGATCTGCGTCTGGGTATAGATACCGGGCGTGTCCTGATAGCCCTGCCCCTGCTGCGAAATCTGGGTGGCCTCGGAAATGATCAGTCCGGCCGAAGCGCGCTGGGCGTAATACTTGACGGTCAAGTCGCCGGGCACGAAGCCCGCGCCGGCGCGGTTGCGCGTGAGCGGCGCCATGACGATCCGGTTTGAAAGGGCGATGTCGCCGAGGGCGGTGGGTTTGAAAAGCGGGTTACTGGTCATGAGATACCTGTGATGTGTCTTCTGTTGCCGCGTTGGCGCGCTGACTGGGCGATGCTCAGGCAAGCGTGCGATAGCGTTCGGCGGGGAGCGCGTTGACGAGGTTGCCGAGCATGGCCTTGCGCGCACCATCGAAGGCGTCCCACTGGCCGGCATCATGCAGCGGCGGGATGGTCACCGGTTCGCGACGGTCGAACCCGACCAGGGCCGCATCCACCAGATCGCTCACTTCCATGACATTGCTCATGGCATTCACGTCGGCGCCGACGTGATCCCAGATCTCGGTCCGGGTGGTGGCAGGAAGCACGGCCTGGACGTAGACGCCTTTGGGCCCGAGTTCCTGTGCAAGGCCCTGCGACAGGAACAACACGAAGGCCTTCGTCGCGCCGTAGACCGTCATGCCGAATTCCGGCGCAAGACCAACTACCGAACCGATATTGACGATCGCTCCCTCACCGGTCTTGGCCAGACGCGGAGCAATTGCACCGGCAAGCCGGACGAGTGCGGTGGCGTTGAGCGTAACGAGTTTTGTCATGTCATCGACGCTCTGGTCGATGAAGGTTCCGCCGATCGCCGTTCCGGCATTGTTGACGAGCACGCCGATGCGCGCATCGTCACGCAGCCTGGTCTCGACCTTGGCAAGATCCGCCGAGTGGGTGAGATCGGCGGGAAGGATATCGATCGTTACGCCGGTTTCCTGGCGCAGACGGTTCGCAAGCGCGTTCATACGAACCACGTCTCGTGCGACCAGTACGAGGTCATGTCCGCGTCGAGCAAACCGCGCGGCATAGGTGGCACCAATACCCGTGGAGGCGCCGGTAATCAGGACTGCGGAAACTTGGCTCATCGGATTGCTCTTTTCTGTAACCGACCCTATATTCATGATGGTTATCATGATTGGACTTAAATATGATTGCCATCATGTAAATGTCAACGGGCGTTGCGGAGGGTTCTGAAAATGAAGGTCAGCCGAGAACAAATGGCAGAGAACCGTCGCCGGATTTTGGACGTCGCCAGCCGGTTGTTTAAGGACAAGGGGTTCGATGCGGTCAGTGTCGCCGAGGTCATGAAGGCTGCCGGCCTGACCCATGGGGGCTTCTATGGACACTTCGGCTCAAAGGACGATCTGGTGGCGCAGACGCTGGCGCATGCGCTCGCGGCAGACAGTTTCGGAGACGGCCAGTTCAGTGATTTCGTTCGCTCCTATCTGGCGCCTCGTCACCGGGATAATCCCGACAATGGATGCCCGACGGCGGGTCTCGCCGCCGCCATCCGCCACCAGACGCCGGCCGCGAAGGCTGCCATGACCGAAGGATTGCGCGCGCAGATCGCGCGTATCGAACAAGCACTTCCGGAGCAGGGCGCAGCCGACAAGCGCCGTGCAGCGATCGGAATCTGGGCCGCGATGGTGGGGGCAGTCATCCTGGCCAGAGCGGTCGACGGTCCTCAATTGTCAGACGAGGTTCTTGAGCAGACGCGCGGATGGATCGATACACGAGTCGGATAATTCGCAGGCGACCATAGAGTGCGCATTTAGAATGTCTGATCCGGAGGTTGCGACAGCCCAGTTCAATGAGTCGACGCTGGGGTATTGGGTCGATTTTCGCGATATGCGAGGCCCTTTAGGTTTGCGCAGAACTCAGCGAAGAGAGAATTGAGTTTGGAGCCATAAGATAAACGTCCGTTATGAGGAAACGGTTCATCCCGCTGTAATGTCCGGAATGGTGAAGGGGTTCGGGTGCCGGCAGGCGTACGAAAGCCTCTCATGCAGGAACCCGCGGGCCACAAGTCGATGGCTATGGGGATTTAGGACTGCGGCCGGTGTCGTCGATGGCGCGACCGCCGCTGGAAAGCGCGGGGATGAATGCGAACAGGCCGCTTCGTTGCGCCTCGGCGCGGTTTGTCCGGCTCTGCACGTGGCTCGTCGCGACCCTTTGGGCGACGATATTCACCATAGAGGCGCGTTTGTCCGTTGTCGCAGGCGGGGCGCTGGCGGCTGAAGGCTCTACCATGCCATGCCGGGTCATGGAGCGGTCTCCCGGCTTGTTGCCGATCCGTGCGGCGGTCCGCGCGGCTGGTTCCATCGCTCGAACGTCTCGATGACGATCATGCGTCCGCCACAGCAGGGGCATGGCGGGCGGAAGTAGTCCGGTGTGCCCGGTGTGTCGCCATCGGGCTGCGCGGCGACATCCAGGAGCTCACGGGCGAGCGCAAGACTGGCCTTGCAGGCGGAGCCGGCGAGCAGGCCGTAATGGCGGATGCGGTGGAACCCGCGTGGCAGGACATGGATCAGGAAGCGGCGGATGAACTCGTCGGCCGCGAGCGTCATCATCTGCTGCCGGTCCGCGCCGTTGCGGCGAGAATCCTTGTAGCGGAAGGTGACGCCGCCCTGGTCGAACGAGGTCAAGCGGCTGTTCGAGATCGCCACCCGGTGGGTGTAGCGCGACAGATAGGCGAGCACTGCCTCGGGTCCCGCGAAGGGCGCCTTGGCGTAGACGACCCAGCGCTTCGTCCGGACGGGAGCAAGGTGGCGCAGGAATGCCCGCCGCTCGGCGAGGTGTGCCATCGGTCCGAAGAAGCCGAGCCGCCCGGCCTCGCGCAGCGCGAGCAGCCGCGTGAGGAAGAGCCGTCGGAACAGCTTGCCGAGCACGCGCACCGGAAGCAGGAAGGCCGGCCGCGACGCGATCCATCGGCTTCCGTCCTTTGCGATGCCGCCGCCCGGCACGATCATGTGCACGTGCGGATGGCGGGTCATCGCCGATCCCCAGGTGTGGAACACGGCGGTGATGCCGATGCGTGCGCCGAGATGCTTCGGATCGGCGGCGATCGTCAGCATCGTCTCCGACGCCGCCCGGAACAGCAGGTCGTAGACCAGCGCCTTGTTCTGGAACGCGATATCGGCGATCTCGGCCGGCAGGGTGAACACGACGTGGAAGTAGCCGACCGGCAGCAAGTCCGCCTCGCGCTCGGCCAGCCACGTCCGCGCCGCCGCGCCCTGGCACTTCGGGCAGTGCCGGTTACGGCAGGAGTTGTAGGCAATGCGCCACTGGCCGCAGTCCTTGCAGGCTTCGACGTGACCGCCGAGAGCCGCGGTGCGGCAGTTCTCGATCGCCGACATGACCTTGAGCTGGGCGAGGCTCAGGTGCCCGGCATGGGCGGCCCGATACGCAGGCCCTGCTACGCGGAAGATGTCGGCGACCTCGACCGAGGCGCGCACGGCTCAGCCGGGCGGCGTCTTGCCCTCCATCAGCGCCATCAGCCGGTCGAGCGGCCCGGTGACAGCGTGGATCGTCCGGGTCGAGACCTTGGCGTAGAGCGCGGTCGTCTCAAGCTTGCTGTGGCCGAGCAGCACCTGGATGACGCGGATGTCGACATCCTGTTCGAGCAGGTGAGTGGCGAAGCTGTGACGCAGCGTGTGCGGGCTGACGCGCTTGCGGATACCCGCGACCTCGGCGGCCTCCTGGACCGCGCGATGCAGTTGCCGCGACGAGATCGGATCGGTGCGGCTGCGGCCGGGGAACAGCCAGCCATACGGAAGCATGACCCCGCGCCGCCTGCCTTCGCGCTACCACAGCCGCAGCAGTTCCAGGAGCTGCGGCGAGAGCATCGCGTTGCGATCCTTGCGGCCCTTGCCCTGCTCGACACGGAGCAGCATGCGCGCAGAGTCGACGTCATCAATCTTGAGGTGCGCGACCTCGGACACGCGCAGGCCTGCGCCATAGACGACGCCGAGCGCTGCCTTGTACTTGAGGCCAGGTGCGGCTTCGAGCAGCCGCCCCGCCTCCTCAACGCTGAGCACATCTGGCAGTTTGCGGTGATAGCGGGTGATCACCAGAGCGCGCGACAGATCCCGGCACTGCAGTGTCACCAGAAACAGGAACCGCAGCGCTGAGACAGTGCCGTTGATGGTCGCAGGTCCAACGCCGTTCTCATGCTGATCCAGCTGGAAGTGGCGGATATCCTCCGGCGTCGCGGTGTCGGGTGAGCGGCCGGGGAACGCGGCAAAGCACCGGATATGACGAATATAGTCCTGCTGCGTGTGAGAGCCGAGGCCCCGCATGAGCATGTCGTGCTGCATGCGCTGGCGAAGCGGCGAAACGGGTGCATCGGTCGACGGGGTAGCCATGGCGAGTTCCTCTCGTTGAAGGGAACTCCATGGTCGGCTCGCCCGCCGCTACCTGCTCAAAGGCTACAAATACTAAGCCATCTCAGGGCAAGGCGCCCCTCCCGCGAAGCGGGTTCGTGCATGAGGGCGACAGCAGACGTCGCTGAAAGAGCGATCGAGGGGCAGGCATGGGTCATGAGCGGACTGGCGGCTCAGACGCCGCGACGGCAATGACCGAGGCTCCGCCTCGGGCAACCGCAGACACGTAGGCCAATACCAGCACCCCGCCGCTTTCCTGTAT
Source organism: Mesorhizobium sp. BR1-1-16 (assembly GCF_020165495.1). Lineage (GTDB taxonomy): Bacteria > Pseudomonadota > Alphaproteobacteria > Rhizobiales > Kaistiaceae > Kaistia. Next base: position 268,353 of record NZ_JAIUIE010000004.1, on the reverse strand, counting down.
TTGTGCGCCACAGTACGACGACCACATGACGGTTGTTGTCAGGCCATGATTTCTGCCTCTTCTACTCATCCCCGATCCAGGGCCGCTCGCGGTCGCTCATGAGAACGGGGACGACGTGGCGGCAGCTCACCAGAAATCGGAGGCGATCCTTCGCGGCGCCCGCATGCTGCGCACGGCCCTCGGACCGGCGATCGCGCGGTTTTTGGAAGACCCCGCGATCGTCGAGGTGATGCTGAACCCGGACGGTCGGCTCTGGATCGACCGGTTGTCGGACGGACTGTCCGACACGGGCGAGCGGCTGGCCCCGGCCGACGGCGAACGCATCGTGCGCCTGGTCGCCCACCATGTCGAAGCCGAAGTCCATGCGGGTGCGCCTCGCGTCTCGGCGGAACTGCCAGAGACCGGTGAGCGGTTCGAGGGTCTGCTGCCGCCGGTCGTGGCCGCGCCTGCCTTCGCCATCCGCAAGCCCGCCGTCGCCGTGTTCACGCTCGACGATTATGTCGCCGCCGGGATCATATCGGCAGGCCAGGCCGAAGCGCTTCGATCAGCCGTCGCCTCGCGCGCCAACATCCTCGTCGCGGGCGGAACGTCCACCGGCAAGACGACGCTGACCAACGCGCTCCTGGCCGAGGTGGCCAAGACATCCGATCGCGTCGTCCTCATCGAGGATACCCGGGAGCTGCAATGCGCCGCACCGAACCTCGTCGCCATGCGCACCAAGGACGGCGTCGCCTCGCTCTCCGATCTCGTCCGCTCAGCGCTGCGCCTGCGCCCCGACCGAATCCCGATCGGCGAGGTGCGCGGACCCGAGGCGCTGGACCTCCTGAAGGCCTGGGGCACTGGCCATCCCGGCGGCGTCGGCACCATCCACGCCGGCAGCGCGATCGGCGCGATCCGCCGCCTCGAACAGCTCATTCAGGAAGCCGTCGTCACCGTGCCCCGCGCGCTGATCGCCGAGACCATCGATCTCGTCGCCGTGCTCGCCGGGCGCGGCGCGCAGCGCCGGCTTGTCGAACTCGCGCGCGTCGAGGGCCTCGGTCCCGACGGCGACTACCGCGTTATGCCGGCCGTCAGTGACGGCGGCGACATCCAGCCCGTCCTCAACCTCAACCCAACTGGAGATCCCGCATGATCCGTTCCCTTCGTCATATCCGCCGCCATCTGACCATGATGGTCTCGGTCGCCGTCATCGGCGTGATGAACGCGCCTGCCGCCCATGCCTCGGGCTCGTCCATGCCGTGGGAAGCGCCGCTGCAATCCATCCTCCAGTCGATCGAAGGGCCGGTCGCCAAAATCATCGCCGTGATCGTCATCATCTCGACCGGCCTGGCTCTGGCCTTCGGCGACACCTCCGGCGGCTTCCGCCGTCTGATCCAGATCGTCTTCGGCCTGTCGATCGCCTTCGCTGCGTCGAGCTTCTTCCTGTCGTTCTTCTCCTTCGGCGGCGGGGCGCTGGTCTGATGGGTGACGAACGGTGGCCCGAAGGGACACGCGAGGCTCCAGTGGAGCCTCGCGAGAGAGGAACGCCATGAGCACGAGCGAATGGCTGGCAGCACGTCAACAGGCCGAGGTGCCGGGTTATGCCGTGCCGGTCCACCGGGCGCTGACCGAGCATATTCTGCTCGGCGGCGCGCCGCGTGGCCTCGCCATCCTCAACGGCACGCTGGCGGCGGCGCTCGGCCTAGGGTTACGCCTTTGGCTGGTCGGCCTGGCCATCTGGGCGATCGGCCATCTCGCGGCAGTCTGGGCAGCCAAGCGCGATCCGATGTTCGTCGATGTGGTGCGCCGCCATCTGCGCATCCCCGGCCATCTCGGCGTTTGAGGAGGCCGATAACATGATGAACCTCGCAGAGTATCGCCGCACTGCCACCCGTCTCGCCGACTTCCTGCCGTGGGTCGCGCTGGTCGGCCCCGGCGTCGTCCTCAACAAGGATGGCAGCTTCCAGCGCACCGCGCGCTTCCGTGGTCCCGATCTGGATTCGGCGGTGACCGCCGAACTGGTCGCGGTCGCCGGGCGATTGAACAACGCCTTCCGCCGTCTCGGATCGGGATGGGCGATATTCGTCGAAGCGCAGCGTCATGAGGCCGCGTCCTATCCATCTAGCCGTTTTCCTGATGCCGCATCAGCGCTGGTCGATGCCGAGCGCAAGGCCGACTTCGAGGAGGCCGGAAGCCATTTCGAGTCCAGCTACTTCCTGACCTTTTGTTACCTGCCACCCGCCGACGACGTGGCGCGCGCCGAGACCTGGCTGTACGAGGGCCGCGAGCGCTCCGGCGTCGATGGGCGCGAGATGCTCACGGGCTTTGTCGATCACACCGACCGCGTGCTGCATCTGGTCGAAGGTTTTATGCCCGAATGCGTCTGGCTCGATGACGCCGAGACACTGACCTATCTGCATACCTGCGTATCGACCAAACGTCACCGCGTCCGCGTCCCCGAGACGCCTGTTTATCTCGACGCGCTCGTCGCCGACCAACCACTCACGGGCGGTCTCGAGCCGCGATTGGGTTCCGCGCATCTGCGCGTCCTCACCATCACCGGTTTCCCGACCTCGACCACGCCCGGACTGCTCGACGAGCTGAACCGGCAGGCTTTCCCCTATCGCTGGTCCACCCGCGCCATCCTGCTCGACAAGACGGATGCCACCAAGCTGCTGACCAAGATCCGCCGTCAATGGTTCGCCAAGCGCAAATCGGTCGCGGCGATCCTGAAGGAGGTGATGACCAACGAGGCGTCGGCCCTGGTCGATACCGATGCCTCGAACAAGGCGGCGGACGCAGATCTCGCTTTGCAGGAGCTCGGTGCGGACTATGCCGGTGTCGCCTATGTGACCGCGACGGTGACGGTGTGGGATACCGATGCGCGTATCGCCGACGAGAAGCTGCGGCTGGTCGAGAAGGTCATCCAGGGCCGCGATTTCACGGCGATGGCCGAGACCATCAACGCGGTGGACGCCTGGCTCGGCAGCCTGCCGGGGCACGTCTACGCCAATGTCCGGCAGCCGCCGATCTCGACGCTCAATCTCGCCCACATGATCCCGCTATCGGCGGTATGGGCGGGCGAGGCGCGGGACGAGCATTTTGCGGCGCCCCCACTGCTGTTCGGCAAGACCGAAGGCTCTACTCCGTTCCGGTTTTCCCTCCATGTCGGTGATGTCGGTCACACACTGATCGTCGGCCCGACAGGTGCAGGCAAATCCGTGCTGCTCGCGCTGACGGCGTTGCAGTTCCGCCGCTATGCCGGTGCGCAGGTCTTCGCCTTCGATTTCGGCGGATCGATCCGGGCCGCCGCCCTCGCCATGGGCGGCGATTGGCATGATCTCGGCGGTGGGCTGACCGAAGGCAGTGACGACAGCGTATCCCTCCAGCCGCTGGCGCGTGTCGATGTCGCCACTGAGCGCGCCTGGGCGGCCGACTGGATCGTCGCCGTCCTGATACGTGAGGGCGTGCCAATCACGCCGGAGGTGAAAGAGCATATCTGGACGGCGCTAACCTCTCTCAGCAGTGCCCCGGTCGCGGAACGCACCATCACCGGCCTATGCGTCCTGCTCCAGTCCAACGACCTCAAACAGGCCCTGCGCCCCTATTGCATCGGCGGCGCATGGGGCCGCTTGCTCGACGCCGAGGGCGAACGGCTCGGCACCGCGACGGTTCAGGCCTTCGAGACCGAGGGCTTGATCGGAGCCGACGCCGCGCCCGCCGTGCTCGCCTATCTGTTTCACCGTATCGAGGATCGGCTCGACGGACGTCCGACGCTTATCATCATCGATGAAGGCTGGCTGGCGCTCGACGACGAGGGCTTCTCCGGCCAGCTGCGGGAATGGCTGAAGACGCTGCGCAAGAAGAACGCATCGGTCATTTTCGCCACGCAGTCGCTGTCGGACATCGACGGTTCGGCGATTGCACCGGCGATCATCGAGAGCTGCCAGACCCGGCTGCTGCTCCCCAATGAGCGCGCGATCGAGCCGCAGATCACCGCCATCTACAGGCGGTTCGGTCTCAACGACCGCCAGATAGAGATCCTCGCCGGCGCCATGCCCAAGCGCGACTATTACTGCCAGTCGCGGCGCGGCAACCGGCTGTTCGAATTGGGCCTGTCCGACGTGGCGCTGGCGCTTTGCGCCGCGTCCTCGAAGACAGATCAGGCCGCCATTGCGAAGATCGTCGCCGAGCATGGCGCGAACGGCTTCCTCGCCGCCTGGCTGCGCCATCGCGGGCTCAGTTGGGCCGCCGACCTCATTCCCAGCCTCACCAATCTGGAGACATCCAAATGAATCTTCGCCGCACCGCTGCGGCGCGGCTCGCGGCCGCGTTGCTGATCGCCCCAGTCGTTGTCATGCCGATGTTAGCGACCCCCGCTCACGCCATCATCGTGTTCGACCCGTCGAACTATGCGCAGAACGTGCTGACGGCGGCGCGCTCGCTCGAGCAGATCACCAACCAGATCACCTCGCTGCAGAACGAGGCGCAGTCGCTGATCAATCAGGCGCGCAATCTGGCGAGCCTGCCCTATTCGTCGCTCCAGCAACTGCAGCAGTCGGTCCAGCGCACCCAGCAGCTTCTGAGCCAGGCGCAGAACATCGCCTATGACGTTCAGCAGATCGATCGCGCCTTCCAGCAGCAATATGGCAACGTCTCAACGTCGACCTCCGATGGTCAACTGATCGCGGACGCCCGATCGCGCTGGCAGAACACCGTTGGCGGCTTGCAGGACGCGATGAAGGTCCAGGCCGGGGTCGTCGGCAATATCGACACCAACCGGGCGCAAATGTCAGCGTTGGTCGGATCAAGCCAGGCGGCGACCGGCGCGCTCCAGGCAACCCAGGCCGGCAACCAGCTTCTGGCGCTTCAGGCGCAGCAGCTCGCCGATCTGACCGCCGTCGTCGCGGCGAACGGCCGAGCGGACGCGCTGACCGATGCCGAGCGCGCCGCGGCGGCCGAACAGGGACGCGAGCAGCGGCGCCGCTTCCTGACGCCGGGCACGGGCTATCAGCCGGGTTCGGCCAAGATGTTCTACGGCAGCAACTGAGCGTGGTCATGGACGGCAAGATGCTCGCCCGCCTCGGTGCCGTCGTTTTCGTCGGCACTGGCATCACCTTGAAGGTGGTCGAACGGACCCGGACGCCCGACGCGCCCGCGGTCCGCATCCTCGACCGGGACCACAACCGCCCCGCAGATCCGTTGCGGGCGTCGCTGCGCCATTGCCGCGACATCGGCGAAGCCGCTACGCGCGATCCCGCCTGTCTGAAGGCATGGGCCGAGAACCGCGACCGCTTTCTTGGTCAGGTGTCACCGGGGACATCACTGACAGCGGCTCCGCCAATAACGGCGCCGCTCATTCCCGCCGATGCCACGTCGTCTGACGATCCAGGGCGCAAGCAAGCTGCATCGGCGGCGGCCGCCGCGCCCGAACCAGATGGAGCACGCTGACATGGGCGGCACCGGCGTCATCGACCATTTTCTCGAGGTCTTCACCCGCTACATCGATAGCGGCTTCGGGTTACTCAAGCCCGAAGTGGCGTTCATCGCCACGACGCTGATCGTCATCGATGTGACGCTCGCGGCCCTGTTCTGGTCGATGGGCGGCGAGGACGACATCATCGCCCGCCTCATCAAGAAGACGCTGTTCGTTGGCGTCTTCGCCTACATCATCGGCAACTGGAACAATCTCGCCCGGATCATCTTCGAGAGCTTTGCGGGTCTTGGCCTTAAGGCGTCGGGCACCGGCTTCTCGGTCAGCGACCTGCTGCGCCCCGGCAAGGTGGCGCAGACGGGCCTCGATGCCGGTCGCCCGCTGCTCGATTCCATCTCCGACCTGATGGGCTGGGTCTCGTTCTTCGAGAACTTCATCCAGATCGCCTGCCTGCTGTTCGCCTGGGCGTTGATCCTGCTCGCCTTCTTCGTCCTCGCCGTCCAGCTCTTCGTCACCCTGATCGAGTTCAAGCTGACGACATTGGCCGGGTTCGTGCTGATCCCGTTCGGCCTGTTCGGCAAATCCGCTTTCATGGCCGAACGGGTGCTCGGCAACGTCATCTCATCCGGCATCAAGGTGCTGGTGCTCGCCGTCGTCATTGGCATCGGCTCGACCCTGTTCTCCGAGTTCACCGCCGGTTTCAACGGTGCGACACCCACCATCGACGACGCCATGGCGATCGTGCTCGCGGCCCTGTCGTTGCTCGGCCTCGGCATCTTCGGACCCGGCATTGCCAATGGCCTCGTCTCCGGCGGCCCGCAGCTTGGTGCAGGGGCTGCGGTTGGAGCCGGTCTTGCCGCAGGCGGCATGGTCGCTGCGGGGGCAGCGACGGTTGGCGCTGTCGCGTCCGGTGGTGCGGCGCTGGCCGGCGGTGCTGCCGCAGCCGCCCGTGGCCGGGCCGCGCTCGCTGGCGGAGCCTCGACCGCTTACAGCCTCGGTGCTGTCGGGCAGTCCGGCGCATCGGGCGTGGCATCCGGTCTTGGCAATGTCGCCAGCGCCGGCGCGCAGGCTGCCGCATCACCCTTGAAGCGTGCCGCATCCAGAGCCGCCGACGGCCTCAAGTCCAGCTACCAGTCCGGTGCGCGCGCCGCCTTCGAGGCGACAGGCGGCGCCATTGGTGTAGAGGCTGCCGGCGCTGACGCGGCCACTACTCCTGCCTCATCCTCATCCGCCGCCGATGGCCCACCTGCCTGGGCCAAACGCATGAAGCGCAGCCAGCAGATGACACACGGCGTCCAGGCCGCCGCCCACGCCGTCAAATCCGGCGACAGCCATGGCGGTGGGTCTTCCGTCAATCTTTCCGAAAGTGACTGACCATGAGCCTCTTCAACCGACCCTCCACCCATTACGGCAAGACACCGCAACCCGAGACGCCCTACCAGCGAGCCGCCCAAGTCTGGGACGAGCGGATCGGCTCGGCCCGCGTCCAGGCGAAGAACTGGCGGCTGATGGCCTTCGGCTCGCTCGCTTTGTCGGCGGGCCTCTCCGCCGCTTTGGCGTGGCAGTCGGCCAGCGGGTCGATCGTGCCCTGGGTTGTGCAGGTCGATAAGCTCGGCCAAGCACAGGCCGTCGCGCCTGCCGTCGCGGACTATCGCGCGACCGATCCGCAGATCGCGTTCCATCTCGCGCGCTTCATCGAACAGGTCCGTTCGATCCCGGCCGACGCGATCATCGTGCGGCAGAACTGGCTGCGCGCCTACGACTTCACCACGCAGGGCGGAGCATTGGCGCTGGGCGACTATGCTCGTGCCAACGACCCGTTCACCAAGGTCGGCAAGCAGCAGATCGCCGTCGAAGTCTCGTCGGTGATACGCGCATCGGCCGACAGCTTCCGCGTCGCCTGGGTCGAGCGGCGCTATCAGGACGGTTCGCTCGCCAGCACCGAACGCTGGAGCGCCATCCTCACCATCGTCGTGCAGGTCCCGCACGATGCGGAAAAGCTCCGGGCTAATCCGCTCGGCATCTACGTCAACGCCATCAACTGGTCTAGGGAGCTTGGACAATGATCCGGCCGTCTCATCCGACCGTCGGACATCCGGCGAACCATCTTCACGCCGTGCCGCCGATGCGCAAAGCCGGAAAGCCTGCTTTCCGTAAAGCCGCGTTCACGGTTTTGCTGCTTTCCGCAACGGCGCTTGCTGGCTGCGCCACGACACGAAAGCCACCCGAGATCGCCTATGACGATGCGGCGCCCGCGCTGCAGATAGTCGATCCGCCAGCACCTGTTACGGTCGTCGAACTGCCGAAGCCTTTGCCGCTGCCCGGCCAGCTGAAGCCGGTAGGACGTTCGCGCCAGTCGCCGGAGCTGACCGATCCCGCCGCGCGGGTCAATCAGGCCAATGCCGCTGCTCGCATCCAGCCCGTCCGCGACGGGTTCATCAACGCGATGCAAGTCTATCCCTATACCGGCGGCGCGCTCTATCAGGTCTATACCGCCGTCGGCCAGATCACCGACATAGCCCTCCAGCCGGGCGAAACGCTGGTAGGATCCGGTCCGGTCGCCGCCGGCGATACCGTGCGTTGGATCATCGGAGATACGCTCAGCGGTTCCGGCGCGACCCAGCAGGCTCATATCCTGGTGAAGCCGACCCGCGCCGAGCTGATGACCAATCTCATCATCAACACCAATCTGCGCACCTATCACATGGAACTGCGCTCGACCGAGAAGACCTATATGGCCTCGGTGTCCTGGCAATATCCGCAGGACCAGCTGATCGCGCTCCGCCGCCAGAATGCGGAAGCCCAGGCGGCGCAGCCTGTTGCCGGCGGCGTCGATCTGTCGAAGGTCAATTTCCGCTACGAGATCATCGGCGACCGTGCACCATGGCGACCGCTTCGCGCCTTCGATGATGGCCGGCAGGTGTTCATCGAGTTCCCGCGCGGCATCGGTCAGGGCGAGATGCCGCCGCTGTTCGTCGTCGGCCCCGAAGGCAAGACCGCCGAACTCGTCAATTACCGCGTGCGCGGCAACTACATGATCGTGGACCGGCTGTTCGCGGCCGCTGAACTTCGCTTCGGCGCGACGAAAGATCAGAAGCGCGTTCGGGTCACCCGTACGGACGGAAGGCCATCGTCATGAGCGTGGTCGATCCCCAGGGTGGGAAGCCCGAGGCCCCGAGTCCGCAGGAAGCAGACGATGATGCCCGGCCGCTCACCGGAGAGCCGGTCGCGCCGATGCGGCTGCGCCCCGAGCCGCCGCGCGTCACACGCCTCTCACGCAAGGTGCTCGCCGGCCTTGGTCTCGTCGCCAGCATCGGCGTCGGCGGTGCGCTGATCTATGCGCTCCAGACCCAGCATGGCGGAGGCCGGAATGAAGAACTCTATTCCATCGACAACAGGACGACGCCGGACGGCCTCAATGGCCTCCCCAAGGATTATACCGGCCCGGTTCTTGGCCCGCCGTTGCCCGGCGACCTCGGCCGCCCGATGCTCGAAGTGCAGAACCGCGGCCAGCCGGTGCCGACGCCGACGGTCGGGATTTCAGCCAATCCGGTTCAGCCGGGTGTGAGCGCCGAAGAACAGCGGCGGCTTCAGGAACTGGAGGCCGCGCGCACGGCACGCCTGTTCGCTTCGACCGAGACCCGCAATGCCGCGCCGCCGGCAGCGAGCACCGCCAACATCGCGCCGGCCCTCCCGGACCTGACCAGCCTCGGCCTTGCGCCGCAACCCGTCCCCCCGACTGCGCAGGACCGGCAACTCGCCTTCCTCAACCAGGCGCCCGACAATCGCACCGTCGCGCCCGATCGCGTCGCCGCTCCGGCATCGCCGAATGTGCTTCAGGCCGGCGCGGTCATTCCGGCAGCCCTCATCACCGGCATCCGCTCCGATCTACCCGGACAGATCACTGCCCAGGTGACGGAGAACGTCTATGACAGCCCGACCGGCCGCATCCTGCTCGTGCCGCAAGGGGCACGGCTAATCGGCCAGTACGACAACGGAGTCGGCTTCGGTCAGCGCCGCGTGCTGCTGGTGTGGAACCGTCTCATCCTGCCGAACGGCCGCTCGATCGCGCTGGAGCGCCAGCCCGGCGCCGACGCCGAAGGCTATGCCGGATTGGAGGATGGTGTCGATCATCACTGGTGGGATCTCGCCAGGGCCGCGGCCCTCTCGACACTGCTTAGCGTCGGCTCCCAAGCAGGCTCCGAGGGCGACGAGAGCGACATCGCCCGCGCCATTCGTCAGGGCGCATCCGACGGCGTCAGCCAGGTCGGCCGGCAACTCGTCGGCCGGCAACTCGACATTGCGCCGACCCTCACCATCCGGCCGGGCTTCCCCGTTCGTGTCGTCGTCACCCGCGATCTCGTCCTCGAACCCTATGGAGCGACACCATGACCAAGCTGAAGCTCGGCCCCATCGCCGACGACAAGCCGGTCAAGGTGACGGTGGAACTGCCCGCCAACCTGCAACGGGATCTTGTCGCCTATGCCGAAATCCTCGGCCGCGAGGCGGGTCAGCCTGTCGCCGATCCCATTCGTCTGATCGTGCCGATGTTGGAGCGGTTCATCGCCACGGATCGTGGATTTGCCAAGGCGAGGCGGGCAAAAGTTATGGCGGAGGTCCTCCCGCCACGCCAGCCGGGCGAGCCATCGACCTAGCAAGGCTGAGCAGTGTCCGAAACGCCGGGTTGTCGTTCCTAGGATTCCAAACTGCGGAGAACGGCACCCACTCGCCATGGACGGGCCGGTAGGCGACCCTTGGAACGATGATCGCACTCTCGGATTCGCTGACGAGCGTAATGCCTCGCCCTAGTGCGACGAGGTTCAGGATATTGGACCGCCCGACCCTTTGAATCTCGACATCGGCGTCGGCGTCGATCTCGTGCACCCGGCGGACGATGTAGTCCTTGATCTGCCTGCCCGGCCCGGTGTCACGTACGATGAAGTCTTGATCGGCGAGCTGGTCCCATATCAGCTCGGCTTCTCCCGCAAGATCATGATCCTCAGGCAGTGCAGCGAAGATGCGTTCAGACCAGAGAAGGGCCGCATCGCATTCGGGCCAGACCGAATTGCCGATCACGAAGGCCACGTCCAGATCGAGTTCGCGAATAGCCTTTGCGTGATCGGTTGCTTCACCTTCAACGAAATCGACGTGAACGCCCGCGTGTTCCTCATCATATCGGCGAAACAGGGCAGACAAGAAGCCGGATGCAAGGGTCGAGAACAGGCCAACTTTAATATGCCCATGTTCGGCACGGCCGATCGTAGCAACTTCATGAGCGCCTTCCCGAAGGTGTGCGAGCGCCTGGCGAACTCGGTGGAGAAATCGCTGACCCGCCAAGGTCAGGCTTATACCATCTGGTCGCCGCAGAAACAGAGATGCGCCAATCTGATCTTCGATGTCTCGAATACGGCGGCTGATCGCCGATTCTTGCACTTTCAGAGCTGCGGCCGCTTTGCGGAAGGAGCCGTGGTCTGCCGCCGCGATCAGGAACTTGAGATGCTTGATATCAAATTGCAGCAATTGGCTATCAACCGACCTTTTGACGATTACCGTACCCCAAAGTGGAATGATAGCGCGGTCAAAGGCGCAGCCTTATTGTTGCAACCACGCAGTGATTCTCTTTCGTCAGCAAATGAACAGGTTGTGATCCGATTTTCGGAATGACCAGTTTTGTAGGACCTTCGCTGTCGACCTAGTCGGCAATTGCAATCACAAACCTGTGGTTGATTGAAGATTGAAGTCGACGACAGGCAGCCCGCCGTCTGGGTGCCGCTCATCTCCTAGCTCAAAACCTTGCACGACATCGTCCAGGTCGCCATGCCGTTCGCGAACGATCACCTGTTCGAGTTCTGGGTCGATGGGAAGCGCTTCGCCATCCCTGACTGGAAGTGGGACAGCCTGCGCGAAAGACCTATTCCACCAAGACCACGACGCTCGGCGCCCTCTTCGACCACGGTGTCAGTCTTGGCCTCTCGAAGTGTGGTGATCTTCGAGGCCAGCGATGCTGTCCTGCCAGTCCTTGCGAGTTCATGTTTCCGTGACCAGCTCAGCCACCACGGCGGCATCGATCTCAAAGAAGATGGAGATATACGGCCTAGCCAGATTGGCCTCGGTGATCTGGCTGACCGTCGGCACGTCTGCGGTGATCAGCAGCGACTCGCCGGGATGGAGATCGAAGGTGCTGGCGCCCATGGCGACATGCTTGCGGCCCTGCAGCACCAGGGCCACCAGCGGCCGGTTGATCGCGTACTGAAGCGCGGTCGGCATCGTCTCCCGGACTACGGCAAGCCCAGGGACGGGGGTCGTGGCAACGCCATATGAGTCGGCATTGGCCTCAGCGTAGCGGTCGGCGGCGGCGAGCAGCGTCTGGGTCATCGCCTCACCCTATCCCGCGCAGCGAGGTCACTCAACGGGTGCGGACTATCAGGCAAGAAATGGCGAGCATCCGGCAACTTTGCCGGCCGCGGCTGCGCGATTGTTTCCTCAGCGAAAACACTGATCAAGGAGCAAGCGCATGACCACCATCTCGATCGTCACCGGGGGCAGCCGCGGACTGGGCCGCAACACCGCCATCAGCATCGCGCGCCATGGCGGCGATGTGATCCTCACCTATCGCAACGGCGCCACCAACGCCGCATCGACCGTCGCCGAGATCGAGTCGCTTGGCCGCAAGGCGGTGGCCCTGCAGCTCGATACCGGCATCGTCGCGAACTTCCCGGGCTTCGTCGACGCCGTTCGCTCCACGCTCAGCGACATCTGGGGTCGCGAGACCTTCGACCACTTCGTCAACAATGCCGGACACGGCGAAATGGCCGCCTTCACTGATACCACCGAGGCACAGTTCGACGCCCTGTTCGACGTCCATGTGAAGGGCGTCTTCTTCCTCACCCAGGCGCTGCTGCCGCTGATGGTCGATGGCGGACGCATCGTCAACTTCTCCAGCGGCCTCACCCGCGCCAGCTATCCCGGATTTTCCGCCTATTCCGCCGCGAAGGGAGCCGTGGAGATCCTGACACTCTACATGGCGAAGGAACTGGGGAGCCGCGGCATCATGGCCAACACCATCGCGCCCGGGGCGATCGAGACCGACTTCCTCGGTGGTGCCGTCCGCGACACGCCGGCCTACAACGAGGCTTTCGCGAGCATCATCGCGCTCGGCCGGGTGGGTCTGCCCGACGATGTTGGGCCCGCCGTCGCGAGCCTGCTCGGCCCCGAGAACCGCTGGGTGACCGCGCAGCGCATCGAGGTGTCGGGGGGCCAGAATATCTAGGCCGCGACGTCTGCTTCCGGCGCGGGACGACCAGATGCCGCGCCGGTTCGCTGCAGCCTGCCTGATGACTTGCGGTGGCCGGCTGGTATCGCACCGCAACAACGCAGCGTATTGCGCTGGTGGATAGCTTCGGCTTGCCTTCTTCATATGCGCATAGCTCAGATGGGCATGAGCATCGGTGAAGTAGAGGGCAAGATTTGTAACTGCAGCGCGTACTCTGCGCGTTGCTACTGTGTCCCTGACACCCCGGACTGGGGCGAGAGATAAGGCCCTCCTCGCAAAGGCGGCGCTCAGCTTGGCGACTCAAGCTCGACTTTTTCTAAAAGCAGAGTGTGCGGCGAGCAGCGGATTGCAAACACCCGGACCTCAGTGATCGGGCTCGCACCACAACGCGCGAGACGGGGGGAACAAACGGCGGCCGCACGAGTTCGGAACGTCAGGCGCGATGTGCGATGCAATACGGCGGGATCAGATTCGGACGGATGTCATGTCGTGCAAACGGTTGATCCTAATGGCGTTGATCGTAGGATTGAGCGTCAAGGCGGTCGCTGGCGCGAACGCGCACGACATGCCGGTTGTGACGGTCAGTACACTGGCTTTTGGGACGGTCGATTGGGAGTTGGACACAATCGCCCACCATGCGCTCGATAGTGCCCGCGGCATCGAGGTTTTGCCGCTGCGTGCGGCCAGCGGCGAGGCCGCCAAGCTGGCTCTCATCACCGGCGCCACCGACCTTATCGTTACGGACTGGCTTTGGGTGGCCCGCCAGAGGGCGGAGGGGAGAAAATTCGTCTTCCTGCCGTATTCCCGCGCGGTCGGCGCGCTGATGGTTCCTTCCACTTCCCCTTTGGCGACGATGAACGATCTGAAGGGCAGGCGCATAGGCATCGCAGGGGGACCTCTCGATAAGAGCTGGCTCCTACTCCGAGCGTATTGGCGCAAGCGCACTGGCTCCGATATTGAGGCGTTCTTTGATCCCGAATACGGGGCCGCGCCGCTGCTCAATGCCGAACTGGAACGTGGCCGCCTCGACGCTACGCTCACATTCTGGACATATGCGGCCCGCGTGCAGGCGGCGGGTGGACGGCCCCTGATTCAGGTCAGCGAGATCATGGCCGCGCTGGGGGTTGACCCCGACGTTCCCTTGCTCGGTTTCGTCGCGCGCGCGGACTGGGCGCGCGAGCATCGTCCTCAGCTGGACGCCTTCCTCCAGGCGTCACGCACCGCGAAACAGCTGATCATCGATCAAGATCAGGAGTGGCAGAGGATTTCACATCTAACCGGAACCTCCGATCCTGCCCTGCTGGCAGAACTCCGTCGGCAATATCAACTCGGCTTCGTTCGCCACTGGGGCGCAACCGAAAAAGCTGCTGCGAGCCGGATGTTCGACATTCTCCGGGAACTTGGCGGCGAGGGTCTGGTGGGGCGCAGCGATCATCTTGACCCGGCAATCTTCTGGACAGGCGCGTCCTATTGAAAGAGGCACTGCACGATGCCGTCATCCGCCCTTCGCCAAGGGCCGACATTCCTCTCGGTCGCGTGCCTGCTTGTGCTCTGGCAGATCGCGGCAGCATTCGGCCACAGCGCCCTGCTGCCGGGGCCGATCGACGTCGCGCGCACAATCGGCGTAGAGGCTCTTCACGGCCCACTGCTGGGTGATCTCGCGATCACGATGGCTAGGGTCGTTCTTGGCTTTGCAATTTCGATGGCGATTGGCACCGTCCTCGGGATCGTGCTCGGACGCTTTCCTCTTGCCGATCGTCTTGCTTATCCATGGGTTCTTATTCTTCTCAACGCGCCCGCGCTCGTTGTCATCGTGCTCTGCTATCTGTGGCTCGGCCTGACCGAGGCCGCGCTGCTGGTCGCCGTCGCCCTGAGCAAAGTGCCAGCGGTCGTGGTCAGTCTGCGGGAGGGCGCGCGGCAGTTCGATGCCGATCTCACGGAGATGGCGCGATCGTTCCGTTTCGGCCCATGGCGAACACTGCGCCACGTCCTGATGCCGCAGCTCGCGCCCTACTGCCTTGCTGCAGCTCGGAACGGACTTGCATTGATCTGGAAGATCGTGCTCGTCGCCGAATTGATCGGTCGTCCTGACGGCATCGGCTTCGAGCTGCAGACCTCCTTCCAGCTTTTCGATATCGAGCGCGTGCTGGCCTACGCGACGGCATTTGTCGGCTGCCTGCTGTTGATCGAAATGCTCGCTCTCGCGCCGGCGGATCGGCATATCCTCCGGTGGCGGCGGTGATGCGGATCCAGATAGTCAGCAAGGTCGTGAATAGGTCGGACGGGGTTGTTCGGTCTGTGCTTGAGCGTATCGATCTTCGCCTCGCCGCAGGGGAGACCTGTGCCATTGTCGGACCCTCCGGCATCGGCAAGTCGACATTGCTCGCCATCGCTGCGGGGCTTGACCGACGCTACGAGGGTGCGGTCACAGGCCGTCCAGCCCGCGTGAGCGTCGCCTTCCAGTCTGCCCGGCTGCTGCCGTGGAGAACGGCCGCCGCGAACATAGAAATCGCGTCCAGATGCAGCCGCCGGGACGCAGTCCGCTGGCTCGATCAGGTCGGCCTTGCCGATGCTGCCGATGTCTATCCCCAGCGGCTATCGGTAGGCATGGCACAGCGCGTCAACCTGGCACGCACGCTTGCGTCCGAGGGCGGGCTGCTGCTCCTCGACGAGCCGTTCTCGGCGCTCGATGCGGCGGCAGCGGCCGAGATGCGCGGCCTCGTCGCCACGGAGATCGCGAGGCGCGGATGTTTGACGCTCTTGGTGACGCATGACCAGCGCGACGTCGACGTCTTGTCTACTCGAACCATCAGGCTTGGCGGCGCGCCCGCCACCATTATGGCCGATGAACCAACGCGATCCGATGCCCTCAATAACCGGAGGATGAACGATGTCGCTTCGCTTGTTGGTGACCGTATGGGCATTGTCCATGTGGCTGGCGATGCCCGCGTCGGCAGCGCAGCCGGCGGCGATCGTGGTCGGCTATCTCGGCGAAAGTGATGATCCGCTGCTGCCGGTCGGGCCGCTCGACGAAGTTCCGGCGCGCGAGGGACTGGAAGGCGTCCGGCTCGGAATCGCTGATGACGCGACGACCGGGCGGTTCACGAACCAGCGCTTTGAGCTCGTGGAGAGGCTCGTGCCGAAAGACGGCGATGTCGTTGCCGCTGCCCAAGGGTTGGCAGGCCGAGGCATCGGTCTTGTCATCGCCAACCTGGACGCCGGGCCACTGCTGGCCGCGGCAGACGCCCTGTCGGCAACCGGCACACTCCTCATCAACAGCCGGGCGCCGGACGATGCGCTGAGGGGCGGAGAATGCCGTCCCGATCTGCTTCACACCATCGCCAGTCGCGCCATGCTCGCCGATGGCCTCGCGCAATATCTCGTCTGGAAGAAGTGGACCCGGTGGCTTCTTGTCGTTGGCCGCTCTCCGGGCGACAGACTCTACGCCGATGCAGTCCGTCGGGCGGCATCCCGTTTCGGCGCGGAGATCGTTGACGAAAAGACATGGGCGTTTCAACCCGGGAACGCTCGCACGGACACCGGACATGTCGCGCTGCAAACGGAAATTCCAACATTCACGCGGGCTGCTGACTACGACGTTCTCGTGGTCGCCGACGAGCGGGATGAGTTTGGAGCCTATCTCGAGGGCCGGACGGATCGTCCCCGGCCGGTCGCTGGCACCCACGGCTTGATCGCGACGGCGTGGAGTCCGGTCGCGGAGCAATGGGGCGCTACCCAGCTTCAGAACCGGTTCCATCGTCAGGCGGGCCGCTGGATGACATCGCGAGATTATGCCGGGTGGGTTGCGGCCCGGGCGATCGGAGAGGCGGCGGTGCGCACGGAGAGCGCCGATGCGGCCAAAATCTCGGGCTATCTGCGCGGGCCGGACTTTCTCCTCGCTGCCTTCAAGGGGCAGGGGCTCAGCTTCAGACTCTGGGACGGCCAGCTCCGCGAACCGATCCTGATCGTCGGATCGAGGCTTCTCGTTTCCATTTCACCCCAAGCTGCCTTCCTGCACCGGGTTAGTGAACTCGATTCCCTCGGCGTCGATGAGGAGGAGACAACATGCAAACGCTGAGATGTGGGCTCTTCTTGATCCTCGTCCTGGTGGCGAGGGCGGGCCGGGCGGATACGATCTATGTCAGTAACGAACAGGACAATACCGTCTCTGTCGTTGACGGAGCGAGCCTCGCCGTCACGAAGACCATTCCTGTCGGGCGGCGGCCCCGTGGCCTCGAGATCAGCCGCGACGGGCACTCTCTCCTTGTCGCGGTAGGGGATGATGACCGCATCGACGTGGTCGATCTCACGAGTGGCTCCGTGGCGGGTTCGCTGCCGTCAGGAGCCGACCCTGAAGTCTTTGCCACCCATCCGGACGGCAGGCGGCTCTTCGTCGCCAATGAGAATGACAATCTTGTTTCGGTGGTCGATATCGGGAGCCGGAGGGTTACGGCCGAGGTGCCGGTTGGCGTCGAGCCTGAAGGGATTGCGGTCAGCACGGACGGCAAGACTGTGCTCTGCACGTCCGAGACCACCAGCATGGTGCACATCATCGATGCGGAGACGCTGGAACTCACCGACAATCTCCTGGTCGACACACGGCCCCGCTGGGCCGCCGTTTCCCCTGACGGGCGGCAGATCTGGGTTTCGTCGGAGATCCGCGGCACGGTGACGGTATTCGACCGCTCCAGCGGTCTGGAGACCGGCAAGATCGAGTTCAGCGTCCCCGGCGTCGAGCAGGAACTGGTGCAGGCCGTAGGCTTCGTGCTCACGCGTGACGGCTCGCGGGCCTATGTCGCGCTCGGTCCCTCGAACAGGGTCGCGGAGGTCGATGTCAGGACTTTGACCGTGCGAAAGCTGTTCCTCGTTGGACAGCGGGTCTGGCATGTCGCGCTGTCGCCCGACGAAAGCCGGCTGTACACCGCCAATGGCAATTCGAGCGACATGACGGTGATCGACCTTCGGAACGAGGAGGTGCTGAAATCTGTCGGCGTGGGGCGCGGTCCCTGGGGCGTCGTGGTTGCGCCATGACCATGGCTCTCGAAATCCGAAACCTCACGCATGCCTTCGGCGGCGTGACCGTGCTCAGAGATGTCAGCTTCGCGCTGCCCGCAGGGGGGTTCGCCGTGCTGCTCGGGCCGAACGGTGCCGGCAAGACGACGTTGTTCAGTCTTGTTTCGGGCCTCTATTCGGCTTCGTGCGGTGAGATTCATGTTTTCGAGCACGATCTGCGGCGGGCACCGACGCTGGCGATGGCCAGGATGGGCATCCTGTTCCAGCAGCCCACGCTCGATCTTGATCTGACCGTGTCGGAAAACCTCCGCTATCACGCGGCGCTGCACGGACTGTCGCCTTCCGAAGGGCGGTTGCGGGCGGAGCGCGTGCTGCGGCGGCTCGACATTCTTCCGCACGCCCATCGCGTCGTTCGGCACCTCTCGGGCGGGGAGCGGCGCCGCGTCGAAATCGCCCGCGCTCTCCTGCACGATCCGCAACTCCTGCTGTTCGACGAGCCAACAGCCGGTCTCGATACCGCCTCCCGCAAAGCCCTGCTCGCGCATGCCAGAGACCTGTGTGCTCAGAGCGGCATCGCGGTGCTTTGGGCGACGCATCTGCTGGACGAAGTCGCGGATGACGATCACGCCATGCTTCTCGAGAAGGGCGTCGTGATCCGTAATGGTCGCACAGGCGACATTGGCTCCGTCCATGCCGAGGCAGGGCCATGACGACGCCGTTTCATTGTGCGCGCGCCTTCATGGGCATCTTGAGACGGGAGGGGCTGCGCATGCTCCGCCAGCGCGGACGCCTGGTCTCGGCGTTGATCCGCCCGTTGGTCTGGCTCGCCATTTTCGCGGCGGGCTTCCGTGCAGTACTCGGTCTCTCGCCGACGCCGCCCTATCGCAGCTACATCCTTTACGAGACCTATATCGCGCCGGGCCTCGCGGGCATGATGCTCCTCTTTCACGGCATGCAAAGTTCGCTGTCGATGGTCTACGACCGCGAGATGGGCAGCATGCGGCTGCTACTTACCAGTCCATTGCCACGCTGGTTCGTTCTTCTGGCAAGGCTCCTGGCGAGCGTCGTTGTCGTTCTGCCGGTGGTCTACGTCTTCCTCTTCCTCGCGCGCCTCTGGGATGTGCGGCCGCCGGCGCTCGGCTATGTCGCCGCGCTGCCGGCCCTCATCCTTGCCGGGACGATGCTCGGCGCCTTGGGCTTGTTGATCTCGTCGCTGATCCGCCAGCTCGAGAATTTCGCTGGCGTGATGAACTTCGTGATCTTTCCGCTCTTTTTTGCATCGACTGCCCTTTATCCGCTCTGGAAGCTCGACGACGCCAATGCCTGGCTCGGATGGATCGCTGCCACCAACCCGTTCAGCCATGCCGTCGAACTGATCCGCTTCGCGCTTTATTGCCAAGTGAACTGGCCATCTCTGGCCGTTGTGAGCGGTGCGTTGATCGTCTTTCAAGGCCTTGCGACCTGGGGCTATAACCCCGGCCGCGGTTTCTGGAAGCGACGCGATTTCTAGGTCCGGTCGTCTCTGATCTGGAACGGAATCCCCGCCGAGGCGTTCGATGTCTGATGGTACCATGCGGGAGTTGGCGTCGATGAAGCATCGAAGCCTGGTTGGGCTTTGCACCATCGCTTTTGTTGCAATGACGAGCTTGTGCCTCGGCCAGTCGATCGTGCCGCCACCGTCGGCTTCCCCACAGGAGGACGGCCAGTGGGTGATGCCGGCGAAGAACTATGCGAGCACCCGGTACAGCGGCCTCGACGAGATCAACACCGCCAACGTTGCCAATCTCCGAGTCGATTTCACATTCTCGACCGGTGTCGTCCGTGGTCACGAATCCGCGCCGATCGTTGTCGGGAGCACGATGTATGTGCTCGCGCCCTATCCGCTCATTCTGTATGCGCTGGACCTCACCAGGCCCGGCGCGCCGCTCAAGTGGAAATATGAACCCAAGCCGGAGGCTGCCGCGCAGGGGGTTGCCTGTTGCGATGTGGTCAATCGCGGCCCGACCTATGGCGATGGCCGGATCTATTACACGACGCTCGATTCCCACACGGTGGCGGTCGATGCGGCGACCGGCCGGGAAATCTGGAATGTGAAGCTCGGCGACATCAATATCGGCGAGACGATGACGATGGCGCCGCTGTTCGCACGCGGCAAGGTATTTGTCGGCAATTCAGGTGGCGAATACGGTGTGCGCGGCTGGATCGTGGCCCTCGATGCGGCAACGGGGAAGAGCGTCTGGAAAGCATTCAGCACCGGCCCGGACGCGGATGTCCTGATCGGGCCGGACTTCAAGCCCTTCTATGACATGGACAGGGGGAAGGACCTCGGCGTGACCACCTGGCCGCCAGATGCCTGGCAGCAAGGCGGCGGCAATGTCTGGGGGTGGCTCTCCTATGACCCCGATCTCAACCTGATCTATTACGGCACAGGAAATCCCGGTCCCTGGAACCCCGACGCGCGTCCCGGCGACAACAAATGGACGGCGGGCATCTTCGCGCGCGATCCCGATACAGGCGCCGCGCGGTGGTTCTACCAGTGGAGCCCGCACGACCTCTATGATCATGACGGCATTAACGAGCAAATCCTCCTCGACATGCCGTGGCAGGGCAAGCCGCGCAAGGTGCTCGTTCGGCCGGAGCGCAACGGCTACCTGTACGTGCTTGATCGGACGACGGGAGAAGTGCTCTCCGCCAAAGCCTTCGCCTATCTCAATGCCTCGCGCGGCGTCGATATGAAGACAGGCCGGCTGATCGAGAATCCGGACAAGGCGCCCGTCATGAACAAGGTCGTGCGGGACATTTGCCCGACGGCCCCCGGCGCTAAGGACTGGAATCCGTCGGCCTTCTCGGTTCGAACCGGATACATCTACATACCGCACAACAATCTGTGCATGGATTACGAAGGGGTCGAGCCGAACTATATTGCGGGAACGCCCTATATCGGCGCCAATGTCACCATGCATGCCGGCCCCGGCGGCAATATGGGCGAATATACCGCCTGGGACATCGCCGCGCAGAAGCCGGCATGGTCCCTGAAGGAACCATTTCCGGTCTGGAGCAGCACGCTCGCGACCGCAGGCGATGTCGTCTTCTACGGCACGATGGAGGGCTGGTTCAAAGCGCTGGACGCGCGAACGGGAAGGCTGCTTTGGCAGTTCAGGACCGGTTCTGGCATCATCGGCCAGCCCACGACCTATCGCGGTCCCGATGGCCATCAGTATGTCGCTATCCTCTCGGGCGTCGGCGGATGGGCGGGGGCGATCGTATCGGGACAGCTTGACCGACGCGACGCCACGGCGGCGAAGGGATTCGTCAACGCGACCCGCAATCTGCCCGATTATACGACCGCGGGAGGGACGCTCTATGTGTTCCGCCTCCCTTAGGAGGATAGCCGTCATCCTCGCCTTCATGGCCGGTGCCCATGGTGCCGCTGACGGCCGCGAATTGCGCTTCTGCGGAGATCCGAACGACCTGCCTTTCTCGAATGAGAAGCAGCAGGGTTTCGAGAACCGGATCGCCCGGATCGTTGCCGACGAGCTCAAGGCGAGCGTCACCTATCGCTGGTGGGCGCAGCGCCGCGGTTTTCTCCGCAACACGCTGAATGCCGGCACCTGCGATCTTGTGATGGGCATTGCCTCGAACCTGGAAATGCTGCGCACGACACGGCCCTATTACCGCTCGGGCTATGTTTTCGTCACCCGGGCTGCCGATCATCTCGATATCGCCTCGCTTGATGACCCCCGGTTGCGATGGTTGAAGGTGGGCGTCCAACTGGTCGGCGACGACGGAGCCAATACGCCGCCTGCCCATGCGCTGGCCAGGCGGGGGATCGTCGGTAATCTGCGCGGCTATCCGATCTACGGGAATTTTGCTGATCCAGAGCCGGGCCGGCGCATCGTCGATGCAGTCGCGAACGGTGAAGTCAACGTCGCCCTCGTCTGGGGCCCGACGGCGGGCTATTTCGCACGGTCGAGCGCGGTGCCTCTCGCTCTCGCCAAGGTCGCGCCCGAAATCGACGGGCCGATGCTGCCGATGGTGTTCGACATTTCGATGGGCGTCCGCAAGGACGATGCGACCTTGCGGCGCGAGGTGGACGACGCCTTGCGGCGCCGACGCTCCGACATTGACGCCGTGCTCGCCGCCTACGGCGTGCCGCGCTTCGAGCGTCTGTCGGGGACTACGCCGACTCTTGCGGCGAGAGGGGCAGTTAGCAGCGAGGCTGGACAATGATGAGGAGCGCAGCGTCGACAGTCCTGCTCGCGGCGCTGCTGCTGACATCCGGATGCGAGCGCGAGAAACGTGAATTCAAATCCGAGCGCGCAGAGAGCGGCGATCGCGACGAGGTTGCCCTGTCGAGCCTTTCCCCCGGGGCCACACCGCCTCAGGTTGCCACGTCCGGCCGGGCCGCCACCTTCGAGGGCAATGCGTATCACGTCGCTCAGGGCAAGCGACTGTTCACTTGGTTCAACTGCAATGGATGTCACGCCATGGGCGGTGGCGACTCCGGTCCTCCCTTGATGGACGACAAGTGGATCTATGGCGGCACCATCGAGAACATCGTCGCGACCATCAGGGAGGGGAGGCCGAACGGCATGCCTTCTTTCCGCGGCAAGATCCCGGACGACCAGATCTGGGAGATCGCCGCCTTTGTCCGCTCCATGGGCGGAAACCTGTCGAAGAACGTGGCGCCGCAGCGCAACGATGACCTGAACCCTTTCCCTGCTGAAAACCGGCGTCCGCCCAGCCCGCCGACCACGGGAGGCCAGCCCTTGCCGGCATCGAGAGGCACGCAATGAGCGGCCGAGCAGGGAACGTCCGTTTTGTTCTGGTGGTAAGTGCGCCGCTCGGGCTCACCGCCTGCAACGTCTGGCAATCCGCTCTGGATGCGCACGGTCAGAGTGCGGAGGCTGTGCTTCGGCAGTTCTACGGCTTCACGGCCCTTTCGGCCGGCATCTGGCTTCTGGTCATTTTCGCCATGATCGGCGCCTTGCGTCGGCGCCGCAGCCTCGCCGAACGGTTGGCAGCACCTCTTGAGCGCCGATCCCGACCCGAGGCGTTCGCGACCATTGCCGTATCGACGGCGATCGGATTGACGGCTGCGATCCTGATCGGGCTTACCACCTGGAGCTTCATGACCGGACGAACGCTGGCCAGCCTGCGAGGACGGGAGACGCTGACATTGCTTGTGACGGGCGACCAGTGGTGGTGGCAGGTCCGCTACGAAGACAGTCAGGCCAATCGGACCTTCACCACGGCGAATGAAATTCACATCCCGGTCGGGCAGCCGGTAAAGGTAAAGCTCGAGTCCAATGATGTGATTCACAGCTTTTGGGTTCCGAGCCTCGCGGGCAAGGAAGACCTCATTCCCGGTCACCAGAACGAGATCTATTTGAAGGCCGAGCGACCCGGCGTCTATCGTGGCCAATGCGCCGAGTTCTGCGGCTACCAGCACGCGCATATGTCCTTTCTCGTCGTGGCGGACGAAATCCCGGATTTCGAAGCATGGCGGAGCCGCCAAGTCGCGACCGCGGCGTCTCCGACCGGGGAGGAGGCGGCAGCGGGACAGCGCGTCTTTCTTTCGCGGGGATGCTCCATCTGCCACACGGTGCGGGGCACGCCGGCTGGCGGAAAGGTCGGTCCGGACCTGACGCATGTCGCCAGTCGCAAGACGGTTGCCGCGGGCACCCTGCCGCTCAGCCGTGGAAGCCTCGCCGCCTGGATCGCTGATCCGCAGGCCATCAAGCCGGGCACCAACATGCCGCGCGTCGCTCTCGATCCGGACGAACTCAACGCCGTCGTTGCCTATGTGGCGGGGCTGCAATGACATCGCATCCTGCCGACATGACGAAGGACCTCCGCGACACCGATCTCGACGATCCGACGCTCGATGGCATTCTGGCAAGGACGTGGGAAACGCCGCGCGGCTTCTATGGCTGGCTCGCCACCGTCGACCACAAGATGGTCGGCCGCCGCTACATCGTTACGGCGTTTGTGTTCCTCGCCCTCGCCGGCCTGGCAGCGCTGGCGATGCGGCTGCAGCTATCGGTGCCCGAAAACAGCCTGATGGGCCCCGACCTCTACAACCAGTTGTTCAGCATGCACGGAACGACGATGATGTTCCTTTTCGCCGTGCCAGTGATGGAAGCCGTCGCGGTCTATCTCGTGCCGTTGATGGTCGGGACCCGCAACATCGCATTTCCCCGGCTGAACGCCTTCAGCTACTGGGTCTATCTGTTCGGCGGCGCGATGATCTGGATCGCGTTTGCTTTCAACACGGGCGCCGAGAACGGCTGGTTCTCCTATGTCCCGCTCGCCGGCCCCGAGTTTTCCTTCGGCAAGCGGTCGGATTTCTGGGCGCAGATGGTCACGTTCACCGAGGTGTCGGCCCTCGCCGTCGCCGTCTCGCTGATCGCCACCATCTTCAAGCAGCGTGCTCCGGGCATGTCGCTGGACCGGATCCCGCTCTTTGTCTGGGCGATGCTGGTCACCTCTTTCGCGATCATGTTCGCGATGCCGGCTGTGATGATCTCCAGCACGATGCTGATCCTGGACCGGCTGGTCGGGACGCAGTTCTTCAATCCGGCCGAGGGCGGAGACCCCCTCCTGTGGCAGCACCTGTTCTGGTTCTTCGGCCACCCGGAGGTCTACATCATCTTCATTCCGGCGACAGGGATGGTCTCGGCGATCGTACCCACCTTTTGCCAGCGCCCGATCTTCGGCTATCAAGCGCTGGTGTTGGCGCTGATCGCAATCGGCTTCCTGTCGTTTGGGCTCTGGGTTCACCACATGTTCGCGACCGGGCTGCCGCAACTCGGCGAGAGCTTCTTCACCGCCTCCAGCATGCTGATCGCCATCCCCAGCGGCATCCAAATCTTCTGCTGGATCGCGACGCTCTGGCTTGGGCGGCCGATCCTGAAGACGCCGCTGCTGTTCGTGCTTGGCTTTATCTTCACCTTCGTCATCGGCGGCCTGACCGGCGTCATGGTCGCGTCGGTGCCGCTCGATCTCCAGGTGCACGACACCTATTTCGTCGTCGCCCATTTTCACTATGTGCTGATCGGCGGGGCCGTCTTTCCGCTCCTCAGCGCCATCTATTACTGGTTCCCCAAGATCAGCGGACGGATGTTGGACGAGCGTCTGGGGCGGTGGAACTTTTGGCTCGCCGTCATTGGCTTCAACGCCGCGTTCTTTCCGATGCATCTCCTTGGTCTCGAGGGGATGCCACGTCGTGTCTATACTTACCCCGCCGCCAGCGGGTGGGGCGAGGTCAACCTCTTCATCAGCTTGATGTCGGTTGTGTTTGCGGCAAGTTTCGCGGTGCTGGGCTGGAATGTCGTCCGGAGCCTCAGGCATGGGATCGTCGCTGGCCCCAACCCTTGGAACGCTGGCACGCTCGAATGGGCAGCACCGTCGCCGCCGCCGCCCTATAATTTCCTGCGCATTCCCTACGCCTCGCACAGGGAACCGCTGTGGAACGATCGCGATAGCCTCCCGGTGGTCTCGGGTTTGCGGGTCGATGCGCGCGAATTGCTTTCGGGCAGCCTCGCGGAGGCGACACCGGAACTCCGCGAGTCCTCGGTCGACAATTCGATATGGCCGCTGCTGGCCGCAATCGCCACCACCGCCGCCTTCGTCGGCTCCATCTTCACGCCCTCGGCCGTTGTCTGGGGCGGTCTGCTGGCCGCGATTCCGCTGATCGCCTGGTTCTGGCCCAAGGG
This sequence comes from Mesorhizobium sp. BR1-1-16, assembly GCF_020165495.1. GTDB lineage: Bacteria > Pseudomonadota > Alphaproteobacteria > Rhizobiales > Kaistiaceae > Kaistia. The sequence continues at coordinate 242,936 of NZ_JAIUIE010000004.1, read as the reverse complement.
CAACCCGGAGGACGAGGAATGACCCGACATTCGGTCGCCGACGTGTCCGGTCTGCCCACATCCGGCTTCGGCGCCACGAGCCCGATGTGGTGGGGAACCATGGCGTTCATGGCAATCGAGGGCATGGGTTTCGCGCTAGGTGTCGCCAGCTATTTGTATCTGGCTTTCCTTGCTCCCGAATGGCCGATGGCGCCGCCGCCCGATCTGATCCCGGGCAGCCTGGTGACCGCTTTGCTCGTTGTCAGCGTCCTCCCGAACCATCTGCTTGATCGTTGGACGAAAGCGAAGGATCTGAAAAGGGTGCGGTTCGGGCTCCTCTTGATGTCGATCCTCGGAGCGTTGCCTCTCGTCGTGCGCTGGTTCGAGCTCGGCGCCCTCAACGTCAACTGGGATACGAATGCGTACGGCTCGATCGTCTGGCTGCTGCTCGGCCTCCACACGACGCATCTCCTTACGGACCTGGTCGATACGCTGGTACTCGCCGCCCTGATGTTCACGCGGCACGGGCGGAGCGGCAAGCGCTTCAGCGATGTCAGCGACAATGCCTTCTACTGGGATTTCGTCGTCGGGACCTGGGTCGTCCTTTATCTGGTCATCTATTGGTTTCCGAGGATCTGAAATGGCGGTGGTCATCAGCCTCCGAAAGGGATTGCCATCGGCCGGTCTCATCGCCGGTCCGTCGGCGTGGGCGATCAGCTTTCAGGCCAGCTATGTGATCGTTCCCTGGCAATGCGCCAACATGATCAGGATCGTCCCCTGGCTCTCGGCGCTGGGCATTCTCGTGGCCCTCGCCGGCTGCCTGCTGTCCTATCGCGCCTGGGCCGCGGCCAGCCACGGCTGGGATACGCCGGCGGCCGGGCGTCGATGCGCCTTCGTGGCGGCGCTCGGCATCGCCACCGCCGCCCTTTTCGCGCTGGTCCTGGCGATGCAGGGCATGGCGAGCTTCATGTTCGAGGGGTGTGAGCGATGACGAGCCGCGCGCTTGACAACCTGGGTCTGCTTACGCCGCAGGCTTCGGCGGCTGATCGGGCTGCACTCTTGGACGCGGTTCAGTTCGGCGCGCGCTGCTTTGGCGGAGGAACCGTGGGCGGGTGGACACTCGCCTGGACGATCACCCTGCCGCTCGCCGGGGCGGCAGTGCTGTACGGGATCGGTGTCACCCGTCTGTGGAGCCGGGCCGGAGTCGGCCGCGCTGTCATGCGGTTGCAACTGTGCGCCTTCATCGCCGGCTGGCTGGTGCTGGCGCTGGCGCTCCTGTCCCCCATCCATGAGGCCAGCCGGGGCATCTTCGCTGCGCATATGATCGAGCATGAACTCGTCATGGTCGTTGCCGCGCCGCTACTGGTATTGGCGCGACCGCTCCCCCTGTTCCTGTGGGGCTTGCCCAAATCGTACCGCAAGCCGATCGGCGGCTTGCTGCACGGCATGGGACGCGGCCTGGGCCGAAGCGGCTTGACGGATCCGCTGCCCGCCACCCTGCTGCATGGGCTCGCGATCTGGCTTTGGCATGTGCCTTTCCTTTTTCGCGCCGCCCTCGTAACGGAATGGCTGCACTGGCTGCAGCATTTCACCTTTCTATCGACAGGGCTGATCTTCTGGTGGGCTCTCCTTGGCCGCGCTTCGCGGCGCAGCGGATCATCGATCGTTCATCTGTTCGCAACCTCGCTTCATACCGGCCTCCTCGGCGTCCTGTTGTTTCTGACGCCGCAGCTTTGGTTCGGAGAGCAATCCCGGGAAGCTGCTTCCTGGGGCCTGACAGCGCTCGAGGACCAGCAACTGGCTGGTCTGATCATGTGGGTGCCTGCGGGCGTGATCTATGCGGGTGCCGCGCTCGCCCTCGCGGCGCTTTGGATCGTCGAAAGCGGCAAAAGTGCTCTGTATCACGCCGATGCCCTGCCTACCCGCTAGACGTCACGCAGTCCTGCTCGCCGGGTTTGTGGCGATTGCCGTCGGCTGCCTGATGAGCCGTTCTTGGGCTCGCGTCATATCCGTCGAATCCGGCCGTGAGACTTCCATGCCGTCGGCCGCCGACCGCGGCGATAGGTGGGTTGCCCCCGCATTGGCCGTCGCTATCGCGCTTGCATGTGCGGCGACGTTCTATGTCGCCAGTCAAAAGCATGCTCGGCTCGTTTGGGCGAACGGACTGGCCGGGGGCGATGCACGCCGCGCGCCCGAAGTGATGATCCGCTATGGCTGTGCCGGTTGCCACTCGATTGCGGGAGTGCCCGGAGCCGCGGGTACGGTCGGGCCGCCGCTCCAGGGCCTCGCCGACCGTGCCTTCATCGGCGGAGCGATTGTGAACAACCCGTCCAACCTTGCAGAGTGGGTTCGGCGATCCCGCGACATGGTGCCGGATACGGCCATGCCGAATACCGGGGCGACTGACCAGGAGGCTCGGGACATGGCTGCCTACCTGTACGCGCTCGCCGACTGAAGGGCGGTCGGAAGTGCCGCCTTGTAAATCCCGGGAAGCCGGCAATGAGTGGCGCCAATCTGGCCTGCGAGCTTAGTTGAGAATTCGGCACCGATGTCTTCCCCGCGGCGCCGCTGAAGGTTCAGTGCGGGGTTCAGCAGGCCGCCGCGCACGGGCTCGGCCCCGGGGTGTATCGACCAGGGAGCCGAGCCAACCTACGAGTTCCACCAACCCAGACGCTCATCGGCGACCTGTGCTTGATCGCTCTCAGTTGGCAACGCTTAGTCTCCTGTTGGAGGCCGCAACGGAGCCAGCCGGCGAGTTCGTCAAACAAGGCAAGCCAGGCACTCGCGCGCTTCGATCACGAAGAAAGGCGGGTCCCCGTCCGGCTCAAGCGTGCGTTCAACGGGAACATCGGGGCGACGTAGGAGTTTGGTGGTCGTCAACGGCGCGCCGATCTGGCGTTCAGACAACCGCTCTGGCAACGGAGCGAAGGGACGGAGGTTCTTGTGAAAGCGCTCGTCTGGCACGGCAAGGAGGATATCCGCTGCGACAGCGTCACCGATCCGACAATCCAGGATCCGCGTGACGCGATCATCAAGGTCACGAGCTGCGCCATCTGCGGCTCCGATCTTCACCTCTTCCACAATCTGGTTCCGGCCATGCTGCCCGGCGATATCATGGGCCATGAGACGATGGGCGAGGTCGTCGAAGTCGGCAGCGGCATCAATGGCAGCCTCAAGAAGGGCGACCGGATCGTCATACCCTTCACCATTACCTGTGGGGAATGCGACCAGTGCCGGCGCGGCAACTTCTCGGTCTGCGAGCGCACTAATCGTCGCAAGGACCTGGCCGATAAAGTTTTCGGACACACAACTGCCGGTCTCTTTGGCTATTCCCACTTGACGGGCGGCTACCCCGGCGGTCAGGCGGAGTATCTCCGCGTCCCCTTTGCGGATTCGACGCATATCAAGGTGCCCAACAGCCTCTCGGACGAACAGGCGCTGTTCCTCAGCGATATCCTGCCAACCGGCTGGCAGGCCGCGGTCCAGTGCGACATCGAGCCGTCCGACACCGTGGCCGTCTGGGGCTGCGGGCCAGTGGGCCAGATGGCGATCCGCAGCGCCATCCTGCTCGGCGCCAAGCAGGTGATCGCCATCGATCGCCTGCCCGAGCGTCTCAGCATGGCGGAAGCGGCCGGCGCGATCACGATCGACCGCGACCAGGAGAGCGTCATCGAGCGGCTGAACGAGTTGACGGGCGGCAGGGGTCCCGAAAAGTGCATCGACGCTGTGGGCACCGAGAGCCATGTCGCGCTTTCGTTGCCTGACACGATCTACGACCGTGGCATGCAGATGCTGATGATGGAGAATGACCGGCCCCATGTGCTGCGCGAGATCATCTATGTCTGCCGTCCTGCCGGAACCGTCTCGGTCCCCGGCGTCTATACCGGCCTCGTCGACAAGATCCCGCTGGGCGCCGCAATGAACAAGGGCCTGACCTTCCGCATGGGCCAGACGCATGTGAAGCGCTGGACGGATGATCTGACCCGCCGCATCGAGGAAGGAGAGATCGACCCTTCCTTCGTCATCACCCACACGGCCGGCCTGGACGAAGGCCCGGAGATGTACGACCTGTTCCGCGATAAGCGCGACAGCTGCATCAAGGTCGTCCTCAAGCCGTAACGAGGTTTTCCGATGTTCTCGCTCGCCAACCTGACACGTTCCGACGGAGACCCCAAGATCATCGCCACGGGACCCTCGAGCTTGCCTGGCCCGGACAAGTTCGCGCGTGGCCTTGGCTGGTTCAGCATCGGGCTCGGCCTAACGGAATTGCTGGCGCCCAGAGCCTTGACGCGCTGGCTCGGCATGCCGGGCATGGAGGGGCTGGTTCGCTGTTTCGGCTGTCGCGAAATCGCGGCGGGCATGCTGACCCTCTCGACGGAGAGGCGAACGGGCGTCGCCAGCCGCGTCTTGGGTGACGGACTCGACATCGTCGCCTTGGCAACGGCGCTCGGACCCGACAATTCCAAGCGGCAGAATGCCGGACTGGCCCTCGCCCTCGTCGCGGGCGTGACATTGCTCGATATCGTCGCCAGCGCGGCGCTCGCCGATACGCATGCTCGACGGGGTAATCCCCGCGACTATGGCGATCGAAGCGGTTTGCGCGGAAAGCAGTGGCGCGGCGGCGGCCGGGGGCCGACGGCTGATCATGCCTCCAGGTCCGGCACTGTATCGGCGCCAAGTGTCTTGAGGCCGGCATCGTCCGAGCCTTCCATCGGCAAGGGCGTTCTGGACGAAGCTCCCGGCGCGGCTGACTCCGATGGCGAGGGTGACGATGCAACTTCGCGATCCACGGGGCAGGGCTCGCGGCACGGCTTCGGCGACTGACTATTGTCTCTTCGCTTCAGGCTCCGGTCGGCCTAATACCAAATCTTGGAGGAACCGCATGGCCCGGGTGAAGCACGCGCATTTCGCGTCCGGCCGCCCCCAAGAGAGGTGGGCATGGCGCCTGCGGAGCTCCCACTTGGTCTCCCATCAGCCGGCTGACTGGTCAACGAGAGGCCGAGGGGGTGGCACCATGCGTCCGGCGAACTCTTGAACCGTAATATTGCTCAGACGCGAAGGGGATTTGTCATGTCCAACCGAAATCCTCTGGCTGTGATTACCGGGGCCTCGACCGGCATCGGCTACCAACTGGCGCGCTTGGCGGTGGCGCACGGATACGACGTGGTCATTGCCGCTGACGAACCTTCAATCGAGAAGGCGGCTGCGGAGCTTCGTCGAGAAGGCGCAGACGTCGTTGCGGTGCAAGCGGACCTTGCCACCCAGGACGGAGTGGACGCGCTTTATGCAGCTGTCAGTCGCCTCGGCAGACCCGTCGATGCATTGATGGCCAATGCCGGCCGTGGCCTTGGCGATGCTTTCCTCGATCAGGACTGGAAGCGCATTCGCCATGTTATCGACACCAATATCATCGGTACCGTCTATCTCATTCACCTGATCGGCCGCGACATGCGCGCTCGGAACTCCGGTCGGATCCTGATAACCGGCTCGATCGCAGGCTTCATTCCGGGCAGCTTCCAGGCGGTCTACAACGCCACGAAAGCGTTTCTCGACAATTTCGCCTACGCCCTTCGAAACGAACTGAAGGACACCGCCGTCACGGTATCCTGCCTGATGCCAGGCCCCACCGATACGGAGTTCTTCCGTCGTGCAGACATGCTCGACACGCCTGTTGGCCAGGACAAGAAAGACGATCCTGCCGATGTCGCGCGCATTGGATTCGATGCGATGATGAACGGTGAGGCCGATGTCGTGAGCGGCTGGAAAAACAAGCTGCAGACGACGTTGGCCAATATCACACCCTCCGAGTTGCTGGCGGAGCAGCACCGGAAGATGGCTGAGCCAAACGATCGTCATTCGGACACGAAATGAGGAGGCCCAAGATGGACGAACACCTTTCCGATCGTATCCGTCGCAAGGCATATGAGCTTTGGGAAGCGGAAGGGCGACCAGAGGGTCGTGCACAGCTTCACTGGGACGAGGCCAAGGAAATTATCGCGGTCGAGGATGTCGGCGAACCGACGATGTCTATCGAGGAGAGCGCAAGGATCCCTGTCGAGCCCGCGCTCGCTTTTGAGAACCAGGCGGACGTGCCCGGATTGGACGATCAAGGCGACAGCGCGCCGGGCCCGAGCCGCGACGCACTGGAACGACCCTCTCCGATTCCCTTGGCGACGGATCTCAAGCGTTAGATTGGCGACAGGCTCATCACATGATCCCCATTAGGTGACCTCGCCGCTGCTCCCCGGCAGCAGAAGGTCATCCAGTGGCGGCCGAGCCGGCAATGCACCGACCGGACCAGCCTCTTCAACGCGGTCGGGCGTTGGCGATCGAGCACGCAGGCTCTCTATCGCCCTGAACCAATGGTCCTGGGGGTGGCCCCACACCGGCGAGCCGTCGGCCTGCCACAGGCGATAAGCCTCGGCGGCAATTTCGCTATCCGAGAATTCAGTCATTGCAGTCTCTCCGCGTCCGACATTGATCAGCTGTTGAGGGGCATGTAACACGGCAGACAGGGCATTGTTCCGGGCATCGCCTGCATTGAAGGGGAGGATTGCGTTGGCACGCACGCGTCCTCGGTCGTGCCCTAAACACAGGACCGATCGTCGGTCGTAGGACCACGGAACTTTCACCGAACGAGCTGGTTTCGACAGTCTCAACGGCGCTGAACTCATCGACGCGAGCAAAAGCAAGAGGATCCCCATGGCTTCTTCCGTTCCCACCCTGGAACTTGCTGAAGGTGTCTTGATGCCGCAACTCGGCCTCGGCGTCTGGCAAGTGAAAGATGATGCGGTCGAAGAACCCGTCCTTTCAGCAATCTCTACTGGATACAGGCTGATCGATACCGCCGAGGGCTATGGCAATGAAGCGGGCGTCGGTCGGACCATTCAGGCCTCGGACGTTCCTCGCGCGGAGATATTTCTGACCACGAAGCTCGATAATTCCCGGCAGGGTTACGACGAGGCTCTCCGCGCATTCGACGAAAGCCTTGGCAAGCTACAAACCGACTATCTCGATCTCTTTCTCATCCACTGGCCGCTGCCGATGCAGGACAACTATGTGGCGACCTGGAATGCGTTCATCCGGTTGCGGGACGAGGGCCGCGTTCGGGCGATCGGCGTGTCCAATTTCCTGCCCGAGCATATTGAGCGGCTGAAAAACGAGACGGGGGTCATGCCCTCCGTCAACCAGATCGAACTTCACCCTGAATTTCAGCAGCGACGCGTTCGGGATTTCCATCGCACACACGGAATCAAGATCGAAGCCTACAGCCCGTTGGGAAGTGGAGCCGTGCTCGACAATCCTGACATCGCATTATTGGCCCAAAGGCTGGAAAAATCGCCAGCTCAGATCATCCTCCGCTGGCACATCCAGCAGGGAATCATCGCCATCCCAAAGTCGGCGACTCCCGATCGCATCCGTTCCAATTTCGAGATCTTCGATTTCGAGCTTACCAGCGACGAAATGGCTCTCATCGCCAGTCTCGACAAAGGCGAGGAGGGCCGAACCGGTTCGGACCCAGCTACATTCGGCCAGCGAGACTAGCCCATGTCGGAGCAACCCGTCAGGACGGCCGACCGCCTTCGACACGAGATCGATTCAGGCAGCGGTTCCGACAAGATTGCGTTCCCCGATCCCGCAGCATCGCCATTGGGCACGGACGACGAGGCTGCGGGCCAACCGCCTGGCCCTGAGCAGGTGGCGCTTGCGGCGCAGCACGAGTTGACGCGGCCGGCCGGCGCAGTTCCTGGCGCCGCCGAGGAGCGGTCACGCGGAATGTCGGAACAACCGAAGGACCAGGTGCGCTGGATCGCTATTGCTCTGGTCGTCGTGCTCCTGGCGGCTGGTCTGGGATTCGCCGTTCTTTAGCAGCCACAAGGCTCTGGGCGCGCGTGCTGCTCGTCGATCCGTATGGGAAACGGGTATGATGAAAGAAGAAAGGCGCTTCCCGACCGAGGCGGGCATCCTCTTTGGGCTCGGGCTCGGAGGCTTCTTCGATGGGATTGTGCTCCACCAGATATTGCAGTGGCACCACATGGTGACCAGCGCTGGCTACCCTGCCAACTCGGTAGCGAACCTCAACCTGAACACGCGGCTCGATGGCCTCTTTCATGCGGCGACCTATGTCTTCGTGGTCGCTGGCCTGAGCGTGTTGTGGCGCGCCGCCCATCGCCGCCATCTCTGGTGGTCCGGCAAGCTGCTGGCTGGAACCATGCTGATGGGATTTGGGATCTTCAATCTCATCGAGGGATTGGTAGACCATCAGTTGCTGGGACTACACCACGTCAATGAAACGGTGCCACGAGAGCAGTGGATCTATTGGGATATCGGATTTCTGATCTGGGATTTCATAATGCTCGCCAGCGGATGGCTACTGTTCCGTTCTGGCAGGCGCCGGTCACCAGGTGAGGCCGTGTGACCACTTCCCGATGACCGATCGCGCACAGGCTCAGATTGCGACTCTCACTGCGCCTTCATCAACTGTTGAGCATGCTGGAGGTGCATCTGGATGATGGGTGCCGTCTTCTGTGCATGCGCCTTGAGGGCGGGAGCCTCACCCGTCTGCGCGTATGACATCATCAAAGCGACCGCTTCCTTGTGCGCGTTCACCTGTGCATCGATATAAGCGGCATCGAAGGCTCCGGCCGCAGTGCCGTTCAGCTTTTCCACGGTCGCTGCATGCTTCTCGAGCATCGCAGTAGGGATCGTCACCCCATCTTTCTGGGCGGCCATCTTCAACTCGCTGGATGCCTTCGTATGATCGTTGATCATCATCTGCGCGAATTCCTTGACGGCCGCGGAACTGGACTTCTGAAGCGCCACGTTACTGGTCTGTATCTCGAGCATGTCGGAACTCGCGGCGGTCGTCGCGAAATCCTGGGCTGACATCGTCCCGGATTGTGCCCATGCGAGCGATGCCATCAGGCTCACGCTAGCGGCGGCGATTGCTGATCTCATGTAGTTCATTTCCATCTCCCTATCATTCAAAATACCGCCGACGCTGGCAGCGTTGCCGATTACTTAGCTGTGTCGGCCGGGTGGCTGCTCTGGACGCCCAGAGGTCCCGGCCAACGACGCTCCATCAGAGAATGCTGCCGGCGATCTGCTCGTTCTGAGCGCCGCTATTCTTGCGGGGCGGGGCAAGGCGAGGCTCATCGCCGAGCGGGCGACCCTGGGCCAGGCGGAAGGAGCCCTTCCCATCAAGCGACTCGCCGGTTGTCCAGCGTCCTTCGGCGGGCGGCACGCCATCCACAAAGGTATTGATGAACGCGTAGCTGAAGTCTGCCTGCTCTTCAGTCTGCGGAAACGAGTTCGGGACCGGAAGCGACGCGGCGAGTCCACCCATGTCTTCTATGGCCGCCAGCCACTGCTGCTGGTGCATCGTGTCGCGCGCGATGAGGAACGAGAGCATATCCTTCATACCAGGGTCGTCGGTCATGTTGTGGAGCCGAACCGCCAGGACGCGGCCACTACCCTCCGCCGTGACATTGGCGATCATGTCTGCGGCCAGGTTTCCGCTGGCATAGACATGGGAGGCGTCGAACGGCACGCCATTGGCATCGCTCGGAAGGGCGGCCAGACCCGTCGACAGGAGATGCCGGAAGTCCATGCCGTTGAGGACGGATCCGGCGACGGTATCCTGGGCGACATCCTCCTGCACAGACAGCGGTGCATTCTCGAGGTTGAGCGCCACGGCGGTGGCGAGCATCTCAATATGTCCGATTTCTTCGGTCGCCGTGCTCAACAGCATGTCGCGATATTTGGTCGGACCCCGAGCGCCCCAGGCCTGGAAGAAGTACTGGAGAGCAACCCGGATTTCTCCCTCGACGCCGCCGATGGCCTGCTGGAGGGCGCGGGCAAAGACCGCGTTCGGCTTTTCCACTCGAACGGGAAACTGAAGCTTCTTATCAGTATAGTACATGCGATGCTCCGTGGCGTTTTCAGGTGCAAAGCATTCGACAATCGCCGCAGTGCCGGTCAGACCGCTGCGTTGAGATGAGTATCTTTAATACGCTCGAGCGAATAGCCGGACGAATAGAACCAGCCGTTTCACTAGAGACCGGGTCACAGCGATTACGATGCACACGCCAAACAGAGGTCTTGGATGATTGTTCCAGCCGTTTCCAATTGCTTTGGTGAGACGTCCAAAGCCTGCTTCAGTTTCGAAAGGCTAAGGCGGCTTCAGGTGCGTCCCCAGCAGCTCCGACCGCGCTGCGCGCTTAATCGGCGATGCTGATCGCCGCTTTCCTCAGGGTTGCCGCTCTGGCCCGCAACTCGTCCGTGCGATCGCCGAGATCCTCGGCGCTGAAGCGGCGTCCGGCCCGGGACGCGTCGGCTGCCATTTTGTCCAGGAGCACGACGCGTTCCTCGATGATGCGCATGGCGACGCGGATGGCCTCGTCGACGCTATCCTCCTGCTCTTCGGCCAGCACCTCGGCGGTGAACGCATGGCCCACCTGGCAGCGGAAGCGGAGAGGTGGACCGGTGCGCATCTGAGACATGACGCCGCCGCAAGAGGGACAGGAGATCGGGGCGACATCGCCGATCTCCGAGGTGGTGGAAGAATCCGAGCGCCGACCAAGGGCAATGCGGACTTCCAATTCCAGTTCGGGGGGCACCTCGAAGGCTGGTTCGACGTCTTGCCCTGCGAGTTCGACCAGCACCTCGGCAAGCTCGGCGGATGTTCCGCGGTAATCGACATCGACGGCGGCCAAGGCACCCAGCGGCATGTCCGACGCCCGGGAGTCGGAGGGGTTCTGTACGGCTGTTGCGCCGCCGCACTGTGCGATCGCCGACAACCCGGCGGCCCCATCGTTCAGCAGTCCGCTCAGGATAACCCCGATGGCCCTCGGTCCGAACGAAACCGCAACCGATCTCAGAAGGGCGTCGGCGGCGGGACGCGCGAGGTTTTCACGGGGGCCGCGGCCGAATCTTATGGTGTCGTCCATGACAAGCAAGTGATGACCGGCAGGCGCAACATAGACATGCCCACGCTCCAGGATCTGCCCATCGATCGCAGTGCTGACAGGCAGTCGCGATGCGCTTCCGAGGATTTCAGGTAGGCGATTGGCTCCTCGCGAGCCGATGTGAACGACGAGGAGAACGGCTGCGGGGAAGTCCGCGGGCAGACCGCCGAGAAGTGTCTTCGCGGCGTCGATTGCACCCAGCGAACCGCCGATCGCTATGATGTCGCGCTTGGCCAAATTTCTGCTCCTGCTTTATTCCGAGCGGACCTCGGGGCTGCGGCAGTCTGGCAATCGGCTCCCACCGCTTCCTCCGCCTACAGCGATCCGATCTCTCGCTGGCTTTGCAGCCATCAGCCGCGCGATGACATCCGCTCGACAGCCGCGATCAGGGTCGCTCGCTCGAGCGGCTTCGACAGCACGTCTCGGTCACGCATGCCTGGCGGCAACTCCTGAGTGCCGTGACCGCTGAGGAAAGCGAACGGTATGTTCCGCTCCTCCAGCCGTTCGGCGACCGCAAAGCTCTTCTCGTCGCGAAGCTCGATGTCCAGCAGTGCCATATCGACGAGATTTTCATCGATTGCGATCAAGGCAGCCTGTACGGTTGAACAGGGTCCGACCACACGATGATCAGCGCCGCGCAATGCTGCAGCATGATCTTCCGCGATCAACCATTCGTCCTCGACGATCAGTACATTCGCCGTCATTGGCCTCTCCCTGCACTAGATATCGAAGGACATGTGCACCTTCAAACCATCGGGATCAAAAAATGTTTCGACAGTACCTCGCAATCGGTACTCGATCTCGCCTTTGACCAGCGACAGGCCAAAACCATTCCTGTCGGGCGCAACAACGGGCGGCCCGTCTTTTTCCGCCCAGATCAGCTTGAGTCGCGGGCCGTCGAGTTCCCAGCGGATATCGACAGTCCCACCATTCTTGCTCAACGCGCCGTATTTGGCCGCATTGGTTGCCAGTTCGTGGATGACCATACCGATTGGCAGTCCGTACTGCGGCTCCAGACGGAGATCCGGGCCAACTGCCTGGAAGCGGGCCGCATCGAAAGCCGCCGCCTCCTGTTCGACGAGCTCCTTCACGGATGCGGTCTTCCAGTTGGTGCGCGACAGCAATCCGTATGCGCGCGCCATTGCATGAAGCCGGCCGATCAGCGAATTGCTGAATTCTTCCGGAGACGGCGCACTTTCGAGCGTGTGATTGGCGATGCTGATCACGACCGCCAGCATATTCTTGACACGGTGATTCAGTTCAGAGATCAGCACCTGCTGATGCTCTTCCGCCGCGGCCAGGGTTGAGACGTCGACGAGGGTCACGACGACGCCCCCGGTGCGGCCTACATCATCGCGATAAGGGATGAGCCGGATCAGGAAATGTTTGCCATTGCTGTCGCGTGGAAGCTGGTGCTCCAGCATCTCGCCAGTTCGGAAGACGGTTTCAATGGCATCGCGAAGGTCTGGATAGTCCAGATTGCTCGAAAGATCGGTCAGCGGTCTTCCGACGTCTGAGGACCGAAGATGGAAGAAGGTCGATGCAGCGGGCGTGAAGTTACGGATAACCAGATTGCGGTCGAGAAAGACCGTCGCGATCTTGGTGCTTTCGAAGAGGTTCTTCAGATCGCTGTTGGCCCGATCGAGGTCCTCGACCTTGCTGATCAGCTCGGTGTTGATCGTATTCAGCTCCTCGTTGAGGGACTGCATTTCCTCTTTCGAGGCTTCGAGCTCCTCGTTCGTGGATTGCGCCTCCTCGTTAACCGAGACGAGTTCCTCGTTCGATGACTTCAATTCCTCGAGGGCAGTTTCATACTCTTCAATCGTCGACTGCAGCCGTTCACGGGTGTCCCGAAGCTCTCGTTCAAGGTCGTCTGATCCGTCGGGCATCTCCGCACGCCCTTCCGACGCCGCTTGCATTACCGGCTGGCCGCTCGGCTCGAACAGCACGAGAAACAGCGGTTCCTGCATGCTGCGATCCGACAGTGGCTCGACGGTCAGGTCGATTTGTTGACTTTGTTCCGTCTCCCCATCGAGGACGACATTCTTGCGGATCGCTGTTGCTTTTGTCTCGACGGCTTGGCGCAAGGCGGCACGCAGGTCAAGTCGAAGGCCTTTCTTGGCCATCGATAGAATCTGACGGCTGGGTGCACCCTGCGCCGCCTCCAAAAATCGTCCTGTCCGCGAGGAGTAATAGACAACTTCGCCTTCGCCGTTCACGACGACATGAGCGGGGGAAAACCGCTCCAGTACCTGCATTTCCACCACTTGGCGGAGCGGAGAGGCGCTATGTCGGCGCTTGAGTCCCGAGGCATCCTCATGTGCCGCAAGGCGTGGCTCTGCCAAGAGGGCCGACAGCTGCGGCGGACTTGAAAGCCGCTCTCGCGCCTGGAAAATCCGGTTCTTCTTTTCGATCGTTGTGAACAGTTCGGTGTGGTGACCGATGCTCTCCGAGGTTCCGAGGAAGAGATAGCCGCCGGGCTTCAGCGCGTAGTGGAAGGTCGGCATCACACGATTCTGGATGTCCGGCCCGAAATAGATCAACAAGTTGCGGCAGGAGACCATATCCATGCGCGAGAAAGGCGGGTCACGGATAACGCTGTGCGGAGAAAAGACGCATAGCTCCCGCAATTCGCTGGTAACCGTGAAACTGCTGCCGTCACGATGGAAGAACCTCTGTCTCCGCTCGGGCGAAAGGCTTTCCGTCAATTGTTCCGGGTAGCGGCCTGAGCGGGCTATACCCAGTGCGTGTTCGTCGATATCGGTCGCGAAGATCTGGACCCGCGGAGGGTTGGAGGTGCGATCAAGATGCTCACGCATCAATATGGCGAGCGAGTAGACTTCCTCGCCCGTCGCGCAGCCGGGCACCCAGATGCGCACCGCGTCATTGCTGCTGCGGCCTTCGAAAAGTTTCGGGACGACCTCCTTCTCGAGGAGAGCGAATGCTTCGGGATCGCGGAAGAAGTTCGTGACGTTGATCAGAAGATCCCTGAACAGGTTGGCAACTTCAGACGCATCCTGGCCCAGGAGATCGACATAGTCCTCAAGGCTGCCGAGTTGCAGCACCTGCATCCGCCGCCTGACCCGCCGCATGAAGGTCTTCGTTTTGTAGCCCGAGAAGTCGTGGCCCGTCTGACTGTTCAGGATGCTGTATATCTGCCCGCGGGCAGATTGCAGCGCGGCTTCTTCACTCTTGTTCTTGGTCTCGGTCAAGACCGCCAGTGCGTGGAAGCTGCGGACAAACGCTACGATCTTCTCGCCCATCTCTTCGGCTGGAACGGCGAGATCGATCATGCCGCTCGAAATTGCGCTCTCCGGCATATCGGGGTTTCTGGGGCCGGAAGCGTCGCTGGCCTGGGCGAGGGTAAGGCCACCGCGCTCCTTGATTGCCTTGGCACCAAGCGTCCCATCGCCGTCGCCTCCCGACAGGATGACGGCCACGGCGTATTCGCTTTGATCGGCGGCAAGAGAGCTTAGGAAGATATCGATCGGCTTGCGCTCGCGACCGGGACTGTTCGGCCGGCGCAACTGAAGAATACCCTCTGCCATCGTGAGAATGGCGTTGGGCGGCATGACATAGACATGATCAAGCTCGACGACGGTCGCATCTTCCGCCACGACGACCGGAAGCTCCGTGTATCGCCCGATGACCTCATGCAGAACACTATGATGTTCGGGATTGAGATGGGTAACGATCACAAAAGCCGCGCCCGGATTGACAGGCAAGCCCCTGAAAAACGCCTCCATCGCCGGGATTCCGCCAGCGGACGCTCCGATTCCAACCACTGGAAATCTGTTGTCTGAATCGGTCAAGCTTTTAGTTCTCCGCTATTAGCGAAACGCGCCAGTCGGGGTTATGATCCATAATAATACGGTGGTCTTAGCATTGCAGCCAACAATGGTTTGCGCTCGGTCGGAACGCTCCGTCTGCAGCCACGTTGGACCCCACAGGGAGGAAGCCATGCCAAAGCGTTTCGACGTCGATTCACGCTCGACCTTCGGCTTTGTCGATCCGGCCTTCCATTTCGGGATGGTTATCGAACCAGTTCCCGATCAGATCCTTCGTGCTGCACGATCCCTGCAGGCCCGACTTGACGAACGACGCGCGGAGCGTCTCGACGCGCCGAAATTGATGAAGGGACCTGAAGCGTGACGATGCTCCGTGGCAGCCGGGTGTTGATCGTCGAAGATGAGTATCTTCTCGCGAGCGATCTTGATCGGTACTTCAGCAGCTTGGGCGCCGTCGTGCTCGGTCCCGTCTCGAATGTCGAGGCTGCCCGCTCGCAAACAGTATATGCCGACGCCGCTGTGCTCGACGTGGATTTGAACGGACAGGAAGTCTTTCCGATCGCCGACGAACTCGACCGCCGAGGCGTCCCGTTCGTGTTCTTCACGGGGCGCTCGGATATTGCCATTCCGCCTCGGTTTGGCCATGCGGGCCGCCTTTCAAAACCGGCCGATAGCCGCGCCGTTCTCGAAGCTCTGCAGAACCAACATCGAAAGGCCGACACCGTCGAGCCCCTCGACGACGTCGTCGCGTTGCTGCCGAAACTCAGGCTGGCCGCGCTCCTGCTGATGGGAGAGAGCGACGCCGCGGATCATCTCGTGGAGTTGACGCTCGAACGGGCTTCGCTCGATATCGATGCGCGAGACGGCTATGCGAGCCTGGAGGGGTGGCTCGCATTCCTTCTCGAAGATACCCACAAACGCCGAGATCATAAGAACTGGCAGTGATGGCCCTCGTGCGATGTCTGCCACTGGATGACGCGACCGCGGACTTTTGCGGCTCGTGATGAAACCTTCTCGGGTGTTGCTTGTTCGTGGCAATGCCGATCAGCATGATCAGAGGGGAGGGCCGTCTCGTGGACGCATTCGAAGTTCAGCAGCGCTACACGTCGATCTCAAACGCCATTGAGGCCGCAAGGGCCGAGCGCAAGCGGCAGATGGACGTCATCGCGAGCACAGCCCGAAGCGGTCAGCACGATGCCAGCGATCGCGCGCGCCACTTGCTCGCAGCCATCGACGGATCCCTTGAGGAGCTTGAACGGCAGCAAGCAGCGCTGGAAGGCCAGTTGGCCAACGCCAGCGCCGAGTGATTGGGGCCCTCGTGCTCAGCGCTGTTCCTCCGTCACGCCTGGGGGCCGAACAGCCGGCAACGCTTCATCCATGCGAACCCGATGACCGTCGGATACCGACTGAGGCGGGTTGACACGGCTGGACTCCTGTCGTCTCCGGAGCCGCCGGCGACGGAGTATTCCATAGAGGAATGCTGCGCCAAGCGCGACCGGTCCGCCAGCAACGGCAAGGAACCAGAGTCCCGCGGCGACATGGTCGAGTTCGAGCATAACTGGCCTCCGTGCAATCGCTTTGCCTTTTCAGGGCATGAAGAACGACCAGATGATCACGGCGACGAAGATCACCGCCGCGATGATCATGGCGGGCATGATGATCCGCCGCGCGCCGCGCTGCTCTTCTTGGCGGGACATTGTCTTGGTCATGGAGAATTCCTCCAAATGCGCGTGAGTTCGCCTCAACGCTGTTGTGCTGTCGGTACCTTTTGGAGCGCGTCGCTCAGTCGCTTGATGTCGTCAACGAAGGAGCGCGCCGCGTCGCGCAGGGCGCCCGACGGGCCGTTCTGCGCATAGGCGGTATAGGTCATCAGCGTGGTGTCGAGCGTCTGGCGCTGAAGCCGGAGATAGGTCTCCTTGAACGTCGCCTGAGGCGTTCCCTGCAGCATGTCGTGCAGGGACTGCCGAGACTGGTCGAGTGACCGAGGCGGCTCAATGTCGCCGGCCGCCGAGGCGATGGCCTGATTGGCGTCATTGAAGACCTGAACGACATAATTGCCATATCGGAGGATATCGCTGTCCTCCGTCTTCGCCACGGCGAGGCGCGCAATGGCCAACTCCAGCAAGCCGTCCTGGGTGGCTTCATTGACGAAAGCTTCCGCGTCTCCAGGTGCTGGAGCCTGTGCGCTCGCGACGCCGGCCGGCAGGAACATCAGATAGGCAACGACTGCCAATAGAATGTGGCGCATGACGGGGTCTCTCGTCTTTTTGGATCGGCCAGTCCGAAGAACAAGCTCGTCCTGCATATGTTCCCGGCGGACGACGCGGCAGCCCGCGCGGCGGCATCATCAACAGCCCTCGACCGTGCAATCGAGGGGGAGCAGGAACAAAGCTTGCGTTCCGAGGTTCGGGGGCCGTTGCAAGCCCAGTGAATCGAGGAATGCGATGGCGGATCTGGTTCTGATCACCGGAGGCGGCGGCTTCATCGGCCGACATATCATCGACGAACTGCTCGAACGCGGTTGGCGGGTCCGTGTGCTCGATGCCCTGATCGATCAGGTGCACGGCAGCGGCCATCCGCAGCTGCCGCAGGATGTCGAGTTGGTCAAAGGCGACGTCCGCGATCCCGAGGCGGTCTCACGGGCCCTACAGGGTGTCGACTGCGTCATCCATCTCGCGGCCGAGGTCGGCGTCGGCCAATCGATGTATGAAATCGCGCGATATGTCGGTGCGAACGATCTCGGCACCGCGGTTCTGCTTGAGGCGCTGATCAACCATCCCGTGCAGCGGATCGTCGTGGCATCGTCGATGAGCGTCTATGGCGAGGGCCTTTACAGGACCGCAGATGACGAACGTTTCGACCATGCACGGCGCAGCCGCTCGCGCGTGGCGGCAGGCCTCTGGGACCCCGTCGACGCGAATGGCGGGCAGTTGTCCCCGGCCGCGACCGACGAGGAGAAGCCGGTCGATCTCGCATCCATCTACGCGCTGACGAAATATGTCCAGGAGCGGTCCGTGCTCATCTTCGGTCGGGCCTATGGCGTCGAGACGGTGGCGCTGCGCCTGTTCAATGTCTTCGGCGCGGGTCAGGCGCTCTCTAATCCCTATACCGGCGTGCTCGCGAATTTCGCTGCTCGCCTTGCCAATCGGGAACGGCCGCTCGTCTTCGAGGACGGCGCCCAGCGGCGCGACTTTATCCATGTCCGCGATGTCGCGACGGCGTTCCGCCTGGCGCTTGAGCGGCCGGGACTTGATGACGTCGTGCTGAATATCGGCAGCGGCCGGTCCTATGCGATCCGCGACGTCGCCACCATGCTTGCCGAGGCAATGGGCGTGCCGGATCTCAAGCCGGATATCCTCGGTAAGACCCGCTCCGGCGACATCCGCAATTGCTATGCGGACATCAGCAAGGCGCGCGCCCTGCTAGGGTTCGAGCCGGCACATCGTCTCGAAGACTCGCTGGCGGAGATTGCCGACTGGGTCCGCGACACGGTCGCGCTCGATCGCAGCGCGCAGATGCGCAGCCAGCTCGAAGCGATGGGGCTGGTGTCATGAGGCCCAGCGACGACGCCGAGATCGCTGTAGTCGGAGGCTGCGGCTTCATTGGCTGCAACCTGGCCGATGCGCTGCTGGCCAGAGGCAGGCGGGTGGTCCTGATCGACAATCTGAGCCGGCCGGGCGTCGAGACCAATCTCGACTGGCTGCTCGATCGGCATCGAGGTGCGGTGCGGTTCGTTCGCGCCGACATTCGTGACGGCGGAGCGATGCAGCGCCTGCTCCGGGACGCCGCAGCGGTATTCCACTTCGCCGCCCAGACCGCGGTGACGACAAGTCTCGACGATCCGCTCTCCGACTTCGAGGCCAACGCGCGCGGAACGTTGAACGTGCTCGAAGCCGTGCGGCGCGCGGAGACGCGGGCTCCCCTGATCTTTGCCAGCACCAACAAGGTTTATGGGGCGCTTGACGACATTCCGATGATGCTGTCCGAGGGACGGTATCGGCCCCGCGATCCAGCGCTCGCCACACGCGGCCTGGACGAGAGCCTCAATCTCGAATTCCGCACGCCCTATGGCTGTTCAAAGGGTGCCGCCGACCAGTATGTGCTCGACTATGGCGCGTCATTCGGCATGCGGACGGCTGTGCTCCGCATGAGCTGCATCTACGGCCCACGCCAGTTTGGCACCGAGGACCAGGGCTGGGTGGCGCATCTTCTGAAGCGCGCCATCAATCGCCAGCCGGTCACGATATTCGGCGATGGCTGTCAGGTTCGCGACGTGCTGCATGTCAAGGATGCGGTCGCGGCCTATCTCGCTGTGTTCGACGGCATCGATCGCTGCGCTGGCCGCGCCTTCAATCTCGGCGGAGGCCCGTCCAATTCCATCAGCCTCATGGAATTTCTCGAACTGATTGGAACGATCACCGGAAGCCGGCCGTCCGTCCGCCATGCTCCGCGGCGGGCAGGCGATCAGGTCTATTTCGTTGCCGACAGCCGCCGCTTGAACGAAGCCGTGGGCTGGACGCCGGAGGTCGACTGGAGAGATGGTGCGCGCGATCTCGCGGACTGGCTCTCCCGCCACAGGAAGCTGCCTCTGCCGGCCGGAACTGAAAGGCTGCGCGCATGAGCCGATCGGCACGACGGCACATGCTGCTGACAGTCGATGCGGTTGGCGGGGTCTGGCAATACGCCATGAGACTGGGCCGTAAAATCGCGAACCATGGCGATCGCGTTCACTTCGCGGGCCTCGGGCCGCGGCCGAGCCCCGCGCAGCAGGGCGAGGCAGAGGCGATCGGCGAACTTGTATGGCTCGGCGCGCCACTTGAATGGATGGCGTCGGAAGAGGCTGAGGTTGAGCCGGTCGCAGTGGCGCTCGACAGGGTCGTCCTCGACCATGACATTGATTTGCTCCACCTCAACTCGCCGACACAGGCCGTTGGCCTCAGGACACGCAAACCTGTTGTGGTCGTCTCGCATTCCTGCCTGGCGGGCTGGTTTCGGACTGTCCGGGGGGAGAGCGTTCCGAGCGGATGGAACTGGCAGGTGACGCGCGCCGCGCGGGGATTCGCGCGGGCCGACGTCGTTGTCGCTCCAAGTGCAAGCCATGCTGCGATGCTCGTGGCCTGTTACGACGCGCTTCCAAAAATCGAGGTCGTTTACAACGCGGCAGGCAGGTTGCCGGCAGGAGACCACCGCCAGCCATTTGCTCTCGCCGCCGGACGATGGTGGGACGAAGGCAAGAACGGTGCGGTCCTGGAAGCGGCGGCACAGCGCTGCCAGTGGCGGATCTTTGCCGCGGGGGCCACAGAGGGGCCAAACGGCGCATCGATCGATTTCGACGCCGCTAATGGGCTCGGCACGGTCGCCGGCGACGAACTGCGCGGGCTGATGGCTCAGTGTGGCGTCTTCGTCTCGCCGTCGATCTATGAGCCGTTCGGCCTCGCCGCGCTCGAAGCAGCCCTGACAGGGGCACCGCTCGTCCTGGCCGATATTCCGACCTATCGCGAGCTTTGGGATGGCGCTGCTGTCTTCTTTCCGCCGCTCGATGCAACGGCGCTGGCCCGGACCATCGACTGGCTGGCATCCGATACCGAAGAGCGGCTCGCACTCGGTGAAGCGGCTCATGAGCGCGCAAGCCGCTTCACGCTCCGTCGACAGGGCAGGGCGATGCGCGCCGTCTACGAGCAGGCCGTCTCCATTTTCGCGGAATGAGGATATTCATGCGTTTTGCTTTTTACACCCATTCCCTCGTATCCGACTGGAACCATGGCAATGCGCATTTCCAGCGCGGGATCATGCAGGAATTGATCGCTCGCGGTCACAGGGCGGTCGCGCTGCAGCCGGCCGGCGGCTGGAGCGAGGCCAATCTGGTCAAGGACCAGGGCGAAGGAGCCCTGCAGAAGTTCGGCAGCGACTTTCCCGATCTCGACGCCGTTACTTATGACGAAACCTTCGACCATGAGGCCATGCTCTCCTATGCGGACGTGGTCGTGGTGCATGAATGGACCGATCCAGGTCTCGTTGCTCGGATTGGACGAGCCCGTAGGGCCGGCGGCAGGTTCGCGCTGCTGTTTCACGATACACATCACCGGGCTGTTTCAGACCGCGATGCGATCGCGGCCATGCCGCTTGAGGACTATGACGGCGTGCTGGCATTCGGTGAGGCGCTGCGCGAGCGCTACCTCGCCGCCGGCTGGGGCCGGGATGTACACACCTGGCACGAGGCTGCTGACACGCGGCACTTTCATCCGCTGCCCGACACGCCGATCGAGGGCGACCTCGTCTGGATCGGCAACTGGGGCGACGGCGAGCGCAGCGCCGAGCTGGCGAGCTACCTCATCGAGCCCGTCCGGCAGTTGGGCATCTCTGCCACGGTTCATGGCGTCCGTTATCCTGATGCAGCGCTGCAGCTCCTTGCCGGTGCCGGCATCGCGTATCGCGGCTGGCTGGCGAATGCCCGCGTGCCCGAGGTCTTTGCGGCACACAAGGTGACCGTCCATGTGCCGCGGCGCCCCTATGTCGAGAGCTTGCCAGGCATACCGACCATCCGTGTCTTCGAGGCGCTGGCCTGCGGCATCCCGCTGGTATCGGCGCCTTGGTCTGATGCCGAGGGTCTGTTCCGTCCGAACACGGACTTGTTGTTCGCTCAGACCGGAGCCGAGATGGCGAAGCATCTGCGCAGCCTGCTGGCCGATCCGGACCTCGCCCGAGCAGTGGCGACGAACGGCCTCGAAACGATCATGGCACGTCATACCTGCGCGCATCGCGTTGACCAATTGTTCGCGATCCTCGGCCACTCCGAACCCGTAGCAACGCCATTGGAGGCTGCACAATGAAGATCGCCTTCTACGGATCCAGCCTGCTCTCAAGCTACTGGAATGGCGCGGCTACCTATTACCGGGGTCTCCTGCGCGCTCTGGCTGCGCTCGGCTACGACATCACGTTTTTCGAGCCGGATGTCTACGATCGGAGCCGCCATCGCGACCTCGAGCCTCCTGACTGGTGCCGTGTCGAGGTTTACGAAGCAACGCCCCAGTCTCTGCTCGATGTTGCTCGCCGCGCCGTCGAGGCCGACATTGTCGTGAAGGCAAGCGGCGTCGGCTATGAGGATGAAGCGCTTCTGCTTGAAGTACTGCGCCATGCCCGCCCCGACGCGCTGACCGTGTTCTGGGATGTCGATGCGCCGGCGACGCTCGCACAGCTTCGTACCGAGCCATATCACCCGCTGCATCGCTTGCTGAAACGCGTCGATCTCGTGCTGACCTATGGCGGAGGCGATGCGGTTATCGAAGCCTATCGCGCGTTCGGCGCGGCGGCATGCTTCCCGATCTACAATGCACTCGATCCCCTGACGCATCATCCCGTCACAGCAGAGGCCCGCTTCGGGGCCGATCTCGGCTTTCTCGGCAACCGACTGCCGGATCGGGAAAGCCGCGTCGACAGCTTCTTCTTCGAGGCGGCGCGGCGCCTTCCCGAGCGTCGCTTCATCCTCGGCGGGGCCGGGTGGGGCGACAGAGATTTGCCCTCCAATGTGCGCTGGGTCGGGCATGTCGGGACGGCCGACCACAACGCGTTCAACGCCAGCCCGATGGCGGTCCTCAACATCAACAGGGCAAGCATGGCTGAGACCGGCTTTTCGCCGCCGACCCGAATTTTCGAGGCGGCTGGGGCAGGGGCCTGCGTCATCACCGATGTCTGGCCTGGCATCGACAAATTTCTCATGCCGGGCGAGGAGATCCTGGTTGTCCGGGATGGGCTCGATCTCGCCGAAGTCATCGCGCAGTTGCAGCCGCCGGACGCTCGCGAGCTCGGCCAGGCGGCACTTTGCCGGGTGACAGCCGAGCACACCTATGCGCATCGCGCGGCCGAGGCAGACGCGATCCTGCGCCGTTACGCGCGGCAAAGGACGGCGGAGGCAGCGGAATGACTACGCCGCTCAGCATCGTCATCGTCGGCCTTTCGCTCTCCTCGTCCTGGGGAAACGGCCATGCGACCACCTATCGCGCGTTGATAAGAGGGCTGCATGCTCTCGGCCACCGCGTCACGTTCCTCGAGCGCGACGTGCCTTGGTATGCCGAGAACCGTGATCTCCCCGATCCGGACTTCTGTTCGCTGATCACCTACGAAACGGTCGCCGAACTGACGTCAGGGCACGGAGCTCTGCTGAGCGGCGCCGACCTGGTCATGATCGGGTCCTATGTCCCGGAGGGAATTGCGGTGATCGACGCTGTCGCGCCGCTGGTTTCCGGCGTCTTCTGTTTCTACGATATCGATACGCCCGTCACGCTGGTGGCGTTGAAGGGGCGAGGCTGCGACTATCTCGATCCCTGTCAGATTCCGCTTTTTGACGCCTATTATTCGTTCAGCGGTGGACCGACGCTGAGGCGTCTGGAGAGCGACTTCGGCGCGTGGCATGCGCTGCCGCTCTATTGCGCTGTTGATGCGGAGCGCTATCGGCCGACCGGTGAAGCCTATGACTGGGATCTCGGTTATCTCGGCACCTATAGCCCCGACAGGCAGCCGGCGCTGGACGCGATGCTCCTCGATGTCGCGCGCAGCCTGCCAGACCGGCGCTTCGTCGTCGCAGGCCCGCAATATCCTGACGAAATCGACTGGCCTTCGAATGTCGATCGGATCGGTCATCTGGCTCCGGCGGATCACGCCTCGTTCTACAGCCGGCAGAAATTCACACTGAATATCACGCGCCGCGATATGGCGACGGCCGGCTGGTCACCCAGCGTCCGGCTTTTCGAGGCCGCAGCCTGCGGCACACCGGTGATCAGTGACGCCTGGCCCGGTCTGGGAGACTTCTTCCCGATCGGAAAGGCAATCCAGGTTGCCGATGGAACCGACGCCGTGGTCGAGCTGATTGATCGCATGCCCGAGGGCGACCGCCGCACCATGGCCGATTGCGCCAGCCGGATCGTTGCCGCCGGCCATACCGGCGAGGCGCGCGCCCATCAGTTCATCCGCACAATCGAAGCATTGTCTCCCCGCGTCGGACGCGGCCGCGCAGCTTAGGAAATCAGGAGAGCAAGTATGTCGTCATCGCGCCAGACCGTGAAGGATACGGCTCTCGTTGCCGGCGGAGCCGGGTTCCTAGGCTCGCACCTCTGCGAGGCGCTGCTGGCCTCCGGCCATCGTGTGCTGTGCGTCGATAATTTCCTTACCGGCAGCGAGGACAATATCGCGGCGCTCATACACCATCCACGTTTTCGAATGATCAAGCGCGACATCTGCGCGCCCTTCGATCCGGGCGAGGCCATCGACCGCGTCTACAATCTTGCCTGCGCGGCATCCCCGCCGCATTACCAGAACGACCCCGTCCATACCATGCGAACATGCGTCGTCGGCACGCTGAACCTGCTGGAGCTCGCCGAGCGACATGGCGCGCGCTTTCTCCAGGCATCGACCAGCGAGGTCTATGGCGACCCGGAGATGCATCCTCAGACCGAGAGCTATACGGGACATGTCAACTGCACCGGACCGCGCGCCTGCTATGACGAGGGCAAGCGGGCGGCCGAGGCCATGTGCTTCGACTTCCTCCGGGCCGGCCGAGCCGATGTGCGCGTAGCCCGGATCTTCAATACCTATGGACCGCGCATGCATCCGAAAGACGGTCGCATCGTCTCAAATCTGGTGGTTCAGGCTTTGTCGGGAAATCCGCTGACGATCTATGGCGACGGATCGCAGACGCGCTCCTTCTGCTATGTCTCCGATCTGATCGATGGGCTGATGCGGCTCATGAACGTCGCGGACAGCCCGGGCGCTCCGGTCAATCTCGGCAATCCCTCAGAATTCACCGTGCAGGAACTCGCCGACCTCGTGCTCCGCATGACGAATTCGCGCTCGCCGCTTGTCTTCAAGGCATTGCCCGTAGACGATCCCAAGCGTCGCCGGCCGGACATCGCGCGGGCGAACCGTTTGCTTGGATGGGAGCCACGCGTCGCGCTGCCCGACGGCCTTCTCGCCACGATCCGTCACTTCGAAGCGTTCGTCGCGCGATCGGCAAAGGCCAAGCAACCGGCACATGCGATGCCAGCCGAAGCCTACATGGGAATTCAGAAGGAGTAGTGGGCGGGGCGCGCATAGCGCTCTTCGTCAGCGTCTGTGGGAGGCGCTGGCGCCGGTGGCGTTCTCGGCGAGCCATTCAGAGGTTTCCACCAGGGTCCCGGCGGAATCTTCGCCCAGCATTTCCAGCAACGTGGCGCGGGCCCGATTGAGGCGGCTCTTCACGGTACCCATTGCACAGCCACAAATTTCGGCCGCTTCCTCGTAGCTGACGCCCTGCATGCCGATCAGCAGAAGCACTTCGCGGTGCGCGGGAGAAAGGCGGTCAATCGCGGCCTGGACCTCCTGCCCGCGCAAAGTCCATTCCTGCGAGGCTTTGACGACAGGCTGCGACGAGACGCAGTCCGCGGCCCCGGGGGCCTCGCGCCGCGAGAGGCGAATTCTGGTATAGAAGGTGTTGCGCATGATCGTGAAAAGCCACGATTTGAGGCGCGTTCCCTCCTCATACCTGTCCAGATTGGCAATAGCCTTGGTCAGGGTCTCCTGGACCAGATCATCCGCATCGTTCGTATCGCGGTAGAAGGATCGCGCGAACGCTCGCAACGCAGGAATCAACTCGACCACAGACTCCGCACCGGTTTGTCTGAGATGGGTTCCAAAGGACAAGTCCGTCTCCCGGGCCGCATTGAAGACTCAGTCAATGCGGCGGCGAAAGGTAAGTTCCTTCCCGCCGGGACGCCTTACCGAGGATGAGGAACAGCCCGTGAGCAGCGCGGCATAGAGTCCGGCGCGGCGTCGGTTTATCGTCTGTCCCCACAGGTCCACGGCGACGGCGGTGGTCCAGAGACCGAGCTGAAAGGCGCAGTAGCAGATGCGGAGACTGTCGACGAGGGCTGCGCGCGGTGCCGCGCCGCCTCGGGCGACCGCCAGCATGATGCGCGCGCGCTCGGCAGGGCCAAGGCCCAGCTCGACCGAAGCACCGGCGATATCCCAGGCGATGTCCTGGCAGCCGACGAGATCATGTCCTGCCCAATGGTCGACCGCGTCGAGCTTCACGATCCTGTCGCGATGACGAAGCCACTCCCACGCATGGAGCCTTCCATCCACTCGGACCGGGCGAGGCTCCATGCCTGGCTCCGTCAGATCGAGTAGCCTCATCGCGACGGCATAGGCAGCGTCGCGGCCCAGGGCGACACCGACATTGTGGATGGACATCTCGCGGAGCACATCCGGCGAGGCGCCGATTTGGCGATCCGGAAAGTGGCGCGCGCGGAACGCAAGGTAGTTGCCGAGTTGAGTGACGAAATCGGGCTGCATGCGATCAGGAGGTTCGCCGGTAACCCACCGCTGCACAAGAAAGCCCCTGCAAAGGCCGATCGTCTCCGGCCCAAAACCGGCCTTTTCAAGCGCGACCGCATCAGCATGTTTTTGCCGTCCGAGTGCACCAAGCCCGGCGAATCTGACGAGGTAAGTGCCGGTCTCTGATTTGACGATGAATTTGAGCCGCTCGAACCGAATATCCCGGGCCTGTTTTCTCGATGGCGTGGACCCGCTGTAGAACGCCAGCGGCGGCCCCAGTTGGATCCCGACGAGCGGGCGGATCCAGCGCTCCAGGCCCTCGGAATGTCTGATGACATCATGTTCAGCCGCGCTGTGGCGGACAATACCGGCCCAGAGTGCACGTGTCCTCTCGGATGCCGCTGAACCGGGCTCACCATTATGGCCACAGAAGAAGATGATCCGTTGCCGCCGCACACCATTGTCCAGCAACCACTGAGCCGCCGCTGCGAGCGATGAGCCTGAAAGACCGGGGCCTTCGTCGACAACGGCGACCGGCCTTCCAGTGGCCGCGGCCCCCGCAAGCAGGGCAGGGTCGGCCCGAATTCTCCGCTCGAACGGCGCTCCACCCGGACGAAGCGTGATGGCAGGCGCAGCTCCGAGCGCAGCTGCGACCAGAGCGCCCAGGCTCGTGCCGATGCTGCGCAGGCCGATAACGAGCGTATCCGGCGGCAGCCCGGATGCTCGCGCCGCCGCGAGATACGCTTCCGGCATCAACGCGTAATGGGCATACCCTTCGCAGCGCCGGGTCTTGAGAAGGATGTCCGGCGGTATCGAGGAGGCGAGCGCCTTGGCTGCCGCAAGCTGCGTCATATCAGGCGCGCCGCGGGCTGACTGATCGACCAGACGAGCCAGGAGCAGCAGAAGTTTGGCCGCGCGCTCTTGAAGCGGCGAATCCGCGTCGAAGCCTCGCTGCGCAAGCTCGGCGTCGGCAAGGCCTTGGAGAAGTTCTCCGGAGCGGATGAACGTTTCCACGACGGCGTCGTGCTCTGTTCGGCCGAATTCGCCGCCACCGAGACTGCAGAGTCCGGCGACCACGTCGTCGCGGACGGTGCCGGACCATTCGGATCGCTCCGCGTCGCCGTACACAATCATGACTGTCCTTCCTCCCAGTCAGTCTCGATCGTCCCGAACCGCCGCGCCGATCTTTTGATCCATGCGGGCGTGGGAAAGCGTGCGGTGTTTGGAACAAAGCTGCCGGCCTCCTGTTCGGGGGCAGACCATGAGGTGAGTGCAGATGGCAGGCAAAGCGATAAGGGTCGGCATCGTCGGTGTCGGAAATTGTGCCTCTTCCCTGGTGCAGGGGCTCAGTTTCTATCGGGGTATCGAAGGCAACGAGCCCGTTCCGGGGCTGATGCATGTCGATCTAGGCGGCTATCGGCCCGAAGATATCGAGATCGTCTGTGCCTTCGACGTGACGACCGCCAAGGTCGGTCGCGACCTCTCCGAGGCGGTGTTCGAGGCGCCAAACAACACAGTTCGCTTCTCGGATGTCGAGCCGGCAGGAGTAACGGTTCGGCGCGGCCCGACCTTCGACGGCCTCGGCCGCTATCTCTCGGAAGTGATCGAAGAGTCGGGCGAGCCGTCGGTCGATGTGGCGGAGGTGCTTCGCGACAGCGGCGCCGAGATCCTCGTCTCCTACCTGCCCGTCGGCTCGGATGCGGCGACGGCGCATTACGCCGAGGAGGCCCTGCAGGCCGGCTGCGCGATGGTCAATTGCATCCCATCCTTCATTGCCTCGGATGCCGAGTGGCGGCGTCGTTTCGAGCAGCGCGGCCTGCCGATCATTGGCGACGACATCAAGAGCCAGGTCGGCGCGACCATCATCCACCGGCTGCTTGCCAATCTCTTCCGGGAGCGAGGCGTGCGGCTCGATCGGACCTACCAGCTCAACTTCGGCGGCAATGCCGATTTTCTGAACATGCTGGAACGAGAGCGCCTGCAGTCGAAGAAATTGTCCAAAACACGTGCGGTCACCAGCCAGCTTGACGTTCCGCTTGCCGCCGACAACGTCCATGTCGGTCCAAGCGATCATGTGCCGTGGCTCACCGACCGCAAATGGGCTCATATCCGCCTCGAAGGGACCACCTTCGGCGGCGTCCCGCTCAATGTGGAGCTGAAGCTCGAGGTCTGGGATTCGCCGAACTCGGCCGGCGTTGTCATCGACGCCATTCGTTGTGCGAAACTCGGCCTTGATCGTGGCCTCGCTGGCGCCCTTATCGGCCCATCCGCCTATTTCATGAAGTCTCCCCCCGTCCAGTTCACGGATGACGAGGCACGTCGGCAGACAGCTGACTTCATTGCCGGCGACGAACGCCTGAGAGACGCCGCTGAATGACGACCGTGGTCTATCTCGTTCGCCACGCGGCGCATGATGCGCTGGGCAGCTATCTGGCGGGCCGCAGCAAGGGCGTGGTGCTTGGGCCGGATGGATTGGCGCAGGCCGGACGCTTGGCGGAACGGATGAGGAACGAGCGCTTCGGTTCGATCACGTCGAGCCCTCAGACGCGCACGCAACAAACTGCGGCCGCCATCTCCTCGGCGACCATCATGGCCCCGATCGATATCGATGACGATCTTGACGAGGTCGACTTCGGGGACTGGTCGGGCAAGACGTTCGAGGAACTCAACGGCGACCCGGCGTGGCGTCGGTGGAACGAAGAGCGCGGCATTGCCACGACGCCGACGGGAGAGAGCATGGAACATGTCCGCAAACGTGTGAGCCGCGCCATGCGGGTCGCCGCGGAACGTCACCCGGGCGAAAGCGTCGTGCTCGTCAGCCACGCCGACGTAATCAAATGTGCGGTCTGCGACGTGCTTGGCCTGCAGCCGGATAGCCTTTTTCGCTTCGAGATTGATCCGGCGTCGATCACGACGATCGCAATGGGAAGTTGGGGCTCGAAGCTCCTGCGGATGAATGAGGGTGTGTAGTCATGGACGGTAGGCCGCAACGGGATGCCGCAGCGCGGCGATCCGAGAGAATGAACGCCGATGGCAATGGCCGTGAAGCCATCAGCGCGCGCATTCGCGAACTTGGCCCCTGGTTTCACAACATGGATATCGGCGGGGTCTGGACGGCTCCGGAGCACTTCCTCGGGAACTATCCCTTTATCAAGTGGCGGAAGTTCGCGGGCTCGATCCCGGAGGATCTAACGGGCAAGACCGTGCTCGATATCGGATGCAACGCGGGTTTCTATTCGATCGAAATGAAGCGGCGCGGTGCGTCGCGGGTGCTCGGCATCGATTTCGACGATCGCTATCTCTCGCAGGCACGCTTCGCCGCCGACGCGACGGGCATCTCGGTCGAATTCCGGAAAATGTCGGTCTACGAGATCGGGGCGCTTCGCGAACGGTTCGACATCGTCCTATTCATGGGCGTGCTCTATCATCTAAGACATCCGCTCCTCGCTCTCGACCTTCTGCGCGAGCATGTCGTCGGCGATCTCCTGGTCTTCCAGTCGATGCAGCGCGGTTCGCCCGATCTCGTCGATCTGGATGGCGACTACGACTTCCGCCGCGCCGACATCTTCGAAGATCCCCGCTACCCGAAACTGCATTTCGTCGAACACCGCTATGCGGGCGATCCGACGAACTGGTGGCTGCCCAATCGCTGTTGCGCCGAGGCCATGCTTCGGAGCGCCGGCTTTGCCATTCATGGTCATCCTGAAGAGGAAGTCTATTTCTGCGGCCTTGCAGAGCGACCCCATGGCGTCGCCATACCCAGCCTGCCGATGGGAGTTCCCGCATGATCGAAGCAGCGATGATTTGGAACGAGCCCAACAACAAGTCGCACTGGGATCCGGAAATCGATCTCGACTGGAGCCGCTTCGCTGAAATGACGATCCTCGCCGCCGAGGCGATTGCTGGGGCCAATCCAGCGGTGACTCGCGTCCTCGGCGGCATTTCGCCGATCGATCCGCTCTTCATCGCGCGCTTGAAGGGGCTGGGCGTCCTTGATCATCTCGACGCCATCGCGGTGCACGGCTTTCCGCTCGACTGGAATCTCTGGCAGATCGACGAATGGCCGCGCAAACTGGTCGAGATCGGCGAAGCGACGGAACTCCCGGTCTGGGTCAGCGAAGTTGGCGTTTCGAGCTTCGGCTCCGAGGAGGTTCAGGCCTGGGGCATGAAGCGGACGGCCGACCTCTTGATTGGCCGTGCGCCGCGGATCCATTGGTACAGCCTCTACGATCTGCCCCAATCCTGGCAGGCGACGACACGCCACCGCGAGGCGGAAGGCTCTTCCTATTACCGGCATTTCTATATGGGACTGCTGCGCGAGGATGGATCGCCGAAGCCGGCGCTGGAAGTCTTCGCCAGCTGCACGCCGCAGGTCGGACTGGTGCAGTGGTTTCATTTCGAGGACCCGCGCCTCGATGCGGCGGTCGATTGGATGAAGCGCCTCGGCGTCCGCTATCTGCGCACCGGCCTTTCCTGGGCCGACAGCTTCCGACCGAACGCTCTCGATTGGTTCGATCGCCAGATGGAGGCGCTGACCGATTTTGACGTCACAGTCACTTTCTGCTTCACGCCCGCGCATCGCGGCTGGATGCCGCATCACACCAGCGCGCCGCTTGTCGCGGACGAGTTCGCGGAATTCTGCCGGACGATGATCGATCGCTATGCGCCCACTGCCGCCGTGTCTCCCGTCCGAAGCGAAAACGCGGCGGCCGGTGGCGTGGCCCTGTCCATGTGATCGCGCCATGTCCAGGATCGGGGTCCTCACCTTTCATCGCTGCGTCAATTATGGGTCCTATTGGCAGGCGCGCTGCCTCGTGGAAGGTATTGGTGCTCAGGGCCGCGATGCGGTTCTGCTGGATCATGATAGCGTTGCCGTGAACCGGGCCGAATGGCGCTGTGCGCTTCAACCCCGGCTGCCGGAGCCCAATTGCAAGGGCGATCTCGAAGCCTATGCAACTAAGACGCGGCGTTTCTTCGAGGCCTTTGCCGCCTTGCCTCTGTCGCCGCGCTTCGATCTCGATCGACCGGAACAGATGGCCGCCTGCGATACGGTCATTGTCGGCAGCGACGAGGTGTGGAACCTGCAACATCCGTGGTATGGCGGCTGCCGCCTGTTCTGGGGCGAGGGCGTGCGCGCGAAGCGACTGGTGTCCTACGCCGCCAGCTTTGGTAATCACGATGCTGCCTCCGGCCTTCCCCCGGCCTGGCCAGACCGGCTGCGGCGCTTCGACCGCGTGTCGGTTCGCGATGCCAATAGTCTTGAACTCGTCCGCGATGCGGGTATCGACGCCGATCTCGTCCTCGATCCGTGCCTGCAGTTTTCCGATCTAATCAACGATGCTGCTCCTGCATCTCGCGTACCCGACTATCTCCTCGTCTATGGCCACGGCTTTCCGGATTGGTTCGGTAAGGCGACGCGCGCGGCTGCGGCGAGGCAAGGCCTTAGCATTGTCAGCGTCGGCTATCGCAACGCGTTCGCTGACAAGCACGAGATCGAAGCCGGCCCGGACCGCTTTGCCACGTTGATGGCCGGTGCCGCTGCCGTCGTCACGAATTTCTTCCACGGCGCGGTTTTCGCTATCGTGAATCGCAAACCCTTCGCCACTATTGCCTCTACCTACAGGGCCAACAAACTTGGCGACCTCACGGCGCTGCTCGGCTTGGAAGAAAGACTTCTGGCCGGCGAGGACGCGGCGCGATTGCTGGGCGATCTGATCGAGACGCCGCTTCCGCCGAATCTGGACGATCGAATTTCCCTGCTGCGCGGCCGGTCAAGCCGCTATCTCGCATCGGCCCTGGGATGACGCCGGTATCTCACCTCAACCCTCGCGCCATGGTCGGGGCCGGACTCTGCAGCGGATGCGGCTGTTGTGCCGCCGCGGCGGGTGGTTCCGCGGCGATGACATGGGACCTGTTCGGCCAGCGCATCCCCGACATTCGGCAGGATTGGACCGGGCATGGCGCGAAGGACTTCGACACGCTGTGCCCGTTCTCGCCCCACTCTGCCAACGAGGATGAACTCGCTGAGCGGCTGTGGCCAAGCTCTCCGGCCACCGACCCCTCGCTTGGCCGTTTCGAGGCCACCTATGTCGGTTCCGTGGCCGAAGGCGGGTTTCGCCAGGAGGGCAGTTCTGGCGGCATGGTGAGTTGGGTCGCCTGCGAGCTTCTCCGCCTCGGGAATGTCGATGGCGTGGCCCATGTCGTGCCATCCCCGGCCAAGTCTGAAACGGGCTTGTTTCGCTACCGTATTTCGCGCTCGGAAGCCGAAATCACAGAGGGTGCACGGTCCCGCTATTATCCCGTCGACTTGGCGCCGGTATTGGCCGAGATCTTCGCCCGGCCCGGTCGCTATGCGGTTGTCGGCGTGCCTTGTTTCATCAAGGCGATCAATCTGCTCCGCGAAAAGGATGATGTCCTTCGCCAGCGGATCACGCACACGCTAGGGCTCTTCTGCGGTCACATGAAGAGTGCGCGCTTCGTCGACAGCATCGCATGGCAGATCGGCGTCAAGCCGGAAGCTGTGACCGCCATCGATTATCGCGTCAAAAGGCCCGAACATCCGGCAAATTGGTATCGTAGTGCCTTGTCGCTCGATGGCGGCGGCCGACCGGAGCGGGATTGGTGGGATCTCGTGGATGGTGACTGGGGCTCTGGGTTTTTCCAGAATTCCGCCTGTGATTTCTGCGACGATGTCGTCGGCGAGACAGCCGACATCTCGTTCGGGGATGCCTGGGTCGAGCCGCACAGCCAGGACGGCCGGGGAACTAATGTCGTGGTCGTCCGCTCCCCGGAAATCGGCGATATCGTCCGCAAAGCGATCACTGGCAAGCGGCTCGCGCTCGATCCCGTCGATGCGGATTTCGTGATCGAAACGCAGGCGGCCGGCTTTCGCCAGCGCCGGGAAGGTCTCGCCTACCGATTGGCCCGCTTTTCTCCGCGCCTGCGGCCGGTGAAACGGGTCGCTCCAACTTCGCGCGGATTGCCCTGGCGGCGACGGCTCATCTATCGCACGCGCCGCTCGATTTCGTTCTGGAGCCACCGCGTGTTCGTCTTGGCACATCGGCGCCAGTGGCCCGGCCTCTATCTGGCTTGGGGCCGCATGGCAGCCACCATCTATCACGCTCTCGCCTACTCCCGCGGGCCGCTCGGCCGTCTCCTCGATGGCATCGAACGCCGGAACCGGCATTGACTGAGTCAATGGAACAAAGCTGCCCCAGCTTGGTTCGACGCCACAACGGAGAGCAGAAGCCGGGAGCGTGCGATGAGCGAGGCGAAGAAGACCCGCGATCATGACGAGATCCGCCGCTGGGCCGAACAGCGTGACGGCAAGCCGGCGCGGGTGAAGACGCGTGGGAAGGGCGGTATCCTCAGGATCGATTTCGGTGAGCCCGAAGACGAACTCGAGCCGATCAGTTGGGAGGCTTTTTTCGAGATCTTCGATGAGAACGATCTCGATTTCCTGCATCAGGACCGGACAGCCGATGGCGGCACCAGCCGCTTCAACAAATTCGTCGCGCGCAGCTGACGATCCACATTCGGGCACAGGCAATCTGAAGGATACATCATGGCGTCGACAATGCTTGCCGAGCCTCCCGCCGAATGGAAGCCGCGCATGGCGATGATGAAGGCGGCGGTGCTCACAGCGGCGCGAACCATGGAGGTACGCCGCCTGCCCTTGCGAGAACCTGGCGCCGGCGAGGTTCGTGTGCGCCTTGAGGGCTGCGGCGTGTGTGCCTCCAATGTAGTCCCATGGGAAGGGCCCGAATGGATGCAGTTTCCGACCGAACCGGGCGGCCTCGGTCATGAAGGATGGGGCGTGGTCGATGCAGTCGGTACGGGGGTGAGGTCGCTTGCGGAAGGTGACCGCGTCGCAACCTTGTTTGGCCACAGCTATGCCGAATACGATGTCGGGCCAGCCGCCGCGGCCCTCCGCCTGCCAGCCGCGCTCGACGGCCGGCCGTTCCCGGGCGAGCCGCTTGGCTGCGCAATGAACATTCTCCGCCGCAGCGACATCCGGGCGGGCATGACGGTCGCCATTATCGGGATCGGCTTTCTCGGCGCGCTGCTGACCCGTCTGGCATCTGCCAAGGGTGCCGAGGTGATCGCCATCTCCCGCCGTCCTTCATCGCTCGAGACAGCCGCCGCAATGGGTGCTGCTGCAACGATCGCGATGCAGGATCATAACGAGATCATCGAGCGCGTGCGGGAGCTCACCGCCGGCCGGTTTTGTGACCGCGTCATCGAAGCCGTGGGGAAGCAATGGCCCCTTGATCTCGCCGGCGAACTGGTCGCCGAAGGCGGGCGCCTGATCATCGCGGGCTATCACCAGGACGGCCCACGACAGGTCAGCATGCAGCAGTGGAACTGGAAGGGTATCGATGTGATCAACGCTCACGAGCGCGATCCCCGTGCATATGTGCGCGGCGTCGAGGAAGCCATTGCAGCGGTCGCCGATGGGTCGCTGAATCCGGATCCGCTCTATACGCACCGCTATCCCCTCGATGATCTCGATGCGGCGCTGGCAGCGACGCGTGATCATCCGGGCAGCTTCATCAAGGCACTGGTTATCTTCTGATGGTCGACACGGATCTCATGCCGATCCAATCTGCCCGATCAGCTGCTCCGGTTCAGCTCGGTTTTCTTGGCGTCGGCCGTATCGGCCGCATCCGCATGGGATCTCTGCTCGCGGATGGAAGGGCGACTGCCATCGCCGTCTGTGACGCCTCGCCGGAAATGGCCAGCGCCGCCCGTTCGCTGGCGCCGGACGCCGCGATCGTGGCTTCGCTTGACGAATTGATCGAGGCCGCTCCGGACGGCATCGTCATAGCAACCCCGAGTGCGCTCCATGCCGCGCAGGCCATTCGGGCACTCGACGCCGGCATCGCCGTGTTCTGCCAGAAGCCTTTAGCGCGCACGGCCGAGGAGGTCGCGGCGGTGATGAAGGCGGCCGCTGAGGCGGACCGCCCGCTCGGCATCGATCTCTCCTATCGCCATACCGAGGGGATGCGAACCATCAAGGAGCGGATCGGCCGGGGCGAGATCGGAAAGGTCTATGCCGCCGACCTGGTCTTTCACAACGCCTACGGACCCGACCGCCCTTGGTTTTACGATGCAGCTCTCTCGGGCGGCGGCTGCATCATGGATCTTGGTATCCACCTCATCGATCTGCTGCTCTGGACGCTCGAGTTTCCACCCGTGGACGCGGTCAGGGCCGACTTGTTTGCTCGTGGCAGGAGGTTTCGTGCCGAGGAGGGCGGGGTCGAGGATTTCGCGATCGCCACGATCGGTCTTGCGGATGGCGCGGCAGCGAGGATCGCCTGCTCTTGGGACCTCCACGCGGGTCGCGACGCGGAAATCGGCGCAACATTCTACGGCGAGAGTGGATCGCTGGCTTTGGCCAATGTCGGCGGTTCGTTTCTTGATTTCACCGCCGAGCTTCGCAGAGGCACCAAGACCGAGATTATTGCCAGTCCGCCAGATTCATGGGGCGGGCGAGCCGGCAACGCCTGGCTCGATGCTCTCTCGTCGGGCGAGGGGTTTGATCGTGCGATCGTACGTCATCAGCTTGCGGCGGAGGTGATTGACCGCATTTACGGCCGTTAAGCCCGCAGCCGGCCGCGGACATTCTAGCTCAGTTGGGAGAGCGGCGCTGGCGGCGGAGATGCAATTCATCCTGCAGCGCTTGGGCCAGCTTTAACAGCCGATCCGGCACGCGTTCGCCCTCGATGGCGTCAAGCAGCGAGCCAAGGCGGCCTTCAAGCGTGGTGGGCTCGGAGCCCTCGGATGTAGAAGCCTCGTCGTCGTTCGAAATTGGCACGTTAGGCCCTTCTTCTGGTTGGCTAAGTTTATACCTGGAAGCCTGCGTCGGGGAAGGCAAGAGGGTGCCGCGATCCGCCCGATGGATTATTGCTTGTACCGCAGAGGTGCGATCACCTCGACTGGCCGCACTGAATACTGCGACGTTCCAGCTTTGCGTCCCGCCAAGGGAGGGACCATCACCCGGCCTTTTTTTCCGCTATCCCAACTGGCAGCGTATGCCAGATGACAGACAGTCTCGAAACACAGCATTTATGCTCAGCACATGAGCAAGATCGAACAGTATCTGCGAGGACGCGACTTCTGCCGCTTAAAGGCCGACGAGGCAAGCTGGTTGGAATTGCGCGCGATATGGAACACGCTCCAGGCAAGCTATTCTTTTCTGATCGAACTGGAACTGCGGGATAAGAGTTCGCCTCGCGGCCTGGCGGGTGCCGGCAGCCACTCGGGCGAAATTCGTTTCACAGCGGCGAAATCACTCGCAGGAGCGCGGTCATGCCCATCCACGGTTACTTGACGCCCGGGGCGGCTTTCGATCCTGACGAAATAGAAGTTTTATCCGAAGCCTTCAAAGAGGCATGTCGGGCCTTGCGGATCGATGGCGATGTCCGGGGCCGAGACATCGTTGCGGAACGCATCATCGCGCTGTGCCGTGCCGGGCCGATTGATGCAAAGGTCCTGAGCGAGCGTGTCATCAGGGAATTCAGCACATCAGATCGCGGCTGAGGTGACGGAGAGAAACCGCGCCAAATGTCGGCTCAGATCGATTGCCGTCATCATCGACAGTTCAATCGCTTTGCAGAAGGCGGTCATATTCACCCTTGATCAGTTCGTAGCAGTTGCATGATGCTGCCTCGAGCCCCTTGCGATCGGTGATCGTAATGGAGCCACGGCCATATTGGATCAATCCGCCGGTCTGCAATGCCGCTGCCGCCACGCTGACGCTGGGCCGGTGGACGCCCAGCATCTGAGCGAGAAACTCCTGGGTCAGCGGGAATGTATCACCCTCGACCCGATCATGCGTCTGCAGGAGCCACCTCGCACAGCGCGCCGACACCTCGTGCAAACGGTTGCAAGAGGCGCCTTGAGCAACCTGATTGAGCAGCGCCATCAGATATCGGAGGAGAAGTCTGTTCAGCACCGGGGAGTGGGGAAGAGCACGTTGGAAGTCGCGAACGCGCATTCTCAGGGCTTCGCCTGGGATCTGAACCATTGCCCGGTTCGGCACAGAGGGGGTATTCAGCAGGACAGGAAAGCCCGCCATGCCCTCAGGCCCAATGGTGGCGAACTCCACGATATCGCCGTCCTCGGGCTCATTGACCATCGAGACGACGCCTCTCTCGACGAAATAAACATGCTCGATCGGCTCAAGTTGTTCGTGGAGGACCATCTTTAGCGGCAGCTGAACCCGGTCGAAATTTGGAATAAGGGCTTCAAGTTCCTGTTGCGGAATCTTGGACAATAGCTTGTTCTTGAAAATCATTGCGGCTCTCTCGGTTCTTGAGGACGGCAGCTTTGAATGCCGCCTGCCGAAAAGCAGCACGCCTTCGAACACGCCATTCATCGGCGTGTTCCGAGAGCCAATCGTACGCTCTCCATTGGGCGACGGATTCTTGCAGCGATCGGGTCAGAGCGGACGATAGGCTGACCCGTCGTCGACGACCGCAGGCATGCTGCGGTAGCGGCCACGGCGAGGGACCGCGATTTCGGCGAACTCCTGCGCCAGACGATCGAGCACATCAGCAAGATGCGCACCACTCAGGGAAGGGCCGTGCCCTGTCACCATCGTGAGGGGTCGAAGTCTGGCCAGCGCAGCGGTAGAAGACGCAGCGGCTTGCCAATCGATTGTGTAGTACTTAGGCGGGCCGTGCAGTTCAGGATATTGGAGGAGGATCGAGCTTAACGATTCCTGCGCGGTTGTGATGACGGCGTCCCCGGCGATCAGTGTCGCATCGGCTTCGCGCCACAGGGAGATGTGGCCCACGCTGTGGCCAGGGGTGTGGATCCAGCGCCAACCCGGCATACCCGGCACGCTGCCATCTGCGGGCAGCAATCGAAGCCGGTCTCCGAGATTGATCGGCCCCCGTGGGTAGAGCGGTGCCAGAACCGCCATCAGGCCGCCGCCCACAGTGCCGTCTCCAGAAGGATAGCGTGCGCGTCCGTCGAGATAGGGGTGCTCGAGTGGGTGGGCATAAACAGGCGCATCCCAGTCTGCCGCCAATCGTTCTACAGCTCCGACATGGTCGAAATGTCCATGCGTCAGGATGATCGCCGCGGGTCTGGCCCCTTCGCCGAACCGCGCTGCCGCAGCCCTGCGGATGGGACCGGCGCTACCTGAAAGACCGGTGTCCACGAGAACCCAGCCACGATCACCCGCTCCCGGGACACCGCAGAACACGACATTGACCATCAGGACCCTGCGATAAGTTATGTCCTGCAGGACCTCGGCCAAATGTCCGGCACCGACTGGCGCCATCGCCGATTGCGGAGGAACGGCAAGCTGTTGGAGCATGATTGCTCTCCGTGGTCGGCACCAAAGAAGTGAGACAGGCCTTCGACGAACGCGGCTTATTGCGACTGATCGATCGCGTGGGGCGGCATGTTCCCCGACTGGTTTCCATCGGAAGAGTGTGCAATCGCCCAGTAGACGACAACGCCAACGACGACGATAGCCACCACGATCGAGATCATTCGCCCGGCATTCATGAACATCTCCCCTGTTTCGTGCTGCTGGAACAATCGGTCCGAGCAATTGTTCCACGCCGCGACTGGCCCGCTCCGCTGAGATGCGGGCATTGCCCAGCTGCGGAGAGCTACGATGCCGAATTCAGCCGATATTCTTGTTGAGACGCTCATTCAGTGGGGCGTCAAGCTTGTGTTCGGGCTTCCAGGGGACGGCATCAACGGTGTGATGGAAGCGCTTCGGATCCGGCAGGATCGGATCGGCTTCGTGCAAGTGCGTCATGAGGAGTCGGCTGCATTCATGGCCTCGGCCTACGCCAAATGGACCGGCGGCCTTGGGGTGTGCATCGCCACCTCCGGGCCCGGCGGGGCGCATCTGCTCGCCGGCCTCTACGATGCCAAGCTCGACCAGGCGCCGGTCCTGGCCATCACCGGCATGCAGTTTCACGACCTCATCGAGACCTTCACGCAGCAGGACGTCGACCTGACGCGGGTTTTCAACGACGTGGCGGTGTTCAACGCGCAGGTGAGCGATGCCGCGCATATGGAGAACCTTGCCAGCCTCGCCTGCCGTTCGGCGCTGAGCCATCGCGGCGTCGCGCATCTTTCGATCGCCAATGACATCCAGGAGCAGAGCCTCGGGGAGACAGCGCGGTCCAAGCGCAACCGCCCCGGTCACACGCCGAACCGCTGGTTCGAAGGGCGCCGGCTTCCGACCGAGGAGGACCTCGATGCGGCCGCGGCAATACTGAACGGAGCTGAACGCGTCGCGATCCTTGCCGGGCGAGGCGCTCTCGGCGCCCGCGCCGAACTTGAGCAGACGGCCGATCTTCTCGGTGCGCCGATTGCGAAGGCGCTGCTCGGAAAGGCCGTCCTTCCCGATGACCACCCCCATGTGACGGGCGGAATCGGCATGCTCGGCACGCTGCCATCGCAGGAGGCCATGGAGCAGTGCGACGCCCTTCTGATCGTGGGATCAACCTTTCCCTATATCGAGTATTACCCAAAGCCCGATCAGGCCCGCGGCGTCCAGGTCGATCGGGACGGACAGCGCGTCGGTCTCCGCTTCCCGGTCGATGTCGGCCTGGTCGGTGATGCCGCGGAAACGCTGCAACTGCTCAACCAGCGCCTGGAGCGCAAGACAGATCGCAGCTTCCTGAGGAAGGCACAGGAAGGCGTCCAGCGTTGGCGCGCCATGATGGAAACCTCCGAGACAAACGATGCGGTGCCGATGAAGCCCCAACGGGTTGCGCGTGCCTTCGGTCTTCGCCTGCCCGATGACGCCGTGCTCGTCACGGATTCCGGCCAGAATACCGAGCTTGCCGCGCGCCATATCGACATGCGTGACGGTCAGGCATTCGGGGTGTCCGGTTCGCTCGCCTCCATGGCGTGCGGCCTTCCTTACGCGATCGCGGCAGGACTGGCATTCCCCGGTCGCCCCATCCTCGCGGTGGTGGGAGACGGCGGGCTCGCAATGCAGCTTGGCGAGTTCTCCACGGCAGTCCGCTACCGCATTCCGCTGAAGCTGCTGGTCATCAAGAACAACATGCTCAACCAGATTGCATGGGAGCAGATGATGTTTCTCGGCAATCCTCAGTTTGGCTGCGAGTTGCAGCCGATCGATTTCGCCATGGCGGCCGAGGCCATGGGCGGCATCGGCTATTCCATCACCCGTCCGGAGCAGATCGACGAGGTACTCGATCGTGCCTTCGCGGCCGAAGGGCCGGTGCTCATCGAGGCGGTCGTCGATGCGGCGGAGCCGATGATGCCGCCGAAGATGCCGCCAGACTATGCCGAGAATTTCCGCAAGGCTCTGCCGCATACACCCGGCCACGACGAGATCGAGGCAGTCATCGCCGAGGAGCCCGTGCGAAGCATGATGGAAGGCGCTTCGGGCGCCTGATCATTTTACGTGGCCGCTAGGGACCTATCAGCCTGCTTGGAAGTTCGGCTGATCGCTCAGTCCACGGGAGAAGCAGTATGCCAGTGAGGTCCAGCGTCTTTTCGGTCCTGTCGATGGCTGCGGTCAC
Source organism: Mesorhizobium sp. BR1-1-16 (assembly GCF_020165495.1). Classification (GTDB taxonomy): domain Bacteria; phylum Pseudomonadota; class Alphaproteobacteria; order Rhizobiales; family Kaistiaceae; genus Kaistia. The sequence goes on along the minus strand of NZ_JAIUIE010000004.1, from coordinate 202,370 downwards.
GATTACCGCTGCCCCCGTCCTCGCGCAGCCACGCGGCGAAGTCGGCAAATACTCTGACGTTGTCGTCGAGGGCTCAGTGCTCGAGCCGCGCTCGCTTGACGTTCCCTCCGACAAGGTGGCTGCGCTGCTCGATGTGCCGGACGGATTCCGTGTCTCGGTCTTTGCCGACAACCTCATCAATCCGCGTATGCTCGCCGTGTCCGATGCGGGCCGCCTCTATGCAACGCGGCGATCGGTCGGTGACGTCGTGTTGATCGAGGACAAGGACGGCGACGGCCATGCCGAGACGGTTCGCACCGTCGCCAGTCGCCCTGGCATGCACGGCATCGCCTTCGACGGCGAGAGGGTGCTGCTGGCGACCGTGAACGATGTCTATGAGGCGAAGGTCGAAACGGATGGAAGCTTTGGGCCCTTGCATCGGATCATCAATGACCTGCCCGATGCCGGCCAGCATGCCAACCGCACACTTGCGATCGGCCCTGACAGGATGCTGTATATTTCAGTCGGCAGCACGTGCAACGCCTGCGCCGAACCTAACCCCGAAAACGCAACCATCCTCCGTGCGAAGCCGGATGGCAGCAGCCGTACCATCTTCGGTCGGGGGCTGCGAAACACCATCGGCTTCGATTGGGAGCCCGGAACGGGCGCGCTCTATGGCTTCGATCACGGTATCGATTGGCTCGGCGATCAGGAGCAGGTCGAGGAACTGAATAGGATCGAGCAGGGGCGCCAGTATGGATGGCCGTACATCTATGGCGATGGCCAAGCCAATCCGCAGGACAATCCGCCGGAGGGCATGACCTTGGCGTCGTGGGCCGCGGCGTCCGAAGCGCCGATGCTTGGCTATACCGCCCACAGCGCGCCAATGCAGATGGCTTTCTATGATGGCACAGCTTTCCCTGAAGATTATCGCGGCGATCTCTTTGTCGCGATGCGTGGCTCATGGAACCGCCGGCCGCCCTCGGGATACGAGGTGTTGCGTGTCAAGTTCGAGAACGGAAGGCCGACCCGCTTCGAGCGCTTTCTCGAGGGTTTCCTCATTCAACAGCAGGACGGCAGCTACGGCTATCTCGGCCGCCTGACAGGCATTGCGGTCGGCAAGGACGGTTCGTTGTTTGTCGCCGACGATTCCAACGCCCGTATCTTCAAGGTGGCCTATGGGAGCGCATCCTCGGCAGCAGCCACGACGACGGCAAAGACGCCTAATACCGTCACATCGCCTGCCGCATCGGAGATCGCGATCAAGCTGCTTCTCCCGAAAGATCGGTCTGGAATGGCTGTGAAGGCGCCGTTCTCGGACGGCAGCAAGATCGCGACCGCCCAGGCTGCCGATGGCGACAATGCCTCGCCAGCGATTGGCTGGCGCGATACGCGGCCAGATACGAAGTCCTATGCCGTGATCCTCGACGATCCCGACGCTGCGGAACCAAAACCGTTCACGCACTGGATCGCGTACGATATTCCGGCCGGCGTCACGGAACTGCGCGAGGGGCTCCCGACTGAGCCTGTGCTGCAGGATCCAAAGGGCATGAAGCAAGGGATGAACAGCGGCGGGTCCAGTGGATACCAGGGTCCGAAGCCGCCCGTCGGGGATCCGCCGCACCACTATCACCTGCAGATCTTCGCGCTGGACGTCTCAAGCTTGGGCCTCAAGCCCGGGGCTGGACGGAAGGAGGTCCTCGAAGCGATGCGCGGCCATGTGCTGGCGGCAGGCGAGCAGATCGGGACCTACAAGCGCAGCGGTGTTGACAACGCCAGGAATTGATCGGCGGCGTGCGCCCTTTTGTAGCGGCGTGTTGGCTCGCGAGCATTGATGGCAAGCGGGACATTCAAACGACGTTCAGCGGTATTTCCTAACATACCCGTCGTTCAGGCAGGCGCCGCAAGTGAATTCTCGAGAGGGCACAGGTGACGGTAGTCGCTAAGAGGCGTTCTGAAGCGCCCCGGCTTCATCGGAGGCCGTCCGGTTTAGTCACGCCGCCATTTGCTGCTCACCGAGCATGACGTAGTAGCGCTCCTTGGCGTCGGCCGGCGGGATGTTACCGATAGGCTCCAGCAGCCGGCGTTGGTTGAACCAGTCAACCCAGGTCAGCGTGGCGAACTCGACGGCCTCAGAGGATCCAGCGTATCCAGCACTAAGCGGGCATGTGCGGTCCGGCTGACCCTCCAGCCGACAATGCGGCGGGCATACCTATGGCGGCACGAGCTCGGTATCGTTGAGGGTTGGCTCAGCGGGGGATTTGACGCTGCGGCTGAGGTCAAGCCGGCCATCGAGGCGGTGCTCGCACGGCAGAACGGACAGTTGCCGACGTCGCTGCGGTATTTCGAGGGGGCAATTGCCGATCAACCACGGCACCGCGGTCGCGCGGTCACCCAAGGGGCGAAAGCGCCGTCGGCCGCAGCCAAGATCATCGACTGGCGGACGGCGACCGATGAACAATGGCGGACGAAGCTCGGCGTCTGGGCGCGGCAGCGCGCTCGCTACGGACCGGAGCAAACATCGTGGCCGGAGTTCGCGCGATGGCGCTCGGATGATCCGATGGGCCCGCCTCCCGGGGATCCCGGCTGCCGCGCGCCTGCGGCGCTGGTCGATGAAGCAATCGCGGCGAGGGAGTCGGTGCCTCTAGCGGCGGGGCGGAAGCTATCATGGATGAAAAGGGTTCGCGGCGCGCGCGACGCGCCGATCCTCTGGCGCGGGCATGACGGTCGACAATCTCGCCCGCCGGACATTAGGCGATCTGGCCGGCGGGCGATTGATATTCGGTCAGATGAAGACGGTGGCCCGGGTCAACGCGGCTTGAGCGCGCCGGCCATCTCTTGATGATGCTGTAGCGTCGGCAGCATCTTGGCCGCCAGCCCGCGCAACGCGCCATTCGGGCCGGTCTCTGAGTAGCGAGTGAACAGCGCCACCGCGTCCTTGTGAGCGGCAATCTGCTGCTCGACATAGAGAGCATCGAAGTTCGGCCCAGCCGCTCCGAGCGCGTCGATCAACGCCTGATGCGGCGGATCTAGCGTCGTCGGCAGTGTCATTGTGCCCGCGGTCTGTCGAAGCTCGCGGTCGGCCTTGGTATGGTCAGTGATCATCATTTCAGCAAACGCCCGAACCTCCGTATCCTTCGAGCGGTCGAGCGCCAGCTGACTTGCCTGCACTTCGTAAAGGCCGGAGACCGCGGCCATTCGCGCGAATGCCTCGGCCCCGGCCGGTGTTTCGGCCCGGGTTGCACCTCCGCTGTCATTCGCCGCCTGGGCGAAGGCAAGCGATGGCAATGTGGCGATCCATGCGACTACCAGCGTCCTGGCTACGATCGAGGACATCAGTGACCTTCCTCCCGGATTTGATTTCCGGATTAAGCCGGCGGCTTGGATAAGGAGAGGCCCGCCTTAACGGCGGGCCTTCCGATCGTCAGCTCTGGCCACCCTTGCGGCCGGCCTCGGCTGCACGCTCGCGGTCGTTGGCAAAATTGCCGCTGCCGCCGCGTTCCGGCCCGCCCTGCTGAGACCCGGAGCCCGATTGGGACGCCTGTTGCTGGCCACCCTGCGAGCCCTGTCCACCCTGTGAGGCCTCACCGCCTTTGCGACCGGCTTCGGCCGCCATCTGGTGGTCCTTGGAGAAGCTGCGCTTCTCGTCCGGGACGCTCTGGCCACCCTTGCTCGCGATTTCGCGCTGCTTGTCATCGTCCATCGAAGCGAAACCGCGGTTCGACGTGTCCTGGTTGTTAGCCATGATCGTTTCTCCTTGTGTTTCATGATCCGCCGACTCGGTGTCGGCAGGTAGACAATGCCTTTCCTCAATATCGGTTCGATGGGGATCTACGTTTTTTCGAGCAAAGCTCAAGCTCAAGGCAACGTCTAAGCTTGCATCGAGTGCTCTATGCTATGCGCTCCGCGGTTGTTCCCAAGTTCGGCCGGCGGAAGCAGAAGACGTTCGCTCTGGTGGTTATGCGGACCCGCCGATCACGATCAGCTCGGCCTGCCCGGGCTTCTGATCGAAGCCGCCGGCCGTATAAGTGACAGTGGCTTCCTGGATCATGAAGCGGCCGAACGCGGCCCGCGTGTCCGGATGGTCGTTGACGCTGAGGATGAACCGCCCCTGCAGTCGCGCGAGCCGATCGGCCAGGCGATCGAAATCCGCCGGCGCGAACAGGCCTTTGCCGTAGTAGCCCTCGGTGCCGCGATAGGGCGGATCCAGATAGAATAGCGCGCCTGGACGGTCCCAGCGGTCGAGCAGTTCTTCCCATGGCAGGCATTCGAGCCAGACGCCGGCGAGGCGCTCATGTGCGGCCGCAAGGGTCTCGGTTAGGGCGACGGCGTTGAAGCTTGAACCGCCATTCCGACTGATTCCGAAGCTGCGGCCAGCCACCTTTCCGCCGAATGAAAGCCGCTGGAGATAGAGGAACCGGGCCGCGCGCTGCAGGTCGGTCAGCCGCTCTGGATCCTGACCCATCAGGCGCTCGAATTCGGCGCGGCTGGCGAGCTGCCATTTTAGCACGTCGAGTAGCGCCTGGTAGTGGTTCTGCAGGACGCGGAAGAAGGTGATGACGTCGCGGCTGATATCGTTCAGCACCTCGACCTTGGGTGCCGTCTGACGCCGGAAGAACACGCCGGCCATGCCGGCGAACACCTCGCCATATAGATCGTGCGGTGTCGCCTCGATCATGGCCGAGAGGCGGCCAGCGAGCTGCTTCTTGCCGCCGACATAGCCGGCGACGGGACGCGCCTTCGGAACGGCGCGGTGGGTATCTTCACGCATTTTCAACTCGGGATAGAGCACGCTCCGGCTCGGCGGGGCGGCGTTATCTCCAATTCCGTCGGGGCGGTCCCGTGCTAACAAAGCCGCCTGCCGGGCTTGCCCGGCCCCCGCTGCCATCGCGGGATCGGGCCGGAGCGGTTTATGTCGCTCCGGCCGATTTTGTGTCGCTGCAACTGGAATCCAGCCGCAGGGCTCGACGGTCAGCGCCGCTCGACGAGGTCCGCCGTGACGGGCGACACCGAGAAATCCTCGATCGGGTCCTCGAAGCTGATGCCCTTGATGCGCTTGACCTTGTCGCGCGCCTTGCCAACGGCCGCGAGGTCGAGGTCCTCCTTGACGCGGACGAGGTCAGTCAGGCCGCGCTTCTTCAGCGTCGCGATGATGGTGTCCTTGAGAACGGAATCGACCAGGACGCGTAGCCGGCCGAGTCGCCACGCGGCACTACCAGTCGGGAAGGTCGCCGTCTTGCTTCGCCCACCATCGGTGAGACGCTGCCGGTTCGCGACACAATAGGCCTGCACCTGAACGAACAGGCCCGACCGTTCGGTGATCAGCGGCTCGGCCGCCTTCTCCGCCGCGGTCGATGCCTTCTCCACAGCCTCGGCTTTCGTGGTCGCGATCAACGCCAACTCGCGATCAAGCTCGCCCATCCGGCCGATTGCGGCCGCACAGGATTCATCATCGGCCAAGGCCGGCGATTTCACTTCGTCACTCATGTCATCACCCGGAGAAAGCCGCCCAGTGGCGCGGGACGGTCGATAAGGCCGGCTGGCGTCACCGGCGGTTCGATGGTCGCGATCATTGACGGCCGCGCGACCGTGAACGAAAAGGGAACATGATCAAGTTCCGGGTTCGTTCACTGAGGCCCTGTCCATGACGGGCTTCGAGACGATAGGCGGCGCCTTTCAGGCGGGCTGCGTTGCCCGCGTGCGCTGCAATGGCAAACGGAAAAACGTGCCGAAGAGCTCACGCCCATGCGAATTCAGGGCTGACCTCGACATGCAAACACTGCTTTTGACGCGCGGACCGAACTTCCCGCTCGAGATGCTGCCGAGCCGGCTGATGTGTCCGAGCTGCGGCGGCCGCAATATGTAGGTCTTCTATTTTGTGCCGCCGGAGCGGTTGAGGTCATCCGGATGAGCGCCGGCATCGTCGTCGCGTCAGATTCGAGGCAAGCGCCCGCCTGCCTATGGCCGTCTCCCGCCGTCGCGTGCCTAGTGACGCGTGGGATGGACCGGCATTCGGCACGGCTGCTTCTCGTCTCAACGCTTGATCGCGTACTCCGACAGGTGGGACCCACCGACAACAGCCAAGCGGCCCAAATTCCGCTAAACACCAGCATTCATTGCCAGACCGTGTTCATCCGTCCGGCGCAGATGCATCAAACTTCTGTGCCTCTGCTTCTCGTCGAGCGCAAATGCGCATATTGTTAATCGGACGCTTGGTTTGTGCTTTGCAATATGAGTTGTGCATGGCAACCTGAGGAGGCGAGGCGGTCCTGCTTCCCCCAGAGCGACCGAGAGGAGCGATCCAACTCAATCCTCTGCCCGCCAGGGCCCTCGTACCTCCTCCCTGAAGACGAGGAGCAGCTATGGGATCAGCATTCAGAGACATTGAGCTACAATTGACCGAAGCGGCATTGGTCGCAGAGCAGATGACACCTGACGAGATCTCGGTTTTGTTTGCCGATGCGGCCCGCGCGATCAAGGAGTTGCGGACGGAGGTTGAAGACCTGAGGTCTCAACGAGGCCGCGTCACCGATGGTCCCTCGGACTACCTGCCCTCTATCGGGCAGCGCTAGACGGCAAAGCCCTGCGAGCCATCGCCGACCAGATGCTTGAGATTTTTCGTTAGGAGAATGTCGGCAAATGGCAGACCGTCCGAAGGTCGGGGACCTGGTCCGCATGGTGACCGGAGGACCGCTGATGGTCGTCGTGTCCATTGCCACAACACCGAATGGAACTGTCATGGTCGGCTGCGCACCCGTTCAGAAGCCAAGCCTAACCAAAATCGAGGTGCCCCTCGGACGCCTCACGACAGTTCACTAACCGGCGGCCGTCATCCGTCTTGCTTTGCTCCACCGTTACGATCGTGAGCGACCGTCCGTCAACGCCGCTTCAGCGCGAGAGCTGGTTTTTGCCGGAGCGAGCGTCGACATCCGCGCGCCATCTTATGGCACTAGGCAAGCGGCATTCCTTACAGTTGCGCGCGGATGTCCCTTAGCCCCTAGGTCCGAAACAATGAAGCCAGATGAGGGTCCGCCCTGCGGCGCCAAATGAGACCGTAGCGCGACTGTCATTATTGATCGCCCGCCGACAGGTCGGTGTCCCAAGGGATGCCGAGGCTCGCGGCCAGCGTCACGATGTCTTCGCCCTCGATTTGCGAACCCGCCGTGGTGGCTATCCACGCCTTGCGGCGCCGGAATGCGGGAACTTCGCGTATGAGGAAGCGCACTGCGTCTTGGAGCGTGTCGAACTCTTCGACATATAGCCTGTCTTCCAGGATGTGGACGACCGCAGGGGCGTCAGGATCGAGCATATTGATTAAACTCTAGCACTAAAGTTGCGCATGGGCCCGATCACCACTAGCCGAGCGCGGCGTGAGTTTCTATTTTGCCACCCTCTCCACCGACTCTCGGTCAAGCTGAGTGCATATGTCCGAGCATGATTGCAACTCGCCGCTTAGTCGCCTCATCCACTAAGCGCGCCGCGATTTCTTCCAACGTTACCGGCTCGCTTGGCCTGGTGGACTTGAGCCGCGCCGCTGTCCTGTCTACATCAAGAACAGAACTGTCTTCGGCGGCAAACAGTACTTCAGAGATAATGAGTTCACTCATCATTGCGGTCATCTGAGGTCCTCCTCAACAACCTGGACTATTGCCTTTAGTCTTCTGCGCTTCAAGAGCTAATTCTGTACGGTTTTGTACCTCAAGTCGCTTTCAGAAAAATGTTGGCATCGCTTCCGGCCCCTGATGTACGCATTCGTACCAAGTTGCAGCAGTAACCGAATATCCGGACGCTCTCGCCGTAAAAAGCCTATGGTTCACTGCAAGTAAGAGGATGACCCCGGCAGAAACCGCTGCATCCTAGTCAGGAGTGTCAGTGGCAATTGCCGAAGGAGTGCGTCCCCGCAATCGTCTGTTGCGCGCGATGAGCGAGCGTGACCTCGCCGTTCTGAAACCTGGCCTCGAGCGGGTTTCCCTTGATATGCGGATGAACCTGCAGCTTCCAGGTCGTGTTATCGAACGCGTCTACTTCCCGGAGTCGGCGATTGCATCCGTCGTCGCAGTTGGCGGTGATGACAGTCGCATCGAAATCGGCCTAGTCGGATATGAGGGCGTTTCCTCGCTGGCGGTCGTGCTGGGTGATCGACGCTCGCCGCATGAGATATTCATCCAGCTTCCCGGTTCAGGTTTTGAGTTGCCTGCGAATACGTTGACCTCGGCAATGGAAGAAAGTCCGAGCCTGCGCACTTTGATGCTGTCTTACGCGCACGCCTTCACAATACAAGTTTCGTGGACGGCCTTGGCCAACGCCCGTCTGAAGCTCGAAGGCCGGCTCGCCCGTTGGCTGCTGATGTCGCAGGACCGAGCTGAGGGTGACGAACTTCCGCTGACCCATGAGTTCATCTCGGTTATGCTCGGTGTGCGCCGCCCCGGTGTCACCGTCGCGCTGCAGATCCTGGAGGGCCGCGGTCTGATCCGGGCTGTTCGCAGCCGAATTCACATTCTCGACCGTGAGGGTTTGGAAGAGAGCGCGAAAGGCTTTTACGGCATCCCTGAGGCGGAATATCGGCGGCTCATCGGCTGAAGTTTCTCATGCTCATTCGACGAGCGCGATTGCCTCAGTGAACGACAGAGATAGAACGACCGCGCCCTGCTCATCGGTGATCTCGAACCGGCGACTCGAAATATCTATACCGGCGTGGATAGCATCGCTCATCATCATCTCGCGCGCGCCATCTATCGCCTCGCCTCGCGCGACATCGATGTCGGGAAGCTCCGATCCTTCGAGATCCTCGATAAGCCCGCCGCGCCTCACTTGATGGAAGAAATATCGAGGCATGGTTTGTTTGGCTTCGCTTGATCAACAGAAATTTGGTTGAGATCGTACCGTCGCACAATCTTCACAACTGCATATAGCGCCTGACCTTCCGATGCCCAGGCGGCTGCGCTGCAAGTTACCGACATCGAGTTCGTCCTTCAGAAGTCCGGCAGACGCTCGAACAAGCTGCGCTGACTTCTCCTAGCAGTGCTAACGAAACAGCCCTTCAACTGACGATACGAGGGCTGACGCCGCATAGGGCTTTCTCAGGAACGGAACTCCTTCCGGGAGTTCATCCTCGCGCGGCTCCCAATGCCCCGACGTCACGATCAATTTGACCGGCGGCCAGCGGTCCCGCACGGCGGCTGCAAGACGCAACCCGTTCATTGAACCGGGCATATCGATATCGGTGAATACTGCTTGGATGTCGATGCCCGATTCAAGGATTAAAATCGCTTGGTCGGCGTCCGACGCCTCAATCACTCTGAAGCCCGCAGTAATGAGATCGTCGGCGGTAGCCATCCGCAGTAACGGGTCGTCTTCGACTAATAGGATGACGGCAACTCGCGCAAAGTCCGACATTGGGCAGATCTCCGCGCTTCCACACTGGCAAACAGTAAGCTAGCACATACGTTCCATCGTGGAGCGCCTCTTTAGAAAGTTAATGCGCAGCTTGCGAACCAGTTTAGCATTATAGGGCGGCTATGCGCCGCTCTGTCGCGGGTGCAGCGATCTCGCTTGTGAGATCAAGACAATGATGCGCGGCGACCTGGGGCCACTCGTTGATCGCGGCTGCATGATGGCGGCCTCCGGGCGCACGTTTGGCGCATTCGCCATCACCTCTCCGGCGCAACGCTCCGACTGCTCCCATGCGCGACGGAGGACTTGCGCGCCGCGACGGACGAGGCGTTGGCCTCAGCCGCGTCTGTTGGCCGCCTACACCGCGTGCCCCCTGGAGCGCCGGGCCGTTCTGGCCTTTTCGACTGCATCGGATGCGCGGCGAGCCATGTCCTCGCACCGCATATGCAGGCGTTCGAGCTCCTCGTCGGTCAGCTTCTCGATCCCCATGAACGCATCCTCGGCATTGGACGAGCGGATGAGCTCGTCGAGCTTTGTCTGCACGGCAGCGCCGTCGCGGTTCTGCGTATTCTGGATCAGAAAGACCATCAGAAAGGTGATGATCGTCGTGCTCGTGTTGATGACGAGCTGCCAAGTTTCGGAAAAGCCGAAGATCGGACCAGACCCGGCCCAGAGCACGACGCCGGCGACGCAAAGGAGAAAGGCGACGGGACTCCCCGTCGCGCGAGCCGTTTTGTTGGCAAATTGTGCGAACAGCTTGTCGAGCGGCATCGCTGCGTCTCGTCCCATCATCGGAAGCGTCAGGCCACTGGAGCGCAGGCGCGCAAGGCATGACCACCGTACAAAACGTCATCGAGCCGCTGCTGTTCCTTCCAGCGGGACCGCTAGATGCGGCCGCCGCCCACCACCGCGATCGTGGCACCGGACAGATTGATCGAGAGCGGATCAGCCAGCACCAGATAGGCGGCAGCAATGTCCGCCGGATCGGCGATACGCTGCCTCGGCACCTGCTTGCCGAAACTCGCCACCTGGCCCTCCGGTGTCCCGGGAGGGCGCCGCATAGTCCCGGCCGGGAGATCGCGGAACCATCCGATGAGTCAGGCGCATCGTGCATAATATGCAATGGAACGTCTTCCGGCCTCGACGACTTGTAGTCCCGACGGTTCGTCTATCGCTGGGGGCGAAGACCGGGCCGCAGCCACCCCATCTATGGAGACGACACATGGCCAAGCAGCCCAAGGACTTGAACGACCTCTTCTTTGAGACCCTCAAGGACATCTACTTCGCCGAGAAGCAGATCCTTCGTGCTCTGCCGAAAATGGCAAAAGCCGCGCAGTCGCCTGAGCTGACCGCCGCTTTCGAGAAGCATCCCGACGAGACTGAGACGCATGTCGACCGCCTCGAGCAGGTGTTCGAACTGGTCGGCAAGCCGGCACGCGGCAAGACCTGCGAGGCCATTCTCGGCATCGTCGAGGAAGGCAAGGAGATCATGGAAGATTTCGCCGGCACAGCGGCGCTTGATCCCGGCCTCGTCGCCGCGGCTCAGGCCGTCGAGCACTACGAGATGGCCCGCTACGGCACGCTGCGCGCCTGGGCACAGCAGCTCGGTATGAAGGAAGCGGTTGCGCTGCTTGACGCGACCCTCGGCGAAGAAAAGGCGACGGATGCGGCGCTTTCGAAGCTGGGCACGGCCGCGCTCAACCAGAAGGCCGCTGCCTGATCTGCAACGGGGCCATCAGCGGGGGAGGCGACAACGCTCCCCCGCTGATGGCGATCGGGTTCACGCAATGCTCCTCGAGCCCAAATCTGACGATTTTCCCTGGCTCCCGACCCGTGCGACCGTCCATCTGGCGATCGACATGCAGTGCATGTTTGCCCGCGACGGCCTTTGGCCAACGCCATGGCTGGAGAGGATCCTGCCCATGGTGACGCGGATTGCAGAACACGCGCCGCAGCGCACGGTTTTCACGCGATTCGTCCCGCCGGCCCGTCCCGAGGAGATGCACGGGACTTGGCAGCGCTATTATGAGGCGTGGCGGGCACTGACGCTTGATCACATCGATCCGCGCCACCTTGGTCTGTTATCTCCGCTCGACGAGATTGCACGCTTCGCCCGCGTTCTCGACAAACCCGTTTATTCGGCCTTTGTCGGTACGGGCTTGCAGCGGCTTCTGGTCGAAAGGGGCGCCGATGGGCTGGTGGTGACTGGCGCCGAAACCGATGTCTGCGTCCTGGCCACGGTCCTCGATGCAGTCGATCTCGGCTATCCGGTCTTCGTGGTCACGGACGCTATCTGCGGTTCGACCGACCGCTCGCATGATGCCGTGCTGACGCTTTACCGCACGCGATTCTACCAGCAGATCCAGACCTTCACGACCGATCAGCTGCTTGATATCTGGCCGCGATGAGTGCAGGAATCCGAGGCACACTTTTCCGCCAATAGGCCTTGCTGTGGTGCGGCATTGCAGCACTACGGGCCTCACCTGCGGCTGCGGCCCCGTGGGCCAATTCGCGATCAAGTCGGCTTTCCTGCTCGGCGCCGCGCGCGTGCTTGCGATCGACACAGTGCCGGAGCGACTTGCGCTTGTCGAGCGCTCGGGCGCCGAGACACTCGACTATGCGGACGCGGACCTGCAGCAGAAGATTCTCGCCATGACTGGCGGCAAGGGACCTGACGCTGTCAACGAGGCGGTCGGACTCGAGAGCCACGGCCCGGGCGGCGTTATCGAGAATTTCGAATCGACCTTTACCGCCATGGAGCGGCCCTATGCGCTGCATCAGGCGATCCTGGCCTGCCGACCCGGCGGGACCGTTTCGCTGCCGGGCGTGTTCATCAACGCCGTGACTGTTCCCATGGGCGCCTTTGTCGCCAAGGGGCTCACCATGTGGACGGGGCAGACACACGTTCAGCGCTATCTCGAACCGCTGATGAAGCGCATTGAGGCCGGTGAGATCGATCCGTCCTTCGTCATTACGCACCGGATTGGCCTCGAAGAGGGACCGGAAGCCTACAAGACGTTCCGGGACAAGAAGGACGGATGCATCAAGGTCGTCATCCGTCCAAACGGCTAAGCCCCTCCCGGCGCCGAACTGCTGATTGTCGCCCGCTTCTGTATCTCTGAAGGATCGGGTGACGGTCGGGCTTCCTCGACGAGCGAAGGCGCTTCAGCCGACTTGCCTTGCCACGCAGCTTGTCGGCGCGGTCCGGCGCGGCCGTGAACAGCGTCTGCGAGGACGGCATCCTGATTTCGATCACACGATTCCGGAACAGCCGAACAACATCTAGGTGGACTCGCCCGGTAATTCGCCGTCTCCGCTCCCGAAGCAGAAGTCAGCTGCGGCGACGGTGAAAGATCGGTATGGGGGCGTCTCCGGACGGTCTGCTTTCGGAAAACGACGGACGAAGGCTGCCTTCTTTAGACGCGCCAGTTCCGGCCATTTACAGAATTTGAAACTCCCGAAAGCAGCCGCTACCTTCGGGAATTGCAGATTCTCGGCCAACCAATCTCTCATGCCCGAAGCCGATCAAGCTTTATTCAGATCTCCCAGAGCGGATTAGTGCGACAGTCGGACCTGCAAATCGTTTAGGAGCCACCGGCCGGCCGGACCAAGTTCATTGTTCACCATGCGTGCGGCGTAGATCGTCAGATCGTCTGCCGGGTCGCGGGCATCTTCGGCAAGATCGATTTGCACCAGATTGCCGGCTATGAGGTGCTCGACAATCAAATGGCTCGGCATCCGGCACCAACTGGTGCAAGCCGCTTCCTGCGGTATATATTCATCATGCTCTGCAGAGAGCATGGTGCGCAATTGTTCTGCTTTTTGACTATCAAGCGCTGCGGCCATCAGCACCTCAGCCGTGAAGCTGGCAGGAGCTGGAGTAGGAGCCGAAATAATATCAGCAGAACGAAGTACCTTATGCTGCTCGATATAGTTATCGGTTCCCACGCAGTTAGAAGCGTGTTCTTGAAGATATCCCACAAGTTCCGTTCAACGTGTTGGTCATCTGGCGCTGCATTCCGTTGGTTCGCACTCCGGTCCGAGGCCCAGGACCTCTTAGGCTGGAAGCCGCCGATAGGCGTCCGCTCGCTTTGCTTGCAGGAGGAACCGTGCGAGCGCCGCCTGCCGGGAGGCGCGATCAAGGGCATAGGCCGTCTGCTTGAACTCGATGCCATCGAGCAGGCCTTGGATGTAACCGGAGATCGTGTCGGCAGCCATGATGAGCGCGGTATCGAGGGTGTGGATGTATTTGCTCGTGACCGATCCTTTTGCATGACCGACCAAAGCCGCGATCGTGATCTCGGTGAAACCGAGGTCGTTTGCGATGCTCGCGAAGCTGTGCCGCAGAACGTGCGGAGTGATGCCGGAAAGTGCCGTATCCCTGAAAATCTTCTTCCAATAACTAGGGAAGCTACCGAACGCATTGTCGGCGCCCTGGCCGGGGAAGACGTAGGTGCCGATGTCGCCCGTCCTGCGGCTTTCCAGATATTCCAGGACCGGCAGACCGATGGGCCGGATAGAGGCACCTTCTTTGCTGTCGACCAGCCGCAGGCAACTCGCGTCCGTATCGGCCTCAATCCATCGCAACGCGATCATCTCCATGCGGCGACAGCCGGTGAAAGCGATCTGCCTGATAATGTCCACCGTCAGTTGGTACTTCTCTTCTCGGGCCGCCCTGCGCAGAATTCCTCCGAGCGTGCGATACTCAGCCTCGGTCAGGCGGCGATCGCGGACGTTGTCCTTCGGCTTCCGAATTCCATGGGCGGGATTGGTCTCGATGATGCCCGCCTCAACAGCATAGGTGAGGATGCCGCCCAGCAGGCCAACTGTCCGTGTCGCCGTACCGGCACCGCCGCGCACGATCGCCTTGCCGCGCAGTTTGCTGGTCTTGACGCTGACTCTGGTCTTCCCCGCCATGATGTCCTTCAAGACCTTATTGATGTCGGCCTTGCTCAGATCCTTTACACGGCGTGTACCGATCAGCGGCACGATGTGACGATGGATGCGTCCGGTGTCGCTTATAATGGTGGTCTGCTTCTTGGGCCGTCCGCCTTTTCCCAGGATGAGAGCCTCATTCAGATCGTTGAAATAGAGGTCGCACAGTTCCTTAACGGTGATGGCCTTGTGATCGATCTGACGTTCTTCCGCGGGATCGCCGCCCTGCGCTATCTTGCCCAACTGGACTTTCGCCTCTTGTCTGGCGAGCTCCGGGGTCCAGACGCCATGCAGACCGATGGTGTACCGGCGCGAGCGGCCGGCTGATCGATACTGGAGGACGTAGCTACGTTTACCTGACGCGAAGATGCGCAGGCCGAAGCCGGGGAGATCGTCGTCCCAAACAACGTAGTCCTTGGCCCGCGTTTCAGCGGTATCGACAAGCCTCTTCGTGATCTTAGCCATGGGACCTCTCCGATTTGAGCCCCGTCTCTCGCGTAAGCACCACGTAAGCAGGCGCGCGGAAATCAGGGCGAAGTTTCGGATATGATTGTGGTGACCGAATTTCCGATTTTCTAGTGATTTCAGTTGGATAGCGTAGCATAGCGTGCCCTATCGCGTTTTTCGGATAGGCAGGTCTAATTGCTCCGAAGGCAGAGGCCAGGGGTTCGAATCCCTTCGGGTGCGCCATTTCCCTTTTTTGGCCTGCGATTTGTTGCCAAGGAAGTGAACTGTCCCGACGGTGCCGCCCGCGAAGCCGTCGCCGCCCGCAAGCCCCTCCGCCACCGTGGCTGAGTGAATCAGCGACGGAGCCACGTAGACCACCTCGGACCCGATATTGGCCCACGGCATAGTCGGCCAGCGTTCGCTCGACATAGTCGCTGCCATAGTTGCCTGAGCCGCTCCCGACGCCCGACGCCCGCACTCGGCCCGCAACGGGATCCCACCATTCCAAGGGCTGAACAACCTTCTTGGCAACGGCAGCTAGTCGATCTCTCCGAGCACGGCCGCCAGTTCCGTCGGCGCGAGGATCATGGCATCGTGGCCTGTCGCCAGCTCACGCCACGTCCAGCCCGCCGGCTGCCGCTTCACCCATGCTCGCGAGCTCTCCGTCGATTCATTGAACGGGTCCGTGCACGCGACGTAGGTGCGGCGCCGGCCGTTGCCGATGGGATGGGCGAAATTCAGCGTGCTCTCATAACTGCCCACCGGGTGCGGCGTGAGCCGCCGGCGCACCCAGTCCGTTTTCGGGTGTCCTTCCGGGATGCCGAAGGCGGAAGGCTCGGGTACGGGTAGGAACAGGCCATTGCCCTGTTCGACGACCAGCTTGCGCCGAGCCGCCGCGACATCCGGCGCCAGCAGGCTGAAAGCCGTATGTCCGCTCTCGATGATCGCCGCGTCGAGATAGACGAGATGGCGAATGCGCTTGGGGATCAGGTCGGCGACGCCGGTAATCACGGCTCCCGCATGGCTGTGGCCGACCAGGATGATGTCGTCGAGTTCCTCCGCCTCGATGTGGTTGATGATGTCAGCCACGAATGTGTCGAGGGTGATGCCGGCGTTCAGCAGATGGCGGCGCTCGCCGAGGCCTGTCTGCGTGGGTGCCGTGACGTGGTGGCCGCCGGCGCGCAGGAGGGCAGCGACGTCTCGCCAGCACCAGCCGCCATGCCACGCGCCATGCACCAGCACATAGGTCTTTTCTTCCGGCCGAAGCTGGGAAACCGGACGGCGTGAATGGCTTTTCTCATCTGCGGGCATGGCTTGCCGGACCTCCTGCTGGCCGAGACGTCCGTCCGGCTGTCCCGACCGGGGAACGGGGTTCTGACTTCCAGTCCAACGTAGCAATTGCTCCACAAAATGGAGCCTGGGCCTGCGCGAATACCAACAGATACAATATGCGTCAGTAGTTGGTCTCCGAGGACCGCATCGCTGATCCAGACGAGATCGGCCGCGTTGCGGTATTCCCGCCTCCGACCTGTCCAGTTTCGTCGCGGGGACCGAGCGTTTCGCCGACGGCGGCATTGCACAGAGTTGATTTCGAGCAAGCCGTGCAAGCGGCCCCTTCTTCGACGCAGCGGTCTTCGCGTCAATCGGTCTGCAGCGCTCCCGGCCCCAGCACGAACCACCAATGGACCAGAAGGCCGAGCCCCCAACCGAGCAGCGGCCATTCGAACCAATAGGGCGCGCCGAGAATGACGTTGAGAACGACGAGAAATATGATCGACGGGACGAATACGAACGCGTGAATCTGGAATCCGCGTCGGCGTTCGGACTTTGTAGCGTGCATCATGGGCGTTCTCCTGCCGATGTCATGGGACGGGTGCTCGGCAGGCATCTGATCAGGCGCATGGCGCATCGCGCATTGTCATGGGGACTACCGGCGTCGCCACAGAAGCATGACGGAGAAGCCGGCCCTGCTCTTTGCCACTCCTGCGTTTCATTTGTTCGGATTTGCTTTTTCCCGACACCCGCACTGCGCCTTTCGCATTGCTTGTCTCGGCCGGGCCGCTCGTGCGACTTTTGCTGTCGCCGCGCCGATAGCGTCAGGGTGCCACATGAATGAGCGGGTGATGATCGAGCCGGCCCAAGCGGACGAGCGTTCCTCGGCGGCCGGCTGGTATGCCGTCACCGTCCTCAGTCTTGCGCTTCTCCTGTCCTTTACCGACCGACTTGTCATCAATCTGGTGGTCGACCCGATCAGACGTGAGCTGAGCCTTTCGGATCTCCAAATCAGCCTTCTGCAAGGCGCCGGCTTCGCGGTCATCTTCGCGCTGGCGGGCTTGCCATGCGGACGGCTCGCCGATCGTGCCAATCGGCGAAACCTGATTGCCGGCGGCGTCGCCCTCTGGTCGGCGGCGACGATCGCCTGCGGGCTCGCGACCGATTTCTCGTCCTTCTTCGCCGCGCGCGTCGGCGTCGGGCTTGGAGAGGCGGCGCTCGTTCCCTCGGCGTCGTCACTCATCATCAGCGGCTTTCCGCCCCACCGTCGGGGCATCGCCCTCGGTGTGTTTTCACTCGGCGCGACGTTTGGCACCGGCGCCGCCCTGTTCGTCGGCGGCATCCTCCTCAGCTGGAGCGCGGCCGGCCTTTTTGATCCCTTGCCCCTCGTTGGCGGGCTCGCACCCTGGCGCCAGATGTTCGTCTTCGTCGGTGCGCCGGGCTTTCTGTTGTTGCCGCTGCTGCTCGTCATGGCCGAGCCGCTCAAGCGCCAGCGTTCGGATTTCGTTTCTCTCCAGGCGGTCCTTCGCGGATGGCTGGCTGAAAACGGGGCCGTGCTCCGTGTTGCGCTGGTCAAGGGAGCCCTCGGGATCGGCGACTATGCGCTTGTTTCCTGGTTGCCGACGCTGCTTCAGCGTTCCTACGCCCTGTCGCCACTCGAGGCCGGCGGTCTCGTCGCCTTCTCGATTACCACAAGCGGCGTGATCGCCTCTCTGGCGGGAGGGGCGCTTTCCGATTGGCTCGCGCGCCGCCACGGGGTGGCAACGCGTGTCGTGCTTTTTCTCGGCTGCTACACGCTGACATCGATCGCCGCTGTTGCGACCTTCTTCGCCGCCACGCCTGCGCAACTCGCGCTTGCCTTCGCGGCCTGGGCACTTGGATCGATCTCCGGCTATGTCATCGGCCATGTCGTCATGCAGGAAAGCGTGCCAAACGGGATGCGGGCGACGACGATCGCCCTGTCCCTGACGATCACGGCACTGGTGGGGATCGGTCTCGGACCGACATTGGTGCCCCTGGTGGCCGCCCAGATTCCAGGGGGTCATGCAATGCAGAAGGCGATGGCCGCGGTCGCCCTCGGGGCATCGCTCGCCGCGTTCGTCATCATCCTGCCACCGCTCCGCCGGGGATTCGCGGCCTTGCGGACAGAGGGCCGATCCTGACGGTCAATGGCCGTGGCGCGCTTCGATCAGTGTGCGCGCGCGCCGCAGATCGGCAGTCCCGAACCCCTCGGTGAACTTGAAAAAGGCCGTTTCCAGCAGGGCCTCGGCGTCGTCGTCGCCACCTTGCTGCCGCGCAAGCTTCACGAGGCTGGTAGCGCTTCGCAGCTCCCAGGCGAGGGCATGGTCGCGCCGGGCAAGTTCGATCGACTGCCGGTAACATTCGGCCGCGCTATCCAGCCGGGATGGATCGTTGAAACGGATGACATTGCCCTTGATGCGCAGGATTTCAGGGATGCCCACCACCTGTCCGCTTTCCCGGCAGAGCGCCATCGCCTCGTCGATGGCTGCCAGTCCGCGTGCAACATCGCCGGTCCGGGCAAGCGCCTCGCCGTAGTTCGTCAGATAATTTGGATAGCGCATGCGAAAGCCCCCCTGGCGGATTTCGGCGAGGGCGCCGCGATAGGCAGCGAGATCGAAGGGCTGGTCCATATAAAGCTTCAGCCTTCCGCCCGCACAAAAGCCCATGTTCCGCCAGATCGAGAGCCCATGCGTCGATGCATGGGCGAGGCCGCGGTCGAGATACCGCACCGCGGCGGCGTAATCGCGGACATACATCGCGATGATCAGCGATCCATGCAGGAGCGCGCAGCAAAGAGACACGGCATAGTTGGACGCTTCCGCATCGCGAAGCTGGCGCTTCGCCGTTTCCATCGCCTGGTCGGCATAGCCCTGCAGCCACAGGACTGTCGCCAGCGCACCGGTTGCCGTCAGCCTCTGGTCGAACTCGAAGCGATCTGTCTCACCCCGGTGGTCGCGGATGAGCGGCCTGTAGACGATCCCTTCGAGGCGATGGCGTGCCGCGCCTAAGGCGCCGAGCCAGGAGAGGGCAGAGCCGGTCTGCGCATCGGCATCGCCCGCCGCCGCCGGTTCGCCCTTCGTCTCGAGCGTACGGATCGATTCGGCCACCGCCATCGCGGCCCGTGAGTCACCGGTCCACAATTCGTATTCCGAGAGGCCGCGCAGACAGTCGAGCTGCAGATCGGTGTCCGCCAGATGTTCCGCCAGGCCCAGCGCCCTGGTCAGCGATGTCTTCACCTCGGCGAGCGGCCCGCGCGAATGCAGCACGGTCGCGCCGAGGGCGAGGTTCAGGACCAGATCGTCGCGTTCCGTGCGATAGGGGCCGAAGCGGGCCTGCAGAGCCGTCTCGACGACGGTCCGGCACTCGTCGATCAGCGACACCTGCTTGCCGAACGGGATCGCCGCCACGGTCAACCGCACGGCCAGCGGCGCGCCCGCCTCTTCGGTGAAAGCCCAGCCGAGTGCGTTTCGCACATCGTCGATCCTGACCCCATAGCGGGCGAGCCAGGCGGCGCGCGACAGACGACCGGAATCGAGCCGCGCGACGGCGAGCCAGGCGATGCAATGCTCGGCGTGGCGTCGCCGCATCTCCGGCTGCTCTCCGCTTGCAACCAGCTTTTCGAGGGCATAGGCCCGCACGGAATCGAGCAGCCGATAGTTCATCTCTCCATCGGCGATCTCGGCCGCGAGCAGAGATTTCGAGGCAAGGCTCGCAAGGTCGCTGGCGACGGCCGATCGGGCATCGCTGTCATCGCCGACGACAGCGATGGCAGCCTCGAGGTTGAAGCTGGCGGCGAAGACGGCGAGCCGCCGCATGGTCAGCCGTTCGGCTTCGGACAGAAGAGCATGGCTCCAGTCGATGGTCGCCAAGAGGGTCCGGTGACGCTCGGGGCCGCCCCTTCGGCTCTCCAGCACGCGGAAACGGTCGTCGAGCTGACCGAGCAGGCCGGCGACGCCGAGCCCGTCGACGCGGGTGGCGGCAAGCTCGATCGCGAGCGCCAGGCCGTCGAGCCTGCGGCAGATGGCGGCGACGATCGGCGCATCGGCGTCGCTGAGCTCGAAATCCTCCCGGCGGTCGGTGGCGCGGTCGACGAAGAGTTCGATGGCGGGATAGGCCAGTGCGTCGCGCGCGCTGATCGACGACGCTTCAGTGGGCACAGCGAGGCCGGGCAGGCGGCGCACCCTTTCTCCACGCACGCGCAGCGGCTCCCGGCTGGTCGCGAGGATCACGATCCCCGGTGCTGTCGCGAGCAGGCGGTCGACGCAGCTGGCGACGCCGTCGATGACATGCTCGCAACTGTCGAGAATGATCAGCATCGACTTGTCGCGGAGAGCATTGCAGAGCGCGGCGAGCATGTTCGCCGAATGTGCGGAAAGACCGATGGCCGCGGCAATGGCATTGGGAACGAGGGCGGGATCGCGGAGCGCGGCGAACTCCACCAGCCAGACGCCGTCGCCGCGCGAGCCTACTGTGGCCTCAGCGACCGCAAGCGCCACGGTGGTCTTGCCGATGCCGCCAGCGCCGACGATCGAGACCAGACGGGCCTCGGCGAGATCCTGCCGGACGGCATCGACCGCATCGCCGCGGCCGATGATGCGCGTGGTCGCGGTCGGCAGGTTGTTGTCGCGCCGCTGTGAAAACGCACCGTCGGCATCGCGGGATAATGCTACCTCGACCGGCACGACGAAGCGATAGCCTCTCCCGACCACGGTGGCGATGCAGGGCGGAGCCCCGTCGCCAGCGTCGAGCGCGCGGCGCAAGGCGTTCATGTTGACCTTGAGATTGCCGTCCTCGACGAAGGTCTTGGGCCAGACGCGCGCGATGAGCTCACGCTTGCCCACCACCTCGCCCGCATGCTCCACCAGAACCGTGAGAATATCGAGCGCGCGACCGCCGAGGCGGATCGGCACGCCATTGCGCATCAGCAACTGGCGTTGCGGCACGAGTTCGAACGGGCCGAACGCGAAAGATCGGCCGGTATGCTCTTCCGGGATGTCCGCCATGGTTCCTGCCGCCGCACAGGTCATGCCCAATCTAGCATGCTGACGCTTATCGGCCCACCTCGCGCCCGACATCGCTTAACCGCGTTTAACTCGCCGCGCGGCAGCCCAGGGGCGAGACTGGCACGGCATTCAATCTCTCCGGGTGATGTCATGCCCCTCGCGACCCATGCCGAGCGAAAATACCAGTCGAGCGAGCTGCTAGGCGGTGCATCTGAGTGGGAATCCGTCCGCGTCGAGCATCGGAGGATCGGGCCGGGCGTTCAGAACTGCGTACGTCCGGAATGTACGGAACTCGTCCTGATTCTCTCGGGGAAAGCAGTCGTCCGCCGCTGCGCCGATGGGAAGATGCAAGAAGGGTTGGCGCTTCCCGGCACCGCCTGGCTGGTACCGGCAGGGACGGACGAAACATATCTCGAACTCGACGGCGCGACGGAGTGCCTGATCCTGTTCCTGCCAGCCAAGCTGCTGGAGGAAAGCGCACTCATCGATCACGGTCTCGATCCGGCGCGGGCTCAGCTCGCTTATGTCGGCGGCTTCGCCGATCCACTGCTGAGCCGGGTCGGCGAAGCCCTGCACGGGCTCAAGGGGGGCGATGCCGGCCCCACCGAAAGCCTCGTGGCGGATGGCCTCAGGGCGGCGCTGACCGCCCATCTGGTCGGCCATTATACCGTCGATCGCTGGCGAGCGGCTGAACCTTCGCCGGCGCTCGACAAGCGGCGGCTGCGCCGGGTCCTCGACCGGATCGAGGCCCGTATCGGCGAGCCGATATCGCTCGCCGAGCTGGCGGGCGAGGCCTGCCTGAGCCCGTTTCATTTCTCGCGCCTCTTCCGCCAGGCGACGGGGTTGTCACCGCATCGCTATGTCGTCGAGCGGCGCATCGAAGCGGCGCGGCGGATGATTGCGGCGGGCAACGCCTCGATGTCCGAGATCGCGCTCGAGACCGGCTTCGGATCGCAGGCCAATTTCTCCCGGACCTTCAGCCGGCTCGCCGGATGCACGCCGCGGGACTATCGCCGCCTGCACGGACGGTGATCGCGATCGAGGCGTCGCAACGGCAAGGGCCGGAATCGCAAGATCGGCGTGGTTTTCCGCAGGTTCCGGCAATCGGCCGGCAGTGAGGCTTCTTAAGATGAGCCGAGCTCGTCGCCCCGCGCGGGCCGTTCGCCCTTCACGGTTCTGACCTTTGCAGCACGAGGTTCGTCTTGCGCAGATTTCTCATTCGTGCCGGCCTCGCGGTCCTGGTGGTCCTCATCGGGGCGGCCCTTTATCTCTGTCTCTGGCCGGTGCCGATCAAGGCCGCGGCCTGGTCCGCGCCTTCCCCGCCCGGCTATGTCGGCGCCCATGCGTCCAATACGCGGCTTTCCGGCCTTGGCAGGATCGAGGTCGCGGGGCAGTTCGGCCCGGAGCACATCGCGATCGGCCCGGATGGCGACGTCTATGCCGCGATGACGAGCGGCGCGATCATCCGCATGCATCCCGACGGCAGCGACCAGCGGATTTTCGCCCGGACGGGTGGAAGGGTGCTCGGCTTCGCCTTCGATGCCGACGGACGGATGATCGCCTCCGACGCCATGGCGGGGCTGCTCGCGATCACGGCGGATGGCGAGACTTCCGTGCTGACGAACCATGTCGGAGTAGACGATCCGATCGGCTACGCCAATTCCGTCGTCGTCGCCAAGGACGGCGCGATCTATTTCACCGACTCATCGACGCGCTTCGCGCCGTCCGTCTGGGGCAGCACGCTCGAAGCCAGCGTCCTCGACGTCCTCGAGCAATCGGCGACGGGCCGGGTCCTTGCCTATGATCCCAAGAGCGGAACGACGCGCATCGTCGCGCATGGGCTCTCTTTCGCCAATGGCATCGCCCTCTCGGCCGATGAACGGAGCCTCTTCGTCAACGAGACGGGGCGCTACCGCATCTGGAAGATCGACCCGGACGCGAAGGATCTCGACGTCGCCAGCGGTTCGCCAGAGGCGCTTGTCCTCGTCGACAACCTGCCGGGCTATCCGGACAATCTGATGCGGGGCCGCGACGGGCGCATCTGGGTCGGTCTGTTCCGGCCGCGCAATCCGGCTGCCGACTCCCTCGCCGACAAGCCGTTCATCCGCGAGATCCTGCTGCGGTTGCCGCGATCGATGCTGCCGCTCGGCAAGCCTTACGGCCATGTCTTCGCCATCGACGAGAGCGGCCGTGTCGTCGAGGACCTCCAGGATCCGACCGGGGCCTATCCCGAGACCACCGGCGCCACCGAGACCGACACGCGTCTGTTCATCCACAGCCTGCACGCCGACGCGATCGGCTGGCTGCCGCGATAGCACTGCCGTTCGCCGGGCATGGCGCATCCCGGAAAGGCCGCTCGCGCCAAACGCGCTCCACCCGTCGACGGGCCGCGACGCAGGAAGCAACACCGCAACTTCGCGCGCAACAATCGCAAGTTTCGCAAATATCCGGCGCGGCCGGCTTGCCAGAATGGAACGGTCGAGGCTGACGAGGCGTGTCTCTCGTGTCGCGGCCATCGAGAAGGATCTCCGGAACTTTGCCGACGAAATACCGGCGGTGACAGCGTTGTTGCCGTTCCACTGCAAATCAGAGACGACAACAGAGCGAAAGGAAGAGTTCGATGCCAATCAAGTCGGTCTTCATTGCCGCGGCCATCAGCACAGCAAGCATGTCCGCGGCCGTCGCCGCGGATGCGCCCTCGATCGTGCTGGTGCACGGCGCTTGGGCGAACGGCTCCAGTTGGTCCGAGGTCATCCCCCTCCTGCAGGAGCATGGCCTGCACGTTGTCGCGGTCCACAATCCCTCCTCATCCTTCGAGGCCGACGTCGCGGCGACACGGCGCGTGATCGCCGACCAGCCCGGCGATGTCGTGTTGGTCGGCCATTCCTATGGCGGCGCCGTCATCACCGAGGCCGGCGACAGCGACAAGGTGCGCGCCCTCGTCTATGTCGCCGCCTTCGCGCCGGCGGCCGGACAGTCGGTGAACGCGATCGTGGCCGCCGCGCCCGAGCCGCCGCCGTGGCAGAGCGAGATCCACGCCGACACGATGGGCTGGCTGACCTGGTCGGCGCCTGGAATGGCGAAGTATTTCGCCCCCGACGTCACACCGAAAACCGCGGCGCTCCTTGCCGCGACGCAGGCGCCTCTGTTCTCCGGTGCCTTCGATGGCAAGGTGACGCAACCAGCCTGGTCGAAGAAGCCGAGCTGGTACGTGATCGCAGACAATGACCAGATCATCCCGCCGCCGCTGCAGAAGATCTTTGCTGACGCCATGCACGCGACCACGGTTCATGCCCCGGCGAGCCACGTCGCCATGCTGTCGCAGCCGCAGATCGTCGCCGACGCGATCATCGCTGCGGCCGCGACCAAGGCACCCTGAACCGTCGTTCATGCCGGTGCCGGGCGGAGCGGACCTTTGATTTTGGGTCCGTGCTTCCGGGCGGCGTGACAGGGGCCTCCCTCTCGCCACGCCTCCCGTTCGTGCCGCGCATCCCGCTTGTCCCCGGCAGACGGGCGCGCCAAGCCGGCGTTGCAACGGCGGTGGCCGTTTCACCGCGGGTCATGACCGGCAACCAACCGCAGTCCACCAGGCCAATTCAATCTGGAGCGAGCCATGCGACCGCGCGTCATCCTACACATGATGTCCAGCATCGATGGCCGGATCACCCCGGAAGGCTGGCCCGCATCGGCGGACAGGGATGAGGTCTACGAGGCAGTGCATCGGGCGCTTGCCGCCGATGCCTGGCTGGTCGGCCGCCATACGATGGCCGAATTCGCGCAGGGCGCGCCACGTCCGATATCGGCTGACGGGCCTTATCCACGGCAGACGTGTAAAGCATCCGCGGCCGGGATGGGGCCCTATGCCGTCTGCCTCGACCCATCCGGAAGGCTGCATCTCAATCGCGACCGCGTGAATGGCGATGCCGTCGTCGCCATCCTCTCCGATGCTGTTCCGGACGACCACCTCGCGGAACTGCGCCGCGACGGCATATCCTATCTGTTCGCCGGCGCTCCCGAACTCGATCTCGTTTTTGCGATCCGCGCCTTGAGGGCCGAGTTCGGCGTCGAGACGCTGCTGCTCGAGGGTGGCGGCGCCACCAATGGCGCCTTCCTTGGTGCTGACCTCGTCGACGAAATCAGCCTGCTCGTCCTTCCGATCGCGGATGGAAAAACGGGCACGCCGACGACGTTCGACGGCAACCGCCTCGGCGCCTCGCGCCTCGCCCTGATTTCGGCGACGCCTCTGGCGGTCGACATCGTTCACCTGCGCTATCACCTGCTGCCGAGGGGTGATCCCGGAACAACGGTTGGGGACTCAAGGAGAAGACACTGGCGCTGAGGGATATCATCAAAGACCGGCTCGGCTTCTTGAGGTCCTGTTTTGGTCCGTGACCTCTCGCGAGATTTGCCGGCCGGGACTATGCTGCGGCGGCCGGCTCTGGGCCTGCGGAAAGCTACCAGTTGGTGAAGCTGCCATCCTCGCGCCGGAACAGCGGCAGGTTCTCATGGACGAAGGGGTAGCGCGTCAGGCCGTCCCAATCGACTTCGAGGCCAAGTCCGGGAGCGTCGGAGGGGATCAGCCAACCATCGTCCCAACGATGCCCGCTGACGATCACATCGGCCAGGCTCTCGCCCGGCCGGCGGGGCAACTCCTGAACCAACATGTTCGGCGTCGCGACGTTCAGATGGAGACACGCGGCCGTCGACACCGGCCCGATCGGGTTGTGCACGGCGATATCGATCATATGCGTCTCACACCATCCGGCGATCTTCCTGGATTCGGTGAAGCCGGCGCAGATGCACATGTCGATGCGCGCATAATCGATCAGTTCGTCTTCGATCAGAGCGCGGAACTGCCATTTGGTGCCCAGTTGTTCGCCGGCCGCGATCGGGACGGCGGTCTGGTCACGCAAGCGCCGATAGGTTTCGGGGTTCTCGACCCGCAGCGGATCCTCGATGAACATGGGGCGATACGGCTCGACGCCCCGGCAGAGCCGGACGGCATCGGCTACGCTCATGCGTGTATGCGCGTCGAAGCAGAGCTCGACATCGGCCCCGAGTTCGCTGCGTAGCAGCCGGAAGGCCTCGATCGCTGCGTCGACCGTCTTGTTGGGCTCATAGACGCCATCCTGCCTGGCGCCGCTCGCCCAGCGCAGGCAGTTCCACCCCTCCGCTACATGCGCCCGTGCGGATTTGAGCAGCGTTTCCGGCGAGTTGCCGTCACCGAGATGACAATAGGTGTCGACCTTGTCGCGCACCTTGCCGCCAAGCAGCTGGTAGACCGGAACGCCGAGCGCCTTTCCCTTGATGTCCCAGAGCGCGATGTCGATCGCGGCGATGGCTGAGGAAAGCACCTGGCCGGAGGGATGGAAGCCGCCGCGCCACATCAATTGCCACAGATGCTCCGAGCGCATGGCGTCCTCGCCGATGAGCAGCGGTGCAAGTGCGCGCACGATGCCCGCCACGCCGTCCTCGCGTGACGTGAGGCCGGCCTCGCCGATCCCGACGATGCCTTCGTCCGTCTCGATCTTGACGAACAGCATCGTCCTCCACTCCTTCACGAGGATTGGCGTGACTGCAGTGATCTTCATGGAATTGTCTCCTCCGGATAGTCGCCATCACAGCGTGAACGCGCCGGCATGGCCATGAACGTCTTGGAGAGCGTAGCTGCGGGTGCTGTCGGGGCCACACCGTGGGGCTTGCGAAAGGGGGCTGCCCTCATGGGGACGACGAGGCGGGCTCTCGATAGGGGCGTCCATCAGGCCTGGTCCGAGGGAGGCAAGATTTGCGAGCCTGCTGGAGCCAGACACGGACCGGATGGACATCCATGAGAATGCCCGTTTGACGTCGTTCGGTCGAGAGCCTCCAGCGATATTGCGCGGCAACCCACGCAAACACGGCCAGAGGCCGGATTGGGTGGCAAGACGCCGCCAACGACGCTATCGATCCCTGAACCGGGTTCGATAGCGTCGCATGGCGGCCGGCTTACTTCGCGTTTGCCGCGGCTTCGATCACCGCTGCCACCTCTTTGGCATGCGAGGCGAGCGATGCGTGGCTGCCTTCGACAGTGGTGATCTTGGCCTTGATGCGGTCGGCGAAGAAGGCCTGCGCGTGCGGGTCGAGCACCAGATCCTTCGAGCTGAGGACATACCAGCTCGGCTTGTCGTGCCACGCTGCGACCTCGGCCGGAGCATCGAATGCCGTGTGGTTGATCGGCATTTGACGCGCGGCAAGATAGGCCCCGATATCCTTCGGCAGGTCGCCGGCCACCGCACTCGGGAACACCGCTGGGTCGATCGTCAGATAACCCTTGTTGTCGGCACGGATCGCCTTGACGCCCGGGGTCGCCGGACCGCTCTTGGACAGGGCCGTGACGCTTTCGCCTTTGTCGGGCGCGAAGGCGGAGACATAGACCAAGGCCGACACCTTGGCGTTGTTTCCGGCTTCGCCGATCACCACGCCAGCCCAGGAATGACCGACCAGGACGGTCGGGCCATCCTGAGCGTTCAGCACCTTGTTCGTCGCCGCGACATCTTCGGCGAGCGAGGTGAGCGGATTCTTGACCGCGGTCACATGGTAACCCTTGGCCTTGAGGATTTCGGCCACGCCGTTCCAGCTCGTCTCATCGACGAAGGCGCCGTGAACCAGCACGATATTCTTGGCCGGATGGCTCGGCTGCGCCGACGCGGGAGCGATGCCAAGCATCGCAGTGGACATCATGAGGGCGGATAGAAGAAGGGCTTTCATTGTGGTCTCCATTGGCCAGCGCCTTGTTGCAGGCGGGTTTGATTCCGGATGATCTGCAATACTCGCATTCGGTGCTCCGTAGCGAGGAAGCGGCTGCTTCACGCGCTTAAAGCATTGAGTATTCAGAGCGTTCGTCGCTGAACGCATCGGAAACATAGAGACGAGTTGAAAAAACCTCCATGATGCGGACGCCGCAAGTCATGCTCCATCGTCCGGATCTGCAATCTGCTCTCCCGAGCATGCAGGCACGCCGCTGGACGTTGATCAGGCTTGAGGGCGAGGCGGCAACCCTCGGCGGCGACGCCGTGTCTTGCGCGCCGGGCTTATCTCGAGCGGCCGGCTGAACGGAGCCGGGCGCGCTCACATGCGCTTGAGCGCGTCCGGCTTCTGGACACGCGTTCGTCGCCGCTCAAGACGACAGATGGCCTCTGGCCTCGCTCGGCGCGTAGCCGAAATGCGCCTTGAACGCACGGCTGAAGGCTGCGTCTGAAGCATATCCGCTTTGATAAGCCGCTTCCGTCACTTT
Organism: Mesorhizobium sp. BR1-1-16; assembly: GCF_020165495.1. Taxonomy (GTDB): domain Bacteria; phylum Pseudomonadota; class Alphaproteobacteria; order Rhizobiales; family Kaistiaceae; genus Kaistia. Next base: position 174,047 of record NZ_JAIUIE010000004.1, on the reverse strand, counting down.
CAGTCCGCCGCTGCGAAGCAGATCGGCGGCGATCGTGAGGCGCCAACGCGACAGATAGCGTAGCGGCGGCTCGCCGACGGCTGCGGTGAACCGCTCGGCAAAGATGGAGCGAGACATTCGCGCGATCTCGGCAAGCGACTGCACTGTCCAGCGCCGGAAGGGATCGGCATGCATGGCGCTCAGGACGCGCCCGATCCGCTCCTCGCCCAAGCCTCCGAGCCACCCCATGCGGTTGGCCTCGCTCGCCGCCCAACTCCGCAAGGTTCTGATAACCAGCAGATCGATCAGTCGGGAAATCATCAGCGATGAACCTGGATTGGGTTGCTGCGCCTCCGCGACCAGGAAGCGAGAAATCGCAGCGAGCCACGGCGGCGCACCAGCATCGCCTCTGGGGATATGGATCAAGGGCGGCAGCGCCGACATGACGGCGGGAAGCGGGCTTCCCTCGAAACTGAAAAAGCCTCCGACCATCTGGCTGACGGGCCCGTCGCCGCCATGCCGCAACACCAATTCGTCTCGATCGAAATGTTCCGCCGCGACAACGCCGATGTCTTCAGACGGTGAACCCAAGGCGTCGGTGATCACATGGCCCTTTCCCAACGGCAACAGGACGAGGTCGCCCTGATTGATCCGTGTCGGCCTTTCGCCGGCCGGTGTGATCCAGGCCTCTCCTGTCTCGATGAAATGAAAGTGGGCGGGTCCGGGCTGGAACTGAAGCCCCCATGGCTCTCTCAGAAACGCCGTATAGACCAACTCTCCGCGCAGACGGATCAGTGTCAGCACCTCGGACAGCACGTCGTTTCGGGCTGCCGACATTCCAAAATCCTGCGTCATTCCGGACGATCCATCATGTATTCCGGAGAACGTGGCATGTCCCAACCTCCTGCCTTCCACTAGTTTTTGCTCATCGACTTCCTCGAAATTACCAGCAAAAACGCGAAGGAACAACGAAATGACCTCCGATAACTCCGCTTCGAACGTCTCCTCAAGCACTTCAGGTGTGGCTGCAGAAAAGCCGCCCGTCATCCTCGTCCACGGCGCCTTTTCAAGCGGTCTCGTCTGGGGACATGTCGCAGCCCGGCTTCAGGCCGCCGGCCACGCGGTCGTGACGGTCGAATTGCCCGGTCGGCCGTCAAACCCGATGGCCTCCGATAAGGTCAGCCTCGAGCTGTATCGGGATACGGTGCTCGGCGCGCTCAACAACGCCGCGTGTCCAGCGATCCTGGTCGGCCACAGCTTCGCCGGCATCGTCATCGCTGCCGCCGCTGAGCAGGCGCCGGAGAAGATCAAGACGCTGGTCTTCGTTGCGGCCTACCTGCCGCAGGACGGCGATTCACTTCTCTCGTTGGCCCAGCAGGATCACGACGCGAGGATCGGGCCGCACCTGACGATCGACAAGGAGCACGGCATTGCTGTCGTCGACTATGCGGCGCGCGCCGAACTCTTCGCGAATGACGGCCCGGCGCCTCTGAAAGCGAAGCTCCCGGACCTTATCCTCGACGAACCTGTCGCGCCGTTGGTGACCCCCGTGCATGTCACGGAGGCTCGGTTCGGCCAGGTCGAAAAGGTCTATGTCCACACCAATCTGGACCAGGTCATCAGCCCCGCCTTTCAAGGCAGGATGGTGGGCCGCATGCCGGTCCGAAATTCCGTCACCCTCCAGACCGGACACCTTCCGTTCTTGACCGACCCCGATGGCGTCGCCACGGCGATCCAGCGCGCAGCTGACTAGCGCTCCTAAAGACGCTTCGGCGTCTACCGCGACAGGCGGGCGACATTCGCCCCGACATTCTTCCCGCAAGGAATGGCGTCGCTCGCCTGTCCTGGCCCCACAAGGGCGCCGAGAACCAGCACGCCAGGATCGTCAGCGGAACGGTACGCATCGAGCCCAACGCCAACACGGGCGCCCATCATCACGGAGCGCTGGTGAGCGTCATCAATGTGGTGAGCGCCCGCGCATGCATGCTGCCTCAGGCGCTGGCCTCCTGCCACCAGGCTTGGACGTCGTGTCGGCTAACGGCGGGCGCGGCGACGGCGCTTTTTGCCAGATAGCCGGAGAGGGCCCTGCGAAAGGCGGCCGCGACGAGACGGTTCTCGAGGTCCGATTGGAGATCAATGGCCGAGAGGATCAGCCGGCCGCGCCCGATCCGGACTTCCGAGAGGAGGACGAGATCGCGGTTGGCGTTCCAGTCGTCGATGACGCGCACGAGCGGCCTCTGGGCGAGCCCGGCCATGTCGAAGGCACGGCGGCCATGCGTCAGCTCCCACCAGTGCCAGTCGGAATGGCGATCCGAGGGGAACGCCTCGAACAGCGGATGCGCCTCGTCGATGAGGAGGCCGAGCGTGTGCGGCGCCTGGCCATCGGTCCACAATGTGTTCCAGAAGGCGGCGGTGTGCCCGAGAACGGCATTTGGCTTCAGCGCATTTGGCGATGGCGCCAAGACGAGCGTCTCGCCGGCCTCGATGCGATCAAGCGTTGCCGCGTCGAGCGTCTCGATGAGCGGCAGTGCGGGCGTCGAGCCCATGGCCGGCATCAGCCAGATCGACCAGCGATTGCGGGCCTCGGTGCCTTCGACGGCAAGCTCAATCTCATAGCGCGCCGGCGCCGCGAGGCCATCGATGTCGATCGCGAGAGTGCCGACATCGTGCAGCGCGCCGGTCGCGAGGCGGCCGGTCCCGACTTCTCCCTCGCGAACGATGCGTCCCGCAGAGTCGCGCAGCGTATAGCGCATGCGCACATCGTCGAGGTCGGCCGGACCGAACTGGGCGAGTTGCATCGTCGCCGTGAACGGCGTGCCCGCGGCAAGGACGAAGCCGTCAGCGCGGAGCAGCGGCACGAGCGGACCGCAGAATTCGCTGAAGCGCTCCGCCGTGACATAGGGCTTCGGATCCCAGAAGGCGTCGACGACGCCGACAAGCGCCGTGCCCTGGCCTGAGAAGTCCTGCAGGCCGAGCAACTGCGTGCCGGCCATGTCGGGTGTGCGCAGCGCGGCTTCCATCTCCTCCTTGTAGAGGGCTGTCTGCAGGGCGCCGCTCGCCATCATGAGATCATGCGCCAGTGCCCCGAGGCCCTTCGCCTCGAGATCGCGGCGGATCATCATGAAATTGCGCGCCTCGAGCACGCCGGTATATTTCTCGATCTCGGCAAGGTCAGGATAGACGCACCACTGCCCCGTCTCGTGGCTGACAAGCGCCATGGGCAGCGACTGGACCCAGTCGGTCCAGTCGGTCCGCGTTTCCAGCGGCCGCGCATTCAGCCGTCCATCGAGCCCCTCGCCCCAGCGCTGGTTGCGCGGTTCCGGCTTCGAGATGAAGTCGGCGCGCTGGATCGTCGGCCAGCCGGAGCCGCCAGTATAGACGCGGCGCCCATCGCGAGCCTGCCACTTGGCGATGAAGCGTTCCAGAAAGGCGTGGAGACCCGAACCGTTCACTTCGTTGCCCACGCACAGCATGACGAAGCTCGGATGATTGCCATAGTCGCGGACGATGCGCTTGGCCTCGGCATGGATATAGCGGTCGAGCGCCGGATCGGCGCCGAGCATCGGCCAGACCGGCGTTTCGACATGGAGCAGCAGGCCCATGCGGTCGGCCACCTCGAAGGCGGCCTTCGGCGGGCACCAGGAATGATAGCGGACATGGTTGAGGCCATAGGCCTTCACGGTGCCGAACACCTTCTCCCATCCTGCATGGTCTGTCGGCGGATAACCCGTCTTCGGAAAGATGGCGCAGTCGAGCGTGCCGCGGAGAAAGACGCGGCGGCCATTCAAAAGCAGATGCCGCCCGTCACTGACGAAGGAGCGAATGCCGAAATCAGTCTCGGCGCGATCGAGCATCACGCCGTCGCGTTGCCATTCGACCGTCAGGCGGTGGATGACCGGCGCGAATTCGTCCCAAAGGCCAGCGCTCTCCGGCAGCTGCGCCGAGAGCGCGAGCTCGGTAAAGCCGCTCGTCACCGCCACCGCTTTGGTGAAGCTGATCGGCGCGTCGTGACCGGCGAGATGGAACGCGAAGCGGATCTCGTCCTGATGAGCGCCCGTGAAGAAGGTCGGGAAACGGCTGTCGCTGTCGAAGGCGTCGAGCTCGATCCGGACGGTGACATCGCGGCTCGGGGCATCGACCTCGATCTTTGCGATGGAGGCACGCGCCGCCTCGATGCGCAGATAGCCGACGACGCCGTTCCAGTTGGTCTGGGTGTGGTCGGTCTTGGAATGGGCCACGTCACCCATCAGGTGATGATTGCGGATGATCGCATCGCCCACAGCCTCGAAGCGGGCATTGTCGATCATCATGACGAGGTGGTGGCGCCCCGCCGTAAGCGGACCCGCCAGCATGCGCACGGCGGTTGAGAGGCTCTCGTCGCGGCCGAGCTTGTAGCCGTCGAGCCAGATATTCACCTCGCCATGCGGCCGCTCCAGCGCGACATGGAAGAAATGGTCGTCGAGCCCTTCCGGCACCTCGAAGTCGCGGGCGTACCAGGCCTTGCCGACATAGGGATGCCGCCGCGAAAGATGCGCCATCGTCTCGCCAGTCGAAAGCGGCGTCTTCCTGGCTTCATCGACGCTTCCCGGCAGCGCGATGGTGTCGCCGAGCTCCGTGCGGAACCAACCTTCGGCCTCGCCTCGGCTGTCGGGATCGAGTGCGAAGGACCAGGTGCCTTCGAGCGGAATGGAGCGGAGCATCCGAGCGATCTCTTCAAAATGGCGGAAGGGCGGGGGAGGGACGGCCGCCCTTTGCGGCCGTCCTAAGGCTTGCGCTTCGTTTGCCGCTACTGCTTGGCGGCGATCTCGGCCTTGACCTGCGCCAGTGCGTCGTCGACCGACATCACCCCGCGCGCGACATTGTTGATGGCCGTCCCCATCGAGAGATAAGCGGCGTTGTCGAGCGGGTTCAGCGTGAAGGGCGTCATGCCCGCCTGCACCGGGGCGAAGATCGCATTCACGTTCTCGCCGCCATAATAGGGGTCGGCGAAGTTGAGCCAGTCGGCCTTCCCGGCGGGCGTCCAGGCCGGATAGAGATCGTCGTTCTGGTACTGCTGCTTGAGGCTCTCGTCATTGGTGACGAGCCACTTCACGAAGGCCCAGGCCGCTTCCTTGTTCTGCGATCCCTCAAGGATGCCAATATAGTCGCCGCCCGAGTTGAAGGCATGCTTGCCGTCGAGGCCCGGCGCAAAGGTCACGCGCCACTTGCCGCCCTGGTCGCTGGCATAGGCCCGCTTCAAGAGGCCGCCGAACCAGTTGCCGTAAAGGACAGTCGCGATCTGGCCGCGCTGGAAGGCGCCTTGCCATTCGGGGCTCCAGGCCGTGAAGGGCGAGATCATGCCCGCATCGGCCGCCTTCTTCACCATTTCCAGGCTCTTGCGGAAGACCGGATTGTCGATCTGGAACTTGCCGTCGGCGCCGAAATAGCTGACGCCGGCCTCCGCCACCACGGCACGCACGATCTCCTCGCCATTGCCGATGACCCAGCGCTGGTTCGGGACGACGAGCTTCTTGCCTTCGTTGATGAAGGCATCCCAGTCGGAAAACAGCGCCGAGACCTTTTCCGGATCGGTCGGCAGCCCCGCCTCGGCAAAGATGTCCGAGCGGTAGAACATGCCGCCCGGGCCGGTATGCTTCGGCAGAACGGCGATCTTGCCGTCGGGAAGCGTGACGTTTGCGACCGTGAAGGGCGCGAAATCCTTGATGAAGCTGCCTGCGTCATAGGGAGGCTTCGAAAGATCGACCCATTGCGGCTTGTCACGCAGAAGCGCCATCATGCCGATCTCGATCATCGCGACATCGGTGCCGGTGCCGGCCAGCATCGCGCGCTGCACGGCATTCAGATAGGCGTTGTTGGCCTGCGGAATGCCCTGAACATTGACCTTGATGTTTGGGTAGGCCGCGTTGAAAGCCGGCAGCAACGCCTGGAACGTCCGGTCATTGTTCGGCCAGGTCAGCACATTGATCGTGCCCGAAACCGAATTATCCGCCGCCGCGGCTGGAAGCGCCGCGAGGCTCGCAATGGCGAGGGCGGCCAGGCCGCCGAGCAGTTTCCTCATCTTCATCCCTCCCAGTTGATCATGAGCCGCCGAGGCGGCGATCCAGCTCACTTGACCGAGCCCGATGTCAGGCCGGCGATGAATTGCCGGCTCAAAAGCGCAAACAGGACGAAGACGGGAACGAGCCCCATCAGCGTCGCCAGCATCACGGCCGGCATGTCGGAATAGTGCGTGGTGGACAGCGTCGTGAGTGCGAGCGGAACCGTGAATTTGGAGCCGTCGCCGAGCACGACCAGCGGGATCTGGAAGTCGTTCCAGGTGCCGATCAGCGTCCAGACCGCAAGTGCCGCGAGGCCCGGGCGGATGATGGGCAGCACAATGTGGAAGAAGGTGCCGATCCCGCCGGCGCCATCGATCTCGGCCGCTTCGTAGAGCTCCTTCGGCACGGTGCTGCCGATATAAGTGTACATCCACACGACGCCGAACCCTGAGGCGATCGGCGGCAGGATGAGCGGCCAGAACGTGTTGAGCCAGCCGATCGCATTCATCTGCAGGAAGAAGGGGATGAGCGCGAGCGAGGGCGGGAAGAACAAGGTCGCGAAGGTGACGGCGAGCAGCGCCTTGTGGCCTGGCGCGCGCACATAGCGCGAGAACCCATAGCCGGCGAGCGCGCTGACGAGGACAAGACCGATCGTCTTCGGAAGAGCGATGATGAGCGAGTTGATGATCGGGCGGAAGGGCGGAAAGACGGCGGCGATGCTCTGGTAGTTCTGGACGAGATGGCTGCCGAACCACAGCGGCGGCGGAAACTGGAAGGTCTCGTTCAGCGAGCGCGTCGCGAAGACCGCCGTCCAGTAGAGCGGCAGGATGAAGAGGACGCTGAGCAAGAAGAGGCCGATCGTCACGCCGATGTCGAAGCAGCGGCCGGGCTGGTAGGTGCGCCGGCTCATGACGCGGCGCCTTGCAGGCGGCGCTGGCCGGCGCGGTAAAGCAGCGTCATGATCACGACGGCGGCGAAGATGTACCAGGAGACGGCCGACCCGACGCCGAAATTGAGCTGGGTGAAGGCTGTTGCGAAGAGATACATGCCGAGTGTCGTCGCGGCATTGTTCGTGCCGCCGAGGCCCTGGGTCAGCACATAGGGCTCGTCGAACATCTGCAGCCCGCCGAGCGTCGCCGTGATGGCGGCGAAGGCGATTGCCGGCAGGAGCAGCGGCACGGTGATGCGCAAGAAGATGCCCCAGCGCGAGACGCCGTCCATGCGCGCCGCTTCATAGATATCGCGCGGAATCGACTGCAGCGCCGCCATGAAGATGATGATGTACCAGCCGGTCCAGCGCCAAACGACGAGCAGCGCCACCAGCGGCTTGATCCAGAATTCCGAGCCGAGCCAATCGAAATAGCTCGGCGTGCCCGACACGGCGCCGACGAGCAGATTCACGAGGCCGCCATTGGATGAAAAGAAAAGCCGCAGCACGATCGCCGCGATCGCCGGCGCAACGAGCAGCGGCAGCAGGAAGACCATGCGGAAATAACTCTTTCCGAAGGCGACATGCTCGTTGATCAGCACCGCGAGGCCGAGGGCCAGCGCGATCGTCACCACCGACGACCAGAACCAGAGATAGACCGTGTTGCCGATCGCCTTCTGGAAGACCGGATCGCGCAGCGCACGGATATAGTTCTCGAGCCCCACCCATTTCGCATCCGAAAAGCCGTCCCACTGGTTGAAGCCGAGATAGAACGAAAACAAGACGGGAAAAACGGAAAAGACGAGGAAAATCAGCAGGAAGGGCGCGATGGCGAGATAGAAGGCGCGATCGCGGCGCAAATGGTCGAGTTTCCCCGCTTGGCGACCCGCAGCCATCAATCATCCTCCCTGGTTGATTAAATAATCCGATGTTTGAAGGGCGTGTCAAGCCGTTCGGAACTGTTGACCAGCCATTTTTGAGCGGATACCATCGAATAATCAGATGTATGGGTGCGCCTTGAAGATTACTGCTATTACGACGCGGGTCGTCAATGCCGAGATGCGAAACTGGGTTTTCGTCAAGGTCGAGACCGACGAGCCGGGCCTCTTCGGCTGGGGCGAGGCGACGCTCGAATGGAAGACCCGCGCGGTGGTCGGGGCGGTCGAGGATCTCGCCCCGCTCCTGATCGGACGGGATCCGCGCGACATCGAGCAGGCGTTCCGCGTCATGACCAAGCAGAGCTTCTGGCGCCTCGGCGCCATCGGTATGAGCGCGGTCTCCGGCATCGAGATGGCGCTCTGGGACATTCTCGGCAAGCATCTCGGCGTGCCGGTCTGGCGGCTGCTCGGCGGCAAGGTGCGTGACCGCGTCGGCGTCTATACGCATCTCGGCATGGGCGACATGCGCGCCGTCTACGAGACGACGGATGTTGCCCCGCTGGTGGAGCGCGCACGCGAGGTGGTGGAGAACGGCTACCGCGCGTTCAAGGCGGTGTTCGTGCCCTACACGCACTACCACGCGCCCCTGCCGGATGTGGACAAGGTGGCGCGCATGATGGAAGCGATGCGTGCGGCGGTGGGCGATACGATCGAGATCATGGTCGACTTCCACGGCCGTCCGGCCTCGGCCGGCGCGGCGCTCGCTTATATCGAGGCGCTCGCGCCTTCGCGGCCGATGTTCGTCGAGGAGCCGGTGCAGCCGGGCGATTTCCAGGCGCTCGCCAGTCTCGCAGGGCGAAGCCGCGTTCCGCTCGCCACCGGAGAGCGGCTGATCGAGCGGGCCGATTTCGAGGCGCTGTTCGCGACGCGCTCCATCGACATCGTGCAGCCCGATATCTGCCATTGTGGCGGCCTGCTCGAGGCGAAGAAGATTGCCGCCCGGGCCGAGGCGCTCGGCATCGGCGTTGCACCGCATAACCCGCTCGGGCCGATTGCCGGCGTGGCAGCGCTGCATTTTGCCGTCTCGACGCCGAACCACGTCATCCAGGAGGAGATGGTCGGCGCCGTGCCCTGGTATTTCGATGTCGTCGAGGGCCCGATCCGCCGTGTCGACGGTTACTGGCAGGTTCCGGAAACGCCGGGCCTCGGCGTCGTCGTGAACGAGGCGGAATGCGCGCGCCACCCTTACGCGCAGGAAGTGTTGCATACGCAGAACGCCATCCTTCCCGATGGCACGATCGCGGACTGGTAAAATGCGCCTCGCGGACAAGATCGCCATCGTCACCGGAGCAGGCCGCGGCATCGGCGCGGCCATTGCCCGCGCCTTCATCGAGGCCGGTGCGCATGTCGCCATTGCCGAGCGCGATCCGCTCACCGGCGCGGCCATGGCGGAGAAGCTCGGCGAACGGGCGCTGTTCGTCGAGACCGATGTGACGGCTCAATCCTCGGTCGACGCCTTGGTCGAGACGGTCGTCGCCCGGTTCGGCCGCATCGACGGACTCGTGAACAATGCAGGCATCAATGTCTTTCACGAACCGCTGGAGACGACGGACGCCGAATGGGCGCGCTGCATGGCCGTCGATCTCGAAGGCGTCTGGCGCGTCTGCCGTGCTGTGCTGCCGGTGATGCTCGCTGGCAAGGGCGGTTCGATCGTCAACATCGCCTCCTCGCACAGCTCCACTATCATTCCGCACACCTTCCCCTATCCGGTGGCGAAGCACGGCCTGCTCGGTCTCACCCGCGCGCTCGGCATCGAATATGCCGCCCGCAACATCCGGGTGAACGCGATCGCGCCCGGCTATATCGAGACCGATCTCGCTATCGAATATTGGAACGGCTTCCCCGACCCGGAGGCGGAGCGGCAACGCACCTATCGCCTGCATCCGCCCGGCCGCATTGGCCGGCCCGAGGAGGTGGCGATGACGGCCGTTTTTCTCGCCAGTGACGAGGCGCCCTTCATCAACGCCACATCGATCGCCATCGATGGCGGGCGTTCCGTGCTCTATCATGAATGAAGGGCCGCTCCGGGGCGGCCTCGAGAGGGCACACGAATTGACGCTATCCGCCGCGCCGACCAAGCCGCTTGCCAAGGCGCTCGTCAAGCCGCGCGTCCATCGCCACGTCGTGAAGACGCTGGCGCAGCGTCTCCTCGACGGCGAATTCATGCCGGGCACTGTGCTTCCGTCCGAACCGGAACTCTGCGGCATGTTCAATGTCAGCCGCAGCGCGATGCGCGAGGCGATCAAGGTTCTTGATTCCAAGGGCATGGTGACGACGCGCCCGCGTGTCGGCACGGTGGTCCGCGCGCGCGACTACTGGAACCTGCTCGATCCCGATCTGCTGGCCTGGTCCATGGAATTGCGGCCAAGCGCCGAGCTGGTCCTGAGCCTCATCGAGGCGCGGCAGGTGATCGAGCCGGCCGCGGCGCGCCTCGCAGCCCTGCGCGCCACCGCCGCCGACATCGCGCCGATGGAGGAGGCCTTCCGCCTCATGAGCCGCCACAAGCAGTCGCAGGACTTCGACGCCTTCAACCGGGCCGACATCGATTTTCACACGGCGCTGCTCCGCGCGAGCCGCAACATCGTCTTCCAGCAGCTCTCCAACACGATCGGCGCAGCGCTGGCCTATTCCTTCCGCCTCACCATTGCGCGTGCCCGCGAGCCGGGCGCCTCCCTTTCCATGCATGGCGAGGTGATCGACCGCGTCCGCATGCGCGACAGCGAAGGCGCGTTTGCGACGATGACGCAACTCCTGAACATCGCCGTGGTCGATCTCGGTTTGTCGTCCATCCGCGAGGGTTAGCGACGTCGCCTTCGAAGGCCGCTCTCGAGCCCGATCGCGCGATGGATATGCGGCGACGGCACCGCCACCTCGATCCGCCCGCTATCGGTCGACGGGAGAAGGATATCCTCCCCTGAAATCGCGTCATGGACGCGGGCCGGAAGTGAATCCAGTCTCAAGCTGACGGTCACCGGGCGGGGCGTTGGCAGAGCCAATCCTTGACAGCGACACTCTTTTGATTTTCTATTTTATATCAAATTATGAAGGGCGGTCCCCGGTGGGTCGTCGATCTGCACGCTGCCCCTTCTTCTGAGGTTCAGGCGGAGGCTGCGGAGGTGTTTTCACGGCCCTCTGTCCTCGTGCCGCAGAAGATCGTCCTGGTCTTCTGGGTGCGTGAAGGGCAGACGGGCGAGAAGCACGTGAACTGGCGGAGAACCCGGCCATGGAGCGTGGGCACGGCGCCGCTAGACACCCCGCTATGTTTCGCTGGTGACGATCGATGCATGCGCCGCTCGACGGACATCGGTTCGATCGCCGTTAAAAGGGAGGGACGAGGCGTCGCATCACCGGTCGTGCGGGCCTGACCCAGAGCGGCGGAAGGCTCGAGCGGAACCGTTGCCCTCTCAAGGTGCTCATTCCAGCAGGCCGGCGAGCGTGGCAAGGCGGTCTTCGGTCGCGTCCGTCCATTCGAACGAAAAATTGAGGCCGATGAAGTTGCGGAATGAACTGGCCACCGAAAGAAGCGGCCCCGGGATGATCGAGATGCCGAGATCCGCTGCGCGTTCGGCCAGGGCAATGGAGTCGACGTTTCCCGGCAGGCGGATCCAGCACATGAAGCCGCCCGAGGGCCGGGAGATCGTGCACTGTCGCGGAAACAGCTGCGCGACCAGATGCATGCCCCTGCGCATCCGAGCCTTCAACTGCTCGCGGATGTGCCTCAACTGGCGGTCATAGCTGTGGCGGACGATGCATTCAGCGATGGCGTGCTGCAAGGCCGCTTCGCCGGCGGCCAGGTCGGTAAAGACGAGCTTTTCCAGGATCGCCTCGCGATAGCGGCTGTTCAGCACCCAGCCTGCGCCGGCGAGCGGTCCCAGCGTCGAGGCAAAGCTGCCGATTTGCAGAACAAAGTCGTTGCGATCAAAATTCTTCAGCGAGTGCGGATTGCTGGGCGCATGGGTGAGCTCCGAGAATGTGTCGTATTCGATGATCGGAACGGCCTTGTCGCCCGCTTTGGAGGCGATGCGCTGCAATACGCCCTCGGGATAGCTCACCCCCGTCGGAAAGTGGTTCACCGGCATCAACAGGCAGGCGCGGATGTCGTTGGTGTCGATGAGATGATCGAACTGGTCGGGATCGATGCCGGTCATCGGATGGGAGTAGATTTCGATCGCTCGCAGATGCCGTCGCTGCAGCGCCGCGAACAGCGGAAAATAGGACGGGCTCTCGATCATCACGAGATCCCCCGGCCGCGTGACCACGTCGAGGCAGAGATCGAGCGCCGTCTGGCTGCTGCTGGTGACGATCGTGTTGTTCTCGCGGATGCGTATGCCGCGTGTGGCCGCCCGGCGCGAGACGATGTCGCGCAGATCCGAAGACCCGGCCAGCGACGTGACCGGAGGCCGGTCGGGTCGGACGTTGCGCAGGAATCGGCGCATATGGGTCAGCAACTCCTGCGTCGGCAGGAGGTCGCTGCTCGGGTGAAGCGAGCCGAAGGTTTCGATCTTCCGGTCGCGCCACAGGGCCATCAACCTGTAGAGCTGGACGGAGATCGATACTTCCCCGCTTGCTTTGCCGTGGGGGACGACCAACTCGGGGAAATCGGTCGAGATCTGGGGCGTATGGGCAACATAGAAACCGGATCGGGGCCGAGCCTCGATCATGCCCTCACTTTCGAGCAGCGAATAGGCATGGTGAACCGTGACGACACTGAAGCCGGTCTGGGCGCTCATCTCGCGCACCGATTGCAGCCTCTCCCCTGGCTTGAGCGTTCCCGTATCGATGCAGTTTTGCACGAAGCGGACCACCTCCTGGTAGCGCCAGTTCATTCCCGATACGCCCTGTCAATATCGTAAATGCATTTGTCTGCTTGTTACAGCACAAGGACAGGCGCCCTTCAATTGCGGTGCCAAAGGCCGTATCGGCAAAGCATCGCCAACGGCATCCGAAACGGGTGCCGCGCAGTCCTTCTCGCGGGGGCGTTGCTGCCGCCGCCCTGCAGTTTTCCGGAAAACACGTGAAAGTTACGCAATGCCAATACGTGACGGCACATGGACCCGCCTCTTCCCAGCCGAAGACCTGGCGCCGGGCATGATGGTCGGCGTCGAGGTTGGCGAGCACAAGCTCGCGATCTGCAATGTCCGGGGCACCTTCCATGCCACACAGAATGTGTGCACCCATGCCTTCGCGATACTCTCCGATGGCTGGCTCGACGACGACATCATCGAATGCCCGCTGCATGGCGGGCGCTTCGAGGTCGAGACCGGCCGGGCCGTGCGTGAGCCGGCCGAGGAGCAGCTGATCATCTATCCGGTCAGGGTCGCCGCCGATGGCGTCGAGGTGCTGCTGCCGGAGGACGAAGCGTAGAGGCCAGCGCGGCCAGCCGCTGCATCTGTTCCTATCCATCGCGGCGGGATGTGCGCCTAGCGCACGAAGGCGACTGACGTAACATGATCTGTCAGGGAGGACATTTCGGACGATGAACGATCTGAATGTCGGAGGAGACCGGCCGCGGCCCTATAGAGGCGCGGTCGATTGCGACGTCCAGATCACGGTGCCGCACCGGGACGCGCTGCTGCCATATCTCGATGAATATTGGCGCGACGTCTCGCTGCAGCGCGGTCTGCAGACCCTCGATACGGCGGCGTTCCCGCGGCAGGCCCCGATTAATGCGAGGCCGGACTGGCGGTTGCCCGAGCCAGCGTCTGTCAGGGATCAACTCCGCAGCCTCCAGGTCAACCTGCTCGACCGCTACGGTTTTTCAGCCGCCATCTGCAACTGCCTCTATGGCGTCCAGCTGCTGCACAGCGAGGACATGGGGCAGTCGATCGCTCGGGCGCTGAACGATTGGATAGCGCGCGAATGGCTCGACAACGAACCGCGGCTGCGGGCTTCGATCGTCGTGCCGATGCAAAATCCGACCATGGCCGCCGAAGAGATCCGCCGTGTCGCCACGGATCGCCGCTTCGTGCAGGTCCTGATGCTGGTCATGGGCGAGATGCCGCTCGGCAAGCGCTACTACTGGCCGATCTATGAGGCGGCGGAGGAATGTGGGCTGCCAGTCGGCATCCATGCCGGCAGCATGTACCGTCACCCGGTCACAGGCACGGGATGGCCGAGCTACTATGCGCAGGACTATTTTTCGCAAGCCTCTGCGTTCCAGACACAGCTCACCAGTCTGATCCTCGAGGGCGTTTTCGGCGCCTTCCCGACCCTTCGCGTCGTCCTCAGCGAGACCGGCGTCAGTTGGTTGCCGCCCTATCTGTGGCGGCTCGACAAATACTGGCATGGCCTCCGCAGCGAGACGCCCTGGGTCAAGGTGCCGCCCAGCGAGATCGTCCGCAGCAGGGTTCGTCTCACGACCCAGCCGTTCGACACCCCCGCCGATCCCGCGGTTGTCGAGCGCCTACTCGACCATATCGGGTCCGATGAAATGCTCCTGTTCGCGAGCGACTTTCCGCATTGGCGCTTCGACGGCGACGACCTGCTGCCCGCTGGAGTGAGCCCGGACCAGATCGCGCACATCAGTCGAGCCAATCCGCTCGCCACCTATCCGCGACTTGCCGAAGGGGTGGTGCCGTGACCGATGTTTCGACCCCAGCCGGAGGGGCTGCAGCGCGGCCAGCGGTCATTGTCGGCGGCCGCCAAGCGATTGCCGATTGCGACATTCATCCGGCGCCTCGCTCGATGGAGAAAGACATCTTCTCGCGGCTGGCGCCCCGCTGGCGCACCCATATTGCGACCGTGGGTATGCTGGCGCGTCAAGGTTTTACGCAGGAGATGCAGTATCCCAAGGGGCAGCCAATGGCCGTCCGGCGTGATGCCTTCCCGCCAGGCGGCGGCATGCCGGGAAGCGATCTCGACTTCATGCGCGCCCAGCATCTCGACCCCAACAATGTGCAATTCGGGGTGTTGATCCCGCTCGGCGCTGCGCAGTCGCTGCAGAATATCGATCTCTCGGTCGCGCTCTGCACCGCCATCAACGACTGGCAGGTCGAGGAATGGACATCCCGCGAGCCGCGGCTCCGCGGTTCGATCGTTGCTGCCTATCAGGACCCGCAGGCGGCCGTCGCCGAAATCCACCGCCTGGCAGGCAAGCGGGACTTCGTGCAGGTGTCTCTGCTGAGCCGTCTTCCCAATCCCATTGGCCATCGGAGCTTCTGGCCGATCTATGCTGCTGCCGCCGAAGTCGGCCTACCCATCGGCGTCCATGCATTCGGCAATGGCGGCTGGGCGATTACGGGCGGCGGCTGGCCCTCTTACTACGGCGAGGACATGATGAGCCACGCCCAGACTTCGCAATCCGCGCTGGCCAGTCTGGTCCTCGAAGGTGTCTTCGAACGCTTTCCGACGCTGCGCGTCGCCCTCATCGAAGGCGGGCTCGGCTGGCTGCCGTCGCTCCGCTGGCGCCTTGATCGCATCTGGGAGCGCAGCAGGGACGAACTGGCTCATCTGCCGCGGCCGCCTTCCGAATATATCCGCGAGAGCGTCTGGCTGACGTCGCAACCGATCGAGGAACCGGCCAACCGCCAGCACATCGCCGAAGTGATCGACTGGATCGGCTGGGACCGCGTGCTGTTTGCCTCCGATTATCCGCATTGGGATTTCGACGATCCCCAGCGCGCGATGCCGTTGCCGCTCAGCAGGGAGCGCCGCGACCGCTTCTTCCTGAAGAACGCGCTCGATCTCTATGGAATTCCGCATGGCTAGATATGTCGTCTGCAAGATCGAGGATTTTCCCGCAAGCGGCCGCATGCTGGTGGAGGTCAACCGGCGACCTGTCGTGATTTTCAGGCTGGGAGAGGAGTGGTTCGGGCTATTGAACACCTGTCCGCATCAAGGCGGCAGCCTTTTCAACGGCTACCAGGCCGGGCTCGCGGAATCCGACCGGCCGGCGGACTATCGTTACAGCCGACAGGGCGAGATCATCCGGTGCCCCTGGCACGGCTGGGAATTCGACATCCGCACGGGCCGGTCCCGCTGCAGGCCGGACGCGGTGAAAGTCGCTCAATTTGCCCTTGCCGTAGCCGGCGGCAAAGAGATCGAAAGCCTCGACGACGTGAAGGGCGTCGAGACCTTCGACGTCAAGCCGGAGGGGGAGTACCTCCTCCTGTCGCTGTAGTCGTCACCGATCTGTTCATATCGATATTCAAATATACTGATCCTATCAGTACAGCCTTTCCTCAGGTCTGATGGCTGGAACGACAGCGGCACCAGCCGCGCCGATCCGGGAGGAAGGGTGACAGCATGCCGATGAGTTCCGCATGGCCAACTGCCTGCGCGACGTCCCGTCACGAAGTCCAGCTGCAACGGGCGTCGACGGCATGCCGCGCGTGACCTATCTGTCGCCGTCAGGCGTTGCCCATTCGGTCGATGTCCGCGCCGGCGATTCGGTGATGCAGGGCGCCATCGCCAACGGCATAGACGGCATCGTCGCCGAGTGTGGCGGCTCCGCCTCCTGCGCGACCTGCCATGTCTATGTCGACGAGGCCTTCCTGCCCTTGGTTGGTGAGGTCAGCCCGGTCGAAGACGAGATGCTCGATTTCGCCGCCAGCGAAAGGCAGCCGAACAGCCGCCTCGGCTGCCAGATCGCCGTCACCGCCGGGTTGGACGGGCTGGTCGTGACACTGCCGGAGAGGCAAGTCTGATGGCGGCCGCAACCACGCTCATCATCGGCGCCAGCCATGCCGGCGTCCAGACGGCCGCCTCGCTCAGGGACAACGGCTATGACGGCCGTATCGTCATGATCTCGGACGAGGCGCATCTGCCTTATCACCGCCCGCCCTTGTCCAAGACGCTGGCGAAGCCGGGCGGAGCGGCGCTGCAGGTGCTGCGGTCGGCACGCTTCTTCGAGGACCGGCGGATCGAGTTCGTTCCTGATACGCGCATCGCCACCCTCGCCCCGAATGAGCGCCGGGTCGTGACCGCAGATGGAGCGGTGATTGACTACGACGCTCTGGTGCTGGCCACCGGTGCCCGGCCGCTGGTGCCGCCGATACCGGGGCGGGATCTCGACGGCGTCATGACGCTTCGCAGCCTCGACGATGCGCTCCGGCTCGGCGAAGCGCTTCAGGGCGCCGACCATGTGGCGATCATTGGCGGCGGCATGATCGGGCTCGAATTCGCCGCGGTCGCGGCAGGCGAGGGCCGGCAGGTGACCGTGATCGAGGCGGCTCCCCGCATCCTCGGCCGCGCCGTCTCCGCCGAGACGGCCGACCAGCTGGCGGCGGAGCACCGCAGGCGCGGCGTCACGATCGTGACGGGCGACAGCGTCCTTGCGATCGAGGGACAGACGCGCGTCAGCGCGGTCGTAACGAAGGCTGGTCTCCGCGTTCCCGCGGATCTCGTGCTGATCGCAGTCGGTGCGATAGCGAATGCTGAGCTTGCCGGCGATATCGGCATCGGCAACCGCGAAGGCATCCAAGTCGATACCGGCCTCGCGACGGCCGTGCCGGGCATTTATGCGGTCGGCGACTGCGCCCACCATCCGAACACCCATGCCGGGGCATCGATGCGCATCGAGTCGGTCCAGAACGCGACCGACCAGGGCCGTACGGTGGCGGCCGCGCTCACCGGAGGCAAGGCGCGCTACACGGCGCTGCCCTGGTTCTGGAGCGACCAGTATGAGCTGAAACTGCAGATCGCCGGCATCACGCAGGGGCACGACCTCGCGGTCTCGCGACGCGACGGACCTGATGGACGGCTGACGGTCTTCTGCTTTCGCCGGGGGCGCCTCGTCGGCGTCGAGTCGATCAACAATGCCAGAACCCACATGGCCGCGCGCCGACTGCTCGGCGCCGGCATGACCATCACAGCCGCACAGGCCGCCGATCCCGATTTCGACATCGGAGCCGCGGCGAAGCTGATCGCGGCCGCGGAATAAGCGGAGGAATCATGCATCGGAACAACCAGATGTTCGGGCGGAAGGGCGCAGCGAAATGAATCTCCAGAATTTGGGAGCCATCGATTGCGACATGCATCCCGTCGTTCCGGAGCTGAAGGCTCTCGTGCCGCATCTGCCAGCGAACTGGCGCGAGGCAGTTGAATCGCGCGGAATCCCAGGCTTCGAATCCAACGCCTATCCGCAGCGGGCGCCGATCACCGCGCGCCCCGACTGGCGCGATGATGCGGGCGCGCCCCCTGCAGGCATCGATCGCTATCGCAAGGCGGTCATGGACCGCTGGCAGCTCGGCCATGCGATCGGCAATTGCATCTACGGCGTCCACATGGTGCTGAGCGAGGACATGGCCGTCGCGCTCGCGACGGCGGTGAATGACTGGATGGCGGCGGAGTGGCTCGACGCCGATCCGCGCATGCGCGCCTCGATCATCGTCCCGTGGCAGAACCCCGAGCGCGCCGCCGACGAGATCGATCGCTGCGCTGCCGACCGGCGTTTCGTCCAGGTCCTGATGCCGGTCATGGCCGAGGCGCCGCTCGGACGCCGGCACTACTGGCCGATCTACAAGGCGGCCGAGCGGCACGGACTGCCGATCGGAATCCATGCCGGCAGCGCCTATCGCTTCCCGGTCACGCCGGTCGGCTGGCCGAGCTACTATGTCGAGGACTATGCCGCCCAGTCGCTTGGCTTCCAGGGCCAGCTCGGCAGCCTAATCTGCGAGGGCGTGTTCAGCAAGTTCCCGAATCTCAAGGTCGTGATGATCGAATCCGGCGTGTCGTGGTTCACGCCGTTCCTGTGGCGATTGACCAAGTTCTGGCGCGGAACGCGCAGCGAGGTCCCCTGGGTCGACCGCCCACCGCTCGAAATCGCCCGCGATCACATACGCCTCACCGCACAGCCGCTGGACGCGCCCGATGACGTGGAGACGGTCGGGCGGATCATCGACCAGTTCCAGTCGGACGAGATGCTGCTGTTCGCTTCGGACTACCCGCATTGGCAGTTCGACAATGATGAGGTCGTTCCCGCCGGTCTCAGCGCCATCTCGATCGAGAAGATGGCGGTCCAGAACCCGCTGGCGACCTACCCACGGCTCAGGGAGACGCGCCTATGAACATCGCCCTCACCGACACGGCCGACAAGTCGTCGGCGCGTCAGGCCACGGCCCTCGTCGATTGCGACATCCATCCGGCGCTGCGCTCGGCGGCGGATCTGCGTCCCTATCTCAGCCTGCGCTGGTGGGACTATCTGCAGACTTACGGCCTGAGGTCCCGGCACGGCTTCGCCAAGGGAACGCCGTTTCCGAAGATCGTGCCGGGTGCCGCCCGGCGCGACGCCTGGCCTGAATCCGGACCGCCGGGCAGCGACCTTGCATTGATGCGGCGCCAGCATCTCGACCATCACGGCATCACGATGGGCATTCTCAATCCGCTCAGCCCGTCCGGCGGCGACCAGAACTCAGCCTTCAGCGCCGCGCTTTGCTCGGCAACGAACGACTGGCTCGTCGACGCCTGGACCAGCCAGGAGCCGCGGCTGAAGGCGTCGGTCCTTGTCCCCTATGAGGATGGCGAGGCGGCGCGCGAGGAAATCCGCAAGCGCGCCGGCCAACCCGATTTCGCGCATGTGCTGTTGCTGAGCCGAACCAGCGAGCCGCTCGGCAAGCGCCGCTACTGGCCCATCTTCGAGGCCGCCTCCGAGGCGGGGCTGCCGGTCGCGACACATGTGTTCGGCTATAGCGGCTTTCCGTCCACCAATAGCGGCTGGCCTTCCTACTATATCGAGGAAGGCGCCGCCCATCCGGCCGGTTGCCAAGCGTCGATCGCCAGTATGATCTTCGAAGGCGTGTTCGACCGCTATCCGGACTTGCGCTTCGTTGTCATCGAGGCGGGTTTCGGCTGGCTTCCCGCCCTTGCCTGGCGGCTCGACCGCGCCTGGCACCGGATGCGCGACGAGGTTCCGCATGTGAAGCGGCCGCCGTCCGAATATATCCGCGAGCGGGTCTGGATCAGCACACAGCCGATGGAAGAGGCGCCGCAGCCGCAGGCGGTTGCGCAGACGATGGCCGATATCGGCTGGGACCGGCTGCTCTTCGCCAGCGACTATCCGCACTGGGATTTCGATGATCCGAAGTTCGGCCTGCCGCCTTCGCTTTCGGCCGAGCAGCGCGACCACATCCGCTTCCGCAATGCCCACACGCTCTACGGACTCTGACCGTCATGGCCTATCACGTCGTCGCGGCGATCGAAGACATGCCGCCGGGCTCGCGCCGGGTCATCGAGGTGAACGGGCGGGCGGTCGCCGTGTTCAACGTCGAGGGCGAGTTCTATGCGCTGCTCAACCGTTGCCCGCATCAGGGCGCGGACCTCTGCAACGGGCTGCTGACCGTCGCCGTCACGTCGACCGAGCCGGGGATCTACGATTTCGACCCGAGCCGCAACGTGATCCGTTGCCCCTGGCATGCCTGGGAATTCGATGTGCGGACCGGCAAATCGTGGTGCGAACCCAACCGGGTCAAGGTTCGCAGCTTCAAGACGGAAGTCAGGAGCGGGAAGCTGATCGAAGGCCCCTATGTGGCCGAGACGTTCCCGGTCAAGACGGACGGGACCTATGTGCTCGTGGAAGCCTGAGCCGGGCTTCTGGGCGGCCGCGAACAGGGCGGAGGAGCCCGGACGGCAGAAACGGCGCGGTTCGGTTCAACAACAAACAGATTTCGAGGGAGGGACAATCAGATGGCCAATCGGCTGAGAACAAGACAGGCTCTAGGAGCCACCCTGCTGGCGAGCGCGGTCGTGCTGGGCTTCGGCGCCCCGGCGCTGGCGCAGCAGAACGACGCCATAACCGTCGTGCAGGAGCAGGAGCCCGATACGCTCGATCCCTGCGAGCTGACCAAGAAGAATGTCGGCATGGTGATCCGCGAGAACATCGTCGAGACCGTGACCGAGATCAACCAGCAGACGGGCAAGGTCGACCCACGCCTCGCCGAGAGCTGGTCGACCATCGACGACACCACGTGGCGCTTCAAGCTTCGCCCGGGCGTCAAGTTTCATGATGGCAAGCCGCTCAACGCCGCGGCCTTCATCCAGGCTTTCAAGCGGATGATGGATCCGAACCTGTCCTGCTCGAACCGCGTTCTCTATTTCGAGGGAATGGGTGTCGACCTGACGGCCGTCGACGACCTGACGGTTGACGTGAAGACCCCCCAGCCGAGCCCGATCATGCCTGTGCTGATGTCGATGGTCGGCATCGAATCGCCGGCGACCGATGCGCACACCCTCGTTCGCAATCCGGTCGGCACCGGCCCCTACCGGCTCGTCGAGTGGGCATCCGGCCGCAGCATCACGACGGAACGCAATCCGGACTATTGGGGCGAGAAGCCGCAAGTCGGCAAGGTGACCTACGTCTTCCGCGAAGAGCCAGCCGTCCGCGCGGCGATGGTGGCCAATGGCGAGGCCGACATCTCCCCGGTCATCGCTCCACAGGACGCGACCAACAAGGACACCGACCACAGCTATCTCAATTCGGAGACGGTTCGCCTGCGCTTCGATATCGGCAAGCCGCCGCTCGACGACATCCGCGTCCGCGAGGCGATCAATTACGCCCTCGACCGCCAGGCGATGCTCGGCACCGTCTTCAGCGCCAGCTGGCAACCGGCCAAGAACATGGTGATGCCGACGATCAACGGCTACAATGACGCGGTGCCGTTCTGGCCGTACGACCCGGACAAGGCCCGCGCGCTGATTGCCGAGGCCCGCGCCGCCGGCGTTCCCGTCGACAACGAAATCCTGCTCATCGTCAACAATGGCTCGCCCGGGGGCACCGAGGCGCCGACCGTGATGATCGAGATGCTGAAGGACGCCGGCCTGAATGTCCGCCTGCAGATTCTCGAATCGGCCGAATTCTACAAGTTCTTCTACAAGCCGTTCGGCGACGGACAGCCTGCCAACATCCTCTTCGAGTCGCATGACAACAACAGCGGCGATGCCGGATTTACCCTTGTCGGCAAATACGCTTCCTGGGGCGGCACCTCGAAGCTGAACGACGCCGAGGTCGATAGCGAGATCAAGCGTGGCCTGGCCGCGACCGATCCCGAACGCGGCGAGATCTTCCGTGACGTCTTCAAGAAGGTGCATGACATGGCCGTCGACGCCGTCCTCTATCACCAGACGACAGATACCCGGATTGGTCCGCGCATCACCTACACGCCGACCGCCGCGACCAACCAAGAGCTTCAGATCAGCCAGATCCAGTTCAAGTAAGTCGTATAGACGCATTGTACGGCGGCCGGGTTCGGCCGCCGTCAGGTCCGGGGAGGACGAGATATGGCTCGATATGTGCTGCGGCGTGCGCTTCAGAGCCTTTACGCCGTTCTGATGCTTCTGCTCATCGTCTTTGCGATGACGCGGCTGACCGGAGATCCGACCAATCAATACCTGCCGCTGTCGGCCTCGCCGCAGGCGCGCGCCGACTTTGCAGCGTTGCACGGCTTCAACGACCCCTATTATGTGCAGTTCATCCACTATGTCTCCGACCTCGCGCATGGTGACTTCGGCCAATCCCTGTTCAAGCAGCGGCCGGCGATGGAAGTCGCGCTCGAGGCATTTCCGATCACGCTGACGCTCGCCTTTTTCACCATGTCGATCGCGCTGGTCCTCTCGATCGTCCTCGGCTCGCTCGCGGCGATGCGGCCGAACGGACTGTTCGACCGCATGATCAGTCCGCTGACGATCTTCACCGCGTCCGCGCCGACGTTCTGGGTCGCTCTGGTCGCCATCTTTGTCTTTGCGATGATGCTTGGCTGGGTACCGACCTCCGGCATGGGCACGCCGGTGCACTGGATCCTGCCCGTCTGCGTGCTGGTGCTGACACCGCTCGGCGTGCTGACGCAAGTCGTCCGGTCGAGCATGGTTTCGAGCCTCAGCGCGCCCTATGCCAAGACCGCGCTCGCCAAGGGCGCCAGCGATGCCCGCGTGGTCTTCGTGCATGCGCTCCGCAATTCGCTTCTGCCGCTGATAACGATTGCCGGCGTGCAGGCGACCGGCCTCGTCAACGGCGCCGTCGTCATCGAGACGATCTTCGGCTTTCCGGGCATCGGAAAGGTCATGATCGATTCGATCCGCGACCGCGACTTTTCGCTGACCATCGCCTGCATCCTGCTCGCCGCCGTTGTCGTCTATGCGATGAACGTCGCCATCGACATCATGTATGCGCGGCTCGATCCCCGTGTGCAGATCGGCGGGGAGGCACGCCGATGAGGCAGATGCTGGGACGTCTCGTCCATGACAAGGCGGCGCTGGTTGCGGCTCTCTATCTGCTTGCCGTCGTCGTCGTAGCGCTCGTCGCCCCGCTGATCGTCGATGCGAGCCTGATGCGCTCCAATCTAAGGCTGCGGCATCTTCCGCCGCTCCACTTCGATCATGGCTGGTGGTATGTGCTCGGCGGTGACGCGCTTGGCCGCAGCATGCTGGCACGGCTCGTGGTCGCGGCGCGAACGACGCTGGCGATCTCCTTCGCCACCGTGAGTTTGTCGCTCGTCATCGGCGCCGCCATAGGGCTCGTCGCGGGGCTGAGCAATGCTTGGTGGAGCACCGCCATCATGCGGGCGATCGATGTGCTGATGAGCATCCCGTCGCTGCTGCTGGCCATGGTCGTGCTGTTTGTCATCGGAGCTTCGCCTCCGGTCGTCGTGATGATCCTCACGGTGACACGCATCCCGATCTTCGCGAGGACCGCCCGCGGCCAGGCGCTGGAAATCCGCGAGCGGCCGTTCGTCTCCGCCTCCCGGGTCATGGGCGCGAGCAGCCTGCACCTCCTGGTCCGGCACATGGCGCCCTTGGCGCTGCCAACGCTCTTCTCAGTGGCGGCGCTCGAATTCGCCCAGGTCATGCTTGCGGAATCGACGCTGACATTCCTCGGCATAGGCGTCCAGCCGCCGGACGTCACCTGGGGTCTCATGGTCTCTGACGGGCAGCGCTATCTCGCCACCGCATGGTGGAGCGCACTCTGGCCAGGTCTCGTCATTGCGTCGATCGCCCTCGCCGCAACCATCCTCGGCAACTGGTTCCAGGTGGCGAATGATCCGGTCCTGAGGGCCCGCAGCGCCCGCAAGTCGCGGGTGCCGGCCGCCGAAAGCAAAGTTGCGTCCAATGCTTAGCAAGACTCCGCTGCTCGAGATCGACAATCTGGTCGTGGACTTCGAGACGCCAGGTGGCACGTTCAACGCGGTACGTGGCATCAGCCTTTGCCTGGAGCAGGGCGGCTCTCATGCCATCATCGGCGAGAGCGGTTCCGGCAAGAGCGTGACCGCCTCGGCGATCATGAGCCTCATCGACTCGCCTCCGGGGCATGTGTGCGGCGGCGACATCCGGTTTCAGGGCCGCAGCATCCTTTCGATGCCACGCGCCGAGCGGCGCCGGCTCTATGGTCGCCATATCGCGATGGTCTTCCAGGATCCGGCGGCCCATCTCAATCCGGTCTATCCGGTCGGCTGGCAGATCGCCGAGGTCTGCCGTATCCACGGCCGGCCTGCCGGCGAGGCCAAGCGCAGCGCGATCGCGCTGATGGATCGTGTCGGCATCGGTGACGCCGCGCGGCGCTATCATGCATTTCCACACCAGTTCTCGGGCGGGCAGCGTCAGCGGATCATGATCGCGATGGCCATGGCCCTGCGACCGGAACTCCTGATCGCCGACGAGCCTACGACGGCGCTGGACGTCACGGTTCAGGCCCAGATCCTCGAACTGATCCGCGAACTGCAACAGGAGAATGGCAGCGCGCTGCTGCTGATCACCCACGATCTCGGCGTCGCCGCCGACATCGCCCGGACCGTTTCCGTCATGCGCCGCGGCGAATTCGTCGAGGAGGGCACGATCGCCGATGTCTTCGTGGCGCCGCGGCATTCCTATACCCAGAAGCTCTTGGAAGCGCGGACGTCCAGCCGCCCGCAAGTGACCACTGCTGATGCCGAGGTGCTGCTCGAAGTGAAGGACGTCAGCATCGACTATGGTTCCGTTCGCGCCGTGTCCGATGTCAGCCTCCAGCTGCGGCACAACGAGGTGCTCTGCGTTGTCGGCGAAAGCGGTTCCGGCAAGTCGACGATCGCCAACGCCATTCTTCGTCTGCGCGAGATCACCAGCGGCAGCATCTGCTATCGCGGCGCGGACATCCACAAGCTCGGACGGGCCGAACTCGACGCTTATCATCGCGCGGTGCAGGCTGTGTTCCAGGATCCCTTCGGTTCGCTCAATCCGCGCATGAGCGTCTTCGACATCATCTGCGAACCCTGGTCGATCCAGCGCTCCGTGCTGCCAAAGAGCGAATGGCGCCAACGCTCGGTCGAACTGATGGAGAGCGTCGGCCTGACGGCGGGCGATCTCGGCAAATATCCGAGCGAGTTCTCAGGCGGCCAGCGCCAGCGCATCGCCATCGCCCGCGCTTTGGCGCTGCAGTCCGAGATCATTGTCTGCGACGAGGCCGTTTCAGCGCTCGACATGACCGTTCAGGGCCAGATCATCAGCCTCTTGCAGGAAATTCGGGCACGCATGGGCGTGGCCTTGCTGTTCATTACGCACGATCTGACGCTGGTCAGGAACTTCGCCGACCGGGTGATCGTGATGAAGGCAGGGGAGATCGTCGAACAGGGTTCGACCGAGGACGTCTTTTCCAATCCGAAGCACGGCTACACCAAGATGCTCCTGGCCGCGTGCCCGGTGCCCGATCCTGTGGTGCAGCAGGAAAGGCGGAATGCGGCCAAGGTCGCATCGGGAGGCAATCAGGGCGCACACGCCTTGGCTCGCGGCGCTTGAACAGCTTGTCGCCGCACCGCCGAAGCTCATGCGTGCGGAAACTACCGAGGCGTTTCGTCCTCAACCGGACGCACGACATAGGTGCAGCGTCGGCCGCCGGCGACGATGTGCTCCGTGCGTTCCACGGTGGTCTCCTGCCCCAGAACGGACCTGAAAACCTGCAATTCCGCCCGGCAGAGCCCTTGGCAGGATGCGGCCGCAGCGCAGATCGGACAATGGTTCTCGATGAGGACGATCGAGCCATCCACCTCTTCGCGCCAATCCGCCATATAGCCCTCGGCCGACCGAAGATCGGCCAGCATGGCGACGCGGTCGCGAAGCGAGAGCCGCCCTTCCATCGCCGCCGCATAGGCCAGGCGCGTCTCGTCCTCACGACGCGATATGACGGCGTCGAGGGCAGTCTCGCCAAGGCTGTCGCGGATGATCTCGAGCAGCTGCACGGTCAGCGCGGCATGCGTGTCGGGGAAGCGGCTCTGCGCCCGCTCGGTCAGTTGCCACCGTTGGGTCGGTCGGCCGACGCCGGATGGAAGGCTGGTTGCCGATACGAGTCCGGCCTCCGATAGGCGCAACAGCTGCTGTCGCGCCGCTTCGCCGGTCGTTCCAAGCTGCTGACCCAGCACGGCGGCGGTGAGCGGGCCATGCATCTTCAGCGCCATCAAGATGCGCTCCGCCGGGCTGCGAGGCGACCAGGCGCTATTTTCCAAGTCGGAACTTGACATATCCACGGGCGTGTTATTCAAAGGACATGCTTGGAATAAACGGCGCGCCTGTCGAATGCAAGCGCGACCCTTTGAGGAGATCCATCATGGCGTTTGAATTGCCTGCCTTGCCGTTTGCCGCTTCAGCCCTTGCCGGGCGCGGGATGAGCCAGGAAACCCTTGAGCTGCACCACGACAAGCATCATCAGGCCTATGTGACGGCCCTCAACGGCTTCGTCGACAAGAACGCGGCGCTGCAGGGCCTTTCGCTGGAAGAGATCATCGCCGCCGTCAAGGACAAGCCGGATCTCGCGCCCGTCTTCAACAATGCGGGCCAGCACTGGAATCACATCCATTTCTGGAACGCCCTGTCGCCCACCGGCGGCACCGTTCCCGGCCGGCTCGAAGCCAAGCTCGTTGAAGATTTTGGCTCGGTCAGCGCCTTCAAGGATGCGTTCAAGACGGCGGCGACGACGCAGTTCGGATCCGGCTGGGCTTGGCTGATCCTCGGTCATGACGGCAAGCTGAAGACCACCAAGACCGCGAATGGCTCAAACCCGCTCGCCACGGGCGAGGGAAAGCCGCTCCTCGGTCTCGATGTGTGGGAGCACAGCTACTACGTCGATTTCCGCAATCGGCGTCCGGATTATGTCGTCAACTTCCTTGATACGCTCGCCAATTACGAGTTTGCGGAAGCCAATCTCGGCTGAGGGTCCCAAAAGGCTTCGATCGGTCCCCGAAAGCCCGAACGTAAACGATAATCACCAGCGCCGCGTCGGCGCTGGTGATCCTGTGGCACTCGGCGTCGGGCGGATGACCGCCGGTTTGCGAACTGCGTTTCGCCCTAAGGGGCGAGATAGCCACCGTCGACCACCAGCGACGTGCCGGTTATGTAGCTTGCCTCATCGCTCGCCAGGAACAGAGCCGCATAGGCGATCTCCATCGGCTGGCCGGCCCGCTTGAGAAGGCTGCCTTCGATCAGTGCTGCCTCGATCACCGGTCCCTGGTCCTTGTTCATCGGCGTGACGATGTAGCCCGGATGCAGCGAGTTGCAGCGGATCCCGTCCTGACCATGCGTTGCCGCGACGTTTTTCGAGACGTTCAGGATCGCGCCCTTCGCCGCCTGATAGGCGTGAGCGCTCGGGACACCGGCGAGACCCCAGATCGAGGCGACGTTGATGATCGAGCCCTGCTTGCGGCTGATCATGTGCGGCAGCGTCTCGCGCATGCCGTAGAAGATGCTCTTCAGGTCGATGTCGAGGACCTTGTCCCAGAGCTCGTCGGTCGTCTCCAGGATCGGCTCGTAATAGCAGACCGCGGCATTGTTCATGAGGATATCGATCTTGCCATGCCGGGCAACGATCCCGTCGACGATCTGCTTCCACCCTTCGCGGCTGGTGACGTCGAGAGGCAGGAATTCCACCGGGCTCGATCCGGCATCCTCCGCCTCCAGAACATCCCCCGAGATCACGGTGGCGCCTTCGAGGGCGAAAAGCTCCGCCGTCGCCCGCCCGATGCCGCGAGCCGCGCCGGTAACCAGCGCGACCTTACCCTTGAGCCTGTCGACCATAGGTACCTTCTCCTGTCCGTTCCGGCCTAGGGCGCCAGATAGCCGCCATCGACGACCAGCGAGGTGCCGGTGACGTAGCTCGACTCATCGCTCGCCAGGAACAGCGCGGCATAGGCGGTCTCGATCGCCTTGCCGGGGCGCTTCAGCACCGTGCCGGCAATCAGCGCCGCATTGATCTCGGGTGCCTGATGCTCGTTCATCGGCGACAGGATGTAGCCCGGATGCAGCGAATTGCAGCGAATGCCATCCTCGCCATGCGTGGCGGCGACATTCTTGCTGACATTGAGGATGGCGCCCTTGGCCGCCTGATAGGCGTAGGAGTTCGGCACGCCGGCAAGGCCCCAGATCGAGGACACGTTGATGATCGAGCCCTGCTTGCGCTTGATCATATGCGGCAGCACCTCGCGCATGCCGAGGAAGATGCTCTTCAGGTCGATGTCGAGGACGCGGTCATAAATCTCGTCGGTCGTCTCGAGGATCGGCTCATACAGGCAGATCGCGGCATTGTTGATCAGGATGTCGATCTTGCCGTGCTGGGCAACGATATCGTCGATGACGGCCTTCCACTGGTCTTTCTTGGTCACATCCATCTTGACGAAGGTGACCTGGCTTTCATCGGCGTCTGCCGCGTCGAGCACATCGGCCGAAATGACGGCCTTGGCGCCTTCCCTCATGAACAGCTCGGCCATCTCGCGGCCCTGGCCACGCGCGGCGCCGGTGATGAGGGCAACCTTGTCCTTCAGGCGATCCATGACGTTTCTTCCTTTCGATATCCAGGCTTGTTCGTTTGCCGCGCTTGCGGCTTGTGGCTGTTTCAGGATGCCGTCTAGGTCCGACGCATCCTGTTGCGTGCAAGGCGGCGCGTGTTGACCGCGTCGAACAGCACCGCAGCAAAAATCAGGGCGCTTTGCATGAACTGCACGAGGAACGGATCGACATTGAGCAGCGTCAAGCCGTTGTTGATAACGCCGATCAGCAGAACGCCAACCAGCGTTCCCCAAAGGCTGCCCTTGCCGCCGAACAGGCTGGTGCCGCCGATGACGATGGCCGCGATGACGCGAAGCTCGACACCGGCGCCGCTCGTCGGCGTCGCGGCGCCAATGCGGCCGACCGTGAGGATCGCCGCGATGCCTGCGCAAAGGCCTGCCAGCAGATAGACGATGAGCAGAACGCGGTTGACGTCGATGCCCGCGAGACGCGCCGCCTCGCGGTTGCCGCCGACTGCGAACACGCTCTTGCCGAACGAGGTGCCGGTCAGAAGGAACTGGCCGATGATGAAGATGATCACGGTCACGATCACCGACACCGGCAGGCCCCCGAATATACGGTCACCGCCGAAGAAGGTGATGGCGTGCGGCAGATCGTAGACGCTCTTGCCTGTGCTCGATTCGAGGGTGAGGCCCTGCGCCATGCCCATGGTGGCCAGCGTCACGATGAAAGGGGCCAAACGGAGCATCGACACGGAAAGCCCGTTCACCACGCCGACGAGCATGCCGACGGCCAGCATGACGATGATGCCCACCTCGGCGCCATAGCCCGCCTGAATGACGAGGGCGCCGATCATGCCGGCAAGGCCGATGGCGGCGCCGACGGAAAGATCGATGCCGCCCGTGATGATGACGAACGTGCCGCCGACCGCGGCAACGCCGACCACGGCCGACTGGGCGAGAATCGCATAGATATTCTGCGGCGTGAGGAAGCGGTCCGAGAGGAGCGTCAGCACCACGCAGATGATCAGCAGGACGACGGCGATGGCGCTAGTCGTGTTGCCGAGGAGCCGTCCGACAACACCGCCGGCGGTCAGGCGCTCACGGGGGGCGGCCGACATCAAGGCGTCCTCGCGACCTCCGGCTGCTATCGTCGACGTCTGCTTCATGTCTGCTTCCCTCCCTTGTTCTTCAGCCCAGCGACGCGGATGTCAGAATGCGCTCGCGATTGAAATCGGCGCGCTGCACCTCATCCACGATCCGCCCGGCCCGAAGCACATAGACGCGATCGCTCATTGCCAGGACTTCGTCCGTATCGGAACTCGTCAGCAGCACGGTGGCGCCGCGCTGCGCTAGGCGGATCACCTGTTCGTAGATGCTTGACTTGGCCCCCACGTCGACGCCGCGTGTCGGATCGTCGAACATGATGACCCGCGGTCCGCCTTCGGCAACCCGGGCCAGAATCACCTTCTGCTGGTTTCCACCCGAAAGCCCGCCGACCACCTGCCGGATCGACGACGCCTTCACGCCATAGTCGCGCACGGCATCGCGCGCAAACGCGCCGAGACGGCGGGAGCGCACGATGCCGAGCCGCGCCACGAGCGAATAGAGTCCGAGGACGACATTGTCCCGGATCGGTGCGTCGAGGATCAGGCCTTCGGCCTTGCGGTCCTCGGGCGCATAGACGATGCCGAGCTGGCGCGCATGAGCAAGGCTGCCGAGCCGTACCGGCGCCCCGGCCAGGGAGATGCTGCCTTCGCTCGGCCGCGTCGCGCCCGCGATCGCCTTCATCAGTTCGGTGCGACCGGCTCCATCGAGCCCGACCAGCCCGACGATCTCGCTGGCGCGCGCGGAAAGGCTCGATGACCGCACGCCAGGCGCGACCAGATCCTTGACCCCAAGCAGAACCGGGCCGAGCGACCGCTCGACCCAGGGATAGGCATTCTTCAGATCGCGAGCCAGCATCGCCCGCACGAGTTCGGGCTGCGTCCACGCATTGACCGGTCTCTGGTCGACAACAGCGCCGTCGCGCATCACGACGATGTCGTCGGCGATCGCGAACAGCTCCTCGAGGTGATGGCTGATATAGATGATGGCCAAACCTTCGCGGCGAAGCTGCTTGATGGTTTGCAGCAGCGCCTCGACCTCGCCCTCCGGGAGGGAGGAGGTCGGCTCGTCGAAGATCAGGACGCGCGCGTTGCGGGCGAGGCAGCGCGCGATCTCGAGCTGCTGGCGCTGCGCGGGCGACAGCGAACTGACCGTGCGACCGAGATCGAGCCCGGCGAGGCCGACCCGATCCAGCGCCGCGGTCGCCTGCCGGCGGTTGGCTTTCCGGTTGAGCACGCCCCAGCGCAGCGAATGCCGTGCCAGCAACACATTGTCGAGCACGCTCATCTCGGAGATGTCGGTCAGCTCCTGGTAGATCGTGCTGATGCCGCTCTCGATCACCTCGCCCGGCGTCCGCGGCAGCGGTGCACCGCCGATGGTGACGACACCGCTGTCGGCTTCGACCGCACCCGACAGGATCTTGATGAGGGTGGACTTGCCGGCGCCATTTTCGCCGGCAAGTGCCGTTACGGTGCCCGCCCTGAAGGCCAAGGTGACGTCGTCGAGAGCGACGACACCAGGGTATCGCTTGCTGACGTTGGTCAGCTCAACCAGGGCGGACTGCTTGGTCACTTTACGTCGTCGGCCCAAATGCCATAGGTCTTGACTTCATCCGAGTTGATGTTGTCGGCGGTGATGACCATCAGCGGCCAAACAACTGATGGGATGTCCTTGGCCGCACCCGTCTCCTTGGCGTGGATGTTGTCCATCATCATGATGCCCATCTTGATGAACTGCTGGCTGACCGTCGCGTCCTGCGAGCCGTTCCGGATGCCGTTGATGCCCGGAGCCGAACCGTCGATGCCGATCGTGTAGATATGATCCGGCTGACCCACGGGCTGGAAGCGGCCGGCTGCCTTGATGGCCGTGATGACGCCATAGGTCTCGGCGTCATTCGCGCCATAGACGGCGTCGATCTCGGGCTGTGCCTGAAGGATCGCCGTCATCACCTCGTTGGCCTTGTCGGTGTTGAAGCCGCCATCGGCGCTGGCGACGATCTTGATGTCGGGGTATTTCGACAGGACGTCCACGAAGCCCTGGTCACGCTGGGCCGTTGCCACGATGCCCGCGATGCCCTGGATGTTGACGACATTGCCCTTCGGCGAGCCGTATTTCTTGGTCAGATATTTGACCACCTCTTCGCCGGCGAGCTTGCCGCCTTCAACGTGGTCCATGCTGTAGGTGGCGGTGACGGGGGCGACCACATGGTCGGCAATCGCGATCACCGGAACGCCGGCGTCATCGGCATGCTTGACGGCCGGGGTGACGGCAGCGCCATCGGCGGGCGTGACGATGACATAGTTCGCGCCCTGGCTGATCAGGCTCTCGATGTCCGCGATCTGCTGGCTGGCACTGTTGTTGGAATTGGCGATCAGGAACTTGTAGCCAAACTTCTCCGCCTGCGACTTCATCCCCTGGATGATGCCGGCAAAGGCTGGGTTCTCGACCGTGTAGGTCGAATATCCAATGGTGATCGGCTTAGCATCGTCGGCATTGGCGACGATGCCGCTGCCAACCAGCATTCCGGCCGCCAGAATCGCGGCGCCCACAGGCATCGCGAGAACCCGACGTCGATTGTACATATTAACCAGTCCCATATTCCGCTCCTTGCTGGATTCGTCCCGAATTATTCTTCGTTGTTCTGCTTTGTCTCTTATGCCGAAACGTTATTTATACGGACGACATAAGCCTTTCTTGGAAAGGCCGAGGGAGGGCCCGCCAAGATCAGAAATTCTCGGATAGGGAAAGAGAGGATCGCGATCCAGGCGCCGCGGGTTCTCGAATGATCGGGCGTCGATGCTCGCTCAGAGAGCAAGTATACTAGACGCAACCATCATCCGAATGAGACAGCCGCATCCACGAGACGAAAGGTCTTGGCCCTTCGTCAAGCAAGGACGGATTGCCTGCCTGGATTCCCCCCAAATAACTGTTCTTCTCCTCCACCACTCAGGCATGAAACTAGGGAACCTTCGGACCCTTCCGCAAGTCTGCAGTCACCCGGCCAGCGTCATAACAGCTATCGTCAGCCGGCGCGCCAGGTCCGACGGCGCCATCGCAGCGCGACGCCGGCCCGGCAGGTTCCTTGCCGCGCCGGGAGAGTCTGCATGCGGCCGGTCATGGTCGGTCCGGGCGTGCCGCTTGGTCGATGGACGGCAGCGTCTTCAGATCTTGTCAGCACCGGCGACGAAGCCGCCACCGTCGATGACGATCGCCTGACCGGTGATGAAGGAGGATTCATCCGATGCCAGAAAGAGGACGAGACGCGCGATCTCGGAAGGATCGGCAATGCGCCCCATCGGCAGAAACGGCAATACCGTATCCTTCGCTTCCTGTTCGCCGCCGAACATCCGGGTCAGCAGCGGCGTCATCGTCGAGCCCGGCGCGATCGCATTGATGCGGATATTCTTCTTCGCCACCTCCAGCGCCGCCGAATTCGTGAGGCCGATCACGCCCCATTTGCTGGCGCAATAGGTCGCCGTGGTGGCGTAGCCCATCACGCCGAACAGCGAGGAGGTGTTGACGATCGTTCCGCCACCCTGCTCCAGCATGTGCGGGATCTGATGCTTCATGCCGAAGAAGATACCGCGCAGGTTCACGTCCATGATCAGGTCATAATCGGCCTGGCTGAGCTCGTGGATCGGCGCTGTCTTGCCCGGCACGCCAGCATTGTTGAATGCCGTGTCGATGCGGCCGAAGCGCTTGTAAGCCGCCTCATGCAGCGAGCGCACGCCATCCTCGCTGCGCACATCGACCTCGGCGAATTCGATGGCGACCGCCGGGAACCGCTTGTTGATCTCGTCCTTCAGATCCTGGCCTTCGGCAGCGCCGAGACCGGCGACGAAGAGATTGGCGCCGGCCTCTGCGAAAGCAAGCGCGGCGGCGCGGCCGATACCGGTCGTGCCGCCGATGACCAGCGCGGACTTGCCCGAGAAATCATACTTGGCCTTCATTGTATCTCTCCTGATGTGACGACAGAGGGCACGGTCGGCGGCTGGCCAAATGGAGAGCGCGCTGTTCGGCCCATAGAACTGAAAAGGTTAAGCCTGCGCCGCGTAGCGGCGGGCGAGCGTCGAGAGGCCGACGGCCAGCACGAGCACGCCACCCTTGAAAATGGGCTGGAAGTAGGTTGGCGCGCCGAAGATGCTGAGGCCGTTGAATCCGACCGCGAGCACCAGCACGCCGACCAGCGTGCCGAGGATATGGAACTGGCCCTCGCGCATCGTCGCCGAACCGAGAAAGACGGCGGCGAAGGCGTCGAGCAGGTAGCCGTCGGCGGCGCCGAGCGTGCCGCTGCCGAGCAGCGAGGTCAGCAATATGCCCGTCAATGCCGCGCAGAAGCCGGCCACCGAGAAGGCGAACATCTTGACCCGGTCGACCCGGATTCCAGAGAGCCGCGCCGCTTCGATATTGCTGCCGACGGCCTGCATGCGCTGGCCCATTTCCGTCTTGTTGAGGATGATCCACAGCACGGCCAGAACCGCGATCATCACGAAGACCGGGTTGGGTATCCCGAACAATGGCCGGCCGAGGGCGATGTTCGTGAAGGCGCGGGGGATGCCCATCGCGATCGGAAACGCCGAATACGAGAAGCCGATGCCGGAAAGCATGGTGCCGACGCCGAGCGTGGCGATGACCGCGTTGATGCGAACCTTGGTGACAAGCGTGCCGTTTACGAGGCCGAGACCGATGCCGATCAAAAGCGCGAGACCGATCGCGACGGGGATGGGCAGGCCGGCCTTCGCCATGAAGCCCGCCACCATCAGGCCGACGAAGCTCCCGACATAGCCGATGGAAAGATCGAACTCCCCCACGACGAGCGTATAGGTGAGGCCGGCCGCGATGATGGCGGTCAACGAGGCTTGGCTCAGG
This sequence comes from Mesorhizobium sp. BR1-1-16, assembly GCF_020165495.1. Lineage (GTDB taxonomy): Bacteria > Pseudomonadota > Alphaproteobacteria > Rhizobiales > Kaistiaceae > Kaistia. The sequence goes on along the minus strand of NZ_JAIUIE010000004.1, from coordinate 139,519 downwards.
ATGTTGATGAAGTTTGCGCGCGAGAAGAACGTGTCCGGCGCGTTGATCGAAAAGAAGAAGATCATCGCCAGCAGGCCGATGAGCGTTGCATAGCGCGAGACGAAGACGAGAATCGCACGGCGCATCGGCGCGCCGGTGCGGGCGGTGGCGCGCTCCGGCGCGGCTGTCGTGCTGCTTGTCATGATTGTGCCCCAGCGAGTTCGGCGCGGTCGAGATAGCTGAGCTCGACGATGCGGGATTCGGTGATGTCGGCTCCGGTGAGTTCGCCTGTCACTCTGCCTTCGTGCAGGACGATGACCCGGTCGGCAACGAGCGCCAGTTCCTCGACGTCGGAGGAAATGAGGATCACGCCGACACCGGTCTTCGCGAGATCGCGGATGGCGTCGTGGATCTGTTCGCGCGCGCCGATATCGACCCCGCGCGACGGCTCGTCGATGATGAGCACGCGCATGTTGGTGTCGAGCCAGCGGGCGATCAGCGCCTTCTGCTGATTGCCGCCGGAGAGGCCGGCGATCCGCGTGCCGACGCCAGGCGTCTTGATCTGCAGGTGCTTCACCAGGCGGTTTGCCGCCGAGCGCATCTTGCCGGAGGAAAGGAATGGCAGACCGGGGATGGACTCGAACGGCTTCAACGTGGCGATGGTGATATTGAACGCGACCGACTGGTCGAGCATCAATCCCTGGGATCGGCGCTCCTCGGGGACGAGCGCGAGCCCCTTCTTGACCGCGTCGGCTTCGTCTCTGATCCGCAGCGGCGCACCTTCAAGCTCGAAATGTCCCCGCTCCAGTCGGTCGACGCCGAAGGCAAGGCGCGCGGTTTCCGTGCGGCCGGCGCCGACAAGTCCGCCGAAGCCGAGGATCTCGCCGCGCCACAGATCGAAGCTCACATCCTTGACCGCATGGCCGCGGCCGACATTGCGGGCGGAGAAAAGCGGCGTGCCGGTGCGGGTCACCCGCGGGCGCGGGCGGTCCTCCCGCGTCTGAACGTCGTGGCCGACGATGGCGCGGATGAGCCCCGCCTTGTCGAGGCGGCCGCGTTCGGAGCGATCGACGATCGCGCCATCGCGGAGAACGGTGATGCGGTCGGAGAGATCCAGAACCTCGTCGAGCCGGTGCGAGACATAGAGGATCGCGACACCGCTCGCCGAAAGGTCCCGGATGAGCGCGAACAGATGATCGGTCTCGGCGGCCGAAAGCGAGGCCGTCGGCTCGTCCATGGCGATCAGCGCGGCATTTCGGGCGAGCGCCTTGCCAATCATCACTAGCCAGCGCTCGCCGATGCTGAGTTCGCTGACGCGCGTGTCGAGCGGAACCCTCATGCCCACTTTCGCGGCCGCGAGACGTGCGCCGGCGCCGGAGCGCTTCCAGTCGATCAGTCCGAGACGCGTTACCTTCGGCACGCCGAGGAGCATGTTCTCCAGCACGCTGAAATGCGGGACGAGGTTCAATTCCTGATGGATGAAGGCGAAACCGGCCCGCTCCGCGGCACGCGGCGAACCCGGCCGCAGGTCCTCGCCGGCGACGCGAATCGTGCCACGGTCGGCGACGGTGACGCCGGCAAGGCAGCGGATCAGCGTCGACTTGCCAGCGCCATTGGCGCCGACGAGGCCGTGCACCTCGCCGCGCATGATGTCGAGGTCAACGCCGTCGAGTGCCACTTCGCCGGCAAAATGCTTGCCGAGGCCGCGTATCTCGACCCAGGGCCCCGGGGCTGGCCTTGCGGCCGCCCCGGGGCACGGGTCTGCTCGGAATTACTGGCCACTCGGATGATCTGCGAGGAACTGATCAACATTGTCCTTGGTCACCACGATGCCCGGAATCTCGATCACCTTGGCCTGCCAGTCCTTGCCGGCCGCAATCGAGTCGAGGATGGCCTGGAACACGGCTTCGCCCTCGGCATAGGCCGGCTGCCAGACCGTGGCAGTCATGTCGCCGTTCTTGACCAGGTCGACACCCTGGGGGCTGCCATTGATGGAGACGGTGACGACGTCGTCGCGACCAGCCTGGCGCAGCGCCGCGACGCCGCCCTGCATGGGCTCGTCCCAGCAAGACCAGATAGCGAGCTTCTTGTCGCCACCGGCGGGATGGGCGGTCAGCCAGGCCTGCGTCATGGCATTGCCATTCTGCACCTGCCCGGGAACCGTGACCTCGTTATAGGTGATGCTGAGGCCGGTCTTGCCCTTCACAGCCTCATCAAAGGCTTCGCCGCGGTCGATGCAGAGCTTGCCGGGATGAAAGGTCATCGCCAGGATCTCGGCATTGTCGCCGACCTTATCGAGCAGGAACTTGGCGGAATCATTGCCGACGGTCTTGCCGCTGGTGGTGACGACGATGCCGGGAACGATTTCGCCGCCCCAGGTTGCGACGGGAATGCCAGCATCATTGGCAGCCGCGAGGCCCGCGCCGATCGACGAGCTTGCGAAGGCGAGCACGAACATCGCGTCGACCTTCTGCACCGCGAAGTTGCGCATCGCGGCATTGGCCTGGTCGGCATTGGCCTGGGTATCCGTCACCTTGACGTCCCAACCCGCCTTCTTGGCCGCGTCCGTCGCCCCGTTGATGACGGCGATATTGAGCGCGTCGTTTGCGAGCAGGGCCACGATGCCAAGTGTCTTGGCTTCGGCCGCGACAGGGTTGGCGGCCACCATCCACGTCATGGCGAGCGCGGACATCGATGCCGTCAGAAGCTTCTTCATGTGGCTTATCCTCCCGTTTGAACGTACTTCGATGCCGGACGCCACCCATTTGGGCACATGCGAGCACCGAAACCTGCGAGGCCTCCCAACCGGTCGCGGGTCAGTCATATTTAACAGACATGGTCCCGCCGGATCGCCGCGTGGCCGAGATAGCAGTTATGGCGATTTCCGCTGACCAGCTCTGAAACGGCAGCTTTTCCGGGCGAAATCGCTCCCTCTCATCGACGCGGAATCGCGATCGAAGATCGATGCCGAACCGCCGGGTCGCGTTCATCCCAGATATTTGTCGATCAGCGACATGCCGGCGCCCCGGGCCGCTTCGGGTGTCATCTCGTCGACGATCTCGCCATGCGTCATGACGTAGAGCCGGTCGCAGACGCGGATCGCGACATCGATGCGCTGTTCGACCAGCAGCAGCGAGGCGCCGCGTCGGCGAAGCTCGATCAGCGCCTTGACGACGATGTCGACCGCGACCGGCGAAAGCGCGACTGACGGCTCGTCGAGGAGCATGATCTCGGGATCGCTCATCAACATGCGTCCGATGGCAACCATCTGCTGCTCGCCGCCGGAGAGGTAGGACGACAGGCGCTTGCGATAGCCTTTCAGGACCGGAAATAGCTCATAGACCGAGGCGAGCAGCGCTTCATGGCGCGCGGTGTCATGCCTCAAATGCAGCCCGCCGAGGATCAGATTGTCCTCGACCGTCTGATCGACGAACAGTCGGCGTCCCTCCGGCGCGAGTGCAGCCAGGCCGCGCGCGATACGGAAGGGCGGCATGGCCACGACGTCGGTGCCGGCAACCTGGATGCTGCCCCGGCGCTGGCGAATGAGGCCCATGATCGAGCGCAGCACGGTCGTCTTGCCGGCGCCGTTCGGACCGAGCAGGCCGACCGCTTCGCCGGTTCCGACCTTGAGCGCGATGTCGCGGATGACGTCGAAACGACCATAGCCGGCAGAGAGGCCGGAAATGTCGAGCGCATGGGGGACCGTTGTGCTCATTCGCCGAGATAGACCTGCCGGACGACCGGATGGGCACGAACCTCGTCGGCTGTGCCGGTGAGGATCACCTCGCCGAGATTGAGCACGGTCACCTGGTCGCAGAGCGGGAACAGGAAGCGCGTCTGGTGCTCGATGATGATCATGGTGACACCTTGCGAACGGAGGTCGGCGAGGATGCGCGCGAGATGCGCCACCTCTCGGGCCGAAAGCCCGGTCGCCGGCTCGTCGAGGATGAGGATGTCCGGCGCGGCGATGCAGACCGCGGCGAGCTGGGTCAATTGCTCGATGCCGTGCGGGACGTCGCCGACGCGCTCGCTCGCCCATTCGGCGGCGCCGACAGCGACAAGCGAATCGACGGCCTGCCGCTGGGTGATCGCCGTGTCGCGCCGCCCGGAAGGCAGCATCGGCCAGAGCGCGGCGCGACGCACGATGCCGGGAATGCGGTCGTAGAGGCCGACGGTCACATTCTGCGCCGTCGTAATTTCGCGAACCAGCTCGGCAGCCTGGAACGTGCGCCGCAGCCCGAGCTTGGCGCGGGAACTGGGCGGCTGGCCGTTGACCGGCTGTGACTTCAGGATGACGGTGCCGGCCGTCGGGGTCAGTCGTCCGGCGATCACATTGGCCAGCGTGCTCTTGCCCGAGCCGTTCGGTCCGATCAGGCCGTGAATTTCGCCGCGGCGGACAACGAGGTCGACCCCGCGCAGCACCTTCGGTCCGCGGCCATAGCCGCACTCGATGCCTCGGCATTCGAGCATGATCTCATCCAGCGGCGCCCGCCGAACGATCACCTCGCCGCCATGTGCGACGATTTCGACCGACGGGTCGCCGGCGGCGATTGCCTCGGGCGGCCGCGCATCGGTTGCTGCAGGGGTGGCTCCGCTGCGCTTCCCGGCAAGCAGCCGCCGTCCGACGCCGATGACGCCTTCCGGCAGGAACGTTATCGCCGCGATCGAGAGCGCGCCGTAGAGGATCTCCTGGATCCACGGATTGATATTGACGACCACCGGGAACATCGAGACGAACATGGCGCCGATGATCGGCCCGAAGGTCGTGTTGATGCCGCCGACCAGCACCATCACCAGGACATTCAGCGAGACCGACCAGTCGAACTGTCCCGGCGAGACGACGCCAAGGAACGAAAAGAGCCAGCCAGCACCCCCTGCGATCGCCGCCGACAGGCTGAACAGTCCGACCTTGATCAGCGAGGTGCGCACGCCGGCCGCTTCGGCGAAGGGCTCGGCGTCGCGGATCGAGAGCAGCACCGGATAGAGCGGCGAGCGGCGGATATTCCAGACGAGCCCGACGCAGAGCAACAGCGCCAGCATGATGCACCAGGCGACCGGCGCGCCAAGCCCCGACAGCACCTTCGGAAAGTCGGGGAAGGCGGGGCCAAGCTGGCCCTGCAGTCCGCCGGTGATCTCGAGATTAGTTTCGAGCACCGTCAGGACCAGCGTGACGATGAAGGTGGTGATCGCGAAATGCAGCCCGCTGACACGCAGCGACATGGCGCCGACAAGCGCCCCGGCGACGCCCGTCACCGCAAGCACGACGAAGAGCAGCAGGAACACGTCCCAGCCGAACTGGCCCGCCAGGATCGTCGTGACATAGGCGCCGATGCCGAAGAAGCCGCCCTGACCGAGGGAATAGAGGCCGAGCATGCCGGCAACGAGGTCGAGGCTGATCGCGAGTACTGCGAAAACCGCTGCCACCAGCACCACGCTCTGGATGCTGAGATTAGCTTTGGCGACGAAGAAGGTCAGCACCAGATAGGCGACAATCGCGAGGCCGCCGAGAAGGGCGCCGCGCCGGAATGAGGGCTGCGGCAGAGACGCGCCCGAGGGGTCCAACTTTTTGATTCGAGCCGCCGTCATTCCGTTCGCCTCACCGCCCGGCCCGGACGGGACGCAGTCGCGCCAGGGGGCCTGTGGAGCTGAACAAACCGCGCGGCGACACGACGAGGATCAGCGCCAGGACAAGGAACGGAAACCAGTCCGAGGCGCGCGAATTGACGAAGGCGTTGGCTCCTTCGGCGGAAATGCCGAGCAGGATGCCGCCATAAAGCGCCGTGATCGGCCGCTCGGTTCCGCCGCCGATCATCATGGCGATGAAGCCGTAGGTGCCGAAGGTATCGCCGAGATACGGGTTAGCGAAGGTGCTCGGTCCGATCATTACCCCGGCAAGGCCGGCCAGCAGCGCCGAAGCTGCGAAGGCGACCATCGCCACCGTCTTGGTGTTGATGCCGAAGGCCGAGGCCATCTCGGGATCAGCCGCCGTCGCCATGCCGATCTTTCCGAACAGCGTATGCCTCCGGACGAGTTCGAAGGCGACACCCGCGAGGAGCGCGACCACGATCGCCAGGATCTGCTGTCCTGTCAGCACCGCGGCATCGCCGAAATGCACGCTTGTGCTGTTGAGGATCGTCGGGAACGGAATCGAGGTCGGTCCCCAGAAATAGGCGGCCGCATTCTCGACGATAGCCGCGAACCCAAGCGTGCTGACCAGCCAGCCGAAGCCGAAGCGATTGAAGGCCAGGATGGGACGCACGGCGATCAGATATGAAAGCACGCCGACGACTGCCGAGGCGGCGAGGCCCGCCGCGACGCCGACCCACGGGGAATAGCCCTGACCGACGAGTTCTGCGGTGACCATGACGGTCACCATCATCAGCTGGCCCTGGGCGAAATTGATGATGCGCGTCACGTAGAAGGTGATGGCAAGCGCCATCCCGATCATTCCGTAGACACATCCAATGGCGATGCCACTGGCCAGGAACTGGAGCAACGAAGCCTCCCCTCCGCGTCTCGCCGGCAGCACAACTTGCACCTGCGGCGCGGTCCCTCCCAAGACCACAAGACAGTCCGTCTGATATCCGAGAGCTACGGAGAAAATCCGGCAGCGGACAGCCCACACCGCTGACATAACAGCTATCCGGGCGTGCCGAGCCGAGCCCAGAAAACCTTTGCCGGCGAATAATCCGAACAGGGTTGTGGCTTCGTCTCCCGCAATGCACTCGGCCGATCGGTCGTGTGACGGCGGCCGTCCGAATGTTGAAAGACATCAACTGCTTGCCAATCGCTGGCCTTTGCCCGCCAGTCGATTGGCAGGGCCGGCTGTGAGATCGCTCCTTCGGCGCTGCGATATCAGATCCGCAGCGCTCTCCCCGCCGCGAGGCGTCCCCGGGGACGCGTTGACAATGCCGGCGCACCGCGAGAGCACGAAGAGGAGGACAGACGCAGCCGGTTGGGAGCGGACCGCGGCGCGTGACGATGTCCGATCTTCCAAGGGAGGAAGTCTCATGAAAACCAGGATGATGAAGGCGGCACTCGTTGCCTCGACGGCGCTGATCGCCGCGGCCTCGTCGGCGCATGCGGAGGACGACATCCTTGTCGGCCTCATCGCCGGCACGACGGGCGCCTATGGCTCGACCGGCGTGGCGACCTTGAATGGCGCGACGCTCGCCGTCGAGCAGATCAACGCCGCCGGCGGCGTCATGGGCCGCAAGATCAAGCTCGAATCCTACAATGACAACGCGTCGGCGACGTTGTCCGGCCAGTTCTTCGCCAAGCTCGTCAGCAATGGCGCCGTCGCCATCGCCGGTTCGCCGGATACCGGCCCGACCACGGCCGAACTCGCCATCCGCTACAAGATCCCCACCATCGGCGTCGTCGACGATGGCGGGCTTACAGTCAATCCGGACGGCCCGGACGGCCCGCCAAACCCTTGGGTTTTCGACTTCGGCCTCAATACGTTCGCCTGGGGCGGCAAGATTGGCGAGCATGCGCTGAAGAACTGCCCGGATGGCCTCGCCGTCCTGCATGACCCGTCGACATATGGCATGGGCGGCCTTTACGGCATCGAACAGGTCTACAAGGCGGCCGGACAGAAGGTCGCCCTCGACCACTCGATCACCGAGAACTGGTCGACAGGCGCGACTGCGGGCCTCATGCCCGAGGTGCAGGCGATCAAGGACGCCGGCATCAAATGCGTCGATGTCTGGCTGACACCGCAGGACCAGGCCGCGTTCCTGCAGGATCTGCAGGCAGTCGGATACAAGGCTACCGTCTATGGCAATGACGAGACCAATGCCGACGATACCTTCGCCAAGCTCGCAGGCGACCTCGCCGAAGGCACGATCACGGCCGCGCTGACCTCGGGCCTTCATCCAAGCCCGGAGCTGAAGAAGTTCCGCGAAGACTACAAGGCGAAGTTCAATCTCGAATCCTCGCCCTTCGCCGAGACGAGCTATGATTCGATCATCATGCTCAAGCAGGTGATCGAGGCGGTGAAGTCGACCGAGCCGGAAGCGCTGCAGAAGGGCTTCAATGCCGTGCGGGGCTTCAAGGGCATCACCGGCGATCTTGGCTTCGACGAGAAGAACCACATCACGATCACCAAGGACCAGGTGTCGCTCGTGAAATACGACACCGCGACGAAGAGCTGGACCGAACTGCAATAGGTTCGGCAGGCAGCGGGCAGCCAAACGCCCGAAGCGCCAGCTAACGAAAGACCGGCCACCGGGTGCACCCGGCGGCCGGTCTTTTGCGTTGATGGGACGTCCCGGCCATTAGTGCCGGGGCTTCAAGCCCGCATCGGAAAATCAGACGACAACGGCCCACGGCTCGGGGACCAGACGGAACCCCTGGCCATCGGGAATGATGTGGGCAAAGGCCGGCAGGTGCAGGTGGCCGCCGGTGACCAGATGCCCCTCCTTCGCCGCATACTCGAAAATCCGGCGCCGGTTCGAATGAGCGAGGCCTTCGTCGACATCATATTCGCTGGTGACCTGGGGGCGGGGGATCTGGATCTCCGGCACATGCACCGTGTCGCCCCACATCACGAGCGTCTCGCCCGCCGATTCGATCTCGTAGCCGCTGTGGCCTGGCGTATGGCCCGGCAAAGCGAGCAACGAGATATGCGGCAGCACGCTGCCCTCGCGGCTGGGGCGGAACTGCTCGCGATAGGCCTCGATCACCATGTCGGCCGAATCGAGATAGGGCGTCGCCGCCGCCGAGCGGCCATCGCGAAGCGCCGGGTCGGACCAGAAATTCAGCTCGTCTTCGTTGACCACGATCTCGGCATGCGGGAACAGCACCTCGCCGCTCGGGCCAAGCAGACCGCTGGAATGATCCGGGTGGATGTGGGTCAGAAGAACCGTATCGAAATCATTAGGCGCAAAGCCTGCAGATTCGAGGTTATCGAGCAGCAGGCCCATCGAATAGACCGTGGTCGAGCCGCCGCCGACATCGACGAGCACCGTGTTCTTGCCCGTCTCGATGACGAAGGCATTGACAGTCAGTCTCGGCGGATGGCTGCGGAAGGTTGCCTGCATCAGCTCCTTCATGTCGTCGAGCTCAGTTCCGCGCAGAATCTCGAAGGGAATGTCGAGGAAACCGTCATTGATGACAGTGACCATCGCGTCGCCGATGCGGCGCTTGTAGACGCCGGGCGTCTGCCTCTCTGGAGCCTTCAACTGGATTTCCTCCCCGAACGATCGGTTGGCGTAGAGTTTCTTGGGAGCATGACATTGCCGCCGCTCCGAAAACCTGTCGCGGCCTGTTTCGCGATAACTGCTATTCCTGCCACAGAGTGTGTGCCCCGCGGGGGCGTCTGCTAGCCTCAAATCATGAGCCTATCACCGCAACTGGCCGCATACGCAGTTGATGCGAAGCACCCTTTCCAGGAGATGCAACGCGCGCTGGTTCAGCTTGCCGCCTTCCAGATTCAGCGCCTGACCGGGCGGAGGATTCCGGTCGACTATGGACCGGTGGAGGCAGCGCGCCTGGCGCTCGGTGAATCAGCCCGCGCGACGGCCGCACTTGCCGCGCCGGTCAGGGCCGCCCATCATTTCTCGCATTTGGACGCCGCCCGCTCGTCGCTGGACCGGGCCGTCGATGCCGCTCTCGCGCGTGGTGGTCCGGACGACGAGGCGATGTTCGCCCTGCTCGAACAGGCCGAGCATCACCTGAAGATCGTGTCACGCAACCTGCCGGGCTTCGAACCGGTCGATTTCAGCCAGGCCTGCTGCGCCAACCATGGCCTGCTGCGATACAGCGGAGCTTCGGCATCGCCCTAGAAGACCAAAGAACAAGAACGCCGGGGGAGGAATATGGCTGATTATTCGATCTGGGTCCTGGACTATGCGGCTGTTAATACGTTCCCGCAGAGCGTGATGCTCTACGGGCCGCAATATCATGGCATCCGTAACCTGCCCTATGCCTATGCCCTCCTCAAAGGCAACGGCGAGGTCATCCTCATCGATACGGGTTACGACCACAAGGAATATGGCAAGTATCTTGCCGATCTCTATGGCGTGACCAACTATCACGGGCCCGACGAAGTGCTGGCCGAATGCGGCGTAACGCCGGCGGATGTCACGCGCGTGCTGATCACCCACGCCCATTTCGATCACATGGGCGGCCTCGATCTCTTCCCCAATGCGACTTTCTACATCCAGAAGCGTGAGCTCGACAAATGGGCTTGGGCGCTGACCCTTGGGCCCGAGTTCCGCTTCCTCGTCGGCGCCGCCGATCCTGCCGACATCATGAAGGCGGCGCGGCTTGCCCGCGAGGATCGCATGGTCGTCATCGATGGCGATGCCGAGGACATTCTTCCCGGCATCGACCTGCATCTCGCCGCGGACACCCATACCTGGGGCTCGATGTATGTGACGATCCGCAATGATGGCGCCCGCAACAGCCAGGATGCGTGGGTCTTTGCCGGTGACAACATCTACACCTATGACAACCTGACCGGCCTCGACAAAAACGATCCCCATCTGGTCCCGATCGGGCTCGCTGTCGGCAGCCAGACCAATCTCCTCCTCTGCAGCGCCGACATGCTGAAGCAGACAGGCGGCGAAACGAAGCGCGTCATTCCCATCCATGAGGATCGCCTCAAGGATACGTTCCCGTCGCGCCGTACCAAGGCCGATCTCCATGTCGTGGAACTGGCCCTCGCGGGCGGCGAGACGAGCAAGGTCCGCTAAGTGCAGGCCGGCCATCCGCGCCCGTCTGGTCGCGCTCCAGCCCGTGCCCGGCAAGGCATTTCTGTTATGTCGGGCATGGACGTACGGTCATTTGGCAGTTGGGCTAGGTTGTCGGAAACAAACATTCGGCTCGGCTCGAGCGAGCTTCCAAGGAAGGCACTTCCATGAACCAAGTAATCGGCTTCGTCGGGCTCGGACGTATGGGAGGCCCGATGAGCGGCAGGCTTTTAGCCGCCGGCAACGCGCTTTGCGTCTTTGACAATTCCGCAGCCGCCATGGCGCCGATGAAGGATGCAGGTGCCGATACGGCAGCCTCGCCCGAGGATATCGGCAACAAGGCCGACGTCGTGTTCGTCAGCCTGCCGACGCCCGATGTCGTCGAGAATGTCGTGCTGAACGGCATCGGCAAAGGCCAGCGCGTGAAGACGGTCATCGACCTGTCGACGTCCGGCCCCGGCATGGCCGGCCGGGTGTCGAGCGGCCTCGAGAAGCGGGGCATCGCCTGGATCGACGCGCCCGTGTCGGGCGGCATCGCCGGCGCCAAGGGAGGCACGCTTGCCGTCATGGCCTCGGGTCCGAGGCCTGCGTTCGATCAGGTCGAAGGCCTGCTCAAGAATTTCGGCAAGATTTTCTTCGTCGGCGAAAAGGCTGGCCTCGGGCAGGTCGCGAAGCTCGCCAACAACCTGCTCGCCGCCGCCGCCATGGCCGTCTCGTCCGAGGCGATGGTGATGGGCGTCAAGGCGGGGATCGATCCGCACGTTCTCCTTGACATCATCAATGCCGGCAGTGGCAGGAACAGCGCCACCCAGGACAAGTTCCCCCGCTCGATCCTGCCGGGCACATTCGACTTCGGCTTTGCAACCGGGCTGTCGTACAAGGACGTCCGGCTCTGCGTGGATGAGGCCGAGTCCATGGGTGTCCCGATGGTGGTTGGGGCGGTGGTTCGTCAGATGCTCGCAGTGACCAACGCCAAGTACGGCCCCGCTTCGGACTTCACCTCCATGGCGCGGGTCATCGAGGAATGGGCCGGCGTCGAAGTTCGCGGTTGAGCGGAACACGACAGCGATACCATCACGTTTCCGGACGACAAACAAAGTCGCGTAGCGACTATCGGAGATTGCCATGAGCAAGGAAGTATTCGACCGCGGTCTCGAGATCCGCAAGAAGGTCCTCGGCGCGGAGTTCGTGGAGAAGGCGTTCGCTGCGGCTGACGACTTCAACATGCCGATGCAGGAACTGACGACGGAATATTGCTGGGGTGCATGCTGGGGCCGCGAGGGTCTCAGTCACAAGACACGCAGCATGCTCAATCTCGCCATGATCAGCTGCCTCAACCGTCCGCACGAGCTCAAGATGCACGTGAAGGGCGCGCTGAAGAACGGCGTGACCAAGGACGAAATCCGCGAAGTCTTCATGCAGGTCGCGATCTATGCCGGTATTCCGGCGGGCGTCGATTCCTTCCGCATTGCGCGTGAAGCCTTCGCCGAGGTGGAAAAGGCGGGTTGAGGCGCGAGCGCCAAGCCGGGAGAGCACGATGCAAGACTACAAGATGCTCATCGGCGGCGCATGGGTCGGCGCCTCCGGTGGCGAGAGCTTCGAGACCGAGAATCCGTATCTCGGCGCTCCCTGGGCGCTGGTGCCGCGCGCGACCACCGACGATGTCGACCGCGCCTGCGAGGCCGCCCGCAAGGCCTTCCGTGCGCCGTCCTGGGCGGGGCTCACCGCTACGGCCCGTGGCGCCCTGCTGCGTCGGCTTGCCGACCTGATCGCCGCCGAGGCCGATCGTCTGGCCGAGATCGAGACGCGCGACAATGGCAAGCTGATCACGGAGATGCGCGCTCAGTTGCGCTATATTCCGCAGTGGTTCCATTATTTCGGCGGCCTCGCCGACAAGGTCGAGGGGCGTGTCATCCCGATCGATAAGCCGGGCATGATCAATTTCACGCGCGAGGAGCCGCTCGGCGTCGTGGCGGCGATCACGCCGTGGAACTCGCCGCTGATGCTGGCGACGTGGAAGCTCGCGCCCGCGCTCGCGGCCGGCAATACGATCGTCTGGAAGCCGTCGGAATTCTCCTCGGTCTCGGCGCTCGAATTCGCCAGATTGTTCGAAAAGGCGGGTTTCCCGCCGGGCGTCGTCAACGTCCTGACCGGCTTTGGCAGCGAGATCGGCGAGCGGCTGGTCAGCCATCCCCATGTCGCCAAGATCGCCTTCACCGGTGGTGATCGCACGGGTCAGAGCGTTTATGAGCTCGCCGCCCGTTCGATCAAGCCGGTGACGCTCGAGCTCGGCGGCAAATCGGCCAATATCGTCTTCAAGGATGCCGACCTCGAAAATGCCGTCAAAGGCGTCGTCTCCGGCATTTTCGCGGCGACCGGCCAGACCTGCATCGCCGGCTCGCGTGCGCTTGTCCATCGCTCCATCCAGGATGAGTTCGTCGGCAAACTGGTCGAACTCGGCCGCACCGCCCGCATGGGCGATCCGCTTCTCGAAACGACCCAGGTCGGCCCGATCACGACGCGGTCCCAATTCAAGAAGGTGCTCGACTACATCGATATCGCAAAGGGGGAGGGCGCACGCCCTGTCCTCGGCGGCAGTCAGGCCTCGCGCCCCGAATGCGGCAATGGCTGGTTCGTCGAACCGACGATCTTCGCTGATGTAAAGCCGTCGATGCGCATCGCCCAGGAAGAGGTCTTCGGCCCGGTCCTTTCCGTCATCGCCTTCGATGATGACGAGGAGGCGATCGAGATCGCCAATGACACGCAATACGGCCTTGCCGCGGGTGTCTGGTCGCAGAACATCAAGACGGTGTTCACGCTGGCGCAGCGCCTCGAGGCGGGGACTGTCTGGATCAACTCCTATCGCGCGACGAGCTACCTCTCTCCATTCGGTGGCTACAAGCGTTCCGGCATCGGCCGCGAAAGCGGGCTGACGGCAATACGCGAATATCTGCAGGAGAAGAGCGTCTGGATCGACACGATTGGCGAGGTTGCCAATCCATTTGTCCAGAGATAGGCGCAACCGGCCCGGGTTTGTGGATACCTGACAATGTCGTACTATCCGATGAATTCCACAACGGATCGGGGAGTTCATTCAATGGAGCTGAAGCAGCTCGGCTTCTTCCTTGGAGTCGCCGAGTCCGGGAGCTTTTCGAAGGCCGCCGTGCGGCTTTCGATTGCCCAACCGATCCTCAGCCGTCAGATCAAGCTGCTTGAAGAAGAGCTCGGGGTGGAGCTGCTTTACCGCAATGGCCGCGGCGTGGTCCTGTCGGAAGCCGGCAAGATGCTGGAGGGCTACGCCCATGAGATCGTCAACCTGGTCGAGCGTGCCCAATCCGAGATCGGCGCCTTGCGCTCGATGCCGCAAGGTCGCGTCACCATCGCCATGCCGCCGTCGATCGGCTGGGTGCTGACCGGCCCGCTGGTCCTGCGTTGCCGCGAGGCCTTCCCGAATATCGTGCTGCATCTCGTCGAGGGGTTCAGTGGCCATGTCGCCGAATGGCTTTCGACGGGCCAGATCGATATCGGCATCGTCTACCAGGCGCCGCGCCGGCCAACGCTGACGACGGAACCCCTGTTCTCCGACGACCTCATTCTGCTCGGCCCCGTGGACGACCCCGCCGGTCTTGGTGGCGACACTATCGAAACCGCCCGGCTTGCCGAAATTCCCGTCATCCTGCCGGCGCGACCGCACGGGCTGCGCGTGCTGATTGACAGCGAGCTGGAAAAGCTCGGCCTCGCAGCGCATGTCGAGTTCGAGGTCGACGCGATGCCGGCGACACTCAGCCTGGTCGAACGCGGCGTCGGCTATACCGTGCTCTCCGATGGCGCGGTGCGGCATCTGCTCAGCGCCGGCCGCATCCGCCGCTGGGCGCTGACCAATCCGACGCTTCGGCGCGACCTGCTGCTCGCGACCTCGACGCAGCGGCCGATGAGCGTTGCGACGCGGCTGATCACCCGCCTCATTCGCGATGAGGTCCAGTCCATTCTCGAAGGCGGCGGCAGCGCGGCCGTTTGACATCCCTGCCCGGAATTCCGGGAGCGCGCTGACCTTGGGAGGGGTTCATGTCCGACACAGCGACTGCGGTTCGCCCGCCATCTTCTGCACCATCGACGCCGACGCTTGCCGAGCGATTGGCCGCGGCCATTGTCGGCCAACTTGATGTCGGTGTTTCGGCCGCAGCGACGGAAAAGCTCAAGGTCTGCCTGCTCGATTTTCTCGCCTGCGCGTTCGAGTCGCGCAATCTCCCCTGGGCGCGTCAGGCCCAGGCGATCGCGACAGACGGTGCCGGCCCCTGCAGCATTGTGGGAACGGCGCTCGCCGTCCCGGCTCCGGATGCTGTCTTTGCCAACAGCGTCGCCGGCCACGGGCTGGTGCGCGAGGATATGCACACCGGCAGCGTCAGCCATCTCGGCATCGTCGTTCTGCCCGTGCTTCTCGCTCTAGCCGAGGAGAACAAAGTCGATGGCCGCGCCTTCATCGCCGCAGCCGTGACCGGCTATGAGGTCGGCGGTCGCATCGGCCGCGCGCTCGTGACGCCGGAATTCGCCCGCATCTTCCGTCCGACCGGCTTTTGCGGCCCGATGGCGGCGGCCGCAGCGGCTTCCGCGCTGCTCCGCTATGACGAGAAGAAGACCCAGAACGCCATATCGCTCGCCACCAATATGGTCGCCGGCCAGAACCAATGGCCACACACCGGCGCGGACGAGATGTTCTTCGAAGCTGGTCTTGCGGCGCGCAACGGGCTGACCGCCGCGCGCCTTGCGGGTCTCGGCGCCTATGGCTCGGAAAAGGCGCTGGATGGCGAGGCGGGCCTTTTCACGGCCTATCGTCCCGACAAGCGGGCGCCGGATGTGCGCCTCTTCGACGGCGAGGCGGAGATCATGTCGGTGTTCTTCAAGCCGGCGCCGGTCTGCAATTTCGCGCAGACACCAAGCCTTGCCGCACTCGCGCTCGCCAATGCCGAGGATATCGATCCCGGTGAGGTGGTTTCGATCATCGCCAAGGTGACACAGGCGGCCAAGGCCTATCCCGGCTGCGACTATGCCGGCCCCTTCTCGCGCATCCTGCAGGCGAAAATGAGCATCCACTATGCCGTGGCAAGTGCCATCCTCGGCAAGCAGATCGACGAGACCAGCTATCAGCATCTCGACGACCCTGCGCTTCTCAGGCTCGCGGCCCTGGTCACTGCAGAGGTCGACCCGGAATTGACGGCCGCGTTCCCCGCCAGGCAGGGTGCCGAGGTCGTCGTCGAGATGAAGGACGGCCGCCGCCTTTCCCGTCGTCTGCCCGATGTCATTCCCGCCGATCTGGCGTTGATCCGCCGCCGCTTCGACATTGCGGCCACCGAGGCGATCGGGGCGGAGAAAGCGGCGGCCCTCGCGGCCGCGGTCGACAGCCTCGACAGCACGGATGATGTCGGCGCGCTGATGCGCCTGACGCGCGTGGCCTGACATGGATCTTCCGGTCTACGAGGTCTACGCCATCCGCTATGCAACGCGGGCGGGCCGTCGCCAGGACAATTTCATCGGCGGAGACCCGCATGACGGGCCGATGCCGATGGACTATTTCTTCTGGCTCATCATCGGCAACGGCAAGCACTATGTCGTCGATTGCGGCTTCACCGAGGAAGTATCGGCCGAGCGCAAACGGACCTATCTCCGCAATCCCGTCGACGCGCTCAAGCTGTTCGGCATCGATGCGGACGATGTCGAAGACGTCATCCTGACACATCTGCACTATGATCATGTCGGCAATTTCGATCGCTTCCCTAGGGCAAAATTCCACCTTCAGGAACCGGAGCTGACTTATGCCACCGGCAAATACATGCGCCATCCCTTCCTCAACCATGCGTTCGAGGTCGACGATGTCGTCGGTGTCGTGCGCTTGAACTATGCCGGCCGCGTGCGCTTCTATAACGGCGACGCAGAGCTTGCGCCCGGCATTGGCGTCCATCTGGTTGGCGGCCATTCGGCCGGTCTGCAGTTCGTGACGGTCAACACGGCGCGAGGCCGCGTGGTGCTGGCGTCCGATGCCACGCATTACTTCGAGAACATGGATACCGGCCGGCCGTTCACCACGGCGTTTCACATCGGCGATACCATCGAGGGCTATGACCGGGTGCGTCAGCTCGCGCCGACGCCCGAGCACATCATCCCCGGCCATGATCCACTGGTGATGCAACTCTATCCGGCGGCCCGGCCAGACCTCGAGGGGATCGCGGTGCGTCTCGACGTTCCGCCGAGCCGGCTTCCCGCCTGAAAACCTCGCCTGTCGCCGCGGTCAATGGACCGCGGCGTACATAATCCGCGCTTCGGTCGCCTCGGCCGGCGCCATTTCCTCGACGACGCGGCCCTGCCGGTAGATCAGGATGCGGTCGGAGAGCGCGAGCACCTCCGGCAGATAGGACGAGATCATCACGACGGCGATGCCGCTGTCGGCGAGCTGGTTGATGAAGTTGTGGATCTCGACGATCGTGCCGACATCGACGCCGCGGGTCGGTTCGTCGAGGATCACGAGCTTCGGCGCTTGCACGAGCGCCTTGGCGATGACCACCTTCTGCTGGTTACCGCCGGAGAGCTCGATGATGCGGGCATTCGCGTCGATGGCCCTGACGCCGAGACGGGCCGACCACTCCTTGGCCAGATCACGCGCCTCGGCCATGGAAACGACCGCGAGCGGATTATAGCCCTTGGCGAGCTTGCCGACCTGAACGTTGCCGGCGATCGACATCGTCTCGAAGAAGCCCTCGACCTTGCGATCCTCCGTCACGTAGACGATGCCGTCGAGCACGGCCGGACGCGGCGTCGCATAGCGCACCGGCCGGCGGTTCAGACGAATGCTGCCGCCGTGGAAGAAGTCACGCTTCAGCACGCCGGCGACGATCTTCATCGTCTCGGTCCGTCCCGACCCGACCAGTCCGAACAGCCCGGTCACCTGGCCGGCATAGACCGAAAACGAGGTGTTGCGCACGGTATTGCCCATCGAGATGTTCTCGATGCTCAGCACCTTCTCGCCGTAGGGCCGCGGCGTGCGCCCGCCGGCTTTGTTGTAGAGTTCGCCCGAAAGCGTGCGGCCGACCATGGCCTGGATGATGCGCTCCCGGTCGAAGTTTTCTGTCTTGTCGGTGACCACCACCTCGCCGTCGCGGAGCACTGTGATGCGATCCGAGAGCATCAAGGCCTCCTCCAGCGCGTGGCTGATGAAGACGATGGTCATGCCCTGTTCCTTGAGGCGCCGGGCAAGGTTGAAGAAGTGGAACTTTTCTTCCGGCGTCAGCGTCGCCGTCGGCTCGTCGAAGATGATGAGGCGCGCATGGTGATGCACGGCGCGGGCGATCTCCACCATCTGCTTCTTGCCGGCGCCGAGCGACGAGACAAGCGCCATCGGATCGACATAGAAGTTGAGCGACAGCAGGAAGCGCTGCGCCTGGATGTAAAGGCTCCGCAGCCGGTTGAAGAACTTTTCGTCGCCGAGATATATGTTCTGCGCCACCGTCATCGAGGGCACGAGATTGGTCTCCTGGAAGACCATGGCTATGCCGGATGCCAGAGCCTCCGCCGGCGAGGCGAGCTTCACCGGCTTGCCGTCTACCAGCATCTCCCCTGCGGTCAGCGGATAGACGCCGGCCAGGATCTTGGTGAGCGTCGACTTGCCGGCGCCGTTCTCGCCGACGATGGCGTGGATTTCGCCCTGCTCGAGGGTCAGGTCGACATCCTTGAAGGCGGGGATGCCACGAAACTCCTTGGTCGCCCGGCGAAGTTCGATGAAGGCAGTCATAGGGGGCGCTCCGTCATGCGAGCCGGCTCCAGCGCGACGATGGCACCCGCGCCTTTCGCACCGACGAAGAGAATGCCGGCGCGCTCGGCAAGCGAGGTGACGCCATGGACTTGGCCATCGGCGCGGCTGTGCCAGCTGGCGCGCGGCCGCATGCGTTCGTCACAAAGCGCAACGAGGCCATAGGACCAGCTCGGCGACCATGGCTTCAGCATGTTGAGCTTCTTTCGGGCCCCGCCCTGGATCGGCTCCAGGAAGCTGCGGCCACTCATCAGCGCCGGTGCGATCCAATAGGCGGGATCGATCGTCTCGATCATTTCCTTCCGATAGTCGTCTTCGGTCAGCACGAATTCGACCAGCGCGTTCCGCGGCGCGAAGAGCGAGAGCCAGAATCCGCCGGCCGTCGGAACGATGCGGCTCGGATAGGCAGGAAGATCCTCCAGCCGAACCTCCGCATCCGTCCGGCCGCCGCCAAACGCCACCACCCTGTGGCGCCAGGCCTCGGAGACCAGAATGTCGTCGCCGGAGGCTGCCAGTCCCGATGGAAAAGCGAGGTCGCGGCCGATCAACGTCGCGCGCCCCGAGGTCAACTCAATCCGCCAGACGCTGCCACTCCTGCCGCGCCCCATCAGGTCGCGCTTCCAGTCCGAGGCCTTCACCGTGTTCGAGCCGTTCGCAACGATCAGAACATCGGCGCCGGCGAACAGGACTGCGGTCGGACAGCGCAGCGCCGTGCCGCCGGCCTCGCGCATCATCGTGCCGTCATGCCGGCCGCCGAGGATCGTGATGCCCGCGCCGTCGATGCCGATAGCGAGCGCGTCGCTTCCGTCGGAGGCGATGGCCGAGATTGGCCCGCTCAGCGTCTGTCGCGCCGCGATGGCGAGGCCAGGCGTCCTGCGGGCGGGATCGGCTCTGAGTTCCAGCGTCAGAAGTTCGGCGCCGGTCGAGCAGACCAGCCCGCCGGATATCGCGACCAGATTGTCGATATCGGGCAGTTTCAGAGCCACGGCCGCATCGTCGAGCGCGGTGTTCGGCTTGAGTGGACCTTCCATCGGCAGGATGGCGCGGCCATCGATATCGAAGCCGCGAAATTCGGCATAGGCTCGCTTGAGCGCGGAAATCATCGGCTCGGCCCCCAATAGTCGTCCTGCGCGCACCAGTCTGGATTGGCGCCGGGAATGCGGTAGCGGCCGATCCGGTTGTTGGAGACGCCACCGAGATAGAGCCAGCCGCGATGCTCGCGCATCGAGGTGATCATCGGATGGTTCTCGCCGCCGAGATCCCAGAGGCTTTCCAGGATTTCGCCGGTATCGCTGAACTTCACCACGCAGCCGGTGTTGATGTTCGGGAAGAGCCACTGGTCTGGGGCGACCCGGCGCGCCATGCGGCGGCGGAAGCCAGGCATGCGCATGGCAAGGTCAAGCGCCGGCGTGCGCATGCCAAGCAGTGCCATCCAGTAATTTCCATCGGATGCACGGTTGATGTTGTCGGGATAGCCGGGCAGGTCGGAAATGATGCGCTCGATGCTGCCCTTCTTCGGGCCGTTGAACCAGTAGCGGCTGATGCTGCAGGTCCAACTCTCGGCAAACAGGAACGACTGGCCGTCGCGGCACATGCAGACGCCATTGGCGAAGACCAGCTTCGGAATGTCGGTGCGCGTCGTGTTGCGCTTCGGATCATAGACGATCATCCGGCCACTCGCTCGACTCTCGAGCGCGTCCGTCGCCCAGTCCTCCTGCTCGTAGCGGATCGTCGCCTCGCTGAAGAAGACGCGGCCATCGGGCGCGATATCGAGATCGTCGGCGAGGCGCAGCCGGGAATCATCGACCACCGAGAAGAGGCTGCGATTGGTCTCGTCGGTCAGCTTGGTCACTGTCTTGTCGGGCGCGACCTGGTAGAGCCCCATGCCGCCGATGCAGACGAGGAGGTTGCCCGCCCGGTCGAATGCCATGCCGAGCGGATGGCCGCCGATATGAGCGAAGACCTCGCTGCGCGTGTGGTCCGGCCCGAAAAAGCGGACGATGTCACCGAGACGGGTGCCGCAATAGAGATTATCGTCGCGGTCGAGGATGACATCCTCCGGCCCCTCGATCTCGCCGAGGCCGATGATCTCGACCGTGCGCAGTTTGTCGTTGAGCGCATAGGGCGAACCCGGCGCCGTGGTGTCCGGCGCTGGGGGCAGCGCCAGATGGACCGGCGAGACATAGACCTTGGCGAGCAACCGGCTGCGCTGCCGCATCCAGCGCATGTCGATGAACACGGAGAACAGCAGCACCGCGCCGAGAATGGTCGAGGTGACGGGACCGCTGACGCCGAGATTGACGAGGCTGTTGGTGAGGAGCAGGACAAGGGCTGCGCCCATGACCGCCTTGGCGACGGAGCCACGTCCACCGCCGATCGAACTGCCGCCGAGCACGGCCGCGGTCAGCGCGGAAACCTCAAGCCCGACACCGGTATCGGCGCCCGTCGAGCCGAGCCGCGCCGCGAACAGGAATCCGGCGATCGAGCAGAGCAGACCGGACCAGACATAGGCGAAGAACACCGTGCGCCGCACCTTGATGCCGGCATTGTGGGCCGAGCGGCGGGCGCCGCCGACAGCCGTCAGACGCCAGCCCGGGCGCATGCGTGAAAGCACGACATGCCAGACGATCGCAATCAGGGCAGCGACGAGGAGCGAGAACGGGATGCCGAAGACGGTTCCCTCGCCAATGAAGAACAGCAGCTCGGAATCCGGGAGGCCCGAGATGATCGCCGTCGACTTGCTGAGGAACAGGAGGTCATAGATCGAGCGGAAGATCATCAGCGTCACGAGCGTCGTCAGGAACGCACGGAGCCGCAGATAGCCGACGAGATAGCCGTTGATCGCGCCACAAAAGGCACCGAGTGCCAGCGTGACGAGGATGACGAGCGGCGTCGGCCATGCCTCGACATTCGTACCGATCAGCGAGGCCAGCACCGACAGCGTGAAGATCGACGCCACCGAGAGATCGATGCCGCCCGATAGCATGACGATCGACAGACCGAGCACGATCAGACCGAACTCGGCGATCTGCCGGCCGAAATCCGAAAGGCTCGAAGCGGAGAAGAAGTCCGGGATCAGCGTTCCGAAGACCGCGATCGCGATGATGAGCGCGAAGAACGGGACGACATTGTCGATCCAGCGCTTGGTCAACAACTCCCCGAGCAGATGCTCGGGGAGAAGCCGGGAGCGAAGCCCGACAAACAGTTTTTTATGATTGGCCATTGTCGGATCGCTTGTCGCCCGCTGTACTTACTTGAGCTGGTCCAAGGTCCAGCAGCTGCGCGGCGAGATGGTGTCCTTGGTCTGGAGCGTGAGCGGCGTGAAATAGGTCGACTTGATCTCGCCCGCCTTGGCCGGCGAGAGAAGCAATTGCACGATCGCCTGGTTGAGCGCGTCGCCCTGCAAGGGCACGTCATAGCTGACGATCAGGTCGAGCAGGCCCTTCTCGATATTGTCGCAGCCCGTCTTGCTGCCGCCGCCCGAGGTGACGATGTAGACCTGGTCCGACTTGCCGGCCGCCGCCACCGCCGCGCCCGCGCCGACGTCCTGGTTGTCCCAGTTGCCGACGATGCCGCAGAGGTCCGGATGCTGCTGCAGCACCGTTTCCGTGATGGCGCGTGCCTTGGCCGGATCGTAGGTCGCAGCCTGGTCGGCGACGATCTTGATCGCCGGATCCTGCCCGAAGACGTGATAGTAGGCGTAGAGTTCGTAGAGGTTGGAGGCAGCGGTCGGCTGGCCTTCGAGGATGGCGACCTTGCCCGACGTGCCGCTGCCCGTGCCGCACTTCTTGACGAGCGCCTCGGCCTCGATCAGGCCGACCTTCACCCAGTCGGCGCCGACATAATAGTCGGTCGGTACGGTCGCTTCGAGATTGACCTGCAGCACCTTGATGCCGGCCTGGACCATGCGCTGCTCGAGGCGGGCATAGGACTGGAGGTCCGGATTGTGGATGATCGCGAGGTCCGGCTTCTCGGCGATGATCGATGTGATCGCCCGCGTCCCGGCATCCGTGCTCCAGTTCGGATCACGGATCTCGAAGCTGTAGCCGAGGTCGGCGGCCTGCTTGCGCATGATTGCTGCCCAACCTTCGGTCAGGTCGAAGCCCATGGCGAGCGGCACGAAGACAACCTTCTTGCCTTTCAGGCCCTCATAATAGGGGTCGCGCTTGACGTGGTTATCGAGACCCTTTTCCTCGGCATGCGCGACAGTGGCGAGACAGGCGACAGCAAGGGCTGCCGGCAGAAGCTTCATCCATTTCATGATAGTCCTCCCTTTATTGTTGTATTTCCGCCCGTGACGTCAGATGTCGCCTTGTTCTTGTTGCGCTGTCTGCTCGTCACGCGGGTTGACGATGCTGTCGATGATGATGGCGATGAGCAGGATGACGCTCTTGATCAGGTTCTGCTGGGTGTAGGCAATGTCGAAGATCGTCATGCCGTTGAGCAGGATGCCGACCAGAAGCGTGCCCACGAGCACGTTGCGCACCCCGCCGCGCCCGCCACTGAGGCCGATGCCGCCGAGCACCACGACGAGCAGCACGTCGTAGATCATGGTGGAGTTGTAGACGCGGGTGCTCATGCCGGAATTGGCGGCTGCCATGATCAGGCCGGCCAGATAGGCGATGATCGCGGTGATCACATATTGCGCGACGACGAGCAGGCGCGTCGGGATGCCGGCGACGCGGGCCGCCGACGGATTGTCGCCCGTCGCGTAGACGAAGCGGCCGAAGCGGGTCCATTTGAGCAGCGCCCAAACCAGCAGCGCCAGTGCCGCGAAGGCGACGATCATCATCGGCACGCCGAAGATCGTCGCGCGGGCGAGGAAGTCGAAGAACTCGGAGCTGGCTGGCGTGTTCTGGACATCGACCTGGAACAGCCAGGCCCGGCCGCTGCCATAGACGATCAGGCCCATCGCCAGCGTCGTGAAGATGGCAGGAATGGTGGCGTAGGCGATGAGGATTCCGCTGGCCAGCCCGACGACGATCGCAAAGACGAGGCCGATGAGGAGCGCTGTGCCGAGCGGCAGACCGGTATCGGCGAGCGCCAGGCTCCATGAGACCGAAACAACCATGGTCGCGACCATGGCGAGGTCGATGCCCCGGCCGATGACCACGAGCCCCATGCCGAGACCGAGAATGCCGAGAATGGCGACGCTGCGCACCAGCGCCACAAGATTGCCGGCCGTCAGGAACCTGTCGAGCGTCACCGCGAAGATGACGAACAGGACCAACGCCAGGAGGAACACGACGCCTTCCTGCGTAAGCCTCAGCCTGACTGCCGCCATACGTCCGGCAGAACGACCGCCTCCTCGATCCAAGGCCATCCCTGATCCGCTTCCCCGACGTTTTTTGTCTTGTCAGGAGCATTGCCATTTCCCGATCCGGGCGAAATGGCTCGATACGGATATCAGTTATGTTTGCCTCGGCCATTCCACCGCAGGGGCCATGGCCGCTGGATGCAGCGCTGCAAATCAACGCAAGGGAGCGAGGCGAGAAACGCTATGGCAGATGAGGTCAGAACCGCGCTTGTGACGGGAGCCGGCAGCGGCATAGGCCGGGCGATCGCAACAGCGCTCGTGCAGGCCGGCTACCGTTTGGTCGCTGCGGACATCGATGAGGCGAGCGTCGGGCAATTGGCGGCGGAGTTCGGGGCGGATCTGGTATTCCCGCTCCGCCTCGACGTGACCGACAAGCCAACCGTCGATGGCCTGCTCGATCGGATTCCGGCGGCGATTCAGCCGATTGATGTGCTGGTCAACAATGCGGGCCACGACATTGGCGGACGCACGCGTTTCGACATCGGCTCGGCCGACGACTGGTCGAACATCATCGACACCAATCTCGCAGGCACGATGCGGGTGACCCGCGCCATCCTTCCGCAGATGGTGGCATGCAACCGCGGCGACATCGTCAATATGAGCTCGATCAGCGCCATTCGCCTGGTGCCGGACATGGCCGCCTATACCGCGTCCAAGGCCGGCATCCGTGCGTTCACCGATGTGCTGCGCGGCGATCTTGCCGAAACCGCGATCCGCGTCACCGAGATCCTGCCCGGCCTGACGCGCACCAACATCATCCGGAAGCGCCATCGCGGCGATGAGCAGGTGGAGCGCGAATATTTCGAGCGCTACAAGGTCGCGCTGGAGCCGGAAGATATCGCGCGCTCGGTGATGTTCGCCCTGTCGCAGCCGCCACACATGCAGATTGCCCAGATGTACATCTTGCCGATCAACCGTTGGTGAGAGGCCGGGCCATGCTTGGCTGAACGCGTCTCGCTCGCCAATTCCAACCGAGTAGCACAGGGTTCACCTAGGCGCGCCCATGGTCCACGGCGGTGCTGCGCATCCATGGGCTGACGGTCCATGCTTGCCGCCAGCCGATCAGCGCCGGAGTGCGCCCGTGCGCCATATTGTCAGTTGAACTTGCCAGTTTGACTGATGATATGCTATGCATAGGCCATGAGCAGCAAACCTGACAGCCCGATATCAGCCGAAACGGTCGTTCCCGCTCTGACGCAGGCCATTGGCCATCTCATCCGCCAACTCCGGGCCGAGGCAAATCCGGGCGGTCTCAATCTCTCACAGACTGCCGCTCTCGCCATGCTGGAGGAGGCGGGCGGCATGACCAACGCCGATCTTGCGCGCACGCAAGCGATGAAGCCCCAGTCGATGAGCACGATCCTGGCCGGCCTCGAAGAGGAGCGCCTGGTCGAACGCAGTCCTCATCCAACGGACGGCCGCCAGATCCTGTTTTCGCTGACGCCCGCGGGTGCCGAGGCGAGGCGAAAAAGGAGCACGGCAAAGCATGAATGGTTGTTGTCGGCCGTGGAAAAGCTCCATCAGGCCGAACGACAAACCCTGCTCTCTGCCTCCAGCATCATCCGCGGCCTGAGCGGTTCGTGACGTTCCTCGCCGTGTGACCGAAAGGAATCCCAATGACCGTGACATCGCTCGACCCCAAGACCGCGCTCCTTGTCGTCGATCTTCAGAACGGCATCGTTGCGCTGCCGGGCATTGCACATCCGATCAAGGACATCGTCGAACGCGCCAGCGCCTTGGCTGCCGCCTTTCGCGAACGGGGCCTGCCGGTTGTGCTGGTCAATGTTGCCGGCATGGCGCCGGGCCGGACGGAACAGCCGAGAGCCCTGCGAGACTTTCCGGCTGGGTGGACCGATCTCATTCCCGAACTAAACCGGCAGCCACAAGATCACGGCGTGACAAAGCACACACCCGGCGCCTTCACCCGGACCGATCTTGAGGCTTATCTGAGATCGCGGGAGGTCACGCAGGTCGTGGTCGTCGGTGTTGCCACCAGCAATGGCGTCGAAGTGACCGCGCGCCAGGCCTATGAGCTCGGCTTCAATGTCACGCTCGCCACCGACGCCATGACCGATGTTCATGCCGACGCCCATGCCTGGAGCGTGACGCGTGTTTTCCCGAGGATAGGAGAGACGGGGACCGCGCAGGAGATCATCGATCTTTTGCCAAGGGGTGCCTGACCATGAACTGGCTCCATGACATATCCTACCTGTTCGGTGGTGCCTTCCTCGCCAATGCGGTGCCGCATTTCGTCAGCGGCGTGATGGGACGGCCGTTTCAGAGCCCTTTTGCCAGGCCTTCGGGCGAGGGTCTCTCGTCCTCGACTGTGAACGTGCTTTGGGGACTGGCAAACTTCGTCATCGCATATCTTCTGATCGCCCGCGTTGGAGACTTTGACCTTCGCGCGGCCGATCAGGCCATCGCCGTTGGCGCGGGCGTGCTGCTGATCAGCCTGACGTCCGCGCGTCTGTTCGGGCGTTTCCACGGTGGCAACGCCCCCGCGGGCTCCTGACAAGGATCTGGCGCATGCCCGAGGGTCCCCGCGATCCCCAACCCGACGCGGCCGTCGCCAACACGAGCGCCCGGACTCCGATCGGCTCGATCCGTCCGTCTGGAAGATCGCGACCGTTGCATTGTTCGGTGGATTGCTCGCCCAGCTCGACGCAACGATCGTCAATATCTCCCTGTCGAACCTTGCCGCGGATCTGCACGCCAGCCTTGGTACGATCCAGTGGGTCACGAGCGGCTACCTTCTGGCTCTCACCCTTGTCCTGCCGCTGAATGGATGGCTGGTCGACCGCATTGGAGCGAAGGCGCTTTATCTCTGGTGCTTCGCCGGTTTCGCGCTGTCTTCGGCATTATGCGCGGCCGCCTGGTCGGCGAATTCCCTGATCGTGTTCCGCGTCCTGCAGGGCATCAGTGGTGGTCTGCTCGCCCCCATGGCGCAGATGATGATCGCTCGGGCGGCCGGCAAGCAGATGGCGCGCGTGGTTGGCTATATGGTGCTGCCGGTCCTGTTGGCGCCGGTCCTTGGTCCCGTCATCGCCGGCGCCATCCTGCAATATGCGTCATGGCGCTGGCTCTTCCTCGTCAACCTGCCGTTCGGGGCGCTCGCGATCCTGCTGGCGATCCTGTTTCTGCCGTCGGACCGGGACAAGGCGACGCGAAGGCAACTGGACTGGCTGGGTCTTGCGTTGCTCTCGCCGGGGCTGACGCTGTTTCTCTATGGCTCGGACAAGATCAGCCAGACGACGGGTCGCATGATTCTTGTGGCCGGTGTCGTCATGATGGCTGCCTTTCTCTGTACGGCTCGGCGAAAAGGCAGTGACGCGCTGGTCGATATCCGGCTGTTCAAGGGCAAAGTCTTCTCGACCGCCGCCACGACGCAGTTTCTATCGAACGGCGTCCAGTTCGCGGGACAGATGCTCATTCCAGCCTTTCTGATCCAGGCATGCGGCCGCACGCCGGGTGAAATGGGCTGGATGCTTGCGCCAATCGGACTTGGAATGATGGTCACCTATCCCTTGATGGGCACGCTGACCGAACGTTTCGGCATCCGCCGCGTATCCGCTGGCGGCGCGCTGCTGACATTCGTCGCCACGACGCCGTTCCTCTATCTCGCCACTCACGGCTTCGCGTTGTTCGTCCTCATGCCTGCGCTCTTTTTCCGGGGCATGGGTATGAGCGGCGTCGGATTGCCATCAATGACTGCCGCCTATACGTCGGTCAGCCGGCAGAACCTGCCGATGGCGACGACCTCGCTCAACATCGTTCAGCGTCTCGGCGGTCCGACGCTGACGACACTCTGTGCATCCTTCCTCGCATGGAAGATCGGACCGCAGGTGGCGGGACACGCGGTCTCGACCGCCTATGCCTGGGTGTTCCTGCTGCTCTGCGGGCTTCACGCGCTCACCTTCCTCGCCGCTGTCCGATTGCCGCGCCGTCTGGAAGACGTGACGATCCATCAGTGATGCGCGGGCCGCGTCCAGAGTTCATGAAACCCTTAGCGGGTCGATCGGTCGCCTCAGCTGGCGATCCAAAGCCGCTCGATGAGCCTCGCCTCTTGACGCTCGTCCATGGTGGGGCCGGGCATTCGGCGGGCACGCGAGACGCATAGGCTCTTGCGGCGAGCAAGGTCATTGCTGTCCTGCTGCGCACATCGAAAACAGATCATCGCCACGGTGGCATCTACGCTGGGCCGCGACGAAGTCGATCGCGTCGATGGCCTCCTGCAGCAGCCGCCCGCATCCTCGCTCGAAGATTGCCGATCCGAACCGGGGCCATCATCGCCACCTCGGACGAGACAGATGGATCCCGAATGCTTGTCCGCACCAGAGAGTATTTCATATTATCATCACAATAATAAGTATCAGCTTAAACGGCGCCAAGGCTAAAAGAACATTAATATAATTCGACTTCAAATTAAACTGCAATTGGCATTCAATCATGTCGATTAAATCATAAAATATTCGGAAAATACGGGAGGCAAAAAGAGAGATATATATTGTCTCGATGTCGGATGCACGCTTGCGACCGGTGCGGGTCACAAGGCGTTGAAACGGCCTTCGCGCCCGGCTCGTAACCGCGTGTTCGTCGTTTCTACTTATCGTAATGTCTCTTGAGGCCAATCTGCTGGCCGTAATGCCGGCAAGCCTCCACAGTGTGAACGCGGTTCCCTCAATCAGAAGATGGAAAGAGCAGATGTCTGCAATCCTGGCGAAGAACGAGCCAATTGTACTGAACGAAATCAGAGCTGAGCAACAGCACCTGGCGACGGCCCAGGCTGTGCGGGCGATCAACGATCTCGGCTATGACAACCTTCAACTCAGCATCGATACGCGTGAAGCGACCTGCTGGTGCTTCATGGATCCGGTGGACAAGCCCTCCTACACCCATGAATTGATGAACGATATCAGCAGGATGCAGGGCGCCATCACCCGTGCCTTCGGCAATCTGCCGAACCAGGCCGCCGCGCCCTTTTCGTGGTTTGTCATGGCTTCCGCCGTCCCCGGGATCTACAATCTCGGCGGTGACCTCGGTCATTTCGCCGAGCGGATCCGCAGCCGGGACCTGGAGGCGATGCGGCACTACGGTCACGTCGCCGTAGAGGCCATCCACCGCAATGCAGTGGCTTTCGACGCGCCGATCGTGACCATGGCATTGGTTCAGGGCGATGCTCTCGGGGGCGGATTCGAGCACGCCCTGTCTTTCGACCTGATCGTTGCCGAGCGCAGCGCGAAGATGGGTCTGCCCGAAATTCTCTTCAATATGTTCCCGGGCATGGGCGCATACAGCTTCCTTTCACGGCGCATGAGCCGCGACAAGGCGGAGGCGCTCATCCTCTCGGGCCGGATTCACACGGCCGAAGAACTCTATGAGATGGGTGTCGTCGATGTCCTGGCGGAAGACGGAGAGGGGCAAGCGGCTGTGGTTGACTACATCGCGCGCCACAACCGCAAGCACAACGCCCACCAAGCCATGTATCGGGCGCGGCGGCGCGTCAATCCGGTGACGCTCGACGAACTGATCGACGTCGTCGACATCTGGGCTGAAGCGGCATTGAATCTGACGGAGGCTGATCTCCGGAAGATGGACCGGCTTTGCTCGGCGCAGAACCGCCGGCTCGCGAACCTTCAGTCTCAAACGCCCGCTCTCGTGGCGGCTGAATGACGTCTAAACGGCTGGATGCGCTCCCGCCGCATCCAGCCGCGTCGACGGTTCATCCGAGGCCGGCTTCGCGCGCCGAATAGGCGCGCATGGCCCGTTGAGTCCGCTTGAGTTCGGCACGGGCCTGACGCGTGAAGTCCGAGGCGCTCGCTCTCAATGCGTCGCCGCGCAGGTCTCGCCAACTCGAACAGATCGAGCCGATACCGACCGCGCCGATATTGGCAGAACTGCTCAGCAGCGCATGGGCATCGCTGCGAAAGGTCTCCAGATCGCCATCGGCTGCGCTCTTGATCAGCCTTTCCAGGATGACTTCGGCGTCTGCCAGAAAATCCTCCATCAATTCGATCACGAATTCCGGGCTTCCGAGTGTTTGCAGCCTCTCGATCACGACCTCGTCGAGGCTTGGTGAGGCATGCGGGCGAACGACCATCGGCCGCATGGCGATGGTCTTGCCGCTTTCCCGCCGGTCAAGGGCCATGCCGTCGATCACGGCCAGCAATGCGGCGGGCTCCACCGGCTTGATGAGACAATCATCCATGCCGGCGTCGCGCCAGCGGCTGTCATTCAGAGCCGTCGCGTCGGCCGTCAAGCCCACGATGGGAAGCCGCCGCTCGCCCGTGGCGGTCACGCGGTAGAGCTTGGTGGCCTCCAGCCCGTCGGTGTCGGGCATGTTGAAATCCATCAGCACGATGTCGAATTGATCGGCCCGTTCCTCAAGAAGGTCGAGTGCCTGGTCGCCGGACTCCGCAATTCGCACGGAATGGCCGGCAGCCTCGATGATGCGGGAGAAGACCCGCTGGTTGATGCGGTTATCATCCGCCAGCAGAACCCGGCGCGGCCGGCGGATCGGAATTGCCGCTGGCGGAAGTGCCTGCGCAACCGATTGCACCGGGGCGACAAGCCGGCAGGCCAGGATTAGCGCGTGACGCATCTCCGCCGCCGTCGGGTTCTCGGAAAGCAGCGTGGTGTAGCGCCGGCGGATTGCCATATCTGGCAGGGTCGACGTGGCCTGCGGCCGAACCAGAACGGCCTTCGGAGCCTGACCGAACGCGCTCGGAGGTGAGAGCGGGAGATTGACGCTTTGATCGTCGAAGATGAGCCGAACGGCGTTGGTGGCCTGCGGCGGGAACATGCGCGCCGGCCCCATGCGGGGGTCGGCGATCATCGGCAGGACGCCAAGCTCATCGAGGGTGGCCAGCACGCCCAATAGCGGTGCGGTATCACGGCAGACGAGAACCACCCCACGTTCACGCCAGGGCTGATCGACAGCTATGTCTTCGTCCGGCAGCGCCGTGGCGAGAATGTCGAAACGGAAGGTGCTGCCTTCGCCAGGCACGCTCTCGACCGAGATCGAGCCGCCGAGCAGGACCACCAGCCGTCGCGCGATGGCCAGGCCGAGGCCGGTACCACCGAACCGGTTCATGATGCCGGGATTGGCCTGGGTGAAATCCTCGAAGATCCGCGCCTGATCCTTTGGCGCGATGCCGATGCCGGTGTCGGAGATTTCCATCATCAGTTTGACGCTGCCGTCGTCCCGTCGCTCGCCGTCCACCGCGATTGTCACGCCGCCGTCGCGGGTGAATTTCACGGCATTGCCGACAAGGTTGACCAGGATCTCGTGCAGATGTTGCCGGCTGCCGAGCAAATGCAGCGGCGTACGCGCCGTGACATGGATGTCGAAACTCAGGTCCCTATCCCGGATCTGGCTTTCCACCAGTCGGCGCGCATCGACAAGCAGCCCTACGAGGTCGACAGCCTCGCTAGAGACCGGCATGCGTCCGGCCTCGATGCGCGAGAGGTCGAGCAGACTGTTGATCAGTGATTGCAGGGAACGGCTCGCGACGTCTACCGTCTCGACCATGTCCCTCTGGTCGGCTGCGAGCGTGGTGCCGCGCAACAATCCCGTCATGCCGACGATCGCGGTCAGCGGCGTTCGCAATTCGTGGCTGACGCTTGCCAGGAAGAGGCTCTTGGCCTGGCTGGCCTCCTCGGCCGCCTCCGTTGCCTGGGAGAGCTTGCGGATCAGCGTGCCGGCATAGGCCGGCAGGATGACAAGCCCGCCGACCAACCCGGCCGAGAGGTGCCATTGTTCGGACCAGAACGGGGTCGTCAGCACGACGATCCCGAACGAGATCGTCGCCACCGGGATCGCGATTGCGAGCGAGGCCAAGCCGAACCGGAATCCGTTGCCGAAAATGATCCAGAGGTAGATCGGAAAGAAGAGCGAAGCGACTTCGGCTCCCAGATGCAACTGCCAGGAAAGAAAGCCGCAGTCCATCAGCAAGGCGAAGATGCGCCGGGTCCGTGACACTCCGGGAAAGAGCAGGATATGGCAGAGGACGCCGATCGCAAGGGGGATGTAGAGCGCCATCACCCCCAATGCATAGGGAGGATCATCCGTGTGGCGCGTGACGAGCAGCACGACAACGATGACCGCCGCAAAAGCGAGCCGGTTGAAGCTCATCTCATGTTCGCTGTCGGGCCGATCCTTGAGTCTTGCGGCCGCCCATCGAAGCGGCTTGCCCAACAGCTGGAGCACTCTAGCCGATGCGCTCATGCTCGCTCTCCATCGGGTCCTGTCCCCGTCCGGAGTTCCTCCTGCCAAACTGTACGGCCCAATCGGCCAGTTCGTCAGCCGGAACGGGCCGGCTGAAATAATAGCCTTGAACCTCGTCGCACCCTTCATCGCGCAGAAGCTGCAACTGGGGCGCTGTCTCGACACCTTCGGCTAGGACCTGCAGATGCAGGATATGACTGAGGTCGATGATGGTGCGGACAATCGCCAAAGCGCTGGGATCGCTGCCGAGATCCTGCACGAAGGATCGATCGATCTTGAGCCGATTCAGCGGGAAGCTGCGAAGATAGCCGAGCGATGAATAGCCTGTACCGAAATCATCCACCGACAGGGTCACCCCGAGCGAGCGGAGAATGCTCATCTGCTTGACGATCTGTTCGTCGTTCCCCAGCAGAATCCCTTCCGTCAGCTCCAGTTCGAGCGATGTGGCCCGCATGCCGCTCTTGAGAAGGGCTTCCTTGACGAGGGTTTCTACACCCTGACGTTTGAACTGGATGGGCGACATGTTGACGGCGACGCGCAGGTCGCCAAGGCCTGATCTGTCCCATGCAGCCCCCTGGCGGCAAGCTTCGTTCAAAACCCATTCATTGATCGAAAGGATGAGGCCGGTCTCTTCAGCAAGACTGAGGAATGAACCGGGAGCCAACAGGCCGCGCTGCGGATGCTGCCATCGCAACAAGGCCTCCACGCCGACCAGCCTGTTGCTGTGGAGATCGATCTGCGGCTGATAATGCAGCACGAATTCCTGGCGCGAGAGCGCGCCCCGCAGTTCGGTCTCGAAATACGCTGTCTCGCTCGCGCGCGGACGCATATCGGCAGCGAAGAGGCGCCATGTACTGCCGCCGAGCGACTTAGCGAGATACATGGCCTGATCGGAGTTCTTCAGCAGCTCATCCGGGTCTGTACCGTCGAGAGGCGCCAGTGTGACGCCGATGCTGGCGCCGATATTCAGGGAAAAGGGGCTGCTGTCGCCGCTGTTCAGCAAGTCGAGGATCGACTGCGCCATCCGGCCTGCGTCTTCCGCACTGTCGATATCGGACTGGAGCACGGCGAATTCGTCGCCGCCGAGGCGCGCGACCGTATGACGTTCGCCAACGAGGCCGGAAAGGGCGGCCGCGACGCGCTGCAGCAACTCGTCGCCCCAATGATGGCCATGCGCATCGTTGACCGCCTTGAACCGGTCGAGATCGATGAAATGCAGCGCAAAATTCTGGTCACCCCTGCGTCCCCGCGCCAGTTCGCGCCGCAGATGGTCACGAAGCATCGGCCGGTTGGGCAGACCGGTGAGGGGATCATGGTTCGCCAGATGGAGCAGGCGCCGCTCTGCATAGCGTTGATCGGTGATGTCGATCGATGTGGAGAGAACGCTCGCGATCTCGCCGTTGCCATCGTAGAGCGGGGCCTTGCTCGTCAGATAGATTCGGTTCTCGCCGTTGGGCGCCAGGACGTCCTCCTGGCGTGACGAGATCGGCCGGCCTGTCTTCAGAATCAACTGGTCGAGCCGGCGGCTGATGAGAGCCCGCTCCTCGCCCATGAGAGCCTCGATGGGCTGACCGACCAGATCGCCCGGTGCCTTGCCGAGGAACGCAGCCTGATGCGCGTTGACGAAGACGCATCGGCCGTCGCGATCTGTTGCGCTGATCATGGCCGGCACGGTGTCGATGACCTGGGCAAGGGCCTCGCGGCTCTCCCGCAGCAGCTGCTCCTTTGCGTTCAGGGTGATCTCGAGGATGTCGGCGCGCTTTGCCAGCAGGAGCTGCTGCATCCTGAGTTTCAACAGGTTCTTGGCCCGCGCCAGGAATTCGACATGGTCCACCGGGCTCAGCAGGAAGTCCGTCGCCCCGGCCTCAAGCGCCGTCACCCGAAACTGATGATCATTGTAGGCCGTGATGACGATGATCGGGGCGTCACGATTATGGGCGTTGCTGCGAACGGCTGCAGTCAGCTCGGCACCGGAAATGCCGGGCATCTTGTAGTCGGTGATGATCAGATCGACCGTATTCTCTTCCAGCCAATCAAGGGCCTCGCGCGGATTCCCGAAAGCGCGGATCTCCAGCGTGGAGTCGAGCTGCTTCGCCAGGCTCGAATAGATGCGCCGGTTGGTCGAACTGTCGTCGACGATGAGGATCTTGTGTATCAGTTCTGGCGCCATGGACACACAGAATGCCTCTTGCGGTAGCGTTAGCACCGGGAACTTCAACGACCGCAAGACGGGCAACTTGGTCTTGCGGGCGGCCTGGGAACGTGGTCAGCCTGGATCTCTGCGTATATGCCGCTGGCCGACCAAGAGATAGCGACGCCTCGACGATCTGACCAGATTTATCATCAGTCAAGGTTGTACCGTGGGCCTTGACGGCAACGACGAAATCTGCGGGCCCGGCGGTGATGACCATGTGGACGGCGGCGAGAGGCGGTGGTCTTCGGTGATAGCGGCGCCGGTCGCCTCATGGGATGTGCCAGCGGTGAGACGCTCCTAGCCGTCAGGATGCGCCGGGTCGGGCAGCGATGGGCACTTTCTTCAACGTTTCGACGGTGACAAGGCCCTTTGGCGTGACATCAAGGCGGCACCCGGCGTTATAGGCGCCTTCGATTCAGCCGCTCTCGAACGGAAACCATGTCCGAGCCAACGGGTTGGTCACCGAAAGGCAGGCTTCCGATGAGCTATACCCGTTTCGCAGCGATGATCGTCACGTCGACGGTCGTCATGTTCGGGCTGATGTACCTGAACACCTATGCGCTCGAACATATCGAATTCAGCCAGACGCGGATGTGGATGGCGTTGGTGATGGGCGCGGTGATGGCGGTCATCATGCTCGGCCTCATGTGGGGCATGTACAGGAATCGCGCCGCCAATATCGCGATTCTCGCCGCCGCAGCCGTCGTCTTTGCGGGTGCCCTGTGGCTGGTCCGCAGTCAGGAGACGGTCGATGACGTCGCCTACATGCGCGCCATGATTCCTCACCACTCGATCGCCATCATGACCAGCGAGCAGGCTCATATCCGCGACCCCGAGGTTCGGGTTCTCGCCGATCGCGTCATCGATGCGCAGGTCCGCGAGATTGCCGAGATGAAGCGCCATATCGCGCGTCTGGAGGCCAATCCGACCCCTGCGGGAAGCCCGGATCTGCAGTCTTATCGCGAGCGCGGCGTCCCGCCGCCGCCGCCCGAGACTGACGAGAGCGCCGGCGTGGATACCTTGACGGTGCCGCGCTGAGGCGTGAGCAGACCGCCGATTTAGAGCGGATGGGACGGACCGAGCTCCTCCGCCAGCCGACTTTTCATCCGATCCGCGAATCCATCGGGAAGCTGCCGGGCGCTGCTGCGCTGCGCGGGCAGCCAGACGGGCTCGGGGAATGTCGGGTCATCGCGGAAACGCGGGATGACGTGCACATGAAGATGCGGCATGCCCGTTGCCAATGACGCAATGTTGATCTTGTCGGGCGCGAGTTCGGCCCGCAGGGCCCGCTCCAGCGCCAGAACGGCTTGCAGAGCCATGCTCTGCTGCGGCGCCGGGAGATCGGTGATCTCGGCGACATGCTCGTTCCAGATCACTCGCGCCCAGCCTTCGAAGCCAGTCTCATGCACGAGGACCACCCGGTAGAGGTCACCGGCCCAAAGCCTGTCCTCGTTGA
The DNA here is from genome assembly GCF_020165495.1 of Mesorhizobium sp. BR1-1-16. Classification (GTDB taxonomy): domain Bacteria; phylum Pseudomonadota; class Alphaproteobacteria; order Rhizobiales; family Kaistiaceae; genus Kaistia. Next base: position 103,854 of record NZ_JAIUIE010000004.1, on the reverse strand, counting down.
TGCCCCGGCAATGCGCGCAAGCCAATTCCGCCACTTCGCTCTCCTCCAAAGTCCGAACCTGTTGCCAACATCATACGTCATATCTTTCTCGTCAAACATATTATGTTCTTGACGCATGGTCTTCAGCGGGTCAGTTTCGGCGGCAGGGCAGAGAGACGGCGGATCGGCACAAGAGCCGATGATGCTGCGCCCGAGAGGAGGAGGACCCCATGCTTTCAAGGATTGGCACAATCGCCGTCGCCGCGACTTTGGCCGCTGGCCCGCTCTGGATGGCCGGCCAGGCTGCTGCGGTCGAACTGAACGTCTTTGCGCCGGCCGTCTATTCGCCGTCGTCCGGCTTCATTCCGGGCGCGGATCTCTTCAAGAAGCTCTATGCGGAGTTCCAGAAGCAGAACCCCGACATCACGCTCAATTATGAAGTTCTGGATCCGGGTCCGGCGGGCCTTCAGAAGCTGCTGACCGTCGCCGCTTCGAACGGGCTGCCCGACGTCGCGATCGTCGACGGCCAGTGGATCGCGCGCCTGGTGCAGTCGAATGTGCTGCAGCCGCTTGATGCGGTCTGGCCCGAAGCCGATCGCACCGACTTTCACCCGGCGGTGATCGCGGCCGAGACCATCAACGGCAAGCCTTACGGCATCATGTTCCAGACCGGCATGCGCGGTCTCCTCTACCGGCCGAGCATGCTCGCCAGCGCCGGACTGACGGAATTTCCGGCGACGTTCGACGCGTTCATGGCCGCCGGCAAAGCGCTGAAGGAAAAGGGCATCGGCGCCGAGATGGTGCCCGCCAAGGCCAATGAAGAGCCCTCGACGATGCACATGCTCAGCATCTTCTGGGGACTCGGCGGCAAGCTCGTTGACGAGAAGGGCGCGCCTGTCTTCTTCGAGGGCGACAACGGGAAGTATCTCGCCGACGTCTATCAGATGTATCGCGATATGGCCGTCGCCGGTGTCATGCCGACCAACGTCACCACCATGGATGAGAACGGCCTGAAGCCCTTCTTCTATGGCGGCGAAGCCTTTGCCATCGGCTTCAGCTCGTCCGGCGTCAAGCAGATGTGGAGCGAGATGCCTGATCTCGCCACCGATCTCGCCGTCGCGCCTTATCCGATGCCCGACGGCAAGAAGCCGGTGACCATTCTGGGCGGCTTCGCCTATGCGCTGACGGCCAAGGACCCGGAAAGAGCAGCGGCTGGCTGGAAATTCATCGAGTTCATGACGTCGCCGCAGAACTTGGGCCAGGTGAACGAAGTGCTCGGCGCACTGCCGGTGCGGAACTCGATCTGGAAGGACAACACGTTCTTCGCGACCAATCCGATGATGCAAAGCTACAAGCGGATGTATGACGGCGAGATGCAGACCCGGCCCGCTGTGCCGATCTACAACACCATTTCCTCAGCGATCTCGGCACAGCTCGCCGGCGTGATCAGCGGCCAGGTCAAGCCCGCCGATGCCGTGGCGGCGGCCCGGGATGCCGTGATGCCCGAATATGAGCGTCAGAAGGGGCGCTAGGCCCATCGAGCGGGCGGAGACCACCGTGTCTCCGCCCCGGAGGTATCATCATGACTGACCTCGATCGTGCCGCCGTGCTGCAGACGCGCGTCCCGCGCCGTCGCGCCGACCGCTTCCAGATCAACGGTTATTTCTTCTTCATTCTGCCGGGCGTCGCCTTCGTCCTCGCGCTGACTTTGTTCCCGGCCCTTTATGGCGTCTATATCAGCCTCACCAACCTCAACCTCGGCTATGTCGGATCGTCCTTCGTCGGGCTGGACAACTATGTCCGCTTCTTCACATGGAACGATCTCGGCCTGGTCGCGCGCAACACGCTGACCTTCGTCGCGACCTCGGTGATCCTGCAGGTCGTTATCGGCCTCGCCGTGGCGATCCTGCTCGACCAGCGGCTGATCGGCTATCGGCTGATGCGCTCGATCACCATCCTGCCCTGGGTGCTGCCGTCGGTCGTCGTCGGGCTCGTCTTCGCGCAGATCTTCGGCGGCAGCCGGCTCGGCATCGCCAATTATCTGCTCTCGCTGGTCGGCATCGGCCAGATGTCCTGGTTCGCCGATCCGGCGCTGGCCATGGCGATCCTGATCGGCGTCTGCACGTGGCGCGGCATTCCCTTCGCGGTGATCGTGCTTCTCGGCGGCCTGCAGACACTGCCGCGCGATGTCTATGAGGCGGCCGCGATCGACGGCGCCACGCGCTGGCAACGCTTTCGCTACATCACCGTGCCGATGCTGCGGCCGATCATCCTCATCTGCCTGATCATGGGCACGGGTGGCGCGTTGAACAGCCTCGATATTCCCCTGGCGCTCACCGGCGGCGGGCCGGGAAATGCGACCGAACTCATCGCGATCTCGCTTTACAAGCAGTCGTTCCTGCAACTGGACATCAGCTATGGCGCGACGATCGGCACGGTGATGCTGATCGCGAACCTCGTCCTGATCGTCCTTTACCTCTCGGTTCTGAAGCCTCGCAGGAGGGCCGAACGTGGCTGATATTTCCGTCGCGACAAACCGCCGGCCGTTCTGGCGCGGCCGGGCGAGGCGCCCGCTGGAGCCGAGCCCGATCGCCTATATCTTCTATCCCGTGCTGGCGGCCGCGATCATTCTGCCGCTGTCCTGGGCGCTGTTCGGCGGTTTCAAGAATCCCAATGAATTGTTCACTTATCCGCCGACGATCTGGCCGAGATCGCCGACGTTGCAGAACTTCGTCGACATCTTCACCCGGCTCGAATTCGGGCGCTACATCTGGAATACGATCGTCGTCGCATTCTTCACGGTGTTGCTGACGCTGTTTCTTGGCGGCCTTGCCGCATATGCGCTGTCCCGGTGGGACTTCCAGGGCAAGGAAGCGATGATGATCGGCCTGCTCGGGCTGCAGTTGATCCCGAGTACAGTGAACATCGTGCCCTACTACATGATCATGAGCAGTCTCGGCCTTTTGAATACGCTAACCGGTCTGGTGCTGATCTATACCGCAACGCATATCCCGATCACGATCTGGGTGCTCAAGGGATTCTTCGACACCGTGCCGCGCGCCCTCGACGAAGCCGCCGCGATCGATGGCTGTTCGAAATGGCGGACCTTCTGGAGCGTGATCATGCCGCTCAGCCTGCCCGGGCTGTCGGTCGCCGGCTTCCTGGTCTTCGTCTCGGCGTGGTCGGAATTCCTGGTACCGCTCGTCATCGCCAGCAACAAGAACGTCGCCGTCGCGAGCGTCGGCCTCTTCACCTTCTTCGGACCGGAGCAGGCGACATCCTACACGTCGCTGTTCGCCGCCACGCTGATCACGGTGACGCCCGTGGTGATCGGATACCTGTTTGCCCAGCGCTACATCGTTTCGGGCTTGACCGCCTTTGCCGAGAAGTGATGCCGGCGCTGGCCGGCTCGCTCGAGATCGAATGGAGACCTCACTTTGCCTGACCTCATGGGTTCCACGGCTGTGGTTACGGGCGGCACGTCCGGAATTGGCCTTGCAACAGCACGCGCTCTGCTTGCGAAAGGCGTCAATGTCGCGATCAGCGCACGCCGCGAGCGGCCAGAGCTGCTCGACGAGCTCGACCGCATGGGCGCGGCGAAGGGCGCCCGCTGCGTTTTCTTCGCTGGGGACATCGCGCTGCCGACAACCGCTCCGGCGCTGATCGAGGCAACGGTCGCCGCATTCGGGCGGCTGGATGTCGTCGTGCATTCGGCAGGCGGTCCGGCGCCCGGAACGGCGCTGCAGATCACCCAGGAGGCGTGGCTCGATGCGTTCCAGGTTCACGTCCATTCCGCCTTTCACCTGTTCCGCGCCGCCCATCCCCAGCTCGCAAAGGCCGGCGGATCGGTGACCTTCCTGTCGTCGGCGGCGGCGCTGCGCGGCTGTCCCGGCACGGTGGCCTATCAGGTCGTGAAGGCTTCGCTGATCCAGATGGCGAGGGCGCTTGCCCGCGACCATGCCGACGAGAATATCCGCGTCAATTGCGCGGCGCCCGGCATCATCCGGACACCGTTCCAGAATGCGATGACCGAGACGGCCCGCCAGAACAACCTGGCCAACCGGATCCCGCTCCACCGCGAGGGCAAGCCGGAGGACGTCGCCGCCCTGATCGTCCAGCTCGCGGAGAATGACTTCATCACCGGCGAGACCGTGGCGATCGACGGCGGCATGTCGATGCGCATGGTTTGACGCAGGCACATTTGCCTCGCCTTCGTGGCGGGGTCCGGGCCCGACGGGCCGAACCGACAAGCGGCCGCTGGGCCGCGATTCCTGGAGAGTGAGATGACTGACATCAAGCTGGCGGTGTTCACCAAGCCGTGGAACGATGCCATCGAGGCCGTCGCCGACCGCATGGCGGCGCTGGGCGTCGAGGCGATCGAGCTGCCGATCCGGCCCGGCTATCAGGTCACGCCGGAGACAGTGGCAACCTCGCTTCCCGAGGTGGTGCGCGTGGTGGCGAGCCGCGGCCTGTCGATCTGCAGCGTGGCGGCGCCGCTCGACGAAGCGATCATCCGGGCCTGCGGCGACAACGGCATCGACCTCCTGCGCACGATGGTCGGCGTCGATCTCGGCAAGGCCCGCTTCGCGGATACGATCCGACAGAGCCGGGCGGCTTATGAAGCGCTGATTCCGCTGCTTGACGAGACGGGCGTCCGCATCGGCGTCCAGAACCATTCGGGCAACTGCATCGGCAGCGCCATCGGCCTCTATCACTTGATGGAGCCGTTCGATCCGAAGCATGTCTGCGCCATTCTCGACATGGCGCATTGCGCGGTCGCCGGCGAGCCAACCGAATTGTCGGTCGATCTGCTCTGGGAGCGGATGCCGAACCTCGTCAACTTCAAGAACGCCTATCGCGAGCGCATCAACGGACCTGAAGAGGCCGAGGCGGTGTTCCGGACACATTGGACCACCGGCCGCCACGGCGGCTATTCGTGGTCCGGGCTGGTGCAGGAGCTGCACAAGCGGGGCTTCACCGGCATCTTCGTGCTTCCGGGCGAATATACCGACCCGAAGGGCGAACCGCAGCGCATGGGCGACGACGTTCTGCCGTTCCTCGCCACCGATGTCGCCTATCTGCGCGGCCTGGTCGACGCGGCCTGGGCACGGTGATGGCAAGGGAGAGCAAGAGCATGATCACGGACCGCAAGGTGCGCATCGCCATCATCGGCGCCGGCAACATGGCCAACAATGTCCATTATCCGTCGCTGGCATCGTTCGACGACGTCGAGATCGTCGGTGTGATCGAAACGCGGGCGGAGCGTCTCAACACGACCTGCGACCGTTTCGGCATTCCCGCTTCGGCGCGTTTTCTGACGGCGCTCGACACCGACTACCAGACCATCCTCAACGATCTGCGCCCCGATGGCGTCTATGTCATCGGTCAGCCTGAGATCATGTACCCGATCTGGCACTGGTGCCTCACGAACGGCTTCAACCTCTATATCGAGAAGCCGATGGGGCTGACGACCCATCAGGCCGAGGCCCTGGCCTATCTCGCGGATTCGAAGGGATTGATCACCCAGGTCAGCCACCAGCGGCGAACGGCGCCGATCTTGCAAAAGATCAAGGCGCGACTGCTCGAGAAGGGGCCAATCATCCATGGGGTCGTCGAGTTCTTCAAATGCGACGTGACACCGATGCTGATTGCCCGTGACCGCATGATGGACGACGGCACCCACGCCATCGACACCGCGCGCTGGATCTGTGGTGGCGAAGTGGTGAAGGTGGAGAGCGAGTGCCGGCGCATCGGCGTTCCCGATATCAACTGGTTCGGTGCGACACTGCATTTCGACAACGGCGCGACGTGCTATGTCGTCTGTAACTGGGCATCCGGACGGCGTGTTTTCCGCACGCAGATGCATGTCCAGGGCGGCTATGCGGATGTCGAGGTCGAAGCCGAAGGCAAGCTCTATCTCGACAACAACTACAAGGGTGAGACGCTGACGACGCAGGAGGCCGCCGGAAGCGATGACAACTTCGTCTTCGGCGGCTTTGCGGCGAAGAATCGGGAGTTCATCGATTCGCTGAAGTCGGGCTCCGACAGCTGTTCGTCCCCTTTCCGGGACACGGTGAAGACGATGCGCGTTTGCCAGACGATTCTCTCGCAGGCGCTCGAGGCCGGCGTCTGACGCAGGGAATTTGGAACGCGGAGTGAACGGACGCATGGATGCATCGACCCTCGACAGATCGACTCGCCAGTCGCGCTCCCGGCTGCATCTGACCGTTGCAACCGCACTCGGAACCGAAATCGTCGGCGGCCATCTGGCTGTCGGCGATCTCATTCCCGCCGAGCCGGAACTCTGCAGCCGTTTCGGCGTCAGCCGGACCGTGGTGCGGGAGGCGGTCAAGCTGCTCGCGTCCAAGGGTCTGCTGCGGACGGGGTCAGGTATCGGCACCTGGGTGCTGCCGACGGCGGAGTGGAATTTCCTCGATCCGGATATCTTCAACTGGATCCAGGAAAGCGACGATGCCGATGCGATCCTGCAGCATCTGTTCGCGTTCCGGAGCGCGGTCGAGCCCGCTGCCGCCGCCGAGGCCGCCCGGCGAGCGACGCTCGAACAACTCTATGCGCTCGAAGCGGCGCTCGAAGTGATGTCGCAGGCAAAGGCCGACTTCGCGAAGTGGATCGAAGGCGACGTCGCCTTCCATACCGCGCTTTATGTCGCCTCGAACAATCTGTTCATGGCACCGCTCGCCAACCTCTTTCGCCAGTATTTCCAGATGAGCTTCAAGCTTTCGAGCTCAAACTTCCATCACCAGCACTGCCTGCAGGAGCACCGGGACGTCTTCGAGGCCATTCGTGCCCGCGATCCCGATCGCGCGCACAAGGCCGTGCAGGTCCTGTTGCAGCATGCCGATGAAGACGTCCGCGCCGTGCTCGGCAAGGACTGACGCCGGCAAAGCGCCGGCACTCACGCGGCCCCTGCTCAGATCGACTTCAGCAGGCCGCCATCAATGCGGACGAGGCTACCGGTGATATAGGACGCGCGGTCGCTGGCGAGGAAGGCCACGAGGTCGCCGAGCTCTTCCGGCTTGCCATAACGTCCGGCCGGAATCGCGGCGATCGAATTCGCGCGAACCGTCTCGACCGGCTGCCCGAGCCGCTTGGCCGTGGCTTCATCGAGTTCATCGACCCGGTCGGTGTGGATGCGGCCCTGGACGACAACGTTCACCGTGACATTGTGCGGCGCGACCTCCGAGGCCAGCGTCTTGCTCCAACCGACCAGCGCCTGGCGCAGCGCATTGGAGAGGGCAAGACGCGGCAGCGGTGCCTCGACGCCGGACGAGGTCAGCGTGACGATCCGGCCCCATTGCCGGCTGATCATACCAGGCAGCAGCGCATTGCTGATCGTGACGAGCGGCGTGACCATGGTCGCAAAGTGCTTTGCGAGCACCTCCGGCGTCAGGTCCTTGGCCTCGGAGGGAGGCGGGCCGCCCGAATTGTTGACGAGAATGTCGATGCCATCAGCCGCGAGGCAGCGCTCGATCAATTGCTGGACGGACGATGAATCGGCGAGGTCGAGGTGCTCGGCCCGGATATGGCCGGTGGCGCCTGCCTGCAGTCGCTGCTCGAGCGCCGCGATGGCCTCTGTCGAGCGCGAGGCTCCGATGACCTCGGCGCCCTCATTGGCGAGCGCGACCGCGACGGCTGCGCCCAGGCCCTTGCTGGCTCCGAGCACCAGCGCCCGCTTGCCTTCGATACCAAGCTTCATGCCGCAATCTCCTCGAGGCGCCGGCCCTGGCGCGCGAGCAGCCTTTCGATATCGGCGACGTCGAACTTGGAAAGCGCCGAGCCGGGGCGCCGCTGCTTGTCCGACGCGATGACGCCGCGCTTCGCCAGCACATATTTGCGGCAGGCGAGACCGATGCCCTGCTGCTGCTCGTAGCGGGCCAACGGAAGATAGGCATCAAAGAGGTCATGCGCACGTTCCGCATCGCCGCGCCCATAGGCCTCGACGACGCCGACCATCATTTCCGGGTAGCAGAAGCCGGTCATGGCGCCGTCGGCGCCGCGCCCCATCTCCTCGGGCAGGAACAGGCCGCCATTGCCGCACAGGATCGAAATCCGCCTCGTCTCGCCCTTGTCGCTCGTTGCCCGGAGCGCGCTGATCTTGGCAAGGCCCGGCCAGTCTTCGTGCTTGAGCATGACGCAAGTGGGAAGGTCGCGGACGATGCGGTCGATCACCTTGACGGCGATGGAGACATTGGTCGTCAGCGGATAATCCTGCAGGACGAAGGGCGTCTTGCCGAGCGCTTCCGCCACCGAGGCGTAATAGCCGTAAATCTGGTCGTCGGTCTTCAGCGTCCAGGGCGGGGCGACCATCACGCCGGCCGCGCCCATTTCCATCACCTGGTCGGCAAGCTCGCGCATCGGCGCGAGACCCGGCGCCGACACCCCGACCACCACGGGGAGGCGGCCTGCAACGCGGTCGATGACGCGGCGGGCGACGGCCCGCGATTCCTCCGCCGTCAGTTTCGGTGCCTCGCCGAGCTGGCCGAGGATGGTCAGGCCGGTCGCGCCCGCGCCCTCGTAGAAGTCGACCATCCGGTCGATGCTGTCGGTATCGATCGCACCGTCATCCTTGAAAGGCGTAACGGCGATGACATAGACGCCCTTGGCGTCCTCGGTCAGAAGCGGCATCGGTTGGCTCCGGGCTTTCGGTCAGCGTGTCCAATAGAGGCGGGCGGGGTTGTCGACGAACACGTGGCCATGCGCGGCGGCGGGCAGGGCTTCGAGCGCCAGGGCGATGAGGTCGTCTTCTTCTGGCACGGTCTCGAACAGCTCCGTATGCGGCCAGTCACTGCCCCAGAGCAGACTGTCCGGATGGCTCGCGGCGAGCGCGCCGACAACGGAGGCGTAACGCTCTGGATCGGCGCTGCCGAGGAGCCGATAAGGCGCCGAGATCTTGACGTGAACGCGGCGATCGTCGAGGGCGCGCTTGAGGCTTGCCAGTGCCCGTGCAGGCGTATCGAGCGGCATGAAGGCAAGATGATCGATCACGGCGCCGATATCGTGGCGGATGGCCAATGTGGCGACGCTGTCGATCTCGTCGGGGCCGACCTGGAATTGCAGGTGCCAGCCGCGGGCGCGGATGCGGGGCGCCAAGGCCTCGGCCGCGTCCAGGCCGATGCCGGCCTTGTTGCGGAGATTGATGCGGACGCCGCGGACACCGGAACGGTCGAGCGCATCGAGTTCCTCGTCGCTTATCGCTGCGTCCACGACGACAACGCCGCGCAGGCGGTCCGAATGGGCGGCGAGGGCGTCAAGCAGGACATGATTGTCGAGACCATAGACGCTCGGCTGCACCACGACGCCCCTCGCGATGCCGAAGCTTTCGGCGACGGCCAGCCACGCCTCGATCCCCAGCATTTGCGGCGTATAGCTGCGCGGGTTCGCCAGAGGCGCTCCGGCCGAAAAGACATGCAGATGGCAGTCGCAGGTCCCCTCTGGCAGCCGCAACTGTCCGGGATTGCGAAGCGGGCGCGGCGGCAGGCAAAGCCGCGCTTCCTCGACGTCAGCCATGCGGCTGGCCCGTCAGGAAATCGAAATCCGCGCCTTCGTCGGCCTGCAGCACATGCTGGTCGTAGAGGCGGGCATAGCCCCGCGCCGGCGACGGTGCTGGCGCGGGCAGCGCGGCCATGCGCCGTTCCAGTTCCTCGGGCTCGATCAGCAGCTCGATCCGCCGGGCCGGTACGTCGAGGCGGATGCGGTCGCCGGTCTTGACGGCGGCCAGCGGCCCTCCGGCCGCCGATTCCGGCATGACATGCAGGATAACCGTGCCAAAGGCGGTGCCGCTCATGCGCGCATCCGATATCCGCACCATGTCCTTGACGCCCTGGCGCGCCAGATATCGCGGGATCGGGATATAGCCGGCTTCGGGCATGCCCGGCGCGCCGCGCGGCCCGGCATTGCGCAGCACCAGCACATCGTCGGCGGCGATGCCCAGCGTCTCGTCGTCGAGCCGTTCGGTCATGTCGCGCACCGAATCGAATACGATCGCGCGGCCTTCATGGACCTGCAGTTTCGGGTCGGCGGCCGAATGCTTGATGACGGCGCCGCGCGGCGCCAGATTGCCCGAGAGCACCGCGAGCGCACCGTCCGCCGACACGGGATTGTCGCGGCTGCGGATGATCTGATGCTCATAGCGCGGCGGCAGGCTCGCCACGCAGTCGCCGAGCGTGCCACCGAAAGCAAGCGGCGCTTTAAGATCGACGACATCGGTGAGTTCCGACAAAAGCCGCGGCACGCCGCCAGCCGCGTGGAACTCGCCCATATAGGCGACGCCGGATGGCTTCAGATCGACCAGAACCGGCACGGCGCGGCCGAGGGCGTCGAGCTCATCCATGTCGAGCCGCCGGCCGAGCCGGCCATAGATCGCCGCCAGATGCACGACGGCATTGGTCGAGCCGCCCAACGCCTGCAGCACGGCGAGGCCATTGCGCAGCGCCGCCGGGGTCAGCACTTCAGCCGTCGTCACGCCGGCTTCGGCCATGGCGACAGCGACGCGGCCCGTCTCCTCGGCGATGCGGATACGCTCGGCCGAAGTCGCGGGGGCCGATCCGGACATCGGCAGCGCCAGTCCCATGGCTTCGACGAGGCAGGCCATCGTGCTGGCGGTGCCCATGACGGTGCAGGTGCCGACGGAACTGGCGAGGCGGCCATTGATCTCGCCGAGCTCCGCCTCGTCCAGCTGGCCGGCCCGGTACTGGCCCCAGAGACGGCGGCAATCCGTGCAGGCGCCGAGCCGCTCGCCGCGATGATGTCCGGTTTCCATCGGCCCGGTCGGGAGGATGATCGCCGGCACTTCGCTGGAAGCCGCGGCCATGACCTGGGCCGGAATCGTCTTGTCGCAACCACCGATCAGCACGACGGCATCCATCGGCTGCGCACGCACCATCTCCTCCGTCTCCATCGCCATCAGGTTGCGAAGGAACATCGAGGTCGGTGCCGCGAAACTCTCGTGAATCGAAATCGTTGGAAACACCATGGGCATGCCGCCGGCCAGCATGATCCCGCGCTTGGCGGCTTCGATCAGCTGCATGACATTGCCATGGCAGGGATTGTAGTCGGAATAGGTGTTGGCGATGCCGATGATCGGCCGCTCCAGGGCATCGTCGGAATAGCCCATCGCCTTGATGAAGGCCTTGCGCAGGAACAGTGAAAAGTCCTGGTCGCCATAACTCGTCAGCCGTCTGCGAAGTCCGCGCGTCACCCTCGATCTCCCTCGCGCGGATCACCGCGATCTCATGCGCCCATTCCTACAGCCATGGCGACTATTGTCAATAATGATCAGGCGAACTCTCGTGCAACGATGGCGCACGCCCGAGTTTTTCCCTTTTAAATGCGTAAACTGCGCTATAGTTTGAATGGCGGAGGCGTGCGGTTCGGCGCCAAAATTATTGATAAGACAGGAGTGGATTGTGCGGGTGGGCATGGTGGGCGCAGGGTGGGTGACCCAATATCACCTGCCGGGCTGGTTGGCGGTCGATGGGGCGGAGGTGGTCGCGATCTGCGACCCCGACCGTGATGCGGCCGCTGCCCGCGCCGAGGCCTTCGGGATCGGAGCCCGCTTCGACACCATCGAGGCGATGCTCGAAGGGACCGAACTGGATGCCCTCGACATCTGTTCGCCGCGACAGCATCACGCGCCCCATATACGAGCCGGCGCGGAACGGGGTCTGGCGCTGCTCTGCCAGAAGCCGCTCGGCGTCGATCTCGCCGAGGCCGAGGCGCTGGTCGCTGAGACCAGGGGCCGCGTGCCGCTGATGGTGCATGAAAACTGGCGCTTCCGTCCCTATTATCGGCGGCTCGGCTCCTGGCTGCGTGAAGATCTCATCGGCGAGATCGTTTCGATCCGATTCGAATTTCACTCAAGCGGCATGCTGCCCGGGCCCGATGGCTTGAGGCCGGCGTTGGTTCGTCAGCCCTTCTTCCGCTCGCTCGATCGCCTGCTGGTGATGGAAGTGCTCATCCATCATCTTGACACGCTGCGTTTTCTGTTCGGCGAATTCGACCTGGTCGCGGCCCGGCTCGGTCGGAGCAATGACGAGATCATCGGCGAAGACAGCGCCATTCTCACGCTGGCCCGACGCGGCGATGGCGTGCCGCTTTCGATCTCCGGCAATCTGGCGGTCCATGGCGCGCCGCCGGCGCCGGCCGACCGCCTCTGCATTCACGGGACAGCGGGAACAATCCTTCTGGAGGGCGCCGACCTCCGCCTTGTCGGCAAGCATCCACTGCATGAAGCCTTTGATCCCGGCGAAAGCTATCAGGCTGCCTATGGCGCCGCGATCCGCCACTTCGTAGAACAGACGAGATCGGGCGCGGCGTTTGAAACTGGCCCGGAGGACAATCTGGAGACCCTGCGGCTGGTCGAGGGTGCTTATGCTCTCAGCGGCTTCGAGGCGCGGATGCGTTGAGCGGTGTAGCGGCCGGATGAACCGGACAGGCGGATGGCATCGATGATCGATCTGGATGGTTCACTGGACGGCGAGCACGAGGATATTCGTATCGTCCGCGCGCTGGAGGAGGACATCATCTTCGGGCGGCTCGCGCCGGGCGCGCGGCTGACGGAGGACTCGCTTCTCTCGCGCTTCCCCGTGACCCGCCATTTCGTCCGGCAGGCTCTGGTGCAGCTCGAGCAGATGGGCATCATCGTCCGCGAGCGCAACAAGGGCGCAACTGTCCGCTCGCTGACGCCTTCCGAAGTGCGCCAGATCTATGATGTGCGCGAACTGGTCCAGCGCCAGGCGGCCCTGCTGATCCCGCTGCCGGCGCCAAGGAGCCTCATCGAGACGCTGCTGCTGATCCATAAGGAGCATGGCGAGCATATAGAGAGCGGCTATCTGCGCGGCGTGCACGAGACCAACGACCGCTTCCACCTCACGCTGTTCGGCGCCTGCGGCAACAAATATCTCGTACAGACGATCGAGCTCTATATGCGCTACAGCCTGCCGGTGCGGGCCAATTCCATGTCTGACCGCGCAGCGCTCGACATCTCGCACAGCCACCACAAGCTCATGATCGACATGCTGTCGGGCCGCGACAACTGGGTGCTCGCCCAGCTTTGCGTCGACCACCTGCAGCCGAGCAAGCGGCGCTATATCGAACTGGTCGAAAAATGATCGCGCCCGCCGGGGAGGACGGCGGGCGCGATCAGTGTCCGCATCAGTAATCGATGCGGAACAGCGAGACGCCCTGTCGGGGCAGGTCGGTCGTCAGGGTCAGGATCCCATCAGCCGTCACGGTGCTGGTTTCGAGCACGGCGAGCTTCCCGGCAGCTTCCAGCCGCTCGAAATCGGCCCCGGCGATGGTTTGCGGCGCGCCCATCTTCTGCCACTCGCCGAACGCGTTCGAATGGTCCTTGTCCATCCGGTAATGCGTCAGCTTGTGGCTGCCCGGCTTGAGATTGGCGAGGTTGAGCGTGACGGTGGCGGCGCCGTCCTCGACATCGTCGTCATGATAGTTCCACACCAGCACGCTGACGCCGCTTTCATCGCGCGTCGCGACGGCATTGACGTCAGGCGTGTCGCGCACGCCGTGCAGCATGATGGCCTCGATGTCGACGGCGTGATCGCTCTTCGCCGCGATCCATTCGCCCTTGAGCTTGCCGAGCATGCGGAAGCCGTTCAGCACCGCCTTGTCGACACCATTGGTCGCGAGGTCGCGGAAGCCGTCGAACCAGGGCTGTTCCTCGAACAGGAACGCCCAGGTCACGGCGCCCTCGATCTCGACGCCCGCGCGCCGTGACAGTTCATAGGTGCGGATCATGCTCTCGACGACATAGGCGCCGTAAAGCGGGCCATTGCGATAGCCGTTCTGCGGGTGAACCCGTGCCGAACAGGCCGCGCAGCCCTCGGGATCAGACTCGCCGATGACGGTTGGCAGATGGCGCAGCGTCGGAAACTCGTTGACGATGGCGAGGTTCGCCTCGATGTCGCGCAGCTGCTTGTGCAGGCCCATGCGGACATGATCCTGCCAGACCACCGGATTGCCCTTGGCGTGGAAGGCGATGAAGTCGATCGGCGTGTCGGTCTCGACGATGAAGGCCAGGAACGCCCGGAGGAACGCCTGCGCCTTCGGGTTGTTGAAGGCGCCGCAGGTGTGCGGTCCGCCGACCCGGACGCCGGGCAGGGCGTCCTTGAGGGCGCGGGCGGTGACCGCGTACATCGCGCAGAACTCCTCGACCGTCCCCTTCCAGTAATGGCCGTCCGGCTCGTTCCAGACCTCCCACGGCCAGCCGCGGACGACATCCTCGCCATAGCGATCAGCGAGATGGCGAGCCCAGGCATGGACGAGGTCGCCCCACTTCTTGAGGTCCTTGGGCGGCGAGGCCCAGCCGGTCATGATCGTCGCGTAGCGGTCTTCCAGCGACCAGCTGTGTCGATAGGGGCCCGGATCGACGGAGAGCGCCTCCGGCATGAAGCCGACTTGCACGAGGGGGATGTTGCCGGCCTCGACATAGGCGTCGAAGATGCGGTCCATGATGGTCCAGTCATAGACCGGATTGCCATCGGCATCTTCGGTATAGGCGTTGGTCGATCCCCATTTGAGCGAATAGCTGCCATCGCCGGATGTCAGCAGATTATGCGTGCGCACGCGAACCGGCTCGGGGCTGAGTTCCGTCAGTTCCTTGAGCAGCTTCTTGCCGTTGGCGGTGTCTGTGTAGTTCGGCTCGTCATAGCCGAACCAGTTCCACAGCGGCTTGTAGGCACCCAGCGCCTCAGCGGCATCGACGTCGATCCTGACGTCATAAGTCTCGGTCATCTTGGCTCCACCCTTGGCCGTCGTTTTGAGGAAGGATCGGCCCGCAGGCGCTGATCGTCGGCCCGCACGCTAACTCGACAGCTATTTTTGTCAATAATGAATTGCCGATAGCATGGATCCACCGTGGATTTCCGCAACAATAGGGATCAACAACACCGCATTTTGTCGATAATCCAGTTGCTCTCGCGGTTGAAATTGTCGATAAGGGAGAGCGAGCCGGGTCGTGGGGGAGACTGCGATAGCCGGCTATCGAGGACGAACCGTGCCGGCCGCAGAGCCAGCAGGGCGTCGGGCCTGCGCATGCGGGCATGAGGAGGAGCGACAATGATGTTCAAGAATCTGCTCGCGGCAATTCTTCTGGTGGCCGCGTCCATCCTGCCGGCTGCCGCGCAGGATTTCATCGCCGGCATCCCCCGCAACCAGACCCTGATCATCCAGGGACCCCCGGCGCAGAACGCCGAGTGGTTCAATCTCTGGGCGCCCGGCGGCGGGGCCAGCAACAATGGCCTCCAGCAGCTGGCCGCGGACACGTTCTGGTTCATCAATCCCGATGGAACAGGCGATGCGGCGTGGACGAATGCGCTTGCCGCCGACCGGCCGCAATACAATGCCGACTTCACCGAGATGACCGTCAAGCTGAAGGATGGCATCTTCTGGAGCGACGGCGTTCCGTTCACGGCCGACGACGTCGTCTACACCGTCGAGACGCAGATCGCTCATCCCGGCATGGGCTGGAGCGCGCCGTTCACGGTCAATGTCGATCGTGTCGAGGCAACCGACCCGCATACGGTGGTATTCCATCTGAAGGCGCCGAACTCACGTTTCCATACGCTGTTCACGGTGCGCTGGAACGCCGCGTGGATCATGCCGAAGCATGTCTTCGAGAAGGTCGCCGACCCGCTCAGCTTCAACAACAATCCACCGGTATCACTCTCGGCCTATGTTCTGCACAGCTATGACAAGGCTGGCAACTGGGCGATCTGGAAGCTGCGCGACGACTGGCAGCGGACATCGATCGGCATGGGTCTCAAGGAGCCGCCGCAGGTCAAATATGTCGTCTACCGCAATGCCGGCAATCCCGACGCCCGCGTCATCGAACAGCTGAACCACAATCTCGATGTCATCAACGACATCGCGCCGGAAGGCATGTTCACCATCGCCCGCAAGGCCGGCGACCAGATGGCTGCATGGTTCCCCGGCTTCCCGTTTGCCCATCCCGATCCGACGCTGCCCTCCGTCCTGTTCAACCATCAGGTCAAGCCGTTCGACAATGCCGATGTCCGCTGGGCGCTGGCGCTGATGATCGACATCCGCTCGGTGGCCATGGGCGCCTATCGCGGAGCAGCCAATCTCGCCGCGCTCTCGACGCCGCCGACCGGCATCGCGGTGCCGGACTATTACGAGCCGATGCAGGATTGGTTGAAAGGCTTCGAACTCAACACGGGCACGCGGACCATCAAGCCGTATGACCCGACGATTGCCGAGCAGGTCGCGGCGCTGGTCCGTCCGCAATGGGGCGACAGCATTCCGAGCGATCCGGCCAAGCTCAAGACGATGTTCGGTTTCGGCTGGTGGAAGCAGGATGTCCAGGCGGCGACCGAACTCCTCCAGAAGGCCGGCTTCACCAAGCAGGGCAACCAGTGGATGATGCCGGATGGAAAGCCCTTCGCGATCCGCCTGATGGTCGAGGGCGACAATGTCCCGACCCTCGCGCGGGCCGGCAGCATTATTGCGCAGCAGTGGTCGATGCAGGGCATCAAGACGACGATCGATGTCGCCGGCCCGACCAATGGCCAGCGGCTCGGCGCCGGGGATTTCGAGGCGGCGATCTATTGGAGCGTCGAGACCTGGGGCGGTCACCCCGATCTCTCCTTCTTCCTCGACAGCTATGACTCGGCCTATATCGCCGAGCCGGGGAAGACCCAGCCGCCCCGCAACCTGCAGCGTTGGAAAAGCGAAAAGCTCGATGCGATCATCCAGGCCAATCGCAAAGTCGCGTTCGACTCGCCCCAGGTCGTCGATCTTGGTCGCGACTATCTGAAGCTGGCCGTCGAGGAGATGCCGTTCATCCCGCTGATGGCCTACAACAAGTTCGCGCCCTTCGACACGACCTACTGGACGGGATATCCGAGCGCTGCCGATCCTTACTCGGCATCAGGCCCGTTCTGGTCGAACCTTCGCTACATGGTCGTCGCGCTGAAGCCCAATCCGGCCGCGCCGAAGCCCTGACGGTGCCGGGGGGCGCGGCATTGACCGCCGCGTCCGCCTCCCTTGCCTCCATGAAGCGGATCGCAGATGGACGGATTTGCCAAATATCTCGCCCGGCGCTTTCTCCAGTTCATCCTCGTGATCTTCCTGGGCGTATCGCTGGCGTTCCTCATCACGCATCTGTCGCCGGTTGACCCGGTCGAGCAGTCGGTCTCGCTGATGACCAATTTCGGCGCGACCGATCCCCGCTCGGTGGAGCTGCTCCGCGCAGCCTTGTCCGAGCTCTATGGCCTGCAGGGATCCTTCTTCGAGCAGTATCTCGCCTTCTGGGGCCGCGTGCTGCACGGCGATTTCGGGCCGTCGCTGTCGTCTTTCCCGACCCCGGTCATGTCGCTGATCATGGGTGCGCTGCCCTGGACGGTCGGCTTGCTGACGCTGTCGGTGCTCATCTCCTGGTGCCTTGGCAATCTGCTTGGCGCACTTGCGGGGTATTTCCGTTCCAATGTCCTCCTGAAGCTCTCGGGCGCCGCCGTCATGGCGCTGCACCCGGTGCCCGCCTATATCGTCGGCCTGTTGCTGCTCCTGACCTTCGGCTTCGTCTGGCCGGTGCTGCCGATCTCCGGCGGCGCGCAGATGAACCTGCAGCCGGGCTTCAGCCTTGCCTTCATCGGCTCGGTCATCCAGCACGGCCTGCTGCCCGCCCTGACCCTCGTTCTGGTCGGCATCGGCAGCTGGTTCATTTCGATGCGGTCTCTGGTTTCCAACATCGTC
Organism: Mesorhizobium sp. BR1-1-16; assembly: GCF_020165495.1. GTDB lineage: Bacteria > Pseudomonadota > Alphaproteobacteria > Rhizobiales > Kaistiaceae > Kaistia. The sequence goes on along the minus strand of NZ_JAIUIE010000004.1, from coordinate 86,124 downwards.
ACCGATGACCACGTCGTCTATGCCGAGCTTGGCGGCGTCTCCTCGGCGACCATCTTCAGCCAGTATGTCGCCCGCAATGCCCTGCTGCCGCAGCTGACCGGACTTGCGCTTTCCCTCGGAAACGTCTTTGGCGGCGCGGTCATCACCGAATTCCTGTTCAATTATCCAGGCGTCGGCCGGCTGCTGATCCAGGGCATCTACAGCGGCGACTACAGCCTTGTACTCGGCGTGACGACCATGTCGATCGTCGCGGTGGCCGTCGCGGTCTTCATCATCGACCTTGTCTATCCGCTCATCGACCCACGCGTGAGGCTCGGCTGATCATGTTCTCGATTCTCAGGGATTTGCTGCGCTTCAACGTCGAGTTCCTGGTCGGCTTTGTGCTGACGGCGTTGATTTTCCTGTTCGCAGCGGCGCATTTCTTCGCGCCCTATCCGGATACGGCGATCTACCTGCTGCCCCCTGACATGCCGCCTTCGGCCGAGTTCTGGCTCGGCACCACATCGCGCGGTCAGGACGTGTTCTGGCAGATGAGCGCCGCGATCTGGAACACGATGACGTTCGGACTCGTCGTGATGATCCTGAGCCGCATCATCGCGCTCGCCGTCGGCATGCTGTCCGGCTATCTCGGCGGCAAGGCCGATGAAGTGCTGATGACGATCAACGATACGCTGATCGCCCTGCCCAATATCCCGATCCTGCTGCTGGTCTATTTCGTCATGCGCGACCAGATGACCTGGCCGCTCCTTGCCGTCACCGCCGCATTGCTCGGCTGGAATTATGATGCGCGCCTCATCCGCTCGGTGACGCTCAGCCTCCGCAACCGAGAATTCACTCGCCACGCCGTCTTCGCCGGCATGAGCGTGCCGCAGGTGCTGGTGCGCCAGCATCTCCCCTATGTGATGCCGGTCGTGTTCTTCACCGCCATGAACAACCTGATCTGGGCCATCGGCCTCGAGGTCACGCTGTCCGTGCTTGGCTTCTCCGACGTCAACCGACCGACGGTCGGCGGCATGATCTACTGGGCCAACCAGCATCAGGCGGCCGTCTCCGGCATCTGGTGGTGGCTCGTGTTCCCGATCGTCGCTGTGGTGCTGCTCTTTCTCGGCCTGTTCCTGCTGGCGATCTCGATCAACGAGTATATCGACCCGCGCAGCCGCTTGAGCCGGATGGGAGGCTGACCATGCAGGTCGAAGTGAAACCTGAGACCCTGGCGGCCCCCGCCGAACCGGTTCTCCGCGTCGAGAACCTCAAGGCCTATTACCAGATGAATTATTTCGGCGTGTCGCGCGAAGTGCGCGCCGTCGACGACATCACGCTGACCATCCATCGCAACGAGATCTATGGCATCGCGGGCGAATCCTCATCCGGCAAGTCGTCGCTGATCAAGACGATCGCCGGCGCCATCCGGCCGCCGCTGCGCGTCGTCTCGGGTTCGGTGCGTTTCGATTTCGGCGGCCGGACACTGGATGTCTATGACGATCCGCAGGCGATGAAGGCGGCGCGCTGGCGGCATCTCAGCTATGTGATGCAAGGCTCGATGAACGTGCTCAACCCGGTCCGCCGGGTGAAGCATGCGTTTCACGACTTTGCCTTCCGCCATATGGGTCTGTCGCCATCGGCCTTTCGCGCTCGGGTCGAAGCCCATCTCGAGCAGATCGGCCTCGATCCGCAGGTGCTGGAAGCCTATCCGCACCAGCTCTCCGGCGGTATGCGTCAACGCCTGGCGATCGGCCTCGCCACCGTGTGCGAACCGGAATTCATCATTGCCGACGAGCCGACCACGGCGCTCGATGTCCTGGTTCAGCAGGACGTGCTGGCCCTGATCAAGGACGTCCAGTCGCGTCTCGGTTCGTCGATCATCTTCGTGACACATGACATGACGGTGCATGCCGCCATCGCTGATCGCATCGGCATCATCTATGCCGGGCGACTGGTCGAGGAAGGTCCGGCGCAGGCGATGTTCGCGCGGCCGCAGCACCCTTACACGGCGCATCTGATCGCCAGCCTGCCGCGCATCGGAGATACCACGCGGCGCCAGTCCTTGCCCGGCAAGCCGCCGAACCTTGCCGATCCGCCCAGCGGCTGCCGTTTCCATCCGCGCTGCCCGCTGGCGATCACGAAATGCGAGACCGAGAGCCCGCCGCTGGAGCCGCGCGGCGAGGGTCGCGTCGCCTGCTGGCGGGCCGGCGAGGTGGCCGCAGCATGAGCGCGCTTCTTCAGCTCGATCACGTCGGACGCAGCTATCCGGTTGGCGGCCTCTTCGCCCGGGGAAAGATGCAGGCGGTCAAGGATCTCTCCTTCACGCTCGATGCAGAGAAGCCGGAGATTTTCACGATCGTCGGCGAATCCGGCAGCGGCAAGACGACCACCGCCCGAATGATCCTCGGCAACGAGGTGCCGACCAGCGGCGCCATCCATTTCCTCGGCAAGGACGTCACGACCATTCGAAGCCGCAGCGACCGGCTCGCCTTCATGGCGAAGGTTCAGCCGATCTTTCAAAATCCGTTCGAGGCCTTCAATCCGCTGACGACGCTCGATTTCTATCTGTTTTCGACGGCGCGGCGCTTTCTCGGCCTCAAGGCTCGCAGCGAGATCGACGCCGCTGCCGACAAGGCCTTGCAGCATGTCGGCTTGTCGCTGGCGGAGGTGCGGGGCCGCTATTCGCACGAGCTTTCGGGCGGTCAGCTGCAGCGCATCGCCGTCGCCCGAGCGCTCATCCCCGGCCCGAAGCTGATCGTGGCGGACGAGCCGGTCTCGATGGTCGACGCCTCGCTCAGGATGTCGATCGTCAATCTCTTCCGCACGCTGCGCGACGATCTCGGCGTGACGATCATCTACATCACGCACGATCTCTCGACGGCGTATTACATCTCCGACCGGGTGATCATCATGCACAGGGGCGAGGTGATCGAGGCGGGCGAGGCGCGCGCCGTGCTGGGTCATCCGAGCCAGGAATATTCGCGGGCGCTGCGCAATGCCGTGCTGCCGCCCGATCCGGTCGCGGCGCGCCGGATCATCAATGAAAGGCTGGAGCGGCGCCGGTCGGGGCTTGCCGAGGGCGCAGGCTGACGGCCTCAGATACGGTCCCGCCTCGGCTACAGAGCCGCGGCCGGCTCGGTCAGAATGTTGCGGACCGAGCTCCTCCGCACGACGAGGCGCGGTGAGACGAGGTAGTGCTCCGTCGCCTGCCGGCCCTTGATCCGCTCGATCAGCCTGCGCGCCGCCTCGAGACCGAGTAGGCGGCCGGACTGGTCGACGCTCGTCAGGCTGTTCTGCCCGAAGTCGCAATACATGGTGTTGTCATGGCCGACGATGGCGACGTCATCAGGGATGCCAAGGCCAAGTTCGGTCGCGACGCCGATTACCTGCAGAGCGATGAAATCCGTCCAGCAGAACAGCGCTTCCGTCCGGTCCGGACCCGTCAGAATGGCCCGAGCGGCGTTCTGCACAGATGACTGCAGCTGGTCGGATCTCACGATCCGGGCAAACCGGCTGAGGCCGAGACGGTTCATCTCGTCGGTGTATCCGCGCTCTCGTTCCTTGATGATCGTCGAGTCGGTTATCAGGCTGAGCATCGCAATGTTGCGGTACCCGCCATCGACGAGATGACGGACTGCCAGCCGGGCCGCCTCGTCGTCGTCATTGTTGACCGTGTCGTAGACCTCGTTGCTGGCGTGGTGATTGCCGATCGTGACGAGCGGCTTTCGCTGCGCGATTGCGATGAGCTGTTCGTGGTCGTTGGCCCCGACGATCAGAAGGCCGTCCATCTGCCGGTCGATCATGGAATCGACCAGGCCCTCTTCGACCATCGACGTGGACCGGTTGATGCCGATCAGGGCCTGATACTGGGTCCCCTCCAACCCATCCTGGAAGCCGGCGATGATGTCGGCGAAGAAGGGATTGCGGATATCGGGCAGGATCAGGCCGAGCGTGAAGGTCTGTCCGCGCATGCCGCGGGCTGCGGTGTGAGGGCGATAGCCGAGCTTCGCCATTGACGAATGAACCTTCGACCGCATCGAGGCGCTGACGCCATAGGCCTCGCGCAACACCTTCGACACGGCGGCGACCGATACATCCGCGTCAGCCGCCACGTCGCGAATGGTAATCCGATTGGGCCTTCCGCCACCGGAACTCTTCATGTCCTGCCTGTCTGCCCATCGCCGGCCGATTGCGGCCGATGCGTCCGCTCTGCCTTAGCCCAGCCCTCGCCGAATATCTATTGCCATCACGGCTGAAATATAGAACGATGCACGTAGAACAGTATACACAGCTCTGAAGGGCATGTGTAGCGCCGACTTGCGGGAGGATGCGGTGTTGGAATCGGTGGCAGAGAAGGTCGCTCCTGGTGGGGAGCGGCCGCTTCCCCATGTCTGGGCCGGGCAGATGATCCGGCCGCTCTCGGATGGCGGCGTCGGCACGCCCGCATCGTTCGTCGCGACGGATTTCGTTCTCGACCGGGTGAACGGCGACGAGGTGCTCCGCATCAGCGCCCTTGGACTCTACCGCGCCTTCATCAACGGCCAGCGCGTCGGCAATGACCAGCTGACGCCGGGCTGGACGAGCTACGACGTCCGACTGAGCTACCAAACTTATGAGGTTGGCCAACTCCTCGTCCCGGGAGCGAACCGGATCGAGATCTGGCTGGCGGACGGCTGGCTGCGGTCGCAGATGATGTGGAGCGAGGCCCCCATCTTCAACACATGGGGCAGCGAGATCGCGGCGATCGCCGAACTGCGCGCCGGTTCCGGCGCCGATGCACCGGTCATCGTGTCGACGGATGCGACCTGGGAGAGCGGCGAACTGCCGATCCGCAAGTCCGGCATCTATTTCGGCGAGATCTTCGACGCGCGGTTCAAGCCGCACTCAACCGCCGGCACCGCAGTTATCGATTTCGATATGGCGCGGCTCATCCCGCACGAGACGACGCCGGTCCGCGAACTGGAGCCGCTGGAAGTTGTCCGGCAATGGTCCGATGCGGAGGAGCGCACGGTCTACGACTTCGGACAGAATGCCGGTGGCTATGTCTCTTTCGAGGTGACCGGCGCTCCCGGTGCGAAGGTCATCGTGGAGCATGGCGAGATCCTGGATAAGGAAGGCGTCTTCTACAACGGCAATCTCCGCACAGCTGAGGCGCGGCTGGAATATATCCTTGCCGGTAATGGCACCGAGCATTACCGCCCGCATTTCACGTTCCAGGGCTTCCGCTATGCCCGGGTGACGATCGAGGGCGACGCGACGCTCGCCTCGATCCGCCTGATCCCGATCAGCTCGGTCACAGAGGTGAAGGCCGGCTTCACCTCCGGCAATCCGCTCGTCAACCGCCTGGTGCTGAATACGCTCTGGTCGCAGCGGGCGAATTTTATCGAAGTCCCGACCGATTGCCCGCAGCGTGACGAACGCCTTGGCTGGACGGGCGACGCCCAGGTCTTCGCGGGCACGGCCTGCTATCTGGCCGACGCGCACGACTTCTTCAGGAAGTGGGTGCGCGATGTCATGGCCGATCAGCGCCCCGATGGCGCGGTGCCGCATGTCGTGCCCGATCCGACGCGCCTCAACCCGAAGGATTATCCCGGCTTCTATGGCAGCACCGGCTGGGGCGATGCCATCGCCATCGTGCCGTGGCAGCTTTATCTGCACTATGGCGATGCGGCCTTTCTCAAGGAGGCGCTGCCTGCCATGGTCAAATGGGTCGACTTCGTGTGGTCGATCAGCGACGGCCCGATCGTCTCGCCGCCGCGCCATTGGGGCGGGCGGGGCTTTTCATTCGGCGACTGGCTGCAGCCGAGCGGGCCGAGCGCCAAACCGCTGCCGACGATCGGCGATGATGCCGCGGCCACGATCTATCTCTACATCACCTCCAGCCTGGTCGCCCGGATCGCGCGTATTGTCGGCGATGCGGATATCGCCGGGCGCATGGAAGCGAAGGCGGCGGCGGTCAAGGCAGCATTCGCCAGCGAGTTCATCACGTCGTCGGGGCGACTTTGCTATGACGACCAGACATCCTATGCGCTCGCTTTCCTTCACGATCTGATCCCTGCGGAGAAGCAGGAGGCCGCGAAAGCCTATTTCAAGGCCACGATCGCCCGCGCCGATGGCCGGATCGGCACCGGCTTCATCGGCACGCCGGCGCTGCTGCCGGCCCTCGTCAAGATCGGCGAGCCGGGCCTTGCGGCGGACGTCTTCCTTCAGGAGGAGGTTCCTGGCTGGCTCTATCAGGTCAAGATGGGCGCCACGACGATCTGGGAACGCTGGGACGCGATCCAGGCGGATGGCACGATCTACAATCCGCAGATGAATTCCTACAACCACTATGCCTATGGCGCGGTCTGCCAGTGGCTGCTGGAGGGCGTGGCCGGCTTCAGGCCCGATCCCGAGGCGCCGGCTTTCGAGACCATCATCTTCGAGCCGACGATCGTGCCGGAACTTGCGCCCGTGAAGGCGTATCATGACAGCCCCGCAGGGCCGATCCGGGCCGAGTGGACGCTCGACGGCGAGAGGGTTCGCTATGAGATCGAGATACCCCGGGGGTCGCGCGGCGCGTTGAGGCTCGATCGCCGCTACAGGAACGTCGCGATCGACGGCGAAGTCGGCAATGGGGATGACAGGCTGTTGGGAGAGGGCGGCCACGTCATCACGTTCGACTATTCCGCGCCGCCTCGCGAACGGCCCGACACCGGGCACATCAATGCGCGGACCCCGTGAAGGGGGCCCGCATATCCAGATTGCATCGGCACGGATAGGGAGGAAACCTATGCCACGATCGAAGAACTGGAGCGTCCTGGCCGGCTTTGCCGCAGGACTGACGGTCATGACGGCCCTGTCGGGGTCGGCTTTCGCAGACACCACCACGCTGACATTCCTCGTTCCATCCGGCGAAGAGAATGTCGCGCGGGCGCAGTCGCTCGCAAAGGCGTTCGAAGCCGCCAATCCCGACATCAAGGTCGACATCGACACGAGGCCCGGCGGCGCCGAGGGCGACAATCTCATCAAGACGCGCCTTGCGACCGGCGAGATGTCGGACGTCTTCCAGTATAATTCCGGCTCGCTCTTCCAGGCGATCAACCCGCAGCAGAACCTCGTCGACCTCTCGGGCGAGCCGTGGCAGGCCGATGTCCAGGATATCTTCAAGAAGGTCGTGACGGCGCCCGACGGCACGCAGCGCGGCGCGCCGATCGGCACCGGCATGGGCGGCGGCATCTATTACAACAAGAAGATCTACAGCGATCTCGGCCTCCAGGTCCCGAAGACCTGGGCCGAGTTCATGGCGAACAACGCCAAGATCAAGGCTGCCGGAAAAACTCCGGTGATCCAGACCTTCAAGGATACCTGGACGTCGCAGCTGTTCGTTCTTGGCGATTTTTTCAACGTCAATGTCGCCGAACCCGGCTTCGCAACGAAGTTCACCGCCAACCAGGCCAAGTTTGCGACCTCCCCGGCGGCGCTGAAGGGCTTCGAGCATCAGGCCGACGTGTTCAAGGCCGGCTACCTCAACGACGATTTCGGCGCCGCGACCTATGATGACGGCCTGCGCAAGCTCGCAACCGGCGAGGGCGCGCATTACCCGATGCTCACTTTCGCGATCGGCGCCATCAAGACGACCTATCCCGAGCATATCGACGATGTCGGCTTCTTCGCCATGCCGGGCGACGACGCCGCCAAGAACGGCCTGACCGTGTGGATGCCGGATGGCCTCTACATCTCCGGCAGCAGTGAGCACATCGATGCAGCCAAGAAGTTCGCGGCTTTCGTCGCGAGCCCGGCCGGCTGCGAGGCGCAGACAGCCGCCCTCGGCGCGACCGGACCCTATATGGTGAAGGGGTGCAGCCTGCCGAAGGATGTTCCGGGCGCTGTTGCCGACCTCCTTCCCTATTTCGGCGAGAATGGCGCCGCCTCTCCGGCGCTTGAATTCGTCTCGCCGGTCAAGGGTCCCTCGCTCGAGCAGATCACGGTCGAGGTCGGCTCCGGCATTCGCTCGCCGGCCGACGGCGCGGCGCTCTATGACGAGGACGTCAAGAAGCAGGCCCAGCAACTCGGTCTGCCCGGCTGGTAGCGCGAAGCGGGTCCGGATCGCCCGACGGCGATGCGGACCCGTTCACGAGAGGACATGCCAATGACGCTTGCAACCGACGCCGCCGCGGGCCGACCGTCCGTGCCCAGAAGGTCCATTCGGACGCCATACCCGACCTGGTTCTTCCTGCCGGCGGCCGTGATCTATGGCGTCCTGTTCCTCTTTCCGACGCTGGCCTCGCTGTTTTTCAGCATGACGCGGTGGACGCTGTTCAACTGGACATTCATCGGCTTCGGCAATTTCATCCAGTTCTTCAACGAGCCGTTTCTCGTCGGCGGGCTCATCAACACGCTGATCTACGCCACGCTGACGTCCGGCCTGAAGGTCGTGCTCGGCCTCCTCTTCGGCGTGCTGCTCACCTCGGAGATCTGGGCGCGCGATTATCTCCGCTCGGTCGTGTTCTTCCCGGTACTCGTCAGCACCGTCGGCGTCGGCATCACCTTCACGGTGCTGATGCACCCAACGGAGGGCCTCATCAATGAGAGCCTTGCGCTCATCGGTGTCCGCGGTCCGGGCTGGCTGACCGATCCAAGGCTGGCGCTCATCTCCGTCGCCCTGGTCGATGTCTGGAAGGGTGTCGGCCTTGCCACCGTGATCTATATCGCGGGCATCGTCTCGATCCCGCGCGACTATTATGAGGCCGCGCGCATCGACGGCACCAATTCGATGCAGCGGTTCTGGAACATCACATTGCCGCTGGCCCGGCCGGCCACGGTCACCGTCGTGTTGCTGAGCCTCATCGGCGGCCTCAGGTCGTTCGACCTGATCTGGTCCATGACCCGCGGCGGCCCCGGCTTTACCTCCGACGTCATCGCGTCGGTGATCTACAAGCAATATCAGGCCGGCTTCTACGGGCTATCGACGGCCGGCAATGTCGTGCTCTTCATTCTGGTGGCGCTGATCATCGTTCCGCTTTCGATCTTCCTCAACAGCCGGGAAGTCTCGCGATGAGCCCGCAGCGCCAATACATCTCCGGTGTTCTGGCGATCCTCGTCTCGACGGTCGTCTTCGTCATCCCCTTCATTTTCATCTTGCTGACGGCCCTGAAGGACAAGAAGGAAGCCTCGCTCAGGACATTCTCCTGGCCGACGAGCTTCCACATCTGGGACAATTTGGTTCAGGTGATCAAGGCGCGCGACTACATGCTTCTCACGGCCTTCGTGAACAGCACGATCCTCACGGTCGCGAGCGTCGCCCTGATGGTGGTCTTCGGCGCCATGGTCGGCTTCGTGCTGCAGCGCCGGCCCTCGATCTGGACCTCGATCGCTGGCTTTTTCGTTCTGGTCGGCCTCATCATGCCTCCCGCCGTCGTCCCGACCATCTGGGTGCTGCAGAGCCTCGGGCTGTTCAAGACACTGCACGGGATGATCCTGATCGAGGTCGCCTATGGGCTCTCCTTCAGCATCCTGCTGTTCCGCGCCTTCGTGGCAACGATCCCGCGCGAGCTCGACGAGGCGGCGACGATCGATGGCGCCGGCTCGCTGCAGCTCTTCTTCCGCATCATCCTGCCGCTGCTGAAGCCCGTCGTCGTGACCGTCATCGTCGTCCAGTCGGTCGCGATCTTCAACGATTTCACCAACCCGCTCTATTACCTGCCGGGCAAGCAGAACGTGACGGTGCAGCTAACGCTCTATAATTTCCAGAGCATGTTCGACACGTCCTACAATCTGCTGTTCACGAATGTGCTGCTGATCACGATCCCGCCGCTGATCGTCTTCCTGTTCTTCAACCGCCAGATCGTGGCGGGCATGACGGCGGGCGCCGTGAAGGGGTGAGGCGTCTCAGCCCTTGACGGAGCCCTGCAGCAACGCGGCGACGAACTGGCGCTGGAAGATCAGGAACAGGATCACCGTCGGCGTCAGGATCAGCAGCGCGCCGGCGCAGAGCAGTGGCACGTCCGTGCCCCATTGTCCCTGGAAGGCGCCAAGGGCGCCAGCCATGGTGCGCTGCTCCGGATCCTGGACCAACACCACGGGCAGAAGGAACTGGTTCCAGGTCCACAGGAACAGGAGGATCGACAGCGACATGATTGCCGGTCGGGCGATCGGCACCTGGATCAGCCAGAACTGCTTCCAGTCGGATGCACCGTCGACTTCGGCCGCCTCGCCGATTTCCTGCGGGACGTTCAGGAAATGCGCCCGCATCCAATAGACCGAAAACGGCATGAAAAGGCCAATGAGCGGCAGGATCAGCGCCACGCGCGTGTTGAGGATGCCGAGCGCCTTCACCTCGTAATAGAGCGGCGTGATCACGGCTTCGAACGGCAGCGTGAGGCCGAGCACGAAGACAAGATAGAGCCACTTGCCGCGACCCTTGTCGATCCGTGACAGCCCGTAGCCTGCCATGGTCGCGATCAGCACCGAGACCGGCACGACGCCGCCGACGATCAGCGAGCTCGACCACAACAGCGTCGTCATGTTGGCGACTTCGAACGCCTTGACGAAATTGCCCCATTGCGGATCGGACGGCCATTGAAGCCCGGCCGGATAACTGCCGGAAGGGGCAAGCGCGGCGGAGAGCATGCTGAGGAAAGGCAGCAGCGTGACCGCCATGAGCGCGATCAGCATGGCGCGGGCGACGAGGGCATTGCTGCGGGTTTCGATCATCGCTTTGGCCGTGCGAACCATTGGATGGGAAGGACACAGAGAAGGACCAGCAGCATCAGCACGATCGCCAAGGCCGAGGCGAGGCCGACCTGGCGATGCGCGAAGGCGAGGCGGTAGATCTCGAGCCCCGGTACCATGGTCGAGATGCCTGGGCCGCCTGCGGTCGCGATATAGACGATGTCGAAGCTCGCCAGCGCCGCGATCACCGTCACGGTCACGCAGACGCCGATCTCCTGCCTGAGCGCGGGGATCGTGATGTAGACGAGTTCCTGCCAGCGGCCGGCGCCGTCGAGTTCCGCCGCCTCATAGATACTCTGGTCGATCTTGGCGATGCCGGTCACCAGCAGCATGGTGCAGAGCCCGAGCAACACCCAGGCGCCGATCATACCGACTGCGGGCAGGGCGAAGGTGAAGTCGCCGAGCCATCCGCGCGCCAGCGGACCAAGGCCGAGCGCGGTCAGGAGCTGGTTGACGAGGCCGGTCGAGGCGAACATCCAGCTCCAGGCGATGCCGGCCGCAACCAGCGGGATGACCTGCGGCAGGAACAGCACCGTGCGGGTGATCGTGCCGAACGGACCGGCCATATGGCCGCGGATAACGGTTGCGACGGCAAGACCGAGCGCGATCGGGATCAGCGTGAAATAGAGGATGAGGTTGAACGCGTTACCGATCACCTGGAGCAGGTCCGGGTCGGTCAGCACGATGAGATAGTTTCTGAGGCCGACGAAGCGCCAGCGGCCGATGCCGTCCCAGCGCAGCAGCGAATAGAACACCGACATGCCCAAGGGCACCAGCACGAACGCCGCGTACATCACCAGGGCCGGCGCAATGAAGCCGGCCGCGATCAGCAGCTTTCGCTGGTCACGGCCAAAGCGGGGCCGGCGCGCCCCGGTGGACTGGAGCGGCGAGCCTTCGGCCCGCCGCATTGCCGCGTCATCGAGGGTCGTCTCGCTCAACGCGAGAGTTCCTGCTCATATTCCTTCTGCACGGCCTTGAGCAGGCCGTCGGCCGTCTGGCGTCCGCCGACGAGCTTCTGCAATTCAGGCGTCCAGCCAGCGGAGAAGATGGCGCCGGTCGCATTGGCGATGAAGTCCATGGCGCCGTTTTCCTTGGCGATCACGGAACCGGCGGCCAGTGTCGCCTCCGTCACCGAGCCGGGCGCGACGGCCGGGATTGGCAGCGAGGTCGGTCCGCCCGGGTTGGAGCCGCCGATCTCGACATTGATCTTACGCGCCTCCGGATTGGTCGCCACCCAGTTGAGGAAGAAGGCGGCGCAGTCGGCATGCGGGGCCTTGGCGCCGATGCCATAGGTGAGCGGCGCCGACATCGCTGCGTGCCGTCCGCCGGCTTCGGCCGGCGGCATCAGGAAGAAGCCCGCCTTGCCGGCCATCTGCTTGTCGAGATTGCCCGACTCCCAGTCGCCGTTGAACATGAAGAGCCCGTCGCCCTTCATGAAGCCGCTCATCATCGCGAAATAGTCGATCGCGTTGGTGTCGGGGGCGAAATAGCCGGCCTTGACCCAGCTCTCGAGATGCTCGGCGGCCTTGAGGTTGGACGGGGTGTCGATCGTCGCGCCGTCCTTCTGGAAGATCCAGTCATTGATCGGCTCGGGCGGGCCATAGGCGCCCATCAGGTCCTGCAGCGGAAAGGCGAGGCCGCCATTGGTCTTGTTGAACTGGATGATCGGCGTGATGCCGGCGGCCTTCGCCTTGGCGAGGATCGCGTCGAGCTCTGCCAGCGTCGTCGGCGGGGACGTCATGCCGATCTTGGCGGCGAGCTCCTTGTTGTAGAAGACGCCGGTCATCGAATAGTTGAGCCCCATCGCATAGAGGGAGCCGGTGCCGCGCGGCCGCCCCTCGGGCTCGACGCGAAGCTGGATCAACTGCGACGCCGGGAACTGGTCCCAGCCGAAGTCGGTGTAATAGCCGTCGAGATTCTTCAGGAGTTCATTGGCGACAAGATCGCTCATGCTCGGCAGGCGCACCAGATCGGGTGGCGCGTCGCCAGCCAGAAGGCGCGGCGTATTTTCCATCAAGTTGGCGAACTGGTCTTCCTTGATGTCGAATTTGACGTTGGGGAACTGATTGCTGAATTCGGCGGCCAGCTTGCCGGCCAGCGGAAAGCCAGTCTCGAAATAAGCGCTGACGGTCACGGGGTCAGTGCCGCAGCTCGGGGCGGCAAGGGCCCCGGTTGAGGCTGCAACCGACAGCGACAAGGCGATGCCGGCTGCTTCAAGCGTCTTCATGGTCAAGGTCTCCTCCCTCGGACGTCCACGCCATGAAGGCGTGCTAAAAGGATTTAGCACAAGCGCGACATAACGGGCAAGATCGTGCGCGCCTGTCTTCAGAGAACGGCGCGCAACGCGTCGATGATCCCCGTCGCGCGGACGTCGCCGGGCCCCATCATCCAGTTGGTCACGAAGGCAAAGCCGAGTTCGGCCGCCGGATCGGCAAAGGTCACTTGCCCGCCGGCGCCGTCATGGCCGAAGCTCTGCGGCGTCAGGTAGTGGCGGGCGTCGGAATCGAGCTGGAAGCCATGCCCCAGCGCGGGTGTGGCGGCGGCTCCTGGAAGACGGGCGGTCCTTCGGATTGGACTGCCGTCGCCAGCGCGATCGTCGCTGGGGTGAGGAGGCGGACGCCGTTGGTCACGGTGACGGTGGCTGACCAGATCGTGGCAAGCGCATCGGCCGTGGCGATGCCGCCGGCGCCGGGAATCTCGGCGCTCAGCACGCGCGGATCGTTGAAGCCGCCATCTTCCGTTATCAGCGCGGCCGGCAATGCCTTGCCGAGCGTCATCGCGCGATAGCTCCAGTTCGGTTCGGCGCTCGGCTTCGCGGCCTCGCTCGCCCAGAGATCGCGGAGGCCGGGATCGAGCTGGAGATGCGCGAGGCGCCCGCGCTCCGCCTCCGGCAATCCGATCCAGGCGGATGCTGAAAGCGGCGCCGCGATTGTCTCGGCGAAGAACGCCCCGACGGACTGACCGGTGACGCGCCGAATGACCTCGCCGGCAAGCCAGCCATGTGTCAGCGCATGATAGGCATGGCCGGAGCCGAGCGGCCACAGCGGGGCCTGCGCTGCGAGCAGCGTCGTCATGGTCGGCCAGTCCAGCAGGTCGTCCGGCGAGACGTCGATGGTCGGCGCCGAGAGGCCGGCCTTGTGCGACAGCAGGTGCTTCACCCGCACGTCCTCCTTTCCGGCCGCTGCGAATTCCGGCCAGTACCGGGCGACGGGCGCCTCATAGTCGAGACGGCCCTCCTGCACGAGGCGGGCGGCGAGAATGGAGACGAGGCCCTTGGTACAGGAAAAGATCACCGAGGCCGTCGGAGGCTGCCAGGATGCGCCCGTACGCTCGTCCGCGATCCCGCCGACAAGGTTGACGACGCGCTCGCCCTTGATGCGGATGGAGAGGGCGGCGCCCATGGTCGGGTGGCCGTCGAAGGCGGCTGCGAAGGCCGCGGCGACTGGCTCGAAACCGGGCGCTGTCTCGCCACGGATAGCGGTGGTCATGCGAGGTCCTCGAGTTGCAGCGCGCCGTTCCGTTCGACGACCGGCATCGGGTCGCTCACCGCGCCGATGAACACGCCGTTCGCGTCGTTGTTCCTGAACGCAAGCATGACCGGCCTGCCGGCGCGGTCCTCGATGATGCGGCCGCTATAGAGCTGCTCACTGGCGACGAGGCGTGCCGATGCGATCGGGTAGGGGCCTTCCGGCGTGTCGACGGCGACGCTCCAGATGCCGCCGACGGCGCCGTGGCGGTGGTCGACCAGCTTGGCGGTGTCGCAGGAGAAAAGCAGATGCGTCCGCCCGCCTGTTGTGACGATCTGTGGCACTTCGAGATGCAGGAAGCCGGCGCCGGTCGCGCTCAACGGTGGCTGGACGTCCCAGCTTTCGAGGTCGCGTGAGGTGGCGTGGCCGATGACGCCGCGATCGAGTTCGTCGCCGCCATTCGCGCGCGCCGTGATCAGCATGTGCCAGAGCTGGCCATCCGCCGAGGGGAAGACCCATGGGTCGCGCCAGGCCTCTTCCGGCCAGCTCGATGAGCCGAGCGTCTCGTACCAGCGCGGATCGGCCTGGCAGATCGGCCCGGGCAGCTTGGTCCAATGATGGAGATCCGGCGACGTCGCGACGCCGATCGTCTCGATATTGGCGTGCGTGTCCGGCGTAAGAAACCGGCTGCCCGTGTAGAACATGCGCCAGAGGCCGTCCGGGCCGCGCACCACCGATCCGGTCCAGGTCGCCGTCTCGTCGAACGTCCCGGCTTCGCCCGCCTCGAAGGCCCGGCCGTGATAGGTCCAGTTGATCAGGTCGGCGGACGTCGCGTGGCCGATGCGGGCATTGCGGTGGCGCAGATGGGGATCGCCGAGCGCATGCGGGGCATGCAGGAAGAACATGTGGTAGAGCGCGCCGTCGTCGGCGAGCCAGAAATCCCACACCCAATGGTCGTCCAGCGCAAAGGCCATCGCCAATACCATAATTGCTAAAAGGATTTAGCAGATGATATAAGGGTCGTGCGTTTGTCAAGTTCGGCGCCGCTCCGTTATGAGGGGCGTGAACTCCGCCACGGGGGTGCAGCGTCGCGGAGGTGATGTCGTTGGGAAGGAAGCGCGTTACACTTGCCGATGTCGCCCGATTGGCGGGGCTGTCGCAGACGGCCGCCTCGATGATCCTGACCGGCCGGCCCGATACGCGCCTTTCCGCCGAGGCGCATGCCCGCGTTCACGCTGCCGCAGCCGAGCTCGGCTATCGGCCCAATCTCGCGGCCCGGGCTTTGCGCACGGACAAGACCCGCACCATCGCCTTCATCTCCGACGTTGTTGCAACGACGCGCTTCGCCAACGGGCTCATCCGCGGCACGCTCGAGGCCGCCGACAAAGCGGGCCATGTCGTGCTGCTGCTCGAGACGGGCGGGGAGCCGGCGCGCGAGGTTCAGGCGATCGAGGCGGCGCTCGACCGCCAGGTGGACGGGTTCATCTTCGCAGCGATGCGCGCGCGCGAAGTCTTCGTGCCGTCGCTGCCGGCGGCGAACCGTGTCGTGATGCTGAATGCCACCAGCCGGAAACATCCCGTCTCGGTGCTTCCGGACGAATTCGAGGCCGGGCGCGCCGCCATACGCCTGCTCGACAGCGCCGGCATCCGCGAAGGCCTCGCCCTGATCGGTCACAACCAGGTGGTGGAAGAGGGCTATTTCCGCTCCGAAACCGTCTCGCGCCGCCTCGCGGGCATCCGCGCTGAGATGGACCAGCGCGGCATGAGCTTCCTCGCCGAGGAGAGCTGCTGGAACTGGGAGGCGGCGCATGGCTATGAGCTGGTCAAGGGCCTGCTCGATCGGCGCGTGCCGGTCGAGGCCCTGCTCTGCCTCAATGATCGTCTGGCCTTTGGTGCCTATCAGGCGCTCGGCGAGGCCGGACTGCGCATTCCGCGCGACATGCCGGTCGTGTCGTTCGACAATGACGAGCTTGCCGCCGATCTCCGGCCGGGACTCACCACCTTCGCTCTGCCGCATGAGCAGATGGGCCAGGAGGCGGTCCGCCTGCTGCTGGCGCCGGAGGTGGAGCCGTTCGAGCATCTGATCGCGATGACGGCGGTCCTGCGTCAATCGCTCGCCAATATCGGCGGCGCCGATTGACGCAGGCTCCCTGATCGCGTCGCCAGCGCTTCTCAGCCGATCGCTGCCGGCAGAATGAGGGCGACGCCGAGGCCCCGCGGCGTGTTCGGATAGAGCCTCAGCGATCCGCCATAGAGCTCGGCGAGTTCGCGGGCGATCGAGAGGCCGAAACCGTAACCGGGTACCGTCTCGTCGATCCGGCGGCCGGGTAGCAACACGTCCTGCAGCAAGGCATCGGGCAGGCCCGGACCATCATCGAGGATCGCGACGACAATGCTGCGCGCCTCTTCGCGCGCCGACACAGCGACGGTTGAACGCGCCCATTGAAAGGCGTTGTCGAGCAGATTGCCGAGCATCTCGTCGATGTCCTGCCCCTCGCAGGCAACCGCGATTTCGGGCGCGATGTCGATCGTGGCCGTGATCTCTCGCTCGGAGTGGATCTTGCCGAGGGCCGCGACGAGATCGGCGGCGCGGGGCGCCAGCAAGGTCGCGGCCAACCCACCGCCGCCGGCCGCTGCGGCGCGGGCCCGCCCGAGATGATGGCGGATGCCGCGCTCCATCTGCGCGACCAGTGGCGCCATCGAGCCGTCCGGATCGCGGCCCGGCTCCGCGAGCCCGAGGGCGAGGCCGGCCAGCGGCGTTTTCAGCCCATGCGCGAGATTGGCGACATGCAGGCGGGCGCTGGCGAGGCCGGCGGCATTCTGGTCGATGAGCGCGTTCAGTTCAGAGACGACCGGCGCCAGTTCGGCCGGTTGCTCGGCGGGTACATGCTGCATGCGGCCGGCGCGAACCGCCCTTAGGTCGGCGGAAAGGCGCCCGAGCGGCCGCAGTCCGATCCGGACCTGCATGAGGCTCGCCGCCAGAAGCCCGGCTGCGATGACAAAGATCGAGATCACCAGCGGGATGAGCGCCTCGCGCAGCGGCGTGGCGATGGCCGAAAGCGGCGCCGTCGCCGTGATGATCAGCGGTGTGGTTCCCGCCAGGACGGCGCGCGTCCGCACATGCAGCGCCTCGCCGGCCGCCGAGACCGCGTCGGGCGGCGGCGGAGGCCGGTCCGGACGATGCGGCTCGCCCTGCTGATGCGCGTCCGCCGGAGGCGGCGGATCGGCCGGGCGAGGCGGCAGGTCGAGCGTGCCGCCGGCGAGCGAGGACGACCTGAAGTCGACATCCTTGCCGCTTACCTGCCAGTACCAGCCCGAGCCGACCCGGTCGAAAGGTGGAACATCGACGAAGGGCCGAAGGATCGTCCGGCCGTCGGGGCCGGTCGCGATGGCGCCGGACAGGGTGGCGATCTCCAGCTCGAGGCGCTGGTCGACCTGGCCGACGATGAAGCGGTTGAGGATAAAGCCGATCAGCACGGTTGCGACCGCGAGCGCGAGGAGCATGAAGAGCGCGCCGCCGGCCAAAAGCCGGCCGCCGAGGGAACGCGGCAGGAAGGTCATGCCGGTGTTGCCGTGAGGCGATAGCCGCGCCCGCGGCTGGTCTCGATGCTGTCGTGCCCGATCTTTCGCCTGAGGCGGCCGATAATCACTTCGAGCGAGTTCGAATCGACATCGGCGTCGCCGTCATAGACGCGCTCCAGCAATTCGCTGCGGTCGACGATCACTTCCTTGCGCAGCATCAGGCAGGAGAGAACGCGCCATTCGAGCGCCGTCAGCTTGAGCGGCAGGCCATCGCGCTCGAAGGTGCCGATCTGCGCGTCGAAGGTCAGCGATCCGCAGACGAGGCGGGTGGCGGCATGGCCATTGGCGCGTCGCACCAGCGCGCGCAGCCGCATGATCACTTCCTCGACCTTGAACGGCTTGGTGAGATAATCGTCGGCGCCGGCCTTGAAGCCGGCGACCTTCTCGGACCAGCCGTCGCGCGCGGTGAGCACGAGCACCGGCAGCGTGCGTTCTTCCGCGCGCCAGGCCTTCAGGACGGAGATGCCGTCCATTTTCGGCAGTCCGAGATCGAGAATGGCGGCGTCGTAGAACTCGGTCGCGCCGAGATGGGCGCCATCCTCGCCATTCGGGGCGATATCAACGACGAAATTCTCCGACCGAAGCGATGCCGCAATCCGTTCGGCCAGCCCCTTGTCATCCTCGACGAGCAACACGCGCATGAAAGGCTCCAATGCCAGCGCCGGAGTTAGTCCCGCGACCTTAACTCAAACTGAACGGCCCGGTTCAGTTGGGGTTCGAGGCGGGTTGCTAGAAAGGCGGCCTCTGCAACGAAGGAGCATCTGACGATGTCCGAAACACAGAACACCCAGGCCGAACCGATTGTCGCCGCAACGGAAGGACAGGCCCCGGCCGCGCGCTTCCGTCCGAAGAAGCGGCATACCTTCGCAGCGCTCGCGGCCATCGCCATCATCGGCGCCGGGGCTGCCGGCGGCGCCGCCGCCGTGAGTGCGGCGCGCGCCAACACCGAGATGGCGCCGGTGACCCCGGTCGCCATCTCGGCCCTTTCAAGTTCCGCGATGGTCTCCGTCAAGGGTAATGTCGCCGAGATCTTCGGCAACAAGTTCATCCTCCAGGACGGCAGTGGCCGTGCACTGGTCGAAACCGGTCCGGCCGGCGACAACGGCAAGCTGGTTGCACCCAACGAAGCGGTGACGGTGCAGGGCCGCTTCGACAATGGCTTCATCCATGCGAACTTCCTGGTTCGCAGCGACGGCACCGTCGTGGCGATCGGTCCGGTCGGCCCGCCGCCGCCCCCGCATGGTCCGCGCGGCCCGCATGATCATGCCGGCGGCCCGGACGGCCGGCCTCCGCATGAAGGGCCCGGCCCCAACGATGCACCGCCCCCGCCGCCCGCACCGCCGGCCCCGGATGCATCCGGTGCGCCTGTCGCCCCGCCGGTTCCCGATGCACCGGCCGCCCCTGCCGCTCCGGCTCCCGCGGCCGGCGATACAACCCCGGCTCCGGCAGCCCCCGCTGTCCCGGCGCAGTAACGCCCTGGCCCTGATGCTCAGGTGCTGAGCAGTCGCCGCAAAGCCACGGCTTTGCGGCGATTTTCATGTGGCTATCGCCAGGATGTGACAGCGCGGGCAAATCCGATTATGGACGGCGCGGATTTGAGCCGCCGTGCTGGCGGGAAAGGCTTTCATGTCGTCCCATATTGTCATCTGGATCATCGCCGCCATCGCGACGGCGGGCGTGATCCTGAGGCCGTTCAGGCTCCCCGAAGCGGTCTGGTCGGTCAGTGGGGCGGCGCTGCTCGTCATCCTCGGCCTGCTGCCCGTGTCGGACGCGCTTATCGGCATCCGCAAGGGTACGGACGTCTATCTCTTCCTGATCGGCATGATGACGCTTGCCGAACTGGCGCGGAAAGAAGGGCTCTTCGACTGGCTGGCGACCATCGCCGTCCGACATGCGCGCGGCTCCGGCATTCGCCTGTTCACCCTCGTCTATGTCGTCGGCATCGTGGTGACAGTATTCCTGTCCAACGACGCGACGGCGGTGGTGCTGACGCCGGCCGTCTATGCCGCGGCGCGCGCCGCCGATGCCGAACCGCTGCCGTATCTCCTGATCTGCGCCTTCATCGCCAATGCCGCGAGCTTCGTGCTGCCGATTTCCAATCCGGCCAATCTGGTGATCTATGGCAGCCAGATGCCGACCTTGCCGGTCTGGCTCGTGACGTTCGGGCCAGCCTCGATCGTCGCCATCGGACTGACATTCCTGTCGCTGCGGCTTGTCCTCCGTTCCAGCCTGCCGAAGTCGATCGGGACGGATATCGCGCCCGTCCGCCTGTCGCGCGGCGGCTTCCTTGCGGCGATCGGCATCGGGGTCACTGCGGCGCTTCTGCTTCTGGCCTCGGCGCTTGGCTGGGAACTCGGCCTGCCAACATTCGTCGCCGGTCTCCTGACCGCCGCTTTCATCCTCATCGGCAGCCGCCAGTCGCCCTGGCCTGTCATCAAGGATATTTCCTGGAGCGTGCTGCCGCTTGTCGCGGGGCTTTTCGTGCTGGTGGAGGCGTTGCAGGCGACAGGCGTGATCGACGCGCTGGCCGCGCTGACGCAGCATTTCGCGGCACAGTCGGTCGGCTGGACCGCGGCCGGCGCCGGCGTCGTGGTCGCTTTCGTCTGCAATCTCATCAACAATCTTCCGGCCGGGCTGATCGCTGGATCGACAGTGGCGGCGGGGCAGTTGCCGACGCCGATCACCAATGCCGTGCTGGTCAGCGTCGATCTCGGCCCCAACCTCTCGGTCACCGGATCACTGGCCACGATCCTGTGGCTGGTGGCGCTCAGGCGAGAAGGGCAGACTGTCGGCGCCTGGCGCTTCCTGAAGATGGGCGTGGTCGTGATGCCGCCCGCGCTGCTCGGCGCGCTGCTCGCTCTCCATCTGTTCGGAGGCTAGGCGAGCCGACCCGCGTTTGACCGCGATGCAGCGTTGGGCCCGCCGGCCCAATGCCCTTGTCAGCCCATCCGCGGCTATGAGAGCCGCAGCACGCCGTCCTGAAGCGCGAGCCGGGCTGCGCCGGCCGCGTCCAAAGTGATCCCGGCGCTTTGCGAACCATAGAGAACCTGGACCGTCGAACCCGCTGTCCCCCGCACCGTGGCCTCGACGAGCACGCCCTCGTTCCAGGCGAGATCGACCGTGAAGCCGCCGCGGGCGCGCACGCCCTTGACGGTGCCGCTACTCCAGCCGGCCGGCAGGGCCGGCAGCAGGCGGATTGCGCCGGGCTTCGATTGCACCAGCATTTCGAGGATGCCGGCGGCGCCGCCGAAATTGCCGTCGATCTGGAAGGGCGGGTGGGCATCGAACAGATTGGGATAGCAGCGCTCCGGGCCGAGCAGCAGCGTCAGGATATCGGCGGCATGTTCGCCATCCCTGAGCCGCGCCCAGAGATTGAGGCGCCAGCCAATGCCCCAGCCCGTCGCGTCGTCACCGCGGACTTCCAGCGAATGGCGGGCGGCGGCGGTGAGTTCGGGCATGGTGTCGTAGTCGATCTGCAGGCTCGGATAGACGCCGTAGAGATGCGAGACATGCCGATGGTCAGGCTCCGGCGCCTGCATGTCCCAATCCTCGGCCCATTCCTGCAACTGGCCCGCTGCGCCGATCCGGTCTGGAGCAAGGCGCGGCAGCGTCTCCTCGAGGCGTGCGCGAAGATCGGCGTCGACCTCGAGCAAGGTGGCGGCGCTGATCAGGCCGCCAAACAGATCGCGCATGATCTGGTTGTCCATCGCCGGCCCGGCGCAAAGCGAGCTGCCGAACGGATGCAGGTTTTCAGGCGACAGCGACGGGCAGGTGACCAGCACGTCCGTTCCGGGCAGCGGTACCAGATAGTCGAGCAGGAACTCGGCTGCGCCCTTCATCAGCGGATAGATCCGATCGAGCAGGGCCTTTGAACCCGAGAAGAGATAGTGGTCCCAAAGCTGGGCGCACAGCCAGGCGCCGCCCATGGGCCAGAGGCCCCATTGCGGCCCGTCGATCGGGCCGGCAGCACGCCACAAGTCCGTGTTGTGATGCAACAGCCAGCCGCGCGCGCCGTAATGCTCGCGTGCGAACACCGCGCCGGTCACCGCGAGGTCCTCGACCATGCCGATCAGCGGCTCGAAGCACTCCGCGAGGTTGCCGGGATCGGGCAGCCAGTAATTCATCTCGAGATTGATGTTGGCGGTGTATTTGCTGCCCCAGGACGGGCGCGTTTCCTCGTTCCACAAGCCCTGCAGGTTGGCCGGCTGTGTGCCCGGCCGGGAGCTCGAGATCATTAGATAGCGGCCATATTGCAGGAACAGCGCCGCCAGCGCCGGGTCCTGCGTCTCGCCATAGTGGATGATGCGCTGGTCGGTGGTGAGCCTATCCGTGGCGGCCGGGCCGAGATCGACGGAAAGGTTGCGGAAAAGCCGCCGGTGCTCGGCAAGATGCTCGTCACGGAGCGTCTCGTGCGATTTAAGCACCGCCGCGGCCAGCCGCTCTTCGACGAGCGCATCGGGATCGCCGCTGACATCGTCGAAGCGGCGAAAACTCGTCGCGGCATCGATGATCAATGTGACGCTGTCGGCGCCACGGACGCGGAGCGTCTCGGGACTGTTGCTGAGCATCCCGCCTTCATGCTGCACGCGAAGGCCGAAGCGGAACGCGAGCGCGCCGGGGATGCCGTTCTCCCGCCGGTTGGTGCCTCGAAAGGCGAGACCGTCGCGCGTCGAGGTTTCCATCTCGCCTGGCTGCGGGCTGGTCATGCCAACATCGAGCGAGAGTGTCCCCGGCTGGTCGGCCGTGATGCGATAGATGAGCACCCCGGCAACCGGAGAGGCATAGGCCTCGCGCCGGAAGGTCGTGCCGCCTGCCTTGTACTGCGTCGTCGCGATCGCGCTGTCGAGATCGAGCGTACGCTCATAGTCGCTCGCGATCATCGAATGATGAAAATGGACGAAGACATCGCCGATCGGCTGGAACGATGTCTGAAGATAGGGCTCGGCCATCAGGAAGCGATGCGCGAGATCGTCCGCCTCCTCGTAGCGGCCGGCAAAGATCAGGCTGCGGACCTCGTCGACATGAGCGCGGGCCGCCGGATTGACTGGCGAATAGGGACCGCCCGTGAAGAACGTGCTCTCGTTCACCTGCAGCCGGTCGCGCGAGATATCGCCGAAAATCATCGCGCCGAGGCGTCCATTGCCGATCGGCAAGGCTTCGGTCCAGACGGCAGCCGGGCGGGTATAGCGAAGCTCGAGATCGGTCATGAAGCGCCTTCTGGTTCGAGAGGAGCGCGCCCCGAAGTGACGCGATGTTGCCAGATGGATGGCGGTTCGAGCCGCGGTTGTCAAATGAGATGATAACGTTTCAACTTGGCTTTGGGCGCTTCGCGGCGCGCGAACGCCAGTCGATCGAAACATCGTCGGCGGAACGGAAATCGCTGGCCTCGCTTGAGCTTGCGACCCGCGTTACGATAGGGAGAGGGAGCGGATTCATCCGCCCGGCTGGAGATATTGGATTGGACGAGACACCCGTCTATGGCGGCGCAAAGAAGAGGCCATCGACGATCACCGATGTGGCGGCTGAGGCCGGCGTCGCGATCGGAACGGTCTCCCGCTATCTGAACGGCTTTCCCATCCGCCGTGGCAATCGCGACCAGATCGAGGCGGCCATTGCGAAGCTGTCCTATCGCCGCAATGCCGTCGCCGCCGCGATGAAGACCGATCTCACCCATATGATCGGGCTGCTGGTGCCGTCCTTTGACGAATTCCACGCGGTCATGCTGGAGGATCTCGCGCGTTCGGTGCGCAAGACCGGCCGGGCGCTGCTCACTTATTGCCACAGCAATGACCGCCGGATCATGGGCGAGGCGCTGGATTTCTTCGCCACGCAGCGCGTCGACGCGCTGATCATGGACGGAGCGCCGGAGGTCCGAGACCGGGTCGAGACGCTGCTCGGCCAAGGCATGCCGATCATCTTCTACAACAACGATATCCAGGGCGTGCCGGCCGACCGCGTGATGGTCGAGAACAGGATGGCGACCCATCGCGCCGTCAGCCATCTGATCGATCTCGGTCACCGCCGCATCGCGATCCTGACCGGCGATATGCACGATTCCTCGGCGCGTCTTCGCCTTGAGGGTTATCAGGCGGCGCTGGCGGAACGCGGCATCGCGGGCAATCCGGAGTATGTCGTCGATGGCGACTGGAAGTCCGAAAATGCCTATCAGGCCACGCGGCAACTATTGGCGCTGGCCAAACCGCCGACGGCGATCTTCGCCTCGAACTACGGCATGGCGATCGGCGTACTGGGCTGGATGAAGGATCAGCACCTCAGCGTGCCGGACGACCTCTCGCTGATCAGCTTCGATGACGTGGCATTGTTCCGACTGCATGAGGTCGGCATCACGGCGATCGCCCAGCCGCTGGCGCGGATCGCCGATGTCATGACCAGCCTGCTGGTTTCGCGGCTCGGCGACGGAGCGGAGTTGCCGGCCCGCACGATGATGCTGGACTGCGACATTATCCTGCGTGGTTCGACGAGGCGGATTGCAGCATCCGCCGGCTCCTGAAGGGCTGGACGCCGCCGCCGTCGCAAGGCCGAGCACCGCTTAGCCGGTTATCGGATCTTGCGATCGGTTCGTTGCGGTCTCCGCCTAGCCAGTCGCTGGAAGACCTGCCAGAAAGAGGAGATGGGCCACAAGCGGCGTCGCGATCGATCGAGGGATCGCGCCGGCGTGAGGCCACTGTGCCATGAGGTGGCGGCCTGTGCCAGGAGACGACGGAGAATCCGGCTGGCCGGATGACGAACGGGGACAGCAAAGGTCGAGGGCCTGATGCCAGAGAGTTTTTCAATCGCCTATTGCGGCCCGGCGGCTGTGCCCGCCGATCTTCTGACGCGGTGGAATTTCGATCCGGTGCTTCTGGCCGCTCTGGCGCTGGTCGCCCTGGCGGTGGCGAGCGGCCGCTCTGCCGATCGGAGGGCTGGCTGGACCGCGCTGGCGCTGATGGTGTTCATTTTCGTGTC
Source organism: Mesorhizobium sp. BR1-1-16 (assembly GCF_020165495.1). Taxonomy (GTDB): domain Bacteria; phylum Pseudomonadota; class Alphaproteobacteria; order Rhizobiales; family Kaistiaceae; genus Kaistia. Next base: position 61,414 of record NZ_JAIUIE010000004.1, on the reverse strand, counting down.
GCCACTCTGCGCGTTGTCGTCGGCGCTCTTCTCGGCGCGCGTGCTGCATCATGTCCTGCTGATCGCCGCCGTCGCGCCGTTGCTGGCCGTGGCGTTCCCGGCGCGGCGATTGCCGTCGGTGCCGCTTTCGCTGCTGGTCGGGTTGCAGGCGGTTGTCCTCTGGGTCTGGCATATGCCGGCTGCCTATGAATGGGGGCTCGCCAGCGTCCCGACCTATTGGCTGATGCAGGCAACGCTGCTCGGCAGCGCCTGGCTCTTGTGGCGCGCCGTCCTGTCGCCGGCGACCGAGGCGGGGCCGGCGCTTGTCGGGCTTGTCACGACCGTCGCGCAGATGGGGCTGCTGGCGGCGTTGATCGTGTTCGCGCCGCGCGCACTTTATGCCGTTCACTTCGCCAGCACGGCGGCCTGGGGCCTTGATCCGCTCACGGATCAGCAGCTTGCGGGGCTCCTGATGTGGGTACCGGCGGCGTTGCCCTATCTCGGCGTCGGCCTCTGGCTGGCATGGTCGAGCCTTCGGCCCGCCGAGCCTGCTGCATGACGGGCCTCAACCGATGACGGTGCTGCTCAAATTCATCCATCTCGCCGCGATTGCCGTGTGGTCGGGCGGGCTCCTCGTCCTGCCGTTTCTGTTCCGACAGCGCCTGGGCCTTGTTGCAGGCCCGGAACTCTTCCGGCTGCACCGCTTCGTGCGCTTCATCTATGTCGGCATGGCCTCGCCAGCCGCCTTCATCGCGATCGGCAGCGGCACGGCGCTGATCTTCCTGCAGACGACGTTCCTGGAGTGGTTCTCGCTGAAGATGGTGCTGGTAGCGCTCATGGTGATGCTCCATGTCGTCGCCGCGCTCGTCCTGTCGCATCTCTTCGAGCCTGGCCGCAGCTTCAGCCGGCGCGCTTTCATAACGCTCACGACCGCCTATCTGGTGCTGATCACGGCGATCATCTGGGTCGTGCTCGCCAAGCCGGTGATCGATTCCGACCAGTTTGCGGCAGCGCTCTTCACGCCCGGCGGGCTCGGTCAGCTGGTGCGCGAGATCTTGGGCGAGACCAGAATCCCGATGCCATGATCGAACACGAGCTTGCCGCCATGCCAGCCCGCAAAGCCCGCCATCGCCGCAGCCAGCGCCGAGAGAGCGAGGCCGTGCGGCAGGACGGATTGCGGATAGTCGAGACGGATGCCCCAGTTCGCCGCAGTGATCGCGACGAGCGTCATCGCGGCGATGGCATGCGACCAGCTCGCTTCGCGCAGGCGGATGCCACGCACCAGCAGGAGCTCGCCGGTGCCAACGAGGCTTGCTGCGACGCCTGTCCAGAAAGTCACCCCGGCCGACCAGAGGCCAGCCCGCAGCCAGAACACGTCGCCGGACCACCAGTAGAAGACGTCGATGCCGAGCGTCGCGATGACGAAGGCAATCGGAAAATGGACCATCAGCACATGGATCGGATGACCGACCAGGGCGATGGCCGATCCGGTGTCAAGCTCGAACAATTCGAGCATCACCGGGTTCTTGCGGGCCGCAGGCGGAATCATCTTCTTGAGGGCCATGGGCCGTTTCCCTTGCGCGCGCTGCGGATGCGATTGCGCGATCATAGCGGTTCATGGTCGCTCGTCCATGCCGCCGTGGTCGCCGCTTCCGCTGCCATGCTCGCCGGTTGCGGCGGGCCGCTCTCGACGCTCGATCCGGCGGGTCCGGCCGCGAACAGCATCGCCACGTTATGGTGGGTGCTGCTGGCCGGCGCCGCGTTGCTCTTCCTCCTCGTCATGGTGCTGTTCGGCATCACCCTCCTGCGCCCGCAATGGGCGCGGAAAGTCTCACCCGCGCGGTGGATCATGCTCGGCGGGCTGGCGTTGCCGGCCATCGTCCTGACGCCGCTCGTTGTCTTTGCACTCGTGACAGGCGAGCGTCTGCTGCCGCGACCGGCCGGCAATCCGCTGCGGATCGAAGCCGAGGCGCGGCAATGGCACTGGACGTTCACCTATCCTGCCGGCGGCGGCGTCGCCACCGAAGGCGTGCTGCATCTGCCGGCCGGCCGGCCCATCGACATCGTCGTCACCAGCCTCGATGTCATCCACGCGTTCTGGATTCCGCGCCTTGCCGGCAAGATCGACGCCATCCCCGGCCATGCCAACCGTCTTCGGATCGAGGCCGATCGTCCCGGCACGTATGAAGGCCTCTGCAACGAGTTCTGCGGCAAGGGCCACAGCGGCATGCGTTTCGACGTGATCGTGCACCCTGCAGCGGACTATGACGCCGCGCTCGCCGCGCCCGACCTTGCCGGAAGGATCGCCCGATGACCGACGTGATCGATCAGGACACCACGCCGCCCGCCGGCACGGCGCTCCGCCTGCACCGGCAGCTTTCGGAGATCTGGGCGACGGGCCCCGGCTTTCAGCGGCTCGCGGCCGTCAATCACTCGGTCCTCGGCATCCGCTTCATGGTGACGGCGCTGGCCTTCTTCGCAATCGGCGGCGTGCTCGGCATGCTGACGCGCGTGCAGCTTGCGACACCGATGTCTGCCTTCATGGATGCGGGGACCTACAATCAGGTCTTCACCATGCATGGCTCGATCATGCTGTTCCTGTTTGCCATCCCGATGCTGGAGGGCATCGCGGTCTATCTGACGCCGAAGATGCTCGGCACGCGCGACTTCGCCTTCCCGCGCCTCACCGCCTATGGCTATTGGTGCTATCTGTTCGGCGGCACGATCCTGACGGTGTCCCTCGTCGCCGGCGTGGCGCCGGACGGCGGCTGGTTCATGTATACGCCGCTCTCCTCGAACGTCTATACGCCCGGTATCAATGCCGATGTCTGGCTGCTCGGCGTGACCTTCGTCGAGATCTCCGCGCTGACGCTCGCGGTGGAGATCACCGTCTCGACGCTGACCATGCGGGCGCCGGGCATGTCGCTCGACCGGATGCCGGTGTTCGGCTGGTATATGCTGGTCACCGCGCTGATGATGATCCTCGCTTTCCCGCCGCTCATCCTGGGTTCGATCCTGCTCGAATCCGAACGGGCCTTCGGCTTCGCCTTCTTCGATCCGACGCGCGGCGGTGATCCGCTGCTCTGGCAGCATCTTTTCTGGCTGTTCGGCCATCCCGACGTCTACATCATCTTCCTGCCGATGGCGGGTCTGCTCTCGACCATGATCCCTGTCCTCTCAGGCGTGCCGCTCGCCGGCTACCGCGCTGTCGTGGTGGCGATCATCGGCCTCGCCTTTATGAGCTTCGGCATCTGGGTGCACCACATGTTCACGGTGGGCATCCCGCATCTGGCGCTCGCCTTCTTCTCGGCCGGGTCGGCGATCGTCGCCGTGCCAACGGCGGTACAGCTTTTCGCCTGGCTCGCGACGCTCGCCCATGGAAGGCCGCGCTGGAATGTGCCGATGCTCTACATCTTCGGCTTCTTCTCCACCTTCGTGATCGGTGGTCTCACCGGCGTGATGCTGGCGATCGTGCCGTTCGACTGGCAGGCGCACGACACCTATTTCGTCGTCGCTCACTTCCATTACGTGATCGCCGGCGCCATTGCCTTCCCGCTCATTGCCGGCCTCTATTACTGGCTGCCGCTGCTGACGGGGCGCGTCGCGGTCTATCGGCTCTCGGTGCCGGCGTTCTGGCTGATCTATGTCGGCTTCAACATGACGTTCTTCCTGATGCACCTCGTCGGCCTGCTCGGCATGCCCCGGCGCATCAACACCTATCCGGCCTTCGAAAGCTGGACCTTTCTCAATCTGCTCTCCTCGGTCGGCGGGTTCGTCATGACGATCGGTTTCGCGCTGGTCGCGGTCGATCTCATCGCGCAGCTCCGCTATGGACGGCGGATCCGCCGCGATCCCTGGCAGGCTGCGACGCTCGAATGGGCGATGCCGATCCCTCCGGCGCCCTATGCCTTCGCCTCGCTGCCGCATATCGAGGCCCGTGCCGACCGGATCGATGTCGGTGCGCTGGCGCCGCAACTGGCGCGCGGCGAAGGCTATCTCGGCTTTGCCCGCAATGGCTGGCAGGAGACGCTCGGCGTCCACATGACGTCAGGCGAACCGGAGCAGCTCATCGTGCTGCCACGGCCGACCTTTCTGCCGCTATGGACCGCGATCGCCACAGCCTCGGCGGTCCTCACGATGCTCGCCAAGCTCTACCCGCTGACACTCGTCATGGCCGTCGTGACCGCCGGGCTGTTCGTGTTCGCAGGTCTGACGGCCGGCCTTGCCCGTGACCATGGCGTCCTGCCGGTTGGGCGCGGGCTCAGCCTGCCGGTTCATACCGAATGCGCCCGTCCTCCTGCCTGGTGGGCGCTGGTGTTCACGCTCGTCGCTGACGGCACGCTCTTCACCTCGCTGGTCTTCGGGCTGCTGTTCCTTTGGGTTGCCGCGCCGAACTGGCCACCTGCCGCGGTGCCCGATACGAGTCTTGCGCTGGCGCTTGGCTGCATCCTCGCCCTCGCGGCGGCTGCGCTTCTCGCCCGCCGCGCACTCGGCCGCCTCGTCGGCGGGGAAGCGCCACAGCGCATCATGGCGCTCACCGCGCTGGCCCTGCTCGCATCGATCATCATCGCCGTCCTGCTGATCCGGGATATCGTCCCGCATCCGGCCGAGCATGCACTCGGCGCAACCGCCGCGGCACTCCTGACCTTCATGGCCATTCATGCCGGCATCGGGCTGCTGTTCCTGCTGACGGCGGCGCTGCGTTTCGCATCCGGCCGCGCGGGGCCGACGCGGGCGATCGATCTCCGCCTCGCCCGGCTCTGGATCGATTACACCGCGATCACCGGAGTGCTGGCCATCGGCTTGGTACTGGCGCTGCCGGCGCTCGTCACCATGCTCGGGATGCGGCCATGAGCACGCCGGTGACCCGCGGAACGGCTGGGCGGCCGCCGGTGTCGGCGGGCGATCTCTGGTGGCTGGTCCCCGGCTTCGCGCTCTGGTTCAGCGCCCTCAGCGCCGTCTATGCGCTGCACCATATTGGCTGCACGTTTGGCTGGTCGGCGGGTGCCATCCATCTGGCGCTTGCCTCGGCGCTCGCCATTCATCTCGCGGCGATCGCTCTCTTCTGGCGCCTCGAGATGCGCCGCGTCAGAGGCCACGCTCCTGACGAGACCGGCCGTTTCTTGCACTGGGTCATCCTCGGAACGCTCCTCGCGGCCTTTGTGAAGACCCTGCTCACGATCGTGCCGGCGCTCTTCCTGACAGTCTGTCTTTAGGAACGCGCCTTCGTTCAGCTGCCTGGCCGTTACCTTCAGGAGAGGCAAAGCGGGCCGCCCGGAGCGGTGAGCACCAGGGCGAGCACACCGGATGCGATCAGCCCGCCACCAGCCAGCATGCGTCGGAGCGGCGTCGCCGTAACCAGGCGCAGGCGCGAGAGGCCAAGCGCTGTCAGCGTCACCGCGGGAACAGTTCCGAGACCGAATCCCGCCATCATCGTCACGCCGCCCGCCACCGATCCGGTGAGCAGCGAATTCAGCAGCGCGGCATAGACCATGGCGCAGGGCATGGCCCCCCAAATGAGGCCTCCGGCCAGAAGCTGCGGATAGCCCGCCGGGGCAAAGCATCCCCGAAGCGTTCCGAGGCGCCCGGCGAGTGGCAGGAACAACCGGTCGAGACCCGCCATCGCCGGGACGACGCCGGCGACCGACAGACCCATCCAGACGATCGTCAACCCGGCTGCCCATTGCATGATCTGATGCGCCGATTCCAGATTGATGGAACCGTAGAGACCCGCGCCGAAAATCCCGAAGGCGGCGCCCGCCGCCGTATAGCTGGCGATACGCCCGGCCTGCGCCGTCAATGTCTGCAGCGTCGCCGCCAAGGGTGAGTTCCGGCCGCCACCGGCGATCAGCAGCCCGCAGGCGATCGGCCCGCACATGCCGGCGCAATGGAGGCTCGAGGCAAGGCCCATGGCAAGGCCGGTGAGGAGAATGCCGAACAGCACGGGATCTGCTTCTTTCGATAAGCCGGCTTATTGCTCGCTGGCCTCTCGGCTGCGACCGATTGACCAGAATCGCCGCTTGGCGCCGGTTTGGGGACCATGGTGGCTGCCTCGGCCGGTCACCTTGATCCTGATCAAGGCGAGGCAGCCCTCCCGCTGCGAGGACATCACCTGGATGTGATTTCGATTCACGGCGTCGGGTGAGGGCTGGGGTGAAGAACAGCGGTTGGATCTTGGTGCTAGCGGTCGCCACCTTTGGTGCGCTGGTCGCGGCAGGCCTCGCGCAGGACGAACTGTTCCGCGCGCACATGTTCATTCTGACGCTGACGCTCGGCGTCGGCACGCTTTATCTGTTGCGCACGGGCTCGTTCGAACCGGCGGTTCCCGTCGATCCCGACGCCTATCTCGACGGGCCGATCAAGGTCGGCACGGTGCTGACGGTGTTCTGGGGCGTGGTCGGGTTCCTCGTTGGCGTCGTCGTGGCGCTGCAGATGGCCTATCCCGATCTCAACATCGAGCCCTGGTTCAATTTCGGGCGCATGCGCCCGCTGCACACCTCGGCCGTCGTCTTCGCCTTTGGCGGATCGGCGCTCTTGACCACCAGCCTTTATGTCGTGCAGCGCACGACGCGGGCCCGGCTGTTCGGTGGCGATCTCGCCTGGTTCGTGATGTGGGGCTATCAGCTCTTCATCGTCATGGCGGCCACCGGCTACCTGCTCGGCATCACGCAAGGCCGCGAATATGCCGAGCCCGAATGGTATGTCGACATCTGGCTGACCATCGTCTGGGTCGCCTATCTGGTCCTGTTCCTCGGCACGCTGGTGAAGCGCAAGGAACCGCACATCTACGTCGCGAACTGGTTCTATCTCGCCTTCATCGTCACCGTGGCGATGCTGCATGTGGTCAACAACCTTGCAGTGCCCGTCAGCTTTCTCGGCGTGAAGAGTTATTCCGCCTTTTCGGGCGTCCAGGATGCGCTGACGCAATGGTGGTACGGCCATAACGCGGTCGGCTTCTTCCTGACCGCAGGCTTCCTCGGCATGATGTATTACTTCCTGCCGAAGCAGGCCGGCCGCCCGGTCTATTCCTATCGCCTGTCGATCATCCACTTCTGGGCTCTGATCTTCCTCTATATCTGGGCCGGACCGCACCACCTTTACTATACAGCACTGCCAGACTGGGCGCAGACCCTCGGCATGGTGTTCTCGATCATGCTGTGGATGCCCTCCTGGGGCGGCATGATCAACGGCCTGCTGACGCTGCGCGGCGCCTGGGACAAGATCCGCACCGACCCGATCATCCGCATGATGGTCGTCGCCGTCGCCTTCTATGGCATGTCGACCTTCGAAGGGCCGGTCATGTCGATCCGCTCGGTGAATGCGCTCTCGCACTATACGAACTGGACCATCGGACACGTTCACTCAGGCGCGCTCGGCTGGGTCGGCATGATCTCGTTCGGCGCCGTCTACTTCCTGACGCCGCGGCTGTGGAACCGCGAACGGCTCTACTCGCTGCGCATGGTCAACTGGCACTTCTGGCTCGCGACGCTCGGCATCGTCATCTACGCCGCCGTCATGTGGGTCGCCGGCATCACGCAGGGCCTGATGTGGCGCGAGTACAACGACCAGGGCTTCCTCGTCTATTCCTTCGCCGAGGTCGTGGCCGCGATGCATCCCTATTACGTGCTGCGCGCGGTTGGCGGGATGCTCTACCTCGCCGGCGGCATCGTCATGGCGGTGAATGTCGCCCTGACGATCAAGGGCCATGTCCGCGCCGAGCGGCCGCTCGTGCCTGCCGCCCCGCAAATGAAACTGGCAGCCTAGGAGCGCCCTGTGTCCATCCTCGACAGACACGACGTCATCGAACGCAACGTCACGTTGCTCCTGGTTCTCTCGTTGCTCGTCGTCGCCATCGGCGGCATCGTCGAGATCGCGCCGCTGTTCTTCTTCCAGAACACGATCGAAAAGGTCGACGGCATGCGGCCCTACACGCCGCTCGAACTGGCGGGGCGCAACATCTATGTCCGTGAAGGCTGCTATGTCTGCCATTCGCAGATGATCCGGCCGTTCCGCGACGAGGTCGAGCGTTACGGCCATTATTCGCTCGCCGCGGAATCGATGTACGACCATCCGTTCCAGTGGGGCTCGGCCCGCACCGGCCCTGATCTTGCCCGCGTCGGCGATCGTTATTCGAGCCAGTGGCATGTCGACCATCTGAACGATCCGCGCGCCGTCGTGCCGGAATCGATCATGCCGAAATATGCCTTCCTCGGTCAGACCCCGCTCGACACGCGGCTGATCGGCGCCGACCTCTCCGCCAATGCGATGGTGGGCGTGCCCTACAGCCAGGCGATGATCGACAATGCCAAGGCGGATCTCTTCGCGCAGGCGAATCCCGATGGCGATCCCTCGGGGCTGGAGAGTCGCTACGCCAAGGTTCGCGTCGAGGATTTCGATGGTGATCCTTCGCGCGTGACCGAGATGGATGCACTCGTCGCCTATCTGCAGGTTCTCGGCACGATGGTCGACTTCAGCAGTTACGACGAAAGCGCGAATAATCGCTGAGCGAGGCGAGATTATCCAATGATGGACTACGAAACCTTGCGGCATTTCGCCGATAGCTGGGGCCTCGTCTATATGGTGGCGATCTTCCTGGCCGTGATCGTCTTCATTTTCCGCCCCGGAGCCAAGGCAGAGGCGCGCGATGCCGCCCTGATCCCGTTCCGCGACCCGACCGGCGAGGACAGAAAGCCATGAGACAGCCTGACGTCGACCATCTGAGCGGCATCGAGACGACCGGCCATGAATGGGACGGCATCAAGGAACTGAACAATCCGCTGCCGCGCTGGTGGTTGTGGACGTTCTATGCCTGCATCGCCTTCGCGCTCGTCTATTCCGTGCTTTTTCCGGCTTGGCCGCTGATCACCGGGCCGACGACCGGCCTCCTGCGCTATTCGACCCGCGCCGAGTTCCAGCGCGAAGTCGCGGCGGCGCAGTCCGGGCAGGCAGCCAACCTTGCGAAGATTGCCGCCATGCCCGTCGCGGCCATCGCGGCCGATCCGGCTCTTGCCGCCTTCGCCTCGGCCGGCGGCGCCTCGGCCTTCAAGGTCTATTGTTCGCAGTGCCATGGCTCCGGCGCCGAGGGCGGCGTCGGCTATCCGAACCTCAACGACGATGAATGGATCTGGGGCGGCTCGATCGACCAGATCTACGCGACGATCACCCATGGCGCCCGTTCGGCGGCGGACGGCCAGTCGCATGACAGCGTCATGCCGAATTTTGGCAGCGACGGCATTCTGACGCGCGACCAGATCCGCTCCGTCGCCCTCTATGTCGCCTCGCTTTCAGGTCTTGCCGGCGGCGAGAAGACGCCCGAGGGCGAACAGATCTTCGTGCAGAACTGTGCCGCCTGCCATGGACCGGACGCCAAGGGCCTGCAGGCGATGGGCGGGCCTGATCTCACCAATGCGATCTGGCTCTATCATGGCTCGGTCGACGGTATCGTCGCGCAGATCAACCATCCCCGGCTCGGCATGATGCCGGCATGGGGCGCCAAGCTCGGCGACGTCACGGTCAAGGAACTCGCCGTCTATGTGCATGGGCTCGGCGGCGGTACTTAGTATTTTGCCGGCAAATTAAGCGGCGGCGCTCGGACAGTCGAACCGTCCGGGCGATTGACGCAGGTCAAGGCCGGACCGGGCTCCGGATGCGACCTTGCGCCATCCAATGGAGATCAGCAGGTGACCCTATCCGACGTCACGGACCAGGACGGCCACGCCACGGCTGAGCGGTTCAGCGTCGAGGCCGTCAATTCGAAGAAGATCCGGCAGCCGCTCTATGCAGCGCGCCGCAAGATCTTCCCGAAGCGTGCCTCGGGCACATTCCGCCGCTTCAAATGGCTGGTCATGCTGCTGACGCTCGGCATCTACTATCTGACACCGTTTCTGCGCTGGGACCGCGGCCCCTTCGCGCCTGATCAGGCGGTCATGATCGATCTCGCCAACCGGCGCTTCTATTTCTTCTTCATCGAGATCTGGCCGCAGGAATTCTATTACGTAGCCGGCCTCCTGATCATGGCTGGCGTCGGCCTGTTCCTGATCACCTCGACGGTGGGCCGCGCCTGGTGCGGCTATACCTGCCCGCAGACGGTCTGGGTCGATCTGTTCCTGGTTGTCGAGCGCGCCATCGAGGGCGACCGCAACGCCCGCATCAAGCTCGATAGCGCGCCGTGGTCGCTCGACAAGGCGGTCAAGCGTGTCGCCAAGCACGCGATCTGGCTGGTGATCGGCGTCGTCACGGGTGGCGCCTGGATCCTTTATTTCGCCGATGCGCCGACCCTCATCCGCAATTTTTCGCAGTTCGAGGCGCCGTCGGTCGCCTATATTACGGTCGGCATCCTTGCCGCGACGACCTATGTCTTTGGCGGGCTGATGCGCGAGCAGGTCTGCACCTATATGTGCCCCTGGCCGCGCATCCAGGCAGCCATGCTGGACGAGCATTCGCTGACGGTGACCTATAATGACTGGCGCGGCGAGCCACGGACCCGGCACGCCAAGAAGGCGATCGCCGAAGGGCGCCCGGTCGGCGACTGCGTCGATTGCAATGCCTGCGTCGTCGTCTGCCCGATGGGCATCGACATCCGCGACGGGCAGCAGCTCGAATGCATCACCTGCGCGCTCTGCATCGATGCCTGCGACGGCGTCATGACGAAGCTCGGCCATGAGCGCGGGCTGATCTCCTACGCGACGCTCAATGACTACAACGCCAACATGGTCCTTGCTGGCGCTTCGGCGACCACGCCGATCGAGCCGGCGCGCGTGCGCGATCCCGCGACTGGCAAGCTCGTCGATGCGATAAGGCACACGACCTGGCGCTCGATCGTCCGGCCGCGCACCTTGGTCTATTTCCTGGTCTGGGCCGGCATCGGCGTTGCCATGCTGGTGGCGCTGTCGCTGCGCGCGACGATCGAGGTCAGCGTGCTGCACGATCGCAATCCGCAATATGTGCTGCTCTCCGATGGCTCGATCCGCAACGGTTACAAGGTCAAGATCAGCAACATGCGGCCCGAGCCGCGTACCGTCACGCTCTCGGTAGAGGGACTGCCAGGCGCGGCACTCGCCAGCGCCGATGCGGCCGCGCAGCCTGTCGCCTCCCTTACCTATGAGCTCCAACCGGACGCCGTGCTCGAAACCCGCATCTTCGTTCGCGCGGCGCCGGGGGCGCTCGCCTCGACCAACACGGATTTCACGCTGGCGGTCGCGAGCGCGGACGGCACGGCGACCGTGATGACCGACGCCAAGTTCGAAGCGCCGAAGGAGATGCGCAAGTGACCGGCAAGGCTCTGAGTGGCCGCGAATTCACCGGCTGGCACATGCTGGCGGGAATGGGTGCGTTCTTCGGCATCGTCATCGGCGTCAACGTGTTCCTCGCCGTCTCTGCGAGCCGGACCTGGACCGGCCTTGTGGTCGAGAATTCCTATGTCGCGAGCCAGGAATTCAACGAGAAAGAGCGGCTGGCGAAGGAGCAGGCGGCGCTCGGTTGGCGCGCTGTGCTTCGCTATGACGGCGGCCGGCTGCAGCTCGACATCCGCGATCGCGCCGGCCAGCCGATCGATCTTGGCCGGGTCACCGTCGCGCTGACGAGGCCGCTCGGCGATCACGAGGATCGCACGGTGCCGCTGGCGCGCGGCGATGACGGCGTCTATGCGGCCATGATCGAACTGCCGCACGGCGTCTGGAACGCCGTCAGCATGGCGCCGAAGACGCCGCATGGCGCCTTTGAGCAGCACAGTCGCCTGATCCTGCGCTGAGGGGACGGTTCAAATGCCAGCCAGCGCGATCATGGCAACTCCGGTCATAGCCGCCGCCGAGCCGGTATCCGACGATGCCGAGGCGCTGCTGGCACTGAGCCGTGCCGCCGGGTCGGCGGCGCGGCAGATCGAATTCGCCGTCCCGGATGCCTATTGCGTCACATGCATCAACGCAATCGAAACCGGGCTCGGCCGGTTGCCGCAGGTCGTCAGCGCGCGCGTCAATCTTTCCCAGCGCTGGGTTCGCGTGGTGTTCGCGCCGGAGAAGGGGTCCGTCCTTGACCTGCCGCGGGCCATCCGCGCGAGCGGATACCGCACCCATGCGCTCGATCCGGTCGCCGACGGACGCCAGGATCAGGCGCTGCACGAACTCATCCGCTGCATGGCCGTCGCCGGCTTCGCTGCCGGCAACATCATGCTGTTCTCGGTCTCGATCTGGTCGGGAGCCGATGCGGCGACGCGCGACATGTTCCACTGGATCTCGGCGCTGATCGCGCTGCCGGCGATCGCTTATGCCGGGCGCCCGTTCTTCCGCTCGGCTTTCGCTGCCCTCCGGGTCGGCCGGACCAACATGGATGTGCCGATCAGCATCGGCGTCGTTCTCGCCACGCTTCTCAGTCTCTGGGAGACGATTCACTCCGGCGCGCATGCCTATTTCGACGCCTCGACCATGCTGTTGTTCTTTCTGCTGGTCGGCCGGACCTTCGATCATCTGATGCGGGAGAAGGCGCGCGGCGCGATCGCCAATCTGGCCCGGCTGACGCCGCGCGGCGTCACGCGCTGGCTCGCCGACGGGACGACCGCCTATGTCGCGGCCGAGGACGTCACACCCGGCATGTTGCTCTTGCTGCGTGCCGGCGAACGCGTTCCGGTCGATTGCCGGATCGTCGAGGGCGCTGGCGATGTCGATCTGTCGATTGTCACCGGCGAATCCATGGCCGTCGCGGTCGGGCCCGGTGCGAGCCTTGCCGCGGGGGCGATCAATCTGCGCGCCGTGCTCAAGGTCGAGGCGGAGCGGACGGCGTCGGATTCCTTCCTGTCCCAGATGGCGATTCTGATGGAGACAGCTGAGGCGAGCCGCACGACGCATCGCCGGATCGCGGACCGCGCGGCATCGATCTATGCGCCGGCCGTCCACGCCTCCGCGCTGCTGACTTTGCTTGGCTGGGGGTTCTTCGTCGGCGACTGGCACGCGGCGATGCTGAATGCCGTCGCCGTCCTGATCATCACCTGCCCCTGTGCGCTGGCGCTTGCGGTGCCTGTCGTTCACGCCGTCGCAGCTGGCCGGCTGTTTAGAAACGGCATCATGATGCGTGACGGCACGGCGCTCGAGCGCGCCGCCGCGGTCACCGATATCGCCTTCGACAAGACCGGGACGCTGACGGTCGGCGCCGTCCGCTATGTCGGGCAGGCATCGGGCGATCCCGCCATGCTGCCGATCGCCGCGAGCCTTGCCCGGCATAGCCAGCATCCGCTCGCGGTGGCGCTTTCGGCGGCTGCGCCTGCCGCGCCCCTCGTCGTCGAGGAGGTCTCGGAAGCGGCGGGGCAGGGCATGCAGGCGCGCGCGGACGGCGCGACATGGCGGCTGGGCAGCGCGCCGTTCTGTGGCGGCATCGATATTGATGGAGACGATCGCGGCGCCGGCACCGAAGTCTGCCTCGGCCGTGGTGGCGCAGTCGTTGCGGTGTTCAGCTTTGCCGACGCCATCCGGCCCGATGCGGCCAGCGCCGTGGCTGAACTGGAGCATGGCTGCAAGGGCGTCCGAATGCTCTCGGGCGATGGCCCGCAGGCCGTCCGCGCTGTCGCCGAGGCGCTGGGGATCCGGCGCCACGCCGCGCGCTTGTCGCCAGAGGCCAAGCTTGCCGACCTGCAGGCGGAAGCCGCAGCGGGCCGGCGCGTCATGATGGTTGGCGACGGCATCAATGATGCCCCGGCGCTCCGGGCCGCGCACGTCTCGATGGCGCCGTCCTCGGCGAGCGATATCGGCCGCAGTGCCGCCGACTTCGTCTTCACCAATGGCCGTCTGGCGAGCGTTCCCTTCGTGCTGGGCATCGCCCGGCGGGCCGACCGGCTGGTGCGCGAAAACCTCGTCCTGGCCATCGGCTATAATGCGTTGGCCTTGCCACTCGCGGTCACGGGTCACGTCACGCCGCTCGTTGCCGCCGTGGCGATGTCGACATCGTCGATCCTGGTCGTCGCCAATGCGCTACGGCTCGATTTCGGTACCAACCTCGTCCCGCGCGAGGAGCCTGTGCCCGGCAACGTCCGCGTGGAGGCGGTCCGGTCATGAACGGTCTCGTCATTCTCATCCCGGCGGCGATCTGCCTTGGATTGCTCGCGCTCGTGACCTTCCTCTGGTCGCTGAAGAGTGGTCAGTATGACGATCTAAAGGGTGCCAGCGAACGCATTCTCGACGATGAGGCGCCGATCCGCCGGTCGGAGAAGCCTTAGCCGCGTGTCCCTGCGCGAAGAGGCTCCCGCGGGCAGAGGCATTCGCAGCGCCGAAAAACGCCGCCCCGCCTCAGTCAGCACCAGGATTTTCGATCGTAATAACGAAATATCCGTTTCGCCTTGCAAGTCGAACGGATAGCGCCTATATCTGACCCATCGATGTTTCTTGTTGAATTTTGTTTTGGCGCGATCCGCGCCTCTGGCGAAACTCCCCGATCAAATCGATGTCTCTACGGCGTTCGGCGCGTTGCCGCACGACGAATCTCTTTGTCGATTGAAAGGAAATCGTCATGAGTGTTGGAACCGTTAAGTTCTTCAATGCCACCAAGGGCTTTGGCTTCATTCAGCCGGATAACGGCGGCGCGGACGTTTTCGTCCACATCTCCGCTATCGAGCGCGCTGGCATGCGTTCGGTCTCCGAAGGTCAGAAGCTCAGCTTCGACGTCGTGACCGACAGCCGCAGTGGCAAGAGCGCTGCCGAGAATATCCAGGCAGCGTAAGGATTTCGCTTCTGACCTTTGACCACGGATGTACTGGCGGCGGTCATTGAGGCGTATCAGAGAAGGTCGGGCTTGCCCGGCCTTTTTCATTTCTAGACGATGGAGGACGGCATGAAGCTCAACCCCGAATCCGAACCGGTCAAGAAGGCCCCCTCGCGCATGGAGGCCAAGAATGAGCAGACGACCAAGGCGGCCCGACTGATCATCGACAGCGAATTGTCGAAGCGCGTCGCCAAGACCGAGCGACTGCGCGCGATGCGCCTTGCCCAGGAAGCGGCAGAGTTCGCCGCAGCCGAAGCAGCGCCCAAGAAGCCGGCCAAGGCGCCGCGCAAGAAGGCCGCCGCAAAGGCGTAGACGCCCGGCGGCTTCGCCGCTGGCGGCAGGGGCCGTTGATCAGGCAGCCGCGAACAAGCCGGCATCGTCCCTGACGGCGTTGCCCGACTGGATAACCGCGACGACGCGGTTCGCGTGCTGCGAAAAGCAGGCGAGACCGTCGAAGGGATTGGCGTCGAGCACCACCAGGTCGGCGAAGGCGCCCGGCGTGATTTCGCCGATGAGCCCATCCATGCGGACGATCTTCGCATTGTTGATCGTCGCGTGGCGCAGCGCCTCGACCGGCCCGCAGACCTTCTCATGGATCATGAGCCCGTCGCCCTGATATGTCTTGGGCGACCAGCAGAGATCGGTGCCATAGCCGACATTGACGCCGGCTTCGAGCGCGATCTCGAGCGAGCGCAGGCCGCTCGCCAGCACCTCGGCATTCTTCTCGATGTTTTCTGCCGTGAACCCGAAGCTGGGGCCGTATTTTGCGTCAGCCTCGTAGGTGATCAGCGTCGGCACCAGATGCGCGTTCTTGTCGTGCATCAGCTTGGCCGTCTCGACCGAAACGAAATTGCCATGTTCGATCGAGCGCACGCCGACGCCGACGGCGCGGCGGATGCCGATATCGCTGTAAACATGCGCCATCACATAGCGATCGACGCGCTCTGCCTCCTCGACGATGACGGCGATCTCCTCGACCGAATATTGCGGATGACGGAGCTTGTCGCCCGGCGAGGAGACGCCGCCGCCAGCCATGATCTTGATGTGGTCGACACCTTGCCGGAGATTTTCGCGCACCGCCTTCCGCACTTCGTCGATGCCGTCGCAAACGCAGGTGAGCCCTCCAAGCGCTTCCTGACAGTTGCAGGTCTCCGCCCGGCCGCGATGATCGCCATGGCCGCCGGTCTGTGACAGCACGCGGCCGGCGACGAAGAGACGTGGTCCCTTGAACAATCCTTTTTCGATGGCCGCCCTGTGGCCGGAATCGGCGCCGCCGGCATCGCGCACCGTCGTGAAGCCGCGATGCAGCATGCCTTCGAGATGCCGCCCGGCGCGGGCCGTCATTTCAGACGGCAGGATCGAGCGGCCGTCGCTGAACTGGCCGATATAGACATGGGCGTGGCAGTCGATAAGGCCGGGCGACAGATAGCGTCCGCCGAGCGAGACGCGCGGCAGCGCCGGATCGAGATCCTCGACCGGGGAGATCGCGGCGATCTTGCCGCCGCTGATCGTTACCGCACGGCCGGAGAGGAGTTTGCCGCTGACGACATCGACGATTTCGGCATCGACAAGCGCATAGTCATGACTTGGCATAGGTCTCAACCTTCACAGGCTCGATCGGCGCCGCCGCCGGATCCACATAGCCATTGGCGACATCATAGGCGGCAGCGGCTGGATTGCGCGCGGCCGGATCGCCCCAGCCCGAGCCGCCGGCGCTGTAGTTCACGAAGCGCTCGCCCTCTTTCAGCACGGCCCGATACATGCCGACCTTCTTCTCGCGCGGCTCGCCCGGCCACAGCACCATATGGTTCTGCACCGGCGAGGGTTCGCCCCCTTCGAGGCCCCAGCCGCCTGTTTTCGATTTCTTCTTCATCGAGATGATCTCGGTCTCGCCGACCATGCGAACCTCACGGCGCACGCCGAGCCCGCCGCGGTAGCGACCCTTGCCGCCGGAATTCGGAATGAGCTCCAGCCCTTCGTGGAAGAGATTGGCCTGCCGCTCCAGCACTTCGATCGGGGTGTTGCGGACTGTGCTGGTCGACGGGTGCTGCAGCGCCGTCGCGCCGTCATGGCGGTAGGTCGCGCCCCAGCCGATCCCCTCATTGTTGCTGATCACATAGCTCTTGCCGGTCCGGTGATGGCGGCCGATCGCCATGAAGCCGGGCTCGTCGCCGCCGGACGCCGCCGGGAGCCAGTTGATCACGGGCGCGAGCGCCTTGGCGATCAGTTCGAAGGCGACCATGTGCGTCCAGGGCATGTAGGTCGAAGACGGATAGACCGCGTGGAAGAGGTTGCCCGGATCGGCGCGGACGTCGAGGGCCATGAAGTTGCCGTGGTTGCTCGACGTATCCGGCGAGGTCAGGAACTTGAAATAGGTCTTGGCCATCGAGATCGTCGCGCCAAAGGGCACATTGACCGGCCCCGGCACCATCGGGTCGGAGCGGTTATAGTCGACCGTCATGCCGTCATCGGTGATGGTGACGTCGACCGCCATCTTGATCATCCGCTCGCTGACGCCGTCATCGTCGAGCCATTCCTCCGCCGACCATGACCCCTTGGGTAGATGCTGCAGTGCCTGCCGCGTCTTCTCGTCGGCATGGACGAAGAAGGCTTCGATGGCGGCGAGGACGCGCTCTCGGCCGAACTTCCGGTAGATGTCGCGCACCGATGCCTCGCCGGTCCGCAGGCAAGCGACCTGCGCGCCGAAATCACCCCGGATCGCCTCCGGCAGGCGGGAATTCGCCTCCAGCACCTTCCAGAGGTCGGCGTCGAGCTTGCCCTCCTTGATGATGCGCACGCCCGGAAGGATCAGGCCTTCCTGATGGATATTGGTCGAATCGATCACATAGCCGGCGTCCTTGGCGCCGAGATCAAGCCAATGCGCGCGCACGCAGAGGAACATGTCGATCGCATCGCCATCGACGAAGACCGGCGCCATCAGCAGCGCATCCGACATATGCGCCGAGTTCCAGTAGGGATAGTTGAGGATCACGACATCGCCGGGCCGAAGGCTCGCCATGTCCATGTTCTCGATCAGCATTTTCAGCGCGTAGTCATTGCCGCCGATGAACGAGGTGATGCCGGCTGCCTCGGCCACCATGCGTCCGCTCGCATCGGCGATGGAGATGCCGAAGTCGAGCACCTCGTAGATCACCGCGTTGAAGGCCGTACGCACCAATGTGCGCCGCATCTGCTCTGCCGCCGAGAAGAACAGTGCCGAGATGATCTCGGTTTCCGCTGCCTTGCTGATGGTCATGTCATGCCTCCAACGCTGAAGCGGCATCGCGGCGGCGAACCGAGATCATCCCGTATTCGTCGACGCTGAGCGTCTGGTTGCCATGGACCGCCAGCGAGGAGCCTTCGTCGATGACGAGCAGCGGGCCCGGATAGGGCCGGAGCGGCTCCAGCGCGTTGCGGCTGATCTTCTCGCAATCGACCATCGCGCCGGCCGCCTGGTCGAAGAGGCGATGCGGCGCGGTCGGGGCGAGTTGGGTGTTCTGCGCGATGCGGGTCGAAAGATCCGGTTTCTCGGTGACCACGATCAGCTTGACCATCAGCGAGACGATCTCGGCCTCGCTGCCGAATGTATGGCCGAAGCGGTCCTGATGCGTGCGCGAGAAGCGCGCCAG
The DNA here is from genome assembly GCF_020165495.1 of Mesorhizobium sp. BR1-1-16. Taxonomy (GTDB): domain Bacteria; phylum Pseudomonadota; class Alphaproteobacteria; order Rhizobiales; family Kaistiaceae; genus Kaistia. The sequence continues at coordinate 43,064 of NZ_JAIUIE010000004.1, read as the reverse complement.
GAAGTCGGCTGCCACGTCGCCACGTTCATAGGGAATGCTCAGCGTGTGCTCCTGCCCGATGAAGCGCACGCGCGCGAGGAAGCTGACCGCCGGTTCGACAGGCCGCCCAACCTTTTCGGTCAGCGCCGCCGTGCTGCGTTTGGCCAGCGCATCGGCCGTTGCGTCGAGCCGCGCCATCGTGCCCTCGTCGATGGCCTCCAGCACCGAGACGCTGTCGCTGAAGGAGAGGTCGCTCGCCAGCATGCCCCAGGCCGAGAAAACCGAGGGCAGCGGCGGGATCACCAGCTCCGGCATTTCGAGTTCGTTCTGCAGCATCGGTCCCAGCAGGGGGCCGCAACCGCCGAAGCCAAGCATCGAGAATTCGCCGGGATCGAGCCCCCGCTCCAGCATCATCTCCTTGATCGACGACGCGGTGCGCGAGATCAGAACGTCGAACACCGAGCGCGCCGCCTCCTCGAGTGGGATGCCGAGCGGTTCGCAGATTGTCTCCCGAAGCGCCGTCACCGCCAGCTCATGCGCGACATTCATGGAGCCGCCCATGAAATTGCCGGTGTCGATATAGCCGAGCACGACGGCCGCGTCGGTGACGGTGGCGCGCGTGCCGCCGCGGCCGTAGCAGGCGGGGCCGGGCACGGCGCCGGCGCTCTCAGGCCCAACCCGCAGAAGCGCATTGTCGATCCAGGCGATCGAGCCGCCGCCCGCGCCGAGCGTCCTCAGGTCGAAGATCGGCTGCAGGATGGGGAAGTTCTCGATCCGCGCCTCAAACACATCCATCGGTTCGCCATCGACGATGAGGCACGCATCGAGGCTGGTCCCGCCGACATCGACGGAGAGGACATTGCGCCGCCCGGTTTCGCGCGCGACATGGAGCGCGCCGGAAACGCCGCCTGCCGGCCCCGAGAAGACGGTTGCGATCGGCTCGGCCTCGGCGAGATCGAAGGTGAGCGCGCCGCCGGAGGAGTTCATGACGAATTTCTGCCCGGCAAAGCCCTGCCGTTCCATGCCCGAAGAGACGCGGCCAAGATAGTTTTTCAGGACCGGCTTGATATAGGCGTCGAGCACGGCCGTGCTGGTTCGCTCATATTCGCGGTATTCATTGGCGAGCAGCGCTCCAGCCGAAACTTCGAGCGCCGGATAGGCTTCGCGGATCAGCGCGATGGCGTCACGTTCATGCGCGGTATTGGCATAGGCATGCAGGAAGCTCACGGCGATCGCCGCGCAGCCCGCTTCCTCATGCAGGGCCTTGGCAGCCGCGACGACGGCTTCACCGTCCAGCGGCGCGACCTCCATGCCCTCGAAATTCATCCGGCCGCCGACGCCTATGATATGGCGGCGCTCGACGATCTGCGGCGGCGGCTCGAAATCGAACTGGTACATATGCGCGAAATCGACCGCGCCGCGCCCGATCTCAAAGATGTCGCGGAACCCGGCATTGGTAATGATGCCGACCTGCGCGCCTTTGCGCTCCAGGATCGCGTTCAGGCCGAGTGTCGTGCCATGGACGAAATCCGAGATGTCAGCCGGCGGAAAGCCGAGCCGTCCGACGGCGGCGACCACGCCTTCGGCAGGATCATGCGGTGTCGTCGGCAGCTTGAACGCAGTGAGCAGCGTGTTCTTGAGGTCGAAGACGACAACGTCGATGAACGTGCCGCCGATATCGATGGCCAGCTTGTAGCGACTCATTCCTGCCTCGGATCAGTAGACGGCATCGAGCAGCCGTGCCGTGTATTCGTTTTGCGGATGGCTGAGGACATCGCGCGCGAAGCCCTCCTCGACGACCGCGCCCTGGTTCATGACATAGACGCGGTCGCAAAGAAGCCGCACGACATTCACGTCATGCGAAATGAACACGATGGTGAGGCCGCGTTCCCGGATCATGCGGACGAAGAGTTCGAGGATCTGCGCCTGGATCGAGACGTCGAGCGAGGAGAGCGGCTCGTCGAGGACAAGCAGTTCCGGTTCGACGGCGATGGCGCGCGCGATGGCGATGCGCTGGCGCTGGCCGCCGGAGAATTCGTGCGGATAGCGTTCGCCGGCATCCGCTGAGAGCCCGACCTCTTCGAGAAGGGCATTGGCTCGTTCGATCCGCTGCGCGCGTCCAAGATCACGCCGGTGTAGCAGCAGGCTTTCCATGACGCTGCCCCGCACGGTCGCACGCGGATTGAGGCTGCCATAAGGATCCTGAAACACGATCTGCACGTCGGATTTGAAGGCGAAGCGTTCCTTGCGCGTGTAGGCGGCGATATCGCGGCCCTTGAAGCGATAGGTGCCGCCGTCATAGCCGGTGAGGCAGGTGATGATGTTGGCGACGGTCGACTTGCCGCTGCCGGATTCGCCGAGAATGCCGACCACCTCGCCGCGGCCGATGGCGATGTTGATGTCGCGGAGCGCAAAGCTGCGGTTCTGCACGAACAGGCGGCGCGCGAAGCTCTTTGCGACGCCGCGCAGCTCCACCATCGGGATATCGACACCGGCCATCTCAGGACGCTCCCCGGCCGAGAATGCAGGCGCTGAAGCTGGGCGCCATGGCGCTATTGCGCGGCAAGTCAGCGGTGGTGCAGGCGGTCACGACATAGGGGCAGCGCGAGGCGAAGGCACAGCCACGCAGGCCGAAGCCGGCGCCGACGGGTTCCCCCGGGATCGAGCGGATATCCGCAAGGGTCTTCTCGCGCGTCGGAATGCAGTCGAACAACGCCTCCGTATAGGGATGAACCATCCGATGTCCGATGTCGGAGGACGCGACGATGTTGAGCAATTGTCCGCCGTAGAGCACAGCGATCCGGCCCACGCTCTGGCGCAGCAGTTCCAGGTTGTGGCTGATCAGGATGACCGCGAGATCGTGCTTGCGGCTCCGATCGAGGATCAGTTCGATGACGCGTCGCTGTGTGATCGCGTCGAGCGCGGTCGTCGGCTCGTCGGCGACAAGAAGCTTCGGATCCTGCGCAAGGGCGATGGCGAAGACCATGCGCTGGCGCATACCGCCCGAAAACTGGTCGGGAAACTGGTTGAAGGCGAGCGCGGGCTCGGGAATGCCGACCTCCGCCATCAGGCTGATCGCGGCGTCGCGTGTTCGCTCGGCACCCATCGGCCAGCCCTTGGCCAGATAGATTGCCTCGGTGATCTGCTTGCCGATCCTCATCGAGGGATTGAGCGAGGCGAACGGATCCTGCGGCACGAAGCCGATGCTGTGGCCGAGCAGCTTGCGCGCCTGGGTTCCATAGCCGTCGATCGGCAGGCTCTGGCCGTTGAAGCGGACGCTGCCACCGGCGACATAGGCATCGTCCTGCAGGCCAAGCAGCGTGCGCGTCAGCAGCGTCTTGCCGGAGCCCGACTCGCCAACGATACCGAACACTTCACGCGGCCGCACCGAGAGCGAGACACCGGCCACCATGGTTCGGTTGCCGTTGCGGAGCGCGACGGATACGTCCCGGATTTCGAGCAGCGGCCGATCGTCTGCGTTGGTTGGGGCGAGGCTGGCCATGGACCTAGCGCCGCCGCGAGGTTGGGTCGAGCTCACGCCTCAGCATGTCGCCGATCACGTTGAAGCTGACGGCGGTGATGAAGATCGCGAGGCCTGGAGCGAGCACGATCCACCAGCCATTCGAGACATAGGATCGCCCGTCGGCGATCATCGCGCCCCATTCGGGCGCCGGGATCTGCGCGCCGACGCCGATGAAGGAGAGGCCGGAGATCGCCAGCATCACGGCCGAGATATCGAGCGCGATCTGGATGAGCATCACGTCCATCGCATTGGGGATGACGTAGTGCAGCACCTTGCGATGGGTCGGCACGCCCAGCGCGTCGGCGCTGGCGATGAATTTCTGCGAGAGGATATCGGACGTCACCATGCGCGAGAGCCGCGCATAGTTCGGCCACCATGAGAAGATCAGCGCCCAGATCGCAGCCTCGAGGCTGGCGCCCAGCGCCGAGGCGAAGCCGAGCGCGAGGATGAGCGGCGGGAAGCCGAGCCAGATATCGGCGAGGCGCATCAGCATGTTGTCGACGGCCCCGCCGATGAAGGCAGAGGCGATGCCGATGGTGCAGCCGATGGTCACCACCACGATGATGACGGCGAAGGTCGAGGCAAGAGTAAGCTGAGCGCCATAAAGAAGCCGGCTCAGCACGTCGCGGCCGGAGCCATCGGTGCCAAGCCAATGTACGAGTGACGGCGCCTGCAGCTTGGCGCGGAAATCGATCTTCATCGGATCGAACGGCACGAGGAAGGCGCCGACAAGCGCAAGCAACAGGATGAGGCAGCCGAGCACGATCGCCGTGCGCTCGACATTCGTCTTCGGAAAGGACCACCATCGCTTGATCACGCTCAGGCCCCCGCATGCTTGCGCGGGCTGAGGAGATAAAGCGCGATGTCGACGATCAGGTTCGAGAACAGGAAGACGAGACCGACAACGAAGACGACCGCGACCACGGCATGGATGTCGGACTGCGTCACGGCCTTCACGGCATACCGGCCGATACCGGGGCGGCCGAAAATCTCCTCGACCAGTACCGTCGCGCCGAGCATCCAGCCGAACTGCATGCCGAACACCGTGAGCGCGGGCGTCGCGCCATTGGCGAACACGTGCCGCACCATGATGCGGCCTTCGCTGGCGCCTTTGGCGCGCGCCAGAACGACGTAGTCCTTGCGAAATTCGCCGATCATCGAGGTGCGGGTGATGCGAACGCCGACTGCCGTGAAAAGCAGTGTCAGCGCGAAGGCCGGCAATACGAGATGGGCGAGCGCGTCGGCGAACACATCGAAGCGGCCCTGCATCAGGCTGTCGAACAGGGTGAAGCCGGTTGCGCCGGTGAAGTCGCGGTTCTGGAAGCCGAGCCGCCCGGCGGTCGGCAGCAGGCGCCACTGGCCGGCAACGATCTGCTGCAGGATGATCGCCAGCCAGAAGATCGGCAGGCCTGCGCCCGCCATCACCAGGAGTCGCACGATGTCATCGAACCGGCTGCCCGCGTAGCGCGCCGTGAGGAGGCCGAGCGGCAGCGAGATCGCGAGGTTGATCAGCATGGCCACGAAGACAAGTTCGAGCGAGGGCGGCAATTCACGGATGATGTCGCTCGCGATCGGCTGGCGCGTGAACCACGACGTGCCGAGATCGCCATGCATGATATTGCTGCAATAGATCCAGAACTGGACGAGGAGCGGCCGGTCGAGGCCCATCTCCTGCCGGACGGCCGCGATCTTGTCGGCGCCGGCATTCGGGCCGGCGGCAACGATCGCCGGGTCTCCAGACACCACATGGCTAAGCAGGAAGGTGATGAAGAGAAGGACGCAGAGCGACAGGATCGAGAACAGGATCCGCTGGGCGACATAGCGCATATCCTGACCTCTGCGTCGTCCCGAACCGGATCCGGCCTATTTCAGACCGATATCCATGTAGTTGAAGGTCTGGTGATGGGCGGCATTGTACTTGTAGCCCTCCACCTTGTCGCTGAGCGTGACCACTGAGCCCGGATAGGAGACTGTGATGACCGGGAAGTCCTTGCCGATGAGGACTTGTGCCTTCTTGTAAAGTTCGGCCCGCTTCGCCGGGTCGGCCGAGCTGGCGGCCTCGTTGAGCAGCGCGTCGACATCCTTGTTCGAATACTGCGCCCAGTTGTAGCCGCCATTGAAGCCGGCAAGCGCGCTGTTGAACGAGGCGTTCAGGATGGCGTGCGGATCGGGGAAGGGCGGGAAGGAATAGATCATGTTGATGTCGGCCGTGGTGTCGACCTTCTGGACGGTCGCGGCCTGCGCCGGCCAGGTCATGCCCTCGGCCTTCAGCGTGATGCCGATCTCGGCGAGGTTCGACTGAAGCTGCTCGACGGCGCTCTTCTCTTCCTGGATCGCCGGCAGGTAGCGAACCGTCAGCGTTGTGCCGGCCCAGCCATTGTCGTCGACCATCTTCTTGGCGCCCGGAAGATCAAAGGCCAGCTCGGTGCCGGTCTCATGCCCTGGCCAGCTGGTGGGAAGCGGACCATCGGGCAGCGTGCCGAGACCCATCAACACCTGATCGAGGTGCAACTGGCGATCGAAGGTCTTGGCCAGCATCTCACGGAATTTCGGGTTGCCGGTAAGGCCCTTGCTTGCGGTATTGAAATCGAAATAAAGCGGTGTCGCTGCCTGGCCGACATCAACGACATAGCCCGGCTCTTTCATCATCGCGAGCTTGTCCTCGACGGTGATGTCGGGGGCGATCTGCACTTCGCCGCTCTTCAGGAGCGAAAGCTGTGTCGAGGGCTCGGTGATGTAGCGGAAGACCACCTCGGCGACGTGATTGCCGTCCCAGCCGCCCCAATATTTGTCGAACGCCTTGAGCGAAACCGACTCGGTCGGATTGTACGAGGCGATCATATAGGGGCCGGAACCAGCCTCGTTGACCGCGAGCCACTGGCGCGCATTGTCTTCGGCCATATGCGGCTCAACCAGCGCCTTGTTGACGACGTAGATCCGCGACAGCGCAGACAGGAACGGCCCGAACGGCTTCGTCAGCGTCAGCTTGACCGTGTGATCGTCGACGACCTCAGCAGCGCTGAACGGCCCGATATCGTTGAGCACATTGGCCTTCGCGGCCTTCAGCCGGTCGAGCGTGAACTTGACGTCGGCCGCGGTCAGCTTGGTGCCGTCATGGAAGACGACATCGTCGCGGAGCGTGAATGTGTAGGTGAGTCCGTCCTCGGAGATCGTCCAGCTCTTGGCGAGCTTCGGCGATACCGCGGTTTCGCCCGCCGCGAACTGCACCAGCGTGTCATAGGCGCCGATCAGCAGCTCATCGACCGTTGAATTGGTCGCGTTGGCCGGATCGAGGTTCTCCGGCGTCTCGTTCTCGGCGATCACCAGCGTGCCGGACGGCGCCGCCAGCGCCATCGCCGGAACGCCTGCCAAGGCTGCAACGAAGACGGGAACAAACCTTGCGCACGAACGCATTGACGACCTCCGGAATTCGTTCAGTATACCGTGTGTATTCGATGCTAGCATGCGACAGGGGGCTGTCAACGCCTTTCTCGGCCGGTGCGGCTGCGTTTTTCGAGTGCGCAGGCGATAGCCTGGAGCCACTTGCAAGCGGCTGGCCATGCGGCGATGGGTGGTAGGCAAGTGCCGCCTGCAAGCGCGCAATGCCGTCGCTGGCCTGATGCCTTGGTCGTTCCTCGAGCGCTATGGTCCGGGCTGGGGACACGGCGTGCCGGGACTGGATTCGGCCCCATCGATGCCCGAAGCGCCGGCGTTCGGGTGGCTATGTGAACCGGCCGGATTCCGATTGTATACGCCGTGGACATTATACCGGGGATCGACTAGGCATGAACCATTGGCGACGGAGCGTATCGTGATGCGCAGAAACACAGCAGGCCATGCGGAGCCGGACCAGAAGGCGGGCGATCGGCCGTCTGTCGCCGAGCCCGTCGCCTTCGCGACGCGGCAGCCGCCCAAGAACCTTTCGGCCCTTGCCTATACCGAGATCGCGCGTCTCATCGAGAAGAAGGAACTGCGCGCTGGCGAGGTGGTGGTCGAGCAGAACCTCGCCGCCTATCTCGGCATCTCGCGCACGCCGGTCCGCCAGGCCCTGCAGCGGCTCGAGCTCGAAGGCCTGCTCGTCAAGTCGAACACCAAGTCCTTCGTCGTCCGCAAGGTCGACCTCAAGGAATATCTGCAAAGCCTGAAGGCGCGCGAAATCATGGAATCGGCCGCTGCTGGCATGTGCGTCGAGCTCGCGCCGGCCGAACGGATCGCGGCGGCCAAGGCGACGCTCGGACGCCTCAAGGTCAGCGAACGCTACGACCAGGAGGAGCATTGGGCCTCCGACAGGGAGGTGCATGACATCGTCGCCGATTTCTGTGGCAATCAGGTCGTCGGCAATATCGTCAAATCCCTACGCGTCACGACGAAGCTGTTCGAGGTCGAGCGCCTTGCCGAACGGCTTGAGCCGGACACGCGCCAGCATGAAGTCATCCTCGACAAGATCGAGCAGCGCGACGCGGCAGGCGCGCGCAAGGCGATGGCCGACCACATCAAGTCGCTGTTCCAGTTCGCGCTCGATACTGTCGCCTGAGCCGCACCTCGCCAGACCGAAGTTCAGCACCCTCGGCGTTGACGGCGGGCGCGCGCGATAGGATATCGAAGCGGCGCCAATTTCGGCGCAAGGGAAACCCGATGGCCGACAGGGCACTTTTCGAGGGACGGAGCTTCGCCGCGCTGCTGTTCGACATGGACGGGACGCTGCTATCCTCGATCGAAGCCGCCGAACGGATCTGGAGCCGCTGGGCCGCCCGGCATGGCCTTGACGTCGAGGCGTTCCTGCCGACCATACACGGCGTTCGCGCGGTCGATACGATCCGCAGGCTGGGCCTTCCAGGTGTCGATCCTGAAAAGGAGGCCGCCGAACTCACCGAAGCCGAGATGGACGACATGGGCGGCATCAAGCCGATCCCGGGTGCGCCCGCCTTTCTAGCAGCGCTGCCAGCCAATCGCTGGGCGATTGTCACGTCGGCGCCGCATGCTCTGGCCCGCCGCCGTCTCGCCGCTGCGGGGCTGCCTTTGCCTGAGGTGCTCGTTGCAGCGGAGGATGTCGCGCGCGGCAAGCCGCTGCCCGATTGTTATCATCTTGCGGCAAGCCGCCTCGGCGTGACGGCGGCCGACTGCGCGGTATTTGAGGACGCTCCGGCTGGCATCGCTGCAGGCGAGGCCTCGGGCGCCGCCGTGGCAGTGATCGCTGCAACGCATCTGGAGCCGATGGCGACCCCGCACCCGCTCATCGAGCACTATGACGAGATCGTTGTGCGGCTCGATGCGGCGCAGCGGATTCAGCTTGCCGCTCGTGATTGACCGCCTCCGTCCGAGCGGCGGTCGCAGGACAGCACCAGCCGCTGGCCTCTCCTTTCGCAGGCCAGGCAACGGAGCCGATCCGCGTCTCGGGCGTTGTGTGCCGGATGGGGATCGTCCGGCTGCCAGCGCTGCAGGCTGGGTGATCGAGGGCGCGATGTGAGTAAGGTCGTGTCGAGGGAGTCGTTGATGGATCGCCGACATGTCGCCGCGGCCTATTGGCCGCCTTGCTTCTGCCAGGTGCCGGCGTGACATCCTTCCCCCAGCCTACGGTCTTCCCCGGCGAGAGCGCGATGAGCTCCATCATGCGGGCGCATGACTGGTCGTCGACAAAGCTCGGTCCGCCAGAGCATTGGCCGGATGGGCTCAAAATCCCCCTCCGCATGATGCTGACATCGCGTTTCGAGATGTGGCTCGGCTGGGGACCGGACCTCTGCTTCTTCTACAACGATGCCTATATCCCGACGCTCGGCGTCAAGCATCCGAAGGCGCTTGGTCGGCCGATGAAGGATGTCTGGCGCGAGGTCTATGACGCCGTCGAGGATCGCATCATCTCGGTGATGCAAGCTGGCGTCGCGACATGGGACAAGGCCCTGCTGCTGCTGCTGGAACGCAGCGGCTATGCCGAGGAGACCTATCACACCTTCTCCTACAGCCCGCTCTTCGGCGATAGCGGTGTTGTCGAGGGGTTGATGTGCGTCGTGACCGAGGAGACCGAGCGGATCATCAGCGAGCGCCGCATCGAGGCGCTGCACCATCTGTCGTCAACCCTTTTGTCGTGCCAGACGCGGGAGGCTGTTCTGAGCGCAGCAGAGCGCGCACTGGCACGCTGCGACCGCGATTTTCCCTTCGTCGTGCTGCAGGCACTGCATGACGGGGAGGCGCTGACTTCGGGAGCGGAGGGTTCGCTCGCCGCGGTACACTGGCCCCTCGACGATCTCGCGGCCGGGCGCGAATGGCTCGAGGTGCCGCTCTCGGGGCTGGTCGAGGCACCTCCTATCGGTCCTTGGGACGTGCCGCCGCGCGAGGCGTTGGTGATCCCTGTCAGCATCGCCGGGCGCGCGACGCCGGTCGCGGCGCTGATTCTTGGCCAAAACCCCTACCGCCGCCTCGACGCCGGCACGATTGCTTTCGCGCAGCTGCTGGCTGCCCAGATCGCCGGCGCGCTGGCGACGATCGAGACGCGTGATCGCGAGGCGGCGGAAATCGGCCGTCTCCGCCAGCTCTTCGAGCAGTCGCCGAGCTTCATGGCCATTCTGCGGGGGCCCCGCCATCGGTTCGAGCTCGTCAACCCGCGTTATCGGCAGATGATCGGCCACCGTGAGGTCATCGGCCAGGAGGTGGCGACTGCGCTTCCGGAGGTGGTGGGACAGGGCTTCGTCGACCTGCTCGACCGGGTCTATATCACGGGCGAGCCCTTCGTCGGCCAGTCGGTGCCGATCTCTCTGATCCGGGAGCCGGGCAGTTCGCCGGAGCCGCGCTTTCTCGATTTCGTCTATCAGCCGATCAGGGACAATGACGGCGTCGTCAGCGGCATCTTTGTCGAGGGCATCGACGTGACGATGGCGCATGACGCGGTAGCGGCGCTCCGCGAGAGCGAAGCTCAGTTCCGCACTCTGGCCGAGGCGATGCCGAACCATGTCTGGACGGCCCGCGGCGACGGCATGCTCGACTGGTTCAACAGCCGTACCTACGAATACAGCGGCGCGGCGCCAGGCGCGCTCGACGGGACTGCCTGGACCAACATCGTTCATCCCGATGATCTCATGGAAGCTGGCCGGCGGTGGTCGGCCGCCCTCGCGAGCGGGTCGGTCTATGAGACCGAATTTCGGCTGCGGAGCGTCGACGGCGACTATCGCTGGTTCATCGCGCGTGCCGTTCCTCTGATCGGCGGCGACGGGACGCTGTCGCGCTGGATCGGCACCAATACGGAGATCCACGAGCAGAAGGCGAATGCCGAGGCGCTCGCCGAGCTCAACCAGACGCTGGAACAGCAGGTCAGCCTGCGCACCGGCGAACTGATGGCTGCGGAGGAGGCGCTGCGCCAGAGCCAGAAGATGGAGGCGGTGGGCCAGCTCACGGGCGGCATCGCGCATGATTTCAACAATCTGCTCGCCGGCATCAGCGGCAGCCTGCAACTGCTGGAGAAGCGGATCGGGCAGGGGCGGTTCGATTCGGTCCAGCGCTATCTTGATGCCGCGCAGTCGTCGTCAAAGCGCGCGGCAGCGTTGACGCAGCGGCTTCTAGCCTTCTCGCGCCGCCAGACGCTCGATCCGAAGCCTACCAACATCAACCGCCTCGTCGCCGATCTCGACGAGCTGATCCGCCGGACGATGGGTCCATCGGTGGACATGGAAGTCGTCGGCGCGGGCGGCATCTGGCTGACCCTCGTTGATCCCAACCAGCTTGAGAATGCGCTGCTCAATCTCTGCATCAACGCGCGCGATGCAATGCCGAATGGCGGCCGGCTCACGGTCGAGACAGCCAACAAGTGGCTGGATGACCGGGCCGCGCGCGACCGCGACCTGCCGCCAGGCCAATATGTCTCGCTGTCGGTGAGCGATACCGGCACCGGCATGACGCCGGACGTCATCGCCCGGGCCTTCGATCCCTTCTTCACCACCAAGCCGCTTGGCGAGGGCACCGGGCTTGGACTGTCGATGGTTTACGGCTTTGTGCGCCAGTCTGGCGGGACGGTGCGCATCTACTCTGAAATCGGTCAAGGCACGACCATGACGCTCTATCTGCCGCGCCATATCGGGGAGGCCGACGAATGCGTCTCCGACACTGCCGCGCGGGCGCATGAGTTCAGCGCTTATGGCGAGACCGTGCTGATCGTCGATGACGAGGCGATCGTGCGCATGCTGGTCGTCGACGTGCTGCGCGACGCTGGCTACGCCGTCCTTGAGGCGGCCGATGGACCGGCGGGTCTCAAGATCATGCAGTCGGCGGCGCGGATCGACCTGCTCGTCACCGATGTCGGACTGCCCGGCGGCATGAACGGCCGTCAGATGGCCGACGCCGGACGTTTGCTGCGCCCCGACCTCAAGGTGCTGTTCGTCACCGGATATGCCGAGAATGCCGTCGTCGGCAATGGTCATCTCGGTCCCGGCATGCAGGTCATCACCAAGCCGTTCGCCGTCGAAGCGCTTGGCAACAAGGTGCGCGAGATGATCGACGGGTAGGGGCTATCGGTTCCCTTCCTGACTGCCAATAGAGCGGTGACTGGACGGCGCCCTGTTTTGTCGCAAAGCTCATGGCACGTCAGCGCCTGGTCGAGGTTTCGATCGGCGCAGGCTTTATGGCCGGGAGGGGCAGATGAGCAGGCAGACCAGCGCAGACGGCGAGATCGCCGCAATCAGGGCGATGCTTGGCGCCAAGCCCCGGCCGGTCGGCTGGCGGGAACGCCGGCACCGAATTGAGGAGGTCGGCGCCGCCACTCCCGTCGCGAGCGACATCGCGCTGGAGGGTGTCTCGATCGGAGGCATCGAAGCCGAGTGGTCGATGGCGCCGGGAAGCGATCCGGACCGGGTGCTGCTTTTCTTTCACGGCGGCGGCTATTGCTCAGGCTCGATCCTCAGTCATCGCGCGTTGGTGACCGAAGCCGGCCGCGCCGCCGGCATGCGGACGCTGGCGGTCGGTTATCGTCTGGCGCCGGAGCACCCTTTTCCAGCCGCGCTCGACGACGCCTTCGCCGCGTGGCAATTCCTTCTGCAGGCGGGGATCTCGGCTGAGCACATCGTTCCCGGCGGCGATAGCGCCGGCGGCGGCATCACGTTGGCGCTGCTTTGCCGTCTTCGCGATGCTGGCGGCGCCATGCCGGCCTGTGGCTGGCTGATCTCGCCCTGGACCGACCTGACATTATCCGGCGAGACGCTGGCTTCGAAGGACGCGGTCGATCCGCTGATCCATCGCGGCTATCTCGCCGAATTGCGCGACGCCTATCTGCCCGAGGGCATCGAGCCAAGCGACCCGCGCGCTTCACCGCTATTTGCCAGCCTCGCGGGATTGCCGCCGCTCCTGATCCAGGTCGGCTCGGACGAGACATTGCTGGCCGATGCAACCCGCCTTGCCGCGGCGGCCGGCGCGGCCGATGTCGCTGTTACCCTCGAGATCTGGCCGCACATGATTCATGCCTGGCCGCTATGGAACACTCGCCTCGAAGCGGGCCGCGCCTCGCTGGCGAAGGCCGGCAGCTTCATGCGCGAGACGATCGGCCGCTAGCTACCAGCGCGCCTCCCAGAAGGCGGTCGGGTCCGACGCCATGATCTCGTTGATGCCGGGCGGGATCACGGTGATGATCTCGTCGCCGACCCGCTCGCGCAGTTCCGCCTGTGCGGCTTCGACGAGGTCGGGCCGCGACAGGAAGGTCACGGCGGCCAGTGCGATCGCCTCCGAGGCCATCAGCGGGCCGGGACTGCTGGAGGCATGTCCGGAAAGCGCCGTCCAGGCCCAGTGGTGGATCGGGACGGTGGTCGGATAGGCCCAGTTGAGACGCGCCAGCGGCACGATCCAGCTCGCATCGCCGTCGTCCTGGCCATAATAGTCGGTCCCCTCGTCGAAGAATGCGATTTCGCGATCGAGTTCGAACGGCTTGCCGGGACTTGCAGCGGCCGAAAGTGCCTGCATCCAGGCGATGTCGGCCTCGCTCCAGCGCGGCGGGCCGATCGCGCGGAGGCATTCGTCGAGCACGCGGCCAGCGGCATGGTTCGGCAGGTAGCCGCGACAGGCGGAGATGAATTTCTCCTCGAGCCCGACGCCCGCCCGCCCCGCGACCTCGGCGAAGGTTGCCTTCAAGGCGTCATAGGCCTGCATCATCGGGCCGAGATCGCTGTGATGCAGCGATGTCCACAGCCGCACCTCCTCCGGCATCACGCCTGGCATGACGCCGGCGGATCGGAAGATGTGCTTCTCGCTGGTGCCGGGAAAGCGCTCGGCGAGAACTACGTTGAAGGCTGCCATCGCTTCCTCGGCCGTCTTCAGCGCGTCGCGGACCGTACCCATCCCGGCATGGGCGCTGTCGCCGCGGAAGATGAATTCAGACGAGACAAAGGCGTGGCAGGGCCGCGACAGAGCACCGTTCTGGTAGTCGCCATGCGAGGTCAGGATGATGTCGAGGTCGTCGAAGATACCCGCCTGCTGCAAGGCGATCTTGCCCCAGCAGATTTCCTCTGCCGGGCAGCCGATGACGACAATCTCGCCGGGAAGCTCCAGCCGCGCCGCCGCGAGCGCCGCCGCGATGCCGGCACCCGTGTTCGCCGGGCCGATATGATTGTGGCCGCAGCCATGGCCGGGCTTGCGGCCGCTGCCGCTGCGATAGGGCACCGCCGCGTTGTCGAGCCCGGCGAGCGCGTCATATTCGGCGAGGATGCCGATGCGCGGGCCGTCGCCGCTGCCCTTGCGGGCGACGAAGGCTGTCGGCACGCCCCCGCTGCCGCGCGTTAGGCTGAAGCCATGCCGTTCCAAGAATGCGGCCAGCAGCGCGGCACTCTTATGTTCGAGGCCCGGCATTTCCGGGACTTGCCACAGCGCGGCGAACAGCGCTTCGATTTCGGGCCTCAGCGACTGCCACTCGGCACGAACGACCGCGAAATCGGGCATGAAAGGTCCTCAAGGCACGCGCACAGGGAACGGCCCCGCATTGGCAGCGCCTCCTTGCCGCAAGATGGCGCTACGCCGAGGCGCTGGTCAAGTAAGCGGCTGCCCGCTCTCAGATGTCCTGGTTCTGTGGCAGCATCACCAGATCGCGGATCGTGACATGGGCCGGGCGCGTCAGCATGAAGAGCAGCGCCTCGGCGACGTCCTCGGAGAGGAGGCCCTCATGGCCGGCCGCGCGGCGGGCGATTTCGGCCGGATCGTCGATACCCCAGAGCTCGTTGAGCACCATGCCCGGAGCCAGCGCGCCGATCCGGACATTATGCGGCGCGATCTGGCGGCGCACGCCATGCACGAAGGATTGGACGGCATGCTTGGTGGCCGAATAGACCGGCTCCCACTGGATCGCCTGATGGCCCGAGACCGATGAGGTGACGATGATATCGCCCGATCGGCGCGCGATCATTTCGGGCAGGACGGCATGCACGGCGCGGAAGACGCCGTTGACATTGACGCCGATGATCTGGTCCCAGAGATCGGGATCGCCCTCGGCGACGTCGCCGGAAACATAGCTGCCAGCATTCGCGAAGAGGATGTCGATCGGGCCGAAATGGCTGCGTGCCGTTTCGGCCATGCGGGCGATATCGGCCGGCACCGTAAGATCGGCCGGGACGGCAATCGCCGAGGCACCGAGTTCCTTGGCGAGCGCATCAAGCTTCTCGGCCGAGCGGGCGACCAGCACCAGCTTGACGCCTTCGCTCGCGAAACGGCGGGCGACGGCGCGGCCGATGCCGGAGCTCGCGCCCGTTACGATCATCACCTTGCCCGAAAGGGATTGGGTCATCCTGATTGTTCCTTCCCGCTCAGCGGATCGTGTAGCCGCCATCGACCATCAGATTGGCGCCATTGACCATCGCCGCCGCGTCGGAAGCGAGATAAAGGGCCGCCAGAGCGATCTCGTCCGGCTGCGCGAAGCGGCGCGTCGGAATTTCGGCCCGGGCGCGCACGCCCTTCTCGCCGGCCCAGCCTATCCTTGCCATTTCCGTCTCGACGACCGTCGGCGAAATGCAATTGGCGGTAACGCCGCGCGGCCCCCATTCGAGCGCCATGCAGTTCGTCATGCCGATGAGGCCGGCCTTCGAGGCGCTGTAGGCGACATGGCCTTCAATGCCGATCACCGCAGCTTGCGAGGCGATGGTCACCACGCGGCCATAGCCGCGCGCCAGCATGTGGCGCGCCGCCTCCCGCGCATAGAGGAATGGCGCGCGGAGGTTTACGGCAATGGTCAGGTCGAAATCGGCCGTCGGCTTCTCCTCCGCCGGATGCAGCGTGCCGATGCCCGCATTGTTGACGAGAATGTCGATCTGGCCAAGGGCTGCTGCGACGGCCTCGACCTGCGCGATGATTGCCGCCTCGTCGGTGACGTCGCCGATGAAGCCGCGATGCTCGGGCCCGAGCGCCTCGGCCGCCGCGAGCACTGCGGGGTTGCGATCGAGCAACGCAATGCGCGCGCCGGCTTCGGCAAAGCGTTGGCACAGCGCGCCGCCGATACCGCCCGCCGCGCCCGTGATGATCGCGACCTTGCCGTGCAGGTCGAAGGGCAGCAGGGCGCTCCCGGTGGCGCCGGTCTTCTCAGTCATGTCTTCCTCCCCGCGCCGCGCCCGAAGCGCGGCAATCCCGACGGTCCGTCTTCGCGCGGCCATCTTTTGTCCTCGGCGCGACCCTAGCGGGATCATCCCCTTGAAGGCAAGATAGTTTGCTGCTACTCACAACAAATAGGCGAGAGCCAATCGCCGCACAACAATAACGTCTCGGAAACGCTCATGACCAAGCTCGGGATTCACTCGTTCGTCTGGACGGGTGGCAGCACGCAGGAAGCCCTCGAAGGCGCCATGGAGAAGACGCATCGGCTCGGCTACGGGCTGATCGAGTTCCCGCGTCTCGACCCCAAGAAGTTCGACGTCTCCTGGCTTGCCAAGCGCCTCGCCGATTACGGCCTCAAGGTCGTCGTGACCATGGGCCTGCCCGTCGATGGCGACGTTTCGAGCGAAGATGCCGCGATCG
Source organism: Mesorhizobium sp. BR1-1-16 (assembly GCF_020165495.1). Taxonomy (GTDB): domain Bacteria; phylum Pseudomonadota; class Alphaproteobacteria; order Rhizobiales; family Kaistiaceae; genus Kaistia. Next base: position 26,599 of record NZ_JAIUIE010000004.1, on the reverse strand, counting down.
TCAAACGCGGCGAGGCGATCCTCGACGAGGCCGTTTCGATCACCCGCGATCTTGGCGGCGAGAAGCTCGGCGGCATCATCTTCTCGGCTCACACCAAATATCGCAGCTTGCCGAGCAAGAAGGGCTGGGACAATTCGGTCGCCGCGCTGGCGCGTGTCGCGGACCGCGCCAAGGCCTCCGGCGTGTCGCTCAATCTCGAAATCGTCAATCGCTTCGAGACCAACCTGCTCAATACAACGGCGCAGGGCCTCGCTTTTATCGAGCAGTCCGGCTCGAACAACATCTTCCTGCATCTCGATACGTTCCACATGAACATCGAGGAAGCGGACCCGGCGGCAGCCATCCGGCTTGCCGGAGACAAGCTCGGCTACTTCCACATCGGCGAAAGCAATCGCGGCTTCCTCGGTTCGGGCGTCATCAACTTCACCGACGCCTTCGATGCGCTGCAGGCGATCGACTATGACGACTGGATCACCTTCGAGAGCTTCTCGTCCGAAGTGGTCGACGAAGACCTCTCCGTCACCTGCGCGATCTGGCGCAACACCTGGACTGACAATGTCGAGGTCGCCCGCCTCGCCAAGGCGTTTATCGAGGCGAAGCAGGGTGAGGCTGCACGCAAGGCCCTGACCAATCGCACGCCCTGAATGTCCCCATGGCGCGGGCCCTTCGCGCTGGTGACAAGGCTCTGCGAAACGCTTCTCGCCATGCGCAAGACGCAGTAATCAGAAGCGATACGCTCAGGAGCGACCCGGCCGCCGGGCTGGATCCCCCATTCCGATCGAAGCCGAGCCCAGAGCCACGTGGCAACGCCCCAATCCGTCCGCTATCTCAATGAAATCCGGGCCCTCAACGCCTTATTCCGCAATGGCGGCATGAGCCGGGCCGATCTTGCACGCGTGCTCGGCCTCAATCGCTCGACCACTGGCAACATCATCGCCAATCTGATGGCCGACGCTCTCGTCATCGAGCGGCCCGACATGCCGCGCGATGAGAGTCCGGCCCGCACCGGCCGGCCCGGCATCCATATCGGCCTCGATCCTTCGGGGGCGCGCTTTCTGGGCGCCGAGATCGGCGTCGATCGCCTGACCGTCGTCGCCATCGATATGGCGGCGCGCGAACTCCGCCACGAGTCGATCCGCTATCCGACCTTCGAGATGAGCCCCGATGAGGTCTCCGACCGTCTCACCGAAATGATCGGCAGGATGATCGAGGCGCTTGGCGAGGCGGATCGTGTCCGCGGCCTCTGCGTGACGCTGCCCGCACTGCTTGATCCCGATGGCCATGTGATCAATGCGCTGATGATCGGTTGGCGCCATGTGCCGCTGAAGGAAATGATCGCCAAACGGCTTGCCGGGCAGATGCCGGGCCTCAATCTGCCGATCCAGATCGAGAACGACGCCAATGCCTTCGCCATCGCCGAGACTTATCGCGATACGGTGCACCGCTCCGAGACGGTGGCGTTCCTGCTGATCGAGAACGGAGCTGGCGGCGGTGTGGTCATCGGCGGACGGTTGTTTCGCGGCTCGGCCGGGCTTGCTGGCGAGTTCGGGCAGATCGTCGTCGGCGGCGAGGGGTTCTTCGTCGGCCGTCACAAGCCGGGCCATCTTGAAAGCTATATCGGCAAGGACGCCCTCGTTGCCCGCTACCGCGCCAACGGCGCTGATCCGGCCGACGGGTTCGACAGCTTCCTCGCCGCGCTCGATGCCGGCGAGGAAGCTGCGCTGCGCACCGCGTCGGAATGGGGCCGCCGCCTTGCCATCGGCCTCGTCCAGCTGACCAGCGTGCTCAATCCCGGCGTGATCATTCTCGGCGGGACGGTCGCGCCGGTGTTTCGCCCCGTCGCAGCCGAGGTCGAGGCAGCGATGCGGCGCGAGTTTCTTGAGGGCTTTCCGATGCCGAAGGTCGAGATATCCTCGCTCGGGCTGGAAGGCCCGGCGCTCGGCGGCGCCCTCATCATGCACCAGCGCATGTTCTCGATCGACGAGCGCGCGATCTATGCGAGCGAACAGCCGATCACGCTGTTCCGCTCCTGACGGGGCGCTCGCCCCAGGAAAGGCAGGACGACCATGGACGGCACGATCGTCACGATCGGCGAGATCTTGGTGGAGATCATGGCCACCACCCTCGGCGAGGGCTTTCTGGAGCCGCAGCCGCTGATCGGGCCCTTCGCCAGCGGCGCCCCGGCGATCTTCATCGACCAGGTCGGCAAGCTCGGCGCGGCCGCGGCGATCGTCTCGGCGGTTGGCGACGATGATTTCGGCACGCTCAACCTCGAACGGCTGCGGCGCGACGGCGTCGACGTTTCGGCCGTGGCTGTCCTGCCGGGCGCGGCGACCGGCAGCGCATTCGTCCGCTATCGCACCGATGGCAGCCGCGCCTTCGTCTACAATATGCGCGACAGCGCGGCCGGCCGGATCGCGGCGACCCCGGAGGCCGAGGTCGTGCTCCACGCCGCGGCGCATCTCCATGTCATGGGGTCGGGCCTACCGATGCCGGCCGTGCACGGCATGGTATCCGCCGCCATTCCTGCCTTGAAGGCAAAGGGCGGCACGGTGTCCTTCGATCCGAATATTCGTCCGGAAATGCTGCGCGATCCCTCCGGCCGGGCCGCTCTCGACCGCGTCCTCGCGGCGACCGATCTTTTCCTGCCCTCCGGCGAGGAACTGATGATGTTCGCGGGAGCCGGCGAGGAAAATGCTGCCATCGCCGCGCTCCTGCAGGCCGGTGTCCGCGAGATCGTTCTGAAGCGCGGCGCGGCAGGAGCCAGTCATTTCGACAGCAACGGCCGGACCGACATGCCCGGCTTCGTCGTCGAGGAGGTCGATCCGACCGGGGCCGGCGACAGCTTCGGCGCCACCTTCCTCGTCTGCCGGAGATTTGGCCTCGGCATCGAGGAATCGCTCCGCTATGCCAATGCGGCCGGCGCGCGGACGGTGACGATCAAGGGCCCCATGGAGGGCACCTCGACCTTCGCCGAGCTCGACGCCTTCATTGCCGGTGCGACCGTCAGGAGCCTTTGATGTCCGATTTCTTCCTCGATATGCCGAAGGCGCGCCGCGCCGGCCGCCGCATGGGAATCACGTCGGTGTGCTCGGCGCATCCAGCCGTCATCCGCGCGACCTTCCGTCATGGCAAGACCGGGACCGAGCCTGTGCTGATCGAGGCGACCTGCAACCAGGTCAATCAGGATGGCGGCTATACCGGCATGACGCCGGCCGATTTCCGCCGTTTCGTGCTCGCCATCGCGGTGGAGGAGGGTTTTGACGCCGGTCGGATCATCTTCGGCGGCGATCACCTTGGCCCTAATCCGTGGCGAAAACTCGCCGCGGACGAGGCGCTGGCCAAGGCTGAGGCGATGGTCGCCGCCTTCGTCGCGGCAGGCTTCTCGAAGATCCATCTCGATGCCTCCATGGGCTGCCTCGGCGAGCCGGAGGCGCTCGACGACGAAGTGACAGCGCATCGCGCGGCGCGGCTCGCTGCTGCTGCCGAACGGGCGGCGCATGATGCCGGCCTGCCGCCGCCTGTCTATGTCATCGGGACCGAGGTTCCGACGCCGGGCGGCGCGACCCATGCGCTTGATCATCTTGAGCCGACCAGCGCGGCAGCGGCAAAAAAGACGATCGCCATTCATCGCGCCGTCTTCGCGAAGGCCGGGCTCGAAGCGGCTTTCGCCCGCGCCATCGGCATCGTCGTGCAGCCGGGCGTCGAATTCGGCCATGAGAGCGTCGTCCGCTATCAGCCGGAGCGTGCACGCGCGCTCGTTGCCGTGCTGGACAGCGAGACGGATTTCATCTTCGAGGCCCACTCGACGGACTATCAGCCGGTCGACCGCCTCGCTGCGCTGGTCGGCGATGGGTTCTCGATCCTGAAGGTCGGCCCGGGCCTGACCTTCGCGCTTCGCGAGGCACTCTACGGGCTCGACCTCATCGCTGCCGAGCTTGACCCGGCCTATCGCGGAAGGCCGCTCGCCGAGGCGATGGAAGCGCTGATGCTGGCCGAGCCGAAGAACTGGCAGAGCCACTATCCGGGCACGGCGGAGGAGCAGCATCTGCTGCGCCACTACAGCTACAGCGACCGCATCCGTTACTACTGGCCGGATCCGCAGGCCGAAGCCGCCGTGGCACGGCTCATGGCGACGCTCGATGGACGGACCATTCCGGAGACGCTGGTGTCGCAATTCCTGCCGCGCGCGGCAGGTGCTGGCCCGCTGACGGCGGAAGGACATGTCTCCTTCGCGGTCGAGCAGGTTCTCGCAGACTACACAGCCGCCATTCGCGGCTAGCTGCAGCCCTTGGCCGCCATGGCGTCGCGGAGCGCCGCCTGCTCGCGCTTGGCGCGGGTGACGGTCGGGCCGGAGTTGCGACCCGTAGTGACGCCTGAGCCACCGCCGCCGATCGGCATGTTGAAGGTCACATTGCTGGTGCTGTCGCCGGAGAAGGTCTCCTGCTGCTGCCGCCGCGCCCAGGCGATGTCCGAAGCGGCATTTCGCTCGGCGCTGCTCAGTTCGGCGCAACTCATCTTCTGGTAGGGGCTGTCGGCAGCGAGGGTTGGTGCTGTCGCGGCTGTCTGGGCGGGCGGCGGCGTGGTGGAGGCGCAGGCTGCCAGCGGCAACAGCGCTGCGACCAGGAATGCATGCTTCATCATCTCGAATCCTCCGAGCGTCAATGCGGAGAGATGATCCCCCCTCTCGCCAGCCGGCAAGTCAATTTCGAACGGCGGTGGCCGATCGGTGGATATCAGCCGTCGCGCCTTGGCCGATGAGCGTCGGCGATCGTGCAGACGCGCCGTCGCCAGCGTCCTGCGCCGGTCAAGTTGTCTCCGCCGTCCATCGGGCCGCGTCTTGCTGCCGCCATGCCGTCGGTGAAAGCGAGGCCCAGCGGCGGAAGGCCCGGTCGAAGGCGCTCGGCGTTCCATAGGAGAGGGCGGCCGAAATGTCTGAGATGTCGAGGTCGGTGAGGCTCAGCAATTCGCAGGCTGTCGCATAGCGGACGTCCTGCTCGATGGCACGGAAGTTGGTGCCCTCGTCGTGCAGGCGGCGATTGAGCGTGCGAATGTGGACGCCGATCTGGCGCGCGATCCGTTCGGCCGACGCGTCGCCGAGCAGGATGCCGGGCTTCAGGACGTGGCGGACATGTGCGGCGAAATCAAGCTTGCCCAACGATAGCGCCGCTTCGACGATGGCAGCGAGCTGCTGCCTCATCACAGCGTTCGCACCGGGGATGGGAAGGCGCATCGCCTCGCTCGACACCACGACCGTGGCATGCGGTTGGTTGAGCCGCACCGGACAGCCCAGAACCGCTTCGTAATGCGCGCGCGGCGCCACGCCGCGGTGGCACAGCAGAACTTCGACCGGTCCGGCGCGCGGTCCGGCCAGCCGGCGAATGGTGTTGACCGCGATCGCGATCGCCACATCATAGATCTGGTCGGCGCCGGGTTCGTGCCGCTCATAGATGCCATATCCGAGATTGAAGGCATCGCCGAGCTGCATCAGATAGACCACCGCCCCGCGGGAATTGCGGTGCTGGTTGCGCACAAAATCGAGGATCGCGTCGCCGAGGGTCGGCGCATGCTGCATCAACTGGCCGACGACGCCGAGCGAACGGAAATCATGCAGCATGCCGATCTGGAGGCCGATGTCGCGGCAGCCGCTGAGCAGCGCCGCGCGCTGGATCAGCCGGCAGGCAGCCCTGAACGGGATGATGGCGTTCTGATCGACCAGCAGGGCCGGGTCGACGCCTGTTCCCTCCGCGGCAATATCCAGCGCAACGCCATACCGGCCGAGAACCTCTGCCAGCGATACGAACGGACCGACCCGCTGCAGCCTTTCGCTCGACATGCCCCGCGCCTGTCCATCAGCCCCTTGCTCAGAGGACATCTTGCATGGACCGACGCCCAAGCGGAAGGATCACTTTTCGGCTGGGTTTTCTGCGTGGCGGCGAGACGAGTGCATGCACCGCCAGCCTTTGATGTTCGCCGCTCCGTCACCTTTGGCGGAGGCGGAGGCCGGGAGCTGATCCCGGCCTCCGCCTTTTTATTCCACCACGTTCGCTTCCAGATAGTCGCGGTTCATTTCGATGCCGAGACCCGGTGCCGGATTGAGCTTGAGGCTGCCATTGGAGTTATCGAGCGGCACGTCGATGAGATGGTCATATTTCGAGAGGTTCCACTCCGACGTCTCCAGCTTGTAGAAGTTGGGAACCGTCATCATCACCTGCGCGCCGGCGACGACATTGATCGGGCCGGCGGCATCATGCGGCGAAACCGGGATGTAGTAGGCCTCGCACAAGGCCGAGATCTTCTTGAGCTCTGTGATGCCACCCGTCCATGTCACGTCCGGCATGATGTAATCGGCGAGCTTGTTCTCAAGGATGGGGACGAAATCCCATTTGGTATGCCCGCGCTCGCCCCATGAAATGGCCGCGCTGACCTTCTCGCGCACCTGCTTGAGGGCGTTGATGCTCTCGGGCGGGCACGGCTCCTCGAACCAGTCGATGTCGCCCGCTTCCTCCAGTGTCCGGCAAAGCCGAATCGCGGTCGGCACGTCGAAGCGGCCGTGAGCATCGATCAGCACCTCGATATCCGGGCCGACCGTCTCGCGGATGAGCGCGGTGAGCTCGGCAGCCTCGCGCTCGTCCTTCCGTGTCATCGATCCATCGAGATAGCCGTCGCGCTGCTCGCGGGCGAGGCCATCGACGCGAAGGCCCTGATAGGCGAACGGGTCGAACTTGAGCGCGGTATGGCCCGAATTGACGATGTCGCGGACCTCGTTGACGACGCCTTCCTTGGTGGTGAACTTGCGCTGGTCGGGATGGGTATAGAGCGCGATTTCATCGCGCACCGGTCCGCCGAGCAGTTCATAGATCGGCTTGCCGAGCTCCTTGCCACGAATGTCCCACAGCGCGATGTCGATGGCGCTGAGGCATTCGACGGCCGCCCCCCGGCTGCCCATATAGGTGAAGCCGCGGAACACCTTGTGCCAGAGATGCTCGATGCGGCTCGCATCCTCGCCCTCGAGGATCTTGCTGATCTGGCGCAGCATCGCCGTCAACGCCCGGTTGGCGATCTTTGTCGTGGTGGTGATCTCGCCCCATCCCGTGATCCCCTCGTCGGTGGTGACCTCCACGAACAGGAACTCACCCCAATAGGACGCGCTCGACTTGATCAGCCAGGGCCGGATATTCGCGATCTTCATGTGCTTCCGCTTTCCATCCTTGTACGTGCGGGTTGGACCCGCGCATTGTCCGGGATGCGCGCAGCCGGTTCGTTGCCGGCGCCTGTCGCGCTCCCGCTCCCTATTCGGTCTCGGCCGGCCAATGAGCCGGTTACGAAGACCGCATTATCGATTGATGGTGACGCCACGCTGGCCGCGACTGGCTTTTTGCCGCGAGCCCGAGCCGGTAATTGTGATGCACGACGTCCAAAACATTGCGTGGATTTCGAAATTTAATGTACGATGCAACCGCGTTAACTCGCAATCCTTGATCTGACAACCTGGGCAGCATCAAGGGAACACAAAAAGGCGTCGCCAAGCGTCGTGTTCCCTGCAGTCCCGGAAAAGAATACCGCCAACCCCTGTGAGGGAGGCGGAATGGGAGATTTGGAGGAAACCGATGACGAGGTCCAAAGTCGGAGCCGCGGTTTGCGGCGCCGTCGCCACCGCTTTCATCACGTCGCTGTTGTCGACGTCAGCGCTCGCCGCGCCCCCCGTTGATCTGAGCAAATGGTCGCCCGAATACGTGAAATCGGTCGCCGGTACCAAGGACTTCGATACGGCCGCCGACTGCGCCAAGGTCACGCCACTGGACTACAAGGGCCGCGTGACGCTGTGGTATCAAGGCGTCTTCGAAGGCGATCCCGATATTCTGAGGCAGAACTACAAGGAGTTCTTCGAGGCGTTCCGGGCGACCTATCCGAACATCGTCCTCGAAGACCAGGGCATCACCTATAACGATCTGCTCGACAAGTTCCGCACCGCACTGCTTGGCAATGCGGCGCCAATGGTCGTTCGTCTGCAGATCCTCGGCGGCACCGAATTTGCCGCCAAGGGCTATCTGCAGCCGCTGAAGCCCGAGGATATCGGCTATACGAGCGAGGATTTCTGGCCCGGCGCGATGAAGGCCGTGACCTGGGACGGCGTGACCTATGGCGTGCCGACCAATAATGAGACGATGGGCTTCATCTGGAACGCGGACGTCTTCAAGCGCGCCGGTCTCGACCCCGAGAAGCCGCCGGCGACCTGGGACGAAGTCGTCAAATATTCCAAGCAGATCCACGACAAGCTCGGCATCTCCGGGTACGGCCTCGTCGCGCGCAAGAATGCCGGCAACACGCCTTATCGCTTCATGCCGCAACTCTGGGCCTATGGCGGCGGCGTCTTCGACGAGGCGTCGTCCGATCCGACCTACAAGGAGGTCGAGCTCAGCAGTGCGCAGAGCAAGGCGGCGCTGCAGGCCTCCTACGACATGTATGTCCGGGACAAATCGGTGCCCGTCTCGGCGCTGACCAACCAGCAGGCGGACAACCAGCCGCTGTTCCTCGCCGGACAGCTCGGCATGATGATCTCGCACCCCTCCGACTACAACGTCATGCTCGACCTCCAGAAGAAGGCGACGGGCGCCGACGCGGAGAAGGCGCAGACCGTCATCGACAACATGCGCTACGGGCTCATTCCGGCAGGGCCGGACGGCAAGCGCGCGGTGGTCTTCGGCGGTTCCAACATCCACATCCTGAAGCCTGAGTATGTGGATGGCGGGAAGGTCGACGAGCCGGCGGCGAAGGCGCTCATCTGCATGTGGACGAGCCCCGAATGGTCGCTGAAGCTCGCCTGGGTCGGATCGAACCCCGGCAATCTCAACGGCTTCCTGACCAAATGGATGAAGACGCGGCTCGAGACCACGCCGTTCCTCGACGTGACCACCTCGATGCTGCCTTATGGTGTTCCCTTTCCGGCCCTGCCGGAATCGCCCGAAATCATGAATATCATCGTCCCGGACATGCTGCAGAACGCCTTGACCGGCGCGATGACAGTCGACCAGTCGGCTGATGACGCGGCGAAGAAGGTCAAGGACCTGATGGCGGGCGGCGGGCTCTAGACCGAAACCAACGCACGATCCGACCGGCCACGCCCTCGCGGTGTGGCCGGAACGCCCCATCATGCAGAGGTGCGCACCGTGACGACTGCGACTGGCCGGGCTGAACCCTCCCGCACATCCCCACGAGGCGAACCCGGCGCGCTGCGCGCAATGTGGCAGCACCGCGTCGACTATGCCTATGTGCTGCCGTCGATCGTGGTGATGCTGATCGTCATCGCCTATCCGATTTACTACACGATCGATCTTTCTTTCTACAAGACACCGCCCAGTCTGCAGCTCCGCGACAAGATCTTTGTCGGCATGGAGAATTATACGGCGATCCTGAGCAGCGACGTATTCTGGCGCGTCACCTGGAATACGGTGGTCTGGACGTTCGGGTCTACGGTATTCTCGTTCATGCTCGGGTTTGGCGCTGCGCTGGCTTTGCATCGCGATTTTTTCGGTCGAGGCGTGATGCGCGCCATCTTGATCATTCCCTGGGTCATCAGCGCGGTCGCCGCCTCCTATATCTGGAAGTGGATCTACCACTCCGATTTCGGCGTCATCGGCGCCGTCCTGGTCGGCCTCGGCATTACCAGCCGGCCGCCCAATTTCATCGACAATGTCGATACCGTGCTTCCGGCGCTGATCGTCGTGAACATCTGGCGCGAGTTTCCCTTCGCCATGATCATGATGATGGCCGGCTTGCAGACAGTCCCCGATCAATTGCTGCGGGCGGCGAAGGTCGACGGCGCCAATGCGTGGCAGCGCTTCTGGCATGTCACCTTTCCCCATCTCAGCAGTGTCTCGACCGTGACCGTCCTTCTGCTCGCGGTATCGAACTTCAATTCGTTCATTATCCCGTGGATCATGACCGGCGGCGGCCCGTCGAACGCCTCGCATATCTGGATCACGCACATCTACGAGCTCGCCTTCGGGCGGCAGCGCTGGGGCGTGGCGTCGGCTTATTCGGTGCTCCTGTTCCTCATCCTGATGGCGCTTGGATATTTCTATGTCCGTGCGCTCGGCGGCAACGAATCGAAGGACCGCGGCACATGAGCATCGCAGGCGAGAGACCCGTGATCCCGCGTCGAAGCCGCAGGCAGGTGGACGGCTGGCGCTGGGCGGGCCGCATCTTCCTCGTTCTGATGCTTCTCTACACCGCTGCACCGATGGCCTGGATGCTGCTGACCTCGATCAAATCGGGATTCGCGGCGATGCAGATGCCGCCGCAATGGTGGCCGGAGGAGCCGACACTCGCCAGCTACGCGAAGCTGCTCGATCCGCAAAACAGCGTCGGTGCCGATTTCCTGCGCTTCTTCTGGAACAGCCTGTTCGTCTCGACCATGACCACCATCCTGGCTGTGATCGTGGCGGTGCCGGCCGCCTATGCCTTCTCGCGCTTCAGCTTTCCCGGCCGCAAGTTCCTGTTCTTCGCCGTGCTGCTGCGCAACATGTTTCCGGCTGTCATTTTCCTCGTGCCGCTCTTCATCCTGATGCGCGTTCTTGGGCTGGTTAATACGCATGGATCGCTGATCCTGACCTACCTCACTTTTGGCCTGCCGCTCGCGATCTGGCTGCTCAAGGGCTTCTACGACAATATCCCCATCCAGCTTGAGCAAGCGGCGCGGATCGACGGGGCGACCCGCTTCCAGGCCTTCCTGCTGATCGTCATGCCGCTGTCGGTCCCTGGCATCATCGCGACGGCGATTTACAGCTTCATCGCGGCCTGGAACGAATACATCTACGCCTACACATTCCTCAGCAAGAACGACCAGCTGACCCTACCCGTCGGCATCCAGCGCTTCTTCTCCGAGAACACCACGGATTTTCCCGGCTTGATGGCCGCGAGCTTCCTGATGAGCGTGCCCGTGGTGGTGCTGTTCCTCGTTCTCCAGAGATACTTCGTCCGAGCGCTGACGGAAGGCGCGGTCAAGCATTAGTGCAGGGAGTTGCCGATGGCCCACGTGGTCCTCAAAGATCTCGTCAAGACCTATGGGAGCTTCAACGCGGTCAACCATGTCTCGCTGACGGTCAATGACGGCGAGTTCGTTGCGCTTGTCGGCCCGTCCGGATGCGGCAAGACGACGACGCTCAATCTCGTTGCGGGCCTCATTCCGATCACCTCGGGAGAGATCGCGATCGGCGACCGCGTGGTCAACGATCTCGATCCCAAGGATCGCGACATCGCGATGGTGTTTCAGAACTACGCGCTCTATCCGCAGAAGTCCGTCTACAAGAACCTCGCCTTCCCGCTACAGATGCGCAAGCTGCCGCGCGAGGAGATCGACCGGAAGGTCAAGGACGCCGCCCGTGTTCTCGACATGACGCATCTGCTCGAACGGAAGCCTCGTGAATTGTCGGGCGGGCAGCAACAGCGGGTGGCGCTTGGCCGTGCCCTTGTCCGGGATCCTGCCGTCTTCCTGATGGATGAGCCGCTCTCCAACCTCGACGCCAAGCTCCGCGTGCAGATGCGCTCGGAGATCAAGCGCTTCCACCAGGATCTCAAGGCGACGATCATCTATGTGACGCATGATCAGCTCGAGGCCGTGACCATGGCCGACCGGATGGCCGTGATGAATGGCGGCTTCCTGCAGCAATATGATTCGCCGGCGCAGGTCTTCGCCCATCCGGTGAACATGTTCGTCGCGAGCTTCATCGGCAGTCCGGCCATGAGCCTCGTGCCGCTCGAGGCGACCACCGCCGATGGTGAAACCGTGCTGACCAGCGCCGAAGGCTGGATTCTGCCTTTGTCGGCCCGCAACGCCCGCAAGGTGGCGGCGGCGACCAGCAACAAGATCGTGCTCGGCGCGCGTCACTCGACCATCAAGCTGCACAAGTCGGCCGTCCCTGGCGCCGTTCCGGCGAAGACCTATACCGTCGAACCGACCGGCGACATCACCTTCGTGCAGGCCTTCCTGGCTGGCGCGATCGTCAATATCAGCGTTCCCCCCACTGTCGCCGTCGCGCCTGACGCGGCAGTCTGGCTCGAATTCGATCAGGACCGCATTCATCTTTTCGACGGCGAGACCGAAATGGCTCTCAACGCCGACTGACCCGGCAAGCGTCGATCGAAGCCGGTGGGCTCGCGTCAATCCCGCCGCGCAGTAAGCTAAGTCGGCGTATCAATACGCCGTCAGAGAGACTCCTTGGCGCTGCGTGCGTCGTCTGCTCGGATCGCTGCCGGCTTGCCGTCGCGGCGCGATCGATCATTCCCGTTGGTTGAGATCAGCCACCGCAGCGCGTTTCCGGGCCACGCCGATCGGCCGAAAGGCGCGACAACACGCGGTTGACTAGATATCGGTGCACGACTACAGTTCAAATATAAAAACAAGCAGTTCAAATAAGAACTGAGCTACGAAATAGGGAGACGTAGCGATGATGCTCCGCTGGAGTTGGGCTACCCCGCGGCTGGCGCTTGCGCCGGCTGTCGTCGTGACCTTGGTTGGCTTTGTCGGATCGATCGTCTGGACGATCTATCAGTCCTTCACCCAGAGCCGCCGGTTCCCTGAATATGTGATCGATCCAGCGCGCTGGTTTTCGCAATATGAGCGGCTGTTCGCCAATGAGACCTGGTGGACGGCGCTGCAAAACCTCTTGATCCTGGCCATCGGCAGCGCGCTTGCGATCGTCTTCGGCTTCATTCTCGCCGCCCTGATCGAGCGGGAGAAGTTCGGCGAGGGCCTTTTCAGGACCGTGCTGCTCTATCCGCTCGCGGTCTCGCTGATCGTCACCGGGCTGGTCTGGCGCTGGATCTTCAATCCCTCGCTCGGCATCGAAGCCTTCCTGCGTAGTCTCGGTTGGCAAAGCGCCAGCTTCAACTGGCTCGCTGCACCGCAGACCGCCATGTATGGCATCATCCTCGCGTCGATCTGGCACGGTCTCGGCTTCTATATGGCGCTGATGCTGGCCGGGCTGAAGTCGATCAACACCGAGATCTGGAGCGCCGCTCGGCTCGACGGGGTTGGCGTCACGCGCCTCTATGTCGAGATCATCATTCCGATGATGCGGTTCACCTTTCTGACCTGCGCGATCCTCCTCTCGCTCGGCGTCGTCAAGGCCTACGACATCGTCGTTGCGATGACCAATGGCGGCCCAGGTACTTCGACCTGGACCCCGGCCTATTTCGCCATCAACGCCTATTCGACACGAAGCAATATCGGCTTCGCCTCCGCGGCGGCGGTGATCATGCTCCTGATTACGCTCGCCATCTTCCTGCCCCTGGTCGCCGCCACCGCGTGGCAGGCCCGACGCCGCGAGGCCGCACGCGGATGACCGCTCTTTCCGAAACCCGGGCGCAGCCTGGCCGCGCCGCCATCGTCATCCCGCGCCGCCGCCCGCGCATCAAGGGGTCGTCGATCGCGATCTTCGTCTTCCTGACGATGGTATCGCTGTTCGTGGCCATTCCGCTTTATGTGGTCATCGTCACGTCGTTCAAGCCGATCGGAGAGATCACGCTCGGCCAGATCTTCAATCTGCCGGTGCAGTGGACCGTCCAGCCCTGGATGAAGGCCTGGAACGAGATGTGTACGGGCCTTGCCTGCGACGGCATCAAGCAGGGCTTCTTCAATTCGGTAGCGATCCTGTTCCCGAGCCTGGTGCTGTCGATCGCGATCGCATCGGTGACAGGCTATGCGCTGGCGCTGTGGAATGTGCGCTGGGCGGACGGTTTTCTCTTCGTCCTGTTCATCTGCGCCTTCGTTCCCTTCCAGATCATCATGATCCCGCTCATCATCGTGGTCGCGAGCCTCGGTATATTCGGGACCGTCTGGGCAATCGCGCTGGTGCATGCGGTCCTATCCATGCCGCTGCTGACTCTGATTTTCCGCAATTTCTACAAGGATATCCCGCGCGAGCTGATCAATGCCGCGATCATGGATTCCGGAAGCTTCTGGAAGATATTCTGGGAGATCGTTCTGCCGATGTCCGGCAATATCATGGTCGTCGTCCTGATCCTGATGATCACGACCGTTTGGAACGACTATCTCGTCGGCCTCACCTTCGGCGGCATTTCGACCAAGCCGATGACGGTGATCCTGGCCAATTCGGTGATCACCTCGCGCGGCGAGGCGATCTACAATGTGAACATGGCCGCCGCTCTGCTGACGGCTGTGCCACCGCTCGTCGTCTATTTCGCTCTCGGACGCTTCTTCGTCCAGGGCATCACCTCGGGCGCAATCAAGGGATAAGCGATGCCAGAAGTCCGGTTCGAGCACATCGTCAAGCGGTTCGGCTCGTTCAACGTCCTGGAGGACCTGAGCCTTCGTGTCGAGGACGGCGAGTTCCTGGTGCTGCTTGGACCTTCGGGTTGCGGCAAGACCACGCTGCTCAATCTCCTCGCCGGCCTGCTCGACGTCACGGGCGGCCGCATCACGATCGGGGAGCGCGACGTCACGGATCTCGATCCGAGCCAGCGCGGCCTCGCGATGGTGTTTCAGTCCTACGCGCTCTATCCGACCAAGACGGTGGAGGGCAATCTGCGCTTCGGTCTCTCGGCGCTGAAGCTTGACAAGGCCGAGATCGAGCGGCGCGTCGCCTGGGCGGCGCAACTGCTGCAGATCGACAAGATGATGAACCGCAAGCCGAGCCAACTCTCCGGCGGCCAGCGCCAGCGCGTGGCGATTGGCAGGGCGCTGGTCAAGCATGCCGGCGTGCTTCTCTTCGACGAGCCGCTGTCGAATCTCGACGCCAAGCTTCGGACCGAGATGCGGATGGAGATCAAGAAGCTGCATGCCGCGCTGCATCAGACCATCGTCTATGTCACGCATGACCAGATCGAGGCCATGACGATGGCGACCCGCATCGCCGTCATGGACCAGGGCGTCATCCAGCAGATCGGGACGCCGGACGAGATCTATGAGAAGCCGGCCAATCTGTTCGTGGCCCGCTTCATCGGTGCGCCGCCGATCAACACCTTCGACGCGACGCTGGAGACGACCGGAGGCAAGCTCGTCGCGCGTCATGCGCCGACCGCCATCGAGATCGATCTGTCGCATCATGAATTTCGCACCGCGCCGCAGGCCGGCGCGCCGGTCGTGGTCGGGCTCCGGCCCGAGCATTTCGCCGTCAACGATGCGAGCCGTGACGATGGCGCCATGCGTCTGTCGCTGCCGGTTCGCTACAGCGAGCGGACGGGTAGTGACGCGACGGCGTTTCTCGAAGCCGGCGAGCAACTGCTTGCCGTTCGGATCGAGCCTTCGCTGATGAGCAGGCTGCGCATCGGCGACACCATGGCCGCCAGCTTTCCAATGGACAAGCTCGCGGTCTTCGATGCCCGCAGCGGGCTCAGGATGTAGGCAAGAGCTGCGGATGTAGTCAAGAAACGACAATAAACACGGGAGGAGGCAACATGATGTTCAATCCAAGGATCACTGCATGGGCAGCAGCCGCCGCGCTGACTGCATCAGTCGGTGCAGCGCACGCGACAGACCTGACGCTGTTCCATACCTGGTCGAACGAGAGCGAGATGAAGGCGCTCAACACCATCATCGACAAGTATCAGGCCGATACGGGCAACAAGATCCAGGCCGCGTCAGTGCCGCACGAGACCGCCGGCGAAAGCCCGCTGGTGAGCCTTTTCGTCGCCGGAACGCCGCCGAACCTGTTCATCGCCGCCGATGCCAGCTTCTTCAAGGATCTGGATGCCAAGGGCCAGGCCTTCGATGTCAAGCCGCTCTTCGACAAGATCGGCGTGACCCAGGCGCTTCCCGCGACCGTGCTGCAGGCGATCACCATCGACGGCAAGGTGTTGAAGATCCCGACGGCCGTGCATCTCGACGGCATGGTCTATTTCAACGAAGAAGTCGCCAAGAAGGCGGGCGTCGATCCGACCAAGTGGACTTCGCTCGATGATATGTGGGCGGACCAGAAGAAGGTCGAGGACGCCGGCTTCACCTTCATCGCCATCGGCGGAAACTCGTTCCAGGCCGGCTACACCTTCCACGCGCTTCTCGCGGCCATCGCCGGCCCCGCCATCTACAATCGCTTCTATGCCGATACGCCCGACAAGACCGTGTTCGACGATCCGGCCGTGCGCCAGACCATCGAGACTTTCCGCAAGATCGCGGCGCAGGCCGATCCCGGCTGGGTCAACCGTTCGTGGAACGACACGACCAACACGGTCATCGCCGGCAAGGCGCTGATGCAGATCCATGGCGACTGGATGAAGGGACAGTGGCGGGCCAACGACAAAAAGGCCGGCGTCGATTTCGGCTGCATGAACATCCCCGGCACCAAGGCGGTGTCGGTGACGGTCGATTCCTTCGGGCTTCTCGGCGGTGTCGACGAGAAGACGGCCAAGGCCGAGGAAGATTTCGCGGCCGTGGTCGTCGATCCGAAGATCAATGCCGAGTTCGCCTTCTACAAGGGCTCAAGCCCGGTGCGTCTCGACGTGCCGACCGATAAGCTCGACGCCTGCAACACGCTGGTGCTCGACGATCTGAAGAAGCCGGATTTCAGCGTCGAAAACCCCTTCTATATCGCTGACGGCGACTGGATCAATTCGGTCTGGAACACGATGTTCACGCTCCAGGGCGATCCGAACATGTCGACCGACGACGGCATCAAGATGCTGAAGTCGGAATATGACGCGATCTTCAAGTAAGCGCGTCGCCCCGCTTGAAGTGCAAATCGCGGCACCGCCGAAAGGCGGTGCCGTTCTTTACTCGGCACAACGCCCCCCAGAAGGTTCGCCATGTCCATATTCAAGTCGCTCGGCCACATTGCCCTGCGCGTCAACGATCTCGACGCGTCCGTTGCCTTCTACAATGCGATCGGCATTCCGGAAGTGTTGCGTCTCTTGAACAAGAAGGGCGACGCCTGGATTGTCTATCACCGCATCTCGGATGACGTGTTCATCGAGCTGTTCCCGGGCGGGGAGGGTGATCCTTCGCCGCCGGAAAAGACCGTCTCATGCATCTTTGCCTGACAGTCGAGGATATCGACGCTGCCGAGAAAAAGCTCGGCGCGGCCGGCATCCAGCTGATGCGTCCGCGCTCGCCGGGCCGTGGCGTCGACGGCAATCGCGGCATGTGGATTGCCGATCCCGACGGCAACCAGATCGAGATCATGGAAATGGCGCCGGACTGCATCCAGTACCAGGCGGTGCGGGCGGTCGAGACCGGCGGCAAGCCGCATGTCCTTTCGACCTCCTGAACGGGTCGGACGCTTCCAGACAAGACGACAACCCGACCAAGGAGATCAGAAATGCACGCGTTCAAGTCGATTGCCCATGTGGCGCTCAAGGTCAAAGACCTCGATCGCTCGCTCGATTTCTATGTAAACAAGCTCGGCTTCGATGAGATGATGCGCCTCGATAAGCCGGATGGCAGCCCGGGCGTCTGGCTCGTCTATCTGCGGATTACCGACGACCAGTATCTGGAGCTGTTCCCGGAAGGCCAGGGCGACCGCGCACCCGGCCGCGACGCCACCGCGATCAACCATGTCTGCCTCGGCGTCGATGATATCGACGAGGTTATCGCCGATCTCGACAAGGCGGGCATTCCGCTCACGATTCAGAAGAAGATGGGCGCCGACAACAACTGGCAGTGCTGGATCGATGATCCCGATGGCAACCGGATCGAGATCATGCAGCTGATGCCCGATAGCTTCCAGCTCGAGGCGATCAAGCGGCTCAAGGCAAAGTCGGCCTGAGCCGAGAAATCCGGCAGGCGCGTCGGGCCAGGATCGGCATTCGCCGGCAGGGCATCCCCTGCCGGCGAATTGTCTATTGCGCTGCGCGCCAGGCCTCGTATTCGGCCCGGACCTCCTCGGTCAGCGGATAATATTTCCTAAGGTCGCCACCTTCCGACAGGCGGATGCGCGCGAATTCTTCCCATTCGACATGCTCGCTTGCGGCATCGACGAGCTGCTGCGCCAGTGCGATCGGCACGACGATGGCGCCGTCATCATCGGCGACGATGATGTCGCCCGGCATGATCAGCACGCCGCCGCAGGCGACCGGGACATTGACCGCGAAGGGGATGATGTTGGTCTGGGCATGGTAGTTCGGCGTCACGCCGGTCACCCAGATGCCGAGATCAAGCTTGGCTGCATGCGCCGAATCGCGAATGCAGCCATCGATGACGACGCCGACGCCGCCGCGGCCGGCGAAGAAGGTCAGCATCATCTCGCCGAAGATGCCGCTGCCGAGATCGCCGCGTGCATCGACAACCACGACATCGCCCGGCTGGGTCGGATAGAGCACGTGGCGATGAAGCTGCAGCTCGGGATTCTCATATTCGGCAGCGCCATAGAGATCCTCTCGCTTCGGCATGCATTGCAGCGTCAGCGCGGGGCCAGCGACGCAGCGACCGGCGACGAGCGGCCGCGGGCCCTTCATATGCACGTCGCGAAGACCGAATTTCTGCGCCAGCTCGCTTGAGAGCGTCGCGCTGCCGATCTTGGCCAGCGCGTCGCAAAGCGCGCGCGGCGGGCGACTGATGTCAGATGGCTCGATGCCGCTCGGCATAATGTTTCCTCGCTCCACGGCCTGTTGGCCTTGATTGATTTCTGGGGGCTGAACCCGGATGGCGGCCTGCTGCTGTCAGATATGCGATGCCAGGACGCGCCGGATGGATCTTGAAGGGCTGTCCGCAATCCTCGATCGGCCAGACACGCAACTGGGCGGCCGGCCGGTGCCAAAAGTTCATATTTGAATTGCACTTATTCTAATCATAACTATGCGCAGCGCCTTCCAAACTTGTCAATTGCGGCGCTCCGCTCGTGCGCTCGACGGCGGTGCAGCGAGCTGCCATCGAGACCGCCGTGTCGCGGTTCCGAGCGCGGCAGCAGCCTCGCACGTGTCGGGACTGCGCGCAGCAAACGGGGAGGCGTGTCCAAATGTGAACTATCGCAGTTCAAATCTGCATGATAGTGTTCGCACTGTTCACCAGGAACGATCGCGATCACATGGACGCCAAGCCCGACGCTTCGGACAACAAGCACACGATTCCGGTGATCGATCGGATGATGGATATCCTGTCCGAGATCGAGCGTCACGCGGCTGGGCTGACGATCCGGGAATTGACGGCGATCCTCGCCATTCCCCGCACGACGATCTACCGCGTGCTGAACACGCTGCAAGCGCACGATGTCGTTCGGCGTGGCGAAGACGGTGCGTATCAGCTCGGCGAACGGCTGATCGTGCTTGCCGCGCACACCTCGACGCGCTTCGACCGTGTCAATCTCATCCCGCTCTGCCAGCCATTCCTGGATCGGCTCGCCAGCGAGCTCGGCGAGGGCGTGAAGCTCAATGTCATCGAGGGCGATGACCTGCTCGTCCTTGCCGCGGCCCAGGGGCGGCGTGAATATGCGCTCATGGTTGCAGCCGGACAGCGCATGACGCCGCACTCGGGCGCCTCCGGCAAATTGATCCTGGCGTTCCAGCCGCCCGATATGCAGGAACAATGGCTGAAGTCACCGCTGCCCGCCTATACCGACAAGACGATCACGGAGCCGCAGCGGTTGAAAAGCGAACTTGCCCGGATCCGCAAGCTCGGATGGGCAACCGATCGCGGCGAGACCAGCCCGAGTATTCATGCCTTTGCCGCTCCCGTGCTGGCGCGTGACGGCTCAATAGCCGCGGCGCTCTCCGTGCCCTTCCTGGCCGGCGCCAGCGAAAGCCGCATGGAGGCGATCAGGGAGGCCGTGGTTCGCACGGCGCAGGCGATCACCGACGCGCTCAAGCACTAAGCCGAGCGCCGACGCTGAGCCTGCGGCTGATTCAGGCCGACCAGGATCACCGAACCGGCCGAGATCGGAGCGATCGCGGCCGAGCTCGTTTCGCTTGCGGCACGGGCGTCGTCGCCGATGGCGGCATCTCCATCACTTGAACGCAGCTCGCTATACGGGTCAGTCCAGCCGTCCGAACCGACCGGCGCCGGCAACTCCGTCGAAGACCCTTGACGCCTTCCGTGCCTAATCATAGAAAACCGGTATCGAAACCGGTTTCGAAGAAGATCGGGTCGATGGGAGGAAAGAATGCGCAAGGTCACGATCAAGGACGTGGCGGAAAGTGCGGGCGTCTCCAAGGCGACCGTCTCCAAGGTCCTCAATCAGCGCTATGACGTGAATGGCGAGACGGCCGAGCGGGTCCAGCGGGCCATCGCGGCGCTGGGTTTCGTCAAGGACCGCCGCGCCGTCCAGCTCGCGCAGGGGCGTTCCGATTCGGTTGGCCTCATTGTTCCGTCGAGCACCGATGAATGGATGATCGAAGTGCTGCGCGGCGCCATGCAGGAGGCGCAGGCGGCGCGGTTCACCATCGCCGTGCAGACATTCCCGGAAGGCGTGGCCGACACCGATCGCCTCGTTGCCGACCTCCGTGGCCGTGCGTTCGACGGCGTGCTGGTGGTGCAGCCGCGCGATCACCTGCCCTGGTTGCCGGATCTGCAGGCGGCGGGCATTCCCGTCACGGTGCTGGACGATCATGGCACCAATCCCGGCATCACTGCCTTCGTGCCGGACGAGAGCACCGGCATCGAGGAGGCGGTCTCGCATCTGGTCGGGCTCGGACGCGAGAGCTTCGCGCTCTTGTCAGGCCCCAATGAGGAGCGGACGCGCTACACGTCCGAAAAGCGCCTCGCGCTTTATCGCGCCGCGCTGCTGGCGCGTGGCTTCGTTCTCGACGACGCGCATGTCGTGCCGGCCGAGTATTCACTGGCCGGCGGGGAGGCGGGCGTTGCCCATCTCCTCAAGCGCGGCGTGCGCTTCGACGCGCTGATCGCCTCCAGCGACGCCATGGCGGTCGGCGCGATGCGGGCGCTGAAAGCCGCCGGGCTGGTGGTGCCGCGCGCGGTCTCCGTGGTCGGCTTCGACGATTTTCCGGCCGCCAATTACACCGATCCCCGTCTCACCACGGTTCACAACCCGCTGTTCGACATGAGCGCGCGGGCCGTCCGCGGGCTCATCGCCAGCATCACCGGCAAGGTCCGGCAGGAGGCCGCGCGGGAGATCGTGCGGACGCATCTGATCGTCAGGGATTCCACGGGTCCCGCGATAAACCAGGGAGGATAGAATAATGAAGAAACGAATGCTCGCCGCCTTCGGGCTCGGCCTTATGCTCGCGGGAGCCGCTCCGGCGCTCGCCGATGACGCCGTGAAGATCGCCTTCCTTTCCCCGTGCACCCAATGCTCGGATCGCTGGGAGCAGAAGGACCGGCCATTCTTCATCGAGGCGGTCAAGGCCCTCGATCCCGCCATCGAGGTTATCGCCACCAACGCACAGGGCGACCAGAACAAGCTGATCGCGCAAGCCGAGGCTGCGCTCGCGCAGGGCGCCAAGGTGCTGGTCGTCAATACGATCCAGGAAAACGGCGCGGTGCCGATCGTCGAGGCGGCCCACAGGGAAGGCGTCCCGGTGATCGCCTATGACGCGCTGATCCGCGGCGCCCTGCCGGATGGCTATGTGTCGTTCAACAATGAGAAGGTCGGCCGCCTGCAGGCCCAGTTCGTCGTCGACCATGTGCCCGAGGGCGGCAATGTCGTGCTCATCAATGGCGAGCAGTTTTGCGATGCCTGCCGGTCGTTCAAGCGCGGCTCGCATGCCGTTCTGGACGATGCGGTCAAGTCCGGCCGGATCAAGCTCGTCTTCGAGGGTGAGGCCAAGGCATGGCTGCCCGCCAATGCGCAGGCGCTGATGGAGCAGGCACTGACCGTCGCCGACAACAAGGTCGACGGCGTCGTCGCCGCCAATGACGGCCTCGCGCAGGGCGTCATCGCCGCGCTGACCAATGTCGGCCTCAACGGCAAGGTTATCGTCACGGGCCAGGACGCCACCGACGCCGCGCTCACCAACATCCTTGCCGGCGACCAGACCATGACCGTCTACAAGGCGCTGCAGGCCGAGGCCGGCGCTGCCGCAAAGGCCGCTGTCGCATTGGCCAAGGGCGAGAGCGTCGCCGCGATCTTCCCGGAGAAGGTGCCGAACGGCAGCGGCGATGTCGCGGCGCTGCTGCTGAATCCGGATGTCGTCACCGCCGACAACCTCGCCTCGACCGTCATCGTCGATGGCTTTGCGCAGAAGGAAAAGATCTGCGTCGGTCCGGCCGCGGCGAAATGCAACTTCTGATGCCGGGCGCCGAAACCATGCCGCTGCTCGAGGTCAGAGGCGTCGCCAAGCGCTTCGGCTCGGTAGAGGCGCTTCGGGGCGTGGACCTTCGGGTCCACGCCGCCGAGGTGGTGGCTCTTCTCGGCGATAATGGCGCCGGCAAGTCGACGCTGATCAAGACGATCTCCGGCGTGCATCAGCCGGACAGCGGCGAGATCCTCGTGCTCGGCAAAGCCGTTGCGATTCCTTCGCCGCGTGCCGCCAGCGCGCTCGGCATCGAGACGGTCTATCAGGACCTTGCGCTCTGCGACAACCTGACGGTGGTGCAGAACCTGTTTCTCGGCCGCGAGCTCCGCCGCTTTTCCGGCTGGCCGCTGCGCTGGGTCCCGGCCCGCCGTCAAATGGTCGAGCGGGCGACCGAAGTGGTGCGCCAACTCGGCACCACACTCCCTTCGCTCCATTCGCAGATCGGCACCATGTCCGGAGGCCAGCGCCAGGCGATCGCTGTCGCCCGCGCCATGGTCTGGGGCTCGCGGCTGGTAATCCTCGACGAGCCGACCGCCGCGCTCGGCGTCGAGCAGACGGCCAATGTCCGCCGCGTCATCCGCAACCTCCGGGCGAGCGGGCTCGGCGTCATCCTCATCACCCACAACATGCAGGACGCCTTCGCGCTTGCCGACCGCATCGTCGTGATGCGGCAGGGCCGCGCCATCACCGAGATGGATCCGAAGGTCGTCACGCCGGACCAGGTCGTCGGTGCCATCACCGGCGGGTCGGCCATCAGCATGGAGCCCTGAGCGCACGATGTCCCACTCTCGTCCTCCCGCGACGCCGTCGATCCTCGCGAGGCTCGGCGCCAGCCGCATCGCCCATGGCGACCTCGGCTTCCTGCCAGTCGTGTTCGGCCTCGTCGTCATCGCGCTCGTCTTCTACAATCTGACGCCGGTGTTCCTGACGCCGCGCAACGCCTCCAATCTCGTGCTGCAGCTCGGGCCGCTGACGCTGCTCACCATGGGCATGGTGCTGGTCCTCCTCATCGGCGAAATCGATCTCTCGGCGGGTTCGGTCGCCGGCTGTGCGGCAGTGGTGCTCGTCGTGCTCCTCACCCGCCATGGCTGGCCGGCCATCGGGGCGATCCCCGCCGCGCTGCTGTTCGGCTGCCTCGCCGGCCTTATTCAAGGCTCGTGGGTCGTCTTCGTCCGCGCACCGTCCTTCATCGTCACGCTCACCGGGCTGCTGGTCTTCCAGGGACTGCAGTTCCTGCTGCTCGGCGAGGAAGTCGGCGCTCTCCTCATCTACGATCCCTTCGTGAAGGGCATTGCCTCGACCTACATGCCGCATTGGCTGGCCTGGTGCCTCGTGGGGCTGACTGCGATCATCGCCTTGGCTGCGGCCCTGACGGCGCCTGTCCGCAATGCCCGCCGGCTTCTGCGCCTTTTGCTGTTCCCGCTCGTCGCCGCGGCCATCGTCGCCGTGCTCAACCTTTATTTCGGCGTGCCCTATCTGCTGCTGCTGGTGATCGCGGTGGCGCTGGCGCTGACCCTCCTGACGGAACACAGCCTGTTCGGCGTTCACCTGCTGGCGGTCGGTGGCAATGCCGAAGCGGCGCGGCGTGCCGGCATCAATGTGTCGACCGTGCGCATCCGCGTCTTCGCCCTCTGCTCGACGCTGGCGGCGCTGGCCGGCATCGTTGCCGCGTCGCGGCAATACTCGGTCGACAGCGCCACCGGCGGCGGCAATCTCGTGCTCGATTCCATTGCCGCCGCCGTCATCGGCGGCACCAGCCTGTTCGGCGGCCGCGGCCGCATCGTCGGGGGCCTGCTCGGCGCCGTCGTCATCGGCAGCGTCTCGAACGGCCTCGACCTGCTCGGCCAACCCGCTCACATCAAGACCATCATCACCGGCCTCATCCTGCTCGCCGCCGTCTCGGTCGACATGCTCGCCCGCCGCCGCCGGATTTCGAGTGGCGCCGCCGGGGCCTGAAAGGACAATTTCGATGACCGATACCAGCCAGACCGCCTTCCCCGAAGGCTTCCTCTGGGGCGCGGCCACCGCCGCCTATCAGATCGAGGGCGCCACCCGGGCCGATGGTCGCGGCGAATCGATCTGGGATGTCTTCGTGCGCCAGGGTGGCAGCCACAATGGCGACCGGGCCGACATCGCCGCAGACTTCTACAATCGCTATCCCGACGACCTCCGCATGATGCGGCACGACTATGGTCTCACCGGACTGCGATTCTCGGTCGCCTGGCCTCGTATCGTGCCAGCCGGAGCTGGCGCCGTGAACGCGGCCGGGCTCGACCATTACGACCGCATGGTCGATCTGATGATGGAGCTCGGCATCACTCCGCTGTGCACGCTCTATCACTGGGATCTCCCGCAAACGCTCCAGGAGCGCGGCGGCTGGCTCAATCGCGACACGTCGCAACATTTTGCCGACTACGCTGCCGTCGTCACCGACCGGCTCGGCGACCGCGTCAAGCGCTTCGTGACGCTGAACGAGCCCTGGTCGGCCGCCTTCATGGGCCACGCGCAAGGGCTGCACGCGCCAGGCCTGCGCGACTATGGCAAGGCTGGCATCGCCGCCCATCACCTCTTGCTCGGGCACGGACTGGCGCTTGAGGCCATCCGCGCCCAGGCGAGCGACGTCACCGTCGGCGTGACGCTATGGCTGAATTCCATCAAGCCATTCTCGAACAGCGCCGAGGATCTCGACGCGGCCAGCCTCGCCGATGCGGAATCGAACCGCATCTGGCTCGATAGCCTTTTGGCCGGGCGCTATCCGGAGCGGCTGGTACAGACACTGCCCTGCCTCGCCGATCCAACGATCATCCAGCCAGGCGATCTCGAGCTCATCTCACGCCCGCTCGATTTCCTCGGCCTCAACTATTACGTTCGCGAGCTGGTGAAGGCCGATCGTGGCGTACCCGTCACCGGTTACCGCCGCCTGCCTGCTCCCGGCCCGACCAACTATCGCGGCGACAGCCTCTCGCCGGAGGGCATCGAGGAGATCCTGGTGCGGCCGCTCGTTGACTATGGCTGCACGCTGCCGGTCTATTGCACCGAAGTCGGCAACGCCTTCAACGACTATGTCGATCCGACGGGCCGCGTGCGCGACGGCGGCCGCATCGCCTATTTCGATGCGGCGCTCCGGGCCGTGCGGCGCGCCCTCGACCGCGGCGTCGACATCCGCGGCGTCTTCGTCTGGACGCTGCTCGACGATTTCGAGTGGGACGCCGGATTCAGCGCCCGCTACGGCATCACCTATGTCGATTACGGCAGCCAGAAGCGCATTCCAAAGGACAGCGCCCTCTGGCTGCGCGACGTCGCACGCCGTAACGCCCTGCCGACGCTCTGACAAGCGCGGTCCGTTGCTGGTCCGCCCCCGGGCAAGATGAAACGGAGGTCCGGGCAGCGCCGCCGCAGCCTATCGCGACCCTTGCGAGGAACCCCGCTGCTGCAGGTCGGTTGATCATCAGATCCGTGAGGCGTCGAAGCACGCCTCACGGGCGATGAGCGGTCATTCCGCGCCGCCGTCCAACCGTTTTTGCATGAGGTCTTGTCATGATGATGGGACGTATTCTCTCGCTGGCCATCCTGGCCGTGGTGATCGGCATCACGACCCTGCTGGTCCTGACCCCGGACCATCACCCGCTGCGGCAGCTCAGCCATCTCAACCCATATTCCGTGGAGCACACGGGCTGACCACAGCAGAGGGGCCGGCCGTCGTTGCGGGACCCGTTACCGATTTTCTCAAGGGCCGGGCGCCGCTGGCGGCCTTCATCGCGGCACGAAATAGCGCGTCGCACCGTTCAACTCGCCGGTGCGGGCGGCCCCCGTAGCGACGAGCGTTTCCAGAACCTGCTGGATGCGGGCCTTGCGCTTGTCGGTGACGCGGCCGTGAAAGGCGCCGGCGATGGCAACCGTTTCGGTGGGGACGTAGCCGGGCGAGAACGTCGCGCACAATGCGGATCTGGTCGAAGGCGTCCGACGGCCATTTCGGCGCGTCCCCGGTCTCCGGAAGCGCGATGTCGGCCTCGATCTGCTCGCCGGCGGGATTCGCCACCTTGGCGCCGAGCCGAGGGATCTGATAATCGGGCCGGAGCCAGCGCACGAGGCCGCGCGCCTCCTCCGCCGCCCGCTCGCGGTTGAGCGCGACGAGACGGGCCAAAAGCGCCTCCTCCGCCGCCTCCTGCTCGGGCTTCTTGTGCGGGCTCGGCGTGGTCGCGCCGGGTTTTCCGACCAGCGCCGGGGCGAGGTCCTGGAATGCCGAAGTCAACCCTAATGAGACGAGAAAGCTGTCTCGCCACACCGACACGCTGGGGTGTGTAACCAAAGGAGACGGAAGGCGGGGACCGGGTGGACGGCGACGGGACGGAGGGCTTCGAGCCGGCTTGCGCCTGGGGAGCCGGGACCGTGCTGGCCGATGACATGAGGGCGGCGGGAGGGCTGGCCATGCGGCGGCCGGCGGGCAGGCTGACGG
>NZ_JAIUIE010000003.1 GCF_020165495.1 Mesorhizobium sp. BR1-1-16 | reverse complement strand
CCGGGGCGGGTTTCACGGCCCGCGGCGTTTTGCTAAAGGCGATAGAACGTGACCGCGTTGTCGTGCCAGAATTTGCGCTGCTCCTCGGCGCTCGTGCCCTCGAGGGCCGCATCGACGATATCGACCCAGCGGCGATAGGTGAGCGCCAGCGTCGAGACCGGCCAATCGCCCCCGAACATGATCCGGTCAAAGCCAAACGCCTCGATGGCGGCCGCGACATAGCGCTTCAACTCATCTTCGGTCCATGCCTGATGGTCGGCCTCGGTCACGACGCCCGAGATCTTGCACATGACGTTGGGCAGCCTCGCCAATTCGTGCATCTCTTCCGCCCAGGGCGACATCAGGCCGGCGCGGATGCCAGGCTTGCCGATATGGTCGAGAATCAGCGGCACATTCGGCACCTGCCGGGCGAAGGCGATGGCGCTCTTCAACTGGTGATGCATGATGCAGATGTCGAAGGAGAGGTTGAATTCTTCGAGCAGCCTCACGCCCTCGATGAAGTCGGGCTTCAGGCAGAATTCGGGGTCCGGTTCCGACTGGATCAGGCGACGAACACCCCGCAGCAAATCCAGTTCGGAGAGTTGCTCGAGCGCCTCTCGTACCGCGGCGCCGCGCTCGACCGGGGCAAAGGCGACCATGCCTTTGAGGCGAGGCTCCTCCTTCGCCAGCGAAGCCACCCATCTAGCCTCGTCGAGATATTGCGACGGGTCGGCATCGCATTGCAGGAACACCATGCCGTCCAGCGGCAACCCCTCTGTGGCGGCGCGGAATTCCGGCAGCTCATGGCGCCGGTCGAGCGTCTCGTTGCCGTCCAGCCAGGCGTAGCGCAGCCGCGCGGGGTCCCAGAGATGGACATGGGTGTCGACAAAGGGAATCGAGGGCATCAGCAAATTTCCTCAAGCATCGCGAACATCCTCGATCGGCATGACGAATGGCATGGCGAGAGCCATGCGGCACGGTGATTCACTTTGTTCCTCCCATTGGATCGGCCGGCGGCCGGCGCTTCGATGCCAAACCGCAGGGCAGGGGCATCCGCGCATATCATCGTTTTCGCCATAGCATGTCGCGCCAGTCGAGGCGATCATGCGGATCGCGAACGGGGCGGGGACAAGCGGCTCAAAAGGTAGCCGATGCCTTGCGCGCGGGTGTCATCTGGTTGACAAGCTCCAAGCGGCTGCCTATGGTCCGGCCGAATTTTCGAGCGGGCGCCTTGGGCGCTCGTTTCGTTCCCAGATCACCGATTGCGGATATTTGCGCCATGAAAATCAAGAACTCGCTGAAGGCGCTGCTCGGGCGCCATCGCGCCAACCGGCTCGTGCGCCGCAAGGGTCGCGTCTTCATCATCAACAAGGTCAACCCGCGCTACAAGGCGCGCCAGGGCTGATCTTCCAGCGGTGCATGGCCTGTTCACGGGCTGCTGACGCGCGCTTCATTTGACGATGCCTGCATGCCGCCCTAGCTTGGCCGGCATGCAGGCATTTTCCGTTGTGGTTCTCGCTGTCGCCCTTCCGCTTTCAGCGGTCCATGCGCATGCGGCTGAGCAGAGCATGCCACCGCCGCTTGGCGAGGTCGCGCCGCCTTCACAGCCGCAATCACCGCCGTCCGCCGCGTCCAAGCCGTCCGTCCCCCTGCGCAAGCCTCTTGCCGAGGAGACGATGGACCAGCTGTTCGCAACTCTCGCAGACCCGGCGGACGAGACGCGCGCAAAGTCGGCGGAGCAGGAAATCCAGCGCCGCTGGATGCGTTCCGGCAGTGCGACGATCGATCTCCTGATGGGCTGGGCGCAGCAGTCGCTCGCGGCGAAGGACTATGGTCGTTCGCTCGATTTTCTCGATCAGGTCGTCATGCTGAAGCCGGATTTCGCCGAAGGCTGGAATCGACGGGCGACGATCTATTACCTCCGGGACGATTACGGAAAAGCCCTCAGCGATCTGGAAAAGGTGCTGACGCTGGAACCGCGGCATTTCGGGGCGCTCGCCGGGATCGGCATGATCTTCCAGGATATCGATCGCAAGGCCGATGCGCTGGCCGCTTTCGAGAGGGCGCTGGCGCTCGATCCCTATCTCGATCCGGAGATCAAGAACGCGATCAAGTCGCTCGAGCCGGACGTGCACGGCAAGGAAATCTGATCACGTCTCGGCTGCAATGATGCGCGTCGTGTGATGGCGGCATCATCACCCTGCTGACAAGCGGGTCGGATCTGCACTATCGTGATCACACGGCTGGAGGTGGCCGGCAGCTCGCGCCCTTGAGGCATGGCGAACACCTTCTCATTTTCCTTGCGCTCATTAATCCTCGGGCGAAGGCGTCGGCAATGCGGGCACTGACGATGGCTTCGCCATGACGAGGAAATGCAGATGCGCGATCATCGTGACGCAAAGTCGATGGCGAAAGCCTTGCGGGAGGCGCTGGCTGCCCGCGCCGTGACCATCACTCATAGCGAGGCGCTGGAAATAGTCGCTGGGCAGTTTGGCCTGGCGAACTGGAACATTCTGTCAGCGGCGATCGACGCCGACGATAGGCCAGGCGATGCGATCGCCTTCGAGCAGGCCGTTCCGATCGTTCGTATCTTCGACGTCGCGAAGGCACACGAGTTCTATCTTGGTTTTCTCGGCTTCGTGGTCGACTGGGAACATCGCTACGGCGAGAATTTCCCGCTCTATACGCAGGTTTCGCGCGGCGGGCTGCGCCTGCATCTGTCCGAGCATGCCGGTGATGCGACGCCGGGTGGCAATATGGTGGTCTATATGCGCGGAATCCGGGCCCTGCATGCCGAGCTTACGGCGAAGAACTACCGATATATGAAGCCGGGATTGGATCGCACCGATGACCGGCTGGAACTGGCGGTCGTCGATCCATTCAACAACCGCATCCGCTTCATGGAACGACTTCGGGCCTAGGCTCGAGCCGTCATCGTTCCGGCCAACGCGTAGCGAGCGGGAGGCCGAGGGCCTCCCGCCAGTTCTCAATGGCTGGTGTTCGCGCCGACAAAGGCGATCCGGATCATGTTGGTCGCGCCGGGCGTGCGGAGCGGTACCCCGGCCGTGATGATGATCCGATCGTTCGGCTGGGCGAATCCTTCATGCGCCGCGATATCGCAGGCGCGGCTCACCATGTCGTCCAGATTGTAGGCATCTTCCGAAACGACGCAGTGAAGCCCCCAGACGACCGACAGCCGTCGTGCGGTGGCCTCGATCGGCGACAACGCGATGATCGGCGTGCGCGGGCGTTCGCGCGCTGCGCGCAGGCCCGTCGAGCCCGATGCCGTGTAGCAGCAGATGGCGGCAAGGTTCAGCGTCTCGGCAATCTGCCGGGCGGCGGCCGAGATGGCATCGGCGCCGGTCGCTTCCGGCTCGGTGCGCTGCGCGTGCATGATGTTCTTGTGATTGCTGTCGCGTTCGACTGCGGTCGCAATCTTGTCCATCGTGGCGACGGCGTCGATCGGGAAGTCGCCCGCCGCCGACTCGGCGGAGAGCATGACGGCGTCGGCACCCTCATAGACGGCTGTCGCGACGTCTGACACCTCGGCGCGGGTCGGCACCGGAGCGGTGATCATCGATTCGAGCATCTGCGTCGCGACGATCACCGGCTTACCAGCCCGGCGGCAGGCACGCGTGATCTGCTTCTGGATGCCGGGAACCTCTTCGAGCGGCATCTCGACGCCGAGGTCACCGCGCGCCACCATCAGCGCATCCGAAATTTCGATGATCTCGGCGAGGCGCTGAACGGCCTGCGGCTTTTCAATCTTCGACATGATGCCAGCGCGGCCCGCGGCGATCTTGCGGACTTCCGCAACGTCCTCGGGACGCTGCACGAAGGAGAGGGCGATCCAGTCGACCTTCGCCTCGAGTGCGGCGTCGAGATCGGCGCGATCCTTTTCGGTCAGCGCGCCGGTGCGGATCGTCGAATCGGGAACGGAGACACCCTTGCGATCCGAGAGCTTGGTGCCGACCTCGACCGTGGTAAGAGCCGACTTGCCATTGGTGGAGACGACGCGAAGGCGAACCTTGCCGTCGTCGATCAGCAGACGGTGACCAGGTTCGAGCGCCTCGAGAATCTCGGGATGCGGCAAGTAGACGCGACCGGTCGAGCCAGGCGTCGGGTCCGAATCGAGCGTGAAGGCTTGCCCGACGGAGATCTCGACCGACTTGTTGGCGAAGGTGCCGAGGCGGAGCTTCGGACCCTGCAGATCGGCGAGGATGCCGATCGGGCGGCCTTCCTCGGCGTCGATCGTGCGGATGATCGATACGAGCTCGCGCAGCTTCTCGTGCGTGGTGTGGCTCATATTGATACGAAAGACATCGGCCCCGGCCCTGAAGAGGGCGAGGATCGTCGGCTTGTCGGAAGACGCGGGCCCGAGGGTCGCGAGAATTTTGACCTTGCGCGACCGTCTCATTGTGTTTTTGCTCCTGCTTGGGCGGGTTCGTTCAATTGAATGGTCCAGTTCGTCTGTTCACCAGTGTCCACCTCGAAGAAGCCGGAACGATTAAAACCGCGCGCCACGCAGTCTTCCGTTCCTTCGATCGTGAACATCTTGTCCTTGGTGCACATCACGTATTTTCCGCTCCACTCGCCACCATGGTCGTAGTCGACCGCATAGACGTAATAGAAGCGTGACACGAGCGTGCCGCTGACGAGAGTCTCGCAGCTATTGACGGGAATGTTCCACCAGCCTTCCGTGGTCCAGGTCTTCTTGTCCTTGTAGCCGATCGAGACGCCGACGCGATTGGTCGTCTTGTTGCAGAGCCTCAAATCAGCCAATGCAGGAGCTATGCCAAAGCCTGGAACCATCAGGAGCAGCGCGGCGATGGGCCCTGCGGCCAGCAGTCCAGATCGAAGCTTTGCAATGGGCATCGATATGGACGCCGAACGGTTGAACCAGTTGCGAGCTTTATGGTCCCGATTTTTTTCAGCTGTCAACGCCAGAAGCGGACGCGGGCTTGCAGGGGGAGCCGAATGGGGACTGGAAGCGAAGTGGTCGGTCATGGGTCTCGTCGGTCGTTCATCGCATCCGGGCAGGACGAATCCAGCGCTGACGCCCGGGAGATGTTCGCAACAAAGGCGGCGGCATGATGACTTCGCGGCATTGCGCTCCCCGCGGGCTCAAGATGCACGCCGCGGCCGCGCGACATAAATGCCTGCAAGGATCAGCAGGCCGCCGATCGCCTGCGGCAGCGAGACGGCTTCGCCGAGAAATAGCCAACCGAACACGGCTGCCGCAATCGCCTCCAGGAAGATCACCAAAGCCGAAAAAGCTGCCGGCAAATGGCCGAGCGCGAAGGCGAGGAGGCCCTGACCGCCGGCATGGCTGACGAACGAGAGGCCGACGATTGCGCCGACGCCTTCGGACGAAGTCGGCAGGATGCGCGGCTCGATGGCCAATGCGATGGCGAAAAGAATGACGCTCGTGATCAGCGTTGACAGAAAGGTGATCCGCGCCGCGGAGGACGTGCGGCGTGCTACCCGCACGGGGAGGAAATAGGCGCCGAAGAACACCGATGTCGCGAGGCCCGCGAGATCGCCCATGAGGTGTTGCGGCGATGCATGCCAGCTCATGCCGATCAGGAACGCCGCGCCGGCGAGGCAAAGAGCGAGGCCGCCGATGATGGTGGGCGGGACGCGCTCGCCGATGAAGAAGCCGGAGCCAAGCGCCACCCAGACCGGCGCCATCGTGGCAAGGAAGGTCGCGTTGGCGACGGTGGTGTGCAGGATGGCGAGATGCCAGAAGATCAGGTCGCCGGAAAACAGCACGCCGGCGAGCAGGATCGGCCTGTCGAAGCGGAACAACGCGCGGAGCGGCTCGCCGCGGCGGCGGGACTCGAAATAGCACCAAGCGAACAAAAGCGGCAGCGCGCCGCCGACGCGCCAGAAGGCGCTTGCGAACGGCCCGACTTCGGCATGGCGCACGAAAACGGGTGAGATCCCCATGGCGAGGGCGCCGAGCAACAGGGCCGGCAGCGCTATGCTCGCGGCGGGAAAGGCGGGTGTCTGGCTCAAGTCGGGATCCGAATTGCCGATGCGCGGAATTGCTATGGCAGGCGTCCGGCCCCGTCAGTATCATCCGCCGCATGCACGACAAACCCACATTCGATCCGGCAGCAACGCGGCCCCCCCTTGCCGCCGGCACCCATATGGCCGCTGCGCCGCACACCTTCCTTCCGGCCCAGTCGGAGGAGGCGTTCGAGGTTGTCGCGGGAGACGCGTCGGCTGGGCTGTTGCTCTTTTGCGATCATGCGTCAAATGCCGTTCCGTCCGGTTATGGCGTTCTCGGTCTGCCGCCTTCCGAGTTCGAGCGTCACATCGCCTATGACATCGGCGCGGCGGCGGTGACGCGGGGCCTTGCGGCGCGATTCGGGGTTCCGGCCGTCCTGTCGCGTTTCTCCCGGCTCGTGATCGATCCCAATCGCGGGCTCGATGATCCGACACTGATCATGCGGCTGTCGGATGGCGCCGTGATCCCGGGCAATGCCAGGGTCGACGCCGAAGAACGGGCGCGGCGGATCGAACGCTTCTATCTGCCCTATGACCGGGCGATGGGCGGCGCGATCGACGCAGCGATGGCGAGTGGCCGTGTGCCGGTCATCCTGTCGGTGCACAGCTTCACGCCGATCTGGCGCGGCCAGCCGCGGCCATGGCATGCGGGCGTGCTCTGGGACGCCGATCCGCGTTTCGCGCAGCCATTGATCGATGGTCTGGCCGCCGATGCCGCGCTGGTGATCGGCGACAACGAACCCTATCTCGGAGCCTTGAAGGGCGACACGCTCTATCGCCACGCAACGCGGCGCGGCCTTGCTCATGCGCTGATCGAGGTCCGCCAGGATCTCATCGCGGATGCGGCCGGCGTCGCTGAATGGGTCGAGCGGATCGGGGCTGTGCTGGAGGCGATGGATCTGGGCGCGGCACCGCATGGTGCCGTCATGCACGGGTCGCTGACCGGGCCAGTTGAGCCGTTGTGACTATGAGGACGTGATGACCGATATCGACGACGCGACGCGCACCGAGCTTGAGGCGGCGACTTTCCGACGGCTGCTGGCGCATCTTTCGAGCCGGCCCGATGTGCAGAATATCGATCTGATGAATCTCGCTGGATTCTGCCGCAACTGCCTTGCCAACTGGTATCGCGATGCGGCCGAGGCCAAGGGCCTCGCGCTCTCGAAGGAGGACGCGCGCGAGGTGGTTTACGGCATGCCTTACGAGGAGTGGCGCGCGCGCCACCAGGGCGGCGCCAGCGCTGAAGCGCTCGCGGCCTTTGCCGAAAAGCGCCCCAAGGATTGAGCAAAAGCAGTGGAGAGCTGCGGCGCTGCGGCGCTGCTGGCGCTTGACCCGCCCGCTGGAAGCGGGCACTCACCCCGCTTGAGAAAGCATACGAGGAGTTCCGTCATGTCGAACGAAGACGTCCAGGGCGTCGCCGCTGCACAGCTCCGCTCCATCGTCGAGCGGATCGAGCGGCTCGAGGAAGAGAAGAAGGCGATCGCGGACGACATCAAGGACGTCTATGGCGAGGCCAAGGGCAACGGCTACGACACGAAGGTGCTGCGCACGATCATCCGCCTGCGCAAGCAGGATGCGAGCGAGCGCGAGGAGCAGGACGCCATCCTCGATCTCTACAAGCAGGCTCTCGGCATGGTCTGAGCGCGGGTGCCGGGCCGCTAGGCCCGCACTGCGCGGGGGGGCATCCGCGCCGTCAGAATGCTAAGGCCCGGGCATGTCCCGGGCCTTAGCTTTTCAGGCGCCGGCATCATCGCGTTTGGACACTGACTACGAACGAAAAGGACGCCGTGTCGCCACGGCGTCCTTTTCCTTGATCGTTGCAGGCGCCGTCAGCGCTTGAGCGAAACGGTCTGCCTGTAATCGTTCGAAGCGAAAACCAGCGTGCCGACCGGGCGGACCATCGGTCCCGAGAAGCGATCGGTGCGGAGGCCTTCATAGGCGATACGTCCGAAACCAAGCTGGATCGAGCGCTGCGGAGCCGTGAACAGGGCGGGCTGCCCGAACGGATGCGGCATCTCCATCTCGGCATAGGCCTTCTGGCGGGTCGAGCCAGGACGGGTAACCAGCTCGATCGTACCGGCGTCGTAGCCGACAGCGGTGAAGCGAGCGAGCGGATCCTGCCAGTCGTCATTGCTTTCGACATTGGCGGCCGTCACGTCAGGCGCTGCAGCACGGCCGGCGACGAGCGCGCCGGTGCGGGCGTCAATGCGCGGCGCGCCTTCGTCGGCAGCAGAGGCATAAGCGAGCACAGGCGCTGCGCCCATCGCGTTGCCCTTGCCGACGGCCTCGGCAATGGCCTCGGCAGCGGTCGCAGGCTGATGGACGGCCGGCGCCATGGCCATCGCGACCTGTTCGGGGGCTGCCGGTGCGTTGAGGGCAGCAAGCTGCGCTGCGACGGCATGGCCGGACACGGCGCCGGTGGACGCTGCGCTGGCGAGCGTTACAGCCGGACGAGCAATCGGCGAGGTACGCGGCACCGGCAGGACATCGGAGGCATCGGCCACTGCGACGGCCTCCTCGGCCGGAGCCTGATGCTCGACCGGCGAGGGACGCGGAACCGGAGCCATCGCGACCTCGGTTACCGTCGCGGCGGCATCAGCCTCCGCAACGACCGTCGGCTCGGGGGCAGCAGCAGCCTGCGGGATCGGCGAGGGACGCGGAACCGGCGCCATTGCGACGAGCGTCGGCGCTGCGTCGTTTTCGGGCGCTGCATCCGGCGCAGTCTTCGGAGCATCCTTGGCCGTCGTGACCGGAGCATCGCTGTCGTCGTCGCCAGCGGCCGGAGCGGCCTTGCCGGACGCCTTCACGTTGACCGTGCTATCGGCGTTGTCTTCTTCCTCGTCGGCGCCGCCGCCGAAGATACGCTGCAGGAACGACTTGCCGCCGCCGCCAGACGCGCTGGCCATGACGATCGCGTCGCCGCCATTCGCCTTGCGGGCGTTATAGGCCGCCAGCGCCTCGGCATAACCGGGCAGGGGCTTGCCGTCAGAGGGGATGTGGAGCGTCTTGCCATCCGGGAAGATGCGGACGAGCTGCTCGCGCGTCATCTTCGGCCAGTGACGAACGCTGCCTGTGTCCATATGCACGAAAGGCGAGCCAGACGTCGGATAGAAGCCGACGCCGCCGATCTGCATCTTGAGGCCGATCGCGCGGAGCTTGGGCAGCGCAACGTCGGGAATGTAGAAGTCCATCGCCTTGCCGAGCATATGCTGGCTGTGCTTGGCGACGCCGCGCGAGCGGGAGCGGAGCATGCCGTTGGTCTCCGGCGACCGGTAGCCGCAGACGACCTTGATCGGCACGCGCGATCCGCTCTGCTGGTAGACCTGCCAGATGAGGTCGAACAGATGCGGGTCCATATTGGTGGGCTGGTTCTTGCGCCAGTCGCGCAGCACCCAGTTGAGGCGCTTGAGGCCTTCCGGGTCGTAGCGGCCGTTGCGCTTGAAGACGATCGTGCCGCCTTCATTGGTATGAACATTGACGAGGGTCAGGGCCCTGTCGCCTGCGGCCGCGTCGGCTTCTCCGATACGGGCGGTTACCAGCATGGTGCCGGCGACGAGCGCCGAAGCCGTCGCTACACGAACAGTGGAAGCCACTCGCTTCCGCCATCCGCCGTTGCGCTGAGACTGATTCATGTGCCTAGTCAACCTGCTTCTGCGTCCACGGCCCGTTCGGGCGCCCCCGTCGAGGGCAGAATGCTTGAATAGAGTTAACCAGCATTTACCGTGATCGTCATTCTCTGGCCCTCAGTATCCGCACACAGGATGAGCGAATAATACTGGCGCACCATCCGGGCCAAGTGTGGCGACAACGGGGCAACACAAAGGCCGCGTATGGAAGCTCCATACGCGGTTTCGCATGTTCGGACGGGAATGTCGACCATCCAGTCGGCGCTAAAGGCCGAGCGCACGCTCCACGCGGGCGTCATAGCCATAGATATCGGGCCGCGTCTGCAGCTTGCCCGCATCATCGACGAACGCCGTGAAATAGGTGATGTGAATGGGGATTTTCTTCGGAAGCTTGACCCAGCTCTCGCGTCCGCCGATCATTTTGCGCAGGCGCTGCTTGGTCCAGCCGCCTTCATAGGTCAGCAGCACATCGGCGAAATCGAGCGGGTTCTGGACGCGCACGCAGCCATGGCTGAAAGCGCGCGAATCACGCTGGAACAGGCTCTTCGAGGGCGTGTCGTGCAGATAAACCGCATGCTCGTTCGGGAAGAGGAACTTGATCGAGCCGAGGGCATTGTCGTCGCCCGGAACCTGGCGGATCTGAATATTGCGGGCGCTCGCCGTGCTCCAGTCGATCGAAGAGGGGCTGACCGGGACGACCTTGCCGCCGACGCGCGCCAGGACCTGGTAGCCGTTGCGTGACAGATAGGACGGATCGCGGCGGACGTTCGGCAGCATCTCCTTCATGGTGATGGAGGCCGGGACATTCCAGCTTGGATTGACGACGATCGATTCCATCTCATCCGAAAAGATCGGCGTCTGATTGGTTATCTTGCCGGTGACGACGCGCGTCTGGTGCACGACCTTGCCGTCGTCGACGACCCGGACTTCGAACTCCGGAACATTGACCGCGACATGGAAGGCGCCGAGATCGCGCGGCATCCAGCGCCAGCGCTCCATATTGGCGATGATCTCGGCGGTGTTGTTCTTGCCGACGCCATTCAGGAACGCGATCGTATTGCCGCCGGCAGCGCCATCCGCCTTGAGACCGCTCGACGCCTGAAAGCGCGCGACGGCCTCGGCCAGTGCATTGTCGTAGAGATCGGGATTGTCGGTGACAGGCGCGAGGCCAAGCCGGGCGCGCAGCAGCGGCACGCGCGCATCGCTGACGCCGAGCTTCAGCAGCTTGCCTTCGGCAATTGGCGCCGGGGCATCGGCAGGGGTCTGTTGCCGGGCCTCGGCGAGGGCCGCCTTCAACGCGCGGTAGCCCGCGTGGGGAGGATTGTAGCCGTCGACCGCCGCCGCCGCATCGGGCGCGGACGAGACGCTGGCAAGGATCGCGACCGGATCGGGCAATAGCGGCTTGATGGTGATCAGCTTGCCGACGGCGGCGGGATCGAGCCGGCCGGCATAAGCCTGGCGTGCATAGGTCAAGAGTGCCCGGTCGAGCGTGATCTCGACGGCAGCGGCCAGATCGGGCCCGAGCGGCGCGGTGCTGCCGAGCGTCTTTGCCGGCAGGCTGTAGGCGGCGGGATCGAGACCGTCCTCGGCGGCGAGCGCGATCCGCGCCATAACCGCCTGTGCGGCTGGGGTCAGGCGCCCGTCGTTCACCCAGACCGGCTTGTAGTCGCGTTCCGAATAGAATTCGGTCATCGCGGCGCGGTCGCGCTTCTCGAGAAACGTTTCCTTCGCCGGCGCGATGGCGATCGCGGCCTTCAAGGCGATGGCAGCCGGATCGCTTGCGACATCGGCGACCGTCAGGCTGGCGACGCTGCCGGCGCGCTCGCGAAACGTCTTGCCCTCCGGCAAATAGGCGCTGGCCGTCCCCGCTGTCAGAGCGAGGAGCACCGTGCCCGCCATCAATGCCGTCAATCGCTTCTCGATCATGGCCGTTTCCTTGCCGAACTCCTGACAGACGACGCGCAAGCGGGCCTGTCGTTCCCGCCCAGCTTCCGTTTCCGGTCTGGCATATCCTTCAACACCCGTTCGGGCGAAGGTGCTGCGATGTTCGTCACTCTGCCGCAAGTTCCTCTTCACCCTCGGCAATGCCGAGTTCCTTGAGCTTGCGATAGAGGGTCGAGCGTCCGATTCCGAGTTTCCGGGCGACCGTTGCCATGCGGCCACGGTAATGGTCGATGGCGAGGCGGATCGTGTCCGCCTCGATGGCCTCGATCGTGCGGACATCGCCGTCCGCGCCAAAGATCGCGACAGGCGTCTCGGTGGCGAAGCCGCTCGCTGGCGCCGTCTCGGCCACGCGTTCCGGATCGCCCGGCGCTGCCGAAAGCGGGCTTCGCTGGGGTTCGATCTGCGGAAATTCGCCGGCCGTGAGCGTCGGCCCATCGGCGAGCACCACCGCGCGGAACATCGCGTTCTCGAGTTGGCGAATGTTGCCGGGCCATGATCCGCGCGCCAGCAAGTCGAGGGCGTCGGGCGCGATCGCCTGAAGGCGCGGCTTCTTCTCCTCCGCTGCGAAGCGGGCGAGGAAATGCCGTGCAAGTTCCGGAATATCCTCGCGCCGCTCGCGCAGCGGCGGAACGCGGATTGGGAAGACATT
The DNA here is from genome assembly GCF_020165495.1 of Mesorhizobium sp. BR1-1-16. Taxonomy (GTDB): domain Bacteria; phylum Pseudomonadota; class Alphaproteobacteria; order Rhizobiales; family Kaistiaceae; genus Kaistia. Next base: position 435,241 of record NZ_JAIUIE010000003.1, on the reverse strand, counting down.
CAGGCGATAATAGAGATCCTCGCGGAAGCGACCTTCCTTCACGAGGGCGATGAGGTCGCGATTGGTGGCCGAGATCAGGCGGAAATCGACGCGCACCGAGCGCTTGCCGCCGACGGGATCGACCTCGCCCTCCTGCAGCGCGCGCAAAAGCTTGACCTGCGCATCGAGCGGCAGTTCGCCGACCTCATCGAGGAATAGCGTGCCGCCATGGGCTTCCTGGAATTTTCCGGCGTGTTTTTCGGTCGCGCCGGTAAAGGCGCCGCGCTCATGGCCGAACAGGATCGATTCGACCAGATTGGCGGGGAGGGCGCCGCAATTGACGGTCACGAAAGGCTTGGCGCGGCGCTCGCCCGAGCCCTGGATGGCCCGCGCAATCAACTCCTTGCCGACACCGCTCTCGCCCTCGATGAGGATCGGGATCGATGAGCCGGCCGCGCGGCGCGCGAGCGCGATGACGCGGTCCATAGCGGGGCTCGCCGTCACGATATCGCGGAAGCCGAGCGTGCCGGATGCCTGGCGCCTGACGCGGGCGAGTTCGCTTTCGAGCGTGCCGAGTCGCAGCGCATTGGCGATCGAGACTTCGATCCGCTCAGGCGACATCGGCTTGACGACGAAATCCGTCGCGCCGGCGCGCATGGCACTGACCACCGTGTCGATGCCGCCATGCGCCGTCTGTACGATCACCGGCAGGTTGCGTCCAAGCGCCGGCAGGCGCTCCAGCACGCCCATGCCGTCCAGCTCTGGCATGACGAGATCGAGAATCATCAGCTGGAAGCGGTCGCCGTCCGGGCCGCCGAGCTGGTCGAGCGCCGCACGGCCGTTGTCGGCGGTGACGACGTCATGGCCGAGCCGGCTCGCAGCTGCTTCGAGCAGCCGGCGTTGCACGGGATCGTCGTCGACGATCAGGATTCTCGCGGACATGAGGTCGGCATCGCTCCCGGCATCCGGGGAGGCGGCATGCACCGCCGCGCCCCGTGCCAAGCACGCATGATCGCGGCGCTTCCTTAACGTGGGCCTTACGTCCGCCTTACGATCACGTCATTACGAATGTGTCATGGAGTGAAGTGTTGATCGAATGCGGCCCGTGACCCTATCTACGCAATCACCATCCTCGACATCTGGACATCACCCCATGCGCCCGACTGCCAAGCCAGCCTTCGCCCCCGCCGGCGCCGCATCTGCGACGACCAGCGAGATCGGGCATCTGCCGGAATGGAATCTCACCGATCTCTATCCCGGCACGCAGTCGCCTGCGATCGAGGCCGATCTCGCCCGCGCTGGCCGCGATTCGGCTGAGTTCGAAGCGAAGTGGAAGGGAACGCTGGATGTCCTGGCGCGCGAGGGCGGCCTCGTCGAGGCGATCCGCGCCTATGAGGCGCTGGATGAATTGCTCGGGCGGCTCGTTTCCTATGCCGGCCTCGTCTATTCCGGCGACACCACCGATCCGGCCGGCGCGAAATTCTATGGCGATGTGCAGCAGAAGGTGACCGATGCCGGCACGCATGTGCTGTTCTTCACCCTCGAGCTGAACCGCATCGACGACGGCGTGATGGAGGCGGCGATGGCGGCCGATCCGGCGCTGGCGCATTACCGCCCGTGGATCGAGGACGTCCGCAAGGAGAAGCCGTATCAGCTCGAGGACCGGGTCGAGCAGCTCTTCCATGAGAAGTCGGTGACCGGCCGCGGTGCCTGGAACCGGGTCTTCGACGAGACGATGGCCTCGCTGCGCTTCGATGTGAGCGGCGAGATCCTGACGCTCGAGCCGACGCTCAACCTGATGCAGGACGCGGACGAGGCGAAGCGCAAGGCGGCCGCCGAGGCGCTGGCCGCGACCTTCTCCGAGAATATCCGGCTGTTCACGCTGGTGACGAACACCCTCGCCAAGGACAAGGAAATCTCCGATCGCTGGCGCGGCTTCGGCGATGTCGCCGAATCCCGTCATCTCGCCAACCGTGTCGAGCCTGAAGTGGTCGACGCGCTGGTCGCTGCCGTCCGTGCCGCCTATCCGCGGCTGTCGCACCGCTATTACGCGCTGAAAGCGAAATGGTTCGGCAAGGAGCGACTCGACCATTGGGACCGCAACGCGCCGCTGCCGAGGGTTGCGAGCCGCACCATTCCCTGGACCGAGGCGCGCGATACGGTGCTTTCAGCCTATCGGTTGTTCTCGCCGGAGATGGCGTCGATCGCCGAACAGTTCTTCGACAAGGGCTGGATCGATGCGCCGGTTCGTCCGGGCAAGTCGCCCGGCGCCTTTGCCCATCCGACCGTGCCCTCGGCGCATCCCTATGTGCTGCTCAACTACCAGGGCAAGACGCGTGACGTGATGACGCTTGCGCATGAGCTCGGCCATGGCGTCCATCAGGTACTGGCGGCGCCGCAGGGCGCGCTGATGGCGCCGACGCCGCTGACGCTGGCGGAGACCGCAAGCGTGTTCGGCGAAATGCTGACCTTCCGCGCATTGCTTGAGGCGACCACCGACAGCGTCCAGCGCAAGGCGATGCTGGCGTCCAAGGTCGAGGATATGATCAACACGGTCGTGCGCCAGATCGCGTTCTATTCCTTCGAGCGCAAGGTCCATACGGAGCGGCGTGAAGGCGAACTGACCGCCGACCGCATCAACGGCATCTGGATGGAGGTGCAGCGCGAGAGCCTCGGCGACGCCATCCGCCTCGGGCCGGGCTATGAGGTCTTCTGGACCTATATCCCGCACTTCATCCACTCGCCATTCTATGTTTATGCCTATGCCTTCGGCGATTGCCTCGTGAATTCGCTTTATGCCGTCTATCGCGAAGCGGAGAGCGGCTTCCAGGCGCGCTATTTCGACCTTCTGAAGGCCGGCGGCACCAAGCACCATTCCGAACTGCTCGCCCCCTTCGGCCTCGACGCCCGCGATCCGGAATTCTGGCAAAAGGGCCTCTCGGTGCTCGAAGGTTTCATCGCCGAGCTGGAAGAGATGGAGGGGTAGGCGCGAGGCTCGAACCTCGCCATCCGCCACTGTCGAACAGGCCGCGCCAGCAGCGCGGTCTGTTTCGTTTGATCCGGCGTGGGGCGCAGAGGTGCGTGTCCGGCGGGCTGTCGTGTCGGACGCTGCGCGATGCTCGGAAGCGCCGGACAGCCCTGATCTCTGTCAGACGGTCTCGCCCAGGTGATGTCGAACCCATTTCGATTCTTCGGATGCGGTACGCCCGAAATGCCGTTTGAAATCCCGGCTGAACTGGGCAGGGCTCGCATAACCGACAGATGCAGAGACATCCGCGATTGTGTGGCTCTGGCGAGCGATCCTCAATCTTGCCTCGTGAAGCCGTATCGCCTTGACGTACTGCATCGGACTGCTGCCCGTCAGGTCCTTGAAATGGGTATGGTAGGAGGGAATGCTCATGCCGACCGCTCTGGCCAGATCGGCTACCAGGATTTCGGACCCATAATTTTCCCGCAACCAGGTCAGGCTCCGAATGATGTTTCCGGCCGCACCGCCATGTCGAAGCGCGGCGAGCATCGCGCCGCCTTGCGGTCCGACCAAGACCCGGTAGTGCAGCTCGCGCAAGAGGCTCGCACCGAGAACATCCGCTTCGGCGGCGCTGTGAAGAGCCTTCAAGAGGCGTAGCAGCACATCTTCCATATCGGCAGCCATTCTGCTCGAAACGAGGCCCCGCGGTCTGTCGTTCACCAGTTCGCCATGCCCCTCCAATTGCATGGCGATCTCGCCGGCCATCTGCATGTCGAAGTCGATATAGACCGCGATCAACGGCCGCTCCGGGCTGGCGACCGAATCCATCCGGAACGGTACGGGTACCGAAACGGCCAGATAGTGATCTTCGTCGTATCGAAGGATTTCCCCTTCGAGGATGCCCTGCTTGCTCCCCTGCAGCACGAAAACCGCGCCGGGCTTGTAGAGGACCGGAATGTTCTGGAGCACGGCTTCTGTACGGAGAATGCGTACGGCCGGGAGCGCTGTCGGATTGTATCCATGACGAGGCGCGAGCATTCCCGCCAACGCCACCAACACGCCGCGACTGGACGGTCCATTCTCGTCATTGATAGGATTTAGCAAGGATCTCATATGATCCGCAATCGAATGGCCGTTCGCTGAATATTATCTGTCAATACGTCCACCTTCAAGGAAGTTAGCAGATCATGTCAGCCAAGACCTTCTTCATCACCGGCGCCAATTCGGGCTTTGGCCTGGCGATTGCCTCCGCCGCCGTTCAGATGGGCCATAAAGTGATTGGCACCGTCCGCTCGGAGCAATCGCGCGCGGCGCTGGCTGACGCGCTTCCCGACGTTCATTCAGTCCTCTGCGATGTGACGGAGTTCGATCGCATTCCGGGCGTGGTTCGTCAGGTGGAGGAGGAGCATGGACCCGTCGATATCCTGATCAACAACGCCGGCTACGGCCATGAGGGCGTACTTGAGGAGTCGTCTCTCGAAGAGCTGCGTCGCCAGTTCGATGTCAACGTTTTCGGGGCGGTCGCGGTCGCCAAGGCGTTTCTTCCCAAGTTCCGCGCGCGCCGCAGCGGGTTCATCGTCAACATCACGTCGATGGGCGGCATGATCACCATGCCCGGCATCGCTTACTACTGCGGTAGCAAGTTCGCGCTTCAGGGCATATCGGAAGTCATGCGCTCTGAAATGGCCCCGTTTGGCGTTCATGTGACGGCCCTCTGCCCCGGCTCGTTCCGGACAGACTGGGCCGGGCGATCGATGGTGCGCACGGAAAGGTCGATCGCCGATTACGACACGCTTTTTGATCCGATACGCGCGGGCCGAAAGGCTGCCAGCGGCAATCAGCTTGGTGATCCGGAAAAACTGGCAGCGGCTGTCCTCGAACTGGTTCAATCCGAAAATCCTCCGCCCCAGCTTCTGCTTGGCAGCGACGCGCTCAGGCACGTATCGGCGAGAATCGAGCGCCTTAGGGAGGAATTGGAGGCTTGGCAGGCTGTCACCTTGTCCACCGACGGGCTACGCGAAGACGCAACAACCGCAAGCAGGTAAGGAGTTCCTGGACGGGTTGCCGTCTTCTTCTATTCAGTGCGCATTTCATCGAAAGCGAGGCTACCGGTTACGCGCCGCTCGGCTTCGGCTCGTTGCTGGCCTCACCGACAATCCCAATGCCACCACCATCCGCCAATAGCTCGGGCTGTGAGGGGGACCGGGAGGCGAGGGACCGGCGCGAGGTCGTTCGATTGCGAGGCGCATCACCACGCGTTATACATTCCGTATAACGAGGGCCTGACCATGAAGCTCGAAATCAAGAAGATCGGCAATTCGACCGGATTGATCTTGCCGAAGGAACTGCTGGCGCGGCTTGCCTTGAAGCAGGGGCAGTGGGTGAATGTGACCGAAAACGCAGATGGCTCGATCCGTGTGTCGCCTTACGACCCCGCCTTCGACAAGGCGATGGGGATCGTTGACGACATCATGATCGAATATCGCGATACGCTGCGAGAACTCGCGAAGTGAGCGAGCCGGAATGGCTGACACTCGAACAGGTGCTGGTGGCACACGAGCGTCAACTCCGGCAGTTTGGCGGTCCGGCAGGCTTACGAGATCTTGGATTGCTGGAATCGGCCCTCGATCGTGCTCGCAATAAATGGACCTATGGTGAAACGGATCTCGCGGTCTTGGCCGCGGCATATGCCTATGGCCTGGCCCGCAATCATCCCTTCATTGATGGGAACAAGCGGGCAGCGTTCGTGGCCCTCGTGCTTTTCCTGCGCATGAACGATGTCCGCTTTGCTCCGTCGCCGCCTGAGGCGACCCTCGCCATTCTCGGCCTCGCTGCCGGTGAAATCTCCGAAGAAAACCTCGCCCGCTGGATCCGCGACCGCATGCCGGTAGCGGCCGTCTGACGCGGCAGCTTCGAGACGGCCGCCCCTTGCGGTGGGGGCGGGCGGCTGCATCTTAAGGGCTCGTCCTCGAGCGGGTCCGTATTTTCATGTCCGATTCCGAACGCAATCGCCTCTCCGGTCGCCTCAGCCGCTATGCCCGGGTTGGGGTCAATGTCGGCGGGGTCGCGGCCAAGGTCGCCGGCGCGCGGCTGTTCGGCACCAGCCTCGACAAGGGCAAGAATGCCGGCGAACTGGCGGCGGCGCTCGGCGGGCTCAAGGGCCCGCTGATGAAGGTCGGCCAGATTCTGTCGACCGTGCCGGATCTGGTGCCGCCGGAATATGCCGCTGAGTTGTCGCAGCTTCAGTCCAACGCTCCGCCGATGGGCTGGCCGTTCGTTCGGCGGCGCATGCAGGCGGAGCTTGGGCCCGACTGGGAGAAGCGCTTCGCCTCCTTCGATCGCCAGCCAGCGGCGGCAGCTTCGCTCGGGCAGGTTCACCGCGCGGTCGGCAAGGACGGACGCGCCCTGGCGGTGAAGCTGCAATATCCGGACATGCAGTCGGCGGTCGAAGCCGACCTGACCCAGCTTCGGATGCTGTTCTCGGTCTATCGCCGCATCGATGCTTCGATCGATACGAGCCAGATTCTGGAAGAGATCAGCGCCCGCATCCGCGAGGAACTCGACTACGGCCGCGAGGCGCGCCACGCGCTGCTCTACAAGATCATGCTTGACGGCCAGCCGCTGGTGCGCGTGCCGGAGGTTGAGCCGCGGCTTTCGACGCAGCGCCTGCTATCGCTAACCTGGCTGGAGGGGGGGCGGCTGCTCGATTTCCGCGACCGTTCGCTCGATGAGCGCAACTGCATCGCGACGGCGATGTTCGAGGCTTGGTGGTCGCCCTTCTCCCATTACGGCGTGATTCATGGCGATCCGCATCTCGGCAACTACACCGTGTTCGAGGAGGACGGCGTCGCGGGCGGCATCAATCTGCTCGATTATGGCTGCATCCGCATCTTCCCGCCGGCCTTTGTCGACGGGGTCGTCAATCTCTTCCATGGTCTCCTCGAAGAGGATCGGGCGCGCGTCGTCGCGGCCTATGAAAGCTGGGGTTTCGTCGGCCTTTCGAATGAGCTGATCGATGCGCTCAACATCTGGGCGCGGTTCATCTATGCGCCGCTGCTCGATGATCGTGTACGGACCATCGCGGATGGCGTCGCCCCGGCCGAATATGGCCGCCGCGAAGCATTCCGCGTGCATCAGGTGCTGAAGGAGAAGGGTCCCGTAACCGTGCCGCGCGAATTCGTGTTCATGGATCGCGCGGCGATCGGGCTTGGCGCAGTGTTCCTGCATCTGCGCGCCGAATTGAATTTCCATCGCCTGTTCATGGCGACGCTGGAAGGGTTCGACGAGCGCCTTCTCGGCCATCGCCAGCAGGCGGCGCTCGGCGGCGTCGGGCTGGCGTGATCGTCTTCTCGCCGATCGCCCGGACTGCTGCGTTCAGGGGATCGCGGCCCAGCTAAGCGCGTCAGCTTGGCGGATTGCGAGGCGGTATCTTCTGCGATATAGCCCCGAGCAGCCTGAGTTCAGTCGAGGAGCCCGATCCGATGGCCGAAACCCCCATGGACTATGTGGAACATGACCGCACCTATCACTTCTTCGTCGGGCTGACGAAATACGGCACGATCGCCGTGGTGGTCATCCTGATCCTGATGGCGCTGTTCCTGCTCTGAGAGAGCGCGCTGCCGCGCCGGCGCGGTGTTGGCCGGCCGGCATCCGGAGGGGACGGTTGCCGTCCTCATCCATCATCGAGGACCACTCATGAAAATCGGTGTACCGGCCGAGATCGACGGCGGGGAGTCGCGCGTCGCAGCGACCCCCGAGACGATCAAGAAGTTCATCGCGTTCGGCGCCACGGTCGTCGTGGAGCGCGGCGCGGGCCTCGCCTCTCGCATCACCGATGCCGACTATGAAGCGGCGGGCGCGACGATCGCGCCGGACGCGGCCGCTGCCGTCGCCGATGCCGATGTGGTGCTGAAGGTTCGCCGTCCGGTCGAGAGCGAACTTCCCTTCTACCGGCAGGGCGCGCTTGTCATCGCCACCATGGACCCCTACGGCCATGAGGATGCGGTGAACGCCATGGGCGCTGCCGGCATCACCGCCATCGCCATGGAATTCATGCCGCGCATCACCCGCGCGCAGGTCATGGATGTGCTGTCGAGCCAGGCCAATCTCGCCGGCTATCAGGCCGTGATCGACGCCGCCTCGGCTTATGACCGTGCGATGCCGATGATGATGACCGCAGCCGGGACCGTGCCGGCGGCTCGTGTCTTCGTGATGGGCGCCGGTGTCGCCGGCCTGCAGGCGATCGCAACCGCCCGGCGCCTCGGCGCTGTGGTCACGGCGACCGATGTGCGCCCGGCCGCCAAGGAGCAGGTCGAAAGCCTCGGGGCGAAGTTCGTCGCGGTCGAGGACGAGGAATTCAAGCAGGCCGAAACGGCTGCCGGCTACGCGAAGCCGATGTCGGCCGAGTACCAGGCCAAGCAGGCGGCGCTCGTCGCCGAGCACATCAAGAAGCAGGACATCGTGATCACGACGGCCCTGATCCCGGGACGTGCTGCGCCCCGCCTCGTCACGGCGGCGATGGTGGCCTCGATGCGGCCAGGCGCCGTGCTGGTCGATCTTGCGGTCGAGCGAGGCGGCAATATCGAGGGCAGCAAGCCGGGCGAGATCGTCGATCTCGATGGACGCCGCATCGTCGGCTACCTGAATGTTGCTGGCCGCATCCCGGCCACCGCATCCCAGCTCTACGCGAAGAACCTCGCGGCCTTCCTGGAAACGCTGGTCGACAAAGCCAGCAAGGCGCTCGCCGTCAACTGGGATGATGAACTCGTCAGGGCGACAGTGCTGACCCGCGACGGCGCGGTGGTGCATCCCGCCTTCAAGCCGAAGACCGTCACTGCGGACGAAGGGAGCCTCTGATGGCCAATCTGACGCCGGAACAGGCGGCTGCGGTCGCCCAGCAGGCCGCCGATGCCGCGACGGCTGCGGCCGAGGCCGCGCAGCAGGCCGCTCGTGCCGCCCATCAATATGCAGCCCAGGCTGGCGTGCCTGGCGATGGTGGCCTCGCTGATGCAACCAGCCTTGCGCTGCATGCGGCGACCGGCGGGGTCATCGATCCCTTCGTCTTCCGCCTCTCGATCTTCGTGCTGGCGATCTTTGTTGGCTATTACGTCGTCTGGCAGGTGACGCCGGCGCTGCATACGCCGCTGATGTCGGTCACCAATGCGATCTCCTCGGTCATCGTCGTCGGCGCGCTGCTCGCGGTCGGCGTCGACGCCGTTGGCAATACGGCTGGCCATGGCCTTGCGCAGGGCTTCGGCTTCGTCGGGCTGATCCTCGCCAGCGTCAATATCTTCGGCGCCTTCCTCGTCACCAGCCGCATGCTGGCGATGTACAAGAAAAAGACGAAGTGAGGATCGCGCGATGACCACCGCCAATATCACGGCCGTCCTCTATCTGGTCTCGGGCGTCCTGTTCATCATGGCGCTCCGGGGGCTTTCGAGCCCCGCGTCGTCGCGCCAGGGCAATCTCTACGGCATGGTCGGCATGGCGATCGCCATCCTGACCACGCTGGTGCTCGCGGCGCCGTCGAGTCCGACCGCCTGGGCTCTGATCATACTCGGCCTCGGCATCGGTGGCGGCATCGGCGCGGTGATCGCGCGCCGCATCGCCATGACCGCGATGCCGCAGCTGGTCGCCGCATTCCACTCGCTGGTCGGCCTCTCCGCCGTCATGGTCGCCGCCGCGGCACTTTATGCGCCGGCCGCCTTCGGCATCGGCGAGGTGGGGGACATCCATCGCCAGGCGCTGTTCGAGATGAGCCTTGGCGTCGCGATCGGCGCACTGACATTCACCGGCTCTGTGATTGCCTTCCTGAAACTCAACGGCAACATGTCGGGCAAGCCGATCATCCTGCCGATGCGGCACCTGATCAACCTCGCGCTCGCAGTCCTGCTCGTCGTGCTGATCATCGCGCTGGTGACGAGCGGCAATCCGACATTGTTCTGGCTGATCGTCCTCGTCAGCCTCGTGCTCGGCGGCCTGATCATCGTGCCGATTGGCGGCGCCGACATGCCTGTCGTCGTCTCGATGCTGAATTCCTATTCGGGCTGGGCGGCGGCGGGCATCGGCTTCACGCTCGGCAATACGGCCCTGATCGTGACCGGCGCGCTGGTCGGCTCGTCCGGCGCGATCCTTTCATACATCATGTGCAAGGCGATGAACCGCTCGTTCATCTCCGTGATCCTCGGCGGATTCGGCGGTGAGCAGGCGGCGGCTGCCGGCGGCGCGGTCGAGCAGCGGCCCGTCAAGCAGGGCTCGGCCGAGGATGCGGCGTTCATCATGAAGAACGCCTCGAAGGTCATCATCGTGCCGGGCTATGGCATGGCGGTGGCGCAGGCGCAGCATGCGCTGCGCGAGATGGCGGACAAGCTGAAGCATGCCGGCGTCGAGGTAAAATACGCCATCCATCCGGTGGCTGGCCGCATGCCGGGCCATATGAACGTCCTGCTCGCCGAGGCGAACGTGCCCTATGACGAGGTGTTCGAGCTCGAAGACATCAACTCGGAATTCGCGCAGGCCGACGTCGCCTTCGTCATCGGCGCCAATGACGTCACCAATCCGGCGGCGAAGACCGACAAGACCTCGCCAATCTACGGCATGCCGATCCTCGACGTGGAGAAGGCGGGCACCGTCCTCTTCATCAAGCGCGGCATGGGTTCGGGGTATGCCGGCGTCGAGAATGAGCTGTTCTTCAAGGACAACACCATGATGCTCTTCGCCGACGCAAAGAAGATGGTGGAGAGCATCGTCAAGTCGCTCGATTAGGCGTGGGCGCCCAAGCGTTTCAAACGGCCACCTTCGGGTGGCCGTTTTGTTTCGGCATGCTTGCGAAAGCCGCAGACTGAGCGCCTATGACAGGCTCGATGGATGGGTGATCCGACAATGGCGTCCTTTCAATTGAGGCAACTCGCGGCGGCGGATGCCGAAGCCTTTCGAGAACTCCGCTTGGCCGGGCTTGCTAATGCACCGACGGCCTTCGGCGCCAGCCCCGCGCAGGAGGCGGCGGTTCCGATCGATACGTTGCGCGCCCGGCTCGACGCTTCACCCAATGCCGTCTTCGGTGCATTTGTCGAAGGCCGGCTCGTCGGTGTCGCCGGCTTTTTCCGCCACGAGGGCGAGAAGCACCGTCATCGCGGCGTGCTTTGGGGCGTCTATGTCGATCCGGCATCGAGGGGAGGGGGCATTGCGCGGCGCCTCGTCGAGGCGGTGATCGACCACGCAAGCCGCCACGTGCTGATCCTCGAAGCGGCGGTCTCCGTCGGCAATGAACATGCCGGATCGCTCTACCGCGCACTTGGCTTCGAGGCCTATGGCCATCACGTGGCCGCCCTCATGGTCGAGGGCGAGCTCATCGACGAGAAATTGCTTCGCCTCGATTTCCGCCGGTAGCGATCTGGCCGCTAGCCAAGTCGTGAGACCGTCATGCCGGCTTGAAAGCGCCGACATGACGGGACGCTCGGTCGGAAACGCGACTCAGGCGCCGTTCGGGGCCGTGCGGCGCATGCCGTCGCGGGCAGGTGCGTAGTTCGGGTTGATGATCTGGGCGCGGGCGAAGGCGTCATGGGCCTTTTGGGGCTCGCCGAGCTTCTCGAGCGCCAGGCCCTCATAGGTCCAGCCGAGATAGGACTGCTTGTCCTTGCGGACCGCGAGGTTGAAATCGTCGAGCGCCGCCTTGTAGTCGCCGGTGGCGAGATAGGAGAGGCCGCGGCTCAGATACGGGTCGACCGAGTTGGGCGCGTAGGTCGTTGCCGCCGTCAGATCCTGGATCGCGTCGTCGTGGCGGTTCTGGCTCTGGTAGATCAGCGCGCGGTTGTAATAGCCCTTGGGGTCGTTCGGCTCGAGCTGAATGGCCCGCGTCAGATCGGCGAGGGCGAGATCGACCTGTCCCTGCGAGCGGTACAGATTGGCGCGGCCGACATAGGCGTCGCTGTAGTTCGGATTGAGCTGGATGGCCGTGTTGTAGTCGGCCAGCGCCTTCTGGTCCTGCTTCAGGCGCCGCTCAACGAGGGCGCGATTCGAATAGGCCTGGTAGAAATTCGGGTTGAGCCGGATCGCCTGGTTGAAGTCGGCGAGTGCATCGTCGTAGCGGCCGGCGCGTCCATAGGCCGTGCCGCGCACATTATAGCTCGATGCGTCGTTCGGGCTCTGGCTCACCACCGCGCTCAGCGAGGCGATGTTCGCTGGGGACGCGATCGCCGGGTCGATGCCGGCTTCTGGGCCGGGCAGGCCGGACTGACAGCCCGCCAGCGCAATGGCGACGAGCGAACCGGCGAGAAAATAACCCGCAGTCTTCGATCCGGCTTGTGGGCGCAGCAGCAGCATCGAGACGTTCATGGGGCGGCTCCTCAATAGGTGGGTTCAGGCGCCAGGACAAAGACGTGCAAGGGCAACGAACACCGCGCCTGCGGGCTCGTTACCCTTATGATGTCAAAGGAAGGGCGAAAGGATGGCACCGACCGAAGTCGGCGACCAATCTCAGTGCTTGTTCGCCTTCGGCGCGGCGACGATGCCGAGCTCGCGCTGCGCCTTCTTGCGCGCCAGCTTGCGGGCGCGGCGGACGGCCTCGGCCTTCTCGCGGGCGCGCTTCACCGACGGCTTCTCGTAGAAGTCACGGAGCTTCATCTCGCGGAAGATGCCTTCACGCTGCATCTTCTTCTTGAGAACCTTGAGCGCCTGGTCGACGTTGTTGTCGCGAACGAGTATCTGCACGCGGTTGCGTCCTGTTTTGATCCGATCGATCGGGTTTGCGGGAGCTTCAGGCGCGCTTGGCTAACAAGTCTGCGGCTTCTTTCCCGAATTCGGCGCTCTCATAGCAGAAGCCATAAGGGGCGTCAAAGCATCTCACGGCCGAAAAGCGCGGATTTTCGGTGTTTTTGAGCCGCCTCAGCCGCTATGTGTCGTTCCTGACGCAGATCTCGATAAGGGGAATGACGACGTGAAGCTCGAGAACAAACTGGCCATCGTCACCGGCGGCGCCAAAGGGATCGGCTTTGCCATCGCCGAACGCTTTCTCCAGGAGGGCGCGCGGGTCGTCATCGCCGATATCGACGAGGACGCGGGATCATCCGCGATCGAGCGTCTCGGTGCGAATGGCGCCTGCCGCTTCGTGCGCTGCGACGTTGGTGATCGCGACGACGTGGCCAATCTCGTGGCGGCGGCGACCAACTTCGGCGGCGAGATCGATATTCTCGTCAACAATGCCGGCATTGTCGCCGGCGCCGATTTTCTCGACGTCACTGAAGAGGATTTCGACCGCGTGCTGCGCGTCAATGTGAAAGGCGCGTTCCTCTGCGGCCAGGTGGTTGCGCGCCACATGGCGGCCCGGGTCGACGCCGGCGGCACTGCCGGCGCGATCGTCAACATGACCTCGGTCAATGCGGTGTTCGGGCTGCCAAACCAGGTGCCCTATACGGTCTCCAAGGGCGGTCTCATGCAGTTGACCCGCGCCATGGCGGTCTCGCTGGCCCCCCGCGGCATCCGCGTCAATGCGATCGGCCCCGGCTCGATCGCGACCGACATCCTCGCCAGCGTCAACAGCGATCCCGAGGCGAAGCGCCGGCTGCTGTCGCGCACGCCGCTCGGCCGGATCGGCGAGCCGTCAGAAATCGCCGCGATCGCCGCCTTCCTGGCTTCAGATGATGCCAGCTATATCACTGGCGAGACGATCTACGCTGATGGCGGCCGTCTCGCGCTCAACTATACCGTCGCCGTCAAGGACTGACGGCGACGCTCGCTCGCTTTCAGACGTCCTCGTCGTCCTCGACGGGGCCCTTCAGCGATTTCAGCTTGGCGAAGACGGCGTCGGCATCGAGTTCGTCTTCCTTCGGCTCTTCCGGGCGATAGGAACGAAGCGCCGCGGAAGCGAGCGCGTCGGCCGCCGTCGTCTCCTCGGGACGCAGCAGCGTCTCGCCATCGGGGCCAACTTCGCGCGGCGGGGCGCTCTTCGCGGCCTTTTCGACTTCGAAATCGAGGTCGATCTGCGAGCAGAGGCCAAGCGTCACCGGATCCATCGGCGTCAGGTTGGTAGAGTTCCAGTGGCTGCGGCCGCGGATCGAATCGATCGTCGGCTTGGTGGTGCCGACAAGACGCATGATGGCCGCGTCCTTGAGTTCGGGATGGCTGCGGAGCAGCCAGAGAATGGCGTTCGGCCGATCCTGGCGGCGCGAGACCGGCGTGTATCGCGGGCCCTTGCGCTTCTGCACGGGGACGCGAACCTTGGTCTCGGCCATCTTCAGCCGATATTTCGGATCGCGCTGGGCGCGGTCGATCTCTTCGCGGGTGAGCTGACCCGTCAGCACCGGATCGAGGCCCTTGATCGTCTGCGCAGCCTCGCCATCGGCGATGGCCTTCACTTCGAGCGGGTGCAGCTTGCAGAATTCGGCGATCTGGTCGAACCCGAGCGAGGTGTTCTCGACGAGCCAGACGGCGGTCGCCTTCGGCATCAGCGGGATGTTCGACATAAGTCTCTCCTGATCGCTCGCCCGGGTGTCCGCCGGAGGAGCAGGATTTCGTCTGAATGACGGGGTATGCCGGCTATATAGCCCTCCCGACCCGCTGAATCAAACTATTCGGCGGCGAGGCGCAGAAGACCGCACGGGGCAATGCTTCAAACAGAACGGGCGCCGGCCACCCGCGCCCACCCCCCCCCCGTCAGGATCAAGTTGTTTTTAGTTTGCCGGAGCCGGTGTGGCGGGTGCCGGCGTCGCAGGCGCAGGCTCAGCCGCGGGAGCCGGCGATGCCGGGGCGGGGGCCGGAGCGCTCTCGGTTGCGGCGGGAGGCGGAGGCGGCGCCACCGTCGCGCGCGACTGCCACCAGAACCACGCGATCACGATCACGACGACGACGACAACCACCCAGATCCAGGTATTTTGGCGTTGCATTCCGTTCCTCCTTGTTCTTCAGGAACTCAGACGCTGTATCCATAGCTGATTCACGCGTCGTTACGAAGAGCAGCAGAAGGATGTCGGCCTCGCGTGGTTCGTTCACGCGGCAATGCAGCCTCTATCCTTCTATCGTGGCGGTCGCGACAGGACGCGTTGACTAGGGGTGCACTACGTCAGGCGCGATCACGGAAGATCTCGGCGCAACATTTGTTGAGACGGACCGCAACGCCGACCTCGGCCACCCAGTCGAGGGGAATATAATGATGCAACCCATCGGGTGAATCGTGGCGCGTCAGCTTGATCTCGTTGTCAGGTAAGACGCGATCGACGAAGCCGACCCGATTGCCGCGGGAATCAAGCACCTGCATCCTGCTGAGGATCGTGTTCGAATGGATCATGGACCTCCCTCCTTCCAACTCGGCTCAACGCGCGAGGTACGGCTTGGTTTCACACGCTTCCTGTGACGAGCACGATCTTTCCGATGTGGTCCGAGCTCTCCATGCGTTGATGCGCCTTCGAGGCGTCGCGAAGTGGCAGTGTCGAATCGATCAGCGGGCGAACCTGGCCCACCTCGATCAGTGGCCACACCTCGCGATGGACAGATGCGGCGAGGCGCTCCTTGAAGGCAACGGGCCGGGCTCTCAGCGTCGACCCGGTCCAGGTCAGACGCCGCGTCATCAGGCGTTGCGCGTCGAGGTGGATGTCCGATCCGCCGAGAAAAGCGATCTGCACGATCCGGCCATCCTCAGCCGCGGCCGCGATGTTGCGAGCGACATAATCACCGCCGACCATGTCGAGGATGACGTCGGCGCCGCGTCCATCCGTTGCCGCCTTGGTCGCCTCCACGAAGTCTTCGTCCCGATAATTGATCGCGACGGACGCACCGAGACGGATACAGGCCTCGCATTTGTCAGCCGAGCCCGCCGTTGCGATCACGCGTGCGCCCCGCGCCGCCGCGATCTGGATGGCGGTCGTACCGATGCCGGACGTTCCGCCATGCACCAGCAGCGTCTCCCCTTCGAGGAGGCCGCCGCGCTCGAACACATTGTGCCAGACCGTGAACACCGTCTCCGGCAGCGCCGCGGCCTCGACCAGCGAAAGGCCGGCCGGGACGGGAAGGGCGCAGCCTGCAGATGCGACGGCATATTCGGCATAGCCGCCGCCGGAGAGCAGGGCCGTCACCGCGTCGCCGATCGCATGTCCGCCTGCGCCCGGGCCGACAGCGGCGACATGGCCCGCGACCTCGAGCCCGGGCAGGTCGGATGCGCCCTTTGGCGGCGGATAGTGACCCTGGCGCTGGAAGATATCGGGCCGGTTCACGCCTGACGCCGCAACGCGGATCAGGACTTCGCCCGGTCCGGGACTCGGCAGGGGCCGCTCGACAACGCGGAGGACCTCAGGGCCGCCGGCGCCGTCCATCGCGATGGCGGCCATGCTGGCAGGAAGATCGGGCATGGGAATTGTCCTTATCAGCGTCGCTGCAAGGGGCGACCATTGTTGCTAGTCTCTGTCGCAGAAGGCTTTGAGGCAAGGAGGCGCCAGGATGTCGTTGTTCGATGAACCACCAAAGCAGAAGCCACAACCGCATCGGCTGGGTGAGGATCTTGCGGCCCTCTCCATCGACGAGCTGAATGAACGGGTCAGCCTTCTCGAAGAGGAAATTGTCCGTCTGCGTGCTGCCATCGAGGGCAAGACTGCGTCGCGGCATGCGGCCTCGAGCTTCTTTAAGAGCTGACCATCCGTTAGTGAAGCATTAACCTTTACGGTCGATTATATGGGGTGTCCGGATCTCCGGATCGGAGCGGGGCCTGTCCGCTCTGTCTCTCTCCCTCCCTGTTGACCTATAAGAGCCGTGCCAGAAGCGGCTCTTTTTTTGTTTGCCCGGCTGTATGCGCCGTTGGCAGGAATCCTTTAGCGGTTCGCTGCCATGGTGCACCGAAGGGATTGGCCGCTTGCGAGCGGTCCGAGAGGTTGGCAGGCGCGATGAGCAACGATAATTCGACGACACGAGATGATGTGGCGCCGATCGTCTTCGGACGGCGTTTCGCGCATTCCGAGACATTCAAGACGCTGTTTCGCGAGGGCATGGCGCTGGTCGAGGAAACCGCGGCCTATCTCGATGGCGACGGCCGCTCGGAATCGCGCGAACTGATGCGCACCGCTTCGCTCGGCTATGCGACCGAATCGATGCGCCTGACGACACGCCTGATGCAGATCGCTTCATGGCTGTTGCTGCAGCGCGCGGTGAATGACGGGGAAATGACGCCCGAACAGGCGGGCGAGGAACAGGCGAAGGTTCGCCTCCGGGGCTACAGCTCCTCCGTCACGGGTCCCGCCTGGGATGAATTGCCGGCAAGGCTCCGTTCGCTGATCGAGCGATCCATACGGTTGCAGGAGCGGGTCATCCGGCTCGATGATGCGCTTTCTGGCGCCTTGCAGGACGTCCCTGCCGACAACCCGGTCGGTCACCAGATCAGCCGCCTCGCGCGCGCCTTCGGCGGCGCCGAATAGCGGGCCTCATCGGCAGGGTGGATGCTTCAAAATGAAAAACCCCGGCGCAGGCGCCGGGGTTTTCGTATCAGCTTGCCGGCGCTGGAAATCAGCCGCCGATGAAGCCCTTGAACTTGTTATTGAACCGCGAAACGCGGCCGCCGCGGTCCAGCAGCGTCTGGTTGCCGCCGGTCCAGGCCGGATGGGTCGAGGGATCAATGTCGAGCTGGAGCTTCGCGCCCTCCTCGCCATAGGTCGACCGGGTCTGGTACTCGGTGCCGTTCGTCATCACGACCGTGATGGCGTGATAGTCAGGATGAATGCTCTTCTTCATCGCTCGGTCCTTCGAAACCGGTCTCATCAGGACCGCTCTGCCGGTCGGGCATCTTGCCCGCACAGCCACATGAATGGGAAAACCGGCCGCGCATCGGCGACCGCTCTATCGGGGCGACGATATAGCCCACCCCTCCGGCGCGCACAAGAGCGGAGCCGTGCTTGAAACGGCCGAATCCCTCATGCAACTAAGCCGGAGGAGCGGCGCCGGCCGCGCGAAGGATCGGAAGCGACATGACTGACCGCGACGACCGGCAGCGGGACGTGACGGAGCGCCGCCGCAGCGCCCTGAAGCCGCTGCGCATGCTGGTGCCCTATGTGCTGCGCTACAAAGCGCAACTGACCGGCGCTGCACTCGCGCTCATTGCGGCGGCCGGGGCGACCCTGACTGTTCCCATGGCCGTCCGGCGGATGATCGATCACGGCTTCAATGCCGACGATGCCGCAGCGATCAACACCTATTTCCTGGCGCTGATCGGGGTGGTCGCCGTGCTGGCGGCGGCCTCAAGCCTCCGCTTCTATTTCGTCACCTGGCTTGGCGAGCGCGTGGTCGCGGATCTCCGGGCGGACGTCTTCCGCCATCTCGCCTCGCTCGGTA
The DNA here is from genome assembly GCF_020165495.1 of Mesorhizobium sp. BR1-1-16. Classification (GTDB taxonomy): domain Bacteria; phylum Pseudomonadota; class Alphaproteobacteria; order Rhizobiales; family Kaistiaceae; genus Kaistia. The sequence goes on along the minus strand of NZ_JAIUIE010000003.1, from coordinate 416,991 downwards.
TCGACTTCTTCGATCGCAGCCGTTCCGGCGAGATCACATCGCGCCTGACGGCTGATACGACGCAGATCAAGGCTGTCGCCGGTGCCAACGTGTCGATCGCACTCCGGAACATCGTGATGTTCATCGGCGCGATCGGGCTGATGGTCGTCACGAGCCCCGGCCTTTCGGCGCTGGTGCTGGTGGCGCTTCCGGTCGTGGTGCTCCCTCTGGTCGGCTTCGGCCGCCGCGTCCGCGTTCGCTCGCGCAAGGCACAAGACATGCTGGCCGATGCGTCGGCCTATGCCAGCGAAGCGATCGGCGCGATTCGTACGGTGCAGGCTTCGACGGCGGAGGGCGCGGTGACGGGGCGTTTCACCGCGGCGGTCGAAGCGGCCTTCATCGCTGCACGCCAATCGACGGCGGCGCGTGCCGCGCTGACCGCCTTCGGAATCTTCATGGTGTTCGCCAGCATGGTCGCGATCCTCTGGTGGGGCGCGCAGGACGTGCTGGCCGGCCGGATGAGCCCCGGAACCCTCGGCCAGTTCCTCTTCTACGCTGTCATCGGCGCGGGAGCGCTCGGCGAACTCAGCCAGGTCTGGGGCGATATCGCTAATGCCGCCGGCGCCGCCGAGCGGCTTTCAGAGATCCTCGACGAGCGGCCGAGCATCGCGGCGCCGGTCGCGCCTTACGCGCTGCCGCTGCCCGCCCGAGGCGCGGTCACCTTCGAGAATGTCTCGTTCCGCTATCCCGAGGGTGGCCGCGAGGCTTCGATTGCCGGCATCGACTTCGCGATCCGGCCGGGCGAGCGCATCGCCGTTGTGGGCCCGTCTGGCGCCGGCAAATCGACATTGTTCAACTTGATCCTGCGCTTCTACGACCCGACCAGCGGCCGCGTTCTCTTTGACGGGATCGATCTTGCCCGGCTCGATCCGCTCGCGCTTCGTCGCCAGATCGCCATCGTGCCGCAGGATCCCACCATCTTCGCCGCGACTGCCGGCGAAAACATCGCCTTTGGCGATGCCACTGCCACGCCGGAGGCGATTCGCGCCGCTGCGCGGGCTGCCCATGCCGACGGGTTCATCGCGGCCCTGCCAGGGGCCTATGCGACGGAACTCGGCGAGCGTGGCGTCACGCTGTCGGGTGGCCAGCGCCAGCGCATAGCCATCGCCCGGGCCGTGCTGCGCGATGCGCCGCTGTTGCTGCTGGATGAGGCGACCAGCGCGCTCGACGCCGAAAGCGAGGCGGCGGTGCAGGAAGCGCTCGACCGCCTGATGGCGGGGCGCACGACGATCGTCATCGCTCATCGCCTGGCGACGATCCTGAAGGCCGACCGCATCCTGGTCATGGACGGCGGAAGGATTGTCGAGGAGGGCCGCCATGAGCAGCTCGTCGGCGCCGGCGGCCTCTATGCGCGGCTGGCGCGGCTGCAGTTCCGCGCCGACGCAGCCTGATATCAGGGCAGGAATGCCTTGAGACGCTCACGCTGCAGATAGATCACCACCAGCAGCAGCGCCGCGATAACGATCGTGTGGACGACGTCGCCATGCAGCACGAACGCCTGCGTGATGAACGCGCCGATGTCGATGCAGAGCAGCAGGACAGCGCCGAGAACCGACACTGCCGGTACCAGGAGCGCGATGCTGCCGATCAATTCGAGAAGGCCGGTCAGATAGCGGAACCACTGACCAAGGCCGATGACGCCGAACTCCTCAACCATCGTCGGCTGGCCCGAGAGCTTCATGAACGCTGCCATCAGGAACAGCGCCGCAAGCAGGACACATAGTACCCAGATGACGATCGTCATCACGCGCGACGGGGCAGACATGGCGGCCATCTGGAAACTCCGGGCTGAGGCAGTCTGCAGCATGATCCTTTCGCCAGGATAGAAAATGCCGATTCCGGTTGACGCTGTGTTCGCTCTTGCCGCTCAGCCGAGACCCATCACCCTGCCGGCGGCGCGATCTCGGCAATGTGCGTGGCGCGCCACGCGCCGGGTGCCGGACGGAAGCCGTAGCGTTCATAGAGACGGGCGGCGGCAGGATTGTCGGTGTGGAGGCGGAGCCTCTGCCAGGTGCCGGCGGCGCGAGCAAGGCACGCGGCAACAAGTCTGTCGGCAAGGCCCCGCCGGCGCGCGGAGGTCTGGACATAGATGAAGCGCAGCCGACCGGTCTCGCCGTCCGCAATGAAAGGATCGGCGCTGATCGCGGCCATCGCCAGCAATTGCTGGCCATCGCGGGCCAGGAACAGCGCTTCGCCAGCGTCGATGAACGGGCGCGCTTCCCATGCCGGCCGGAAATCGGCGGCCCATTCGTTTTCCGTCTCGATGGCTTCCCGAAGAAGCTGATCAAGCGCGACCGGCAAGACTGGGTCGCGCCAGTGGATGATCTCGATCGGGTCGCTCGGTCCATCCATGACGCATCGCTCCCGCCGGATGTCTCGTTCCGACTAGCGTTCGGTGAGCTTCAGCTCGATGCGGCGGTTCTTCGCATTGGCCTCGTCGCTGTCGCCGGGCTCCAGGGGCTGATATTCGCCAAAGCCGGCGGCGACGAGATGCTGGGGCGAGACGCCGCGATCGATCAGATAGCGCACGACCGCGATCGCGCGAGCAGCCGACAGCTCCCAATTGTTGCGGAAGCGGCCTGTACCCGAGAGGGGGCGCGCATCGGTGTGGCCATCGACGCGCAAGACCCATGCGATCTCGGGCGGGATCTCGGCTTCGAGTTGCTTGATCGCGTCGGCCAGCTTGTCGAGTTCGGTCTTGCCGGCGTCGTTGAACTCGTCTGAGCCGGACGGGAACAGCACTTCAGACTGGAAGACGAAGCGATCGCCGACGACCCGGATATCGGGCCGGTCGCCGAGGATCTCGCGGAGGCGGCCGAAGAAATCGGAGCGGTAGCGCGACAGTTCCTGAACACGCTGGGCAAGGGCGACGTTGAGACGCTTGCCGAGATCGGCGATCTGCGTCTGGCTCTCCTGATCGCGCTTTTCGGAGGCGCCGAGCGCATCCTCGAGCGCCGCGATCTGACGGCGCAGCGCCGCGATCTGCTGGTTCAGGATCTCGACCTGCGACAGCGCCTTCTGGCTCACCACCTTCTCATTGTCGAGCGCCTTGGTGATGATGGCGATCTGGCCGTCGGCCGAATTGGCGGCCTGGGAGGACGTGTCGGCTGCGCCCTTGAGGCGGTCGCGTTCGCTTTCGGCGGCGCCCAAAGAGGCCCGCATATTGGTGAGTTCGTCGTTCAGCTCCTGCTTGTTGGAGCGCTCCATCGCAAGCAGTTCCGTCAGCTCCGCGATCTGCGAATTGAGACGGTTCAGCACCGTGTCCTTGCCGGTGATCTCCCGCGTCTGCAGGAATTGCAGCAGCGCGAAGATCGAGAGCAGGAAAATGAAGACGAGCAGGAGATTGGAGAGGACGTCGACGAAGGCAGGCCAGACATCGCTTCTCGCCTCGCGGCGGCGGGCGCGCACGGCCAAGTCTATTCTCCCGCCGTTGGCTGTTTCAGCGCGCGGGCGATGACTTCGAGCAATTGCTGGATGTCGCGCTGCTGGTCGGCTTGCTGCTCGACCCAGCCGCGCACCACCTGCTGCTCGCTGCGCATGTGCTGGACAAGGCCCTGGATGCCTTCGGCGAGATTGGCCATGGCCGCCGTTGCGCGCTGCGAGGACGCGGGCGCACCGGCGCCGCCGCCTTCCTGGAGGGCCAGCGTCAGCCGCTCAACGGCGAGGCGAAGATCATCGCCGGAGGCGGCGCGGTCGTTCACGTCAAGCATCGTCGGATCGAGGTCGGTGACCGTCGCGAGCCAGTCCTCGAGCTCGGTATAGAACTTGTTCTGTGCCTGGCCGGCCTGCAGATCAAGGAAACCGAGGATCAGGGAGCCCGACAGGCCGAACAGCGAGGACGAGAAGGCGGTGCCCATGCCGGTCAGCGGGCCCTGGAGGCCGGCTTTCAGATCCTCAAAGATGACGGCGCTGTCGCCTGTGCCGACATTCAGCGAGCCGATGGCGTCCGCAACAGCGCTCACCGTCTGCAGCAGGCCCCAGAAGGTGCCGAGCAGGCCGAGAAAGATCAGCAGGCCGGTCAGATAGCGCGAGGTGTCGCGGTCCTCATCGAGGCGCATCAGGATCGAATCGAGCACCGACCGCATGGTCTGGGTCGAGATCGACATGCGGCCGATGCGGTCGCCGAGGATCGCGGCCATTGGCGCCAGCAGGACGGGCATGCGCTCCATCTCTGCCGAGCGGTCCGACGTGCGGAAGGAATTGACCCAGCGGATTTCGGGGAAGATGCGGATCACCTGGCGGAACGCCAGCATGATGCCGATCGCGAGCACCGCGAGAATGACGCCGTTCAGCGCCGGATTGGCGAGGAAGGAGGCATAGGCCTGGCGATAGAGGATCAGCGCGACAAAGCCGGCGATGATCAGGAAGATGATCATCCGCCAGAGATAAACCTGGGGGCTCGCCAGCCTGTAGGGATCGAAGTCTCGTGCCATCGGTCGCGCCGGCCGTCTCACAAAGGGGAGGTGTCCCTACTCCTGTAGCGTGATTTGGCCGGAATTAGGAAGACTTTTGGACAGCCGGGCGATCAGGTCGCCCGGCCACGTCTCTTGATCGCAGCGTGGCCGGTCAGGCCGCCTGCTTTTCCTTGGCCTCGGTCCATTCGCCGACAGTGGCGAGGCCGTTCATCTCGCAGCGATGCAGGAAAGCGCGCTGGCCGGCCCCGACGTTCTCGGCCTTGCCATCCCAAGCCTTGATCGCGGCGGATTGAAGCGCGCGGCCATAGGAGAAGGTGATCGGCCAGGGCAAGTCCTTGATCTTGTTGATGGCCGAGAGATTAGCCGTTGCTTCCTCGTCGGACTGGCCGCCGGAGAGGAAGGCGATCCCCGGGACAGTGGTCGGGACGCTCGCATGGAACACCGCGATCGTCCGCTCGGCGATCTCTTCCGGGCTGACGACCTGGCCGCTGTCCTTGCCCGGGACGATCATGTTCGGCTTCAGGATCATGCCGGTGAGATCGACGCGGAGGCGCGCCAGTTCCTCGAACACGACGCGCAGCACTTCCTGCGTGACCGCCTGGCAGCGCTCGATGTCATGCGTTGCCTCTGCGCCGTCCATCAGCACTTCCGGCTCGACGATGGGCACGATGCCTTCGGACTGGCAGAGCGCGGCGTAGCGGGCGAGGGCATGGGCGTTCGCATAGGTCGCGCCGGAGGTCGGCAGAACCTTGGAGATGGCAATCGCGGCGCGCCATTTGGCGAAGCGGGCGCCAAGGCCGCGATATTCGGCTAGCCGCTTGCCGAGGCCATCAAGACCCTCGGTGATCGTTTCACCCGGGAAGCCGACCATCGGGATCGCGCCGGCATCGACCTTGATACCCGGGATCGAGCCGGCATCCTCGATCAGCTTGACGAGCGGCGTGCCGTCCTTGGCCGACTGGCGGATCGTCTCGTCGAAAAGGATGACGCCGGAGATATGGTCGTGCATCGCCTCGCGGGCGCTGAACAGCATCTCGCGATAGTCTCGCCGGCTTTCGACGGTCGAGGTCAGGTTGATGGTGTCGAACCGCTTCTTGATCGTGCCGGAGCTCTCGTCGGCGGCAAGGAGCCCCTTTTGCGGCACAACCAGACGGCGGGCAATGTCCTGCAAGCTCTCGCTCATGCGTATCGGTCTCTCGTCGAGGCGGGAACCGGCCGATCCGATCCGCTAGCCCTGCATAACGTGCGAGTTTTGATTTTGCATCGCAAAATAAAACCGGCAGTAGAGAACGTTCCGCCAGGATGAAGAGGTCGTCAATCCGGGCGATCACGCCGCCCGCGAGAGATCAGCGACCACACATCATCCGCGACGGAGCACCTCGACGCCCGGCAGTTGCTTGCCCTCGAGCCATTCGAGGAAGGCGCCGCCAGCCGTCGAGATATAGCTGAAATCATCGGCCGCGCCGGCTGCATTCAGCGCGGCCACGGTGTCGCCGCCGCCGGCGACCGAGAGGAGGTGACCGTCGCGGGTCCGCGCCGCTGCGTGCTGCGCTGCCGCCAGCGTGCCACGATCGAACGGCTCCATTTCGAAGGCGCCGAGCGGTCCGTTCCAGACCAGCGTCGCGGCGTCGTCGATCGCCGACTTGACGCGCTCGATCGAGTGCGGGCCGATGTCGAGGATCATCGCATCGGCGGGAATTGAATCAACCGCATAGGCCTGGCTCGGCGCGCGCGCCTCGAAGCGCCAGGCGACGACGGCGTCGACCGGCAGGATGATGGCGCAGCCGCTGTCGGCGGCCGTCGCGAGTATGCGGCGGGCGGTATCGGCCAGCTCATGCTCGCAGAGCGACTTGCCGACATTGTAGCCCTGCGCGTTCAGGAACGTATTGGCCATGCCGCCGCCAATGACCAGCGCGTCGACCTTGGTGACCAGATTGTTCAAGAGTTCGATCTTGGACGAGACCTTGGCACCACCGACGACGGCAATCACCGGGCGCCGCGGCGCGGTCAGCGCCTTTTCGAGCGCTTCGAGTTCCGACTGCATCGAGCGCCCGGCAAAGGCCGGGAGCTGGCGCGCGATGCCTTCGGTCGAAGCATGGGCGCGATGCGCGGCGGAGAAGGCGTCGTCGACATAGATATCGCCGAGTTCGGCCAGCGCGGCAACGAAGATCGGGTCGTTCTTTTCCTCGCCCTTGTGGAAGCGCGTATTCTCCAGCAGCAGCACGTCGCCGTCCGACATCCTGGCGATCGCCGAGGCGGCGTCGTTGCCGATGCAGTCATTGGCGAAGGCGACGGGCTTGCCGAGCAGCGTCTGCAGCACGGGAACCACCGGCGCGAGCGACATGTCGGAGACGCGCTCACCCTTCGGCCGGCCGAAATGGGCGAGCAGGATCGCCTTGCCGCCTTTCTTGGTCACTTCGTTGACCGTCGGCAGGATGGCGCGGATGCGGGTGTCGTCCGTGACGACACGGTCGTTCATCGGCACATTCAGATCGACGCGGATGAGGACCCGCTTGCCCTTCACTTCGGCGGAATCAAGGGTTCGAAAGGCGGTCATGCTGCGTGTCCCCAAGGATTGCTGCGGGTCCGGACGGCGCCCGAACCCGATTGTCATCTTTAGCTTCTGTTCGTCCCGAGGATCAGATCGTCGTGATGATCAGATCAGCTTGGCGAAGGCGACCGACATGTCGGCCATGCGGTTCGAGAAGCCCCATTCATTGTCGTACCAGGCGAGGACGCGGACGAAATTGCCGTCGATCACCTTAGTCTGGTCGAGATGGAAGGTGGCCGAATGCGGGTCGTGGTTGAAGTCGTGCGAAACGTTCGGCTGGTCGGTGATGGCGAGGACGCCCTTCAGCGGGCCGGCGGCGGCTGCCTTCATCGCCTCGTTGATCTCGTCGATCGTCGTAGCGCGCTTGGTGACGAGCTTGAAGTCGATGAGCGAGACATTCGGCGTCGGCACGCGGATCGAGCTGCCGTCGAGCTTGCCCTTGAGTTCCGGGATCACCAGGCCGATCGCCTTGGCTGCGCCGGTCGAGGTCGGGATCGAGGACAGCGCTGCCGCACGGCCGCGGTAGAGGTCCTTGTGCATCGTGTCGAGCGTCGGCTGGTCGCCGGTGTAGGAATGGATCGTCGTCATGAAGCCGTGCTCGATCCCGACCGCTTCCTGAAGCACCTTGGCGACCGGAGCGAGGCAGTTGGTCGTGCAGGAGCCGTTGGAGATGACGAGGTGATCCTTCGTCAGGCCATGGTGGTTGACGCCATAAACGGCCGTGAAGTCGGCATGGTCGGCCGGGGCCGAGACGATGACGCGCTTGGCGCCGGCGGTGAGATGCGCCGCGGCCTTGTCGCGGGACGTGAAGATGCCGGTGCATTCGAGGGCGATGTCGATGTTCATCTCGCCATGCGGCAGCGTCGCCGGATCCTTGATCGCGGTGACGCGGATCGGCTTGCCGTCGACGACGATGCTGTCGCCTTCGACCTTAACTTCCTTCGGAAAGCGGCCATGGACCGAATCGAAGCGGAGAAGGTGCGCATTGGTCTCGACCGGGCCGAGATCATTGACCGATACGACCTCGATGTCCGTGCGGCCCGATTCAACGATCGCGCGCAGGATGTTGCGTCCGATCCGGCCAAACCCGTTGATAGCAACCCGCACCGCCATATCTGGTCTCCTGAAGAGGCGCCCTGCGCCGTCGTTGTCATGGTCGGCCGGGACACACGCCCGGCCGCTCCGTCAATTACGTGTTCGAGTCGAGCCGCTTCAGCGCTGCATCCGCAGCGGCCTCGGCGGTGATCCCGAAATAGGGGTAGAGCGCTTCGATCGGCGCGCTGGCGCCAAAGGTGCTCATGCCGATGAAGATGCCGTCATTGCCGATGAAGGCGTCCCAGCCCTGGCGAATGGCGGCTTCGACGGCGACCTTGACCTTCGAATTGCCAATCGTGGCGGCGCGGTAGGCCTCGTCCTGCTTGAAGAACAGCTCGAAGCAGGGGACGGAGACGACGCGGGCCGTGCGGCCGGCGGCCTCGATCTTCGCCTTGGCGTTGACAGCGATCTCAACTTCCGAGCCGGTGGCGAACAGCGTCACGTCGGCGGTCTCGGGACCGTCGATGAGATAGGCGCCGCGGGCCGACTTGTTCTCGGACGAATGCTGGACGCGCAGCACTGGCAGGTTCTGGCGCGAGAGAGCGAGCAGCGACGGATTGTGCCGGCTTTCGAGCGCGATCTGCCAGACTTCGGCCACTTCGACGGCGTCGGCGGGACGGAAGACGTTGAGCTGCGGGATGGCGCGTAAGGCGGCGAGATGCTCGACCGGCTGGTGGGTCGGGCCGTCCTCGCCGAGGCCGATCGAGTCATGCGTCATCACATAGATGACCGGCGCGCCGGTGAGCGCCGAAAGGCGGATCGCCGGGCGGGCGTAATCGGAGAAGACGAGGAACGTGCCGCCATAGGGCGCGAAGCCGCCATGCTGCGCGATGCCGTTCATCGCCGCCGACATGCCAAATTCGCGGATGCCGTAATGAATGTAGCGGCCCGAATAATCGTCGGGCGTCAGCGGACGCTGCGGCTTGCCGCGCGTCAGGTTCGAGCCGGTCAAGTCAGCCGAGCCACCGACCATCTCCGGGACGATGGCGGTCAGCATGTCGAGCGCCATTTCCGAGGATTTGCGAGTGGCGACCTTCGGCTTCGTGTCGGAAAGGCTGCGCTTGTAGGCTTCGATTGCCGCCTCGAAATTGCCGGGCAGCACATTGGCGAAGCGGCGCTTGAATTCCGACTTCACGTCGTGCTCGCGGGCGGCGAAGCGCGCTTCCCAGGCCTCGCGATCGGCGACCCAGCGCTTGGCAGTCTCGTGCCAGGCGGTGGAGACGTCGTCCGGGATCTCGAAAGCGGGGTAGGGCCAGTGCAGCGCCTCGCGGGCGCCGGCGATCTCGGTCGCGCCGAGGGCCGAGCCGTGCGAGGCGTGGCTGTCGGCCTTGGTCGGGGCGCCGTAGCCGATGATGGTCTTGCAGGCGATCATCGACGGCTTGTCGGAGGCCTTGGCGCGCTCGATGGCGGCGGCGACAGCTTCGCGGTCGAAACCGTCAACATGCTCGGCATTCCAGCCCGACGCCTTGAAGCGGGCGACCTGGTCGATCGAGGTGGCGAGGTCGGTGTGGCCGTCGATGGTGATGCGGTTGTCGTCCCAGAGGACGATCAGCTTGTTGAGCTTCAGATGGCCGGCAAGATCGATCGCCTCGTGGCTGACGCCTTCCATCAGGCAGCCGTCACCGGCGATGACGTAAGTGTGGTGGTCGACGATATCCTCGCCGAATTCGGCGGCGAGCATGCGCTCTGCCAGCGCGAAGCCGACGGACATGGCGAGACCCTGGCCGAGCGGGCCGGTCGTCGTCTCGATGCCGGTCGTGTGGAAGTTCTCGGGATGGCCGGGCGTCTTCGAATGAAGCTGACGGAATTGCTTCAACTCGTCCATCGTCACGACGCTGGAGCCGAGCAGCTCGAGGATCGAATAGAGCAGCATCGAGCCGTGGCCAGCCGACAGGATGAAACGGTCGCGATCCGGCCAATGCGGCTGAGCGACGTCAAATTTCAGGAAGCGGGTGAACAGCACGGTCGCGACATCCGCCATGCCCATCGGCATGCCGGGATGGCCCGACTTGGCTTTCTCGACGGAATCCATGGCGAGCGCGCGGATGGCGTTGGCCATGCGCGTTTCGAGTTGGGGATCAATCATGATTTGCTCTTCGCTTCGAATGGGGGCGGAGCTGATCGCAATGCCGCGCCCGGCCTCGTTGTCGTTCGGATCGATACCCGGCCGCAGCGACCGTCCGGAAAGGTCGTTGCGACAAATAACAGGTCAGGGAGTCGAGTCAATCGCGGGCGGCGACCGGGTGGCGGCTTCGAATCGGCTGTCTTCATGGCGTTTTCCTTTGCCGGCGACGCGCCATTGACGCTCGCTTCCGGCCCTGCCTAGAATCAAGCGACTGGGTTTCGATGCCGGGGCAAACATGCTTCGACACCGGGGCAGGGGGGCGAGGCAGATATGCAAGGGGCGTCTCCGATCGAGAATGCGCTAAGGCGGCTGACAGCTGCGCTCGATGCGCTGGAAGGCGCCGTCGACGGGCGGCTGGATTCCGGTCACCGGCTGGAGGAACTCGAGGCCGAATTGCAGCGCATCAGTCTCGACCGGTCGCGTCTGGCACAATCGCTCGACGTCGCTGAGGCGCGCTCCGACCGGGTGGAAGACGCGAATCAGGACGTGTCGCGACGCCTCGTCGCAGCGATGGAGACGATCAGGTCCGTCCTCGATCGCAACGGAGCGTAAGCCCATGCCGCAGGTCAACGTCACCATCAACGGCAAGATCTACCGCATGGCCTGCGATGACGGCCAGGAGGCCCATCTCGAGGGCCTTGCGGATCGCCTCAACGTCGTCATCGATCGGCTGCGCGGGAGCTTTGGCGAGATCGGCGACCAGCGGCTCACGGTGATGGCGGCGCTCACCATGGGCGACGAACTCACCGAGGCGCACCGGCGCATCCGCCGCCTCGAAGCAGAGCTCGCCGGCATCAACGAGAACAAGTCCGCCGTCATCGCGCGGTATGAAGAGGCTGAAGCGGGCTTTGCGCGGGCCATCGACCAGGTGGCTCTCCGCATCGAGGGCTTTGCTGACCGCCTGGTCGCGCAGCGCCGCCACGGCTGAGGCCCGGGAACTCCGGGCGCCATAAGGCCGTTTCCTCTCGAATTGCCATTTCGAGGAGGCACCGATGGCCGAAACCGGTCTTTCCGTGAAAACGGGTCCTGAGGCCCGCGCGAAAGTGTTCGCGCTGGTGGCGGACGCGCATATCGCGATGATGGCCAATCTCGGCGAACATGGCCGCTGGCATGCGCGGCCGATGGCGACCGGCAAAGAGCCGCTCGATGGCGCCCTGTGGTTCCTGACCGATGCCCGCTCCGGCAAGATCGAGGAGCTGGAGCAGGAGCCGACGGTCCTGCTCGCTTATTCCGACGAAGCGGCGGGCCGCTATGTTTCCATTTCCGGTATGGCCTCGATTTCGCGCGAGCCCGGCAAGGTGCGCGCGCTGTGGTCGGAAGCGGCGCGGCCGTGGTTTCCGGGCGGTCCCGATGATCCCTATCTCGCGCTGATCCGCGTCGATATCGAGGAGGCCGAATATTGGGACGCGCCGTCTTCGGCCATGGTCAGCCTCTATGGCTATGCCAAGGCCATGTGGACGGATGAGAAGCCGGATGGGGACGGCGAGCACGGCACGGTGGATTTTTCCTAGGAGGCGGGGCAGTGGTCGCCTATATTGGCGATGGCGATGCTGCGCGGCCCGACAGGATGTCTAATTCCCCGGGGCCTTATCGATCCAAAAGGGAGCTGTCCCTGTCCTGGCCCCTGGGCTTGGATACACGGAGCCCACCTACGCTGTAGGTTCCCGGGATCGATCAATCCATCGGCCCATCGTGGGTCGCCACCTTCCTTTCCGCTCTGATCATCCGAGAGCCGGTTTCGTCTTGTCCGAGAAATCCGAGCTTCGAGCCGTTGCGCTCGCCCGGCGCGATGCGATTTCGCCGGAGGCGCGGGTGGCCCATGCGGCCGCAGCTGCCGAGCGCGCCAAGCCGGTATTGGTTGAGCTGCGCGGCCGCATCCTCTCCGCCTATTTCCCGATCCGCAGTGAGGCCGATCCAGGGCCGCTGATGACGGTGGCGGCGGCGCGGGGTGCCGAGCTCGCCCTGCCGATCACCACGCCGTCCGGCCTCGTGTTTCGCCGGTGGCACCATGGCGAGCCGCTGGTTCCCGCCGGGTTTGGCACGTCGGGCCCATCGCCGGCCGCGCCGGCCGTGGTCCCGGACATCCTCGTGGTGCCGCTCGCCGCCTTCGACCGGCGGCTGCACCGGATCGGCTATGGCAAGGGCCATTATGACCGCGCGATCGATGGGCTGCGGGCTCTTGGACACCGGCCGCTGCTGATCGGCCTTGCCTTCGCGGTTCAGGAAGTCGAAAAGGTTCCTTTCGAGCCGCATGATATTCCCCTCGATTTCATCGTCACGGAGGAAGAGCTGATCGCGGCGGCGGGCGCCTGATGGCGCCGACCTTTTTGGGGATCGACCGTGCGTCTGCTTTTCCTCGGTGACATCGTCGGGCGGCCCGGACGGGCTGTCGTCGCCAATCTGCTTCCCGGCCTCGTCGACCGTCACCGGCTCGATTTCGTCATCATCAATGGTGAAAACGCCGCCGGTGGTTTCGGTATTACCGAAGAGATCGTGCAGGACGTGCTCGATGCCGGGGCCGATGTCATCACCACCGGTAACCACGCCTTCGACCAGCGCGAGGCGCTGGTCTTTGCCGAGAGGCAGCCGCGCTTCCTGCGCCCGGTGAACTTCCCCGCCGGCACGCCCGGTCGGGGCGCCAATCTCTTCGTTGCCCGCAATGGCGCCCGTGTGCTCGTCGTTAATGTCATGGGCCGCGTGTTCATGGACGCGCTCGACGATCCGTTCGCGGCGCTCGACCGCGAGGTCGCCGCCTGTCCGCTCGGCGAGCAGGCCGACGCGATCGTCATCGATTTCCACGCCGAAGCGACAAGCGAGAAGCAGGCGGCGGCGCATCATCTCGACGGTCGCGTCAGCCTCGTCGTCGGTACGCATACCCATGTGCCGACAGCCGACCATCGCATCCTGCCGGGCGGCACTGCCTATCAGTCGGATGCCGGCATGTGCGGCGACTATGATTCCGTGCTCGGGATGGAGAAGGAGGAGCCGGTGCGCCGCTTCCTGACCAAGATCCCGTCAGGCCGGTTTTCGCCAGCCAGCGGGGAGGGGACGCTCTGCGGTATCGCCGTCGAGATCGACGAGGCGACCGGTCTTGCCAAGGCCGTGGCGCCGCTCGCCATCGGCGGCGTGCTCGAACAGCGGCTGCCACCGTTCTGGGCCTGAATTGGTTCTGGGGTTGACGGGCAGCGTCATTCCGTGATCGGAGAAGCGCCCACCCGTCATTCGTCTTCGCCCGGCCTCGACGGGAGCGACCGCTCCCTCGGCACGGCGCAACAGGAGTTCCGTCATGGCCCGTTCGGCCCTCTTGAATGTCATGGTCGCCGCCGCGATGAAGGCCGGCCGGACCCTCGCGCGCGATTTCGGCGAGGTCGAAAACCTGCAGGTTTCGCTGAAGGGACCGGGAGACTTCGTGTCGGCCGCCGACAAGAAGGCTGAGCGGACCCTCGTCGAAGAGCTTTCGAAGGCGCGGCCCGGCTATGGCTTTCTCGCCGAGGAATCCGCCGAGATCGAGGGCACCGACCGTGCCCATCGCTGGATCATCGATCCGCTCGATGGCACCACCAATTTCCTGCACGGCATCCCGATCTTCGCCATTTCGATCGCGCTGGAGCGCGAGGGCCAGATCGTCGCCGGCGTCATCTTCAATCCAGTGATGGACGAGCTCTATGTCGCCGAGCGCGGCGGCGGGGCTTTCGTCAACGACCGCCGCATGCGGGTCGCCAAGCGCACGGCGCTCCCGGATTGCGTGATCGCGACCGGCATCCCGCATCTCGGCAAGCCCGGCCACGCGCCTTATCTCCAGACGCTCGGTCGCGTGATGATGGAGACCTCGGGCGTGCGCCGCAATGGCGCGGCGGCGCTCGATCTCGCCTGGGTCGCCTCCGGCCGGTTTGACGGCTTCTGGGAAGATGGCCTGAAGCCTTGGGATATCGCTGCTGGCTTGCTGATGATCCGCGAGGCCGGCGGCTTCGCCAGCGATCTCAATGGCGGCGACACGATGATGCAGAGCGGCGATGTCTGCGCCGGCAACGAAACCATTCACCGCAAGCTGCTGGCGACGCTCGCACGGTCCTGACGGCGGCACTGTAGGCGCCTTGGCGCCGCGTCCCGTTTTCGCCACAAGGCTGTGCCGGAGTCCGGCGGTTTTTCAAGAAGCCGAAGCATGGCCAAATCCACAAAGACCGGCAGCAATCCGCAGCAATCGTCGAAGAAGAAGAAGGGTGCGGCGCTCGATCCGCCCTTCGCGCGGCTCTGCCTGATCACGCCGCCCGTGTTCGATGCGGCAACCTTCGCGCCGCTTCTCGACGCGGCGCTCGCATCAGGCGCGGTGGCTTCGCTGATCATCGCAACGGAGGGGCTGGCGCCGGACCTTCGCCTTGCCGCTGCCGAGAAGCTGGTGCCGATCGCGCAGGCGAATGGCGCCGCCGCGATCCTCACCGACAGTGACCTCTTGGTGCGGGCGGGCGCCGACGGGCTGCATGTTGCCGGCGGCATCGCGGATCTGCGCCGCGGCGTTGACCAGTGGCGGCCCGACCGCATCGTCGGTGCCGGCGACATCCACAGCCGCCACGAGGCGATGCTGCTTGCCGAAACTGAATGCGATTATCTGTTCTTCGGTCGCTTCGACGGCGATGACGGCGCCGCGATCCACGACAAGACACTCGATCTCGCTGCCTGGTGGTCGGCACTGTTCGAGATTCCGGCCATCGTCATGGGTGGTACGAGCCTCGACTGCATTGCCGAGGCGGTGGCCGCGCGCATCGAATTCGTCGCACTTCGTGCTGCGATCTGGGAGCATCCGGATGGCCCGGCCGCAGCTGTCGAAGCCGCAGCCAGCCTTGTCCTAGCGGCGCAGCCCGAGGCGGCGACATGAGGCTTGTCGTCCTGGCCTCTGTCCTGGCACTCGGCATCGTCGTTCCGGTGGCAGCCGGTGCCGCGCCGCCGAAGCCCGAGCCGAAGCCGGCGGGAAATGCCGCCACGACGACCCCGGCGCCCGCAGCAGGGCCGGCGGGCGAGCCCGATGGCAAGGCCGAATTGTTCCAGCCGCCCCCCGATCCCATGCTCGGCGTGCCGCCGCCGGATGCCGGCGTTCTGCCCTCTGCCGATCAATATCTGCGCTCTGGGCGCGGTCTCGATGTCGATGTCGGCGATCCCGCCTTTGGCGCATTCCAGCGCGGCCTTTACCTCACCGCCTTCAAGCTGGCGCTCGAGCGGGCGAAGGTCGGCGACCCTGCGGCGCAGACGCTTGTCGGGCGGATCTATCAGGATGGTCTCGGCGTCAAGCAGAGCGACCGCGCCGCCGCGGCCTGGTATCAGCAGGCAGCGCTCGGCGGCGACCCGGCGGCCCAGCTGGCGCTTGGGCTGCTTTATCTGGACGGACGCGGCGTCAAGAAGGACAAGGCCAAGGCGGCCGACGCCTTCGAGCAGGCGGCGGCCTGGAACGACCGCGCCGCGCTCTACAATCTCGGCCTTCTTTATCTCGAAGGCGAGGTGCGGCCGCGCGATCCGCTGAAGGCTGCCGATCTGTTCGGCAGGGCCGCGGCGCAGGGCAGCGCCGACGCGCAATACGCGCTGGGCGAACTTTATGCGGCGGGCGACGGCGTCATTCTCGACGATACGATCGCCACGATGTGGCTCGGCAAGGCTGCAGCGGCTGGCCATGCGGACGCCGAAGTCGAATACGGCATTCGCCTGTTCAATGGCGTGGGAATCGCCAAGGACGAAGCTGCTGCTGCGACATGGTTCAAGCGCGCGGCAGAGGCCGGCAACCCGATCGGCCAGAATCGCTATGCGCGGATGCTGGCGATCGGCGCCGGCGTGCCGCAGGACCGGGTCGAGGCGGCGAAGTGGCATCTGATCGCCGCGAAGGCGGGTGCCAAGGACGACTGGCTCCAGGATTTCATCGGCCGTCTTTCGGATGCCGATCGCAAGAAGGCGACCGATGAGGCGGCGCACTGGCCGCCGGGCAGCGTGGCTTCGCCGGTCGCTGCGCAATCGCTGAAGCATGATGGCCAGGCGCCAAAGCCTGTCATGACTGGCCCGGCTCCGGCCGATGAACTGCCCCCGCCAGGGCTCAAACCGCCGGTCGAGGTGGCGAAACCGCCGCCGGGTTGAGCCTCGCCGGCTTTATTTCGGGCGGCCCAGCCCCTATAAGCGGCCATCGAACGACGAGCGCGGGTCTGCCGCGCCGCAGCTGACAGGACGACGGACGATGGCCGGCCATTCACAATTCAAGAACATCATGCACCGCAAGGGCGCAGCCGACGCCAAGCGCTCCAAGCTGTTCGCCAAGCTGGCCCGCGAGATCACCGTGGCCGCCAAGCTCGGCCTGCCTGATCCGAAGATGAATGCGCGGCTGCGTCTCGCGATCCAGAATGCGCGCGCCGAAAACATGCCGAAGGACAATGTCGATCGCGCCATCAAGAAGGCGCTCGGCAATGACGGCGAGAACTATGACGAGATCCGCTACGAGGGTTACGGGCCCGGCGGCGTCGCCGTCGTGGTCGAGGCGCTGACCGACAATCGCAACCGTACGGCGAGCGCGGTCCGCTCTTATTTCACCCGCGCCGGTGGCGCGCTCGGCGAGACCGGCGCCGTCTCGTTCATGTTCGATCATGTCGGGCAGATCACCTACAAGCCCGAGGCGGGCACGCCCGACGCCATCATGGAGGCGGCGATCGAAGCCGGCGCCGATGATGTCGAGAGCACCGAGGAAGGCCATGTCGTGATCGCCGCTTTCGAGGCGATGGGCGACGTCGCCAAGGCGCTCGAAGAAAAGATTGGCGAGGCCGAGTCGGTGAAGCCCGTCTGGAAGCCGCAGAATCTCGTCCCCGTCGACGAAGAGAAGGCAGCTTCGCTGCTGAAGCTGATCGACCAGCTCGACGACGATGACGACGTCCAGGCCGTCTACACCAATTTCGAAGTTTCGGACGAGGTGTTGCAGAAGCTGACGGCCGCCTGATCGGGACGCCCGCTCACGTCGCCAACACATTTTCGCGTGCTGTCCTTTGGGGCGTCCGTTTGGGCTAGACTGTCCACCGGGGCCTCCATCGGAACCGGATCATGCGCGCGCATACTCTCTTCAATCGCCTGTTTGTCGGCGTCGCACTCGTTGCTGCGACCTCTGCCTTTGCCGCCTCTCCGCCAACCCGCGTCCGCGGCACGGTCGAGACGCTGACCGGCGACCTTTTGACCGTCAAGCAGGCGGATGGGACCGAGAAGACCATCCATCTGCCGCCGCATCTTTCGGTCACGGCGCTCGCGAACAGCAAGCTCTCCGACATCAAGGCCGGCGATTATGTCGGCTCCGCTGCCGTCGCCGGAGCGGACGGCAAGCTGCATGCGCAGGAGGTGCACATCTTCTCGGCGGCCATGCGCGGCGTTGGCGAGGGCCACCATCCGATGGCCGGACCCAACCAGACCATGACCAATGCGACGGTCGCCACCGTGACCGCGGATCCGGCCGGCTCGACGTTGCAGCTGACCTACCCCGGTGGCGCGCAGTCGATCGAGGTGGATCCTGATACGCGCATCGTCGCTATCATCCCCGGCGACATGGCGCTGGTGAAGCCGGGCGCGCTCGTCGCCGTGATGGTCAATCCGCAGGGCGATGGCGCGCTGACGGCGCGCGCGATCCAGGCGGAGAAGGACGGCGTCCCGCCGCTTTAGGCGGGCGTTCACCGAACGTTCTTCTTTGCCGCGCCATCTTCGTCTAGTGCTGGAGGATGGTGGCAGTGATTCGGATATTGGGCATCGACCCAGGTTTGCGACGGACAGGCTGGGGCCTCATCGAGTGCCGCGGCAATACGCTATCCTATGTCGCGGCCGGAACCGTCCGCGCGACGCTCGACGGCGAAATGGCGCATCGGCTCGTGGCGCTGCATGAGGGGCTGACCAAGATCGTCGCGGCTTTTCAGCCCGACGAGGCGGCCGTCGAGCAGACTTTCGTCAACAAGGATCCCGCCGGCACGCTGAAGCTCGGCCAGGCGCGCGGCATCGCGTTGCTGGTGCCGGCGCTGGCGGGTATTTCCGTTGCCGAGTACTCGCCCAACTCGGTCAAGAAAACCGTTGTCGGCGCCGGTCATGCCGAGAAGGCGCAGATCCGCATGATGGTCGGCGTGCTGCTGCCGAAGGCCGATTTCGATTCGGACGACGCGGCCGACGCGCTGGCGGTTGCCATCTGCCACGCCCATCACCGCGTCTCGCTGGCGCGGATGAAGGCGCTGGTGGGTTGAGGCAGGCTTGTGAGATGATTCCGCCTGTTTTCATTCGTGGCGCATCCGGGACGCGGCTGCCGGATCGGCGCCGGTCGCAGGCCGTCACGACACCTACGATTCGCTACAGTGCCATCGGGGACATCAGCATATGATCGGCAAGCTCAAGGGCATCGTCGATTCCTTCGGGGAAGACTGGGTCATCCTCGATGTCGGCGGCGTCGGCTATCAGGTGCATTGTTCCTCGCGCACGCTGCAGGGGCTGCCGGCGCCGGGCGAGGCGGCGCAACTCGCGATCGAGACCTATGTTCGCGAGGACATGATCCGCCTCTATGGCTTTGCCGCCGATGTCGAGCGTGAGTGGTTTCGCCTCCTGATGACCGTGCAGGGTATCGGCGCCAAGGTGGCGCTGGCGATCCTCGGTGTGCTGAAGCCGGGCGATCTCGCGACCGCCATCGCCATGGCCGACAAGGCGCAGATCGCGCGGGCGCCGGGCGTCGGGCCGAAGGTGGCGGCGCGCGTCGTGGCCGAACTGAAGGACAAGGCACCGGCCTATTCGACGGCCGATCCCGCCGCGATTGCCTTGCAGACCGAGCTTTCCGAGAAGCGGGCGCCACAGCCGATCGCCGATGCGGTCTCGGCGCTCGTCAATCTCGGCTATCCGCAGGTCCAGGCCGGAACAGCCGTTGCGGCTGCCGCCCGCAATGCCGGCGAAGGTGCGACGACAGAGCAATTGATCCGCCTCGGCCTCAAGGAGCTTGCGCGGTGAGCGGCCATCAGCCCGAGATCGCGCCGCGTCCATCAGGCGGGCGCGAACTGTTCCAGATCACGGTTGGCGTGGCGTTGTTCGTGCTGGTCGCGCCATTGGTCTTGGGCGCGGTGCTGTTCCTCGGCGTCATCCTGACGACCTTTGCCGGTGATGCGATCGATGCGCTGACCATCGGCCGCCGCTTCGATCCAACGACGTCGATGGTGGTCGCGACCGGACTGATGCTGGTGCTGCTGCGTGTCGGCTGGCTGATGATCTATGGCGCGCTGTTGTTGCCCTCCGCGATGGCCGGCGCTGCGATCGCGGTTCGCCAGATTCTGTTCGGTACGGTCGGTTGGCGATTCGCTGCCGCGACAGGGATCGCCGTCGGGCTCATCGCCGATATCGCCGTTGTCGGCTATGGCCACCCGTTCCTCGGCGCGACGCGGATCGCGCTCTTCGCCGGTTGGGTCGTGCTCGGCAGTCTCATCGCGACGCTCATCTGCTGGCGTGTCGCGTCGCTGGCGCCCGCTGCCGCGGGATGGACGCGATGAGCAATGGCTGCTGCAGCATCTCTCTGCTAGGGACGTTGCCGATGAGCGCGGCCTTGCCGCCGCCGGAGGGACGATGAGCGACAGCCGATTGCTTGGCGGCGCCGAGCAGCAGGAAGATGACGACCGCACGCTGCGGCCGAAGGTGCTGGCCGATTTCGTCGGCCAGGCGCAGGCACGCGCCAATCTTTCGGTGTTCATCGAGGCGGCGCGCGGACGCAAGGATGCGCTCGATCATGTGCTGTTCGTCGGCCCGCCCGGTCTTGGCAAGACGACGCTGGCGCAGATCGTCGCGCGCGAGCTCGGCGTCAATTTTCGCGCGACTTCGGGTCCCGTCATCGCCAAGGCCGGCGATCTCGCGGCACTTCTGACCAATCTCGAGGAGCGCGACGTCCTCTTCATCGACGAGATCCACCGGCTGTCGCCGGCCGTCGAGGAGATCCTCTATCCGGCGATGGAGGATTATCAGCTCGATCTGATCATCGGCGAGGGCCCCGCGGCTCGCTCGGTGCGCATCGAACTCGCAAAATTCACGCTGGTCGGCGCGACGACGCGGCTGGGCCTCCTGACGACGCCGCTGCGGGATCGCTTCGGCATCCCCGTGCGCCTGCAGTTCTATACGGTGCCCGAGCTTGAACACATCGTCTCGCGCGGCGCGCGGCTGATGGGTGTCGCCATGAGCGAGGATGGCGCCAGCGAGATCGCGCGACGCTCGCGCGGGACGCCGCGCATCGCCAGCCGGTTGCTCCGGCGGGTGCGTGACTTTGCGCTCGTCGAGGGGTCGGGCGTCATCGACCGGGCGATCGCCGACAAGGCGCTGCTGCGGCTCGAGGTCGACGCGATGGGGCTCGATCAACTCGACCGGCGCTATCTGACGACGATCGCGATGTCGTTCGGCGGCGGCCCTGTTGGCATCGAGACGATCGCCGCAGCACTCGCCGAGCCGAGGGATGCGATCGAGGAGATCGTCGAGCCCTATCTGATCCAGCAGGGCATGGTTCAGCGCACGCCGCGCGGCCGCGTCCTGACGCCGCATGCCTTTGCGCATCTCGGCCTTGCCGCGCCGAGCGTGCCGGCCCTTCCACTCCCTCTTTTCGAGGAAGACCCGTGAGCGAGGCCAATCTTCCCTCGTCCGGCCGCCATACGGCCGATGGCCATGTGCTGCCGATCCGCATCTATTTCGAGGACACGGATTTCTCCGGCGTCGTCTATCACGCCTCCTATGTCCGCTTCCTGGAGCGGGGCCGCACCGAATATGTGCGCCTGCTCGGCGTCCATCACGCGGCGCTCGATGCCGGCGAAACCGGCGAATCGCTCGCCTTCGCCGTTCACAGGCTCGAAATCGAGTTCCGCCGTCCGGCTAGGATCGACGATGTCGTCGAAGTCGTGACGCGGCCGAAGGAGATTCGCGGGGCGCGGATCATCCTGTCGCAGCAGGTCATGCGGGACGGAGAGCGGCTCGTCGACGCGACCGTGACGGTGGTTCTGGTCAACCGGGCCGGTCGGCCGTGCCGTATTCCGGACGCGCTGGCGGAGCGTTTCGCTGCGGCGCCGCAATAAGGATTGATTAACCATGCTCCCGCTATAAGCAAGCGACGCGGAAGCGGCCGAAAACCTGATGGAAACGCCCTCTTTTCGACAAATTTGAAGGCGAGACAGCCACCGGGAGTTCACGTCCGGCCCGCCGCTTGCAAGGACATAATTTCCAGGCGGGGATCAGCATCAGGCCGGTCCCGACCTCGTAAACGCCAAGGTCAGCACCGAGGCATCGAGGGTCAACCCCGAGAGGTTCGAAGCGAATGAATCCGGCCGACGTGGGCCAGGCAGCACTCGACGCGCCTGCTGCAAGCCTGTCCCTCATCACGCTGTTCCTCAACGCGCATATCGTCGTCAAATGCGTGATGCTGGGGCTCGGCTTCGCTTCGATCTGGAGCTGGGCGATCATCGTCGACAAGGTCCTTCTCTACGGCCGCGTCAAGCGCCAGATCGACCGGTTCGAGAAGGTGTTCTGGTCCGGCCAGTCGCTGGAGGATCTCTATCGCTCGCTGTCGAGCCGGCCGGCATCCGCCATGGCAGCGCTCTTCGTCGCGGCGATGCGCGAGTGGAAGCGCTCGTTCGAGGCGGGCGCGCGCTCGCCGATCGGTCTGCAGATGCGTATCGACCGCGTGCTCGACGTGACGATCGCGCGGGAAAGCGAGCGGCTCGAAAGCCGGCTCCTGTTCCTGGCGACGGTCGGCTCGGCGGGTCCGTTCATCGGCCTGTTCGGCACGGTCTGGGGCATCATGACGTCGTTCCAGGCCATCGCAGCGTCCAAGAACACCTCGCTCGCCGTCGTGGCGCCGGGCATCGCGGAAGCGCTGATGGCGACCGCGCTCGGCCTGATCGCGGCCATTCCCGCCGTTATTGCCTACAACAAGCTCGCAAGTTCGTCGGGCAAGATCACCGGCCGCCTCGAGGGCTTCGCCGACGAGTTCTCCGCGATCCTGTCGCGCCAGATCGACGAGAGGAACTGAGCAATGGCCATGGCCGTCGGTGGGGCAGGCGGGAGAGGCGGGCGCCGCGGCGCGCGTCGTCGCCGTCGTTCGACCGCGATCATGAGCGAGATCAACGTCACGCCTTTCGTCGACGTCATTCTCGTTCTGCTCATCATCTTCATGGTCTCGGCGCCGATGCTGACGTCCGGCGTTCCGATCAACCTGCCTGAGAGCGAGGCCAAGGCGCTCTCGGCGGACAAGGATCCGATTTCGATCACGATCGACCCGGCGGGCAAGATCTTCCTGCAGGACACCGAGATTGCGGCCGACGAACTCGTGCCGAAGCTCAAGGCGATCGCCACCACCGGCTATGACGAGCGCATCTTCGTGCGCGGCGACAAGACCAGTAATTATGGCGCGATCATGCAGGTCATGGGCCTGATCTCCGGCGCCGGCTACCGCAACATCGGGTTGGTCACGATCGACTCCCAGGGCGGCTGATCCCGATGCGTACCGGGCTCATCACTTCGATCATTGCCCATCTCCTCATTATTTTCTGGGGCCTTTTTGCGCTGCCCGATACCAAGCCGTTCGATACGAGCTCGGTCGAGGCGCTGCCGGTCGAGCTTGTGCCGATCTCCGATCTGACCAGCCTGCAGAAGGGCAAGAAGACCGCTGAGGTCAAGGACAAGCCCTCGCCGAACAAGCCGGCTGAAAAGGATTCGCCGAAGCCGGCCCCGACGCCGCCACCGCCAAAGCCGACACCGCCCTCTACGCCGCCACCGCCCAAGGCGGATCCGACGCCGCCGGCACCAAAGGCCGAGCCGACGCCGCCCGCCCCGAAGGCCGAGGCGACGCCTCCACCGACACCGGCCGCGCCTGAAAAACCGGCCGAGCCGGCGCCTGCGCCGTCGCCTGAACCTGCCGTCGCGCCAAAGCCGCCCGAGGCCGAGAAGGTTGCCGAAGCGCCGCCGCCGCCACCGGCGCCGAAGCCGCGCGTTCGGCCGACCCCGCCAACGCCGACGCCGCCGAAGCCCGACCAGACGGCCGCTGCGAAGCCGGCGACGCCGACGCAGAGCACGACCGATTCAAAATTCGATCCGGACAAGATTTCGGCGCTGCTCGACCGCCAGAAGCCGACCGGTAGCACGCAGGCGAGCCAGGAGCCCGAGAGCTTCGGCGCCGAAGAGGCGCGCAATCCGACGGCGATGATGTCGCAAAGCGAGCTCGACGCGCTGCGCTCGCAGGTGCAGCGCTGCTGGAACCTGCCGGTCGGCTGGACCGATCCGCGCGAGGTGACGGTCACGATCCGCTTCAAGCTCAATCAGGACGGCACCGTCAATGGAACGCCCAGTATCGAGCAGTATCCCGCCAGCAATTACGGCACCGTCGCCGCCGAAGGCGCAGTGCGCGCAGTCCTGCAATGCGGGCCGTATCAGCTTCCGGCCGAGAAATATGACCAGTGGAGCGAAGTCCAGATGCGTTTCAGCCCGCAGGGATGATGCGCCTTCGTCACCGCACCGCCGTTATCTTCATGCATGACCGGCCCAACTCGAGACTTTCGGATTCAAGGAACACCATCATGACGGTTCACGCTGCCGAGAGACGCGCCGCCGGGCCGCTCCGCTTCATTCGCCTGACCTTCGCATCTATCGGCCTCGCGGCGACCATGTTCGCTGCCGGGGTGATGACGGCCGATCGGGCCGAGGCGCTGATCAGCCTCGACGTCACGCAGGGCAATGTCCAGCCGCTGCCGATCGCGATTCCGACCTTCATCGGCGGCACCGCCGAGGACGCGCAGCTCGCCGCCGATGTCTCCGGCGTCGTGGCGGCGGATCTCAAGCGCTCCGGCCTGTTCATGCCGCTCGATCCGGCTTCGTTCATCGAGAAGATCACGCGCGCCGACCAGACGCCGCGCTTCCAGGACTGGACGGTCATCAACGCGCAGGCGCTGGTGACAGGCGGCGTGACGCGCCAGCCCGACGGCCGCCTCAAGGCCGAGTTCCGCCTCTGGGACATCTATGCCGGCCAGCAGATGGCGGGACAGCAATTCTATACGAGCCCCGACAACTGGCGCCGCGTCGCCCATATCATCGCCGACGCGATCTATGAGCGGCTCACCGGCGACGGCGGCTATTTCGATACGCGCATCGTCTATGTCGACGAGAGCGGGCCGAAGGACAAGCGCGTCAAGCGCCTCGCGATCATGGATCAGGACGGCGCCAATGCCCGCTTCCTGACCCGTGGCAACGATCTGGTGCTGACGCCGCGCTTCAATCCGTCGTCGCAGGAAATTGTCTACATGTCCTATGGGCAGGATCAGCCGAGCGTTTACCTGCTCAATATTGAAACGGGACAGCGCGAATTGGTCGGCAATTTCCCGGGCATGACCTTCGCGCCGCGCTTCTCGCCGGATGGCCAAAGCATCGTGATGAGCCTCGAGGACCAGGGCAACGCGAACATCTACCGGATGGACCTGCGCTCGAAGAAGACGACGCGGCTCACCAATTCGGCCTCGATCGATACCAGCCCGTCCTATTCGCCGGATGGTTCGCAGATCACGTTCACGTCCGATCGCGGCGGCAGCCAGCAAATCTATGTGATGGGCGCAGATGGCTCGAATCCGACCCGCATCTCGTTCGGTCAGGGGTCCTATTCGACGCCGGTCTGGTCGCCGCGCGGCGATCTCGTCGCCTTCACGCGCCAATCCGCGAATGGCTTTGCCATCGGCGTCATGAAGCCAGATGGCTCAGGCGAACGCATCCTGACCGAGGGCTTCCACAACGAGGGTCCGACCTGGGCGCCGAACGGCCGCGTGCTGATGTTCTTCCGCGACGTCCCAGGCCCGACGGGCGGTCCGCAACTCTGGTCGATCGACCTGACGGGCTACAACGAGTTCCGCGTACCGACGCCCAATTTCGGCTCGGATCCCGCCTGGTCGCCCCTGATCAACTGAAGCGGCGCCCAGCTGCGCCGCTCAATTTCCTTCATCCGCCGGGATCGCCCGTTGCTTTCGAGCGTTGGCGGAATCGAGACGGATCAAGGCTTCCGCCGCGCCGAGTCGCGTATCGCGCAATCGCTTAACCTTTGATCAACCCTGTCCGTGAACCCGCATTTAACCAAGCGCAGCCTAAAAACCGGCAGTCCGATCATGGTGGACAAGGAGTTTATTTGATGATGGATATTCGATCGGTCTCGCACGGGGTGAAGCTCGTCGGGTTCCTGGGCCTTGCTCTCATGCTGGCTGCTTGCGCCAACAAGCCGGGTGGTCCGGAAGGCGCCGGCGCCGGTGGCATCGGCTCCGCGACGCCGGGCAGCGCGCAGGACTTCGTCGTCAATGTCGGCGACCGCGTCTTCTTCGATACCGACCAGACCGACGTTTCGGCGCAGGGCCGCGTCACTCTCGACAAGCAGGCCGCATGGCTGCAGCGCTTCCCGCGCTATCAGGTGACCATCGAGGGTCATGCTGACGAGCGTGGCACGCGCGAATACAACATCGCGCTCGGCGCCCGCCGCGCCACCAACGTCAAGAACTATCTCGTCTCGCGTGGCATCAGCCCGGCCCGTATCCGCACCATTTCCTATGGCAAGGAGCGCCCGGTCGCGGTCTGCAACGACATTTCCTGCTGGTCGCAGAACCGTCGCGCCGTCACCGTGCTCGACAACTAGGCCCATCCGTCCACCAGCGGATCGTGACGCGGCGGCTTCCTGAACGGGAGCCGCCGCTGTCGTTTGGCCATGCGTCAAACTTTGGCCGAACTCAACGGTCTCTATGCATCCAAAGGGATGCCGCGATCAGTGCGGCGGTTTGTCCGGCGCGTTGCGCGCCGTCCCATGGATGGATCAATGACGACACGCGACACATTACTCGCCGTGGCGCTCGGTGCCATGGTCCTGGCGTCGAGTGCGCCCGCGCATGCCGGCCTCTTCGACATCTTCAAGCGCGAGCAGCAGATGCCGGACCCCAATGCGCCGGCGCCGCCGTCATCGGTTGGCGGCGGCAGCACCAACGCCACGCCAGGCTTCTCGGCGCAGGCTGCATCGCCCTCCAGCGAGGCGCAGGCCGCCATGCGGATGGACCGCATGGAGCAACAGATGCGCCAGATGACCGGCCAGATCGAGGAATTGACGTTCCAGCTCAACCAGTTGCAGGCGCAGATCCGCGCCTCGCAAGGCGGGACTTCGGGCAGTCGCAGGACGGCGGCCGAAGCACCCGCGGCGCCGGGTGTTCGCCCGCCGGCGAATGCTCCCGCTGCCACCGCTGCGCCCGATCCAATCGGTCAGGCGATTGGGTCCGGCTCAGACGTTGCCCCTGTCGATGCCGGAGGGCCGGGCACCCCGCCGCGACCGCTCGGCCAGTTGCCGGCGGGCGCCAACGGCCAGCCGCTCGATCTTGCGACGCTCGCTGCTCCGGCCGCGACGCCTTCGCCGGCGCCGGCGCCCTCTGGCAATTCACGCAGCGATTATGACACGGCCTATGATCTGGTTCTGAAGGGCGATTACGACGTTGCCGAAAAGGCCTTCCAGGTCTTCCTCGCGAATTATCCCGGTGATGCGCTGGCGCCGGACGCGCAGTTCTGGATCGGCGAGAGCCTCTATCAGCGCAGCGACTTCCGCGGCGCGGCCGATGCGTTCCTGACCGGCTACCAGCAATATCCCAAGAGCGGCAAGGCGCCCGACATGCTGCTGAAGCTCGGCCTCTCGCTGGTCGGCCTCGGCCAGCGCGACGCCGCCTGCGGCACCTATGCCGAGATCCTGAAGAAATATCCGAAGGCCTCCAACGCGCTGATGCAGCGCGTCAAGACCGAACAGGCCAGTGCGAGCTGCTGAGCCTTACATCGGCGCTGATCGCGCCGGGCTTTTCAGCCGCTGGGCTGACGAGCCGGTAATCGCGCTCGCGGTCTCCGGCGGGGCGGACTCGCTGGCGCTGATGCTCGCTGCGCATCATTGGCGGCAGTCGCTCGATGCGGGGCCGCGTCTCGTCGTGCTCTCCGTAGATCATGGCCTGCGGGCCGAGGCGGCGGCCGAGGTTGCGGCTGTCGGCGCCGCGGCGTCCCGGCTTGGACTGGATTTCCGGGCGCTTCGTGGCACAGGACCGGCGCCGGAATCCGATATCGAGGCGGCGGCGCGGTCGCTCCGCTACGGCTTGCTGTTCGCCGCCGCGCGCGCGGAAGGCGCGGCCGTGCTCATGACCGCGCACCATGCCGACGACCAGGCCGAGACGCTGCTGCTGCGTATGGCGCGCGGCTCGGGCGTCTATGGCCTCTCCGCGATGGCAACGGAAAGCCGGCGCGAGGGCATCCGCATCGCGCGTCCGCTTCTCGGTCTCCGCCGGTCTGCGCTCGCCGCCATCGTTGCTGAAGCAGGTCTTGAGCCTGTTCTCGATCCGCACAACGAGGACGATCGCTTTGCCCGGGCCCGCATTCGCGCCCTGATGGCGGCTCTCGCCAGGGAAGGCCTCGACACGCCGACGCTGGTCGCGACCGCGACCCGGTTTCGCCGCGCGGCATCGGCCCTCGATGATTATGCCGATCGGTTGCTAGACGCGGCGCGTGTCGACGTCACCGGCGCAGTGCGGCTCGAGGCGGCTCGCCTCGCGGCCGAGCCCGAGGAAACGCGGCTGCGGGTCCTTGCCCGCATCCTGAGGGCGGTGGGCGGCGCCACCTATGGTCCGCGCCTCGACAGTCTCTCGGATCTCGCGGCGGCCATGACCGGCGGTGCCGGAACCGTGCCGGCGCGCACGCTGGCCGGCGTGACCGTCGAGCGTCGGAAGGGCGAATTGCGTTTCCAGCGCGAGGCCGGGCGCGACGGACTGCCCGAGATCGCTGTCAGCGGCGCCTTTGACGGTGTCTGGGACGGCCGTTTCTCCGTGCGTGTCACGTCAGATGGCGTACCACTGCGGCTCGCGGCACTCGGCGAGGCCGGACGGCGGTCCGTGGGTGCATGCCTCGTCGATGGATTGCCACGCGCCATCGAAGCCTGCCCCGCACTTTATCGCGGCGATACGCTCATCGCCGCACCCGTTCTCGGGATGGACGCCGACCCCGCGCAGCGAATCCGCGCTGAAATGCGCTCGATCGTGCCACTTCGGCTGCTTGATCGAACGCGGATCGATGATCTATGACGAGCGTCTCAACCATTCTGGCATTTTATGCGTCGGCGCCGCCAGAGCTTCACTTGGCTTCACAGGTCCACACACCTATCTTAGCGGGTGACGAGCAGCGCCCGTGCGCAGCTCCCCGCCCTTGAAGGGACTCTTATGAACGCGAATTTTCGCAACTTCGCCGTTTGGGTCATTATCGGCCTGCTTCTGATCGCGCTTTTCAACCTGTTCCAGAACCCGGGACCGCGCGCGGCTGGGCAAGACATCGCCTACTCGCAGTTCCTGAACGATGTCGATTCCGGGCGGGTAAAGAGCGTTGTGATCGCGGGCCAGCAGATCAGCGGCTCCTACAGCGACAATAGCGGCTTCCAGACCTTTGCCCCGCAGCAGGATTCCGATCTTGTGAAGCGGCTCGAGGCGAAGAGCGTCGCCATTTCCGCTAAGCCGCCGTCCGAGGCCGGCACCTCGCTGATCGGCGTGCTCATCTCCTGGTTCCCGATGTTCCTGATCCTCGCGGTCTGGATCTTCTTCATGCGCCAGATGCAGGGCGGGGCTGGCGGAAAGGCGATGGGCTTTGGCAAGTCGAAGGCCAAGCTCCTGACCGAGGCGCATGGCCGCGTCACCTTCGACGACGTCGCCGGTGTCGACGAAGCCAAGGAAGACCTGCAGGAGATCGTCGAATTCCTGCGCGACCCGCAGAAGTATCAGCGGCTCGGCGGACGGATTCCGCGTGGTGTGCTGCTCGTCGGCCCGCCCGGCACCGGCAAGACGCTGACGGCGCGCGCCGTCGCCGGTGAAGCCAATGTGCCGTTCTTCACCATTTCGGGCTCCGACTTCGTCGAGATGTTCGTCGGCGTCGGCGCAAGCCGTGTCCGCGACATGTTCGAGCAGGCCAAGAAGAACGCGCCCTGCATCATCTTCATCGACGAAATCGACGCTGTCGGCCGCCATCGTGGCGCCGGTCTCGGTGGCGGCAATGACGAGCGCGAGCAGACGCTGAACCAGCTGCTCGTCGAGATGGATGGCTTCGAGCAGAACGAAGGCATCATCATCATCGCCGCGACCAACCGTCCCGACGTGCTGGACCCGGCGCTTCTGCGTCCCGGCCGCTTCGATCGTCAGGTGATCATCCCCAATCCGGATGTCGTCGGACGCGAGAAGATCCTGAAGGTGCACGCCCGTAAGGTGCCGATGTCGCCCGACGTCGACCTGAAGACGCTGGCTCGCGGTACGCCCGGCTTCTCCGGCGCCGACCTGATGAACCTCGTCAACGAAGCGGCGCTGATGGCGGCCCGGCGAAACAAGCGCATGGTCACCATGCGCGAGTTCGAGGATTCGAAGGACAAGGTGATGATGGGCGCCGAGCGGCGTTCGCTGGTGATGACCGAGGACGAGAAGCGCCTGACCGCCTATCACGAGGCTGGCCACGCGATCGTTGCCCTCAACGTCCCCGCCACCGATCCGGTCCACAAGGCGACGATCATTCCGCGCGGCCGTGCCCTCGGCATGGTCATGCAGTTGCCGGAGCGCGACAAGCTCTCGATGAGCTACGAGCAGATGACCTCGCGTCTCTCCATCATGATGGGCGGCCGCATTGCCGAGGAGATCACCTTCGGCAAGGACAAGGTCACGTCCGGCGCCGCTTCCGATATCGAGCAGGCAACGCGCCTTGCCCGGGCGATGGTCACGCGCTGGGGCTTCTCGGAAGAGCTGGGCACGGTCGCTTATGGCGAGAACCAGGAAGAGGTGTTCCTCGGCCATTCGGTGTCGCGGACGCAGAATGTCTCGGAAGAGACGGCTCGCAAGATCGACGCCGAGGTTCGGCGCCTGGTCGAGATGGGCCTCGACGATGCGCGCCGGATCCTCTCGGAGAAGCATGGCGACCTCGAAATCCTGGCCCAGGGTCTGCTCGAATATGAATCGATGAGCGGCGACGAGATCCGTGGCCTGCTCGCCGGCAAGCCGCCGATCCGCGATACGGGCGATGACACGCCGCCCTCGCGTCCCTCGGTGGTGCCGACGACACGCGGTCCCCGGCCGAAGGGCGATACCGGCCTCGAGCCGCAGCCGCAGGCCTGATGGATTTGTTTTGCCACGCAATCGGGCGGCCTTCGGGCCGCCCTTTTCGTTGGTGCATCCTCTCATCCAAAGGCGCGGCGAGGATGTGACCGTCGCTCATCAATTTTGAACGGTCTTCGCCTAGTGTTCGGACTATGAAGGTCCGCATGCGAAAAGACGGATGGCAGTGATGGCGCGCAAGCTCTTCGGTACAGACGGCATTCGGGGCAAGGCCAATGCTTTCCCGATCACGCCGCAAATGGCACTGCAGGTCGGCATTGCGGCCGGTATTGCCTTCCGCAATGGCGCGCATCGACATCGCGTTGTCATTGGCAAGGATACCCGTCTGTCCGGCTACATGATCGAACCGGCGCTGACGGCCGGTTTCACCGCCGCCGGGATGGACGTTTTCCTGCTCGGTCCGATGCCGACGCCGGCCGTTGCCATGCTGACGCGTTCGTTGCGGGCCGATCTCGGCGTCATGATCTCGGCCTCGCACAATCCCTATGAGGACAACGGCATCAAGCTGTTCGGCCCGGACGGCTACAAGCTCTCGGACGAAGCCGAAGCAAGGATCGAGGCGTTGATCGAGGAAGATCTGTCGGGAAGCCTCGCGGCCTCCGGCGACCTCGGGCGCGCCAAGCGCATCGATGGTGCGCGCGAGCGCTATGTGGAATTCGCCAAGCGGACGCTGCCGAAGTCGCTCGATCTGTCCGGCCTCAGGATCGTCATCGATACAGCCAATGGTGCGGCCTACAAGGTGGCGCCGGAAGCGTTGTGGGAACTCGGCGCAGAAGTGATTTCGATTGGTGACAAGCCCGACGGGCTCAACATCAATCGCGATGTCGGCTCGACCGCGACGGATGCGCTCAGGCGCAAGGTCCATGAAGTGCGCGCCGATATCGGCATCGCGCTAGATGGCGACGCTGATCGGGTGATCCTGATCGATGAGCGCGGCGAGATCGTCGACGGCGACCAACTCATGGCCGTCGTTGCCGCCTCCTGGGCCGAGGAGGGGAAGCTCTCCAAGCCCGGGATCGTCGCGACGATCATGTCCAATCTCGGGCTTGAGCGCTATCTCGGGTCCCTCGGTCTATCGCTGGCCCGCACCAAGGTCGGCGACCGCTATGTCGTCGAGCATATGCGCCAGCATGGCTTCAATGTCGGCGGCGAGCAGTCCGGCCATCTGATCCTCTCGGATTTCTCGACCACCGGTGATGGCCTCGTTTCGGCGCTGCAGATTCTTGCGGTGGTGCGCCAGACCGGCAAGCCGGTGAGCGAGGTCTGCCGCCGGTTCGAGCCGGTGCCGCAGATCCTCAAGAATGTTCGCTTCGGCGGTGGCAAGCCGCTTGATACGGCCAGCGTCAAGGCCGCGATCGCCGAAGGCGAGGCACGTCTCTCGGGCTCCGGCCGCCTCGTGATCCGCCCCTCCGGCACCGAGCCGCTCATCCGCGTCATGGCGGAAGGCGATGACGAGACGGTCGTCACCTCGGTTGTGGATGATATCTGCGTCGCGCTGAAGCAGGTTGCGGCCTGACGGCTTCGCGTCTGCCGCAATCAGTCACCGCGATCAGCATGGGCAAGGATATTGACCAGCCTGCCGAAGGGATCGCGGACATAGACCCGGCGCACGCCCCAAGGCTCGTGAGCCGGACCATATTCGATCGCGATGTCGGCCGCAGCCAGCGCCTCAAGAACCACATCGAGATCATCGACTTCAATGGAGAGGTCAGGCACAGGCGTCCCGGAGCCGCCTTCGACGGCAAAGCTCACCTCGGGTCGTGACCGGGTGTTGGCCGCAAATGTGACGATCCAGCCATGGTCCATGACGATCTCCATGCCGAGAATATCGCCATAGAACGCCTTGGCTTCGGCAGGGCGGACAGGTCCGATATTGGTGACGACCCGCTTGACGGCCATTGATGATCTCCCGCATCCGGACGGCAAGAATAGCGGTGCTCGATGGGCTTCGCCATCGGACGCGGCGGGTGCCAGCGAGGATTGTCGACGCGCGGCCCCGCATTTCGGCCGTTTCGCGGCCGTCTAGAAGCTGGGCGGCGTGCAGGCCGAGACCAGTTCCAGCTCGCCTTCGCCGATATTCCTGAAGGCGTGCGGCTTGCGGCTGTCGAAGAAATAGGCGTCGCCGGGGCCGAGTTCATGGCGGATGCCGGCGACTTCCAGCAGCATGCGGCCGCGGATGACGAGGCCGGCTTCCTCGCCCTGATGCGAGAGCATCGCCTTGCCACTTTCCGCGCCCGGCCGATAGCGCTCATGGATCATCTGCAGCGCGCGCCCTTCGAGATTGGCGCCGACCTGGCGGAACGAGATCGGGCCGCCGGCGATCTCCTTCAATTCGTCGGCGCGAAAGACGACCTGCTCGCGGTCGCCCGGCGGGCCGGCGAAGAACTCGCCAAGGCTGATCGGGATGCCGGCGAGAATCTGGCGAAGGCCCGACACCGAGGGACTGACGCGATTGGCCTCGACCATCGATACCGTGGCGTTGGAAACGCCGGCGCGCTTCGCTAGCGCGCGCTGCGACAGGCCTTGCTTGAGGCGCAGATCGCGCAGGCGCGCGCCGACATCGATGTCGAAATGGGCATCGTTCATGTGTTCAATATAAAGAACACTCTTAACGTCCGCAACGAATTGACCGGCTTTTCCGGCGGGCCTACGTTCAGGAAAATGACCGGTCGAACCGTCCCGCCCGGCATCCTGGAGACCATTCCATCATGACCGCCCCCGTCCGCCCGAACAATCTCGAAGCCTTCTGGATGCCGTATACGGCCAACCGGCAGTTCAAGCAGAACCCGCGCCTGCTCGTCGCTGCCAAGGACATGTATTACACCTCCGACGACGGGCGTCAGATCCTCGATGGCACGGCCGGCCTCTGGTGCGTCAATGCCGGCCATGGCCGGGCGAAGATCGTCGAGGCGGTTTCGGCGCAGGTGGCCGAGCTCGATTACGCCCCGGCTTTCCAGATGGGTCATCCGAAGGCCTTCGAGCTTGCGGCCCGCCTCGCCGGCATGATGCCGTCGCCGCTCGACCATGTGTTCTTCACCAATTCGGGCTCGGAGTCGGTTGATACGGCCCTCAAGATCGCGCTCGCCTATCACCGTGCGCGCGGCAAGGGCACGAAGTTCCGCCTGCTCGGCCGCGAGCGCGGCTATCACGGCGTAGGCTTCGGCGGCATTTCGGTCGGCGGCATTTCGGGCAACCGCAAGACGTTCGGGACGCTCTTGACCGGCGTCGACCACATTCGCCACACGCATGATCTCGAGCGCAACGCCTTCACGCGCGGCGAGCCGGAATATGGCGCCGAGTTCGCCGAGGACCTCGAAAAGGTCATCGCGCTGCATGACGCCTCCAACATCGCGGCGCTGATCGTCGAGCCGGTGGCTGGGTCGACCGGCGTGCTGATTCCGCCGAAGGGCTATCTGAAGCGCCTGCGCGAAATCTGCGACAAGCACGACATTCTCCTGATCTTCGACGAGGTCATCACCGGCTTCGGTCGCCTCGGCACGCCGTTCGCAGTCGATTATTTCGATGTCGTGCCGGACATGGTCTGCACGGCCAAGGGCATCACGTCGGGCGTCGTGCCGATGGGCGCGGTGTTCGCTTCCAAGAAGATCTACGACACCTTCATGGATGCGCCCGAGAACACGATCGAACTGTTCCACGGCTATACCTATTCGGCGCATCCGGTCGCCTGCGCGGCCGCGCTCGCGACGCTCGACATCTATGCCGAGGAAGGTCTGCTGACGCGCGCCGCCGAGCTCGCG
Source organism: Mesorhizobium sp. BR1-1-16 (assembly GCF_020165495.1). Classification (GTDB taxonomy): domain Bacteria; phylum Pseudomonadota; class Alphaproteobacteria; order Rhizobiales; family Kaistiaceae; genus Kaistia. The sequence continues at coordinate 382,840 of NZ_JAIUIE010000003.1, read as the reverse complement.
GATTATTGGGCCGACGCGCTGCACAGCCTCAAGGGCCTGCCGCATGTCATCGACATCCGCAATCTCGGCCTCATCGGCGCGATCGAACTCGATCCGATTGCCGGTGCACCGACCAAGCGGGCTTTTTCGATCTTCCTCAAGGCGTTCGAGAATAACCTGATGATCCGCACCACCGGCGACATCATCGCGCTTTCGCCGCCTCTGATCATCGAGAAGACGCATATCGACCAGATCTTCGAGACGCTCGGCCGCTTGCTGAAGCAGGCCGACTGAGCGGCTGGGGAGGAGCAGCACATGGACAAGATCGCCAATCTCATCGGCGGCAAGAAGCAGCCATCGGCCTCGGCCCGCATGGCGCCGATCTTCAACCCGGCGACCGGCGAACAGATCGCCGAGCTGCCGCTTTCCACGGCCGCGGAACTCGACGCCGCCGTTGCGGTTGCCAAGGCGGCGTTTCCGGCCTGGGCCGAGACGACGCCGCTGAAGCGGGCGCGCGTGATGTTCCGCTTCAAGGATCTCCTGGAGCAGAACGCCGATCGCATCGCGCGGGCGATCTCTGCCGAGCATGGCAAGACGCATGACGATGCGCTCGGCGAAGTGCAGCGCGGGCTCGAGGTGGTCGAGTTCGCCTGCGGCATCCCGCATCTTTTGAAGGGCGAATATTCGAAGAATGTCGGCCCCTCGATCGACAGCTATTCCGATCGCCAGCCGCTCGGCGTCGTTGCCGGCATCACGCCGTTCAACTTTCCCTGCATGGTGCCGCTCTGGATGTATCCAGTGGCGATCGCCGCCGGCAATTGCTTCATCCTGAAGCCCTCGGAGAAGGATCCGAGTGCAGCGATGGTCGTCGCTGAACTGCTCTATGAGGCCGGGCTGCCGGCCGGCGTGCTCAATGTCGTGCATGGCGACAAGGAGATCGTTGACGCCATCCTCGCCCATCGCGACATCAAGGCGGTCAGCTTCGTCGGCTCGACGCCGATCGCCTCCTATGTCTATGCGACGGGCACGGCAGCCGGAAAGCGCGTTCAGGCGCTCGGCGGCGCCAAGAACCACATGGTCATCATGCCGGACGCCGACATGGACAAGGCGGCCGATGCGCTGATGGGCGCGGGCTACGGTTCGGCCGGCGAGCGTTGCATGGCGGTGTCGGTGGCCGTGCCGATCGGTGGCAAGACGGCCGATGCGCTGATCGAGGCGCTGGCGCCGCGGGTCCGGTCGCTGAAGATCGGCCCGGCGACCGACCGCGAGGCCGAGATGGGGCCGCTCGTCACGAAGCAGCATCTCGACAAGGTCGCGACCTATATCGACAAGGGCGTCGCCGAGGGCGCCAAGCTCGTCGTCGACGGGCGCGGCTTCAAGCTGCAGGGCTATGAGGGCGGCTACTTCGTCGGTGGCACGCTTTTTGATCATGTGGACAAGGAAATGACGATCTACCGCGAGGAGATCTTCGGTCCTGTCCTCTCGGTGCTGCGCGCCGGGACTTATGACGAGGCAGTCGAGCTGATCAATGCCCATGAATTCGGCAATGGCACGGCGATCTTCACGCGCGACGGCGACGCCGCGCGGTCGTTTGCCGACAAGATCGAGGCCGGGATGGTCGGCATCAATGTTCCGATCCCGGTTCCGGTCGCCTATCATTCCTTTGGCGGCTGGAAGCGGTCAATCTTCGGCGATCATGCCATCTATGGGCCGGAAGGCGTCCGCTTCTATACGCGGATCAAGACCGTCACCTCGCGCTGGCCGGATGGCATCAAGTCCGGCGCCGTGTTCAACTTCCCGACGATGTGAGGATGTGGTCAAATTCGGCTGCTGCATTCTCAGTCGTCATCCCTGGGTTTGACCCGGGGATTCAGTCTTGTTGCCGATCTCCAGTAAAGGTCTGGATTGCCGGGTCGAGCCCGGCAATGACAGGCTGTCGAGCTCTTTGAGGACAGTACCGACATGACCGCCCCGACCGATAACCTCCGCATCAATGGCGAGCGCCTGTGGGACAGCCTGATGGAGATGGCGAAGATCGGGCCAGGCCTCAGGGGCGGCAATAATCGCCAGACGCTGACGGACGCCGATGGCGAGGGGCGGAAGCTTTTCGAGGGCTGGTGCGAGGCGTCTGGGCTCATCATGGGCGTCGACAAGATGGGCACCATGTTCATGACGCGGCCGGGCACCGATCCGGCGGCGCTGCCGGTCTATGTCGGCTCGCATCTCGATACCCAGCCGACCGGCGGCAAGTTCGACGGCGTGCTCGGCGTGCTCTCGGCGCTGGAAGTCGTGCGCAGCCTCAACGATCTCGGCATCAAGACGAAGCATCCGATCGTCGTGACCAACTGGGCGAACGAGGAGGGCGCGCGCTTTGCGCCGGCCATGCTCGCCTCGGGCGTCTTTGCCGGACAGCTGACGCTCGACTACGCCTATGGCCGCAAGGATCCCGAAGGCAAGACCTATGGCGAGGAACTGAAGCGCATCGGCTGGCTGGGCGAGGAGAATGTCGGGGCGCGCAAGATGCACGCCTATCTCGAATATCATATCGAGCAGGGGCCGATCCTCGAGGCCGAAAAGAAGCAGATCGGCGTCGTCACGCATTGCCAGGGCCTGTGGTGGCTCGAAGTGACGCTGACCGGCAAGGAAGCGCATACAGGCTCGACGCCGATGGCGATGCGCGTCAATGCCGGTCTTGCCATGGCGCGGATCATCGAGATGGTGCAGACGGTTGCGATGGAGAGCCAGCCCGGCGCCGTCGGCGGCGTCGGCCAGGTGTTCTTCACGCCGAACTCGCGCAACGTGTTGCCCGGCAAGGTCGTGTTCACGATCGATATCCGCAGCCCCGATCAGGCGAAGCTCGACGGCATGCGCGCGCGGATCGAAGAGGAGGCGTTGCTGATCGCCGCCGAGCTCGCGGTCGGCTGCACGATCGAGCCGGTCGGCCATTTCGACCCGGTGACCTTCGATCCGGTGCTGGTTGGGCGGGTCCGCAGCGCCGCCGAGCGGCTCGGCTACAGCAATATGGACATCATTTCCGGAGCCGGACACGACGCCTGCTGGGCCGCCAAGGTGGCGCCGGCCACCATGATCATGTGCCCATGCGTCGACGGGCTCTCGCACAACGAAGACGAAACCATCACACCGGAATGGGCATCAGCCGGGGCGGACGTGCTTCTGCACGCCGTGCTCGAGACGGCCGAGATCGTCGGCTGATCCGCCTGCCAGAAACAGAGAGGGATTACAGATGTCGACGGTGATCAAGGGCGGCACGATCGTGGCCGCGGACCGCAGCTATGAGGCGGATATCCTCATCGAGGGCGAGACGATCAAGGCGATCGGGCCCGATCTTTCAGGCGATACGGTGGTCGATGCGAGCGGCGCCTATGTGATGCCGGGCGGCATCGACCCGCACACGCATCTCGAAATGCCGTTCATGGGCACCACGGCGGCTGAAACCTGGGAGAGCGGCACCTTCGCGGCCCTTTCCGGCGGCACGACCACGGTCGTCGATTTCGTCATCCCCGGCGAGGCCGGCATGCTCGCAGCGCTCGAGGACTGGAGCGGCAAGGCAACGCGCCAGGCATCGGGGGATTATTCCTTTCACATGTGCGTCACCGGCTGGTCCGAGGCGCATTTCGACGAGATGGCGAAGATCGTCGACCGCGGCATCAACACCTTCAAGCATTTCATGGCCTACAAGGGCGCGCTGATGGTGAACGACGACGAGATGTTCGCCTCGTTCCAGCGCTGCGCCGCGCTCGGCGCGCTGCCGCTCGTCCATGCCGAGAACGGCGATATCGTCGCCGCCCTGCAGCAGAGGCTGATGGCCGAAGGTAAAACCGGGCCGGAGGCGCACGCCTTCTCGCGGCCGCCCGAGGTCGAGGGCGAGGCGACCAATCGCGCGATCATGATCGCCGATGCCGCAGGGGTGCCGGTCTATATCGTCCATACCTCCTGCGAGCAGGCGCACGAGGCGATCCGCCGGGCACGTCAGAAGGGCATGCGCGTCTATGGCGAGCCATTGATCCAGCATCTTGTCCTCGACGAAAGCGAGTATTTCAATCGCGACTGGGACTATGCGGCGCGGCGTGTGATGTCGCCGCCCTTCCGTGACAAGAGCCACCAGGACAGCCTGTGGGCCGGGCTGGCCGCCGGCTCGCTGCAGGTGGTGGCGACGGACCATTGCTCCTTCACCACAGAGCAGAAGCGGATGGGCGCCAGCGATTTCCGCAAGATCCCGAACGGGACCGGCGGGATCGAGGACCGCATGCCGGTCTTGTGGACACGCGGCGTCGAGACGGGACGGCTGACGCCGAATGAGTTCGTCGCCGTGACCTCGACCAACATCGCCCAGATTCTGAATATCTACCCGCGTAAGGGCGCCATCCTGCCGGGCTCCGACGCCGACCTGGTCGTCTGGGATCCGAAGCTCTCGAAGACGATCTCGGCGGCCAACCAGAAGTCTATCATCGACTACAACGTCTTCGAGGGCGTCGAGGTGCGCGGCCTGCCGCGCTATACGCTCTCGCGCGGCGAAGTGGTCTGGTCGGACGGCCAGAACTCGCAGCCGCAGCCCGGTCGCGGCAAGTTCATCCCGCGCAAGCCCTTCCCGGCCGTCAACCGGGCGCTCTCCAAATGGAAAGAGCTGACCGCGCCGCGCGCCGTCACCCGCTCGGCCGAACACATGCCGATCGGCGTCTGAGCGCCTGATGACCGGGGAGGGGACATCAGGCAAGAAGAGCGAAAGTCCGGCGATTGCGATCGCTGGTCTTTCGCTCGTCTTCAACACCAATGACGGCCCTGTTCAGGCGCTGTCGGATATCGACCTCGAGGTGAAGCGCGGCGAGTTCGTTTCCTTCATCGGCCCATCGGGCTGCGGCAAGACCACGCTGCTGCGCGTCATCGCCGATCTGGAGCAGCCAACCGGCGGCTCGATCACAGTCAACGGCGTCTCGCCGGAGGAGGCACGCCTCGCGCGCGCCTATGGCTATGTCTTCCAGGCGGCGGCGCTCTATCCCTGGCGCACGATCGCCCGGAACATCGCGTTGCCGCTGGAGATCATGGGGCTCACCAGGGCCGATCGCGAGAAGCGCGTCGCCGACAATCTCGCACTCGTGGACCTCGCCGGCTTCGAGCGGAAATATCCATGGCAGCTCTCGGGCGGCATGCAGCAGCGGGCCTCGATCGCCCGCGCGCTTGCGGTTGAGCCCGAGCTTTTGCTGATGGACGAGCCGTTCGGGGCGTTGGACGAGATCGTCCGCGACCATCTCAACGAAAAGCTGCTGCGGCTCTGGGACCGGACGCAGAAGACCGTCGTCTTCGTCACCCATTCGATCCCCGAGGCGGTGTTTCTCTCGACCAAGATCGTGGTGATGTCGCCGCGGCCGGGCCGCGTCACCGATATCATCGAGTGCGGCTTCCCGCGTCACCGCAGCCTCGACATCCGCGAGACGCCGGAATTCCTCGCCATCGCCGCCCGCGTCCGTGCTGGCCTCAGAGCTGGGCACTCCTATGAGGATTGAGCGCTGGTTGATCGAGGCCGAGCACCGGGCGGCCTTTCTGCCACCGCTGGCGGATAGAGTGTGGTCATGACGGCACTTGCTGCTACTCCGCACCCCTTGCCAGCAAAGCCTAAGGGTAAGCTCGTTCCGGTCCTCGTCGTGACGCTGGCTTTGATCGCGCTTTGGTATGTCGGCGCCTATTTCATGAATGCGACGCTGGCGCGCGATGCCTTCCTGCGCGCCAAGAAGGAACCGACAGCGAGCGAACTTCTGCTCGCGACCTATGCCATGGACCGACCGCTGCTGCCGGCACCGCATCAGATCGTCGCCGAGATCTGGAAGTCGACCGCGCTGACGCCGGTCACCTCCAAGAAGAGCCTCGTCTATCATTCCTGGATCACGCTTTCCGCGACGCTCGCCGGTTTCCTTTCCGGTGCGTTGCTCGGCCTGATCCTTGCGGCGGCCATCGTGCATGTGCCGAGCCTTGATCGCAGCCTGATGCCGTGGGTGATCGCCTCGCAGACCATCCCGATCGTCGCCATTGCGCCGATGATCGTCGTGGTCGGCTATAATCTCATGAACGGGCAGATGGGCTTTTCGACCGATACGTCGCGCTTCATCGCGAAGGCGCTGATCTCGACCTATCTCTCCTTCTTTCCAATCACGGTCGGACTGGTGAAGGGGCTGCGCTCCCCCGATACCATCCTCGTCGATCTGATGCGGACCTATTCGGCCAATCGCTGGCAGACCTTCTGGAAGCTGCGTATGCCGGCGGCGCTGCCATTCCTGTTTGCCTCGATGCAGGTCGCGATTGCCATCAGCCTCGTCGGCGCCATCGTCGGCGAATTGCCGACCGGCGCTTCGGCGGGCATCGGCGCGCGGCTGCTCGCGGGCTCCTATTACGGGCAGACGGTGCAGATCTGGTCCGCGCTCATCGCAGCGTCCGTGCTGGCTGCGCTCCTCGTCTGGATGGTCAGCCTCGGCGGCACGGCGGTCGTCAAGCGAATGGGGCTCGCGCGATGAACCGGAACCGTGGCCATATCCAGCCTTGGATCGCGCTGGTCGGGTTGATCGCGCTTTTCGCAATGCCGCTTGATTCAGCCGATCCGGCGCGGCTGCTGGTGCGCGAGGGGCCGGCCGGCTGGGCGCTGGTCGCGGTCATGGCGGCCGCCATCATCGCCGCGATCCGCGCCCGGCGCAGCCTTGTCGCGGCGGGATTGCTGGCGCTGGCAGCGCATGGCGGCGCGGCGATGGCCATCGGTCTGCTGCCCAGCCTTGCCGGTCATGCCGGCAGCGGGTTCTGGGCGCTGGTGCTGACATCCTGGCTGCTCGCCTGGGCGCTGGTCACCGAACTGTCGGAATGGCCGCGCCGACCGGGCCTGCCTGGCCTTGTGCTGTCGCTGCTTATTCCGTTCCTGTTCGGTCTTTGGCTGCTGATCCTCTGGCAGATCGTCGTCGTCGTCTTCGAGGTGCCGTTCGTGCTGATCCCGCCGCCTTCGGCGATTGGAACGCGCATCGCCAGTTCACTGCCGATCCTTGCCGCCGATTTCCGTCAGACCTTCCTGAAAGCGGTCGTGGCCGGCTATGCGATCGGCTGCGGCTCAGGTTTCCTGGTGGCGATCCTGGTCGACCGCGTCTCGTTTCTGAAGCGCGGGTTGCTGCCGATCGGCAATCTCGTCTCGGCGCTGCCGATCGTCGGCATCGCGCCGATCATGGTGATGTGGTTCGGCTTCGACTGGCCCTCCAAGGCGGCTGTCGTCGTGGTCTCGACGTTCTTTCCGATGCTGGTGAACACGGTCACCGGGCTTTCCGCCTCGCAGCCGATCAGCCGCGATCTGATGCGGACTTATGCCTCGACCTATTGGCAGACGCTGTTCAAGCTGCGGCTGCCGGAGGCGATGCCGTTCGTGTTCAACGCGCTCAAGATCAATTCGACTCTCGCCTTGATCGCGGCCATTGTAGCGGAGTTCTTTGGCACGCCGATCGTGGGCATGGGTTTCCGTATCTCTACCGAAGTCGGGCGCATGAACATCGACATGGTGTGGGCGGAAATCGCGGTGGCGGCGCTGGCCGGCTCCGCGTTCTACGGTGTGGTCGCGCTCGCCGAGCGCGCCGCGACTTTCTGGCATCCGTCCTTCCGCACTTAGGGACGGAAACGACAACCTGGAGGGGTCAATGAAGAAGTGGATGATGGGCGCGATCGCTGCCGCGACCGGCCTTGCGATGAGCGGGCCTGCCTTTGCGGCCGACCCGCTGACCCTGCAGCTGAAATGGGTCACGCAGGCCCAGTTCGCCGGCTATCTGGTGGCCAAGGCCAAGGGTTTTTATGACGCGGAAGGGCTCGACGTCACGATCAAGCCGGGCGGGCCGGACATCTCGCCGGTGCAGGTGATCGCGGCCGGCGGCGCCGACGTGATCGTCGACTGGATGGCGGATGCGCTCGCCTCGCGCGAAAAGGGCGTCAAGCTCGTCAACATCGCGCAGCCATTCAAGAGCTCCGGCCTGCTGCTCGTCTGCCGCAAGGACACCGGCATCGCCACGCCGGCCGATTTCAAGGGCAAGACGCTCGGTGTCTGGTTCTATGGCAATGAATATCCGTTCATGGCCTGGATGAACAAGCTTGGCTACAAGACCGAAGGCGGCGCCGATGGCGTCACGGTTCTGAAGCAGGCCTTCAACGTCGATCCGCTCGTGCAGAAGCAGGCGGATTGCATCTCGGCCATGACCTATAACGAATATGGCCAGATCCTCGATGCCGGCATCAAGGCCGAAGACCTCGTCGTCTTCAACTATCGCGACGAGAATGTCGGCATGCTCGAGGACGGTCTCTATGCGCTCGAGGGCAAGCTTGCCGATCCGGCCTATGTCGACAAGCTCGCCCGCTTCGTGAAGGCTTCCGAGAAGGGTTGGGCCTATGCGCGCGAGAACCCAGACGAAGCGGCGCAGATCACCGTCGACGCCGATGAGTCCGGTTCGCAGACGCTCGATCACCAGAAATACATGATCGGAGAAGTGAACAAGCTCACCGACGGAACGTCGGGCGCGCTCGAGCCGGCCGATTACAAGCAGACGGTGCAGACCATGCTGTCGGCCGGTGGCGTCATCTCCAAGGAGCCCGACGCAACAGCGACGACCACGGCGGTCACCGACAAGGCCGGGCTGAAGTAATCCTCGGCCTGTTCCCCATTTCGGCATCGGGCGCCTTCGGGCGCCCGATTTCGTTTGGGGTAGGGTCGTGAGCAAAGGACGCGCCCTCGTCCCCAACTCTCCCCGGCTTTGCGGGAGAGCGTAGGGGATCGGCTTCAGACGATGTTCTTCTCAATCAGCGGCCGGTTTTCGAGAATGCGCTCGTAGCCGAGCGGGGTAAGGTCGATCGTCAGGTAGGCGCCGTCCACTGCGAGCTCGGCGAGGCCGCGGCCGACGGCTGGTGCTTGCTGCAGGCCGTGGCCTGAAAAGCCGTTGGCGATGAGGAGATTGCCATAGGGCGGCAGGCGGCCGACGATTGCGTTGTGGTCGAAAAGATTCATGTCGTAATGGCCGGCCCAGGCGCGTCCCTGGCGGATCGCTTCGAAGGCCGGAACGCGGGCCGCGAGGATCGGCCAGATCATCTCTTCGAACAGTGCATGATCAACGTCGAAATCCTCGGCGAGCGGATCATTGTCGGCCTCCGGCGCCGAGCCGCAGAGGAAGAGCTCGCCCTCCGGCCGGCAATAGACGCCAGACGGGTCGATCAGCATCGGGAAGCCGGGCAGCTTGTCGCGGCAGGCGAAGGTGAAGATGCAGCGCTTGCGCGCCTCGACGGGCAGCGGGATCCCGAGCGGCTGCAGCAGGGCGCTGGTGCCGGTGCCGGCCGCGATGATCACCGTGCCCGCGAAGGCCGTCTCGCCGTCCGCAAAGCGCACGCCTGTTGCGCGGCTGCTTTCGGTGAGGATTTCGGTCACGGTGGCGCCGGCCGTCTCGACGCCGAGCGACCGCGCCTTGCCGCGAAAGGCCTGCATCAGCCCATAGCCATCGAACCAGCCTTCTCCGGTCGCGCCGAAGGCGCCGGCCGCGATGTCGTCGAGGGCGAGATAGGGGAAGCGCTCGGCGAGTTCAGTCGGATTGAACAGCACGACATCCGCGCCGCGGCTCGACTGGAGGATATGGTTTTCGGTCAGCGTCGGAACGCCAGCCGTCGTGGCGAGGAACAGATAGCCGCCCTCGTTGAGGCTGATGAAAGGCCGGTCGTCTCCGACGGCGAGCGTGTCGCCGATCGCGCGCAAGAATTCGATGCCGTAGAGCGACATGTCGATATTCACCGGCGAGGAGAATTGCTGGCGGATCGAGGCGGCGGAAAGCGCGCTTGCCGCCTGCTGGAAGGTCGGGTCCTTCTCGACGAGCAACACGCTGCCGGTGAAGCCGGGATGGGCGGCGATGTGATAGGCGGCGGAGGCGCCATGAACGGCGCCGCCGACGATGATGACATCATGGTGGCGCGCCACGCTTCAGCTCCGTCATGAAAGAGCGCGAGCATGGCATGCGCCTGTTTCGCCGTCGATGCGGCGAAGCGATCCCGTCAGCCGATCGGCACCAGAGGCCGCTCGATCGCTTCGCGGAGCGCGAATTTCGAATAGATGCGCGCAACACCCGGCAGGTGGCCGAGCACATTGGCATGCAGCCGCTCGAAATCCGGCAGATCGCGCGCGACGATGCGCAGCAGATAGTCGCTCGAGCCCGACATCAGATAGAGCGACAGGATGTTGGGGCATTTGCGCGCTGCGGCCTCGAAGGTCTTCAGCGCTTCGTCATTCTGCCGGTCGAGCGAGATCTCGACGAAGGCCGTGATGCCGAGGCCGAGCGCGTTGGGGTCCACCACCGCACGATAGCCTGTGATGACGGCGCCGGCCTCCAGACGCTGCAGCCGCCGCGTTACAGCGGAAGCGGACAGGCCGATCCGCTCGGCAAGTTCAACGGCCGAAAGCCGGCCCTCGCGGGCCAAAGCGCCGACGATGCGGCGGTCGAAATCGTCGAGCTGCATGAATCGGGCGCCTCCGCCGCCGTCAGCGCAAAGTTAGTGCGACAAGGTGCGCTTGGCGACATGAAATAGCACGAAAACCTCCCAGGCGCGGCGATATCCTTCAGGCACAGCCAATAAGAGCCAGGGGATATCATCATGCTCGTCGGCGTTCCGAAAGAGATCAAGAACAACGAATTCCGCGTCGGCCTGACGCCGGCCGCGGTGCGCGAATATGTGGCGCGGGGCCATCAGGTCATCGTCGAGACGGGCGCCGGGCTTGGGATCGACGCACCGGACGCCGCCTATGTCGCTGCCGGCGCCACGATCGCCGCGACGGCCGGCGAGGTGTTCGCCAAGGCCGGCATGATCGTCAAGGTGAAGGAGCCGCAGCCGGCGGAATGGGCACAGCTCCAGCCGGGCCAGATTCTCTTCACCTATCTGCATCTCGCGCCCGACCCGGATCAGGCCCGCGGCCTGATGGCCTCGGGCGTCACCGCAATCGCCTATGAGACGGTCACCGACGCGCATGGCGGCCTGCCGCTGCTGGCGCCGATGAGCGAAGTTGCCGGCCGGCTATCGATCCAGGCCGCAGCAACGGCGCTGCAGAAGCCAAATGGCGGCCGTGGCATCCTGCTCGGCGGCGTTCCGGGCGTTGCGCCGGCCAAGGTTGTCGTCATCGGTGGTGGCGTCGTCGGCATGCATGCGGCGCGAATGGCGGCCGGCCTTGGGGCCGAAGTCACCGTTCTCGACCGCTCGGTGCCGCGCCTTCGCGAACTCGACGAGACCTTCGCCGGCCGGGTGCGCACCCGCTATTCCACGATCGATGCGCTGGAGGACGAAGCCGTCTCGGCCGATGCGGTCATCGGTGCGGTGCTGATCCCCGGTGCTGCGGCGCCGAAGCTGGTCACGCGGGCCATGCTGCCGAAGATGAAGCGCGGCGCGGTACTGGTCGACGTTGCCATCGACCAGGGCGGCTGCTTCGAGACCTCGCATGCCACGACACATGCCGAGCCGACTTATGTCGTCGACGGCGTCATCCATTATTGTGTCGCCAACATGCCAGGCGCCGTGCCGCTAACCTCGAGCCATGCGCTCAATCACGCGACGCTGCCTTTCGGGCTGGCGCTCGCCGGCGAGGGTCTCGCCGCGCTCGCCCGCGATCCGCATCTGCGCAATGGGCTCAACGTCCATCGCGGACGCATCACGCATCGCGCGGTGGCCGAGGCCCTCGGCGAGAGCTTTGCCGATCCGGCCGGCGATATCGCAGCCTGATCAACCGCCGGTGAGTCGCCCCGCACAACTGGTGAGCGGCGCGGGGAGGCTGGCCGGATCGGGCGTGAACACGAAGAAGGTGGCCTCGTCGATGCGCCAGCGGCAGACGGTGCGCCCGGCGGCGATCCCGTCGGGCACGCCGTCGCCGATATCGAAGGCCAGCACATAGGCTGTCCCCGTCGCCGGCACGCTCTGCCAGAGTTTGTCCCACGGCACCGCCGCGAAGGCGGGGGGCACGGCGTCGGGCTGATAATAGAGGAATAGCTCGCGTGACAGGGGCTCGACGGTCAGAACCGCGGCATCATCGATGCCGCTTGCGCGCAGGAATTCGCTGAGCCCGTTCCAGTTGTAGCGCGAATGGGAATGGAGCGCGTCGAGCGTCTGGAGCGCCATCATCGCGGCGACGACGACGAGAAGCGCGGCCCAGACCGGACGCAGCCACGAGCGATGCTGCAGCGGCCGGCTCGCGGCATAGGCGGCGAGGATCAGGAAGGGTGGCACCACGCCGAGCAGATAGCGCGCGACCGTTGCGGTGAAACTGCCGATGGCCACGAAGGCGATCAGCGTGAGGAGCACCATGCCGGAAAGGTAGCGGATCACCGGTTGCTTGCGGCCGAACCAGGCGCCGGCGATAGCGAGCAGGACGAGGGCGAGCGATGGGTAGCGCTCCCATCCCGGCGGGAGGAATATGTTGGCGTCCCTCGCCACCGCCAGCCCGAACAGTTCGCGCCAGATGCTGGTCAGCCGGTTGGCCGCGCTGTCGTTCACTTGCCATTTCATGAGCCCATGCGGGCGGGTCGCTTCGGCGATCACGCTGGGGATGAGGACCAGCGAGGCGGCGCCGATCACGAGCCAGGTCGCCAGCATATGGCGGAGTACGCGCAAACGGTTGTCGGCGCCTGACCGGATGGCTCCGGCCATTACCAAACCGATATGAGACGCCGCGATCGAGACGATCGCCGCCGGGATGGTCAGCGCCGCTGCGATCGCCCCAAGGCTTGCCATAAGCCCGCCGGCGCGGGGCGCCTCCCGTTCTCGGGGCACGCCGTCCAGCAGGTTCCGCTGGCCCAGCATCATGATCGCCAGGAAGAACAGCATCATGGCGTAGGGGCGTGCTTCCTGGCCGTAATAGACCAGGACAGGAAGGAAGGCGAAGAGGAAGGCGGTGACGATGGCCGCCATGCGCCCGCCGAGCCGGAACGCCATCAGGGCGAAAAGTGCGGCCGCAGCGCTCTCGAAAAGCGCCGACGGCAGGCGCAGCATGGCCTCGGATGCGCCGCCGAGGCCGAGACCTTTCATGAGCAGGAAATAGGTCGGGAAATGACCGGCTGCCAGGCGCTCGCCGACAAGCCCGGACCAGGTCCTCGCGACGGACTGCGCGGTGAAGACTTCGTCGATCCAGAAGGACTGGCGGCCGATCGTCGGCAGGCGAATGATGAGGTTAAGCAAGAAGGCGCCACATGCGAGCGCAAGCGCCTCGTGCCGCTCGACCCAGGTTGCCCCTGTCGCATGGCCCATCTTGCGGCGGTCCGGCTGCTCTACACCTTTTTCGTCGACGATGATCGTCATGCTTTTCCCACGCGAATCCGACGCTGTCATTCTTGCGTGTAGCTATGTCGAGCGCTACCTGCTGTTGCCTCCTTCGGCAAATGCTTAGTCGCCGGATGCGATGTGCAGTGATATGCGTCTCCGCCGCACTGCCAATGCCAACAGGCCCGCTATGACGATGACCGCCCCGCCGCCTTCCGATGCCGCCCTTGCCGAAGCCCTGATCGCGACAGCGATTGCAGCCGGTGCTGCGGTGATGGGTGTCTACGAGCAGGATTTCGCCGTTGAGAAAAAGAGCGACGCCTCGCCGGTCACGGAAGCCGACAAGCTTGCCGAGGCGATCATTCTTGCCGATCTCGCGCGGCTTGCGCCCGGCATTCCGGTGGTGGCAGAGGAAGCCTGTTCGAGCGGCGAGGTGCCTGCGGTCAGCGCGACGTTCTTTCTCGTCGATCCCGTCGATGGCACGCGCGAGTTCGTCAGCCGCAATGGCGACTTCACGGTGAATATCGGGCTGATCCGTGATGGCATGCCCGTGCTTGGCATCGTCTATGCGCCGGCACGAAGCGCGCTTTATGTTGGCCGGCTCGGCGCGGGTGCTGAGAAGCTCGCCATCGAGCACGGCCGCGTCGTCGCGCGTCAGGCTATCGGCGTGGCGTGTCCGTGCGTGGTGCCGCCACGCATCATCGCCAGCCGCTCGCATCGCACGTCCGAGACGGATGCGTTCATCGCTACCCATCCCGGCGCTTCGATCGTTTCGGCCGGGTCCTCGCTCAAGTTCTGTCTGATGGCGGCGGGCGAGGCCGATCTCTATCCGCGCATGGGCCCGACCATGCAGTGGGATACGGCGGCAGGCGACGCCGTGCTGCGCGCCGCGGGCGGCATCGTCACCGAAACGGATGGCGAGCCGCTGCATTATGGGCCGAACGGCCGGCCCGGGGTCATGGCTTTTGCCAACCCGTGGTTCGTCGCCTATGGCAGCCAATCGGCCAATCCCGATTAACAAGATCGAGTTAGCGGAAATGGCTTTTCGCGTTTGAGGCCGGGCGCGCGATGTCGCTTGGTATTCGGCCGGATAAACGCGACGCCCGTGCTTGAGGCAGGGTGTCCGCGAAGACTAGGTTCCGAGCTGTGCCGGAGCCCGCCGAATGACATCTCAACTAAAGCCGCATCTTCGCCGCCTCGAAGCCGAGGCCATCTTCATCATGCGCGAGGTGGTGGCGAATTTCGCGAACCCCGTGATGCTCTATTCGATCGGCAAGGATTCGTCGGTCATGCTGCATCTGGCGATGAAGGCGTTTTATCCTGCCAAGCCGCCCTTTTCCTTGCTGCACATCGATACGACCTGGAAATTCCGCGAGATGATCGCGTTTCGGGACGAGACCGTGCGCCGGCTCGGGCTGAACCTCACCGTGCACACCAATCTTGAAGGCAAGGCGTCGGGCATCAACCCGTTCGATCATGGCTCGTCGAACTATACGCAGGTGATGAAGACCGAGGCGCTGAAGCAGGCGCTCGATGCCGGCGGCTATGACGCGGCTTTCGGCGGGGCGCGACGCGACGAGGAGAAGAGCCGCGCCAAGGAGCGCGTGTTCTCTTTCCGCACCACCAGCCATGGCTGGGACCCGAAGAACCAGCGGCCGGAACTCTGGTCGCTCTACAATACGCGCATCGGCACGGGCGAGACGATCCGCGTCTTCCCGCTCTCGAATTGGACTGAGCTCGACATCTGGGAATACATCCTCGCCGAGCAGATACCGATCGTGCCGCTCTACCTTTCCGAGGCGCGTCCGGTCGTCGAGCGCGGCGGTCAGTTGATCATGGCCGATGATGAGCGCATGCGGCTCAAGCCCGGCGAGACGCCGGTGAAGCGCCGTGTCCGCTTCCGCACGCTCGGCTGCTATCCGCTCACGGCTGCTGTCGAGTCCGACGCTACGACGATCGAGGACATCGTCGAGGAAATGCTGCTGGCGACGACGTCGGAACGTCAGGGTCGGCTCATCGACCATGATGAATCCGGCTCGATGGAAAAGAAGAAGCGCGAGGGATATTTCTGATGGCCGAGCCCGCAATCCTCAGCCCCAGCCAAGAAGCGTCCGTGCGCAGCCTGGCGCTTGGTGATGCCGACAAGAGCCTTCTGCGTTTCCTGACTTGCGGCAGCGTCGACGACGGCAAGTCGACCCTGATCGGCCGGCTGCTGTTCGATTCGAAGCGGCTGTTCGAAGATCAGATCGCGACGCTCGAAAAGGATTCGCGCAAGTTCGGCACCGTCGGTGACGACATGGATCTCGCGCTGCTCGTCGACGGCCTCGAGGCCGAGCGCGAGCAGGGCATCACGATCGACGTCGCCTATCGCTTCTTCGCGACGGAGAAGCGGAAATTCATCGTCGCGGACACGCCGGGCCATGAGCAATATACCCGCAATATGGCGACCGGCGCCTCGACAGCGGACCTCGCCGTCCTTCTGATCGATGCGCGCAAGGGCATCCTCAGCCAGACGCGACGCCACGCGACGATCGCCTCGCTGCTCGGCATCCGGCACGTCGTGCTTGCGATCAACAAGATCGACCTCGTAAATTATGATCGTTCGGTCTTCGATTCGATCGTCGCGGCTTTCGATGCGGATGCCGGCCATTATGGCTTCGCGACCCGCGTCGCTATCCCGATCTCGGCCCGTTATGGAGACAATGTCAGTCGCCACAGCGAGCACATGCCCTGGTATCGCGGGCCGACGCTGATCGAGCATCTGGAAAATGTCGAGCTTTCGTCGGGCGCCGCCGCGACGCGACCGCTCCGCTTCCCCGTGCAATGGGTCAACCGTCCGGACCTGACCTTCCGCGGCTATGCCGGCACCCTTGCGGCGGGAACGGTTCGCCCTGGCGACGAGGTCGTCGTGGCGCGGAGCGGCCAGGCCGCCCGCGTCGAGCGCATCGTGACGCATGACGGCGACCTTGCCGAAGCATCGGCCGAGGATGCCGTCACGCTGACGCTCGACCGCGAGATCGACTTGTCCCGCGGCGATATCCTGGTGCCATCAGGCGCGCGCCCGGATGTCTCCGATCAGTTCGCCGCCCATCTCATCTGGATGGCCGAGGAGCCGATGCTGCCCGGTCGGCCTTACCTCATGAAGATCGGCACGCGGACTGTCGGCGCCGCTGTCACCGAGCTGAAGCACCGGGTCGAGATGGACACGTTGAAGCCGCTCGCGGCGAAGACGCTGTCGCTCAATGATATCGGCTTCGCAAATTTCTCGCTGGCCGAGCCGATCGCCTTCGATCCCTATGACGATGTGCGGACGACGGGCGCCTTCATCCTGGTCGATCGTTTCACCAATCAGACGGTCGCGGCGGGCATGATCCGCTTTGGCCTGCGCCGGGCCACCAACATCCATCGTCAGGCCTTGACGATCGACAAGGCGGCGCGCTCGGGCGCCAAGGCCCAGAAGCCGGCGATCCTGTGGTTCACCGGGCTCTCTGGCGCCGGCAAGTCGACGATCGCCAATCTCGTCGAGCAGAAGCTGCATCTCGCCGGCCGCCACACCTATCTGCTCGATGGCGACAATGTCCGCCACGGCCTCAACCGCGATCTCGGCTTCACGGATGCCGACCGGGTCGAGAATATCCGCCGCGTCGCCGAGACGGCGAAGCTCTTCGTCGATGCGGGCCTCATCGTGCTGGCCTCGTTCATTTCGCCGTTCCGCTCCGAGCGGCAGCTCGCCCGCGATCTGGTCGAGCCCGGCGAATTCGTCGAGATTTTCGTCGATACGCCGCTTTCGGTCGCCGAGGCGCGCGATCCGAAGGGCCTCTATCGCAAGGCCCGTGAAGGCAAGATCGTGAACTTCACCGGCATCGACAGCCCCTATGAGGCGCCCGAAAGCGCGGAACTGCGGCTCGAAGCCGGCAGCGCCTCGGCCGAGGACCTCGCCGACCGCGTCATTGATTATCTCGCGAGCAACGGCTTCATTCCTCGCTGACAAGCCTGTCGCGGCCCGGGTGGGGCCCGTCTGCGACAGTCATCGCCTCAGGGCAATACGTCGATCGTGACGGAACGGATGTCCGCCGCCGTCTGGTCGCCGGGAATGCCGGGCTCGATCAGGATCGCATCGCCGTCCGGGCCGCTGCGATCCTTCGGAACCGTCCAACTCATCTGCAGGGACTTAAAGTCGTTGCCGAGGTCCAGATCGGTCCAGCCGCTGAGCTGATGCCCGTTCTGATAGGCAAGGCGCAACGTCGCGGCCGGATTGTCTCGCGCGCCCCGCGCCACTACGACGATCCGGATATTGCGGCCAGCGATGCGCTGATAGACGCCCGGGCCGACGATCAATCGGGCGCCATTGGCGCCTGTGGACGACGAGATCTCGACGAAGCCGTCTGATGCGCTGCCTTCAAACCTGACGGGATTGTCCGGCGTCGACCGGAATCCCGATGGATCATGGCCGTCGAACAGCATCAGGCTCTCGGATGCCTGCGGGCCAGGCGGAGGTGCAACGGCTTGCGGCGTTGTGCTTGGCGCCGTGGCGGCGGGTACGGAGGGTTCTCCGGCTGCTGGTGCTGCCGCATCGGCCGGCGGTGTGGCCGCCGTCTCCGGCAAAGGCGCGGGTTCGGCAGGCGAGGGGGCGGCGTCCTGAGGAACGTCGGTGCTTTCGAGAGCGTCGGTGCCGCCGGCCGACGGGCCAGCAGTTGCTGGCGTGTCGCCTGTGGCCGGCTCCTCGACCGCGGCCGGCGTCGCACTGCCTTGTGCCATCCGCTGAGCCAGATAGAGCCCTGCGATCAGGATCGCCAGCAGCGCGACCAGCCCGACGGCTATGAGGGCCAGCCTCCTCGCCGATAGCCAGCTTGGCTCAGACGGCGCGAGCGGCGTCTCGTCCAGGTCGAGGACAGCTTCCTCGGGCTCGTCCAGCGGCTCGTCTTCCAGTTCGTCCTCGTCGAAGGGCCCCTCGTCAGGATCCTCGTCGACATAGTCCTCGTCGCCTGCTTCGTATTCCTCGTCGAAGTCGGAGCTCGCCGGGATTGGCGCGGGCGACGGCTCGGCCGGCTCTGGGACGGGCGCCGCAAATTCCGCTTCGATCGTGCGGATATAGGCGTCGACTTCATCGATCTTGCGCTCGATGGCATCGGCGCTCAGCGGCGGATCATAGACCGCGAGCAACCGAAGCATCGAGGCGCGGACATTGCCGAGCGCCATGCGCCGCGCGTCCCGATCCGATGGATCGAGATCAGCTATGGCGCGTCGCAGGGCTGTTTCGAGATGGCTCATGATTCGCTGGAGCGAAGGATTAGGGGAAGATCGCGGCGATGGCGAGCCGGCGTTGCATTCCCGGTTTCGACATCAGCCACGGCGGCTGAGGAATTTCGGCCCGAAACCGAGCACGCGCGGATCGGGCGTTCCCACCACCGACATGTCGCGGCCGGGATAATCGACGCTGGAGAGCACCTGGCGAATGATGTTGAGGCGGGCGCGGCGCTTGTCATTGGCGAGCACGATGGTCCATGGCGCCCTCTCGGCGTGGCAGGCGTCGAGCATCGCATCGCGCGCCTTGGTGTAGTCGTCCCACTTGTCGAGCGCCGCATAGTCGATCGGCGAGAGCTTCCAGATCTTGAGCGGATTGTGCCGCCGCTCGTGGAAACGCTTCATCTGCGTCTCGCGACCGATATCGAGCCAGAACTTGAAGAGAATAAGGCCGGAATCGACGAGAAGGCTCTCGAAGCGCGGCACCTGATCCAAGAAAGCCTTGTGCTCGGCGGGCGTGCAGAAACCCATGACAGGCTCGACCCCGGCGCGATTGTACCAGGAGCGGTCGAAAGTGACGATTTCGCCAGCGGTCGGCAATTCCGCGACATAGCGCTGGAAGTACCACTGGCCGGCCTCCGTCTCGCTCGGCTTCGGCAACGCGACGTCGCGGGCATGGCGGGGATTGAGATATTGGCGGAACGCGAAGATCGCCCCGCCCTTGCCGGCGGCATCGCGTCCTTCGAAGACGAGCGCCATGCGGAGGCCCTTGGTCTGCACATGCGCTTGCAGCTTGACCAGCTCGATCTGCAGCGGAATGAGCTCCGCCTCATAGGCCTCGCTCTTCAGCGACTTGTCATAGGGATAGCCGCCAGAACTGAATGCCGCCTTTTCGATCCAGTCCGGAAGGACCGGATCGTCGAGATCGAAGCGACCATGTTTGGTTTCGACAGCGGGAGCGTCGGTCTCAGGTTTGAGCTGCGGCGGCAGCGTGTCCGAACTGGGCTGCGGCCCCGAGACGGCGGGGCTGGCGGATTTTTTCTTGCCATCGCCGTTGCCATTGCCGTTGCGGGAGCCCTTCCGCTCGCGCTTTTCGCTGTCCTTCGCCATGAGAGCGCCCTCCGCCAGACTTTTATGTTGGCTTCGATTCTGTCACAGACGTCATCCGTTTGTCCCGCATGTCATGCGATCCTGATGTTTCGTCAGAATTGACAGTGGGAAAGCGCGGAGGCGGGCGCAGGCATGGCGGGTGAAGCGGCAGACCGTGAGGAGCGCGGATCGGCGCAGGGCGGAGATGGCGGCGTGGTCGGCCGTCTCGGCGCTGCGCGCTATGTGCTGCTCGGCTTCGTCGGTTTGCTGGCGATCCTGGTCGCAGCCGCGGCGCTTGCGCTGCACACGGCAGCTCTGCTGTTTTTCGCCGTCACGCTGATGATCGCGGCGCTGCCGCGCGGCGAGCGCCTCGTGCCGCGCCGCCTTGCCCAGCGCGCGCCGCCTTCCGTCTGGCCCGACACCGGGTTGAAGCAGATGGCTGACGCCCTGCCGGAGCCCTGCGTCATTCTCGATCGGCGCGGCTTTGTCCGCTACCAGAATCACCTCGCCGAAGCTGCATTCCCGATCCGGCCCGGCGATCCGCTGACGTTCCGGCTGCGCGCGCCGGATCTTCTGCGTGCCTATGAACGCGTTGCCGCCGGCGGCGTGGCCGAGCGGCTCGAATTTGTCGAGCGCGTGCCGACCGAGCGCTGGTACGACGCCTGGTTCTCGCCGATCGAGACGCGCGAGGACAATGGCCGCAGCGGCTTCGTCATGCTGCTGTTTTCCGACAAGACCGAACAGCGCCGCGCCGAGCGCATCCGCGTCGACTTCGTCGCCAATGCCAGCCATGAGCTGCGCACGCCGCTCGCTTCCCTGGCCGGGTTCATCGAGACCTTGCAGGGGCCGGCACGGGACGACGCCGTCGCCCGCGAACGATTCCTCGGCATCATGCATGAGCAGGCGACGCGGATGAGTCGCCTCATCGACGATCTCCTGTCGCTCTCGCGCGTCGAGATGAAGGCACACATGAAGCCGGAAGCGCCGGTCGATCTGACGGGGCTGCTGAAGGGGGTCGTCGATGCGATGGAACCGCTGGCGCGCGAGCAGCATGTGACGATCGAATCGCGACTGCCTGACGCTCCGGTCGTGATCGCCGGCGACCGCGACGAACTGGTCCAGGTGTTCCAGAACCTTGTCGAGAATGCCTGCAAATATGGCCGGTCGGGCGGCCGCGTCGCGGTGGAACTCGAGGCCGGCGCGGCGGGCGAGGGGCCCCGCGCCACCGTGCGTGACTTCGGGCCCGGCATCGCCGCCGAGCACCTGCCGCGCCTGACGGAGCGCTTCTACCGGGCTGACGAACCGGGCGGCAGCACGCGCGGCACAGGGCTCGGCCTTGCCATCGTCAAACACATCCTCAACCGCCATCGGGCTCGATTGGTGATCGAAAGCCAGCCTGGGGCCGGCGCTGCCTTCAGTGTCGAATTCGCTGGCGGGACGATCGGTCCGAAGCGGATCGACACGGATAAAGTCTAGATATCCCAACGACTTGATCTGTCACAAAAGCGTATTGCTTTCGTCATAGAACCATTACCTGAGGTCACTAGGGTCCGACCCGTTCCAGCCTGTTGCACTGCGGCAAAAGGTTGGTCTGACAAAATTGAATCCATCAGGGAGATGGTCCGTGAAACTCACGAACATCGTACTTGCGGCAGGCATGGTCGCCGCCGTCATCGGTTTCGGCTCCGCTGAGGCCGCCGATATCTCGGGGGCTGGCGCGACCTTCCCCTATCCGATCTACGCCAAGTGGGCGGATACCTATAAGAAGGAGACTGGCAACGGTCTCAACTACCAGTCGATCGGTTCGGGCGGCGGCATCAAGCAGATCCAGGCCCGTACGGTCACCTTCGGCGCCTCGGACGCCCCGCTGAAGCCGGAGCAGCTCGAGAAGGACGGCCTCGTCCAGTTCCCGACGGTGATGGGCGGCGTCGTGCCGGTCGTCAACCTGCCGGGCATCAAGCCGGGCGAGATCACGCTCGACGGTCAGACCCTTGCCGACATCTACCAGGGCAAGATCACGTCGTGGGACGACGCGGCGATCAAGAAGCTCAATCCCGACGTCAACCTGCCGTCGACCGCCATTGCCGTCGTGCATCGGTCGGACGGGTCGGGTACGTCCTTCATCTTCACGACCTATCTGTCGCAGGTCAGTAAGTCCTGGGGTGACGATGTCGGCGCGGCCACTGCCGTGGAATGGCCGACGGGCCTCGGCGCCAAGGGCAATGAAGGCGTTTCCGCCGGCGTGACGCAGACGGTCGGCTCGATCGGCTATGTCGAGTATGCCTACGCCGCCCAGAACAACATGACGTTCACCAAGCTGATCAACAAGGACGGCCAGACCGTCTCGCCGGAAGTGCCGAACTTCATGGCCGCCGCCGAGAGCGCCGACTGGGCGAACACCCCCGGCTACTACATCATCCTGACCAACGAGCCGGGCGCCAAGTCCTGGCCGATCACGGCTGCCACTTTCATCCTGATCCCCAAGCAGCCCAAGGATGATGCAGACGCCGCCGAAGCGCTGAAGTTCTTCTCCTGGGCTTATGCCAAGGGTGACGCGGCCGCCGCCGAACTGCACTACATCCCGATGCCGGACGCCGTCGTCGAGAACATCAAGGCGACCTGGGCCAAGGACATCAAGGGCGCAGACGGCAAGCCGCTCTACGTCGAAGCGAAGTAAGTTTCGCCGAACCGGGGGAGGGGCATTGCCCCTCCTCCGACCGTTGACATCGTGGACCCTTCGATAAGGGTCGGGGGATCGAGATGGCGGACGCCGTAATGACTGGCTTGCAAACCGCAGGCATCGACAATGCAAAGCTCCGACGCCTGGCGCGGCTGCGCGTCGGCGACTCGACCTTCAGGGGCCTGACACTGGCGGCGGCGCTGACCGTGCTGCTCCTGCTTGGCGGGGTAATCATCTCGCTAATCTACGGGTCCATCCCGGCCTTCTCCACCTTCGGGCTCGAATTTCTGACGACACAGCGCTGGAACCCGGTCACCGAGAAGTTCGGTGCGCTGGCGCCGATCTACGGTACGGTCGTCACCTCGATCATCGCGCTCCTCATTGCCGTGCCGGTCGGCATCGGCATCGCGATCTTCCTGACCGAGCTCTGCCCGCCCTGGCTGAAGCGTCCGATCGGCGTCGCCATCGAACTGCTCGCCGGCATCCCGTCCATCATTTACGGCATCTGGGGCCTGTTCGTTTTCGCCCCCTTCTTCCAGACGACGATCCAGCCGGCGCTGATCGCTCTGTTCGGGCCGGTCCCGGTCCTGTCGGACTTCTTCGCGGGTCCGCCCTACGGCATCGGCATCCTGACGGCCGGCATCATTCTCGCGATCATGGTGCTGCCCTTCATCACCTCGATCACCCGCGATGTGTTCGACACCGTCCCCCCGGTGTTGAAGGAGGCGACCTACGGCCTCGGCTGCACGACGGCGGAGGTGGTGACCAAGGTTGTGCTGCCCTATTCGAGGGTCGGCGTCATCGGCGGCATCATGCTCGGCCTCGGCCGCGCGCTCGGCGAGACCATGGCGGTGACCTTCGTCATCGGCAACGCGCACAAGATCTCCGCTTCGATCATGGCGCCCGGCACGACCATCTCGGCTTCGATCGCCAATGAATTCACCGAGGCGGTCGGCGATCTCTACACGTCTTCGCTGATCGCCCTCGGCCTCATCCTCTTCGTCATCACCTTCTTCGTCCTGGCGGCTGCGCGGCTTCTCCTGATGCGCATGAACGTCAAAGCCGGCAACTGAGGCGAAACGATCATGGCAACGCTCGGCAACTCCGCCGTCTCCTCACCCGCAGCGCAGGCGCTCTACGCCCGCCGCCGCCGCGGCAATGTGGTGCTGCTCACGCTCTCCTTCGCCGCAACCATCTTTGGCCTCGCCTGGCTGGTGCTGATCCTCGCGGCATTGCTCTACCAGGGCTTCGCCGGCCTCTCGCTCGAAGTGTTCACCGAAACGACGCCGCCGCCCGGCGCCGCCGGCGGCCTGCTCAATGCGATCATGGGCAGCCTGGTCATGACCATCATCGGCGTCGTGGTCGGCACGCCGATCGGCATCATGGCCGGCACCTACATGGCCGAGTATGGCCGGCACAACAAGCTGACCACCGTGGTCCGCTTCATCAACGACATCCTGCTCGCCGCGCCTTCGATCGTCATCGGCCTCTTCGTCTATGAGGTGGTCGTGGCGCCGATGGGTCATTTCTCGGCGATCGCCGGCTCGATCGCGCTGGCCATCCTGGTCATCCCGGTCGTGGTGCGGACCACCGAGGACATGCTGAGCCTCGTTCCCAACACGATGCGCGAAGCCACGGCGGCGCTCGGCCTGCCGCGGTCCGTCATGATCCAGAAAGTGGCCTATCGCGCCGCGATGTCGGGCATCGTCACGGGCGTCCTGCTCGCCATTGCCCGCGTCAGCGGCGAGACGGCGCCGCTGCTGTTTACCGCCCTGAACAACCAGTTCTGGAGCACCGACCTCAACGCGCCGATGTCGAGCTTGCCGGTGACGATCTTCCAGTTCGCGCTCAGCCCCTATCCCGACTGGCAGAAGCTCGCCTGGTCCGGTGCGCTGCTCATCACCTTCACCGTGCTTGCGCTCAACATCGTGGCGCGCACCTTCCTTAGCCCGAGGACGTCGAAATGACCGTGTCCACGCTCCAGAACGCGCTGCCCGAGAAGATCTCGATCAAGAATCTCAAATTCTTCTACGGCGACAACCTCGCATTGAAGTCGATCAACCTGCCGCTCTACGAGAAGAAGGTCACCGCCTTCATCGGACCGTCGGGTTGCGGCAAGTCGACCTTGCTGCGCGTCCTCAACCGCATGTACGACCTCTATCCGAAGCAGCATGCCGAGGGCGAGGTTCTGTTCGACGGCGGCAACATCCTGGCGCCGAACCAGGATCTTAACCTGCTGCGCGCCCGGATCGGCATGGTGTTCCAGAAGCCGACCCCGTTCCCGATGTCGATCTACGACAACATCGCCTTCGGCATCCGTCTCTATGAAAACCTGTCGCGCA
Organism: Mesorhizobium sp. BR1-1-16; assembly: GCF_020165495.1. Taxonomy (GTDB): domain Bacteria; phylum Pseudomonadota; class Alphaproteobacteria; order Rhizobiales; family Kaistiaceae; genus Kaistia. Next base: position 358,207 of record NZ_JAIUIE010000003.1, on the reverse strand, counting down.
CCGAGATGGACGAGCGGGTCGAGGCGGCGTTGACGCGCGGCGCGCTGTGGAACGAGGTCAAGGACAAGCTGCATTCGAGCGGTCTCAGCCTCTCCGGCGGTCAGCAGCAGCGCCTGTGCATCGCCCGTTCGATCGCGGTGCGCCCCGAGGTGGTGTTGTTCGACGAGCCCTGCTCGGCGCTCGATCCGATCTCGACCTCGAAGATCGAGGAACTCATCGACGAACTGACGGCCGACTACACGATCGCCATCGTGACGCACAACATGCAGCAGGCTGCCCGCGTCTCCGACTACACCGCCTTCATGTATCTCGGCGAACTGATCGAGTTCGACGAAACCTCGAAGATCTTCACGGCCCCGAGCGACAAGCGCACCCAGGATTATATCACCGGACGCTTCGGCTGAGGCCGGACCGCGCCAGGAGGACGACATGTCGGAACATATCGTTACCCGCTACGACGACGAATTGAGGGATGTCCAGCGCCGCATCGCGGAGATGGGTGGCATGGCGGAGCGGCTCGTCGACCTGTCGGTCCGCGCGTTGACCCGCCTCGACACGACGATCGCCAATTCGGTCATCGCCGATGACAGGCGCCTCGACCAGGTTCAGCGCGAGTGCGAGGAGCTGGCGATCATGATCATCGCCCGCCGCCAGCCGATGGCGCTGGACCTGCGCGAAGTGATCGGCGCGATGCGCATCTCGAACGATCTTGAGCGCATCGGCGATCTCGCCAAGAACATCGCCAAGCGCGTCCTGGCGCTCGATGGCCAGTTCCAGTCGAAGCGCTTCATCACCGGCGTCGAGCACATGGCCGAGCTGTCGCTCGCCCAGCTCAAGGACGTGCTCGATGCTTATGCTGCCCGCGACGTCAACCAAGCCTTCGAAGTCTGGCGCCGCGATGCCGATATCGACAGCATGTACACGTCGCTGTTCCGCGAATTGCTGACCTACATGATGGAAGATCCGCGCAACATCACCCTGTGCACGCATCTTCTGTTCTGCGCCAAGAATATCGAGCGCATCGGCGATCATGCGACCAACATCGCCGAAACCGTGCACTATGTCGTTACCGGCGAGGCGCTGACGCAGGACCGTCCGAAGCAGGACGAATCGAGCGTGACCAGCGTCTCCTACGAGACCCGCTGAGCGCGCCTCGAAGAAGGACACCAAGACCGAGATGACGCCACGCGTGATGATCGTCGAGGACGAGGAGGCCCTTGGCCTCCTCCTCCGCTACAACCTCGAGGCCGAGGGCTATACGGTCGAGGTCGTGCCGCGCGGCGACGATGCCGAGACCCGGCTGAAGGAGACGGCGCCGGATCTGCTGCTGCTCGACTGGATGCTGCCCGGCATTTCCGGCATCGAGCTTTGTCGGCGGCTACGGGCCCGAGACACGACGCGCACGCTTCCGATCATCATGCTCACCGCGCGCGGCGAGGAGCAGGAGCGCATCCGCGGCCTCGCGACGGGCGCGGACGACTATGTCGTCAAGCCGTTCTCCGTGCCCGAGCTGATGGCCCGGGTTCGCGCCATCCTGCGCCGTTCGCGGCCCGAGGTCATCGCCTCGCTGCTTCGGGCCGGCGATATCGAACTCGATCGCGAGACGCACCGCGTCCGCCGCTCGGGGCGCGAATTGCGGCTCGGGCCGACCGAGTTCCGCCTGCTCGAGTTCCTGATGAAAAGCCCCGGCCGCGTTTTCTCGCGCGAGCAACTTCTCGACGGCGTCTGGGGACGCGACGTCTATGTCGATGAGCGCACCGTCGATGTTCATATTGGTCGTCTGCGCAAGGCGGTCAATCGCGGGCGGGTCAAAGATCCGATCCGAACCGTACGTGGCTCAGGATATGCTTTCGATGATCAGTTCGTCGGCATGAACTGATCTTCAGATCCGCATCGTTTTCTTCATGATTATTGAGATGGCCCCCGGCGCGTTTTGCGCTGCGGCCACCGGCTGATTGCGGCAAGCGATTGGCCGGATTGGCGATTCGCCGTTCTGGCCGATGTTAACGTGCGAGTAACGTAAACCGCCGTGGTTAAGCGACGTAGTTAATCTGTTCTTAAAGCTTCTCCGGCAGATTCATCCTCGGTGATTTTGTATCGATCGGGCTTGGCCTCGATCCAGTCGATGCCGGGGAGACTTCCATGCATTTCGTGAAGACAATCACGCTCGCCGCCATGCTTGGGGCGGGCCTTACCGCATCGGGGGCCGCGCTGGCCGCCGACATGCCCGAGCCTTATGTCGAGCCGGCCCCGCCGGTCATCGCGACGGGCGGCTGGTATCTGCGCGGTGATATCGGATACAAGTGGTACAATAATCCGAGCACCAGTTTCGTCACCAATACTTATGTCGACAACTGGAACAACAGCACGCTCGATAATACCGGCATCATCGGTCTCGGTGCCGGCTATCGCTTCAACGACCACTTCCGTGTCGACGCCACCATCGATTACGAGTTCCAGGCCGGCACCTATGCCGAAGGCTATTGCGGCGGCTGCGGCGGCGTCGGTCACACGATCGAGACCGGCAACATCGACGCCTGGACGTTCCTCGCCAACGGCTACGTCGATATCGGCACCTGGTCCGGCTTCACGCCGTATGTCGGCGCGGGCATCGGCACGTCCTACCTGCAGACGACGGATATCGGCTACCTCAATCCGAACGGCGTCAGCGGAACCTGGGACGGCGCTGGCAACTGGAACTTCGCCTATGCCCTCATGGCCGGCGTTTCCTATGCCTTCTCGCCGAACGTGTCGGTCGACCTGAATTATCGCTATCTCAATCTCGGCGATGCGGTTTCCGGCTATATTCCGGCCGGCGGCGGCGGCACGATCAACTACGACAACATCTCGGCCAACGAGGTTCGCCTCGGTCTGCGCTATAACTTCTACTGAGCGCATCGGCGATCGATCAAGGAAAGGCGCGTCCGCAAGGGCGCGCCTTTCGTCATTGTGATGCATGCGACGCTGGTGCGGCGTGGCGGCTCGTTGACTTCCCTCTCCGGCCCGCGTAACAGCCACGGCGGGACACGCCTCCCCAACGAGGCGCTGCTATCTGAGAGGGTAGATTAAATGGCAGATCTCGCGACGCCCGGCTCCCGGCCGGTCAATCCCAACTATTCTTCCGGCCCCTGCGCCAAGCGACCCGGCTGGTCGCTTGAAGCGCTCAAGGATGCGGCGCTCGGTCGCTCGCATCGGGCCAAGATCGGCAAAGCCAAGCTCCAGAAGGCGATCGACCTCACCCGCGAGGTTCTCGGCGTGCCGGCGGATTACCGCATCGGCATCGTGCCGGCGTCCGATACCGGCGCCGTCGAGATGGCGCTCTGGTCGCTGCTCGGCGCCCGCGGCGTCGACGTGCTCGCCTGGGAGAGCTTCGGCGAAGGCTGGGTCACCGATATCGTCAAGCAGCTGAAGCTGTCCGATGTCCGGACGCTCGCCGCTGACTATGGCAAGCTGCCGGATCTCAACAAGGTCGATTTCGACCGCGATGTCGTCTTCACCTGGAACGGCACCACCTCTGGTGTGCGCGTTCCGGACGGCAACTGGATCGATGGCGACCGCGCCGGTCTCACGATCTGCGACGCGACCTCCGCCGCCTTTGCGCAGGATCTCGACTGGCCGAAGCTCGATGTCGTGACCTTCTCCTGGCAGAAGGTACTCGGCGGCGAGGCAGCGCATGGCATGCTCATTCTGTCGCCGCGCGCCGTCGAACGGCTCGAGAGCTACAAGCCTTCATGGCCGCTGCCGAAGATCTTCCGCATGACCAAGGGCGGCAAGCTGATTGAAGGCATCTTCGTCGGCGAAACCATCAACACCCCGTCTATGCTGGCGGTCGAGGATTATCTCGACGCGCTGACCTGGGCGCAGTCGATCGGCGGCTTCAAAGGTCTCGCCGCGCGCTGCGACGCCAATCTCAAGGTGCTCGCCGACTGGGTCGAGAAGAGCGACTGGGCGGAATTCCTGGCGGCCGAGCCGAAGACACGCTCCAACACCTCGGTCTGCCTCGTGATCGCCGATCCGGCCGTGAAGGCGCTCGATGCGGACGGTCAGGCGGCGTTCGCCAAGGGCATTGCTTCGGCGCTCGAAAAGGCCGGCGTCGCCTATGACATCGGGTCCTATCGTGATGCGCCGGCAGGTCTCCGGATCTGGGCCGGCTCGACCATCGAGGCGTCGGATCTCGCGATCCTGACCGAGTGGCTCGACTGGGCGTTTCAGTCGCAGAAGGCCGGCCTCAAGAAGGCCGCCTGAGTTTCGCAGTTCGTTCCCCTTCGGTCATTGCCGGGCCTGACCTGGCAATCCAGCCTGACCGCGATGCAGGCGGAGACTGGATGCCCGGGTCGAGCCCGGGCATGACAGGCGAGGGGTCTTCAGGCAATGCGCAAGGAAATCCTCATCATGGCACCGCGCGTTCTCATTTCCGACAAGCTTTCCAAGACCGCCGTCCAGATCTTCAAGGATCGCGGCGTCGAGGTCGACTATCAGCCGGACCTCGGCAAGGACAAGGAGAAGCTGCTCGAGATCATCGGCAACTACGATGGTCTTGCCATCCGCTCCAATACCAAGGTGACCGAGAAGGTGATCGCGGCCGCGACGAACCTCCGCGTCATCGGCCGCGCCGGCATCGGCGTCGACAATGTCGACATCCCCGCCGCCACGGCCAAGGGCATCATCGTGATGAATACGCCCTTCGGCAATTCGATCACGACGGCCGAGCATGCGATCGCGATGATCTTCGCGCTGGCGCGCCAGATCCCCGAGGCCAACGCCTCGACCCAGGCCGGCAAGTGGGAGAAGAACCGCTTCATGGGCGTCGAGGTGACGGGCAAGACGCTCGGCATCATCGGCTGCGGCAATATTGGCTCGATCGTCGCCGACCGCGCCGTCGGGCTCAAGATGCGGGTCATCGCCTTTGATCCGTTCCTTTCCGATGAGCGCGCCGTCGCGCTCGGCGTCGAGAAGGTCGAGCTCGAGGAACTGTTCCGCCGTTCCGACTTCATCACGCTCCATACGCCGCTGATCGACAAGACGCGCGGCATCATCGACGCCAAGGCGATCGCGCAGATGAAGGATGGCGTACGCATCATCAACTGCGCCCGCGGCGGTCTGGTCAACGAGGCCGATCTCGCCGAGGGGTTGAAGTCCGGTAAGGTCGGCGGTGCCGGCTTCGACGTCTTCGTCGAGGAACCGGCGACCGAGAATGCGCTGTTCGGCCTGCCGAACTTCATCGCGACGCCGCATCTCGGCGCTTCCACCACCGAGGCGCAGGAGAATGTCGCGCTGCAGGTCGCCGAGCAGATGGCCGACTATCTCGTGAAGGGTGCCGTTTCCAACGCGCTCAACATGCCGTCGATCACCGCCGAGGAAGCGCCGCGCCTGACGCCGTTCGTCAAGCTCGCCGACCAGCTCGGCTCCTTCGCGGGCCAGCTGACCGAGACCGGCATTACGGCGATCAAGCTCGAATATGAGGGTGATGTCGCAGCCCTCAACGTCAAGGCGCTGACCAATGCGGCGCTTGCTGCCTTGCTTCGTCCGCAGTTGCAGACGGTCAACATGGTCTCGGCGCCGGCGATCGCGCGGGAACGCGGGATTGCCGTTGAGGAGGTTCGCCGCGAGCAGCAGGGCGCCTATGAGAACTATATCCGCCTGACCGTCACAACGGAGCGGCAGGAGCGTTCGGTCGCCGGCACCGTGTTTGCCGACACCAAGCCGCGCATCATCCAGATCAAGGGCATCAACATGGAGGCCGAGCTCGGCCGCCACATGCTCTATGTCACCAACAAGGACAAGCCCGGCTTCATCGGCCGCTTCGCCAGCCTGCTCGGAGCCGAAGGCATCAACATCGCCACCTTCAATCTCGGCCGCCAGGCGGCAGGCGAGGATGCGATCGCGCTGGTCGAGGTGGATGAGGCGATCTCGGACAGCGTCATCGGCCGCGTCAGCGCGCTCGAAGGCGTCGTCCAGGCCAAGCGCCTCTCGTTCTGAGAGGCAGTTTCGTGACGGTCGCCGGCAGGGGTCGCGCGGCCGGAACGGAATCGATATAAGGTTCGCGCGCTTCGCCCCGGCCCGGTGCCGGGGCGCGGCATGTCAGGATATCCCGAAGGGCGCCCGAAGGGGCGAAGAGGCCGTTTCATGGGGAATGTGGTCGTCGTCGGCTCGCAATGGGGCGACGAAGGGAAGGGCAAGATCGTCGACTGGCTGTCGGAGCGGGCGGATGTCGTCGTGCGCTTCCAGGGCGGGCACAATGCCGGCCATACGCTGGTGATCGATGGCGTCAGCTACAAGCTGAGCCTTCTGCCCTCGGGCGTCGTGCGTCCGGGCAAGCTCGGCGTCATCGGCAATGGCGTCGTGGTCGATCCGCATGCGCTGGTGGCAGAGATCGAGCGTCTGGCGGCACAGGGCGTCGCCGTTTCGCCGGACAATCTGCGCATCGCCGAGAACGCCGCGCTGATCCTGTCGCTGCATCGCGAGCTCGACACCTTCCGCGAGACCAGCAATTCCGGCACGCGCATCGGCACCACGAAGCGCGGCATCGGCCCGGCCTATGAGGACAAGGTCGGCCGCCGCGCCATCCGCGTCATGGATCTCGCCGATCTCGACGTGCTGCGCGACAAGATTGAGCGCCTGCTGTCGCATCACAATGCGCTGCGTCGCGGCCTCGGCCAGGCCGAGATCGATGCGAACGTGCTCTATGAAGAACTCGCCTCGGTCGCCGACAAGGTGCTGCCGTTCATGGATTCAGTCTGGCGGCTGCTGGACGAGCATCGCAAGGCCGGCAAGCGCATTCTCTTCGAGGGCGCGCAGGGGGCTCTGCTCGATATCGACCACGGCACCTATCCGTTCGTAACCTCGTCCAACACCGTCGCAGGCCAGGCCGCGACCGGCTCGGGCGTCGGTCCGGGCGCCGTCGGCTATGTCCTCGGCATCACCAAGGCCTATACGACTCGCGTCGGCGAGGGCCCGTTCCCGACTGAACAGACGGGGGAAGTCGGCGATTTCCTCGGCACGCGCGGCCATGAGTTCGGCACCGTCACGGGACGCAAGCGCCGCTGCGGCTGGTTCGATGCCGTGCTGGTGCGACAGACCGTGCGCACCTCGGGCATCCATGGTATTGCGCTGACCAAGCTCGATGTTCTCGACGGCCTTGAAGAAATCAAGATTTGCGTGGGTTATAGGCTGGATGGTCGCGAGATCGACTACCTGCCGGCCGCCCAGGCGGCGCAGGCGCGAGTCGAGCCGATCTACGAGACGCTCGAAGGCTGGCAGGATTCCACCGCCGGGGCACGGCGTTGGAACGACCTGCCGGCTCAGGCCGTCAAATATGTGCGCCATGTCGAGGAATTGATCGGCGCGCCCGTTGCATTACTGTCGACGAGCCCCGAGCGCGACGACACGATTCTCGTCCAGGATCCGTTCCAGGACTGAGCCTGACGAAAGTCGGCGCCGGTCCGGACGCACCGCTTAGCAGAATGGAACGATGACCGACTATTACGTCGTACTGAAGAGGGCCGTCGGCGGGCTTGAACACGAAGCGTCCGACGTTCGCCGGTCGATCTATGACAAGGCGCGCTCGGCCCTGCTCGGCCAGTTGAAGGCGATTACGCCGCCGCTCACCACGGCCGAGATCTCCAAGCAGCGCCTGGAGCTCGAGGACGCGATCCGCCGTGTCGAGCGCGAGGCAGCGATGACCGCGGCCGGGCCGTCGCCCGCGCGCGTGCGCGCCGCTGCCGCCGCGGCCGATGCGATGGCCGCCGAAGCGATGCGCCTCGCCGAGGAAGAGAGCGAAGCCGAGGCCGCACCGCCGCCTGCGCCTCCACGGCCGCGCGCGACGCCAGTGCCGCCCGATTTCCGGGCGCCGGAGCCGCGTTCCGGGGAGGCGCGTGCTACGGCGGCTCGCAATATCGTTCCGTCTGGAGAGCCCGTACAAAGCCGCAGCGCGGCGCGCGTCGCGCCGCCGGCTGCTCCGGAATGGACGCCCGAGGACGAGCCGGTCGCGGAAGCGCCGCGCCGAAATCCGAGGGCGCCGCGTCAGGAGCCGCGGTTTGACGACGAGGCCGAGCAGACCTCGTCCGAGCCGGTCGATGTCGCGCCCATCACGGCCGATGAGCGTGCCGAATGGCCCGAGGACAGCGATTCCGAGGCGTTGCTTGCGGCAGACGAAGAGCCGCCGCGCCGCGAACGGCGCGAGCGCCGTCCCCGCAAGGAGCAGCCTGTCGCCTCTGTCGAGCGCGCCAAGCCCTCGCGTGGTCCGGCGATTATCATCATCCTGGTCATCGCCGTTCTCATCCTCGGGGGCATCGCGGCGCTCGCCTGGTCGCAGCGCGCGAAAGTCGGCGATGTCGTCGGCGACCTGATTTCGTCCGACAAGGGATCGACGCCGGCGGCGCAGACCGAACCGGCTCCCGACGCGGCGAATTCGAAGAATGCCGACCGTCTCGGTGATGCACCACCCGAGGAAGCGCCGAAATCCGTCCGCACCGTCACCGCCGAGCCGCCGGCCGAAGGCTCCGAGCCGGATCCGCTGGCTGGCGTGGTGCAGCCTGGAAGCAATGAAGCGAGCGAACCCACGCCTGCTGCCCCGGCGCCCGCGCCGGAAGCGGCTGCCGAGGCGCCCGCGGCTACTGCGCCGACATCAGAGGCAGACAACGCTGCGACGCCTGGCGACGATCTGGTCGCGCAGAAGGCGATCCTCTACGAACAGCCGCTCGGCGGCAGCGCCAATGTGACGGCGCTGCAGGCGACCGTGACGTGGAAGTTCGAGGCCGATTCGTCCAATGGCCCGCAGATCGTCGCGAATGTCGACGTGCCGGACCGGCAGATGAAGGTGACGGTCAATATCCGCAAGAACAACGACACCGCGCTGCCGGCGAGCCATCTCGTCGAGGTGATCATCGACACGCCGGCCGATTTCCCGGGCGGCGGGGTCAAGGCGGTGCCGGCCTTCGTGATGAAGCCGACCGAGGAGGCGCGCGGCGTTCCGCTCGACGGAGCCGCCGCCAAGGTCGCGGACGGCTTCTTCTGGATTGCCTTCGCCAATGACAGCGCACCGATGGCGCAGAACATCGCGCTGATGAAGGAACGCAACTGGATCGACATTCCGCTCGTCTACAACAATGACCAGCGCGCGATCCTCACCCTCGAAAAGGGGACGCCTGGCCAACGCGTGTTCGACAAGGCGCTAGCGGCCTGGGGCAATTGACGGGGCGGGCGGCTTGCATGGGCCGCCCCGCTTCCTGCTGACGCGTAATCCCGTTCCTACCGCTCGATCCTGTCGCCGCCGAACGCTTCGCTCGGCGGCGATTTGCTTTTCGCGGTGTTGGAACACCTTCTCCGCCCCTTGCGCTTGGCGGAGGCTTCGGCCATGCTCCGGCCATTCCGAGGGGTGTTCGCGAACGCGAGCTGAGATGGCCAAGGGCCGAACCCTTCGAACCTGATCCGGGTCATGCCGGCGAAGGGACGGGAAGCTTGGTCCATTTGGCTCGTTCATCGCCGACGCGTGGCTCATTCCGTTTGTGGAAGGGCTGGTCGTCCTTGGCTGAGCAATCGCCATCATCCCTCGTATTTGCGCCGTTGCTGCGCGGTTTCGCCATCGCGGTTGCGCTCGTCGCGATCTGGCAGGCGGTGATCGTCATCTTCGCGCCGCCGCCTTTCATGCTGCCGCCGCCGGCGAAGGTCTGGCAGGCGCTGGTGTCGCGGCCGGAACTCTGGACGCGCGATGCCGTGACGACGCTGACCGAGACCATCATGGGTCTCATCACGGGCTCGATCGCCGGCGTGTTGCTCGCGCTCGCGATGATGCTGATGCCGCCGCTCGGGCGGGTGCTGATGCCACTGCTCGTGGTGACGCAGGCGTTTCCTGTCTTCGCGATCGCGCCGCTGCTCGTGCTCTGGTTCGGCTTCGGCATCGGCTCGAAGATTGTCATGGCGACGATCGCCATCTTCTTTCCCGTCGCCTCGGCCTTTCATGACGGCCTCACGCGCACCGATGAAAGCCTGATCGATCTCGGCCGGCTGCACAGGGCGCGCCATGACCAGGAGCTGTTCCTGCTGCGCGTGCCGAGCGCGCTCCCTGCGCTGGCCTCGGGCCTGCGCGTCGCGGCCGTCTATGCGCCGGTCGGCGCGCTGATCGGCGAATGGGTCGGTGCCTCCTCGGGGCTCGGCTACGCGATGCTGATGGCGAACGGACGCGCGCAGACCGATGTCGTCTTTGCCGCCCTCGCGCTCCTTGCCGTCATGGCACTACTCGTGCGCGCTCTGGTCGTCGCCCTCACGCGCCACATCGCACCATGGGCGCCCGAAACGCGAACCTGATCTCCCCCCAAAAAGGACAATTCGATGAGACCGATACTTCGTCGCGCAATGCTTGCCCTGGCGCTTGCCCTCGCGCTGCCGGTCATGCCGGCCATGGCCGCCGACAAGATGACCGTGTTGCTCGACTGGTTCGTCAATCCCGATCACGCGCCGCTGGTCGTGGCCAAGGAGGGCGGTTTCTTCGCCCGGCACGATCTCGACGTCGAGTTGATCGCCCCGGCGGATGCAAGCGCTCCGCCGCGCCTCGTCGCAGCCGGGCAGGCCGATATCGCCGTCACCTACCAGCCCGATCTGATGCTGCAGGTGAAGGAAGGCCTGCCACTCGTCCGCATCGGCACTCTGGTCGAGACGCCGCTCAACTGCCTGATCGTGCTGAAGGACGGCCCCATCAAGACGCTGGCCGATCTCAAGGGCAAGAAGGTCGGCTATTCGGTCGCGAGCCTGCAGGACGCCTATATCGGCGCCATCCTCGGTTCCGCCGGGCTGACTGCCAAGGACGTCGAGATGGTCAATGTCAATTTCAACCTGACAACGGCGCTGATGTCGGGCCAAGTCGACGCGGTCATCGACGGATATCGCAATTTCGAGCTGACGCAGCTTGCGCTTGAAGGCAAGACCGGCATTGCCTTCTTCCCGGAAGAGCATGGCGTGCCGCCCTATGACGAGCTCATCTATGTGACGCGAAAAGACCTCGCCACCGACCCGCGCATGGCCCGCTTTATCGCCTCGGTCGAAGAGGCGACGATCTTCCTGACCAATCATCCTGAGGAGGGGCTGGCGCTGTTTCTCAAGGCGCATCCCGATCTCGACGACAAGCTGAACCGAACCGCCTATGCCGATACGCTGCCGCGATTCGCCAAGCGTCCTGCGGCGCTCGACCCTGGTCGTTACGACCGGTTCGCGGCTTTCCTGAAGGACAAGGGCCTGCTCGTCACGATCCCGCCGGTCGAAAGCTACGCCATTGCGCCGCGCTGAGCGCGGCTCACCCCTCCGGAAGACCTGCGATGCGCAGGCCTTCCATATAGCGCTCCATTTCGGCGCCACCCAGATTGTGGACGGCCCGCCGAACTTCGGCGAGCGTCATGCCCGGTCGCTCCTGGAGCAGCCGGGCAATGGCGGTCCGGGCCAGCGGCATGTCGCCGGCGAGGGCTGCGGAGGTGGCGAGGAGGCGATTGGCCCAGATCATGCCCGGCCGTGCATCGAGGGCCTGGCGCGCCTCCCGGGCGGCTTCGGCATAGTCGCCAAGCATGAAAAGACAGGTGGCCATGCCGGCATAGGCGTTGAAGCGCACCGGATCTTCGGGGCTGAGCAGGATGGCCCGGCGCAGACTGGCCAGACCCTCGCGCGGCTGGCCGGAATAGGCCTGGATGAAACCGAGCCGCGTCCAGGCCCATGCCAGGGTCGGATCGAGCGCCAAAGCCCGCTCGATGTGAACGCGGGCCTCGGATTGGTCGACCATGAGGATGGACAAGGTCGCGCCGATCATCACATGGACGAGCGCATCCGGGTCTGCGATCTCGGCCGCCTTCTGCGCGAGGGCGAGCGCCAGTCGCTTGTCGCGATCGACGTCGTCCGACCAGAGATAGGTGACCTCCTGGCTGAGGCACCAGGCCTTGAGCCCCAAGGCCTGGCCCGAGCGCGGATCCGTGGCGAGCGCCTCGTCGAGCAGGCGGATGGCAGCCGCGTTGTCCTCGCGCCGATGGGCCCAGAAGTGCGGCATTGCCTTGAGGACGAGATCATGAGCCCGCAATGCGTCGCTATTCTTGCGGCGGGCCCGGTCGATCTCGGCCGTGCGGATGGCCGGATGAAGGGCGCCGGCGATGGTGGTCGCCACCTCGTCCTGCAGTGCGAACGGATCGTCAAAGGTTCCTTCGGTCCGGCCCGACCAGAGATGCGTGCCGGTCTCGGCCTCGATCAGCTGCGCCGTGATGCGGATGCGGTTCGCGGCGCGGCGTACGCTGCCTTCGACCACATAGCGCAGACCGAGATCGCGGGCGAGGGCGCGCATATCTGGCGCGCCGGCGAGAGAGTGACGGCCGATGAGGCGGATCGAGCGCACATGGGCGAGTGTCGCCGTTGTCTCCTCTGTCACCCCGCCGGCAATGCTTGCGCAGCTGTGGTCCGGCGAGAGATCGCCGAAGGGAAGGATCGCCACCAAGGGGCGCTGGTCCTCCTGGGGTTCCGCGGCAAGGCCCGGCAAAGCGAGCACGCCTGGCGTCAGCATCTGGTTCTGCGTCGGCTGGATGTCGGGGAGAGTTCGTCCGGGCGGAACCCAGAACCAGGCTTCGACCGGATAGGGCACGCTGCGCAGCATCAGGAACCCAACCGCCTTGAAGGCCGATGCCGGCTCTCCCAAGAGCTGCCAACGCACCGAATGGGTGATGGCGATCCCGCCGGGAGGCGCCGCCGCCTGGAGGCGCATGGCGAAGCCGAGCGCGGCGCCGAAGCGATCATCATCCGAAAGAATGACATCGGCGAGGACGATGGCGGCCCGGACCTCGATGCGCGGCCGATCGGAAGCGGTATTGTGCTCGGCCATGGCGAGCTGAAACCCCATGCACCACTCGACGGCGTCGAGAACGCTCGGAAACTCGACGAGCCCGCCATCGCCCATCATCTTGATGATCTGCGCGCCGAATTTGGGCAGCGAGGGCCGGACAAGCGTCTTGTAAATGGCACGCATCTCACGAAGCGTGCCGAGTTCATCGCGCTGAACCAGCTCGGAATAGCCGACCATGTCGAGTGCGGCGATGACAATAAGGCGACGACGCGGGCGCGCCATTGACCCTTTTTCCTATCTGGTAAGAGCGGATTTAAACTGACGCTCATCCGATAGGTGAACCATCGGCTGAGCAAATGCCCCAAGCCGATGGTTATTCATCATCGCGCCGGATGCACGATGTAATGTGACCGGCAGCCGATCACGATGTTGTCATCACTCCGATGGTGAGGACAAGGATTCGATGAATTGAACTGGAAGTCGGCTACGGAGATCGTCTTGAGAACCGTGCCTCAGAGACTTGCCTGTTCCAGTTCATCGTCATCGGAATGACCACGCTCAAGCTCGCGTGCGCCGCGCTTGACGGCCTTCTGGACCTTCTCGAAGGCACGGACCTCGATCTGACGCACACGCTCGCGGCTGACGCCAAATTCGGTCGACAGTTCCTCCAGCGTGATCGGCTCCTCGGCGAGGCGGCGCGCTTCGAAGATGCGGCGCTCGCGATCATTGAGCACGCCCATCGCGTCCTTCAGCAGCTTGCGGCGGTTGCTCGCCTCTTCCTGATTGGCAAGAACCGTCTCCTGGCTCTCGCTATCGTCGACGAGCCAATCCTGCCACTCGCCGCCTTCGGCATCGGCGCGGAGCGGCGCGTTCAGCGAGGTGTCGCCGCCGAGACGGCGGTTCATCGAGATGACGTCCTCGTTGGTGACGCCGAGCTTGGTCGCAATCTGCTGGACCTGATCAGGCTTGAGGTCGCCCTCGTCGAGCGCCTGGATCTGGCTCTTCATCTTGCGGAGATTGAAGAACAGCCGCTTCTGGTTCGCCGTGGTGCCCATCTTCACAAGGCTCCACGACCGCAGGATATATTCCTGGATCGAAGCCTTGATCCACCACATGGCATAAGTCGCCAGACGGAAGCCCTTTTCAGGCTCGAACCGCTTGACGGCCTGCATGAGGCCGACATTGCCCTCGGAGATGACCTCGCCAATCGGCAGCCCATAACCGCGATAGCCCATGGCAATCTTGGCAACGAGGCGCAGATGGCTCGTCACCAGACGATGGGCGGCGTTCCTGTCATCATGTTCCTTGTAGGCCTTGGCGAGCATATATTCCTCGTCCGGGGCCAACATTGGAAAGCGCCTGATCTCATCGAGATAGCGCGATAGTCCGGCCTCGCCCGAAGCGATGACCGGCAAACTTGCTCTGGCAGCCATTGAGACCCCCTTCCTCTCACGGCGTCGCAAGCAGCCAACGCCGAATGCGGCCATAACGGCCCGCATGGCTATATATGGGTGCGAATTCCAGCAAAAACAGGGCCATCCCGCAGCGCGGGATCACAAGGACGAGACTGCGCCGCGAGCAAGCGGGACCCCTTGTTGCGGACCCTAGAGCGCTTCGAAGCCAGCGATGAGGCCGGCCAGATCCTCCGGCGGTTCGGCCTCGAAATGCATCGTCTCACCCGTGACCGGATGTTCAAAGCCGAGCAGCCAGGCATGCAAGGCCTGGCGCGGGAAATGCGTGACATCTGCGCGCAGCGGCTGAGGCAGCAGGCCTGCCTTGGTCAGGAAGCCCTTGCCATAGTCCTGGTCGCCGATCAGCGGATGGCCGAGCGCTGCCATATGGACGCGGATCTGGTGCGTGCGGCCCGTCTCGAGACGAAGATCGATCAGGCTGGCGATCGGAGCCGAGGCCGGGCCGAAGGTCTCCGAGACCGTATAGTGGGTGATCGCCTGCTTGCCGCCCTGCTTGACGATCGCCATCTTCTGCCGGCTCGTCGGAGAGCGGCCGAGCGGCGCGTCGACGAGGCCGTAGGGCAGGGACGGCACACCCCAGACAATGGCCTGGTAGCCGCGCTCGAGCGGCCCGCTGCGGCCGTGATCGGCGAATTGCGCGGCGAGGCCCTTATGGGCGCGGTCGGTCTTGGCGACCACCATCAAACCCGTCGTGCCCTTGTCGAGGCGGTGGACGATGCCCGGGCGACGTACGCCGCCAATGCCGGAAAGGCTCGCCCCGCAATGGGCGATGAGGGCGTTGACGAGCGTGCCGGTCCAGTTGCCGGCGGCGGGATGCACGACGAGGCCGGCTGGTTTGTCGATCACGACCAGCGCCTCGTCCTCATAGACGATGTCGAGCGGGATCGCCTCGCCCTCGGGTTCGGCCGGCTCCGCCTCGGGGATGGTGACGCGGACATGGTCGCCTGAATTGACCGGCTTTTTGCCCTCGACTATGGTCGCGCCGCCGACGCTGACATGGCCTGCCTCGATCAGGGCCTTGAGTCGGCTTCGGCTCAATCGTTCGATGCGGGCGGCGAGCCAGGCGTCGAGACGCCGGCCGGTTGCCTCGGCTTCGACCACGAGGTCGACGATGTCCTCGCCGCTGTCCGGAAAGTCATCCATGGTTCGCGCTTCTTCTGCCCCACATCCGCTGCAGCCCCGTTCGCTCGATGATGACGAGCGCGAGGAGCCGCCGCTCGATCCGGCGGTCGAGCGCATCCGCCAGCGCCTGAAGCGGCTGATCGTCATTTCGAGCGCGACGCTTCTGGTGGGGCTGATCGCCGTGCTCGCTGCCGTCATCTACAAGATTGGCCCTGGCCAAGACAAGGCCGCGCTTGCGCCTGTCGCCGGCGAGACGATGATCGGCGGCGTCCTGCCGGCTGGTGCTCGCGTTCTCTCGACGGCGCTCGATGGCCGTCTGCTGGCGCTGACCTTCGAGGCGGGCGGTGCGGTCCGCATCGTCGTCATCGATCTTTCGTCCAACAAGGTCCTGCGGCGGGCCGTTCTCGCCAACGCACCGCTGCCCGTGACGCCCTGACTTCTCCACGACATTCGCGGCGCGCCGCTTGCCAAGCGCCGAGCGGTTCGCTATATCGCGAGCGTCGCTGAGCAAGCGACCCGCGCGCCCTTCGTCTAGCGGTCAGGACGTCGCCCTCTCACGGCGAAAGCAGGGGTTCGATTCCCCTAGGGCGCGCCAATAAAATCAATAGCTTACGGCACATCCGACTGGTTCTTGGCATTTCGTTGTCGAATTCGTTGTCGAGAGCACATGACCAAAGATCCCGCGGAGCCTCAGAACGCTGCAGTCGCCCTCGCGGCGCTCTTCGATAGTCCGGCGTCCGATCGGCCCACCTTAGGCGACTTGTTGGGCGACCCCGCGTGGCTGGCTGGCCGTCGAGCGACGGCAGCTCCCGTACAGGCGTCTGCGCCGCCGGCTTCTCCAATAGTTGACCACCGTGCCTTCCTTGCTGGACTTGCGGCGTTGACCGACGTGGACGCGAGCGCATTGATCGATGATTTTGAACGGGCGGGACCGTCAGCCCTGGCTCTGAGCCGGATGTTCTCGTTGAGAAAGCCTCAGTCTCAAAAGCGACGAGGGCGGCCGCCCGACGATCTCAGAATCAAAGTAATACATAACGTGGTCACGCAGCTCATGCACGACCGCGAGTTAAGCGAGAAAGAGGCGATCAGGCAGGCTCCCGCCGTTCTTTACGGCCTAGGCATCGAGGGCTACGGACCGGTGCCACGACCGATGAACCCGCGGAGCGTTCGGGATGCCTTGAAAAAGTACGCACGGCTCTGGTTCGATCCGATCGATGAAACTTCAGGAAGTTAATTCGGACCCGTTTTATCTTCCTTTCCATCCCTGTTCACTCCCATCACGTGATGTCACGAATGGAGATAGGGATGACTATTGCAGCCAATCGGAGCCAGCCAGGACGCGCTGGCGCTTGCCCAATCCGTGAGGGCGCCGAGTATCTTGGCGTTTCCGAACCAACACTTTGGCGTCTTCTCCGCGACGGGACGCTTCCGCGCGTGCGGCTCCGCGGCCGGACCCTCGTCCGGTTTGTTGATCTGGACGCGCTTCTAGCACGGGCGTCGACCACGAGCGCAGGCGCTAGATCATGAACTGCGGCCCGATCGCCGAGGAGGCTCGCCTCCAGAGAGCTTTTCGAAACCCGCATTGCCCTGCACCACAGCGTCAACGGCGATCTCGTGGCCTAGCGATCATTCCTCGATTGCGTACCCTCAAGCGCGTGAGCGCAGCGCCATGAGCAAACGCACTATCGACGATCGGTCGTTTCTCTGGTTCAGCTGCTGGACGCTGGACTACGTCAAGCAGGTAGAGCGGTTGCCGACGGCAGAGGCGGTGGCCTCGCTGCCGGCGGCGCGTGCGAAGGCCGAAGCCCAGCATCGATCCTGGCATTTCGAGTGCCTGGCGGAGCTACGGCGAATGATGGCTGAAAGCTATCTGTCGTCCAGCGGTGTGCCGGACGCGGTGACCGAGCTCCCGTCCATGAGACAATTCCTCGATGACTTGGGCGGCCTGCTCGCAAACATCCGCGCACTCTTTCTCGACGAAACGGATGACCTCAGCCCGCGACTTTCTCCAACCGACTATGAGCCGGGAAAAGTGACGGTGCGCGAGGTCGTGAGTGCGACTTGGCTATCGCATGGGGCTCCGGATCGCTCCGATGTCGCCAGGCTGCTTAGCCGGGGCATTCCGACCGGCTGCGCCGGGATCAGCTATGACAAGGTTCGGCACCTGCTGATCCAGAATGCGCTCCAGATGTCGGGGCTCAATTTCAGCGCGTCTTCGCCGATGTCTCACGTACGAGCTTTTCTCATCCCGTCTCTGCATGAGCAGCGCGTGACTGAACAGCTATGGGCCATCATCAATGAGCGGCGGTCGATCCGGTCCGTGAAGAGCGTGACGACCGAACTCGTCCGGACTGGCGAGTTCCTCACGCTCTATCAGAAGACCTTCAGCGAAGATCTGAACGCTCGGACAGATAGCGAAGCCGCTGTCGACGCGGTTCTGGCGGCTGCCATCGCCGCTCTGCAATCGCTGTACGTGCGTCGGCGGGCCGAAGAGCCAACGGCTGCGAAACCGAGCTCGTAAAGGGCCATTGTTTCGCAGACCGCCTCCTCTGATCCTTGGATACCCAGCAGCGAGGCGCAGTACGATGAATACCGAAAAAGAGGGAATGGCCGCCGGCGGCGTATCGATCGCCGAGGCGGCGCAACTGGCGGGCGTTTCCGTTTCAAGGATCCGGGAATATCGCCGCCGCGGATCGCTCGCGCCGGCGGATGGCAGCCGCCAGGGCGTCACGCTTTCCAGCCTCAAGAGGCTCATTGCGGAGCGCGAAGCCTCTCGCCGTTCCCGGGCACGGCGGGCCAAGCCAAAGCTTCGTCTGGTAGTCGACAACACCTGAAATGGAACGGCCGGCCGCTCCCGCAAAGAGCGCACCGGCCGAAGAGGTCTCAATCAATGAGCAATGACACTATAACAGCCGAGGTCCGGCTGCAGCAAGGCGCCTCGTTCGGCGATATCCTCGCCGCGAGGCGGGGCAATACTCGAACGCCGGCCCCTCCAGCGCCGCCGGCCGGCAATGGGATCGACACCGACATTGCCGTCGACTTCCTGAAGCATCTCGACCCGGACGGCTGGCATCACCTCGACCACGCGCCGCCGGATCAGCCACCGGGTGCATCCTACTTCCTAGGCCGGACGTTCCCGCCAAACTCATGGGGTGAGGTGCGCGACTATCTCCGGAGCATTCCGGCCGGGCAGAATGTCTTCTATTCGCTAAACGAGCCAGAAGCCGGGGCGCACGGAACAAAGCTCCGCAAGGATGACATAGCGAAGATCCGCGTCATCGCGACGGATATCGATCTGGACAAGAGCAAGCCGCTGCGCGAGGCCGAGGCGGACGTCGAGACGAGGGTCGAGCGACTTCTTTCCGGGGTGTTGCCGCCGTCGCTGCTTGTCCATTCCGGCGGCGGGCGCCATGCGCTCTGGAAGCTGAACGAAAAGCTCAACGCGCGGACGGCGCAAGATGTGGTCGAGGCGACAGGTCGCGCCCTGGCCCGCAGCGTCGGCGGCGACAGTACCCATGACATAAACCGCATTTTCGGTCTTCCGGGCTCGATCAATCATCCGGCAAAGAAGAAGCGTGAACACGGGCGGACGGACGCCCCGGTCCGGTTGCTCCAGCGCACAGACCGCCGCGTCGATGTCGACGAACTCGGACGCGCCTATCCGGCGGCCGCGGACGATCGGCAAGACACGCGCGATGAAGACGCCGCAAGAGCCGCTGAAAACGAGGCAATGCGGCTCTATCGTTCTACGACACTACGCCGTGACGGCTGCAGCCCGGAAGATTTGCCCGAATTCGAGGATCTGGATGCGCGCTTCGCCGCCGCCTGTAGGAGCAACGACAGGTTGGCGCGCTTGTGGCGGCACAACAAGGCTGTTGCGCCGAAGGACACCAGCGGTTCCGGGTGGGTGGCCACGCTCGCCCGTCAGATGGCCGAGGCCGCCGACTTCACCGCTGTGGACTTCGCGCGCAAGCTGGTCGAGTGGGAACACCCCGCCGTCGTCGCATCGGGGAGTTACGACCCGGAAGACGACGCCCCGAACGGAGGCGCCCGCCAGGTGGCCCGTGCATGGGCGCGGATTGGACGGAGCGGCGCCGAGGCGCGAAAGAAGATAGAGGCATGGTTCGACGACCCGGCCGACAACGAGCCGCTCTTTCCGGACGAGGACCAGCGGCCCGTCGAGGGCAAGGGCGCACCGGTCGAGGCGATCCGGTGGATCAATCCTGAAAAGTGGCGGGACGTCCCTGTCCCTGTCCGTCAGTGGGAGGTCGCCGACCTGATACCGCGCGGCGAGGTGACCGCGCTGTACGGTGACGGCGCCACAGGCAAGTCGCTCGTCATGCATCAGTACGCCATATGTGCAGCGGCCGGGATCGATTGGCTTGGCCAGAAGACCCGTCAGGCCAGGGTCATGGGCTTCTTCTGCGAGGACAGCGAGGGCGAAGTTCACCGGCGGCACAACAGCATCCTACAGGCCCTAAATCTCAGATACGAGGACACCGCTGACAATCTCCGGGTCGTCAGTCGTCAGAGGGAGGACAACGTGCTCGCCGTATGGGATCGCAACGGGGGCAAGATGCAGAAGCAATCCATCTGGCACCAGCTGCGCAGGGACGCCGAGGAATTTAAAGCCGACGTCATCATCCTCGACACGCTGGCCGACGTGTTCGCGGGCGAGGAGCAGAACCGGATGCAGGTCAACGCATTCGTGAAAACGTGTCTTGGCGGACTGAGCGGCAACTCCGGGCGATCCGTCATCCTCCTCGCGCACCCTTCGTTGAGCGGCATGGCATCCGGTCAGGGAACGTCCGGCTCGTCCGGTTGGAACAATTCCGTGCGGTCGCGTCTCTATCTGCGGTATCCGAAGGGCACGGCCACGGGCGACGTGCGCGAGCTCGAAGGCATGAAAGCTAACTACGGGCCCAAGGGCCGGCTGCTAAAGATCCGGTGGCATCGGGGCGCGTTCGACGTGCTGTTCAGCAACGCTCCCGCCACCGCCTCGGCACTTTCTACAGGCCAAGGCGTACCCAACCTAGAGGACGCGACGGAGCGGGCCGTTCTGTTTGCCCTCACGGAATGCGAAGGCGTCAAGCTCTCCACCGCGCCAAACAGCGCGCATAGGGCGTGGCTCGTCCTCCGGTCGCGCTGCCCGAACCATCTCGGCGTGTTCACAGAGGACGACGTTCGGAAGGCCTTTTTGCAGCTGGAGGCCCGCGGCGCGATACGCAGCGACGTGGTTGGGAAGGACGCCTCCCGCCGCAACGTCTACGGCTATGTCATCGACCACGACAAATTGTCGGCGCAAGAGGGCGAAGTGGGCGGCTCGTTGTCGTGATGTGGCGACGGATCGGCTGCTCAAAGTGGCGGAAATCTGCTGCAAAGCGCAGCAAAGTGAGAGCTAAGTCATTGATTTTACTTGCTCAATGTACTTTGCGCAAAACAGCCGCGCAAAGCGCTGCAAAGTGCCGCAAAGCCCAACGTTTTCAACGGCTTATGCTGCAGCAAAGTAATCTGCTGCAAAGTGCGCCCCTACGGGGTGAGCCCGGCTGCGCCGGCCGGAGGCGTCGGCTCAGCCCCCGAGGCGCGTGGGGCCACAGACCAGTTAGAGGCCATGGACATTTTGTCTGTCGGGCGCTTCGTCAACAATACCTCAAGGGAGCATTTTCCAATGGCTGGTAGAAAGCGCTCTCCCCGACGGCCGCAAACTCCCAGTCAAAGGGCCTGGGCGACTTCGGCCCGTTTCAAAGAGATCGGGCGGGCATCCGTTCGCCGGATCAATGCCAGGCGGGCGGCCGCGCCGCGGTGCACGGCAATCGCAAAGCACACCGGAGCCCAGTGCAAGCAGGCCGCTATGGCTAACGGCAAATGCTACCATCACGGCGGCCGGACCCCCAAGGGTGCGGGCTGGCACAAACCCCTGTGGCCGGATCCCGGCAGTCCCAATGCTATGGACAAGCTCAACAGGAAACTCCGCGATCTCGATCGGGCAGCGAAGAAACGAGAGAGGCGCCTGCGTGCGATGACCGCAGAAGAGCGAACCGCGCACGATGCTTGGAGAAAGGCCCATGTGCCGGGATCGGCGGCGGCCCGCGCGACCGCCCGTCGGGAACGCGGAGACGCGGCGTCCTTCCGCGCGCTGATGGATGCGCCGGTGGCGCCGGTGCCCAAAAGTCCGGAGCAGATCGCTATCGCCGAGCGGCTTGCAGAACTGCAAGCGCTTTTGGAAGCGCGCGAGGATGAAGACAAAGGGGTATTCGGATGACCGACGATATCGACTATGACGACCCATATGCCAGCTTCGACGACGCGGAAACTGCGCGCGTCCGTGCCGAGATAGCTCATCTCGCCCAAACAGAAGGGCTGAGGGTGGCTTACTCGGCCGCGGTTGATCTCGCCCGAGACAAGAAAACGCCCGCGGCGGCTCGGGGCGGGGCCGCGCGTACCTTGCTTGAGATCGCCGGCATGTTGAACCAACGGGATCGCGCAGCCGCCGAGGCGGTCAATAAGGACCCCAGCGAAATGACTCCCGCGGAGTTGCACGCCGAGCTGCGACGCCTCGGGCGTCTTCGTCGTGCGCGGGACCGAAGCGCTGAGCTCGACGATGAGCCGTCGGACGAACCGCTCAATGAGGACGACCCTGGCGTGTTCGGCTAGTCGCGCAAGGGCCAGAGGGGTGCGACTACCGCCGTCGCACCTTCGGGCGGGGCTTCGAAGCCCGCTCGCGGGCGGCGTCCGTTATGCGCGCTCGTCGCGCATCGTCGTACTCAATCTCGGCAAGGCGGTCGGCTATCACCTTCGCCCGGGCCGCGGCGAGAGCACTTGCGGCCCCCTCCGAATGCGGCTCCGCTCCAAAAGCCTCCGGGCGAACATTCTTCGTCTCGATCAGATAGAGCCAAAGCTGATCCTCGCGAACTATTATAGGCGTGCCCACGACGTAGCCGAGCTGGCGCTGCTGGCAAAGGCTCATCGTGGAGCGTACCGAGCGGCGTATTCGTGCGGCGACTTCCTCAATGGGTAGCAAGGCGGCACCGTCCATGTCGCGTTCCATGGTCGACGCCTTTACCGCTTTCCATGCTGAGCGCGAAGCTGGCGAAGTTGCCACAACCTCTGAGCTCTGGCCGCCCCGGTCTCCGATGGCGATGCGCCGCCACGAGCTGGCACTTCCACCTGGTAACTCCCCGGCGCTGCCGGCTGAGCGATGGCGCCTTCCTTCATTGAAGCGATGAAGGTCAGCAGATCCGCTTCGTCTATTAGGACAGGCCGACCTTTGATAAAGGGCAGCCGGCCTGAAAGACGCAGGCGCTTCACCTTCGTTGTCGAGCAGCGAAGGCGCTCAGCCACTTCCTCTTGAGTGAGATAACTCATTGCAGGGAACCCCGGTTAAGTCACCTGAATGATAGTACAGTAAATCCAGATCTATAACAGAAAAAATGCAATCCTGTATCTGTCAATTCTGTCCATTTTGTCCATTGACGGAAATGATAAAATATTTATTGACAGTTACGTAGTATAAAATAGATGATATACACGCTTAGGAGGCGGCTTAATCCAATTTTGTATCTCTGTGCGTTCGGAGCCTCTACGTGTATGTCCAAGGCGCTAGCCCAAAGACGTAGAGGGCCGCTGTAGCAGGCTTCCTAAGCTCCGGACACCTCAGCCGCCGTAGGAAGCGGTCAATTTGGAGCTACAGATATGACGACAGGAACGATCGCCCGCACTCGGGTTGGGGGCCTTGAATTCGGGCATTTCATCTTCGAGGGGACGCCAGCTGAACTAGAACCGTACCGCGCCGCGTACTTGCGCTTGTGGGAGCGTCAAGGAAGGGCTACGGCGAATAAGATGGGCTATCACAGAGAACCCAATGGTACTGGCGGCGAGCGCCTGGCGTTTCGTGTGCCGCTGAACCAGATGGCCGATTGGATGCGTGACGAAATTACGCCAATACGCGACAATCTCGCATCACAGTAGGTAGTCCCGATGGCGTGTCTGCACGAGGAGATGTTGCCGCTATACGGCTTGGCGGCGCGCCTGTAGGTGACGCCATTAAGCGCCTGAGCCCCATTGTAGCGCTCAGGCGCATCCGACCCGCGCGGGCGTGCAGTCGATGGCTTTCGCTAGTTGTCTTCGGCAAGTAGCCTGTAGACGCTGGCACGGCCGATCCCGAGGGCCATGGCAATCTCGGAGGCGCCCTTGCCCTCGGCCCTCATCGCACGGACCCGCTCGGGATCGATGGAGGGGGTGCGTCCCTTGTAGACGCCCTTCTCCTTCGCCTTAGCGATGCCTTCAAGCTGGCGCTCGCGGCGGAGATTGGTCTCGAACTCGGCAAAAACCCCCAGCATATCGAGGAAAGCTTTCCCGGCCGCTGTGCTGGTATCGATCGGTTGTTCTGTAGCCTTGAGGGCGGCGCCTTTGGACCGCAGGGTACGGACGATATCCTGAAGGTCCCCGATGCTGCGAGCGAGGCGGTCCACACGGGTGACCATGAGCACGTCCCCAGGGCGGATGAAGGCGAGGAGGGTCTCAAGCTCCTGCCGTCCCTCCATCGATGTGCCGCTGCGCTTCTCCTCCCGGATCAACTCACAGCCGGCTAGGCGGAGGGCCTCAACCTGAATGCCGAGGTCCTGGTCCGTGGTGCTCACGCGGGCATATCCGTATGTCGTCATGGCTTCCCCCGATGTCTCGTTTGGGTCTAGACCATAGAGCGATATCGTCTCGGAATGCCCAAGTCAACCCTAATGAGACATCAAAAGCGTCTCGCCGCCGCGACTCGCCGGGGTATACCCTAAAGAGACAATCTGTCGGATATGGAGGTCAGTCTCGGCGACTAGGCCAGCGGTTGCAGGCACAGCCGCCGAAGTCGGTCGTTCGTTGCGCCCGCTGCTATGTCGTGAAGCCTGGTGAGGAGGGCCTGACGATTTGACGGAGATGTCGCGCGCCGCAGCTCCGCTGCGGCAGCCCATGCCTCGCTAGCCGTGGTCTCCAAGCTGCCGCGGACCGAGACGCTATCTGGTCTCGAGCTGGCCCGAGCAGAGCCTAGGGCCACGGTTGGAGGCTCAGTCGACAGTTCGCCGCTTTGCAAAAGATCAGCGACGTGCTCGCGCGTCATGCGCGCCAGGACGGCCAGCCGCTTCCCCTGTTCGGCACTCAGGTTGAGCTGGCCGATCTCACGGCTCAGCACGTCGAGCGCAGCCATTGCACAGCGGCTGCTCGTCTCCAGATCTGCTCGCATCCTCGGTAGTCCTCCACTTTCGCCCGCCATCATTGACGCCGACGCCCCGGCCGCCCCCCCCTGGGTACACTCCGCTCGCTGTGGCTGCTCCGGCATCTGATCTCTGTATAAAAATCCGGAAATCCGTAACTTTTTGACATAATGTCAAATACGCGTCGAGTGTAATGCAGCGTTATGTAATACAGTTCGAAGCCGTTTGTATGTCGATGCTCCGCTCTTTGCCGGCTCTCGTCAATATCAAACTGAAAGTTGCTTTCGGATCGCGGCTGGGATATGCTTACTATCGACACTTTTGCATGGGGCGAACCATGAGCGCGCTCGCGAAGAAACACCTGACCGAAGATCTGAGCGACGATGGCGACGATTTTTCGCCTTCTCCGCCGTCGGCGGCAGAGATCGAATTCGATATCAACGTCGCGCGCGTCGGCGGCTATCTGGCAAGCATCGCCAACAGGCATGAGGCGGATGACGTCGGGTGGGTATTAGACTTGGCGTTCCGCTCATTCGAAAACCTGCGGCCGGTATTCCAATTGTTCGGCGGGATTTCAGGCCGTCAACGCGATGATCTCTTGGCGGGTTTGACCACTGCGCGCGTCGGCGTCGAGCTCCACGGCCTCGACTTCGATCAAAACGCTTGCGACGAAGGACTGCGAGCCATGCAGTCACTGGCTGTCCATTACGCCCGTCCGTCGGGCGCGGAGGCGCGGATATCGGCCGGCCGTATCGATGATCTCTGGGATCACGTGCGCATCGCGAAATACGCCGTTGGGATCGCCTGGCACCGGCATCAGATCAGCGCTCGAGCGGACCAGCGCGCAATCGCGACGCTCGACCTGCCGATGGAGATCAAATCTTGAGCCCGGAACCCCGCGGTGCTTTGGCCGCGACACGCGTCCAGTTTGCCGACGCCGCGCTCGAGGAATTTCGCCAGGTCATGGACGCAGACGAGCCGCTGCGTTCCATGGCGAACGCGTTCTATGCGCTCGTCTCCTGCGTGAATATGCCCGGCCCGGAGCTCGCGGGGGATACCGTTGATGCTGTCGTCACGGCGCTCGGGGCGACAATCCCCGTTGTCATTGACGGCGTCGCGGACGATCTCCCGCACGACCAGATTGTGGACGCCATCGGTGCGGCGTCACACCTGTTCCGGCTGTATTCGGGGCCGCGGACGAGCATCGATATTGTCAGCGAGCAGTGCATCATCGGCCTGGGCCATCAGATGCTTTGGCTGCGCGGCGCGCTTGAGGAGCTGCACCATCGCCGAGAGATGAAGAAGCGCGGCGGCGGCGTGTTCGGGCTACCCGGCGCAAGTGCAGTCAATGTTGGCCGGCTGCACTGACCGAATAGCAGAGGAGTGCCCTGAAAACGTGTGATCCATTAACCATCGCAGGCATTGCTCTCTCGGCCGGTTCCGCCGTGGCGAATTCCGTCGCGCAGAGCAAGATCGAGAACGCGCGCAATGACGCCCTCGCCGCCGAGCGCATCCGGCAGAATGGCCTTGACCAGGAAGCGCAGGCGCTGAACGTCAAGAGCCAGGACCGCTATCAAGACTTCTCCGGCCAGCAGGATCAGCGCGGCCAGCAGCTCGGCGACTATTTCCAGGGACAGAAGGTTTCGCAGGACGCCGGCAATCAGGCCGCCGCAGCGGAACAGGCGCAAGGCATCATGCCTGCGGCGTCCGGGATCACGGTGGCCGAGAACGCGAAGCAGAGCGGCAAGGCCAAGGCGTTCACCGACGCGCAGGGCGCCGCGCTCGGCCAGCTGCGTGCCTTCGGCGATCTGCTCGGCGAGACCGGGCGCGGTCAGGCGCGCGACGCCTCGCTGATCGGCCAGATCGGCGGCTTCAAGAAGGGCTCTTCCGCCGTGCTGCCCTACGAGCTCGACGCCGCCAGCAGCGCTGGTGACGGCGCGAAGATGTTCGGCGACATCCTGAACCTTGCTGGAGGCTTTGCGGTCGATGCAGGGCTGAGCGCGCCCGAGGACTATCTCGGAAAGACCTCTTCGGCCGGAACGACTATCGACACCATCCTGCCTCGATTGCGGCCCGCGCCGCAGATCGCGAAAAAGTCGCCCTTCAGTCTCTATTGAAGGCGAGGCCGGCAGGGCCCGCCGCGCCGCCAAAAGGTTCTAGCGCAACATGGCAGATTGGCAGGGCGGCGGCAGCCACCAGAACGAGATCTTCGCGCTGATGATAGCCAAGGCTGCCGCGATTCTGGCCGGCCTAGCGGGTGCATTCGTCGCGAATATCTTTCCACCTCACAAGCCTTGGCGGGAGCGGGTCGTCGAATATATCGGCGGCGCGTTGATGGCGGTTTACGTCGGCCCGACTGCCGGGCCTGTGCTTCACAACGCGATCCTCGCAGCGAGCGCTTGGTGGCACGTCCCGTCGGCGCATGCGATCCCGCAAGCCAGCATCGAAAGCCTGGCCGGCTTCATGTGCGGCGCGCTCGGCTTGACGCTGATCAAGGGACTGCTGCGATGGGCGCGCCAGTGGTCAACGCAGTCGAGCACTCGCGTGTGACCGGTCGATGCGTCACTCGTAACAGACGGGGTTTCGGCCGCCCGGACGACTGTAAGCGCTGCGGCCACCACACATCCGTCCGTTACGCATAAGATCGTAGGGGCAATCGCACCTGCCAACGTACGGCCCGCGGATGGGCTCGCCGCCACGACGAACCGGAGCGATAGGTTGCTGTCGTGGCGGCGCGGGTGCGACAAACCCTTGAGGTTGCGCCAATGCCGTGGGCGGCGAGCCGGCAACTGTCGCCGACAGAAGTCCGGCATGCACCCAACCGCTCAATCCTCCCACCGTCACGCGGCGCCAGTCTCCATTCGCTTCCGTTGCGTCAACGACGTGGTTCGGGGTGACGCGTCCCACGATCGGAAACGACGTGCCAGGTCCCGCGCGAAGCCTTGCAGTCGTCGTCGCATACAGTCGTTCAGTCGGGACGGCCGGCGTCTGCCGATTTGGCTGGGACGGCCCGTATTCGGGGCTGGCGACGGGAGGATTTATTGGGGCCTTCGCGATCGCCGGCGCCGCTGTTTTCGATGATGGCTCGACGGGCGGCGGCTGCGAACTTTCCCGGCCCGCAAACCAGAGCAACCCGATGCCCATGGCTAAGACCCATCCTAGTCTTGATGCTTTCCCCACTCGCCGGCCTCCCGGCATCAGCATGTTGCAGCTGCAACCTCAAGTCGAGGGGCGATAGACGCTGGCCGTGCGAACGGGCAATCGACAGACGCCTCGCTGGCGCCGTCTTAACGCTGAGTTCGAGATGCCCTTGATCCGATCGAGCGTTGTGCAGCTATAGTCGCTCGACAGGGGGACTTCATGGTGAGGGCATGGACGGGCGGGCTCGCCGCATTGGGCTTGACGTGCGCGATGGCAGGGCACGCGCTGGCAGCCATAACCTTTGACGAACGCGAGCTCGACGCCGGCACGTTCATCGTTGTGAGTGGAGAGATCGAGTTCACCGATAGCCTCGCGCCCTTCGAGGCGCTGGCGCGCCAAGGCCGTGCGCGTTTCGTGACTTTCGACTCGCCGGGTGGCAGTCCATACAAGGCGATGGATCTCGGCCGGCTCATCCGCCGCTACGGCCTCTCTACCGTGCAGGTCCGGTCAAGCGAATGCGCGTCGGCCTGTGCTCTGGCCTTTATGGGCGGCGCGGCGCGGCTCGCGATGGCCGGATCGATCGGCGTCCACCGAAGCTCCTTTTCGGACACCTCCTCGATGCCAGTCGAAGATGCCGTGTCGTCAATCCAGCAGCTGACAGCGGATATCATGGCCTACATGAATGAGATGGGCGTCGATCCGTCGCTGCTGCAACTGGCGCTACAGTACGGTTCCGATGACATTCGCTATCTCTCATCTAGCGAGATGGAGAGATATCGGGTCGTCGTTGGACTGGACAGCACGATCGCCGCTTCGTCGGCGTCGACGACCACCCCGGTCACCGCGCCACGGCCCAGCACATCAGCAGCACCCCAGACCCTGTCGTCCCTTGCCATCCCCAGGGCACGATCGGGTCGTGTGCAACATCCCAAAGGTTACATCGAACTCAAACGCGGGCCTGACCCTGGAGCTAGGAGCGGACGTCGGCTTGCGAACGGCATCCCGCTCGAAATTCTTTCGGTTGAGGGCGACTGGTATTTGGTTCGCGCTAGCGGCAGCACGGGCTACGCTCACGCCACCTGGATTATGGTGGACCAATTCGATGCGGCGCTGTCCGGCTTTCGCCGAATTCAGATCCGCAGTGCCCGAACCATCGAAGCGGCCCGGGCCATGGTCGCGACTTCTTCCGTGTCGGCAGAAGCCTTTCTCACCGCCAATGGGTGGTTCGCCATAGCGCTCAAGCAAACATTCGACCGCAAAGAGGCTGGCGAGCAGACATTGAAAGCGCTGAAGAGCCGCGGTCTCATCCCGGAGGACAGTATGCTGACCTTCGCCAACACCTACGTCCGCCCGGTTTGCTGCCAGTGAAGGCGTGTGTTCACATAAGAGAACATGTTGGCGAGCGGGACGAAGGCGGTGATGACATTCGCGTTGCCGCGCATGTCCTGGCCCTGGATCTGGCCGCGGCGCGAATTCAGATCGCCGATGACCGAACCCACATATTCCCCCGGCGAAACGACCTCGACCTTCATGATGGGCTCGAGCAGGGCCGGGCTGGCCTTCTCGATACCTTCACGAAGAGCCGCACGCGAAGCGATTTCGAAGGCGATCGCCTACGAGTCGACTTCGTGATAGGCGCCATCGATCAGAGCGACCTTGATATCAACAACCGGGAAACCGGCGATCGGACCAGAGGTCATGACCGAGTTGAGGCCCTTCTCGACACCCGGGATGTATTCCTTCGGAACCACACCGCCGATGATCTTGTTCTCGAAGACGTAACCACCGCCGATTTCATTCGGCTCGATCACGAACTTGACGCGAGCGAACTGGCCCGTGCCGCCGGTCTGCTTCTTGTGGGTGTAGTCGGATCTCCGCTTGGATTCAGATGATGCGACAGACGTGGCGTTGATATTGGAGGAGCGCGTTCGGATGAGGCTGCCGCGGTCACTATACCTCGATGTGGACACGGTCGATGAACCCGTCGAGACCTTTTACCGGCACATCAACTGTGCGGGCTGAGATGCGACGCGCTCGATCTCACGACCAAGAATAGGATTGGCCTGCGGGCGGCGCAGCTAAGGCTGAGCCCGCCACGGACTACCACTGCACGAGCGGTATCGCAGTCGGGCAGACTGATATCGACCCTGGCCGCTTCAGCCTCGTGTCCGCCCGGGACGCCATACAGCCATGAGCCATGCTTTCGGGGTCACGATATTTCTGGCTTAGGCTCGCATCGAGTCTGCACCTCTAGCGACGTCCGCGTTGCGCCCTCAAGTCGGGCGTTCAGGTTCTAGTCGACGCTCCCTAAAAGCGGACAATGCAAACCCAATTGGCTCGCGACCATCAGATAGTTTGTATCCTGCCGGGCGCGCCAAATTCCCACAATTCCAGAACGAAACTAGCAACCAATCTTCGACTGGAGGCGATGTCGCCGGTCTGACCTTACCTGTTATCCAGCGTGCGAATGTCGGACAATTCGGGCACTTAACTGCCCTGTCGCCGACATTCCGACCATGGCGGGTTTCCTGTCAATTCAAGAGCACTTTCTCTCAAAGGCTTTCCTTCCCAACTGCATCATCCGGCCGAAGCTGGAATTTTCGTCGCCGGCCGCTCCCGCTACGATTACTTAAATCCACTCCGGGGGATGGAGGGCGAGGCTCTTTTAGCATTGAAACGCTTGTTTCGGCTGCGGCGATGGTTCCGCTGAGCGTCCCATCCGTGCTTGCGGCCTGTGGAGAGAAGCGCCCAAGGGCCCGCGCGGGCAGCCTGGCGGCTCAAACAGCTGCGGCGTTGACGATCCTGGCCGCCGCTACAACCGGTAGAGCGATCGCGTCATAAGTCCGGGTAGAAGTCAGGCCGCCTCCTCAAAAAGACGGACTTGCGCATCGTCGCGCCATCCGATCATCCTCTTTGATTCTCGAATTTCGTTCTCCGTGCGGCACGGCTGTTCGAAGTTGACGTCGCCAAGAGAAGGTTCTCGCCGGCAACAGCGTAATTGGGACCGGTGGCGATGAAGAGGGATGTCATGGGCAGCCGTGTTTTCTCCGCGTTCGCCGGGGCCATCGCCGCTTATTGCGGCTTCGCACACCGCATGAATAGATGCTGGTCGGCCAAGATGTCGTTGGCCGCGCTGTTCGCCATGGCCGCCGTCTTCTTTGCAGGCCCAGTCCACTCCCAGTCGTTCACGGGACGCGATCCTGACTCAGGTGAACTGCTTGCGCCTGGTAGAGCTGTCGGCAACTACCTGCAAGCGTCCGGCGAGCTCCAAGACCGCATTCAGTCTCTGCGCGCGATACTGGATCGATGCGGACAATGCGAAGACCGCGCCGCCCTTGAGCAGGAGTTGGACGAGGCCGTCGAAAAGTGGAACACGATCAAAAAGGGAGAGGGGATCGCCCTGAAATCGCTCAACCTGCCCGGAAAGGATTTTGGCGATTTCGTAAATCGACTGCGGGGCTTCGGCACCCCCGACCGTCCGGCTGAGCTCTTGGAGTTCGATGCCCAACTGGATAGGACCATCGTCAACTACTGCACGATCGCCTCCCGGGATGCCGCCGATGTCGATGGCTGCCTAAGGAAATACCGCGACCATCGGATTAGAGAGGATGCGGCAGACGCCGTGGAGATCTGCTACCGCCAGGTTCGCGGCCTCAACAATGCCAGCTTGCACGACTTTCCGCCGCCGGACGCGGACCCGAAGCTTGTCGCCGCACACAAGGCGCTTTGGATAGAGTTCGAAGCGTGCCTGAAAGAGAAAAACGCTTTTGAGATGATGCGCGTCGTCACGAACGAAGCCTGCTCCTTCGAGGATCTGTCGGCCAATCTGGACGGGGCTGACTTTGTCTGCGCCTGCAAGGGCTTTCCAGAGGAGCGCCGGGCAGCGTGCCCCGGCAACGCCCACCTGCCGCAGCCGGTCGCGCCGAACTTTGACTTCCCGGACGAACCAGTCGTGAAGATGCTGGCTCCGGACGGCTACGGGCCGACATATATGGGCGTGCGGCTTGGGCAGGCCATGGTCGACGCAGACCATCAGATCAGGCTCCATATGCAAGTGGCGTCCGTATACGACCTCAGGACCGATAACCATCCGTTCTTCGGAGGAGAGGCTTTGCAGTTGCCACGCGACAAATGGCGATGGCAGTTGGGCGGTCGCCTTTATGTCAACGGCGACGGTTCGGAGTATGTCGCGGTCATGACTGCGGCGAACCTGCCCGGCCGGGTCTTCGAACTCGAGCATACCGCGCTTGTCCCTGCTGAGCAGGAAAGCGTCGAGTCCGCCGCATTGATCGCTGAACAGGGAGGGCCGACGGGTCAGGCATTCAACGGAACTGGACAGATGGAAGCATGGGGCATGACGAACGAGCAGGCACCCCGCTGCATGCCATGGTTGCTCGGCCTGGACAAAAAAGAGTGGAACAGCCTCGAGGGCGAAGCGGAGGTTGCGTCAAAATCCTCGGCCAATCTGGAGCGCCTCTCGCATGGCGAAAAGGGCCTCTACGGACAACTCGCCCTTTTGGTCATGACCAATCCGAGTTTCGAAGACAAGCTGCTGTATAAGTGCGGTCCCGTTCTCCAGGCGTTCTACGAGGACATGGGCTACCGGAACGGCGACAAGCAACATGACTGGAATGGTGTACCTGCACTCGTCACCCGAAGGTTGTTCGATACCTCACTTATCAGGTGGTACGAAATCCAGCAGTCTTACAAGCATAACGAGATGACGGGCGTTCCGGTGGCACCTTATGCGCTGAATGCTCGGTTGAACGCGGATGACAGCGAGGCTGCGCCTGAGCAGCGCACGACCACGCGGCGCGCGACCATGCCGACAGTGCTTGGCATGGAACTATCGAGCCTCGACATCACCAGCCGGACGAGATCTGCCGTCAAGGATGCCGTGAAGGGCGTGCCGGTGATTGATGTCGATCCAAATTCGCTCGCCGCCGAGCGGCACATCCGGGCCGGCGACACGATCGTCGAGATGAACCAGGAAGCTGTCAACCAGCCCAGCGACGTTCCCGCCAGGATGAAGGCCCTCAAGGATCAGGGCCGCAGATCGGCGGTGTTCCTGATCACCAACGCGCAAGGCGAAACGCGCTTCGTCTCCTTGCCGCTGAATTGACCGCGCCGGAACTCCCTGACACCAACGCATCTTCGCACGCCGATTGATCAGTATCGGAGGCGCGCTGACCACGGCACGGTGTGCCTGCAAATTCCCCGGACGTTGAGCCGGTGTCTGGCATCCGCCAATTCAGCGTTAATGGAGAGAGGTTGCTTGAACTTGACCGCCGCTCGGGTGGATGTCGCGTTGTCAGCTATGACCTAATCGGTGCACGATGAACTCGCCCTTGCTCAGGAATTAAATAGGAAAGCAATCAAACAGGCGCCCCCTGGTTGGCGTACAGTCCTCTACACGGGTCGGCACCTATCGTCGGGCAATCGCTGATCGCACATTCGGAGTCTGCTCGCGCAGGCCGCCTGAGCGCACCGAGACCGAGCTTGGTCCGCTTCGGCATTTTCTTGTCCAGCAGCTGACTGTCTGCCATCGGCCCCTGAGCTGCCGGTCCGCTGCCAATCTTCCAACCCCGGATAGCCGCCATGAGGGCGCCTTGCGTTGAGCCAAGATTAGTTAGCTAGACGAACGCGCCGCTTCGGTCCGAGCCCTGCTTCGGCAGCACGTGATGTCGAAAAGGCTAGTTTTCCGAGACAGCAAGAGCGCTCGAATGTGGTCTCAGGCTGCGGCGCGCGCGAACTTGCCGGGCGGGCACCCGAGGCGCTTACGAAACGCAGTGCTGAAGGCGCTGGCCGACTCGTAGCCTATCTCTTCTGCAATCCGATCGAGCGTCTTGTTGCCGCGAGTCAGCGCGTCCTTTGCGATCGCCATGCGCCAGCGCATCAGATACTCGATCGGCGCGCATCCCAGCACCTCACCGAACCGGGCCGAGAACGCAGAGCGCGACATGCCCGCGATGCTCGCGAGGTCCGCCACTGTCCAGCTGGCGCGGACATCGGCATGGATCGCCTGCAGCGCGCGGGCGACCGCCGGGACCTGCATCCCGCTCAACAGGCCTGCCGGTACAACCTCGTCGCCGAGGCTGCGCCAGCGCAGCGCCTCGACCAGCAAGGCCTCCAGCATGCGCTGAATGATCAGCTCCTTGCCGGGATAATCGGTGGCGCATTCCTCCGCGAGGAGATCGGTCAATCGTCCGAACCGCGTCGAGCGGCCTTCCGATGCCGGGATGTTGATACGCTCGGGCAGAAGCGACAGCAGGAGGGAGCTGTTCACCCGCTCGAACACAAAGCTCCCGCCTAACGCGATGAAGTCGGGCGCACCATCGGGATCGCCATGCCGGACGGGTTTGTCACTCGGCGCGACAGGCGTTCCGGCAATATGGGGGGCGCTCGCCAGCGAAAATGCGGGCGTCGTCGGCAGCAAGAGAAAGTCTCCTTCAGCGAGACGCAGCGGCTCCCTGCCATCGAAGGTCAGCCACGCCTGACCCGAGAGGATGATCGTAAAGCCCGGCAGGTCGTGCGCGTCATAGTGAACAGCCCAGCGGCCTCTGCCTGAAATCGGCTTCGACACCGCGGCGCTCGGGCGCAACAAGGCGATCATATCGCTGAGCGGATCCATGTTTCTGGACGATCCATAAATAAACGTGGCTTCATGCTTATAGATCGTATCCGTCGCTCTGGCTATCTCCTTGGGTATCGAAACCAAGGAGACTGTCATGACCAAGTCCATCCTCATTACCGGAACCTCGTCAGGCTATGGCAAGGCGATCACCGAGCATTTCCTCGCACAGGGCTGGAACGTGATCGCTACGATGCGGCGGCCCGAGGCGGCCAGCTTCGCTGGCGATACCAGCCGCCTGCGGGTTTTGCCGCTTGACGTCACCGACGAAGCGAGCATCGCAGCACTGATTGAAACCGTGGGTCCGATTGATGTGCTGGTGAACAATGCCGGGATCGGCGCGGTCGGGGCGTTCGAGGTGACGCCGATATCGCTGGTGCGCCAGATCTTCGAGACCAACACGATCGGCGTGATGGCGATGTGCCAGGCGGTTATCCCGCAGATGCGCGCGCGCCGCTCGGGCATCATTGTCAATGTGACCTCGAGCGTCACGCTCGGGTCGTTCCCGCTGGCTGCCGCCTATACCGCGAGCAAGCAGGCGATCCAGGGCTTCACCGGCTCGCTCGCCCATGAACTCGCCTATTTTGGTATTTCGGTGAAGCTGGTGGAGCCCGGCTACGCGCCGACCACCAACTTCGGCGCGAATGCCATCATCCCCTTCGACCAATTGCTCCCGGGCGAGTATGCCGATTTCGCCAGGCCGATCATGGAAGGCTTTGCCGCGCCGGCGCTGACGACCCGGGAAAACGATGTCGCCGAAGGCGTCTGGAACGCCGTGCATGATGCAAGCGGCCGGCTTCGGTTCCCCGCGGGGCCCGATGCCGTAGCACTTGCGGAAGCACACTGACGGTCGCCTGATGCCCCGTCGCGGGACGGCATGGAATTGCCGTTCCCGTGCCTGTCCCGGCGGTGGCTCGCAGCCGCCGTTATGACCATCTGCAGTTTCACGGTCGCATTTGGCCTAGGCTTGGGGCGCTAAGGACGAGGCCGCGGGGTCCCCGACCATGCAACCGAACTCAAGCCGGTTCGTCCGATCTCAGGATCGATCAAGCGCCAGGGTGACCGGCTGACTTGGGATCGGATGCAGAACGGCAGCTATCTGCATAGCGGTAGCCAAAACCGGCCGGTCCGCTCCCGGCCCCCAAGCCGCCGGTCAGCTTTGTGCCCTCATTGTTGCCGTCTACGCCCGCGGGGCGGAATTCTGAAAGCTGTGATTCGCCTAGCCGGGACTGAGTTCCCGACGTTGACGCGCACCGCGGCTGTTAGAATCTGGATGCAGCCCCACGCCCGATCGGCCGCCGGCGCGCTTCAGCGCCGGCACATACCACCGCCCAACTCCGGCGCCCTTGGTCCGCCAGGATCTGCCCCGATCACTGACCATCAAGGGTTAGCTGGTGCGCTGTAGCGGGACAGCCTTCCTAGCCACGACGGTCATGTTCATTCGATTTCGCCGCGCCGACCAAGACACCGCGGCAACATAGCTTTAATGGGAAGCTGGCAGACCAAACATAGCAAGAGCGTAGCTGCCGGCGAACTGGGGGCCCGACCAGGGCGGTGCGTCCCATATCCCCCCCGGCAGTCAATCTGCGTCGACCCACCGCGCTGCGGCTTCCGCGGTATCCTGGGGACGGGTGTTGAAGGCGATTGCCGCCTTTGGGGCGCCCTGATGAATGGCGTTCACGACCTTTTCGAAGAAGAGCAACCCTTTTGGCGGGATGCGCAAGCCACCGCCGACTACCACACAGTCATAATCCTGCTTCGCCAGTTGAGCCGCCAACATGGCAATGCCGCTGTCGTCGGGCGCAATCATGCAGAGGTCTTTGTCCCAACCACGCTCGCTCATTGCCGTCTTCGCGACCTCGAAGCCCTCGCGGATTTTCTCAGCGTTGAACCCGGGTGGCAGGGACGGATCGGTAAAGTCGACGGTTTCCGGGGTCTGCCCGACAAACAATACGCGCGTCATAATCAAGCTCCTTTGAGCGGGATGGAGGGAGCGGCGGCGTCGGCCAAGGCATCGAGACGCTGGCGGAGGAAGTCGCTGATGGCGTTCACGGACTGCTCGGCCGCGAGAAACTGACCGAGGGAGGACTGGAAGACATGCGGCATGCCCTCCCAGACCGATAGCATGACATCGACACCGGCCGCGCGTGCCCGGTCGGCATAGCGGACGGAATCGGCGAGCAGCACTTCATTGTCGCCGACATCAATGCGAACAGGCGGCAGGCCGTCGAACCGAGCATGGAGCGGCGACGCCTTGGGGTTCGTGGGATCCTGGCCCTGGAGATACATGTCAGCGAAACCCTGGAGCACGCCGCGTGTGAAAATCGGATCGGCCTCGGCCCGCGTCTCATAACTCTCGCCGGTGAGCGCCAGATCGGTCCACGGCGACATCACCGCCGCACCGAGCGGCAACACCGTGCCCTTGGCACGATCGGCGGCTAGGATCGATAGCAGCGCCAGCGTCAGGCCACCGCCGGCCGAATCGCCTACGACCACGATTCGCTCGGCCCCTTCCGCGACCAGACCGCGATAGGCCGCGACGGCATCGTCGATGGCGGCCGGGAACGGATGCTCGGGCGCAAGGCGGTACTCCGGTACGAAGGCATCCACGCTGACGCGTGCGGCAATCTGGCCCGCGAAATGGATGACCGCCTCTGCCGAGCCGAGCACATAACCGCCGCCGTGGATGTAAAGCATGTGCGCGTCCGCTCGCGCAATCGCCGGCCGGAGCCAGAAACCCGCAATCCCGCCTACCGTCGCGGCCTCAACCCGCACATCCGGGGCGGCGGGCGTGGCGGCAATCATGGCGTCGAACATCGGCCGCGCCTCGGGACCGAGCGGCTCGCCCTTGTGAGCCAAGGCAGCCTGGCGCATCGCGGCGACGGCAGGTGCATCTTCGGGCGATAGAGGTTGGATTGTCATGATGGCAGGTCTCTTTCCTGTGGAGAGGGGATCAGCCGTTCGCCCATTGGGCGGCGGCATCCCTCGCAAAGGCGGCATAGGAGCTGGGCACGCGACCGAGCAGCTTCATCAGGCGCACGAGGTCGTCGGCGGTCGCCGCTGCGCCTTCCGTCTGATAGCGGCTGAACATCAGGCGCAGGTCGAGCGCGTGCCAGGCCGGCACCATGGCCTTCATGCGCTGCTCCGTGACAAGGAGATCGTCACCGCCATAACGGATTGCCCGGCCAAGGGCCTCGCTCCAGATTGCGGCGACGCTTTCACCGGTCAGTCCGTCGGGACCGACCAGGGCGTAGGTCTCGCGGCCGAGCGGCATCGCAGCCTGCTCGCGGCGAACCAGTTCGATCGCCGCGGCCTCGCCGATGTCGCGAATATCGACCATCGAGACGCCTTTCGCGCCGATCGCGCAGACCAATACGGTCATAGTGATCAAACATCGGGCGCAGCGCCTGAGCATTGCCCGGAAGCGTGCGTGGATCGATCCGTCTGGGGATAATCTCGCGACCCAGCACTTCGCCTACCAGCGCTGCAACATCATGCCGATTCAGCCAGCCCTCGGCGCACAACTCGAATGTTCCGCACAGCAAGCGATCTTCCGTTAGGGCAATCGCGGCCACTTCGGCAACATCGCGGTAGTCGACCCGGCTGAAGCGCGTTTCATTCGACCAGGGCTCGGCGACGACCCCGCTCGTGACGATCCCGTCCCATGCGCCCGCGAAGTTCTGAAACAGCACGGTAGGATGCAGGAAGGTGTATTCCAACGAGGAATTGAGCACCGCATCCTCCACCGGCGCCTTGAGCGCATGGTTGGGAAGAGCGCTCAGCACCGGATGAATGACCGACGAGAACACAAAGCGCCGGACACCAGCCGCGATCGCCGCATCGACAAATGCTTTGCCCACTCTAGCCTCGTCTGGAAGCGCGACGGGCGGGACGTAGAAGACGCGATGGACGTCCCGAAGCGCAGCGTCGACGCTCGCCGGGTCGGTCAGGTCGCCGATCACGACATCCTGCGCGCCTGCCTTGCGAACGGCCGCCTCGTCGCCGTCGTGATGGATCATCGCGCGGATTTCGGCGCCTCGCTTGGCCAGTTCGGGGAGCACCAGCCCGGCGAACTTTCCGCTCGCCCCTACGACCAAGATTGTTTCAACCATCCGGTCAATCCTTACGCTTTGTCGTTGCGATCAAGCTCTCGCATGCCTCAATCTCGACGCCTAGGGTTAGTTCGGCGCCGCCATTGGACACACTGTGCCGAAAAGTGCGACAATATGGGATGCTGGATTTGAACTCCCTGAGGATGTTCGAGCGGGTCGCGTCGCTGAAGAGCTTTACGGCCGCGGCGCGCGCGCTTGGCGTACCGAAATCCAACGTCAGTCGCGCCATTGCCCGGCTGGAGGATGAACTCGGCACCCGCTTGTTCCAGCGTACGACGCGCGACGTCGTCCTGACCCTCACCGGTCAGGCGCTACTCGAACGCAGCCCCGACGTCATCGCAAATCTCAGCGAGACAATGGACTATGTTCGCGGCCTCGCGGGGAAGCCGCGTGGATTGCTGAAGATCAGCGCGGGGGTGGGGTTCGGCGTCAACGTGCTGGCCGAGCAGTTGCCCGAATTCCTGCTGCTCTATCCCGATATCGAGATTGCGCTCGATCTCGATAGCCGATCCGCCGACCTCGTCGCGGATGCGGTCGATGTCGCGGTCCGCATGGGGCCACTGCCCGATTCCGGAATGGTCGCCGTGAAGATTGGCGAAATTCGCCGATATCTGTGCGCCGCGCCCGCCTACCTCGAGCGCCGAGGAAGACCGTCTTCGATCGAAGATATTGCCCAACATGACACGATCGATATGCCCGGCCCGAATGGCAGGGCGAGGCCCTGGACCTTTTCACGCGGAACCGAGACCGCGCGCGTCGAAACCCGGCCGCGCATCTCGGTCAATGAGGCGCTCACCATTCACCGCCTGGTTGCCAACGGCGCGGGGTTGGGCCTCTTGAGCGGCTATATCTGCGCCCCGCAGATCGCAGCGGGTCAGCTTGTGGACGTATTTCCGGACTGGTCACCGTCAGCTGTCGGGGTCAACCTGGTCTTCCCTAGCCGCCGCGAACTCTCGCCGGTCGTGCGCGCCTTCGTCGACTATATGAAGGAAGTGAGCCGCCCTGGAAACCTGTGGATGAAAGATACGCTGACCCTGTAGAAAGTCTCCTCATTGGCAGAAATGAAGCGAGGCATCAAAACCAGACGCTGATCTGCGCCCAATCAAGTCTTGTCACGCCTCTTCGGATTCAAGCTGGGAGATCGCACAAGAAATGTACGTCATCTTTTTCATAACCGACCAGATACTCAATTTACAACCGAAACATCTAGCCGTGCTGTAATCCGCCGTCGCCGACTGGCAGCCGCAATCGAAAATCGCTCAATTTCGCTAGCGTCTGCTGACGCCGCCCGCAGTGGGTACGAACGGACGAAAAAGGGCGGGCGGGCATTGCAGCGTTAGGGCGATGTCTGCCGGCTTTTGCATGACCTCGTGGCCGAGGTTCGGATTGCGCGGGCCGCGCCGCGTCGGATAGACGTGCATCAGCTTGTGGCTCTGCTGCCCCCAGCCCGCGTCAGAAACGTATTTGGGTGTGGTGCATGCCATGAGATCGCGCCGCCACGCCTGCTTACGGCGCGGTGGTGGTGAATTCGGCGGTGACCGCGTCGAATGCGCCGCGCAGCACCTCGTCGAAAGGCCGGGCGCCCCCCTCCTGGTTGAACGTCTCGGACGCGAGGCGGGTCGCGCCGACCGCGACCATCGCGAGCACCCGAAGTCTCGTCTCGCGCTCGGGCTCGGGCCAGCGCTCCCGGATCGCCGAGAAAAGCGCCTCCTCCTGCTGCCGGTAGCTGGCCTGCTTGCGAGCCTGCACCGACGCGCTGCCGCGCATCAGACGGTCGATGGCCAGCATGTCGTCGCCCGGGATCGACGCGCATACCCTCAGCGCCGCGTCGCGCACGAGCGCGAAGGGTGAAGTGGCCGGAGGCGCCCGGCGGACTTCGGCGGCGAACAGCTTGCCCACATCGCCCTGCAGCGAGAGCAGGATGTCGTCCTTGGATTCGAAATAGTGGAAGAACGTCCGGCGCGAGATCCCAGCCGCAGTTGCGATCTCTTCCACGGTCGCTCCATCGAAGCCCTTTTCGATGAACAGCCGCACACCGGTGTCCCTGATGCGGCGGAGCGTTTCGTGACGCTTGCGTTCACGAACCCCGACTGACGGGGAAGCAGCAGGATAGTCATTCACAGGCGTGCCCCAATGAAATAGTTGCACCGAGTGCACTTATTATATTACACTGAGTGCATGTTTTTTGAAAGGCGCAGTTATGACCAGATGGACGCAGGCCAACATTCCCGAACAGCACGGCCGGACAGCGATCGTGACCGGCACAGGGGGGCTCGGGTTCGAGGACGCCCTTGCGCTGGCGCGTGCGGGTGCGTCCGTCGTCGTTGCGGGAAGGAGCGCCGCCAAGGGTGCCGAAGCCCTCGGCAGGATCCGCGCGGCCGTCCCGTCGGCACAGGTCCGCTTCGAGCAGTTGGATCTCGCCAGCCTCGCCTCGGTCGCGGCGTTCGCCACCCGCATCTCCGAACGGCACGAGCCGATCGAGATGCTGATCAACAACGCCGGCGTGATGGTGCCACCTCGCCGCGAGGCCACGGCCGATGGATTCGAACTCCAGTTCGGGACCAACTACCTGGGCCCTTTTGCATTAACCGCCCATCTTCTGCCATTGATGCGCGAAGGCGCGCGGATCGTCTCACTGTCGAGCGTCGCCGCGCGCGCCGGCGTCATCGACTTCGACAACCTGAACTCGACGCGCGGCTACGCGGCGATGAGGGCCTACAGCCAGTCGAAGTTGGCCTGCCTGATGTTCGCGCTGGAACTGCAGAGGCGGAGCGACGCGATGGGCTGGGGGATCCGCAGCATCGCCTCACATCCGGGGGTCGCGCGGACGGACCTGCTGCACAATGGTCCCGGCCGCCGCAGCGCCCACGGGCTCGCGAGGACGCTGCTGCCGTTCCTATTCCAGCCGGCAGATCGCGGGGCATTGCCGACGCTCTACGCGGCGACCGCGCCCGACGCGGCTGGCGGCGCCTATTACGGCCCAGATGGCATCGCGGAGATGCGTGGTTACCCGACGCCCGCCAAGGTTCCGACCCAGGCTCTGGATAAGGCAGGGGCGGCGCGTCTCTGGCAAGTTTCCGAGGAACTCGCCGGCCTGAGCTTTCCGGACGGCCGTTCCCAGTCACGCACCGCCTAGGGAGCGTGAAGAAAGCTGGGTCGCCACTTTCTTCGTCTTTGCGGTCGCCGCCTACGCATTGCGCTCCGAAGCCGCCTTGATCGTGACAGGAATGCCCTTCCGGAGCGAGTTGCTGACCATGCAGCTCTCCTTCGCCTTATCGATAAGGGGCAGAGGATCGGATCCGTCAATCATATCGCAGGTGACCGACATGGTCGCCGATGTCGTGAGGAGGGGATGACCCTCCAGGCAAACCGTCACCGACACCGCGAGACTGCGAATGCTGACGCCCAACTCCTGCGCCACATATCGCAGGTCGTTGCAGAAGCATCCACCAAGCGCGAGCGCCAGCATCTGCGCCCCGTTGAAGCCAAGCCCCATGCCGCCAGCCTTTCCCTCGGGCCGATCGATGATGACAGTGTGGCTGCCGGCCCAGCCCATTGCGGCCTCTGTCCCCACGACGTTGCGAAGCTCAACGGTGACTGAATTCATCGTACGGCGCTCCTTATGAATGTGCGGCCCTAAGGCGGTCGTTTCACCCCAAGGGGGCGGCGGAATTAATGTAAGGCAAGCAGCGCGGCTGAGCGGGTATTTCACGATGAGGCCCAGCGCGCCGCCGACGACAGCTTCAGTTCGTGCCAATCGATCCCCTCCGCCATGTCAGTTGCCCCTGCTGAACCGGCCGGATCGATGCTGCGATGCAGGCGAGGGAGATCGCATCTGCGGGGGCCTCAGGTCGGGTTACGAGACAGCGAATGGCAAATCCCGCAAGGCCCGGATTGTTTGGGTCCCGTAGATTTAGCCCGCCGCGCCCCGCTGCCTTTCAACTGGCGAGGGGTAAAGCTGATCGATCGCCGGACGCGATGGGGCAGAGACGACCTTGTTACGACCGGAATGCTTGGCGTCGTAGAGTGCGGCATCGGCGGATTTAAGAAGATCGACCGACTGAACCGAAGTCTCGGGGATTGCGGCAGCGCCGAGCGACGCGGTGATGGGAAAGCCATGCGCGCTCGACAAATCAGCGATCCGTGCGCGGATGATCTCTGCCTTGGCTATAGTCGCAGCGAGATCCGCATCGGGTAGCAACACGAGCAGTTCCTCGCCGCCATAGCGGCAGGCGACATCCGTGCGACGGAGCGCGGCGAGGAGTGTTCCCGCCACATCGCGCAGCACCGCGTCGCCAATCGCATGGCCATGCTGGTCGTTGAGACGCTTGAAATGGTCAAGATCGATCATGATCGCGCCAATGGGCGAGCCGCGACGCTCGGCCTGCAGGACGAAGCGTTCCAGCACTTCTTCCATGAATCGACGGTTATGGAGGCCGGTCAGCGGATCGCGAAGCGCCTGATTGCGCAGTTTTTCCCGCAAGCCGATGCTCGACAGCGCGAGTGACATGCCATCGGCGAGCGCAACGGCAAGCGGCGTGACGTCCGCGAGACTCGGCGCTGAGAGGTCAACCGCGGGCACGATCTGGAGGAGGCCATAGATCTCGCCACGGGCAAGCATCGGAATTTCCAAGAACGCTTTCTGTGTTGTGGCGTGTTCGCAGCGCAGGGCATGGCCGCCCGTCTCGTTGATATGCGATTTGCCGCGCTTCATCGCCCAGCAGGCATCCGGAGCGATGGTGGGAGGGATATCCTCCGCAGGATCGATGGCTCCGCTGGCCCATGCGACCGACAGGTCCAGTCGGTCACGCGAATTGTTGAAGATATAGAGAGCGCCCCCAAAATCGGGCAGCAGCCGGCGCGCGGTGGAAACCAGCACGGCATTAGCGTCGGCGTAGTCGTTCGCGCTTTGCAGTATATCGGTCATGGCGAAGAGATGCTCGACCTCCTGACGGGCGGTCACTGCCGCGTTCACGGCCTCGGCTCTGCCGGCTGCCTGACGGCTGCTGGCCCGGAAGGCGATGATCAGAGCGGCCAGTATGATCCCGCCGCCGACCAGTTGCAGCACGAGCGCCAGCCGCTGGAGAAAGCGCAGCCGCTCCTCGATCTGGTCGGTCGCCGCCAGCCGCTGTCCGACGGCATCGGCGAAATAGGCGCGTAGCTGATCCATGATCGCCTTGGAACGGTCGAGGTTCTGATCCTGCTGTTGTGTGTCCGCCGACCCGAAATGCGTGCGATCGACTAGCGCCGCAAGGCTCGCCCGCAGCTCGCCGATCATCCCTGAAATCGGCTTCACCTGCGGATTGGCGACCTTTGCCTCCTGGTCCAGGCGGTCGATAATCGACTTGTTATCGTCGAGAACCTGCTGCGCGCCGATATAGGGACGCAGATAGTCCACCCGGCCAGTCAGGCTGAAGCCTCGGGCGCCGGTTTCCAAGTCGAGCAGAGCTTGCTGAACGATGCGCTGCTCTCGACCCTTGGATCTTGCAAGTGTCAATTCGGCCTGTCCGCGCGTTGTACCGACGAATGTGACGAAGGTCGCGACGATCGTAACCAGCACGATCAGTATGATGGTCAGGGACAGGCGGTCTCTGACGCCGGCTTTGGCGCCAAGCCGAGCGCAGAACGCGACAACCGCATCCCGAAGTCGGCTCAGCGACGTACTGGTCGATGACAAGACGGGTTTCTCCGCGTTGAGGGGTATACGGACCGGGTAGTAATGACGCAGAGGCAGAAGCGGCCAGTGACGCCCGCCATGTTAACCGTTCAAGACGAAGCACGCGCCACTAAAGCGCGATCAACACCGCTCATTCTTTCCGCACGACTCGATCTCGCCGCGTTGACAAGAGTCGCAAGCTCCCCCACGGGGTAATGTACTTAGTCACCAGCAACCGCGGGGCTATTGATGCCGATTTAATCGACGCCGCCGCGCGAGCGGGCTGCTCGCGCCCTATGTCGCCTAGACGGTCACATGGAAAACCGATCCATCAAAGGCAAGCCGATGAGGGTCGGCTACCTAGCCGACGTCGAGACCGTGCTTGAGGCGGCGCAATCAGCATCTTGCCACGCAACCGCCAGAGCATCGGGAGATTAGCGGAGATATGCAGTTTTGCAGATTGCTCGACGGTACGGTTTGCTGACGAAGCGAAGTGGGACAGGTCATGCCGCGATA
Source organism: Mesorhizobium sp. BR1-1-16 (assembly GCF_020165495.1). Lineage (GTDB taxonomy): Bacteria > Pseudomonadota > Alphaproteobacteria > Rhizobiales > Kaistiaceae > Kaistia. The sequence continues at coordinate 313,552 of NZ_JAIUIE010000003.1, read as the reverse complement.
TTTCTTCCATCAGGTGAGGCGCGGCGGACTTATCGAGGATTCCGAAGGATCGCAACTTCCTGACATCGATGCCGCGCGACGGGAGGCGATCGATGGTGCGCGCGAGATGATGAGTGAGGCCATTCACGCTGGCGTCGATATTTCTAGCCGCCGATTCGAGATCACCGATGAGCAAGGCGCCGTCGTTCTCTTGGTGCCGTTCACAGATGCCGTCGCGCTGGTTGAATGAACTTGAAGAACGTCAGCCGATGAGCCGTCGGTATTCCGACTCTGGGGTGCCATAGAAGCCTTTCGCGCTCTCTTCCAGGCCCTCTCTGTCAAGGATGTGGATGCGGCTGCGAACAGCTCGGATCAACCCGCGTCCCTCGAGAATCTGCAGCGCCACGGTTACTCCAGGGCGGCGTACGCCCAGCATTACCGAAATGAACTCGTGGGTCAGCGGAAGCTCGTCACCTTCCGCCCGATCCAGCGACATCAGCAGCCATCGGGCAAGTCGACCTTCCAGCTTCAGTCGGGCATTGGCTAAGGCCGTCCACGCAATCTGGATCGCGAAGGCATGGGCATAGGCGAGCATCAAACGGCGCAGGCTTGGGCTGCTTTCCATTCCCGCCGCCAGCAGGTCAGCGGGCAGCTGAAATCCGGAGCCGGGAAGCTGGATGAATATCTCATGCGGCGAACGTCGATCGCCTAGGATGACCGCCAGTGACGAAACGCCCTCATATCCGACGAGGCCGATTTCACTGCGACTGTGATCACCTGCAATCGCGACGACAGATGCAATAGCCGACTCTGGAAAGTAGACGCGTTCGATTGGACGACCGGGAAGCTGCAGGTTCATCCGCATATCGAGGGAAACTCGCTCGAGGCCGGGTTTCAAAATGGCGAGGTCCCGCTCGCTCATCGCGCGCAATAGACAATTGCGCGGACGCACTCCTAGGGCGATCGCCACTGGCATACCTCACTAGGATGCAGCGGTATTGCCGCGTCCATCCTCTTATCTGCAGTGAACCATAGGCTCTTTGCCGCGATCGCGTCCGAATATTCGCTCACTGCCGGCACTTGGTACGAATGCGTACATCGTGGCCCGGAAGACGTTCAAACGCTCTAACGCAAACGATCCGACGTACAAAATCGTACAAAATTAGGTCTTGAACGACAACAAATTAGGGGCAATCTTCAAGATTGTTGAGGAGGGCCTCAGATGAACGCGATGATGGGCGAACTTATTATATCTGAAGTATTGTTTGCCGCCGAAGACAACTCTGTTCTTGATGTAGACAGAATAACGGCGCGGCTCAAGGCGACCAGGCCAAACGAGCCGGTAACGTTGGACGAAATCTCGGCGCGCTTGGTGGATGAGGCCACAAAGCGGGGAGTGGCGATCATGCTCGGACACATGCGCTCGGTTTGACCGAGAGGCGTGCAGACTTTGGCCTGGTTGAACCGGGCAAGGTGTTTCGATAGTGGCGATGGGCCATATGTGCGCGATCGTCGCGCGAGAGCTAAATTGATATGCGCGATCCCGACGCCCCTGCCGTCGTCCACATCCTGGAAGACAGGCTATATGTCGAAGAGTTCAACACGCTTCAAGACGCAGTGCGGTTCCTCATGCGCGAGGTTCCGGCAGCTCGACGTCGCAAAGCATGGATAGCGACCACGGCGGGCTCACATATCGAGGGCGAAGAAATCGTGACGCTGGCTGCAAGTCTCGGCATACCCTGGGACACGGAAATGCCGGCGCGCGACCGACCATGACCGGCCGCGCTGCGCCAGAGTCGCGCTGTTCAGGAATGGCTCAGGCGGTAAGCTTCATGACAGTTCAGAACCGTCATTTGTGGGAGTCGGTGAGGCCGAGCATAATCAAGCCCAAACCTCCCTGCGAACGCGCCGCTCGGGCTCTGTCACGCCTGGATGGTCATCCCGAGACCATCCAATTCGGAGGAAAAGCGATGTGGGTGAGCTACTTGCCCGACGTCGACACGGTGCTCGAGGCGGCGCTGTCGGCAGACGAGTGGGCGCGCATCAAGGCCGAGGGGCCGGCATAGAGATATTGCGGACGAAGTGCGAGCAAGTTTCGGTTTGGCCCCTGACGATCACTGGCCCTCCGCTACCTGTAGTGCCTGCGGATCAATTAGGCCGCATCCTGATTAAACCGACAGCCACAGTCGCAGCTTGCGCCGGGTCGCCGCGAAGTTGCGCAGCTGACCACTCAGGGTGAGAGTTTCGCCGCCGAGAAGGAATTCGTCGAAGATGGGGAACTCCGATCCCGGTCCAGGGTTTTACTGCGGTCGGCGATGCGGAGTGGGGGCCCGATGGCGGTGCTGGGACGTGGGGCCCTTATCTTGCTGGTTGAGGATGAACCGCTCCTGCGGATGGCGACCCACGACGATTTGCTCGCTGCGGGCTTCGCCGTCATTGAAGCAGCCGATGCCGATCAAGCGATCGCGATCCTTCAATGCAGATCCGATATCGAGGCGGTGTTCACCGATATCGACATGCCGGGCTCAATGAACGGTCTACGTTTGGCAGCTGTCATTAGGAACCGTTGGCCGCCGATCAAACTCATAGTGACATCGGGCCATAGGAAACCGCAGCCAGGTGATTTGCCAGCAGGCGTTCCCTTCCTGACGAAGCCATACGCGCCCGAAAGGATGGTCTCGGCCTTGCGGGATATTTTGATGGAGCAGCGCTAACCCGGCCCCTTCCAGCCGAGCCGCGACAGTTCGACATCGATGTGAATGGCGAGCCCCTCGGGCCTCCAGTCGTAGTCAATCTTTCCGTCGAACTGTCCTGAGATCAGCCTTTGCGACAGAGTGCTACCAAAGCCACGATGGCGCGCCGGACCGGGCACCGAGGGGCCACCGGCCTCTTGCCAGCTAACGAGAAGCCGTCTTTCGGTCATGTGCCAGTTGACCCGGATCCTTCCACCAAGGTCTGACAGGGCTCCGTATTTCGCGGCATTGGTGGCAAGCTCATGGAATACCAGGGCGAAACTGGTGACGGCATTTCCACCGAGTAGCACTTCCGGCCCCGAGAGTTGGATCGACCCGTATTGGCCGACGCTCTCTCGTGCGTAGGGCTCGAAGATCGCCCGTAGCAGCTCCGCCAGCGTCGTATTGGTCATCGCTGTGTCGATATCGAGTAGGCCCGGTCTCGTTAGTTCGTGCGCCTTCGTGAGCGCATTCAACCGAGCGCGCACGGATTCGGCCATCTCCTCCGGCGTCGTCGACGCCCTGGCGCTCATCGTGACGAGAGACGCCGCAACCGAGAAGAGGTTCTTCACCCGATGGCTCATCTCCCGAAGGATCAACCCCTGCTGTTCTTCTGAGCGCCGTCGCTCGGAGATGTCACGCGCGATCTTCGAAGCTCCGACAATGCGTCCCTGTTCATCACGCACGGGGGAAATGGTCAGGGATATGTCGACTAAACTGCCATCCTTGCGTCTGCGGATTGTCTCAAAATGATCCACGCGTTCGCCCCTGCGAATGCGGTCGATTATTCTTGGCTCTTCGTCAAGCCGATCTTCTGGGATCAGCAAATTGACATGCCGCCCCACGGCTTCGGCTGCCGTGTACCCGAACAGGTTCTCGGCTCCGGGATTCCAGGTCGCGATGATGCCGTTGATATCTTTGCTGATGATGGCATCGTGCGAGGATTCCACGATCGACGCAAAATGGTGCTCCGTCAGTGCCGCGCGCCGCGCCTCGGTGACGTCGACGAGCAGGTTCGCCATTCCGACGATGTCACCCTGGTCGTTTCGGAGCGGTGTGGGATTGGCAAGAAACGGGACGCGCGTTCCGTCCGGGCGCTCGGCCACCGCTTCGGCGTTGCGGATTGCTCGGCCTTGACCAAGAGCGACCGCAATCGGGCTCTCGTCATGGGCCATAGGTGTGCCGTCCGGCCGATAGAGGCGCCATGCTCCCGACCAGCGGTCTTGATGAAGGACAGGATGACGACCCCACAAATCCGCGGCGGCCGGATTGTAGGACGTGATCCGACCTTCAAGGTCGATCGTATAAACGGGCGCGGGAAGCGCTGCCAGAATCGCGGGAGCAAGGCATCCGCTGATGTGGCCCGCTTCCGCATTCCCGGCGGAAACCTCAGTCGTCGCGAAGTTGGTCATGACAGTCAGGCGAACTCGGGAGCGGCTTCGCCGCCATATTACTTCATCGACCTTATGAGATTGCAATTGCTATTCGCAACTGTGTCTGATGGCCCGCAGCACCTCCGGCGCGACGAAGGTTGTTCCCACACCAGTCGTGCCACGCGCCGTTCTCATGCGGCCCCGTTTCCAGGCGATGCGAGCCTCCAGCGTGACGTGACCTGATCCCGCCATCAGCCGAAAATGCGCGCGATAGCCTTGGCTAGGCCGTACGGAACCCAGATCGGCACGACACGATAGGGATGGCCGTGCGGTAGGCGATAGCCGTGCCGTCGCGCTTGGCGTGCCTCATGCTTGGCCCGGCGGGGGGAAGGCGAAGCTTGGTGAAACGCCATGTTAATCTCGCATCGAGGCAAGGCGGACGGTCCTCAGCGTGTAGGACGCCTCGGACGGCGAGAAATGATCGGGGGAACTCCCTCGCCCGGCCCGACAATCACGTCGTGCCGCGCCCGTTATTGCAATGCATCATCAATGGGTGCAACGCCACAGAAAACTTGTTGTTCTGACGAGGGGATCACTCTGCGGCGTACAACTGTGACCGCAGAGCGGCTCTGCCGCCTTCCGTGATCCGGAAACAGTTGGCGACAACGTCCCAGATAATCAGATCCCTTGCGACAAGGCTCTCGATGGTCGGACCATCATGAATTAGGCAGCGGCTCGGATCGGCTACATCTTCGAGCGTCGATCGCTCCCCAATTGAAAGCGTTTCGGCCATCTGCATCTCCTCTGCGTTCATTTGCCCAATGCAGATACCTGGCGCCCTGTTCCTCAGCTTTCCCCATGCGTTCCCGCCCGGAAGGCACCTTCCGGCGCCTCGATAGTCCCAGCAATTTCTCTCATCCGAAAGAAGTAGTTCAGTTATAAGGAAACAGGAGGCCCCTCCGTCGTTGTTTGGGATCAGTTAACGTAGCGCCGGCTAGCAGGACCTAAATGAAGTTCGATTTTACCCGTACCGGCTGGAGTCGAGTGATAATCGTCACGATTGTCGGAACCTTCATCTGCATAGCGGCCGCCCTCTTCGTCGATTCGTTCAACTTCTCTGGTTTTGATGAGACCCAGCTCGCTCGCGCGATAGCAGTGGATATTTTGCTGCCGATCGGCCTGGCAGTTCCAATGCTTTTCCTCCTTATGAGCAAGCTGCGCGAGCTGGCGATCGCTAACAACAAGCTCGCAAACATCGCCGCCACCGACAGCCTCACAAGCGTGTTGACGCGCAGCGCCTTCACGGTTCTGGTAGACGCCTATCTCGACAAGTTCAGCAGCGACGCCGATCGCATGAGAGGGGCATTCCTGGTCGTTGATGCGGATGACTTCAAACGGATCAACGATCTCTATGGCCACAGCTCCGGCGATTCCGCATTGCGTCTGATTGCATCGACGATCCGGCAAACTCTGCGTCCGGAGGACTTAGTCGGACGCGTAGGCGGTGACGAGTTCACGGTCTTCTTGCCAGGGTCGAGCCCGAGCCAAGCAGCAGCCATGGCTGAGCAGATGCGGCAGACGATCTATAGTGCCGACGCCCATTTTCTGCACGATCATCGACGCCTGTCGATCAGCATCGGCGGGACGACCTTTGCCGGCTCTACCAGCTTCAACGCTCTCTTCAACGCCGCTGATGAACGGCTGTACGAGGCGAAGGCGCGCGGCCGAAATCGGATCGAGATCGAGCCACTTTGACTGGCCGACAAAGGCTGCTTCTTTGCGGGACTGATCTGGCTGCAGCTTCAAATATCTGGAGAGATAGAAGGCGCCGCGCCGTCGCACGGCCGGTTGGCCTCCCGCTCTGCTGTGCGAAGACGCTCCGCAACCTCGCAGAGGCCCGACCGCTCAGCCAACGCGATGAGCTGGGGGAGCCTCTGACGGATTTGTTCCAATCCGCCCGTCGGATCCGGTTGCCTGCTCTCGGCTAATTGCTTCACGCTTCGCCTCATCTGCCGCCATTTCCAGTAGATAGCTTAAGAACGGCATTTTTGTGAGCTTGGCGTCGCGGGCCATGCGGCGTGCTTCTTTTTCGATATACAGAACGTTGGCCGTCATGGCTTGGGTCTCCCGCCTTAGGCGAATGGATGCCTAGCGTTGGTTGTCTTTCACACTCTGACAACTTATTGGGAAAGATGTGCGGTCCGCAATGCGATCGCTGTTTACTTTTTGACCGCATCTCAGTTTTTTGCCGAGGTATGAAGTCAATTTGAAGCGGGGGTGAAATGAGGGGAAATGAGGGGAAATTCCCTTTACTTGCGATGTACCCGGTTGCCACCGTCGTACCAGCCGCGGTCGGCGAACTGATCGGGCTCGCCACGCATCATGCATTTGAGCTCATAGCCGAGATCGACGCAGCGTCGGCAGAGCGGCTCGCACGGTGTGCGCTTGGCATGGGTCCGCATGCAGATGACGCGGGCGAGCGCCTCACGCTTCGGATTGGCGACATAGGCGCGGAGGGCCTGCAGTACGACGAAGCTGGTTTCCCAGGTGAGACGTGCCCCGCGCTTCTTCTCGACCCGCTCCTCCAATCGTTTGATGATGGCCCATGGCGTCAGAGGCGAGCGCGGTCCAGGGTTCATCCACGTTTCCGCCCGCGCACAAAGCCGTTTGACACCTGATCAACGCGATCGTCATAGGCCATCAGCAGCGTCTCGATCACCGCGCGAAGATCGCCCTGATGCACGGCGATCAGTTCATCGACCCGCTTCAGCAAGGCCTCTTCCTGTTTGTTCAGATCACAGCTCGGGTCCACCACTGCAGCTTCCATCGTCCAGAATTTGTTCTTATTTTGTTCACCACATGGCTGGAGTCAAGAACGGCGCGCGGCGGTTCTAGCGATGGCTTCGGTAGTAGGAATGCACGTACGTCCCGTTCTTTCGAAAATAGCCGCTGACATGCTGCGTTCTTGGCAGGCCCGTCACGGTGCTGACGACGCCGTAGCAGCTCTCGCCCACGCACGGAGGGGCACGATAAGTCTGATACGTGAAGGTCTGCGGCGGTGACTGGTAGGCTACTGTCCCAGCGCTCCCCGAAGGGTCTGCTGTGACGCCGGAGGATACAGGCGATGGTGGCGGGGTCGCGGACTCCATGGCAAGCTGCGGCAGAGATTCTCCAAACGAGCCTGGCGAAGAGATTTCCTTTGAATAGCAATCAAAGTAGGCATCGGTGCCGGACTGCGCTTGGCAAGTGGCATTCGCCAAATCAGCTCGGTAACTTGATGCTGGACCAAAGTTTGGAGAAGCCGTGCACCCCGAAACGATAAAGGCCATCGCGACGGCGACTATTACATGAGCTCGCACAACTTCCTCCCCCGAATACCGATAGCCTACGCCTGCACGCGCATAAGTCGAGTTCGGTACGATCCGAGAGTGGAGAGCTTTTAGCCACCGTGGCATGATGGTCGCATGTGCAATCTCTACAGCATGACGTCGAACCCGGAGGCGATCCGCGCCTTTGCGCGCGCGATGCTCGATTCGACCGGGAACCTCGAGCCGCAGCCCGGCATCTTTCCCGACTATCTCGCACCGATTGTCCGCAACACGCCCAGCGGCCGTGAGCTCGCACGCGTGCGCTGGGGCATGCCCTCATCGTCCCAGGCGCTGTTCAAGGCCGCGACGACCCGCGCTGACAAGCTGCGGGCCAAGGGCAAGGACGTCGACTTCCCCGCGCTGCTGAAGGCCGAACCCGACAACGGCACCACCAATATCCGCAACACGGCGAGCCGGCACTGGACGCGCTGGCTCGGCGTGGAGAACCGCTGCGTCGTGCCCTTCACCTCGTTCAGCGAGTTTAATCGCGAGGCTGGCGGGGACATCTGGTTCGCATTCGATGACAGCCGGCCGCTCGCGTTCTTCGCTGGAATCTGGGTGTCGCAATGGACCTCTGTACGAAAGATCAGGACCGGCTTCGAGACGGCCGACTTCTACGGCTTCCTCACGACGGAGCCGAATGCCGAGGTCGGGGCCATCCACCTGAAGGCGATGCCGGTCATCCTCACGACCCATGATGAGGTGGACATGTGGCTGACTGCCGATACGGAACTGGCGCTTTCGCTAAAGCAGCCCCTGGCAGACGGCTCGCTCAAGATCGTAGCGCGTGGAGTCAAGCAGGATCTGTGAGCTATGGTGGCGTTCCTGATCAGCATCTGCCTCATGACCGTTGTCACGGCGATCATGCACATCCTGCTCGGGAGATGGGGCGTCCGCGAACAGGCGCGCATCGCTGCGATGCGCCGCGCCGCCGCTCCGTCGCCGAGCCTGGCCACGCCTGAGCCGGACGAGGACCAAGAGCGGCACGAGATCCGCATGCACAGTCTCCTCGACGAGATCACAGCGGACATGAAGCGGCGGGGCGGAATGGGATTCCCGAGATGATCTCCAGCGGATACATTTCGCCGCCATTTTGGGCTTTATCGTCGGACTGCTCGGACTGGTTCGACCTCGCCGCCGACACAATCTGCGCCAAAAAGGAGGGCTGTCTGCGAAGACACAGAATAGGCTCCCTCCAACAGACACCGTCAGGCCTGGACAGATTGACGAATCCTCTACCACCAACACCAGTTAGCATCGAGTGCTACCGATCAGGCTGGCCCGATGCCGATGTCCCTCCAGGCGAGCCGATTTGGATTTATTACGAGGTCGACATCGTTGCGGATGCTGTCTTGCGCTCAGTAGACGTCTTTCCCGACGATCGCATCGAGCGCGACAGCATCGCACTTGAGGAGCGGAAGGGAGACAGTTGCCCGTCTCTCCTAAACGGACCATTCATGAAGACCATGCACGGCCTACCGCTCGATCTCGTCACTGCCGTTGAATTCGAAGAACTCTGGCAACAGGTGCGGACACACCGTTTTGGTTCCCGTAAGGCTTCCCGAACACGGTCAAGTTTTGAAGCCGCCCCAAGCGCCGGCTGAAGCTCATCGGACTGCGGCCACCGGGCGATAAATACGACGCGAGCGGTAGGTCGGACAGCAGCAAATCGAGAGGATTCCGTGCCGATCACGACACAATCCCCGCGCGAACGCGCCGCCCGGGCCCTTGCTCGGCTGGATGGACACCCGGAGGACACTCAGTTCGAGGGCAAGCCCATGTGGCACGACTATCTGGAAGACGCCGACACTGTGCTCGAGGCGGCGTTGTCGGCAGAAGAGTGGGCGAGGATCAAGGCTGAAGGGCCGACATGAAAAAGCCCGCCGGTGAGCGGGCTTGATCTTTGCGTCGGCAGATCGCCCTAGCCAATCATGCGTCGGTTTCGGGACTGGCGATCGTTCTCGATCGCGTTCTTGATCGAAGTAGCAGACCGCCGCGTCGCGCGACGACATTCTTCAGTGCCAGCGCTGTCTTCGTCACGGATGCGTTCGGTTGAGAGCGCTTCGGCGAGCATCACGCTTGCCAACTCGACCTTTGTCATCGATTCGCGCACATTGGCTTTCGCTGGGAGCCCGCGTTCCCGGCGGATCGTTGCGGCCGGTTTGCCGTACAGGCCGAGATACGTCTCGTTGGTGCAAAGGCCGTATCCACCGCCAGTTACCCCGTGGTCGCGCAACGTGTCGGTGTAGTCGTTCCGAGTTACCCTTCCAAGGGCACGAGTCGCCACCCATTCGTTGGCTTCTGGGCTAGCGCGATCGAGGATATCGTCGGCGAGCGTTGGGTCCGCCGCCTTGTAGCGAAGGAAGATCTCGCGGACTTCTAGCGCGAGCTTAGGATCGAGGTATTCAGCGTACGCAAGTGCGAGACGCACGTCGGCGTATGAGCCACCGCCCTTGCCCCGTTTCGTGTAAAGAGCTGATTTCATTTCCTGTTTCGACCAATTGCGGGATTTTCCCGTAATTGCTTCGAAGACACTTTCAACCAGTCGTAGCGTGCTCCCGAGCCGGAGCCAATCGTGGGGCTTCTGGTTCACCGTTCGGCCAGACGCAGACCAAATATCAGAGAGGTTCAAGAGTCCGTTCTCGTCACGATCGATCGAGCGACCGCGAACCTTGACAGGTTGAGGAACCATTAGATGGAGAGCCTTATGATTTACAATCAAAGGCAGCTAGACATTCGATCCAAACAATCGCATTGTCCGCGTGTCAAGGAGGAGGTCTGCGGTCGGAGGGTGCTAGTCAGCCGAGATCGTAACCTTTGGAAATCGCGCCGCTGGCCCACATGGTCGGCGGCGTTTCCATTTGTAATATCCGCCGTGTGGCGGGCCCTGGTCAAGGAAGACTGAGAGAATTCTCGGGTTGTTAGGAGTTACCCCTGCTATCCCCCGACGGGCACTCCTCATTGCGCTTCTCAGTTGCGTGTCTAGACCGCGTCAGAAGGACTTTGCCGTGTTAAGAAACCGGCAAGTCTTCCCAGATTACGGTTGACGATCCAGACCATCATCCCCCGCATTCCCCGTCTCATCGAACCAGTCCGGTATGGTGCCGAGCCTGTTCAACTCGATCGGATCGCTGCAGCCCCAGCGCTGGATGCAGGCAGCATTGTACCTGAAGGGAGTCAGGCAGGCGCAGTATCTAGTATACCCACTGTCTGCTGCAGATAGGCGACGATGTCGGGCACGCTCACGCGACCTAGGTGCTGTCCGACATATTTGTCGGGTCGTATCAGCCAAGCGCCATTGGGGTCAGGGGCAAATGCCTTCGCGAATTCTCCGGCCGCATCATGCACGAGCTCCACGCCAAATGGCTGTGACGTCGGGGCAGCAGCCGCCACCACCGCTACGACCCTTACTAGCCCCGGCCAGTGACGGCGCAGTTCGGCGGCGCACGCCTCTGCATCTCCGGCGTTTCCGTCCGGTGCCGCGACGACGAGTACAAAGGATGGGCCCCTGAGCAGATCGGACATTCGAAGGGCAAAGCCGACGCCCTGTCGCCGCAGTCCCTGGACTTCTGGCACCCTGTCGCCCGCTCGGACACCCGCCGATGTCGTGCCCGATGCCAGTGGCCCTTCGCGATAATTGACAAGCAGTTGCGTATCCTGGAGCCGGTCCGGAGGCTTTCGCTCGCGGCCGAGCTGCATGCTCTGTTCGGTTGTCCGCGCTACAACGTCTTCCGCAACAGGTCTACGCTCGGCCTCATAGCTGTCCAGCAGCTTATCGGTCGCTTTGCCGGCGACAACAAGTGCCAGCTTCCAGGCCAGATTGTAGGCGTCTTGAACGCCGGTATTCATGCCCTGTCCGCCAGTTGGTGGGTGGATGTGGCATGCATCGCCTGCGATCAAGGCGTTACCCACGCGATAATGTTCCGCGAGGCGCATGCTGATGCGGAAGATTGAAGACCAACGCATGTCCGACAGCGCCGCAGGCTCTGCCAAGAGCCGATCAGCGACGGCCTGAAGATCGGAGATGGTCGCTCCCGGCCGGTCCAGCTGGATCCCGTGGTCGGTTCCCTTATCGACTGGCGCAGCGAGGCTTTGAGGCGCCTGCATCGTAACGCGATAACGGTGCTGTTCCGGCAGCGGGATCGCGATGAACAGATCGGGCGCGGCATTCTCGACGGGCTTCAGCGCGCGCATGGCCATGCCCCGCGGAAGATCCCAGTCTATTCGCACATCGCCCAGCATGAATTCCATTGGGAAGGCCTCGCCGTCGAAGGCGATACCGAGGGCCTTCCGGACGACGCTGTGGGCGCCGTCGCAGCCGACTACAAACCGAAACACGGCTTGCTCCGGGCCCTCCGGGGTTTCGAGCTCGACCTCGACACCACTCTCATCCTGACGAAGAGCGGTCACGGACGTACTCCGTTCGACTCTGATGCCGAAGCCGGCGAGATGGCGTGCGAGAACTGCTTCAGTCGAATATTGCGGAACTCCGAGCGCGGAATATGGGAGATCTGAGAAGTCGATCAGAGTTTCCCGGGCCGGTGCACCCTGGATCTCGGTTCTCTGGCCAGTTAGCCAGATACCGGCATCGATGAGTTCGCGCGCAATGCCCATGTCCTCGAACACTTCCAGCGAGCGAGGCGTGATTCCGATTGCTCGACAGAACGGCGAAGGTTCCGCTGCTTTGTCGACGATCCGACATGGAACGCCATGCCGGGCGAGTTCGGCAGCCAATGTGAGACCGACCGGTCCTGCTCCGATAACAAGAATGCTCGGCTCTGCATTTGGCGGCATGACGATCCCCAGCGCGAGAAGTCTGCAACCTTAGCGCCGAAGCCGGCGATCGCAACTCATCGGCGTCACGATCGGGAGAGTCAGCATCGGCATGTTCAACGCAACACTGGCATGACGAAGTCCATCCGAGTGCAGGCCGTTAGGCTGTGGCGTGAGGATCGCTACGGACGTGTCCGGCAGGGCCTCAAAAAATCGCGGAACCCGATCCCGTTGCACGTCAGGCTCCGCGACAGTTCACAGCGGCTCAATCGCCGCCGGGCCGCTCCGACGCGGCGCGACCGCCGCAGCGAGAGCCATCTGCTGCGCGGTCACTTGAGTACTGGCAGTTGCCGGCGAATGCAGCCGACGACACCACCGTGAGCAGCGCCGCAATAATTAGAGTTCTCATCTCGAATTCCCCCGTGCTCGCAATACCCGAGCGTCTCAACCATCAGTTGTGGGTGCATACGAGTCAAGCGCCGAGCAATGGCCGGGTCAGCAGTCGCTGTTCTGCAAAGCAGGGCGGTCACCCAATGCCAGGTTAGGGGCGGTGCTCCTGATCGTGTCGGCGATGTAGGACGGCGCCAAATGGGCATAGTGCTTTTCCACCATGCGTGTATCCGTATGGCCGAGCGCTTGCGCCACAACCATCAGCGGCGCGCCGGCCCGAACCATGGTGCTGGCATAAGAGTGCCGGAGTTCGTGAAGCGTGATGTCAGCCAAGCCTGCGGCCTTGAGGGCTGACTGAAAACTGCGCTGGTATGCTGCCGGCTTCCAGGCCTCGTTGTTACGCGTCAGCACCGGTGACGAGGCGGACTTATCGGCCACCAATCTTTCGAACAAACGGCGTCCCTCTGAAGGGAGCGGGATGTGGCGCGCCTTGCCGCTCTTGCTTTCGGCTATGAAGATCGAACCGTTTGCGGCATCGAAATCGCGGACGGTCAGGCGTGCCAACTCGCTGAAACGGGCGCCGGTCATCAGCGCCGCGGCAACGAGATCTCCAAGATCACCCTGAACGACCCCAATCAACCGCTGCTGCTCGTCGGGGGCAAGGAAGCGAACCCGGGCGGCTGTCGTGCCTCGATAGGGCTTCACCAGGCGCCAGGCGGTATCGTCATCCACCAGACGGTTGTCGCGTGCCCAGTTTAGGGCCGCCTTAAGGGTCGTCAGGGTCCGGTTGGCAGTATCCCGCCGCCGCCGAGCGACCTCGGGATCAGCCATATCGACCTCCCGGACATTGCGCTTCTTGGCGAACTTGCCTGTTCTCACGAGCTTCGGCGCCACCGTCATTCCGTCTCGCCATTTGCGGATCGTCTCAACTCTGAGATCTGAGACGCGAAGGGGGCCGAGGCGAGGGCGGATGTGCGTGCTTGCGCGGGACTTCGCGTCGTATAGCGACTTCATTCCTTCGGCGGCGCGGGCCTCGAAATAGCGGTCCAACACCATGTCTACGGTCAAGGCTGGAGATGCGGAGCTGCCGGCTCGCAATGACTTTGCCCAGGCGCGGGCCTTGTCCTTGGCTTGCTCGTGCGTGAGCACGGCTGCGCCATCGGCCGCCGCGAGATCATCTGCCCGCCCTAATCGGGTCTGCACACGCTTTCCACTGTCCTCGCGAGACGCTGCCAGCCACGTGCCACCACGTCCGTTCGTGCCGCGGCCGCGGCGATAGCCGAGGCGCAGCCCGGGGCTGATCACTTCCCACTCGGGTGCATCGGAGACTGGTAGAGATGCACGGGAAGACTTGGAAGCTAGAGAGCTTCTCCGATGAGCCATTTCGTTGCCGCATTCGTTGACAAGAACCACACGATAGCGGTTGATACCCCATGACGCTGTGTGAAAGAAAGGTATTGTTTTTCAATGCGATCAGGGCCAATCTAGTGCTGTCAGGATCGGTTGAATTACGCCCTCTCACGGCGAAAGCAGGGGTTCGATTCCCCTAGGGCGCGCCAAATCTTTTCATTCAATCACTGGCCGGTCATTTTCTCGCAGGATGGTTCTACGGACCCTTGCTTGCGATCAACCCGGCAATAACGGCGGCGAACAGCAGGATCATCGCCCGTCCCGCCATTCGCCGTTGTCTGTCGATATTTATCGCCGGTCCTCAGGGCTTGGCGATGTGCCATTCGCCTTCGACGCCCTCGCCGGATGTGGCGCCGGGCCTGGTGTCGAGACGGTAGGTATAGAGCGGTGCACCCTTATAGGCCCACTGCATCGAGCCGTTGGCGCGCTTGACCAAACTCCATTCTCCGGATGCCTTCGCGCCCGCCTTGGCCATCAGAGGCGGCCAGGCTGCTGCGCAGAGCAGCGTGCAGTCCGATTTGCCGGCCGTGTCCTTGTCGTAGGTGTAGAGCGTCATACCCTTGGCGTCGGCGAGGAGAATCTCCTTGCCGATTGTGACGACCTTTGCCGGTTCTACTGTCTTGGCGTTGGCAACGGATACACCGGCCAGTGAAATGGCAAGCATCGACGCGGTAATTATTTTCAGCATGTTGTTCCTGTCTGCCGCTGCTTTGGCGCCGGAGAGGAAATGAAATCACCCAGCGCAGCACGGCACGATGAGAATGCCCGTCTGCCGGCAAACGTTCCGCCGATCGCGAGAACGCTCCATGAGGCGTTTTAGCGCTTAGGTGGCAAGACCTCGCCGTTTTGCTTGGTATTCGTCGAGCGGCCTTTCCGTCTTTCAGCCCGCCATTGCCGAAGGTCCAAATGCCGGTGCGGATGAGCGGCGCGTCAGGGGCAGACGATCCAGCGCCTCAAGGATGCCGCGGGCAAGGCGGGCGGCGAATGACCTCGTCCGGGGCCTCAAACTGCTCTGAACACGAAAACGCCCGCCGGGGAGGAGATCGGCGGGCGTTCTCATGAAGGGCAAGCAGGCGAGGGAGGAGGTTCGCCTGCTGCCAGATCGCAGGGACGGGGGAGGACCGTCCGCGCGAAGCCTTGAAACTCAGTAGCCGACGGAGCGGCGAGCGACCTGGTCGATGTCGGCACGGTTGATGCCGAGGTCGGCAAGCTCACGCTTGGTCAGGCGGGAAAGCTCATTGTAGGTTTCCCGGTATTTACGCCAGTTCTTGAAGCCATTGACGATGTTCATCTCGGCACCTTTCCTTCGATCTTCGATGGGCGCCGGCTGTTGCCGTCCGTCCGTTCTTGTTGACTGAAAGATAGGCCGGGTCCTGCTATTCGAGCAGACGGAAAAAGCGCATGGCTGGGCTGCGACCAGTGCAAAGCAGCAAAGTCAGCGCCGATCATGGTGCGATGCAGCATGAGGTTCGCTCAACCGGCGCTTCAGGCGGGGATCGCCAGAACGGGGCAGGGGGCCTGACGCATCACGCGCTCGGTATGCGAGCCGCGCAGCATGTCGAGCAGGCTGTCGCGCTTGCGGGTCGGCATCACGATCAGACCGGCGCCGTCCGCTTCATCGAGGATCGTCTCGATGATCGGGCCGCTCACGCCGCGGATGACGGCCTTTTGATCATCGCCGCCCCAAGTGACGCGCGGCGGCTCGGTGCCGATATGGATGAAGTCGGCGATCTCGGGCGCAAGGCTACTTCCGTTCATCAGCCGCGCCAGCAGCGAAAGCGCATGCGCGGGGTTGGGGTCTTTCGTGACTGGCACGAGGATACGGTCGAGGGTCAGCGCGCCGGTGGCGCTGTCGACGAAGCCCGGCGACTCCGAGGGCACCAGCAAGACCGGCGCGTCAGCGAGCGCCGCGATCTTCTCGGCGACCGAGCCATGCACGATTCGGTCCATCCCCTCGCGGCCATGCGTGCCGAGCACCAGCAGATCGGTGCCGCTCCGCTCGATGAAGTGCTGCACGCCGGCGGAAGGATCGTGATCGCGGATGTCGACCTTGTAGACCGCGACGCCCGTGGCCGGCTCGACGGCCTCTCTCGGCGCATCGGCAGGCAGCAGGCCCCAGCGCGCCAGCGTCTCGCGCACTGCCGGGGCGTGTTCGCCGGAAGGCCGTGCCTCGCCATGGCGATGAACATGCAGGATATCCAGCTCTGCCTTGAGCAGGACGGCGAGCTTCAGCGCATGGGCGAAGGCTGCCTCGCTGGCCGGCGAAAAGTCGGTCGGGTGCGCGATGCGGTATCTGGGCGATGTCATGTCTGGCGGGTCCCCGTTGCCACGATAAAGCCTTAGCAAATTCGCGCCGCCGCTTCACCGGCTCGTCAGTCGCATCCGCGATGCAGTGCCGAGCGGTTCAGCCGCCGCGTTCGATCGCTGCGATCGTGGCGGCCAGCTGGGCCTCGATATCGCCGTCGAGATTGATGGTCAGGACATCCTCGTCCGGCCCCGGCCTTTCGAGCGTCGCGAGCTGGCTATCGAGTAGCGACGCCGGCATGAAATGGCCTTTGCGCGTGTTCATCCGCTCGCGAAGCAGCGCGAGCGAGCCATCGAGGAAGATGAAGGTGGTGCGCCGCCGCGTCGCGCTGGTCAGGATCGTGCGATAGCTGCGCTTCAGCGACGAGCATGCGGCAACGATGCCCGAGGGTCCTGCGTCGCTCTCGGCCAGTCGGGCGGCGATCGCCTCGAGCCAGGGCTTGCGATCGGCGTCGTCGAGCGGGGTGCCCGCTGACATCTTGGCGACATTGGCCGGCGGATGCAGCTTGTCGCCCTCGAGGAAGCTGGTGCCGAAATGGGCCGCGAGCGCTTCGCCAATCGTCGTCTTGCCCGAGCCGGAGACGCCCATGACAATGAGATTGCGCTTGAGGGGTGGTGTCGTCGTGGTCATGCTCGCTCCCGGCATCGGCTTCCGATCCGCCTTCATCCGATGCGGCCCGGCTTCGCGCAACCCTTCAATCGAGCGGCGTGACCACGGCGGCCGGGCCGAGATGCAGGTTGAGCGCGCGTGGACGGCACTCGACGCGGAAGCGCCGTGCCTTGATCGGCTCGCCGTCGAGATTGACCGAAAGCTCCTTGTCCGAACGGTATTCGAACCAGGAACTGCGGGCGCGCACCTGCAGGCCGGGGAGAGCCGCCGCGCCCTGCAGGACAATCCCGGTCAGGGCATCGAGCCGCTTTTCCGCCGGCAATTCCGGCAGCACCATCAAGTCGAGCGCGCCATCGTCGAGCAGCGCGTCGGGGCAGAGCAGGATGCCGCCACCGGCGAAGCGGCCGTTGCCGATGGCGAGCGCCAGGAAGGCGCCTTCCCACGCGAAGCCTTCGCCGGTGATCCGCCCCGAATTGGCGGCGAGTTCGCGAAAGCGCGAGACGCCGGTCAGCACATAAGCGAGCCCGCCGATACTGCGCTTCAGGTCCGGATCGGTTTCGACGGTGACGCGCGAGCCGAAGCCGCCCGTCAGAAGATTGATGAAGGGTCGCCCGTCGACGAGCCCGACATCGATCGGCCGGGCGGCGCGCGTCACGGCGAGGCGAAGCGCGGCGGTGGCGTCGGATGCCGGGAGGTCGGCCGAGCGGGCGAAATCATTGGCCGTGCCGAGCGGCAGCACGCCGAAGGAGCAGGTCGGCGGCGGGTCGGCGGCGAGCGCCGCGGCGAAGACTTCGTTGACGGTGCCGTCGCCGCCGCCGGCGATGATCGCGTCGAGCGCTCCGGCCTTCGCCTCGGCGACGGCCTCGGCGGCCATGCGGCCGGCATCGCCAGCCTCGAAGGTGACGCGGACGCTGACGACATGGCCATCGGCGCGCACGGCATCGACAGCGTCATGCACGCGCGCTTCGCGGGCAACCTTGCCATGGACGATGAGGCGGAGGCGCATCAGATCACCGCACAGACGGTCTTGGTCTCGAGATAGTTCTCGAGCCCCTGCGGGCCGTTCTCATAGCCCCAGCCGGATTCCTTGTGCCCGCCTTTCGGCAGTTCCGGCGAGAAATAGGAGTGGCAGTTGATCCAGACCGTGCCGGCGCGGAGCGCCGCCGCCATGCGATGCGCGTTGGAAAGGCTTTCGGTCCACACGCTCGCCGCGAGGCCGTAGCGGCTGTCATTGGCGAGCGCCAGCACCTCGCCGACATCGTCGAACGGCGTCACGGCGACGACGGGCCCGAAGATCTCCTCGCGCATCAGTGCCATATCCGGCCGCGTATTCACCACGACGGTCGGGCGATAGAAGGTGCCGTCCTGCTCGCCGCCGGCAAGGATTTCAGCCCCGTCCGAGCGGCCGCCCTCGACATAGGCGGCGACCCGATCGGCCTGGCGCTGGTTGACGAGCGGGCCCAGATCGACATTAGGGTCGAGACCATGGCCGAGGCGCAGCTTGCCGGCCTCCGCGGCAAGGCGCTCGACGAACGCATCATAGATCGGCCGCGCGGCATAGATGCGCGAGCCGGCGACGCAGACCTGGCCGCCATTGGCGAAGATGCCGCGCGCCGTGCCGGGAACGGCAAGATCGAGATCGGCATCAGCGAGCACGATCGCCGGCGACTTGCCGCCAAGTTCCAGCGTCAACCGCTTCAAGTTTGTCTTGGCCGCATCGAGCAGCGCCTTGCCGGTGATCGTCGAGCCGGTGAAGGCGATCTTGTCGACGCCTTGGTGGTTTGCGAGCGCCGCCCCGACGGTGCGTCCATAGCCGGTGACGATATTGACGACGCCTGCCGGCAGTCCCGCCTCGATCAGCAGTTCGCCGAGCCTGAGCGCTGTGAGCGAGGTGTCCTCCGCCGGCTTCAGCACCACGGTGCAGCCGGCGGCGAGCGCCGGGGCGAGTTTCATCGCGGCCATCAGCAGCGGCGAATTCCACGGCGTGATCGCCGCGACGACGCCGACCGGCTCGCGCAGCGTATAGGCGAAGAGCTTCTTGCCAGGCGGCTGGTAGCCGATCGAGGTTGGGATCGTCTCGCCGAGGATCTTGTTGGCGAAGCCGCCATAATAACGGAACTGCGCGATGGCGCCGGGGATCTCGCCAAAACGCGCGGTGCGGAACGACTTGCCCTGGTCGAGCGTCTCGATTTCGGCCAGCGCATCGGCATTCGCCTCGATCAGATCGGCGATGCGGAACAGCAGCCGTCCCCGGTCGGTCGGCGTCATCGCGCGCCAGGCGTCGCTCTCAAAGGCGCGGCGGGCGCTTGCAACGGCCGCATCGACGTCCTCGGCGCTACCTTCCGCGATCTCGGCCAGCGTCGTGCCTGTCGCCGGATCGATACTGGCGAAAAAGGCGCCGGAGGCCGGTTCGACCCAGGCACCATCGATGAGAAGCTTCTTGCGACCGCCGAGAAAGGCGCGCGCGCTCTCGCTCGAGGGGGCCAGCGGCGCGACATGGATCGTCATGATGTCTGTCCTTCTGCCGCGCCATTCCGCTGGGCGGCGAATTTCCGTGCGGCGCTCTCTGCGCCGCGCAGGATGGAATGATAGCCGGTGCAGCGGCAGATATTGCCTTCGAGCGCGGTCAGGATCGCGTCCGTCGTCGGCGCTTCATCGCGAAGGAACAGCGCCGTCAGCGACATTACGAAACCTGGCGCACAATAGCCGCATTGGAACGAGACTTCCTCGATCAGCGCTTCGCGGACGACCTGCGCGACCAGCATTCTATCGAGCCCGGCCGGCGTGGTGATCGCGGTTCCTGCCGCCTGGAAGGCCATCACGAGGCAGGCGTTCACAGCGGCGCCATCCACAAGAACGATGCAGGCGCCGCAGCGGCCGATATCGCAGCCGCGCTTGACGCCGGTCTGGCCGCAGTCCTCGCGCAGGATATCGACGAGCCGCCGGTCCGGCGCACCGACCACGGCGACCGTTTCGCCGTCGACCGTGAAGCGGACCGTCGACTGTTCCCCCTCAGCGGTCATTGCGAACCCTCGTGAACCCCAGACCTTGCGAGCGCATCGAGGATCTCCTCCGGCCGGATCGGCGTCACGGCGGGGTAGTGGCCGATGGCATCGGCGATGGCGGCCGCGATGGCCGGCGTCACCGCGCCGATGCCGATTTCGCCGACGCCGCGCGGTCCATGCGGATCGCCATCATCGAGATCCTCCAGCGCGGTGACCCGCATGCGCTGCGGCGCGTCGCGGATCGAGGGCAGCATATAGGTGTCGAGATTGCCAGTCACATAGGCGCCGTTCCGCATCAACGCGTCCTCTGTCAGGGTGAAGCCGAGCCCCTGGCCGCCGCCGCCCTCGATCTGGCCGAGATAGGCCGCCGGATCGACGATCGGGCCGGCGGCGATGTGCTGGTCGAGATCGAGCACGGCGACCATGCCGGTGACGGGATCGACCGCGACGCGGACGACGGCGGCGCCGAAACAGAAGACGTAGCGGGCGTTGCCATCCTTGTAATCGGCGGTTGGGAAGTGGAAGGCCACCGTCTCGCCCGGCCGCTCATTCTCGTCGAGGCTCGCGGCGAGTTCGGCAAAGGTCATGAGCAGAGCGCCGCTGTTGGAGCCGGCATCGCGAATGCCGCCTGGCGCGAGCGCCAGCTGTTCAGCGGGTCGGCGAAGCGTCCTCGCTGCGAGGGTCAGGAGAGCAGCAGCAAACGGCCGGCCGGCCTCCTGTGCCGTCCGCCAGATGACATAGGTGCCGCGCGCCGCCGTGGTCGAGCCCGATTCCGGCGCGAGCGCGGTATCGCCGACCACCGCGACGATATCGGCCCGCGCGCAGCCGAGCGCGGCGGAAACGGCGGCCTCGATCGCCGGCATGACGCCCTGGCCCATCTCGTCGAGCCCGAAGGCAGCCTCGATCCGGCCATCGGCGCGGAAGGTCAGCCGCCCGCCGCCGGGATCAGGCGGCAGCGAGCCGAGGCCGGTGCCCTGATGATGCAGCGCCATGCCCGTGCCGATCAGCCGCCCCCTGTCGTCGCGGCCGCGCGGCGCCTGCCAGAGCGGGTTCAGCGCCGCCTGGTCGAGCATTTCGGACAGGCGCTCGGTCGGCGCGACAGGGTGGCCGAAGAAGCCGGGATCGCCGGGCACGCGCAGGTTTCTGCGGCGGATCTCGACCGGGTCGAGGCCTGCAAGCTGTGCGAGGCGGTTCATCTGGCTTTCGATGGCGAACACCATCTGGTTGGCGCCGAAGCCGCGAAAGGCACCGCAGATGCCGTTATTGGTGTAGGCGAGGCGCCCGCGGCTGGTGATATTGTCAATGCGGTAGGGGCCGGCGACATGTTCGAGCGCGGTTTCGAGCACGGCCGGGCTCAGCGAGGCATAGGCGCCGCATTCGGACGTGACGTCGACGGACTGCGCGATGAGAATGCCGTCGGCATCGCAGGCCGTCTTCATGCGGATCGTCATCGGATTGCGGCGGATGCCGGCGACAACCGACTCGGCGCGATCGAGCTGCAGACGGATCGGCCGGCCGGTTTTCAGCGCCAGGAGCGCCATCGCAGGCTGCACGGTCAATTCATCCTTGCCGCCAAAGGCGCCGCCGGTCGGCGAGGTGATGACGCGGATCTTCTCCTCGGGCATGCCGAGGATACGCGAAAGCTGCAAACGGTCGCGCGAGCCGTGCTGCCCGCCGACCGCCACCGTCAGCGAGCCATCGGCTTCGGGGATGACGGCGCCGCCTTCGGTCTCCATGAAGCCATGCATCTGGCGCGGCGTCTCATAGATGTCCTCGACGATATGGGCGGCGCGGGCGAAGGCGGCGTCGATATCGCCGCGGCGATGATTGAGTTCCAGGCGGAGATTGCCGCCTGGATGAAGCGCCGGCGCGTCCGCTGCCATGGCGGCTTCGAAGCTGCCGACCAGAGGCAAAGTCTCATAGTCGACGCAGATCAGTGCGAGCGCCCGCGCGGCCGTCTCGGCATCCCCCGCCGCGACGGCCGCGACCGGATCGCCAGCGTGTCGAACGCGATCGAAGCAGAGCGCCGGCTGCTCCGGCTCGACGATACCGAAGGCGTTGATGCCCTTGATATCGGCCGCTGTGACGACCGCGACGACGCCGGGCAACGCCTCCGCCGCGCTGGTGTCGATCGTGCGGATGAGACCGTGCGGAATGCCGGCGCGGAGGATGCGCCCGACCAGCATATCGTCGCTGCGCCGGTCGGTCAGATAGATGAGGCGCCCAGCCACCTTGGCGGCGATATCGGGTCGCACGCCCCAGCGGCCGGCAAGGTTTTCGCGCGAGACGGCGATGCTCTGATGCGTGCCGCCCGGCTGTGTCGGTTGTCGCAGCCGGGACGGCCGTCCAGCCGGCAGAGAGGTGGTACCGCCGAGGCCGGCCGCCAATGCGTTGGCGGCGACGGCCTTGCGATAGCGGGCGCTGCGGAAGGCGTCCGACTGCGTTTCGATTTCATGGGCGGCGATCGCACGGAACGCCGACCAATCGACGGCGTCGGAGGCCTGTCCATGCAGGTAGCGCTCGCTCGCTCGAAGCCGTTGCGGCCGGGTGATGCCGCCGCCGGCGGCGATGATCGGCGCGTTGAAAACGCCACTGACGATCGGCGCCACGGCAGCGACGCCGATGATGCTCGGCGTGAAGGCTGCGCGAAGGCCGGTCTTGCGGACAGTTACGCGCGCGTCGGCCGGCACCGGGCCGATCAGGACGGCTAGCAACAGCGCGCCAGCAGGCAGCGTGAACCAGTCGAGGATCGGCAGCGTCGCGAAATGGCCGTCCGTGATCACATCGATTGATGCGTCCAGCGCAACAAGCGCCGGCCAGAGACAGCCGACTCCGCCAGCGATATTGCCGCCTATGGTTGCGAGGTTGCGGACCGGCGCCGCCGCGACGCTTCGGATGGCCTCGGCGAGCAGCGGCCAGCCGTCCGCGACGCGCCGATCGCGCTCGATGATGGCCAGGCGGGCGGTGGCGCCGATGCGGAGGGTGCCGCTCGCCGTGTCTATACCGGAGAGGTCGAGCCGCGAAAGGTCGACAAGGCATTCCGGCATTGATTCGCCGCGCGCCCAGCCGAGCTGGATCAGGGTCCCCCCGGCGATCGCGCGGCTGCCGGACCGGGCCAGAAGGTTAGCGGCGTCCTCGATCGTCGTCGGCGTCGCGACGCGCATCGTCAGGCGGCCCGGTTCGTGGTGCCGTATCGAATGCCCTTTTCCTTCAGCCAGCGGCGATAGGCGATGGACGACGAGTCAGCGCGCGTCGGGATCTCGGCCCGCGGCTCCAGCGGCAACAGGAGCGGGCGCTGGTTCTCGACGATGATGCGGTCCTGCAGGAAGATGACCTGTTCGAAGCGCAGCAGTGCCGTCTGGGTCGACAGGCTGTCGACCAGATACATCACCGGCTGGGCGCGGCAGAGGTCCTCCTCGATCGGCTGGATGAACAGCGCGATGGCGTCGAGGCGGTTCGGCGATGTCGGGCAGACCCTATAGAGCATCACGATGAAGGGCGAGGGGACGCGGTAGGTCAGGTGGACGAAATCGCCCTTATCCTCCGTCGCGGCAATGCGCGGTTGAAAGAAGGTGCAGTTTGTCGCCCAAACCTCGTCCACATCGCGCCGGATTTCGGACTGATATTGCGGTACTTCGGTATAGGGCTCGGCGCCGAGAATATCGGTATGGACGAAGGGAAAATGCGCCATGTCGAGGAAGTTCTCGACGATCCGGAGACCCGAGGCACGCATCTTGACCCAGCCGCAGGGCACGAAGCGACGGTCCGTCTCGGCGGCTTCGGGGATGTCGACAATCGGCCGAACCGGCGTGCCAAGCGAGGTCCAGACGCAGCCGTAACGCTCGGCAACGGGGAGGGGCGGACCGAAGCTGCCATCGTCCAGCACCTCGCGGATCAGCGGTGCGCCATCCGCAAGCCGGCGGCTGACAATGTCCTGACCCAGTAGTCGGTTTCGCATGGGTATCGCGCCGAGCTCGGCCGATGTTTCGACGGCGTACCAATCGTCCAGCGCGACGCGATCCGTGGTGCGGGTCATGTCAGTCCTTCGCCCCGTCAGTCCTTGGTCCATTGCTTCGAGCCGCCGCCATTCTCGGCGAGCCAGGCCTTGCGCCGCGCGAAGAGGCCGGGTGCCACGGCGTGGGCGCGGGCGATGAGATCCTTGAGATCCGCCGTCTTGAGCGCGCCGTTCTCCACGACGACTTCGCCGTCGATCACCGTCATGTCGACATCGCCGCCGCGCACGGCGTGGACGAGATTGTGCTGCAGGTTGAAATACTCGCCTACGCCGAAAAGCGGCGTCATCCGCGGCGTATCGGTGCGTACGGCGATGAAGTCGGCCTTCTTGCCGACCTCGAGCGAGCCGACCTCCCGGTCAATGCCAATGGCCTTCGCGCCGGTGATCGTACCCATCCGCAGCACCGGCCAGCTGTCGAGCGCGGCCGCATCGAGGCTCTTCAGCTTGCCGAGCAGCGAGGCGACCTTCATCTCCTCGAACATGTCGAGATTGTTGTTTTCCTTCTCACCATCGGTGCCGATGCCGACCGCGACTCCGGCGGCGAGCATGGCCTCGACCGAGGCGATGCCGCTGGCGAGCTTCATGTTGGAAACCGGGTTATGTGCGACGGAGACGCCGCGCTGGCCGATCAAATCGATCTCGCTTTCGTCCAGCCAGACAGCGTGGGCGATCATCGCGCGCGGCGTCTCGAAGAAGCCGAGCTCGTCGAGTACGAACATCGCGCGCTTGCCGTAGCGCTTGTCGAACTCGGCCGCCTCGATGTTCGATTCCGAGCAGTGGGTGTGGAAGCCGGTCCGATACTGCTTCGCCATGTCGACGGCGCGGCGCTGGCCTGCTTCGTCGGCATAGAACAGATGTTCGAGCCCGACCCAGACATTGATCCGGCCGCCGGCCTTGCCGTGCCAGTCGGCGATGGTGCGCTCGTTGTCGTCGAGGCTTTCGAAATAGTTGTAATCGGGATGGGCGCCAACATAGGGCACCGCGACCAAGCGGTTTCCGATCGTCTGTGCCGCCCGGGCGCTGCCGTCCATGAAGCGCCACATGTCGACCAGCGTCGTCGTTCCGCCGAGTACGCTCTCGGCGTAGCAGAGCAGCGAGGCGACTTCAGCTTCCTCGGCGTTCAGCACGCGGTGCATCGGATTGATATGCAGCGTCAGCCAGTCCCAGACCGGGAGATGTTCGGCCGTGCCGCGCAGGAGGCCGGAATGCATGTGCGCGTTGACGAGACCGGGCATCAGCAGGCGATCCGCGAGGCGGACCACCGCTGTCTCCGGATGCGCCTTGGTGAGGTCGCTGGCCGTCCCGACGGCGGCGATGCGATTGCCGGAAACGAGGATCGCGCCATCTGGAATGGTCCGGTTGTCGGCATCCATGGTGAGGAGGAAGTCGGCGGCGTAGATCGTGTCGGTCATGGGGCCCTCGGGGTCCGTTTATCGTTTTCTGGAAGAGCGTGCCGAAGTCTATCCGATAGCCGCGAACGGCCGCATGCCGACGCTGACAACTGCAGGATTATTCTTTCGGCGGCGCCAGGCACTCAGGCTCTCCCCAGCACGAAATCCGCCGCCCGCTCGGCGATCATCGTCACAGGAGCGTGCGTGTTGGAGGTTGGAATCAGCGGGATCACCGACGCGTCGGCGATGCTCAGCCCTTCGATGCCGCGCACCTTCAGCGCCGGGTCGACAACGGCGTCCGCATCGGTGCCCATCTTCGCAGTGCCGCAGGTGTGGAAGAAGGTCGAGCAGGCATTGCGGACGAATTGCTCAGTTCCGACCCGATCGAGCCGTCCGGCTGGCGCTGCATAGCCGGCAAAGAGATCAGCGAAAGCGTTGGTGCCCGCGAGGTCGAGCACGAACTCGACACCCGCCACCAGTGCATCGAGATCGGCCTTCTCAGCGAGATAATTCGGCTGGATTTCGATGCGCCCACCGGGACCCGCTTCGAGCAACTTCAGGTAGCCGACGCTTTTCGAGCCCATCAGTCCTGGCGCGACGGCAAAGACATCGCCGGAAAGATCATGCGCCGCGGCGATTTCGGGAACCGCGCTGCGACCCTGGATGCAGAAAGCGTGCAGGTCGGGCTTTTCGACGTCCGGCCGGCTTTTCCAGTTGATCATCGAGCCGCCGCCATTATCGCGCATCGGCGGAAGCGGGCCCTTGGCGCGGAAATTGACGGCGCGGACCAGCGGATGGTCCTGGAGGTTCTTTCCAACGCCCGGCAGCGCGGTCTGCACCCGAATGCCGAGCCGCCGCAGATCGGCCGGATCGCCGATACCCGAATTCAGCAACAGCCGCGGCGTATCGATCGCGCCGAGCGCCAGGATGATCTCCTGCCGCGCATGCGTGGTGACGACGGCGCCATCGACGACATGCGAGACGGAGACGCAGCGGCTGCCTTCGAAGCTCAGCGTCATCGCCAGCGAGCCGGTCAGGATGGAGAGGTGTGGGCGGTCTGCGACGGGGCGGAGATAGCCGCGCGAGGAACTCCAGCGCGTGCCGCTCGCGATGTTGAAGTTGGACAGCGTCGCGCCTTCGTTGACCGGGCCGTTCGGGTCGTCGACCGGTGGCACGCCAAGCTCGATGGCGCCGTCGCGTAGCGCCAGCGCCACCGGATGCGGTTCGGCACTGCGCTCGATGCGCAACGGTCCGCCGGCCCCACGGAGCGCGGTCTCGCCGTCTTCCCAGTCCTCGCAGCGCTTGAAATAGGGGAGGCAGCTGGCGAAGTTCCAGCCGGTCGCGCCCGCCGTTTCCCAGGCGTCATAATCGGACGGATGGCCGCGATACCACATCATCGCGTTGATCGATGACGAGCCGCCCAGCACCTTGCCGCGGGGAATGCCGATGATGCGGCCATTCACATGATCTGTCGGGGCATAGTCATAGCCCCAGTCATAGGGGCCGCGCGTCAGGCTCACCCATTTCGTCGGATCGTCGATTTCGCGGATGCCGAGATCGAGCGGACCTGCCTCGATCAGCAGGACCGTCGCGTCGCTGCCCTCTGTGAGGCGCCGCGCCATGACCGAGCCGCCCGAGCCGCCGCCGATGACGATGAAGTCGTAGGCGGGACGAAGCTCCGAGGCGGCGCGGATATAGGGCATCAGTTGTGCTCGCTCGGCCCCATGATGGTGATGCCTTCGCTCGCCTCGACATGACGGACAAAGATATACTTGTCCTCGCGTCCATCCGAATGCTTGCGCTTGATGTCGGGCTGCACGGTGCCCGCCACCTTGGCGACGACGAGATAAGGCGCGTCGATGGCGAGCCCTGCGGCGCAATGGGCGTCGAATTCCTCGATCGTACGGGCGGTATGAGCCTCGTCGATGCCCGCACCGCGGGCGATGGCAGCGATGTCGACACGTCCCGAGGCCGTGTGCGTCGGCGGTCCACCGATCGACTGGTACATTTCATTGTCCCAGACGACGATGAAGAGGTTCTTCGGCTGCTCGTTGCCAACGGTCGCGAGGATACCGAGATTGAACATCATGCCGCCATCGGTATCGAGCGAGACGATCCGCCGATGTGGCAGGCCGACCGCGAGGCCAAAGGCCTCGGGCGTGACGCAGCCGAGTTGCTGCTGGAAGAGGCTCGCGGTGCGCATATGCGGGGCCGCGTTGTACCATTCGTCGACGCTGGCGCCGAGCGAGAGGATGACGAGCTCGTTGTCGAGGCGGGCTGCCAGCGCCTTCATGCAGTCATAGCGCTTCATCGGACGACGCTCCCGCCGAGGGCTACCGCCGAATGATAATAAGAGGCGTAGGACCAGTCATAGGCGTCGGTAATCCCGCGCTCGATCTCGTCTTCCTCCCGCACCACGCGATAGGGAATGCGGAGAGCGTCCAGTACCGGCTCCATGGTGATGCCATGCGGGATGGCCCACCAGTTGTTCTCGCCAAGCTCGCCGCGATAGCTCATCAGCATGACGACCGGGATGCCGGCGCCGAGGCCCATGCGAGCGAGCGGCTCGACCGAGGCGCGAAGGCCCGAATTTTCCATGACCAGCACGGCGCGCTTGCCGGAGAGAAAGACGCCGCCGCAGATCGCGGCGCCTTCGCCCTCATTGGTGACGCGGATGGTGCGGATATCCGGATCGGCATCAAGTGCCGGGTAGAGCGGCTTGAACAGTGAATCCGGCAGGTAGCAGGCGACCGTGACCCCGGCCTTTTTCAGGCCGCGGAGGACGGCGTCGACCGCGCTCTGTTGCATGGTGTCGGTTCCTTGTGATGATCGAGCATCGCAAGCGTCTCGCGCACCGCATAGCCCTAAAATGACGGCCTCGCTGTTGCGTCCAGCGCAACACTCAGCCGTTGGATCGGGCGGCCCGTTCCATGGCGAGGCTGAGCTGCGCGGCAAGCGCGGTCGCCGCGTCGGAGGTTTCGCCTTTCGCGCGTGTCACCAGCGTCAGGCGGCGCGGCTTCAGTCGGGGGTCACGGATCGGAACGAAGGCGAGGCGTCCGTCGGTGATCTCGCGCTCGACGCCGACCCGGGTCTGCAAGGCGGCGCCGAGGCCGCGGCAGGCGAGATCGACCATCAACTCGATCGAGTTGGTGCGCATCCGCCTGACGACGCCGACGCCCGAGGCCTCCAGCGCCTCTTCGAGGGCGCGGCCGAGCGACAGCGTATTGTCCGAAAGGATGATGCGCTCGCCGGCCAGTTCATGCAGGCGGACGCCGGAGCGGCCGGCGAGGCGATGATCCGGCGTCACCAGGGCGCCGATGCCGAGTTCGACGATGGTGAGGCGCTGCGTTGCCTTGGGCGCAGCGATGTCGAAGGCGATGCCGATCTCGCAATCGCCTTCCGCGACGGCGGCGAAGGCGCCACGCGAATCGACGACGCGCATGTCGACCGTGATCTCGGGATAGCGTTGCCAGAAGATTGCCAGCGCCTCGGCGGTGAGCCCGCGCGCGACGCTCTCGACGACCGCGATGGAAAAGGCGCCACGCCGGAGACCCTTCAACTCGCCGAGTTCGCTCATGGCGCGCGCGAGTTCGGCGCCGCTTGCGCGGGCCCGGTAGAGCATCAGTTCGCCCGCGCTGGTCAGCTTCAGCCGCCGCGTCTGGCGATCGAACAGCGGCGTGTCGAGCTCCTGCTCGAATTGCGCCAGGGCGCGGCTGATCGAGGAGGGCGCGACATTCAGCATGCGCGCTGCCTTGCGGATCGAACCGAGCCTGGCGACGAGCTGGAAATAATGCAGCTTGGGTGAGACGAGGCCGAGCCGGAGCGGATCCATCATGCCGCGTCCGTGCCGGCTGTCACCAGTGCCCGGAAGCGGCCGGGTGTCATGCCGTAGCGCGCCTTGAAGGCGCGCGTCATGTGGCTCTGGTCTGCGAAGCCGACGCGTGCCGCTACATCCGACAGCGCCGCGCCGCCTGCGATCAGCTCATGCGCGGCCGCCAGCCGGCGACCGACGAGATAGCGGTGCGGGGAGGTGCCCGCGAAGCGGCGGAAGTGTCTCGCCGTCTCGAAACGGTCCATGCCGGACACGTGCTCGAGATCGGCCGAGCCGATCGGCCGGTCGAATTCCGCTTCGAGCAAGGCCTTCACGCGCGTGACGGCTGCAACCGGCGGCGCTGTCGCTTGCGGCTGCAAGCCGCCGCGCCGGGCCAGCAACGCGGCGAGTTCGGCGAGGAACCCGTCGACAGCAAGGGGAGGGGCCGCATGCGGAAAGCCGGCATAAATCTCGGTCAGCAGATCGGCGAGCCGAGGATCGGCTGCGACCGCCTCGCCGACAAAGGGAAGCGCGCCGGGCTGGCCGAGCGCCTCGGCAATCCGCGCCGGCTCGATATAGACCATCCGGTAGAGGAAACCGTCCGGTGCCGCCGCACGGCCGTCATGCAATTCATCCGGATGCAGCACCATGCATTGGCCGCGACGGCTGACCCGGCCCGCGCCGCGATAGCGAAATCCCTGTGCGCCGGAGAGCGTGACGCCGATCGCATAAGTCTCGTGCCGATGCGGATCATAGGCATGGCCGCCGAAGCGGGCGACGAGACGCTGCACGCCGCTCGCGGCCGGTTCGGTCAGGATAAAGTCGTCGGTCATTCCATGCACGATCGTTCAAGACGCGGGCTCGCGCCGATCCTAGCCTTGCCGCCATGCTTTACGCCACCAAGACTGCCCTCGTGATCCTCGACGATCTGCTGCCTTGGCAGAAGGTCAATATCGCCGCCTTCCTCGCCGGAGGGCTCGCCGCGCGGCACGCCATCATCGGCGAGCCCTATCGCGATGCCAGCGGCCAGGCCTATGCCGCGCTGATCCGCGAGCCGGTCTTCATCTACGGCACGGATGCCGCAGGCCTCAGGCGCACGCATGGACGGGCGCTGTCCCGCTCACTCGATATCGCGATCTATATACGCGAGATGTTCGCAACCACCCATGATGCCGCCAACCGCGCGGCGGTCGCCTCGGTCACAAGCGAGGCGCTGGATCCCGTCGGCA
Source organism: Mesorhizobium sp. BR1-1-16 (assembly GCF_020165495.1). Taxonomy (GTDB): domain Bacteria; phylum Pseudomonadota; class Alphaproteobacteria; order Rhizobiales; family Kaistiaceae; genus Kaistia. Next base: position 283,162 of record NZ_JAIUIE010000003.1, on the reverse strand, counting down.
TCGGCCTGCATGGCGAGCGCAAGATCATCGACAAGGTGACGAGCGGCCTGAAGTTCATGGCGTGATCGCGGGAGGCTCATGCCGAGATGCGGCTCAACCGCGCCGGCGATGTGGCGAGAATCCGGCACGATGCAGCAGTCTCCTTGAAGACCTCGGAACATGGCGATTGTGCGGCGCAACATAGAGCGGCAATGTGATATTGCTCTGCATCAAACGCAGGCCAGCCATGACTTTTCACCGAGTGCTCATCTCCGGCGGACTGGCCTATCTTCCAATCATCGAAAGCGGCACGGCACTGGCCCGGCGCTTCCGGAAGAAGGACCGAACAAATGGCAAATGGCATCGTTGCTTCCTACAAGAGCTGGCTGAAGTATCGCCAGACCTGCAATGAGCTCAATCGGCTGACGACCCGCGAGCTCGATGACCTCGGCATCGCACGCGGCGAAATCTCCAAGGTCGCCAAGCGCTCCGCCGGATATTGAGTTTCGAGAATTCGCCGGGAACGAACCTCCTCCCTCGTTCCCCGCGATCGGCGCGCGGCTGATCTCCTCCCCAGCCCAGCGCCTTCTCTAGAGACGCCCGTCGACCTCCTCCCCGACGGGCGTCTTTTTTGTGCCGAATCCACGGATCCGCGCCGCTCAGTCGTCTTGCCCCCTGACATAGGCGGCGAGCCCGTCCGCCAGTTCGTCATAGACGAGGCGCATCCGACGGACCGACTTCAAGTCCTCATGCATGGCCAGCCAGCATTCGAGGCCGAAATCAAACGCTTCCGGCAGCACGCGGACGAGTTCGGGATCGCGCTTGGCCAGCATCACCTGGCATCCGCCGATGCCTGCGCCCGCCCGGATCATCTGCAACTGAGCGATGTCGCTGTCGGTGCGGAACCTGAAGGCCGAGCGCTCCGGGAGAAGCCCGAGCCGCTGCACAGCCTGCACGGTCGGCGTTTCGGTATCGAAGCCGATCAGCACATGGTCCATGAGGTCAGTCGGGCTTTGCGGCGTGCCATGCGCTTCGAGATAGTCGCGGCGTGCATGCAGCCCGATCGCCAGAGTGCCGATCCGCTTTTGCAGCAGGGCGTCCTGCTTCGGCGTCACCATCCTTACCGCGATGTCCGATTCACGGCGCAACAGATTGTCGGTGTGGTTCGAAACGACCAACTCGATCGCGATACGCGGATGGCGACGGCTGAAGCGCGCCAGGATCGGCGGCAACACCTCCGTTCCAATGATCTCGCTCGCCGTGACGCGAACCGTGCCCCGATCGTCCGCGGCCTCGCCCGAGGCGGTGCGCAGCAGCGTTTCTGCTGCTGCGGCCATCGCCTCGGCATGCGGTCGGAGCTCGAGTGCGGCTTCCGTCGGCTGCAGGCCGGAGGGGCTGCGTGTGAACAACGCGACGCCGAGCGTCTCTTCGAGTTCCGCGACATGCCGGCCGAGCGTCGGCTGGGTCAGTCGCAGCGTGCGCGCAGCAGCCGAGAGGCTGCCCTCGCCGAGCACGGCGAGAAATGAACGGCAATGATCCCAGGACAACTGCATTATAAAATAATGCATGCCTTCCAGTCATAGTTCAACAATTTCGTTGCGAAGGATGCGGCACTAGCTTGTCGTCATTCTCAAGCGATGGAGCGTGACCATGACCAAGACGATGCTGGTGATCGGGGCAACGGGCGGGATCGGCGGCGCGGTGGCGCGCGTCATGTCCTCCCGTGGCTGGACGGTTCGAGGCCTCACCCGCGATGTCGAGGCGGCGCAGCGGCGCTGGCGTGGGCCGGCGATCACGTGGGTCGAAGGCGACGCGATGCAGGCCGCGGATGTGGTGGCTGCGACGGCCGGCGCGGACGTCATCTTTCATGGTGCCAATCCGCCCGGCTACAGGAACTGGGCGGGCCTCGCGATGCCGATGCTGGAGAGCACGATCACGGCAGCCGAGGCGCATGGCGCGCGGATCGTCTTCCCCGGCACGGTCTATAATTACGGGCCCGACGCAATGCCTCTTGTTGCCGAGACGGCTGCGCAGAAGCCGTTAACGCGCAAGGGCCGCATCCGTGTCGCGATGGAAGAGCGTCTCGCCAAGGCAGCGTCGGGAGGCGTGCCGGTCATCATCCTGCGGGCGGGGGATTTCTTCGGCCCCTCGGTCGGCAATAGCTGGTTCGGCCAGGGCATCGTGAAGCCGGGCAAGCCGGTGACCGCGATCACCTATCCGGGAACGCCCGACATCGGCCACGCCTTTGCCTATCTGCCGGATCTCGCCGAAACCTTTGCACGGTTGATCGAGCGCGCCGACGAACTGCCGACCTTCGCACCGTTCCATTTTCGCGGACACTTCTTCGACCGCGGGATCGGCATCGCCGAAGCCGTGCGGTCGGTGGTCGGCAAGCCCGAGCTCAGGATCGGGCGTTTCCCCTGGTGGATGATCTATGCCGGGGCGCCGTTCGTCGAGATGTTCCGCGAGATTCTCGAGATGCGCTATCTCTGGAAGGAGAGGCTCGAGCTGGACAATAGCAAGCTCACCGCCTTCCTCGGGGCAGAGCCGCACACGCCGACGCCGATCGCGATCCGCGCCACTTTGGAGGGCCTCGGCTGTCTGGCGGAAGAGGCTTCGAAAACGCAGCCTGTCGCTGCCCTTCGCTGAAGGCGCCGGGGGGTCCGGCGGTCAGCCCGCCTGCGAGGTCTGTTGCAGCGCCCGGATGCGTTCGGCGAGTCCGATCGGTCCCATCGCGCGGGCCGACCTTTCGTCGGAGGACGGAAGACCGGCCGGCGCCGGGAGCATGGAAACGATGCTGCTCCTTTCGGGGAGCGCCGCCATGGCCGCGTTGCTGGCGGGAAGCGCCGGCGCGGCTAGTCTCGCGACCGCATCACCGATTTCGAGCAGCTTCCTGCGCAGCGCGGCGGTTTCGCCTTCGGGCGTGTCGCTGGATGCCTCGATCCGCAGATTAGCCGCTTCGAGCGCAGCGAAGCGTGCCTGCATCGCGGTGTTCTCGTCCCGCAGCACGGCGAGGCTCATGCTGTTGGCCTCGGCTTCGACAAGCCGTGTCGACAGCGCTTCGATCCGGCTTGTCGCCTCGGCAAGCTGTTCGTGCACGGCCGACAGCGCAACCGCCCCCGCCTTCGCCTCGACGTCCACGGCGCGACGTCCGGCCTCGGCGGCACGGACTTCCTCCATGGCAGCCTCGCGGCGCACCCGCTCGCTCGCAAGCGCGGTCCGGAGTTCGGCCATTTCGGAGGCGACGGCGCCGGCGTCGCCCGCCAGCCCCGTGGCCACAGCGATCCGATCACGAAGATTGCCGAGTTCTGTCTCGCGCGCGACTAGCTCCAGCTTCTGCGCCTCGCGCTCAGCGATCACGGCCTCGATCTGCTGCCGCGCGGCGTCGAGCCGGCCCTCGATATCCAGAATGCGCTTCTCGGCGGCCTTATGCGCGTCGTCGGCCTCGGCCAGCTGTCGATCGCGGGTCGCGAGCGTCGTCAGCAATTGATCGCGCTCGGTTTCGAGGACGCCCAAACCCTGCGCCGACACCGAACTCTCGGAGGTCAGATGCGTGATGATTTCGCGCTTCTGGCCAAGCTCGACCTCGCGCGCCGCAACACGGGTTTCCAACCGTTCCACAGTCGATTCAAGCTGGCGGAGCGACACGGCGAATCCTGCGCGGAGCTGATCCTTGTCGGCCGCGATTTCGGCCCCGGTCATCGGCAGCGTCATTTCGATATCGCGACGGTTGAGGCGGACCGCCCGACGCCAGAACGGAGGAATGAGAACGAGCGCGACCAGGCCTGCCGAAAGCACGCCGAGCGCCACATACATCACCGCTTCGATCACGCCGTGCTCCGTCGGTCCCTGTCCGTGCGCAGCCCCCGACCGTCAGATGACACCGGGCGTGGCCGCGAGTCCAGCGCCGACAGCCTAGCGCGAGAATCTCTCCGGAGCGTGAAGGCCAGCGTCAGGTCAGAAGGGGTTCCAGGTCTGGTGATCGGTGAACTTCATGTAGCCGACATTGACGCCGAGGCGCGCGCCGACGCCGGAGACGATCGGCACGACGAAGATATTGTCGCGCGAGAGCACCGTCATGCCGATGCCGCCGACGAGGAAGGCGGAACCATTGATCCCGACGAAGCGGTCATAGATCGCATTCACCGAGGGCAGGTTGTAGATGAGCATCATCACCTTGGAGCCTTCGCCGCCGAAATCCCAGCCGATCGACGGGCCCTGGAAGAAGACCGGATGCTTGCCGGCGTTCTTGGTGTAGAGCGTGCCCTGGCCGTAGCGGACGCCGGCGATGAGCGCGCCGCTGCCCTGCTCGCCGAGCACATAGCCGTTCGGCTGACCATATTGCTTCATCGAATGCTCGACGACGGAGGCGAGTCCGCCCGAGACTTCGCCGAAGAAATTGCCGCCAGCCTTGACGATCTCGTCAACCGAGTATTGCTCGGATGACTGTGCGCTGGCCTGACCCGACGACAGCATGACCGCAAGGGCCAGCATGCCGAGCCAAGACCCGAATCGGAGGGCGAACGACATGAGGCGATCCCTTTCGAGCAAGAGGCGAATCCGCCAGGTGACGGATATGGCGCGTCAGCGTGCCCCAAGCAGCCGCCCGGCGGCAAGTCTTGCTGCCGGCCAGCATAGTAGCGAGCCCTGAGGCAACGACACGATGGCGCAGAAAAGCGGCCCCTTCGGGGCGGTGGCCGGGCAGGGATCGGAGGGTTGGCGCGGAGCCGATGCGGTTGGCAGCGACGGCGGGGCGGTGTATCCCCGTGCTGCGCTCCAGGAGGCGCGCGATTCGCAACAGCATGTTGGGGGACGGCGATGTCTGAGCCGGTCGAACTCGAGGCGCTCGACCTTGCAGCGCTGCTGTGCAGCCGCGTCTGCCACGACATCATCTCGCCGGTCGGCGCGATCAACAACGGGCTCGAGGTTCTCGACGAGGAGAACAACGAGGAAATGAAGGCCTTCGCCTTCGATCTCATCCGCAAGAGCGCCCGCCAGGCTTCGGCCAAGCTGCAATTCGCCCGCCTTGCCTTCGGCGCAGCCGGTTCGGCCGGTGCCGAGATCGATCTCGGCGATGCCGAGAAGGTGGCGCGCGGCTGGATGGACGGCGAGAAGGCCGATATCTCGTGGTCGGCCCCGCCCGCCCTGATGGCCAAGAACCGCGTCAAGCTGCTGCTCAACCTCGTGCTGCTGGCGGTTTCGGCCGTGCCGCGCGGCGGCCATATTAAGGTGGTGGTCGATGGCGCGCCGTCGGCGCCGGATTTCAGCCTGCATTGCTCGGGCCCGAATGCGCGCGTCCCCGCCGCTTTCGAAAAGCTCGTCCCCGGCCAACTGATCGACGTGCATGTCGATGCCCATGCCGTGCAGCCTTATTATGCCGGCTTGCTCGCCCGCGCCTGCAACATGGACGTTGTCGCCGCGCTCGAAGGAACCGACGTCCTGATCACCGCCAAGACCCGGGCTGCCGCCGCTTAAGGTCGGCCTGCCGCTGGCGTGGGTACCGCGCGTCGGTGGAATCCGGCAGCGCCGTCCTACCCGAGCGCTTTAAGTCTCCATCCTGCAGACGCCGCCTGCGGCGCGATGCCGGTAGGGTCGGGACGAGCCTCCGCCCCAAAAGCAAAACCCCGCCGGAGCGGGGTCTTTTCAGTGTTGAGCGCCGATCTCGATCAGGCGGAAACGCGCATCGGAACCTCGTCCGGCTCGCGCAGCACATAGCCGCGGCCCCAGACGGTCTCGATGTAATTGTGGCCGCTGGTGGCGGTCGCGAGCTTCTTGCGCAGCTTGCAGATGAAGACGTCGATGATCTTCAGCTCGGGCTCATCCATGCCGCCATAGAGATGATTGAGGAACATCTCCTTGGTCAGCGTCGTGCCCTTGCGGAGCGAGAGCAGCTCCAGCATCTGGTATTCCTTGCCGGTCAGATGGACGCGGCTGCCATTCACCTCGACGGTCTTGGTGTCGAGATTGACCGTCAGGTCGCCGGTGTTGATGACCGACTGGGCATGGCCCTTCGAGCGACGGACGATGGCGTGGATGCGGGCGACGAGCTCGTCCTTGTGGAACGGCTTCGTCATGTAGTCGTCGGCACCGAAGCCGAGACCGCGCACCTTGTCCTCGATGCCGGCGAGGCCGGAAAGGATCAGGATCGGCGTCTTGACCTTGGAGAGACGCAGCGCGCGCAGCACCTCATAACCCGACATGTCCGGCAGGTTCAGGTCGAGAAGAATGATGTCGTAGTCATAGAGCTTGCCGAGATCGACACCCTCTTCGCCGAGATCCGTCGTGTAGACGTTGAAATTCTCGGACTTGAGCATCAACTCGATGCTCTGCGCCGTGGCGCTGTCGTCCTCGATCAGCAAAACTCTCATACCAATCCCCTCATTGCCTATCCTGGGCTTGGCGTTCCGGTCTTTCGAACCGGCCGCCATGGGAAACGGCTCAACCCCGATTCGAAGCCTAACGAACAATGGTTAACAAATTCCGATTCGCGCCTACAAGCGGCTTGGACGCACGGGACGAAAATTCCTCCCGCCGCCTGAATTGAACGCCCGTCAGCACCCCGAGGGGTCGATAGGCACAATTGCACGGATCGCAGTAACCAATTCGTCGGACTCCGCATTTTAGGATGGGTCAGCATCCGATGGGGTTTACCTGGCCTTAAGCCCTCCTTCGCCATGATTAACGCGAGACGTAAACGAAACGTTAGCGCGGAGCCGAAGGTTTAAGGTTTTGACAAGTGACTGGTCCGCTTTGGCGGACGGTTGCGCCGCATCGGGGGCGGACATGCAAGCGCTTCGGAGCCGGCGTTGTGCCGGCGCTGGGGGCTGAGGGGAGTTGTGGGTGTAATGAAGTCGCGTGAGAGCCTCATTCGGCTGAAGCGTTTCCAGGCTGAGGAGAAGCGTCGCCGCGTCCAGCAGATCGAACTCATGATCGCTGAATTCGAACGGATGGCGCGCGATCTCGAGGATCAGATCAAGATCGAGCAGGAACGAAGCGGCATTCGCGACGAAAGCCATTTCGCCTATCCGACCTTCGCCAAGGCCGCCTCGCAGCGGCGTGACAATCTCCGCGCTTCCGCGCAAGAGCTGCAGGTCCAGCTCGAGACGGCGCAGGATGAGTTGCTCGCCGCGACCGACGAGCTGCGCAAGCACGAACTCCTCGCCGAACGCGACCAGGAGCGTGATCGGGGTGCCGGGCCGACGGACCATGTCGGCGAGAAGGAACCTGCCCGCCGTGGCCGCCATCCTCTCGCCGGAGAGCGCCGCAGCGTCTAGCCTTTCGAGGGTTCGTCCCGACCCTCCGCCGGATCGATCAGCGGAACATGCGGTCCGGCTTCTCGTGGCAGGAAGCCGTCGAGGCGTGGATCGCGCGAGACCTCGATTGCGAATTTCCAGGGCCTGAACCCCATGCGCCGATAAAAGGGCAGGGCGGCCGGATGGTCGAAATGGCAGGTGTGCAGCCAGACCCGCTCCGCGCCGCCGCCAAAGGCCCTGTCGAGCACGTCCGACATCAGGCCGCGAGCCGCGCCGGTTCCGCTTTCCGTATCGACCACGCCGAACATCGCGATCTCCATTTCGCGCCGATCCTCGGAATGCTGCAGCTCGGCAAGCCCAAGCGCCTCCCCTGACCGCTCCAGAAACAGGATTTCCGCCCCGGCGCGGCTGAGCTGCGCCATGAGTTCGCCATCCGACATCACCGCGCGCGAGAACCACAGCCACCGCTCGCCGATGCGGCGATAGAGATCGCGATAGGCCGCGAGGTCGGGCGCTTCGAGGCGGCGGACCGCCAGTCCCTCCGGCAGCGAAGCGACGCGTCCGGCGCTGCGGTCGTTCAATTTGAGATAGGTGACCACATTGGCGATCAGCCCCGGAGGGAGATCGGTATAGCCGTCGAGGTCAAGCGGAATGGTCGCCATCGGAGATCTCTCGGTCGAGCAGGAAGCGGGCGGCGGCGAACAGGGTCGGCCGGATATTGTCGCGCGCGGCGAGGACGAGGAGAAGGGGCTCGTTCTCAAGGAAATATTCGAGAACGGCGGCGAGGAAGCCTGGATCGGCAGCGGCGGTTCGCAGTGTCTCCGGCCCGATTCCAGCCAGCGCCAGGAAACGGCCCAGCTCCTCGGGCTCGCTGGCGAGAAAGGCGAGCGCCTTGATCGCCAGCTGTTCGGCGCCTTCCAGCGACATCGGCGGCTCGCGGTCGCGGATCATGTATTTTCCTTTCCGAAACGAATCGTCGCTAGAACTTAGCGCGAAGTGAACCAGGTGGGGCCGACACCAGCGGCGCCGGGATGTTGCGTAACCGCGAGGCTGGTGAGGCTGCGCGGCAGAGGCTGAGTTCGCATGGTGAAGACCGTTCTGGTCGTGGAAGACAACGAGCTCAACATGAAGCTCTTCCACGACCTGCTCGAAGCGCATGGCTATAACATCATCCAGACCCGCAACGGGCTGGAGGCGCTTGATCTTGCCCGCCGTCATCGGCCCGACCTCATCCTGATGGATATCCAATTGCCCGAGGTCTCCGGCCTCGAGGTGACGAAGTGGATCAAGGAGGACGATGAGCTCCGCGCGATCCCGATCATCGCCGTCACCGCCTTCGCGATGAAGGGCGACGAGGAGCGAATCCGCCAGGGCGGTTGCGAGGCCTATCTGTCCAAGCCGATATCGGTGACCAAGTTCATCGAAACGGTGAAGGCCTATCTCGGAGACGCCTGATGACCGCCCGCGTCCTCGTCGTCGACGATATCGCGACCAATGTGAAATTGCTCGACGCGATGCTGTCCGCCGAATATTTCGAGGTCGTGACGGCGTCGAACGGGATCGAGGCGCTGGAAGTTTGCGCGCGCGGCCAGTGCGATATCGTGCTGCTCGACGTGATGATGCCGGGCATGGACGGGTTCGAGGTCTGCCGCAGGCTGAAGCAAAATCCGCTCACCGCGCAGCTGCCGGTCATCATGGTCACCGCGCTCGACCAGCGCTCGGACCGCCTGAAAGGGCTTGAGGCGGGCGCCGATGATTTCCTGACCAAGCCGATCAACGAACTGGCGCTGATCACCCGCGTGAAGAGCCTGGTACGGCTGAAGACGCTCACCGACCAATGGATGCTGCGGGCCGGAGCGAGCAGCGAATTCACGCTCGCCGATCCGTTTGAAGGCGCCATCGCTTCGGGCGAACACGGCACCATCCTTCTGGTCGAAGACAAGGAATCGCGGCGCAATCGCATCGCCGACAGCCTCACCGAGGCCGGCCACCACGTCGATGCCGAGAGCGATCCGCAGGAGGCGCTGTTCCGCGTCATGGAGGGCAGACACGACCTTGTTATCGTCAGCCTCGATCTTGCTGATTTCGACGGATTGCGGCTCTGCTCGCAGATCCGCTCGCTGGAGCGGACGCGGCTGCTGCCGATCCTGGTGATCGCGCAGCCCGATGCGACGCATCGTCTGGTCCGCGGCCTCGATCTCGGCGTCAACGACTATCTGATGGCGCCGATCGAGACCAATGAAATGCTCGCCCGCGTCCGGACCCAGGTCCGCCGCAATCGCTTCATGGAGAGATTGCGCGACACCGCCCATCTCACCATGGAAATGGCGATCACCGACGGGCTTACGGGCCTGCATAACCGGCGCTATCTGGAGCGTCATCTCGCCGGCCTTGTCGACCAGGCGGCGCAGCGCGAACGGCCGCTCAGCGTGTTGCTGCTGGATATCGACTTCTTCAAGCAGGTCAACGACACGCATGGCCACGATGCCGGCGATGATGTCCTGCGCGAGTTCTCGCGCCGCGTTCGCCGGACCGTGCGGAGCATGGATCTCGTGTGCCGGCTGGGCGGGGAAGAGTTCGTCGTCGTGATGCCGGATACGGATATCCGCCTCGCGGCGATGGTCGGTGAGCGCATCCGCGAGCGAATCGCGAGCCAGCCCTTCCTGATCGAGGGCGGCGAGGAACAGATCGCCATCACTGTCTCGATCGGACTTGCCGCGCGCCTCGGCAGCGGCGATGCGCAGGATTCGCTGCTGCGCAGGGCCGATGACGCGCTCTACAAGGCCAAGCGTGAAGGTCGCAATCGCGTCAGCGCCGCCGTCGCCTGAACGAGCGGCCGGGATCGCCGCATTCGGTCGGCCGGATCATCGATCGGGTCGCCGGACGATGTCGGTCGCCGGGTCTCGCGCACGAAAGCAAATGCCAGCACTCGCTCCAAACGAAAAGGCACCGCGCAAGCGGTGCCTTTGAAGCGGTCGACGGACGCTGTGGCGTCGCGACTTACTTGATCTTGGCTTCGCGGAACTCGACGTGCTTGCGCACGACGGGATCGTACTTCTTGACCGCGAGCTTCTCGGTCATCGTGCGGGAATTCTTCTTCGTGACATAGAAGAAGCCGGTGTCGGCCGAGCTGACGAGCCGGATCTTGATGGTGGTGGCCTTGGCCATGACAAACCTCTGCATGGTGCCGGCCGGGCATGCCCCGCCGACTGGAAATGTGCGCGCACCCTACGGATATGCGTTCGAAAGTCAAGGAAGCTTGCGCCTATCGACGCCATCTGGCGAAGGAAAACGGCGTCACGCCACGGTGATCCTGCGGATGCGGGTGACGACGAGCAGGAGATAGGCGCAGAAGAACAGGCCGAGCGCGATCTCGAAGCCGTGCGGATCGACGATGTCCATCGCTGCACCCAGCGTTGCGGGACCGGCAAGGCCACCGAGCGAATAGCAGAAGATATAGGCCGCGTTGGCCGCTGCGAGATCTTCGCCGGTAAAGCGCGAGCCGAGATGGGCGAGGCCGACGGTATAAAGCGAGCCGATCGTGCCGCCCCAGATGCCGAGCGCTATCATGAAGGGCCAGAAATCAGCCGAAACCAGCGGCAGCACGACCGTGCCCGCAAGGCCGAACGTCGCGATGGCGAGCAGCAGCTTGCGCCGGTCGACCCGGTCCGACAGGAGCCCCATCGGCATTTGCAGGAGGATGTTGCCGATCGTCACCGCGATGCCAAGCAGGATCACCGTTTCACGGTCATGGCCGACTCGCTGGCCATAGATCGGCAGAAGGGCGAAGGCGCCGCTTTCCACCACGCCGAAGAGAAGAGCTGCGCCGGTGGCGATCGGCGCCAGGACGAGGAAACGGGCGAAGGAACCGCTGGGACGGTGGCCAAGCTTGGGCGCCACCTTGAGGCCCGCTAATACCGGCAGGATACCAAGCGCCAGCACACAGGCGCCGGTGATGAACGGTGTCAGGCCCCGCGTGCCGGTGATCGAAAGAATTCCCGGGCCGAGCGCAAAGCCGGCCGACAGCACCGATACATAGATGCCCATGATGATGCCGCGCCGCTCCGGCGGGGCGGCGCTCGAGATCCAGAACTCGGAGAGCACGAATGTGATCGTCAAGGCCGCGCCGGCGATAAGGCGGAGCGGGAACCACAGCCAGAAGGGGGCGAAATAAAACACCGGCAGGCAGGCGGCGAGGACGAGGATCGACAGGATCAGCATCTGCCCGGTGCCGAATCGCGTCGCGAGGCGCGAGACGAAAGGCGTGATGCCGAGCGAGGCGAGCCCCCAGAACGCCGTGTTGAGGCCGATCCAGGTCGAGGAGATTCCGCGATCCTCGAGCGTCAGCGCGAGCAAGGGCAGCGTGATCGAGAAGCCGAGGCCGACGGCCGCGATCGAGCCGATTGCCGCGACCAGGCCGGCTATGCCCCCTCCGGCATGCTGCTCAGCACCGCCGTCGCGGCCCGGAATGACCTCGCCTGTCATGAATAAACCTCAGGAATCGATGGCTCGGGCAAGCGCCACGAAGCTGGGCCGCGGGGTCAGCCGACGGCACCACCGGGACGGTGGCGGTTCAACTGAGGTCCGGCTGCCAGGGCGCCTTGGCATCTTCCTCCGGAACGTGATCCGGATCGAAGCCGTGCATATACAGCGCCCATTGCAGGCCGACGACGGCGCCCTTGATCGGACGCAGCAGCGCCAGTGTCAAGATGAGCGTCAATGGCAGCCAGATCGCGAGGTGGACGAAATTGGAGGGGTGGAACGTCGTTTCGACGATGAGGATCAGCGGAACGACGATATGGCCAACGGCCATGATCGTGAAATAGGGCGGGGCGTCGTCGGCGCGCTGATGCGAGAGATCCTCGCCGCAAGCTCCGCAACGATCGACGACCGTGAGATAGCCGTTGAAGGCGCGGCCCTTGCCGCAAGCCGGGCAGCGGCAGCGGAAGCCGCGCGCCATCGCATTCCATGGCGAGCGAGGCGGCCTGGCCGCTGCGGCCGCGCTGGCCTGTCCTGTCCACTCGCTCATCGAAGGTCTCCTTCGCTTCTACATATCGCGATGGCCGACTTGCAAACAAGGGAACGCGTCAATCGGCCCTGCCTCACGGATAAGGCCGCGGCTCTATCGCGCCGGTCGGCGCGCGCTGGCCGCCACGATGACGGCGATGATGATGAGGCCAGTCGCGAGATAGCGCGTGCCAGCTCCGAAGCCATAGGTGTTGAGCATCGTCACGACGAGGAACAGGAACAGCGCGGCGCCCCAGAGGCCGGGCACGTTCGAGTTGCCGCCGGCGACCGACGAACCGCCGATGACGACGAGCGCAATCGAGGTCAGGAGATATTCCTCGCCCATCGACAGCGACGATCCGCCCGAAAAACCCGAGAGTAGGTAGCCGCATAGGCCGGCGAAGACGGCGCTCATGACATAGGCGGCAAAGCGCGTGCGGCCGACATCGATACCGGCAAGACGCGCGGCGCGGATATTCTGGCCGATGGCCGTGACCCAGCGGCCATAAAGCGTGCGGCGCAGGACGAGTTCCATGACGGCAGCGAGCGCGATGATGCAGATCGCCAGCACCGGCATGCCGAAAACCTGCGCGGTGGTGAAATCGGCCAGCATTGGTGGCGGCTTGATGCGGATACCGCGACCATAGGCGATTGCCGTCGACTGGATCAGGAAGCTCGAGGAGAGAGTCGCGATGATCGGGGGAATGCGCAGCAGCCAGATCAGCGCATAGTTGACGATGCCGACGCCGACGCCGCAAGCAAGCGCCACGGCGAGGCCGGCGAGAATCATGCCGTCCTGCGTGTCCATGACCTTGGTGGCGACTGCGCCGGCCAGGGTGATCGTGGCGGGGATCGACAGGTCGACATTGCCCGGCCCGAGCGTAACCACATACATCTGGCCGATGCCGACGATGACCGAGAAGGTGGCAAAGGTGAACGCGGCCGTCAGTACCTCACCGGCGCCGCGGCCGCCTGTGAAGAGGATCGTCACGATCCACACGGCGATTGCCGCAACATAGGCCCAGAGCCAGGGCCGGCCGGCGAGGCGGCGCAGGAAAGCGGCGGCGTTCATCGGCTGCGCTCCGCCCTGTCGATCAATGTTCGCGCGGCCAGCACGACAATCAGGATTGCTCCCTGCGCGCCGATCTGCCAGTCCGGCGAGATGCGCATGAAGGAGAGCATCGAGCCCGCAAGGGTCAGCGTCGCCGCGCCCATCACGGCGCCGACGGGCGAAATGCGGCCGCCGACGAATTCGCCGCCGCCGAGGATGACGCCGGCAATCGAGAGCAGCGTGTAGCGCAGCGCGATATTGGCATCGCCCGATGTCGTGAGCCCGACCAGCGAGAGGCCGGCCAGCATCCCGAAGAAGCCGGCAAGCGCGAACATCGCGGCCTTGACGCGGAGCAGCGACCAGCCGGCGCGCTCGATCGCCCTGGGATTGCCGCCGGCGCCGCGCAGCACCGCGCCATAGGAGGTTCGCATCAGAAGAACATGGGCGATGACGGCGATGACGATGGCGGCGATGATCGGAAACGGGATGAAGGCCGGTTTCAGCGTCATCATCTGGCGAATCCAGGCCGGCGCCTGGCCGCCTGGAACCGGCAGGATCAGCACGGAGAGGCCAAGCCAGACGAAGGACATGCCAAGCGTCACGACGATCGAAGGCAGGTTTCGCCAATGGATCAGCGCGCCGAGGGCGGCATAGATGACAATGCCAAAAGCGAGCACCAGCACGCCGGCAAGTGGCGTCTGCATGATCCATGGCAGCACGGCGGGCAGAGCGCCGGAGGCCTGGAGATCCTTGACGAACGGCAGCGCCGCGACGCCGCCGGTCAGCATGGTCGCGCCGACACAGGCGACAAAGCCGACATAGGTGCCGATGGAGAGGTCGAGGTCGTTGACCGTGATGACGCACATCTGCGCAATCGTCGCCAGCGCTATGGGGATCGCGAGGTTCAGCATCAAGTTGAAGCCGACATAGCTGATGGCGCGTGGCTGCAGGGCATAGATCGCGACCAGCAGCACGACGAGCGAGATCGCCGGCAGCAGCATGCGGAGGTTCCGTGCGAGCGAGGCGCCGTTCATGCGACGTCCTCGAAGGAGGCGTGCAGGACGCGCTCCTCGGTCAGCTCGCCGCGCGAGAGATCGGCGACGATGCGGTGGTCGCGGAAGACATAGACATGGTCGCAGTGCTTCAGCTCGTCCATTTCGGTCGTGTACCAGAGGAAGGTCCGGCCGCGTTCGGCCTCGGAGCGGATCATGCCGTAGACTTCCTGCTTGGTGCCGATGTCGACGCCGCGCATGGGGTCGTCCATCAGCACAGTCTCGGCGGTCGAACCAAGCGCGCGGGCAAACAGCGCCTTCTGCTGGTTGCCGCCGGAGAGCGACAGGATCGGGTTGTGCACATCGGGCGTACGGATGCCGATGCGCGCCCGCCAGTCCTCGGCCATGGCATCGGTCTTTTCGCGATCGATCAGGATGCCGCTGCGCAGGCGCTTCAACGAGGTGATGGTGATATTCTCGGCGATCGACCACAGCGGGAACACGCCATCGGTCTGGCGATCGCCCGCGACCAGCGCCGAGCCGCCTTCTACTGTGATGCCCTGTGCATGGCGGCGCGCGGCATCGAAGATGCGGATCAGCATTTCCGACTGGCCCTGGCCGCCGAGGCCGGCAAGGCCGACGATCTCGCCGCGATGGGCGATGAGCTCATTGCCGCCGGAACGGGCGCGCGCCCGGATGCGGGGACTGCCCTCGCGCCGTGCTGCGGAGACGTCGCGGGACTTCGCTTCCTCATGCGCAACGCTGCCCATCGCCGCGACGAGGCTTGTGCGGGTGAATTCGGCGGCGGGTCGCTCGGCAACGACGCGGCCGTCCTTCATGACGATGACGCGGTCGGCGGCGGCAAGAATTTCGCCGAGGAGATGCGAGATCAGCACGACGCAGCCGCCCTCGGCGACGAAACGGCGGACATAGGCCAGCAACTGGCTGGCGAGGTGTGCGTCCAGCGAGGACGTCGGCTCGTCGAGGATGACGAGGCGGGCGGGCGCGTCGGTGACTGTGAAGGCGCGGGCGATCTCGACCATTTGCCGGCGGGCGATCGGCAGGTCGCCGACGATATCGCCGGCATCGATGCCATGGTCCGGAAACACCTGGTCGAGCTTTTCGACGATCAACCGTCCGGCGCGGCGGCGCCAGCCAAAGCCGGAGAGGGCGCGGTGCATGACGCGCGCATTCTCGGCGACCGTCAGGTTCGGACAGAGCGACAGTTCCTGAAAGACGCAGCGGATGCCATTCGCCTTCGCCGTCGCGATCGTGTAGGGGCCGGCCGGCTCGATGCCGTCGATCGACATCCGTCCTTCGGCACCGAAAACGCCGGCGAGAAGGTTCATCAGCGTCGACTTGCCGGCGCCGTTATGGCCGACCAGCCCGATGCACTCACCCTCGTGGCAGGCAAGATCGACACCTTGAAGCGCGCGCACGGCTCCGAAGCTCTTGCGAACCTCCTCAAGGCGGATGATTGGCTCGCCCACAGGCATGAAACGGGCAACTCCTGAACGGCTAGAAGACCGTGGCAAAGCATGCGCCGCCGCCGGCCGGTGGCCAGCGGCGGCGCATTCAGCAGCGCGGGCGACTACTTCTTGGCGGCCGCGCCGACGACCTTCTCAGCGTCTTCGGCGCTGTATTCGACATTGGCAACGCCGCCCTTTTCGGTTGTCTCGAGCGCCTTTTCGAGGCCGGACTGGTCGACACGGAGGAACGGCACAACGAGGTCCTTCGGCACCTCCTTGCCGTCGAGAATCTGCTGCGCAACCCAGAAGGCGAGCGTCGAGACGCCCGGGGCGATCGAGGCCGAATAGGTCTCGTAGCCGTTGGCGTCCTTCTGCTCCTTCCACCAAGCAAGCTCGTCCTGACGGTTGCCCATGATGATCGTCGGCATCTTGCGGCCGGCAGCCTTGAACGCCTGTGCGGCGCCATAGCCGTCACCACCCTGGGTCACTACGGCGACGATATCGTCGGGAAGCGAGGGGAGAATGCCGGCAACGGCCGCCTGGGCCTTGGCCTGGTCCCAATCGCCATGCACGGAGCCGACGATCTTGAACTGCGGGTTCTCTGCGACGCCTTCGTGGATGCCCTTCGAGATCTCGTCGTCGACGAAGACGCCGGCAAGGCCACGGATTTCGAGCACGTTGCCGCCGGACGGGAATTTCTCCTTGAGGAAGGTGATCTCGTCCTTGCCCATCTGCTTGAAGTCGACGGCGATGCGCCAGGCACAGGGCTCGGTGACGATGCCGTCAAAGGAAACGACAGTAACGCCGGCATCGCAGGCTTCCTTGACCGCGCCATTGAGCGCATCGGGCGAAGCGGAGTTGATGACGATGGCGTTGTAGCCCTGCAGCACCAGATTCTGGATCTGCGCCGCCTGCTCGGTCACCTGGTTTTCGGCGGTTGTGAACGGATCGGCAGCAGCGACGATGCCGGCGGTGACGGCGGGCTTCGTGACCTTGTCCCAGCTGCGCAGCATCGCCTGGCGCCAGGAATTGCCGGCATAATTATTCGAAAGCGCGATCTTCTTGTCCTTGGTGTCGGCCAGCGCCGAACCGGCGCCTAGCGCGGCCACCAGGGCCAAAAGCGATACGGTCCCTATGAGACGGGTCATGGCATTTCCTCCCTTATGTCGCGCCTGTTATGACCGTGGCCTCCCCGCCGCCGGCCGCGCGACTTCTTCTCATGTGACGGCAAGCCGTCGATCAATGTCAAGTCTTCAGCCCGGCAAGCAGCCGAGCTGAAGACGACTGTTATCGCCATGAAAAATCATGCGGATGCGCCAGCCCTACGCAATCGTTGCCCCGCTTGCATGCGCGATCGATCGTTCAATACTTTTCGGATGCAGGGATGTACGATTTTGCATCGCTGACCATGCCACGCGCAGCTTCAATGGCATTGGGGCCGGCAGCGCCACTTGCGGTGGGAATCCTCGCGCGTCGCGGCATGTCCGCCTTGTCGAGGCCGTGCTTTGTCCCTATAGGGGTCGCTTCAAATGACACGAAACCTTTTGACGGACGCGGACCAGCCCGCGGCGGTGTTCACCCACCGCCATCTGCTGGGCATTGAGGGGCTGACCCCTCCGGAAATCGTCGCGCTGCTCGATCTCGCCGAGGAGGCTGTCGATGTCAGCCGTCAGGTCGAGAAGAAGAAATCGGTGCTGCGCGGCCGCACGCAGATCAACCTGTTCTTCGAGGCCTCGACGCGGACGCAGTCCTCATTCGAGCTCGCCGGCAAGCGGCTTGGCGCCGACGTGATGAACATGTCGGTCGGCTCTTCTTCGGTGAAGAAGGGCGAGACGCTCATCGATACGGCGATGACGCTGAACGCCATGAACCCGGACATTCTCGTCGTCCGCCATCATGCGGCTGGCGCCGTGCATCTCTTGGCGCAGAAGGTCGGTTGCTCGGTGATCAATGCCGGCGACGGCGCGCATGAGCATCCCACGCAGGCATTGCTCGATGCGCTGACGATCCGCCGCCACAAAGGCGGCTTCGGCGAGCTCGTCGTCGCGATCTGCGGTGATATCCTGCATTCGCGCGTCGCTCGTTCGAACATTCTTCTCCTCAATGCGCTCGGCGCTCGGGTGCGCTGCATTGGCCCGTCGACGCTGCTGCCGAAGGCGCTCGACCGGCTCGGTGTCGAGATCTTCACCGACATGAAAGCCGGCCTTGCCGATGCCGATATCGTCATGATGCTGAGACTGCAGCGTGAGCGTATGGATGGCTCGTTCGTGCCTTCAGTGCGAGAATATTTCCACTTCTTCGGCCTCGACCAGGAGAAGCTCGGCTATGCCAAGCCTGACGCGCTCGTGATGCATCCGGGGCCGATGAACCGCGGCGTCGAAATCGATTCGGCCGTCGCAGATGGTGCGCAGAGCCTGATCCGGGAACAGGTCGAGATGGGCGTTGCCGTCCGCATGGCCGTGCTCGAAGCCTTGGCGAGCCATCTCCCCGACCAGGCGAATTTCGCATGAGCGCCGTTTCTCTGCGTTCCGAGCCGCGTCCGCTCGTCCTTTCGAATGCGCGTATCGTCGACCCCGGACGCAAGATCGATGCGTTCGGTACCGCTATCGTCATCGACGGGCGGATCGCGCATGCCGGACCGGGTCCAACGCCCGCGCTGCCCGAAGGCGCCGAGATCGTCGATTGTCGGGGCAGGGCCGTGTTGCCTGGCCTCATCGACATGCGCGTCTTCGTCGGCGAGCCCGGCGCCGAGCACCGCGAGACCTTTGCCTCGGCCGGGCAGGCGGCAGCAGCCGGCGGCGTCACCACCATCGTCACGATGCCGGATACCGATCCTGTCATCGACGACGTCGCGCTGGTCGATTTCATCGCCCGCCGCGCCCGTGATACCGCCTCGGTCAATGTGCTGCCCATGGCTGCGCTGACCAAGGGGCTCAAGGGGCGCGAGATGACCGAGTTCGGCCTCCTGAAGGCGGCCGGCGCGGTCGGCTTTACGGATGGACGCCACTCGATCACCAACGCACTGGTGCTTCGGCGCGCGCTCACCTATGCGCGCGATTTCGGCGCGTTGATCATGCATCACCCCGCCGATCCCGATCTCGTCGGCTCGGGAGTCATGAACGAGGGCGAGACCGCGACTCGGCTGGGGCTGCCCGGAATTCCGCGTGAAGCGGAGATCATCATGCTCGAGCGCGACATCCGCATCGCCGCACTGACGGGCGGGCGCTATCACGCCGCGCAGATTTCCTGCGCTGAATCGCTCGCCGTGATCCGGCGGGCAAAGGCTTCGGGTCTGAACGTCTCCTGCGGCGTCTCAGCGACGCATCTCGCGCTCAACGAGCGCGATGTCGGGCCCTACCGGACGTTTTACCGCCTGTCACCGCCGCTCCGCTCGGAGGATGATCGCCGTGCGATGGTCGAGGGCGTTGCCGACGGGTCGATCGACGTGATCGTCTCGAGCCACGATCCGCAGGACGTCGATACGAAGCGGCATCCGTTTGCAGAGGCGGCCGATGGGGCCGTCGGGCTGGAAACGCTGCTCGCGGCCGCCCTGCGGCTCGTCCACAATGGCGAGGCTGAGCTTGCGGCCGTGGTCAACGCGCTCTCGACGCGGCCGGCGGCACTGCTCGGGCTCGAAGCGGGCCGGATCGCCCCCGGCGCGCCCGCCGATCTCATCCTCGTCGATCTCGGCATGCCGTGGATCTGCACAACCGAAGCGTTGCATTCGCGCTCGAAGAATACGCCTTTCGAGGGTTCACGTTTTGAGGGTCGTGTTTTGAGGACCATCGTTGCGGGGCGCACAGTATATAGTTTCGCCGACGCCTGATCCGATCAGGCAGGATATGGATTCGAGGGAGAAGCCGCATGGCCAGCCAAGGCGTGCAGATCTTCGTGACGCTGATTCTGGGCTATCTACTGGGTTCGGTGCCCTTCGGACTGATTCTCACTCGCTTATTCGGCGCCGGCGATATCCGCGCCATCGGTTCGGGCAATATCGGCGCGACCAACGTGTTGCGAACGGGCCGCAAGGGCCTCGCCGCGGCAACGCTGATCGGCGACGCCTTGAAGGGGACGCTGGCTGTGGTCATCGCCAGCCATGTCGGCGAGGGCAATGCGCTCATCGCCGCCTTTGGGGCGCTGATCGGCCATGTCTTCCCGGTCTGGCTCGGCTTCAAGGGCGGCAAGGGCGTCGCGACCTTTCTCGGGGTGCTGATCGGGATCGCCTGGCCGGTGGCAATCGGCTTCGCGGTGGTCTGGCTCGCCGTGGCGGCGCTGTTCCGCTATTCCTCGGTCGCCGCGCTGGTGGCGACATTGGCGACGCCGATCGCCTTTGCGATCCTCGGCGATCGGCCGCAGGCCATCCTGTTCGTCGTCCTCACCGCGATCGTCTGGTGGCGGCACGCGGCCAATATCGTTCGGCTCCGCGCCGGGACCGAAACCCGCATCGGCGCCAAGAGCTGACGCCGACCGAAGAATTCCACAACCTTTTCGTGTTGCCAGGGTGCATCACCTCTTTCGCTTCCGCCGCGACGTCGCCAAACTCGCTTTTCTGACGGGTGGCGTCGCAAGCGGGGGTTGAGCATGGCCGGTGGGACGGGTGATCGCGGTCGCGGGCTCATTTCGTGAGCGGTATGGGGCATGCGCCAGGACTGACGGAGGGCCAGCGGCTCAACTGGCTGCGGCTGATCCGCAGCGAGAATGTCGGGCCGGCGACGTTCCGCGATCTGCTCAGGCATTTCGGCTCGGCAGGGGCAGCACTCGAAGGGCTGCCGGATCTCGTGCGGCGGGCTGGCAAGCCGATCCGCATCGCGGGGCTTGCCGATGCCGAACGCGAGATGGAAGCGCTCGCTGCCATGGGGGCGAGGCTCGTCGCGATCGGTGAAGCCGATTATCCCGAATGGCTCCGCGCCATCGACGCCGCGCCGCCTTTGCTGGCGATGAAGGGCAGCGGCGTGACGCTGACGGAGCGGCCGATGATCGCCATTGTGGGCGCACGCAACGCGTCTGTCGCCGGTCGCAAGATCGCGGCAATCCTCGCCCGCGATCTTGGCGACGAGGGCTTCGTCGTCGTGTCGGGGCTCGCGCGCGGCATCGACGCGGCGGCCCATGACGCCGCGCTGGCAGGCGGGACGGTCGCGGCCTTCGCCGGCGGTCTCGATCGGCTCTATCCACCCGAGCATGCCGATCTCGCGGCGCGGATCATCGCTTCGGGCGGCGCGCATGTTTCGGAGATGCCCTATGGCTGGGAGCCGCGGGCGCGTGACTTTCCGCGGCGCAACCGTCTCGTCTCGGGCATGTCGGCCGGGGTCGTCGTGGTCGAGGCGGCCGAACGTTCCGGTTCGCTCATCACGGCGCGGCTCGCGGGCATCCAGGGGCGGACCGTCTTTGCAGTGCCGGGCTCGCCGCTCGACCCGCGCTCAACCGGCTCCAACCGTTTGATCAAGGAAGGCGCACATCTCGTGACCACGGTGCGCGACGTCGTCGACATCGTGGCACCGATGCTCGGCCGCGTGATCGCGCCGCCGCCAGCATGGAGTGAAAACGACATCGTGGAACCCGTGACGCTGCATATGCCGGACGAAGGCGACCGTGCGATCCTCGTCGAGGCACTCGGGCCCGTCCCGACGACGATCGACGACATCATCCGTTTCACGGGTCTCAGCACGCCGACGGTCCAGGTTCTCCTGCTGGAACTCGACCTCGCAGGACGGATCAACCGCCATCCAGGCCAGCGCGTATCGCTCATCGATTGAGCTGACCGGTCCAGGTCAGCTCCGATCCGGTCCGATCACCGCCCGCGATTCGTCCTCTACCATCGAGAGGAGATAGGCGAGAAAGGGCAGATCGGTGCGCTGCGCGATGGCGCGAAGTTCGCTCGACATCCGGCCGATATAGCGCGCCGTTTCCCTACGATCCGCGGGCTCGGGAACATCGATAAGGCGGCTGCGAGTGGAATCTGTCTTCGGCATTCCCATATCCCATCCCTAGACGATCACCGTCGCCGGGCTCGTTCAAAGGTTGCATCATGTCTTTAATACAATCAATAGGCGTGAAAGGCCTATTGCGTCGACGCCTGATTGTCCCCAGGACGTCGTGAGGAGCTCGATAACGGCCGATTGATTGACAGGCCAGCCGCTTTCCGGGATTGTCCTGCGCGACTTCGCCCGGGAGCCGCCCCGAGACAAGCGGGCTCGGGCCGCGGCGTCGATCCGGCGCGACCCATTCCCATTTTCCGCCGTTCCGGGCTGCTTGGCCCGGCCGGCCTTGCGCAAACGGCACCGATGAATCTCGTCATCGTCGAATCGCCCGCAAAGGCGAAAACGATCAACAAATATCTGGGCTCGGCCTATCAGGTCGTGGCTTCCTACGGACATGTCCGCGATCTGCCATCGAAGGACGGCTCCGTGTCGCCGGACGATGATTTCGCCATGCTCTGGGAAGCGGACCCGAAATCGGCAAAGCGCCTGTCCGATATGGCGACGGCTGCAAAGTCGGCCGACCGCATCATTCTCGCAACCGACCCGGATCGAGAGGGCGAGGCGATCTCATGGCATGTGCTGGAAGTGCTGAAGCAGAAGCGCGTCCTCAAGGACAAGCCGGTCGAACGGGTGGTTTTCAACGCCATCACCAAGCAGGCCGTGCTCGAGGCGATGAAGAATCCGCGCCCGATCGACGCGGCGCTTGTCGATGCCTATCTCGCCCGCCGCGCGCTCGATTATCTCGTCGGTTTCACGCTCTCGCCGGTGCTGTGGCGCAAGCTGCCGGGCGCGCGGTCGGCCGGCCGCGTTCAGTCGGTGGCGCTGCGGCTCGTCTGCGACCGCGAAAGCGAGATCGAGGCGTTCCGCAAGCGCGAATACTGGTCGCTGGTCGCCCGGCTCGCGACGCCGCGCGGCGATGAGTTCGACGCGCGTCTCGTCGGGGCTGACGGCAAGAAGATCAGCCGCCTCGATGTCGGCACCGAAGCTGAAGCCGCCGCGTTCCGCGCGGCGTTGGAAGCCGGCCGCTTCACCGTTTCCGATGTCGAATCGAAGCCGGCAAGGCGCCATCCTTTTGCGCCGTTCACCACCTCGACGCTGCAGCAGGAGGCGAGCCGCAAGCTCGGCTTTGCACCCAACCGCACGATGCAGCTCGCCCAGCGCCTCTATGAAGGCGTCGATATCGGCGGCGAGACGGTGGGCCTCATCACCTATATGAGAACCGACGGCGTCGACATGGCGCCGGAGGCGGTCGTGGCGGTGCGCCAGGTGATCGGCGCCGATTTCTCGCCGCGCCATCTACCCGATGCGCCGCGCCGCTATCAGGTCAAGTCGAAGAATGCGCAGGAAGCTCATGAGGCGATCCGTCCGACGGCGCCTGATCGCCGTCCGCGCGACGTTACGCGTTATCTCGATGCCGATCAGGCCAAGCTCTATGAACTGATCTGGAAGCGCACGATCGCGAGCCAGATGGAATCGGCCGAGATGCAGCGCACCAGCGTCGACATTCTCGCCGAGGCTGGCGGGCGCAAGCTTGACCTTCGCGCTTCCGGCCAGGTCATCACCTTCGATGGCTTCCTTGCCCTCTACAACGAGGACAAGGATGAGGAGGGCGACGAGGAGGACGGCCGCCTGCCGCGGATTGACAAGGGCGAGGCGCTCGAAAAGCGTGCGATCACCGCGACACAGCATTTCACGGAGCCGCCGCCGCGCTACAGCGAGGCGTCGCTGGTGAAGCGCATGGAGGAGCTCGGCATCGGCCGCCCGTCGACCTATGCCGCGACGCTCACCGTGCTGCGCGACCGTGAATATGTGCGTCTCGAGAAGAAGCGTCTCGTTCCCGAGGACAAAGGCCGGCTCGTCACCGCCTTCCTGCAGAGCTTCTTCGCGCGCTACGTCGAATATGATTTCACGGCCGATCTCGAAGGCAAGCTCGACCAGATCTCGGCCGGCGAGATCGCGTGGAAGGACGTGCTGCGCGATTTCTGGACGCAGTTCTCGCTCGATGTCGGCGAGACCAAGGAACTGCGCGTCGCGCAAGTTCTCGATGCGCTCAACGAGTTGCTCGGCCCGCACATCTTCCCGGAAAAGGCCGATGGCAGCGACCCGCGCGCCTGTCCGGCCTGTGGCAACGGCAAGCTTTCGCTGAAGCTCGGCAAGTTCGGCGCCTTTGTCGGCTGCTCGAACTATCCCGAATGCCGCTATACGCGGCAGCTGGTGGTGCAGGGCGACGAGGGCGCTGGCGAGGCGGGCGAGAACGGCGCGATGCTCGGGGCCGATGGCACCCGCGTGCTTGGCAAGGATCCGGAGACGGGCCTAGAGGTGACGCTGCGCGCCGGCCGCTTTGGCCAATACGTGCAGCTCGGCGAGGCCGAGGGCACCGAGAAGCCGAAGCGATCGAGCCTTCCCAAGGGCTGGGAAGCGGCGAGCCTTGATCTCGACCGGGCGCTCGCTTTGCTGTCGCTGCCGCGCACGGTCGGCATTCACCCTGAGGACGGCAAGCTGATCCAGGCTGGCCTCGGCCGCTATGGGCCGTTCGTGCTGCATGATGGCAAATATGCCAATCTGGACGGCATCGACGAGGTGTTCGCCGTCGGCCTCAACCGGGCCGTGACCGTTCTTGCGGAAAAGCAGGCCAAGGGTCCGCGCGCCGCGCGTGGCGCCGAACCCTTGAAAACGCTCGGCGACCATCCGACCTTAGGGGGGCCGGTCACGGTTCATTCCGGGAAGTACGGTCCTTATGTGAAGCATGGCGCCGTCAACGCCACGCTGCCGAAGGACACGCCGCCCGAAACCGTCAGCATGGATGTAGCGGTCGCGCTGATCGCCGAACGCGCCAGCAAGACACCGGTAAAACCCGTCCGCGCGGCCAAAAGCACGACCAAAGCTCCGGCGGCCAAGAAGACGGCCGCTGCCAAGAAGGCTCCGGCCGCGAAGAAGGCGCCGGCTGCCAAGAAGGCACCGGCCGCCAAGACCAAGAAGGCCGCGCAAGCGTCCTGATCCCGCCGCCTGTTGCCAGGCGACGCGCACCTCGCCATTCTGACCGGCAGCAAGCCGGCCGGAGTGGCGGTGCGCGGCCGGCCGTAGCGGCCCCTGCATTTCATTGGAAAAAGAGACAACTTGGCCAAGAAGCCAGATCATCCCATTTCAAAAGGTTCTCGATCGGCGGCGCGTGGCGCCCCGGTCGTTCCCGACGCGAACGGCCTGCCGACGCGCGAACAGATCCTTACCTTCATCGCCGAACATCCGGGACAGGCTGGCAAGCGCGAGATCGCGCGCTCGTTCGGCGTTTCCGGCGGTGCCAGGATTGCGCTGAAGCGCATGCTGAAGGAACTCGGCGAGGAAGGCCTCGTCAACAAGGAACGCAAGCGCCTGACGCCCGTGGGCACCTTGCCGACCGTGAGCGTCCTCCTGATCGTCGACCGCGACGCCGATGGCGATTTCGTCGCGCAGCCCGTCTCCTGGAACGACGACCGGGGCGGGGTGCCGCGCGTCCTGCTCGTGCCCGGCCGCGGCCGGCCGCTGGTTCCAGCGCCGGGCATCGGCGACCGCGTGCTCGCCCGTGTCGAGCCGGATGCCGCGGCCGAATCCGGCTTTCCCTATACGGCCCGCGTCATCAAGGTGCTCGAAAAACGCGCGCCTTCGATCCTCGGTGTCGTGCGCAGCACCATCGATGGCGAGCGGCGCATCGAACCGGTCGATCGCAAGCAGAGCGAATATTCGCTGGCCGCCGAGGACCTGAACGGCGCCAAGGACGGTGACCTCGTCGCCATCGAGGTCAAGCGCATGACGCGCTATGGCCTTTCGGCGGCGCGCGTCATCGAGGTCATCGGCGCGATGCACAGCGAGAAGGCCGTCAGCCTGATCGCCATCCATGCGCACAATATCCCGCATATCTTTCCGCCGCCGGTGCTCGAGGCCGCCGAACGCGCGCAGCCGGCCCCGATTTCGGGCGTGCGCGAGGATTGGCGGCCGATGCCGCTCGTCACCATCGATCCGGCAGATGCCAAGGATCATGACGACGCCGTTCATGCCGAGCCGGATAGTGATCCGGAGAACCCCGGCGGTTTTATCGTCACGGTCGCGATCGCCGATGTCGCCTGGTATGTGCGGCCGGGGTCGCCGCTGGATCGCGAGGCGCTGAAGCGCGGCAATTCGGTCTATTTCCCCGATCGCGTGGTGCCGATGCTGCCGGAGCGGATCTCCAACGATCTTTGCTCATTGCGCGAAGGCGAGGATCGGCCTGCAATCGCTGTGCGCATGCAGTTCACCGCCGAGGGAAAGAAGAAGTTCCACTGGTTCCACCGCATCATGATGCGGTCGGCGGCGAAGCTCTCCTACCAGCAGGCACAGGCCGCCATCGACGGCCGTCCCGATGAGAAGACCTCTCCGCTGCTCGATCCCGTCCTGAAGCCGCTTTGGGCCGCCTATGCGGTGATGAAGCGCGGACGCGATCAGCGCGAGCCGCTCGATCTCGATCTGCCGGAGCGCAAGGTCATCGTCGGGGCCGACGGTGCGATCGAACGGATCGTTGTGCCGGAGCGGCTCGATGCGCATCGCCTGATCGAGGAATATATGATCCAGGCGAATGTCGCGGCCGCGGAGACGCTGGAGCGCAAGAAATCGCCGCTCGTCTATCGCGTGCATGACGCGCCGTCGCTGGCGAAGCTCGAATCTCTGCGCGAATTCCTCGCGTCGATCGAGATGAACCTGCCAAGGAGCGGCAATCTGCGTCCGGGTCATTTCAATACGATCCTCGACAAGGTGAAGGACACCGAGCATCAGGCGCTCGTCAACGAAGTGGTGCTGCGCTCGCAAAGCCAGGCGGTGTACAGCCCGGAGAATATCGGCCATTTCGGCCTCAATCTCCGCCGCTACGCGCATTTCACTTCACCGATCCGCCGCTATGCCGACCTCATCGTGCATCGCGCGCTCGTACGCTCGCTGGAGCTTGGCGAGGGCGGGTTGCCGGACGGTGCCGAGACGGATCTCGAAGCGATCGCGCAGGAAATCTCCGGGGCCGAGCGCCGCGCCATGGCGGCCGAGCGCGAGACGATCGATCGTCTTGTTGCCCATTGGCTCGCCGACCGGATCGGGGCAACGTTCAGCGGCCGTATCGCGGGCGTGACGCGTTCGGGCCTCTTCGTGAAGCTCGATGAGACTGGCGCCGACGGCTTCGTGCCGATCGGCTCGATCGGCGCCGATTTCTTCGACTATGACGAGGCGCGCCACGCCGTCATTGGCAGCCGCACCGGCGAGATGCACCAGCTCGGCGACCGCGTTGAGGTGAAGCTGGTCGAGGTGGCGCCGATTGCCGGTGCGCTCCGCTTCCAGCTCGTCTCGGACGGCCGCCATGTTCCCAAGGGCGAGCGGCGCGTCATCGAGCGCGGCTTCCGCAATTCCATCGGTCGTCCGGGCGGCAAGCCACGGCCGGGGGGCTCCGCCGGCGCCAAGCCGGGCGGCAAGCCGCGCCCGGGGGCCAAGCGGCGCTGACGGTCCGGGCGGGGAACGAGACACTGGCCTCTTTTCCGCCTATTAACAGGTGCGGCCGCATGATTGCGACTTGAGGCTGAAGGGCAGGGGCAGGCATGGTCGCGCCGGATTTCGAGACGCACGAGGTCGGCAACCAGGTCCCGCCGCGGACCGGTGCCAATCTTTATGTCTCCGATCCTGTCCTTGCAGCGCTGGTCGAGGACCTGCCGCAACCTGTCGTCGACGGGCTGACGCAGCATGGTGCGCAATGGGGCTCAGCCGAGATGGCCGATCTTGCCCGCCTCGCCAACACCGTCCTGCCGCACCTGAAAACCCATGATGCGAGCGGCCGCCGCGTCGATCTGGTCGAATTCCATCCCGCCTACCATGCCCTGATGCGCCGATCCGTCGGCGCGGGCCTGCACGCCTCGATCTGGGATGCGGTCGGCGATGAATCGAATGTCCGCGCCGTGGCGCGCGGCGCCCGGATCTACATGACGGCGCAGGTCGAGCTCGGCCATCTCGGGCCGCTGTCGCTGACCAGCGCCAGCGTCGCTTCGCTCGGCCATGCACAGCCGCTCGCCGAGGCCTGGCTGCCGTTGCTACGCTCTCGACGCTATGATTCCCGGCCCGTGCCCACCGGCCAGAAGACCGGCGCCCTGATCGGCTTTGCGACGACGGAAAAGCAGGGCGGCTCCGATCTTCGTGCCTCCTCGACGCGCGCCGATTCGATGGGCGACGGCACCTTCCGCCTCGTTGGCCACAAATGGTTCGTGTCGGCGCCGATGAGCGATGCGCTGCTCGTCCTGGCGCAGACGCTCGAAGGCCTGTCGCTGTTTCTGGTGCCGCGCTTCCAGGCCGACGGCAAGCGCAACCCGCTTAAGATGATGCGGCTCAAGGACAAGCTTGGTACCCGCTCCAATGCGGCCGCCGAGATTGAATTGCCCGGCTCGATCGGCGTCATGGTCGGGGAGCCCGGCCGCGGCGTTTCGACGATTGCGGAGACGGTCACGCTGCTGCGCGTTGACGATGCGCTGGCGGCAACCGGCGTTGCGCGTGCGGCGCTCGCCGAAGCGGTGCATGTGGTTCGCCACCGCCGCGCCTTCGGATCGCCGCTGATCGACCAGGCGTTGATGACGCGCGTGCTCGCCGACATGGCGCTCGACGTCACGGCGGCGACCGCGCTGGTGTTCCGCCTTGCCGAGGCCGTCGACCGCTCGCAGGACAATCCGGCCGAAGCGGCATTCGCGCGGCTGATGACGCCGGTGGTGAAATACTGGGTCGCCAAGATCGCACCGGCTATCGTGATGGAGGCGATGGAGTGTGCTGGCGGCAATGCCTATGTCGAGGACAGTCTTCTGGCCCGGCTGGCGCGCGACGTTCTGGCGCTGCCGCTCGCCGATGGGCCCGGCAACGTGCTGAGCCTCGATGTCCTGCGCGTCCTGCGCCGCTCGCCGGAGCCGCTGGAAGCCGTGCTGAAGGTGATCGAGGATGGTCTTGGCAGCGCCGCGCGGTCGACGCTCAACGTCCTGCGCGCCGCGACGGCCGTGGCTCTCGCCGACGAGGGCTCCGCGCGCATCCTCACCGAGCAACTTGCGATGACCGTCGCCGCTGCCGCGCTTCGCCGCCGTTTCCCCTCGGTGATCGCCGACGCCTTTCTGGAAACGCGGCTCGGCAAGCCGTGGCGCTCGACCTATGGCATGCTCGACGCACGCTTCGATGCCCGCGCCTTCGTCGATTATGTCGTGCCGCGCATGTAGCGGCGCGTTTCAAGGCACAGCGAGGCGGCGCCTTCTTACGAGGACATAGGCGATGATCACGGCGTGGAGGCCGATCGAGACCGTCAGCCCGAGCATGTGGAATCCGAGCGTCGTCCCTGCCGCCGAGACCAGCCAGAGACCGGCGATCCCTGCCGGCAGAAAGAGGATGACAGCGGTCGCGAGGCCCGGGTTGTAGCTGCGCTTGGCCGCTGCGGCGCCGAGATGGACGACAGCGTTCACCAGCGTCCCATAAATGGCGATGAGGCCGAAGCCGAGATCAACGGTCGCCGCCAGCACGATCGCGGCGAGATAGGTCAGCCAGACACCGCCGATATTGATGATGAAGACCGCCGGTACGGTCAGCAATTCGCGGCCGCCTCCGATCAACGCATTGAAGAAGCGGCGGAAGCGATCATCATCATGCTCTTCATATTCATGCAGCATGTAGATCGGGAGCTGCAGCGCGATCAGCACGAGCGCGGCCGGGAGATCGCGCCCCACGACCCCGATCAGTGCAAGGATGAGGAAGGCGGCCAGGA
Organism: Mesorhizobium sp. BR1-1-16; assembly: GCF_020165495.1. GTDB lineage: Bacteria > Pseudomonadota > Alphaproteobacteria > Rhizobiales > Kaistiaceae > Kaistia. The sequence goes on along the minus strand of NZ_JAIUIE010000003.1, from coordinate 253,665 downwards.
AGCCGCCATAGACCCAGTTCGTCATCAGGCGCGACAGCATTTCGTCCCCTTGGCGAAGTCCAGAACAGAAGAAGGCTTCGTATCCAGCGAGCCTTATCAAAGCTTCAGTTCTAGAGCCGGAACGTGCGGCGGAACAGCTTTACTCCGACCCGCTTTCAACAAGCGACTTGAGCCGGGCCAGCCGCCCGTCCCATTCGGCGGATACCTGATCGAGATAGCCCCGGGCGATCACGAGTTGCTCGGTGCGCAGGCGCCACAGTCGATCTCGTCCGACGCGGAAGCTCTCGACGAGACCGGCGTTTTCAAGCACGCGCAGATGTTTCGTGATGCCCTGTCGGGTGACGCCGCTGCCGGGACCGTTCAATCGGGTGGTCGGAAGGGGACCATCCGCGCCCAGACGCTCGATGATCGAAAGTCTTGACGGATCGCCAAGCGCCGCGAAAATCGGTGCCGTGACCTCCAGGTGCTGGACGGTAGTGCCGCCGCTCATCACGGCGCGGGCCGTTCGCCTGCAGAGGCGAGATATTTGGCCACCAGTTGGGCTTGGTGTTCCCAGCCGCCGTCATTGGCTTCGAGCGCGGCCCTGCGACGGTCTATCGGAAGCTGATCGAATCCGGTCTCGGTGATTGTGAGGCGTGTCCCCCCCTCGACATCGGCAAGCTCGAAGCTGACAAGCGTCATCGGCTCGGACTCATAGTCCTTCGTGGGATCAACCGCGAATGGGTGCCAGCGAAACGAGAATAAATGCATGGGATCGATCTGCACGATCCTGATGCGGAAGACCGTCCCACGATACGGTTCCTGAAGTTTGGCCACCTCGGCATCGACCTTGGTGGGAACGATCTTTCCGACCGCCTCCCGGCCGGCGACGAACGGCCCGTCGATCTCCACTCCGAACCAGGTTCCAAACGCCCCGGACTCGGCGATCGCGTTCCAGACCCGCTCGCGTGGGGCCTTGAGGACGATCTGCTTCCTGATCTCGTTGGTGTCCATGCGCAACCTCCTGGTTGCGTCTCTTGTGGCATATCTCAGAGGCTGACGCAACGAAATGGTTGCGTGTCATGTCTCGTCGATGTTCCGATATGCCCTAGTCGTCGCCGGCGAGATCCGATGCGATCCGCGCCAGGCGATCGAGCGCGCCCTGCAAGATGAACGCGGCCGCCATCTTGTCGACCAGTTCGCCACGACGTTTGCGGCTGGTGTCGGCTTCGAGCAGCGTCCGTGTCACCGCGACCGTCGAAAGCCGCTCATCCCAGAACACCACGGGGATATCGATGAGCGGCAGCAGGTTGCGCACGAAGCTGCGCGTCGCCTGCGCGCGCGGTCCCTCCGAGCCATCCATGTTGAGCGGCAGCCCGATGACGATGGCGGCCGGCTTATGCCTGGCGATCAGCTTGCCGAGTTCCTCGACATCGAGCGTGAACTTGCGCCGGACGATGAGCACCAGCGGCGAAGCCATGCGGCGGCCAAGATCGGAGATCGCGACCCCGATCGTCTTGGTGCCAAGATCGAGGCCGAACAGGGCCGCGGTCTTGGCGAGCTGCGGTGCAAGGTCAGCGATGTCGAGGAGGGAGGCTGCCAATCTTCGGCTCAGATATAGACGATGGCGGCGAAGCCGAGGATCACGAGGATCGTGCCGGCGATCATCACCTTGCTGAAATGCTTGTCAATCATCGCCCTTGCCTGCGGGCCGAAGCGATAGAAGAGCCAGGCGACGACGAAGAAGCGGAGGCCGCGCGTCAGCGCCGCCGCGACGATGAAGGTGACGAGGTTCAGATGCACCACGCCGGAGGCGATGGTGACGAGCTTGAAGGGGATCGGCGTCAGACCCTTGGCGACGATGATCCAGCCGCCCCATTCATCGAAGCGGAGCTGGAAATTATGGAACGCCTCTTCGAGATGATAGAACGCGATCACCGGCTGGCCGATCGCCTCATAGAGTACGGCGCCGATGGCATAGCCTGCGAGGCCGCCGACGACGGAGGCGAGCGTGCAGACCAGCGCGGCGATCCAGACACGATCGCGTCGGGCGAGGACGATCGCAGCAAGCACCGGATCGGGTGGGATCGGGAAGAACGAGGCCTCGGCGAAGGAGACCCCGGCCAGCAGCCAGAGCGCATGCGGTCCTGCCGAAAGCACCATGATGCGGTCGAAGAGCCGCTTCAACAAGCCGCGGTTGCCGCGATCCGCCGTCGTTTCCAGATCCGTCACCTGAAGCCCTTGCCCTTTGTCAGCCCTGCCCGCCGTATTCAAACGGCGAGACTGTTCACCGGACGTGCACTGGTCGCCGTCCGGTCGCAACCCCATAATCCCGACACCAACAACGACAGGGTGTCGATTTCATGAAACTGACCTGGCTGGGCCACGCCGCGTTCCGCATCGAGATCAAGGACGCGGTCATTCTCATCGACCCGTTTTTCACCGGCAACCCTAAATTTCCGGGCGATCACGCTGCCGCGCGTGAGGGCGTCACGCATATCGTTCTGACGCACGGCCATGGTGACCATGTCGGCGACACCGTATCGATCGCGAAGGCGACCGGCGCCAAGGTGATCGGCGATGCGGACCTCGTCAGCTTTCTGGCGCGGCAGGGTGTCGCCAATGTCGATCCGATGAATTCAGGTGGCACAGTCGACCAGGGACCGTTCCGCATTTCCTATACGGTCGCGCATCATTCCTCGGCGATGATCGACGACAATGGCGTCTCGCATTCGCTGGGCCATCCGCATGGCGTCGTGATCCGGGCGCCAGGCGAAAAGACGCTCTATCACGCTGGCGACACCGACATCTTTTCCGACATGGCGCTGATCGATGAAATCTATCAGCCGAAAATCGGCATCCTGCCGATCGGCGACCGTTTCACGATGGGCGGCGCGGTGGCGGCGATGGCGGCGCGGCGCTTCTTCCATTTCGAGACGGTGATCCCTGGCCATTACGCCAGCTTCCCGATGGTCGATGCGACCGCGGATGCCTTTCTCGAAGGCATGAAGGGGGCTGCGACCAAGGTTGTCGTGCCGACGGTTGGCGAAACCCTGACGCTCTGAGACCGCAAACGATCGAGGCCGGCGCTTGGCCGGCCTCGATCGCCCATGGGGCGGGAGAATTGGTGCAGGGGACTATTGGCGGTATTGCTGGATGCGGGTCGTCCGAAGGCCGGCAAGTCCATGCTGGTCGATCGACTGCTGCCAGGAGATGAATTCCTCGACGGTCAGCGTATAGCGCTGGCAGGCTTCCTCGAGGCTGAGCAATCCGCCACGAACGGCTGCGACCACCTCGGCCTTGCGGCGGATGACCCAACGCTTGGTATCGCGCGGCGGCAAATCCGCGATCGTCAACGGACTGCCGTCCGGCCCGATGACATACTTCACCCGCGGACGCATCTGATCGGTCATTCTACACTCACACTCAACCTGACCTTGTCGTAGAGTGAGACTAGAGCTCGGCCCTTAAATTTTGGCTAAGCCAAATGGCAAAATTCGTCGACATTTCTTGCAAATTGCGAGCAATCGCAGCGTTTTGCGACGCGCCCCGTCCCGGCAGCGACAACTTGCAAACTTGCGGAAAGACCTGTCGCACGCTGCCGGTGTCGGTAGAGCAGTCTTGAACATCGAGGTAGCGCGGCTATATTCCGGCGAACCTCCGTGGCGCGAGCCGCATCAAAACGTCAGTCCGCCGGCCGATGCCGCCGGCCGGCCTCAACGACAGCGGTCATGCCAAACAGCCTCGATCTTCCCGGGCTTCCCAAGGACAACCGCGTCGTCGTGGCCATGTCCGGGGGCGTCGATTCCTCTGTCGTCGCCGGGCTTTTGAAGCGCGAGGGCTATGACGTCGTCGGGATCACGCTGCAGCTTTATGACCACGGCGAGGCGACGCACAGGAAGGGCGCCTGCTGCGCCGGACAGGACATCCACGACGCCCGCCGGGTGGCCGAGCGGCTCGATATCCCGCATTACGTCCTCGACTATGAATCGCGCTTCCGAGAGGCGGTGATCGACCGCTTTGCCGACAGCTATATTGCCGGCGAGACTCCGGTCCCGTGCATCGCCTGCAATCAGACGGTGAAGTTCTCCGATCTCCTGGCGACCGCTCAGGGCCTTGGCGCGGCGGCGCTCGCGACCGGCCATTATGTCTCGACGAAGCCGCTTTCCTCCGGCCATCGTGGGCTTTTTCGTCCGGCCGATCTTGATCGCGATCAGAGCTATTTCCTGTTCGCGACGACCCAGGCGCAGCTCGATTTCGTGCGCTTTCCCTTGGGTAGCCTCACCAAGCCCGAGACGCGCGCGATCGCCCGCGACCTCGGGCTCGAGATCGCCGACAAGCATGACAGCCAGGACATCTGTTTCGTGCCCGGCGGACGCTATGCGGACGTGATTGCCCGGCTGCGGCCTCACGCGGCCGAGCCCGGCGAGATCGTGCATCTCGACGGTGCCGTACTCGGGCGCCACGAGGGGATCATCCATTATACGATCGGCCAGCGGCGCGGCCTCGGCGTTGCTGCCGGCGAGCCGCTCTATGTCGTGGCGCTCGATGCCGCCAGGCGACGCGTCGTCGTTGGACCGCGCACGGCGCTTGCCGTCCGCCGGCTGGTGCTGCGCGACGTGAACTGGCTCGGCGACAGGCCGCTCGCCGATTTTGGCGAAGAGGGCGTCGAAGTCTTTGCCCGCGTGCGTTCGACGCGCGCGCCACAGCCAGCCCGCCTCGCGTCTTCGGGCGGCGTGGTCGAGGTCGAGCTCCTCGGCGAGGAGACGGGCGTCGCTGCTGGCCAGGCCTGCGTCTTCTATCAGGGCGACGAGCCCGGGACGCGTGTTCTCGGCGGCGGCTGGATCGAACGCAGCCGGCGCTCGGATGGAGCCGAGGCGGCGCTGGCCCGCCTCGCCGCCGAGCCGCTGGCGACCAGCTAGGGAGTTCGCATGCCGGATCTGTTCGAAGACGTTGCGCGGCGGTTCAAGTCTTTTTCAGGAGGCAGAAGTCGCGGCTGGCGCATGGATGACGGCGCCGTCAGGGCCGCCTATGCACGCTGGGCGCCTGTTTATGACTGGGTGTTCGGGGCCGTCTTCGATTCGGGACGTCGCGCCGCCGTTGTGGTGGTCAACGAACTGCCGCCGGGCCGCGTCCTCGAATGCGGCGTCGGCACCGGTATCTCGCTCCCCGACTACCGCCGCGACCATCGCATCACCGGCGTCGATCTCTCGCCCGAAATGCTCGAGCGGGCACGGGCACGCGTGGAGGGCGAGCGGCTGCAACATGTCGAGGCGCTGGAGGAGGCCGATGCCGGCGACCTCGCTTTCGGCGATGCGGCCTTCGATACCTCCGTCGCAATGTTCGTCATCACCGTCGTGCCCGATCCGGCCGCCGTCATGTCGGAGCTCGCCCGCGTCACGCGGCCGGGCGGGACCGTGATACTCGTCAGCCATTTCGCCGACCAGAAGGGCTGGCGAAAGACGATCGGCGAGGTGTTCGCGCCGCTCTCGGCCGCGCTCGGCTGGCATACGGACTTTCAGCTCGGCCGCATCCTGGGCCGGAGCGATCTCCGCCTGGTCGAGAAGCGCCGCGTCGGACCGCTCGGCTTTTTCACGCTGCTGGTCTTCGAGCGGCTCTAGGGATTTTCCATGTCGCGCCCTGTCTATGCCGATCCGGTGCATGACGGCGCCGCAGACCCTGTCGTCGTCCATCGTGCCGGGACGGATGAATGGTGGATGTTCTACACCAACCGCCGCGCCGATCTCGGTGGGGAGGGGTTCGGCTGGATCCATGGCAGCGCGATCGGCGTCGCGGTCTCGGCCGATGGCGGCCGCAACTGGGTCTATCGCGGCACGGTGGCAGGTCTCGACGCGCCCGAGGATGCCGGCCTCAACACCCATTGGGCGCCTGAGGTGATCCGCGCGGGCGACACCTATCACATGTATCTCACCTACATGACGGGTACAGGTGAGCCCCTCGGCGAGCCCGATCGTCGCATCGTGCATTTCACGAGCCCGGATCTTGTTGCATGGACGCGTCAGGGCGTCCTGCCGCGCACCTCGCGCAATGTCATCGACGCCGCCGTGGCGCGGACGCCGGATGGGCTTCACCGCCTCTGGTACAAGGACGAGGGCGACGGCTCGAGCACCTGGTCGCTGACGAGCCCTGACCTTCATGCCTGGACGCTCGAAGGCAAAGTCATCCCCGGCTCGCCCGACGCACCGCCGCATGAGGGGCCGAACGTCTTCTTCCTTTCAGGATATTGGTGGCTGATTGTCGATGAATGGCGCGGCCAGGCGGTCTATCGCTCCGATGATGCCCTCGGCTGGCATCGGCAGGGCCTGATCCTCGCCGAACCGGGCGCGCATCCCGACGACCAGCGCTTCGCGCGCCATGGCGATGTCGTCACGCAGGGCGACTGGGCGGCGCTGTTCTATTTCACGCACCTGCACTGGGCGGAAACGCTGACGCCGGTGCCGCTCACCTTCGAGGAGCGGCGCACGGTGATCCATGTCGCGCGGCTTCACGTCGAGGATGGCAGGCTGGAGGCGACGCGCGACATCGACGGCGTGACGCTCGATCCTGCCCTCGCCGGGATAGCCTGAGCAACGCCTGGGGGCGAAACGTGCATCGCTCTTGACAGCACTTTGCCGCCCTCCCTATAAGCGCGGCACAAATGTTCGCCCATGGGCGAAGCGTGGCGGGGTAGCTCAGCTGGTTAGAGCAGCGGAATCATAATCCGCGTGTCGGGGGTTCAAGTCCCTCTCCCGCTACCAATTTCTCCCAAGATTTCATCCAGCCGAGGCCTGTAGCGCGCTGTCCGCGCTGCGAGGCGTTCTGCCGCGCGCGAATTTCAGCGAAGCGTGCTCCCGAGGTCCTGCCCCGATATGAACTGCTGGTTCGACGCATGTGCCCCGATTTCGGGCCGGCCTGCACGGGATGAGGGTGGATATCCAGGAGCGCACCCAAGAAAGAGGTAGCCCGCTACGGCCGATCTTATCAGGAAGTCGGATTGACCGGATTTGCCGAAGCTTCGCATCATCGCTGTCACATCGGAAAATGGCGTTGGCCTGGCTCGGATGAACGGAGCTGTCCATGCAAGCGGTCTCCCGGCATTGGTATATCGTTGCGCTTGCCTGCGCCCTGGCGTCTCTGGCCTTTTTTACGGGACCATCGAGCGCTCAACAGCTGTTCCCAGCCGACATCTTCCCGATGTTCCGCGGTCTTGGCGAGCGCGAGGTGCCGCCGCCCGGACAGCGGTCGCTGCAAAAGCGACCTGCCAATCGGACGACCGTCCGTCCGAGCTTCGACTGTCGGCGCGCCAAGCTCGCCGCGGAAGCGGCGATCTGTTCGCAGGCCGATCTCGCTGCGCTCGATCGGGCCATGGCCGAGAGCTACAAGATGGCACTGCTCGCCAATCCTGGTAACAGAGCCGCCCTCAAAGCGCAGCAGAAGCGCTACATCGCCAGGCGAAACGCCTGCGGCGGATCGGCGGACTGTCTCCGCCAGGCGATGATGGACCAGATCGCACGTCTCGACCCGGCGGCAGCGGGGACGGACTCGGATGATGCTGCAGCGGATATCAATCAGACTTCAGCGGAAACAAGCCCTTTAGGGGCTCCGTCTTTTGTTGGAACTCCGACGTCCGGCATCGAGCCGCCGTCCATCGCGAGCCCGGTCCCTTGCGATCCCCCGCCGCCAAACGGAAGCCGCTTCGTGTGCTTCAATGCGGGCCTCATGCAACTCGACGGCAAGATGGTTTCGGCTGTTTCTGCCATTCTCACGTCTGAGACGAAGCCCCGCGATTTCGAATCCAGCCAACTGGCGTGGGTGGCGAGGCGGGATGACTGCGGCAACGATACCTGCATATCGAGCCTCTATGGCAAGCGACTCGCCGAGCTCGCGGATTTCGTTCCTAGAGACAAGCCTTCGGACGTCGCGTCTCCGGCGATGGCCGAGACAACGCGGCGTATCGCTGCAGAGTGGAACCTCCCGATCTTACGCGGTCGGTTGTATCTTCCGCAGCCTGACATCGATCGCCTCTCCCATTTTTCCAGCGACGGCCCCGCGCTGAGCGCTTGGAAGACTTTTATATTGGCGGCCGGTCTCGCGGCGGAGCCTGATCTCGCGCCGCAGTATAACGAAGACACTGCTGCTTTTATTGGCTGCACTATGCTGGATGAGGATATTATAACAAAGATCGGCACGCAGGAGCTTTGTCGATATATGTCCTTTCATACAGGCAACTCGGAAGAGTATGGTCAGTATCTGCGTGCCGGAGAGGCCCGCGTAAACTTTCCAGGCGCCGAGTTCGCATTACATGACTTTTCCAGCCGCTTCAAAGCCGATTATCTGCCGAAAATCATTTCCGCGGGCCCAAAGCCGCCATTTGAAGTCGTCATCGTGGTTCCCGCTGGTGTTAGCGATTATGATTTGACGACGGGGCAGTTTCGAATCTCGCCGGAGCACCGGGGAGACGAGAGTTACGGCGTGCTTGGCAGTTCCACAAACCTCGTTTTGAGGAATCTCATCTGGCCGGCGTCGGAAAAAGAAGCCCGGGCCTTCGCAGCTACCCAAGAACACAGCTACCGGGCCTTCATTGCCATTCCGATGACCATCAAAGGTGTCGCGGCGGGCAAGGTCTATTCGACGAATGGTCTGCCGGGGGGGTTTCGCTGGGAGATCGAGGCTGGAGACCCCGCGCTCTATGACGACGAGCACCTGACGAACCGCCTCTATGCCTTCCCCACCCAGGCTCGGCTGCCTCGCGTCATCGCCGACAAAGGCGGCGCTGTGCCCATCTTTGGCGACGTGCCGCTCAACGACGAAACGATGATGCTAGTGCTGCTCAAGAGCGGCGTTCTTTCTCCGGATCGCGTCAATTGGGAAAACGCCGCCCAGAAGCGCTACGACGACGAACAGATCTTCAGCCATCGGACCGATTGGACGAACGTCGACCCCTGGGGCCTCTGGTTCACTGCAAGGCCGAGCGGCAATCCCGATCTGGTGGCGCGCTTCCGGGGCTGGACCATGCGACGCGTGGCAGCGCTGCGCGACCAGGTCGTTCTTCGACAGGAGCGCCCCTTCGCTTCAGCACAGGGCGGATTGCTGGCGCTGGGGCAGGAGCGAAGCTACATCTCGACGGACAATCAGGCCCTGATCCAGAGCTTGGCGTCGACCGGCCGCGGTTCCAGCAACATCGTCGGCAACGACTTTCGAATCCCGGCCGTCACGGGACCGATCGTCGCCGTCGCCCCCCTTGGGGGCAGCGCTTATGTCATTCCCACCCCGGAGATAAACGGTACCGACCCCGCGGTGTTGGAAACCGTGCTGAGGCTCGGGCCGGCAAGGACTGTGGGAACGGGCAGCGTGCTCGAGGTGACGCCTCTTTCGTCCCGGCTGCGCGTCGGTGAAAAGGTGGTAGCGAGCGTTGGATTTCCTCCGCCGGAGGACCAGAGCGGAGCAGCAGTCAGCCGCGCACAGGCGGCCGCACAGGAGAAGCAGGCAGCGCTCGACAAGGAAGCGGCCGAAGCCGCGGCTGCCGCCGCAGCGAAGGCTGCAATCGCGGCACAGGCGGAGAACCAACAGAAGTCTTCGGACGCAGCCGTCCGCACCACGGCCGCCGGTTATCTCGACGGAGACGTCTCGGGACCGGATGTGCTCGGTATACGGCTGGGGATGTCGATCGATGAGGCCGATGCGATTGTGCGGAAGGCAATCGATGTCGGCTGGGTGCTTGAGAACGCCGACGATAGGACGAACTTCGACGCGCTCGATCATGTTCGGGTCTATGTCAGTTCCGACAAGAGCGAGAACATCGCCTTGCAGCTTCCGCATGACGATCAGCCGCAGCATGTCATTGGGGTCGAACGCTTCGTGGCGGTCGCGCCCACCGTGCCTGAAAAGGGAATCGAGAAGCTGCTGATCGGAAAATATGGCGCTCCCTCAATGCACGACGAAGCCAGCCATACCTGGATCTGGGCGGACAAGAAAATTGATCAGGGTGTGTGCAGCCTCTCTTTGTCGATGTCGCACAATATGCGGACCATCTCCGGTCCGGATCACCAAGAGGCGATCAGGCTGCTGCAGAGCACGCGCCTTTCAATGCGAACGCCGGTTGGCGGACCGAATAACGAAACCTTGGCGGGTTGGTCTGGTTGCCGCCCCATCGTCCGGGCGACCCGCGGCAGCGACTATGTCTCGACGGAATTGTGGGACATGCGCGCACTGGTCGCCATTGCGACCAGTGCGGTCGGCGCGGCAAACATCGGCGACGAACCGGAGGAGCCGGCGATCAAGTTTTGAGGTCGCCCGTGACAACGTGATCGGCTTCCGGGAGGATGAGCCGTGCCTCGAAACCTCCGGTTCGGCCGGGGGCCGGTGAGGCGAGGCGGAGTTCTCCGCCCGCATTGTTCATGATCTGGTCGACGATGGCGAGGCCGAGGCCTGAGCCTTCGGCCCGGGTGTCGCCGCGTTCGAAGCGGCGCGTGAGGAGCGCCAGACGGTCGGGCGCAACGGGTGGGCCGGCATTCGTCACGGTCACGATGCGATCCGCCGGAACTGACACGGTGACGGGCATTGTTACGTCGCCATGAACAAGCGCGTTTTCGAGCAGGTTCCGCATGGCGATGCCGAAAGCGTCGACATCGACTGGCGACAGCAGCGATGCGTCGGCGGCGATGTCGAGCGTCAGTCGGCGAGGATTTGCCATCGGGCGCCGCGCATCATCGACCACGAGACGCAGCGCCGGCAGGAGATCGCGCGGCTCTGCGGCGCTGCTCATCCCGGAATCCGCGCGGGCGAGTTGCAGCAGTTTTTCGGAGAGGCGGCGCAACCGCCGCAGGCTGTCCTCGACCTGACGGGCGCGCGCCTCGGCCGGCTGGCCCTTCAATTCAGCCAGAAGACGCTGGGTCTGCGCCAGGCTGCCGGCGATCGGCGTTCTGAGCTCGTGCGCGCTGTTTGCCGCGAGGGATCGTTCGGCTTCGAAGGCCGCGGCGAGGCGCGCGATCAATGCCTGAACGGCCGCTCCGGTCGGGGCGAGTTCGGTCGGCAGACTGCCCGTCTCGATCGGGGCGAGATTGCGCGCGTCACGCCGGCTGATTTCCGCGCTGAAGGCGGTGAGCGGCCTCAAGGCGGCGCGAACGATCAGAAAGATGCCGATCCCTGAAAGCGGGATCAGCGCTGCGATGGGCAGGATGAGCGTCGCGATGCTGCCGAACAATGTCTCGGCACGATGGCTGATCTGTTCGGCGACATGGATGAAGAGCCTTCCGTCCGGCGTGCCGATCGTCAGCACTCGCCAGCCATCGTCCTCGCTGAAGCCATTGGCCAGTGCCGCGTTGAAGGGCTCGAGCGGGGCATCATAGGAGCGGACGAGGATCTGCCCTTTGGTGTTGCGGACCTGATAGACGATATATTCGCCGTCTCGGGCGTCGAAGACGGGTATTTCATGGCTTTCGTCGCTGTCCCGCGCGCCGCCGTCGATGCTTTCCGCAGCCAGCGGAAGCAAGCGTTCAGCGGTCTCGCGGAGGCCGGCGTCGAAGGCGGCCTCAAGCTGGTGTTGCAGGATCGCGGCGGCAGCGAGCGCGCCGCAGAGCCACAGGCCGGACGCGCCAAGCGTCAGCCAGAGGATCAGGCGGCGGGTCAGGCTGGCCGGACGCTTGCTGACCGCTCTCGTCATTCGGTAGCGAGCCGATAGCCGAGGCCGCGTGCCGTCTGGATCAGGCTGACGCCGAGCTTCTTGCGCAGGCGGCTGACATAGACCTCGACCGCGTTCGACTCGATCTCCGCGCCGAAGGCATAGAGCGCATCCTCAAGCTGCGGCCGCGAGACGAGCATGCCGGGTCGCTGCGCAAGGCGCTCGAGGATCGCCCACTCACGCGCCGTAAGGTCGAGCCGCCGGCCCTCGATGCTCGCGGTGCGGTTTGCCTGATCAATATCGAGAGGACCGATGGTCACGAGGGGGTTCGGGTTGCCCGCATAGCGGCGGGCCACGGCGCCAAGGCGGGCCATGAGTTCGGAAAGATCGAACGGCTTGACCAGATAGTCGTCGGCGCCGGCATTCAGCCCGTCGATGCGCATCGAAAGCTGGTCCATGGCAGTCAGGATCATGACGGGTGTCGTGTCGCCGCGCCGCCGAAGCCGTTTCAGGAAGTCGAGGCCGCGCCCGTCGGGCAGGCTGAGATCGAGCAGTATCAGGTCATAGGCGACGGTGACATGCGCATGCCCGGCGTCGTCGATCCGGCGCACCCAGTCGACCGCATGGCCTTCTGCGGCGACGTGATCGCGCAAGGCGCCACCCAGCATCTCGTCATCCTCGACCAGCAAGATCCGCATGTTGCCCCCGTCCGATCATCGACCGGATCAGTCCTGGCTGACGCGGAGCTTACGGGTTTGCGCCGCCGCCGTCAGCTTCGCGTCAGGGCGAGGAGGGAAAACGGCGTTGTCGAGCCAATCGACGGCAACAACGAGGTTTCCTGATGAAGTCGTTCTCTTCCGCCCTGTTTCTCGCAACTGCAGCGGCATTTGCGATCGGCGCGGCCGGTCCGGCTCTCGCAGCCGATGTCTGCAATGTGCCTGAGGCCAAGGCCCAGAGCACCGATGCCCTCAAGATGCAGCTTGAGAAGGACGGCTGGACCGTCCGCAAGATCAAGCACCAGAAGGGTTGCTACGAGGCCTATGCGGTGAAGGGCAGCGCCCGGATGGAGAAGCTGTTCGATCCGGCGACGCTCAAGATGCTCGACGTGGCAGCGGACTGAGGAGGCGGCGATGTCCGGCGAGGTCAAGGTCTGGGATCCCGTCATCCGCCTGTTCCATTGGGCATTGGCGATCTCGATCGCCGTTGCCTGGCTGACGGCGGAAGACATGCAGTCGGTGCACCTTGTCGCAGGCTATGTCGCGGCCGGCTTGCTTGCAGTGCGCATCATCTGGGGCCTGATCGGGCCTCGCACGGCGCGCTTCTCGTCCTTTGTGCGGCATCCCTCGACGGTCATCGGCTATCTCCGTGACATCGCCGCGGGTCGTGAGCGCCGCTTTATCGGCCATAACCCGGCAGGCGGCGCGATGATCGTCGCGCTCATGCTGGCGATCGCGGCCCAGGTGACGATGGGCTACCTGCTCACCACCGACGCCTTCTTTGGGGTCGCCTGGCTGGAGGAGGTCCATGGCGCCTTCGCCTATGTGATTCTCGGGTTGATCGGCCTGCATGTCGCGGGGGTCGTCCTCGCCAGCATCCGCCATCGCGAAAACCTGCCGCTGGCCATGATCACCGGGAGAAAGCGCGGAATGGCGGCCGACGAAATGGGCTGACCTGGCACAAGAGATTCCCTGCCAATCCTCTCCCACAGAGGGGCGGTTCGGGGATCGTGGAGCGGCTCGCCGGTACCCACATCGGCGGGCCGCTCTCGTTTTGCTGGGCAGGCCCAGCAACAAAAAAGGGACGGCCGAAGCCGTCCCTTTTCCTTACCCCGTCGACACCATCAGGTGGTCGAAGGAACATCCTCGTCGCGCAGCTTGCCGCCGAGCGCGGCAGAGACAGCTGCGATGAAGGCACCCACCAGAAGCGCCACGAAGCCGAGCAGCATCGTTGTGGTCGCAGCCTTGCGGGCGGCGTCGGCTGCTTCCTTGGCCTTGGTCTTGGTCGCCTCGACCTGGGCCAGCATGTCGTTGACGCGCTTCTCGGCGTCAGCCGCGGGAATGCCGGTCCGCGCAGCGATGAGCTGAGCCAGATAGGCCTTGTCCGCATCCGGCATTTCGCCGCTTGCGATGCCCGTGGCAACGATACGGGCTGCTTCTGACCGGACATCGCCCGGGTTGGTCGCCGGCGTGGCCGGCGGCAGCTGGTCAGCAACTGACCGGAACAACGTGTCGACGAGATACCCCGTCGGATCGGTTGCGTTGCCAGCGGCCTGAGCTGCCCCCTGCGAAGCGCCCTGCGCCGCACCGGAGAGCACGGCCGTGGTTGCCTGAACGCCCGACGAAACCGTGCCGACCACTGCCGAGCCGAGGAGCACGGCTGCGATGAGCGTGGAGACGCACCAGGCCAGGAAGCCATGCGCCGTGTCGCGGAAGAACACCTCGTCGGTGTGGACGCCGACCCAGCGCGTGCGCAGGCGGCCGGTTACATAGCCTCCGAGCGCCGAGGCGAGCCATTGCACGACGACGAGCCAGATTGCAGCCGACACCGCAAAGGTGCCCGCAGCGATACCAGCGTTCGACCAAGGCGAAACGGCAGCGAAGCCGAGACCGGATCCGAGCACGAAGAGGCAAAGCGAGGTCGCGGCTGCCACGGCCGCGCCGGCGAGGATTGCGCCCCACGAGATCGCGGATTGTGAAGACTCCGGCGCCGATGCGGGCGCCGATGTTGCGACGATGGTCATCGTACTGCCCTCAATGCCAGAAGAGGGCGAGGAGGATGATGATCGGAATCGGCACCCCAAGGAACCAGAGAAGAATTGAGCGACCCATTTTCAGCCTCCGCTATTGAACCAGACGGTGGCTAAACGGCACGATTGGGTCTTTGGTTCCGACGCAAGAAAAAGGGCGCGACCAGCGCGCCCTTCAATGCGGGTGTTACTGTGGATTATTCGGCAGCGACGAGGCCGGGTGCCAGCGCCGTTTCGGCCTCCATCCGGCCAGGCGCACCGTCGAGCGCCGCCTTCATTTTGGTGACATCGAGTTCGCCTTCCCAGCGGGCGACCACCAGCGTGGCGACGGCATTGCCGATGAAGTTGGTCAATGCACGGCATTCCGACATGAAGCGGTCGACGCCGAGGATCAGCGCCATGCCGGCGACCGGCACGCTCGGGACGACCGAGAGGGTTGCCGCAAGGGTGATGAAGCCGGCGCCGGTGATGCCGGCTGCGCCCTTCGAGGAGAGCATCGCCACCAGCAGCAGCAACACCTGCTGCTCGAGCGAGAGATGCGTGTTTGTCGCCTGCGCGATGAACAGCGCCGCGAGCGTCATGTAGATATTGGTCCCGTCGAGATTGAACGAATAGCCTGTCGGGACAACAAGACCCACCACCGACCGCTTGGCACCGGCGCGTTCCATCTTTTCCATAAGCGAGGGCAGGGCCGCTTCCGATGACGACGTGCCGAGCACCAGCAGCAGCTCTTCCTTCAGGTAACGGATGAGCTTCAGGATCGAGAAGCCGTTGTAGCGGGCGACGGCGCCGAGCACGACCAGCACGAACAGGATCGACGTCAGGTAGAATGTGCCGACCAGGAAGGCGAGGTTGACCACCGAGCCGATGCCATATTTCCCGATGGTGAAGGCCATCGCGCCGAAGGCACCGATCGGCGCCGCCTTCATCAGGATCGCGACCAGACGGAAGATCGGAACGGTCAGCGCGGTCAGGAAGCGCGTCACGGGTTCTCCGGCCTCGCCGACCATGGCCAGCGCAATGCCGAACAGCACGGCGATGAACAGCACCTGCAGGATGTCGCCCGAGGAGAGGGCATCGGCCATCGTCGTCGGGATGATGTTCATCAGGAAGCCGACGATGGTCTGGTCGTGCGCCTTCTCGGTGAAACTCTGGACCGCTGCCGGGTCGAGGCTTGCCGGATCGACATTGAAGCCTGATCCAGGCTGCACGACATTGGCGACGATGAGGCCGATGGCGAGCGCCAGCGTCGAGAAGGTGATGAAATAGGCCATCGCCTTGCCGACGACGCGGCCGACCTTGCGAAGGTCATGCATCGCCGCGATGCCGGTCGTGACGGTGAGGAAGATCACCGGCGCGATGATCATCTTCACCAGCTTGATGAACGCGTCGCCGAGCGGCTTCAGGCTGGTGCCGAGTTCGGGATAGAAATGGCCGACCGCGATGCCGAGTGCGATCGCCGTCAAAACCTGAACGTAAAGCTGAGCGTAGAATGGCTTGCGACGCGGGGCAGGCGCGCCGGCTGCGATCATGATGGCCATGGAAAGGTCCTCCTCCTCGTCCGGGTGAGACGGCGGACCCGGACCGGTTCCTCCCGCAGCGGCGGCACTTTTTTCGCACACGCGCTTCGTCTCGCAGGGAGAGGCGCAAACGCTGTGCCAAGGCGTTAAAACCGCGGAACTCAGCCAGTTTCTTGGCTAAGTCGCGCGCCGAGTGTGCGACTTTCCGCACGAGGCGCATTTCCTTGTGTGGATTTCCGCACTAGGCTTCGCCGATGACCCTGACTGGCGCGCGCATCGTGGCTTCGCGGGGCTCGGCGTGGCTCTGGTCGGCCGCTGGGCTGCTCCTGGCCGTTCTCGTCATCAGCGCCGTCGTGATGGTGGCCGATCGCTACGGTCGCTCGTTGGCGACCGCGGATCTCGACGCCCGCGCCGCCTCGACCTTGCCGCTCGCGGCGGCCGCGCTCTCCGGCGAAATCTCCAAACAGCAGCTCCTGCCGGCCGTGCTTGCTGTCGACAGCGATGTCGTTGCGCTGCTTGCGGCTCCGGATGCGGAGCGGGCAGGGCGGCTGAGCGCAAAGCTCGAGGCGCTTGCGGATGAGGCCGGCGCCAGCGTGCTCTATCTCATCGGCCGCGACGGCATCACGGTTGCCGCTTCCAATTTTGATGATCCGGACAGCTTCGTCGGCAGCGACTACGGATTCCGCTCCTATTTCACTGACGCAATGGCTTCCGGGCGCGGACTGCAATACGCGCTCGGCACCGTCAGCCGCCGCCCTGGCCTTTATCTGTCGCATCGCGTCGACGGGCCTTCAGGCGCGCTCGGCGTCGTCGTCGTCAAGGTCGAGCTGGATCGTGTGGAGGCCAATTGGCGCGAGAGCGGCTACACGGTCTTCGCGTCCGATCCGCACGGCATCGTGCTTGCGACCAGTCGCCCGGACTGGCGCTTCGGTCTTCTCGCGCCGCTTGCGGACGAGGCCGCGGCGCGGCAGGCGCTGCAGCTGGGCGAGGCGCCGCTCGCTTCCGTGCCGCTCGCCGATGATGGCGGCGGCTTGGTCGGAGTTGGCCCGCGGAATGCCCGCGCACATTTCGCCGTTGCAACGGGACCCATCGGAGCCGCTGCGCCGGACTGGCGGATGACGGTCCTGGTGCCGGCCGATGCGGTGATCGCATCGGCCTCGCGCATGGCGATATCGATCGCGCTCGCGGCGCTTCTTGCGATCATCGCAGTCGCCGTCGCGGTGCAGCGTCGGCGCTTGTCGATCCGGAGGCGGCAGGCGGCGCTCAGCGCCATGAATGCCGAGCTCGAGCGGCGCGTGCTGGAGCGCACGGGCGAACTCAGTCAGGCCAATACGGCATTGGCCGGCGAGATCGAAGTGCGTGCGGCCGCGGAGCAGCGGGTGCGGCGGCTGCGTGATGAACTGGCGCAGGCCAACCGCCTCTCCATTCTTGGACAGATCGCGGCGGGCGTCGCGCATGAGATCAACCAGCCTGTCGCCGCCATTCGCGCCTATGCCGACAATGCGGGGCGCTTGATCGAGAGTGGCCGCACCGATCCGGCGCGCGAAAACATGGGCGCGATCGGACGGATGGCGGACCGGATCGGCGAGATCACGGGCACGCTGCGCGGATTTGCGCGCCGCGCCACCAGCCCGCAAGGGCCTGTCCCACTCGATGACGCAATCGACGGCGCCTTGTCGCTCCTCGCCGGCCGCATCCGCGACAGCGGGGTCGTGCTGGAGCGCGTTCGGGTAACGCCGGGGCCGATCGTGCGGGCGAGCCGCATCCGGCTGGAGCAGATCCTGGTCAATCTGCTTCAGAACGCGCTCGATGCGGTCAAGAGCGAGGCGCAGGGGCGGATCGTGATCAGCGTCGAGAGCGACGACCTGGCGGCGCGCCTTCGTGTGTCCGACAACGGGCCGGGCGTTGCGGCCGACATCGCGGAAACCCTGTTCATGCCCTTCGTCACCACCAAGGAAACCGGCCTTGGTCTCGGACTCGTCATCTCCAGCGAGATCGCGCGCGAATTCGGCGGAGCCTTGCGCTTCGAACCCACCGATGCGCGGGGCGCCGTCTTCCTCCTTGAACTGAGGCTTGCCGCATGAGCGAAGCTTTGCCCGTCGTCCTCGTCGAGGATGATCCCGACATGCGCGCCGCGACGGCGCAGACATTGGAGCTCGCCGGCTATCAACCGCGCGTTTTCGCCGCCGCTGCGGCTGCGCTTGCCGCGCTCGACGCCAATTTCCCCGGGGTCGTCGTCAGCGATATCCGCATGCCCCGCCTCTCGGGACTGCAGCTCTTCGAGCGCATCCGCGCGCTCGATCCCGACCTGCCGGTCATCCTCGTCACCGGCCATGGCGACGTCGAGCTCGCCGTTAGCGCCCTGAAACACGGCGCCTATGATTTCATATCGAAGCCCTTCGCCAGCGACCGCCTCGTCGAGGCCGTGCACCGGGCGCTGGAGAAGCGCACGCTCGTGCTGGAGAACCGGCGGCTGCGCGCCGCAACGACCGGCGGCGCTGATGACATCACCTTTCTTGGCGATGCACCGGCGATGCGGCGGCTTCGCGCCACGATCCGGCAGATCGCCGATGCGGATGTCGACGTGCTCGTTGAGGGCGAGACCGGATCCGGCAAGGAGGTCGTCGCCGAGCATCTGCATCGCTGGAGCCGGCGTGCAGCCCGCCCGTTCGTGGCCCTCAATTGCGGCGGTTTGCCCGAAAGCGTCATCGAGAGCGAACTGTTCGGCCATGAAGCTGGCGCGTTCACGGGCGCACAAAAACGCCGTGTCGGCCGGATCGAGCATTCGGACGGCGGCACGCTGTTTCTGGACGAAATCGAATCCATGCCCCCGTCACTGCAGGTGAAGCTGCTGCGCGTGCTGGAAACCCGGCGCGTGGCGCCGCTCGGGACCAATGAAGATCGCGCGGTCGACCTCCGGGTCGTCGCGGCGGCGAAGGTCGATTTATCGGATCCCGCCGCGCGAGGCGATTTCCGCAGCGATCTCTATTATCGGCTCAATGTGGTGACGCTCCGAGTCCCGCCGCTGCGCGAGCGACGCGAGGACGTGCTGCTGCTGTTCGGCTTTTTCCTGCGCCGCGCTTCGCAACGCTTTGGCCGGCCGCAGCCTGACCTGACTGCCGCAGCGCGCACCCATCTCGAAACGCATGACTGGCCGGGAAATGTGCGCGAACTGCTGCACTTCGCCGAGCGCTATGCGCTCGGTCTCGAGGATCAGGCGCCGCCAGCGTCGGAGGGCGTAGCGGAGGCGGAGGGCGGACTGACCGAGCGCGTTGACCGCTTCGAGGCCGATCTCATCCGCGCGACGCTGCGCGAAAGCGGCGGCGATGTTCGCACGACGATCGAGAAGCTGCGTCTACCGCGCAAAACCTTCTACGACAAGCTGAAGCGCCATGGCATTACCCGCGCCGCTTTCGAGGCGGGCGACGCGGGCTGATTGCGAGGCGCGGAGTAAAACGGTCCGTCAGACCGCGGCTTTTGCCTTCGGCGCGCGTGTCTTCTTCGCGGTCGGCTTTGCCTGTTCCGGAGCGGCCTCTGCGGCGGATGTCGCCTCCGGCGCGCTGGTGCCGGCTTCCGTTACCGCGGCCGGAGCTTCCGTGTCGGTCTTCGGCGTCTTCGACTTGGCGGAAGCCTTTGCCTTCGGGGCAGCCTTTGCCGCCGCCGTCTTCGGCGCTTCGTCCTTTACCGCAGCCTTACCGGGCGCCTTGGCTGCCTTGCCGGATGCCGGCTTGTCGGCAGCGGGCTTCTTGCCCTTCTTAGCCGGCTTGCCGTCGCTCTCGACTTCAGCGACCGCCATCAACCAGTGATCCCATTCTCGCCCGTGCGGCTGGCCTTCGGCGAGCCAGATCTCATAGGCCCTGATACGGATCGCTTCGTCGCTCTTCCCTGGCATGGCATGCTCCTGTTCATCGGCGCGGCTGTGACCACCTGCAACGCATGGCAGTCTATCGAAGTTCCTCGACGTTATGCGCGCCCTGAGTGTGCCACTGCTTGGCTCCAGATTCGACGCCGAAATTTGCGCTTCATGCAGACGCCGCGACATCGTCGCGTTTCCAGCGGTCGAGCAGGCCGCCGAGACGATCGAACGCCAGGTCGGTGACCACTGCGAGGAGCCCGACAACGATTGCGCCCTGAACGACATAGGCGGTGTTGAAGCCGCTGAGACCGATGATGATCGGCAGGCCGAGCGTCTTCGCGCCGACGGTGGAGGCAATGGCCGCCGTGCCGATATTGATGATGACCGAGGTGCGGATGCCGGCAAGGATGACCGGAGCCGCCAGCGGCAGCTCTATCTGCCGAAGCCGGCCGGCCGGGCTCATGCCGATGCCGCGCGCAGCCTCACGGGCGCCTGCAGGAACCTGTTCGATGGCGGCGACGGTTGCCTCCGTCACCGGCAGCAGGCCGTAGAGCGCCAGCGCGATCAGCGCTGGCATCGCGCCGAACCCGATGAGCGGTACGGCGACGGCGAGCACTGCGACGGGCGGGAAAGTCTGTCCTGTCGCCACCACCGTTTCGACGAGGGGCCGGAATTCGCGCCCAGCCGGCCGCGTGACGAAGAGCGCGAGCGTGACGCCCACGACGATGGAGATCGCGCTCGAGGCCGCAACGAGGCCGATATGGGCCAGCGTCAGATTGATGAAGCTGTCCTGCTCGAAGAGGGGGCGATCCTGATCAGGGAAGAGGACGGCGAAAAGCGGCTTCAGCGCCGGCATGAAGATGACGAGCAGCACCAGCGCAAGGCCGGTCCAGATCAGCGGATCGGCAAGCCATCGTTTCACGGCGCCGCTCCGGTGAGATCGGTCAGCCGAATGGCGCCGGCGACCGTGCCGGACTGGTCGACCACCGGCAGGCGATCGATCCCGCGCGCGACAAAGATCGACAGGGCATGGCGAAGGCTGGCATCGGCGGCAATCGGCTCGCCCTCCGCCATCTCGCCGGGGCGCATGCGGTCGCCGACGCGTTCGATCGAAAGCAGCTTGATGCCGATATCCTCGCGGCCGACGAAATCGGCAACGAAGTCACTCGCGGGCTTCGCCAAGATCTCCCGCGGCGACCCGGACTGGACGATGCGGCCATGATCGAGGATGACGATGCGCGAGCCGAGGCGGATCGCCTCGTCGATATCATGCGTCACCAGAACGATCGTCGTGCCGGATGCCTTGTGAATCCGGAGCATCTCCGCCTGCAGCGTATCCCGCGTCACCGGATCGAGCGCGCCGAAGGGTTCGTCCATCAGCAGGACCGCCGGATCGGCCGCAAGCGCGCGGGCGACACCGACGCGCTGTTGCTGACCGCCGGAGAGATGGCGTGGATAGCGATCGCGGAAGCGCTCGGGCTCCAGCGCCAGGAGGCCGAGCAGTTCGGTCACGCGGTCTCGGATGCGGCTCTTCGGCCAGCCAAGCAGGCGCGGCACGGCGCCGATGTTCTCCTCGACCGTCCAGTGCGGAAAGAGCCCGATCGACTGGATCGCATAACCCATGCGGCGACGAAGCTGTTCCGGCGCGAAGGAGCGGATTTCGGCGCCCTCGAACAGAATGCGGCCGCGATCGTGTTCGATCAGGCGGTTGATCATCTTCAGCGTCGTCGTCTTGCCGGACCCCGAGGGACCAATCAGAACGCAGAATTCGCCCTTTGGTATATGCAGCGAGAGATCCTCGATCGCGGTCCAGTCGCCATAGGTCTTGCCGACATGTTCGAAGGTGATCATCCGGACCTCATTCTGAGCATGGTGACGGCGAGCTTCAGTGCCACATCAGCGGTGATGGCGATGGCCACGAGCGGCACCACGCCGAGCAGAACGAGGTCGATCGCGCTGCCATTGAGTCCCTGGAAGATGATGGCGCCGAGACCGCCGGCGCCGATCAGCGCAGCGACGGCCGTGAGGCCGACTGCCTGCACGATGGTGACCCGCAGTCCGGCCACGACGACGGGCAAAGCGAGCGGGATCTCGACGCGCCGGAACACCTGCGCTGGGGTCATGCCCATGCCGGTTGCGGCGTCGACCACCGCGCTCGGCACCTGCTCCAGTCCCGCTGCCGTGCTCCGGACGATGGGAAGCAGCGAATAGAGCGTCAGCGCGATGATGGCCGGCGTCACGCCGATGCCGGAAATGCCGAGCTGCCTGAGAAAGGGCGCCAACGCGACGAGGCCGGCAAGCGGAGCGATCAGCAGGCCGAACAGCGCGATGGATGGGACGGTCTGGATGATGTTGAGGATGGCGAAGACAGGCCTGCGGAGCCGCGCGCGCCGGTCAACGAGGACGCCGAGCGGCAGGCCGATGCCAAGCGTCGGCAGAAGCATCGCGCCGACGATGGCAAGATGCGTCGCCACCGCGGTCGCGAAGACCTCCCGGCGATTGGCGTATTCCTTCATGATCGAGAGCTGGTCGATCGCGCCGCCGCCGATCAGAGCCAGCATCGGAAGGATCAGGGCCGCCCCGAAACCGATGCGAGCGGCGGGATTGGAGATGCCTCGTTGGACCGCATCGGCCGCTGCGAGGGCCACCACCGCCTCGATCAGCCAGAATGCTCCGCCAAAAGCCGTGCGCGCTGACGGCGTCGATGGATCGGCGAGGCGGATCGCCACGTCGCCGGCCAGCCAGAGCAGGGCGGCGGCGAGCGCTGAGGCGGAGACAGCGATCAAGAGGTGGGCCGCCCGTCGTTGCGGCAGGAAGGGGCCGACGACAAGCGGCAGCGCGGGCAGCAGCGCCAGCCAACGGCCGGCGCCGAGCACGACTGCCCAGCTGACACCCTGGCCGGAAAGCAACCGGTTGGGCGCATGCGTTACGAATGAAAGGCTGGCCGCCGCGGCAAGGCCGACGACGATCAGCACGAGGAGCACGCGGTTCTTCAACATCCGCGTTACCGAGCTCCGATTATTTCAGGAAGCCCTTCGACTTCAGATAGTCAGAGGCAACCTGGCCGGCGTCCTGGCCGTCGACGGCGATCTTCGCGTTGAGCCCCTGCAATGTGGGTGCATCGAGCGACTGGAAGACCGGCGTGAGCAGATCCTTGATCTGCGGATACTCCTTGAGGACCGCCTCGCGGATGATGGGCGTCGGCGCATAGACCGGCTGCACGCCCTTGTCGTCGACGAGCGCCACCAGACCCAGAGCTGCCAGGGCGCCGTCGGTGCCATAGGCAAGCGAGCCGTTGACGCCGGAGGTCTGCTCCGCCGCCGCGCGGATGAACGTTGTCGTATCGCCGCCCGCGAGCGTGACGATCTGGTCGGGACCCAGCTTGAAACCGTAGGCCGACTGGAAGGCCGGCAGCGCCGCAGGGCTCTCGACGAATTCTGCCGACGCCGCGATCTTGAACGTGCCGCCGCCGTTCAGCCACTTCGCGAAATCTTCCAGCGTCTTCAGCTTGTTGGCCTCGGCGACGTCCTTGCGGACCGCAATCACCCAGGTGTTGTCGGCCGGGGCCGGCGTCAGCCAGACGATCTTGTTGGCGTCGTAATCAAGGGCCTTGACCTTCTCGTAGCCTTCCTTGGCATTCTTCCAGACCGGATCGCTGTCGATCGAAAAGAAGAACGCGCCATTGCCAGTATATTCCGGATAGAGGTCGACCTCGCCGGCTGTGATGGCGCCGCGCACGATCTTGGTGTTGCCAAGCGAGACCTTGTTGACGGTGGGAATGCCGTTAGCCTCAAGCACATCGATGATGATGTTGCCGAGCAGCGAGCCTTCCGTGTCGATCTTGGAGCCGACACGAACCGGGTCTGCGGCCTGTGCGAGCGTCGCGCCCATCAGTGTTGCCAGTGCCGCTCCCACGAGAGCGCGGCGATTGAGGATGGCGATCATGCTTCGTCTCCTTCAAAGGGCCGCCCACTAAGCGGCATTCGATGTGTCTGGATGACAGGCGCGCGTGCGGCCCCCGAGCATAGGGTTGGGCGCTGCCGCGAAATTTCAAGAACTGTACCCTATTCGTTCTTATCGGTCATCGGCAAATGTGTCCGAAATCGCATTCTTTGCTCGCTCCTGCGGATGATCCGTGTGAACGGACCGGGCGGCGAAACGAGAGAATGCGAGCCGGCTTCGAGTGCCTGGGAGATTGGCGTCCGCAGCGAGTCGCGTATAGGTTTCGGACGACGCCCTTTGAACGACAGCGAGCCACGAATTGCCCTCCCTGACTGCCGGACGCCGACGCCCCGGCCTCGACGTCACCCGCCTCGTCGCCTTGATGGGCATGCTGGGCATTGTGCTGACGCTGGCGGCGACGGGGTATCTGGCGCAGCGCGAATATCAACGGCGATTCGATGATGCCAAAGAGCAGCTGGCGACCGAGGCGTTCTTCCTCTCCGACCACGCCAATCGGCTGTTCGAGGTCGCGATGATCGCGCTGTCCGGCGCGCGCTCGTTGACCGTGGGCCGGAGCTGGGAAGAGATCGCGAGCAACCCGGAGCTCGCGCGTCAGCTCCGCGATTTCGCTGACGCGATCCCCTATATCGAGGATGTCTGGTTGAATGACGCGACTGGCCAGCTCCGCGCTACGTCCTTCGCCTTTCCCTCGCCGAAATCCGACGCTTCCGACCGCGAGAACTTCAAGGCGGCGAAGCTCCCCGTCGACGAACTGTTCGTGGGGACTTTGATCAGGGGTAAGATCACGCGGCGGCCGACCTTCCTTCTGTCGAACCGCATGCAGGCGGCAGACGGCAGTTTCAACGGCATGGTCTCTGTCACCGCCGATCTCGCTTATTTCAGCGATTACTGGGCGGGCGTGGCGCTGCCTTATGATGCGCGCGTCACGATCACGCGGGTGCCGACGCTGGAAGTCCTCGCTGAATTTCCCGAGCACGGAGAGCAGCCGGCAACGCCGGCCGGTCTCAGCGAAAGCGTCGCCAATGCGCCCTCCGCGGGTCAATACGCGACCCATGGCCCGGATGGCCGCTTCGGCGCCTTCCGCAGGGTCGGTGAACATCCGATCTATCTGACGGTCGATATCTCGGATGCCGCCGTGGTGGCCGGGTGGCGATCATGGTTCGCCAATATTCTGCCGGTTCCGGCAGTGGCGATCGCTCTGTTCGGCGTGCTGAGCTGGCTGGCGATCCGCAGCTCCCGCCTGCAGCGCGCCTCGCAGCTGTCGCTGGCTGCAGCCAATGAGGGGCTGCACGTCGAGATGAGCCGCCGCGAATCCGCCGAGGATCAACTCCGCCAGCTCCAGAAGATCGAGGCCATCGGCCAGTTGACGGGCGGTATCGCGCATGACTTCAACAATATGCTCGCGATCATCGTCGGCAGCCTCGGCCTCATGGAGAAGCGGCTGAAGCGGGGCGAGCGCGATATCGAGAAATACCTGACCGCTGCGCAGGAAGGGGCAAGCCGCGCGGCAGCGCTGACGCAGCGGCTGCTCGCCTTCGCGCGGAAGCAGCCGCTCGCACCGCAGACGATCGATCCGAACCGCTTCGTCGCTGGAATGTCGGATATGCTGCAACGCACGCTGACGGAATCCATTCGCATCGAAACGGTGCTCGCCGCGGGGCTCTGGAAGGTGCGCGTCGATCCGGCCCAGCTCGAGAATGCGCTGCTGAATCTTGCCGTCAACGCGCGGGACGCCATGCCCGAGGGTGGACGGCTGACCATCGAAACGGCCAATGCCAGCATCGATCAGGCCTATTCGGAAGCACATGGCAATGTGCCCTCGGGGCAATATGCGTTACTGGCGGTGACCGATACCGGAACGGGGATGTCGCCCGATATCATCAAGCGGGTCTTCGAGCCCTTCTTCACGACGAAGGGAGTCGGCAAGGGCAGCGGGCTCGGCCTATCGCAGGTCTATGGCTTCGTGCGCCAGTCCGGCGGTCATGTGACGATCTATTCCGAACTTGGCCAGGGCTCGACGGTCAAGATCTATCTGCCGCGCTATTACGGGGTCGATGCCGAGATCGAGAAGGGACAGTCGCAGGGCGACAGCCGACCGACCGGCTCGCCCGACGAGGTGATCCTGGTGGTCGAGGACGAAGCCGGTGTGCGGCGGCTCAGCGTCGAGGCGCTTCGCGATCTCGGCTACACGGTCATCGATGCCGAGGGGCCCGGCCGCGCCCTCGAGTTGATTGGATCGAGTCCACGCATCGATCTCCTGTTCACCGATATCATCATGCCGGACATCAATGGCCGCGAACTCGCAGACCGGGCGCGGGTGCTGCGTCCGTTGATGAAGGTCCTCTATACGACGGGCTACACGCATAACGCCGTGGTGCATAATGGCCTGCTCG
Source organism: Mesorhizobium sp. BR1-1-16 (assembly GCF_020165495.1). Lineage (GTDB taxonomy): Bacteria > Pseudomonadota > Alphaproteobacteria > Rhizobiales > Kaistiaceae > Kaistia. The sequence goes on along the minus strand of NZ_JAIUIE010000003.1, from coordinate 227,588 downwards.
ATCCGGGCGTCCGGCTGCTCGGCAAGCCCTTCTCGCTCGATCAACTCGCGGCCAGCGTCCGGGCCGCGCTCGATTCCTGATGGCCGTGATTCCGCCGCGGGCGACGCCTCCGGGGAGGGGCGGCGTAATGCCAGACAAGCGCTTCGTCATGCCGTCCATTCTCAATCGCTATTTCGTCTTCGCCGCCTGCCTCGTGCTTGCGGTGGCCTTTCTCGCGCTGGTGATCGCGACGGGACGCGGCTTCCTGCCGCTCGCGCTGTTTGGCGGGCTCGGCCTCATCGGCATTCGCGATCTCGTCCAGACACGGCACGCGATCCTGCGCAACTATCCCGTGATCGGCCATATCCGCTATCTCTTCGAAGAGGTCCGGCCGGAGCTGCGCCAATATCTCTTCGAGGACGACCGGGATGAGCTGCCCTTCTCACGGACGCAGCGGTCCCTCGTCTATCAGCGCGCCAAGAGCGAGGCGGACCAGCGGCCGTTCGGCACGCTGCTCGATGTCTATGGCGAACGCTACGAATTCATGGGGCACTCGGTCCGACCGATCGCGGTATCGGATCCGGCGAGCTTTCGCGTGCCGATCGGCAACGAGCAGTGCGATCAGCCCTACGATGCTTCAGTCCTCAACATCTCGGCGATGAGTTTCGGTTCGCTGTCGGCGGCGGCGATCCGCGCCCTGAACAAGGGCGCAAGAGCCGGCGGCTTTGCGCATGACACGGGCGAGGGCAGCGTCAGTCCCTATCACGAGGAATTCGGCGGCGATCTCGTCTGGCAGGTGGCGAGCGGCTATTTCGGCTGCCGCAAGGATGACGGCACTTTCGATCCGGATCTGTTCGCGGCGCGCGCGGCAAGCCCGCAGATCAAGATGATCGAATTGAAGCTCAGCCAGGGCGCCAAGCCCGGACATGGCGGCATCCTGCCGGGCCACAAGGTCTCGGCGGAAATCGCGCGTGTGCGCGGCATTCCCGAAGGGCGCGACTGCATTTCGCCTGCGCGCCATTCGAGCTTCGACACGCCGCTCGGCATGATGCGCTTCCTCGCCGAGCTACGGCGCCTCTCCGGCGGCAAGCCGGTCGGTTTCAAGCTCGCCCTCGGCCATCCCTGGGAGTTCATGAGCATCGTCAAGGCGATGCTGGCGACGGGGATCGTGCCGGATTTCATCGTCGTCGATGGCGCCGAGGGCGGGACGGGTGCTGCGCCGGTCGAATTCACCGATCATATTGGCATTCCGATGCATGAGGGCCTGCTGCTGGTCCACAACACGCTGGTCGGCGCTGGTCTGCGTCCGAGCGTCAAGATCGGTGTGGCCGGCAAGGTGATCTCCGCCTTCGATATCGCGTCCTGCCTCGCGATCGGCGCCGACTGGGTCAATGCCGCGCGCGCCTTCATGTTCGCGATCGGCTGCGTCCAGTCGCTGTCCTGCCACACCAACACCTGCCCGACCGGGGTCGCGACTCAGGATCCGCTGCGCCAGCGCTCGCTGGTCGTCGAGGACAAGGCCGCGCGTGTCGCCGCCTTTCATCGCCATACGCTGGAGGCGCTCGCGGAGATGCTGGCTGCCGCGGGGCTGAGCCATCCCGCGCAACTCGCGCCGCACCACCTCGCGCGCCGCGTCACGCCGACGGAAATCCGTCTGCTGTCGCAGCTGCATGTGTTCCTGAAGCCCGGCGAATTGCTGGAGCCCGCGGGGAAGGAAGGTTTCTACCAGACCATCTGGGCACGGGCGCAGGCCGAGAGCTTCGACGCGCTGCCCGTATAGGAAGGCGCGCGCTGCATTGTGGGTGCGCTGCCAAGCAAGGCCTCAGGCGGCAGCCTCAGCGCAGCGCCTGCACGATGTCGGCTATGAGATCGTCAGCGGCCTCGATGCCGGCGGAGATGCGCACGAGCGAATCCGAGATGCCGATCGCGGCGCGCTGATCGGCCGGGATCGAGGCATGCGTCATCGTCGCCGGATGCTCGATCAGGCTTTCGACGCCGCCAAGGCTCTCGGCGAGCGCGAAGAGCTCGACCCGCTCCAGGAACCGCTTCGTGCCGGCGAGGTCGCGGTCGAATTCGACCGTGATCATGCCGCCAAAGGCATGCATCTGCCGCTTGGCGAGATCGTGCTGCGGATGGCTGGCAAGGCCCGGATAGCGCACGCTCTTTACATCAGGCCGTGCTTCGAGGAAGCGGGCGATCGCTATGCCGTTTTCCGAATGCCGCTGCATGCGCAGCGCGAGGGTCTTCAGTCCGCGCAACGCGAGGAAGCTGTCGAAAGGCCCCGAAATCGCGCCGACGGCGTTCTGCAGGAATTTCATCTGCTCGGCGAGATCGGCGCGTGGCCCGACCACCACGCAGCCGCCGACCATGTCGGAATGGCCGTTCAGATATTTGGTCGTCGAATGCACGACGATGTCGATGCCGAGCTCCAGCGGGCGCTGGATATAGGGGCTGGCAAAGGTGTTGTCGGCGACCGAGATGATGCCGCGGCGGCGGGCGAGCGCCGCGACGGCCTCGAGATCGACGATGCGCAGCATCGGGTTGGTCGGGGTCTCGACCCAGAGCATCTTGGTCTCAGGCCGGATCGCCGCTTCGACAGCGGCGAGGTCCGTGAAGTCGACAAAGGTGACGTCGAGGCCTGCGGAGCGCTTCCTCACGCGCTCCAGCAAGCGAAACGTGCCGCCATAGATGTCGTCGGTCGCAACGATGTGGTCGCCGCTGTCGAGCAGTTCCAGCGTCGTCGAGATCGCCGCGAGGCCCGAGGCGAAGGCAAAGCCAGCGCTGCCGCTCTCGAGATCCGCAATCGCGCGTTCGAAGGCAAAGCGGGTCGGGTTCTGCGAACGGGCATATTCGAAGCCCTTGTGAACGCCCGGGCTCTCCTGCGCATAGGTCGAGGTGGCGTAGATCGGCACCATGACCGCGCCGGTCAGCGGATCGTGGCTCTGGCCGCCATGGATCGTGCGGGTGGCGAAGGCGAGGCGGTTCGGGCGTTCGGGTGCGGTCAAGGCGAGAGCCTCAGATGGTTGATGAGATCGACGCGGGTGATGAGCCCGACGAATTCGTCGTCGTCCATGACGATCGCGACTTCGTTGCGCTCAAAGATCGGCAGCAACGCGTCGACGGACGCCGTCGAGGGGACGGTGTGGAGATGCGTGACCATCGAGTCGGCGACAACAGCGCTGAATTTGCCGGCCTCGCCATTCCTCAGCCGTCCCAGACCTGCCAGCACGTCGCTCTCGTCGAGAATGCCGACGAGACGGCCCTCCTCGATGACGGGCAATTGCGAGACGTCGGCGCCGCGCATGCGGCCATAGGCGGTCGAGAGCGTGTCGGCCGGGGAGACCGTCACCGTGCCGCCCTCGGCATGGAAGCGTGCGACGAGATCGCGGAGGTTGCCATGCTGCAGCCGTTGGGCGAGGCCCTGTTCGGCGACCCAGACGTCATTGAAGACCTTCGACAGGTATTTGTTGCCGCTGTCGCAGACGAAGGTGACGACATTTTTCGGCTCGGTCTGCTCGCGGCAATAGCGAAGGGCTGCCGCCAGCAATGTTCCCGATGAGGAGCCGGCGAGAAGGCCCTCCTTCGCCAGCAAGGCGCGTGCGGCCGCGATGCTCTCGCGATCCGTGATGGTGAAGGCACGTGAGACCAGCGAGAGATCGGCATTCGGCGGCACGAAATCCTCGCCGATACCTTCAACCGCCCAGGAGCCGGCTTCGATCATCTGCCCGGTCTCGATCAGCGGCGCCAGAACCGAGCCCTTGGGATCGGCGAGCACCATCTTCGTCTTCGGCGAGGCGCGACGGAAGAAGCGTCCGAGACCTGTCAGCGTGCCGCCGGAGCCGACGCCAACCACAACCGCGTCGACATCGCCAGCGAGCTGCTCGAGGATCTCCGGACCGGTCGTCGTCTCGTGGGCGAGTGGATTGGCGGGGTTGCCGAACTGGTTGACGAAGAAGCCGCCCGTTTCGACCGCGATTCGCTCGGCCATGTCCTGATAATAATCGGGATGACCTTTGCCGATATCGGAACGGGTTGTACGAACCTCCGCCCCGATGGCGCGCAGATGCTGCACCTTTTCGCGTGACATCTTGTCGGGAACGACCAGGATCAGGTGATAGCCCTTGGGGAGGCCGACTTGCGCAAGGCCAAGGCCGGTATTGCCGGCGGTCGCCTCGACGATGGTGCCGCCCGGCTGCAAACGTCCATCGCGCTCGGCGGCGGCGATCATCGACAGGGCGATACGGTCCTTGATCGATCCGCCGGGATTCTGGCTCTCGAGCTTGACGAACAAGCGGCAAGGGCCGGTGTCGAAGGTCGTCAATTCAACGATCGGCGTACGGCCAATCAGGTCCAGGCTGGAGCGCACCGGCGGCGGCAAAGGAAGCGCGGCATCGCCTAGAGAGTTCGTCATCATCCTGCCTCCCGCATCGGGCCTTGCCTTCATCTAGTTGGAAGGCTGGCCCCGCTCAAGGGCGGGACATCTCCATCAGATGGACGAGCGGGGAATGATTTTGCGCTGAAGCGACTTCTATCCCGGCGGCGACAGCACAACCAGGCGCCCAGAACGCCGCATGCGCAATCGCATTCCAGGGTTACATCAGAAGGCTTAGCCAGCGTCAGGAGACGCGGCGCTCGAGTTGCTCGATCTGCGGAACGATAATCTGGTCATAGACGCGCCGCTGCGTGTCGTCGAGCACTGCGGCACCGTCGCTGATCACCATCTGCATGATGCGGAACGCCTTGGAGCGGCGCTTGATCTTGCCCTCATCCACCAGCCGTTCGAGGGCAGCCGTCAGGAATATTCGACGCAACATCGATCTCCTCCCGCCGTTTTGATTCTCTTCATGAAGAATCGGTTCATTCGGCGACGAAATCAAGCGTTCATAGCCGCCTGTCTGATGATTGCCCTGGATTTCGAACGGTTGTGCCCAGCGCAGCGGCGCTCCTGAGGCGGTCTCGCCGGATGTTGCCGAGCGCGGGGCAAAATTCACGCTCAGTGAAACTCGTTGCCGCTGAACGGGCGCGGCCTATAATAGAGGCGGTTCAGGAGTTCATGACCGATGCAGAAGAAATTGGTTGCCCTCAGGGGGCGGCTTGTCGAAGAACAGCAGAAGCTCATCATGCAGGCGGCGTCATCCGGCGTTCTGCCAACCGATAGCGCCGTGCGCAAGATCTCGGATATCGAGAACGCGATCATGGCCGTCGAGCACATGATCGAGGAATTGGGGACGACCAAGGCTCCGGCCAAGAGTGCCGCCGGCAAAGCGTGATGGCGCGCCGCTCGCGCGATGATGGCGACCAGCATTCTATCTTGGGTGGTATCGCGCTGGTAAATCCACTGGAGGAATAGTATGGTTTAATAAGGCGCCGTATCTATTGCGGTGCGGCATCGTTCGATGAGGGCAGTGACGTGCTTTTCCCCCGGTTTCGCTCGAAGGAGCGTGATCTCCGCAGTGACATCGACCGTCTGTCGTCCATACAGGAGGTCGTCTCGCGCGCTCTGTCGGACACAGAGAGCGAGTCGACGGGTCTTGCGGCGCGTCTCGAGGACGCGCGGTCGCGTGCTGCGTTCCTCTATGGCGACGTCATCGAGGGCGATGGCGGCGAGGCCAGCAAGAGTTCGATCCTGATTCAGGAGGCCGAACGCTTCCTCGTGCGCGGCGAGAGACGGCGCGACGAGCTTGGGACCCATGTCGCCTTCCTGCGCCAGCTCGAAGATCAGCTGACGCGCGGCATCGAGACCCTGCGCCAGCAGCAGCAGACCGAGGACTGATCCGCGGGCGGGCAGGCGGTCAGTCGACCCGGCCGCGCGCCGCGACGATCTCGGTTGCGACCACATGGTCGGCCGAGACGAGATGGACCCGGTCAAAGAGGTTCGATACCGGGCAGGCGTGGTTCGGCACGATGCGCAGCCGCTCGCCGATCGCGGGCTTCAGCGCCGACCCCGAGAGATCGATCGTGCCGTGTTCCTCGCTGAGCCCTGCAATCACTGCATCAGGATAGCCGAGCACGGTGCCATATCCCGAAAGACCAAGCAGATCGCTGGTCAGAGCCTTCGAGCCGGCGTCGATCACGGCGCGATCCGGTGTCGGGCTGCTCACCACGGTCGCAAGCACCGTCAGCGCGCAGTCGTCCATGGTGCCGACCCCTTTGGCCACCTGGTAGCGATCGAGATAGATATAGGTGCCAGGCCGATATTCGGTAGCGATCGTCGTTTCATGCGCCGACCAGAGATCGGGCGTGCCGCCGGTCGAGATCATTGTCGGCGGCAGGCCCGCGCTGCGCAGCGCTTCCGCCATGGCCGCTAGGATGGCCCGTGCCGCAGCCGGTGCGCCTGCGGGGGGATAGGTCATCAGGCCGGCAAAGGCGAGGCCCGAGCTGGCATCGATCGCGCGCGCCAGCGCCACGGCCTCGTCGGGCGTCTGCACGCCGCAACGCCCCATGCCCGTATCGCATTCGACGAGCACGCGAAGCGGTGACGCGGCGTCGGCGAAGGTGCGTGCATAGCCCTCGATGGTGACGAGGCTGTCGGCGGTGACCGCGAGCGCGACGCGTTCTGCGAGGCGCCGCAGCCGGTGCAGCTTCTCCGTGCCCAGGATGTTGTAAGGCAGCAGGATATCCTCAATGCCGGCATCTGCCATGACTTCGGCTTCACCGAGTTTCTGGCAGGTGATGCCGATGGCGCCGAGTTCGACCTGTCGCCGGGCAAAGCGCGGCAGCTTGTGGGTCTTGATGTGCGGGCGAAGCTTCAGGCCATGTGCATCGGCATAGGTCTGGGTGCGGGTAAGATTGGCCTCGACGCGATCGATGTCGATCAGGACGGCCGGCGTGTCCAACTGGTCGATATGGGTGGGCATCCGATGTCCTTTGATGTCGCGACAACTGTCCAAGGCTTTGCCGACGCTTCGGCCGTGGTCAAGCAGCGTATCAGCCGCCGAGAACTTCACTGACGAAGCGGCGGTTTCCGGCCGTAAGACCGGCATCGACGGCGATGGCCGTTCCGGTGATGCCCGATGAGAGCGGCGAGGCGAGGAACAGCGCCGTCTGCGCAACCTCTTCCGGCGTCACAAGGCGGGCAAGCGGATAATAGCGCACCACTTCGTCGAGCAATTCCGGCTGCTTCTCGATGCGGTGATCCCAGGCGGGCGTGCGCACGGAACCGGGGCAGATGCAGTTGGCTCGGATGCCGTGGCGGCCATGCTCGACGGCGAGGGCGCGTGCATAAGCGTTGAGCCCGGCCTTGGCGGCGGAATAGGCCGGATTGCCGAAATGGGCGAGGGCGTTGACGGAGGAAACGAGGACGATCGATCCGCCGCCTGCCGCGATCATCGCGGGAAGGCTAGGGGCGACGAGATTATAGGTGCCCGTCAGGTTGATGGCGAGTTCGCTGTCCCAGGCCTCCGGTCCGACATCGACCATCCGTTCGGCCCGCGTGAAGCCGGCATTGCCGATGATGGCGTCTGGCGCGCCCTGCCGGGCGATGATCCGCTCCATGGCAGCGGTCGTCGCCGCCCGGTTGGTGAGTTCGAAGACCTCTGTCGTGACGCCCTCCAGCGCCGCCAGCAGATCCGCATCGCGGTCGCACGCCGTCACGCGCGCTCCGCATTCGCGGAACAGGGCGACGAGGGCGCGGCCAATGCCGCCGCCGGCCCCGCTGATCACGACATGCTTCCCCGTCATTCCAAACATCGCGCGTCCCCTCATTCTAGGCGCCAGCTTCGCGCCAAAATGAAAAAAAGCAACATGATTTGGCGCTTGACGGGCCGCCAGCGCAGGAATTTACATAGCAATCCAGGCATCACGGTGCTTCAGAGCGGGAGAGATTGGTGGCAAAGTTGAAAACGGTTTACGGAGCCTCTCATGTTCCGCTGTCGCCGGCCGTTCGGGCGGGCGACTTTGTCTATATCTCCGGCCAGGTCCCGACCGATAGCAACCGCGCTGTTGTTGCCGGTGGCATCGAGGCGCAGACGCGGCAGGTGATGGAGAACGTCAAGGCGGCTCTGGCGCTGGCCGGCTGCACGCTCGACCAGGTGGTGAAGACCTTCGTCATCCTCACCGACGCGAACGACTTCGCCGCCTTCAACGCCGTCTACGCCACCTATTTTCCGGCCGAGCCGCCAGCCCGCACCACTGTCGAGGCCAAGCTGATGATCGACATCAAGATCGAGATCGAAGCCATCGCCTACGCGCCGCTCGGCTGATCGTCATGCGGATCTTCACAGCGTCGCTCGCGACCGAGACCAACACATTCTCGCCGGTGCCGACTGACCGGGCCAGCTTCGAGATGGCCTTCTATGCCGCGCCCGGCGAGCATCCGGCAACGCCGACGCTCTGCTCCTCGCCGATCGTCGCGCTGCGCCGCCGGGCCGAGGCGGACGGGATCGATCTCGTCGAGGGCACTGCGACATGGGCCGAACCTGGCGGTCTGATCCAGCGGGCGGCCTATGAGGGATTGCGCGACGAGATTTTGGGTCAGCTCCGTGCGGCGCTGCCGGTGGACGGCGTCGTGCTTGGACTGCATGGCGCGATGGTGGCGCAGGGTTATGACGACTGCGAGGGCGACCTGCTCGAACGCATTCGCGCGATCGTCGGTCCGGATGTCGTCATCGCGGCGGAGCTCGATCCACACAGCCATCTGACGGCGAAGCGCGTCGCCAACAGCGATATCCTCGCAGCTTTTCTCGAGTTTCCCCACACCGATTTCTACGAGCGCGGCGAGCATGTCGTCGATCTCGCCATCCGCGCGATCCGCGGCGCAATCAAGCCGGTGATCTCGACCTTCGATTGCCGAATGATCGAAGTGTTTCCGACTAGCCGCGAGCCGATGCGTTCCTTTATCGACCGCGTCAAGGCGATGGAGGGGCATGACGGCGTCCTGTCGATCTCGCTCATCCATGGCTTCATGGCCGGCGACGTGCCGGAGCTCGGCACGCGCCTGCTCGTCGTCACCGAGGACGACCGAGTGGGCGGCGACGCGCTGGCGCGGCGTCTCGGGCTTGAGATCTTCTCGCTGCGCGGCCAGACCATGATGCCGCAATTGGGTATCGAGGACGGCCTCGACCGTGCCTCGGCGCTCGCCGCGACAAAGCCGGGGAAGCCTGTCGTCGTCGCGGATACCTGGGATAATCCAGGTGGCGGCGTTGCCGGTGACGGGACGCTGATTCTTCGCCGCATCATCGAGCGCGGCATGCAGGATGTTGCGGTCGCGACGATCTGGGACCCGGTCGCGACGACCTTTTGTCTGGCAGCCGGCGAGGGCGCCCGCATCCAGCTCCGCTTTGGCGGCAAGGCCGGCCCCGATGGCGGCGCGCCCGTCGATGCCGAGGTCGATGTGATCAGGGCGGTGGAGGAGGGCTGGCAAAGCTTCGGCCGCAGCCGCGTGACGCTCGGTCCGGCGGCAGTAGTCCGCCTCGTCGGAACGACGATCGACGTCATCCTCAATACCAACCGCACCCAGACCTTCGAGCCGGACATCTTCACCAATCTTGGCATCGATCCGATGGCGAAGGCGATGCTGCTGGTGAAATCGACCAATCACTTCCACGCGGGCTTCGCGCCGATCGCAGCGGAGATCGTCTATATCGACGCGGGCGCGCCTTATCCGTCCAATCCCCGCCTTACCGCCTATCGCAAGCTCGACCGGCCGATCTGGCCGCGGGTCGAGGATCCTTTTGCGCTTGTCGATCAAACTTTGACGGTGAAGTGAAAACGCCTTTCAGATTGTATGCAAGAACGGGGCATTCTTGCGGAGAAACTGCAAAAGAGTGCTTGACAGGGGTGCGTCTTGCGGCATGATCGTGGAAAGAATTTACAAAGCGGCTGGTCGGCGCTGATGCCCGTCCAAGCGGCTGTCTTGATGAAGCAGGGGATTCGATGAAAGTCGGCATTGTCGGGCTTGGCTATCGGCTGGGCTATCTGGCGCGCATTTTTTCCGCCTCGCTCCCGGATTTCGATGTGGTCGGCTATGTCGACCCCGAGCCGGCCGGGCTTTCCTATACGAAGCAGTTCGACGTCCCCGTCGGGAAGGCCTACGGGTCACTCGAGGATCTCCTGGCCGGCGAGACGCTCGACCTTTTGATGGTCGGCTCGCCCAATCACCTACATCTCGGCCATATCCGTACCGGTCTCGATAGCGGCGTGAAGGTCTTCTCCGAAAAGCCCGTCGTGACGACGGTCGAGGAGACGATGGAGCTCGCACGGCTGATCGCGGAATTCGGCTCCGACAACGTCATGGTCGGTCTCGTGCTGCGCTATGCGCCGCTCTATGTCGACCTGCGCAAGGCCCAGAAGGACGGGCTCATCGGCGATATCGTCTCGATTGAGGCCTCCGAGCATATCGCGCCCTATCATGGCGCGTTCTTCATGCGCGATTGGCGGCGCTATGAGAAGTATTCGGGCTCGTTCATGCTCGAGAAGTGCTGCCACGATCTCGATTTGTACAATGGCGTCATGGGCGCTCGCCCGGCGCGTGTTGCTAGCTTCGGCGGAAAGCGCAGCTTCGTGCCAAGCAATGCGCCGGAAGGACTCGGCATCAACGACACCGAGGTCTATCATCGCAAGCCAAGCGGCTGGATGGGAACCGACAAGGTGTTCGACAGCGATGCCGACATCATCGATTTCCAGACGGCAATCGTGGAATATGCGAACGGCGCCTCGATGACCTTCCACACCAATCTGAACGTGCCCGATGAATACCGCCGGTTCTGCGTGATCGGCGCCAAGGGTATGGCTGAGGGTGATTTCGTCCGCAATTTCTTCAAGGTGCATGACGCCCGCACCTCGTCAAAACTGATCGACACCACTTATAGCGGCTCAGAACTCTCGGTTCATTACGGCGCGGATGAACAGATGGCGCGCGATATTGGCGCGCATATGCTGAACGACGCACCGCTGCCGGTTTCGGTGGTCAATGCGCTCGAAGCCGGCCTGCTGGCCCTCGCCATGGACGAAGCGCGCCGCAGCAAGACCGTCGTGGACATGTCCGAGACCTGGAAGCGCTTCGATGCGGCGCTTTCCGGCCGCGACAGCTGACGGGGCGGGCGGATGACGCGGTCCCGAAGTGCCACGCTGTTCGCCTTCGCGCTTCTGCTTCCGGCCACGATCTACATTCTCTTCATCGTCGCCTATCCGCTCGTCGATACGTTCACGCTCTCCTTCACCGACGCCTCGCTCAGGCGGACGGTGAAGTGGGTCGGCTGGGTCAATTACCAGAAGATCTTCGGCGGTGACTTTGCCACCGTCATCATCCGCACCTTCGTGTGGACCTTCTTTTCCGTCGGCCTCAAGATGATCATCGGCACCTGCGGCGCTGTGCTGCTGAACGCGCTGGTGCCTGGCCGCGCGCTCTTTCGCGTGTTGACGCTGCCGCCGTGGATCGTGCCGATGGCCATCGGCATCTTCATGTGGGGCTGGATGTATAATGGCCAGTTCGGGATGATCTCGGGCATCCTGCAGAATGTCGGCCTGCTCGATCGGCCGCTGGCGTGGCTGGCCTATGGCGGCACGGCCTTCGGCGCGACGATATTGACCGATGTGTGGATCGGCGTGCCGCTGGTGACGCTCTATCTGCTCGCCGCGATCCAGTCGATCCCCAAGGACCTCTATGAGGCAGCCTGGACGGACGGCGCCGGACGCTTCTATCGCTTTCGCCGCATCACGCTGCCGCTGATCGTGCCGGCATTGGTCACGATGTCGATGCTGTCGCTGATCGCGACCTTCAATTCCTTCGACATCATCTGGATCCTGACGCAGGGCGGACCGAACGGCCAGACCACGACGATGATCATCGACACCTACAAGACGGCGATCGGCAGCTACAAATATGGCGAGGGTGCCGCCCGCGCCGTGATGATCTGTCTGTTCCTGTCGGTGTTCTGCTTCTTCTACTTCCGCGTCATCAGCAAGATCTCATCGGGGGAGGCAAAATGAGCAGCGGGCGCCCGATGATCGACCGTTACAGATGGTATGAATATGTCGCGATCTATGTCGGCATGTTCCTGTTTCTGGGCTTCGTGCTGTCGCCTTTCATCGAGGGCTTCCTGGTTTCGTTGAAGCCGCTGACGCATCTCTTCTCCTCGCCCTATCGGTTCTGGCCGGAGGATGGGTCGTTCGATGCCTATTTCACGATGTGGGAGCATGTGCCGCTGCTCGGGCGCTACATCTTCAATTCGCTGCTGATCTCGAGCCTCGCCACCATCGCCGTGCTGATCCTCGTCGTGCCGGCCGCCTATGCGTTCGCGCGGTTCGAGTTTCCGGGCAGCGGGCCGTTGCTCGGCGCCTTCCTCGCCGTCAACATGTTCTCCGGCGCGGTGCTGCTCATCCCGCTCTATCGGCTGATGCGCTCGATGGGCCTGCTCAATACCTATTTCGCGATGATCGTCCCGGGAGTCGCCTTCCTGATCCCGACCGCGATCTGGCTGCTTCGAACCTATCTCCTGCGCATTCCGCGCGAGCTGGACGAGGCGGCCTGGGTCGATGGTGCCGGCCGGCTTTATATCCTGCGCCGCATCGTGTTGCCGATCGCCGCGCCGGGCATTCTCGTCGTCGCGCTCGCCACCTTCATCGGCGCCTATGCGCAGCAATTCATCTTCGCGCTGACCTTCAACTCGAAATCCGAATTCATGCCGCTCGCCGTGGGGCTGTTCGCCTTTTTCGGCAAGGAGCGCGTGGTCTGGAACGAGCTGATGGCGGCGAGCTTCGTCGGCATCGCCCCGGTGATGATCGGCTTCATATTCCTGCAGCGCTATCTGGTCGCCGGGCTCACAGCCGGCGCGGTCAAGCAGTAGCGGTCCAGGCATCCGAACCGTCCCGGGAAAAGGGGCGGCCAGACAATGAGGGAAAGAGCAATGAAACATTACGGGACACTCCTCGCAGGCGCGGCCGTCGTCCTCTCGACGATGTCCGTTTCGGCCTTCGCGGAGGACAAGACGGTCAGCATGATCCAGTGCGGCGATGCCATCGCCGAGACCTATCCGGACCTGATCAAGGCTTGGGAAGCCAAGAATCCGGGCTTCAAGGTCAATGTCGAGATCGTTGGCTGGGCGCAGTGCCAGGACAAGATCACGACGCTCGCCGCCGCCGGCACGCCGGTCGGACTTGCCTATGTCGGCTCGCGCACGCTGAAGCAGTTCGCCGATAGCGATCTGATCGTGCCGATCCCGATGACGGACGCCGAGAAGGCCGCCTATTATCCGCATATCGTCGACACGGTGACGTTCAAGGACGAGGCCTGGGGCATTCCGGTCGCCTTCTCGACGAAGGCGCTGTTCTGGAACAAGGCCTTGTTCGAGAAGGCCGGCCTGGACCCCGCCAAGCCGCCGACGACCTGGGACGAGCTTTATAACGACGCCAAGGCCATCAAGGACAAGACCGGCATCGCCGGCTACGGCCTGCCGGCCAAGACGATGGACAACACGATGCATCAGTTCCTGCATTACGTGTACACCAATGACGGCACGGTCATCGACGCCGACGGAAAGATCACGCTCGACAGCCCGCAGAACCTGCAGGCACTCGAATTCATCAAGAAGCTCGTTCCGGTCTCCGAAGATGGTCCTTCGGCCTATGACCAGGACGACATGATCAAGTTGTTCTCGGACGGCAAGGTCGCGATGATCGAGGGCGGGCCCTGGGTTCGCAACCAGGTCTCGAAGGACATTCAGTGGGGCGTCGCGCCGCTGCCGGTCGGACCGCAGGCCAAGGGCGCCGGTACGCTGCTCATCACCGATAGCATGGCTGTGTTCAAGGGCACGGGCGTCGAGGACCAGGCGATCGATCTCGCCAAGCTCCTGACCAACCCGGAAAACCAGTTCCTCTATGAGAAGACGCATGGCCTGACGCCGCTGCGTCCCGTCGCCGGCGTTGATACGCTGGTCTCGGAAGATCCGAGCTGGAAGCCGTTCCTCGACGGAATCGCCTTCGGTGGCCCGGAGCCGCTGTTCCTCGACTACAAGGGCTTCCAGAACGCCATGATCGACATGGTCCAGTCCGTCGTGACCGGCAACGCGGAGCCCGCCGCTGCGCTGACCAAGGCGGCCGGGTCGATCGACCAGTTCAAGTAAGCACCCTTACCTTGGCCCTCTCCCGCGCTGCGGGGGAGGGGACACGGTTTGGATCGCACGCCTTTCTTCCCCCTCTCCCGCTCGCGGGAGAGGGCGGGTGAGGGCCTTCTTCCCCGGAGAACGTCCCTTGAGCGAACTCACGCTGTCCAGCCTGAAGAAGTCCTTTGCGGGAACCGCCGTCATCAAGGGCGTCGATCTCGACGTCACGCAGGGCGAGTTCGTGGTTTTCGTCGGGCCTTCGGGATGTGGCAAGTCCACGCTGCTGCGCATGATCGCCGGGCTCGAGGAGGTCACGTCGGGTGAGATCGTCATTGCCGGCAAGACCGTCAACGATCTGCCGCCGGTGAAGCGCGGCATCGCGATGGTGTTCCAGTCCTATGCGCTTTATCCGCATATGAGCGTCTACGAGAACATCGCCTTTCCGCTGCGCGTCGAGAAACTGCCCGAGGATCAGGTCCGCACCCGGGTTTCCGAGGCGGCGCGTGTCCTGCAGCTTGAAAGCCGGCTCCAGCAGCGGCCCGGCACGCTTTCCGGCGGCCAGCGCCAGCGCGTCGCGATCGGCCGAGCCATCGTGCGCGAACCGAAGATCTTCCTGTTCGACGAGCCGCTCTCCAATCTTGATGCCGCCTTGCGCGCCGACATGCGGATCGAGCTGACACGCCTGCACAAGAAGCTCGGCGCGACGATGATCTATGTGACGCATGATCAGGTCGAGGCGCTCACCATGGCCGACAAGATCGTCGTCCTGAACGCCGGCCAGATCGAGCAGGTCGGCTCGCCGCTCGACCTCTATCATCGGCCCGCCAATCGCTTCGTTGCCGGCTTCATCGGCAATCCCAAAATGAATTTCCTGCAGGGCACCTGCACGGCGGCCGATGGCGCCGGCATCACGGTCGATCTCGGGCCGCTCGGGCTGATCACCCTGCCGCGGGCCGGCAGCCCCGCTCTCGTCGGCCAGAGGCTGGAGGTCGGCATTCGCCCCGAGCATCTCAGCCTCGACGCGCCGGGCGGCTTCCGCCTGACGATCCGGCCCGGCATCATCGAGCGGCTCGGCATCCACACGGTCGCCTATGCGCCGCTGCCGAACGGCGACACATTCGTCGCGCTGTTCGACGGCGATCCTCCGGTCGCTGATGACACCGACATCGAGGTCAGCGTCGATCCGGCCCTCTGTCATCTGTTCGACGAGGCGGGCCTCGCGGTCGGGCTCGCCGCCTGATACGGGTCCGGCGGCGCCTCGGGCTTGCGGTTCCAAAGCCTTTTTGGCGCGCGTCTTAGGAGGAGTTCGGTCATCATGCTCGATCTGGTCGGGCTCTTGCAGGCGGATATGGAGAGCTTCAGCCGTTCCGAACGGCGGCTGGCCGATCTTGTGCTGTCCGACGTCCAGTCGGCGGTCAATGCATCGATCGTCGAACTCGCGGCGCGGGCCGATACGTCGCCGCCCACGGTGACGCGCTTCTGCCGCCGGCTCGGATGCCAGAGCTTCGCCGACTTCAAGGTGCGCCTGGCGCAGAGCCGCTTCATCGCGCGGCGCTATCTTGTGCCGCCAAGCGGGCCGGAAACCGCGACGGAAATCACCCGCCACATCGTCAACTGCGCCCAGACGACGCTTTATTCGTTCTTCGAGCAGATCGATCCGCTGGCGATCGAAGCGGCGGCCGACAAGATCGTCGGCTCCAGCTACATCCTGTCCTTCGGCTCGGGCGGCGCTTCGTCGATGATCGCGAACGAGCTGGAGACGCGGCTGTTCCGGCTCGGCCTCCGCGTCACCTCCTCGATCGATCACCAGGCGCAGATGATGCGCACCGCCGGCGCGCCCAAGGGGACGGTGATCATCGCCTCTTCGACCAGCGGCCGAAACCTGCCGCTGGCCAATACGCTGGCGATCGCCGGCGAGTATCACCTCGACCGGATCGTCCTGACGCGGCCGGGATCGCCCGTTGCTGAGCATGCCGATGTGCTCCTTGCCATCGACGTGCCTGAACAGGACGACATCCTCCGGCCGTCATCGGCGCGCTACGCCTTTCTTGCGATGATCGATGCCGTTGCGCAGACCGTCGCGACCCGCATGCAGGGCCGCGCCATCGAAAGCATGCGGCGGATCAAGCATCAGCTCATGATCAATCGCGACGGCGACGATACCCAGCCGCTCGGCGATTGACGCGTTCTTCTTCAAGACATTCACGACAGTGAGACCAGCATGACCCTTCCCCCGCGCGCCGCTTTCCGTCTCGAAACCGAATGGACACCGCCCGCCGAGGGTGTGGCGCTTGCCTATACGCTGAAGCTGACCAACCGCTCCGACGGGCCCGTCAGCGGGTTTCGCCTCTGCGTCAGCGGGCCGGCCCGGATCGATCCGGCGGCTGAGATCGAGGGTGGCGTTCTGGTCGAGCGGCTTTCCAATCACTCTGAATTTGAACCACCGGAAGGGTTCGTGCTGGCGCCCGGCGCCACCTGGACCGTCACGGTGCACGGGCTTTCCTACCCGCTGCGCCATTGGAGCGATGGCGCGGCGGCCGCCTATCTCGCCTTCGCCGATGGCAGCACGGCGCCGGTGGGCGTCGCGGCGACGAAGGCCCGCGGCGACAACGCGCCGCTGAAGCGCGGCGCGGTGGTCTATCCCGTTCCGGTCAGCGCGCCGGTTTCCGTCTCGGTGATCCCGTGGCCGGCGGATGTCCGGATCAGCGGCCGTGCGCCGACCCCGGCGGGCCTGGCGCTCCAGGCATCCGGCGGTGCAGCGGCGGCCGCGGCCGCCAGCTTCATGGCTCTGTCGGATGCGCTGTTCCCGGGCGATGCTCTGGTGCGACCGGTGTCGGAAGGTGGACTTCCGGTAGCCTTCGAGGCCGGGAAGGGGATCTCCAGCGAAGGCTATCGTCTCGACTTCGCGCCGAACGGCATCGTCGTCACGGCAGGCTCGGAGGGCGGCTATCTCTATGGCCTGATCACGCTCGGCCAGATGCTGCGCGGCGCGCTGCGTCATCCCGCGACGTTCCTGTTCCCGGCTTCGGGCATGATCGCCGATGCGCCGGCGCTTTCATGGCGCGGCACCCATCTCGATGTCAGCAGGCAGTTCTATTCGACCGGTGAGATCAAGGCGCTGATCCGCATCCTCGCCTGGAACAAGATGAACCGCTTCCATTGGCATCTCTCCGATGACGAGGCCTGGCGCATCGAGATCGACGCTTATCCGGCTCTGACGGAGATCGGTGCCTGGCGCGGCCATGGTCTCGCTTTGCCGCCCTTGCTGGGTACCGGGCCGCAGAAGACCGGCGGCTACTACACCAAGGCGGCGATCCGCGAGATCGTCGCCTATGCGAAGTCGCTCGGCGTCACGGTGGTGCCGGAGATTGATATCCCCGGTCACTGCTATGCGATGCTGAAGGCGATCCCCGAGCTGCGCGATCCCGGCGAGAGCGGCGAGTATTTCTCGGTGCAGGGCTTCCCGAACAACTGCCTCAATCCGGCGCGCGAGGAGACCTACGCCATCCTCGAGACGATCTTCGACGAGATCATCGCGCTCTTCCCCGACAAGATCGTCCATATCGGTGCCGATGAAGTGCCGATCGGCGCCTGGTCGGGGTCGCCGATCGCGCTTGCGCGGCTGGAAAGCATAGCCGGTAAGGCCGCGGCGGAAGCGCATGCCAAGCGGAACAATGTCGTCACCAACCATCACGGCGCCGACGAGATCGAGGGTTCGGGCGCGGCCGTCCTGCAGGCCGAATTCCTCGCCCGCATCCAGAAATTTCTCGCCTCGCGCGGCTGCATCACCGGCGGCTGGGAAGAGGCCGCGCATGGCCATGTCATCGACAAGGCCAAGGTCTATCTCGTCGGGTGGCGCAACCACGAGGTTTCGGCGGAACTCGCCGGCGAGGGCTACGACATCGTCGTCTCGCCGGGACAGGCTTATTATCTCGATATGTCCCAGGCGACCGACTGGTCGGAGCCCGGCGCCGGTTGGGCGGGCTATTCGAGCCCGGAAAAGACCTATCGCTTCGATCCGACCGCCGGCTGGAGCGAGGCGCAGCAGGCGCATTTCCTTGGCATCCAGGCCTGTATCTGGTCCGAACCGATGGCCGATCGCGCCATCTTCGACCGCCTTGTCTTTCCGCGCCTTTCCGCAATCGCCGAAAGCGGCTGGACGCGCGCCACCGATAAATCTTGGGAGCGCTTCCGCTCCATCGCGGGGCTGATGCCGATCCTCTATGGCTGGCAGGACGCAACGGGAGACGGCGCATGAAGATCGCTGTCGGCGGCATTCATACCGAATGCTCGACCTACAATCCGCTTCTCGCGACGTCTGACGATTTCACGGTGCTGCGCGGAGCCGAACTGACCGGGGCCGAAGACTTCGCCTGTCTCGCCGAATGGGACTGGGACGTCGCGCCGACGCTGCATGCGCGGACGATCCCCGGTGGCCCGGTCGAGCGCGCCACCTATGAGGCGTTTCGTGCCGAGTTTCTCGAGCGGCTCGCAGCGGCGCTGCCGATCGACGGGCTCTATCTTGCGATGCATGGCGCGATGAAGGTCGACGGCATGGATGACTGCGAGGGCGACTGGTGTGCGGCAGCCCGCGAAGTGGTCGGCCCCGATTGTCCGATCTCCGTCAGCTATGATCTGCATGGCAATGTCAGCCAGCGGGTGATCGACGCGATCGACATGTTCTCGGCCTATCGCACGGCACCGCATATCGATGTCACCGAGACCAAGCGGCGCGCGCTCGCCATGCTCCATCGCCGGCTGAATGGCGAGATCGATCCCTTCGTCGTCTGGGCCAAGGTTCCGGTGCTGCTGCCGGGTGAGCGGACCAGCACGGTCGACGAGCCGGCGCGGTCGCTCTATGCGCGGTTGCCGGCTGTCGACGCGGTGTCCGGCATTTTCGATGCCTCGATCATGGTCGGCTATGTGTGGGCCGATGAGCCGCGCGCCACCGCCTCGATCATCCTGACCGGGGACGATCGCGCCGCAATGGCAACTGAGGCGGAAAAGCTTGCCGCCGCTTATTTCGAGGCGCGCGAGGCATTCGCCTTCGGGCCTGTCACCACTTCGGTCGATGAATGCCTCGCGCTCGCCAATGCGTCGGCGACCCGCCCGGTGATCCTGGCCGATTCCGGCGACAACCCGACCGGCGGCGGCGTCGGCGACAGGGCGGATGTGCTCGCCGCCTTTCTCGCGCAGGGCCGGGGCAGCGCACTCTTCGCCGGCATCGCCGACCGTCCGGCGACCGAGGCGGCCTATCGCGCCGGGATCGGCGCGCGGCTATGGCTCCAGGTCGGCGGCACGCTCGATCCGTCAAGCGAGCCGGTCTCGATCGAGGCCGAGGTCGTCGCATTGCTCGAAGCGGAAGGCCCCCGACGCGAAGCGGTTGTCCGAACGGGGACCGCGACGATCATCCTCACCGCGCGGCGACGTCCGTTCCATGACATCGCGGACTTCGCGCGGTTCGGTTTTCATCCGGCGGATTTCGATCTGGTGGTCGTGAAGTCTGGCTATCTCTCGCCGGATCTCGGCCCGATCGCCAATCCGAACCTGATGGCGCTCAGCGAGGGCGTCGTCGATCAGGATATCCCGCGGATCGGCAACAGCCGCCGCCAGCGGCCGATATTTCCGTTCGAGCGCGATTTCGCCTATGCGCCGGTGGTGGAGGTTTCGGCAAGGGCAGGGCGCCAGCGCTGACCTTCTGAACCGACGGACCCGGAACGTTCGATTATGCATTGCCGCTTGTGTGGCGGACCGGAACGCGCGAAGGAAGTGCGGTCAATGCCCCGCCCTTGCCGATGACATCCACCGTTCCCAAATCGACCCTGATCGCGTTTCTCGTCGCCGGTGCGTTCTTCATGGAGAACCTCGACGGGACGGTGATCGCCACCTCGCTGCCGGCGATGGCGCGTTCGTTCGGTGTGCAGCCGGTCGATCTCAACATCGGCATGTCGGCCTATATGCTGACGCTCGCGATCTTCATTCCGGCGAGCGGCTGGATGGCCGACCGCTTCGGCGCGCGGACTGTCTTTGCTTCGGCCGTCGCAGTGTTCACGATCGCCTCCGTCTTCTGCGCCATCAGCGATAGCGTCCTCTCCTTCACGCTGGCGCGCGTGCTGCAAGGCATGGGCGGGGCCATGATGGTGCCGGTTGGCCGGCTTGTGGTGCTGCGCAATACCTCGAAAACCGAATTGATGCGCGCCATCGCTACGCTGACCTGGCCCGCACTCTCGGCACCGATCCTCGGCCCGCCGCTCGGCGGCTTCATCACCACCTATGCCTCGTGGCACTGGATCTTCATTCTCAACGTGCCGATCGGCATCGTCGCGCTGGCGCTGTCGTTCTGGCTGATCCCGAATGATCGGACTGGCGATCGGCCAAGCTTCGACTGGTTCGGCTTCCTCTATACGAGCCTTGCCTGCGCCGGCCTGATGTATGGCCTGGAGCTGATCGGGCAATCGGCGCAGCAGGGAGTGATTGGTGCCGCCATCCTGATCGCGAGCCTCATCTTCGGAGTAGCGGCGTGGCGCCACGCCGGGCGTCATCCGCATCCGGTGCCCGATCTCTCCGCCGTGTCGATCCAGACCTTCGCGGTCACCATGAAGGGTGGCTCGCTGTTCCGAACGGCAGTGAGTGCGGTGCCATTCCTGTTGCCGCTTCTGCTGCAGCTGGGCTTCGGGCTCGATCCGTTCCAGGCCGGGCTCTATGTGCTTGCCCTGTTCGCCGGCAATCTCGGCATGAAGCCGCTGACAAGCCTTGTGCTTCGCAGCTTCGGCTTCCGCACGACGCTGATCGGCAACGGGCTCGTGTTCGTTGCGACGATGGTGGCCTGCGCCTTCCTGACGCCGGCGACCCCCGGATGGATCATCGCGGGGCTGTTCGTCGTCAGCGGCGCGGCTCGCTCGATGCAGTTCACGGCGATCAATACGCTGGCCTTCGTCGACGTGCCACAGCCAAAGATGGCCGGCGCCAATATGCTGTTCAGCCTCATCCAGCAGATCACCTTCGGCCTCGGCATCGCCATCGGCGCCGTGGCGCTGCGCTTCGCGGATAGTTTCGCGACGCCTGGCGCCGAGACGCTCGGCCTCGTCGATTTCCGCTACGCCTTCCTGATCATCGGGGTGCTGGGATTGATGGGGCTCTATGACAGCCTCTCTTTGCCGCGCGACGCCGGCGCCGTTGTCAGCCGCCATCGACATCGTGAAAGCGCCGCGGCGCCGCGCACTTGACGCCGGGCGGGCACAGGCAATATCTCGCGCCCACGAGCCGCCAGGCACGACACCGGGGCTGATCCCCGCAGGGCCTGCCGCCGCGATCCAAGGAGTCATCCATGAATGCCATCAATCGCGATCCTTTCCTCACTCATGACGTGAAGCTCGATCGCCTCGGCGAGGTCGCGGTGCGCGTCGGGCTCGGTCTGCAGCCGGGACAGGAACTGGTCATGACGGCGCCGATCGAGGCGCTGCCGCTCGCGCGCCGCATCACCGAGCACGCGTACAGGGCCGGCGCCTCGCTGGTGACGACGCTGTTTACCGACGAGGATTCGACACTGATGCGCTTCCGCTTCGCTGCGGATGGCACCTTCGATGTCGCCTCGGCCTGGCTCTATGAGGGCATGGCGTCGGCGTTCCGCGGCGGCGCCGCGCGCCTTGCGATCGCTGGTGAAAACCCGTCGCTGCTTTCGGCGCAGGACCCAGACAAGGTCGCGCGTGCCAACCGCGCCCGTTCGAAGGCTTATCAGCCGGCGCTGGAACTGATCGCCGGCTTCGACATCAACTGGACCATCGTTTCCTATGCCTCGCCGTCATGGGCCAAGGCGGTGTTCCCGGACGAGGCCGAGACGGTTGCCGTCGCCAAGCTCTGGGAGGCGATCTTCGCCGCCTCGCGCGTCGACCGCGTCGATCCGGTCGCCGCATGGGCGGAGCACAACAAGGCGCTGCATGCACGCACCAAGCTGCTGAACGACAAGCGCTATCATGCGCTGCATTTCACCGGGCCCGGCACGGACCTGACTGTCGGGCTCGCCGACGATCATGAATGGGAAGGCGGCGCTTCGACGGCCAAGAACGGCGTCATCTGCAACCCGAACATCCCCTCCGAGGAAGTGTTCACGACGCCGCACAAGGACCGCGTCTCCGGCACCGTGTCGAGCACGAAGCCGCTCTCCTACCAGGGCACGTTGATCGACGAGATCCAGGTGCGCTTCGAGGAAGGCCGTATCGTCGAGGCATCGGCCAAGTCGGGCGAGAACGTGCTTCGCAAGGTACTCGAGACCGACGAAGGCGCTGCGCGGCTCGGCGAGGTGGCGCTGGTACCGCATTCCTCGCCGATCTCGGCCAGCGGGCTGCTGTTCTTCAACACGCTCTATGACGAAAACGCCGCCTGCCACATCGCGCTGGGCCAGGCCTATGCCAAATGCATCCGTGGCGGCGACCAGATGACCGTCGAGGAGCTCGCTGAAAAGGGCGCCAATCGCAGCCTCATCCATATCGACTGGATGATCGGTTCGGGCGAAGTCGATATCGACGGCGTCTCCGCATCGGGCGCCGCCGAGCCGATCATGCGCAAGGGTGAGTGGGTCTGACCGTCAGCGGCGGCCGTCGCTCGCGCACATTTCTGTGAGGCCGACGGAAAGCGCCGGCCATCACCGCGGCCTCATGCCGCCACGCCCCTGCCGGCCTCAATCCGGCCAGATTTACGGCCTCATCACAGAGGCAACGCAATATCTGGGAAGGGCACGTCGCGGGCCGGCATTTGATCGGCCGGATCGCGAGGCCTCAGGGGTACCATGTCACAGGCTGCAACAGCCTCTCGCCATTCGGAAGGGGGACTCGAAGAGCCCCGGTCGGCTGCCGCCGGAGAGTCGGCATCGGACGCTGGCTTGGTTTCGCCGCGCCCGCGGCCGCTCGATCGGATCCTGGGCACACTGTCAGCCTGGAAGCCGGCCATTGGTGCTGCGGCCGGGCTGGCCGTCCTCGTCCTCGTGTGGCTCGCGATCAATCATCTGATCGGCGAGGTCGATTATGACGATGTGATCGACGCGCTGCATGCGACGCCGATCACGGCGATCGCGGCGGCGCTCGGCTTCACCGCTCTCTCCTTCCTGTCGCTCAGCATCTACGACTGGTCGGCGCTCAGCCATCTCGGCCGGCGCGTGTCCTATCCGATGGTGGCGCTGACGTCGTTCTGCGCCTATGCCGTGGGCAATACGGCCGGGTTCGGTCCGCTCACCGGCGGCGCGATCCGCTTTCGCTTCTATGGTCGCCTCGGCTTCGAGCCGGCCGACGTCGCCCGCATCGTCGCCTTCATCACGATTGCCTTCGGGCTTGGATTGGCGGGCGTGACCGCCCTCGGCCTTCTCTTCGATCCGGCCGATGTCGCGGCGCCGGTTGGACTGCCGCCTGCGATCCTGACGACGATCGGCTCGGCCATCCTCGCCGGTCTTGCCGCCCTGCTCGCCTGGTCGGCATTCGGCTCTGGCCGGATCGGCTGGCGCGGCGTCTCCTTCGCGCTGCCGACGCCTCGCATCATGCTGATGCAGTTCGGCGGCACGCTGATCGACGTCGTGACCTCCGCAGCCGTGCTCTGGGTGCTGCTGCCGCAGACCGATGTCGGTTTCCCTGCCTTCATCGCAATTTACGCGGTCGCGATCGGCCTCGGCGTCGCCAGCCACGTGCCCGCTGGCCTCGGAGTGTTCGAGGCGGTGATCGTCGCCGTCATCGGCCGCACAGCGCCGGTCGACCAGGTGCTGTCGGCGCTGTTCCTTTACCGCATCATCTATTACGGCGTGCCGCTCATCGCCGCCTCCGGCCTCGTCACGTCGCTGGAACTTCGCCGCGTCGCGGCCGGCACGCAGGCCTCGCGGGTGATCAAGGCGGGCGCGCATCTTTCGCCGCGCGTTCTCTCTGCTCTGACGCTCGCCATGGGCGCGGCGCTGATCTTCTCCGGCGTGACGCCTGCTGCCGACGAGCGGCTCGACATCCTCTCGAACATTCTCCCTCTGCCGATCCTGGAGGGCGCGCATTTCATCGAGAGCGTGCTCGGCCTTGGACTCATCGCGATCTCGCGCGGCCTCGCGCACAGGCTCGACGGAGCCTGGTGGGCCGCCGTCGTTTCGGTTGGCGTCGCGGTGGTGCTGTCGCTGCTGAAGGCGATCGCCATCACCGAGTCGATCGCGCTGGCGCTGTTGTTCATCGCATTGCTGGCGACGCGGCGCGAATTCAGCCGGCCTGCCTCGCTGTTTCATCAGCGGCTGACGCCGGGCTGGTTCTTCGCCATTGCCACCGTCATCGGCAGCGCCGTCGTCGTGCTGCTGTTCGTCTACAGCGATGTCGATTATTCGCGACAGCTCTGGTGGCAGTTTGAATTCTCCGAAGAAGCACCGCGCAGCCTGCGCGCTTTGCTCGGCGTCGTCATCGCCGCCGGCTCGCTGGCCGCCTGGTCGCTGCTCCGCCCCTCCAAGGGCAAGACCGGCACGCCGACCGACGCGGAAATTGCGGAAGCCGTCAACATCCTGGCCGAGCAGCCCTATCCGGATGCGAACCTCGCCCGCATGCGCGACAAGACCCTGCTGTTCTCGGAAGATCGCCGTGCCTTCATCATGTTCGGACGGCAGGCTCATTCCTGGGTGGCGCTGTTCGATCCCATCGGTCCGCGAGATGCCTGGCCGGGCCTCGTCTGGCAGTTCGTCGAGATGGCGCAGGCTGCCGGCGGCCGCGCCGTCTTCTACCAGGTCCAGCCGCACAACCTTTCGCTCTATGCCGATGCCGGCCTCAGGGCCTTCAAGCTTGGCGAGGCGGCGCAGGTCGAACTTGCGACGTTCGACTTGAAGGGTGCCAAACGGGCAGGGCTGCGCCATGGCAACAACCGCGCGACCCGCGAGGGTCTGAGCTTCGAGCTTCTGCCGCCCGAACGGGTGGCGGAGGAGATCGATGCGCTGCAGGGCGTGTCCAATCTCTGGCTCGCCGAGCACAAGGCGCGCGAGAAGCGCTTTTCGATCGGGGCCTTCGACCGCGGCTATGTCGCGGCGCAATCGGCAGCCATCGTTCGGCGTGAAGGGCGGATCATCGCATTCGCCACCGTCATGACAACGGCGCTGAAGCAGGAGGCGACCGTCGACCTCATGCGCTTTGCGCCCGACGCGCCGGCCTCGACGATGGAGTTCCTGTTCGTCAACCTGATGCTGGCGCTGAAGGGCGAAGGCTATCGCACCTTCGATCTCGGCATGGCGCCGCTTTCGGGGCTGACCGGCGGCCCGACCGCGCCCTTCTGGCACCGGATCGGCAGCGCCGTCTTCGATCACGGCGAGCGTTTCTACAACTTCAATGGTCTTCGTGCATTCAAGGCCAAGTTCCAGCCCGAATGGCAGCCGCGCTATCTTGCCGTTTCCGGCGGCGCGAGCCCGGTTCTGGTTCTGGCTGATGTCACCGTCCTGATCAGTGGCGGTCTCAAGGGAGTCGTCGGCAAATGATCCGTTTTCTCGCCTCGGCGGTCGTCGCGGCTGCATTCGCGTTTCCGGCCCTCGCGGACGACGCCCCGAAGCCGCTGCCGGAATTCACCGCCGGCCTGCTCGGCAAGCCGCAGATCCTGCTGCCGACAGTGCCCGTTACGGGCACCGTGGTCCTGTTCGCCGACAAGGATGGCTGGACGTCGGACGAGTCGAGCCTTGCCACCGACCTCCAGAAGAGCGGTGCCATCGTCGTGGGCGTCGATACGACCGCGATGTATGCCGGTCTCGAGGCCGACAAGGACGATGAGTGCATCTATCTCGTCGCCGATATCGAGGATCTGTCGCACCAGATCCAGCGCGCGCTCGGAACGCCGAATTATCATTCGCCGATCATCGCCGGCGTCGGCACGGCCGGGACGCTCGCGCTGGCCATCGCGGCACAGACGCCGGACGCCACCTTCGGCCATAGCGTCGTCGTCGACCCGACGCTGGCGCTGCCCTTGAAGAAGCCGCTCTGCACCGACGCGCCGCGTCAGGCGACCGCCGATGGCTCGATCTACGGCCTGGCCGAGGGCGATCTCACCAATCCGGTCGATGTGCTCTATACCAGCGCCGCGCCGAAGGATGGCCGTGATCATGTCACGACGTTGCAGGGGCAGGGTTTCGCGATCAAGTCGAAGGACGTGACGGAAGGCGCCTTTCCTGCGCTGAAGTCGCGCCTGACGCGGCTGCTGTCGCCGAAGCCCGACACGGACAATCCGCTGGCCGATCTGCCGCTCGTCGAGCTCCCCGCGCCCGTGCAGCACAGCTCGATGGCGATCATCTTCTCCGGTGATGGGGGCTGGCGCGATCTCGACAAGTCGATCGGCGACGCCTTCCAGAAGGAGGGTGTTCCAACCATCGGCGTCGATTCACTGCGCTATTTCTGGTCACGCAAGACGCCGCAACAGACATCGGCGGATCTTGCTCGCATCATCGATTACTACACCGAGAAGTGGGGTATCGATCATGTCGTCCTGGTGGGCTACTCCTTCGGCGCCGACGTGCTGCCCTCCGCCTATCGGTTGCTGCCGCCGGACGAGCAGAGCCAGGTGAGCGAGGTTTCGCTGCTCGGTCTTTCGGACCAGGTCGACTACGTCATCTCGGTCGGCGCCTTCCTCGGGACCAATTCGGGCGACGCCGAAACGCTGCCTGATATCAAGGCGATGAAGCCCTCGCTGATCCAGTGCTTCTATGGCGAGGAAGAAGATGACAGTCTCTGTCCGAAACTCGAGGGGACTGGCGTCGAATTGATCAAGACCACCGGCGGCCATCATTTCGACGGCGACTATGACGGGCTGGCGCGACGGATTCTCGACGGACTCAACCGGCGGCTCTCCGGCGCCGTCGAACCCGTCGCCGATCGATAGGCGCTGCATTTGAGCGGAGCCGGCGAGGCAAATGCAGTCGTGGACGGCGATCCCGCAGTGGCGCTGGCGGAGCCGGTGCCGCTCGCGGGCCCGGCTCCTCGCGGGAAAGCCGCGTCTGGCACGCTCGCTGCATCGTGGCGGACCGCCATGATGTCTTCCATCCTTCGCTTCGTCTTCGACGCCTCGCTGGTGCCGATCGCCGTGCTCGTCATCGTCGGGCGGTGGGGGCAGCAGGATTGGCTGTTCGAGATGACGAATTTCTTCCGACCGCATATCGCGGTCGCCGCCTTGCTGTTCGTCCTGCTGGCGGTCACGACGACGAGCGTGCCACGGATCGCCGTCTCTGTGCTGATCTTCGGCGCGGCACTGGTGCCGCTCATCTCGACCGGCCTGCCGAAAGCCGTGGCGGCGGCGGAGGGCAATCTCCGCGTGATGACGGCCAATGTGCTGCGGACAAACACTGACTTCGATCGCTTCCGACAGGTCGTGGCCGGAGCCGATCCTGACATCGTCGTGATGAACGAAGCGGTGCCGGCCTGGCGCCCGACCGCGACCAGCCTGCCCGGCCTCGGCTATGTCACGCAGCCTGACCCGAATAGCTCGGTCGTCGTCGTCAGCCGCTATCCGATGCGCTCCGCGCCTGTGCAACTGGTGCCGGCGGCCGCGCCCGATGGGCGGACCGGCGGCGCTCGCGCCGTGCGGGTCGAGATTGACCGGCCCGGCGCCATCCGTCCGCTCGTGCTCTACGCGATCCATGCGCCGACCACGCGGCTCGCGCGTGGCTGGTCCACCCGCAACGCCTATCTGAACCAGATCGCCGGCCGCATCCTGCGCGAGCCTGTCGGCACCGACGTCATCATGGCTGGAGACTGGAACACGTCATACTGGTCGCCCACGCTGGCCAGCATTCTGAGGAAGTCGGGGCTGGTTACCACCGAGCCCGGCCCCTGGCCGCAGCCAACGCGCTTTTTCCGGGAGTTCGGACTGCCTCCCGCGCTCGGCACGCCTATCGACCGCATCGCTGTCTCGAAGGATATTGGTCTCGCCGGGATCAAGGTCAGCAAGCCCTTCGGCTCGGATCATCTTGCGGTGATCGCCGAACTTGCGATCCCCTGACGCTCACCAGCCCGAACCGCCGCCGCCTCCTCCGCCCGATCCTGACGAACCGCCGCCCGACGAGCCGGAGCTCGACCCGGGCGCCGTCGAAGCCGAGGCCACGCTCTGCGACAGGCTCGATCCCAGCCGGTCGACAAGGCTGGAGGGGTCGCGATGCGAACTCGTCACATACCAGTTGGCGACCGCGGCTGAAGCCCCCGCGGTCGCGAGGACACCGGCGAATTTGGCGGCCCAGGCGTTTTCAACATCGAGCGCCACGGCATAAGGCAGATAGCGCTCGAACAAGACCGGCGTCTTCTCTGGCGGATGCAGGATCTCGAGGCGATGCTCCTCGGCGGTGCCGAGATAGTGGCGAAAACCTGCAACGGCATCGCGCAGCTTCTGGCCTGCCGCCGTCGGACTGCGCATCCAGCCGAATGACGAGACCAGCACCGGCAAGACCACCGCCGGCAGCAGCAGCGGCGCGGCGTCGAGCGGCGCAACGATCGTTCCGACAAAGGCGATGACGCCGGAACCGCCGAACGCGATCGCGAAGGCGCCGAGGAAGATCCATGTCAGCAGCCTCGAGAACAGCGATTGTCCGGTCTGGCCGGCGTTCAGGGCGATGCCGACCACGATGCCGGCGACCGAGGCGAAGAGCAGGCCGATGATGGCCTGGACGCCGCGATCACCGCCAATCGCCGTCACAAGGCCGAGCCCGGTCAGGAGATAGGTCAGCGCGGTCAGCAGCATGCCGATGGCCAGCCAGCCGCCATTCCAGTGGAAGATCGTGCCGGCATAGCTGCGCGCGAGGCCGCGCGACAGAGCCGCCTTCGCGGCTTGCAGCACCTGATGGTTCTTCTGCTCCAGCGGCACCGCGGCGGCACCACGAAACAGCGCGGCTTCCATATCGGCTTCGGGAGGGCCGACCGGCGCGGCGCTCTCCTGGCGGGAAACGACGAGGGTTGACCCGCTGTCGGCAAGCTGCAGGCGGCCATGAACGCCGAGATCGAGCAGGGCGGCCGTGAAAGCGCGATTGTCGAAGGCCATGGCCGAGACATAGCGGGCGGCAGCTGCCGAAATGCCTTCGGGCGGCGAGAACAGCGGCACCATCGGCCCGCGCGGTGGATCGCGGCCGACCTTCAGCCAGGCGAGGAAGAAATAGCCGAGCGTGAGGAAGCTGCCAGCGAGCGCGGCAAGGGCACCGAGATTATCTAGGAACCACCAGCGCGCGCGGCGCTCGAAGGAAGGCGGATCGACGATCCCCTTCTGCCAGGAGGCCGAAACGGTCAGGCCGCTGCCAACGGCGAGCGGCTCGGTCGTGCGGAAGAGCACGGTTCCCGGATGCGCGGTATCCCAGATCACGGAAGCTGCATGATCGCGCGATCCGGGCGGGCCGGTATAGGCGATGAAGTTCTGGAACGACACCGCCTCGGGGAGGGTGATCCGCGCTTCCGCGCTATCGATGGGAAATGTCCAGTCGGT
Source organism: Mesorhizobium sp. BR1-1-16 (assembly GCF_020165495.1). Taxonomy (GTDB): domain Bacteria; phylum Pseudomonadota; class Alphaproteobacteria; order Rhizobiales; family Kaistiaceae; genus Kaistia. The sequence continues at coordinate 198,135 of NZ_JAIUIE010000003.1, read as the reverse complement.
TCCGGTCGCGTTCCAGGTCAGTTCGTCGAAATCGGGAAAGAAACCGATCTGCCGCGTCGTCCTGTAACGGATGACATAGTCATGCGGCCCGTGCGGAACGGTCGCGTCGGCGGAGCCGATGCGAATCCTTGTCCCGTTCGCGAGCGGTTCGAGGCTGTAAGGTTCGGCGTTGCCATCACGACTGACGCCCTGGACCGTAAAGCCGACAATGACCGAGGCGCCGCGCCTGTCCGTATAGCGGGTCGGAAAATCGCGGACGATGCCGTGCCGGATCTGGTCACCCTCGACCTCGATGCGGATCTGTTCCGTTACGCCGAGATCGCCATTGCGGGCGACGACGACGTCGCTGACGAAGGTGAGGATGCGCTCTTCGGCCCTGGCCGGCAGCAGCGCCACCAGCAGAACAAGGCCAGCGATGAGCAAGTGGCGCATCGCGGCCCTCAGAAGGTGACCTTGGGCGGGATCGATGCGGCCGCCCGATCCTCGATCTCGTAATAGGGCTCTTCACGGAAACCGAGCGTGCCCGCGACCAGCACGGCCGGGAAGGACTGGACCGAGGTGTTGAGGTCGCGCGCCGTCGCGTTGTAGTAGCGACGGGCCTTCTGCATTTCGTCCTCGATGGCGCTGAGTTCGGTCTGCAGCTGGCGGAAATTGGCGTCGGCCTTCAGCTCGGGATACGCCTCGGAGATCGCGATCAGGCGGCCAAGCGCCCCCGACAACGCAGCGTCGGCGGCGGCCTGGCTTTCGACATTGCCGGCTTTCATGCTGGCAGCGCGCTTTTCGGCGACGTCCTCGAAGATGCCCTTCTCGTGGGCCGCATAGCCCTTCACCGTCTCGACGAGGTTGGGGACGAGGTCGGCGCGGCGCTTCAGCTGTACGTCGATACCGCTCCAGCCCTCGCGGACGAGATTGCGCTGTCGCACGAGCTTGTTGTAGAGCGCGACCGCGTAGGCGCCGAGAACGACGATGATCGCGAGGACGATCCAGATGGTCATTGGTCCGATCCCATGATGGCGCTCTTCCGTCGATCCTAGCCTGTCCGGCCGTGAAATGCGCCTCCCATCGCCGCGATGCCTCGCGCGGCGTCAGCCTCCCGATTTTACCATCGCGCGATGAGGTCTGTTGCGATGCCGAGCCGTCGCTGCGCGTCAGCCGCCGGCGCGCAGCTTCTGCAGCAGCGTCGTGTCGGGATAGCCATCCGCCGGCAGGCCGAGCTCCAATTGCGCGGCGCGAACGGATGCCCGTGTGCCTGATCCGATCATGCCATCGGCCTTGCCGACGGGATGTCCGCGCACTGCGAGCAGCTTCTGCAATTCCTGCACCTCCTTGAAGGAGAGGCCATCGACATTGCCGCCGCGGCTGACGGGCGGCGCGCCGGCGAGGCGGGTCGCGTAATAGGCTGCGGTCAGGGCATAGACGAAGGACTGGTTCCACTGGAGGTAGACGTCGAAATTGGCATAGCCAAGAAAGGCCGGGCCATTGCGCCCCATCGGCAGGATCAGTGTTGCCGGCAGGCTGGCGGCGCCGAGCGTCGAGCCGGGAGCGGCGGTGATGCCGAGGCTCTGCCATTCGGCAACGCTCTTGCGGACCGAGAGATCGGACTGGGACCAATCCAACGTGGCGGGGACGCGGACTTCGGTCAGCCAGGGCTGGCCGCGCTGCCAGCCTTCATGCACCAGCAGAGCGGCGGCTGAGGCAAGCACGTCCGGGGTCGAATGCAGCAGGTCGCGCTTGCCGTCACCGTCATAGTCGACAGCGAAGTCGCGATAATGCGTTGCGAGGAACTGGACCTGGCCGAGTTCGCCGGCCCAGGGGCCCTTCATCTGTGCGGCCGTCAGGTCGCCGCGATCGATGACGGTGAGCGCCGCCATCAACTGATCGCGGAAAAGGTCCGAACGGCGGCAGTCATAAGCCAAAGTCGCCAGCGAGCGGAGCGTCGGCATATCGCCGAGATTGGCGCCGAAATCGGTCTCCAGACCCCAGAATGCGACGAGGACCGGCGCCGTGACACCGTAGTCCTTGTCGATGCGCGTGAAGAGCTTGGCGTTCGCCTTGATGAGCTGCGCGCCCTTCTGCAGGCGGTATTTCGCGACCATGCGATCGGAAAACTGCAGGAAATTCTGGGCGAAGACGTTCTGCGCGCGGTCCTTGGCGATGACATCGGGCGCATAGGACAGGCCATCCAGCGCGGAGGAGACAGTCGCTGGCGAAATGCCACTCGCCAGAGCCTGGCGTTCGAAGTCCTTCAGCCAGGCCGCAAAACCGGCACCGTTGGTGGCGCACGTCGCGGCCGAGGCAGCGCTCGCCGCTGCGATCGCGAGAAGCATTGTGAGGAGCCGCAGCCCGGCCTTCAGCATCGTGAAATCTCCGAAAGGCGTCATGTCCTTGGCGACACGTGACATTCCCGCGCCGGGAATGCAACGCCGATGCGGGCCTTCGGGTCGATCCGTGCGCCGCGTTACATGTCTGCCGCAGGATGGCGAGTACGATGGCGAGTACCTGGCGCGTCAGCAGCCCGACGCGCGAGCATTGTCGAAGCCGGCGACGAGCCTCTTCGGCGCGGCCATGCGCCAGGATCGCTCGACCAGCGGCGCCAACCGGTCTGCATCGATCGCGGCGAGGCGGATCAGCACATAGGGATAGCCGCGATAATGATCGGTGGTGAAGAACGCCTCGGGCTCGATCTCGATCAGGAAATCGCGCTCGTCGAGTTCGCAGCGGAGCGCGAAGACCATGCCCTCGTCGCGAATCCGGCCAAGGAACCGCTTGGCGACGACAAACGACATCGTGCCGTGATGCGTCGACTCCGCGACGCCGGGAAGCGCGAGGAACAGGCGGCGGAGGTCATCTGGGGTCGTCGCCATCATCTGGCTCCCGGCAAACGCGTGCGGCTGTGGCCGTTTTTACTCCGCGGCGATCTTGGCAGCGTCCAGATCGGCATAAAACAGGGCGCTGACGGATTCGCCGCTGTTGATGCGCCGCATCGCTTCGGCGAGGGCCGGCACTACCGACAGGACCGTCAGTTTTGGTACCCGCTTGGCAGCCGGCAGCGGTACGGTGTTGGTGCAGACAATCTCGACGATATCAGGCTCGGCCGCCAGGCGCTTGAGGCTTTCGCCGGCGAAAACGCCGTGCGTCGTAGCGATGCGAACCGAGCGGGCGCCGCCTGCCCGCAGATGCTGCAACAGTTCGAGTACGGAGCCGCCACTGGCGATCTCATCGTCGAGGACGATGACATCCCGGTCGCGAACATCGCCGATCAATGTCGATATGCGCACCTGCGTATCGCTGATGCGCTCCTTGGCTCCTGCCGCGACCGGAAGGTTGAGCCGCCGTGCGAAAGCAGCGGCGTTCTTGGCATTGCCGAGGTCCGGCGAGACGACGACGGCGCGGCTGAGATCGTAGGACTGGAAATGCGACGACAGCTCATCGAGCGCGTGCAGCTGGTCGACGGGCACGCTGAAGAAGCCGTGCACCTGCGGCGAGTGCAGTGTCATGGTCAAAACGCGGCTCGCACCGGCTGTCGACAGGAGATCGGCGACCAAGCGTCCGCCCAGCGAAATACGCGGGGCGTCCTTCTTGTCGGACCGCGCATAGGAAAAATACGGAATGACGGCCGTGATGCGCGCCGCTGAGGCCCCGCGCGCGGCGTTGAGCATCAGCATCAACTCAAACAGGTTTTCCTGCACCGGCGCCGTGAGCGGCTGGATCAGGAACACGTCCTGATCGCGGCAATTGGCCTGCAGTTGAACTTCGAGACAGTCGTTGGAAAAGCGCTTAAGCCGCGATGGCAGCAACGGGACCTTGAGATGAGCGCAGATTTCCTGGGCGAGATCGGGGTTTGCGTGACCGCTGAAGACCGCCAGTTCGCTCATAGATCCACCCCATGAAGCACTGGCGGCCGATTACCGGATTCGGCCGTCACAAGCAAACAGAGAGTGGATCCTGTTTCGTCTCAAGCCGCCTGCTGGCGCTGATAGTCCTTGATCTCGCTTGCGGTGATCGTCGGCGCCCGCTCGAGTTCGTAGCGGAGCTCGAAGGCGGAGGGGGCCATGAAGACCGGGGCGCCATCGAGATCGGAGGCCATCGAGCTGCGGTGCCGCTCCACGAACGTGTTGAGCGCGTCCTTGTCTGTCCCGGTGACCCAGCGGCAGACGGTGAAGCGGGACGGCTCGAAATCGATCGGCAGGCCGTATTCGACCTGCATGCGCTCCTTGAGCACATCGAGCTGCAGCGCGCCGACGACGCCGATGATGGCCGGCGAGCCGTCTTGCGGCACGAAGACCTGCACGACGCCTTCTTCGGCCATCTGCTGCAGCGCTTCCTTCAGCTTCTTGGCCTTCATCGGGTCCTGCAACCGGATGCGGCGGAGGATTTCCGGCGCAAAGCTCGGCACGCCGTGGAAGACGAGGTTTTCGCCTTCCGTCAACGTGTCGCCGATGCGTAGCGTGCCATGGTTCGGGATGCCGACCACGTCGCCGGCAAAGGCTTCATCGGCGAGCAGTCGATCCTGTGCGAAGAAGAATTGCGGACTCGACAGCGGGATCGGCTTGCCTGTGCGCACCAGCTTCGCCTTCATGCCACGCTGCAGGCGGCCCGAGCAGACGCGCAGGAATGCGATGCGGTCGCGGTGGTTTGGATCCATGTTCGCCTGGATCTTGAACACGAAGCCGGACATCTTTTCTTCGGTCGGCTCGACCATCCGCCCCTCGGCCTGCTGCGGGCGCGGGGAGGGGGCGAAAGCGGCGAGCGCGTCGATCAGGTCGTGGACGCCGAAATTGCGCAGTGCCGAACCGAAATAGACCGGCGTCAGATGACCCTGGCGAAAGCTGTCGGTGTCAAAGCCGTTACCTGCTCCCTCGATCAGTTCCATCTCTTCACGGAAGGTGGCTACGGCTTCCGGCGTGGTCAGGCCGTCGATCTGTGGATCGTTCGGGCCTGAGACCGGGATGACGGCATCGTCGGTGTCGATGCGGCGGACCGTGCGGGCGATGATGTCATAGGTGCCGGCGAAGTCGCGGCCCCGGCCGATCGGCCATGTCATCGGCACGGTGTCGAGCGCAAGCACCTTTTCGATCTCGTCGAGCAAGTCGAACGGGTCGCGCGTCTCGCGGTCAAGCTTGTTGACGAATGTCACGATCGGGATGTCGCGGAGGCGGCAGACCTCAAACAATTTCCGCGTGCGATCTTCGATGCCCTTCGCAGCGTCGATCACCATGACGGCGGAATCGACGGCGGTCAGCGTGCGGTAGGTATCTTCTGAAAAGTCTTCATGGCCCGGTGTATCGAGCAGGTTGAAAATCCTGCCTCCATACTCGAACGTCATCACCGAAGTGACGACCGAGATGCCGCGCTCTCGCTCAATACCCATCCAGTCCGAACGTGTCTGGCGACGATCGCGCTTACCCTTGACCTCGCCGGCGAGCTGAATCGCGCCGCCCATCAGCAGCAGCTTTTCGGTCAGCGTGGTCTTGCCCGCGTCGGGATGCGAGATGATGGCGAATGTCCGTCGGCGGTCGACGGGTCCGGTGGAGGCGTCCATAGGATCTGCGTGCTTCTGGCGATGTTCCGTGTGGCGCGCATGGTTAGACGACACGCGCGCGAAAGGCCAGCCCTCAGCGCTTGCGGACGAGCGCGGCGACGATAATGCCGAGCCAGCCGAGGATCATGGCCGTGCCGCCCCAGGGCGCTGCAAAGGCCAGCGCGGCGCTGCCGGAGAGATCGTGAAAGGCGAGCGCGCCGGCAAAGACGAGAAGGCCGAGTGCGATCAGGGCAGCCGCGATGGTCATCATGCGCCCCCGCGCCGCTCCATAAAGCCCGAGCGCCAGCAGGGCGGGGGCCTGCGCCATGGCCATCTGGCCTGCCGTGACCAGCCGCTCGGCGCCCGCGATATGGGCTCCGGCGGCGGCCAGCGCGACGCCGAGCGCGCCGGCAAGCCCGGCTGCCGCAAGAAGGGCGCGATCCATTTTCATCACCTCATTCGCATGCCGACGCTGGCGCAAGACGGCGCTGCGCCCTAAGTTCGCGTCCGGACCCTAAATCGATTCAGGAGAACGACTATGATCATCGTGACGGGAGGAAGCGGCCTCGCGGGCCGCGCCGTGGTCGAGGACCTTGTCTCGCATGGATATGAGGTGACGTCGATCGACAGCGCGCCGCAGCCAGCCGGGCAGGCGGCCAAATATTCGCGCACCGACTTGACCGATTACGGGCAGACCGTCGCAGCGCTCTCGGCCATCGATGAGCGCGTCTCGAATGTCGAGGGCATCATCCACCTCGCCGCTATTCCCGCGCCGGGCCTCGCGCCGAACCACGTCATCTTCGAGACCAACATGATCTCGACCTACAACATCTTCGAGGCGGCGCGCGTGCTCGGCATCCGCAACGTCGTCTGGGCGTCGAGCGAGACCGTGCTCGGCCTGCCGTTCGAAACGCCGCCGCCCTACGTGCCGGTCGACGAGGAATATCGCGGCCGGCCGGAGTCGGCGTATTCGCTGTCGAAGTTCCTCTCCGAGGAGATGGCGAAGGAATTCTGCCGCTGGGATCCCGCCTTCAAGATCTTCGGACTGCGCTTCTCCAATATCATGGCGCCCTATCGCTATTCGGAGTTCCCGGATTTCGACAAGGACATCAATCTGCGCAAGTGGAACCTCTGGGCCTATATCGACGCGCGTGACGCGGCGCAGGCCGTCCGCCTGGCGCTCGAATCGAAGCTCACCGGCGCCGAGGTCTTCATCATCGCCAACGAAGACGGCGTGATGGGCAAGCCGAACGATGAACTTCTCGACGAAGCCTTCCCCGGCGTGACGCGCAAGCGGCCGTTTGGTCCGCATGAGACGCTTCTGTCGATCGAGAAGGCCAAGTCGATGCTCGGCTACAAGCCGCTGTTCAACTGGCGCTGATGCTCTCACGGGCCGTCAGGGCGCCGAAAAGCGAATCGCGCTAGTCTGCCGTTCATTCCGGTTTCGGGCCTCTCGCGGCCGCGAGACCGGAATGCGCAATCGGGGGCTGGGCATGGGCAAGGGGCGCGTCGAGGCTTTCAGTGATGGCGTGATCGCAATCATCATCACCATCATGGTGCTGGAGTTGCACGCGCCCCACGAAACGACCCTCGCCGCCCTCGTTCCCGAGATCCCGATCTTTCTCAGCTATGTTCTCAGCTTCGTTTTCGTCGGCATCTACTGGACGAACCATCACCATCTCTTCCAGGTCGTGAAAAGCATTAACGGGGCGGTGCTGTGGGCCAACCTGTTCCTGCTGTTCGCGCTGTCGCTTATCCCGTTCGTGACGGCATGGATGGGCGAGAACCATCTCGAAGCCGTGCCGGTGGCCCTCTATGGCGGGGATCTTGTGATGTGCGCCCTGGCCTATGCCGTGCTGATGCACGTCCTTCTGAAACATGAAGGCGCTGGTTCGGGCCTGGCCCGTGCCATCGGGCACGATTTCAAGGGCTACCTTTCGCTGGTGCTCTATGTGATCGGCATCGCATTCGCCTTCATCGACATCCGCATTGCCATTGCATGCTACGCGGTCGTTTCCGTGATCTGGTTCGTGCCGGATCGGCGTATCGAGAAGGTGATCAGGTGACGCGTGGGTCAGTCGGCGAGTTCGCCGCCGGTGAGGTTCATCACCTCGGCGGTCACGGCCCGGGCATGGTCTGAAGCAAGAAGGACGGCGGCGTCGGCGATCTCGGCGAGGCGCGGCATGCGCTTGAGCATCGAGGCGGATGCGATCTTCGCTTCCTGCTCCTCAGGCGTGATGCCGGCATTCTCGGCATGTAGCCGTAGCGCCGCCGCAACGCCCGGCGTATCGGGCGAGCCGGCCGAGCGGATGCAGGCGACGCGGATTCCGTCCGGACCGAGCTCGACGGCAAGCTGGCGACATAGGGCCTCTATCGCGGCGCAGGCGACGCCGAAGCCGCCGACATCGACATAGGGCTTGCGGCCTGCCTGGGCGGTGAGCGCCAGGATCACGCCGGACCGCTGGCGCTTCATATGCCGCGCCGCCGCCGTTGCAGTCAGAAAATGCGTGCGCATCGCGTTGGCGACGGGCATCAGGAAATGTTCCGCTTCGATCGCGGTCAGCGCTCCACCCTGCGCGTCGCCGAGATCGATCACGTTGAATGAGATATCGATACCGCCGAGCGCGGCGACCATCTCGTCGCAATGCTCGGCGACGGCCTCAGGATTGAGGGCATCGACCGGCAGCACCCACGCCCAGCCCTCGGAGGCGCCGATGCGCGCTGCCACCGCTTCGAGGGGCGAGCGGCGCCGGCCGGCAAGTACCACGGTCGCGCCATGGCGGGCGAAAGCCTCGGCCACGGCACTTCCGACGGCACCGCCCGCGCCATAGATCACCGCTCGCTTGTTCTTCAGCATGCCGTCCTCCAGACCATCTTGTCAGCACTGACCAAGGACGTGCGGCGGCGGCGTTTCCCGACACCGGCTTGGGCGGGCGGGTCTACCGATATCTCACACAACGGCCGTTACGCCGCCGTCGACATAGAGAATGTGGCCGTTGACATAGCTCGATGCGTCGGAGGCGAGGAAGATCGCGGCGCCGGCGAGTTCGTCCAGTTCGCCCCAGCGGCCCATGGGCGCGCGCTGGGTCAGCCATGCATTGAAGCTTTCGCTTTCGACGAGCGCCCTGTTGAGTTCCGTCTTGAACCAGCCGGGGCCGATGCCGTTCACGTTGAGGCCGTGCTTGGCCCATTCGGCGCACATGCCCTTGGTCAGCATCTTGACCGCGCCCTTCGACGTCACATAGGGCGTGATGGTCGCGCGGCCGAGTTCGCTGGTGACCGAGCAGATATTGATGATCTTGCCGCGCCGGCGCGGGATCATGTGGCGCGCGACGGCCTGGCCGACGATGAAGGGCGCGTCGACATTGGTCTCCAGCACGCGGCGGAAATCCTCGAGCGGGAAATCCTCCAGAGGCAAGCGCTTCTGCAGGCCGGCATTGTTGACGAGAATGTCGATCGGTCCGATCTCGGCCTCGATCCGCGCCACTTCCGCTGTCACGGCATCGGGGTCAGTCACGTCGAAGGCAGCGGTCGAGACCTGGTCCGGGAAGGGCCCCCTCAGGGCTGCCGATGCCTCGACCAGCGCCGTCTCGCTGCGGCTGTTGAGCACAACCGTCGCACCGGCCTCGACCATCCCGCGCGCGATGGCGAGGCCAATCCCGCGGCTGGAGCCGGTGATGAGCGCGACACGCCCGGTCAGATCGAACAGCTTCATCGCCATGCCGGCCTCCCGCGTTTGACATCCGTTCATAGCCGCTTGACGGCAGCGGCGGCAACGCTCAAAAAACGAAGCCTTAAATCGATTCAGATCGCTGGAGCCGTTTCATGATCTATGTCGCCGCCGACCAACGCTACGACACGATGCGCTTCAATCGCGTCGGCCGCACCGGGCTCAAGCTTCCGGCCATATCGCTCGGGCTCTGGCACAATTTCGGCTACGACGGCAAGGTTGAGACAATGCGGGCGATGTGTCATCGTGCATTCGACCTCGGCATCACGCATTTCGACCTTGCAAACAATTATGGTCCGCCGCCCGGATCAGCCGAGGAATTCTTCGGCACGATGGTTGAGGGCGATTTCAAACCCTACCGCGATGAGATGATCATTTCATCGAAGGCGGGCTATTACATGTGGCCGGGGCCGTATGGTGAATGGGGCAGCCGGAAATATCTCTTCGCCAGCCTCGAGCAGAGCCTCAAGCGGATGAAGCTCGACTATGTCGATATCTTTTATTCGCATCGCTTCGACCCCGACACGCCGCTGGAGGAAACGATCGGCGCGCTCGACGCGATGGTCCGTCAGGGCAAGGCGCTCTATGTCGGCATTTCCAGCTATTCCTCGCAGCAGACGCATGAGGCTGCGGCGATCGCGCGCCGGCTCGGCACCCCGCTCGTCATCCATCAGCCGCGCTATTCGATGCTCGATCGCTGGACGGAGCGAGACGGGTTGCTCGATGCGCTGGAAGAGGAGGGCATGGGTTGCATCGTGTTCTCCCCGCTCGAGCAGGGCGTTCTTTCCGATCGCTACCTGAAGGGCATCCCGGCCGACAGCCGCGTGCGCCATTCGCATTTCCTGCAGGAAAAGGTGCTGTCCGAAGCCAATCTCGGCCGTGTCGCGGCGCTCGATGGCATTGCCAAGGCGCGCGGGCAGACGCTGGCGCAGATGGCGCTGGCGTGGGTGCTGCGCGATCCGCGCATGACATCGGCGCTGATCGGCGCGAGCCGCATTTCGCAGATCGAGGATGCCGTCAACGCGCTCGACAATCTCGCCTTTACGGCGGAGGAGATTGCAGCGATCGACGCGCATGCAATTGACGGAATGCTGAAAGGCTGAGGCCGACCGGCCTGTCAGATGACACCGGCCTTGTCGGCGAAGTGGAACATCTCCAGGCCGCCATCCCAGATCATGCGGAAGGCGACCCAGGCGATGACGAGCAAGCCGACATAAGCGATCCAGGGCGCGCGTTTCAGGATGCGCGCCACGAAGTTGGCGGCAACGCCCATCAGCGCGACGGAAAGCACGAGGCCGACGACGAGGACCCAGGTGTGATCCCGCGCCGTCCCGGCGACGGCGAGAACATTATCGAGAGACATCGAGACGTCGGCGATGACGATCTGGCTGAGCGCCTGGCCGAGGGTCTTGCCGCCGGTGGCGGCGGGCTGATCCTCAAGCGCGGCGTGTCCCTCGGCTTCTTCGGCGCCATGGCCATTGCGGATTTCGCGCCAGAGCTTCCAGCAGACCCACAGCAGCAGGATGCCGCCGGCCAGCGTCAGGCCGATCACGCCGAGCAATTTGGTCGCGAACAGCGCGAACATGATGCGGAGCACGGCCGCGGCGCCGATGCCGATGACGATCGCCTTGCGCCGCAGATCCTTCGGCAGTCCGGCCGCCGCCATTCCGACCACGATCGCATTGTCGCCGGCGAGTACGAGGTCGATCAGGACAACGGTTGCGAGCGCAACCAGTTCAGCGGTCACGAAATCCATCAACAAACGTGTCCTTGTCAGTCAGGCGAGGCTGCGGCGGGGCTGTCTTCCCTATCTGGGGTTGGCAGCGCGGGTTGTCCAGCCAGAACCGAAATTGCCTGCGTCGTCCTTTAGGCGGGGATCGGCGCAGCGGGATCGATCAGGCCTTCGGTGCGAAGATCGGTCCAGAGCGAAGGTGGAATATCGGCCGCAAACCAGGCGGCAATTTCGCCGACTTCGGCCGCCGAGCGCGGGCCGGGGATGACGCTTGTCACCAGCGGGCTGCCAAGGGGGAAGCGCAGCGCGGCGGCGGGCAGCGCGACATCATGCGCATCGCAGACCGCAGCGATCTTGCGGGCGCGCGTCATGATCGCCTCGGGCGCGCGGGCATAATTCCAGGTGTCGCGGCCGGCAAGGATGCCGGAATTGAACGGCCCTCCCACGATGATGCTGGTGCCCGCCTGCTCGCAAAGTGGAAACAGCGTGTGAAGCGGCTCCTGCTCCAGCAATGTGTAGCGTCCAGCCAGAAGAAACGCGTCCCACTGGCCGTATTTCGTCGCCTCCGCCAGCACCTGCCATTCATTGACGCCGAGGCCGATCGCCTTCACCGCGCCGGCGGAACGCAGCTCGTCGAGCGCGCGGTAGCCGCCCGCCATGGCGACCGGGAAGAACTCCGCATTGAGGGCCTCGCCATGCTGGTCGACGCCGATGTCGTGGATCAACAGCAATTCGATATGGTCGACGCCAAGCCGCTGGAAACTGTCCTCGAAGGACCGCATCACGCCGTCATAGGAATAGTCGTAGCGATGCTCGAAGGGCAGCGGGTTGACCCACTGGTCGCCGGCCGGCTGCGGCGCGACGCGTGGCTTCAGCATCCGTCCGACCTTGGTCGAGATCATGACGTCTGGATGGTGGCGCAGAACATCGCCGACGAGGTGCTCCGAGCGGCCATAGCCGTAATAGGGCGCCGTATCGACATAGCGAATGCCAAGCTCGACAGCCCGCTCGACGATCGCGCGGCCTTCGACATCGGAAATCGGCGGACTGACATTGCCGCCGAGCGTCGCTGTGCCGAGGCCAAGCGTCGAAAGCTGAAGTGATGTGCGACCGGCGGCACGGGTCTCGATCAGCATGGCATTCCTCCCGCGGCGGCCTTATGCGGCCTCCGATTTTCTTGTGACGTCCTGGGGCTTTCCGGCCGGCTTTGCCGACCGGCAATGCGCCGCGCCGAGCCCGGCTGCGGCGACGTTAGCTGTCCGCTTGCGAGCAAGGCAAGTGTACTCTGGCTCGCCGTCCCCAAGGTTGGATAGACTGGAAGCGCGAACCGTTCGCCGGAGAGGGGACCATGCTTTCGATCCGTGAGATGACGCGTGACGATCTCGACCGGGCCATGGATTGGGCCGCCGCGGAAGGCTGGAATCCGGGCCTTGACGATGCCTCGGCGTTCCATGCGGCCGATCCGGCCGGCTTCCTGATGGGATTTCTCGGTGACGAGCCAGTGACCGCGATCTCCGTCGTTGCTTACGGCGCGGCATTCGGCTTTCTCGGCCTTTATATCTGCCGGCCGGAGCATCGTGGTCGCGGCTTTGGCTGGCAGACCTGGCAGGCCGGAATGGCGCGGCTCGGCAAGCGGGTCATCGGGCTCGATGGCGTCGTCGCGCAGCAGGAGAACTATCGCCGTTCCGGCTTTACGCTGGCGCACCGCAACATCCGCTTCGGCGGCATCGTCGACTGTGAAACGCCGCAGGATCCCCGGCTGATGGTGGTTTCAGAAGCGCTGAAGCCTGCCGTCATCGCCTATGATGCAGCTCTCTTTCCGGCCGATCGTGCCGCCTTTCTCGATGTCTTTCTCGATGGCCGCGGCGGCCGGGTCGCGATTGCGTTGGTGGAGGATGGCAGCGCGCGTGGTTACGGCGTGATCCGGCCGGCGATCTCCGGCGCCAAGATCGGGCCGCTCTTCGCCGAGAGCGCCGAGGATGCCGACCTGTTGTTCCGGGCGCTTGCTGCGAGGGCTAAGGGCGCCACGGTCTATTTCGATCCGCCGGAGCCGAACGGGGCGGCGCTCGCGCTCGCCGCGCGCTACGGCCTCGAGCCGGCTTTCGAGACGGCGCGGATGTATCGGGGGCCAGCGCCCGGCCTGCCGCTCGACCGCATCTTCGGCATCACCAGCTTCGAGCTTGGCTGAACAGGGCGCCACCCGGGATTGCGACCAGCGGCCTGGCTTGCGATGATGCCAGCCGAGGTCACGGGGGACGTCCAGGATGCGTTGGTTGCCGAATCTTCTGTCGCGTTTCGTCCGAAACGGGCGCTTGACAGTCATATTTCATGACGGTCACAGACAGAGCTTCGGCAGCGGCGCCAACGGACCCGACGTCACCATTCGGCTGACCGATGCCAAGGTCGATCGCGAGATCTTTCTCAATCCCGAGTTGAAGTCGGCCGAGGCTTACATGGACGGCCGGATGGTCATCGAGGATGGCGGCACCGTCTTCGACCTGCTTTCGCTGTTCTCGGTCAATCGCACCGGCCTTGCGGCCCACCCGGTGCAGAAGGCGCTGCGCCGGGCGTGGCGCGCGCTGAAGCGGCGTCATCAGAACAACGCTCTCGGTCGTGCGGCCAAGAACGCCAGCCACCACTACGACATTCCGACTGCGTTCTACCGCCTGTGGCTCGACGAGGCGATGATCTATTCCTGCGCCTATTATACGGAGCCCGAGATCGGCCTTTCGCAAGCACAGAAGGACAAGCTGCGCCATATCGCGGCCAAGCTGAAGCTCGAGCCGGGCATGAGCGTCGCCGAGATCGGCTCAGGCTGGGGGGCGCTCGCGATCTATCTGGCCTCGGTTGCCGATGTGCGTGTCACCGCGATCAATGTCTCGCCCGAGCAGCTCGCCGAATCGCGCCGCCTCGCCGAAGCCGCCGGCGTCGCCGATCGGATCGATTTTCGGGAGGTCGACTACCGCGAGCTGGAAGGCCAGTTCGATCGCGTCGTCTCGATCGGCATGATGGAGCATGTCGGCGTCGGACATTTCGACACGTATTTCGACAAGATCCGCGGCTTGCTGAAGCCGGGTGGCTTCGCGCTCATTCACGCGATCGGCCGGATGTCGCCGCCCGGATCGACCGCGCCGTTCATCCGCAAATATATCTTCCCCGGTGGCTATGTGCCGGCGCTCAGCGAGGTCTTCGCGTCGCTGGAGCGCACGGGGATCTGGTGCGCCGACTGTGAGAATCTCCGCCTGCATTACTACTGGACGATCCGGGATTGGCGGCGCGGCTATGAGGCGAAGCGGACCGAAGCAGTCGCCATGATGGGCGAGCGCTTCTGCCGCATGTGGGATTTCTATCTCGCTTCAGTGGAGCTCGGCTTTCTCAACGGCTCCAATTTCGTGTTCCAGCTCCTGCTCGCCAATGAGCGCGACGCGGTTCCGGTCATCCGCGATTACATTGTCGACGAGGAAAGGCGGCTCGCTTCTTCAAGCGCTGCGTGAAGTCGTTCGCGGATTGATTCCGCCCGGCGACGCAAGTCCTTGGCGCTGAATCATTTTCAGGCGAGATCGATGCGTCGCATGTGATTGTCGAATTCGACAGCGCCGACTCGCGTGATCGGCTCGATCGTCTCGCCAGCAACCCGCATCAGGCGGCCATCGCCGGCGCTCGCCAGAAAACCTGCATCCGTGGCTCCGGCAAGGCCGCAGCCGTCGCGAAGGGTATGCGCGGCGTGCAGCGCCTTTCGAGCGGCGTCGAACACGAAGACCGTTCCGCCGATCGGCGAGGAGGCCGCGATCGCCGTTCCGTCGCGGCTCGCCACCACCGATCCGATATAGTTGCGGGCGAGCGGTGCGACGGCGTCCGGGAAGGGCAGGAGCAGCGCCTCGCCGTCGGCATCGATCCGTCCGACCAGCGGCGGGCGACGGCCCTTCTCGCCCTCCCATTGGCAGCCGAACCAGAGCGCGCCGCTGCCGTCGAAGGCCATGTGCCGCGTCGAAAGCTGGTTGAGCCCCGCCTCGAGCCGCGTCTCGCCCTGGAGTTCGCCGGACGCGCTGTCGATGCGCACGATCGAGGGCCGCATATCCGCAACATTGAGCTTCTGACGGCCGAACTCCGGATGGGTCTCGATGCCGCCATTGGCGACAACCAGCGTGCGGCCATCGGGCGCCAGCAGGATTTCATGCGAATCCATGCCGTGCGTTTCGAATTCGCCGATCCGGCCATAGCCGCCGGATGCGTCATAGACACCGATCACGCCGCGCGGCTGCTCACCGGTGAAGACATTCTCTGTCGTGTAGAGCAGACGTCCGTCGGCCGAAAATGCGCCGTGGCCGAAAAAATGATGACCCTCGGGCGGGCGGATGGTGGCGAGCGGGGTCAGGTTGCGCCCATCGACGACGACGGCGAAATAACCAGGGCGCCTCGCGAAGACGGCGACGCGATGATGGGCGGCGTCGACCGCAATGTCATGGCCGCGACCAGCGAGCGGCATGCGGCCGATCTCGCGGCCGTGCTCGTCGATGAGAAGCAAGGCATGCTGGCGCGGGCCGACGCGGACGGAACTCAGGAAGACAGCGTGTTCCGCGACGCCGGACTCCGTCTCGAAGCCGAGCACCGCGGCAAGACCTTCGCGCATCCGGCGGAACAGCTGTGCCATCTCAGTCGCCGTCAAGGGCATTGAAGCCGGGCGAGATGCCGGCCTCGGCGGGGAAGCGGAAACTGTAGAGGTCCTCCAGCGCCTTCAGGGCGTCGAAGGCGTCCCGCAGGTGCTTGTAGCTGGCGGCATTCGCAAAGGCCGCCTGCCAGGAGGGACTCGCGGTGATGCCGGCGCGATAAGCCGCGAAACCGGCGCTGCTCGCGGCGCCGAGCTTTGGCGCCTCTGTCGGCGTCAGGCTGAAGAGATCAGCCGCGCGGGCGATTTCCTCGATCGCGGCGCCCGAAGCTGCCAGATAGGCGAGCGCATTGCCGGAGGCGACGAAGGCGGCGCGGTTCGGCTTGGCGGCGGCGAAGTCTTCGCCGAGTGCCGGCAGCATGCGCTGGTCGCGGATCTGCAGCAGGCCGGTGGTGATCGCTTTCAGGATTTCGATCACCGGCTCCTCGGCGTCGCGATAGACGATATTGCTGCCGCCTGGCTGTTCCATCAGCGCCTGCCAGCCGCCCGGCTTCGTCCAGCCGTCGAGCGTGTCGCGCGCGATCTGGTCGAGATTGCCTGCGATGGCAGCCGCGAGGCGCCATCGATAGTCACGGGTCTCGGCGTCGCTATCGGCCGTGAAGATGAGGCTCTCCAGCGCGGGCAGGCCCTGCACGGCGGCGGATAGCTTTGCCACTGCCCCCGGTTCCAGCTGGGTCGGATCGGGGGTCGCAAGCATGCGGCGGAGCTGGCGCGCACCCGTGCCGTGCCGGTCCGGATAATAGGAAAACTTCTCGAGCCGGCCCTGCTCGGCCATAGGGCCGAAGCGCAGGAAATCGACCTTGGCGAAGGCGGCAATGACGGCCGAGAACGCCGCGCGGGTCGCGTCGTCCGGCGCGGCGGGGGCTTGAGGTGCCGCCGCGTCGATTGCGGCGACTAGCTTTGCGGTCGCGGCGGCAAGATCCTTGTAGGCCGGTATGATGAAGTCCTCGACGGCCCGCCTGGTGACGGCATTGAGCGCGTCCGGTGTCAGCGGCGTCGGCGCAACGGTCACCACCGGCGGTTCGGGCCCAAGGTCCTGAGGTTCCCCGGTTGCGGCGGCGAACGCCTTGCGCGCCATAAGCGCCAATGGGGAAAGCAGCAGGAACCTCTTGGTAATCGCGATCATAGCCTGTCCAGAAAAGAGAGCAGCCGCATGCGGTCGTCGGCCGATAATGCGCCGTAATTGGCACGGGCGCGTGACGCCTCGCCACCATGCGCCCGGATCGCTGCGTCCACCGTCGCGGCGCGGCCGTCGTGAAGATAGCGCGTCTCGGTATCGCGGCGAAGGGCAAGCGCGATCAGCGGCGCCGTGCGCCATTCGGACGAGCGCACGCCAGGCTCGCCGACGCCGTCATCGAGGTCCGGTCCCATGTCGTGCAACAGCAGGTCGCTATAGAGCGCGACGGTGCCGCCGCCGGTTCGCGGCAGCGAGGGGACATGGCACGCCGCGCAGCCGGTCGCGGCGAACAGCGCCAATGCAGGATCGTCCGTCGCCGGCGGGGTCGGCGCGGCGAGCCCGTCGAGATAGGCCGTTATCAGGCCGACCATTTGCTGCGAAACCTCTTCGCCATCGAAGCTGGCATCGCGCCCATCCGGCGCCGCGCGGCAAGCCGCCTCGGCGGCCGTGCAATCGCCTGAGGGATGGGGACTGAGCGGGCTCGACATGCCGATATCGAGCATGAACGCATCGGCAACCTGCTGATCGAGCGTCGCCGCCGATGCCTTCCAGCCATAGCGTCCGATCGAGCCATCCGCGAGGCGGCGGGCATGGCCGGAAATGCCGTCTCCATTCCGATCGTCCGGGTCCTCGCGCGCAAGGATCGCGGTCTCGTCCACCAAGGCGATGCGCCCGATGCCGGCGAGCGGCGGCGCGAGACGCGGACCAAGCCGGGTGCCCGGCGCGAGCGCTCCGAAAGCCGGCGCGAAGGAGACCGCCATCGGGAGGCCTTCATGCGCGCGGTAGGTCACCGTGCCTTCGCTTTCGAGGCCGGGCACGGAGCGTGGCTGGATCTGCCGACCATAGACGGGATCGGGCCGGCCATCCGCATTGCCGAGCCGGGTTGTGAGACCGTGCGCCGTGACGGTGCCATCAGGTGCAGCCTGCAATCGAGCCGAGAACGCCTTGCCGGTGTGGCAGGTGATGCAGCCCTTCTCGGTGAAGAGTGGCCCGAGCCCGTCATTGGCCAGGGTCGAGGACGGGGCGGCGACCCACTGGCGATCGAACAGCGCCTTGCCCATCGCGCGCTCGAGCCCATCGGCCAGCGCGAAGCCGGGCAGCACGAGAAGCGCTGCCAGCAGCAGGCGGCCCCGGCGCATGTTCAAGCAACCTCGAACCAGGCCATCATCCCGGTCTCCTGATGCTCGATGATGTGGCAATGCATCATCCAGCGCCCTGGATTGTCGGCGACGAAGGCGACCTCGATCGTCTCTTCCGGAAGCAGCAGCACGGTATCGGCAAAATGCGGCGGCAGCGTCCGCTTGCTGGAGCGAAGCACCGTGAAGCTGTGGCCATGCACATGGATCGGGTGCATGCGGGGCGTCACATTCTTGAGCGTGCAGCGATACGTCGTGCCGCGTGTGAACCTCGCGATCGGCGGCGGCAGGCGGTCCATGCCGGAACCCGGCCAGGACTGCTTGTTGATCGCCCAGAGACTGCCTGCCGAAAGGCAGAGCGGCCCAAGCGGGCCGCCATCTTCGCCCGCTGCGTCCGCCACCGCCGCACCCGTCGCGGTCGCCGAAAAGGTGAAAAGCTGCTGCTCGGCCTTGCCGAGGTCTGGTGGCGCGATGCGGGCGGCGGCCAGAGGCGCGGGATCGAAGCGCTGGGTTCGGATCGCGGGGCCGCGCGCGACGAGCCTCGCCAGAGGCACTGGCGACGCCGCGAAATAGTCGAACATCGTCACGCTGCCGCCATCGGCCGGCGTGCGCAGCACGACATCGATCCGCATCGCCGGGCCCATTTTCCAGGAGCGCAGCGGGAAGGGCGGGCAGGCGAGGCCGTCAATGGCAACCACCACTGCATCTGCGCCGTCAAAGCCGATCTCGGACACGCGGGTCGGATCGACATTGAGGACGCGGAGCCGCACATCGGCAGATGCGGGAACTTCGATATCGGGATTGCTGGCGCCGTTGACGCTGCGCACCGTACCGAACGTTCCGGCTTTGCCTGCGCCTTCCAAAGTCAGGAATGGCAGGAAGCCGGATCGATCGGGGTTCAGCCGCCAGTCGCGCACCGCGAGAATGCGCTCGGCGTCATAGGGCTCGGTTTCGTCGCCCTCGATGATCAAGAGGCCCATCAGGCCGCGGCCGAGCTGCTCGACGGTGTTGCAATGGGTGTGGAAGAAGAAAGTGCCGGGATCGGGCGGCACGAAGGAATAGTCGTAGCTTTCGCCGGGTTCGACGGGCTGCTGCACCAGATAGGGCACGCCGTCCTGGTCGTTCGGCAGGCGAATGCCATGCCAGTGGATCGAGACATGCTCGCCCGGCCGTGTGAGGCCATTGATCAAATGCGTGTCGAGCCGCTGGCCGAGCTTCAGGCGGACGATCGGCGGCGTGGCCTGATCGGTGAAGGTCCAGAGCGGGAGCGCGTGGCCGTTCGAACAGGGCAGGGCCAGCTGACGCTCGGCCGCCGTGAGATCGAGACGAACGGTCGTCTCGGGACCAGGCGGCAGCGGCGGCGGCAAAGCGCGGGAGAAAGCGGGCGCCGCGTCAGGGCGGCCGAACAGCCCGGCGCCGGCGAGCGCGGCGGCACCGACGAGAACGGAGCGGCGGGAGAGCATCGCTTGTGTCCGCTTTCTAGGTCCGGCCGCCGGGTTCGGCGGCCGGAACTGTCTCTAGGCTCGGCGATGGAGCCCGTCCATGTGGCGTGTCGCCATGGCAGTCGCGAGCCGTCCTTGCCGCTTACTTCTCGACGGCGTCGGGATTATCCAGGCTGTCGGACCCCTCGACCTTGACCTCGACTCCGAGGAGCGCGACGACCGATTCCAGCGCCCGTGTCTGGGCGACCAGGCCGTCGATCGCGTCCTGCACGATCTTGTTGCCCTTGTCGTTGCCGGCACCGATCATCTGGTCATAGGCCATCTCGCCCGAATCCGCGGTCGCCTTGAGGACGCCCATCTTCGCCATCGCATCGGCCATGGCATCGTCGACGCGCTTTGCCGCTTCGGGGCTCTTCGCGGCGACGAGATCGCGCAGGCTGGCGCCATCGACGAGCGAGCCGTCCGGACGCGTGTAGCGGGCATTCCAGATCGAGACGATGCCAACCTCATCGAAGAAGTGGCTGTTATGCGTGTTGTCGGAGAAGCAATCGTGCTCTTCCTCCGGATCATGCAGCAACAGGCCGAGCTTCATGCGCTCGCCGGCAAGCTCGCCATAGGAGAGCGAGCCGATGCCGGTCAGGATCGTCGCGAGACCGCCATTGACGCCCTTGGCTTCCAGTTCCTTGCGGGCGGAACCATCGACCTGCCAGGCGTCGACTGCCTTCTGCAGGTCAGCGATCAGCATGTCCGTCGCGACGCGGAGATAATCGGCGCGGCGATCGCAATTGCCATGCGTGCAGTTCTTGACGTCATAGTCGGTTGCGGGCCGATTGCCGGCACCCGGTCCGGTCCCGTTGAGATCCTGGCCCCAGAGCAGGAACTCGATGGCGTGATAGCCGGTCGCGACATTCGCCTCGACATCGCCCGCGCTCTGCAGCTTGGCCAGCAATTCGGGAGTGATCGTGGAGGCATCGACCTTGTCCGGACCGATCTGGATCTGCTTGTTGGCGATCACGTCGGCGGCATAGAGCGGATTGGAATCGGACGTTTCGCCATAGGTCTTGGCGTCGACATAGTCGATCAGTCCTTCGTCGAGCGGCCAGGCGTTCACTGCGCCGTCGAGGTCATCCGACGCCGTATTGGCGAAGCGATAGCCCTCGGCCTGCATATAGGCCGGGCGCGAGGCCTTCCAGGCATCGCGGGCAAGCGCCAGTGTCGCCGGAGACGGATTGGCGATCAGGACGCCGACCGCGGCACGGAGCGCCTCGGCGCCGTCGAGCGAGTCCTGATACTTGGCCTCGGCAATGTCGGCATAGGTCTTCAGCACGGCCTCAGGCGTCGGTCCGTCGGCTGCGAAAGCCGGCGTCGCCGCGGCGATGGCCGCAGCCGCGCAGGCGGCGAGAAGAAGCTTTCCGATCATCAGTCCCGTCTCCATCGATTGGCCGGCACACGGCTCGGAGGCACGTTTGGCCTTGTTGAAGGCCTGAGTCAAGAATATCCAACTGATTGAAATTATTCCAATTCTAGACTTGAGCGCCGTGCGGCGAATTGGGCCTTGCACGAAGTGAAATGATATAACATAACGTATCGCAACAGATGCGAGATGCGGAGCCCGCAGGCCTTGTCCATTGAAAGCAATACCGGCTTTGCCGCTGGTTCGGCGATGAAGGCTGGCGGGGATCGTGACCACGATCATGCCCATAATCATTCTCAGGCGCATGACAGCGACGCGGCTGCCAAGACGTTTTCGCCGTTCCTCGCCTCGGTGCTCGATCGGCTCGGTCTCGCCGTCGTCTTTGCCGGTCTCGTATGGATCGGCGTCTTCTGGGCCGTGCGCTGAGATCATGGCTTCGTCCCCCGCCATCCATTGCCGCGACCTGACGCTGTCCTATCGGCGTCACCCGGCCGTGCACCATCTCACCGGCACCTTTGCGCCCGGCTCCTTCACCGCTGTCGTCGGCCCCAATGGCGCTGGCAAGTCGACCCTGCTCAAGGGCATTGTCGGATTGGTCCGGCCGGATGGCGGATCGATCGAGGTGACAGGCGCGCGCCGCAGCGATATCGCGTATCTGCCGCAGCAGGCCGCGCTCGATCGCGGCTTTCCGATGCGGGTCCTCGATCTTGCCGCGATGGGCCTCTGGCGGCGGACCGGTCCGTTTCGGCGCATCGGCGCCGCGCTGCTTCGGGAGGTCGAGGCGGCGCTCGACGCGGTCGGTCTTTCGGGTTTTGAGGAGCGCATGGTCGGCAGCCTTTCCGGCGGCCAGTTCCAGCGCGCGCTGTTTGCGCGGCTTCTGCTTCAGGATGCCCGGTTGATCCTGCTCGACGAACCCTTCGCCGCGATCGACGGGCGAACGGCCGATGCACTTTTGGGGCTGGTCGGCCGCTGGCACAGGGAAGGCCGGACCATCATCGCCGTCCTGCACGATTTCAATGCCGTGCGGCAGCACATTCCCAAGACGCTGCTGATCGCCCGCGACCCCATCGCGTGGGGGCCGACTTCCGAGGTGCTGACCGAGGCGAATATCGCCCGCTCGCGCGGGCTGGACGAGGCGTTCGATAGCGATGCCGAGCTTTGCGAGCGTCCGGCAGCATGACCACCTTCAATCTGCTCGTGGCGCCGTTTCTCGAATTCGGCTTCATGCGGCGTGCCCTGATCGGCTGCCTGGCGCTGTCGCTTTCCGGAGCGCCGATCGGCGTGTTCCTGGTGCTGCGGCGCATGAGTCTGATGGGCGATGTCATGTCGCATGCCATCCTGCCCGGGGCGGCGATCGGCTTCCTGCTCTCGGGCTTCTCGCTGTTCGCGATGACGCTCGGCGGGGTCGTCGCCGGACTTGCGGTGGCGCTGGCGGCGGGGTTCATCTCGCGTACCACGCCGCTGAAGGAGGATGCGAGTTTCGCGTCCTTCTATCTGGTCTCGCTCGGCCTCGGTGTGCTGATCGTCTCGCTGAAAGGCTCGAATGTCGACCTGCTGCATGTGCTGTTCGGCAATGTGCTCGCGCTCGACGATGCGGCGATCTACCTGATCGCCTCGATCGCGACGGTCACGTTCCTGGCCTTTGCTTTCGTTTACCGCCTGCTGGTGGCGGAATGCTTCGATCCGGGCTTCCTGCGCAGTGTCGGTGGCGCGGGCGGGGCCGTGCATTTCCTCTTTCTGGTGCTGGTGGTGCTCAATCTCGTCGGCGGATTCAATGCGCTCGGGACGCTGATGGTGGTTGGCCTGATCATCCTGCCGGCCGCATCCAGCCGTTTCTGGAGCGAGTCGATCGGCGGTCAGATCATCGCATCCGCGCTGATCGCCGTGGTCTCGTCCTATGTCGGTCTCGTCGTCTCCTACCATGTCGCCGTGCCGACCTCGCCCGCCATCATCCTGACGGCCGGCGCCATCCATGCGCTGTCGCTGCTGGTGGGGCGGCACGGCAGTTTCCTGAGACAGATGCTGCGAGCGCAGCATTTGAGGGGCTAGTTTCTTCTTCCTGCAACGGAGCTATCCATGCGGATTACCAAAGTCCTCCTCGCCGCAGCGCTTGCGGCAGGGCTCTCCAGTCCTGCCTTCGCGGCTGAAAAGCTGAAGGTCGTCGCGAGCTTCTCGGTTCTCGGCGATCTCGCCTCCGAAGTCGGCGGCGACCTTGTCGACGTTACGACGCTGGTCGGGCCGAATGGCGATGCGCACACCTTCGAGCCGAGCCCTCAAAATGCCAAGGCGCTCGGCGAGGCCGCAGTGCTGGTCGAGAACGGGCTCGGCCTCGAGCATTGGATGCAGCGCCTGGTCGCCGCTTCCAATTTCAAGGGCGAAACCGTGATCGCCTCAAAGGGCGTCGAGCCGCGCCTCTGGCAGGGCGATGCCGATGAGGCCGAGGAACTGGAGAAGAACGCCGACGGCAAGGCGATCGATCCGCATGCATGGCAGGATCCGCGCAACGGCATTCTCTATGTGAACAACATCGTCGCCGGGTTCTCGGCTGCCGATCCGGCTCACGCAAGCGACTACAGGCGCAATGGCGATGCGCTCAACGAACAGCTCACCACCATCCATGACCGTCTGGCCGCCGAGTTTGGGAAGCTGCCCGAGGCCAAGCGCCGCATCGTGACCAGCCATGACGCCTTCGGCTATTTCGGCGCTGCCTATGACATCCAGTTCATCGCGCCGGAAGGGCTTTCGACCGAAGCCGACGTCTCGGCGGCTGATGTCGCCAAGATCGTGCGGCAGGTGAAGGACGAGCATATCCAGGCGATCTTCGTCGAGAACATCACCGATCCGCGCCTGATCGACCAGATCGCCCGCGAAAGCAGCGTCAAGGTCGGCGGGGAGCTGTTCTCCGACGCTCTCTCGCCGAAGGACGGGCCTGCCCCGACCTATGTGAAGATGTTCCAGAACAATGAGAGCCAACTGCTCGCAGCCATGAGCGGCAGCTAGTTCAAGGCGTCGGCGCGCTGGGTTGTCAGCGCGCCGCGAGCGCCGCCTCGACGGCGGCGCGCCGAGGCATCGGCGCCACTGCGCCATAGCCCTCGGTTGCAAGGCCAGCCGCCGCATTGGCATAAACCGCGGCCGCGAACGGCTCGCCATGGGCGAGATATTCCGCGAGAAAGGCGCCGTCGAACGTATCGCCGGCGCCTGTCGCGTCGAGCGGCCGGACGGGGATCGGCTCGATCTGCTGCCGCCGCTCGGTCGTCGCGACCAGGGCTCCGGCGCCGCCCTGCGTGACGATGGCGATCCGGGCGCCGTGTCCGAGATAGAAATCGGCGACCTTGCCGGGATCCGTGAGCCCGGTCAGCGCTGTCGCATCCTCGATGCTTGTCTTGACGATATGGGCAAGGCTGGCCGCCGCATGGATGACGGCGCGGGCGCGGTCGATCGGCCAGAGCCGGCTCCGCAGATTGGTATCGTAGGAAACAAGCCCTCCGGCCGCACGGATCGTGTGCATCGCGAGGAAAACCGCGTCGGCTGCCGCCGCGGAGATCGCCTGGCTGATGCCGGAAGCATGCAGGATGCGCGCGCCGCGGATATAGTCGAGGGGCAGTTCGGCGGGCTCGAGAAGGCTCGCGGCCGAGCCTGCCCGCCGGTAGGTGAACTCATGGCCGTCAGGCCCATGCGTCACGAAATAGAGGCCGGTCGGCGCGTGGGCATCGCGTTTCACCGCACTCGCATCGACGCCTTCCATCATCCAGAGATCGAGGAAGGACTGCCCGAAGCTGTCGGTGCCGATGGCCGTCAGCATCCCAACCGAGGCTTCCTGCCGTGCGGCGGCGATGGCGGCGTTGGACGCATCGCCGCCATGGCCGGGATGAAACACGGTCTCGCCCTTCGGCTGGTTCAGCTCGAACATCGGCTCGCCGATGCAGATGATGTCGGGGCTCACGTGCTTCTCCTCGCTCAAGGCCGCGCATTTCTGAAGCCTTGAGCGTTTTCATGCAAGCGCTGGAGAGCGAGCGGATGCGATCGATCAGTGTGCGGTGGCGGCGAGACCGATATCGTCGAGCACAGCGAGAACATCAGCGGACAGCACGAGGTCGCCGGCGGCGAGATTTTCCGAAAGATGCGCCGTTGATGAGGTGCCCGGGATCAGCAGGATGTTCGGCGAGCGCTGAAGCAGCCAGGCCAGTGCCACCTGCATCGGCGTGGCGCCGAGCTGTGCCGCGACATTGGAGAGTGCCGAGGATTGCAGAGGCGAAAAGCCGCCGAGCGGGAAGAACGGCACATAGGCGATGCCATCGCTGGCGAGCGCGTCGATCAGTGCGTCGTCGTCGCGATGAGCGATGTTGTAGAGATTCTGGACGCAGACGATTTCGGTGATTGCTCGTGCTGTTTTGACCTGCGCCGCGGTCGCATTGCTGATGCCGATATGACGGATCAACCCGCGCCGCTTCATGTCGGCAAGCGTCTCGACCGCAGTCTCGATTGGGCCCTCGGCCGGTCCGTGCGTCGAGAACATCAGGCGCAGATTGACGACCTCGAGGACGTCAAGACCGAGATTCGCGAGGTTTTCCTGAACCTGCTCTTCCAGCTCGGCCGGCGAGGCTGCCACGTTCCATGACGCATCCTCGCCGCGCCGTGCGCCAATCTTGGTCACGATGGTGAGGTTGTCGGGATAAGGATGCAGCGCTTCGCGGATGAGACGATTGGTGACGTGCGGGCCGTAGATATCGGCCGTGTCGATATGGTCGACGCCGCTTTCCACGGCTGCGCGCAGGACCGCCAAGGCGGCGGCATGATCGCGCGGCGGCCCGAAGACACCGGGCCCGGCCAGCTGCATCGCACCGTAGCCGATGCGCTTCACGGTGCGGTCGCCGAGGCGGAAGGTGGTCGAGGTGTCGGTTCGGTTCATGCTCAATCTCCGGTGAGGACGTCCCGGAGATAGGCCTTGCTCCGCTGCGCGATAATCATGCACGGTCCGCACGGGCTGTACGGAAAGGCGAACAATGAAGACCGATCTCGGCGATCTCGATGCGTTCGTGGCTGTCGCACGGGCTGGCGGCTTCCGTGAAGCCGCACGCGTCGAGGGCGTGAGCGCATCGAGCCTCAGCGAGGCCGTGCGTCGACTCGAACAGCAACTCGGCCTCCGCCTCCTCAACCGCACGACGCGCAGCGTGCGCGCCACCGAGGCAGGACAGGGTCTGCTCGATCGGCTGGAGCCCGCGCTGGGCGAGGTGCGGGCCGCGCTCGACATCGTCGACGGCTATCGCGACCGGCCCGCCGGCACGCTCCGCCTCAATGTCCCCGTCGCGGCGGTGCGGCTGGTGCTGCCGGCGATCGTGCCCGGTTTTCTCGCCACCTATCCCGAGATCCGGTTGGAGATCACGGCCGAGGACAGTTTCGTCGATCTGATCGCCGCCGGCTGCGACGCCGGCATCCGCTATGACGAGCGGCTGGAGCAGGACATGATCGCGGTTCCGATCGGTCCACGCGTGCAGCGTTTTGCCGTCGCCGCCGCGCCGTCCTATCTCGATCGCCGGGGCAGGCCGAGCCATCCGCGCGACCTTCTCGGCCACGACTGCCTGCGCTTCCGCTTTTCCAGCGGAGCGCGCCATCCGTGGGAATTCCAGCGTGGCGATGAGGTCGTGCATGTCGATCCGCCGGGGCCGTTCGAAATCCGGCCGGCGGGCGAGATCGGCCTTGCCATTGATATCGCGCTCGGCGGGGTCGGCATCGTCGCGGCTTTCGAAACCTGGCTGCGCCCGCATCTCGACGCCGGTACGCTTGAGCCCGTACTCGAGGACTGGTGGCTGAGCTTCACCGGCCCCTTCCTGTATTTTCCGGGGCGCCGGCTGGTGCCGCCGCCGCTCCGGGCCTTCGTCGATTATATAAAGAGCCGTCCGGCGTAGCCGGAGGCTGGATCCTCAGACGGTGCCTTCGATCGCGCGCCGGAACAGCGTTTCATATTCCTTTTCGCCGATCGCGATGGGATTGCCGCCATTCGACGGGTCGTGCTCGGCCATCCTGGCAGCGTCCGGGAGGACGCTTTCGTCGACACCGATCTCCTTCAGCGTGTGCGGAATGCCGAGTTCCACGCGGAGCGCCAGCACCCAGTCGATAACGCTCGCCGCCGACTGGCCCGGCAGGTCGAGATAGCGCGCCAGCGCCGCCAGCTTGTCGGTGATCACAGGCGCGTTGTGGGCAAGGACATAGGGCATCACGACGGCATTGGTCAGGCCATGATGCGTGCCGCGCAAGCTGGAGCAGGGATGGCTCATCGCGTGCATCGCACCAAGGCCTTTCTGGAAGGCGACAGCGCCCATCGACGAGGCGATCAGCATATAGGAGCGCGCGTCGAGCCGGCTGCCATCCTTGACGGCGATCGGCAGCCAATCCTTGACGAGGCGCATGCCTTCCAGCGCGATGCCGGCGGACTGCGGATGGAAGAACGGGCTCGACCATGCCTCGAGCGAATGGCTGAGCGCATCCATGCCCGTCCAGGCCGTGATCTTCGGCGGCAGTCCAAGGGTCAGCTCGGGGTCTTCGATCACGATCTTCGGCTGCATCTTCGGATGGAAGATGATCTTTTTCGTGTGGTCGGCGGGATCGGTGATCACCGCTGCACGGCCGACTTCCGAGCCGGTCCCTGACGTGGTCGGTACGGCGACGATCGGGGCGATCCCGTTCGGATCGGCGCGCGTCCACCAGTCTTCGCGATCCTCGAAATCCCATACGGGGCGCGTCTGGCGGGCCATGAAGGCGATGGTCTTGCCGATATCCATGCCGGAACCGCCGCCGAAGGCAATGACGCCGTCATGGCCGCCAGCGCGATAGGCGGCAAGGCCGTCATCGAGATTGGCGAGGGTCGGGTTGCCGTCGACCTTCGAGAACACGGTGTAGGCCAGACCGGCGGCATCGAGCACGCCGAGGGCCTTGGCAACGACCGGCAGCGTAACGAGGCCAGGATCGGTGACGAATAGCGGGCTGGTGATGCCGGCCGCCTTCACAGCGTCAGCCAGTTCGCTGATCCGCCCCGCGCCAAAGCGGATCGCTGTCGGATAGGACCAGTTGGCGGTCAGCGAGGCGTATTGGTCGAGCATCATGGTCTCCGTGGAATCGGGATATCCGCCGTCATGTCAGGGACAAGCCCGGGCATGACGGCGGAGGGGGTCAGTCTGTTTTCGTCCTCAGATGGAATGCCTTCGGCCGCGTGAGATGCTCGTAGCCGACACGCGACAGGGTCGCGCCGCGGCCGGTCTGCTTGACGCCGACCCAGGGCAGGGCCGGATCGAGGAAGTCGCAGCGGTTCATATAGACGGTGCCGGTCTCGATGCGGTCGCCGATACTCTCGGCGGCCTCGACGTCCTCGGTCCAGATGGCGGCGGTGAGGCCGAAGGGCGAGTCGTTCATAAGACCGATCGCTTCCTCGTCCGAGGTGACCTTCATGATGCCGAAGGCCGGTCCGAAGGTTTCCTCGGTCATGAAGCGCATCGAATGGTCGACGCCGACAAGAACCTGCGGCGCCAGATAGGCGGTGCCTTCCGATGCCTCCGGGAACCGGGCAGCGTCGATCAGCGGCTTCGCGCCGGCATGAACGGCTTCGTCGATCTGCGCCTTGATGAACCGCGCGGCTTCCGCACGCACAACCGGGCCGAGCGTGGTTGCCGGATCGGTCGGGCTCCCAAGCTTGTAGGCGTTGACGGTTGCGACCACGCCCTCGACGAAGGCGTCATAGACGCTTTCATGCACATAGACGCGTTCCATGGCGCAGCAGGACTGGCCGGAATTGAAGAAGCCGCCATCCACGATGTTCTCGATCGCGAAGGGAAGGTTCACATCCGGCCGGACATAGGCCGGATCCTTGCCGCCGAGTTCCAGCGTCGTCGCCGGGAAGTTTGAGGCACCGGCGACCGATGCCATGATGTGGCGGCCGCCCGCCGTCGAACCGGTGAAGCCGACCTGGTCGACGAGGCCGGAGCGGATGACCTTGTCGGTCACCTCATGCGACATGTTCACATACTGGAAAACATCCGGCCAAAGCCCGCCCATGGCGAAGGCCGAGGCGAAATGCTCGGCAACCAGCGCCGTCTGGCTCGAATGCTTCATGACGACGGTGTTGCCGGCGAGGATGGCGGGCAGCACCGCGTTGAGCGCCGTCATATAAGGGAAGTTCCAGGCCGGCAGGTTAAGGCAGACACCGAGCGGCTCGCGGCGGATGAAGCGCTTGAAACCTTCCTTCGGGCCGACATCGATATCGGCCAGCGTCGCCGGCGCGATCTCGATCATGTATCGCGCGCGCTCCTCGAAGCCGCGCATCTCGCCATGGCCGTAGCGGATCGGCCGGCCCATCTGCCAGGCGAGCAGTTCGGCCACCTTGTCCTTCTCGGCGACCATGGCGTCGACAAAGGCGGTGGCGATCTTCTGCCGCTCAGACATGCTGGCGCTGCGCCAGGCGCGCTGCGCCGCCTTGGCGCGTTCCAGCGCGGCGAGCACATCAGCTTCGCTGGCGAGCGGGCGCTCGGCATAGATGGAGCCGTCGACCGGCGTGACGATCTTCAGGACGGGGGCGTTCATGGATGAGCCTCGATCAGGTCGTGTCGCCAAGCATGTGTCGGCGCGGATGGCGGCAATCAATACCTCTCGAAGCCGCGCTGCAACTCCCAGTCCGTGATACGGCGGTCATATTCGAACTGCTCCCAGCGGCCGGTATGGAGATAGTGCTCCACCACGGCGTCGCCGAGCACCGAACGCAGCATCGCGGAGCCGTCGAGCGCTGCCAGCGCGTCGCGCAAGGTCTTCGGCACTTCGCGGATGCCGGCTGCGCCATAGGCATCGCCCGCGAATTCTGCTTCCAGCGGCAGCTTCTCGTCCATGCCGGCGAGGCCGGCGGCGATCAGCGCGGCAAAGGCGAGGTAAGGATTGAGGTCGGCGCCACCAATGCGGCATTCGGTGCGGATCGACTTGCCCTCGCCGACGACGCGATAGCCTGCCGTCCGGTTGTCGACCGACCACACCGCCTTGGTCGGCGCGAAGGTGCCGACCTGGAAGCGCTTGTAGGAATTGATATAGGGCGCGAGGAAATAGGTCATCTCGCTCGCATGCCTCAGATGACCCGCCAGCCACGACTTCATGGTCGCTGACATGCCGAGCGGGTCCTTCGCGTCCATGAACAGGGGCTTCTTCGCCTTGGCATCCCAGAGCGAGGAGTGGATATGCGAAGAGGAGCCCGCAAGGTCGTAGCGCCACTTCGCCATGAAGGTGACGGCGCGGTTCTGGAGATGGGCGATCTCCTTGATGCCATTCTTCATGATGACGTGCTGGTCCGCCATTTCCAGCGCCTCGGCATAACGGACATTCACCTCTTCCTGGCCGGGACCCCATTCGCCCTTGGAGTTTTCGACCGGAATGCCTGCACCCATCAGTCCGTTGCGGATCGCCCGGAGCAGCGGTTCGTTCTTGGTCGTCTGGAGGATGTTGTAGTCCTCGATGTAATTGCCCATCGTCTTCAAATCGCGCCAGCGCTTGTCGCTCGCGCCCTCGAAGGTCTCGTCGAAGACGTAGAATTCGAGCTCTGAGGCGAAGAAGGCCGACATGCCGCGCTCGGAAAGCCGCTTCAGCTGCGCCTTCAGCATGGCGCGCGGGCTGTGCGCGAGATCGTCGCCGTGATGGTCGCAGACATCGGCGAGCATCAGAGCCGTGCCTTCGAGCCAGGGAATGCGGCGCAGTGATGAGACGACTGGCTTCAGAACGAAGTCGCCATAGCCCTTCTCCCAACTCGCCGCCTGGTATCCCGGCACAGGCTCCATGTCGATGTCGACGGTGAGGAGATAGTTGCAGGCATGGGTTTCATGCAACGCGCTGTCGAGGAAGAAGGCGCCGGTGAAACGCTTGCCAATCAGCCGGCCCTGCATGTCGGGGAAGGCCACGATCACCGTGTCGATCGTGCCGTTGGCGATCGCCGCCTCCAGTTCCTTCAGCGTCATGTTTCCGGCCATCGGCATGTTCCATCTTGTCAGAAGCGGTGGAGGGGAGGGGCATCGGCCCCTCCCGCGTTTTCGGGGTTCGCGATCAGGCTTCGCCGACGGCCTTTTCAGCAGCGGCGATGGCGGCCTTGCGCTTGGCGATCATGTCGCCGATCGGCGGGCCCTGGAAGCGACGGTTCTCGAAGACGAACCAGACGATGGCGGCCAATACCAGGAAGCCGATCGTGATGTAGAGCGCCCATTCGTTCGGCGGCTGGATGCCGATGACGAAGATCAGGACCATCGCGACGATGGAGAGCAGTCCGAACAGAGTGAACAAGCCTCGCCCGAGATTCCATGGCCCCATCGCAGGCCACTTGCTGGTGCCATAGGCGAAGAGGCCAAGGGCGATCGGAATGGCGAACGAGAAGAACAGGAAGATGACAGTGCACGAGACGACGATCGTATAAACAGGGGTGTCGCCGATCGAGACCAAAGAGGATCCCCAAACGAACAGCACCGCGAGGATCGAGCCGGTCCAGATCGCTGCAACCGGCGTGCGGAATTTCGGGCTGACCTTCGATAGCGCCTTGGACGCCGGCAGGCCGCCGTCGCGCGAGAAGGCAAAGATCATGCGCGAGACGGATGTCACCGTCGCCAGGCCGCACAGGAACTGCGAGACGAAGATGGCGAGGTAGAGGATCGTCTTCACGACCGGGTTCACCTGGGAGTCCATGGCCCAGAAGAAGACGTTCCAGCCCTGCTTGGCCGCGTCATCCATGTTCGGGATCATCAGCACGAACGAGCAGAGCATGATGTAGCCGAACACGGCCGCCCAAACCACCGACATGACCATGCCGCGCGGCACGGAATGGGCGGCCTTCACCGTCTCCTCGGAGGTGTGGGCCGAGGCGTCATAGCCGGTGATGGTATAGATCGGCAGCAGCAGGCCGAGCAGGAACACCCACCAGCCCGAGACTGACGGCCAGACATTGCCGCCCGCCTCGCCCGAATAGTTGGCGAAGGTGAACAGACGGGCGAAGTCATAGCTTGGCGCCGCGACCAGACAGACGATCGCCAGCACCAGCGCCGTGACGAAGATGAGGTAGCCGGAGAAGTCGGTCAGCTTCGCGGTCAGGCCGATGCCCATGTGGTTGATCAGGGCCTGCAGGCCGGTCAGGACGACGAGGAACAGCACGCGATCCGTGGTGTTGTCGACCCAGCCGAAGGTCGGCCCGAAGGCGCCGACGAAGAAGTAATAGGTGCCGACATTGATCGCGCCGAGCACGGTCACGAGACCGAGCAGGTTGAACCAGGCGGTGAGCCAGCCGGTGAAGCGGTTGCCGAGGATCGAGCCCCAATGATAGAGCCCGCCGGCCGTTGGATAGGCGGAGGAGATCTGCGCCATCGCCAGCGCGAAGACGCCCGAGATCAGGCAGCCGAGCGGCCAGCCGATGCCGATCGCGGCGCCGCCGGCGCCGGAGGTTGCCTGGGCGAGCGAATTGATGCCGCCCGAGAGAATGCAGATGATCGAGAACGAGATCGCGAAGTTGGAAAAGCGGCTCATCCGCCGCTCCAGTTCCTGCGCATATCCCATGGAATGGAGGACGTGGATGTCCGCCTTCTTGTCCTGATCGCTGTAGCTGTCGCGCACGCTCATGCCATGCTCCCGTCGCTGACCCGGCCTGATCCGGCCCTGCCCGGATCGCCGCCAGGCGATGCCCCACATCAACTGTTCCCGGTGCTGTCGTCGGCACCGTCGTCCCGGTGGTCCCTGGTCTTCGCGCCAAGGGTACCGCCGCGTCCGGCACGGGCCGAGGCCCGGCCAATCTCTAGCCGTCTGCCGCGGCCTCGCTGAAATCGATGCCGAGGCCGCGCGTGCCTGCGGCCAGCGCGTCGCCGAGCCGCCGCGTCCAGGCCTCGATGTCGGAGGGTGTCCGCAGCAGGTCATTGCGCACTTCGATCATCACATGCGGCAGGTCGCGATCGCGGCCATGCCGACGGATCGTGTAGTCGACATTGTCCTTGGCCGAATAAGGCTGGTTGTCACCGACGACGCGCGCCGGATCGGCCGCGAGCGCCGCCAGCATCGGCTCGGCGAGGCGGCGATCGTCAGCCTCGATGAGGCCGACATGCCAGGGCCGGGCAACACCTCGATAAACCGGCGTGAAGGAGTGCAGCGTAACGAAAACCGTAGGCCGGCCTGCCATGCGGCGCCCTGCCATCATAGCGTCGATTGCCGCATGAAACGGCGTCCAGACCGCGTCGATGCGGCGCGCGCGATCAGCGGAAGTGAGGTCGCCATTGCCTGGGATGGCCGTGTCTTCCGAAATCGGCGTGATGGCGTCGGGAAGCTCTGGCGCGCGGTTGCAATCGATGACGAGGCGCGAATAGGCCTGCAACACGGCCGCGCCGCCAAAACGGCGGGCAAGGGCGCGCGTCAGCAGCGCCGCGCCGGGATCCCAGGCGATATGGCGCTCAAACGCCTCAGGCGGGAGGCCGAGATCACCGAGCGCGCGCGGGACCCGGTTGCTGGCATGCTCGCAGACAAAGACGAAGGGATCGGCGCGTGCGGCGATGACCTCGACGGGCGCAGGCTCGTCGGGGCTGACAAGCGGCGCGTCGTCGGCGCCGTGCTTCATCGCCAGACCTGGGGTCGAAAGGCTCGACATGCCGACCACGGCTCCGCAAAAAGGGTTGCCGGCCGATATCCGTGCTTTGACGTATCGGGCGACTGAACGATACGTTACAGCAGCGTTGGATTGCGTCAATTCTGAAATGAAGGCGTCAAATGCCTCCGGAATTGGCAGAGGGTGATGATGGAGCGATGGGTGCGCAGGGCAGGGCGACGAGATGACTGACAGCGACGCCTCGATCGCAGAACGGCTGCGGCGGGATCTCGGGCGGATGACGCCGAACGAGAAGCGGGCGGCGCAGCGCCTGTTGGCCGATTTCCCGATGGCGGGACTGGATTCGGCGGCGCGCTTCGGCGAAGCGGCGGGGGTCAGCGCGCCGACCGTGCTGCGCATGATCGCCAAGCTCGGTTTTCCGAGCTACGGCGCCTTTCAGGATGAACTGAAGGCCGAATTGGCCGCGCGGCGGGCTACGCCGCTGACCAAGGGCCTTCAGCGCTATGCCGATGACCCCCTGGCGGGTTTTGCCGCGGCCTCGGTCGACAATCTGCGCGCTACGGCTGCCAATGTGCCGCGCGACGAGTTCGCGGCCGTGGCGGCGCTTCTGTCCGATCCGCGTCGTCCAGTTCACCTTCTCGGCGGGCGCTTCACCGATCCGATCGCCGACTATATGGCGGTGCATCTCCGCGTGCTCAGGCCAGATGTGCGGCGCGTGACCGGTCAGCCGGTGGCTTGGCTCGATCAACTGCTCGACGTCCGGAAGCGCGCCGTGGTCGTGCTGTTCGATATTCGCCGCTATTCATCCGATCTCGCCGATTTTGCAGAGCGGGCGGCAGCACGTGGCGCCAGCGTCGTGCTCGTAACCGACCAGTGGCTTTCGCCGATCTCGAAGGTGGCGCGCCATGTGCTCCCCGCCCACGTCGCCGCGCCATCCGTTTGGGACTCCGGCGCTGGCCTGATGCTGATCACCGAGGCCCTCCTCGCCGCCGTCGCCACCGCCCGCGGCGCCGAAGGCCGCGCACGTCTCGAAGCGCTCGAAACGATCCGGCGCGAAGGGGATTAGGGCCTTTTGCCCTTCGAACCGAGATGGGTGTCGCCGAAGGCGGTGCCGTATTTGAGGCCGTAGCCGAGCATGCGGTCGAAGCCGATATGGGCGGCGAGGATCAGCGCGCCATCGATGGCCCAGCCTGCGCCGAGGAGATAGCCAGCCGCGCCGAGCGCGAAGGCGGCAAGCGTCGTGTGGACAGCGTTGTAGAGTGCCGCGCCGACCCGGTTTCCGCCGAGATAGCCGAGCATTGCGAGATCGGGCGCGAGGAACAGCGCGGCGAAGACGATCCAGTTGCCGCCGAGATAGGCATACGCGATGACAACGGCCGCCAGCAAGGCGGCGCCCTCGGCCTGCAACAGGCGTCGCGGGATGCCGGCGACGGCGGGGCTGAAGGACGGATTGGCGGTTGGCATCGGGAACTCCGTTGAAGTGGGCGATGAGCCACCTTGGCCGATCGCTGCGATCAACGGAATTCGTGAAACCCGACTGTCATCCAAACATTAATGTATGGCTGTCGTCAGTCGACGCGCTTCAAGGTGCCGAAGCCGAGATCGTCTAGGCTCTCGATCTGGATCGACGCGGCTTTGCCGTTGGAACCGATGCTGAAGGTCACCGCTGACGGGAATTCGGGCATTTCCGGCGCGGGATACATCAGAAACAGGTCGCGGTCGAAATGCGTGAGCGGAAAGCGTGTCTCCCCGGTAGGACCGAGGCCAAGCGTCAGTCCATCCTTGTCGGCGCTCACGACCGCCGTTCCGAAATAGGCATTGGCATAGCGGCCCTCATAGGCCTCGTTCGGAAGGGCCGCACCGGCATTCGCCGGCGGATGGGCGAAGCGCGCCTTGCCGGCCTCCATCATCGGGCCGTAGAGCCCTGCATAGGCCGTATCCCAATTCTTGATCCAGTCCTCCTGGACCTTGCCGGTGAAGATCAGGTCGAACAGTGAGTCGGCGAGGCCCTCGGGCAGTCCGGTCGGGAAGGCATTGGCGAGCACGATGACGCCGATCCCGCGCTCCGGCAGGATGCTGACAAGCGTGCGCGCGCCATTGCTGAAGGCGCCGGCATGGCCCCAGGAGAGGCCGTAGCGGCCGAATTCGACATTCCAGCCGCGGCCATAGAAAGAAGCCGCACCGGTGATCGGGTTCTTGCCACGCTGCATCAGCGGGACATGCGTCGCCGCGAGCGCCTCGGCATTGATCAGCGGCTTGCCATCGAAACTGCCGCCCGAAAGTTCGAGCCGCAGCCATTTTGTGAGATCGCGGGCGGTCGAGGAAACGCCGCCGGCCGGCGCTTGCGCATCCGGTTCACGGGCCGGCCCCGGCTTCCACGCGCCGATCGCGCCGACATGCAGGCTGGCGCGGTCCGGCTGCTTCAGGAAATCGGCATAGCGCGAGGAGGTAGCCGTCATGCCGAGCGGCTTGTAGAGCCGTTCTTCCGCCAGATCGGCCCAATCCTGCCCTTCCGCCTTCGCCACGGCGACCGCACCCTCGGTGATCCCGAAATTGCTGTAGGAGTAATTCGAGCGGAAGCCATTGAGCGGCACCTGGCCGAGGCGTTCCAGAATGGTCTTCTGGTCGAAACCGAGGCTTTCGAGCTCGTTGCCGGCATCGCCCGGCAGGCCGCTGCGATGTGAAAAGAGATCGGTGACGGTCAGATTTGCGCTCGGCCACGCCTCGGACAGGCGGAACGACGGATCGAGATCGGCGATCTTCGCATCCCAGCTGATCTTGCCATCGCCGACGACCGCGGCCACCACCGTGGAGGAGATCGGCTTCGAGAACGAAGCAAGCTGGAAGACGGTGTCGGCGTCGACCGTCTCGGGCTTGCCGACTTCGCGGAGGCCGAAGCCCTTGAGATAGACGACCTGGTCCTCGGCGACGATGGCAATCGAAAGACCGGGAACCTGACCGTCCGTAATGGCCTGCTGGACGAGTTGCTCGAACTGCGGCAGGACCGCCTCGACCTCGGCGCGGGTGACCGGTGCTGAGTGAACGGTCTGCGCGAAGGCGCCCGGCAGGACGAGGACGGATGTGGCCGCCCCCGCGATGATTGACAAGCCTCTGCGCGACATCATCGGGCTCCCCCAGTAGTTGATTGAACATCAAGTAGCATGAAGGGCGCGGGGCTGTCGCGCCGGCGTCTCAGTCGAGCGCTGCGCGCCAGGCGGCGACATAGGCTGCAATGTCGGTCGCAAGCGGCGCCGTCGGCGCGGGATCCGGGGCGCCCGGCCCGGCGCCGTCAGGGCCGTCGGCAAGCAGCGCCGCCCCTTCCGTCGTGCCGGTCGCGTCGGCGCGCGCGATGACGGGGCGGTCGGCGATCGTGGCGAGCGCCGACAGGAAGAGGCGGTTCCGCGACAATGGCCCCTCGACGATGATCGGCCCGGCTGCGCTTGTCAGCGTCATGCATGTGCTCGCGACCAGCGCGCAATAAAGGCTTGCCGCGGCGATCCGTTCGCTCGGTGTCAACGTCGCCGGATCGACGGTCCAGCGGCCTTCCAGGAAGGCATAGGGGCCGGTGCCCGGGGCAAAGGAGGGGAGGGCCATCGCGCCCTTGGCAACAACAGACGCGATGTCGTCTTCGCTAGATTCGGCCTTGGCGCCCTCGGTCAGGCGCTCGAACTCGCGCCCGGCCATGAAGCGCGCAGAGGGCACCGGCCGGCCGAAGGCGTCGACATTGGCGAGGCAATCGCGCGCCGGGTCGAGATGGGCCATCGAGCCGCCGAGCGCGAACACGATCAGCCATGTGCCCGTCGAGAGCACGGTGAACGGCGTTCTGCGCCGCAGGATATGCGGCAGCAGGCTGGCATTGCTGTCATGGATGCCGGCGACGACGCGGCAATCCGCCGGCAGCCCGGTCTTTTCGGCGAGCGCCGGGCGAAGGGTCCCGGCGGTATCCCACGGATGCACGACCGGCGGAATCAGCTTGGACCAGCCGCGATCCTCGGCGAGGCGGGAGAATGTACCGGCTTCGGGATTCCAGAGATCGCTGTGGCAACCGAGCGAGGTCGGCTCGCTGACCAGGGCGCCGCTGAGCCGCCAGACCCAATATTGCGGATAGGGCAGGATGGCCTTGGCGCGGCCAAAGGCTGAGGGAAATGTCTCCTCGAGCCAATAGAGCTGCCTGCCGGCATTGAGCCCGCCCGGCAGATCGGGCGACAGCGTTTCCCAGAACGCGCCCCGAAGCGGTCGATAGGCCTCGTCGATCGAAGAGGGGCCCGCATATTCATAGTCGAGGATCGGCAGCACCAGACCGTCCGGCCCGACGATCGCGATGGCGGCGCCATGCGTTGTCGTCGAAATGCAGCGGACGGTGCCCTTGGCGGAAAAGTCCTTCAGGCCGGCGACGATCCACGACCAGAGCCGGTCCGTGTCGAAATGTGGATAGAGCCCGTCGCGGAGAACCTCGTTCGCCGTCGTGCGGATGTCGATGATCGCGCGCGTCGCGGCATCGACCAGCGCCAGCTTGGCGTTGGTCTTGCCGATATCGAGGACGACGGTGCTTTCGGGAAGCGACATTGGAACCTGCTTGCCGTGAAACGAGGGGGCAGGATAGCCGGATTCGGACGCGGCGTCGCCGCAGCGGATCGTCAGTCGCCGGCTGCGGCCCGCCAGTCCGCCGCATAGGCTGCAAAGCTGCCGCCAAGCGGAGCCGCCGGTGCGGGATCGGCGGCGCCCTGCCGCGCGCGTTCGGGCCCGTCGGCGAGGAGCGCTGCGCCTTCCGTCGTGCCAGTGGCGTCGGGACGCCCGATCACGGGTCGCTCGACCAGCACCGCGAGCGCCGCAAGGAAGAGCGGGCTCTTGGCCAGCGGGCCTTCGATCAGGACGGGACCTTCAGCGCCGGCAAGCCGCAGCGACGTGTCGGCGACAAGGGCGGCGTAGAGGCTCGCGGCGGCCGTCCGCTCGCCATCCGTGAGCGTTTCGGGATCATGCGACCAGCGGCCCTGTCGCTGGCCATAGGGGCCGGCGCCCGGAACGAAGCTGGGCAGCGCCATGATCCGTTCGTCGAGAATACGGGCGATCTCATCGTCGCTCGGAGCGCTCGCGCGCCCACCGGTCAGGATCTCGAATTCGCGACCCGTCATCGACATGGTGGATGGCACCGGCCTCGCGAAGGCATCGACATAAGCGAGGCCGCCGCGGGTCGGGTCGAGGCGGTCGAGGCGGCCGCCAGCGGCAAACGTGATCATCCAGGTGCCGGTCGATATGACGGCGAAGGGCAGCGGGCGCGAAAGGATATGCGGCAGTAGGCTGGCATTGCTGTCATGGATGCCGGCGACGACGCGGCAGCGCGCCGGCAGCCGCGCGGCCGCGGCAATCTCGGGCCGGACGGGGCCGACGTCGTCCCAGGGCGCGATCCGGGGCGGAAACAGATCCGCCCAGCCCTCGCGCATGGCAAGGCTGGAATAGCTCGCGGCGGTGGCATTCCAGAGGTCGGAATGGGCGCCGAACGAGGTCGGCTCGGCGACGCGCCGGCCCGTCAGCCGCCAGACCCAATATTGCGGATAGGGCAGGATCGTTGTTGCCCGGGAAAAATCGTCTGGAAAGGTCCGCGCGAGCCAGAAGAGTTGGCGTCCGGCATTGAGACCGCCAGGCAGGTCGGGCGACAGAATCTCGGTGAAATCACCGCGCACCGCGCGGTAGGACTCCGCCACGGCGTCCGGTCCGGGATGCTCATAGTCGAGCACGGGAAGCGCCAGACCGTCCTCGTCCAGCACCGCGATCGCGGCGCCATGCGTCGTGACGGCGATGACCTCGACATCGATGGTCGCGCTCACCTCGGCGAGGCCATCGATCAGCCATGCCCAGATCGTCTCGACATCGAAATGCGGGTAGGGCGGCCCGGCGCGCACGATATTCTTCATCGTGCTGATCGACAGGATAGCGCGGCTGCCGCGATCGATGAGCGCGAGCTTGGTATTCGACTTGCCGATGTCGAGGACGGCGATAGCGGCCGGTTTCGCCGTCATGATTGCGGTGAGGCTGTGGCTGTTGCGGCGAGCGCGCGCCGGTAAATCTCGGCGTCCCAGTTGAACAATTCACGCTCCTCATCGGTCGTAAGAACGCGCAGCGCCGTGTTCTCGGCGATCCGGCCCGTCACCTCGGCCAGCGCCCGGGCGAGATCGTCGCCGCCGCGCAGGACGTCGCGATGGATCAGGACGCCTTTGCCCGGAACGGCCAGCAACATCTGCGGCACGGCTGCGAGGCTGGTGAAATCGGCCGGCCTGGTGTCCTCGGGAAGGACCGCGACGGCGCTGCCGAGAAAGACGACGTGATCTGGATAGAGCGAACCCGTCAGCGCGATCGCGAGCCGGATCGGGTCAGTCGCGGTGGCATGCGCCAAGGGATCGGCGGGCAGCCGCCAGTCGGAGCCATCGGCAAGCGCGGCGAGCGCCGCAGTGTCCGCCTCGGGCGCGGCGCGTGCGGGGCTGGCGAGCGCCTTCGAGACGCGACCGAGCAGTTCGCCGGCCGCCTCGACATCATCCGCCGCGACGATGAGGCCGTGATTGCCGAGCGTCACGACATTGGTGCCGGGTCGTGCTGCGGACTGGATGGCGCGGGCGAGCGGAAGGCCGGGCTTCAGGTAGGGGATATGGCAGTGGGCGACATCGTCGAGCGATCGGAGACGGTCGGCGATCACCGCGGCCGCATCCGTGCGGACGGCGAGCGCCACGGTCTCGATGCAGTGGACATGCAGCACGGCGGCGAATGAGAAGACAGCGTGCACCGATGTCTCGACCGAGGGACGAAGCCCGAGCGGATTGTCCTCCGCGACGACGAAATCGGTCGCCTTGGCGGCGCGCGAGTCATTGGCCGCGATGGCGGCTCGAAGCGGCGCAAGCGCGACCGGCAGGAAGATGTCGCGCGTCTCGGCCTCGGCAAGCCAGGTGCCGGAAGCCTTGATCCAGAGGGCATCACCTTGCTTCAGCGAGGTATTCCCGCCTGCGGCCTGCGTCTTCAAAGGGTCGCGGCCGAGGCGAGCCGACAGGGCGACGAGCGCTTCGAGGCGCGATGGACCGGCCACATCCCTTCTCCGCATCTGGCTGACATGGAAACGCGAGGCATGGGTTCGCCATGCCTCGCGCGGTGGTCGATCCGAACTAGAAGTCGAACTGGCCGATATTGGCCTTGTCGAACACGAACGGCGCGCCGAGCAGGATCTCGGAGCCGTTGACGACCTGCAGTTCGCCGAGCTTGCCGGCCTTCACGGACGTGTCGCCCGGCTTCAGCGTGCCGTCAGCCGCGGCGCGCAGCACATAGGCCGCTGCATAGCCGAGATCGACGGGGTTCCACAGGACGACCGACTTGACGCAGTCCTTTTCGACATAAGGCTTCATCGCGTTCGGCGTGGCGAGGCCGACGACGGCGACCTTGCCGCACTGGCCGGCCTGCGTCACCGCCTCGGCCGAAGCCGGGGTCGCGACTGAGGTCATGCCGACGATGCCCTTCAGCTGGTCACCATACTTGTTGATCAGCGTGGTGGCCTGGTTGAACGAAAGGACGTTGTCCTCCTGGGCCTCGACCGTCTCCAGCCACTTCAGGTTGGGATGGCACTTCTCGGCATAGGCGCCCATCTCGGCGATCCAGCGCGCCTGGTTCGGCGTGGTGAAGGTCGAGGTGACGATGGCGAACGAACCGTCCTCGCCGATTTCCTTGGCGAGCGAATCGATCATCGCCTTGCCGATGCCGTTGAACTCGGCCTGGTTGACGAACCACTGGCGGGCGTCGGGGGTAGAATTGGCGTCGTAGCCGACGACATTGATGCCGGCCGCGAGTGCCTTCTTCAGCACGGGTGCGATCGCGACGGGATCATTGGCGGCGAACAGGATGCCATCGACGCCCGAGGTCACGTAGTTGTCGATGAAGGTGATCTGCTCGTCGATATTGGCCTTGGTCGGGCCGTCGGTCTTGGCATCCATGTTGCCAAGTTCCTTGGCGGCGTCGGCGATGCCCTTCGACGTGGCATTGAAATAGCCGATGCCGATCAGCTTCGGAATGTCGACGACGGTGATCTTCTTGTCCTTGCGATCCGGCGGATTGGTCGGGACGCCGCCATCATATGGCTTGGCGGAGACGGTGCCGGGGGTGGCGTCGCAAGCGAGCGGATTGGTCGGCAGCTCGTCGCCGCCGGTCCAGGTCGCCGCGTAGGACGCCGAGCTGGCCAGGACCAGGCCAGCTGCGAGCAACAATGTCTTCTTCATGTTCATCTCCTCCTCGAACATGTTTCGGTGGAGCCGTTGTCGGCGAGGCTCCTTCTTCCGCAGTCGGTATGCGATCAGCCGTCGCCGTTGCGGCTGAAGAGGTTGGTCGCCAGGATGGCGAGGATCAGGACAAGGCCGATGACGACGATCGTGCCGTCGCCCTTGACGCCCGAAAGGGCGAGACCGTTCTTGAGTGCCTGCACGAGGATCAGGCCGACCGCCGTGCCGATGATGGTGCCGCGCCCGCCGAAGATCGACGTGCCGCCGAGCACCACCGCCGTGATGACGTCGAGCTCCACGCCCGTGCCCATGTCGGAGCGCGTCGTCGAGACGCGCGAGACGAAGATCACCGCGGCGAGGCCCGAGATGAGGCCGGCGCCGGTATAGATCAGCAGCTTGGTGCGATCGACATTGATGCCCGAGAAGCGCGCGGCGGTCTCGTT
This sequence comes from Mesorhizobium sp. BR1-1-16, assembly GCF_020165495.1. Lineage (GTDB taxonomy): Bacteria > Pseudomonadota > Alphaproteobacteria > Rhizobiales > Kaistiaceae > Kaistia. The sequence goes on along the minus strand of NZ_JAIUIE010000003.1, from coordinate 156,036 downwards.
GGCGCCGACGGCATAGGTGGCGCGGCCGAAGGTGGTGAGGCCAAGGATGGCGGCGGCGATGATCGCGAAGATCACGAGAATCCAGAGCTGGGTCGGCACACCGAGCACTTCGCCCTGGCCGAGCACGAAGAACCAGTCCGGATAGCCGCGCACGGACCGTGCCTGGCTGATGCCCTCCGCAAGGCCGCGATAGAGCGCCAAGGTCGCGAGCGTCGCGATCAGCGGCGGCACCTTGAAGCGCGTGATGATCAGCCCGTTGACGAGACCGGCGATGCCGCCGACGACGATCGCCAGCACCATGGCGACCGGCAGCGGCAGGCCGAGATTATGCCAGAAGACGCCGAGCAGGATGGCGCAGAGGCCGAGGATCGATCCGACCGACAGATCGATGCCGCCGGTGATGATGACGAAGGTCATCGGCAGCGCGATCAGGCCGACTTCCGTCATCAGGCGACCCTGATTCAGGATGTTGGCCGTCGTGAAGAACTTGTCGGACTGCTGGGCCAGCAGGAACAGCACGATGACCAGCATCAGGCCGAGCACCGCCTCGTGGCGCAGGAAGGAACGGAGCGTCATGGTCATGGCGATCACTTGACCCCGCGGCGGCGGGCCATGTCGGCGAGAACGGTGGCGAGGATCAGGAGACCCTGCACCGAGCGCAGCCAATAGGCCGAGACATTGAGGAAGATCAGCGAGGAGCCGATCGCGGCGAAGAGAATGGCGGCGAGTGTCGAGCCGACGACGGTGCCGGTTCCGCCGAGGATCGAGACACCGCCGACCACCGAGGCGGTGATGACGGTGAGTTCGAGGCCGGCTGGTACAGTCGACTGAATGACCTGTAGCTGCGTCGCGAACAGGATCGCCGCGATCCCCGCGAAGAAGCCGTGGATGGCGAAGATCGCGACCGTCTGGCGCTCAACGCGGATGCCCGCAACACGCGCCGCCTCGGCATTGCCGCCGATCGCATAGATCGACCGGCCGAAGGCGGTGTAGCGCATGAAGATCGCCGCGACGAGCGTCAGGCCGAGCATGAACCAGACCGGCGAGGGCACGCCGAACAGGCGGAACTGCGCGATCAGGAAGTCCGGCGGCAGGTTGGTGATCCAGGCGCCGCCGGTCACGCTGATCAGGCCGCCCTTGAGAATGGACAGCATGCCGAGCGTGACCACGATCGAAGGGATGCGCACATAGGCAACGAGCACACCAATCAGCGAGGTGATGACCATGCCGACCGCGATCGGCGCGCACCAGGCGAACCAGATCGGATAGCCGTTGACCGCGAGCGTTCCGGCGATCGTGGCGAGCACGCCGATCAGCGATCCGACGGAAACGTCGATATGGCCCGAGATGATCACCATCGACATGCCGATCGCCGCGACGGCGATATAGGCATTGCCACTGAAGATGCTGGTGAGATTGGTCTGGCTGACGAAGCGGGGCGCGATCAGCCCCACGACCACGAACAACGCGACGATGGCGGCGAGGATGATGAATTCCTGGCCATAGGTGCTGATCGTCCGGGCGAAGATACCCGTCGAGGCCGACCGGCGGGGCGCGGCGATATCGAGGCTCATGCCGCGCTCCCTGCCTGTTCGGCGCGGGCATGGGCTGCGCCGGCATGGGTCATCGCGGCGCCGACGACATCCGGCGTCGCTTCGCTGCGGTCGAAGGTCTTGACCATGCGGCCACCATTCATGACGAGAATGCGATCGCTCATGCCGAGCACTTCCGGCAGTTCGCTCGAAATCATGATCACCGCGAGACCTTCCCCGGCGAGCTTGCACATCAGGGCATGGATTTCCGACTTGGCGCCGACATCGATGCCGCGCGTCGGTTCATCCATGATGAGCACCTTCGGATTGGTCGCGACCCATTTGGCGAGCACGACCTTCTGCTGGTTGCCGCCGGAAAGCTGGCCGGCGCGCTGCTCGGGGCCACGGGCGCGGATGCCGAAACGGGTGATGGCATCGCGAGCCATGCTGGATTCGAGCGCCCGGTTGACGATCGAGGCCTTCGAGATGCGCGAGAGCAGCGCCATGGAGACGTTTTCGCGGATGGTCTGGGCCTTGACGAGGCCCTGCAGCCCGCGATCCTCCGGCACATAGGCGATCCCGATGTCGCGTGCCTGCTCGGGGCTCCGGATCACGACCGGCGACCCGTTGAGAAGGATTTCGCCCGATGTGGCGGGGGTGATGCCGAAGATGGTTAGCGCGAGTTCGGTGCGTCCCGATCCGACAAGGCCGGCGATGCCGAGGATCTCGCCGGCGCGGAGCACGAGCGAGATGTCCCTGACCTCGTCCTTGAACGAGACGTTGCGGAGCTCGAGCACCGGTGCGCCGATCGGCACCGTGACTTTCGGGAACAACTGGTCGATCGACCGGCCGACCATCATGGAGACGAGGGCGGCATCGTCGACTTCGGCGATCGGCCGCGTTCCGATCAGCGCGCCATCGCGAAGCACCGTGACGCGGTCGGCCAGCGCGAAGATCTCGGGCATGCGGTGGCTGATATAGATGATGGCGACGCCACGCTCCCTGAGCCGCCGGACGACATCCAGCAGCCGCCGCACATCGGCGTCGGCCAGCGAGGCGGTCGGCTCGTCCATGATGAGGAGCCGCGCGTCCTGCGACAGCGCCTTGGCGATTTCGACGCGCTGCCGATTGGCGACCGAAAGGCCGCCGACCCGGGCATCGACGTCGAGGTCGGGGCTATCTAAATCATCGAGAAGGGCGCGGGCGCGGCGGCGCATCTCGTTCCAGTCGAGTGCGAAGCCGGCGCGCGGCGCGTGGCCGATGAAGATGTTCTCGGCGACCGTCATGTCCGGAAACAGCAGCAATTCCTGATAGACCGTCGCTATGCCGGCACTGCGGGCGTCGCGCGGCGCCGAGAAGGCGACCGGCGCGCCGTTGACGACGATCTCGCCGCCCTCGTCCGGATGGTGGAAGCCGGAGAGGATCTTGATCAGCGTCGATTTTCCAGCGCCATTCTCGCCGAGCAGCGCGTGAACCTCGCCGCTGCGAACGTCGAAATCGACATTCTTCAGAACCTTGATGCCGGCGAAGGTCTTCGAGATGTTGCGGAGCTGGACGAGTGGCATCGCCGACGCGTCGTCCGTTGCGAGGGTCGTGGTCATGGCGTTCCCATTGCCTCGGAGACTTCGGTCGGATCGGGCTCGACGACCAGCAGGCGCACGCCGGCCTCGCCGATCAGCTTGGCGTCGCTATTCTTGATGCCATTGTCCGTGATGATCATGCCGACGCGGTCGAGCGCGCAGAGGATGAGCGAGGATCGCCGCTCGAATTTTGACGAATCCAGCAGCAGGATCAGCTCGTCGGCCTGGTTGATCAGCTTCTGCTCGGCCTGAATGAGCAGCGGATCGCCTTCCATGATGCCGATCGGGCTGACGCCCTGCGCGCTCATGAACATCCGCCGGGCATAGAAATTCCGCGTCACGTCGTTCTCGAACGGCGACAGGATCAGGCTCTGCTCGCGATAGACGGCGCCGCCCGGCAGGATGATCGTGTTCTTCGAGGTGCGGACCAGCGTTTCGGCGATGGCGAAGGAATTGGTCAGGATCTGCATGCGGCGGCTGGCGAGATGATCCACCATCTGAAAGGTGGTGGTGCCGCCATTGATGATGATGGAATCGCCATCCTCGCAAAGATCGACCGCCGCCTTTGCGATGGCGCGCTTCTGGGCGACGTTCATCTCTTCGCTGACCGCGAAGTGGCGCCCGCCGATGCCAACCAGCTGCGGCGGATGCAGCGCCTCGGCGCCGCCGCGCACCTTGTGCAGCTTGCCGTCCTGGTGGAGTGCGTTGATGTCGCGTCGGATGGTCGCCTCGGAGGCGCCCGTCAGCTCGACCAACTGGCCGACCGTCACGACCGGGCGGTCGGCGATCTCGCTCAGAATGATCCGCTGGCGCTCGATTTCGTGCATGTGCCCTCCCAGACCGGTTGATCTTGCAGGCAGGTGAAGCCTTGTCAATCAATTTCGATCAAAACCACTTATACCGCGTCGCAGCACAGGGATATCGCGCCGCAGCAGCCGGATATTTAGGCATATTGCGACGCAATATGATTGTTTGTGATCGCTCATGATTGACAAGGTCGCGTTCGCCTGAGAAAGCTGGAGCATTCAACCCGCCCGGCATCCGTCGCGGCGCGTCTTTGCGTGTCGGCCGGGCGAGGCGCCAGCCGGCCTGGCTCCGAAAACAGGCATTTCCGATCATGACAGGCACTTCACTCCTTCTCGACAATCGCTGGGACGATGCCACGGCGGCCGGAATGAATGAGTCCGAGCTCCTGCTGTATCGTTCCAATCTCCTCGGCTCCGACAAGCGCATCACGAATTTCGGCGGCGGCAACACGTCGGCCAAGGTGACGGAGAAGGATCCGCTCACCGGCGAGGACGTCACCGTGCTCTGGGTCAAGGGTTCGGGCGGCGATGTCGGCTCGATCAAGCTCGACGGCTTCGCGACGCTCTACCAGTCGAAGCTTGAAGCGCTGAAGGGCATCTATCGCGGCCTCGCCTATGAGGACGAAATGGTCGGCCTGCTGCCGCACTGCACCTATAATCTCAACCCGCGCGCCGCCTCGATCGATACGCCTCTGCACGCCTATGTGCCGTACAAGCATGTCGACCACATGCATCCCGACGCGATCATCGCCATCGCTGCTTCGAAGAATTCGAAGGAGCTGACCAAGGCGATCTATGGCGACGAGATCGGCTGGCTGCCCTGGAAGCGCCCCGGCTTCGAACTCGGCCTCTGGCTGTCGAAATTCGCCAATGAGAACCCGAACGCCAAGGGCGTCGTGCTGGAAAGCCACGGGCTGTTCACCTGGGCCGACAACGCCAAGGATTGCTACGAGCTGACGCTCGAGATCATCAACAAGGCGATCGCCTGGTTCGCCAAGGAAACCGAAGGCAAGGCGATCTTCGGCGGCTCGGTCGCCTCTTCGGCCGATGCCGAGAAACGCCGCGCCGTCGCCACGCGCCTTATGCCCGAGATCCGCGGCCGGATCGGCAAGACGGAATCGAAGATCGGCCATTTCGACGATCAGCCAGCTGTGCTCGAATTCGTCAATTCCGCAGATCTGAAGGCGCTTGCGGCGCTCGGCACGTCGTGCCCGGACCATTTCCTGCGCACCAAGATCCGTCCGCTGGTGCTCGATTATGATCCGGCCGCCGACAATATTGACGCGGTGATCGCCGGCCTCGATAGCGCGCTCGACGCCTATCGCGCCGACTACGCGGCCTATTACGAGCGCTGCAAGCATCCGGACAGCCCGGCGATGCGTGATCCGAACGCCGTCGTCTACCTGATCCCCGGCGTCGGCATGATCACCTTTGCCCGCGACAAGGCGACGGCCCGCATTTCCGGCGAGTTCTATGTCAACGCGATCAATGTGATGCGCGGCGCCTCGACGGTGTCGACCTATGTCGGCCTCGACGAGCAGGAAGCCTTCGACATTGAATATTGGCTGCTGGAGGAAGCAAAGCTCCAGCGCATGCCGAAGCCGAAGAGCCTCGCCGGCCGCATCGCCTTCATCACCGGCGGCGCCGGCGGCATCGGCTCGGCGACGGCCGCGCGCTATCTGCGCGAGGGTGCGGTCGTGATGATCGCCGATATCGACCAGAAGGCGCTCGACGACACCGTGGCCTCGTTCGGCAAGGCGTTCGGCAAGGACAATATCCGCGGCGTGATCGCGAATGTCACCAGCGAGAGCGACGTCGAGAAGGCGTTCCACGAGACGCTGCTCGCATTCGGCGGCATCGACATCCTTGTTTCCAACGCCGGCATTTCCTCGGCCGCGCCGTTCGAAGAAACCACGCTCGAGACCTGGGATCGCAACATCGCGATCCTCGCCACCGGCTATTTCCTCGTCTCGCGCTCCGCTTATCGGATCATGAAGACGCAGAAGCTCGGCGGGTCGATCGTCTTCATCGCCTCGAAGAACGGTCTTGCCGCCTCGGCTGGCGCGTCTGCCTATTGCACCGCCAAGGCGGCCGAGATCCATCTCGCCCGCTGCCTGGCGCTCGAAGGTGCGCCGTTCGGCATCCGCGTCAACACGATCAATCCTGACGCCGTGCTGCGCGGCTCGAAGATCTGGCAGGGCGAGTGGCGCCAGCAGCGTGCCTCTTCCAACAAGATCGGCGAGGACGATCTCGAGGAATTCTACCGGAACCGCTCGCTGCTGAAGCGCTCGGTCTTCCCGGAGGACATCGCCGAGGCCGCCTTCTTCCTTGCCGCCGACCTTTCCGCCAAGTCGACTGGCAACATCATCAATGTGGACGCAGGCAACGCGATCAGCTTCACGCGCTGACGCCTCGTCCTGTCGTGCCCAGGCCTCGCCCTGGGCCATGACGGGGCGGACTGCGCAGCGCTGACAACAGACCGGGGAGGACCCGCAGCATGACCGATCTTCCGATTTCCGCCGACCTCCTTGCCGAGAACAACAAGGCCAGCGAGGCGGCGCTCGCCAACGACTATGCCTCGCTCGGCGAACAGCTCGACCGGCGCGGCATCGATATCGACGCCATCACCCGAAAGGTCGCGTCGTTCGCCGTGGCGATCCCGTCCTGGGGTGTCGGTACCGGCGGCACCCGCTTCGCCCGCTTTGCCGGGCCGGGCGAGCCGCGCGGCATCTTCGAGAAGCTCGACGACTGCGCCGTCATCCACCAGTTGACGCGCTCGACGCCGACCGTCTCGCTGCACAACCCCTGGGACAAGGCCGATCCTTCCGAGATCAAGGCGAAGGGCGATCAGCTCGGCCTTGGCTTCGACGCCATGAACTCCAACACGTTCTCGGACGCCAAGGACCAGGCGCTCTCGTACAAGTTCGGCTCGCTGTCGCATGCCGATGCCGCCGTTCGCCAGCAGGCGGTCGAGCACAACATCGAGACGATCGAGATCGGCAAGGTACTCGGCTCCAAGGCGCTCACCGTCTGGGTCGGCGATGGATCGAACTTTCCCGGCCAGTCGAATTTCACGCGGGCCTTCGAGCGCTATCTCGACGCGATGAAGTCGGTCTACGCGGCGTTGCCGGATGACTGGCGTGTCTTCACCGAGCACAAGCTCTATGAGCCGGCCTTCTATTCGACCGTCGTGCAGGACTGGGGCACCAACTATCTGATCGCGCAGGAACTCGGTCCGAAGGCTTTCTGCCTGGTGGATCTCGGCCACCATGCGCCGAACGTCAATATCGAGATGATCGTCGCGCGGCTGATCCAGTTCGAGAAGCTCGCCGGCTTCCATTTCAACGATTCGAAATATGGCGACGACGATCTTGATGCCGGTTCGATCAACCCGTTCCAGCTGTTCCTGATCTTCAACGAACTGGTCGATGCGGATCATCGCAAGGCGGCGGGTTTCAAGCCGGCCTACATGATCGACCAGTCGCACAACGTCACCGATCCGATCGAGAGCCTGATGGCCAGTGCCATCGAGATCCTCCGCGCCTATGCGCAGGCGCTGCTTGTCGACCGTTCGGTTCTTGCCGGCTATCAGGACGTCAATGACGCGCTGATGGCCAACCAGACACTGAAGCGGGCCTTCACCACCGATGTCGGGCCGATCATCGCCAAGGCGCGGCTTGCCAAGGGCGGTGCAATCGATCCGATCGGCGCCTATCGGGCTTCCGGCTACCGCGCCCGCGTCACCGAGCAGCGGCCATCCTCAGGGGGCAGTTCGAGCGGCATCGTCTGAATGTCGCTGTGACACTGGTCACCTTCAGCAACAATCGGCGGCGCTTGCCTCTTCTCCGGGCGCGCCGGAACGGCTAGGCTCGCGCTTGAGCCTGACCCACCGGGGTCGTGCGCGGGACGGATTTCAGTGCGGCGCTCGTCGTCGTAAGGGTCTGTTTCCGACAACGGGTGTTCAATATGGCTGCAAAGCCGGAAGCCGGGTATGGCCTGGCCGATCGTCCAAGGAGGACCACAGAATGAAGAAGGTCACGACCCTCGTCTCGGTTGCGCTGTTCGGCGCGCTGCTCGCAGGCTGCAATACGCCGACCACTGGCTCGCGCGCCGGCGATGGCGCGGTTGTCGGCGGTCTTGCCGGTGCAGCGGTTGGCGGCCTTGCCACGGGCACCTGGGGCGGCGCGGCGATCGGCGCTGGCGTCGGCGCCATCGGCGGCGCGATCATCGCTGATGCGACCGGCAAGTGCTACTGGGTCGACCAGCAGGGTCGCAAGCACTACACCGCCTGCCGCTGATCAGGCGCGGTTGGATTTGAAGCGGCCGGGCCTATGCCCGGCCGTTTTTGTTTCAAGGCCGCCCCCGATATCGCCGGCCGGGCGGGCTCGATGCGGTACGGGTCGAGATCCGGGCGGTCAAAAAAGGACGGAACGGAATCCCCTCCTCAGGCATTTGGTCCGCGAAGGCGGCCGAGACCGTGCCGTGCCGAGAGGAGATTTCGAGATGAAGCCATCCATTCTCATCGTTGCCGTGACGCTCGCGGGCGCAGCCCTTGCCGGCTGTTCGACCGGTTCCCCTGCGGGCGACGGCGCGGTCGTCGGCGGATTGGCGGGCGCGGCGGTTGGCGGGATCGCCGGCGGCAATGTGCAGAGCGCAGCGATCGGTGCCGGTGTCGGCGCGATCGGTGGTGCGGTCATCGCCGATGCAGCGAGCAAGCGCTGCTATTGGCGCGACAGCTATGGCCAGCGTCACTACGTGCCCTGCCGCTAAGGCAGAGCGGACATTCAGCTGAGAAGGCCCGGATCGGATCCGGGCCTTTTTCGTTGGCGCCGATCAATCTGTATCGGCGAGGCCTAGGAGCCGCGAAGGATGCTGGTCGACGAGGTTGTCGGTCCAGCCTTTGACCTTCGGCGAGACGAGACCGAGCGCCGCATAGGACAGAAGCGGGATGACCGGAGCGTCGGTCGCAACCAGCCTGTCCGCGTCGGCGAGCGCGGCCTTGCGCTTCTCGGGATCGGTCTCGATGTCGGCTGAGGCGATGAGCCGATCGAATTCGCGGTTCGCGTAGCGGCCATAGTTGAAACGGCTATCGCTTTTCAGGATGTCCAGCATCGCAAGGGCATTCGGCTCGTCGGCGATCCATCCGGACCAGGCGAGGTCGAAATCCGCACCGTCCCGCAGCGCTGCGAAATGCGATCCGTCCGTTTCGCTCACGACACGGCCGTCGACGCCGATTGTCTTCCAGTCATCGATGACAAGGTCGGCCGTCGCTTCATGAGCCATGCCGCTGCCGACCCGGATCGCAAGCTTCAGCGGCGGTTTGCCGGGTCCGAAGCCAGCAGCGGCAATGAGGCTGCGCGCCTCGTCGCGCCGCGCGGCGAGCGGGGGAGCCGGAGCAGGGTCGGTCGGCGCCAATCCAGCTGGAACGAGATCATCGGCCGGCAGCATGCCGCCGGACCATGCCTTGGCGGCCAGTGCATTCCGGTCGACAGCAAGGCTCAGCGCGCGGCGGATGCGGGGGTCGTCGAACGGCTTTTTCCGCTGATTGACGACGTAGAAGTAGGTTCCGGCATAGGGAGAGACATGCAGCGCGTCGCCAAACTCGGCCTTCAGATCTGAAAGGTTCTCGGTCGGGACGTCAGGGCAGATATCGACCTCGCCCGCCCGGAAGGCGGTGACGCAGGACGCGGCCCCGTCGAACGGGCGATAGATGACGCTGTCGATCGCCGGTGTGTCCGCCCCGTTCCAGCGTGGGTTGCGCGCCAGCACATAGCCAGTGCGGGCGCCGGTGGTTCCCAGCATATAGGCGCCGTTCGAGATGAGTTTCGCGCCCGAAGCGTAGTCCGTGCCGAGCTTCCTGCCGGCTGTGACATTGACCGGCAACGCCACCGGCGCGGCCAGTCTTTCCAGGAAGGTCGGTGTTACCCGATCGAGCCGGATCGTCAGCGTTTTCTCGTCATTCGCTGTGACGCCGAGCGTATCCGGCTTGGCGGCGCCCGATTTGACGGCGCTGGCATTGGCAATCGCCTGCAAGGGACCATCGTCGGTCGCCTCGGTGGCCGGATCGAACAGACGGCGGAACGAAGCGACGAAATCGGCGGCCTTGACGACATCGCCATTTGACCAGCGGGCGCCGTCGCGCAGCGTAAAGGTATAGGCGAGGCCGTCGGGGCTGACCGTCCAACTGCTGGCGACGCCCGGCGCGATCTTGCCCGCGGCGTCGCGCGTGACGAGCCCCTCGAAGAGATCGAGCAGCAGCGCCGTTTCGCTTGTCGTCGCCGCCTTTTGCGGGTCGAGGATGGTGACAGGTCCGACAAGCCCACGTTTCAGCACTGTCGCGGCCATGGCTGGCGGAGCGAGAGTTCCGCCCAAGAGCAGCGCCGCGGCGAATGCGCCGCCAATCCGCCATGTCGAACCATCCGGCTCCTTGAAGCGATGCTGCATGTCCTCAATGTCTCCCGATGCGCGACCGCTGGATGGAGCCCACGTCGCCGCGAGGCGCGAGACGCTGCGGCGGCGCCTCGGACCCATGCGCGGCGGGCGTTATCTGACGTCGATGATGATGGCGCCGATCGCATCGGCGAGCGCCTTTGGATCGATGGCGAAGACGGCGTGCGGCGTGCCAGCTGCGGCCCAGACAGTCTGATGCGCCAGGAGGTCGCGGTCGATATAGGTCGGCAGCGGCGTTGCATGGCCGAAGGGCGGGATGCCGCCGATGGCAAAACCGGTGAGCGCGCGCACGAAGGCCGCATCCGGCCGCATGATCGGTTCGCCGAGCGGGCCGGCCACCTTTTCCTCGTCCACGCGATTGGCGCCCGAAACGAGCAGGAGCACGCCCTTGCCGGATTGCGCACCGCGAAACACCAGCGATTTCACGATTTCATCCACTGAACAGCCGCAGGCGGCCGCCGCCTCTTCCGCTGTGCGGGTCTTCTCGGGCATAATCCGGGGAATCACGGATAAGCCGAAGGATTCGGCGGCGCCCTTCACGCGGGATGCGGGTCCGTTGATCTCGGTCATCGTCGGATTGAAGCCTCCTGCTCGCCAAACGGCGGATGGATGATGCGTCGTGTGACCAAATTTGCTAAACGGAGTCTAAACAACTTCGCGTCAATTCGGAGCAAGCGATGAATGACACGAGCGGGCGGAGCGGCACCACGTCGAACGTGCGTAACCTGACCGACGCAATCCGCAAGGTTCGCGTCGCGGAATCCGAGCGCACCGACGTCGTCGTCGAGCTGCGCGAGGCGGAGCGTGCGCGCCTCGACATGCTGGCCGACGAACTCCGCACCGTCTTCGCGGAAGTGCCCGAAGGCGACGAGCAGTTCGTGTTCCAGATCTCGGGCGGCAGCCAGCCGCGCTTCTGGATCGACATGACGTCGATGGTCCTGATGGGCCGCGACCGCCGGACCTATCGGTTCGTCAAGGATACGCGGCTCGGCCGCACGGTGATTCTCGAGACGGCCGATCTCGACGACATGGCCGATTGTGTCACGCAATATGTCGCCGAGCGGATCATCGAGCGCGAGCGGGCACTCGAGGCGGATTGGCTCGCCGACCGCATCCAGCGCCAGGACGACACGCCGGTGAAGACCGACAAGCGGTCGGCGCTGCTGCGGAAGTCGCCCGAAACCGTCGAGCCGGCTGCGCCGCGTTCACGCGTGCATCCCGGCTGGATCGTGTCGGCCTTTCTGGGCGGCCTCCTTGTCGGCGTGGCGGCATTGCTCGCCTATGCCTGGGTGCATGTCGGCTGAGCATGCGCCTGTCTGGCTGCCGTCAGCGCAGCTTGCGCTCGCGGATCGTGCCGACCACTGAGCCGGGGCCCGTATAGCCGCGCTCCGTCATCAGGCAGCGCCAGGCGCCGGGCGCCCCATCGATCGAAAACAGGTTGTAACGCCCGGCCGGCTTTGGGCCGCCGGGCGCGTTTGACGCCGAGGGAACGCCAATCACCGGCACCGGCCCATCGCGACCTTCGATCTCGACCAGGCTGTCGAGATGGGTGTGGCCATGCAGCACGAGTTCAGCGCCTGCCTCGCGGATGACGGCGCGCACACGGCCCGAACCGACGAGGCGCTTGTGCCATGGGGTGGCATTCGGCGTTGGCGGATGATGGATCATCACGACGCGGAAGAGGCCTTCCTTGCCGGCCCGCGTGAGTTCGTCGCGCAATGTCGGCAACGTGGCGCTATCGACATGGCCTGTGGCCATGAAGGGAGCCGATGCGCGGGCGCTCGACATGCCGATCAGCGCGACATTGCCGCGCCGGCGATAATAGGGAAACCGCACAGCGCCCGGATGCGAATGACCGTCGCCGGTCAGATAGGGAGCCCAGGCGGTAAGCGCCTTGCGCAGGACACCGGGCACATAGGCGTCGTGATTGCCTGGCACGACAGAGATGTGATGGGGTGGACCGAAAGCCTCGAGCCACTCGCGCGCCGCGATGATCTCGCCGGGCAGGCCGATATTGACGAGATCGCCGGTGACCGCGATGTGATCAGGCCGGTGCGCGATGAGATCGTCGAGCAGCCCCGCGAGAACGGGCCCGGCCAGCGCATGCATGCGGCCGCGCCGCCAGTTGACGTAGCCGAGCACGCGCTTCGAGGCGAGTTCACGGGCGCGGATCCGGGGCAGGGGGCCGAGATGCGGATCGGAAAGGTGGGCAAGAACGAACATCGTCGTATCGATTAGAGCCTTTCCGGGATCGGCGAAAGCGCGCCGGGGCGACCGCGCCGACTTGTCCCAACGCATGCGCCGCGAAAGCGCTCCCTGAAACGCCTGCGATCGCCGCTGGCAGGGACGGCTGAACTGCGCCATCCTTCCCGCCGACCACATCCTTCTTTCGAGGACAGATCGCTTGCCCGTTTTCTCCGCCTTGGCCCGTCTCGCCGGAACGGTCGCGCCGCTGACGCGCGGCATGACGCTCGGCGTGCGGGGTTGTTGCATCGATGCCGACGGCCGCGTCTTCCTGGTCCGCCACAGCTATATGCCCGGGTGGTATCTGCCCGGCGGCGGCATCGAGAGGCGGGAGACGGCGATCGAGGCGCTTGGCCGTGAGCTGCGCGAGGAAGGCGGCATCGTGCTCGAAGGCGAGCCGGCGCTGTTCGGCATCTATCACAATCGCCGGCGCGTGCGTGATCATGTGCTGGTCTATGTCAGCCGCGATTTCGGCCGGCCGAACCCGCCGCATTATCCCAATCGCGAGATCGCCGAGGCCGGTTTCTTCGACCCCGCCGCGCTGCCGGATGACTCGACGCCAGCGACGCGGCGGCGGCTCGCCGAGATCCTGCACGGTGAAGCGGTCGACCCGTTCTGGTGATTGGCGCTTTACGAGCGCGGCCGGCGCGTGATATGCGCGTTTCCGGCTCACGAGTGGAACCGCTGATGGCTGCGAGGCTTTCCCTGCGACGACGAAGCGACGGCCGCGACACCCCGTCGCGCGACGCCGCTTGCCTGTTCGTCTGCCGGACCTGCCACGCCTGATTGGCGGCCTCCGTCGGATACCGCGCCCTCCGACGAGAGCCACTTTCCATGAAGATCGACAGTTTCACGGTCCAGGCCGAGCGGCCGACCGACGACGGCGCCATCGAAGCCTTGCATGAGGCGTCATTCGGCCCGGGGCGCTTTTCACGTGCCGCCTCGCTGCTGCGCGAGGGCGTGCCGCATGATCCGGCCCTTTCCTTCGTCGCGACGACCGGGCCCGATCTCATCGGATCGGTGCGTCTGACGCCGATCGTGATCGGCGCGCGGCCGGCAATCCTGCTCGGGCCGCTCGCCGTGGTCGACGGCTGGAAGGGCAGGGGCGCCGGCAAATCGCTGATGCGGACCTCGCTCGCGGCCGCGCGGGAGGCCGGACACCAGGTTGTGCTGCTTGTCGGCGACGAGCCCTATTACGGCCCCTTCGGCTTTGTCCGCGTTCCGCCCTACAGCATCACCCTGCCGGCGCCGGCCGATCCGGCGCGCGTCCTGGTCTGCCCTCTGGTCGAGGGCGCTATCGAGGGATTGTCAGGCGCCGCGCGGCGCGCTCTCTGATGCGAGGCTATTGCCGAGGCCTTCCTCCAGCGAGGAGACGCTGACCTCGTCCGGAACGCTCCGGGCCGCCGCCTGTGATCGAACCCGCGCCACCCGCCACAGCAGACCGACCAGACCGACATTGATGATCGCCGCCGCCGCGAGAACCGTGACCAGGGGCAGCGCGCCGAAGCGCTCGATGACGAGCGCAGTCATCGGCGGCGCCAGGCTTTGCGCAAGAAGGGTCGGCATGGCGAGGCGCCCCATCAGGACCGGGAAGAGGTTCGGCCCGAACAGCGCGAGCGGCAGCGCGCCGCGCGCGATCGACCAGATGCCGTTGCCGGCGCCATAGAGCATCAGGGCCAGCGCGAAGATCGGAAAGCCCGACGCGAGGGCGAGGACGCCGATCGCGATCAGTACCGTGGCGATGGCAAGGGTGGCGATCGCCGGCAGATGCTTGCCGACGACCATATCGAAGAGGCGGGCGCCGACCTGAGACGGGCCGATCAACGCACCGAGCGCCACCGCGGCGGCGAGGGCGACATCGTGCGCGCCGAGGATCGCGAGCAGGTGGACGGAGATCGTCGTCGCGATGGTGCCACCCAGCGTCAAAATCACCGCGAGGATGATGAATTCAGGGCCGGGCCGAGCGTCGGGAGCATCGCGCCGGGCCGGGCCGGGCGAGCCGTTCAAGGGCAAGGCGCGCGCGACCTCAGGGAGGAAGCGCCACAGCAGCGGCAGCGACAGGCCGAGTTGCAGCCCCGCATAAACGAAGCACGTGGCGCGCCAGCCCCATCGTTCGAGCAGGAACGCGCTGAGCGGCCAGCAGATGGTGCTCGCAAAGCCGCCGAACAGCGTCAGGGCGGTGATGGCGCTGCGCGCCTCATAGCCGTAATAGCGGCCCAGCGTGGCGAAGGCGGCGTCATAGAGCGTCGCGCCCATGCCGCAGCCGAGCACGAGCCAGGCGAGGAAGAACATCGCCTCCGAGGTGGCGAGGCCGAGCAGCGCCAGCCCCGCCGCGAGCAGCATCACGCCGATCAGGAGGACATGCCGGCCACCATGGTCGCGGACGAACCGGCCGATGCGCGGCGACACAATGCCGGAAGCGAACAGCCCGACCGAAAGGCCTGCCATGACATGCGACAGCGGCCAGCCGGTGTCCGCGGCGATCGGCCGGGCGATCACCGCCGGCAGATAATAGGTGGCGCCCCAGGCGAAGATCTGCGTGACGCCGAGCGCAGCGATGGTCGTCAGCCGCGCGCGGGATTGCGCCTCACTAGAGGTCACGGCGCGGCGAGCCCGTGGCGGTCTGTCTCGTCTGCGGCGCCGGCGTGCAGATTGCCGGATGGCCCTGGCAGCAATCGCGCATCAGGAATTCGGCGAGACCGGAAAGGGCGGCATAGTCGGCGCTGTAGATGATCGAGCGGGACTCGCGGCGCGACCGAACGAGGCCGGCGCGTTCGAGATGAGCGAGATGAAAGGACGCACTTGACGAGGAGGCCTCGACCGCGTCGCCAATGGCGCCCGCCGCCATGCCGTCTGTGCCCGCCTGGACCAGAACCCGCACCATTTTAAGCCGCGTTTCCTGCGAGAGAGCGGCAAAGGCATCCAGCGCGCGAGGTTCGTCCATCGTCATTTCAATATCTCAATGAATATTGAGATATAAATAGCGGAATCGCCACGCCCGCACCAGAGGCGCGTGGTATTTCTTTGATGATTGGGGGGTCAGCGGCCTTCGCGATACCAGGTCGCGGCGGCAAGCCCAAGCAGGATGGCGAGGCCAAGAAAGCCCGTAAACAGGGGCAATCGGTCGACGCCGGTCAAGAGCGAGGCCTCCGTCATGCGCACGCCGATCCAGTCGCGCCCCGAGACGGCGCGTCCCGATCGAACCGGAACGACGCGCGGCACCTCCAGCTTGCCGCTCGCGTCGGCCATGCGGGCGATGTGGCCGCCGGAGGCCGTGGCGACCGGCTGCAGCTTGTCGAGGGTCGAACGCACATCCTGGAATTCGCGCGGATTGGCCGGTCCGACCAGCGCGAAGGCGCGGTGCTGGCCGTCCTCGACCCGCCACAGACCGATCTCGTCCGCTGCCAGATCGGCGCGGAAGAGGCCCGGCCCATCGGCGTTGAGCGTGACCGTGCCGCGCTTGCCGGAGGGCGAAATCGTCGTCACGGGCCCTGCGCTATCCTGCATGGTCTGCCGCTCGATATGCAGCATGCCGCCCGTTGCGCTGGCCCGCAGCGCCTCTTCCTCGAGGTCGGGCTCCTTCATCAGCCAATGCGCCAGGCGGCGCAGCAGGTCAACATGCGGCCCGCCGCCTTCATAGCCGCGCGCCCAGAGCCAGACCTGGTCGGAGAGCAGCAGCGCGACGCGGCCCTTGTCCTCGCGGTCGAGCACCAGCAGCGGATCGCCGTCGGCGCCCTTCATGATGACCTCGCCGGTCGGCTTGTCGGTCTCGATCTGGCGGAACCAGCGGCTCCAATGCGGCGGCGTTGTGTCGCCGCCCTCAAGTCCGCGCGTTACCGGATGACGCTTGCCGAGATCCGTCACCTCGGGCGTGAACGGCTTCTCGATGACACGTCCGGTCGGTGCCGCCGGCAGAACATCGGCCAGCGGCGTCGTATAGAGGCTGCTGTCGGAGGCATAGTCCGGGCCGGACGCGACGAGAAGCGCGCCGCCGTCGCGGACATAGCGGGCGATGTTGTCGAAGTAGAGCACCGGCAGCACGCCCTGCTGGGCGTAGCGATCGAAGATGATCAGGTCGAACTGGTCGATCTTGACCGAAAACAGCTCGCGGGTCGGGAAGGCGATCAGCGACAGCTCGTCGATCGGCGTTCCATCCTGCTTTTCCGGCGGCCTCAGGATGGTGAAATGGACGAGATCGACCGAGGCGTCCGATTTCAGGAGGTTGCGCCAGATGCGTTCGCCGGCATGCGGTTCGCCGGAGACGAGCAGGACTCGGAGGTTCTCGCGAATGCCGTCGACGACCGCCGCTGCGCGGTTGTTGACGGGGGTCAGCTCGCCGGCGAGCGGCTCGGCCTCGAATTCGTAGATGTTCTGCCCGGCATGGGCGACCTCGATCTCGAAGCGGTTGCTGGCGCCGGGCACGACCAGTTCGGTCGCGATCGGCTCGCCGTCGCGCGAGATGGTGACCTTGACCGGCGCCGCCGATGTCGTGCCGCTGTCGATGACGCTGTAATCGATGACCTGCTTCTCGCCGACTATGCCGAAGCGCGGCGCCGAGCGGATCGCGAGCTGGCGGTCGATCTCATTGGCGCGGCCGGAAATCAGCGCGTGCAGCGGCGCGCTGCCGAGCGTTTCGGACGGATTGGCGGGGACGTCATGCACCTGACCGTCGGTGAGCATCACGACGGCGCCGATCCGTTCCGGCGCCACATCGGCAAGCTCGGCCTGGACCGCCTTGAAAAGCTCGGTCCCGTCGACCGGCGCGCCACCCGCCTTGCCGCCGACCTCGACGGTGCGCAATTCGATGTCGCGCAGGTCTCCGAAACGCTTCGCAAGCTCGGCACGCATCGCTTCGGTCTGGGCTGCCCGGTCGGACAGCGATTGGCTCGCGGTCTTGTCGACGACCATGGCGACGACGGTCGGGAGCGACTGGCGCTGTTCCTCGAGCAGGATCGGGCCGGCGAGCGCCATCACCAGCGCCGCTAGCGCGAGGAGGCGCAGCAGCGCGCCGCGCGTCCGGCGCACGAGAAGCGGCGCGATAGCGAGGAGGCCGATCGCAGCAAGCACCGCCAGGACAGGCAGCGGGACTAGCGGCGTGAAGGTCAAGGACCAGTTCACTGGCCGAGCCTTTCAAGCAGCGCCGGGACATGCACCTGGTCTGCCTTGTAGTTGCCCGTCAGCGTGTACATCACGATGTTGATGCCGGTGCGATAGGCCATCTCGCGCTGGCGCGGATCGGGCGGCACGGTCGGGTAGAGATAGCGGCCATCCGGATCGGTCGCCCAGGCGCCGGCCAGGTCGTTCTCGGTGATGAGGATCGACGAGACACCGTCGCCCGGCCGGACGGGCCGGTCGGCCGCGTCGGCGGGATCCTCGCCGGCGGCCGAGGCCTCAACCCAGAGCGGGCCGCCGGAATAGCGGCCCGGAAAATCGGCGAGAAGATAGAAGGCCTTTGTGAGGACGTGGTTGCCGGGAACCGGCTCCAGCGGCGGAATGTCCAGCCCGGCCAGCATCGTGCGCAGCCGCTCCGCTTCGGGCGTGCCGCCGAAGCCATCCGTTCCGGGCGGACGGGCAAGTTCATCCCGGGTATCGAACAGGATCGAGCCGCCCTGCTTCATATAGGCGTCGATCCGCGCCAGCGTCTCCGAGGACGGCATCGGCGAACTGGGATCGATCGGCCAGTAGAGCAGCGGGAAGAAGGCCAGTTCATCCTTGGCGATGTCGACGCCGATCGGGTCGCTCGGCTCGAGCGCAGTCCGATTGGCGAGCTCGTGCGACAGGCCCGAAAGGCCCGCCTTGCTGACCTCGTCGATCGCGGCATTGCCGGTGATGACATAGGCAAGGCGCGTCGCATTGACCGCATCCATCGCAAACTGGTCTGAAGCCGCATCTGCCTCGGCGGGCCTTGGCGCGGCTGCGGCCAAAAGGGCGAGCAGGACGATCGCGGCCGGCGCGGCACGGCGGAGACGCAGCCCGCCATTCAGCCACAGCACGGCGAGCGCATCGGCGATCAGGCAGGCAAGCGCGGCGAGAAGCAGGAAGGGCGACAGATCGGTCGGTGCCGTGGTCGGATAGGGCTGCACCGCGGCTCCGCTGACGAGAGAGGCGTCGAAGGCGGGCAGCGCCGCACCGTCACGCAGGAGGTTCACCGCGCGGAACGCATCGTCGGTGCCATAGAGGCCGGGCGGATGATCGCGATTCGGCGTCACATTCTCGGCGGTCGCCGCCAGTGGCCGCGCGAAGGGGTCGGTCGCGGCGCTGCGGCCGAATCCATCGAGCAGGCGCCAGGGCGGCAGCATGACGCCGCCAGCCGTGCCCTCGACGGGCTGCGCGTCGGCGGCGGCCAGCGGGACGGTCGAGAAGGCGGCGATGCGGCGGAGCATGTCGACGAAGCTGCCCGAAAGCGGAAGGTTGGACCAGCTCGTATCGGCGGTGACATGGAACAGGACGAGCCAGCCCTTGCCGAGGCGTCCGGCGGTGACGAGCGGTGTACCATCGGCCAGCGCCGCCCAGGTCCGCGACGCGAGATTGGCATCGGGCTCGGCCAGCACCTGGCGATTTACGGTGACGTCGGCCGGGACGGGCATGCCCGCGAAGGGACCATTTTCCGAGAAGGAGGCGAGCGGCTGCGGACTCGACCAGGACAGGCTGCCGCCGAGGACGCGGCCGCCCTCGCGCAGCCGCACGGGTACCAGTGTGTTCTCGTCCGCCGTCGCGGCGGCAAGGCGTGGGCCGGCGAAGCGCAGCAATGTGCCGCCATCCTCGCCCCATTTTCTCAGCCGCTGCTCGATATCGGGCGTCAGCGTGCCGATATCGGCCAAGACAATGATGGCCGCACCAGCGTCGATAAGCTGCGGAATCGCGGTGGCGGCATTGGCGTCGCGCGGCTCGATCACGTCGGCAAAGGGCTGGACCGCGCGCGCGATATAGTAGCGCGGCGACAGCAGAGGCTGCGCGTTGTCGCTCGAGGCACCTGACACGATGCCGATGCGGCGGCGCTTGAACCGGTCGTCGAGCAATTGCACCGCGCCCGCCGTGGCGCTGCCGGCAATCTCGACGCGCACGATCTCGTTGCGAAGCTCGGCCGGCAGGTCGAAGGCCGCGTCGGCTTTGGTCTCGCCGGGCTTGAAGGTGAACGGCGCCGTGCCGATGGAGCGGCCTTTCAGGTCGCGCGCTTCGACGATGCCGCCGCCTGGAAGGCGCCCGTCACTGCGGATGACGGGCAGCGTCAGCGCATCGGTTCCCGCGGTTGGCGGCGTCAGGCCGATGAGGGTCTTGCCATCGCCTTCATAGACGGAGGTCGGCGCCTTCACGCTGTCATTCAGGAAGCGGGCAAAGTCCTCGGCGTCGCTGCCGCCGAGGCCGCTGGTCAGCCACACGACGCCGCCGAACGGCCGCTCGGAAAGGCCTGGCTCCATGGCGGCCGCAATCGCGGCGCGGTTGGCGCCAAACGGACGTGGCTGCAGCGCATCAAGCTTGGCGCCGACCGAGCGGGCATCGGTCGGGGCGAATTCCTGGTTGGGCGGCTCGGCGGTGGCGATCAGCGTCACGGCGCGGCCGCCGCGTTCGGCGAGCGCTGCGATGCGCTTCGCGGTGTCGATCCGGGCCGGCCAGTCGCGCGCGGCGGCCCAATCATTGTCGAGCACCAGCAGCAGCGGTCCGTCGCCCGGCGCGGTTTCGCCGACCGGACGCCAGATCGGCGCGGCCAGCGCAAAAATGACGAGAGCCGCCAGCAGCAATCGCAGTGCGGTCAGCCACCAGGGGCTGCGTGCCGGTTGTTCGTCCTTCGGCACGATTTCGGCGAGGATGCGGGTCGGCGGAAAGGTCTCGATGCGCGGTCGCGGCGGCGTCAGCTTGAGCAGCCACCAGATTGCCGGCAGCAGCACGAGCGCGCCAAGAACGAGCGGCGCGCCAAATGCGAGCGGCAGGCCGCCCATCAGACAGCGCCTCCGGCCAGCGACCGGTCGGAAAGGCGGGCGTGCAGGGCCAGCAGCGGCTCCGTCGCCGGGCGGTCTGTTCGATGCAGGAGATAGGTCCAGCCCATGCGACGACAGGTGGCGGCGAGATGGTCGCGCCGCGCCGCGAGATGGCGGCGATAGTCCTCCGCGAGCTGCTCCGCGCGGCCGGCCAGATAGACGGCGCCGGATTCTGGATCGCGAAATTCGGCGCGACCGGCATAGGGAAACGTCTCTTCGACCGGATCGCGGATCTCGACCAGATGGACCGTCGCGCCGGCGCGGGAGAACTCGGCGAATTTCGACTCGATCTCGGCCAGCGGATCGAGCATGTCGCCAATCAGCACCAGATCGGAAAACCGTGTCAGTCGGCGTGTATCGGGCAGGCCTGTCGCGCCGCCGCCGCGAAGCGCCAGCGTTTCGGCAAGGCGTTCGGCGGCGTTGCGCGCGAGGACCGGATCGCCAATCCCGAGCAGCCCGATGCGTTCGCCGGCGCCTGCCAGCAGTTCGGCCAGCGCCAAGAGAAGCACGACGGCGCGATCGCGCTTCGAGACGGTGGCGAGCTTGGAGCGGAAGTCCATGGATTGCGACAGGTCGGCGGAGAGCCAGATCGTGTGCGCCGCCTCCCATTCACGCTCGCGCACATAGAGATGCTCGTCACGCGCCGAGCGGCGCCAGTCGATACGGCCCGGTGCCTCGCCGGCGACGAAGGGGCGAAACTGCCAGAACGTCTCGCCCGGCCCGGCGCGCCTGCGGCCATGCCAGCCGGCCAGCACGGTGGTCGCGATACGGCGCGCCTCGACCAATAGGCCCGGCAGGCTGTCGGCAAGGCTCTTCGCCTCGGCGAGCGATCGGCCCGCGCCGACGCCCAGTCCCTTGCCGGCGTCGTATGAGGCGGCGGTCTCGCTCACCCGTTCATCCAATCCGCGACTTCAGACGGCCGATGACGCCGCGCACTGTCTCGCCATCGGCGCGGGCCGCGAAGGAAAGGCTCATGCGATGCTGCAGCACGGGTTCGGCGAGCGCCAGCACATCGTCGATGGACGGTGCATAGCGGCCGTCGATCAGCGCACGGGCGCGCACGGCGAGCATCAGCGCCTGGCTGGCACGCGGCCCAGGACCCCAGGCGATGGAATCGGCCAGCTTCTTGTCGGCCGTGGCGCCAGGGCGGGCCGAGCGAACGAGATCGAGGATCGCCTCGACGACGCTGGTCCCGACCGGCAGGCGGCGGACGAGCTGCTGGATGTCGCGCAGACCTTCGGCGGTCATGACGCGTGTCGCCACGGCGTCACTGGTTCCGGTCGTCTCGAACAGCATGCGCCGCTCGGCCTCGATATCGGGATAGAGAACGTCGATCTGCAGCAGGAAGCGATCGAGCTGCGCCTCGGGGAGCGGATAGGTGCCCTCCTGCTCGAGCGGGTTCTGCGTCGCGAGAACATGAAACGGCGTCGGCAGATCGTAGCGCTGGCCGGCGATGGTGACGTGATATTCCTGCATCGCCTGCAGCAAAGCGGACTGCGTGCGCGGGCTGGCGCGGTTGATCTCGTCGGCCATCAGGAGCTGGGCGAAAACCGGCCCCTTAAGGAAGCGGAAGGCGCGGCGACCCTCGGCGTCCTGGTCCATCACTTCGGAGCCGAGAATGTCGGATGGCATCAGGTCCGGCGTGAACTGGACGCGGCGCTCGTCGAGGCCGAGCACGATTCCGAGCGTTTCAACGAGCTTGGTCTTGGCGAGACCTGGCACGCCGACAAGAAGGCCGTGGCCGCCCGAGAGCAGCGTGACCATCACGCGCTCGACGACCTGCTCCTGGCCATAGATCATCTGGCCGATCGCGGCGCGGGCCGCCTTGATGGTGGCAACCGCCGCATCCGCCTCGGCGACGATGGCTGCAGGATCGGGGTCGGCGAGGTGTGTCTGATTGAACGCGCTCATGTCGGCCCATATAGTTTCTGTTGTCGCTGCGGCGAGCGTCAAGCGCGAAGCACCGCAGACGCATCTTCGCAGATCGGTTCGCCGGCGCCAGCGCCGGCGCGTGGGAAATGCCGGATCATGGCAGGGTCAAAGCAAGGCGAAACCAAGGCCATGACGGAAGGAAGCCACGGACAGACGGCAATGGACCGTCTCGAGACCCTCCTGACGGACTTCCGTCCGGCCCCGGTCGAGCACTGGAATCCGGCGCTTTGCGGCACGATCGACATAAGGATCGATCGCCATGGCGACTGGTATCACGAGGGCGGGCGAATCGAGCGGGCCGCGCTGGTGCGCCTCTTCGCCACGGTTCTCAGACGCGAGGCGGATGGGAGCCATGTTCTGGTGACGCCTCATGAAAAGCTCACCATCACAGTTGAGGATGCCCCGTTCCTGGCGACCGATCTCGTCGAGGTTAAAACATGCGATCCGCCGGAGCTGGTCTTCGTGACCAATGTCGGCGAGGCGGTGAGGCTCGATCGTGACCATCCGCTGCGGATTCCCGGCGGCGGGCCGGACGCACCCTTCGTGCCCTATGTGACTGTTCGCTCGGGTCTTGAAGCCAGGCTGACGCGTTCCGTCGCCGCCGAGCTCGCCGACCTCGCCATCACGCGCGAGGGCCGGCTCGGCGTGATGTCATCAGGTCAATTCTTCGTCATCGACGAGGCCGGGACGGCTCAGAGCGCATGACCGTCGTGGTGGAAGATGATCGTTTCCGGCCCGACCGCGTATTTTCGCGAGTGCAGCGGCTGCTGATTCCGATCTCCGGCAGCGGCGTTGCGGAGCGCGTCCTCAATCCCGAATTCCATCCGCCGCATGGCTTCCGCCCCAAGGCGGCGGCGGTGCTGATCCCGATCGTGGCGCGTGAAACGCCGACCGTGTTGATGACGCAGCGGACGACGCGCCTGCGCAAGCATGCCGGCCAGATCTCGTTTCCCGGCGGGCAGATCGATCCTGACGACGCCGGGGTGGCAGAGGCGGCGATGCGCGAGGCCGAGGAGGAGGTGGGGCTCGATCCAAGGCTCGTCGAGCCTCTCGGCCTTCTCGATCCCTATATCGCGCCGACCGGCTACCACATCACGCCCGTGGTCGCCCGCGTCGACCCGGCTTTGCAGCTGAGATTGAACCCCGATGAGGTCGAGGCGGCGTTCGAAGTGCCGCTCGCTTTCCTGATGACGCCCGAGAATCATCGCCGCGGCAGCCGCGAGTGGGATGGCGCGCGTCATTTCTTCTACGAGATGCCCTATGACGAACACTATATCTGGGGCATCACCGCCGGGATCATCCGCGGGCTCTATGAGCGAGTGTTCGCCTGACCATGCTGCGTTTCCTCGGCTTCACGATTCTCTGCTTCCTGCTGCCCTTCCTCGCTTATGGGCTGTGGCGCTTCGTACGCCATGGCGCGGCGCCCGGCAGCGAGACCTGGCCGAATATCGTCCTGCTGCGCCTTGCCGGCGTCGGAGCCTTGGCCATGCTGGTCGCGATCGCTGTGCTGGTTTCGTTTTCCGGCGGTGATGCCGGCCGGGTCTATCATCCCGCCCGGATCGAGAACGGACGCCTCATCCCCGGCAATTTCGAGTAACTGACCCCGAATGACCACGACCTCCCTCGCCGGCGCTTCGTTCCTGTCTGATCCGCTTGTTGTCGACGTTCTGCGCCTTCTCTCTGCCGATGGCGGCGAGGCGCGCGTCATAGGCGGCGCGGTGCGCAACGAACTGATGGGCCAGCCGGTCACCGGCGATATCGACATCGCCACCACTTTGGAGCCCGACGAGGTTCTCGCCCGTGCGGCCGCCGCCGGAATGCAGTCGGCGCCAACCGGCATCGAGCACGGCACGGTCACACTGATCGGCCGCCACCGCGTCGTCGAGGTGACGACGCTGCGCGAGGATATCGAGACCGACGGTCGCCATGCCGTGGTGCGCTTCGGGACTGACTGGGCGGCGGATGCGGCCCGGCGTGATTTCACCATCAACGCTCTCTCGGTCGATGCCGCGGGCCATCTCTACGATACCGTCGGCGGTCTGACCGACATCGCCGCGCGGCGGGTGCGCTTCATCGGCGCCGCCGACCAGCGCATCGCGGAGGACCGGCTGCGCGTGCTGCGCTTCTTCCGCTTCCACGCTTCATATGGTTCCGGCGCGCCGGATGCCGAAGGCCTGTCGGCCGCGATCCGTGCGCGTCACGATCTCGGCGGGCTTTCCGCAGAACGCGTCGGGCAGGAAATGCGCAAGCTGGTGATGGCGGTCGGCGCCGCACCGACGCTGCGCGCCATGCAGGAAGGCGGCATCCTGCCGCTGGTTGCGGCCGGCGTCGGCGATCTCGGCAGCTTCGAGCGGCTCGTGGCTGATGCCGCCGCGCCCGATGACGCGAGCCTCCGCTTCGCGGTGCTGCTCGTTCGCGTGCAGGAGGACGTCGACCGGACCGTCCGTCGCTTCCGCCTTTCCAATCGCGAGCGCGACCGGATGACCGATGTGCTCGCCGCGGCGGAGCAACTGGTGCATGGCACGATTATCGGCGATCGCGTCGCCGTCTATAGGCGTGGACGCGAGGCTGTGCTTGGCGGGCTGACCCTCTTGGCCGCGCGCAACAGGCTGCCCGCCGCCGAGATCGCTGCGCGGCGTGACGCCGTCACGGCATTCACGCCGCCGGTCTTTCCGCTCGGCGGCCGCGATGTTGTCGATCTCGGTGTCGGTCGCGGGCCGGCGGTTGGGGTCATCCTTCGTGATCTCGAGCGCTGGTGGCTGGCCGAGGATTTCCGCCCGGACGAGACTGCGCTGCGGCGGCGCCTGCAATCGATGATCGCGGCGCAGCAGTAGCGCCTTTCGGTCGGCCGACGCTGCGCCGTGATGCAAGCCTGCCGACGACAGCGTCCGGGCTGCGGCGGAGCGAGCCCATCGGGGTCTGGCTTCGGGCACAAAAAAACGCCGCGGCTCGTTCCTTTCGGAGGAGCCGCGGCGCTTTGCTGGAAAGCCGGCGAGTCAGCCTTAATGGGCGACCTTCGACCAGATCTTCTTCTTCGTGTAGTAGAGCAGCCCGGCGAAGACGACCAGGAAGATGATGACCTGGAAGCCGGCGCGCTTGCGGGCATCGAGATGCGGTTCGGCTGCCCACATCAGGAACGCCGCGACATCGCGCGAATACTGGTCGACCGTCTGGGGAGAGCCGTCGCTGTAGGTCACCTGGCCGTCCGAAAGCGGCGGCGGCATCGCGATCGCGGGTCCGCTGATGAAATGCGGGTTGTAGTGCAGGCCAGGCGGGATCTGCAGGCCAGCCGGCGGCTCCTTGTAGCCGGTCAGCAGGCTGTGGATGTAGTCCGGGCCGCCTTCCTCATACTGCGTGAACAGGTCGAGGACGAACCAGGGGAAACCGCGCTCGACGGCGCGGGCCTTGGCCATCAACGACAGGTCCGGCGGGGCCTTGCCATTGTTGGCGGCGGCCGCAGCCTGCGGATTGGGGAAGGGGGAGGGGAAGCGATCGGACAGCCGGCCCGGCCGCTCGAACATGTCGCCCGCATCGTTCGGACCATCCTGAACCTGATAGCTCGCAGCGACGGTGCGTGCCTGCGCTTCGGTGAAGCTCGGGCCGCCCGGCTGCGCCAGGTTGCGGAATGAGAGCAGGTGCATCGAGTGGCACGCCGAGCAGACTTCCTTGTAGACCTGATAGCCGCGCTGCACTTGAGCCGTATCGTAGCTGCCGAAGAGGCCGGCGAACGACCAAGGCTCCAGCGTCGGCTTCAGGATGGGGAAATGCGTCGGCTGCGCGCTCTCGCCACCTTCCTCGGCTGCGATGGCCGCGCCGGCGCCGAGCGCCGACACTGCGAGCATCACGCTGATGCCGAGACCGGCGAGCTTCGTGGACAAGGTTTTCATCGTCATCGATCCGTTTCCTGTCCCACGCTCACTTGGTCTGCGGCGCGGAGGGCGCGCCAGCCGTAACGGCCGCACCGCCATGACCGAGAACCGATTCCGTGATCGAGACCGGCAGCGGCTTCGGCTTCTCGAAGAGGCCAAGCAGCGGCAGGATGATCAGGAAATGGGCGAAGTAATAGACCGTCAGAATACGGCCGGCGATCAGGTAGCCGCCTTCCGGAGGCATCGCGCCGATATAGCCGAGGCCAACGGCAGCCACTGCCCAGATCCAGAAGAACTGGCGGTAGAGCGGACGGAAATTGGCCGAGCGAACCTTCGAGGTATCGAGCCACGGAACCACGAACAGGACGGCAATGGCGCCGAACATCGCGATGACGCCCGCAAGCTTGTCCGGGATCGAGCGCAGGATCGCGTAGAACGGCAGGAAGTACCATTCCGGAACGATATGCGCCGGCGTCACGAGCGGGTTCGCCTCGATATAGTTGTCGGCGTGGCCCATGTAGTTCGGCAGATAGAAGACGAAATAGCTGTAAAAGATCAGGAAGACGACGAGGCCAAGCGCATCCTTCACCGTGAAATACGGGTGGAAGGGCAGCGTATCCTGCTTGTCTTTGACCGAGACGCCGGTCGGGTTGTTCGAGCCCGGGATGTGCAGCGCCCAGATATGCAGCACCACGACGCCGGCGATCATGAACGGCAGCAGGTAATGCAGCGAGAAGAAGCGGTTGAGCGTCGGATTATCAACCGAGAAGCCGCCCCAGAGCCAGGTCACGATCGAGCCGCCGACCAGCGGAATGGCGCCGAAGAGGTTGGTGATCACGGTGGCGCCCCAGAAGGACATCTGTCCCCAGGGAAGCACATAGCCCATGAAGCCGGTCGCCATCATCAAGAGGAAGATGATCATGCCGAGGATCCAGAGAACCTCGCGCGGCGACTTGTAGGAGCCGTAATAAAGTCCGCGGAAGATATGGATATAGACCGCGATGAAGAACATCGACGCGCCGTTGGCGTGCAGATAGCGCAGCATCCAGCCGCCGTTGACGTCACGCATGATGCCTTCAACCGAATTGAAGGCCAGCGTGACATGGGCGGTGTAATGCATCGCCAGCACGACGCCAGTCGCGATCTGGGCGACCAGCATGAAGGCAAGGATGCCGCCGAAAGTCCAGAAGTAGTTCAGATTGCGCGGGTTCGGGAACACGATGAAGGACGAGTGCACCAGCCCGAGGATGGGCAGGCGCGCCTCGAGCCACTTCAAGGCGGGGTGCTGCGGCTGATAGGTCGAAGGTCCGGACATGGTTGCGTGGTGCTCCCGTCAGCCGATCTTGATCTTGGTGTCGGTCATGAATGAATAGACCGGAATGGCCATGTTTTCGGGTGCCGGTCCTTTGCGGATGCGTCCCGCGGTGTCGTAGACCGAGCCATGGCAGGGGCAGAACCAGCCATTGTACTCACCTTCCTGGCCGAGCGGAATGCAGCCGAGATGGGTGCAGACATTGACCATCACGAACCAGTTTTCCTTGCCTGTCGCGGCGCGATTGGCGTCGGTCGCGGGGGCATCGTCGGGCAGGTTGGCGTTGCGGGCAACCGGATCCTTGAGGTCGGAAAGCTGTGCCGCCTTGGCATCGGCGATTTCCTTGGCCGTGCGGTTGCGCACGACGACCGGCTTGCCGCGCCACTTCACCGTGACCGACTCGCCTTCCTTCAGGGAGGAGATGTCGACTTCGGATGAGGCGAGCGCGAGCGCGGACGCATCCGGGTTCATCTGGTTGATGAACGGCCAGACGGTCGCCGCAAGTCCGACCGCGCCGACTGCGCCGGTCGCGATGTAAAGAAAGTCGCGTCGGGTCGGCTCTGCCGCAGCGCTGTGTGCCAAGATAAATCCCCTCTCGATCCCTAAGGCCGCAGCCCGTTCCCCTTCGCCTTGCGGCGCCAGGCATGGGCCGCACGCGCAGCCGAACAGACACGGCCGGGGCGCGGTCAGCACGCCCATGACACGTGAAGCTGTTTAGCCATCGCCGGCCTTCAATGTCCAGAGACGGCAGCGGCGATGCGCACATTGTCGCGGCAGCAATGCGGCCGTCATGGCGCATTCAGGGCCGCGACATGGTCAGCCGCGTGCCAGCGTTGCGAAACGGGACAAGGATCGCGCGAAGCCGGCGAGTTCGTCATCGCTCCAGTCGGCGACATGGCCAAGCAACAGCGCGCGCTTCTGGCGCTGCGTCGAGGCAATGATGTCGCGGCCGGCCGGCGTGAGTTTCAGGACGCTGC
The DNA here is from genome assembly GCF_020165495.1 of Mesorhizobium sp. BR1-1-16. GTDB lineage: Bacteria > Pseudomonadota > Alphaproteobacteria > Rhizobiales > Kaistiaceae > Kaistia. The sequence continues at coordinate 127,358 of NZ_JAIUIE010000003.1, read as the reverse complement.
GCCGCCCATCGTCCTGCGAGGCGAGGCGCTCGACCATGCCGGCGCGAACGCATTCGGCGACGAGGCGGCTCGCCTGTGACGGGTCAACATCGAGACGCGCGGCCACAGTACCGATTGCAACCCCCGCGGGTTCAGTCACGTCGGATTCGGCGATGATGTCGACAACTTCAACGACGGCCGGTTCGATTGCGAGGCCGAGTTCGTCGAGGACGCGCCTGCCGAGCGAACGGCGCGCCATCGAGCGGCGCAGCCTGCCGAGCGCGGCGTCGATCTCGGCGACTGCTGCGATGCGAGTTGCCTCGGGCGTCTCGTCGTCGGGGTCGGGGCGTTCGGGCGCGGTCATCATCTCGATCTAGCACGAAGCGAGCGACCTGCCATCGGTTGACGAATAGATGCGTTACTCATATAAATGCATGAGGCATGCATATCAGATGCGTGGCCACTTCTTCCCATGCAGGAGTTTCGTGATGTCTGAACTATCCCCGTCTCCGGTCTACCGAATCGCAAGTCTCGCTGTTCCCGAGGCTGCGCGTGACGCGTTCGTCGAACGCGCAGCCATCGTGAAAAGGCTCGTGCAGCAGCAGCCGGGCCTCATCGCGCAACATGCCTATGAGCAGCAGAGCGGGCCGGGCCGCTTCAACTATGTCACCATCGCGACCTGGGCCGACCAGACGGCTCTCGATGCCGCCGATCTTGCAATCGCCGCCGCTGCAGCCGCTGATGGCGTCGATCGGGCGGCGTTCACCGCTGCCCACGGCATCGTGGCCGAGATCGGGACATTCGGGCCGGCAGTGATCTGAAGGGTGGCTCGCCGCTCGGGGCGGCGAGCCGTTCTTGTTCAGGCTGCGTCGAGGAAGCCGCCCGACTGACGGTGCCAGAGGCTGGCATAGAGGCCACCCTGACGCAGCAGTTCGTCATGGCGCCCGGTCTCGACGATCGCGCCCTTGTCGAGCACGATGAGGCGATCCATCGCCGCGATGGTCGACAGGCGGTGGGCGATCGCGATCACCGTCTTGCCGGCCATCAGGCGGAAGAAGCTCTCCTGGATCGCCGCCTCCACCTCCGAATCGAGCGCAGACGTCGCCTCGTCGAGGATCAGGATCGGCGCGTCCTTGAGCAGGACGCGGGCAATCGCGATCCGCTGGCGCTGGCCGCCGGAGAGCTTGACGCCGCGCTCACCGACATGCGCGTCGAGCCCGGTCCGGCCGTGCGGATCGGAAAGCTCGGCGATGAAGTCGAGCGCATGCGCCTGGCGCGCCGCCTCAATGATCGCCGCCTCGGTCGCATCCGGCTGCCCGTAGCGGATATTGTCGCGAACGGAGCGGTGCAGCAGCGAGGTGTCCTGCGTCACGAGCCCGATCCGGCGCCGCAGGCTGTCCTGCGTCACCGCGCCGACATCAGCGCCGTCGATGCGGATCGCGCCGCTCTCCACGTCGTAGAAGCGCAGCAGCAGGTTCACCAACGTCGACTTGCCCGCGCCGGAGCGGCCGACAAGGCCGACCTTCTCGCCGGGCGCGATCGTCATCGTGAGATCCTCGATGATCCCGCCCGCCTTGCCGTAGTGGAAGTGGACGTTCTCGAAGCGGATCTCGCCCTTGTCGACCTTGAGGTCCGGCGCACCAGGCGTGTCGAGCAGCGTGTAGGGCCGGGCGATCGTCTCGAGACCCTCCTGCACCGTGCCCATCTGCTCGAAGATCGCGATCGAGACCCACATGATCCAGCCGGACATGTTGGTGATGCGGATCGCGAGGCCCGAGGCGACTGCGATGGCGCCGAGCGTGATGCCGTCCCAAGACCAGAGCCAGATCGCCAGCGCGCCCGTGGCGACGACCAGAAAGCCGTTGAGGCAGGAGACCGTGGCGTTCATCGCCGTGATCAGACGCGTTTCGTTGCGGAAATGCGTCGTGTGGTCGACCAGCGCCTCGCGGGCATAATCATCCTCACGATCGGGATGGGCGAACAGCTTCACCGTCTGGACATTGGTGTAGCTGTCGACGATGCGCCCGGTCACGATCGACCGCATCTCCGACATGATGGTCGCGCGGTCGCGGATGCGCGGCACAAACCAGGCGAGCGTCGCGACATAAGCGAGGATCCACAGCGCCAGCGGCATGGCGAGCCGCCAGTCGGTATCCCAGAAGATCACCAGCGCCGAGCCGGCGAAGATCGTGACGAACCAGAGCGCGTCGATCACCTGCGTCACCGATTCGCGCAGCGCCGGCCCCGTCTGGACGATCTTGGAGGCGATACGGCCCGCGAAATCGTTGGCGAAGAAGGTCACGGACTGCCGCATCACATAGTGGTGCGTCTGCCAGCGGATGAGGTTGGTGAAGGACGGCGCGATCGCCTGCTGGTTCAGGAGGTCGTGTGCGATCTGCGCGAGCGGACGCGCCACCAGGATGACGATGGCCATCCAGATGAATGTCGTGCCGTAATCCGCCAGCACCTGCTGCGGCGAGGTCGCCTTCAAGAGATCGACGATCGAGCCGATATAGCGCAGCATCGCGATCTCGATCAGCGAGACGATGAGGCCGATCGCCATCAATGTGAGCAGGTACGGCCACATCTGCCGGCAGTAGCGCCAGTAGAAGGCGAGCAGCGTCGGCGGCGGCATGGAATCGTCATGCGGCCGGAACGGATCGATGAGCGTTTCGAATTTGCGGAACATGATGGCGTCCGGGAAAGGCGCGGCCAGAACGGGCGAACGGCCGAAGAAGCGACAACGGGAGATGCCTCGATGCGGCGCGTCGAGCGCCGGCTCGAGCCGGTCCTGGCGATGGGGAGACGCAGCGATCCGCCGCCGGGCCTCAGAAGAGGCACCAGCCGGCCGGGTCATATGGTCGTCTTGGTCAGAGGGTCAGGTTGCGACCTTGGCTCGAACACATCGCGGACCGGATGATCGAAAAGATATTATCCATCCAGCCCTCCTGGTTCGCGTTCGCTGCGCGCTGATGTCGCGCGCTTCCTGACGCGGCGGAGTTTCCGCTCGGCGTCGTCGCTGTGCAAGATGTCGCAGGTGAATTGGTTGTGCTGTTGCGCTTTGGCGACAGTCACGGGTGCATCCGGCCGAACGGAGGGCGAGGCGCGCATGGCGAGCGACGGCGGCACTGCCGAGATCGACTACGAGATCTACATAGCGGCGGCGCCGGAGCGCATCTGGGCGGCGCTGACGGATGCTTCCGTCTCGCGGCTCTGGTTCTTCGGTCGGCGAATCGAAAGCGACTGGGGCGCCGGCTCGGCGCTTTGCTACCGCATGCCGAATGGCGGAATCGAGGCGAGCGGCCGGATCACCGAAATCGATGCGCCAAGGCTCGTCCGCTTCAACCTCTCGCCGGTGCGGGAGGGACCGGATGCGATGTCATCCGCCGTATCGTTCGAGATCACGGATTGCGGCGGCATGTGCCGGCTCGCGTTCAGCGAGGTCCATGCCGCGCCGGTGTCAGGGCGCCGGATTGTGGCGGCGCGCCGTGTGTGGCCTGTCATCCTCTCCGGCCTCAAGACGCTGCTCGAGACCGGTCGTCAGGCCGAGATCGATATCGCCCGTCTGTTCGACGACGAGGCGTGAGCGACAGCCTCGCTGCGATCTCAGGTTTGCTCGGGCGTCGGCGGCGTCGCGACGACATGGCCAGAGGTATGGAGCGCGAGCTTCGCCTCGAGTTCCGCAATGCGGGCGGCGAGCGCTTCGTTTTCGGTCCGCGCCTTCTGAGCCATCTCGCGGACGACGTCGAATTCCTCGCGCTTCACGAAGTCCATCTCCGAGAAGAAGCGTTCGGCCTGATGGCGGACCACGGTTTCGGCTTCGCGCTTGACGCCTTGCGCGACGCCGGCGGCGTCGGTCATCAGCTTGGCGAATTCGTCGAACAGTCGGTTCGAGCCCTGGTCCATGGCAACCCTCCGGCGGTGTTTCTGTGACCTTTACTATGGGCAGGGCGCCACCGGCTCACAAGAGCCGGAAGCGTCGCGGGGGCGGTGACCAAGCTGGCAGGAAACGCCGCCTCCTGACCGGCACGCTCTTGACCGGCAAGCGCGGTTCGGCGCACCAATGCCGCGCCCCGCTTCCCAAGGATGCCGATGCTCAACGTCCTGCCGTTTCCGGCCATCGATCCGGTGCTGATCGAGATCGGCCCTTTCGCAATCCGCTGGTATGCGCTCGCCTATATCGTCGGCATTCTGTTTGGCTGGTGGTACGCCAAACGTCTCGTGTCGCAGCCGCGCCTTTGGGGCGCGTCCGGTGCGCCGATCCGGCCGGTCGATCTTGATGATTTCGTGATGTGGGCAACGATCGGCGTCATTGTTGGCGGGCGTCTCGGCTATGTGCTGTTCTATAATTTCGACGCCTTCCTCGCCGCGCCGCTGACGATCTTCGAAGTCTGGCATGGCGGCATGTCATTCCACGGCGGCTTCCTCGGAACCGTCATCGCGATGGTGCTGTTTGCCCACCGGCGCGCCATCCCGTTCCTCTCGCTGATCGATGTCATCGCGCCGAGTGCCACCATCGGTCTTTGCCTCGGCCGCATCGCCAATTTCATCAATGGCGAGCTGTGGGGTCGGCCGAGTGACATGCCGTGGGCGATGGTGTTTCCCAATGCCGACGGCCAGCCGCGCCATCCGAGCCAGCTCTATGAGGCGGCGCTCGAAGGCATCGTGCTGTTCCTGGTCCTCCGCCTTCTGACGCATCGGCAATTGCGCCTCCAGCAGCCGGGCTATGTCGCGGCCGTTTTTGCGATCGGCTACGGCCTCGCGCGCATCATCTCCGAGTTCTTCCGCGAGCCGGACATCCAGATCGGCTATTTCTCGGGCGGGCTCACGATGGGCATGCTGCTGTCGCTGCCCATGGTGCTCGCGGGCATAGGACTGCTGATCTATGTCCGCCGCCGTGATGCCAGGACGGCCTGAGACCGCGCTCGTGACGCTCGAACAGCGCCTCATCGCCCGCATCCTGGCGACGGGACCGATCACCATCGCCGACTATATGGCGGCGTGCCTCGGCGATCCCGAGCATGGCTATTACATGCGGCGCGATCCGTTCGGTGCGTCCGGCGATTTCATCACCGCGCCAGAGATCAGCCAGATGTTCGGCGAATTGATCGGGCTGTGGGCGGTCGAGACCTGGCGGCGCATGGGCGAGCCACGGGCCTTCGTCCTCGCCGAGCTCGGGCCCGGCCGTGGCACGCTCATGGCCGATGCCCTTCGGGCTGCGCGGCTTTCGCCGGATTTCCTGGCTGCGGCGCGGATCGCGCTGGTCGAGACCAGCCCGCATCTCATGGCGATGCAGCGTGCTCGGCTGGCAGGGCACGATATCACCTTCGCCGCGCGCGCCGAGGACCTGCCGGATGGCCCGGCGATCGTCATCGCCAACGAGTTTTTTGACGCGCTGCCGATCCGGCAATTCGTACGCGTTGCCGACGGCTATGCCGAACGCATGGTCGGCGTCGTCGATGGCAGGCTGGCCTTCGGTCTGCGACCGGATGCGGTGATCGAAGGGGTGATGGGCGATCCGCCGGAGGGTGCCGTCGTCGAGATTGCTGGACCGGCTGCCGCCGTGATGGCGACCCTCGCCGAACGCATCGCGGCCCTCGGAGGCGCGGTCCTCGCCATCGATTATGGCCATGACGGCGGTTTCGGCGACACGCTGCAGGCGATGCGCCGCCATGCTTTCGTCGCATCGCTCGACGAACCTGGATCGGCGGACCTGACAGCGCATGTCGATTTCGCAGCGCTGGCCGCGACCGCGCGCGCAGCGGGTGCGACGGCGTTTCCGCTGATGACGCAGGGGGATTTTCTCATCCGCCTCGGCCTCGTCGAGCGGGCCGGGCGCCTCGGGGCCGGCAAGGACGCCGCCGCGCAGCAAGTGATCCGCGCCGCTGCCGAGCGGCTGGCCGGGCCGGACGCGATGGGGACGCTGTTCAAGGTGCTGGTCGTCGCCCGCAACGGCCTCGTGCCGCCGCCATTCTAGACGAGGGAGAAGCCTCCGATGAAGATCACAGCCGAAGCGCTCGACCTGCCAGGCATTCGTCACGGCTTCTATACCAGGCAGGGCGGCGCTTCGGATGGCATCTATGCCAGCCTCAATTGCGGCGTCGGCTCGGAAGACGACCGCGACCGCGTGCTTGAGAACCGCGCCCGTGTCGCGCGCGACCTCGGCGTCGCGGCCGACCGGCTGGCAACGCCGTTCCAGGTGCATAGTCCCGACGTCGCGACGGTCGATGCCGTCTGGGAGACCGGGGCAGGGCCGAAGGCGGACGCAGTCGTCACGGCCCGGCCGGGCATCGCGATCGGCATCGGCACAGCCGACTGCGGCCCGTTGCTGTTCGCCGATCCTCGCGCGCGGGTGATCGGCGCGGCCCATGCCGGCTGGCGCGGCGCCTTCACGGGCGTGATCGAGGCAACGCTCGGCGCGATGGAGGCGCTGGGCGCCGAACGCGGGCGAATCACGGTCGTGCTCGGCCCGACCATCTCTGCCGCGGCCTATGAAGTCGGCCCGGAATTCATCGCCCGCTTCCTTGATGCCGATGCCGCAAATGCCCGTTTCTTCTCGCCTTCCGAAAATGCGGGGCATCACTATTTCGACCTGCCGGCCTATATCGGCGCGCGTGCCATCGGCGCAGGTGTCGGCTGTTTCCAGGATCTCGCGCTCTGCACCTATGCGGATCCCGCACGCTTCTATTCCTATCGTCGCATGACGCATCAGGGCGAGGCGGACTACGGCCGCCTGCTTCACGCGATTGCACTCGACGATGATGAAACGTGATGCCCGAACTTGCTTGAGGCTGAGCGATGCAGGGGTGGCGTTCTGGACCCACCCCCGTTTTGTCGCTAGACAGGGCCCAAGGGGCTCCGGACTTGCGCCGGTGGGACGATCACTATGAATGAGAAGGGAAATTGGCCGGTTTGGGCCCTTGTCGCCATGACGGCGGCGACGGCTCTGTCGGCCTGTGGCGGCGGTGACGGCATCACTGGCGCTGCCCAATCCATGGCAACGGCGATCACGCCGACAGCCGTGGCTCCGCCCGCTGTGCCGCTTTCTCAGGCGAAGATCGCCTTCGCGCCTGTGACGGGCGCGCCGGCAACCGTCCTCACCAATATTTCGGCGCAGCTCGGCAAGGAGGCGTTCACCCAGCAGGTGACTCTGGTCCCCTCGAACGATCCCGCTGCGACCTACATCATCAAGGGTTATCTCTCTGCGGTGGGCGATGCTTCGGGCACGATCCTCGTCTTTGTCTGGGACGTTTTCGATCGCAGCGGCCAGCGGGTTCATCGCATTTCCGGCCAGTCGATGGCGCCTGGCGCGACGCGCGATCCCTGGTCTGGCGTCGATGCGGGGACCACGGCAGATGTGGCGCGCCAAACGATCAACGCGCTGGTCGATTGGGGCAGGGGCGCGCCGCCGGTGAGCGCGGTGTCCGCCGCTGCACCGGTGACGACGGCGCCGTCTATCGATGCCATTCCCTCGACGAACCTGCCGCCCGCGACAATGCCTGAGACCTCACCGTTGACGCTGCCGGCCGGATCTGGCTGAGCTTGATCCGAAGCCGGCGGAATCGCGTTTGCAGTGCGGCAACCGAGTTGCTACAACGCCGCCGCGCCATAGAACGATCCCAAACCGGATCGCCAAGCCCATCTGCACCAAGGATGAACGGGGACCCGAGACCTTGAAGCTGGTTGCCGGAAACTCCAACAGGGTGCTCGCCGAGGCGATCGCCGCCTATCTCGAAATCCCCCTCGCCAAATGCCTCGTGCGGCGATTTGCGGATCAGGAGATCTTCGTCGAGATCCAGGAAAACGTGCGCGGCGAGGATGTGTTCGTCATCCAGTCGACGAGCTTTCCTGCCAACGACCATCTCATGGAACTGCTGATCATCATCGATGCGCTGCGCCGCTCCTCCGCGCGCCGCATCACGGCCGTGTTGCCCTATTTCGGCTATGCGCGGCAGGATCGGAAAGCGGGTCCGCGCACGCCGATCTCGGCCAAGCTGGTGGCGAATCTCATCACTCATGCCGGCGCCGACCGCGTGTTGACGCTTGATCTGCATGCAGGCCAGATCCAGGGCTTCTTCGATATCCCCACCGACAACCTCTTTTCCGTGCCGGTGATCACCCGCGACATCAAGGAGCATTACGAGCTTCGGAACGTCATGGTGGTCTCGCCGGATGTCGGCGGCGTCGTGCGTGCCCGCGCGCTGGCCAAGCGCATCGACGCGCCGCTCGCCATCGTCGACAAGCGCCGCGAACGACCGGGCGAATCGGAGGTGATGAACATCATCGGCAATGTCGAGGGACGCGATTGCATCCTGTTCGACGACATCGTCGATTCGGGCGGGACGCTGTGCAATGCGGCCGAGGCGCTGGTCGCCAAGGGCGCGAAGTCCGTCGTCGCCTATATCACCCATGGCGTGCTGTCTGGCGGCGCTGTGGCGCGCATCGCCGGCTCCATGCTCAAGGAACTGGTGATCACCGACTCGATCCAGCCGACAGAGGCGGTCCAGAGCGCAGCCAACATCCGCGTCACCTCGATCTCGACGCTGATCGGTGAGGCCATCAACCGCACGGCCAGCGAGAAATCGGTCTCGAGTCTCTTCATCTGACACGAGTTCGGAGGAACCGCCGCGATCGGCCCGGCGTCCCGCCGACTGCGGTCGCAGCTTTGCCGCCTTCGCCTTGTTCTCGCGCCCCGCCTCGTCTATAAGCACCGCGGCTGCGCCGACACCCCTGGAGGCACCGCGGCCGTTTTTCGTTTTTAAAGGAGAATTCCGATGAGCACTTCCTACGAGCTCACGGCCTCCGTGCGCAACCGCGTGGGCAAGGGGGCCGCCCGGGCGTCGCGTCGCGAAGGCAAGATCCCGGCTGTCATCTATGGTGACAAGCAGTCCCCCCTCGCGATCGAACTGTCGCACAAGGACGTGTTCCTGAAGCTGCATGCTGGCGGCTTCCTCACGACCGTTGCCACGATCAACGTCGATGGCGACAAGATCCGCGTCATTCCGCGCGACTTCGCGCTCGACCCGGTCACCGACCAGCCGATCCATGTCGATTTCCTGCGCATCACCGCTGGCGCCACGATCCACGTCCAGATCCCTGTCCAGGTGATCAACGAGGACAAGGCTCCCGGCCTCAAGGCAGGCGGCGTGCTCAATATCGTCACGCATGAAATCGACCTCAATTGCCCTGCCGATGCGATCCCTGATCATATCGTTGTCGATCTCACCGGTCTCAATATCGGCGACTCCGTGCATCTGTCGTCGATCACCCTGCCGGAAGGCGTCAAGCCGACCTCTGCCGAGGACGCGACGCTTGCAACGATCGCTCCGCCGGCTGCGCTGACGACTGAAGAGCAGGCTGAGGATGCGGCGGCTGCGGCCGCCAAGGCCTAAGGCGCAATCCCGGTTCAGAGCGGGGAGGGCGTCATGCTCCTCATCGTCGGCCTCGGCAATCCCGGCGGCCAATATGCTTTGAACCGGCACAATATCGGCTTCATGGCGGCGGATGCGATCCACCGCCGCCATGGCTTCTCTCCCTGGCGCGCGCGCTTCCAGGCACAGGTTGCCGAAGGTGTGCTGCAAGGGCGCAAGGTGCTGCTGATGAAACCGCAGACCTTCATGAACGAGAGCGGCCGCGCCGTCGCCGAGGCGACACGCTTCCACAAGATTCCCAATGCCGACGTCATCGTGCTTCACGACGAACTGGATCTGCCGCCCGGCAAGATTCGGATGAAGCAGGGCGGCGGGCATGGGGGGCATAACGGCCTCCGCTCGATCACGGCCCATCTCGGCGACGACTACCGGCGGCTGCGCCTCGGCATCGGCCATCCCGGCGCCAAGGAACTCGTGCATGGCTATGTGCTGCATGATTTCGCGCGCGCCGATGGCGCATGGGTCAACCCGCTGCTCGATGCGATTGCGGAGAATGTCGGCCTGCTCGCCGATGGCAAGGACAACACCTTCGCCAACCGCCTCCACCGCGCGGCCGAGCTCGAAAAGCCCGTCGCGAAGCCGGTCGCTCCGGCCGCCGCAGCCCCAGGGCCCACCAAGGCGCCCGTCGCTGACAATCCGCTTGCCGCCGGGCTGAAGAAGCTGTTCGGCAAGGGCGAATAGCCGTTCTTGCACCAAAGCGATCGTTTCTGGCCCGGGTTGATCACGACTTCGGCGCGGCGCGGCGAATGGCGGGTTGCCGATCGGGGCTGCCGGGGGCTATGGAGCAGCGGAACATCGGCTTGGCAGGCGCGGCGCTGATCGGCGCGCGGTCCTCTGCCTCATCGTCTTCAATGAACTGAAAGAGCATCATGGGCTTCAAATGCGGGATCGTCGGCCTGCCGAATGTCGGCAAGTCGACCTTGTTCAATGCGCTGACCAAGACGGCGGCGGCGCAGGCGGCGAATTATCCGTTCTGCACCATCGAGCCGAACACCGGCGAGGTGGCGGTGCCTGATCCGCGTCTCGACGAGCTCTGCCGCATCGGCAAGTCGCAGCAGATCGTGCCGACGCGGCTGACCTTCGTCGATATCGCCGGCCTGGTGCGCGGCGCGTCGAAGGGGGAGGGCCTCGGCAACCAGTTCCTCGCCAATATCCGCGAGGTGGACGCGATCGCCCATGTGCTCAGATGCTTCGAGGACGGCGACATCACCCATGTCGAGAACCGGATCGATCCGGTCGCCGATGCCGAGACCGTCGAAACCGAACTGATGCTCGCCGATCTCGATAGTCTCGAGCGCCGCGTCGTGCCGCTGAAGAAGCGCGCTGGCACCGACAAGGAAGCCAAGCAGCAGGTCGAACTGATGGAGGGCGCGCTCGCGCTCCTGCGTGAGGGCGTGCCGGCCCGTCAGCTCAAGGTCTCGGCTGAGGATCGGGCCGCCTTCGACGCGCTCAACCTCCTGACGTCGAAGCCCGTGCTCTATGTCTGCAATGTCGAGGAGGCGTCCGCCGCCACCGGCAATGCCTTTTCGCAGAAGGTCGAGGTCATGGCCAAGGCGCAGGGCGCCGGCTGTGTCGTGATCTCGGCGGCGATCGAATCGGAGATCGCGCAGCTCGATCCGGCCGAGCAGAAGGAGTTTCTGGAGACGCTCGGGCTCGAGGAGCCTGGCCTCGATCGCCTGATCCGCGCCGGCTATGCGCTGCTCGGGCTCATCACCTATTTCACGGTCGGCCCGAAGGAAGCGCGCGCCTGGACGATCGTCGCCGGAACGCGGGCACCGCAGGCCGCAGCCGTGATTCACAGCGATTTCGAGCGTGGCTTCATCCGTGCCCAGACGATCGCCTATGACGACTATGTTCGCCTTGGCGGCGAAGCCGGCGCCAAGGAAGCCGGCCGGGCGCGCGATGAAGGCAAGGAATATGTTGTCGCCGACGGCGACGTGCTGCTCTTCCGCTTCAATACCTGACGCGATGCGGCGGCGACATCAGCCGCCGTCCTGATCCGGGCGCGGCGGCCGACGGCGTTTCAGCGGCGCCTGCCCGCCTTTGGCCGGCTGATGCCGCGCATTGCCGCGGTTCTTGCCGGCGGACTTCTGCGGCTGCTGCCCCTTCGGCTTGTCCCGCTCGCTCTCCGACTGCTTTGCCGCAGGAGCCCGCAAAGGGCTGACCTTCGGCGCGACGGTTCCCCCTTCGTCGAACGCGACCTTGGTCGGCGGCATGCTGATCGGGGCGGCGCCTTCGACCTCGCTGACGGCGTCGACGGCCTGTCCGTTGCGACGACGTGCCTTGTCCCTGGCGAGCCCGGGCGGCAGTTCGACAGGCTCGTCTGCCGGCTCCGGCACCGCGGAATGGCGTGTGCCGATAAAGGCGGGGAGCGCGGTGACATCGTCGCTCTCAGCGGGTGCGGCGACAGCAGGGCGACGCGGCTCGGGCAAAGCGGGGGTGATCTCGGCTGCCTGCGGACGTGTTTCGACCAACTGGCTTTCCAGTCCCTCGGCGAGGCTCGAGCGCATTGCTTCGCTGCTGGACGGCTCGGAGAGGCGCTTCAGCGCGTGCTCGATCGCCGGGTCGGGTCGTCCGCCCGGGCGCCTGATCTCGCGCTGCGGGGCCTTCGGCTCGCTGCGGTCCGGCAGCACGATGGTCGGCGGCGTCCGACGCTCGGTTGTGCGACTTTCCGCCGATGTTTCACGAACACGAACGGGCGGTTCGACCGGCTCGATCTCAACGACAGGCTTCGCGTCGCTGACGCGGGATTCCGCGGGGCGGACATCCCAAGCCTTTGGTTCGACACGGCCCTGGTCAGGGGCGAACGGATCGCGCGCGCGGTCCTCCGGCTGCGCAGGATTGAGTTCGGCCGGACGGTGGTCGATCGCCGGCCGCTCGGTCGTCGGTTCGGAGCGCGCGGCGGGGCGCTCGCGGGTGTCAGCAGCGCGTCGGTCGAGCCGGGCGGTGTCGCTTTCGGACATCGCCGGCGGCTGGGGCGCCAAGCCGCCGCGCTCGGCGATGTCCATCAGGTTTTCATTGACGCGGAAAAGGATGACGATCGCCTCACAGGCGACGCGCGCGGCGATGATGGCGACCAGCGTCCCGATGATCGAGACTGCGATCAGAATCAGACCCGGCAGCGCATTCTCGTTGACCATGGCAAGGCCGGCCACGAGGCCCCAGATGCCAAACAGCACCGCGACCGCGGAGACAAGCCAGAAGAGCAATTCCATCGCGGATGGCGCGACGAAACGATCCCATTTGAAGACATCGAAGAAGGAATTCATACCGTCATCCCGGTAGGATCAGCATGCCACCCCTTCGCGAGCCTGAAGCTAAGGGAGACCATGGTCAAGGCGGCAAGGCACTGTGCCGCCGTCACATTTCCTTCAGAGCCGCCTCTTCCCAGGCCTTGAAGCCCGGATCGGCGAGCAGCGTCGCGACATAGGCTGAGGCAGGGTCCGAAAGCGTCGGTCCATAGGTTCTAAAACGGCTCGCAACCGGCGCAAACATCGCATCGGCGATGCTAAAGCGGCCGAAAAGATACGGTCCAGCTGCGCCGAATCGCGACCTGCAATCAGCGAAGATCGCATCGATGCGCTGAATATCGGTTGCGACACCCTCGGCGTCCAGTCCCTCGCCGGGACGTGCGGCGAAGAGATCCATCGGCATCGCCATGCGCATCGCTCGAAAGCCGGAATGCATCTCGGCGGAAACCGCGCGTGCGATGGCCCGCGCGGCCGCATCACGTGGCCAGAGATCGGGAAAGCTCTCGGCTAGATATTCGCAGATGGCGAGCGAATCCCAGATCGTCACCGGCTCGGCGGGGCGCTGGTCGACCAGCACCGGGACGAGGCCCGATGGACTGAAGGCTGTGATCGCCGCCTTGGAGGTCGCGCTGCGAAGTGGCGTCAAAATGGTTTTGAAATCGGCGCCTGTCGCGGCCAGCGCCATGAAGGGACGCAGCGACCAACTCGACCAGATGCGCGTACCGACATGCAGCGTGAAATCCGCCATGGCGCCGCTCCGTCAGTGGCCGTCGAAGGCGACAAGCGTGCGCACCGGAACATCGAGCGCGCGCAGCTTGTCGGCACCGCCAAGAGCCGGCAAGTCGACGATGAAGCAGGCGGCCTCGACCTTAACCCCGGCCTCGCGCAGCAGCTTGATCGCCGCTTCGGCCGTGCCCCCGGTGGCGATCAGATCGTCGACGAGGATGACGCGCTCGCCCTTCTCGACAGCGTCGACATGGATCTCGATCCGGTCCTGGCCATATTCGAGGGCATAGTCCATGCCGATCGTCTCAAAGGGCAGCTTGCCCTTCTTGCGGATCGGCACGAAGCCTGCCGAAAGCTGGTGTGCGACCGCGCCGCCGATGATGAAGCCGCGCGCCTCGATGCCGGCGACCTTGTCGATCTTGGCGCCGGCCCAGGGCTGGACCAGTTCGTCGATGGTGCGGCGGAAGGCGCGCGGATTGCCGAGCAGCGTTGTGATGTCGCGGAACATCACGCCCTTGGCCGGATAATCCGGGATGGTCCTGATGGCTGCGGCGTAGTCGAAGGGTTCGGAGGTCATGACGGCTTTCGCGGCCCTTTCGGGAATCGGGATGGCGCGGACGGAGCCGCGCATGTTGGCGCTAAGGCTTGCCCCAGCTTTTGCGCCGCGTCCAGTCGCGCGGTGCGCAATCCGGCATCAACGACGGAGAACGCGGCCAGCGGCGGCACCGAGCTTGGCCATCAGCCCCGGCTCGTGCGCGAAAGGTGCGTGAGGATCGCATTGGCCGGGCGCGGCCCGAGGGGGACTGCCTTACGATGGCGCTCACGGCCATTTCACCAGCGGCGGCATCGAGGAGAGGATCGAATCGACATTGCCGCCGGTGCGGAGGCCGAAGATCGTGCCGCGATCATAGAGCAGGTTGAATTCGACATAGCGGCCCCGGCGGATCAGCTGTTCGTCGCGGTCGGGCTCGGTCCATGGCGTGCTGAAATTGGCGCGGACGAGCCGGTCGTAGATGGCGAGGAAACTGGTGCCGACATCCTGCGTGAAGGCGAAATCGGCCTCCCAGTCACCGGAGTTCAGCCCGTCATAGAAGATGCCGCCAATCCCGCGCGGCTCGTTGCGGTGCTTCAGGAAGAAGTAGGTATCGCACCACTCCTTGTAGCGGGCGTAATCCGCCACGGAATGGCGGCCACAGGCATCCTGCATTGCCGCGTGGAAGGCGATCGTATCGGGATCATCCTGCGTCCGGCGGCGATCCAGCACCGGCGTCAGGTCGGCGCCGCCGCCGAACCATTGCCTGGAAGTCACCACCATGCGCGTGTTCATGTGGACGGTCGGCACGTTGGGATTGGCCATATGGGCGATGAGCGAGATGCCACCAGCCCAGAAGCGCGGATCCTCGCTGGCGCCCGGAATATCCTTGGCGAATTCCGGCGCGAAGCTGCCATGCACGGCCGAGACGTGGACGCCGATCTTCTCGAAGAGCCGCCCCTTCATCAGCGCCATGGTGCCGCCGCCGCCATCGGCGCCGGTGTGGTCGGTGCGCTTCCAGGGCGTCTTCACGAAGCGGCCGGCGGGGCCGGAATAGAGGGTGGGCGAGGCATCGTCCTCGAGCGCCTCGAAGGCGACGATGATGCGCGCCTGCAGCGTCGCGAACCACCCGCTGGCGCGTTGCTTCTTCTCGTCGAGATGCTCGGGCAGGGTGGTGTGTTCAGGCGCGGTCATGGGGAGCATCCTTGTCGCTTGAATCGTCGGCAGCGGGTCCGCCTGTCTGGCGCAATGCCTCGCCTGTGACCATCGCGACCGTCATGGCGAGGTTGAGCGAGCGCAGTCCCGGCTGCATGGGGACGGTGAGGCGGTGGTCAGCCATGGCATGGACGTCGTCGGGGACGCCGGCACTTTCACGGCCAAACAGCAGGAAATCCCCGGGGTGGTAATGGAAATTGAGATAGGACTGCTCGGCCTTGGTCGTCAGCAGGATGATGCGGCCGCCGGCCGGGCGACGGAATTCTTCGAAAGCTGCGAAGGAAAGGTGGCGGGAGAGGGCTGCGCGCTCCAGATAATCCATGCCGGCCCGCTTCATGCCGCGATCGGACAGGTCGAAGCCGGCCGGCTCGATGAGATCGACGCCGAGCCCGAGACAGGCCGCGAAGCGCAGGATGGCGCCCGTGTTGTGCGGGATGTCGGGCTGGTAGAGAACGATGCGGGGCATGGGGACGGAAACGCGCTCTGCTTGCGTTGAAGGGATGCCGGAAGCGGCGCGTAAAGGTCAACAATGCTTCGCTATTTCGAACGACTGATCGATCCTTTTTCGGCCGAGACGAGCAGCCCGCCGAACGGGCTGATCGCGTTCTATCGCTATTTTCTGCAGCCCGTCTGGCCCTATGTGCTGGCCCTGCTTCTCGCCGGGCTTGGCGCCTCGCTCGCCGAGGTCGCGATCTATTCCTATGTCGGCCAACTCGTCGACATGATGACGCGGGGCACGCCGGCGACCTTCCTCGCCGAGCATGGCCATCAACTCGCGCTGATGGCGCTGGTGGTCCTGGTGCTGCGGCCGCTTGTCAATGCGATCCAGTCGATCATCTCCAACCAGACGCTGCCGCCAGCGCTCACTGCGCGCATCCGCTGGCTCAACCATCTGCACGTTCTCGGTCAATCCTACACCTTCTTCCAGAACGATTTCTCGGGCCGCATCGTCACGAAGATCGTGCAGACGGGGTCGGCGATGACGCAGAGCGTCACGCAGGTGATCGATGCGCTCTGGGTCGTCGCCGTCTTTGTCACCAGCACATTCTTCATTTTCGCCAGTGCCGATCCGCTGATGGCGGCGCCGCTCGCAATCTGGGTCGTCGCTTTAGCGGTGCTCGCCGCTACCTTCGTGCCCCGCGTCCGGCGCCGGGCGGCGGCGGCGTCCGAGGCGCGCTCTCTGCTCACCGGCAAGCTCGCCGATATCTATGGCAACATCCAGACGGTGAAGCTGTTTGCGCGGGACGGCCGCGAGGAGGAGACGGCGCGCGGCGCCATCGCCGAGCAGACCGGACGCATGCTCGACCAGAATCGTCTGCTGACGACATTGTCGATCCTGCTGCAGATCTCGAACGCGCTGCTGGTTGGGGCAACTGGCGCGGCTGCCGTCTGGCTGTGGACGCGCGGGGCGATCAGCCCGGGCGAGACGGCGGTTGCCCTCGGCCTTGTGATGCGGCTCAGCGTCATTTCCGGCCGCGTGATGATGACGCTCACCGGCCTCTTCGACAATGTCGGCACGGTTGAGGACGGCATGCGCACGATTGCGCGCCCGCATGGCCTCATCGACCAGCCCGAGGCGCCGGACCTCGTCGTGCGGCGGGGCGAGATCGTCTTCGATCATGTCAGTTTCGCCTATGGCGGCACGACGCCGGTTCTGCGCGGTGTCGACCTCACCGTACATCCGGGCGAGCGCATCGGCATCGTCGGCCGTTCCGGGGCCGGCAAGACGACCCTCGTAAGCCTGCTGCTCCGCCTCTACGACCTCGAGGAGGGGTCGATCCGCATCGACGGCCAGGACATCGCCACGGTCACGCAGGCCTCATTGCGCGCGGCCATTGGCGTCGTCACGCAGGACACCGCGCTGCTCAACCGTTCGATCCGCGACAACATCCGCTACGGACGTCCGGATGCCGATGAAACCGAAGTCCGGATTGCGGCCGAGCGGGCCTCTGCCGATGGGTTCATTGCCGGGCTTGCCGATCCCAGAGGCCGCAAAGGCTATGAGGCGCATGTCGGCGAGCGGGGCGTCAAGCTCTCCGGCGGCCAGCGTCAGCGCATCGCGATTGCCCGCGTGTTGTTGAAAGATGCCCCGATCCTCGTGCTTGACGAGGCGACCTCAGCGCTCGATTCGGAGATCGAGGCGGTGATCCAGGAGCAACTGGAAGGCCTGATGGCAGGCAAGACCGTCATGGCGATCGCGCACCGCCTGTCGACCATCGCGGCGATGGACCGGCTTGTGGTGATGGATGACGGCCGTATCGTCGAGACTGGGACGCACAAGGAATTGCTGGCCCGCGAGGGGCTGTATGCCCAGCTCTGGGCCCGCCAGTCCGGCGGCTTCATCGGCGACAGGGCGCCGCATGAGATCGCGGCGGCCTGATCGGCGATGGCTGGATGTCATGGCCGGAAAGACCGGCCATGACATGTCTCGTCAAACGCCTCAGGCGTTGGCGGCGACTTTCGTGGCCGCAGGGGTCACCGCGGCGGTGTAGTCGGCCATCAGCATTTCGCTCATCTTGCCCGGCGTGAAGTGATATTCGCCGATCTCCGAGACAGGCGTGACCTCAGCCGCCGAACCGCACAGCCAGCATTCACTGAAGGTCGGCAGTTCTTCCGGACGGATACGGCGCTCGATCACCTCGATCCCGCGCGCCTTGGCCAGCCCGATGACGGTCTGGCGCGTGATGCCATTCAGGAAGCGGTCGGCGAGCGGGGTGTGGATGACGCCGTCCTTGACGAAGAAGATGTTGGCGCCGGTGGCTTCGGCGACATTGCCTTCCCAGTCGAGCATGAGCGCGTCGGCATAGCCGCGGCGCTCCGCATCATGCTTGGAGATCGTGCAGATCATGTAGAGGCCGGCCGCCTTGGCCATCGACGGAGCGGTCTGCGGATCGGGGCGGCGGTACTTGGCGAAGGCGAGGCGGATGCCCTTCAGCCGCTCGGCGGGGCTGAAATAGGACGGCCATTCCCAGGCGGCGATGGCGACGTTGATCTTGTTGTGCTGTGCGGAGACGCCCATCATCTCGCTGCCGCGCCATGCGATCGGGCGCAGATAGCCATCGGTCAGGCCGTTCTTTGCGAGCGTCGCGTTGCAGGCCTCGTCGATCTCCTCCATCGTGTAGGGGATCTCGAAATCGAGGATTTCGGCCGAGCGGAACAGCCGCTCGGTATGCTCGTGCAGCTTGAAGATCGTGCCGCCATAAGCGCGTTCGCCCTCGAACACGGAGCTTGCGTAGTGCAGCCCGTGGGTGAGGACATGGACCTTGGCGTCCTTCCACGGGACGAAGGAGCCATTGAACCAGATCCATCCATCTTTCTGGTCGAAGGCAGGCGCGCTCATTGTCGTTGCTCCCGGTTCGGGCCATCGGGGCCCGCTTGGCAATCGGCCGGCGTCGAAGGGCGCCGGTCCGGCCTTTAGTCTGGCCGCAAGGCCCTGCGGCGGAAGGGGCCGCGCGAGGGCGGCGGATTTTGCGCAGCGCGGAAACTATCGGTAATGTGCCGGTCGAAGCGCTGTCACAGCAACTTTGCGTGACGCGGGACGGCTGGCGCGGTCGAAGATTTCGTCGCGGCGGCCATTCTCGTAACAATCGAACCGAAATATGTCAATATGGCTGACGTAAATATTGCGGCTCATTCGGAAGGGGCAGCGGAAGAGGTGACCACCGCGGATGGAAGCAAGGGCCCGGTGACCGCACCGGTGACGATTGCGGACAAGCCTGAGGTCGTTCTGATCGAATTGCTGTTTTATGCCTATCGCGATTTCGTGTCGGATCCGGATGCGGTCCTGGTGCGCTATGATTTCGGGCGCGCGCATCATCGCGTGCTGCATTTCGTCGATCGCCATCCGGGCATGCGCGTCGCCGATCTGCTCGATATCCTGAAGATCACCAAGCAGAGCCTTGGCCGCGTCTTGAAGGAACTGATCGACACCGGCTTCATCGAACAGGTCCCGGGTCCGGTCGACCGGCGTCAGCGGCTGCTCTATCCCACCGAGAAGGGCAGGGCGCTCTCGGCGCGGCTGACGGAGCCGCAGGCGCGCCGCATCGGCGCCGCATTGGCGGCGCTCGATCCCGCCGGGCGCGTCGCGGCCGAGCGTTTCCTGCGCCTGATGATCGACGCCGACGAACGGGATAAGGTATCCCGGCTGATCAGCCGCTAGCTTGGCGGCGCTGGAGCGATTGCCATGACCCAACTCGCCGGAACGGATGCGGCGATCCTGCCGGACGATGCGCCCCATCTTCTCGTGATCGACGACGACCAGCGCATCCGTACGCTGCTTTCGCGCTATCTGAGCGACAATGGTTTCCGCGTCGACGTCGCCGCCAATGCCGAGGAGGCGCGGACGCGGCTCGGCTCTCTCGCGTTCGACCTCCTGATCCTCGACGTGATGATGCCGGGCGAGAACGGGCTCGATCTCCTGAAGAGCCTTCGCGAGACCATGCAGGTGCCGATCCTGATGCTGACGGCGCGTGTCGAGATCGATCATCGCATCCGCGGCTTCGAGGGCGGCGCCGACGATTATCTTGGCAAGCCGTTCGAGCCGCGCGAACTCGTCCTCCGGATCAATGCAATCCTCAAGCGCGGCACGCCTCCGACGGCGCCGCTGATCGAGCAGCTTCGCTTCGGGCCGTTCAGCTTCCATATCGGCCGGCGGGAACTACGGCGTGGCCAGGAGGTGATCCGCCTCACCGACCGAGAGCGGCAGATCATGGCCGTCTTCGCGGCGACGCCGAACGAGACCGTGCCACGGCTGTCACTTCTCTCGGAGGATGAGCCGGCAGGCGAGCGCACCATCGATGTGCAGATTAATCGCCTCCGCCGGAAGATCGAAGTCGATCCCGCCAATCCGCTCTATCTCCAGACGGTGCGCGGCATCGGCTACCGCCTGGTGACGGAGGCGTGAGCGTGATGATGGCCCGAGGGCGGGGCAGCGCTGCGGCGCCGGAGGCCGCGTGACGGAGCGCCAGCCGCATCCCTTCCATCGCGACGGCCGCATCGGCAGCTGGTTCGACTGGCCGCTTGTCACCGCCATCCGGCGCCTTGGCCGCGCTCCGGCGATCAACGAGGCGCGGCGGATATTGCGCAAGGCCGATCCGGCGCTCGCCGTCTTTCTTGCGCCCTATCGCTTTCTCGGTCGCCGCCTCGGCGCAGCGATGCCGAAAGGCCTCTATGCGCGAGCGCTGATCATCATCATCGCGCCGATCGTCATCCTGCAATCGGTAGTCGCCTTCGTGTTCATGGAGCGACACTGGCAAACCGTGACGCGCCGTCTCTCCGCCGCAACGGTGCGTGATATCTCGGCGATCGTCGATCTCATCGAGACCTATCCCTCGGATCCGACCTACGGCCAGATCATCCGCATCGCGCAGGATCGGCTCGGCCTGATCATCTCCGTGGTGCCGGGCGAACCGTTGCCGCCGGCGGCGCCGAAGCCGTTCTTCTCGCTGCTCGACAGCGCGCTTTCGGATGAAATCAGCCAGCAGATCGGCAAGCCGTTCTGGAT
Source organism: Mesorhizobium sp. BR1-1-16 (assembly GCF_020165495.1). GTDB lineage: Bacteria > Pseudomonadota > Alphaproteobacteria > Rhizobiales > Kaistiaceae > Kaistia. Next base: position 106,721 of record NZ_JAIUIE010000003.1, on the reverse strand, counting down.
CGATACGGTCGGCAAGTCGAACCTCGTCGAGGTGCGTATCCAGCTCGGCGACAAGGTGCTGCGCGTGCTGGCGCGCCGCAGCCAGACTTACGCGTCGAACTCCGAAATCTTCATCTTCTGGATGGTCGGCACCAGCCTCGTGCTGCTGGTCATCGCTATCGCCTTCCTGCGCAACCAGATCCGCCCGATCCAGGAACTCGCCGATGCGGCCGAGGGGTTCGGCAAGGGCCGTGCGATCGAGGACTTCAAGCCACGCGGCGCCCGCGAGGTCCGCCGAGCCAGCGCGACCTTCATCGAGATGGCGGACCGGATCAACCGGCAGATGGAGCAGCGCACGACGATGCTCGCCGGTGTCAGCCATGATCTCAGGACCGTGCTGACCCGCTTCCGCCTGCAGCTCGCCCTCCTGCGCGAGAACGACGATGTCCGCGCGATGCGGCGCGATGTCGATGACATGCAGCGCATGCTGGAGGGCTATCTCGCCTTTGCGCGCGGCGATGTCGACGAGCCCACCGTCAAGACCGATGTCGCGGCGCTGATTGCCGACGTCATCGAGGGATCGCGCCGCGTCGGCCATCTCGTCGAGGCGCGCTTCGAGGGCGATCCGATCGTCAGCTTGCGGCCGAACGAGTTCAAGCGCTGCATCGGCAACCTCGTCGCCAATGCCTGCCGTCATGGCAACACGATCGTCGTGACGGCCACAAATCTCGAAGGCTGGCTGACGGTGACGGTCGACGATGACGGTCCCGGCATTCCGGAGGATCAGTTCGAGATGGTTTTCCGCCCGTTCTACCGCCTCGACGAGGCGCGCAATCTCGATGAGAGCGGCACGGGGCTCGGCCTGCCGATCGCGCGCGACATCGCCCGGGCCCATGGAGGCGACGTCACGCTCTCTACATCGCCGGAGGGTGGCCTCAGGGCGACGATCGCGATTCCCGCCTGACGCCGATGCCGTTAGGCCTCAGGCGGCGGCGAGGCGCACCACGGTGCCCCAGGGATCGACCAGTTCGCGGTTGGCGGTGACGCCAGAGCCCGAAAGCGTCACATGCGCCAGGCCGCCGCGCGAAGCGTCGCGCTTTCCGGCGCCGCGGCTCCGCCAGATATTGCCGGCGATGTGATGATGATAGCCGCCGGACGCCAGGAAGCTGGCACCGGGATAATGCGTCACCACCTCGAGGCCGACTTCTGACGTCCACCATGCCTCGGCCAACTTGTCGTCGCCGACACGCAGATGGACATGGCCGATGCGGAGCCGATCGGGCGCGGTCTGGTAAGGGGCTGCATCGGCCGGGACCGCCTCGACGATGGCGTTCACATCCAGTGGCTCTGTCGCCATCTTGAGGCGGTAGCCATCACGCGGCCAGGTTTTCTCGTCCCGATCGGCATAGATCTCGATGCCGTTGCCCTCGGGATCGGTCAGGTAAAACGCTTCACTGACGAGATGATCCGACATGCCATCGACCGCGATCCCCTCTTCAGAGGCATGCAACACCCAGCGGCCGAGATCCATGCGGCTCGGCATGAGGAAGGCCGTGTGGAAGAGACCGGCGCTGCGCGGATCGTCGAGCGCGGCTCCGGGCGCGAGCGAGGCGAGTTCCAGCAGCGGTACGCCGCCGGCACCGAGCACCATCAGCCCGTCCTTCTCGGAGATCGTCTCCAGTCCGAGCAGCGCACGATAGTAATCGGCGACCGTCGGGATGCTCTTCACCTTGAGGCCGACCGACGCGACATGAACAGGCCTGGTCAGCGCAAAGGGAAGTGCGGAATCAGCGACAGGACTATCGGCCATGACTTGGCTCCATCGAAAACATCTGAGCCATAGCTAATGATGAAGCCGCCGCGGCGATAGCTGTCCAGTTGTGAACACTGCGTGCTCAGAAAAGGCGGCCGCCATTCGGCACGCCGCGCTCGACTGCGGTGAGGACCACGGCGCCCTCTTCATCCGGCATGCCGAGCGTCAGCACTTCCGACATGAACGGGCCGATCTGGCGTGGCGGAAAATTGACCACGGCGAGTACCTGTCGGCCGGCGAGTTCATCGACCGTGTAGTATTTGGTGATCTGCGCCGACGATTTCTTGCGGCCGATCTCCGGGCCGAAATCGATCAGGAGCTTGTAGGCGGGCTTGCGGGCTTCCGGGAATGGCGTGGCCTCGAGGATCGTCCCGACGCGGATATCGACCTTCAGGAAGTCACTGAAGTCGATCGTTCCGCTCTTGCCTGCCTCGTTGTCTGCCGCCATCTGCCGTCGCTCCCTGTTGCCAGAAGCGACGGGTAGCATCGTGGCGGCCCGCGTCAAGCGGCGGCATCGGTCGTGTCGGTTGCTCCTGCCGGCGAAGGCGAAGGCCTGCGGCGTTCAAAACGGCGGCCGATACGGCAGACGGCCTTCTCGATCCTGCCAACGCGGTGATCCCACCCTTCAGCGCGCGATAGAGCCTTGTCGAGCGCCGCCATGGTGCGTGACTGGTCGGGGTCGGTGTCGTCGATCCATGTTGGCATCAGGCGCACCAGCATCGTGACGAGACCTTGGGTGCGCGCGCAGCCGCGCAGTCCGTCGGTGCCGATACCGGCGGCCGCCAGCATGTAGCGCGCCGATGGCAGCGCCAGAGCATTCAGACCGAGCGCCAGCGCCGGGTCGCGACGGGCGCTTGCCGCGAGATGAGCGACAGCGCGCTTGTGAGTCACCAACTTGTCGAAGCGGCGCATCAGGATATCGAACAGGCGGTCACGGCGCGTGTCCTCGCCGGCCTTGTCGGCTTCGTCGAGCACCGCGCGGTCGATACGGCGCATGAAGGCGGCGAGGATTGCGAACTTGCCGTCGGCAGCTTCGCGGAGGGCGCCGAGCGTCAGCCCGGCCCGCTCGGCGATCTCGGGGAGATCGATCGCCTCGAAGGGCTTTTCGCCCAGCAGCGCCATGAAGGCGTCGATGACGTTCTCCGGCACGGTCTGCTGCATGTCATGTCCTCCTGATCACCCTCCGAAAGATATGGGGCGAATGAGGCGTGTTTCAGCCCGCCAGTTCCTCGGCGCGTTGTTTGGCCGCCGCGACTGCGCGATCAAGCAGCGGCTGCAGTCCGTCATCGGCCATCAGCACGTGAAGGGCAGCGGCGGTGGTGCCGTTCGGCGAGGTGACGTTCTTGCGCAGCGTTTCGGGCGGCAGCGGCGATTGCTGCAGCAATTCGCCCGAACCTGAGACGGTCTGCCGGGCGAAACGGGCGGCGAGTTCGGCCGGCAGGCCGGCCTTGATGCCGGCTTCCGTCAATGCCTCGGCGAGGAGGAAAACATAAGCCGGGCCGGAACCAGACATCGCCGTGACGGCGTCGATCAGCGTTTCGCTCTCGACCCAGCCAGTGATTCCGACCGCGCCGAGCAGTGCCTCGACCAGCACGCGATCGGCGTCCGTGGTGACCTCATTCGCGAAAAGGCCGGTCGCGCCGCGGCCGACCTGTGCCGGCGTGTTCGGCATGGCCCTGACGACGGCCCCGCCGAGCGCTTCCTCTATCGTTGCGACAGTCGTGCCGGCGGCGATCGAAACCGTAACGGTGCCGGGGCCGACCAGAGCGCGGACCGCCGGCAGCGCGGCCCCCATCATCTGCGGCTTGACGGCGAGGAGCAGCACGCGCGCCGTGATGCCGTCGGGCGGTGTCGTGCGATGGGTGACGCCGTGGCGGGCCATTAGTTCGGCGGTCTCGGGCGGCGGGCCGGGATCGATCACGATGACGGCCTTCGGATCAAGACCTCCGGCAAGCCAGCCAGCAAGCAGCGCGCCGCCCATCTTGCCGGCGCCGATCAGGACGAGAGGGGAGGCAGGCGTGAGCTCTGAAAACGACATGGGGCCACCGAAGAGGAATGCTGTTGCTGCGTCATAGACCACCGGCGTGCCGGATGGAAACGGGAACAGCGCTCCGGCCTTTTGGTGGTCAGGTCTCGTCGAGTGCCTGGCGCATGGCGGCGGACATCGCGGGGCCGCCATGCCCTTCATCCGGCAGGACGATCAGCCGGCTCGCCGGCCAGTGTGAGTGCAGCCGATAGGCGGTGATCGCGGGGCTGCCGATATCGCGGCGGCCATGGATCAGCACGGCCGGGATCGTCGCGATGCGGTCGATGCCGGCCAGGATCTCGCGGCCGTTCCGCAGGAAGCCGTCATGCGCCCAATAATGCGCGACGAGGGTTGCGAAGGAACGTGCCTGATCTTCGTCGAAGCGAGCGGCGATCGGCGACCAGTTGGGGTCGAGCGAGACATGGGTCGATTCCCACGCGTTCCAGGCACGAGCTGCCGCGGTTCGGTCGTCGGCATCATCGCCGGCCAGGCGGCGCGCATAGGCTTCGATGATCCGCTCGCCCTCGCGCCGGCCAGAATCGTGCTCGAAGCGCGCGAACGCTTCCGGAAAGATCCGTCCGATGGCGCCCGTGATCCAGTCGACCTCGTCGCGGCTGGTTGTGGTGATCGCGCCGAACACCATGCGCGATACCCTTTCGGGATGGGCCTCGGCATAGGCGAGGGCGAGCGTGACACCCCAGGAGACGCCACTGAGCAGCCACGCCTCGATGCCGAGATGACGACGGACCGCCTCGATATCGGCGATCAGCGCGCCCGTGGTGTTGTCGGCGAGATGGTCGAGCGCATCGATGGCGAGCGGCCGGCTGCGGCCACAGCCGCGCTGGTCGATTCCGACGATCCGATAGCGCTCCGGATCGAACAGCCGCCGATAGCGCCCGGAGCCGAGGCCGCTGCCGGGACCGCCATGCAGGTACAGCGCAGCCGTTCCCGCCGCTTGGCCCGAGAGTTCCCAATAGATCGAATGACCGCCGTCGACGGGCAACAAGCCGGACTCGAGCGGAAGGCTCTCGGGATAGAGTATTCCAGTCATGTCTCGTTCACGCGGTGTGTCCGAACCGCGATGCATTCATCGCGGAGCGGCCGTCCTGCTGGCAGCGGCCGCCCGCTATCGCCTCAGGCTTCGCCCACGGTCTCGAACATGACCGCTTCGAGCGCTTCCGAAGCGGATTTGCCGGCCCAGACCACGAACTGGAACGCCTGATAATAGCGTTCGCAGCTCTCGATGGCGTTTTCGAGCAGGCCTTCGACCTGGGCGCTGTTCGGTTCGGCGCCGCCGGCGAGCAGGAGCGTCTGCCGGTACATCACGACGCCTTCCTTGCCCCAGAGATCGAAATGGCCGATCCAGAGTTGCTCGTTGACCAGGGACAGCAGGCGCATCACCTCTGTCTTGCGTGGGTCGGTCACCTTGAGGTCAAACGCGCAGGCGAGGTGCACGGCCTCCATATCCTCCATCCAGGAGAAGGAGACATGGTAGTCGCACCAGCCGCCGCCGATCGAGATCGTGATCTCGTCGTCGCCCGAACGCTCGAAGGCCCAGTCATTGATCGCAGCGATATTCTCGATCGTATCGACGGGGTTCGATTGCCGGTCTTCGGTCTCGAATTCGATGAGGCTCATAGCCGATCCTCGCGCTTGATCGGAAAGGACAGCACCACTCAGAACACACACTCCGGAAACGGGACATGAGGTCCAGCTTCCGATCCGGACGAAAAGCTGCCAGCCGGTAGAGGCAGGCTCGCTTTCACCCCGAACTCCTTGTCGGCACAAAGCCCAACAGCGCGAATCTCTTACACATCACTATAATGCCGCAGGGCGGCTTGGCGAGATCACTTTTGCTCGCGCATGCGAAAGACTGTTGAACCCGACGCCCGCGCCGCGTCACCGGCCGGGCCGCGAGTGCATGGATGGGCCCAACACGAAAAGCCTCGGGCAGGGCCCGAGGCGCTTGAGCAAAGCAAAGACGCGGCGTTATTCGGGGCGCAGATCGACGGCCTTCGGACCCTTGCCGCGCTTGTCCGGCTCGGTATCGAAGGAAACGCGCATTCCGTCGTTGAGCGCCGTCAGCCCGGAACGCTCGACAGCCGTGACGTGCACGAACACGTCGCTGCCACCCTCATCCGGCGTGATGAAGCCGAAGCCCTTGGAAGCATTGAAAAACTTGACGGTCCCCGTCTGGCGCATGGCCGATCCTCTCACTTTCCTCTCGCGGCGCCGCGGCACGGCTGCCGTCGTCGTCAGGTCCTCAGATGTCGGTGGAAAATGTCGGTATCGTTCCAGTGACCGACTGCGCCGGGGTGGTCCTGTTCCCTCAAGAAACCAATCCCCTTGACCAGTGGTCCAGTCTCCGTCCGTCCTTCGTCTGACCTCGCCTGCAAATCATGCAGTAGAAAGTCACAGAAATCAACGATAGCGCCGCAATGCGTCTGCGAAGGACAGCGACGCCGAAGTCGCCGCTGGCGTTTCGGCGTCCGGCGAAGATTTCGCGGCGGCGATCGCTTTGGCTATGCTTGCCCGGGAGGGAAGGGCGCCGCAGCGCCATGCCTGAACCAATTGTGATCGGATATGGCCGTCTGGTCGCTTCGTTCTGCTTGAAAGCTCTGCCCTCGATCCCAATTCTCGGCGAGGGCAAGAGGAGGAGAAAATCGTGGCGGTCAACGAAACATCGACGCGTCCTGTCATCACGCAGGACATGATCAAGCTCTATGACGACTACACGCATCTGACGCTTGATCGTCGCGGCTTCATGGACAAGCTGACGAAACTCGTCGGCAGCTCCGCTGCGGCCGCCGCCGTGGTGCCGCTGCTATCCGCCAACAAGGCGCAAGCGGCCGTCGTGGCACCTGACGACGCACGCATCACTGCGGAGCGAGTCACCTTTCCAGGTCCCAAGGGGGACATCGCGGGTCTCCTGGCCCGGCCGAAGGATACGTCGACCAAGCTTCCCGCCGTTCTTGTCATCCACGAAAATCGCGGCCTCAACCCGCATATCGAGGATGTGACGCGGCGCTTCGCGGTGGCCGGCTTCCTTGCGCTTGGCGTCGACCTGCTGTCGACTGCCGGCGGCACGCCTGCCGACGAGGACAAGGCGCGCGACATGATTGGCCAGCTCTCACCGGCCGATGCGCTGGCCGAGGCGAAGGCGGCGGTCGCCTATCTGAAATCGAACCCTGCTTCGAACGGCAAGGTGGGCGCGGTCGGCTTCTGCTGGGGCGGTGGCATGGTCAACCAGCTCGCGGTGAACGATCCCGATCTCGTCGCGGGCGTCGCTTACTATGGAATGCAGCCGAAAGCGGCAGATGTGCCGAAGATAAAGGCGAAGCTGCTGCTTCATTATGCGGGGCTCGATGACCGCATCAATGCCGGCATTCCCGACTATGAGGCTGCCCTGAAGGCGGCAGGCGTCAACTATCAGGTTTTCGTCTATGACGGCGTCAATCACGCCTTCAACAACGACACTTCGGCTGCTCGCTACGACGAAAAAGCGGCCAATCTGGCCTGGGGTCGGACGATCGACTTCCTGAAGGCCAATCTCGGCTGATCCGGCCGGTTGGTGCGCCGCGTTGTCACATGATTGGCACGCGGGCTGCATACGCTGGAGCATCTTCTGCCGGGTCCGGGCCTTCCCGGAGCCGGCACTCCCCACCAGCATTATCGCAGTACAGCACCAATCGGTTGGAGTTGCGTCATGACACGTCTGGGCGCTGAAGCTTGGTTCGTCGCAGCCGCGATCTGGCTGAGCGTCATGTTGCCGAGCGCAGCGTTCGGCTATTGGGCCGGCGATGCTGGGGCGGTCCACAAGACGGCACACCTCATCCGGCCGCTCTGAGCGCTATTCCGCCGCGACCGTTGCCAGTCGCCGACGTCCCATCCGCCAGGACTGCAGCGCGATGCCAAGCGCAAGCGTTGCGAGCACGGCGCCGAGTATCGGCAGGCGATCGTAATTGACGCCCAGCGTCAGCGCCGTTCCGCCGATCCAGGCGCCGAGCGCATTGCCGAGATTGAAGGCGCCCTGATTGAGCGTCGATGCGAGATTGGGCGCGTCCGACGCGCATTCGACGACGCGCATCTGCAGCGGCGCGATCAGCGCGAAGAACACGACGCCCCAGATGAAGACGGTGGCCGTGGCCGCAGCCGCGTGATGGCTCGACAGCGCGAATTGCAGCATGACGATTGCGAGCAGGCCGAGCGCGCCGATGATCGTTTCCATCAGTCGCCAGTCGGCGAGGCGGCCACCGACGAGGTTGCCGATCGTGATGCCGGCGCCGAACAGAAGCAGTACCAGCGTCGTTGCTCCGGGCGAGATGCCGGTCACGGTCTGCAGGATTGGCGCGATATAGGTGAACACCGCAAAGAGGCTGGCCGAGGTGACGACGCTGATCGCCATCGCCAGCCAGACCTGGCTGTTGCGGAACACGCGGAATTCGCTTGCAAGGCTTGCCGGTGCTTCCCCTTCGCCCGTCTTCGGCACGAAGGCGGCGATGGCCGCGACCGAGACGATGCCGATCACCACGACGACCCAGAAGGTCGAGCGCCAGCCAAAGGCCTGGCCAAGCGCGGTGCCGGCGGGAACGCCGAGGATGTTGGCCAGCGTCACGCCGGCGAACAGCATCGCCATCGCGCGGGCGCGCTGGTGGCGCGGCACGAGGCGTGCGGCGACGATCGAGCCGATGCCGAAAAAGGCGCCATGACCGAAGGCCGTGACGACGCGCGCTGCCATCAAAAGGGCGTAGCTCGGCGCGATGGCGCAGAGCAGGTTGCCGACCACGAACAAGCTTGTGAGCCCGACCAGCGTCGTCTTGCGCGGCAGTCTGGTCGTCGCGATGGCGATGATCGGGCCGCCAACCACGACGCCGAGCGCGTAGCCGGTGATCAGGAGGCCGGCCTGTGGGATCGTGACCGAGAGGTCTCGCGCCAGTTCCGGCAAGAGGCCCATGATCACGAATTCAGTGGTGCCGATGCCGAACGAAGCGACGGCAAGGGCAAAGAGCGCCAACGGCATGACGACAATGTCCGGGGGAGGAAATGACCTCCCCCTTATGCCTCAAACGGCCATGCCGCGATGCAGCGAAAATGCCGCAGCCGGCTAGTGAATTCCGGTGAACAGGCGGTTCCAACGGATGGCCCATGGCCAATCCCAGACCTTCCAGAATGACGAGCGGTCGTCGATCGAGAAGAAGATCACCTGCGCCTTGCCCTCGAGATTTTCGACCGGCACGTAGCCCATCGAATTCATGTCGCGGCTATCGGCCGAGTTGTCGCGATTGTCGCCCATCATGAAGACATGGTCGGGCGGCACCTCATATTTCGGCGTGTTGTCGAAGCCGCCGCGATCGCCCTCGATCTCGATGACGCGGTGCTGGACGCCATTCGGCAGCGTCTCGATATATTGCGGCGCATCGATCGGATTGCCGAAGAAATCGCGTGTCCGGTATGGCTCGATCGGCTGGCGCTCGACCATCTTGTCGTTGATGTAGAGCCGCCCTTCGATCACCTGCACGGTGTCGCCGGGCAGGCCGATCACGCGCTTGATGAAGTCGGTCGAATTGTCCTTCGGACCCTTGAAGACGGCGATGTCGCCCTGCTTGGGCAATGAGCCGAGGATGCGCCCGGAGAAGGGCGCAATGCCGAACGGAAACGAATAGCGCGAATAGCCGTAAGTGAACTTCGACACGAACAGGTAGTCGCCGATCTCCAGCGTCGGGATCAGGGAACCCGACGGGATCTCGAAGGGTTGGAAAAGAAGCGTCCGAACGACGAGGGCGATGATGAGGGCTTCGACGAAGACACGGACCGTACCGCCGACGCCCTCCTTGCCGGCTGGCTTCTTGTCGGCAGGCTTGGCCGCGACGGTCTTCTCGATTTCGGACATGAGGCCGGGTTCCGGACGATTGGCGTTGCGGGTGATGTAGGCGAAGCCGTGGAAGCGGGCAACAACGAACCCCGGCCAGAGTGGTATCACGGTGAGCGACACCAGTATGGACGCTATATCATTCGTCTCTGAGGCGAAAATATGAGTCGCGCCGCTCTTTCGGCGCCTGCGTGGAGGCAGCGGTTGACGATGCGAATTCCTTCGACATCGACGGGTTGGCGGCGCGGGCTGTTTGCGGCGGCTGCCTTGGGAATCTCCCTGGTTGCGGCCGGGCCGGCGCTCGCCGACGACGCGTTCACGACCGGCAATGTCAATATGCGGACCGGGCCGGGTACCAATTACGGCAAGATGGGCACGCTGCCCAAGGGCACCGGCGTCGATGTCCTCGGCTGCACCGGCGGCTGGTGCCAGGTTTCGGCGGGAGGTGCACCCGGTTGGGTCTCCGACAATTACCTTGCCGGTTTCGTCGGGCCGCCTCCGGCCTATCGCGGGCCGCCGCCAGCCGTCTATGTGACGCCGCCGCCGATCTACGTCGAGCCGCCGCCATACTATGGCCCCGGCGATTACGGGCCCGGATATCGTCCGCCGCCGCCTTATTATGGCCGTCCGGGCTATCGTCCGCCGCCCTATTATGGCGACCGTCCGCCCGGTTATCGCCCCCCGCCCGGCGGCTGGGACAACAATAACCGGCCCCCGCCGGGCTATCGTCCTCCGCCTGGTCAGGGCGGAGGCGGGCAGGGCGGCGGTTGGCATGGCGGCAACCGTCCGCCCCAGCAGGGCAATGGCGGGCCGCCGCAGCCTTACCAGCCCCCGCAGCAGGGCGGGCAGCGCCCGCCGCAGCAACAGGGCGGACAGCGACCGCAGCAACAGCCGCAGCAGCCGCAGGGCGGGCAGGCCCAGCAGCCGCCTCAGCAGGGCCAGCCGGGCAAGCCGCAGTTTTTTGTGCCGGGACACGGAGCGGCGCCGCCTTGCGCGCCGGGAACCATCTTCTGTTCGCCTCAGTAGCCGTCACTCAGGCGTGAACACTCTGTCGCGCCGCGGCGGCATTTCCGCGCCGCCGCTGCGCCCCCATATTCGTTGATCGACAGATCAGCGGGGACGATGATGGAACTCGGCATCTACACATTTGGCGACCTGATGCCGGATCCTGTCACGGGGGCGCGCATCAGCCCGCGGCAGCGCGTCGCCAATCTTCTTGAAGAAATCGAACTCGCCGACCAGCTTGGGCTCGATGTCTTCGGTCTCGGCGAACATCACCGCCCCGATTACCTGGTCTCGGCGCCGGACGTCATCCTTGCGGCGGCGGCGGCGCGCACGAAGTCGATCCGCCTCACCAGCGCTGTCACGGTGCTTTCCTCCGATGATCCGGTGCGCGTATTCCAGCGCTTCTCGACGCTCGATCTCTTGTCGGGCGGCCGCGCCGAGATCATGGCCGGGCGCGGCTCCTTCATCGAGTCGTTCCCCCTGTTCGGCTATGACCTAGCCGACTACGACACGCTTTTCTCGGAGAAGCTCGATCTCCTTCTGGCGCTCCGCGATCACGAGCGGATCACCTGGAAAGGCGAGCATCGAGCAGCCATCAACGATCGCGGTGTCTATCCACGCCCCGTCCAGCAGCCTTTGCCGGTCTGGATCGCTGTCGGGGGAACGCCGCAATCGGTGGCGCGCGCCGGTGTTCTAGGCCTGCCGCTGGCGATCGCGATCATCGGCGGCCAACCCGAGCAATTCGCCCCGCTGGTGCAGCTCTATCGCGATGCGGCGGTGCAGGGCGGCCATGATCCGGCCAGCCTGCCGGTCGGCATCAACTCACATGGCTTCATCGCCGAGACCTCGCAGGAGGCGGCCGACATCGCCTTTCCGCCCTTCGCCGACACGATGAGCCGCATCGGCCGCGAGCGCGGCTGGCCGCCGACGACGCGCGGCCAATTCGAGGCCCAGCGCAAGCTGCGCGGCGCTCTCTTCGTCGGCAGTCCGGCGGAGGTCGTCGAGAAGATCCTCTATCAGCACGAGTTCTTCCAGCACGATCGCTTCATGATCCAGTTCAGTGTCGGCACGCTGCCGCATGACAAGCTCATGAAGTCGATCGAACTCTTCGGTACCAGGGTCGCGCCCGAGGTGCGTAAGGCGCTCGCCGACAAGGCCGCGTCGCCGGAGCCGGCTTCAGCCTGAGCGTTGGAACGCTTCGACCCCGCAGAAGCAAACTCGGAGATTCTCGTTGCGCCGGGAGGCTCCACCGGAGGCAATCCGTTCTGGCGATTTCTGTTCGGATCGCTACAATAATCAGTGACCGAAGCAGGAGCCATCCGTGTCTGTCCAGTCCGCCGCCCCGCGCCAGTTGAAGCTCGGCGCCTTCATGCGCCCCGTCAGCCTCCATACAGGCGCCTGGCGCTATCCGGGCGCCTGGCCGGATGCCAATTTCAACTTCGACCATCTGAAGGCGATGATCCGGACGCTCGAACGCGGCAAGTTCGATGCATTCTTCATGGCGGATCATCTTGCGGTGCTGAACATGCCTGCCGCGGCGCTGAAGCGCAGCCATACCGCGACCTCGTTCGAGCCGTTCACACTGCTTTCGGCACTGGCTGGGGCAACCGAGCGGATCGGTCTCGTCGCCACGGCATCGACGACGTTCGATGCGCCCTATCACATCGCCCGCCGCTTCGCCTCGCTCGACCATATCAGCGGCGGCCGTGCCGGCTGGAACATCGTCACCACCTCGAACCCCGACGCCGCACTCAATTTCGGGCTCGATGAGCATGTCGAGCATGGCGAGCGCTATCGGCGCGCCCGCGAATTCTACGATGTCGTCACCGGCCTTTGGGACAGTTTCGCCGACGACGCCTTTGTGCGTGACGTCGAGAGCGGCGTGTTCTTCGATCCGGAACGGATGCATGTCCTTGGCCACAAGGGAGAATTTCTCTCCGTGCGCGGGCCGCTCAACATTGCCCGCCCGCCGCAGGGCTGGCCCGTGATCGTACAGGCGGGCGCTTCGGATCCAGGCCGCCAGCTCGCCGCCGAGACGGCGGAAGTCATTTTCGGCGCTGCGCCGTCAATGGAGGAGGGGCGCCGTTTCTATGCCGATATCAAGGCGCGCATGGCGCGCATCGGCCGGCATCCGGACAGCCTGAAGATCCTGCCTGGCGCCTTCGTCGTCGTGGGCGACAGCCTCGACGAGGCCACGGCCATTCGCGCCCGTCTCGACGCCGGGGTCCACTATGACAGTGGAATCGCTTCCCTTTCGATCGCGCTCGGCCACGACGCCTCGTCATTTGACCCGGATGGTCCGCTTCCCGACATCCCGGAAACCAATGACAGCAAGACTGGCCGCCAACGGGTGATCGATCTTGCGAAACGCGAGAATCTGACCGTGCGGCAGCTCGCGCAGCGGCTTGGCGGCTTCTCGGGGCTCGAAATGGTCGGCACGCCGCAATCGATCGCCGATACGATGCAGGCCTGGCTGGAGAACGATGCCTCCGACGGCTTCAACGTCATGTTCCCGTATCTGCCCGGCGGGCTGGATGCCTTTGTCGACAAGGTCGTGCCCGAGTTGCAGCGCCGCGGCATCTTCCGCACCGACTATGAGGGAACGACGCTGCGCGATCATCTTGGCCTCCAGCGCCCGCCGAACCGCTTTTTCCCGGACTGAGCACGTCTGAAGCTGCCACGCCGAATGAGTCGTGGATGAATGGCGGCGAGGACGACCTTCCGCCTGCATCGCGTCGGCCGCATCTGCAGGTGTGTCCTTCGCTCCGGCCGGTAACGAATCAAGCCGCTTTGCCGCCGTTTCGGCGATCGTGCGGGCCCGCGAGGGGTAGGCGGTCACAATTTTTTAACTGTATTTTTGTCGCGGAAATGGCGGGGTTCTGCCATTGGGTCCGTCTTTGCGGCTTTTGGCATTAACCGCTCGTTAACCGGAACGGGCTGAGAAAATGCTTAACAGAACGCAAAGAGCAAGCCGTGAGCACAGCAGCCCAGACCACAGCAGCGAAGAGCACAGCCGCCGGCCCCGCGGCCAGGGAAGAAGCTGACAAGGCGGCCAAGAGCGCCAGGAACGCCGCCAAGCAGGCAATCCGCTTCCGTGGTCGTTCCTTCCTAGCCACCGTGCTGGCGCCGGCTCTGCCGATCTCGGGCTGGCTGGCAGAACTCGACAAGCTCGCTGGCCGCTCGCAGGGCTATTTCGCCAACAGGCCCGTCATTCTCGACGTCACCGGCCTCGTCATCACCAAGACGGATTTCGCCGAGCTGCTCGGGCAGCTCTATGAGCGCGAGATCAAGGTGATGGGGGTCGAGGGCGCCGATCCGTCCTGGCTCGGTTTCGGCATGCCGCCCTCCGTGAGCGGTGGCAAGCACACCGAGATCGTGCACAAGCCGAGTGCCGAGCCACCCAAGCAGCAGGGTTTCGTCGATCGTCCGATCCCCTCGCTTCTGGTCGAGACGCCGGTTCGCTCCGGCCAGTCGATCATCTTCCCGCAAGGTGACGTGACGGTCATCGGATCCGTGGCTTCGGGTGCCGAGATCATCGCCGGCAACTCGATCCACATTTACGGCGCGCTGCGCGGGCGGGCCATTGCCGGCACCACCGGCAATGCCGCGGCGCGCATCTTCGTGCAGAAATTCGAAGCCGAACTGATCGCGATCGACGGGCTCTACCAGACGGCGGACGAGATCGACGCGACGTTCCGCGGCCGCTCCGTACAGGCCTGGCTCGCCGACGACAAAATGAACATGGCTGCTCTGGGCTGACCAGAGAATTGAGGAGCAAGGGGTATGTCGCAGGTTCTGGTGGTCACTTCCGGCAAGGGCGGCGTCGGCAAGACGACGTCGACTGCAGCGATCGGCGCAGCGCTCGCCATGAATGGCAGCCGCGTCGCCGTGGTCGACTTCGACGTCGGTCTGCGCAATCTCGATCTCGTCATGGGCGCCGAGCGCCGCGTGGTCTATGACCTCATCAACGTGGTGCAGGGCGAGGCTAAGCTTCAGCAGGCGCTGATCCGCGACAAGCGGCTCGAGACGCTGTATCTGCTGCCCGCCTCGCAGACCCGCGACAAGGATGCCCTGACGAGCGAAGGCGTCGCCCGCGTCATGGACGATCTTCGCGAGAGCTTTGACTGGATCGTCTGCGATTCGCCGGCCGGCATCGAGCGCGGTGCGCTGCTCGCCATGCGCCATGCCGACGTTGCCGTCGTCGTCACCAATCCGGAAGTGTCCTCGGTGCGTGACAGCGACCGCATCATCGGCATGCTCGACGCCAAGACGGCCAAGGCCGAGCGCGGCGAATATATGGAGAAGCACCTGCTGCTGACCCGCTACGACGCGGCGCGCGCCGAACGTGGGCAGATGCTGAAGGTCGACGACGTGCTCGAGATCCTCTCGATCCCGCTGCTCGGCATCATTCCCGAGAGCGAGGCCGTCCTCAACGCCTCGAATGTCGGCTGCCCGGTGACGCTGACCGCTGCCGACAGCGCACCGGCCCGCGCCTATATCGACGCGGCACGGCGCCTCGAAGGCGACGTCATCCCGATGATGATCCCCGCCGACAAGCGCGTCGGCTTCATGGGCAAGCTGTTCGGTCGGAGGGCGGCATGACGATCTTCGATTTCTTCAGGCCAGCCCGCTCTGCACCGGTCGCGCGTGACCGCCTGCAGATCCTCCTGCAGCACGAACGCGTTTCGGCTGGCGCCAGCGACCTGATCGCTGTCCTCCGCGAGGAAATTCTCGAAGTGATCGCGCGCCATGTCGAGATCCCCGCCGAGAAGGTTCAGGTCAAGATGCAGCGCGACGAGGCCATCTCGACGCTCGAGGTCGAGATCGAACTCCCGAACCCGATCCGCCGCCGCGCGGCCGCGTGAGGATGTCTTCAGCACGTTGAGAGAGCGCGGCAGCCTGCCCGCGCTCCTCATGCTTTCAGGGACGTGCCGCCTACCTCATATGAATCTCGGAATCGGGCCGTCCTGCGGGGTTGTATCGTCGCCGAGGTCGAGGAAGACTTCGTCGACATAGCACCAGCCCCAGCCTTCCGGCGGATCATAGCCTTCGATGATCGGATGGCCGGTCGCGTGGAAATGGGCGGTAGCGTGCTTGTTGGGGGAGTCGTCGCAGCAGCCGACATGACCGCAGCTGCGGCAGATCCGC
The DNA here is from genome assembly GCF_020165495.1 of Mesorhizobium sp. BR1-1-16. GTDB lineage: Bacteria > Pseudomonadota > Alphaproteobacteria > Rhizobiales > Kaistiaceae > Kaistia. The sequence goes on along the minus strand of NZ_JAIUIE010000003.1, from coordinate 90,881 downwards.
AGATGCACCCACCAGTTGCCGCTCTTGAGGCATTCCTCGCAGCCTCTGGCGCTCGGCGTCACCTTGCGGATCGTGTCCGTATGCGTGCAGTCCTCGCTCATCGGGGGTCGGCTCCTGTGTTGAGGGGCGGCACACGACCGGCGTCCGCCGCGAGATAGGCATGGATCGCGGCGACGACCTGGGCGCCTTCGCCGACCGCGGCCGCGACGCGCTTGACCGATCCGGCACGGACGTCGCCCACGGCGAAGACACCGCGGCGGTTGGTTTCGAGGGCGTGATGGCCGGGAACGCTGCCCGTATCGACGAAGCCCTTGCCGTCGAGCGCGATGCCGCTGCCGTCCAGCCAGCCGGTGTTGGGATCGGCACCGATGAACAGGAACACATGGCGGATCGACCGCTGCGTTTCGGCGCCGGTGACCCTTTGGCGCCAGGTGACGCGCGAAAGCTCGCCGCGCTCGCCTTCGAGGCACGTGATCTCGCTCTCCGTCACCAGCTCGATATTGGGGGATGCCGCAATACGGTCGATCAGGTAGCGCGACATGCTGGCGGCGAGCCCGGCGGCGCGGATCAACATCCACACTTTCGCCGCCTGGCCGGCGAGGTAGACCGCGGCCTGGCCGGCGGAATTGCCACCGCCGACGAGCACCACCTCCTGAGCCGCGCACAGCTTTCGTTCAAGTGGCGAAGCCCAATAGTGAATGCTGGTTCCCTCATAGACCTCGAGCCCGTTGATCGCCGGCCGCCGATAGCGCGCGCCGCTCGCGACCACGACGGTTCGTGCCGTTGCCTGCTCGTCCTCGCCGAGCGTGAGGCGGAAGCGCCGCTCGCCATCGACGTCGACCGGCGTGATCGCCAGGGCCTGGTCGGGGATCGCCAGTTCGGCGCCAAACTTCTGCGCCTGATTGTAGGCGCGTCCCATCAGCGCCATGCCGGTGATTCCGGTCGGGAAGCCGAGGTAATTCTCGATCCGCGCCGAGGCGCCGGCCTGGCCACCGAAGGCGCGCATGTCCAGCACCAGCACGGATAGACCTTCGGACGCCGCATAGACCGCCGTTGCCAGCCCTGCCGGACCGGCGCCGATCACGGCGACGTCGTGAACCCTATCGGGATCGAGCGGCCTGACGAGGCCGATGCAGCGTCCGAGCGCCGATTCGGTCGGATTGCGAAGCACGTCGCCATTGGGGCAGAGCACGACGGGCAGAGCCTCGGCATCGATGGCGAACCGCGAGACGATGGCGCGGGCGGTGTCGTCGGTCGCAGGGTCGAGCGTCTGGTTCGGTACGCCATTCCGCGTCAGGAAGCCCTGCAGCCTGAGGACATCGCCATGGTCGGGGCGGCCGATGATGACCGGGCCGGCGCCGGCCTCGATCAGCCCGACGCGGCGGAGGATCAGCGCCCGCATGATTCGTTCGCCGAGCTCGGCCTCCGCGACCATCAGCCCGCGCAATCTGTCCGACGGAATCACCAGCGCTTCGACGGCCCCGATCGCACGGGCATCGACGAGGGCAGGGCGCTCGGAAAGCTGCGTCACCTCGCCGACGAACTCGCCCGGACCGTGCTCGACGATGAGATGATCGACGCCCGCGGCATCCCGGTGCGTGATGCGGACCGCGCCGGAGAGCACGACGATCAGTCCCGGAATCGCGTAACCGCGCCGCGCCAGCATTTCGCCGTCGCCATACAATGCAGCGATCCCGAACCTTCGCAGGCGATCGATCTCCGCCGGCTGGAGTTGCGGATACATCTGCGCGCGGCGAGTATCGAGGGTCGAAGCCATGGACCGGCAGCGCTCCTAGTAATGCGGCGGCGGAGGTTCGGGCGCATTGGGGCGGCCCGAGCGCGCTTCCGCTTCCGACAGGCGCTCTTCCAGGCGCCGCACGAGCCGCGTCATGCGGTCGATCTCCTTCCACTGCGCCAGGATGACCTCGTTGAGCTCGTCCAGATTGCGCTCGTGATGCGCGGCGCGGATTTCGAGCGCGTCGACGCGATCAGGAACGGACGGGTCGTCGATCATCGGGATGCCTTCGTGGGTTGGCTGGCGAGCAGCCGCTGTAATTCGGAGGCCAGCGCGCGCACTTCGTCGGCGGCCTTGGATTGGGGAAAGGCTTCGAGGACCGTGCTGCCAGAGCCCATGGTGGCGCCGAAGGCGACGCGGTTGCCGAGCTGGCTCGCGGCGACGGGGGCGGCCAGCTTCTGCAATTGCGCGAGCGTCGCCTCGGCGATCGAGCGGGCAGGGGCGCGATTGACGATCAGGATCGCCGGTGGTCCGCCCTTTTCGACGAGTTCCAGCGTTGCCTCGGTCGCCCACAGATCGACCGGTGTCGGCTGAACCGGAACAGCGACCAAATCGGCCGCCTCAATCGCGTTGCGCGCTTCCATGTCGGAGCGCGGCGGCATGTCGATCAGGACGAGATCATGATCCCGCGCCAGGAGCCGCGCCTCGCGCTTGGCGCCCCAGCCGGAAGCGGTGCGCAGTAGCAGGCCGGTCTCACCCTCGCCGAGCCGCCGCTCGCGACGCTCATACCATTGGCCGAGACTGCCCTGCGGATCGATGTCGAGAATGGCAACCCGGCCGCCATCGGCGGCTCCGAGCTGTGCGACTGCGAGATGAGCGGCCAGCGTCGTCTTGCCCGAGCCGCCCTTCTGCTGCGCGATCACCAGGATCTTGCCTGTCATGGCGGTCGCCTCGTTGGCTCTTGTGCGGCGCACGCATCTTGCGCCTGTCCAGACGCAACTGTCGCAGGATGCGCCGACAAGGGCAATGCAGCCGGGCGACGGCGATCGGCCGAAGCGGCGGGCATGACGTTTTTTCAGGGCGCGCTCCCTTCAAAAAGCGTCTGACTCGTTCTACTTTCGTACCCATGGCCAAACGCTCCAAACCGTCCGGCTTCGGCGAAGCGCCGCAGGCCGCTTTCGAAGCCGACAGCTCCGCCGAGCTATCAGGCAATATCGCTGACTGGATCGACGAGATCGCGCGCGCTGCGGATGCGCAGCCGATCGCGCCGAAGCCGAAACGCGCGCCGCGGGCCCGGCCTGAGCGCATGCAACTGGTCGACCTGCCGGTCGACGAGGGCAGGAAGAAGGGCAAGGCCAAGGACAAGGACAAGGCAGCCGAGTCGGGCGCGTATAAGTCAGGTCGCGGCACTTCGATCGGCGTTGCCAGCTCGGCGCGCGAGCGCGCGGCCAGCGGCCTCAATCCCGTCGCTGGTCTGGACATGGGACTGGAAGAGGCCGAAGCCTCGTCGAGCCTTGCCTCGTCCTCGGTGACGGCGACCGTTGCAGCGCTGACGGCGCTCATCGAGCATGGCCGGCAGGAGGTGCGCGACAAGACGTGGGTGCCGCACCGGCCGGAGCGGCCGCAGAAGTCCGAGGGCGGGCAGCCATTCCGCATCGTCTCACCCTTCGAGCCGAAGGGCGATCAGCCGACGGCGATCGCCGAACTGGTCGAGGGCGTCAGCCGGCAGGAAAAGGACCAGGTGCTGCTCGGCGTCACCGGCTCGGGCAAGACCTTCACGATGGCGCAGGTGATCGAGCGGACGCAGCGGCCGGCGCTGATCCTCGCGCCGAACAAGACTCTGGCCGCCCAGCTCTATGGCGAGTTCAAGTCGTTCTTCCCGGACAACGCGGTCGAATATTTCGTCTCTTATTACGACTACTACCAGCCCGAGGCCTATGTGCCGCGGACGGACACCTATATCGAGAAGGAATCCTCCGTTAACGAGCAGATCGACCGCATGCGCCATTCGGCGACGCGCTCGCTGCTGGAGCGCGACGACGTCATCATCGTCGCGTCGGTGTCCTGCATCTACGGTATCGGCTCCGTCGAGACCTATACGGCGATGACCTTCGGCATCGAGGTGGGCGAAAAGCTCAATCAGCGTCAGCTGCTCGCCGATCTCGTCGCCCTGCAATACAAGCGCCAGGATCTCAATTTCGTCCGCGGCAGCTTCCGGGTGCGCGGCGACACGGTCGAGATCTTCCCGGCCCACCTTGAAGATCGCGCCTGGCGCTTGTCGCTGTTTGGCGACGAGGTCGAGAGCATCACCGAATTCGATCCGCTCACCGGGCAGAAGACCGCTGACCTCAAATTCGTGAAGGTCTATGCGAATTCGCACTATGTGACGCCGAAGCCGACGCTCAACCAGGCGATCGCCTCGATCAAGACCGAGCTGCGCGCGCGGCTCGTCGAGCTGGAAGCGGCCGGGCGGCTTTTGGAGGCGCAGCGGCTTGAGCAGCGCTGCCGTTTCGATATCGAGATGATCGAGGCGACGGGCTCCTGCGCTGGCATCGAAAATTATTCGCGCTATCTGACCGGTCGCCTGCCGGGGGAGCCGCCGCCGACTTTGTTCGAATATCTGCCGGACAACGCGCTCGTCTTCACCGATGAGAGCCATGTCACCATCCCGCAGATCGGCGCGATGTATCGCGGCGACTTCAGGCGCAAGGCGACGCTGGCCGAATATGGCTTCCGCCTGCCGTCCTGCATGGACAATCGGCCGCTGCGCTTCGAGGAATGGGACGCGATGCGGCCGCAGACCGTGCATGTCTCGGCGACGCCAGGTGGATGGGAGATGGACGCGACGGGCGGCGTGTTCACCGAGCAGGTCATTCGGCCGACCGGCCTGATCGATCCGGTGATCGAGATCCGCCCCGCGAAGACGCAGGTCGACGACCTGCTCGGCGAGGTGCGCGAAACGGCGAAGGCTGGCTATCGCACGCTGGTGACGACTCTGACCAAGCGCATGGCCGAGGACCTTACCGAATATCTGCACGAGAACGGCGTTCGCGTCCGTTACATGCATTCCGATGTCGAGACGCTGGAGCGGATCGAGATCATCCGCGACCTGCGCCTCGGCGCCTTCGATGTTCTCATCGGCATCAACCTGCTGCGCGAGGGGCTCGACATCCCCGAATGCGCGCGGGTTGCGATCCTCGACGCCGACAAGGAAGGTTTCCTGCGGTCCGAGACATCGCTGATCCAGACGATCGGCCGCGCGGCGCGCAACGTCGACGGCAAGGTTATCCTCTATGCCGACAGCATCACCGGCTCGATGGAGCGGGCGATGGCCGAGACCGAGCGGCGGCGCGAGAAGCAAGTCGCCTATAATCTCGAGCACGGCATCACGCCGGAATCAATCAAGCGCCAGATCGGCGACATCATGGCCTCGGTCTATGAGCAGGACCATGTCACCGTCGATGCCGGTCTCGCCGATACGGCCCTCATCGGCAACAATTTGAAGGCCCATCTCGAGGACCTCGAAAAGCGGATGCGCGAGGCGGCGATCAACCTGGAGTTCGAGACGGCGGCGCGTCTGCGCGACGAGATCAAGCGTCTGCGCGAGACCGAACTCGCCATTGCCGACGATCCGCTGGCGAGCCAGTCGGCGATCGACGACAGGACCGGCGGCTATCGCGGGGAGAAGAAATACGGGGCGGCCGGCAATCTGCCGCCTACCCGCGCCCGCAAGAACGATCTTGACGAGATGACGGTGAAGCGCACCGAAGTGCCGCTCGGCGATGCATCATCCGGTCTCAAGAGCCGCGCGCGCAAGCCGACGCTCGACGAAATGGGCGCGAGTTCGAACATGACGCAGGTCGCCGCCGATCATGGCGACCGGCCGAAGCGGCCCGATCCGATGACCTCGAACCATCGTCCCGGCGGCCGCTCGGTCGGCGGCAGGGCAGGGTCGAGCGCTGGACGGAAGGGACCGAAGCGGTAGGGTGTGCGACGCAGTGGTCCCTCGGCGAGCCCAGGTTCGCTCGCGGCTTGGCCCAAGACTGGTTTTTGAGGAGGGGATCCTTGGAGCGTTTGGCGACTTGCGCCTGCGGTGAACTGCGTGTCACCTGCAGCGGCGAGCCGGAAAAGGTCTCGCTCTGTCATTGTCCGGCCTGCCAGAAACGGACAGGCAGCGCCTTCGGCATCGCCGCCTTCTTTGGGCGCGATCACGTCCGGATCGAGGGGCCGAGCCGCTCCTTTGAGCGCCCCTCGGACAGCGGATTTCCGGTGCTGCTGCATTTCTGTCCCGACTGCGGCTCGACGGTCTTCTGGGAGCCACGCCGAAAGCCCGACATGATCGCCGTCGGAGTCGGCTCGTTCGCCGATCCGACATTTCCTGCTCCGTCCCAAGCCGTCTACGCCGAATTCAGGCATCCCTGGGTGGGCGAGATCGGTTGACGGGAGAGATCGCCGTTCGGCTATCAACAAGACGAGCCCGATCGGGTCGTTCTTGCCGGGACGGTGATCGTCGGCATTCATCGGCCCATCCACGCTTCTTCCCTATCAGCACATAGCCGCGCGCCTTGTCGGCGTTGTCCTTGTCCGGCGCGTTCATCGCGACGAGATAGGGCCGCCGGTCTTCTAGCCCATAGCCTTGCGCGCCAAAGGTTCGACCATGTTCGCCATCGACGATGATTTCGGCCGCCTCGCCGCGCTCAAGGATCGCTTCGTCATGATTTCCGGCTGCTCCGGCGGCGGTAAATCGACGCTTCTGGCAGCGCTCGCGGCGCGGGGCTTTGCCGTCCAGATGGAGCCCGGACGCCAGATCGTGCGGGAACAGCTCTTCATCGGCGGCGACGCCGTTCCCTGGCGGGACATGGACGGCTTCACGCAACTCGTGCTTTCCCGCGCCATGCATCAGCTGGCGGAGGCAGCCGCCAGCGGACGGCTGACGCTGTTCGATCGCGGGCTGGTCGACGTCTATGCCTGGTTCCGCAGCGTCGGCGCCGGGGTTCCGCCGGCGGTCGAGGCGGCGGTGACGCGGCTGCGCTATGCCGATGACGTGTTCATGGCGCCGCCCTGGCCTGAGCTTTTCGTCGCCGATGAAGAGCGGCGGCATGATTTCGCGGCCGCCGAGGCGGAATACTGGTCGCTTCGCGCGGCCTATTCCGATCTCGGCTATCGGCTGGTCGAACTGCCGCGCAGCGATATCGAGAGCCGGGTCCGCTTCGTCGCCGACCGGGTCAAAGGATGAGCGCCATCGAGCGCGTGTCGTAGTAGATCCCGTCGATGCAATCGGTGTGGCGGTGGAAACCTTCCGGCTCGAAGCCAATCCGCTGATAGAGCTGTGCCGCTGCCCTATTGTCGGCGCGCACAGTCAGCGCGATCCGCGTCATGCCGGCCAGACGCGCCGAGTCGATCGCCGCTTCGAGCAGGCGGCGGCCGATCCCGAGGCCGCGATAGGCCGGAAGCAGACCCATCCCGACCGTCCCTGAATGGGCATAGATTGGCAGATGGTCGTTGCGGATGATGTCGCACCAGCCGATGAGCGCCGCCCCGTCCAGGGCGACGAGATGGGGATTGTTCTTCGCCAGATTGTCGCCGACGAACTCCGCCGCCTGTTCCAGTGTCGGGCCCTCAGTGCGGGCCAGAAACCGCTTTTCGCGCGCGACGCAGTCGACTGCGTCGCGAAAGCCTGGGATATCGTCCGCGCGGATCGGCCGGATCTCGACCACGCTCAGCCTTTCAGGAAGGCCTGGAAGGCGTCGCCGTAGTCCTTGTGCCAGCGCGACAAAGGCGGCCGGTTCTCGACGATGTCGCCGGCGGCCCAGAGAATGCGCTTCTCGTCGGTCGGCCGCTCGACCTCGTTGTCGGGGCAGAGAATGTAGAAATCGCCGCGCTCGATCGAGGCGAGCATGAAGTCGATGGTCTGCTCCGGTGTCCAGGCGCCGTCGGGCTTGACGGCGCGCTCGCCCGTCGTCAGGCCAGTCCAGACGAAGCCCGGGATCAGCAGCTTGGCCTCGACCTTCCCGTCCGCGATATTGCGCAATTCATGCGCCAGCGCCTCGGTCAGCACCTTCACGCCGGCCTTCGATACGTTATAGGCGGTATCGCCGGGCGGTGTCGTGATGCCCTGTTTCGAGCCGGTATTGATGATGAGGCCGGGCTTGCCCGCGGCGATCATCGCAGGACCGAACACCTGCACGCCGTTGACGACGCCGAAAAGGTTGGTGCCGAGGACCCGCTGCCAGCTTGCCAGTTCGCCCAGCGCCGGGCCGCCATTGCCGATGCCGGCATTGTTCATCACTACATTCGGCGTGCCGAACCGGTCGAGCACCGCGTCGAGAAGGGCTTCCACATCGACGCGGTTGGAGACGTCAGCCTTGACCACGAGCGCTTCCGGGCCGAGCGCCGCGCGCGCCCGGTCGAGAGCGTCCTCGTTCCAGTCCGCAATCGCGACCTTGAGCCCGAGAGACTGGAACTTTCGCGCGGCGGCGAGGCCGATGCCGGAGGCGCCGCCCGTGATCACGGCAACGTTGCCGGCGGCGATGGCGGGATGGGTCATGTCTACGTCCTGCTGGTCAGTCGATTGGCGTTCATCGTCGCGGCGCCGTGGAGGCCGGTTGCCGTCGCGGCGATCGGGATGGATGCACAAAGCATGATAACCTTCTATATCCGGATTGGGGACTGGTTTCGCGACAGGGATTTCATGCCGATGCGCCGCACGCTTCTTGCTCTCATGCTTCTCGCCACCACGATGCCGGCGGCCTTCGCCTGCACCAAGGACGAGCTGCAGGCGAAGTCGATCCAACTCGCCGATCTCGTCAAGGCGATCGTCGCCAAGGATCCGTCCCAGGCCCAGCCATGGCGCGCCAAGCAGGTGACCGTCGATCAGGTCGCCGAGGTGACGACCGATCTCGACAAGATCTGCGCCGCCTATGATTCGGCGATCACCGAGGCCAAGGCCGCGCAGTAGCGGCCGTTTCCTGGCCGCGTCATGATCCGCATCACCGACGAGATCGAACTCGACGAGAGCGAAATCGAGGAAACGTTCATTCGCGCGTCGGGACCCGGTGGGCAGAACGTCAACAAGGTGTCGAGCGCGGTGCAACTGCGCTTCGATGCGCGCCGCTCGCGATCGCTGCCCGACGCCGTCGCCGTGCGCCTGATGCGGCTTGCCGGGTCCAAGCTGACCCAGGATGGCGTCATCGTCATCACCGCGCAGCGTCACCGCGACCAGACCCGCAACCGCGCCGATGCGATCGAGCGGCTGGCGGAACTGATCCGCGCCGCCGTTCCGCCACCGGTTCCCCGCCGGGCTACCAAGCCGACCAAGGCCTCGAAGGAGCGCCGGCTCGAGGGCAAGGCCAAGCGCTCGGGCGTCAAGGCGATGCGCGGCGGCATCAAGCTCGATTGATCTTCCGACCGGGTGCGGGGCTTTTCTGTACGATCTGGCTAAAATCGCGTCATCGGTGCAACATCCTCGCAAGCCGTGCATTGAAGCTCGGGCTTAACGCGAGACGAGGGACGCACCCATGGGTATCATCTGGACCATCATCATCGGCTTTGTAGCCGGTGTGATCGCGAAATTCATCATGCCGGGCGACAATGAGCCGAAGGGCTTCATTCTCACCATCATCCTCGGCATTGCCGGCGCCTTCCTCGCCACCTGGCTCGGCCAGGCGATTGGATGGTATGGCCCGAACGATCAGGCAGGACTGATCGGCGCGGTTGTCGGCGCACTGATCGTCCTGTTCATCTGGGGCGCGATCGTCAGACGCCGCGCCTGAATCAAGAGATCCCGCTTCGCTTGCGAAGCGGGATCTTTTTTAGCGCCGCCGCGGCAGTTCCGGGTGCTCGCTGAAATGCTCTTCGAGAGCCTCGGTGATCGGGCAGCGACCCGTCGCGCCGCGATAGGCGAGATAGGAGCCAGTCGCCAGAGCGAGGACCGACAAAAAGCGGTTCGGGCGTGGGCGCAGAGAGGCTGCTGCCAAAGCCAGCCCGCCCAGAACCGACAGGGTTCGGCTGGCGGTCGACATTTCCGGAACCACGACAGGTTCAACGGTTCGCGAGCGGAAGATCATTGGTGGTCTCCTCTTGAGAATCGAACTTTCAACGCGGCATCGACGGTTGCGTTCCCGCGACCCTTTCGCCGCAAGGGAGGGTCTCATGATCAAAGTGGGCATCGGCGGCTGGGTGTTCGAGCCCTGGCGCGGCGTATTCTATCCCGAGGGATTGCCGCAGAAGCGCGAATTGGAGCATGCCAGCCGGCATGTCACATCGATCGAGATCAATGGCACCTATTATGGTTCGCAGAAGCCGGAGAGCTTCCGCAAATGGGCGGCCGAGACGCCGGACGACTTCATCTTTGCGCTGAAGGGGTCGCGTTATACAACCAACCGGCGTGTTCTCGCCGAGGCGGGCGAGTCCATCCAAAGGTTGATCGACAGCGGCATCACCGAACTTGGCGACAAGCTCGGCCCGATCAACTGGCAGTTCATGGAGACCAAGAAGTTCGATCCCGAAGACTTCGAGGCCTTTCTCGCGCTGCTGCCGAAGACCGAAGGCAGCCGTAAGCTGCGCCATGCGGTCGAAGTGCGGCACGACAGCTTCAAGTCGCCTGATTTCGTAGCTCTGGCTCGGCGCTACGGCGTCGCCATCGTGCTGGCGGACTCCGACCATTTTCCCATGATCGCCGATCCGACGGCGGACTTCGTCTATGCTCGCCTGCAGGCCGCTTCCGAGGATGAGGCGGTGGGCTATTCCGACGCAGCCCTCGACCAGTGGCACGCGCGTGCCAGTACCTTCGCTGAAGGTGGTTTTCCCGATGATCTGCCGCGGCTTGCGGGCGAGGCAGACAATAAGGGCAAGCGCGACGTTTTCATCTATATGATCAATGGCTTCAAGCCAAAGGCGCCAGCTGCCGCGATGGCGCTCATCGAGCGGCTTGGCGGCTGACGCGGCTCTCTACTCGGATGCGTTTTAGCAGGGAGCCTTGAGCCAGACGCGGCCTGGCCCACGGCTCTGTGTGCGTTTTGGTGCACAATCCGCGCCCCATTCTCGCCTTTTTTAGCCCGTTGATGAACGACATCAAACAAGGGCTTCCTTCGATCAGGTGTGGATGCGCGCCAGCGAGCGCGATAACGGAGAGTAACCGGGTGAGTTCCAAGACCTATTTGCCGGCCATCACGGCTGGCTTGATGGCTATTGCGGCGACGACGTCCCTCAACATCCAGCCGGCCCAGGCCGGCGCGCAGTGCGGCCGGGCCTCCTGGTACAAGCTCTCCGGCCGGACGGCGAGCGGCGAGCGCAACAACCCTGCCGCCCTGACCGCGGCGCACCGTTCTCTCCCCTTTGGCACCCGCGTCCGGGTTGAAAATCTCCGCAACGGCAAGTTCGTCGTCGTGCGCATCAATGATCGCGGCCCCTTTGTCGGCGGCCGGGTCATCGACGTTTCCCGCGCCGCCGCGCAGCAGCTCGGCATGGTTTCGAGCGGTACGGCCAAGGTGCGTGTGGTCGCGGACGGCGTCGCCATGAAGGGCGCCTGCGGCTAGCGCTCGTCGAGCGCCACCGCCTTGATCAGGGCGGTTACGCCAAGTCCCGGCGCAAGGCCAAGATCGCGTGCCGCGCCGCGCGTGACCCGCGCCAGCATCGGCTGGCCCCCGACATCCAGCGTCACCGCCACATCAAGAATCTGCTCGCTGAGGGCGACGACCCGCGCCGCGAGGCGGTTTCGGATCGAGATCCGCCCGGGCTCGCCGACGGCCAACGCGATGTCGCGCGCCCGGATATGGACGCGGACGCGCGTGCCGATGGGGCGGCCGAGCCGGGGCACCTGCAGCATGCCGGCCGGGTGATCGAGCAGCGTGACGCCGTCGAGCCCGTCATCCGCGCGGACGACGGCGGTCAGGATCGCGCCGGTCTCGCTGTCGGCGGCAACCTCCGCGAAGACCGTGCCGACCGGACCGATCGCCGCGACACGGCCGGCCTCGATGATCACCACCTGGTCAGCCAGCCGCGCCACCTCGTCGACCGCATGGCTGACATAGAGGATCGGCAGCTTCATTTCATCGCGCAGCCGTTCGAGGAACGGCAGAATCTCGGCCCGGCGCGCACGGTCGAGCGCCGCGAGCGGCTCGTCCATCAGAAGAAGCCGCGGACTTGCAAGCAAGGCCCGGCCGATCGCGACGCGCTGTTTCTCGCCGCCGGAAAGATCACGCGGCTGCCGATCCAGCAGCGCGCCGATGCCGAGTAACTCGACGATGGCGCCGAAATCGCCCCAGCGTCCCGCGCGGGGCCCGAACCAGCGCCCATAGGAAAGGTTGGATCGCACCGAGAGATGCGGGAACAGGCGCGCGTCCTGAAAGACGTAGCCGACCCGGCGCCGCGACGGCGGCAGCGTGATGCCGGCGGCGGTGTCGACGAGCACCGTGCCATCCAGCGTGATGCGGCCACGATCGGGCCGCGCCAGGCCTGCGACCAGATTGACGATCGTCGTCTTGCCGGAGCCGGAGGGGCCGAAAAGGGCGGTCACGCCGCTCTCCGAGGCAAAGCGGGCCTCAAGCGCGAAACCGCCAAGACGCTTCTCGGCCTCGAAGGTCAGCGTCATGGCCGGCCTTCGCGTGTCGCGCGCCTGGCGATCGCCTCTGACAAGACGAGCGCGCCCAGCGAGATCAGGACGGAAACGACTGTCAGGCTCAGCGCCGCGCCATCGCCGCCCGGCGTCTGGATCAGGCTGTAGATCGCCGAGGGAATGGTCTGTGTCTCGCCGGGAATGTTGGAGACGAAGGTAATCGTCGCGCCGAATTCGCCGAGCGCCCTGGCGAAGGACAGTACGAGGCCAGCGAGGATGCCGGGGAGGGCGAGCGGCAGCGTCACGGTCAGGAATACGGCGATGCGCCCGGCGCCGAGCGTGGACGCCGCCTGTTCCAGCCGCTGATCGATGGCCTCGATGGAAAGGGCGATGGCGCGCACCATCAGGGGAAAGCCCATCACGGCGCAGGCGAGCGCCGCGCCGGTCCAGCGGAAAGCGAGCACGATACCGAAATGCTGGTCGAGAAAGGCGCCGATCGGTCCCCTGCGACCGAAGGCGAGCAGCAGCAGAAAGCCGGTCACGACAGGCGGCATTACCAGCGGCAGGTGGATGATCGCCGAGAACAGCGTCCGGCCGGGAAAGCGGCCGCGCGCCAGAAGCATGGCGCAGGCGATGCCGAAGGGGAGGCTCGCCGCGACGGCAACGCTCGCGACGCGCAGGCTGAGCGCGATCGCCTGCCATTCGTCGGCGGTGAAAAGACTATCCATCACGCTCCGCCGGCCATCTCGCGGCCTTTCACGATCGATCCGCTTGCCGCCGACGATATCGCACCAGTCATGCAAGCGCCGAGCTTAGTTTATTTCCGCTCAACCCTGGCCGCCGATGATCGTGAAGCCTGCCTTTTCGAAAGCGGGCTGTGCCTCCGGCGAGACGAGCCACTCAAGGAAGGCCTTGGCGTCCGGATTGGTCGAAGCCTTGATGAGGGCGATCGGATAGACGATGGGCGGATGGCTGTCCTCGGGAAAGGTGCCGACGACCTTGACGCCCGACTCGGCCTTCGCGTCGGTGCCGTAGACAATACCGAACGGTGCCTCGCCGCGCGCTACGAAAGCGAGCGCGCCGCGAACATTGTCGGCCTCCGCGACATGGGGGGCGACCGCATTCCAGACGCCGAGCTTCGTCAGCGCTGCCTTGCCATATTTGCCGGCCGGTACCGAGGCGACCGCGGCCATGGCGAGCTTGCCATCGGCGCCGAGCGCGGCGGCAAGCGGGAAATCCGGGCCGATGGAGATCGTCGCTGCTGAATCCGCCGGCGCCACCAGAACCAGCGTGTTGCCGAGCAGGGTCTTGCGCGTCGCCGGGTCGATCAGGCCCTTCTCGGCCAGTTCGTTCATCCAGTCGAGATCTGCCGAAAAGAAGATGTCTGCCGGTGCGCCGGCCTCGATCTGCCTCGCGAGCGCGGAGGAACCGGCATAGCTGGCGACGACCGCCTGGCCTGTCGTCGCCGTGTAAGCCTTGGCCGCGGCATCGAGCGCTTCCTTGAGGCTCGCCGCAGCGAAGACCTTGATGTCGGCGGCGCTGGCGGGCAGGGCGGTCAACGGCGCGGTGAGGAAGGCGAGGCCGGCCAGAGCGAAGGCAAGGCGGCGGGTCAGGCGGATCATGGTGTGTCTCCGGGATCGGGATCGACATTTCTGCACGGGAATATCGATGCTGCAACCGGCCCGGATCGATCGGTAGCGTTGATGGGTCCGCAACAGGTTCGAATTGGACATTCGACGCGCCGGCGAGGATCGTTGCATTGGGCACAGGAGATCCGCATGGCCGCTATCCACACGCTGTTTTCGATGCAGAGCTCGGGCAATTGCTACAAGCCGCGGCTGCTGATGCACGAGCTCGGCATTCCCTTTCGCATCGTCGAGATGGAGAAGGGCAGCGGCAAGACGGCCGCGCCCGACTTCCTGAAGCTCAACCCGAACGCGCAGGTGCCGCTGCTCGTGCTGCCAGATGGACGGCCGCTCGCCGAATCGAATGCCATGCTGCTGCATCTCGCGGAGGGCACGCCGCTCATCCCCGTCGACACCTATGATCGGGCGCTCTGCTATCAGTGGTTGTTCTTCGAGCAGTACAGCCATGAGCCGGTGATCGCGGTGGCGCGGAACTGGCTGTTCCTGACTCCCGGCGGACGGGCAACGATGGGGCACCGCGTCGAGGAATGGCAGGTGAAGGGTCACAAGGCGCTCGGCGTGATGGAAGCCCGGCTCTCCGGGGCCGATTTCCTTGCCGGTCCTAGCTTCTCGATCGCCGATATCGCGCTCTTTGCGTATACACATGTCGCCGAGGACGCGGACTACGATCTTGGCCTCTACCCCAGCATCCGCGCCTGGCTCGCCCGCATCGCGGCCCGGCCACGCCATGTCGGCATTGACTGGCGACCGCCAGCGTGACCGCGGTCACAGACGGCTTGAGCCTTCCCGGCTAAGGACCCGCAGCGGCACAGTTTTTAAGCCGTTTACCTTTGCCGCAATTTGGTCACGACATGGCACGGCCGGAGCCACATTCGCTCCGAACCGTCGCCTCAGTCGGGGGTCTCAATGGCGGCGTGGGACAAGACAGCCCGAGACGGGGATCCGCCATGATCGAGAACAACCATCGCCAGCGCGCCAATCCTCGCCGTGAGACGACGACCCGCCGCGCCTTCATCCTCTGGATGGCAGCCTACGCCGTCGCGCTCGTCCTGGTCGCGATGATGCACAGCTTCGGCGGCGGCCCCGGGGGCGTGACGATTGATTCAAACGGCGTCCCGACCCAGCAGGCGCGGGCAGCCGCGCCGCAGAGTTCCCTCGTAGACCGCCTGCTGCCGGAAGCCGTGTCGCTGCGCGTCGACGGCTAGGACGGTCATCGTGGCGCGGTTCTCCGGCACCAACTGGACCGCATAAAAAAGGAGCGCCGCGGGGCGCTCCTTCTGTTTGGGCCCGGCGGCTCAGGAAGCCGCCGGCTGCTTTGGAAACGGCTCTCGCCTATTTCTGGATGCAGGTGTCGACGGTGTCCTTCGTGCACTCGTCAAGGCCGGTGAAGACCGGATCCTCGACCTTCTCGCCCTTGATGAGGCTGATCATGACGCTCGGCGCCTTGTAGCCCATTTCGAACGGACGCTGGCCGACAAGAGCCTCGACGCGGCCTTCCTTGGCGATCGCAACTTCATCGCCGATGGTGTCGGCGGCGACTATGACGAGATCCTTGCTGGCGATCCGGTCCTTGTACTGGTCGGTCAGCTGGCGATAGGGCTGCGGCGCGCCGAACAGCGGCCAGCCGCCTTCGATGACGAATGCGTCGAGCTTCGGATTGGCGGCCAGGATATCCGACATCGCCTGCACGCCGGTCGGGCCGTCATCATTGGTGAACACCGGGCAGCCGGAGATTTCGGTCCAGCCGCCTTCGCCCTTGAGCATGTCGAGGCCCTTCTGGCCGGACAGTGCGTCGCGGGTGCCCGAGGCACGGCGCAGGATGTTGTCAGCTGCGGCATTGCCCTCGATCAGGCAGACCGTGCCGCCATTCGGCTTGGCCTTCTTCAGATATTCGCCGAGGCGGAAGCCCATCAGATAGTTGTCGGTGCCGAGATAGGTCTTGCGCAGCGCGGCGTCTTCCTTCTTCAGGTCGGCGTCGAGCGTCATGATCGGGATCTGCGGATTGGCCGCCTTGATCGTGTTGGCGATCAGCGGCGCGTTGGACGGCGAGATCGCCATGGCGACCGTCGACGGCTTGCCGAGCATGTCCTGCACGATCTGCGCCTCGCCGGCCTCGTCAGAGGTCGAAGCGGGGCCGGTGTAGAAGCACTCGTACTCGCTGTCGGCGTTCTCCTTGTTCCACTTCTCGCAGCCCTGGTGGATGGCTTCGAAGAAGGGATTGTCGAGACCCTTCACGACGATGACGAGCTGTTTCTTGGCAGCGAACGCATCGCCGGCCGAAAGGGCCAGCACAGCGGCTGCGATCAGCATGAGGCTCTTTTTCATGGTCTCCTCCCGAGACGTTTGAAAAGACTAGCTTTGGATATCCGGATGCGGACGCGCCGGCTGGGTTGCGTGTTGTTTCGTCTTCTCCACGCAGCCCGGCTGCCTGCGTCCAGCCCCTGCAATCCAGCCGCTCCCTCAGCGGCCAGGCCCAGTCCCGAACAACACAAAGCTAACGTTGTCGATCCGCCCAAGTCAATCCGAATGATCGTATGATAATCATATACAGCCTGTTGGATGAGCGACGGTCCGGGCGGCAGCAATCTCGCTGCATCGCACCATAAAGTCCGGTTTTCATGCCGCTTTACAGCATAGGCGATCCGAAGCGTCGCCAACACCGCGAATGTTCGAGGCCTCCGACTTCGATATTCATCGGATGTTCGGATTGACGACACGAAGAGCGCCGACTATTGGGGATGCATGGCCGGACGGCCGTGCGCACCGCTTCTGCGGGCGTGGCAGCAGCTTCGGGAGGAGGCGGGGTGCCGGTTCTTGAGATATCGAACGTCTCGAAGCATTTCGGCGCCATTCATGCGCTGAATGATGTTTCATTCTCGCTGGAGCCCGGCGAGGTCATCGGCCTGATGGGCGACAATGGCGCCGGCAAGTCGACGCTTGTGAAGATCATCGCCGGCAACTTTCGCCCGACGCATGGCTCGCTGAAAATGGACGGGCGCGAGCTCGTCATGCACAAGCCTGTCGAGGCGCGCGAGCACGGCATCGAGATCGTGCACCAGCACCTGGCGCTTTGCGACAATCTCACGGCCGCGGCGAATGTGTTTCTCGGCCGCGAGCTGCGCAAGGGCTTCGGCCCGCTCCGCGTCCTCGACTACGGCGCGATGTACAAGCGCGCCGGCGAATTGTTCAAGGAGCTGAAGTCCGAGACGCGGCCGCGCGATCTGGTCAAGCAGATGTCGGGCGGCCAGCGCCAGGCGGTGGCGATCGCACGCACGCGGCTTTCGGATGCCAAGATTGTGCTGATGGACGAGCCGACCGCCGCTATCTCGGTGCGGCAGGTGGCGGAAGTGCTGAACCTCATCCGCCATCTGCGCGACCAGGGCATCGCCGTGGTTCTGATCAGTCACCGCATGCCGGATGTGTTCACCGTCTGCGATCGTGTCGTGGTCCTCCGGCGCGGCCGCAAGGTTGCCGACCGGCCGATTGCGCTGAGTTCTCCCGAGGAGGTCACCGGCCTCATCACCGGCGCCATCGAACAGGTGGCGTGAGGTTAAAGCCAGCAGCAGGGCGACAACGACATCATGGCGACCACCATCGACGACCATATCGGCCAGCGGCAGCACAGCGTCCTGTCGTGGCTGACTTCGCGCCAGACCTTCTGGGTCCTGATCGCCGTCATCCTCGCCTGTGTCTTCCTGTCCTTCGCGACGGATTCATTCGCGACCTCGAACAACCTCTTCAACGTCACGCGCAATTTCACCTTCGTGGCGGTGATCGCGCTCGGCATGACAGTCGTGATCATCACGGGCGGCATCGACCTCTCGGTCGGCTCGGTGCTGTGCCTTTGCAGCATGATCCTCGCGGTGACGATGCATGCCGGCTATTCGATCGAGGTCGGCATCGCGGCCTCGCTCGGCACGGCGCTCATCGTCGGCGCGGTCAATGGCGTCCTGATCGCCTATGTCGGCATGCCGCCTTTCGTGGTGACGCTCGGCATGCTGTCGATCGCGCGCAGCCTTGCCATGGTCGCTTCGAACAATACCGTCGTCTACCAGTTCGGCCCCGACCACGATAAGCTGCTGGCGCTTGGTGGCGGTCACTTCTTCTTCGGCATCGCAAACCCTGTCATCTACATGGTCGTGCTGGCGCTGATTACCGCCTTCGTGCTGCGCTGGACACGGTTTGGCCGCCATGTCTACGCCATCGGCGGCAATGAAAATGCGGCCGTGCTGACCGGTGTGCCGGTGAAGCAGATCAAGGTCGCCGTCTACATGATCTCATCGCTTTCGGCGGGGATCGCCGGCGTGATCGAAACCGGCTGGCTCGGCGCCGTGACGACCAATCTCGGCACCGGTATGGAGCTGCAGGTCATCGCAGCGACGGTCATCGGCGGCGCGAACCTCGCCGGCGGCGTCGGCACGGCGTTCGGCGCGATCGTTGGCGCGGCGCTGATCGAGATCATCCGCAACAGCCTCGGCCTGCTCGGGATCAACGCTTTCTGGCAGGGCGCCTTCATCGGCTCCTTCATCATCGTCGCCGTGCTGTTCGACCGGATCAAGAACCTGCGCCAGCCCTCCTGAGCGTAGCCAGCGACATGGACGGCGGTCGCTATCGGCGGCACATTGGCCGCAGTGCCGCGAGGATTCGACGCTCTTGCATGCTCCGAACCAGACCGAAGGCCTGCGCTTCCGTCTCGTGCTGAAGGCCGGTTTCGCGCTTGGTCCCGGCAAGGCCGATCTGCTCGATGCGGTCGCCGCGACCGGGTCGCTGGCCGCAGCCGGCGACCGTCTCGGCATGAGCGCCAAGCGCGTCTGGACACTCGTCCGCGAAATGAACGCTGTATTCCGATCGCCGCTCATCGAGACAGAAAAGGGTGGCACGGGTGGCGGCGGTGGGGCCCGTCTCACTGAGCTCGGTGCGCGGGTGCTTGGCCGCTATCGTGCCATGGAGGCTGAGGCCAATGCCGCGATCGCTGCCGGACTGGACGAATTGCGCCTGCTGATCAAATAAACGCTCACGCGAGGATCAGAGTCACGCCAAGGACTTGGGCGTAGGTTCTGACGCGTCGGATGAGCCCAGCGCGAGCCAGGCCTTGATGCCTTCTGCTGCAGCGACGCCGGTCGCGAAGCAGCCCTGCAGCAGATAGCCGCCCGTCGGCGCTTCCCAGTCGAGCATTTCGCCCGCGACGAAGGTGCCAGGCCGCGCCTTCAGCATCAGTTTCTCGTCCAGGGCGTCGAAGGCGACGCCGCCGGCCGTGGAGATCGCCCGCTCGAGCCCGGCCGGCGGGCCAAGGCGAAGGGGCAGTTCCTTGATCAGCGCGGCGAGGTCTTCCGGCGCGCGCGGCAGATCGGGACGGGCCTCACGCAGCAGGTTGATGGCGACCGGGGCGAGCTTCACGGCCTTGCGCAGACGGTTCGACAGCGATTCGTTCGGCCGCTGCCGCGCGATCCGCCTCGCGATTTCGGCCACATCCAATTGCGGCATCAGGTCGATGGTGATCTCTGCGCCGCCTGCCGCCGCCTCGGCGCGCAAAGCCCCGCTCAACGCATAGACGGCGCCGCCTTCGATGCCGTAGCTGGCGATCATCGCTTCGCCGCGAATGTGCTCGCTTCTGTAACGGATGGCGATGTTCTTCAGCGGCGTGCCGGCGAAGCGGTCGCGGAATGTCTCCGACCAGGCGACGGAAAATCCGACATTGGCAGGGGCGAGCGGGGTCACCGCAACGCCGGCCTCCTCAAGAATCGGGACGAAGCGGCCATCGGCGCCGAGGCGCGGCCAGCTCGCGCCGCCCAGCGCCAGCAGCGTCGCATCGGCCGCGACGGTCTCTACCGAGCCGTCGGCCGTTAGAAATCGATCCTCGCCCGGGCCGCCGAACCCGATCCATTCGTGCCGGGTCTCAAGCTTGACGCCAAGCGCATCGAGCCGGCGCAGCCAGGCCCTCAGAAGCGGCGAAGCCTTCATCGATTTCGGGAAGACACGCCCGCTTGAACCGACAAAGGTGGTCTCGCCGAGTTCATCGGCGAAAGCCCGCAGCGCGGTCGGCGGAAATGCGTCGATGACGGGTTGCAGGTGCGCGGCTGCCGCGCCATAGCGGCCGAGGAAACGGTCCATCGGCTCGCTATGCGTGAGATTGAGCCCGCCGCGGCCGGCCATCAGGAATTTGCGGGCCGGGGAGGGCATACGCTCATGCAGCGTGACCGCCGCGCCGGCTTCGGCGAGGCGGAGGGCCGCGATCAGCCCGGTCGGGCCGGCGCCGACAATGGTGATGCGGCGTGCCACGCGCTACTGCTTGCCGACCAGCTTGTCGGCAAAGAGCGCCGCACTCTTGGCATAGACCTCGGCCTTGTTCCACTGCCGTAGCACGTTGAAATTGGCCGAGCCTTCTTCCCAGCTGCCGCCCCGCTGCCAGCCATAGCCCTTGAGGTAGTTCGCCGTGGAGGCGAGGACGTCAACGGGGCTGTGGCGGAGGTCGGCATGGCCGTTGCCGTCGAAATCGATGGCGAAACGGACATAGGAGGATGCCATGAACTGCGTCTGGCCGATCTCACCGGCCCAGGCGCCCTTCATGTCCCCGGGCGCGAGGTCGCCGCGCTGGACGATCTTGAGCGCGTCCATCAACTGCTCCTGGAAGAAATCGGTGCGGCGGCAGTCGAACGCCAGCGTCGACAGCGAGCGGAAGGTCGACATATTGCCGCTGCCGGCGCCGAAATCCGTTTCCATGCCCCAGATCGCGATCAGGATCGGGCCGGGGACGCCGAATTGCTTCTCGATGCGGGCGAGCGCATTGGCATATTGCGCCATCAGCTTCTTGCCGCGGGCGACGCGTCCGGCTGAAACGACGCGGGCGGAATAGACCGCGAAGGGCTGCTTGAAGTGCTTCTGGTTGCGGTCGAGCTTGATGACGCGCGGATCATAGGTCACGCCGGAAAGGGATGCCTGGACGACGCGAGGCGAGATGCCGCTCGCGATCGCCTCTGCCTTGAAGCTCTCGAGCCAGGCGGGAAACTCGGCCGGGTTGTTGCTGCAGGTGGCCGCGTTCGCGCCTGCCGCGCCGGCAGCGAAGACCAGCGTGGCGATCAGCATGCGAAGTTTTGAACGGATCATGGTCTACCTTCGTCTCATTGTTGGCCGGCGCCCTATAGCCATGGCGGCGCGCGGTGCCATCGATGCGCCAAGTACTCACGGGCGGGCGGCGCGTTCAAGACGAGGCCTAGACGGTCAAGGTTACTTTCCGGTTGAAAGCTTTCGGTGTTGCATTCCTGCTCAGGCGGTCGCGATACCGAAGCCGCGACGTTTCAAGCGCACGATGGCGAGATCCAGCGCTGACAGGAAGGCCGAGCGGTCACGTGGCGAGAAGGGCTTCGGCCCCCCGGTGATGGCGCCCGCCGAGCGCAGATCCTCCATGAGATTGCGCGTCGCCAGCGCCATGCCGATCGAGGCTTCGGTGAAAGGGCGGCCATTGGGGGCGATGACGTCGGCGCCGGCCTTGATCGCACGGTCGGCAAGCGGCACGTCGGAGGTCACGACGATATCGCCCTCGACCGCTCGCTCGGCAATCCAATCATCGGCGACGTTCATGCCGCCGGGCACGATAACGCGCTCGATCATCGGATCGCGCGGCACCTGCATGAAGCTGTTGGCGACCACGAAGGTCTTGAGGCCGTGGCGCTCGGCAACCTTGTAGATCTCGGCCTTCACCGGGCAGGCGTCGGCGTCGATATAGATCAGGATCGGCCTGGACATCAAAAGAGGCTTCTCGAAATGAGAAGGGTCGCCCGCTTGGGCGACCCTTCCATTGTCAAACCGCGACCCGGCCCGTAGGCCAAGCAATGCCGGTCAAGCGGTACGAATCCCTACGAAATCAGAGATCCGGACCATTGCAACCAAGCCACGCGGCGAACGACAATGAGACACAGGATCACCTCCTTTCGATTGTTGATGACAAGAGAAGCTTACCGAAGATGTCGGCGATTGAAAGCGAAAATTCGCCGCATCAGCGAATCTGCTTGAGCAGGGCCGCGTCGGGGAAGCAAGTCGGCGGAACGCCCTTCGAGGTCTGCCAGTCTCCGACCGCGATGCGGGTCTTGTAGCCGACCAGCCCGTCGGCCGAGCCGACATCGACCCCGCGCGCTTCGAGGCGCTGCTGCATCGATCGCACGTCGCTGCGCCTGAAGCCGCCGACATCGGCCCAGCGGCCGAGGAACGGGCCGGCATTCGAGCGGATGCGGTCGGCGAGATGACCGATGAAAAGCGCGTAGAGATCGCTCTCGTTATAGGACTTCAAGACGTAGAAATTGTCCGAGACGAGGAAGGCCGGACCGTAGCGGCCAGCCGGCATCAGCAGATGCATGATCTGCTTGGGCGTGCGGGCGTTGATCTGCGATCCGTCGGCATTGCGGATCCCCATGGCGAGCCAGTCCGACATGGGCTTGCCCTGGTCGGGACCTTCAAGGCTGCAGGCGATCTCGGGTGGCAGCGCCACCTCGAAACCCCAGCCGACGCCGGGCTGCCAGCCGTTCTGCTTCAGGTAGTTGGCGATGGAGCCGAGCGTATCGGGCACGGAATTCCAGATGTCGCGGCGGCCGTTCTTGTCGAAGTCGACGGCTGTCGTCAGATATTTCGATGGCAGGAATTGTGGCTGGCCGAGCGCGCCGGCCCATGAACTCTTCATCTGGTTGAGCGCGATATGGTCGCCCTCCAGGATCTCCAACGCCGCGAGCAGCTCTGGATAGAAGTTCTCCTTGCGGGCGCCCATGAAGGATTCGGTCGCCAGCGCCCGGATCGCCGAATAGGGCAGCTTGGCTGCGCCATAGCCCGACTCGCGGCCCCAGATGGCGAGCACGATCGAGGGCGATACGCCGTAGCGCGTCTCGACTTCCGCCAGCGTCCGCGACCAGGTCTTGAAGCGGCTGCGGCCGCCCTGAGCGAGCGACTTGACCTTGCCCTCGTCGAAATAGCGTGCCGGGCCCTGGAATTCGGCCTGGCGCTGCGGCTCTTCGCGGCCCGGCTGGCCGGGCGGAGCAAGGTCCGGCAGCGTCCAGTCGAGCTTCAGCCCGGCAAAGGCGCGCTGAAGCGTCGACGCCGTGACGCCACGCTTCTCCGCCGCGGGCGTGACTGTTTCGGAAAGCCATTTCTGAAAGGCGATCTCCGTGGCGTTGCGCGACTGCGCATGGGCTGGCATGGCCGCGGCGAGAACGAGCAGGACGCAGAGATTGAGAAGGAGGCGCAAGGCGATCACCCGGTCCGGAAGTCCAATTCGGAGCCGACAGTGGCGATTCGCCGAGCCGGACGCAACGGGGATGCTAGCGCGACATCCAGTTGTTGCGCCGTGCCTCGCCGATGAGGCAATCGGCGCCGCCGGGCGCCGCGCCGGATGCAACGCGGATGAGCGGCGGGGTGCCTGGGCGGCCCCTCGGCTCGGCGATCTCCTGGATGAGCTTGCGGCGGATCGCGGTTTCGAACTGATCGGTCGATGTGACGGGGATCGTGAACGCGCCGGGACCGCCGACCACGCAGTCGCGATAATATCCGTCGAGATCGGGGATATCGAAGCCGCCATAGCCGCCGGGACGCAGGACGATCGGCAAGCCGTTGATAACGATGCCGCGCGCCAGGACCGCCTCGCGCGCCGGCACGACGGGCTCGCCGACATTGTTCGGTCCATCGCCCGATACGTCGATGACCTGCCGCTCGCCGGCGAAGCCATTGTCGACGAAGAGGCTCGCGCCGAAGAGAAGGCTCGATGAAATCGACGTTCCGAAACGCCCGCTGACCTGCGACGGCACGATGGAGGCGGCAACCGCTTCGGCGCTTTCCTCATCTTCCATGAGGCTCCAAGGCACGATCACATGTTCGGCGCCTGGTCCCGACCATTCGAAATAGGTGAGGGCGATACGGCCATAGAGGCCCGAGCGAATGGCCCTGACGACATCCGGATGGCGCAGCGCGTCGCGATAGCCCTGGCGCTGGATCGCCCGCTCGCCGGCATCCATCGAGCGCGAAACGTCGACCGCGAGCACCAGTTCGACATCGACGGGAAGATCGGCCGCTTGGGCCGGCTGCGCGACCGCGAGAAGGGCCGAGAGGCCAAAAGCGAGGCACAGTGGCGAGCGGACCGGATTCATGTCCTCTTCCTTTTGCGCGAAAGCTCGCGCAGACCGGGGATGCAAGGCCGTCTGGACAACTGTAGAGTTGTTCGGACGATCCTCAAGGCCTCGCGCGCCTTTGCCGATCGGGACCGTGCGAGGCATCGGCATGACAGCGACCGACAAGGCGGGATCCGGGGCGGCGGGGGCGGTGCTGGTGGCGACGATCCTCGCTGCGGGCATGGCCTTCATGGACGGCTCGGTCGTGACGGTCGCCCTGCCGGCGATCCGCTCCGGCATTGGTGCCGGCTTTGCCGAGGGACAGTGGACCGCCAACGCCTATACGCTGACGCTCGCGGCCTTCACGCTGCTCGGCGGCGCGGCCGGTGACGCCTTCGGGTTGAGGCGGGTGTTCATGATCGGCATCGCGCTGTTCGGGTTGGCATCAGCAGCCTGTGGTCTCGCCTGGTCGCCGGAAAGCCTGGTCATCGCCCGCGCGATCCAGGGTGTTGGCGGCGCCTTGATGGTGCCGGGCTCGCTGGCGCTGATCGCGGCGCACTACCCGCCGAAGGTTCGTGGCCGGGCGATCGGCACCTGGGCGGCTGCCGCGTCGATCGCGCCAGCAATCGGCCCCGTCATCGGGGGCCTCCTGGTCGATCACGGTTCGTGGCGGGCGATCTTCCTGATCAATCTGCCGATCGCCGTCGCGGCGTTGGTGCTCTGCCAACTGCGTGTTCCAGCGGATGGGACGCGGGTTGGACTGCGGATGGATTGGCTCGGTGGAGCGCTTGCGGTCCTCGGCCTCGGGCTCGCCGCCTATGGGCTGACCGCTCTCGCAGACCCGGCCGGCGGCGGCGCTGCGATCGATCTCGGCCTCGCGGCGCTCGGGATTCTGGTGCTGGTCGTGTTCGTGTTCTGGGAGCAGCGGGCGCCGAACCCGATGATGCCGCTGGCGCTCTTTCACAGCCGCACGTTCTCGGGCGTCAACGCGCTGACGCTTCTGCTCTATTTCGCTCTGTCCGGCGCGCTGTTCTTCCTTCCGACGGCGCTGATCGAGGCGCATCACTATCCCGCGGCGCTCGCCGGTTCGGTGTTCATCCCCTTTGTCATCGTGATGGGCGTGCTGTCGCGCTTCGGCGGCGGCCTTGCCGACCGCTTTGGCACGCGGCCCTGCCTGACCGTCGGCCCCTTGCTGACGGGGCTCGCCTTCCTGGCGTTGGCGCCGGCGGTCGCCAATGGCAGCTATGGAACGGCCGTCGTGCCGGCGATGCTTCTGATGGGGCTCGGCATGGGCATCACGGTCGCGCCTCTCTCCACGGCGGTGATGAATGCGGCGCCGCCCGGACGCAGCGGCGCGGCCTCCGGCATCAACAATGCCGTGGCCCGCGTCGCCGGTCTCCTTTCAGTCGCGAGCCTCGGTCTCGCGGTCGGCGTCGGCTTCGCGCTGGCGCTGCGCGGCGAAGCCGGCCCGGCAGCGGAAGCCGTGCGTTCCCTCGGTTTCGGCGCCGCGCCGGCCGGAGGTGCCGCCGATGCGGCGATCGAGGCACTGCGGGCGCGCGCAACGATCGCCGGCTTTGGTGCGGCGACCGTCATCTGTGGCGTCCTTGCGCTCCTCGCCGGCCTTGTCGGGTGGCTGTTCACCAGCGACGAAGCCGGCGCGGCTCCAGCGGGCGAAGGATCAGGCGGCTCGGGCGTTTGACTTGCGGGTGTCCGCCGCGGCCGCTCGGCCAGTCTGTTCGGCGAGATGGTCGAAACGCGCGGTGTAGCTGCCGGCTCCTGATGTCGCCGAGCGCAACTCGATGATGAAGCCGGCCATTTCCGCTTCCGGAATCTCGGCCTCCACCGTATCCCAGCCGGGCCATCCCTCGCGCGCATCGAACCCGAGCAATTGGCCGCGTCGCTGCGTCACCATCATGTTGACGCGCGGCGCTGTATCAGACGGGACCATGATCGAGACATGCAGAACCGGTTCGAGCAGCACGGGCTGGCACTGTTCGAGAGCCTCCCGCATGCCGATTTGCGCCGCCGTCCGGAACGCCTGATCGGAAGAATCGACGCTGTGATAGGAGCCATCGGTCAGCCGGACCGCGACGTCGACGACCGGATGGCCGAGCGGGCCTTTCTTCAAGGCGTCGATGATACCGGCCTCGACAGCGGGGATGTAGTTGCGCGGAATGGCGCCGCCGGTGATCGCGTCCTCGAACACGAAGCCGGCGCCGCGTGGTTGCGGCCGGATTTCGAGCACGCAGTCGCCGAACTGGCCATGGCCGCCGGATTGTTTCTTGTGGCGGCCGCGCACGGTCGCGTTGGCCTTGATGGTCTCGCGATAGGGAATGCTCGGCTGGTGCTGCTCGACCGACAGGCCGAAGCGCGCGGCAACGCGCTCCATCGCGACGCGCAGATGCATCTCGCCCTGGCCGCCGAGCCGCACTTCGCCTGTATCCGCATCCTGTCCGACGACAAGCGCCGGGCTTTCCTCCGAGAGCTTGGCGAGGGCAAGCGCCAGCTTTGCCTCGTCCTTGCGGTCGACTGCGCCGATCGCCAGCGCCATCACCGGGTCAGCCGCCGCAAGCGGCGCGAGCTGGGCGGGGGCGGACTTGCCCACCGCCAACGTCATGCCGGTCGCCGCGCCGTCGAGCTTGCCGAAGCCAGCCGTTTCCCCGATCTGCACCGTCTCACGTTTCACCATCTGCTGCCCGCTCGGCCGCAGGAGGCCGGAGACGCGGCCGACGGGTCCATTTGGTCCCGCGAGTTCGGTGGCGTCGTCGATCGCGCCGCGCAGCACGCGGCCGATCGAAAGCTTGCCGGCATGGCCTGCATTGATGGTCTTGACGATCTGCACCACCGGTTCGCCCTCAAGCGAAAGACCGAGCCGGTCGGCGAGGTCCGCCACATCGGGCGCCTCGTGGCGGATAGCCTTCAGCAAGCGGCCAACGCCATGACCATGCAGCGCCGATCCGATCAGCACCGGGCAGACCAGCCCGTCGCGGAAATCGCGCACGAGATCGGCGAAGACATGGTCTTGCGCCGGCTCGATGTCGTCCAACAGTGCCTCCATGAGCCCGTCATCATAGTCGGCGAGCTTTTCAAGCATCGCATAACGCGCCTCTGCCTCGCGGGCGCGGTCGGGATCGGAGATGTCGATCACCTCGCTTGGCGCCTGCTCGCGGTAGAGGAACGCGCGTTCGAGGGCGAGGTCGACGAAACCGGTGACGATGTCGTTCTGGCGAATGGGGATGTGGCGCAGCAGGAGCGGAGCGCGGCTCGCCTTCTGCATCAGGCCGAGCGCTTCCTCGACGCCCATGTCGCTCTTGTCGATCTTGTTGAGGAACACGAGCCGCGGGATGCCGCGCGCTTCCAGCAGGCCGAGCCAGGTTTGCAGTGCAGGGACCTTGCGCGGGTCGGCCTCGACCACGACGACGGCGCAATCGACGACGGCCAGCACCGCCTCCGCCTCATGCGCGAACTCGACCGAGCCGGGGCAATCGAAGATCGTGATGCGGTCGTCGAGGAACGCGGTTTCGGCGATGTTGAGCTCAACGCTCATCTGATGGGCGCGTGCTTCCGCCGAAGCATCGCCGATCGATGTGCCGGCCGTGACGCTGCCTTGGCGCGGGATAGCGCCGGTGCGCGCCAGCAGCGCCTCGAGCAACGTCGTCTTGCCGCTCGCAAAAGGGCCGACCAGCGCGATCGCCCTGGGGCCGGCTCTTCTGCCGGCGCCGCCGTGGACTGACTCGGTCATCGCTTCCTCCGTTCATGAAATGTTCTATGACCATTCTCATGCTTCGGTGCGCGAACCGGACCCGGAAGCCCGGTCGGCGACGAGATCGTCTCAGGGAATATTGGGGCTGGCAAGCCGGCTCTCCATCACGACACGGCGATGGCGCATGCAAACGGCCCGCGCATCGGGGAATGCGCGGGCCGAAATCTCGGTCTGGATCGGACGAGTTTAGCTGGTCGGGACGAGCGTCAGGGCCGCACCGCCGGCGGCCGCATTCAGGCCGGTCTGGCCCGTGACGCTGATCATCTGCAGCGCGATCGAGCCGCCCGTTCCGCCGACAAGGACGTTGGCGCCGACGCCGACGATCGCCGTCGCCTCTGCCGTCGCGCCGAGATAGAGGCCCGAGAGCGCGCCATGGTGATAGCCAGCGACCGGCGCGAACACGGCCCAGAGCAGCTTGCCCTCGCGCGTCCAGCCGACATCAACGCCGAGCTTTTTGATATTCCCTGTGTAGGTCTCGACACGGCCCTTGGTCGAACGGAAGGTGCAGGAGACCTCCTTCGCCGAGCCGATCAGGTAACCGAGGCCGCCGCCGATGTCGCATTCCAGCAGGCCGATCTTCACGCCGTTGCGCTCGTCGTCTTGATAGGGGGCTGGCGCGGACATGTCTGCAGCGTGAGCGAGCGTACCAGCACAGGCGACAGCCATGGCGGCGGCGGCGATCTTCAGCGAGACGGTCTTCATTGGTAAATCCTCTTCAAGTCGAGCATCGCGCCGGGGGGTGCGACACCGTTGGAGCCCCGTATAAGCCCATGTCAACGCAGTCCGCGGGTGTTTGATCCCACGATGCATTGATCTGCGTCATCGCAGCCCATGTTGGCACGATCAAGCCCGGTCGCGAGTTGTGGTAAACCCGAGCCGAAAGCAGTCGGCTTGTTTTGACTGCAGCCACTAGCGGAGTTGTCGATGCTGACAGCCTATGCCGTTGCCGATCGCGGGCCGACCGTCGTTGCGTTGCCACCTGTCGAGGCGATCGCGCGCGGGGAGGCGCGGGAGATTGCCTGGGTCGACCTGCATGATCCGACAGCGGAGGAAGAGAAGCAGGCCGAGGCCTTTCTCGGCGGCCTCATTCCGACCCGCGAGGAAACGCGCGAGATCGAATTTTCGAGCCGCTTCTATGTCGAGGATGGCGTCGTCGTGATGACGGCCAGCATCTTGGTCGGCATCGACCAGGGCACGCCCGGCCTGACGCCGTTCTCCTTCGCCGTGGCAAAGAACAAGATCGTGACGCTGCGCTATGCCGACATGACGGCGTTCAAGCAGTTCCTCGCCCGTGCGCCAAAGCCGGACAGCGGCTGTACCTCGGCACCGGGCGTTCTCGCAGGCCTGCTCGAAGCCTTCATCGATCGTTCGGCCGACGTGCTCGAACGGATCGCGCAATCGGTCGATCATCTCAATTTCGAGATCTTCCAGCAGCGGACCAAAGGCCGCCACCGCGGACGCCTGCTCGCGGCGGCGATCGGCGGCCTCGGCATACAGGGCGATCTCGCTTCGAAGACGCGCGAGAGTCTCGCCTCGCTGGAGCGGCTGGTGCAATACGCGGCGGCGATGCTGCCGGATGTCAGCCTGAAGGCCGGGCTCTCTTCACGCCTCAAGCTGATGCTGCGCGACATCCGTTCGCTCGAGGATCATGCGAATTTCGTCCTCAACAAGATCACTTTCCTGCTCGATGCGACGCTCGGGTTGATCTCGAACGAGCAGAACCAGGTCGTGAGCGTGCTGACGGTCGTCTCGACGATCCTGCTGCCGCCAATGCTGATCGGCACGATCTACGGCATGAACTTCCGCGACATGCCCGAACTGAATTTCGCCTGGGCCTATCCGGTGGCGATCATCGCAATGGTGCTCTCGGCGATGCTGCCCTACCTCTATTTCAAATGGCGCGGCTGGCTTTAGCTAGAGATAGGGCGAGGCGAGGCGGGCGGCTGAATCGCGCAGCCGTATGAGGATCGAGCGCTGCCGGAGCTCGACGAGCGTGACGCGTGTCGAACCCTCAAGCTTCTTGTCGATGATGGCGTCGATCGTCGCGGCGAATTCCGTCGAATAGGCCTCGACATTGAATTCGAAATTGAGGCGCAGGCTGCGCGCGTCCCAGTTGGCGCTGCCGAACAGCGACCAGGCGCCGTCGACCGTCATCAGCTTGGAATGGTCGAAGGGCGCCGCCGTACGACGGACGCTGCAGCCCGCGCGGAGCAGCGGCGCCATCAGCGCGTTCATCGCCCAGTCGATATAGATGTGGTTGGAGCGGCCGGGGATGACCAGTTCGACGGTGACGCCGCGCAGCGCTGCCAAAGCGAGCTGCGAGCCGAGCCTTTCGTCCGGCACGAAATAGGGCGTCAGGATACGCACGCGATGCTCGGCCCGGCTGATCGCCGAGGCCATGGTCCACATCAGCTTTTCATTGTCCTCATCGGGACCGCTGGCGATGCCGCGCGCCGGAATATCGCCGGCCCCGCCGATCTCCGGGAACCAGGCAAGACCATCGAGCCGCTCGCCTGTCGTGAAAGCCCAATCCTCGGCGAAGGTCTCCATGAGATGGGCGACGACGGGGCCCTCGACGCGGAAATGCATGTCCTGCACGGCGCGTTTGGCCGGGATATCCATGACGCGGAAGAGATTGTCGTCGGAAATGTTCATGCCGCCCGTGAAGCCATGCATGCCGTCGACGACGAGGACCTTCTTGTGCGTCCTCAAATTGATGAACGACATCTTCCACGGCGCCACCTCATGCATGAAGCGGGCGGCGGGCACGCCGGCGGCGCGCAGCCGGTCATGGACGGGGCTGCGCAGATAGCCCGCGCCGATGCCGTCGACCAGCCCGCGGACAGCGACGCCGCGTTTGTGCGCGGCGATCATGGCATCGACGATCGGTCCGCCGCCGGCATCGTCATGGAAGATGAAGCTCGAGATCGCGACGCTGTTCTGGGCGGCATCGATGGCGGCGATCATCGCGGGATAGGCGGTGTCCCCGTCGACGAGCGGCGTGATCGCATTGCCTGAAAGCAGCGGACGGCCGGTGAGGCGAAGGCCGAACTTCGCCAGCGGTTCGAGATGCTCGTCGCCGCCCTGCTCGATATCCTCCGGCGCCACCACGAAGCGCGACCGCGGTGCGTCGATGTCTCCTTCCGGGCCAGACAGCTTGATCGCCTTGCGGCGGACGCGATTGACGCCGAACAGCAGATAGAGCACCGGCCCGATATAGGGCGAGAGCCAGGCGAGCCCGATCCAGGCAATGGTCGATTGTGGCGCGAGGCGGGTCAGCAGCGCATGCACCGTTACGGCGGATGCCATCGCGATATGCAGAACCGAGAGAAACAGCGCGAAATTGCTCGACGTCATCGTCGCGTGACTGCCTTGTTCGAACGCCGGGAGCGGTGCCTTGCGAAGTGGTGATCAGAGCATGATTCTAGGCATGGCGCGGAGGCGCGCCGTTGATCTCGATGATGTTGCGATCGGGATCGCGAAGATAGAGCTGCGGAAAGCCGGCGACGCTGTTGCGATAGACGACGATATGCATGGGATCGTCCTCGTCACCGTCCTCGCGGAAGCCGCGCGCGAGAAGACCGTCGAGGAAGCCCGTCCAGTCGTCTGAGCGGAAGCAAAAATGCCCGTCCGACGTGTCGATCGGACCGGTCCGGAAGGTACCCGGCAGATACTGGATGAGGTGGATCTGCACCTTACCGCAGGCAAGCCAGGCGCCGGCCGTCTTGAACGGTGGCCGCTGCAGGCGCGGCAGATCGAACAGCGCCTCATAGAACGTCAGCGCCCGGTCGAGGTCAGTGACCACGACCGAGATGTGATGAATTTCGAGTTCCGTCATGGTGCTCCTCCCCAAGTGCCGCGTCGTCTTCAGCGACAATAAGCGCCCGGAGAGGCGTCGTCCCGCGCAAACGGTGGCGTGATGCGGCTCGATGCTCAGCGAAGATTGCCGCAGAAGCGCTGGATGCGCGTGCAGGCATCTTCCAGCGCCTCGGTCGAGGTCGCGTAGGAGATGCGGAAATACGGCGCGAGGCCGAATGCCGAACCCTGCACCACCGCGACGCCTTCTTCTTCCAGCAGCGCCGTGACGAAGTCTTCGTCGGTCGCGAGCACCTTGCCACCCGTCGTGGTCTTGCCGAGTGTGCCGGCGCAGGACGGGAACACGTAGAAGGCGCCTTCCGGATTCGGGCAGACGATGCCGGTCGCCTGGTTCAGCATCGAGACGACCAGATCGCGGCGCTTCCTGAAGATCTCGGCATTCTTCGCGATGTAGTCCTGCGGACCGTTCAGCGCCTCGACCGCCGCCCATTGCGAGATGGAGGAGGGGTTCGAAGTCGATTGCGACTGGATGGTGCCGATCGCCTTGATGAGCTCGGCAGGGCCGCCGGCATAGCCGATGCGCCAGCCGGTCATGGCATAGGCCTTGGAGACGCCGTTCACCGTCAGCGTCCGGTCGAACAGCTTCGGCTCGACCTCGGCGATCGTCGCGAACTCGAAGCCGTCGAAGACCAGATGCTCATACATGTCGTCGGTCATGATCCAGACCTGCGGATGCTTCAGCAGCACGTCGGCGAGCGCGCGCAGTTCGGCGCGCGTATAGCCGGCGCCGGTCGGGTTCGACGGCGAGTTCAGGATCAGCCACTTGGTCTTCGGCGTGATCGCCGCTTCGAGCGCCGCGGCGTTGATCTTGAAGCCCTGCTCCTGCGGGCCGACGATCTCGACCGGCGTACCACCGCCGAGCGCCACGATCTCCGGGTAGGAGACCCAATACGGCGCCGGGATGATGACCTCGTCGCCCGGGTTCAGCGTCGCCATCAGGGCGTTGTAGAGCACCTGCTTGCCGCCGGTTCCGACCGTGATCTGGTTCGGCGCGTAGGTGAGGTTGTTCTCGCGCTTGAACTTTGCGGCGATCGCCGCCTTCAGCTCGGGAATGCCGTCGACGGCGGTGTACTTGGTCTTGCCCTCGCGGATTGCCTTGATCGCTGCTTCCTTGATGTTTTCGGGCGTATCGAAATCCGGCTCGCCGGCGCCGAGGCCGATCACATCGCGGCCGGCGGCCTTGAGCTCACGCGCCTTGTTCGTCACCGCGATGGTCGCGGACGGCTTGATGCGGGCGAGGCTGTCGGCAAGGAAGGCCATTTTGGGCTCCAGCGAGGCTGTTCAAAGGGTTGAGGCGGCGCGGAACCTAGTCTCCGTCGTGGCTCATGGCAAGGACGAAGCGCACGGCCGCTCGTTCGCGCACCCGGCCAATCGGGAGCCGGGCTTCGCGTCGTCAGGGGCTGGTGAAGCTGCCTATTTCCAGGTGTAGGCGCGCGTCACGCAATAGTTGAAGACGGCGCTCATGAGTGCTCCGGCGACGCCTGCGACGAGAGGCTGCGGCTCCGACGCGTAGATGTTGCTGGCGACCGAGACGCTGGCAATGCCGCCGACCGAGCAGATGGCGATGAACTCCACGAGGCCGATGAGCATCTTGCGGCCCTTCAGCTTCCTGTCGGCATAGGTCAGCGTATTGTTTAGGAAGAAGTTCCACACCATGGCCGAGAGCGTTGCCACGATCTGCGATGCGACGAAGCCGACGGCGAGGACGATATTGGCGAGCCACAGCACAGCGAGGTGGACCAGCAGTCCGCTGATGCCGACCATTGCGAAGAGCAGGAAGCTCATCGGCAGCCGGCCATTGGTTAGCTGCGACAGCCACAGGCCGAGGAACTGCACGACGATGATCGAGCTCATCTTGCTCTCGCCGGCATTCCTTTCCCGGAACGAATAGCCGATCTCCCGCACGGAAAGCGGTGCTCCGTGACGCGCCGAAGTCGCGAGGATGTCGAGCAGGATCTTGAATCCGTCCCGATTGAGAAAAGGCGCGACCTCCTCGAACTTTCGGCGCGGCATCAGGAAGAAGCCGCTCATCGGATCCGAAATGTCCCGGCCGACGATGAAGCTCGCCAGCCTGGTTGCGAACTCGCTGCCCTTCAGCCGGGTGGAGGAGAGCCCCTTGCCGACCGAACCATCGTCGACAAAGCGCGAGCCGATGGCGATGTCGGCACCGGCCTTCGCCGCCGCCAGCATTTCCGGCAGGATGCGCTCGTCATGCTGATGATCGGCATCGATGACCGCGACATAGGGCGCGGCCGTCGACGCCATGCCTTCGATGCAGGCTGACGACAGTCCGCGCCTGCCGAACCGGCGAATGCAGCGGATATTGGCGTGCTGACGCGACAGCTCCTTCGTGACTTCGGCGGTGCCGTCAGGGCTGTTGTCGTCGACAACGATGAATTCGAACGGGGTGCCCGAGAGCGCCGACGAGACCTTTTCATACAATGAGCCGATATTGTCCCGCTCATTGAACGAAGGAACGATGACGGCGAGTTCCGGCGCCGCATATTCGTCGGACGGCGCGGTCGCGGCCGGGTCTAGCTGCATGGTCTCGACCAAAGCTTTATCTCTCTTCCATTGGGCACGAAGACGGAATCAAAGACAGTGAAGCCGGCTTCCCGCGCGGCTTCCTCCAGCGCGGGGGTATTTACCGGTGGCGGAATGTCGCCATTTGTCCCGTCCGCAGAAAGGAGAACGCAGGTTGCACGGGCTTTGATCCACTTATCATAATCCGCCACCGTTCCCGGAAACGGAAGATCGTTGTCAATCGGGAGGGGATCAGCAGAGTCGAGCCTGTTGAACATCGTCAGTGTATTGCCATTCAGCGGATAGGTGCGAAAACCGAGCATGACCACCCGATCGGGACGGGTCTTGTCCTTGATGCGATTGTATATCGTCCTTCCTGCCTCGTACCATTGCCGCGACATCTCCTCGGGGACGATCGTCGGATCTTCAGGATCCCCGAGACCGCCCTCCTTGAGGTACCAATGAATTGGCCCGCGCGATGAGAGCGCGGGAATCCAGCCGAACACTGGCAGTTCGATCTGGGAATGGCGGTAGAATGGCGCGGCCATGCTCACCAATGGAAAGGCGGCAAAGGCCGAGGCCAGCGCCAGTGCGGCCGCGCCGGCGCCACGCAGTGTAGGGGCCGGGATGAGCTGACGGAATCCATAGATAGCTATGATAAGGAGCGCGGGCGCCAATGGAGCCGAAAATCCCGTGCCCTTGTTCGATGAGCTCATCAACGCAGCCGTGGAAACAGCGACGAAAATACTGAGAGGGGCGATCGGAGACGAGAGGATTGCTGCCGATGTTTTGTGCCATCCATTCCAGTAAAAGGCGACCAGCGTCGCGATCATGAGCGCGAGAACACCTGCGAGGATCAGAAGCGTCTGAAAAAGCTGAAAATAGATGGCCATATATTGCAGAGTGGTTTGAACGCTCTGCCAGAATGCAGCGGGACCGTAACTGGTGGCCTTATCGCCATAGCCAAACCTCGTCAGATACTCGAAGACCGGACGCCACGTGAATGCGAGCCAGCTGGCCGCCGTTATCAAGGCAACGATTCCGGCGATGACGGCATTGAGGAATGCTGCCCCCAGTCTTTCTCTCCTGGAGAAAACGCACCAGAGCACGGCCAGCATGACGGCGGGATAGAAGGCGATGGTGACGGTGCGGGCGATGACCATCAGGCCGACGAAGAAGCCGAGCGCGATTGACCAGCGGAGTGATCGCATCTGCTGAGAGGAGACGAGGCACAACATGGCTGCCGTCGTACAGAACGTCGCGGCCATGGCGAAGTTAAAAGTCCGACTATAGGCGATGATAGTCGGTGACGTAGCGACTACGACCGTCGTGAGGAGGGCAAATCTCTCACCCGCAATCCGTCTGGCCAAAAAATAAGAGACGAAGACAGAAAGCGCGCCAAACAATATCGGAACGATGTACCCAAAGAACGTCGTCGGTCGAAATAAAAGAAACAGAATGGAAGCTGCGGCAGTCGTCATTGGAGACTGGATGGATGGCTCCACGATCTTCTGAAGCCATGCCAGCGGCCCGCCTGAGAGCCACGCATAGTAATCCAGCAAAGCTATGGACAGATATCCAGCCTCGTCAATGTCATTTATTTGATCAATTCTGGATTGTAGGATCCATTCGACGTTTACTGCTATGAATGCCAAAGAGATGAGGGCGGCGCAAATCAGCAGTAGTGAATTTCTATTATTATTCAACGAACTTCTCGTAAACAAGCTTTAAATCACTCTGTTCTTATATGCGCGACGAACCCGGAGTCCGATAAAAATCATGCACGTGTGACGGGAATTCGTAAAGTCCGTCAGCCCATGCCTTCGCCGGGCTTCGCCGAGACGTCAACACATTCCTTTCGTCGCTCCTTTGCTCGAGCCCAATGAACGGGCCCGTCTCATCACGACATCTTGCGGTGACGTGACGTCCATGTTGCTTGGAATGGTCGACGTTGAAACTAGATTTCGCCTTATCGGCCGAATCACAGGGGAATACGCACTATGCTGATCAAACGCCTTCGGGGCTGGGAGATATCCGAGCGGGAGGCGACGCCGGAGGCGTTGTTCTTCAATCGGCGTGCGATCCTTGCGGCTGGCGGCTTCGGGCTGATGGCGGCGGCGCTGCCGCGGGGCGCGCGTGCCGAAGATGCCGACCCGAGCGCCGGCCTCTATCCGGCGAAGCGCAACGACAAGTTCACGATCGAGCGCCCCGTCACGCCGGAGGACATCAACCTCCACTACAACAATTTCTATGAGTATAGCACCGACAAGGACCTCGCCGATGCTGCGCAGCAGCTGAAGACGCGGCCATGGACGGTGCAGTTCGATGGTCTCGTCGAAACGCCAAAGACGGTCGACATTGACGATCTTCTGAAGGCGATGACGCTGGAGGAGCGGCTCTATCGCCATCGGTGCGTCGAGGCCTGGTCGATGACCGTTCCCTGGACCGGCTTCCCGCTCGCCGCGCTCGTCGCCTATGCCAAGCCGCTCTCCGGCGCGAAATATGTGCGCATGGAGACCTTCATGAATGCCGACATGGCGCCAGGGCAGAATCAGCCGTTCTATCCATGGCCCTATGTCGAGGGGCTGACGATGGCCGAGGCGACCAACGAGCTCGCGTTCGTGGTCACCGGCGCTTATGGCAAGCCGCTGCCGAAGCAGATGGGCGCACCGATCCGCCTGCACACGCCCTGGAAATATGGCTTCAAGAGCGTCAAGTCGATCGTCAAGATCTCGTTCGTCGAGGAGCAGCCGCTCAACTTCTGGCAGCAGCTTCAATCCTCGGAATATGGCTTCTGGGCCAACGTGAACCCCGAGGTGCCGCATCCGCGCTGGAGCCAGGCGACCGAGACGGTCATCGGCACCAATGACCGCATTCCGACCAAGCTGTTCAACGGCTATGGCGACTTCGTGGCCGGCCTCTACAAGGGCATGGAAAACGAGCCGCTCTATATGTGAGCAGGCGAGAGGCGGGGGTCGTTTCGGGGGCGGGGTTCACGATCGACATCGGCCCCGCTCGACCCGGTGATTCTGCGACGCAACAGGCTAGGTGCGGCGCGAAAAGAAAAGGCCGGGCGCTCTTGCGAGGCCCGGCTAAGTCTTTGTTGCTGCGGCAGGGAAATGCGCAGCAAACACCTTCCAGAGGGAACAGTTGAGGTCCACAGGTGGCAGGGAGGAGAAAGCCACCGGCAACGCATCAACTGACGTGTATATGGAACGGTCAGCCTGCCCAAACAACCAGCAGGAATGCATCGCAGCTATGCATTTCCGGCAGAACAGTATCAAGTTTCTGTGAAGAGCGGAATTCTGGTCAGAAATTCCTGTCTGGCGCATCTTTGGGAACGGGATTGCGCGCTGGCGCCAGAAAATTGGAATGGGTGAGCCAGGAATTTCTGCAACGCAGCAATATGCATGCAGGCTTGCCCAAAGAATGAGCTGAATTTCGGCCTGCCTTCAGAACTGCCAGTTCTGCGCCTTGGCCAGCATGAAGTCACGAAAGGCCGTGACGCGGGCCGAATTCTTCAATTCCGCGGGATAGCAGAAATAGGTCGGGAAGCTCGGCACCTGCGCTTCCGGCATCAGCTTCACCAGCGCCGATTCAGCCTCGATCATGTAGTCGGGCAGAATCGCGATGCCGGTGCCGCGCTCCACCGCCGCCTTGATAGCGTAGATATTGTTGATGCGGACGATCGGCTCGCGCGGATTGTCGGTCGAGCGGCCAGCGATCTCGAGCCAGTTCACATCGCGAATATTGGGCGGGACCGGCACGCCGAAGGTGACGATGCGGTGGTGGTCGAGGTCGTCGAGCGACTCGGGCTTGCCGAAGCGCTCGACATAGGCCGGTGCGGCATAGACATGGTAGTGCGTCGTGAACAGCCGGCGCTGGATCAGGTCCGGCTGCACGGGCTGGCGCAGGCGGATCGCGACATCCGCCTGCCGCATGGTGAGATCCAGCTCCTGATCATCGAGGATCAGATGCAGGTTCACTTGCGGATGCAGATCGACGAATTCGTTGAGGCGCTCGGTAAGCCATGTCGAGCCGAGAGCGACCGTCGTCGTAATGCGCAGCGTGCCGGTCGGCTTCTCGCGCGAATCCGTCAGGCGGATGCGGACGCCTTCGAGCTTCATCATCACATCCTGCGATGTGCGATAGAGCAGTTCGCCCTGTTCGGACAAGATGAGCCCGCGGGCATGGCGATGGAAGAGCGGCACGCCGAGATCCTGCTCGAGCGCGCTGACCTGGCGGCTGACCGCCGACTGGCTCATGCCGAGCGTCTCGCCGGCATGAGTGAATGAGCCTGCCTGTGCGGCCGCGTGGAAGATCCGGAGCTTGTCCCAGTCCATGATGCGGCCCGCCCCCCGGCGGCCTCCTTGCTCTATTCGGCCGCGACGGCTGTCATGTCGGCGACGGGGTTCTCGGCGACCCAGCGCTCGGCTTCGAGCGCGGCCATGCAGCCTTGGCCGGCGGCGGTCACCGCCTGGCGGAAGGTCTCGTCGGTGACATCGCCGGCCGCGAAGACGCCGGGGACGCTGGTCGCCGTCGAGTCAGGCGCCGTCCAGATATAACCTGATGCCTTCAGCTGAAGCTGATCACGCACGATCTCGACGGCCGGCGCATGGCCGATGGCGATGAAGACGCCATGGGTCTCATGCTCGGTGACGGTGCCCGTCTCCACATTCTTCAGGCGAAGACCGGTGACGGAGGGCGGGAAGCCGGCCTTGCCGGTCACTTCCTCGATCACGGTATTCCACAGCACCTCGACATTGTCCTTGGCGAGCAGGCGGTTCTGCAGGATACGCTCGGCGCGGAAATGGTCGCGCCGATGGATGATCGTGACCTTGCGGGCGATGTGCGAGAGATAGAGCGCTTCCTCGACGGCGGTATTGCCGCCGCCGACGACATAGACGTCCTTGCCGCGATAGAAGAAGCCATCGCAGGTGGCGCAGGCCGAGACGCCGAAGCCCTTGAAGCGCTGCTCGCTTTCAAGGCCAAGCCAGCGCGCCTGTGCGCCCGTCGCGATGATCAGGCTGTCGGCCGTATAAATTTCGCCGGAATCGCCCTTGAGCAGGAAGGGGCGGCGCGAGAGATCCGCCTCGATGATGTGGTCGGTCACCATGCGCGTGCCGACATGCTCGGCCTGCAGGCGCATCTGTTCCATGAGCCAGGGGCCCTGGATCACATCGGCGAAGCCGGGATAATTCTCGACATCGGTCGTGATGGTGAGCTGGCCGCCGGGCTGGACGCCGGCGATGAGCAGGGGTTCCAGCATCGCGCGCGCGGCGTAGATGGCGGCGGTGTAGCCGGCGGGGCCGGAACCGATGATGATGAGTTTGGCGTGTTGCATGATGCGCCTGAGATGGTGACGGGCGGCCGTTTCGTGAAGGCCGAAGGGCCTTTCCTGTTCAAGCCCAGACACTAGAGGGTTGAACGCAGCGCATGCAAGGCGCCGAGCCATGCAATCCTGTGCGTTCTCGCGAACAATTGTTTCCGAATCATGGCGCAATCGGCGAGAATCGGAGAAAGCGGCGGGCCGGCGTCGCCGCGCAGCGGTTCGCTCCGGCCGGAGGCACTCGTGTGAAGGCCAATCTCGACGCCATCGACTGGAACATCCTCAAGGAATTGCAGGACGATGGCCGCATCACCAATGTCGAACTCGCCAGGCGGGTCGGCATCTCGGCGCCGCCCTGCCTGCGCCGCATGCGCGCGCTGGAGGAGGCGGGCATCGTCACCGGCTATCGTGCGCTGGTCGACGAGAAGGCGCTCGGCTTCGATGTGACGATGTTCGCAATGGTCGGGCTTTCGAGCCAGGCCGAGGCCGATCTCAATGCATTCGCGCTGCGCGTCAAGGATTGGGCCGTCGTGCGCGAATGCTACATGCTATCCGGCGAGGCCGATTTCATCCTGAAATGCGTGGCGCCGACGCTGCGGGCCTTTCAGGGCTTCATCGAGGAACTGACCGGGGCCGCCAATGTCGCCAGCGTCAAGACCTCGCTGACGATCCGCCGGA
Organism: Mesorhizobium sp. BR1-1-16; assembly: GCF_020165495.1. Lineage (GTDB taxonomy): Bacteria > Pseudomonadota > Alphaproteobacteria > Rhizobiales > Kaistiaceae > Kaistia. The sequence goes on along the minus strand of NZ_JAIUIE010000003.1, from coordinate 50,691 downwards.
TCAAGGACGCGCCGCTGGTGCCGATCGGCTAGCCGGCGCGACGCTCCATCCACGAAACGGCGAATGCGACGATCGGTGCGGCTTCGACGAGGATGGCTGAGGCGTTGCCGATCTGGCCCCGCGATCCGGCGCCTGTCGCAAGATAGTCGCTAACGATGTCGGCGAAATAGTCAGGCGCGAATGCCTCGACGATCGGATCGCCGGTGTCGAACTCCTTGATCATCCGCCAGATGGTTCCGTGCGGCGAGGCAAAGGGCACCTCGACGCGGCGGATGCGCTTGCTGGGGAGGCGGGCGAGATGCTCCGCATGGTGCAGCAGCGTCATGGTATCGAGCGGCGCGCCGACATTCAGCACCTTGCCGCCGCCCTCGACCAGCCTTGCGAAGGGCGAGCCCTCGCCATAGCCGTAATCGAGCGGGTGGTCGGCGATGAGCTCCTCGGCGCGCGCGCCGAGCGCGACAATCGACGCGCCGGGATTGCCGCTGCGGAGAGCGCCGGGCGTCGTCCTCAGGAATTCCGGAAGGATGCCGTTTTGCCGGATCGCGCGGGAGCGAAGCGGATCGAAGGGGGGTACATGTGACCGCCAGCCTTCGGGCAAGCAGCCGTCCGCATCCAGCAAGTCGTCATAGGCGCCGTCCCAATCCGCATAGGCGAGGATGGTGCCTTCGGGGCCGACCGTGTCGAGCAGAGCGCCAATAAGCGCGTCGGGGCCATTCAGCAGGCGTCCGACACGGCCCATTGCCGCATGAACCATCACCGTGTCGCCATTACGAATGCCGAGGCGACCGCAATCGGCGGCGAGATCAGCGCGGGTCAGGAAAGGGGGTGCCGTTTCAGACATGGCGGGCATGTCGTTATCCGCTCCGACCGTGGGCCGGAGCGGATGAAGATCTCAGCGGAAGCCGACTTCGAGGATCTCGTAGGAGCGCTCGCCACCCGGCGCCTGTACGGCGACTGTGTCGCCGACGGACTTGCCGATGAGGGCGCGCGAGATCGGCGAGGAAATCGAAATACGGCCGGCCTTCACGTCGGCTTCGAGGTCGCCGACAATCTGGTAGGTCTTCTCTTCTTCGGTGTCCTCGTCGACCAGCTTCACCGTTGCGCCGAACTTCACCGTCTTTCCGGAGAGTTTGCCGACATCGATGATTTCGGCGCGCGACAGCTTGTCCTCGAGTTCCGCGATGCGGCCCTCATTGAGGCTCTGGGCTTCCTTCGCGGCGTGATATTCCGCATTTTCGGACAGATCGCCATGGGCGCGCGCCTCGGAGATCGCCGCGATGATGCGCGGGCGTTCCTCGGAGGACAGACGCTTCAGCTCGCGCTCAAGTGCGGCATGACCCGGCGCCGTCATCGGAACCTTTTCCATGGTGTTCCAAGCCTTTTCTTCGTCTTGGCGCCCGCGGTCTCACCGCGAGAGCACAATATTTCCCAGCACCGGCCGATAAGGGCCGATCCCCAGGCGTGATCATCGACTGCGACTTAGGAAGCGAACGCCGACGCTTCAAGCGGGCGAACACCTCCGGCCGGGCGCTGCTGTGGCAGTCCCGAGCGCCCAAGTGTCCTCTACCATCGCCCTGAGTGCAAGAGGCACAACGCCAGCAAATGGCGGCGTTGTGCCAATCGTGGCCGCGGGCCGGCCGGCTCGCGTGAGCCAGCGCGACTGCGGATCGCGACAGTATCAGGCCGCGAAGTAGGACTGCAGCGGGCGCACTTCAAGCACGCCCGTCGCATAGGCCTCGACGCCTTGCGACGCGGCAACCGCTCCAGCGAGCGTTGTGTAGTAGGGCACCTTGTGCTGCAGGGCGGCCCGGCGCATGGCGCGGCTGTCGCCAAGGGCGCGCGCGCCCTCGGTGGTGTTGAACACCAGCTGTACATCGCCATTCTTGATCGCGTCGACGATGTGAGGACGGCCTTCGAGCACCTTGTTGATCTTGGCACAGGCAATGCCGGCCTCGGCGAGGAAGCGCTGCGTGCCGCCGGTCGCGATGATGCGGAAGCCGAGCGCTTCGAGGCGGCGCATCGATTCGACGATGCCCTCCTTGTCGCTGTCGCGCATCGAGACGAACACCGTGCCCGAAATCGGCAGGGCATTGCCCGCGCCGAGCTGGCTCTTGGCGAAGGCGACCTCGTAGTGCCGGTCGAGGCCCATGACCTCGCCGGTCGAGCGCATCTCCGGGCCGAGCAGCGTGTCGACGCCCGGGAAGCGGGCAAACGGGAACACCGCTTCCTTGACGGCGATATGGTCGTGCTTCTCGGCCTTCAGGCCAAAGCTCGCCAAGCTCTCGCCGGCCATGATCCGTGAAGCGATCTTGGCGACGGGAATGCCGATCGTCTTGGCGACGAAGGGCACCGTGCGCGAGGCGCGGGGATTAACCTCGAGCACATAGATCTCGCCGTCCTTGATCGCATATTGGACGTTCATCAGGCCGCCGACCTTGAGCGCGAGCGCCAGCTTCTTCGTCTGCGCCTCGAGTTCGGCCAGGGTCGCCTCGTCGAGCGAATGCGGCGGCAGCGAGCAGGCCGAATCGCCCGAGTGGATACCGGCCTCCTCGATATGCTCCATGATGCCGGCGACGAAGACGTCCTTGCCGTCCGAGAGCGCATCGACATCGATCTCGATCGCGTCGGAAAGGTAGCGGTCGAACAGCAGCGGGTTCTTGCCGAGCAGCGTGTTGATCTGGCCGGTCTTGTCGTTCGGGTAGCGCGCCTTGACGTCGGCGGGCACCAGCTCCGGCAGCGTGCCGAGGAGGTAGTCGCTGAGCGCCTCGTCCTCGCGGATCACCTGCATCGCGCGGCCGCCGAGCACATAGGACGGGCGGACGACGAGCGGATAGCCGAGATCGGACACGACGAGGCGCGCCTGCTCGACAGAATAGGCGATGCCGTTCTTCGGCTGGCGGATGGCGAGCTTGACCAGCAGCTTCTGGAAACGGTCACGGTCCTCGGCGAGGTCGATCGCATCGGGCGAGGTGCCGAGGATCGGCACGCCAGCCGCTTCCAGGGCGGCGGCGAGTTTCAGCGGCGTCTGGCCGCCGAACTGGACGATGACGCCGTGCAACGTGCCGTTCGAGGTCTCTGTGCGGATGATCTCCAGCACGTCCTCGGCGGTCAGCGGCTCGAAATAGAGCCGGTCCGACGTGTCGTAGTCGGTCGAGACGGTTTCCGGGTTGCAGTTGACCATGATCGCTTCATAGCCCGCGTCGCGGAGCGCGAAGGCAGCGTGGCAGCAGCAATAGTCGAACTCGATACCCTGGCCGATCCGGTTCGGACCGCCGCCGAGGATGATGACCTTCTTCGCGTCAGAAGGTTCGGCCTCGCTGGCGAAATGACCGGCAAAGGACGTCTCGTAAGTCGAGTACATGTAGGGCGTCGGCGAGGCGAACTCGGCGGCGCAGGTGTCGATGCGCTTGTAGACCGGATGCACGTCGAGCCGCGTCCGCAGGGCGGCGATGTCGGCCTCGTTCTTGCCGGTCAGCGAGGCGAGGCGCTGGTCCGAGAAGCCCATCGCCTTCAGCCGCCTTAAGGCCGGCGCCGTCTTCGGCAGACCGTGCGTCGTGATCTTGCGCTCGGTCTCGACGATGTCGTGAATCTCGCGCAGGAACCAGCGATCGATCTTGCAGCTCTCGTGAATCTCCTCGACGGAGAGGCCGAGCCGCATGGCCTGCGCGGCCTTCAGCAGGCGATCGGGCGTCGGCGTGCCGAGAGCGGCGCGGATGGCGTTCTTGTCGTCGCCCTGGCCGAGGCCGGGGATCTCGGCCTCATCGAGCCCGGAAAGGCCCGTTTCGAGGCCGCGCAGCGCCTTCTGCAGCGATTCCTGGAAGGTGCGGCCGATGGCCATGACCTCGCCGACCGATTTCATGGCGGTGGTGAGGACCGGCGAGGCGCCCGGGAACTTCTCGAAGGCGAAGCGCGGGATCTTGGTCACGACATAGTCGATCGTCGGCTCGAAGGAGGCCGGGGTCGCGCCGCCGGTGATGTCGTTTTCGAGCTCGTCGAGCAGATAACCGACAGCGAGCTTCGCGGCGACCTTGGCGATCGGGAAACCGGTCGCCTTGGAGGCGAGCGCCGAGGAGCGCGATACACGCGGGTTCATTTCGATGACGATCAGGCGGCCATCGTCGGGATTGACGGCGAACTGCACATTGGAGCCGCCGGTCTCGACGCCGATCTCGCGCAGGACCGCGAGGCTCGCGTCGCGCATGATCTGGTATTCCTTGTCGGTGAGCGTCAGCGCCGGCGCGACGGTGATCGAATCGCCGGTATGGACGCCCATCGGATCGATGTTCTCGATCGAGCAGATGATGATGCAGTTGTCCGCCTTGTCGCGGACGACCTCCATCTCATACTCCTTCCAGCCGAGGACGCTCTCCTCGATCAAGACTTCATTGGTCGGCGAGGCATCGACGCCGCGCTCGACGATCTCGATGAATTCCTCGCGCGTATAGGCAATGCCGCCGCCGGTGCCGCCCAGCGTGAAGGACGGGCGGATGATAGCGGGCAGGCCGATATCGTCGAGGGCGGGCAGGGCTTCGGTCAGCGAATGGGCGAGGCGCGAGCGCGGCGTCTCCAGCCCGATCTTCGTCATCGCGTCGCGGAAGAGTTCGCGGTCCTCGGCCTTGTCGATCGCCTCGGCCGTGGCGCCGATCATCTCGACGCCGAACTTCTCGAGCACGCCCATCTTCTTCAGCGACAGAGCGGTGTTCAGCGCCGTCTGGCCGCCCATGGTCGGCAGCAGCGCGTCGGGCCGCTCCTTCTCGATGATCTTCGCCACGATCTCGGGCGTGATCGGCTCGATATAGGTCGCATGCGCCAGGTCCGGATCCGTCATGATCGTGGCCGGATTCGAATTGACCAGGATGATGCGGTAGCCTTCCTCCTTGAGCGCCTTGCAGGCCTGCGTTCCGGAATAGTCGAACTCGCAGGCCTGGCCGATGATGATCGGGCCGGCGCCGATGATGAGGATCGACTTGATGTCTGTGCGTTTCGGCATGTCGTCTCGCGCGTGGCAAAAAACCCGGCGCGGCGTTCCGCTCGGGTTCCTGGCTGAGGTCTTTCAGGCTAGAGCGGGCTTATAGGGGAAAAGGCGGGGAGGGGGAACCCCCGGAACCTTGCTGCGGTGACGGGCTTGATGCGCTGTGGGCAGCGGCAGTACCCTGCATCGTGCAGGGCGCCGCCGGAACAGTGGTCGTGGCGTGTGCCGCGCATCGGGGGATAACGAAATGCGGCTCGGCGGACAGCGCGAATCCAGCAATGTCGAGGATCGCCGCGGCGACAGCGGCGGCCTTGGCGGTGGCGGTTATCGCCAGGCCGGCATGGGCCGGGGCATCCCGCTGCGCGGAGGCTCGCTCGTCACCATCGCCGTCTTGATCGGCATCGGCTATTTCGTCTTCGGCATCAATCCGCTGCAGATGCTGGCGATGCTGACGGGGGGCGACAGCTATACCCAGAGCGACAGCACCCAGCCGTCATCGCCGACCAGCCCTTCGCAGACTTCGACAAATGGCGGCGCGTCGGATGCCGGCAAGACCTTCGTCGCCAAGGTGCTCGGCAGCACGGAAGACGTCTGGACCGATATCTTCGCCGCGAGCAATCGCAGCTACAAGCCGACGCCGTTGGTCCTGTTCAGCGGCCGGATCGGCTCGGCCTGCGGCCAGGCGAACGCTGCATCCGGGCCGTTTTATTGCCCGAATGACGGCAAGGTCTATATCGACCTCGCTTTCTATGACGAGCTGAAGAGCCGCTTTGGCGCGCCGGGCGATTTCGCGCAGGCCTATGTGATCGCGCATGAGGTCGGCCACCATGTGCAGGATCTCATCGGCGTGCTGCCCGAATTCAACCGACAGCGCCAGTCGGCGAGCCGGTCCGAAGCCAACGAGATGTCGGTGCGCGTTGAACTGCAGGCCGACTGCTATGCCGGTATCTGGGCCAACAAGACAGACCAGAAGGGCATGCTGGAAGAAGGCGATATCGACGAGGCGCTGAACGCGGCAACCCAGATCGGCGACGATACGATCCAGAAGCGCAGCCAGGGCTATGTCGTGCCGGACAGCTTCACGCATGGCACCTCGGCGCAGCGCAGCGCCTGGTTCAAGCGCGGCTACCAGTCCGGCGACATGAAGTCCTGCGACACGTTCTCGGGTAACATCTAGGAACGATGAGCGATCTCGCGATCCGCGAGCTGGCCGAACGCCTGCTCGCAAACGGCACGGCCAGCCTTTCCGCGCATGATCGCAAATTGCTGGAGCAGGTGGCGCGCCGCCAGACGGTGACGCGCAACGTCAATCGCGAATTCGAGCAGCAGCTGACTTTCGGCGAACGGCTGTCGGATCAGGTCGCGGCGGTCGGCGGCTCCTGGGGCTTCATCATCGCGTTTGGCCTGATCATCGTCGGCTGGGTCGTGCTGAACTCGTTCCTGCTCGTCGAATGGGGCAAACCGTTCGATTCCTACCCCTACATCTTTCTCAACCTGGTGCTGTCGATGGTGGCGGCGATCCAGGCGCCGATCATCATGATGTCGCAGAACCGGCAGGCCGATAAGGACCGCCTGGCCGCGCAGCTCGACTATGAAGTCAATCTCCGTTCGGAGATCGAGATCGCCGGGCTGCATGAGAAGCTCGAGCATCTGCGCTCCAACGAGCTGAAGACGATCCTCACCCGCATCGAAGCGGCGCTCGGCGTGCATCTGGCCGAGGATCGTGAGCGCGAGGCGCTGCTTTCAGAAGGCGCTGCCTCCAGCGCCATCTCCGAGACGCCTGAACCGGCCCGCCAGGGGCGTCCCGGCGACGGACAGTCTCAGTAGCCGTCGACCGACAGCATCCAGTTGATGGTAGCGCGCCAGTCGGTCATCCGAATCGGCGTGCCATGGCTGCCCGTCTGGAACAGCACGAATTTAGACGGATAGCCGGGCGAGGCGTTGCGGATCTGCTCGAAAAAGCCGGCCTGATCCTGCCAGGCGAAGACATTGTCATCGCTGCCATGGCCGAAATAGAGCGGGATCGGGCGCCCTGCCTTCAGCGCGGCACTCGACAGGAAGCCTTCATCGGGCATCGTGCCCATCAGCAGCATGCCCGAAAGCAGAGAGGCCGCCTGCGGGTCGTCGGCAAGCGCCCAGCACAGCTTGCCGCCATAGGAGCCGCAGGCGAGGAATATGGGCGCGCCCGGCGAAAGGCCTGCGTAGCGCAGCATCAGCGCCTTGACGTCGGCCGCGCCCTTGGCCCCGAAATCGGTGAAATCAGGCGAGAGATAAACGCCGCCGGCTTTGACCACCATGTTCTTGATGCGGTTGAAATTGCCGCCGAAGCTCCAGTCGTCGGCACCGAGAAAGCGCGTGCCGTTCTGGCCGTGCAGGAAAATGACGATCATCGACGCCGGCTTGTCGGCCGGGCCGACCACCACCGTTCGCAAGGCACGGCCGCCGCCGCCCTTGTAGTCGACATGGTGCTGCTGCCAGTTCACGCCCGTATCGACATATTTCCATTGCACCTTCTTTTCCGGCACCTCGTCGCGGACATGGATGTCGCGCTGCTTGTCATAGGCGACGACGACGAAGTCGCCGTCACTCTGCGTCTGCAGAATGCCCGGAAAAGCGAACAACTGGTCCTTCTGCGGCGGAAGGCGAAGCGGAGCGGCGACCGCGGCCGACGCGGCGAAGGATGCAGCGAGGACGAGAGTGGCGATCGCGCGGAGGCGGTGGCAGAGCGGCATTGCGGGTTCCGATGGTGGGTCGCTTCCAGCAAGGATCGCATCCGCAGCGCCTCGCGCCAAGCCGGGGCGAAGCAGCGCTGCCTGATCGGGCCGTTCAGGCGCCGTTCAGCCGCATCGCCGCAAGCATGCCGCCAGTTTTGCCGCAAGTCGCCCCAGGACCGACGCGCCCATGCCGCTTTGTTGGGGCCTCATCGGGAGCGAATCGGTCCGGCGAGACTTGAACGGCGGGCAGCAAGGGATGGTGTCGCATGAATATCTGGGGTCTCGCAGGAGCTGCCGTCATTGGCGGTGTTGCTGTTGCCAGTGCAGGCGTCCTGACGGGCGTGATCGAGGTTCCCTATTCAATCCAGATCGCGCCAAAGGATCGGCCGGCGCCAGCGCCAGAGCCCGTTGCGGAAGCCCCACAGGCGGAAGCCGAAACGCCGGTCGCGATCCCCGTTGCGCAGCCGGCAAAGCCCGCGCCCGTATCGCAGACCGCTGCCGCGATACCGCCGCGCCCGCGTCCGCGTCCGGTCATCGCGCAGCCTGCGCCAGCGCCGATCCCGGTGGCGAGCAGGCCCTATCAAGCGAGCCAGCCGACCGGCGACATCGACTATTTCTTCAACGCGCTCTCGCCCTATGGCCAGTGGGTCGCCGACCGTACCTACGGCTACGTCTTCGTGCCGGACCGGCGCGGAGCCGGCTGGCGGCCCTATCAGGAGGGCCAATGGGTCTGGACCGATGATTATGGCTGGTACTGGCAGTCCGACGAGCCGTTCGGCTGGGCGACCTATCACTATGGTCGCTGGGACTACAGCCCCGACTATGGCTGGTTCTGGGTGCCGGGCGATGTCTGGTCTCCGGCCTGGGTGACGTTCCGCACGGGGGGCGGCTCGGTCGGCTGGGCGCCCGTCGCGCCTGATCGTCCGGGCTATGCCTATGGCATGCCGCGCCGTTATCAGCCGCCGGTCGCCGAAAGCTGGGTCTTTGTCGACCAGCGCGCCTTTGGCGGTGCCGATATCGGCCGCCGCGCCGCGCCGATCGACCAGATCGGCGATTATCTCGGCCGTGCCCAGGACGTTCGTCGGCCACGCTGGCAGGACGGGCGGTTCTATAACGATCCCGTCGGCCGCCCCTCGCAGCCCTCGCGCGAGATCGTCTATGTCGACCGGCAGGACGATATCTTCGAGGATACGCGCGGCGGCAGCATCGGCGTATTCCGGCCGCAGATCGATGACGGCAATTTCAACCGTCGGCCGGACCGCTACGTCAACGACGTCCCGCGCGAGGATCGCAGCCTGATTCGCCAGTTCGTCCCGAATGGCGGCGCTGGCACGGATGCGCTCTCGGCGGCGCTGCTGTCCGTGCTCGCCCCGGCCGAGCGGCGTTCGCTCGACGAGAGCCGGCAGCAGGACGCGGGCGCCTGGCAGGCAGAGGTCAACCGACTCAATACTGAAAAGGCGGCACTCATCGAGCAGCAGCGGCAGACAGCCGCCAGCCGACAAGGCGAGATCGATGCCGCCGTCAAGAAGGCGGAAGCCGATCGTCAGGCGCAGCAGGACCAATTGCGCAAGGAGCGCGAGGCGAAGGCCCAGTCCGTGCTCGACAAGGTCTCGGCAGAGCCCCAGCCCCAGCCCAATCCCCAACCGCCGGCCGGGCAGCCTGCGCAGCCGCTTGGCGCGCAGCCTCAGTCGCCGCCAGCGCCCGATGCGCCGCCTTCCGACCAACCGGGCAAGCAGAGGCCGCCGCGCCATGAGCGGCCGGCGCCAGACGCCGCGCAGCCTGCACCACAGCCGATAGCGCCTCCGAGCGCGCCTCCGGCCGACGCTGCGCAACCGCCTGCGACCGCACAGCCGGCGGAGCCTGCGCCGGCTCCAGAGCCCCAGCCACAACCTGAGGCCGCACCACCCGCCGAGAAGGCCCCGCCAGCGAGACCGCGACGCCAGAAGCCGGCCGAGCAGCCAGCGCCCCAGCCTGAACCGCCGGCACCGGCAGCCGAGCCGCAGCCACAGCCTGAGGCAGTGCCGCCGGCACCGGCGGCCGAGCCGCAGCCTGAGGCCGCACCGCCGACTGAGGAAGCACCTCCGGCGAGGCCGAGGCATCAAAAGCCGGCCGAAGAGCCAGCGCCACAACCGGAGCCGCCGGCTGCCGAACCGCAGCCGCAGCCTGAAGCCGCGCCGGCACCAGCCGCCGAGCCGCAGCCCGAAGCCGCGCCGCCGGCGCCTGCGGCCGAGCCGCAGCCTGAGCGCCCCGCTCCACCGGCTGAAGCGCAGCCTCAGCCAGAGCCACCGCCCGCCGCAGCGGAGCCCCAAGCGGGACCCGAGGCTGCTCCGCCGGCCGAAGCGGCGCCAAGAGGCGAACGAGGCCCTAAAGGCGAACGGGGCGGCGGGCCGAGGAACAGGCGTGAAAAGGGTTGCCCGGAGGGTATGGCCGCTCAGCCCCAGGGCGGCTGCGCGGCGCCCTGATCAGACAAGAAAACGGGCCGGCGAAAACCGCCGGCCCGTTCATGCAACGTTTCGGTAGCCAGGGCTCGCGACTGCAAGGTCGGCAACCCGCAGAGCGCTCCGACTGCCGTAGTCGAGCTTCAGTCAGCCGAGATCGGCGTAGATCCGGTCGCCTTGCTCGTCGATGATCTGCTGCCCTTTTATGATGATCAGGGCGACCGCGTCTTCGCGACTCGCATGCTTGTCGACGCGGACGAAGCGGTAGCTTTTCAGCGCGCCGCCGATTTCCTTCTCGATCAGGCCGGCAGTCTGGAACTGGGCGCCGGCCTTCATCGGCGTCGGGCGGATGACGTGGCCCTTGTATTCGACGCCCTCGTCGGCGCCACCCTTGTCCGAACCGCCGGCGTCGCCGCCGCCAAAGAGCTTCTTCAGGAACGAGACCATGGCGGCTGCTTTCTCCGGGCATGTTGGCGACTACCGCAGAAGTTAGTCACTCCAGCGCCGCGGCGCCATGGCCGCGGCAGGATTTCTGTCCGGTGAGAACGAGATCAGGGCCGCGGAGCATAAATTCGCTAGGCCCGAAACGGGGCTCGACGAGGTCAGCGGCGCCCCTGAAATGATCGCCGTCCGCGCGCCTGTTCATGCGGCAAGCCTGAATCGAAAAGGCCGCTCACGAGAGCGGCCTTTCCAAACGATATCCGGGAGCGGCCCGCCTAGTTGTCGAGGAAGCTCCGCAGCTTCCGCGAGCGGCTCGGGTGCTTCAGCTTCCTGAGCGCCTTCGCCTCGATCTGGCGGATGCGCTCGCGCGTCACGCTGAACTGCTGGCCGACTTCTTCCAGCGTGTGATCGGTGTTCATGCCGATGCCGAAGCGCATGCGCAGCACGCGCTCCTCGCGCGGCGTCAGCGAAGCGAGCACGCGGGTCGTCGTTTCACGAAGATTGGACTGGATCGCTGCATCGATCGGCAGGATCGCCATCTTGTCTTCGATGAAATCGCCGAGATGCGAATCCTCCTCGTCGCCGATCGGCGTCTCAAGGCTGATCGGCTCCTTGGCGATCTTGAGGACCTTGCGGACCTTTTCGAGTGGCATGGCCAGCTTTTCGGCCAGCTCTTCCGGCGTCGGCTCGCGGCCGATCTCGTGCAGCATCTGGCGCGAGGTCCGGACGATCTTGTTGATCGTCTCGATCATGTGCACCGGGATGCGGATCGTGCGCGCCTGGTCGGCGATCGAACGGGTGATCGCCTGGCGAATCCACCAGGTGGCATAGGTCGAGAACTTGTAGCCGCGGCGGTACTCGAACTTATCGACGGCCTTCATCAGGCCGATATTGCCTTCCTGAATCAAATCAAGGAATTGCAGGCCGCGGTTCGTGTACTTCTTGGCGATCGAGATCACCAGGCGGAGGTTGGCCTCGACCATCTCCTTCTTGGCCTGACGGGCCTCCTTCTCGCCCTTCTGCACCATATGAACGATGCGGCGATATTCGAACGGCTCGAGGCCGGTCTCGGTCGCCATGGTCTGGATCTCGCCGCGCAATTCGCGGATCCGGTCCTTGCCGTTGGTGACGAAATCCTTCCAGCCGCGGCCGCCGAGATTGGCAATGCGGCGGAGCCAGTTCGGATCGAGCTCCGAACCCTGATATTCGCGCAGGAACTCCTCGCGCGAAACGCGATAGCTCTCGGCGAGGCGCAGCAGCTTGCCCTCGGAGGTGATGAGGCGCTTGTTGATGTCGTAGAGCTGCTCGACCAGCGAATCGATGCGGTGCTGGTTGAGGGACAGCGACTTCACCTCGACGATGATGTCGTCCTTCAGCTTCTTGTAGCGCCGCTCCTGCGAGGGCGAGAGAGTCTCGTTCTTGAGGCGGCCCTCGACGAGCTGGTCCTGCAGGCGGCGCAGCTTCTTGTAGTTTTCAGCGACGTTCTCGAAAGTCTCGACGACCTTCGGCTTCAGCTCGGCCTCCATGGCGGCGAGCGACATGTTGTTTTCCATGTCGTCTTCGTCGTCGCCTTCGCCTTCCGTGGGGATCGGCGGCTCGGCCTCTTCGCTTTCTTCGGTGAACTCGCCGCCCGGACCGGCGATCGGCGCGTTCTTCGCGTCAGGCCCGGCATAGGTCGCTTCGAGATCGATAATGTCGCGCAGCAGGATCTTGCCCTCGGCAAGTTCCTCCTTCCAGATGATGATCGCCTGGAAGGTCAGCGGGCTCTCGCAGAGCCCGGCGATCATCGTCTCGCGGCCGGCCTCGATGCGTTTCGCGATCGCGATTTCGCCTTCGCGCGACAGCAGCTCGACCGAACCCATCTCGCGCAGATACATGCGGACGGGGTCGTCGGTGCGGTCGGTCGGCTCGCGCGTGGTGGTCGTCTTGGCGACGGCGGTGCCGGTCGATTCGGCAAGCTCGCCAGCCTCTTCCTCGGCGTCGGCAGCCGTTTCCTCGGCTTCCTCGACCTCGTCCGCCTCGATGACGTTGATGCCCATTTCCGAGAGCATCGAGAGAATATCCTCGATCTGCTCGGAACCGACCTGTTCGGACGGCAGCACGGAATTCAGTTCGTCATAGGTGACGAATCCGCGCTTCTTGGCGACCTTGATCATCCGCTTGACGGCGGCATCGGAGAGGTCCAGAAGCGGTCCGTCCTGGGGCTCGGACGTCGCCTCCTGGGCCTCTTCGTTCTCCTGAACCTTCGTCGCCATGCTCTTCTCCGTCTGGGCGGGGCGGGGCGCCAGTCGATCACCGTCGCGCCCGCAAACCGCCGATTTAGTGCAGCGGCCTCGGGATGAAATCCCCGGACCGCGAATCGCCTTCGTCAGAAATAGGCTTCGTGTCTTAAGTGACGCCTAACCATCCGGTTCATCCCGGACACCTAGACGGTGCCGAGCCGGCGGCCGGACGTCGCGCCGAACCCCTCGATCAGGGCCTCGGTGCCTTCGCTGTTCGCCATCTGCTTCTGGATGTCCACGAGGTGGGCCAGATTGGCGTCGCTCGGTTCGGAGGCGAGGGCAGCCTCGGCATCCTTTAATTCCTTATGTAACGTCCGCGCCTTCCGATGCAAGGTGAGTGCCTGCAGCCAGCCATCGAGCGCATCCTGTTCGGGCGCGCCGGCCTCCGACTGCCAGATGCCGCCCAGCCTCAGATGACGATCCAATCGTTCCACCAGTTCGCCAAATCCAGCGTCCATCAGCCCCTGCATCAAGTCCCCGGAGCCGACATGCGGATCTTCGGCCGCAATCTCTAGGATTTGCGAGCGAAGAGAGTCAAGGTCGCGATTCGTCAACTCGATATGCGCGAACGCATCGAAGTGATCGGCGATGAGCGCGGGATGATGCGCCATGGTCATCACGAGGACCGTTTCGCGCAGGCCCGCGACCGGCCGGCTGCGCATCTGCTGCAGCGCAGCGGAAATCGGCGGCGCCTGCATGCGGAAGGTCGGCACATAGCGTGCATCCGCCGGTCCGTCACCCCTGCCGCGCCGGAACGATTGCTGTCTCTGGCCCCCGCCGCGCCGGTTCCCCTCGCGCGCATCGCCGCCGAAAAAGGCGCGGGCACGCTCGGAAAGCGCCTGCTCATAGTGACGGCGCACGGTCTCGTCGCCGACCGAGCGGGCGATATCGCGGAGCCGCGCCTCGAAGGCGGCGCGGCGTTCCGGGGTTTCGAAACCGCCCTGGTCGGTCTCGCGCGTCCAGATCATTTCGACCAAAGGCCGCGCGCCAGCGATGATGTCGGCCATAGCGGCGCGGCCGGAGTGGCGAATCAGATCGTCCGGATCCTGACCTTCGGGCAAGAGGGCAAAGCGGATCGAGCGGCCGGGCTTCAGCGCCGGCAAGGCCAGATCGACGGCCCGATAGGCGGCGCGAAGACCCGCCTTATCGCCATCGAAGCAGAGAATCGGTTCTGGCGTCTGGCGCCACAGCAGTTCGAGCTGATGTTCGGTGAGCGCCGTTCCGAGCGGCGCGACGGTGTGACCAAAGCCCGCCACCACCATGGAGATAACGTCGACATAGCCTTCGACGACAATGAGCGTTCCGGCCGCCTGGACGGATTTTCGCGCTTCGAAGCCGTTGTAGAGCAGGTCGCCCTTCTTGAAGAGCACGGTCTCGGGCGAATTGAGATATTTCGCCTGCGCGTCGGGAGAAAGCGCCCGTCCGCCAAACGCGACGATGCGGCCGCGAAAATCCGTGATCGGAAACATCACTCGGTCGCGAAAGCGATCGAAGGAGACGGGAATATCCTCTCCGGCAATCAGCAGGCCCGTCGCCACCATGTCGTCGTGGCTGACACCCTTGGCGGCGAGGTGCTCCTTGAGGGCATTGCGCCCCGCGCGGGCATAGCCGAGGCGAAAGCGGCGCTGGATGTCCGGCCCGAGGTCGCGGCCCGCAAGATAGCCGCGTGCGTTAGCGCCGTCACGCGCCTGCAGCCCGTCCTCGAAGAAGCGGCAGGCGAGCTCCATGACCTCATGCAGCGACGCGCGGACCTTCTCCTGCGCCTCGGCCCGCTCGTCGCGGGCCGGCAGTGCGAGGCCGGCATCGGCGGCAAGGCGCTCGACGGCCTCCGGAAACGAAAGGCCCTCATGCTCGGTTAGAAAGGTGAAATGATCGCCCGAGACGCCGCAACCGAAGCAGTGATAGCGCCCCTTGCGGTCGTCAGCGTGAAAGGAGGGTGATTTTTCGCCATGAAACGGGCAGCAGGCCCAAAAATCTCCCTTGGCGGGCTGCGACTTTCGCCTGTCCCATGACACGCGCGGGCCGATGACGCTCGAAAGCGGCAAGCGGGCGCGGATATCATCAAGAAAGGATGGGGAAAAGCGCATGGCCGGCCTTGCTGAACCGCCGATTATGTAGGGATTGGCGGGCCTCAATGCAAAGACCATGCAGACTTATCCCTGCTATCCCCCGGTCGGTTCGGCTGTGTCAAACGCATCGCCCCAATCCAGCCGCCGGGCGATGCGGAACGCGTCGCCCTCCCGGCGGGTGACGAGGCGGTCGGCGCGCGTGCCATCGGGGCGGCAGAGCTTCAGGGACACGCGGCCGCTCGCGGCGCGCGGCGGAGCGAGAACCCGCTCCGGCCGGGTTTCAGGCGGGATGCGGCTGGCGGCGAGATAGATGAACTTCTCGTCCTCGAACGGCACGGAGGCGTTCTTGGTCCGAAGATGCACCCGGCTGCGGGCGACGCGGGCGGCGAAATGGCACCAGTCCGGCGGCAGGAGCGGGCAGGGCGCCTCGTGCGGGCATGGGGCGGCAATGATGGCGCCGGCCGAAATCAGCGCGGCCCGCGCTTCGAGGATGCGCTGCCAGCCGGCGGGCGTGCCCGGTTCGACGATGAGCAGCAGCCCCGTCGTCGCGGCCCATGCCGCGGCGATGAGCGTCGTCCGCGCCCCAGGCTCCAGTTCGTCAAGGACATAGGCGATCGTCACGAGATCATGCGGCGCGAGGGTCGGCGGCGCCGTCTTGAAGTCGGCGGCGTGCCAGTCGCGAGAGATCGCATCGCCGCCCGCGAGGTTCGCGCCCTGGCGGCGCATCGCGGCGCTGCCTTCGATCAGGCTCGCCCGCGCCAGCGAAGGCCAGCAATCCGCGGCGGCGAAGACAGCCGTGCCGGGCCCGGCGCCGATATCGAGCTGGCTGGCCGGTTCGAATCGCGGCAGACGCACCGCCGCAGCTGCCATCGCCGAGCGGGTGGCCGCATAGGTCGCCGGCAGGCGCGCGGCGAGATAGGCCAGCGCGGCCGCATCGGCATCGACATGAAAGCGGCCGTCGCGCAGTTCGGCGCGATACCGGGCCGAGAGAGCGGCGGCGCTCGCCGCGAGTTCATCGGTGGAGACGCCCGCCAGCGCGGCCTCGACGGCCGATTTGAGGGCGGGCGGCAGTTCCATGGCGTCAGGCCGTCAGGGCTGCTTTCACGGCAGCGCCAGCCTTGGCGAAATCCATCGCACCGGCATGATGGGCCTTCAGTTCGCCCATGACCTTGCCCATGTCCTTGATGCCGGCAGCGCCGGTCGCGGCAATGGCGGCTTCGATCGCAGCCTTCACGCCGGCTTCGTCGAGCTGGCGCGGCAGATATTCCTCGATCACCGCGATCTCGGCCTTTTCCTGCGCGGCGAGTTCGGGACGAGCATTGTCCTCATAGATCCGCGCCGATTCCTGGCGCTGCTTCACCATTTTGGCGAGGAGGTCGATGAGCTCAGTCTCCGTCGCCGCGGTCGTGCCGGCGCCGCGCGCCATGATGTCGCGATCCTTGATCGCCGCGGAAATCAGCCGCAGCGTGCCGGTGCGCTGCTTGTCCTTCGCGAGCATCGCGGTCTTGAGGTCCTGATTGATGCGGTCGCGCATGGTGAAGCTTCCTTCCATTTTGCGCGCCACCATAAGAGCAACATCGGAGCCGTTCAAGCCACATTTGGCTAAGCTATTGAAAGTGCTTAAGATTAATTTCGAGGCCAAGGTTGACGGAACGGGATCGATCGCCTAGGTTCCGCGCCGACGTCGACAGGGCGGCGGATCGCGCGATCCGGCGCGCCTTGGCATGCGGGCATGCACCTGACGTCCGACAGCTTTGACGGTGCGCAATCATGACCGACGGAACGACAGTTTTGGCCGAAGATGCGGTGTGGGCGGAGCCCGAGCCGACGGCGCTTCTGATTCTCGCCGATGGCACCGTGATCGAAGGCCGAGGCATCGGCGCCACCGGCCATGCAGTCGGAGAGGTCTGCTTCAACACGGCGATGACCGGATATCAGGAGATCCTGACCGACCCGTCCTATGCCGGGCAGATCATCACCTTCACCTTCCCGCATATCGGCAATGTCGGCACGAATGACGAAGACATCGAGACGGTCAACATGGCCGGCGCCTCGGGTGTCCGCGGCTGCGTGATCAAGACCGACATCACCAATCCGTCGAATTACCGCGCTCTCAAGCATTTCGACGCCTGGCTTCGGGCGCGCGGCATCATCGGCATCGCCGGGGTCGATACCCGCGCGCTGACGGCGCTGATCCGCGACAAGGGCATGCCCAACGCCGTGATCGCCCATGCGAGCGATGCCGTGTTCGACCGCGCCGCGCTGACGGCCGAGGCGGCTGGATGGCCCGGTCTGGTCGGCATGGACCTCGCGCCGGAAGTTACCACCGGCCAGTCGTTCCGCTGGGACGAGACGACCTGGGCCTGGAACGAGGGCTTCGGCCGGCAGGAAGCGCCGCGCTACAAGGTCGTCGCCGTCGATTATGGTATCAAGCGCAACATCCTGCGTCTGCTCGCCGAAGCCGGCTGCGCCGTCACGGTGCTGCCTGCTACTGCGACAGGCGCGGACATCCTCGCGCATGAGCCGGATGGCGTGTTCCTGTCGAACGGGCCCGGCGATCCGGCGGCCACAGGCGAATATGCCGTGCCGGCGATCCGTGCCGTCATCGAGGCCGACGTGCCGCTGTTCGGCATCTGCCTCGGCCACCAGCTTCTCGGCATCGCGCTCGGCGGCGAGACCAGGAAGATGCATCAGGGCCATCATGGCGCCAATCATCCGGTCAAGGACCTGACGACGGGCAAGGTCGAGATCACCTCGATGAATCATGGCTTCGCGGTCGATTCGGCCTCGCTGCCCGGTTCGATCGAGGAGACGCATGTCTCGCTGTTCGACGGCTCCAATTGTGGGCTGAAGGTCAAGGACAAGCCGATCTTCTCGGTGCAGTACCATCCCGAAGCCTCGCCAGGCCCGCAGGACAGCCACTATCTCTTCACGCGGTTCGTCAACATGATCCGCGCCCGCAAGGGCGAAGAGGCGCTGCCCGAACAGGGCTGAATCGGGCCTTAGTCGCCCAAGCGGCGGAGAAGGTGCTTCTCCGCCGGGATCGCTCCTTGCGCTTCGGCGTTTGACGCCTAGATGCTGCATTCGCGCGGCATGCGCTTGGGGGCATCTTTGGCTGACACCGTCATCATCTTGAATGCGCGCGCCGGCACGATCCGCGATCTCCAGCCGAAGGAGGTCGAGGCGCAGGTGCGCGAGGCCTTTTCAGGCCATACGGAAAGCGTTGCCGTGGAGCTCGTCGAGGGCGATCGCTTCATCGCAGCCATCGACAAGGCTGCCGATTCCGAGGCGACCACCATCATTGTCGGCGGCGGGGACGGTTCGGCGAGCTATGCGGCGCGAAAGCTCATCGACAGCGACCGAACGCTCGGCGTGCTGCCGCTCGGCACCATGAACCTGTTTGCTCGCAGCATCGAGATTCCCACCGATCTCAACCTTGCGCTCGATATCCTGGCGCGGGCCAAGCCGGTGCGGATCGATCTCGGCGCGGTCAATGGCCGGATCTTCCACACGCTGGCCGGGCTCGGCTATTTCGCGGAGGTCGCGCGGGCGAGGGCTGACGTGCGTGAGGACACCAACCTGCCATTCGGGCGCTACATCGCGGCGGCGCGCGCCTCGCTGCGCGCCTTCATTCGCCCCGGCATCCTGGAATTGACCGTCGAGGCCGATGACGGCCGGCGCGATATCGAAACCTACGCCCTGTTCATCGGCAACAACCGCCTGTCCGATGGTGGCTTCGATCGGCCGCGGCTCGATGAGGGCCTGCTCGAGGTGCACTATGCCGAGGGCGCGGATTTCGGCAACCGCATGCAGGCGGCGATCGATCTCATGGCTGGGCGCTGGCGCGAAAATCCCGCGATCCAGTCGTTCACGGCGAAAACGGTGACGGTGAAAAGCCGCCGGCCGAGGCTGTGGGTCTCGGTCGACGGCGAACTGACGCGGCTCGAAACGCCGCTGCGCTTCGAATGCCGGGCCGGCGCACTCAATGTGCTGATGCCACCGGCTTCCGATCAGCGCGGGGAGATGGCGTAAACGATCGTCGCGTTGGCGGAAATCTCCTGCGTGCCGCCCATCACAGGCGAGGGCGAAGGCGGCATCGCATCCTTCATCGCCATGGCGCGGAACACCGGCGGGCCGCCGCCTTCATTGGCGCTGATCGACTGGATCGGGCCAAGCTTGACGCCGGCCGCCTCCGCCATGATCTCGGCCCGGCGCCGTGCCTCGGCGATCGCGGCCTTGACGGCGGCGTCGCGCAACCCCTCCGACTTGCCGATCTCGAACGAGATGCCGTTGACGCGGTTGGCGCCCGCCGAGATCACCTTGTCGAGCAGCGGGCCGGACTTGGCGATGTCGCGGATGCGCACGGAAAGCTGATTGCTCACGCGATAACCGGTGATCGTCGATTGGCCGGACGGATCCTTGGCGGGGTCGGAATAAACCGGTTCGACGAAAAGGCCGCTCGTTGCAACGTCCTTCTTTTCGATGCCGGTGCCGGTGATGGTATCGACCACGGCGTTCATGTCCTTGGCGTTGGCCGCGAGCGCTGCCTGCGCCGTGTCGGCCTCCGAGACGACGCCGAGCGACACGACCGCGATATCGGGCGCCGCGCTGGCGCTGCCTTCGCCGCTGACAGTCAGAACTGGCGGGCCGGCCGGATCGGCAAGGGCGGGCAGCGCCAGCGCGCCTGACAGCACCGTCGCGAGAAGGGTCGCCCGGATCAGGCGGCTCGATGGCGTCATGATTTGCATGTTTCGTTCCCCACATCGTGCGGCGCAACCGCCGCCTCCAAAGCCTCGATAGGTCGGCATTGCGACACCAATACGGCTAACGGCAAGGGCGACGAAGGGCGCGAGCGGGCGAAATCAGCCGATCAAGCTCCACTCAGCCGGGGCTCGCCACGAACAGGAAAGCGAGCGCGAACAGCACATAGACGGCGATCAGCATGAGCCCCTCGAACCAGTTGGTCTCGCCATCGGCAGCGATCGAGCGGATCACGAAGACCGCGCCGGCGATCGCGAACAGATCGAGGATGCTCGGGAAGACCAGCGACATCGGCTTGCCAAGCGCCCAGGAGATCAGCACCAGCAGCGGCGCGATCACCAGCCCGACCTGGATCGCCGATCCGACGCAAATCGACATGACCAGACCCATCTTGTCCTGGCGCGCGAAGCCGACCGCCGCGAACAGGTCGGCCGCCGTGCCGATCAGCGCCAGCGGGACGACACCGAGAAACAGTATCGGCAGGCCGAGCGTCGATGCCGAGGATTGCAGGGCAGTCGAGACGAACTCGGCACAGCCGGCCACGGCCACCGTCGCCGTAACCAATACGGCAATCGCCGTCGCGAGGCTCCAGGGCGCTTGTTCGGGCGCTTCGCCGCTGGCATTTGCCGAGCCGGCTTCGTCCGCTTCACTTCGCGAGAACACATCGCGATGCGTCACCAGCGTGAAGACGAGATACCCCACATAGATCAGCAACAGGACGATCGAGACGCCGATGCTGAGATGCGCCTCCCCAAGCAGGCGTTCCGACTCGCTCGTCGCCCGCGCCATCTCGACGCGATCGAAGACCGCCGGCAACAGCAGGGCCAACGTCACGATCAGCAGCATGCTCGACTGCAACTGGGCCCGAGGGCGCGCGAAATGCTGGTCGAGCCTGCCCACACCCCCGACAAAACAGGCAAGCCCGACCCCGAGCAGGGTAGTCCCGAGGATCGATCCGGTGATCTGCGCCCGCACTACGTCGGCATGCCCTTCGAGAATGACGAAGAGCGCGAGGATCAATTCGGCCGCGCTACCGAAGCTGACGGTCAGCAATCCGCCAATGGCAGGGCCAGCATGGACGGCGAGCTGTTCGGTCGCGCGCCGCATCCATTCGGCCAGCACGGTGATCGCAACGCCGCCCACGCCGAACAGGAGGAGCGGCGGCGTATCGAACAGATACCGCAACGCCACCGCAACCGGCACGACCAGCGTCGCGATCAGCAGCATCGGCGGAAATCCGGCTGCTCTGAGGCTGGCCACCGCTCCCTCGCGGGCCGACCGCTAGACGCGCCGGCCTGTCACGAACTGATAGATCAGCACGATAACCGCAATGACGAGCAGGATATGGATCAAACCGCCAGCAATATGGAAAACGGCAAAGCCAAGAATCCAGAGTATGAACAGGATGACAACAAGAGCCCAAAGCATAAGCGCTTCCTCCTTTGGAAAATCCGCAGCGGTTTTCCAACGCGTTCACGCGCTGTGTCGTTCCGCTCCGGCGCCGGCTGATTTCATCGCTGATCCGAATGATACGGCAGGACGTGACGTGCCCGGGCACGGCAGCGCTTGCCTCGGGGCTCCGCGGATGCGCCGGTTCAGAAGAAAAGACTGGTGGGCCCACCAGGACTCGAACCTGGAACCAGACCGTTATGAGCGGTCGGCTCTAACCATTGAGCTATAGGCCCCCGGACCCGGTATAGCGGATCGGGTTCGCGCGACAAGAGGGGGACGGGGTTCTCGACAGGCGCGTTGCCGGATCTGGCCGCGTCAGTCGGGAGCGGGCTCATGCGAAGTCGATATGTCGTCGCGACGGGCGAGGGGCAGCACGCCCTTGTAGATGCCGGGCTCGGAGCCCGGGCTCGCGATTGCGCCGACCGAGCGTGCGTAGAAACCGGTAGGACCGGCGCCGCCTATGAAGCCACTGCCTGCTTCGGTCTACGCCCATGCCATTATCGAGGACAACTTTATGCTCGTTTGCGAGACGCTGGCCGATCCCGCTTCATCGACAATCCGCTGGTGGTCACGATCCGCGGCTGAGGTTGTATGCCGGCGGCCTGCTGAAGAGCGGGGAGGGATTGCCGATCGGAACGCCCTGCGTCCTCGACACGCAGCCGCGCGGCCTCGCCGACAACCAGGCCGTAGACTCATAAGCTCCGGCCGCATTGAGGGGAGCTCGACCATGGCAAGAAAGTTTGGCCGGTACCGACGAAGATTGACGGTTTGACTGGGGCGCTGGCGAAGATCGAGCCTGACGACCCATGGAGTGTGCCTGACAGCGATAGTATGTATGGGGTTTTCGCGGGTCATAAGGGGGATGAAACGTGTCCATCGACGATTTCGAAGTTCTGACAGAAGATGACAAGCGTCACGTTTCTTATGGAATGTGCGTGCTCGGTACAATGGCTGTCGGGGCAACATTCGGGTCGTTCTTGGGCGGGCTGACGCTTGTTGGCGCAGTTGGCGGGACGGTTGCGGGATTGCTGATGTGCAGGACAATCGAGCAGCCGCTGAAGCGACAATTGTTCGGCGCGAATACGCGCATGTCGGAAGGGGACTTCTTGAATCTGGCACGGCAGACCAAAAGGCAGTTCTCAAATCTGTCGCGCGGCCAGGTTCTCGATCTTCTAGCCGCGTCGCGCATCGCTGCGGCACGCGACCCAGGGCGCTATCGGTGCTGATCGAGCCCCCGCCCGCTCGAGCAGGACGGCCCGTGGTTTGACGTCGTCGTCAGAGGCCATCTTCCGCGTGACCAGCGGGCAGGACCACGACCATCCGACGACGAATAGGGCTTCTATTCGAACGTGTAGGTGAAGCCGTGGACGTCGGCGCCGACCGTCACCTTCGACAGCGTGAGGCCTTCCAATGTGCGGCTGAGCACGCCGGCCGAAAGTTCGGGCAGCAACGTATTGGTTAGGATCGCGTCGATCATGCGGCCGCCGGATTCGATCTCCGTGCAGCGCGCCTTGACCAAATCCATCACGCCGTCGCCGATGACCAGCTCAGCATCCTGGCTGGCGCGCAGGCGCCGGGCGATTTTGCTGAACTGGTGCTGAGCGATGGATTCGATCATCTCACTCGACAGCGGATAATAAGGAATGGTCACGACCCGGCCCAGGAAGGCGGCGGGGAAGACTGTCAGCAGCGGTGGCCGCATGGCCTTGTCGAGGTCGTCGATGCCGGTCCGCCTGGTGCCGTTCTCGGTCGCCCGCATAATGACCTCCGAGCCGACATTGGAGGTCAGGAGGATCAAGCTGTTCTTGAAGTCGATGCGACGGCCTTCGGAGTCGTCCATCATGCCCTTGTCGAACACTTGGAAGAAGATCTCGTGGACATCCGGATGCGCCTTCTCGACCTCATCGAGAAGGATGACGGAATATGGCCTCCTGCGGACCGCTTCGGTCAGGATGCCGCCCTTGCCATAACCGACATACCCTGGAGGCGCGCCCTTCAGCGTCGAGACCGTATGTGCTTCCTGGAATTCGGACATGTTGATTGAAATCAGGTTTTGCTCGCCTCCATAGAGCGTTTCGGCCAGAGCCAGCGCGGTTTCGGTTTTGCCGACGCCGGAAGGACCGCAGAGCAGGAAGACGCCCACCGGCTTCTCCGGCGCCCCAAGGCCGGCACGGCTGGTCTGCACGCGCCTGGCGATCATTTGCATGGCGTGATCCTGGCCGACGACACGCGCGGCCAGGGTCTCGGCAAGCTTCAGAGCCTTTTCCGTCTGGCTGACGAGCATGCGGCCGGTCGGAATGCCGGTCCAATCCTGCACGACGGCGGCAACAGCATTGCGATCGACCGACGGCAGGATCAGAGGCGTCTCGCCCTGGGCCGCGGCAAGCTCGGTCATGAACTCACGCAATTGGGCAAGCCCGGCGACCGCGTCGAAATCCGGCTCGGCGGCCGGCGCCTGCTGCGCTGTTTCCGTCGCCGCGGTTCCGCCGCTGCCACCGACCCCCCGCTGCAAGGGCGAAGGAGAATGCGCCGGTTCTGTATGCCCCGGGATTACGGGCGCCACCGATGGGGCAGTTGGCTCCTCGCCTGACTGCGGGGAGGGGGCGTCTTTGTTTGCCGGCCCCCCAACATGATCGAGACCGACACTTTCGCCGCGGAGCTTCTTTCTCAACTCCAGAATCTTCGCGACGAGCGCTTTCTCCCGGTCCCAACGCTGCTGGGCCGCCACGAGCGCCGCTTCGACTTCGATTAATCCCGCTGCAACCCTCGCCTTTCGCGCGGCAACATCAATGCCGATCACCGCCTCGCGGCCGATGATGCCGTCCTCCACCTCCAAAGCCTGGCGGCTGCGCAGCAAATCCTCAACTTCGGCCGGCGTTGCATGCTGCGAGACGGCGACGCGCGCGCAAGCCGTGTCGAGAAGACTGACCGCCTTATCGGGTAGTTGGCGTGCCGGGATGTATCGGTGGGATAGCGAGACCGCCGCCTCGATGGCCTCGTCGAGAATCTGAACCTGATGGTGCTTTTCCAGAACTCCGGCGACACCGCGCAGCATGAGCACAGCAGCAGCCTCGCCGGGCTCCTCGATCTTGACAACCTGGAAACGACGCGTCAGCGCCGGATCATTCTCGATATGCTGCTTGTATTCTGCCCAGGTCGTCGCCGCGATGGTGCGCAATTCGCCGCGTGCCAGCGCAGGCTTCAAGAGGTTGGCCGCATCGCCGGTGCCCGTGGCTCCGCCGGCGCCTATGAGCGTATGGGCCTCGTCGATGAACAGGATCACCGGCACTTCAGAGGACTGAACCTCGTCGATGACAGCCTTCAGCCGCTTCTCGAACTCGCCCTTGACGCTGGCGCCGGCCTGCATGAGGCCGAGGTCGAGCATGTGCACCGACACGTTCTGCAGGTTTGGCGGAACGTCCCCCCGCGCGACGCGCAGCGAGAAGCCTTCCACAATGGCGGTCTTGCCGACGCCGGCCTCGCCGGTGAGTATTGGGTTGTTCTGACGCCGCCGCATCAGGATGTCGATAATCTGGCGAATCTCGGGGTCGCGACCAACGACCGGGTCTAGCTTGCCGTCGCGGGCACGTTGGGTGAGATCGGACGCGTATCTGGCAAGCGCCGACTCGCCGCGGAGCGCACGCCGCGGCGCGTCATCCGCCGCTTGCGCAGCGCTTGCCGCACCATCGCCCTCAACCGAACCTTCAAGGATCTCGGGCAGACGCCCAAGCACGCTGTCGGCATCGATCTTGTCGAACTCGGCACTGATCTTGGATAATAGGCCCTCCAGCACCGGTGTTTTCAGGCAGCCCAGCAGCAAAAAAGCACTGCGCACCTCGTCGGTGGCGAATTCGAGGGAACCGAGGCTCCAGCCTTCCTGGATGGCATGGAAAATATGGTCGGAGAACTCCTCGATGGAGGTTGCGCCATAAGGCAGCTTGTCGATCGCGCGCGTCATGTCCGCGGCGATGCGGCTGGCGTCTCCACCAGCATCGCGCAGGATCATCTGCACGTCCGAGCGGTCCGACAGCACCAGTTGCTCGATCCAGTGCACGAATTCCACGTAGGGGTTGCCACGCAGCTTGGCAGTGTCCGCAGCGGCCCGGAAGGCCCGCAGGCAGGTGGGATTGAGTTTGCCTACGAGCTCCTTGCGCTTGAAGCTCTGCGACGGATTGCGCCGTGACGTGCCAACTGACTCCATCGGATTTCCCCCATGGGCGGAAGGTCTGGGGCAGGCTGCCACAGAACGTTGGAACTTACAAAGCAACGGCTGCGCAGTTTGCTTGCTGCGTTCGCGCGAATTGCGCTGCCGGTATGCAATCGTTCGGCTTGGACACAGCCGTGAAACCAGCCCAGTGTCCACCTTCCATGTCAAAATAAACAGATGTCGCGGCTACCGATCCAAATAAGATGATCAAGGCCTCGTGGGAATATGGACTCGCCAAGAGAAAGCGGTATCCTGCCTTGGCGGTAGATGCTGACGACCAGTCGGAATCTGGTCTTGATACAGACGTTCTGCTGCGTCCGGCCGATTGCTGGGGGATTGCATGATCAATGTCGATTCCTGGCTGAAACCGTTAGATGGTGCTTCACCATCTGGCGAAGACTTGCGCAATGATCCGATCTTTCACCAGATCGAACGGCTGTCCGAGCCGCAAGTCGAAGTTGCGCGCGATGACAACAACAGGCCAACCTCAGAGGTAACGATTCCTGGCGACTGGTCGGCGGTGCTGGCCAAAGCGGAAGAACTTCAAGCAAAGGGCCGCGATCTGCGCCTGCTCGTGCTGGTGACGCGCGCGCTGGCCAGCGAGGATGGTTTTGCCGGCTTGGTGCAAGGGCTGACGCTGATTGCGCGGACCCTCGACGAGTTCTGGGATACTGTGCATCCGGCCTTGCGGCCGGCGACTTCCATCCGCGATGCAGCGGTAAGGCGCATCAATGCCGTGCGCGATTTGCAGAATGGCCAGGACGGGCTGTTGGCCAGCTTGCGGCAGATGGTGGTGTTTTCGCCGCGTATAACCGGGCCGATTACAGGGCGAGACCTTGAACAGGCGGCGCTCGATGAACGCTTGATGTTGCAGGAGGCCGCGCCGGGCTTCAGCAATACTGAAAAGGCGGCTCTGGCGGATCGGCACGACCAGCTTTTGAAGCGTATCCGCATTGCGCTGTCGGCAATGGCCGAGCAGGCCGCCGCCGATCTCGATCCACTCGTCAGCAATGTCCGCTCTGCGATCGTTGCGCTGGAGACAATGGACAGGGCGCTTAACAGTCGCATCGAAGGCCAGGGTTCCAACGTGCCTGACCTGAAGCGCTTCCTGGAACGAGTGGCGGCGACCCTGGAGCGCGCCAAGCCGGCTCAGAAATCCGTGCCGAATGCCGCAACGCAGTCGGTCGTTGGGGCGCCTCCCCAAGCCAACGGGCACGCGCCAGAAGCGGCGATATCGATGGGGGCACTGGCCATGACCCTTCCGGACCGCATCCATTCGCGTGACGATGTCGTCAGGTGCCTCGACCTGGTGATCTCCTTTTACGACCGAACCGAGCCATCCAGCCCGATCCCGCACTTGGCCAAGAGGACGAGGCGGATGGTCCACATGGATTTTGTTGAACTGATGGAAGAAATGGCGCCTTCGGGACTGAAGGAATTCCGGCTTCTGGCAGGTGTTCCCGACAAGAAGACGGCGCAAAAGGACGAGAGATAGCTAGCCATGCCAGCCGAAAGCAAAGCCAAGGTCATCGAGCGCAATCGCGCGCCGCGTGTCCAGATCGCCTATGACGTTGAAACCTATGGTAGCCCCACCACCATCGAATTGCCATTCGTGATGGGCGTGATGGCCGATCTCGCCGGTGCCTCCGAGACGCGCGAGGGGCAGAAATCGGTGCTCGACCGTTCCTTCGTCGAGACCGACGCCAACCGGTTTCCGAAATTCATGGAAGCAATGGGGCCGCGCGTGAAGGCGCGCGTCAAGAATGCTCTGCCTCAAGTCGAGGGCAAGGAGCGTGATGAAGAGATGGCCATCGACCTGACCTTCTCTTCCATGGGCGATTTTGCGCCGGACAAGATAGCGGCCCAGGTGCCGCAACTGGCCGAAATGCTCAAGATGCGCAAGCAACTCGAGGAACTGCTCGGCTTCATGGACGGCCGCGTCGATGCCGAAAAGCGGATTGCACAGCTTCTCAACAACGAGCCGCTTCTTGGCCAGATCGCCAGTCAGGCTCTGACGGACAAAGGCGGGGAGTGAGTCATGGCCGAGCAGCAGTCAGTCGCGAAAGCCGCCGAAACGGAAACGATCAATCTCGACGAGTTCGACAAGCTTCTTGAGAAGGACTTCAAGGTCAAGAAGGACGATAGCGAGAAGCTGCAGCAGTTGGTGCACAATCTCGCTTTGGCGGCGAAGTCGCGTTCGGACACGACGACGATCTCGTCGAACGCCATCAAATCGATCAAATCGCTGATCGCCGGAATAGATCAATTGTTGTCGGCGCAGGTCAACGAAATCCTGCACTGTCCAGAAGTGCGCGAGATGGAGGGGACTTGGCGCGGGCTCTGGTACCTGGTGAACAACACCGAGACCGACCAGAAGCTCAAGATCCGCGTGATGAACGTCTCCAAGACGGAGCTTGCCGATACGCTGGAGGACTATGAGGGCCAGATGTGGGACCAAAGTCCCATTTTCAAGAAGATCTATACCGACGAGTATTCGATGTTTGGCGGTGCTCCGTTCGGTTGCCTGATCGGCGCCTATGAGTTTTCGAACCATCCGCGCGACGTCGGGCTTTTGCGCAATATCTCGGGCATTTGCGCCTCCGCGCACACGCCGTTCATAGCCGCCGCCTCGCCACGGCTGTTCCGCATGGATTCCTGGCAGGAACTGCCGAACCCGCAGGATCTGCAGCAGATCGTCTCGAACCCGGCCTACGCGTCCTGGCAGTCGCTGCGCGAGAGCGAAGACGCCCGCTATATCGGCTTGACCATGCCGCGCGTGCTGGCCCGCCTGCCTTACGGCGCCGAGACTGTCCCGGTGAAGGGCTTCGCCTTCGAAGAGGAGGTCCACCGCGACCACAACAAATATGTCTGGATGAGCGCCGCCTTTCCGATGGGGGTCAACATCAATCGCAGCCACAAGCTGTACGGCTGGGGCACGCAAATCCGCGGAGTCGAGAACGGTGGCACGGTGCTGAACCTGCCGGTCCATTCCTTCCCGACCGACGATGGCGATATCGCCATGAAATGCCCGACGGAAGTTGCGATCGACGACCGTCGCGAGGCCGAACTGGCCAAACTCGGCCTGATGCCGATCCTGCACCGCAAGAACACCGACCTCGCGGCCTTTATCGGCGCACATTCACTGCAGGATGACGAGACGCGCGCCGGGCGGCTGGTCGATCCCGACGCCCAGTCGAACGAGCGCCTTTCGGCAAACCTCCCTTATCTCTTCCCGGTTTCGCGCTTCGCGCATTACTTGAAGGCTATTGCGCGGGACAAGGTCGGGTCGTTCAAGGAACGTGCCGATATGCAGATCTGGCTGACGGAGTGGATTAACCGCTACGTCCTCGCCAACCCGGCCTTCGCCGACGACAAGGCCCGCGCCAAGCGGCCGCTTGCGGCGGCCGAAGTGAAAGTCGACAGCGTCGAAGGGCGTCCCGGTTACTACAACGCCGTTTTCTTCTTGCGTCCGCACTACCAGCTGGAAGGCATCAATGCTTCGCTCCGTCTCGTGTCGGAGTTGCCATCCGTGAAGTCCTGACAAGATTAAAAGCGATGGAGAGTTACCATGAAAGTTGATGGATTTCTGAAGGTGCCCGACATCAAGGGCCCCAGCGTGCGCGATGGACATACCGACGAAATTGAAGTCCACGGCATAAACTTCAAGATGGTGGCACCGTTCGATTCCAACACGCTGTCGCGTCGCGGCCGCGTGGCAATGCATCCGATTGTCTTCACCAAGCATACAGACAAGTCGACTCCTTACCTGGCTCAAGCTCTTTTCGAGAACAAGTCGTTGGACGAGGTTGTCTTCGCAGCTCGCCGCACCATCAACAGCGAGACGACGGATTACCTCACGATCACGCTCAGCGAAGCTTCCGTCATGGACTTCGAGATGCAGCAGGATCCGACCGAGAATGACCTGATCCAGGAAATGGTGAGCTTCGCCTACAAGAAGATCAAGATCGTCTACGACAAGGACGACGAGGCCGAAATGGACGTCTATGTCGGCAAGTGACAAGCGGCCAAGGCGGCCGGACGGTGACAGATTGCAGGGATTGGCCGGCTCGCGGGCAACTCGCGAAGCAGTTCAGCCGTCGCTGTGGGACCGCCTGGTCAACGATATCCCGGGGCTAGCCTCGGAGATCGACGCTCTTCGCCAGGGCCTGGAGGACGAAATCGGCGCCGCGCCGCTTGACGCGCTGCTGGCGGGGGGCGCTGAGTCCATCGATGCGGACAAAGCACTTTCGGACGAGCAGAGGAGGCGCCTGCAAAGGCTCATCTTCCAGATCAGGCATCGCGCCGAGTTGGAGAGCCGCAGCATCGTGGTTTCGCCAGCGGTGCTGCGTGAGGCTGTGCGGCGCGACATCGAGGCACTGTTCAATACCGAACGTTTCGAAGTGTCTTCGACGTTGTCCAACCTAGAGCAGGAGGCCCGCCAGGATCTCCAGCTCGACGATTTTCCCGAGGTGCGCCGCAGCGTCGTCAATTATGGCGTCCCATCCTTTTCCGGACGCTCGTCGCGCGATTTCGACCGTGACGCTCTGGCTCGTGAAATCAGGCTCGTGCTCGCCACCTTCGAGCCCCGCCTGAAGGACAGTGCGACCAAGGTGACGGTGACGCTCGGCGACAAGAGCGCCGGCCTCAAGATCGAGATCGACGCTGTCCTCATCATGACGCCGGCGCCGGAGCGGCTGCGACTGCGCACCACGATCAACCTCGACAATGGCATGGCCCGAACCGACTTTCGGGAGGGCTGAGCTTGGACCGGATTTTCCTCGGCTACTATGAGGAGGAACTCAGCCACATTCGTGCGCTGGCCGCGGAGTTCGCCGACATGCACCCTGCGGTCGCGCGCAATCTCTCGCTCGACACCGTTCCGTGCCCGGACCCCTATGTGGAGCGGCTGCTTGACGGCGTAGCCTTTCTTGCCGCGCGCACGCGCCTCAAGGTTGACGCCGAGCGGTCGCGCTTTTCGCGCAGCGTGCTCGACCTGCTCTATCCGGATCTGGTCTCGCCGGCGCCGGCGGTCGGCATGGCGTCGCTGAAGCCTGGCAAACAGGTGCAGACGATGGCCGGTGGCCATGTCATCGCCCGCGGAACGCGGCTGGTGTCCCGCCTGCAGCCGGGCCTCTCCACCCGCCTGACGTTGAGCACCGCACAAGACGTCACGCTGTGGCCTATCGAGATCGCATCCGTCGCCTATTTCCAGGACCGGTCAGCGCTCGCCGCCGCGGGTCTCAGCAGCATCGGCGGAACGGCTGGCGAAGCTGCCCTGCGCCTGACCATTGCGCCGACCGGCAAGGGAGCGCTTGGCGACCTCGAGCTCGACCGACTTGATTTGTGTTTCGCTGGCCGGACCAAGGCGCCGCTGCTGTTCGACGCCATCTTCGGCGCTTGCTCGGCGCTTGGTGCCCGGCCCGATATGAGGGGCAGTTCTGGAAAACCCGCTGTACCCCACCCACTGCCCCCTCCGGAAATGGTCGGCATTCTCGACAGCGAGGCGTTGATGCCGCGCACCAGGCCGACCTTCGAAGGTTACCGGCTGTTGCGCGAATATTTCATGATGCCCGAGCGCTTCCACTACGTCCGAGTCGACGGCCTGAAGCCCACGCTCAAGCGCTCGGAAAGCGGGCTCGAGATCATATTCCTGTTCCGCCGCCAGGTGCCCGAACTTGCGGACGTCAAGACCGGCGATTTCGAGCTTTTCGTGACACCTGTCATCAACCTCTTCGAGCATGAGTGCAATATCGTCGAGATCGATCCGCGCAAGACAAGGCAGGTCCTGCATGCGGATCGTACGCGGCCCCGCGATTTTGAAATCTATCGCGTGACGCGCGTCGAGGATGCCGACGTCGAGGGGCCGGAGGCTGAGATCCCGGCTCTTTTCAGCCTGGGGCAGAACCGGGGGAGCGGATGGGTCTATTCGGTCGAACGTCGGCCGCGCCGCGTTGCCGAAGACGAACGCCGGCAGGGTCTGACGCGCACCTCCTATATGGGCGACGACGTCTTCCTCTCGATCTCGCGGCCGGCGGGCTTGGCCGCTGCGCGCACGCCGAAGCGGCTCGACATCCGGGCGCTATGCACGAACCGCGACCTTTCTATCCTTGATGACAATCCGAAGCTGACGCCAGAAGGCGGCGACCCGATCGAGGCTGTCGTTCTGCTCGGCGCGCTTCGTCCGCCGCAGCCGGCGATCGCAGCCGGCCTGCCGGCCGGCGCCGAAGACGAGTCCCGCGCCGATGAAATCGCCTGGCGTTTTGTGGCGCAGCTTTCGCTCAACTTCCTCAGTCTCGCGCGGGAAGGGCGGGGCGTTGATCCCTTGCACGCCCTGCTCCATCTCTATGCCGATCGCGGGGATCCAGGGCTTGCCCGGCATATCCGCTCCATCGCGCGCGTCGAATCCGCGTCGGTCATCGAGCGACTGCCGATCGATGGCCCGATGTGCTTCGGCCGCGGCACGCAAATCACCTTGCATGTCGACCAGTCGGTACTGTCGGGCCAGAGTTCACTCCTTCTGTCTGGCCTTCTCACCCGGCTCTTTGCCAGAGGTGTCGGAATCAACGGCTTTGTGCGGACACGAACGCGGCTGCAGCAGCGGCAGGAGGATGTGCAATGGCCGATGACGCTCGGCAACCGCTACTTGATCTAGCCGCCGACGAGGCACTTGGCGTGCACAAGCCGCTCCCGGCGCATGTCGACCTCGCGGAGTCCTTCGATTTCTTTGAATTGCTGCGGCGGCTGGAGTCGGAGGGCGCGCTTTTCGGCCATCCGGGTTTGCCGGAGCGCGAGCCAGCGCGTCTTGGGCAGCATTTGAGACTTGCCTTCGCCACCAAGGACGTCGCCGCATTCTCGCCGTCCTCCGAAACAGCGCCGGCGCGCGTCACGATCGCCAATCTCGGTCTGCTCGGCCCGGAAGGACCGTTGCCGCTCCACATTACCCGTTGGGTGCTTGACCGCATGTCACAGCGCTGGTTCGCCGGCGCCGAACAGCGCCAGACCAGCGACACGACATTCATCGACTTTCTCAACATCCTGCAGCACCGCATGATGGCCCTGTTCTACCGCGCTTGGGCGGACGCGACGCCCGCCGTGCAGGTCGAGCGGCCGGTCGGTGGCCGCGTCCATGCGATGTTGGGAGCGATGGCCGGCATTGGGATGCCGGGAGCGGGCGACATCGACAGCCCGGAACTCGACGCGGTTCGGCTGCGCCAGGCGGCAGCCCTCGCCTCGCAGGTCGACGGGCCAGAGCGGTTGACCCTTTTCCTCGCCGATGCCTTCAAGGCGCCGGTCCGGCTCAGGGAATTCGTGGCCGCATGGCTGACGGTTCCGGCAAACTTGCAGACCCAACTGGGCAAAGCCCATGCGACGTTAGGAAAGGGCGCCACGATCGGCCCGCGCACCTTCGGCCGCCAGAGTCGCATCGAGGTCGAGTTCGGACCGGTCGACTTGTTGACCTACAAATCATTCCTGCCCGGAAGCAAGCGGTTCGACACCCTGCGGCGCGCCATTCGCAGCCTGACCGGCGAGGCCCTGGACGTCGACCTGCGCATCGTCCTTTCAAGGGACGAGGTGCCCGCCGCTCGCATCGGCCACGCGCAACTGGGGCGAACAGCGTGGCTTGCCCCGGCCGGGGAAAGGGAAGATGCTAGGGATATGCGCCTTCGAACAGTGGTCGGGTGGCGTGCCGAAACGGCGGGGGCGGGGGCATGAGCCTGTTTCTCACGCTTGAGCAGGGACCGCGTAGCCAATCGGTCCGGCAGGCACGGCTCGACCGCGGCGAGTTGACCATCGGCCGCGACGCCCAAGCCAACTGGCGCATCGACGATCCCGATATGTTTGTTTCGCGCGTGCACTGCCTGGTCGAGGCGCGGCCGGAAGGCTACATCGTCACCGACCGTTCGAGCGGCGGCCTGTTTATCGACAATGCGGACAGTCCCCTCGGTCGTGGCAATTCCGCCAGGCTCGTAAACGGCATGCGCCTACGCCTCGGAGACTATGTGCTTCTTGTTGAAGTGCAGCCGGAGCAGGTTGCCCCCGTCTCTCAGCCGCGCAGTCTTCCGCCCGCGTCGCCGATGCCGTCTCTCGGGCCCGCCAGCTTCGGCGGCGACGATTTCTTTGCCATCAAGGCGGGGCCGGAGCCGGCGCAGCCGCGTCCAGGTAACCTGCCGGACCCTTTCGACCCCGAAAAGCCTGGGCCTCGTTTCGCCGAGGAGTCGGCCGTACCGCGGTCGGCCGCCTTCGACGACCCCTTCAGCCTGGATCCGGTTGCGACCCCAGCGGTCAATCGCGACCAGCCGCGATCTCCGGACTTCAATTTCGCCTCTGACTCTTTCGCCCAGCCGCCGTCGCGATCGGCGCCGGAAGAGCAGCAACGCGCGGGCTCCGGCGGCGAGGTGGGTTTCAGTCCCGCCCGCTCGGCACAGTCGGGCGGCGCGGTTTCGGGCCTGCCGAATGTCGGGCGCGCGCCATGGGAACTGCCGCTGCCCGACGAGCCGCAGCCGCCCGAGCCAGCCGTCCCGCCACTGGTGGAACGCGGCGCCCGTATGCCGGAGCGGGGGGGTCTAGCGCAGAAGTCGCGCCCTGCCGTCCAGCCTTTGGCAGATGAAGGCGACCTTCTGGCCGCGTTCATGCGCGGCGCCGGGATGAAAGAGGACATCCCTGCCGGTCGCACGACAACGGCCGACATGGAAAAGCTCGGACGCGAGTACCGCTTGATGATGGAGGGGCTGATGCAGCTTCTGCGCAAGCGCGCCGAGGAGAAGGCCAATGCCCGCCTCGGCCAAACCGTGGTCGGCGCCTCGGAGGTGAACCCCCTGAAATTCCTGCCGACCGTGGATGATGCGATGGCCACGATCTTTGCCGCGCGCAGCCCCGGTTTCCTCTCCGGAGAGGCGGCGATCGGCGATGCCGTGAAGGATCTCGCCCAGCATCATATCCGAGCCTGGCGCGGCGTGCAGGCGGCGCTACGGCGTATGATTGACCGGTTCGATCCGGTGGCAATCGAGGCCGAGCTCAAGGTGAATTCGTCCCTTGGCTCGTTGCTGCCGGGCGGCCGCGGCACACGGCTCTGGGACATCTATCAGCGACGCTATCGCGAGATCGCCGAGAGCGCCGAGCAGCGCTTCCTCGGCGAGATCGGCTCGGATTTCAGGGACGCATACGAGGAGGACTGACAAAATGATCGATCGGCGCGGGTTCATCGTTTCCTTTGGGGCTGCCGGCTTTCTGGCGGCCTGCCAGAGCGGACCACCGAAGCCGTCCGCCGTTACCGTCAACCTCGCCGGCCAGGCCGGCATGAATCCGGGGGCAGGCGGTGACAAGCCGGTCACGGTGCTGATCCTGCGGTTGCGCAGCACGGGAAAGTTCAATTCAGCGGATTATTTCGCGCTTGCCGGCGACCCCGGCTCGGCGCTTGCCGGCGATCTCATCGGCGCCGATCAGATCGCAGTCGGCCCCGGCAAGACGGCCTCGAAAACCATCACCGCCGAGCCGGAAGTGACGGCGATCGGTTTTGTCGCGCTGCTCAAAGAGCCGACCGGACGCAATTGGCGCATGACCCGGCCCATCTCGCCGGGCTCGACCGTCACGGTCAATGTCGCGGTCGGCGCGGGCGGGCTGTCGGCGTGACCCACCGCCAGCGAACAAAGCTGCAGAGAGGGGCCGCATGAGCGAAGGCAATCGCGTGCTCTGGTCCGAGGGGCTTTTCCTCAGGACCCAGCACTTCCAACAACAGGATCGCTTCTTCGAGGCCACCGTGCGCGGCGCGCTGCAGGCGGCCCACCTTCACGCTTTCGGCTTCTCCAGATTGACTCTCGATCCCTCGCTGCTGGAGGCCGGCCAGGTTGCTGTGTTGTCGGCGCGCGGCATCTTGCCGGACGGCACGCCCTTCGCAATTCCCGAGACGATGGATGCGCCGGTGCCATTGGCGATTCATTCCGACATGCACGGCCCGGTGCTGGTGGCCCTTCCACTGGAAACTGCCGGCGGCGTCGGGTTCGATCCCGCGCATGCAGGCCCGAGCGGTGCTCGCTATCGCGGCCGCATCGTCTCCGTCCAGGATGCCGTTCGGGGCGGCGCCGATCCCGAAGAAATCGAGATCGCACGACCCCAGGCCGTCTTGCTGGAGCCCGGCAAGCCAGTCGGCGGCTTCACCGCGCTGCCGGTCACAGGAGTCAAAGGCGTGCGGGCTGATGGCAGCGTCACGCTGGACGACACCTTCCTGCCGCCTACGCTGATCATCGG
The DNA here is from genome assembly GCF_020165495.1 of Mesorhizobium sp. BR1-1-16. GTDB lineage: Bacteria > Pseudomonadota > Alphaproteobacteria > Rhizobiales > Kaistiaceae > Kaistia. The sequence goes on along the minus strand of NZ_JAIUIE010000003.1, from coordinate 15,110 downwards.
GGCCGTGCCCTGGTACGCACAAATGTTGCGTGAGCTTGTCACGGCGCTCGAGCAGATTTCCGAGGCGCATGGCAAGATAGTGATGGGTGGATCGGGCCGCAGCGTCGAGGACCTGCTGATTCTGCAGCTGGCTAATCAGGCGCGGCCGCGCCTTGTCCATATGCTAGGCCAGGAAGTCTACCATCCGTCTGATCTCTTTCTTGAACTCGTCGGCCTTGCGGGATCGATGGCCACCTATGGCTCGAGCGCCCGGAGGCTTGGCGAACTGCCAGCCTATGATCACATGGCGCCGGGCCCGGCCTATTCGGCGCTTGCGGATGCGCTGCGCTCGCTGATTCTCAGCCTGCGCTATGTCGAGCCGAAGTCGCGTGCGCTGCCGGTGATGCGCCATTCCACCAATGTCTGGAAAGTGCGCATCGACAACCCGAAGCTGCTGCAGCAGTGCCGCATCGTCGTACGGGTCGGGTCCGAGTTGTCGGAAGAGGCGCTGCGCAAGATATTCGTCAACCAGGCGACGGTTGGCGCCGCCGGCGAGTTCGAGGGGCTGTGGAAGTCGCGCCTGCCAGGCATTCCGCTGAAGCCGCTGCATTCGCAGCCGCGCGAAATCCCCTATGACGGCGACCGGCTCTGCCTTGAGCTCGATCAGAAGAGCGAACATTGGGCTTCGCTGCTCGATGCGCCGGGCTTCGTCATTGGCGTCTCCGGCGTCTTGCCCAGTGAACCCCAGGTCGACTGCTATTCGGTGAACAGGTAGGCCATGAGCAAGGACGATCCTTTTGGCCTTTCGGAGGATCGCGAACGGACCCGTATCCGGCTTAGCGGGGCGCCAGTGCCTCGGCCGCGGCCGATGGCGCCCATGCCCGGGGAGCTTGAGGCGCCGACCGGACCGCCGATAGAGCGGCCAACGCGTGCGCATCCCAACGCTCTGGTCAACGCCTTTGCGCCGCTGCTCGAATTCGCGCCGGAATTGGAAAGCGCGTTGCCGCCGGATAATCCCGAGACGCTCCGTACTCGTCTGCTGGATCAGCTCATCCGCTCGCGCGACGCCGCCGTGGCGGCGGGCCTTCCGTTGACGCGAGCTGATCAAGCGGCGTGGCTGGTCGCGGCGCTTCTCGACGATCTCGCGCTCAACACACCTTGGGGTGGCGCCAGTGCCTGGCCGCGCCAGCCGCTGGTCGTCATGCTGCGCGGCGACGTCGATGCCGGTACCCAGTTCTTCACGCGCCTTGAGGAGCTGGAAAAGAACCCTAACCGCGACCGCGAACTGCTCGAACTGCAATATTTGTGCATGTCGCTGGGATTCCGCGGCAAGTACCGGGTGCCGGGCAGGGCGGGCGACCGCTCGCTCAATGCCGTTCGCGTTGCGGCGGCGCGATTTCTGCGCGACGCCGACACCGAAGCCGCGCCGCTTTCGCCGAACTGGCGTGGCGTTGTCGCATCCGACGAGCCGCAGCGCTTTGCCGTCCCGATCTGGGTAATGGCGGCCCTTGCTGTTGCGCTTGCGGCGATCGTCTATGTCGGCCTCTCATTCAGCCTGAGCAGCCAGGCCGTGGAACTCGCCGCGCTGGTGCGCGCGCTGCCTCCGCCGCAGCGCGCCGAAATCGCGCGGCCACCGCCTAAGGCCGATGCAGCGCCTCCCTTGCCCGTCGAGACGGTCGACTTCCAGTTGGTCCCCGAATTCCAGGCAAAGGCACCGGAAGAGCTTCGCGGCGCGCTCAAGGGGCATGAAAGCGTGTCGCTGGCGACGCTACTGATCCAGTCGACCAATCCGGAAGTATTCCAGTCTTCCCGTGCCCAGCTGACCGATGAATACCAACCGCTCATTGGTTCCATCGCAAAGGTGATCCTCGACAACCAGGACCTGATCGGCGACATCACCGTGGTCGGCCATACCGATGGCGTGCCACTGCAGAAGACCAATCTGCTGTCCACCAACCAGAAGCTCTCCGAAGCGCGGGCCAAGACAATAGCCGACCTTCTGGTGCAGTACGGCGTTCCGGCAGAGCGCGTCCGCGCCGAGGGCCGCGCCGCGACCGAGCCGATCGCCGACGACAAGACGCGCGAGGGCAGGTCGCTCAACCGCCGCGTCGAAGTTTTGGTCGAGAAGAGGCTGTAGGGCATGTTCATCCTGCGCTTCCTCATGGCGGTGCTGACATCCCGCATCCTGTGGACCCTCATCGGGCTGGCACTGCTTTCCGGCATTATCTGGATCGTCGGTCCGATCGTGCGGGTCGGGCCCTTCGTTCCGCTGGCGCCAGAGACTGTGCGGCTCGGCGTGATCGCTGCGCTCGTCATCCTTTGGTTGATCTGGATGATCGTCGCGCAGCGCCGGGCCATCCGCGCCAATCGCCTGTTCGTCGCCGAGATTGCTGCGCCTGTTGCCGAAGCGAAGCTTTCGCCGGGCGAGGAAAATGTCGCGGCCGTCGGTGCCAAGTTCCAGGGCATCATGGCCGAGCTCAAGCGCCGCAAGTTAGGCGGACGGAAGTTCCTGCGCGAGATGCCGTGGTACGTCATCGTCGGGCCACCGGGCACGGGCAAGACGACGGCTTTGCGCCAGTCCGGCCTCAACTTCCCCATAGACCTCACCGACGATCTGCATGGCGTGGGCGGAACGCGCAATTGCGATTGGTTCTTCACCGAAAGCGCTGTTCTGGTCGACACCGCCGGCCGTTATGTCCAGCAGGAAAGCCAGCCTGACGTCGATGCCACCGAATGGCTGGGTTTCCTTGATCTTCTGAAGAAGCATCGCGGACGCCGCGCATTGAACGGCGTCATCGTCGCCCTGTCGATCGACGTGCTGCTGGAAGGCGACGCTGCCGTCAAGGCGCACGGCCGCAAGATCAGGCGACGCCTTGCTGAACTGAACGAAAGGCTGGAAATCCGTCTTCCGGTCTATCTGATGCTGACCAAGGCCGATTTGCTGAGGGGCTTCGAGCCCTTCTTCGGCGGCCTGTCGGCGTCGGCGCGCGAACAAGTGTGGGGGACGACGTTCCCGCTCGAGGCCAAGCTGGATCCAACGCTCGTCGGACGCGAGTTGTCGATGTTGGCGCGCGAGCTGGAACGGCGGCTGGTGCCGCTGCTGGAGAATGAGGAGAAGCTCGGCACCCGCGCCGAGATCTTCCGCTTTCCGGGGCAGGTTGAAGGCCTCTCCGGGCCGGTCCAGCTTCTGGTCGAGACGATCTTCGGCGAGACGCGCTATGAAGACAGCGCCTGGCTTCGCGGTCTCTATCTGACGTCGGCGACGCAGGAAGGCGCTCCGATCGATCGCCTCACCGCAGCGCTGACCAGTGCCTTCGGGCTGCCGGCGCGCCGGTCCATGCCAGCATCGCGCATCGAGAAGCGCTCCTTCTTCCTGAAGAACCTTTTGACCGAGGTGATCTTTAAGGAGGCGGGGCTCGGCACATTCGACCCGCGGGCGGTGTGGCGGCGGGTCTGGATCTGGCGGGGCGCTGGCGCAGCCTGTGCTGCCGCCTTCCTCATCGCCGTCGGGCTCTTCGGCCTTTCCTACTACGACAACCGGCAGGCCATCGCCGCGCAGGCCTCGCAGCTCGTCGCGCTGCAGACGCCCCTCAGCGCCATCGCTGCCACACGCGCGAGCCTGGACCCTTCAGACATCGGCGCTGCCCTCGATGTCATGGATGCCGTCGCGGCCGCGCGTACGCCGCCGCCGTCGGCTCTGCGCGATCTGGCCGGTCCGTCGGCCGCGCCTGAATTGTTGCGCGCGCAGACCGACACCTACGACCATGCGCTGCGCAATGTGCTGGAGCCGCGCATGGTGGCACTTATGGAAGCCACGATGTGGCGCCAGATCCGCGATCCGGATTTCATGTTCTCCGCGCTCAAGGCCTACCGCATGATGACCGGCCTGTCGCAGATGGACCCGGACTTCGTGCAGGACTGGTGGATGAACACCTTGCCCGGCATAGCCGCGGCGCCGCCGTTCACGACACCCGATGCAGAGGAGCATGAGGTCGCGGCCATCCGGCGCATGGCTGTAGACGACAGCTATTCCAAGCCCGACAATGCGTTGGTCGCCGAGGCGCTGAAGACGGTCTGCACCGTGCCGCTGTCGGTCCGAGCCTACAAGCAGCTTCTCTCGGACGAGGAGGTGAAGTCAGCCAAGGAGTGGATTCCGGCCAACTTCGCCGGTCCGAACGGGGCCAAGGTCCTGTCGCGCCGCTCCGACAAGACACTGCGTATCGGAATCGCCGGCGCCTATACCTATGACGGCTTTCACAACGGCATTCTCGACCGGCTGCAAGATGTCGCCGCGCAAGCCGCGCTCGACCGCGCCGTCTTTGCCGGCGGCTGCTCCGACAGCGCGGAGACATCCGTCGAGGCCCTGTCACAGGACATCCTCAAGCTCTATTACGACGACTATATCGCGCAGTGGGATTCCTTCCTGCACGATGTGCGCCTTGCGCCGCTGACCGACCTCAATGTCGCCAGCGAGAACCTCAAGGACCTTTCCAGCGCCGACTCGGCGGTCAAGCGGCTTGTGACGGCCGTCGTCGCCGAAACGGAGTTGACGCGCTCCGACGACGCGCCCGTCGACCCGAAGGCGGCCGGGCAGGGCGCTTCGAAGCTCCTGAACAAGCTCGGCAAGATCGGCAAGCTGGCGACGACCGGGATGAAGCTGCTGCCGCGCGCAGGCTCTGCGGATCAGGTCGATGAAACGGGCTCCCTCGTCGCCGAGCATTACAAGCCTCTGAAGGGCGCCATTGTCGAGACCGACGGGCTGCCGCCGGCGCTCGATGCCGCGGTGGTGGCCCTGACGGCGCTGTCCAATGTCCTCCAGACCGTCACCGCCAGCCCTGACCCGCAGGAGGCCATCAAGAAGCAGGGCGGGCTGGCGGAGCTGACCGGCGCCGTGGCGCGCCAGGCGCAGATCCTGCCAAACCCTCTCAACGAATGGCTGGGCGGCATCGCCGGCGACACCAGCGGCCTGACCGAGAAGGCGGTGACCTCCGAGCTCAACGCTATCTGGCGCGCGGATGTCTTGCCGTTCTGCCAAGCAGCGCTCGCCGATCGCTATCCGTTCAGCCCCAACAGCGCCGTCGATGTCAATGTGCGCGATTTCGCCCGCCTGTTCGGGCCCGGCGGGCTGATCGATGCCTTCACCAATAATCAGCTCATCGCCTATGTCGACACGACCCAGTCGCCGTGGAAATGGCGCCAGGATTTCGGGCTCGATTCCGCCGCGCTGCCGGCGCTGGAACAGGCCCGCCACATCCGCGACGACCTATTCGCGGGCGGGCAAGGGCCGATGATGAGCTTCACGCTGGAGCCGAAGGACCTGTCTTCCAACGCGACGCGCGTCGCGCTCAACCTCGATGGCCAGAGCCTCGTCTACTACAACAATGCGACGCGGCCACAGCCGATGACCTGGCCGGGCAAGGACGGCACCGGCGTCATCAGCCTGTCCTTTCAGCCGATTGACGGCTCGCCGGAGGTGATGGTGAACGAGACCGGCAGCTGGGCCTGGCTGAGGCTGCTGCGCACCGGCCGTTTCACGGCCACCTCGCTGACCGATGTCTATGATCTCCGCCTCGGCTTCCAGGGCTTCTATGCCGACTACCGGCTGAAGGCCGAGAGCGTCGAGAACCCGTACAATCTCGAAATGTTCAAGAAGTTCACATGTCCACCGCAGCTGTGACGACAGGCTTCTTCGGCAAGATCCCCGCGACGGGCGATTTCGTCGCCTCGGGCCTGCCGCGCAATTTCATCGACCGCTGGGACCGCTGGATGTCGAGGGAGCTGCAGGCGCGCCCGGACGAGGGCGAACTGGATTCGAGGATCTGGCGCTTCATGGTTCCGGCGGGGATCTTCTGCGACCAGCCCTGCGCCGGCGCCTGGCGCATGAGCGAGGACCGGGTGGGGCGGCGGTATCCTTTCGCGGTCGTGATGGTCGGCGTGGTGCCGGAGCCCGCGGACGCATGGTTCGATGCCGCCGCGGCGATCGTCTACGGCGCGGTCGCAGAGAAACGCAAACAACCCTGGATTGCCGAGGGGATCGCAGAGCTGCCGCAGTCGGAACAGAACTTGGGTACGCCGCCTTTAGTCTTCTGGGTGGATGATTGGGAGGTCCAGGAACTCGGCTTTGCTGATATTTACGACCTCGCCGCATATGGACTTCCCGCGATGCGGGCGGCCCGGACGCAGACGACGGAGCTCTAGACCATGACCTCCACCGTCTTTGCCGAAGGGATGGGGTTCTTTCACCAAGGCAGCGGCGGCAAAGGCATCGCGCCCGGCGATGTTTGCCTCAGTCCGCCCCCGCCCCCGGCGGGACCTGTTCCCGTGCCCTATGTCAACATGCTGCAGTCCAGTGATCTCACCCAGGGCAGTGCGAGCGTCAAGGTGCAAGGAACGCCGACTGCGTTGGAAAACTCGTCTCAAGTCGCGCTGAGCACCGGTAACGAGGCCGCCACGCCTGGGCTGGGCGCCGGCGTTGTCACACATCGCATCAAGGGCAAGGGCTCGTTCAAGCTCTGGTCGTTCACGGTCAAGGTGGAAGGCAAGGGCGTAGCTCGCCATGGCGACCCGATGGAACAGAACACGGCGAGCCCGTTGCCGAACACGGTCGACGTGGCCGCCTTGGTAAACTTCTCCATGGTGATCGGAGACAAAGCGATGAAGGAGGATTGCCCGCGCGACTACAAGTATTCGGAGGACTATACCCCCACGTCCGAGACCCAGCGGGCTTCGGTGCAAGGCCAGACCTGTTGGCAATGCAAGAAGGATCGCGCCAACATCCTGCGTCGGGCTCCAAGTGCAGACAAGGACAAGGCGCTGAAGGACATCGACAAGAAAATCAAGAGGCAGACCGACGGTAAGGTCACGATGATCGCCGATCACCAGCCGCCGCAGAAGACAGCGTGGGAGATGGGAGCGTGCCATGACCCCGCAAGTTTCGCTCAGCGGATGCGCGACCTTGATTGCCAGCCGCATTGTCATGCCCACAGCATGCAGCAGTCCCGCGATATGCGCTCACTGGATCGCCGCGAGCTTTACGATGCGATGAATAAGCACATCGGTGGCCTCGGCATATAGGAGCGCGAAATGATCTCTGGGCCGTATGCAGAAATACGTAGTCGTTGGATAGAAGATCTGAAGATTGTTGCTCCAACATTGCTAGAATGGTGGCATGATATTCGCGTGCACGAAGTCAATAAAGAGCTTGTCGACGCCCGCTGGCCAGCAGGGCCTGCGAGTCATCCTCGGGTCATTGCCCTGTTTAGGAAGTACTATTTCGAAACGACGAGGCTGAACGCCTCTATTCCTGGCTACGTACCGCAGAACGAAACCGAGATGTGGGGCTCAGGGGCCGAGCAACAGCCTGAGGAGAGCGACGGGGGCGGGCCGGTCCCTCCGGTGACGCTGCTCCTTTCTTGGCTGCATGACACCGAGCCTGAGCTGGCAGACTTCATGAGGACGTTCGACTTCATACCCATCGGGGAAGATCCGGACTTCGAGGAGTGCTGAGGGATGACACTGCTCGTCAATCACAACATCCAGAATGGAACTTACCGGCTACTGCGAGCGCCCCTCGACGTTCGTGGCCGCGCGGAGGAGACGGTACCAGGAACCGGCTCGGTCGGTCATCGTGCGCTGTTTGCTGCCTATTTGCGCGACCTCATCGACGTATTCGCCCAAGCGTCGGAGACGTGGAACGCTAGTGTTGAAGAGCGCATGGAGATCGGCGTTCCGGTAGACAAGGCAATCCTCCAGACGATCGAGGCCAAAGGAGTCGCCGGCCCTGCGGGCCACCCGAAAGTCGTCTGGCTCGTGCGAAAGTACTGGCTGGCGTGCGAAGAGGAGAATCGGCGTTCCCCAACCAGCGTGGTGCCTCACGAAGTGTTTCTTCTCGAGTGGCTCATTCAGAGTGGCTGCCAGGATTATGTAATACTCCTGACCGCCATGCCCTATTGGCCGATCGGCATCGACGAAAACGGCAACTGGTGCTGAGCAATGACGTTCGCGGTCTGGATTGAAAACAGAACGCCCTTCGCCGCCGCCACCCATGTGCAGCTCAATGCCGATGGCCAGGAGGTGCTGGTCGTCATGTTCTCGGCGAGCTTCGACGCGCTCGACGGTGCGCCGGAACTGCGAGTCTCTGAGGATCAGATGCCGGTCGCGCTAAGGGACATCCCGTTCGGCGATCCGGCCAATTCGTCCAACCGCTACGAGGCCGATATCGCGCCCGTGAAGCCCGGTGCCGAGTTCCTGATGAACGGTACGGCTTACGCCCAGAAAGGCCGGCCGGTGGCCGAGATGCAGGTTGGGGTTCGCGTCGGCAGCTTGCAGAAGGTGCTCAACGTGGTCGGCGACCGCATCTATGACGCCGGCAGCTACAGCGCGCCGCAGCCTTTCCTCACCATGCCTGTCGTCTATGAGCGCGCCTATGGTGGCACGCAGCCGGACGGCCGGCTCGACCAGCGCAATCCGGTCGGCATCGGCTATCACCACGCCCGATCAGCCGACCCGTGCGTACGCACCCAGGCCCCCAACATCGCCTATCCCGACGAACCTTATCTGAGACCCTCCGACCGACCGAAACCGGCCGGTTTCGGCCCGCTCGGCCGCGGCTGGCTGCCGCGACTGCCGCTCGCGGGCACCTATGATCAGGCCTGGATCGACACGCAGTGGCCGCTGCCGCCGAAGGATTTCGATCCGCGCTACAATCTCAGCGCGCCGGCGGATCAGCATCTGCAGCAGATCGAGGGCGGCGAGCCGGTCACGGTCATCGGCATGACGCCGACCGGCCGCTGGGATTTTCGCCTGCCGCGCGTGGTCGCGCCGATCCAGCTCATCTATGACGACCGCGTCGAGCAGCAGCGCTTCAAGGCCGATACGGTGATCATCGAGCCGGATTTGTGGCGTGTGACCCTCAAGGCGCGACTCGCGCTGGTTACGCGACGCGGCACGCCGCAATTGCGCCAGATCGCCTTCGGCCATGTCACATCGGGCTTCCTGCTCGCCGCGCGAAAGCGCAAGGCCTATATCGACCCGCGCGGAACTGGCGGGGTCGTCGACCGGCCCGTGTGGCAGCCATGAAGCAACCGCTCTATGTCGTTGGCGCTGGTGCCGTCACCGCAGCGGGGCTGAATTCGAGGCAGACCATCTCCGCCATCCGCGCCGCCCTGTCGGCTTTCGAGGACATGACGATGGCCGAGCCGTTCGGAACGAGCCAAGTCGTCGCGCGAATTCCGGCGCATTGGCGTCTCCGCCGCACGCAAGGCGAATGGCTGGTCAATATGGCCGCGCGGGCCATCAAGGAGGCGCTGGGCAGCGACGATCCAGGCGTCGCCGCAGCGACCGCGCTGCTTGTCACGCCGCCGGAAGCCTTCCGCAGCCACCCGGCCTTCACCGACATCCCGCCGCGCGATTTCCTGGCTGCGCTCATTGAGGCGACCGGTCTTCGATTCCATCCGTCCTCGCGCGCCGTCGATGGGGGCGCCGGCGTCTGCGTCGGCCTGGTCGAGCGGGCGCTGGCTCTCATGGAGGAAGGCGCGGCGCAGGTCCTGCTGGGTGGCGTCGACAGCCTCATCAACGAAATCGACCTTGCCCGACTCGGCCAGGCCGGAAGATTGAAGGCCGACGACAATGCGCAAGGTCTCGTCCCCGGCGAGGGGGCCGTGTTCGTGCGTTTGACGCGCGAGCCTGCTCGCGACGCAGCCTTGGTTGCCGCCATCCATGGCGTCGGCATCGCGCAGGAGACGGATACGGTTCTTTCGGATCGCTACAGCCAGGGGCGGGCCATGCTCGGCGCGCTGCGAGATGCGGTGAGCGGCACCGGCCCTTCGGAGCCCGATATCGATTTCGTCATTTCAAACGGCAATGGCGAACGCTACGGAGGTTGGGAGATGCTGATCACCCGCCCGCGCTTTTATCGGACCCGGCGCGAGATGATGGCGACCGCTTATCCGGCCATGACGGTTGGCGATGTCGGTACGGCCGGCGGGGCGCTCGCGCTGATGCTTGCCGCGGACAGTTTCGTCAATGGCTATGCCCCGGGCCCGGTCGTCATGTGCGAGGTCGCTTCCGAAGGCGGGCTGCGAGCGGCCGCGGTCATGGCAAGGGCGACGGTGCGATAGTCGTTCGGCGTCAGCACGGCGGTCAGAGCCAGGCGGGAAAATGGCGTGTCTGTCGCCAGTCCTGAAGCCTCGTTTCGGGGTGATCGAATGCCGCTCGCAACGCGTCGAGGCGGATGCGGCGCATCGACCTAAACGTGCCATAACCCTTGCCGCCACGGCCCTCGTCCCACCAGGCCTCGACCTTGTCGGCCACGGGCAGCACAGCGCTGACCTCGGCGAACGCTTCGCCTAGCTCGGCAGGATCGCTGCTGAACAGTGCGAGATCATTGAAATCGACCTCGAACAGATCTCGCAGCGCCAGCCCGGCCGCGTGCGCCACGTCCGGCTCGCGCATCCTGCCGATCAGCCAGGGCATGATGCTGCGGTCGCCGAAAAGGCCGACCGCGGCGGTCGCCGCTTCTCGCATGGCCGGTTGTTCGAGCCATTTCTGCAGCCAGGTTTTTCCGGCCTTGACCGGCGTCGTCAACAGCCGCAATTCGATCGCAGCCGCCCGCTGGCCGGACCTGCCCAGCACAAGCCTGTCCAGCGCCGGATGAGCGTGTGGCGCTTCGTCGAGCAGGCAAAGGGCGAGCGCTGCCTCAAGACACTCCCGATCGGTCTCGCCCGCCAGGCTCTCGGCGATCGGCCGTGCCAGGTCGTGTCGCTTCAAAACGCCCGCCAGCCGCAGCGCCTGGCAGCGTATCTGCGGATCCGCCGCTTGAATCAACACGTCCAGCCGTGCGCCGGGATCGACGCGATTGTGCCTGAGCGCGCAGAGGCCGAGGCATCGTATCGCGCTCTCGGCCGAATCCAGCCAATCGGTCACGAAGGGACGAAGCGTTTCGCGGTGCACCCGCGCGATGGCGCCCGACAGGGCATTGATCCCGAACGCGCCAAGTCCCGCGCATGCATCGACCGCCTCGCCGACCGCATCCTTCTCGCCTGACAAGAGCGCCAAGATGCCGAGCAGAAACGCTTCCCCCGGCTCAGGATAATCGGCAAACAGTGCGAGCGCGGCTTCCCAACCGGCTTTGCCGGACGCAACCAGTCCCTCGATATTGGCGTCAAGGCGTTGGTCTATGCGGCCAATATCGGTCTCGCCGAGGAGCGGTCCGTCGATCTCGTGCCGGCGCCTCAGCCACAGGAAAGCCGCATCGCCCGCATGATGGTCGACGATGGCCGGAATGGCCGCGATCTCTCGCATGGCGACCTCAGTTCAGGTGCACCGCGCCGCCGCGAATGATGTTCACCCCGCTCGCCTGGCTCGTCAGCTGGGTACCGCGGATGGTGATCTTGCCGTCCTTCTCAAGGATGATCGAGGCTTGGCCGCAACGAAGCTCGATGCGCTGCCGGGCATTGATGACAAGGCTTTCGCCATCGCGCACGACTTCGGCTGGCTTTTCGCTCGGCCTTGGTTCGACGATCCGGCCGATGATGAGCGGCCGCGCCGGGTCGCCGCCTTCGAAGAGCAGGGCGACCTCGCAGCCGACAGCGTTTGCCTCCAACTGGCAAAGGCACCGCGCCGGAACGGCAGTTTCGCTCGGGTTGCCGACGAACACGACAAGCGGCGATCTTCCATCGAAGCCGACCAGCAGACCGATTACGACGCCATCGATGCGCTCAAGCACGTCCATTGCGACCTCCTCAGTTGGCGTTGATGGTGCTGCCCTTGATGATGACATCGCTCGAGGCTTTGACGCTGATCTTGCCGGAGCCGTTGATCGAGATGTCCTTGCCTTCGATGGAGATGGTGCCGTCTTTTTTCATCGTGATGGAGGCGGAACCACAGGTGAGTGTGATGGATTCCGCGACATCGATGGTCAGCTTCTTGCCGATCTTGATATTGCTGTCGCCATCGATGCCGGTGCTGCTGTCCTTGGCAACCGACAGCGCCCGCGCGCCGCTGACGCTGGTCGTATCATCGGCGCCAATGCTGGTTGTGCGTTTGGAGCCGACGTTCAGCGTCTGGTCAGCGCCGACGGTGACCGATTGAGACGCCCCGATCGTCACGCTCTGGCTCGCCCCCACATTCCAGCTGTCGGCGGCGCCGATGTCGTGGCTCTGGTTGATGCCGACGCTGACGGCGCGCATCGCGCCGATCGTGTTTGTCTGCGCGGCGCCGACGGTGCGGATCTCGGCAGCGCCAACCGTATCGGTCCGAGCGAGGGCAACGGTTATCGTCTGGCTGAGGCCGACCGTTTGCGAGTGGTTGGCGTCGATGTTCTCGGTCGCGTTGGCCACGACATGGATCGTCTCGTTAGCGCCGACGGTCAGCGACCTGTTCGCCCCAACCGTTTCGGTGTCATTGTTGCCGATGTTGCCGGTGCGGTCATGGCCGACGCTCAGTGTCTTGTCGTGGCCGACATCCTCGGCGAGGTCGTGCCCGACCGAATGCTTGGCGTCATTGTCGATGCGGTCGGACTGGTCGTGCTGGACCAATTTGCCGCGATCATGCTTGATGAGGAGGTTGTGGTCCTTCTGCGCCTGGAAATAAACTTCCTCCTTGCCAGCCAAATCTTCAAATCTGAACTCGTTCCAGCCGCCGCCGCCCAGCGAGGAATTGCTCTTCACGCCCGATTGGGTGGCGTTGCCGGGCAGGGCATAGGGCGGCATTTGCGCGGCGTTGTAGACGCGTCCGGTGATGATCGGCTGGTCCGGGTCTCCTTCTATGAAGTCGACGACCACCTCCTGCCCAATGCGTGGAATCTGGATGAAGCCCCAGCCGCTGCCGGCCCAGACCTGTGAGACGCGCACGAAACACGAGCTATCCTGGTCCTTCTTGCCTAGCCGGTCCCAGTGAAACTGGACTTTCACCCGGGCATATTTGTCGGTGTAGATCTCCTGGCCGGATGGTCCGACAACCGTCGCGGTTTGCGGCCCGCGCATGATCGGGCGGCGCGTGAGGCGCGGCGGCCGGTAGGGCAGCGACGTCGGGGCAAGCTCCAGCAGGACCTGGAATGTATCGCCTCCGGCATCTACCCCCGTCGTATAGCCCGGATCATGCAGGCGGTAGTCGGCGCCGACGACAAGGTATTCCTGGTTCTGGTCGTCGCGCGGGAACTCGACCAGCTTGAAGGTGCAGCCGGCATGGAGGCCACGTGCATTGGCCCTTGCGGTGACGCGCTCGTGCGTGGCCTGCAGTTCCTCTCGACGGATTGCGGCGATCTTGTCGCCGCGGCCGGTGTCGAGATGAGCGCCGGGCTGATGATATTGCTCGCCGTCCGCCTGCCCGTGGCTGAAGGCGTATGAGGACTTCGCCGCCAGGTCGACGCCGGGCTTGGTGAAATCATAGTCAGTGTGGACATAGGCCGCCGACCGCACCGAACGCCCGGGCATCCAGCTGGTGATGTATTCGGCGTCGGGTCGGACGGCGAAATCGGGATTGAACGCGATCTCTTCGTAGTCCGGCACCGGCTGCAGCTTGTTCATGGCGTCGACCAGCACGAGCGTGTGCTCGTCGTCGCCGTATTCGAAGAAATAGAAAATTCCCTCATGTTCGAGCAGGCGCTGTACGAATTCCAGATCACTTTCATCATACTGCACGCAATATTCGCGCTGGGGGTATGATCCTTGCAGTCGTTTCTCGAATTTGGCGATGCCATACTCCGAAAATACGTCCTCGACGATCTCGATAACGCTCTTATGCTGGAAGATGCGGCAGTCGGTGCTATTGCCGAGGAACCATAACCAAGGCCGCAGCGTAGCTTCATAGTAAGCGAGCCGCGACTCTACCTTGGTCATTCTGAAATCTGACACCAGGCCGCTGAACCAGCGCTCCGGCTTTGCCTCGCCCTGCACCGATACTGGCTGCCCCAACATCTTCAGCGGGTCGATATCAAGATCGGTGCTGACAAAGCCTACGGTGAAGGAAAGACACCGGCTTACCTCATCACGGCCGGCAAGGTGCGTGAAGGTCAAGGTGTCCCCACCGAGCGGCGTACGGACCGTCGTTGCACGATCGCTGGGCATAAGTCGTGCCTCTCCGGCGCCGCGGCCATTGCAGTCCTCAAGACTAGCAAAGTTTCACCACTCGGAAAAGCTACTGTCGTCGCGCTCTACCAGCGAGAGAAATGTCGATGCCACTGTCCCGCCGCAGCAAGAAACTGCTAGGATGACCAAAGATAGTCGTGTTGCTGTGCCGATAGGCCGGCAGGTCGGACGATGGGTCGCTGCGGATGCAAATCAGGCTGACGATCGACAATGTCGATAGGCTGCCCAATGCCGGCCCGCTCAGCTTCCGGTCGGATGGGCGCAGCTTCGAGATCGGCCGCGAAGGGGGCGACTGGATCCTTCCAGATCCCGATCTGTTCATTTCGGGCCGCCATTGCGAGGTGCGTTTCGAGCAGGGTGATTTCTGGCTCTTCGACCATTCGCGCAATGGAACCTTTGTCAATGGCACCAGCCAGCGCATCGCCAGCCCTTATCGGCTGGCCAACGGCGACCGCCTCCGGATCGGCCGCTATGAGCTGCAGGTCGAGATCGATGGCAGGCGCGGCGGGGTAGCGGATATTCGCGCCGGTCCCGCAACGATGGCGCGCTCGGCCGGGAAGATCTATCCGCCGGCCGTCGGGCCGCGCGCGGATGGCTTTTTCACGGACCGTGAGAATGAAGCGCTGCGCCGGGAGCGCGAGGGCATTGCTGTGCGTCCCTTGCCGCGGGAGGGCGTGGCTTTCAGCAGCGAACCCTTCATGCCCGCGGCCAGCTCTCCCGGGATGAGCTCTACCGGCCGGTCTGCCGATAAGCAGGTGCCGGGCGAGGAGCCGAGCGGCACCTCAATCCTGCGCGCCATCGCCTTGGGCGCTGGCGTTTCTCCCGAGGTCTTTGAGCAGCGCGACCCTCATGAGGTCGCGACCGAGATCGGTGCGGTGTTGCGGATCGCGGTCGACGAACTGGCGCAACTGCTCAAGGCGCGCGCCGCCGCCAAGGCGCTGGTAAAGAGTCATGACCGCACGATGATTGGCCCGGCCGACAACAACCCCATCAAATTTGTACCAGGGTCCGAGGACGTGCTGGACATCATGTTCGCGCGCCGGC
>NZ_JAIUIE010000029.1 GCF_020165495.1 Mesorhizobium sp. BR1-1-16 | reverse complement strand
CGATGGGTAAAGAGAAATTCGAGCGTAACAAGCCGCACTGCAACATTGGCACGATTGGCCATGTTGACCACGGCAAGACGTCTCTGACGGCTGCGATCACGAAGGTGCTTGCGAAGACGGGCGGGGCGACGTTCAAGGCGTATGACCAGATCGACGCGGCTCCCGAGGAGCGTGCGCGCGGCATCACGATCTCGACGGCGCATGTCGAATACGAGACGCAGAACCGCCACTACGCGCATGTCGACTGCCCCGGCCACGCTGACTATGTGAAGAACATGATCACCGGCGCTGCGCAGATGGACGGCGCGATCCTGGTGGTTTCGGCGGCCGACGGCCCGATGCCGCAGACCCGCGAGCACATCCTGCTGGCCCGCCAGGTCGGCGTTCCCGCGCTGGTCGTGTTCCTGAACAAGGTCGACCTCGTCGACGATCCGGAGCTCCTGGAGCTGGTCGAGCTCGAGGTGCGCGAGCTGCTGTCGTCCTATGACTATCCGGGCGATGACATTCCGATCGTCAAGGGCTCGGCCGTGGTTGCGCTCAACGATGGCGACGCCAAGCTCGGCGAGGACGCGATCCTCGAACTGATGACGGCTGTGGACACCTATATCCCGCAGCCCGAGCGTCCGATCGACATGCCGTTCCTGATGCCGATCGAGGACGTGTTCTCGATCTCGGGTCGTGGCACGGTGGTGACCGGCCGCGTCGAGCGCGGCATCGTCAAGGTCGGCGAGGAAGTCGAGATCGTCGGCATCCGCCCGACGGTGAAGTCGACGGTGACCGGCGTCGAGATGTTCCGCAAGCTGCTCGATCAGGGCCAGGCTGGCGACAATATCGGCGCGCTGCTGCGCGGCATCGACCGTGAAGGCGTCGAGCGCGGTCAGGTTCTGTGCAAGCCCGGCTCGGTGACGCCGCATACGGTGTTCAAGGCCGAGGCGTATATCCTGACGAAGGAGGAGGGTGGCCGTCACACGCCGTTCTTCACCAATTATCGCCCGCAGTTCTACTTCCGCACGACGGATGTGACCGGCGTGTGCACGCTGCCCGAAGGCGTCGAGATGGTGATGCCGGGCGACAACGTGTCGATGGAAGTGACGCTGATCGTGCCGATCGCCATGGAAGAGAAGCTGCGCTTCGCGATCCGCGA
>NZ_JAIUIE010000028.1 GCF_020165495.1 Mesorhizobium sp. BR1-1-16 | reverse complement strand
CCTCTCAACCCCCGGAGCACACTGGGACGCACTGGCTTGCCGAGCCGCCGGCGCCGGCTCCGCCACAGGCGATGGCCTTCCGCCAGCGCACCGCTTTGCCAGCCATCGTCCCGCACCGCTGCAGACTGCCAGCGCGCCGGCGCCTGGCAGGAGCGCCCAGCAATCCGCCCGCGCGCGATCGTCTCGCGGAGAGACCAGCATGACCGCTCGCACACCGCCGCCCAGCGCACCCTGATCGATGGCGCTCGTATCGCACCCCCGCGACCGGACGCCGGGGACCCGATCACCATAGCTGAGGCCAGCACGGACGCCACATCCCGCCGATGCCGCGTTCGCGGCGGAGAATGATCAAAGGCAGGAAAAAAGGGGGCCGATGGCGAGCGGCCGGCAAGTCGCGCTTGACGTCCATGTCCGCGAAGAATGCCGCGTTGCCGGCCCGGCTCAAACCTTCTTCAAGAACTCGGTCTTCAGCACCAGCCCCTTGACCTGCTTGGTGTTGCACTCGACTTCTGCCGGATTCCCGGTGAGGCGGATACTCTTCACCGTCGTGCCGCGCTTGATCGTCTCGGATGTGCCCTTGACCTTGAGATCCTTGATCACTGTGACGGAGTCTCCGTCCTTCAAGACATTGCCGTTGCTGTCACGGACGTTCTCGTCGCTCATCGTTATTCCTGTTCTCGCGTGAAAGGCGAGCTGCCTCGATTGATGGAAGGGATACTTATCACGGGGCGGTTCCAAGCGAGCCGGCGGATGTCGGTCGAGGCCGCGACATTGCGCGTCGCGGGCGCATTCAGACGATACAAATCGAGGCGTTGCTGCAGCAAAATCTTCGCCGCCTGTCGCGAGATGAGATTGACTATCGGTCTCGAAAACCTGCCATTAGGGACCGCCGTCGGCGCCGAATCGGGGGACTCCCGCGCGCCGGCTGCTCTCGACCCGTCGCCCCGGCGGCGGTGGGGATCGCCGGCTCCGCCGGCATAGCGATACGGGGAAGGATTCACGTCAATGCGATTCATCACGATCGGGCTGGCCGCTGCCGCTATGGCGGTTGGCATGGCCGGTGCCTCGGCTCAGACCATGAGCTATTCCGATGCTGGCGCTCTTCTGGCTCAGAGCTGCGGCAAGGACATCACCAAATACTGTGCCAAGGTCAATCTGGGCGATGGTGCGCTGAAGGACTGCATGCTGTCGCAGAAGTCCAAGATCAGCCCGCAGTGCCTCACGGACTATCAGACTGTCGTTGCCTCGATCACCAAGCGGAATGCGGCGCAGATGTCTGTCGCCAAGCTTTGCAAGAACGACGTTGTCCGGCATTGCCAGGGTATGGTGGCCGGTGATGCGCATTTCTTGAGCTGCCTCAACGCGGCTTCGCGCGTCGTCACCGCTGCCTGCAATCAGGCGATCGTCGATGCGGGTTGGCGCTGAGCCGCGGCCGGAGGGAACAAGATCATGAAGAAGACCACGCTCGGCGGGCTCATGCTCGCCATCGCCCTGACGGGTGCCGCCGGTTCGGCGTCGGCCCAGACCGCGCTCGACTCGAACCAGATTATGCAGAGCCTGCAGAGTGCGGCGCGCGTTGCTCCGCCTGAATTGTCGGCTGCGCTGATCCGCAATGCCGTCCAGGAGCATATCAAGAATAATCCGGGCATGCCGATCACCTGGACGCCGCTCCAGCTTCTGGACGGCCTCGCACAGATCAATGTCCAGATTCAGTTCGCGTTGAACTCCGACATCATCCGTCCGGAATCCTATGCGACGATCGGTTCGATTGCCGATGCGCTGCACCACCCGGTCCTTGCCGGCTACAAGTTTGTCGTGACCGGCAACACCGACACGACCGGCGATCGCCAGAACAATCTCGTGCTCAGCCAGAAGCGCGCGGACGCGGTGCTGGCGGCGCTCGTGACAACTTATGGCGTCGATCCCACGCGCCTCGAAGCGGTCGGCCTCGGCGAGGAAAACCTGCAGGACACCAAGGATCCGAAGGATCCGCTTAACCGCCGCGTGCAGCTAATCAATATCGGCAAGTATCTGCCGAAATAGTTTTGGTCCTCGCGATCAGTCCTGCGCCGGGGGGGGGGGGGGGGGGG
>NZ_JAIUIE010000027.1 GCF_020165495.1 Mesorhizobium sp. BR1-1-16 | reverse complement strand
GGACGCGGGGGGAAAGGGCGGGGAGGATGGCCGTAGGATGGTGAGCCGCATCGTCAACGGCCGCTGCGAATCGAAGCACGCCGATATCGGGCATCTCGCTTCCCCGCACGGGCGAAATCCCCAGCGCCCCCGTCTTCATCGACGGCAAGAAAGCCGCCACGCTGAAGGGCGTGGGGATTGCGGAGGAGTTCCGGCGGTTGGTTGGGGAGTATGTGGAGAGAAGGTGGGGGTGAGGTTACAGCGAAAAACCTCCTACGCTCGGCTCCCATCAATGAGATCGGAAGCCGCGTGAACTAGTGCCATGTTCTCTTCTATTCTTGAAGCGAATCCCGTTTGAAATCGCTGCTCAAATCCGG
Organism: Mesorhizobium sp. BR1-1-16; assembly: GCF_020165495.1. Classification (GTDB taxonomy): domain Bacteria; phylum Pseudomonadota; class Alphaproteobacteria; order Rhizobiales; family Kaistiaceae; genus Kaistia. The sequence goes on along the minus strand of NZ_JAIUIE010000027.1, from coordinate 3,814 downwards.
CCGCCGCATATGAAATGAGTTCGGCGGCCGTTAATATCAGCCGCGGTATTTCGGACAATTGGGGCGCGTATTTCAGTTCGCCGATTTCGCCGTCCTCCCTGATCTCCAGATAGTCTTCCAACTCTCTCACTGGCGTATGAACTGCCTTACTCAACAAGGAATAAACTCCAACATACCAATCATGCATGCCAGCAAGCTGGCTTAGTTCCTTGATTTTGTATTTCCGTGGTTTCGATTCTTTTATTTCTGCGTCTATTCGATCCAGGATCTCGTTCGTAACATTTTCCTTAGCTTTCTTCAGCATACTATAATCGTTGTTCAGAATATTATTAATGAAATCGCGTCGATACAAAATGTCCTCAGCGATAAATTTCTGATACATTTCAGGTTCTGTCGCTATCGCGCGTAATCGAAACGTCACTTCCATCAGCGCGCGAACTGTGACCCTTGCAGATGAGGCGATTCCATTTTCTGCAATTATTATCGCGGCTTGATAATGTTCTAATGCTCTCATGAAAAGCGTTGCCAGTATAATGGCCTCGCGATCACGATTGCGCACATCGGACTGAAAAAGCATATCGTGAAAGTCACGGTTGATTCGTCTAGCCAGTTCCAGCATTTCTTTATAATTTTCAGAGATCGGCGCTTTAAAAACCGAATGTGGAACCGCTAGAAATCCATTATTATCAAATTCGGCAGGCATAGATTCATCTTTGAATGGCTCTCGATAAAGAAATAGTACAGACTCATTCAGATGTATAATATTCCTCAAGAAATAAGAAAACATACTAATTCAATCAATTTGATTTCAATGGATATAATATTCGATACGGCTCCGCCGTCATGGCCGCACTTGTTGCGGCCATCCACGTCTTGCTTTGCGGCGCTGGGGCATTGGCGACCACTGAGGGCAAGTCGTGGATGGCCGGGACCAGCCCGGCCATGACGGCTGGGGCGGGGTGCGAAGACGGATGACATCGGACGCGGCAAGAACCATTGAGCTTGAGCAGACATGCCAGTTCCCACGCCGAGCGCCTCGCACAACCTCTCCGCCGTCATGACTGCACGTGTTGCAGCCATCCACGACTTACTTGCAGCCCGGGCCGTTGTCCCCAACGAGAGGAAGTCGTGGATGGCCGGGACGGGCCCGGCCATGACGGCACGGGCGTGGAGGCATCCGGGCAGCAGGTCACGCTGCAATAGCGCGACAGGGACGGCGCCCTCGCCTCTCAGCCGTTCAGCTGCTCATAAAGATCATCCCAGTTCGGATTCGACTGATGAATCAGCCGGACCTTCCACGCGCGCGGCCAATGCTTCATCGTGCGTTCGCGCTGGATGGCCGCGCGGATATCGTCATGCCATTCCGCCCAGACGAGGCGCGCGAGGCCATAACGCTTGGTGAAGCCGTCGAGGACGCCCTCGCGGTGTTCGAAGGCGCGGCGCGAGAGATCGGCGGTCACCCCGACATAAAGGATCCCGTCGCGCCGGTTCGCCATCAGATAGACATAGCCGCCCATGCCGCAGCGGAGCGCAAAAGCGGCGTCGTTGCAAGCCTGGGTTGGCACATCCCTTCCGCCGTCATGATGAAGGGGAGGCGGCATCCGCTTCCGGCAGGACCGCTTGAGCCCGAGCCGCGAGCCTTCCCTGCGCTGGACGCCTCGCACACTCTCTCCGCCGTCATGGCCGCACGTGTTGCGGCCATCCACGTCTTGCTTGGCAGTGCCGGGGCATTGGCACCACCGAGAGCAAGTCGTGGATGGCCGCAACACGTGCGGCCATGACGGCGGAGAGAGTGTGCGAGGCGTCCAGCGCAGGGAAGGCTCGCGGCTCGGGCTCAAGCGGTCCTGCCGGAAGCGGATGCCGCCTCCCCTTCATCATGACGGCGGAAGGGATGTGCCAACCCAGGCTTGCAACGACGCCGCTTTTGCGCTCCGCTGCGGCATGGGCGGCTATGTCTATCTGATGGCGAACCGGCGCGACGGGATCCTTTATGTCGGGGTGACCGCCGATCTCTCGCGCCGCGCCTTCGAACACCGCGAGGGCGTCCTCGACGGCTTCACCAAGCGTTATGGCCTCGCGCGCCTCGTCTGGGCGGAATGGCATGACGATATCCGCGCGGCCATCCAGCGCGAACGCACGATGAAGCATTGGCCGCGCGCGTGGAAGGTCCGGCTGATTCATCAGTCGAATCCGAACTGGGATGATCTTTATGAGCAGCTGAACGGCTGAGAGGCGAGGGCGCCGTCCCTGTCGCGCTATTGCAGCGTGACCTGCTGCCCGGATGCCTCCACGCCCGTGCCGTCATGGCCGGGCCCGTCCCGGCCATCCACGACTTCCTCTCGTTGGGGACAACGGCCCGGGCTGCAAGTAAGTCGTGGATGGCTGCAACACGTGCAGTCATGACGGCGGAGAGGTTGTGCGAGGCGCTCGGCGTGGGAACTGGCATGTCTGCTCAAGCTCAATGGTTCTTGCCGCGTCCGATGTCATCCGTCTTCGCACCCCGCCCCAGCCGTCATGGCCGGGCTGGTCCCGGCCATCCACGACTTGCCCTCAGTGGTCGCCAATGCCCCAGCGCCGCAAAGCAAGACGTGGATGGCCGCAACAAGTGCGGCCATGACGGCGGAGCCGTATCGAATATTATATCCATTGAAATCAAATTGATTGAATTAGTATGTTTTCTTATTTCTTGAGGAATATTATACATCTGAATGAGTCTGTACTATTTCTTTATCGAGAGCCATTCAAAGATGAATCTATGCCTGCCGAATTTGATAATAATGGATTTCTAGCGGTTCCACATTCGGTTTTTAAAGCGCCGATCTCTGAAAATTATAAAGAAATGCTGGAACTGGCTAGACGAATCAACCGTGACTTTCACGATATGCTTTTTCAGTCCGATGTGCGCAATCGTGATCGCGAGGCCATTATACTGGCAACGCTTTTCATGAGAGCATTAGAACATTATCAAGCCGCGATAATAATTGCAGAAAATGGAATCGCCTCATCTGCAAGGGTCACAGTTCGCGCGCTGATGGAAGTGACGTTTCGATTACGCGCGATAGCGACAGAACCTGAAATGTATCAGAAATTTATCGCTGAGGACATTTTGTATCGACGCGATTTCATTAATAATATTCTGAACAACGATTATAGTATGCTGAAGAAAGCTAAGGAAAATGTTACGAACGAGATCCTGGATCGAATAGACGCAGAAATAAAAGAATCGAAACCACGGAAATACAAAATCAAGGAACTAAGCCAGCTTGCTGGCATGCATGATTGGTATGTTGGAGTTTATTCCTTGTTGAGTAAGGCAGTTCATACGCCAGTGAGAGAGTTGGAAGACTATCTGGAGATCAGGGAGGACGGCGAAATCGGCGAACTGAAATACGCGCCCCAATTGTCCGAAATACCGCGGCTGATATTAACGGCCGCCGAACTCATTTCATATGCGGCGGCCGGATTTGAGCAGCGATTTCAAACGGGATTCGCTTCAAGAATAGAAGAGAACATGGCACTAGTTCACGCGGCTTCCGATCTCATTGATGGGAGCCGAGCGTAGGAGGTTTTTCGCTGTAACCTCACCCCCACCTTCTCTCCACATACTCCCCAACCAACCGCCGGAACTCCTCCGCAATCCCCACGCCCTTCAGCGTGGCGGCTTTCTTGCCGTCGATGAAGACGGGGGCGCTGGGGATTTCGCCCGTGCGGGGAAGCGAGATGCCCGATATCGGCGTGCTTCGATTCGCAGCGGCCGTTGACGATGCGGCTCACCATCCTACGGCCATCCTCCCCGCCCTTTCCCCCCGCGTCC
>NZ_JAIUIE010000026.1:0-2500 GCF_020165495.1 Mesorhizobium sp. BR1-1-16 | reverse complement strand
TGTGGCTAGGGGTGAAAGGCCAATCAAACTCGGAAATAGCTGGTTCTCCGCGAAATCTATTTAGGTAGAGCGTCGGACGAATACCTTGGGGGGTAGAGCACTGGATGGGCTAGGGGGATTTACCATCTTACCAAACCTAACCAAACTCCGAATACCCAAGAGTACTATCCGGCAGACAGACGGTGGGTGCTAACGTCCATCGTCAAAAGGGAAACAACCCTGACCACCAGCTAAGGCCCCCAAATCATGGCTAAGTGTGAAAGGATGTGGGGATCCCAAAACAACCAGGATGTTGGCTTAGAAGCAGCCATCATTTAAAGAAAGCGTAACAGCTCACTGGTCTAGACAAGGGTTCCTGCGCCGACAATGTAACGGGGCTCAAGCCATGTGCCGAAGCTGTGGATGTGATCGCAAGATCACGTGGTAGCGGAGCGTTCCGTAAGCCTGCGAAGGGATACTCGTGAGAGATCCTGGAGGTATCGGAAGTGCGAATGCTGACATGAGTAACGACAAACAGTGTGAGAGACACTGTCGCCGAAAGTCCAAGGGTTCCTGCGTAAAGCTAATCTGCGCAGGGTTAGCCGGCTCCTAAGGCGAGGCCGAAAGGCGTAGTCGATGGGAATGAGGTGAATATTCCTCAGCCTGCGGGTAGTGACGAATGCCGTGTATCGTAGGGTCTTATTGGATTGATCCTGCGGTGAAGGTGTTCCGGGAAATAGCTCCCGCGTATAGACCGTACCCTAAACCGACACAGGTGGACTGGTAGAGCATACCAAGGCGCTTGAGAGAATGGTGCTGAAGGAACTCGGCAAATTGCCTCCGTAACTTCGGGAGAAGGAGGCCCTGTACTTGGGCAACCAGGTATAGGGGGCACAGACTAGGGGGTAGCGACTGTTTACCTAAAACACAGGGCTCTGCGAAGCCGCAAGGCGACGTATAGGGTCTGACGCCTGCCCGGTGCCGGAAGGTTAAGAGGAGAGGTGCAAGCTTTGAATCGAAGCCCCGGTAAACGGCGGCCGTAACTATAACGGTCCTAAGGTAGCGAAATTCCTTGTCGGGTAAGTTCCGACCTGCACGAATGGCGTAACGACTTCCCCGCTGTCTCCAGCACCCGCTCAGTGAAATTGAATTCCCCGTGAAGATGCGGGGTTCCCGCGGTCAGACGGAAAGACCCCATGAACCTTTACTACAACTTTGCACTGGTATTCGTGTTTGCATGTGTAGGATAGGTGGTAGGCTTTGAAGTTCGGGCGCCAGCTCGGATGGAGCCATCCTTGAAATACCACCCTTGTGAATATGGATATCTAACCGCGGCCCGTCATCCGGGTCCGGGACAGTGCATGGTGGGTAGTTTGACTGGGGCGGTCGCCTCCCAAAGTGTAACGGAGGCGCGCGATGGTGGGCTCAGAGCGGTCGGAAATCGCTCGTCGAGTGCAATGGCATAAGCCCGCCTGACTGCGAGACTGACAAGTCGAGCAGAGTCGAAAGACGGCCATAGTGATCCGGTGGTCCCACGTGGACGGGCCATCGCTCAACGGATAAAAGGTACTCTGGGGATAACAGGCTGATGATGCCCAAGAGTCCATATCGACGGCATCGTTTGGCACCTCGATGTCGACTCATCACATCCTGGGGCTGGAGAAGGTCCCAAGGGTTCGGCTGTTCGCCGATTAAAGTGGTACGTGAGTTGGGTTCAGAACGTCGTGAGACAGTTCGGTCCCTATCTGCCGTGGGTGTAGGAAAATTGAGAGGATCTGTCCTTAGTACGAGAGGACCGGGATGGACGTACCTCTGGTGGACCTGTTGTGGCGCCAGCCGCATTGCAGGGTAGCTACGTACGGACGGGATAACCGCTGAAAGCATCTAAGCGGGAAACCCACCTCAAAACGAGTTTTCCCTTGAGAGTCGTGGTAGACCACCACGTCGATAGGCCGGGTGTGGAAGTGCGGCAACGCATGTAGCTTACCGGTACTAATCACTCGATAGGCTTGATCGCCCTCATTAATCCATGCCCATCCGAAAGGATCGAGCCTCAATGAAAATTCCAGCTTCTTCAAATCCGATACGAACTTTGCCGGCCTGGTGGTCATGGCGAGGAGCCTGAACCCGATCCCATTCCGAACTCGGCCGTTAAACTCCTCCGCGCCAATGGTACTTTGTCTTAAGACACGGGAGAGTAGGTCGCCGCCAGGCCTGCCAAGTTCGTATCGAAGCTCTCTTCACATCTTCAAAAAAGCCCCGGTTCGCAGAAATGCGGACCGGGGCTTTTTGTCGTTCAGGGAGGCGATGGACGGCCGCCGGCCGGCAGCACCAGGCCACCACCAAGCGGAAATGCCGGGGCGACGCCGACGCTCATCCGGCGAGGGCAGGGGTTCGGGCGCAGTTCGCGCGCGGCCCGGCACGCCGGCACCGCGCCGCTGCTCCCTCTCAACCCCCGGAGCACACTGGGACGCACTGGCTTGCCGAGCCGCCGGCGCCGGCTCCGCCACAGGCGATGGCC
>NZ_JAIUIE010000025.1 GCF_020165495.1 Mesorhizobium sp. BR1-1-16 | reverse complement strand
CGCCTATTCGCTGGACGACCTCGACGACGACATACCCTTCTAGCCAATCTCGGCAACAACCCGCCCTAGAGCACAAGGCACGAACACCAGCGCGTTTTCTGTAACCCGATCAGCTATTTGGCGGGGCGCGACGCTGCCATCTTCCGTTCAGTTCCAATCAACCCGGACGGACGCCATGAAACCCTACACCACCCAGCCCCGCGCCAGCCTCATCCGCCTTGAACAGGTGAAGGCGCGCACCTGTCTGAGCCGCAGCACGATCTACGCCTATATGCGCGAAGGTCGCTTCCCGCAGCCTGTCACGATTTCCGATCGTTGCGTCGCGTGGATCGAAGACGAAGTCGACGCCTGGATCGCCGGCCGCATCGCCAACCGTCGCATAGCGTGAACGGCGCAATGCGGGCAAAGCGCAAAGCTCCGGTCCGGAGCCCCTCGGCCCAACGGGTCAAGGCGACGGCCACCTATGAGATTGCCGAAGCCGCCAAGCTGCTCGGCACGCACCGCAACACGGTTCGGCGATGGCTGAAGGATGGACTCCGGCCGCTTGACAATCGGCGCCCGATCCTCATTCACGGCACCGACCTCAAGGCCTTTCTCGCCATGCGGCGAGAAGGTCGGCGCCATCGATGCGGACCCGGCGAGTTCTTCTGTTTCAAGTGTCGCGTGCCGCGCAGGCCGCTGGGCGGCATGGCCGACCTTCACCCCCGCACGGATAAGGTGATCGCGCTGGTAGGGCTCTGCGAGCGCTGCGAAACGGCCATGCACCGAACCGTCCGCCACGCCGACCTGCCGAAGCTCGCCGCCATCCTCGACCTCGGGCCGATGGCACCGGAACGATTGAATGAATGCTCCGATGCCAAGGCCAATGGTGACTTCAAGGAAGGATGACAGCATGGCGAAAATCAATGCCGCGAACGAGCGCATCAAGCGCGACTATCTCCGGTTTCTAAAAGAGGCGAAGGGCAAGAGCGGGGCGACGCTCGACATGGTCCGCAAGGCGCTCGCGCGCTTCGAGGAATCGACCAGCGCAAAGGACTTCAAGACCTTTCGCCGCGAACAGGCCATCGCCTTCAAGGAACGCCTCGGCGAGACGGAGGCGATCCGCACCGGCGCGGCCTTGAGCGCAGCGACGCGGACGGCGACGCTCACGGCCGTGCGCGAGTTCTTCATTTGGCTGGCGTGGCGGCCCGGCTTCAAATCGCGGCTGCAACTCGACGACGTCGAATATCTCAACCCGTCCCGGAAGGATGCCGCCACGGCGAAGGCGCCGAAGCTCCGCGACTATCCGAGCCTTGAACAGATTCGCACTGCCATCGCCGCCATGCCGACGGAAACCGTCGTCGACCGCTGCAACCGCGCGCTGATCGCCTTCACAATCCTGACCGGCATGCGCGACAAGGCGATCGTTTCTTTGTCGCTGCGGCACGTCGACATCGCCCGCGTGCCGCCCGTTGTCCGGCAGGACCCGAACAGCGTCGAGACGAAATTCGCCAAGGCGATCACGACCTATTTCTTTCAGCTTGGCGATGATCTGGACACGATCGTGCGCGCCTGGATCGGGGAACTGCGCAACGTACATTTGTTCGGCCCAACGGACCCGCTCTTCCCGCGCACCAAGATCGCGCAGGGCGAAGGCTGGTCTTTCGCCGTATCGGGAATCAAGCGGGCGCATTGGAGCAACGCCTCGCCCGTGCGCGAGATCTTCCGTCGAGCCTTCAGCGGCGCCAGCCTGCCCTATTTCTCGCCGCACACCTTCCGCCATACGCTCGGCCATCTCGCGCAGGAAATCTGCCGGACGCCCGAGGAATTGAAGGCATGGAGCCAGAACCTCGGCCACGAAAACCTCGCCACCACGCTTAACAGCTATGGCAAGATCGATGCGCACCGGCAGGGTGAGGTGATCGCGGGGATAGCGGTGAACGCTGAGCAGACTGACAACCTCGCCGCGGAAATCGGTGCGCTTCTCGCTCGTCACGGAGAGCGGAAGCGCATCTAGCCGCCAGCCAGTAGCTACCGATTATTGCCCCCTCGGTCGCATTGCGTTCTGGCAGCTTTTCGCCGAATTATCTTGCTACGGGGGATTGCATGAGTTCATTCGACGAAATCAAGCCGGGAGCGCGAATCAAGGGGCTCGACTCCGAGGGCATCGCGGAAGTCGTATCTGTATCTCGTTTTGGCGCCGACGCGCTCAATCTTGTATTTCGTGTCGCCGGCAAAATCGCCGAGCGGCTAGTCTATCGCGGCGAGGAAGCTGGCTTCGAGTTCGTCAGCGGTGGCCGCTCTTACGCGTTCGATGCGGACGCGGGGCTGCTACGCCTGGCGTCGGAAGCCTATCGCATTCGTCTCGCGCATCTTTTTGACCCTTATTTGGCCGTAAGCGCGTCGCAGATCGAGGCGCTGCCACACCAGATCACCGCCGTCTATGGCGAGATGCTGCCGCGCCAGCCGCTCCGATTTCTCTTGGCCGACGATCCCGGCGCCGGCAAGACGATCATGGCGGGCCTGCTGATCAAAGAACTCATCATCCGAGGCGATCTTGAACGCTGCCTGATCGTCGCCCCGGGAAGCCTGGTCGAACAATGGCAAGAGGAAATGGCCGAAAAGTTCGGCCTGCATTTCGATCTTCTCACTCGCGATCAGATCGAGGCCTCAGTCACCGGCAATCCTTTCGTCGAGAAGAACAGGCTGATTGTGCGACTCGACATGGCAGCCAGATCGGACGATTTGAAAGCGAAGTTCGAAGCCGCCGGCGATTGGGATCTGATCATCTGCGATGAGGCCCATCGCATGGCCGCGTCCTATTTTGGCGGCGAGGTGAAGGAAACCCAGCGCCACAAGCTGGGCAAGCTGCTGGGAACCCGCACGCGAAACTTCCTTCTGATGTCGGCGACGCCGCACAACGGGAAGGAAGCCGACTTCCAGCTGTTCATGGGCCTGCTCGATGCCGACCGCTTCGAAGGCCGCTTCCGTGAAGGGGTTCACAAGGCCGACGTGTCCGACATGATGCGACGGCTCACGAAAGAAGAACTCTATCGCTTCGACGGAACGCCGCTCTTTCCCGAGCGCCGCGCCTATACTGCAAGCTTCGCCTTGTCGCCGGTCGAAGCCGATCTCTATCAGGCTGTGACGACCTATGTGCGCGAGGAGATGAACCGCGCGGATCGTTCAGGGGACGACAAGCGGCGATCCAACGTCGGGTTCGCGTTACAAATCCTTCAACGGCGCCTTGCCTCTTCACCGGCCGCAATCCATCGCTCGCTCGAACGGCGGCGGCTGCGTCTTGAAGACCGGCTGCGGGAAGAGCGGCTCATGCGGCAGACAGGCTCGGCGCCGCTGACGCACGTGCCCGCTTTGCCCAGCTACGATCCAGACGATCTCGACGAAGTGCCAGGCGCCGAAGCGGAAGACGCCGAGGAGCAGATTGTCGATCAGGCAACTGCCGCGGCCACGCTTGCGGAACTCGAAGCCGAAATTCTGATTCTAAAGGATCTCGAAGACCGGGCGCTGCGTCTGAAGCTTTCCGGCCAGGACGCCAAATGGCGCGAACTTGAGTCAATTCTCGACGAGCCGTTGATGCTGGACGCAACGACCGGCTTGCGGCGCAAGGTGCTGATCTTCACCGAGCCGAAGGACACGCTCGAATATCTGCAACAGAAGATCGGCGCGCTGGTCGGCGATCCGTCGGCTGTGGTCGTGATCCACGGCAGCATTGCACGCGAAGCGCGACGCGGCGCCATAGCCGCCTTCAATTCCGATCCGCGGGTGCGCGTGATGATTGCGAACGATGCCGCTGGCGAAGGCGTGAACCTTCAGCGCGGCGCGCATCTGATGGTCAATTACGATCTGCCCTGGAATCCGAACCGCCTCGAACAACGCTTCGGCCGCATCCACCGCATCGGCCAGACCGAGGTTTGCCATCTCTGGAATCTTTGCGCGGCGAACACGCGCGAAGGCGAAGTCTATCGTCGGCTGTTGGAAAAGCTGGAGGAGGCCCGCACGGCGCTCGGCGGCAAGGTCTATGACGTGCTCGGCGAATTGTTCGAAGGCCACGCGCTGCGCGATTTGCTCGTCGATGCAATCCGCTATGGCGATCGGCCGGAAAAGAAAGCCGAGCTGTTCCGCAAGGTCGATGGCGCGGTCGATGTCGAAACCATCGAGAAGCTGGTCGCCGAACGCAAGCTGACCTCCGAAGGCATGAACCCGAGTTCGGTCGCCGAAATCCGCGAACAGATGGAGCGCGCCGCCGCCCGCCGTCTGCAACCGCATTTCATCGGCGCGTTCTTCCGCGAAGCCTTCACGATGCTCGGCGGACGGATCACTGAGCGCGAAAAAGGGCGGTTTGAAATCCTGCGCGTCCCGTCGATCCTGAAAGAGCGCGACCGGCTGATCGGGCGATCCGATCCCGTGCTCGATCGCTATGCGCGGATCACCTTCGAGAAATCCCTGATCATCGGCCAGCCGCAGGCCGAACTGGTGGCGCCGGGCCATCCCCTTCTGGAATCGCTGGTCGATGTGATCCTCGAAAGGTTCCAGCCGCTCCTCAATCAGGGCGGCGTGCTGGTGGACGATACCGACGGAAGCCTCGATCCGAAGCTCCTCGTCTATCTCGAACACGCGATCCGTGATGCGCGCACCGAGCGATCCGGCGAGCCGCGCGCAATTTCCCAGCGGCTTCAATTCCTGTTCCTGAAGGAAGACGGTTCGGCGGTGGATGGCGGTCCCGCACCTTATCTGGACTGCCGCCCGATCACGCCCGAGGAGCGCCTCGCGGTTGCCGACGTGATCGTCGCGCCCTGGCTGTCGGGGAATGTCGAAGCGCAAGCCCTCGGCTATGCGGTGCGGTCGCTCGTTCCCGATCACCTGAACGAGGTCCGCACGCGCCGGATCGCCGAGATCGACAAGGTCGAGCGCGAGGTGCGCGCCCGCCTGAATCGCGAGATCAACTATTGGGACGCCCGCGCCGCCCGGCTTCGCGAGGAAGAGCGTGCCGGCAAGGAGCAGCGAATCAACGCCCAGAACGCGGAAGCGACCGCCGCGCGCCTCGTGGAGCGGCTGCACCGGCGCCAGTCCGAACTGGATCGCGAACGCCAGATTTCCGCCCTCTCGCCCGTGCTGAAAGGCGCTGCGCTGGTGATCCCGGCCGGGCTGCTCAAGGCAAAGGCTCCGCCGGAACCGAGCAGCAAGCCGATAGGGTTTGCGGAAGACCCGATCCTGCGCGCCGAGTCCGAACGGAAGGCGATGGAAGCAGTCTTCGCGGCCGAGCGCGCGCTTGGCCACGAGCCCCGGGACGTGTCGGCCGAGAAGAAGGGCTGGGATATCGAAAGTCGGGACCTCAAGGCGGGTCATCTTCGCTTTATCGAAGTCAAGGGCCGCCATGTGGACGGCGATGTCATCATGCTGACGAAGAACGAGCTGCTAGCCTCGCTCAATAGTCCGGACACGTTCATCCTGGCAATCGTCCAGATCGAGGCGGGGTTTGCACGGCAGCCTGTCTACATACGGCGGTTCTTTCAGCGCGAGCTTGGGTTCGCAGAGACGGCGGTGGCGTTCAACGTTACCGATCTCGTGACAATCGGTGGCCCACCAGCGTGAGACCCCCGCGCCGTACGGAGCTTCCGCAACGAGATGACAGTCATCGTAAGCGTTGGCTGACGAAGGGTCTTTTGCCTCAGTCCATGGCAGACCGATTTTGTGGAATCCGGTATGGGTGCTCAGGCAAGCATAAGGCGAACCCGTACATCTACGGGACTGAGCCCTACCGCGGGACCGACTCAGACCGGACTCTTTGCGACAAACATGCGAATTTTGGCAAGGCGGATATGCTTCGAATTCCCGCCTTATTGAAGCGCGCCCAAGAAGCCGGCTTGATGGGGAACCTCATCTGGTCAGTTGATGACAATGGCTGGATTTACGAATTGCAGGTGACCAATACCGGCCTGAACGATTGGCATGGTTATCCCATGCTTCCCAGCGATCCCTTCGCGCGACCGGTCTGGCTGCGTTTTAGGGAATGGGCGGCTCAACATGGGAATCAGGTTGACCGAGATGCCGCGCATTCCTGCGCTTTGAGATATGGATTGAAGTTATGAGCAATATTCACTTTTCATTGGTGGCCGCTCCCTCGCCCAACCCGGACGGTATCTCCGAATTGGAGATGGCGGTGGGGGGGGCGCTGCTCACCCGGCTCATTCGGACGGAAGCGCAAGGAACGGTAACATCAGTCCGCGTCCCAGCGGCCGCTCTGGGCTTCTGGATAGCGGATCACTGGTGGCGTCTGCGGTGGGAGCCCAGGTCCGGTTGTCCTAGCGAATCCTGGCGAATGGCCCATGAGATGAATGCAATCGGCAATGGCCACGCTTGGCCGCCGGTAACTATCTGGGGTGACCGTGACCGGGTCATGTTCATGAGCCGCGCTGATCCGCCGGGGGTGGCCGGTCCCGTTCGCTTCCTGACCAATGCTGTCACATTTGTGCCCTCCAGCGGCTTCGAAGCGGCGATGGACGGGTTGCTCGACGACGCGCTGTCCGCCGCTCCGGCAACTGATCGGGTGTCGCTGGTCGCACTGGTGAATGCTCTTCGTGAGGAGCGCTCCAGCCCGGACTATTCTATATGGCGACGCATCGAAGCCGTGAGCGGTTACGATACCGACGAGGCCCCGGAAGCGTTGATCACCCGGTTGATAACCTTGGAAGAGACCTACGACGCGGCCGACGTTGAAGAGGCGGTGGTGGCCGCGCAGGGATCAGACGCCGCAACGACGCTGACAGCCGCTATCGAACAGGCCGCGCGGGGTGCAGAAGTCGATTTTGCGCTCGCGGTAAGGATGGCGAAATCCAGCCGTGAAACGGAAGATAGGATGGAACCGTGGGTAGCGGCCGAGGTGGCAGCCGAGACGTTGCGCAGAGAGATTGGGTTGCCGACGCAGCCGCTGCTTAACAAGGGTCTCGCAGACCTGGGCGAGATATCTGCGTACCATCTACGCAGCCATCAGCCTGCCGCGTTCCCATTTGCCCTTCGTCTCATACACCGCAACCTGCAAACCGTCCTTCTCAGCGCTCATTGGTCGCATGACCGCCGGTTCCAATTGGCGCGTGCCATCGGTGATGCGATCTGGACCGGGAACTCGTCGCTAGGAGCCATATCCAACGTGGCCACGTCGCGGCAGAAGTTCCAACGAGCCTTCGCTGCGGCACTGCTCTGCCCAGAGGAAGGCTTGCTGCAATTCTTCGACACCGCCGATCCTGCCGACTCCGACATCGCGGCCGCGGCGCGGCACTTTCATGTGAACGAGAAGACGGTGCGCACCGTCCTCGTAAACAAGCATTTGATGGAGCGTCGCCGCTTGGGCCAACCGCTGAGCGACCCGTTGGACGCCTCCCGCCTGGAAGAGCTAGCCGACGCGGCATGACCACTCCCCGCAAGAAACTCATCGAAGTCTCGATTCCGCTTGAAGCGATCAACGTTGCCTCGGCGCGGGAAAAGTCGATCCGTCACGGGCATCCTTCGACTCTGCATCTCTGGTGGGCGCGCCGCCCTCTGGCGGCTTGCCGGGCGGTCCTGTTCGCGCAGCTGGTCGATGATCCTTCAAGCTGGCCAGATCGGTTTCCGACCGAGGAAGTGCAAGATACGGAACGCCGCCGTCTGCATCGCATCATCGAGGACATGGTGCCGTGGGAAGCTTCGAACAACGAAACGATCCTGAACGCCGCCCGCTGGGAAATTGCTCGATCGGTCGCCTGGGGTTTAGGCGAAGAACCGCCCGCCAGGGGCGACGGCAAAGCGATCCTCGACTACCTGCAAACCAAGGCGTCACCGGTTTATGATCCTTTCTCGGGCGGTGGATCGATCCCGCTCGAAGCACAGCGCCTTGGCTTACGCGCGTATGGCTCGGATTTGAATCCAGTCGCCGTGTTGATTGGCAAGGCGCTGGTGGAAATTCCGCCGAAATTCACCAACATGCCACCAGTCAATCCGAGATCGCGCGCCGAGATCGCACGCGGTGGCAATTGGAACGGCAAAGGTGCGCAGGGCCTTGCCGACGACATTCGTTATTACGGCCAATGGATGCGCGACGAAGCGGAGAAGCGCATCGGCCATCTCTACCCAAAGGCGAAGCTGCCGGACGGTTCGGATGCCACCGTCATTGCCTGGCTTTGGGCGCGCACGGTGCGCTCGCCTGATCCTGCAACAAAGGGCGCAATGGTGCCGCTTGTGTCTTCGTTCATGCTCTCTTCCAAGCAGGGACAAAAAACGTGGGTTGAGCCCGCCATTGATGCCTCAGCACCTGATGGTTGGCGGTTCGAAGTAAAGACCGGCACGCTTAGTAAGAGCGACGAAGAGCGCCTCAAGAAGGGCACCAAGACCGGCCGCGGTTCGCACTTCACATGCGTTCTTTCTGGCGCAGCAATAGCCCCAGATCATGTGCGAAAGGAAGGACTGAGCCATCGTTTGGGCGCTCGATTGATGGCCATCGTTGCCGAGGCTGATCGAGGGCGTCTTTATCTGTCAGCAGTAGATGACCAAGAAGCAATCGCGAATTCCGCGCAGCCTGGCGACACCAGTGGTCTAGAAGTCGAAATGCCAGAAAACCCGCGGTGGTTTTCACCTCCGGGATACGGCATGCGACGCTATGTGGACCTCTTCACTCAACGGCAGCTCGTTGCGCTCACGGGCTTCTCCGATCTAGTGGCTGACGCGCGCGACAAGGCGCTCTCCGACGCAGTGGCCGCCGGCTTCCCGGATGACGGCGTTCAGCTCCATTCCGGCGGAAGTGGTGCGGCGGCCTATGCAGATGCAATTGGGACCTACTTGGCATTTGCCACCGATCGGATGGTAGATCGATGCTCTACCGTTTGTACGTGGGATACCGGAGCTGAAGGAAAGTCGAGCACTGGGTCGCCGGGCAGGAGTGCAGCAATTCGGGGGACATTCTCACGTCAGGCCATTCCTATGACCTGGGACTTTGCCGAAGCCAACGTCTTCAGCGATTCTGCAGCTAACTTCCTAGATGCACTGGGCTGGGTCCTTAAGCCGTTTGACTTCGGGCGGATACCAGCGGTAGGCATCGGTCAGATTTCTAACATCAATGCTTCTAAGAATTCATTCCCTATACGCCCAATCGTAATTTCGACCGACCCGCCATACTACGACAACATTGGATACGCTGATCTATCTGACTATTTTTACGTTTGGCTTCGGCGTTCATTAGCCAGTATTTGGCCGGAGCTATTTCGTCGCCTCACGACGCCTAAAGCAGAGGAACTAGTTGCGACGCCCTATCGTCACGGGGGCAGAGACAATGCGGAAGCGTTCTTCATGGCCGGCATGAGTGAGGCACTCACGGCAATGCGTAAAGCCGCGACGGATGGGGAACCGCTCGCAATCTACTACGCCTTCAAACAGGCGGAAGCAGGTGCTGATGGGATCACTTCAGCGGGCTGGGCATCCTTCCTTCAGGCCGTTGTTGAGGCAGGTCTCGTGATAGACGGCACCTGGCCGATGCGCACAGAAATGGCCAGCCGTATGATCGGGAGCGGCACGAACGCTCTCGCCTCATCAATTGTCCTCGTCTGCCGCAAGCGCGCTGCGGATGCCGCGACCATTACCCGCGCAGATTTTATTCGCGCTCTCAAGCGCGAATTGCCCGACGCCATCGACGACATCCGCAAAGCCGGTGTCGGACCAGTCGACATGCAGCAATCGGTGATCGGCCCTGGCATGGGCGTATTCTCGCGTCACGCAAAGGTCCTTGAAGACGATGACAGCGCTATGCCGGTGAAGACGGCGCTATCCCTCATCAACCGTGTCTGGGAAGAAATCGATCAGGAACTGGATGCCGCCTTTGATGCCGAAACGCAGGTCGCGCTTGCATGGTTCGCAACCTTTGGCTTCGATTCACGTCAATCGGGCGAACTGATCACCCTCGCGAACGCGAAGAACATCGGCACAAATGCGCTCTTCGAGTCCGGCGTCTTCAAGGATTTGAAGGGCAAGACGGCGCTCACGCCACGCGACGAACTGCCGAAGGGGTGGACGCCAACCAGCGACAAATCACTCACCGTCTGGGAATGCGTTCAGCACACCGCGCGCGTCCTCAACGCCGAGGATGGCGGCGGCGCGGCGGCGGGTCGGCTCGTCGCCGAAATGGGTTCGAAGGCCGCGGAAGCGCGGGCGCTGGCCTATCGCCTGTTCGAAATCGCCACGCAGAAGGGTTGGGCCGCCGAGGCGCTGATCTATAACGAACTCGCCCAGGAATGGCCGAAGCTCGAAGATCTGGCTTCAAGCGCACAGTCCCAGGCGACAACCGCAATCGCGCAAGCGGAACTGTTCTGATCGGTCGGGGGAGGATCGCTATGTCGGCCGAACAGGAAACGCTGCAACGAGTTCAAGGCGGGCTCTTCCATCTGCAGAAGGGCCTAACGCCTTTCGTTGAAGCGCGGATGAAGGCGGTCCATGGCGCGAACTGGCTGCATTATGCCAGCCGCGCCGCTGGCGGCGCGCCGAATGCGCCGCTCGATGCCTATGGCCTCGTCAAGACCATGATCGACCGCTGGCGCGAGGTGTTCGACGACGCCTTTGGACGCAGCGACAAACACAAGGCGCGTAATTTCACCTCGATGGCGCTCGAAGCCCGCAACGCGATCTCGCATCTGGCGATCGGGCTGCAAGACGACGAGGCGCTGCGCTATCTCGACGCCATGCACCAGTTGCTGAAGCTGGTGAAAGGTCCTGAAAGCGAGATCAACGAACTCAAAAAGATTTACGACCAGCAGCGCCAGTCGGGCCTTGCCCGCGCGCCTGCCGCTCCCGTTGCGCCGCCCGCCCCACCCAAGCTTGATCTGGCGATCGGCGATGCGTTGCTGAAGCCGCTGAAGCCCTGGATCGAAGTCGCGCTGCCGCACCCCGATGTGATCGCGAACCGGTTCAAGGAAGCGGAATTCGCGGCCGATCTGTTTGCGGTCGATGCGGGCTATGCCGGCGAAGGCTATGCGACGCCGAGCGCCTTCTACGGCATCACGTTCCTCACCGAAGGCCTGAAGCGCGTTCTGACGACCGCCACGCAACGCCTCGGCGGCGGTGGCGGCGATCCCGTGATCGGCCTGCAAACCGCCTTCGGCGGCGGCAAGACGCACACGATGCTGGCGATCTTCCATCTGGTGAAGCATCTGCGCGATGGCGGCGATCCGCGCGGCCTTCCGGGCCTCGGCGAAATCCTTGATCGCGCGGGCGTGTCGTCGCTGCCTAAGCCGAAGATGGCCGTGTTTGTCGGCTCGTCGAAGGGCGCGGACGTTTCGCTGAACCTGAAGGATGGGCCGCGCGTCAACACGCTGTGGGGCTATATCGCCTGGCGGATCGCGGGCGATGCCGGTTTGAAGCTGATTGCCGAGGCAGAGGCCGCGCGAACCAGTCCCGGCTCCGAACTGATGGTCGAAGTGTTCAAGCTTGCCGGGCCGAGTGTGATCCTGCTCGACGAACTGACGATGTTCGCCCGCCAGCTCGACGACGACCGCTTCGAGGCATTCCTGTCGTTCATCCAGTCGCTCACCGAAGCGGCGAAGATGGTGCCTGGCATTCTGATCGTCGGCTCTCTGCCCGAAAGCAACGCGGAGGCCGGCGGCCCGCGCGGCGAAGCGGCGCTATTGCGGCTTGAGAAAATCTTCGGCCGCGTGCAATCGGCTTGGCTGCCCGCTTCCGGCGACGAAACCTATGAGATCATCCGGCGTCGCCTCTTCCAGCCGCTCGATGCCGAAGGCGAGAAGGCGCGCGACGAAACCGTCAAGGCCTTCCACGATCTCTACAAGAAGAACCCGGCTGAGTTTCCGCCCGAGGCGAAGGAAGCGCGCTATCTCGAACTGCTGCGCCTGTCCTATCCGATCCACCCCGAACTGTTCGATCGGCTCTCTAAGGACTGGGCGAGCCTCGAGAAGTTCCAGCGGACGCGCGGCGTGTTGCGCTTCATGGCAAACGTCGTCGGCGTGCTCTGGCACGGCCAGATGCGCGATCCTTTGATCACGCCTGCGCGGGTGCCCGTCGCCCACGAGCGCGTGCGCGTTAGCGTTCTTTATCCCCTCGACCCGGCTTTCGGATCGGTGGTCGATAAGGAAGTCGATGGTGAAGGATCGCTGCCAAACCGTATGGAAGCGAACCCCTCGCGGCGAATTTCGCAGTTGCGGGCTGCGACCCGTGCTGCACGGGCCGTCTTCATCTGCTCGGCGCCACTGGTGGGACAACCGAATGCCGGGCTCACCGGCCAAGGCTTGCGCCTGGCCTGCGCCGAACCCGGCGATCAATTGGCGATCTTCGGCGAAGCACTGCGTGAGCTCACCGAAAAGGCCACCTATCTCTATGAAGAGGCCGGGCGCTATTGGTTCTCAACCCAGCCGACGCTGAACCGGCTTGCCGATGATCGCGCCAAGGCGCTGCCCGACCACGAAGTCGATGCGGCAATCGCGGATGTGCTTCGGGAGGACGCGGGCAGCAAGGGCGGCTTCCATCGCATCTTCGCCGCCCCGGACGATCCGGTCACGATCGACGAAGCACAATCGCTTTCGCTGGTGATCCTGAGCCCCGCACTGGCGCATGCCGGCAAAGGTACGGCAAAGTCGCCTGCGACCGATGCCGTAGCTGACGCGCTGATGCGCTGCCGGGCCTCGCAACGCCGGCTGCGGAACACACTCGTGTTCGTTGCGCCGGATGAAGCGAATCTCGCCACCGCCCGCGAGGTGATGCGCAAGGCAATGGCCTGGGCGTCGATCGACAAGGACGGTCGGCTTCAGCAGCAGATGACACAGGCCCAAGCGGCCGACGCGAAGGACAAGGCGAAGACGAACCGTGAGTCGGCCTTGAAGGCGATCCGGACGGCCTGGAGCCACATCCTCTATCCCGTGAAGAGCGAAACCGCTGGCAAGCCGTTTGATCTCGAACACAGCCTGATCTCGTCCCGGGATCGCGCTGCAATCCCTGTCGTCGTCTATGACAAGGCGAAGGCGGATGGCATCGCTCTTGAGAAGCTGGGCACCGAGCGGCTGTGGCATGCGCTCAAACCGATTTGGCCGGATGATCGACCGCATCTGGCGATCGCCGAGATCGCCGATTGGTTCGCGGCCTACGTCTATCTGCCGAAGGTCCGCGACAAGGTGGTGCTAGAAGGCTCGATCCGCGACGCGGTCGCAAAGCTCGATCCACAATTCGGCTATGCCGACAGCTTCGACGAAGCTAGCGGCAAGTATCACAAGCTGATCTGGGCGAAGAACCCACCCGAGTTCGCGACGCCGACCGCAATGATCGTGAGGGAAGCTGAAGCACAGAAGCAGCTAAAGGAAGAAGGCGTTCCGGCACCACGGCCGGAACCGGGTTCGCCGCCCGGGCCGGCGCCGACGCGGGGAGATCCGACGCCGGTCGTTCCCGGACCGGCTGCGCCGGGCAAGCCGCGGCGCTTCTATGGGTCCGTAGAGCTCGACATGGTTCGGCCAGTGAAGTCCTTCGACGCAATCCTCAACGCCGTCGTGATGGAACTTCAGCGCACCCACGGCGCGAAGGTCCGACTTACGCTTGAGATCGAAGCTGAGGCCAGCGGCGGATTTCCTGAGAGCGAAGTAAGCGTCGTTCGCGACAATGCCCGGCAACTGAAGTTTAAGGCCGAGTCGACAGGCTTCGAAGATTGATTGCATTCTCTCGCAAGGGAGTGCGCCGGCGAGCCGGATTGCTGCTTTGCAGGCGCATTCACGACGATTTGAAATGTCGGAGAGATATATCGACCACTGCCGTTTATTCAGGGGCGACGGAGCACTGCTGAAGAGTTTGGGGGTATTTTTGGGGGTACTGAGATTTTCGTTTCACGGAATCTCTCATTTTCTCAAATAGTTAATTGACCCATTCGATGCCTCTTCTGGCACCATTTCCCCTTGATCCCTAGTCGGATCAAGAAGTTGAGCCGGTACAGAGTGTTGCGGCTAGCCGAGTGTGCTACAAAGGTGCGCAACAATGCTCTTTAGACTGGTCGATCTGATGAAGCGTTCCGGCTTTTCGGTCCCCTACTTCGCCTAGCGCATTCCGGTTGATATCAGGCCTCGTGCCATCGGCCGGACGCTGGACGTTCCGTGCGGTGAAGCGACCGCGCGCATCGTCGTCTCCGCCAAGATGGAGACCATTCGTTTTTCCCTCCGCACGTCGACCCCTGCCGAGGTGAAGATACGGCAAGCCGCCGCCGCTGCTTATCTGGAAACGGTGTGGTGGCCCTTCGAGCGAATGCGCCACTTTCCCTCACCCACCGCCAAGCAACCGCGCTTGCCGGCATCCTCTATCGCGCATGGGCACGGTGCTGAGCAGGCCTTGATGACCTAATGGCACCCAAAGGGCTTCTCGGCTAGCGCGATTGCCACGAGGGTACCTTATGTGAGAGGTCCCACCTACCCGGCGGCCGAGAGCCTTTCCCCCGTACTCCGCCCCCGCTCCCTTGATC
>NZ_JAIUIE010000024.1 GCF_020165495.1 Mesorhizobium sp. BR1-1-16 | reverse complement strand
GGCGACAACGTGTCGATGGAAGTGACGCTGATCGTGCCGATCGCCATGGAAGAGAAGCTGCGCTTCGCGATCCGCGAGGGTGGCCGCACCGTCGGCGCCGGCGTCGTCGCAAGCATCATCAAGTAAGCTGCAGGCGAGGCTATGCCCTTGGCATAGCCGCCTGTTGCGCATCACATTCAAAGGGTGGCCGCGTTTATCGTGGCCACCCTTTCTATTTCGGGCTGGCTCATGCCAGGCACCCCCGGTGCAGAAATGTCGCTTCGACGCCGCTCGCGCGTCAGCCAGCTCGTCATGGCTACGACGGCGGTTCGAAGGCTGCTATCGCATGCGCCGGAGAGCGTCGGCCCATCGAGTTTGCCTTGCCCAAGTAAGTCCGGTCTCAGTCAGTTCCACCCCGCGTTGACGGCGCTTCGCCGTCGGCGCGACATTGTCCATTGGGTGGCGGCGTGAGACCGGTCTGGCATTGTTTCGTCCTGCCAGCAGCGCCGCCGCTCCCTCTTCCAGCCGCGCCGAACCTCGCCATGCCGCGCCCTGCCAAGGGTTTCCTGCGCCGTCCTCTCGGTGGACTTCCGAACGGAAGACCGCAACGAGATGTTCGATGCCTTGGAGGTCCGCTGGACCGTAATTCCCCTTGATTCTCCTGAGCCCTGGATGGCCTGCAGCGGATGCGGAGGCGTCCGCGCCTTCCGCAGCAGCGGCAAGATCCGTCTGAACGCCAATGGCCGCCGGCTCGACGCCTGGCTGATCTACAAATGCCGCGCCTGCGACAAGACGTGGAACAGGCCGATCTTCGAACGGCGCGCGGTGCGTTCCATCGATCCCGCTGTGATGGAGGCGATGCAGGCCAATGATCCCGACTGGATCCGCGCGCAGGCGTTTGATCTCGATGCGCTTCGCCGCAGGGCGAAACGGATCGATGAGTCGGCCGCGTTCGAGGTGCGGAAGGACATAATCCGCGAAGCGCCGAACTGGATGCGGCTGGAGATCGGCATCGCCGTGCCGCTGCCGCTCGCCGTCCGTCTCGACCGGCTGCTCGCTTCGGAACTGCCGCTGTCGCGCAGCCGCCTTGGCCGCATGAGCGGTGCCGGGCAACTGCGCGTCCTGCCGGCGGAGGTTGACGCCTTGCGCCGCCGTATCAGGGACGGCACCCGCCTGGTCCTCGACCTTGCGGGCGAGGCCGACCGGGAAACGCTATGGCGGCGCGGCGCGATCGCCTCGGCTCGCTGACCTGCGCTGCCTGTATGATCGAGCCCGGCCGGACGATTTGCTCCGGCCGGGCTCCGGCAGGACCATTTGCGGCGGCCCTTATCCGGCTCAGCCGTTGAAAACAGCCCTCGGCCTGATGAGCTGGCCGGTCGCGGCCTGTTCGAGCGCATGCGCGATCCAGCCGACGGATCGGCCGGTCGCGAAGAGCGCGAGGGCGCTGCGCGGCGGCAGGCGGAACCGGCGTTCGAGCAGCACCAGCGCAACGTCGATCGTCGGTCTTTGGGCGGTAGCCGCCTCGACCGCTTCGATCAGGGCGGCGTCCGCGGGGCCGATCCCGGTCTCGTCCAGCAGGGCCATCGCCCGGGGATCACCCGCCGGGTAGAGCCGGTGGCCGAAGCCCGGCAGGCTTTCGCCGCGCTGCAGTCGCGCGCCGACAGCCGCTTCGGGATTTCCGGCACGCTGGACTTCGTCCAGGAAAGCGGCGACGCGGTCGGTGGCGCCGCCATGCGTCGGGCCGGCCAAGGTCACGAGGCCAGCGATCAATGCATGCGTCAGCGAAGCGCCTGTCGAGGCAGCGACACGCACCGCAAAGGTCGATGCATTCAGCTCATGGTCGGCCACCAGCACCAGCGCCTTGCGGATCGCCTCGCTCGCCGCTGGCGCCTGCCAGGTGGCCGCGAGAGCCTCGTGCAGCGGCGCATCGGCGAGCCACCGTCCTGCCGCTGCCGAACCGATGATGCGCACCAGCCGCGCGGCGCGTTCGGCAAGGCGCGCGCCGCTCTCGCCCGGCATCGCCTCAGGCAATTCGGCTGCGAGCGCGAGGACGGCACGATCGATCGGCGAGCCCGATTCGGGCGTCGCGCGCGATGCTCGTCCGCGAAACGCTACGGGGCCGGTCGCCCAGAGCAGTTCCGCGATCGTCTCCAGCGTCGCGGTTTCGGCGAGCACCATTGCATCCTGACCGCGATAGGCGAGACGGCCGTCGGTGATGCTGGAAAGTCCGCTCGCGAGCACCGGCAGGCCCCAGTCAAGCGCGGACGCCGCCGCGGAGCCTGGTCGCGCCTGACGCTCCTTCCTTGCGATCAGGGCCTCGACATCGGCGCGCGCATAGAGGCGGGCGCGCGGATCGTCCGGATGAGGCAAGGCGCGAATGCGGCCGCGGCTGACATAGGCATAAAGCGATGCCGGCCTGACGCCGAGCAGGCTGCTTGCTTCCTCGGCCGTCAGCAGCCGCGAAGGATCGATATCGGTCATCGCATCACATTGATTTGTTGATTCAAGATTGAGGCGTCAATCAATCTAGTGGACGTTTTGCCCGACGGCAAAATGGAGAATTCGATGACCTCACTTTCATCGCCGGCTCGCGGCCTCGCGGGGGTGGTTGCAGCCGATACCGTGCTCAGCCATGTCGACGGCGCCGGCGGACGTCTGATCATTCGCGGCGTGGCTGTCGAGGATCTGGCGACCCGGTCAAGCTATGAGGATGCCGCGGCTCTGCTTCTCGGCGGCTTTGTCGAGAATGCTGATGCCGCGTCGGTCAGGGCGGGTATCGGCGAAGGCCGCGCGGAGGCCTACCAGCGCTTTACGGGACGTCTCGACGGCAGCACCCCGCGCGATCCTGTCGAGGCGATGCGGTTCCTGCTGGCGTCGATCGGCGACGACGACGCGCTTTCCGATCCGGCTGCCCTGATTGGCGCCACGGGCATGGCCGCTGCGATGGCGATCCGCGCGACGGCGGGGCTGGCGACCGCCGAGCCGGACGCCGGGCTGCCACATGCGCTCGATCTGCAGCGGCTGATTGGCGGCGCGCTGCCAGCGCCGGCCGAGGCGAGGGCGTTCGAAACCTATCTCGTCACGATCGTCGATCACGGCCTCAACGCCTCCACGTTCACGGCGCGCGTCGTCGCCTCCACCGAATCAGGCCTGGTCTCGGCCGTCGTGGCGGCGCTTTCCGCTCTCAAGGGCCGCCTGCATGGCGGCGCGCCGGGGCCGGTGCTCGATATGCTCGACTCGATCGGCTCCGCTGATCGTGCCGAGGCGTGGATCGAGGAGCGGCTCGACCGGGGCGAACGGATCATGGGCTTTGGCCATCGCGCTTATCGTGTGCGTGATCCGCGCGCCGATGTGCTGCGGCAGGCCATCGCGGCCGTCGGCGACGGGGCAGGGCGCCTGGCGCTCGCTCGCGCCGTGGAGCAGGCGGCGCTCGCCATTCTCGCCCGGCGCAAGGCGGGCCGCCGGCTCGACGTCAATGTGGAGTTCTACACGGCCCTGCTGCTCGAAAGGCTCGGGATCAATCGGGAAGCCTTCACCGCGGTCTTCGCTGCCGGCCGGGTTGCCGGCTGGATCGCCCATGCACTGGAGCAACAGCGCGGTGGCGGGCTGATCCGCCCCGACGCTCGCTATGTCGGTCCGGAGCCACTGGCGCGCAGCGCTTAGCCGGCAGGCGGCGCCCGGTCCTCCACAGGCGCATCGAATAGGGATTGCACGGCCGGGCGCGCTTGGCTATGACACAGCCGCATGTCCGGAATCGACGTCGGGTGACGGGCGTGTTCGTGTAGGGGTATAGCTCAGCTGGTAGAGCGACGGTCTCCAAAACCGTAGGTCGTAGGTTCGAATCCTACTGCCCCTGCCATTTTGCTACTTGAGGAATCGTTCGAACGGTTCTATGTAACGCTTCCCAGCGCGGTGCGCAGACGTTTGTTTGCGCGCCCGCAAGCCGTGAGCGGGTAATGGCCACCAAAACTAATCCATTTACGTTCCTCCAGCAGGTCCGGTCGGAGGTATCGAAGGTCGTTTGGCCGTCTCGTCGCGAGGCGCTTATCACCACAGCCATGGTTTTCGCCATGGCGGTCGCCGCGTCCTTGTTCTTTACGCTGGCTGATTTCGTCCTGAGCTACGGCGTGCAGCTGCTGCTCGGCGTCGGCCGCTAAGGAGGATCAGAGCGCATGGACAAGCGGTGGTACATCGTTCACGCCTATTCGAATTTCGAGAAGAAGGTCGCGGAATCGATCCGTGAGCAGGCGGCCCAGCGGGGCCTTGCCGAGCTCTTCGACCAGATCCTCGTTCCGACGGAGAAGGTTGTCGAGGTCAGGCGCGGCCGCAAGGTCGATGCCGAGCGGAAGTTCTTCCCGGGCTATGTCCTGGTGAAGATGGCGCTGACCGACGACGCCTATCATCTGATCAAGAACACGCCGAAGGTCACCGGCTTCCTCGGTTCCGACAACCGTCCGCAGCCGATTTCCGAGGCTGAAGCGAACCGTATCCTGCATCAGGTGCAGGAAGGCGTCGAGCGGCCGAAGCCCTCGGTCAGCTTCGAGGTTGGCGAGCAGGTTCGCGTCGCGGACGGCCCGTTTGCCTCGTTCAACGGCCTTGTCGAAGAGGTCGACGAAGTGCGCGCCCGTCTCAAGGTCGCCGTGTCGATCTTCGGTCGCGCCACTCCGGTGGAGCTTGAATACGGTCAGGTCGAAAAGGTCTGACCGATGTGAGGTGTGGGAGGGTGCGGCGCTTGCCAGGCGTCGCCGCCCGAACCACGCCATTCCTGATCCGCCATGATGGCAGATCACCTCGCCGGCAGGTTGCCGGCAGTGGAAAGGAACAACGATGGCAAAGAAGGTTCTCGGCTACCTGAAGCTTCAGGTGAAGGCCGGTTCGGCGACCCCGTCGCCGCCGATCGGCCCCGCGCTCGGCCAGCGCGGTATCAACATCATGGAATTCTGCAAGTCGTTCAACGCGCAGACCCAGGAGATGGAGAAGGGCTCGCCCGTCCCCGTCGTGATCACCTACTACCAGGACAAGTCCTTCACTTTCGTGATGAAGACTGCCCCGGTCAGCTTCCTCCTGAAGAAGGCCGCTGGCATCCCCAAGGGCGCTACTACGCCTGGCAAGGGCGCTTCTGCCGGTTCGATCACGAAGGCTCAGTGCCTCGATATCGCTTCGAAGAAGTTGAAGGATCTCAACGCCGAGAACGTCGAAGCGGCGGCTCGGATGGTCGAAGGTTCTGCCCGTTCCATGGGCCTCACGGTGGTTGACTGATCATGGCTCATCACGGCAAGCGCGTTCTCAATGCCCGCGAGGGCATCGACCGTAACAAGCTCTACCCGATCAGCGTCGCGGTTTCGCTGATCAAGGACCGGGCGACGGCGAAGTTCGACGAGACCATCGAGGTTTCGCTCAATCTCGGCGTCGATCCCCGCCACGCCGACCAGATGGTCCGCGGCGTCTGCACGCTGCCGAACGGCTCCGGCCGTACGGTTCGCGTTGCGGTCTTCGCCCGCGGCGCCAAGGCTGAAGAGGCCAAGGCGGCGGGTGCCGACATCGTCGGCGCCGAGGATCTGCTCGAGATCGTCCAGGGCGGCACGATCGAATTCGATCGCTGCATCGCGACCCCGGACATGATGCCGCTCGTCGGCCGTCTCGGTAAGGTTCTGGGCCCGCGCGGCCTGATGCCGAACCCGAAGGTTGGTACGGTGACCATGGACGTCACCACGGCGGTCAAGGGCGCCAAGGGCGGCTCGGTCGAGTTCCGCGTCGAGAAGGCTGGTATCATCCATGCCGGCATCGGCAAGGCCTCGTTTGATGCCGAGAAGCTGGTGCAGAACATCAAGGCCTTCGCCGATGCGGTGCAGAAGGCTCGGCCGACCGGCGCGAAGGGCACGTTCGTGCAGCGGGTCGCGGTGTCGTCGACCATGGGCCCCGGCGTCCATGTCGATCCGGCTTCGGTGCTAGGCGCCTGAGTGAATCCCGCCCGGGCAACCGGGCGGCAAGACGGCCGCGCGGGATTTTCGAATCCCGTTCGGCTGATACCTGTCCGAGACTGCAGGGGCCGGGTTGTCCGGCTTAATATCCTGCATAGACGGGGGCTAGACCGATTGTCCGGCGCAAGCCGGCTGTCAGTTCGAACCTCTTTTGCCCGGCGGCTCGCAAGAGCACGCGGGGGGACAGGCCAGGAAGCGTCGCGGCTGTTTCGTCAGCCGCGGCAAACGCAACCGGCGGTCCCGACCGCAAAAGTCGGCCGCCTACTGGAGAGAGGCAAGTGGAAAAAGCGGAAAAGCGCGAACTTGTCTCGACGATGAACGAGGTCTTCCAGGAGACCAATGTCGTCGTCGTGGCACACTATGCCGGCCTCAAGGTTTCCGAACTCACCGCTCTGCGCGGCAAGGCTCGGCAGGCCGGGGTCAGCATCAAGGTCGCAAAGAACCGCCTTGTGAAGCTCGCCCTTCAAGGCACGGACTCTGCCCATATCGCGGACCTGTTTACCGGTCCGACGCTGGTCGCCTATTCGGTCGACCCCGTGGCAGCGCCCAAGGTCACCAGCGACTTCGCCAAGACGAATGACAAGCTCGTCATTCTCGGCGGCGCGATGGGTAAGACCAATCTGGGACCGGACGGCGTCAAGGCTCTGGCCACGCTACCGTCGCTCGACGAACTGCGCGGCAAGCTGATCGGCCTGATCCAGGCTCCGGCTCAGAAGATCGCGTCCGTCGTCAATGCGCCTGCGGGTCAGCTCGCACGCGTGTTTGGTGCCTATGCCAAGAAGGATGAAGCGGCGTAAGGCCGTTCTCCATTCACCTGAATTCGAACTGATAGGAAACTGAAATGGCTGATCTTTCGAAGATTGTTGAAGAACTCTCGAGCCTGACCGTTCTCGAGGCTGCCGAGCTGTCGAAGCTTCTCGAAGAGAAGTGGGGCGTCTCGGCTGCTGCTCCGGTCGCGGTTGCGGCTGCTGGCGGCGGTGCCGCTGCTGCTGCTCCGGTCGAAGAGAAGACCGAGTTCGATGTCATCCTCGTCGAGGCTGGCCCGAACAAGATCAACGTCATCAAGGAAGTCCGCGCGATCACCGCTCTTGGCCTCAAGGAAGCCAAGGACCTGGTCGAAGCGGCTCCGAAGGCCGTCAAGGAAGCCGTGTCGAAGGACGAGGCTGCCAAGCTCAAGGCCCAGCTCGAAGGCGCCGGCGCCAAGGTCGACGTCAAGTAAGTTATGAAAATACGGCCGGCTCCGATCCTCGGAGCCGGTCGATCATCAGGTCCCTCAGGGACCGCTGTCCAGAAAGCCGCGCCAAAACGCGGCTATACGGCTTTCCGGACAGCTGTTCTTGAACATGGAAGGAGCGAACATGGCCCAGGCATTCACCGGTCGTAAGCGCATCCGCAAATTCTTCGGGTCTATCGGCGACGTGGCCGAGATGCCGAACCTCATCGAGGTTCAGAAGGCATCCTATGACCAATTCCTCATGGTCGAGGAAGCGAAGGGTGGGCGTCCCGACGAAGGTCTGCAGGCCGTCTTCAAATCCGTCTTCCCGATCTCCGACTTCTCGAACACGGCGTTGCTCGAGTTCGTGCGCTACGATTTCGATGCGCCGAAATATGATGTCGACGAGTGCCGCCAGCGTGGCATGACCTTCTCGGCGCCGCTCAAGGTGACGCTGCGCCTCATCGTTTTCGACGTCGATGAGGATACGGGCGCCAAGTCCGTGAAGGATATCAAGGAGCAGGAAGTGTACATGGGCGAAATGCCGCTCATGACGCTGAACGGCACCTTCATCGTCAACGGCACCGAGCGCGTGATCGTCTCGCAGATGCACCGCTCGCCGGGCGTCTTCTTCGATCACGACAAGGGCAAGACCCATTCGTCGGGCAAGCTCCTGTTCGCGGCCCGCATCATTCCCTATCGCGGCTCGTGGCTCGACATCGAGTTCGACGCGAAGGACATCGTCTATGCGCGTATCGACCGTCGTCGCAAGATCCCGGTCTCCTCGCTCATGTTCGCGCTCGGCATGGACGCGGAGGAGATCCTCGAGACGTTCTACAACCAGATCGTCTACTCGAAGGCCGGCGACGGCTGGCGCATGCCCTATGATGCCAACCGCATGCGCGGCATCAAGGCGGCGACCGATCTCGTTGACGCCGACACGGGCGAAGTGGTCGTCGAGGCGGGCAAGAAGCTGACGGCACGCGCCGCCCGCGCGATCGCCGAAAAGGGCGTCAAGGCCCTGAAGGTGACGGCTGAAGACCTGTTCGGCAGCTACGTCGCCGAGGACATCGTCAACCCGCAGTCGGGTGAAATCTATGCCGAGGCCGGCGCGGAGATCACCGAGAAGCTGCTCGGGACGCTCGAGACGGCCGGCTACGAGGAAATTCCCGTCCTCGACATCGATCACATCAATGTCGGCGCCTATATCCGCAACACCGTCGCGGTCGACAAGAACGAGACGCGCGAGGATGCGCTGTTCGACATCTATCGCGTGATGCGTCCCGGCGAGCCGCCGACGATGGATTCCGCGCAGGCGATGTTCCAGTCGCTGTTCTTCGACAGCGAGCGCTACGACCTCTCGGCCGTTGGCCGCGTCAAGATGAACATGCGTCTCGACCTCACGGCCGAGGACACGGTCCGTGTGCTCCGCAAGGAGGATATCCTCGCGGTCATCAAGATGCTGGTCGACCTGCGCGACGGCAAGGGCGAGATCGACGACATCGACAATCTCGGCAATCGCCGCGTGCGTTCGGTCGGCGAGCTGATGGAGAACCAGTACCGCGTTGGCCTGCTCCGCATGGAGCGCGCCATCAAGGAGCGCATGTCGTCGGTCGAGATCGGCAACGTCATGCCGCAGGATCTCATCAACGCCAAGCCGGCGGCTGCCGCCGTGCGCGAGTTCTTCGGATCCTCGCAGCTCTCGCAGTTCATGGACCAGACCAATCCGCTCTCCGAGATCACGCACAAGCGTCGTCTCTCGGCGCTTGGACCGGGCGGTCTGACGCGTGAGCGTGCCGGCTTCGAGGTGCGCGACGTGCACCCGACCCATTACGGCCGCATCTGCCCGATCGAGACGCCGGAAGGCCCGAACATCGGTCTGATCAACAGCTTGGCGACGTTTGCTCGCGTCAACAAGTACGGCTTCATCGAGAGCCCGTACCGGCGCGTCAAGGACGGGGCCGCCACCGACGAGATCATCTATCTCTCGGCGATGGAGGAATCGAAATATTACGTCGCCCAGGCGAATGTGAAGCTCGATGCCTCCGGCAAGCTGACCGAGGACCTGATCGTTTCCCGCCATGCCGGCGAGAACGTGATGGTTACGTCCGATCGCGTTGATTTCATGGACGTTTCGCCGAAGCAGCTCGTTTCGGTCGCGGCCTCGCTGATCCCGTTCCTCGAGAACGACGACGCGAACCGCGCCCTGATGGGCTCGAACATGATGCGCCAGGCCGTGCCGCTGGTCCGCGCCGAGGCTCCGTTCGTCGGAACCGGCATGGAAGCAGTCGTCGCCCGGGACTCCGGCGCTGCGATCGCGGCTCGCCGTGGTGGTATCGTCGACCAGGTCGACGCGACGCGTATCGTCATTCGCGCGACGGAGGACCTTGATCCTTCGAAGTCGGGTGTCGATATCTATCGCTTGATGAAGTTCCAGCGCTCGAACCAGTCGACCTGCATCAACCAGCGTCCGCTGGTGCGTGTCGGCGACATCGTCGGCCGCGGCGATATCCTTGCCGACGGACCGTCGACGGATCTCGGCGACCTGGCACTCGGCCGCAACGTGCTCGTCGCGTTCATGCCTTGGAATGGCTACAACTTCGAGGACTCAATCCTCCTGTCCGAGCGCATCGTTTCCGACGACGTCTTCACCTCGATCCATATCGAGGAATTCGAGGTGATGGCGCGCGATACGAAGCTAGGCCCTGAGGAAATCACGCGTGACATTCCGAACGTTTCGGAAGAAGCGCTGAAGAACCTCGACGAAGCCGGCATCGTCTATATCGGCGCTGACGTTCAGGCGGGCGACATCCTCGTCGGCAAGATCACGCCGAAGGGCGAAAGCCCGATGACGCCGGAAGAGAAGCTCCTCCGCGCCATCTTTGGCGAGAAGGCGTCCGACGTGCGTGACACCAGCTTGCGCGTCCCGCCGGGCGTGACCGGCACGATCGTCGAAGTGCGGGTGTTCAACCGGCACGGCGTCGAGAAGGACGAGCGTGCGATGGCGATCGAGCGCGAGGAAATCGAGCGTCTCGCGAAGGACCGCGATGACGAGCAGGCGATCCTCGACCGCAACGTCTATGGCCGTCTCTCGGACATGCTGAACGGCAAGACCGCGTCCAGCGGCCCGAAGAACTTCAAGAAGGAGAGCGTGCTCTCCCGTGATGTTCTGGAGGAATATCCGCGCAGTCAGTGGTGGCAGTTCGCTGTCGCCGACGAGAAGCTGATGGGCGAGATCGAGGCGCTGCGCGGCCAGTATGACGAGAGCCGCAAGCGTCTTGAGAAGCGGTTCATCGACAAGGTGGAGAAGCTGCAGCGCGGTGACGAACTTCCGCCCGGCGTGATGAAGATGGTCAAGGTCTTCGTCGCGGTGAAGCGCAAGATCCAGCCGGGCGACAAGATGGCCGGCCGTCATGGCAACAAGGGCGTCGTTTCCCGCATCGTTCCGGTGCAGGACATGCCGTTCCTTGAAGACGGCACGCATGTCGACATCGTGCTCAATCCGCTCGGCGTGCCGAGCCGCATGAATGTAGGGCAGATCCTCGAGACCCATCTTGGATGGGCTTGCGCCGGCATGGGCCTCAAGATCGGCAAGATGCTGGAGGACTACAAGAAGAGCGGCAATGTCACGCCGCTGCGTGTCCAGCTCGACGAGGTCTATGGCGACAACACCAAGAACGAGAAGGTGGTCGATCTCGATGACGCGTCCGTCGTCAAGCTCAGCCAGCATCTCTCGAAGGGCGTGTCGATCGCGACGCCGGTGTTTGACGGCGCCCGCGAACCCGACATCGTCGAAATGCTGAAGAAGGCGGGTCTCGAATCGTCCGGTCAGGTCACGCTCTTCGACGGGCGGACGGGCGAGTCGTTCGATCGCAAGGTGACGGTTGGCTACATCTACATGTTGAAGCTGCATCACCTGGTCGACGACAAGATTCATGCCCGCTCGATCGGACCGTACTCGCTGGTCACCCAGCAGCCGCTCGGCGGCAAGGCCCAGTTCGGCGGTCAGCGCTTCGGCGAAATGGAGGTCTGGGCGCTCGAGGCCTATGGCGCCGCCTACACGCTGCAGGAGATGTTGACGGTGAAGTCGGATGACGTCGCCGGCCGGACCAAGGTCTACGAGGCGATCGTCCGCGGCGACGACACGTTCGAGGCCGGTATTCCGGAGAGCTTCAACGTTCTGGTCAAGGAAATGCGCTCGCTCGGTCTCGACGTCGAGCTCAACCAGTCCAAGATGGCGCTGGAAGCGGCCGAACGGATTCGGGATGCGGCGGAGTAATCCGCCGCTTCCCTCTGGATCCATGGAAATTAGTCAAGCCGGCCGGTGCGAGGGGTTTTGCCCCCGCCCGGCGGCCGACATAGGAGATCGGCGATGAATCAGGAAATCGCGAACATCTTCAACCCGCTGGCCCAGCCTGCGCAGAACTTCGACCAGATCCGCATTCACATTGCGAGCCCTGAGAAGATTCTGTCCTGGTCCTACGGCGAGATCAAGAAGCCTGAGACCATCAACTACCGCACGTTCAAGCCGGAGCGTGACGGCTTGTTCTGCGCGCGCATCTTCGGGCCGATCAAGGACTACGAGTGCCTGTGCGGCAAGTACAAGCGCATGAAGTACAAGGGCATCATCTGCGAGAAGTGCGGCGTCGAAGTCACCCTGGCGCGCGTCCGGCGCGACCGCATGGGCCATATCGAGCTCGCGGCGCCCGTCGCGCATATCTGGTTCCTGAAGTCGCTGCCGTCCCGCATCGGCATGCTGATGGACATGACGCTCAAGGATCTCGAGCGCATCCTCTATTTCGAGAACTACGTCGTTCTGGAGCCCGGCCTCACCCCGCTGAAGGAGCGTCAGCTCCTCTCCGAGGAAGAGTATCTGCGCGCCCAGGACGAATATGGCGATGACAGCTTCACGGCGCTGATTGGCGCCGAGGCGATCCGCGAAATGATGATCGCGCTCGACCTCGAGAAGCTGGCCGTCGACTTGCGCGAGGAAATCGCGACCTCGACGTCTGAGCTGAAGCCGAAGAAGCTCGGCAAGCGGCTGAAGCTGGTCGAGGCGTTCATCGAGTCCGGCAATCGCCCGGAATGGATGATCATGACGCAGATCCCGGTCATTCCGCCGGACCTGCGCCCGCTCGTCCCGCTCGATGGCGGCCGTTTCGCGACGTCGGATCTCAATGATCTCTATCGCCGCGTCATCAACCGCAACAACCGCCTGAAGCGCCTGATCGAGCTCCGCGCGCCTGACATCATCATCCGCAACGAGAAGCGCATGCTGCAGGAGGCCGTCGACGCGCTGTTCGACAATGGTCGCCGTGGCCGCGTCATCACGGGCGCCAACAAGCGTCCGCTGAAGTCGCTCAGCGACATGCTGAAGGGCAAGCAGGGCCGTTTCCGCCAGAACCTGCTCGGCAAGCGCGTCGACTATTCCGGCCGTTCGGTCATCGTGGTCGGCCCGGAGATGAAGCTGCACCAGTGCGGCCTGCCGAAGAAGATGGCGCTCGAGCTGTTCAAGCCGTTCATCTATTCGCGCCTCGACGCCAAGGGCTTCTCCTCGACGGTGAAGCAGGCGAAGAAGCTCGTCGAGAAGGAGCGGCCGGAGGTCTGGGATATCCTGGACGAGGTCATCCGCGAGCATCCGATCCTGCTTAACCGCGCTCCGACGCTTCACCGCCTCGGCATCCAGGCTTTCGAGCCGGTCCTGATCGAAGGCAAGGCGATCCAGCTGCATCCGCTCGTCTGCTCGGCCTTCAACGCCGACTTCGACGGCGACCAGATGGCCGTGCACGTTCCGCTGTCGCTCGAAGCGCAGCTGGAAGCGCGCGTCCTGATGATGTCGACCAACAACATCCTGCATCCGGCCAATGGTCTGCCGATCATCGTGCCGTCGCAGGATATCGTTCTCGGCCTCTACTACCTCTCGATCATGGCCGAGAAGGAGCCCGGCGAGGGCATGATGTTCGGCAATATCGGCGAGATCGAGCATGCGCTGGCGGCCAAGGCCATCACGCTGCACACGAAGATCCGCGGCCGCTATCGCAGCGTCGATGCGGATGGCAATGTCACGTCGAAGATCTACGACACGACGCCTGGCCGTCTGCTGATCGGCGAATTGCTGCCGAAGCACCACAATCTGCCCTTCGAAGTCGTCAACAAGCTGATGACCAAGAAGGAGATCTCCAACACGATCGACGCGGTCTATCGCCATTGCGGCCAGAAGGAGACGGTCATTTTCTGTGACCGGATCATGGCGCTCGGCTTCCGCGAGGCGTGCCGCGCTGGCATTTCCTTCGGCAAGGACGACATGGTCATCCCGGCTGCCAAGGCGAAGCTGGTCGAGGAGACGCAGGCGCTCGCGAAGGATTACGAGCAGCAGTACAATGACGGCCTCATCACCTATGGTGAGAAGTACAACAAGGTCGTTGACGCCTGGGCGAAGTGCGGTGATCGCGTTGCCGAGGAGATGATGAAGGGCATTTCGGCCGTCCAGAAGGACGCCGAGACCGGACGTCAGAAGCCGATGAACTCGGTTTACATGATGAGCCATTCGGGCGCGCGCGGTTCGCCGACGCAGATGAAGCAGCTCGCCGGCATGCGCGGCCTCATGACCAAGCCCTCGGGCGAGATCATCGAGAACCCGATCATCTCGAACTTCAAGGAAGGCCTCACCGTTCTCGAGTACTTCAACTCGACCCACGGTGCCCGTAAGGGCCTCGCCGATACCGCGCTGAAGACGGCCAACTCGGGCTATCTGACGCGTCGTCTCGTCGACGTGGCGCAGGACTGCATCATCATCGAGCAGGATTGCGGCACGACCAACGGCCTCAAGATGCAGGCAGTCATCGACAGCGGCCAGGTCGTCGCTTCGCTGGGCCTTCGCATCCTTGGCCGCACGGCGGCGGAGGACATCGTCGCTGCATCGACCGGCGAGGTCATCGTGCCGGCCGGCAAGTTGATCGACGAGCGCGATTGCGAGAAGGTCGAGAAGGCCAGCGTCCAGGCGGCGAAGATCCGTTCGGTGCTGACCTGCGACACCAAGATCGGCGTCTGCGCAACCTGCTATGGCCGAGATCTCGCCCGTGGCACGCCCGTCAACATGGGCGAGGCCGTTGGCGTCATCGCGGCGCAGTCGATCGGCGAGCCGGGCACGCAGCTCACCATGCGTACGTTCCACATCGGCGGAACGGCACAGGTGGTGGACTCGTCCTTCATCGAGTCGAGCTTCGAAGGCACGATCCAGATCCGCAACCGCAACATGGTGCGCGACAGCGAGGGCAAGCTCATTGCACTCGGCCGCAACATGGCGATTGTCATCGTCGACAAGGACGGTGCCGAGCGTGCGGTCAACCGGGTCACCTATGGCTCGCGCCTGCATGTCGACGAGGGTGATCAGGTCAAGCGCGGCCAGCGTCTGGCGGAATGGGATCCCTATACCCGTCCGGTGCTGACCGAAGTCTCGGGCACGATCGCCTATGAGGACATGGTCGAAGGCATCTCGGTCGCGGAAACGGCGGACGAGGCGACGGGCATCACCAAGCGCGTCGTGATCGACTGGCGTGCCAATCCGCGCGGCGGCGATCTGAAGCCGGCGATCGTGATCAAGGGCAAGGACGGCAAGGTGCTCAAGCTCGCCCGTGGCGGCGAGGCGCGGTACCTGCTTTCGGTCGAGACCATTCTCTCGGTCGATCCGGGCTCGTCGGTCCACGCTGGCGACGTGCTGGCGCGTATTCCGACGGAAGGCGCCAAGACGCGCGACATCACGGGCGGTCTGCCGCGCGTGGCGGAGCTGTTCGAGGCGCGCCGTCCGAAGGACCACGCGATCATCGCCGAGATGGACGGCACGGTTCGCTTCGGCCGTGACTACAAGAACAAGCGTCGCGTCATCGTCGAGCCCACCGAGGGTTCGGTGGATGCGGCGGGCCAGCCGCTCGAGCCGGTGGAGTATCTCATCCCGAAGGGCAAGCCTTTCCATCTTCAGGAAGGCGATGCCGTCGAGAAGGGCGACTACATCATGGACGGCAACCCGGCGCCGCACGACATCCTGGCGATCAAGGGCGTGGAGGCTCTCGCAGCCTATCTCGTCAACGAGATCCAGGACGTCTACCGGCTCCAGGGCGTGCAGATCAACGACAAGCACATCGAGGTGATCGTTCGCCAGATGCTGCAGAAGGTCGAGGTCGTGGACGGCGGCGAGACTGAGTTCTTCAACGGCGAGCAGGTCGACCAGCTGGAATTCGACCTCATCAACGAGAAGGCGAAGTCCGAAGGCAAGAAGATCGCCATTGCCAATCCGGTGCTGCTCGGCATCACCAAGGCCAGCCTGCAGACGCGCTCCTTCTTCTCGGCGGCGTCGTTCCAGGAGACCACCCGCGTCCTCACCGAGGCGGCGGTCAATGGCAAGGTCGATCCGCTCGATGGCCTCAAGGAGAACATCATCGTCGGCCGCCTCATCCCGGCGGGTACCGGCGGTACGATGAACCGGATCCGCGAGATCGCGACCAAGCGCGACGAACTGATCCTCGAGGAGCGTCGTCGCGCCTCGGCTGCTGCGCAGCCGAAGCCGCAGACCGGCGGCCTGCTCGGCAATCTGACGGACGCGGCGGAGTAATCCGCCGGTCCTTTGCGAACCTTCAAAAGGCCGCCTTCGGGCGGCCTTTTTCTTTGCGATGACGAACCCGGTTGGGGCAGGGCGTGCGCGTCGGCTGCGACATCGCTGCCACGATTGACGAATCGTTAGCGCGAACACGGCCGGCGGCTATGTCGCTGTGTGCTGCGGCATGGTATTGGGCGACCTTACCCTCGGGACCGTCGGAACGCTCATGCGCAAAACGCTTCATCGCCTGGGACAAGTCGTGGTCGTCGTAACGGCCGCGGCGCTGCTGGCATCGTGCGGTGGCAAGGTCGAGGGGGTTCTCACGCCCGTGGCGCTGACTGCGCCAGGCACGAGCACGGTCAACATGGCCGTGGCGACGACGCGCCTGCGCGCCGATAATCGCGCGGT
Organism: Mesorhizobium sp. BR1-1-16; assembly: GCF_020165495.1. Lineage (GTDB taxonomy): Bacteria > Pseudomonadota > Alphaproteobacteria > Rhizobiales > Kaistiaceae > Kaistia. The sequence continues at coordinate 4,754 of NZ_JAIUIE010000024.1, read as the reverse complement.
GCTGTTCACCGGCGAGCGCGGCTCGCAGCTCGACTTTGCCAATATCGTCGTGTCGGTTCCGCCGGATTCAGCTCGCAAGATTGGCGACGTGCAGTGGCCGAAACGCCTGCCGGGCAATCCGGCGACCGAATTCGTCACGGTCAAGGCCGACGATCTGACGCTGCCCGAGGCGAAGGCCTGGTTCAACACGCAGATCAAGAAGACAAAGGGCCACAAGGCGCTCGTCTTCATCCATGGCTTCAATAATCGCTTCGACGATTCGGTCTATCGCTTCGCGCAGATCGTCCATGACTCGCGCGCGCCGGTGGTGCCGATCCTCTTCACCTGGCCGTCGCGCGGCAGTATTCTGTCCTATGGCTACGATTTCCAGAGCACGAACTATTCGCGCGATGCACTGGAGCAGTTGCTGACAGCACTCGCCCAAAACCCCAATGTCAGCGAGGTGTCGATCCTGGCCCATTCCATGGGCAACTGGGTAGCGCTCGAGGCGCTTCGGCAGATGGCAATCCGCAACGGCCGCGTGCTGCCGAAGATCAAGAATGTGATGCTGGCATCGCCCGACGTCGACGTGGACGTCTTCCGCAGTCAGATGGCGGATATCGGCAACAAGGGACCGAACATCACGCTGTTCGTCTCGCAGGACGACCGTGCGCTTGCTGCGTCGCGTCGCGTCTGGGGCAATGTCGAACGGCTCGGCCAGATCAATCCAACGCTTGAGCCATACGCCTCCGAACTGAAGCGGGACAAGATCACGGTGATCGACCTGACCGCGCTGAAGACCGATGACGCGCTCAATCACGGCAAGTTCGCGGCCAGTCCCGAGGTCGTTCAGGCGATCGGCGCGCGTCTGGCGGACGGGCAGGCAATCACCGACTCGCGCATCGGCCTCGGAGACCGCATCATCGCGGCGTCGACAGGGGCTGCCGCGACGGTGGGCGCAGCGGCTGGTGTCATCGTCGCGGCGCCGGTGGCCATCATCGATCCGAATACGCGCGACAATCTCGATGACAATGTCGAGGCGCTGGGTGATTCGATCGAGGACAGCGCAACCGCCGCGACGGATATTGTCAAGGAAGCCGACACCGTCGGAGAGCAATAGGATTCGGCTCTTGACTGTCCGCCACCGCCCATCTCGGTTTGAAAACGCCGCTCGATAGGGGCGGCCTTTCCTTCCGGGCTGCTTTTGCTACCAATTGCGGACGGCCGCATATGGCCGGGAGGACGAAACAATGAGACGGGTGTTGATGGTATTGGCGCTGCTGGCAGGCGCCGCTTCGGTCGCGATGGCTGAGGAGGCCTACAAGCCCGTCGTGAAAGTCGAGCCACTTCTCAAGACGACGACGACGACCAGCGGCGACCCGATCCACTATCCCGAATTTGCCGATCCTGAAGTCCAATCGCTGATCGTCGAGATTCCGCCTGGCGGTGAGACCGGCTGGCACACGCATCCCGTGCCCGCCTACGCCTATATCCTGTCCGGCAGCATCGAGGTCGAATCAGAAGGGGGCGTCAAGAAGCTGTTCAAGGCGGGCGACTCGTTCGCCGAGATGGTCGATCGCAAACACGACGGGCGAGTCGTCGGCACAGAACCCGTGCGGATTCTCATGATCGTGACCGGCGAGAAGGGCAAACCCTTCAGCGTCAGGACCGATCCGCCCAGTGAAAAAGCCTCTGCGCAATAATATTGCGTGGCGACCGGTGGATTTGTCCGATCCGTGCGCCGAAGTCCGTCCCGGCGCATCAAATTCGCCCGTGGTTACAGTTCCGAAAGATCCGTTGATTGGGCTTGACGTTCGGAGGGGGACTCAGTAGGTTCCGCAAGCTTTCGGGCAGGTGGTAAGGCTAAAGCGTCCAGCGGCGACACGTCGCGGAGTTCGGCCTTAGACACTGTCTGGATCGATACAGAGTTTAGAAACGACACGCACGATCGCGGTTCACGCCGTGATCCTCTGCTTTTCGTAGCGCCTCCGCCGAAACGCGGAATGGCGCTCTTCGTTCATGGTCAAATTGTCCATGAGGGTCGCGGAAAGCGGAAGACCAGAACCGTAGGCTAGCTGGAAGGCGACGCATGCCGACTATTAATCAGTTGATCCGCAAGCCGCGCCAGGCGCCGGCGAAGCGGAACAAGGTTCCCGCGCTGGAGCAGAACCCGCAGAAGCGCGGCGTTTGCACGCGCGTCTATACCACGACCCCGAAGAAGCCGAACTCGGCGCTTCGTAAGGTCGCCAAGGTGCGGTTGACCAACCAGTTCGAGGTCATCGGGTATATTCCCGGTGAAGGTCACAACCTGCAGGAACACTCTGTCGTCATGATCCGCGGCGGTCGCGTCAAGGATCTGCCCGGCGTGCGCTATCACATCCTGCGCGGCGTTCTCGACACCCAGGGCGTCAAGAACCGTAAGCAGCGTCGTTCGAAGTACGGCGCGAAGCGTCCGAAGTAAGGGGTTACACCGATGTCCCGTCGCCACAGTGCTGAGAAGCGCGAGATCATCCCGGACCCGAAGTTCGGCGATATCGTCGTGACGAAGTTCATGAATGCCGTCATGTATGACGGCAAGAAGTCGGTCGCCGAGAACATCGTCTACGGTGCACTCGATGTGATCGAAGCCCGCACCAAGCAGGAGCCGGTGGTCGTTTTCCGCCAAGCCCTCGACAATGTCGCTCCGCATATCGAAGTCCGTTCGCGGCGCGTCGGTGGTGCGACCTACCAGGTTCCGGTCGAAGTCCGCACCGATCGCCGTCAGGCGCTCGCGATCCGTTGGCTGCTGACCGCTGCCCGGGCCCGCAATGAAAAGACGATGGTCGAGCGGCTGTCGGGCGAATTGCTCGACGCTTCGAACAACCGCGGCAATGCCGTGAAGAAGCGCGAAGACACGCACCGGATGGCGGAAGCCAATCGCGCGTTCTCGCACTATCGCTGGTAACCCGGTCCTCAAAGGCAGACCATCATGGCCCGCACGCACAAGATCGAAGACTACCGCAATTTCGGCATCATGGCCCACATCGATGCCGGCAAGACGACGACGACCGAGCGGATTCTTTATTATTCGGGCAAGAGCCACAAGATCGGCGAAGTGCATGACGGCGCTGCCACCATGGATTACATGGAGCAGGAGCAGGAACGCGGCATCACGATCACGTCGGCTGCGACGACCACGTTCTGGAACGGCAAGCGCCTGAACATCATCGACACGCCCGGCCACGTCGACTTCACGATTGAAGTCGAGCGTTCGCTGCGGGTGCTTGACGGTGCTGTCTGCGTGCTGGACTCGAACCAGGGCGTCGAGCCTCAGACGGAAACGGTGTGGCGCCAGGGCGACAAGTACCACGTGCCGCGGATCGTCTTCTGCAACAAGATGGACAAGACCGGTGCTAACTTCGACATGTGCGTCGAGGACATCAAGGTCCGTCTCGGCGCGCGTCCGGTTCCGATCCAGCTGCCGATCGGCGCTGAGCAGGATTTCAAGGGCATTGTCGATCTCGTTCGCATGAAGGCCATCGTCTGGCATGACGAGAGCCTCGGCGCGAAGTATGACGAAGTCGAAATCCCGGCCGACCTGCTCGACAAGGCGATTGCTGCCCGCGCTGAGCTGATCGAGGCTGCCGTCGAACTCGACGACACCGCGATGGAAGCCTATCTCGAAGGCAACGAGCCTGATGAGGCGACCCTCAAGGCGCTGATCCGCAAGGCTGTGCTGCATTCGAGCTGGTTCCCGGTCCTTACGGGCTCGGCCTTCAAGAACAAGGGCGTGCAGACGCTGCTCGACGCGGTTGTCGACTATCTGCCGTCGCCGGTCGACGTTCCGCCGACCAAGGGCATCGATTTGAAGACCGGCGAGGAAGTCGAGCGTCATTCGACCGACAACGAGCCGCTCTCGATGCTGGCCTTCAAGATCATTGAAGACCCGTTCGGCGTCCTGACCTTTGCGCGCATCTATTCGGGTGTGCTGCAGAAGGGCACGACGCTGCTCAATTCGACCAAGGAAAAGCGCGAGCGCATCGGCCGCATGGTGACCATGCATGCCAATTCGCGTGAAGACATCGATGAGGCCTTCGCCGGCGACATCGTTGCGCTCGTTGGTCTCAAGGAAGCCCGCACCGGCGACACCATCTGCGATCCGGCCCATCCGGTCCTGCTCGAAAAGATGGAATTCCCCGATCCGGTCATCGAGATGTCGGTCGAGGCGGCCACCAAGGCTGACCAGGAGAAGCTGGGCGTCGCCCTGCAGAAACTGGCGTCCGAGGATCCATCGTTCCGTGTCTCGACCGATAGCGAGTCCGGCCAGACGATCATCAAGGGCATGGGCGAGCTGCATCTGGACATCAAGATCGATATCCTTCGCCGCGCTCCCTACAACATCAACGTGAATGTCGGCGCGCCGCAGGTTGCCTATCGCGAGACGATCCGCAAGACGGCCGAGCTCGACTACACGCACAAGAAGCAGACCGGCGGCACGGGCCAGTTCGCTCGCGTCAAGTTCGTGATCGAGCCGAATGAAATCGGCGGCGGTTACGTCTTCGAGAACAAGATCATCGGCGGTGTGGTTCCGAAGGAATACATCCCGGGTGTCGAGAAGGGTCTCAATTCGGTCATGACCTCTGGTCCGATCGCCGGTTTCCCGGTTGTCGATATCAAGGTCGCTCTGATCGATGGCGCCTATCACGAAGTCGACTCGTCGGCGATCGCCTTCGAAATCGCTTCGCGTGCGGCTCTTCGTGAAGGTATCGAGAAGGCCAGCCCGGCCCTGCTCGAGC
>NZ_JAIUIE010000023.1 GCF_020165495.1 Mesorhizobium sp. BR1-1-16 | reverse complement strand
CCTCCGACCGGGCTTACACTCCTCTCATCCCCGCCCATGAAGAGGGCGAACCGGTCGTTCCGTTTGCGGGTGGGGTGCGGAGGCCTTTTGCGGCGGGGGTCACGATCCCGGCGCGGGAGGTCGGCAGGGCCTTGACGGCCGCCCCGTGTCGCGGGGCAGCGGCGCCGGGTTCGCGAGCGGTCGTTTCGGGCCGGCCTTGCGGCGGGGGAAACCTTGCCGGCGGGCAGCTTGCGGATCTCGTGTCGTGGGCGATCCAGACCGCCCGGGCTGATCGGGTTTCGAGCCGAACCTTCGCGCGCGGGGCGCCGGATCGTCCGAGAGGGCGGTCAGGCAAACCCGATGATCCCTTTTCCGCCGGCGCGCCGCCTGAGCGCCGACGAACCGTGCGCCCCGCGCCCCTCTTCGCGTCCTGACGCGACAGTTCCCTTCGGCCGATCGACCGATCGACGTCACCCGCGCATAAGCGTTGCGCGGGCGTTTCGTCGTGGCCGCTGGCTCCGGCCGCGGCTGCGTCATCGGGCGGCCGAGGGCTCGCACGCGAGCCGCTTTTTTCCTTTCGCTGTCGGAATGCGGTTTCGTCATTCGTCCTCGGTCTGAGCCTGCCCGCCACGGGAAGGCGACAAGCGCTTGCATGAGGAGAATGCGTGATGGCGACGGCGAAGAACACGATCTGCATCTGGTACGACAAGGACGCCGAGGCGGCGGCGCGCTTTTATGCCGGCCTCTTTCCGGACAGCGCCGTCACGGCCGTTCATCGCGCGCCCTCCGATTATCCGATGGGCAAGGCCGGCGATGTGCTCACCGTCTCATTCACCGTCGCCGGGATCCCGTGCATCGGCCTCAATGGCGGGCCGATGTTCCAGCATAGCGAGGCGTTTTCGTTCCAGATCGCGACTGACGACCAGGAAGAGACCGACCGCTATTGGGACGCCATCATCGGCAATGGCGGCAAGCCGAGCGCCTGCGGCTGGTGCAAGGACCGATGGGGCATTTCCTGGCAGATCACGCCGCGCGCGCTGACCGACGCCATGATGGCCGGTGGCGCCGAGGCGAAGCGCGCCTTCGATGCCATGATGGAGATGACGAAGATCGACATCGCCGCCATCGAGGCCGCCCGCCGCGGCTGAGGGGCGCGCTGTGCCCGATCGGCCACAGGGTGATGCCATGCGGCCGAGATGGGTTGCCGCAGGGGCAGCGATGGCGCCATAGTCATCGCATCCGCTGTGCGCAGCCGAGGAGATCCCGATGAGAACGTTCATGTCCAAGTCGACTGGAATTTCTGTTCACCGGGACATGAGCCTTGATGCCTTCATCAGCCGATCCAGCGCTTCGCGACGCCGATGCGCGCCCTAGACATTTTCGCCTGAACCCCTTCCGCCGCGCGGCTTCGCCGGCGGACCAAACTTCGCCGTCGCGCCGGCCCTTCGATCACGCGCGGCGATTCCTGGCCTATTACGCGCCGCATACATGGCTGCTCGCGGCCGATATCGGCTCGGCCGTGCTCGTCTCGGCGACGGCCCTGCTGCTGCCGCTCGCCGCCAATCTGGTGACGCGGCATCTCGGCGATCTTGCCGGCGAGGCCGAGCCGCTGCGGCCGATCCTGATCATCGGCGCGGGCATGCTCGGCCTGCTTGCGCTGCAGGTCGCCTGCGTGTTTTTCGTGGACTATCAGGGCCATGTGATGGGCGCCAAGATCGAGGCGCGCATCCGCAAGGAACTGTTCGAGCATTGCGCGCGGCTGTCGTTCGGCTTTTACGACCGCGAGCGCACCGGCCAGTTGATGAGCCGGATCACCAACGACTCGTTCTGGCTCGGCGAGCTCTATCATCACGGCCCGGAAGACCTCGCCATAGCGCTGCTGAAATTCATCGGCGCGCTGACGATCCTCGCCTTCATCGATCCCGTGCTGACGCTGGCGATCGCGGCGCTGGTCCCGGTCGCGACCCTCTATGCGCTGCATTTCAACGGCCGCATGAACCACGCCATGCGGGCGAGCCGCGAGCGCATCGCCGCCGTCAACGAGCGCGTCGAGGATTCGCTGGCCGGTATCCGCGTCGTGCAAAGCTTCGCCAACGAGGCGCTGGAGACCCGGCGCTTCGATGCGGAAAATGCCCGCTTCCTCGAGAGCCGCAAGGATGGCTATCGCAGCGAGGCATGGTTCTCGGTCGGGACGACGACCTTTGCCGAGCTCGTCACGGTGCTCGTCATCGTGCTCGGCGCGGTGCGGGTGGTGACGGCGGATCTCACCGTCGCCGACCTGCTGACGTTCCTGCTCTGCGTCGCCGTGCTGGTCGATCCGGTCAACCGGCTGGCGAATTTCGTGCGCCTCTGGCAGGAGGGCTATAGCGGCTTCGTGCGGGCGATGGAGTTGCTCGACGTCGCGCCCGAGATCACCGACCGGCCGGGCGCGCGCGACCTCCCCGCCCCGCGCGGCGCGGTTCGCTTCGAGCAGGTGTCGTTTCGCTATGGAGAGGCGGGGCCGCCCGTCTTGAAGGATCTCTCGTTCAGCATCGCGCCGGGAGAATTCGTCGCGCTTGTCGGCCCCTCCGGCGTCGGCAAGAGCACGCTCGCGGCGCTGATCCCGCGCTTTTACGAGGCGACGAGCGGACGCGTGCTGGTCGACGGGGTGGATGTCCGCGACGTGACGCTCGCCTCGCTGCGGCGCGCGGTGGGCGTCGTGCAGCAGGATGTCTATCTGTTCGCCGGCAGCGTCGCCGAGAACCTGCGCTATGGCCGTCCCGATGCGCCTGATGATGCCGTCATCGCCGCCGCCCGGGCGGCGCATGCGCATGACTTCATCCTCTGCCTCCCCGAGGGCTATGACAGCGACATCGGCCAGCGAGGGGTCAAGCTTTCAGGCGGGCAGAAGCAGCGACTGACGATCGCCCGCGCCTTCCTGAAGGATCCGGCGATCCTGATCTTCGACGAGGCCACCAGCGCGCTCGACACGGCCAGCGAGCGCGCCGTGCAGCAGGCACTGCTGGCGCTCACACGCGGGCGCACGACGCTGGTGATCGCGCACCGGCTTTCCACGGTGAGGCATGCGGACCGCATCCTGGTCCTGACCGAGGACGGCATCGTCGAGGAGGGAACGCATGACGCGCTGATGGCGCGAGACGGCGTCTATGCCGGGCTGCATCGCGTGCAAGGGCGGATCTGACCGGAGCCGGTGCGCGTGGCGCACCGGCTCACCATTCAACTTTCGAATGACTTCGCCGGGAAATCGCGCTATGGTTGCATCTGCTGGTGCGGCGCGTGACTGGATCGAGCCAAAGGAAAAAAGGCGCCGGCCAAGGCCGACGCCTTCCTTCTCAGGTGTTTCTCGAAGTCCTCAGCTCGGCTTGCCGGCCGTCGGCTGCGCGACATAGCGGAGATAGGGCTTCACGGTCTTCCAGCCGGCCGGGAACTTCTCCTTGGCCGCCTCGTCCGACACGGCCGGCACAATGATGACCTCGTCGCCGTTTTCCCAGTCGGCCGGCGTCGCGACCGAGAATTTGGCGGTGAGCTGCAGGCTGTCGATGACGCGGAGGATCTCGTCGAAGTTGCGGCCGGTCGAGGCCGGATAGGTCAGCGAGAGCTTCAGCTTCTTGTCCGGCCCAATGACGAAGACCGAGCGCACCGTCGTCGTGTCGGAAGCGTTCGGATGGATCATGCCGTAGAGATTGGCGACGGTCTTGTCGTGATCGGCGATGAGCGGGAAATTGAGCGTCGCGCCGGTCGCGTCCTTGATGTCGGTGACCCACTGGTCGTGATTGGTCAAGAGATCGACCGAGAGCCCGATCAGCTTGACGTTGCGCTTGTCGAATTCGGGCTTCAGCTTCGCCGCCGCGCCGAGTTCGGTGGTGCAGACGGGCGTGAAGTTCTTCGGATGCGAGAACAGCACGCCCCAGCTATCGCCGAGCCACTGGTGAAACGAGATGCGGCCTTCGGTGGTATCGGCCTCGAAATCGGGAACCACATCGCCGAGATTCAGTGCCATATCGAGATGTCCTCGTTGCTGCGGTCGCCTCACGCGCCGCGGAATGCCTCAGCGGCGATTATCGCATGGCGACTTCGCCGGTCAATCGCGCAATTCCGCCAGTCTTGAGCAAGACTGTGCGATTCTGAGAGTTCATTCGCGATTCCATTCCTCATCGGGTGGGTATCAGCCCGATCCGAAGAAAATTCATCCGCGGCGTCGGAGCTCGAGTGGCTGATGAATCCTTAACGAACTCGGTGCAAAATGCGGTTGAGGGGCGGGCTCTGGACGAAACAAGGACGACTTCGATGGCGGAACTTTCGCATGCTGCCCGATCGCGCTTGAGGCGCCAGACGCGGCTGCTCGGAACGATGCTGGCGCTGCTGCTCGCCGGCGTCACCCCGGCGCTCGCCAGCGACAGCCTGCAGACGACGCCGGCCAAGGTCCTGTTCAGCCGCATGAATACGCCGCTGCCGATGGAGGCACGCTCGATCGGATCCTATGCGAAAGGGTGCCTAGCGGGCGCGATCGCGCTGCCGGTCGATGGTCCCGATTGGCAGGCGATGCGGCTCTCGCGCAATCGCAACTGGGGCACGCCCGAACTCATCGCCTTCACCGAGCGCCTCGCCGACAGTGCCAAGACGCTCGACCAATGGCCTGGCCTGCTGGTCGGCGACATGGGCCAGCCGCGCGGCGGCCCGGCACTCACGGGCCATGCCAGCCACCAGATCGGCCTCGATGTCGACCTGTGGCTGACACCGATGCCGAAGCGGACGCTGTCGCTCGACGAACGCGAGACGATGGCGCCGAAGTCGATGGTCGATGTGAAGGCCCGGCGGATCGATCCGTCGGCATGGACGAGCGGCCAGTTCAAGCTGATCCGCCGCGCCGCGCTCGATCCGGAAGTCGCCCGCATCTTCGTCAATCCGGCGATCAAGAAGCAGCTCTGCGTGAGCGCTGGCGGTGATCGCGGCTGGCTCAATAAGGTGCGGCCCTGGTGGGGCCACACCTATCACTTCCATGTCCGACTCGACTGCCCGCCAGGCATGTCGACATGCGTTCCGCAAAAGGCACCGCCACCCGGCGATGGCTGCGGGGCGGAACTCGATGCCTGGCTGCAGCCGCCGAAGCCGGTCAAGCCGCCGACGAAGCCTGTGAAGCCGCCGGCACCGCCGCGCCAGATCATGCTGTCGGACCTGCCGCCGGCCTGCCGGGAGGTGCTGCTCGGCGCACCGCCCGGGATCGCGCCGCAGCACATCGTCGCCGCCGGCCGGCCGGTCGCCGCGGCGGTGCCCGCAGAAGACAGCCCGCCCGGCGTCGACGTGGAAAACCCGGCCGATACGCAGCCGACCGGGTCCCTTCACTAGACGCCGCGCGATGCACCGTCGCTGCCAGAACGGCGGCGGCTTGCGGGCCGATCAGGCCGCCGAACGCGCCGGTGCCGGTGGCGTGATCCAATGGCGGATCGTCGCCTGGCTGCGGGCATATTGGTCGACGACGTGAAGCTCTGCGCCAAGCTCGGCCGCAGCGCGCCAGGGCCAGCGCGGATCGGCGAGAATGGCGCGCGCCAGCGCCACCATGTCGGCCCGGCCGGATGCGACGAGCCCTTCGGCTTCGGCCGGCGTTGTGATCAGGCCGACGGCCCGGGTGGGAATGCCGGCCTCGCGCTGGATCGCTTCGGCGAACTGTGCCTGGTAGAGCGGGCCGATCGGGATCTTCGCGTCAGCCACATTGCCGCCCGACGACGCGCAGATATAGACGACGCCCTCGGCCTTCAGCGCCTTCGCAACCGCGATCGCATCCTCGATCTGGAAGCCGCCCTCGACCCAGTCACTCGCCGAAAGCCTGGCACCGACGAACATATGCGCCGGCAGCGCCGCGCGCACCTCGCGGGCGATGGTCACGATCAGCCGCATGCGATTGTCGAGGCTGACGCCCCAGCGATCGGTCCGATGATTCGAGATCGGCGACAGGAATTCGTGCAGCAGATAGCCATGCGCGCCATGCAGTTCGACAAAGTCGAAGCCGGCCCGCTCGGCGCGCTGCGCCGCCTGGACGAAGGCCGCGATGACACGTTCGATGCCGGCCTCGTCCAACGCCTCCGGCATCGGATAATCCGGCGCGAACGGGATGGCCGACGGGCCCACCGTCTGCCACGGATCCTCGTCCGGACCGAGACCACCCTGGCCGTCGAACGGAATCCGGGTCGACGCCTTGCGCCCGGCATGGCCAAGCTGGACGCCCCACACGGTCGACGCGGGCGCGAAGCGGCGCGCTGCCTCGAGCGCACGGCGGGCACTCGCCTCATTGTCGTCCGAATAGAGCCCGAGGCAGCCATGCGAAATGCGGCCGCGGCGCTCGACGCCCGTCGCCTCGACCGTCACCATCGCAGCGCCGGAGACGCCCAGCGACGTCCAATGATGGAGATGCCAGTCCGTCGCCGAACCATCGTCAGCCGAATACATGCACATCGGCGCGACGGCGATGCGATTGGACAGCGTACGCGGTCCGAGCGTCAGGGGAGAGAACAGAGCTGAGGCCATGAAGCGGTTCCAGGGTGGGGGATCGTGAGACTGGCCGGAGATAGGCCGTCCGCGCGCCAAGCGAAAGGCCGCGCGGCGCAGTGCCCGATCACGCTCGGTTGATCCGCCACCAGCCGGCAACCGCATGGCGCGGCCGATGGGCCGGCAACACCTCATGCGGAATGTCTTCCGAGAGCATCAGCACCATGCGCCCGACCTGCGGCAGCACCGTCGTCACCGGCTCGCCCAGGTCGGCAGGATCTCGCCACAGCCTGAGCGCGCCGCCATCCGCCTCGCCCCAATCCGGATCGAGATAGCCGACGAAGGACACCACCCGGTTGCGCGCGCCCTCAAGGGAATCGAGATGACGGCCATAGAAGCCCCCGACCGGATAGGCGATGTAATTGCATTCGAAATCGAACAGGCCGAGGAACAGCCGGGCATTGATGGCGCGCCGCAACGTCTCGGCGAAATCAAGCAAAGCCTGTTCGGCCGCCGTGCCGCCATCGAGCCAGCGGATCGAGGCGCGGCGAACATTGCCGTCGCGTCGATAGGCGGCCTCGCGGCCGACGCCGGCAATGCTGAGGCTGCCCGCTGCCTGCAACGCCAGGAGTTCGGCGCGAAGCCGCGCGGCGAGCGCGACCGGGAAGACATCATCGGCGACGGCATAGCCTGTCGCCACAAGCTGCTCCATCAGCGCATCGAGCGCCGGCGAAGCATCGCAGGATGCGGCCGCGCCGCTCAAGATGCGATCGGCTCAATGCGGCCGGGCGGTGCCCGGCTGGGCGCCGGCATGCTGGCGTGGCGGGCGAGGTCATCCAATATCTTCATCGTCAATCTCCCGTCGAAGTTGGAGCACCGTCAGGCGGAGACGCGAAACCGCGCCGGCCGGACGGCCAAAAGGAGCAGCGCGCCAAGGACGCCGAAAACCAGCCACACCGGCAGCGCCAGCAGCGCTGTCGCAAGCGGATCCCAGGCGAAGCGGCCGAGATGAGCCTCGACGACCGCCTCAGCACGGCCGAGGCTCGCCGGGCTCACCGCCAGCCAGGCCTCGCCGAGCGGTGTCAGCACGAGCGCAGAAGCCGCAATTGACTTGGTGCCGTCGACGACCAGCCCGATGACGGCACCGGCGAGGGCGAACAAGCCCGCAAGGCGCACGACAAGACGAAACATCAGGAATAACTCCAGCGCGCCCACCTCTGCCGGAGCGGCTGGCAATCATGCCGCATTAGACGGAAGAGGCCAAGCATGACGATGTCGAGCGGAGAACCGGCGCACAACCCTCCCCGTCGGGACCGGGCGAGGACCTAGGAGATGCGACCGCATTTACGAGGGCTATCCCCGACAAGCGCACTCCGGCGGAAAGCACACGCCTGCCGATCGCGCTGATGCGCGGCAATCGAGCCGGCATGTGAGATTGCGGCTGTCGTCGGCGAGACGCCCTCGATTGGTCCGGGGCAGCGTCGTTCATGTGCCGGCGGTTAAGAGGACGGGTGCTATGACGACGCGGAACGTGGATGATGAACACCGTCGGGTGCCAACCGAACGTGCGCCCTTGCGCCGCCGCAGCGCTTCGTGATACCGCACCGCTCGTCCGGCCGGCTGTTCCACAGCCCGCGCGGCGTCCCGGCGACAAAACCGCGGGAGACGCCAACGGCAGCGCTGCAAGGCGCAACGGAGGGGTGGCCGAGTGGTTGAAGGCGCACGCCTGGAAAGTGTGTATACGGGAAACCGTATCGCGGGTTCGAATCCCGCTCCCTCCGCCACTCAACATCATCGCACCAGAATCAAGCATCTGATTTAACTAATAGTTTTGGTATTTTGACAATCGACGCGATCGGACGCACCTCAATTCTCTACCCATTTCGCTACTCATTGTGCTACCCCTCGACTTAGTCTCACGTCGTTTCTGATTGGTCGAGGAGTGCGTTGTGGCGAAGGAGATCCAGCTCGTCCTGCGGGGCGGCGTCTACCAGCTGAAGCGCCGCGTGCCGGTCCGCTATCGGGGGACCGAGCCGCGCAAGGTCGTCTGGTTCTCGCTGCACACCGACTCCGAGACGGTCGCGCGCAGCAAGGCGCTGACGCTCTGGAATGAGCTCGTGCAAGCCTGGGAGGCGCGGCTCGCCGGCGACAGCAAGGATGCAGAGGCTCGTTTCGCCGCCGCGCGCGAGCTTGCCGAGACGCGCGGCTTCCGCTTCCTGCCGGCGAAGCGGGTCGCCGAGCTTCCGGCCGAGGAACTGATCGCACGGGTCGACGCCATACCGGTCAGGAACGGCAAGCCCGACCTGGTGGTCGCCGCGGCTGTGCTTGGCAGCGCGACGCCTCCCCCGATCACCATCACGCGGGCGCTGGACCTCTACTGGACGCTGGCGGCCGACAAGACCCTCGGCAAGAGCGAAGACCAGGTCCGCCGCTGGCGCAACCCGCGCAAGAAGGCCATCACCAACCTGGTTGAGCTCATCGGCGACAAGCCGCTCCGCGAGATCACCGCCGAAGACATGCTCGACTTTCGCGAGTGGTGGATGGAGCGGATCCTCGCGGAAGGGATCACGCCGAACAGCGCCAACAAGGACCTGATCCACATCGGCGACATCCTGAAGACCGTGAACAGGATGAAGCGGCTGCAGCTCGACCTCCCTCTCGGGGGCCTGTCCTTCAAGGAGGGCGAGCGCGACGCCCGGCCACCATTTTCCGTCGAATGGATCCGCACCAGGCTTCTCGCCGACGGCGCCCTGGCGGGGCTCAACACCGAGGCGCGCTGCATCCTGCTCGGCATGATCAACACTGGCTATCGCCCTAGCGAGGGCGCCGGCCTGCTGCCACATCACATCCACCTCGACACCAATGTGCCGCACATCAGCATCGAGCCGGAGGGGCGCCAGCTGAAGAGCCCGCGTGCGCGGAGGCGCATCCCGCTCGTGGGGGTGAGCCTCGAGGCGTTCAAGGCGTGTCCGCAGGGCTCCCCGCGCTACCGGGACAGCCCTTCTCTCTCCGATACGGTGAACAAGTACCTCCGAGAGAACGGCCTGCTGCAGACGCCGGAACACAGCCTCTATAGCCTGCGGCATTCCTTCGAGGACCGCATGCTGGCAGCGCGGGTCGACGACCGGATCAGGCGCGACCTCTTCGGTCATCGCCTGAGCCGTGAGAAGTATGGCGACGGCGCATCGCTCGAGCACTTGGCCGAGGTGGTTCAGTCCTTTGCCTTGTGATTGGAGGCGATGATCCGTGCGCGTGCGACCGGGTCGTTGGCTACCTCGAGCGCGGCGACGTGGCGCTCGAGAGCCTGGAAGATCGGCGAGTAGGCCGGATCCTCGATGACGAGCAGGGCCACCTTGTCCCTCGCCGCGACGTATTTCCGCACATTGATTTCGACACCGAAGGGCATGCTGCAGTCCTTTGAAGTTTGCTTCCGGCAAGCATTTATAGCGACGAGACGAGCGGAGATGCACACGGGCTGACCCGAGCCGCAGACGCGCGCATTCGACCGCCGACGCTCGCGGTGCCGTGGGCTCCGCGAGACGTCAGAGGGGGACGCGCCCGGTCCTCATCGGACGCGCCTGAGGAGACCGCGCCTAGGCGGCGATATCAGTGCAGGTGTGCCGGCTGATCGCCTTCACCCGGATGCGAGGCTTATCGGCGGGATCATCATGATGATTAACAGGCATGTCCACGAGCGGGTACCGCCTGATCGCCCCTTCCAGCAGCCGCATGTACGCCGGCGAGGTTACGCCCGTCGACGGCTGGCCGACATAGTGGCCGAACCTGTCGGCAGCCTTGTAGACGCGCCGCAGGCGACGCCTGACATTGTCGACCATGCGCCAGTGAGAGCCGGCCTGCAGCATGCTCGAGATCTCCTCCTTGAGGTGCACCGCCCGGCCTTCGAGAAGCGAGGCACGGCCCCTTACGCCGAGGCGATACAGGGCCTTGCTGTTAGGGAGAGGCTTGCTCACGCGGCGTCCTCACGATCGGAGGCGGAAGCCGAGGAGTTGGACGAAGGATCGGTCGCCGAGTTGCGCTGCCAGTACGGCCGGGCATTCGGATGGGCGTCATAGAAGTCCTTGTTCGCTGCTTCGAACGCCGCCTTTGCCGTATTGATGCGCGCACGAGTGGCGTTCGCGGCAGTCCGATCCTCGTCGTCGGGCCAAAGGTCAATCTCGCGACCAGTGTGTGCTTCGACAAAGATCAGGGCGTCCGCGAGACCGCCACCATGAACAGCGCGGGCCAGCGCACACATATCGACCATATCGCTCCGCTCCTGCATCTCCCGAGGCAGATGCTGGATCGCATCGATCGCGTAGAGCAGAGCCTTCGCGAGGACGTAACCGTCACGTCCCGTGACGCTTTCCGACTGCGGAGCCACCGGACGCACCACGTGAACTACGTCAAGCCAGGGCTCGGGGTCGGACTTGAACTCATGCAGCGCGACGACGAGGCCGTCCGGGGAGTTGAACACCTCGACCCAATAAATGTCCTCAAACTCACGATCGGCCTTGATGGCACCGGCCGGACGATCCGTGTGCATCAGTTCCATAAGGCGTCCGGAGAACGCCTTCCGCCCGACAGTCTCGATCGTGAAGCAATCGGTTGCCGCACTGGTCGGGCTGCTGTTAAATTCCGACGACATTGTCTTCTCCAAGTTGACGATGTAACGAGCCAGCCCTCACGGTGCTGGTGGTGACTGCCGGTGCGGTGCCAGCCGCATCGGCAGCGATCTCTTGCTCACTCGCCCTTGACGGCAATTTCCTTGAACGAGTGACGAACTTCCTTATCCAGGCGTCGCCGGAGCTCAGACAGACGCGCAACGTCGGCGAGCGCCTGTTTCCTCGTCGCAGGGTCGGATAGATCGGCGCGCTCGATTTCGGCGAGGCGGGCGTCAATCTCTTTGATCTTGTAGGTGTTGATCAAGACCGACAGGAGCTGTGCGCTCACGCGGAGGGCGTGTACCGCTCGCTCCGCCTTGGCGGTCGATCCGGTCGAGCCGTGGTCGCCGACATACCTCTCGCCAAGCGTGTCGACTTCGTCCTCATCGGCGAAGTTTGGAGGCTGCATGCCGACGCCCGTGAGTTCGGCGCCGATCAGGTCGTACAGCGAATTGGGATCATTCAGGTCCTCTTCGTCGAGGAACCGGGCGAACGTGCGCCTGAGATAGGCTGCGGCCTGATCGGGCGCGACCTTGAGGGCCTGCCGTTGCCGCTCGCGCGACTTTCTCTTCCGCTCCGCGTCGCTCATGCCCATCTCGGCCTCCGTCGTGACTGTGACCGTATATTGTCACAACACGTGGCCGCGTCAAGCGAGATTTGTAGATGACACGGTTAGCGACTCCGCATCGCTGAATGCAGGAGGTTTCTGCTGGCTCGACGAGCCGTTGCGCGGGCCAGGAAGGGACCGTGGCGCCCTACTTTGCGCTCCGCCGGGGCATTCGTCCGATACCTACTCAGGGAGATGCGCCCGACGGCGAACAACGGACTAACCGCTGCTCATCGGCGCAACAACCGGCTGCCATTGCGTGCGCACGGATAGCCACGAGCATTCAGCAGAGCTACAGGCTGGCGACGCCCTCGGCGATCTCGATGGCCTCATTCTGCGTGTTCGGGAAGGCTCTCAGCAGGCCCCGCGCTTCGAACTCCGAGAGCTTGGCCAGATTGCTGTTCCGCCCCTTGTCGGGCGGATAATAGTCGAACGACACGCGTAGCGTCTCCAGCAGCGCGCGAACAGCGGGCTCGTCGACCATCCAGATGGGCTGCTTACTCGCAGCCGCCTTGTCGAAGGCCAACGTCCGTGCGTTGCGGGCGCGGAAGGCAGCGACATATTTGGTGCCACCTTTCTTCGTCTCGGATGGATGCGCGCGAAACGAAGGATGCGCCGCCATTGCCGCAAGGATGGCATCGCGGGTGGGATTGGCCGGTACGGGACGGACTATGCCGGCAACGCGGGATTTGGAAAGCAAAGACGCAGGCTCCTTCACAGGTAGAGATTGCGCGGCAACTGGCGGCGCACTGAAAGAAGTATGCACTTGCCGGCCTTCCGCGCGCGTCATTTGTGGCGCCTACGTTTGTCGGCCTGCTTCGCGGACCCGTCAATCTGGTCGTCGAGATTGCGCTTCGGTGCCGGCTCGGTGCTCGCAAGGATCGGCACACAGGAATTGACCAAGCGATCAGCCACTGTCGCCCAGGCGGAAATATCGGCTATGTCGGAGTTCCGCATGGAATCACCTTCGATGGCCAACGGCTTTCTTCGAGCAATTGAGTCTGCTACGCGGTCCGGCGCCGGTCCGCCGCATCGTGCCCCGTCTGATCGATCACGTGCTGAGCACGAGATTGATCTTGGCAAGGTCTTTGGGGTGTGTCTGACGTCCGGTATGGGGCCGAAAGCGGTCCGGCAGCTTTTGGTCGAGGCCCCATAGAAAGCAGCCATTGCGCGGAGAGCCTTGCCAATCTCATCTGTGGCCCTAAGGGGTTAGGCGGCTTTACATAGAACCGGGCGTGCGACGTGGTGGCGGATTTGCACTGCCACGTGTTCGAGGACGACAAGTCTGTCGCTCCCTGAGAAGCATAGCGACAAGCGATGGCGAGTGCATTTACCTCCCTGCGCCGCGAGCCATCGTCTACCGTCTCCAGCGCCTCGTCGACCAAGTGGCTGGCCCAAACGGCACGTCCAGGCACGCATATTGCGGCTCATTGGTCCACCTCACCCGACTTGAGACGCTTCTAGGTCAAACCTGAGTTCGCGCGACACATACCTCGGCCGGGCCGCCCCAATGCATTGCTCGAACGATCCATCATCTCGCCACCTCACGACGGCCGAGCGACCCGACAGATTCAGACAAAAAGGCACAGGCTGTCGGCTACCGCAACGGCTACAGCTTGCCTAGGGCGCGCGGCGGGTCGATGGCCACCACTTCGCTCGTCGGCGAATCGGTACACTAGCAATTTCTCTTCCCGGTGCGGCACGAGCGCCTTGGTCCAGGCTCGATGTCCGTGCAAAAAGCACCCTACCACGCCGATTCACATCCCATTGCCAGCGACGACCGTTGGTGGCTGGGTTAACGAAATGGTGCTTCAATGCACTATGGTATTTCGGCCGACGAATCGGCATGATAAAATGAGAACGAAACGTAAACAAAAAACGGGGGACGTGTTGCCGGCACTGCAGTGGGAGCACCTTCTAAACTCAGAGCGCCGCAAAGATCGGGCCAAGGGCGGCAAGGGGCCCTCAACTCAGCACACCAAGCCGGTGGAGCACCGAATGGAGCTCGAGCGCGACCACGACCGGATCCTGTTCTCTACACCTGTTCGGCGAATGCAGGACAAGACACAGGTCTTCCCACTCGAGGCGCATGACAGCGTTCGCACGCGTCTTACCCACAGTCATGAAGTCGCAAACATGGCGCGCAGCATCGGCACCGCCATTGTATACGAGCACCGTGACAATGTCTCGTTCCCGGAAGCGGTGAATGCCCAGCGAAATCTTCCTGCACTGCTCGAAGCCATCGGACTGGCCCACGACTTGGGTAATCCTCCCTTCGGCCACCAAGGCGAAGCGGCCATCCGTTCATGGATGGAGGCCAAGGAAAACGAGTTAGGCGGCGAGTTCTTCGGCGGCCTCAACGAGGCCGAAAAGTTCGACTTTCTCAAGTTTGAAGGCAACGCTCAGGCTTTCAGGCTTTTGACGCGGCTCCAGATCGTGAACGACGATTTTGGGCTCAATATGACGTATGCGTTCCTCGCCGCGCTCATGAAGTACCCCTCATCATCCGACAAGACTGACGACGGCGTTCTGGCGCGAAAGAAGTTCAATTTCTTTCAGTCCGAGGCAGATATCGCCAAGGAAGTCTGGAGCGTCACCGGGCTTTCGGAAGGGGTTCGTCATCCGCTGACTTTCATCATGGAAGCCTGTGACGACATCGCCTACTCGGTCGTGGACATCGAGGATGCAGCTAAGAAGGGGCTGGTCAATTTCGATAGCCTGATCGGCTATCTCGAGCATCATGGCGCAGGTGACGCCGTTGTCGATGCAATCGTCAAGAAAGCGACACAAAGGCACGAGGAGTTCCGGCACGACTCTCTTTCGGCAGCCGAGCTGGACGACATCACGCTGCAGATGTGGCGTGTCGCCAGCATAGGCGAGATGGTCGTCGCAGCGACGGACGCGTTCGTCGCTAACTACGACCCGATCATGAAAGGCCAGTTCAACCGGGAGCTGATGGCCGCCTCTCGGTCGGTTCAGCTCTGGAAATGCCTGAAGAAGTTCGCGAAATCGCACATCTACAATCACCGTCAGGTACTCGAAGTAGAGCTCAAAGGGCATCAAACCATCCATGGTCTCATGGACATTTTCTGGGCAGCAATCCAAGATCGGAAAGACGAAGCCGATATCAACGCCAAGCGGCCGCCGCTCTCGAACTACGTCTATTCGCGGATCTCAGAGAACTATCGCCGTGTTGCGGTGAGCGAGACCAACAAAATGCCTCTTCGTTACCGCGAGCTGCAGCTCATGACCGACATGGTCTCCGGTATGACCGACTCGTTCGCTGTATCGCTTCTCAAGGATTTGAGGGAGCGCGGCGCCAAGTGATGCAGTCGGCCGACCAGCACGATCTACACCTCAGCGCCGGCATCGCCGCGTTCATTCGCGGCAGCGAAGGAGACGACATAGGTCGCCTCGTTGACCACCTTGACCGATTCGGTGAGGTCGCGATCTTTGGGGGCCTGCCCAGAGATTTTGCTCGTGTTGGCAGTGCAAACTTCAATTCTGACGTCGATCTGGTGGTCGATACACCGGCGGGAGTCCTTGAGAACGTCCTGCGTCCCATGGGTGCCGAGGTTAATCGCTTCGGCGGGTACCGCATTCGATACGGCCGGTTCGAGTTCGACATCTGGGCACTGGAGAGAACCTGGGCGGTCAGTGCCGGGCTCGTGGCGGTTCAGTCGCTTACCGACCTCGTCAAAACCACGTTCTTTGATTGTGACGCCATTCTTTATCACTGCCGCACATCGACAATCAGCCGCTCCGGCTCGTTCTGGTCGAACCTCCATCAGGGCATCGTAGACATCAACCTCGAGGCGAACCCGCACCAAGTCGGCACTCTTGTTCGAACGCTGCGAGTGTTGTTCGACTGGCAACAGTCCTTGTCGCCAAAACTGGCAGACTATCTGGTGGCGGGGCTCGCCGAGCACCGCGCCGCTGTAGTCCAGTATGCGCTGGCTCATTCCGGGGCGTATCGTTTTACCCGTGAACTCGATCTGGACGTGGCTCTTGGTGAACTGCACTGTCAGGAGACCTCAAACGGCCTACAGTTCAAGCAGCTCATGCGCCACCGGAGACCAAGGGGCAAGCGTGCCTCTTCCTGCTTGAACACAATCTACCCGTAACGCCCAAGCTTGACCGTGCCGATGGCTGGTCATTGCTGGGTCGGAAGCGGATGCCCGCCACCATCGAGAGGGATAAAATTTCCGATGCTTGGCGCACCGCGACGTGCACCCCGATTCTGGGCCAGCCGGAACTGGAAAATTCCAGTTCCTGATCCGGTCCCAATCTTTGGACCACCTGAGGCTAGAGTTTCCTGCCTCTTTCACGGCGGTGGGCTGGCGGCACCGCCGGGGTTCTGCAACGTGATCGGGGGCTTATGGCCGATGGCGCAGTGCGGCCGATCGCAGTTGTAGTATCTGAGCCAATCCTCCATCTTTTCCCGCGCGTCGGCAAGGGTCAGGAACCAGTGTGTGTTCAGGCACTCGCTCCGGAAGCGCCCATTGAAAGCCTCGATGAAGGCATTGTCGGTGGGCTTGCCGGGCCGGGAGAAGTCGAGCGTGACGCCCTTCGCATAGGCCCACAGGTCCAGGTCACGCGACACGAACTCGCTGCCCTGATCGACCCGGATCGTCTTCGGATAGCCCGTCCGGGCGCAGACCCGCTCGAGCGTTGCGACCACGTCTTCCGCCCGATAGCTGAATCGCGGGTCGATCACCGGGGAGAACCGGGAGAAGGTATCGACCACCGTCAGGACCCGGATCTTCTTGCCCGCGGCGAGCTGGTCATGGACAAAATCCATCGCCCAGACATCGTTCGGTCGCGTCGCCGGCGCACGATCCTCGCGCACCTTCGCCTTGACCCGGCGCTTGGGGGTTTTGTTGCGGAGTTGCAGACCTAACTCATTGTAGATCCTGTGCGTTCGCTTGATGTTGATGTCCCAGCCCTCGCGCTGAAGCATGACGTGGACGCGGCGATAGCCATACCGCACACGGGTCTCGCAGATGGCCTTGATCCTTGCCTCAATCCCGGCCTGATCGCGCTTGCGTGACCGATAGTGGAAGGTCGAGCGATCGAACTCGAGGGCCCCACAGGCCCGCCGGATCGACACCTTCCACTCCTCGCAGATCACGCTCACCAGCTTGCGCTTGCGACCAGGCCTTAGATTTTTCGGCGGATGACGTCCTGCAGCATCTCCTTGTCGAGAGACAGATCCGCCACGATCCGTTTCAGCTTGGCGTTCTCGTCCTCAAGCTGCTTCAACCGTCGCATCTCCGGCGGCGTCATGCCGTCGTAGCGCTTCTTCCAGTTGAAGTAGGTCGCCTGGCTGATCCCGGCCTTGCGACAGATCTCCGCCACCGGCACGCCCTCGGCGCCCTGTTTGAGAATGAACACCTTCTGCGCTTCCGAAAACTTGCTCGCTTTCATCGTCTTCCGCTCCTCCCAGCCAAGGGATCAGGACACGGAAAACTCTAACTCAAAGCGGTCCAGTTTCCTGGGATCAGATCATTCCAAACGGGCCAAAAAGCCGGGGGCACGTCATCTCCATATCGTCGAGGAAGTAGATCTCGTGACCGGGGCCGTCCGGGCAGTGCTGTGTAAGGGTCTGGGCCAGTTGCGCAGTTACGCCATCAATCGTGGTTGCTGGGTTGAGTGCCTGATCGCGCTCACGCAGGGTTGCGTCATGCTCGTTGGACCGCTCGGTAACCTGATCGCGCCAGTTCTCTTCCCCGGTTTCCGCCTTGGTTGGGTTCAACGGCACAAGGTCGACAACACTTTCGGCTACGGCACGAACAATGGCTCTGACGGGGTGAGCCGCAGGTAGACTCAAGGGTGGCCTGGTTTCTCCGGAGTGGTCGTCAGGCCTTTTGCCCTTGCCCCTCGATATTCTCGCCGGTGGCTCGTTCAGACCGCCAGGGCGGCATGCCCCGCCAGCGGCACCGTTGGAACACGGCAGGCGCTGTTGAACGCTTCGACCATCGCGGCAGCGTGCGTTAGGTTGCGGAGGTCGCCCGGCGCCAGCTTGTGACCGGCCTGCTTGAGATGTTCGCTCCAGGACTCGGCGTCGATCTCCCCGGCCTGCGAATGGTCCGCAATCGGCCCAACCACACCAACCTCCTCCAGCCGGCACAGCACGACACAATCCCATGAGATGGAATTGGCCCGCTTATGGAGCCCGCCGCTGTTGTCACCGTACATTGGCCAAATCCGGACAGGGCGGATGCCTGCCACGGCTAACGCCGAAGCAAGGGACTGCCAGCCTCGCCCGTCGAGGTTCTGATAGGTGAATACGACCCTGGCGCCAGGCTTACAGGTCCGCCGAACCTCGACAAGTGCCTCCCCGAGGCTTTCTCCAAATGTTTTGGCGGCATCGAGCCCAGCCCCGGGCTTGGCAAGTTGTCCGGCAGGGAACGCCGGGAGGTGCTCAGGGCCGACCATCCCGAGCCTGACCATCCAGGGCACGAAGAAGTGGCCAAGTTCGGAGTATGCGATGTAGTTGAAATAGGGAGGATCGGTCAGGACGAGGTCGACCGACGCATCGGCGATATGGGAAAGGTGGCGAGCGTCCTGGCAGCGAACGTCCCAGCTGCCGGGCTCAAACCACCTCACTGCTCGCACCCCGTCGGCGATCGTAGGCTCAGTTGCCTCGCGCATCGCCCTAGCCGCCCGTTGCACGGCCCTGACTGCGTTGGGGAACGTCCCCCTGCCGTTCTTCTCAAGCCAAGGATTGAGTTCCACCGGTCTTGCAATATGCCGATAGGCGCGGATTGAGAACAGCCCGGTCAACCGGCGCCAACCGCCTGCATAGGCGCACAGCAGGTTGTTGGTGGTGAGGTGATCGGAGAATGCGACCTTCATGGCATCGCCGACTGCTCCGTCGAGCTTGCCGATCGCCCGCGCCAGCAGACCCAGGTGCAGCTTTTGCCTCGCTCCGAACAGGTCGCGGTAGTCCGCATAGCCGTACTGAACGAGGCGATTGTCGCTTCGCCCTTCCTTCGGGATCGGTCCGGCCGCTAGGAACTCGGGGTCGCGCTGCAGTTCCGCCTGCAACCGGTTCCGGGCCGCCTCATAGACAGCGACGTCCTTTGGGGTGGCCGCCCGTATTCGCCGGAGGGTATTGGCGTATTTCTTCTCGGCGCCTGCGGGAATGGTTTCGACGGCGAAGAGACGGAACCGGGGAGACGTGCCGCTCACTTTCGCGGCATCTATCAGCCGATCCTTTTGACCGCAGCACGGGCAGATCGCAGCGCCGTGATCCAGCCGGCCAGAGTTCGGCATGGTCTTCTTGCCACAGGCGCAAACATGCCCTTTCCGGGCCATGGTGCGCTCCGTGACTTCCCCACAGTCCTTGCAGACGATCCATTCGCGCTTGGCGTCGTCATTCCAAGCGAGGCGGAAGCTTGGATGCGCATCGAAAGTGTGCGCGCAGTTCGAGCAAGTATGCTGCTGGACCCAGAAGGCGTGGAGGAGCGTCTCGTCCTTTCCCTCTGCGTCGGTCGCCCTGTAATAGTGTTCGAGTTCTGATCCGACCGCGTCTTTGAGAGTGTCGAGCGCCGAAGTGAGGTCAGGAAGTTTGCTGAGCCGACCTTGGAAATTTGATACCGCGGCCGCCACGGGCTCGATATCTGTGCCGTATATGTCGGCACCCAAGCGCGATGCTTCGAGTAGCATCACACCGCCCCCCATGAACGGGTCGAGGACCGAGATTCCTTCACAGCTCGTCTCGCCATAGTAGGCTGACCAGAAGTTCCGATCGGAAGGGGTCGCTGCGGCAACGGCGAGGGACCTGGCCGTGGCTGCGAGGCGGCGGGCGAACCATTTATGGGACTGGTACGCCGGTCGCGGGCGTACCCCCTCCCGTTTCGCAATCTGCGCGATCTCTCCTACTGGTAGTATACCGGCATCCAGCAGAGACTGTTCCGGCAGCCCACTCGTCATCGTACCCTCAACTCACACTCACCGAGGTCCTCGAGCCCCGGCATCGAGAATGCCGTTCCGGTACGCAAGAAACCATACACAAGATGCTTCAGGAGCCGCGAATCCCGCAGCGCCTTGATGTCCTTGGGAAGGTAGTCGGCCAGGCGGCGGCTGAGGACAACAACCATCTTGGTCTTGGCGCGGGAGACAATGACGTTGAAGCGGTTGATGTTGTAGAGGAAATCCTCCTCGCTGGCGATCTGGTCACCGTCGCCCAGACCAAAGGAAGCGAACATTGCCATTTTTTCCTGACCCTGGAAGCGTTCGACGGTATCGACCGAGCGGAAAAGCTCCTCGGCGGTATCGGCATCCGGTTGCAGTGCCAGCATCAGGGATTCGATAACCGCGGACTGCTGCGCCCGATGAGGTGTGACGATGCCGACGCCCCTTTTGAAGAAGGCCGCGCCGGAGAAGGGCCGGCCCGTCTGGGGATCCACCAGTCGCCCGTGCAGGCCTGCGACAAGGGAGGCCACAAGCCTGGCTTCGCCGTCGTTGCGCTGGCTGCTGTACATGTCAGAGTGGACCACGGCGGCGAGCGGGTGGTCTGGATCGAGGATCCGGGCAATCTGGTCCGACCATGGAAGCTCCGCCGGCACCGAGGCCGGGCGAGCGATCGGAACAGGCGTCGACAGCAGCATCCGCTGATCCGGGCACTTCGCCGTCAGTCCGGGATAGCCGGTTGTCGAGACGAACTCGATGATCTCGCTGTTTGACCGATAGCTGACATCAAGCATGGTTGGCGCGATGAAGCGGGGGCTGCCGTCCGGATTGGTCTGGCCGTGCCGGTATTTGCAGAAGAAATCATAGATCGAACCGACAATGTGTTCGGCACCGATCGGCGGATCAATCGGGTGAATGGGCGCCATCTGCAGGTCGTCGCCGACCACGGCCACGCAGGCGCCATCGGCCAGGACGCTGAACGTTACGGAAGCGTGCGCCACGTCCATCTGCGACGCCTCGTCGATCAGCAGGTAGTCGATGAACGACTGCGGATCGTCCTTGTTGCGCAACCGGCTGAGTTTACCCAACTGCTGCGCCGTCGCCCCAATTACTGTCGTGCCACCAGTTTCGAGTCTAGAAAGCAACTCCTGCGCAACTGCGTCTCCGATCTTGGTCGGGACGACAAAGTCGCGAAGGATCGGATCAATGCCGGCCTCGGACGTATCCGGCGACTTGAGCCGCGCAAACAGAACGTCCTGTCCCTTGAGTCGTTCGGGCAACTTCCGCATCACGTTGTCGACAGCCACCCAGGTTGGGCCGGTGATCGCAATGCGGATACACCGCCCCTCGCTGCGGGCTTGGGTGATCAGCGCCACGAGCAATGCGGCCGAGGTCTCACTCTTTCCGGTCCCAGGAGGCCCCCAGAGCAGGCTTAGCCGCCGTGTCAGGCCATTGGTGATTGCCGTCACCTGAGACGGATTCTCCCTCACGAGCGCGGGTAGCGTGCCGAGACCGGCACTAACGTCCTTGACCACCGGCCGGGCAAGAATGTCTGCCTGCCAGATAAAGGGTACGGCCGCGCTGCCGGTTTCCTTGATACGGGGCGCCGCGCCGCCGGACCGAATGACCCTCCGCGCATCGACGAGCGGATCGTCGACGGAGATCTGGGGCACACCGATCGAGCTCAGCGCCGGCCGCAGCCGCGGCCCGACGAAGTAGTCGATGTGAAGCGGATCTATGATGCCGTATCGCGCCTTCCCCGCACCGACCTCAAACGTCAGATCCAAGATGCCGTAGTCGACCATGCGGTACAGGATGCCATCGGCAGCAACGACTACGATTCGGCGAACGCGGTCGAACCTGATCAGAGACACTTTGCAGGCTTTCCGCACCTTCTGGCGAAGACGCCAGTCCGGAATATGCTGGCTCATATTGGGAAAGGTGTTTGCCAGCTTGCCGAGCGTCCAATGCTGCATGTGCAGGCTGTCTTCGGGCATCAAGGAGAGGTTGAACTCATCCTGCTTGACCTTGGCCTCGGTGGACCGTTCCGACATCTCGAATACCCAGACGGCGTCGTCTGACACCAGGGCACCAAGTCGCTGCCGCTGAAGCTCCTCCCTCCTGGCCTCGTCCTCCAGCCGCCTTACGAGCCGGACGCTCTGAAACCGCGCCTCACGCTCGAACGGCGGCGTTGCCATCTGCAGGTCAACCTCGAGCGTCTGCGCGGCATCCATCAACCGTGCATGCTGGTAGATGACCTGCAGGTCCTGAGCGACGGCCGACAACCTGTCGCCGTCTCCGAACACCCGCTCGATCGAGGGAGCTTCGGCGGTGAGCTTTGTGTCCTCGGTCTGCTCGAGATCGTACCGGAGCCGGTTTGCCACCGACAGCGTCGCGCCGAGGCGCTCCCGCACCACTCGACGAAGCTCTTCCTGAAAGTCGTCCGGCGTCTGATCCTTGAAGGGACTCTTGTTGCCGGCCCACACTTCGTGTCCACGCTCGGACGGAATCTGGTCAGATAGCGGATCGGCGAAGAAGGGATGCTGTCTGAAGTCGAAGACCCTCCGGTCCGCGGCGACAGGTATGCGGTAGGCGTTGGCGATGAAACCCTGGCCGTAGTGGTAGGGGATGTCGGCCGCCAGCAACCGCACCATTTCGCTGACGATGGTGATCGGCGAGTTCCGCTCGACGTTCTCGGCCTCCTGCACGACTTCCTCCGGCGGAAATATCCAAGCCATGGGAGAGAGGTCCGACCCACGCTTCTTCTTGTCCACAGGAGCGGTTCGGATCAACTCGAGGTGCCGGCCCATCATCCGGCAGAACTGCTCGAAATTGAGCATGTCCCAGAGGTAGAACTGGATCGAGGGCTTGTAGTTGGATTCGCCGACGATCTCGTCGCGGGCCTTGGTAATCTGGTCGCAGAAGTCGAGCACCTTGTCGCGCAGACGGGTGAGGAAATCGAGGAAGACCTCGCCTTCGGCGCGGACGGTCTTGTCCGATACCAGTCGTGCCTGGTGCCAGCGCTCGAACTGGCCATCCACGAGTACCTTGCCCCAGCCCGTCCGCATTACCTCGCCGGTTTTTGGATCGTGCCTGACCGACGTCGGAACATAGGCCTCGACCTGGCAGCCCAAAGCGAAGCTGATGCCGGTCGAGACATCAAAATCCGCCGACAGCGCCACGCGAACATCGCTGAAGCGCGGCATAATCGCCGAGGTGCCCGTACGGTCCGGCAGCCGGGCCTCCCCCCGACTTTGAAGCGTGCTAGCTCTCGCTTGAACGATGTGCCGCGTTGCCCTCAAGTTCTGGTGTGTTTCGAACACACTGCTACCGGGGGACAGGTTCGCCAGGTCATCGATCTTCTTGACGTTGACGGAGGATAGTTTTCCGCTCGCACCTTCAGTTAGTCCCGCAATACGGCTCAGGTGCTTCTCCCGGTCCGCCGTGGGCGAGCAATACCTCTGGTCAATGCTGTCCAGCTCCTTGCCCGACCGGGTCCAGGGCAGTCCGAGATAGTCGCAGCCTATGCAGCGGCTGTTGATGTGCAGCGGTAGGTCCCGCCAGTCCGCCGGCGCAATCACCTCGCGCAGGTCATGCGCCAGAAAACGAACGACGCGGCCGAGCACAACTTCTGCCGGCATGTCCTCGAGGTCCGTCTCGAACCGGTCGTAATAGCTCGGCCTGTCCCGCAACCGCGAGCCGCGGCCCATCTCCTCTGCTTCAAGCTGGCGAATGGCCGAGCCCTCATGCGAGCCAGGCCAGATGGCGGCATCTGCCAGCACAACAAAGCGGTCGGTGTAGCGCTTGTCCGCCAACCAGCCCTCCAGGGTCATGCCGTAATAGGCTAGCTCTGCGAAATGCGCCGGCGACGGCTGCTCGGACAGCTTGACGTCGATGATCCTAAGTCCAACCCTGAGATCGTCGGCATCGATCTCGATGACCCTCCCAGCGGCATCCACGACACGCCTGGGTTTCCCGGTCGGCGCCATCGACAACAGGATGTCCGGCCGGTTGGCGCCGAAGCTCAGCGATACCCCCTGCCCACCCGATACCAGGTCTGTCAGCGCGTGTTCGGCGATGAACCCGTTCGTGACCTCATAGAGAACTTCGAAGGCAAAATGTCCCGGTGTCAGCAGGTGCTCGAGCGCTGCCTCAAGGGCGAGATCCTCAAACGCCTGCTCTTCCTCTCGGGCGTATAGTCTCGGCGTGCCGTGCCGGACGGCGTCAGCCCCGAAGATGTCTGTAATTGTGAAATAGCATTCACGCTCGTATCGGCGACCTTGGTCGGCGATCAGCTGCAGCCCCGGGCGTCCGGTATCCTTGTCGGGAGCATCCGCCCGGCGGCGTGCCTCGACGCCTGCGTAGAGGTCAAGGCGCAGACGCCGGCGACACTCTCCGCGGATGTATTTCGAGATGGCGCCTTTAGATAGTCGATACACCGGTAAGCCTCTCGCCACCTTACGCCCGAATGGGCGAAGGATAAAATTGTCGCAGGGCGTGAATTCCGCAAGTGCGAAAGTTGCGCCCTCACCGATTATTTAGGGGATTCTCGGTACCGAAGTCTAAGGCCCGCGTTTAGCCGAGTTCTGCGGCAATTCTGTTGTGAACCGCTCGAGATTGGCTGTCCCTCGTGTGATGGCGTAGTGCAGAGCGAGCAGGGCTGGCGGAGCCATTCTTTAGCTGCCTAGCGCAAACGCGAGAAGCGCGGACCTCCCAATTGAAATCATTCTTTTGTGGCAGTTTGTTACGATTGGAAGGATTTTGGCAATGGCTGGATTCATTGCCCTGTTTGGTGCTCCACCGGACGCTCGCCCTGAAGGGTGACTCCAAGCTAGATGTTGGGCTTCGACCTGAATTGAGCGCCCAGGGTAGCGTCCACAATCTCTTGCTCACCCTTTCATGTGTGCATCCCCAACGCCGTTGAGGCTAAGTCTACGGGAAATCAGCAGTGAGCAAGCCTTTGACGATCCTCGTCTTCCTCACTTTTTGATCGTGATGGACGAAGGACGGATGGCGCGGCCGGTGCCTAAATCCAAAGGCTTAGCGATTGGGTTCTTCTACCATTGGCTCAGCATTCGCTGACGGCCCAGAAGGCTGCGACTTATACTGCGCCGCCTCGTCAGAGGAGGTCGCCGCAGCGACGTCCGTCGCTCAAGCATGTCAACATGCCCCTACGACGGTCGATTGGCTTGGCTGGTTGCGGCATCAAGAGATGTGTACGAGACCCATGTGATACTTCAGGCTCAAGCAAGCGATGACGCCTGACCAAGTAGTATTGACGCCAGTGATGATACGAGGATGGTTGAACCACAGCATGTCTTGGCAAGAATGCCATGGCTGTCTAGGCGAGGCCTACGACGGCCGCGTTCAGGCAACCCGATTCCCAGTCCGAACGTCCGAGATGAGGGCCCTAAGCTGACGTTGGTAACGGAGTGGCGATAGGGTCCCGTTGGCTTAACAGCTGCCACAGCGGGGGGGCTGCTCGACAAAGTGCACGGCTTGCGTCGATCCTACTGCTTGCCGCTGGGTCCGTGCGTTTAGGTCCCACCCGCGCCTCTCTTGGTCGGCCTCCTAACGGAGCTAATCACCGCCAATCGAATCAACTGGCTCACGAAAGTGCTCCTCCCGGTCGCCGCGCCGATGATCTGGATACACTTCGCCGCCAGGTCCCAGCCTCAGGCCGCGGAGAACGGGCTGCCACGGTCCGAAGGCGAGGGCTCCTCAATCGAGGATGACCACTTTCACAAACAGGATCGTGGTGCAGATCAGCAGAATGGCCATAAGGATGATCACGTGCCTGAGCTTGCGCCGGATGCTGCGGAAGACATTTTCCAGTTCATCGATTTCGGGTGACATGAGCGCCTTCTGGGTAAAGTTCCGGGTGACCGACAGGTGTCCAATGGATGCTGTTGGCCGGCCCTACCGCGATTTGGAAATCTTGCCTGGGCCTGACGAAGTGCAAAGCGATTGGGCAAGCGTTCGTTGCGTCATCCGTAGGCTGCCCTGCCTCAGCCCGATCGCGAACTCGTTAAGGCTGCCAGCTGCAAGTGCGACCACATTTTCGGTCGTACTCGCCTCCTCAGCGACGAGCATCGGCCCGTTGGGCCGGAGGAAGACATATGCGCAAAGGAAGGCAGTCTGTTTGCTGCCGTCGATAAATGGGCGGTTGCGCACGACGCCGAAGGCATTGGCCGCAGCGATGTCGAGGAGGTCATCGCTTCCACAGGAGAAGCCGTTCGCGGGACCGCCAAGCGCCGATTCGAGCAGTCCCCGATCGCGGATCCCTGGCGCGCCGCCGTGCTCCTCGATTTGCAGCGCGTGGATCTCTTCGACGAGCTTAGGAAGCAGCCAGACAGGCTCGTTCATTTCGCGAGTTCCCGAAGCGTATTGCGATAGCGCCATGCCTTCGCGCGCGAAGGCGAGCTGCCGAAGCAGCCGAGGATCCAGCTTGGACAGCAAAATCCCATCCGGATGAACCTCGAGGTAGAGATCAGATCCTGCAGTGAGTTGCATCACCGACGCGAGGTCGATTTCAGGACTCACGACCAACACACCGCCTTCAGCGTCCAGAACCTTCACTCGTATAGGCATTCCCGCCTTCGTCGGTGTTCAAAGCGCCTCTCCGTCAAACACTCATGCCAATCAAATCGACGGCCATTTGCGATTCAACGAATATATCGCATTGCCGACCCGCGCTAGACCCGAAAGTAATAATACGTATGCAAACTACACTAAGTCATTACTGACTTATCGCTCACCGTACTGTCTGATCACTGCTCCGGTCGAGCCGTAGCTTCTCAAACGCATGATCTCATGCGAAGCCTGTGGGCCGGTACTCGTGTAATCTGGTTGAAGAATTCGCGCTGTTCCCACTTATCGATCGACAGAGGAGGATAGCCATTCCCCGCGTTGGCGCACCGGCAGGCATCCCCCTGCGCCCTCATGGCGGTTCTAGGACTTCGCTTCTCAGATGGGGGAAGCGCATTGCTGAGAGCCCCGATCTGTAGATCGGACCCCTGATCGGTCCACGAACTCGTCGCAGCGCTCGTGGAGACGGCGTTGCGCGTCCGTCGGACGCCAGTCTGTGTGCGCCCTTTCTGCCGGCGCGTCCCGCAAGTTTGGCGCTGCAGTGAGCCGTTCCCCGTCCCCGCGCTCTCCGTCAATCATCCATAGCTCGCCAGATCCAATGGCCCTCTCTGTGGCGGCTTCCCTGGTGCTGCGCTCAGGCAGACCGATCCGCGGGGATCTATCGATGTCACGGTCAAGGCGCCTGCAACCTCAGAGTGCCTGGGGTTTCAGGAGCGGATATGTTCGCTTCAGCAGATCTTAGGTGGTCAGGGCGCAACATCATCGTAGATGTTTGGTCTCGGCAGGGAAGTCAATCGCTCCTCAGGAGGTTCGTCCAGACTACTTGGCTCCCCTGCGGCGGTGGTGCTCGGGAAAGGTGTCGCAGTTGAGGTTCGGTCGACCATTGCCACCGATTGCGGACCGATATCCGCACGGCGATCATAGATGGATCTACCGGCGTGCCGCACTCAACGTTGAAGGAGTTGGCGGTAATCCGATGGTCTCAGGTAGATGCATCTACTCCAGGTGGAGTCTAACCCTGGACACTTACGATCAGATGGGGGGCAGCGTCGCGCGCTGGTGGCAGTCCGGGCGGTTGGTCCAGTACCAAGGACGCCAGAACCGTGGCGGACTGATGATGTGGCGAGCGACGGCGGAGCAGAGGCGCGACAGCGCGGACTATCTCGGCTGGACCGAGCGCGACTTCCCTCATCTGTTTGCGGACTATCAGGCCGGGGAGTTCGGTTCGGTGACCGAGCCGCCATTGCAGCCGGCCTCAAGAAGCGGAGGACACGCCTGCAGAAACCGTAGAACGCGTGGCGAAAGGCCACCAGCGCCGAGCCGAGGGCCGTCGAACTGTGGGGCACTCCGGCAACAGTGCTCGCGCCTGCTGCGAGCGCGGCACCATCGGCGGATACCGTCGATCGCCTCTCGAACCGTGGGCGATCGATAGGATCCGGCCCATCATGACGGCACGGGGCCTCACGAGAGGTGCCGTCTTGGACGAACTCGGCTTTGGGCGGCTTGACCCTTCCCTCGGCAACGCCCTGAAGCAGGTCAGCCGGTTGCGGTCGGCAGCGATTGCCGCGATCAGTTGGCGGCTGACGACCAACGCGTCTGTGTGATTGGATGCGGCCATGGGCGCACAATACGGCGTTGGGGATCGGCTGAGGCCGGCACCACAGCGCCCACCCCTCCAGTACCCACGACGTCGATCACGAACTCGATCGACAAGGGCTGAACAGCAGCCTCAGTTTCTGGACCAGCGCAAGCGTCGGCGCCGGATCGGCATCATGTGACGCCATGCGGATGACCTCGATCCAGAACGCCTCGTTGCGCGTCAGAGTAATGGGCTTATCGTCATCCGCGGCACCGGGTCTCATGGTATCCCGGCTCATTTCCCGAAAGTCCCCCTGATGGCCGAGCGAGCTCACGCCGTCAGGGACGGGTCGGTGCCACCCGATGCCGACCTGATCTCCTCGAGCCAGGCGATCTCGTTCCTGGAGACGACCGTGCCGAAGGCTTCCATCAAAGCGGCGGCGTTGGTGTCGCCCACCATCTGCTCGAGCGCCAGCCGAGCGAGGAGCCGCAGATCGCAATCGAGCGCCTTGGCGAGACCGGGAACGCGATCGACCGGCAACTTCGACGCGCCGGACTTCACCATCGCCAGCATGTTGACGTTCGTGAAGCCTGCTTCCGTCGCGATGGCGGCCTGGGTCTTTTTGGGGCGTAGCTCGAGGACCCGCTTCTGCAGAAATTTGGTGAGACGCGTGTCGGCGTATGGCTTCGAAGAGGGTGTGTTCATCTAGTCGAAATGTCCCGAAATACGTTGATTGTATTGCATATATAGCAATATATAATTGGGGATTATAGAATGGCTTAATATAAATACAGTCCATGTTTCTGGATATTGGATACGAAAGAGCGTTTATATTCACTTTCATTCGATCTGTGAAGGTCGAGCTTGATGTGGTCAATCGCGGACCGGACAATGTCTCTCAGGCTACCCCGCTCAACCGTCGGCGGTCACGGAGGGGCCTAATCTGGAGGGTCAGCATGTCGCGGATGTCAGGGAAGGAGCGACATTTAGGAGCGCTCCCTTCGTCCCCGCGTCTTCTCGATGGCATCGATGATGCGCTTCAGCTCCTCAATCTCCGGCACGGCTTGATCAGCAGCCTTCTCCTCGGAGATCCGCCTTTGCTCGAACGCCTGGTAGAGCCGATGCGCCGTCTTTTCGGCTGCATCGGCACTCACGCGGCCAGCGCCGCGGAGCAGCGGCAACTCGTTGGACCGGATGAACTCGTCGAGGATGGTCTCCCATTCCGCGAGCACGATGCCCTGGCGGCGCCTCGATCTCAGTTCCGCGGTGTCGAGGAACATGGTCACGACGAGATTGAGCTCGGAGAGCTCGGCATCACCGAGATAGTTCTTGGCGGTGGAAACGTCCCCCTTGCGAACGCGCCCGCCCTTCCAGCTCGTCAGACCCATGTTCGGCTTGGCCGCGTCGGCGCCGCGACGATCAGCTCGGCAGCCGTATGGCCGGTGACGGCGTGCAGCATCTTGTTCTGGATGGTGGCGTAGAAGGTCGCGACGCCGGGATCGCCTTTCACGTAGTCTGCGCTCAGGCTCAGGATGTCGCGCAGCTTATGGTAGAAGCGCGCCTCCGACGCCCGGATGTCCCGGATTCGTTCGATGAGTTCGTCGAAATAGTCGGTGCGAGCGCCCTTGAGCTTCGCATCGTCCATCGCGAAACCCTTGACGAGATAGTCTTCCAGCACCGTGCTGGCCCAGCGGCGGAACTGCACGCCGCGCGGCGACCGGACACGGTAGCCCACAGCGAGGATGGCCTGGAGATTGTAGTGCTTCAGCGCGCGTTCGACCGACCGACCGCCCTCCTGGCGAACTTGTAAGAACTGCTTACAGGTTCGGATCTCGTCCAGTTCTCCCTCCTGATAGATCGCCGCCAGCAGCTGCGTGATGGCCTGCGGCGATGAATTGAACAGCGTTGCCATCTGCGCCTGCGTCAGCCAGGCGGTGCCGTCGGTGGCGCGGAGCTCGATAGTCGCCGCGCCGTCCTCGGTCGCATAGAGGATGACCTCGCCCACGCTCATGTGCCACTCCAACCGCCGAGGACGACATCCGCGCACGGAGCAGATCGTCCTGCCGAGACCTCGCGGCCCTGTCCGAGGACCAGGCTGGCATCGATAGTCATCGCCACAGTCACTTCTTTGGCGCGAATGGCGCGGCGCCGAGCGAACAACCTCAGCGAGGAGACGGAAGCGTCGACCTGGTAGAGATTGGGCCGAACCAGCGCCGTCAGGAGCGACTTTGTGGAGGCACCGTCGTCGACGCCTTCAATCGTAATATTATGCGCCGGGCGCTCATTGTGGGCGGACGTGAAGCGATACATCAGGCAACTCAGGAAAGCGACGACTCGGATGAAACTGCGTCGCGGAGCTTAGTATCATTGGAGGCTGCAGGCACGCCGTCCAAGGCGCGCCCTCTGCAATGTGGAGGATGGAATTCCTGTGCGAACTCCGCCTGAGCGCTGCCGTCGTCATTGGACTTAACTCCAACAGATCGACCGGTAGACCGTTCAGAGCATCAAGAGACAGCACGAGCGCCAGGGACAATGCGCCGGGTGCTCTCGAAGTGAGCGACCTCGACGCGATGATCGCCACTGCGCCGTCTGCGGAATGAGCTCTGGAATACCTATTCGAGTAGGCTCTGCCTCAGTTTCTCTGCGTTGATGCATCATGGATCGCTTCGAGTCCGCAGTTTTGTCCTGCAGATCGCTGAGCTCGCCCTAACACCAGGAGGAAGCGCAGTGTTCATGCGGGATCATTGCCCGTGAAGGCTCTGCCACGGGCGCACAGGTGGTTTACATCGGCGTGATTTTTTCGTCGGCGTCAACTTAATGTAAACTTTTGTCAACCTGCGTCACCCCGCAGCGACGTGAGCGTTGAGACCGACAAACTCTCGCTTGTTGACGGCCATCACTACCCGTACCGAACATCCACCTTCAAGGGTAAC
>NZ_JAIUIE010000022.1 GCF_020165495.1 Mesorhizobium sp. BR1-1-16 | reverse complement strand
AGCAGCCTGCACCAGTTAAGTGCTGGAGCCGGTTCGCTGTGGCACGTCGTCGGATGGCCGGTGGTCGTCTGGGATGTCTTTCCTCCATAGAACACCATCGCGCCATTTCTGGCACGATGATCAATACTTATGGGGGATATCGCAGGCTGTTGGTTGTCACCGCTTGGCGGCCGGCAACTTCGCGGCTCCTGGTCTTCAACCCTTGCCGAACTCGTCAGCAACGATGAAGCGATCCCAATTTACACCAAATGGGACGGACTTTGCAACATATTCAACAACGCTCAGTTGAAGGTCGATCGGCTGGATATCTACAGTGCCAGAGGGCACCAGCTTAACCCAGAGCTGCTGTGCTCTCGTGTCGAAGATGTCGGCCTGGCGCGAGATCTCGTCCTCATCGTTGGAGAAGAAGCGGATCAAACCATGCCAGTGAGGGTTGACGTTGGCTTTTTCGAGGAAATAGAAACAGAATAGTTGGTCAGACGTCTTCTGCCAGTTGGTTCCCAGGAGAGCGCGGTTCATGAAGGCGTCCCAGAGCCGGAGCTTCTTCCGCAGAAACTGATATTGCCGATCGGACTCGTACGAGAGCCCATTTCCAGACGCCGCGCTATTGAAGGCCAGGGTCACGAACCGGTCGAAGGTCCACTTATTGAGCCATTTGACGAGTTCGTCCTTGGCTTCCGGCGGCTTCCGGGAGGGAGTTGTCAGTCTCGACATCTTCAGCTTCTCTGGGGTAGGGCGTTCAGGTCCGCCGATAGCTGCCAAGCACCGCGAGCGCAAGACGGCATGAGGGGTCACGCACCGACTGTAAGGGGCATCAACGCCGAAAGGCTACGAGCATGCTTGGAGGGGGTGCTCACTACGCGCTGAAGTCCATTCGGAAGCAGCGGCAAGGCGCGAGGATCCAGCAGTTGGCCAAGAGCGGATGTCGGGCGCTCAGGCCACCGACTGCTGCCGTCGGTCGCGGGCGGGTGTCACCCCGAACAGCCGTCCATACTCGCGCGTGAACTGGGGGACGCTCTCATAGCCGACGCTATAGGCGGCGTTGCTGATCGGTTCGCCCGCCGACAGCATCAGGCGCCTCGCTTCGATCAGCCGAAGCTTCTTCTGGAACTGCAGTGGCGTCAGGGAGGTAATGGCGCGGAAGTGCTCATGGAACGCAGAGAGGCCCATTCCGGCGGCGCTGGCCAGTTGCTCCACACGAAGCGGCGCCGCGAACTCCGAGCGGATGAGGTTGACGGCGCGGGCGATGCGCTGCGCGTGACTGCCTGGGATCCCGAGCGCGCGGATAGCACCGCCGTGGCGGCCGGACAGCAGCCAGAAATGCAGCTCGCGCAGCAGCTGCGTCTGGAGAATCGGGATCGTCGCCGGCCTGTCGACCAGCCGCAACAGGCGCAGCGCCGCGTCGGCGACCTCGCTCTCCGTCGGGTCGACCCGGATCGGGGTGCCGGCCAGAAACGGAGCCGCACCCATTTCCGTGACCAGTTCAGCCACCACGGCTGCATCGATCTCGAAGACGATGGAGATATACGGCTTGGCGAGATTGGCTTCGGTGATCTGGCTCACCGTGGGCACGTCTGCGGTGATCAGCAGCGACTCACCGGTATGGAGATCGAAAGTACTGGCGCCCATCGCGACGTGCTTGCGGCCCTGCAGCACCAGGGCGACAAGTGGCCGGTTGATCGCATACTGAAGCGCGGTCGGCATCGTCTCCCGCACCACGGCAAGTCCGGGCACCGGAGTCATGGCCACGCCGTGTTCGCCGGCATGGGCCTCGGCGAAGCGCGTGGCTGTGGCGAGGAGCGTCTGGGTCATGGCCTCAAGGTAGTCCGCCCAGCGAGGGCACTCAAGCGTCGCGGACGATCAGGCAAGAATTGGCGAGCATCCGGCAACTTTGCCGGCCGCGCCTCTGCGATTGCTTCTCCAGCGAAAACGCTGATCAAGGAGCAAGCGCATGACCACCATCTCGATCGTCACCGGCGGCAGCCGCGGCCTCGGCCGCAACACCGCCATCAGCATCGCCCGCCATGGCGGCGATGTGATCCTCACCTATCGGAACGGCGCCGCGAACGCCGCGTCCGCCGTCGCCGAGATCGAGGCGCTCGGCCGCAAGGCGGTGGCCCTGCAGCTCGATACCGGCATCACCGCCAGCTTCCCGGGCTTCGTCGACGCCGTTCGCTCGAAGCTCACCGACGTCTGGGGTCGCGAGACCTTCGACCATCTCGTCAACAATGCCGGCCATGGCGAGATGGCCAGCTTCACGGAGACCACCGAGGCCCAGTTCGACGCCCTGTTCGACGTCCATGTGAAGGGCGTCTACTTCCTCACCCAGGCGCTGCTGCCGCTGATGGTCGATGGCGGACGGATCGTCAACTTCTCGAGCGGCCTCACCCGTGCCAGCTATCCCGGCTTCTCCGCCTATTCCGCTGCCAAGGGCGCCGTCGAGATCCTGACGCTCTATATGGCGAAGGAACTGGGGAGCCGCGGCATCACGGCCAACACCATCGCGCCTGGGGCGATCGAAACCGACTTCCTCGGCGGCGCCGTCCGCGACACGCCGGCCTATAACGAGGCCTTCGCAAGCATCATCGCGCTCGGCCGCGTCGGCCTGCCGGAGGATGTCGGCCCCGCTGTCGCGAGCCTGCTCGGTTCCGACAACCGCTGGGTGACTGCACAGCGCATCGAGGTGTCGGGCGGCCAGAATATCTAGGCCGCGACGTCTGCTTCCGGCGCGGGACGGCCCGTCCTGCCCGCGCCGGTTCGCTGCGGTCCAGACCTGCCGATTTGGGGCGGCTCGACTGGCAACGCACCGCGACTGCAGTCGCATCGGAAGCGCGCCAACCTAACCGATGAGAAACACATCGGCTGCAGCGCTGCTTCTGACCCGAAGCTACGGCTTGCTCTCCGATATTCCGGCCGGCTGCAATCAGCGAGACACTTCCACTCTTGCTGCGCTGCAAGGGTCAATCTCACTCAATGGGGGGACTTCTGCCGAATTTGCCTTCCTGCGTTGGCCCATCGTCCGAGAGCGCATTGAGAAAGGCTTCGACGATGTCAACGAATTGGGCGGGGGCTTGGTAAGGGCCGAAATGCGACGCTCCCGCCAACGTGGCCCAATGTGCGGCCGGCAGAAATCTGCACATCGCTCCAACGGCATCATGGCCGCCAAGCATGTCGTGCACGGCGGCCACAAGCAACGTCGGGCATTGGATCGCGGCCGTTGCCGTCGTCACATCGGCTGACAGGAAGCCGCGGATGCAGGCGGCGGCGCGCCGTCCGTCCAGTTGCCTGAAAGCAGCGAGATAGCGGGCCTTGCGCACCGGATCGTCGAGGCCGGCGAACACATTGTCGACCGCCGCTGGGAGCACCGCCTCCGGCCCGCCGGCCTCCAGCAGATCGGCTCGCTCGGCAAGGCGGATCCGCGCGCCATCATCGAGCCGCAGTTCGGGATTGGCCATGACGAGCCCGACGACACGGCCAGGCAGAGCCGCAGCAAGGGCAACGGCGACCGCCCCGCCCATGGCGCAGCCAACGGCGACGACGCGGTCGATACCGTGGACATCGAGCAGCGCGAGAAGATCAGCGACATGCGTGTCGAGCGTCGGCGGGCTGTCGCTGCCCGGCGAGCGACCGGCCGAGCGGAGATCGACGGCGAGCGTTGCGCGGCGATCGCCCCACCGCGCAACGCACTCGTCCCAGAAGGAGAGATCGGCGCCGAGCGGGTGCACCATTAGCAGTGTCGCCTCCCCTTGAGGCCCGCTGCGCAACCGATGGTTCAGCAGGTCTGGCATGTCAGCGGTCCTCGCTCCAGATCGATATCGGCGGATACCGGCGATGCCATGGCTGCACCGTTTCGAAAGCACGCGCTGCGGCAAGGACAAGGCTGTCGTCGAACCGACGGCCGACGATCTGCAAACCGACCGGCAAGCCCTCGCCGGTCCATCCGGCCGGCACGCTCGCTGCTGGCTGGCCGGTCAGGTTCAGAGGGAAAAGCGCCGGCGTCCAGGCGTCGTCGTCGATCGGCTGCCCGTCGATCGAGCCTGGACCGTCGCGGTCGATCGGGAACGCTGTCGTCGGAACGGTCGGCGTCAGCACCAGATCGAACCGCTCCATGAAACAGGCAATCGCCGCGACGGCCTGCTTACGCGCGACGATCGCATCGGCGAAGCGATCGCCGGACCACTCCGCCGCGAGCAGCGCCGACAGCGGACGCGAGACGGCGACGCCGGCGGCGGCGGCAGCGATGCGGGCGCGCAGCCCCGTGAGGTCGGTCTCCATCGCGACGATCGCTCGATAGGCATGGATGCAATCGTCAAATGGGGCGGTGACTGCCTCGACATCGGCGCCGAGATCGGCCGAAAAACGCGCTGCCGCCCGCTCGGCAAGCGTTGCGACAGCGCGATCGAGGGGCTCCCCGCTCCATGTCGGCACGAAGGCGATCCTGAGCCCGCGCGGCAATGCGTCAATCGTCCGCCACGTCTCGGCAACGCGCGGCAGCGACAGGCGGTCGCGGGGATCGGGCCCGGCCATTACGTCGAACATCAGCGCTGCATCGTCGACGCCACGCGAAAGGACGCCGTAATGCTCGATCGATTCCCATCCGGAGGCACCGGCGAAACGGGGGTCGCGGCAGCCCGGCCAGAGCGGAATGCGGCCCATCGTCGGCTTGAACCCGACAATGCCGCAGAAGGCGGCCGGCAGGCGCACCGATCCGCCACCATCGCTGCCGAGCGCGATCGGGCAGAGGCCGGCCGCGACAGCAGCCGCCGAGCCGGCGCTCGATCCGCCCGAGGTGAGCGCGGGGTCCCAGGGATTGCGCGTCGTCGGGAACAGCGGATTGTGGCCGAAGCCGCCATAGCCGAACTCGGCGGCATTGGTCTTGCCGACAATGATCGCATCGGCGACCCGGAGGCGCGCCACCGCCACGTCGTCCTCGTCGGGGACGAAATCGGCATAGAGCCGCGAACCGAAGGTGGTGCGGAGGCCACGCGTGAAGATGAGATCCTTGATGGCCACCGGCACGCCGGCCAGCGGCCCGGCCGCCTCACCGGCGCGAATGCGAGCCTCGAGCCGGCGCGCCACGGCGAGCGCCTCGTCATGCGCAGGCGTACAGAAGGCATTGAGGCTCGGATCGAGCCGGTCCATGGCGTCGAGGGCGGCCTGAACGACCTCGACGGGTGAGATGGCGCCGCTGGCGACGGCGGCAGCGATGTCCTGCGCCCGGTCGAGCCCGAGCGGGCCGCGGGTCGCCGGCGTTTGCGGCGATATCATCAATGGACCTGCGGGGTGTTGACCCAGAGGATGCGCGCCACCGTGTCGCCGACATTGCGGTAGCCGCTCGGCAGATAAGCCTTGAAGAAGAAGGAGTCGCCGGCGCGGGCGCGATAGACGGTGCCGTCGATCTCGAGGTCGATCTCGCCCTCGAGCAGATAGCCGACCGTCTCGCCCTGATGGGTGATCGAGTCGGTTTTGCCGCCACCCGGCTC
The DNA here is from genome assembly GCF_020165495.1 of Mesorhizobium sp. BR1-1-16. GTDB lineage: Bacteria > Pseudomonadota > Alphaproteobacteria > Rhizobiales > Kaistiaceae > Kaistia. The sequence goes on along the minus strand of NZ_JAIUIE010000022.1, from coordinate 27,482 downwards.
GACATGGTGGATGTTGCCCTCGAGCAGATTGCCGGCGGCCGGCGGCACCAGCCGCTCATAGACGACGCCGCTGCCGCTGCGCAGCGCATCGTTTGGCACCATGGTGCGGTCGCTCGGTCGCTGCACGAATTTGTGCTCGTCGATCTCGAGGCCGAAGAACGACGCCATGTCGCGATCGAGCGCCTTGACGATCTTGGTGAGCATGACCAGCGAAGGCACCACCTTGCCGGTCTCGATCTTCGAGATCATGCTCTCGTCGCAACCGATCAGCTCTGCGAGATCGCGCATCCGCATACCCTTCAAGATGCGGGCATGCCGGATCCGCGCGTCGACCTGCAGCTGCTGGACCTCTCGATCCTGGGATTTCTCGCTCACGCATCGCCTCCCTGGTTGTTGTCGGAGCGTGTGATGCTCGCCTCCCTCATCGATTCCATCGCCGTCTTCTTCCTGACCCAGTCTGCCACCACTGCGAGCGCCTCTGTGTTGCTACGCTGCGCGGACGCAATCACTTCGCCGCCGCCCGGCGCGCCGGCAGCCGCCCGCAGCGTCGCGACATCGGTCGCTGCCCGCCCGAGCGCCGGAGCGCCCGCAAAGAGCTGCTCGCATGCTTGGAGCGTTGCCGCATAGTAAAGCTTCCGAATCCCGACACCCGCCATGGCTGCGATGCACAGTGCACAGGGTTCGCATGAGGTGTAGAGGACGCAGCCGTCGAGTTCGAGCCTGCCGAGCTTGCGGCAGGCGTCCCGGATGGCCTGGACCTCGCCATGCGCCGTCGGGTCGAGGAGCTGTCGCGCCTGATTGTACCCCTCACCGACGATCTCGTCGCCGATGAGCACCACGGCCCCGAACGGCTCGTTGCCGATCGCCGCCGCATGGGCGGAGAGCTGGATGGCGCGCTGCATGGCCGCGTCGATGAACCCGTCCTGCCCGCTCATGGTCGCAGCGCCTCCAGCGTCGCCGGCAGACGGGTGAGCGGCAGGTCCTGGTTCCAGGCGTCCGGCGCATCGCCGGAGGCGACCGCCATCTCGAGCAGTGCCGCAAGTTCGGGCAGCACGACATCGCTCTGCGGCGCCAGCCAGCCGGGCTCGAAAACCGGCATGGCGAACTGTCCGCGATGCATCTCGAGGAAGCGCGGCGCCGCGCCGACGAGAGCCAGAATGCCCGGCCAGTCGATCTGCCCCTGGCCGAGCGGATGCAGGATGCGGCGGATGCCATCGCCCGCGAAGCGGATGATGGCGTCATCGAGATGGACCTGCCGAACATAGGGCGCGACACGGCGCGCCGCGGCAAGCGGCTCCTCGAGGCGTACCATGACATTGACCGGATCGAGCGCGACGCCGATCGCATCCTCGCCGACCGCCTCGATGACGCGCAGGATCTCCTGCGTCGTGATCTCCTCATGCGTCTTGAGCAGCAGGCGGACGCCGTTCGCACGCAGGATCGGCGCCAGGCTGGCGAGGAACCGCGTGCTTGCCGCAAGCTGGCCGGACCATGTGAGATCGGTGTCGAAGCGGTCCTCAATCAGGCTGATCATGAAGAAGAGATCGGTCAGCCCGAACGCGGCAGCGGCCTCGATCGCGCGCGCGAAGCCGCGGCGATAATCGCCGCCGCCGAGCGCGACGAGCGCCGCGGCGCGGTCGAGATGATGGGGATTGATCCAGCCGATGCCGGCGGCAGGCTTGACGCCGAGTTCGACGCCGCGTGCCCTGACTTCGGCCAGCCTTCCCGCGTCGAGATCGAGCGCTACGTCGAGGAGATGAGAGAAGAGGCAGCCATCGAGGCCGTATCCGGCCGCCGCCTCGAGCGCCGCCAGCACATCCATCGCCTCATAGCCCGGCATGGCGGTCTTCATGATGCCGGTCATCGTGTGCGCTCCGCGAGCGGCAAACCGGCGGCATCGCAGACAGCGCGAATATGGCGCGCGCCGGCCTCGATGGATGCGACGGCCTCGGCATAGCCGAACGGCCGCGCCGCATAGGCGGCGATGCCGTCGATGGACTCGGCCGCCACACGCCGCTGGTAGTCCAGCACCATCGCGTGGAAGGCGGCATATTCCTCGACCGTAAGATCGGGATGGCCGGCGAGCCAGTCTGGATCGAAGATCTCGATATGAATCACGGCATTGCTGTCCGGCTTGTCGTCCTGGGACTGGGTGTTCTCGATCGTCAGGTTGAGCGCCGGATTGGCGGCGGCGAGGATCGGCAGGATCGCCGCGAAATCGACGATGCCCTCGCCGCAGGGCCGCATCTGGAAATCGAGGCCGCCGTGAGCATGGCCGAGATAGCCGTCCTTGACATGCGTCTGGCGAACATAGGGCGCGATGCGGCGCGCGCACCAGGTCGGGTGCTCGCCGCGCTGCAGGACATTGGCGGTGTCGAAGACGATTCCGGTCACATCGGGGCCGACGCTCTCGACCAGACGCACGAGTTCGAAAGAGGTGATCTCCTCATGCGTCTCGATATTCATGTGGATGCCGAGATCGCGGGCGATCGGCGCGAGGATCTTGAGGAAGCGCTCCGTCGCGGCAAGCTGCTCGGCCCAGCTGACATCGGTGCGGAAGCGGTCGTAACACCAGCGGCCGACATAGGCGCCCTTGTAGTTGGCGGTCGCGACCCAAAGCTCGCGGCAGCCGATCGCCGCGCAGGCCTCCATCATCCGCCGGAAGCCGAGCACGGTGTCGCCGTCGCCAGCGGCTCGCAGCTCCGGCGCCTCCGGCATCGCATAAGGATTGACCTTGCCGAGCCCCATTTCGAGATACAGGCCGAGCCCATCGGCCGCGGCGCGGATCTCGGCGAGTTCGCCGCCATCAAGACGCTGGCTGACATCGAGCACGGTACGGAAGAACAGCCCGTCCAGGCCAAGCGCGCCGGCATGCTCGAGGCTGCCGATCGGCCCGCGCTTCGCTGCCTCAGGTATCTTGCGTCCGTCGACCCCCAGCCTCATGGCTCGCTTCCTCTTGCTGCTTCGCGTTGTTGTCGGCGGAGCGCCCGCCTTGCCTTGGCTTCCGCCGGATCCGGAACGGGCGCCGCCGCCATGAGCGCGCGCGTGTAATCGTGCTGCGGATCGCCGAACACGGTTTCCGTCGGGCCTTCCTCGACCACGCGGCCCTCGGCGAGGACGAGCACGCTGTCGCAGAGATAGCGGACGACGCCGATGTCATGCGCAACGAACAGGATGCCGAGGCCGAGCGCGCTGCGCATGTCGGCGAGGAGATTAATGACCTGCGCCTGCACCGACACGTCGAGCGCCGAGACCGGCTCGTCGCACACCAGAATGCGCGGCGAGACGGCGAGCGCGCGGGCAATAGCGATGCGTTGCCGCTGGCCGCCCGAGAATGCGCGCGGATAGCGGTGCATGGCGTCCGCCTCGAGGCCGACACGGCCGAGCAACTCGGCGACGCACGCGCGCCGGCGCGCGCGCGACGGCTCGATCCGGTGCACCAGCAGTCCCTCGCCGACCAGTTCCTCGACTGTCATACGCGGATTGAGGCTGGCGAACGGATCCTGGAAGACGATCTGCACCTCGCGCCGGAACAGCAGCAGGTCCGGGCCTGTCGCCTCATGGACAAAGCTGCCCTCGTAGTCGACGCGGCCGGAATCGGGCTTCTCGAGGCCAAGCGCGCAGCGGATCAGCGTCGACTTGCCGGAACCGGATTCGCCGATCAGTCCCACGCATTCGCCTTTGTCGATCCTGAGCGAGACGCCCTTCAGCACCTCGCGCCGGCCGCCGCCGGCCGCGGGGTAGGATTTGCAGAGATCCGTGACGGCAAGACCGGTCATGCCATCGCCTCTTCCGCCGCGGCGAGGTGGCAGGCGACGGAGCCGCCACCCGACGGGCGAAGCTGCGGCGCTGTCATGACGCAGACCGGCAGCCGGACCGGGCAGCGCGGATGGAAGGCGCAGCCAGACGGGCGCCGTGCGGGAGAAGGCGGCGCGCCGTCGATCGGCGGCAGGCGGTCGACACGCATGTCGGCGCGCGGCACGGCCGCGATCAGCCCGCGCGTATAGGGATGAGCGGGCGCGGCGAAGATCTGCTCGACCGGCCCTTCCTCGACGATCCTGCCCGAGTACATGACGAGCACGCGATCGGCGAAGCCCGCGACGATGCCAAGATTATGCGTGATGAGCAGGACGCCGAGGCCCCGATCGGCCGCAGCGTCGTCGATGAGATCGAGGACCTGCTGCTGGATGCGGGCGTCGAGTGCCGTGGTCGGCTCGTCGGCGACGAGCAGCTTCGGGCCCGCGACGAGCGCCATTGCGAGAACGACGCGCTGGCGCATGCCGCCGGAGAACTCGTGCGGGTAGGCGCCGGAGCGGCTGGCGGCGTCGCGGACGCCGAGTTCGGCCAGGATGGCGACAGCGCGCGCATGCGCCTCGGCCCGGCCGACGCCGCGAATCCTGAGCACCTCGGCAACCTGGTCGCCGACCCGCATGAACGGATCGAGCGAGGCCATCGGATCCTGGAACACCATGCCGATGCCCGATCCACGCAGCGCGCGCATCTCGGCCTCGGTGCAGCCGAGCACCTCCTCGCCTGCGAAACGGATCGCGCCGCCGATGCGCAGCGCATCGTCGAGCCGCATCAGCGCGCGGGCGGTCATGGATTTGCCTGACCCCGACTCGCCGACCAGCGCCACCCGCTCACCGGCGCCGATGGAGAAATCGACGCCGTCGACGACGCGCATCCAGCCTTCGCCCTTCGGTACGTCGATGGTAAGTGCGCGCACCTCGAGCAGCGGCTTCATGACCGCGCTCCGCCGGACGCGCCGGCGCCGCCGAGACGGCGCTGCAGGATGTCGCCAAGCAGGCTGAACGAGACGGCCGTCAGCGCGATCGCTGCGCCGGGGGCCGCCGCCGTCCACCAGGCGGTCGAGACATAGCTGCGCGCGTCCGAGATCATGGCGCCCCATTCCGCGCTCGGCGGCTGCGCGCCGACGCCGACGAAGGAGAGGCCGCCCAGCACCAGGATGGTGATGCTGACATCGCCCGACCATTTGATGATCAGCACGTCGAGCGAGTTCGGCAGCACATGCCGGGTCATCAGGCGGAACCGCGAAACGCCCATGACCTGCGCGCCCTGGACATAGGGCGCCACCATGGTCTGTCGCGTGATGCTGCGCAGCAGCCGCGCCGTGATCGGCCAGCCGGTTATGCTCATGGCGATCACGGCCGAGGCGAGGCTGGGGCCCATGGCCGACGCGAAGCCCATGGCAACGATGACACCGGGCAGTGCGAGCCCAATCTCGGTGCCGCGCATCAGCCCCTCGTCGAGCCAGCGCGGCACCACGGTCGCGAGCGTCGCCACGACGACGCCGATCAGCGAATAGATGGTGACGACCAGCATGGATGAGAGCAGCGACGGCGCCGCGCCGGCGATCACGCGCCAGAGCACATCGCGCCCCTGCGAATCCGTGCCGAGCCAATGCTGCGCATCGGGCGGCAGGAATGCATTGCCGATATCGGAGGAGAAGGTCGCCTCGGGCGCCAGAAGATTGCCGAACACTGCGGCAGCCAGAATCAGCGCGACAAGGACGAAGACGGTGGCGTCGCCGAGTGAAAGATGAGGCCGCGCCATCATTGCCGCCCTCCCCGCGCAAGTTCTGCCGCGCGCAGCCGCGGATCAGTCGCCAGCAGAATCGCGTCAACCAGGAGATTGACGACGCACACCATGGCGCCGACGAAGAGCACCGTCCCGATGACCGCGAACGTGTCCTTTTGCGCGACGGCATTGGCGAGATAGGCGCCGACGCCCTGGCGCGCGAATACGGCCTCGACCAGCACCGCCGCGCCCAGCATGTCGGCGATCTGCGTTCCGGCCAGCGTGATCACCGGCGGCAACGCATTGGGCAGCGCATGGCGCCAGAGGATGCGCGCGGTCGAAGCGCCCTTCGCCTTGACCGGCGCGATGAAATCACTAGCCGCCGCCAGTTCGAGCGATGCCCGGAGCGCACGGAACAGCTGGCTGGAGAAGTGGAGCGCCAGCGTCGCCGCCGGCAGGACGAGATAGAGCGACGCGTCGAGGAAGGCACTTGGATTGCCGGAGAGGAGCGCATCCAGAGTGCGCATGCCGGTCCAGTTCGGCACGGTGACGCCGAAGCCGCGCTGTCCGGAGATCGGCAGGACGCGGGCGAGCGTGCCGAGCAGGAACTGCAGCATCAGGGCCACCCAGAACACAGGCAAGCCAGCCGCGATTGCCGCCGCGATGCGCGTCAAGGCGTCGAGGCCGCGGCCGCCCTGCGCCGCTGCGATCGTCGCGACGGGTATGGCGATGACGAGGTTGAGCACCATGGTGATGGCGACCAGCTCCAGGGTACTTGGCAGCACCCGCTCGAGATCGCGCAGCACCGGTTGGTAGGTGACGATCGAGGTGCCGAGATCGCCATGCAACAGCCGCCAGATGAAGCGGAGATACTGGACAATCGCCGGTGCATCGAGCCCGAGCCGCGCGCGCATCGCCTCGACCTGGTCCGGCCCGGCATCGGGACCGGCCGCAACCTGCGCCTCGTCGCCGGGAATGAACTTCGTCATGGCGAAGGCGAGCGTGACGAGACCGAGCAGCGTCAGCACGGAAAGCCCGATCCGCCGCGCGAAAAAGCGCACCAGCGGGGCGGCAGCGCGGACGGGCGCAAACCGGTTGGGCAAGGCGGGATCAGCTGCGGGGCTATCGAACATCGGCAACTCGGCGGGAAAACGGGCGCCGGGCGGCGGCAAGGCCGCCCGGCATAGGGGTCATCTGCGCTTACGGAGCGAGGCGGATCTCGATCGGCGCGAGCGGATCGACGACCTTGCTGGGAGGCGGCTCCTGGATGCGATCCTTGCGGTAGCCGTTCGGCGCATTGAGCGTGTACATGTCGACCATCACGGAATCCGCGTCGACGATCTCCTGCACCTTCTTGTAGATGTCGCAGCGCGCGGCGGCGTCGCCGCTTGCGAGCGCCTGATCGAGCAGCTTGTCGACTTCCGGATTGGAATAGCCGGAGCGATTGGTGCCGATGGCATCCGACTTGTAGCCCTTGTAAAGAACGATGCCTGGATCCGGGAACTGGGCAAAATCGACGAGCAGCATCATCTGCGGGATCGAATCGACGTTCTTGAGGCTCTGCAGATAAGCGGGGAAGGCGATCGGCTCGAGCACCAGATTGACACCGATCGACTTCAGGTTCGACTGAAGCAGCGCTGCCTCCTGCTTGCTCGTCTCCTTGGCCGGCTGGAACTTCATCGCCACTGTCAGGTCCTTGATCCCGGCATCATCGAGGATCTTCTTGGCTGCGGCGAGGTCCTGCTTGACGATCGGCAAATCGGGACGGCAAGCGAGCGAGTTCGGCAGTGGGCCATTGGCGAGTTCGCCATTGCCCGAGATGATGTTCTTGAACGCACCGTCATAGTCGAAGGCAAGGCGAATCGCCTTGCGCACGGCCGGATTGGCGGTCGGACCGGTGCGCGTGTTGAACACGATCTCGGTCTGCTCCGAGGTCTTTGGCAGCGCCACGGCGGTATCCGGGCCCTTCTGCAGGGCCGGCACGTCGCGATCGCCGATGAAGACGGCAAGGTCGATATTGCCGGCGATCAACTCGTCGCGCTTCGTCGCCTGCTCATCGATGCGGCGGAAGATGAACGCTTCCGGCCGGTTGTCGACCTTCTCCCAATAGCCCGGGAAGGCGCTAGCCGAGATCTCGGCGCCGGTCCGCTCGTCGGCCATGAACGGCCCGCTGCCGGCGTCATGCGACTGCAGCCAGGCCTGACCATCGTCGGCTCCGGCATTGGCCGTCACCAGCGCGGAATTCAGGATGTAGATCTTGCTGAGCGCGCCCAGGAACAGCGACGATGGCCGGCTCAAATTGAGCGTCAGATGGGTATCGTCGGTGATCGTCGCCGACTCGTAAGCGTCGACGAGGCTCGCGACGCCGACGCCGAGTCGCTTCAACCTGTCGAAGGTGAAGGCCACGTCCTTGGCCGTCAGCGGCGCGCCGTCATGGAACGTGACGCCGGGGCGCAGCGTGACCGTCACCGACTTGGCGTCGGGCGCCAGGACGAACTCGGTCGCGAGGCGGCCGACGATCTGGTTGTCGCGGTCATAGGTGACGAGCGTGTCATAGAGCACGTTGTCGATGAGGTCCGTCTGCCCGTAGTCGGAGCGGAGCGGATCGATCGTATTCACCTGGCCGCTCTGCGCCACGATGACCGTCTTCTCGCGCGGCGCGGCCGCGCTGGCCGCGATGCCCGCGGCCAAGAGCAGCGGCACCAGCGCCGATGCCATCAATTCCTTTCGCAAATGACCGAATGCCACCCGTTTTGTCACCATCTCACCGTTCCCTGGTTGGCGGCGACTTTCGCGCCGCAAGTTTTCTGCAAGCGACATGACGCAACGTTCATGCCACTTGAATTACCGAACGGGATCGGGCGCGGAGCCGCGGATGATTCCGGTGTCTTCGGCACCCATCGGCACGAAGTCCTCGAACATGTTGGCGCCCTCGATGACGGCGGCGCCGGCCCGCGCGACCTGGAGGTCTTCAGGTCCCGTGCCCGATCCAGCAGCGACTGCACCGAGAATGAGCCCGTCAACCATGACCGGAATTCCGCCGATCAGATTGGTCCAGCGGCAGTCGGATGCCATCGAGACCTGGAGCTCGACATCAGCATGCGCACCGCCGGTCGGAACGCCGGAAAGCGCTGCAGTTACAGCCTTATTCGTCGCTGAAATGACGCTCAGCGCCTTCGATCCGTCCATACGTGCGAAGGCGAGGAGGTTGCCGCCCGTATCGACGACGGAGATGCACATCGGCTTGCCGAGCCGCTTCGATTCCGCGATGGCGGCCTCGAGCGCCTTCAGGGCTCCGTCGAGGGTGAGAGTGCGCGTGGGCTTGCTGTAGAGGGTCATCGGCTGTTCCCGGTCCATGGAAGACAGACCCCTCCCAAACAAATTCCATGCCACGGGAATTCGTCCGGAATTCATTCATGTCACATGAACGGTGCCGTATTTTTTGTCATTTGCCTGGAAGACGTGACCGATATGAGAGCAAGTCCACGCGACGGCGCTGAACCAGGCTAAGGTCGCCGCCATCGCATCGCCACCGATGATCGCCCGGAGAGAGGACCGCGCGCGTCAGAGGCTGACTATCTTGATCTCGATCGCCGAGCGGATCCAATCCGCCTGTCCACACATGACACCGTCGCTTCAGACATTCGCCGACCGCGCAGCACGCGCCGAAACGCGGTGAAGGCGCCAAGCTTTGTCACGCTGCGGCTGATCTGACCGCCTCTGCGCGGTGCGGCCGCTCAGGTCCAGCCGCCATCGACGACGAAATTCTGGGCCGTACAGTGGCGGCTGTCGTCGGCTGCCAGGAACAGCGCCATGCGGGCGATGTCGTCGGGGTCGAGCTTCTCGGGCAGGCATTGGCGCTCCGCGATCCGGCGCTCGCCGGCATCATCCAGCCACAGCTTGATCTGGCGCTCGGTCATCACCCAGCCGGGAATGACGCAATTGACCCGGATCATGTCGGGTCCGAACTCGCGGGCAAGGGCGCGCGTCATGGCATGGATGGCGCCTTTCGCGGCGACATAAGCGACACATTCCGCAGCGCTCATCGCGACGACGATCGAGCCGAGATTGATGATCGATCCACCGCCAGCCCGCGCCATTCCAGCCCGCACGGCCTGGGCTGCGAAGAAATGCGGCCGCAGATTGATCGCCATGCGGTCGTCCCAATAGGCGGCGTCGACATCCTCGACCCGGTGACGGTCATCATTGGCGGCGTTGTTGATGAGCACGTCGATATGGCCGACCTCCGCTTCGAAGATCGCGAGAGCGAATTGCAGTGCGGCGACGTCGCGCACATCGCAATGGCTGTAGACCGCACCGTCAGGCAGCGTCGCCATCAAAGCGTTGGCCGCAGTGTCGTCGATATCGATGAACCCGACACGGGCGCCCTGCCCGGCGAAATGCGACACGAGGGAGGCGCCGATGCCGGTTGCCCCGCCGGTGATGAAGACGGACTTGCCGCGAAGGCTCGGATAGTGAGCATAGGAGGACATGATATCGCGAATCCGCTAGGGTTTGATTTAACGATATATGGCGGTAGCATCGGTGGGGATGGAGACGCAAGCATGAGCAAGGAGCCGACGCGGCGACGCGCGACGATCAAGGATGTCGCCAAGGCGGCCGACGTTTCGGCCATGACCGTCTCGAACGTCCTGAACGAGAGGCTACAATTCGTCAGCCCTGCGACCAAGAAGCGGGTCGAGCGCGAGATCGAGCGGCTCGGCTATCGGCGGCAGGCGAACGCACGCAACCTGCGCGTCGCCGAGCAGCGCTCAATCGGCATGGTCATCGTCGACGAATCGCCGGCCTTCCTTGCCGATTTCTTCACCTGCCAGGTGGTGGCAGGGCTCGCCAATGTCCTCAACGGTGCCGACTTCACCTTGACCGTGCAGGGCATGCATGGCGACCAGCTCTCCTCCTCGATGATCATGCGCAATTTCGAAGTCGCCGGCTTCTGCGCCATGATCTCCGGCCATGATGCGGACCGCCATGCGGCCATCCGCCAACTGGTCAATCTCGACCAGCCGCTGATCGTCTTTCAGGAGCCGATCGCCCTTCCCGGCGCGGATTTCTGCACGATCCGCCAGGATGACTGCGGCGGCGGCCGGTTGATCGGCGATCATCTCCTCGCCCGCCGCGTGGAGGATTTTCTCGCCATCGTGCCATCCCAGGACTGGCCGGCGATCGAAATGCGCGTCAAGGGCTTGCGCGAGAGCCTCGCGGCCAATGGTGGCGCTGCGCGACTGACGGTGATCACCGCGGCAAGCGAGAGTTTCGCGGATGTACAGGAGGCGGTGGCGCGCTATCTCGCGGCAAATCCGCTGCCCGGCGCGATCGTCGGGGCCAATGATCCCATCGCCACCGCGGCGATGCTCTATCTGTTCGATCATGGCATCCGCGTCCCCGACGAGGTGCGCATCGTCGGCTTCAACGGTTTCGAGGCGCATCGCTATGCAAGGCCCCGCCTGACAACGGTCGATTCCCCCGCCTATGCGCTCGGCGAACAGGCCGGAAAGGCCATGCTGTCCCGCCTCGAGAGCGGCCGCTTCGAGCGGCCGGAATTTGTTCTCCCGGTCCATTTCGATCCCGGCGCCACCACTTGAAGCAAATGGCGGCCGCAGAGGCTTGCCGTGATTTAAATTTAACGTTACATGGATCGGGCAGAGGGGGAACACACAATGACCGAGACGCTCGATGCCAGCTCGACGACCGCGCGTCCGCGCCGCAGCGCGGAGTGGTTCGCCCGCGCCGGCAAATATGGATTCATTCCGCGCAGCTGGATGAAGAGCCAGGGATTCTCGGCCGAGCTATTCGATGGACGGCCGGTCATCGGCATCTGCAACACCTGGTCAGAACTGACCAATTGTAACCGCCATCTGCGTGATTTGGCCGAACATGTGAAGCGCGGCGTGCTCATGGCCGGCGGCTTCCCGCTCGAGTTTCCAGTGACCAGCCTCGGCGAGCCGTTGATGCGGCCGACGACGATGATGTTCCGCAATCTCGTCGCCATGGATGTCGAGGAGACGATCCGCGCCAATCCGATCGACGGCGTCGTGCTGCTCGCCGGCTGTGACAAGACGACCCCGGCGCTCTTGATGGGCGCGGCGAGCTGCGACGTGCCGGCAATCCTCGTCTCAGGCGGGCCGATGCTGAACGGACGCTACAAGGGCCGCGAACTCGGCTCGGGCACCGATGTCTTCAAGCTCGACGAGGACTATCGCACCGGCAAGATCTCGAAGGCCGAGATCGAGGCGGCCGAGGCTGCGATGAGCCGGTCGGCCGGCTCCTGCATGACGATGGGTACGGCGTCGACCATGGCGCTGCTGACCGAGGCGATGGGCATTGGCCTGCCGATGAACGGCACGATCCCGGCGCCAGACAGCCGCCGTGCGGTGCTGGCCGAACAAGCTGGCAAGCGCGCCGTCGAACTGGTGCTGCAGGACATCAGCATCTCCAAGATCCTTACCCGGGCGGCGTTTGAAAACGCGGTCAAGGTTGCCGGCGCGATCGGCGGCTCGACCAATGCCGTCGTGCATCTCCTTGCCCTTGCCGGCCGGCTCGGCGTGCCGTTCACGCTGAACGATTGGGACGTGCTCGGCCGCGACGTGCCTTGCCTCGTCGACCTGAAGCCATCGGGCCGCTTCCTGATGGAGGAATTCTTCGATGCCGGCGGCCTGCCGGTCGTCATGCGCCGCATCGCCGATCGCCTCGATCTCGATGCGCCGGCGATCGAGGGCGGCACGATCGGCGCGCGCATCGCCGCCGCCGAAGGCTGGAACGACGAGGTGATCCGCCCCGTCGACAATCCGTTGACCCCGCGCGGCGGGCTCGTCGTGCTGCGTGGCAATCTTGCGCCCGATGGCGCGATCCTGAAGCCGTCCGCCGCCTCGAAGACGCTGATGCAGCATCGCGGCAAGGCTGTGGTGTTCAACGATGCCGAGGATTTCCGCGCGCGCATCGACGATCCCGATCTCGATGTCACCGCCGACAGCGTGCTGGTCCTGCAAAATGCCGGACCGGTCGGCTATCCGGGCATGCCCGAGGTCGGCTCGATGGCGCTGCCGAAGAAGCTGCTCGCCGAGGGCGTCACCGACATGGTCCGCGTTTCCGATGCGCGCATGAGCGGCACGGCGTTTGGCACGGTCGTGCTGCATGTCGCGCCAGAATCGGCGCTGGGTGGACCGCTGGCCCTTGTTCGCACAGGCGACATCATCGTCCTCGATACCGAGGCACGCCGGATCGACGTCGATCTCTCCGCCGAGGAACTCGAGCGGCGGCGCCAGGATTTCGTGCCGCCGAAGCCGGCTTATGACCGCGGCTACGGCAAGCTCTTTCTCGATCACGTGCAGCAGGCCGACAAGGGCGTCGATTTCGACTTCCTCGTCGGCAGCAGCGGCACGCCCCCCTCCAAGGTTTCCTTCTGAAGCGAGGCGAAATGTCTGCGAATACAAGCTTCCGGCCGTATCAGAATGCTCCGCTGCCTGCTGGCTGGGAGCAGCTCTATTCGGCGGTCCTTTCCGATGCGCTCGATGCGGTTGGCGTCACCAATCAGGCCTTCCCGCCCTCGATCCGGCCGCTCGACGAGCAGCTGAAGATGTGCGGCCGCGCGCGCACCGGCATCTATATGGAAGTCGCTTATGTCGAGGAGGGGGTGAACCCCTATGAACTCGAGATCGCGATCGTCGACGATCTGAAGCCCGGCGATGTCGCGGTGTTCGCCTGTGGCGGCTCCTCGCGTATCGCGCCCTGGGGCAGCCTGCTCTCGACGGCAACGACGGTTCGCGGCGCGGCCGGCTGCATCACCGATGGCTTCGTGCGCGATATCCTCGAAATCCGCCGGTTGAAGCTGCCGGTGTTCCATGCCGGCATCGCGCCGCTCGATTCCAAGGGTCGTGGCCAGATCCAGTCGGTCGATGTGCCGGTGATCTGTGCCGGCGTCCGCGTTGCACCCGGCGACCTCGTCTTCGGCGATGCCGATGGCGCCGTGGTCGTGCCGCAAGCGGTCGAAGCGGATGTGCTCAAGATCGCCTTCGACAAGATCCGCGGCGAAGACCACTCGATGGATGAGCTCAGGGCCGGAGGTTATCTCCGCGACGTCTACGCGAAATACGGGGTGCTCTGATGGCGCATGCCGACAAGCGGGCCTCCAGCAACCCGATCGCCGCGTTCTTCAAGATCGAGGGCACGCCGATCGCCTTCGTCTTCCTGTTGCTGGTGCTCTTGTTCATGCTCACGGCGCCGCGGGCCTTCATGGGCTTTCGCGTCTATATGAGCTTCATGGCCAATGTGCCGCCGCCGATGATCATCGCGCTCGGCCTGACGCTGGTCGTTGTCGCGGGGGAAATGGACCTCTCCTTCCCCTCGATCGTCGCCTTCGCCAGCTATGTCTTCTGCGCGCTCTACCAGAACTACGACATGACCTGGCTCGCGCTCGTGGCGGCGTTGGCGACCGGAACGGTGATGGGCTTCGTCAACGGCCTCGTCGTGACCAAGCTCGGCATTCCATCGTTGATCGCGACATTGGCGATGCTGTTCCTGTGGGGCGGGCTCGTCACGGTGGTCTCGAACGGCGCCTCGCTGGCCATTCCCGATATCGAGGGCACGTTGATCCATGGCGTCTTCGCCGGGCGCGTCGGCGTGTTTCCGGTGCAGTTCCTGTGGGCGCTCGGCGTCGCCGGGCTGGTCTGGATGGTCCTCAACCGCCACCGCTTCGGCGAAAGCCTCCTCTTCATCGGCGACAACCTCAAGGTCGCCAAGGTCGTCGGCATCAGCATCGACCGCGAGAAGATCAAGCTGTTCACGCTGATGGGGCTGCTGTCGGCCTTTGCCGGCGTGCTGCTGACGCTGGAAACAACCACCTACTTCTCGCAGGCCGGCATGGGATATCTGCTCACGGTCGTCGCAGCGGTGTTCATCGGCGGCACGTCGATCTTTGGCGGCGCCGGCAAGGTTGTCGGCACGGTGTTCGGCTCGCTGATCGTCGCCATCATCGAGGCGGGGCTCGTTGCGAGCGGCGTCGCGGGCTTCTGGACCCGCTTCTTCATCGGCCTCGTCTTCATCGTCTCCGTCACCATGAATGCGGCAATAGAGGATCCCGACAAGGTCCCGTTGCTGAAGGATCTCCGCTCGCGCGCGAGAAGATAAATTCTGCTTCCAAGGGAAAAAGGGGAACACCATGCGACATCTGATGAAGGGACTGGCCGGCCTTGCTCTGTCGGCGATGCTCGCCGCGCCAGGCGCGGCACTCGCCGCCGAGGCCGTCGATTCCGGGATGACCATCTATTTCCAGATGGGCGGCAATCCCGGCGACACGGCGACGTTGGCGCGTGAACTCGGCGCCCGCGATGCGGCGCGCGTTCTGAAGGTCAACCTGATCGAGCAGCATGCCGGCTGGGATCCGCAGAAGATGCTGGTCCAGGCCAGCGAAGCGATCGCGGCGCAGCCCGACGCGATGGTTGTCATGGGACATCCCGGCACCGACGCCATGAAGTCGGTGCTCGAGAAGGCCAAGGCCGATGGCATCGTCGTCGTGGTCAACAACAACGAGCTACCCGGCACCAATCTCAGCTATTTCGGCCTCGACAACCACGGTGCCGGACGCAATCTCGCAAACCTCACCATCGAAAACGGCAAGCTGAAGAGCGGCGACAAGGTGCTGGTCTATGGCGCCTTCATCGAGGGCGCGCCCGGCGCGGATGTCGCCAAGGGCACGGCCGAGGTGCTGACAGAGAAGGGCATCGACTTCACGAAGCTGCAGTGGTCGAACGAGGCCGTGCAGGATCCGGCGCTGTCGGTTCCGGTGCTCGTCGCCTATCTTGAAGCCAATCCCGATACCAAGGCGATCATCGTTCCCGGCCATGGCGGCATCACCGCCGTGCTCGACAAGGTGCTGAAGCAAGCCGGCAAGCAGCCGGGCGAAGTCGTGACCTCGGGCTTCGACATTTCCTCCGGCGCGATCCAGGGCGTCCGCGACGGCTACATCACCGTCGTGCTCGACCAGCAGCCCTATCTGCAGGGCTTCATGCCGGTCGTCGCCGCCGTGCTGCAGAAGAAGTACGGCCTCGCTGGCCTGCAGCTCAACACCGGCGGCGGCTACCTGACCAAGGACAATGTCGACGCGCTCGCAGCGCTCGTGAAGGACGGCATCCGCTAAGGCCTTCGGGCGGCGCGGCTTCGCTGCGTCGCCCGATCCTCCGCCCGCTTATTGAAGCCAGGAACTGGATCGCGTTTCATGACCTCAACCCCGATCGTCCGCCTTGAGCATGTCGGCAAGAAATATGGCAAGGTCGTCAGCCTCAAGGACGTGACGCTTGAGATCGGCGCCAACGAGATCGTCGGGCTGATCGGCGACAACGGCGCCGGCAAATCAACGCTGATCAAGGTGCTCACCGGGGTCGAGCCCCCGACGAGCGGCACGCTCTATGTCCGCGGCCAGAAGATCGATGCCTCCTCCTACACGGTGAAGGAAGCGCACAAGCTGCGCATCGAGACCGTCTATCAGGATTCCTCGCTCGGCGAGAAGCAGCCGCTCTGGCGCAATTTCTTCGTCGGCCGGCCGATCACCAACCGGTTCGGTTTCATCGACGTCAAGGCAGAGAAGAAGGTCGCGGAGCACATCATGCGCTCGACCATCGGCTTTCGCGGTGTCGGCATCGATGTCGATACGCCGGTCAGCCGCCTTTCGGGTGGCGAGCGCCAGGGTGTCGCCATCGGCCGCGCGATGCATTTCGACAGTGACCTGATCGTCCTTGACGAGCCGACCGTGGCGCTGGCTCTGAAGGAAGTGCAGAAGGTTCTCGACTTCATCCGCTCGATCAAGTCCGGCGGCCGCTCCTGCATCTATATCGAGCACAACATCCATCACGTGCACGAGGTCTGCGACCGCCTGGTCGTGCTTGATCGCGGCGAGATCGCGCTCGACGCGCCGACCTCCAGCATGACCTATCTCGAACTCACCGATTTCCTGATGTCGCTGCATGCCCGCCGCCCGGCGGCGGCAGCTGCCCATTGACCGGGGGAATAGAAATGACCGCCCGCGCCTATTGCGATTGCCACGTCAATATCTGGAACGACGAGCATGTGCTGCCGCTCTATGCGGAGCAACTGGCCCGCGTGCG
This sequence comes from Mesorhizobium sp. BR1-1-16, assembly GCF_020165495.1. GTDB lineage: Bacteria > Pseudomonadota > Alphaproteobacteria > Rhizobiales > Kaistiaceae > Kaistia. The sequence goes on along the minus strand of NZ_JAIUIE010000022.1, from coordinate 10,827 downwards.
CGCCGGCGACATGGCGCCGAAGGCCGATGCCGATACGCTCTACGCCGAAATGGATCATGTCGAGAAGGCGATCGTCTTCGCGCTGCGCTATGGCGACAGCGTCGGCATCGAGAGCGACGACGAGACGACCGCCGCCGCCGTCGCGAAATATCCCGACAAGTTCGTCGGCTTTGCCTATGTCGATCCGCGCCGCGCCGACTGCATGAACATGCTCGTGCATGCGATCGAAGACCTGAAGCTGAAGGGCGTGAAGTTCGGCCCGATCTACAACGGTGTGGCCCTGTCCGATCCGCGGCTGGTCCCGGTCTATGAATATCTGCAGAAGAACAACATCCCGCTCACCATGCATATGGGCACGACCTTCGCCCGCAATGCGCCTGTTGATATGGGCCGGGCAATCCATGTCGAACCCATCGCCCAGAAATACAAGGATCTCGTGATGGTGATGGCCCATATGGGCCACCCTTGGTACGAGGACTGCATCGTCGTCGCGCGCAAGCAGCCGAACGTCTATTGCGAAGTCTCAGCGCTCTCCTATCGTCCCTGGCAGTATTACAACATCCTGATGTGCGCGCAGGAATACCGCATCACCGACAAGATCTTCTTTGGAACCGACTTCCCCTTCGCGCGCGTCGATGAATCGGTCGATGGCCTTCTCGGGATCAACGACCAGCTCGAAGGCACGAAGCTGCCGCGCATCAGCCGCGAGACGATGGATCGGATCCTGCAGTCCGACCCCTTCGCCCATTGGTGGCATGGCGACAATCCCCTGACGCGGTGAGGCCGGAGACGGCCCCAGAGGTCGCACGGCACGGGCATGCAGTTGCCGCCTCGGTGCCCTCGCCCACCTGTTCAATCGACGAAAGATTTGCCGTCGGGCCATTCTCCCCGCGAGGACGGTTGAGGCGGAAAAATACGATCAATCGTCGCCACTTAAGCAGAGAGATCGATGGACGAAATCAGTCGGGACCGAATATAGTTAGCCCGAGGATTTCGGGAGAATTCATATGTCTTGGGCTGTCACGCGCCGCAGCTTCCTGAGGACGACTGCCTTGGGGGTTGGCGCGTTCGTCGCCTTTCCAAACCTCGGCGCGATTGCCGGCGAGGATCGCCCCCTTGTCGACAGCGTGCGCGCGGCCTGCGCGCGGCTCGCCCCGCTCGGATGGCGTCAGCTCCTGCTCGATGCGACCGGCGGAGAACTGGATATCGAGGCGGATCCGCTCGGGGCGGAGCTGGGCAAGACGTTGACCCGCATCGACCGCAGCTATCCAGGCTTCGGCGATTTCGCGCTCGCCGGCTCGAAGGGCATCGAGGCGGGCCGGCCCGAACGCAGCCTGCTTTACCACGCCCTGGCATCGCCGACCGTGGTGGCCGACCGCAGCGGCAACGCGTTGCGCGGGTTTCCGACGCTCGCCGAGATCGAAGCCGTCGAGAACTATGTGTATGGCGTCGCGCCACCGACCCTCGAGGACATTCGCCGACAAGCGGGCGGCAGGCCGCTCGGCATGGTCGTGTTCGCGCCGCAATACCAGAGCGCGCCGATGTCGGTTCATTCAAAGCACGCCGAGCTGTGCTTCTCCCGGACCGGCATCACGCGTCTCGGCACGCTGGAGCCGCTCTATGACGGGCGCGCGCGCAACTTCGTCCCGCTGGACGACGCGCAGCCGTTCGAGTTCCGCGTCATGCCGCGGCGGTTCGTGGCGTTTCTCGCCATTCAGATGCAGGGCGCATCGGAAGCCTTCGGGCCGCAGGACACCTTGCCGGAAGACAAGGATCTGCCGTTCTGGGTGCCGATCCACAAGCTGTTCAGCGGCCGCGAATGCATTGCCGGGCTTGATCTTCGCGTCGAGCTCACACGCGGACTGCGCAATGACGGGCTGGCGCAATTCCATCGCTTCCTCGATCTGAACGGGCTCAAGAACAACTGGCGCGGCGAAGACCTCGAGAATTTCCCCTTCACCATCAAGGATGAGAGGATCGGCTCGCTTTCGCAGCGACCGGACTTCGGCGATGGCGTATTGGAACCGCTTCCGAACCCGTTGCTGACGCCGGCTCAGTATGACGGCCGGCTGCTGACCTTTCCGGTCGACGGACGCTATACGTCGGAGCCCGAGAACCTCCAGCTTGGCGCCATGCAGATCCTGCCGGTCGGCATGCCCGACCCGCCAGCGGGCGAGCCACGCTATATGCTGGATGCATTTCGCGACACGCAGCGCCCGGCGCCGGAATACATCAATATCCGACACCGCGTTCTGCCGAACGGACAGATCGAAAATCTCAACCTCCGCCCTGACATGGATGCCGTGATCAAGGCCGGCGGTTATGACGCCCTGCACTATTTCGATGGCGTCGGCGACGGCTGGGTCGAAGTGGACTGCCCGCAGCTGAAGACCAGCGTGGACTGGATTTTGCCGGCCTATTGCACGGTGGGACTGCCCGACTTCTTCCCGAAGGTGACGCAGCGCGATCTCATGGTCTGGTGGCAGAACGAGGTGCCGGAGCCGATCCGTGATGCGCTGTGGGCGATCCACCCTCTTGCCCTGTCGCAAACACGCATGGCCGGCAATATCACGCTGCCGGTCGGCTTCAGTCTCGAAGACACCACCATCACGGCGATCGTCACGCAGCCGACGGAAGCGGCAAGCGAAGTCCAGCATCCGAACGGACCCTGGGAGGTTCAGAAGACCGGGTTGCCGGACGGCTCGCCGGGTCTTTTCGATCCGGGATGGGACACAAGTCAGGGCATCTACTACACAGACCCGAACAGGCCGCTGCAGAAGTTCATGGCCGGCTACGGGCTCGGATCGCCCTTTATCGAAGATGCCAAGCTCTGCGCGGCGCTTGGCGCCTATTGGCCTGGCGTCGCGCCGGATTCGACCAGGACCTTCGCGCCCGACAAGGGGATCGGCGGGGAATTCTATCCCTATCCGACGATCATTCCGCTGACCGACCAAGAGATCGGCAGCGCGCCGCTGGAGGATGGACGCTATCTGCCCTGGGACGGTGTTCGCGGCCCGAAACTGATCACCATGGCCGACAAACCGGTCGTGGCCTATCCCAATGCCTACAGGGTCGACTACATCGACACGGTCGGCACGATGACGGCAGCGCTCACCTCGCGCATCGATACCCCGGAATATCGCGCGCGTATCATGGCCATGGCTGGCGTCTACTGGGCGCTCGGCATCCATGATCCGGAATTTCTCAAGCAATTCGACAAGAAGACAGCCGCTTTCAAGGTGCTGCAAGCCAAGGCCAAGTGGTCGGTCCTGTCATTCCTGACCGTGAAGCCTGATGACGCAGGGCTGTTGGCGGCGGAAAAAGCGGCGGGCGTCCAGCTTTCCGGCCCGCGCCGTTATTCCTTCCACGTTATCCGCTGGGGCAAAGAGACCGCGCATCCGGACGACATGAATGTCGTTCTCCTGGAGGTGCTGGAACAGGCTCGGGCCTATGTCTCGGACAATATCGTTCTCATCCAGCGAGAAAACGGTCCATGGATAGCCGACACGTCGATGCCGACATAGTCGTCGTCGGCGGCGGGCCCGCAGGCTGCGCGGCGGCGATCGCCTGCGCCACGCGCGGATTGCGCGTCGTCCTCTGCGAACGCGAGCCCGGCCTTCGCGACCGACCCGGCGAAACGCTGCATCCGGGCATCGAGCCCTTGCTCGCGCAACTCGGCCTGGCGGAGCGTTTGAACGCAGTCGTCGGCGCGCGCCATAAAGGGATCTGGATCGAGTGGGGTGGGCCGCGTCGTTTCGAATCCTTCGGCGAGGATCAGAACGGTCCCTGGCACGGGTTTCAGGTATGGCGCGCCGACTTCGACGCCATGCTGCTCGAGCGAACGCGCGCCGTTGGCGTTGTCGTGCACACGGATTGCGCGGCAACCGGCGTCCTCAAGGACGAAGCCGGCCTCGGCGGCATCATGACACCAGCCGGTCCGATCTCCTCCCGCATTGTCGTCGATGCGACAGGCGCGAGCCGGTGGCTTGGCCGCATGCTGGACATTGGCGGGGTCGTGCGCTCGCCACAGTTGATCGCGCGCTATGGCTACCGGGAGGGCTCGTGTCCCGCCCGCGACGAGGCGCCATTGCTGGTCGGCAATGTGTCGGGCTGGACCTGGTCTGCGCGGGTGAAACCCGACCTCTACCAGTGGACATCCGTCCGCTTCGGCGGACGCGCCGTCGGCGCGGTACCGGACGAGCTTCTCGGGCTCGCCGCGCTCGGACCTGAGAGAGGCGCCGATGTGACCTGGCGGATGGCGGAGCAGACGGCCGGGCCTGGATGGTTCATGGTCGGCGATGCGTCGGCAACGCTCGATCCGACATCCTCGCATGGCGTCCTGAAGGCGCTGCTGTCCGGAATGACGGCGGGACACCTGATCGCGGCCAGCCTCGGTGGCAGGGCACCGGCCCGCGAAACCGCCGATGCCTATCATCAATGGGTCGCGGCGATGTTTGCTGGCGATGCCGACCGGCTCCGCGCCTATTACCGCCAGATCGGCGCGAACCTCGCCTCCCCTTCGATGTGAGGGAAAGCCCGCGCCGGTCTCCTCGTTCAGCGTCTGGTGAGCCGGCCGAAGCCGTTCTGGCCGAGGTAACCGATGGTCATTTCGCCGGCTGGTCCGAACGCAATCGATGAAAGCGAGCCATCCGGCTGGTTTTCGCTGGACGGACGGATGCTGAACGTCGCGCCGTCCCAGTGGCTGAGCGGATAGGTCCTGGCCGCGGGTCCGATCGTGAGTTGGAGATGATCGCCAACCTCGGTGATCTCCGCCTCGCCGAAATAGGGATTGGCATAAACGCCGACATAGCTCGCGAGCTTCGCCGCCGGCGCCGGATCGTCAGGTGGCGACTTGCCGACCAGATCGCCCGCTGGCGCCGAGACAGCGGCCAGTCGCGGGCCATACAGGCTAAACCAGTCCTCGGTGACGGTGCCGAACTGGACGAGATCCATGAACGATGCGCCGATCGACTCCGCCGCGCCTGTTGGAGCCGCGTTGGTGAGAACGACGATGCCGACATGGGCCGACGGCAGCATGGCATAATAGGTCCCGGCGCCGAGCGCGAAAGCGCCGGAATGGCTGAGCATGACGCGGCCCGACGGCGTGATCCCGACGCCGAAACCATAGCCGTAGAAGCCGGGCCGAGCGTCGACGGCATAGGATGGCGACGAGATCATCTCGGCGCTGATGGCCGGAAGCAGCGCGTCCTCGGCAATGATCTGTTTGCCGCCAAATTCGCCGTTCGCCAAAATCATCGACATCCAGCGCGCCAGATCGTTGACCGACGAACTGACACCGCCGGCGGGTGACTGCGCATCCGGCTGCCGCTGGTACTTCGGCAGGTAACTATCTCCGACCTTCACATGACCGAAGGCGCGATCTGGCCGTTTCTCGAAATCGGCGAAGCGGGAGCTGGTCGATGTCATGCCGAGCGGTTGATAGAGCGCTTCATCCGCGAGGTCAGCCCAGCTCTTTCCAGCGGCGACGGCGACGGATTCTGCTGCCGCCGTCAATCCGAAATTCGTATACGCGTAAGTGTCGCGGAAGCTGTCGAGCGGCAGCAGGCGGAGCCGCTCCAGCACGGCTCGTCGATCGAAGCCGATATCTTCAAGGCTGTCGCCGGCATGTTCCGGCAGACCCGACCGGTGGCTGAAGAGATCGGCGATCGTGACATGCTGCGTCACCCACGGATCCTTCAGAGCAAACCACGGCAGATGAGCAACAACCGGCGTATCCCAGGCGACGACGCCCGTCCCCACCTCATGGGCGACCACACTGCCGGCGAGCGATTTCGACAGCGAGGCGACCTGGAACACCGTATCGGCATCAACAGGCGCGGGGTCGCCGACCTTGCGGACGCCGAAGCCCTTGGCATAGACGGTTCGGCCGTCCTGAACGACCGCAATCGCCATGCCCGGAACGCCGCTCTGCTTCATGATGGTCTCTGCGATTCCGTCGAGACCGGCGACGGCGCGATCGATCTGACCATCGGGGATCGCGACGCCCGCAACCTGCGGCGGCAGCGGACCGGCAAACAGCGGGGTCGCGACAGAGGCAAGCAGCATGGCAATCCCGAGGCGGGCGGCCATCCTGAAGTCGCGGGCCACCTGTCGATCCGACATCAAAGCTTGGTCTTTCATGGCTGTCAGGTCCTCGCGAGCACTGAGTTTCGATACGAGTATCCGAAATAGAGAAGCAACGCTCCGGTTATCCAAACGAGAAAAAGCAAATGGGTGAGCCGGGGCAGCTCGATGATCAGGTAGAGGCAGAAGGCTACACTGGCGACCGGCACCAGGGGAAACAGCGGCACCTTGAAGCCGCGTTCGAGATCCGGTCTCGTGCGCCTGAGGATCATGACGCCGAGCGAAACGACTGCGAACGCCGTCAGCGTACCCATGCTGGTCAGATTGACGAGCACGTTAAGCGGCACGACCGCAGCCAGAACGGCAATGAACACCGCCACAATATACGTGTTGTGCCGCGGTGATTGCGTCACCGGATCCACCTTGGCGAAGACCGCCGGCAGAAGGCCGTCGCGGCTCATGGCGATCAGGATCCGCGTCTGGCCATACATCGCGGCGAGCGTCACGCTGAAGATCGAGACGATGGCGCCGATCGAGAACAGGATCGATGGCCACGCCGCGCCGGTGACGTTTCGCAGGATCACCGCGAGACCGGCGGTCTGATCCGAAAAGGCGTTCCAGGGCTGGGCGCCCACCGCGGCGATCGCCACGAACAGATAGATCCCCGTCACCACCACCAGGGAAATGATGATCGCGAGCGGTAATGTCCGCGCCGGATCCTTCGCTTCGTCGCCGGCGGTCGAGACGGTATCGAGACCGATATAGGAGAAGAAGATCATCGAGGCCGCGGAGCCGATGCCGGCCCAGCCGAGCGGCATGAACGGAACGAGGTTCTCGCTCCTGAAGGCGGTCAGCGCGATGACGCCGAACAATGCCAGCACGCCCAGCTTCACCACGACGAGGATGGCATTCACCGTCGTCGATTCCTTCGCGCCGCGGATCAACAGCGTCGCGCAGATCGCGATCAGTGCCACAGCCGGCAGGTTGACGACGCCACCTTCCCCCGGCGGCTGCGTGATGGCATCCGGCATGTGCCATCCCGTGACGTCACCAAACAACTCGTTCAGATACTGCCCCCAGCCGACGGCGATGGCTGACGCGGACACGGCATATTCGAGCAGCAGGCATGCGCCGACCACGAAGGCACAGAACTCGCCGAGCGTCGCATAGGCATAGGAATAGGCGGAGCCCGAAACGGGCATCGTCGAGGCAAGCTCGGCATAACAGAGCGCGGTCAAGCCGGCCGTGATGCCCGCGATGACGAAGGAGACGATCACGGCTGGCCCCGAGACCGGCACGGCGGCCGTCAGGGCGACGAAGATGCCGCTGCCGACCGTAGCGCCGATGCCCAGCATGACCAGTTGGAACAGGCCGATCGACCGGCGCAGCGTGCCATGCGCCGCATCGGCAAGAGCCTGCTCGGCCATGGACCGCACCGGCTTGCGGCGGAACAGCGCCAGTCCGAGCGTCGCAGCTGAAGCCATGATGTCTCCGCCCGGTTTCCGATTGTCGACTCGCGCCGCCCGCGGTCAGAACTGTACCGAGAAATTGGCCTGCGCCGAATTCTCATAGGCCTCAGACGCGTATTGTCCTGAATAGGAGACGCCGAGTGTGGCGCTCTTGCTGACCGCGAAGTCGAGCCCGAGTTCCGTGACGAGTGCATTTTCGGCGATCGGCGTGCCGGAAAGCGCGACGGCGGACGCCGGATCGAAGGCAAGCGTCGTTTCCGGCGTGACATCGCCGAAAGCATGCCGCCAGCCGAGCGTACCGCGCGCCGTGACGCCGGTCGCCAGCTGACCCGAGGCGCGCAGTCCGAGCGTCGTATAGGTCGTGTCGAACGTCGTCGAACCGGTCATTGCTGCCGTGCCGCTTTCGCTCACATCGCCGTCGATATGCACATAAGCGAGATTGGCGAAGGGCTCGAATGCCGCCTTGCCATAGTCGAACTTGTAGGCGCCTTCGGCGAAGACCTGCGCCGTCGGCGCGCTGTAGCTGCCTTCGGCGGCTCCAGAGAGACCGACCACCGCGAGCTGGCGCGACGTATCGACGTCGTTCCAGGAATAGGCGGCGCCGCCGCGGAGCGCGAAGCCGGACTGGCCCTGCCAGCCGCCATAGAGCGCGACGTGATAGCTGTCGCTCGACCCGGACGCAGCGATGTCGGGCGAGGAGAACCAGCTCTGGCTGTAGCCGCCGGCAAGGCCGAAGCGCCAGGTATCGTCGACCGTGGCGTCAACGCCGGCGATCAGGCCGCCGATCGAGGAGCTTATGTCGGCGGCGTTGCCGTCGCCATTGGCCGAACCCCAGCTGCCGAGCGCCCGGCCCCACATCGCATAGGCGGTGCCGGCCGACACCGTGGTGACGCCGGCGACAGGCTTGGTCGCCTCGCCACCGATTGCGCCGCGCAGCCGGTCGGTGACGGCGTCGCGCAGGAAATGCGACTGTTCGGAGAGGACGCCGAGGGCGCTGGCATGGAACGAGGCGTTGGCGAGGCTGGTGAAGGCGGCCTCCGCCTGCGCTGTCGATGCGCCGACGACCTGCGCCCATTCCGGCGTCAACGTCGACGCATCGAGCGCATTCGCCACCGCGATCTCGTTTGACGTCGACGCAAGGTCTGCGAAGCGCTCGGCGCTCCGTGCCGTCGAGAGGTAGCCATTAGTGCCGTCCTCGCTCAACGTGAAGCTGATGAACGGGAAGTCGGCGACTGCGACCTCCGGCGACTGCACGGTCAGGCCGCCACCCGTGGTCAGGATTGTATAGGTCGTGCCGGGCACGACGGGCGAATCGTCCGTGTTGTAGCGCTCGATCTCGAAGCGCGAGGAGAGGATCGTCGCCGTGCCGCCGACCTCGATCCGGTCGCTCGACGCGCCATTGATCTCGACCCGGTAGTCGGACTGCGGCTCCAGGAGTAGGTCGCCGCTGACATGCACGGTTCCGATCGAATTGCCGGGTGCGATCGTGCCGCCCTTCAAGTCGATATTGCCGACGACATTGCCAGCACCCGCGAGCACACCGTTGGTGTTCACGACGACATCGCTGGTCAGCTTGCCGTTGACCGCGAGCGTGCCGCCATTGATCGACGTGCCGCCGGCCGCATCATTGCCGGCCAGGTTGAGTCGGCCGGTGCCGGTCTTGGTCAGTTGGCCGGGACCGGTCAGGTTGCCGGCATAGGTGCCGTCGACGTTCTGCCTGAAGACCACGGACGCATTGTTGAGGATATCGCCCTGTAGGCTGTTGGTATCGCCCTGCAGCGTGCCGCCCTCGACGATGGTCCCGCCAGTATACGTGTTGGTCGCGCTCAACGTCAGCAGGCCGCCGCCGGCCTTGACGACGCTGCCGAGCCCGGAGATGGCGCCGTTGTAGGTCGAATCCCATGTCTGCTGGAAGCGCACGGAGCGGGGGACGGGGTTATCTGCGTTCGAATCAAAGATGATCTTGCCGCGGATCGAACCGCTGTTGCCCTCGAGCACCCCGCCATTCACATAATTAGGCCCATTGTAGCTGTTGACGCCACTGCTCAGCACCAGTGTCCCCGGTCCGACCTTGGCAAGAGCGGCGCCGCTGACCGGACCGGCGAGCTCGAGCCGCTGACCGGGGTCGACATTGAACGTGCCGTTCAGCCTGCCGAGCGAGACCCCACGTTGCGTCTTGAAGCTTTGCGATGCGCGCAGCGCGCCGCCGTTCAGATTGATATTCGTACCCGAGGCTCCGAGCGCCGCGTCGGATTCGACCCGGATCGTTCCGCCGACGATGTCCGTGCCACGCGAATAGGTATTGGTGCCAGCTAGCCAGAGCTCTCCCGGCCCGCTCTTGACGAAGGTTCCGGCACCCGAGATCGGCCCCGACCAGATGACCGGATGCAGGGCGACGTTGACTCCACCGCTGCCATCCACGTTCAGCGGCCGGCTGATGGTGAAGTCGGCAGGGACGGCCTCGGTCGTACCGACGCTGCCGCCACTAGTGACGGTAATCGGCGCCAGCGCCGTGCCGAGATTGCTGTCGGTCGTGAATCTGAGAACGCCGCCATTGACCGTCGCGCCGGTGAATGTGTTCGCGCCACCAAGCGTCACCTCGCCAGGGCCAGATTTGACCAGCGGACTACCGCTCACGACTCCGTTCAGCGTCAACTGTCCGCCCTTGCCGGCATAGAGCCCGCTGCCCTCCGCCGATCCGATCGTTATGGCATTGCCAACCGTTGCCGAGGCGCCCTCGACACCAAGCTGCCCGCCATTCAGCGTGACGGCGCTGTTTTCGGAAAGCGCGCGTGAATTGCCGAGAAGGAGCGCGCCATCATTGACAGTGGTGGTGCCGAAATAGATGTTCCACCCCGTGAGCGTAAGTGCGCCTGCGCCGCTCTTCGTCAGCGAGCCGGCGCCGGAAATCCGTTGATTGAAGGTGCCGTTGGCCTTCTGGCCGAAAACCAGCGAGGCCTCGTTGCGGATATCGCTGACGAGGCTTGTCGTGTTGCCCTGCAACGTGCCGGCATTGACGATGACGAGGCCGGCATAAGCATTGGCTCCGGTCAGGACTGTCGTACCCGCGCCATTCTTGACGATGTAGAAGCCATCGCCGCGGCCACCGGTGATGCCGTCCTGCGTTGCGATCACATCGCTGACGCGTTGGATCTGGCCGACGCCAGGCGCGAATGTCAGAAAGCCAGGGCCCGAATAGAAGATGCCGGTGCCATAGCCTTGGCCCTGCCCTGCCTGAACGCCGTTTGTGTAGCGACCGCCAGCACCGCCGGCG
>NZ_JAIUIE010000021.1 GCF_020165495.1 Mesorhizobium sp. BR1-1-16 | reverse complement strand
CCGCAAGGACAACGCCGCCTACGTTTCTCTTTCTTCCTATGAAATTGTCAAACAACTGACGGCAGAAACCGTCGATCAGAGGAAACCGCCGTCACCGGCTCGCTTCCACCAGAAAGCTCTTCAGCCTTCCGAAAAACTCTTTGGCAGAGCCATCAGGCTCGCCAGAACCGCTTCCGTTCCCGGCAGCGATGGCGCCCTTCTAACCACCTCTCGGCAGCCAGTCAAGCCCCAAAACAACCAAACTCGGAGACGAGTTCGCCGCCCGCCGTCAACTGCGTCAACCGCGTCGGTGGTTGTTATCTACGGATTGCCGGCCCGGGTGTCAACAACGGCTTTCGGAAAAATGCATCGAACGGTCGGGAACGCATCTCGCCGCTGTGAATAACCTTTGCCGGCAGGTGGGACAAACGGCGGGTATGCGCCGTTTCGGTCCGCCTCTTCCCATCTTTTCCACAGCCGACGATGCCGACACGTTTTCTGAGCCGCCTCCGCAGCACGTCCCTTTCAGACGATAGCGCGGGAATATCGCTTCTTCAGGCGCAGAGCCCGCGCTGGCACCGGCCATATTGATGACATCTTGGGAGCCGAGACAGCGGGTTCGCGCGGGTGACTGCGCGACGCGTCGCGCCCTACTTCTTCCGAGACTTCCTGGGCTGACGCCCGGGATTGCAGCTTTCGATGCTTCTTCGCTTGCGAGCACCATGGTCTCGCAAGCGGGAGCAGCGCCCACGGCGGCGGGCACCTTCTATTGCGACCAGATCGCAAGCCCATGGCGGTTTTGCTGGCCTTTGCCGGAGAGCCGCGTTGACTTGACCCTGTCGAGGCGTCAAGTTTCGTGGCCTCGCTGGGGCCGTTTTGATGGCAAGCCGGCCGCATTCAAGGACCGGCGACGGGGAGAAGACGGAGCCGTGAGAGGTTTGGTGAGAGGCGCGGCCATCAGGGGACCGGCCGGAGCGGGCATCAGCGACGAGATCGATCTCGGCCGCGAACCCGCCCTCACTGTCGGCCTTCAGAAGGGCGCGCCACAGCGCCACGCCGTCTCCATCCGCTGGCTCACCGGCACTATCCTGACCGGACTGACGTCGACCATTCTGATGGGCGGCGCCTTGATGGCGGCGCTCGACGGTCGTCATCAGCTTGCCGTCGCGCCCGAGATCGGGCGCCTCACCAGCGCGCAGAATGGCGACGGGCTCGGCACCGGGCATAAAGCCGATCGCATCAAGCCGACGCGCGAGCCGGTCTCCGACCGGCAGGTGATCCAGGTTTCCACGGTCAGCCGCCAGGGCGATCGCGACTTGATCAAGATGAAGCCTTTTGCGCGGATCACCACCGCGCTGGCAACGACCATCACGGATCTGAGCACTGACGTGCCTCGCTTCGATCCCATGAAGCTCGCTGGCGCCGAGAGCGACCCGCCCGCGCCAGAGCCGATTGCCGGCAGTGAGAAGCTTGGCGTCGTCAGCGACGAGGGCGCATCGGGCGATGGCGAGGACAGCGTGCCCGTCGACTCCGCCGCAGCGGCCGATGGCAGCGGTGACGGCGACGGGATGGATGCGACAGCCGATGCCGCGTCTGCGCCCGTAGCAGCCGGGCAGGAGCAGATCTACGGCGCCGATGTCGAGGGCGAAGTCTCGGTCAAGGTGAGCCCGTTCCCGCTCGACGAGCCCGCTGACAAGAACGAATCCGCCATCACGGTGGCCGAAGCGGAGGAGGCCGCCCGCGCCATCGCCCCGGCTGCCGGCCCGGGCGTCATCGCGGCGATGCCCTATGTCGATCCCGAGCGGTTCAGCTTCGGCGATACCGGCGCCGATCCTTTTGCAGCGCTCGGCGTCAAGATCGTGCCGGAAAATGTTTCCTTCGTCGCGAAATCGGCGCCCACGACCGAGACCGAGGAACAGATCGCTTCGGTCGACAAGAAGGAACCGCTGCAGGCCGTTCTGGCTGAAAACGGCATCAGCGACAGCGACGCGACGGCGATCGTGTCGGCGATGTCGGGTCTCGTCGATCTCAGCGACCTGAAGATCGGCCAGAAACTGCGCCTGCTCGTCGCCCGCGAAGGGGACGCCGTACGCGCGCTCCGCGTCTCGCTCTATGATCAAGGCGTGCATCAGGCGACTGTCGCCCGGCGCGACGACGATAGTTTCGTGCGCGCTGACGAGCCCGAGAGCTCGACGGATGCCGAATTCGATACGGCCGACACGCCTGCGCCCGACGATGCCGGTCCGATGCCCAATCTTTATGATTCGCTCTATGAGACGGCGCGCGAGCAGCAGATTCCCGAGCCGCTGATCACGGAACTCGTGCGAATCCTCTCCTATGACGTCGATTTCCAGTCGCGCATTTCGCCCGGCGACAGCATCGAGGTGTTCCACTCGCTGCCGGAGGATGGGGCGAGCGATGCCGACGATGAGATTCTCTACGTCTCGATCACGCTCGATGGCACGACCAAGCGCTATTACCGCTACCGCTCACCGGATGACGGCGTCATCGACTATTTCGACGAGGACGGCCGCAGCGCCAAGAAGTTCCTGGTCCGCAAGCCGATGACTGTCGGCATCGTCCGCTCGCCCTTCGGTTATCGCCGCCATCCGATTCTCGGCTATGTGCGGCTGCATCCCGGCGTCGACTGGGCAGCGCCGCGCGGAACCCCCATCATGGCTGCCGGCAACGGCACCGTCGAGAAGGCCGGCTGGTCGTCCGGCTATGGCAACTTCACGCTGATCCGGCACACGAACGGTTATGAGACGGCTTACGGTCACCAGTCGTCCATCGCGCGCGGTATCCGGCCGGGCGTGAAGGTTCGCCAGGGCCAGATCATCGGCTATGTCGGCTCGACCGGCCTCTCCACCGGACCGCATCTCCATTACGAAGTTCGCATCAACGACAAGCCGGTCGATCCCCTACGCGTTCGCCTGCCGCGCGGCCGCGTCCTGCAGGGCGAGATGCTGGCCGACTTCAAGTCAGAGAAGACGCGGATCGATGCCCTGCTGGGTGCCCCGGCAGGCTCGAAGCTCGCGGCAGCCAGCGACGACTCGGCTACCAACTGAGGCCGAAGTCTGACGGTTACGGAGTTGCCGCGCCTTCACGGATGAAGGCAAAACCGAGCCGCTGCTTGCCATTGGCGCAGCTCCCTTCATAGCGTCCCGGCCCGGCAGGCACGCCCGTACAGATGGTGGCCGGCCCCGGGACGAAATTCGGCAGCGAGAAGTTGTCGGCCTTGATCGACAGCGCGACGCGATCGTGGCTGATGGTGCCCGCGAGTGTCGAGATATAGCTCGCCTGTTCGCCGCCGATCGTGACGCTGCGCGGCCCTTCGGCGTGAAACCGGCCGGAATCGTTGACGGCAACGCTCCATTGCGCGATGGGCGATACGAAGCGCCAGTTCCCGGCCAGCGACAGCCATGGCCCGCCGGCGCAAGGGCTCCCGCCGCAATCGCCGTCATCCGCTAACGCCGGGCCGCAGCCAGCCGCGAGAATGAGACCGAGAAGAACCGCCGCCGGCTTGCTGATCATCGTCTGTCGTCTCCTGACTGTCGCCGGACGATAGAGCATCGGCCCGAAAATGGCCTCCGGTTTTCGGAAAGCCGATGCAACGACAAAGGCTGGATCACTAGGCCGGACACGATGACCGCCCGGCGATCCAGCGATCACGCCCGACAACGGAAATCAGCACAGCGGTACAAACAAACAGCGCCGGCGCCCGGAACTCCGGACGCCGGCGCTGTCGGGAAGGTCCACACGGGGTCAGCGGGTGACCTCGTGCGGCTGATATCTCTATGCGGCCTTGGCCGTCTCGGCCGTGCGCGGCAGGAACAGCAGCTTGTCGGTGCCGGCCGTGATCTTGACGGTTGACCCATCCGGGATCTCGCCGGCCAGGATCTTGTCAGCCATGGGATCCTGAACGTAACGCTGGATCACCCGCTTCAGCGGCCGCGCGCCATAGGTCGGGTCGTAGCCCTTCTCGGCAAGCCAGGCCCGCGCGGTCTCGTCGAGGTCGAGCGTGACCTTGCGATCGGCGAGCAGCGACTGCAGCCGCTTCAGCTGGATCTCGACGATGCGCCCCATCTCCGACCGCTTGAGGCGATGGAAGAGGATGATGTCGTCGAGCCGGTTCAAGAACTCCGGCCGGAAGTGCCCACGCACCACGTTCATCACCTGCTCGCGCACCGCGTCGACATCCTCGTCGTCCCGGAGATTGGCGAGATATTCGGCGCCGAGATTCGACGTCATGATGATCAGCGTGTTCTTGAAGTCGACCGTCCGCCCCTGCCCGTCCGTCAGCCGCCCGTCGTCGAGCACCTGCAGGAGGACGTTGAACACGTCCGGATGCGCCTTCTCGATCTCGTCGAACAGGACGATCTGATAGGGCCGGCGCCGAACCGCTTCGGTCAGGGCGCCGCCTTCCTCATAACCGACATAGCCGGGCGGAGCGCCGATCAGCCGGGACACGGAGTGCTTCTCCATGAATTCCGACATGTCGATGCGCACCATCGCGCTCTCGTCGTCGAAGAGGAACGCGGCGAGCGCCTTGGTCAGCTCGGTCTTGCCGACGCCAGTCGGCCCGAGGAACATGAACGAGCCGATCGGCCGGTTCGGATCCTGCAGCCCGGCCCGCGCACGACGGACAGCGGTCGAAACCGCATGGACGGCTTCCGCCTGGCCGACGACGCGCTTGGCGAGGTCGTCCTCCATGCGCAGCAGCTTGTCGCGCTCGCCTTCCAGCATCTTGTCGACCGGGACACCGGTCCAGCGGGCGACGATCTGCGCAACATGCTCAGGCGTCACCGCCTCTTCCATCATCGCGCTGGTCTGGGCGCTCTCAGCGGTCGCAAGCTGACGCTCCAGCGCGGGGATGGTGCCATAGGCAAGCTCACCGGCCTTCGCGAGATCGCCGGTGCGCTGCGCCTTTTCGAGGTCGCTCCGCGCCTGATCGAGCTGCTCCTTCAGCTTCTGGGCCGAATTGAGCTTCTCCTTCTCGGTCTGCCAGCGCTGCGTGAAGGCGGCCGATTCCTCCTCGAGGTCGGTCAGTTCCTTTTCGAGCCGCTCGAGCCGATCCTTCGAAGCCTGATCGGTCTCCTTCTTAAGAGCCTCGCGTTCGATCTTCAGCTGGATGATGCGGCGATCGAGTTCGTCGAGCGCCTCCGGCTTCGAATCGACCTGCATACGGAGCCGCGCCGCGGCCTCGTCGACGAGGTCGATCGCCTTGTCGGGCAGGAAGCGGTCCGTGATGTAGCGGTTCGACAAGGTCGCGGCTGCCACAAGCGCCGAATCGGTGATTCGCACGCCGTGATGCAGCTCGTATTTCTCCTTGATGCCGCGCAGGATCGAGATCGTGTCCTCGACGGTGGGCTCGCCGACGAAGATCGGCTGGAAGCGCCGGGCGAGCGCCGCATCCTTCTCGACATGCTTGCGATACTCGTCGAGCGTGGTCGCGCCGACGCAGTGTAGTTCGCCGCGGGCCAGCGCCGGCTTCAGGAGGTTCGAGGCGTCCATCGCCCCGTCCGCCTTGCCGGCTCCGACCAGGGTGTGCATCTCGTCGATGAACAGGATGATGCCGCCATTGGCTGCCGTGACTTCGGAGAGCACGGCCTTCAGCCGCTCCTCGAACTCACCGCGATATTTCGCGCCCGCAATCAGCGAGCCCATGTCGAGCGCCAGAAGACGCTTGTCGCGCAGGCTCTCCGGCACATCGCCATTGACGATCCTGAGCGCGAGGCCCTCGGCGATCGCCGTCTTGCCGACGCCGGGCTCACCAATCAGCACCGGATTGTTCTTGGTGCGCCGCGAGAGCACCTGGATCGTGCGGCGGATCTCGTCGTCGCGGCCGATGACCGGGTCGAGCTTGCCGTCGCGCGCAACCTGGGTGAGGTCACGGGCATATTTCTTCAGCGCATCATACTGGCCCTCGGCCCCTGCCGAATCGGCTGTACGGCCCTGCCGCAGCGCTTCGATCGCACGGTTGAGGCCGACCGGCGTGACGCCAGCGTCCTTCAGCGCCTGTGCGGTCTTCGCATCCTTCTCAAGCGCGAGCGCGAGCAGCAGCCGCTCGACCGTGACGAAGCTGTCGCCCGCCTTCTTGGCGAGTTGCTCGGCCTGCTCGAACACTTTGGCGAGCGGCCCCGCGAGATAAAGCTGGCCTGCCCCGCCGCCCGAGACACTCGGAATGGCCGCGAGCAGTCGTTCGGTGGCAGCCAGCGCATCGCGCGAGCGACCGCCAGCGCTGTCGATGAGGCCGGCAGCCAAGCCTTCCTCGTCGTCGAGCAGCACCTTCAATAGATGTTCGGGCGCGAACTGCTGGTGTCCGCGCGTCAGCGCAAGCGTCTGGGCCGACTGGATGAAACCCTTCGCGCGCTCGGAGTATTTCTCGATATTCAAGATCGTCCCTCCTGGCCGTATCGGACGCCTTCAACCGTAAAGCACACCCGATCGTTCTGGAATGAGCCAGCCAGTCATGCCGGCCCGGCCCGCTGACGATCGTCAGATCCGCCAGCACCATCGATATGGTGTGACACTATAGCAACAGGAAGGGGACACGAAGGGTTTTTCTGAAGCCTTGGCGGCGCAGCGGCTCGGGCGGGGAGCCGACAAGAAAATGGCCGGGGAAAGCCCCGGCCACTTGTCATCGAAATGCCCGTTCGGGCTTCCGTATCGCTCATTCCTCGACAGCGGGGACAACGTCCAGCGTCGGCTCGGCATCATCAGCCCGGCGCGTCCGTGCCCGCGTGGTGCGGCGGCGGCGGGGGCGGAAGCCTTCCTCATCGGCAACAGGTGCCGCTTCATCGGCTGGCGGCGCCGAAGCTTCGGCCGGCTCGGCCGCAACGGGTGCAGGCGCCGGCGCGGGGGCGGCTGCCGGCGGCGGCGTCGTAACGGCCGGAGCCTCCGCGATATATTCCGCCACGGGCTGCGGCGCACTGGCCGGATCAACCGGGCGCGGAGCTTCGGCAGCCGGGGCCGGCTGAGCCTCGGCGGGCTCGCCGGTCACGAAACGCGGCAGCATCGAACGGTCCTGCCGATCGCCCCGCTCGCGGCGTTCGCCACGGCCTTCGCGATTCTGGCGGAACGGCCGCTCGCCGCGACCTTCCTGGCGCTCACCGCCGCGATTGTCAGTGCGCTCGCCTTCGGGGCGGGCGTCCTGGCGTGGTTCTTGGCGCGGCTCCTGCCGTGATTCCTGGCGTGGCTCCTGCCGATCGCGCGGCTCTTGCCGATCGCGATTGTCGCCACGCTCGCGGTTGTCGCGGTTGTCGCGGTCGCGATTGTCAGATCGGAAGTCCTGCCGGTCGCCGCGCTCGCGCTGGCCACCGCCCTGATTGCCCTGGCCGTTCTGGTAATGGCCGTTGCCATTGCCGTTGCCATTCACGAAGGGCTGCTGGTCGTTCTGGCCGGGAGCCTGCTGGCCCTCGCCCTCCTGGCCGCGATCGTGCTGACCGAAGCGGTCGCTGAAACGATCATCCTCCTCGTCCAGACCATCATCGTCCTGGTCGGCGCGGAAGAACGGAGCGTTCTGGCCCGGTGTCTGGGTCTGCGCCTGCGCCGCGGCGATCAGGCGGAAATAATGCTCGGCGTGCTGCAGATAGCTCTCGGCCATCACGCGGTCGCCCGACGACTGCGCATCGCGCGCCAGCGTCACATATTTTTCGGCGATGTGGAGCGCGGTGCCGCGGATCTTCACATCCGGGCCGTTGCTCTCATAGGAGCGGGTGAGCGGATTGGGTCCCTTCCGGTTCCTCCCGCGCATCCGTTTGTTGTTGTTATTGTTATTGTTTTGCTGTCCTGGTCGCATGAGTTTTCTCTTCCGTGACCCTCGAAGGTCAAATCGCGTCAACGAACGGCATCAAGCCGGTCGGCAAACCCGTCGACTGGGCCGTCGCGGTCAGAAGCCGCGGCGCCGGAATCGGCGATAGGTGCATCGGCATCGTTCGATCGAGCCTCACAGAGGAGCGCCTGGCCCGCATGGCTCACGAAGAGCTGACGCGGGTCAACACCCATCAGGCAGGATCAGCGCATCGTGCCGCGCCGAGCAGAGATGACATCCGTGACAACCAGATCTGGGTCGGACCCCCGGTCTGACCCGCAGGCCATCTGGTGGCCTCCGCCGCGCAGCTCCCGTATGGCTCACGCCATGTCATCGGGAAACGCATCAAATCCATCTGCGGCGGCTCGGAAGCTAGCTGTTTCGCTCGGGTTTTCCAAGCGGAGATTTCAGAGCCGCTCGGCAACCTTGATGTTCCGCCTCCCATCACGCCGGCGCCACTTCGACGACACGGTCATGTCCAGAGAGATCGCGGTGCAGGGCTGCCGCGAATCCCGCCTCCACCGCAAGGCGCTGGACGGCATCCCCCTGGTCGAAGCCGATCTCCAGAAAAGCCGCCCCTGCGGGATCGAGAAGAGCCGTCAACGGGGGAATGATCACGCGATAGGCATCAAGCCCGTCTGCACCGCCATCGAGGGCAAGGCGAGGATCGAAATCCCTGACCTCGGCCGGCAGCGTCGCGATTACCGCACTCTCTATATAGGGAGGATTGCTGACGACGACATCGGCTGGTCGCGCACATGCGGCAAAATCACCGCAGACAAAGAGGCTGCGCGCGCCGAAGCCGAGCCGGTCGGCATTGTCCCGCGCCGCCCGCGCGGCCGCCTCCGAAAGGTCGATGCCGAGCCCGACTGCATTTGGCAGTTCCGAGAGCAGCGCGACCAGCAGCGCGCCGCTGCCGGTCCCGATATCGACCAGCCGCAACGGCCGCTCTCGCCCGCCGGTACGGTCGATAAAGCCAAGCGCAGCCTCGATCACGGTCTCCGAATCGGGTCGCGGCACCAGCGTTGCCGGCTGAAGATTGAACGACAGGCCCCAGAATTCGCGCGCGCCCAGAATTCGCGCCACGGGCTCGCCGGCCGCGCGGCGCTCCAGCATCGCGTCGATCCGGGCGCTCTCGTCCATCGAGACGGCCCGATAGTCGGCAAGCACGAGTTCGTTCGGGGCCATGCCGACGACGGCAGCGATCAGCAGGCGGGCGTCAAGCGCGGGCGTATCGACCGTCTCTGCCTCGGTGAGGCGCTTCGCGGCCAGGCGTCGGACAGCTCCGAGCGTGACCGCGTCGCCGCTCATCGATCGAGCGCCGCGAGCAGGCTCGCCTGGTGCTCGGTAATCAGCGGCCCGATGACCTCGTCGAGCGCCTCGCCGGAAACGACGGATTCGAGCTTGTAGAGTGTCAGGTTGATGCGATGGTCCGTGACGCGCCCTTGCGGGAAATTGTAAGTCCGGATGCGCTCCGAGCGATCGCCGGAGCCGACCTGGCCGCGACGGTCGGCCGCACGTTCGCTGTCGAGCCGCGCCCGTTCATCCTCGAAAAGACGGGCGCGCAGGATCTGCATCGCCTGCGCTCGGTTCTGGTGCTGCGAGCGACCCGCTACGACGATCACCGTGCCGGTCGGAACATGGGTGATGCGGACGGCAGTGTCGGTCGTGTTGGCGTGCTGACCGCCGGCCGAGGAGGCGCGCGTCGTGTCAATCCGGATGTCCTCGGCCTTCAGCGCGATATCGACATCCTCGGCCTCCGGCAGAACGGCCACCGTGGCGGCTGAGGTGTGGATGCGGCCACTCGCCTCTGTGGCGGGCACGCGCTGGACGCGGTGGACGCCCGATTCGTATTTCAGCCGCGCGAAGACGCCGCGCCCGCTGACATTGGCGATGATTTCCTTGAAGCCGCCGGCCTCGCCCTCGCTCTCCGAGAGCACTTCGACCTTCCAGCCATGCAGCGCCGCGTAACGCTGATACATGCGGAAGAGATCGCCCGCGAAAAGCGCCGCTTCGTCGCCGCCGGTTCCAGCGCGGATTTCGAGGATCGCGCTCTTCTCGTCGGCCGCATCCTTCGGCAGCAGCAGCAGTCGCACATCCTGCACGAGCCGCTCGATCTCGGCGTCTAGCTGCGGGCGCTCCTCGTCGGCAAGCGCCGCCATCTCGGGATCGCCGGCCAGTTCGTCGAGCGCCGCGCGCTCGCCCGCGACCGCTTTGAGGCGGCCGACGGTATCGACGATTTCGGAAAGCTCGGCACGCTCCTTCGAGAGGCGCACGAGCTCCTCCCCGTCGCTGGTCGAGGCGAGTTTCTGATCGATGATCTCAGCGCGCGTGACGAGCTGGTCGATCTTGTCCCAGGGGAGTCCGGTTGGCAGCATCTCTATTATATCGGCACGCCATGGTCGGCGGCAAAGCCGCGCAGCGTCTCCGCGATGCCGTCCTCGGCGCCATTATCGGCGAGAAGCGGATCGAGTAGCGCCGTGAGTTTGGTGATGTCGAGCGCCAGCAGCATCGCCTTGATCGGTCCGATCGAGGCTGCCGACATCGACAGCGAGCGGAAGCCGATGCCGACCAGCGCCAGCGCGGCGAGCGGACGTCCGGCAATCTCACCGCACAGCGTCACCGGCTTGCCGGCCGCATCGGCCGCGGCGACGATCGCGCGGAGCGCCCGCAGAAAATGGCGCGAGATCGGGTCGAAGCGGCTGGCGACCAGCGTGTTCCCGCGATCGCTCGCCGTCATGTACTGCAACAGGTCGTTGGAACCAACGGACACGAAATCGACTGACGCCATCAGCGCATCGAGCTGGAACAGCAGCGCGGGCACCTCGACCATCGAGCCGAGCAGGATGCGCGAAGGCAGCTCATGCCCGTGCCGGCGGGCATGCTCGACCTCGCGGTCGAGCAGGGCGCGCGCCTGCTCGATCTCGGCCACTTCCGTGACCATCGGCAGCATGATTCGCAATTCATGTCCGGCGCCGGCACGGATCAGGGCGCGAAGCTGCATGCGCAGCAAGGCCGGACGGTCGAGGCCAAGCCGGATCGCCCGCCAGCCGAGCGCCGGATTCTCCTCCGGATGGCTACGCATGTAGGGCAGCACCTTGTCGCCGCCGATATCGAGCGTGCGGAACGTCACCGGCCGCTCGCCGCTGGCCGCGAGCACGGAGGCGTAGAGCTGGGTCTGCGCGTTCATCCGCGGCATGGTCGAGGCGACCATGAACTGCAACTCGGTGCGGAAAAGACCGATCCCCTCGGCGCCGGCCTCGGCCAGATGCGGCAGGTCGACCAGGAGGCCGGCATTCATGTTGAGGCCGATGCGCACGCCGTCGCGCGTCACCGCCGGCTTGTGGCGAAGCAGCCGATATTGCGCCTGGCGCTTGGCGCGGAAGCGCACCTTCTCGCCATAGGACACCTCGACATCGGCCGGCGGGCGGATATGAGCCTCGCCGGTATCGGCGTCGAGGATCATGGCATCGCCGTTCTCGACCAGCGAGACGACATTGGTCGCCCGGCCGATGGTGGCGATACCGAGCGCGCGCGCGACGATCGTCACATGGCTGGTCGGCCCGCCCTCTTCCAGCACGAGGCCGCGCAGGCGGCTGCGATCATAGTCGAGCAGCTCGGCGGCGCCCATGTTGCGCGCGACGACGATGCTGTCCTTCGGCATCTCCTTGCGATCGAAGGCCGCGCCCTTGCCCATCAATTCGCGCAGCAGCCGGTTGGCGAGGTCGTCGAAATCGTGCAGCCGCTCGCGAAGATAGGGATCGGTCTGGCGCAGCAGCCGCGCCCGCGTATCGCTCTGCACCTTCTCGACCGCCGCCTCGGCGGAAAGACCGTTCTGGATCGCCTCGTCCATGCGCCGCGCCCAGCCACGGTCATAGGCGAACATGCGATAGGCTTCGAGGATCTCGCGATGCTCGCCGGCCAGCGCGATATCGTCGCGCGAGAGCATGTCGTCGACCGAGAGGCGGAGATGGGCGATCGCCTCCTCCAGACGCAGCCGCTCCTTTTCCGCATCCTCTGCGATCAGTGCCGTGACGACGACCCGCGGCTCATGCAGCACGACATGGCCGAGCGCGATGCCTTCGGAGAGAGAACTGCCGCGGATCGACATCGGCCGCTTGACGTCGAGCGATGTTCCGGGCCGCGCCAGGCCCTCGAGCTCGCCGACGGCGATCATCTCGGCGAGCACCATCGCAGTCGTCTGCAGCGCCTCGACTTCCTCGTCGAAATAGGTGCGGTGAGCGCGGTTCTGGACCGTCAGCACGCCGAGCGTGCGGCCGGCGCGGAGGATCGGCACGCCGAGAAAGGCGTTGTAGATCTCCTCGCCCGTCTCCGGCAGATAGGCGAAGGACGGGTGGCTCTGCGCGTTGGGCAGGTTGAGCGGGCGCGCCTCGGCCGCGATCAGGCCGACAAGGCCCTGCCCGACGCGAAGGCCGGCATGGTGCACGGCCTCGCGCTTCAAGCCTTCCGTCGCATAGAGCTCGAGCACGTCGTCGGCGCGCAGTACGTAGACCGAGCAGACTTCGGCGACCATGTTCGACGCGATCTGCGCCACGATCTTGTCGAGCCGGTCTTGCGCGCTGATCGGCTCCGCCATGATCTCGCGAAGGCGGCGGAGCAGGACGCGCGGCCCGGCGAGAGACCCCCGCATCGTCCGCCTTCCCTCAAGAACCAAAGGCCCGGCGCATTCCAAACGCGCCGATACAGCGACTCACCCGTCGCCCCGGGACCGATTTCAGCTTACTCGTGACATGAGTAGCGGCCGAAATATACACTCTATCGAGAAGTCCGGCCGGCACCCCGATCAGGCCGCGTCGAGGCCGTAGAGCGAATGCAGCGTCCGAACCGCCAGTTCGGTATAGGCCGAGTCGATCAGGATCGAAATCTTGATCTCCGAGGTCGTGATGGCGCGGATGTTGATGCTCTTGCCGGCGAGCGCGCGGAAGGCCGAAGCGGCGACGCCGGCATGGCTGCGCATGCCGATGCCGATCACCGACACCTTCACCAGATCGCCCGAGCCCTGGATGCTGGCATAGCCGATCGAGGCGCGCGCGCCTTCCAGCACCTTCATCGCCCGGTCGAGTTCCGAGGTCGGGACGGTGAACGTCATGTCGGTGGTCGTGCCGTCTTCGGAGACGTTCTGCACGATCATGTCGACATTGATGTTCGCCTCGGCCAGCGGCACGAACACGGCGGCGGCGACGCCCGGCTTGTCGGCAACCTCGCGCAGCGAGATCTGGGCCTCGTCCTTGGAATAGGCGATGCCGGTGACAACCTGCTTTTCCACGATCTCGTCCTCGTCGCAAATAAGGGTGCCAGGGGGATTGTCGGCGTCCGCAAGGCGGGGATCCGCCGGATCGTCGAAGCTCGAACGCACGAAGGTCCTGACGCCATGCACCATGGCCAGCTCGACGGAGCGGACCTGCAGCACCTTGGCGCCGAGCGAGGCCATCTCCAGCATCTCTTCATGCGAGACGCGGTCGAGCCGGCGCGCCTTGGGGACAATGCGCGGGTCGGTCGTGTAGACGCCGTCGACATCCGTATAAATGTCGCAGCGCACCGCCCCGATCGCCGCGGCGATGGCGACGGCGCTGGTGTCCGAGCCGCCACGGCCGAGCGTCGCGATCCGGTTGTCCGGCGCGAGCCCCTGGAAGCCGGCGATGACGGCGACCTGGCCCTGCGCCATGCGCTCGATCAGCCGCGAGCCGTCGATCTCCATGATGCGGGCCGCGCCATGCGCATTATCGGTGAGGATCGGGATCTGCCAGCCCTGCCAGGAACGCGCATTGACGCCGATTTCCTGCAGCGCGATCGCGAGGAGGCCCGACGTCACCTGCTCGCCCGAAGCGACCACGGTGTCATATTCGCGCGCGTCATGCATGGGAGCGGCAGCACGGGTCCAGCCGACGAGTTCGTTGGTCTTGCCCGACATCGCCGAGACGACCACGGCAACCTCGAAGCCGGCATCGACCTCGCGTTTGACATGACGGGCCACATTGCGGATGCGATCGATATCGGCGACGGAGGTTCCGCCGAATTTCATCACCAGCCGGGCCATCATCAACCTTCGAAGGGCAGTTTCCGCAGAAGGGCGGAAGGAATGGGGCACTCCCGGCAAAGGAAACCGCGCCGGGCGGCGCCTTCATAGCGGGTCGGGCGCGGGTCGGCAACGGCAGCGCTGGCGTTAAGTCGCCGGCAACGACGCGGCCGCGACGATCATGGCCTCATCGCACAGGCGAGCACACGGGCGAGGAGGTCGACGCGCTCCTCCGGACCCAATCCGGCCCGCAGCATGGAAAGCCAGACGCCGAAGCTGGTCAGCGCCAGCAAGCGGCGGATCGGGGTCGTCGACGGTCCACCCGGTTCCTCCGTATCCTTGACCGCATAGTCGACCCAGGACGCGACGCCCGCTTCGACAGCTCCGAGAAACTGGTCCAGTTCCGGCACGTGGTCGCGATCGGCCGTCGCGCGTTCAAGGCGGAGAGCACCGCGGGCGTAGAACCGGTCGAGCTCCTCGGCCAGACGCCGCAAGCGCGCATCGCGCCCGCGGATTGAATCGAACAGTTCCGGCGCATGGTCTTTCTGCGGCGGACGCATTTCCGCCCAGACATGCTCGCCGCAGGCTCTCACCAGAGCCCCCGGCGTTTCAAAATGGCGATAGACGGTTGCCGCGCCGATCCCCGCGCGCTTGGCGATATCCACAAAGGATGTCGCGGCCACCCCCTGCTCATCATGCAGCTGCATCGTTGCGGCGAGAATGCGCTCCCGCGTCTCGTCGCGCGCCTTCGCGCGTTCCTTCATCCGATATTCGCGACGGACCATCATCACCCCTATTGACGCGAAGAACTTTTCGCGAAATAAATATTCCGTCAAATTAACAATGACGCCGCAGGTTGTCCATCGAAGCGGCGACGAGACGGGGAATCGCACCATGAATGTTCACATCAGTTCCGGCCAAGCCGCGAAGGTCGACGAGGTCAGGTTTCTCGGACTCCCGACCTGGATCAAGGCCGATCGCGCCAAGACCGGCGGCAGCCTCAGTCTGGTCGAGCAGATCATCCCGCCCGGCTTCGAATCGCCCTGGCATGTGCATCATTCCGAAGACGAGTCGTTCTATGTGATCGACGGTACCGTCACGGTCATCGTCGGCGACACCATCACCACGCTCCAAGCCGGCGATTTTGGCTTCGGCCCGCGCGGAACGCCCCATGGTTTCCGCGTCGAGGGAAGCGGCCCGCTGCGATTGTTGTTCCTGACGACCGGCGGCGACTTCGCCGACTTCATCGCCGAAACCAGCGTTCCGAAGGATGCGACGCCCGTTCCGCCTGACATGGCCGGCTTTGTGGCGGCTGCCGAGCGCCACTCGATCTCCATTCTCGGCCCCCTGCCCCGGTAAGGACGGGCGGCGGGCGAACTTGACTTCGCGACCCGCGCCACCGACCTTCCCCGCAAAGGAGTTGGCCGGATGTCTGCAGCCACACGAGATCAGAACACCACCGTCGACGATGCCGAGATCGCGCATTTTTCGGCCATCGCCGACGAATGGTGGGCGTCCGGCGGCAAGTTTGCGCCGCTGCATCGGCTGAACCCGATCCGCATCCAGTTCATCAAGGATGAGGCCGCGCGGCTTTTCTCCCGCGATGCCAGGGACCCGCGTGCGCTTTCCGGCCTTCGCCTGCTCGATATCGGCTGCGGCGGCGGCCTGCTGTCCGAGCCGATGGCCCGGCTCGGCGCCACCGTCGTCGGCGCTGATGCGTCGGCGACCAATATCGGTGTCGCCACGCTGCACGCCAGCGAGGCCGGCCTCGACATCGACTATCGCGCCACCACGGCCGAGGCGCTGGCCGCGGCGGGCGAAAGCTTCGACATCGTGCTGGCGATGGAAATCGTCGAGCATGTCGCCGATCTCGGCCTTTTCGTGCGCGAAACGGCGCGCATGGTTCGGCCGGGCGGCCTGATCGTGTTCTCGACCATCAATCGCACGCCGAAGGCCTTCATGCTCGCCATCATGGGGGCCGAATATGTGCTGCGCTGGCTGCCACGCGGCACGCACAGCTACGAGAAGCTGGTCAAGCCGCGCGAACTGGAAGCAGCGCTCGCCGAGGCGGGCCTCGCGCCCTCGGCACAATCCGGCGTCGTCTACGACCCGCTGCGCGATATCTGGAAGACGTCGCGCGACATGGACGTCAACTACATGCTGGCGGCCACGCGCGACTGAGCGCGGCGGTCAGTTGCCCTCTTCGGGCAGCCGCGGCAGCGGATGAACCTCGATGCCCTCTTCCGCGAGGGCATGGGCCTCGGCAGGAGAAGCCTCGCCATAGATGCCGTGCGCTTCCGTCTCGCCGTAATGGATCTTGCGCGCCTCTTCCGCGAAGCGGTCGCCGACATAATCGGCCGTTGCCTCGACATGCGCGCGCACCTGCCGGAGCATGTCGGCCAGCGCCGCCTGACGCGGATCGGGCGCCGCAACCTGAAGCGCCGCCAGCTTTTCTTGCACCTGCTGGCGCTTGCGCGCGGTCGCGACGGCCGGGGCCATCAACGCCTTCATGACTTTCTCGGAGCCGCAGATCGTGCAGCTCACGGCGCCCGCAGCCACCGCCTTGTCGAAGGCGCCGGCGTCGCGAAACCAGCCATCGAAATCGTGGCCGGCCTCACAGATGAGATCATAGCGTATCATGCGTCTTGATATGGGGTCAGTTCACGAAGGACCCAACCTGCGGCATGGCCGGCAGGGCGAATTCGCGCTGGTTGGCGAGCGCCGGGATGGCCTGCCGCGCTGACTGGGCAAAGGCGGGGTCGATATCGGCGATAATGAAGCCCGGCTGATCGCCACTGGCCTCGGCGAGAATCTTGCCCCAGGGATCGATGATCATGCTGTGGCCGAACGTATCGCGGCCGTCTTCGTGATGACCGGCCTGCGCCGCCGCAACGATATAGGAGCCGGTCTCGATCGCCCGGGCGCGCAGCAGCACATGCCAATGCGCCTCGCCGGTTTTCTTCGTGAAGGCGGCGGGGACGGCGAGCACGGCGGCACCGGCCTTGGCGAGCGTCCGATGCAGGACCGGGAAGCGCACGTCGTAACAGATGGTGAGCCCAAGCTTGGTCCAGGGAAGATCGGTGACCACGGCCGTCTCGCCGGCACGATAGGTCGCCGATTCGCGATAGCTCTCGCCGCCGGAAAGATCGACGTCGAACATGTGGATCTTGTCGTATCGGCCGACGATGGAGCCGTTTGGCGCGATCACGAAGGAGCGGTTGGCGATGTGATCGTCGGGCAGCCGGATCGCCATCGAGCCGATATGGAGGTGGATGCCGAGCTCGCGCGCCAGCTCACGAAAGCGCTGCAGCGAGAGATCGACATCTTCAGGGCCGATCGAGGCCAAGAGGTTCTCGCGGTCACGATCGAGGATGGTGGTCATCTCGGGCGTCAGCACATAGCTTGCACCGGCAGCGGCGGCGGCGCGGATCAGCGCCTCGGCGGCTTCGACATTGGCCTCCACCGACCGGCCGCTGTTCATCTGCACGCAAGCAGCCTTGAAGCTCGTCATCGGCTTCTCCTTCGAACGTCAAAAAAGTGGTCAGAGCACTCAGGAAGCGAGCAGCGCTTCCAGCCGGCCCTCCGCCTCGAGCGCGTGCAGATCATCGCATCCGCCGACATGCGTCTCGCCGATGAAGATCTGCGGGAATGTCGAGCGGCCATGAGCGCGATCGATCATCTGCTGGCGCAGCGACGGATTGCCGGTCGCATCATGCTCGGCATAGGCGACGCCCTTCCGGTCGAGCAGCCGTTTGGCCGCGACGCAGTAGCCGCAGCCCTGCCGGGTGTAGATCGTCACATCGGCCATTGCTGGATCCCTGATGGCTTTGGAAGCAGCGCAATATAGGGCTCAGGGCATCCCTTCGACAACCCGCGCGAAAACGGCCACCTCGACGGCCTTCGCGCCGCCTCGGAGCAACGCCCGCGTCGCGGCCTTGACGGTCGCGCCAGTGGTATAGACGTCGTCCACCAACAGCACCCGCCGCCCCTTCAGCGATGGCGCCAGCGCCGCCGGCACCCGAAACGCACCCTCGACGTTTTTCGCGCGCTCGTTGGCCTTCAACCCGACCTGCTGCCGCGTCGGGCGGATGCGCGCGAGGAGCGCGGGGTCATAGGGTCGGTGGATGGCCCCGGCCAGCGCCTCGGCGAGCAGCGCCGACTGGTTGAAACGCCGCTGCCACAGCCGCCGCCGATGCAGCGGCACCGGCAGGACCACGTCGACCTCATCGGCAACAGGCCCGAGTGCCCGTGCCATCATCACGCCGATCGGCTTGGCAAGTTCGGTGCGGTCGCCATATTTCAGCGCCTGGACGATATGGCCCGCTTCGGCCCCATAGATGCAGACCGCGCGCAGGCGGGCAAAGGGCGGCGGATGGGCAATGGCCTCCGCCGATAGCGCGCCGGGTCCGATGTCATAGCCGAAGGGAATCGCCAGCCGCTCGCAGAACGGCCGCTCGATCCAGCGGATGACGCCCCAGCATTGGCTGCAAAGCGCGCCGCCGGTCGCAACCGGCTTGCCGCAGGCCATGCAGGCGGGCGGCAGAACGAGGTCGAGCGCACGCGTGAGGAGGCCCGGCCGGCGCAGCGCGGCGGCAGGGATCTCGTCCTCGCCGATGAGGTCCGCGCTTTCCATGTCGCAAGCATAGGCGCCGCAGCCGCAACGCGGAAGCGGCTTTGACCGCGGCGCAGGAGCAGCCCATATAGCAGCGGACCCCTTCCGAGCGCGGATTTCCCCATGAGCGGCGCACCGACCATCTTCGATCCGGCCCTGCTCGCGCTCCGCCAGGCGCGCGCTTCGCGCATGGCCGTCCCTGGCGCCGATTTCCTGCTCCGCCAGGCCGTCGATGAACTGGCCGATCGCCTCATGACCGTCAACCGCCACTTCGCCCGCGCCGTCGATATCGGCACGCCGACGCCCGCGCTCGCCGAAGCGCTTCTGGCAGGCGGACAGGTCGGCAGCATCGAGCGAGCCGCGTGGACGCATGGGGGCGGCGCCGAAGCGCTGGCCCTCGAGCCCGCACAGTTCGATCTCGCCGTGAGCGCGCTGGCGCTGCAATGGGTCAATGATCTGCCGGGCATGCTGACGCAGATCCGCCGCGCGCTTGCCGGCGATGGGCTGCTGCTCGCGATCTTCGCGGGCGGCGAGACATTGATGGAGCTGCGCACCGCGCTGGCCGGCGCCGAGGCCGAACTGCGCGGCGGCGCCGGCCCGCGTGTCGCGCCGTTCGCCGATATCCGCGATGTCGGATCGCTCCTGCAGCGGGCCGGCTTCGCGCTGCCCGTCGTCGATACCGATCGCATCACGGTCCGCTACGACACGATGTTCCATCTGGTGCGCGACCTCCGCGCCATGGGCGCCGGCAATGTGCTGGCCGAACGCGATCCACGGCCGCTGACCCGCGCCATCGCCGGCCGCGCGGCCGCGCTTTATGCCGAGCGGTTCGCCGATGCCGATGGGCGCATCCGCGCCACATTCGACTTCGTTTCGGTTTCGGCCTGGGCGCCGCATGAAAGCCAGCCGAAGCCGCTGAAGCCGGGCTCGGCCACAGCGCGGCTCGAAGATGCCGTGAATGCGGCACGGCATGCCGCCCTCCCCGCCGAGAAGGAAAAAGGGACCGACTAAGCCGCGCGCTTGCCAACGGCCGCGCCCTTGTCCGAGACAGGGGTATGCCGGCCGAATCGGCCTGCCATCGAGAGCTCGCCCCTTGGAAACCGACCTCTATCTGCCGGTGAAGCGTTATCTCGAGGCTCTCGGCCTTGCGGTGAAGGGCGAGGTGCGGGGCTGCGATCTTGTCGGCATCGCGGATGGGACGCCCGAACTCGTCGTCATCGGCGAATTGAAACAGACCTTTACGCTCGAGCTTGTCCTGCAGGCGGTCGACAGGACGCCGGCCTGCGACGAGATCTGGCTCGCGGTCGCCGCCTCGAAGCGCGGTCGCGGCCGCGAAGGCGACCCACGCGTGAAGAAGCTCTGCCGCTTCCTCGGTTTCGGCCTTCTGGCCGTCACACCTTCAGGCGGGATCGAAGTGATCGTCGAGCCCGAACCCTGGAAGCCGCGCCGCGATGGCAAGCGGCGCTCGCGCATCGTCGCCGAATTCCGCCGCCGCCGCGGCGATCCGGTGACCGGCGGCTCGACGCGGCTGCCGCAGATGACCGCCTATCGCCAGCAGGCCCTGACGATCGCCAACGCGCTGGCGGCGGCAAGCGCTTCGCCGCGCCAATTGAAGCCGCTCGCTCCGGACGCGGCAAAGATCCTGCAAACCAATGTCTATGGCTGGTTCGAGCGCATCGAGCGCGGCATCTACGGCCTGACCGGCGCGGGGCACGGCGCGCTGGTCACCTTTGCCGATCACCTGCCGCCCGCGACGGCCGATGAGATGGCAGAATCACGCCCGCCGGCGGACGACGGACCCTAGAGAAGATCGACCAGCGGCGCGATCAGCGGCAGGTCGGCCGGCGGCATCGGATAGTCGCGGAGCGCCTTGGCGCGCACCCATTTCAGCGCCTGGCCCTCGCGGCTTTCAGGCGTGCCGGTCCAGCGCCGGCAGACATAGAGCGGCATCAGCAGGTGGAAGTCGTCATAGGCATGGCTGGCGAAGGTCAGCGGCGCGAGACAGGCTTCCTTGGTCTCGATGCCGAGCTCCTCGCGGAGTTCGCGGATCAGCGCCGCTTCCGGCGCCTCGCCGGCGTCGACCTTGCCGCCCGGAAACTCCCAGAGACCGGCCAGAGACTTTCCCTCCGGCCGCTGGGCGATCAGCACACGATTGTCGGGATCAACAAGCGCGCAGGCGACGACGAGCAGCAATCGGGACATGAAAACTCAGGCTTTCGGAGGGCGGCGATAATGGTAGCGGTACTGTTCGACGAAGCCGAGCTGCTCATAGAGCGCGATCGCCGGCGCATTGTCGGAGACGACCTGGATCGCGGCGCTGGTGGCGCCCTTCTCGCGCGTCCAGCCGAGCGCCGCGCGCATGACCGCCGTACCGAGGCCCTGGCGGCGCCGCGCCTTGTCGGCCACTACATTCAGATAGACGCCGATGCCGCCGGCATTGACGGCCAGCGCCGCCGCCGCCGGCGTTCCGTCGCGGCCATGAACCACAATGCCTTTGCTCTCATAGGCGATCAGCGAGAGCAGCGTCTTCAGCGTTTCGAGCGTGCGCGCGTCATAGCCGGAAAGGCTCGCCTCGGCGCGATACCAGCGCGGATCGCCCGGATTGAGCCAGCGGATATCGCCCGCAGGCGCAGGCGGCTCCGCCGTCAGATCCATCGCCAGAACGCGGCTTTCCTCGAACGGCGCCCAGCCGAGTCGGTCGAGCGCGGCGACGACGCCGGGGCCGGCCAGCGGCGTGACGCGGAACACCGGCTCGATGCCATGCCGACGCGACAGCGCCGACAGCGCCTTTATCCGCGCCTCGGCATCGCCGTCATCGGCGGGATCGAGGCATTGGAACGCGTTCGAGCGCTTGCTGTAGCCATGCGCGAAGCGCCAAAGCCACGCCCCCTCATGGACAACCGCGATCGCCGGCCAGGCCGAAAGGCACGCCCCCTCGATCTGCAGTGTCGTGGGCAGCGTCCGCGCCTCGCCCGCCATCTCAGCTCCGATAGTCGCCATTGATGGCGACATATTCCTTGGTGAGATCGCAGGTCCATACCCGCGCCTTGCCGGCGGCAAGGCCAAGATCGGCCGTGATCACGATCTCGTCATTCTTCATATAGGCGGACGCAGCGGCCTCAGAATAATCCGGATCGCGCTCGCCCTCGAAGGCGACGCGGATGTCGCCGAACGCGATCGACAGGCGGTCACGGTCAGCGGGCTCGCCGGCCTTGCCGACGGCCATGACGACGCGGCCCCAATTGGCGTCCTCGCCAGCCGCGGCGGTCTTGACCAGCGGCGAATTGGCGATCGACAGCGCGACGCGCTTCGCCGATGCATCGGAAAGCGCACCGAAGACGCGAACCTCGATCAGCTTGCGTGCGCCCTCGCCGTCGCGAGCGACCTGGATCGCGAGATCCTTCAGCACCTCGTCGAGCGCCAAACGGAAATCCTCGAGCCGCGGATCGCTCGGCTCGGTGATGAGCGTCGCGCCATCCGCCTTGCCCGTCGCGAACAGAAGCAGCGTGTCCGAGGTCGACGTATCACTGTCGACCGTCACCGAATTGAAGCTCGCCTCGACGCCGTCGGAGAGAATGGCCTGCAGCGCCGGCGCCGCGATCGCCGCGTCGGTCGCGACGAAGGACAGCATCGTCGCCATGTCAGGCGCGATCATGCCGGCGCCCTTGGCGATGCCGTTGATGATGACCTCGGCATCCCCGATCTTCACGCGGCGCGTGGCGCCCTTCGGGAAGGTGTCGGTGGTCATGATGGCCCGCGCCGCGTCGATCCACGGCCCTTCCGCGACGCGCTGCGCCGTCTCAGGCAGCACGGCGGCAAACTTTTCCGGGTCGAGCGGCTCGCCGATGACGCCGGTCGAGGCGATGAACACCTCGTCGGGGCGGCAGCCGGCAGCCGCTGCCGCCAACGCGCCCTGCGCCTCGGTGGTGGCGCGGCCCTTCTTGCCGGTGAAGGCGTTGGCATTGCCGGAATTGACGAGAAGCGCGCGGGCGGAGCCCCCGGCAAGCGCTGCCCGGCACCAGTCGACCGGTGCCGACGGGCATTTCGAACGCGTGAACACGCCCGCGACCGTCGTGCCAGCCTCGAAGAGTGCGAGGAACACGTCGCGGCGGTCGCGATACTTGATCCCGGCCGCCGCCGTGGCGAAGGCGACACCGGCGATCGGCGGCATGTCAGGAAACGGAACGGCGAGCGGCGAGACGGCGGTGGACATGGACGATCCCGTGGAAAAACAACATCGCCCTCTATGGGCGACGAACATGACAAAAAGCCGTCGGTCCGGCAGGCGCCGATCCGACGAGCTCGGCCCTCGATCAATGCAAAGGCCAAGGCCGATGCGAATGCGGGACCCGCGCCGCGCCGGCAACGGCAGGCGGGAGGATCGCTCCTCCCGTCTGCCGGGCGGTACTACTGCGCGACCGGCGCCGGAGCCGCCTTCAGGGCCGGATCGACGATCTCGACCTTGTTGTCCTTACGCAGCTGAGCCACTGCGTTCACGAACATGTCGCGGAGCACCATCTGGCGGACCTGGTCCTTGACCTGATCATAGGTCGGGACCGGCTGGCTGCGCTTGTCGGTCACTTCGATGACGTGATAGCCGAACTTCGTCTTGACCGGCGTCTCGGTATATTTGCCGACCGGCAGCTGGAAGGCAGCCGCCTCGAATTCAGGCACCATCTGGCCCTTGGCGAAATAACCGAGCTGGCCGCCCATCTTGGCCGAGCCCGGATCCTTCGACTTCTCCTTGGCGAGCGTCGCGAAATCGGCGCCGGCATCGAGCTGCTTGATGATGTCCTTGGCCTCGTCCTCGGTCTGCACGAGGATATGCGCTGCCTGGACTTCTTCCTGCGGCGTGACCTTGGCGATCTCTTCGTCGTAGCGCTTCTTCACGGAATCGTCCGTCGCCTTGCCATCGATCTCGACGCGGAAGAATTCATTGCGCAGCGCGCGCTCGCGCAGAAGCTCGACCCGGCTCTTGAACGTGTCGGACTGGTCGAGCCCGGCGGCGGTCGCGGCCTTGGCCATCAGCTTCAGGTCGATGAGCACGTCGAGCACGGCGCGGCGGCGCTGATCGGCGGGCACCTTGCCGAGCTCGTCGCCGAGATCCTGCGAGGCAAGCGCGAGGTCACCATCGGTGATCGGCTGGCCGTCGACGGTTGCAACAACCGTCTTCGGGTCGAGGACCGGAGCGGGAGCCGCGGCCGGGGCCGGCGCAGCGGCGGGCGCAGCCGGAGCGGGAGCCGGCGCATCCTGCGCAGCGGCGGCGCCTGCGGCCGTCATGAGGCCGAGAAAGGCCAGCGCCGAAACGCTGAGCTGGAACCGCCGCGGCGGAAGACGGAAGGTCATCGAATTGTCCTTGTCCATGGTGAAGTCACTCGCGCGAGCGGGGCAGCGTCAGCCGGCCGCCGATCGCCTCGTGGATCGGTTGAGAATGCGGCATTCTGCGGGCATTCCGAGGCCTCTCGGCCACGTTGACATCCTGGGTGCCCCCTCTTATCTGTCTCGGGTCGCGGCGTCCAGAACGCTTTGACGTTCGTGGTTACGGCGCTTCCGATGGTCTCCGACCTCGGAGCCTGCAAGGAATGCCCGGCGCCGACCCTTCTTCCCGGATCAAGGCGCCGACCAACAATCAAGGATGACCCATGGCAGGTCTCGGCTCGCTGGCGCGCAAATTCTTCGGTTCGGCCAATGACAGGCGCGTGAAGGGCTATCGTCCTCGCGTTGTCGAGATCAACGCCCTCGAAGCCGAATATGCGGCGCTCACCGATGATCAACTTCGCGCGAAGACGGAAGAGCTGAAGCGACGCGCCGCCGACGGCGCCTCCGTCGACGATATTCTCGTCGAGGCTTTCGCCACGGTGCGCGAGGGCGCCAAACGCGCGCTCGGGATGCGTCATTTCGACGTCCAGCTCATTGGCGGCATGGTCCTCAACGACGGCTCGATCGCCGAGATGAAGACCGGCGAAGGCAAGACGCTGGTCGCGACGCTGCCGGTCTATCTGAATGCGCTCGCCGGCAAGGGCGTGCATGTCGTGACGGTGAACGACTATCTCGCCAAGCGCGATAGTGAATGGATGGGCCGCCTTTATCGTTTCCTCGGCCTTTCAGTCGGCGTGATCGTGCATGGGCTCGACGACGATCAGCGTCGCGCCGCCTATGCCTGCGACATCACCTACGGCACCAACAACGAATACGGCTTCGATTACCTGCGCGACAACATGAAGTACGACCTCGCGCAGATGGTCCAGCGCGGTCACCATTACGGCATCGTCGACGAAGTCGATTCGATCCTGATCGACGAGGCGCGCACGCCGCTGATCATTTCCGGCCCGCTCGACGACCGCTCGGAGCTCTACAACGCCATCGACAAGTTCATCCCGAGCCTGACGCCGGATGACTACGAGATCGACGAAAAGCAGCGCACGGCCAATTTCACCGAGGCTGGCAACGAGAAGCTCGAGCAGCTGCTGACGGAAGCGGGCCTGCTCAAGGGCGAGTCGCTCTACGACGTCGAGAACGTCACCGTCGTGCACCATGTCAACCAGGCGCTGCGCGCCCACCGGCTGTTCCAGCGCGACAAGGATTACATCGTCAAGGGCGACGAGGTGATCATCATCGACGAGTTCACCGGCCGCATGATGCCGGGCCGTCGCTATTCGGAAGGCCTGCACCAGGCCCTGGAGGCCAAGGAACACGTCCAGATCCAGCCCGAGAACCAGACGCTCGCCTCGATCACGTTCCAGAACTATTTCCGCATGTATGGCAAGCTGGCCGGCATGACAGGTACGGCGCAGACCGAAGCGTCCGAGTTCCTCGACATCTACGGCCTCGATGTTGTCGAGATCCCGACCAATGTGCCCGTCTCGCGCATCGACGATGACGACGAGGTCTACC
Source organism: Mesorhizobium sp. BR1-1-16 (assembly GCF_020165495.1). Lineage (GTDB taxonomy): Bacteria > Pseudomonadota > Alphaproteobacteria > Rhizobiales > Kaistiaceae > Kaistia. The sequence goes on along the minus strand of NZ_JAIUIE010000021.1, from coordinate 16,744 downwards.
GGTCGGCGGCCGAGAAGTACAAGGCGATCATCCGCGTCATCCGCGACTGCAGCGAGCGCGGCCAGCCCGTCCTCGTCGGCACCACGTCGATCGAGAAGTCGGAACTGCTTTCGGAGTTCCTCAAGAAGGAGAAGGTGCCGCACCAGGTCCTCAACGCCCGTTACCACGAGCAGGAGGCCTATATCGTCAGCCAGGCCGGCGTGCCGGGCGCCGTGACGATCGCCACCAACATGGCCGGCCGCGGCACCGACATCCAGCTCGGCGGCAATCTCGACATGCGGCTCGAGCATGAGCTTGCCAGCATCGAGGACGAAACTGCGCGCGCCCGCCGCACCGAAGAGGTGAAGGCCGAGATCGCTGTCCTGAAGCAGAAGGCGCTCGCCGCCGGCGGCCTCTATGTCATCGGCACCGAGCGGCATGAAAGCCGCCGCATCGACAACCAGCTCCGCGGCCGCTCCGGTCGCCAGGGCGACCCCGGCCATTCGCATTTCTTCCTGTCGCTGCAGGACGATCTGATGCGCATCTTCGGGTCCGAGCGCATGGACGGCATGCTGCAGAAGCTCGGCCTCAAGGAAGACGAGGCGATCGTTCATCCCTGGATCAACCGCGCGCTCGAAAAGGCGCAGCAGAAGGTCGAGGCGCGCAATTTCGACATCCGCAAGAACCTGCTGAAATACGACGACGTCATGAACGACCAGCGCAAGGTCATCTTTGACCAGCGCGTCGAACTCATGGGCGAGGCCGATGTGAGCGCCACCGTCGACGGCATGCGTCAGGAAGTGATCAGCGATCTGGTCGCCAAGCACATTCCGGAGCGCGCCTATCCCGAGCAGTGGGATTCGAAAGGCCTTCGCGAGGCGCTGCAGCAGGCGATCAATCTCGACCTGCCGATCGAGGACTGGGCTGCCGAGGACGGCATCGCCGATGCTGAAGTGCGCGAGCGCGTGCTGAAGGCCGGCGATGAAGCGGCCGAACAGCGGACCTCGCGCTTCTCGCCGGAAGTCATGCGCCAGGTCGAGAAGGCCGTGCTGTTGCAGACGCTGGACCATCTCTGGCGCGAGCATCTGGTGACGCTCGATCATCTGCGCCAGGTGATCGGCTTCCGCGGCTATGCACAGCGCGACCCGCTGAACGAATACAAGACCGAGGCCTTCGAGCTGTTCGAAGCGATGCTGCAGAGCCTCCGCGAGGCCGTGACGGCGCAGATGATGCGCGTCGAGATCATGCAGTCGCCGCCTCTGATGCCGACCGATGTCGAGGATGTCGAGCCTATTCATCTCGATCCGGTGACCGGCGGCAACGAACTGGACGAAGCGTTCTATTCGAGCTTCACGCCCTCGCAGCAGCAGGGCTTCGAAGCGGCCGGCGTCGATCCGAACGATCCGACCACCTGGGGCAAGATCCAGCGCAACGCGCTGTGCCCCTGCGGCTCGGGCAAGAAGTTCAAGCACTGCCACGGCCGTTTCGCCTGAGGCGGCCGTGCGGGGAACCTGGGCGCCAAGCTAAGCCGGCGCCTTGCTGCGGCTCTCGCTCCGCCATGCGAAGACGAGCGCCGTCAGCGGCCCGACGATGATCCATTGCACGAGCGTGAAGCTGGTTTCGATCAGCACATAGTCCGGCACCGAGGCCATGACGTTCTTGGCCGCGACGGCGAGTGTCGTGTAGCTCCATGACAGAACCGCGCCGAGCGCGGCATAGGCGAGGCCGCGCTCGAGCCAGGATCCCGGCCGCTGCGCGAAGCAGCGCTCGTAGACGAGAGCGAAGATCACCGCCTGGATCAGCATCGAGAGAAAGCCGAGCGGGATGATCAGATCGGCGCGATACATCGCAAGCGCGCGGTAGTAGTCCTCGAAGGCGACGAGATGCCAGACGAAGCCGAGCGCGAAGGTCGGCAGCAGATAGGCGAGGACGGCGAGACCGAAGCGGGTCATGTCAGCCTGCTCCTCCGCCGGCTTCCGATCAGGAAGCAGAGCCCGCCGAACATAGGCTTCTCGCTGCCGCCGGGCCCGGCAAGAATGGCGCGAACGCGTCCGGCAGGGCCCGATGCGGCTGCGCCGCTCGACCCCGCGTCGACGCCCGCACCGGAACGCGATGCAGCCGCCATGAGATCCCCCCTCTCAAGATGCCACTGTTGACGAGAAAAGCACGACGGCCAGTGACTTGCAATATGCAAGTCACTATACCGACCCGACGGCGCTCCCGCCTGATGGACTGAATGGCATGATGGAGACTGGCTTCCGCTCGCAATGCCCGATCGCCTCGGCGCTCGACCTGTTCGGCGACCGCTGGTCGCTGGTCGTGCTGCGGACGATCTTTGCCGGCGCGCGCCGCTTCGGCGAACTCGCCGGCGCGTCCGAGCGGATTTCGAGCAACATCCTCGCCGATCGGCTCGAGCGGCTGGAGACCTTCGGGCTGATCGAGAAGCGCCCCTATCAGCAGGCGCCGCCGCGGCATGAATATCGGCTGACGCGGCGGGGCGCCGACCTGCTGCCGGTGCTGCAGGCGCTCGCACGCTGGGGCGTCGAGCACATACCCGAGCGCTGGTCGCTGCCGCCCTGGTTCGCCGAGGGACGGCCGGAGGACTTCTATCCGGACGGTCCTGCCAGCGATCCTAGCCGAACGGGTTCGGGACCTTCGGGATCTTCGATTTGATCTTGCCCCAGAAGCCGGGCTGCGGCTCGGGCGCGACGACGGGCGTCACGACAGGCCGCAACGGCGAGGCGACGGGCAGCGGGATGCCGGGGGCCGGCGTGCCGCCGAGCGCTGCGGTCGCGACCGGGTCGATGGCGTCATCGGGATTTTCAGCCGGAGCGGCCGTGCCCACTGCAGCGGCGGCACCCGCAGCGCCTGCGAGCGACGCGTCTGCAGGCGGCGCCACCGCGAGCGGAACCGACACATTCGCCGCTGCCACGGCCTGCTCGCTGGCAGCAATCGTCGGCACAGGCATGACGGTCGCGGGTGTGGCGCCGCCTGCCTTCTGCGCTTCGTTGGCGGCCTTGACCGCGGCGATGCGGGCCGCCTGCTCGGCGGCCTTGGCGGCTGCGATCTGCTCTTCCTGCTCGTATTTCGGCGCGAGTTCGGCGATCAGGGCGTTGTCGCTCGCCTGCTTGGCCTTCACGGCGGCGAGCACCGTCGGCGAATAGGTGAGCGGCGGACAGGCGATCGACGCATTCAGCGCCGTGCTAGAATTGGCATTGAAGATATAGCGCTTGCCGCAGACACCGACCTTCGGCACCTTCGCTGTGACAGCGAAATTGTCGCTGCCCTCCTTCAGCATCACCCAGAACTCATAGTTCGGGTCCTGCCGATGATGCGCCATGTTTTCCGGCGTCATTCGGAACGGGAAGAGGTGCACCTCGAACGACCGCTGGCCGCCGCGGAACGAGTCGCGAGCAAGCGCATAGATCTCGCCGGCGGCGGCATCCGTCATCGAATAGCAGCCGGCCGAGGAGCAGGCGCCATGCACCATGATATTGGTGCCGGTGCGGCCGAGGGCGCGGTCATAGGCGTTGGGGAAACCGATATTGAACGACAGATAGTAGTTCGACTTCGGGTTCATCTGCCCGGGCGTGATCGTATAGAAGCCCTCCGGCGCCTGCCGGTCGCCTTCCTTGATCTTCGGCCCGAGCTTTCCGGACCATTTGCAGATCGAATAGGTCGTCAGCAGCTTGTAGCTGCCCGAGCGCGTCTGCTTCCAGACTTCGAGTTCGGAGCTTTCCTTGTAGCCGCGGACATAGATCGGCGCCGTCGGCGCCATATCGAGCTCGGTCATCTTGGTGACGAGCTTTTCCGGAACCGGCATCAGTTCCTTCGGGCCGTTCGGACCGGAATAATCCTCGCAGGCCGCCAGCAGCAGGCCTGCGGCAACGACGAGCACGGCGCGGATGAGACGGCCTGTCAGCGCGATTCTCAGCATGAACACCTCAAGGATCCGTCGCAGCGCAGCGATCACACCACGCGCCAGCCGTCGGGCCGGCGGCGCGGCCCAGCGGCGCCCGGCCGGCCGAATGCCTCAAAAGACAGGCGGAATCGTGTCAGAGCGAACGGCCGATCGCAAGAAACTTCTCGCGTCGCTGCCGCTTGATATCGGCCTCGGGCATGCCGTCGAACGCGGCGAGCGCAACCGAAACCGCATCGCCAACCGCCTCGATCGCCTGTTCCGGGCCGCGATGAGCCCCGCCCACCGGCTCGGCGATGATCTGGTCGATCACACCAAAGCGCAGCAGGTCCTGCGCGGTGATCTTCATGTTCGTAGCGGCATCCTGGGCGCGGGTCGAATCGCGCCAGAGGATTGAGGCCGCGCCTTCCGGCGAGATCACGCTGTAGATCGCATGTTCGAGCATCAGGACGCGGTTCGCCGTGGCGATCGCGATCGCGCCGCCCGAGCCGCCTTCGCCGATGATCACGGAGACATTGGGCACGCCGAGACCGAGAGCCGCCTCGGTCGAGCGGGCGATCGCCTCAGCCTGGCCGCGCTCTTCGGCATCGATGCCTGGAAAGGCGCCCGCCGTATCGACCAGCGAAACGACCGGCAGGCCGAATCGCTCCGCGAGTTCCATGATCCGCACGGCCTTGCGATAGCCCTCGGGCCGCGCCATGCCGAAATTGTGCCGGAGGCGGGTCTCGGTGTCGTTACCCTTCTCCTGCCCCATGATGGCGACGGGACGGCCACGGAAGCGGCCAAAGCCGGCCAGGATCGCCTGGTCGTCGCCGAATTTGCGATCGCCGGCCAGCGGGGTGAAGTCCTCGAACAGCCCCTTGGCATAGGCGACGAAATGCGGCCGGTCGGGATGGCGGGCCACCTGCGTCTTCTGCCATGGCGTCAGCTTGCCATAGATGTCGGCCAGCGCCTGGCTTGCCTTCGCCTCGAGGCGCTGGATCTCCTCGCCGATGGCGACGGCATCGCCGCTCTCCCCCATGGCGCGCAGTTCCTGCACCTTGCCTTGGAGATCGGCGACGGGCTTCTCAAATTCCAGAAAGGTTCGCATCCAGACCTACGCGCCGGACCAAAATCAGCGGACCGGCCCGTGGCGGGGGCGGGGTCCGAAAGCGCGCGCACACTGGCGGCAAGGCCCTTGACTGTCAAGCTGGACCGACGGCGCGAGGCGCGCGGCATCAATGAAAGAGCGGATGGGTTGTTTCAGACGCAGGCGCACTTGGCGCGAAAAGGTGGTCCGGCTCGAACAAGGTTCCCCGGGGGGCTGGGGGGCTGAGAAATTCCGAAGTTCCCGCCGAGCCGGACCGTCTGAATACGATGCTAAGGTAGCCAGTGTATTGCGGCTGGTGGCGGGCTGAAAGAGGGCGAAAAAGTGGATTTTGCTGTTATGAATTCACGCCTTCGTGAGACCACGCTTTCCGCCGACACCGGCGCCGCCTTGCCAGCGCCGCGGTTCGGCGCGATCATGACGGATCGGTGACAAAGGCGGCATTTGGCGGAGGCGCTTTTGAGCGACGGTGAAGAGGAAGCAAAGAGCGGCGAGGCCGCGACGCTGGTTTCCTTTGCGGGGCCGGCGCCCGGTACTCGGCAGATCGCCTTCAACCGCCAGGAGCTCAACCAGATCCTTCGGGTCTATGGCCGCATGGTGGCGGCCGGCGAATGGCGCGACTATGCCATCGATCATATGGCTGAAAAGGCAGTGTTCTCCATCTTCCGCCGTACCTCGGAGATGCCGCTCTATCGCGTCGAGAAGGATCCAAGCCTCGCGCGCCGCCAGGGCGCCTATGCGGTCATTGCCGCTGGCGGCTATGTCATGAAGCGAGGCCACGATCTTCGCCAAGTGCTGACGGTGCTCGACAAGCGGTTGAAGCTCGTCGAGAGCTGACGTCAGGGCGGTGGCACCGTGGCGCCGCTGCCAAGCGCACATTGCATCAGCACGCTGTCGAGCCAGCGGCCATGCTTGAAGCCGACATTCTCGAACGTCCCGACCAGGCGGAAACCAAGCGCGCGATGCAACGCGATAGACGCGGCATTGCCGGAATCGCCGATGACGGCAATCATTTGCCGGTAGCCCGCCTCCGTCGCGGTCGCCAGGAGCGCGGCGAGCAAAGCTCGCCCGACGCCGGCACCGCGCGCCTCGGCGGCGAGATAAATCGAATCCTCGACCGTCCAGCGATAGGCCGGCCGCGCCCGATAGGGCCCCGCATAGGCGTAGCCGAGCACGGCATCGGTGTCCGAGATCGCGACGAGATAGGGGTGGCCGCCTGCCAGGAGCGCGGTGCATCGCCGGCCCATCTCGTCCAGCGACGGTGGATCCAGTTCGAAACTGGCGGTTCCCTCGATGACAGCGGCGCCATAGATCGCGGTGATCGCGGCGAGGTCTGCGTCGGCAACGGGTCTGATCGAGAAGCGGGGCAAGGACGGCATCGGCAGAATGTCTGGCGCAGATACGAAAAGGGCGCGGCCGAAGCCGCGCCCTTTGCCGTGTCGTGGTTCCGGCTTAGCGGCGGTCGCCGAACAGGCGCAGCAGCATCAGGAACAGGTTGATGAAGTCGAGATAGAGCGTCAGCGCGCCCATGATCGCCTTGCGGCCGGTGACGGTACCGTCGTCATTGGCCGAATACATCTCCTTGATCTTCTGCGTGTCATAGGCCGTCAGGCCGACGAAGATCAGCACGCCGAGGATCGAGATCGCGAAGCCGAGGGCCGACGATCCGATGAAGATGTTGACGATCGACGCAATCACGATGCCGATCAGGCCCATGAACAGGAACGAGCCCATCCCGGTCAGGTCGCGCTTGGTGGTGTAGCCGTAGAGGCTCATCGCACCAAAGGTGGCGGCGCTGATGAAGAACACGCGGGCAATCGATTCCGAGGTATAGACGACGAAGATCGAGGCCAGCGACAGGCCCATCAGCGCGGAATAGGCCCAGAACGTGATCTGCGCCGTGCCGACCGACATCCGCTGGATGCCGAAGGAAAGCACGAAGACCAGCGCGACCGGCGCCAGCACGAGCACCCACATCAGCGGGCCGGTGAACACCGTCGTGCCGAGGCTGGTCAGCATCACGCCATTGGCCAGCGTCGCCGCCGCCTGCGAGGCGTCGGTGGTCGTGGCCAGGCGGAACAGCCCGATCGCGGCCGCGCCGGTGATCATCAGGCCGATCGCCATGTAATTGTAGACCTGCAGCATATGCGTGCGCAGGCCCTGGTCGATAACACCGGTTTCGGCACGCGCTGCGCCAAACGGTGAGACGCGATTGTCGAAATCTGCCATCGAAGTCCCTTCTCCCGAACAGTGTACCGCGTTGTCACGCGACGCCCCGTCGATCCGACCCTCCGAAAACTCCGGAACCGGCCGCCCGGGATGTGCCTGCGATATGGCCCTTGCCACCCCGGCGCGCAAGTGCGCCAGATGACAGCGTCTCGCAAATGGTAGCTGAAGCGGAGCCTTGATCCTACAGGTTTCTGAGCACTGGCGCCGCCTTCTGGCCGAGCAGCCGCCAAGTACCGGCAAGGCCGAGCACCAAGGTGACGAATACGGCCGCGACCGCAGCGCCGAGCGCGCTCATCGGCGCGAAATGGAACGTCTGCTTCATCACCCCCGCGACGACGCCCCATGCCGCCAGCGACCCGGCCAGCACGCCGAAGGTAGCGGTGGCGAGCCCGAGCAGCCCGTATTCGAGGCTGAAAGCCGTGATGAGTTGCCGGCGCGTGGCGCCCAGCGTCTTCAGGATCACCGCATCGTGAAGCCGGCGGCGATGACCGGCAGCCAGCGCCCCGCCGAGGACGAGCACCGAAGCCGCCAGCGCGACGGACGAGGCGATGCGGATCGCCAACATCAATTGCCCAAGGATGGTCGAGATACGGTCGAGCGCCTCGCGGACGCGCACTGCCGTGATGCCAGGGAAAGCCGCGCCGGCATCCTTCATGACGCGGGCTTCCAGCGCCGGATCGGCGGCACCGGGATAAGCGAGCGTCGTCAGCACCGTATAGGGCGCGCCGGTGAAGGCATTCGGCGAGAAGACCATGACGAAATTGATCGCAAGGCTCTCCCAATCGACCTCGCGCAGATTGGCGATTTTGGCTTCGACAGGGCGGCCGAGCACATTCACGACGAGGCTGTCGCCGACCTTGACGCCGAGACCCTCGGCAACACGCGCCTCCAGCGAGACGAGCGGCGGCCCGGCATAACCGGCCGGCCACCAGTCGCCGGCGACGAGGCGGGAGTTTTTCGGCACAATCGCGGAGAAGGTGACACCCCGGTCGCCCTGCAGCACCCAGGCCTGGTCCGGCGCCGGCTTCAGATCGGCCGCCGCGACGCCGCCGACACTGACGATCCGTCCGCGCAGCATCGGCACACTTTCGAGCGTCGCCGATGGAACTTCCTTTGTGAGGAAAGCAGAAAATGGCTCGATTTGGCTGCTCGGCACATCGAGGAAGAAGAAGCTGGGGCCATTGTCCGGCATCGAACGGGTCAATTGCCGTTGCAGGCTGCCATCGATCAGCGCGATCGCGACCAGCAATGTCAGCCCGAGCCCGAGCGAGAGGACGACGGACGCAGTCAGCGCACCGGGGCGATGGATGTTGCCGATGGCGAAGCGCCATTCCGTCGAGCGCGGCCGCGGCGCCCGCCGGGCCGCCAGCATCACCAGGAAGCCGACGAGCCGCAGCAGCACGAACGAACCACCCATGGCGACGACGAACATCATCGCGATACGGCGGTCATAGGCGAGCAGCACCGAAAGCGCGGCGAGCAGCCCTGCCGAGGCGATCGCGGCGGCGAGAAACGCCGGGCGGATGCGGGCCGGCAGGCCGGACGCGACATCGCGGAACAGCGCCGTCGGCTTCACATCCCGGATGCGCCCGAGTGGGGCAAGCGCAAAGGAGATGGCGGTCATCAGGCCGAACAGCGCGGCGATGGCAAGTTCGCTCGGATAGAAGCCGGTCTCGGCGCCGACCGGCAGCACGTCGACCAGAAAGCGCAGCGCGATCAAAGGCACCAGCGCGCCGATGACGAGCCCGATCACGATGCCGACCAGCGCGATGGCCATGATCTGGATGAAATAGAGCGCCACGACGAAGCGCGCCGAAGCACCGAGCGATCGCAGCGTGGCGATGACCGGCCGCTTCATGTCGAGAAAGGCGCCCACCGCATTGGCAACGCCGACGCCGCCGACGATCAGCGCGGCCAGCCCGACCAGTGTCAGGTATTGCGCGAACTGGTTGATGCTGCGCTTCAGACCGGGCGATGCGTCGTCCCGGGTGCGGACCTGCCAGCCGGCTTCCGGAAAATCCTTGGTCGCCTGATCGGAGACCGCAATGGGATCGCCGCCTGACGGCAGACGGACGCGATAGGCCCACTGAACGAGGCTGCCCGGCTGCAGCAGCTGGCTGGCGTCGAGCGCGGCACGCGATATCAGAAGGCGCGGCCCGAAGCCGAGCCCGGTCGAAAGCTTGTCAGGCTCGCTTGCGATCGCGCCGGCGATGCGCAGTCGCGCCGAACCGAGATCGATGCTGTCGCCGACTTGAAGACCGAGGCGTATCAAGAGCTCAGAATCCACAACGGCGTCGAGCGGCCGTGCCGGATCGAGGCTGCTGCCGCCCGATGCGATGTCGAGCGTGCCGGTCAGGGGATAGGCCCCGTCGACGGCCTTGATCTCGACCAGGGTCTGGTCGCTGCCATCGGTCTTCCGAGCCATGCCGCGCAGCGTCGCGATTTCGGAAACCTTGCCGGCCGCATCGAGGAAGCGTCGTTCCTCGGGGTTGGCCTGCCGCTGCACCAGCGTGACGGAGAGATCACCGCCGAGGATGTTGGCGCCTTCCCGCGCCAGGCCCACCGTCATGGCGCGCGATACCGAGCCGACAGCCGCGATCGCAGCAACGCCGAGCGCGATCAGCGCCAGGAAGATGATGAAGCCGTTGAGCCCGGCCCTGAGCTCGCGGACCGCGAAGCGCAGCGCCGTCATTCGGCAGCGCTCCGCACGGCTTCCGCAGGGTCGATGATGCCGGAATGAATGCGCACCACGCGGGCGCAGCGGGCCGCAAGCGCATTGTCATGCGTCACCAGCACGAGCGTAGTCCCGCGCCGAGCCGAGGTCTCGAACAGGAGATCGGCGATCTGTCGGCCCGTCGCCTCGTCGAGATTGCCGGTCGGCTCGTCGGCGAAGATCACGGCGGGCTCTGCGACGAGCGCGCGGGCGATCGCGACGCGCTGCTGCTCGCCGCCGGAAAGGGCGGAGGGATAATGGGTCAGCCGATGTCCGAGGCCGACCAGCATCAGTTCAGCCTCGGCCCGCGCGAACGCATCACGCCGTCCCTGCAATTCGAGCGGCACCGCGACATTTTCGAGCGCCGTCATGTTGGGAATGAGATGGAAGGACTGGAAGATGATGCCGACATTCGCGCCGCGGAACCGCGCCAGCCCGTCCTCGTCCTCTCGCGACAGCTCGACGCCCGAGACGCTGAGGCGCCCGCTGTCGATGCGCTCGAGCCCGGCCATCGCCATCAAGAGCGTCGACTTGCCCGAACCCGACGGCCCGACCAGCGCCACGGTCTCGCCCGCTGCGACCGAAAGGCTCACCTTCTTGAGGATATGGACGCGTGCCGGTCCCGATCCCAGCGACAGGTCGACATCCGCGAGCGAGATGACGGCGGATGGGGAGATGTCACTGACGTTCAATGGCGGCCGCCCTATATGTCTCGCTTGTCGCCGCCCGTCGCGGCACGCATCGTTTGCATATGGGAGCCGGAGACGGATGAAAAAGACCCTGCTGCCGCTTCTGGCGCTCGCGCTCGCCGTGCTGCTTCCCCCTGTCGCAGTCATGGCCCCTGTCGCAGCCTCGGCGGCGCCAATCCGCATCCTGGCGCTCGGCGACAGCCTGACCGCCGGTTACGGGCTCGGCCCTGAGGACGGCTTCACGACACAGCTCGAGCGGGCACTGAAGGCGAAGGGCCTCGACGTCACCGTCATCAATGCCGGCGTTTCCGGGGATACGGCCGAGGGTGGCCTTGCCCGGCTCGACTGGGCGCTCGGCGGCGGCGCCGACGCGGCGATCGTCGAACTCGGCGCCAATGACATGCTGCGCGGCATGGACCCGGCCGGCACGCGAAAGGCGCTCGATGCGATTCTCGCAAAGCTCAGCGAAAAGAAGATCCCGACCCTTCTCGCCGGCATGCTGGCCGCGCCCAATCTCGGATCCGACTATGGCGCGCGCTTCGACGCGATCTATCCCGAGCTTGCGACGCAATATGGCGCGATCCTCTACCCGTTCTTCCTGGACGGGGCAGCCGCGCAGTCAACACTGCTGCAGGCCGATGGCCTGCATCCGAACGCCAAGGGGGTCGCGCTGATCGTCGAACGGATGCTACCCTCCGTCGAACGTCTCGTCGGCGAAACGAAGCCCCGCTGAACGAGACAGCCCGCCGCCTGCCCTCCTCCGGAGTTCATAAATGGAATATCGTTCGCTCGGCCGGACCGATCTGGCCGTGTCCGCCATCTGCCTCGGCACAATGACCTGGGGCCAGCAGAATACCGAGGCTGAAGGCCATCAGCAGCTGGACTATGCCATCGATCACGGCATCAACTTCCTCGACACCGCCGAACTCTATTCGATCCCGCCGCGCGCCGAGACGCAGGGCGCGACCGAGCGGATCATCGGCTCTTGGATGAAGGCACGCGGCAACCGCGACAAGATCGTCATCGCCTCCAAGGTCGTCGGCCGCACGCCGATGAACTGGTTTCGCGGCGGCCGGCCGTCGAAGCTCGTCCGCGCCGACATCGAGCATGCGATCGAGGGCAGCCTGAAGCGGCTCGGGACTGACTATATCGACGTCTACCAGTTGCACTGGCCGGACCGCCACGTGACGCAATGGGGCTCCAACCCGACCAGCTATCGCGTGCCGGCCCCCGCAGCCGACGAGGTTCCGATCGAGGAAACGCTCGGCGTGCTCGCCGACCTCGTCACCGCCGGCAAGATCCGCCATGTCGGCCTCTCGAACGAGAGCGCCTGGGGCACGATGCGGTTCGTGACGGCGAGTGAGAGGGGCCAGGGGCCGCGGGTCGTCTCGATCCAGAACGCCTACAACCTGCTCAACCGCACCTTCGAGGTGAACCTCGCGGAAATCGCGATGCGCGAGCAGGTTGGCCTTCTTGCCTATTCGCCGCTGGCGCAGGGCTATCTCTCGGGCAAATACCAAAATGGCGCCCGCCCGGCCGGGGCTCGCACGACGCTATTCCAGCGCGGCGACCGCTACGAGACGCCCGGCGCCGCCGAGGCGATCGACGACTATCTGGCGGTGGCCCGCGATTTCGGCCTCGATCCCGCGCAGCTGGCGCTCGCCTTCGTCACCAGCCGGCCATTCGTCACCGCCAACATCATCGGCGCGACGACGATCGAGCAACTCGCGACGGATATCGCCAGCGTTGACATCACGATCACGTCCGAGATCGAGAACCGGCTCGACGCGGTGCTGCAGCGGCGCGGCAACCCCTGCCCCTGATCCTTGCTGCCGTGCCTTCCCCGGGGGGCGCGGCAGCGCGGCTGCTTTACAGGCCAACCTCAAACCGCAATGCTTCGCTATCCTCAACCCGAACCGGAGGATGCCGATGCCGCGTCTCTTCACAGCCCTCGAGGTCCCGTCCGAGGTGGGGGAACGTCTCGCGCTGCTGCGAGGCGGGCTGCCCGGGGCGCGCTGGATCGATACCGACTTCTATCATGTGACGCTGCGCTTCATCGGCGACATCGATTTCCGAACCGCGGACGAGGTCGCCGATGCGCTCTCGCGGGTGAAGCGGCGCGATATCGAGCTGAATATCGATGGCCTCGCCGCCTTCGGCTCGGCCAAGCCGCATTCAGTCGTCGCACGCGTTGCGCCCTCGCGAGGGCTTGGCGAATTGCAGGCCGAACAGGAACGCATCGTGCAGAAAATAGGCCTGCCGCCGGAAGGCCGGCGTTTCACGCCGCATGTCACGCTGGCTCGCCTGCGCGGCACGCCGCAGCGCGACGTCGCCAACTACCTGACGCTGAGGGGCGGCTTTTTCGCGGGTCCGTTTCCGGTCAGCCGCTTCGTGCTCTATTCGTCGAAGGATTCGACCGGCGGTGGGCCCTATCTGCTTGAACAGAGCTATCCACTGGCGGAGGCCGCCTGATGCGAACATTGAGTAAGTCGGCGCGGGCAGTCGAACTGGCGAAGCTGCCGGGTTGGCAGATCACACCTGACGGAACCGCGATAACGCGCGTCTTCTCTTTCGCCGATTTCAGCGAGGCGTTCGGCTTCATGGCCCGCGTGGCGCTGGCGGCCGAAGCGATGAACCATCATCCGGAATGGTCGAATGTCTACAAGACGGTCACGGTCAAGCTGACGACGCATGATGCCGGCGGATTGACGGACAAGGATGTTGCGCTCGCGGCCGCAATGAACAGGTTTGGCGGCGCCTCAGCCTGAGGAGGCCGCCAGCCAGGGCGGATCGAGCCGGGCTTCGCCCGAGAGCTGGCCCTGGATGCGCTGCACACCCCAGCCGGCGAGGAGCCCTGCCGCCGCTTCGTCCTGAACCCATTCGGCAACCGTCTCGATGCCGAGATCCCGCGCAAGCTCGGTCAACCGGCGGACGAATATCTGGTCGTCGGGGCTGGCCGCCAGCCGCTTGACGAAATCGCCATCGATCTTGACGAGATCGACGGCGAGCATGCGCAGATTGCGGAACGAGGTGAATCCGGCGCCAAAATCGTCGATCGCCACCCGCGCGCCGAGCGCATGCACGGCCGCGACGAAGTTCGTCGTCTCCTCGATATTGCGGATGGCGCTGGTTTCCGTGATCTCGACGATCAGCCGCCTGCCGATGTCCGGCTGGCGGCGGACCGCCGCCGAGACCAGCTCAAGCCAATCCGGGGAAGCCGCCGTTTCCGGCGCGACATTCACCGAAAGGATCGCGCCCGGATGCTCGACCAGCGCCTTCAGGACGAGTTCGAGGATCGCGAGATCGAACAGGCGGGCGAGGCCGAGCCGCTCGGCCAGCGGCACGATATGGCCGGCGCCGACGATGCTGCCGTCAGCCTGTTCCAGCCGCAGGAGCGCTTCGTGAAAGACGGGTTCGCGCGTCGTGATGTCGACCACGGGCTGGAAGGCGAGGCGGAGCCGCCGCGCCGTCAGCGCGCCGATCAGCTGGCGCGACAATTCGGCATTCTCATGCCGTTCAGCCGCCCGCTCCGTCGAAGGCACGAAGGCGACGAAGCGTCCACGTCCCTCGGTCCGGGCAAGATCTAGCGCTTCCTGTGCCCGTTCGACGCAGTCTTCCCGGCCACGACCATGACGCGGAATCGACACGCCGCCGATCGAGACGGTAATGGCGAACGTGCCTTCGCTCGTCGCGATGACATCCTCCCGTACCACGGAGAGAAAACGTTCGGCCGCGACTTCTATCTCGTGTTCGTCGCAATTCATGAGCAACATCGCGAGCTTGCCGCCCGAATAGCGGCCGATGGCGTCGCCCTCGCGGAGCCGCCCGCGAATCCGATGCGCCACCGCGACCAGCGCGCGGTCACCGGCCTTGAGGCCATAGGCTTCGTTGATCAGCGAAAGATCGTCTATCGCGATCAGCAGGAACGCAGCCGCTTTGCGGAATTTCTGCGCATCCTCGATCGTCGCGCGCAGCAGATCCATCATATAGGCGCGGTTGAAGAGCCCGGTATCGGCATCATAGCGCGTCAGGAAGGCAAGACGCTGCTCGCGGGCGTGGCGCTCGTTGATGATGCGGATCACGCCCTCGGCGCGGACCGCGCGACGGGCGCCATCGGCATACCAACGCCCGGTATCCTCGACCCAGAGCACGGGTCCGGTCGGCCCGCTCGGCCGGATCGCATATTCAATCTGGTAACCGACACCCTCGCCGGCGTCATGGCCGACGCCTTTCAGGATATCGCGGCGCGAGACCGGATTGCCGGCGTCGGCCAGCGCTTCATAGGCAGCGCCGGTTGCGATCGCTGCCACGTCGGCGACGCCGAGGATCTCCGCAGCGCCGAGGCTCCAGACGATGTCGTCATTTGGGATCGACCATCGATAGGCAGCCTGACCGATATGAGCGAGAACCGCCTCGATCGGAGCGTCGTCCATCGGCATGCCGGACCCTCGATAAGCCAGCCCTCCGCCAGCCGCCACAACCGGCGCGACAATCGCATGCGGGATGATCGCGAACAATGCCGCGCCCAACCGCCCTGGAAAAGAATCGCAAAAAGAAAAGGCCGGCGAAAGCCGGCCTCATCAGTCCCGATCCATGCTGGTGGTGCGGATCAGGCTTCGGTCTTCGGCGTCAGGACCTGACGGCCGCGATACATACCGGTCTTCAAGTCAATGTGATGCGGGCGGCGGAGTTCGCCCGAATTCTTGTCCTCGACATAGACCGGCTGGGAGAGTCCATCGTGCGAGCGGCGCATGTTGCGCTTCGACGGCGACGTCTTTCGCTTCGGAACAGCCATTTCAATCTTCCTTCGTCACGTCGCCGCCAACCGGCGGCGTGCCGCCCGGCGGGGCATAGCAGTCAATTTGAATGCGGCCTTATACAGAGATCACCGGCCCTTGACCAGAAGGAAGCGGCAAAAACATTCGCCACCTTCCGGTGCTCTCGCGGCATGCCTCGCGGCCGCAGCGGTCAGGTCGACAAGAGGTCGAGCTCGGCGATGATCGCGCTGCCCATCTGGCTGGTGCTGCAGGGGCTGGCGCCCGCGGCGGCGATATCGGCAGTGCGCAGCCCCTTGCCGAGCACGCCGGCGATGGCGCGATCGAGCAGATCCGCCTCGGCGGCGAGGCCGAAGGAATAGCGCAGCGCCATGCCGAACGAAGCGATCATGGCGATCGGATTGGCGATGCCCTTGCCGGCGATGTCGGGCGCAGAGCCGTGCACCGGCTCGTAGAGCGCCTTGCGGCGGCCGGTTGTTTCATCCGGCGCGCCGAGCGAGGCCGAAGGGAGCATGCCGAGCGAGCCGGTCAGCATGGCCGCGACGTCGGAGAGGATGTCGCCGAAGAGATTGTCGGTGACGATGACATCATATTGCTTCGGACGGCGCACGAGCTGCATCGCGCAATTGTCGGCGAGCACGTGTTCGAGCGCGACATCGGCATATTCCTCCTTGCCGATCCGCGTCACGATCTGGTTCCAGAGGACGCCGGACTTCATGACGTTGCGCTTTTCCGCCGAAGCGACGCGCTTGCCACGCGTGCGGGCAAGCTCGAAGGCGACACGGGCGATGCGCTCGATCTCGGGCGAGGTGTAGAGCTGGGTGTCGATGGCGCGCTTCTGGCCATTCTCCAGCGTCACGATCTCCTTCGGCTCGCCGAAATAGACGCCGCCGGTCAGTTCGCGCACGATCAGGATGTCGAGGCCCTCGACCAGCTCGCGCTTCAGCGACGAGGCGTCGGCGAGCGCCGGATAGCAGATCGCCGGACGCAGATTGGCAAAGAGTGCGAGGTCCTTGCGAAGCCGCAGCAGGGCTGCTTCCGGCCGGACGTCATAGGGAACGCTATCCCACTTCGGACCGCCAACGGCTCCGAAGATCACGGCGTCGGCGGCGAGCGCCTTGGCCATGGTCGCCTCGGAAACGGCCTTGCCATGCGCGTCATAGGCCGAACCGCCGACGAGGTCGTGCTCATATTCGAACGACGCAACGCCGCGCGCGCCGAACCAGTCGATGACCCGCTTCACCTCGGCCATGATTTCGGTGCCGATCCCGTCGCCGGGCAGAAGCAGAAGATTGAAGCTGGTCATGGCAGGGCTCTCCGGAGGTTCGTGCCGGGCAAGGTTTGCGGGGCGGG
>NZ_JAIUIE010000020.1 GCF_020165495.1 Mesorhizobium sp. BR1-1-16 | reverse complement strand
CGGGGGCCGCTTCTTAGGGTCGGATCAGCTCTTGGCGACGCCGCCGAGGCGGATCAGGCCATCGGGATAGGGGACGAAGCCGGTGACGGACTTCTTGGTCGCCCAAATCCAGGTCGGGTGGTACAGATAGACGATCGGGCTTTCCTTGCTGAGGATGGTTCGCGCCGCATCGTAGTTCTGCTTGCGCACCGCAGGATCGGTCGAAGCGCGGGCTGCGTTCATCAGCTTGTCGACGTCGGCATTGCAGTATTTCGCATCGTTCAGGCTGCCGTTGCAGACGACGAACTGGTACCAGTTGGCGTCAGGATCGACATAGCCCGACCAGCCGATCAGGTCGGCCTGGTAGTCGCCGGAGGCCTGCGCTGACAGCAGCGTGCCGAACTCGGAAGCCTTGATCTTCACGTTGAAGCCGGCCTCGGCCGCCATCGACTGGATGACCTGCGCGATCTGGCCCGAAATCGGATCGTTGATGACGCTCAAGGTGAAGTCGACGCTGCTGACACCGGCCTGCTTGAGCAGATCCTTGGCCTTGGCGATATCGCGGGCTGGCACCGGATCTGCCTTGTCAAACCACGGGCTGTTCGGGGGCGCCGACTGATTGCCGGGCGTCGCCATGCCCTCGAACACCACCTGGGCGATCGCCTCGCGGTCGAGCGACAGCGAGAAGGCTTCCCGCAGGAGTGGGTTGGTCATCGGGCTATCCTTGGCGCCCGCGCCGTTGGCGACGTTGAAGGTGATGGCATTATAGCCAAGGCCCGCCGCCTGCGCGTTGGAGAGGCTGGCATCGGCCTGCACCGATTTCAGATCGGTCGGCGCGACCCGCTCGATCATGTCGAGATCGCCGGCACGCAGGTTAGCCAGGCGAACCGTCTGGTCGGGAATGGGCAGATAGGTGATCGTGTCGAAGTGGAAGTTCTGCGCGTCCCAGTATTTCGGGTCTTTCTTCAGAATGATCCGGTCCTGCGCCACACGGCTGTCGAAGGTGTAGGGGCCGACGCAAACCGGATGATTGGCGAAATCGGCCGCGGTGCCCTTGCCGAAGGCGGTCGGCGACTTCATGGCGCCGGAGCGTGCGGCCAGGGTCGCGAGGAGCGTCGCATCGGCATTCTTGAGATGGAACGCCACCTCATAGTCGCCATTCGCCGTGACCGATTCCACCGAGGACAACTCGCTCTTGCGGCTCGATTCCGGCAGCGTCTGCGAACGCTGAATGTTGGCAACCACCGCGGCGGCGTCGAACGGCGTGCCATCCTGGAAGGTGACACCCTCGCGCAGATGCATGGTCAGCGTCTTGCCGTCCGGCGCCCAGCTCCAGTCCGTCGCGAGCTGCGGAATGATGGTGAGGTCGGGCTGGATGTTGACCAGCTTGTCGCACATGGCCGCGAAGACGACTTCGCCGACAAAGGTGCGCGACTGGTCTGGATCGAGCGCATCCGGATCCTCGCCAATGCCGATCTTGAGATCGGCGGCGAGGGCAGGGGCGCTTATGGAGGCCAGCATGGCCAGGGAGAAGGCGAATTTCCTGAGTTTCATCGTTCTGGTTCCTCGGTTGGGTGTAGGCAAACCTCCTCCTGCCGCCGCGAAGCTGGTTCGCGGACGTCGGACAAGGTGCATCTGTCGGCCGGCGAGCCGATGTCGGCTACAGTTCGTGCTGCGGCTCAGTTCGGGTCGGCTGTGTCCCGCCGGATAGGTCCGCCGCGACTAGAAGGCGCGACGTGCCATGTCAGATCGGTCATTGCGAATGGGCACCTCCTGGATGAGGGCGCGTTGGCCGATGCCGTTCTGCACGGCATGGACGATGAGGGTGGGAAAGGCGTTTCATGGCGACCCTCCGGCATCGGCCGCGCTGCGCTCCCGATAGAGCGCGAAGCGGCGTTCCGCGCCGGGCGTCAGCGCGGCTCCGACCTTGCCAGTGAGCCCGCGATGCGGCAGCTCGCTCCAGCGATGGCAGGCGACGAAGCGTCCCTCTCCGGCGGCCTCGAGGAACGGCTCCTTCTGGTGGCAGATCTCGACGGCGTGCGGGCAGCGGGTGTGGAAGCGGCAACCCGGCGGCGGCGCGACCGGGGAGGGGATATCGCCCCTGAGCTTGCGATCGCCCGGATCGCGAGCCCCCGGCGCCGGCACCGGAATGGCTTGAATCAGGGCCTGCGTGTAGGGGTGGAGCGGTCGCTCGAACAGGCTTTCCACGGGCGCGGTCTCGACGATCTGGCCGAGATACATGACCGCCACGCGATCGCTCATATGGCGGATGACGGCGAGGTCGTGCGAGATGATGACGAGCGTCAGCCCGAAGGCGCCCTTGAGCTCATCGAGCAGATTGATGATCTGGGCCCGCACCGACACATCGAGCGCCGAGACCGGCTCGTCGCCGATCAGCAGCTTCGGTCCTGAAGCGAGCGCGCGCGCGATGCCGATGCGCTGGCGCTGCCCACCCGAGAATTCGTGCGGATAACGATCGGCATATTCAGGCCTGAGGCCGACCTGCCGCAGCAGTTCATCGACACGGGTCCGCCGCTCGCGCGCCGAAAGGCGCGTGTGAACGAGGAGCGGTTCTTCGACCAGCGTTCTCACCTTCATGCGCGGATTGAGCGAGGAGAACGGATCTTGAAAGATGAACTGCATCTCGGCTCTGAGCTTGCGCATCTGCGTCGGCGTCAAGGCGGTCAGATCCTGCCCCTCATAGTAGACCTGCCCGCTGGTCGGCTCGATCAGGCGCAGCAGCAGCCGGGCCAGAGTGGACTTGCCGCAGCCGGATTCTCCGACAATGGCGAAGGTCTCGCCACGGTTGACACTGAGCGAGATCGGGTCGACGGCATGGACGAGCGGGCCGGCAGCCAAGCCGGTACCGCCGCCAAAATGCTTGACGATATCGCGGGTCTCGAGAATGGGCGCCTCGGCGGTCATCCGGCTTTCCCCTCGATATGGATTTCCAGCGGCGCCTTGAAGCAGGCGGCGCCGTGCCCATCGGCGCCGAGGACGAACGGTGGCACCTCGCGTCTACAGCGGTCGTCGGCAAAGGGACAGCGGGTCGAGAAGCGGCAGCCGGCGGGCATCGCCTGCGGCGGCGGCACGGAGCCCCGGATCGTGGCCAGCCGACCCGTGCGCGCGCCTAGCGATGGCATCGAGCCCATCAAGCCGATCGTGTAGGGATGCTGCGGATCGCGGAAGATGGCCTCGACCGGGCCGCTCTCGACGATATGGCCTGCATACATCACCGCGACCATGTCGGCGGTTTCGGCGACCACGCCTAGATCATGGGTGATCAGCAGCATCGACGTGCCCGTCTCGCGCTGTAACTCGCGCATGAGTTCGAGGATCTGCGCCTGGATGGTGACGTCGAGCGCGGTTGTTGGCTCGTCGGCGATCAAGAGTTGCGGGTCGTTGGCGAGCGCCATAGCGATCATCACGCGCTGCCGCATGCCGCCGGAGAGCTGATAGGGATATTCGCGAAGCCGTTGCTCGGGGCTCGGAATCCGCACCCGGCGGAACATCTCGAGCGCCCGCTCGCGCGCCGCCTCATGCGACACCTTGCGATGACGCCGCACGGCTTCGGCAATCTGGTCGCCGACTGTGAAGCTCGGATTGAGCGACGTCATCGGCTCCTGAAAGATCATCGCCAGACGGTCGCCGCGGATCGTCTCGAGTTCGGCGCGCGGCAGATGCAGCAGGTCGCGGCCATCGAACTCGGCCCGCCCGCTCGGGATGCGCGTCGATTTCGGCGGCAACAGGCCCATGATGGCGAGGGACGTCACCGACTTGCCGCAGCCGCTCTCGCCAACGAGGCAGAGCGTCTTGCCGGCGGCAATCGAAAAGCTGACGCTATCGACGACATTGGCCGCTGTTCCGGCAAAGCCGATCGACAGATTCTCGACCCGCAACAGCGCCGGTTCGGCAAAAGCTGCCGGGTCCGGCATGTTCGCGTGCGGCGGCATCGGCATAGCGGCTTCAGGAAACATCGGCGCTCTCCTGTGTCGCGAGCCGCCTGAGGTTCTTTTGCAGCGCCAGGAGATGCACCCGCATCGCCGCGGCCGCGCTTGCGGCATCGCCATCCGCAATGGCGTCGACGACGGCTTCGTGCTGGCTGCGATAGAGCTTATTGGTGTTGGCGCTGCGGGCCCGCTCGCGCAACTCAAGCCAGGCCGCTTCCTGGCGGACGCGGTCGACGAGGTCGAATATCGCCAGATAGAGGCGGTTGCCGGCGATTTCCGCCACCGTCCGGTGGAAGGAACTGTCCCACAACTCACGCTCGTCGGCATCGGCGCTGGCGTTGATATGGCCAATCAGTGTGCGCAGCCGCTCGATATCGGCCGGCGTGGCGCGGGTCGCCGCCTGTCCCGCAAATTCAGGCTCCAGCCGCAGCCGGATCTCCATCACTTCCAAATAGCTGCTCTGCGAGGCAACAGCTTCAAGAGAGAGCAGGATCGGCACCGGGGCAGGGCCGGCAAACGTCCCCGAGCCCTGGCGGCGCCAGATATGGCCTTCGGCTTCGAGCACGGCCAGCGCGCGGCGAACCGAGCGGCGGCTCACCTCCAGCATCTCGCACAGCGCGCGCTCGGTCGGCAGCTTTCGATCGGGACCGAGCAAAGCCGGATCCAGCAGCGATCGGATGCGCTTCAGCGCATAGTTCGAGTTGTCGTTGCTGTCGTCGATAGCCATCACGCTCTGCTCTGCCTCCGCGGCATCGGGCCGAACCAATTATCATTTGGTACAGAAAAACGCGGACCACGGATCGGCGCAAGCGCAAATAAGAGGCCTGCCTGCCTAATAGGCGGACGTCTCTCGATCAGCTTGATGCCGCGCGGCCTCGAGGTTGTCATGGCGTCGTTTTCAGCAGGGATTTGGCGATCTTGCCGTGGACGCCCTTCTCGCCATTCACCGCTTGTGTGATGGCAAAGTCGGCCGCCAGCGAGCAGAGCTGATAGGCCTCGGTCGGGTTGAGCGCGGTCCGCTCGCAAATGATGGCGATCATTTCGCGCAAGGCGATGATGAGGGCGTCGTCGAGGTCGGCGTGAAAGCCCATCGAGATAAGGTATTCGGGCGTCTCGCCCCGCGGATACCCAAGCTGCATCTCGGTTTGCTTGTGAAGAATGAAGGTGAACGTGCCGGTCAGGGCCATTTCGAGCCCGTTGATGCAAACTTCGCCATCGCCCTGAATGCCGTGCCCATCGCCGCAGGAGAAGAGGGCGCCGTCGGCCCACACGGGAAGCCAGAGTGTCGAGCCTGCTGTCAGCAGCTTGTTATCCATGTTGCCGCCATGGATCCGCGGCTGGATCGAGGTGATCTCGCCAAAGCTTGCGGGCGGTGCGACGCCCATGACGCCGAAGAATGGCCACAGCGCGAGCTCGATGCCATGGGAAAACTGCGCTGTCATGGCTGTGCGATCGACCGGCAGGTGCGTGATGGTCCGCCGCGACAGGTCGAAGTCTCCCGCAAGCGTACCGCCCAGCGGCGACAGGGCATTGAAGCCCCAGTCAGCGCCGAGTTCGACCCGTTCGATTCGGACCTCCAGCACATCGCCTGGCTCGGCGCCGGCAATGGCAATCGGCCCGGTCATCAGGTGTCCGGGCCGGCCACCGGGCGTCGGCGTCGCGACGATCACGCGTTGCGCCTCCGCCAGGTGCATGGCCGAACCTTCGGGCGGAAACGCATATTCGCCGCCATTGAAGGTCTCGATGACCACGGTGTCGCCCGGCTGAATGGTCAGGACGGGGGTCTGGTTGGCCGCAAAGCGCCCCCAGACGGTTGTGTCAGGCGTGGCGGCAAGCGTGTGCAGTGTCATCGTTGTCCCCGGGCGGTTAGCGAGCGAATGTCGGTCGAAGCAAGACAATGTCGCCGGCCAAACGCGCTGCGGCGGAGCGACTGAATCGAAGCGCCCGGCAGCAGCGGGCGCGAGAGGCGCGGATCGAGCCGTCTCCGTGGTGGTGCCGACGCAGCCGGCCTCGCGCGTTGGTGCAGCTGCGGGCGTCTGTCTCTCGACAGTGACAACCATCGGCGCGCGCTGCGATCTGCCCGATGTCGGACAGCCGCTTGGCCGGCTCGATCTGTGCGCGGCCCCATCGCCTCGTCCATCTCGCGCTTCGGCGGGCAGTCGGCGTTCAGTCCGATGTGCGTGAACCAATATTCGATTGGTGCAGGAAAATCCCAAACATCGATCCGCGCAAGAGTAAAAAATGCGCTTGCCTAAACAACAAGCACAATGCCGCCTCTGCAGACGCGGGGAGGCCGGGTTCTGGGCATTCGAACTTCGAGCGCCCGTCTCTCCGGTGCGATCAGGAGCCGGTGCAGTTTAAGGGAACAGGACGGCAGCACCGTCGAAGCGACCGGCCCTGAGATCGGCCAGGGCCTCGTTGGCCCTTTGAAGGGGATAGGTCGTCGTCCGCGTGACGATCCCCATGGCCGGCACCTGGCGCAGGAAATCGAGGCCGTCCTGTCGCGTCAGATTGGCGACGGAAAGCAGCTCCCGCTCTTCCCAGAGGGTCGCGTAGGGGAAGCTCGGGATGTCACTCATATGAATGCCGGCGCAGACGACCCTGCCACCCTTCCGAACCGACTTGAGCGCAACTGGCACGAGGTCGCCGACCGTCGCGAAGATGATCGCGACATCGAGCGGCTCGGGTGGCGCAACGTCGGACCCGCCGGCCCAGACGGCTCCGAGCGCGCGCGCGAAATCCTGCGTGACGGTGTCGCCAGGCTTGGTGAAGGCGTAGACGCTGCGCCCTTGCCATTGTGCAACCTGGGCTATGATGTGAGCGGCAGCGCCGAAGCCGTACAGACCGATCTTCTTGCCCTCGCCGGCCATGCTCAGCGACCGCCAGCCGATCAGTCCCGCGCAAAGAAGCGGGGCGAGCGAAACGTCGCTGCCCGTCTCGCCAAGCGGAAATGCGAAACGCGCATCGGCGATGGTCGCCGTGGCGAAACCACCGTCGCGGGTAAATCCGGTGAAGACCGGATCGTCGCAAAGGTTCTCGCGCTGCATGCGGCAATAGGGACAGACTCCGCAGGTATGGCCAAGCCAGGGGATACCGACACGCTCTCCCATCTCGAGACCCGCGACGCCGGCCCCGATCGCATCGATGCGACCGACGATCTCGTGCCCCGGAATGATCGGCACGACGGGATTCGGCAGTTCGCCATCGACGACATGCAGGTCCGTTCTGCAGACACCGCAAGCCGTGACCTTGACGCGGATCTGCCCCGGTCCGGGCTGACGATCCGGCAACTCCGTCCATTCGAGCGGCGTCCGGATCGCGTTCAACACCATTGCATGCATCGAGGCTCCCCTTCCCATTCCGGCAGTCGGACGAGCAACGGGATACATAGCGTCCGACGGATCTGGTCTCTTCAGAAGCACGATTTTAGTTTAGTGAAGGCGCAATCCCGTGTGTGCGCCCGATGCGCGCACGCGTCGAACAATCGGAAACTGTAACGTATCGTGGCGAACGATCGAGCGCACACGATGAGGCTCAGTTTCCTGAAGCTGCGAAAATAATGATTAAGAATCAATCATCTAGATTTGCCGTCGCGCCGATGATGGACTGGACGGATCGGCATTGCCGGTTCTTTCACCGCCAATTGTCGAAGCATGCGCTGCTCTATACCGAAATGGTGGTGGCAGATGCGGTGATCCATGGCGACCGCGCCAAGCTGCTCGGTTTTGACGAGGCGGAACATCCAATCGCCTTGCAGATCGGTGGCTCGGACCCTGTGAAGCTCGCGGCTGCCGCGCGGATCGGCGCGGATTTCGGTTATGACGAGATCAATCTCAATTGCGGCTGCCCGTCCGACCGCGTGCAATCCGGCACGTTCGGCGCCTGCCTGATGCGCGAGCCGCAGCGCGTCGCGGATTGCGTCGCGGCGATGAAAGCGGCTGTCGCGATCCCCGTCACGGTCAAATGCCGGATCGGCGTTGACGAGCAGGACCCCGAGGTTGCGCTCGACGCATTTGCTGACGCCGTTGTCGCCGCCGGTGTCGATGGGCTTTGGGTTCATGCGCGCAAGGCCTGGCTCGCCGGCCTGTCGCCCAAGGAGAACAGGGACATTCCGCCGCTCGACTATGATCGCGTCCACCGGCTCAAGGCCCGCTTCCCCGGTCTCTTAATCGGCCTCAATGGTGGGCTGAAGACGATCCCAGACGCCGCGGCTGAGATGGATAAGGTCGACGGCGTCATGCTCGGTCGGGCGGCCTATCAGGAGCCGGCGCTGCTTGCGGCTGTCGATCGAGTGTTTTTCGGCAGCGAGAGGGCCGATCCGGATCCGCAAGACGTCATCGAAGCGATGATCCCTTATGTCGAGGCAGAACGGGCCCGTGGCGCGCCGCTGCACCGCATCACCCGCCATATGCTGGGGCTCTTTCATGGCCAGCCAGGCGCGCGCCGCTTCCGTCAGATACTCACCGTCGAGGGCGCGCGGCGCGATGCCGGCGTCTCGGTGCTTCGCGCTGCGGTCGCGGCTGTCGAAGAGGCGTCATCGCTCGCAGCCTGAAGCACCTTTGCCGGCACCGCTCTTTATCCTTGCCGCAGTGCACGCTATTGAGGGCGGAGGCTGCGGTCTGGCAGCACCTTTTCCGGATAACCCGACATGACCATCCGCGGCTTCACGATCGACGGCTTCCTCCTTGCTCTGGTCGCCGTGGTGGCGATCGCCATCATCCTGCCGGGCCCGGGCGCCACAGGCGGCATCCTGCACATGAACGAGGTCGCGACCTATGGCGTCGGCGTCATCTTCTTCCTCTACGGCCTGACACTGGCGCCGGAGAAGATGAAGGCAGGTGTCAGGCACTGGCGGCTGCATCTCTGCGTCCAGCTTTGCACCTTTGTGCTGTTTCCGGTCGTCATCCTGCTGTTCGGTACGCCGCTCAAGGGCTTCGTTCCCCCCGAGGTCTGGATCGGCTTCTTCTATGTCGCGGCGCTGCCTTCGACCGTCTCGTCCTCCGTCGCGATGACGTCGCTTGCCCACGGCAATGTCCCCGCGGCGATCTTCAATGCGACGCTGTCGAGCCTCATCGGCGTTTTCGCGACGCCGCTGCTGATGGCCTGGTTCCTGTCGACGAGCGGCCTGTCGATGCCGTTGCTGCCGGTCATCGGCAAGATCCTGCTGCTCGTGTTGCTGCCGATCGTGGTCGGCCAGATCGCGCGTCACTGGTTCGCTGGCTGGGCGGGACGCAACAACAAGCGGATAAAGCTCGCCGACCGCGCGATCATCCTGGCGATCGTCTACAATTCGTTCTCAGACTCGATGGTGGAAGGGGTCTGGCGCGGCCATGATGCCTCCTTGATCATCGAGATCATCGTGGGCGTCATCGCGCTGTTCTTCATCATCTATTGGCTGATGCACATTCCCTGCCGCCTGTTCGGCTTCGACCGGGCCGATACCATCGCCTGCCTCTTCTGCGCGTCGAAGAAATCACTGGCGACCGGCGTGCCGCTCGCGCCGATCATCTTCGGAACGATCCCGGGCCTCGGCCTCATCATCGCGCCGATCATGCTCTATCATTTCTGCCAGCTTGTGATCGTCAGCGTGATCGCCAACCGCCAGGCGCAACTCGCTCTCGCCGAGGCCTGAGGTCGGCCTCCTGTTCGGCAGCCCGTTTTGCCTCAAGCCGGGCGGGAAGGGCGTCCATCACGACCTGCCGTTCCGTGTCGTTCATTCTCGTCCAGTTCGCGATCTCGTCGATCGTCCGTCCGCAGCCCTCGCACAGTCCGGACTCAGCATCCATCGTGCAGATGCGGACGCAGGGCGAAATCATGCGAAGGCGACCAAGGCGAGCAGAGTGCCCAGCACTGCCAGCTGTTCAACGGCCCCGAGCGTGTCGCCGGTGTGGCCGCCAATCATGCGGCTGGCCACCTGTCCAAAGCCGAGTGTCACCAGCGCGGCCAAGGCGAGCGCGACCAGCGCCGCGATCGGTCCTGCGGCCGCGGTGCCGGCGACGAGACCGATCGCCAGCGCGAAAACTAGCGCCATCCAGAGCGTGTCGTCTGCAGGTTGGCCGATGCTGCCAGCGAGGCCGTCTGGCCGCGCCGCGGGCTGCTTCGCCCAGTGATAGACGATCGCCGCACGGCCGATCGTTTCGGCGGCGATGAGGGCGAAGGCTCCTGAAAGCGGCGTCAGCGGCAGGAATGCGGCGAGAAGGCTCGCCTTCAAAAGGATCGACAGGATGAGCGCCAGGGCGCCATAGCTGCCGATGCGCGAATCCCGCATGATCGCGAGGCGGGCGGGGAGGGTGCGGCCGCCACCGAAGCCGTCGGCGGTATCGGCCAGTCCATCCTCATGCAGTGCGCCGGTTCCGATGACGAGCGAGCTGATCGCAAGCAGCGCGGCGGCGAGCGGCGGCAGACCGAGCGCATTGCCGAGCAGCAGCACCAGCGCGCCAATCGCGCCGATCAGCGCGCCGGCGAGGGGAAAGACACGGACGGCGCGTTGAAGATTTGTCGCCGCGGCAGGATCGAGACCAAGCCGGGATGCCGGAATCCGGGTCATGAAAACAAGCGAAACCGCGATATCGCGGCCGATGTCCTCAAGGCCTCGATCTGATCCTGGCATGACGTGTCCCTCCGCGACAGCGACGTGACTTTCCGCACCGCCCGTCGAGGGTTATAGATCGCCCGCCTGCGGCCGGCCAGCGCCGCCGATCCCTCGCGAATGAGCGCCCCATGTCCCGATCCGCCACCGGCCTGCCCTTCGATGATATCCGCGCGCTCGTTGCGACCATGCCGGGACCGGACCAGACGGCGATCGCCGCCATTCGAGCGCGCGATGCGGAGCTCACCAAGCCGGCCGGCTCGCTAGGAAAGCTAGAAGATCTCGCAGAATGGCTGGGCGCCTGGCAGGGCAAGGCCCGTCCTGCTGTCAACCGCCCGCATGTCGCGATCTTCGCTGGCAACCACGGCGTCGCCGCACGGGGCGTCTCCGCCTTCCCAGCCTCGGTGACGCAGCAGATGGTCGAGAACTTCGCAGCCGGCGGGGCGGCGATCAACCAGATCTGCACGGCGAACGGCCTCGGCCTCAAGATCTTCGACCTGGCGCTCGATCTGCCGACAGGCGACATCACTATCGAACCAGCACTCGGCGAAGCGGCGTGTGCCGGCACCATGGCCTTTGGCATGGAAGCGACGGCCGACGGTGTCGACCTGCTCATCCTCGGCGAGATGGGCATCGGCAACACGACCGTCGCGGCGGCAGTTTGCGCTGGTCTGTTCGGTGGAACGGGCGCGGACTGGGTCGGTCCCGGCACCGGCCTCGATGCGGCCGGCGTGGAGCGCAAGGCCGAAGCCGTCGATGCGGCGCTTGCGGTCCATGCAGGGCATCTTGCCGATCCGCTCGAAGTGCTCCGCCGGCTTGGCGGGCGGGAACTGGCGGCGATCGCAGGTGCCGTGCTGGCGGCGCGGATGAGCCGTATCCCGGTGATCCTCGATGGCTATGTCGCGACGGCGGCCGCCGCCGTGCTCTATCGGCTCGATCCGACAAGCCTCGATCATTGCCAGTTCGGCCATCTCTCGGCCGAGCCGGCGCATCGCCGGCTGCTCGATGCCATGGGCAAGACACCGCTGCTCGATCTCGGCATGCGGCTCGGGGAAGGCACCGGCGCAGCTCTCGCCGCCGGCATCGTCCGCGCGGCAGCGCTCGTGCATGAGGGAATGGCGACCTTCACGCAGGCCGGTGTTTCCGGCAAGGACGACTGAACTGAGGCCGGGCTCCTCGACTTCGGCTAGGCAACGCGCCGCGGTACGGTCCAAGAGCCTGTGTGCCCCGCGATCGACGACCCTGGACCTGCCATTGCCGGGCCTCGACCCGGCAATCCATTTCCTCGCGGCGCTGATACGACCTGTCGTACCTGAGTAGCGAAACCTCGATTGCCGGGGTCAGCCCGGCGATCACATGGAAAAACGAGCGCCGCGATGTGCGAGCAAGTGTCGCCCGATCAATAGCGACGCATGAGCCCAACGAGACGGCCCTGGATGCGGACACGGTCGGGTCCGAAGATGCGCGTCTCGTAAGCGGGATTCGCAGCTTCAAGCGCGACGGAGGCGCCACGGCGGCGAAGGCGCTTCAGCGTCGCCTCCTCCTCGTCGACGAGCGCGACAATGATGTCGCCATTGTCGGCATTGTCCGTCTTGCGGATGAGGACGGTGTCACCATCCAGAATGCCGGCCTCGATCATCGAATCGCCGCGCACTTCAAGCGCGAAATGCTCTCCGCCGCCCAGCATTTCCGGCGGGACGGTGATCGAATGGCTCTGCGACTGGATGGCGGAGATCGGGACGCCGGCAGCGATGCGGCCCATGACCGGGACGATGACCGGCTCATGATAAGGCTCAGCACCCTCGGCCGACCGCATGCGGCCGAGACTGCCTTCGATCACGCTCGGCGCAAAGCCGGTCTTGCGCGGCCGCGCCAAGGTCGGCGCCATGGCCTCCGGCAGTCGGACCACCTCGAGCGCACGGGCGCGGTTGGGAAGCCGGCGAATGAAGCCTCGCTCCTCCAGCGCCTTGATCAGGCGATGAATGCCAGACTTGGAGCGCAAGTCGAGCGCATCCTTCATCTCGTCGAATGAGGGGGGCACACCAGCCTCCTTCAGTCGTTCATGGATGAAGAGCAGAAGCTCATATTGTTTGCGTGTGAGCATTTCCCGATCCGCGCGCCAGAATCATCCGGTACAAAACACGAACAACTTACATGTTCTGTATGTGTTCCGCAAGCACCGCGGGTTGAGAGCGGGTGTGAGAGGACTGGCTCGAATGGGGTGTTCCGGCGGCGACGGCCGCCGGACCGTTCCTTCGCTGGCTCAGCGGATCGGCGGTGCGTACTGGATGCCGCCGCGGCTCCACAGCTGATTGAGGCCGCGCGGGATGCCAAGCTTCGAATCGACGCCGAGATTGCGCTCGTAGACCTCGCCGTAATTGCCAACCGCCTTGACCATATTGGCGATCCAGTCGTTGGTGAGTCCGAGCTTGGTGCCGAAGTCGCCATCCGTGCCGATGAGGCGCATAACCTCCGGCTTCTTCGAGGCCTTTGCCTCGTCGATGCGATCGGACGAAACGCCGAGTTCCTCGGCATTGACCAGCGCGAAATTGACCCACTGCACGAGCAGGCGCCACGCTTCATCGTCGGCGCGGACGGCCGGCCCTAGCGGCTCCTTGGAAATCACCTCCGGCAGGATGATGCTGTCGCCCGGATCGGAAAGGCCGGCCTTTTCAGCATAGAGTTGCGAGACGTCGCTCGTGATCGTATCGCACTTGCCGGAGCTATAGGCGGCGAGCGCCTCTGATGGCGTCGCTGCCGAGACTTCCGTGTATTTCATCGTGTTGGTCGTGAAATAGTCGATGAAATTCGGCTCCGTCGTCGTGCCCGCCTGCACACAGACCGTGGCGCCATCGAGTTCGAGCGCCGACGTCTTGCCGCTGGCGCGCTTCACCATGAAGCCCTGGCCGTCATAATAGGTGACGCCTGTGAAGACGATGCCGAGATCGGCCTCGCGTCCGAGCGTCCATGTCGAATTGCGCGAAAGCAGATCGACCTTGCCGGTCTTGAGCGCGTCGAAACGATCGGTGG
The DNA here is from genome assembly GCF_020165495.1 of Mesorhizobium sp. BR1-1-16. Lineage (GTDB taxonomy): Bacteria > Pseudomonadota > Alphaproteobacteria > Rhizobiales > Kaistiaceae > Kaistia. Next base: position 35,237 of record NZ_JAIUIE010000020.1, on the reverse strand, counting down.
CCGAGAGCGGCAGATAGGTGACCTTGGCCGGATCGTTGAAGATCGCGGTCGCAACGGCCTTGCAGAAATCGACATCGAACCCGGTCCAGGCACCGTCGGCATTCTTCATGCCGAAGCCGAGAAGTCCTTCATTGACGCCGCAATTCAAGGTGCCGCGCGCCTTGACGTCGTCGAGCGTCGCGGCGCCGGCCGTCAGGCAGCCGGCAAGCAGAAACGCCGCCGCGGCGAGCGAAGGAATGGTCGATGGATTGGGCATGAGAAATCCCCCCGGGGTGGTCTGTCGTCTCGGTCTTGATGGACGGCCCGCGCGATCCGCAGGCCGCTCGCCGTCACAGCTTGGTGCGCTGCAGCACGACGACCTTGGTTCCGACTGGAACGCGCTCGAACAGATCGACGACGTCGCCATTCACCATCCGGAAGCAACCGGACGACAGCGCATGGCCAATGGTCTGCGGCTGATTGGTGCCGTGAATGCGATAAATCGTGTCGCCAAGATAAAGCGCGCGCGCGCCGAGCGGATTGCCTTCGCCGCCGGCCATGAAACGCGGCAGATAAGGCTGCCGCTGGATCATCTCGGCCGGCGGCCGCCAATCGGGCCATTCCTGCTTGCGCGAGATCTTGAGAAGGCCCGACCACTGGAAGCCGTCGCGGCCGACCCCGACGCCGTAGCGCAGCGCTCGATTGTCGCCCTGGACGAGATACAGGAAGCGCTCATCGGTGTTGATGATGATGGTTCCAGGTTTCTCCGTCGTGCGGAAATAGACCGGCTGCAGGCGGAATTCCGGCGGCAGCAGCGAATCCTGCGCCGTCGGGACGAGGCCCGGCTGGTCTCCGATTTGCAGCGGCGCGCGCGCATCGGAAACCGACGGCGCAGCGATCGCCGCTCCCGTCGCAAGGCCGGTCATGAGCATGCCGGCGAGGGCGCCTAGCGCGAGGTATCGTTTTTTCTGTCGCATCAGTGCCTCTTCCATTGAAAGGCGAGGGGATTGCCTAGCGCGTGGCCGGCGGCGGAGCCGGCACGGGCGCAGTTGCCGGGGCTGAAGGCGTCGCGGCGGCGGTCGTTGCGGGCGCATCGCAGCGCACGAAAACCATAGTGCCATAGCGGGCGGCAACTGTCGGGTCGACCCAGGCGGCCACCAGGACGCCATTTTGGAACGATGTCACCTGCCGGTCCTGGATGACACCGGCGGGGCCCTGCGGACCGATATAGACGCGCCCGCCCGCGCTCTTGACGAACACCTCCGAGGGCTGCGTCTGATCGGCGAGATACATCATCACGCCGCCATTCGATCCCTTGCCGATGACATAGGGGTTGCTGCAATAGCGCCGCGCCTCATTGGTGGTGCGTGCGAGATCCGCTTCATTGCGGAAGGAACCAAGTCCCCATTTGCCAACGAGTTGATCGGCGCTGATCGACGCGACAGCAGGCGATGGCGCGGTCAGGCTCGCGCCTTGCAAAGCATTGTCGGACGTACAGGCTGCAAGTCCGCCCGCAAAGGCAAGAGCGAGCACCACGGAGCCATGCCTGCGAACACTGCGCAGCCCGCCGGTAAAATCGATCGACACGAGGCCCATCCGTCTCTCTCCCACGGTTGGCGTCCGGCAGGCGCGCGATCTCCGTCGGCGTCGCCCCGGATGTGGCGGCATGATGAAGAGCCGCCGCGGCAAACGCAACCGCTTCCTGTAAGCGGAGGCCTGTGCCGCATGTTCTGCTTTCGTGCTAATCTGGCGCCATGAGCGATCTGAACTTCACGCTGTTCGAAACCGCGATCGGCCGTTCCGCCATTGTCTGGGGCGCTGGTGGCATCCGTCGCACGCTTCTGCCTGAGGCCGAGGCGGCCGAGACGCACCGTCTGGTGATGAAGCTCTTTCCGGCGTCGTCGGAGATCGAAGCTGAGGGTGACATCGCCGCGACCATCGTCGCGATCCGCGCCCTGCTGGAGGGTGGCCGCGAGGATCTGCGTGAGGCGCCGCTCGACATGACCGGTGTCGAGCCCTTTCCGGCGCGCGTCTATGAGGCCCTGCGGCGGGTCGGGCCGGGCGAGACGATCACTTATGGCGCGCTCGCGACAAAGGTGGGCGCTGATGGCGAGGCCCGGGCGATCGGTGCCATTTTGGGCCGCAATCCGTTTCCGATCATTGTGCCGTGCCATCGGGTTCTCGCAGCTGGGGGCAAAGCCGGCGGCTTCTCGGCGCCGGGCGGCGTTGCAACCAAGCTGGTCATGCTGACGCGTGAGCGAGCCCGCACGGCAGATGCGCCGGGGCTCTTCGATGGCATCGGCCTGCCGCTCGCGGCGAAACGGCCATAACGCGCCGCTCGTTCCCGATTAGGTGACGCCGCGATGCTGCTGGGCGCCCTGCGGGGAGGCTGAAACGGCGACGCCGTGAGGCGCTCAGACTCATTCCAACTCCATTCGGTCCAGAAGTCTTGTTGACTAGGAAACCTTATTGATCTAGTTTCCTAGTCAACGAAAGGCCTGCCATGACCTCTGCTTCCGAGCTCACTGATCACACCGGCTACTGGATGCGGATGGTCTCAAACGCCGTGTCGCAGGCGTTCGCTCGCAAGGTATCAGGCGCAGATGTCACCGTCGCGGAGTGGTCGTTCATGCGGGCGCTCTACGATCTGGACCCGACACCTCCATCCGTTCTGGCCGAAAGGATGGGCATGACGAAGGGGGCGATCAGCAAGCTTTCCGAGAGGCTGATCGCCAAAGGATTGGTTGAGCGGGCGGACAACCCAAAGGACAAGCGCGCTCACAGCCTGTCCCTGACGGCGGAGGGGCGGGCCAAGATCCCGCTTCTCGCATCACTCGCCGACAAGAACGACGCCGAGTACTTCGGCGTATTGACAGAAGAAGAGCACGAGACGCTCGACCGTATCTTGAAAGTACTCGCTGGGCGGCTCGGGCTGAAAGCAACACCGGTGGACTGAAGCCGCCGGTAATATCAATCTTGAAATGAAAGGAAACCGCCATGGACGCGGAACGGATTTCTATTGCGGAAACCTGCCTGAAGGCTGCTCACGACGGAAGCCTGAGCTTTCCGGTCATTGTCGGCAAGCTCATCACCGCCGGCTTCGAGGGCTACACGGTCGACTATCGCCGTAACTGCCAGACATTCTATTTGCCGGACGGCGATAGCGTCACGATGGATATGCAACCCTCTGACGGCAGCGTCGCTGCTGCTTTCGATGCCGCAGAGGTCGAACGGCTCGTGCGTTGGGCGCAGGCGAACCCTGCCGACTACAGCTACATCGCCTTCTGCGAAAAGGCGAAGGTCGCGGGATGCGCGGGATATCTCGTCTCGTTCCTGGGTCGCCGCGTCGTCTATTTCGGTCGCACGGCCGAGACCCATGTGGAGCTCTTTCCGAAGTAACAGGGCCCCACTGTTGCCCTCCGAACTTCAGCCGATCGATCGCCCGGTCGACCTGCGCATTGAGCCCGACTACGCTCAAGGGCCAGTCTAGGTCTGGAACGGGAAGAATTTGGCGCGCCCTAGGGGAATCGAACCCCTCTCTCCACCGTGAAAGGGTGGCGTCCTGACCGATAGACGAAGGGCGCGTCGGCGCGGCTTATAGAGGCGATTCCCTGCCGAGACAAGATCGCTGTGCCGCGCCTGTGGACAGCTTCATCGGAAGCCATGCCGACAGAGGCTTTTCAATGCCCCCGGATTACCATTTGCCGGTATTCGGCATCGAGGCCCAGGGCTCCTGTGACGGCAGCGCATCGCCGGCCTGGATCAGCTCGACCGAGATGTTGTCCGGCGAGCGAACAAAAGCCATATGGCCATCGCGCGGCGGGCGGTTGATGGTGACGCCGGCTTTCTGCAGCTTGTCGCAGAGCGCATAGATGTCGTCGACGCGGTAGGCGAGATGGCCGAAATTGCGGCCCTCGCCATAGACTTCCGGATCCCAGTTGTAGGTCAGTTCCACCTGTGCCGCCTCGTCGCCGGGCGCGGCAAGGAAGATCAGGGTGAAGCGCCCTTTTTCGTTTTCAATCCGCCGAACCTCGTCGAGGCCCAGAAGCTTGTAGAACGCCAGCGAGGCGTCGACATCGGTGACGCGCACCATGGTGTGAAGATATTTCATAGCCTGACTGATCTCCCGTCTCATGTCGGAGCGGCGGGTCCAGCACGCTGCGTGCCGAGCCTTCCTTCGGGGCACCATATTGTCCCGGCCGCCAAAGAACAAACGCAGCGGCGCCTTGTTCGCTCCGGCGTGGAAATCCGGACTTGTGGCCGCTAAGTCACTGTTCAGCGGATATGCCAATGCTATTGTTGCGCTGAGGAATCGATCATGCAACCAACTGCGGCAGGCAGACTTGCTGATCGAACTGTGTATTGTGGGCCGCGGATGTTGGCCGGATTGGGGGCCGAAGCATATGGGGTCCAAGAATCACACCGGCTCTTCGGCATCGGTCGCGGATGGCGACGATGCAGCGGGGCTGGACCTTGTTGAGGTTGTCGGCGCCATCAAATGGTTCGACGCCTCGAAGGGGTATGGTTTCATCGTTCCCGACAACGGCGCGCCTGACGTTCTCCTGCATGTGACATGCCTCCGCCGCGATGGCTTCCAGACTGCCTACGAAGGCGCACGCATCGTTTGCGAGGCGCAGCAGGGCACGCGTGGCCTCCAGGCGTTCCGCATTCTCCAGATGGACGAATCGACCGCGGTGCATCCCGCCCAGGCCGGCCCGGCGCGCACCCATCAGGTCGTGACGCCGACAAGCGGGCTCGAGCGCTGCGTCGTCAAATGGTTTAACCGCGTCAAGGGCTACGGCTTCGTGTCGCGCGGCGAGGGCACCGAGGACATTTTCGTCCATATGGAGACTCTCCGCCGCTATGGGCTCATGGAGCTGCGGCCGGGGCAGATCGTGCTGGTGCGCTTCGGGCCGGGCGACAAGGGGCTGATGGCGGCCGAGATTCGGCCAGAAGGTTCAGCCGGCGGCCCGGCTTCATCACATTGATCGGAATGGCATTGTTCCGGGCTCTCCGACCGTCTGGTCCGTCATGCTTGGCGGCGCTGCTGCTTCTTTTCTCATTCTGGCTGGCTCCCGCGTTTGCCGCTGCGTCCGGCAGCGGCGACGTCGTGGAACTGGTGACTGCTTCAGGTCGCCACCCCATTACCGTTGAATGGGCGGTGACGCCGGACCAGCGCGCGCGCGGACTGATGTTCCGCAAGAGCATGCCGACCGACAGCGGCATGATGTTCGATTTCGGCTCCGAGCAAAGCGTCGATTTCTGGATGAAGAACACACCGCTGTCTCTCGACATGGTGTTCATCGGCGCGGACGGCACCGTGCGGCGGATCGCCAAGCGCGCGAAGCCGTTTTCGGAGGACATTATCCCCGGCGGGGCCTCCGTGCGCTATGTGCTTGAAATCAACGGTGGCAAGGCCGATGCGCTGCGGCTCGTGCCGGGGGACAAGGTGATGATCCCGGCGCGATGATGGTGTTCGGAGGGTTTTGCGGCCAATCGCATCCTTGCGGGCGGGCGCGGGGAAATGCTAATCGAGGCCCGTGTTCAATGTCGGGGCATAGCGCAGTCTGGTAGCGCATCTGGTTTGGGACCAGAGGGTCGCAAGTTCGAATCTTGCTGCCCCGACCATTGACCTTTCGGACCGCTCGTTCAGGAAGCAGCGCAGAGATGGTTGCACGTATCTTCAAGCCGGCCCGTAACGCCATGCAGTCCGGCAAGGCCAAGACCGATCGCTGGATGCTGACTTATGAGCCTGAGGTTCCGCTCGCCGTGGAACCACTGATGGGCTACACGTCCAGCGCCGACATGAAGCGACAGATCAAGCTTCATTTCGACACGCAGGAAGAAGCCGTTGCCTATGCGCAGAAGAACGGAATTCCCTATCGCGTGTTCGAGCCGCATGCTGACACGCGCAAGAAGATTTCCTATTCCGACAATTTCCGCTACGGCCGCCTCCAGTCCTGGACCCATTAGGCCGTCGCCGCGATCCGGCCCCTTAGCTCAGCTGGATAGAGCACCTGCCTTCTAAGCCGGTGGTCGTTGGTTCGAATCCAACAGGGGTCACCATTCGCCCGGGTCCGGACGGGTCGCCTCTGCCGCGCTCCCGGTGTATGGAGAGCGCGCCATTCACGCGAGACCCTCCGACCATGACCCTTCGCCCGAACGCCCATGTCGCCGCTGGCTCGGCCACCTTCGGTAATGACCTGCCGCTGACGCTCATCGCCGGCCCCTGTCAGCTCGAGAGCCGGGACCATGCGTTCGAGATCGCCGGCCGGCTGAAGGAGATGACGGCGAAGCTTGGCATCGGGCTCGTCTACAAGACCTCGTTCGACAAGGCCAACCGCACCAGCCTTTCCGGCAAGCGCGGCATGGGTCTGGACGCAGCGCTGCCGATCTTCGCCGACCTTCGCCGCGAGCTTGGCCTGCCCGTCATCACCGATGTGCATGAGCGCGAGCAATGCGCTGTGGTCGCTGAAGTGGTCGACATCCTCCAGATTCCGGCTTTCCTCAGCCGCCAGACCGATCTTCTCATCGCCGCCGCCGAAACCGGGTGTGTCGTCAACGTCAAGAAGGGCCAGTTTCTCGCGCCCTGGGATATGAAGAACGTCGTCGACAAGCTGACAACTAGCGGCAATCCGAACATTCTCCTCACCGAGCGCGGCGCCAGCTTCGGCTACAATACGTTGGTCTCGGACATGCGCTCGCTGCCGATCATGGCGGGCCTCGGCGCGCCGGTCGTGTTCGACGCGACCCATTCCGTTCAGCAGCCGGGCGGGCAGGGTGGCTCGACCGGCGGGCAGCGCGAGTTCGTTGCCGTGTTGGCGCGGGCGGCGGTCGCGGTCGGCGTCGCCGGCGTGTTCATCGAGACGCATGAAGACCCGGACAACGCGCCGTCGGATGGTCCCAACATGGTGCCGCTCGCCGATATGCCGGCGCTGCTCGAGCGGCTGCTGGCCTTCGACCGCATCGCCAAGTCTGCCTGAACCCCAGGATTTGCTTTCAGTTCGGCTCGTCGCCCGCGAAGAGACGCTTGCTGCTGCCGATCAGCTTCGCGATCCGGCCGGCTGTCGCGTGAATCGACGCATCATGGCGGTCGTCATGATGCGTGACGAGCCATTGCTCCGATGTAAGGGGCGTGATCAGCCCGCCTGCGCGGACAAGCTGAGGATCAGCATCGCCCACGAGACAGGGCAGGACCGCGCGGCCAACGCCGCCGCGGGCGAGATCGAGCAGCGTCCCGGGATCGGTGCAGCGATAAGCGATCGGTGCGTCCGCTTCGCGCGCCAGCCACTGCGCCGAGGGCGTCACCGCGGCGTCGCCGGCAAGGCCGATCCAGGGGAGCGCAGCGCCATCCGAATCGCGTGTCGCATAGGCCGCGAACGCCACCGTCGCGACGCGCCTTCCGGCCAGTGACCGCTCATCCGGCCGGCGATTGCGGATGCCGATATCGGCCTCGCGCCGCCCGATATCGAGCCGCGCGTGAGCCGTGACGAAATCGAGCGTCCAGTCGTCGCCATCAAGGCGGATGGCCCCGATATGTCGGGCCAGAAAGCGCGTCATCCAATGGCCGGCGGAGATGCGCACGGCAAGCGGGCCCGCCGTCTCGCTTCGCCAGCGGGTGATGCCGGCGACGGCTGCCTCGACCTCCTGCGCATGACCGAGCAGGCGGCGGCCGCCCTCGGTGAGCGTGTAGCCTTCGCGGCTCTTCAGGAACAGCCGCATGCCGAGCTGGCGTTCGAGCACGGCGACGCGGCGGCCGAGTGTCGGTGCGCTGACACTCGAGACGCGCGCCGCCGGACCGAGGCCGCCATTCCGCGCCACCGCGATGAAGAGACGGAGATCAGACCATTCGATGTCTTTCAGATCTGAAACGAGCATTGCGAAACCAGTGCTTGGGAAGGCTTGGGAACGGCCGTAAATTGCGGGCGAACCATCAATCGGGGCCGAACGGCCACTGGCCGTCATTCAATTCTGCAACGGCCGGATCATGACGACAAGGACATGCAAATGCACAGCATCACGCTCTGGAATGGCCAGACGATCCCGGCGCTCGGATTTGGCGGCTGGGCAATCGGCGGACCGTTCTTTGCCGGGGAGGTCCCGCTTGGCTGGGGTAAGGTCGACGATCGCGAATCGACCGCCGCGATCCACCGCGCGCTCGACGCCGGCATCCGCTTCTTTGATACGGCCAGCAATTATGGCGGTGGCCATTCCGAAGAGGTGATCGGCGCGGCGCTGGCCGGGCGCGACGATGTGGTCATCGCCACCAAGTTCGGCCATGTCGTCGATCCCGACACCAAGCAGGCGCAGGACGATGACGTCTCGCCGGAGTTCATCACGCGTATCGTCGAGCGCTCGCTGCGCAATCTCCGCCGCGAGCAGATCGATCTGCTGCAACTGCATGTCGGTTACCTGCCGGTTGCCGAGGCCGAAGCGGTGTTCGAACATCTCGGCCGGCTTCGCGAGGCCGGCAAGATCGCCGCCTTTGGCTGGAGCACGGACACGCCGGAAAGCGCCGCCGCCTTCGCCGGCCGCGAGGGTTTCGTCGCGGTGCAGCACCAGATGAACGTGCTCGACCCCGCCGACGCGATGATCGCCGTGATCGAGCGCGCTGGGCTGCTGTCGATCAACCGCGGTCCGCTGGCGATGGGGCTACTGACCGGCAAGTTCACGCCGGCGACCGAGATTGCCAAGGACGATGTGCGCACGGCCGATGTCGAGTGGATGACCTATTTCAAGGACGGCCGCGTTTCGCCCGCGTTCACGGCGCGGCTCGATGCGATCCGCGATCTCCTCAGGCTGGGTGGACGCTCGCTGACGCAGGGTGCATTGGCCTGGCTCTGGGGCCGTTCGCCCCGGACCTTGCCGATCCCCGGCATTCGAACCGTCGCGCAGGCCGAGGAAAATGCGGGCGCGCTGGCCTTGGGGCCGCTGCCGCCGGACGCGATGGCCGAGATCGACCGGCTGCTTGGCCGCGCGCCTGTTCCGGCGTGAGGCTGAACGTCAGCCGCCTTCGCGGCTAGTTCGGCGCGCCCTCGAGGACAAGGATGTCCTCGCGGCCGAAATTGACGGTGATCGGCTGGCCGCGCTCTGGCGGCGCGGCATTCGGCCGGTTGAACGTGTCGAGCGAGACGGCGCTTTCCTTGAAGCGGACGCGGATGCGCACGACCGAGCCAAGGAAGTGCACTTCGTCGATCGTGCCTTCGAGATTGTTGCTGCTGCCATTGGCCCGGCCGATGGAAAGCGCCTCGGGCCGGAGCGCCACGGCGAGCGCGTCGCCCGTCGACGCGCCGTTGAGGCCGCGGCTCGTGACGATCTCCTGACCGTCGACCACGATGCGGCCCTCGGCGCCGTCGGAGACGCGACCGCTCAGGATGTTCAGCGTTCCGACAAAGGACGCGACGAAGCGGGTCTTCGGATAATTGTAGATCTCGAACGGCGTTCCGAGCTGCTCGATGCGCCCCTCGCTCATCACGCAGACGCGGTCCGACATCGACAGCGCTTCTTCCTGGTCATGCGTCACGAAGATCGTTGTGATGCCGAGCTGGCGCTGGACGGCTCGGATTTCCTCGCGCAGCGAGACGCGGATCTTGGCGTCGAGCGCCGAGAGCGGTTCATCGAGGAGAAGGATTTGCGGCTTGATCGCCAGCGCGCGGGCCAGCGCCACGCGCTGCTGCTGCCCGCCTGAGAGCTGGTAAGGGTAGCGCTCGGCAACCTGCGGCAGCTTGATCAGCTCCAGCATTTCCTTGACCCGGCTGGCAATCTCGGACCCGCTCTTGCGCGCCACCTTCAAGCCGAAGGCGATGTTGTCGGCCACCGTCATGTTCGGGAACAGGGCATAGGCCTGGAACACCATGCCGATATTGCGCTGGTGCGGCTTCAGGTTGGTCACGTCCTTGCCGTCGATCCGGATCGTCCCGCTCGTTGGCGTCTCGAAGCCGGCGACCATGCGGAGGATCGTCGTCTTGCCGCAGCCGCTCGGCCCAAGCAGGGTGATGAACTCGCCACGCTCGACGGCCAGGTCGACGCCTTTCACGGTCGTCAATGTGCCGAAGGTCTTGGTGATGCGCTCGATGGAGAGAAAAGCCATGGCGGTCCTCGGGTCTTCCTTTGGCGTCAGCGCTTCTGGCCGGGCGAGAAACTGGCGACGAGCTGGATGAGGCCCATGCAGGCCCAGGTGATGGCGAAGGCGATGACGGCAAGCGCTGCCGGCTCATAGGCGCGGTTGGCGCCGATCAACTGCATATAGGGTCCGAAGGCCGGGCGATTGAGAAGGCTGGCCATCGTGAACTCGCCGATGACGATGGCAAAGGTCAGGAACGCGCCCGAGAGCACGCCGACCCGGATATTCGGCAGGATCACCTGGATCAGGATACGGGGCCAGGAGCTGCCAAGGCTCTGCGCCGCCTCGGTCAGCGTGCGGATATCGATGGTTCGCAGCGCCGTATCGACCGAACGATACATATAGGGCAGCGACAGCGTCACATAGGCGAAGATGAGCAGAAGGTCCGTGCTGCGAGCACTGCCGGTCATCGGCAGCCAGGACGACGAATTGTACATCCTGAGATAGCCAAAGACGATCACGATCGCCGGCACGACCAGCGGCAGCAGCGTCATGAACTCGACGACGGGCCGCAGCCGCGGCAGCTTCAGCTGCACCAGATAGGCGGTCGGCACCACGAGCGCGACGCCGACGATGATGGTCGCGAGCGCAATCAGCGCCGAATAGGAGAAGCTGGCCTGAAAGCCCGGATCGGCGAGCACGACCTGATAGGCCTTGAACGAGTAGATGCCCCGCTGCATGCGCAGCGAAAACTCGAATGTGGCGATCAGCGGAACGAGAAAATAGATCGCGCCGAAGATGAAGCCGATCCAGGGAAAGAGCCGCGATTGTTTCATCGGATCCACCTCGCGCTGCGCGAGGCGAGCCAGATATAGGCGCCGTTCGAGACGCCTGTGATGACGATCATGCCGAGCGCCAGCGCATAGCCGAGATTGGGATCATGCAGCGCGTCGCCGCGGATCTGGGCATAGAGCAGGATCGTGACGATGTTGAACGATGAACCCGTCAGCGCATAAGCGGTGGCGATGGCGCCAAAGGCATTCGCAAACAGCAGCAGGAACGCCCCGAGAAGGCTCGGCCACAGGATCGGCAACGCGATCATCGTCCAGTACTGTGTGCCCGTCGCGCCGAGAATCGCCGCGGCCTCGCGCCATTCGCGCTTCAGCCCATCCAGCGCCGGCGAGACCACCAGCACCATCAGCGGGATCTGGAAATAGAGATAGGTGATGGTCAGCCCCCAGAATGACAGGAGGTTGAAGCCGCCGCGGTAGATATTTATGTCGAAAATGCCGAACAGCAGCGCCGTCACTAGGCCAGTACGCCCGAGCGTCGCCAAGAAGGCGAAGGCGAGCGGCACGCCGGCAAATTGCGAGGCGACGCCGGAGAATGTCATCAGCGTCGGCCGAACCCAGCGCGGCAGGCCGCCGAGGATCGTCGCGAGCGCCAAGGCGAAGCCAATCAGCACGCCGCCAAACGCCGAGGCCGCACTGATCTCGAGGCTCAGCGTATAGGAGCGGATGATCGAGGGTTGGCCGAGATTGACGATGTTCTGCAGCGTGAAGTTGCCGCTCGGATCCTGGAACGCGCCGACGATGAGGTTGGCGGCCGGCAGCAGCAGAAACATCAGCGAGAACAGCAGGAACGGCAGAATGCCGAGCCAGGACCAAGCGATCCGTCTTTCGCGTGCGGCAGTGGCCGGAAGGGCGGTGGTGCTCATGGTGTCCCGGGAGAGGCGTGCAACGTGAGCCGGCAAAGCGACCCGGCTTGTTTGAAACGGGCGCCAACCCGCCAGGGTCGGCGCCCGCCTCGGCTTTCGATTACTTGGCGACGTCGGCGCCGACCACTTCGCTCCACTTCTTGGCGATCACTTCCTTGGCCGCGGCCTGCTGTTCGAGCGTTGGGAAGATGGCCGGGGCGTAGGATTCCGCTGCAGGCAGCTTGGCGAGGAGGTCAGCAGGGATCTTGCCTTCCTTGGCGAGCGCGTTGAAGCGGATCGGGTGGCAATAGCCCTTCAGCCAGCCGAGCTGACCTTCGTCCGAATAGAGATATTCCATCCAGAGCTTGGCGGCGTTCGGGTGCGGGGCGAAGGCGCTGATCGCCTGGACATAGACGCCGGCGACGACGCCCGTCTTCGGGATGATGACCTCGGCCGGCGGATTGCCAGCGAGAACGTCGCGCCAGGAGAGGGCGTTATAGTCCCAGGCGATGATGATCGGCGTGGTGCCCTGCGCCAGCGAGGCCGACTTGCCGGTGACCGGGACGAAATTGCCCTTCTTGTTCATCTCGGCGAAGAACTTCAGCCCTTCCTCGCCAGCCTTGGCCACGTCGCCCTTGGCGGCGGAGAGACCGGCCGCGAACACGCCCTGGATCGCCTGATTGGCGGTCTGCGGGGCACCGGCGAGCGCAACCGCGTTGGCATATTCATCCGAGAGCAGGTCCGACCAGTCGGCCGGCATCGTCTTGACGAGGTCCTTGTTCACCATGAAGGCCATGACGCCGTAATAGTCGCCATACCAGTAGCCGTCGGCATCCTTGGCGCTGTCCGGGATCGAGTCCCAGGTCGAGACCTTGTAGGGCTGGATCAGGCCTTCGGCCTTGGCCGAGGGGCCGAAGGAGAGGCCGACATCGATGACGTCGGGGGCCTGCGGGCCGGTATTGCCCTTATTGGCCTTGATGGCCTCGATCTCGTCCGCCGAGCCGGCGTCCGGATTGAGCTCGTTGACCTCGAGCCCGTATTTCGCCTTGAAGCCGGCGATGACGTCGCCATAGCCGCACCAGTCATGCGGCAGCGCGATCGTGGTGAGCGTGCCTTCCTTCTTGGCCGCAGCGATGAGCTCGTCGCTCTGCGCGAAGGCGAGCCCTGCCGAAGCGGTCAGGGCCAGCACAGATACTGTCAACCGCATCCCGATGGTCTTCATTCTTTTTCTCCCGTTCGCGGCCTGACGCCCCGAGCGCCCGTCCCCATAGAAATCATGGATCCTAAGCCGTCTATTTGCAGACGCTATCATGCCTCTTTGAAGCTTAGATGTCATTCTTCGGCAAAGCGCACGCTGGACATGCGCAGCGGTGCCGGCGACCGGGGACTTCCGGGCCATGATCGAGGGTTGACGGAGTCTGACACGTTGACAGGGAGGCGTGAGGACGGGTGTCGCGCCCATCTCGGCAATGGACAAGCGGGCATGACATGCGCGACCAATAGCGTCAGGCTCTCTCGATCGAGAGAATCCGGCGCGCCGCGCGCCGCGCGCCGCGCCTCTCGATCACGTGCCGGCATCTGATCAAGCGCTGGCGCTGCGCCGGCAGGGACGCCGTTCTCCGGCATGGTTCATCGCTGCGCCAGAGCCGCCCCGCCATGCAGGCAAGGGCGGACCAGCGCAGCGCAGCTTCGCCGCGGTATCTCGTCCACGGAAATCCGCTGCCTAAGTCAGATGGTGATGCCCAGCGAGCGGCCAACGCTCTTCAAATGATCGCGCGCTTCCGGATAATCGGAATCGGCGAGATGCTCGAGCATGATCGGGATGCCGCGACCGTCCAGTTCCTTCAGATAGGTCGGATAGCTGAGCGCTCCGCGGCCGGGGATCACCTCGTCGAAATGCAGCGAGAGCGTGCTGCCCATCGTGATGTCCTTGGCATGGCAGCTGATGATCCAGGGGCCGAGCAGTTCGAAACAGCGGCGGATGAGCGAGGCTGTGTCGTAATACTGGCGCGGCGAGACAATCAGGTTGACCGGGTCGAGATGCGCGGCGAAGGCCGGCCGGTCGATGGCCTTGATCAGATCGACCAGGATCTCCGGACTGTCGGGCAGTTCCCACTGCATCATCTCGAGGCAGAACTTGGCCCGCTTCGGCTTGACCGCATCGATGATCTCGCGCGCCGCGTCGACGAAGGTGTCGAACCCCTTCTGGCTCAAATTGTCTGGGTGTGGCTCGTAATCCGAACCGGGTGCCATCGAGCCGATATAGGTGATCGCGCAGCGTGCCCCGACCTCGTCGGCCAGCGCCAGCCGCTCCTTCACATAGTCGCGCGCCGCCTTGCGCGCGTCTGGCTCGGGCGGAGAGATGTTGCGCCAGGCAGCCACCTCGGCGATCTCGATATCGGCAGCCGCGAACGCATTGCGGATGGCGCTGATGCGACTGCTGTCCTCGAGCGCGACCGCAGGGCAATAGGCAGCGTTGTAGCCCATCGCAAGATGGGCGGCGGCGATGTCCTTCGGATCGGCATCCGCGTCGGCGGCGATCGGGATGCCATAGCCTCCAAGCCTGATCATTGTCCCTGATACTCATCGCTGTGGGGGAGGGTTTCGCCAAGCCGCGCGATCAGCGAGCCTTGCGGGATCTCGGCAAGCGGCAGGTCAACCCGCTTGCGGTCGAGCGCCGACATGTACATCGCCATCACCGCCTGGAAGCCGTGATAGGCGATGTCGCCGTCGCATGGATGCGTCGCGATCTTGCCGTCGAGCCAGTCGGCGAGGTCGCGGATATACAGCGGCTGCTCGTAGGACGGATTGAAATTACCGTCGCCCTCGATCATCTCGCCCTGGCTGTTGCGGGTGAAGGCGCGGTAGCCATTGCCGGTCGTCACTTCGGCATAGCCGTGCGTGCCGTGGATCGTAATGGAGGAGTCTGTCCAGAATTTGATGTCGCGCAGCGGGTTCTCACCGGGGACGAAATGCGGTGCGTGGGCGCCGCATTCGAAGATACCGCGAACGCCGTTCTCGAATTCCATATCGGCGATGACATAGTCCGCCGAAGGGTGGGAATCGGTCAGCATGCCCGTGCCGATCGCCTGCGCGACGACCCATTTCACCGGACTGCGGCCGTTGAAATAGAGCATGTAGTCCATGAAATGCGTGCCGAGCTGGCTTAGCCAGGGGCGCGCTGTGGCATGGATCTTGGTGACCTTGCCGATTTCGCCCGATTCGACGATCCGCTTCACCGCCTGGAAATGCGGGCCGTATTTCTGCTGGTGCGAGACCACCAGCTTGATGCCCGCCTCCCTGCAGCGCTCGAAGATCTGCTGGGCCTCGGCAAGCTCGGTCGCCACCGGCTTTTCGAAGGCGATCACCTTGACGCCGTGCTTGATGCCGAGCTCGACGAGCGAGAGGCGGACATCGGGAAGTGTCGCGAAGCAGAACACATAGGGCTTCTCTGCCGCCAGCATCGCATCGACATCGCTATAGACCTTCCCGATCCCGAAGCGGCGCGCGAATTCCTCGGCGCGCCCGACATCGAGATCGCAGCATGCGGTGACGTCGAAGCGATCGGCATTCGCTGCGAAACCTTCGGCATGATAGGCGCCACGCGGACCGCAGCCGGCGATGGCTACACTGTATCGAGTCATTTGGGGGGTCGTCTCCCTGGGTGGCTGAAGAATGCCTGCCGGCTCGGGGCCGGCCGCGGCGGCGGTGGAATCCGACGCTCAATTGCAAATCTTGTTACACTAATATAATGCTCGATGCAATGTGATGGCACGGCTGAACGGTGCCGCGACCGAGGGAGGTGATGTTGGCGGGCAAGGAGAGACTGGGCGTCGGGCTGATCGGCACGGGCTTCATGGGGCGAGCACACAGCAACGCATTCCGCCAGGTCGGCCAGTTCTTCCAGAGCCCCTATCGGCTCGAACTCGCCGCGGTCTGCTCGCGTTCGGCGGACAAGGCGGCGGCCTTTGCCGAGAACTGGGGCTATGCAACCCATGAGACCGACTGGCGCCGCATGATCGAGCGCGCCGACATCGATATCATCGACATCGCCAGCCCGAACGACACCCATGCCGAGATCGCCATCGCTGCGGCGAAGGCGGGGAAGATGGTGCTCTGCGAGAAACCGCTCGGCCGCAACACAGCCGAATCCCGCGCCATGACCGAGGCCGTGGAGACCGCCGGCGTCGCCAACATGGTCTGGTATAACTATCGCCGCGCTCCTGCGGTGACCCTCGCCAAGCAGTTGATCGCCGATGGCGGTCTTGGACGGATCTTCCACTACCGGGCAAAGTTCCTGCAGGATTGGACGATCTCGCCTGATGTCCCGCAGGGTGGGACGGCGACCTGGCGCCTCGACGCCGAGGTTGCCGGCAGCGGTGTGACCGGCGATCTCCTCGCCCATTCGGTCGATCTGGCGCTGTGGCTGAACGGCGGCATCGACGAGGTGTCGGCGGCCACCGAGACCTTCATCAAGGAACGGGTGCACAGCCTCACCGGCGCACGAACCGAGGTGAAGATCGACGATGCCAGCCTTGTGATCGCTCGTTTTGCCAATGGCGCGCTCGGCAATTTCGAGGCGACGCGCTATGCCCGCGGCCACAAGGCTCTCCACACATTCGAGATCAATGGCGAGCGCGGTTCGATCGCCTGGGACCTGCACAATCTCCACCTGCTCGAATTCTTCGACCATGGCGACAAGAGCGGGCTGCGCGGCTGGCGCACGCTGCACATCACCGACAGCGACCATCCCTATATGAAGAACTGGTGGGTGCCGGGCCTGCAGATCGGCTACGAGCACACCTTCATCCATCAGGTTGCCGATTTCCTTGCCGGCCTTGGCGGGTCCCTTGGCGGGCCGTCCGAGGTTCCGACCTTCCGCGAAGCGCTCGCGACCGATCTCGTCACCGAAGCCGTGTTGAACTCGGCGGCGGAGCGACGCTGGACGAAGGTGGCCGCGGCTTGAGGGAAGCCGTCCGCTTGACGAAATCCATCGGGCGGTGGATGAGGCGCGTGGAGCGGATGGACATCGGGGGACTGATTGGGGCACGGCAGGCGCGTCGGCGCATTTCTTGAGATCGAAGGCCTTGGCGCGGATGGATTTTCGACCCACCGATTTGGGGTCAACGGATGGCACGCATGAGCGACCTGACGAGCATTCCTCCGGCCACGCCGCCCGCATCGTCGACGGCGGCATTTCTCGGCAATGCGACGCTGAACCGGTCCGCGCCGCTGCGCGACCAGATCTATGTGCTGGTCCGCCGCGCGATCGTCACGGGCAAGCTCAAGCCTGGGGCGCCCGTCAACGAGATCGAGATCGCGGCGAGCCTCGGTGTTTCGCGGACGCCGGTGCGCGAGGCCGTCAAGAAGGTGAGCGACGAGGGGCTGATCGACGTGCTGGCGCAGGCCGGCACCTTCGTGGCCGAGATCAGCCGCAAGGAGGTCGAGGAGGCCTATATCATCCGCAGCGCGCTTGAGGCGGAGAGCCTGAAGCGAGCGGTGCCCCTGATCAACGAGCAGCATCTGCTCAATCTTGGCGACATCATCCAGGCGCATGAGACGGCGCTTGCCCGCCAGCGCTATGACGAGGCCATCCAGCGCGACGATGACTTCCACCGCTACATCGCCCAGATCAGCGAACTGCCGATGCTTTGGAAGGTCGTCGACACCTACAAGGCCCAGATGGACCGCTGCCGGCTGCTGAGCCTTCCGAAGCCTGGCTATGGCAGCGAGACGATCGCCCAGCACCGGGCCATCATTGCCGCCCTCCAAACGGGGGAGGCGAAGTCCTCGCTGCAGGCGCTCCGGCGCCATCTCGAGACGTCGCTGCGCAACTCGATCGAGTTTCTCGACAGCTACCAGTCGGGGATCGGGCGCGCCCCGGCGGCGTGAGCATGAGCTCCGCCACCCAGTCTATTTGACGCTGCCCGAGACCACGCCCGCCACGAAGAAGCGCTGCAGCGCGAGGAACAGGCAGAGCGGCACGAACACCGCGAAGGCGGCGCCCGCCATCACTAATTGCGGGCTCGAGGCGCTGATGCCGACCATTTGTGCCAGCAGAACGGGCAGCGTCTGCGTTCCCGATCCGGCCGAGATGAGCAGCGGCCACAGCAGCGAGTTCCAATAATAGACGAAGCAGAGCGCGCCGAGCGTCGCCAGCCCGGCGGGGGCGAGCGGCAGGTAGATTTGGTACCAGATGCGGAAAAAGGATGCGCCATCGACGCGCGCGGCCTCGAAGATTTCCTTTGGAATGCCGAGGAAATACTGCGTCATCAGGAACGTGCCATAGGCCGTGAAGGCGAAGGGCAGGATCATGCCCCAGTAGGTGCCGACGAGATCGAGCGCCTGGACGACCTTGAACATCGGGATCAAAACCACCGCGACGGGCAGCATGGTCTGGGTCAGCAGGACGAGGAAGGTGGCGCGGCTGAAGCGGAATTTCAGCGTTGCGAAGGCGAAGCCGGCCATCGAGGCCGTCACGAGCTGGATTGCCGTCACCGCCACGGCGACGATCAGGCTGTTGATGGCCGCGGCCATGACGCCGTAATTGGCGAAGATCTTGGTGTAGTTGTCCCAGCGGATCTTCGTCGGGATGATCTGGGGTGGCAGCGCATAATACTGGCCAAGGGCCTTCAGTGATTGCGACGCCATCCAGACGAACGGCAAGAGGAAGATCGCCGCGATGATCAGCACGAAGACGTAGCGAAGGATCTCGACTGTCCTCGACCTAGACATTGAGCACCCTCTTCTGCATCCGCAGCTGGAAGATCGTGACGAGCAGCATCAGGCCGAACAGCGCCATTGAGGCGGTCGTGCCGCTGCCGACATCGAAATTGCGGAAGGACGACTTGTAGATGAAGAGCCCGATGGTCGTGGTCGCCTGACCCGGGCCGCCATTGGTGAGCACATAGACGGCCTCGAAGGTCTGCAGGACCGAGATTGTCTGCGTCACGACGAGGAAGAGCGTCGAGCGGGCGAGCAGTGGCCGGACGACATGGAAGAAGCTTTGCCAGGGGCTGGCGCCGTCGAGCGCCGCCGCCTCGAGCAGCGCGCGATCGATCTGTTGCAGGCCGGCGAGGTAGATCAGCATGGCGAGGCCGGTCATGGACCAGACCATCATGATCGACACGGAGACGATCGCCATACCCGGGTAGGTCAGCCACGCCACAGGCCCGAGCCCGACCAGCCTGAGGCCGTAATTGATCAGTCCCGTCTCGGTCGCGAACATGTTCTGGAACACGAAGGAGATCGCTACCAGCGACGTCACGATCGGCATGAAGAAGATCGAGCGGAACACGATCTTGCCGAAGGGCATACGATCGAGGGCCATCGCGAGGGCGAGACCGAGGCCGAGCGAGCAGGGCAGGGTGATCGCCGCGAAGAGCAGCGTCACCATCACGCTGTAGCCCGCCACCCCGCCGGAAAACAGGTCGATCCAGTTCTTGAGCCCGACATAGCGCGGCGCGCCGATGAAGTCCCATTGGTAGAAGGTCAGGACGAAGGTCGCGACCGCCGGGATCAGCGTGAAGATGACGAACGGGATCAGCGAGGGGACGAGGAACAGCCAGGCAGCAGCTTCCTCGCGGGACATCCGCGCGAAGAAACCGCTCCGCCGCTCGGATGCATTCTCGGCTGCCAGCACGGACATGCCCCGTCTTCCTTGTGGTGGAGGAGAAAGGATCGGGCGGCCGGACGACTTCAGGTCGTCGGCCGCCCGGCCGGGCTTCGGCTCGGTCAGTTGCCTGCGGCCGCGGCGAGCGCGGCATCGGCCTTCTGCGTCAGGTCGTTCATGGCGGTCGGGACGTCGACGGAGCCGTTCCAGACGCCGGACAGAACCTGGTTCTGCAGGTCCATCACCTGGAACGAGCCTT
This sequence comes from Mesorhizobium sp. BR1-1-16, assembly GCF_020165495.1. Lineage (GTDB taxonomy): Bacteria > Pseudomonadota > Alphaproteobacteria > Rhizobiales > Kaistiaceae > Kaistia. The sequence goes on along the minus strand of NZ_JAIUIE010000020.1, from coordinate 15,628 downwards.
TGGGGGCGTTGAACGCGGCGAAGCCCTGGATCTTCTTGGCGAAGTCCGCCATGTGCTCCGAGAGGTTCGACCACGCCGACTCACGCGCTGGTACGCCCGTCGTCACGACCTTGGCGAGCACCGGGCCGCTGGTGATGTAGGAGAGGAACTTGAAGGCCTCGTCCTTATGGGGCGTCGCAGCGGAAATCACATAGGAGCCGCCGAGGCCGACGCCGGCCTGACCCGCAGGGCCAACGGGCAGCCGAGCAATGTTGTAGTCGACACCGGCATCGTCGAGGATTGTCACTGTGTGACCGACGCCGAGGGCCATCGCGAGATTGCCCGAGATGAACAGCGACTGGGCCTGGCCGGACGAGTCCTTCTGGTCCGGAATGGGGGCCACGCCGTCCTTCACCATGTCGGCGAAGAACTGGATCGTGGCGCGTCCAGCGTCATTGTTGGCGTCGTATTTCCCGTCCGCGCCGATCATCGTCGTGCCGAAGGCGCGATACCAGCCGTCGAGCACCCAGTCGGTGCCGATGCCGGCGAGGCCCCAGACCTTGCGGCCATCCTTGGACAGCTTCGTGCTGATCGTCTTCGCCGCATTGGCGAAATCGTCCGTCGTCCAGCCATCCTTGGGCAGCGGAACGCCGGCTTCCTCGAAGAGGGCCGGATTGTAGAAGATCGCGACGCCGTTGAAGTCGTAGCCGATGCCGTAGAGCTTGCCGTTCAGCGTCATGTATTTGAGCATGGTCTGATTGGCGTCGGGCAGGTTGATGCCGGGATCCTTAGCGATGTAGTCGTCGAGGGGCAGCAATTGGTCGCCATAGAGCCACTGTGCGCCGAAGCCGGGCACGAACAGCCACACGTCGGGCAGCTTGCCGGAGGCGGTATCGACCTGCCGCTGCTGCCAGTATTCCGACCACGGCGCATTCAGCATCGTGACATGGATGTCGGGATTGGCGGCGTTGAACTCGTCGATCGCCTTCTGATAGGGCTCGACCTGGGGCAGCGACAGCGCATTCGCGAAGGTCAGCTCGACCGGTGCCGCCTCGGCCGCCACGCCGCCGAAGGCCAGCGCGAGCGCAGCCGCGGCTGCGCGAGCCAGTGTGCTCAACTGCATCTTCAATCCTCCCTGGATCACAGCCGGCATCGCATGCGAGGCGCATTCTTGGCGCGCGCTTTGATCTCTCCGCCCGGCCAGACAGGCGTACGTTATATTAGCATAACGTGTCAAGAAGCGGAGCCGCTAGGGAGGCGTCAGGCCGGCGCTCGCTTCGACGACGGAACGGCTTCGCGTTTTGCTGGCTCCCGCGCCGGCTTGAGCCCTAATCCAGGCACACTTCATTCGTGGGGCGTCGTGCAGTTCAAACCGAGGGCGTTTCAGAACGGCTCAACAGAGCAAGCCGCCCCAAGACCTTGATAAGGCTCTGCATAATGAGGCGAGGGCTGTCGCTGCGGTGCGCTACACCGCCGAGGCGCCTAGGGGGAAGCCGGCTGGTTTCGGCAGGGGCGGGTCGACATGTCGGCCGCGTCACATAAGGCACAGCTCAGTTGATCAACCGGTCCTGGAGTACGGCTGCTGATCTCATAACCTGCCGCCGACGCTGTCGGCGATCGCCCCGTTTATCAACCGTCTGGCCGACATCGACTGCGGCTGCATCCGGGTGCTGCGCACTGGCGCGACCGCCTCAAGCGCTAAACGATTGCGCACCATCGACCGCTGCTTCGGACTTGGTGTCGCGCTGGTTTGCGAGCCGGTATTCGAGGCGTTGAGCGCCGATTTCAGGAAGGTGGCTGGGGAACCTGGATTCGAACCAAGACTAGCGGAGTCAGAGTCCGCTGTTCTACCATTAAACTATTCCCCAATCGCATCAGCCTGTTACGGCCTTATCCTGAAGCGCGGTAAATGTTGCGCAGCCGGATTGCGTTCGGCGGCAGTTACGTACAGCGCCGCGTTGGCAGCGTCAACACTCAATCCGAGCGCTTGGCGAGCTGTGGATGACAGGGCAATGACAGGCTATCCCGAAGCCGTCTGTGGCTGGGAGTGTGGTCATCTACGCATCTCGGCTGCGACCCGTCGGCGCGCTCTTGGCTTCGTGACGTCTCTTGTCGGAGGCACAGTGCAGGTCGAACCCTCGGGTCGACGAAATTCCGACGATCCGCGAGATCGACCGTCCCTGGCATCGTGCCGCCGCGCCATTTAGCCGGGATCTGCGGCCGCGCCTGTGGATGGCGGGTGGCTTTCGCCATTTTAAGGCTTTGCAAGCCGATCAAGCCTTTGCTATAGCGACGCCCGCGGCACGAGACGTGCTGTTCCGCGATAGCTCAGTTGGTAGAGCAGGTGACTGTTAATCACCGGGTCGTTGGTTCGAGTCCAACTCGCGGAGCCAGATTCTTCAAGGGGTTGAGCCGGATAGGCTCAGCCCCTTGATCGTTTTGGGCGGTCATTTGTCGAAATTCCGATGCAGTCCGGGTCGTCGCGCAGCATGAAATGGCGCCGGGTCAGATCGCCGGCCGCAGCGCAAAACCGGGTGGGGCGGCCAGTCGCCATCGGCTGTTTCTGCGCTCGGCGCTTGCGGGCGGCAGTCGCGATCCGCTAACAATAGTCAAATTTTGTGAACCGCGAGCCTCGCCCGCCCCATGCCATCGATCCGGTTTGGCAAGAAGTCGATCAAGCTGCCGCAGAGCCGCCTCCTTCGCGTGGGGATCGGCGGTGCCTTCGTGGCCGGGGGCGTGTTCTCGTTCCTCCCTGTGCTCGGGATCTGGATGCTGCCGGTGGGGCTGATCGTGCTGTCGCATGATTTTCCGCGCATCCGCCGTTTTCGACGCAAATGGGACGTCCGCCTCGCGCGCCGCTGGGCGCGTTTTCGCGGCCGTGCCGTGACACCCGCGGAATAAGTCGTGCCGCCTTGCGCGGCGCGGCGAACGGCACTAGCGTTGTTTATTGCACTGGTTCCCCCGATGGGTCTGAGACCCTGGGGGATGAAATGGGAATCCGGTGACGAGTGACCCTGACGGGGCTCGGAAACCGGAGCTGCCCCCGCAACTGTGAGCGGTGAGCGACCTCGCATGAAGGCCACTGGGAAACCGGGAAGGCGTCGAGGAAGCTGCGACCCGCAAGCCAGGAGACCAGCCAGCGCATGGAACTCGAGCCGGCCGTCGGTGGGACGGCCAAGGAGACGACATGAACGCTTCGACTGCTTCCTCCCCGTCCATTTCCGGCCGGCCGCTGGCTGCGACACGTTTCGCTGCCGGATTTGCTGCGCTCGCCTTCGGGCTCGTGGTCTTCCTCGCGACCGGCTTTGCCGCGCCGAGCCAGATCCACAACGCGACGCATGACACGCGTCACGCGTTCGGCCTGCCCTGCCACTGACGGGGTGCATCATGCTGAAATCGATCGTTTTGAGCGCCTTCGGCGCTGGATTGCTCGTGGGCGTTATTCTGACCGCCGTGCAGTTCGTCACCACCGAGCCGCTGATTCTTCACGGCGAAACCTATGAACAGGCCGCGGAGGCTCCGGCGCCTGAGGCTGCGCCAACTCCCGCCATGTCGATGGCGACGCATGACCACGGCGCCGCAGCGGCCAGCGAGGCGCATCATCACGATGGCAATGCCTGGCAGCCGGCCGACGGCTTCGAGCGTTCGGCCTATACGCTGCTGGCCAATCTGCTCATGGGCGTTGCCGTTTCCGCCATCCTGCTCGGCGTCATGACGCTGAAAGGCGATCCGATCGACGCCCGGCGCGGCGTGCTCTGGGGGCTTGGCGGCTTCTTCGCAGCGAGCCTGATGCCGGCGCTTGGTCTCGCACCGGAATTGCCAGGCACGGCCCCAGCCGAAATCGGCTCGCGCCAGTTCTGGTGGCTCGGCACGGCCGCGGCCTCGGCCGTCGCGCTCGGTCTCGTCGTCTTCGCGCGAGGCTATCTCCTCAAGCTGCTCGGTGTCATGCTCGCCATCGTGCCGCATGTCATCGGCGCGCCGCAGCCGCCGACGCTGGAGGCGGCCTATCCGGCGGCGCTCGGCGCGGAGTTCGTCGTGGCCTCGCTGGTGGCAAGCGCGCTGCTCTGGTCGTTGGCCGGGCTGTCCTCGGCGTGGTTCTACCAGCGCCTGTCGCGCGCGCCCGGATGAGCACCGACGTCCCGCAGCGGACGGCGCTGATCATCGGCGCCGCCCGTTCCGGCAAGAGCCGGTTTGCGGAGCGCCTGGCGCTCGGCACGGGGCTGGTGCCGGTCTATGTGGCAACGGCCGAGGCGCGGGACGAAGAGATGGCCGCGCGGATCGCGGCGCATCAACGGATGCGCTCTGACGCCGGCTGGACGACGGTCGAGGAGCCACTCGCTCTCGTCGCGGCGCTTGAGACGGCCGCGTCGGAGGATGCGGTCGTGCTTGTCGACTGCTTGACGCTGTGGCTGTCCAATCTCATCGAGGCGGATCGCGATGTCGAGGCCGAGGGCAAGGCGCTCGCCTCGTACTTGTCGCAGGCGACAGGTCCGCTCGTTCTCGTCAGCAATGAGGTCGGCGCCGGGATCGTGCCGATCAATGCGCTGGCCCGGCGTTTCGCCGATGCCCAGGGCCGGCTCAACCAGATCGTCGCCGCCGCGGCGTCCCAAGTCATTCTTGTCGCAGCCGGCCAGCCGCTGCGGCTCAAACCCGCTCCGGAGTTGCAGCTTTGACCGACCGCATTCCCGCCACGATCGTCACCGGCTTTCTTGGCGCCGGCAAGACGACGCTCATCCGCAATCTCATCGCCCAGTCGAACGGACGCCGCATCGCGCTCATCGTCAACGAGTTCGGCGATATGGGCTTTGATGGCGGCCTGTTGTCCGATTGCGGCGATGACGCGTGCAAGCCCGACACGGTCGTTGAACTGACGAACGGCTGCATCTGCTGCACGGTCGCCGACGATTTCCTGCCGACCATGGAAATGCTGCTCGCCCGCGAGCCGGCGCCCGAGCATATCGTCATCGAAACATCTGGCCTCGCGCTGCCGCAGCCGCTGGTGCGCGCATTCACATGGCCGTCAGTCCGTCACCGGGTCACCATCGATGGCGTCGTGACGGTGATCGATGCCGCCGCTGTCGCCGATGGCCGTTTTGCGCATGACGAAGCGGCGGTGACAGCGCAGCGGATCGCCGATCCATCGGTCGATCATGAGGACCCGATCGAGGAACTCTTCGAGGATCAGCTCTCCTGCGCCGATTTGATCGTTCTGTCCAAGACCGACCTCATTGATGCCGGGGCGCTCGCCGAGGTCGAGGCGCTCGTCCGCCGCGAAGCCCGTCCGGCGGCTCGCAGTGTCCATGCGGAGAAGGGCGACTTGCCGGTTGAGGTGCTGCTGGGCATTGGCGCTGCCGCGGAGGACGATGCTTTCGAGCGCAAGAGCCATCATGACCTCGAAGGTGAGGAACATGACCACGACGATTTCGACAGCTTCACGGTTCGGGCGCCCGTTGCCGCTTCGATTGAGGCGCTCGGAGCCAGTATTGCCCGCGCCATGGCCTTGCCAGGCGTGCTACGCATCAAGGGCCGTGCCAGCGTGACGGGCAAGCCGCTGCCGGCCGTGGTGCAGGCGGTCGGGCCGCGCGTCGAGACCTATTTCGCGGCCGGTGGCGAGACGGGCCGGCTTGTGGTGATCGGCGAACGGGGGCTCGACCGCGCGGCGATCGAAGCGGCGCTGGGCTAGCACGATGCATCTGGTCGCCGGCGAAACGGAACGGATCGACGATGGAAGCTCAGCCGTCGATCTCGATCAGTCGCCCGGCGACATCGTGCTGATCTCCGCCGCCGATTCGGAGCTTGCTGCGTTTGCGGCCGCAGCCGGCCGGAAGACGGCGGGCCCGAGTATCCGCCTCGCCAATCTGATGCGGCTCGGCCATCCCTATTCGGTCGATCTCTATCTGGAGAAAACGCTCGCAAAGGCGAAGCTGGTGGTGCTGCGGCTCATCGGCAGTGCGGGCTATTGGCCCTATGGGCTGGAGGCGCTCCGGGCGCTGTCGCGTGGCGGTGGCCCCCGGATCATCGTCGTTCCCGGCGGCGATGAACGCTGGGATCCGGCGCTTGAGGCCTATTGCACCGTGGCGCTGGAAGATTGCCGCCAGTTCTGGCGGGCGGCAGTCGCGGGCGGCCCCGGCAATATCGACCGTGCTTTGCAGCTCGCCCGTCATCTTGTCGATGGCGACGAGCGCCCGAGTGAAGCTGAACCGCTTCCGGTCGCGGGCTTGCATCATGACGGCGCGGACGGAAGGCCACTGGCGCTGATCGTGTTCTATCGCGCGTTGATCGAAGGCGGCTCGACGGGGCCGGTGGATGCCTTGATCGCGGCGCTTGAGAACGAGGGGATCGCGGCACGAGCGGTTTTCGTCAGCAGCCCGAAAAACCCCGAGGCGGCTGCGTTCATCACAGAGATTGCCGAAGAAACACCGCCCGACATCGTCATCAACGGGACGGCCTTCGCTTTGTCGAAGCCTGGCCGACGGACGGAACCGACGGTGCTCGATCGTTCGGGCCGCCCGGTGCTGCAGATCGTCTTTGCCGGGACGACGCGTGAGGCCTGGCAGCAATCAGCGCGCGGTCTCGGACCGCGCGACATGATCATGAACGTCGTGCTGCCCGAGGTCGACGGGCGCATCCTGACGCGGCCGGTTTCGTTCAAGGAGGAGCTGCCGCGCGACGGTGTCACCGACAGCCGTATCGTCGCCTATCATGCTGATCGCGAGCGCATCGCCTTCGTCGCGGCGCAGGCGGCGCGCTGGGTCCGACTCGGCCGCAAACCGGCCGCCCAACGCCAGATTGCGATCATCCTTTCCAATTATCCCGGCCGCGATGGGCGCATCGGCAACGGCGTCGGCCTTGATACGCCTGAAAGCACGATGCGCATCGCGTCGGCCATGCGAGAGGCAGGCTACGAACTGCCTGACTTCCCCCAAACGGGGAGGGCGCTCATTGCGGCGCTTGAGGCCGTTCACGCCGCCGCCGATCCGTCGACGAGGGGACCCGGCTCGCGCGGCGAGACAGACGGCATTACGATCCCGCTCGCCGAATATCTGGCGTTCCATAGGGCGTTGCCCGATAGTCTGCGCGAAGAACTCGCTGACCGATGGGGCGCGCCGGAACAGGATCCCGCCTTCGTGGATGGCGCCTTCAGACTCGCCATCCGCCGCTTCGGCAATATCGCGGTCGGTGTGCAGCCGGCGCGGGGCTATGGCGTCGATCCCAAGGCGACCTATCACGACCCGCTGTTGCCGCCGCCGCATCACTATCTCGCCTTCTACGCCTGGCTACGGCGCGTGTTTGATGCCGATGCGATCGTCGAGGTCGGCAAGCATGGCAATCTCGAATGGCTGCCCGGCAAGGCGATCGGCCTCTCGGCGGATTGCTGGCCGGAAGCAGCACTTGGGCCTGTGCCGCTCATCTACCCGTTCATCGTCAACGACCCCGGCGAAGGCGCCCAGGCGAAGCGCCGCAGCGCCGCCGTCATCGTCGATCATCTGATGCCGGCGATCACGCGCGCCGAGGCGCATGGTCCCTTTGCCGAACTCGAAACGCTGATTGACGAATATCATCTGGCGCTCGGCGCCGACCCGCGCAGGCGCGACGATCTCGAACGCGAGATCCTTGAACGCGCCGCCCGCCACGGCATCGACCACGATCTCGAAATCGGCGATGGCGATCCCTCAAAGGCGCTGCGGGCGATCGATGCTCACCTCTGCGACATCAAGGAACTGCAGATCCGCGACGGGCTGCACATCTTCGGTGAAAGCCCCGGCGGGAAAGCGCTGGCCACCACCGTTGCGGCGATCGCCCGGATTTCTCGGTCTGGCGGGCGCCCAGCCGATGCATCGCTGCTACGAGCCCTCGCCGCCGATCTCGGCCTTGGGGATTTCGATCCGCTGGCGCCGGATCACGCGGCGCCTTGGAGCGGGGCGAGGCCTGCCGCCCTCATCGCCGCCGACGACGCGGTTTGGCGAAGTGCCGGCGACACGGCCGAGCGCATCGAGCTGCTGGCGCTGAGCTTGGTCGCTGCGACGGTGAATGAGGGCCCGCCGCGTTTCGGCGCCGCAACAGATGCGGTATTGGACTGGATCGCTGACGATCTCGCGCCTGCTCTCGCCCGCTGCGGCATGGACGAGACGGTCGCCGTCATGACGGCGCTGGACGGCCGCTTTGTGGCGCCTGGCCCGGCTGGCGCTCCCTCGCGCGGCCGGCCGGATTCGTTGCCGACGGGGCGGAATTTCTTCTCGGTCGATACGCGGGCTGTCCCGACGGAGGCGGCCTGGCGGATCGGTCGCCGCGCGGCCGAGGCGCTTGTGCTCCGCTACATGCAGGATGAGGGCGAATGGCCGCGTGCCATTGCGCTCACCGTCTGGGGCACGGCCAATATGCGCACGGGCGGCGACGACATCGCTCAGGTGTTGGCGCTGATCGGCGCCGAACCGGTCTGGGAAGCGGGCACGGGCCGCGTCACTGGCTTTCGCGTCTTGACGCTCGCCGAGCTGAAGCGGCCGCGTGTCGACGTCACGCTCAGGATTTCCGGCATGTTCCGTGATGCGTTTCCCGAGCAGATTGATCTCATCGATTCGGCGATCCGCGCCATCGCCGAGCGCGACGAGCCTGAGGATGCCAATCCGATCGCGGCGGCGCGGCGGCGGGAGGGCGATGCGCTGCGCATCTTCGGCAGCCAGCCGGGCGCCTATGGCTCCGGACTTCAGGCCATGATGGATCATGACATCTGGCGCGATCGCGCGGATCTCGCCGACGCCTTTCTGGGCGCAAGCGGCTTTGCCTATGGCGGCGGCGCGGAGGGCAGGGCGGCCGGCGACCAGTTTCGCACGCGGCTCGGCGCGGTCGATGCCATCCTGCATAATCAGGACAACCGCGAGCACGACATCCTCGACAGTGACGAGTATCACCAGTTCCAGGGCGGGTTGGCGCTGGCGGCGGAGGCCGTCGCGGGTCGGGCGCCGCGCCTTTATCACGGCGACCACGCCTCTCCGGACAATCCTGTGGTGCGGCCGCTTTCAGAAGAGATCGGCCGCGTGGTCCGGGGCCGGGCGACCAATCCGAAGTGGGTGGAAGGCGCCATGCGCCACGGCTATCGCGGCGCCTTCGAGATCGCGGCGACCGTCGACCTCTTGTTCGGTTTCGCCGCAACCACGCATGCGGTCGGCGATCACCATTTCGATGCGCTTTACGACGCCTATCTCGCCGATGAGCGGGTGGCGGATTTCATGGCCGATGCCAATCCGGCGGCACTCGCCGACATGGCGGCGCGCTTTGAGGCCGCGATCGAACGAGGCCTCTGGTCGCCGCTGCGCAACAGCACCCGTGCCCGCCTTGCGGCCCTTTCGGGCCAGCCCACCGCTCTTTCGGAGACAACAGCATGACGGATGAACCAGTCGCCCCGGATATCGACGCGCGCCACGCCGAGAAGATGAAGAAGAAAAAGGCCGTGCGCGACAAGATCCTCGCGACCAAGACGGTCGAGAAGGGGCTGATCATCGTTCACACCGGGAAGGGCAAGGGCAAGTCGACGGCCGCCTTCGGCATGGTGTTCCGGTCGCTCGGCCATGGGTTCCCGGTTGCCGTGGTGCAGTTCGTCAAGGGCGCCTGGGAGACCGGCGAGCGGTTCGCGCTGGAGCGCTTCGGTGATCTCGTCTCGATCAACACGCTTGGCGAAGGCTTCACCTGGGAGACGCAGGACCGACAACGCGATATCGCCGCCGCGCGCCACGCCTGGGAAACCGCCAAGGATCTCATTCGCGGCGGGGCGCATCACATCGTGCTGCTCGACGAACTCAACATCGTGCTGCGCTATGACTATCTGCCCGTCCAGGAGGTGATCGACTTCCTGCTGGCGGAAAAGCCTGCCGACGTTCACGTCGTCATCACCGGCCGCAACGCGCCGGATGCGCTCATCGAGATCGCTGACCTCGTCACCGAAATGGAGATGATCAAGCATCCGTTCCGCTCCGGCGTGAAGGCGCAGAAGGGCATCGAGTTTTGAGGCACGGAGGATGTCCGGCGCCATGACCGCAGCCGTCATGTTTCAGGGCACGGGCTCGAATGTCGGCAAGTCGACGATCGTTGCCGGCCTTGCGCGCCTGCTGGCGCGCCGCGGGATGAAGGTGGTGCCGTTCAAGCCGCAGAACATGTCCAACAACGCTGCCGTGACGGTCGATGGCGGCGAGATCGGCCGGGCGCAGGCGCTCCAGGCGCGCGCTGCCGGCGTGCCGTCCAGCGTGCATATGAACCCCGTGCTCTTGAAGCCGGAAAGCGAGATCGGCGCACAGGTGATCGTGCAAGGACGGCGTTTCGGCACGATGCGGGCGCGCGAATATGGAAGCCGCAAGGCCGAATTGCTGCCGCTCGTGCTGGAAAGCTATCGGCGTCTGGCAGCTGAAGCCGATATAGTTCTGGTCGAAGGCGCCGGCAGTCCGGCCGAAATCAATCTGCGTGCCGGTGACATCGCCAATATGGGCTTCGCCGAGGCGGTCGGGCTTCCTGTCATCCTTGTCGGCGACATCGATCGCGGCGGCGTCATCGCGAGCCTTGTCGGCACGCGCGCCGTGCTGCCGCGTGCTGATCGTGACCGGATAGCCGGCTATATGATCAACCGCATGCGCGGCGATGTCAGCCTGTTCGATGCCGGGCTTACGGCGATTACCGGTGCGACAGGCTGGCCGTCGCTGGGTGTCGTGCCGTGGTTTCCGGAAGCCGGCAAGCTGCCTGCGGAAGACATCCTGGATCTTGGCCGCACGCGCCCTGATGGCAAGGGCTGCATCATTGCCGTGCCGTTGCTGCCGCGCATCGCCAATTTCGACGATCTCGATCCGCTGGCACAGGAGCCGGGAGTCGAACTCGTGCTGGTGAAGCCGGGCGAGCCGATCCCTGTCGCCGATCTCGTGCTGCTGCCGGGTTCGAAATCGACGATCGCCGATCTCGCCTTCCTGCGCACTGAGGGCTGGGACATCGATATCCGCGCCCATCATCGTCGCGGCGGCCGGGTGGTCGGCCTCTGCGGTGGCTATCAGATGCTTGGCCGCAGCATCGCCGATCCCGACGGCATTGAGGGCACGGCCGGTACTGTGGAGGGGCTCGGGCTGCTGGCCATCGATACGGTGCTCGGCGACGACAAGACGACGACTGCCTTTTCCGGCCATGAGGCGGCGAGCGGCCTCGCCGTCAGCGGCTACGAAATTCATCTTGGCCGAAGCGATGGCGTGGATCGCCAGCGGCCCTGGTTGATCGGGCCCGGGGGCGGAGAGGGCGCGGTATCACCTGATGGCCATGTTCGTGGCTCCTATGTGCACGGCCTGTTCGCGGCCGATGCCTTCCGCCGCGATTTCCTCGCTTCGATCGGGGCGGCGCCCTCAGAGCTCGACTATGAGGCGGAGGTGGATGCCGTGCTCGACCGGCTCGCCGATCATCTCGAAGCGCATCTCGATATCGGCTTGATCCTCAAGATTGCAGCCACAGCGCGATGATGACGACGAGCGTCGCGGCGAGAATCGTCGCGACCTTCAGCACCTTCAATGCGCGGGTGATGTCGGCCGGGTCGGCATCGGTACGGCCGGCTGGATTGAGGAAGGGATCGTCGACGACGAGCGCGCCATAGCGGCGCGGCCCCGCGAGCGCCAGATCGAGCGCACCGGCCATGGCGGCCTCAGGCCAGCCGGCATTCGGCGAGCGGTGCTTGCGGGCGTTATCGAGCATAACGACGAAGGTGGTGCCGATCGATGCTCCGACAAACGGTGCCGCCATCACGATGAGGAAGCCGGCCAGCCGGCTCGCCGGCAGATTGACGACATCGTCGAGCCGGGCCGAGGCCCAGCCGAAAGCGCGATGGCGCTCGCTGCGATGGCCGATCATCGAATCAGCTGTGTTGATCATCTTGTAGGCGAAGAGGCCGGGCAGGCCGAGCAGGGCGAACCAGAGCGCCGGCGCGACGAAGCCGTCGGAAAAATTCTCGGCAGTCGATTCGATGGCTGCCCTGCAGATGCCGGCCTGGTCGAGACTGTCGGGGTCGCGGCCGACAATCATCGAGACCGCGCGGCGTGCCGCCTGGAGACCGCCTTCGGCGAAGGCATCGCGCACGCGCGCGACGTGATCGTAGAGGCCGCGGCTCGCGAGGAAGATCGACGCGATGATGGGAATGGCGACGAAGCCATAGGACCAGCGCGCCAGGAGGGCCTCGATGACAAATCCCGCGCCTGCGGAGATGGCGACGAGCAATATGATGGCGAGCAAGCCAGTCACGCGGCGGAGCGCATCCGCGCGCCGGTCGCCGGCGGTCGGGGGAGCAGCGTTCCAGGTGCTGTCGACCCAGCCGATCAAGCTGCCAAACCACGCGACGGGATGCGGCAGTCGGCGCCACAGCCAGTCGGGATCGCCGATGAAACCATCGATGAGGATGGCGGCCACGAGAAGCCACAGCCGCCATTCGAAGGCTGATTCGATCACCGTGATGCTGCCGGAAAGCAAAAATCGTCGTCTTGAGTCATTCGCCCCACACTCCAGCAATCATTCGATACAAATCCATCATCCAAAATTGGTACTCATCTCGCTAAAATCCGCGCCGGCGGCTGGCGGGCAGCTGACCAAATGGATGCGGACTGTTTCATGGACGAATTACGGCCATTTGACCCTGCCGTCAGCCAGTTTCCTTTGCCGATGAGCGCAAGGCGAGCGCAATTCGAAGCGCGCAATGCACGGCGTCAGCGCCTTCACCTGCCCAAAGGTCACCCCTATCGCCGTGTCCCCGTCTGGATGCCCTACGGCGTCGCCAAGATCCTGTGCAAGGTTATCGGCTAGTCCCTCCAGTCTCCAGATCCCCGCGCCGGCTCGACGGCGCATGCCAATCTGCTGAGGGTCCGCAGCGCTCATTGGGTCACCCGGTCTCGGAAACGCGTGCGAATTCGCGTTTTGCGTCCGTTGCCCGTTGCGCAACGCGTCCAGCATTGCCATAGGTTTCCCCGGGCAGGTTGGGTTTCAAGTGAGGGTGTAAAGGTGAGGGCGCGTGTTCATGCGCGTCACTGACGTTCCCCCAAAGGCCGCGGAGACGCACCTGAAGTGTCGAATTTGAGAGCCTCCGAGGCGCATCTTCTGGAGTTGCGGAAGATCCATTCGATGCTCCATTCCGCAATGGATTCGTTGATCAAGGATCTGAACGCGAACGAGGCCGCCCGTCTCCTGATTCTGCTGGATGATCGCCTGACATCGCTGATCAACGCAGCCGAACCAGACCGCGACGAGAAGAATGGCGCCGAGGCTGCGAAGCCATCGCCGGGCGAGGAAACGAAAGCCGCATCGGCGATGCGGAGAACCTCCCAAAGGGAGGCCGCCGAGCGGTCCGCCACGGTCAATCATCCCGGACCGCAATCGGAACATCCGCCGCGTCAGGCGCCAACTCCTTCCGAGGTTCGCACGGCGCCCGTTGCAGGCGAACAGTCCCCTGAGGCTCCGCTCATTCCAAGCGACCCGATCGTTGCCGTGCCGCTTCAGCCGGAGGCGAGGCCCCGGCCCGGCGCCGAACTGCCGTCGTTCGAGGCGATGATTGCGTCTGCGGCGAGGGCCAGTGTGGAGAAGCCCCAGATCGAGGAACCCCAGCCCGGTCCGACGCTCGACGCAACGCCAAACGCGCCGGCCGCGGCGGAAGAATCGAGCGACGGACCGAAGCCGGCGGACCTGCCGCCGCCGCCGACCGCGCCGGTCGTTACGCCTGATGTCGTCGACGAGGAGAGCGAAGAACCATCCGACGACGAGCCGGAATGGATCGAGGAGGATCTCGAAGACGGGGCTGACCTGCAGGAAGCGATCGAAACCGAGGCGCCAAGGCAGCGTTTGACTGAAAGGCTGCTGTCGCGGTTCCGGCTGCCCGGCCTCGGGCGTCGCCAAAGTGCTGATGCCGCCCGTCCGGAGGAGGCCAATGTCGAGGACGACGCTGCCGAGGTTTTGGCAGAGGACGTAGCGGAAAGCTTCGAGGAGGCTGGCGCCGCGTTCCCTGAGCCTGATGTGATCGCCGATCCCAGGCTGCGCCGCCTGCATGCCGCAGCTGACCAGCTTTCGACCGGTCAGTTGCTCGCCGAAGCCGCTCTCCGTACGAGCAACCGGATCGAATTGCGAAAGGTCGATGGCGGGCTCGATCTCATCGTCAAAGGACTGCCAAAGCCGCTCGGGACTGTTCGGCTTTCCGAAGCTGATGGCCATGTGCACTACCAGCCGCGCTTCGGGCTCGATAATCCGAACCGCGAACCCAATCGTGCCGATCTCGAGATCTGGATGAAGGCGATGGCCGACGTGGTCGTCCGCGTACTTGAGGACATCGGCCGACGCCGCAACGGCGGAGAGGCTGGCTCCAAAAAGGATGAGGCGTCCTGAGGACGACCGCTCTTGCCCGGGCCTGAGCGCAAACTAAGAAGAAACAGTCAAGGAAGGTAACCCGTGGAGCGATCGAAGCTTCGTCCGCACGATCCAATCGTCAGCGTCTATCCGCTACCGCTCGATGCGATGCTCGCTCGCGACGAGGCCCAAAAGGCGCGGCGTCTGCGAAAGAGACTTCCGCCCGGCCATCCCTATCGCCGGCTGCCGCTTTGGATGCCCTATTGGCTGGCAAGATTCATAAACGGCTCCGCCCCGAGTTCACGCCCGAACTGAGTCGCGTACACGCGAATTGATTGACCGTGGTCGGCGGGCCGCGCATGGACGCGGCCACCGCCTCCGTCAGGTGCGGATCGGGTTTTCGAGGAACCAGTGATAGGCCTTGGAGAGGCCGTCCTCGAATGAGGTCGTCGCATGCCAGCCGAGAGCATTGATGCGCTCGACATCCATGCGCTTCAGCATTGTGCCGTCCGGCTTGGTCCGGTCCCAGTCGATCTTGCCCTTGAAGCCGGTGACACGGCGGACGGTGTCCGCGAGCTCGGCGATGGTGATGTCCGAGCCGGTGCCGACATTGAGGTGCTCATAGCCGGAATAGTTCTGCAGCAGGAACACGCAGGCATCGGCGAGGTCGTCGACATAGAGGAATTCACGACGCGGCGTGCCGGTGCCCCAACATGTGACCGAGGCATCGCCGCGCTGCTCGGCCTCATGAAACCGGCGGAGCAGGGCAGGGATGACATGGCTCTTCTGCGGGTCGAAATAGTCGTTCGGCCCATAGAGGTTCGACGGCATCGCCGAGATGTAGTCGACCCCGTGCTGCTTGCGATAGGCCTGGCAAAGCTTGATGCCGGCAATCTTGGCGATCGCGTACCACTCGTTGGTTGTCTCGAGCGGTCCGGTCAGCAGCGCGTCTTCGGGAATCGGCTGCGGCGTGACCTTCGGATAGATACAGGACGAGCCGAGAAACAGCAGCTTGTCGGTCCCCACGGTGAAGGCGCCGTGGATGAGGTTCGCCTCGATCATCAGGTTTTCGTAGAGGAAGTCGGCCGGATAGGTGTCGTTGGCCAGAATGCCGCCGACCTTGGCCGCCGCAACGATCACGACGTCCGGCTTGGTTCGCTTCAGGAATGCGGTGACCGCCGCAGGATCGCGCAGATCAGCTTCCTCGCGAGTCGCCGTCACGACCTCCACCCCGTCGCGCTCGAGCCTGCGGACAACGGCCGAACCGACCATCCCGCGATGCCCCGCGACATAGACCCGCCGCTTCGAGAGC
>NZ_JAIUIE010000002.1 GCF_020165495.1 Mesorhizobium sp. BR1-1-16 | reverse complement strand
CCCTTGTCCGAAACCTCCGCCGCCCCCGCCCGCCTGGCATTGCCGGTCGGATTCGAGATTCCGCGCATCGCAACGGGGCTTTGGCAGATCGCCGACATGGAGCGCGACGGCAAGACCGTCGACATCGACGCCGCTGCCGCGTCGATGCTTTCCTACGCCCGCGCCGGCTTCGACGCCTTCGACATGGCCGACCATTACGGCAGCGCCGAACTCATCACCGGCCGCTTCCTGAAGCTTGCGAAGGCCGAAGGGCTGAAGCCGTTCGTCTCGACGAAATGGTGCCCGACGCCGGGTCCGATGACGCGCGAGGTTGTGCGCGCCGGGGTTCAGCGCAGCCTTGACCGGCTCGGCGTCGACAGCGTCGACCTGATGCAGTTTCATTGGTGGAGCTTCGAGCATCCGGCCTATCTCGATGCGCTGGCCGAAATGGAGGCGATGCGCAGCGAAGGCATCATCCGCCATCTTGGGCTGACCAACTTCGACACCGACCATCTGGCGCTGGTCGTCCGCAACGGCATCACGATCGCCACCAATCAGGTGTCGTTCTCGCTGCTTGATCGCCGCGCAGCCGACCAAATGAGCGCGTTCTGCCTCGCGAACGACATTCGCCTGCTCGCTTACGGCACCATGGGCGGCGGCTGGCTCTCCGAGCGCTGGCTGGGTGCGGCCGAGCCGGAGGGGCCGGCCGACTGGTCGAAGATGAAATATCGCCGCTTCGTCGATGCGATCGGCGGCTGGGACGCCTTGCAGGGCATTCTCGCCGCCGCTGCCGGGATCGCGCGGAAGCATGGCGTCTCGCTCTCGAATGTCGCGACGCGCTGGGTGCTCGACCATCCGGCGGTCGCAGCCGTCATCATCGGCGCACGGCTCGGCGAGCGCGAGCACCGCGCCGACAATCTGAAGGCCTTCGCGTTCCATCTCGATGCGGAGGACCGCGCGCACCTCGACGCCGCTTTCGCCGCCTCGACGCCGCTGCCGGGCGATTGCGGCGATGAATATCGCAAGCCGCCGTTCCTCACCGCATCAGGCGATCTCAGCCACCACCTCGCCAGCCTGCCGCAGATCTACCAGGCCGAGCCGATCCCTGGGAAGCCGGGCCGGCTCAGAGTCGATTCCGGCAGCATCTGGGAGCCGATCGCCGGCTATTCCCGCGCGGTGCGCATCGGGGAGCGCATCCTCGTCAGCGGAACGACGGCAACGCACACTGACGGTTCGGTCATCTGCCCTGGCGACATCGCGGGCCAGACGACCTACATCCTCGACAAGATCGCCGCTTCGATCAGCGCTCTTGGCGGCTCGCTCGACGATGTGATCCGCACCCGCGTCTACTTGAAGAACGCGAAGGATTGGGAGCCGGCATCGCGGGTGCATGGCCGCTTCTTCGGCCATATCCGCCCGGCGAATACCTTGCTGGAAGTCGGCGCGCTGGTCGGCCCCTATGAGATCGAGATCGAAGCGGAGGCCGTGGTCGACGCGGCATAGGCTCGAGACCCAATTTGGAGAGCGACATGGACGACGGCATCACGCGTTTCGCAACGCCGCGCGACGACGGGCTCGGCCTCGTCCGGATCGAGAATGCGGCTGGCCTCGCCATCGAGGCGCTGCCGAACGGCACGCTCTTCGCGATCACGCATCGCGAGCCGCGCGGGACGATCATGATCAACCAGGTGCTCGGCGCGCCGACCGGCGGCGGGATCGGCCGCATCCTGCTGCGGACCGGCGGAGGTTCGCCAGATATCGCGACCATCGCCGGCAGCGGATCCTCGGGCGCGTTCGGTCATGTGGACAACGCGTTCGTCTATGAGGGCCGCGCCAGCGGGCTCGCCTATCGCGCCGTATTGGCGCTCGATCCAGAGGAAGCGCTCTGGTTCTGGCGCATCACCGTGACCAATGAGAGCCGCGAGGCCATCCCCTTCGATCTCATCAGCGCGCAGGATGTCGGCCTCGGCGGGCGCGGCTTCCTGATGGGCAGCGAGGCCTATGCCTCGCAATATCTCGACCACCACGTCGAAACCCATCCGGATTTCGGCCCGGTCGTGATGTCGCGGCAAAATCTCGATCAGGGCGGCCGCCATCCCTGGCTGGTGCAGGGCTGCCTCAATGGCGCCACCGCCTTTGCGACCGATGCGATGCAGCTGTTCGGGCCGGCATTCCGCCTCTCCGGCGCGATCACCCTCCCCTTCGGCATCAATCTGCCATCGATGGTACTGCAGCACGAGGTCGCCTGCCCGGCGATCCAGAGCACGGCGCAGACGCTGGCACCGGGCGAGACGGCGACGCTGACCTTCTTCGCCCGCTTTATTCCAGATCATCCCACGGCTTCAGGCCCTGACGATCTCGCCCTGGTCGCGGGGATCGCCGCCCGCGTCGCCACGCTCGCCGATCCGGCCGCCGCAGCCAGGCCGGCGATGCACAGCCTGCTGGAAACCGCGCCGCTCGCCCATGCCGCGCCTTTCAGCGACGCGAGGATCGCCGCCCGCTATCCAGTTCGGCTGCGCGAGGAGAAAGAGGACGGCACGCTGCTGTCCTTCTTCGTCGCGGACGGCGCCCAGAACCGCCATGTCGTCACCGCCGCCAAGGAAGCGCGGATCGCCCGGCGGCATGGCTCCATCCTCCGCTCGGGCGACAGCCTGATGCTGGACGAGAAGACGCTTTCATCCACGGCCTGGATGCAGGGCGTGTTCGCTGCGCAGCTCACCATCGGCAACACCTCGTTCCATAAGCTCTTCTCGGTTTCCCGCGATCCCTATGGCCTCACCCGCGCCAGTGGCCTGCGTATCCTCATCGATTGCGGCGCGGGCTGGGAACTGCTCGGCGTGCCGTCGCTGTTCGAGATGGGGCTCTCGGACTGCCGCTGGATCTATGCGCTCGGCGAGCGGATCGTCACGGTCCATGCCGTCGCGGCCGGCGACGAGGCCGCGCTGCAATGGCGTGTCGATGTAGAAGGCGAGCCGTGCCGCTTCCTCGTCATCGGTCATCTCGTGCTCGGCGAGCGCGAGTTCGAGCAATCCGGCACGGTTACCATCGATCCGGAGGCCAAACGGGCGAGCTTCACGCCGGGTGCGGACTGGCTTTGGGGCCGGGCTTACCCGAAAGCGCGGATGGATCTGGTCACGGCGACGCCCGACGCCGTGGCCGCGGTCGGCGGCGATGAGCTGGCCTATCCGGACGGTGCCGCGCGCGGCGCTCCGGTGGTCACGCTGCTCTCCCATCCGACACATGCGCTCGTCCTTGCCGTCACCGGATCGATGACCAGCACGACGGAGGCCAACCGCCTCGCCGATCGCTATGCTGCCGGCCGCAGCCAGGACGAGGCGCTGGCGCCCGCGCACCGGTTCTGGAGCCAGACCACCCGCGACATGCGGCTCAAGGGCGCGCATCCGGATATCGAGGCAGCGAGCCTGCTCCTGCCGTGGCTAGCGCATGACGCGATCGTGCATCTCACCGTGCCGCATGGGCTGGAGCAATATTCCGGCGCCGCCTGGGGCACGCGCGATGTCTGCCAGGGGCCGGTCGAATTCCTGCTGGCGATGCGCCACGACACGGCGGTGCACCGGATCCTCCGCGCCCTCTTCGCCGAGCAGCACCGCAAGAATGCTGACTGGCCGCAATGGTTCATGCTGCCGCCCTATTCCGACATCCGCGCCGGCGACGCGCATGGCGACGTCATCATCTGGCCGCTGAAGGCGCTCGCCGACTATATCGAGGCGAGCGGCGATATCGGCATCCTCGCCGAGAAGGTCGGCTGGCGCGGCGGGGCGGCCGGCGAGACGGCGAGCATCGCCGAGCATGTCGCCGCGCTGATCGCCGAGGCCGAGCGCCGGTTCATCCCCGGCACGCATCTCATCCGCTATGGCGAGGGTGACTGGAACGACTCGCTGCAGCCGCATGATCCGCATCTGCGCGACTGGATGGTCTCGAGCTGGACGGCGGGTCTGCTGCACGAGCAGATCGTCCGCTATGCCTCGATTCTCGCCCGCGCCGACGGCAACACCCATCGCGGCGCGCATGACGAGGCGCGCCGGTTGGAGCGGCTGGCCGAGGCCATCCGTAGCGATTTCAACCGCCATCTCGTCTCAGGCGGGATCACCGCCGGCTATGCGCTGTTCGACACCAGCGGCCATCGCACGGAACTGCTGCTGCACCCTTCCGATACCCGCACCGGCCTCTCTTATTCGCTGATCGCGATGACGCAATCGATGCTCGGCGGCCTTGTCGGCGAAGACGAGACGGTCTCACAACTCGCCGCGATCGACGCGTCGCTCACGTTTCCGGACGGCCTCAGGCTGATGGACAAGCCGGTCAAATATGCCGGCGGACCCGAGACGCTGTTCCGGCGGGCGGAATCGGCGGCGTTCTTCGGCCGCGAGATCGGGCTCATGTATGTGCACGCGCATCTCCGTCAGTCCGAGGTGCTCGCCAAGCTCGGCGCCGCCGATGCGCTGTGGGACGCGATCGCCCTCGCCAATCCGATCCGCGTCACCGAAGTGCTCAACCAGGCGACGCTGCGTCAGCGCAACACCTATTTCTCGTCCTCCGACGCTGCTTTCGCCGACCGCTACAAGGCGTCAGCCGATTGGGAGAGCCTCAAGGACGGCACGATGGCGGTCGATGGCGGCTGGCGGACCTATTCGAGCGGACCTGGCATCTTCACCAGGCTTCTCGTTGAACTGGCGCTCGGCCTTCGCCGTGGCCAAGCCGCCGGAAAGGTCATTCCGCGCGATTTTGGCCCCGTCGAGCTTATCTGGACTGAGGGCAGTGCAACACGTCGCCTCGCACTGCAGTAACGCTCCGCATTTAACCTTGCCGCTTAACAATATCGCGTAAATCCCGCAGTGACCGCGCTTTGCGGCCATGGACATTCGCTCATCACCCTGGCTAAGCTTAACGAAACGTTAAGGGGGGATGATCGTTTGCTTTCTGTCCTAATCTACATGGCCGCCGCTGCCGCACTCGGGCTCGGCAGCCAGATCATTCGCCCGACCGCCGCGCTCGGCAGCGATCACCACCGCAGGCTCTACTGGGCGGGCGCCGTGGCCGCGATCGGTATCGTCGGGCTCTTTGCGGGCGCATTGGTGATCTGACATAGTGCCGCCCACGCGATCGTGAGGATGAACATGACGAAGACCGCCTTCTGCCGAACCATCCCGGGCCTGTTGGCTGGCGCACTCATGGTCGCCGCCGGGCCTGCGCTTGCCGACGCGACTGCGCATTACAAATGCAAGGACGGAGCGGCCTTCGCCGCGGTCTTCACCACCACGCCGGGCTCCGTCGCGCTGGCCTTTGTCCACGGTCCCAAGCTGACATTGCCGCAGGCCGTCTCGGCGGATGGGGGCCGTTATGTCAAGGGCAAGACCGAATTCTGGATCAAGGGCCAGGGCGGCACGCTGACGCGCAATGGCAAGACGACGACCTGCCAAGCGAGCAACTGACGCCAGCGGGCGCGGATATCGCCGCTCAACTTGCCGTGATGGCGACACGGGCGGCCGTCGCGCCTCGTATATCGGATGACCTTCCTCAGAGGAGATGCTCCGATGCTGACCCGCCGCCGCCTGTTCGCCCTCTCGCTGGCCGCCGCCACGGCCGTCTCCCTCAGCGGGATCACGCCCGCGGCAGCGTTCACACTGCAGCCCTATGACGTCGCCGCCGTCAATGCTGCGATCAAATCCGGCAAGCCGGTCATCATCCATGTCTATGCGCCGTGGTGCCTGCAATGCCGGGCGCAGGCTTCCATCCTCGACCGGCTGTCCGCGGCCGGGCGCTATGGCGACATTGCCTTCTTCAAGGTCGATTACGACAAGCAGAAGGATGTCGTCAAAGCCTTCGGTGTGCCGCGTTCGACGCTGATCGCCTTCCGCGGCGGCAAGGAGGTCGACCGGATGTCGTGGGGCACCTCGGAAGCGTCGGTCGTCGCCGTTCTCGACGCTGCCGGCTGATGCTCTCCGCCGTCATCTTTCCCTTCATCGCCGGGCTTCTCACCATTCTCAATCCCTGCGTCCTGCCGCTGGCGCCGATCATCGTCGCCGGCGCGCGGGCGCGCGATCCGCTGGCTCCACTGGCGCTTGCCGCCGGGCTTGCCATCACCTTCGGGCTCTTCGGCGGTCTTCTCGCCTCGCTCGGAGCCGAGCTCGGCGATACCGGGGCCGGGCGGATCGTACTTGGCGCGGCGATGCTGGTGTTCGGCGTCGTCATGCTGGTGCCGGCCTTGGCGCATCGGGCCGAGATGGCGATGGCGCCGCTCGGCGCGTGGGCCGACCGGCAATCCGGTCGCATGCCGGCCGCCGGCCTCGCGGCTCAGGCCGGCATCGGCGCCATTCTCGCCATTGCCTGGGCGCCCTGCGTCGGTCCGACGCTCGGCGCGGCGCTGACGCTCGCGGCGGCCGGTGGATCACTGGCCGCGGCGATGGGCACGATGGTGGTGTTCGCGCTTGGTGCAGCCACCTCGCTATTGGTCGCCGGCTATGGCCTCGGCAAGCTCGCAAGGCGGGGACGGAGCGCGGCCGGGCGGTCGGCATCAATCGGCCGCGCCCTTCTCGGCCTCGCTTTCGCGCTGGTCGGCTTCGGCATGGTCACCGGCCTCGACAAGGTCGTGGAGGGGGCGCTGGTCGAAGCGATGCCGGATTGGCTCGTCACCTTCGCAACACGGTTCTAGGACTTCGGCCCTCGTCCTCGCCGGCATCCTCGCCTATCCTTCGTACGGGAACAGGCGAAAGGGGACGAGCCATGGCGAGGCAAGAGGCGCGGAGAGCCACATGGACGATGCTGGGACTGGCCGCGATCATCGCGGCAGCAGGCTCGCCGCGCATGGCAGAGGCGGCAAGCTTCAACTGCGCCAAGGCGAGCCTGCCGGATGAGGTCGCGGTCTGCGCCAATCGCGCCTTGAACGACGACGATGTCGAGATGGCGACCCGCTATCAGATGCTGCTGAAACTGCTGCCGATGGGCGCAGCCGGCAATCTGCGCGACGATCAGAAGGCCTGGCTCGCATGGCGCCGGTCCTGCGGCGGCGACATCGCCTGCCTCAACAACGCCTATGAAGTCAGGATCAAGGCGCTCAGCGCCGCCTTCAACCGGATCGCGGCACGGGGACCCTTCTAGAGTCCGGACCTTTCTAGGGTCCGCACCCCCCATTTACTGCGCCAGCGGCGGCGGCATCGGCTGCTCGGCCGGGGCAACGGTGGGGGGAGCCGCCGGCGCGACCGAAGCGGTCCGGGCCGGATCGACGAACTCGACATCGACGCCGGGCCGGACGAGATGGGCGAGTTCGTTGGCATCCCAGTTGGTCAGGCGCAGGCAGCCATGGCTGTTGGTCTTGTCGATGCGGCTCGGTTCGGGCGTGCCGTGAATGCCGTAGGTCGGCTTGTCGAGACCGATCCACACTGCGCCTACCGGGCCGTTCGGACCGGGGGCGAGCTTCAATGCCTTGTCGTTCTTGCCCTGCTGGAAATTGACCTTGGGGCGATACCAGTAGACCGGATCGATGGCGATCGCCTTGACCGCATGGATGCCGCTCGGCGAGGGCATGTCGGTGCTGCCGATGGTGGCCGGATAGGCGACGACGAGGTTCCACTGTTGGTCATAGCCGAGCAGCTGGCGCGCCGCGGAATCGGCGACGAGATGATAGACCTTGGTCTTGGCCGGCGGGCCGACATCGGCGACCGTGATGGTCTCGCCCTCGGCGAATCCGGCGCCGGGATTGAGGCGGCGCAAGAAGCCCTCGTCCATGTGGAAGCGCTCGGCGAGCGCCTCGCCCGCATTGCGATAGGCAAGGCGCGGCAGCTGCGCCATCTCGCCGTAATCCTTCGGAATGGTCGGCACGAAGGGACCAGCCGCGTCGGCGGCGGTGATCACATAGGGCACCAGCACCGGCCTTTCGCCGAAGGAGGCGAGGATCGCATCGATCTGCGGCCCCATCCGCCCGGTCGAGGGCATGCCGTTCATGTTCTCGAGCGCCGAGACGGCCTTAGCGAGATTGCCGCCGGACATGCCATCGATGACGCCGGGCGAGACATTGGCGCGGTCGAGCAGGATCTGAAGCCGCGCGATGGCCGGAATGGCCTGCTTGCCCGAGCGCTTGAGGCTGTCCGGCAAGACGGCATCATTCGCCTGTGCGATGAAGGTCGCCGGAACGAGGGCCGGCACCACGGGTGCAGGCGGGTTGGCGGCCACGGGCGGGTCCCCGGCCGGCGGCGCTGCGGGCGCCGGCTGCTGGAGGGCCTGGTTCGGCCCATAGGGCTGATAGGGCTGCTGAAGCTGGTAGGTCCCCACCTCCGGCTGCCCTTCATAGGGCTGCGGCGCCGCCTCGATCTGCGGATAGGCGTCGCGATAGCCATAGGCTGGATCAGCATAGTCGCGATAGCGGTAGCCGTGCTGGGTATCATAGGTTTGCGCAACGGCGACGCCCGACGAGAGCGCCAGCAAAGCCGGCAGCAGCAGGATCGACGGGTTCATTTTCATCACGCTCACTCCACGCCAACGCAACGCAGGGATCGGCGATCGGGCCGAAACCTCGATGAAAACTAGGTCATCGTGGTTAAGGATGAGTTGAAGCAAGGAAGATGGCGCCCATGCGGCGCTTCGTCCGGGCGGGCTGTTCGCCTCGCGGATCGCCTGTACCATCCAAGCGCGGCGAGATCGCCGCGCGTCGATGGCGGGAGACGGACCGATGGATGTGCGCGGCAAGGTGATCAGCGGCCGGTTCCTGCATGCGCCGGGACCCGACGGCGCGGAAATCCTCGCCGATGTGCTGGTCGCGGTCGATGCCACCGGGACGATCACGAGCGTCACGCCGACCGCCGATCCCGCTTATGCCGAGCGGCGGACAGAGGCGCGGCAGGCGGGAACTCTTGCCGAGATGGCGCCCCGCACGGCGATCCTGCCCGGCTTCGTCGATCTCCACATCCACGCGCCGCAATATCCCCAGCTCGGCAAGGCGCTCGACGTGCCGCTCGAGGTCTGGCTGCATCGCTATACCTTTCCGCTCGAAGCCCGTTACGCCGATCTTGCCTTCGCGCGAAGGAGCTACGAGGCTCTGGTCGGCGATCTCCTCGCCAGCGGCACAACGACGGCGCTCTATTTCGCGACGGTGCATCAGGATGCGACGCGGCTCCTCGCCGAGATCTGTCTCGCGAAGGGGCAGCGGGCGCTGGTCGGCAAGGTATCGATGGATGATCCCGACGCCTGCCCGCCCTATTATCGCGACGCGAGCGCGCAGGAGGCTGTCGACGGCACGCGCGCGCTGATCGACCATCTTGCTGCCCTGCCCGGCAATGGCGGTCTCGTCAAAGCCGTGGCGACGCCGCGCTTCATTCCATCCTGCACCGACGCCTTGCTGGAGGGCCTTGGCGCGCTGACTGCAGAATGCGGCTGCCATGTGCAGACCATTGCTCGGAAAGCGACTGGGAGCATGGCCATGTGCTGGCGCGCTACGGCCGCACCGACGCGGAGATGCTCGATCACTTCGGGCTGCTGACCCGGCGCACGGTGCTGGCGCATTCGAATTTCCTGACCCCGGCCGACATGGACCGGGTCGCGGCGCGCGGGTCCGCCGTCGCGCATTGCCCGCTCTCCAACGCCTATTTCGCCAATGCCGTGTTCCCGATCCGCGCGGCGCTGGCGCGGCAGGTGCGCGTCGGCCTCGGCACCGATATCTCCGGCGGACCGAGCGCCTCGATGCTAGAGGTGCAGGCATGGCGGTTGCCGCCTCGCGCATGCTGGAGGGCGGCGTCGATCCCGACCTGCCGGCCGAACGGCGGGGACGGCCAGGGGCGCGCATCGACGTGCCGCTCGCCTTCCATCTCGCAACCGCAGGCGGCGCCGATGCGCTGGACCTCCCCGTGGGCAGCTTCGCGCCGGGCCGGCATTTCGACGCCATCCTGGTCGATCCCGATGCGCCCGGCTCGACGATGCGGCTCTTCGACGAGGTCGATGAAGAAGCGGACCTGCTCGAGAAGATCGTCTATACGGCCTCGCGGCCCAATCTCGCTTGTGTCTGGGTCGGGGGCCGCGCCGTATCGGGCAGCGCCGGAAATTGATCAGGCGGGCGGCCTGTCCTGGGCCAGCGGCAAGCGGATTTCCTGCACGAGGCCGCAGACGACACCATTGCTGACCGTAATCGAGCCGCCATTGCGCTCGATGATCTCCCTGGCAATGGCAAGGCCGAGGCCGGCGCCGGGCATCGCCTGACGCCGTGAAGGATCGACCCGGAAAAACGGCTCGAACACATGAGCGATCAGGTCGTCTGGAATGCCGGGGCCATTGTCTCGCACGAAGACGACGGCAAAGGCGCCATCGATCTCTCCCTCGATCCGGCCGCCGCCGCCATGCGTGGCGGCGTTGATGAAGAGATTGCGCAGCGCCCGTGTCAGCGCCAGACGGGCAACGCCGACCTCGGCCTCGACGGTCTGCCCGAGTTCGAGCCGCATGCCCTGGATCGTCAGCTCGCCCGTGATCTCACGCAACAGCCCGGTGATCTCGACGCGCTCCCGGGCGCCTGACGAGGCTTCCTCGCGGACGAGGCGGATGGCGCTATCGGCAATGCGATCGAGCTCTTCGAGATCGCGCAGCCAGAGCGCGCGCTCGTCATCGTCGCCGACAAACTCGGCCCGGAGGCGCATGCGGGTCATCGGGGTGCGAAGATCGTGGCCGGCCGCCGCGACGAGACGCATGCGGCTCTCCATCGCCGATTTGAGCCGCGCCGAGAGGCGGTTCAGCGCCTTGGCCGTCGCCTTCATCTCGCCGGAGCCGAGCTCGGGCAACACCGGCAATGTGCCGTCCGGCCCCACCGAGGCGATCGCGCCCTCGATCATCTGCAGTGGCCGGGTCAGCCTGTTCGAGATCACCACCGCGATGCCCGCGGCGCCAAGGATGATGGCGGACATCCAGCCGAGCAGGATGAACCACGCCGTGCGTGGAGGCGGCGGGCGCGCCGAAAGTGGCATCGCGATCCACCAGCCCTGGCTGGCGATCGGCACGGATACGGTCATCGGCTGATTGGGGACGGGCTGGCTGACGAGGACCGGGCGGGGCTGCCCGATACGGGCGAGCTCGGAGCGCAGCACCTCGGTCAGCCGTTCATCGACGGTTCCGCTCGCCGGCCCTGCCAGCAGACGCATGCCATGCAGGTTCGGATTGACCATGCCCGGCTCGAAATCATCCGGCAGTTGCTCGGCCAGCCGCGAGATCAGATCGATCTGCAGCGCGGCGTCCTGAACCATGCGCTCGGGCCCCGGCCTTCCGATCACCGCGATGGCGACCGATGTCGCCATGCCGACGACGGCGACGATCGCGCAGACGATGAGGGCCGCGATCCTGAGGCGCAGTGTGTTCAACGCGGCGCCTCGATCGTCTCGACCTTGGTCGAGAGCTGGTAGCCGCCGTTTCGCACCGTCTTGAAGATCTGGAAGCTGCCGCCATCGCCGAGCTTGCGCCGCAGACGGCTCATCAGCACGTCGATCGAGCGGTCGAGCGGATCGGCCTCGCGGCCCTGCGTCAGATCGAGCAGCTGGTCTCGCGAAAGCACGCGGCCCGGCCGATCGAGGAAGACGCGCAGCAAATCGAATTCAGCGCCGGTCAACACCACATCGGCGCCGTCGGGATCAATCACGGACCGGCTGGTCGGGGACGCGACGAAGCCCGCAAAACAATAGCTCTCGACCGTCGGCGGCTCGGCGATGTCGGCGACGCGGCGCAGCACGGCACGGATGCGTGCCAGCAGCTCGCGCGGATTGAACGGCTTGCCGACATAATCGTCGGCACCGATCTCGAGCCCGATGATGCGGTCGACATCCTCCTTCAGCGCCGTCAGCAGGATCACGGGAATATGCGGCTTCCGATCCCGCAGCTGGCGGCAGATGTCGAGCCCCGAGCCGTCGGGCAACATGACGTCGAGGACGATGAGATCGATCTGCTGGGTCTCCAGCTTCTCCTCGAGCTCACGACGGTCGGCCGCGAGCGTGACGCGGAGACCCTGCTGGTCGAGGTAGCGGCCCAGCAGCTTGCGGATTTCGAGGTCGTCATCAACGACAAGAATGTGTGGCGTGATCTGCATCTATGGAACTGCACTCAAACGGAGGTCGTTGAAAGCTGAGGCATACAGCCTCGAGAGTGCTCTTGGCCGAGGGTTTGGTAAACGAACCTCTCAAAGGGCCTTACAGCAATGTTGCGTAACAAGATTTCCCGGACAGGCAAGGCTTGGCCATGCAAAGACGACGTCTGGAAATGGCGGTTGTCTAGCGTGGCCTCGCTGTCAAACAGCCATGGAGACTAATATGAAACGCCTATCATTAGCGATCGGAACGCTGCTCATCATGAGCGCACCCGCCTTGGCGGTGACCGGCGATCAGGCCCCGCCGGCACCAAAGCCAGGCAGCGCGACCATGGCGCCGATGCCGCAGCCGGGCGGCGACAAGGCCGGCTGGCATCCGATGCGCCCGCCCGGACAGCGCCCTGGAGCGCCCGAATGGAGCCTGCGCCTGGCCGAACGCCTGGCCGCAGCCGAGACGCTGATCGGCATCAAGAGCGACCAGCTCGACGCCTGGCGCGACTATACGAGCGCGCTGATCGATCTGTTCACGCCGCCGCCGGCGCCTCCCATGCCAGCCCCTGCCGATGCCGGCGCGGATAGGGCCTTTGCGCGTCAGGAGGAGATTGCACGGCGGATGAAGGACCGGGCCGCCAAGGCCGACACGCTGCTTGAGGCCATCACGGCGCTTCGCGCCAAGCTTTCGCCGCAGCAGCTTGAACGGCTCGCCACGATCAGCCTCTTTCCGCACCCGCCAATGCGCGGCCCCATGCCTGAAGGCCGCGGCCCGATGCACCGCGGGATGATGGGTGGCGGGATGATGGGCATGGGCCCGATGGGCCGAGGTGGCTGGGACCACGGTCCCGGCCCGCATGGTCCGGATGCCTTCGGGCCCGCCGATCACGGCCCGGCGATGATGAGCCCCGCCGATGGTGGCGGTCCCGATCAGGCCGGCCCTGAAGCGATGCCGGACGGTCCCGGCGAACCCGATGAGGCGCCTGAAGCGCCTGCACAGTAAATTCCTGACGGAACGTCAACCAGCTACCGCCCCACGGCCCGGTTGACAGTCAGGAATGTGGCGGCCCCCTCCTGCCCGGGAGGGGGCCGTTGCCTTTTCTGCGCCGCAGCGGGCCGAGCCGGCCGACGCGATCAGAAGCCCAGATAATCGCGCTTGCCGATCGGGACACCCTTGTGACGCAGGATGTCGTAGGCGGTGGTCACGTGGAAGAAGAAGTTGGGCACCGCGTGCTGGAAGATATAATCGCGACCGACGAACTGCTTTTCGCCGGCGCGGCTACGCAGCACGACCGTGCGATCTTCTGCACCGGCGAGCGCCGCCTGGTCGACGGTCCGGAGAAAGTCCAGCGTCCTCGCAATGCGTGACTGGAGTTCGGGGAAGGTCGTCTCCTCATCGGCAAAGCTCGGCGCCGTGATGCCGGCCAGGCGCGCGACGCAGGCCTTGGCGGTGTCGCTGGCGCGCTGCACCTGTGCGCGCAGCGGGTCCATGTCGGCGATCAGGCGCGCTTCGACCAGATCGGACGGGTCGAGGCCGCCAGCTTCCGCAAAAGCGACGCCCTTGTCGAGAATGGCGGAGAGGTTGGCGAAACCGCGCTCGAACACGGGAATAGTGACGTCATAGGCTGAAAAGGTCATGCTGCTCTCATTGGCACGGGTCATTCGCCCGCGGCGCCACGAAGGGTAAGGTCCGGGAATGACAATCCCCGCGGGGCGGGATATGGGATCACGATCGGCAGTTCGCATCAGGCGCGGAATGCCGACCTGCTTCCTGCCTCAGGGGTGGCAGTACAGCGGGCGGGGACCACAATGGCACGGATCGAGATCGTCCACACGACACGATACGACTATCGCAATCCCGTCGGCCTGATGCGGCACCGCTTGATGGTGCGGCCGGACGACAGCCACGATCTTCGCCTGCATCGGGCCAGCCTCGCCATCGACCCTCAGCCGTCGTCGATCCACTGGTCGCACGACCCGTTCAACAATTCGATCTGCCTGCTCGAATGGCCGCAGTCGATGCTGACCCGCCATCTCGAGGTCGTCTCGACGCTGGATCTCACGCATCACCCCGAAGGGCCGCCGCTGCCGCGCTTCAGCCTCGACCCAGACGCGACCGACTTTCCTTTCGCCTACGCAGCCGAGGAGATGCCTGATCTCGCGGCGCTTGTGACGCCAGCCGATGGCGATCCGGCCGGAACGGTCGCCGCCTGGGCGCAACGCTTTATCGTCGAGGGCGGAGGCCGCACACTCGGCATGATCGAGACAATGACCCATGCCATCCGGGCGGAATTCCGCTATGGCGCGCGTCATGAGGAAGGCACGCAGACCGCCGCGGAAACGCTGGCGCTCGGCTCGGGGACATGCCGCGACTTCGCCGTCCTGATGATCGAGGCGCTCCGAAGCTTCGGCCTCGCAGCCCGCTTCGTCACCGGCTATCTCTATGACGACCTCTCGGGCGAGACGCGCGGCGGCGGCTCGACACATGCGTGGTGCAGCGTCTACCTGCCCGGCGCGGGCTGGGTCGAATATGACCCGACCAACGGGCTCGTCGCCGGTTCCAATCTTATCCGGGTCGGCGTAACGCGCATCGCAAGCCAGGCAAGCCCGATCACCGGGGCATTCATAGGCGGCGACGGTGACTTCGCCGGGCTTTCCGTTGACGTCCAGGTGACGGGCCGCGCGGTTCACGGCAAGGATCACGGCGGCGAGGCGGTGCCATGAACCGTCCCGCTGATCCCGTCACGCCCGTCTCGACCGGGCGGCTTCCCTCGTCGGCCATGGTCGAGGATGCCGTCGCCGCCGCGCATCGGGCGTTTCGTGACGATCGAAACGGGGAGAACATCCAGATCTATCCGGCGCTCGCCGCGATGCCGCCGGACCTTTTCGGGATCGCCATCGTCGGGGTCAACGGGCGCATCCATGCCGCCGGCGATGCCGATCATGCCTTTGCGATCATGAGCGTCTCGAAGCCGTTCGTCTTCGCGCTGCTTTCCGACGCCATCGGCAGCGCCGCTGCGCGCGCCGAGATCGGCGTCAACGCAACGGGCCTTCCCTTCAACGCATTGGCCGCGATCGAGAACGGACCTGAAGGCCGGACCAATCCGATGGTCAATGCCGGAGCGATCGCCACCACGAGCCATGTTCCCGGCGACGGCGTCGAAGCGAAGTGGCGGTTCATCCGCGCGGGGTTGGAGCGTTTCGCCGGGCGGGCACTCACGATCAACGACGCGGTCTATCGTTCGGCCAGCCTCACCAACACGCGCAACAAGGCGATCGGCCATCTGCTCGCGACCTTCGGCCGGCTCGGCTCTGATCCGGTGGCGGCAGTCGAGCTCTATACGCGGCAATGCTCGCTGCAGGTCACGGCGCGGGATCTTGCCGCCATGGGCGCGACGCTCGCCGATGGCGGCGTGCATCCGCTGACCGGCGCGACGGTGGTCAGTAGTAGCGGCAGCCGCGACGCACTGGCCGTCATGGCGACCTCGGGGCTCTACGAGACGTCCGGCGACTGGCTGTTCGATGTAGGTCTGCCCGGCAAGAGCGGCATCGGCGGGGGCATCGTGACCGTAGCGCCCGGCAAGGGCGGTCTCGGCACGTTCGGCCCGAGGCTCGACAGCGCCGGAAACAGCGTCAAGGGTCAGCTCGCTGCGCGCTTCCTGGCCGAGCGGCTTGGCCTCAATCTGTTTGCCTCGACACCGTTCGCGGGCGGATGACCCTTAGGCCGCGCCCTCGGGCGCAAAGCTGAGCGAAGCGATGATAACTGCGATCCAGGTTCCCGGTCTGCTCACCTTCACGATCGCCATCGTGGTGTTCTTCGTCGGCTCCAGCCTCAACCGGCTGATAACGCCGCTGCAGCGCTGGAACATCCCGGAAGCGGTGACGGGCGGCATGATCGCGGCTCTCGCGACGCTCATCGCCTACAAGGTTTTCGGCGTCGAACTGAGCTTCACACTGGCGGCGCGCGACATGCTGCTGCTCTATTTCTTCACCGGCATCGGCCTCAACGCCAAATTCGCCGATCTCCTCGCCGGCGGGAGGCCGCTGATCGTGCTTCTCGTGCTGACACTCGTCTATCTCGTCATCCAGAACGTCATCGCCGCCGGCAGCGTCGCCGCGCTGGGCTTGCCATCCGGCCTCGCGCCCTTTGTCGGCTCCGCCTCGCTGATAGGCGGGCATGGCACGACGATCGCCTGGGCGCCCGTCCTTTCGGAGCGGTTCGGCGTCAGCAATCTGCTCGAAGTCGGGATCGCGACGGCAACGCTCGGGCTCGTCATCGCAAGCCTTGTCGGCGGGCCGATCGCGGGCTTCCTGATCAAGCGTCATGGCCTCTCGGGACCGGTGGGCGAGACGGCGCCCGTCGTCGGATTGCCAGCCGAGCCTGCCGACAAGCGCGACGACATCAGCCATGTCAGCCTGCTGCGCTCGATCCTCGTGATCAATGTCGTGATCCTCGTCGCCTATGGGCTCGAAGATGCGGTCGAAGCGACGGGCATCAAGCTGCCGATGTTCGTCGTCTGCCTGCTGGTCGCGATCGTCGCCACCAATCTCGTGCCGCGCCTTCTGCCGCGGCTCGCCTGGCCTTCACGCACCAAGGGGCTGGCGCTGATTTCGGATCTCGCGCTCAACGTGTTCCTGGCGATGTCGCTGATGAGCATGCAGCTCTGGACGCTGGGCGAACTCGGCCCGGCGCTGGTCGTGATCCTGACGCTGCAGACGCTGGCCGCCGTCGCCTACATCATCTTTGTCGTCTTCCCTGCGATGGGGCGCGACTATCTCGCCGCTGTCATCGCTTCGGGCTTCACCGGCATCAGCCTCGGCGCGACGCCGACCGCGATCGCCAACATGACCGCGGTGACCAAGGTTCACGGCGCGGCGGCGCGGGCCTTCATCATCCTGCCGCTGGTCTCGGCTTTCTTCATCGACATCGCCAACGCGTTCGCGATCGGCTTCATGGCTCGCTGAGACCGGCCGTCGCTAGCCGCCGTCAGTAGTCCCACTGCGCGCCGATGCCAAGTTCGCCCGAGCCGTCGCCGCCGGCCGCGCCCTGCAGGCGGATATTGCGCGTCACGTCGACATCCACCGTCACCTTGCCGGACGACGCGTTCGGCCCTTGCCTCGCGCCAACATAGACGCGGTCATTGAGGCGTTTGCCGATGCCGACCTGGCCGGTCGCGTCGACATCGAACGAGTCGACGCCGAGCGAACGGCGGACCTTGTCGAGCACGCCGGGGCCGCCGCCGGAAAACTGCGCGACGGCCTGCGCCACCTGGAGCGCCTGGCTGGCGTTCAATGTCGAGATCGACCGGCCGAACAGAATGCGCGACAGAACTTCGTCCTGTGCCAGCGCCGGGCTCGAGGTGAAGCTCACCTGCGGTGCAGACGCCCTGCCGGTGACGATGATCGACGCCGTGACGTCGCTGGTCGTGGTGGACGCGGTGAAATCGAGCGTCGGGTCGGTGCTGCCCTCGAACGTCACCTTGCCTTCGGTGAAATCGAGGCGGCGGCCGAGAAGATCGAACCGTCCCCGGCGCAGCTCGAAGCCGCCCAGCGTCACCATATTGGCCGTGGTGCCACTCAAGGTCAGATTGCCGCCGAACTCCGCGTCGATGCCCATGCCGCGCACGAACACCGAATTGCGCGCCGTAATCGTCAGATCGAGATCGGCCATAAAGGCGGGCGGTGCCGCCGCGCGGCGTGCCGTGCGTTCTGCTGTCGCGGCGGCGCGGGTCTGCGCCTGGGCGCGCAGGCCCTTTTGCGAGGGCCGCTTCTCGCCGCCGGTATTGATGTGGCGCACCTGGAGCGGATCAAGCCCGCCGCCGGGCAGCTGGTCGGCGATGTTGATGTCGAGCCTGGTGACGTCGATATTGCCGGCGATGCGGGGCCGTGTCGCGACCGGACCTTCAATCGTGATCCTGCCGCTCGCCACGAGGTTCATCAGGTCGCTGGTGATGATGTTGGCGCGGTCGAGCTCGATGCGCACATTGGCCGGGAAGCCGCGCGCCGCATCGAGACCGATGGTGCCGCTGCCGCTCAGCGAACCGCCGCGCGGCGTCGCGGCCGTCAACTGGCTGACGACGATCTGGCTGTTGGAGCCGGTGAGAACCGCCTGGATATTGGTGAGCGTCACGCCATTGACGCTGTCGGTGAAACTGGCGCCTGCAACGCGGATCGTCCCGGACGCTGCGGGCGCCGCGCTGGTGCCGCGTAGCGCCATGTCGACGGTGGCACGTCCACGGACCGTTGCGCCCTGGTTGGCGAGGAACGTATTGGCGATGCCGAGATCGATGGCACCAGCAACGCGGAGATCGAGCTGGCCAGCGGCGATCGGCGCCGAGCCGCGCACCGTGAGGCCCGAAACCGACGGCGCATTGATGGTCGCGTCGACATTGACCCTGCCACCGCCGAGCGTGCCGCGCGCCGCGATCTCGAACGGACCGATCCCCTTGGTCGCGAGATCCGCTGTCGATAGCCCCGCGACGCGAATATCGTAATTGCCGGTCGGCGCGGTGGCCGAGCCGGTAATCCGGGCGCTTCCGGAGAGGGTGCCGCGCGGATCGAGATCGGGCGCTAACAGCGCGGCGATGGAGAGCGGCAGGCTGCGGATATCGGCGGTGAGATCGAGCGTCTGGCCGACACGTCCGGCGATGGTCGCGCCGCCGCCGCCGGTCGCAAGCTGCAGGCGGTCGATGGCGACGCCGCCATCAGCCAGCGTGATCGTCGCCGGCGCCGAGAGGGTGACGGTCGTCGACCCGCGCGCCATGCGCAACTGGTCGAGGCGAATGCGGGTCGCGGCTCCGGCCGGCGTGATATTGGCCCGCGCGGCCAGTGTCGCCCCGAGCACGGCGGTGTCGAGCGTCAGGTCGGTGGTCTGGCCACGGCTTGCGGCCGTCAATGTCGCATGGTCGATACGCTGGCTGCCCGCGACGAGGCCGGCGAGGGTCGCGCGGCCATCGAGCACCGGCGTCCCGGCCGGATCGACAACGCGGAGGTCGATATCGGCGCTCTCGAGCCGATTGCCGGCGAAAGTGACATTCTGTGCGCGGCCCTTGACGGCCACCCGCTGCTGCCCGTTGGACGCATCGAGCGCGACGGTGCCGTCGAGCCGGCCGCCGATCGCAGTCAGGATCAAAGGCTCAAGGTCGCTCAAATTCCCGGCCGCGACCGTGAAAGCGCCGGTCACGAGGCTGTTCGCGCCGATCGCGGCCGATCCGGTGGCGTGAACGCTGCCAACGGAGAGATCGAGATTATCGATGCGGCGGCTGTCCGCCTCGGTCGCGAACTGCGCGCTGCCCTTGGCCGGGCGATCGGCAATGCGGCCGTCGAGCGCGAAGCTGCCATGCGGCTGACCGGTCAGGTCGGCGAGGTCGAGCGTGACGGCGAGGTCGCGGATCGGCTTGCCCATCGCTTCGGCCGAGGCAATGTCGACGCGACCTTTGAGGCCGAGCGCGGCGAGGCCGCCCGTGAAGTTCAGCTCGGCCTTGGCGCCACCCTTGACGCGCGGATCGAGGCGGCCGAGATCGGCCAGCGTCAACGTTGCGGTCAGATCGGCGGTTTCTTTGGCGATGCCGCCATTGACCGCGAGATCGAGGCCGTTGGCGGCCAGCGTCAGGTCCCTGACCGCGATCGTGCCATCGGCCGCGCGGGCGAGCGCTCCCTTGAAACGGCTGGTTCCGGCGAGGAAGCCATCGAGCGCATCGATGCCGGCTCTGACATCGCGCGTGGTCCCGTCGATATTGACCGATACGGCCGAGAAATCCTTGCCGGTGTCGATGGCCCCTTCAAGCGAAACGGTGCCGGACAGCGGGCGGTCGGTGAAGGAAGCAAAGGCCGCCAGATCGAGCCTTGGCAGCTTGAAATTGCCCTTCACGAAGGTCGGGCCGGCGGTGCCGACGAAGGCGAGTTCGAGCGGCGCGAGGTTCAACGTCGCTGCCGTCAGCGTCTGGGCGTTCGCCGAAACCGAGCCGGACGCCGAAAACCGCGCGCTGGTGCCGAGGGCCGCGGCGACTTTGGGCTGATCGGACGTCATGCCCGCCACATCGCCATTGACTACCACGGCAAGCGCATTGTCCGCTGGCGTTCCCTTGACGGTCACGTTGAGCGTGTTCGCAGCATAACCGCGGCCGGACACATCCTCCGCAGCGAGCGTTGCATCAACGGCCGGCAAGCCGAAGGGCCCGACCACATGGGCGTTCAGGCGCCAGCCTTTCCACGCAATTCCCGGGGCGAGCGCGGCAAAATGCGAGGCGTCGCCACCGACGAGATCGAAAGTGAGGTCGGCTGTCTCACGGGCGGGATCGATCGAACCGAGAAGCGCGAGTCCGAAGCCCGCAGCGGTGAGATTGAGCCCTTCGAGCTTGGTCTTGAAATCATCAGCGACGACAGCTGATCCGATCAGCGCCGTGTGGCCGCTGAAGAGCGG
Source organism: Mesorhizobium sp. BR1-1-16 (assembly GCF_020165495.1). Classification (GTDB taxonomy): domain Bacteria; phylum Pseudomonadota; class Alphaproteobacteria; order Rhizobiales; family Kaistiaceae; genus Kaistia. The sequence goes on along the minus strand of NZ_JAIUIE010000002.1, from coordinate 551,809 downwards.
CCGGACATTGGCCGGCAGCAATCCATCGATCGTGCCGCCGAGATCGAGCATCACGCGGCGGCCATCGGTCAAGCTGCGAACGGCGGCCGTGCCCGAGAGCTGCCCGGACGGGCCGGCATCGAGCGCCAATGTGCCATTCCAGTCATCGAGCGGCGCGCTACCCTTCACGGTCAGCGAAAGCGGCGGCAGCCCTTCGATTTGCCCCAGTCGGGCCACCAGGCCACCGGCGGGCTCCGAGGCCGTGATATCAAGCGCCAGCACGTTCTTTCCGCCGCTCGGCGCATAGCCGATAGACCCGCGGAGCATCCCCGGGGCGTCAATTCTTTCGAGCGCGAAATCGAGATCGAGGCCCTGCGCCGGGTCGACGAGCCGCGCCGACGCATCGAGGCTGAGCTGCGCCGCCATGCCGGCGACAGGTTCGCCAAGCACGATCTCCCCGACATGGAGCTTGCCCAGCACGACGCGCAATTGCGGGATCGACGACCCGGACGACGGAGTCGCCGGCCCTGCAGGCGGGAGGACCGGCAACCGATCGAGCGCCACACGATCGGCGGCGAGACGCTCGACATTGACGGTTCCCCTCAGCAACGACAGCGGGTGCCAGACGAGTTCGAGGCCACCGAGGGCGACGAACTGGCCGCGCGTATCGGACACGGCGATCTGCCCGACGCGCATATCCGTCGGCACAAAGCCGGTCAGATCCGAAATCTCGACCGTCAAACCATCTCGGCTCGCGAGCCGACTCGCCAGATCGGCCAGCATCCGCTTGCCAGGCGTCGTCTGGATCAACGCGAAGGCCGCGACCAGCGCGATGACGAGGCCGATCACGATGACGCCGAGCCAGGCGATGATGATGCGTGCGATCCTCATCAGAAGGCCTGTCCGAGGCTCAGATAGACGCCGTAGCCGGCCTGGTCGTCGCCCTCATTGGCGACGGGAACGGCGACGTCGAGGCGTACAGGTCCGACGCCGGTGTAATAGCGCAGGCCCAGACCGACGCCGACGCCGAGATCGTTGAAATCAGGAGAGCTTCCGGCCGAGGCGGCGCCGACATCGACGAAAGGCACGATACCGATCGTGTCGGTCACCTTGATGCGCGCCTCGGCGGAGGCCGCGACATAAGAAAGACCGCCGATGATATCGCCGCGCTCGTTGTGGGGGCTCTGCGATTGATAGTCGAAGCCGCGCAGCGTGCCGCCGCCGCCAACATAGAAGCGCCGCTGCGGCGGGACATCGAAAAGCTCGGTGCCGAAGATCGACCCGGCGGCGATGCGCCCGGCCAGAATGTAGCGCTTGTCCTCGTCGAGCGCGTGATAGGCCGCGATCTGCCCCTTGACCATGGCCGGGCCGGCGCCGGCGTTGCCGAGATAGGCGAACGGCTCCACCGTTGCGGTGGCGCGGATGCCTCGCGAGGGATCGAGCAGGTTGTCGGTATTGTCATAGGTGACCGAAAGCGGCACGCCGGCAATATTGTAGTCGTTGGTGCCGTAGCTGTCCTGGACGCTCGAAGTCTCCAGGTCGATGCCGGCGGAAACAGAAAGCTGATCGCTGATCGTCCGCTTGATAGAGGCGTTGACGGTCACCGCCTCGCGGACATAGGCGTCGGTCACCTCACGCAGCACCGCCGCCTCGGCCGCGAGATCGTCGGCAGTGGTAATGATGCCGGGCTTGGTGAAGGTGGCAGCGAATTTGTAGCCGAAGGGGCTGGCGTCCGGCACGGAGTCCGGCACCTGGCCATACCAGGATACCTGCCCATCGAGCCGCAACGTCTCGGCACCGCCGAAGAGATTGCGGTGACCCCAATAGGCGTTGATTGAAGACCCGTCGGAAGTCGAATATTTGGCGCCAAAGCCGACATAGCGCGGCTTGCGCTCGGTGACCTCGATATCGATGGGAACGCGTCCCTGCGCGTCGGCCTTGTCGCCCTCGACGATGCGAACGCCCGAGATCGCGTCATATTTCAGCAGCGAGCGGCGCGTATCGGCCAGGCGCTTCTGCGAGAACATCTCGCCCGGGATGATGCGGACGCGGTCTTCCACGAAGCTCTTCTTCAGCCGGTCCGTGCCGGTGACGGCCACGGCGCCGAAGGTGGCCGGCCGGCCGGTCGCCACATAGAAATCAACGTCGACGATGCGCCGCGCATGGTCGGCGACGACATCCTTGTCGACGATCTTGGCGAAGGCATAGCCCCGGTCGCGGTAGAAATTGGTGATCCGGCTCTCAGCGGCGAGGATTGCGGTCGATTGTGCCGTCCGGCCTGGAATGATGCCAAGCTCGCGCAAGGTCGGCACATCGGCGATCGGCTTTTCCTTGTCGGCGTCGAGCAGCCGCACGGTACCGAAGGTGAAGATCGGCCCGGGGTTCACAGTTACAGTGACGGGGACCGGGCCCGCCTTGCGCGCCGTCTCGATCGCAGCCAGCGCTCCGTCGCTTTCAACAGGAACGCCGGCAACCGTGATCGCGATCTGGCCGGCATAATAGCCTTGTGAATAGAGCGCCGCCGTCAGCAGATCAAAATCCGAGCGTGCACGGCGGAGAAGCCCGGCCGAGCCCGATGGCGGCGACCGACGCAGGTTCTGCAGGCCTGAAGCGCCCTTGATCGTGCCGCGTAGCGACCGCCCTGCATCGACGACCTCGATCGTGACCGCATAGGGCGTCGCATCGACAACCGGCTCGCTCTTGGACTGGCCGAACAGGCCGCGCACGCGATCCATGAAGCTCGGCGAATCGTCGGCCGCGAGCGCGGCGCCCGAGAAGGCGGCTATGAGGACAAGCGTCAGCGCCACCATCCGGCCATGCGCGGATCGGCGTTGTCTTCCCTTGGTTCTGGGCGCCTGATCCTTCAACGCAACGCCTACCTATCCGAGTTCAACAACATCGCCGGACCGCATCGCGGCAGCTCCCTGCTATGCGTGATTGCGGTTAATACCGGGTATAGCAACAGCAATCGACCCCTCGCGATCCACGCTCCGAGCCGCGCCGGCAGAACTCCGCCTCCTCCGAAAGACTAACCCGAAGCGTCGCCGGAGGCGACATCGTTTGGCCGTGCCCCGGCATTTCAGCGCTTTGCTGCCCCTGGTCCAGCCGTCACTATGACAAATCGGCCACGGCATCGATCGATGATCCGGACGCTTTACAAGAGACGCCAATTCGACATTGCATCGTTGCTTGCCTGTCCTTTAAAAGCGGTCATTCGCTCGGACCCGGTGAAAGCCCGGGTGGCTCTTCCGGCCGCCAATCCGCCGGACAACGCACAAGACGAGAACAACCCGCGCCGGTTTTCCGGCGGGTCGTTTGTTGCGGAAACCATCCCATGCCCTCTTTCAATACCGTTCGACGCGGTTGGTTCGCCAACCCGCGCACCGACATCCTGTCCGGCATCGTCGTGGCCCTTGCGCTGATCCCCGAAGCGATCGGCTTCTCGGTCATTGCCGGCGTCGATCCCAAGATCGGGCTCTATGCCTCGGTGGTCATCGCCATCGTCATCGCCTTCACCGGCGGCCGCCCGGCGATGATCTCCGCCGCTACCGCCGCCACCGCCGTGCTGATGGGCCCGCTCGTGCGGGAACACGGCCTGCACTATCTCTTCGCGGCGACCATCCTGATGGGCCTCTTCCAGATCGCCGCCGGCTATCTGAAGCTCGGCCGGCTGATGCGCTTCGTTTCCCAATCGGTGATGACCGGCTTCGTCAACGCCCTGGCGATCCTCATCTTCATGGCGCAGCTGCCGGAACTCATCCATGTTCCGCTGGCGACTTACGGGCTCATCGCGCTCGGCCTCGCCATCATCTACCTCTTCCCGCTCGTGACGCGGGCGGTGCCGGCGCCGCTGGTCGCGATCGCCGTGGTGACGATCCTTTCGGTTGTGCTGCATCTCGATGTGCGCACGGTTTCGGACCTTGGCGAACTGCCCTCGACGCTGCCGAGCTTCGGCCTTCCCCAGGTGCCCTACACGTTCGAGACGCTGCGCATCCTGCTGCCGATCGCCCTGACTTTGGCGGCGGTGGGCCTGCTTGAATCGTTGCTGACGGCGCAGATCGTCGACGACATGACGGATACGCCGAGCGACAAGAACCGCGAATGCCGTGGCCAGGGCTTCGCCAATATCGCCTCGGCGCTGTTCGGCGGCATGGGCGGCTGCGCAATGATCGGCCAGTCGGTCATCAATGTCTCATCGGGCGCGCGCGGCCGGCTTTCGACGCTGGTCGCCGGCGTCTTCCTGCTGGTGCTGCTGGTCGCCCTGCAGGACCTTCTCGCCATCGTGCCGGTCGCGGCGCTCACCGCCGTGATGATCATGGTGTCGATCAACACCTTCTCGTGGCGGTCGCTGGCAAGGCTGCGCACCAATCCCGTGCCGTCCTCCGTCGTGATGCTCGCGACGGTCGCGACCGTGGTGGCGACGCATGACCTTGCCAAGGGCGTGCTCGTCGGCGTCCTGCTCTCGGGCGTCTTCTTTGCCGGCAAGGTCTCGAAGCTCAGCCGCGTGACGTCCGGTCTCTCGGAAGACGGCACGACACGGGTCTATGTCGTCGAGGGCCAGGTGTTCTTCGCCTCAGCCGGCACATTCGTCGATGCGATCGACTTCATCGAGGAGGTCGACCGGATCGTGCTCGACCTCCGCGGCGCCCATTTCTGGGACATCTCAGCCGTCGGTGCGCTTGACAGGGTCGTGCTCAAGGCCCGGCGCCATGGCAAGGAAGTCGACATCATCGGGCTGAACAACGCCAGCGCCAGCATGGTCGAACGCTTCGCCGTGCACGACAAGGAAGGCGCCGACGCCGCGAGCCCGGCTCACTGATTGACAGGCGCGCGGCGCGCCGACGCCAGCAGGCCGAAGCCGATCACCGGGATCAGGATATCGGTCCAGAAGATCGCGCCCGCATTGCCGGGCGCGAAATTGCCGGTCGTGACCATCTGGTAGACATGGCCAGCGGCCGCACCCAGCAGGAAGATCGCCGGTCCGAGGATCGCGGCGAGCCGGAGGTCGTAGCTTCGGAACGCCGCCAGGAAGCCGACGACCGCGAAGCCGAGGCTGGCCACGCCGACTTCGAACTGGAACGGGCTGTCCGGCCAGCCGATGAAGGACGCCGCGATCTTCCCGAACAGGCTGTGCATGACGAAGTTGTAGAGGAAGCTGACGCCGATCGAAAAGAACACGAACCAGCACAGAAGCTTCTCGATGACGACGGCTCTGGCGACAGGCTTCGGCGACCTGGCGATCGCGACAAGCGAAACGACGAGGCCAAGGACGAGAAAGCTCAGCGTGAAATTGCTGAGCAGGAACCTGATGAGCCCGCTGATCACGTCCGACATCCTGAGACCTCCCCCAACAGCCTTCGAGGATCAGGGCCGAGGCCGCCTCGTTTTCCGGCCGTGATCATCAGCCGGCATTGGCCAGTCGGCAAGCGTGATCCAGAAGGTCTTCGCCAACAGCGCGCTCCAGCCCGCGGCCACGGGTGTTTGCGGCGAGCAGCATGAAGCCGGGCCGGCCGTCCGGCAGCGTCGTCCCGGCGATGACGAGCGTCATGTCGGCCATCGATCGCCGCGCCAGAGGCAGGCCGTCATGCATGAGCTTGAAGGGGTTCATTGTCTTGAAGGACGAAGCGCTCACCTGACGGGCCCAATAGCGGCCGCCGAAAAGCGGAAGGGGAACGCGGGTCCAACTGTCGCCGATCCGCGGGCCGAAGCGGGCCAGCGCCGCGACGACGCGTGGTCGCAGGCAGTCGACATGGATGTGCAGGCGGTCCTGGCTGCGGCTCGGCCGCGAATTGACGGCCATGCCGAGAGCGGTGCGGCCAGGATCGCGCGGCAATGCTGCGACGACGTAGCGGCTGGCCGCCCATGCATCCTGAAACAAGGGCGGCGCATCGGCCCCGAGAAGGTCTGGACTTTCGATGCCGGTGATCGGCGTCGTTGGAACGAGCAGGACCTCGCTGCGACCAAGCGGTGGACGGATCACGGCGTAGCCATCACCCTTGCCGTCGGCGAGATCGACCGCCAGGCAGGGAAAGGGAACATGCAGCGTGCGCGTAGCGATGACGCAGCTGTCCACCGAGAGCGCGAGCGCGTTGCGGCTATGCGCCTCGATCGGCTCGATCGCCAGAAGGGCAGCCATGGCGAAGCCGGCACCAAGCACGGCGCCAAGGCTCGCCATCCGGACGAGGTAGCTCATCCTGCCAGGCCTGCCGCGCAATCCGGCGCCAAGGAAGCCTGCCACGCCTCGTGGAAAATCTGTAGAGAGAGTCATGACAAGGCACTGCCGCATCGTTCATCGGGCTGTCAACATAGCGGCCGATGATCGCGTTCTCGGCATCCCTCTCTCACTGGCACGGCGATTGCTCGGAATTATGGCGAGGCCAGCGCCTGCACCGCCGGTTTCGAGCACGCTCCCTGCATTACCTCCGTCCAGCTCGCCCGACCAGACAGCTGGCTTCCTCTCAACCTTGATGACCGGAATCCCATGAACGCCAGCAACGATTTCGACATGATCGTCATCGGCAGCGGCCCGTCCGGCCGGCGCGCCGCCGTGCAGGCGGCCAAGATCGGCAAGAGCGTGCTAGTGGTCGAGAAGGGCCGGCGCGTCGGCGGTGTTTCCGTCCATACCGGCACGATCCCTTCGAAAACGCTGCGCGAGACCGTGCTCAATCTTTCCGGCTGGCGCGAACGCGGCTTCTATGGCCGCTCCTATCGCGTCAAGCAGAACATTAGCGCCGGCGACCTGATGGCGCGGCTGCATAAGACGCTCGACCACGAGGTCGAAGTGCTCGAGCACCAGTTCAGCCGCAACGGCGTCTCGACCGCCAACGGCTCCGGCCGCTTCCTGTCGCCACACGAGATCGAAGTGACGGGCGAGACGGGTGAAAGCCGCGTCTACAACGCCGGGCATATGCTGATCGCCTGCGGCACGCGGCCCTTCCGGCCGGACTATGTGCCGTTCAACGGCATCAACGTCTTCGACAGCGACGAGATCATCGAACTGCCGAAGCTGCCGCGCAGCCTCGCCGTCATCGGGGCCGGCGTCATCGGCGTCGAATATGCGACGATCTTCAGCGCGCTCGATGTATCCGTGACGCTGATCGAGCCCCGCAACAGCTTCCTCGACTTCATCGACAAGGAGCTGATCGAGGAGTTCATGCACGAGCTCCGCGACCGCAACGTCGCCTTGCGGCTTGGCGCAGCCGTGCAGTCGATCAATGTCAACGACACCGGCAAGGTGGTCACGTCGCTTGCCGATGGGCGGCTGGTGACGACCGACATGCTACTGTTCGCCGCTGGACGGGTTGGCGCAACCGAAACGCTCAATCTCGACGCGGTCGGCATCAAGACCGACCATCGCGGCCGGATCGTCGTCGAGGCGAACACGATGCAGACATCGGTGCCTCATATCTATGCAGCGGGCGATGTGATCGGCTTTCCTAGCCTCGCCTCGACATCGATGGAGCAAGGCCGCGTCGCCGCATGCCACGCCTTCGGGCTCCAGCCGCCGCCGCCGCCGGAGTTCTTCCCTTACGGCATCTATTCGGTGCCGGAAATCTCCACCGTCGGCATGACCGAGGAAGAGGTGCGCAAGCGCGAGATTCCCTATGAGTGCGGCATCGCGCGCTTCCGCGAGACTTCGCGCGGCCACATCATGGGGCTCAATACCGGCATGATGAAGATGATCTTCTCGACCAAGACGCGCCGTCTGCTCGGCGTGCATATCGTCGGCGAGGGAGCGACCGAGCTGATCCACATCGGCCAGGCGGTGCTGAACCTCAAAGGCACGATCGACTATTTCATTGAGAACACCTTCAACTACCCGACGCTTGCCGAGGCCTACAAGATCGCCGGCCTCGACGCCTGGAACCGCATGGCAAGGCCTTAGGCCTCACCCCGATCCGATCAGGCATCATCGAGGACGCCTTGCCCTCCAGCGCAGGGCGCATCCAGTTGGAACACAGCTATCAATTTGGCTGAGGCTCGCCTAGTGATCGGGGCGTCGGGGCAATGCCGTCGATTTCGATGGCGCCGGACGTTCGGATCCCGCCACGACACGTGTTTCTCGGGGAGTGCATTCAATGCTGTTCGACGGTGGTTTCACCTTCAGCAATTTCATTGCCGACGTCTTCGCCATCTTCATCTTCATCATGTGGTTCTGGTTGCTGATGACCGTGATCAGCGATCTTTTCCGTCGCCATGACGTATCGGGCGGCCTGAAGGTCATCTGGGTGATCGCGCTGATCATCCTGCCTTACATCGGCATCTTCGCCTATCTGCTGACGCAGGGCCGCGGCATGGCCGAGCGCAACCAGGAGCGGGCCAAGCACGCTCAGGAGCAGCTCCGTCACATCGTCGGCTACAGCTCGGCCGATGAGATCGAGAAGCTCGGCAAGCTCAAGGCGTCGGGCGCGCTCACCGAGGCGGAATATACCCGCCTCCGCGCACGCGTCGTCGCCTAACGGCACAAAGTCAGGCAGTCCGACTGGAAGGCCGCCGGCTCCTCCGCGCCGGCGGCCTTTGTTCTTGCCGGCCAGATGAAGGGGACGCGGGGACGATTACCCGGCATCCGCTGCCGTTGCCACCGGCGCCAAGGTGTCGAGCTCGGCGTCGTCAAAAAGCCGCGAGCGGGTAAGGAAGCGGACTTCGCGGCCGTTTTCGAGCGAGAACATGCCGCCTCGCCCCGGCACGACATCGATGATCAGCTGCGTGTGGCGCCAATAGTCGAACTGCGACGCCGTCATGAAGAACGGCACGCCGTCGATCTCGCCGAGCCGGATATCCGTATCACCGACGATGTAGTCTCCCTTCTGGAAACACATCGGCGAGGAGCCATCACAGCAGCCTCCGGACTGATGAAACAGGATGTCGCCGTAGTCCCGCCGCAGCGTGCGGAGGAGGGAAATGGCGGCGGGCGTTGCAGTGACGCGGGGTATGCACGCGGCCTGATCTTCGGCCATGGGCAGCCCTCCTGTTCTGATCCGGATTGCGGGTATCGGCTCCGCTGGACATTCGGCCCGGCGAGTTCGTCGCGGCGCCCCGCGGGACGCCGCATCGGGGTGGCGGTGTGGCCTTAGAAGAAGCCGAGCTTCTTCGGGCTGTAGCTGACCAGGAGGTTCTTGGTCTGCTGGTAGTGATCGAGCATTGCCTTATGGTTTTCGCGACCGATGCCGGACTGCTTGTAACCACCGAAGGCCGCATGGGCCGGGTAGGCGTGGTAGCAATTGGTCCAGACGCGGCCGGCCTCGATGCCGCGGCCGAAGCGATAGGCGCGGTTGCCGTCGCGCGTCCACACGCCGGCGCCAAGGCCGTAAAGCGTGTCATTGGCGATGGCGAGCGCCTCTTCCTCGGTCTTGAAGGTCGTTACCGATACCACCGGCCCGAAGATCTCCTCCTGGAAGATCCGCATCTTGTTGTTGCCCTTGAAGACGGTCGGCTGGACGTAATAACCGCCGGAAAGCTCCCCTTCGAGTTCGGCGCGTGCGCCGCCGATGACGAGTTCGGCGCCTTCCTGCTTGCCGATATCGATATAGGACAAGATCTTCTCGAGCTGCTCGCTGGAGGCTTGTGCGCCCAGCATCGTCGCGCTGTCGAGCGGGCTTGCCTGCTTGATGGCGCGGATGCGCGGCAGCGCCCGCTCCATGAAGCGATCGTAGATATCCTCCTGGATCAGCGCGCGGCTCGGGCAGGTGCAGACCTCGCCCTGGTTGAAGGCGAAGAGCACGAAGCCTTCGATCGCCTTATCGAAAAAGTCGTCATCCGCTTCGGCCACATCGGAGAAGAAGATGTTCGGCGACTTGCCGCCAAGCTCCAGCGTGACCGGGATCAGGTTCTGGCTGGCATATTGCATGATCAGGCGCCCGGTCGTCGTCTCGCCGGTGAAGGCGATCTTGGCGATGCGGTTCGACGAGGCGAGTGGCTTGCCGGCCTCAAGGCCGAAGCCGTTGACGATATTGAGCACACCCGGCGGCAGCAGATCGCCGATCAACTCGGCAAGAACGAGGATCGAGGCTGGCGTCTGCTCGGCAGGCTTCAGCACCACGCAGTTTCCGGCGGCCAGCGCGGGCGCCAGCTTCCACACGGCCATCAGGATCGGGAAATTCCAGGGAATGATCTGGCCGACGACACCGAGCGGCTCATGGAAATGATAGGCGACCGTGTCGTGGTCGAGTTCCGACAGCGAACCCTCCTGCGCGCGGATTGCGCCGGCGAAATAGCGGAAATGGTCGACCGCCAAGGGTATGTCGGCATTGGTCGTTTCGCGGATCGGCTTGCCATTGTCCCAGGTCTCGGCGAGCGCCAGCAGATCGAGATTCTGTTCGAGGCGGTCGGCGATCTGGTTGAGGATCAGCGCGCGGGCCGCGACGCTGGTGCGGCCCCAGGCGACCTTGGCGGCGTGGGCTGCGTCGAGCGCAAGCTCCACATCCTCCTTCTGCGAGCGCGGGATCTCGGTGATCTTGCGGCCGTTGATCGGCGAGGTGTTGTCGAAATAGCGACCGCCGACCGGCGGGACCCACTGCCCACCGATGAAATTCTCATAGCGCGGCTTGAACGGAGCGGCGGTCTTGGCGCCAAGGAATTCGGGCTTGTTCATGGTTTCCTCCCATGGTGAACACGCCGATCCGTTCTGCACCCGCCATGCCGACGGAGCGCCTCCCCTCTGCTATTCGATGCTGCAAAGCGGTAAGTGCCTGATAGATTTCGCGCCTCGATGCCGACGCGCCTGCTTCGCCGGCTTGGCTGTGGACGCTGCCTGAATTTGCGTGCAACAGTTTCCGGAGGAACTGGGGCGTCACGCGACAAGTGTTGCAGGATGCAACAGTTGGGAGGATACGATCATGGCGCCCATCGTGACGGCCGATACTGTCCAGGCCGCGAGAAGACGTTTCTTCCTCGAGGGCGGCTCGCCGGAAGGACTGGTGGCGGCGCCGATCCTGCGCTCCTGGCAGCGTTGCTCGTCGAGCGGGCTGGACGTTGGCGATCGGCCACAGGTCGAGCCCATGAGCAGCACGGCGCTGCGCGAGGAACAGGAGCGGCATGATCTGCTGCGCCGGATCACGCGGCCGGAGATGATGGCGCTGCGCCAGGAGGCAAAGCTTACCGATAGCGTCGTGATCCTGACCGACGGCCAGGGGCTCGTGCTCGAGATGACCGGCAATCCGGAATTCGCCGGCCGCGCCTCGCGCGTCGCGCTCCGCCCCGGCGTCGCATGGAACGAAGCGGCGATCGGCACCAACGCCATCGGCACCGCGCTGGTCGAGCGACGGCCGATCGGCGTGCATGGCGGCGAGCACTTCTTCGAGCCGCACCGGATCCTGACCTGCGCCGCCGCGCCGATTTTCGATCCGCGCGGGGGGCTCGCCGGCGTGCTCGACATGTCCGGCCATGCCTCGATCCGCCATGTGCATGCGCTTGGCCTGGTGCGGATCGCCGTCGAGCAGATCGAGCATCGCCTGTTCGAGCGCGACTTCGCCGGCTGCAGCGTGCTGCGCTTTCACGAGGAGGCGGAACTGGTCGGAACGGCCCGCGAGGCCGTGCTTGTCTTCGAAGGCGAGCGGCTCGTCGGCGCCAACCGGCGTGGTCTTGGCCTCTTGAAGCTCGACTGGTCGGCGATCGACAGCGTCCGGCTGCCGGAACTGTTCGAGGCCGTCGATGTTTCGGACGAGGTCAAGGCGCTGCGGAGCCGCACCGGCAGCATCCTGCATGGCCGTTTGGCTGCCCCACCGAAATCGACACCACGACGGGTCGCCACGCAGGCGCGGGGCCCTTCCGCGCATGAGCCCGTCTTCGACGACGCGACGCGCGCAGCCCTCGAACGCGCCGTGCGGCTCGTCGAGGCAGACGTGCCGGTGCTCGTGCATGGCGAGACCGGCGCCGGCAAGGAGGTCTTCGCCCGCCGCGTCCATGCCGGTAGCCGCCGCGGCACCGGTCCGTTCGTCGCTGTCAATTGCGCCGCGCTGCCCGAAAGCCTGATCGAGGCTGAGCTGTTCGGCTATGAGGAAGGCGCCTTTACCGGCGCACGGCGGCAGGGCCAAAGCGGGCTGCTGCGCCAGGCCGATGGCGGCATTCTCTTTCTCGACGAAATCGGTGACATGCCGCTCGCGGCGCAGGGCCGCCTGTTGCGCGTCCTGCAGGAGCGACAGGTGGTGCCGCTCGGGGGTGGAGCCGCGATTCCGGTCGATTTTGCTCTGCTGTGCGCAACCCATCGGCCGCTGGCGGCGCTGGTCGAGACCGGCGGCTTTCGGTCGGATCTTTATTTCCGCATCGCGCAATATGTCGTCGAATTGCCGGCGCTGCGCTCAATCGCCGACCGCGAGGCCGTGATCCGCCGCGTCTGGACCGGGCTTGGCGGGGATGAGGCGGACGTGGCGTTGACAGACGAAACGCTCGCGGCGCTCGCCGCCTATGACTGGCCGGGGAATTTCCGCCAGCTTGCTGGCATGCTCAAGGCGCTGCTGGCTCTCGCCGAACCGGGCGAACCGCTGCGGCTTGCAGCCCTGCCGGCTGAAATCATCCAGCACCGGCCCCAGTCCGGCGCGGTGCCACGGCTTCCACCGGAGACCTCACCGGAGAATGGGAGTCTTTCCGCCCTGACCCTCGATGCCATGGCGCGGGCGGTCGAGGAATGCGGCGGCAATGTCTCGCGCGCGGCGCGCAAGCTCGGCATCGACCGTTCGACGCTCTATCGCCGGCTGATCTGGCGGAGCGGCGGGCCGGAGACCCGCCGTCCCTCTTGATATCCAGGCCTCAGCCGAAGCGGTTGGTGCCCGGCGTACCTGGCTTCAGATACCAGTAGAGCAGGATCAGAGCGCCGATCAGCGGAATGAGCGTCAGGAAAATCCACCAGCCGCTGCGATCGGTGTCATGCAGACGGCGGACGGTGACGGCGAGATTGGGCAGGATGGTCGCGAGCGACCAGAGGCCCGAGATCGGACCGGCGGATTGCAGCGTGTCATAATGCCAGCCGAAGGCGCTATCGAGCGCATAGGCGATGATGCTGACGATGACGGTGAACAGCACCCACCACCAGAATTCGGACCGCGGGGCGCGGCCTGAGAATGTCACGTATTTTGAAAAGACGGTCTTCACCGCCGTCGTCATGTTCATGGATCAGCTCCCTTTGTGAGCGCAGTCCCCGTCCTGCGCTTCCAGCCCTCTACCGGCCTGACGCAGGCTGCGACAAACCGGACAACCGCGATTCTCGCATCGAAGTCTGAAGAGTTCGTCAGCCGCGGCCGCGGCTTTTCGTGCCTGCGGCCGGACTGCAACAGCCAGACGATTTCTCCACAGGCAGGAAGCGCGGAATCGCGCGGCTCCGCGCTTTTCGTCGGCGGGCCCAAAGGGCTCACAACCCTTCGTTAACGCTGTGCTCCGTATGCCTTGGGGGTCAACAACGGACTCCAGAGCCTCTGAGCGCAAGGTCTTCGGCATCATGCGATCTCCACCGCGTCCCCCTCATTCTCCGGACAGTTCGGCTCCCGGGAGCGCTTCGCTCTCCGGCCGCGCCAACGAGAACGGCGCAGCCGACGATAAGGGCCGCCCCGAGCGCGGCACGCTGCATCTGCGACGGCCGATCGACGCCCGCCCAGATGCGGGCAAACCGAATGCCGGAAAGCCCGATCCCTTCCAGCTCCGCGCGGAAGATCTGGCCTCGCTCGACACCGTGCCGAGCTGGCTCCGGCCGTTCACGACGACGCCGACAAGCCGCTTCACGCGGACGCCGGACTATCTGATGCGGCCGCGCGACGAGGAGGCGGCGCCGCTGCCGATGCCCCCGCGCGTCACGCCATCTGCCCCGATGACCCGCCTGCATCCGCCGGCGCGCGGCCCCGCCGCCCCGAGCCGGCGCGTTCCGCCGACGCCGCCCGTGATCGAGGACCATCCCGCAGCAGAGATCGCTGCGACCGAGCCGGTCGTTTCGACTGAGCCGGTCATACCTGCTGAATCGGCGGAGCCTTTGATGGACGGCATCGAGACACCCGCCTCCATCCGCCGCATCGCGCGCTTGATCCGCACCGACATCGCGGCGCCGCCAGCCCGCATCGCCGAGCAGGACGACGAGCCACTGCCGCCGGAGAGCCATGCCGAGCGGCGCGCCGAGGCGCGAGCCATCGAATTGAGCCTGCCCGACAGCATCGCGCCGACCATCCTGCCGATCGAACCGCCACTGCGCGCCACGGTCCGCGTCTCCTTCGTCTGGCCCGTCGATGATGGCGTGCAGGACGAACCGGACATGGATACCGCCGGCTCAGAGGCGATCGAGCTGCCGCCGCTGAAGCCACAGCCCGTGGCTGCCGCACCGGTACGACCCGCCGTCGTGCGGGAAGCCCCCGCTGCGTCCGTTGCCGTGACACCGGTTGCGGTGGCGCCGGTTCCGATCGTGCCTGTCGTTGAGGCGCCGAAGGCCGCCGCGCCGCTGGTGGCGGATGCTACCCCTACGGTAACGACGGTCGCGCGGCCGCATGTGATCGCCGGCAACGACGACTACGAATTCCCCTCGCTTGAGCTTCTCGCGAAACCGCCGCTGGTCGAGCCGGATTCAGAGCTTTCCGAGGAGGCTCTCGTCCGCAATTCGACGACGCTGCAGCAGACGCTGCGCGACTTCGGTGTGCGCGGCGAGATCATCGACGCCAATCCCGGACCCGTGGTCACGCTCTACGAGCTGGAACCGGCGCCGGGCACCAAGTCATCCCGCGTCATCGCCCTTTCGGCCGATATCGCCCGCTCAATGAGCGCCGTCTCGGCCCGCGTCGCGGTGGTCGAGGGACGCAACGTCATCGGCATCGAGTTGCCCAATCACCGCCGCGAGACGGTGTGGCTGCGCGAATTGCTGGAGAGCCATGAATTCACCGAGGCCCGGGCCAAGCTCGGCATCTGCCTCGGCAAGACGATCGGCGGCGAGTCGGTGATCGTCGACCTCGCCAAGATGCCGCATCTGCTCGTCGCCGGCACGACCGGTTCGGGCAAGTCGGTGGCGATCAACACCATGATCCTGTCGCTGCTCTACCAGTATCGCCCCGAGGCGTGCCGGCTGATCATGATCGACCCGAAGATGCTGGAACTCTCCGTCTATGACGGCATCCCGCATCTCCTGACGCCCGTCGTGACCGACCCCAAGAAGGCCGTCGTTGCGCTCAAATGGGCGGTGCGCGAGATGGAGGAGCGCTATCGCAAGATGTCGCGCCTCGGCGTCCGCAACATTGACGGCTTCAATGCCCGCGTCGCGGAAGCCCGCGAGAAGGGCGAAGTCATCACGCGCCAGGTGGCAACCGGCTTCGACAAGGACACCGGCGACATCACGCATGAAGAAGAGGTGATGGACCTCTCGGCGCTGCCCTATATCGTCGTTATCGTCGACGAGATGGCCGACCTGATGATGGTCGCCGGCAAGGACATCGAAGGCGCCATCCAGCGCCTTGCCCAGATGGCCCGCGCCGCCGGCATCCACATCGTCATGGCGACGCAGCGCCCGTCGGTGGACGTCATCACCGGAACGATCAAGGCCAACTTCCCGACGCGCATCTCCTTCCAGGTGACGTCGAAGATCGACAGCCGCACCATTCTCGGCGAAATGGGCGCCGAGACGCTACTCGGCCAGGGCGACATGCTTTACATGGCCGGTGGCGGCCGCATCCAGCGCGTGCACGGACCCTTCGTCTCGGATCACGAGGTCGAGAAGGTCGTCGCGCATCTGAAGATGCAGGCACGGCCTGAATATCTCGACGCCGTCACCTCGGACGAGGAGGACGAGGACGAGGCGGCAGCACCCGCCGAGGACAGCGCCGTGTTCGACAAGGGCTCGTTCGGCGACGACAGCTCCGATGCCTATGATCAGGCCGTGGCCATCGTGCTGCGCGACAAGAAGGCCTCGACTTCCTACATCCAGCGTCGCCTGCAGATCGGCTACAACCGAGCCGCCTCGATCATGGAGCGCATGGAGAAGGAAGGCATCGTCGGCCCCGCCAACCATGCGGGCAAGCGCGAGATCCTTCGCGAGATGCGCTGACGCCGAGGCCCGGGCGTCCCGATCCTCCGCGAACCCTCTCCCGCCAAAGGGAGAGGGAAATGTCCGTCCGAGACCTCCTGACCCCGCATGTGCGTGGCCTTGGCCGGACAGCAATCGGTCTCCTCTTCGAGACCGCAAGGCAAACCCTCAGCCAATGGCCAAGTTCAAGCTCCGCCCCAGCCTGTTGTAAAATGCAACAACTCTTGCTGCCCTGAGACTTTGGGAGCGGACCGCTCGATATGTCTCCGGGCATTTAATCTATATTGCCCTTGAAGAATGTGTTCGATCCGCACTGACGCGATTGACAAAAGTCGAACATCCTCTTCTGCTGTCGTCAGGGGATTCTTTACTGGAGCAAACGGCGCGGCCCATCTCAACGAGGCTGAGTAGATCCCCTGGGGAATACCGACACGGCAGCCAGTCAGGGAGGGGATATGGCAACGCGGTCAATTCCGAGCACGGGCGAAGATCCTGTGCGGCCAATGACGCGAGGCGAAAAGAAAGTCATCTTCGCGTCATCGCTCGGTACCGTCTTCGAATGGTACGATTTCTATCTCTACGGCTCGCTGGCGACGATCATCGGCGCACAGTTCTTCAGCCAGTTTCCGAAGGCGACGGCCGACATCTTCGCGCTGCTCGCCTTCGCCGCCGGCTTTCTCGTCAGGCCGTTCGGTGCCCTCGTGTTCGGCCGCCTCGGCGATCTCGTCGGCCGGAAATATACGTTCCTCGTCACGATCATGATCATGGGCTTGTCGACCTTCGTCGTCGGCCTCCTGCCTGGCTACAACCAGATCGGCGTCGCCGCGCCGGTCATCCTGATCGCGGCGCGTCTGCTGCAGGGCCTGGCGCTCGGCGGCGAATATGGCGGCGCAGCGACCTATGTCGCCGAACACGCGCCGCATGGGCGGCGCGGATTCTATACGTCGTGGATCCAGACCACCGCGACGCTCGGCCTGTTCCTGTCGTTGATCGTCATTCTGTTCTCGCGCACGATCCTCGGCGAGGCGAATTTCGCCATCTGGGGCTGGCGCGTTCCCTTCCTGGTCTCGGTCGTGCTGCTCGGCATCTCGCTGTGGATCCGCCTGCAGCTCAACGAGTCGCCGGCCTTCCTGAAGATGAAGGAGGAAGGCACCCATTCGAAGGCGCCGCTCAAGGAGGCGTTCGGAAACTGGTCAAACGCCAAGATCGCACTGCTGGCGCTGCTCGGCCTCACCATGGGCCAGGGCGTCGTCTGGTATACGGGACAGTTCTACGCCCTGTTCTTCATGCAATCGATCCTGAAGGTCGATGGCTATACCGCCAATCTCCTGATCGCCTGGTCGCTGGTGCTCGGCACGGGCTTCTTCGTGTTCTTCGGCTGGCTCTCTGACAAGATCGGCCGCAAGCCGATCATCATGGCAGGCTGCCTGATCGCTGCCGTCTGCTATTTCCCGCTGTTCCAGGCCCTCACGACGGCTGCCAATCCCGCGCTGGAAAGAGCGCTGGATACCGTCAAGGTCGACGTCGTCGCCGATCCGGCCAGCTGCGGCAAGCTGTTCAATCCTGTCGGTACGCGGGTATTCACCGCGCCCTGTGACACGGCGCGCGACTTCCTCGCCAAGAACTCGATCCGCTATTCGACGACGGACGGGCCGGCGGGCAGCCCAGCCCAGATCATGATCAACAGCCAGCCCTTCCCCGCCTTCGATCCGACCGGCGCGGCCGATCTCAAAGCAGCGCGCGCCGACTGGGACAAGGCTACGCTGGCGGCGCTCCAGGCCGCCGGCTACCCGAAGGCGGGTGATCCCGGCATCGTCAAGATGACGAGCCCGTTCGACCTCAACAGGCAGGTTCTTGCCATCATCGGACTGCTGTTCATTCTCGTGCTCTTCGTCACGATGGTGTACGGCCCGATCGCCGCGGCACTGGTCGAACTGTTCCCGACCCGCATCCGCTACACGTCGATGTCGCTGCCGTATCATATCGGCAATGGCTGGTTCGGCGGCCTGCTGCCGGCAACGGCCTTCGCCATGGTGGCGCAGACCGGCGACATCTATTTCGGCCTCTGGTACCCGATCTTCTTTGCGGCCATCTGCTTCGTCATCGGCATGCTGTTCCTGCCCGAGACGAAGGATCGGGACATCTACGCCGACGATTGATCACGACGATCCGGGGTGGCGGCAGCGCCGCCCCGGCATCATACATTCTCCGAGACGGTGAGCCCGAACGGTAGCAGATGTGTGCCGCCTGGCTCCACTGCACGGCCCGAGACGAGCGCCGCCAGCATCTCGACGGCCCGCTCGGCCAAGGCTTCGATCGGCGTATCGATGACCGCGTCCAGAACGCCGTCGAGCAGAGCCGCGCGCGTCTCCGGGATCAGTTCATTGCAGACGGCGACGATATGACGGGCGGCACTCGCTTCGCGCAGCGCGGCGACCATGCCCGCCATACCGCCACCCGGCAGATAGAGGCCGGCCAGATCAGGATTGCGCTTCACGAGTTCCAGCGTCCCCTCATAGGCAAGGCCGGGATCCTCGAGATTGGAGACGGATTCGAGCAGCCGAAACGTGGGCGCGTGCTCACGGAAATAGGAGCGGAAGCTGATCTCGGAGAGTTCATGGCCGAGAAAGCGATGGCTGCCGACGAGAACTCCGACGCCGCCGGGCTCCCGCGCGAGGCGGCTGATCACCCAGGCAGCGGTGCGGCCAGCCTTGCGATGATCGATGCCGAAATGGCCGGCGACGGGGGCCGAGAGTTCCGAGAGCAGCGTCACCACCGGAATACCGCGCGCCGCGAGGTCCATGACGGCCTCGGTGACGGTCGGATGATCGGCGGCGACGATAGAAAGCCCATCCACCCGCGTGCCGAGAGCGCGCATGTCACGGGCGACGGTGGCGGCCGAGATATCGTCGACGAATTCGACAACCGGGCGACCGCGCAAATGCGTCAATCGCCGCGTCGCGCCGGTCAGCGCAGCGGAAAGGTTGCGATAGAAGGAATCGCCGCGCCGCTGCAGCAGGAAGCCGAAGCTCTTTTCCGTCGGCGCCTCGTCGAGGCGGCGGCGCAGCAGGCCGGCGCCGTGATATCCGATCGCTTCGGCCGCCGCGAGGACACGCGCCGCCGTCTCATGCCGGACCCGCGCACGCTTGTTGAGCACGCGATCGACGGTGGCGACACCGACGCCGGCGGCCCGCGCGACATCGTCGATGGTCGGCCGGCGCGGCGATGGGTCGGTGATGGTTTCTATCATGGCGTTGACGGAGGCCGCTGATCTTCCCTGATAGATTCCATCATAGTGCCATTGTCGCCAATCACTAGTCTCGCTAGATTTCCTCCAAAGAACAACGAGGGCCAAAGGCTCGGCCGGCATGGCAGGAGGAAGCCCATGGCAGCGCAAGACATTTCATCCGACTATCAAAAGCGCGACTATTCGCTTGTCGGCTTCGAGACGCAGCGCGCAGTCGAGCGCGGCCTCGCGACCGCGCAGTGGTATCAATGCCCGATCGGCCGCAAGGAGCTGAAGGAGCTGATGCGCCGCTCCGATGGGCCGGCGCTCCGCGACACCGCGATCTGGTTCGGGGCGCTCGCTCTGTCCGGCCTCGGCGGCTGGTATTTCTGGGGCACGTGGGCCTGCATCCCCTTCTTCCTCGTCTATGGCGTGCTTTACGGCTCGGCCTCGGATTCGCGCTGGCATGAATGCGGCCATCGCACAGCGTTCAAGACGACATGGATGAACGATGTCGTTTATGCGATCGCCTGTTTCATGATCCTGCGGGAGCCGACCGTCTGGCGCTGGAGCCATACGCGGCATCACACCGATACGATCATCGTCGGCCGCGATCCCGAGATCGCCGTGCCAAGGCCGCCGGACATTCTCGGCCTCGTGCTCAACATCTTCGCGCTGAAATCCGCCTGGAGCCTCGCCAAGAAGCTGACGCTTCACGTTCAGGGCAGGCTCGATCCCGAAGAGGCAACCTTCATCCCCGAGATGGAGCGGCCGAAGGTGTTCCGCGAGGCGCGGATCATGGCCGCCATCTTCATCGGCGTGGCGGTGTGGTGCATCGCGATCGGTTCGATCCTGCCGGCGATGTTCATCGGCCTGCCGAGCATCTATGGCGGGTTCATGACGATCTTCTTCGGCCTGACGCAGCATGCGGGGCTCGATGAAGATGTGCTCGATCACCGGCTCAACAGTCGCACGGTCTATATGAACCCGGTGTTTCGCTTCCTCTATCTCAACATGAACTATCATGTTGAGCATCACATGTTCCCGATGGTGCCCTATCACGCCCTGCCGCGTCTGCATGAGGCGATCAAGGATGATTGCCCGACGCCGTATGCAAGCTGCTGGGCAGCCTATCGCGAGATCATCCCGGCCCTGCTGCGCCAGCGGCGCGAGCCGGGCTGGTATGTGAAGCGGCAATTGCCGAGCCATGTCGCGCCGCTCGATGTCAGCGCGGCGGGCGCTGTTGCCGCCGAATAAAAGCCTTTGGGAGGATCAATGCCGACCGCCATTGCCACGCGCTGGGTCGAGGCCTGCGCCGCCGACGAGATCGACGAGGAAGATGTCATCCGCTTCGACGAGGGCGGCCGCACCTTTGCGATCTACCGCTCGCCCGACGACGTCTATTTCGCCACCGATGGGCTCTGCACGCATGAGAAGGTCCATCTTGCCGATGGGCTGGTGATGGACAGCATCATCGAATGTCCGAAACATAATGGCCGCTTCGACTACAAGACCGGCAAGGCCAAGGGCGCACCGGTCTGCGTCGATCTGAAGACCTACCCGGTCAGGGTCGAAGACGGCAAAGTGCTCATCGGCCTCGATTGAACGCATCATGACCGAACGCATGGTGGTGATCGGCGCAGGCGAAGCCGGCGCGCGCGCGGCGGTGGCGCTGCGCGAAAACGGCTTTGCCGGCACCATCACCGTCGTCGGCGACGAACATCACCTGCCCTATGAACGGCCGCCGCTCTCGAAAGCCGTTTTGACCGGCCCCGATGAACCGGCGCCGCCGCATATCCTCGACGAAGCGCGGCTCGCGGCGCATAGCGTCGACCTGCTGCACAGTACGGCAGCGACCGCCATCGATCGCGACGCGCATCGCGTTGCCCTCGAAGGCCGCGATCCCCTGCCCTATGACCGGTTGCTGATCGCCACCGGCGCCCGCGCGCGCCGCCTCGCCGTTCCGGGCGCCAGCCCCGAGACGGTGCATTATCTCCGCAGCTTTACCGAGGCACTGGCGCTGCGACGCCGCCTTGCGCCCGGCCACCGGCTCATCGTGATCGGCGGCGGCTTCATCGGACTCGAGCTTGCCGCCGCCGCCCGCGCCCGGGGGGCCACGGCTACAGTCATCGAGATGGCGCCGCGCCTGCTCGGCCGGGCAGTTCCGGCGGCGCTGGCGGCGCTGATCGCCGCGCGGCATGAGGCCGAAGGCGTGCGTCTCGTGCTCGGCGCCACGATTGCGCGGATCGAGAGCGCCGCCGAGGGCCGCCGCGTCGTGCTCGGCAATGGAGATACCATCACGGGCGATACGATCATTGCCGGTGTCGGCGCGCTGCCGGAGATCGCGCTAGCCGAGGCGGCCGGGCTTGCGATCGACAATGGCATCGCGGTCGATGCGCATCTTGCCACTGATGATCCCGATATCTTTGCCGCTGGCGATTGCTGCTCGTTCCCGCACGCGCTCTATGACGGCCGCCGCATTCGCCTGGAAGCCTGGCGAAACGCGCAGGACCAGGGCAATGCCGTCGCCAAAGCGATGCTCGGCGCGAACGAGCGTTATGAGGCCGTGCCATGGTTCTGGTCCGACCAGTATGATCTGACGCTGCAGATCGCAGGCCTTTCCGATCTGGCGACGAGGACCGTGACGCGGGATCTTGGCGATGGCGCGCGGATCGACTTTCACCTCGCTGCCGATGGCCGCCTTGTCTCAGCCAGCGGCCTCGGCCCCAATGGCAGAATTGCGCGCGATGTCAGGCTCGCCGAGATGCTGATCGCCCGCCGCGCCCGGCCGTCGGCATCCGATCTCGCTGACCCGCAGATAAAGCTAAAGTCGTTGATGGTCTAACAATCTCCAGGCTATGGTCGCGGCTCGATCGACTGCTACAAGTGACGCGAGACCATAGACGAGAGCCGTGCCATGAATGATGCCCCTGCCCCTCTCGGTGCCAAGGACCGCCCCGACCTTTCGCGCTTCGATTGGGCCGATCCGTTCCGTTTCGAGAGCCAGCTGACCGATGAAGAGCGGATGATTCGCGACGCGGCCGCCGCATTCGCCGCCGATCGTCTAGCCCCCCGCATCGAGGAAGCCTATCTCGACGAGGTCACCGATCCCGACATCTTCCGCGAGATGGGTGAGCAGGGCCTGCTCGGCGTCACCGTGCCGGAGGCCTATGGCGGCGCCGGCGCCAGCTATGTCGCCTATGGTCTCGTGGCGCGCGAAGTCGAGCGGGTCGATTCTGGCTATCGCTCGATGATGAGCGTGCAATCCTCGCTGGTGATGTATCCGATCTATGCCTATGGCAGCGAAACGCAGCGCCAGGCCTATCTGCCGAAGCTGGCGCGCGGCGAGTTGATCGGCTGCTTCGGCCTCACGGAACCCGATGCCGGCTCCGATCCCGGCGGCATGATCACCCGAGCGACGAAAACCGAGAGCGGCTATCGCCTCAACGGCGCGAAGACGTGGATTTCCAACAGTCCGATCGCCGATGTCTTCATCGTTTGGGCAAAGTCCCAGGCGCATGGCGGCGCCATCAGGGGCTTCATCCTCGAAAAGGGCATGAAAGGCCTTTCGGCACCCAAGATCGGCGGCAAGCTATCGCTCCGGGCCTCGGTTACCGGCGAAATCGTCATGGATGACGTCGAGGTCGGTGAGGAGGCGCTGCTCCCCGGCGTCTCCGGGCTCAAGGGGCCGTTTGGCTGCCTCAACCGCGCGCGCTATGGCATTTCCTGGGGCGTGCTCGGCGCGGCCGAGGATTGCTGGATGCGGGCGCGCAGCTATGGCCTTGAACGCAAGCAGTTTGGTCGGCCGCTGGCGCAGACGCAGCTTTTCCAGAAGAAGCTGGCCGACATGCAGACCGAGATCGCGCTGGGATTGCAGGCGTCGCTCCGCGTCGGGCGCCTCATGGACGAAGGCGAAGCGGCGCCGGAGATGATCTCGCTGGTCAAGCGCAACAATTGCGGCAAGGCTCTCTCCATCGCCCGCGAGGCGCGCGACATGCATGGCGGCAACGGCATCCAGATCGAATATCACGTGATGCGTCATGCCCAAAACCTCGAGACCGTAAACACCTATGAGGGTACGCATGATGTGCATGCGCTGATCCTTGGCCGGGCGCAGACCGGGCTGCAGGCCTTCTTCTGACAACGATGACGCCGCCGCTTTCAGGCCTTCGGGTCATCGAACTTGCCCGTATCCTGGCTGGTCCCTGGATCGGCCAGACGCTCGCCGATCTCGGCGCCGACGTGATCAAGGTGGAGAGCCCTGAAGGCGACGATACGCGCCGCTGGGGGCCACCCTTCATCACGCATGGCGGCGAGACGACAGCGGCCTATTTCCACGCCTGCAACCGCGGCAAACGCTCGGTCATCGCGGATTTCGCGACGCCGGAGGGCGCGGCGCTGGTGAAACGGCTGGTCTCCTCCGCCGATGTGGTAATCGAGAATTTCAAACTGGGCGGGCTCGCCAAATATGGGCTCGACTATCAGAGCCTTGCCGCGCTCAATCCGCGTCTCGTCTACTGCTCGATCACCGGCTTTGGTCAGAACGGCCCCTACGCCGCCCGCGCGGGCTATGACTTCCTGATTCAGGGCATGGGCGGGATCATGGACCTGACCGGCGATCCACAAGGAGAGCCGCAGAAGATCGGCGTTGCCTTCGCGGATATCTTCACCGGGCTTTACGGCGTCATCGCGATCCAGGCGGCGCTGGCGGCGCGCGAAGCGACAGGGCTCGGCCAGCATATCGATCTTTCTCTGCTCGACTCGATGACCGGCGTGCTCGCCAACCAGGCGATGAACTTCCTCGCGACCGGTATCAGCCCGACCCGCCTCGGCAATGCTCATCCGAATATCGCGCCCTACCAGACCTTCGCGGTCTCGGACGGCCATTTCATCCTCGCGGTCGGCAATGATGGCCAGTTCGCGCGTTTCGCAGGCGTCGTCGGCGCTCCGGAATGGGCGAGCGACGAGCGCTTCGTCTCGAATGCCGCCCGCGTTGCCAACCGCGCTCAGCTCACAGCACTGATCGGCGCGAAGACCGCGGCATGGACGCGCGACGCGCTGCTCGCGGCGCTGGAAGCGGCCGGCGTGCCGGCCGGGCCGATCAACACCGTCGCCGACGTCTTTGCCGATCCGCAGGTCATCGCACGCGGCATGCAGATCGCACCGGATGGCGTGCCGGGCGTGCGCACGCCGATCACCATGTCAGCTTCGGATCTCGCGTTGGATCGCCGCGCGCCCTGCCTTGGCGAGCATACAGCTGAGGTGCTTGCCGAGCTCGGGGCGCGCGAGGATGTCAGTCGCAGTTGATCATCCACGGGATGTGGTAGCGATCGGACAGCATGCCGAAGCCCTTGGCAAAGAAGCTCGGGGCGAACGGCATGAAAACCTGACCACCCTCGGAAAGCGCATCGAATGCCGCACGCCCTTTTTCGAGATCCTCGACCGCGACCGAGACTGAAAAGCCCTGTGGCTGGAAATAGCGGCCGGGAGGCGCGTCGGAGGCGTGGATGACGCCATCGCCGAGCTTCAGCAGGGCGTAGAGGATCTTGTCACCCCAGTCCGGCGGCACCATCGCGGCTGCGGGCGAACCGGCATAGCGCGCCAGGGTCTCGACGCTTGCGCCGAAAAGGCCGGCATAGAATTCGAGCGCTTCTTCGCAATTACCGTCGAAGAAGAGATAGGGGCTGGGTGTCATGGCGATCCTCCGGAGTTCTTCCCAAGGACGCAGAGCCTGGCCCCGCCCCGACAGGGCGGCAAGATAAAATCGCGGCTACGCTTCCGGCAGCAGATCGAGCCGCCGCGCGGAGCGGGCGCGGCGGAAGCGCTGGCGGAGCGCGCGGCCGCTCGCTGGATCACGCGGGGCGATGAGTGGGCCGCGCGGGGCAACCAGCGCGCGCGCCACTGCGAAATCGCCATCGAACCAGCCTATGCCGACCCCGGCGATCAGGCCCGCGCCGAGCGCCGACGCGTCGGCCGCCGCAGAGTTCACGACCGGCAGTCCCGTGACATCGGCGAGAAGCTGGGTCCAGAACGGGATGCGCGAGCCGCCGCCCGTGAAGACGATCCGCTTGCGCGCGCCGACCGAAGCGAGGAGATCGATCGAGGCGGCGACATCGGCCGTGACGCCCTCGACGATGGCGCGCAGCATATGGCCGCGGCCATGCTTCATCGAAAGGCCGAGAAAGGCGCCGCGCGCCTCGGTGTCGAAGGCAGGGCTGCCGGCACCCGAGAGATAGGGCAGGAAGACGAGCCCTTCGCTGCCTTCAGGAACAGCGCTTGCCTCCGTCGTAACCGGCCCGAACCAGGACGGGTCAGGCTCGGCAAGACCGGTCGCGAGGCTCGCCAGCCAGTTGAGCGCGCCGCCGCCGCCGAAATGCGAGCCGATCGCATAGAGCATGCCCGGATCGAGCGAGACATTGATGTTCATCGCCCCGAGAAGGGCCGGCTCGACACGCTGCAATCCGGCGATCACCGTGGCGCTGGTGCCGATCGTCAGCGCGACATCGTCGGCAAGATCGATGCCGGCGGCAAGCAGCGTCGCGGCCATGTCGGCAGCGCCGGTGACGACGGGCACACCCTCCGGGATGCCAAGCGCTGTGGCAGCTTCCGCCGTCAGCTTGCCGGCGACCGACTGCGAGGCCTGCAGCGGAGCGAGCTTGGCACGATCGATCCCCGCCGCGTTGGGCAGTGTCTGCGACCACGCCCAATTGACGGGGTCGAAGAGCATCGTATTGCCCGAGTCAGTCGGGTCGCTTGCAATGAGCCCCGTCAGGAAGTGGCGAACATAATCCTTCGGCATCA
Source organism: Mesorhizobium sp. BR1-1-16 (assembly GCF_020165495.1). GTDB lineage: Bacteria > Pseudomonadota > Alphaproteobacteria > Rhizobiales > Kaistiaceae > Kaistia. The sequence goes on along the minus strand of NZ_JAIUIE010000002.1, from coordinate 525,821 downwards.
GCACGGCGCGCGTCGCCGCCCAGATCTCCGGATGATGCGCGCGCCACCACAGAAGCTTTGGCAGAATGAGATGCGTCGCCGGCAGGTTGCCGGAGCTTGCGGCCAGGGCCGCAACGACATCAGCGGAGATGCTCTCCGCTTCAGCAGCGGCGCGGCGATCGGTGATGGTGTGGCAAGGGCCGAGCGGCCGGCCGGCGCCGTCGACCAGCACCGGCGCGCTCATATGGCCGGAGAGCGATATCGCCTCGATGCGGCCGTCGAAGCCGGCCAGCGCCGCGCGGCAGGCAGCGATCGCCGCCTTGACCCAATCATCCGGGTCCTGCTCTGACCAGCCGTCGCGTGGCTGACGCGTCGGATAGGCGGCGCGGCCAGAGGCGAGCACCGTCGCATGGGCATCGACGATCACCGCCTTCACCGAGGAGGTGCCGATATCGATACCAACAACCGCACGCGTGGTCATGCAACCTGTTCCCTTTGGCGATGGCTGATTGTCGAGGCAGCGTGCGCGGCCGGCAAGGGTGCTATTTCACCGCGCCTTCGGTGAGCCCCGCCACGAACCAGCGGCCGACAAAGGCGAAGAACACGATGACCGGCAGGACCGAGAGCGAAGCCCCGGCAAGCAGCAGCCCCCAGTCGATCTGATACTGGCCGATAATGCCGGAAAGGCCGACGGGCAGCGTGCGTTTCGCATCCGAAATGATCAGCACCGACGCGAAGAGATATTCGGTCCAGCTGGCGACGAAGGCAAAGATCGCGATCGCCGCGATACCCGGCCTGAGCAACGGGATCAGCACATGCACCACCGTCTTCCAGCGGCCTGCGCCGTCGATCGCCGCTGCTTCCTCGAGCTCACGCGGCAGCGAGGCGAAGAAGGTGCGCATCATCCAGATCGAGAAGGGCAGCGCGAACGTGACGTTGACCAGCACCAGCGCGAGATCGGTGTCGATGAGGCCGACCTTGGCGAACATCAGATAGATAGGGATCAGGATCACGATCGATGGGAAGGCATAGGCCACCATGATCAGCCGATAAAGAAAATCGCGGCCACGGAATTCGAGGCGGAAGAATGCATAGCCAGCCATCAGCGCGAGGATGACCGTGACGAAGGCCGACGAGGCCGCGACCAGCACCGAATTCAGGAAATAGGTCGGGAAGGCCGAGGTTTGCAGCAGCTTCTGATAGTGCTGCAGCGTGAAGCTGTGCGGAAACCAGGTCGGCACGCGATTGATGATCTCGCGCGGCAGCTTGAACGAGGAGGTTCCGACCAGCCACATCGGGGCCAGCACGACGAAAGCCAGCGCGAAAACCGCGAGCGCCAGGACCAGCCAGCTGAGAGGACCGCGCTTCATCGACCCGTCTCCTTCGGCGCCAGGCGATCGAGCAGCACCAGAGCGAGGCCGATCATCAGCACGCTGGCGACCACCGACATCGCGGCCGCATCACCCATCCGATAGGCTTTGAAGGCCGTCTCATAGATGAGAACGGGCAGCGTCTCGGTGCCGCCAGCCGGGCCACCAGCGGTTAAAAGCCAGATGATGTCGAAGACATTGAAGGAGAGCAGCGTCCCCATCACGGTGAGTACCAGCAGCGTCGGCTGCAGCAACGGCCAGGTGATGGCGCGGAAGCGCGCCACCGCGCCGGCGCCGTCGACGGCCGCCGCTTCATAGATATCGTTCGGAATGCGCTGGAGGCCGGCGAGCAACATGATGGCCACGAAGGGGAACCAGCGCCATGAATTGATCAGGATGAGGCTGGTCATCGCAGCGGGCCCGCTGGCGAAAAATCCCATGGGGCGATCGATGATGCCCAGCTGGATCAAAAGCGGGTTGACCATGCCGCCGGAGGGCGACAGCAGCCAGCGCCAGATGATGACCACAACGACCGTCGGGATGATCCAGGTCAGGATGATCCAGACGCGGGCGACGCGGACGCCCGGGAATTTCTCGTTGAGAACCAGAGCCGCGGTGAGCGCCAGGATGGTCTGCACGACAGCATTGCCGACGACCCACACGACCGAGATGCCGAGCGCATGCCAGAAGGTGCCGTCGGTCAGAACGCGGGCATAATTGTCGAAGCCGGCAAAAGGACCGTCCGAGCCGATCACGCGGATATCGCGCAGGCTGATATTGATCGCCGAGATCATTGGCACAATCAGCGTCGCGGCGAGCAGCCCGAGCGGCAAGGCAAGCAGAAGGACGGCGATGCGCCGGTCGTCGCTGCGGCCTGATGAGTTTGGCTTCGATGCCATCGGTCTGTCGGATCCTTGGAAGCGGCGCTTGCGTCGGCAGGTCCGGCGCGCGACGCACCAGAGGGCGGACAGGCAGCTGGAAAAACGGCGGCGGATCTCGCGATCCGCCGCCGAAGACTTTGACTACTTGGTTGCTTCGATCATCTGGGCCTGGCCCGCCTTGACGGCAGCGGCCGGATCCTCGCCATTGATCACGACCTTCTGCAGCGTCTCAGCCAGGATGTTCTGGGCCGAGATCGGGCCGATGGCCGGGAAAACATGACCGCCGGTGAAGCCGAACAGCATGCCGGCATGCGAATTGGCGATCATCTGCTCGACCTGCGGCTTGTACTTGACGACCAGCGGATCGCTCCAGAACGTCGTCGACTTCGCGCCGTCGGCGGTGACCGGCAGGAACAGGCCCGGTTCCATGTTCAGGAACTTGCCGTAATTCTCCGGCTCCAGCAGGAAGGCGATGAACTTCTTCGCCGCATCGCGCTTGGCAGCGTCCTTGGCGAGGATGATCGCGGCATTCGAATAGGCGATGGTCGACGAGCTCTTCTCGCCATCGGCATGGGGAACCGCCGCGACGCCGAGATCGGCCGCATCGCCGCCGCCCTGCTGGTCATAGGTCGAGATGACCGAGAACTGCAGGATCGAGGCGCAGGTTTCCGACGCGAAGCAGGCTTCCGCCTCGCCCCAGGTCCAGTTGGCCGCGTCGGGCGAGGAGAACTTGTAGAGGTCCTTGTAGAATGCGTAGGACTCGACCGTCTTCGGATTGTCGAAGCGCAGCGTGCCATCGGCGTTGAAGAGTTCCGAGGCGCCGTTATTGACCATGACCGCATAAGTCGTCTGGTCTGTATAGAGCTGCTTGTTGGCTGGCAGGCCGACGCCGACGACGCCGTCCTTGGAGAGCTTCTCGGCGGCTGCCTTCCACTCGCTCCATGTCGTCGGCACGGCGATACCCGCGTCGGCGAAAGCCTTCTTATGATACCAGAAATTGAGGCTCATATTGTAGAGCGGCACAGCCCAGACGCCGCCGTCATAGCTGTAGGGCTCGACGGTCGCGGGGATGAAATGGTGCTTCTCGTCGAGCTCCTTGACGAAGTCGGCAACGCTGTCGAGCTGGCCCGCCTTGCGGATAACCGTGGTGAAATCCGGAATGGCGAACAGGATGTCCGGCGCATTGCCGGCTGCCATGGCCGCAGGGACCTTGGCATAGACCTCGCCCCAGCTCTGCGGTTCCTGGCTGACCTTGATGTCAGGATTGGCCGCGTTGAACGCATCGATCAGCTCCTGCACGCGCTGAACGCGATGCGGCGGCTGCTCCATGTGCCAGATCTTGACGTCGGTCACCGCCAGAGCCGGCAGAGCGCCGAAAACGGTCAGCGCGAGCGCGCCGGCCAATGATTGTCCCTTGAAACGCATGGTCTTTCCCTCTGTGGCCGCCCTCTTCAGAGGTGCGGATTGCGCGCCTTGTAGATCTCCGTCAGCTTCGCGTTGTTTTCCGCCGCACCCGGCATATTGGCGCTGAGATAGACCGGGGCGGGGTGGCCTTTGCGTTCGAGGTCGATCGCGACCTCGACGAGGAGAGCGTTGAGCAGAGCGGCGCCGAGCACCGTCGAGACCGGACCGGCGGTGACACCGTCGCGGATGATGGCGACCGCGTCGCCGGGAGGTGCGCCGGTATCGAGCACGAAGTCGCCGAGATCGGCGAGCCGTTCACGCCCGTTGGCGGCGGCGGTCGAATAGGCGACAGATGTCACGGCGATCACCTTCGCGCCGCGCGCACGGCCGAACCGGGCCGCTTCGACGGGCGCTGCGTTGACGCCGGAGGTCGAGAACACGATCAGAATATCGGCCGGGCCGATCGGATAGCGGCTGAGCACGATATCGGCGAGGCCGGTGAGGCGCTCAAGCTGCGTGCTGGCCATCGCGCCTTCATGCAGCATCACGGCCGTCGCCAGCACAGGCACGACGCAGGCGAGCCCGCCGGCGCGGAAATGGCCTTCCTCGGCCATCATATGCGAGTGGCCGGTGCCGAAAATGTAGATCAGCCCGCCCTTGGCAACCGCGTCGGCAGCGGCCTCCGCGGCCGCAGTGATCGTCGCAGCCTCGCGGCGCGAAGCGATCTGGAGCAGCAAGACGGCTTTGGCGAGATAGTCGGTAGCAGCGGTCATGAAAATCCTCAGGCGTCGGTACTGCCGGGTGCAAGGCGAACCCGCATGGTGAAACGGTCGCCGCGATAAACGGACTGGACGAATTCGACCGGCCGCCCGTCTGCCGAAAGGCTGAGCCGGGTCAGCCTCAAAACGGGCGCCCCGGTCTCCACTTGCAAGATCGCAGCGTCAGATTCCGTTGCGGCACTCGCCTCGAAGCTTTGTTCGGCCTCGACAGGAAGGATGCCGTAGCGCCGTCGCAAGGTCGCGTAGAGTGACTCCGCCGCGAAATCGGCGGCCTCGATCAGGCCGGGCGCGAGGCTCTCTGGAATATGCGCCGCCTCGAGCGCGACCGGCACGCTGTCAGCCTGACGCAGGCGCAGCAGATGAAACACCGCTGACCCTTCGGCGACCGCCAGCCGCGCGGCAACCTCTCCGCTCGCCGGAACCATGCGGGCGGCGAGAACGATGCTTGATGACCGGCGGCCTGAGCGGCGCATGTCCTCGGAGAAGCTCGTCAGCGTCTGCAGGCGCTGGTCGATGCGGCTTACCGAGACGAAATAACCCTTCGCCTCGATGCTGGAAACGAGGCCTTGGTCGACGAGGGCTTTCAGCGCGCCGCGCGCCGTCATGCGGCTAACCCCGAATTCCGCGCTGAGTTCGCGCTCGGACGGCATGCGCCCGCCGACCTCGAGCTCACCTGAGCGGATCGCGGCGACGAGCGCGTCGGCGATGCGCCGGTATTGCGGAAGAGACGAAGACACGCGTGCTTCCTCATCTGGTATAGACCAATACAGTTGGTATATACCAGCGTTGAAGGGCTGCGCAAGGGACCCTGCCCGACCTTGCCGGCTTTTTGGCCATGGCGCGGAACGACGGCGGCAGTCCCCCGTTGGAGGGGCGTGGATTATCGGGGGCCTACACGCTCAACAAATGAGACGGAGGCCGAAATGGGCTTGTTTTCCAAAGACATCAAGACGCTGAACGATCTCTTCGTGCACCAGCTTCAGGACATCTACTACGCTGAAAACCAGATCCTGAAGGCGCTGCCGAAAATGATCGACAAGGCGACCTCGCCGGACCTCAAGGCCGGGTTCGAGGCGCACCTCACCGAAACCGAAGGTCACGTTCAGCGGCTGGAACAGGTGTTCCGCCAGCATGGCGTCGAGATCAAGGGCGTCGACTGCCCGGCCATCGACGGCATCATCAAGGAAGCCGACGAGGTCGCCGGAGAGGTGGATGACAAGGAGGTGCTGGACGCGGCCCTTGTCGCCTCGGCACAGGCTGTCGAGCATTATGAAATGACCAAATATGGCACGCTCATCGCCTGGGCCCGCCAGCTTGGCCGCGAGGATTGCGCGGCGCTGCTCCGCCAGAATCTCGATGAAGAGAAGGCGGCGGACAAGAAGCTGACTGCCATCGCCGAAAGCAAGGTCAACCTGCGCGCAGCCAGCTGATCGCGACTTTCGTCAAGGAGAAGCAATCATGCCCCGTGGCGACAAGTCCAAATACACGGACAAGCAGGAGCGCAAGGCCGACCAGATAGCCGAGGGCTATGAGGAGCGCGGCGTCTCGGAGAAAGAAGCCGAACGCCGGGCTTGGGCGACGGTCAACAAGGATGACGGCGGCGGCAAGGAGCCAGGCGGCTCCGGTCGCGGCAAGAGCACCAGCCACCCGGCGTCGCATCGCGGTGGCGAAAAGGGCGGAGAAGCTTCGGCTTCACGCTCTGCAGCCGATCGATCGGCCTCGGCCAAGAAGGCCGCGGCGACACGGAAGCGAAACGCAGAGCACCGCGCCGCCCATTAGTCAGCAAAGCCGCGGACGTCGCCTTACCCGGTGGCGTCCGCGACTTCGGTCGCAATCATTCGTGTGGCCATTGCTATCGTGGCCGCATGTTCGAACAGCGCCAGCAATGTCGCGAAGAAGACCGCCATCTCGTTTTCCAGCACGGTCTTCGGTCCGCGGCCGGGCGAGGCCTTTTCAAGCGCCAGCAATCCCGCCAGTTCCGCATCCCGGAGCACGCCGCGTGCGTGAGCGCGCGAGACCCCGAACCGGCCGGCAAGGCCGGAGATGGACGGTGCTTCGTCTTTTTGAAGCGTTGCACCGGTCACAACGAACAGCATCACCAGCGCGGCATCCCGCTCGGCAAGCGCCGTGAGGCGGGGGGTGTTCTGAAGGACACGGAAGCCGGAACGGAACGCCCGCCCCATCGTGACGGCGATGGAGGTGCGAACTGCACGATCATCCAGCGCAGCAAGAGCCTCGGCCCCGATGGGTCTCAGAACCGCCAATGCCTGCAGCAGCGATCGCCACCGCTGAAGAACGACCTTCCAGAGCTTTTCGGTCGGCACGAGCGGCCTCTGACGCCGATCCTCGCAAGGGGGCCCGTCCTCCAGATAGCCTCCCCAACGCAGCAACGCGATCGTCGCCTTCGCGCGTCCGGCGCTCGCATATTTGCCGACACCCGCAAATTCGATCAGCCGGGCCGTCGTCAGGCCACGTCCCGCGGCATCGGGTTCGGCATCGAGATAGAGCGAACCGAGCGCGAACAGGACACGGCCGCGGTCGTTCATCATCCGATTGAGGATCGGGTTGCCCGCGAAATGCTGAATGATTCCCTCGGCCGCGATCATCATGGCGCGATCGAACGCGGGATGCGCCTGCAGCGCGGCAACGGCAGCCAGAGACGGCCCGAGCAGTTGCGGCGGCTCGGCCAAAGTCACTTCTGCTCTCAACGTACTGGTCATCCGCGGCCCCGCTCCATCGGCATCACATAAGTGCAGCCAAAAATTGACATTGGGAAGGACCGGGCGCTCCGGCAAGAAGTCGATTATTCATTCCAAGGAGAGCGTCGTGAACCGATTCGTTCGTAACTGCTTGTTCGCATTTCTTACAGCGATGGTGGGTGTGGCGCCAGCTTTGGTGCCGCAGCAGGCTTCGGCTGTCGTCTACTGCAAGGCGGTCGGCGTGCCGAAAGGCTGTGTCGCGGCGCCTTCCGCCGCTGCGGTCCGCTGCACGCGGCCTGGCTATCCGGTCGGTTGCTTTGCCGGCGCCGGTGCACCGGGTGTCGGCGTCACGCGCGGCGTCGGCGTTGGCGCGCCGGGCGTCGGCGTGCAGCCCATGAACCGCGGCGGCCCGGTCAATCGGATCGGCGTCCGCTGAAATCTTGGAGGAGGGTAAACCAATGATGAAGACCGTATTCACCGCCGTACTGTTCATTGCCTGCGGCACCGGGGCGGCGCTCGCCGACCAGGCGGCGGCCGATGCCTGCGCCGGTTCGCTGAATACCGAAGCGAAGGCAATCTATGCCGCCGCAGTCGGCAGCGTCGGCAGCACCGATTTGAAATCGCTGCTCACCGAGAAGACCAAGAGCCTCGTGATGGCTGGAACCGTATCCCGCGGCACCGCGCGCGATTCGGCGATGGCAGCAGGTCACTGCCTGGAAATGGCGCAGTAGAGCCCCGCACAACACGAACGACAGCGGCGGTGTTTCTCATCGCCGCTGATTTCGGGAAAGGCGATCCCCCTGCGACGGCCCCCGCGCAAGCGGCAGCCTCGCTGTGAACGACCCTTGCGTGCTGGAATGGCTTCACCAGTTTGAGTTAGCCATTCACGGTCAACGCATCGCTGTGTACTGCCCACGCTCCATGGGCATGCGGCGGCGTTCCGGGGAGAAATGCCATGTCCCTCGCTGCAGCCATCGACGGTCCCGACCGTCTCGACGCCGGTGCCTTCAAGCACGCGATGCGCCATCTCGCCGGCGCCGTCAGCGTCATCACGACGGGCGCTGGCGACGAGCGCACCGGCTTCACGGCAACGTCGGTATCCTCGCTCTCGGCGGACAGCCCTTCGCTGATCGTTTCGCTCAACCGATCGTCTTCGTCCTGGCCGGTACTGCGGCGCACGGGACGCTTCGCCGTCAACATTCTCGCCGAAGACCAGCAGGAGATCGCCGAGGCCTTTGCCGGCCGGGGCGGCCTGAAGGGCGCCGACCGCTACAATGGCGCGCAATGGATCAGCTTTTCGAGCGGCAGCCTTGGCGTTGCGGGCGCGCTGGTCGCGCTCGACTGCGTCCTCGAAGACGCGATCGAACGTCACTCGCATTCAATCCTGATCGGAGCGGTGCGTGAGGTCGTGCTGACCGCCGAGGCGCAGCCGCTCCTTTATTGGCATGGCGCCTATCGCAGGATTTCCAACCTGACCGGCGAGGACTGACGCGCGCGGGCGCTCAGGGCGCGGGTGCAGCGATGCGGATCGCGATATGGCGCGTGACGCTGCCCGATGGCGGCACCACGACCATGCCCGGCATGTCGGCCATCTCGCCATCGAACCCGGCCGGTGCCGCGTGGCCCTGCCACGGCTCCAGGCAGAGGAACGGTGCGCCCGGCTTGGTCCAGATGCCGAGATAAGGAAGATCGGGGAAATCGACGCGAATGCCATCCGAGCCCGGCGCGCCGAACCAGAGCGACTGGCTCTTGAGATCGTCGAAGATGATCGCGTCCTCGAGGAAGAGCGAGGGATCGAGCGGCAGGACCTTGCCTTCGACCGGCGTTGGATATCCCGCCGCATCGACGCCGCCATTCTTCAGCCGGCGGATATCGGCGCGCTCCTCGCGTTCGAAGATGACGACATGCCCGGTCTGCGGGGCGCTGGCGCCCGGAAGCGGCCACTGGAAACCCGGATGAAAGCCAACCGACGCCGGCATCGGCGTGGCGCCATGGTTGCGGACAGTCACGGTCTGGTAGAGCGTCGTTCCGGCGAGTTCGAAGCGGATATCGAGCTCGAAATCGAACGGATAGTGGCGGCGCGTCTCGACATCGGCGATCAGCCGAAGGCCGGCGCGTTCCGGGCCTGACGACAGAACCTCGAATTCGCAGTCGCGCGCGAAGCCGTGCTGGCCAATCGGGAAATTGCTGCCGTCGATGCGGATCTGGTCATTGGCGGCGCGGCCGACGATCGGGAACAGGATCGGCGCGTGGCGTCCCCAGAACGTCGGATCCGCCTGCCACAGCCATTCACGACCCTCCGCATCGGCCAAGGACTGCAGTTCGGCGCCCTTGCGCGCGATGACGACCGAGATCGCGCCATTCGAGAGTTTGATCGTATCCATGTCCTGTTCCTGCCCGCACCGCTTCCGGTTGCTTGCAATGCATCATGCCGGCTCGTCAACAGCAAGGCGAGCGACAGCGGCAGCGGCAATCGGCGACAGTCCGGCGCCCCCGCCTTCCGCATGAGCGAGGATGGCGCGGCGCATGCGCGGATCCCAGAACTGCCGCAGATGGGTCGCAACGGCCTCCGGCGCCGCATCCGCGCCCTGCGCGGCGAAGAACAGCGCAATCTGGTTGGCCATGCGGACCAGCTTGTCAGGCGACATGACGCGCGGCTCCCTCGACAAGAATGCGCCGGGCATGCGTGAAAATTTCGAAGCCATCGGCCCGGGCGACGGCAACGAGCGTGATGCTGGCCGCATCGGCCGTTCGGATGGCAAGGTCCGATGGCGCCGAGACGGCGACGATCAGCGGCGCGCCGATCACGGCGGTCTTCTGCACCATCTCCACGGAGACGCGGCTCGTCAGCAGCACGGCGCCATCCGCCGCCCTGATCCCGTCGCGGGCGAGCGCACCGGCCAGCTTGTCGAGCGCGTTGTGGCGGCCGATATCCTCCCGCACCGGTCCAAGCCCACGATCCGGCCGCCAAAAAGCGGCTGCGTGTACCGCATGGGTCGCCGCATTCACGGTCTGCATAGGCGCAAGTCCGGCCATCGCCGTCAGGATGCCGGCCGGCGTGAAGGTCGCTTCGGCCTCGATGCGCGGCAGGGTACGCGTCGCCGCCTCGAGGCTCTCGATGCCGCAAAGGCCACAGCCGACCGGCCCGGCCATCGACCTCCGCCGCGCCGCCAGCCGCTCCTCGCGCGGGACAGCGAGGCGAAGCCGCATCTCGATGCCGAGATCGCTGTCGATCCGCTCGATCGACTCGATTTCCTGGACATCGTCAACGATGCCCTCGGTCAGCGTAAACCCGACGGCGAAATCCTCGAGATCATCGGGACTTGCCATCAGCACGGCGTGGGTCGAGCCGCCATAGGTGATCGCTACCGCGATCTCCACCGGCACGGTGCGCCTCGCCGACTGCAGGACGCCGCGCTGAAAGGCAAGCGTTCCGACAGCATCGCCGGAGGCACCGATCCCGGCCATCCCCTACTCCGCCGCGTCAAGCCGGCCGACAATACGGCGGCTCTCATGCGTATGCGCCTCGTAGTCTTCCTGCCAGGCGCTCGGCCCGTTCGATGGCGACACCTGCACGGCCGTCACCTTGTATTCCGGGCAATTGGTGGCCCAGTCGGAATAGTCCGTCGTGATGACATTCGCCTGCGTCAGCGGATGATGGAAAGTCGTGTAGACGACGCCCGGTGCAACGCGGTCGGTGATCTTCGCCCGCAAGGTCGTCTCGCCGGCGCGGCTTGCGACGCGGACGAAATCGCCATCCTTGAGGCCGCGATTCTCAGCGTCATGCGGATGAATCTCGAGCAGGTCCTCGGCATGCCAGATGACATTCGCGGTGCGCCGCGTCTGCGCGCCGACATTGTACTGCGAGAGGATGCGGCCGGTGGTGAGCAAAAGCGGGAAGCGCGGGCCCGTGCGTTCGTCGGTTGGCACATATTCGGTGATCATGAACTGGCCAAGGCCGCGCGAGAAGCCGCCGATATGCATCACCGGCGTGCCTTCCGGCGCTTTCTCGTTGCAGGGCCACTGCACCGAGCCGAGACGATCGAGCGCCTCATAGGACACGCCGGCGAAGCTCGGCGTCGTCAGGGCGATCTCGTCCATGATCTCGGAGGGATGCGTATAGGTCCAGCCAAGGCCCATGGCGTTGGCGAGGTTCTGCGTTACTTCCCAGTCGGCATAGCCGTTCCTGTCGCCCCCGCCATTTTTGGGGCTCATCACCTTGCGTACGCGGTTGATGCGCCGCTCGGCATTGGTGAAGGTGCCGTCCTTCTCCAGAAAGGTCGAGCCCGGCAGGAAGACATGCGCGTAGTTGGCGGTCTCGTTCAGGAAGAGATCGTGCACGACGACGCATTCCATCGCCGAGAGACCGGACGTGACGTGATGCGTGTCAGGATCGGATTGGACGATGTCCTCGCCCTGCACGTAGAGGCCGAGAAACGAGCCGTCGAGGGCGGCGTCGAACATGTTGGGGATCCGAAGGCCCGGCTCGTTGTCGAGCGGCCGGCCCCAGAGCTTCTCGAAGATGGCGCGCGTCGCGTCGTCGGAGATGTGGCGGTAGCCCGGAAATTCATGCGGGAACGAACCCATGTCGCAGGAGCCCTGCACATTGTTCTGACCGCGCAGCGGGTTCACGCCAACCCCGGGCCGGCCGAGATTGCCGGTCGCCATCGCGAGATTGGCGATCGCCATCACCGTGGTCGAACCCTGGCTGTGCTCGGTGACGCCGAGGCCATAATAGATCGCGCCATTGCCGCCGGTCGCATAAAGACGCGCGGCGGCGCGGATCTCGGCGGCTGGCACGCCTGACACGCGCTCGACCGCTTCCGGGCTGTTGCGTTCTTCGGCGATGAAGCTCGCCCAATGCTCGAAGGCGTCGCGGTCGCAGCGTTCCGTGACGAAGCGCTCGTCGACGAGGCCTTCGGTCACGATCACATGCGCCATCGCATCGAGCACGGCGACATTGGTGCCGGGCCGGAGCGCCAGATGATGCGCGGCCTCGACATGGGGCGAGCGGACGAGATCGATGCGGCGCGGATCGATGACGATCAGCTTGGCGCCTTCGCGGAGACGCTTCTTGAGCCGCGAAGCGAAGACCGGATGGCCGTCGGTCGGGTTGGCGCCGATGACGAGCACGACATCCGAATGCTCGACGCTGTCGAAATCCTGCGTGCCGGCCGAGGTGCCGAACGCCGTCTTGAGGCCATAGCCGGTCGGCGAATGGCAAACGCGGGCGCAGGTGTCGACATTGTTGTTGCCGAAGCCGGCGCGAACCAGCTTCTGCACCAGATAGGTTTCCTCATTGGTGCAGCGCGACGAGGTGATGCCGCCGATCGAATCCTTGCCATGCGCCGCCTGGATGGCGCGAAACTTGGTCGCGACGGTCGAAAGCGCTTCGTCCCAGGAGACCTCGCGCCAGGGATCGGTGATCTTCTCGCGCACCATCGGGTTCAGGATGCGGTCGCGATGATTGGCATAGCCCCAGGCGAAGCGACCCTTGACGCAGGAATGGCCGTGATTGGCCTTGCCGTCCTTCCACGGCTCCATGCGCACCAGCTCCTCGCCGCGCATTTCCGCCTTGAACGAGCAGCCGACGCCGCAATAGGCGCAGGTCGTGACCACGGAATGCTCGGGCGTGCCCTTCTCGATGACGCTCTTCTCGATCAGCGTCGCCGTCGGGCAGGCCGAGACGCAGGCGCCGCAGGACACGCATTCGGAGCCGAGGAAGCTCTCATGCTGGCCCGGCGAAACGCGGCTTTCGAAGCCACGGCCCTCGATCGTCAGCGCGAAGGTGCCCTGCACCTCCTCGCAGGCCCGCACGCAGCGCGAGCAGACGATGCATTTCGCGGGATCATAATCGAAATAGGGGTTCGACTGGTCCTTGGCCTGAAACAGCGGATTGCCGCTCTTCGCGACATGATTGGCGCCGGGCTCGTAGCGGACGTCCCGCAGGCCAACCGCGCCGGCCTGGTCCTGCAATTCGCAGTCGCCATTCGCCGCGCAGGTGAGGCAATCAAGCGGATGGTCGGAGATATAGAGCTCCATCACGCCGCGTCGCAGCTTGCGCAGCCGGTCGGTCTCGGTGCGCACCACCATGCCATCGGCCACGAGGGTCGTGCAGGAGGCCGGCGTGCCGCGCATGCCGTCGACCTCGACGAGGCAGAGGCGGCAGGAGCCGAAGGCCTCGACGCGATCGGTGGCACAGAGCTTCGGGATCGACGTGCCCATCTCGGCCGCCGCGCGCATCACCGACGTCCCGAGCGGCGCGGTGACCTTCTGGCCGTCGATCGTCAGGCTGACCAGCGTCGTCGAGGTGGAGGCCGGCGTGCCGAAGTCGATCTCGTGGATCATGCCCATGTCGCAATCTCCTTTTCGGCGGAAGCCGCCGGGGCGAGGCCGAAATCAGCGGGATAATGGCGCAGCGCGCTCATCACGGGATAAGGCGTGAAGCCGCCGAGGGCGCAGAGCGAACCGAACTTCATGATATCGCAGAGATCCTCGAGCAGGGCAGCGTTTTTTGCCACCTCGCGGCCGGCGATCATCGCGTCGAGCAATTCGACACCGCGCGTCGAGCCGATGCGGCACGGCGTGCACTTGCCGCAGCTTTCGAGCGCGCAGAATTCCATCGCGAAACGCGCCATGGCGGCCATTTCGACCGTGTCGTCGAAGACCACGATGCCGCCATGGCCGATCAGCCCATCGCGCGCGGCGAAGGATTCATAATCGAATGGCGTATCGAACAGCGATGGCGGGAAATAGGCGCCGAGCGGACCGCCGACCTGCACGGCGCGCACCGGGCGCCCCGTGAGCGTGCCGCCGCCGATGGCCTCGACGAGTTCGCCAAGCGTCACGCCGAACGCCGCCTCGAACAGCCCGCCATGTCGGATATTGCCGGCAAGCTGGATCGGCATCGTGCCCCGCGACCGCCCAAAGCCGATCGCCGCATAGGCTTCCGCGCCCTCGGCAAGGATGAACGGCACCGAGGCGAGCGTCACCAGGTTGTTCACCGCGGTCGGCGCGCCGAAAAGTCCCTTGTGAGCCGGAAGCGGCGGCTTGGCGCGCACCTCGCCCCGCTCACCCTCGATCGATTCGAGCAGCGCGGTCTCCTCGCCGCAGACATAGGCGCCCGCCCCGACGCGCAGTTCGATCTCGAAGGCACGGCCCGAGCCGGCGCAATCCGCTCCCAGCCAGCCAGCCGCCCGCGCGGTGGCGATCGCGGCCTCCATGCGCGCGATGGCATGGGGATATTCGGAGCGGATATAGAGATAGCCGCGTGTCGCGCCCACGGCGAGGCCGGCGATTGCCATGCCCTCGATGACAGCGAACGGGTCGCCCTCCATCAGCATGCGGTCGGCGAAGGTGCCGCTGTCGCCCTCATCCGCATTGGCGACGATGAATTTCCGCGCGCCCGCAGCCTCCAGCACGGTCTTCCATTTGATCCCGGTCGGAAAGCCGGCGCCGCCACGGCCCCGCAGCCCCGAGGCCGTGACCGTCGCGACGATCTCGGCCGGCGGCAGAGCGGCGGCGCGCATCAGGCCAACGCCGCCGCCATGGGCGCGGTAATCCGCGAGCGACGCCGGATCAACGATGCCGCAGCGGGCAAAGGTGAACCGCGTCTGCGCTTTCAGGAACGGGATTTCGGCCGTTGGCCCGAGGAACAGCCGCTCGCCTTTGCCCTCCAGAAGGCCGGCTGCGATGAGGCCCGGCACATCCTCGGCCGCGACGGGACCGAAGGCCACACGGCCGGTTGGCGTCTCGACCTCGACCAGCGGCTCAAGCCAATAAAGACCGCGCGACCCATTGCGCACGATCTCGACAGCCACGCCAGCCGCGGCCGCTGCCCTGGCGATCGCTGCCGCGACGTCATCGGCGCCAACGGCGAGCGCGCCGGCATCGCCGGGGACGAAGATCCGGCGCGCGCTCATGGTGCGAACCCCTCGACGAGGCTTGCCACCTTCGCGCCATCGAGCCGCCCGGCCGGCTTGCCGTCGACCATCGCATTCGGCGCCGTGGCGCAGAGGCCGAGGCAATAGACCGGCTCCAGCGTCACCGCGCCATCCGGCGAGGTCTCGCCGAGCCGAATGCCGAGCGCCTGTTCGAGGCTCTGGACCACCTGATCGGACCCCATCGACTTGCAGGCTTCGGCGCGGCAGACGCGGACGAGATGGCGGCCGGCCGGCTTGTCGCGAAAGTCATGATAAAACGTCACGATGCCGTGGATTTCAGCGCGCGAGCGGTTAAGGGCCGCAGCGATGACGGGAACGGATTCGGCCGGAACATAACCAAACGCTTCCTGAACGGCATGCAAGATCGGCAGCGTCGCGCCTTCAACACCCTGAAAACGCTCGATGATTGCCGCAATGCGGCCCGCGCGATCCTCCATCCTCCCACCCGATCCTTTTCTTCTTTCGACAGGCTCCAGACTTGCCTCTTCCGTCGCCGGGATCAAGCCGTGCAAGACGCGACGACGCGCCGCCGCCTTTGCAGTCGCCCTTCCGCTTCATCCGTGATGATATGGCGGCCTTTCGAAGGATGCGCCCGATGTTGATCCATGACGACCGCCTCTTTCCCGCCGATCCGGATACGAGGCGGATTGCGCGACGACTCTACGGCGAAGTCTGCGATCTGCCGATTGTCTCGCCGCATGGCCACACCGATCCGGCCTGGTATGCGCAGAACGAGCCGTTCCCGGATCCCGCGCGGCTTTTCGTCGTGCCGGATCACTATGTTTTCCGCATGCTCTACAGCCAGGGCGTCAGCCTCGAATCGCTCGGCGTGCCCACTGTGGACGGCAGCGCTGTCGAGACCGATCCGCGCGCCATCTGGCGCCGTTTCGCCGAAAACTATCATCTTTTTCGCGGTACGCCGACGCGGATGTGGCTCGATCATGCCTTCGCGACGCTGTTCGACATCGAGGAGCGCCTTTCGGCCGCGACCGCCGACGCGACCTATGAACGGATCGCTGAGAGGCTCGCACAGCCCGACTACCGGCCGCGCGCTCTGTTCGAGCGCTTCAACATCGAAGTGATCGCGACCACGGAAAGCCCGCTTGACGATCTGCGCCATCACGAGGCGATCGCCGCTTCGGGCTGGTCAGGCCGCGTCGTCACAGCCTATCGGCCCGATCCGGTCGTCGACCCTGATTTCCACGGCTTTCGCGATAATCTCGCGGCCTTCGGCGCGCTGACCGGCTGCGATGTCTCGACCTTCGCTGGCTATCTCGACGCCCATCGCGCCCGCCGCGCCTTCTTCAAGGCGCATGGCGCCACCTCGACCGATCACGGCCACCCGACCGCCGCGACGGCGGACCTCTCCCCGGTCGAGGCTGAGGCGCTTTATCACCGGGTCCACGCCGGCCCCGTCAGCGCGGCCGACGCCGAACTCTTCCGCGCGCAGATGCTGACCGAGATGGCGGCGATGAGCCTCGATGACGGGCTGGTCATGCAGATCCATCCAGGTTCGTTCCGCAATCACAATCCGCAGCTTTTCGCGCGGTTTGGACGCGACAAGGGCGCCGATATCCCGACCGCGACGGATTATGTGCATGCGCTGAAGCCGCTGCTCGACAGGTTTGGCAATGAGACGTCGCTCAGCATCATCCTGTTCACGCTGGACGAGACGGCCTATTCGCGTGAGCTTGCCCCGCTCGCCGGCCACTACCCGGCCCTTCGGCTCGGGCCGGCCTGGTGGTTCTACGATTCGCCCGAGGGCATGCGGCGCTACCGGGAACTCGTCACCGAGACGGCCGGCTTCTACAACACGGTCGGCTTCAACGACGACACGCGCGCCTTCTGCTCGATCCCGGCACGCCACGACGTCGCCCGACGCGTCGACTGCGCCTATCTCGCCGAGTTGGTCGCGACGCATCGCCTTGACGAGGACGAAGCCGCCGAATTGGCGCGCGACCTCGCCTATGGCCTCGCCAAGAAAGCCTATCGCCTCTAGATTCGAACCGTGACCTTCGACCGCCGCAATGCCTGTCCAAGCCTCGCCGTGCCGATGCGCACCGGCGACGGCTTTCTGGCGCGGCTGCCGCCGCTTGCCGAGGCTTTGACGCCGTCGCAACTGATGGCCATCGCCGTTGCCGCCAGAACGCATGGCAATGGCCACGTTGAAATCTCGAAGCGCGGCAATGTGCAGATCCGCGGCCTTGCCTCGGCGGACGCCTCCGGGCCTTCCGCCGATCTTGCCGAAGCCGGGCTCATGCTTTCCGAGGGGATGCCGATCAGCAGCGATCCACTGGCCTCGCTTTATGCCGATGCGCCCGATCCAGCTCCTGTGATCGCCGCCCTTCATGCGGCCCTTGCGGAAAGCGGCATGGCTGCGCGGATCGCGCCGAAGGTGGCGCTTGTGCTCGATCTCGGCGGGCCGACCGCCCCGGCGGGCGTTGCAGCCGATCTTCGGCTCGCATACCGGGCGGATGGCGTGCATCTCGGTCTCGGCGGTACGCATGAGAGCGCGCTCTGGATCGGCACAATTGCGCGGGAGGACGTGGTTGCGGCCGTACTCGCGGTGCTCAGCGCTCTTTCGGAACATGGGACGGCAGCACGGTTCGCAGGGTCCGGTGCCCTCCGCGACGTCAGCGCCATCCTCGCGGCGGTGCCGATGTTGAAGCCGGTCGGCGCTCCTGCCGCGCCGGCATCGCGACCACCCGTCGGGCCGATCGATGGCCTGGCGCAGCCGGCGGCCGGCATCGCCTTCCCGTTTGGTCAGGCCGAGGCGGAGGCATTGACAGAACTCGCAGAGACCGCCCTTGAAGCGGGCGTGACTGCCTTCGCGCCGGCGCCGGAGCGCGCGCTGCTCTTCGCTGGCCCCGCCACGGCTGTGATCGCGACGCAGGCGCATGCCGCGTCGCTCGGCTTCATCACCGAGGCAGACGATCCGCGCCGCTTTCTCTCGGCCTGCATCGGCAGCGCCGGCTGCGCGTCCGGCCATTTTCCGGCGCGCGCGCTGGCCGCCGCCTCTGCGCCCGCGCTCGCACCCCTGCTTGACGGGTCGATTGAGATCCATTTTGCCGGCTGCGGCAAGGGCTGCGCCCATCCCGATCCAGCCGCCTTCACCCTTTCCGGTATCGACAAGGGCGCCGCACTTGTGCTTGACGGACGGGCGCGCGACGAAGCGATCGGATTCGCTTCGCCGGAAAAACTGGTCGAAGGGCTTCGCCGCCTCGGCGCGGCGCGCGCGGAGCGCGAAACGGCGCGCGCGGCGATCGCGCGGATCGGACGAGCTGGCATCGTCAGCGCGACGATCAAAGAGGGTTCGACGGGGCATGGCGGAGAGCCAGGATCATCCGACGGTGAGCGACTATCTGCGTGACGGCAACGCGATCTATGAGCGCTCCTTCGCGATCATTCGCGCCGAAGCGGACCTGTCGCGATTTTCGTCGGCCGAAGCGCATGTCGCCGTCCGCATGATCCATGCCTCGGGCTTCGTGCCGCTTGGCGACGTCATCCGTTTCGGCCATGGCTTCGCGGATGTCGCCCGCGCGGCGCTTTCGGCTGGTGCGCCGATCTTCTGCGACAGTGAAATGGTCGAGCGCGGCGTGACGCGGGCAAGGCTCCCAGCCGGCAATGACGTCGTCTGCACGCTGCGCGACCCCCGCACGGCGGCCGAAGCCGAGCGGCTCGGGACCACGCGCTCGGCGGCAGCGATCTCCTTTTGGGGCGACCGCCTCGCCGGCAGCCTGGTCGTGATCGGCAATGCGCCGACGGCGCTGTTCCATCTGCTCGACGCCGTCGCAGCCGGCGCGCCACGACCGGCGGCGATCATCGGCGCTCCCGTCGGCTTTGTCGGCGCGGCGGAATCGAAGGATGCGCTGGCCGAAAGCGCGCTCGCCATTCCCTATGTGATCGTCCGGGGCCGGCTCGGCGGCAGCGCCATCGCGGCAGCCGCGGTCAATGCGCTGGCGAGCGACCGGCTATGAGCAGCGCCCCGACACGCCCGGCCGGCCGGCTCTACGGCGTCGGCGTCGGCCCCGGCGATCCGGAATTGCTGACCCTGAAGGCCGCGCGGATCATCGATGCGGTCGATGTCATCGCCTATTTCGCCAAGGAGGGGCGCGCATCGAATGCTCGCGCCGTGGTCGAAGGCCGGCTCGGCCGCCAGCGGGAACTCGCGCTCGCCTATCCTGTGACGACCGAAATCCATCGCCATGACCCCGCCTATCGCAGCGCGATCGCGGCCTTCTACGAGGAAGCGGCGATGCGGGTTGCCGCAGCCCTCGATGAAGGGCGCGATGTCGCCGTGCTCTCCGAGGGCGATCCGCTGTTCTACGGCTCCTATATGCATCTGCATTGCCGGCTTTCGTCGCGCTATGAGACCGAGGTCATTCCGGGCGTCACCGGCATGTCGGGCGGCTGGTCCGGCGCGGGCGCCCCGATCGCGCAGGGCGACGACATCCTGATGGTGCTGCCGGGGACGCTGGACGAGGCCGACCTCGCGGCGCGCTTCGCCAGCGCCGATGCCGCTGTCGTCATGAAGCTCGGTCGCAACCTCGCCAAGGTGCGCAGGGCGCTGCAAGCGGCTGGCAAGATCGATGGCGCGCTCTATGTGGAGCGGGCGACGACGGTGCATGCGCGTACCATTCGCCTTGCCGACAAGGCGGACGACGCCGCGCCCTATTTCTCGATCATCCTGGTTCCAGGCTGGGGAGAGAAGCCGTGACGGGCCGTCTCGCCGTGATCGGCCTTGGCCCCGGCGAGGCCCGCCACCGCACGGCGGAAGCCGAGGCAGAGCTTGCCGCCGCTGAAGCGATCTACGGCTATGGGCCCTATGTCGACCGCGTCGCCGACCGGCCGGGCCAGATGAAGATCGCCTCCGACAACCGCGTCGAACTCGACCGCGCCGGCGCCGCCCTCGCGCATGCGGCGCGCGGCGGCCGGGTCGCAATGGTTTCGGGCGGCGATCCCGGTGTCTTCGCCATGGCCTCGGCGGTTTGCGAGGCGATCGAGCGCGGTCCGGCGGAATGGCGCAGCGTCGATCTGGCGGTCGTCCCGGGCGTCACGGCCATGCTGGCGGTCGCCGCCGCCTGCGGCGCGCCGCTCGGCCATGATTTCTGCGCGCTCTCGCTCTCCGACAATCTGAAGCCGTGGAGCCTCGTCGAGACGCGCCTCACCGCCGCTGCCTCGGCCGGCTTCGTCATCGCGCTCTATAATCCGATCTCCCGCGCGCGGCCCTGGCAGCTCGGCGCGGCCTTCGATCGGCTGCGAACCGTTCTCCCCGCCAGCGTGCCGGTGATCTTCGGTCGTGCGGTCGGCAGGCCGGACGAACGGGTCGTCATCGCGACGCTGGGAGAGGCCGACCCGCAAAGCGCCGACATGGCGACGCTGATCATCGTCGGCTCGACTGAAACGCGCATCATCGCGCGGCCCGATCTGCCGCCGCTGGTCTATGCGCCGCGTTCGGCGGGAGGGGCGTGATGATCGAGAAAGTCGAGCACCGCATCGACTGTGCCGACCTCCGACAGGCCGCTCGCCGGCGGCCGATCGACCATCAGCACGGGGATGCCGAGCGCTCGTGCGGCATCGAGCTTTGCCCGCGTCGCATCGCCGCCGCTGTTCTTGGTCACGAGGACGTCGATCCGGTGCCGGCTGAGAAGCGCGATTTCGTCCTCGATGGTGAACGGCCCCCGCTCCAGCAGGAATTCGGCGTTGGGAAGCCTGAGCGGCGGCTCGATCGGCTCGATACTGCGGAACCAGTAACTGTGGTGCGGCGCGGCGGCGAAGGCATGCGCCTCCTGCCGGCCGATCGTGACCAGCAGCCGGCGCGGCGTTTCGCCGAGCCTCTCGACCAGGCTTTCGAGCGAGGGGAAAAGCCGCCAGTCATCGCCGGCACCGGGCGTCCACGGCGGGCGAAGCAGCCTCACGGCCGGAATGCCGGCATCGCGCGCCGCCAGCGTCGCGTTTTCCGCGATGCGCGCCGCGAAGGGATGTGTCGCGACGACGAGCGCGTCAATCCGCTCAGCCTTCAGATAGGCCGTGAGACCGGCCACACCGCCGAAGCCACCGACGCGGACCGGCACCGCCTGCGCCAGCGGCGAAACCGTGCGGCCGGCAAGGGACAGGACGGCGCTATAATTGGGCAACGCCGCGATGCGCGCGGCGAGCGCCCGCGCTTCCGTCGTTCCGCCGAGAATGAGCAGTCTGGTTGCCATCGCCTGTCCGGGAGGTCCCTCGCGTGAGTGCCGACCCTGCCCCGGCGGAGCGGTGGCTGTCCATCGTCGGTATCGGCGAGGATGGACACGACGGGCTTTCTCCCCGCGCCGCTCGCGCCATCTCTAGTGCGCGCTTCGTCTTCGGCGGCAAGCGACATCTGGCGCTCGCCCGTGACCTCATTGCCGGCGAGGCGATCGCCTGGCCGACGCCTTTTTCAATCGCCCCCATGCTGGAGCGGCGCGGCCTGCCCTCAGTCGTGCTCGCCTCGGGCGATCCATTTTGCTACGGCGTCGGCAATGTCATCGCCAAGGCGCTCGCGCCGGAGGAATATCGGTCGCTGCCAGCGCCCTCGGCCTTCAGCCTTGCCGCAAGCCGGCTCGGCTGGGCGTTGGCTGACGTCACGACGCTGTCGCTGCATGGACGGCCGCTGGCGCTGATCCGCCCGCATCTTCTGCCCGGCAACCGTCTCCTGGTGCTCACCTCTGACGAGGCGGCCCCCGCATCCATTGCAGAGCTTCTTGCAAACAGCGGCTTCAGTGCGACGCGTATCACCGTGCTGGAGGCGCTGGGCGGCCCGGATGAGCGCATCAGGCAGGCCACGGCCGGGGCGTTCAACCTTGATGGCATCCATCCGCTCAACCTGCTGGCGATCGAGCCGCGGGCGGCGACGAACGCGCGTCTCCTCCAGCTGAGCGCCGGGCTCGACGATACCCTCTTCGAAAACGACGGCCAGATTACCAAGCGCGAGATCCGCGCCCTGACGCTCTCCGCGCTCGCGCCCCGGCCGGGACAGCGGCTGTGGGACATCGGCGCTGGCTCCGGTTCGATCGGTATCGAATGGATGCTGGCAGACCGGTCGCTTGGCGCCATCGCCATCGAGCCGCGCGCCGATCGCGCCGAGCGCATCCGCCGCAATGCCGAGGCCTTCGGCGTGCCCGGCCTTGCTGTGGTCGAGGGAAGCGCCCCGGAAGCGCTTGCCGGACTGTCCGTGCCCGACGCGATCTTCATTGGCGGCGGCGCCTCGCGGCCCGGCGTCCTCGACACGGCCATGGCCGCTTTGGCATCCGCTGGCCGGCTGGTCATCAACGCGGTGACGCTCGAGACGGAGCGGCTTGTGCTCGCCGCCCATGCCGAGCACGGCGGATCG
The DNA here is from genome assembly GCF_020165495.1 of Mesorhizobium sp. BR1-1-16. Classification (GTDB taxonomy): domain Bacteria; phylum Pseudomonadota; class Alphaproteobacteria; order Rhizobiales; family Kaistiaceae; genus Kaistia. The sequence goes on along the minus strand of NZ_JAIUIE010000002.1, from coordinate 503,412 downwards.
CTGATCCGCATCGCCATCGACCGCGCGCTGCCGCTTGCGGGCATGACAGCCTGGGAACCGGCCCGCCCGATCACGCAATGGACATGGGTGAAGCCATGATCGTCGCCGGGATCGGCTGCCGGAAGGGCGCGCCGCAGGAGGACATTCTGGCGGCGATCGCCCACGCCTTGGAAGCGGCGACGCTGACACCCGGCCAGCTCGACCTCATCGCGACGGCAGCGGAAAAGGGCGGCGAGGACGGCATCGCCGCCGCCGCCGCGGCATTCGGATGTCCGCTCGTGCTGGTGCCGGCGCGCGAACTGCAGATCGCGGGCGAAAAGGCCATCACCCGCTCCGAGCGGGTTGTGGCGTTGTTCGCGGTGCCCTCGGTGGCCGAAGCGGCGGCGCTCGCGGCGGCCGGCGACGGCGCCCGGCTGATCGCGCCGCGCCGCGTTGCGGGCATGGCGACCTGCGCCATCGCGGCCAGCGGCGACGATTCGGAGGGCGCTTTATGACCGTGCATTTCATCGGCGCCGGGCCGGGCGCCGCCGACCTCATCACCTTGCGGGGCCGAGACCTGATCGCGCGCTGCCCCGTTTGCCTTTATGCCGGCTCGATCGTGCCAGCGGCGCTGCTCGATTTCTGCCCGCCGGGCGCGCGCAAGGTAAATACCGCGCCGCTCGATCTCGACGCGATCGAAGCTGAATATGTCGCCGCGCACGAAGCCGGGCTTGACGTCGCACGGCTGCATTCCGGCGATCTCTCGATCTATTCGGCTGTGGCCGAACAGACCCGCCGGCTGGAGAAGCGCGGCATTCCCTATACGCTGACGCCCGGCGTTCCGGCCTTTGCGGCGGCGGCCGCCGCGCTTGGACGCGAGCTGACCGTGCCCGGCATCGCACAAAGCGTCGTGCTCACCCGCGTCTCCGGCCGAGCCTCCGCCATGCCGGAGCGGGAGACGCTTGCCGCGTTCGCCGCAACGGGAACGACGCTCGTCCTGCATCTCGCCATTCAGGCCCTGCCGCGCGTCGTCGGCGAATTGCTGCCATTCTATGGGGCCGAGGGCGCGGTTGCGGTCGTCTTCCGCGCGAGCTGGCCCGACGAGACCATCATCCGCGCAACCCTTGGAACGATTGAGGCGGCCCTTGACGGCACAGGAATCGATCGCACCGCGACGATCCTTGTCGGACCGGCCCTCGCGGCGGAAGGATTTGCGGACAGCGCCCTCTACAGCCCCGATTATGTCCGCCGCTATCGCGGCGGCGTCGAGGACTGACGCCCCGGGGGCTTTATCCCGCCCGGCCGACCAGACGTCCCTGACGGTCGAACACGACCACATCAAGCTGGATCGGGGCGCCCGCGACAGCCTTGGCGGCGGTTGTCAAAGCGGCCTCGGCGATTGCCTTGCCGAGATCGACGCCCTCGCCGGTTGCCAGCGTGAAGGCCTCGGCCGCGACATTGGCTGTCTTGATGCGATCCGCCAGCGCCGTGCTGCCGCCCACGTTGACGGCAAGCTGCGCGAGGTGGTCAAGATCGACGCTGCCGCGCTTCGAGTGCAGGTCGAGCAGCCCCTGGCCGAGCTTCGCCATCTTGCCGATGCCGCCGGCGATGGTGACGCGATCGACCGGATGGGCCTTCAGGTATTTGAGCATGCCGCCGACGAAATCGCCCATTTCGAGCAGTGCCGGATCGGGCAGTTCGTAGAGCGCCTTGACGGCCGCTTCCGAGGTCGAGCCGGTCGAGCCGGCGACATGGGCAAGGCCTGTCGCGCGGGCGACGTCGATGCCGCGATGGATCGAGTGAATCCACGCCGAGCAGGAAAAGGGAATGACGATGCCCGTCGTGCCGAGCACCGAAAGCCCGCCGATGATGCCGAGACGACCATTCAGCGTTCGCTCGGCCAGCTTTTCCCCGCCGGGGATCGCGATCTCGACTTCAAGATCGAGTGCCCCATCAGAGACCTCCGCCAGCGCCGCCGAGATCATCGCGCGCGGCACCGGATTGATCGCCGGCTCGCCCGGCGGGAGAGCGAGGCCAGGCCGCGTCACGGTACCAACGCCGGCGCCCGCCTTGAAGCGCAGTCCGCTTCCTGCCGGCAGCGCGCGGATCGTGGCGATCACCAAGGCGCCATGCGTAACGTCGGGGTCATCGCCCGCATCCTTGACAATGCCGGCGCTGGCCCTGTCGTCCTCAAGGCGCGTTTCGGCCAAGCTGAAACCCGCTCGGCCACCACGCGGCAGCGGAATTTCGACTGGATCGGGAAACTCTCCGGTCAGGAGCGCCGCATAGGCAGCCTTGGCAGCGGCTGCGGCGCAACTGCCCGTCGTCCAGCCGCGTCTCAGCGGCCCGGCGGGAATGCCGTCTTGATCCGGTGCGCCAACGGGGTGTTGATTATCCGACACAGCGCCATCTATACCGCCGCTAACCGCGTCCGTCACGAAAGTCGGCCATGCTTCCGCTCATCGCCAGCGCCCGGCGCTGCCTCGAGGTCCGATGACGGTCCGGGGACTCATCCTCTCGGCGATCCGCTCCGGCGAGGGCAAGACGATCGTGACCGCTGCACTGATCGCAGCGCTCCGGCGACGCGGCCTCATAGTTGCCGGTGCCAAGAACGGTCCCGACTATATCGACCCGAGCTTTCACGCCGTGGCCAGCGGGCGAGCGAGCTTCAATCTCGATAGCTGGGCCATGCCGCCGGCGCTTCTCGACGGGCTGGCGGCGCGGGCCGGCGATGGTGCCGACCTCCTGATGATCGAGGGCGCGCTCGGCCTTTTCGACGGCGTCGGCGGGCCGGCGGGCGCGCGCGGCGCAACTGCTGACCTCGCCGCGCGCTTTCGCCTGCCGGTGGTGATCATTCTCGACGTTTCGGGCCAGTCGCAGACCGTGGCCGCGATCTTGCGCGGGCTGATGCTGCATGATGCTGACGTCCGGGTCGCCGGGGTGATCCTCAATCGCGTCGGCAGTGAACGCCATCGCGCCCTCATCGCCGAGGCCGTCGCGCCGCTCGGCCTGCCGATCCTCGGCAGCCTGCCCCGCGACGCTGCATTTGCCTTGCCGGAACGGCATCTCGGCCTCGTTCAAGCCGGCGAGCAGGGCGACCTCGCGAGGCGGATCGGAGCCGCCGCCGATTGCCTCGCCCGCCATGTCGATCTCGACGCACTCGTTGCGCTCGCGCGGCCCCCACAGATTGCGGCTCTTCACTCAGCGATGCCCGCACTGCCGCCGCCCGGCATGCGGATCGCGCTTGCCAGCGACGACGCGTTTTCCTTCATCTATCCGCATGTTCTGGAGGGCTGGCGGCGGCAGGGCGCAACCATCGTTCCCTTCTCGCCGCTGGCCGATGAAGCCCCCGAGCCGGCATGCGACGCCTGCTGGCTGCCGGGCGGCTATCCCGAACTCCATGCCGGGCGGCTCGCGGGCGCGACGAGTTTCCTCGCTGGCCTCCGCCACTTCGGGGCAACACGGCGGGTGCATGGCGAATGCGGCGGCCACATGGTGCTCGGGCGCGCGCTGATCGACGCGAGCGGAACCCGTCACGAAATGGCGGGACTGCTCGATCATGTGACGAGCTTTGCGACGCGGCGGCTGCATCTTGGCTACCGGACGGCGACGCTGTCGGCCGACTGCGCCCTCGGTGCCGCCGGCGCGCAGATCGCGGGGCACGAGTTCCATTATTCGACGATCGTCGAGGCTGGGCAGGACGCGCCCTTTGCGACGATCGAGGACGCGCGGGGCGTCGCGCTCGGCGCAGCCGGCGGGCAGCGCGGTTCGGTTTCGGGGAGCTGGTTCCACGCGATTGCGCCGCTCTGACGCGGTGCGTGGCGCGGCTCTTTTAACGGCGACCGCCGATCCCATATAGGCCGTATCACCCCCCTGTCAGGCCGTTTCGGCAAGGCAGCGCCGGATCGTCAAACTAACGATTGCGCTGCAGCGAGATTCTCGGCAGGATTCCCTTCATACGACGCGCGATCGGTTTCAGATGAGCAAGGATAATCGTCGACCCGAGGATGGCGATCCGTCCATCGGTATCGCCACCAAGACACGGCCGAAAACCAAACGGCCGAGCCTTTATCGCGTGCTGCTGCTCAACGACGACTACACGCCGATGGAATTCGTCGTGCATGTACTCGAGCGGTTCTTCAACAAGACCAGGGAAGAAGCGACGCAGATCATGCTGCACGTTCATCAGCATGGCATGGGGGAGTGTGGGGTCTTCACCTATGAAGTGGCCGAGACCAAGGTCACCCAGGTGATGGATTTCGCGCGCAAACACCAGCATCCGCTGCAATGCGTGATGGAAAGGAAGTGAGGTCCTAACGTGCCGTCATTCTCCCGCAGCCTCGAAAAGGCACTTCATCAGGCTCTCGCTTTCGCAAACGAGCGCCATCAGGAATATGCAACGCTTGAACATCTGCTGCTGGCGCTGATCGAGGATCAGGACGCGGCCGCCGTCATGCGCGCCTGCAATGTCGATCTCGACATGCTGAAGCGCAGCCTCGTCGATTACATCGACACCGAGCTTGCCAATCTCGCGCATGGGCCGGAAGAGGATTCCAAGCCCACCGCCGGCTTCCAGCGCGTGATCCAGCGCGCCGTCATCCATGTCCAGTCATCCGGTCGCGAAGAAGTGACCGGCGCCAACGTGCTCGTCGCGATCTTCGCCGAGCGCGAGAGCCATGCCGCCTATTTCCTGCAGGAGCAGGACATGACGCGGTATGACGCGGTCAACTACATCTCGCATGGCATCGCCAAGCGAGCCGGCATGAGCGAGAGCCGTCCGGTGCGCGGCGTCGACGACGATGCGGCGACGGTCGAAAGCCGCGACGAAAACTCCAAGAAGAAGGCCGACGCGCTTGACGCCTATTGCGTCAACCTCAACGAGAAGGCCAAGAAGGGCAAGATCGACCCGCTGATCGGCCGCGACAGCGAGATTGCGCGCACGATCCAGATCCTCTGCCGCCGGCAGAAGAACAATCCGCTCTTCGTCGGCGACCCCGGCGTGGGCAAGACGGCGATCGCCGAAGGTCTCGCCAAGCGGATCGTCGAAGGCGACGTGCCGGACGTTTTGGCGGGCTCCACCATCTTCTCGCTCGACATGGGCACGCTGCTCGCCGGAACTCGCTATCGCGGCGATTTCGAGGAGCGGCTGAAGCAGGTCGTCAAGGAGATCGAGGAGTATCCGGGCTCGATCCTGTTCATCGACGAGATCCATACGGTGATCGGCGCCGGTGCCACCTCCGGCGGCGCCATGGACGCATCCAACTTGCTGAAGCCGGCGCTGGCCGGCGGCTCGATCCGCTGCATCGGCTCGACCACCTATAAGGAATACCGGCAGTTCTTCGAGAAGGACCGGGCGCTCGTCCGCCGCTTCCAGAAGATCGACGTCAACGAGCCGACGGTTCCGGACGCGATCGAGATCTTGAAGGGCCTCAAGCCCTATTTCGAGGATTTCCACCGCGTGCGCTTCACGAACGACGCCATCAAGGCGGCGGTCGAGCTTTCGGCGCGCTATATCCATGACCGCAAGCTGCCGGACAAGGCGATCGACGTGATCGACGAGACCGGCGCATCGCAGATGCTGGTCATCGAGGGCAAGCGGAAGAAGACGATCGGCGTCAAGGAGATCGAGGACACGATCGCCACGATGGCGCGTATCCCCTCGAAGACGATCTCCAAGAACGACTCCGAGGTGTTGAAGTCGCTTGAGACGACTTTGAAGCGCGTCGTCTACGGCCAGGACCGCGCGATCGAGCAGGTCACGTCGGCGATCAAGCTGGCGCGCGCCGGTCTCCGCGAGCCGGAGAAGCCGATCGGCTCCTATCTGTTCGCGGGCCCGACCGGCGTCGGCAAGACCGAAGTTGCGAAGCAACTCGCTGCCAGCCTCGGCGTCGAGCTGATCCGCTTCGACATGTCGGAATATATGGAGCGTCACACGGTCTCACGGCTGATCGGCGCCCCGCCCGGCTATGTCGGCTTCGACCAGGGCGGCCTCCTGACCGATGGCGTCGACCAGCATCCGCATTGCGTGCTGCTGCTCGACGAGATCGAGAAGGCGCATCCGGACCTGTTCAACATCCTGTTGCAGGTGATGGATCACGGCAAGCTGACCGACCACAACGGCAAGCAGGTCGACTTCCGCAATGTCGTCCTCATCATGACGACCAATGCGGGCGCGGCCGATCTCGCCAAGCCGGCGATCGGCTTCAAGAACTCGCAGCGCGACAGCGACGACCAGGAGGCGATCAACCGCCTGTTCGCCCCGGAATTCCGCAACCGTCTCGATGCGATCGTCCAGTTCGGCAATCTGCCAATCGAGGTTGTCCGCAACGTCGTGCAGAAGTTCGTCATGCAGCTGGAGGCTCAGCTCGCCGATCGCGGCGTCACCTTCGATCTCTCCTCGGAGGCGATCGATTGGCTGGCCGAGAAGGGCTACGACCGCCAGATGGGCGCACGGCCGCTTGGCCGCGTGATCCAGCAGAACATCAAGCAGCCGCTGGCTGACGAGGTTCTGTTCGGCCGACTGCGCAAGGGCGGCACGGTCAAGGTCACGGTCGAGACGAAGGAAAACGGCGAGACCGGGCTAAAGCTCGAGCCGCTTGAGGATGCCCCGGTGACGCCGAAGCCCGAGCCTGAAGAGGCCAAGGCCAAGACCGCGCGTCCGAAGCGCAAGCCTGCCGCAGCCAAGAAGCCAGCGGCGGAAAAGACCCCGCCGAAGCGCGGCGGCCTGGTGCCGAAGGTTCCGCTCAAGGCGGACTGAGACCGATCAAACTGACTAGAGAAAGGGCGCCGCACATGCGGCGCCTTTTTTTTGTTGTGGGATACCATCGGCGCGATCGCGCGAGCCGGCCTATATGGCTCCGGCGTTCTTCAGTTCCTGCTTGGCGAAGGCATAGAACACCGGCCCGGCGATGAGCCCTGCCACGCCGAACGCCGCCTCCATCACGATCATGGCGATCAGCAACTCCCAGGCCCGCGCATTGATGCGCGACCCGATGATCGCGGCGTTCAGGAAATATTCGAGCTTGTGAATGCCGATCAGGAACGCTAGTGCACCGACCGCCGCATAGGGAGATACGCTGAGCGCGACGAGTGCGATCGCCGTATTGGAGATGAGGTTGCCGATGACCGGCAGCAGTCCGACGACGAAGGTCACCACGATCAGCGTCTTGGCGAGCGGAAGCGGCACACCGAAGAGCGGCATCACCACCACCAGGAAGATGCCGGTCAAGACCGTGTTCACGGCCGAGATTCGTACCTGCGAAAAGACGACCTGCCGAAAGGCCGTGGCGAGGTTGCGGCAGCGGCGCCTTCCGGCATCGGCGAGCGGCGCCCGACGGCCGCCGGTGCCACCAAGCACCTGCTCGCCCATCTCATGCGAGAAGGCGACCAGCGCGCCGATCGCGATGCCGACGATGATGTGAACCGTCAGCCGGCCGACATCCTGGCCGATGGACGCAACCTGACGGCCATTCCCGCGCAGCCATTCGACACCGAGCGCTTTCAGCGCATTGATATCGGCCGGCAGGAAGTCGGCGACGCCCTGCGGCAGGCTCGGCCGGATATGCTCCAGCGCGATGGCCATCTGCGACATCAGTTCCTGGATCGGCTGGCCTCCGGCCGCGATGAAGGATCCGATCCAGAGCGAGAGCACGAGCAGCGCCCCGGCGACCGCCGAGGTCATGACGGCGATCGAGATCGTCTTGGCCACGGCGGTGTTGACGCCGAGGCGGCGGAAGGATGGCACGGTCAGGTCGACGAGTTCGTAGACGAGCAATCCGGACAACAGCACCGAGAGAATGTGCAGATCGAGCACGAGCCAGAGGGCGAGACCGGCCAGAACCAGCGATGCAATTTCCCAGCGATCATATTTCGGCGAATCCACTTCGAGCCCCGTTCGTCATTCCAACGGCCGAGCGTGGCATGTCTTCCGGTGCCATGTCGCGGGATTTCGCGCGGCCGGACCCAGAGGGCCGCTCATGACGATCCGCTGGCGGGCAAGCTGGCGAGACCGGCGAGCCCGGACAGCTTGTCGGGGTTGCGGATGATGAAGATCGCGACGATCTGCCCCGCCTCCACGGCAAAGCTCGTCGTCTGCAGGATGCCAGCCGCGTCGATCGACACATAACCCGGCAATCCGGAGATGAGCAGCGGGCCGGACCAGGCTTGCGGTAAGCCTGCCGGCTTGGCGGTCACACCGCGAAAGAAGCGGAAGATCCGGTCACCACCGTTGATGGGATTGAGAACCGCCGTGACCTTGCCGCCTCCGTCTGCCTGGAGCACAGCGGACGCGGCAAGCAGATCGCGCAGCGGCTCGACCCTCCCCGTGCGGATCGCCTCGAAGAAGGCCGCGGCGACGCGAGCCCCCTCCTCCCGGCCGATGGGAAAGCGCGCCTTCGCCTCGCCGACATGGCCGCGGGCGCGCGCCAGCAACTGCCGACAGGCGGTGGGACTTCTCTGCAGCGCGGCCGCCAGTTCGGCCATATCGATGTCGAGGAGATCGTGGAGCACGAAAGCCGCGCGCTCCAGCGGCGACAGACGCTCCAGCGCCAGCATCAGCGCCACCGGCGCGTCGATGCGGTTGTCGGGTGGATCCGGCTCGACGCCGAGGCGCTCGATCAGCGGCTCCGGCAGCCAAGGGCCGACATAGGTTTCGCGGCGATGTCGGGCCGAACGCAGGCGGTCGAGGCAGAGATGCGTCACCACCGTCGCCAGAAAAGCGCGCGGGCTGTCGATGTTGACGTTCGCGCGTTCATGCCAGCGCAGGAAGGCGTCCTGCACGATGTCCTGCGCGTCGGCGAGCGAGCCGAGCATGCGATAGGCCAGCCCCGTCAGGAACGGGCGCTGCTGCTCGAACTCACGCGCCGACGTGTCGATCATTCCTGCCTCATGCGGCCGCTTTCGCGGCGGCGCGCCGATCATTGGGGTGCACGGTGCGGAAGCCGACGGCGAGCCGGTTCCAGCTGTTGATCACATTGATGATCAGGGTCAAGTCCACCTGTTCCTTCGGCGAGAAATGGGCCGCCAGCGCGGCATAGTCCTCGTCGGGAGCGTTGGTCTCCGAAAGCTTCGTCAGCGCCTCCGTCCAGGCGAGCGCCGCCCGCTCGCGCGGCGTGTAGAGCAGCGATTCGCGCCAGGCGGTAAGGAGATAGATGCGCGCCTCGCTCTCGCCGGCCTTTCGCGCGTCCGCCGTGTGCATGTGCAGGCAGTTGGCGCAGCCATTGATCTGCGAGGCGCGGATCTTCACCAGCTCGGCCAGGCTGCGCTCGATGCCGCAATCGGCGACATAGGCACTCAGCGCGAGCATCGCCTTGACCGCCTCGGGCGAGGCCGTGTGGAAGCTCAGTCGTTCAGACATGGACGTCTCCTTGGGGTTGATCACTGAAAGACGAGACGGAGGCGCCCCGCGTGACATCGCCCGGCGAACTATTTCGCGACCCGCGCCCGGATGGAGCCGACAGAGGTCACGATCCATTCAATCGGTTCAATCCGGATAGCCCAGCCCGCTTTGACGTTGTAAGGTCCGCCTCCGGATTTCCGAACCACAGCCTCAGGGTGGATAGTGTGACTGAACTGGCTGATATTGGCGTGCTCGGGCTCGCCGTGATGGGTGCGAATCTCGCCCGTAACGCGGCGCGCAAGGGCTTCGGCGTTGCGGTCTTCAACCGGCATGGCGAGCGGACCGACGAGCTGATCGCCGAGCATGGCAGCGAGGGCCGCTTCTCCCCTGCCAAGACGATCCCCGATTTCGTCGCCTCGATCGCGCGGCCCCGCCCGATCATCATCATGGTCAAGGCCGGCAAGCCGGTCGACCAGGTGATCGAGGAACTGATCCCGCATCTCGACGAGGGCGACATCATCATCGATGGCGGCAATTCGCTGTTCACCGACACCAATCGCCGCTTCCATTACCTGACCGAAAAGAAGTTGCGCTTCATCGGCATGGGTGTTTCGGGCGGCGAGGAAGGGGCGCTCGAAGGCCCCAGCATGATGCCGGGCGGCACGCGCGAGGCCTATGCCCGCATCGAGCCGATCGTCACCAAGATGGCGGCACAGGTCGATGGCGAGCCATGCTGCACCTATATCGGCACCGAGGGCTCCGGCCACTTCGTCAAGATGGTGCATAACGGCATCGAATATGCCGACATGCAGCTGATCACCGAGGCCTATGACCTGTTCAAGACGGTCTACGGCCTTGAATCTCCCGCCATCGCCGACATCTTTGCGGACTGGAACGAGGGCGAGCTGAACTCGTATCTCATCGAGATCACCGCGGCCGTGCTGCGCAAGGTCGACGACACCGGCAAGCCGCTGGTCGATTCGATCGTCGACGAGGCCGAGCAGAAGGGCACCGGACGCTGGACGGCGCAGTCGGCGCTTGATCTCGGCATTCCGCTCACCTCGATCACCGAGGCTGTGTTTGCCCGCGCCCTCTCCGCCCGCCGCGCCGAGCGCGCTGCCGTTGAAGCTCGCTACCCGCATAGCGCGGTTGCCAAGCGGACGCCGTCCAAAGCCGAAATCGACGCGATCAAGGACGCGCTCTATGCCTCCAAGATCGTCGCCTATGCGCAGGGCTTCGAGCAGCTTCAGGTCGCCGCCGAGCAATATGGCTGGGAACTGAAGCTCGGCGAGATCTCGACGATCTGGCGCGGCGGCTGCATCATCCGTGCCCGCTTCTTGAACCGCATCCGCGAGGCCTATGCGGCCGGCACGGGCGGCGGCAACCTGCTGCTGCAGGATTATTTCGCCGATGCAGTCATCAAGGCCGAGGCAAGCTGGCGCAAGGTTGTCGGCCTCGCGGTCGCCGAGGGCATTCCGGTTCCGGCCTTCGCCTCGTCGCTCGCTTATTATGACGGCCTGCGCCGCGCGCGCGGCCCCGCCAATCTTCTGCAGGGCCTGCGCGATTATTTCGGCGCGCACACCTATGGCCGCCTCGACAAGCCCGGCAAGTTCCACACGCGGTGGAGCCAAGACGGCAGCGAAGTGAAGACGTCGGACTGACCGCCGGTCCACATTATCGCATCGCCGCGGCAACCCCGCGGCGATGCAGCTTAGTCGGTCGTGCTGCCTTCCCAGCTCGCATGGCGCACGGCCGGCAACAGCGACAGGCCCCGCGTCACGGCATCGAGTTCCTTCTTTTCGACCGACGTGCTGACAAGCGTCGCGACAAGTTCGACGACATCATTGTCACGGTCGACGACATCGACATCGCCGACGGGATATTTGGCCGCCTCCAGCCGCTCGACGAGACGGTCGCGGAGATCCGCCATGGCGCCGGCCTCGACGAGAAGGCGCACCTCATAGGTCGCCTCGGCGACGCTGTCGGCGAGCGGCGCGCGGTTGATCAGCGCCGCGACTGGGTGCAGCAGCGTGTTGCCGGCGAGGACGAACACGGTCAGCAGCGCCGCTTCGGCCAGCATGTCCGTCCCGGTGCAAGCGCCGACGGCAGCCGAGCACCACAGCGTCGCCGCCGTGTTGAGCCCGCGGACATTCATGCCCTCCTTCATGATCACGCCGGCACCGAGAAAGCCGATGCCTGAGACCACATAGGAGATCACGCGGACCGCCTCGGCCGTCCCGGCGATGCGCTGCGCGAGATCGACGAAGGCGGCGGCGCCGACCGCAACCAGAACATTGGTCCGGAGCCCCGCTGTGCGTTGCCTGTATTGACGCTCGGCACCGATCAGAGCGCCGAGAACGAAGGCAGCTGTGAAGCTGACAAGCGTGTCGAGAAACTGCAGAAAATCAAACGTCTCGATGAATTTCACGACGAGCCCGCTTCCATTGTCCGCCGACGATCAGCCTGGCATGACAGGCTGATCGTGTGAACGGCGCATGACGATGCCGGGCGTCGATGCAGCGATCGCCGTTTCAGGCGGCGTTCTTCATCAAGGCCACGAAATCGGCCTCGAAGCGCGGCCGGTCGATTGCCATGCAGACATTGGCGTTGTGAAGGTCATTGGCCGTGCGGCGGCGGTCGGCGACTGTCTGGCCGCGTGTCAGTTCGCCATGCAGCTCGATGTCGACATACATCCGCTCCATGGTCGCGAGGCTCGGATCCTCGGCGATCGCGACAGCGAGCGGATCGTGCAGCCCGCAGCCTTTGATACCCGGATACATCGTCTTGTAGGAGTTCACATAGAACTCGGTGATCTTCATCAGGGTCTGCGAGGCCGGATCACCCGCCGCCACGATGTCGGCCATCATGTCGGTCGAGAGCAGCGTCGTCATGGTGACGTCCATGCCGACCAGCGTCACATTGGCGCCGGCCTGCAGCACGATATGCGCCGCCTCGGGATCATTGGCGAAGTTGGCGTCGACCATCGGCGCGATTGGGCCATGAATGCCCGGATGGAAGATCGTCGAGCCCATGATGACGATGCCCTTGGCGAGCTTCGCGATCTCGGGAGCTTTGGTAAGCGCGAGCGCCACATTGGTGATCGGGCCGACCGGCACCAGCGTGATTTCGCCGGGGTTCTCCTTGACGAGACGGATCATCAGGTCGATCGCGTGCTCGTCGACAGCCTTGATCGTCGGCGCGGGCAGGTCGACATCGCCGAGACCGTTGGAGCCGTGGACGTGATCGGCCATACGCTTGTAGGGGCGGATCAGCGAACGGCCGACGCCGGGCGCAACCGGAATCTCCGGGCGGCCGAGCAGTTCGAGGATCTTCAGCGTATTCTCGGTCGCGATCGACGTGTCGGTATTGCCGAAGGTCGTGGTCAGCGCTTCAAGCTTAATGCCGGGGCGGCGGAGGGCATAGAAGATCGCCATGGCGTCGTCGATGCCAGTGTCGACGTCGAGGATGATGCGGCAGGGTTCGGTCATGGCTGTCTTTCTCAAGGCGAAGCGGTGATGGTCGGGTCCTGGCGGCGGCGCCGCTTGGTATGCGTCAACACCAGCGCCACCAGTGTCACCACATAAGGCACGACGTCGGTGACCTGGTTGGGCAGGCCCTGGCCCTGCAGGCGAACCGAAAAGGCGTCCGCAAAACCGAAGAGCACGCAGGCGAGCGCCGCCCAGAGCGGATGATTGCGGCCGAGCATCACGGCGACGACGGCGATCCAGCCGCGGCCGGCGCTCATATCCTCGGAGAAGATGCTGACCGTTCCGAGCGAGAGCTGCGCGCCGGCAAGGCCGACGATGGCGCCGGCGACCAGCACGGTGATGATGCGGTAGCGCGTGACGTCGACGCCCATGGTTTCAGCCGCCTCGGGGTCTTCGCCGACCCCGCGCAAGCGCAGGCCAAGCGGCGTGCGGAACATCACCACCGTGACGACCGCGACCAGAATCCAAGCGACCCATGTCAGCGCCGTCTGGCGCGAGAAGATCCAGCCGATAACCGGCCAGCCATTGATGGCGGCGATGCGGATCTTTTCCAGCCCGACGATTGCGGGATCGCTGAATGTGCCGCTGACGCCGAACATCTGCCGCAGCAGATAGGCGGTGAGGCCCGAGGCGAGCAGGTTCATGCCGACACAGATAACCACCGCGTCACCGCGGAAGACCGTGACGCCATAGGCCAGGATCAGCGAGAAGGCGACGGTCGCCAGCATGGCCGCGGCGATGCCGCCGAGCGCGCTGCCGGTTGCATAGGAGCCAACCACTGCAGCGAAGGCGCCGACCAGCATCTGGCCTTCGAGCGCCATGTTGAAGACGCCGACCCGCCCGCAAAGCGTGCCGGCGAGCGCCGCCAGCAGCAATGGCGTGATCGCCTGCACCGCCGAATTGACGAGGAAAGGCGTGATGAAATCCAGCATCAGCGCGTCTCCCGCCGCCGCCCGACACCATGGCGAATGGCGAGGAAGAGGATGATGATCGACTGCAGCACCATGGTCAGCACGCGCGGGATCGACGTTTCGCGCTGCATGGCGAAGCCGCCGGTTTGAAGGGCTGCGAAGAAGGCACCCGCGAGAATGGCGCCAAGCGGCTCGCCGCCGGCAAGGAGCGCCGCCATCAGGCCCGACCAGGTGTAGCCCGGCGAGAGCAGCGCGCCATCCTGGAAGCGGAACTGCGAGCCGAGCACGATCAGCGCACCGACGAGCCCGGCAATAGCGCCGCTCGCAAACATGACGCCGGTCATCTGCCTCGCCAGCGGCACCCCACCATAGCCTGCGAAGCGCGCATTGAGCCCGCGCATGCGCAACTCATAGCCGCCAACGGTGAAGCGGTCATAGAGGACGACCAGAATGGCAACGACCGCCATGATCAGGAGGCCGGCATTGAGCGGGCCCGAAAGCACGGGCAGCCGCACGGCCTCTGGGACCATCGCGGTCTGCGCGAGGCCCGTCGTCGTGTCGCGCAGCGGGAAACCCACAATATAGGAGCAGATGCCGATCGCCGGATAGGAAAGCAGAAGGCTCGAAATTAGCATCGGAATGCCGTGCCGGGTCTCACCCCAGGCCGCGATGGTCGCATAGAGGCCGCTCGCCAGCATGGCCGCGAGGATGGCGACGACGATCAGCAGCGGACCCGGCCCCGGAATGTAAAGCGGCACCAATGCTGCGACGAGCCCGCCGATGACCATCTGGCCGTCGCCGCCGAGATTGATCATGCCGCCGCGCAGCGGGATCGCCGCGACCAGCGTCATGCCAACCAGCGGCACCGCCCAGTTGAGCGTGTCCGGGAGATTGTCCCACGCGAGCGCGCCGGTGACGATCGCCGTGTAGGCCTCGACGGGATTGCCACCCGAGACGAGCACCAGCAGACCGCCAAGGACGACGCCGACGAGAATCGCCAGCGGCACGGGCGGAATGCGCGGCAGGCGCCGGGCCGAGCGGGCAATATCGCTCATGCGCTTGCCCCGGTCATGCCGCCTCCTGGACACGGCCGGCCATCAGGAGGCCCAGCCCTTCCTCGGTTGCGGTCGCGGCATCTACTTCGGCCAGAATGCGGCCCTCATACATCACGAGGATCCGGTCAGCGAGCGCGAGGATCTCTGAAAGCTCTGCCGAAACAAGCAGCACCGCGGCGCCGCGGTCACGCTCGGCGACGAGTTCGGAATGGATGAACTCGATCGCGCCGACATCGACGCCGCGTGTCGGCTGCTCGGCGATCAGGAGCGGAGCGCGATGCGTCAATTCGCGGGCGACGACGACCTTCTGCAAATTGCCGCCGGACAAGGTTCCAACGGCGAGCTTCTCGGAGCCGATCTTGATGCCGAAGCGCGCGATCATCGCCTTGGCGCCAGCCGTCAGCGCCCGCCCGTCCAGCAGTCCGTGTCGCGCCAGCGGCGGATGACGATGGAAACCCATGGCGAGATTGTCGGCGGCGCTCGCGGCGCGCGCCGTCCCCGTCACGGCGCGATCCTCCGGGATATAGGCAAGGCCGGCCACACGATGCGCATCGACACCGGCGGCGGTCACGTCCTGCCCGGCGATGGAAACGCGGCCGCGGAACGGCGGCCTGAGGCCCGCCAGCGCCTCGATCAATTCGGTCTGCCCATTGCCCGCGACCCCGGCGATCCCCACGATCTCGCCGCCGCGAATGGACAGCGAGGCGCGGTCGACCAACGGCCGACCATCGTCGGAGAGCACTGTCAGGTCCTCGGCGACAAGCACAGGAGCCCCCGGCTTCGCGATTGACTTCTCGACTTTGAGGTTGACGGCACGGCCGGTCATCGCGCGGATGATCTCGCGCGGCGAGGTGTCGGCCGTCGCCATGCGCTCGACAACGCGCCCGTCGCGCAGCACCGTGACCCGGCCAGTGATGGTCATGACTTCGTGCAGCTTGTGCGTGACGAAGAGAATGGTTCGCCCATCGGCTGCGAGATGGCGAATGACGTCGAAAAGACCGTCGCGCTCCTGCGGCGTCAGCACGGCCGTCGGCTCGTCGAGAATGAGGATCCGCGCGTCGCGATAGAGCGCCTTCAGGATCTCGACGCGCTGGCGGACGCCCACCGAGAGCGTGCCGACCACAGCCGTCGGGTCGACGGCGAGGCGATAGCGGGCGGCGATTTCGCCGACACGAGCAATCGCCATCCGCCGGTCGATAAAGCCCGACCGGCTTGGCTCCATGCCGTAGACGACATTTTCCCAGACCGTCAGCGAATTGAAGAGTTTGAACGCCTGATGGACCATGCCCATGCCCTCGGCGATCGCGTCGAGGGCGGAGCGGTATTCGACCTTGCGGCCGCGCAAAAAGATCTCGCCGGCGTCCGGCTGCTGCAATCCGTAGAGAATCGACATCAACGTCGACTTGCCGGCGCCGTTCTCGCCCATCACGGCATGGACCTCGCCGCGCGCGACGACGAGATCGATCCGGTCATTGGCGAGAAGCGGACCGTAGCGCTTGACGATGCCGCGCGCCTCAAGCTCAACCTCGGGCGAAACGCCCGCCGGCCCGGCCATCATCGCGGCACCGCCTGCATGATGCGCCCTTACTTGGCGAGCTGCATCGGGTCGGCAACCTTCAGCGTGCCGGCGACGATCTCGTCACGCAGCGCCTTCACCTTGGCGATCGCATCCGGATAGTCGGCGATCAGGCAGCCGGACTCCGCGACGCCATCTTCGAGACCCGTCAGCGTCATGCCGCCTTCGGCGAGACCGAGCGCCGCCACCTGCGGCTGGTCGCCCTTGGCGATGCCGGCGACGCCCTTCTCGATGACGACGTCGGTCCGCTTCTCGACATTGTCCATGACGGCGCCGGGCGCCTGCTTGCACTGGTTGACGTCGACGCCAAAGGCAGCCGCGCCATCGAGATCGCCGAGGCCCTTGAAGATGCCGCCATTGGAACCGGCGCCAGCCGCCATCACGCGGTCGACATCGTCGGAGACCAGCACGGCGGCGCGCTGCTGGCCGCGCGCCGGATCGGAGAACGGATTGTTGCCGCCGATCCAGAGCGTTTCAGCCGTCTGCACGTCCGGCTTGACGTGCTTGGCGCCGGCGAGGAACGGGTCGGTGTAGCGATGCAGGAAGGGGATATCGAGCGCACCGATAGCGCCGACCTTGCCGGTCTTCGTGGTGAGGCCAGCTTCGGCGCCGGCGAGGAACGTCGCCTCATATTCGCGGAACACCGAACAGAAGATGTTGGGCGCGAGCGTCTGCGGGCAACTGTCGACGAGCAGGAACTTCGTATCCGGATGAGCCTTCGCCACTTCCGGCAGCACATCATTGAACTCGAAGCCGACCGCAACGACGACGCCTGCCTCCTTGGCGGCAGCTTCGAGATTCTGGCGGATGGTGGTCGGATCGGTGCTCTCATAAGCCTTGGCCGTGCCGCCGAGGGCCGCAGCCGCCTTCTCGGTGCCCGCCTTGGCGAGCTTCAGGAAGTCGTTGACGCCGATCGGATTGGGCGAGACGAAGACGACGAGCTTCGGATCGGCCGCAGCAGCCGGCTGCGTCATCAGCGCCGAGACGGCCAGGACCATCGCCGCACCGCTCATCACCAGGCCTTGAACCTTCATCTCGCGCTCCTCATGCCAATCGATGGTTGGGAACTTAGCCAGTCGTGGCCGGGTGGACAACTCCGATTGACCGCCGCGGCGCCATGCCTATCCTCCGGGCAACAGCTGTCCCCAGATGGATTCCCGATGTCCAAATACATGACCACCAACCCGAGCGCGCCGCTCCCGGTCCGCACGCCCCGCATCCTGCCTGTCCATGAGGGCAAGGGCTTCATCGTGACCGGCGGCTCTGGCGGTATCGGCAAGGCGATCGCCGGCCTCCTGCTGGCGCAGGGCGCGCGCGTCGTGGTCGCCGATCTCAAACCCGCGAGTGTGGAGGCCACGGCCGAGGAACTCGGCGGCGCAGGCAAGGGTTGCTTCGGTGTCGCGATGGATGTCGGCTCGCAAGCCTCGGTGACGGCCGGGATCGACGCGGCGGCGAAAGCGCTCGGCACGATCGACGGCCTCGTCAATTGCGCAGCGATCGTGCTGCATTCAGATCCGCTCGAGGTGAGCTGGGACGACTGGCGCCGGCAATTCGAGATCAATCTCTTCGGCGCCTACGAGGCCTCGCGGCTGGTCGCCAAGCGCATGATCAATGAGGGCACGCGCGGCGCGATCGTCTCGATCGCTTCGGAAGCGGGCAAGAAAGGCCACAAGGAATCGCTGGCCTATAGCGCCTCGAAGGCGGCGCTCATCTCGATGACGCGCATGTTGTCGGAAACGTTGGCCCCGCACGACATCAATGTGAACTGCGTCTGCCCCGGCGGCGTCGCAACGCCAATGCTGCGCGAAGTCTCCGAGGCCTATTCGGGCTTCACGGGCGAAGGCGCGCCGGCCATTTTCGACAAGATGCTGAGCCAGCAGCTCATCCGCCATCTGCAGCCGATCGAGGTCGCGCGGGTTACCTCGTTCCTCTTGACCGATGATGCCATGCTGATCCGCGGCCAGGCCGTCAATGCCGACGCCGGCGAGACGCCCTACTGACCGTCGCGCGCCGCCTCGGGCGGCTGCTTGAGCAGGGAGCTGATGGCGTGCATCAGGTCCTCCACCTCGAAGGGCTTGCCGATCGCCCTCATCGTGGCGGCGTCGAAGCCAGGCCATAGCCTGATTCCGGCAACGTCGCCGGTCGAAAACAGGATGCCGAGCCCGGGTCGCATGGCCCGCGCCTGATCGGCAAGCGCACGACCATCCATGCCGGGCAGATCGACATCGGTGATCATCAGAGCGATGGGCAGATCCCCGCCCAGCACGGGCAGCGCCGCCCGGGCATCTTCCGCCTCGATTGTCGCGTAGCCGAGATCGCCGAGGTGATCGCTCATGACCATGCGCAGGATCGGCTCATCCTCGACCACGAGGATGGTTCCGGTGCTGCCGTCGATCATCGCTATGCTCCTTTCCGCCAGTCCGCGCATTTGGACAAGGCAACGGGAAAACGTCCGGAATGGTTCCGCTGACGCTTGATACGGTGCGACCACGTAGCTGGTTGCAGAGGCACTGACGCCAATCGATCTAAAGGAGGTTAACAAGCGCGAGGGCTGCAAGCATGGCAACGATCACGGGCGAGATTCTGGTCGGCGGCGAGGCGGCTTCAGGCGGTCTCCCCGGCATCCGCGCGACCAATCCGAAGACCGGAGCGCCCCTGGAGCCGGCGTTCAGCTTTGCCGACGAGGCCGATGTCGATCGGGCCGCACGGCTCGCCTGGAGCGCGTTCGACGCATTTCGGGAGAGCGACCTCGAAACCAGAGCCCATTTCCTCGAAGGCGTTGCCGCGGCGATCGACGATCTCGGCGATGCGCTAATCGAACGGGCCGAGGCGGAGACCGGTCTCTCGCGCCGGCGCCTCGGGATCGAGCGAGACCGCACGACCAACCAGCTGCGCCTGTTCGCCAAAGTGGTCAGGGCTGGGGAATGGCTTGACCTCCGGATCGACCCGCCGCTGCCGGACCGCACGCCCTTCCCGCGCCCGGACATCCGCCTGCGCCAGATCGGCGTCGGTCCTGTCGCGGTGTTCGGCGCCAGCAACTTTCCGCTGGCCTTTTCGGTCGCCGGCGGCGACACGGCGGCGGCCTTCGCGGCCGGTTGTCCAGTTATCGTCAAGGGTCATCCGGCCCATCCGGGCACCGGCGAACTGGTCGGGCGCGCCATTCAGCGAGCGGTGGCGGATGCCGGCCTTCCCGCCGGCATCTTCGCGCTTTTGAACGGGGCCGTCGAAACCGGAACCGCTTTGGTGCGGCACCCGATGATCAAGTCGGTTGGATTCACCGGCTCGCGCGGCGCCGGCCTTGCGCTGATGTCGGTCGCAGCGGCACGGCCCGAGCCGATCCCCGTTCACGCCGAGATGAGCAGCATCAATCCCGTCTTCATCCTGCCGGCGGCGCTTGCCGAGCGCACCGAGGCGATCGCACGCAGCTTCGTCGATTCGCTCGCGCTCGACAGCGGCCAGTACTGCACCAATCCCGGCCTCGTCTATGCCGTCGAGGGCCCGGAGCTCGAGGCCTTTCTCAGCCATGTCGAGGCCGCGCTGGCGCTGAAACACGCCGAGGCGATGCTGACACCCGGCATCCATGCCGCCTTCGACAAGGGCGTCGATGCGCTCGCCTCCCATCCCGATGTCCAGGTTCTCGCGCGCGGCCGCGACGGCACGGACGCCAATGCCACGGCGCCGGCCGTGTTCCTCACCGATGCCACGCGATTCGAGGCCGACGAGGCGCTCGGCCACGAAGTGTTCGGCGCTTCGTCGATGATCGTCCGCTGCGAGACGATCGAAGCGATGCTTGAGGCGGCTGAGCGCATGGAAGGCCAGCTGACGGCGACGCTGCAACTCGACGCCGATGATATCGACGCGGCCCGGCGCCTGCTGCCGATCCTCGAACGGCGGGTCGGCCGCATCCTCGCCAATGGTTGGCCAACCGGTGTCGAGGTCAGCCACGCCATGGTACATGGCGGCCCCTATCCCGCCACCGCCGACAGCCGCTTCACCTCGGTCGGCACGCTGTCGATCCGCCGCTTCCTGCGGCCGATCTCCTACCAGAACCTGCCAGCCGAACTGCTGCCGGCCCCCCTCAGGGACGAGACCTTGCCGGCTCTGATCGACGGCGTGCGCCGCGGCTGACGCCCCGCTCTTCTCTCAGCTGGCCTACGCCTCTCGTGGGCAGCTTTCCGACTTTCTTAAGCGCCCGTGCCCTCCCCGGCGCGGGCAGAGCCTTGCGCTGTCGGGCTGCCGCCGGCCTGCGCGCCATGCCCCATCCGGCATCCACAGCCCTGTACCAGGCGCTCGATTCCACGTTGCTCAAATGAAAGCAAAGTGATTTACTCCCCTTCAAGCGCCGCAAACAGGCGTGTCGGGCCGGCCAAGGCTGCCCCGGGTGGAAACAGCTTCTTGAGGAGTTCGAGACATGAGAAGACAGTTCCGCGTCGCCCTTCTGGCGACGGTGGCGACGCTCGTCGCCGGCGCCGCCTCGGCCCAGGACCTGATCACCAAGGATCGCGTCGGGCCGGCCGATGCGCCGAAAACGCTCTCCTTCCGCCTGACCGGCGACGGCCCCGGCAATACGCTGCCGGACGTGGCCGAGGGCTACCAGAAGCTCTTCGTCGATTTCATCCAGAAGCATCCCGGCTGGCAGATCAAGCTGGAGCGCATGTCCGACAACATCGGGCAGGAGCAGGCGCGCATGCTGGAGCAGACGAAGTCGGGCACCGGCCCGGACTGCGCTGCCGTCGACAGCTTCGTGCTCGCGCTCTTCATGAATGCCGGCGTGCTGAAGCCGCTCAACGAGTATTTCACGCAGGCCGAAATCGACGACCTGTTCCCGTTCGTTCGTGAAGGCATCACCGGCAAGGACGGCAAGATCTACGCCTGGTGGTGGGATACCGACCTGCGTGTTCTCTACCGCAACAAGGACATCGTCGCCGACGCACCGCAGACCTGGGACGAGCTGAAGGCTGCCGCCATCGCCTCGAAGGACAAGGGGATGGAAGGTCTCCTCGTCAATGGCGGCCGCTGGGAGGGCACCACCTTCGACTGGCTGGCGAATTTCTGGGCGCAGGGCGGCAAGCTCGTCGACGACAGTGGCAAGCCGATCTTCGCCGACGGCGAGAACCGGGAGAAGTTCCTGAAGGCCGTCAACTACTTCAAGGACCTCGTCGATTCGGGCGCCGCGCCGAAGCGCATTGCCACGATCGTCAATTATGACGAGTTCAACGCGGCTGCTGCGGCAGGCTCGACGGCCCTCTTCATCGGCGGCAACTGGCAGCTCGCTCAGCTCAAGAGCACGCTGGAGCCGGAAGAATTCGCCAAGTGGACCTTCTCGCCGATCCCTGGCCCGACCAAGGACCAGCGTTCGACGGGCACCGGCGGCTGGACCATCGGCGCGTTCTCGTCCGATCCGGAGAAGGTCGCGATGTGCGCCGCCATCGCCAAGGAGGTCTACTCCGGCGCCGGCAACGCGCTGCAGCAGCAGCTGCCGACCTCGAAGGCGCAGTACGACAAGTTCGACGTCTTCAAGTCCGACGCCAACAAGGCCTTCGCAGCCGCGCTCGTCGACGGCCAGGCTCGGCCGGGCGTGCCGATCTATCCTGAGATCTCCAACCAGATCCAGGTCATGATGGGCGACGTGCTGACCGGCGCCAAGACGCCGGAAGCTGCTCTCGACGCCGCGAATGCGGCCGTCCAGGCTGCCTACGCACGGCTCTGAGGCCTGACGACACTCTGATGCGACGCGAAGTCCCGGCCGGCATGCCTGTCCGGGACTTCGTAACTGTAGCTTCGCGGGAGGAATGACCGTCATGACGATGACCGGAGCGGCCATGGCGGGCGGACGAGGCGACATCGCCCGGACGAGCCTCAGGAGGCGCATCGAGAACCATCCGTTCTCGTGGCTGCTGCCGGTGGCGATCCTCCTCGGCGTTTTCTACCTCTATCCGATCATCGACGTGTTCCGGCTCGCCTTCACCAATGCGAGCCTGCGCGGTGGCGAAGAGCACTACACCGCCGATTCGATCAGGGCACTGATCGTCAATCCCATCCTGCCGGACATTCTGTGGACGACCTTCGTGTTCACGGCCGGCAGCGTCATCGGCCAGCAGCTGTTCGGCCTCGGCATCGCCGTGCTGGTGATGCGCGGCGAGCGGCGCCGGCTCTATGGCATGACCGCGCTGCGCACGCTCGTGCTCGTCGCCTGGGTCATCCCCGGCATCGCCAACGGCCTGATCTGGCAGATGCTGTTCAGCGAAGCACCATTCGGCGCCATCAACAGCGTGCTGCGGATGATGCATGTGCAGCCGGTTGCCTGGCTGTCGGATCCGAACATCGCCATGCTCTCGTCGATCATCTCCAATGTCTGGCGCGGCACGGCCTTCTCGATGATCGTGTTCTATGCGGCATTGAAGGCGATCGACACGACGCTCTATGAGGCGGCGAGCGTCGACGGCGCCAATGGCTGGCAGCGCTTCCGCTTCATCACGCTGCCGCAGATGCGGCCGGCGATCCTGGTCAATTCGATCCTGATCACCATCGCGACACTCAACACCTTCGACGCCATCATCTCGCTCACCGGCGGCGGCCCCGGCCGCGCCACCGAGGTGCTGTCGCTCTATACTTTCAACACCGTGTTCCGGAATCTCGATCTTGCCGGCGGCAGCGTGCTCTCGGTGCTGATGCTGATCATCAGCCTGCTGCTCGCCGTCGGCTATGCCTCGATGATGCCGCGCAGGGAGCCCAACGAATGACGTCCGATGCGCGCGAACGGCTCTGGGACACCGCGACCTATCTGATCGCGATCGTCATCGCCGCCTTCTTCCTCGTGCCGCTGCTGTGGCTGCTGTCGCTGTCGCTCCGAACGCGGCAAGAGGTTTATCTCGGCGCTGCCCGCTTCATCCCTAAGCATCCCACGATCGCCAATTTCCAGCAGATCCTCTCCGATCCGGCCTTCATCACGTATCTCTGGAACGGGCTGAAGCTCTCGGCGCTCGGCGGCATCGGCTGCCTGCTGGTTGCGGCGCCGGCCGCCTATGCCTTCTCGCGCTTCCATTTCAGCAGCCGCTCCAGCCTGATGATGAGCATCCTGGCGTTCCAGATGGTGTCGCCGCTGGTCATCCTGGTGCCGCTCTATCGCTACATGTCGACTCTTGGCCTGCTCGACGGCCATTTCGGCGTCACCATGGTCTATATCGCCGTCAGTCTGCCGATGGCGGTCTGGCTGCTGAAGAGCTCCATCGACGGCATTCCGAAGTCGCTCGAGGAAGCGGCGGAGATCGACGGCTGCTCCCGCTTCGGCATTTTCTGGCGCATAACGCTGCCGCTGGTGGCGCCCGGCCTTGCCTCGGCCTTCATCCTGATCATGATCCTGAACTGGTCCCAGTTCCTGGTGCCGTTCCTGCTGCTTTCCACCGATTCGAAGCTGCCGATTTCCGTCGCGATCTTCACCTTCGCGGGAACATCGAACGCCTCGTCCACCCAGGTGCTCGCTGCGGCCTGTCTCGTCGCCGTCGTCCCTGCCATCGTCGCCTTCCTGCTGCTGCAGCGGATGATCGTCGGTGCGTTGACGGCCGGCGCGGTAAAGGGCTGAGCGCTCTCGAAATTCTTATGCCCCCTGAGGAGTAGTCTCTTATGTCCCTCACCCTCCAGCAGCGGCTGGATCGCATCAATGTGCGCGTCGAGGAGCTTGAGTTCTGGCGCGAACGCGAGACCGTGCCGGTCGAAGGCTGGCAGTTTGACGGCGCGCCGATCGCCCTCGGCGGGTTCTGGCCGCGCAACGATGGCGTGCGCAAGCTGGCGGCGCAGGCCGTGGTGCCGGATCATTGGCCGCTCGACGAAACGCTGCTGATGCTGAATGTCGGCGGCGAGAGCCTGATTGCGCTGACGCCCGAAAGCGGAGAAGCCGAACGCTTCGGCCTCGATCCATTCCACGAGGAATTCCCGGTTCCGGGCAAGCGCTTTGCGATCGACATCGACGCTGTAGCGCGGAAGCCCTTTGGCGAGCCGGTGCGCGAGCCGCGGCTTAACCGCGCCCATCTCGCCTGGATCGACAAGCCGGTGCATGAGCTGCGCCTGCTGCTGCAGCAGGTTGCCGAGGCGGTGCAGTATCTCGGCGACCATGACGTCGTGCCGCATCTCATCAAGGCGGCCGAGGAAACCTTCGCGGCGCTCGATTGGCCCTCGGCAACGGCCGACTATGTTTCGCGCACGGCGCCGCAGCGCGGCCAGCAGCGGATCTGGCAGCTGCCGCCACTGAAGCCAAACCCCGATGCGCTGCGCCAGGATCAGCGCGCCAGCGTCGCCGCGGCGCTCGAGACGCTCCGCGGCAAGCTGCGCGCCCTGAAGGCGACCTACCCGCAGCAGGGCAAGCTCGCGATCACCGGCCACGCTCATATCGATCTCGCCTGGCTCTGGCCCTATGCCGAGACCCGCCGCAAGGCACGCCGTACCTTCCATACGGCGCTGCAGCTCATGAAGCAGTTCCCGGACTTCGTTTTCAACCAGTCGACCGCTGCCTATTATGCGCAGATCGAGGAAGATGATCCGGCGCTGTTCGCCAAGATCCAGGCCGCGGTCAAGGCGGGCCAGTGGGAAACCGTCGGCGCGATGTGGGTCGAGCCCGACACCAACATGCCGACCGGCGAGAGCTTCGTGCGCCAGCTGCTTTATGGGCAGCGTTATTTCGAGCAGAAGTTCGGCGTGCGCCACCGCGTCTGCTGGCTGCCGGACTGCTTCGGGTTCTCCGGGGCGTTGCCGCAATTGCTGCGCCAGGCCGGCGTCGACTCCTTCTTTACGATCAAGGTCAACTGGTCGGAGACCAACCGCTTCCCCTATGATCTGTTCTGGTGGGAAGGACTCGATGGTAGCCGCGTGCTCGCTCACACCTTCGACAATCCGGTCAACGGCTATAACGGCTCCACCGAGCCGAAGGCCATCATCGGCACCTGGAAGAATTTCCGCGGCAAGGTCATCCATGACGAGAGCCTTCTGGCAGTCGGCCATGGCGATGGCGGCGGCGGCGTGATGCCGGAAATGCTGGAGCGGCAGAAGCAGCTCGCAGATTTCCCGGCGGTGCCGTCCATGCGTCCGGCGCGGGTCGAGGAATTCTTCGGCCGCATCCATGACAACCTGCCGGCCGATGTGCCGACATGGATCGGTGAAATCTATCTCGAGCTGCATCGCGCGACGCTGACGACGCAGAGCGGCACCAAGAAGAAGCACCGCGAAGCCGAGCGCGCGCTGATCACCGCCGAGACGGTGTCCTCGCTCGCCATGCTGCTCGGTGCCGAAAAGCCGGAGAGCCTCGAGGCCGAGTGGCGGCCGGTGCTCAAGAACGAGTTCCACGACATCCTGCCGGGTTCGGGCGTGCGCGAAGTCTATGTCGACGCCGAGAACGAACTCGCCGCGGCCCGGGACGCCGGTCTTGCCCGCCAGCAGGAAGCGCTCGACGCCCTCACGGCAAAGCTGCCAAAGGGCGAGGCGCAGGACGTCACGGTCCTCGTCAATCCGACGCTGTCGGATCGTCCGATCCGCTTCGAAGGGCCGGATGGTCCCGTGGCGGCGGCTTCGAACGTGCCCGCGCTCGGCATCGCCGTGGTCGGCAAGGCCGGCCTCACCGCTGCACCTGGGCTGACGGTCACCGCGGACAAGCTGGAAAACAGCCATATCCGCGTCACGATCGGCAAGGACGGCACGATCACCAGCCTGATCGACAAGCAGACCGGCCGCGAGGCGCTCGCCGGCCGCGGCAACCAGCTCGTAGCCTATCCGATGGACAAGCCGCGCAACTGGGACGCCTGGGACCTCGAGGACGACTACACCGCCAACGGCCATGAACTGACCGAGGTCGAGTCGGTCGAGATCATCGAGAAGGGGCCGCATCGCGCCGCGATCAGGATCGTCAAGCGCTTCCGCGATTCGACGGTGACGCAGACCTATTCGCTCTGGGCCAATGCGCCGCGCCTCGACATCAAGACGCATCTCGACTGGCATGATCGCCGCGTGCTGCTGCGCACCTTGACCCCGGTTGCGGTCCGCTCGGACCATGCGACCTTCGAATGCGCCTTCGGCATCGTTCGCCGCTCCACCCACGAGAACACTTCATGGGATGCGGCGAAGTTCGAGGTGCCCGGCCATCGCTTCGTCGATCTCGCGGAGCCAGGCTTCGGCGTCGCGCTGCTCAATGACGGCAAATACGGCCACAGCGTGCGCGGCAATGTGCTCGGGCTCAGCCTGTTGCGGTCGCCAATCTATCCCGATCCGCTGGCGGACGAGGGCGAGCAGAGCTTCACCTATGCGCTGATGCCGCATGCGGGCGACCTGTTCGCCGGCGGGGTGCTGCGCGAGGCGGAAGACCTTAACCAGCCGCTGCTCTCGCATGCCGCGCACGGTCTGCAGCCGGGCGAAGTGACGCCGGTCAGGCTCAGCGGCCATGCGGTCGCGATCGCCGGGCTGAAGCCGGCCGAGGATACGGGCGACATCGTCCTGCGCGTCTACGAGCCGGCCGGCGGGCGCGGCAAGCTGGACGTTTCGATTTCCGGCGGCTGGAAGGTTGCCGGTGATGTGAACCTGCTCGAGGAAGCCGTCGAACGGAACGATGATTTCGGCATCCGCCCGTTCGAAGTTCGCAGCCTCAAGCTGACGCGATAAGGCGTGCGTCCGCCTTTGCCCCCGGTACGTCCGCGGGGCAAAGGCGGCGCCGCAGTTTCGGCCGGCGTCCGCCCTCCCTGAAGAGCGGACGCGCTGCCGCCTCTTTCTTGCTTCCGCCTGTGAGATGCGGCAAGCAGAGCGCACCATGAACGACCTCGCCGGCTCCAATTCCGAGCTCGCCGCCAGCCACAATCGCGGCGTGATCCTGCGCGCCATCCAGCGCCACCAGCCGATCTCGCGCACCGAGCTGGCGCGCCGCTCTGGCCTCACCAAGCAGACCGTGACGCGCATCGCCGAACGGTTGATCGGCGAGCGCCTCGTGCTCGAAGCACGGCGCCGTCACGGCCAGCCCGGGCAGCCCGCGATCGAGCTCGAGATCAATCCGGACGGCTGCCACGCCATCGGCGCCTATATTGCCCGCGACCATGTCACCGTGGTTGCCATCGACGCCTCAGGCGCTGTGCGCGGGCGCATTCATCACGAGATCGCCTTCGCTCTGCCGGAGACGGCGGTGTCGCTGGTCGAGGATGCGATCTCGACCTTCAAGCGCCGGCGCACCATCGATGAGCGGCGGCTTGCCGGCGTCGGGCTCGCGTTGCCCGACTGGCTCGGCGAGATTCCTTTCCCCGGCATGCCCGAGCGCTATGCGGCCTGGACCGGCTATGACATGCGCGGCCGCTTCGCGCGCTTCACCGATCTGCCGCTCTATATCGAGAACGACGCCATCGCGGCAGCGATGGGCGAACTGAATTATGGCCTCGGAGTCGAGAGCCGCAGCTTCTTCTATATCTTCATCGGCGCCGGCCTCGGCGGCGCCGTCGTGCTCGATGGCATGTGCCATCATGGCGTGACGGGACTTTCCGGCGAGATCGGCTGGCTGCCGACGCTGGCGGAGAACCAGCCGGAAGGCAGCCGCGTCCAGCCGCTCGGACAGTTGGTTTCGCTCTACGTTCTTTACGGATTTCTGGCCCGGCATGGCATTGCGGTAACGCGTCCCTCCGACCTTTTGGGACTCGATACGCGCGGGCGGGCCCTCGTCTCGGACTGGCTGCGCGAGGCCGCGCGCTACATCGCAGAAGCCGCGGTTCATATCGGGCTGCTGATCGACCCGGACGCGGTGGTGATCGGCGGCAGATTGCCGGTGCGGCTCACCGACGAGATGCTGCTTTATGTGAACCAGCATCTTGGCCGCGAACGGCGTCCGGCCCCGGCGATCCATCGCGCCGCCGGCTCGGAGGACGCAACCGCGCTCGGGGCCGCGACGATGCCGCTCGCCGATGTGCTGCGGCTCGAATCCTACGATCCGGACCAGCTCAGCCGCTCGCCGTTGACCGGCCTGCCGCCGGTCGGCGCCACCTACACGCTGGCCTAATCGAAAGACGCCTCGATCGTCACGCGACCTGCACCTCGGGAGGGTCGCGCGGGTCGGGCAGCAGGGTTTCGAGGAAAGGCAGCATCGCGGCACCCAGCAAAACGCAATCCGGCCCGAGCGTCGCGGGAACGATCTCAGGCAGCCATTGCGGCTGCATCGGTCCGGACATCCGTTCGCTGCGCACAGCGGCGAAGCGGTGCGTGAACAGGCTCACGAGATCACGCGGCAAGCGACCACCGACGAAGATTCCGCTCGGCGCCAGGAAGCCGGAAACGGCGATCACCGCATCGACGAAATGCACAACGGCCCGGTCGACCCAGCGCTCGACGATCGCACGCCCCTCATCATCGAGTTCAGACAGGAAATCGTCGGAGCTGCCGCCGGCATCGAAGTGACGGTCGATGAGGGGCTGCAGATCAGCGGTCGAGGCCGCCTCGTCAAGCAGGATGCCGTCCTCGCCGGTCCGCATCTGGCCGATGCGCCCGGCCCGATCCGTGACGCCGTGGAAGAGGTGCCCGCGGATCATCAGGCCGGCGCGGACCTCCCGCCCGAACAGCACATGCACGAAGCTGCCATCGCCCGGCGCGGCGCCAAGCAGCCGCTCGCCGAGGGCGGCCGCCACGGAACTGCGCTCAACCGTCACCACCGAGCCAGGCAGAGCCGCGGTGATCGCTGCCGGATCGAACGGCGTCGCGACGCCGACGCCCAATAATCGGCCGCGAAGGGCCGGATCGAACGCATCGAGCGCGTTCGCCACCGCCGTCCGCATCGCCGGCCCGACATCCTCGATGGCGGCCGAGGCGGCGCGGCGGCGTTCGCGGTGAACGATGCGGCCCTTCAAATCGACGATCGCGACCTGAACAACGTCGCCATAAGGATCGACGCCAAGCGCGAAGGCGCCATTCGGCTCGATCGCAAAGCGCGCGGCGCGGCCGCCGTCCACCGGTCGTATCAGATGCGCCTCGACGAGGCGGCGGATGATATTTGTGATGCCGGGCGCTGTGAGGCCGGTTACTTCGGCCAGATCCTGCCGTGTCAGCGCGACGGCCCTGCGCAGCGCCTCCAGCGTGACGCGGGCGTTGTGATCGGCCGCATGGACCAGATTGCGGCCTGCCGAGCCGCGGACAGGCGCGGCGCGCTCACGCATCGACGGATCAGCAATGCGCGGATGGTAGTCCCTGCCGAAGGGCATCATCTCTCCCTGCCGCGTCTCGTTTCAGCGCACCGCCATCTGCGTGGTCGATTGCATACGGTCCCACGATAGCGCCGCCGCTTCCATCCAAAAAAACCACAAGCGAAAAGGGCCGCGCAGTGCGCGGCCCCCTCGTATCAGAAATTCGTGCGGTCAGAGATTGCGGTGCGCTGAATCGCGCAGCTTGTCCGCCGTATCCTTGACCTTGTCCTTGGCCTTGCCGACAGCCTGCTGCGTCTCGCCCTTGATTTCCTGGGCGGCGCCTTCGGCCTGCAGGCGATCATTACCGACCGCCTTGCCAACGCCCTGCTTGACATTACCGGCGGCCTCGTTGGCAACGCCCTTGATCTTGTCGGTGGTGCTGCTCGTCATGATGCTCTCCAGTGTTGGATGGGACACGGTAGAAGAACGCATCGTTTCGAAAAGCGTTCCGAGCCAGGACGATTTTGCCGTGCGGGATATGGCCCGCCATGCTAACGGCTGGATGCGATGAAGCGGACCCGGAGAGGTCCAGGACGCCGGGAGGACGACATGGCGAACGCCGATCTGCACACAATCACGGCCGAGGGAGCCGAGGCCGTTCTCGATCTGCGCGGCGGCCATGTCCGGCGCTTCGCCGTCACTGGCGGCGGGCGGGCGATCGAGCCGACCCATACGGCGCCCTGGGCCAATGATGCGGCAATCCAGGCCGACGAGAGCATCCTGCCCAATCTGCGCTATCTCTCCGGCGACTTCTTCTGCGCCCCGTTCAGCACCGCCGATGTCGACGGCAGCCTGCCGCATGGCTGGCCTGCGAATGCCCGCTGGACCGTGCTGGAAACCGTGCCGCATCCCTCCGGCGGGACCATCGCGCGATATGAGTTGTCGCGGCCGGTGATGGGCGCGCGGCTGGTCAAGGAGTTCGCGCTCCGCGACGGTCATCCCTTCCTCTATCAGCGCCACATCTTCTATGGCGGCGAAGGCGCGATTCCGGTGGCCAGTCACGGCATGACGCGCTTCACGGCGGGCGGGCGGCTCGCCTTCTCGCCCAAGCGTTATGCGCTGACGCCCGAGACCGCGCCCGAGCCCGATCCGAAGCTCGGCCGCTCCGCGCTCGCTTATCCGGCGCGCTTCAACGACCTCACCCGGGTGCCGATGGCCGATGGGCGTTTCGCCGACGTCACCACCTATCCTTTTGCCGAGCGCAACGAGGATTTCATCATGCTCGTCGAGGCCGAGGGCGCGAAACTCGGCTGGGCCGCCGCGACCCGTCCCGACAAGCGCGACATCTATCTCTCGCTCAAAAACCCGGCCGACCTTCCGGTGACGTTGCTCTGGTTCTCCAACGGCGGCCGCGACTACAAGCCGTGGAATTCCCGCCATATCGGCGTGCAGGGCATCGAGGAAGGGCGCACCTATGGCGGCGCCGGCCACAAGGCTTCGATCGCGCCGAACCCGCTGACGGCAGACGGCGTGCCGACAGCGCTGGTGCTCGATCCGGAAGGCGAGGTCGAGGTCCGCAATGTCATCGGCGGCCTGCCGCTGCCGGACGGTTGGACGCGCGCGGCCGGCGTCGAGATCGGCACTGACAGCGTGACCGTCACCGACGAGGGTGGTGCGACGCTGACGGTGCCGTTCGACGCGGCCTTCCTCACCCGCGGCCGCTAGCCGCCGCAATTCCCGCTGCGATCGTGCCGCCCGGGCTTGACCGGGGCCGCCGGCTTGCCGATAGCAGCGCTGCCCCATTCACAGACATTCACAGGAGAGTCCCATGACGACCATCACCCGGATCGAGAGCGGCGCCCGCATGAGCCAGGCCGTGGTCTACGGCGACATGGTCTATCTCGCCGGCCAGGTCGGCGAAGGCGACGACGTCGCCGCGCAGACGAAATATGCCCTTGGCGAAGTCGATCGCCTGCTCGCGCTGGCCGGCTCCAGCAAGGCCCGCATTCTCTCGGCGACGATCTGGCTCGCCGACATGGCGGACTTCGCGGCGATGAACTCGGTCTGGGACGTCTGGGTCGACAAGTCCAACCCGCCGGCCCGTGCGACCGGCGAGGCGAAGCTCGCCGCGCCGAAATACAAGGTCGAGATCATCGTCGTCGCCGCCAAAGGCTGACGACAGCTGAGCGAAACGGTGCGGCGGGCTCAGACCGCCGTGCCGACCAGCGCGCCGATGCCGGCTGTGATCGCCATGGCGAGCGCGCCCCAGAAGGTGACGCGCAGCGCGCCCTTGCCGAGCGATGCACCGCCGGTCCGCGCGCCGAGCGCGCCGAGCACTGCCAGAAAGAACAGCGTGGTGATCGAAACGATCGGCACGATCAGGTTCTGAGGCGCCAGCAGCGCGGCAATCAGCGGCATGGCCGCGCCAGCGGAAAACGTCGCCGCCGAGGTGAAGGCTGCCTGCACGGGCCGCGCCTCGGTGGTTTCGTTGAGGCCGAGCTCGTCGCGGGCGTGGGCCGCGAGCGCATCGCGTTTCGTCAGCTGGACCGCGACCTCCTGGGCCAGTTCCGGATCAAGGCCGCGCTCGACATAGATCGCAGCGAGTTCCGAGAGTTCCGCCTCAGGATTGACGTTGAGCTCATGCTGTTCGCGCGCAAGATCAGCACGCTCGGTGTCGGACTGCGAGGACACCGAGACATATTCGCCCGCCGCCATCGACATGGCGCCTGCGACAAGGCCGGCAATGCCGGCGAGCAGGACATCGCTCCGGCCGGTCGAGGCTGCTGCGACGCCGACGATGAGGCTCGCCGTCGAGACGATGCCGTCATTGGCGCCGAGAACGGCCGCGCGCAGCCAGCCGATCCGGTGAACGAGATGCGATTCCGCGTGGGCCGAGGGCGCCATGACCAATCCTTCTTGGAATAATTCCAATCTATATAGCGCGGCAGCATGACATCTGTCGCATGGCCAGCTGAACGGCGACGCATTGCCGCGCCCGGACGCTTGTCGATCTGCCTCTAGAACGTGCATGATGAAGTTCTGTGCGAAAACGCATCTGCCTCATCAAACACGTTGGAGCCGGGCTTGCCCCTCGATCATTCCGCCCCACGCCGTCAGGAGCCGGCCCTCGACAGGCTCGCCGAAGCGGCACGCGCCGACATCGCCGCGCTCGCTTATCCCGACAAGGTCTGGGTGAAGCCGGTTTCCGGCCCCGACGGCACGGTGGCGGCGGATGTGCTCATCGTCGGCGGCGGCCAATCCGGGCTCGTGATCGCGGCGGCGCTCCGTCGTGAAGGTATCGCCAATGTGGTTGTACTCGACCAGGCGCCCGCCGGAGCCGAGGGCCCCTGGGTGACCTTTGCCCGCATGCCGGAGCTCAGGACGCCGAAGATCACGGTCGGGATGGACTTCGGCATTCCCAATCTCGGCGTCCGGCGCTGGTTCGAAACGCGCTACGGGGCCGATGCGTGGACGTCGCTGGTTCGCCTGCCGCGCACCGACTGGATGGATTACCTCAACTGGTATCGCGCGGTCTGGGCGATCGATGTCGAGAACGGCACCGTGGTGTCCGACATCGCCGACGCCGTCGGGCTTCTTCAGGTCACCTCGAGCCAGGATGGTGTCGAGCGCACCCGCTATGCCAAGCTCGTCGTGCTGGCCACCGGCTCCGATGGCGCCGGTGCCTGGCGAGTGCCGCAGTTCATCAGCGCTGCGCTGCCGAGGGATCGCTATGATCACTCCAACCAGCCGATCGATTTCACCCGGCTGAAGGGCAAGGCGATCGGCATTCTCGGCCATGGCGCCTCGGCCTTCGATACGGCCGTCGCCGCGCTTGAGGCCGGCGTTGCCTCGGTCGATCTCTGCTTCCGCCGCGCCCGCCTGCCGCGAGTCAATCCGCATCGCTACATCGAGAATGCGGGGATCATGACGCACCATCCCCTGCTCGACGATGCCGTACGCTGGCGGATCGCGCGTCACTTCCGCATCAACGACCAGCCGCCGGCCTGGGCAAGCTTCGAGCGCGCGATCGTCATGCCGGGTTTTCGCCTGCATGCCGCCGCGCCGTGGCTCGAAGTCGGGATGGAAGACGAGCGCATCCGTGTCACGACACCGCGCGGGGTGCTCACTTTCGATCATGTCATTCCCGCGACCGGGCAGGTGATCGATCTCGCCGCGCGGCCGGAACTCAAATCGATGCATTCGCTCGTCGCGCGATGGCAGGATCGCTTCACCCCGCCGCCCGGCGAGGCGGATGCGGGGCTCGCGCAATTGCCCTATCTCGGCGACGGTTATGAAATGCTGCCGCGCGATCCGGACGGACCAGGATGGGTCACCCGGGTCCATGCCTTCAACGCGCTGTCGACGGTCAGCCAGGGGCCGCACTCGACCTCCATTTCCGGTCATCGCCATGCGCTGCCGCGCCTGGTGCGCGGCGTGACGCGGCGATTGTTGCTGGACCAGCAGCATGAGCTGATCGCCGGCCTCGAGGCCTATGCCGATCAGGACCTGCCGCTGCCGGACGATTTCGAGGCGGCGCTCGCCCTGAACGACGGGCGCCACCTATGAAACCCGTCCCGGCGCAAAAATAACCGCTATGCAGCCGCCGCTTTCTTGACAGCGACAAGCGCGCGAAAGATTGTTGATGGTCTAACAATCTCGGTTGCAGACACGTGTTCTGCGCCCGCATGCAAGGACGGCTCGATGCCTGAAATCAAGGTCCGCAAATTCGTGACGGTGGTCGAGGAGATCCTGCATGAAGGAGGCCCGCCCGCGACGGTGCCGCCGCGCCGGGCCGTCGTCGCGGCCGTCATCGAGAACCCTTATGCAGGCGCCTATATCGAGGACATCATCGCCCTGATGGATGACCTGAAGCCGCTCGGCATCGAGATGGCGACGCGCCTCGTCAAGGCGCTCGGCGGCGATGCAGCGGTGGTAGAGGGTTACGGCAAGGGCGCGATCATCGGCGAGGCAGGCGAACTCGAGCATGGCGCGCTGTGGCACAATCCCGGAGGATACGCGATGCGCGAGCTGCTCGGCGGCGCCAAGGCGATCGTACCCTCGGCCAAGAAGGTCGGCGGTCTCGGGACCAAGATCGATATCCCGATCACCCACATCAACGCCTCCTATGTGCGCAGCCATTTCGACGCGATCGAGATCGGCGTCGGCGACGCACCGCGACGCAACGAAATGGTCTTGATTCTCGCCATGACGACCGGACCGCGCGTGCATGCGCGGGTTGGCGGACTTGCGGCGGCCGACATCAAGGCCGGGGACGGCCTCCGGTGAGCCCGCGCATCCGCAAGATCGTCACCATCGTTGAGGAAACGCTGATCGAGGAAGGCCGGGCCGTCGCAATGCCGACACGCCGCGCCGCGGCCCTCGCCGTGATCGAAAACCCCTTTGCAGGCACCTATGTCGAGGATCTCGGCGAGCTCTTCGATGCGGGCGAGGAACTCGGCGCGCTGCTCGGCGCCCGCGCGGCAGCGGCGCTCGGCATCGACGCCGCCGATGTCGAGAGCTTCGGCAAGGCGACGGCGATCGGGGCCGACGGCGGGCTGGAGCACGGCGCCGCGCTGATGCATCCGAAGCTCGGCGCGCCACTCCGCGCCCTGCTCGGCAAGGGCGCCGCGCTGATTCCATCCTCCAAGAAGCGGGTCGGTCCCGGCGCGACCTTCGATATTCCCCTCGGTCACAAGGACGCGGCGCGGGTGCGCAGCCATTTCGACGGGATGGAAGTGCGGATCGCCGACGCCCCGCGCGCCGACGAGATCGTTGTCGCGGTTGCGCTGACGGATTCAGGCCGCCCGCATCCGCGCGTCGGCGGGCTCACGAAGGACGAGATCAAGGGCGAGGACGGGCTGCGCTAGGTCGAGATGCAGCCGACCTCCCCCTGCGCCTGGCGGAAGAAAGATGGATGGTCCGCCGCCTTAAGTGACCACTTGCGCCATGCTGGCGGCGGGGGGCGTGTTGCGTGATCGCTGGGTGCGGACGACGCCATCAATGAACGTCATCGAGATGCCCGGGATGTCGCCGAGGCTGACTGCCTCCAGCAATGTCGCGCCTGCCGAATGCTGCGGCTTGTCCATCAGCACGAAATCCGCAGCGCGGCCGATCTCGATCAGGCCGCAATCAAGCTCGCGCATCCGGGCCGTATTGCCGGTCGCGAAGCAGAAAGCGATCTCCGGCGCGACATTGCCGAGAGAGGACAGCATCGAGACCATGCGCATGATGCCGAGCGGCTGAACGCCGGAGCCGGCCGGTGCGTCGGTGCCAAGAATGATGCGATCGAGCTGGCCGAGTTCCCGCGCCGTGTTGAGGGCCAGCAACGCCGCGCGCATGTTGCCGTTGTGGACCAGTTCGAGGCCGCGGCCGCATCTCTCACAGAGACAGACGATGTCGCCATCCGGCAGCGCCGTCGGACCGCCATTCACATGGCCGATGACATCGGTATCGGCAGCGAGCACGACGTCCTTGTCGATGAGGCCCGAACCGGGGATCGAGGGGCCGCCCGTGTGGATCGTCGAGATGATGCCGTATTTGCGCGCCCAGCCGACCATCTGGCGCGCTGTTTCACCATCCTTGACCGAGCCGAGGCCGACTTCGCCCAGCATTGTGACGCCGGCTGCGGCGAGATCGCGGAAATCTTCCTCGACCATGCCCTTCTCGATCACCGGCGCCCCTGCATGGACCTTCACGCCGGAAGGGCGGAAGGCCGAGAATGTGCGCTGCGCGGCAATCGCCAGCGCCTTCAGGCCGACGATGTCGGTGGGGCGGCCGGGCGTATGAACTTCGCCCGCCGAGATCAAGGTCGTGACACCGCCATGGAGACCGGAATCGATCCAGCCAATCTGGTTCTGGCGCGGCGTCCAGTCGCCGGCGACGGGATGGACGTGGCTGTCGATCAGGCCTGGCGTCAGCGTCGAGCCATGCGCGTCGATGCGCGTCGTCGCGCCGTCGAGATCGAGGTCGGCTCTGCGTCCGATGCCGGTGATCCGGCCATTTTCGGCGATGATCGTATCGGCGTCGAGGATTGGGCGTGCAAGATCACCGGACAACACGAGACCGATATTCTCGATGACGAGCTTGGTCGGACCCTCGCTCGCAGTCGGGGCATCGTGGCTCATGGGTCGTCCTTTCGGTGGGTCACGCTATGGTAAAAACGGCAGTGAGGCGCTCGCGCTGCCGGGTCTTCATTGCGGCGTTCAGGCGTCCGGCTGGTCGTCGGCGTCGGCGATGCGCGAGAGCATTTCCATGAACAGCGCGCGCTCGCTCGGCTTCAGCGGCGCCAGCACGCGCCGGCCGACCTCGACGCTCTTGGCCAGCAGCGGCAGCGTATATTCGAGACCCTTCTCGGAAAGACGGATCATCGAGAGGCGCTGGTCGTCGGGCGAGGCATAGCGCTCGACGAAGCCGTGCTTGGAAAGCTTGCGGATGACGATGCTGATGGTGGAGGGATCCATCGCCGTCAGGCGGCCGAGCTGGTTCTGGGACACCTCGCCATGCTTCATGATGGTGGCGAGCGCCGCCATCTGGGTCGGCGTCAGGTCATGCTCACCCATCACTTCCTGGAAGCGCATCGTGGCGCGCTGGTGCGCGCGGCGGATGATATGAGCCGGGTGGACCGCCAGCTCATAGCCGGAGGAAGCAAAGAGATCGCGGTGCGTCGCCTTCGCTGCGGCCGATCGCGTCTTCATCGGCTCGCCGTCGAGGCTCAGCATGCCCCCATCTCCTTCGTCGTCCGATGCCATCCGGCCTGTCTCCTTTACTGTGGACGCGGCCTCAGGCCGCGATCTGCTGGTTGTCGATGACCTGTCCCGAGGTCAGCGCGGCGACCACGGAAGCGGCGTCGCTGACAACCCCGAAATGGGTCGCAATGTCGTAGAGGGTCGATTCCTGCTCGCGCGGGCCTGTTGCTGCGCAGCAATCGCGCGGGACGACGACCTCATAGCCATTGAAGAAGGCGTCGTGAACCGTGGATCGAACGCAGATATTGGTGACGACACCGAATACGACCAACTGGTCGACCAGCATGTCCTTCAGCACCAGGTCGAGGTCTGTCTGGAAGAAGCTCGAATAACGGTGCTTGATGACTTGGATCTCGTCCTCGCGCGCGCCGAGATCCTCGATGATCTCCGTCGCCCAGGTGCCTTCGACGCCATGCGGTGTGCGCTTCACCCATTCCCGGTCGCGGCGCATGTTGCGGCGATGGCTGTCATGCACCCAGATCACCGGCGCGCCGACCTGGCGTGCAGCCTCGATCACCTGAAGCTGCGGGCCGACGAGCGTCTCATAGCCCGGCAGCACCATGCGCCCGCCGGGCTTGCAGAACTCGTTGATCATGTCGACCACGATCACCGCGGTGCGCGCCGGATCGAGCCGCGCCTGCTCGGGATTGTTGTGGGCCGAGAACACATCGATGGACATCAGAAGTTCTCCTCTTCCGTGACGCTTCAGTCCCGAAGCAGGCTATAGAGCAGATCGAAGAAGCGGTCGGCGTCGACTTCGGTGCAGATATGCGCGTTATCGGGCTCGCCGCGTTCCTTCCAGAAGTCGGCGACGGTCGCGCCGAATGCATAAGTGCCTGCAAGATCGACGCCGATATGCGCAGCGCGGGTGCGCACCAGCGTCGGATCGATGATGAGCGCCAGGGCGAGCGGGTCGTGCAGCGCGCCGCCGACGCCCATCGAACCCCGATGCAGCTTTTCGTAGAACAGCAGCCAGTCGTTGACCACGCGGCCGAGCTCGGTGTCGATCTTGCGGAACTCGGCATATTGCGGCTCTTCGACCAGCACCTGCATCGTGACATCGAGGCCGACCATGGTCAGCTTGATGCCCGAATCGAGCACGATCTTCAGCGCTTCGGGATCGCAGAAGGCGTTGAACTCGGTCGGCGTGATGATCTCGCTCTTGCGATAGAAGACGCCACCCATCCAGGTGATGTCTTTGATCTTGTGCAGCAGTTCGGGATATTTCAGCACGAAGAGGCCGATATTGCAGAGCGGCCCCGTCGCGACGATGCGCAGCGGCTCGTCCTGCTCGCGCAGCGTCTTCGCGATGAAGTCGACGGCGTGCATCGGCTCCAGCGCCTTGGTTGCCATCGGCAGATAGGGCGAGCCCTCGAGGCCGCTCGGGCCATCGGCCGTGCCGAGCACCAGCGGCCGTGCGAGCGGGCGATAGCAGCCAGCCGCGACCGGCACATCGCCGGCACCGATGAATTCGAGAATGCGCAGCGTGTTGGAGACGCATTTGTCGAGTTCGGCATTGCCGCAGGTGACGGTGACGCCGAGAAGGTCGATTGCCTCCGAGCGATGCGCCATCACCAGCGCGATGGCATCGTCATGGCCGGGATCGCAATCGAGGATGATCGGCGTCGGACGAACGGGCGTGGTGGCTGTCATGGTCATCGTCCGTCCCTCAGGCCGCCTGGTACAATGCGATGGTCTGCTTGAACAGCTGCATGAAGCGCCGCCCGTCGATATCGGTGCAGATTCGGGTGGTCTTCAGTCCGCCGCCCGGCAGCAATTGCCGTCCGCGATAAGCGACCGTCTGGCCGCGCGCCAACCTTCCGTCGAGCACCACGTCGCAATAGAGCGGCTCGGTCATGGTGCAAAGGCTCGGATCGAAGGCGAGCGCCACCGTGATGATGTCGTCCATCGGGAACCCGACGAGATCGAAGAACTCGCGCCAGATATCGATATAGATTGGGAAGGTCTCGCGGATCATCGCGAGCACCGGATGATTGCCAGCCCCCTCCAGATCGGCAAGATCGTCGCGCGTCATCATGGAGGCCGCAGCGCGGTTGTCTTCGCAGACGTCGAGCGGCACGAGGATCGTGTCGACGCCCTGGTTCAGGACCACCCGCGCCGCTTCCGCATCAGCCCAGATATTGTATTCCGACAGCGGCGTGATGTTGCCGGGCGTCACGAAATTGCCGCCGAGGAGCACGAGGCGCTTCACGTTGTCCTTGAGGCGCTCTTCCTGCAGGAAGGCCATGGCAAGATTGGTCATCGGGCCAGTCGCGACCAGCGTGATCTCGCCGGGCGAGGCCATCACTGTATCGATGATGAAATCGGCCGCGTGCTTTGCAATCGGCGCCGTCACGGGCTTGGGTGCCGGCGGGTTGAATTTCTTCAACCGGTCGCCGAAGCGGGCCGTCAGCCGCTTCTCGAAATGAACCGGTGCCTCCATGTCGGCCTTGGCGTTGCCGACAATCGGCCGCCACGCGCCCTTGGCCACGGGAATGTCACTCCGGCCGGCAAGCGCCAGCGTGTTGAGCACGACATTGGTCACCTGCTCGATCGGACCGGCGGCCCCGGTGCAGGTCGTGACGCCTTCGAGCTTCAGCTGCGGCGAGACGGCGGCAAACAGCACGGCGAGGATGTCGTCGCCCGCCGAATCGACGTCGAGAATGATGCGTTCCATTAGGGTTCCCTCGCCAGTGCAGGCGGTTCAGCGGCGGATGGTGGCTTGACGGAGAGCGCTCGGCCCATCGAGGCGAGCGTCTCTTGGATGATGCGTGGGCGCGCACGATAGGACAGGGCGAACAGTGCGGCGAGTGCCACGACATAGGGCACGGCCAGCACGAGATAGGACGAAACGCCGAAGGTCTGCAGGCGCAGCGACAGCGCGTCGGAGAAACCGAACAGCAGGCATCCGGCGAGGATGCGCTTGGGATCGCCAGCCGAGAAGATCAGGATCGCCACCGCCATGAACCCACGGCCAGACGACATGTTTTCGGTGAACATCGTCGTATAGCCGAGCGAAAGATGCGCGCCGGCAAGGCCCGCGAAGACGCCGCAGAGCAGCGAGGCGGTGTAGCGGATCTTCGCGATCGAGATGCCGAGCGCTTCGGCGGCCTCGGGCTTTTCGCCGACGACGCGGATATAGAGTCCGAGCTTCGTTCGCTTGTAGAAAAGAATGAACAACGGCACGGCGAGGAAGGCGACATACACAAGCGGCGTGTAGCCGGAGATCATCTGGCCAAACCAGCCCATTTCCTTGGCGAAAGGAATGCGTAACACCGGCAGGCCGACAAGGCCATGGCCGAAGATGGAGCCGCGCGTGCCGAAGATGGCCTTCAGCAGCGAGACTGTCATGCCGCCGGCCAGGATGTTGAGCGCGAGGCCGACGACCACCTCATTGGCACGAAAGGTGACGACGAGGAGCGCGAAGATGAAGGCCAGAGCCAGCGCCGCTGCCACGCCGCAGAGCAGGCCAATCCAGGGCGATCCGGAAAAGATCGTGCCGATCACCGCGAAGAAGGCGCCAAGCAGCATCTGGCCTTCGAGGCCGATATTGAAGATGCCCGCGCGCGTCGTGAACGAGCCGCCGAGCGCGACCAGAAGGATCGGCGCGGTGGTGCGCAGCGTCGCGACGATGAGCGCGACATTGAACATCCGCTCTAGAATTTCCATCGGCGCTCTCCAGCGGAACTATCGGTCGCGCGGCGGCGAACGAGGATCTGGGCCGAAACGGCGAGGATGATCAGCGCCTGGATGACGGTGATGATCTCGCGTGAGGCGGTGGTATCGACCTCAAGCAGCAGCGAGCCGCTCCTGAGCGCGCCAAAGAACAGCGCAGTCACGATCGTGCCGAGCGGATTTCCGTTGGCGAGCAGCGCTGCGATGACGCCATCAAAGCCGAAGCCGGGCGCAAAACCTTCCATGAAGCGATGATGCACGCCGAGCGACTCGATCCCGCCGGCAAGACCGCCAACCGCGCCCGAGGCGAGCATCAGGAAGAAGGTCTGCTTCTTGATATCGATGCCGCCATATTCGGCGAATTTCGGGTTGGCGCCCATCTCGGTCACCGCATAGCCGCGGGCCGTCCGGGTGAAGAAGAAGTGGGCCCCGATGGCGAGCACCAGGCCGATAACGAGGCCCCAGTTGGCGCGGGAAAAGGAGAACAGCTGGGGAAGGTAGGCGCTCTCCAGGATCGGCGGCGTATCAGGGGCGCCGCCCGCGCGCTTGAAGATGTTGATGGTGAGATAGGAGGTGATCAGCACCGCGACATAGTTGGCGAGGATCGTCGAGACGACCTCGTTGGTCTGGTAGCGGGCGCGGAAGAAGGCCGGAATGGCGACCCAGGCCAAGCCCGCGAAAGCCGCGAAGCCGAGACCGGCCATGACGTGCAGCACCGGCGGCATTTCGAATGAGAAGCCAATCCATGTCGCCGCGAAACCGCCCATGAAGAGCTGGCCTTCGATGCCGATATTGAACAGGCCGCCGCGCAATGAGATGCACGCCGCGACGCCGCAGATCAGGATTGGCGTCGTCTGCAGCAGCGTGCCGAGGATGCGCTCGGGATTGCCGAAGGCACCGTCGAGCAGCGTCAGCAGAACGTGGAGCGGGCTTTCGCTGACCGCGAGGATCACCATGGCGCCGAGCGCAAGCGCGATCATGATGGCGAGCGCCTGCCCGCTGAGGGCGGAAATGCGATCGTTCACGAGGCCATCTCCCGCTCGACATGATGACCATGCTCGTCGACGCCGGCCATGAGGAAGCCGAGCCGCTCCTCCGAGACCGCGCCGCCGTCGAGATCGCCCATGATGCGGCCGGCAAACATCACCAGGATGCGGTCGGCAAGCGCGATCAGTTCGTCGAGCTGAACCGAAATGAGCAGGATCGCCCTGCCCGCCTCGCGCTGGCGCATGATCTCGGTATGGATCGCCTCGGTGGCCCCGATATCGACGCCGCGTGTCGGCTGGTCGATCAGCAGGCAGCGCGCATCGCCGGAAAATTCGCGCGCCAGCACGACCTTCTGGATATTGCCGCCCGAAAGGCTCTTCACCGGAGCGGCGGCACTGCGCGTGCGGATATCGAAGCGCTCGATGAGCGCCTTCGACTGGTCGGCGAGATAGCCGCGATTGATGATGCCGCCGCGCGACCAGGGCGCCTTGTCCTGTCGCCCCATCAGCAGATTGAGCGAGACGCTGGCGTTGCGATCGACACCGCGCACGAGACGATCACCGGGCACATGAGCAACGCCGGCGCCGCGAATGGCGCGGGCGGAAAGTCCGGTCAGCGGCGTCTCGCCCAGCCTGACGCTTCCATGCGTTGATGGCCGAAGCCCTGACAGGACCTCGGCGAGTTCGGTCTGGCCGTTGCCGGCGACGCCGGCTATGCCGACAATCTCCCCGGCGCGCACATCGAAGGAAACGCCGTGCAGGGCATGGAGACCACGATCATCGCGCGCCCAGAGATCGTCTACGGCGAGAACACGCGATCCGGACACAGGTCCGCGAGGCCGACGATCGAAGGAAACCAGCCGCCCGACCATCATCTGGACGAGATCCGACTTGGTGAGTTCAGCCGTCGGCCGCGTCGCGACCTCCTTGCCGTGACGGAGCACCGTGACCGTATCGGAAACCTCCATCACCTCTTCCAGATGGTGCGAGATGAAGAGGACGGTCATGCCCTTGGCGACGAAGCCGCGCAGGGTTTCAAAGAGGTCGCGGCTCTCCTGGGGTGTGAGCACTGCCGTCGGCTCGTCGAGA
The DNA here is from genome assembly GCF_020165495.1 of Mesorhizobium sp. BR1-1-16. GTDB lineage: Bacteria > Pseudomonadota > Alphaproteobacteria > Rhizobiales > Kaistiaceae > Kaistia. Next base: position 460,444 of record NZ_JAIUIE010000002.1, on the reverse strand, counting down.
ATGATCGTGCGTGCGCCCCGCACCAGAACCTTCAGGATCTCGATGCGCTGTTCGATGCCGACCGAAAGCAAGCCGACCCTCTCGGTCGGATCGACCTTGAGACCAAACTGGCGCGAAAGCTCGGCCGTCCGCGCGATCTGCGCTGCATGGTCGATAAGGCCGCCCTTCAGAATCTCCATGCCGAGAAAGACATTGTCCGCGACGGTCAGCGAGGGCACGAGCTTGAAATGCTGATGCACCATGCCGATGCCGTTGGCGATGGCTGCGGCGGGATTGGGAAGGACGACGGGCTTCTCGTCGATGAGAATCTCGCCCTCGTCCGGCTGTAACAGGCCGAACAGGACGTTCATCAGCGTCGTCTTGCCGGCGCCGTTCTCACCAATGATGGCATGAATGCTGCCACGCTTGACGGCAAGATTGACGCCTTCATTGGCGACGAAGCTGCCGAAACGCTTGGTGATCGATCTGAGCTCTATGGCGCGGGGCATAGGGGCGATGACCAAATGAGGAAAGTCGGCCCGGCGTCAGGCGCCGGTCTGCCGATGACATTGACGTCTTTCCAGACGAAGCTCCGTCCCCCGGCGAAGGCCGGGGCCAGCAACACGGGCCGCGCAAAGCGTGCACCGTCGGTGTTCCTGGATCCCGGCTTTCGCCGGGATGACGGATCAATCTCGTCCGAAAGAGCGAATCCGTTCGGAGTCGCGGTTCGCCTACTTGACCGTCGGCACCACGATCTTGCCGTCGATGACTTCGGTCTTGAGGGCTTCGACCTTCGCCTTGACCTCGGCGGGGATTTTGTCCTCGACCTTCGGGCAGAGCAGCAATTCGACACCGCCGGACTTCAGGTCATAGGTATGCGTCGAGCCCGGCTCGATCGTCTTGCCGTCCACGACATCCTTGACGAGATTGTAGACCGCGACGTCGCCGCGCTTCAGCATCGAGGCCATGACATGGCCGGGAGCAACGTCGCACTGGTCAACATCGACACCGATCGAATATTTGTCGGCGGCGGCGGAAGCCTGCAGCACGCCTTCGCCAGTCGGGCCAGCGACGTTGTAGACGATGTCCGCGCCCTGACCGTAGAGAGCCATGGTGAGCTCGCTGCCCTTGGCCGGATCATCGAACGTCCCGGCGAAGACGCTGTCGACGCGCACATCCGGCGCAGCAGCCTTGGCGCCCGCCTCATAGCCTCCGAGGAAATCGCGGATCACCGGGATGTCGCGGCCGCCTACAAAGCCGATCGCCTTGCCGTCGCCGAGCCCCTCGATCGCGCTTCCCTTCTCGGCCATCAGCGCCGAAAGCGCGCCAGCGAGAAACGAGCCCTGGTTCTGGGCGAAGTTCGCATAGACGATCTGCTTGGAATCGAGCACGCCGTCGATGAAGACGAACTTGGTGTTCGGATAGGCAGTGGCAGCCTTCTGCAACGCGTCGACGAGCTCCCAGCCCATCACGAAGACGAGATCGTATTCGCCCGACTTGCCGACATTGTTGAACTGCTCCTCATAGTCGAGGGCGCGGTTACCGGTGTCGATCAGCTTGACCTTAACGCCGAGATCCTTCTCGGCCTTCTTGAGGCCATTGACGATCGATACGCCGAAACCTTGTGCGAAATAGCCGGAAATGGCGGCGACCGACACTTCCTTGGCGGAGGCTGCCGTGGCGGCGAACGCGAGCGCCGATGCACCGCAGACCGCGATAAGACGACGAGACCAACTGGACATGACGACCCAAACCCCTGGTGTTGGAGAATACGCCCTCGTTTCGCGAGGCGCGCCACCGCAGATGCCATCGGCCGGCTGATTTCCCTGCACCGGATCCGATATCGTTGATGGTCTAACAATCCTGAATGAGATTTGGCGCTTGTCAATCGCGTTCGCTGCCCAAGCTTGCAGCAAGACGGGCCAATGCACAGGCAGAGCAAGCCAGGATCCATTGAGACAGCGTTCACGACGGTGATTTTCGGCAGCTTTCTCCTGCGCTTCGTCTTCGAAGAGCGCGCGTCAGCAGGCTGACGCGATGCTCAGATGCGAGGCATGCGACGTCTTCCCCAGCAGCGTTGTTTAAATTTTGATCCCGAAACGGAAGCGATTGCGCATTTTATCGGCGTGAACAGGCAATTGACAAAATGCAAATCCGGCGCACAGGATTGTTAGACCATCAACGAATTGGTCTCGGGCGCAGGCCTCGTAGTCGGCCCCGAATTGGCTGGAACGGAGAGTCAAATGCCAATCAAGCAGGGAACGGTTCGTCGCTCATCACGGAGCTCGATCGCCGGCATCATGTTCGCGGCGATCCTCGGCCTTGGTCTCGCGGGGTCGCCGGCATTCGCCGATGGCATCACGCTGAAGGTCTTCGGCGGCTCCTCGCTGGACAAGCTTGCGCCACGGCAGGCGCCGGATGTTCAGGCCAAGATCCAGCAGGACGTCATCGACGGCTTCCTGAAGGCCAATCCGGATGTCAGCGCCGTCGAATGGGACGCGCAGGGCCCGCAAGGCGACGCCATCCAGCGTCTGATGACCGCGCGCATGGCGGACCAGGAGATGGACCTCATCGCCTGCCCCGCCTTCTACACCAACGGCGCCTATGTCCGCCGCAAGCTGGTGATGCCGATCACCGACAAGATCAAGCCCTTTCAGGACCGGATCGACGCAGCAGCGCTCGGCGCCTTCACGATCAACGGCGAAGTCTATGGCGTTCCGATCTCGACGCTGTCGACCTCGACGATCTTCTACAATGTCGACCTGTTCAAGAAGCTCGGCATTCCGGTTCCGCCGACCTATGACGACCTGAAGGCTGCGGTGCCGAAGTTCAAGGAAGCGGGCATCATTCCGCTGCTGCACCAGGGTTCCAACACGGTCATGTGGCCGATGTGGTATTTCGAGACGCTGTCCCAGGCCACCGGCGATGCCGTCGGCAAGACGCAGAAGAATCTCGAAGGCACCGCCAAGTTCTCCGACCCGTCTGACGTCGAAGCCTTCGCGCTGATCAAGCAGTGGGTCGATGACGGCATCCTGTCCAAGGATTCGCTGGCGGTCGACATGGACGGCATGCGCGCCGCGTTCGCATCGGGCAAGAGCGCGATGTATTATGGCGGCACCTGGGAGGTCCCCTCGCTGCAGTCGAGCGTCAAGGACTTCAAATGGGGCGTCTTTGCCTTCCCGAAGATGGACGGCACGACCGGCGCACCCGGCCATGGCGGCGGTGCTGACAACGGCATCTGCATCTCCTCCTCGATCAAGCCCGAGAAGCTCGATGCGGCTATCCGCTTCGTCAGCTATCTGACGCAGCCCGAGGTCGCCTCGCTCTATCTCGCCCCCGAGCAGCCGATCGCTGCCTCCATCAAGGGCGTGCCGCAGATCGAGGACGCCTATGCCGTCGAACTGCGCAAGGATGCCTTCCCCGCGACGATCAAGTTCCTCGACTGGATCTGGCCGTCGGAAGTCTCCACCGCGACCGCCTCGGCCATTGCCGGTGTCGTCGGCGGCACGACCACGCCGGAAGCGGCTGCCCAGTCGATCCAGGCCGTCTTCGACGATCTGAAGGCGCAGGGCCAGTGGCCGCCGAAGTAAGGCGCCTGTGACCAGGGCTGCTCCGGCCATGCCGGGGCAGCCTCCTTCTGACAACGCGGGCGGCATCCCTCTCTGGGACGCGCCTTACCCCTTCCTCGCAGTAACTGAGAGCGCCATGACCGCATCCCGGGCCGAACGGCAGAAATTCTCGATCGGTTATCACCTGAACAGCTGGGACCTCGCCGGCCTGCCGCTGACGCCTGCGATCGAATTCCTGGCAAAGCAAGGCTTCGGCTGGTTCGAGATCCTGGCCTTCACAAGCCTTTCCGACCAGTATGCCCGCAAATATATGCAGCTCGGCAACCAGGCCCCGATGGGCGTGACGACCGACACGGACATCCTGCGCCGCTATGCGCTGCTGTCCGAGGCGCAGAGCGCCTACGGCATCAACCTTTCCTCTCTCTATGTGAATGCGATCTTCACCAATCCGGTCGCCTGGGAGTATGAGCGCGACGTTCTCGTGGCGCTTGCCCGCCTCCTGAAGGGTTTCGGCGCCCCGGTGCTTGTGCTCGGCGGCGGTCCCTCGGAGGGCATTGCCGGCCCGCACTCGGCCGAAGATTACAAGGCGTTCTGCCGTTCGCTTGAGGATATCGGCCGGCGGACGCATGATCTCGGCATCGAGACGGTCTATCACCCGCATCTCGACACCTTCGTCGAGCGGCGCGATCAGCTCGACCGGATGATGGACGAACTCGACACGCGCCATGCCGGGCTCTGCATCGACCCGGCCCATCTCGCGCACACCAACTCCGATCCGGTCGGCACGCTGAAGACATACATGTCGGCAGTGCGCTACATGCACCTGAAGGACACGCGCGTCGATCCGGCCCTCAAGGGCTATGACCGCTATGCCGCCTTCTGCGAGCTCGGCGCCGGCGTGGTCGATCTCCCCGGCCTTGTCGATGTTCTGCTCGACGCCGACTATTCCGGCCTCGCGATCATCGAACTCGACGCATCGCAGAAGACTGCCGAACAATCGACGCTCGAGAGCATCGCCTATGTTCGCGACACGCTCGGCCTCGTGCTCACGCCGCAAAAGACCGCGGCATGAGCGCGGCGCCGGCTCCGTCAGCGGAAGCCGGTGCAGGCCGGAGCGTCCTCCTCCCGGGGCGCTCCGGCCGAACCGGCCGGGCGCCGTCGGGCGACGGGCTCGTCGCCGCGGCGATGATCCTGCCGGCGGCCATCCTGTTCGGCCTCTTCTATATCTGGCCGTTCGCGAGCGGCTTCTGGCTGTCCCTGCACAGCTGGGACGGCTTCTCGCCACCGGTCTTCATCGGCCTCGGCAATTATATCCGCCTCGCGAGCGACAAGATCTTTCTCGGTGCTCTCGAAAACAACGTCATCTTCGTCGTCGCCATCCTGATCCTGAAGAATGTGCTCGGCCTCGGCCTCGCATTGCTGCTCAATCGGGCACTGATCGGCCGCTCCTTCTTCCGTGCGGCGGCATTCGTGCCGGTGACCATGTCCTTCGTCGCCGTCGGCCTGCTCTGGTCATGGATCTACAATCCCGTCTTCGGGCTGCTGAATGCCGGGCTCGACCTCTTCGGCCTCGGTTTCCTCAAGCATTCCTGGCTCGGCGATGCCAATACCGCGCTTTATGCCATCATCGCGGTCGATGTCTGGAAATGGCTCGGCTTCCATGGCGTGATCTATCTCGCCGGCCTGCAGACCATCCCTGTCGAACTCTATGAATCCGCGACGATGGACGGCGCCGGACGCTTCCGCCGCTTCTGGCACGTGACGCTGCCGCTCATCATGCCGATCGTCTTCATCAACTCGATCCTTGGCCTTTCCGGCGCCTTCGTGCGCAATTTCGACATCGTCTATGTGCTGACCAAGGGCGGACCGAACCATGCCACCGAGGTAGCCCTGACCTATATGATGACGAAGGCCTTCCAGGACGGCGCGATGAGCTACGCCTCCGCCATGGGCTATGTGCTGTTCATGATCGTCGGCCTCGCCTGTGTCGGTCTGCTCGCGCTGATGCGACGCCAGAGGCTCGCGCTATGAGCAACGCCCTCGCCTCATCACAGCCGCTTCGCCACCAGTCGCGGCAAGCCCGCTTTGCCGACACGCTCGCGGCGCTGGGTTGGCGCGGAATGGCCGAACTCGGCTTCGTCTATCTCGCGCTCTTCGTCGTGATGGCACAGACGATCTATCCGCTCTTCTGGGTGCTGTCCGGCTCGCTGAAGACCAAGCAGGAGGTGATCACCAATGTCTGGGGACCGCCGGCCGGTTTTGTCTTCGCAAACTACGCCGATGCCTGGCGGATCGCCGGAATGGGCTCGCGCATCCTCAACAGCGTCGGCATCACAGTGGCCGCGCTCGTCATCCTCGTGCTGGCGGCGACACCCTGCGCCTATGCGATCGCGCGGCTGAAATTTCGTGGCCGCATGGCGGTGACGGCGGCGATCGTGGCGGCGATGCTCGTGCCGCCGCAGGTGATGGCGATCCCGCTCTTTCTCGTCGCGCGCGATCTCGGCCTCATCAACAATCGCCTCGGCATCGCGGTCATCTATGCCGCGACGTCGTTGCCGCTTTCAGTGTTCATCCTGCGCAGCTTCTTCATGACGCTGCCCGCTGATCTCGAGGATGCCGCGCGTGTCGACGGCGCCGGGCGGCTCGCGATCCTCATCCATATCATGCTGCCCCTGATCCGCCCCGGCGTGGCGCTGGTGCTGATCTTTGGTTTCATCGAGATCTGGAACGACTTCTTCCTGGCCTTCCTGCTGCTGAGAAAGCCTGAACTCCAGACGATCCCGCTCGGCCTCGTCAGCTTCTTCCAGCAATATGACTCGCTCTGGAATCTCTATTTCGCCGCGCTGATGATCACGACGCTGCCCGTGATTGTCGTCTTTCTCCTGATGCAGAGGCAGTTCATCGCCGGGCTCACGGCCGGGGCGGTAAAGGGCTAACATGAACGACAAGGTGATCGGCGTCGGTGTCATCGGCTGTGGCGAGATCGCCCAGCTCATGCACCTCCCCTATATCCAGGAGCTGCCGGCGTTCCGCATCGCGGCGCTTTGCGACATCTCGGCGGGCGCGCTGGAAAAGCTCGGCACGCAATATGGCATCACGGCGCTCTATGACGATTATCGCGCGCTGATCGCCGATCCCGGCGTCGATGCGGTCGTCGTCTGCACCTATGACCATGTCGAGATCGTCTCGGCGGCGCTCGCGGCCGGCAAGCATGTCCTCGTTGAAAAGCCGCTCGCCTTCACGCCGGAGGAAGCGCGTCCCCTGGTCGAGCGGGCCGAGGCCAGCGGTCTCATTGCCATGGTCGGCTATATGAAGCTCTACGATCCGGGCTACGAAATCGGGCTTGAGAAGATCGCCGCCATCGGCAAGCCGCGCTCGATCCATATCCATGATTTCGCCGGCCGGTTCGACACCTATGGCAGCCTCTATACGCTGCACCGGGCGAACGACATTCCCGCCGACGTGATGGCGACCAGCCGTGCGAGCGCCAGCGGGCGCATCGAGGGGTCGCTCGGACCCGATCATGCCGGCTATGTCGGGCTCTATCTCCTGTTGCTGATGCTCGGCAGCCATGACCTTGCCGTGCTGCGCGGCGCCTTCGGCACCGAGGGCCGCGTGCGTTATGCCCAGCCTGTCGGTGAGGACCAGCTGCTTGCCGTGCTCGAATTCGGAGATGGCGTCCCCTGTCTGCTCGATATCGGCGTCGCTCACTACGAATGGTGGGATGAGTTCCTGCATGTCCATGGCGACAAGGACGAGGTCCGGATCCAGTTCCAGAACCCCTATTGGCGCCATGCGTCGGCTATCGTGAAGCTGCGCGAAGCGGCGGCGAGCGGCGAATCCGAGCGCATTCTGCCCGGCGTTCCCGACACCGCCTTCCGCCGCGAATGGAAGCATTTCGCCGACTGCATCCAGAACGGCACCAAGCCGCGCACGCCGCTCTCGGACGGTGTTGCCGACCTCGATCTCGCCGTCGCCATCATCAAGGCGATGCCGCCGAAACCAGCCTGAGAGGACTTCTCCATGCTCATCGCCCTCACCGGCTCGTCGGGACTGCTCGGCCGCGCCATCGCCGACGGGCTGATGGCGGCCGGGCATCAGGTGCGCGGCATCGACGCCGTGCTGCCAACAACGCAGCTGACCAGCCATCTCAATGTTGCGCTGGAGGATTTTGGCGCGACCGTCCAGGCACTGGCCGGCGCTGACGTCGTCGTGCATGCCGCCGCGATCCCGCGCCCGACCGGCCGCGTCGCGAGCGATGTCTTCTCCACCAACATGGCGCTCGCCTTCAACGTGGTCGAAGCCTCCGTGGTGCTCGGCATCCGCCGCCTCGTTTACGCATCATCCTTTTCCGTGCTCGGCTTCCCGTTCTTCGAGAAGCCGGTCGAACTCGATTATCTCCCGATCGACGAAGCCCATCCGCTGGCGCCGCAGGACGCCTATGCGCTGTCCAAGACGCTCGGCGAAGAGATCGTCGAGGCAGCCGTGCGGCGTGGCCGGCTCGATGCCGTCAGCCTGCGCATGCCGTGGATCCAGAGCGCGGCGACGTTCATGAAGGAGGTCGGGCCGCGGCGAGCCGGCGCCGAGTCCGGTCGCGATCTCTGGTCCTATATCGATGCGCGCGACGCCGCGTCCGGGTTCCGCGCTGCCGTCGAAGCCAAGACGACCGGCCATCTTCGCCTCTATCTCAGCGCCGCCGACACCTATAGCGAGACGCCGACCGAGCAGCTAATCCGCACCGCCTTTCCGTCCGTAACACTGAAGCGGACCATCGGGAGCCATGCGGCGGTCATCGACACCTCGGCCGCCCGCGCGGCGCTCGGCTTCGAGGCGCAGCATTCGTGGCGCGACTATTGAGGGAGGGTACAGCCGTGGGAAGCGGACGTTTCGACGGAAAAGTAGCGTTGGTCACTGGCGGCGCCGGAGCGATCGGCCTCGCCGCCTGCCGGCGCTTCGCCTCGGAGGGCGCCTCGATCGCCCTTGTCGACCGCGATCCGGAGCGGATCGAGAGCGCCGCCGCGATCCTTCGGGCCGCCGGCGTCAACCTCTTCACGGTTGAGGCCGATGTCGGCGACGAGGCGGCGGTGGCGGCGGCCATCGATGGCGCCGTCGAGACGCTCGGTCGGATCGACATCGTTTTCAATAATGCCGGCATTCCCGGCAAGGTGGCGCCGGTCTACGAGCTCTCGGCCGAGGACTGGGACGATATCGTGCGGATCAATCTGCGCGGCGTCTTCCTCGTCCAGCGCTATGCACTGCGGGCCATGATCGCGGCTGGAAATGCCGGCACCATCGTCAACATGGCGTCGTCGATGTCAGGCTGGGATGTGCTGGTTGGCGGCGCCGGCTATGCCTCGACCAAGCATGCCATTCTCGGTCTCACCAAGATCGCAGCCTTCGACGTCGCGCGCTACGGCATCCGCGTCAACGCCGTCTGCCCCGGCGTGATCGAGACGCGGCTCGGCGTTCCAGCCGGCGACGAGGCGGACTATCGCCGCGGCATCGAGCGCTTCGCCAATCGCATACCGCTGCGGCGCATCGGCCAGCCGGAGGATGTCGCCGCAGTGGTCGCCTTCCTCGCCTCCGACGACGCCCGCCATGTGACGGGCGTCGGCTGGCTCATCGACGGAGGCCAGACCATGCAGAGCTGGGCTAACGCGCCCGACGCAGAGGCCTATCCGCTGGCGCGCTGACGCGGCGCTTCAGGGGCGAAGCGCCAGGGCGTCGAACTCGGCCCAGGCGGCGTCGGGAATGGTCTCGCCGAACTGGTCGAGGTTGCGCTTCATGCTGGACGGCTTCGCGGTGCCGACCAGCACGGTCGCGACGACATCGCTCATCATCGGGAAGGCCATCGCGGCGCCGGCGAGCGAGATGCCGTATTTCGCGGCGATCGCCTCCATGCCGTTGACGCGGCGGACGATATCCTCGGACGGCGCCTCATAATCGAAATGCGCGCCTGGCTTGGCGCCGGTGGCGAGAATGCCGGAATTGAACACGCCGCCGATCACCAGCGAGGTTCCCGCCTCGCGGCAACGGGCCAGCAGATCCTTTTCCGCGCTGCGATCGAGCAGCGTGTAGCGGCCGGCAAGCAGAATGCAGTCGATCGGTGTGCGCGCCATCGTCTCGAGACAGACTTCAACCTCATTGACGCCGAGACCGATCGCCTTGACGGCCCCGCTCGACTTCAATTCGTCGAGCGCCTTCATGCCGCCATCCATCAAGTCGCGGAAGTGCCGTGCATTTTCCTCGGCGCCATGCGTCAGCACGCCGATATCATGCACGAACAGGATCTCGACGCGGTTGAGGCCGAGCCGCGCGAGACTGAACTCGACCGAGCGCATCACGCCGTCATAGGAATAATCATAATCGGCGCGGAAGGGCAGCGGATCGGCAAAGCCATAATCCGGCACCTCGTCTTCCGGAACCGCCTTGAGGAGGCGCCCGACCTTGGTCGAGACGACATAGCTGTCGCTCGGCTTGTCGCGCAGGAAATCGCCAAGCCGTCGTTCCGCCAGCCCATGGCCATAGCGCGGCGCGGCATCGAAATAGCGCACACCGCCGTCCCAGGCTGTCTGCAGCGTCGCCTCGGCATCGGCGCGGGTGACCGCCTGGTAGAGATTGCCGATGCCCCCGCAGCCAAACGACAGCGTCGTGACTTCGAGATCCGTCCGGCCGAGCCTGCGCTTCTCCACGTCGTCTTCTCCTGTGATGCGTGTGCGTTCATTTACCGATGAAGAGATCATTCGTGAAGAGCGACACGCCGGCCGCATCGCGCGAAACGTCGCAGCGCCGCCAAATTCGAAACGGAATGCTCCGACATAACCGATGCCGGGCGGATGAAAGCGCTTCCAACCCTGCCGACCGCCGCTTTTGGAATTTTCTTCCTTAACCTCGCGCTGACAGCTCGTTAGCTTTGCAGCCCATTCTCCGGGCGCAGCCGCCTTCGAGCCGGCCGCGCCACCGATATCTCTCGAGAGGGTTTGTGATGAAGAAGAGCATCCGTGCGCTGGCGCTCGTCGCCGGTCTCTCGATCATGGAATATGGCGGATGACGGCGACGCCGCTTTCTTGGCCCTGCCCCTTGTGGCAATGCCGCGGAAGGGGCTACTAGCGCCGATCGATGCGAAGCCGGCCAAGCCTTTCGCCCAAGTTCTTTCGCCAATGACCATCCTGAGACGAACCGAATTCCGACGACCGTGACCATCGCCCCGCCCTCTTCTGCTGCTTCGTTCGCTGTCGCCGTTTCCGGCGTCGAGAAGGCGTTCGGGCCGACGCGCGCGCTCGCCGGCGCCGACCTTGCGGTGCGTCCGGGCGAAGTCGTGGCGCTGATGGGCGCGAATGGCGCCGGCAAGTCGACGCTGGTCAAGATCATTTCCGGCTCGCTGATCCCCGACGCGGGCACGATCACGCTCGGCGGACGGACCGTTTCCTTCGCCAGCCCGCGAGAAGCCAAGGCGGCCGGCATCGCCACCGTGCACCAGGCGACGGATCAAGCCGGCGCCGCCGGGTTGACCGTCGCGGAAAACCTCCTGCTCGACGAGTTTTGCGGCCGCGGTCCTCTGTTCGTCTCCGGCCGATCGATCCGCAAGCGGGCGAAAGCGATCGCCGCAGCGCTCGATCTCGACTTGCCGCTCGACCGCGACTTCATCGATCTCCGCCCCGCTGAGCGGCAGTTGATCGCCATCGCGCGCGCCGTCGCCGCCAAGGCGTCCGTGCTGATCCTCGACGAACCGACATCGAGCCTCTCCACCACAGAGGCCGAACGGCTCTTCACCATCATCCGCCGGCTTGCCGCTGGCGGCATGGCGATCCTCTATATTTCGCACCGGCTCGGCGATCTCGCGGCGATTGCCGATCGCGCGGTGGTGCTGCGCGGCGGCGTCATCGTCGGCGAGTTCGCCCAGCCGATCGATTTTCCCGCCGCCGTCACCGCGATGATCGGCCGCCGGCTCGAAGCGGCGACACATGCGGGCGAAGGCTCGACCGCACCGGCCATTCTCTCCATTCGAAATGCCCGCCTCGTGTCGGGCGCGCGGCCGTTTGATCTCGATCTCCGCTCCGGCGAGGTTGTCGCCATCACCGGCACGCTCGGCTCCGGCAAGAGCCGGCTGTTGCGCGTGCTGTTCGGCCTGGCCGGGCTCGATTCGGGGACGGTGACGCTCGATGGCACGCCCTGGCTCTCCGCCGGTCCGGCGGCATCGATCGCCGGCGGCGTGTTCATGGTGGCAGAAGACCGCTGGGCAAGCTCGCTGCTGCCGCCGGAAACGCCGGGCGCCTCGATTGCCGGGACGATCGCCCTGCCGCATCTGCCGCGCTGGTTTCCGTCCGGCATTCTCGACACGGCCCGTGAGCGCGCGGTCGGGAACGACGCCATCCGCCGCCTCGGCATCAAGGCGAGGAATGCCGACGACACGCTCGACCAGCTATCGGGCGGCAATCAGCAGAAGGTGGTGCTTGCGCGCTGGCAGGCCGCGCCTTGCCGGCTGCTGCTGCTCGACGAGCCCTTCCAGGGCGTCGATGTCGGCGCCCGCGCCGATCTCATCGCCGCCATCCGCAACAGCCAGAGCGCCTCGGCGACGCTGATCGCGACCAGCGACACCGAGGAAGCGCTCGAAGTTGCCGACCGTATTCTCGTGATGCGTGACCATTCGCTTTTTGCAGCCGATGACGGCCATGGATCACTGGCGGCTGCGATCGGCAGCGTCGAGACGGCCGAGATCCACCAACCATGATGACTGAAGCCCGATGACCGATACCCTCGCCAATGCCGGCGCCCCGCCGCGTCGCACCGCCTTCGAGCTGGCGCGGCGCTATGCACTCTTCGTGCTGCTGGCCATCATGCTGGTCGGCTTCTGGTGGGCGCAGCCCGCCTTCATCAATTCCGCCAATCTGTTCTCGATCCTGCAGGCGGTCTCGGTCGTCGCCATTCTCGGCGTCGGCGTCTCGATCACCATGTCGGCCGGCGGCTTCGATCTTTCGGTCGGGTCCGTCGCCGCGTCCTCCGTCATGGCGGCGAGCTACGCGATGGTGGTGCTGCAGTTCGGCGCCGGCGAGGCCTTCGTGCTCGTGTTGCTGATGGGCGCGCTGATCGGCCTCGCCAACGGTCTGTTGATCGTGAAGGTCGGGGTGCCGGATCTCCTGGCGACGCTCTCGACCATGTTCCTGCTGGCGGGGCTGCAGCTGATCCCGACGGGCGGCCGCTCGATCACCGCCGGCATGATGCTCCCCGACGGATCGACGGCGAAGGGCGCCTATGATCCGGCCTTCCTGATCCTCGGCCGCTCGCGCCTCTTCGATGTTGTGCCGCTGCCGGTCGTCGTCATGGCGCTTGTCGCGGTCGTCGCCTGGTTCCTGATGGAACGCACGCGCTTTGGCCGCGTGTTCTACGCGATCGGCGGCAACGAAACGGCTGCGCATCTCGCGGGCGCGCCCACAAAGGCCTATCGCCTGTGGGCCTATGTGATCTCCGGCACGCTCGCCTCGCTCGGCGGGCTGATCATCGCCTCGCGCGTCGGCCGCGGCGACGTTTCCGCCGGCGCCTCGCTGCTGCTCGATGCCGTCGCCGCCTCGCTGATCGGCTTCGCCGTGCTCGACAAGCGCCGGCCGCATGTTCTCGGCACAGTGCTCGGCGCGATTTTCGTCGGCGTACTGCTGAACGGCCTAACCATGCTCAACGCGCCCTATTACACACAGGACTTCGTCAAGGGCGTCGTGCTGGTCGGCGCGCTGGCGCTGACCTTCGGGCTTGGCAAGCGGGCGCGATAGAGCGGCTCAGGCCCAGACGCGCTTCATCGGAAAGAGGTCCAGCTTTGTGTCGATCGATACGACCGACATGTCCTCGACCATCGCCTGAGCCGCCAATATCCGATCGAAGGGATCGCGGTGATCGAGCGGAAGAGCGCCGGCAGCGGTTGCATGCGCGGCATTGATGGGGAGCGGAATGAACCCACCCTGATCGCACACCATGTCAAAATCACTGGCCAATGCTTCCGTCTCTGGCCAGAGCCCTCGCTGAAACTTCAATGCAATCTCATAAGCGGAGATTGGGCTGACGAAGACGACATTCCGCAGGGACTGGATCTGCCAGAGAACCGGTTCTGGAAGCTGGGCCGACCCGGCCACGAACCAGACCAATGCATGCGTGTCCAGCAGCAGACGCAATCAGAGGCCCCAGGCCTTGATCTCTTCCTCATCGAGTGGCGCCAGCGCTTCCTCGAGCGACAACGAAACACTGCCCTTCAGTATGCCGAACGAGGACTTGCGGCGCAGAGCCATCTCATACAGGTGACGGTCGCGTCCGGCATCCGACGAGCCTTCGGACGGAACCTGCGGGTATTGCTCCGACTTCTTGGGCGCAGCCATAGCGGCATCCACCTGTGACAGACCTAATGCGTCACATATAGCATCTCACGCCCGCCGTATCACCCCTCCCGCACCGCCGCGACGATATCCGCCGGCGTCTTGAAGCTCGCCGGCTGCAGCAGGAAACGGCGGGCGAGGCGGATCGCCTTTTCCTCGAGCGGTGCGCGGCGCGCCGGGTCGGCGATCAATTCGAAATCGGCATTATGCGCGAAGCCGAGAATGCGCCGGATCGTCTTGACGCCGGCATAGCCGATCGCGTCGGCGAAGAGGCGATCGACAAAGGCCTTGCGCGCGCCAGCCAGAGCCTCCGCATCGCCCGGATTGGTGAACATGGCCGGCGGATAGGCGTCACCGCGCGCCTTGTCGTCCCAAAGGGCGAGGAAGCGGCTTGAGAACGTATCCCAGAACACCGGCACCTGGCTGAGCACCCATTCCGCCTCGGCCTTGCGGTCGTCGCCCGGAGTTGCGTGCCCCTCTTGCGCAATCGCGTTCATCACGAGATTGGCGATGAAGGCGCCGATATCGAAGCCGATCGGCCCGACAAAGGCGAATTCGGGATCCATGACGCGGGTATCGGTCTCGGTAACCATCACCGAACCGGAATGCAGATCGCCATGGATCAGCGCCTGCGCCTCCGTGAGGAATCGGCGGCCCCATTCGGCAACGGTGACCTTCAGGGCACTGTCGGCGCGGAATTCCTTCGCGAGGCCGTCAAGTTCCGGGCTGGTCCAGCGATTGCGGGGCGAATTGGCCAGCGGATCGGTGAAGACGACTTCGGCCGTGATGCGGATCAGCGAGGTGTTGCGCGCGAAGGTCGCCATCAACTCGGCCTTCTCCTCCAGCGTCGCGCCGAAGTCGGAGGTCGCGAAGGTAGCGCGGGCGGCGAACTCCGCCACTGCGGCTGCGGCGCCCGGATAGCGCCGGCCCTCGATCAGCCCCCGGCGCAGGATGATATGCGGCGACAGCCGCTCCATAACCAGCGCGTAAAGCTCGGGCTGGTAGTAGTAGAAGCGCGGCGTCAGCCCTTCCGAAACAGGCGCCACGGCGCGGTAATAGGACTGCTCGAAAAAGGCGCGGTCGAGCGGCAGCGGCCAGCTCTCTCCTGCGGCACGCACATAGGGCAGCGACTGCTTCACGCAAAGCGAGCCGTCGGGGCCATCGATCAGGAAAACGAGATTGAGATTGCCATCGCCAACTTCGACGATCGACCAGTCGGCGGGACGGCCGCCCAGGCGATCCCGAAGGTCGGGCAGGCCGGCGAGGAAATCGCGCAGCGAAGCATCATCAAGCGCGCGATAACCGGCGGGCGTGGCAAGCGTCATGGATTGATCTCTTCTTCAACGCAAACATCGCCCCTCTTGGATGAGGGGCGATGCGAACGGGTTCAAGCAAACGCGGATCGGCTTATTTGAAGGTCGCCTCGACCAGCTTGGCATAGTCGGCTTCGACGGCGTCGAGCGCCTTCACGACATCGGAATCGGCGCCGCCGAGCTTGGCGATATAGGCCTCGCCCTTCGGCTGCTTGTCCCATTCATTGCCGATGAACCGGGCCGTCGCGGTGCCTGAGCCGGAGATGGTTGGCTTGGGCGGTCCGAACTCGCTCGCCGCCTTGGTCAGGCCGGCGAGGAATGCCGCATTGTCGAGGCCGCTGTAAGGCTTGCCGTCGTCGCCGACGACGTTAAGGAAAATCTGGTCGTCGCCGAAGGCCGTGTAGCCGCCGCCGAGACCTTTGTCGACCGACGCCGCCTTCTCAAAGAAAGCCTGCGCGACCTTGTCGTCGAGCGTGTTGTCCGGAAAGGTCACCACGACATAGCCGGTGGTCGCATTCTCGTCGTCGAGGCCGGAGACCAGCACGCTGTACTGGCGGAAGACATAGCCGAGGCCGGCGGCGAAGCGGTCGGCCTCGTCGCCGGAGATTTCGGCCTCCGTCTGGAGGGAGGCGTTGGTCTTCAGGAGATAGCCGCCCGGGGTCACTTCAGTGTCGAGATCGTTGGAATCGATGCCGACCGCATCAGCGATCTTCGGCACGATTTCCTCGAGCGCCTTGGCCGCAAAGGCCGCGCGGTCGGCATAGCCGGCCGCTTCCAGCTTCGGCAGGTCGAAGCCGGCCGAGGGGGTCGCCTCATAGGAAATGAGGTAGCTGTCGGGTTCGTCGGCGAGCGCACCGCCCGCCGCGAACACGGCCAAGGAGGCCGCGAGGGCCGCCTTGCCGATTGAGGATCGAAGCCGAAACTGGGATCGAAGACTCTGAATCACGCGGGCCCCCTTGGCTTTGGCGAGACTGCTCTGGCTTACTTTGCTGCCGGAATCCACGCCGCAGTCGCTGCGTCGCTCTTTCCGAAGGCCGGCAGCTTAGCGTCCAAATCCTCAACCGTCTTGATGGCGTTGTCGCGCAGGTCCTTCTGCGTGATCAGGACCGGCTTGACGACGATGTTGTGGCCCGGATCCTCGCCGGCAATCAGCTTTGCGACGGCTCGCACCGAAACCTGGCCGACGACGGCCGGGTTGGTGGCGGCGGTGGCGACCCAGGGGCTGCCCTCGGCGGCGATCTCGGTGATGTCGGCGGTAGAGACGTCGGCCGAGTAGATCTTCACCTTGTCGGAGATGCCGGCCTCGTCGGTGGCGAGCTTCACGCCGCGGGCGAATTCGTCATAGGGCGCGAACACGACGGTAATGTCGGGATTGGCCTGGAAGGCGGCCTTGGTCTGGTCGGCGGTCGAGGTGGCAGTGGTGTCGTTCACAGCGCCCCAGCGCGCCTTCTCGACGATGCCCGGGTTGGCCTTCTTGACCTCGTCCCAGATCTCGTTGCGGCGATCGAGCGGCGCGAAACCCGCGACATAGACATAGCCGGCATTGAACGCCGTGCCGTTATCGGCGAGCGCCTGGCCGAGCGCGGCCTTGGCAAGCTCGTGGTCGCTCTGCTCGACCTGCGGGATCTTCGGATTATCGAGATCGACGTCGAAGGCGACGACCTTGATGCCGGCGTCGAGCGCCTTCTGCGCGACGTCCTTCAAGGCCTCGGGCTGGCCGTGATCGATGATGATGCCCTGGACACCGAGATTGATCGCCTGCTCGACCTGCTCACGCTGCGCGGCGGCATCCTGACGGCCAGAGAAGATCTGAAGGTCGATGCCGAGCGCCTTGGCCTGCGCCTGCGCACCGGACTGATAGGCCTGGAAGAAGTCGCCGCCCGAAATGAAGGTGACCAGCGCAACCTTGACGCCGCCCTTGTCGAAGGGCGCGGGCGCACCGGCGATGCCCTCGCCGAAAGCCGGAGCGGCAAAGAGGCTGCCCGTGAGGAGCGTGGCGGCGGCCAGCCCCGAAAGAAGACGCTTCATGGATGTTTCTCCCGTTGATCTTGTCTTTGAGCCGGTCCCACGTCGGTTCCGCGCCAGCGGAACGAACAGCCCCAAGACAGGTGAAATCGCAATCATTTTTTGATACAGCGGCGTGGCAGGGCGGTGGAACGAAGGATTTTCTCTTTCGAACGACCGGATTGGGAAATTCCGCCTCCCTTCCCGCCTCTATGGCGGCTTATCTGAAACGGGTGGCACGAAACTGCCCATCACGACCCATGGAGCTTGTTGCCTTGTCTGCCGTTCCGCTGACCGCCGAGCAGGACCGCGAAGCCGAAGCCGTTGCCGAGGTGATCGCCGCTGGCCGCGCCGCGGCGCTCCGCCACTGGGTGCCGGCAACTTCGGGCAATTTCTCGGTGCGCATCGACGAACACCGCGTCGCGATCACGCGCTCAGGCGTTGACAAGGGCGCGCTCACCAGCGCCGACATCCTGATCCAGCCGCTCGATGCCCCGCTTCTGCCGCGCTCCTCGGCCGAGGCGTCGCTGCACGTGGCTCTTTATCGCCGCGACCCGGCCATCGGCGCGATCTTCCATGTCCATGCGCCGGCCTCGACCGTTCTGTCGCGGATCGCCGGGCCGGGCGGGCTGCGGCTCACCGGCTGGGAGTTGCAGAAAGCGCTTCCCGGCATCACCTCTCACGAGCAGTCGATCGAGGTTCCGGTCTTCGCCAACGATCAGGACACCGACCGCCTCGCCGGCCTCGTCGAGGCGCGCTTCGCAGCGCCAATCGCTGGCGACGGACTGCTTGCCCCCGGCTATCTTCTGGCCGGCCACGGACTTTATGCCTGGGGCGCCTCCCCGAGGGAGGCCGCCCGTCATCTCGAAGCGCTCGAAACGCTGTTCGAATTCGAGCTTTCCTATCGGAGGTTCACGCCATGACGACGCTCAACATCTATGAAGACAGCAAGCCCGACATCGCGGTCGTCTCGACCAGCGACCCGGCGGAGATCGGCCAGCGGCTGAACGCGGTCGGCGTGCAGTTCGAGCGCTGGAAGGCCGAGGTCGAGCTGCCGGAAAACGCGACGCAGGAGCAGGTCATCGCCGCCTACAAGGCCGAGGTCGACCGCCTGTCGGCAGCTGCCGGCTACCAGACCGTCGACGTGATCCGCATCACGCCCGACAATCCGAACAAGGATGCGCTGCGGGCCAAGTTCCTCGACGAGCACATCCATGACGAGGACGAGGTTCGCTTCTTCGTCGAAGGATCGGGCGCGTTCTATCTCCATCTCGAAGACAAGGTCTATCAGGTGGTCTGCACCCGTGATGACCTGCTGTCGGTTCCGGCCGGCACGCTGCATTGGTTCGACATGGGCCCCGAGCCGCGCTTCACCTGCATCCGCCTGTTCGTGACGCCGGATGGTTGGGTCGCCAAGTTCACCGGCGACAAGATCTCGGCCAGCATTCCGCGCTTCGGCGAGCAGGCTGCCGCCTGAGGCGCTGGGGAAGGCTCACGCACTTCCCGCCGCCATCCGAACATCGCCCGTGAGGCTGCCGCTAAAGGCGGCTTGCCTCACGGCGAAACCATGCGAATCTGACGGCCCCTTGCAATTGACCGGGCCGCCTGCATGACACGAGAACTGCTCCACAGCGCCATCATCATGACCGTCGATCCGGCTGACCGGATCATCGAGGACGGTTGGCTGGTGATCGAGGACGGCCGCATCGCGGAGCTCGGAACGGCGTCGAACCGGCCGGATTTCGCCGGATTTGATCGCGTCACGGACCTTTCCGGCCATCTGCTGATGCCGGGTCTCGTCAATGCCCATACCCATAGCGTCATGGTGCTGTTCCGCGGCCATGCCGAGGGCCACAGCCTTCTCACCATGGAGGGCTGGTACAACACGATCCGCGAGCCGGAACTCGCGATGATTGCCGAGGATGTTGCGCCCGCCGTGGCGCTTTCCTGCGCCGAGATGGCGCTTTCGGGCACCACCACCTTCTGCGACCAGTATTTCTTTGCCGAGGACATTGCCGACGCCGCCGGCAAGGCCGGCCTCCGTGCCGTTGTCGCCTATGGCATCGTCCAGCTCGGCGACGTCGCGCGCGGCGCCGAGGAGCTTTCACGCGCGACGGCTTTTGTCGAGGGCCAGCGTTCGGCCGACGGGCGGATCGTGCCGTGGTTCGGCCCGCATGCGCCCTATGTCGACAACACCGAGGCGCTGCTCGCCGAGGAGGTGCTCGTCGCCAACCGCCTCGGCTGCGGCATCCACCTTCATATGGCCTGCGGCCCCGAAGACAATGAAGAGACGCTGGCGCGCTATGGCACGACGGCCTCAGTGGCGCTTGAAAAGGCCGGCTTCTTCAACGGCCGAATCCATGCCGCCCATTGCCTCGACCTTTCGGAAGAAGACATCGCCGTCTTCGCCCGCGCCGAGGCCGCGTCGGTCGCGCATTGCGCGTCGGCGGGCCTGCGCTCGGGCCGCGAGGCGATCTGCCCGGTCGTGCCGCTGCGCAAGGCTGGCGTCACCGTGGCGCTCGGCACCGACAATGTCGCGGCCAACAACGCCTATGACATGGTCGCCGAAATGCGCATCGCCGGTCTCGTCGCCTCGCATCGCGAGCGGCAGGCGCAGCCGATCACCTCGCGGGAACTGGTGCGGATGGCAACCATCGACGGCGCCAGGGCACTCGGTCTCGATCACGAGATCGGCAGCCTCGAGCCCGGCAAGGCGGCCGATCTGGTCGCCATCGACATTTCCGGACCCGGCTACTCGCCGGTTCCTGATGTCGCGACGCTGCTCGTTTATTCGGGCTCGGGCCGCGACACGCGCCATGTCTGGGTCGCTGGAGAGCGGATCGTCGACGACCGACGACTGACGCGGCGCGCCTATGCCGACATCCGCGCCGACTATGCGACGGCCTATGACGTCTTCTGGCGCCGGGTCGCCGCCCGGCGGGAGGCCGCGTGATGGCGCGTCCCCTGCTCATCGATACGGATGGCGGCACCGATGACGCCCTGGCGATCGCGCTCCTGGTCGCGCTCGGTCGCCGTCCCGATTATGTGACCACCGTTTTCGGCAATGTCGGCCTCGACCAGGCGACGGACAATATCCTCGCGACGCTGGCGGTCCTTGGCAGCCAGGCCCCTGTCCATGCCGGGGCGGACCGTCCGTTGATCGGCGCCGCGATCGACGCCTCGGACGTGCATGGCGAGGACGGCCTTGGCGGTGCGCCGCGGCCGGCCAAGACCGCCAGCATCGTGTCACGCAACGGCGTCGACTTCCTGCGCGCGACGCTGCGCCAGGCGGCGCGAGCCGAAGCGCCGATCGACATCCTGGCGCTCGGTCCACTGACCAATCTCGCCCTCGCCTTCCGGGCCGAGCCGGCGATCGCGGCCGGGGTCGGTGAACTCATCGTCATGGGCGGGACCTGCTTCGGGCGCGGCAATGTCACCGGGGCGGCCGAGTTCAACATCCTCGCCGATCCGGAGGCGGCCAGCATCGTGCTGTCGCTGCCGCTGCCGACCGTGATGGTGCCATGGGAGCCCTGTGTCGAAGCCGCCCTCTCGGGGGCCGATCTCGACGCGCTTTTCGCGCGCACCGGCAGCGGGCAACGCCCGACATTCCTGAAGGCGCTGGTCGACCAGCTTCGCCGTGTCTCGATCGCCTATGGCGAGGGCGACCGACTGTCGCCCGCCGACCCGCTGGCGGCAGCGGTCCTGATCGAGCGCGGCATCGCAACGCATCTCGTCCGCTGCGGCGTGGCCGTCGAATGCGGCGGCGCTTTTGCGCGCGGCGCGACGATCCTCGACCTCCCCGGCAAATGGGACCTGCCGGCGATCGAGACGGTGGAGCATGTCGACGCGCCCGCCTTCAAGGCTCTGTTCGAGCGGGCCATCGCGGCATTGTCCAGAGACTGACCGATCGGCCCAGGCCGAAACAGGCGCTCCACGCACAGTCGGGGCGCCTATTTAAGTGGCACTAAAATTTCCTAGACCGCACCGGCCAGGCCGGCGACGCCCATGGTCACCGCAGGCGGTGCCTCGTCGTCGGCATGACCATGGCGCCGGAAACCTCGCAAACTCGTGCCCATCCGCGGACCCGATCAAGCGAATGGGAGGCGCAATCGGCGCATGCTCAAAGAACAGTATGTGAGCCATATAGTGCATGCATCTGCGGGGCGTTCGCATCCAGCTTCGGCTCCCTTCATATCCAGGACGCCTAAGATCGACGCACAATGAATGTCCGTGGGCGGTGCAGATTTTGAGCTTGCACAGAAAATGCGCCGACCTAGGATCAATCGGCCCATCGGGCGCGGACCGCGCGGACAGAGCTGCTGCGGAACGATTCGGGGTCGTTTTTTTCAGTAACGTGACGTCCATCAATCGTCACAGCCAGTCGGCAGGGAGACCAGTTCGATGACGAAGATGATCAAGGCGCTGGCGCAGAGCGCGGCAGCGTTGACGGTGGCGGCGGGCTTCGGCTCGATGACCGTCCCCGCCAATGCGCAGACCACCTATACCAAGGAAAACCCGCTCAAAGTTGCGCTCGTGCTGAACGGCACCCTCGGCGACAAGAGCTTCTTCGATTCCGCGCAGCGCGGCATGGAAAAGGCGATGAAGGATCTGCCGGTCGTCGTGAAGACGATCGAGCCGGGCTATGATCGCTCCAAGTGGCAGCCGGCGCTCGCCGATGCGGCCGATGGCGACTACGACGTCGTGATCACCGGCACGTTCGACATGGCGCCTTATGTGACCGAACTCGCGCCGCAGTATCCGGACAAGAAGTTCATCCTGTTCGACGACACGGTCGACTATTCGAAGGGCGGTTTCGACAACGTCCTTTCGGTCCAGTACCGCACTTCGACGGCCGCCTATCTGGCCGGCTATGCGGCGGCCAAGGTCTCGAAGACCGGCACCATGGGCCAGATCCTCGGCACCGAGGGCTCGGTCATTCTCGAATTCGTGGTCGGCTTCGAGCAGGGCGCCAAGGCGGCCAACCCGAACGCCAAGCTGCTGCGCGCCACCGTTAACTCCGCCAATCCGTTCAGCGATCCGGCCAAGGGCAAGGAACTCGCCCTCGCCCAGATCCAGCAGGGCGCCGACGTGATCTTCCCGATTGCCGGCTCGACCGGCATCGGCGCGCTCCAGGCAGCACGCGACTCGAAGAAGCTGGCGATCGGCGTCGACAGCGACCAGGCCGAGATCTTCTCGGCAACCGACCAGGCCCAGGCTGACGTCATCCTGACCTCCGTCGAGAAGCGGGTCGGCGAGTCGCTCTACCTGATCCTGCAGCAGACCCTCGACGGCACGGCCAAGTATGGCACGTCGTCGATCCTCGGCCTTCAGGAAGGCGCCGTCGGCATCTCGAAGAACAAGTACTACGACGCGCTCGTTCCCGAGGACGTGCGCAAGGAAGTCGACGAGCAGGAGAAGAAGATCGTCTCCGGCGAGATCAAGGTCGAAACCACGATGAACTGAGAGCAGAGGCCCGCCGCGACAAACGCCGCGGGCCTCTCTTTCATTCAATTGCCTGCGTGACGCCATCCTTTATCCAGCATGGTGTCACGCGACCCGTGGACCGAAGCAACCTCCGGCCGACATGACCCCTTTCCTCGAAGCGATCGGCATCGACAAGACCTATCCAGGTGGCGTCCATGCCAACAAGAGCGTGGATCTGACCGTCTCGCACAGCGAGGTTCACGCCATCGTCGGCGAGAACGGCGCGGGCAAGTCGACGCTGATGAAAATCCTGTTTGGCGTCGAACAGCCGAATGCCGGCGAAATCCGCCTTGACGGGACCCCGATCCATCTGCCCTCGCCGCGCGCCGCCATCGCTGCGGGCATCGGCATGGTGTTCCAGCATTTCTCGCTCGTGCCCTCCTTCACGGTCGCCGAAAATGTCGTCCTCGGCGTCGAGCCGCGCTCGGGTCTCCGGCTCGACCGCAAGCGCGCGGCTGAAACAGTGCAGGCCCTCGCCGACCGCTTCCGCCTTCCCGTCGATGTCGAAGCGCCGGTCGAGCGGCTGCCCGTCGGCCAGCAGCAGCGGGTCGAGATTCTCAAAGCGCTCTATCGCGATGCGAAGCTGCTGATCCTCGACGAACCGACCGCGGTGCTGGCGCCGCAGGAAGTGGTCGAGCTCTTCGCCGCGATCCGCTCGCTGACCGAGCAGGGCCGCACGATCCTGTTCATTGCCCACAAGCTCCCGGAAGTGATCGAGATTTCCGACACCATCTCGGTGATGCGCGCCGGACATATGGTCGGCCGCGTGCCGAAGGCCGAAGCGACCGAAGCCGGGCTCGCCCGGATGATGGTCGGCCGCGACGTGGCGCTGAAGGTGACTCGGGCCAAGCCCGGAGAGCGCAAGCATCTCTGCCGGATTTCCGGCCTGACCATCAAGAATGACCGCGGCCTCGATGCCATCTCCGGGATGGATATCGTGCTGCGCGCCGGCGAGATCGTCGGCATCGCGGCGGTCGAGGGCAACGGCCAGAGCGAGCTGTTCGACGCCATCGGCGGGCTGCGGCCGGTCGAGACGGGCTCGGTGGAACTCGGCGGGATCGACATCACCGCCGTGCCGGTGGACCAGCGCCGCGATGCCGGCATGGCCCATATTCCGGAGGATCGCATCGCGACAGGCAGCGCCGGCGGCGCGACCGTCGCTGAAAACTTCGTTGCAACCGAGCTTGAGGACGAGCGCTTCGTGCGCCACGGCTTGCTCGATCTCGGCGCTATCCGGGCGCATGCGGTGGAGCTGATCGATCACTTCAGCGTCCGCGTCAACGGTCCCGACGCCGCGATCGGGACCCTGTCCGGCGGCAATATGCAGAAGGTGGTGGTGGCGCGGGAACTGTCATCCAACCCCAAACTCCTGCTGGTCTCGCACCCGACACGCGGCGTCGACCTCGGCGCCACCGAGTTCATCTGGCAGCGCCTGGCCGTGGCCCGCGACGCGGGATCCGCTATCCTGCTCACCTCCGCAGACCTTTCTGAACTCCTCTCGCTTTCGGACCGAATGATCGTGCTTTATCGCGGCCGCATCGTCGCGGCGTTTGCCGACACTACAGAACTGACACCGGAGACCCTCGGCAGCTACATGCTTGGCTTTGCCGAGCAGCCAGAGAACGAGAGACGGGCAGCGCTGTCATGACCAACGGCAAACTGATTTTCGACGAGACACGCCGCATTCTGTTCGCGGCCGCCGTGGCGCTGCTGATGGCGCTGGTCATCATCTTCATCGCGTCCAAGACACCCTTCGAGACCTTCAACACCTTCATCGCCGGCCCACTGTCGTCGAAACGCACGATCGGCAACTGGATCGACGATTCGGCGAAGCTCGCACTGGCTGGCCTCGCCTTCAGCCTCGTCTTCCAGGCCCGGCAGTTCGCGCTCGGCGTCCAGGGCCAGGTCTATGCCGGCGGCACGATCGCTGCCGCGATCGCGCTTTCGCCGCTCGGTATGTCCTGGGTCTCGATCCCGCTCGGTGCGCTGGCCGCCATGCTCGCCGGCGCCTTCCTCGGCTTCATCCCCGGCTATGCCAAGGCGAAGCTCAATGCGAACGAGATCGTCTCGTCGCTGATGCTGAACTACATCGCCTACGACGTCGCCAACCTCATCCTGCGCCTTTATCTCGCCTCGCCGAAAAGCGGCCTCACCGCCTCGGAGGGGTTCCCCCGCAGCGCGGTCTACCCGGCTTTCGTTCAGCACACGCGCATCGATCTCGGCGTCATCCTCGCCCTCGGCTCCGTGGCCATCGTCTGGTTCCTGCTCTACCGGACGGCATGGGGCCTGCGGCTCCGCCTCACCGGTCACAACGCCCGTTTCGCGGCCTATTCCGGCATCCGCTC
The DNA here is from genome assembly GCF_020165495.1 of Mesorhizobium sp. BR1-1-16. Classification (GTDB taxonomy): domain Bacteria; phylum Pseudomonadota; class Alphaproteobacteria; order Rhizobiales; family Kaistiaceae; genus Kaistia. Next base: position 435,392 of record NZ_JAIUIE010000002.1, on the reverse strand, counting down.
CAACTTCATCATGGTCAGCGCGATGACGGCCTCGGGCGCGATCGGTGGCTTGCTCGGCGCGCTGTATGTCCAGGGCCAGGGCTTCGGCAAGATCGTTGTCGGCTTTGAAGGCGGCCTGTCCTTCGAAGGCATCCTGATCGCCATCGTGGCGCGCAACCGGCCGCTCGCCATTCCCTTCGTCGCGCTCGGCTATGGCTATCTCCGCCAGGGCGCCGCGCTGATGGGCTATCGCACCGACGTTCCGGCGGAGGTGATCGGCATCGTGCAGGGCATTGTCATCCTGCTCGTCGCCTCGTCCTTCACGCTTCCGGGTCGCGCCTTTCTCAACCGCATCATGGGCGGATCTGCCGCCGCGCGAGCCCCCTCGACATGAACGCCATCATCGAGACCATCCTTTCGGCCGCCTTCGTCGCCGCGGTGATCCGCACGACGACGCCGGTCCTCTTCGCCTCGCTCGGCGGCCTCCTTTCCGACCTCGTCGGCTCGCTCAACGTCGCGCTCGAAGGCATGATGCTGATCGGCGCGTTGACCTCGGTCATCGTCTCGGCCTATGCGCCCTGGTATGTCGGCGTGCTCGCCGGCATTGCCGTTGGCGGAATGCTCGGCGCGCTGATGGCGCTGTTCCATCTCCGCTTCAAGGCAGACGTGATCCTTGTCGGCTTCGCCGTCAACATCGTCGCAGCAGGCGGCACGGTCACCGTGCTTAACTATGCGACCGGCGGCGACAAGGGCACCTCGATCAACCTGCCTTCCAAGGCGATCCCGGCGCTCGACCTTTCCTTCCTGAACGCCATCCCCGGTATCGGCCCGGTTCTGACGCAGATGTTCTCGGGCCATTCCTATCTGACCTGGCTCGCGGCCTTCCTCGTTTTCGCGATCTGGTATTTCCTCTATCGCACGCCCGAGGGATTGCGGTTCCGCGCCGTCGGCGAATATCCGGCGGCTGCCGAGGCGGCGGGCATCTCGCCGAACCGGCTGCGCACCTATGGCCTGATCGCGTCCGGCGCGCTCGCCGGCCTCGGCGGTGCCCAGCTCGCGATGTTCAACTTCGTCGGCTTCACGCGCGACATGACCGCCGGCCGTGGCTTCATCGCGCTCGGCGCCGTGCTGCTCGGACGGCGGCATCCGGTCGGAACCGCGATCGCGGCGGTGCTGTTCGGCGCCTTCGAAGCCCTGTCGATCGCGCTGCCCGGCATCCTGCCCCAGGTGCCGGGTGAGGTGATCCACTCGATCCCGTTCGTGGTGACGGTGTTGGCGCTGATGCTCTCCTCGCGCAGGCGGATCGCGGCCTGAGGTCGCGATACGGAGCGGGAGGGAGACGTCATGCAACGGATGGGCATGGTCATCGGCATCAAGGCCGAGGCGATCGCTGAGTACAAGCGCCTGCACGCCGAGGGGTCGGCAGAGGTCAATGCCCTGCTCTCGGCCGCCGGCGTGCGCAACTACACGATCTATCTCCGCGAGCCGGAAAATCTGCTGTTCGGCAGCTGGGAGTATCACGGCGAGGACTGGCCGGCCGACGCGGCACGGCTCGGCCAGGAGCCGGCCGTCCAGACCTGGCTGGCGCAGACCGACGCGTGCCAGCAGCCGCTCGCCTCGGCAAAATCAGGCGAGTGGTGGGCGATGATGGAAGAGGTCTTCCATCTGGACTGATGCGGAGCGGCGACTGAACGCCCCGCCGCCTGCCACTATTCGGCCGCCTCCAGTTCGCGGCCTTCTTGCGAGAGATTGAGGCCGGTCGCCGCGTCGAAGGCATGCAGGCGGCTCTGATCGAAGCTCAGCCGCATCGGCTCGTCGATCGCGGTTGGGATCGATGCCGGCATTGTCGCCTTGAACAGGCAATCGCCGGTCTTCAACGTCACGATCTTCTCGACCCCGTGATTTTCAAAGCCCCAGACGCGCGCCTCGATCAGCCCGGCGGGATCGAGATGGACATTTTCAGCGCGAATACCGAGCGTCACCGGGCCGCTGCTGCGGCCAAGCCGGGCCCGGAGCGCCGGGCTGACGGCGAACTCGATGGCGCCGGATGGGATGCGCATCCGGTCGCCGAGAAGATCGGCGGCGAGAAGGTTCATCGCTGGCGATCCGACAAAGCCGGCGACATAGGTATCGCGCGGATGGTGATAAATCTCGTAGGGCGTGCCAACCTGGGCGAGCCGCCCATTGTTGAGCACGCCCACCTTGTCGCCCATCGACATCGCCTCGATCTGGTCGTGCGTGACGAACAGGAAGGTGGCGCCGAGCTTCATCTGCAGATCCTTGAGCTCGGATCGGAGCGTTTCGCGCAGCTTGGCGTCAAGATTGCTGAGCGGTTCGTCCATCAGGAAGATGCGCGGCGAGCGCACAATGGCGCGACCGATGGAGACGCGCTGCATTTCGCCGCCGGAGAGGCGATCGACCTTGCGTTCCAGGAGGTGCTCGATGCGAAGCGTCTTGGCGGCACGGGCGACACGCTGATCGATATCGGGCTGCGCCATGCGGCGGATATTCGACTTCAACGGGAATTCGAGGTTTTGCCGCACCGTGTAGCGCGGATAGAGCGAATATTGCTGGAGGACCAGCGCGACGTCGCGCTCGGCCGCCCCCCAATCGCCGACATTGACGCCGCCGATCTCGATCGTGCCGGCCGTCGGTTTCTCCAGCCCGGCGATGAGCCGCAGCGTCGTCGTCTTGCCGGCGCCGGTCGGGCCGAGCAGCACGAAGAACTGCCCATCCTCGATCTCGAGATCGAGATTCTCCAGCGCCGTATGCGCGCCGAAGCGCTTGGTGATGCCGTTCAAGCGGACATGCGCCATCTCTACGCTCCCAGCCTCACGCCAAGCGACTGCCCGGACCTCGTGTCGAAGAAATGCGTCTGTGTCTCATCAAGACGCGCGAAGACGGTGTCGCCGGGCTTGCCAACGAAGCCGGAGGCTGTCCGGGCGCGCAACACGCCCGAACCGACCTTGAGATCGACGATGTCATAGGCGCCGAGCGGCTCGATGCCATGCGCTTCGAGCGGCACGAGGCCTTTGCCGGGAGCATGGGCGACGATGACGCCCTCCGGCCGGATGCCCAGAGAAAGCCCGCCCGCGCCACGCCCGCTGGCCTCGATTGCCCCCGGCAGCGCCAGCGGAACGCCGAAGGCTTCTCCGGCATCACCGAGCCGGACCTTCGCCTCGTCGCCCTCGGTTTCGAGCCTTGCATCGGCGATGTTCATCACCGGGCTGCCGATGAACTGCGCCACGAAGAGATTGGCGGGGTTCTGGTAGACCTCGATCGGCGTTCCGACCTGTTGCAGCACACCCTCGCTCATCACCACGATGCGGTCGGCAAGCGACATCGCCTCGACCTGATCATGCGTGACATAGACCGAGGTCGCCTTGTTCTCGATATGCAGCCGCTTCAGCTCCGCCCGCATGTCCTCGCGCAGCTTGGCATCGAGAGCGCCGATCGGCTCGTCCATCAAAATGGCCTTGGGACGGCGCACCAAGGCGCGACCGATGGCAACGCGCTGCATGTCGCCGCCCGAGAGCGCCGAGGGCCGCTTGCCGAGGAAATGGCCGATATCGAGCGCGCGGGCGACGGCATTGACCTCGCGCTCCACGTCGGCGCGCGCTCCGCCCGCCGCGCGCAGCGGAAAGGCGATATTCTCGAACACGGTCAGATGCGGATAGAGCGCATAAAGCTGGAACACGAAGGCGATGTCGCGCTGCGATGCCTCAAGATCCTGCACGGGCTTGCCGTCGATGCGGATCTCGCCCGATGTGATGTCCTCGAGACCGGCAATGGCGCGGAGCGTCGTCGTCTTGCCGCAGCCGGATGGGCCGAGCAGCACGACGAACTCGCGATCGGCGATGGTCAAGTTCATGTCGCGGATGACCTGAACGGCACCAAAGAACTTCTGGACGTTGGAAAGGACGATCTCGGCCATGGCTCAGGCGTCCTTGCCGTCTTGAAGTGGCTTCGGCACATGCGCGGCGATATTGAAACCGACGAGGCCGACCAGGATGATCGAGACGCTCCAGGCATGCAGGCCATGGTGCCAGGGCTGGCAGAGGGCGATGATGCCGCCGACCATCAGGGCGATGGAGCCAGGCTCGATCCAGCGAGCACACAGTTCACGGAAATTCATGGGTCTGCCTCCTCTACTTGCGGATGGCGCCGAAGGTCACGCCGCGCAGCAGATGGCCACGAAGAGCGAAGGTGAAGATCGCGACCGGCAACAGGAACAGCGTCGTTCCCGCGGCGATCACCGTCCAGTCCGGCAGGCCCGAGCCGAGCTGCGAGGGAATGAAGGGCGGCGCCGTCTGGGCGCGCCGGTTGGTCATGATCAGCGCGAAGGCATATTCATTCCAGGCGGTGATGAAGCAGAACACCGCGGTGGCGGCGATGCCGGTCGCTGCCTCGGGCAGCACGATCTTGAAGAAGGCCTGCATGCGCGTGTAGCCATCGACGAGCGCCGCCTCCTCATATTCCTTCGGAATCTCGTCCATGAAACCCTTCATGAGCCAGACCGAGAAGGAGAGATTGAACGCGATGTAGAGGATGATCAGGCCTATATGCGTGTCGGTGAGACCGACCGCCCGGTACATCAGGAACATCGGAATGGCGACGACGATCGGCGGCAGCATGCGCGTCGACAGGATGAAGAAGAGGAGGTCCGCCTCCCCTTTGACCCTGAAGCGCGAGAAACCATAGGCAGTGAACGTCCCCATGCCGACCGCCAGCACCGTCGAGGTGATCGCGATGATCAGGCTGTTCATGAAGCGGCTCGGATAGCCCGAGACCTGGACGCTGTTGCCGGCGCGCAGCACGCGCTCGCCATTGTCCATGATGCGCTGCTCCCACCACGGAGCGGCCGCATAAGCCTCAGGATCAACAGGCTTGTTCATCTGTACCCGCTTGACGAAGAGCTTGATGAACGAGGTGATCTCGGGCTGGAACAGCACGGTCGGCGGCACGGTCGTCGCCAGCGCCCGCGGCTTGAAGGCCGTCGAGGCGATCCAGTAGATCGGCGCCAGGAAGATCAGCGTCGCGATGATGACGCCGACGACGGCGAGGCGATTGACCGCAGCGCGGCCGGAAGACTTGACGGCCGCCATCCTAGCGCTCCTTCACCTTGTTGAGATACTTCACATAGATGTTGGTGATCGCCAGAACCATGATCAGCACTATATAGGCGAGTGCGCAGGACTTGCCGGTGTCCCATTGCTGGAAGGCTTGCTTGTAAAGGCGGATCGCGATGACTTCCGTCGTCGGCTGCGTCGACATGATGTAGGCGATGTCGAAGGTCTTGAAGGCCTCCATTGTGCGGAAGATCAGGGCGATCAGAAGGATCGGCGCGACCAGCGGCAAGGTGATACGCCGGAATGTGTACCAGGCGCCGGCGCGATCGATGGCGGCAGCCTCGTAGAGATATTTCGGCACCGCCGAGAGACCTGCCAGCGACAGCAGCATGACGAACGGCGCCCACATCCAGATATCGGTGATCGCGATCGCGAAGAGCGCGGCATCGGGATTGGACAGCCAGGCGAAATCGCCGAGGCCGAGGGCATAGTTGATGATGCCCCAGGACGGATCGTAGAGAAGCTTCCAGAACAGGCCGACAACGGCCGCAGACATCATCATCGGGAGAAGCAGCAACGTCGTCACCAGACCCTTCATCGGAAAGGTGCGGTTGAGCAGCAGAGCGAGACCGAAGCCGACGATCATCTGGCCGCTCACGGAGATGATGACGTATTTTGCGGTGATCGCGAAATTCGCCCAGATCTTTTCGTCGCTCAGCAGTTCGCGATAATTCCTGAGACCAACGAAATTCGCCGGTGCGTTCGCGGAGGCGCTGAAATCAGTGAAGGAATAGCCGAGCGAATAGATGAGCGGAAAGATATTGAAGACGATCAGGAACAGGACCGTCGGGATGATGAAGAGATTTCGAATTCCAAGATCGCTGAGGCCGCTCCGCTGGGCGGGCCGCGCCAAGGAATCCATTTTGGTCGCCAGACTGGTCACGCACCGCCTCCCGGGGTCGAGCAAATGATATCCGGGGGCCTTCCCGCCCCCGGACAGGACCGATCAACGGTCAGTTGCTGTAGCGGTTGTACTTGTTGAACGTGGCGGTCCAGTCCTTGACCGTCTTGTCCAGCGCTTCCTGCGCCGTGCCCTTGTCGCCAACGACATAGGGATAGATGTTCTGGTTGAACTGGTCGAGAATCTCGGCGTATTCCGGGGTGGCCCAGAAGTCCTTGACCATGAACATCGTATCGTAGAACGCCTTGTTGTAGGGCGTGGCGTTCTGGAATTCCGGCGACTTCAGGACGGCCTGGCTGGCCGTATAACCGCCGAGCTCTGCCCAGCGCTTCTGCGTCGAATCCTTGATGAACCACTCAAGGAACTTCTTCGAGGCCTCCTGCTTCTTCGAATAGGAGACGATCGAGATGCCCTGGCCACCGAGCGCCGCGAAGCGCTGGCCGCCGGGACCGGCCGGATTGGCAAAGAAGCCGGTGACGTCGGCATTCGGGTTGGTCGACTTGTTCACGAGCGGCGGGAAGAAGGCGAAGAAGTTCATGCTCATCGCCGCCAGGCCTTCGGTGATCGCCTGGTTGTCCTCGATGAAGAACGTCTTGCCCCAGCCCGGAGGCGTGAACTTGTAGAGGTCCTTGTACATCTCGAGGCCGGCAATGGCCTCCTTGGAATTGGTGATGCCGTCGACCTTGTAGGTGGCATAATCGCCGAGCTCGCCACCATACGAGAAGATGGCGCTCTCGACGCCCATTGCCATGGCGTCATAGGAATTGTCGGTGTAGATCGCGACGCCGTATTTCTTCTCGTCGGGGCGATAGAAAAATTCGGCGATATCGCGCAGCTGGGCGTAGGTCTCGGGAATAGCGAGATCGTAGCCATATTTGGCCTTGAACGCGTCCTTCTCCTTCGGGTCCTCGAACCAGTCCTTGCGGTAGGCCCAGCCGACGGCATCGCCCTCGAGCGGGATCGCCCAATACTTGCCGCTGCCGCCTGGATATTCGGCGTAGTATTTGACGGTGGCCGGGGCCATGACGTCGTTCAGCTTGTTCGCGTTGAAGAAGTCCGTCAGGTCGACATAATGCCCCTGCGTCGCGCCTGCGCCGAGCCACTGGCTGTCGCCGACGACCATGTCATAGGCATCGCCGTGAGCATTGAACTCGGCGAATGTCTTGGTCTGGAAATCGGACCAGGGCGTCGTCTCGACGGTGATCGTGTCGCCGGATTCCGCTGCGTATTCGTTGACGAGTTCCTGAAGGTAATTTGCGGGATCCCACTCCGCCCAGAAGATCGTGAGATCTTCCGCATGAGCGCTCGCCGCGCCGGCCAGCGTGAATGCCGCCCCGGCCAGCAACAGCTTGAGGTTCTTCCTCATCTCAATATCTCCTCCCTCTCCCACTGCCATTATTCTTCAGGGGTCGGCAGCTTGCTTCGCCGTATGCGCGGCTAGGCCCCCTTCTTGTGCGTCTTCCCTTCTCCCTTGGCCGGATCCAGGGTTTTCTTTTCGGCGCGGGTCTCTCCCTCCCGCGCCTCAAGAAGCGCCTGCCGGATCAGGGCGGATGCCGCCCAACTTGCCACGGCCTCGGCTCCCTTTGCATCGAGGCCCCAGATATCCTTTAGGATGACGATCGCCTCGATGCCGAAGACGAGCGACAGCGCCTGCGTCACCCGCTCCGCGGCATCGCGGCCGATTTCCTCATCGAGCGGCGCAACCGCCGCCTTCAGCAGCCCACGCCTGTTGCCGCGCACCACGCGCGTCTCGGCGCCCAGCGTCCCGGCGCGGCGGCGCTGCCACTGGTCGAGCGCCAGGAGAAGGGCCGCGCGATGGGTCGCCTCATAGGCCTCCATCCGCCTGAAGGCGAAACCGAACAAATCCGCGACATTCCTTGCCGCATCGCCGTCGGTCGGCTTCCAGTCGAGTACCGGTCCCAGCGCATCGTCGACCGCCGCCTGGATCATCGCCGCCTGGCTCGGGAAATAGCGATAGGCCGTGGCGCGTGAAACCTGCGCCGCCTCCGCCACGTCCGAAACCGAAGGGCTGCCCCCGTCCTGCATCAGGCGAAGCGCCGTATCCAGCATCAGCCGCTTCATGCGACCGCGCGGACCCTTCTCGACCGGCCGTCCCTGCTGCTCTTGACCTGAGACTGACATGCCAATACGATACGCGTGTCTCAAAAATAATGCAACCAGACAAATTGCCTTTCCGATGCCTGGGGAGATCATCGTAAGGCGATAAACACCAGCAAATCCGCCATTTCGAACCGCCGAGAGCCCCTCTCCGGCCAGCCCTTTCGCTCGGCCAGACGGCGCATCGACCGGAATGGCAAGCACGTCGAGGACGCCATGAAGCGCATCTATATCGTCGGTACGGCGGACACGAAGCGCGAGGAACTCGACTTCCTGAAAAGCGTCATCGAGGCGTCTGGCATGGCGCACGCGCTGGTCGATGTCGGCACGCAGCCATCGACTGTTGAGGCCGAGTTTCCAGCATCATCCGTGGCCGCACATCATCCGCGCGGGCCGAACGCGGTGCTTGGCCTTTCCGATCGCGGCACAGCGGTCGCTGCGATGGCCGAGGCATTCACCCGTTTCATCATCAGTCGTAACGATATCGGCGGCGTCATCGGCATCGGCGGTGGCGGCGGCACGTCGATCATCACCGCCGGCATGCGAGAACTGGCAGTCGGCCTGCCGAAGCTCATGGTCTCGACACTCGCCTCCGGCGATGTCGGCCCCTATGTCGGCGTCTCCGACATCGTCATGGTCCCCTCGGTGACGGATCTCGCCGGGCTCAACCGGATCAGCCGTCTCGTCCTGCAGAACGCCGCCCATGCCATCATCGGCATGGTGCGCTATCCGGTGGTCGAGGCCAGCGGCAAGCCGCCGATCGGGCTGACGATGTTCGGCGTCACGACGCCTTGCGTCACCCACGTTTCCGAACTGCTTCGCGAGGCGCATGACTGTCTCGTCTTCCATGCCACGGGAACAGGTGGGCGGGCGATGGAAAAGCTCGTCGACAGCGGCATGCTGGTCGGCGTCATCGATGTTACGACGACGGAGATCGCCGATCATCTCTTTGGCGGCGTACTTTCGGCCGGCGCCGACCGCCTCGGAGCCATTGCACGCAGCGGCATTCCCTATGTCGGCTCGGTCGGCGCGCTCGACATGGTCAATTTCTGGGCCATCGATACCGTGCCGGAGCATTATCGCGGCCGCCTGCTCTACAAGCACAATCCCAACATCACGCTGATGCGCACCACTGCTGAAGAAAATCGCGCTCTCGGCGTCTTCATCGGCGAAAAACTCAATGCCTGCGCGGGGCCTGTGCGTTTCCTCATCCCCGAGCGCGGCATCTCGGCGCTCGACACGCCCGGCGGCGCGTTCCACGATCCTGAGGCCGATGCGGCGCTGTTCGATGCGCTGGAGGCGACGGTCAACCAGACCGCGCGCCGACGGATCGTCCGGCTGCCGCTTCATATCAACGATCCGGACTTCGCCGATGCGCTCGTCCGGCATTTTCATGACATCAAAGACTGATACGAAAGGACGCGCGGATGCCCGTCATTCCCCGCCGACAGATCCTCGACACTTTCAACGACATGGTTCAGCGCCGCGTGCCGATCATCGGCGGCGGCGCCGGGACCGGCCTTTCGGCCAAATGCGAGGAAGCGGGCGGCATCGATCTCATCATCATCTACAATTCCGGCCGTTACCGGATGGCGGGCCGCGGCTCGGCGGCGGGGCTGCTCGCCTACGGCAATGCCAATGAGATCGTGAAGGACATGGCGCTTGAGGTGCTGCCTGTCGTGAAGCACACGCCGGTGCTCGCCGGCGTCAACGGCACCGACCCGTTCGTGCTGATGCCGCAGTTCCTCGCCGAGCTGAAGGCCATGGGCTTTTCCGGCGTGCAGAACTTTCCGACGATCGGCCTCTTCGACGGCGTAATGCGGGCGAGCTTCGAGGAGACCGGCATGGGTTACGCGCTCGAAGTCGACATGATCCGCGAGGCCCACCGGCTCGACATGCTGACGACGCCCTATGTCTTCAATCCCGACGAGGCGCGCGCCATGGCCGAGGCGGGCGCCGACATCATCGTCGCGCATATGGGCGTCACCACGGGCGGCGCGATCGGCGCGACCTCGGCCAAGTCGCTCGACGACTGCGTGCGGGAGATCGATGCGATCGCCGAGGCCGCGATGGCGGTGCGCTCCGACGTGATCATCCTCTGCCATGGCGGTCCGATCGCGATGCCCGACGATGCCGCCTTCGTGTTGCGCAACGCTGCGCATTGCCACGGCTTCTACGGCGCCTCCAGCATGGAGCGCCTGCCGGTCGAAGTGGCGCTGACGGCGCAGACGCGGCGTTTCAAGGAACTGGCCTTCTGAGCCAGAAACACGAAAGGGAGGAGGAACGCCAATGGCCGAAGGTCAATTCATCATTGCCGGGGAGACACCGCAGGAGCATCTGGACTGGGGCAGGCTGCGCTGGATGAGCCATCCGCCGGCCACAGGCGCCGACCAGCTCACGGTCATCGACGTCACTCTCTCGCCCGGCAAGGGTCACGACTTCCACAAACATCCCGACCAGGAAGAGGTGATCTATGTCACCGCCGGCCGCGTCGAGCAGTGGGTGGGAGAGGAGAAGCGCCTGCTCGGACCGGGAGACGCCGCCTTTATCCCTCCGGGTGTCGTGCATGCCTCGTTCAATGCCGGCGACGAGGACGCCCGTGTGGTCGCGATCCTCGGCCCCTGCATCGGCGTCAACGGGTATGTCTCCGTCGAGGTCGCCGGTGAGGCGCCGTGGAAGGACCTGCGGATCTAATCGTCACCGAAGATGCACCAGCTGTCATCGCCGGGCTTGACCCGACGATCCAGACTGGCGTTCGATCGAAGCGGCCGCAGGAAGACGGCCCAAGGGAGACTGGATTGCCGGGCCAAGTCCGGCAATGACAGGAAAAGAGCGGTCGCCGCGAGCAGAACCGCAAATAGCAGGACGATCTGGGAGGATCCGATGCCGAACACCTATCCGAAACTGCACAATGCCGCCTGGCCGGGGGTTGTCGGCAAGGGTGGCGAAAGCGAGCCGATCATCGCGCTCGATACGCTCCTGCGCCTCACCGCCAATGCCGAAGTCGACGGAATCAAGTTCGACGGCATCGACCTCTTCATCACCGCGCCGCATTTCGACATCGACAGCGACAAGGATGCGGTCAAGCGGCTCAGCGACCACATCGCCGGCTATGGCCTCAAGGTCGGCTCTTTCGTGGCGCCGATCTGGGGCGGCGCTGGCGGCGGCTCGGCCATGGGTACCGCGGACGAGCGCAAGCGTTTCGTTGAGCAGGTGCGCAAGGCCTGCGCCATCGGCCAGCAAATGCGCGAACTCGGCATCCGCCCAACCGGCGGCATCCGCATCGATTCCTCCGTCGGCGTCGAGGCCTGGGACAAGGACCCGGTCGGCAATACCAGGTTGATCGCCGAGACCTTTTCCGAAGCGGCCGATATCGCCGAGGACTATGATGAGTTCCTGGTCGCGGAGGGCGAGATCTGCTGGGGCGGCATGCATTCCTGGCGCGAGATGGTGCGGCTGCTCGAAACGGTGGATCGGCCCGGCGTGGTCGGCTTCCAGGCCGACATGGCCCATTCGATGCTCTATACGCTCGGCTACAACGCCGAGGCCGACCGCATCCTGCCGAAGGATTTCGACTGGTCCGATACGGCGACGCTCGACGCGGCCTATCGCAAGGTCGCCGATGCGCTGCGTCCCTGGACGATGGATTTCCACGTCGCGCAGAACGACGGCACCGTGTTCGGTTCGGGCGATCACGAGAAGACCGGCCGCCATTGCCAGGTCACCGACCCCAATGGCCGCCTCGATATCACGAAACATGCCGGCTACTGGCTGCGCGACCGGGAAGGCAACCTCACCAAGCGCATGCGCCATATCTGCTGGGACGGCTGCATGTTCCCGAATGCCGTCATGGAAAGCCAGGACACCTGGAATGCCGTGCTCGGCGCCATGATCAAGGTGCGCGAAGCGCATGGCTGGCAGGAATAGGCCTTGAGAGCCTACGGGAAGGATCGCTTGAAATGACCAAGACGCTGAATGTCGGCATGGTGGGCTATGGCTTCATGGCCCGCGCCCACTCCAATGCCTGGAGCAAGGTTTCGCACTTCTTCGATACCGGCTACCGGCCAGTGCTGAAGGCGGTCGCGGCGCGTAACACCGAAAAGGCGACGGCCTTCGCGCAGCAATGGGGCTACGAATCCGTCGAAAGCGACTGGCGGCGGCTGATCGAGCGGGCGGATATCGACGCGATCGACATCTGCACGCCGAACGACAGCCATGCCGAGATCGCCATTGCCGCCGCCAAGGCCGGCAAGATGGTGCTCTGCGAGAAGCCGCTGGCGCGCACCGAAGCCGAAGGCAAGCCCATGGTCGAGGCCGTCGAGGCGGCCGGTGTACCCAACATGGTGTGGTACAACTACCGCCGCGTCCCGGCCGTCATGCTGGTGAAGCGGATGATCGACCAGGGCCTGCTCGGCCACATCTATCACTACCGCGCGAAGTTCCTGCAGGACTGGACCATTTCGCCCGACGTGCCGCAGGGCGGCGCGGCCACCTGGCGGCTTGATGTCGATAGCGCCGGCTCGGGCGTCACGGGCGACCTGCTGGCCCACTGCCTCGATACGGCGATCTGGCTGAATGGCGGCATCGACAGCCTCACCGCAATGACGGAAACCTTCGTCAAGCAGCGCAAGGACGCCGTCACGGGCGCAATGCGCGATGTCGGCATCGACGATGCCGCTGCCGTCATGACGCGCTTCGCCAATGGCTCGCTCGGCACGTTCGAATCGACGCGCTATGCCCGCGGCCACAAGGCGGCCTATACGCTCGAGATCAACGGCGAGAACGGATCTCTTGCCTGGGACCTGCATGATCTCAACCGCGTCGCCTGGTTCGATCACCGTACGCCCGGCGCGCTGCGCGGCTGGACGTCGATCCTCGTCACCGATGGCGAGCACCCGTATCTGGGCAAGTGGTGGGTGCCTGGCCTCATTATCGGCTACGAACACTCCTTCGTGCATCAGGTCGCCGACTTCCTCGAAGGGCTCTCGAACGGCAAACCGGCGGCGCCGACATTCCGCGACGCGTTGGAAACGACGCGGATCTGCGACGCCATCATCGCCTCTGGTCGCAGCGGGCAATGGGTCGATCTCGCCGCCGGGATGACGCCATGAAGTTCGGCTTCAACCTGCTGCTCTGGACCGCCCATTTCGAGGAACAGCATCTGCCGATCCTCGATGACCTGAAGGCGGCGGGCTATGACGGCGTGGAAGTCCCGATCTTCGGCGGCGAGGAGGCCCATTTCGCTTGGGTCCGGACCCGCCTCGCGGATGCCGGGCTGGCGTCGACCGGAGTCGCCTTCTTTCCGCCCGGAACGGACGCGACCTCAGCTGATCCGGCCGAGCGCGCGGCAGCGCTCGACCACATGAAATGGCTTGCCGACTGCACGGCAGCGCTCGGGGCCGACCTCGTCTGCGGCCCTCTCCACCAGACGCTCGGCCGTTTCTCGGGCGCCGGTCCGACGGCGGACGAATTTGCGCGCTGTGTCGAGGTGCACAAGGAGGCGGCCGCTTATGCGGGGAAAGCCGGGGTGAGCTATTCCGTGGAGCCGCTCAACCGCTTCGAATGCTATTTCCTCAATACGGCCGCCGCCGCCAGGACGCTGGTCGATGCCGTGGGGGCCGCGAACCACGGCTATCTCTACGATACGTTCCACTTCAACATCGAGGAGAAGAGCCAGGCGCGCGCCATCCAGGCGACCGCCGGGCGCTTCAACCATGTGCATATCTCGGAGAACGACCGCGGCACGCCGGGAACCGGCCCAATCGATTTTGCCTCAGTCTTCAAGGCGCTGAAAGCGAGCGGCTATGATGGCTGGGTGACCGTCGAATCCTTTGGCTCGGCGCTGCCCGACATCGCCGCCGCAACGCGCGTCTGGCGACCCCTGTTCGACAAACCGGAGGATGTCTACCGGGGCGCCATCAAGCTCATGCGCGAGGGCTGGGCCGCCGCCTGAGGCTTTGCCCTCAGCGCACGGCACCAAGCAGCATCTCGCGGTAGCGCGCCGCGTCGAAATCGAGCACCGTCGAGACCGGGCGTTCGCCGCGGCCGGGCGCCGACTTGGCATCGAAGGCGATGGCACTGCCATGCGTGGCGCCGTCGCCGAGATCGATTGCCGTCAACACATCGACGCTCTTCAACGCCAGCGTCGGATCAAGCGCGATCGCCGTCGCCGTTTCATCCCACATCGGAAGGTCTTTCCAGGCATATTTTGCGAGATAGGCGGCAAGTGGCGTCTTTTTCGCGGCGATGGCGTCGATCAGCGATTGGTCGACGGAAACCCGCTCCGCCACTGGCCCGACGCTGACGATACGCGGAAACGGCGCCCGGAGGACGATGTCGGCGGCTTCCGGATCGAACACGAAATTGAAGCCGCTGGTGAACGGCCCGACCTTGCCCGTAGCCGGGTCGAGATTGGTCGCCGGCCCGTTCGTCATAACGATCTCCTTGACGAGGCTCGGGAATTCAGGATCGAGGCTCGTTGCGAGCGCGATATTCGTGAGCGGACCGAGTGCGATGATCGATACCTCGTGCGGGTGCTTTCGGACTGCATCGACCAGGAAAGCCGCCGCGGCTCCGGGCGCCGCTTTGATCGTCGGGTTGCCCTCTTCCAGCGTCGGTACGGCATCGGGATCAAAGCCGGCCACGGTGCCATCCGTCTCGGGCTTGTTCCACGCGCCCTTCCACGAGAGCTTGCCATAGCGCGCCTCCCAATCAGCGATACGGCGCGGCGTATTCACCAGCGGCACGCGCGCGCCCTCGACGACGGGAATCTCCGGATGGCCGGCGATCTCGAGGAAGCGCAGCAGATGCGCCGTCTCGACTTTCATCCAATCGTCGCCGGTCACCACGGTGAGACCGAGCAGCTTTGCGTCAGGATTATCCAGGAAGAACAGCACCGGCTGCAGGTCGGAGCCGCCCGGTCCCGAAAAATCATTGTCGATGACAAACAGCTTCTGCGTTGCCGAGGGTGGCGCTGCCCCGAGAGAAAGGCCCGCGAGAACGAGCCCCATGGCGGCGACAAAAGGCGATGGCAGGGACATGGTCGTCTCCATTTCATGAACGAGCCCGCCGTGCGGACAGGGCATTTGCGTTGAATACGTAGAGACTAGCTCGCATTGACGCCGTTGCATGGACATGAAAACAATGACGCTCGTTCAACATCTCGAACGGTATTCGCTTGCGGATCGACGATTTGAAGGCGTTCATGCGCATTGCCGATTGCGGCTCCCTCTCGGAAGCGGCGCGGCGACACGGCGCCGCCAAGGGTAGCCTCAGTCACCAGTTGCGGCGCCTGGAATCGGAGCTCGGCGCCGAGTTGTTCCAGCGGCGCGGCGGGCGACTTGCCCCGACATCGGCCGGGATCGCCCTGCTGCCGCATGCCCGCGAGGTGATCCAGGCATGCGAGCGGGCGGAAGATGTGGTGACCGCGCAGCGCGCCACGACCCGCAGCCACCTTCGCATCGGCACGACCGACGAACTCGGCACCAATCTCATGGGCCCGCTGGCGGTCGAATTCGGACGCGATCACCCCGCCGTCAATATCGAGCTTCTGATCCTTGGTGCCGCCAGCCTCTTCCATCCCGACAGTGGCATCGACTGCGCCCTCTATGCCGGCGATCCCACCGATCCCGCGGCGGCGAACATGGTCGCTCGGCGCTTCTCGAGCTATGTCAGCCGCCTCTATGCGGCGCCCGATTATCTCGCCATCCGCGGTCATCCCGCCACGCCGGAGGATCTCGGTCGCCATGCTCTCGTCGTCAATCGCAGCCGAAGCGGATCGACCCAATGGGCGCTGTCAGACGGCACGCGAAGCGTCGTCTTCCATGCCGACGGCCGCATCGCGTCCAACGACAACTGGATGACCAAACTCTGCGTCGTGCAGGGCCAAGGCATCGGCTATTTCCCGGATTTCTTTGTCGCCGACGAAATCCGCGCCGACGCGCTGGTGCCGGTGCTCCCCGGCTGGACCTCAGACCCGAGCCCGCTCCTTGTCCTGCATCCAGCGCACCGCATCGCCAATCCACTCATCAAAGCGCTGACACGGTTTGTCGGCAGCCGCTTCGACGGCTACACTTCATTCCCTTACCGGCGGAGCGACCGTCCCGACCGGATGCCGCTCGACAGGCCCGGGAGCGGCGCGCCCGCCGCCTGATGCCGCGCGCAGCGGCGGCGCGAGGGGGATAAGCATTGGGGAAGGAACATTTATGCGTACCGCACTCGTTACCGGCGCATCGCGCGGGCTCGGGGCTGCCATTGCCAAGGGGCTGGGTGCCGCTGGTTGGACCGTGGCCGTCAACTATGCCCATGACGATGCCGGCGCGGCCGCGACCGTCGATGCGATCGAGGTTGCAGGCGGTCGGGCTGCCGCGTTCAAGTTCGACGTCACCGACAAGGCAAGCGTCCGCCACGGCATCACCGAGATCGAACATCAACTCGGGCCGATCGGTCTCATCGTCAACAACGCCACCGGTCCGCAGCCGTTCAAGCCGATCGAGGAACAGAACTGGGACGATCATCTCGACCAACTCCGCTTCTTCGTGAAGGCGCCCCTCCTGATCCTGCAATGCGTGCTGCCGAACTGGAAAGCAAAAGGCAGTGGCATCGTCGTCAACATCGGCAGCGAAGTCGTGGACATGGGCAATGCCGATTTCGGCCATTACGTCGCCGCCAAGGCGGCCATGGTCGGGCTGACGCGTTCCTGGGCCAATGAACTCGGCGGCGACGGCATTCGCGTCAATCTGGTCGCGCCGGGCTTCATCCCCGTCGAGCGGCACAATGATGCAAGCGCTGAAGACCTCGAAGCGTATCGCCGCCTCGTGCCGCTTGGGCATCAGGGCGTTCCCGAAGACATCGCTGCAACAGTAGTGTTCCTCGCCTCACCCGGAGGCGGTTTCATCACCGGCCAGACCATCGCTGTGAATGGCGGGCGAACGCTTGCCTGACCTGGGTTGACCCCCGCCGCCGGCAGGGCGCAGAACGGTCGCGTTCATCCCAACTGAGGAGCATCCCGGCATGAGCGCGTTCGGCCGCGACGATTTCCACATGCGCAAGGCGGACCTTGCCGATCTGCCGGCGGTCTATCGCATCTGCATGCTGACCGGCGATCTCGGCAAGGATGCGACGCCACAGAACGATGATCCCGACATTCTCGGCCACCTCTATGTCGGCAATTACGTCGTGATGGAACCGGACCTTGCCTTCGTCATCGACGGGCCGAACGGGGTCGCGGGCTATGTCGTCGGCGCGCGCGACAGCGCCGCCTTTTATGACCGCATGGAAAGGGAATGGCTGCCGCCACTACGCCGGCGCATTCCCGATCCCGGTCCCGACAAGGCGGCGTGGCGGCTCAGCGACGCCAAACGGCGGCAGGTGCACAACTTCATGCCCTATTGTCCGCCAGCGCTGACCGAAGCCTATCCCTCGCATGGCCATATCGACCTGCTGCCGGAAGCGCAGGGCCATGGCTGGGGCCGCCGCCTGCTTGAAACATTGATGGAGACGCTGGCGGCCGATGGCTCACCGGGCCTTCATTTGGGCGTCGCGCGCGACAATCTGCCGGCGCTCGCCTTCTATCGCAAGGTCGGGCTGGTCGCGCTGGAAACGCCGGATCTCGACCCCGGCGGCGTCATCATGGCGAAGCGGTTTCGCTGACGCTTTCGGTCGCGAGCGCCGCGAGGAAGGCGACCAGACGGCCGCCTGTCTCGGCGACCGGGCGATCGTTGACGATGACGAGATCGGCCCGGAGTTCAAAGCTCTTCGCAGCCTCGCGCGTAAGGCGCTCCTCGATTGAAGCGCGACTTTCGCGGCCGCGCCCTTCGAGCCGGGCCGCGAGCACCTCGGGTGGCGCCGTGATCTCGATGACGACGACACGGCCAAATCGGCTGCGCGCCAGCGGCAGCACCGCGCGCGAGAGATTGCAGATCACATGCGTGCCGCTCGCCAGCGTCTCGACGATCGAGGATGGCAGGGCATAGCCGAGGCCATGCGCCCGCCACGACAGCGCGAAACGACCCGAGGCATGGCCGGCCTCGAAGCTCTCTTCGTCGATCGTGTCATGATCCTCGAAGGCGTTGGCTGGCCGCGTCACCATCCGGCGCGCGAACAGGAAACGTCCCTCTTCGCCAAGCGCTGCCCG
Organism: Mesorhizobium sp. BR1-1-16; assembly: GCF_020165495.1. Classification (GTDB taxonomy): domain Bacteria; phylum Pseudomonadota; class Alphaproteobacteria; order Rhizobiales; family Kaistiaceae; genus Kaistia. The sequence goes on along the minus strand of NZ_JAIUIE010000002.1, from coordinate 417,130 downwards.
CGCATGGGCGATCAGCGTGTCCTTGCCGGCGCCGCTCGGACCGACGATGGCGATGAAAGCTCCGCTGCCCATCTCTGCCTCACGAAACCCGCTGACCCTCGCGCCAGACCTGGCGCACGATCGGCGTGGTCTCGACGAGGTGGACGCGCACGAGATCGGCGCGCAGCCCCGGTTCGATCGCGCCGCGATCGGAGAGGCCCGTCGCCTTGGCCGGCGTCACCGTCACGGTCCGGACGGCTGCAGCGAGATCGATATTCGGCGCGCGGCGCGGCAGTTCGAAAGCCGACATCAGGAGGCTTGCCGGCACATAGTCGGACGAGAGCACGTCCAGCAGGCCGGCGCGCGCCAGTTCCTCGGCGGCGATGTTGCCCGAATGCGAGCCACCGCGGACGATATTGGGGCCGCCCATCATGACGACGATGCCGGCTGCGTTGAGCGCCTCGGCCGCCTCGATCGTCGTCGGGAATTCCGCGACGGCGACGCCTTCGCCCGCAGCCTCGGCGGCATGGCCGGCGGTGGCATCGTCATGGCTCGCGAGTACCGCATTGTTGGCGGCGGCGATCTCGATCAGCCGCGCACGATTGACCTTGGCGTAGAGGTCATGCAGTTCGAGCCGCTGGCGCACGAAATGATCCGCCTGGGCGGGCGACGCTTCCTTGTTGCGAAGATAGAAGCGGCGCCATGTCTCGAGATCGCGGAACTGGCGCTGACCCGGCGTGTGATCCATCAGCGAAATGAGGTGGACCGGATAGCGCGCGGCAAAGGTCTCAAGATGCTCGACAACGTCGGGCGTCGCGATCTCGCAGCGGATATGGGTGCGGTGATCGACGCGGAGATGCCCGGTTGCCCGCGCCTGCTCGATGCCACCGGCCAGCGTCATCAGGTCAGCCCCGATCGGCTTCGCGTCGATATCGGTGCCGGCGCGCAGCGAATCAAACACCGTCGTAATGCCGGCGCTGGCGATCTGCGCGTCATAGGCCATGACCGAGGCAAGTGCATGCCAGCGGACATGCGGGCGCGGCGAGAAATGGCTCTCGAGGTGATCGGTGTGCAGCTCGATGAGCCCCGGCACCAGATGATCGCCCTGGACGTCGAAGCCGCGCTCCGGTGCGGCCCCCTCGCCGATCTCGGCGATGCGGCCGTCCGAGATGGCGATCCAGCCATTCTCGATCACCCGATCGGGCAGAACGATGCTCGCATTTTCAAGGACATAGCTGCGGGGCTCGTTCATGGCTGCTCTTCCCGAGGTTCAAGGTCCCGAAGCGGCGCCCGGCGGCGCCGCCATATTGCAATCAAGGCCCTTCAAGCCGCCTTTTCGGTGGCGAAGGCCGTCATGTCGACGATCTTGTCCGCGACCGCGTCGCGCACGTCCTCGTCGTGAAAAATGCCGACGATCGCGGCGCCGGCCTTCTTCTTCTCTTCGATCAGCCGCACGACGACGGCCCGGTTGGCGGCGTCGAGCGACGCCGTCGGCTCGTCGAGGAGCAATAGCGGGCGATCGGCCGCGAGGCCACGGGCAATATTGACCCGCTGCTGCTCGCCACCGGAAAATGTGCCGGGCGGCAGGCTCCAGAGCCGCTCGGGCACGTTGAGCAGCGTCAACAGCCGCTCGGCCCGCGCCCAAGCCTCCGCCTGCGCCGCGCCACCTTCGGCAGCCGCGGCGGCAACGATATCGAGCGCGGAGACGCGCGGAATGACGCGCAGGAACTGGCTGACATAGCCCATGACGCTGGCCCGGAGCGCCAGGATGCGCCGGGGCTCGGCGCGCGCGACATCGACGCTCTCATCGCCGTCCTGGACGAGGATGCGGCCCGTATCGCAGCGGTAATTGCCATAGATCATCTTGAGGATCGACGACTTGCCCGCGCCGGAAGGACCGCCCAGCACGACACATTCGCCCGGTCGCGCTTCAAAGGCGACATTGTCGACCACGCGGATGCGCATGCCCTCGCGCAGATGCAGCGTGAAGCTTTTCGAGACGCCGGAAAGGCTGACGAGCGGCAAGGAAGCGTCTGGAGCGGTCATGCTGCGAGCACCGAGGAAACGAGGAGCTGGGTATAGGCCTCGCGCGGATCGTCGAGCACCTGGTCGGTGAGGCCCTGTTCAATGACGCGGCCATGCCGCATCACCATGATCCGGTGCGACAGCAGCCTTGCGACGGCAAGATCATGCGTGACGATGATCACGGCGAGCCCCATCTCGGCGACGAGCCCGCGCACGAGATCGAGCAGCCGGGCCTGCACCGAGACATCGAGACCTGAAGTCGGCTCGTCCATGAAGACGAGGCGCGGATGCGTGACGAGATTGCGGGCAATCTGCAGGCGCTGGCGCATGCCGCCCGAGAAATCGCGCGGGAGATCGTCGATGCGGTCGGTTTCGATCTCGACGCGGCCAAGCCAATCGAGCGCCGTGCCGCGGATGCGGCCATAGTGACGCTCGCCGACTGCCATCAGCCGCTCGCCGACATTGCCGCCGGCCGAGACGCTCATCCGGAGGCCCTCGCGCGCATCCTGGCGCACGAAGCCCCAATCGGTGCGGAGCAGGAACCGTCGCTCAGCCTCCGTGAGCGCGAAGAGATCACGCGTCACCCCATCACGCATACGGTAGCGGATCGTGCCCGAGGTCGGCGCAAGCTCGGTCGAAAGCAGCTTCAGGAGCGTCGACTTGCCCGAGCCGGATTCGCCGACCACCGCCAGCACTTCGCCTTCATGGATGTCGAAGCTGACAGCCTCGCAGCCAATGCGCGCGCCGTAGAGCTTGCCGAGATCGCGGGCGGACAGGAGCGGCAGTTCGCTCATGCGACTTCTCCTTCGACGGGAACCGGAACCGGCTCCAGCTTGAAGCTGAAGCCATATTTCTCGAAACCGAGGCTTTCATAGAAGCGATGCGCCTTTTCCGAACGAATGTTCGAGGAAAGCGCCACCTTGTAGGCGCCCTTTGCCTCGGCCATCCGGAAGGCCTCGCGCATCATCCAGCGGCCGATGCCGCCGCCCTGCGCGCCTTCCGCGACGACGACGTTTTCGACAAGCGCCGAAGGCATGCCCCAATGGGCGAGATTGTCGATCACCATCAGAGCGAAGGTCCCGACGACCGCGCCATCCCGCTCGGCGAGATAAACAGCGAAATCGGGATAGAGCGCCATCCGTCCGAAGGTCTCGCGCGCCACGTCGAGCGAGACGGTGCGGCCATTGTTGAAACTGGACTGGCCATAGAGCGCAAGCAGCGCCGGCAGATCCACCTCGACGGCCTTGCGCAAGATGAGCCCGGTCATGACTGCCCCGCAGGCAGAGCGTCACCCGCCATCTCGCCGCGATGGCCGGCGTCGCGGCGGCTCGCGCAATAATCGCTGTCAGAGCAGACGAACATCCGCCCGCCGCGATCATCCAGCACGACCTCGTCGAGATAGACGCCCGTCGCGGCGCAGAGCGCACAGGGCTTTTCGAAGCGCTGCACCTCGAAGGGATGGTCCTCGAAATCGAGGCTCACGACATCGGTATAGGGCGGCACGGCATAGATGCGCTTTTCGCGGCCGGCGCCAAAGAGCTGCAACGCGGGCGAGCGGTGCATCTTCGGATTGTCGAATTTCGGCGTCGGAGACGGGTTCATCACATAGCGGCCCGCTACCTCGACCGGATAGTCATAGGTCGTGGCGATATGGCCGTGCCGCGCGATGTCCTCGTAGAGCTTCACATGCATGAGCCCATAGTCGGCAAGCGCGTGCAGCTTGCGCGTCTCTGTCTCGCGCGGCTCGAGGAAGCGCAGCGGCTCGGGGATCGGCACCTGATAGACGAGGATCTGCCCCTCCGAGAGCGGCGTTTCAGGAATGCGGTGGCGCGTCTGGATGACGGTCGCTTCGGCCGTCCGCGTCGTCGTTGCGACGCCGGCGGTCTTGGCGAAGAATTTGCGGATCGAGACGGCATTGGTCGTGTCGTCCGAGCCCTGGTCGATGACCTTCAGCACGTCATCCGGCCCGATGACCGCCGCCGTCACCTGGACGCCGCCCGTGCCCCAGCCATAGGGCATGGGCATTTCGCGACTGGCGAACGGCACCTGGTAGCCCGGAATGGCGATTGCCTTCAGGATAGCGCGGCGGATCATCCGCTTGGTCTGTTCATCGAGATAGGCGAAGTTGTATCCGGTCTCGGCCGGCGACGGGGCGTTCATTCTGCCGCCTCCCTCAAGGTTTCGCGCGCCGCCTCATGCTCGGCGCGCATCTGGCGCACGAGTCCGAGCTCGGCCTGGAAATCGACATAGTGCGGCAGCTTCAGATGCTCGACGAAGCCGGTCGCCTGGACATTGTCGCAGTGGGAAAGGACGAATTCCTCATCCTGAGCCGGCGCGACGACATCCTCGCCGAATTCGCGCGTCCGAAGCGCCCGATCGACCAGCGACATCGACATCGCCTTCCGCTCGCTCTGGCCGAAGACGAGGCCATAGCCGCGCGTGAATTGCGGCGGCTGTTCCGCATTGCCATGAAACTGGTTGACCATCTGGCATTCGGTGAGCGCGACGGGGCCAAGCGGCACCGCGAAGCCGAGCTCCTCCGGCACGAATTCGGCCATGACTTCGCCGAAGCGGATCTCGCCGACAAAGGGATGCGTCCGGCCATAGCCGCGCTGCGTCGAATAGCCGAGCGCCAGCAGGAAGCCCTCGTCGCCGCGCGCCAGGGCCTGCAGACGAAGGTCGCGATCAGCAGGGAAATCGAGCGGGGCGCGCGTCAGGTCGCCAACAGGCTCGCCGTCGCGTGGCGTTTCGGCCTCGATCAACTGCTCGCCATCCAGAAGATCGGTGACGCGCGGCACGGCGCCGCACTCGGGCTCGGCTTCGGCGGGCTCCGGCGGCGTGACGCCTGCGGCCAGCATGAAATCGATCAGGCGATGGGTGTAGTCGAATGTCGGCCCCAGCACCTGCCCGCCCGGAAGATCCTTGTAGGTGGCGGAGATGCGGCGCTCGATCGCCATCCTGGCCGTGTCGAGCGGCTCGGAATGGCCGAAACGCGGCAGCGTCGTGCGGAAGGCGCGGACCAGGAAGATCGCCTCGATCAGGTCCCCGCGCGCCTGCTTGATCGCCAGAGCCGCCAGGGCCGGATCATAGAGCGAACCCTCTGCCATGACACGATCGACAGCAAGCGAGAGCTGATGCTCGATCTGATCTGGCGCGATTTCCGGCACATCAGCGGGCCCCCGCCGCTCATGGGCAAGCAGCGCATGGGCGTTGTCGATCGCTGCCTCGCCGCCTTTGACCGCGACATACATGGTTCAAGCCTCCCGGATGCGCGTCGTGCGCGGCAGAGCCGCGATGACGCCCTGAGCTGCGAGGATCAGATCGACGCCGCGCGGGAAGAGGGCGCGATTGGCGGCGAACTGCGCGGAAAAGCCTTCCGGCCAGGGCGTGACGCCAAGGCGACGGTCTGTCTCGATGCCCGGCCCCGACAGGACGAGAGCGCCCTCCTCGGCCAGGCTTTCCACCGCGATGACTAGAGTCGTCGAGCGATCGGGATAGGCTTCATCGCCCAAGCCAAAGGCTGCGAGCGGCGGCATCGCTCGGATATCGGCCACAAACGCGAACGCCGCCTCCGATGGGTCGGATGTCGTGCGCGCGCCGGAATGGAAGGCGAGCCAGACCGCGATACCGGGATCGGCAGCGAAAGCCGGATCGAGCCAGATCGCTGTCTCATGATCGGCGACCGTCAGGGCGATAGACGCGAGCGCCGCCGGAAAACCGACGGGCGGCGTCAACCTCGGCGTGAAGGCACGAAGGCTGCCGGGCCGGGCAAGCGCATCCGCAAGCGCACGGAATTGCGCCTGTGCATCGAGGACGGGATCGGCGAAGCCTGTGCTGGCGACATCAAGCATGATCAATCCTCTCCGCGCACCATGGTGAAGAAGTCGACGCGCGTTGCGGCAACGCGGCGGGCCTTGGTCTCGGCTGCGGCCGCAAGACGCTCGCGCAGGCCGGCCAGAGCCTTTTCGACACGCGGCCGTTCGGGGCCTTGCCAAAGTCCATCGAGAATGGCGGCGACACGCGCCTTTCGGCTGTCACGGCCGAGATGATAGGCAAAGCCGGTGCGGCCATCGGCAAGGCGAACCGCCGCGCGCGTCACGGTGGCTTCGCCGAGATTGAAGGCGCGGCCATCGCCACCGGCGCGGCCGCGCAGCATCACGAGGCCGCTTTCGGCGGGGCGAATATCGGTCGCGGCGGGGACATCGCCGAGGCTGGCAAGAGCGGCGCCGAGCTCTTCGTACAAGGCGGCCGCCATGGTCGCCATCAACGCCTGACGGGCCGCGACACTCCTATCGGCAGAAGCCTGCGGCTGGATCTGCTCGTCGTTTGCAGGACCATCGGTCATCGCAACTCCGTGCCTTCCGTTTCTATTTGTCTAATGGTATAGACAACTCCATGATCCAGTCCAGTGACGTTTTCATGACGACACCCGATGGCGCGGAGAGCGCCGACGAGGCCCGCGAGATCGCCCGCGGCGCGGGCATTTCGGCGTGGCGGCAGATCGCCGACGAAATCGAGGCCGATATCGCGGCCGGCCGCTTTGCCGCCGGTACGCAACTCCCCACGGAGGCGCAACTCGCGACGCGCTTCGCCGTCAACCGCCATACGGTGCGACGCGGCCTTGCCGAGCTTGCCGCGCGCGGTCTTGTCCGCGCGACGCAGGGTCGCGGCACTTTCGTCGAGGCGCGGCCGCTGCCCTATCCGATCGGCCCACGCACGCGCTTTTCCGAGATCGTCTCGCGCGCCGGCCGCGAAGCTGGCGGCCGATTGCTCGGTTCACAGGTGGTGGCCGCAGATCCTCGCACGGCCGCCGCGCTTGGTATCGTCGCGGGCGAGGCGGTCATCCGTCTCGATACGCTGCGTTCGGCCGATGGATCGCCGATCTCACTCGGTAGCGGCTTCTTCCCGCTGCCCCGCTTCGAGCGTTTCGGCGACGCCTATCTTGCCTATGGATCGATCACCGGGGCCCTCGCATCGCGCGGTGTCGCCGATTATCGCCGCTTTGAGACTCGCATCTCGGCCCGCCCAGCCGGCGCGGAGGAAGCCACACACCTCGACCTCGCGCCGGGACGCCTGCTGCTTGCGGTCGACAGCATCAATGTCGACAGCGACGGCACGCCGATCCAGTTCACGCGCGCGCTCTTCGCCGCCGACCGCACCGAGATCGTCGTCGAGAGCTAGACGAACTTCTTGTTGCCGATGATGGCGAGGCGCAGGCGCGTCGAGATGAAATCGATGATGGCGACAGTGACCAGGATCATCAGGATCAGGAACGCGACCTGCTGCAATTCCAGCACGCGGATCAATTCGGTCAGGTAGATGCCGACACCGCCTGCCCCGACGATGCCGATGATCGTCGCCGAGCGGGTATTCGATTCGAAATAATACAGAACCTGGCTCGCGATGACCGGCAGCACGCCGGGCACGAGCCCGAAGCGGACCTGATGCAACCGGCTTCCACCGGAGGCGGCAACGCCTTCCGTCGCCTTGCCGTCCGTCGCCTCGATCGCCTCCGAGAACAACTTGCCGAAGGAGCCGAAATCCGAACAGGCGATAGCGAGCACGCCGGCGAAGGGCCCGAGCCCGACGACGTTGATCCACAACAGCGCCCAGATCAGCGTATCGACCGAGCGAATGACGTCGAAGGCGCGCCGCGTGCCGAAATGCACGAAGATGTTCGGGATGACGTTGCGCGCGGCGAGGAAAGCGACGGGAAAGGCGAGGAGCGCGGCGGTCAGCGTGCCGAGAAAGGCGATGCCGAGCGTTTCGCCGAGCGCGCTGAGGAAGACGAAGAAGCGGCCCTCCGGCGCGGGCGGCATCATCAGAACGGCGAAGCGGCCGAGCCGCGACAGGCCATTGAGGATGCGGAACAGCGAGAAATCGAGCGCCACCATCGCGCCGAACGCGACGGCAATGATGGCAAGCGGCACCAGGATCGCCAGCGCCCGGTTCTTCGGCGACAGGCGGAAGGCGTCGGGGTGGCGCGCCTTCAACCCCGCGAGATCCGCGCGCGCGGCGGCTGCAAGGCGGCCCCGGCCTGTGTCCTCGGCGGCGGTGGTGACGGTCTCGCTCATCGCGCGCCCTCGAAACCGATCAGGCGGTGGCGGACCTGCTCCGTCACGAGATCGATGACGATGACCGTGGCGATGATCATCAGCAGGATCGCGCTGACATCCGAATAATAGAAGTTGCGGATCGCGACGAGGAACTCCTGTCCGATGCCGCCGGCACCGACGAAACCCATGACGCCGGCGCCGCGCACATTGATCTCGAAGCGCAGCAATGCATAGGACGCGAAGCCGGGAGCAACCTGTGGCAGCACGCCGTAGCGCACCGTCTGCACCCAGGAAGCGCCGGTCGCCTGAAGGCCTTCGACCGGCTTCATGTCGATATTTTCCACCACCTCGGCGAAGAGCTTGCCGAGCGCACCCGTCGTATGGATCGCGAGCGCGAAGACGCCAGCCATCGGGCCTAGGCCGAAGGCGATGACAAAGATCAGCGCGAAAACGATATCCGGCACCGTGCGACAGAATTCGAGCAGGCGACGCGCGCCGACGCGCGACCAGCGGCTGCGGGCGAGATTGGCCGAGGCGATGAAGCAGAGCGCGAAGGCGACAACAGCGCCCATCAGCGTGCCGAGATAGGCGATGAGAATTGTCTGACCGAGCAGGCCGAGCCAATCGGGAAAGTTCCAGTACCAGGCCCTGAGATCAGCCAGGACGTTACCGGATGAAAAGTCGGGGATCGTCCGGCCGATAAATGAGCCGAAATTGCCGATCTTGGCGACGAGCGTGACCGGGCGAACATCCGCGAGCCAGCCGCTTACCAGCGCCAGCAGGATGATGGTCACCAGCACGGCGGCGCCGCGGCAGCGCCGGACCGAGACGGCGGCGGCATAGGCGCTGGCCAGCGCGCGCGCCTGTGGCTCGGGCAGAACGGGGATCGCAGTCGCCAAGGATCAGGTCCGGATTTTCAAGGGGAATTGAAGACAGACGAAGGGCGGCCGACGGCCGCCCTTCGCTGATCGATGGAGGTTACGAGCTCTTCTTGCGCTGCTCGTCGTTGAACTTCACCATGTCGACGATCGGCTGATAGTCCTTGGCCGAGATCGGGGCGAATTCGATGTCCTTGCCGTCCGAGAGACCGTCGAAGGCCTTCCGGTCATTCTTCGGCATGTCAATGAAGGCATCGGTGATCTGCTTCTTCAGATCGGCCGGCAGTGAGGCGAGCACCGAATACGGGCCTTCCGGCAGGAAGTCGGACTTGAAGACGATGCGGAAGTCTTCCTTCGTCATCGGCTTGCCGTCGGCATCCTTGAGGACGCCCTTGGTGATCATGCGCGTCAGGTTGCTGTCGTCTTCCGAGTTCCACGAATTCGCGGCCGCGTCGACGGTGCCTTGCGCCAGCGCCAGGACGGCGTTGTCGTGGCTGCCAGCGAAGATCGCCTGCGAGAAGAACGTGTCGACGTCCTTGCCGTCGCGATGCAGGAAGAAGCGCGGCGCATTGTTGCCCGAGGTCGAGTTCGGGTCGACGAGGGCGAGCTTCTTGCCCTTGAGGTCGTCGATCGACTTATAGGGGCTGTTCGCCAGCGTGTAGATGACCGAGTAATAGCCCGTCAGGCCGTTGGAATGGCGCGAGACGGCGACCGGCTCGGTGGCGACGCCGGTGAGCACCGCGCGGGCATAGGATGCCGGGCCATAAAAGGCGATCTGGGCATTGCCGGCGCGCTGGGCCTCGATGACGGCCGCATAGTCGGTGGCGACCGCCAGCTTGACCGGGACGCCAAGCTGCTTGCCGAGATAATCGGCCAGCGGCTGATAGCGGTCGGTGGTGGTCGAGGCATTCTCGGCCGGGATCACGGCGAGCGTGAGCTCCGGATACTGGGCCTTCCAGTCATCGGCATGCGCGACACCGGCGAAGGCAAGGCTCGCGACGGCGGCGCCGATCAGAGTGCGGCGATTGAACATCTGTCTCTCCAAGGTGATGGCGCCGGTCGGCGCCGGGTGTCATGCCGCGTCGGGCATCAGACGGCGACGGCGAACGGACCGACGGCGGCGGAACGGGGTTCGAGGGCGGGCGCCGCTTCCAGCGCTTCTCCGGCCTCGAGGCCATAAAGATCGCGGGCGACATCCTCGGTCAGCATTTCAGGGGCGCCATCGAAGACGACGCGCCCCGCCGACATGCCGATCAGCCGGTCGCAATAGCTGCGGGCGAGATCGAGCGAATGCAGATTGCAGATGACGGTGATGCCATAATGGCGATTGATGCGCAGCAGCGCGTCCATCACCACCTTGGTATTGCGCGGATCGAGCGAGGCGATCGGCTCGTCGGCGAGGATCGCGTCCGGCTCCTGTACCAGCGCCCGGGCAATCGCGACCCGCTGCTGCTGGCCGCCCGACAGGCTATCGGCGCGCTGGGCAGCGAGGCCGGCGATGTCGAATTGCTCCAGCGCCGACAGCGCGATGGCGCGGTCTTCCTCGCTCCAAAGACGCAGGAGCGAGCGTGCGGTCGGCACCTTGTTGAGCCGGCCCATCAGCACATTGGTCAGGACGTCCAGCCGGCCGACCAGATTGAACTGCTGGAAAATCATGGCGCAGCGGGCGCGCCAATCGCGCAGCGCCCGGCCATCGAGGCCCGTCACGTCGACATCGCCGAAGCGGATCGAGCCGGCGGTCGGGTCGACCAGGCGGTTGATCATGCGCAGCAGGGTCGACTTGCCGGCACCGGAACGGCCGATCACGCCGACGAAGCTTCCGCCAGCGATGGAAAGGCTCACGCCAGAGACAGCGGCCTTGTTGTTGAACCGTCGCGAGACGTCATTCAATACGAGCATCAGGCATTCTCCTCGGTGCTCGGAGAGTGCTGAAAGCATGCGAAGCTGGTGTGACAGCGGGAACGGCCTGTGGACGACAGTCCAAGCGCCTCTGATTATTCAGCCAATACGATCAGCCGGCTCAGTCATCCTGATGTCATGTGCCGGGGTGACCTTCGCGCATCATCCTCCGGGTCACCCGCCATGCGCCTCAGCGAAAATCCGACGATCCACCCAACCGCGCGTGTCCGCGCCTGCCGGCTCGGCCGCTATACCGAGATCGGCGCCGGCTGCGACCTCGCGGAGAGCGAACTCGGCGACTACTCCTATATCTCGCCGGGCGGCGACGTGATCCACAGCACCATCGGCAAGTTCTGCTCGATCGCCGCGTCCGTGCGGATCAATCCCGGCAACCATCCGCAATGGCGTGCCTCGCAGTCCCATTTCACCTACCGTTCGTCCTATTATTTCGACGACGAGGAGGATGAGACGGCATTCTTCGACTGGCGCCGCTCACAGCCGGTGACGATCGGACATGATGTCTGGATCGGGCATGGCGTCGTGGTCCTGGCCGGCGTCTCGATCGGTACGGGGGCGATCATCGGCGCCGGCGCCGTGGTCGCCAAGGATGTCGGGCCCTATGAGATCGCCGTCGGTGTCGCTGCGAAGACCATCAAGCGCCGCTTCCCGGAAGCGATCGCCGAGCGCCTTCTCCGCCTTGCCTGGTGGGACTGGGAGCATGGGCGGCTGCGGGGCGCGCTCGCCGACTTCCGCGCTCTTCCCATCGAAGCCTTTCTCGATCGCCATGGCGGGTAAGCGACTTTTTTGCAAATACCCCTCAATTTGCAGTAATCGGTGCAAGGTTTCGACAAGGATTGTGGCCGCAGAACGGGGCCGTTCCTCGCACTGGCAGTCAGTCCATGAAGAGCATCGGCAGCGTCCTCGACGCGAACAGGGGCATCGGCCCGGGCTTCAACCTGCTGCGCCTGATCCTCGCGCTGACGGTGGTCTTCATTCATTGCAGCCTGATCGACAACGGCGCCGCGGCCGATCAATTCTGGCCGTATGGCGCGCGCTGGGCGCTCAACAACGTGCCGGTGCCGATGTTCTTCGTCGTCAGCGGCTTCCTTGTCGCGGCGAGCGTCGAGCGGCTGAGCCTCGACCAGTTCCTCGTCAACCGGCTGCTGCGCATCCTGCCGGCGCTCGTCCTCGTCGTCGCGCTCGCGGCGCTGGTGCTGGGGCCGTTGATGACGCAGGATTCGCTCGGCAGCTATTTCAGCAAGCCCGGCCTCTACGCCTATTTCCTCAATGCCGCCGGGCTGCATCATGATGCGCTGCCGGGCGTCTTCGAAACCAATCCGGCCCATGAGATCAACGGCTCACTCTGGACGATCCCGCATGAGGTGAGCTGCTATATCCTATTGGCGATCATCGCCGGGCTGGGTCTGCTCCGCCGCCGCTGGCTGGTCCTCGGCGGCACCATCGGCCTCTATGCCCTAGCGATCGGATTCTGGCTGATCGATCGCTACGGCCTGCAGTTTCCGCTGAGCGACAAGCTGACCTATATCTTCGTCTGGCGCGGCGCGGCCAAGCTGGTTCCGCTGTTCCTGACCGGCACGCTGTTCCATCTCTTCCGTGCCAATATGCCGATGAGCCGCATCCTTGGCCTCGCAGCCGGCGCGGCGCTCGTCGTGATCGCGATCATCGGCAATCCGAGCTGGCAGGACAATCCGATCGTCTGGGCAGTGACAGCACCGCTCTTCGCCTATGTCGCTGTCTGGCTCGGCCTGTCGGCATGGTTTGCCCTGCCGATCCTCGCGGGCCTCGATTATTCCTACGGCATCTATCTGTTCGGCTTCCCCGTGCAGCAGACGCTGATCCATTTCCTGCCGGGCATCAGCAACTATTGGGTTTTCTTCGTGATCAGCGCCGTGCCGACGATCATTCTCGCGGCGCTGTCCTGGCATTTCGTCGAAAAGCCCGCTCTTGGCCTCAAGCGGCGGATCGGGCCGGCGATCAGCCGGCTTGTGGCGCGGACGCGGCGCTCGCCCGCCAGCGCGTGAAGCGGTTCGGGATCGACAGCTGCGGCTTTGCCGGCGGCACGAAGCCGTCATTGGTTCCGACCATGAACCAGAGCAGCGCCGCGGTCTTGATCGAATAAGGCGAGTCGCTGATCAAGAGCAGGAGGCAGATATAGGTTGCGACCAGCATCTTGAAGCGCCAGGCGTCGGGATTGTCCTCGCGACCAAAGATGAACAGCGTCCAGAAGCCGATCACGCCGAAGATGCCGATCTCGCTGATCGTATAGGCATAGCCCGAGTCGGACAGAAACGGCTTGTCAGGCGAGATGCCGAAGGCACCGCGGATATCCAGCGAGGTCAGCAGGCGGGCGGTCCAGAGGAGGCGGCCGCCGAAATCGTTGCGCCAGTCGACCTCGGCGCTGGTGAAGCCATAGATCGCCAGCGCCAGCATGACGGCCATCGGCAGGAAGTACCAGGCGATCCGTGGCAGGCGGAACGGCACGAGCGATAGCGCTGTCGCAGCCACGCAGACATAAAGTCCGAAACGCGCATCGGAGAGAATGATCGGCATGGCGCCGAGCACGAACAGCGTCTTCCGCCAGCGCATGTCCTTGCGGCAGAGCGCCCACATATAGAGGATCGCGCCGAAATTGCCCGCCGAAACCGGCTCGAGGAACACCGAGGAGACGCGATGTGGCCCGAGGAATGGCAGAATGTTGCGCGCGTCCGGGCGCAGGCCGCTCGCAAACAGGCCGGACTCGCCGGTGACATCGGAAGCCGCGACGGTGCCTCTCGCGACATAATAGGCGATGATGTTGAAATACTTGATGTAAATGTCGAGGAAGAAGTACTCGAACAGGCCGAAGAACAGCACGATCGCGCCTGAAATCAGCGCTGCCTTGTCAGCGATCCGGCGATCTGGATAGCGGCGGCCGAGCGTGTAGAAGGTGATCGGGATCAGGAAATCGCGGACCGCCTTCAGGTCGAGCATCGGACGAAGCGCCATCAGCAGCGCCATGTAGCTCATGAAGATGCCGAGGATCAGCCACAGCGTCACCTTGCGGTTGACGCCGAGCGCGAAGGCCGCGCTGATCAACACCATCTCGGAGCCCATCACCATGGTGTCCGTCACGCGGAAGACCACGGTGTTGACGAAGCAGAGCAGGAGATTGAAGACCAGCGCGCCGATCAGGATCAGCACGATCGCCGGCTGGTGGATGCGGTCGCGGATGGCATCTGCGTCGAAGGCGCCGAAGGCGGGATCGACGCGGCCGGTGGCGAACGAGCGCATCGCCGCCGTCAGCGATCGACGACGCCGACCACGCCGATCGCGGCCGAAGCGAGCGGACCGAGCGAGGCGATGAGGTCGCGGACATCCTCGCTCGAACTATGGCCGGTCGTCGCCACGACGATGACCGCATCGACATAGCCGTAGCTCGCCGCCAATGTCCGCGTGTCGCGCGACGGACCGCCGTCGATGAGGATGAATTCGCGGCCATCGAGGCCGTAGGGATCGCTGCTATCGGGATCCTGAATGCCAGCGCGGCGGCGGCCGTGGGTTCCGAGCAGGCGTTCGCTGACTTCCTTATGCGCCGCGCGGATGGTCTCCGGCGCCGAACGCTCGATGCGCAGCATCGACGAGATGTCGTTCGCCGAACAGAGCAGCGTTTCCTCGCCGAGATCGGCGAGCGCACCGGCGAGACCCCGCGCGACGCGTGGTCCGTTCCGGACCGAGCCGGCCTCGATCAGCAGGATCGTAGCCGGAAGCGCGTCTGCAAGATGAATGGCCAGCGCCTGGGCGGCCGGAAAGAGGGCCTCGCGGTCGGCCGCATCGGGATCGTCAGCCTCGACATGCCCGACACCGTCGCGCTTCAGCCAGCGGCGGCGGCGAGACGGCAACAGGCCGACAAGCTCGGTGCCTAGGCTGCCGCTGATCGCGCGCAGCCTGGCGATCGGATCAGAAGCGAGGAAATCGACAGCGAAGGCGAGCGCGATGCCCACCGCAAGGCCGAACAAGGTGCCCGCCGCCAGAACGATCGCCTTTGGCGGAGCTGACGCCTTGACCGGTGGCACAGCCTCCGAGATCACGCGCGAATTGTTGGTCTGGATCTGCTGTTGGAGGTCGAGCTCCTTGGTGCGGTTCAGCACCGCATTATAGACCTGCTGGATCGCGTCAGCATCGCCCTGCAGTTCGCGGGCCCTGATTTCAGCAGTGTTGCTGGTCGCCTGCGTCGCGGTGATCGCCTGCTCCTGCCCCTGCAGCGAGGCAAGATTGGCCTTGGCGCGGGCATAATCGGCCTCGATCGACTGCTTGATGCGGATGATCTCGGCATCGATCAGCCGGGCCACGGCCTCGCGCTCGGAGTCGCTTTGCTGCAGCGCCGGGTGATTGGGGCCGAGCGAACGGGCAAGCTCCGCCTGCTGCTGCACCACTCGGCCATATTGGGTTCGCAGCGCCGTGATCGTCGGCGAGCTCACCACTTCGGGAATGCCGCCGGCCTCGACCACGGCGAGATCGAGGCCGCGCACCTGGTTGCGGCGCGCCTCCAGCTCCGCGACCTGGGCGGTTGCGGCGGTGATGCGGGTGGTGAGATCCTGCAGGCGCTGGTTGACGACGAGCCCGGCCGTACCGGTCGTCACGAGGCCGTTGTCGGCGCGGAATTGCTCGAGGCGGTGCTGCGCCTCCTCGAACTGGGCGCGAAGCGAGGTCGCCTGTCCGACAAGGGACTCGTTCGCCTGCCGCGCGGCGGTCAGGCGGGCCTCGCGGCTCTGCTCCAGATAGACAGCCGAGATCGTGTTGGCGATGAGAGCGGCTCGATCGGCGTCGTCATGCGTTACGGTGATCTGGAAGACGAGCGAGGGATCGGCGCGATGGATGACGACGTTTCCGCGCAGCATGTCGAGCACATGGACAAAGCGCGGGCTGACGGCGCCCTCGCCATCGGCCGGCCAGTTGACCATGGAACCGGCATAGAAGGGATCGTGCTCCAGATCGAGCTTGCGGATCACCTCGGCCAGTACATTGGTGGAGGCAATGATCAGCGGCTGGCTGTCGACATTTGCGAAGTCGATCGATGCCGAGCTGTCGGTCGGCAGGATATCGCGGCCGACGACCTGCAGTCCCTGCGGATCGACCAGGATCTCGACGGTGGACCGGTAGACCGGATGCTGGTGGTGGATGTAGAGGGCGGCCAGAACCAGGAACAGCAATCCGCAGCCGAAGACGAGCGCAAGACGGCGCCGCACGACCCCGAAAAGCTCCATCACGTCGATCGAGGAGAGCGGCCGGCGAGCGGGAAGCATTGCCTCCATGAGCCGTCCATCCCCCTGCGCGAGCATTCCCGATCCTCATCCAGACGTGGCCACCGGCCCACGGCGGCGACATGCGCGACCATGCTGGAGGCGTCGCGCCGCGGCCGGATGACCGTTCCGCCGACGCGATGCCGTGATATTGACCCAAACAGGGTTAAGAAATTCAAACCCGTCGTATGGGTTAACGCCCGTAAAGTAATTGTGGCGGCAATCGTTAAATTGCGCTTAACACTAAAAGCAACTCTCGGATTCCCAACGACATTTCAGATTTTTTCGCTGGCATGGTTCGGGTATCCAACCCTAGTGAAAATGTAAAACTCGAATCAAATGTCCTATGACGGTCCAGATCGGCGATGGGTGCCGCGTTTTCTCCGCGTGGGCGGCGTGCACATCCCCTATGCCTCGCGCGCGAAGGTCCTGCAGACCATCGACCGGTCGTTTCACGACGGCAGCCAGATCCGCGTGGCGTTCTGCAATGCGAATACCATGGTCTCGGCGCTGCGCTCGCAGGCCTATATCGACACGCTGTCGCGCTTCCTGGTGCTGAATGACGGCGTCGGGATCGATTTGGCGTCGTCGCTGTTCATGGGGCATGGCTTCGAGGACAATCTGAACGGCACTGATCTCGTACCCGAAATCCTCGAAAAGGCCACTGCGCCCGTTTCGATCTATCTGCTCGGCGCCAAGCAACCGGTGGTCGAGGAAGCGGGACGGCAACTCGCCGCACGTTTTCCCCGCCACCATGTGGTCGGCATGCATCATGGTTATCTGAAGCGGGAGGACGAGGCCGCGGTTGTTGCCGAGATCAACGCTTCGAAGGCGGGCCTGTTGCTCGTTGCCATGGGCAATCCGCGCCAGGAGCAGTTCATCGATCGCCATGCGGCCGAGTTGTCGCCCCACGTCCTCATCGGTGTCGGGGCGTTGTTCGATTTCATCAGCGGCACCGTGCCGCGCGCGCCGCACTGGATGCGGGTGCTGCGGCTTGAATGGCTGTTCCGCCTGATGATCGAGCCGCGGCGGCTCGGCTGGCGCTATACGGGCGGGCTCGCGATCTTCCTCGTCCAGATCATGCGGCTGCGCATTGCGCGCCTGTGGCTGAAGCCGGCCGACCTGGAGCGCGAGGAACAGGACCTGCCGAAGCGTCTGCGGCCGGGAAACTGAGACGGGCAATGTCTGGATCGTCGATCGGGAAATTCAGATGCGGATCTTGATGGCGGCGGCGGCTTTTCCGCCCTTCATGGATGGCGGGGGTCCCGTGTCCGCCATGCTGGTGGCCAGGCTGCTTCTCGGTGCCGGCCACGATCTTCTCGTCATCAATGTCGCCGACGAAGCGAAGGACGAGGTGCTCGACGGCGTTCCGGTGCGCCGGCTCGAGACGCTCAATCTCTACTGGAATTACCGCGTGCCGCGTCCCGCATGGAAGAAGGCCGCGTGGCATGCGCTGGAAAATTTCAATCCGCGCGCCTTCCTCGCGATGCGGCGCGAGATTGTCCGCTTCAAGCCTGATCTGGTGCTGACCGACAGCATCGAAAACGTCAATGTGGCGACCTGGGGCGCAGCGCGGGCCGCGGGCGTTCCTGTCTGCCATATCCTGCGCTCCACCTTCCTCCTTTGCTGGAAGGGCTCGATGATGCGGGGCGGGGAGAACTGCGCCGGCGCCTGTGGCTCGTGCAAGGCAACGTCGATCGGCAAGAAGGCGATGAGCCGTCTCGTCGACGGCGTCGTCGGCGAAACCGATTTCATCATCGCCCGGCATACCGATGCCGGCTATTTCCCGAACGCCGAGACACGCCGCATCCCGGGCGTCGTACCCCGCCTCATGGCCGATGCGCCCCGCCCTGCGCCGGAGGGCCGGCCGCTGCGCATCGGCTTCATCGGTGTTCACACCCCGATGAAGGGACCCCATATCCTTGCCGAGGCCGCCCGGATGATCGCCGGCTCTGGCCGGGCCGAATTCCTGATCGCCGGCAGCGGGCAGGATGCTTACGCCGAGGCGCTGCATAGCCAGTTTCCCGAGGCCGATACGCGGTTCCTTGGCTGGAGCGATCCCGACGCGTTCTTCCCGCAGATCGACGTCCTTGTCGTGCCGTCGCTGTTCCAGGAGCCGTTCGGACGGGTCATCGTCGAGGCCTTCGCGCATGCCGTCCCGGTGATCGGCGCGCGTTCCGGCGGCATCGCCGAGACGATCGAGGACGGGTTCAACGGTTATGCCGTGGCGCCGGGCGATGCTGGGGCGCTTGCCGCGACGCTCGGTCGGCTCATTGACTCGCCGGAGATGGTCGCGTCGCTTTCCGCTGGTGCGCTTTCGTCGGCGCGACGTTATCTGCCGCCGATCCTTTCTGCCGCTTACACGGAGTTCTTCGACCGGCTGGTCCAGCCATCGCGTGTCGCGCCGGCCGTCGCGGCGGGAAATATCCGCCGATGATCCTCGACCGTCTCCGCAACAGGCCAGGCGCCGGACGCTTCGCCTCGGCCTTTTCCTCGCGCCTCGGCAGCGCCGTGCTGTCGTTCCTCGTGCTGCTCGTGGCCAGCCACGCGCTCTCGACGCAGGAATATGGGCTTTACGTCTTCCTGTTCTCGATCGGCAGCGCGCTCGGGCTGATCTTCGTGCTCGGCCAGCAGATCCTGGTCGTGAAGCATTACCGCTCCGGTATCGGCCTCGACGACCGGGGCAACAAGGCGCTGCTGCGCGTCAACGCCCTCTGGCTGATCCTCGGCGTCGGGACGCTGATCGCGGCGTCGATCATCGGCTTCCTGATCCGCGGGCGGCTGCCGGCGCCCTATGACCAGATCTATGTCGCGCTGATCTTCGCGGCCGTTTATGCGGTCAGCGAATATCTGCAGAACTATTTCCGCATCCACGGCCGCATCAACCTGTCGCTGACGCCGCGCGAGATCGCCTGGCGCGTCGCCTCGGCGGCTGTCCTTGCCAGCCTCGCCGCCGGCGGCGTGCTCTATGGCGGCGCCGAGGCCTTCTGGGCGGTCACGCTGCTGCTGGCGGCTGCCACCGCCTATCAGATGCGCCATTTCGTGCGCGATGAGGGCGTGGCTTTTCTTGGCAAATCCGGCCGCACGGACCGCGTGACGCGGCGGCAATGGCGCAAGGAAAGCTATTATTTCATCGCCAACAATATCCTGAACTCCGCCTCGGCCTATCTTGAGACGATCGTGATCGGCGCGGCGCTCGGGCTGGATCAGGCCGCGTTCTATTTCGTCGCGCTGCGCATCGCGATGTTCCTGACGCTGCCCGTCGCGGCCATCGATACGGTCGGCATTCCGATGATCGCTGCCCGCTTTCAGGCCGAGGATGTCGCCGGAGCGCAGCGGCTGGTCGGCCGGCTGTCCTTCGCGAGCTTCGCGATCTCGCTGACCGGCGCGCTCGGCCTCGCGATCGTCGGCAACTATGTGCTGGTGCTGTTCAATGCCGAGTTCGCGCAGCATCATGACGTGCTGATCGCGCTCTGCCTCTCGGCTGTCTCGCTCGCCTTTTTCGGGCCAGGCTCATGGCTGCTGATGATCGGCGGCGGCGAGCGCTATTTCCTGATCGGCCGCTCGATCCTGTTCGTGTTCTATCTCGGCCTTCTCTTCGGCCTCGCCAAGCTCGACGGGCTCATGGGGATCGCCATCGCAGGGTTGCTGATGAACGTCGCCTCGAACCTGATCGCCACGGTCTGGGTCATGCGGCGCTGGCGCATCGACAATATGGCGACCGCTTTCCTGAAGCCGTTCCTTCTCTTCGACGGACGGCGGGAACGCCGCCGCGTCCAGAAGAGCGTGGCCGTCGATCGCCGCATCGCGCTCACTGAGGGAAACGGGGAGGCGTCCGCATGAACATCCGTTCCAATGGCGACGCGGCTCTGCTCATGCCGGCCACGTTTGGGCGCAGCGACGCCTCGCCTCCCTTTTCGCTGGGCGGTCTCTCGAAGAACGACCCGGCGGAAGCGGGCGCTGCGACGGATTCGGCGGCCGTTGGCCTGCCGGTGACGCTCGGAACCTTCGGCGGCTTCTACCATCCAGGCCGCAGCGGGCTTGCCGTGCTGATGCTGAGCCCGATCGGCTTCGAGGAGATGTGCATCCGCTCGACCTGGCGCAGCCTGGCAGCGCTGATCGCAGCCGAGGGGCTGGCATGCCTCCGCTTCGACTATCCGGGCACCAGCGATGCACTCGACCCGGCCGAGCCGCCTTCCGGAATCGACGACTGGAAGGACGCGGTCAGGCATGCGGCGAACTGGCTAAAGGAGACGTCGGGGGCGGATGAGATCGTCCTTGTCGGCCAAGGCCTCGGCGCCTCGCTGGCGCTGCTGATGGCAGCGGAAATGTCCGGCACGCGTGCCGTCGTCTCGATGGCAGCGGTCGACAATGGCCGCCACTATCTGCGCGAGCTCTCAGCCTGGTCCCGCATCGTCACGGATTCGATCGGCATCGGCCGCGATCCCGGCGACGAGAATGGCCTCGCCGTCGCAGGCCTCGCTCTGCCGCCCGGCCGGGCCGCGGCGATCAAGGCGATCCGGCTCGATGCACTCGATGCGCGGCCCGCCGCGGATGTGCTGGTGGTCGGGCGCATGATGTCGGGCCGCGATGGACCGCTCGCCGATCACCTCGCATCGCTCGGCGCCAATGTCACGCGTCAGCCGTTCGAAGGCTATGAAACGCTCCTGACCGACCCGACACAGGCACGGCCGCCGATGGCGACGCTCGCCGGGATCGCCTCCTGGATCGGGCGCCTCGCGACCACTAGGCCGCGTCCCGCCATATTGCCGCCGCCGCCAGAGCCACTGCGCGGCGACGGCTTCGAGGAACTGCCTGGCCGCTTCGGCCGCGATGGCCGTCTCTTCGGCATCCTCTGCCGTCCGACCGGCGTCCACAACGCACCGACGCTGGTCTTCACCAATGCCGGGCATGACTATCACATCGGCTGGGCCCGCGTGACGGTCGAGCTGTCGCGCGCCCTTGCCCGGGACGGGTTCGCGAGCTTCCGCTTCGATCTCGACGGTATCGGTGACAGCCCCGACCATCCCGGAGCGCCCGACGAAGTGCTCTATTCCGGCCTCCATATCGCCGATGCGGTGGCCGCCGTCGATCATGTCGCCTCGCTTTCGAAGGGACCGATCATCCTGATCGGCCGCTGCAGCGGCGGCTATGCCGCGCTCCAGGCGGCGGTGCAGCGGGAAGACGTGCGGAAGCTTGTCATCGTCAACACGCAGCGCTTCGTCTGGGACGCCGACGAGGATGTCGCGACTGCCGTTCGCTACGGCCATCGGAGCGTCGGCAATTTCGGCGCGACCTTGATGAAGCGCGACACGCTCAAACGGCTTCTGCGCGGCCAGCTCAACATTCTGCCGGCCGGCCGCTATATCGCCCGGACCCTCGCGACCAGAGCAAGCCGCAAACTAGCGCCTTTCCTCGGCAGCCTTTCCAAACATGCGCGCATGCACCGCGCGGTACATCGCCAGTTTCGGGCTCTGGAGCAACGCGGCACCGACGTCACGATGCTGTTCTCGACCGATGATGCCGGGCTCAACGAGTTCGCTGTCTATTTCGGGGAGCGCGGCCAACGCCTCGCCTCCTATCGCCGCGTCGGCATGCGGCTCATTCCCGACGCTGACCACAACTTCACCCATCGAGGCGCCCGTGACCGGCTGCTGTCGGCGCTGCGCGAGGTTTTCGCATCATGAAACGCAAATTTGGCCACGGGATCGCGGGCCTGCTTGCGCTCGCTGCGATGACAACGACGGCGGTAGCTGAACCATGCCTGCGCGGTGTCAATCTGGCCGGGGCCGAGTTCGGGACGCTGCCAGGCAAGCTGCACACCGATTACACGTATCCGACCAAGGCGACGATCGACTATGTCGCCAGCACCGGCGCGACGGCGATCCGCCTGCCCTTCCGCTGGGAACGTCTCCAGCCCAAGCTCGGCAAGCCATTCGATCCCGCCGAACTCGCCGCGCTCGACGAGACCGTGGCCGATGCAACCAAGGCCGGGCTGACCGTCATCCTCGACCCCCATAACTATGCCTACTACAACGAGCAGCGGATCGGCTCGGACGCGGTGCCGACCGCGTCCTTTGCTTCGTTCTGGGCACGCCTTTCTGCTCATGATCGATCGGAGCCAAAGGTCGTCTTCTCGCTGATGAACGAGCCCTATGACATCCACGCCGAAGACTGGCTCGTCGCCGTGAACCTTGCGATCGCCGCGATCCGCAAGGCTGGCGCCGCCAATCTCATCCTCGTGCCCGGCACCGCCTATACCGGAGCGCATAGCTGGACCAAGGACCTTCCCGTCGGCAACAACAGCAAGGTGATGGCCGGCGTCGCGGATCCGCTCAACCGCTATGCCTATGATTTCCATCAATATCTCGATGCCGACTTCTCCGGCCGCAATGCCGAATGTTCGGGCGCCGACGAGGCGCTCGCAGGGATCGACCGGGTCACGGCCTGGCTGAAGGCGAATGGCAAGCGCGGTTTTCTCGGTGAATTCGCGGCGGCCGACGACGCCGCCTGCCTCGCGGCCATGACGAAGCTGGTCACGGCTGTCGACAGCGCCAAGGCCGAATGGATCGGCTGGACCTACTGGGCCGCGGGCGAATGGTGGCCGCCCGACTATATGTTCAATGCCCAACCCACGGCAGAGGGTGACCGGGCGCAGATCGCGGCGCTGAAACCCCTGATGAAGGTCGAAGACGCCAGCTGCGGCGTGGTGACGAAATGAAGATGTCGGCCTCCCCTGCCGTTCGCCCCTTGCGCGTGCTGCATGTGGTGCGCCAGTTCCATCCGAACCGCGGCGGGCTCGAGGATTTCGTTGCCAATCTGGCGCGCGCCCAGGTGGCCGAGGGGCTCGATGTCTCGGTGCTAACGCTCGATCGGCTGTTCGCGCGGCCGGACGAAAAACTGCCGGGGGAGGATCACCTCGGGCCGATCGCGATCCGCCGCATCCCCTATTGGGGATCGAGCCGCTATCCGATTGCGCCAGGATTTCCCAGCGCCGTTGCGAAGGCCGATCTCGTACATGTCCACGCCATCGATTTCTTCTTTGATGCGCTGGCCGCGACGAAGCCGGTCCATCGGACGCCCCTGGTCGCCACCACGCATGGCGGCTTCTTTCACTCCGGCGCCTATTCGGGGCTGAAGCAGCTCTGGTTCAACGGACCGACGCGCCTCTCGAGCCTTGCCTATCGGCGCATCGTCGCCTGTAGCCCGCAGGACGCGGCGCGCTTCGCCCCGATCGCCGGCAAGCGGCTGACCCTCATCGAAAACGGCGTCGATATCGATAAATTCCGCGGCGCCGCGAGCCCGCGTAAGGTCAAGCACCTCGTGACGATCGGACGGCTCGCGGTCAACAAGCGGCCCGAGCGTCTGCTGGCCGCGATGGCCGAGCTGGTGCGCCGCGACCCAGAATGGCAGCTTTCCGTCGTCGGAACCGCGTCGGACTGGTCGGCCGAGCGTTTCATGGCCGAGGTGGCTCGGCTGGGGCTCGATGACCATGTGACGCTGCATCTCGGCGTGCCGGACGCGGAGGTTCGCGCCGTGATCGGCCGCGCGTCGCTGTTCGTGTCAGCCTCGGACTTCGAGGGCTTCGGCATTGCCCTTGTCGAGGCAGCGAGCGCCGGCCTTGGCCTCGTCGTGCATGCCAACACCGCCTTCAGCGATCTTGCCGCCCGCCATGCCGGCATCGGCCTGATCGATTTCACCGACCCCGGCCGCGCCGCCACCGGCATCGCCGCCGCCTTTATCCAGTTACCTGAGCATCCAGGCGCGCCGGACTGGGTGGATGATTATGCATGGGCGAGCGTCGCGGCCCGATACGCCGATATCTATCGAGTGGCGTTGGGCCAGCCGCTTGCAGATGTGCCCGATTTTCTTGATGAAGCTTCAGCATCGGTTAAACATCAGAAACGGCCGTCGCCGCTCTTGGGGATTCATCCGAAATAGGGCCGAGTTTATCTGATCGGATTCACAATTCGTTCGGACACGCACACCTAAGAATTCGCATCAAATTTGACGTTATTTCGTTGGGAGAGGGAATATGCGGGATCGCATTCGTAAGCTTATCGCCGAGCGCAAAGTCGTCGCCGTCGATGTCGACACCCTTACCGATACATCTGATCTCTATGAGGCTGGGCTGAGCTCCTTCGCCTCGATCCAGTTCATGCTGGCCCTCGAAGACGAGTTCGATATCGAATTTCCCGAGCGCATGCTGACGCGCAAGACCTTTGTCTCGATCGAGTCGATCGACCGGTCGATTGCCGAGCTCATCGGCGAGCAGGTGTAGCCATCATGCCTGTGGCCTCCCCCACGATCGAAATCCTGCGCGCGCCGGCGGAGCGCATGCGCGGCGTCGCCGAGATCGCTGCGCGGCATTCGGGCGAGGTGGACCGCGAGGGCCGCTTTCCGCAGGAAGCCGTCGATGCCCTGAAGGCCGAGCGGCTGTTGGGCGTGATGGTGCCGAAGCGTTTCGGTGGCGAAGGCCTCAGCCTGATTGAGACGGCAGAGCTCTGCACGATTCTCGGCCAGGCCTGCGGCTCGACCGCCATGATTTATGCGATGCACCAGATCAAGGCGTCGAGCCTCGTCTCGCATGGCGGCAGCAGCCCCTGGCATGCCGACTTCATGCGCGAACTGGTCGAGCAGCAGCATCTCCTTGCCTCCGCCACCACCGAGGGCGGCATCGGCGGCGACCTCCGCAATTCGATCTGCGCCGTCAATGTTGCCGATGGCCGCTTCACTCTGGAGAAGGACGCCACCGTCATCTCCTACGGCCTCTATGCCGACGCCATCCTCGTCACCTGCCGCCGTTCGCCGGACGCGCAAAGCTCCGACCAGTCAATGGTGGTGGTGAAGCGCGGCGACTATACGCTCGACAAGACGACGGGCTGGGACACGCTCGGCATGCGCGGCACCTGTTCGGAAGGCTTCCGCCTCGTTTCGGCTGGTGATGCCGCACAGATTTTCCCGCAGCCCTTCTCCGAAATCGCCGCGCAGTCGATGCTCTCGGCCTCGCATATTCTCTGGGGCGCCGTCTGGTTCGGCATCGCCGCCGACGCGGTGGCGCGGGCGCAGGCCTATGTGCGCGCCGCTGCCCGCAAGCAGCCGGGCAGCTTGCCGCCGGGCGCCCTCCGCCTAGCGGAAGTCGTTGCCATGCTGCAGGACATGAAGGCGAGCGTCATCGCCGGTGTCGTGCGCTATGAGGCCGCGATGAGCCGGCCTGACGAACTCTCCTCGATGGGCTTCGCCGCCGAGATGAACAATCTCAAGGTTACGACATCGCAGCGCGCCGCGCAGATCGTCACTCATGCGATGCTGATCACCGGCCTCTCCGGCTATAAGAACGACACGCCCTTCAGCGTCGGGCGCCATCTGCGCGACGTGACCTCCGCCGCGATCATGATCTCGAACGATCGCATCCTGTCGAACACGTCGAACCTGCTGCTGGTCAGCCGTTTCGATACCAGCCTGGTGAACTGACATGGACGCTGCGCCGCAGACCGCGACCCCATCCGCCGAGGGCCCGATTGGCGCGAAGGCGTTCCTCGACCAACTCTTTACCGCAGGTGTCCTCACCGAGACGGGCGTCGACGGCCTTTATGGCCGCTCAGGCGATTTCGAGGAGGTGATCGAGCGTTTCGAAGCCCTCGTCACGCGCTATGCCGGCGCCGACAAGGCCGAGCGCATTCATTTCCCGCCGGGCATGCCGCGGCCGATGCTGGAAAAGTCCGGCTATCTCAAGAGCTTCCCGCAGCTCGCCGGCTGCGTGCATTCCTTCATGGGCGGCGAGGCCGATCACGCGCGTCTCCTGCAGATGCTGGCGAATGGCGAGGACTGGACCGAGCTGCAGCAGGCCACCGATGTCGTGCTGACGCCGGCCGCCTGCTATCCGCTTTATCCGACCGTCGCGAAGCGCGGCCCGATGCCGGAAGGCGGCGTGCTGTTCGACTTGAAATCCTACTGTTTCCGCCACGAGCCGTCACAGGATCCGGCGCGCATGCAGCTTTTCCGCATGCGGGAATATGTCCGCATCGGTTCGCCGGAAGAAGTCCGCGCCTTCCGCGAAAGCTGGCTGGAGCGTGGCCCCGAACTGATCCGCTCGCTGGGCCTTTCTTGCGAAATCGACCTGGCCAACGATCCGTTCTTCGGCCGCGCCGGCAAGATGCTGGCCAACAATCAGCGCGACCAGGGGCTCAAATTCGAACTTCTGATCCCCGTCGCCAACGAGAAGCCAACCGCCTGTCTCTCGTTCAACTATCATCAGGACCATTTCGGCACGCTCTGGGGCATCCAGCAGGCGGATGGCGCGCCCGCGCATTCGGCCTGTGTCGGCTTCGGCCTCGAACGGGTGGCGTTGGCGCTCTTCCGCCATCACGGCATGAAGGTCGCCGACTGGCCGCAATCGGTCCGCGCCGTACTCTGGGGCTGACCGATGGCCGATCTCGCGACGCTCGACCCCGCCTCCCATCGCCCGCACGCGCTGCATGACAGCGCGCGCCACTGGCCGGAGACCAATTGTTATGTCGACCTGTTCATCGAACTGGTCGGCGCTTTGGGCTACGAGGTCGAGGCGATGTTCGGCTTTACCGTGACGCAGGATTTCGAGGGCGATCAGTTCTCGTTCTTCAAGGTTCCGGTCGACGATCTCGAGGCGCTCTACGGCCTCCGCGTCCAGGAGCTCGCGATCTTCGACCGGCTGGAAGATCACATCGCCGAGCAGCTCGGTCGCGGCCGCGTCGTGCTGGTCGAGGTGGATGGCTATTTCCTGCCCGATACCGGCGGCGTCTCCTATCGCGTCCAGCACACCAAGACGACCGTCGGGATTACGCATCTCGATATCGCCGCGCGCCGCATGCACTATTTCCACAATGGCAGCTTCTTCGCGCTCGAAGGCGCCGATTATGACGGCATCCTCGGGGCGCCCGGCTCGGCGAAGAGTGCGGATGCGCTGTTCCCCTATGTCGAGTTCGTAAAGCTGCCGACAGCATCTGCGCCGCGCATCGATACGCTCGCGGTCGCCAAGAAACTGTTGGCCCGCCATCTCGGCCGCCGCCCGGCAAGCAATCCGATCCGCGCCTATGGCGAAGCGCTCGCCGCCCATCTCGCCGATCTCGGCACGCGATCGCCGGACTATTTCCACATCTACGCCTTCAACACGCTGCGCCAGCTCGGCGCCAATTTCGAGTTGCTGGCGAGCCACCTTGCGTGGCTGGCACGCCATGGCGAGGCGGGGCTTGAGGCGGCAGAGGCTGCGGCGATCGAGATCGCGGCCAGCGCCAAGACGATGCAGTTCAAGCTGGCGCGCGCGATGGCCCGCGGCCGCTATGATGGGCTCGACAGCTTCATCGCGCCGATGGCCACGGCCTATGACGTGGTGATCGGCGATCTCAGCGCGCGTTTCGGCCAAGCCTCCCCGTCCCGCCAGGCCGCCTGAGCCGTTCATGCAGCGGCTCTCCGACACTGCGGACCGCGTCATCGATCTCAACACGGGCTGGGAATTCCTGCCGACCGAAGCCGGGGTCTTTACCGGCCCGCCGGCTGATGCCGACTGGCTGCCGGCAATCGTGCCCGGAACGGCTGCGCAGGCTCTGTCGGCGCTTGGGCGCTGGTCGCTGGAACGACCTGCGCCGCTTGCCGATCAGGACATCTGGTATCGCGTGAAATTGCCCGGCAGCGGCCCGGCGCGTCTTTCTTTCGAAGGGCTCGCGACGATCGCCGAGATCTTCCTCGACGGCGCTCCGATCCTTGCCAGCGACAGCATGTTCCAGCCCGTTTCGGCGTTGATCGAGCGCCGGCCGGGCTCCGTGCTGGCGATTGGTTTCCGCAGCCTCACCGCCGAACTCGGGCGCCGCAAGGGGAGGCGCGCGCGCTGGCGGCCCACCATGATCGACGATCAGCGGCTCAGGCTGGTGCGAACCACACTGCTCGGCCATATGCCGGGCTGGTGTCCGCCGGTCGACGCCATTGGCCCCTATCGACCGATCCGCCTTGTGGAAACAGGCGCGCCTCAAATTGGCGCGCTTGATCTCAAGGCGTCGCTGGCCGGAACAACCGGCGTTGTCGCCGTCAGCTTCACCTATGACGGCCCGGACGAATTGATCTCGCTCATGGTCGGCAACGACGCCGTCGCGCTGACGCGCCTCGGCGATCGTGTCAGCGGAGCGATCGAGATCGCCGATGTCGATCGCTGGTGGCCGGCAAGCCATGGTGCGCCCAAGCTTTATCCGGTCGCGATCCAGATCGGCGCGCGCCGGCTCGACCTCGGGCAGACCGGCTTTCGCACCATCGCCATCGATCAAGGGGCGGACGGACGCGGCTTCGCTCTAGTGATCAACGGCGTTCGCGTCTTCTGCCGTGGGGCCGTGTGGACACCGGCGGACATCGTCTCCCTGGCCAGCGATCGCGCCACCCTCGAACCGCTGATCAGGATGGCGGCAGCAGCTGGCGTGAACATGCTGCGCGTCGGCGGCACGATGCTTTATGAGGCGCGTGCCTTTCACGATCTCTGCGACGAATATGGCATTCTCGTCTGGCAGGATTTCATGTTCGCGAACTGCGACTATCCGGCCGACGACGCCTTTGCCTCGACCGTTGCAGCCGAGGCGGAAGCGTTGCTGAACCGACTGGCGCTTTCGCCATCACTCGCCATTCTCTGCGGCGGCAGCGAAGTGGCCCAGCAGGCGGCTATGATGGGCCTTCCGCCTTCGGCCTGGACGAGCCGAATTTTCGAGGACGTCTTGCCCGACGCAGTCGCGCGGCTGCGGCCTGACGTGCCGTTTGTCGCGTCATCGCCCATTGGCGGCGAATTGCCTTTCGTCGCCGATAGCGGCGTGACGCATTACTATGGTGTGGGTGCCTATCGGCGGCCGCTTGAGGATGCGCGGCGGTCCCATGTCCGCTTCGCCTCGGAATGCCTCGCCTTCGCCAATGTGCCTGAAGAGGCCACGCTGCAGGAGGCGCTGCCCGTCGCTCCCGCGCATCACCCACGCTGGAAAGCAGCCGTGCCGCGGGATCTCGGCGCGAGCTGGGATTTCGAGGATGTGCGCGATCACTACACCGCGCTTCTCTATGGCGTCGACGTCGCCCGTCTCCGAACGGAGGATCCGGCCCGCTATCTCGCGCTGGCCCGCGCGACGACGGCGGATGTCGCGGAGGTGACCATAGGCGAATGGCGGCGACCGGGCTCGCCGACCGCCGGTGCGCTGGTCTGGTTCTGGCGCGATCTCGTGCCGGGCGCCGGCTGGGGCGTCGTCGATGCGCTGGGTCGGCCGAAATCGATCTATCACGCGCTGAAGCGGGCTTTTCGCCCGCTTGCCCTCATCCTCACCGATGAAGGCGTCAATGGGCTGCACCTCCATGTCGTCAATGACGGTCCCAAGGCCGTCGAAGCGACGCTTTCGCTCGCCTGCCTCCGCGACGGTCGCCTGCCCGTGGCACGCGGCGAGAAGGCCGTCACGATCCCGGCGCGCGGCGGATTGACCGTGACCGCGACCGAGCTGCTCGGCTCGTTCTTCGACACGACCTATGCCTATCGCTTCGGTCCCGCCGGCCATGATGTCAGCCTTGCCCGCCTGATCGCCGCCGATGGCACCGTGATCGCCGAGGCGACGCATTGGCTGCCCGGCCGGCGAAGTGAGCGTCATGCGATCGGCCTTGCGGCGACCGCAGAGCGCGATGCTCATGGCTGGTTTCTCACGCTCTCCGCAGAGCGAATGGCCGCGCATGTCACGATCGCCGACGCGCATTATCGGGCTGAGGATAACGGCTTCGACCTCGCTCCGGGGGACCGGCGCACCGTACGTCTGCTGCCGTTCGTGGCCGGCGAGACGGCCGCGCCCGAGGGTGAGATACGGGCGATCAACGCCACCGACGGCGCGCGTTATGCCGGCGGCTGAGGGCTGCCTTGCGCCGGCTGGGCTTGCCGGCCGGGCCGGCCAGCCTTATATCAACGCCATCAAGAGGACGGCCTCCCCCATCGGGGACACTTGTCGGGACGACCCGACGCTGCCGATGGGGAATGACCATGCGCACAACGCGCGACCGTATCCGTCACACAATCAGCTTTGAAATCATTGGGCTCCTGATCGCTACGCCGCTGGCGGCGCTGGCCTTCGGCCTGCCGCTCGCCGATGTCGGCGTGGTCGGTCTCGGCACCAGCCTTGCCGCTGCCCTCTGGAACTATGTCTACAATCTCGGCTTCGATCATGCCCTCGTCCGCCTCAAGGGCGATACGAGCCGCGGCGTTCCGCTGCGCGTGTTGCATGCCGTGCTGTTCGAAGGCGGGCTGATGGTGATGCTGATGCCGATCATCGCCTGGTATCTCGGGATCAGCCTCTTCGAGGCGCTGGCGATGGATGTCTCGTTCGCGCTCTTTTACATGGGCTACGCGTTCGTCTTCAACCTCGCCTATGACCGTGTCTTCCCGGTCGAGGGGCGGCGCGAAACGCTGGCTGCCTGACGCCATCACCGGCGGGCGCGGATGCGGCGCTAACCCGCGACATCCGCGAACAGCATCGTGACGCGGCCCCGCAACATGATCGGGCCGGTAACGAGCGCCGGATCGCGGCGATCCGTTTCCGGCGTCAGGCCTTCGCAGCTGTCGACGAGGAGATGCCAGCCGGCACCGGTGCTCGGCGGCAGCGTCATGAGCTTCTCGCCCTCCCCGCCGGCAAGCACCAGACAGAGGCGCTCCGCGTCGCCAGCGCCGTCATGGCCGGAAAGGACGGCGACAAGAACGCGCGCGCTGCCGTCATTCCAGCGATCGCCGATGAGCGGATGGCCGTCGGCGCCATGCCATACGACATCCGCCGTCGCGAGGCCGTCGCGAGGCTGGCCGGAGAGCGGCCGCGGATCGCTGAGAAGCGGATGGGCCGCTCGCAGCCCCACGACGGTGCTCGCAAAGCCCAGCAGTTCCGTATCGGCCCTTGCCCAGTTCATCCAGGCGATCTCGTTATCCTGCGCATAGGCGTTGTTGTTGCCGTTCTGGCTGCGGCCGGTCTCGTCGCCCATCGCGATCATCGGCGTGCCGCGAGAGAACAGCAGCGCGGCGAACAATGCCCGCATGTCGGCGGCGCGGCGGCGCGCGACGGCCGGGTCCCCGGTCTCGCCCTCGACGCCGTTGTTCCAGGAATGGTTGCCGTCGTTGCCGTCGCGATTCTGCTCGCCATTCGCCGCATTGGCCTTCCGCTCATAGGCGACGAGATCGGCGAGCGTGAAGCCATCATGCGCGGTCACGAAATTGACGCTGCGCGACAGCGGCCGATGGCGGCCGGCGAAGATGTCGGCCGAGCCGGCGATCCGCGTCGCGAGTTCTCCGATCAGGCCGTCCTCGCCCTTGAAGAAGCGGCGCAGCGTATCGCGATAACGGTCGTTCCATTCGCCCCAAGACGCAGGAAACGCGCCGACCTGATAGCCGCCATAGCCGATGTCCCAAGGCTCTGCGATGAGGATCACCTGCGACAACAGCGGATCCTGGTCGATGGCCGAAAGGATCGGCGCGGCGGGATCAAAGCCTGTGTCACGGCGGGCAAGGGTGGTCGCGAGATCGAAGCGGAAGCCATCGATGCCGGCGGTCTCGACCCAATAGCGCATGCAATCCATCACCAGGCGCAGCCCGGCGGGCCGCTCCAGCGCCAGGATATTGCCGCAGCCGGCGTCATTGGCATAGAAGCGCCGGTCCTCGGGGATCAGCCGGTAATAGCCGGCATTGTCGAGCCCGCGCATCGAGACGGTGGGACCGAGATGATCGCTCTCGCCGGAATGATTGTAGACGACATCGAGAATGACCGCGATTCCGGCCGCATGCAGCGCCGCGACGGCGGCGCGCACTTCCGCCATGCCGCCAGGCGCAAGTCGCGGATCCGGCACGAACCAGGCAATGGGATTATAGCCCCAGTAATTCGAAAGGCCGAGCGGCGGCAGATGGCGCTCGTCGAGCCAGGCCCCAATCGGCAACAGTTCGACCGTCGTGACACCGAGCGCCTTCAGATGGCGGATCGAAGCCGCATGGCCGAGCCCGGCAAAGGTGCCGCGCAGCGCTTCGGGCACTTCGCTGTTGAGCTTCGAGAAGCCGCGCACATGCAGTTCGTAGACAACCTGCCGCTCGAAGGATGGCGGCGGCTGCAGCCGAGCGGCCAGTGGCAGCGGCGGCGTGACGATCCCTTTGGGGACGACGCCGGCGCTGTCAGCCGTATCCTCCGCCGCGCCGAGGCGGCGCGCATCATAGAGCAGCGGATGCTCGGCGAAGGCCCGGTCGAGCGCCCGCGCATAGGGATCGACGAGTAGCTTTGCAGCGTTGAAGCGATGGCCGTCCTCAGGCCGCCAAGGCCCATGAGCGCGAAGGCCGTAACGGGCACCGGCAGAAACGCCTTCGACATGGCCGTGATGGATGTCGCCGGTGCGTCCGGGCAGGCGGATGCGGCGAAGCTCCTCGTCGCCATCCGCCGAGAACAGGCAGAACTCGATCGCCTCCGCCGCCGGGGAATGGACCGCGACGTTGACGCCCTTGTGCGACAGCGTCACGCCGAGCGGGCCGGCGCTGCTGTCGGTCACCCGATCATGGCGCATTTGCGTCAGCCCGCCTCGGCCCGAAGGCTGCGGAAGAGCCGCGCATAGGCGGCGGCAGGCCGGCGCCAGGAAACGTCGGTCTTCATCGCATTGGTCTGCATTTTCTTCCAGTAAGGCCGATCCTGCCAGAGATCGGCGGTGCGCAGGATCGCAGCCTCGAGATGATCGGCCGTGACGGGGCCAAACTGGACGCCGGTGCCGATGCCGGCCGCGCGCGCGACTTCATTGGCGTCGATCACCGTGTCGGTGAGGCCGCCGACGCGCGCCACGAGCGGAAGCGCGCCGTAGCGCAGCGCGCAGAGCTGGGTCAGCCCGCAAGGCTCGAAGCGCGAGGGCACGAGGATGACATCGCTGCCGGCCTGGACCAGATGCGCGAACGGCTCGTCATAGCCATTGAACATCCCGACGCGACCCGGATTAAGCTGTGCAGCACGGGCAAAGCCCTCGGCGATCGACGGTTCGCCCGAGCCAAGAATGGCCAGTTGCGCGCCCGTGCCGAGCAAGGTGCCAAGGCGCTCCAGCAGCAGGTCGAGGCCCTTCTGCCAGGTCAGCCGGCTGATGACGCCGAAGACGAGCGCTGCGGGATCGGCATCGAGCCCGAGCCTGGCCTGCAGCGCGGCCTTGTTTGCGGCGCGGCCGTTGCGGCTCTCCGCGCTGAAGGGCGCCGCGATCATCGGATCGGTGGCCGGGTTCCAGACCGTGTCGTCGATGCCGTTGAGAATTCCGGAGACGACGCCGACGCGGCTCCGCAACAGGCCGTCGAGACCCATGCCGCCATCCGGCGTGCGGATCTCGACAGCATAGGTGGGCGAAACCGTGGTGATGCGATCGGCGAGTTGCAACCCGGCCTTCAGAAAGCCGATCGTGCCATAATATTCGACACCTTCCATCGAGAAGGCATGCGGAGGCAGGCCGAGCACCTGCATCAGTTCGCGGCCATACTGGCCCTGGAAGGCCATGTTGTGCACCGTCATCACCGAAGGCGCATGGGGGCGGCCGGAATAGCGCATATAGGCCGGCGCGAGACCGGTCTGCCAGTCATGCGCATGGACAATGTCGGGACGGAGATCCGGCAGCAAACCAAGGCCGAGATCGGCGGCGACACGGGCAAGCGCCGCGAAGCGAATGGCATTGTCATGCCAGTCGCGACCATCGGCGCCCACATAGGGATTGCCCGGACGCTCATAGAGATAGGGCGCCTCGAGGACGAGCAGATCGAGGCCGCCGGCCCTGCCCTTCAGCAGGCGGGCATCGCCCCCGAAGAGACCGTGGAAGATATGCACCGTCTCCGCGCCCTCGAGCGCGGCAATGACGGCGGGATAGCCCGGTACCAGAGTGGTGACATGGATGGCCTCTGGCTCAAGCGCCGCCGGCAGCGCGCCGACGACGTCGGCGAGCCCCCCGGTCTTCACCAGCGGATAGACCTCCGAGGCGACAGAAAGAACGTTCAGCGTGCTCATCCCTTCAGCGCGTCGATCATCGGCTGCGTGATGAGGCAGATGCCATTGTCGGTGCGACGGAAGCGCTGGGCATCGTAGTCAGGGTCCTCTCCGACAACGAGACCCTCGGGGATTTGCACGCGCGAGTCGACCACGACATTGCGCAGGCGCGCCGAGCGGCCGATTTCGGCATAGGGCAGAACCACGCTGCTCTCGACATGCGAATAGGAGTTGCAGCGCACGCCGGTGAAGAGCAGCGCCCGGTTGAGCGAGGCGCCCGACACGATGCAGCCGCCGGAAACCAGCGAGGACAACGCATAGCCGCGCCGGTTCTCCTCGTTGTGAACGAACTTCGCCGGCGGCGTCACCTCGCCATAGGTCCAGATTGGCCAGTCGCGGTCATAGAGATCGAGATCAGGCACGACGCTGGTGAGGTCGATATTGGCTTCCCAATAGGCATCGACCGTCCCGACATCGCGCCAATAGGAGATCGATTCCGCCCGCGAGCGGACGCAGGACGTCTCGAAGTGATGCGCGATCGCTTTGCCGTGCTTCACGATATGGGGAATGATGTCCTTGCCGAAATCATGGCTCGAATTCGGGTCCTCGGCGTCGCGGCGCAATTCCTCCATCAGGAATTTGGTGTTGAAGACATAGATGCCCATCGAGGCGAGCGCCTTGTCGGGCTGGCCGGGCATCGCCGGCGGATCCGCCGGCTTCTCGATGAACGACATCACGCGGTCTTCGGTGTCGACATGCATGACGCCGAAGCCCGTCGCTTCCATGCGCGGCACTTCGAGACAGCCGATGGTGACGTCGGCCTTGGCCTCGACATGCTGTTTCAGCATGTCCTCATAATCCATCTTGTAGATGTGATCGCCAGCGAGAACGACGAAATACTCGCTGTCATAGTCCTTAAGGATATCAAGGTTCTGATACACCGCATCGGCCGTACCGAGATACCAGAGCTCCTCGGAAACACGCTGGCTGGCCGGGAAGATATCGAAGATTTCGTTGCGCTCGGGACGGAAGAAGTTCCAGCCGCGCTGCAGATGGCGGATGAGGCTGTGCGCCTTGTACTGCGTCGCGACGCCGATCCTTCGAATGCCGGAATTGAGCGCGTTCGACAGCGCAAAATCGATGATGCGCGACTTGCCGCCGAAATAGACGGCCGGCTTGGCGCGCCGGTCGGTGAGTTCCATCAGCCGGCTGCCGCGGCCGCCGGCCAGTACGAAGGCCATGGTCTGGCGCGCCAGAGGTGCACTTCCCGGCTTCTGCATCGTCGCTTCTCCCCGCTCGTCTGTTTTGTCTTGCTGCCTGCCCGAAGGCAGGCTCAGTTACCGTCGAACTCGAAATAGACCGCCGAGAGGGGCGGCAGGATGATATCGGCCGAAGCCGGCAGCCCGTGCGAAGGCAGCGCCGCGGCATGGACGACGCCGAGATTGCCAATGCCCGAACCGCCATATTGCGAGGCGTCGGTGTTCAGGATCTCGCGCCAGCGCCCCGCCTCCGGCAGTCCGACACGATAGCCATACCGGACAACGGGCGTGAAATTGCACGCGACAGCCACCGGCGGATCGCCCGGCGCGCCAAAGCGAATGAACACGATGACGGATTGATCCTTGTCGTCGGCCACGACCCAGCGGAACCCCTCGCCTTCGCAATCGCGCGCATGAAGCGCGGGATGATCGCGATAGACATGATTGAGATCACGGACGAGATCGCGCACGCCGGCATGAAGCGGCGCGCCCAGGAGGTGCCAGTCGAGCTCGTTCTCGAAATTCCATTCGCGACGCTGCCCGAATTCCTGGCCCATGAAGATGAGTTTCTTGCCCGGATGGCCCCACATGAAGCCATAGAACGCCCTCAAATTGGCGAATTGCTGCCAATCATCGCCCGACATGCGCGCCAGCATCGAGCCCTTGCCATGCACGACCTCGTCATGGCTGAGCGGCAGCACGAAATTCTCGGAGAAGGCGTAGAGCAGGCCGAAGGTCAGCTTGTTATGATGGAAGCGGCGATAGACCGGATCGAGCGCCATATAATCCAGCGTGTCGTGCATCCAGCCCATGTTCCACTTGAAGCCGAAGCCGAGGCCACCGGCATGGACCGGCTGGGAAACGCCCGGCCATGACGTCGATTCCTCGGCGATCGTCATCGTGCCGGGATGCTGGCCGTAGGCGAGCTGGTTGACGCTCTGCAGGAACGCGACCGCATCGTTGTTCTGGTTCGAACCGTCCGGATTGGGCAGCCACTCGCCTGGCTTGCGCGAATAATCGAGATAAAGCATCGAGGCGACGGCATCGACGCGCAGTCCGTCGACATGGAAGCGATCGAGCCAATAGAGCGCGCTGGCGGCCAGGAAGTTGGAAACCTCGCGGCGGCCGAAATCATAGATCGCCGTGTTCCAGTCCGGATGAAAGCCGCGACGCGGATCGGCATATTCATAAAGCGGCCGGCCGTCGAAATGCGCGAGACCATGCTGGTCAGTCGGGAAATGCGCCGGCACCCAATCGAGGATAACGCCGAGGCCGGCCTGATGCGCGCGGTCGACAAGGCGCGCAAAACCGGCCACATCGCCATGGCGCGCGGTCGGCGAGAACAGTCCGATCGGCTGATAGCCCCAGGACGCATCGAGCGGATGCTCGGTGATCGGCAGCAGTTCGACATGGGTGAAGCCCATGTCGACCGCGTAGGGAATGAGACGGTCGGCGATCTCGTCCCATGTCATGAAGCGCCAGCCATCGGCCTTCTGCCAGGACGCGAGATGCACCTCATAGATCGACATCGGCTTGCGACGCTGGTCGTCGCCGCCACGCGTCTCCAGGAACTCCGCATCGCTCCAGCTGAAGGCGTCGGTCTTGGCGACCATCGATGCGGTCGAGGGGCGCAGTTCGCTGCCGAAGCCAACCGGATCGGCCTTCAGGGGCAGGACAACGCCGTCGGGCGCGACGATCTCGTATTTGTAGATGGCGCCTTCGCCGAGTTCCGGGGCGAAGATTTCCCAGATGCCGCTGTCGACGCGCTTGCGCATCTGGTGGCGGCGGCCGTCCCAGTCGTTGAAGTCGCCGACGACCGAGACGCGCAGCGCCTCTGGCGCCCAGACGGCGAAATGCACGCCGGGAATGCCGCCATGCTCCATCACATGGGCGCCGAGCTTTTCGTAGAGTTCGCGGTGCGTCCCCTCGACCAGCAGATAATCGTCCAGCGGCCCGAGCACGGGCCCGAATGCATAGGGATCGATCAGCGTCCATTCGCCGCCACTGTTTGCAGCGCGCAGGCGATACAGGAAACGCTGGCTGCGGGCGGGAATCAGGCCCTCGAAGAAATCGGTGCCGGGCCGCCGCTCCAGCGGCGCGATCAGCCTTCCGTCGAGATCGAGGACCTCGACGGTTTCCGCATGCGGCACAAAGGAGCGGACGACCATTCCCGCCCGCGTTTCGTGCAGCCCGAGCAGGGAAAACGGATCCCCGTTGCGCGCTGCGATCAGATTTCCGACATCAGTTTCACTAGCGCGCCAACCGGCCATTGCGTCTCCCCGACGCGAACCTCATCCGGCAGGGCGTACGGGTACGTTCCAGATATCCTTGGCATATTCCGCAATTGTGCGGTCCGAGGAGAACCAGGCCACCCGAGCCGTGTTCGTGAGGCTCGCTTTCCACCATGCTGCTCTGTCTAGCCACAACGCGTCAACGGCTCGTTGCGCTGCATAGTAAGAATCGAAATCTGCGGTGACGAGGAAATAGTCGTGATGGCGCAGCGCCGTCGTGAGGGCGGCGAAGCGGCCGGGCTCTCCGGGCGAGAAGATTCCGGCCTCGATTGCCTCGAGAACGGCCGAGAGTTCCCGCGACGCGGCGATCGTTCCGCCCGCATCGATGCCCTGGCGCCGCCGCTCGGCGACCTCGTCGGTCGTCAGGCCGAAAATGAAGATGTTGTCGTCGCCGACATGCTCCTTGATCTCGACATTGGCGCCATCGAGCGTGCCGATGGTGAGCGCTCCGTTGAGGGCAAGCTTCATGTTGCCGGTGCCCGAGGCTTCCATGCCGGCTGTCGAGATCTGCTCGGAAAGGTCGGCGGCCGGGATGATCATCTCGGCGAGGCTGACATTGTAGTTCGGCAGGAACACCACCTTGAGCAGGTCGCGCACGGTCGGATCGCTGTTGACCACCTGAGCCACGTCGTTGGCCAGCTTGATGATCAGCTTGGCCTGATGATAGCTCGCCGCCGCCTTGCCCGCGAAGATCTTGACGCGCGGCACCCATTCCTTGTGCGGTTGCGCGCGCATGGCCTGATAGAGAGCGATGGTCTCCAGGATATTGAGAAGCTGGCGCTTGTATTCGTGGATGCGCTTGATCTGCACGTCGAACAGCGCATTCGGATTGACGCGGATGTCGAGCCGGTCGCGGATCAGCCGGGCGAGCGCGACCTTGTTGGCCCGGCGAACGCTGCCGAATTCGTCATGCAGTCCGGTATCGGCCGCATGCGGAACGAGCTTCGCAAGGCCCGTCGGGTCATCGAGAATGCTCTCGCCGCAATTGTCGACAAGGATGCGCGTGAGGCCGGGATTGGCGCCCTGCAGCCAGCGGCGGAAGGTGATGCCATTCGTCTTGTTGTTGATCCGGCCCGGATAGACGCGGTCGAGGTCGCGGAAGATCGTTTTCTGGACAAGGTCCGAATGCAGGGCCGACACGCCATTGATGGAATGCGAGCCGATGAAGGCGAGATGCCCCATGCGCACCTTGCGGCCGTTGCCCTCGTCGATCAGCGACACCGACGACAGGAACGCGTCATCCGCACCCTCGATCGTCTTCGCCTTCTCCAGGTGAATGGCGTTGATCAGGTAGATGATCTGCATCTGGCGCGGCAGCAGCCGCTCCAGCAGCGGAACGGGCCAGGTCTCCAGCGCCTCGGGCAGCAGCGTGTGATTGGTGTAGCCGAGCGTGCGGCAGGTGATGTCCCACGCCTCGTCCCAGGGAATGTCGCGCACATCGACGAGGATGCGCATCAGTTCGGCGACGCTGATCGCCGGATGCGTATCGTTGAGCTGGATCGCCACCTTGTCGGCCAGCGAGCGGATGTCGCCATAGGTCCGCATGTGGCGGTAGATGAGGTCCTGCAGCGAGGCCGAGACGAAGAAATATTCCTGCCTGAGGCGCAGTTCATGCCCGGCCGGCGTCTCGTCGCTCGGATAAAGGATCTTCGAGATCGCTTCCGCGCGAACCTGCTCGACCAGCGCGCCGATATGATCGCCCGAATTGAAGGCGTCGAGGCGGAGCGGGTCGACGGCCCGCGCCGACCACAGGCGCAGCGTGTTGACATGGCGGCCGCGCCAGCCGGCGATCGGCGTGTCATAGGCAACCGCCTCGATCGTTTCGGCGGGATGCCAGACATAGCGCGGATAGCCGCTCGGCTGCATGATCGCTTCGACGCTGCCGCCAAACTGAATGTCGTAGATCACCTCCGGCCGCTCGAACTGCCAGGGGTTGCCGAAGGAGAGCCAGTTTTCAGGATATTCCTGCTGCCAGCCGCCCTTCACGACCTGCCGGAACAGGCCATGATCATAGCGGATGCCGTAGCCATAGGCAGGGATCGACAGCGAGGCCATCGAGTCGAGGAAGCAGGCGGCGAGGCGTCCGAGGCCGCCATTGCCGAGCGCCGCGTCCGGCTCGACCGTCTTCAGCTTCTCGAGATCGACGCCGAGATCACCCAGCGCCGCGCGATAGACATCGGTGAGGCCAAGATTGTTCATCGTGTCGAACAGCAGCCGGCCGATGAGAAATTCAAGCGATAGATAATAGACCCGCTTGGCGCCGGTGGCGTAGGTCGCCTTGGAAGAGGCGATCCACGGGTCGACCATCCGATCGCGCACCGCCAGCGCCGTCGCGAGAAACCAGTCGCGGTCGCTCGCAGTCACGGCATTCTTGCCGACCGCATAGGTCAGCTTGGCGGTGATCGCGGCACGGGCCGCGGCGACCTCGTCGTCTGTTCCGCCTTGCGGCGCGACCGTGGCTTCTGAGCTCATGACGGCGTCCACCATTGTGTCTCCCATCCCCATATCGTCCGGAGCATTGGCGGCTTACCCGCATGCCCGCCAGAAGGCGTCTAGATCCTGCGCTGACGCTATGCAACAAAAGTGCCGCTCGCCGCGGCAATTGCGTCGCATGACGCGAAATTGGGCATTGGCGCAGGCAACCAAACCGCGCGCGTCATCGTTGTAGAAGCGGCTGCGGGACCAGGTCCTCGCCTCCGGGCGCGCTCCGGAGGCCCTGTGAATGCAGCGAATTTCGCTTCGATCGCAGGGCAAAGGGCCGTTCGAGCCATGAAAATACTGTTCGTCACCAGCGAATTCGGCGACTTCGCGAAGGCCGGCGGCCTCGCCGATGTTTCGGCAGCGCTCCCGCGCGCGCTGAAACGCCGGGGCGTCGATGTCCGCATCCTGATGCCGGCCTACCAGAACGTTCTCGACAAGATCACCCAGCTCAAGGTCGTGGCTTCGCTGCCCGGACACGCCTCGATCGAGCCGTGCCTGATCGGCGAAACAGAAACCGCCGACGGCATCACTGTCTACCTGATCCTCGCGCCTTCGCTCTATCAGCGTCCCGGAACCCCCTATACCACGCCGGAAGGCTATGATTGGGGCGACAACGATGTTCGCTTTGCGCGGCTCGGCCTCGCAGCCGCCGAAGTCGGCAAGGGCATCGCCAGCATTGGCTGGACACCGGACCTCGTTCACTGCCACGACTGGCCGTCGGCGCTCGCGCCGGCTTATCTGGCCTGGTCGGGCGCGCGCGTGCCGTCCGTGTTCACCATTCACAATCTGGCTCATCAGGGCCTCTTCGGCGCCGATCGGCTCGACGCCCTCGGCATTCCCCATCATGCGTTCCGGACGGACGGCGTCGAGTTCCACGGCTACATCTCGTTCATGAAGGCCGGCCTTGTCTACGCCAATCATGTGACGACGGTGAGTAACACCTATGCCGCCGAAATCACCACCGATCACCTCGGTTCGGGCCTCCATGGCGTGACGCGCGACCTCGCTGCCGAGGGCCGCCTTTCGGGCATCGTCAACGGGCTCGAAGCCGAATGGGACCCGGCAACGGACCGTCACCTGCCCAAGATGTTCGACGCCGACAATCTCGAGGGCAAGCGCGTCAATACCGACTTCATCCGGATGTCGCTGTGCCTCAATTCGTCGGACGGCCCGCTCTTTGGCGTCGTCTCGCGACTTGTTCACCAGAAGGGCCTCGATCTCATCGCCGAGATCGCTGGCACCGTGGTGGAGAGGGGCGGCCAGATTGCGATCCTCGGCACCGGTGATCCGGGCGTCGAACGCATGCTGCTCGACGTCTCCCGCCGCTATCGCGGCGATATCGGCCTCGTCGCCGGCTTCAGCGACACCATGGCGCACCGCCTCGTTGCGGCGAGCGACTTCTTCCTGATGCCGTCGCGCTTCGAGCCGTGCGGGCTGACGCAAATGCAGGCGCAGCGCTATGGCGCATTGCCCGTTGCCCATGCGACGGGCGGTCTTGCCGATACGATCGAAAACGATGAGACGGGTTTCCTTTTCACCGATTTCTCGATCCGCGGTTTCCTCGAGGCGACCGGCAGAGCGTTCGATACCTATCATGCGCCGGAACGCCTCGCGGCCATGCGTCGTCGCGCCATGGCCAAGAGCTTTGGCTGGGACGAACCCGCCAAGGCGTATGAAACACTGTTTTCGCGTGTCGCCGGCGTACCGGCGAGCAAGCCTCCCGACCGCGGCTTTTCGGGAGTAACGCGCCTGCCACAACTGATCAGTGCTGATATGGACCGGAAAGCCGCCGCTCGATGATGAAACTTACGACGGGATCACCTTTCACCCTTGGAGCCACGCCGGACGACAAGGGCACCAATTTTGCGCTCTTTTCCGATCACGCCGAGGGCGTGACGCTGTGCCTGTTCTCGAAGGACGGCAGCAAGGAAACTGACCGTATTGACCTGCTCGAATGCACGAACGGCGTCTGGCATGGTCACGTTGCCGGCGTGAAGGAAGGCCAGCTTTACGGCTATCGCGTGCGCGGCCCGTTCGACCCCGCCAACGGTCATCGCTTCAACGATGCAAAGCTGCTGCTCGACCCTTACGCCCGCGAGCTCGTCGGCGATCTCGTCTGGGACGACGCTCTCTACGGCTATCCGGTTGGCGGCGGCGATGATGCCGATCTCAACAAGGACGAGCGCGACAGCGCCGCGTTCATGCCGAAGGCCCGCGTCATCTCGCCGAAGATTTTGACCAAGTCGAAGCGGCCGATGATCCCCTGGCCGCAGACCGTCATCTATGAGAGCCATGTGCGCGGCTGGACCATGCGCCAGCCTTTCGTGCCGGACGATGTTCGCGGCACTTTCGCGGCACTCGGCCATCCCAAGGCGATCGAGCATCTCCACCGCATAGGGGTTTCGACCATCGAGCTGATGCCTGTCCACGCCTTCGTGCAGGATCGGCACCTCGGCGAGCGCGGCCTGCGGAATTTCTGGGGCTACAACACCATCGGCTTCTTTGCGCCTGAGATGAACTATGTCGATGGCGGGGGCCTTGCCGAAATCGGAGAGGCTGTCGACCGCCTGCACGACGCCGGCATCGAGGTGATCCTCGACGTCGTCTACAATCACACAGCCGAGGGCAACCATCTCGGGCCGACGCTCTCCTTCAAGGGCATCGACAACTTCTCCTATTACCGGCTGATGCCGGACGACAAGCGCTACTATGACGACCTGACCGGCACCGGCAACGCGATCGACACCAACCATCCGCGCGTGCTGCAGATGGTGCTCGACAGCCTCCGTCTCTGGGCAACCGTTTATGGCGTCGACGGCTTCCGCTTCGATCTCGCGCTGACACTCGGGCGCGAACCGACCGGCTTCAATCCGCGCCATGCCTTTTTCAATGCCATCCTGCAGGATCCGGTTCTCGGCCGGCTGAAGCTGATCGCAGAGCCCTGGGACGTTGGCCCCGGCGGCTATCAGCTCGGCAATTTCCCGGCCGGATTCTCCGAGTGGAACGGCGACTATCGCGATGTGGTGCGCGAATTCTGGATGGGCGCCGAAGGCTTGCTGCCGAGCTTCGCCACCCGCTTCGCGGCGTCGAGCGACCTGTTCAACGAAGGCCGGCGCCGGCCCTGGTCGAGCGTCAATTTCATCACCGCCCATGACGGCTTCACGCTCGAAGATCTCGTTTCCTACAACGACAAGCACAACGAGGCGAATGGCGAGGACAATCGCGACGGACACAGCGATAACCGCAGCTGGAACTGCGGCGTCGAGGGCCCGACAGACGATCCCGAGATCATCGAGCTGCGGAAGCGCCAGAAGCGCAACCTGATCGCGACGCTGATGCTGTCGCAGGGCGTGCCGATGATGCTGGCCGGCGACGAGATCGGGAACTCGCAGGGCGGCAACAACAACGCCTATGCGCAGGACAACGAGATCGGCTGGGTCGACTGGGGCAATACCGACCCCGAGCTTGCCGACTTCACGGCCAAGGTCATCGCGCTGAGGCGCAGCCGCAGTGCCTTCTCACGGGCCGAATTCCTGACGGGCACCCGGACGAGCCTTGGCCAACGCGATGTCGCCTGGTTCAGCGCCGGCGGAGCGCGCATGTCGGACGAGGAGTGGGGTGATCCGCATGTCAAATGCATCACCGTGCGCCTTGCGCCGATGCGGGCCGACGAGCCGGTGATGATCGTCATGATGAACGCCTCGCATGTCGACGTGGACTTCACCGTCCCCGGCAAGGAAGGTGGCGGCTGGACAGTGGTCCTCGACACGGCCGGCGCGCTCGAAGGCGAGAAAACCGATGCCGGCAAGACGCTGACGGTGGTCGCGCGCTCGATGCTCGTGCTGGAAGGCGTCGCCGACAAGCCGGCGGACTGATTGAGGCGGGAGTGGATTTCCCGCCCTCCTTCAGCGGACAGTCGCGTCAGGCAAAGATGAGCCCCGGATTTCGCCAGCGGGTGCAGGGCGGCCGAATAGCCAGCCCTGGCCCATGGCGCCGGGGGCGATCACTCCTAATGCGACCGCCTGTTCCTCTGTCTCGATGCCCTCGAACACGACCGAAAGATTGAGGGTCGACATCATGTGCAGGATTTCGCCGAGAACGAGCGAGCTGACGAGGCTCGTTCCGACCGAATTGCTGAACAGCTTATCCAGCTTGATCGTGTCGATCGGCAGGGTCGCGAGATAAGCAAGGCTCGAATATCCGGTGCCAAAATCGTCCAGGAAGATCCTGAAGCCGGCATCGCGCAGACGGCCGACGGCATCGCCAATCAGTTCAACCTCGCCGGTCTCTCGCTCGGTGATTTCGAGGACGATGCGGGATCGATCGACGCCATGAGCGTCGCAATAGAGCTTCAGCGCCGTGAGGAGCTCGTCTGACAGCAGCGACTGCACCGCTATGTTGATGCTGACATAGAGATCCGGCCGTTCTGACAGCATCGACGACATGTCCGAGAGCGCTCTGTCGATCACAAACTCCGTCAAAGCGGGCAGAAGGCCCGTTCGCTCGGCCAGCGGCACGAAGATGTCCGGGCTGACGTCTTCGCCGC
The DNA here is from genome assembly GCF_020165495.1 of Mesorhizobium sp. BR1-1-16. Taxonomy (GTDB): domain Bacteria; phylum Pseudomonadota; class Alphaproteobacteria; order Rhizobiales; family Kaistiaceae; genus Kaistia. Next base: position 372,417 of record NZ_JAIUIE010000002.1, on the reverse strand, counting down.
TCTTCGGGCGCCAGCGGGCGAGCGTCTCAAACCCTACCACGGTACGATCTTCGAGCCGGACCAGCGGTTGGTAGTGGAGCGTGATCTCGCTCCGGGCGATCGCACGCCTCAAGCGGCGGTAAAGTGTGCGTCGCGAGGCGAGCCAAGCGGCGAGGAGGGCTTGGCAGACTTTGCCAAGAAGCGCGCCGCCGACGAGCAGCGCCAACTGCTCGCCGAGAGGGAGGGCTCGAAAGGCCGGTTTTGCCGGCTCACTGACGGCAACGCAGACATCGAATCCCTCTTTGCATCGAAGGACGGATTGATCCAGCCAGCGATTTGACCGCCGGGGCGGGATATAGGTGGCGCCGGATGGCTGCTCGACGCGACTGGAACTCGCATAGGCTATCAGCGAACCGGGCGGCACCACTTGGGCGACCGCGTCGCCGACAGGACGGAACAGGTCGGCGGCGGCGGTCGGGCGCGAGAAAACGATTGCACCGTCACGAGCGGCCGCGGAGACAACGATCCGCCAGTCGCCTCGCAGCGGAACCCGCAGCCAGATCTTGGCACCGTTCAAGCCGACCCTGTCGGGCGGGCCGAGGGCGTCGTCCCTTGGCGCGCTGCCCCTGCTGTCGCACAGGATCCGGTCACCGCTCATACGGCCCATCTCGACGATGAACACCGAGCGCTCGACGAAGAGACGCATCGCCTTGATGTCGTCCGGAGAGCACGGGACGGTCTTCAGTCGCGGCACCAAGCGCAACCCTGCGCGCACTTCATTCACGACCGACACGGACCGGCGCAGAACAAGCTCGGCCTGAAAGATCAGTTCGCTGTGGCGGCGCTGCCAGCTAATGAGTTCGAAGCCGGCTACGACGACGATCATGCCAAGCGAGATTGAGACGACGGTCCAACCAACCTTTCGCAAAACAGCATTCAACGGATCGCTATCCCCAGAAAAAAACGCAGCTTTGCAGTTCTTGGCGAGGATATCGCAAGTCCCCGATCAGGCCGGGACGCGATGCCTACGGCTGATTGCGGTACCAGTTCCCCTCGAGGCCACGAGCGAATCGAATAGACGATCGCAACCTTGCACACACTAGGCGATAGGTTGTGAATTTGATCTGGCGCAAACTACGCCGAGACAGACGACATCTGTTCATCGTGAACGGTTCACGAATCCGGGTGCAGAAACCGCTGCCGCACACGTCAGGCACAGGGGATTCCAGGGAAAGCCGACGGTCCAGTCGATCTTCGAAGCCGGCACATGATCTGTTGCCGGTCTCCTGCAACGATCGAGAGATCGCAGCGCGCGGTGTGCGGCGAATTGCATCAGCCGACGGCGAAGTGCCTACTCGTCAATCCCTTTGCCGAGAACGATCGAAAGTTCGCGTGTCGCATCGAGCAACGTGGCCAGAGCCGCCTCGCGGTCGGGCACATCCTCCCGGTCGATGCGCGGCAGGAAAGGACAGGTCAGCGCAGCGATGGCGGTATCGCCGGGACCGAGGACCGGTGCCGAGAGGTTGAAGACCGCTTCGGACTGGAAGCTCGGCATCGTCTCGAACCCTTGTGCGCGAATGGCGCTGAGACGGGTATCGAGCTCGGCGGGCCGGCTCTTGTCCTCGGTGAGGTCTTCGCGCTCTGCCTCCATCAAAGCGCGTTCCTGCGGCGTTGCAAACGCCAGCAGGACATGTCCGGATCCGGTATTGTAGAGGCTGACGCGCGCGCCGACGCGGATCGAATAGCTCCAATAGGACGGCGCATCCATCTGAGCGACGACGATAACGCGGCCGCGGTCGTAGACCGTCAGATGGCAGGCCTGCTCGGCTCGCTTTGAAAACTGCCGCATCACGGGCAAGGCCTGGCTGACAAGCCGCCGCACAGGCGCATGCTGATGGGCAAGCGCGAAGAGCCGCAGCGTCAACTCATAGCGGTCGCCGAGAATGCGGGCGACATAGCCGCGCCGCACCAGCCGGTCCAGCATCCGATAGATCTCGTTCGGCGAACGGCCCAGCGCCTTGGCGATCTCGGCCTGGGTCATGCTTTCATCGGTCGCCGCGAGGAGCTCCAGGATATCTAGGCCCTTGTCCAGCGCAGGCGCGCGATAGCGATCATTGACGTCGTCGAGCATGAACCTTCAATCCAGCCAGCAATCGCGGCAAGATCCACCCATCGCGGCCGGCCGCGCGACAGGCTAGACATTGACTCGGATCGGTCGTGTTCGCTTATATACGAATACACCATTCACGGATGGATAATTTGATCGACACGTCGGCCGGTCGCCTGGCGAAACGACACGTGGCGTCATCCGGCTGGACATCACTTGGGCTCGCGTGGCAGCGATCGGCGGAGAGCGCCGCAATGCCGCTTGCATCATACATGGAGGAAAATCCGATGGGCGATACGCTCGCAGGCAAGGTCGTGCTGGTAACGGCGGCGGCACAGGGGATCGGCCGGGCCATCGCCGAAAGCGCAGCCGATGCCGGCGCGACCGTTTGGGCGACGGATGTCAACGAGGCGAAAGTCGGCGAACTGTCGCATCGCCCCAATGTCACGACGCGGGTTCTCAACGTTCTGAAGAGCGCCGATGTCGACGCCCTCGTCGCCGAGATCGGCACAGTCGACGTGCTCTTCAATGCGGCCGGAATCGTCCATGCCGGCACAATCGAGCAGGCGAGCGAGGCAGACCTCGATTTCGCCTATGACCTCAACGTCAAGTCGATGTGGCGCACCATCAAGGCCGTGCTGCCGGGCATGCTGGCGCAGAATGATGGTTCGATCGTCAACATCTGCTCCGTCGCAGGCTCGATCAAGGGCGTGCCCAACCGCTTCGCCTATGGTGTCACCAAGGCAGCGACGGTCGGACTGACGAAATCGGTTGCGGCGGACTTCGTGACGCGCGGCATCCGTTGCAACGGCATCTGCCCCGGCACCGTCGAGAGCCCGTCGCTGCAGGACCGGCTGCGTGCGCAGGGTGACTATGAGACGGCCCGCGCCGCCTTCATCGCGCGCCAGCCGATCGGCCGTATCGGCACGCCGCAGGAGATCGCGGACCTCGCCATCTATCTCGCCACAGCGACCTACACGACGGGCCAGATGCACATCATCGATGGCGGCTGGGTCAACTGAGGCGCCAATCGCTCCCCGTCATACCCGGGCTCGTCCCGGGCATGACGGGGAGCGCTACTTTCGCGACTTCAGTACTGATCACGCCGCCTGACCCAGGCCTGCGGGAAGTCCAGTCCCTCCTCGTTCCGGCCCTTTGGGACGAGGTCGAGATAGTGATAGGCGCCGTTCAGCATCTCCACGCCGCGGCTGTAGCAGGAATAGGTGTGGTAGACAGCGCCCTCTTCGTCTTTCGCGAAAACGCTGATGCCGACGATGTCCGAGGCGCCAATCTTGCGCTCGGCATAATTGTAGTAGCCGCGGCCTGCGGCGAGTTCGTCCGGCGTGAATGAAGCTTGGTAGTCGTGGTTGAAGTCGCTGCCGTCAGCCTGCACCCACGGGAATGTCCAGCCGAAGCGGTCTTTGTAGGCCTCGATCCGTTCGAGCGGTGCTCGTGAGACGGCCGTGAAGGCGACGTCCCGATGCGCGAGATGAACAGGGATATGGTCGAAATTGTCGGCCCAGAACGAGCAGGACTTGCAGCCCTCCTGCCAGTCTGGCCCGAACATGAAGTGATAGACGATAAGCTGCGAATGCCCATCGAAGAGTTCGGCGAGCGTCATCGAGCCGGACGGGCCGATGAAGCGGTAATCCTTCTCGATCTTCTCCCAGGGCATTGCCATGCGGCGTCTCGTCAGGGCCTCGCGCTGATGCGTGAATTCCTTCTCGGCGTCCAGCAACTCCAGCCGTGCCTTCAGCCAGTCATCATGCGATACGACGTCGTTCAACATGTCTCTTCTCCTTAAATAATCGGGGGAATTCAGATCCGGCCCATGCGCCGGAGCCAGGCGCCGGCATGGATGAAGCTCATCAGCGCATACATGAGCGCCATGCCGCCCGGCAGCACGCCGCCTGGCGTGCCGCCACAGAGCATCGCATCGCCGTTATCGGCGAGGCTTGCCAACGCCATCACGGCGAAGAGCGGCGTTGCGGCGAGCGCCATGCCCTCTGCGATCCGCTCGCCCCAAGAGGCAGTGCGGTCCAAGGACGTCTCGGAAACCTCGCTGGTCATTTGCCGCCATCCATCCCATGCTGCCGATGCGGCCCTTCGGGACCGCGATCCGATCCTCGCCGCGATCGGAGCGAGGGTGGGAGTGACAATTCTGGCGCGATCGAGATGGACTCACTGATCACAGCCGCAGCGCTCGCGCTCGCCCATGGCGATCCGCTGGGCGCGCTGAAGCGGGTGGCGTTGCGCGATGATGCGCCGGCTCTGGCGCTGCGCGGGATTGCCATGGCGCAGCTTGGCGATTTCCCGCGCGCACGGACCTTGCTGCAGCGCGCACGCCGCGCCTTCGGACCGCGCGAAGTCGTTGCGCGCGCCCGCTGCACCGTTGCCGAAGCTGAAATCGCGCTCGTCTCGCGCGATCTCACCTGGCCGATCAAGCCGCTCGACGATGCACGCGCGGCGCTGGAAGCCCGCGGCGATCACGCAAACGCTGCCTATGCGCGCGTGCTGGCCGCGCGGCGCATGATCCTGACCGGGCGGCTCGCCGAGGCCGCCAGGCTGCTCGATGAGCGAACGGTCAGCATCGCCCTGCCTCCGATTGCCGAAGCCGCGGAAGCATTGGCCCGCGCCGGCCTCGCCATCCGCCGTATCGATATCAGGGGCGCGCGAGCCGCCTTGAATGTTGCCGATGCCGCAGCGCGGCGGGCGGGCATCCCGGCGCTCAAAGCCGAAGTCGATGCCGTGGGCGCTCTGCTCGGTGCGCCGGTGGCGCGGCTTGTCGAAGGGAACGGCGGCCCGCTGGTTTCGCTTCCCGAAGTGGAAGCCTTGCTCGAGGCGCCGGCCTTGATCGTCGATGCCTGTCGCCATGCCGTTAGGTCAGGCGCGTCGCATGTCCGCCTCGACACGCGGCCGGTGCTCTTCTCCCTGCTCGTCGGCCTCGCCAGGGCATGGCCCGGCGATATCGCGCGCGCCGCATTGATCCGCGAGGCCTTTCGCGGCCGGGAAGCCGACGAGTCGCATCGCGCGCGGCTGCGGGTCGAGATCGGGCGGCTGCGCGAAGTGCTGCTGCCGCTCGCCGAGATCACGGCGACGGCCGATGGCTACCGGCTGCTCCCGGCAGGGGACAAGCCGGTCGTGATGCTGGCTCCGCCCTTCGATGCACCGCATGCGGCGGTGCTGGCCTTGCTTTCCGACGGCGAGGCCTGGTCGAGCACTTCGCTCGCCATCGCGCTCGGGTCGAGCACGCGCACCGTGCAACGCGCTCTCGACGCGCTGGCCAAATCGGGCACGATCCAGAGCGTCGGGCGCGGCCCGGCGCGCCGCTGGATGGCGCCGCCGGTACCTGGCTTCCCGACAAGCTTGTTACTCCCGGGGCCGACGCCAGGTCACTAATGTCCAGACCGAGGGGCTGCCGCCGGGGCGGCGCCAACGACTGTGAAGGAGCCATTGCCATGAAGCGGGCCAAGGCGGAAGTGCTGCGCGAATATGGACCGTTCGAGGGCGCCCCGAGCATTGCCGGTGTCACCTTTGACGGCGCGCGCGTGTGGTTTGCGGCGGGCGAGCGGATCGCCGCGCTCGATCCCGAAAGCGGCACGCTGGTCGGCGGCATCGACATCGCAGCCCATGCCGGCACCGCATATGACGGACGACACCTCTTTCAGATCGCCGGCGACGTGATCCAGAAGATCGATCCGGCAAATGGCGAACTGCTCGCGACCATCCCGGCACCCGGACAGGGGCGCGACAGCGGCCTTACCTATGCGGAGGGCGCGCTGTTCGTCGGCCAGTACCGCGACCGCTGCATTCACGAGATCGATCCGGAAACCGGCGATATCCGGCGGACCATCCGCTCGGACCGCTTCGTCACCGGTGTCAGCTTCGTCGACAGCGAGCTGTGGCATGCGACGTGGGAAGATGAGGCGAGCGAGATTCGCCATATCGATCAGAAGGACGGCACCGTGCTCGAAGCGCTGGAGATGCCGGCCGGCCTCACGATATCGGGCCTCGAATCCGATGGGGCCGGCCGCTTCTTCTGTGGCGGCGGCGACAGCGGCAAGGTTCGCGTGGTTCGTCGCCCCGATCGCGATTGACCGTCGGAACGATCGGCCGCCCGTGCCGTTGAATCACCATCGGAAGCATCGATGGAGAATTACGATGACCTTGGTCAACGACACCAGCTTCACCACCAGTAGCCAGTCGATCAATCCGCTGATTTCGGCCGATAAGGTTGACGGAACGGCTGTATACAATACTGCCGGGGAGCGACTTGGCGACGTCCATGACGTCATGATCGACAAACAGTCCGGCCGCGTTGCTTACGCGATCATGTCGTTTGGCGGCTTCCTCGGAATCGGCGAGAAGTATCATCCGTTGCCGTGGAATGCGCTCAACTACGATCCCGAACGCGGTGGCTATGTCGTCAATCTGACGCGCGACCAGCTCGAAGGCGGGCCGGTGTTCGACGACACCGACGAGCCTACCTGGGGCGACCGCGACTATGAAAAGCGGGTGCACGATTATTACGGCATCTCGCCCTACTGGACGATCTGACGCTTCAGACGACGGATGCAGAGAGCCGCGGCGCACGCCGCGGCTTTTTGCTGTTCGCGGCTAGCGATAGGTCGCGCCGAGATGATGGATGGCAATGTCGGATGCCGAGGGCATTGCGACGCCGGCTTCCGGCTTGAAGGTGATCGTGCGTGGCTCGCCGGGTAGCAACAGGAAGCTCGTATCGTCGAAGTGACCCGGGAAAGCCGGTGCTTCGGCGCGGACATAGAACGCGGGCGCGTCGGTTTCGAGCTTGAACCGTCCGGCGCCGATCTCGCTTAGCGAGACGCGCGCTGTCGGCAGATCGAGCCGTTTCGGCAGATCCGGGAACACCGTCACCTGCAGCGTGGGATCGGCCAAACCGTCCGCAAGCGCGTCGATGACATAGAAACGATCATCGGACTTCGGCGCCTCGATCGCGACGACGTCCACGGCGCGATCAGGCGGCAAACGCGCCTCGGTGATCCGCTCGCCCAGGAGGCTGCCGGCAAGATCCAGCGTGCGGATGCGCAGACCGAGCCTGACCTCGGCGTGACGATCGTTGACCGCCCTCACCGTCAGCATGCCGGCTTCGATCCGGGCCGCGAGAGCGACCGGGGCGAAGAAGCGCTTGGCGTGGTAATGCAGCGTCTTCCAGGCCAGCGTGTGATCGATCGACGACCAAGACACCGCCGGCCAGACATCGTTGAGCTGCCAATAGAGCGCGCCCATCGAATGCGGCTTTAAGCTGCGCCAGTAACGAACGGCCGTCTCGATCGCGAGCGCCTGCTGGAGCTGCGACAGAAACACGAACTGCTCGAAGCCTGAGGGTACGCGAAAATAGCGCGCCATCGTGTCGATGATGCGCGAATTGCCAGCGGGATCGCGCTGGTGAAACTCCATCACAGGGGCGGTTGCGTTCCAGTCGTCCGGCTCGGCAAAGGCGCGGATGCCCGTCATCGAGGGGAATGACTGGAAGCCGAACTCCGAGCAGAAGCGCGGCTTCACGGTGTAGTAGTGCTCGAAGTTCTTGTTCGAGTGCCAGACATCCCAGAAGTGCATGTCGCCCGAGCCATCATCGTGCCAGGCATCGCCATAGTCGAGATCGCCATTGCAGGGCGAGGATGGCCAGAAGCGGCGGTCCGGATCGGTCTCCACGACCGCGCGGTCGATGATGCGGTTGAGGCGATCATAGTTGACCAGATAGCGGTCGCGATTATTGCGCGACAGCTCGTACCAGGTCAGCGAACCGACGACTTCGTTGTCGCCGCACCAGAGCGCGATCGATGGCCGGCTCGAGAGGCGCTTGATCTGGTAGCGGAGCTCTGCGTCGACCTGTTCGAGAAATTCCGGCGTCGAGGGATATTGCGAGCAGGAGAACATCATGTCCTGCCAGACGAGAAGCCCCAGCTCGTCGCAAAGGTCGTAGAAGGCGTCGAACTCATAGAACCCGCCGCCCCAGACGCGGATCATGTTCATATTGGCTTCGACCGCGGCCGAGAGCAGAGCGCGGATCCGACCTTCGGTGATCTTGGAGGGCAGCGCGTCGGCAGGAATCCAGTTCGCGCCCTTGGCGAAGATGTCGATGCCGTTGACGCGGAAGATCATCGAAGCGCCGGCCGCGTCCTTCTCGGTCACCACTTCGAGCGTGCGGAAGCCGATTTTGCGGGTGACGCTGTCGCCCGGGATCGAAACGACCGCTTCATGAAGCGGCTGCGCGCCGTGGCCGGCCGGCCACCAGAGCTCGGGCATGCCGACATCGAGTTCGAGGAAAACGCGCGTGGTGCCTGCCGCAACCGCGACCTTGGACTTCACGATCTTTCCGTCCAGTGAGAATTCGACGGGAACGCTCGCCGGCGCCGGCGCGACCAGCTCAACCTCGGCGATGGCCTTGACCGAACCATCGGCAGCGTGGCGCTGGCGGATCTGGACGCTCTCGATGCGCGCCTCTTCATAAAGATGAAGGACAGGCTCGGCATAGATGCCCGTCACCATCAGACACGGACCCCAGTCCCAGCCACCATGGCATTGGGCCTTACGGATCATGTTGAGGTCCGGGACCTTGTTGTTCGAAACGCTCCACGGGATCGGAAATGGCTGCCGGGCTGCCCGCGCCGTCGCCTCGGCACCGGCCGGCGCAAAACGGATGCGCAGTTCGTTGGCGCCCTCGACAAGCTGCCCGGTCACATCGATGCGATGGCGGATGAAGCTCGATTCGAGCTGCGCCACCACAGTTCCGTTCAGCATTACCTCAGCGAAGGTATCGACGAATTCGAGCTCCAATACCGCCCAGCGCTCGGCTGCAGCGCCTGGCGCGACATCGAAATGCCGGCTGATTTCCCATGCCGCTTCGCCGACCCACTGCACCAGCGCTTCATTGCGGCCGACCATCGGATCAGGAATCCGATCCAGCGCCAGAAGGGCCGAATGCACGTCGCCGGGGATGGCGCAGTCGCCGAGCACCGCGCCGTCCGCGTCAGTCAGGGTCCATGCTCCGGCGAGCGAAATGCGCGTGTCGACATGCGGGGAGACGGTCATCGAAGCAATTCCTGATGGCGTGGACGCGCGGAGGAGAATGCGTTCTATCCCATGCCGGGACCGCGCTCCAGCATGGGGTGGTCTGTCATCGAACGGTTTTGTGCCTAGACATATTTTTGGCTTCCATTTGGCTGCCAAGGTGCTCATATGCCAGAAAGATATCCCTTGCGGCCGCGACGCCGCACCCAGGTTGGAGGACGGCGATGCCATCAAAACTCGACCAGTTGAAGTCCATGACGACTGTGGTCGCCGACACCGGCGACCTCGAGGCGATCAAGACTTTCCATCCCGTCGACTGCACGACCAATCCCTCGCTCGTCCTGAAGGCGTTCGAGCTGCCGCTCTACAAGGATGTGATCGACGGTGCGATCTCCTGGGGCAACAAGCAGGGCGGCTCCAAGGAGGCGATCGCTGCATCCGTTGCCGACCGCCTTTCGGTCGCATTCGGCGCCGAAGTTTCCAAGCTGGTTCCCGGCCGTGTCTCGACCGAGGTCAATGCAGACCTTTCCTTCGACACCGAAGGCTCGCTGAAGCGCGCCCGCGCCATTATTAAGGATTATGCCGATCTCGGTATTCCGCGTGAACGCATCCTGATCAAGCTGGCCTCGACCTGGGAGGGCATCCGCGCCGCGGAGATCCTCCAGAAGGAAGGCATCGACTGCAATCTGACGCTGCTGTTCTCGCTCGCCCAGGCGGCTGCCTGCGCCGATGCCGGCGTGTTCCTGATCTCGCCCTTCGTCGGCCGCATCCTCGACTGGTACGTGAAGTCGACCGGCAAGACCTATGAGGCCGAGGAAGATCCGGGCGTCGTCTCGGTTCGCCAGATCTACGCCTATTACAAGGCGCATGGCATCAAGACGGTCGTGATGGGCGCCTCCTTCCGCTCGATCGGCGAGATCGAGGCGCTGGCTGGTTGCGATCGCCTGACGATCGCGCCCGCTCTGCTCGAGAAGCTCGCCGCCGACCAGGGCACGCTGGTGCGCAAGCTCGACCCGGCCAATGCCGGTGAGGCGCCCGCCAAGCAGTCCTATGACGAGAAGGGCTTCCGCTGGGCCTTGAACGAGGACGCGATGGCGACCGAGAAGCTCTCGGAAGGCATCCGCCAGTTCGCCAAGGATCTGCGGACGCTGCGCGGCCTTGTCGCCAAGAAGCTCGAGGCCGGCGTCCCCGCCTGACACGTTCGGCGCCCTGCCGGAAAATCAGCCCGTCATGGTTCGCCATGGCGGGCTTTTCTTTGCGCGGTGCCTTGCCAGACCCAGATTTCCAAGATAAATACAAACTGTCGACAAGACAGCGAGCGAAGAGCGTGAAGGAGACGACGATGGATCCGAAGGCGACCTGGAAGGGCGTTTTCCCTGCTGTGACCACCCAGTTCCGCCCGGATTTCTCGGTCGATCTCGAAGCGACCGCAAAGGTCATCGAGGCGCTGATCACCGATGGCGTTTCGGGCCTGATCATCTGCGGCACGGTTGGCGAGAACTGCTCGCTGACGCGCTCTGAAAAGGTGTCGCTGGTCGAGACGGCGGTCGCCACGGCGCGCGGCCGCGTTCCGGTCATCTCGGGCCTTGCCGAATATACGAGCGCCTTCGGCGCCGACTATGCCCGTGAGGCGACCAAGGCCGGCGTCAACGGCCTGATGGTCATGCCCGCGATGGTTTATCCGGCCAAGCCGCGCGAGACGATCGACCACCTGACCACGATCGCCAAGGCGACTGACACGCCGATCATGGTCTACAACAACCCGCCGAGCTACCGCACCGACGTCACCCCGACGATGCTGGCCGGCCTTTCTGATATCGACACCATCGTCGCATTCAAGGATTCTTCGGGCGATACCCGCCGCATCGTCGATGTGCGCAACATGACCGGCGATCGCTTCATCCCCTTCTGCGGCCTCGACGACGTGGTGCTGGAGACGGTGGCGCTCGGCGCGGTCGGCTGGGTCTCGGGCATGTCGAACGTGTTTCCGCGCGAGGGCGAAACGCTGTTCCGCCTGGTGCGCGACGGCCGCTTTGCCGAGGCGATGCCGATCTATGACTGGTTCATGCCGATCCTTCATCTCGACGCCCGCCCGGATCTCGTCCAGGCGATCAAATATTGCGAGAAGATCCTCGGGCGTGGCACAGACCTCACCCGCCCGCCGCGCCTTGCGCTCGACGCGGCCGAGAAGGCCGAGCTCGAAGCCGTGATGCAGAAGGCGATCGCCAACCGCCCGGTCCTGCCGGAGACCGGCCTCCCGGCCGCCGCCTGATCGGCGGCGGGGCATGCGCATCGCCGTCATCGGTGGAGGCATCGTCGGCGCGGCGATCGCGCATGCGCTGCTCGACGAGGGCCACGCGGTCGACCTCATCGACCGCGACGGCATTGCCGCGGGTGCTTCGGCCGGCAATGCCGGCTGGATCGCCCATATCGACATCATGCCGCTCGCCTCGCCCAAGGTGTGGCGGCAGATGCCGCGCTGGATGCTCGATCCGCTCGGCCCTCTCTCCATCCGCCCGGCCTATCTGCCGAAGCTGGCGCCGTTCCTCGCACGTTTCGTCGCGGCAAGCCGCCCCGGCCGGATCGAAGCGTCGATCGCGGCCATCGCGGCGCTCAATGCCCGCGCCCTCCCCGCCTGGGAAAAGCGGCTCGGCATGCTGGGTCTTGACGGCCATGTTCGTCGCAAGGGCCTGCTGTCGGTCTGGTCGAGCGCCGCAGGAGCGGCCTCCGCCGAGCCGCTGATTGCGCGCCAGCAGGCGATGGGTATTCCGGTCGAATGGCTCGACGCGGGCGCTCTGCATGAACTCGAACCGGCGCTCGGCCCACGCGCTGCCCGCGGCGCGCTCTATGCGAGCGGCTGCCATGTCTCCGACCCCAAGGACCTGACGATCGCCCTTGCCGCAGCGGCGGCAGAGCGCGGCGCAAAGGTCAAGAAGCTGGAAGCCGCCGCCATCCGCCCGCAGGGCGACGACATCGCGATCATCACCAGCTTCGACAGCATCGCGCTCTATGACCGCGTCGTCGTCGCGACCGGCGCCTGGTCGAAGCCGCTCGCCGCCTCGATCGGTGATCATGTGCCGCTCGATACCGAGCGCGGCTACAATGTCACGCTGCCCTCCGGCCGGCTCGGGCTTTCGCGCCCGGTCATGTATGAGGGCGAGGGCTTCGTCACGTCGCCGCTCGACAGCGGCGACCGCATCGGCGGCAGCGTCGAATTCGCGGGCCTCGAAGCGGCCCCGAACTATGCCCGCGTCGACGCCATCCTCGGCCGCGCCCGCCGCTTCCTGCCGGATGCCGATCTTTCGGGCGGCACACGCTGGATGGGCTTTCGGCCGTCGATCCCGGATTCACTCCCGGTCATTGGCCCGTCGAAGCGCGATCCGCGCATCGTGCATGCCTTCGGCCACGGCCATTACGGCTTGACGCAAGCGGCCGTGACGGCGGAAATCGTCGCCGATCTCATCGCCGGGCGGCTGCCCGTGATAGACCCCGCTCCCTATTCCGTCACCCGCTTCCAGGCAAGGTTCTGACCATGGCGCGCCACTCGTTCTTCTGCATCGACGGCCATACCTGCGGCAATCCCGTGCGCGTCGTCACTGGCGGATCGATCCCGGTGTTGAAGGGCGACACCATGTTCGAGAAGCGGCAGCATTTCCTGGCCGAGTTCGACTGGATCCGCAAAAGCCTCTGCTTCGAGCCGCGCGGCCACGACATGATGTCGGGCTCGATCCTCTATCCGCCATCCTCGGATGCCTATGACACGGCGATCCTGTTCATCGAGACCTCCGGCTGCCTGCCGATGTGTGGCCATGGCACGATCGGCACCGTGACCTTCATCATCGAGCATGGGCTGGTGACGCCGAAGACGCCGGGCCTGCTCCGCCTCGAAACCCCGGCCGGTCTCGTCGAGGCGCGCTATGTGCAGAACGGTCCCTATGTCGAGAGCGTGACGCTCACCAATGTCCCGTCTTTCCTGCTCGGCCGTGACTATGAGGTCGAAGTCGATGGCATCGGCACATTGAAGGTCGACATCGCCTATGGCGGCAATTTCTATGCGATCGTCGAGCCACAGGCGAACTATGCCGATCTCTCCGATCTCGAACCTTCCGATATCGTGCGTCTTTCGCCGAAGCTGCGCGCCGCCTTCAACGCGCGCCACACAATCGTCCATCCGGAAAACCCGGCGCTCGACCGGCTGACGCATGTGCTCTGGACGGGCAAGCCGAAGAACCAGGGCTCCAGCGCCCGCAACGCCGTCTTCTATGGCGACAAGGCGATCGACCGTTCGCCCTGCGGCACGGGCACCTCGGCGCGCCTCGCGCAGCTCTTCGCGACCGGACGGCTCAAGGAAGGCGAGGCCTTCGTACATGAAAGCATCATCGGCTCGACCTTCACCGGCCGCGTCGCCCGCCAGACGACCGTCGGCGGCAAGCCTGCGATCGTGCCGACCATCGAAGGATGGGCGCGCGTTACCGGCTACAACACCATCTTCGTCGACGATCGCGACCCGTTCTGGGCCGGCTTCCAGGTCGTCGACGGCGCAGCCTGACGACAAAAAGGGCGGCGCTTCAACGCCGCCCCTTCTTCATCGATGCACGCTTCTCGCGTCAGCGCACCCAACTGCCCTGGATGAAGACCCAGCGGCCATTGCGCCAGACCCAGCGCGGGTTGCTGTAGCGCCAGCCGGGCCGGTTGCGGACCCAGCGACCGGACACCCAGACATAGCGTCCGCGGCTCCAGGCCCAATAACCCGGCACCCAGACATAACCGCGCCTTGGTGGCGGCCGGCGTTCGGCTCGTGACGCCGGCGGACGACGGTTCGGGCCGGGGGGCGGCGGCCGTTGTCCGGGAGGGCGCGACTGTGCATCGGCTTCCTCGGGCAGCGCGAGGCTTGCCGCTGGCGCGACGATCGCCGCGGCGAACAGGCCGCGGAGCAGGGAGCGTCGTGAGAGCTTCAAGGGGGTTCCTCCTTCGAATAGGCGGCTTTCGCCGCCTCATGCCCGCAGTGGTGATACGGATGCGAAACGCGTTTCCGTCGCCGCCGATCCTGCGCCGGCAGCGTTTTTTTCACACCGCGTAGCCGTGACGGTTGAGAAAGAGCTTCAGCCGGTCGGGAAACTTGAGCAGCTTTCGGTCGCGCTTCGGGCAGGCGTCGAGATCATCACCGGAAAGGCAGGTTTCCTCCCCGGCATCGGCGGCAAGGTCCCAATGGTCGAGCAGCGCCTCGAAGGCTGCCGGACCTGATCCGGCGCGGACGCTCTGCGCCACCCATCCGGCCAGGAAGCCCGGCGATGACCAGCGCGTCTCGGGGTCCGCATTCGCCTCGAGTTCGGACAGCCAGTCCCGCTGATGCTTCGCAAAACGCGGCTCGGCGCTCACATCGATGACCTTGCCATCGCGCACGGATCGGATGACAAGCGGCGCCGCGCTGCAGGCATAGCAATCAAACGCATAGAGGAAGGCATTGTCGGTCGTTACGATCTCCGCAACGCCGTCATCGTCGAGATCCTGGAGGTAATCGCCGTCGCCATCGAAGGAGCCGACCTCGATCGGCGTCCAGCCTTTCGGCCCGCTTTCGGCAACCACAACGCGGGAACAGCAGTGGGCGCCACCGGAATAGCTGGAGAAATAGACCTCCTTGCCCACCCGGTAGGGATCGATCTCGGCGATCGAGGCGGTGGCCGCGGGCACTTCCATGCCCGAGGCAAGGCCGGCTTCATCGAGTACCATGCGGCCGCCGATCGTCACCTGGAGCACCGGCACGTCGAGCGTCTTGTCGATCTTCGGCCGGCGCTCATAGAAGAGGCGCGCCGTGATGCCACTGTCGGTGACGCTCGCCTCCCGCGCGCCTTCGGCGAAGTCGGTCGTCGGAAAGGGCGGCGGCGCGCTTTCGCCATCCGTCTCCGCGGCGCCCGCAGGCACCATGGCCAGCCACAGAACGGCCAGCGCCAACGCGCCTATTCCGATGCGGATGGCCACGGAATGCTTCCTCCACGAACAGATCCCGCAGCCGGAATCGCTGGCACTGAGTCTAGGCTGCCATCGCGGCTACGAACAGGGGCGGCGCTTGCCGCCTCGGCCCCGCTGCCGATAAGAAGGTGGCAACGCAACCACCGGAGTACCGTCCCGTGACATCGCCTCTCCTGCCGAAGAGCGGCGGCCAGCTCATCGTCGAAGCGCTGGCCGCGAACGGGGTCGACCGGGTCTTCACGGTGCCGGGTGAAAGCTTCCTCGCTGTGCTCGACGCGCTCAGCGATTCAGCCATCGATGTCATCAATGCCCGCCACGAAGGCGGGGCCGCGATCATGGCTGAGGCGGATGGCAAGCTGACCGGGCGGCCGGGCGTCGCGATCGTGACGCGCGGGCCGGGCGCCACCAACGCCGCCGCAGGGCTGCATATTGCGCGGCAGGATTCGACGCCGATGATCCTGCTCGTCGGCCAGATCGCCCGCGGCCATCGCGAGCGCGAGGCGTTCCAGGAAATCGACTATCGGCGGATGTTCGGCGAGGTGGCGAAATGGGTCGCGGAGATCGACGAGCCCGCCCGCATCCCTGAATTCCTCTCGCGCGCCTTTCACACCGCGACCTCGGGCCGGCCCGGGCCCGTCGTGCTGGCCCTGCCCGAGGACATGCTGCGCGAGACCGCATCCGTGTTGGCGCCGCAGCCCTTCGAGACGATCGAGACCTATCCCGGCCTGACGCAGACAGCGCAGCTCCAGAAGCTGCTCTGGGCGGCCAAGCGGCCCTTCGTCATCGCCGGCGGCAGCCGGTGGAGCGACAAAGCCGTCGCCTCTCTCCGCCGTTTCGCCGAGCGGTTCGAACTGCCGGTCGCGGTGTCGTTTCGCCGCCAGGGGCTGTTCGACCATACCCATCCCAACTATGCCGGCGATGTCGGCCTCGGCATCAATCCGGCGCTCGCCAAGCGGATCAAGGAGGCGGACCTGCTGCTGCTTCTCGGCGGACGGATGAGCGAGACGCCGTCAGGCGGTTACACTCTGATCGAGGCGCCCGAGCCGCGGCAGATGCTGGTGCATGTGCATGCGAGCGCCGAGGAGCTCGGCCGCGTCTACCGCCCGACCCTTGCCATCAACGCGACGCCGAACGGCTTCGCCTCGCAGCTCGAAGTCGTGCATCCGCCGGTCTCGATTCCCTGGGGCGAGGCGACACGAGCAGCCAATGAGAGCTATCGCGCCTGGTCGGAGCCGGCGCCGCGCGGTGTCGCGAACGTCGAGCTCGGCGCCATGATCCGCCATCTCCGCGAGACGCTCCCGGCGGACGCGATCGTTACCAATGGCGCCGGCAATTATGCCGGCTGGCTGCATCGCTATTATCGCTTCCGCCAGCCGGGCACCCAGCTCGCACCGACCTCGGGCTCGATGGGTTACGGCCTGCCGGCGGCGATCGCCGCGAAGCTCCGCCATCCCGAGCAGACCGTGGTCGCGCTGGCTGGCGACGGCTGCTTCCCGATGACCGGGCAGGAATTCGCCACCGCCGTGCAGGCGGGTGCCGCCGTCATCGTCATCGTTGTCGATAACGGCATGTATGGCACCATCCGCGCGCATCAGGAGCGCGCCTATCCCGGCCGCATCGCCGCGACGTCACTGACCAATCCCGATTTCGCGGCGCTCGCCCGCGCCTATGGCGGCCATGGCGAAACGGTGGAGCGGACCGAGGATTTCGCGATCGCCTTCGAACGGGCCGCCCGCTCCGGCAAGCCCGCCATCCTGCATGTGAAGGCCGATCCCGAGGCGATTTCGCCCACCACCACGATCAGCGCCATCCGTGAGAAGGCCCGCGGCTGAGCTCAGAGATCAGGCCCGCTCGAGCGCGATTGCGATGCCCTGGCCGACGCCGATGCACATGGTGGAGAGCGAGCGGCGACCGCCGGAAAGCGCCAGTTCGAGCGCCGCCGTGCCGGTGATACGCGCGCCGGACATGCCGAGCGGATGGCCGAGCGCGATCGCACCGCCATTCCTGTTGACCCGTGCATCATCATCGGCGATCCCGAGATCACGCAGCGTGGCGAGTCCTTGCGAGGCGAAGGCCTCGTTGAGTTCGATCACATCAAAATCGTCTGAGCCGAGACCGAGCCGAGCCATCAGCTTCTTGGAGGCAGGCGCAGGACCGATGCCCATGATGCGCGGGGGAACGCCAGCCGCCGCCCCGCCGAGCACGCGGGCGATCGGCGTCAGGCCATGCTTTCGAGCAGCGTCGGCGGAGGCGAGGATCAGCGCCGCGGCGCCGTCATTGACGCCCGAGGCATTGCCGGCCGTGACGGAGCCGCCTTTGCGGAACGGTGTCGCCAGCTTGGCGAGCGCCTCGATCGTCGTGGCGCGCGGATGCTCGTCCTTTTCGACGATGACCGGATCGCCCTTTCGCTGGGGAATGGTGACCGCCGTGATCTCGCGAGCCAAGCGACCATTGGCCTGCGCCGCCGCCGCCTTCGCCTGGCTGCGCAACGCGAACGCATCCTGGTCCTCGCGCGAGACGGCGAAATCCTCGGCGACGTTCTCGCCGGTCTCCGGCATCGAATCGACGCCGTATTGCGCCTTCATCAGCGGGTTGACGAAGCGCCAGCCGATGGTGGTGTCGTAAATCTCGGCATTGCGCGAGAAGGCCTGTTCGGCCTTGGGCATCACGAAAGGCGCGCGTGACATGCTCTCGACGCCGCCTGCGATCATCAACTCGGCTTCGCCCGCCTTGATGGCCCGCGCAGCGGCGATGACGGCGTCCATGCCGGAGCCGCAGAGACGATTGATCGTGGTGCCGGAGACCCCGACGGGCAGCCCGGCCAAAAGCGACGAGATGCGCGCAACATTGCGATTGTCCTCGCCGGCCTGGTTGGCGCAGCCGAAGATCACGTCGTCGACCGCCTCCCAGTCGACGCCGCCGTTGCGCGCCATCAGAGCCCGCAGCGGCACCGCGCCGAGATCATCGGCCCTCACCGTGGCAAGCACGCCGCCGAAACGGCCGATCGGCGTGCGGATATAGTCGCAGATGAAGACGTCGGTCATCTCAAAGCTCCGGAACGATCAAATCGATGACGGGGCCGCTTACAAGCAGTTCAGCCCCGGTTGCCGCCTGCAGCGCGTCAAGCGAAAGCGAGGGCAGCTTCTCGCGCAGGACGAAGCGCCCGCCCTCGATGTCGATGACCGCCAGCGAGGTGTAGACGCGGGTGACGCAGCCGACGCCGGTGAGCGGCAATGTGCAGCGCTTCACCAGCTTCGGCTTGCCGTCCTTGGTCACGTGATCGGTGATGACCGCGACGCGCTTGGCGCCGTGCACGAGATCCATGGCGCCGCCGACGGCCGGAACGCCCTTTGGCCCGGTCGACCAGTTGGCGAGATCGCCATTTTCCGCGACCTCATAGGCACCGAGGATGGCTACGTCGAGATGACCGCCGCGTACCATGGCGAAGCTGTCGGCGTGATGGAAGAACGAGGCGCCGGGCTTCAGCGTCACCGGGCGCTTACCGGCATTGATCAAGTCCCAGTCTTCCTCGCCCTGCGGCGGGGCTTCGCCGAAATTCAAGATGCCGTTTTCAGTGTGGAAGATCGCCTCGCGGCCGGGCGGCTGATACTGCGCGACCTTCTCCGGAAAGCCGATGCCGAGATTGACATAGGCGCCGTCGGTGATGTCCTGCGCGGCGCGCCAGGCGATCTGGTTGTTCGTGAGCTTCGCGGTCATCAGGCAACTCCCGGATAGACGGCATTGGCGCGGTTCAGGTCTTCTTCCTGCTGCGGGTTGGCGCACTCGATCACCTTCTGGACGAAGATGCCGGGCGTCACGACGCTTTCGGGATCGATGTCGCCGGCCGGCACGACGCGGCTGGCCTGGACAACAGTCTCGGCGGCGGCCATGCACATCAGCGGATTGAAGTTTCGCGCGGCGGCCCGATAGGTGAGATTGCCCTGCGGATCAGCCGTCTCGGCCTTCACCAGCGTGACATCCGCCCGCAGCCAGCGCTCCTGCACATAGGAGCGACCCTCGAACTCGGCGACGGGCTTGCCCTTGGCAAGATCGGTTCCAAAGGATGTCGGCGTATAGAAGGCGGGGATGCCCGCGCCGCCGGCGCGGATGCGCTCGGCGAGCGTGCCCTGGGGCACCAGCTCAAGCTCGATCTTGCCGGCGAGGTAGAGATCGGTGAACACGACCGGATCGGCCGAGCGGGGGAAGGAGCAGACAAGCTTCCGCACCATCCCCGCCTCGATCAACGCAGCGAGGCCGACATGGCCATTGCCGGCATTGTTGTTGATGATCGTCAGGTCCTTGGGATGACCCGTGGCACGAAAGCGATCGATCAGCGCGTGGATCAGCTCGATCGGCGACCCCGCCCCGCCGAACCCGCCGATCATCACGGTCATGCCGTCCTCGATCCCCGCCACGGCGGTGGCGAGGTTTGCGACTGTCTTGTCCATGCGCTGTCCTCTCGCGCCCTCGCAACGTCAATCGGCGCTGATCGAGGGATAGGCGCAGCCGCGACTTCCGTCCATTGTGTTTGTGCGATATGATGCATTTGTTCGTATATCGCTCAAGATGCGAGGTGCCGGCGTTGACAGTTGCCGATCGCGACCTGATGGGCGGCCTCGCCAAGGGGCTCGCCGTCATCGAGACCTTCAGTCCCGAGCGACAGCGTCAGTCGATCGCCGAGGTTGCGGCGGCGACGGGGCTCGACCGGGCGACGGCGCGGCGCTGCCTGCTGACGCTCGCCCATCTCGGCTATGCCGACTATGACGGGAAGTTCTTCACGCTGACGCCGCGCGTCCTCCGCCTCGGCACGGCCTGCCTCGCGACGATGCCGCTGCCGCAGCTGGTGCAGCCGCTGCTCGATCAGGTGTCGGACGCCATCGGCGAGAGTTCTTCGGTGTCGATCCTCGATAGCGACGAGATCGTCTATGTGGCCCGGTCGGCGCAGAAGAAGGTGATGTCGATCGCGCTGATGCCAGGCTCGCGGCTGCCAGCCTATTGCACCTCGATGGGCCGCGTGCTGCTGGCTGCCCTGCCCGAGGCGGAAGCGCGTACACGTCTTGGCGCAGCGCCCTTGCCCCGACGGACAGCGCATACGCTCACCGAGCCCGAAGAACTGATGGCGGAACTGGCGCGTGTCAGGACGGACGGCTACGCCGTCATCGACCAGGAGGTCGAGATAGGCCTTCGCTCGATTGCGGTGCCGCTTGTCACGGCGCGCCGCGTCACGGTCGCCGCGGTCAATCTCGGCCTTCCCGTGCGCGGTGAGCCGATCGAAGCGCTGGCCGAGCGCTACCTGCCAGCTCTCCTCGACGTGCAGGCCCGGATGCGCGATATCCTTCGCTAACGGGAGTGCGTGCCAAATGCCGGGTGCAGTGCGCTAGAACAGGCTTTCCTGCGAGGGTGTCTTCGGCTTGCTGCGCGTCTTCGGCTTTGGCGGCGCGGGCGTGCCGGCGGCTAACGCGCCGACCTTGCCGTCCTGGAACTCGATCGTGAGCGGATCGCCGGCCGCGACGCTCAATGCCGAGCGGATCGGCTGGCCGGCGCCATCGGTAACCAGGGCAAAGCCGCGCGCGAGCACGCTGCGGTAGGACAATGTCTCGGCAAGGCGCCAGGCGCGGTCAAGCCGATCGCGGCGGCGCTCGACGATCCGGATGAAGGCCCTGCCGACGCGGCCATCGATCTCGACCAGCCGGTCGCGGCCATGGCGCACACGCTCGCCGATCGGCTCGATGCGCAGTCGCTGCGCCGTCCGGGTGAAGAGCGCACGCTTCCGCTCCGCATGAACATCGAGCGCCCTGCCCTGCCGCTCCGACAGACCAGCAAGACGATCGCGCGCGCGCTCGATGCGCCGGGCGAGCACGACCGGCGTCAGGAGCGAGGCCGAGCGGCCGAGGCGCGCGCGATGCGCGAGCGTATTGGCGCCGAGCCCCCTTCCGAGCCGCGCGGCCAGCTCGTCGAACGAGCGGCGCGGGATAGCCAGCAGATCGTCGAGTCGCGGCAATCCGCGGGTGGCGGCGCGCAGTTCCCGCCGGCGCGCCTCGATATGGCGATAGGCCGCGCCCTCAAGCCGCTGGCCGAGCCCACCGACCGCCGCCAGCAGTTCGGCACGGACGGGCACCGCCATTTCGGCGGCGCCGGTCGGCGTCGGCGCGCGAAGGTCCGAGGCGAAATCGATCAGCGTCGTGTCCGTCTCATGGCCGACGGCGGAGATCAGCGGGATATCGGACGCCGCCGCTGCCCGCACCACGATTTCCTCGTTGAACCCCCAAAGGTCTTCGAGGCTGCCGCCGCCCCGCGCGACAATGAGAAGATCAGGTCGCGGCACGGGGCCGCCCGGCGCCAGCGCACTAAAGCCGGCAATCGCCGCCGCGACTTCTGCCGCCGACGTCTCGCCTTGCACGCGCACCGGCCAGACCAGCACATGCACGGGGAAGCGATCGGCGAGGCGATGCAGGATGTCGCGGATGACGGCGCCGGTCGGCGAGGTCACCACGCCGATGACCCCCGGCAGATAAGGCAGCGGGCGCTTCCGCGCCTGATCGAACAGGCCTTCGGCGGCGAGCTTCTTGCGGCGCTCCTCGAGCAGCGCCATCAGCGCGCCGACGCCCGCCGGCTCCAGCGTCTCGATGACGATCTGATATTTGGACGAACCGGGGAACGTCGTCAGCTTGCCGACCGCGATCACCTCCATGCCCTCTTCGGGCCGGAAGCGGAGACGCGCCATGCTGGTGCGCCAGATCACCGCCTCGAGCTTGGCGCGGTCGTCCTTCAGCGCGAAATAGGCATGGCCGGAGGAATGGGGGCCGCGATAGCCGGAAATCTCGCCGCGCACACGGACATGGCCGAACGTGTCCTCGACGGTGCGCTTCAGCGCAGCGGAGATTTCCGAGACGGAGTATTCGGCGACGTTCGAAGGCGGCTGGGGCACATCGTTCTCCTGCTCTTCCGATTGCCCCAGCCGGCCCGCCCGGGTCAAGGGTTGCGAAGGCCTGTCTGGCCGACTATCCCTCGCTCATGTCCCGCTATGACTTCGCCAGCCAGAGGTTGTTTCTCGACGCGCCGCTCGATGCAGGCGCTCGGGTGCCGCTTGATCGCGACCAGGCCAACTATCTCGTCAATGTCCTCCGCATGGCGCCAGGCGCCGCCGTGTTGGTCTTCAACGGCCGCGACGGCGAGTGGCGCGCCGTGCTCGATGGCGACCGCAAGCGGGCATCGCTGGTGCTGGAAGAACAGACGCGTGCGCAGACGGCGCCTTCCGGCCTCGACTATCTGTTCGCGCCCCTGAAACAGGCACGGCTCGACTATATGGTCCAGAAGGCCGTCGAGATGGGCGCCGGACGGCTGCGGCCGGTCATTACGCGGCGCACGCAGGTGACGCGGCTCAATGAGGATCGTCTGCGCGCCAATGCGATCGAGGCGGCGGAGCAGTGCGGCATCCTCACCATTCCCGACATCGTGACGCCACAGCCGCTCGCCGATCTCCTGACCAGCTGGGAAACCACCGATGCCGGTCGGCGAATCATTTTCTGCGACGAGGACGAGACGGGCGCGGATCCCGTCAGCGTGCTCGGCGCGCTTCCGCCCTCGCCACTTGCCGTGCTGATCGGCCCGGAAGGCGGCTTCTCGCCCGAGGAAAGGACGCTGCTGAAGGCCCTGCCTTTGGTCACGACGATCGCCTTGGGCCCCCGCATTCTCCGCGCCGACACGGCGGCCGTCGCGGCGCTCGCGCTGGTGCAGGCGGTTGCCGGCGATTGGCGCGAAGCGTGAGCGCGACGATTCACGGCATCGTGATCTCCATGTGATCAGGCTGCCTTCGCAGCTGTTGTGACGGCGGAGCAAGACCTAAGCCGCTGATCTGGAATCAGTCCAGCTTGGAATTCCTCCAAGCTATTGATTTCGTTATATATCCCCTTTGACAGCCATCCACGTGAATGAGAAGCAGCGCGTGCCTTTCAAGCCCGGACCGCGCGTTCGGGAAGGATCGGCATCATCCGCCCTTTCACGACGGAGCTGTCCCTATGATTTCTCGTCTGCCCTTCCTGCGCACGGCCGCGTTCGCCGCGCTGACCGCTTTCAGCACCCTTCCGGCGCTTGCCGATGGCGAGGTCAATGTCTACACGACCCGCGAACCCGGCCTGATCCAGCCGCTGCTCGACAGCTTCACCGCCGAGACCGGCATCAAGGCGAATGTCGTCTTCATCAAGGAAGGCCTCGCCCAGCGCGTCGAGAGCGAGGGCGCCAACTCCCCGGCCGACCTGCTCAGCGTCGTCGACTATGGCAATCTCATCGAACTCGTCGATCGCAAGCTGACGCAGCCCGTCGCCTCAAAGGCGCTCGAAGACGGCATTCCCGCCAATCTGCGCGATCCCGCCGGCAACTGGTTCGGCCTTTCGATGCGCGCCCGCGTCATCTATGCCTCGAAGGACCGCGTCACAGACGAAACGCTCACCTATGAGGACCTTGCCGATCCGCGCTTCAAGGGCAAGATCTGCATCCGCTCGGGCCAGCATCCCTACAACACCTCGCTGATCGCGGCGATGATCGCCAAGGACGGCAAGGACGCGACAAAGACGTGGCTTGAAGGCGTTCGCGCCAATCTCGCCCATACGCCCGGCGGCGGCGACCGCGACGTTGCTCGCGACATCCTCGCCGGCATTTGCGACATCGGCGTTGGCAATTCCTACTATGTCGGCCTGATGCGCAGCGGCAAGGGCGGCGACGAGCAGAAGGCCTGGGGCGAGGCGATCCGCGTGATCCTGCCGACCTTCAAGGACAAGGCCGGCACGCATGTAAACATCTCCGGCGCGGCCATCGCCAAGAACGCGCCGAACCGCGACAACGCCGTGAAGCTGCTCGAATATCTCGCTTCGGAAAAGGCGCAGGAAATCTACGCCAAGGCGAATTTTGAATATCCGGTCCGCCCGGGCGTCGCCGCTGATCCGATCATCGCCGCGCTCGGTACGCTGACCGTCGACCCGACCCCGCTGGTCGAGATCGCCAAGGATCGGAGCGCGGCGAGCGAACTTGTCGACGCGACCGGCTTCGACGGCTGACCATCGCGAGTTCCGGCTATTGTCCGTCCTTTCACCGGCGATATCGGATAGAAGGCCGGCGCCCTCGCGGCGCCGTCTTCTTGCCGTCGACAGGGGGCGCATTGCCTTCTGCCTCGTCGTGGCGGCGCTGGCCCTCTTGCCCGTCGGCGGCCTCGCCTGGTTTGCTGTCGGTGGCGACGGCGCGCTCTGGCCCTCGCTGCTCCGCAACGTGCTGCCGCGCGCAAGCTGGACGACGCTTGTCCTGCTGACCGGTGTCGGCGCAATCGCGGTCGTCACCGGTATCGGCACCGCCTTCCTCGTGGCACGCTGCCGTTTTCCCGGCCGCCGGCTGTTCGAGTGGGCGCTGCTGCTGCCTCTGGCGATGCCGACCTATGTCATGGCCTATGCTTGGCTCGATGTCGTGCATCCCGTCGGACCCTTGCAGACGGCATTGCGGGGTCTTCTCGGGCTCAGCGATCCGCGCGCGCTTCGCCTGCCCGACCTCCGCTCGGCCGGCGGCGCGATCTTCGTCATCGGCTTCGTGCTCTATCCGTATGTCTATCTGCCAGTCCGCGCGCTGATGATGATGCGCGCCGCCGCGCTCTCGGACGCCGCGCGCATGCTCGGCGCCGGCCCTTTGCGCGCCTTCTTCGGCGTGACGTTGCCGACGATTTGGCCGGCGGCAGCCGTGGGGCTCAGCCTCGTGCTGCTGGAGACGCTGAACGATATCGGCGCGTCCGAATTCCTCGGCATCCGCACGCTGACCGTCACCGTCTACACCACCTGGACGGTGCGCGGATCGATCGAGGGCGCGGCGCAGATCGCGCTCGCGATGCTCGCCATCGTGCTGCTGCTGATGCTGGCCGAGCGCCATGCGCGGCGTCGCCTCTCGACGGCAGCACCGGCCCGCGGCGCGCGACCGCCGGCCGAATTCGCGCTTCGCCCAGGCGGCGCGGCCCTTGCGATCATCGCCTGCGCGCTGCCCGTCACGATCGGCTTCGGCGTGCCGGCCGCCTATCTTGGCCTCGCCGCCGCAACGCGGCTCGCCGCCCGCGGCTGGCCAACGGGACTGCTCGCGACCGCCGCCAACAGCCTCGCCATGGCGAGCCTTGCCGCCCTCCTCACGATCACGCTCGGACTTGCACTCACCATCGTGGCGCGCGGCGCGCGGGGTCGGCTGGTGCGGCCGCTGATGCGGATCGGCACCATCGGATACGCTATTCCCGGCACCGTGCTCGCGGTCGGCCTGCTGGTGCCGCTCGCCGGTCTCGACAATGCAATCGCCAATGCCGTGCGCGGGTTGACCGGCCAATCGATCGGGCTGGTGCTCATCGGGTCAGGCGCAGCCCTGCTGCTCGCTTATTGCCTGCGCTTTCTCTCCATCGCGATCGGTGGTATCGAAGCCGGATTCCAGCGCATCAGCGGCTCGCTCGACGGGGCGGCGGCCAGCCTCGGCGCAACGCCGGTCCGCGTTTCGCGCGAGATCCACGCCCCACTGCTGGCCGCGCCGATCGCAACCGCCGCCATTCTCGTCTTCGTCGATGCGATGAAGGAACTGCCGGCGACGCTGCTGCTCCGGCCGCTCAATTTCGAGACGCTGGCCACCAGCGTCTATGGCGAGGCGGCGCGCGGCACACATGAGGACGGCGCCATCGCCGCCCTGATGATCGTGCTGGTCGGCCTCGTCCCGGTCATCCGCCTGTCGCGCGCGGGACGGACCGGCTGACGACCGATGCTTATTTCGAGAGGCGCAATTTCGAGATTTCGCCAGCAATATCCTGGAAGGTGCTGTTCAACTGCGAAGCGTCCTGCACATCGTAGAACATGTCAGAGCGGCTCGCGCAGTTCTGCAATACCGTGGAAGTACCCGTCTTCACCTCCACGCGCACCGTGTAGATCTGCACACCCCTCGCCTTGACGTTCGTGCATAGCGCGGAGAGGCGGTTGTCCATCGCGGTTCGACGCTGGGTGTCGGACCCTGAAGTGATGCCGAGCCGGTTGTTCCAGATATAGCCGATGCTCGAATAGTAGGACTGGTTGCCGGTATCGATCGACGTGTTCTGGTTTTGCCCGTCGGTCATCAGGACGATGATCTTCTGATAATCATCGTCGGCGTAGGACACCCCGTCAGCGAACGGACCATCCGGCGCCAGCGTGTTCCAGCCCCAGGCGAGGCCGATCGGAATATTGGTGTCGCCGCTCGCCGTCATGTCGCCGATCGCCGACTTCACCGCGCCTGTATCAGAGCTGAGACGCAACAGCGGTTCGATGGCGCAACCGGAGTTTGGGCCATAGTCGGTGGTGCTGTTCTTGATCGTCTTCGTGAAGGCGGTCGAATATTTGGCGCTGTTCAGCTCACGCGTCTTCCAGTTCGAATTCGACGTGCCGTCGGCGAGGTAGTTGTTGGTATAGTTGCTGTTATAGCCACTCGTTTTGACGTCGGGCTCGTCGGGCGCGAAAAATGGGACATAGAGCGTAGATGGTATCCCCGTGCTCGGCAGCGTGTCCTGAACGTCGTAGGGGATCGGACGCGTCTCGACGCAGCCCCCCCATGTAATCTTCATCTTGTCGAAGAAGGTGAACCGGTTGCTGGCCTTGTCGAAGATCTGACTGTGAATCGGCGACAGCCCCTTCGTATCCATCCAACTCGCCGTGCGGTAACTCGAGCCGACATTCACCGTCTGGGAAAACGGCACCAGCGATACTCTGAGATCGCCCTGCTTGATGACGCCGGCCGCCAGCGTGTCGACAAGGTTCTTTGCGGCCGTGATCAGCGAGGCGATCTTCGTCCCTTCCATCGAGCCGGTATTGTCGAGGACGAGCGCCAGCTCGATCTTCTTGCCACTTCGTACCGCCTCGGAGCTGACCGAGACCGGCATCGTCTCGACGCCGAGCAGTCTGGTCAGGGTGGTCTGCACCTCGGCGGACGCGTTCGCCTCGATCGCGCCGTTCGACTGGGTGAAGCTGTCGATCTTCCATGAGGTGATGGTTCCGCTCTGGCCGAGCTGGGCATCCACCCAATTTGTCACCATGGTCTTTGCGGCAGTGTCCGACATGCTCGGCTGCGAACCGACCGCCAGCACCGCTGCATCGAGCACGTCGGCGAGCCGGGCATGGGCCATGGAAGCGCGGCCATAATCGACGGCGATGCCTGTCGCGCCGACAATGGGGATCGCCGCGAGACCGAAGATCACCGCGACATTGCCGCGCCGGTCACGGCGAAAAAGATCGAAAACCGACATCACGAAACCCCGATGGCACCTTGTCATGGCGCCATAAGCGTCCGGGCTCCGTAAACGAGACCTTAACGGGACACTTACAGTTTAAAACGGAATTAACGTGTGATTGTCGCGATCGCAGCCCTGCAGCAATGCGGGTTTACACCTCGTCAACCATGATCAACCGGGAGCGAGGGCGCCCCTCAGACGGCGAGTTGCGGCAGGTCGCGGAACAGCGTCAGCGCCTCGGGATTGGCGAGCGCCTCCTGGTTCTTGACCGGACGGCCATGCACGACCTCGCGAACCGCGAGTTCGACGATCTTGCCGGACTTGGTGCGCGGAATATCGGCGACCGCGACGATGCGTGCCGGCACATGGCGCGGCGTGCATCCGGTCCGGATCTTCAGGCGGATCGTCTTCTCGAGCGCCTCGCCGAGCGCAGTTCCCGGCCGCAGGCGGACGAAAAGCACGACGCGGACATCATCGTCCCAGTCCTGCCCGATGGCGAGCGCCTCCAGCACTTCGGGGATCTGCTCGACCTGGTTGTAGATCTCCGCCGTGCCGATGCGCACCCCGCCCGGATTGAGCGTCGCATCCGAGCGGCCGTGAATGATGAGCCCGCCATGAACAGTCCATTCGGCAAAGTCGCCGTGGCACCAGACATTGTCGAAGCGCGCGAAATAGGCGGCATGGTAACGCTCGCCATCCGGGTCGTTCCAGAATCCGATCGGCATCGAGGGAAACGGCTTCAGGCAGACGAGTTCGCCCTTGCCGCTCTCGAGATGCGCGCCCTCCTCGCTCCAGACATCCATGGCGAGGCCAAGGCCGGGGCCCTGGATCTCGCCCTTCCAGACAGGCTTGTCTGGAATGCCGAGCACGAAGCACGAAACGATGTCCGTGCCGCCCGAGATCGAGGCGAGGTGAACGTCGCGCTTGATGCCGTCATAGACGAAGGCAAAGCTCTCTGGCGACAGCGGCGAGCCTGTCGAGGTGATGACGCGGAGCGCCGAGAGATCATGCGTCTCGAGCGGCTTCAGACCGGCCTTATGGACGCTGTCGATGAACTTCGCCGAGGTGCCGAACATCGCCATGCCCTCGGCGCTGGCATAGTCGAACAGGATATTGCCGTCCGGATGGAAGGGCGAACCGTCATAGAGCAGCAGTGTCGCGCCCGTGGCGAGGCCAGAGGCAAGCCAGTTCCACATCATCCAGCCGCAGGTAGTGAAATAGAACAGCCGGTCATCGGCGCCGATGCCGCAATGGAGATAGATTTCCTTCAGATGCTGCAGCAGCGTCCCGCCGGCGCCGTGCACGATGCATTTCGGGATGCCCGTCGTGCCCGAGGAAAACATGATGTAAAGCGGATGATTGAAGGGAAGTGCCACCGTCTCGACCTGGCGCGGGGCGAACGGAGCGATCGCAGCCTCCAGCGTCGCGCCATGCGGCAGCGACGAAGCGGTCGCCTCGGCCGTGCCGATATACGGCACGATGATCACCTGACGCACCGTCGGCAGCGCCGGCACGATCTCGGCCAGCTTCGCGCCGATATCGATGACTTTGCCGCCATAATAATAGCCGTCGCAGGCGATGAACACGACCGGCTCGATCTGGCCGAAACGGTCCAGCACGCCGCGCGGGCCGAAATCCGGGGAGCAGGACGACCAGACGGCGCCGATCGCAGCGGCGGCGAGCATGCCGGCGATCGTCTCGGGAAGGTTCGGCATCATCGCGGCGATCCGGTCGCCCGGCTGGACACCGGCGGCACGGAAGGCCTGCTCGAGTTGCGAGACGAGCGCTGAAAGCGCGTCCCAGCTCATCCGCCGCTTGACGCGATCTTCGCCCCAGAAGACGAGCGCATCGCCTTCGCCGCGGCGCTTCAGGAGATTGTCCGTAAAGTTCAGCGTCGCGTCGGGAAAGAAATGCGCCCCGGGCATACGGTCGCCATCGACGAGACGGCGCGCGCCCTTGTCGCCGACGACGCCGCAGAAATCCCATACGAGATCCCAGAAGGCGGCGAGATCCTCGACAGACCAGCGGTGCAGTGCATCATAGTCGGCGAGTTCACGACCGGCCCGTGCCGACGCGGCGGCACGAAACTGCGTCATGGGATGGCCGGCGATGCGCTCTTTCGAGGGAACCCAAAGGGGAACCTCATTGCCTTCCGCAGTGACCGCCGTCATCGGATTGCACGTCTCCTCGTCGCGACACGGCCGGGCAGCGCCCGTCCCTGCCTCCATGGATAGCGGCGGCGCCGGATCGAGTCACGCGGAAAGCTTGGGTTGCAATCGTCACAAAATGCCTTGCGGCGCAGCGGAATTGTGCCTATCCGAGGGGCACTCCGCAGCGGCGCATTCGGAACATGGGACGCGCAACCGCCATTCTCGTCAAACGCGTCGCCCCGCTCGCCATCGTGCTCGCCATGCTCGGGCTGGCGTTCATTTTGCTCGCGCCCAAGCTGGTGTCGATCGAGGTCGTTCGCCGCTCGATGTCACGCGAGATCGCCGGCTGGAGCGGACGCTCGATGACGTTCGAGGGCACGCCCCAGGTCGCCTTCACACCCTATCTCACGGTCACCTTTCCGAAGGTCCGCATCGGCTCGGCGCGCGACGAGACGACACTGGTCGAGATGGACCAGTTGCGGGCGCAGGTCCCGATCCTGCCGCTGATCTTTCGCGGCCGCATCGAACCTTCGTCCTTCTCGTTCCTGCGGCCGCGCTTTCGCCTTGCCGTCGACGCCGCCGGCGTGCCGAACTGGGACGTACCGAGCGCCCTCGACGCCAGTTCGCCGCTTCGCCAGCTGATCGTGACAGACGGCAGCATCGACTATATGGACGGCGCCGGCCGCGCGGTAACGGTCGAGAATATCGACGCGGTGCTCGATCTGCCGGACCCCCAGAAGCTCGCCAGCGTCCAGGGTCGGGCAAGCTGGCAGGGCAAGACGGTCAGCTTCTACGCCTCGCTCAATTCGATCCGCGCGCTCTTCGACGACCAGGCGGCGGACGTGCGGTTCGCGATCGAGTCCGTGCCGCTGCGAGCATCGTTCGATGGTTCGCTGCGCCGCCTCGACGGCCTCGCGGCCAATGGGCAATTGTCTCTCTCGACACCCTCGCTCACCGGCCTTGCCGAGCTCTTCGCCATTCCGACCGGCAGGCTGCCGCGCTTCGGCGATGCATCGATCAGTTCGACCGCCGATTTCGTGCGCGGCACGCTGACGCTTGGCGATGCGGCGCTCACGCTGGACGGGAATCAGGGCGTTGGGGCCCTCTCGCTGGCGCTTGGCGCCGCACGACCGTCGATCCAGGCGACGCTGGCCTTCGATCTTCTCGACATCACCAATTATGCGCGCGCGGTGCGGGCCGTCCTCGCCGCCTCGCGCATCGCGCCCGACGCGCCGCTCGGTTGGCCGAGGCTCGACGGCTTCAATGCCGATCTGCGCCTCTCCGCCGACCAGCTCCGGCTCGGTGGCGAAACGGCGGGGCGCATGGCCGCTTCGCTCGCGGTACGCGACGGGCGCCTCGACGTCGCGATCGGCGATCTGCAGCTCTATGGGGGCCGCCTGACCGCCAGCCTTTCCGCAGAAACGCTGGGGGCAGCGCCTTCGGCAAGCCTGCAGGCCAAGATCGACCAGTTGCCGCTCAAGGCAGCGCTGTCCGATCTAGCCGGAATCAGCGCGATCGACGGCACGGCCGGCGGTACGCTCAGCCTTCAGGGACGCGGCGCAAGCTGGAACGAGTTGGTCGCCTCGCTGGTCGGACGCGGCAGCGTCTCGATCGCCAGCGGTACCATCGGCGGGATCAGCCTCGATGTCCTCTCCCGCAGCAAGGCGGCGCCTCAGAGCCTGGAGCGTCGGCTCTTCAACGGCAATACGAGTTTCTCAAGCGCCAAGGGCGACCTTTCGATCGCCGGTGGCATCATTGCGGCGCCGAGCATCGCCATCGCCGGGACTGACTACACCATCGACATGGCGGCCGAAGCCAGGATCGGCGCGCCGGAAATCCGCGCCCATGGCGTGGCGACGATTGCCGGCCAACGCGCGCCCGCGCTCACGCTGCCGTTCGATATCGGCGGCACCTGGCTGCATCCGGTCGTGACGCCGGTCCTGGCGCCCGCTGCGGCGACGCCGTGAAGGCGATGTGAAAAAATTCGCGCCGACTGCGTAGGGGAGCCCTCCGCCATGCGTGATGGTGGTGAAGGTCGCGTTGTAGGCGGCCTCGCCATCAAGGAGTTCCACCCCATGAAGACGATTTTCCTCGCCGCCGTGTTTGCCGCAGCGCCTGTCCTCGCGCTGCCGGCGATGGCCGCCAGCGACACAGCGGCGCCGGCTGCGACGACAATGCCGGCTCCGGCCGCAACGCCGAGCCCGCGCGCGCAGATGATGTTCTGGTTCCTCGACCGCAACAACGACGGCGTAATCGATGCGGCCGAGATCACGGCCTATCGCACCGCGCGCTTCAATTCGCTTGATGCGAATGGCGATGGCAAGCTCACCAAGGACGAGGCGATCGCCGGACTCGAGGGCCCGCGCGGACCTCACCATCGCGGCAAAGGCCCGCATGGCGGCAA
The DNA here is from genome assembly GCF_020165495.1 of Mesorhizobium sp. BR1-1-16. Classification (GTDB taxonomy): domain Bacteria; phylum Pseudomonadota; class Alphaproteobacteria; order Rhizobiales; family Kaistiaceae; genus Kaistia. Next base: position 340,498 of record NZ_JAIUIE010000002.1, on the reverse strand, counting down.
GGAGGCGCACAGCGGCAAGGGCACCGACGGCGACAACGCGGCGCGCAAGGCGCGCTTCGCGGAGCGGCATGAAAAGCGCCAGGAGCGGATGCTGGAGCGCCTCGGCTTCACGGGCGACGTGACGGAGATCACGCTCACGACCTTCCTCGCCCAGCCGATGCCGATGTTCACCCGCGCCGACACGGACAAGAACGGGAGCATCACCAAGGCCGAGTTCCTCGCGGCAGCCGTCAAGATGCGCGACCATGCCCATCGCAAGGGTGCGGGCCCGATGCCGGACGATGCGCCGGCGGGCGCGCCGGCCGACGAATCTGGCCCTGCGCCGAACTGATCGGCTGAAGCCGACGTCCGGCATCGAAGCGGGAGCGTCGCGCCATGAGCCTGAAGGCTGCACTTCGTCGCGAGGCGCGGCCTTCGCCTTTTGCTTCTTCCGGCGACGCCCTCCGGGGTGTCGCCGGTTTGGCGACACGGCAGAATCGACTAGCATGGACGCCCGACCGCGGCGACGGCGTGGAGCGAAGACCGAGCTTGGGCAGCGTATCCGACGCCGATGATGCCGACGCCGCGCTGACGCTACGCCTGAAGGCGGGCGACGAGCGGGCGCTCGAGGCGCTGATGCTGCGTCATGGCGGCCGCCTGCGCCTGATCGCGCGACGCATCCTCGCGCGCGCCGACGAGGCGGAGGACATTGTCCAGGATGTCTTCCTCGCCGTCTGGCGGCGCGCCGACCGGCTCGATGCGGAGCGTGGACCGATCGGGGCTTATCTGACGCGCGCCGTGGTCAACCGCGCGATCGACCGGGCCCGACGCGCGCGCTTCCTGCAGTTCATCGGCCTCGATACGGCGCCCGAAGGCGCCGACGAGGCGCCGGGACCGGAGGTGACGGCCGTGGCTCGCTCGGAGGTTTCAGCTGTCATGCGGGATCTGCAGACCCTTCCGCCGCGCCAGCGGGCGGCTATCCTGCTGGCATCGAGCGATGAAAACTCGACGGCGGCGATCGCGGACGTGATGAATCTCTCCGTCGGGGCGACGGAGCAACTGCTGGTCAGGGCGCGGCGGACACTTCGCCTCAACGCGATGGCGCGGCAGCAAAACGAGAGGGCGGGCGAACCATGACGAGAGAAGGCGACCGCCTGACGCGGCGGCAACTGGCCGATCTGCTCGACCGGCACGGCGCCCGGCCTGGATCCTGGCCGGCAGGAATGCGCGATGCGGCCGAACGGCTGGCCGCGGAGGATCCGGCGGCCCGCGCGATGCTGGAGGCGGCGGTTTCGGTCGACGTCACCATGCATGCGCTGATGTCAGGGGAGCCGGCGGCGCTGGCGCGGCGGGTTCGCGTCATCCGCGCCGAGCCGGTGCCTTCGTGGCGGCGGCTGGCCGGCTTTGGCATGGCCGCCCTCGCCGCGTCGCTCGCGATCGGCTTCGTGATCGGCACCACCCTGCCGAGCCCGGACGACGACGATAGCGGCGACTTCACCACCATCGCCGTCAACGATGTCGATCTCGGAGGGGTGTTGTGACGCTCACCGGTCGCGCCGCCATCGCCGTGCTCGCGGCGCTCGCAGTTTCGCTTGCCGTCAATTTCGGTCTCGCCGGCTTTCTCGTGGCCCGGAGCGTTCCGCACCGCGATCCGCCGGCCCTGGCGGAAAGGTTGGCGGCGCTCGGGCCCCGCGCCCTGCCGCCCGAACTCAGAAGCGCGGTCGCAGGTGAGCTGAAGCCGGACACGCCGGCTTTGCGCGCCGCGTTCCGCGCGGTCCGCGATGCGCGCCAGGCGGTCTTCGCCGCGATGCGCGCCGAGCCCTATGATCGGAGCGCGGTGACCGCAGCCCTGGCGACGCTTCGCGACAGGCTGGACACGGTGAACACGATCGGCCAGACGGCGATCCTCGACGCGCTGGACACGGCGCCGGCCGATCTGAGGGCCAAGATCGGTCTGCAGGACGGGGGCAACGGCCGCCGCCGGCCGTCCGACGAACGTTCCCCCACCGCACAGCCGCCTGGCGGCCCGCCACCCGGTGGCTGATCAAATCAGCCGCTTGATCGGCTTCTTGCGCCAGACGAACCAATAATAGGCCGACTGCATCAGCAGCATCGCCGTGAAGGCGACCGGATAAGCGATCCAGACACCGTCGATGCCCATCTGCTTAGACAGGACATAGGCAACCGGAACCTCGACGCCGACGATGGCGAGGATCGAGATCGCGGTCGGCACCAGCACGGTGCCGCTGGCCCGCATCACGCCGGCCACCACGGCGGCGAGGCCGAAAACGATGTAGCTCCACAGCGTGATGTGCAGCAGCCGTTGCGCCAGTTCGACGACATCCGGATCGGTGATGAAGAAGCCGATGATGGTGCGCGAGAACAGATAGGCGAGCAGCACCAGCGTTCCCGAGATCAGCAGCGTCATCGCGATGCCCGTGCGCGTGATCTGGCCAAGTCGATCGGCACGGCCAGCGCCGATCGCCTGCGCGCCGAAGATCGAGGCGGTGATGGCGATCGAGATCGCGGGGAACTGCACATAGCTCACCACCTGATTGACCGTGCCATAAGCCGCGGTGGCATCCGAGCCGAAGCCGTTGACGAGCGACAGCACGGCGACCTCGGCGAGCGAGACGAGGATGAGCTGGACGCCGGATGGCAGGCCGATCTTCAAAACCGAGACGAGAATCGCGCGGTCGATCCAGAGCGCCCGGAAGAGAACCGCATCCGGCGCCAACGGATGGCGGCGGCGGCGCATGAACCAGGCGAGCCAGATGAGTGCAATGATGAAGGAAAGGATCGACGCATAGGCACCGCTCGCAATGCCGAGCGCGGGCAGGCCGAGCGCGCCCTTGATCAGAAGCGGCGTCACGACGAGCCCGACCAGCGTCGAGATCGCCAGTGCATAGAGCGGCGTCACGGTATCGCCAACGCCGCGCATCATCGCGGTGAAGAGCAGGAACACGAAGAGGCCGGGCATCGCGATCAGCATGATGCGCGCGTAATGCGTCGCGTCGGGCAGGATGTCCTGGGGCGTCCCCACAAGGGCGAGCAGGCGCTCGGTCGACGAGCCGCCAAAGGCTGCGACGATCAGGCCGAACAGGATCGCCACGGCCAGCGTCGTGCCGGCGACGCGCTTCACCTCATCGAACTTTTGCGCGCCGAAAGCCTGGCCGATCAACACGGAGGCGCCACTGCCAATGCCGATCACGAAGGAGATGAACAGGAACAGGATCGGGAAGAAGGCGGACACGGCGGCCAGCGCCCTGACGCCGATCATCTGGCCGAGATAGACATTGTTGACCGTGCCCGACAATGCCTGCAGCACGTTGGACAGCATCATCGGGACGAGAAAGACCAGGAAGGTGCGCCACAGCGGACCTTCCGGCAGGAGAGTGGGCCGTCTTGCCATGATCGGTTCCGCCTTCAGGTCGACGCAAAGGCCGGAACGGCCAGACGGCGGCTGTGGTCGCGGATATCCGCCGGCCAGGCCTCGGTCTCGGCCTCGAAACGCGCACGATCGCCGGCGAAGAGCGCACGGGTCGCCTCCTCATAGCCCGGGCGATCGCCGGCCATGGCCGTCATGAAGCGGTTCGCAGCTTCGCGTGCGAGGCGGATGCGTGCTTCGCCGTCGGTATCGCGCCGAGCCGCCTCGACGAGCCGCCGCAACGCCACGGAGGCGCCGCCCGGCTGCGCGTTGAGCCAGTCCCAATGACGGGGCAGCAGCGTCACCTCGCGCGCGACGACGCCGAGCTTCGGCCGGCCTGGCCCGCGCGGCACCGCCTCGGCTGGCGGGGGAGCGGCAAGGCGCTGGCGGACCTCCTCGACGGAGCCACGAAAATCAACCTCGATCGGACGGCTGGTCTCGTTATCGAAGATCGCGATCGTCTCGACCTCGCCGCGATCGAGCACGGCCTTCGCCGCAACGACGACGTCGGCCAAGAGGCCAGACGCGATGCGCTTCAGCCCGCCGAAGGCGGTGCAATCGATATTGGCATCCGGGCCGGCAATGCCGAGTTTGGCATTTGCCGCAGTCGCAGAATTATCGGTCTCAGGCGTCATGGCCGCGTTCCCATCGAGCAAGTCACACGGCTTTTTTATCCGGGTTAAACGTCGCCGTCAATATTATCCGGATAAATCATGTATCAGCCCTGCAGCGCCAGCCGCTCCGCCTTCTGCCGCTCGACCTCGCGCCGCTTGGTGACCAGCGAAGCCACGATGACGCCGGTCGCGACGACGAGGATCAGAATGGTGGAGATCGCATTCACTTCCGGCGTCACGCCGAATTTCACCTGGCTGAAGATCTTCATCGGCAGCGTCGTTGCGCCAGGGCCGGTGGTGAAGCTCGCGATCACCAGATCGTCGAGCGACAGCGTGAAGGCAAGCATCCAGCCGGCGACGACGCCCGGCATGATCAGCGGCAGCGTGATGACGAAGAAGGTCTTGGCGGGCGTCGCGCCGAGATCGAGCGCCGCTTCCTCCAGGCTGCGATCGAACGTCACCAGACGCGACTGCACCACCACGGCGACGAAGCACATCGTCAGCGTCACATGGGCGAGGATCAGGGTCCAGAAACCGCGATCAAGATCGAGCGAGACGAAGAGAAGCAACAGCGAGAGCCCGGTGATCACATCCGGCATCACCAGCGGCGCATAGATCATGCCGGAAAACAGCGTCCGCCCGAGGAAGCGGCCGAACCGCACCAGCGCGAGCGCGCCGAGCGTTCCAAGAACGGTCGCGATCGTCGCCGAAAGGAAGGCAACGCGCAGCGTAACCCAAGCCGCATCCAGCATGGCCTGGTCGCGCAGCAGTTCGCCATACCAGCGGAACGAGAAGCCGCCCCAGACGGTGACCAGCTTCGATTCATTGAACGAATAGATGACGAGCAGGAGGATCGGCAGATAGAGGAATGCAAAGCCGATCGCGACCGAAGTGGCGTTGAACCAGGTAGCCCCGCGCCTCATCGCGATTTCTCCGCCTGTTTCTGCTGCTGGTTCTGGAAGATGACAATCGGCACCACGAGCAGCAACAGCAGGACGACCGCGACCGCCGAGGCCAGCGGCCAGTTTCGATTGTTGAAGAACTCGTACCAGAGCGTCTTGCCGATCATCAGCGTGCCGGAGCCGCCGAGAAGGTCCGGGATCACGAATTCGCCGGTGATCGGAATGAAGACCAGGAAGCAGCCCGCGATCAGCCCGGGCAGCGACAGCGGGAATGTGATGGTCCAGAACGCCTTCATCGGTGGGCAGCCGAGGTCTTCCGCAGCCTCCAGCAGCGTCTCGTCGAGTTTCTCGAGCGTCGCGTAGAGCGGCAGGATCATGAAGGGCAGGTAGGAATAGACGATGCCGATATAGACGGCCCAGTTCGTCGTGAGGATGCGCAGCGGCTGATCGATCAGTCCGAGCTGCATCAGCACCTGATTGAGCAGGCCCTCATCGGACAGGATACCGATCCAGGCATAGACGCGGATCAGAAACGAGGTCCAGAACGGCAGGATCACCAGCATGACCAGCGTCGTCCGCCACTGGCGCGGCGCGCGGGCCATGCCATAGGCGATCGGATAGGCGACGAGGACGATCAGGACGGTGGAAAAGAGCGCGATCTGGACGCTGGAGACATAGGCCAGCCAGTATTTCGAGTCTGCCACCAGCGTCAGATAGTTGGCGATGGTGAGCTGCTGCAGCTTGTCGAAGAGGCCGGCGATTCCGTCGACCATCGACAGCACCGGCTTGTAGGGCGGCATGGCCCGCGCCCGGGTCGAGAATGAGATCTTCAGGACGTTGAAGAACGGGATCAGGAAGAAGATCAGCATCCAGGCGAGCGGGACAGCAATCACGAGCCAGCGCAGCCGGCTTGCCCTCGCATTCGCGGAAGTCACGTTCGCCGCCATCTGATCCCCTGCCCGCTTCGTCGAACTCACAGCGCAGCGCCGCCCGGCACGGCCTTATTTGGTCAGAACGATCCCGCCATCCACCGACCAGGTCATCCAGACCTTGTCTTCCCAGCTGATCGGCCGTTCGACGAGGCGGGTGGTGTTGGTGATCGTCGCCTTGATCGTGGCGCCGCTCGCCAGCCGCACGTGATAAATCGAGACATCGCCGAGATAGCCGATGTCCCAGACCTCGCCGGAAACCGCGTTGACGCCCGGATTCTCCGGCGGCTCGCGCGAGATGCGCACCTTTTCGGGCCGGATGGCGAACCAGGCCTGATCACCCGGCCGGCCGTCGATCGATTGCCGTGTCTCGACGGTTGCGCCTGCTGCCACACATTCGAGCCGGGCGACACCATCCGCGCCGGCAGCGATGCGGCCCTCAAGAATATTGATGTCGCCGATAAAGTCGGCAACGTAGCGGGAATTCGGCTGTTCGTAGATTTCGGCCGGCGTCGCGACCTGGATGATCTTGCCGCGATCCATCACGGCGATCCGATCGGCAACCGTCATGGCCTCCTCCTGATCATGTGTGACGATCAGGAATGTCATGCCGAGGTTCACCTGCAGATCGGTCAGTTCGAACTGGGTTTCCTCGCGCAATTTCTTGTCGAGCGCGCCAAGCGGTTCGTCGAGCAGCAGGACCTTCGGCTTCTTGGCGATCGAGCGGGCGAGCGCAACGCGCTGGCGCTGGCCACCCGACAATTGATGCGGCTTGCGCTTGGCGAAGGTCTCGAGCTTGACGAGATGCAGCATCTCCTCGACGCGCTTCGCGATGTCGGCCTTCGGCATTCCGTCCTGCTTGAGGCCGAAGGCGATATTGTCCCAGACCGTCATATGCGGGAACAGCGCATAGGACTGAAACATCATGTTGGTGGGACGCTTGTAGGGCGGAATGCCGGCGAGGTTCTGGCCATCGAGCAGCACATCGCCCCGGGTCGGCGCGTCGAAGCCGGCCAGCATGCGCATCAATGTCGTCTTGCCGCAGCCGCTCGGTCCGAGCAGCGCGAAGAACTCGCGCTCGTAAATCTTGAGCGAAAGATCGTCGACGGCCGTGAAATCGCCGAAGGACCGCGTCACATTGCGGAATTCGATGAAGGGCTTGGATTCAGGATCGTTCCAGGGCGCAAATGATCGCCGGATCGGCCCGATCGCCATGCCTGCCATTCCGCTGCCCCCTGCGTCGCCCGGTCAATATGGAACGCTACGAAAAGCGCCTGTCACCTTCAAGGGTGCCAGGCGCCATCATTTGACGTCTGCGGCAGCGCCACTTCTCGCCACCGCCACCGTGCCGGCTGCTACTTGCCGGCCAGGACCTGCTGCCAGAGCGCCGTCATCGCGTCCTGGATCTCGTCGCTGTTCGGCGTCGTCGTGTAGAGATGCGCCATCGTGTCGGCCGGCGGATAGATCGTCGGGTCCTTCAGGATCGCCGGATCGACATATTTCTGCGATTCGAGATTACCGTTCGGATATTTGACGAAATTGGTCGCCTTGGCGATGACTTCGGGCGTCTGGATATAGTTGATGAAGGCAAGCGCCGCCTCGGGATTGGGCGCATCCTTCGGGATTACCATCGAATCCATCCAGAGAAGCGCGCCCTCCTTCGGGATCGAATAGACGATCTCGACGCCGGATTTGGCGGTGTCCCGAGCCTGCAGGATGTCGCCCGAGAAGCCGAAGGCGACGCAAGCCTCGCCGGTTGCGAGCGGATTGATCAGCGAGGAATCGAACTTGCGGACATAGGGACGGATCTTCAGCAGGAGATCAGTCGCCTTCTGTAGGTCTTCCTTGCTCTTCGAATCCGGCGGCAGGCCGAGATAGTTGAGCGCCGCGGGCATGACGTCTTCAGGCGAGTTCAGCATATAGATGCCGCAATCGGCAAACTTCGCCGCGACCTCGGGCTTGAAGATCATGTCCATGGAGTTGACCGGCGCATCCGGCATGCGCGCATCGATCTTGGCCTTGTCATAGCCAAGGCCCGTGGTCCCCCACATGTAGTTGACCGCGTATTCATTGCCGGGATCATAGGTCGCGAGCCGCTTGTAGATGTCTGGCCAGGCATATTGCAGATTAGGGATCTTGGACTTGTCGAGCTTCTGGAAAGCTCCGGCCTCGATCAGCACCTGCATGTTGCGATCGGTCGGGACGACGACGTCGTAGCCCGAACGGCCGGTAAACATCTTCGCCTCGAGCGTCTCCATCGAATCATAGACGTCGTAGACAACCTTGATCCCTGTCGCCTTGGTGAAATCGGCCAGGATGGAATCGTCGATGTAATTCGACCAGTTATAGACGTGGACTTCCTTGTCGGCCGCGGCCGCCGAAGCTGCGCCGCCAGCGACAATCACCGCTGCCAGCATCGTGCGTCCGGAGAACTTCTTCATCGACACTTCCCTCCATCTGGTGCAGGGCGTGCGCCCCTGTACACCGTTTGTGCATGCCTATTTTAGCGACGTTATGAGGCTTTCCGGCCTAGCTCAACTCCCTTTTGAGATGGTCGCCCAACTCTCTCGTCGCACCCACCGCAGTTGACTTCGAGCGGCCGCTCGCCACACTGAGTGCCTTCTGGCGCGACGCCTGGGGGATATCGTGACGAAAAGGAAGAGGCCCGCGAAGGCGCGTGAAGACGCGAAACGCGGAGCCGCCTCGCTCGACGAGGCGAGAGACTGGCTGAAAGCCAGGGGAATCGAGGACATCGAATGCGTGGTGCCGGATCAGGCCGGTGTCGCCCGCGGCAAGATGATGCCGGTTTCGAAGTTCCTCGCCGGCCCGATCATGTCGATGCCGGGCTCAATTCTGACCCAGACCATCACCGGCGACTATCCCCCCGACGATGAGGATTATGTCAGCGACGCCGCCGACCAGGACATCCTGTTCGAGCCGGATTTCTCGACGCTCGCCGTCGTGCCCTGGGAGAGCGATCCGACCGCGCAGGTGATCCATGACGGTTATCACCGCGATGGCCGGCCGGTGGAAACCGCACCGCGCCAGGTGCTGCGCCGCATGGTTGATCTCTATCATCGCCAGGGCTGGAACCCGGTGGTGGCGCCCGAGATCGAGTTCTATCTCGTCAAGCCGAACACCGACCCCGACTATCAGCTGGAGCCGCCGACAGGGCGCTCCGGCCGGCCCGAGGCAGCGCGGCAGTCCTATTCGATCGCCGCGATCAACGAGTTCGATGATCTCTTCGACGACATCTACGACTTCTCGGCTGCTCAGGGCCTCGAGATCGATACGCTGATCCACGAGGAAGGCGCCGCGCAGATGGAGATCAATCTCCTGCATGGCGACCCGCTGGCGCTGGCCGATCAGGTGTTCCTATTCAAGCGCACGCTGCGCGAGGCGGCGCTGCGGCACGATATGTATGCGACCTTCATGGCCAAGCCGATGTCGCGCGAGCCGGGCTCGGCGATGCATATCCACCAGTCCGTGGTGGATCTCGAAACCGGGCGCAACATCTTCTCCGACGAGGATGGCGACCCGACGCCGCAGTTCTTCGCCTTCATCGGCGGTTCGCAGAAATATTTGCCGGCGGTGATGTGCATGCTGGCGCCCTATGTGAATTCCTACCGCCGCCTCGTCCGCTCCTCTTCGGCACCAGTGAATACCCAGTGGGGCTATGACAACCGCACGGTCGGTCTGCGCGTGCCGAACTCGACGGCGGCCGGACGGCGGCTTGAAAACCGGCTGCCCTCCTCCGACGCCAACCCCTATCTCGCGATCGCGGCCTCGCTCGCCTGCGGCTATCTCGGCCTCATCGAGGGGCTGAAGCCGGCCGAGCCGGTCACAGGATCGGCGAATTCGGACGAGATCGACCTGCCGCGCTCGATCCTCGAGGCCGTGTCGCTGTTCGAGGAATGCGAGGAACTGGTCGAGATCTTCGGCAAGCGGTTCGTCTCGACCTACCGCGCGATCAAGCAGGCCGAATACGAGACGTTCATGCAGGTCATCAGCCCGTGGGAGCGGGAATATCTGCTGCTGAATGTGTGAGCGGCGACGTTTCGGAGCGCTGTCATTGCCGGGCTTGACCCGGCAATCCAGCCTATCCTGTCGGGCAGAGAGAAAGGCTGGATTGCCGGGTCAAGCCCGGCAATGACAGAGAGAGACCTATGACCACGCCAAGGACGCCGCTTTCCAACTTGACCGCCGACTATCGCGCCCGCGACGCCGCGCATCACATTCACCCCTTCTCGGACATGAAGGCGCTGAATGCCGAGGGTAGCCGCGTCATCGTGCGCGGCGAAGGGTCGTGGATCTGGGATTCGGACGGCAATCGCATCCTCGACGGCATGGCCGGGCTCTGGTGCGTCAATATCGGCCATGGCCGGCCCGAGATCGCCGCGGCGATCCAGCGCCAGATGGCCGAGATTTCGTTCTACAACACCTTCTTCAAGACGACGCATCCGCCGGCGATCGCGCTCGCCGAGACGCTGGCGCGACTGACCCCGCCGCAGTTCAACCACGTCTTCTTCGTCGATTCCGGCTCCGAGGCCAATGACACCGTCATCCGCATGGTGCGCCATTACTGGGCGACGCGCGGCAAGCCGGAGAAGTCGATCCTGATCGCCCGCCACAACGCCTATCACGGCTCGACCATGGGCGGCGGCAGCCTCGGCGGCATGAAGCCGATGCATGAGCAGGGCGGCCTGCCGATCCCGGGCATCCATCATATTGCCCAGCCCTACTGGTTCGGCGAGGGTGGCGATGCGAGCCCCGAGGAATTCGGCATCATCGCCGCGCGTGCGCTGGAAACGGCGATCGACGAAATCGGCGAGGACAAGATCGGCGCTTTCGTCGCCGAGCCGATCCAGGGCGCCGGCGGCGTGATCATCCCGCCATCAACCTATTGGCCGGAGATCGCCCGCATCTTGAAGGGTCGCGATATCCTGCTCGTCGCCGACGAGGTCATCACCGGCTTTGGCCGCACGGGCAACTGGTTCGGCTCCGAGACCTTCGGCATCGAGGCCGACCTGATGCCGATCGCCAAGGGGCTTTCCTCCGGCTATCTGCCGATCGGCGGCGTGATGGTCTCCGACAAGGTCGCCGAAGTGATCATCGGCCCGGGCGGTGACTTCAACCACGGCTTCACCTATTCCGCCCATCCGGTCGCGGCTGCGGCGGCGCTCGAAAACTTGCGCATCATCGAGGACGAGAAGCTGGTCGAGCGCGTACGCGACGACATCGGGCCCTATCTGCAGAAGAAGTGGCTGGCGCTGGGCGACCATCCTCTGGTCGGCGAGGCGCGGATGACCGGCATGATGGGCGCACTCGAACTGGTGCCAAAAAAGCCGTCGCGGACCGTGGTTTTCCCCGATGTCGGCAAGGTCGGCACCATCGCGCGCGACTTCTCGTTCCGCAACGGCCTCGTCATGCGCGCCGTGCGCGACTCGCTGATCCTGTCGCCGCCGCTGACGCTGAGCCATGAGGAGGCCGACCATCTGATCGCGGTGGCTTCGAAGACGCTCGACGACACCCATGCCGAACTGAAGCGGCTCGGTCTCGCATGACGATCACGGTCCGCATCGCGACGCCCGACGAGGTGCCGATCCTCAATGCCATCAGGACCAGCGTCCGCGAAAACCATATGACGCTGGAACAGATGGCGGATTATGGCATCACGCCCAACGTCATCGCCGATCTGCTGCGGACCACCGGCCGCGCCTTCATCGCCAGCGTCGACGGCATCGATGCCGGCATCTCGATCGCAGACAGCGCCGAGGGCAACATCTTCGCGATGTTCGTCCTGCCGGACTTCGAAGGCCTCGGCCTCGGCCGGCTGCTGCTCGCCCATGCCGAGGCGTTTCTGCACGAGCGCGGCGTCGCCTCCGCCTGGCTCGAGGCGGGCGCTGCTCCCGGCATCCGCGCGCACGGATTTTACGCGCATCTCGGCTGGCAGCCGGACGGCTTGATGCCGGACGGACAGCTTCGCTTCGTCAAGATGCGCGAAGCGCTGACACAGAACGTCGCCGGCGGATGACCGCGCCGCACGCCCCGTCCTGGTATGCCGAGACGGCCGACAAGACGCTTGCCTTTCCGCCGCTGGATGGCGACCGCAAGGCGCATGTCGCGATCGTCGGCGGCGGCTATACCGGCCTCTCGGCGGCGCTTCATCTCGCCGAGGCCGGCATCGAGACCGTGCTCGTCGAGGCGAACCGCATCGGTTCCGGCGCCTCGGGGCGCAATGGCGGCCAACTGCATACTGGCCAGCGCCGCGATCAGGACTGGCTGGAGCGCCGGCTCGGACGACCGGCGGCGCATGAACTCTGGACGCTTGCCGAAGAAGCCAAGGCCCTCGTCCATCACCTGATCGACAAGCACCAGATCGACGCCGAATGGCGGCCGGGCCTTATCGAAGCGGTGCACAAGCGCCGGCTCGTCTCGGAGGAACGGCACTATGTCGACAAGCTGAATGATGACTACGGCTATGCGCATGCCGAATGGATCGAGCCGGATCGCCTCGCGGCGATGATTGGTACCGACGCCTATTTCGGCGGCCGCTACGACGCAACGGCCGGCCACCTGCATCCGCTGAAATTCGCGCAAGGATTGGCGCGGGCCGCCGTGATGGCCGGGGCCAGTCTCCATGAAGACACGCCAGCCATCCGGCTCGACGACGGGATGAAGCCGCTGCTGGTGACCTCGCGCGGTTCCATCCGCGCCGACATCGTCATCCTCGCCGGCAATGGCCTGCTCGACGGCATCGACCAGGAGACCGAGACGCGGGCGATGCCGATCAAGAATTTCATCCTGACGACAGAGCCGATCGGAGCCGGCATGCCCGGCGGGCTGATCCCGGGCGGCGAAGCCGTCTCGGATTCACGCTTCGTCGTCTATTACTGGCGGCCGACAAGCGACGGCCGCATCCTGTTTGGCGGCGGCGAGACCTATTCGCGCAGTGACCCGGCCGACATCTTCGCCTTCGTTCGCCGGCATCTCCTCGGCATCTATCCAGGCCTCCGCGATATCCGCATCGACCATGCCTGGGGCGGGACGCTGGCCGTCACCGTCAACCGCCTGCCATTTCTCAGCCGGCTGCGGCCGGGCGTCTATGCAGCGTCCGGCTATTCGGGCCAGGGCGTCGCGCTCGCGCCCTATGGCGGCAAGATCATCGCCGACGCCATCCTCGGCAATCCCGGCCGCCTCGACAGCTTCGCCGCCCTGCCCTGCCCGCGCTTTCCCGGCGGCAAGCTGCTGCGCTGGCCGGCGCTGGTTGCCGGCATGAGCTGGTATGCGCTGCGCGACCGCATCTGAAGTAAGCGATCACACCAGCGGCTTCAGCTCCTGCACCACGGTCGGCAGCAATTCCGAGACATTGGGGTGGATCGGCACCGAGCGCGCGAGCACCGTATAGGGCGCCTTGGCATAGATGAGATCGAGGATGCCGTGCACGACCTCGTCGCCGGTCACGCCGAGGATCGATGCGCCGAGGAAGAGCTTGGTCTCGGCATCGACGAGGATCTTGATGAAGCCCTCGCTGACGCCCTTCTCGGTGGCGCGAGAGACGCGGCTCATCGGCCGCGTGCCGATCAAAGCCTTGCGGCCGCTCTTGCGCACGGCCGCCTCGGTCATGCCGACGCGGCCGAGCGGCGGATCGACATAGAGCGCATAGGCCTCGACACGATCCGAGACGCGGCGCGGATCATTGTCGAGCAGGTTGGCCGCGACGATCTCGAAATCGTTGTAGGAGGTATGCGTGAAGGCGCCGCGGCCGTTGCAGTCACCCAGCGCCCAGATGCCGGGGACGCTGGTGGCAAGCGCATCGTCGACCTTGATGAAGCCGCGCCCATCGAGCTCGACCCCGGCCTTGTCGAGACCGAGATCATCGGTGTTCGGACGGCGGCCGACGGCGAGCAGCACATGCGAGGCCTTGAGTTCGCGGTCGCCCGACGTGCAGTCGACGCCGACGACGATGTCGGCTCCATCCGGCCGCAACCGGATGCACTCGGCATCCAGCCGCATGCCGATCCCCTCGGCCTCGAGGATATCCTTCACCGCCGCCGAGACATCCTCGTCTTCGCGGCCGATCAGGCGCGGCCCCTTCTCGACGATCGTGACCTTGCTGCCGAAGCGGCGGAACATTTGGCCGAATTCGAGCCCGATATAGCTGCCCCCGATCACCACCAGATGGCGGGGCAACTCCTCGAGCTGCAGAATCGAGGTGTTGGTGAGGAACTGGACGTCATCGACGCCCGGCAGGTCCGGCACCAACGCACGGCCGCCGGTATTGATGAAGATGCGCTCGGCCTCGAGCAACTCGTCTCCGACCCGCACGGTCCGCGCGCTCTCGAAACGGGCATGGCCCTCGATCAGCGTGCAATTGGCCATGCCGTCGATCCAGGCCGCGAGGCCTGCCTGCGACTTCGCGACCACGGCGTCTTTGCGGGCCATCACCGCCTTGAGATCGACGCGGATATCGCCCGTGACGGTAAAGCCGTAATCCGCACCACGCCGGGCGGTGTGGATCGCCTCGGCACTCGCGACCATCGTCTTGGTCGGGGTGCAGCCGGTATTGACGCAGGTGCCGCCGACGAGCTTGCGCTCGATCAGCGCCACACTCATCCCGGCGGCGGACAGGCGGCCGGCGAGCGGGATGCCCGCCTGCCCTCCGCCAATGACGATGGCGTCGAAGCGCCTCGTCATGCGACGGCGGATGCGATCAGGAAGGCGGCGACGATCGCCACGGCATCCTCGATCAATGCGGCCGGCAGGTCCTTGCCGAAGGCGCGCGCGAGACGCCCGCGGACTTCGGCGCCGCCCAGCGTGCCGATCACCGCGCCGATCGCGCCGGCGATGAGCCCGCCCACAAGCATGCCGCCCGCCGTTCCGATCACCGCGCCACAGAACGCGCCGCTGACGATCCGCGCGCCAAACTGCATCGGCACCTTGCGGCTGGGGGTGGAGGGGAGCTGGTCCGTGATCAGTTCGACGAGGGCGAGCAGTGTGAACACGAGCACGGCGATCCAGTGCCCCATGAACGCGGCCCAGGACCCGGAAACCCCGATCCAGCCGAGATAAGCGCCCCAGCTTACCGCGGCGGGCGCGGTCATCGCGCGCAGCCCCGCGACGATGCCGATCAGCAATGCAAGCAGATAGACCGACATGGAAGAGCCCCATCTTCTCGTTGCGGTGGAATGAGTGTCTGTCAGACTTGATACAATCGCAAGAGGAACCTGATCTCCATCAATTATGTTCATTCGATTGATTGACTTAGTCTCTTTCATCGGTCAGTCTCCCGTCGCAGGACAAGGCGTGGAGCGTCGCGATGACCGAGAGTGGATTGCCGGCAACGGCTATGGCCGAGCGATCTCGCCACTATCAGCGCGCCCGCCAGGATCGCGGCACCGAGACGCGGCAGCGGCTGATCGCGGCGGCGCTCGACATCTTCGGCCAGCAGGGATTTCAGGCGGCCTCGACACGCGACATCGCTCGCAGCGCCGGCGCCAACCTCGCCGCGATCGTCTATCACTTCGGCAGCAAGGAAGGTCTGCACCGCGCGGTGGCCGAGCATGTCACCGGCGAGATCGGCCAGCGCATCGGGGCGACGATCGCCGATGCTTCGCATGCGTTATCGCAAGGTGCGCCCGACAAGGCCATGGCACGACGGCTGCTGCAGCAGATCGTGGAGGCGCATATGATGGCCATGCTGGGGGTCAAGGAGGCGGAGAGCTGGGCGCGGTTCGTCGTCCGCGAGCAGATGGAGCCCTCGCCCGTCCTCGAGATCATCGTCGGTTTCATGGCGCCGGTGCATGCACTGCTCGGGCGGCTGGTCGGCGTGCTCACCGACAGCGATCCCGAAAGCGATGAGACGAGCATTCGCGTCTTCACGCTGATCGGCCAGGTCCAGGTGTTCCGGGTCGCCCAGCCCCTGGTTCTTCGGGTGATGGGACGCGACGATCTTTCGCCAGCCGACCGCGGCAGCATCATGCGCATCATCACGGAGAACATCGATCGCATCGTCGGCGTCGCCGCGGAGGCGCCACAGCCATGATGCGCATGGGCGTGTTGGGGCCTGCCGGCCGGTTCCTCGGCCGCGCCGCGACAGCCGCGGCGCTGCTTGGCTTTCTCGCAGGTTGCGGCAATGGCAGCGCATCGCCGACTGTCCAGGGTTATGTCGAGGGCGATTTCGTGCGCATCGGGCCGGAGGCGATCGGGCGGCTGGTCTCGCTTTCCGTCGCGAAGGGCCAGCAGGTCGCCGCTGGCGCGCCGCTCTTCAAGCTCGATGATCGCGATGAACGGGCCGCGCTCTCGCAGGCCGAGGCCGAGCGCGCGGCCGCGGCGGCGAACCTTGACGACCTCACCAGCGGCAAGCGGCCCGAAGAGATTGCCGTGCTCCAGGCGCAACTCGACGAAGCCGAAGCGCAGCAACAGGCGGCGCAGAAGACCTATACTCGCAACCAGGCGCTGGAGACGCGTGCCGTTTCCTCGGCTGCCGCCCTCGATCAGGCGAGGGCCGATCTCGACGCTGCCAATGCCCGCGTCGATGCAGCGACACGCAACCTCGCCGTCGCGCGGCTGCCGGCGCGGCCCGATGTCATCGATGCCGCCCGCCAGACGCTGTCGGCGCGCGAGGCGGCCGTCGCAGCGGCAAAGACCCGGCTGGCGCGCCGTGCGATTGCCGCACCGGCCAGCGGCCTGGTCGACGATACGCTTTTCCGGGTGGGCGAAATGGTTCCAGCCGGCAGCCCCGTCGTCTCGCTACTGCCACCCGAAAACCGCAAGGTCGTGTCCTTCCTGGCGGAGCCGCAGCGGGCGGCCGTCCATCCCGGCGATCGCGTCACGCTCTCCTGCGACGGCTGCGCGCCTGGACTTGCGGCGACCGTGACACGGATGGCCAGCAGCGCCGAGTTTGCGCCACCTGTGATCTATTCGACGGCGAGCCGCGCCAAACTGGTTTACCGGATCGAGGCGCGGCCCGAGGGTGACGCCCTGTCGCTCGCGCCCGGACAGCCGCTCGACGTCACGCTCGCAGGCGTCACGCCGTGAAGGAGCCCGGCGACGATACGGTCATCTCGATCGTCGGCCTCACCAAGCGCTTCAACGGCCGCACGGTCGTCGACGACGTCGCGCTCGATGTCCGCCGCGGCGAGATCGTCGGCTTTCTAGGCCCGAATGGCTCCGGCAAGACCACGACCATCCGCATGATCTGCGGACTGTTGAAGCCGGATGCCGGCAGCGGCACCTGCCTCGGGCTCGACATCCTCACCCAGTCGACGCGGATCAAGCGCGAAGTCGGCTACATGACGCAGCGCTTCTCGTTCTACGAGGATCTGACGATCCGCGAAAACCTCGACTTCGTGGCGCGGGTCTATGACCTCGACGACCGGCCGCGGCGCGTTGCCGAGACGATCGCCCGGCTCGGCCTCGAACGGCGGCGCGACCAGCTCGCCGGCTCGCTCTCGGGCGGCTGGAAGCAGCGGCTGGCATTGGCCGCTTCCGTCATGCATCAGCCGAAGCTGCTGCTGCTCGACGAGCCGACGGCCGGCGTCGATCCGCAGGCGCGGCGCGAATTCTGGGACGAGATCCATCGTCTCGCCGCCGAGGGGCTGACCGTGCTCGTCTCGACCCATTACATGGACGAGGCCGAGCGCTGCCATCGCATCGTCTATATCGCCTATGGAAGGATCGTCGCGCGCGGAACCGTCGCCGAGGTCATCGCGCGCTCAGGGCTTTCGACGATCATCGTCTCGGGCGCCAATGTGAACAAGATTGCGGCGCTGGTGCAGGGGCGCGATGGGGTCGAGCAGGTCGCCCCCTTCGGCAACGACCTCCATGTCGTCGGGCCCGACGCCGCGCTGCTGAAGCAGGCGGTCGATGCGGCGGTAGCCGAGGTCGGCGGCGGCGTCACCGCGGCACCTGGAGCAACCGGGCTCGAGGATGTGTTCATCCGCCTCATGCAGCAGGCCTCGGTCGCGGACCGCACGAGCAACGGGGGCAAGGCGTGAGTGCATCCTCCGCCTTTTCGCTCTCGCGGGTCCTCGCGATGATGATCAAGGAATTCATCCAGCTGAAGCGCGACCGGATGACCTTCGCGATGATCCTCGCAATTCCCATCATGCAGCTGGTGCTGTTCGGCTATGCCATCAACACCGATCCCAAGGAACTGCCGACCCTCGTCACGTCAGCCGACAATGGCCCCGGAGTACGCGCCGTCATGACGGCGCTCGCCACGTCGCGCTATTTCGCGCTTCGGCCCGGCTTCGTCAGCGAGGAGCAGGCCAGCCGCGCGCTCGTCGATGGCAGCGCCGCTTATGTGATCTCGATTCCGCCGGACTTCGAGCGGGATCTCGCGCGCGGATTGCGCCCGCAACTGCTGATCGAGGCCGATGCCACCGATCCCTCCGCCTCGGCCAATGCGCTGGCCGGGCTGCCGGAAATCCTGGCCTCGGCGCTCTCGACCGTGCTGACCGGGCCGCTTGCGGCGGAAGCCGCAGGCGCCTCGCCGGTCGATATCGTTGTCCATCGCCGCTTCAATCCCGAGGGGATCACCGCCTACAACATTGTCCCGGGGCTCCTCGGCACCATCCTCACCATGACGACGATCCTGATGACGGCGCTGGCGCTGACGCGGGAGCGCGAGCGCGGCACGCTCGAAAACCTGATGGCGACACCGGCGACGCCGTTCGAGATCATGATCGGCAAGATCGTGCCCTATATCGGCATCGGAACGCTGCAGGTGGCGATCATCATCGTCTGCGCGCGCGTCCTGTTCGCGGTGCCGATGCAGGGATCACTGGCGCTTCTGATCGGCATCACATTCCTGTTCATCGCGGCGAATGTGACGCTCGGCTACACCTTCTCCACCATCGCCAAGACGCAGATGCAGGCGATGCAGATGACCTTCTTCTGGTTCCTGCCCTCGATCCTCCTGTCAGGCTTCATGTTCCCGTTCCGGGGCATGCCGGATTGGGCGCAGGTGATCGGCGCCGTGTTGCCGCTGACGCATTACATCCGCTCGGTCAGGGGAATCATGCTGAAAGGTGCCGGTCCGGCCGATCTCGTCGGCGAAATCTGGCCGCTGGCCGCCTTCTGGCTGGCGGTCGGAGCGATCGCGCTTCTGCGCTATCGCAGGACGCTGGACTGAGCTGCCGCAACGGCCCGGCGCAATCCTGCAAGCGGGCTCGACGGCGGCCGGGGTCCGGCCGTCACGAGCGCGGCGGCGCCGGCCATCGAGGCCTGCGCGAATGCGACGATCGACGCACCCTCGCGACAGGCGGCATCGGCCGCGGCCGCGATGGCGGCGAGATAGTCCTCGCGGCGACCGGCGCGGAACAGGTCCCATGCGCCATCGACCATGCGGATTTCAACGATGGCGCCCGTTTGCGCGGCGGCTTCTGTGAAGAGCTTCGTCGTCGGCGCGATCGTCGTGGCGACGGCGCAGAGCGCGACGACCCGTCCCCCGCCGGCGACGGCCTCCATGGCCAGCGCGGCATCGGCGCGAAGGATCGGCACGGACGCTCTGCTCGCGGCATCGTCGGCCGCAGGACCAAGCGTCGAGCAGGTCAGGAGGACGGCATCTGCACCCTCGGTCAAGGCCAGCAGCGCCTCGACCGTCCGGCTGACGACGTCCGCCGTCAGCCCGCCCTTGCGCTCGGCCTCGGCAAGCAGTTCCGGCTGAACGGCATGCACGAGGAGGCCGGGCGGCAAACAAAGCTCCGCCGCGGCGGCATCGAAGCCGGCTGCGTTGCTCTCATGCGTGTGGAGGCAGGCGATCTTCAAGGGTGTGGCTCGACGGAACGATGGCGCGCGGACGCGCCATCGAAAGTCCCGCGCGAAGCTGTTGTCGCGGCTCAGACCGAGGGAGCCGGCGGCGCGAGCGGGGCGTCGACATGGGCGTGACCGGCCAGCGCGTTGCGCAGCGCGGTTTCCTTGTCGTTGTCGAGTGAGGTCTTGAGCACGACGCCACCATAGCCCTGGATTTCTTCCAGAACCTTGTCGGCGGTCATCGAGCGGATCAGCAGGAACAGCGCGGCATTGCCGGGCTGGATCGATTCCGACAGGTCCTTCATGAACTTGTCGTTGATGCCGAAATCGGCGAGCAGGCCGCCGAGCGCACCGGAGGCAGCGCCGATGACGACGCCGACGACCGGCATCAGGAAGACCATGCCGACCAGAAGGCCCCAGAAGCTGCCCGAGGCGGCGCCGGTGGCGGTCGTGTTGACCATCTGGTGCAGCTTGATCTTGCCGTCGTCGGTCTTCACCGCGATGACCGCGTCATCGAGGGTGATCAGATATTCCTTCTGCAGCGTCAGGAATTCCTGGCGGACAGCTTCTGCCTTTTCCAGCGACGGATAGACGATGGCGACGAGATCGGACATGGATGCACCTTCGGATTGAAACGGCGAATTCGCGACACTCGCATAGCACAGGCGAAGCGGGCGTGACAGGCGCGCAGGCAGCGATGGCACTGCGCTTCGAGCCTGCCACGGCCAGCCGAGCGACCGCTCGGATCTGGCCGGGCTTTGCAAAGTGCGGGGGCGATCGGTCTCGCCGCCCGTCCGTCAGTCCAGCTTGACGATCTGCGGCGGCAGCCAGCTGCCGTCGAGGATGGACGGGCTCTTCTCCTTCGGCCAGTACATCCGGATCATCGGCAGGAACGCGCCCTTGGGGGCCGGAAGCCAGTTCGCTTCCTTGTCCTTGCCGGGCGATTCATTCTGGAAATAGAGCGTCACGGAACCGTCGGCGTTCGGAACGAGATTGTCGCGCGGGCTGACCGTGAACTTGTTGAGCGCGTTCGGAACGAACCACCAGCCCTGGTCGACCTCATACATGGTGATCGACCAGAAGCCATTGACCGGCGGCTCCTGCCCCTTGGCGAAGGTCAGCGTATATTTGTGGGCGCCGGTGAGCGGCTGTCCGTCCTTGTCCGCCTGCGTATAGGGATAGACCGCGTCGTCCTGCAGATTGGCAGGCCAGCCGAAAGCTGCGACGAGCCCGCGCTTCAGATAGTCCGTGCCATAAGCGCCAAGACCCTTGGTAAAGATCCAGCCCTTCTCTTCCACACCCATCGCCGACTCGTTCTTGGCGAGATGGTCGAGCGCCTGCTGCGGCAGATCCTGCAACGCCGCAGCCGCGTCCGGTCCGAGCGCGGAAAGGCTGAAAGGCTTGCAGGGCTCGATGCCGATCTTGGCCATCTCCGCGACGATCGGAGCGTCTTCCGGAGCGGGCGGAGCATCGTGGCACATCAGCTTGGCCAGCCGATTGAAGTAACCCTCGGTGCCCATGCCGAAGATGACCTCCTGCGGCTTGTCGGTCATCGAGAATCCAGGGTTCGGATCGACCGGCGGCGCCTTGAAGACATAGTCCGCCTTGCCAAAGCTCGAGAGCGGCCGGATATCGTACTGCGCCTGCAGCGCGTTCACCGCCTCATAGTCCTTCTCGGTGCCATTGGCATAGGTGCGACCGAGGATCAGGACATAGCGGGTGGGGACATCGATCCTCGTCACGCCCTGGGGAACCTCGCCCTTCCAGCCGGGGCCGGCCAGCAGATAGCTCGCCGCCTTGCCGCCGGTCGTCCGCGAGCCCGGAGAAGCGATCACCGGCATCCAGAGATCATAGGTCGGGAACAGGAAAAACCGGTCGCCCATGTCCGGATGCGAGAAGATCCAAGGCTCCTTGTCGAGATCCATCCAGGCGAGCGAATAGAGCGTATCGGCATTGGGCGCCGAGACGCCGCGATAATCGGCCGGCGGGTAGCGTTTGACATTGCCGAACTGACCCATCGGCGCCTGCAGACCGTTGGCCTCGGCGACATTGGTCATCTGCACCCGCGTCACCTCGGTGGTGACAAGCGAATAGCCGTAGATATAGGCGTCCATGGCGATCGTCTTCGCCTCGTCGACCGTCACAGCCTGCGCCGCCCCGGAAGACATCGCCATGCCTGCAGCGAGCAATAATCCAGAAATCCTACGCATCGAATGTCCCCGTTTTTCCAAACACATACCCGCTCGCGCCGCCGCGACCGGTATGCCAGTATTCTGTGCGCTTCGGGCGAGCGCCGCTCGCCCGGCCCGCAGAGGAATGGACAGCATTGCTCGGGCCCACCACTCATTTTGCGCCAGTGCCGCGACGGCTTCCCCGGGAGGGCGATGCCGGCACGCCGACCATGATTTCGGTCACGGCGCTCGCCGGGGTGCCGGCGCTGGTGCGCCATGCCTTCGGGGAGACGGTGCTGCAGCACGCCAACCGCGCGGCGATGCTCGACATCGAACTGATCGAGGATCGCGACTGCTTCATTCCGCACGCGACGATGACCGCCTTTCTCAGCGAGATCGAACGGCGGACGAAGGAGGCCTATCTCGGGCTCATGATCGCGCCGCATCTCAGCCTGGCCAGCTATGGCTGCTGGGGTGACTATGTGCTCGCGGGCGACACGCTCGCCTCAGCGATCGATCGGGCTTCGGCGACGATCGATTATCACAGCTGCGGCGAAGTCGTGGCGCTGTCGGTCGAGGGCGGCATGGCGCGCCTCGCCTATGTCAGCGCCGCGCGCGGCAGCCCTGCCTACATCCATGTCGCCTCGGGCGCGATCGCCGTCATGCTCGATCTCTGCCGGACCTTTGCCGGGCCGACATGGAGGCCGGTGCGCATCGATTTCAACATTGCGCGGCCGCCGGCCGCCGCCCGTTTTGAAGAGACGTTCGGCTGCCCGGTGGTCTTCGATGCGCCTGCGGCTGCGATCTGGTTTCGGGCCGGTCTTCTCGGCGCGACGCGCCCGCGGTCGCCCGGGCGGCGGCTGATCACCGTCGATGATCTTGCCCGCGCAAGGCTCGATCCCTCGAGCCGCGGCGATCTGATCGGTGTCGTCTCAGCGCAGATCTGGACGCAGGTGCTGGCCGGGACCGTTTCGCTCGACGGCGCGGCGCATGCGCTCGACATCAGCACGCGGACGCTACAGCGGTCGCTTCAGGAATACGGGACGGATTTCCGCAGTCTCGGCAATTCGATCCGCGCCAAGCGGGCCGGCGAGCTGCTGCGCGGAACAGACGCGTCGGTGACCGATATCTCGGCCGAGCTCGGCTATTCGGCGCCGGCGAATTTTGCGCGCGCCTTCCGCAAGGCGACCGGCCTTGCCCCCGAGGATTTCCGGCGGAGACCTGAACGTTGATCCGGTGTTAGGGCTCGCTGCCGGGCGCGAGGCGCACGCGGAGCCCGTCCAGCTCGTCCGACATCAGGATCTGGCAGGAGAGCCGCGAATTCGCCTTCACCAGCATGGCGTCGTCGAGCCGCTCTTCCTCCTCCTCGCTCATCGGAACGAGGCGATCGAACCATTCCGGATCGACATAGACATGGCAGGTGGCGCAGGCGAGCGCGCCGCCGCACTCGGCCTTGATCGGCAGGCCCCAGTCGCGGATCACCTCCATGACGCGCCAGCCCTCCAGCGCCTCCAATTCGTGCTCGCCGCCTTCCTGATCGGTGACGAAAAGCTTCAAGACTGCGCACTCCCGCCGCTGACCGGGCGTCGCGCCCAGGGGCGCTTGCCGGCCATCTGTTCGCCATTGTCGGCGGCGGGCTGGAGATATTCGGCGACCTCCGGCCAGCGTCCCTCTTCCAGCCCCCGAATGACCAACGGGTCGTCGGTTGCGAAGGAATCAAACCCGACCCGCTTCAGGAACGGGATCTGGTCGAGGAAGAACGCGCCGACGGCGCGAAGCTCGCCCGTGAAGCCGTCGCGATCGCGCAGCAGCCGGCCGATCGAGAACGCGCGGCCATCGGCGAATTTCGGCAGGTCGGCCGCCACGACGGCAAGCCGCGGCAGGTCGGCGATGATGTCCGTCCAGTCGGCGCCGGGTTCGATCACGATGCCGAGCGGCGCGTCACGCCCGAGAAGCGTGTCACGCTCGGCGCGGAAGCGCGCCAGCGACACGATGACGGCACCGCCGCCGGGAATTTCCGCGTCGTCGGCAAGGCGCACAAAGGCGTCCTCGACAAAGCGGCCGTGCTTCCAAAGTGCCATTCTATCCCGCCTCAGATTCCGCTGCCGTCGGCTTCGCCGAGATGAATGCCGCATTCGACCTTGTCGAGACCGCGCCAGCGACCGGCGCGCTCGTCTTCTCCCGGCTTGACCTTCGACGTGCAGGGCACGCAGCCGATCGAGGGATAGCCCTCGGCGACGAGCGGATGCGCCGGCAGGTCATTGTCGGCGATATAGGCCTTCAGCTCGGCCGATGACCACGTGGCGAGCGGATTGACCTTCACGCGCGTGCCGTCCTGCTCGAACAGCTGGATGCTCGCGCGGGTCGCCGCCTGGAAGCGCTTGCGGCCGGTGAACCACGCATCGAAGCCCGTCAGCGCGCGGGCGAGCGGCTCTGTCTTGCGGATATGGCAGCAGAGGTCGGCATTGCTCATCCAGGCCGCCTTGTAGGGATCCTTGGCCTTG
Organism: Mesorhizobium sp. BR1-1-16; assembly: GCF_020165495.1. Lineage (GTDB taxonomy): Bacteria > Pseudomonadota > Alphaproteobacteria > Rhizobiales > Kaistiaceae > Kaistia. The sequence continues at coordinate 316,214 of NZ_JAIUIE010000002.1, read as the reverse complement.
AGCACGGCCTCGTCCGGCGTGACCGTGCGCACATGCGTGAGACCGATCCGCTCGACCAGCGTATCGCGATAGGCCAGCGTCTCGGGAAAGAGGCGCAGCGTATCGATGAACACGACCGGCACGTCGCGGCTGACCGAGGCGACGAGATGCAGCAGCACCGAGGATTCGGCACCGAAGGACGAGACGAGCGCGATCTTCTCGCCGAAAAGCTCGAGCGCCTTGGCGACCGCCTCACGCGAGGCGAGATGGCCGAAGCGGGCGTTCAGGATGGCCGCGTCCTCGAGGCCGGCCGTCTCGTGATCGAACAGCGGCGCACCGCCGGCGCCGCCTGTGATAGCGGGATCAAGCCGTGCCATAGAGCGCCTCCTTGAACGGAGCCTGGCCGAGGCGGCGATAGGCTGCGAGGAATGTCTCATCCGGCGCGGCGCGGCGGGCGATATAGGTGTCGACGATGGTCTCGACCGCATCGACGATCTCGTCGGTCGAGAAGCCGCGGCCGATGATGTCGCCGATCGCCGAATTCTCGTCGCCCGAGCCGCCGAGCGAGATCTGGTAGAATTCCTCGCCCTTCTTCTCGACGCCGAGAATGCCGATATGGCCGACATGGTGATGGCCGCAGGCGTTGATGCAGCCTGAGATCTTGATCTTCAGCTCGCCGATCTCACGCTGGCGGGCGATATCGCCGAAGCGCTGCGAGATGCGCTGCGCCACCGGGATGGATCGGGCGTTGGCAAGGGCGCAATAATCGAGGCCCGGGCAGGCGATGATGTCGGTGACGAGCCCGGCATTGGCTGTGGCAAGCCCCGCCGCGACGAGCCCGTCATAGACAGCGCGGAGATTGTCCTCGGCGACATGCGGCAGGATCAGGTTCTGCTCGTGGCTGACGCGGATCTCATCGAACGCATAGCGCTCGGCGAGATCGGCGACGACATCCATCTGGTCGGCTGTCGCATCGCCCGGCGTTCCGCCGATCGGCTTCAGCGAGATGGTCGCCGAGACATGGCCGGCGACGCGATGCGGGATCGTGTTCTGCCGCACCCAGGCGTCGAATTCCGGATCCGCCTTGCGTGCGGCGGCGAGGTCAGAACTCGGCGCCGCCGCCTCGAGACCGGCCGGCGCAGCGAAATATTCGCGGATGCGCTCGACCTCGCCCTGCGGCAGCTTGAGGGCGCCGTGGCGGATGCGCTCCCATTCTTCCTCGACCTGGCGCGATATCTCGTCGGCACCGGTCTCATGAACCAGAATCTTGATACGGGCCTTGTACTTGTTGTCGCGCCGGCCGTTCAGATTGTAGACGCGGAGGATCGCCTCCGAATAGGAGAGAAGGTCCTCCTCCGGCAGGAAATCGCGGATCTTCTTGGCGATCATCGGCGTGCGACCCTGGCCGCCACCGATATAGACGGCAAAGCCAAGCCGGCCGTTCTCGTCCTTCTTCAGATGCAGGCCGATGTCATGCACCTGGATCGCCGCACGATCACGCTCGGCGCCGGTGACGGCGACCTTGAACTTGCGCGGCAGGAAGACGAATTCGGGATGCAGCGAAGACCACTGGCGGAGAATCTCCGCATAGGGACGCGGGTCGGCGACTTCATCGGCGGCAGCGCCCGCGAAATGATCGGCGGTGACGTTGCGGATGCAGTTGCCGGAGGTCTGGATCGCATGCATCTCGACCGAAGCGAGCTCGGCCAGGATGTCGGGAATATCCGAGAGCTTCGGCCAGTTGAACTGCAGATTCTGCCGCGTCGTGAAATGGCCATAGCCGCGATCATAGCGGCGGGCGACGTGAGCGAGCTTCCGCATCTGGCGGCTGTCGAGCGTGCCATAGGGCACCGCGATGCGCAGCATATAGGCGTGGAGCTGAAGGTAGACGCCGTTCATCAGCCGAAGCGGCTTGAACTGGTCCTCGGTCAGCTCGCCCGAAACACGGCGCGCCACCTGATCGCGAAACTGCGCGACGCGGTCGGTTACGAAATCCTGGTCGAACTCGTCATAACGATACATGGACGTCAACCTGCCTTGCTCAAAGCGGCGCGCTCGGCGATCTCGGCCTCGCCATAAGCGACGGTGGGCCCAGCGGCGCGGATGCGCTCGCGGAGGCGAACCGGTACCGGGACACCGTTCTCGACCGTGACCTCAATGTCATAGGGTTCCACGACGATGCGCGCATCGTGCTGTGCCTTGCCATAGGCGACCGCCTCTGGCAGCGCGTCGGGCCCGACGACGCGCGCATCGGCAAGACGCTGCGACCAGCCGCCATCAGCCTTCAGGAAGACAACGAGGCCGTTGCCGAGATCGTTCGCAGTGATGATGCTATCGCTCATGATATTCCGTTCGGGCCCGTCAGGCCGCCATCGCGGCGAGCGGCAAAGGGGAGACGCCGAGGGCGCTTTCGGCAATGACGCGGCCGACGATGATCACGACGGGACCGTCGATCTCCGGCCGGTCAGCGAGGCTGGCCAGTTCGTCGAGCCGCCCGGCATAGGCCTTGCGATCGGACCGCGAGGCATTCTCGATCACGGCAACGGGCGTCGATGCGGCGAGACCATTCTCGATGAGCCGCGCGGCCACTTTGGAGGCGACGCTGCGGCCCATATAGACGGCGATGGTCGAGCCTGCGAGCGCAAGGCCCGCCCATTCCGGCAGCGTATCGCCGCGCATGTCATGGCCGGTCGCCAGCACGAAGGTCGAGGCGACATCGCGCAGCGTCAGGGGGATCTCGTTCTCGGCCGCCGCGGCAATCGCAGCCGTCACGCCGGGCACGATATCGAAGGGGACACCTGCCGCGCGAAGCGCCGCCATTTCCTCGCCGGCACGGCCGAAGATGAGCGGATCGCCGGACTTCAGCCGCACGACACGGCGCCCATCGCGGGCCTCGCGAACGAGGATGGCGTTGATCTCGCCCTGGCTGGCGGCATGCATGCCCTTGGCCTTGCCGACATAGATGCGCAGCGCATCGCGCCGGCCCATGGCGACGACGGCCTCCGGCACAAGCTTGTCGTAGACGATGACGTCGGCTTCCTGCAGCAGGCGCACGGCGCGCAGCGTCAACAGATCCTCGGCGCCCGGACCAGCGCCGACGAGGCTGACATGGCCAGCATGCCCCTTGGCCGCACCGGCGTCGATCGCCGCATCGGCTTCGGCCGCGACGTCCTCGATCTGCCCGGCGAGCACCTTGGCCGCAGCAGGGCCGGTGAAGAAATGCGCCCAGAAACGACGACGGGCATCGGAGGTCCGGATGCGCGCGGCGACCCGCTCGCGAAGGCTTTCGGCCAGATGCGCGAGATCGCCGATCGCCGGCGCCAGCATCTGCTCGATCCTGGCACGGACATGGCGCGCCAGCACCGGCGCGGCACCCTCAGTCGAAATCGCCACCGTCAGCGGAGCGCGGTTGACCAGCGCGGGAACATAGAAATCGCAAAGATCGGGGCGATCGACGACATTGACCGGGATGCCTGCGGCCTTGGCGAGATCGCGCACCGCGCTGTCCTGGGCAAGATCCCCGGTTGCGGCAAAAACGAGCGCGGCGTCGCCGAGATCGGCGGCCTCGGGCCAGCGCGGCTCATGCCGGGCGCCGGTCGCGGCGATGTCGGCCGCAGCCTCGTCGTCCAGTTCCGGCGCGAAGAGAACCAGCGCTGCGCTGGTTTCAGACAGGAGACGCAGTTTCGCCGCAGCCTCGCCGCCGCCGCCCACGATCACGACCCGGCGTCCCTCCACTTTGTGGAAGGCCGGAAAGGTCGAAAGTCTCCGATGGGCAGTCGCCATCGATATCTCCGGCAGCGCGTTCGGATTGGAATGAGCGAAATTCTTGCACGGTATTTAGTGAATGCCGAGCGCAAACACGACAAAGGCGGTTCCAATTGCGAACCCCGCCTTGGAAAATCATTCCTACTGACTGCAAGAGCGCCGGCTCGCCGAACGCGGCGCCGGCAGCCGAAAAAGCTTCAGGACCAAGGCGCTGGCAGGCAAAAGGCCGCCACCTGCTGTCCTGAGGGCACGATCGTTCCGAGCCCCATAGGCGACTAATCCAGTCGCCTATGTAGAATTTCGTTCCGCCTCAGAATACGCCAGCCCCGTGTTCGGCGGCGCCAGCATGGGCGCGGAACATCTCGAAGAGTTCGCGTCCCATGCCATAGACTTCTTCCTCAGGGCGGAGCGCAGCCGGGCGCGCCGCGAATTCCGCCGCATCGACCAGCACCTCGAGGGCGCCCGTCGCGCAGTCGATGCGGATCATGTCGCCGTCGCGGATCTTCGCGATCGGCCCGCCGGCCAGAGCCTCTGGCGTGACATGGATCGCCGCCGGCACCTTGCCTGAGGCGCCGGACATGCGGCCGTCGGTCAAGAGCGCCACCCGCTGGCCACGGTCCTGCAGGATGCCGAGCGAGGGCGTCAGCTTGTGCAGCTCCGGCATGCCATTGGCCTTCGGGCCCTGGAAGCGGATGACCGCCACGAAATCGCCGGTGAGTTCGCCCGCCTTGAAGGCCGTCAGGAGGTCGTCCTGCGCATCGAACACCTTGGCGGGCGCTTCGATGACATGGCGATCGGGCTTCACGGCCGAGATCTTGATGACGGCGCGGCCGAGATTGCCGGAGAGCAGCTTGAGGCCACCCGTCGGCTGGAACGCCTTGGCGACTGGCGCCAGAACCTTCTCGTCAAGGCTCTCGCGCGCGCCTTCCTGCCAGGAAATGCCGCCGGCCGCATCGAGCTTCGGCTCGGCCGTATAGGCCGCGAGCCCGTTGCCCCAGATCGTCTTGACGTCCTCGTGCAGGTAGCCTGCGTCGAGCAATTCGCGGATCAGGAAGCTCATGCCGCCCGCCGCATGGAAATGGTTCACGTCGGCAAGGCCGTTCGGATAGACGCGGGTCAGGAGCGGCACGGCATCCGAAAGATCGGAGAAATCGTCCCAGGTGAGCTGGATGCCCGCCGCCTTGGCGATCGCGACGAGATGCATCGTATGGTTGGTCGAGCCACCGGTCGCGTTGAGGCCGACGACGCCGTTGACGATCACCTTCTCGTCGACGATCTCGCCGATCGGCGTGAACTCGTTTCCGAGCGCGGTGATGGCAAGCGCCCGCTTGGTCGCGGCCTTGGTCAGTGCCTCGCGCAGCGGCGTATTCGGATTGACGAAGGACGAGCCGGGCAGATGCAGGCCCATAATCTCCATCATCATCTGATTGGTGTTGGCCGTGCCGTAGAAGGTGCAGGTGCCCGGGCCATGATAGGAGGCGCTTTCCGCCTCCAGAAGCTCCGCACGGCCGACCTTGCCCTCGGCATAAAGCTGGCGGATACGCGCCTTCTCGCCATTTGGCAGGCCCGTCGTCATCGGCCCGGCCGGAATGAACACGGTCGGCAGATGGCCGAAGGAGAGCGCAGCGATCATCAGGCCCGGCACGATCTTGTCGCAGATGCCGAGGAAGACGGCCGCGTCGAACATGTTGTGCGAGAGGCCGATCGCCGCCGACATCGCGATGGCGTCGCGCGAGAAGAGCGACAGCTCCATGCCCGTCTGGCCTTGGGTAACGCCGTCGCACATCGCGGGGACGCCGCCTGCCACCTGCGCGACGCCGCCCGCCTCGCGCGCCGCCTGGCGGATCAGCTCGGGATAGGTCTCATAGGGCTGATGGGCCGAGAGCATGTCGTTATAGGCGGTGATGATGCCGAGATTGGGCACCACGTCGCCCTTCAGCGCCGCCTTGTCCTCGACACCGCATGCCGCGAAGCCATGGGCGAGGTTACCGCATGCGAGCGAGCCGCGCCGCGTGCCGGCCTTGGCGGCGGCGGCGACGCGCTTCAGATAGAGCGCTCGGCTCGCCACGCTGCGGGCGCGGATGCGCTCTGTGACTTCGGCAACCTTCGGATGGATGGTCATGGCTGAACTCCACTTTGTGCCGGGCACAACCGCGCCCGGCATGCGGCGATCCCGTAAGGGCCGCTACTCGATTTCCTCGTGCCAAGTGCGCCCGTCGCGCTCGATGAGCGCGATCGCCGCGGAGGGCCCCCAAGTGCCGGCCGTGTAGGCCTTCGGCGCCTCGCGCGACGCCTGCCAGCCATCGAGGATCGGGTCGATCCACTTCCAGGCCGCCTCGACCTCGTCACGGCGCATGAACAGCGTGGCATTGCCGCGGATGACATCCATCAGCAGCCGTTCGTAAGCCTCGGGGCTGCGCACCTTGAAGGTCTGGGCAAAGCTCATGTCGAGCGGAACATGGCGCAGCCGCATGCCGCCCGGGCCCGGATCCTTGATCATCAGCCAGAGGCGGACGCCCTCGTCCGGCTGCAGGCGCATGACGAGCTGGTTGGAGACCAGTTGGCCAGCCGCGTTGCCGAAGATCGAATGTGGGATCGCCTTGAACGAGACCACGATCTCAGAATTGCGCGCCGGGAGCCGCTTGCCGGTGCGGATATAGAAGGGCACGCCGGCCCAGCGCCAGTTCTCGATCTCGGCCTTCACCGCGACGAAGGTCTCGGTCATCGAATCGTCGCGGCCGAGTTCCTGCAGATAGCCGGGAACGGGCCCGCCGGCCGATGCGCCGGCGCGATACTGGCCGCGCACCGTGACCGCCTCGAGATCGCTGGACGTGATCGGCTTCAGCGAGCGCAGCACCTTCAGCTTTTCGTCGCGCATCGCATCCGCCTCGAACTGGTTCGGCGGCTCCATGGCGACGAGGCAGAGCAGCTGCAGGATGTGATTCTGCACCATGTCGCGCAGCGCACCGGCGGTATCGTAGTAGCCGGCGCGGCTTTCGACGCCGAGATTTTCGGCGACGGTGATCTGCACGTGATCAATATGAGCAGCGTTCCAGAGCGGCTCGAAGAGGGCGTTGGCGAAGCGCAACGCCATCAGGTTCTGAACCGTCTCCTTCCCGAGATAATGATCGATGCGATAGATCTGGCTCTCGTCGAACACCTTGCCGACGGCATCGTTGAGCTCGGTCGCCGATTTGAGGCTCTTGCCGATCGGCTTCTCAATGATGACGCGCGTCTGCGGCGTGATCAGGTCATGCGCGCCGATCCCCTCGCAGATCACGCCGAACAGATCCGGCGACACGGCAAGATAGAAGGCGCGGACGCGATCCTTGCCCTCTTCGAGGACGCGGGCGAGGTCGGCCCAGCCGGCGTCGTCGATCTTGGCATCAACGGACACGTAGGAAATGCGGGCGAGGAACGAGGCGACCTGCTCGGGTTCGCGCTCATCGGCCGGCACGAACTTGGTCAGCGCCTCCTCGGTGAGCTTGCGATAGTCGTCATCGCTGAGCTTGCGGCGCGATGCGGCGATGATCCGGGACACCTCGGGGATCTGCTCGTCGCGATGGCGATGGTAGAGCGCCGGCAGCAGCTTGCGATAGGCGAGATCGCCGGTCGCGCCGAACACGACGAGGTCGAAGGGGTCGACGGCGATGATTCGACTGGTCATGAAAACCCTCTTTCCCGATGCCGGACATTCCGGCCAAGCCCGAACAAGCGTGTCCTAGCCAATTCCGCTTCATATGTTGAGGGAGAAAATTAGAGCATCGAAATAAAACTCCTGCGACGAGTTTGCCTTATCGTGCCGGGCGCCTCGCGAAGCAGTGGCGATCATCAAGCAGGATATGGGCCAAAGGGAGATTATGGGATGTCGGAACCTCAATGCATCGTGCCGGCGGGAGACCGCTGCGGCGAGGGCGTCGTCTGGCACGCAGCCGAGCGCGCCGTCTACTGGACGGACATCAACCGCTTCCTGATCCACCGGCTCGACACCGAAAGCGGCTCGGTCCGCAGCTGGTTCTTCGACGAGCCGGTGACGGCGATCGGAATCACCGACCGCGCTGGCACGTTCCTCATCGCCCTCGGCTCCCGGCTCATTCTCTGGCAGCCGGCGAAGGATGCCCGCGCCGATTTCGCCCGGCCCGAGGCCAATACGCCGGCCGCGCGGCTGAATGACGGCCGTCCCGACCCGTTCGGCGATCTCATAATCGGCTCGATGTTCAACAATGTCGCGCCGGACGGCTCCGCGGTCGACATCTCAGGCCCGCCGCTCGGCGCACTTTACCGTGTCCGGTCCGATGGGTCGATCGAGACGATCAAGCGCGACATCGGCATCACCAACACCATGGCCTGGGATCTGGAGCGCGGCCGCTTTTATACGGCCGACACGCTCAAGAACGAGATCTGGGCGTTCGACTATGATGCGGCGACCGGCGCCCTCTCCAGCGAGCGCGACCATTTCACCGGCTTCGATCGCGGCTCGCCGGACGGATCGCAGATCGACGCCGAGGGCCATCTGTGGAATGCGCGCTATGGCGGCGGCTGCGTCGTGCGCATCTCGCCGGAAGGCACGGTATCCGGCGTGCTCGACATGCCGGTCGGCAATGTCACCAACTGCACCTTTGGCGGCGACGACCTCAAGACCCTTTATGTGACGACGGCCCAGGGCGGTTCCGGCCCCCTGGAGCGGCTCGCGGGCGGGCTGTTCGCCTATCGGTCGCCGGTGCCCGGCCTTGCCGAGACGATCTTCCGCTTCGACCGCTGAAGGCTGATTGCGCGGCCCGGCGGCGCGGTGCATCGTGCCCGCCGCCGGGCCGACCCGGCCTCAGGAGGACCCCCCATGTCGCGAGCCGTCGTTCCTTTCCAGCGGATGCTTGCAGCCGTGATTGCCGTGCCGCTGCTGGCGAGCATGGCGTCAGCCGCGCCAACCAGCGCGCAGCAATCGGCGATCAAATCATCCTGTCAAAGCGATTACCGCGCCAATTGCGCGAGCGTGCCGCCTGGCGGATCAGCCGCGCTGCAATGCCTGCAACAGAACATCGCCAAGCTCTCGGCCGCCTGTCAGCAGGCGGTGAACGCCGCCTCGGGTGCGGCACCGGCAGCGGCCAATCCGGCGCCGGCTGGAACGGCGCCAGCCGCAGCGCCGGCGCCCGCGCCCAAGGCTGCCGCACCGAAGCCGCCGGTTGCTGCGGCACCGCCGCCGCCACCGCCGATGCAGATGTCGCCGCGCCAGGAGGCGATGCTCGTTCGCCAATATTGCCGGGCCGACTTTGCCCGCTATTGCAGCACGGTCCGCCTCGGTGGCGGCAATGGAGCGGCCTGCCTCCGGGCCAATGCGGCGCGCCTGTCGCGCGGCTGCAAGCAGGCGCTCGCGGCCGCCATGCGATAGCGCCGGGATGGCGATCATCGACATCGACCATGTGCAGATCGCCATGCCGCGCGGCGCTGAGGACGTCGCGCGGCAGTTCTATGGCGGCGTGCTGGGACTGATCGAGATCGCCAAGCCCACCAATCTGGCAGGGCGCGGCGGGGTCTGGTTCATGGCCGGCCCCCGCCAATTGCATATCGGCGTCGAGGAGGAATTCCGGCCAGCGCGCAAGGCGCATCCCGCTTTTCGCGTCGATGATCTCGAGGGCTTGCGCGCCCGCTGCATCGCGGCCGGTCTTTCACCGGTCGATGATGAACTCCTCCCCGGCTTCCGCCGCTTCTACCTTTCGGATCCCTTTGGCAATCGGTTGGAATTCCTGATGGCGGCGGATTGACCTTGCTTTTGTCCATATCTGGACTATATGATCCGGACATGGACAGGAGATGGTCATGATCCTCTCGCCGACCCCCGCTGCCGCCGCGCCTGCTGGCGAATCCTGGAGGCATTTTTCCGCAGCTGATCGCAAGCGTCTCGGCGGGCCCGGTTTGCGCAGCTTCGTCGCCATCGCCGATCTCTGGGGGCTCACCGAGGCCGAGCGCATGCGCATGCTCGGCCTGCCCGGCCGTTCGACCTATTTCGGCTGGCTCGCCAAGGTGCGCACCGATGCGCCGCTGATCCTGCCGCTCGATACGCTGCTCAGGATCTCGGCCGTGCTCGGCATCCACAAGGCGCTGCGCATTCTCTTCGCGGCTGACGCTGATGCGCTGTTCTGGCTGCGCGCGCCGAACAGTGGGCCGCTGTTCGGGGGCCAGCCGCCTCTGGCACTCGCCGCCAACGGCACGCAAGACGGGCTGATGCTGCTGCGCCGCCATCTCGACGCCTGGCGCGGCGGGCTGTTCTCGGCCCCCCTGCCCGCGCTCGACGATGTCGCGGCGCCGATCGACGACAGCGACATCGTCTGGGCCTGATGATGCAGCGCTTCCCCGCCGTCCCCATCCCGGGCCCGACGCAGCGCCTGATCCCGTCGCGCTTTCCGCCGATCGGTGCCTTCGACGACGTCGCCTCGCCGGCCGAGCTCGAGGCCGTGATGGAACTCGAAGGCTGGACCAATGACCGCCTCGTCGCCGAGCGTCTGGCGCGGCTGCCGAAAAGCGAGTGGGTCTACGGCCGGCCGAATGCCAGCGTCGTCATGGCGTCATTCCTGCACACGCCGCCGACCGGCCTCCGCTTTTCCTCTGGGGCACTCGGGGCCTGGTATGGGGCGATGCGCGTCGAGACTGCGATCGCCGAGGTTTCACACCACCTGCGACGCGAGATGATGCGCAGCGGCATGGAGCGGCATGTCGCAACCTACCGCGTCTATGGCGCGCAGTTCGAGGGCCTCTATCGCGATATCCGCGAGCATGTCGCGGACGAGCCCGGCCTCTATGCGACATCGGACTACAGCGCCTCGCAGGCGTTCGGCGAGCGCGTTCGAGCGGGCGGCGAGGACGGCATTCTCTATGCCAGCGTTCGTCACCGCGGCGGCGAGAATATCTGCGCCTATCGCCCGTCGAAAATCCTCGACGTCACGCAATCCGGCCATATCGAGCTGACGCTCCGCCTCGAAGGCAAGATCGTAGCTCGCCGGCTGGCTTAGGGCGGATCGACATTCGGCCGAGCGCACCGCCGACAGTCGCTGACCCGCTTCTGTCATTGCCGGGGCCTGACCCGGCAATGACAGAGAAGGACCCGTGGCGCGACGCGAAGCCTGGATGTCGATCCAAGCCCTTGTCTCTTCGCGCTTCCTTCACACTTCGATCGGAAACGCTCTAGCCGCGCGGGAAGGCGACGCCGTTTTCGTCGAAGACGTGAAGGTGTCGCTTCTCGGTGGTGAGCGAGACCTTCTGGCCCTTGGCGACGACGGCTTCGTTCTCGATCTTGGCGACGATCGGCTCGCTGGTGCCGACATCGACATAGATGAGCGTCACTTCGCCGAGCTGCTCGACGATGTCGATCGTGCCCTGGAAGATCGCGTCGGGACCCTCGGTCAGCACGAGATCCTCGGGACGGACGCCGAAGGTGCCGCGCTTGCCGGCGGCCGATGACGGGATGACAGCGGCGACGGCGATCTTGTTGCAGCCATCCGGCTGGACCGCCGCGTCCGGGCTGCCCGACACGATCGTGCAGGGAATGGTGTTCATCGACGGGGAGCCGAGGAAGCGGGCGACGAACAGATTGTCCGGCCGGTGATAGAGCTCCATCGGCGCGCCGACCTGCTCGACGCGGCCGGCATTCAGCACCACGATGCGATCGGCGAGCGTCATCGCCTCGACCTGGTCATGCGTGACATAGATCATCGTCACGCCGGCCATGCGCTCATGCAGCTTGTTGATCTCGATGCGCGTCTGCACGCGGAGCGCCGCGTCGAGATTGGACAGCGGCTCGTCGAAGAGAAACACCTTGGGGTCGCGCACAATGGCGCGGCCGATGGCGACGCGCTGGCGTTGGCCACCCGAGAGCTGCTTCGGCAGGCGATCGAGATAGGGCGTGATCTGCAGGATCTCGGCCGCCTCGCGCACGCGCTTGTCGATCTCAGAGGCCTCGTGACCCTTCGCCAGCTTCATGCCGAAAGCCATGTTGTCGTAGACGGTCATATGCGGATAGAGCGCATAGGACTGGAACACCATGGCGATGCCCCGCTTCGAGGGCGCCAGCTGGTTGACCACCTGGCCGTCGATCTGCAGCGTGCCGCCGGTGATGTCCTCGAGGCCGGCGATCAGGCGCAGCAAGGTCGACTTGCCGCAGCCCGACGGGCCGACAAAGACGATGAACTCGCCCGACTTGATGTCGAGGTCGATCCCATGCAGCACCTTGACGGTGCCGTAGCTCTTCTTGATGCCGCGCAGCAGCAGTCCAGCCATGTTCGTTCCCCTTCAGAGCCCGTCAGACAATCCTGGCGAAGAACGCGTCGCGTCCGTTCAGGCTGATGGTCCGTTCCTGTTGATGCAGCGTCGCGGTGAACCCGTGGCCATCGAGCGGCGCAACCTCGATGCCAGGCGGCAGATCGGCGGTGACCGCCGTCGTTCCGATATTGAACACAGCCAGCACGGACTCGTCGCCCGTTGTGCGGATGAAGCCGAGCACATCGTCCGGCGTATCGATAAAGGCGATGCTGCCGCGAATGAGTGCCGGATGCGCCTTGCGGAACGCGATCATGCGCCGATAGAGCGCCAGCACGGACTGATGGTCGACATCCTCGCGGTTGGCGGCGCGGGCGATATGCTCCTGCGGCACCGGCAGCCAGGGCTTGCCGGTCGAGAAGCCGCCATAAGTAGCGTTCGATTCCCACACCATCGGCGTGCGGCAGCCGTCGCGGCCCTTGAACTCGGGCCAAAAGCGGATGCCGTAGGGATCCTGCAGATCCTCGAAGGCGATATCGGCCTCGGTCAGCCCGAGTTCCTCGCCCTGATAGAGGCAGACCGAGCCGCGCAGCGACAGAAGGATCGCCGCCGCGATCTTGGCGACGCCGTCATAGTCGCCGTCCGTGGTCCAGCGGCTGACATGGCGGACGATATCGTGGTTCGAGAAGGCCCAGCACGGCCAGCCATCGCCGACGATCGCCTCGAACGCCGTCACGCGCTTGACGAAGTGTTCCTTCGTGAAGATCGGCGAGAGGAAGTCGAAGGTGTAGCACATGTGCAGCTTGTCGCCGCCGGACGTATAGGCAGCCATGGTCCTCAGCGAGCGGGGGCCATCGCCGATCTCGCCGACCGTTGTCTGGCCCGGATAGCGATCGAGCAGCGCCCGCAGCCGCTTCAGGAATTCGAGATTTTCCGGCTGGCTCTTGTCGTGGATATGATCCTGCCAGTTATAGGGATTGACCGCCGGCGCCTCGGGCGAATTGCGATCCTCCGGCAGCGATGGCGGATTGTCCTGCAGCGCTTCGGAGTGAACATAGAAGTTCACCGTATCGAGGCGGAAGCCATCGACGCCGCGCTTCAGCCAGAACTCGACGGTATCCAGCAGCGCGTCCTGCACCGCCATGGTGTGGAAGTTGAGGTCGGGCTGCGATGTCAGGAAATTGTGCAGGTAATACTGGCAGCGGGTCGTATCCCACTCCCAGCCCGAGCCGCCGAAGATGGACAGCCAGTTGTTGGGCGGCGTTCCGTCGGGCTTGGCGTCGGCCCAGACATACCAGTCGGCCTTCGCGTTATCCTTGGAGGAGCGGCTCTCCTTGAACCAGGGATGCTGGTCCGAGGAGTGCGACAGCACCTGGTCGATCAGCACGCGGATGCCGCGGGCATGCGCTTCCGCGATCAGATGGTCGAAATCCTCGATGGTGCCGAACAGACCGTCGACGGCGCAATAATCCGAGACGTCGTAGCCGAAATCCTTCATCGGGGACTTGAAGAACGGCGCGATCCAGATGGCGTCCGCGCCGAGCGCGGCGATATGGCCGAGCCGCTCGGCGATGCCTTTGAGATCGCCGACGCCGTCGCCATTCGTGTCCTGGAACGAGCGCGGATAGACCTGATAGATGACGGCGCCGCGCCACCAATCGGGATCGCTCGAGAGGATCGAGCCGGGAACCTGCTGCGCAGTCTGGCTCATCATCAACCCTTCACGCCGCCGGCCGTCAGGCCCGAGATGATCTTGCGCTGGAAGATCAGCACGAGGACGACGAGCGGTACGGTGACGATGACCGACGCAGCCATGATGTTACCCCAGGGGATTTCGTACTGAGTAGCGCCCGACAGAAGGGCGATCGCGACCGGAACGGTGCGGGTGTTGTTGGACGATGTGAAGGTCAGCGCGAACAGGAATTCGTTCCAGGCCGCGATGAAGGCGAGGAGGCCCGTCGTCACCAAGGCGGGCCACATCAGCGGCAGGAAGACCTTGGTGATGATGACCCAAGGGCTGGCGCCATCGACGATCGCGGCTTCCTCGATCTCGATCGGCAGGTCGCGCATGAAGGTCGTCAGGATCCACACGGTGAAGGGCAGCGTGAAGATCATGTAGGAGAAGATCAGCGCGAACGGCGTGTTGAAGATGCCGAAGAAGCGCACCAGTTCGAACAGGCCCGACAGCACGGCGATCTGCGGGAACATCGAGACCGCGAGGATCGTGAACAGCAGCAGCGAGCGGCCGGCGAACCGGACGCGTGACAGGGCGAAGGACGCGGTCACGGCAAGGACCAGCGAGATCGCCACCACCACCGAGGCGATCAGCAGCGAATTGGCGAGGTTGCGCGGGAAACTCCCCGTCGTCAGCACCTGCGTATAATTGGCGAGCGAGAAGGTTCTCGGCCAGTAGTTGATCTCGAACAGTGCCGTGCCGGATTTGAACGACGTGATGATCGCGTAATAGAACGGGAAGATCGAGATGAAGACAATGCCGATCACCAGCAGGTAGAAGGCGACGCGCTTGATCACATGCCAGAGCATCAGCGGCCTCCCTCGAAATTGACCTTGCCGACGATGATATAGACAACCGTGATGACCGTCAGGATCAGAAACAGCATCGTCGATGCCGCCGAGCCATACGCGAACTTGTCGAAATCGAACAGGTTCTCGCGGGCGAAGACCGACATCGTCTTGGTCTGGGCGTTGTTCGCGGTCAGCACATAGATGAGATCGAAGATGCGCAGCGCGTCGAGCATGCGGAAGATGATCGCGACCATCAGCGCCGGGCGCACCAGCGGCAGCGTGACCCTGAAGAACACCTTCACCGGATGCACGCCGTCGATCTTCGCCGCCTCGTAGATGTCACCGGGGATCATCTGCAGGCCCGCCAGGATCAGCAGCGCCATGAACGGCGTCGTCTTCCAGATGTCGACCATCAGCACGGCGAGCATCGCGGTGTCGGGATTGGCCGTCCAGGCGATCTTCTGCGAGATCAGCCCGAGATTCAGCAGAATGTCGTTGATGATGCCGAACTGGTCGTTGAGCATCCAGGCCCACATCTTGGCCGAAACGATCGTCGGAATGGCCCAGGGCACAAGGATCGCGGCGCGCACGATGCCGCGGCCACGGAATTCCGCATTGAGGACGAGCGCGACCATCATGCCGATGATCGTCTCGGAAATCACCGAGACGACAGAGAAGCGGACGGTGTTCCAGACCGACTTCCACCACAGCGGATCGACGAGCAGGCCGTCATAGATGACGCGGCCGCTCTTCAGCGTCGTGATCGAGAGATAGTTCTCGAAGCCGATCCACTGCGCCGCGTTGATATTGGTCAGCGAAGCATTGGTGAACGAGAAATAGATGCTTCGCAGCAATGGCCAGCCGGCCACGATGGCCAGCACCACCAGCATCGGGGTCAGGAACAGCCAGGCCGAACGAATGCGCTGGCGGAAGAGATCGGAGCCGGCGCTCTGTTCGGCGTCGTCGACGGTTTCGGCTATGGCCATGCTGATCGTCCCCCAAGGCCTGATCGGCCCGCAACTGGCGGGTTCACGCGCCTGTTTTCCGGCAACGGTAGCGCCAGAGGCGGTGAATTCAACGAAAATCGCCCCCCGCGATCACGCGGGGGGCGAGGTATCGGGGCTTACCAGTTGGCGCCCTTGAGCTTGGTCAGCTGGGCTTCGAGCAGTTCGAGATTGTCGGCTGCGCTGCCATTGCCGGCGATCGTGTTGTGCACGGCGGTCCAGAAGTCCGAGGAAACCTCGTTATACTTGACCTTGGTCGGCGCGGACGGGCGCGGAACGGCGTTCAGGAACACTTCCTTCCAGCGCGGGATGATCGGAACGGCCTTGGCGATGTCGGCGTCGTCGTAGAGATCGACGATCGTCGGCAGGTTGGAGGCCTCGATCGCCTGCTTCTTCTGCATTTCCTTCGAAGTCAGGAACTTGACGAGGTCGATCGCCTCTTTCTGGTTCTTCGAATATTTCGACACAGCAAGGTTCCAGCCGCCGAGCGTTGCCGCCGAGCCACCACCCTCATCGGAACCGGCCGGCAGCGGAGCGACGTCGAACTTGTCCTTCACGGCCGAGTCGGCGCCATTGCCGAGCGAATAGGCATAGGGCCAGTTGCGCATGAACACGGCATTGCCGGTCTGCCAGACGCCACGCGACTCTTCTTCCTGATAGGCGAGCACGCCGGGCGGCGAGATGGTGTTGACCCAGCCCTTGACCTCGTCGAGCGCTGCAGCCGCCTTCGGATTGTTGATCGAGATGGTGCCGTCGGCCTCGACGATCTGGCCGCCGCCGTGCGACTTGACCCATTCGAGCGCGTTGCAGGTCAGGCCTTCATAGGCGTTGCCCTGCCAGACGAAGCCCCAGAGGTCCTTCGAGCCGGCTTCGCGCTCCTTATCCTGGATCTCCTTCGCCGTGGCGGCGAGCTCGGCCCAGGTCTTCGGCACCGACTTGCCGTATTTCTCGAGCAGGTCCTTGCGGTAATAAAGCGCCGGCGCATCGGTGAAGAGCGGCATCGCAACGAGCTTGCCGTTCACGGTCTGCGATTCGACGATCGACGGGAAATGCTGGCCGATGACATCCTTGGTGGCGTCAGTCAGATCGACGAGCTGTTCGGCGAGCTGCGGCGCCCAGATGACGTCGGTCTGGTAGACGTCGATGTCGGAATTGCCGGCGGCGAGCCAGAGCTTGTACTGGCCGAACTGGTCGGTCGTCGACGACGGCATCGGGACGATCGTGACCTTGTTGCCCGACTGCTTTTCGTAGATGTCGAGCTTTTCACGCAGCACGGCGAGACCGTTGCCGGTATCGCCCGAGACGATCGACAGGTTCGCGGCGTCGGCGGCGCTGGCGATGGCCATCGCAGCCGCGAAGCCGAGGAGCGCGGATCGCATGTTCATGTTCAAACCTCCCTGAGAAACAAACGAATCTCATGGGCGAGCAAGTGCCGGGAGCTGTCCACCTCCGGACGCGCCCTCGCTCTTCCCCCTCCCAAAAAACGCCCTTTGATCACCTGCTCCCGGCAGGAACCCAAAGCGCTTTGAACCGAGTTTCAGCAGGTGGCGCGAGAACTGTCAAGCTCCAGCAATTGCAAAACCGAAAGCGGCGCAGCATGCTTTGCGGCCCAATTCATACGACAAATCGGCTCATTTCCTTGAAATAACTCGAAAATTGCCGCAAGGATGATGGCGGTTCGTGCCTCCTGAACCCACCGCCGACATGTGGATCGGGCCGAAGCGGCTTGCAACAGGATTTGAAAGCGCTTTGAATAGGTTCAAGTGGGAGGAAAGGGCTCGATGAAGCTCAAGGATCTCGCCCAGCATCTCGGTCTGTCGCAGACGACCGTGAGCCGGGCGCTCAATGGCTATCCCGAAGTCAATGAAGAGACGCGACGGCGTGTGCTCGACGCTGCCCGCCGGCATGGCTATCAGCCGAATGCCAATGCGCGGCGGCTCGCCACCGGCCGAGCCAGCGCCATCGGCATCGTACTGCCGACCGACCGCAACATGCTGCTCGATCCGCATTACATGGAGTTTCAGGCCGGTCTCGGCGAAACGCTGCTGCGCGACGAGATCGACATCGTCCTCTCTCCCTCGCGCGGCGGCGATGAAACGGCGAATTACCAGCGCATGGCCGTCGGCTCGCGCGTCGACGGGGTGATCCTGTCGAGCCCGCTCATTGCGGACGAACGCGTCCGTCTGCTGACCGAACTCGGCCTGCCGTTCATCCTGCATGGCCGGACGGAATCGGACATTCCGCATGCCTGGATCGATATCGACAACGAGGGTGCCTTCCGCCACGCCACCAAGCATCTGCTCGATCTCGGCCATCGGCGCATCGGACTGATCAACGGCGAGTCGCGTTTCACATTCGCGCGCGACCGCGAGATCGGCTTCCGCTCGGCGCTAGCGGCGCGCGGGATCACGCCCGAGGAGGATTTCATCGCCGGCGGCGTGATGAGCGATGAGGTCGGCTACCGGATTGCCGAACGCTTCCTGGCCGAACGGCCGCGGCCGACGGCGCTGCTCGTCTCGTCCATGATGATGTCGCTCGGCGCCTTTCGTGCCATCCGCGCTGCCGGACTGGAGCTCGGCCGCGACGTCTCGATGATCGCGCATGACGACGTATTCCCGTTCCTGAACCCCGACGTAATGGTTCCGACCATGTCGACGACACGCTCCTCGATCCGCGCGGCGGGCAAGCGCGTCGGCGAATTGCTGATGGAAATCGTCGGCGGCCGCGCGCCCGAGACGATCCATGAACTCTGGCCGGTGGAGCTCGTCATCAGGGCCTCGACAGGGCCAGCGCCTGCCGATTGAAGGGCATGCTTGACAGGGGCGGGCGAGTGTCGAACAACGCTTCGACCCTTCGGATCCGCTCCGCGAGTGCTGCCTTGAACGCTATCTCTTCCTCTGACGGTCACCCCGCCATCGATGATGCCGACGCTGCCCTGATCGCGGTCGACTGGGGCACGTCCCGCTGCCGCGCGATGCTGCTCGACGCAGACGGCGGGCTGATCGCCGAGGCGGAGAGCGCCGACGGCATCGGGCCGCTCGGCGGACAGGGCCATGAGGATGCGTTCGAGCGGCTGACGAGCGGCTGGCCGCGCGTTCCCGTGCTGATGGCCGGCATGGTCGGCAGCCGCCAGGGCTGGCGCGAAGCAGCCTATGTTCCGGTTCCGGCGACGAGCGAGGCGCTTGCGGCCGGGCTCCATCGCTTCGAGGGCAGCGATCATCGCGCGCTCGCGATCGTCCCCGGCCTCGTGCTGCGCTCTGCCGTGCGCGACGGCGACGTGATCCGCGGCGAGGAGACCCAGCTCGTCGGGCTGATGGAAGAGGAGCCGGATTTCGCCGGCATCGCCATCCTGCCGGGCACCCATTCGAAATGGGCGGCGGTCGGTGGCGGTACGATCCGCGATTTCCAGACCTTCATGACGGGCGAGATGTTCGAGCTTTTGGCGCGGAAGTCGTTCCTGCGCCACTCCGTTGCCGAGCACGCCGACGACATCGCCTCATCGGAGCATTTCGCGCTCGCCGTCCGGCGCAGTGTCCTCGAGGGCCTGCCCTTTCTCGGCGCGATCTTCTCGGTGCGCGTCAGGCAGCTCCTGGATGGCGTCTCGGGCGACGACAACCTTGCCTACCTCTCCGGCCTCGTCATCGGCGGTGAAATCGCCGCCGCGCGCGACGCGCGCCTGCTCGACGCCGATCAGCCGATCCGGATCATCGGCTCACGCTCGCTGGCGCGCGCCTATTCGGCGGCCTTCGCGGTTGCCGGCCATCACGCCGAGGCGCGTGACGGCTCGGCGCTCGTCCGGCGCGGCCTCGTGCGCATCGCGCGCGCCAACGGACTTCTTTGAAGGAACCCTGCCGATGACCCATCCACTGTTTGGAAGCCACCGCCCGCTGGTCGCCATTCTGCGGGGCATCGCGCCGGGGGAAGCCGCGGCCGTGTTCGACGTGCTCGTGGAAGCCGGGATCACGCTGATCGAGGTGCCGCTGAACTCGCCGGAGCCGTTCGTCTCCATCGAGACGATGGCGAAGCGTGCCGCTGGCCGCGCCAAGGTCGGCGCCGGAACGGTGCTCTCGGTCGCCCATGTCGATTCTGTCAAGGACAGCGGCGGCATGCTGATCGTCTCGCCGAATGCCAACCCCGCCGTGATCCGCCGCACCAAGGAACTCGGGCTCGAATCCTATCCCGGCGTCTTCACGCCGACCGAGGCCTTTGCGGCCATCGATGCCGGCGCGGACGCGCTGAAGTTCTTCCCGGCCGAATTGATCGGGACGAGCGGCATTCGCGCGATGAAGGCGGTATTGCCGAAGGATCTGCCCGTGCTGGCCGTCGGCGGCGCGAATGCGTCGAATTTCGGCGAATACCTCAAGGCCGGCTGCGCCGGCTTCGGCATCGGCTCGTTCCTCTACAAGCCCGGCGCCAGCATCGCCGATGTGGCTGCCCGCGCCGCCGAGCTCGTGGCTGCCTTCGACGCTGCAGCATAAGACGGCGAAACAGTATTGCTTCGCAGCATCAAACGAACGTGAACAAGGGGCTCTGCTTCCTTCTTACAAACGTCATCGAGTGCCGTAATGTTTGGGACGCACGTAGAGCCCGAACGCCCGAGGAGGTTCGTGATGAACGACTCCAATTCCTGCTATGGCAAGGAAACTTCGCTGAACGAACTTCTGCATGAGCCGATCATCGCCATGCTGATGTCGAGCGATGGCGTACGATCGGATGATATTCGCGCCCTCTTTCGCGATGTCGCGGCCAAGGACAGCAAACGGCCGACACCGCGGCGGCGCCAGCCCTTCGAGAACTGCCTCACACCGTGAGATGGGCTCGGACAGCTTCGCTGCCCATTTCGGACTGAGGGCCTGACGCCACCACTTCGCCGCGATCCATCACGGCGAAGGTGTCGGCGAGTTCATGCGCGAAATCGAAATATTGCTCGACCAGCAGGATCGCCATGGTGCCCTGCCCGCGCAGCCATTCGATGGCGCGACCGATATCCTTGATGATCGAAGGCTGAATGCCCTCGGTCGGCTCATCGAGCACGAGCAGCCGCGGCCGCGTCACCAAGGCGCGGCCGATGGCAAGCTGTTGTTGCTGGCCGCCGGAGAGATCGCCGCCGCGGCGGCCGAGCATGTCCTTCAGGACCGGGAACAGCTCGAAGATATAATCGGGAATATAGCGCTCCTTGCGCGCCAGCGGCGCGAAGCCGGTCTCGAGATTTTCCTTCACTGTCAGGAGCGGGAAGATCTCGCGACCCTGCGGAACATAGGCGATGCCGGCGCGGGTGCGGTCATACGCAGCCATGCGGCCGAGCACCTTGCCTTCCCAGACGATCTCGCCGCCTGAAATCGGCCTCTGGCCGACGATGGCACGCAGAAGGCTCGACTTGCCGACGCCGTTGCGTCCCATCAGGCATGTAACCTTGCCGACCTCGGCGGTCAGAGAAACGCCGCGCAGCGCCTGTGCGGCCCCGTAATAGAGGTCGACATTCTTCGCTTCGAGCATGGAACCGGCGGTCGGCGCTGCTTTCGTCTTGGACATGATCATCCTCACCGGCCCAGATAGACTTCGATGACGGTCGGATCGGCCGAAACCGCGTCGAGCGTGCCTTCCGAGAGCACCGAACCCTGATGCAGCACCGTCACCTTGACGTCGAGATCACGCACGAAGGACATGTCGTGCTCGACCACGACGACGGACTTCGTCTTCGCGATCTCGCGCAGCAGCGCCGCTGTTTCCCGCGTCTCGGCGTCGGTCATGCCCGCAACCGGCTCGTCGACGAGCAGCAGCTGCGGCTCCTGCGCCAGCAGCATGCCGATCTCGAGCCATTGCTTCTGGCCGTGCGAAAGATT
This sequence comes from Mesorhizobium sp. BR1-1-16, assembly GCF_020165495.1. Taxonomy (GTDB): domain Bacteria; phylum Pseudomonadota; class Alphaproteobacteria; order Rhizobiales; family Kaistiaceae; genus Kaistia. The sequence continues at coordinate 294,850 of NZ_JAIUIE010000002.1, read as the reverse complement.
GGCGGCGAGCCATTCCTTCTTGTCGGCCAGGCGGATGACGTCGAGGATCTCCTCGATACGGGCCGTTTCGCGCAGGCTCGTGCGATGAAACAGCGTCGCGAAGGGGCCACGAACGCCGGCAAGCGCCAGATCGATGTTGTTCCAGACGGTATGGCTCTCGAACACCGTCGGCTTCTGGAACTTGCGGCCGATGCCGAGCGAGGCGATCGAGGCCTCGTCCATGCGCGTCAGATCGGTATCGCCGGCGAAGAAGACGTCGCCTTCGTCCGGCTTGGTCTTGCCGGTGATGACATCCATCATCGTGGTCTTGCCGGCGCCGTTCGGGCCGATGATGGCGCGCATTTCGCCGGGCTCGATCACGAGCGAGAGCGAGCGCAGCGCCTTGAAGCCATCGAAGGAGACCGAGACGCCGTCGAGATAGAGCAGCGAGTTCTTCGCCTTCTCGCGGCTGGCCCGCACGCGTTCGGCCGGTGCGGCCGCCTGGTCATGGATCGCGGTCATGCACCTTCCTCCGCAGCAATGGTCGCATCGATCGGGGAAACGGCAGCAGGAGCCGAGGTCGATGTCGGCCTCGCCTTGGCCCGCGCCAGCAGCGTGCCGACGACGCCCTTCGGCAGGAACAGGGTGACGGCGACGAACAGGGCGCCGAGCACGAACAGCCAGTATTCGGCGAGCATGCCGCTCGTGAACCAGGTCTTGCCGAAATTGACGAGCAGCGCGCCGACGATCGGCCCGATCAGCGTGCCGCGTCCGCCGACCGCGACCCAGATCACCGCCTCGATCGAATTGGCCGGCGCGAACTCGCCGGGATTGATGATGCCGATCTGCGGCACATAGAGCGAGCCGGCGACGCCGGCCATCATCGCCGACAGCACGAAGACGACCAGCTTGTAGCCCTCGACCCGGTAGCCGATGAAGCGCGTCCGGCTTTCGGCGTCGCGCACGGCGATCAGCACCTTGCCGAATTTCGACGCAATGACGGCGCGGCAGATCAGGAAGCCCGCCGCCAGGGCGAGCGCCGAGGCGAAGAACAGGACACCGCGCGTGGCCGGCGCCTGGATGTTGAAGCCGAGAATGTCCTTGAAGTCGGTCAGGCCATTATTGCCGCCAAAACCCATGTCGTTGCGGAAGAAGGCGAGCAGCAGCGCATAGGTCATCGCCTGCGTGATGATCGAGAGATAGACGCCGGTGACGCGCGAGCGGAAGGCGAACCAGCCGAAGATGAAGGCGAGCAGTCCCGGCACCGCGACAATCATGATCGCCGCGAACCAGAAGTGGTCGAAGCCGTACCAGAACCAGGGCAGCTCATTCCAGTTCAGGAAGACCATGAAATCGGGCAGGACGGGATTGGCGTAGACGCCGCGCGCGCCGATCTGGCGCATCAGATACATGCCCATCGCATAGCCGCCGAGCGCGAAGAACGCCGCATGGCCGAGCGAGAGAATGCCGCAATAGCCCCAGACGAGGTCGACCGAGAGCGCGAGCAGCGCGTAGCAGAGATATTTGCCGATCAGCGCGATGACGTAGGTCGGCACATGCAGCGGAAAGGACGGATCGGTCAGGCTGAGCAGCGGCAACAGGATGCCGACGGCAAGCAGCAGGCCGAGCACGATATAGGTGTTGCGATCGAGCGCACGGAAGATGAAGGCGGTGATCATCGGATGGTCCCCTTCATCATGGTGCCGAGACGATCCAGCAGCCTCAAGAGGCCGGGAGCCATCCCGCTGCCGATCGATGTGCCGGTCATTCTCGCGACGAGGGTCGCATCAGCCTCGGCCATGGCGCGCGCGATCATGATCAAGCCTCCACCGAGCGGCCCTTGAGGGCGAACAGGCCGCGCGGACGCTTCTGGATGAACAGGATGATGAAGACGAGGACGAGGATCTTGGCGAGAACGGCGCCGGCATAGGGCTCCAGGAACTTGTTGGCGATGCCGAGCGTGAACGCGCCGACCAGCGTGCCCCAGAGATTGCCGACCCCGCCGAACACCACCACCATGAAGCTGTCGATGATGTAATTCTGGCCGAGATTGGGGCTGACATTGTCGATCTGCGATAGCGCCACGCCGGCGATGCCCGCAATGCCGGAGCCGAGCCCGAAAGTGAGCGCATCGACATAGGGCGTGCGGATGCCCATCGAGGAGGCCATCGGCCGGTTCTGCGTCACCGCGCGGGTCTGCAGGCCGAAGGGCGTGCGCTTCAGGACCAGCATCAGCACCGCGAAGACGCCGAGCGCGAAGACGACAATCCACATGCGGTTGTAGGTGATCGCGAGATGGCCGAGATCGAAGGTGCCGGACATCCAGGATGGATTGCCGACCTCGCGATTGTTGGGTCCGAACCAGGTGCGAACCGCCTGCTGCAGGATCAGCGAGATGCCCCAGGTGGCGAGCAGCGTTTCGAGCGGCCGGCCATAAAGGAAGCGGATCACCGAGCGCTCGATCAGGACGCCGACACCGCCGGAGACGAGAAAGGCGAGCGGCAGCGCGATGGCGAGCGACCAGTCGAAAAGGCCGGGATAATGGCTGCGGATGACCTCCTGCACGACGAAGGTCGTGTAGGCGCCGAGCATGACCATCTCGCCATGCGCCATGTTGATGATGCCCATGACGCCGAAGGTGATGGCGAGGCCGATCGCCGCGAGCAGCAGCACCGATCCGAGCGAGATGCCGTACCAGACATTCTGTACGCCGCTCCAGAGCTGAAGCGTTCCCTGGATGGTGGTGATCGCGGAGGCAGCCGCGGTCTTGGCGGCGCCGTCCGGCGCAGAGGCGACGAAGGAGGAGAGCAGCGAGATCGCGTCCTGATCGTCGCGCTGGCTGACGATCTCGACGGCCGCCAGCTTGTCGGCATCGCTCATGTCGGAGCGGAGGACTGCAGCGGCGCGGGCAAGTTGCAGCGCGGCGGCGACGCTCTTGTCGGTTTCCTTGGCGATGGCGGTGTCGAGCAGCGGGATCTGCTTGGGATCCTGGCTCTTGTAGACGTCGCCCGCCGCGGCGAGCCGCTTCTGGGGGTCGGGGGACATCAGCGTCATCAGCCCGAGCGCGGCGCTGATGGTTTCGCGGACCGAGTTGTTGACGGTGATCTTGCTGACTTCATCGGCCGCCGCAGGACCGGCGTCCTCGCCCGTCAGCGGATCGACGAGATTGTAGCCGTCATCGGTATCCGTGACCTTGAAGACGGCGCTGTCGGCGACGCGGACATAGAGCTCGCCCTGGCCGAGCGCCTGCAGCAACTCCGGCACGGCTGGATCGCCTGTCGCCGCCAGCGCCCCGATCGCTTCCTTCAAGGCCGTATAGCCGGGCGTTCCCAATGCGTTGACCTCGGGGCGGATGTCGGCGCCGAAGGCCGGATGCAGCGCCGCCGCGAGCATGAAGAAGACGGCAGCGAGGGTCGCGAGGCACGGAAGAGAATAGCGCATGGTCACCGATGTCCGTTCAGGCGTCACGAGGATCCAACCGGCAAGATGTCTTGCGGGCCCGAGGGATTGCAGGAAGGCGCGGAGGCGCCTTCCTGCCTGGTTTCATCACGGATCACGAAGCATGATCCGTGCCATGGGACGGGTCAGCTACCGCATTTGCCGGTGGCGACGTCGTAGTTGCCGCAGGACAGCGGGGCGCGCCAATCCGAGATCAGGCTCTTGGATTCCGGCAGGTAGGGAGACCAGGCAGCGCCCGGGAGGAGGCCCTTGGTCTGCCACACCACATCGAGCTGGCCGTCGGCCTGGATCTCGCCGATATAGACCGGCTTGGTGATGTGATGGTTCGGCATGACGGCCGAGTAGCCACCGGTCAGGTTCGGCACGGCGGTGCCGATGAGAGCGTCGATGACCGCATCGGTGTCGGTGGTGCCAGCGGCCTGCACGGCCTTAACCCACGCGTTGAAGCCGATATAGGTCGCTTCCATCGGGTCGTTGGTGGTGCGCTTGTCGTTCTTGATGAACGCATGCCACTTCTTGATGAATGCCTTGTTGGCGGGCGTATCGATCGACTCGAAATAGTTCCAGGCGGCGAGATGGCCGACCAGCGGCTTGGTGTCGATGCCGGCGAGTTCTTCTTCGCCAACCGAGAAGGCCACGACCGGGATCTCGGTCGCCTTGATGCCCTGGTTGCCGAGTTCCTTGTAGAAGGGAACGTTGGCATCGCCATTGACGGTCGAAACGACGGCGGTCTTCTTGCCGGCCGAGCCGAACTTCTTGATGGCGGCAACTTCGGTCTGCCAGTCAGAGAAGCCGAACGGCGTGTAGTTGATCATGATGTCTTCGGGAGCGACGCCCTTGGACTGCAGATAGGCTTCGAGGATCTTGTTGGTCGTGCGCGGATAGACGTAATCCGTGCCTTCCAGAACCCAGCGCTTCACCGAGCCGCCATCGGCGCTCATGAGATAGTCGACCGCCGGAATGGCCTGCTGGTTCGGCGCCGCGCCGGTGTAGAAGACGTTCCGCTCGCTCTCCTGGCCCTCATACTGGACCGGATAGAACAGGATCGAATTCAGTTCCTTGAAGACCGGCAGGACGGACTTGCGGGACACCGAGGTCCAGCAGCCGAACACCACCGCGACCTTGTCCTGGCTGATCAGCTCGCGCGCCTTTTCGGCGAAGAGCGGCCAGTTCGATGCCGGATCGACGACGACGGCCTCGAGCTTCTTGCCGAGGAGGCCACCCTTCTTGTTCTGCTCGTCGATGAGGAAGAGCACCGTATCCTTGAGGGTCGTCTCCGAAATCGCCATCGTTCCCGACAGCGAATGAAGGATGCCGACCTTGATCGTATCGTCAGCGGCGTGGGCGCCCGTGACGCCGGCGCCGATCAGGGCCGCCGTCGCGAGCGCGCCGAGAGTCCGGCCTACTCGTTTGAACATGAAGGAATTCCCCCTGCTGGAACGCCGCTCACGGGATTGCCCCGGGCGGTCGTCACGTCTGGCTTCCATTTTTCCCGAAACGACAGCGGCAAAGCCAAGGCTCGCCCTTCCTGACGCTCGCAGGGATTGTCGACCGGATTCCGCAGTGCGGCATATACGTCGATTGACGTAGGTGCAGCGCGAAGCGCCGCCAGCCGCGCAATCTGCTGGCTGTCCGGAGACTTGCGCGGGCGGCATGGATCGGTACTGTCGCTCGATCAGTGTGCACGCCTTGAAACTGGGCAGGAGACGATGGCGGGACGACAGCGGATCCTACCGGTCCGCCGCGAATACAATCGCTGGGTCGCCAACCAGACGCTGGAAGACTATGCCCTCCGCTTCACGGCGAAGAGCGCCCGGCGCTGGAAGACGCCACGCGTCGCCCAGACGGCGATCGGCGCGATTTCCTTCCTGGCGCTGGAGGCGATCGGCGGCGCGATCACCCTCTCGCATGGCACCACCAATGCGCTCGCCGCGACGCTCGTCGTCGGCGTGGTGCTGTTTCTGACCGGCCTGCCGATCGCGCGCTATGCCGCGCGTTATGGCGTCGATATCGACCTGCTCACGCGCGGAGCGGGCTTTGGTTATATCGGCTCGACGATTACCTCGCTGATCTACGCGACGTTCACCTTCATCCTGTTCGCGATCGAAGCCTCGATCATGACGACGGCGCTGCAGCTCGCCTTCGGCATCCCGATCTGGCTCGGCTATATCCTCTCGGCCGCGGCCGTGATCCCGCTCGTGACGCATGGCATCACCTGGATCAGCCGCTTCCAACTCGTGACGCAGCCCTTGTGGATCGTGCTCAACATCCTGCCGGTCGGCTTCATCCTGTGGCAGGACGGCGGCTCGGTCGCCTCCTGGCTCGCCTTCGACGGCCTGACGCCGGGCGCAAGCGGGCATGGGCTCGATCTCGTCGCCTTCGGTTCCGCCTGTTCCGTCATTCTCGGCCTGATGCCGCAGATCGGCGAGCAGGTCGACATCCTGCGCTTCCTGCCGCCGGAAGGCCTGCGCGGCCGCCGCGGGCGGATCGCGACAGTGCTGGCTGGCGCAGGCTGGATCATCGTCGGCGCGCCGAAGCTCCTGTTCGGATCGTTCCTCGCGGTGCTGGCGCTGCGCCACGGCGTGCCGGCCGAACATGCCGCCGAGCCGGCGCGGATGTATGTCGTCGCCTTCGGCTATGTCCTGCCCTGGCCCGATGCGGCGCTGTTTCTCTCAGCAGCCTTCGTCGTGGTGTCGCAGCTCAAGATCAATGTGATGAACGCCTATGCGGGTTCGCTCGCCTGGTCGAATTTCTTCTCGCGGCTGACGCACAGCCATCCGGGCCGCGTCGTCTGGCTGATGTTCAACGTCGCCATCGCCCTCCTCCTCATGGAGCTCGGCATCTACAGGGCGCTTGAACAGACGCTCGGCCTCTTTTCGGTGGTCGCGGTCGCCTGGCTCGGCACGATCGTCGCGGACCTTGCGATCAACAAGCCGCTCGGCCTTTCGCCTGAAGGCATCGAGTTCAAGCGCGCCCATCTCTACGACATCAACCCTGTCGGGGTCGGCGCGATGGGGACGGCGACGGCGATTGCCCTTGTCGCGGCGGTCGGACTGTTCGGCGAGGTCGCCAAGGCACTCGCGCCCTTCATCGCGCTTGGCCTCGCGCTCGTGACGGCGCCCGCGATCGCCTGGCTGACCAAGGGCCGCTATTACCTCGCCCGCAAGCCGCGCGCGCAGTGGATGCTGAGGACCGAGATCCAGTGCACGGTCTGCGAGCATTTTTTCGAGCCCGAGGACAGCGCCTACTGCCCGGCCTATTCCGGACCGATCTGCTCGCTCTGCTGCTCGCTGGATGCGCGTTGCCACGACCTCTGCAAGCCGCATGCACGGCTGCAGACGCAGGTCGCCACCGCCGTGTCCGCCGTGCTGCCCGAAAGCGTCGCCAGGCGGATCAGCCCGCGGATCGTGCAGTATCTCGGCATTCTCACGCTGTTCATGGCGGTGATCAGCCTGGTGCTGATGCTGATCCATGTTCAGGCGACCGCACATGGCGGCATTCACGACGCGATCATCGGCCAGACCCTCTGGGCGGCGTTCTTCATCCTGTTCATCGTTGCCGGCATCGCCTCCTGGTTTCTTGTTCTCGCCAATGAGAGCCGCCATGTGGCGCAGGAGGAATCGGCCCGGCAGAACACGCTGCTGCTGCGCGAGATCCAGGCGCATCGAAGGACCGACGCCGAGCTGCAGCGCGCGAAGGAGGCGGCCGAAGCTGCGAACCTCGCCAAGAGCCGCTATCTGGTCGGCTTGAGCCACGAATTGCGCACCCCGCTCAACGCCGTGTTCGGCTATGCCCAGATTCTCGAGCGCGACGAGACGATCGCTCCCTCGCGGCAGGACCGCATCCGCGTCATCCGCCGCAGCGCAGAGCATCTCTCGGGCCTGATCGACGGGCTTCTCGAGATCTCCCGCATCGAGGCCGGCCGGCTGCAGCTGCAGCGCAACGAAGTGCGGCTCGGCGATTTTCTCGACCAGATCGTCGACATGTTCCGCTTCCAGGCCGAGGGCAAGGGGCTCGGCTTCACCTTCGAGCGGCCGCCTTACCTGCCGGAACTGGTGCATACGGACGAGAAGCGGCTACGGCAGATCCTCGTCAACCTGCTCTCCAATGCGATCAAGTTCACCGAGACCGGTTCGGTTCGCCTCGTGATCGGCTATCGCAACCAGATCGCCAGCATCGTCGTCGAGGATACCGGCCCCGGCATCCCGGCAGAGGATATCGATCGCATCTTCGAGCCGTTCGAGCGCGGCGCCTCGACCCGCTCGCGCGCCGTGCCCGGAACGGGGCTCGGCCTGACGATCACCAAGATGCTGGCGCAGCTGATGGGTGGCGACATCACCGTGGCGAGCACGGTCGATGCCGGCAGCCGCTTCGAGGTTCGCCTGATGCTCGCCTCAATCGAGCGGCCGGCCGCCGCGCTGCCGCCGCCGGCGCTGCGCATCCATGGCTATGAGGGATTGCGCCGCACGATCCTCGTCGCCGATGACGACCAGGATCACCGCGATCTCGTCCGCCACATCCTCGAGCCGCTCGGCTTCATCGTCCTGGCCGTGCCCGACGGGCCGTCCTGCCTGGCGCTCACCGGCGATATCCGGCCGGATCTCTTCCTGCTCGACATCTCGATGCCCGGAATGAGCGGCTGGGAACTTGCGCGGCGGCTGCGCGAGCTCGGCCACGTCGCGCCGATCCTGATGCTCTCGGCCAATGTCGGCGAGACGCAGCCGGCACCGGGCGAGAACGCCGTCCATGACGGCGCGCTGCCCAAGCCGTTCGAGATCCGCCAGCTGCTCGACCGCATCCAGACGCTGCTGAAGCTCGACTGGAGCGACGAGCTGCCCGCAGCGACGCGCGCCGAAGACCCCGCGCCAATGAACAGCCCCGGCGCAGACCATGTCGAGGAGCTTCTGCATCTTGGCCGCATCGGCTATGTCCGCGGCATCGAGGCGAAGCTCGATCAGCTCGACAGCGACGCCGCCAACCGTGTCTTCGTCGCCGCCATGCGCAATCATCTGAAGAATTTCGATTTCGACCGCTACCACGCGGTCCTGGAGGCGATCGGCGAGGATGGCTGAGATCGCAAAGGCCCGCGACATCGTGCTCGTCGTCGACGATTCACCGGAGACGCTGAGCTTCCTCACCGACGCGCTGGAGCATTCCGGCGCCACCGTACTGGTCGCGACCGAAGGCGCGCGCGCGCTCGCCCTCGTCGACCGCATCACGCCGGACATCATCCTGATGGACGCGGTCATGCCAGGCATGGACGGGTTCGAGACCTGCCGTCGATTGAAGGCCAATGCCGCGCTCGCGCATGTGCCGATCATCTTCATGACCGGACTTTCGGAAGCCGAGCATATCGTCGAGGGTCTGGAGGCGGGCGGCGTCGACTATGTGACGAAGCCGATCGTGCTCGACGTGCTGCTTGCCCGCATCCGCGTTCACCTCGCCAATGCCCGCACTGCACAGAGCGCGCGGCTGGCGCTCGACACAGCCGGCCGCTATCTGCTCGCCGCCAATGGCTCCGGCGAAATCCTCTGGTGCACGCCGCAGGCCGTGCGCCTGCTCGAAGCGGCCCTTCCTGCGCAAGACGGCGTCATCCTTCTGCCCGAAAGTCTAAAGGTCTGGCTCAAGATTTCGGCCGGCCAGCGCGGCTCGATCCCGCCACCGGCGCCGATCGTCGCGGCCGACGGCCAGCCGTTGCAGCTCTCCTATCTCGGCAGCACCGGCGAGGGTGAGTTCCTGTTCCGCCTGACACGCGAGGATTCGGACGGCCAGGAAGCGCTGCTGCGCCGCCAGTTCGCGGTCACGGCGCGCGAGGCGGAGGTTCTGTTCTGGATCGCGCGCGGCAAATCCAACCGCGACATCGGCGAGATTCTCGGCCTTTCGCCGCGCACCGTGAACAAGCATCTCGAGCAGATCTACCAGAAGCTCGGCGTCGAAAACCGCGCCTCCGCCGCCGTGATGGCCCTGACGGCGCTGGGGGAAGCGTAGCGTTGTGACGGCTTTCACACCAGTCAGTGCGATGCGGTAAAAGGCGAACATTCCCAGAATCTTAGCTGTCTTGCCGGTTGTCCGCAGGGCTTTGACCGCATCCTTCCATCGACGTAGAGTGGCCGCCGTTGAGGGTGGCGGCTGCCACGGGGAGAAGATCATGGCTCGTCTTTTCGGCGCTCTGCAGCGCGTCGTGTTCGGCTTCGTGCTCGGTTCCGGACTGCTGGCGATGTCGGCGGCAGAAGCAGCGGATCGCAGCGTGATCATCTCCCGCGACGCTGATTATGCGGGCTTCGACACCCAGACGCTCAAGGATGTCGACCAGAAGGCCTGCGCGAGCGCTTGCGTCGCCGACCAGACCTGCCAGGCCTTCACCTACAATACCAAGGCGCGCTGGTGTTTCCTCAAGAACGATTTCGGGCCGCTCGCCACTGCGACCGGAGCCGTCGCCGGCCGGATCGTCACCACAAAGCCCCTCGCCACCTCGGTCGCGACCAAGCGAACGGATGAGCTGGCCTTTCTGGGTCCCGGCCCGTTCGACGAAGCCAAGGCACAGCTCGGCGGTCTCGCGCGCGCCTATCCCGCCAACGGCTTCGGCTACGCCCAGATCGCAAAGACGACCGCGACGGCGGCCGTCAAGAACGACCCTATCGTGGCGACGCGCGCTTATGGCGCGATGCTGGCAATCCTGCCCGAGGACCCTGCCGTGTGGCGGGCGTTCGCCAACGCCTTCCTGCAGCAGAATTCGAACGACAGCGGCGAGCGCCAGCAGGCGGCGACGGGCGCGACTTCGGCCGCGATCAATGCCTATCTCCGCTCGGATGGCGCCAGCGATCAGGCTCTCGCGCTGGGGATCCTCGGCAAGGCGCTTGAACGGCGCGAGATGTGGCGGGAGGCGATCAAGACCTATCGCCTCGCCCTCACCTTTCGCGAGGACAAGTCGATCCGCGCCGCCTATGACGCGGCGCTTCGCGATCACGGCTTCCGCATCGTTTCGAACAGCGTCGATGCCGATGCCGCTTCGCCGCGCATGTGCGTCGTCTTCTCGGACCCGCTGCCGGTCGCCGATCCGAAGCTCACCGATTTCATCGTCGTCGAGGGTGGCAGCGGTCTCGCTGTCGAGCCCGAAGACAACCAGATCTGCGTCGACGGGCTGAAGCATGGCAGCCGCTACACCATTCGCGTCCGCGCCGGGCTGCCTTCTGCCGACGGCGAGACGCTGGCGCAGACCGCCGAGATTTCCAGCTATGTACGCGATCGCGATCCGTGGGTCGGCTTTGCCGGCAACGCCTATGTGCTGCCGGCCGGCCAGGGCGCCTCGATCCCGATTGATTCGGTCAATGCGAGCCGTATCGCCGCGACCGTCTACCGGATCGGCGACCGTTCGGTCGCCATCGCGGTGCGCGACGGCACGTTCCTCCGCCAGCTCGATACCTATTCGGCCGAGCAGATCGCGAGCCAGTCCGGCCAGGAAATCTGGAAGGGCGAAATCGAGGTCGGTTCCAAGCTGAACGAGAGCGTCACCACCGCAATCCCGATCGGTGATGCGCTGAAAAGCGTCGAGCCGGGCGTCTACGTCATCACCGCCCGGGCAAAGGTCAACGACACCGACTATTACGGCGACCTCGCGACGCAATGGTTCATCGTTTCCGATCTCGGCCTCTCGGCGCTGTCGGGCACTGATGGCGTGCATGCCATCGTGCGCTCGCTGAACACCGCCGAGGCGCTGGCCGGCGTGAAGGTGAAGCTCGTCGCGACCAATGACGAAGTGCTCGGCGAGGCGAAAACCAACGCCGACGGCTATGTCCACTTCGAGCCGGGCCTTGCGCGGGGCCAGGGCGGCATGGCGCCGCAACTGATCGTTGCCGAGACGGGTGCCGGAGACTACGCATTCCTCGATCTGAAGAAGACCGCCTTCGATCTCACCGACCGCGGCGTTGACGGGCGCCCGGCGCCGGGCAAGCTCGACACCTTCATGACGACCGAGCGTGGCATCTATCGCCCCGGCGAGACGGTTCATCTGACGGCGCTACTGCGCGACGCCGAGGCACGCGCAGTCACCGGCCTGCCGCTGACGCTCGTCGTCGATCGGCCGGATGGCGTCGAATTCCTGCGCAGGAAGCTCGACGACGCCGGGCTCGGCGGCTACAGCGCCGATGTGACCATGCCGGACGGCGCCCAGCGCGGCGCCTGGCGCTTCCAGCTCTTTGCCGATCCCGATGGCGCGGCGCTCGCCGACATCTCGGCGCTTGTCGATGATTTCGAGCCCGAGCGGATCGCGTTCGAACTCTCGACCTCCGCCACCCGCCTGACCTCGGGCGAGACCTTCCCGATCGACCTCACCGCGAAATATCTCTACGGCGCCAAGGCGACCGGGCTCGGCGTCGATGGGGACTTCATCGCGACGCCGACCTCGAGCGCCGCCGAATTTCCGGGCTACAGCTTCGGCCTCTCCGACGACCCCGTCGAGGCCATCCGCGACTCGCTCGGCGCGACAGCCGTCACGGATGACGAGGGCAACGCCTCGCTGGAAGCGACCGTGCCGGAGCTGCCGGCGACCACCAAGCTCTTCGACGCCGAGATCGTCGTCCGCGTCACCGATACCAATGGCCGTGCCGTCGAGCGGCGGCTGAAGCTGCCGGCCAGCGCCGGCGGGGCGCATGTCGGTATCAAGCCGGGCTTCGATGGCGGCAGTGTGCCTGAAGGTGCATCGGCCAAGTTCGAGCTCATCGCCATCGGCGCCGATGGGGCGCGGATCGCTGCGCCCAGCGCCACATGGTCGGTCGAGAAGCTCGAAACCAATTACCAGTGGTATCGCCGCGACGGCGCCTGGAAGTATGAGCCGATCACGACGTCGAGCCGAGTCGTCAACGGCACGGCCGACATTCCGGCCGAAGGGTCGGCGACAGTCCAGGCTGATGTCAAATGGGGCCACTACCGGCTGACGGTCAGTCTTGCCGGCGAGAACGAGACCTCCTCCAGCGTCGATTTCGACGCCGGCTGGTATGTCGATGCGGCTTCGCAATCCGAGACGCCTGATATGCTGGCCGTTTCGATGGACAAGGCACATTACAAGGTCGGCGAAACCGCGAAGCTGCGGCTTGATCCGCGCTTCCCCGGCATTGCGCAGATCATGGTCATCGACGACCGCGTCATCGACATGAAGACGGTCAGCGTGCCGGAAGGCGGGACCACCGTCGACTTGCCCGTGACCGCGAACTGGGGACCGGGCGCCTATGTCACCGCGGCGCTCTACCGCCCGATGGACATCGCCGCCAAGCGCATGCCGACGCGGGCGCTCGGCCTTGCCTGGGTGCCTGTCGATCCGGGCGACCGCAGAATCGCGATCACGCTCGATACCGACGACCAAATCCGGCCGCGCGGCCCGCTCACCATTCCGGTGACGCTCGCCAATGTTCCGGCTGGCACCGAAGCCTATGTGACGGTCGCAGCCGTCGATGTCGGCATCTTGAACCTCACCGGCTTCAAGACGCCGGCGCCGGATGAATGGTATTTCAGCCAGCGGCGGCTCGGCATGGAAATCCGCGACCTCTATGGGCAGCTGATCGACCGCATGCAGGGCGTCCCCGGCAAGCTGCGCTCCGGCGGCGATGGTGGCGCACCCGGCCTCAAGGCGCCACCGCCGACCGAAAAGCTGATCGCCTATTATTCGGGAATCGTGAAGGTCGGCCCTGACGGCAAGACCACGATCACCTTCGATTTACCCGACTTCAACGGCACCGTCCGCCTGATGGCGATGGCCTGGACCAAGGACGGCGTCGGCCATGCGGAAAAGGACGTCATCGTCCGCGATCCCGTCGTGGTGATGGCAAGCCTGCCGCGCTTCCTGACGCCCGGCGACCAGAGCCGTATCCTGGTCGAGATCAACAATGTCGAGGGCGCGGCGGGCGACTATCGCCTCGCGGTCGACGCGCCCGGCGTAACCTTGCAACCGGGCGACAATGATCGCGGCGTCCGGCTCGAAACCGCGGCCAAGGCGACGCTCGCGCTGCCGATCACGGCCGAGGCGATTGGCGACCACCAGATCACGGTGACGCTGAACGGGCCGGATGGGGCGAGCTATGGCCGCACCTACATGCTGGGCATCCGCCCGGCGGGCCAGCCGATCTCGCGCCGCTCGCTGATCGCGCTCGCGCCGGGAGCGAAGCTCACCCTCGACGAGGGCGCCTTTGGCGAGTTCCAGCAGGGCACCACCAGTGCGACGCTGGCGGTTGGCGGCAATGCGCGGCTCGACGTCCCGGCAATCCTCGCCTCGCTCGATCGTTATCCCTATGGCTGCACCGAGCAGATCACGTCGAAGGCGATGCCGCTGCTCTATCTCAACCAGGTCGCGGCAACAATCGGCATCGCGCAGGACAGCGAGATCCGCAAGCGCGTGCAGGCTTCGATCGGCAAGGTGCTCGACAATCAGGCGGCCTCGGGGTCTTTCGGCCTTTGGGGACCAGGCTATGACGATCTCTGGCTCGACGCCTTCGTCACCGACTTCCTGACCCGCGCCAAGGCGACCGGCTATGACGTGCCGGAGATCGCGTTCAACAACGCGCTCGACAACCTCGCCAACCGCATCGGCTATGCGCAGGACTTCGAAAAAGGCGGCGAGGCGATCGCCTATAGTCTCTATGTGCTGGCCGCCAACGGCAAGGCGGCAGTGGGCGACCTCCGCTACTACGCCGAGACAAAGCTCGGCAATTTCGCGACGCCGCTGGCGCAGGCGCAGATCGGCGCAGGCCTTGCGCTCTACGGCGACAAGGCCCGGGCCGAGATCGTGTTCAAGGTGGCAGTGGCGAACGTCAAGTCGGGCTATGGCGTGCAGCCCGCCTATCGCGACGACTACGGCTCGTATCTGCGCGATCAGGCTGCCGTGCTGACGCTCGTTGCCGAGACCGACGCGCAGAGCGCAGATGTGCCCGCGCTCGTCGATACGGTCGCTTCGACCCGCGACCAGCGCCGCTTCATCTCGACCCAGGAACAGGGCTGGATGCTGATGGCGGCGGCCTCGCTGATGAAGGACGTGAAGAACGCCTCGCTCGATGTCGACGGCAACGCGGCCGAAGCGCCGCTTTACCGCAAGTTGCTCGGCTCCGATGTCGAGGGCCGGCCTCTCGTCGTGGAGAACACCAGCACCATACCGCTCGAGGCGGCGCTGACATTGACCGGAATCCCGATTGATCCCGAGCCTGCCGGCGGCGAGGGCTTCACGATCGAGCGCAGCTATTTCCACACCGACGGCACCGAGGCGGACCCGACAACGGTCGCGCAGAACGACCGGCTGGTGGTGGTGCTGCATGTGACGGCGACCGAAGCGCGCTTCGGCCGTCTGATGGTGGTCGATCCGCTGCCGGCGGGCTTCGAGATCGAGAACCCGAACATCTCGGCCTCGGGCGACACGTCGACCTATGAGTGGCTGTCGGTCGAGCGCAATGTCGCCCATACCGAAGCGCGAACCGATCGCTTCATGGCGGCGCTCAACCGCACCTCGCAGGATCCGGTCGAGTTCTCGGTCGCCTATGGCGTCCGCGCCGTCTCGCCGGGCAGCTTCGTGCACCCGGCCGCGACCATCGAGGACATGTATGATCCGGACCGCCGGGCCAACACCGACACCGGCCGCGTCGAGGTCGTCGGCCCGACGGTGACGAAGTAGGGCCGAAACATGGGCACGGGCGATTCTGTCGCCTCATCCGCCCCGACACGGGACGGACAGCCGAGGATTCGGCGACGGCGGCTCACGATTGCGGGGCTCGCCGTCGCGACTGTCTGCTATTTCGCGGCGGCTGGCTTGGGCGGCGCGCTGCATGATATCCGCACCAGCCTTCCCGCCGTCCCGGAGCCGACCGCAGTGCCGACATCGGCCATCGTAGTCGATCGCGCAGGCCAGTTGCTGCGGCCCTATACGATCGCTGACGGGCGCTGGCGGCTTCCGGTGACACTTGGTGATGTCGACCCGATGTTTGTCACCATGCTGGAGGGCTATGAGGATCGGCGTTTCGCTGAGCATCACGGCATCGATTGGCCGGCGATCGGGCGTGCCGGGCTGCAACTCGTGCGTCACGGCCACATCGTCTCGGGCGGCTCGACATTGACCATGCAGGTGGCGCGCCTAATCGACGGCATGTCGACGCGCGGCGCCGCAGGCAAGCTGCGCCAGATGGTGTTTGCGCGCACGATCGAGAACCGGCTCGACAAGAGCGCGATCCTCTCGCTCTATCTCGAGCTTGCTCCCTATGGCGGCAATCTCGAAGGCATCCGGGCGGCCTCGCTCGCCTATTTCGGCAAGGAGCCGAAGCGGCTGACGATCGCCGAGGCAGCGCTGCTCGTGGCACTGCCGCAAGCGCCCGAGGCCCGGCGACCGGATCGCGACCCGAAGGCGGCCAAGGCAGCGCGCGACCGGGTTCTCGACAGGCTCGTCAGCGCCGGTATCATCGACGCGGAGACGGCGGCCTCGGCCAAGACGGAGCGCATCGCGACCGCGCGCAAGACCTTCCCGATGCTCGCCGCCCATCTCGGCGATGCGGCTCGCAGGAGCAATCCCAACCAGCCGGTGATCCGGCTGACGCTGGACGCACGACTGCAGGCAAAGCTCGAACAACTCGCCGCCGATCGCGCGGCGAAGGCCGGAACCAAGGCGTCGGTTGCCATCCTGGTCGCCGATCATGTGACAGGCGACATCCTCGCCTCGGTTGGTTCCGCCGGCTTCATGGATGGTGACCGCAACGGCTTCGTCGACATGACGCGTGCGATCCGCTCGCCCGGCTCGACCCTGAAACCGCTGATCTATGGCCTGGCCTTCGAGCAGGGCCTTGCGCATCCGCAAAGCCTGATCGAGGACCGACCAAGCGCTTTTGGCGGTTATGCCCCCGTCAATTTCGATGGCTTCTATCGCGGTACCGTCACAGTCCATGACGCCCTGACGCAGTCACTCAACATCCCCGCCGTCACGGTGCTCGATGCTGTCGGGCCGGCGCGGCTCGTGGCGCGACTGAAGCGGGCAGCGGCGAACCCGAAGCTGCCGGATCTCTCGGCGCCGGGCCTTGCCATAGGGCTTGGCGGCGTCGGCATTTCGCTTGAAGACCTCGTCAGCGTCTATGCGGCGCTGGCTCGTGGCGGCCGGCCGGTCGCGCTGCATGATGGTTCCGGACCGCCCGAGAAGATCGAGGAGGGCGCGCCAGTCCTGGAGCCGCTCGCCGCCTGGTACGTCTCTGACATCCTCGCCGACGTTCCGCCGCCGACGATCGGCGCGCGCGGGCGCATCGCCTACAAGACCGGCACCTCCTATGGCTATCGCGACGCCTGGTCGATCGGCTTCGACGGCCGCACCGTCATCGGCGTCTGGGTCGGCCGTGCGGACGGCGCGCCGGTGCCAGGCCTGTCCGGCATCGGCACGGCGGCGCCGATCCTCTTCGAGAGTTTCGACCGTGTTGGTGGCGACCGTGCTCCGCTCCGCCCTGCCCCGGCCGGCGCTCTGATCGCGTCGAATGGCGACCTCCCCGCCCCGCTCCGGCATTTCCGGACGCCCGACATGGTGGCCGGCAAGGCGCCTGACCGGCCGGAGATCGCTTTCCCGCCTGATGGCGTCCAGGTCGATCTCGGCATCCGCGCCGGCGACCCCGGCCCGCTCGTCATCAAGATCCGCAACGGCAAGCCGCCCTTCACCTGGTTCGCGAACGGCAACCCGATTGCGCAAACGCCATTTGCCCGCTCCGAAAGCTGGGAGCCGGACGGCCCCGGATTCGTTACCTTGTCGGTCGTCGATTCGGCCGGCCGGTCCGATCGGGTGACGGTCTTCGTCGAATAGGCGTATTCAAAAATCGTGACGATCCTCAAGCGACACTGGCGGCAACATGTCCGCTTCTACTGGGCTGTCGGTGCAGGGCTCATCGCCTATGCCGTGCTGAGCCAGTTCATGCAGCGTCTGGCGCTGATCGGCGCCGGCGATGTCTTCTTCATCGTCTATCTCGGCGCGATGCTGTGGATGGCCTCGCATTCGACCATCGCCAAGCTGCGCGACCGCGCCCGCAACGAGGACGAAGGCGTCGCCCTGATCGTCGGCCTGACGGCGCTCGCCATCGGCTTTTCATTCACTTCGATGTTTTCGCTGCTCGGCAAGGATGCCAACCCGACGACGATTCATCTCCTCGTCGCGATCGCCAGCATTCCGCTCGGCTGGGCGGTGCTGCACATGCTGTTCGCGTATCATTACGCCCGGCTCTACTATGCGCCGACGACGACCTCGGATGGCGACAATGCCGATGCCGGCGGGCTGAACTTCCTCGATACCGAGGAACCCGGCATCATCGAGTTCATCTATTTCTCGTTCACCATCGGCGCGACGGCGCAGACGGCCGACGTCGATCTCAAATCGACCGATTTCAGGCGCGTGGTGCTCTTCCATGCCATAGCGTCATTCGTCTTCAACACCGTGCTCCTGGCGCTTGCCGTCAATGTGGGGGCAAGCCTGATCCAGTAGCTGTGCCGGAGTCGGGCGCCTTCTGCTTTTCCTCGAGACCAAACCGGCTGAGGATCCAGCGCTCGATCGGCTTCGCGACGATGAGAATGATGAAGACGAAGCCGAGCGCGACCAGCACCAGCGGCCAGCGCGCGAGACCGCAGGAAATGCCCAGCGCTGCAGCCATCCAGACCGTCGCCGCTGTCGTAACGCCATGCACGATCTCCTCATGGCGGCCATGGCGCAGGATCGCGCCGGCACCGATGAAGCCGATGCCGGCCAGCACACCCTGAATGGCGCCTTGAAGCACGCGGCTCTCGGCATCGGCGTGGCCGCCGAAATCGGGATGAGTGGCGGCCGCCATGGTCACCAGGGCGGCGCCGAGCGCGACCAGCGCCAGCGTTCGCATGCCGGCCGTCTTGGCCTTGGTGTCGCGGTTGATGCCGATCAACAGGCCGCAAAGGCTGGCGAGGCCAAGCCGGATGATGGCGTCGATGAGGTCGGTCGAGGTCAAGAGATCGTTGTTTCCCTGTTGCGCGCACGATTGTGCCGCCAAAGCGATCGCAAGGCCATGGCAAGCCCGCCAGCCAGCGCGAACGGCGATTTCACTCGCGCCTGATCCAGTCTAGCTTTCACCGCCAACAAGAAGCCACGGGAGGAAGACGACATGAGTGAACCGGTGATCCTGGTCGATCCGTTGCCGCGGACGCTCGATCTCATCATGGAGCCGGATGTCAGGGCGCGGCTGGAGCGGCTCGGGCGCCTCGTCATCTCGGAAGACAAGCCGATGGATGACGCAACGATCGAGGCATTGCTGCCTGAAACGGTGCTGATCTTCGGGCAGACCGACATGCCGCGCGAGCGGATTGATCGCGCACCCAAGCTCAAGGCCATCATCAATGTCGAGAGCAACTTCCTGCCGAATGTCGACTACGCGGCCTGCCAGCAGCGCGGCATCGCCGTCATCACGCCGGGATCGGCCTTCGCCTCGCCAGTGGCCGAGGCGGCGCTTGGCCTCGCGCTCGATCTTGCGCGGGGCATCACTGCGGCGGATCGCGCCTTCCGCGCCGGCACCGAGGAATATGGTCTCGCGGCCAATCGCGACACCTTCCGCTTTGCTGGGGCGCCGGTCGGCCTGATCGGCTTCGGCGATCTTGGACGCACGCTGCGCGACCTGATCCGGCCGTTCCGAAATCCGGTCAAGGTCTATGACCCCTGGCTGCCGGCCGAGATCATCGAGCGCAGCGATTGCATCGCGGCGAGCCTCGACGAGGTGCTCTCGACGTCGAAGGTGATCTTCGTCTTCGCCAGCGTCACCAGCGAGAATCAGCATTTCATCGGCGCTGCGGAATTCGCGCGCATGCAGAAGGGCACGGCCTTTCTGCTGATGAGCCGCGCGGCGGTCGTCGATTTCCCGGCCATGCTGGAGGCGGTCAGGAGCGGCCATATAACCGCCGCCGTCGATGTATTCCCGGAAGAACCGGTCGCAGCCGACGACCCGGTGCGGCAGATCGAGGGCATGATCCTCTCGGCGCATCGCACCGGCGGCACTGTCGATGCCCTCTTTGCGATCGGCCGCATGGCGGTTGCCGATGCCGAGCTGATCCTGAGAGGACTGCCGCCCCAGCTTTGCCGACGCGCCGATCCGGCCATCGCCAGCCGGCTCCGCTCGAAGCCGGTGAGCGTCACTTGAAAGATGCCGCACCGGACCCGCGAGGATCCGGTGCGGCACAGGTTCCGTCCGGGGGAGGAGGACCGGACGGTCTGTTCAACAATCGCTAGCCGCCACGCAGCCAGACGAGCATTTCGCCCGGATCGCGGTTGTCCCAAGCGTAGTAGGGCACAGCCTTGATCGGAACAGGCTCGCTCTTCGGCGGGGCCGTGCGATAGAGCGTGCCGTTCCATCCCTCGGGGCTGTCATCCGCGGCCTCGGCCGTCAGCGTCACGACGCCGCCGAGCAGGTCCGGCTCGAAGTTGGCATTGAACGACGCATCGCCTGGCACCTTGATCCGGTTCAGCGCCACGCTGTTGTCGATGCCTTCGAGGCAATAGACGAGCGGGCCGCGCTTCAGCGTGATGCGGCCGACATCCTGGCGAACTTCCGGATGGGCATAGAGCCGCTCGACCGCCAGCTCGAGATTAAGCGAAACGGTGTCGCCGGCCTTCCATTCGCGGTCGATGCGCGCATAGCCATCGACGGTCGCGGCCGACAGATCGATCGCCTCGCCGTTGACGGAAAGGCTCGCCTTGCGGCACCAGCCGGGGATGCGCAAGGAAAGGGCGAAGCGGGTCGGCTTATCGACATCAACCGTGATGCCGACGGCGCCATCCCACGGATAGCGCGACTGCTGCTTCAGCCGCACCTCGGTGCCGCCGATATCGAGGCGTGCATCGGCATCGCCATAAAGATGGACGGCGATCTCGCCATCGGCGACGCCATACATATAGGTGCCGATCGAAGCGACCATGCGGCCGACATTCGGCGGGCAGCACGGGCAGCGATGCCATTTCCAGCGATTGTGATGGCCGCGGCTTTCGAGCGGGTTCTCGTAGAAGAACAGCGAGCCGTCGAGCGAGAGGCCGGAGATCGATCCGTTATAGAGCGCCAGTTCCATCACGTCGGCATAGCGGATGTTCGGCCCCATGCCGAGCATGCGATTGGCCCAGAAGGCGAGCGCCACGGCCGCGCAGGTCTCGGCATAGGCGCTCTCGTTCGGCAGGTCGTAATCGCTGGTGAAGCCCTCATTGTCGGCCGACGGCCCGAGGCCGCCAGTGACGTAGAGGCTCTTGGAGTTGAGATCATCCCAGAGCCGGTCGAGCGCGACGCGCAGCGTGTCATCGCCGAACTCAGTCGCGACATCCGCCATGCCGGAATAGAGGTACATCGCGCGGACCGCGTGGCCGACGACCTTGTCCTGCTCGCGCACCGGCTTGTGCGACTGGTTGTAGTCATAGGTCTTGAAGTGGAAGGCCTTGGGATCGGCGCCACGGGCGCGCGCTTCCTCGTCGAAATAGTGAGGCTGCTGGCCGCGCTGGTCGATGAAATACTTGGCCAGCTTCATGTAGCGGTCGTTGCCGGTGACGCGAGCGAGCTTGACCAGCGCCAGCTCGATCTCCTCATGGCCGCAATAGCCCTTCTTCTTGTCGGGCTCCGGACCGAACATCGTGTCGATGTGATCGGCATAGCGACACATGACGTCAAGCAGCTTGCGCTTGCCGGTCGCCTGGTAATAGGCAACCGCGCCCTCGATGAGATGGCCGGCGCAATAAAGCTCGTGGCAATCGCGGAGGTTTGTCCAGCGGAGGCCGGGCTGCATGCGCTGGTACCAGCTCGACAGATAGCCGTCCGGCTGCTGCAGCTTCTCATACATGTCGATCACGGCGTCGATCTTGGCCTCAAGCGCCGGATTCTTCTTGCGATAGAGCGAATAGGCCGCCGTCTCGATCGTCTTGCCGAGATCGGAATCCCAGAACATCTGCGTCGTCACCGTCGATGCGGTGAAGCCGTCGCTGACATGGAAGGGAATGCGCAGCGCCGGGACCGGCCGGTCCGGATCGATCTGGTCGAGCATGCCGGCTTCGACGCAGCGCTTATAGAGGATATCGGCCGTCTTGTCGGCAACCGCATCGACGCGGCTGCCCCAAAAGCCGTGCACGTCGACCTGCGGCACGGACGGGGGACGGAAGCGCGCGCGCGGCACTTCACGATCAGGGGCGGGCTGGGCACTCATGAGGTTCTCCTTGGATATCAAAATGGATGCGCCGCTATTTCACGGCGCCGGCCGTCAGGCCGCGGATGTAGAAGCGCTGCAACAACAGGAAGAGGATCAGGCATGGGATCATCATCACGGTGACACCGGCCTGCACGGCTCCCCAGTTGACGGCGCCGAAACGGCCGGATTGCACGGCGGTCATCATGATCGGCAGGGTGAATTTCTCCTGGTCGGTCATCAGCACCAGCGCGGCAATGAACTCGTTCCAGGTATTCAGGAAGGCAAAGAGCGCGACCGTCACAATGCCCGGCCAGACGAGCGGCAGCATGATCCTGGTCAGCAGCGCCATGCTGCGTGCGCCGTCGATACGGGCCGCTTCCTCGATCTCCTTCGGCACCGCATCGAAGGCGTTCCGCATCATGAAGATCGAGAACGGCAGTTGCAGCGTGACATAGACGAGGACCAGCCCCGACAGCGTGTTCTGCAGCTTGAACGTCGCCAGAAGCAGGAAGATCGGCGTCAGGATCGACTGGAACGGAATCATGATCGTCGAGAGGATCATGACGAAGAACAGGTTCTTCAGCGGAAAGCGGAAGCGCGAGAAGCCATAGCCGGCGAGCAGGCTGATCACCGCGGTGAGCACGACGCTCGAGACGGAGACGAAGATGCTGTTCTGCGCCGAATGCCAGAGACCGCCGCCATAGCTGTCGAGAGAGACATAGTTGTCGACCGACACCCCGGTGGTCGGCCATGGCGGCAGCGGCGGCTGACGGGCTTCCGAAGGCAATTTCAGCGAGGACAGCACCGTCCAGAAGATCGGGGCGATGAAGATCGCGGAGAGGAACAGCCCAACCGAGTGTTCGCCGATGAAGCGGCCAAGCGAACGGTCGGGCGCGGTGGTGGTCGTGGCGGCCATCAGGTGCCCTCCGGATTACGCAGCAGCCGCAGCTGGACGAGGCTGATCACCACCAGGATCACCAGCAGAACGATGGAGAGCGCGGCGCCGTAGCCGAGCTTGAAGGAGACGAAGGACTGCGTGAAAATCCAGTAGACCGCCGTGATCGTCGAGTTGCGGGGGCCGCCGCGCAGCATGATGTAGAACTGGTCGAAGGCGAGGATCGAGCCGGAAACCGAGAGGATCAGTGCCAGTGCGAGCGTGCGGCGCATCAAGGGCAGCGTGATGCTGGTGAAGCGCTGCCAGCCGCTCGCGCCGTCGATCTTGGCCGCCTCCATGAGGTCGCCTGGAATCGACTGCAAGCCGGTCATCAGGATGATCATGGTGAAACCGGAAGCCTTCCAGACGACCATGACGATGATCGACCAGAAGGCCGGATCGAAGGTCGCGAGCAGGTTGAACTTCTTCTCGGTCAGGCCGAGGCGGAAGGCGGCAGGGCTGAAGAGACCGGCATCGACATTGAGCAGCCAGGCCCAGAGAAGGCTTGCCGAAGCGAAGCCGACGACGACCGGCATGAAGAAGGCGGTGCGATAGAGCCCGTTCAGCGGCCGCGGCTTCTCGACGAAGAGGGCCAGCGGAAAGGCGACGGCAAAGATCGCGATGGTGACGATCACCGTATAGTAGAGCGTGAACTTAAGCGCGTTCCAGAAGCGCGTGTCCTTGGTGATCGCGACGTAGTTATCGAGCCCGATGAAGGTGTGGCCACCCATCAGCGGCCAGTTGTGCAGCGACATCCACGCCGTCATCACCAGCGGTACGACGAAAAAAACGAAGACGAGCGCGATCGCAGGCGCAATATAGAGCAGGCCGATCCACTGGCTGCGGTCGATGCGGGGCCGCGCATGACGGCCAAGGGCGGCAGCGCCAGCCTGCGCGCCGGCATCCTTGTCGGATTTGGCCGAGATCGAGGACATGTCGGTCTCCGTGGAGCGTTGGCGACGAGATGGGAACGGGCACGAAGCGCCCGTTCCTCTTCTCCTTGAGGCCGAAGCCGGCGACAGCGTTTACTTGGCGGCGTCGATGATGCCCTGCATGGTGTCCTGCGCATTGGTGATCGCGCCATCAACGTCGTCACCGAAGAACACTTCGCTGATCATCTGAGCCCAGGGGCCGTTTGCCGAATTGATGATGTCGTTGAACACCACGGAATAAGGCGTCTGGCCCTTTGCCATCGCTTCGGAGGCGATCGTGTAGCGCGGGTCGAGGCCCTTCAGCGCCTCAGCGGCGATGTCACCGCGCACCGGCAGGCTGCCACGGCTCGCCAGCAGGGTCTGGCCCTCGAGCGAATAGGCATAGTCGAGGAATTCCTGCAGCACCTTGGTCTTGCTCGTGCCCTTGGTGAACACGAAGTTGTCGCCGCCGGCGAAGGATGACCAGCCGCCATCCTTGCCCGGCAGGAAGGTCACGCCGTAGTCGATGTCCTTGTACTGCGTGTTAAGCGCGCCGATGGCGAAGGCGCCCGACGGGGCGATGCCGATATTGCCGCCAGCAAAGGCTGCGAAGAAGTTCGCACCCGTATCGGTCTGCGCGCCATCCGGCACGAGACCCTTCTTGACCATCGAGCGATAGAAGTCGATTGCCTCGCGCAGCTTCGGATCGTTGAGCGTCGCCTTTGAGCCGTCTTCCGACAGGATCCCGCCGCCCGACGCCCAGACGAGCGGGGTGAAGGTGAAGATATTGCAGCCGCCGCAGGCGCCGGAGAAATAGAAGCCGCGGATGTCGCCGCCGAGCGCGTTGACCTTCTCGGCGTCAGCCTCGATTTCGGCCCAGTTGGTCGGTCCCTTCTCGGGATCGAGCCCGGCCTGCTTGAACAGCTTCTTGTTCCAGATCAGCACCGAACTGTCGGCCGAGAACGGCAGACCGTAAATGTGGTCCTTATAGGTACCCGTCTTCACATGGGCCGGCGAAAGTTCCTTGAAATAGGGCAGCGACTTCGCCCAGTCGGTCATGTCCTCGAGCTGTCCGGCCGCAGCGAAGGCTGGCGTGTAGATCAGGTCGAGCGCGAGGCCGTCAGGCGCCGTGCCACCCGCGACCGAGGTCGCGTATTTCTGCACCAGTTCGCCGGTCGGGATGATGTCGAGCTTGATCTGGTTTTCGTGGCTCTTGTTGAAGGCCTCGACGATCTGCGGCATGAAATTCGAGCCGTCAGAGCGGACCCAGATATTGGCCGTCTCGGCGGCGCCAGCGAGCGCCGTCATGGACAGAAGTGCCGCGGTCGCGGCCACCAGGCTGGTAAAGCGTCTCATTCCCGTTCCTCCCTCTAGGATAGCCGCCCGCGGCTCCTCCGGCGGGCTGGCGCAGAATCTTGAATTAGCCGTCTGGTGGACGGCCGCATGACTGCCGCACCACGAGACGGCACGGCAGTTTTCGTATGCCCGGCTCGACGGGCTTGCCGTCGACCAGCGAAAGCAGCGTCATCCCGGCCTCGCGGCCGAGAGAGACGAGGTTCATGTCGACCGTGGTGAGCGGCGGCCGCGATTGCGTGGCGACGATCTCCCAATTGTCGAAACCGACCACCCCGACTGCGCCCGGCACGTCGATGCCGCGCTCGCGCAGGCCGTCGATCACGCCGCGCGCGATCTGGTCATTGCCGCAGAAGATGGCATCGGGCTTCTCGCCCTGGGGGGCGAACAGGATATCGGCCGCCTCCCGGCCCCAGCTCTCGGTCCAGCTTCCCATCATCACGGCTGGCGCCGCGAGACCTGCCTCGGCCAGCACGGCGCGATAGGCGGCGGCGCGCTGGTGAACGACGGCGAAGCGCGCCGGGCCGGTCACATGCACGATGCGGCGCCGGCCGAGCCGCACGAGATGCTCGACAGCGAGCCGCGCGCCGCCCTCGTCATCGGATACGAAAGCGATGGCATCCGCATCGGGTTCGGTGAAGGCGTAGATGACGGGGACGCCGAGTTTCGAGAGGTCGATCGGCAGCCGTCGGTCGAGACGTTTCCCCGTCGCGATGATGCCGTCCACCCGCTTCTCGAGCATGGCGTCGACATGCAACTGGCCGAGCCGCGGATCGTCCTCGACATTGCACAGGAAGACGGAGACACCATTGTCGACCAGCGCTTCCGAGATGCCGGCCATCACCGGCAGCGAGAAGCGACCATAGGTGTCGTTAGTCAGCATGCCGACCGTGAAGCTGCGGCGGCGCAGCAGGCTCTGCGCGAGACCATTGGGGCGAAAGCCCAGCCTGCGGGCCGCCTCCTGGATTCGAGTACGCGTTTCGGCCGTCATGCGGCCCTGATCGTTCAGCGCCTTCGAGGCGGTCGCGACACTGACGCCCGCATCCTCCGCGACGTCGCGCAAGGTCACCGGCCGCCTGCGCGGCGCGACGACATCGCGTTCCATCCCATCCGACATGCGGCGCTCCCTAGAGGCGTTGAGAAAACCTTTTCTCTTGACGCCCTTAAAAAGGGCAGTCGCCAATTGGCCACCGCCCGAAGGGCCTGAGAAACCCTTTTCTCAGCGCACGCTATTAGCAGTTTGAGGATGAATCAAGGGGCAGCAGCGGCTGAATCACACGGTGCACGGAATTCGCTGCCGGGACCGTTCCAGGCGGAACCGAAGCGGTGCTATATGCAGGAAACCCGGCCCAGAATCTTTCAATCACGGAATCCAGCCATGCTCGGCGTCTGTTACTACCCGGAACATTGGCCCGAAAGCTGGTGGGCGCGCGACGCGGCCGAAATGGCTGCGCTCGGCATCCGCTATGTGCGGATCGGCGAGTTCGCGTGGAGCCGGATCGAGCCGGAGTCGGACCGCTTCGAATGGGCGTGGCTCGATCGTGCGATCGCGACGCTCGGCGCCGCCGGGCTCAACGTGGTGCTCGGCACGCCGACGGCCACGCCGCCGAAATGGCTGATCGATCTCTATCCCGAGATTTTGCCCCATGCCGAGGACGGCGCCGTGCGCGGCTTCGGATCGCGCCGCCACTACACGTTTTCCAGCGCCGTCTGGTACCGCGAGAGCGCGCGCATCGTCACTGCGATGGCCGAGCGTTATGGCGAGAACCCGCATGTCGCCGGCTGGCAAACCGACAATGAATATGGCTGCCACGACACCGTTCTTTCGTGGGGACCGGAGGACCTGACGGCGTTCAAGGGATGGCTGCGCCGCCGCTATCAGACGCCTGAAGCGCTGAACGAAGCCTGGGGCAACGTCTTCTGGTCGATGGAACTCGCGAGCTTCGACGAGGTCACACTGCCGGTGCGCACTGTCACGGAACCGGCGCCGGCGGCACGCCTCGACTATTGGCGCTTCGCCTCCGAGCAGGTGGTCCGCTACAACGAGATGCAGGTCGGCATCCTGCGGCGATTATCGCCCGGCCGCTTCGTCACCCATAACTATATGGGTTTCTTCCATGATTTCGATCATCACGCGGTCAGCGAATCGCTCGACTTCGCGGCGTGGGACTCCTATCCCCTCGGCTTCCTCGAGAAATTCCCCTTCTCGGAGGCGGAGCGCACGCGCTTCACGCGGACCTCGCATCCCGACGTGCCGACATTCCATCACGATCTCTATCGCGGCATGGCGGGCAACCGCTTCTGGGTCATGGAGCAGCAGCCGGGTCCGGTGAACTGGGCGCCGTGGAACGCCGTACCGGCGCCGGGCATGGTCCGGCTCTGGGCCTGGGAGGCGTTTGCGCATGGCGCCGAGGTTGTGAGCTATTTCCGCTGGCGCCAGGCCCCGTTCGGGCAGGAACAGATGCATGCCGGGCTCAACCGCCCGGATCGCGTCCGCTCGCCCGGCGGCGAAGAAGCGGCAAAGGTCGGCGCTGAATTGAAGACCTTCGGTCCGATGCCGGAGAACCGGACCTCGCCCGTCGCACTGATCTTCGACTATGAGGCGTCGTGGATCACGCGCATTCAGCCGCAGGGCCGTGATTATCTCCATGAGGAAATCTGCTTCCGCTGGTACGAGGCTGTGCGGCGGCTTGGCCTCGATGTCGACATCGTCAGGCCGGGCGCCGATCTCAAAGGCTACAAACTCGTGCTGCTGCCGAGCCTGCCGCATGTCGGCGAAGCGATGCTGGAAACGCTGACGACGACCCACGCGGTGATCCTCATCGGCCCGCGTGCCGGCTCCAAGACCCGCAACTTCACCTTCCCCGACAATCTCGCGCCGGGACCGCTCGCTTCTCTGGTTCCGGCCAAAGTGGTCGAAGTCGCCTCGATGCGGCCAGCGCTCCATGCCGTCTCCGGCGAGGTCGGCGGTCATGCTTCGCGCTGGCGCGAATGGCTGCAGACAGACCTGCCGGCGCTTGCCAGCTTCGAGGACGGCGGCGCCGCCGTCGTCGCCAATGACCGCGCGATCTACTGCACCACCTGGCCGGAAGCAGACCTTCTCGGCGAGATCCTGACCAAGTTCGCGCTGCCGAAGGCCGGCCTTGCGTCACTCGACATTCCGGACACGATCCGCATCCGCCGTCGCGGCGACCTCACCTTCGCCTTCAACTATGGCAGCGAGCCCTGGACGGTTCCGGATGCTGCCACGAAGCGCTTCAAGCTCGGCGGCGCCAGCATCGCTCCGCAGGATCTTGCCTGCTGGGAGGATTGAACGCCTGTTTCGGCCCGTAGCGGGACTACTGGCGGCCGTTCGGACGGCCGCCACGCGCGGCGTCAGCAGGCGGATGCTCGACCTGTCATGTCCGTCCCGGACCGAATCTTGACAGCCGGATAACCCACTAGTAACTGATTGGTTACAAGTGGCCCCGGGAGGAGAAGGGGCCGTCAGACGGGGGTTCTCATGACCAGCATCCAGCTTCCGACCAGCGCCGGCACCACCGAGCGCTACATGATCCGGAATGCGCCCCTGCCACCGCCCAGAAAGGGCGCGGCACCTGCATTTTCGCGGGTCGCTTATGCCGCCGCACATGTCGTGGTCGATCCCTTCGCCGACAACAATCCGACCCTCGACGTCGCCTTCGATTGGGAACGGACGCTCGCATTCCGGCATCATCTCTGGGATCTCGGCTTCGGCGTCGCCGAAGCGATGGACACGGCGCAGCGCGGCATGGGCCTTTCATGGGCGCAGGCTCTGGAGCTCTCGCAGCGCGCGATTGCCGAGGCGAAGAGCCGCCCGGGCGCCGTCATCGCCTGCGGCGCCGGCACCGATCATCTCGAACCCGGCCCCGATGTCACGATCGACCAGGTCATCGCCGCCTATGAGATGCAAGTCGAGGCGATCCAGTCCGCCGGTGGGCGGATCATCCTGATGGCGAGCCGGGCGCTCGCCCGGGCGGCCGAGGGCCCCGACGACTATATCCGCGTCTATGACCGGATCCTCTCGGCGGTGAAGGAACCGGTCGTCATCCACTGGCTCGGCGAGATGTTCGATCCGGCGCTTGCCGGCTATTGGGGCAGCGCCGACCATATGACGGCGATGGAAACGGCGCTGTCCATCATCAACAGCCATGCCGACAAGGTCGACGGCGTGAAGATCTCGCTGCTCTCGGCGGACAAGGAAATCGCCATGCGGCGGCGGCTGGCCCCCGGCGTCAAGATGTATACGGGCGACGATTTCAACTATGCCGAACTTATCGCCGGTGACAGCGAGGGCTATTCGCACGCGCTGCTGGGCATTTTCGATGCGATTGCGCCGGCCGCCTCGCTGGCGCTTGAAAAACTCGCGGCCAATGACACGGCCGGCTTCCACGACATCCTCGCGCCGACCGTGCCGCTGTCGCGGCACATCTTCAAGGCGCCGACGCGCTTCTACAAGACCGGCGTCGTCTTCCTCGCCTGGCTGAATGGCCACCAGGAGCATTTCCTGATGGCCGGCGGGCAGCAGAGCGCCCGCTCTCTGGTCCACTTCGCCGAGCTCTTCCGCCTCGCGGACGCCGCTCGCTGCCTCGCCGACCCGGATCAGGCGGCCGGCCGCATGGCCAGCCTCCTCAAAGTCGGCGGGCTCGATCAGTAGGTCGCGCGGCCACCCGAGAGGTCGAACACCGAAGCGGTGGTGAAGCTGTTCTCCCGGCTGACCAGCCAGGCGACCATGTTGGCGGCTTCATTGACCTCGAGGAAGCGACCACGCGGAATGCGCGAGAGCATGTAGTCGATGAATTCCGGCTTCAATTCGTCGAGAATGCGCGTCTTCGCCGTTGCCGGTGTGATGGCGTTGACGGCGATATCGTATTTCGCGACCTCCTTGCCGAGCGCCTTGGTCATGCCGATGACACCCGCCTTCGCGGCTGCATAGGCCGAGGCGTTGGGATTGCCTTCCTTGCCGGCGATCGAGGCGATGTTGACGATGCGGCCGTAATTGCGCGCCTTCATGCCGGGGATAACAGCACGATTGACGTAGAAGGCGCCATTCAGGTCGATATCGATGACGCGGCGCCACTCGTCGAGGTCATACTCCTCCAGCGGGGCGTTCTTGCCGGCAATGCCAGCCGAATGGACGAGGATGTCGATGGGGCCGACTTTCGCCTCGGTGTCGACGACCGCCGCGGCGACCGCGTCATAATCGGCGATATTGACGGTGAAGGCCTGTGCGGGCTGGCCAAGGCGGCCGACGGCTGCGGCGAGCAAATCCGCATTCATGTCCCAAAGGGCCACCTTGGCGCCGGATGCGACGAGGCGCTCGGCTATCGCATAGCCGATGCCCTGCGCGCCGCCTGTGACGACGGCCGTCTGGCCGACGAGATCGATC
This sequence comes from Mesorhizobium sp. BR1-1-16, assembly GCF_020165495.1. Lineage (GTDB taxonomy): Bacteria > Pseudomonadota > Alphaproteobacteria > Rhizobiales > Kaistiaceae > Kaistia. The sequence goes on along the minus strand of NZ_JAIUIE010000002.1, from coordinate 264,642 downwards.
TGATTCATTTTGTTGTTTTGCCTCCCGGAAATCCATTCACGCCATGCGCGGCGAACGGGAGCGACGACAGAAGCCGAATCCCGGCACGCCGCCGATGTCGGACCATCTTAGCGAGGTTTCGGCGCCGCTGAACAGCATGTCGCACGGAGCGTCGGAGCTGCGGCCCCATCACTCCAGATGAAAGACCTGATCGAGCACGACCACGGTCGGCGTGCCATCCGGATTGTAATCCATGATGTCGTCCATGAAAGCCCACCAACGCTTGTTGGCGTCCGTCTTCGGCAGGTCGGCCATGGTGTGATCTTCGGAGCGAATGAGCGTTGCGAACAGGCAATCGGTCTCGGGATCATGCCAGATCGAATAATCGGAGATCCCGGCTGCTCGCAGCGCATCGACCAGTTCGGGCCAGATCTCGTCGTGGCGCTTCTTGTAGTCCGCGATCCTGCCGGGATGCACCTTCATGCGGAAGGCGATGCGTTCACTCATGCTGTTTCTTCCCCTCGTTCGTCTTGACTGTGATTGGCGTTGCGTGCCCATAAAGCCGCCCAAATCGGCCGATCGTCGCCGCATCCACCCGCTCGTTCGAATGTGACGGCGATGGTTGCGGAGCGTGTCGGAATCTGCGACGCCAATTCGTCCTTTGGCAACGCCCCACGATCAACGGATGCATCATGACCGTCGACAGCCCGGCCGTCGCGACCGAGACGACTGCCCTTCTTCCCCATGAACGGGCCGCCCGCGACCGTCTGGTCATCGGGCTGCTTCTCGTCTCGGCCTTCGTAGTGATCCTCAACGAGACCATCATGGGCGTGGCATTGCCGCGCATGATGAGCAGCCTTTCCATCACCGCCAGCACGGCGCAGTGGCTGACGACAGCCTTCATGCTGACCATGGCGGTGGTGATCCCCATCACGGGGCTCCTGCTGCAGCGGCTCAACACGCGGCCGGTGTTCATCCTGGCCATGTCGCTGTTCTCGGCCGGAACGCTGATCTCCGCGCTGGCGCCGGGCTTTGGCGTGCTCGTCGTCGGCCGCATCGTGCAGGCCTCCGGCACGGCGATCATGATGCCGCTCCTGATGACCACGGTCATGAACCTCGTGCCGCCCGAGACGCGCGGCCGCACGATGGGCAATATCTCGATCGTCATCTCCGTCGCGCCGGCGATCGGGCCCACGATTTCTGGCTTGATCCTTTCGGTGCTCGACTGGCGCTGGCTGTTCATCCTCGTCCTGCCGATCGCGCTCGCAGCGCTGGCGCTCGGCGCGAAGCGGATCGTCAATGTGACGACACCGTCGACGGCGCGCATCGACGCGTTCTCGGTGCTCCTCTCCGCGGTCGGCTTTGGCGGGCTCGTCTACGGGCTCAGCCAGTTCGGCGAAAGCGCGCTGCACCCGACCGCGGTGTCGCCGGTGATCCCGCTCGTTATCGGGCTCGTCGTCATCGGCCTGTTCGTCTGGCGCCAGCTCGTTCTGCAGCGTCAGAATCGCGCCTTGCTCGATCTGCGCACGCTGGCCAATCCGACCTTCACGATCGCCACCGTGATGATGGCGATCCTGATGATGGCGATGTTCGGCGCCTTCATCCTGCTCCCGATCTACCTGCAGAACGTGCTCGGATTGTCGACGCTGCAGACTGGCCTTCTCTTGCTGCCAGGCGGGCTGATCATGGGGCTCTGTGCGCCGACCGTCGGCAGCCTTTTCGATCGCCACGGCCCGTCGCGGCTGGTCATTCCCGGCGCCTTCCTGGTTGCCGCATCGCTGTGGGGGCTGACGCTGGTCGAGCCGCATACACCGTTCTGGCTGCTGCTGATCGCCCATCTGGTGCTCAGTGTCGGGTTGGCCCTGATGTTCACGCCGCTCTTCACCGTCAGCCTCGGCGCGCTGTCCCCCAATCTTTATTCGCATGGCAGCGCGATGATCGGCGCGACGCAGCAGGTCGCGGGCGCCGCCGGCACGGCGCTGTTCGTCGCGGTGATGACGCTGCAGACGGCAAAGCAGGCGGCGGCCGGTGCCGATCCGGCGGCGGCGCTGACGTCGGGGATTGCTGCGGCCTTCCTCTGCGGGGCGATTATCTCGCTCGGCGCCGTGGTGGCCGCGTTCTTCGTCCGTCGGCCAACGGATGCGCCAAGCAGTCACGGCCCTGCGCATTGAAGCCGGCCGGAAGCACGACGGAGGTTTCGCCGGCTCCGGGCGATCCTGCACGGAGCCGCTTGAGGGCCGGCGCCGTCAGTTGAGGGCGATGAGCCGATCCCTGGGCACTTCGATGGGCCTCGCGGTCGGCGCCCGAAGCGGCGCGCAGCCGATCATCAAGGTGTCGTTCGACGTTCTGACCACAGAGGTCACAATCATTTCGGGACCGCCCGTCCTCAGACTGACAATGTCCCCGACCTTCAACTCGTCCGCCATTCCCCACCCCGAGAAGGTTCCTGCCCCCTCACTTGAAATAGGACAGGTTCGAACAGATGGCGACAACCATTTTCCGACAAAACGCCTGATAGTCGAGGAATTCACCGTCAAATTGCGCTCGACAAGGTGCGCAACCCCGCCCAAGGCTCGCTCAGGCTGAATCGGACCGCCTCGGGCCCTCCGATCGGCGCATTCTGGCAGACGCCGCGCCGCCCCGCAGCAAGATTGCCGCGCTCGCCTCACTACCGCTTGACATAGAGGACGCCCTCGCCGGCAAAGCCATCCGGTACTGCAAGCGGCAGCGTCGCGAGCGCATCGAGGTTGCTGTGGCGCAGATAGCGGCCGAAGATTCCGCGATTGCTACGCCCTTGCAGATGACGGCCTTCGGTGCGCTCAAGCCAACCGCTTGCCGTCGCGCCGACGAACAGCGGATAGCTCGCCCGGCTGACGATCGGCTCACTCTTGAGGAAAGGTTCACCGACGGCAGCCCTGGAATGGAGCTTGCGGTGAACGGCATCGTCATAGTCCCACCACACGGACAGGCGGACTTCGCCCGCACCAGCGTCCGCCCACAGAACCACCGACTGGCGATCGCCAATCGACGTGAACATGTGCCCGGGCGCGATATCGCCGGGTTCGAGCGAAAGCTGTCCTGATGCGAGCGCGCGGTTGAGGCCATGGATGAGCAGGTTTCGGAAAGGCGTCACGACGGCAACGAATGACCAGTCTCTCAGACGAATGGAGCGAGGGCCGTGACCGGCAGAGGTCCGTTGTAGGGACAGAGCTCTCGGCAGATAGCCGCCTCGCTTCCTGACTGTCGTCGAAGCCAGCCGCGATGGCCACGAGCCCATCCGTCGAGATGGCATCCATAATAAGCCGCAGCCGTATCAGTCGATCGGATGAGCCCTACGCCGATCGGCGACTACCCCCAAACACGCGGACGACGCCACACTCATGCCTGGAACGCGCCGGTCGCAGGGGCTGCAGCGGGCTGCTCCGGCGGACCTCCGCGGCAACCGATCCTATCATCCAGCGCCCGGCAGCCAACGCGGCGCTACGCGTCCGGCATCGGCCTTCACAGCTGGATTATCGAGGTCCGCATCCGCCGTTCGGCAGTTTTCGTACATCTTTCGAATAACGGCCATGTCAATCGGATCATATCGTAATCAATATACATAGTCGATTGACGATATTGCCGCACCGTCAATTCAAGATAGGTTTAATCAGAGCGACATGCGATCTATATTTATCGTTCAACGAGACAGCCTCACCGCTCATGAATATATATTTACAACCAACTCCTGATCTACCGGTATTGGGTTCGCCCTTCCGAGAGCGCCGAGGACCACAGCGGTGAATGCGAGCCTCGATCTGGACCGGCCAATGTCGGCACCCTCGGGCTCAAAGATAAACCTCATGGAACATCGCCCCACCCTCGTCCTCGTCGACCTCAATGTGCTTAGCCGAGATTGCATCGGCCGCGCGCTGAGCTCGTTTGGCGGGCTTGAACTCGTCGGCAGCTTCGGAACCGTCGCTGAATGGCTCTACGCACCGCCGGTCCGATCCAACCTCGCTGTCATCGTGCAGCGGGGCGAGCGGCCAACGGCCAGTGAACTGCAGCGCGATATCGACCGGATTCGCAGCGCCGATATCGGCGCGCCGATCATCCTCATCTCGGATGACGAGGATCCCAACACCATCCTTCGATCGCTCGACTTTGGCGTCAGCGGTTATATTCCGAGCAGCGTCGGTCTCGACGTGGCCTTCGAAGCGATGCGCCTGGTGGTGGCGGGCGGCGTCTTCGTCCCCGCCAACAGCCTTCTCGCCTACCGACAATCGGTGCTGAGGGAAGCCAAGCCGCCAACGCCGCAGAAATCACCCTTCACGGCGCGGCAGGACGCTGTCGTTCAATTGCTGCGACTCGGCAAGAGCAACAAGGCCATCGCTGCCGAACTGAACATGCGCGAGAGCACCGTGAAGGTTCACATTCGCAATGTCATGAAGATCATGCGCGCCAAGAACCGCACGGAGATCGCCGTCCGCACCAAATATCTCGACAGTGCCGACGACGACGGCAAATAGCGCCGGCGCCGCAGAGAGAAGGATCCGCGCGCCCGGCGTCATTCCATTTGCCGACTTCGACGTGGGTTTGGGTGAGATCATTCCCCGCTGCGTAGTGGCGACCGAGCTCGCAGATAGCGGCACAAAAGCGTTCGGCCGGCGAGACCTGCCAGGAGGCCGCCGGCCGAAACTGAAACTGAAGCCAAGAAAAAACGCCGCGCCCTCCGGGTCGCGGCGTTCTTGTGTTCACCCTCCAGCGGTCAGCTTGGCGCGATGACATGGTCGCGTGCGAGCCGCGACAGCACGGCATCATCGAGCGTCCGTGCCAGTTCCTTGTGACGATACCGCGCCGCCTCGGCGTAGGTATGCGTCCAGGCCTCGGATGGTCCGAAGGTCATGAAGACCGCCATGCGATCGGACATCTTCCCCGAGGCGGCTCGCAGGATCGAACGCGACTTGGTGAATGCCTTCTGGACGTCGAAGCCCAGGCGCGGCCCGAGCGCCACAAGGGTCTTTCGCAGCAGCTTGTCAGTCACGGTCGGCATCTGCCCGACATGGTCGATGCGGACGTCGAATATGATGGCATCGCCCGGCCGGACGGAGGTTCCCTCGACTGGCAGACCGCTGCCGTCCGTTCGCATATGCGATCCCGGCTTGACCTTGAGAGTGGAGCGCGAGGTGCTTTCCTGCTCCTGCAGGTAGAACGCCATCTTGTAGACCCGGAAGGCGTCGTCTGAGAAAATCCCGCTGTCTTTGAACGCTGGATGATGGACGATGTCCTTGTGCCAGGTCGATGTCGTGTTGATCATCACATCGCACTCGAATGTCAGTTCGACATCGAGCGGATGCGCGATCTCCTTGAGAACGCGCAGCACACTCTCGGAGGTCAGGATTTCGGCAAGGCCAGGGACGACATGCATCGCCTGGACCTGAAGTTTGCCACCATAGTTATACCATCCCGATGACTTCAGATGGCCTTGCGTCATCGCACGGAGGCTGCGGACCTGCTCCGGCGTCAGGATATTCCTGACGATCGCGAAGCCGTTTTCCTTCAGATCTTGCTGGAGCCTTGTGGGCATCTCAACCCGCCGGTCCAGTATGCTTGCCTGATTCATGACGCCTTTTCCTTCCCCCGATATGCGACGCCGCATTCGAAATGACACTCAACCCGCATCGGCCCTCGGTCAAACCGCACTTTCGGCTTATCGCTCAACTGAAAGTAGAATGGGGCTTAGTTGGCGGGATCGTCTGGACGGAATTTCCGCACGATTTGCCTATGCCCGGTACCCGTAAGGTCAAGTAGGGACCAGCCAAGAACAAAAATATGCTTGCGCCAATAAACCCCGCGGGCCTCGTGCCACGCGGCGACAGGGAAGCGCAGGCCATGAACGAATTACGGGCAGGCCGCGGCTCGCAGCGGCTCAAGATCGGGCCGGGCCGTCCGGCATCGACCAACGTCCTCGGCGTCCGCGTTTCTGCCGTCAATCTTCAGACGGCGACGGCACGCATCCAGCTCGCGATCGCCGAACGCACGAAAGGCTATGTCTGCGTGCGCGATGCGCATGGGATCGTGCGCAGCCAGAAGGACCGAGACCTTCGCGCCATCCACAATCGCGCCTTCCTGGTCACGCCCGACGGAATGCCGCTGGTCTGGGCGCTGAGGCGTGACGGCCATCCGTCATCAGATCGCGTCTACGGCCCCGACCTCATGCTGGCGCTGTTCGAGGCCGGCCTGTCGCGAAACCTGAGGCACTTTCTCTATGGCGCCGAGACGAAGACGCTCGGCGCGCTTCAGACGCGCCTCATCGAGCGCTTTCCCGATGCGCATATCGCCGGCGCCTACGCCCCGCCCTTCCGCGATCTCCTGCCACACGAAGAAGCCGACATCGCCGACGCCATCAACCGCTCGGAGGCCGACATCGTCTGGGTGGGCCTCAGCACGCCGAAGCAGGAGCGCTGGATGGCGCGGATGCGCGACCGGCTCGACGCGCCGATGTTGATCGGCGTCGGCGCAGCATTCGACTTCCACGCCGGCAACAAACGGCAGGCGCCTCTCTTCATCCAGAGAAGCGGCTTCGAATGGGCTTTCCGCCTTGCCTGTGAGCCACGTCGGTTATGGCGCCGCTATGCCGTGGTCGTTCCAAACTTCCTGGCGCTCAGCGCGCTGCAGCGGCTTGGCCTCCGGCAATTTCCGATCGACGAGACACCGGATGGCTCATCGCCAGTAGCCAGTGCCTCCACAAGCGGCTCCGCCTCGCCCGCCAATGGCGGTTTTGCGTTCGGGCGCGCGGGCCAGGCAAACGCACCGAAGGAATGAGGCCGCAATGTCCCTATCCGCCACCGCTGCCACGGATGTCGATCAGATTCCGCCCGAAGCCGCCGCCACTCCCGGTTCGCGACCGGCCCATCAGGAGAGTCTGCGCGTGACAGCGGACAGTGCCGCGGCGAGGATCGAACCTGCGCCGTCGGCCGCGCGAAACACGCTGGCGGGGAGCAGGGCGGACGCGCGCGGCCTGCTGGCATCATGCGGGCGGACGGCATCGCGAAGGATCGTCACTCTGGTGATGATCGCGGCCGACGCTTCGGCCTATGTCATCGTCTATGCCGTTATGGCTTCGCTCGCGATCGCCGGGGGCTCGGCGCTGCCATTTGCGCTCGCCGGCATGGCCGCGCTGGTCTTCTGTGCGCTCGAGCGGGTCTATCCCGGCTATCGGCTTTATGGCTACGAGCAGATCCGCCGGAGGGCGACTGCCTTCTTCAAGGCTGCGCTCCTCGCCGCTGCAGTGGCCTTTCTTCTGACCAATGACTGGCGCCAGGCGCTCGTCATCGCGGCCTTCCTCGCAGCGGGCTCGATCCTGCAGCTCGTCACGCACCGGCTGGCACGCCAGATATGTCGTTCGCTCGGCGTCTGGGGTGAGCGTGCCGTCGTGATCGCCGATCCCGCGACCGCCGACCGGGTCGCCGCGCATTTTACCCGCAACTGGCAGTATGGAATTCGGCCGGAGCCGGCCGAACTTCACGGACGAGCCGGAACCGATATCGGGGAGCGGCGCGTTGCGCTGATCGCCGACGCCGGCAGCCCCACCGCGGAAGCCCTCGCCAGCATGCGGCGGGACTTCATCGAGGTCGTGCTGCTTGCTGATACGCCTCATCTGCGGCTTTCGGGGCTTCAGCCGGCTGATTTCAGCGGTGAGATCGGCCTGCGGCTCGCCAGCGGCGAGAAGCGCCCGACAATCGGGCTGGCGCGCCGCGGCCTCGATCTCGCCATCGCGGTTCCGGCCGCGCTGCTGGCGTCGCCGATCATCGCGATCGCGGGCGCGGCCATCTATGCCTTTGACCCCGGCCCGATCTTCTACTGGCAGAAGCGCGAGGGACTGGCCGGCAAACCAGTGCGCGTCCTCAAGCTCCGTACGATGTACAGGGACGCCGAGGCCCGCCTCGAGACGCTCTTCAACGCCGAGCCGAGCCTCCGCGAGGAGTGGCTGGCACATTTCAAGCTCAAGCAGGATCCCCGCATCCTGCCGGTCATCGGCCATATCCTGCGCTCGACGAGCTGCGATGAGCTGCCACAACTGCTCAATGTCATCGCCGGCCATATGAGCCTCGTGGGACCGCGGCCGTTTCCTGAATATCACCTGCTCGCGATGAATGCCGAGTTTCGCCACAAGCGGAGATCAGTTGTTCCAGGTCTAACAGGGCTCTGGCAGATCTCCGAACGAAGTAATGCCGATATCGATCTGCAGCGTCAACTTGACGAATTCTATATCGACAACAGGTCGATCTGGCTCGACCTGCACATCATCATCAGCACCATTCCAGCCGTTTTCAAGCGCGGCGGCGCCTACTGAACAATGACGCTTTGATTACAGGCAGACCAATCGAAAAAGGAGAATGTCGATGCACGATCGCAAGCGGGTTCTGGTTACAGGGGGCGCCGGATTTCTCGGCTCGTTCCTGTGCGAACGTTTGATCCGGGATGGTCATGACGTTCTCTGTGTCGACAATTACTTCACCGGCTCACGAGAGACCGTCCAGCACCTCATCGACGATCCCCATTTCGAGCTTGTCCGCCACGACATCACATTCCCGCTCTATGTCGAGGTCGACGAGATCTACAACCTCGCCTGCCCCGCCTCGCCGGTTCATTACCAGTATGATCCGGTCCAGACCGTGAAGACCAATGTCCACGGTGCGATCAATGTGCTCGGCCTTGCCAAGCGGACCGGCGCCAGGATCTTCCAGGCTTCGACAAGCGAGGTCTATGGCGACCCGGACATTCACCCGCAGCCCGAATTCTACCGTGGCAGCGTCAATCCGATCGGTCCGCGTGCCTGCTACGATGAGGGCAAGCGTTGCGCCGAGACATTGTTCTTCGATTATCACCGCCAGTATGGCGTCGATATCCGCGTCGCCCGCATCTTCAACACCTATGGTCCGAGGATGCACCCGAATGACGGCCGCGTGGTTTCGAACTTCATTGTCCAGGCGCTGCGGGACGAGCCGATCACCATCTTCGGCGACGGAACCCAGACCCGCTCGTTCTGCTATGTCGAGGATCTCATCGAAGGCTTCATCCGCCTGATGGGCGCTCCGGACGGCGTGACCGGACCGATCAATCTCGGCAATCCGGCCGAATTCGAAGTACGCGAGTTGGCGGAGATGGTCATCGCGTTGACCGGATCGCGGTCGCATATCGTCTACAAGCCCCTGCCGACCGACGATCCGACCCGGCGCAAGCCCGATATCAGCCGCGCTCGGGAGGAACTCGGCTGGGAGCCGACGATCCCGCTGCGCGATGGTCTTGAGAAGACGATCATCTATTTCGACTGGAAGCTGTCCGAGCGCCGGGTCAGCGAACCGGCCCTGCGGGTCGAGGAGTCGGTCCCGGCCCCGCGCAGCCCGAACATCCCGAAAGTGCCTGTGAACGCGGCGCTGGCGGGCCTCAACGGCACCCACGTCTCGGTCGGATCGCATTCTCTCTAGAGCCGGGGGGCGCCGGCGCACGCCTTTGGCCAGGCGCGCGCCGGCGAAATCAAGACACGGCCAAATCGAACTGACAAAAGTGCTTCGGCGGCTCACCAGCTCCGAAGCACTTCTTTTTGGGGGATCGGAGGATCGGGGGTAGGGTACGCTCCGCCCCTCGCGATCGAGCCTGCTCTCAGGCCCGCAGTCGGGCGGGCCGCGAGCGACGGCAGCTGATCATTCGGGATTGGCTACCGGCACCGCCGGCCGGCCGAAGCGCAGGGCGGCGCCGACATGCCCCAGGGCAGAAGCGATTTCCTTGCCGAGCGGATGGTTGCCGGCCAGGAGCGCCGCGGCCCATCCGGCTGCACCGCCCAGAAGGACGCCGCCGGTCTGGAGCCAGTCGAGATCGAAGCCGCGCGGCGACCAGACCAGGATGATGCAGGGCACGAGCACTGTGCCGAGCGCCAGAAACCCGCTCGAGCGCGCCGCGCTGGCAAGCTCCCCGAAGGAGAGGCCGATGGCGCGCCGGATGAAGAGCAGGGAAACCAGCATCTGGAGCGGCGCGATGACCAGGAGGCTCGCCGCGACCCCGACCAGCCCGTAGGTCTTGGCCGCAAAGATGACGAGGAGGATCGAAGGCGGCACCGAGATCAGGCTGATATAGACCGTGTCGCGGATCCGTCCGGAGGCGACGAGCACCGGATAGGTGAGGAATGCTGGCGCGAGGGCCATCGTTCCGATCGAGATCAGGCGGACCAGCGGCGGCACAGCGCCCCATTGGCTGCCCAGGAGGATCTTCACCACCGGATCGGCAAGGATCGCCAGCATCAGCAGCATCGGCCACTGCACGGCGGACATCAGCTCGAAGCCGCGTAGATAGGCCGGCTTCAATCCACGCCCCTCGCGGACATGTCCTGCCATCGCCGGCAGCACCACCGGCTGCAAGGCCGCAACGATCGCGCGATCCGGCAATTGGCAGACGGTGATGGCGCGCGAATAGAGGCCGACGGCATCGAAGCCGAGCAGCTTGCCGAAGGCGAGCCGCGGCAGCATCTCATAGGCCATCGTGATGAGCGTCACGGAGCACGACGCCATGCCGAATGAGAGCAGGCGCGAGAAGCCGGACAGCGAGGGCCGGTACATCCAAAGCTCAGGCCGGAAAGAATAGGCGGCAAAGGCCATGATCGCGTTGGCCGCCACATAGCCCCACATGTAGCTGATCGCACCATAGCCACCCAGTCCGAGCACCACGGTGACGATGGCGTTTCCCGCCGCGGCCATGACATTGATGATGGCCAGCGCGCGGAAGGCGAGATCGCGGCGCAGCAGCGAGAGAACGGGCGTCGCGAAGGGAATCACGAGGAAGGAGAGGGTCGCGGCCTCGACAAGCGGCTTCAGATGCGGTTCGCCATAGAACGCCGCGATCGTGCCGGCTCCGAAATAGAAGCCGACGCCGATCACGAGGGACAATCCGCAGGTGACCGTAAAGGCGCATTGCACCATGGCCCGGCTGATCGTGCGTTCCTGGACGATGTAATTGCTGACGCCGAACTCACGGAAGTTATCGGCGAGAAGGATCACCGCGTTCGCGACGAAGAACAGGCCCGTCTCGGCTGGCGTCAGGATTCGCGCCATGACCATGGTGGTGCCGATCGTCAGCAACTGCGTCAGATAGCGGTCGAGCGCCGAGAAGACGATGGATCGGCGGACACTCATGAGATCGACATCGCTTGCGTGCCTGGGGGCGTTCGGGAGGAGGGCGGCGATCTTCCGCTGAAGCTCGTCAAGGATGCTGGGCCAAGCGGAGGCGAGTTGCTGCGCCAGCGTTCGAAGATCGCATATCCCGCCCCATAGGCCGGGTCGTGCGCGAGCAGCGCATGTGTGCCGGCCCGGGTCATCGCATGCCAAAGCGCAAAGGCGGCCGGGTCGCTGACGCCGCTGAGGATGACGCGGTCGGCGGCGAGGCAGAGGGCGCCGAGACCGGGGATATCGGCAGGCACGCCCTCGACAAATGCCAGATCGAACCGCGCTATCTGTTCGCCGCGCAGAACGTCATCAAGCCGAAGATGCAGCACCTCGCGCGCGCCCAGCCGCTCAAGGCGATCCACGTCAAGGGACGACATCGCGGGGCCCCCGACGACCTGCAGCGATCCGAGATCGGGATTGGCTGCGAGGCCGGAGAGGAACTCGTCGAGATAGATCGATGGTGGCGCATTCGCAACGATCAGCGTGCGCGCCGCATCGACGCGCGGAACCAGGTCGCGCAATTCAGTGACGAAATCGTCGAACTTTCGGAACCGCCGCGCGAATGGCAGCGCTTCGAATTTCGGCAGCCGGCCATTTCGGGTCATCGCACGGGCGAGACGTTTCACGACGGGGGCGAGCGCCTTGTGACGGGCGATCGTCGCAAGGTGGGACGCCATGAAATCACGCCGCGGCCGTCGAGGCTGCGAGGGACGGGCCGGAGGCGTCCGCTGAGTCCCCGGCGCGGTCTTCGCGGGATCCGCCAGCCCCGTCACCCGCTGTGCCAGGTCGGGGCGGCCGCATGCCGTCATCATCTGCGCCAGCTCCGCCGTCCAGCTTGCGGCATCGCCGTCAAAGGCGCGATGCACCGTTGGGCTCAGTGCACGCCCCTCCGACGCCCCGGTGAGGAAAGAGACGTCCCCGCCAAGCGCCGCCGTTGCGGCGGCTGCCCATGTAATCTCGGAATGCACAAGGCGCGGAAACTGCGCCAGCCGGCGCACGGCCTCGTCGGCATCGCCCGCGCAGAGAAGAGCCTCGATCAACAATGCATATTCGACCGGATCCGGCGCCTCGGCCTCGTAGCGGGTAAGAACGCCGTCGATCCAGTCGCCGAGCAAGTTCTGAGCCTGGCCTGCCCTGCCGAGATGCAGCTGGCAGCGCGCCAGCCCGACCAGAGCCTCCGGCAGCGGATGATATTGCAGACAGCGGGCAAAGGCGCGGGCCGCCTCGCGATGGTCCCCTGCGGTCAGGGCATGACGCGCTTCATCCAGCAATCGCCGCAAGCGTCCGTGCGAGCCAGCCGACCCCATGGGCTGGCGGGCCGGCGCGGCAATCGACAATGGCGCGAAGGGCGTCGGCTGAACGATCCGCTCGCCGTCCCTGGCAGCGGTGCTGAGGCGATACCATTGCAGCACCTGGTCGCGATGATGGATCGTATGGCGGTCATGCGCGAGGCGGTGGCCGGCATCAGTGATCGCCGCCATCTTGTCGGGATCACGCAGCAGCGGCTCTAGCTTGTCGACGACGTCCTGCGGCTCGGCGAAGAGACAATTCTCCATGTCGACAAACCCCGCAGCCAGCGTGCCCGCAGTACGCTCCGTGACGAGCAGCGATCGGCAGGCGGGAATCTCAAAGTGCTTCCGCACGATCTCGTCGGCGATGGTCCCGCAGGTCGGCGTCACATGAGAGGCGTTGATGAGCTTTGCATATTCAGTTCCGGTCGCAACTTTCGTGACGGCCCGGGCGTCGAACCAGCCCGGATGCGGACAGCTCATGATCGGATAGCGCGGCGCCAGCGCCTGGCGGACGCGGTTTCGCCACGGATAGTGGGACGCGAGGCTGCCAGTGAAGAGCACCGGGATCGACTTCGGCAAGCCGTAGTCGCGATGAACCGCCGGATCGATGAAGTTCGGCCAATAGAAGATGTCCGCGTCCTCCTCGGTCAGATATTCGGAAAGACGCGTGCTCAACGTGAAGTAGGTGCGAATCTGCAGCCGGCGCATGTCCTGGAGAAAGATCAGCCGCGAAGAACAATATGGATCGCCATTGAAGAAGCCGACTTTTCGAACCGTCGGATGGCTGACTGCATTCGAGATCGTCGAACGTCGCGCGTAGATGCCGGACTCGAACATCGCGATGTCGGGCTGATGCAGATCGCACAGGCGATCATAGTCGCAATCACCCTCGATCAACGTCACATCGAAGGAGAGACGCAGGCACTCCAGCTGCTGTTTCAGGTGCTCGACGATGAAGGCCGAAATGTTGCGATCGACTGTCCTGAAGAACAGCATTTTGGGCTTCAGCGCCTGCACCATCTCGGGCGGCCTGTGGATGTTCATGCCGTCGTTCCATCATCGAGGTGCCAGATGCATGATCTCACACGGCCAATTGCCACGGCGACGTCATGTCGTCTGGCAGGTCCGGCGCGCAAGTCACGAGCCCATGATCAGCAGGGTTATTTCGAGGCTAGCATCCAGCGCGCAGTGGAAGAAGTAATCCTATCGGTGAAGCCCATTTGTACTAAGGGCCGAATAGAACTGCTGAATTGATCTCGAGCCGAGGCCTTCGGATATTCCGGTGCTCGCCTCGCTAGCAGGGCGAAGCTTGCCGGCGATCCTGACGTCGTTGGCAATGTCTCGACTTCTGAATCGGGAGGTGCATGTGCAGGACGCGGACCGTGCCGGAGGAGACGACCAGGACATCGGGCTATCGCCTGGAGAGCGGAACGTCACCGCCATTTCGAGAGCCGATCGTTCTGCGCGACACGTCGTCTGCACGCTTGGCGAAGGCTCCTACCTCCTCGGCATCGCCGGGCTGGTAAACTCGCTGGTTCGCGCCGGGTTCGCGGGCGAGATCATCATCGGCTATCGCGGCGCGCTTCCCCGCTGGCTGGACCCCTTCCGACGGGATGGCGATGATACATCGTTCCAGATCACGCCCGATGTTCTCGTAAGGATGGTCATCGTCGAGGGCGGCTGGCATCTCAACAATGCCAAGGCGCATTTCATCGCCGATGTCGCCGAGCGCCATGCCGCCGAAGCGGATCTGATCTATTATCTCGATTCAGATATCGTCGTGACGCATCCTTGGCCGATCTTTGCCGAATGGGCGATGCGGGGCGTCGTCCTCGTGCACGATATCGCCGACAGCAACATGTCGCCGCACCACGCCTATCGCTACGCATGGCGCGACCTCGCTGTGGCCAATGGCTACGATTGCCGTGAGGTCACCGGCTATTTCAACGGCGGGTGCATCGGTTTCAGCCGCCGGGATCTGCGCTTCGTGCTGACGTGGCGGGCGCTGATGGACGCCGCCGGACGCACCGGCATCGACATGACCACGATGAAGGACGCCGGCGGCCGGCTTGAGTTTGCGCGGCGCGACCAGGACGTGCTCAACGCAGCGGTCATGGCGACCGATACGCCGCTGGCACTGCTCGGCTACGAGGCCATGGGCCAATATCCATGGATCAACACGATCATCCCGCATGCCATCAATTTCAGGAAGCCGTGGCAGCGCAACTATATCTTCGATGCGCTCCGCGGCTTCCCGGCAAATCGGACTCACCTCGCCTATTGGCGGTTTGTCGATGGTCCGACATGGCCATTCACGCCAGCCGAGATCGCTTCGAAGAAGCGTCAGCTCGCGGTCGCACGCTTCATCTCGCTCCTTCATGTCAGAAGCTTCCGCGACCTCTGACGGTGACCTTCCGGCCACCGATCACCTAGAGCGCCTCAGAAGCGATGAAGCACGAGAGGATCCTTTCACCGGCTCTGTGTCAGACGGTGAAAGGATCTAGACAGAGTTGTGATAGGCCTGGATCGACGGTGCGAACATCTCGGCGTCCTTGAACCCGTAGAGCTTGTGCTTCTTCGGGTTGACCCGGTTCATGACGACCATGACGTCGCCCTTGCTCGTCCCCTCGAGGCGGTCGGCTGCAAACTCCACCGACCGCATCCGCGTCCGCGCCCATTGGACGACGAGCAGGGTCCGTTCGACCTGCCCGGCCAGATAGAGAGTATCGGTCGAGGCAAGCACCGGGGCGCTGTCGATGATGACGAGGCGCGCTTCGGACTGGGCAAGCTTCAGCAGCCGCGATAGATCCGCAAGATAAAGGCCGCGGCGAATTCGCCCTCTGCCGCGGGGGATGATGTCGATCCCGCTGCTGGCGTCATGATGGATGATGGCAGCAGCGTCGGCATCGCCGGAGAGATAGTCGCTGAGCCCTTCCGCATGCTCGAGTTCGAACGCCGCGCTCAGGCTGCCGCGCACGAGATCGCCATCGATCAGCAGGACCGGCTGACCGGCTGCGACAAGTTCGGCCGCCAGGACGCGCGCGACGAACGTCTTGCCTTCGCCGCCAAGGGCCGAACTGACGATGAGGCTGGCCGGCAGGACACCGTCATTCGACTGCTTCATCGAAACGATGATGGATCGGATGGCCTCGCCGAACGCGCCATCATAACGGAGACGCGCGCCGGCCCGTTTGCGCTGCGCTGACTGCCGGGGAGCGATCGGCAGCATGCCGGCCGGTGTCAGCGATGGCAGGCGGCTCAACTGCTGGGCGCTTCGCACCCTCTGGTCGAGCATCTCGCGAATGAAGGCCACGGTGGTGGCGATCGAAACGGCGGCCAGCATTGCGCCGATCAGATAGAAGAGACGCCCTCTCCCCTGCGGAAACAGCGGAACCGTGGCGGGCGACAGCAATTCGACATCTGTTTCGGGCATGGCCGCCTGGTCGGACAGCGTCCGGCGCCTCTGTTCCAGCTTGTCGAGAGCGGTTTGTTCCGTCGCCGCTGTGCGGACCAGTTCCGCGAGATCGGCCTGCGCGACGGCGGAGCGGTCCAGTTGATCTTCGGCAAGTCGCAGCGCCTCGCTTACCTCGCGGCTCTCGCGGTTGAGGCTCGCGAGTTTGGCGCGCTCCGATTGGACAAAGCGCGAAACCTCGAGATCCAGCGCCAATCTGGTCGCTTCGACCTTCTGCTTCTGGCTGGCGACTTCATCGGCACCGTTGCCGAAGGTCTTGAGCAGTCGATCGAGATCGAGTTGCTCGCGGCCTACCTGGCGCTGCAATTCGGCGACCGAATCGGGCACGACGATCTCCTGCAAGGCCTGCTCGCGACCGGCGCCCTGCAGCGCCGCGATCGTGGTCAACGTCTCCTTGGTGCTCTGCGCGATATCGCCCAGCTTGGCGTTGAGATCGGCGGCCGCGCTGACCTGCTCCGTCCGCCCGTCGAGAGACATCGCGCCGCGGCTTTCGCGATAGGACTGCACCGCAGCACGCGCCGCCTCGACCCGGTCCTGCTGTTCGGCGATGCGATTTTCGACCCAGTGCTGTGTCGCCTCCAGCCGCCGGCGCTCATTGGCGCCGCGTTCGTCGAGATAAACGCGAAGAAGCTGGTTCGGCACAGCCGCGGCCAGTTGCGGGTCCTGCGAGGTGAAGCCGATCTGGATGACATTGGAAATCGGGTCGCGATTGACCGACAGAGCCCGCTCATATTCCTCGATCACGCGCTCGGAATCCGAACTCAGCGACGGCGCTCCCGCCGAAGAGCCGATCAGATTGCGAACGGCTTCGCGCAGCTGGGCGACGACGCCCGGCTGGCGCAGCGCCGGATTGAACTCTTCCCGGTCGGAAAGCGAGAGGTCCCGCACCATGCGCTCGGACGTGCTTCGCGCCAGCATCCGCTCGATCTCGGACGAAAGTTCCAGCGTGTCGGTTCGCCCGGCCTCCTGAGCATCGAGTGCACTCGCCAGCGAATTGCGGATGATCAGGCGGGCGTCGGCATGATAGACGGGCTTGATGCCGAGGATCGCCGGCAGCAGCGCGGCGGTGATAAGCAACGCCAGAACGACGATGAAGACGATGCGCCGCCGGATGAGACGGAATCCCGACGTAAGATCAAAATCCTCCGGTCGTGCTTCCATGGTTACCGGCGCTGCGTAGCGAACCAGGTTGCGGGATATACTATCGTTTTTCGAGATGGCGACGGTCATCGGGGGCGTACCATTACCTGTATCCATTAATGACAGTTTCATAGATTCGCTCCAGAGACCGGCGGTAGGACGTCATGCTGAATTGGGCGAGATAGGTGGCGCGCGCGCGGGCCTGGAGCGCGCGCCGCGTGTCTGGTTCACGGACGAGACGGGCGAGAGCATTCGCCAGAGCCTCGACATCGCCCGGCGGAACGAAAAGTCCTGAACTGCCGTCGACGATGACTTCCTCATGCGCACCGACCCGCGTCGTGACGATCGCGAGGCCATGCGCCAACCCCTCGACGACCGCCATGGCCAGGCCTTCGGCGTGTGAGGGCAGCGTGAGAATATCGGCCCGCGCGCAAAGCGTCCGTGTCTCGTCCGGGCCGAGCCAGCCGGGCATCTGAACCCGGTCTGCGAGACCGAGCGCCGCCGCCTCCCGCCTGTATGCGTCGACGGGTCCATCGCCGGCGAGAACGGCGTGCCATCGGAGCTGCATCATCGCGGGATGACTCAAGGCCCGGAGCAGTTCCGGCACGCCCTTGCGTTCGCTGAGCCGCCCGAGAAACACGATGTTTGGCTCGTCGCTATCGCGAAGCGTCGGTTCGCCAGGATCGGGCACGCAATTGGGAAGAACCGAGACAAGGCGCTGATCGACGCCGATCAAGCGCGTCAGCGTCTCGCGATCGCGCTGGCCGAGTGCCACGACGTGATCCGCCTCCGTGAACATCGGCCGGATCGAGGCCTGACGCGCCGGCGGGCGGGCCTCGAAATCGGCGGCATAGTCATAGTCGTGCAGATGGACGAGATGAATACATCCCAGCGAACGCGCGGCTGTCGCGAGGATACGCTTGCGCGTCGTGCTGCCACGGCCCGCCACATGGATGTGATGCACCCGCTTGGGCGACAAGACACGGTCGCGGGCCATCAGCAGAATCGCAAATGCCAGGCGCGGCAGCGAGGTCGGCGGAAACCACCGGGTCCCCCGCGTATCGGTCACGACATGCGTGATCCCGTCAGCGCCGGCGCTGTCGATGATATAGCCAGCCATGCGTCCGATGCCACCGCCATGCTCCCGGCCGCCGGCAACATAGTGACGAACGGAGAGCGCGTGCGCGCCAGCCAGTTTGCCGTCGACGCCGGAGGGAATGGCGGCGCCGTGCGGGCTTGCCGCCTCGGAGACGTTGTTCAGCTCGGCGCGCATTCTTCGACCACCTTGCGATAGAGCGACACCGCCGCGGCGCCAACCGCCTTCGGCGCGTTCGGGCCATACGCCCAGGCGAGCGCGCTCGCCCCGAGTTCGGCTCGAAGCTGCGAGTTCCCTGCCAGCTGTCCGATGGCATCGGCGAGTTGCTGCGGATCACCGGGGGGTACGACGAGCCCGAGCCGGTTCGGCGTCACGCTGGCGCGAAGTTCGCCGACATCGGTCACGACGACCGGCTTGCCGAAGGCAGCGGCGAGATTGAGGACCCCGCTCTGCGAGGCCTCGGTATAGGGCAGCACGACGATGTCCGTGTCGGTGAAAAGCTGCGCCACCTCGGCATCGTCGATGAAATGGTTGCGGATGTCGTAGCGATCCGGGCGGCCCATCAGGGCGCGAAACGCCCAGGGATCGTCGCCGCGGCCAGCAATCGTCACACGGAGGTTCGGCACCGCATCGCCGAGCGCCGCTTCGGCGCGGATCAGATGCTCGAGGCCCTTATAAGCGAAGATGCGTCCGAACAGGAGGACACGAAAGGCCTCGTCACCCGAGGGTCGGGCCAGTTGGCTGCTGCGCGCAAAGTCGGCATAGCGCTGGATGCTCGGATGCGACAGCACATGCACGTGATCGGCAGGCTTAGCGTAGCGCTCCAGCACCATCTTCCGGAGACCTTCGCCATGCACGACGATGTGGCCTGACTGGCGGACCATCAGCTCGGTCGCCCATCGCGGCAGGGTGCGGCTGTCCGCGTCGCCCGGATGCAAGTCAACGTCGTGGACCGTCGTCACCAGCGGGATCGGCCGCCAGAAGGGCGCGGCAAGGTTGAGCCACAGCGTCGAGTTGCTGAGCAGATGAATCAGCGTCGGCGCTTCTTGCCGGATAAGCTGTGATAATTTCAGGAGAAAGAGCGGATTGGCCGGCGAGCGATGCCGTGGCCAGTCGAGCAGCCTCAGATCGACGGCCGGATCGAACCACGGCGCGAGATGAGCGTAGCGGCGCTTGGGAACGCCGAGAACCACGGGCAGGTGCTGCGCGACGCCGTTCACGAAGGCGATCGTGTAGTCCTCGAGTTCCGAGACCAGCATCAGCACCTTCATCGCCCCGCCTCCGCTGATATGGCGAAGTCGCGATCTTCGGCGTGCGTCCGGAGCGCCGGGGCGTGATGGAAGATCGCCATCAGCCCGCGCCCTTCGCAAAGGACACGTCGAGGATGTCGCCGGGCATGATTTCTGTATCCATCGTCGCGGCGACCGGCTTCTTTTGCCCCGCGACGGAGCGATAGATCTCGACGACGGTCTGAAACTGGCGATCCGTCGCCTCGGAGAGGTCGTCGCCGGCATTGAGGATCTGACTCGAAAGCGCCTCCAGTTCGGCCTTGAGCCGGGCGCGATCGATCATCGCCTCGCGCTTCTGCTGGCTGATCTCCATCCGCCAGTCGATATCGGCCGTCTTCAACTGATGCGCGATGGTCGCCCGGCTCTGCCGCGCTCGAGCCGTGAAGGCCTGGTTCTCCAGGATATCCTGCGAAGCCTGTGACTGCACATGCTCCAGCTCCTGCAGGCGCGGCAACGGCATGAGGCCTTTTTCGACCAGCGCCCTGGCCGTCTCGACCTGCTGGCCAGTCAGATTGCGCTCACCCTCCTGCAGGGTGGACTGCTGGTTCAGAACGTCGATCTCTAGATCGTAGAGCGCGAGCGCATCGCGCAAGTGAACTTGGTTCGCCGTCCATGTCTCGAGGCGGTCCTTCAGAATATCGCTGTCCAGCGCGACGAGCGCCTGCCGGTCTTGCGGCAGCACGGCGCCCGGTGCCGCGGTCGGCGCCGCCGTATCGCGTCTGACCAGTTCGGCGTCGAGGCGGGCGATGCGGCTGTTCACCTGCAGGAGCTGATAGGATGTCGTCTGCCATTTCGCCCTGAGCTCGGGGATATCGACCGAAGTGGCATTCTCTTCCTGCTCCTTGCCGGCGCCACCCGCCAGAATGAGAGCGTGGCGCACGGTCATGCCGGGCTCGAAGTCGATCGCACCGGGCCGCCGAACCTTGCCGCCGACATAAACAGGGCGATATTTCACGACTTCGACCAGGACATTCGGCGCCTTCAGAATGTCGCGCCTGATGAGTTCGCCAGCGATGCGTGCGCCGGCCTCGTCGAGCCGCAGCCCCTTGAGGTCAATGCCGCCGAGCTGGGGCATCATGATCCGGCCGTCGACATCCACCCTGCGGTCGCCATCGAACCGCGAGGCGTCGGCAACGGAAACGTGAACGGTATCGCCCGGCTCGATCAGCAGCTCGGCGAAGCATGGCGACATGCTCGCCAGAAGCGCGAGGGCGGCGAAAAGAACAGCTCGAAAATCGAACCGGCGCCGGATCGGAAGGCAAATGCGCATCATCGGGTTCTCTCGCCCTCGAGATCGTCCTTCAGCCAAAGGCACCGGTCGGGCCAGGCCTCGCGGCACGCCAGCGGCGGGTGTCAGGACGCTTTGAGGCGGCCTCCGACATTCGGCGGCCACAGGAAAAGACTAGCGGAGATGCGGGGCCGGCCGCAGTTGGGCATATGGCGCATGCCGCCGACCCGACCATCGTCCATCGTCATCAGCTTCGTGAAACGGCGCAGCCGAATGTCGCTCGCGGCTAATGCTTTCGGCGTCCGCCCCTCGTCCTTTGGCGCCGGCCCCGGATTCGATTGGCTCCGTTTCGCTCGCCGCCACCACGGACGATGCTGTGTGCCGTCGCCAGAAAGGCGGTCCGACTACGGATGACCGAGGATATCTCCGCATGTGCCGCAGGATGAACGCAGTGCCGCGACGCTGCAGACCGAGGTCCTCTCGATGACATCGATGACCGAACGGGCGGATGGCAGGCTGACGCTACGCTGGCGAACCATAGAGCTATGGGGCGCGGGCGTGTGCCTGCTGCTGCAGACGGGCGCGTTCTTTCCGTTGCTGATGGCGGGGCCGGAAGGCGAGCTCAGCGATGCCGGCAAGGCGAAGCTGCGTCTGTTGTCGCTGCCGGTCTATGCATTCACGCTCCTGATCCTGTCACAGAATGTGCGGCCATTCCTGATCGCGCTCGCGCGCAACGTGCCGCTCCAGCTGTTGACACTGCTGCCGCTTGTTTCCGTGGTCTGGTCCGTCAGCCCGTCGACGACGCTGCGGCGCGCGATCGGGCTGCTGTTCAGCATCCTCCTCGCTTATCTGCTGGCAATCCGGTTCACGCCGCGCCAGCTTCTGCTGCTGATGATGATCTCGCTCGGCATCTGCATCGTGGCGAGCCTCGGCATCGTCGTTGTTTCCCCGCGCTACGCACGCATGCCCCTCGACGGCTCGATCCGCGGGGTCTTCCTCAACAAGAACACGCTCGGCTGGTATGCCAGCATCCTGGTGCTGGTTTCCGCCGTGGTCGCGATCGATGGGTCGATGGGTTTCCGAAGAACGGCGCTTTTCCTGCTGTTCGCGGGCCTTGCCTGCCTCGCCGGGTCGACTTCGATGACAGCGATCATCGCGACGACGTCGGCGGCGTGCGTCTATGTGATCTATTCCGCGCTGCCGAAGGTACGCGGCGTCACGCGGGTCGTTTTCGTACTGGTCACGATCCAGGTGGCGGCGCTGATCCTGGTCGTGCTGCACGAATTCCTGGTACCCCTCCTCGTGGCGCTGGGAAAGGACGCGACCTTGACGGGCCGGGTGCCGCTCTGGGAACTGGTCGATGTCGAGATCAGCCGGCATCTGTTGCTCGGCTTCGGCTTCCAGTCGTTTTGGACAGAGGCCAATCCGCTCGCCTGGACAATCTGGGCCAAGGTGGGCTGGACGCCTCCGCATGCGCATAACGGCTATCGCGATATCCTGCTCAGCTTCGGCGTCGGCGGCATCGTGCTATTCGCCGGCGTCGTGATCCGCGCCATCCACCAGGGCGCCGTTCTGCAATGCCGGGCGCCTCAAGAGGGCTGGCTGTGGCTCAACGTGTTCCTGATCATGGTTCTCGTGATGAACCTGACGGAGAGCCTGTTCCTCAACCAGAATGACTGCATCGCCACGATGTTCGCGGTCGCGATCATCATGTTCTCCTATTATGCCCCTGTCCGCACGGACCAGGTCGTCCGGCCAACGCCAGAACGTGTGTCCTCGACCACGCCGCCCCCTGCCATCGACCTCGACGAGAAAAACCCATGAGCCGCGTTCCCGCCGCCGCGGCACTTGCCGGCGTTCTGCTGTGCGCCTGGCTTCCGGGTGCTTCGGCCGAGACGGCGGGCGACGACGCCGCGCCGTCGCAGATGGTGGCACCCGGCCGGTCGTTTCCGCCCGAGCTCGCGTCCGAATTCGGCAAGGCCTGGCCATGCGGTCCCGAGGCCGGCCGGCTGCCGTCCAGAACCGAGGGATCCGCATCGCCACCACAAGACGTCGTGTTTCATGTCTCGCCGGCAGGCCAGGATGATTGGAGCGGCCGTCTCGCGAAGCCGAACGACACGCGAAGCGACGGGCCCTTTGCCAGCATCGAGGCTGCACGCGATGCTGTGCGCGCGGCGGTCGTTCCAGGAAGGATCGTGGTTGGCGGCGGCGACTATTATCTGACGGCGCCCATCCTTTTCGACGCCAAGGACAAGGGTCTCGCGCTCGTCGCGGCCTGCGGCGAGACACCGGTTCTGCATGGCGGGCCGCTCGTCGCGGGATGGACGGAGACGGCCCCCGGCCGCTGGACGGCCACGCTGCCGCCCGCCAAGCGGGACAGCCGCATCCTGTCGCTGTTCGTCAACGGCGTGGCCCGTCCGCTCGCGCGCTATCCCAACGCACCGGTCGATGGAGATCCGCGCAAGGGCTGGCTGTTCGCGGCCAAGCCGACCGCCGATGCCTGGCAGGGAAACACCTCGTTTCGATTTCACCCCGGCGACCTGCCAAAAATCGCAGATCCGAGCGGGGTCGTCGCCCATATCGTCGGCGGGTTCAGCCCGGGCAGCCAGTGGGGCAGCGACACGCTGCCAGTCACCTCCATCGATGCCGCGACCGATACCGTGCATACGGAAGGGACGAGCTATTTCTTCACCGCCGAAGGGAGCCGCTATTTTCTCGCCGGGGCCGAGGCCTTTCTCGATGCCTCCGGCGAATGGTGGTTCGATGCCGCCGCTGGGAGGCTCGACTATCTTGACGATGATCCGTCATTTGCGAACGCCAGCGTCGTTGCCGGCACGCTGCCGACCTTCTTCCGGCTGCAGGAGGCCGATGGAATGCTGATCGCCGGCCTGACGCTTCGCGACGGCGCGCCGCTCGGCAGCGGCAAGTTCGGCACCGATACGCGCGGCTTCGGCGCGATCAGGCTGGAACAGGCCGACGGCGTCGCGCTGGTCAACAATGTGATCGCCGATGTTGGCGTCGGCATCCATGTCTCCGAGAGCGCCGACGTTCTGATCGCGGGGAACGAGATTGGCGATGTCGCGGGCAACGGCATCTATATCGGCACCGAATACGGCAAGTTCGGCAAATCGATCGGCGCGCGGGTTCTTGCCAACCGCATCCACAACATCGGGACGGTGTATTTCGAGAGCGCCGGCGTGTTCTTCCAGGCGGCTGACACGATCAGGATCGCGCATAACCTGATCGAGGATATGGCGCAGTTCGGCATAGCCGGCGGCTCGATCTGGGGGGCCGACGACAGTGTCCACGACGCCGTCATCGAAGACAACGAACTGCGCCGGGCCAATCAGCAGACGGCGGATGGCGGCGCCATCAAACTGATGGGCATGCAGGCCGACTCGCTCGACAGCATCATCCGCCGCAACCGGATCACCGGAACCGACCAGCTGATGAACCGGGCGGACGGAACATTTTGGCCGGCGCATTACGAGAATACCAGCGAATGGCCGACCCCCATCAGTTGGGCGATCTATCTCGATGGCAAGGCCAGCGGCGTCCTGATCGAGGACAATACCCTTGCCCAGAATGTATCGGCCATCGGCATCAATGGCGGCTGGAGCAACGTGGTCCGTGGCAACAATATCCTCGGCGGCGCCGGTTCGGCCTTCCGGATTGACGACGGAACGGGCCGCGACTGGCATCCGGACTGGGCCGAGCCGAACCGCATCGAAGATAACAGCGTCGCCGTCACCGCCGAGAACGGCCTCGCCGCCTCGGCCTATGCGCCTGGCCACGGCGCCGGCTATGTCCATTTTGCGCGCAATCGCTACAGCGGCAATCTGAACGACCGCAGCTTCCAGTATCAGCCGGATGTCATGTCGTCAGGCCAATTCGGCAGCCTCGCCGACCTGCAGCGCGCCGGCATCGACGAAGACAGCATCATCCTGCCGGCGCCTGCAGCCGCTGCCTCGCCGGCACCGACGCCATAGTCGCGTCAGGGCTCCGCCGTGGCCCGGCGGACTACCCATCGGACGCACAGCACACAACATCGAAGTCCCATGCATCCGTCATTCGGCCGTCGGGGCCCCGTCAGCCCATTGCTGGGGCGGCTCGTTGGCGTTGCCTTGTTCCCGGACCATACTCCCTTCGCCGGATGGATGGCGCCGGGAAGCCCTCGATCCACCATAGGAAGTAGACGGCGCCCCATCGGGCAATGCCCGTTTTGGTCGGGTTTCAGGGCTCCGGAAACCGGCTATTTGAAAGATGTTCGATAGCAACGGCAACAACATCTCACGATCCGAGGGCCGCTCAACGATGCCGATCAATTCAAGCATCATCGCAGACGACGTCGTTATTTCTTATCCGGATCTCGTCAATATCTATGGCTGCCAGATCGGCGCTGGATCACGGGTCGGACCTTTCGTCGAAATCCAGAAGGGCAGCACCATCGGTCGGCGCTGCAAGATCTCGTCGCATTCCTTCATCTGTGAGGGTGTCACGATCGAGGACGAGGTGATGGTGGCGCATGGCGTCATGTTCACCAATGGCCTCTATCCGCGCTCGACCAACGAGGACGGCTCGCTGCAGCGCGATGGCGACTGGGAGTGCACACCGACCCTGGTGAAATGCGGCGCCTCGCTCGGCTCGAATTCGACCATCGTCTGCGGCGTCACCATCGGCGCCCAGGCCCTGGTCGGCGCGGGGGCGGTGGTCACGCGGGATGTTCCGGACTTCGCGATCGTCGCCGGCGTGCCTGCGCGCGTCATCGGCGACGTGCGGTTCGGACGACCGGAAGCGCCGCATCCCAACAGTTTGCGAAACACGAATGGCGGACATTCTGGAGCCGAGGTGAACGAACCATGCCAGGCATAGGTCTGATCGGATACGGCTATTGGGGGCCGAACCTCGCCCGGGCGATCGCCGAAGTCGACGCTGCCGCCCTTTGCGCGATCGCCGACTTCTCACCGGCTGCGCTCGAGCGCGCCGGCCGCCGCCATCCTTCGGCACGGCTTGTGACCGATTGGCGCGATCTCGTCGCGGATCCGTCGATCGACGCCGTCGTCATCTCGACGCCGGTGAGCACGCATTTCGACATGGCCCTCGCCGCGCTCCGCGCCGGAAAGCATGTCCTCGTCGAAAAGCCGATCACCGACAATGTCTTCAAGGCGGCGCTGCTGGTCGAGGAGGCGGCACGCCGCTCGCTCACCCTGATGGTCGATCACACGTTCATCTACACCGGTGCCGTGCGGAAGATCAAAGATCTGATCACGGATGGTTCGATCGGTGATGTCTATTGCTATGACGCGACGCGGGTCAACCTTGGCCTGCTCCAGAAAGACGTCAGCGTCATCTGGGATCTTGCGGTTCACGACTTCGCGATCCTCGATTTTCTCATCGATGCTCGCCCCGTCGCGATTTCGGCCAGCGCCGCGGCCTTCCTGCCCGACAGCCCCGAAACGATGGCCCACCTCTCCATCTATTTCGACGACGGCGCCATGGCGCATCTCAACGTCAACTGGATGTCGCCGGTGAAAATCCGCCAGACGCTGATCAGCGGCCGGCAGCGCATGATCATCTATGACGACATGCAGAATAGCGAGAAGATCAAAGTCTATGATCGCGGCGTGGACCTCGCCGAGAACCTCGAGAACGTCCACGAAAGACGCGTCTCCTATCGCATGGGCGAGATGTGGGCCCCGGCGATCTCGACCAAGGAAGCGCTCGTCACCGAGATCGAGCAATTCGTTCACAGCATCGAAGGCAAGGGCCGGCCGCCCTCCGACGGCGAAAGCGGATTGCGCGTCGTCGAGATGCTGGCTGCGGCCACCCGCTCGGCCGCACTGCGCGGCCAACCGATGGAACTTGTCGACCTGAGGCGTGCATCATGATCCCCTTTCTCGACCTTCGCGCGCAATATGCCTCGATCGGTCCGGAGCTCGAGGCCGCCGTGATCGCGGCCATGCGCGACGGCAACTTCGTCCTCGGGGAGCGCGTCGAGCGCTTCGAGGACAACTTCGCCGCCTATTGCGGTACGGACCATGCCGTCGCGGTCAATTCCGGCACATCGGCGCTGCATCTGGCCCTTCTCGCCGCCGGCATCGGGCCGGGCGACGAAGTGATCACGGTGCCGGCCACCTTCGTCGCGACGACGGCTGCCATCGTCTATACGGGTGCGACACCTGTCTATGTCGATATCGATCCGGTCACCTGGACGATGGCGCCCGAACTCATCGCCGACAAGGTGACCAGCCGGACCAAGGCGATCATGCCCGTCCATCTGCATGGACGGCTGGCCGACATGGCGTCGATCTGCGCCATCGCCCGCCTTCTCGGCCTGCTGGTGATCGAGGATGCCGCGCAAGCCCATGGCGCCGAACGCGATGGCACGCGCGCCGGCGCCTTCGGCGATATCGGCTGCTTCAGCTTCTATCCCGGCAAGAATCTCGGCGCGTGTGGTGAGGGCGGCATCGTGACCACCAGTCGCGACGACTTCGCGGCCGTCATCCGCTCGCTGCGCGATTGGGGCCAGGAGGGCAAGTACAACCATGTCCGCCACGGCTTCAACTTCCGGATGGACTCGATCCAGGGCGCAGTGCTCGATGTGAAGCTGCCCCATCTCGACCGTTGGAACAGCCAGCGCCGGCGCGTCGCCAACCTCTATCACGACGGACTTCGCGGCCCGCTCGGCCTTCCCGCCGGGCCAATCGGCCTCGACCACGCCTGCCACGTCTATGCCGTCCGGACCGCGGATCGCGCCGATCTCAAGGCTGCGCTCGGCGATGCCGGCATAGCGACGGGCATCCACTATCCGGTGCCGGTTCATCTCCAGCCGGCCTATGCGCAGCTTGGCTATCACGCCGGCGACTTCCCGGTCTCGGAAGCGCTGGCCCTTCAATCGCTGTCGCTGCCTCTCTTTCCCGAACTCACGGACGACCAGGTCGCCTTCATCATCGATGTCGTCAACGAGGCGACGATGCAGGACCTCGTCCGAACCGCCTGAACGCTTGAGGAGACACTCGTGAACATGCTGAACGGGGCGCGTGTCCTGGTGACCGGCGGTGCCGGCTTCGTCGGGTCTCACATCGTCGATCAACTGGTGGCCGCAGGCTGCCGCGAGATCGTCGTCGTCGACAATATGGTGCGCGGGCGGATGGCCAATCTCGCCGGCGCCCTCGAATCCGGCCGGGTCGCGGTCATCGAAGGTGATATCCGCGATACCGGGCTGATGCGCGAGCTCGTCGCCAACACCGATACGGTGTTTCATCAGGCGGCGCTCAGGATCACGCATTGCGCTGCCGAACCGGACCAGGCGATGCAGGTCATGGTCGATGCCACCTACCAGCTGCTGCGCCTCTGCACCGATCTGAAGGTTCGCAAGGTCGTCATGGCCTCGTCGGCATCGATCTATGGCATGGCGGAGCATTTCCCGACCACGGAGAGCGATCATCCTTACGCGAACAGGACGCTCTATGGCGCTGCCAAGTCTTTCGGAGAGGGCCTGCTGCGCTCGTTCAACGATATGTACGGGCTCGACTATGTCGCGCTCCGCTATTTCAACGTCTACGGCCCACGCATGGATATTCACGGACGCTATACCGAAGTCATGGTCCGCTGGATGGAGCGCATCGAAGCCGGCGAGCCGCCGCTGATCTTCGGCGATGGCCTGCAGACGATGGACATGATCCACGTCACCGACGTGGCGCGCGCCAACATCCTGGCTGCCTGTGCGCCTGCCACCGACGCGGTGTTCAATGTCGGATCGGGCACCGAAACCTCGCTTCTTGAGCTCGCCCGGATCTTCGCCGTCGCCATGGGGCGGCCGGCCCTGCAGCCGGTCCACCAGGAAGCGCGCGCGATCAATCCCGTGCCGCGCCGGCTCGCCTCGACCACCGCGGCGGAAGCGGCGCTCGGTTTCCGCACGCTCGTCGACAAGCAGGAAGGGATCGCCGATCTCGTCGCCTGGTGGCGCAGCGAGATGCAGGCCCAGAAGCTCGAGGAGATGGCATCGTGATCCCGATCGCAAAACCCCTGCTCGGCCAGGAGGAAGCCGACGCGGCCAGCCGGACCATCCTTTCCGGCTGGCTGACGCAAGGGCCGCAGGTGGCCGCCTTCGAGGCGGAATTCGCGGCGCTTGTCGGCGTCGAGCATGCCTGCGCCGTGTCCAACTGCACCGTCGCCCTCCATCTCGCGCTGCTGGCGCTCGAAATCGGCGAAGGCGACGAGGTCGTCACCGTCAGCCACACCTTCATCGCGACCGCCAACGCCATCCGGCAATGCGGCGCGACGCCCGTCTTCGTCGATATCGGACCCGACGGCTTCAACATGGATCCGAAGCTGATCGCGCGAGCGATCACCGCGCGCACCAAGGCAATCCTCTGCGTGCATCAGATGGGCATGCCATGCGACATGCGCTCCATCATGCGCGTCGCCCGCGCGCACGGGCTCCCCGTCATCGAGGATGCCGCCTGCGCGATCGGATCGCAGATCCGCGTCGGAGCCGACTGGCAGCCGATCGGCGCGCCGCAAGGCGATATCGTCTGCTTCTCCTTTCATCCCCGCAAGGTGCTAACCGTCGGCGATGGCGGCATGCTGACGACCCGCAATCCGAAATGGGACGCGCTTTTCCGCCTTTGGCGCCAGCATGGCATGTCGGTTTCCGACACGGTGCGCCATGACAGCCGCAAGGTCGTCTTCGAGAGCTATCCGGTTCGCGGCTTCAACTACCGGATGACGGATATCCAGGCAGCCGTCGGGCGCGAACAGCTGAAACGACTGCCACAGATCATCGCCGCACGGCGGCGGAAAGCCGAAATCTACACCGCGGCGATCGCGCGTATCGATGGCCTCATCGCGCCGCACGAGCCGGACTGGGCTATGTCCAACTGGCAGAGTTACTGCGTGATGCTGGCGCCATGGCTGGATCAACGCGCGATCATGCAGGCGATGCTCGACGAAGGCATTTCCACGCGCCGCGGCATCATGTGCGTGCACATGGAAGACGCCTATGCCGATCTGCCGACACCGCATTCGCTGCGCCGGTCGGAAATCGCCCGCGACCAGTCGATCATCCTGCCGCTCTATCCTCAGCTCACGAATGAGGAGCAGTTGAAGGTCATCGAGACGCTCGCCGATGCGGTTCAGAAATCCGCCCGCTCCCGTGTCCTGGCGACCCAATCCTCATGACGCTGGAACCCGCGGAAACCAATCCCGGCCTCGAGGACGAGATGCTGCACAGCATGAGGCGCCGCATCGACATCCTGCAGCTCGACCTCTCGAAGCTTCAAGTCGTCACCGAGGCGGCGACGGGCGCCTATGCCTCCACCGCCGTGATCGCAGCGATCGCCGGCGCGGAGGTGCATGCCTGCGCGCGCGATACCGTTCATCACGGCAGCGCCCGCGACGCGATCGAGGCAACGCGCAGGCTGGCCCGGATCGCCGGCGTCGAAGCGCGGATATCCTTCTCCATCGGGATTTCGACGGCAGCTTTGAACAGCTGCAGCATTCTCACCAATTCGGGCCGCCTTCGCCCGATCACTCGCGACATCATCAGGTTTCTGCCGCATGAGGCGGTGATCGCCCTGATGTTCGAGGCGTGGGAGTTTCGTGGGACCGATTTCGATCTGCAGGCCTGCCGCGACCGCGGGATCCGCATCGCCGCAGTCAACGAGCGTCACCCCGACGTCGCCGTGTTCCCGTTCTTGGGGCCGCTTTGCGTGCGCCTGCTGCGCGATGGCGACCTGAACGTCGCCGACAAGCGCGTTGCCGTGCTCTGCGACAATCCCTTCGCCGACTTTCTGATCGAGGGACTTCAGGAGGCCGGCGCCACGGCCGAGCTGTTCGATGATATCACGCCGATGCGGGAGGGCGCCTGGGATGCCGTGCTCCTGTCCCTGACGCCGCGCGAGCGGCCCCTTGGGCGGGCATCCCTCGATATGATTGCCCGCCGCGCGCCTGGCGCTCTGCTGGCCCAGTTCTGGGGCGATATCGACCGCTCCGCCGCACGATCAGCCGGCCTCCGCCTCTGGCCCCTGACTGAACCCGGCCGAGGGCATATGGGCATCCTGCTCAACCGCCTCGGTCCGGAGCCGATCATTCGCCTGCAGGCTGGCAGCCTCAAGGCCGCCGAGATCGTCTATCGCGGCGCGCCGCAGCCCGCAGACGGCATCGCTTCGCTTCTATAGCGAACGAACGCAAAACCCAGCATAGAATCGCGCCGGCGGCATGCCGGTGGCAGCGATCAGCGCGGCCTTTGCCCGGATGAGGTGGGCCGCCCGCGCGCCAGACTGCCAGGCAGCCAGCGTCGTGCCGCCATTGCCTGGCGAAATCCGGTTACGACCCGGCACAGGCTGAATCTGTCGATGCGTGATCGCCTATGGACCATCGAGGCTTCCCCGAAAGCCTCAGCAAGATGATCCAGCGGCCGCGGCAGGGGCCCGCATCCCCGTCGCGACCCTTTGTCAGCCTAGCGCGGTGAGTCCCCTTCCGGAAGGAACATGCCGTTGGTCATGAAGGCCACTTCGGTCCGGTTTCGGGCGTTGAGCTTCTTCATGATGTTGCGGATGTGAACCTTGACGGTGCATTCCCCCATATTGAGCTCATAGGCGATCAGCTTGTTCGGCTGGCCGCGACGCAGCGCCTTGACGACCTCCGCCTGCCGCGCCGTGAAGAGCGAGCGCTCGCCTTCCTTGCGCGAGGCCACCTGATCAGCGGCCGAACGGCTCTTCAGCAGCGCACTGGCCGGAATGAACACCCCGCCGGCACGAACCAGCCTGATAGCCTTGACGGCCACATCGAGATTGATGCTGCTCGGAATATATCCGCTGGCACCATGCTCGATCGCATCCAGCATCTGATCCGGATTTTCGCTGTCCGACATGATGATGAACCGAGCCAGCGGATCGATCATCTTCATCCTTGCCAGATCGCGATGAAGCACATTCTCAGTTGCCGTCGCTCCCACCGCACAAAGTAGTACGATGGATCCCCCTACGCCTCGATCAAACCGCTGCCATTCATCCACATCGGCGAATGTCAGGATGGCGCAGTCGCGTTCGA
Source organism: Mesorhizobium sp. BR1-1-16 (assembly GCF_020165495.1). GTDB lineage: Bacteria > Pseudomonadota > Alphaproteobacteria > Rhizobiales > Kaistiaceae > Kaistia. The sequence goes on along the minus strand of NZ_JAIUIE010000002.1, from coordinate 232,893 downwards.
TATCGCAAAGGCACCGCGCCAGACAATCCCGCGCAAACGCATTCTCATCGATAATGGAGATACTGTCCTTTGTATAAGAATTTTCTGACAGATCATCCTCATTTCTACCACTATCGATAGCGTCTACCGGCAGTGCTTCAATCAGGTTCATTTTATGTGGAACGGACTTATCCCTGTTCATCAACATTTTGACATACCCGATTGTTAGTGTGTCGAATAATTCCCTGCCCAGTGGCCTCTGCTCCTCGTCCGAAAAATGCCGTCGGTAGGGGACGAGTTCGAAAGCTTAACAAAATGGAACTTATAGCAGTTCCACAAATCTATCAACCTCGATCGCGGTAGAGATGCACCGACATGAGGCTTATTCCCCTCTTCCACCAAATGAACTACTCATATCAGCCACATCCGAAGGCCTTATCGCGCCCACCATCATGGTTAAATCGCGCATCTCTGGCCTTCGACGCATAAAATGATGCCCTGCGACATCGATAGTGCGGTGCAGCATAATATTCTTATCCATCGAAGTCCAACCGATTCTCTAGTCAACGGCATATGGCTGAGATCACAGCCTATTTATACTGGATGACTGTACAGTCGCCTCGCGGCGCAGCAATCGGCGGGTGTATGCTGCAACCGGCCCAACCTCGCCGTTCCAGGAGGTTCAGCCGCGATCGGCCAGAAGGCGCATAGCGCCCAGGCCACGGGTGCAGGCCGAGAAGCAACAGCCGTTCAGAAAAGCCGCACCTGACGCGGTTTCCGTCGACGCAGGAGGATTTGGCAGCCGGACGAGACTTCGGCGTGAGAGCATCGCTGTATGGAAAGCGTTGCGCGGCTGTTGACCTTGGTCAGCCAAATTGACCTTGCGGCGATGCTGTGCATCAGCCGCGTTGTTCTCGACCTAGCCCTTTTGGCTGAAGTCTCGGTCAGGGCTCGCGAATGGCGCTGTCGAGCCCGCGCGTGATCGGGTAAAGGAAGTAGGACATGACCGTTCGGCGTCCGACCTTGATCTCGGATGAGACCGACATGCCGGGCAGCAGCGAGACGGGCGCGCCATCCGCCTGAAGCCGGCTGTCCGCGAGCGCGACGCGGGCACGGAAATAGGGCAGCGGAGACTGGCCAATGGCGGCCTCCTGCTGGCTGGGGGTAAAGGCGTCGCGGCTGATGGTGCGAATCGTCCCTTCCGCCGTCCCATATTTCTGGAAAGGATAAGCGTCGAACTTGACCCGCACCGTATCGCCGGTCTCGATGCGGCCAATGTCGCGCGCATTGATCGAGACCTCGGCTTCGAGCGGCACATTGAGCGGCACGAGCGTGACGATCGGCTCCGCCTCGCGCACCACCGAACCGATCGAGCGCTGCGCGAGGTCGAGGACGACGGCATCGGCCGGCGCGGTCAAGGCGATGAGGTTGCGACGAAGCTTCATCTTCTTGAGCTCTTCGTCGACCGTGTCGCGCTGATTGCGGACCTCGACCAGCTTCTCCATCGTGGTGCGACGAAAGTCGTCGAGGAAGGCCTGCCGGTCTGCCTTGAGCTTGGCGAGAAGATGGGTGCCCTGCTCGCGCTTGCCGTGCAGCGCCACGATGCTCGCGTCGACATCGAGGCGGGCATCGCGCGAGCTCAGGAGGTTGAGCAGCGAGCCGAATTCCTTTTTGTAGAGCGTGTCCCGCGCCGTCTCGATGAGCTGCAGGTTATCGCGCCGTACGACGAGAATCGCCTCCTGCTCCGTGCCCGACTTAAGATCTGCCGCCTGCCCGGCGATCTGCTGCTCGAAATTCTGCAGCTGCGAGAGCCGGAAGGCGCGCCTTTGGCCGAACAGCTCGACCTGCAACAGCTCATCGGGCGTACTACCTGCCTCCAGCCCGTAATCCTCGTCGCGGATCTCCGCCTCCATCCGCTTCACCTGCGCGTCGAACGCCCGGAATTTCGCCTGGAGTTGGTCGACGTCGGATTGGCTGAAAGTCGCGTCGAGCCGAGCCAGGGTCTGGCCCGCGCGGACGGTCTCGCCAACGGCGACGTCGATCGAACGGATGATCGAGGTCTCCAGGGGCTGGACGATGATGGTCGGCTTGGTGGTGACGAGCTTGCCCGGCGCGACCACGACCTCGTCGACTGACGCGAGCGAGGCCCATACAGCGGTCGAGCCCAGCAGCGCCATGATGCCGTAGAGGGTGATCCGCGCCACGCGTGGCGGGTCGCGCTCTTCAAGCTCGAGCGCGTCGGATTGAAACTCTGCAATGACGGCGCGATGCACCGGCACCGGCACGAGCGAAGGGCGCCGGCCGTGCGGAACCGGCTCGCTCCCTTCCGTCGATCGGACATTGGCGTTCATGCGACCTGCCTCGTCTGCTGCGACCAGAGATGGCGGTAGGTCGAACAGCGCGCGACGAGCGCGTCATGCCGTCCGAGATCGGCGATGCGGCCGCGCTCGATGACGAGAATCGCGTCGGCATCGGTCAGCGTCGAAAGGCGGTGCGAGACGATGATCACCGTGCGCCCCTCGGCGATGCGCCTGAGATTCTGGCGGATGATCGCCTCGCTGTCGGGATCGAGCGCGCTCGTCGCCTCGTCGAGGATCAGTAGGCGCGGATTGGTGATCAGCGCGCGGGCGATCGCGAGGCGCTGCTTCTGGCCGCCGGAGAGGTTCGAGGCATTTTCTTCCAGCATGGTCTCGAGACCGCGCGGCAGGCGCTCGATAAATTCGTCGGCGCCGGCAACCCGGGCGGCCTCGGCGATCTCCTCGATGCTCGCGTCGGGCTTGGCCGCCGCGATATTGTCGCGCACCGAGCCTCGAAACAGGAAGCTGTCCTGAAGGACGACGCCGATGCTCTTGCGCAGGTGCACCAGATCGAGTTCGCGGCTGTCATAGCCGTCGATGCGCACGAGCCCTTGCTGGATGCTGTAGAGGCCCTGGATGAGCCGCGTGACGGTCGTCTTGCCAGATCCGCTCTTGCCGACGATGCCGAAGACCGATCCTGCCGGAACTGTGAAGGAGACATCGTCGAGCGCGGGCGCGCCATCGGTGCCGTAACGGAAGGAGACATTGGCGAACTCGACCCGGCCGGCAAGACGTGGCTGCAGGCCGCGGCCCCGGCCGAAATTCTCCCGGCGCTGGTTCATGATCTCGCCGAGCATGCGCACCGACAGCGCGACGTCCTGGTATTCGTGAACCATGGTCACGATCTGGACCAGCGGCCCCGAGACACGGCCAGTCAGCATGTTGAACGCGACCAATGCACCGATGGTCATGCTGCCGTTGAAGACGTCGAGCGCGCCGAGCCCGATGATCGCGACACTCATCAGCTTTTCGAGCAGACCGGTGACCGCCTGTGCCACCGTCGAGATCTTCTCGACCCGGAAGCGGACCGAGACTGATTGCGCCGATCCATCGTCCCAGATGCGGCGCTGGCGCGGCTCGAGCGCCAGCGACTTGACGGTACGCATGCCATGCACGGTTTCAACGAGCTGGGCCTGGCGCTCGCCCTCCGCCTCGTAGAGCGCCTTGAGGCGCCGGCGGAACGGACCGACCAGCAGCATCACGACCAGACCGACCAGCGCCGTGAAGCCGAGCACGACCAGGGTCAGCTTGACGCTGTAGAGAAACAGGATCGGCAGGAAGACGAACAGCGACAGGCCATCGAGAAGCGTCAAGAACAGGCGCCCGGTCAGGAACTCGCGAATGCGCCCCACCTGCTGCATGTGCTTGACGAGCACGCCGGCCGAGGTCTGCTCGAACAGGGCGATCGGCAGGTCGAGCAGATGGCCGAACGTCCGCGTTGCGACGCGGATGTCGATCTTGTTGGTCGCGTACAGCAGCAGATAGCGGCGCAGGAACGTGAAAGCGGCATCGAAGAACAGCGCCGCGCCGACGCCGATCGTCAGCACGGTCAGCGTGGCATAACTCTGATGGACCAGAACCTTGTCGATGACGATCTGGAAGAAGATCGGCGTCGCCAGTCCGAGCGCGTAGAGCACGAGCGCTGCAAGCGCCACATCGCGAAACAGCCTGCGCTGGCGGACGATCTCGGGAATGAACCAGCGGAACCCGAAGGGCTGGTTCTCGTCGAGCAGCCCATGCGAGCGCTTCATGAGGATCGCCGTGCCGTCCCAGACCCGCGCGAGACGGGCCTCGTCAAGCAGCAGCATTTCGGGCCGGACGGCGAGTGGATCGAGAACGCGGACCTGCGTCTCGCCATTGCTCTCCACGACCCCGGCGATCACCACCCAGTTGCCGTTCTCGAGCCGCGCCAGGATCGGATAGGCTCCGCCGAGCTTTGTCAGGGACTTCCAGCTCAGGGGCGTGTGCTTCGCGCGGAGACCTGCCTCCTTCGCCATGCGCAGCAACTGCCGCGCGGCGACCGGAGACCCGTCAAGGGCATGATCATGCATCAACCTCTCGGGCGAGAGGTCGACCCCGTGGTGACGGGCGACAAGGGCCAGGCATTGAAGCCCGGTATGAGGGTTGCCGGCCATGATCTGCCCTCAACAGGGGTGCTACGGGTCAGTTGAAGTTCGGCGAGGCATTGGCGGTTGCCGCCTCCCGGTGGATCTCCGGAACCGGGGCCTTCTGCAGATCCGCAATCCTGCGGATAGCGCCGGCCTCGACCAGGCCGTTCAGGGCCTTCTGCAGCAGATCCATCGAATTGGCGAAGGCATCGACCGGCATGATCACGCGCTGACGGAAGACGGCCTTCGGATTGTTGTTCCCGTCGCGCTCCTCGGGCGAAAGGCTCACGAAATCGATCCGTACGATCGAGCCGGTGATCGTGATCTCGCCAACACCGTCGGCATAGAGTTCGTCAGACATGGCACTCTCCATAAGTGGACTTCAGGGAACAGGGACGGCTGGCAGCCGGCCGATCAGGGATGCAGCGCCGCCTGCCAGGGCGGGAACGGATCGACGAGATGGGCGGCGGATGCCGGATCGAAGCCGGTCTCGGGTCCGACAAGGGCAGCGTCGAGCACCCCGCGCAGCGCCGCTTCGTCGAGCCTCGTGCCGATGAAGACAAGCTCCTGGCGGCGGTCGCCCCAGCCGGCGCTCCAATGGCGATCGATCAAAGCGCGAAAGGCCGGGTTCGCCGGCCATGCGGCCCGTGGCACCGTGGCCCACCAGAAACCCTTTTGATCGACGCGGCGCTGAGCCCCGGCGATCGAAAGCAGCCCGACCTGATCCGGCCGCGTCGCCAGCCAGAAATGGCCCTTCGCGCGCAGAAGCCCTGGCCAATCCATCTCGAGCGCGGCATGAAATCGGGCCGGATCGAACGGGCGCCGCGCGCGATAGACGAAGCTGCGGATGCCGTATTCCTCGGTCTCGGGCACATGGTCCGAAGATCCGAATAGTTCCTTGTGCCACAGAGGGTGGCGCGCCGCCTTGGCGGCATCAAACAGCCCGGTATCGAGGACGGCACTCGCCGGCAGATCGCCGTAGTCGGTTTCGATCACGCGGGCATCGGCATTCAGCGCCGCGATGATGCGGCGGACGGCCAGGCGGTCCGCGGTGCTCGCCGAAGAGATCTTGTTGACCACCACGATATCGGCGAACTCGACCTGCTCGACCAGGAGGTCGGTCAGGCTGCGGAGATCGTCGACGTCCCGGCTTTCCCCATGGTCGGCGAGGCGGTCGGGGCTGCCATAGAGTGCGAGGAAGTTCGCGGCATCCACGACCGTAACCATGGTGTCGAGCCGCGCGATGTCCGCGAGCGCGGCGCCGGTCTGGTCGCGAAACGAAAACGTGGCCGCAATCGGCAGCGGCTCGGCGATTCCCGTCCCCTCGATCAGCAGATAGTCAAAGCGACCCTCGCCGGCCAGGCGACGAACCTCGCCGAGGAGGTCGTCCCGCAATGTGCAGCAGATGCAGCCATTCGACAGCTCGACCAGCGTTTCCTCGGTTCGCGAGAGGTTGCCGCCGTCGCGGACGAGGTCGGCGTCGATATTGACCTCGCTCATGTCGTTGACGATGACCGCGACGCGCCGTCCTTCGCGATTAGACAGAATATGGTTGAGGATCGTCGTCTTGCCCGATCCCAGGAAGCCGGTGAGAACCGTGACGGGGAGCCGGTGATCCTGAGCGGAAGGAAGCGCCATGCCGTTGCCTATGCCGCGAGCTGTGGTCGGAACACCACGTCGACGTGATAGTTCGTGTCGTTGAAACTGCTCGATGGGAAGGCACCGGCTGCGCCATAGGCGTAGACTCCGTTGCCGCCGCTGAGCGCCGATGAGAGCGCATGGAGGTTGCCGCTGGTGACTTCCGAACCGAGGCCGCCCGGGGTCGCGGAGTAATGCCCGTTGGAGCTGTAGGAAACGACATAGGTCGTGCCGGCATTGATCGCGACGGGTGTGTTGAGCGTTGCCTGCTGCCAGCCGCTGGCGGTCTCGCCCGAGAACGTCACCGATGCGAGCAGCGTGCCGGTCGAGGTCCAGAGATAGCCGGTATGGGGGCCGGTATTGTCGGCGGCCTTGTAGAAGCGGATATCCGTGATCGAGCCGGAAACATCGGCCTGGAACTTCATGCCGAGATTGACCGAATTGGTATCGGCAGCCGAAATGATGGTCGGCGTGCTGTTCGCGGCGAAGACGCTTTGCGGGCTGCCCTGCCCCTGCGGCAGGACGGACAGGGAGACGTCTGCCGACGCTGTTCCGCTATGCCCATCGGAGATCGCATAGGAGAAGCTGGCGGCGCCGGTATAGCCGGCCGTGGGCGTGAAGGTGATGGTGTTCGACTGAGCGTTGAAAACCGCATTGCCATGGCTGGAATTGCTGACGCCTGTGATCGTCAGCGCGTCGCCATTGGCATCGCTGTCATTGGCAAGCAGCGCCGAGGCCTGGATCGTCAGCGCCGTATCGCTCGGCGTCGTGAGGCCGCTGTCATTGACCGCGACCGGCGCCAGATTGCCGACGGACGGCTGATAGATCACGTCGACCCAGTAGTTTGTCGAATTGTAGCTCTGGTTCGGGAACTCGTTGCCGGAGCCATAGGCGTAGACACCGTTGCCGCCGCTCGACGCACTGGACGGCGCCGTCAGTGGGCCGCTGGTATGGCTGCCGGAGAAGTAGTTTGCCGTCACAGCATAGCTGCCATTCGACTGATAACTGGCGACGTAGGTCGTTCCGGCCGCAATCGTGACCGGCTGCGAAAGCGTCGCTGTCTGCCAGCCACTCGCGGTCTCGTTCTGGAAGGTGACGGTGGCGAGCAGCGTGCCGGTGCTGGACCAGAGCGACCCGGTATGCGTGCCGGTATCCTGCGCGCTCTTGTAGTAGCGCAGGCCGGTGATCACGCCGGCGGCGGAGGCAACGAATTTGACACCGAGCTCGACCGGGCTGCCGTCATTGACGGACGTCACCGCCGGCGTATCACCGGCGCCATAGAGGCTCGACGTGGTGCTCGGCGCGGTGACCGTCATCGACGCACTGGCCGAGGCGCTGCCGCCCTGGCCGTCCGAGACCGTGTAGGTGAAGCTTGCCGCCCCGGCATAGCCCGTGGTCGGGGTGAAGGTGATCGTCGCGGCCTGCTGATCGATCGAGACCGTCCCGTTGCTCGGGCTGCTCACCGCCGTGATCGTGAGCGGGTCGCCGTTGGCGTCGGTGTCGTTGGCGAGCAATTCCGAGAATGCGAAGACACGGGGCGTGTTCTGCACGGCGCTGAGGCCGTTATCGTTGACCGCGACGGGCGCAATATTGGCCCCTGCATGGTTGAAGACGACATCGACCCAGTAATTGCTGGAATTAAAGCTGTTGGTCGGGAAGACGTTGGACGAGGAATAGGCATAAAGCCCGTTGCCGCCAGACGATGCCGAAGACGGTGCCGTCAGACCGCTGCCGCCATGGCTGGTGGAGAAGTAGTTGCCTGTCGCCACATAGGTGCCGGTCGTATGATACGAGGCGACATAGGTCGTGCCCGCGGTGATCTGCACCGGGTTCGACAACACAGCCGTCTGCCAGCCACTGGCGGTCTCGTTGACGAATGTCACAGTGGCGAGGAGCGTGCCCGTAGCGCTCCACAGCGAGCCGGTATGGCTGCCGGTATCGCCCGCGGCCTTGTAGAACCGGAGGCCGCTGATGGTGCCGTCTGCCGAGGAGACAAACTTCATGCCGAGCTCGACCGACTGGCCGCCGGCAACGCCGCCGCCGCTCGGACCCTCGCCCTGCTGAAACACCGAGACGCTGACGGCAGCACTGTCGATCGAAAGATTGACACTGGCCTGGTCGGTACCGCCACGCCCATCCGAGATCGTGTAGCTGAATCCGCCGGCGCCGGTATAGCCGGCCGTCGGCGTGAAGGTGATTGTGCCGGCGGCCTGGTTCAGGCTGACGATACCGTTCAGAGCCTGCCCGACCGACGTGATCTTCAGCGCGTCGTTGTTCGGGTCGTTGTCGTTGGCGAGAAGCGACGCAATCGCGAACGTTCGCGCGATGTCCTTTTCGACGACGAGGCCGCTGTCGTCCGTCGCCGTGGGGGCCGTGTTCGGGCCTGAATTGAGGATCACATCGACCCAGTAGTTGGCGCCGCTGGCAGTGCCGGTCGGAACATTGGTCGGGAAGGTGCCGGCTGCGCCATAGGCGAACACGCCGCCACCCGGCTGCACCGTCACCTGGCCATTCGAGTAGGTCGTATTGAAATAGCCATCGTCGACGGAATAGAAGCCGTCGCTGTGATAGGACGCGACATAGGTCGTCCCGGCCTGGATCGCGACGGGGCTCGAGAAAGTGACGGTCTGCCAGCCGGACAGCGATTCACCGGTCGCGACGCCGGTCGCCAGCAGCGTGCCGTCCGCCGTCCACAGGCTCACCTGATGGGCGCCGATATTGTAGAAGCCCTTGTAGAAGCGGATCCCCTCGACAAGCCCGCCATTCGTCGTCTGGAATCGGACGCCGAGTTCCACGCCGTCGCGATCACGCGCGGTCTCAACCGTAGGCGTCGATGCCGCCGTCCAGAGGCCGGACGTTGCTGGCAGGGTGACGGAAACCTGTCGACCCGCGGAAGGAATTTCGAGATTGAGGCTGTCGTCGACCGCGCGCGAGAGGATCGTATAATTGCCGCTCGCCTGGACGACCCAGTCGAAGCTCCAGGTCTCGCGGCCTGTCGCCTTGAACCAGTGTGCGCCGCCATCGGTCGAGATCTCGACGCCGGCGATGACGCCGCCACCATTGTCCTGCGCCGTGCCGGTGATGGTGACGTGCTGGCCTTCGAGGAACACGCTGCCGAGATTGGGTGAGGTGATCGCCGATGTCGGTTTTGTGAAGTCGGTCGAGGCCGAAGCGAGGATCAGGCTCGCATCGAGCGTCGACGGCTGGATGCCCATGTCGGCGAACATGTTGACCATGGCCTGCTGGACATTTGGATCGGTCTCAGTCGTCGGACCTTCATGGTCGGCGTTGAGGCCCCATGACCAGAACACGGTGCCGGCGCTGAACACGAGCGCGCCGCTTTCGGCATCGCGGTACATCGTCAGGCTGTGTGTCGCATCGGCCGGACCGATGGATGTTCCGTAGTCGCGCAGATAGGTGTCGACTGAAACCGTGGTCAGCGACAGGTTGATGAGGCCGGCGGGCCGAAAGCCGTTCTCGACATCGGAATTCCATTCATAGCCGAGGATATTCTTCGAAAGTTCGAGCGACTCGCCCGGCTGGAGGTCAGCGACATCCGTGTTGCGCCAGAAGCGAAGATTCGAGTAATCGGAGCCGACTGTGATCGCGTCCTGGCGGTAGGCGTCGACCTGGAACATCGTCCCGATCAACGCATTCTCCGGCTCCTGTCCCGGCGCCGCATTGTTCGGGTCGCGCCAGGTGCCCGTTGCCGTGCCGCTTGGATCAGTGCTTGTTCCCCACGTGTCCTTGTAGCTGACCATCGTGCGATACGGCGTTCCATTGCCGTCGATGCTGGTCTCCCACCGGACCTTCCAATACATGTCGTTGCCGCCCCAGAAGGCGAGATCGACACCGGCGTCACGCGCCGCCTCGACATTGTCCCGCTGGTCTGCAGACCAGTATTCGTCGTGGCCGACGGACAGAAACGCTTCGTGATTGAGCAGCGATGCGCCCGAGCGCGCTGTATCAACGCCGGAGATATAGGAGACGTCGTAGCCGTTCTGCTCCAGCCACTCGATGGCGGACTGCTCGACCCCGAAGACGTAGTCATGCGTGCCGCCGACCGGGCTGGTGTTCGTGACGATCGGGCGGTTGTAGCTGACCGCCGAAGCGCGTCCGATCGCGGTGATGCCGCAGGAACAGTTCGGCGGCAGATAACCGATCATGTCCGCCGGATCGACCGGCACTTCGCCGAAATAAAGGCTGGCGCCACCCCAGGCATTATAGGCCTGCCAGGTCGTGTCCGAAGTCTGGAACACGATGTCGCTGGTGGAGGCGTCGTCGCGGACGATGAAGGGCACGATACTGGCGCCCTCGGTGCCATCCTCGCGCACGAGCTTGGCGAAATAGACGCCGGAAACAGCGTCGTCCGGGATATCCCAGCTTGCCGATACCGACCAGTTGCCCGCGTCGATCAGGCCGAGGCTCATGTCGACGATCGGATGCGGCTGGATCTGCGCCGTGGTCAGCGACTGGTCGATCGTCGCGACCTTGCGCGCGCCGTCGCCATTGTAATAGCCCATGCGATAGATATCGAGCCGGTAATGCGTCGAGTCCGTCGCGATCTTGAAGTCGACGGTGCCGCCGATATTGGTGCTGATCTGGGTGGCGAAGCCCTGGATATTGGCGTCGCCGTCGCCGTCGATGCCCCATTCACTGCGCGGATTGCCCTGCTTGGCATTCTCGATCGTGATCTTGTTCGGCGCGCCGGTCTGGACCGTCGCGACCGGATCGGACTGAATGACCTCGTTGTCGACGCCGGGCGTCAGCGGCACCACGGGTCCCGAGGGTATCTCGCTCGAGATCGAATCGACATGCACCACCGGCGGCGGTCCGTCGACGAGCGCGGTCACGACGGCATCAGCGGCGACGAGCGTATTGGCGACGGGCTCAGCCATGAGCGCGGTGGGGACCATTGATGTATCGGCAGCGACGGCGGGCGCCGCCAGTGGCTCGGCCGCGGCCGCCGTCACCGGGGTGGCAAGGGCCAGCTTCTGCGAGACGGGATCGACCGTCGGCGCGGTCGGATCCGCTGTCGATGACGACTCGGCAGTGGCGTCGAGCGAGAACGTTGTCGACGCTGCAGGCGCAATCAGGCTGGCCGATGGCGCGCAGTCGGCGGGATCCGTGGACACCGCCGGGCTTGCCGCGGCAACGGCAGTTGGCGCCGCCGGGAAAAGGCCGCCTGGCGATGGGGTCAGTTCGCTCAGCCATGCAGGCCGCGACGGCTGCCCCTCGCCGCGCGACCAGTCCTTTGCGAACAGCGCATGCCCATCGGGCCCCCGCAGCCGATGCCTGAATCCTGGCGCGTGCTCGGCGCCATGATGGTCAGAGGCGGTGTCGGCGGCCGCTTCCTGTTCGGCCGGGACATGCCTCATCGGCCCGAAAGGCGGATCGAACGATGCACCCGGGCGGGCGGACGGGTGGGAGGACTGCGCCGAGCCACCCGCGTCATCCCCGGCAACCCAAGGGAACGCGTGCTCGTGGTGCCCGGACTCGCCGTCCTCAGCCGGGACGGAACCCATTCCGGGTGAACGGGCGCCTGCGCGGTAGCTCGCGACGAGATTGCTCCATCCGTCACCAGTGCTCGCGTGATCAGCGGCGTCCCCGACCGGCCGCTCCGGCCGGAAGCTGATGGCGGGCGCCGCGGCGATGGAACCCGGCCCGCATGGAAAGATCTGCGCCGGCGAACTCGACAGGCTCACAAAGTCATGTTTCGCGGGATTGAAGCGGATCATCTGGTGCGTTCCGAAATCGCCGATCCGAGGATTGGATCAGGCCTGGCTCGCCACAGACTTTGCCAGCCTTCGCGATCGGTTGAACGCTGCCAAACCGGATGCGGGCATCCCCTAAACGGCGGGTCGATCGCCGCCCGGCTCCTCCATTCAGATGAGGCCGGCGCAGACAGAACGCCGGACGGGCGCGCCACCCGCAATCAAAGGCACGCGGCCACGGCGATTATGGTGTCAGGCGGCTAGGAAGCTTGCGCTTGCGCGCGGCCATCCGCTTTGGCCGCATAGAGGCCGCGATCCGCGCGAGTCAACCAGGAGACGTGATCTTCGTCGCTGCGCAATGTCGCAAAACCGATGCTGGTCGTGACCACCTTGCGCACGGGATGCGGGAGCGCGATGGCATCCAGCGAGCGGATGATCGCATCCGCGACCTTGGCAGCACCAGGCTCATCGGACCCTGCCAGAATCAATGCGAATTCCTCGCCGCCGACGCGCGCCGCAAGATCGTCGGGCCGTCCGGCGAAGGACGACAGAAATCGCCCGAAGGTAGCAAGAACCTGGTCACCGGCCTGATGCCCCGCCGTATCGTTGACTTCCTTGAAATGGTCGAGGTCCAGCAACAGCAGCGATGTCGACACGCCGGTCCGGCGCGAGCGACGCCAGCTCCGATGAAACTCCTGATCGAACATCCGCCGATTGGGAAGGCCGGTCAGCGCATCGGTATTCGACAGCTGGTGCAGTTCGTTGTTCCGGCGCGCCAAGCTGAGTTCGTGACTGGATATTTCGGCAAGATCGCGCAGGACATCGATGTCGAACGCCGGCGGCATGCCCGGCGCCTCGCGCAGGATGCAAAGCGTTCCGATGACGCTGCCTTCTTCGCCGCGCAGGGGCACACCGGCGTAAAAGCGCCAGGGGATGTCGCGCGCCGTGGGGTGGCCCTCCAGTTCCGGGGCGTGGCGCATATCCTCGATAACGAGTTCGGAACCAGATGAGACGACCATCGTGCAGATGCTGCGGTCGCGATCGATATGGTCATGGAGAGCGTCTGATGTCTTGGACTTCATCCATTGCTGGTCGGCATCCATGAAGCTCAGGAAGGCGACATCGGCACCATAGACCCGCGCCGCAATGCGCGTGATGCGATCGAACCGCTCGTCCCGTGACGTATCGAGCATCTGATAACGAGAGAGATCGGCAAGACGAAGCGCTTCAGTCTCCGGCGGCGGTGGGGGTGTCCAGGCCAAACTTCTCATCCGGGATTGATGTAGGTCAGCCTTACGATGTCAGAGCATCGACGTCCTGTGAAGCAGCATCAACACAGACCCGGCCGAGCCCGGACTGACCAACCCAGCCCGACGCCGATACAGGCCGCCACGACGCACAATCTATGATTATTCTGAAGAATGGTGCTGCAAGAGAGGATTGAACTCTCGACCTCTCCCTTACCAAGGGAGTGCTCTACCACTGAGCTACTGCAGCGTCGCGGCGCTGGTGGCGCGGACGGCGGCCTTACTGCCACAGTGGGGCGGGCGGATCAAGCGGCGTCAGGCCGAGGCGTGCGCTTTCCTCGCGCCTGTGGATGGCCGGTGGTTTTCCGGCCGGCGATTCCGGGCTAGGCTCATCGACCATGACCGAGAAGATCGACCCGCCCGAGAAGGCGCGACCTGGCGACAACACACAGGGCCAGCGCGAGAAGGATGCCCGCGCCGCGCGGCTTGCGGCGGCATTGCGCGCCAATCTCGGCAAGCGCAAGGCTGCCGCACGCGCCGCCACCGCCGCAGCGCCGGCGAAGATAGAGCCGGACGCGGACGCCTCCTGACGCCGCCGCGTCTTGGGCGCGCGCTGGCGCAGGATCGCCGCGCCGAACGGCCGGCCAATCTTGAGTCGGCCCCAATCCTCCTGTAATCAGGCCCGCTTCAAGCTTCGGCGGCTTTCCGCCTTGCCGGTGATTCGAACACGGGGCCCCTTCATGGACAAGATTCGCATCGTCGGCGGCGCGCGCCTCAATGGCACGATCCCGATCTCCGGCGCCAAGAACGCCGCACTGCCGCTGATGATCGCGAGCCTCTTGACGGATGAGACGCTGACGCTGGCCAATCTGCCGCGCCTTGCCGATGTCGCGCTGTTGAAGCGCATTCTCGGCAATCACGGCGTCGACATGACGATCTCCGGCAAGCGCATTGGCGAGGCCGAGCTTTCCGGCGAGACCGCGCATTTCACGGCGCGCACCATCGTCGACACCACGGCGCCCTATGAGCTGGTCTCGAAGATGCGCGCCAGCTTCTGGGTCATCGGACCGCTGCTGGCCCGCGAGCGCTTCGCCAAGGTCTCGCTGCCCGGCGGCTGCGCCATCGGCACGCGGCCGGTCGATCTCTTCCTCGAGGCGCTGACGAGTCTTGGCGCCTCGATCGAGATCGAGGCGGGCTATGTCATCGCGCGCGCGCCGGACGGGCTGAAGGGCGGACGGGTCGTGTTCCCGAAAGTCACCGTCGGCGCGACGCATGTGACGATGATGGCGGCGACGCTCGCTGAGGGCGAGACGATCATCGAGAACGCCGCCCGCGAGCCGGAGATCGTCGATCTCGCCGATTGCCTGATCAAGATGGGCGCGAAGATCACCGGCGCGGGAACCGCGACGATCCGCATCGAGGGCGTCGATCGCCTGCATGGCGCCCGCCATGCCGTGATGCCGGACCGCATCGAGGCCGGCACCTATGCCATGGCCGTGGCGATGGCCGGCGGCGACGTGCTGCTCGAAGGCGCCCGTCACGACACGTTGGTGAAGCCGCTCGAGGTTTTGTCGGAGGTCGGCGCCGAGGTCACGGTCACCAATACCGGCATCCGCATCTATCGCAACGGCGCCGATCTGCAGCCGGTCGATGTCGTGACGGAGCCCTTCCCCGGCTTCCCGACCGATCTGCAGGCGCAGCTGATGGCGCTGGTCTGCCGCGCCAAGGGCACCTCGCATATCCGCGAGACGATCTTCGAAAACCGCTTCATGCATGTGCAGGAGCTCGCCCGCCTCGGCGCGGAGATTCATCTCGACGGTCAGAACGCGACCATTGTCGGCGTGCCTGTGCTGAAGGGCGCGCCTGTGATGGCGACCGATCTGCGCGCCTCGGTCTCGCTCGTCATTGCCGGGCTCGTCGCCGAGGGCGAGACGATGGTCAATCGCGTCTATCATCTCGATCGCGGCTTCGAGCGGCTCGAGGACAAGCTTTCGCGCTGCGGCGCCACGATCGAGCGCATCAGCGGTTAGCCCCTTTCACGGAAAAGCTTGCGCTTTTCGCAGGCCGTTCCCACCTTCTGGCCAGAACATTGGCTGTGCCAAGGGGTGCGTGATGATGGATAGACTGAAGCTCGTTGCTTTCGATCAGGACGATCTCGCCGTCGTTTCGGCGCATGTCCAGGATGCGGTGTTGAAGGTCAAGGACATGACCTTCCTGCCCAAGGAAGGCCGCTTCGCCGCCGTCATCAACCGCTTCGTCTGGGAAAAGCCGGCCGAAGGTACGGTTCGCAAGAGCTGGGAGCGCCGCCGCGCCGGTTTCCATTTCGACCGCGTCTCGGCCGTCCGCTCGATCGGCATCGACCGAAGCAACCCCGACGCCGTGCTCGATCTGCTCGCCATCGCCTTCGACGTCGCCGAGCAACCTGCAGGCACCGTGACGTTGATCTTCGCCGGTGGCGGCGCCATAGCGCTCGATGTCGAATGTATTGAAGCCTCGATCTCGGATTTCGGCCCCGCCTGGGCGACGGCCTGCTGCCCGCAGCATGATGTCGATGCAGCCGAGGCCAAGGCGCCGGCCACGATGAAGGCCTGAGCGGAAACTGCCTAGCCAATAGCCTTCCGCCCGCGGTCCAACCGCGCTAGACACGTCGCGCCATAAGAAGGAGCCGTGTCTTGGCCATTCGCCTTTCACAGTCCGAACCCGATTTCGAGCAGCGCTTCGTCGCGCTGCTCTCCGCCAAGCGCGAGGTTTCCGAGGATGTCGACGCGACCGTGCGCGCGATCCTCGCCGATGTGCGGGCGCGCGGCGACGCGGCGGTGCTGGATTACACGGCGCGCTTCGACCGCCTGCCGCTGACGGCCGAGCGGCTGCGGGTCAGCGAGGCCGAATTCGAGGATGCAGCGCTTGCCGTCGAGGACAAGACGCTCGCCGCGCTGACATTCGCTCGCGACCGCATTCGCGCCCACCACGCGCGGCAGAAGCCGGTGGACGATCGCTATGTCGATGCGCTCGGCGTAGAACTCGGCTCGCGCTGGACGGCCATCGAGGCGGTCGGGCTCTATGTGCCGGGCGGCACCGCTTCCTATCCAAGCTCCGTGCTGATGAACGCCGTTCCGGCCAAGGTGGCGGGCGTCGATCGCGTCGTCATGGTCGTCCCCTCGCCGGATGGGATCATCAATCCGCTGGTCCTGGTGGCCGCCAAGCTGGCCGGCGTCGACGAACTCTACCGGATTGGCGGCGCACAGGCGATCGGTGCGCTCGCCTATGGCACGCAGTCGATCCCGCCGGTCTACAAGATTGTGGGACCTGGCAACGCCTTCGTGGCCGCCGCCAAGCGGCAGGTTTTCGGAACGGTCGGCATCGACATGATCGCGGGCCCATCCGAAGTGCTGGTCATTGCCGATGGCGATAATGATCCCGACTGGATCGCCGCCGACCTTCTGGCACAGGCCGAGCATGACACGGCGGCACAGTCGATCCTTATCACCGACGACGCGGCCTTTGCCGCAGCGGTCGAGGCCGCCGTCGAACGGCAGCTCCGAACCCTGCCGCGCGGCGAGACGGCCGCCGCGAGCTGGCGCGATTATGGCGCGGTGATCCTCGTTGCCGCGCTCGCCGACGCGGTGCCGCTCGCCAACCGCATCGCGCCGGAGCATCTCGAGATCGCGGTCGCCGATGCCGAGCCTTATCTCGATGGCGTGCGCAATGCCGGCGCGATCTTCATCGGCCGTTCGACGCCTGAGGTGATCGGCGATTATGTCGGCGGCTCGAACCACGTCCTGCCGACCGCGCGCTCGGCCCGCTTCTCCTCGGGCCTGTCGGTGCTCGATTTCATGAAGCGAACCTCGCTGTTGAAGACAGGCCCCGAGCAGCTGCGGGCGCTCGGTCCGGCGGCGATCACGCTGGCTGAGGCGGAGGGGCTCGGCGCCCATGCCCGCTCGGTGGCCATCCGGCTCAATCTGTAGCAGGATCACCGGCGGAAACGCGCCAAAGCCGGACCGGAGAACAATGACGGACGGGAGCGAGGACGAGGCAGGACGGCTGGTCGCGGTCGAGCTGGACGGCGCCTCGATCGGGCGCTCGACGCCGGATGTCGAGCATGAGCGGCGGATCGCGATCTACGACCTGATCGAAGACAACCGCTTCGTGCTGCCCGGCCATCCGACCGGCGCCTACCGGCTGCATCTGGCCGTGCGCGACAGCCGCCTCATCTTCGATGTCCGCGATGCCGATGACGCGCCGCTGGTGCTGCATATCCTGTCGCTGACACCGCTCAGGAAAATCGTGCGCGATTATTTCACCATCTGCGACAGCTATTACGCGGCGATCCGCACCGCGACGCCGAGCCAGATCGAGACCATCGACATGGGACGGCGCGGTGTGCATGACGAGGGATCGCAATTGCTGATGCAGCGCCTCGCCGGCAAGATTATCGTCGATTTCGAGACGGCGCGGCGGCTGTTCACCCTCGTCTGCGCGCTGCACTGGAAAGGCTGAGCGCTTGGGCGCGGGGATCGATGGCGCCGTGGCTCCGCCGGATCAACCGGCGCCGGCCCGCCCGCCGCGTTCCGTTCTCTTCGTCTGCGGCATGAACAGCGTGCGCTCACCGATCGGCGCCGCCATCGCGCGGCGGCTGTTTCCGCGCGGGCTCTATGTCGCCTCGGCCGGCGTGCGCAAGGGCGAGCCGGACCCCTTCACCACCGCGGTCATGGAGGAGCAGGGCATCGATCTCGGGCGTCACCGCCCGCAAACGATCGAAGACCTCGAGGACACTAATTTCGACGTCGTCATCACGCTGGCGCCGGAAGCGCATCATCGCGCGCTCGAACTGACGCGCACCATGGCAGTCTCGGTCGAATATTGGCCGATCGCCGATCCGACGCTGACGAACGGCACGCGCGAACAGATCCTCGACGCCTATCGCGCGGTGCGCGACCAGCTCGCCGAGCGGATCAAGGCGCGCTTCGGCTGGATGCCGACGGGCAGTTGATACGTGCCGCAGGCGCTATGCCTTCCTGAGCGAAATGAACTAGTGTCCGCCGCGTGATTGCTCCTCATTCCGGATTGCCGATGACCGATACGCCGAAGCTCCTGCTCGCCTCCGCCAGTCCGCGGCGCCTGCAGCTCCTTGCCCAGGCGGGGATCGAGCCGGATGGGCTGATGCCGACCTCGCTCGACGAGACCCCGCTGAAGAACGAGCTGCCGCGCAGCCTCGCGAAGCGCCTCGCGCGAGCCAAGGCGGAGGCGGCGCTGGCGCTTTCGGCGCGCAATCCCGAGCAGGCCGGAGCCTATATCCTCGCCGCCGACACCGTGGTCGCCGTCGGACGACGCATCCTGCCGAAAGCCGACTTCCAGGAAGAAGCGTCGGAATGCCTGCTGCTGCTTTCGGGCCGGTCGCACCATGTCTACACGGCCATCGCGCTCGCGACGCCCAAAGGCACGATCCGCCAGAGGCTCGTGGAGACGAAAGTTCGCTTCAAGCGTCTTTCGCGGCTGGAGATGGAAACCTATCTTGCGTCGGGAGAGTGGCGCGGCAAGGCTGGCGGCTATGCGATCCAGGGCCTCGCCGGCAGCTTCGTCGTGAAGCTCGTCGGCTCCTACCCCTCTGTCGTCGGCCTGCCGCTCTATGAGACCATCACCATGCTGGAGGGCGAAGGCTATCCAGCCAAGAAAGGCTGGCTTGAGCCGGCCTGACGGACCAGAGACATGACCGACGACAAGACGATACCAGCCCGGGCGGCCGATATCCTGCCGCTGCGCCCGCGCCGACCCTGCCCGATCTGCGGCAAGGATTCGCAACGCGAGGCCTACCCCTTCTGTTCGAAGCGCTGCAAGGACATCGACCTCAATTCATGGCTATCCGGCCGCTACGCCATTCCCGCCGTCGAAAGCGAGGAGAGCGACCCTGTTGTCGACGACGACGGCGAGGATCGGTGAGCGGACGAACCATCCACAGCCTGCTTTTCGAGGCTCTGGACAGGTTCCGCGCGCTCCCCTATAAGGCCGCAGTCTTCGCAGCGCCAAGCGCGCCGCGCGTGGGCCTGGGTAGCTCAGTTGGTAGAGCAGCGGATTGAAAATCCGCGTGTCGGTGGTTCGATTCCGCCCCCAGGCACCATTTGCCCCCTGTCAGATCCTGTCAGCTCCGTTCCTGTTGTATCAAACAGGCTTGGGCTGACGCGGCTTTCTGCAGTTCTGGCCTCTCACGTTCTGTCAGAAGCTGTCGGCTCCCTTTTAGACATCGCACGAAAATCTTGGCCTTGCTGTTGGCTTCAGCGTGCCGTTTTGGCTTTGCGAGGCCGACAATCGGGCTCTGAAACGGGCACTTTCAGACACCGCCTGCCGCACTGCTAGAGGCAAGGGCCGTGACTACAAGTTCTCTGACGGTGGCGGCCGCTTCGACCGTGACGAAACGTCGTTGGATGCTCGTCGATCTCGCCGGCCCGACACTTGGATCGCGACCGAAGATCCGCCGGGTGCATGAAGTGCCTATGCCGCGTCAGGCGCTCGGTGTGCTCGGTGTGCTCGCCGAGACGCGCCATGTGGAGCGGCAGAGGCACCACCCACGGATTCGAGCACGATACCGAATGCGCGGTCCCCTTGCGTCGACACGACGTACTTGCTCGCCGTGTTGAGATTCACCTGGCCGCCATTGGCGCTCTTCCAAGGTTGCGCCAGGCTCGCCGTGCTGAAGCCGAAGGGGAGTGGTCCAGCCGAGGTGACGACGACGTCCGGCACGTTGTTGCCGGTCTGACCTCCCTCCGAACGCACCCAGAGGCCGGTAAAATTATCGCCCTGCGTCGCAATGCTTGCGTCCAGGACTGCCGATATCCCTCCGGCGGAGCCGCCACGGCCCAACCCTGCCTGCCCAACCCCGCCCCATCCGCCGATCGAATAGACGGAGACGAGCGATGTCGACCTCGCCTGTACGCCCGATCCTGAAGCGGGCGCAAGCTGCTGGAAGGATACCGTGCCGGCGTTGCCTCCGGCCTTGCCCACGCCGCCGGGCTCACCACGCTGGCCATTGCCCCCGCGCGAGCCCACTTCGACCGCCGTCGTGGAGGCCCCTTCGATAATTGTCGAGTTCACGAACGAGACGTCCCCGGCCGCCTGTCCCGCACTAGAGGGCGCTGCGATGCTGCCGAAGTACGACACCCACGCAATCAGCGCACAGCGCCACTAGCAGTCTGGCGGCTGACGGCCCCAAGCCGGCCGTACGTGATAACCGCATCGAATTTGCGCTTCTGGCGCGAAGACGACGACCTATCAGGCGAGTCCATCGAGATGGTTATAGCCAGAAAGCAGGCGAGCGATGCGGGCGCGCGCCGCTTCGCGCATCTCTGGCTGGGGGTGGTGTGCGTGAAGAGCGAGTTCACCGTACATGTCGTAGAAGTTCAAGCGCTCCCGCAGATGCTCGCGCGCGAACAGCTCCGGATACGCGCCGCGCAGCCATGCGGGGATTTCTGCGAGCGTGGTCTCGTCGAGGCCTTTTTCATCGGGTCGGGGCGGGAACTCGCTCGCTCTCGCGCACCAGCGCAGGATGGTATCGAGCTCCACATCCGCTGGCTGAGCGACCGCCTCGGCGAAGTCGACAAGACCGGTGACGTGTCCCTGGTCGACGATCACATTGGAGCCATGAAGATCGCCATGGACGAGGACGTGTTCGTCGTTGGCGAACAACGACAGCCGCTCCTCGATCCACTCGGCGGCCTCCGCGAGTAAGCCGGGGTCGTGACCGGGACGCAGCCGGGCGGCGCCAGCCTGCTGAAGCGCCGCACTCACGATCGGTGGGTGGTATGCCGGCCATGGCGCACCGTCGAGCGCGTCGGCCAGCCAGGGCGGCAGCAGACCAGTCGGAACAGGAACGCGATGCAGAGCCCGCAACGCAGCGCCAAGGCTTTCGATGATCGCTTGGCGCGTGGAAGAATCCGCTGCCGGCCATGCGTCACTGAGGCTGCGGCCCGGCAGGCGTTCTGAGACATACCACGGCCCGTCTGGGCCGTCGCCGTGGGCGACGTGCCGGGCGTGCGGGACCTCGCTGCCGATGAGCAGACTGACGACCGCGGCTTCGTGGCGATATGCGCCACTGAACCGCGGGTCCTTGTTCAATCGAACAACATATTCATCACCCACCCAGACACGGCTGACCCAACCGGATGTTTGAAGAAAGCGTCCGGTCGCAGGCAAACCGGCGGCCGTCAGCGTTCTTAGCAGCGCCGGATGGGTCGCCGGCTCGGCGATGAACGATGTGGATGGGTCGGTCACCTTTCGGGCCCCGCAGACATTCGGCCACCGTCTTGATCCACTACGACCGTCAGATCAAACACGTTTCGAGGCTGGCCGTGATCTCGTTGTCGGCACACAGGTTCAGGTGTTCTTAATTCCGCCAACAGATCGCTCTTGCGAAAGAAACCAGCGAAACGTCTGTTTCAAAAGTCGCACGTTAAGCTCGCCATGGCGACGGGCGAGAGCTGACGGTTGCCACTGTCTCCCCGATGCCTGCTGAGCTGCAGCTCAGGCGAGAGCTTTGCCGCGACTGGCCTTCACCAGCTCGGCGATGACGGTCTCAATGGTGATGGTCCCCTTCCGCGCCCCACGGCCGTGATCGGCAAAGTCGATCCAGCCTTCGTTGAAGCCGTCGATCATGCGGATCCGGGGCGTGGGGTTTTGCGTACCCTGCGCGCGGAAGATGCCCTCCCATGCCTCGCGCGGCACGATCTCGACCGACACCGGATGCCCCAGCGCGGCGGCGAAGGCGCGGGCCATGTCGTTCGGGGAGACGCGCGTGGGTCCTTCCAGCTCTACAAACCGCGTTCCGTCCCAGTCCTCGCGCAGCAGGCGGGCGGCGGTGTGGCCGACATCCTCAGTCGCGATCATCGGGAACGGCTTGTCGGCCGGCTGGAGGAAACTGCGCAGCACGCCTTCATCGCGCGCGGCAGGAATGTCCCACTGCGCATTCTCCATGAACCAGGCGGGCCGGAGGAATGTGACCGCAAGGCCGAGCCCGCCCAACGCTTCCTCCATCAGCGTGTGCTGATACAGCAGGTTCTCTTGTAGCGCGTCGGCACCGATGGTCGAGAGGGAGACGACCTTTGCCAGACGCGTTTCGCCGAGCGCTTCGGTCACGGCGTGGATGACGCGGCGAACTTCCGGAAAGCCTGGCTCCGGGTCGAACTGCGATGGCGGTAGAATGAAGACCCCGTCCGCATCCTTGAAGGCGGCGCCGAGGCTGACCGCATCATCCATCTCGGCGATGGCAATCTGGCAACCCCTGGCGCGCCACTCGGCCGCCTTGGTCTCGTCGCGCAGCACGGCCCGCACGGGCAGTTTCTCGGCCAGCAGGCTACGCGCCAGGGCGCCGCCGACCTTGCCGGTGATTCCGGTGATGGCATACATGGTGGTTCTCCTATGGATGTGGGAGTGCGCGGTCAGGTCAGACCGGCACAGAGTTCGCGCTCGACGGCGCCGTAGAGCGCGACCACGCGTTCGGCATGGAAGGGCACGCCCTGGACGTTCGTGGCCGACCCCCTTCCGCATCGAAGAAATTTCGATTGGGTCAGCACGCTTCACCGCGGTTCCGTGATGGAGATGTTGTACGGCGCGCCGGGGTGTGATTCACGCGCATTCGTATCAGTGCTATGTTGACTGAGATTCACTCTTGGTCAGAGCCGGAGCGCGAAGCATGGTGTTCGACACGCGATTGCTGACCGGAGTCGGCGTCATGGCTGCCGTCACCGAAGCGGGCAATTTTGCGCGCGCTGCCGAGATGCTTGGTCTGACGCCTTCGGGCGTGAGCCGAGCCGTCGCACGGCTGGAAGCGCGGGTCGGCGTTCGACTGTTCGACCGCGGCCCACGCGAGGTCAGCCTCACTGAAGAGGGACGCCGCTTCCACGCGCAGGTGATGCCGCTGCTCGCCGGCCTCGACGAGGCCGCGTCGGAGGCTGCCGGAGCGGCGGCGGTGGTGCGAGGCCGGCTGCGCGTGTCGGTGGACCCGTGGTTTGCGCGCATGGTGCTCGCTTCAAATCTGCAGCGGTTCCTGCAGCGCCACCCGTTGCTCTCAGTGGACGTCTTCACCAGCAATTACCGCGAGGAGATGATGTCCGGCGTCGACGTCGCGGTGCGGTTCGGTCCGCCGGATACGTCGTCCCTCATCGCCCGGAAACTGCTGGACACGCGCGTGGTGACGGTGGCCTCGCCCGGCTATCTGGATCGTCATGGGCAACCGCACTCGCCTCACGACCTCGTCCATCATGAGGCGCTGCTGTTCCGCGATCCGCAGACCGGATTGCCGTTTCCCTGGGAATTTCGACGCAACGGCGAGTCGATCGGAGTCAAGGTCTCGAGCCGCCTGATGCTGGACGATCCTTCCGTTGCGCTCTCCGCCTGCATAGCAGGCCAGGGGATCTTCCAGAGCCTCGCCGTGGGTCTTGCGCCCCTTCTGTCAGCGGGCGACCTCGTCCAGATCCTGCCGGAGTGGTCCGAGGAACTGTATCCGCTCTACGCCTATTATCCCTCGCGTCACCTGCCGCCGGCAAAGGTTCGGGCCTTTCTGGACTTCGTGCGGGAGATCGCAACGGACACAGGGGCGGCGTGAACCATGGGGTTACGAATGTCGGGGTTCCGGCGCGTGTCGAATGTCTGAAGTTGGCGCAGAGCCGGAGCACTTGCTAGGCTGAACGCCTTGTTGAGACGGGCATTGACGCTGCGACGCCGGCTCGGCAAGGCCGGTTGCCTTCACATCGTTCGTGCCAGTCGCCTCGAGGAGCGGACGCCGTTGTGCCGAATGCTTTGCAGCCTTATCTCACACTGTCCGTTAGTCGGGTTCGGATAGTCCCAGACAGGAGACCGGTCCATTGAGCGTGGCTTTTGTCAAAGAAGAAAGTGCCGAGGCCGCGTCCGAGACCATTCTGCCCGCTCGTCCGATCTCCGACCGCATCAACCTCGTCACGGAGGTTGGCCTCCATATGCTGCAAGATGAACTGGCCAAGGCGCGAGAGGCTTTTGAGGCCGCTGACGCGCTGGAGGATGTCAACGAAAGGCGGCGGCAGTCGGCGCTTCCCGTCCGGGATATGCGTTACTACGCCGAACGCGTTCGCACGGCCCAGGTGGTGCCGGCGCCAACCTCGAATGACGCGATTGCCTTCGGCCATACCGTCACCTTCGAGCGTGACGATGGTCGGCAGCAGACGTTCCGGATCGTCGGCGAGGACGAGGCCGACCCTTCCCGGGGTTCGATATCGCATGGTTCTCCGGTGGCGACGGCCTTGCTTGGGAAAAGCGTTGGCGACGTTGTCCAATTCGGGAACAGCGAACTCGAGATCCTCTCCGTTGGTTAAGAGGCCAGGACCTATCTCCGGCCATGTGACTTTCAACGATTTAAGCGCGTTCAGTTGAGGCCGGTCGCCGAACGGGACGTTCACAACGAACGATATGTTCCGCCTTTCCGTTGGCCTTCTCCCGAACCAAACTGGGGATTGCTGAGCATCTACAGTTTGATAACGCAACTCTGCGACGACGCCCGCAGCACCATTTGCCTTCTCTCCGTGCGGCCTCTCCTGTTCGACCCGTGCATGCCCTTGAGGCTTGCGCCCTTGGCTGATCCCTCGTAACCAACCGCCGTGACGCGGTGGCGGCGGCATGATGCGTGGTCAGCCCTGCCATGCCGGACGGAGCCTTGGATGACGCCTGAAACTTCTGCCTTTCCGCCGCATGCTCGTCCCGAGATCCGGGCGCTCGCCGCCTCGCGGATCCGCGTCATCGCCAATGCCGCCATGGGACGACGCGACATGGCGACGTTCTGGTTCGGCGAGAGCGACCAGCCGACGCCGGATTTCATTTCCGATGCCGCGATCGCCTCGCTGAAGCGGCAGGAAACCTTCTATTCGCAAAATCTCGGCCGTCCGGCGCTGCGCAGCGCCATCGCCCGCTACAGCAACGCCCTGCATGGCATCGCGCTCGACGAAGAGCGTATTGCCGTCGTCGGTTCGGGCGA
Organism: Mesorhizobium sp. BR1-1-16; assembly: GCF_020165495.1. Taxonomy (GTDB): domain Bacteria; phylum Pseudomonadota; class Alphaproteobacteria; order Rhizobiales; family Kaistiaceae; genus Kaistia. The sequence continues at coordinate 207,861 of NZ_JAIUIE010000002.1, read as the reverse complement.
TTCCGGATTGATGCTGACGTCGCAGATGCTCGTCTCACCGGGAGACCGGGTCGTGGTCGTGACGCCGATCTGGCCGAACATTGCGGAAATGCCGCGGATCATGGGCGCTGACGTCGTCCGCCATGCACTGGTCATCGAGAACGGCCGCTGGCGTCTCGATGTCGAGCGGCTGATCGACGCGCTGACGCCGGAGACGCGCCTCCTCATCGTCAACTCGCCCAATAACCCGACGGGATGGACGATCGAGGCTGAGGACCAGGCGGCGCTCCTCGCGCATTGCCGGCACCATGGCATCTGGATTCTTTCCGACGATGTCTATGAGCGCCTCGTCTTCCGGCCTGGCGTCGAAACGGCGCCGTCGATGCTCGCCATCGCCGATGCCGAGGATCGGCTGATCGTCGTCAACAGCTTCTCCAAGGCGTGGCGCATGACCGGATGGCGCGCCGGCTGGATCACGGCGCCGCGTGCCATGATGAACGATCTCGCCAAGGTCATCGAGTTCAACACGTCCTGCCTGCCGGACTTCACCCAGCATGGCGCACTCGCCGCCGTTTCGGATGCGCGGAGCGAAGGCGAGGTCAGCCGGTTCCGCGCCGATCTCGCGCATTCGCGCTCGCTGCTCGTCGATGGGCTGAAATCGCTTGGCGGGGTCGAGATTCCGGAAGCGGACGGCGCGATGTATGCCTTCTTCCGCATCGAGGGCCGCCCCGACTGCATGGCCCTGGCCCGCGACCTCGTCGAGGAGGTTGGCCTTGGGCTCGCGCCCGGCAGCGCCTTCGGGCCGGAAGGCGAAGGCTGGCTGCGCTGGTGCTTCGCGGCCGCTCCCGAAAAGATCGAGGATGGGCTCGACCGGTTGCGCAGCTTCCTGCGCTGAGATCGATCAAACCAGCAGCGACTGGCCGCCATCGATCCAGATCGGGGTGCCTGTGATGTGGCGCGAGCGTTCGGACGCGAGAAAGAGTACGAGGTCGGCCACTTCGTCGCTGCTGCCGGGCGCGCCGTGCGTCAGCGGTACGGTCCCTTCAGGGAACTCCGCCGGGACAGGCGGCTCGGCCCCCTGTTTTTCGGTGTTGTCGTCGATCTCGGTCTCGATCGCGCCGGGGCAGATCACGTTGACGCGGATGCGGTAGCGCGCCAACTCCAGCGCCGCCATCTGGCCGAGCGCCAGTTGTCCAGCCTTGGTCGTGGCATAGGCCGATGCGCCTGGCGTGGTGAAGGTGCGTGTCCCGTTGATCGAGGAGGTGATGATGATCGAGCCGCCGGTCTCGAGCATCACCGGAACCGTGTAGCGCAGCGTCAGGAACGTGCCGCGCAGGTTGATGCGGCTGGTCGCGTCCCAATCCTCTGGCGAAAGCTCATGCAGCGGCGCCCAGACGCCATTGATGCCGGCATTCGCGAAGACGACATCGAGGCCGCCGAGTTCGGCAACGATACGTTCGACGGCCGCCTCCATCGCTTCGGCGTCGGCGATGTCGGCCGGAATCGCGATCGCGCGGCGGCCGCGTCGCTCGATCTCGGCGGCAACCTCGGCGATCTCGTCCGGCGAGCGGCTGATGACGGCGACGTCCGAGCCCGCATCGGCGAGCTTCAGCGCCGCGGCCCGGCCGATGCCGCTGCCCGCGCCCGTGACGAGCGAAACCTTGCCGTGAAGTTCCATGGGGTGCTCCTGAGCCGCCGATGGCCGCGCGGTCTGTGAAAGTCGCCGATTGAGGTTCGACGCGCATGATGCGCGCCGCGACATCGGCGACGGGCGGGGGCCAGGCCCCTCCCGCCCGTCGCCGGCGCCTAGCTCGATCAGGCAGCGGCCTTCTGGTTGAGCGCGGCCGTGCCGAGCTTCGAAAGGGCGGCATCGGTCGCCTTTTCCTCGCCCAGCGTCGCATCCAGGAGCGCAACCGCATCCTTCATGCCGAGCTGCTGGGCCCAGGCGCGCAACGTGCCATAGCGGGCCATCTCGTAATGCTCGACGGCCTGCGCGGCGGCGACGAGGCCGGGATCAAGCGCCGCCGTGCCGGCGAAATCCTCCATGATCTCCTTGCCTTCCTCGACGATGCCGAGGATGGCCTCGCAGGTCTTGCCACGCGCCGGCTTGCCAACCAGCTCGAAAACCTGCTCGAGGCGCTCGACATGGGTCTCGGTCTCGTCGCGGTGCTTCTCGAAAGCGGCGGTCAGCTCGGTCGACTGCGCGGCCTTGGCCATCTTCGGCAGGGCGCGGAGGATCTGCTTCTCGGCGAAATAGATATCCTTGAGCGTTTCAAGGAAAAGGTCGTTCAAGTCCTTGGGCTGCTTGGCCATGGGTGACTCTCCGTCAGTATGGGATGATGCCGGCACAGTCTTCGCAAGATGCGGTCGACGGCCGTCGAGTCTACAAGTCGCCGAAGCCGCCAGACGTTCCATCGCATCGTCATGATGAGCGCATCGACGGGTTTCGGAACATTCGGCGGCCGGTCGGATTGGACGGATAACGGCAGCTGCGCGACGCCCGCTTCATGCCGATCCATCATCGATCAGACGAGGAGACGAGAACCATGAACGCCTATCCGAGACCGCCTTTCCCGAAGCAGCCACAGCCGATGCCGGGCGCGACCGCGAGCATGGATCCCGTGCCTGATCATGGCGAAACGAGCTATAAGGGCTCCGGCCGCCTCAAGGGCATGAAGGCCGTCATCACCGGCGGCGACAGCGGCATCGGCCGTGCGGTTGCGATCGCCTATGCCCGCGAGGGCGCCGACGTGCTCATCGCCTATCTCAACGAGGACGCCGATGCCGAGGCGACCCGCAAGCTGATCGAAGCGGAAGGCCGCAAGGCCGTGCTGGTGGCAGGAGACATCCAGGATCCGGCGCATTGCCGGGCCATCATCGCCAAGGCCGTGGAGCAACTCGGCGGCATCGACATCCTCGTCAACAATGCCGCGCATCAGGCGAGCTTCAGTGCGATCGAGGATATCAGCGACGAGGAATGGGACCTGACCTTCCGGGTGAACATCCATGCGATGTTCTACCTGACCAAGGCAGCCGTCCCCCACATGAAGCCCGGGTCGTCGATCATCAACACGGCGTCGATCAATTCGGACAGTCCGAGCCCGCACCTCCTCGCCTATGCCACGACCAAGGGGGCGATCCAGAACTTCACGGCCGGACTGGCGCAGCTCCTCGCCGAGAAGGGGATTCGCGCCAACAGCGTCGCGCCGGGCCCGATCTGGACGCCGCTCATTCCCTCGACCATGCCTGAGGACAAGGTCACCAATTTCGGCAAGCAGGTTCCCATGCAGCGGCCGGGCCAGCCGGCCGAGCTCGCAACAGCTTATGTGATGCTGGCCGACCCGCTCTCGAGCTATGTTTCGGGCGCGACCATCGCTGTCACAGGCGGGAAGCCAATCCTCTAGGGTCGGCTGTCCGTCGGGGGAACCGGGCTCCCGGCCAGGCCGTTGTCAAGGTGACGCTGGGGAGCGCCTGCCGCCATGACGGCACCAGGGCTTTCCACCGCCGACCCGGTGCCCCAAACCATGAAGCTCGACAAGCTCTTCGCGACGTTCGCCAACCGGACCGCCCGGGCGACTGGCAGTCCTTTCGCCTTCCTCCTCTGCGTCGCGGGCGTCGTGATCTGGGCGGTCTCCGGACCGGTCTTCGGTTTCTCCGAGACGTGGCAGCTCGTCATCAACACCAGCACCACCATCATCACCTTCCTGATGGTTTTCCTGATCCAGAATACGCAGAACCGCGACGGCGCTGCCGTGCAGACCAAACTCGACGAGCTGATCCGCTCCTCCAATGCCGAGGATGAGTTCATGGGGATCGAGAAGCTCACGGATGAGGAGCTCGAGCGGCTGCATCTGCGCTGCGAGGATATGGCGCGCCGCACCAGTGTTGTGCTGGACCGTGCGAAACAAGAACGGCGCGCGCGGGGATACGCGGTCTAGCCCGCTACGTCAGGCCGACCTGCGACGCCGCCGCAGCCGGGCCATCACCGTCGCCGTCAGCTCGCCGAATTCATGCATGCCGAGCCGGCGCGCGAGGACGGCATAGATACCGACGCCGACACCGCAGAGGACGACCGCCCGCAGTATGGCGACGCCGACATGCAGGCCCGGCAGCCATTGCAGCAGAAAATGGCGGAGCAGCAGGCCGATGGCGATGGCGATCGCCGCGGCCAACCCCGAGCGCCATGCACCGTCGATCATGCCGGGAGCCGTGCTAAGCGTGAGCCCGCGCTCACGCGCCTCGCGCTCGAAGCGCCGCCGCTGCAGCCAGCCGAGCACGAGCACATAGACGATGATGGCGACCGAGCTGGCGATGGCGAGGCCGATCGCACCCCCCTGCTGGCGCAGCACGACATAGAGCGGGATCAGGAGGACGGTGACCGCCGTGCCGACAATGGTCGGCACCCAGGTGCTCCCGAGAGCGTAGAAGCCGCGGCTGATTAGCGTCTGGGCCGCCCAGCCGCAGAGGCCGAGGCTCATATAAGCCAGCACCGTGCCGGTCGCGACCGCATCTGCCGCGCTGAAGCGGCTCGCGAAGGCGCCCCAGACGAGATAGACGGCCTCGACGCCGGCAAGTGTCATGCACACCTCGGCCGCGAAGGTCGCGACCAGCATCAGCCGGACGGCATGGACGAGAACGCCATAAGCCTCGGGAATACTGCCGGCGGCGACCATGCGGCTCAGCGAGGGATAGGCCGCGACGCCGACGGCCATGCCGAAGACGCCGATCGGCACATTCATCAGCGTGCGCGCATATTGCAGATAGGAAAGCTCACCCGCCGCCAGATAGGAGGCCTGGTTCTTGATGATCCACTGGTCGACCAGCACGATCGAAAAGCCGATCATGATCGGCAGCGACAGGATGAGATAACGGCGCAGATCCGGATTGCGGAAGGACAGCATCGGATACCAGCGCATATGGCCCTTGAGGCAGCCATAGAGCGGCAAGCCGAACGGTCCGATGATCGAGCCGGCCAGAACGCCCCATGCAAAGCCGTCGGCACCCCAGCCGAGATAAGCGCCGACGAGACCGCCGGCGATGATCCCCACCGAATAGACGAGCGGCGCCATGGCGGGCAGGACATGGCGATCCTGCGCCTGCAGCGTCGCCGACAGCAGCCCGCCAATGACATGGAAGAACTGCGCCGGCAGGATGATCCGCATCAGGCGAACCAGCGTATCGACCTCGGCCGGATCGTTGAACCCCGGGGCGACGACGCCGGCCAGCGGGCGCGCGAACACCATCAGCAGCACGATACCGACCGTGCCCGCGAGAAGCATGAAATTCGCGATGACGCTGAACGCCTTCCAGCCGCCCTCCTCCTCGCCGCGCTGCACATGGGCGAGGAAGATCGGGATGAAGACGATCGAAAGCGCCCCGGCCGCGAGCAGGTAATTCAGGAAATCCGGCAGCGTGAAAGAAGCGAAATAGAGATCGGCCTGGCGGCTGGCGCCGAGCGTGCGCCCGACGATCTGCTCGCGCACGAGGCCGATGATGCGCGACAGGAAGATCGAACTCGCCCAGATCGCCGAGGCGATGCCGATGGTGCGAGCCCGGCTGGGCGCGGATTGTTCGGGCTGGATCTTGGCCACTCGAATGTTCCCGGCGCGCGATTCGGCGCCATCTGCCGGGACATTAGGTGAAAACAGCCGCGGGCGGCGAGCGTCATAAAGCCCCGCTCGCCGATGACCGGATTCAGCCCTTCATCAGGCGGCGGGAATTGGCGCGGACGCGGCGGCGATAGGATGCGACAACGTGATCGACCGCCTTGCCCGACATCAGGGCCATCGTGGCGTCCTCGGCCGCGGCCAGCTTTTCAGCCACCATCAGCCGCGCCTCCGCCTCGGCGCCTGGTCCGCCGGCCGCCATCTTCATGGTGCGCAGGAAGATGACCTGTTGCGATTCGAAGGCAAGGCTGGCGAGATTCTGAAAAAGCGAAAACATGCTGATACCCTTATGCAGCAGAACGCGCATCGATGGGTGCGGCGCTGCTGCCGGGCTCTCGATTGGTATCGTCGGCTTGAAGCCGTTCGTGTCGTTCAACGCGGCCCAAGCCAAAGCGTTGCCGCTGGTGGCGTGGACCTGATAAAAAACAGTATGGCACGTTTTCGGGCGCCGCCGAACCCTGTCAGCGGACGCCGGGTGGTTTGATCCTGGAAGGGACCCCGGCCGCACTCGGCCGGGGTCCTGCCATCAGTCGTTGGCCTTCATGAGACTGGCGTCGAGCTTCGCCTTCAGCCCCGCTTCCTGCTCGGGCGTGAGCTTCGGCGGGTCGAGCGTGATCCTGAGACTGTCGATCGTGCCTGTGAAATCGAACGGCACCTGATAATCGGCAGTAACGCCTGTCAACGTGTCGGCGCCGATGTCGAAGCTCTCGTCGAGGGGCAGCAGCAGCGGCACCGTGCGATCCATCTTCTGCTCGGCAACGACGGCACCATCGACCTTGAAGGTTCCCGTGCCGCCATGACCGATGCCCGAGGTGTCGTTGAAGGCGAGCGTGACGAAGCCGAGCCCGTCATAGGCGAAGTCGAATTCGAGGCTGTGCTTGCCCGCAGTGAGGGTAGCCGGCCCCTCCCAGCGCACCTCCTTGAGACCGAGCAGGTTCCAGACGAAGACCGGCTTGCCCTTGAGCAGATAGAGGCCATAGCCGCCGAAGCGGCCGCCGAGCGTGTTGATCATGCCTTCGGCACCGCCCTCCGGAACGGTAATGTCGGCCTTGATTGTATAGGACGTATTGAGAGGGTTCGGAGCCGCCGAGCGGGGAATGCCGGTCAAGCGACGGCCCGAATAATCGAATTCGGACCGGCCTGCCGTCACGCTTGGCCGCGGGCTGACGACGCGGGTTGCGAGCGACGAATCAAGCGGCAGCACCTGATGCGAGGCAAGCTCGGTCCAGAGCCTGTCCTGCATCTCGCGCAGCTTGGCCGGGTTGGCTGCGGCGACATCGTTCGCCTGCGTCCAGTCCTTGCTGGTGTCGTAGAGTTCCCATTTGAAGGCGCCGGCCGGGTCAGGAATGCCAGGGCCCGAAAGGTCCCAGGGCATGTTGAGCGGCGGCGTCGACAGCATCCAGCCGTCGTGCCAGAGCGCGCGCATGCCGAACATCTCGAAATACTGCGTGTGATGACGGGTCGGGACGCCGGCACTGGCCTTGTCGAAGGTATAGGCGAGGCTGGTGCCTTCGATCGGCTTTTGCGCCACGCCGTCGACGACGGCTGGCGCCGGAATGCCGGTCGCCTCGAGCAACGTCGGGACGATGTCGATCACATGGCTGAACTGGTTGCGGATGCCGCCCTTGTCGGTGATCACGGCCGGCCACGAGATCGCCATGCCCTGGCGGGTGCCGCCAAAATAGGACGCGATCTGCTTGGTCCATTTGAACGGCGTATCGAAGGCCCAGGCCCACGGAACTGCCATATGCGGATAGGTCTGGTCGCTGCCCCAGGCATCGTACCACTTCATCTGGACATCGACCGGCAGATCGACGCCGTTGAACGAAAGCCCCTCATTCGGCGTGCCGTTGAGCGTTCCCTCGGCCGAGGCGCCGTTATCGCCGCTGATATAGATGATCAGCGTGTTGTCGAGCTTGCCCATATCCTGGACCGCCTGGATCACGCGACCGATCTCATGATCGGTATAAGCGAGATAGGCGGCGTAGACCTCGGCCTGGCGGATGAAGAGCTTCCGGTCAGCGTCGTTCAGCTGGTCCCAGGACTTCAGCAGGCCGTCCGGCCAGGCCGTCAGCTGCGCCGACTGCGGGATGACGCCGAGCTTCTTCTGATTGGCGAAGATCGTGTCGCGCAGCTTGTTCCAGCCACCGTCGAAGAGATGCATGGCGTGGATCTTGTCGATCCATTCGGGCGTCGGATGATGCGGCGCATGCGTGCCGCCGGGGACGTAATAGAGGAAGAACGGCAGGCTGGGATCGATGGAATTCAGCTGATCCATCCAGTCGATGGCATCGTCAGCCATCGCCGTGATCAGGTTCCACTTCGGATTGCCCTGGAAGGGATAGATCTGCGTCGTGTTCAGGAAGAGGTTCGGCTGCCACTGGCTCGTGTCGCCGCCATTGAAGCCGTAATAATGCTCGAAACCCATGCCGTTCGGCCACTGGTCGAAGGGGCCGGCCTGTGTCTGGGCATAATCCGGCGTATTGTGGTTCTTGCCAATCCAGGCGGTGCGGTAGCCGTTCTCGATGAGGATGCGCCCGATCGTGGCGTTCTCAGGCCCGATCGTCGCGTTGTAGCCCGGAAAGCCGGTCGACTGCTCGGCAACGACGCCGAAGCCGACCGAATGATGGTTCTTGCCGGTGATCAGCGCGGCTCTTGTCGGCGAGCAGAGCGCGGTCGAGTGGAAATTGGTGTAGCGCAGGCCGGCATTGGCGATGCGATCGAGCGACGGCGTCGGGATCACGCCGCCAAAGGTCGACGGCGCGGCAAAGCCGACATCATCCGTCATGATCAGGAGGATGTTGGGCGCACCCTTCGGCGGCACGATGCGCGGCGCCCAGGCGGCGGCCGACTGCAGGGCATTGAGATCGATGCGCCCGGCAAATGGCGCCGGCGGATTGGGCAGCACGCGGCCATCCACCGTCGTGGTCGCATTCGGGGCGCCCGGCGTGCCGGTCGTCTGCAGGGCCTCAGGCCGCCCAGCCGGCAGGGTCGCCTGCTGCCCCCACGCCAGGGATATCGGCTCGAAGGCCAGCAGGGCCAAGGCGCCCGCCATCATCCGCAGTTTCAAAGCGCTCATGACATTCCCCCGAATCTCGAGACGCAGTCTGCAGTGTTGCGCCGCCCGGCCGGCCCCCGCCTTGACGAGAGTCAAAGGCGGCCGAGCCAAAGGCGCTGCATTCGAGGAGGTCTAGCAGTCGCGGAAGAATTGGGTTTGCCCTTTCCCGACACGGCAGACGCCGCAGGGCTACCGCTTTAGCGCAGCAGAAGCACCGAAAGGATGAGGAGGGACATCGCCGCCGACAGAACAAGCGCAATGGCAAATGCGGGGCTGGAGAAAGGGGAAGCGATGCGATCGAAGTCCCGCAGTCCGTCGCCAGCCGTTTCATCGAACCCGGCGGCGAGGCGAGGCTGGAAGCGGCGGGCCACAATGCGCTGAGCCTGCCCGGCATCCGCCGCGCAAAAGAGCGGCAAGAGCGCTGGACCTGCATCGATCGCTTTCGGCTCGCTCCAGGAACGGGCCGGGATCATCGACACCGCAAACTTCCCTGCTGCCAGCACAACCATCTCCTGCGCTCGCGGTGATCGGCCTGAGAGCGTGGCACCACATTCAATCGACACCCCTATAGTATGTGGGAAAATTTCCCACTTCAAGGGCTTTCATTCGATCGATGCGCACATCGTCCGTGTCGACGGGACGTCTGCCTTCGCCACCGGCGGTCGTATTGGCGGCTTTCGCTTCAAAAAGGGCCAAATCGGTACCGGTCGGCGCAAGAAAGTACAGGTCGAGGGAAGATTGATCGTGGCTTCCGCTGGAGGCCTTTCCTAGAGTCTGGTGATATCCCGGTTTGCCGCAGGGAGAGCGGTCCGGGAAGGGGTGGAGCCATGACGAGACTGGACAGAACGATGACCGCCGTGGTTTGCCACGGCCCCCGAGACTATCGCGTCGAGCGGGTCGGCAAACCGGAACCGGGACCGCGCGAGATCGTCGTGCGCATTGCCGCCTGCGGCATCTGCGCCGGCGACTGCAAATGCTGGGCCGGCGCGCCGATGTTCTGGGGCGGTGACAGCCCTTATGTGAAGCCGCCGGTCATCCCCGGCCATGAGTTCTTCGGCACGGTCGAAGCGCTCGGCGAGGGCGCTGGCGAGTATCACGGCATCAAGATCGGCGACATGGCGATCGCCGAGCAGATCGTGCCATGCGATCGCTGCCGTTTCTGCCGTTCAGGACAATACTGGATGTGCGAAGTGCACAACATCTTCGGCTTCCAGCGGCAGGTCGCCGATGGCGGCATCGCCGAATACATGCTTTATCCGGCGACATCGATCGTGCACAAGATTCCGGCCGACATGCCGCTCGAGGATGCTGCGATCATCGAGCCGCTTTCCTGTGCCATCCACACGGTCAATCGTGGCGATATCCAGCTCGACGATGTCGTGGTGATCGCGGGCGCCGGGCCGCTTGGCCTGCTCATGACGCAGGTCGCGCGGCTGAAGACGCCGAAGAAACTCATCGTCATCGACATGGTCGACGAACGCCTGGCGCTGGCGCGGCGCTATGGCGCCGATCTCGTCATCAATCCAGGCCGCGAGGATGCCGACGCGATCGTCCGCGGGCTGACAGGCGGTTACGGCTGCGACGTCTATATCGAAAACACTGGCCATCCGAGCGGCGTCACACAAGGCTTGAAGGTGATCCGCAAGCTCGGCCGGTTCGTCGAGTTCTCGGTGTTCGGCTCCGAGACGACTGCCGACTGGTCGATCATCGGCGACCGCAAGGAACTCGACATCCGCGGCGCGCATCTTGGTCCCTACTGCTATCCGATTGCCATCGACCTGCTGTCGCGCGGGCTCGTCACCTCGCAGGGCATCGTCACGCATTCCTATGCGCTCGAGGACTGGGACGAGGCGCTGAAGATGGCGGTTTCCCTCGATTCGATCAAAGTGCTGATGCGCCCCGGCTACCGGCCCAATACATGAGCGACAGCTACGACTACATCATCGCTGGCGGCGGTACGGCCGCCTGCGTGGCGGCGATGCGGCTGGTGCGCGATCATGGCTTTCGCGTGCTTCTGGTCGAGCGCGGGCCGGCGAAGACGGCCCGCGTGATGCGCATGCCGGCCGGCTACATGAAATATCTCGGCCGCGACGATTACCTCGAGATGCACAAAACCGTGGCGCAGCCCAGATTGGGCGGGCGCGCGCCGATCGTGCCGCAAGCGCGGGCACTCGGCGGCGGCAGCGCTGTCAACGCCATGGTCTATATGCGTGGCCAGCGCCAGGACTATGACGGCTGGGACGCCATGCTCGGCGGGGGCACCGGGTGGTCCTATGACGATCTCCTGCCGCATTTCCGAGCCCTTGAGCGCAATTCGAAATTCAACGACGCCTATCACGGCATCGATGGTGGTCTGCTCGTCTCCGATCCGGGGAGCCTCTGCGACACGACCCAGGACTATATCCTGACAGCCCAGGGCGCCGGCATTCCCTATAATCCCGATTTCAACGGCGCCCGGCAGGCCGGCGTCGGCGTGATGCAGCACACCATGGGCCTTCTGAACGGCCGCATGGAGCGCTGCGACGCCGTCACGGCGTTTCTTTCCGCCGTCAAGGGCGATCCGCGCCTCACTGTCATCACCGGCGCCCGCGTCGACAAGATTCTCTTCACAGGGAAACGGGCCACGGGCATCGCCTGGACTGGGGCGAGCGGCTCCGGTTCGGCCACGGCAACGCGCGAAGTGCTAGTCGCGGCCGGCACGTACAACACCGCCAAGCTGCTGATGCTCTCCGGCATCGGCCCCGCGGCGCATCTCAAGGAGCACGGCCTTGACGTCGTCGCCGATCTTCCGGTCGGCGCCATGCTGCAGGACCATCACGAGGTTCCCGTCATTGCCACCACCAAGGCGGCGAGCGGCTATTTCGGCCAGGACAAGGGCTGGAGCATGATCCGCAACGGCCTGCAATATCTTCTCTTCAACACCGGGCCCGTTACCACGACCGGCATCGAGTCCTGCCTGTTCTACGATCCCGACGGCGGCGAGCGGCCGACGATCCAGCTCTATTGCGCGCCGATCGTCTATCTCGATCGCGACGTGTCCTCGGCCGAGCCGACCCATGGCGTCACGCTCACATCATGCCTGCTGCGGCCGAAGGCGCGCGGCAGCGTCAAGCTGCGCTCCACCGATCCAGATGCGATGCCGCTGGTGGATGCGAACTTTTTCGGCGATGCGGACGACCTCCGCCTGACGATCGCTTCGCTGCGGTTCGCGCGAAAGCTGCTCGCGACCGCGCCGCTGGGCGAGAAGATCGGCACCGAATTGCTGCCGGGCGCGACGACCGTCGACGACGCGGCGCTCGCCGCCTATTGCGGCCAGACGGTCAAGACCAACTACCACCCCGTGGGCACGGCCCGAATGGGCCAAGACCGCGATCCGGACGCAGTGCTCGACACGCGGCTGCGCGTGCGCGGCGTCGAGGGCCTTCGGGTGATCGACTGCGCCGCGATGCCGGCGATTCCCTCCGGCAACACCAATGCGCCGGTCATGGCGCTGGCGAGCCGTGCTGTCGATTTCATAGCGGCAGACGCCGCCGCATCCGGACCGGCTGCCGCCATCGCATGACAAGCTGAGGGGCCCGGATTTTTTTCGGGTCCAGTAATGCGCAAATACCGCTAAAGTGTCTGTCCGCTGCAATGGCCTGCCAGAGCAACGGGCGAGGATTGGAGCACGCAGCTTGACAAGGCGCAAAGACAAGCGCTGCGGCCGCGGCTCGCCAGGGAGAGATGATCATGGGCTTCGAGCGTCGAATCGTGCCTGATTTCGAGGTGATCGTGTGCGCACCGGAAGAGTCTTTCCGGTGGAACGTGCACGAGTATCCGCACCATCTTGCCAAGTGGCACTACCACCCCGAATATGAATTGCACCTCATCCAGCATAGCGCCGGCGAGATGATGATCGGCGATTATGTCGGCGGATTCGAGGCCGGCAGCCTGGTGTTGACGGGTCCGGGCGTGCCGCACAACTGGGTCAGCCGCATCCAGCCCGGCGAGCGCGTCGTCAATCGCGACATGCTGATCCAGTTCAGCCAGAAATTCGCAGACAAGGTCGCGGGACTTTGTCCCGAATTCGATGCGGTGGGCGATCTCTTCGAGGACGCGGCCCGCGGCATCGAGTTTTCGGGCGCGACGGCGGACACCGGACGACGGCTGCTGCGATCGATCGGCAGCGCGCATGGTGCCGAGCGGCTGCTGCTGTTCCTTGAACTGATGACGATCCTTGCCCGCAATCCGCACGAGCGGCGCATCCTGTCACGCGCAGCGCCGGCCCCTGGCCAGCAGGTGCGCTCGTCCGAGAAGATCGAAACCGCCATCAACTTCATCCTGGAGCATTCGGCGCAGCCGATCCGCCTGACACAGCTCTCGGCGCTATGCGGCATGGAGGCGACTGCCTTTTCCCGCTTCTTCAAGAAGCAGACCGGCCATACCTTTGCCCGCTACGTCAATTGCATGCGCGTGCACGCCGCCTGCAATCTGCTTGCGAGTTCAGACATGCCGGTCACCGACATCTGCTTCGAGGTCGGCTTCAACAACATCGCCAATTTCAACCGACAGTTCGTCAAGATCTGCGGAAGGTCGCCCTCGGCCTATCGGCGCGATGCGCGCCGCATCGGACAGGCGCCACGGCCGGAGACCCTTGCCGAGGTCCGAGTCTAGTTTCTTGGCTCTCTTTGCTGCGTCTCGCAGCAAAATTGTATTGGTGCGGTTTCGAATGTGCGTAGCAAGGACACAGTCGCTCTCCTAGAGTCCAGGTCGAGCAGCCTCATCGGAACATGTCCGGGGCTTGGAGGAAGTCGGGCTGCTCGAATGCAAGGTTATTGGGGCGTTTTTCCCTGATCTCAGGGAATAGGGACAACAAGGGCAGGCTTTGCTTCGGACGGCGTGTTGATCGCCGCGTCCGTTGTCGCTGAACCTTTGCCAGTCGCGCTCGACATTCGAGGGAGGACAAGGGAATGTCAGGTTTGAAGCGTATGCTGCTCGGCGCGGCCGTAGCCGGGCTGATGGTCGGCGCCGGTCCGGCGCGGGCTGATTTCTGGTCGGATGCGGCCAAGGGCCTGGAAGGGACGACCATCCACGGCGTCTCCGAGAGCACGCCGCCTTCCAACTATGTCAAGGATGTGCTCGCGCCGGCCTTCACGAAGGCCACCGGCATCAAGGTCGAGTTCGAGGCGACGTCCTGGGACCAGATGTATGACAAGGCGATCAAGGACATGGAGGCCAATACCGGCATCTATGACTTCGTCTATATCGAGCAGGACATCGTCTATTCCTATCTGTCGCGCAACTTCCTGGTCGACATCACCCAGTCGCTCGCCGACAAGCCTAACCTGAAGGCTCCGGATTTCGATCCGGCGATGTTCACGACCTTCGTCAACTACTTCAAGGGCGACAAGGGCGACATCTTCGGCGTTCCGATGGAGGCCTTCATCAAGGTCTATCTCTACCGAAAAGACCTGTTCGACGATGCGAAGGCCAAGGACGCCTTCAAGGCGAAGTATGGCTATGACCTCGCCGTCGCGAAGACGCACCAGCAGTACAAGGACAATGCCGACTTCTTCACGGCCTGGGGCAAGGAAAACAATCTCGAGCTCTGGGGCTCGACCGTCCAGGCGCATACCGGCCATCCGGCCTCCTGGTATGAATTCTTCGAAAGCATCGCGCCGACCTTCGGCGTCTATAACTGGGGTATCGACGCTTCCAAGAACTATGCCGCGAGCGTCGCGAATGGCGGCACGATGAACAGTCCGGAATCCAAGAAGGCACTCGAATTCTGGTTGAGCCTTCTGCCGGATGCGCCGCCGGAATCCACCGCCAGCACCTGGGACGAAGTCGCGGCAACCTTCGCCGCCGGCCGCGCCGCGCAAGGCATGGTCTATGGCGAGAACGCCGCCTGGATTGCAACCAACGACACCAAGTCGAAGGTCGTCGGCAAGGTTGGCGTCGCTCTGCCGCCGCTTGAGCCGGGCGTGCTCGAAGCCGCCGAAAGCGGCAAGGGCTATATCGGCTACTATGATGGCGGCGCCTTCGGCATCCCGCACTCCTCGAAGAACAAGGACGCATCGCTGCTGTTCCTTGAATATATCGCCCAGCCTTCGGTCCAGGCTGATTGGGCGGTCGCCGGCTCGCGCATCACGCACCAGGCGACCTATGACGATCCGAAGGTCGTGGCTCAGGATGCCAAGACGGACGGCTACTACACGCTGATGAAGAATGACGGCCGCCTGTTCGCAGGCGCCCCGCCCTATCCGTTCCACGCTCAGGTTCGCGAGGCAACGGCGCCGATGTTCTATCAGGCGATCACCGGCGAACTCTCCGCTTCCGACGCCCTCGACCAGATGGCGGCAGCGGCCGAGAAGGAACTGACCAAGCTCGGCTATCGCAAGTAGGCCGGACTGTCCGGCGTGATCCCCAGGGATCGCGCCGGACCCCTCGCGCGGGCCGTCTCCCTGTCGGCTCGCGCCCTTTTCCGACCGGCCGTCTCAGGAGACCGTGCTCCATGCGCCCTCAATCCGTCGGTTGGCTGTTCCTGGCACCGACCCTGTTGATCCTCGCCGTGTTCGGCGTGCTGCCGTTCATCTATGTGCTGGTCGTCTCGTTCTTCGACTGGAATTCGTTCGCAGCCGATCCGACGATGCGCTTCAGCGGCGTGCAGAACTATCGCGACCTGGTGTTCGACACCGGCTTTCTGATGTCGCTCTGGAACACGCTGAAATTCGGCGTCTTCGCCGTGGCGAGCGAGATCGTGCTCGGCTATTTCCTGGCCCAGCTGTTCATGCGCAATTTCCCGCTGAAGGGCTTCTTCCGCACCATTCATACGCTGCCGCTGATGATCGCGCCCGTCGCGGTCGGCGCCACCTGGCGGCTGATGACGGTGCCCGGGCTCGGCCCGATCCCCTATTATCTCGACCGCTGGTTCGGCTACGACTACCTGATCAGCCGCTATGCCGGGCAAGCGTTCCTCACCACGGTGGTGATGGATGTCTGGCACTGGACGCCGCTCGTCACGCTGACGCTGCTCGCCGCGCTCTCCTCGATGCCGAAGGAGCCGTTCGAGCAGGCGCAGATCGACGGCGCCAACAAGCTGCAGACTTTCTGGTATGTGACGCTGCCGCTGCTGAAGCCCGCCATCCTTTCCGCGGTCTTCATCCGCCTGATGGACGCGATGCGGACCGTCGACGAAGTCTGGATGCTCACCGGCGGCGGACCTGCCGCGGCGACCCGCTATGTCGGCCTCTATATCTGGCGCGTCGTCTTCCCGAAGACCGATTATGGCTACGGGTCGGCGATGTCGCTGATCACCCTCTATCTCACCATCGTGCTGTGCTGGCTGCTCTATGCCGGTCTTGTCGCCCGCCGCGATCTGAGGAAACCCGAATGAAGCGCGACCGCAAAGGCCTCTCCCTTACATTCTGGCTCTTCTCGAGCCTGATCACGCTGTTCCCGATCTACTGGATGTTCTGCGTCTCGGCGAAGAGCCGCGTCGAGCTGTTCGGCGCGCCGACATTCCTGATCCGCAGCTTCTTCTCGGAGAACTACTGGGCGACGCTGACCAATACGAGTTTCCAGGGCTACATGTTCAATTCGATCGTCATCGCGACGTCGAATGCCCTCCTGGTGACGACGCTGTCGCTGTTCGCGACCTATGCCCTTTCCCGCTACAAGCTTTCGGGCAAGGAGAACATCTTCTTCTGGACGATCACCAATCGCATGGCGCCGCCGGCGGCCTTCCTGCTGCCGCTGTTCCTGCTCTACACGCAGGTCTTCGTGGTCGGCGACTGGAAGATGTTCGACACGCGCATCGGCCTGATCCTGCTCTATTGCGTCTTCAACCTGCCCTTCGCGATCTGGACCATGCGCGGCGTCGTCGACGCCATCCCGCAGGAGCTCGACGAGGCGGCCTTCGTCGATGGCGCCAGCACCTGGCAGGTGATCCTGCACGTCATCCTGCCGCTGGCGCGGCCGGGCCTTGCCGTCACGGCGATCCTCACCTGGGTGTTCGCCTGGAACGAATATCTCTTCGCCGCGACACTGACGAGCGTGCACGCCCGCACCATCACGACGGGCCTCGCCGAATTCGTCACGGTCACCGGCACGAACTGGGGCCAGATGGCGGCGACCGCCATGCTGACGCTGATCCCGGCGATCATTTTCCTGTCGCTGGTGCAGAAGCATATCGTCGCGGGCCTGACCTTCGGCGCCGTCAAGGGATGACCGCAATGAGTGACGACGTTCCCCTCCGCCGCGCAGCACCACACGGTTTTCTGCCGATCCACACCAATGCCTTCGACCGGGTCTTCATCTCGGTCGTGTGCTTCGTCGCCATCCATCTCTTCTGGATGCGCTTTCTCGAACAGGACATTTCGCTTTATGTGGCGACGGTGCTGTCCGTGATCGTCGGAGCCATCATCATCGCCCGCGGCTGACCGGCTCCCCCGGCGGCAGGCGCGGCGCGACAGAATCAACCGAAGCGGCTCGCGGGCGCTCCCGCGCCGCGCCAATTGGAGTGACGACCTTGCAGGCGCTCGTTCTCGAGGAAAAGAACCGCTTGTCGCTGCGCGACTTCCCGGTCGATGAAACGCTGGGTCCGCGCGATGTCCGCATCAAGCTGAAGACGGTCGGCATCTGCGGCAGCGACGTGCACTACTACACGCATGGCGCCATCGGCCCCTTCGTGGTGCGCGAGCCGATGATTCTCGGCCATGAGGCGTCCGGCATCATCGAGGAGGTCGGCGCCGACGTGACCGAACTCGCCGTCGGCGACCGCGTCTGCATGGAGCCCGGCATTCCGGACCCGGCGTCGCGCTCCACCCGGCTCGGCCTCTACAATCTCGATCCGGCGGTTCGTTTCTGGGCGACGCCGCCGATCCATGGGGTTCTCCGTCCCTCGGTGGTTCATCCGGCCGACTTCACCTTCAAGCTACCTGACAATGTCTCCTTCGCCGCTGGCGCGATGGTCGAGCCGCTCGCCGTTGGGGTGCACGGCGCAACCAAGGCGCAGGTGAAGCCGGGCGATATCGCCATCGTCATCGGCGCCGGCCCGATCGGCCTCGTCACCGTTCTGGCAGCGCTCGCCGCCGGCTGCGCCCGGGTCATCGTCAGCGATGTCGACGACACCAAGCTCGGCATCGCCGCGAAGCTCGGCGCCGTCACGCCCGTCAATGTGTCGCGAACCTCGCTGGTCGAGGCGACCAAGGCGGAGACCGCCGGCTGGGGCGCCGACATCGTGTTCGAGTGCTCCGGCAACGAGCGCGCCGCGGCAGCCGTGTTCGAGCCGCTCTGCCCCGGCGGCAAGGTGGTGTTCATCGGCATCCCGCTTGAGCCGATCCGCTACGATGTCTCCGGCGGGCAGATCAAGGAAGTCCGCGTCGAGCATGTGTTCCGCTATGCGCATGTCTATCCGCGCTGCGTTGCCATGCTCGCCTCCGGCGCGATCGACGTCTCACCGCTGATCACGCGCACATTCCCCTTCTCGGCGAGCGTCGCGGCATTCGAATATGCCGCGACTTCGCCTGCTGGCGAGGTCAAGATCCAGATCGAGATGCCGGACTGAACGGCACGGATCGCAGGGAGGAGGCGTTCATGTATCTCGAGAAGCTGCGGCTCGATGGCCGCGTCGCCGTCGTCACAGGCGGCGGCCGCGGCATCGGCCTTGCAATCAGCGAGGCGCTGGCGGAAGCCGGCGCCAGAGTGATCATCGCCGACAAGGATGCTGACGTCGCCGCCGCCGGACAGGCCAGCCTCCACGAAAAGGGCTTCTCGGCCGAAGTCGTCGAACTCGACGTCACCAGGCCGGCCGATGTCACCGCTGCCGCCGACGCGATCTTCGCCCGGCACGGCCGCATCGACATTCTCGTCGCCAATGCCGGCATCGCTCGCTCGGGTGTCGCCGCCGAGGATACGAGCGACGAGCACTGGCTCAACGTCATCGACGTCAATCTCAACGGCGTCTTCTGGTGCAACCGCGCCTTCGGCCGCCACATGCTGGCCGCCGGGCGCGGGTCGATCGTCAATATCGGCTCGATGTCGGGCTTCATCGTCAACCGGCCGCAGCAGCAATCCTATTACAATGCGTCGAAGGCGGCGGTGCATCACCTGACCAAGTCACTCGCGACCGAATGGGCCTCGCGCGGTGTCCGCGTCAACGCTGTCGCGCCGACCTATATCGAGACGCCGCTGATGACCTTCGCCTGGGAGGTACCCGGCATGGTCGAGGGGTGGCTCAAGGACACGCCGATGGGCCGGCTCGGGCAGCCGGACGAGATCGCGTCGGTCGTGCATTTCCTCGCCTCGGACGCGGCCAGCCTCATGACCGGGTCGATCGTTCAAGCCGATGCCGGCTTCACCTGCTGGTAGCTCCAGGGAGATTTCGAAGATGGAATTCAACGGCAAGAGCGTCATCGTGACAGGCGCCGGCAAGGGCATTGGCTACGCAACGGCGAAGATGTTGGCGGCGCGCGGCGCCGACGTCATTGCGCTGTCGCGCTCTGCGTCGGATCTCGAGAGTCTCGCCGGCGAGATCGGCTGCCGCACGGTCGCGGTCGACCTCGCCGATGCCGCGGCGACGCGTCGGGCCGCGCTCGAAGCGCTGCCGGCCGATCTTCTGGTCAACTGCGCCGGCACCACGGCTCTCGACCCGTTCCTCGACGTCACCGCCGAAACCTTCGACATGATCTATGCGGTCAACACTCGCGCACCGATGATCGTGGCGCAGGAATATGCCCGCGACCGGGTCGCCAAAGGCCTGCCGGGCGCCATCGTCAACGTCTCCTCGATGGCGTCGTTCTTCGGCATTCCCGACCACGCCGCCTATTGTGCTTCGAAGGGCGGGCTCGATGCCCTGACCCGCGTGATGGCCAACGAACTCGGCCGCCACGGCATCCGCGTCAACGCCGTCAACCCGACCGTGACGCTGACCCCGATGGCCGTCAAAGCCTGGAGCGATCCGGCCAAGGCCGGCGGCATGCTCGCCCGCATCCCGGTCGGCCATTTCGCCGATCCGGACGAAGTCGCCGAGGTCATACTCTTCCTTCTGACCGACCGCGCCTCGATGATGAACGGCGTGGCCATGCCGGTCGACGGCGGCTTCATGGTGACGTAGTCAGCCGAGGTTTTCGTCGGCCATCGATCCTCGACGCGCCAACGGACGGTTGGAACCGCTGCCGGGCTTGACCGTTCCTCCTCCAGACGGAGGCGCGTCAACCGGACGTGGCGGCAGGGGGAACAGGGTGATTTTTCCGGTTTCTTGCCCTGGCCAACGCATAGGCAGTCGAGCCCTTATCCCGCCCGCCTCCGTCAATTTTCCTTCTTGCACCCGGTTTGCAGGCTGGCCTCGCCCTTCAGGCGTGGTGGGTCGGCAGCGCCGTGTCGCTCTTCAGCGTCTCCATCGAAATATAGGCCGAGACGTCGTGCAGGCGGATGCGGTGGACGAGCTGCTTGTAGATGACGTCGTAATATTCGACGTTCGGCAGCACGATCTTCAATATGTAGTCGAAATTGCCGGTGAGCCGGTGAACCTCGACGATTTCGGGAATGTCGGCGGCGACCGCGCGGAGCCTTTCCAGCCAGTCTGCTGTGTGCTCGCTGGTGCGCAGGAGCACGAACATCGTCGTTGGGAGCCCCATGCGGCGCCGATCGACCTTGGCGGTGGTACGGACGATATACCCCTCATCGCGGAGGCGCATGATCCGACGCGAGCAGGCCGAGGCGGAGAGGTTGACCGAGTCGGCCAGTTTGGCGACGGGCGTTTCGGCATCCTGCTGCAGCAGGGACAGCAGCTTGCGATCGCGATCATCGAGCATCATCATCTCCCACGGAATTCAGATACGCAGCACGGTCATAGCGCAATGAGAATGCGTCAACGCGTCGATGGGCGCTTGTGGCGTGCGTGATTGGATTCGTCTGTTCGTCAAAACAGGCGCCAGTTGCGCGCGCGGCGCTCTAGTGTAGCCGTGGACAGGGAGATTTGACATGACGGTTATCGGCCTTATCGGCGGCCTGAGCTGGGAAAGCTCGCTCATCTATTACCGGCTGCTCAACGAGGGCGTGCGGACGCGTCATGGTGGGCAGCACTCGGCCGACATCCTGATGCGCTCGCTCGACTTCGAGAGCATCGTGGCCCTGCAGAAGGCCGATCGCTGGGACGAGGCCGGGGCCGTGCTGGCAAAGGAAGCGGCGGGCCTCGAGGCCGGCGGCGCCGGTTGCGTGCTGATCTGCAGCAACACGATGCATCTCGTCGCGCCAGCCGTGTCTGGGGCGGTGGCCGTGCCGCTGATAGATATCATCGCAGCGACCGGCGCCGCGGTGCGTGCCGCCGGCTTTGAGCGCCCTCTCCTTCTCTCGACGCGCTACACCGCCGAACACGGCTTCTATGCCGAGCGGATGCGGGCGACGACCGGGATCGAGGTCTTGACGCCTGCGACATCGGCGGCGCGCGGCCGTGTCCACGACATCATCTTTTCCGAGCTCTGCCTGGGCATCGTCAGCGACACATCGCGGGAGGAAATGCGCCGGATTGTCGCCGAAGGCGTCGCCGCCGGCGCTGACTGCGTCATCCTTGGCTGCACAGAACTCTGCCTGCTGATCGATGAACAGAGCCTCGGCTGCCCGGTCTTCGATTCAACCGCGATCCATGTCGAGGCCGCGCTGGCCTTCGCCGAAGGCGATCAGGCGGCATCGATCGCCAGCGCCGCCTGAACGACGCCTGTCCAGCGGAAGCCCGCGCCTGTTCGTCAGGTCCGGATCGTATAGTCCGCGGGCCGGCTCTGTGACAGCACCAGATCGACATTCGGCATGTCGTTGCCGTCGATCTTGGCGACCATCTCCTCGGGCGTCAGCTTGTAGTGGGTCCAGCGGTCGACGAGGCGTTGGCGCAGAATGTCGCGATCGGGAGCGATCATGACCGTGGCGTCGAAGGAGAGGCTTCGCCACGGCTCTCTGTCGAGCAGCAGGTAATTGCCCTCGGTGATGATGATCCTGGCGCTCTTCGGGACGATCCGCGCTCCGGCCCGGGCGATCTCGATGTCGCGATCGAAGACGGGAACGGCGATTTCGTCCTCGTCGTCGGACCGGAGACGAAGGAGCATATGGGCAAAGCCTGCGACGTCGAATGTCTCGGGTGCGCCCTTGCGCGGGCGCAGGCCGCGCGGAACCAGGACGAGGTCGTCATAATGGTAGCCGTCCATGGGCAGCGTGGCGGCGAGGCCCGGCGCGATCCCATTGATGCGATCCTCGAGCCTCGCGGCGGTGGTCGTCTTGCCCGCGCCGGGCGGGCCGGCCAAAGCCACGACCTGCCGCGCGCGGTGCGGGCCGGTCATCAGCCGTTCCACCAGTTCGTCGATCGTCACGGATTGCGTCATGAGGCCTCGCCGGTCGCCGCTCTTGCAGGTCCTTGATCGGGCGCGATCAGATCTCGCGCGCCAGCCACCGGACCATGTTGGTTATCAGGCGGTCATAACCCAGCCAGTCGAGAAATTCACGCGACAGCCAATGCGGCCCGATATCGGTCATCCAAGCCAGCGTCCGGCCGGCGCCATAGGTCCGCACCGAGAGCAGCGGCAGCGTGGCGCCGTGATGGCTGCCATGGATCAGCGTCTCAGCGATCGATGGCTCATGCGGGACGACGCGATTGAGGCCGAGAACATAGGGGATCGGACCGGTGATACCGTCCAGCACCGGATGATCGGGCGACGCCAGGACGGGATCGAAGCCTTCGGGCATTTCGAGCCCATCCGGGCCGGGAAGGCATTCGACAGGCAGGCAGGCCTCCACCGGCGTGCCATGGAACAGCGCCATGCCGTCCATGCCCTGGAAGCTCGTATAGCCGCCGGCCATCATCAGCGATCCGCCCGCCTCGACCCATTGGCGGAGCAACTCGAGCCGGTTGACGGAGCGGCGGCCGGCCCGTGTCTCGGGCGTATAGAGCAGCGACAGCGCGCCGACATCGGAGAGCACCACCACGGAATAAGCCGAAAGCGCGGCGAGGCTGGTCGGAAACTCGGCCTCGCAGCGCTCGCCACCGATCTGCGTCACCAGGATGCCGGCCCGGTCCATCGCCGCAAGATAGCGCTCGGCACCGTTGCTGTAGCGCGAGGATGCGCCGACCTCGTAGCCCTTGGCGGCTAAGGAGGTGATGTGAAAGGTCTCGCCGGCCAGCAGCACGGGTTTCATGAGATGATCCTTGGCGGGTTCGTCAGCATCCGACGACGGCGCCGCAGGAAGCGGCGCCGCCAGGGGTCAGCCTCTCAGCCGATCAGAACTTGAACTCTTCGACATTGGCCGGCGTCACGATGTCGGCCGGTCCGAGCAGGACTTCGCCGCCCTTGCCGACCTTGTAATCGCCGAGCCGGCCGGCCTTGAAGGTCTCGCCTTCCTTGCCCGTCAGTTTGCACTGCGCCACGGCCTGCGCCGCATAGTAGGTCAGGTAGCCGAGATCCTTGACGTTCCACCAGATGTCCTGGACCGAGCCATCCTGGATATATTTCTTGATCAGCGTCGCCGGGGCGAGACCAGTCAGCTTGATCTTGCCGAGCAGGCCGGCCTGCTCCATGGCGCGGGCGGCGGCGGGCAATCCAATGCCGGCCGGGATGATGATGCCCTTGAGATTCGGGAAGGCCTGCGCGAGACCCAGCGCCTGCTGCTGGTTGACCTGCTCGCTCTCCTGGCCATAGGCGACCTGGACGAGCTTCATCTTGGCGTATTTCGGCTCGGACGCCATCTTCGCCTTCATGAAGTCGATCCACGCGTTCTGGTTCGTCGCGGTCGGCGTCGAGGACAGAATGGCGAATTCACCGTCATAGTCGATGAGCTTGCCCATCGATTCCAGCATCATCTCGGCCAGGCTGTCGCCGGCAGCCTGGTTCAGGAAGACGGTGCGGGCGGCGGGCGCCACGTCGGAATCGTAGGAGACGATCTTGACGCCCTGCTGCATGGCGCGCTTCAGCGCCGGGGCAACGGCATTGGCATCGTTGGCCGAGATCGCGATGACGCCGACCTTCTGCGAGACGAGATTGTTGATGAACTCGATCTGCGCCTCAGCGGTCGCCTGCGACGGCGCCTGCTTGATGGCCTTGCCGCCGATCTCGCCGGCAGCTTCCTCGGCGCCGGTCTGGGCGACCTGGAAATAGGGATCGGTATCGAGCTTGGGCAGGAAGCCGACCGTCACAGGACCGGTCGCGCATTCCTCGGCATGGGCGACCGAAGCCACCGACGCGACGGCGATCAGGCTGCTGGCGAGCAGCAGGGATTTCAGCAGATGCGATGTCATGGGTGTCCTCCTCAAGACTTCCAATCCGGATGCATTTTCAAGCGGGCGAGGCTCCGGCAGCTACTCGCCGACCTTTCGTGAAGCGAGCCGGAACCGAACCCGGCCGAACAGACGCTCGGCCGCATTGCTGGCCAGAAGCGACAGGATGAGCAGCAAGCCGATGACGGTGCCCTGTGCGTCGCCACCGATCTGCATCAGGCCGAGCACATTGCGGATCGTGGCAACCAAGAGCAGCGCCCACAGCACGCCGGTGAGGCTGCCCTTGCCACCGAAGACGCTGATGCCGCCGAGCAAGGCGATGGTGATGACGTCGAGCTCGATGCCGAGCGCATTGTTGGCGCGGGCATTGGCGAGCCGGGCGGCATAGACCATGCCGGCAATGGCGCAGACCACGCCCGAGGTGACGAAGAGGCCGAATACCGTCCGCGCCAGTCGGATACCGGAATAGCGGGCGGCGTCTGGATTGCCGCCGATGGCATAGATGCGCCGGCCGAGCGGCATTTTCTGCTGCACGATGGCAAACAGCGGCGCCAGCACGAGAAACGGCACGATCGTCCATGGGATCGGGGTTGAGCCAACCATGTTGATGCCGAAGTCGAGGAAGCTGTCGGGAAAGCTGTTGACCGAGTCCGAGCCGAGCAGGATGTAGCCGATGCCTCGGAAGAGGGCCATCGTGCCGAGCGTGACGACCAGCGAGGGCAAGCCGAGCGCGGTCACAAGGATACCATTGAAGGCCCCGCACGCGGCGCCCGCGACGAGCGTCAACGGAATGGCGACAAGGAGCGGCGCGCCCGCCTGGATCATCAAGCCGAAGACCACGCTGGTGAGCGCCAGGATGCTGGCGACCGAGAGATCGATCTCGCGCGCGATGATCAAGAGCACCATCGGCAGCACGATCAGCGCCCGCTCGGAAACGCCGGCGATCGCTTGGGAGATATTGAACACCGAGGCGAAATTCGGCACGAAGACAAGCGCATAGGCGATGACCGCAATGGTCAGCGCGGCGAGGAAATTGTCCCAGTTGGCAAAGCGCGCGACGAAATCCGGCACCGGATCGGAACGCTCGGTCATGCGCGTGCTCCCTTGCGGCCGGCCGCACCCCGGCGCGCGACATAGGCGTCGATGCCGATGGCGGCGAGGATGACGAGGCCGTAGACGCCCTGCAGCCAGAGCGGATCGACGCGCACGAGCGTCAGGCCATTGTTGATGACGAGCAGCGTCAGGGCGCCGAGCGCGACGCCGAGCACCGTGCCCGAGCCGCCGCGCACCGCCACACCGCCGACGACGACCGCGGCGATCACGGTCAACTCGAAACCGTAGGCGACGCGTGCATCGACGGTCGCATAGCGCGACGCCCAGAGCGCGCCATCGAAGCCAGCGAGAAGCCCGCCGATGGCGAAGGCGAGCAGAATGCGGGCGCGGGCGGGAATGCCGATCAGGGCTGCGCCGGCCGGGTTGGAGCCGATGGCATAGAGTTCGCGGCCGATGACAGTCGAGCGCAGCGCGAAGGCGATGACGCCAAGCGTCGCCAGTGCGATCAGCAGCACGGCGGGAATGCCGAACAGATTGGCGCTGGTCATGTCGAGCCAGGCTTGCGGCACCTGATCGGCGCTGACTTGCTTGCCGCCGGCCCAGAGACTGTTGAGGCCACGGAAGATCGTCATCGTTCCGAGCGTGACGACGATGGCCGGCACCCTGCCCCAGGTGACCACGAAACCATTGACCAGCCCCGCGGCAAGGCCGATGCCGCAAGCGAGCAGAACCCCGCCGACGATGCCGATTTCGGGATGCACATGCAGCGTCGACGCGGCGCCATAGGCGGCGAGGCCGATCACTGCGGCGACAGAGAGATCAATGTTGCGCGTGATGAGGACCAGCATCTGGCCGACCGCGACTGTCATCAGAAGGCCGGCGTCCATGGCCAGCGCCGAGAGGTTGGCGCCGCTCAGCATGCGCGGATTGAGGATCGAGATCGGAATGACGACGGCGGCGATGGCCGCGACGAGGCCGAATTCGCGTCGGGCGAACAGACGGCGCCAGGATGGGCCGGGCGCTTCGGATGCGAGGGACAGCGGCTCGCCGTCAAGAGAGGGGCGCGTCCCGTCCCCCTCGACCTTGTCTGCGTCGGTCGCCGCGCTGATGACCTTTTCCTGCGTGGCGCTGTCGCGTTCGAATGTCGCGCTGATCTCGCCTTCGCGGAGCACGATCATGCGATCGCACATGCCGAGCAGTTCCGGCAGCTCCGACGAGATCAAGATGATCGCGAGACCCTGTGCCGCGAGATCGGCGATCATGGCATGGACATCGGCCTTGGCCTGCACGTCGATGCCTTGCGTCGGCTCGTCGAGGATCAGAACGCGTGGCCGGGTCGCCAGCCATTTGGACAGCACGACCTTCTGCTGGTTACCGCCCGAGAGCGTGCTGACCGGCTGATCATAAGAGCGGAACCGCAACCGAAGCCTGTCCAGGAAGGGCGTCGCGAGGGCGAGTTCCTTGGCGCGCGACACAAGGCCGGCGCGCGTCGTCTCGTCCAGCACGGTCAATGAGGCATTGGTCAGGATCGAGAAGTCCATCACCAGGCTTTGCCCGATGCGGTCTTCCGAGACATAGGCGATGCCGCGATCCATGGCGTCGCGCGCCGAGGCGAGATGGACCGGCGCGCCGTCGAGGCTGATCGTGCCGGCATCCGGCTGGTCGATGCCGAACAGCACGCGGGCGATCTCGGTGCGGCCCGACCCGACAAGGCCGCCGAAGCCGAGGATCTCGCCGGCGCGCAATTCGAACGACACGTCGTGAAACACACCGGCGCGCGACAGGCCGTCGGCGCGGAGAACGACATCGCCGGCGGGCGTTGCGTGATGCGGATAGAGGCCATCGAGAGAACGGCCGACCATCAGGCGGACCGCATGCTCGCGCGTCAGGTCGGCGGCGCGCTCTGTGCCGACGAGGCGGCCGTCCCGCAGCACAGCGATCCGGTCGGCGACGCGATAGATCTCATCCATGCGATGGCCGACGAACATCATGGCGACGCCATGACCGCGGAGATCATTGACCACAGAGAACAGTCGCTCGACCTCGCGCTGCGACAGCGCCGCCGTCGGCTCGTCCATGATCAGCACCCGGGCGTCGAGCGACAGGGCACGGGCGATCTCGACCAGTTGCTGCTCGGAGGTCCGAAGGCGCGATAGCGGCGCATCGATGTCGGCGTCAAGGCCGACCAGGCCGAGCAGCCGCCGCGCCTCGGTGCGGATGTGGCCGCGATCGATCAGCCACGATGCGCCTGCACCCGTCTGACCGATGAAAAGGTTCTCGCCGATGCTGAGATCCGGAAACAGGCCCGGATGCTGATGCATCACGGCGATGCCGGCGCGCTGCGCCTGAAGCGGCGAATGAAAGGTGACCGGATCGCCACCGATCAGCACATGGCCGGCGTCGGGCCGGTAGACACCGGCGAGCAGCTTGACGCAGGTGCTTTTGCCCGCGCCGTTCTCGCCGAGAAGCGCCAGCACCTCGCCGGCTCTGAGCGCGATCGACACATCGGCAATCGCGACGGTGCCACCAAAGACCTTGGTCGCGCCGTCGAGCGCCGCCACGATTGTGCCGTCGGACCCTGTCGCCGCCCCACCTGTCGAAGCCGTGCGCTCAAGCATGGCCGGTGCGTCCCCGTCGAAGCGCAACAATGCTCAGGGGGAGATGGAGCAGCAGCACGTGCATCGTTCCTCACCGCGTTCGAAGCGACCGGCGAAACCGCTCCATTCGTTGGTCCGGGCACCAGCACGAATGGTGGCCCATCCGGCGGTTCCCTCCTTCGAACAAGCGGCTCTTCTCCCACCGAAAAGCGCTTCCGTCATTACTTAAAGCAAATTACTATAAACAATGGTTCGGGCCGTCAAGATGGCTGTCGGCGTTGTTTTGGGGGAAACTCGGCGCGATGCTGCGCATCCGGCAGACCCGCAGCGGCGCTCGTCTCTTGATCGTCCAGGCTGGCAAGCGTCGGCATTTAGGGTACTAAAGCAATATGCTTGTACAAATCACGTCTGCATGGAGCGCCGATGGCCGGCAAAGGTAGCAATTCGGTACATTTGCGGCACTACAATGAGCGGGTGGTGCTCGACGCCATTCGCCGGTCCGGCCAGGCTTCAAAAGCCGAGGTGGCGCGGTTCGCCCACCTGACGCCACCGGCTGTCGCCGCCATCATCGACGCGCTTGTCGCCGGTGGCTACGTCATCGAGAACGGCAAGCGGTTCGGCGGCAAGGGTCAGCCCTCGGCCATGTACGGCCTCGATCCGCGAGGCGCCTATTCGATCGGCCTTCATATCGGGCGACGCGCCATGGACGCGATCCTGATCGATTTCGCCGGCCAGACCTCGGCCTTCGAGACGCACGATTACGACCATCCCGATCCCGAGACCATCAAGCGGATCGGAAGCGCCGCGATCGCCCGCTTTCGCGGCCAACTCGGTCCGGAAGCTGCGACGCGCCTCGTCGGGATGGGGATCTCGGCCCCTTATTTCATCGGCGGCTGGGACGAGGAACTCGGCTTTCCCGGACATGTCCAGGCGGCATGGCGCGCTATCGATCTCCGCTCGCATTTCGCTGGCACGGACGGCCTCCAGGTCATGATCGAGAACGACGCCTCGGCCGCGGCTGTGGCCGAGCTCGTCTATGGCGTCGGCAAGCAGTATTCCGACTTCCTGCACATCTCGCTGAGCACCTTTGTCGGCGGCGGGCTGGTGCTGAACGGGACCTTGCAGACCGGTCCGAACGGCAATACGGCGGCGCTCGGCCCGTTTCCGGTCACTTTTTCCTCTCTCGCCTCGGTGCCGAGGCCGGCCGGCAAGTTCGAGGTGCTGCTGCATCGGGCGTCGGTTTACACCCTGGTCGCCCATTTGAGGTTCAACGGCTTCAAGATCACGCGGGTGCGCGATCTCGAGCCGATGCCTGCGGGCGCCCGTGCGCTCGTCTCGGAATGGCAGCAGGACTGCGCCGACGCGCTGGCACAGGCGATCATCGGCAGCATCGCGCTGGTCGACCTCGAGGCGGTGGTCATCGACGGGTTGCTGCCGGCCTCCGTTCTCGTGGAGACCGTCACGCGCGTCCGGGCGTCCTTCGCCGAAATGCTGCCGCCAGGCTTGATCGCGCCGACGATCGTTGTCGGCTCAATCGGCGCCAGGGGATCGGCGCTCGGCGCCAGCCTGCTGCCGATCTACGCGATGTTCGGTCCCGACACCGACGTTCTGATGAAGAAAGGCAACGACAAGAAACCGCTGATGGTCGGATCGACTTGACGAGCCGTGACGCCCGCCGCGCAAAGCGCGGCCAGCAACGTCAATCAGGACGCATTGCTTGAGAAATTGGAGCGGGTGAAGGGAATCGAACCCTCGTCATCAGCTTGGGAAGCTGCTTCTCTACCATTGAGATACACCCGCATGCCAAGGCGTCGGAGCGAGTCCGAAACTCCCTGGGCGCCTCGATCATGCATGACGATCAAGGCAGATTCTCTTCTAGCCGCTTTGCCCCTGCCTGATCAAGCGTGCCAGTTGCGGGAAGGCGTCTGATGTGAGGTCGATCCGCAGCGTCCGCGCTTCGATCCACAGTCTAGACGAGCACCGGCTCAAGCGTCGGCAGCCATTCGGCTAATGCGATGACAAGGGCTGGCAGGCTCCAGGGCCGGCGTATGAAGCGGACGATCTTGGCGAGCCGCGGGTTCAGCGCGCGGCGACAGACCGCCATCTTCTGCACCGGCTGCCGCACGGTCCAGACCGATGTGCTGCCGGCCTGGAACAGCGCTACCGACCCTGCCTCGAGGACATCGGTTTGGCCATCCGCCGCGACGATCTCCACCACGCCACCGGTGATATAGACAGACTCCTCCCAGCCGAATGTCCAGCGGAAGCTGCCCTCGGTGCAGCGCCAGAGCGAGAGCGAGGAATAGCCGTCCTCGCCGACGCCGATCGGAATATAGTGGGCGACCGGATCGCCGGCGATGATCCAGGACGGATTGATCGGAGCCGGGCGCCAATCGGTGCGCGTCGCATGACCGACGGTGACAGTGCTCGAGGACCGGCCGGCATTACTGCCGAGAGCGCCAAACGCCGAGAAACTCACCTCCGACATCCCGCTTCTCCCATAGCCGGACTTCGCCGGCTTTCTGATCCCTCGTCCGGCGGCACGACTATCACGGTCGATGCGCCGCCGGCGACAACGGGACACAAACTTGCATAGATTTTTCTTTAATCGATCTCGGAAAATGCCGTCCGATCCATCGCGCGCTCGCCCGGCCTTCAGCGTGACGGCCAGCTCCAGTTGGCGATTTCGGGCATGTCCTCGCCATGCTCCCGAACATAGCGGCCATGTTCGATCAGCTTGTCGCGGAAGCGCTGGATGACCGGGGCCGCGCCGACCGCGAGGCCCGGAACACGCTCAATCGCCGATATGGAGAGATGAAAGCGGTCGAGTTCGTTCATCACCGTCATGTCGAAGGGCGTCGTCGTCGTGCCCTCCTCGATGAAGCCGCGCACATGCAGGCGGGCATGATTGGCACGGCGATAGGTCAGGCGGTGGATGAGCTGCGGATAGCCGTGATAGGCGAAGATCACCGGCTTGTCCTTGGTGAAGATCGTGTCGAACTGCCGGTCGGTGATGCCATGCGGATGCTGCTCGTTGGACTGCAGCGTCATCAGGTCGACGACATTGACGACGCGGATCCGCAATTCGGGCAGCGCCGTCCGCAGCAGGTCGACCGCTGCCAGCGTCTCCAGCGTTGGCACATCGCCGGCGCAGGCCATCACCACATCGGGCTCCTCGCCGCCGCGCTCCGTGCCGGCAAAGGTCCAGATGCCGATACCGGCCTCGCAATGCGGCACAGCCTCTTCCATCGTCAGCCATTGCGGCGCGGGCTGCTTGCCGGCGACGATGACGTTGATGCGGTCATACGTTCGGAGGCAATGGTCGGTCGTCCAGAGCAGCGTGTTGGCATCGGGCGGGAAATAGATGCGGACGATGTCGGCCTTCTTGTTGGCGACGAGATCGACGAAGCCTGGGTCCTGATGGCTGAAGCCGTTGTGATCCTGCCGCCAGACATGCGAAGTCAGCAGGTAGTTGAGCGAGGCGATCGGTCGCCGCCACGGCAGGCCGCGCGACACCTTCAGCCATTTCGCATGCTGGTTGAACATCGAATCGACGATGTGGATGAAGGCCTCGTAGCAGGAGAAGAAGCCGTGCCGGCCGGTGAGCAGATAACCCTCCAGCCAGCCCTGGCAGAGATGCTCCGATAGCACCTCCATGACGCGGCCATCCTCGGCCAAGTGATCGTCATAGCTCTCGATTTCCTCCATCCACACGCGATCGGTGGTGGCGAAGACGCCATCGAGACGGTTGGAAGCCGTCTCATCGGGGCCCATGAGACGGAAATTCTGCGTCTCCGCATTGAGCGCGAAGACCTCGCTCAGGAAATTGCCCATGACGCGGGTCGCTTCGGCGCTCACGGCGCCAGGCGCTGGAACGGCAACCGCGTATCTATGGAAATCCGGCAGCTTCAGTTCGCGCTTCAGCAAGCCGCCATTGGCATGCGGGTTGGCGCCCATGCGGCGTGCGCCGACCGGCACCAATGCCTGAAGCTCGGGCATGAGCCGACCCTGCGCGTCGAAGAGATCATCCGGCTCATAGGAGCGCATCCACGCATCGAGCAGCGCGAGATGACCGGCATTGTTGCGGACATTGGCGATCGGAACCTGATGGGCGCGCCAGAAACCCTCAACCTTCTTGCCGTCGACCTCCTTGGGACCGGTCCAGCCCTTCGGCGAGCGCAGGATGATCATCGGCCAGCGGGGCATCAGCGCCGGCCCGCCGCCCGACCGGGCCGCCGCCCGGATCGCGCCGATGCGTGCGATGATCGTGTCGAGCGTGCCGGCCATGGCCTGGTGCATGCGTTCCGGCTCGTGGCCTTCGACGAAGAAGGGCTCGTAGCCGAAGCCGGTGAAAAGATGGGTAAGGTCCTCGTCGCTCATCCGCCCGAGCACCGTCGGATTGGCGATCTTGTAGCCGTTCAGATGCAGGATCGGCAGCACCGCGCCGTCGCGCTTCGGATTGAGAAACTTGTTCGAGTGCCAGGACGCGGCGAGCGGCCCCGTCTCCGCCTCGCCGTCGCCGACGACGCAGGCGACGATGAGATCGGGATTGTCGAACGCCGCGCCGAAGGCATGCACCAGCGCATAGCCGAGTTCGCCGCCTTCATGGATCGAGCCGGGCGTATCGGCAGACGCGTGGCTGGGAATGCCGCCGGGGAACGAGAACTGGCGCACCAGCTTCCGAAGGCCGCCAAGATCGCGACTGATATCGGGATAGATCTCGCTGTAGGAACCCTCGAGATAGGTGTTGGCGACCATGCCCGGCCCGCCGTGCCCGGGGCCGCAGACATAGATCATGTCGAGGTCGCGGGCGCGAATGACGCGGTTCAGATGGGCATAGATGAAATTGAGGCCGGGCGTCGTGCCCCAATGGCCAAGCAGTCGCGGCTTGATATGCGCGTTGGTCAGGGGCTCGCGCAGCAGCGGATTGTCGAGCAGGTAGATCTGGCCGACGGAGAGAAAGTTAGCCGCCTTCCAATAGCGGTGGAGCAGGTCGAGCTCCTCGGCATTCAGCGGACCGTTTTCTGCCATGCTCGCCTCCTGTCACGTCGGCCGAAGCCGGCCGGCCTCTGTCGGCCGACGGCTCTTATGCAGGGCAAGGGTGCACCGGGCCTTGATCCCGATCAAGGGATAGCCGCGGCCGGGGGGGCTCAGTCGGCTTCGGCAGCCGCCTCGAATGCTTCCGCTGCTGCTTGCGTCAGCGGGTCCGCGAACAGCAGGCCCGCCACCTTGGGACTGATGGTGAACGTGTCGAGACCGCGCGCGGCGAGGCGTGCCAGATCATCGGCCGAGCGGAGGCTGGCGACGAGAATGCGCGTCGCGCTGCCGGACTTCGCCACCAAGTCGCGCATGGCGACGATCTCGCCCTCGCCGTCACGGTCTGCATCGTTCATCCGGCCGAAATAGGGAGCGACATAATCCGCGCCGAGCGCGGTGGCGGTCAGCGCCTGATGTGCTGCATAGACGGCTGTGACGGTGACCCGGATGCCGTCTGCCTTCAGCCGCATCGCCGCGACGGCGCCATCGAAGGTGACCGGCACCTTCACGACGATGCGCGGATCGAGGGCCGCAATGGCGCGGCCATTGCGCTCCAGAGCGTCGGCCGTGCGGCCGAATGTCTGGATCTGCATCTCGTTCGCGCCAAGGCTGAAGGCCGCGTCGACAAGCGCCGGGAACACCGCGAGGTTACAGGGAATACTGGCGGCGGCGAGGAGCGAGGGATTGGTGGTTACGCCGTAGAAAATGCCGGTCGGCAGCCATTCGCGCCACGCCGACTTCTCAGCCGTGTCGAGGAAGAGCCTCAGCCGTCCACGATTGTCGTCCGCCATCATCATTTTGATCCTGCAGCCCGTGCAGGAGCCATAGACGATCAGGCGAAAACTTGCACGCGGCGTGCTGTCTCAGGTGCGCCCGCTGGCTGTCAGATGGCGTCGCCGCCCTCGAAGCCGCCGAACAGCGCATCGAGCACACGCTTCTCGAGCGCCGCGAAAGCCGGCGTGCCGCGCCGGCGCGGCCGCGGCAGATCGACGTCGATATCGAGCGCGATGCGACCGCCATCGACGAGGATGACACGATCGGCGAGCGCAATCGCCTCCGAGACGTCATGAGTCACCAGGAGAGCGGTGAAGCGCTGATCGCGCCAGACCCGCTCGACAAGGCCCTGCATCGAAATGCGGGTCAGCGCATCGAGCGCCCCGAGGGGTTCATCGAGCGCGAGCAGGCGCGGCCGGCTGACGAGGGCACGCGCCAGTGCGACGCGCTGCTTCTGTCCGCCTGAGAGCACCGAGGGCCAGGCATCGCCACGCCCATCGAGGCCAACATCGGCAAGCGCCCTTGCCGCCTCTGCCCGCCGCGCCGCCCTCGAGCCGGTCCTGCCGAGCCCGACCGAGACATTGTCGACGACTTTCGCCCAGGGCAGCAGGCGTGGTTCCTGGAACACGAACCGTGCCGCCGCGCCCGCTGGCAGATCGATGCGGCCGGAGGTCGGCGTTTCCAGTCCGAGGATCAGCCGCAGCAGCGTGCTCTTGCCGCAGCCGCTCTTGCCGACGATGGCGACGAATGATCCCGGTGCGATATTGAGATCGATGCCGTCCAGCACCGGCGTCTCGCCAAAGCGCTTGGCGAGCTTCGAGACGGAAAGGCGCGCGCCACGGGACTGCGGGGCCAGATGATCGCCCAGAACCTCGAAAGGAACAGGTGGATCGCGCCTCAGATCATCCGGCGGAACGAAGCGCGCCGCCGTCTCGATCATCGCGAGGGCATCGGTGAACATCGGTCAAACTCCCTCGAAGGCGGGGTTCCAGGCGAGTGTCCGCCTTTCCAGTGCGCGCGCCACCGTATCGGCGAGCTTGCCGAGCAGCGCATAGATGAGGATCGACAGCACGACGACGTCTGTCATCATGAATTCGCGCGCCTGCATCGCCATGTAGCCGATGCCGGACGAGGCGGAGATTGTCTCGGCGACGATCAGCGTCAGCCACATGATGCCGAGGCCGAAGCGCAGCCCGACGAAGATTGACGGCAGCGCGCCCGGCAGGATGACCTGGCCGAAGAGTTCGAAGCCGTTCATGCCATAGGTCCTGCCCATCTCGACGAGCTGCGGATCGACGCTGCGGATGCCGTGCAGCGTGTTGATGTAGATCGGGAAGAACACGCCGAGCGCGACAAGGAACAGCTTCGCCTGTTCGCCGATGCCGAACCACAGGATGACCAGCGGGATCAGCGCGAGATGGGGCACGTTGCGCACCATCTGCAGCGTCGTGTCGGTGAACTCTTCGGAAAAGCGCGACAGGCCATTGGCGAGCCCGAAGGCAAAGCCGATCGCGCCGCCAATGAGAAACCCGATGCCGGCCCGCCAGGCGCTGACGCCCATATTGCGCGCCAGTTCCCCCGAAACGGCAACGCGCCACAGCGCGGCCGCAACCGCCGTCGGCGCCGGCAGGATATTCGCCGGGATCACGCCGAGCCGGGAGAGCGCCTCCCAGCCCAGCACGAGCGCGGCTGGCAGGATCCAGCCGATGAGGCCGCGAGCGCGCGTCATCGCGGGATCAGGACGCCGCAGCCACGAGACGCGGCGCGGCATTGCCGACCGAGAACTCGTTAGCGACGCTCGCGCGAAGCCGCCTGACGCCCGACCGGTCGATGCCGAGCACCGGGAACAGCAGTTCGGCGACACGATAGGCTTCTTCCAGATGCGGGTAGCCCGAGCCGATGACCGTATCGATGCCGAGCGCCTGATATTCGGCAAGCCGCTCGGCAATCTGCTCCGGCGTACCCACCAGTGCGGTGCCGGCGCCGCCCCGCACCAGGCCAACCCCCGCCCAGAGATTGGGCGACACGACCAGCCTGTCGCGGCGACCACCATGCAGGGCAGCCATGCGCCGCTGGCCGACGGAATCCATGTCCTTGGTGAAACGGACCTGCGCCGCCTCGATCTGCGCGTCGGAAATCCGGCTGATGAGTCGATCGGCGGCGCGCCAGGCCTCCTCCTCGGTTTCCCGCACGATGAAATGCAGGCGGATGCCGAACCGTAGCTTGCGGCCCCGCGCCTCAGCCCTTGCCCGCGCCCCCGCGATCTTCTCGGCAACGCCGGCCGGGGGCTCGCCCCAGGTCAGGTACAGCTCCGTCGAGGCCGCCGCGAGATCCTGGCCGGCATCCGACGACCCGCCGAAATACAGCGGCGGCCGTGGCGACTGCACCGGCGGGAAATCGAGCCGGGCCTTCTCGACGCGATAATGCTTGCCGGCAAAGTCGACCGTCTCGCCCGCCAAGAGCCGCGACCAGATCTCGAGGAATTCGCTCGCCTGCTCATAGCGCTCGTCATGCGGCAGGAAGACGCCGTCGCCGGCGAGCTCCGCCGGATTGCCGCCGACGACGACGTTGAGGAGCAATCGCCCGTTGGAAAGGCGATCGAGCGCCGCTGTCTGGCGCGCCGCAAAGCTCGGCGAGACCACGCCGGGCCGGAGGGCAACGAGGAACTTCAGCCGTTCGGTGACGGTGGCGAGCCCCGCCGCAGTGATCCAGCTGTCTTCGCAGGCCTGACCGGTGGGGAGCAGGACGCCGCCGAAGCCCAGGCGATCGACGGCTTGGGCGATTTCCTTGAAATAGGCGAATTCGGGCGGACGCTGCTGCGTCTCCGAGCCTAGATAGGCCCCATCGCCATGCGTCGGGATGAACCAGAAGAAGTTGAGCGGATCTGCGGCGGCCATGCATGTGTCTCCGGCGTTCAGGGGCGGTCAGGCCTTCGGGGCCGACCAGACGATGTCGCGGACCGTGATCGACTTCGGGATCAGGCCGAGCTTCTGGAAGCGGTCGGCCGTCACCTGCTGGCCGGCGATGATGTCGTCGCTGAGCGGCAGGATGTCGTAGACGGCGCGATCGACCGCAACGGTCTCGGGGCCGATCGGGACACCCGTGATTTCGGACAGGGCCTCGGCAACCTCGCCGCGATTGGCATTCGCCCACTCGGCTGTCTTGGCCAGCGCCGCGATGATGCCGCCGATCACCGCCGGATGCGCTTCGGCGAAGCTCTTGTTGGCGAGAAGGTATGTGTTGACCGCGAGCGTGTCCGCCGTCGTGGTCAATTGGCGCACGGGCGCGCGGCTCTCGGCCAGCGCCAGGAACGGGTCCCAGATCGCCCAGGCATCGACGCTGTCATTCGCGAAGGCCGCAGCGGCATCGGCGGGCGACAGATAGACCGGCGTGACATCAGCGAAGGCGATGCCGGCCTTCTCCAGCGCCGCGACCGTCAGATTATGCGCGCTGGAACCTTTGGTAACGGCGATCCTGCGGCCCTTCAACGCTGCGACGGAGGCGATCGGCGCGCCCTCCTTGACGATGATCGCCTCGCCTTTGCCATTGGATGGCGCCGCCGCGATATAGACCAGGTTAGCGCCGGCAGCCTGCGCGAAGATCGGCGGCGCGTCGCCCGTCCAGCCGATATCGACGGCGCCGGCATTCAGCGCCTCCAGCAATGGTGGACCGGACGCGAACTCGACCCAGGTGACAGATGTCCCCTCGGGAGCAAAGGCCTTCTCGAAGGCCTGCTGGCGCCGGGCGATCGCCAGGAGACCGGCCTTCTGGTAGCCGATCTTCAGCACGGACAGCGCCTCGGCGGCACCGGCCGGCGCACGGGCGGCAACTCCGAATGCGGCCCCGGCCAGCACCGTGCCGGCAAGGCGCCCGAAGGATCGACGGGTGATCGTCATGGCTGAGTCTCCGGCTTTGGCCGCTCGGGCGGCGTCGGTTGATGTGCCGGCTACCTCACCGGCCCGGCTCATGCCATTGAACGCATCACGACTAAATTGATCAAGAAAGACGTTATTGCCGGAGCGCTCTGTCGCGGAAACAAAATCCGCTTGAAGCGGCCGAGGCGCGCAGATCGGCCGCGGTCATGTGTCAGGCGTCACAGAAGCCGCGTGATGGCGGTCACATCGAAAGATCGCCATGCGTGATTGAAACCGCCGACGCGTTGCCGCGTTGAATGGTCACGAGAATGGCAGGGGGCCGCCGGTCGCAGGGCGGGTTGTACGATGATCAGCATCAATCGACGCAGTCTGGCAGGCGTGCTTGCAACAGCCACGCTGGTGGCCGTCGCAGTGACGGCATATGGCACGCAGGCGACCGGTCATGGCCGCGGCGTCAG
Source organism: Mesorhizobium sp. BR1-1-16 (assembly GCF_020165495.1). Classification (GTDB taxonomy): domain Bacteria; phylum Pseudomonadota; class Alphaproteobacteria; order Rhizobiales; family Kaistiaceae; genus Kaistia. The sequence continues at coordinate 170,126 of NZ_JAIUIE010000002.1, read as the reverse complement.
TGATCCGACGTCCGTGATCAGCTATGAGCGGGCCGGCGTCGGCGGCCGCAAGGGCTGCGATGTCCAATCCTGGCCCTATATCGCGCCTGAATGCCTTGCCGCCTCGGATGGCGAGGCAGAGCAGGCCAAGGTGGTTCGCCGCCTTCTCTAGCCGCGTCAGTCGACAAAGCCAGCCGCCGCCTTGTGCAGCAGCGCGTGGCGGACCGCGATGGCGTCGATATCGGCGCCATAGCCGCCGCCGATGACGCCGGCAAGCGGTATGCCGCGGTCCCGCGCCGCCCCGATGACCATCCTGTCTCGTGAGAGAAGCCCTGCATCGCTGAGCGAGAGGCGGCCGAGCCTGTCGTCACGGTGCGGGTCGACTCCGGCATTATAGAAGATGATGTCGGGTGTCAGCCGGTCGATAAGGCCGGGCAACACACCGCTGAGCGCGGCGAGATAGTCCGCGTCGCCGAGGCCATCCGGCAAGCCGATATCGATCGATGACCTGCGCTTGCGCACCGGATAATTGCGCTCGGCGTGCAGCGACAGCGTCGTGACATTGGCCTCCCCATCGAAGATCTCAGCCGTTCCGTCGCCCTGATGCACGTCGCAGTCGACGACGAGCGCCGTCGCAATGCGACGCTCCGCAAGCAGGACACGGATCGCCACCGCGACATCGTTGAAGGTGCAGAAGCCCGCGCCCTGGTCACTGCGCGCATGATGGCTGCCACCGGCCGTATTGCAGGCCAGGCCGGTCTCGAGCGCCAGCCGGGCGGCAAGGATCGTACCGCCAGTCGCTGCCGCCGCGCGGCGGACGACGGTCTCGTTCATCGGCAGGCCGATCTCCCGCTCGATCGGCTTCGGCACCGTGAGGCCGAGGACGGCATCGACATAGGCGCGATCATGCGCGAGCGCGAGATCGTCGGCCGTGGCTGGTTCCGGCGTGACGAAGCCGCCCGGCACCAATCCCTCGGCTGAAAGGATTTCGGCCAGACGGCGATACTTCCCCATCGGAAACCGATGGTCGGCAGGAATCTCGGCGGTGAAGGCTGGGTGATGGACAATCGGCAAAGGCATGGGCGGAGAATAGCGCTCCAGCGAGACGAAGGAAGGCTGGGCATCGACGTTTCCCTGCTGGACGGCTAAGGCTGTCTCTCCCAGCGAATCTGTCATGTCCGACGCAGCCAGCGCCCAGCCCATCCGCCCCTTTCCCGTCACGCATCGCGGCATTCTCGCAATCGCCGTGCCGATGACTCTCGCCTATCTCTCGACCCCCATGCTCGGCATCGCCGACATGGCGGTGATCGGCCGACTCGGCGATGCGGCCCTGATCGGCGGCGTGGCGCTCGGCGCCGTCATCTTCGATTTCATCTTCGCGACCTTCAATTTCCTCAGAAGCGGAACGACGGGCCTGACGGCGCAAGCCTTCGGCGCGGGCAACAGGACCGAAACACAGGCAGTGCTCCTCCGCGCCCTTCTGCTGGCGGGGGTGATCGGCGTTGCGGTGATCGCGCTCGGCAGGCCGCTGCTCGCCTTGGCGCTTTTCGGGCTCGGTGGCAGTCCGGCCGTGCAGGCGGCAACGACCACCTATTACGATATCCGCATTCTCTCGACGCCGTTCGCGCTCGCCAATTACGTCTTGCTGGGTTGGCTGGTCGGACTTGGCCGGGCCGGCGCGGGCCTCATGCTGCAGACCGTCCTCAACGGTGCCAACATCGCCCTGACCGTCCTGTTCGTGCTCGGATTCGGCTGGGGCATGGCGGGCGCGGCCCTTGGCACTACGATCGGAGAGGCGATTACCGCCTGTCTTGGCCTCCTCATCGTGCTGCCCTCCCTCGATCGATCCGCGCGGCCTTCGCGGGCGACCATTCTCGATCGCGCGGCGCTGATCCGGATGGTCGCCGTCAACCGCGACATCATGATCCGCTCCTTCGCGCTGTTGTTCGCCTTCGGCTTCTTTGCCTCGCGAGGGGCGACGATGGGCGATGTCATCCTGGCGGCGAATGCGATCCTGATGAACTTCTTCCTGGTCGGCGGCTATTTCCTCGACGGCTTCGCAGCCGCGGCGGAGCAATATGCCGGCCGTGCCGTCGGAGCGCGCTATCGTCCGGCCTTCGTCCGCTCGGTAAAGCTGACGCTCGGCTGGGGCTATATGCTGGCGTTCCTCGCCGCCGCGGTCTTCGCGCTTGGCGGCCCGCTGGCGATCGACTTCATGACGGCGAATGCCGATGTGCGTGCCACGGCGCGGGAATTCCTCCCTTGGGCGGTACTGACACCGATCGCCGGCGTGCTCGCCTTCGAGATGGATGGCGTGTTCATCGGTGCCACCTGGTCGCGCGATATGCGCAACATGATGCTCGCCTCGCTCGGGCTCTATCTCGCCGTCTGGTGGTGGGCCGAGCCGGCACTCGGCGCGCACGGGCTCTGGCTGGCGCTGCTGGTGTTCCTGTCGGCGCGCGGCATCACGCTGGCCTGGCGCTGCCGCGCCCGCGTCAAGGCGACTTTCGGCTGAATCAGCCGCCCGCCGCCCAGCGTTCCCGCTCGATGCCAACCGCATCGGCAATCGAGGCGAGGCCGCGCCGGTCGAGAATGCGCTGAAGGCCCTCGATGATTTCCGCCGGCAGCGTCGGCCCACGATAGACGAGGCCCGTATAGAGCTGGACGAGATCGGCGCCCGCCGCGATCTTCGCGAAGGCGGTCTCCGCCGAATCGACGCCGCCGACGCCGATCAGCGGCAGGTCGGGCCCGACAAGGCCACGGAAGCGCGCCAGCATCATCGTGGACAGGTTGAAGAGCGGCTTGCCGGACAGGCCGCCTGTCTCGGTCGCCTGCGTCCGGTCGCGGAGGACCGGGCGGGAAATGGTCGTGTTGGAGATGATGACGCCGTCGAGACCGCGTGCCAGCACGACATCGGCGACGTCGGCAAGGCCCGCGTCATCCATGTCGGGCGCGATCTTCACCAGCATCGGCACGCGCCGCGGCTCGGCGTCGCGCGCCTCGACGACACGGGCCAGGAGCGTATCCAGCGCCGCCCGTCCCTGCAGATCGCGGAGGCCCGGCGTATTGGGCGACGACACATTCACCGTGAAATAGCTGGCAAGATCGGAAAAGGCGGAGATGCCGGCGACGTAATCCGCGATGCGGTCCGCCGCGTCCTTGTTGGCCCCGATGTTGACGCCGACGATGCCGCCCCGCTCCCGGCGCGCCAGAAGGTTCCGGCGCGCGGCCTCATAACCCTTGTTGTTGAAGCCGAGGCGGTTGATCACGGCGCCATCTTCAACGAGACGGAACATACGCGGGCGGGGATTGCCGTCCTGCGGCTTCGGGGTGACCGTGCCGACCTCGACGAAACCGAAGCCAAGCGCCAGCAGTCCGTCCGCAACTTCGGCATTCTTGTCGAGGCCGGCGGCGATGCCGAGAGGATTGCGAAAGTCGAGCCCGAGCAGACGGCGCGCCAGGCGAGGATCGTCAACGGCGCCCTGCGAACCGGACAATCCGGCGCCGATCACCTTCAGCGACAGGCCATGCGCGGTCTCCGGGTCGACGCGGAAGAGCGCGGGCCGAAGGAAGCTGTAGAGACTCACGGAATGTCGGCCGGGAACAAATGGAAACCGTGCGCACCGAGCAATAGCGGCCGCGCAAAGGCGATATCGGCGAGCGACAGCGGCGCATAAAGATGCGGAAACAGCGCGCCACCGCGCGACGGCTCCCATTTGAGGGCGTCGCCGAGGCGATCCGCGTCAATGCCGACCAGAACGAGATCATCCACGCCGCCGAAATAGCGGGCGGCGGTTTCGCGCACCTGATCGGCGCCGGATAGATGGATATAGCCGTCTTCAACGTCGATCAGCGCGCCTTCGAATGTGCCGCGCGCTTCCGCTTCACGCCAGAGTTCGCCCGGCGCGATCTTGTAGATCATGGTCATGGTCATTCCCGTTCGGTCACGAAAGCCTAGCCGGGCGGGCTTCCGGCGGCAAGCGGCGGAATTCCGGCGAAGAAAGCGCAGGCGGGCGCTGGACACGGTTCGTTCGCGGGGATAAATCCTGCGTTCAGGGGATTTTATTCCTTTTCGTGCGATCCGTTGTGCCGCGTTTCGAGGAGTCCACGCAGAACCGAGGTCATCGACGGCCCGGCTCATCTTCCGGAGGGTCCGGCCATGTTGTCACACGAGCGGATCTGGACCGCGATCGACGTCCTGGCGGAGCGCCATGATCTCAGCGTCTCCGGGCTTGCCCGGCGCGCCGGGCTCGACCCGACGACGTTCAACCGCTCCAAGCGGGTCGCCAATGACGGGCGGCCGCGCTGGCCTTCGACCGAGAGCATCTCGAAAATTCTGGAGGCGACCGGGGAGACGCTGGAGCGCTTTCTCGATTTGGGGGCGCCCGGCCCGGTGGGGCCCATCGGCGCGCCACCCGAGCTCGCCGAAATCGATCGGCCCTTCCGCCAGGTGCCGCTCATCGGCTTCGCCCAGGCCGGCGCCGGCGGCTTCTTCGATGATGGCGGCTTTCCGGCGGGTCAGGGCTGGGACGAGGTCGCCTTCCCGCAGACGCAGAAGGTGGAAGGCGTCTATGCGCTGGAGGTCTCTGGCGATTCGATGATGCCGCTCTATCGCGATGGCGACGTCATCATCGTCTCGCCGACATCGCCGAGCCGGGTCGGCGACCGTGTCGTCGTGCGCACGCGGCAGGGCGAGGTCATGGCCAAGGTGCTGGCGCGGCGCAATACACGGACGGTCGAACTTTCCTCGCTCAACCCCGATCACCCGAACCGCGTCCTCGCAGCCCGCGACATCGACTGGATCGCCAGGATCATCTGGGCAAGCCAATGAGACATGGCGTCATGGCCATTGCCGCCACTGCCGTGCTTGCGGTTGCGATCACCGCCGGATTGACGCTGCTGATGGATACCGGGCCATCGCCGCGCCCGGCAGTCGTCGTGGCGGATCAGCCTGTGCCAGGAACTCGCGCCGTAGCACCGCCCGCCCCGATCGCGCCGGCGCCGCTGGAGGCGCGTCGTCCGCTCGTCCCCCCCGATACGGTCACCAGTCCGCAGTCGGCGGAGGATTCCGTGGCTTCCGGGCCCGCGCCACGCATTGTCGGCGGGCCGGGCATCAGCCCCGGGCCGGTATCGCATGGACCGATGGAGCGCGAGGCGCCGCCGGCAACACGCGAAGTCGTCGACGACGGGCCCGCCTGGCAGGCCTTCACCCAGGTCGTGGTGATCGGTGCCGGGACGCTTAATCTTGGCGGACGCAAGGTGCAGCTCGCCGGCATCACGGTTCCGGAGAGCGGAACACGCTGCCGCACGACACCTGTTGCGGAGGCGTTCGACTGCGCCTTTCTCTCGATGCAGGCGCTGCGCCAGCGGCTGCGCGCACGCGGCGTCGAATGTCGCCTCTCGGCGCTCGAGACGATCGGCGTCGAGCCGGCGGCGTGCCGCATCGGCAGCACCGACCTCGGCGAATGGCTGGTCGAGCAGGGCTGGGCCGAACCGGCACCCGACGCGCCGGAAGACTATCGCACGGCTGAGGACACGGCACGCTGCGCGGCGGCCGGCATCTGGGCCGAGGCGCCGCGACCGGACAGTTGCCCGGTCCGGTAGATCAGGCGGTCGCCCGGCGAAGGCCGAGCGACAGAACGCCGGCGCCGATCAGCAACGAACCGCCGATCCGGTTGACAGCCAGCTGCACCCGCGGCTTGCGGATCGTCGTGCGCGCACCGGCAGCCAACAGCCCGTAGAGGGTAGCATTCAGCGTTGCGAGCACTAGGAACGTCGCCTCGAACACCACCATCTGCGGCAGCAGCGGCGCGCCCGCGACGAGGAACTGCGGCAGGAAGGCGACGAAAAAGACGATGCTCTTAGGGTTGAGTGCCGTCACGACATAGGCATGAGCGAAGATGCGCAGCGGCCGCGTCTCGGCCGCCTCGCCCGCGCCGGCGATGACCGGCTTCGCACGCCAGAGCTTGATGCCGAGATAGATGAGATAGGCAGCGCCGATCCATTTCAGCACGGTGAACAGCATCGCCGAGGCTGCGAGAAGCGCCCCGAGGCCAAGCATTGATGCTGTCATGGCCGTGAAATCACCAAGAGCGACGCCGGCGACGGTGGCGCGCGCCGCCTTGCGGCCATGGCCGAGCGCATAGCTGACGACCAGCAGTACGGTCGGGCCGGGGATTGCGAGCATCACGGCCGACGCCGCGGCAAAGGCAAGCCAGTGTTCGAAGGTCATCGGCGGCACTCCCTGTTGCCGCCGATCCATCCATAGCCGCCCGCAAGTTGCAAGAGGCTCGGTCGCGGGTGTCTCAGCGTCGCCTCACGCGTCGACAAGCGTCCCCGCCAGCGCGCGGGCGATGCGCTCGCGCGTCTCCGGAATGCCGTAGATCGCGACGAAGGACCCGAAGCGCGGCCCCTGGTCCTGGCCGAGGAGCACCTGATAGAGGCCCCGGAACCAGTCGAGCGAGACGCCCGGCGGATTGCCGTCCGGTCCCTTCTTGGCCGGGTCGGGAAAGAAGGTGCGGCCGACATCGAATACTACGGTCTGAATCTCGTCCGCCGTCGAGGCCGGCGGCAGCGCGGCGAGCGCGGCGTCGAGCGCGCCAAGCGCCTCGGCGATCGTCCCCTCCGGCCGGACATAGTGCTTCTTCGCCTTCAGGATGTCCGCATAGTAGCGGATCGCGAAGCCGGCGAGCTGGTCGAGCTTTTCGCGCGCGGCAACCGCCATTTCCGGCAGGTAGCGCGAGATATAGGCCCAGAGAACGGCCTTGTCGCTCGCATCCGAGACCGAAACGAGGTTCAGCAGCATCGCGAAGCTGATCGGCGCGACGTCCGCCGGCGGATGGCCCGAATGGATATGCCACGCCGGATTGCCGAGCTGCTGCTCGAGCGGCTGGCGCGGGAACGCCTCGATGAAGGACGAATATTCATCGACATGACGCGGGATGACCTCGAAGCCGAGCCGCTTGGCGGTCTTCGGCTTGGTGTACATCAGGAGCGACAGGCTTTCGGGCGAGGCATAGGTGAGCCACTGCTCGATCGTCAGGCCGTTGCCCTTCGACTTCGAGATCTTCTCACCGTTTTCGTCCAGAAAATGCTCATAGGTGAAGCATTCCGGCGGCTCGGTCCCAAGCACGCGGCAGATGCGGGTCGAGAGCTTGACGCTGTCGATCAGATCCTTGCCGCTCATCTCGTAGTCGACGCCGAGCGCGAACCAGCGCATCGCCCAATCGGCCTTCCACTGGCACTTGACCGCTCCGCCCGTGACCTCGGTGGTCACGCGCTCGCCATCCTCGGGATCGATATAGGTGATCGTACCGGCGGCGACGTCGCGATCGACCATCGGCACCTGCAGCACGACACCCGTCTTCCTGGAGATCGGCAGGAACGGCGAATAGGTGGCGCGCCGGTCCGGGCCGAGGGTCGGCAGGATGATCTCCATCACCTCGTCATAGACTTCGAGCATGCGCCGCAGGGCCGCGTCGAAACGACCCGAAGCATAGTAGTCGGTCGCGCTGGCGAACTCGTAGGCGAAGCCGAAGCCGTCGAGAAACGCGCGCAGGCGCGCATTATTGGCCGCGCCAAACGAGGGATACTCGTTCGAGAACGGATCGGGCACGCGCGTCAGCGCCATGCCGAGATGCGCCTGCATCATCTCCTGGTTCGGGACGTTGGACGGAACCTTGCGCAGCCCGTCCATATCGTCCGAGAACGACAGAAGACGGGTTTCGATCTTGTCTTCGGTCAGAAGGCGAAAGGCAGTCCGCACCATGGTCGTGCGCGCCACCTCGCCGAACGTGCCGATATGCGGCAGGCCCGAGGGACCGTAGCCGGTCTCGAACAGCACCGGCGACTTCGGCCCGCGCTTTTCCAGCCGCGTGATGATCCGCCGCGCCTCCTCGAACGGCCAGGCTTTCGACGCTTTCGCTGCCGCGACGATGGCAGGCGAGAGATCGAGAACTGGCGGCGTGGCGATGGACATGGAAACCTCGTGGAAATGCAGGCGCGGCCGAGCCGCGTCCGGAGCGCGAGAGCCATAGGGAGCGAGCGGCGCGGCGTCAATGGCGAAGCAGCTTAGCGCCGTGGGCGGCTCATGGCGGCGGGGACGTTGAATAGGAGCGCCCGACATCCTAGTTTCGGATCGCGCCGCGCCACGCGGGCCTTCGACGGGAGCTTCACTGCCATGGACAAAGCGATCGCAGCCAACGAGACCGCGGTCTCCCCGCAGGAGGCGCTGATCTATGTGATGGTGACATTGTCCGCCGTCGATCGCGAGATGACAGACCGCGAACTGCGCAAGATCGGCGATATCGTCAATACGCTGCCGATCTTCGGCGGCTTCGATACCGACCGCCTGATCCACGTGGCCGAAGCCTGCGGCGCGATCACTCGCGAGACCGACGGCCTGCACGAGGTGCTGACCGTCGTCGCCACGGCGCTGCCCAAGAAGCTGCACGAAACCGCCTATGCGTTGGCGGTCGAGGTCGCGGCGGCCGACCTGCATGTCGAGCAGGAAGAACTGCGCTTCCTCGAACTCCTGCGCGACGTGCTCGATGTCGACACGCTGACGGCGGCCGCGATCGAACGCGGCGCCCGCGCCCGCTATCGGACGCTCTGAGCGGCTAGAAATAGCCGATCGGAAAATAGCGCAGATAGAGTTCGGCGAAGACGCCTTTGTCATAGACCCGGTCCAGCGCCCAATCGATCGCGTGGCGAAGGTCCGGCTTGTCCGGCGGCAGCGCGATCGCGAATCCTTCGCCGAAGAAACGCGGCTCGATATAGGCGCCGCCGACAAAGCGGCAGCAGTCCTTTTCTGCCGCCGATTGCAGGAAGAAAGCCAGCGGCAGCCCATCGCCGAAGACGAGGTCGGCCTTGCCCGACGCCATCGCCTCGGTTGCGAGTGGCTGCGTCTCGACCGAGAGGCGTTTCGCCTTGGGAAAGAAGGCGGCGAGATAGGCCTCGTGTGCGCTGCCTGCGACGACCGCGACCGTCCGCCCGGCGAGAGCCGCCGGCGTGACGTCAGCCTCCGGCCATGATGCCGGACCGACGAAACGCCCGGCGGGTCGCAAATAGACATCCGAGAAGGCCAGGGTTTCGCGCGCCTTGGCCGTGATGGCGAGACCGGCGATCGCGGCATCGATCCGCCCCTCGCCGATCGACGCCGCGAGGCTGTCGAAAGGCCGCGCCTGCATCGTGCAGGTCACAGCGAGTTCGGTACAGATCGCGCGGGCCAGATCGACATTGAAGCCGGTCAGCGTGCCGTCGGGCCCGACGAAGCTGAAAGGCGGAAAATCGGCCGAGGTTGCAAAACGGATGCTGGTCACCGCGTCGGCCGGCGGACGGTCTAGCCTGCGGTTCGGGTCGAAGAAATCGGGGATAACGACGGCCGTTCCGGCATTCTCGGCGGCGCGCGCATGCATATCGCCCCATGACGGCAGGACGATCAACACGCCGAGCAGCGCGGCGCGAATTGCCAAGGACGCATACATCTGGAATAACTCTCGGTTGCAGGATCGACTGTCTGCAGGCGCTGTCTGTACGACTTCGATCGGAGTGAACGATATGGCGGTACGATAGTCGAGGGGCTGCTCTTTCGAGAGCACCAGCCGGGGGCGCCGTTGAATTTCCGCGAACAATGGCTGGCCCCCGGTAGCGGGACTTCTCTGGAACGGCGGAGACCCGAGACCGGCCAATCCCTGACGGCCCGTGCCGCCGCGCTCGGGCTTTCGTTCGATCCGCGACCCGAACGCAATGGTTTCCGCGCCGAGGCCAACAGCCATGGCGACATCGACGAGATTTCGGCGGCTATTCGTGCCGGTCGGGCGGTGACGGCCGTTCGCAACGGCGAAGCGCGGCTGTTCTTCGCTCCCGATGCCAGGGACTTCCAGCTGCTGGCGGCCCGCATCGCCGAGCAGCCCGGCCTTCGCGACCGTATCTCGATCACGACGCCGGCGGCGATCCGCCGCCTGCTGCTGGCCGCGAACCAAAAGCCACTCGTTGCCCATGCCATCAACGCGCTCCAGCGCCTGCGACCCGATCTCTCGGCGCGGCGCCTTCTTACGCGGCCGCAGATCGTCGTCCTTGCCGTCCTCCTCCTGGGCATTGCCGCCGCGATCTTCCTGACGGGATGGGTCGCGATCGCCGTGCTCGATATCCTGGCGGGCCTTCTGTTCCTCGGGGTCATCCTCATTCGCATGCAGGCGATCACCGGCGTTGCGCATCGCGCCCGGCAGCGCCCGGCCGAACTGCCCGACACCGATCCGGCGAAGCTGCCGATCTATTCGGTTCTGCTGCCGCTGCATCACGAGGCGCACATGGTTGCCGATCTCGTGGCGGCGATGGACCAGTTGGCGTGGCCGCGGGAGAAGCTCGACATCAAGCTCATCGTCGAGGCGGACGACCGGGCGACCATCGCCGCAATCATCGCGCTGCAGCTTGCCGCGCCGTTCGAATTGATCCGCGTGCCGCCGTCGGGACCGCGCACCAAGCCGAAGGCGCTCGCTTACGCCTTGCCGCTGGTACGTGGCGACTATGTCACCGTCTATGATGCGGAGGACCGGCCGGATCCGTTGCAGCTTGCCGAGGCGCACGCGGCCTTTGCCGCGGGCGGGCCCGATCTCGCTTGCCTGCAGGCGCCGCTTCTCATCGACAATGCCGATGCCAACGGGCTGACAGCCCTGTTTGCGCTCGAATATTCCGTGCAGTTCGATGGCGTGCTGCCGCTACTGGCGACGTTTGACCTGCCGCTGCCACTCGGCGGCACCTCAAATCATTTCCGCCGCGCCGCGCTCGAGTGGATTGGCGGCTGGGATCCCTACAACGTCACCGAGGATGCCGATCTCGGCGTCCGTCTCGTCCGGTTCGGTTATCGCGCGGCGATGCTGGAGCGCCCGACCTATGAGGAAGCGCCCGCGACGGTCAAATCGTGGCTGGCCCAGCGGACCCGCTGGCTCAAGGGATGGATGCAGACCGTCCTGGTCCATTTGCGCGCGCCGCAACGTCTCCTGCGCGAGATCGGGCCGAAGCGCTTCGCGGGTTTCATGCTGACCTCGCTCGGCTCGCTGGTCGCCGCGGCGGTGCATCCGCTCTATATCGCGACGGCGCTGATGATGCTGGTCGATCCGGCGCGCCTGTGGCGGGCCAACAGTCCGCTCCTGGCCGGCATGGCATTCCTCAACCTCTTCAATCTCGTCGCCGCCTATTTTGTCTTTGCGCTGCTGTCCCGCCAAACCTATCGGCTGCGACGCCAGAACCGCCCGGCAGGCGCCCTGATCTATCTGCCCGCCTATTGGGTGCTACTCTCGATCGCCTGCTATCGCGCGCTCTTCGAGCTCATCATCGCACCGCATCACTGGGCGAAGACGCGGCATGTCGGCAGGCGTCGCCGAGGACGCTCCCCGACGGCATGAACGCGGACGCAAAAAGATTGCGGCCTGTGTCGGATCATCCGCTTCCCGGCCGTCCTTGAAGGTACCCGACGATTGAGGAGGATCGAATGACCTATGTCGACGGCTTCATTATCGCCGTACCCAATGCTCATCTCGACGAATACAAGAAGATGGCAGCGACCGCCAATGAGGTCTGGAAGGATCACGGCGCGCTCAGCTATGTCGAATGCCTCGGCGACGATGTGCCCATGGGCGAACTGACTTCGTTTCCGCGTGCCGTTCAGGCGAAGGACGACGAGATCATCGTCTTCTCGTGGATCACCTATCGCGACCGTGCCCATCGCGACGCCGTCAATGCCAAGGTCATGGCCGACGAACGCCTGAAGGGCGTTATGGAAAACATGCCCTTCGATGGAAAGCGGATGATCTATGGCGGCTTCACCGTCATGATCGAGAGCTGATCGGCCGTCGACTGGACCATCCGTCGTGGATCATTTCATCGCGATGACGATGAGATGATCCCGGTCACCCTGTCCGCGCCTCGCCGACCAGCTTGCGGCCGGCGATGGGATGGACGTCTGTTCCGAGCATGAAGGCGTGAAAGGCGCGGCCCTCGAAGAGCGGATGGAAAGCCGCGTCGAGGACGTTGAGACCGCCGGCCAGCGCGCCGAAGGCCGGCATGACCAATCGCTCGCCATTCGCCGCGAAACAGCGCCGCCGCACCGAGCGACCGCGGCCGACGATGCGGGCGGACGGATGCAGGTGGCCGGCGATTTCACCGGTGGCCCGCCCCGGACGTGGCGCGTGGCGGAAGGTCAGCGGACCGATCGAAAGTTCGCTCGTCGCCCAGCCGCCGAGGCCGCGCGGGGGCTCCGGGTCGTGGTTGCCGGCAACCCAGATCCATTCGGTCGCTTCGGTCAAAGCCGTCAGCGCGGCGCGGTCGGCCTCGCCGAGGCGGCCGCCCGCGCCGCGATCATGAAAGCTGTCGCCGAGCGCAATCACCCGCGCCGGCTTCAAACGGCGGACCAGCGCAGCGAGCCGCTTCAACGTCGCGGCCGTGTCATAAGGCGGCAGCATCTGCCCGCGCGCCGCGAAGGCCGAGCCCTTCTCGAGATGCAGATCGGCGACGACCAGCGTCGATGCCTCGGCCAGATGCAACCCGCCTTCGACGGTCAGCGTCAGCCGCATGCCGGCGACAGCCCATTCGGCTGGCCGGGCTTCTGCCGCATGCATTTCAAGGGCGGTTTGGCGGAAGATCATGCGTCGATTCGCGTTTCGTTCTCGCGCCATCCTAAGAGCGCGGGATTCCCGCCGGCAAGCCCCCGCCGGCAAATGTGCCGAGATAGGCTTCGCCCATGGCCTCGCGGACGAGATCATCGGCGTTCTCGCGGATGATCTCGTCTGCGGCCGAACCGGCGACGCTTTCCTTGCCGATATCGAGCATGACCGGCACGGCCAGCGGCGAGATGTGATCGAGCGGCTGGTGCAGGATGGAGCCCTCGACGCGCATCAGCATGTCGGAGAGACGCGCGACGTCGAGCAGGCCGGTGGCCGCATCGGCCCAAGTGGCCCGCAGCAAAATGTGATCCGGCTCATGGCTCCGGAGGACATCATAGATGAGGTCGGTCGAGATCGTGACCTGGCGCCCGGATTTCTCCCTGCCCGGATGCCGGCGCTCGATCAGGCCTGAGATCAGGGCGCAGGAGCGGAAACTGCGCTTCAGCAGATAGCTTTCGGCGAGCCAGGCATCGAGGTCATCGCCGAGCATGTCCGGCGCGAACAGATCACCGAGCGCCGGGTTGCCCTTGGCAAAGGCGCCGCCCATATCGCCGAGCCCCCAGATGGCCAGCGCATAGTCGGACGCGACGAAGCCGAGCGGCCGCAGCTTTGCGCGCTCCAGCCGCCGCGTCAGCAGCATGCCGAGCGTCTGATGCGCCAGCCGCCCCTCGAAGGGGTAAGCGACCATGTAGAAGCGATTGCCGCGCGGGAAAGTCTCGACCAGCAATTGATCAGCACCCGGCAGGACCGAGGCTTCCTTCTGGATGCGCAGCCAGTCGGAGACCTGGTCCGGCAGGCGGCTCCAGCTGCTCTCGTCGGCCAGCAGACGGCGAACGCCATCGGCGAGATAGGTCGAGAGTGGAAACTTACCGCCATTATAGGAGGGTACTTTCGGCGCCTCGTCATGGGTGCGAGAGACGACAACGACATTGTCGCGGATGCCTTCGAGCTTCACGACGAGCCCGCCGAACAGGAAGGTATCGCCCGGGGCAAGCTGTTCGGCGAAATATTCCTCGACTTCGCCGAGCACGCGCCCGCCCATGCCGATCGGGCCGCCGTTCCGGCGCGAGGCAAGCCGCACCTTCAGCAAGGGCGCCTCGACGATCGTGCCGACATTCAGCCGATATTGCTGCGCGACGGCGGGATGGCTTATCCGCCAGAGCCCGTCCTTGCCGGCGCGGATCTTGGCGAACCGCTCATAGCTCTTCAGCGCATAACCTCCGGTCGCCACGAAATCGACGACCCGATCAAAGCTCTCGCGGTCGAGACCGGCATAAGGCGCCGCCGACGTCACCTCGGCATAGAGCGCATCGGCGGAGAACGGTGCGGAACACGCCATACCGAGCACATGCTGCGCCAGCACATCAAGCGCGCCGGTCCGGAGGCGGGGCGTGTCCTGCGCGCCGGTCAGGCTCGCCTCCAGCGCGACGGTGCATTCCATGACCTCGAAGCGGTTGGCCGGCACGAGAACGGCCCGCGAGGGCTCGTCCATCCGGTGATTGGCGCGGCCGATGCGCTGGGCAAGCCGGCTCGCGCCCTTCGGCGCGCCGACATTCACCACAAGATCGACATCGCCCCAGTCGATGCCGAGATCGAGTGTCGAGGTGCAGACGACGCAGCGGAGGCTGGACGCGGCCATCGCCGCCTCGACGCGCCGGCGCTGGCCGACATCGAGCGAGCCGTGATGCAGCGCGATCGGCAGCGCATCCTCGTTGATGCGCCAGAGTTCCTGGAAGATGCGCTCGGCCTGGCTGCGCGTATTGACGAAGACCAGCACCATGTGACTCGCCTTGATGGCCGCATAGATCGCATCCATCGAATGGACGGCGGAATGGCCGGCCCAGGGAATGCGGTTCTCGGTCGGCAGGATGGCGACGTCGGGCGTGGCGCCGCCCTTGACGATGACGAGATCGGCAAGGTTCGGCGGCGCATCGGCCTGTTGCGGCATCAGCCAGCGCCGGAGATCGTCCGGCTCGGCCACGGTCGCCGAAAGGCCGACGACACGCAGGCTCGGACGCAATTGCCTGAGCCGCGCAAGGTCGAGCGACAGGAGATCGCCGCGCTTGGCCGTCACCAGCGAATGCAGCTCATCGAGAACCACGGTCTCGAGCGTATCGAAGAACCTCGGGGCATCGGGATTCGAGAGCAGCAGCGCAAGTTGCTCGGGCGTCGTCAGCAGGATGTCGGGCGGGGCGAGCTTCTGGCGCTGGCGCTTGTGGGCCGGCGTATCGCCGGTGCGCGTTTCGACCGAAATATCGAGCTGGAGCCCCGCGACCGGCGTCTCGAGATTGCGGGCGATGTCGACCGCCAGCGCCTTCAGCGGCGAGATATAGAGCGTGTGGATGCCCGGGCGGCGGCTGCGCTTCGGACGCGCGGCAAGCTCGACCAGGCTGGGCAGGAAGCCGGCCAGCGTCTTGCCGGCGCCGGTCGGCGCGATCAAAAGTGCCGACCGTCCCTCGCTGGCCTTTTCGAGCAGCGCGATCTGATGCGGCCGCGGGGACCAGCCGCGCTGCGCAAACCACTCGGCGAACGGCTTTGGCAGAAGATCGGCGGCTGTGCTCACCGGCAAGAGGTAGGGCCGATGCCGGTGGAAGTCGAGCCGGCGGCTGACCGGAAAAGCGCAATCAGCGCGTGGCGAGCGTCTGGCAAAAGCGATAGGTGCGGCGCCCTGCCGATTTCGCCTCGTAGAGCGCCTTGTCCGCCGCGGCAAGAAGCTCGTCGGGATCGAGCCCGCAATCCGGAGCAAAGGCGATGCCGATGCTGAGCCCGACCTCGATGGTCTGGTCGCCGGCGGTGACGGGCGCCCGCATGGTCTCGATCAATCGTTCTGCAAGTGCTCCCGCTTCGGCATCGTCCGCCCCGACGGCACCGATCAGAGCAAATTCGTCGCCGCCGAGACGCGCCACGACATCGCCCTGCCGCGCCACGGCCTCAAACCGCAAGGCCGCCTCCCGCAGCACCGCGTCGCCCGCCTGGTGGCCGAGACTGTCATTGATGTCCTTGAACCGGTCGATATCCATCCACCAGAGCGCGAAGCGCCGTTCTCCCGAGCCTGCCTGTGAGAGACCGGCCAGCAGGCGTTCGCGGAAGAGCTTCCGGTTGGGCAGGCCGGTCAGTTCATCACGGTTCGCAAGCTGTTCGAGACGCGCCTCGATCGCCTTGCGCCCATCGATCCCGCGAACCGAGACGACATAGCCGTCCGGGTGACCGGTCTGCTTATCATGCGTCAGGCGGATATGGGCCTCGATCCAGGACCACGCGCCTTCCTTGTGCCGCATGCGCAGCTCGATGCGGCCGACATCGAGATCGCCTGCGCGCACCTTTCCCATCAAGCGACCGAATGTCGGGACATCGTCGGGATGGGCGATGTCGATCGCGCGCCTGCCGACCAGTTCCTCCGGCTCATAGCCCAGCAGTTCCCGGATGGCCGGCGATACATAGAGCCGGATGCCGTCGAGATTGCCGCGAATGATGGTGTCGGTCGATGTTTCTGCCAGAAGGCGGAAGTGCTCTTCCTGAAGGGCCGCCGCGCTTGCGCGCCTTTCAAGGCGCCACAGTCGATCGGCGAGCCGAGCGAGATCCTGCAGACGCCGCATCTCTTCGGCGTCGAGCGAGCGACGTCCGGCATCGAAGAGCGCCAGGCGTCCGCCGCCACTGAAGCTGCAGCTCGCGACAAGCGCGAGATCGTCGGCATTCCCGGAATTCAATGCTTCCGGCGCCGCGGCCGCTCCTGACGGAATGCCCATCGCCGACAGGATCGCAGATGTCGCGCCCGCTCCGACGTGCTCGGCGACGTCGATACGGCGTCCGTCCGACCCGAATGCGATAGCCGCAGCGCGAACGCCGAAGAGGCGCCGTGCCGTACGGCAGAGCGCGTCATAGGAGCTGTCCGTCTCGAAGGAATCCGTGTCCGCCTCGCCTCCGGGGTTCGGGGCACCGACTTGCCGCGTTGCCCACTCCGCTGTGTTCATCGACTGCGGCTGGCTCCTCGGCCATGGTTTGGAGGGGGCATCGCGACAGCAGCACTGACGGTTTGATCCAGATCAGATCTATCGCGTTTCCGCTTTACAGCAAGTTTCCAGATTTGCCACGATTTATGCGATTCCGCGACCAAGGAGAGCATTCCGCAGGTTCGCCCGCGCCCGCCCCTCCTTCCCGCCACCAGACGAGACCCTATCTACGCGTCATGATCCGCCCCGAGGACCTTCTCGCGCCCGGACCGGACGGGCTCTACTGCCCGCTCGGCGGGTTTCACGTCGACCCGATCCGGCCGGTCGAGCGGGCGCTGATCACCCATGGCCATGCCGACCATGCCCGTTCGGGCCATGGCGCCGTGCTCGCCACCCGCGAGACGCTCGCCATCATGGCGGTGCGCTATGGCGAGGATTTTGCCGGCCAGCAGCAGGTGGCGGTGCCGGGTGAGCGGATGACCATCGGCGACGTCACCGTCTCGTTTCATCCGGCAGGCCATGTGCTCGGCTCGGCGCAGATCGCCGTCGAAGGCAAAGGCTGCCGCATCGTGGTGTCGGGCGATTACAAGCGGCGGCGCGACCCGACCTGCGCACCGTTCGAGCCGGTCGCCTGCGATGTCTTCATCACCGAGGCGACGTTCGGACTGCCGGTGTTCCGTCACCCCGACGATGGCGAGGAGATCGGCAAGCTCCTCGCCTCGCTCGCCGCCTTTCCGGAGCGCGCGCATCTCGTGGGCGCCTATGCGCTCGGCAAGGCGCAGCGCGTGATCAAGCGGCTGCGCGAGGAAGGCTATGACGAGACGATCTATATCCACGGCGCGCTGGAACGGCTCTGCGCGCTCTACGAGGCCGAGGGAATCGATCTCGGGTCCCTGGCGCCGGCGACGCTTTCCAGCGGCAAGCGCGGCGAGAGCGCGGCCTTTGCCGGCGCTGTGGTGGTCGGGCCGCCCTCGGCCTTCGCCGATCGCTGGGCACGGCGGTTTCCCGATCCGGTGCCCTGCTTTGCCTCTGGCTGGATGATGATCCGCCAGCGCGCCAAGCAGCGCGGCGTCGAACTGCCACTGATCATCTCCGATCATTGCGACTGGGACGAACTGACCGCGACCATCGCCGAGATCGGGCCGGGCGAGGTCTGGGTGACGCATGGGCGCGAGGAAGCGCTGGTGCGCTGGTGCGAGCTGGCGGGCATCAGAGCCCGCCCGCTCCACCTTGTCGGCTATGAGGACGAGGGCGACTGACCGGCAGCAAGCGTCGGTTCGGATGCCCGGCTTTCGCGCCAGAGCAGGAACAGCGACGCCCCGATGATGAGCGCGGCGCCGATCCACAGCTGTGCCGTCGGCAACCAGCCGAACACCAGCCAGCCGGCAATGACATTCAGCGGCAGCTTCACATGGTCGAAAGGCTGCACATAGGCAGCGTCCGCGCGTGAATAGGCCAGAATCAGAAAGGCCTGCGCCGCCGCCGTCAGCACGCCGACGGCAAGGATTGCGATCCAGCCATCGGCCGAGGGCAGCGCGAGGCCGGCGGGCAGCGCCAGCACGAAGTTGACCGGCGCGAGCAACAGCAGCAGCCATGCAGCGACCGCCTCAGGGCTATCCTCCACCAGCAGCCGCTTCTGCACCAGCGAGACCCCGGCCCACAGCACGGCGGCAGCGAGCGGATAGAGGCTGGCCATCGTGAAGGTTTCCGCGAACGGATCGAGGATGATCAGTCCGCCGGCGAAGCCGATCGTCACCGCCAGCCAGCGCTCGATCGAGACGCGCTCGCCAAGCAGGAGCGCCGCGCCGAGCGTGACAACGAAGGGCGAGGTCATGACGAGCGCGACGGCCTGGCCGATCGGCACGCCATGGGCAAGGCCGGCCACCCAGGCCTGAACGCCCAGCGCGGCCAACAGCACGCGCAGGGCCTGAAGCCAGGGCCGGCGCGTCGCAAGCGACGGCAGGCCGCGCCGCAACGCCCAGGGCAGCACGGCGAGCAGCGCCACGGCATATTGCAGGAAAGCGGCCGTTGGCGCGGGAATGCCGAGCTGCGTGGTGGCGATCTGTTCCAGCGTGTTGACGCCGGCGAAGGCGACCCCGGCCGCGACCATGAAAAGAGCACCGGCAACCGGCGCGGGAAGAACGGGAGATGCTGTGAGTGTGGTCTGACTCATGTTGATCCTCGAAAGGTTGGACAACACGAAATCAGGGCAAAAGCGAACGCACGCGTCCCGGCCGCAAGGCCGGATCGCATGCATGGCGCTTGTTCTCTTCCATCCGGACTATACCGTCGGCTTCGGATTTCGACCGAATCTGCTGACCCCTTCCTGGGAAGGAAGGGCGCTCGCGGGCTTACAGGTGATGCCTGCCTACCGCCGGTGGGGAATTTCACCCCGCCCTGAGAACGAGGTTCGATCAACGACCGAACCGCCGAGATTTAAGGCCGCCGGACAAGGTTCGCAAGAACGTCGATGCTCAGCCTTTTCAGCGGCCCGGAAAACCATACCTAATGGGGCATGGAAGCCTTCGCCGCCCTGCTCGACCGTTTGATCCTGACGCCTTCGCGCAATGCGAAGCTGAAGCTCCTGACAGACTATTTCCGCGTGACGCCGGACCCCGACCGTGGTTTCGCGCTCGCCGCATTGACGGGCGAACTCGATCTTCCCGCGGTGAAGCCGGCCATGCTGCGCGCGCTGGTCGCCGAGCGGATCGATCCGGTGCTCTTCGCCTATTCCTATGACTATGTCGGGGATCTCGCCGAGACCATCGCGCTGGTCTGGGGCGTGACGGCATCCCCCGCCGAGCGCGCAGAGCCGGCTCCGCCCTCGCTCTCCGCGATCGTCGAAACGATCGCCGCTTCCTCGCGCAGCGAAGGTCCGAGGCGCGTCGCAGGTTTCCTCGATGCGCTCGATGCCACCGGGCGCTGGGCGCTGCTGAAGCTCGTCACGGGCGGATTGCGGATCGGCGTCTCGGCCCGCCTCACCAAGCAGGCGCTCGCCGATCTCGGCGGACATGAGGTCAACGCGATCGAGGAGCTCTGGCACGGGCTGCGTCCGCCCTATCTCGAATTGTTCGCCTGGCTCGATGGCAAGGCGGAAAAGCCCGTCTCCTCGGCGCGCGCGCCGTTCCGCCCGGTGATGCTGGCGCAGCCGCTCGACGAGGCCGACCTCGCGCGGATCACGCCGCAGACCTATGCGGCGGAGTGGAAATGGGACGGCATCCGCGTGCAGGCGGTCTCGGACCATGGCGTCAGGCGACTCTATACCCGTACCGGGGAGGATATCGGAGACGCCTTTCCCGATGTGCTCGACGGGCTGGACATCGATGGCGCGATCGACGGCGAATTGCTGGTCGGCCGGCTCGAGGGCGAGATCATCAATGCCGGCAGCTTCTCGGAGCTGCAGCAACGGCTGAACAGGAAGAGCGTCTCGGGCAAGCTCGTCATCAGCCATCCCGCCTTCATCCGCGCCTATGACTGCCTCGTCGACCAGGGCGAGGATATCCGGCCCCTGCCCTTCCGCACGCGCCGCGAACGGCTCGAGCGGCTGGTCGCGACCTCGCTCGCCAAGCGCATCGATCTCTCCCCGCTCATTCCCTATGACGGCGCCGAAGCGCTGATGGAAAAACGCTCGGCACCGCCGGCAGCGATCATCGAAGGGCTGATGCTGAAACGCTGGGATTCGGTTTATGAGCCGGGCCGGCCCAAGGGGCCGTGGTTCAAGTGGAAGCGCGATCCCTATACCGTGGACGCCGTGCTGATGTATGCGCAGCGCGGCCATGGCAAACGCTCGTCCTTCTATTCGGACTATACGTTCGGCGTCTGGAAGTCCGGAGCCGAGGGGACGGAACTGGTCCCGGTCGGCAAGGCGTATTTCGGTTTCACCGACGAGGAACTGGCCGAGATCGACCGCTTCGTGCGGCGCAACACCACCAACCGCTTCGGACCGGTGCGCGAAGTGGTGCACGAGGCCGATCGCGGGCTGGTGCTCGAAGTCGCCTTCGAGGGCCTCAACCGATCGACACGGCACAAATCGGGTGTCGCGATGCGTTTCCCCCGCATCGCGCGGCTTCGATGGGACAAGCCGCCACGCGAGGCGGACCGGATCGAGACGCTCGAAGCGCTGCTCGCGGAGGCCGATTGACAAGCGATGGACCGGCGGGCACCAAGTTTGCGATGAACGCATCCAGCGCCAACCCGACCGCGATCCGTCCCTTCATGCCCGGCGACGCAGAAAGTGTCGCGCGGCTCATCGTACCGATCCAGCGGGAGGAATTCGGCATCACGATCACCTATGAGGAACAGCCTGATCTCCGCGATATCCCTGCCTTCTATCAGCGCGGTGCCGGCGGCTTCTGGGTGGCGATCGGGCCTGGCGGCGTCGCCGGCACGATCGGGCTCTACGATATCGGCGAGGGCGACGCAGCCCTGCGCAAAATGTTCGTCGCCGCCGCCCATCGCGGTGACGGGACGGCGCGGCGACTGCTCGACCATCTGGTTGCGCATGCACGCCAGCAGGGCCTGCGCCGCATCGTCCTCGGCACGACGGATCGCTTTCTTGCCGCACACCGCTTCTACGAGAAGAACGGCTTCGCCGAGATCGCGCCCGAAGACCTGCCCGCGGCGTTTCCGCGCCTTGCCGTCGACAGCAAGTTTTATCGGCTCGCGCTATGATCGGGAGCGATTCGGGCGCGCGGAGACAGTGATGAACGGCCTACAACGCTTCATGGGCGGCTCGCCCGCACAGGTGCTGCTGCGCCTCATCGTCCTGTCGCTCGTCGTCGGCATCGTGCTGTCGGCGCTCGGCATCTCGCCCTATGACATCCTGGCCCGGCTCGAAGCCTTCGTGCGGCGCATCTGGAACATGGGCTTCGGCGCCATTGGCTGGATCTGGAACTATTTCCTGCTCGGCGCCGTGATCGTCATCCCGGTCTGGATCGTCATCCGCCTGCTCAATCTCGGCCGCGGCAAAGCCTGATCGATCAGTCGCGGCGGAAGAGTACGCCGGCGAGCCAGCCGGTCACGAGCGCCAGCGCGATGCAGATCAGGCCATAAAAATAGCCATTGCGGCGGGCGAGATCGAAGGTGAACTGCTCGAAGCCGGTCTTGGCGATGCCGAAGGCCGCGTTGCTGGCAGCCAGCATGGCATTGTCGCGGAACAGGAAGACCGAGACGCGATAGGTGCCGACCGGCACATTGGCCGGGATGTCGACCGTTGTCTGGAACACCGACGCGCCGGGGAATGTCACGCCGTAAGGCGCATCCCGGTAGAGCCCGGCCTCGCGCTTCAGCCGCACGAAGGCCTCGCTGAATACCTCGTCGCCGGGCTGAGGCCGTCCCTCCCGCGCGCGGAAGGTGAGGTTATCGAAGCCGATCTGGTAACGCATCAACGCTTCCTTCGGCGCGATCTCGTCGAGCGGCCGCGAGGAATGCACCGCATAGAAGGATGGCATGTCGAGATAGGTGCGGGCATCCCGGTTGAGCCAGATGCCGGCGACGCGCTCCTTGCGGCGCGTGACCAGCGTCTCGTCCGGGCCGCGCACCACCACCACGACATCATAGACGCCGCCACGCGAGATGGTCCCCGCATCGCGCTCGATCGCCCCGAACACCGTGACGCCGGTGCCGGTGAAGCTCGACGAGATCTTCACATTGTCGGTCGAGAGCGCGACGACCAGTTGCTCGGCGGCCGCGGGCCGGAGCGCCAGCAGCGTCATGCCCGCCAGCAGGGCGAAACGGCCGACCGCGTTCACCTGGCATCCCCGGCGAGCGTGGCCAGAGAAAAGAGTTCGTCCGGGGTCGATACGAGATTGACGAGGAAGCGGATGCCGACCGCGAGGACCAGCAGCGCCAGCATGGCGCGAAGCTGTTCGCCGCCGACGCGGGCGCCGAGCCGCGCGCCGAACTGCGCGCCGATGACGCCGCCGACCATCAGGATCAGCGCCAGAACGCCATCGACGGAGTGATTGTTGCCGGACTGCAGCAGCGTCGCCACCGCCATCGTGCCGATCATCTGGATCAGCGAGGTGCCGACGACGATGCTGGTCGGCACGCGCAGGATATAGATCAGCGCCGGCACCAGGATGAAGCCGCCGCCGATGCCGAGCATCGAGCCGAGAATGCCGATCCCGATCCCGATCGCCAAGATCGGGACGATGCTGACATAGAGCTTGGAGCGCTTGAAGCGCATCTTGAACGGCAGGCCGTGGATCCAGCCATGCTGGCCAGGCCGGCGCAGCGGCGCCGGGCGGCCACGGCGCGTGTTGATGATCGAGCGGATCGATTCCCAGAGCATCAGCCCGCCGACCAGGCCGAGAAACGTCACGTAGCAGACGGAGATGATGAGATCGAGCTGACCGGTGCGGCGCAGCAGCGTGAAGATGCCGACGCCGATCGTCGAGCCGACGATACCGGCGACGACGAGCACGCCGGCAAGCTTGAAGTCGATCAGCTTGCGGCGCCAATAAGTCAGCGAGGCCGAGAACGACGAGGCGACGACCTGCGCCGTGGTGCTGGCCACCGCGACCGCCGGCGAGATGCCCGAAAAGATCAGCAGCGGCGTCAGCAGGAAGCCGCCGCCGACCCCGAAAAGCCCCGACAGAAAGCCGACGGCCGCCCCCATCCCGAAGATGAGGAACATGTTGACCGGCAGTTCGGCGATGGGGAGATAGATCTGCACGACGCCTGACCGCTGGCGGTCCGGGAAGCCCGGGGGAGGCTTCTCAGGGCGGGACCGCCGCTCCGCCCGATAAACAAGCTGACCCGTCGCCTGTCAACGCGAACGGCCCATCGATGGCCGTCCGATTGGATGTCTCCGCAGGCGCCGCCGAAAGTGGCGTCGGTCAGCCCTTATCGTTCGTCAAGCTCGCCCCGGCCAGCGGCGCGACGGTCGACGCCGTCTGCATCCATTCCGCCTTTGGCACCGGCTCGCTATTGGCGCCCGCGTTCTGCGGCCGCGGGGCGAAGACCTGCACGGCGGCACGCGCACTGGCGAGCTCACCCGGCTTCAGCGCCTTCGCGACCTCGTCGCGACGCTTGCCGGCATCGGTATCGCCCTGCGCCGCCGCGAGGGCGAACCATTTGTAGGACTGGACCAGATCGACGCCGAGGCCGAGCCCGCGCGCATAGAGGACGCCGAGATTATACTGGCTGTCGGCGACGCCGAGATTGGCGGCTTCGATGAACAGCTGCGCCGCGGCCGTATAGTCGGGCGCGCCCGTCGCACCTTCGCTGATCATGACGCCGAGATTGTGCACGGCGCGCGCATTGCCCTGCGCGCTGGCCTTCCGATACCAGTTCTCGGCCTCGGCCGGATCGCGCTTCACGCCCTCGCCGCGCTCATAGAGGCTGCCAAGCCGATACTGCGCGATCGCCAGGCCGCCCTTCGCCGCGCGGCCGTACCACTGCGCGGCCAGCTGCACATCCTGGCGGACACCGAGGCCTTCCGCATATTGCTTGCCGAGCTCGAAGGCGGCGGCCACGTCGCCGGCATTCGCGTCGCGCTTCACCAAGGCGACATTGAGCGCTGGCGGCGGCTCGGCGGCCGGAACGACGGCAACGGCCGGCATCGCGCTCATCGGGCTCGCCATGGCGCTGGCCGGCTCGAAGGCGAGCGCCGCGTCCGCGGCAGGCGCCACCAGGTCCGGCTTGGCAGCGAGCGCCGACGAATCCGTCGCCGGGGCCGGCGCGGCAGCCGTGGCGGCGGGCGCCGCAGCGGGGACGGATGCGGCCGCCGGACGGGCGGGCTTTGCCGGAACCGATGCGGTCGGCATCAGGTCGAGGGAGCCCTCGTCCGTCAGCGTCGCGACGCGCTCTCCGATGGAGGGCCCATATTGGACGGCGCCGAGCGCGAGCACGACGGCGGCGATCGCCAACATGATCGGGCGGCGGCGCGAGCGGAAAACCTGGCCGATGCGGGCGAGCGGGCCGGGACGCGCCTCGGCCTCGTCCCTGGCGCCTTCCTCCAGCGCGGCAAGCGCAGCCTTGCGCTCGGCCTTGCCGGCCCTGGCGGTCTCCGCCTGTGCGGCCTGCGCGGCGCGACGGGCGGCGGCGATGAAGTCGGCCTTGCGATCGCCGGGACGGGCGGCGGCGTCCTCGCGGGGGTCTTCGGCGGGGAAGAACTCGGAGCGCAGCGTGAGATCGGGCTTGCCGGATCCCGGCGCGAGCGGGCGATGGTCCTCCGGCAGCTCGGCGTAGCGGCGGGGGGCCGGATCGAGCTGCAGGCCGCGCTCATCGGCCTCGAGCTGTGTGATGCGCTCGACGACCTTCGCGAGCGTATCGTGCACGGCTTCCAGCGTGTCGTGATTCTGCCGGTCGGAATGCAGCGCCGCCGTCTGGAGATTGCGGAGGTCTTCTCGCAGCGCCCGGATCAACGCCTCGTCGGGATAGCTCGGCAGCTGGCCGGCGAATTCGCTGAGCGTCGAGCGCGCAGCGTCGCGGGCGGCCTCGATGGTCTCGCGGCGCGTGTCGCCAAGCAGCGACTGCATCCGATCGAGATTTTCCTCGACCTTCGTGAGCGCATCGGCGCCCGGCGCCACGCCCGAGAACTTCTCGGCCAGCGAAGCAACCTGCGCCTCGAGCTGGGCGAGCGTCTGGTTGTCGTCACGCCGCGTGGCGGCGTCCAGCCGCTCCATCAGTGCGTGCATCTGCTGGTCGATCGCATCGAAGCGAACGGGCTCGCGCTCGACGATATGGTCGCGCAGGCCGGAGATTTCCCCGCGCAGGCTGTCGATAGCAGCAATGGCGGCCACTGACGTGTCAGCACCCGGATGGAGGCTCGGCAGTTCGACGATTGCGTCGAAGCGCCCGGACAGCGCGTCGATGCGCTCCTCCAGCCGGCTGAGCGCCGCCTCGCCGCCGATGCCGCCGCGCGAGGCCACAGCCTCGAGCATGCCATGAATGGCTGCGACCTGTTGTTCCAGGCGGATCATCAGGACCGGATCGGTGCCCTTGGCGAAGCCATCGACCTCGCGCCTGATGGCGGCGAGCTCGCGCTCGATCGGCGCCAGATCGACCTTGTCGCGCGGGATCGACGCAAGCCGCTCGATCGTCTGGCGCAGTTCCGTGATCTGGCGCTCGGCGCCGGTGTCGACGCGGGCGGCGGCCAGCGAAGCGATGCCGTTGCGGATATCTTCCAGTTCGCCTTCCATGGAACGGAACGGCTGGGCGCGATCGATGAGCCCGCCGAGACGACCGACCTCGTCGGCAAGCTGCTCGACACGGCCGCGCTCCGGCACCCGGCGGACGATGTCGTCGAGCCGCTCGATGACATGGCCATAGCCCGACTCGATCGACGCAAGCGTCGTCTCGCGCGCCGAAGCATCGATTGCCTGCCGGATATCGGCGAGATGCTGGCGCAATTCGTCAAAGAGCCCGGCGCCCTCGCGCGGCATCGTCTCAAGGCGCGCCGCGAAATCGGCGCGCAGCGCCTTGTCCATCTCTTCACTGCGCCGGGCCTCGGTGCCGATCCGGCGGCCGAGCGTCGCGATATCGTTCCGGAGCGCCGTGATCGCATCCTCGATGGCGATCGAATCGACGGGGGCAAGGCGGCCGGCCTCGCTATCGATCGCCTGCTGGCGCGCGGCGATTTCGGCAATGGCGGAGCGGAATACGGTGGGCGGCTCGACGCGTGGTGGTTCGGCCCGTGACGTCTCGGCCCTCGGCGGCTCCGAACGCGGCGCGGCGGCGGGGGCTGCCTGCGCGGCGGCCATCTGGCTGGCGATCGCGGCAAGGCGGGCTTCGATCTCGCCGAGGCGGTCGCCCTCGACACTTGGCGTTTCGACCGGCGGATATTCCTTTCGCGACGGCTCCGCGCGCGGCGGTTCCGGGCGAACCGCATCCTCGACCGGCTCCGGACGCGCGAAATTCGCGCGCTGCGGCTGCACCGGCGGGGCGGCGCGCTGACCGGCGCCCCGACGGGCGGCGCCTTCGATCGCGTCGATCTGCTCCGTGATGCTTTCGACCAGCGCCGACAGCGCCGCGATCCGTTCCGAACTCGGCCCGCGCCGGCCGCTGCCGGCATCGCCCGCCGAATAAACGGGCTGTGCCGTCGCCGATCGCGCCGGTCCGAAATCGGATCTCGTGCCTGTCATCATTGCCACCCGACCCCCGAGCCTGCCTCTGCGGCGACGCGCCTCGTCATCGGATCGGCACGCATCGGCCCAGGCGGCGATGCCGGGATCCGACGCGGCGACGACGCGGTTGATCGCCTTTGCCCGAGCATTGGCAAATCATGGTAAACAACGCGTTAATCATCCATTTCGAAGTTGAGAGACAGGTAAGGTCCCTTAACGACGCGGTCCGCTCTCGGCGCTGTTTTGGCGCCAATGGCAGGTCCCGGACATTGACTCCGGCGCGAAGACTTGCCACGGCGCCATGCGATGACGAAATTGGAGCAAGGGCGCCGATCCGGCGCACTCGCAGGAAAGAGACTCGATGAGCGTGACGCGGCTGGCGGACATGGCGCGCGACGACGTGGACGGTACGGGCATTCCCGACGGGAACCGCCAGACCAGCTTCACGATCGGCGATCTCGCGCGCGAGTTCGACGTCACGCTGCGGACGTTGCGTTTCTATGAGGACAAGGGCCTGCTGAGCCCGCGGCGCGAAGGTCCGAACCGCATCTATTCGCGTCGCGACCGCGGCCGCCTGAAGCTGGTATTGATGGGCAAGAAGGTCGGCTTCTCGCTGACCGAGATCAAGGCGATGCTTGATCTGTATGATCTCAAGGACGGCCAGGTTCCGCAGATGCGGCTGGCGCTCGGCAAGTTCAACGAGCAGATCGCCATTCTGGAGCGGCAGAAGATCGACATCGAACGGGCGATCGAGGAATTGCGGCGCACCGTCAGCGTCGTCAACGGCCTGATCCGGCAGAAAGAGACGAGCGGCAGCTGACGCGCCCGTCTCTTCAAGGAGGGTTCATGCAGCGATTGCCAATGCTCGCGCTCGCCGCGATGCTCGTCATTCCCGCCGTCGCGACCGCGCAGGACGCCGCGCCCGCGATGCCCGATGTCGCGGCCGACACGTCCCGGATCGGCCGCTACACGATGGTCCCGGCCGATGGCGGATTCGTGCGGCTCGATACCGAGACCGGGACCGTCTCGCATTGCCGGCGCGAATCGGAGGCGATCGACGCGCCCTGGCGCTGCGCCGCGATACCCGAGGCGGTGCTCGGCGAACCGGGACGGCTTGAGGCGCTTGCGACACGCGTCGACACGCTTTCGGCCGAGGTCGGGCGCCTCAGCGCCCGCCTTGAGACGATCGAGCACGACCGCATCGAACCGGTCACGAGCGGCGATCCGGATTTCGACCGCGCGCTCGGCTTCAGCAGCGAGCTGATGCGCCGCTTCTTCGGCCTCATGCACGAGATGAAGAGCGGCGACGCTCCGGAGCCCGCGAAGCCGTGATGCCTGTCAGTCCTTGAAGCGCTCGGTGGCGGCGACGAGCGCGGCGAGAATGCCCGGCTCCGACATCGCATGACCGCCATCGGGCACGATCACCAATTCCGCTTCCGGCCAGGCTCGGTGCAGATCGATCGCGTTGGCGACCGGCGTGCAGAGATCGTAGCGGCCGTGCACGATCACGCCGGGGATGCCCTGGAGGCGATCGGCATTCGCAAGCAACTGGTCATCGCGATCGAAGAAGCCGCGATTGACGAAATAGTGCGCTTCGATGCGCGCGAAGGCGACGGCATAGTGAGGATCGCCGAAGGCAGCGACGCGGCCGGGATCCGGCAGCAGCGACAGCGCGCCACCCTCCCACATGCTCCATTGCCGTGCCGCCGAAAGCCGCGCGGCCTCGTCGCTGCTGGTCAGCCGGCGGTAATAGGCGGCGATGAGGTCGTGGCGCTCGGCCTCGGCGATCTCGTTGCGGAAGGGCTCGAACGCCTCCGGCAGCAGCCAGGATGCACCTTCCTGATAGAACCAGAGCAGTTCGCTACGGCGGAGCATGAAGATGCCGCGCAGGAGCAGTTCGGTGACGCGCGCCGGATGAGTCTCGGCATAGGCGAGCGCCAGGGTCGAACCCCATGAGCCACCGAAGAGCTGCCAGCTGTTGATGCCGAGATGCTTGCGGATGCGCTCCATGTCGGCGACGAGATCCCAGGTCGTGTTTTCGCGCAATTCGGCATGTGGGGTGGATCGCCCGCAGCCGCGCTGGTCGAACAGGATGATCCGGTAACCCTCGGGATCATGGCAGCGCCGCATCATCGGACTGCAGCCGGCGCCCGGACCGCCATGGATCATGATCACCGGCTTGCCGAGCGGATTGCCGCATTCCTCGACATAGACCTCGTGCAGTTCGGAAACCTTCAGGCGATGGATGGCATAGGGCTCGATCGCGGGAAAGAGCGGCGGGTTGCGGTCAGGGGCATCGGCAGTCACGGGTGGAAGGCTCCAGGGTTCGAAGATGGATCGGGCATCGGGGTGGGATCGACAGCGGCCGCACCCTGCCGACGACGGGCAAAAGTCACGGCGAGGACAACGGCAAGGCCAAGGATAGCGCCGGCAGCGCCCGAGGCCCCGATCGGAAGTCCGAACCAGCCCGTCGGGCCGAGCACCGTCGGGACGATGCGCCCCATGCCGACAACCGCGCCCACGCCGGGCGCGAACGCCGCCACCGCGCCATTCAGGCCCGTGAAAGCCAGGCCCGCAGCGATCGCGGCAGTCGCTGCGGGCCCTCGTACGGCCGGAATATTCCAACCGGCGATCAACACCGGGCCGAGCCCAGCGGCGGCGAAGGAAAGCCCGACACCGGCGAGGGTCGCGATGCCGGCGCCGCCGCTGCCGATCCATGACGCCGCCATGGCAGCAGCGAGCATGGCCAGCCGGGCGACGAAGGCGCGCCGACCGGCCGGCGCGTCGCGCTCCCCATGACGGGCATAGAGATCTTCGGCAACGATCGCGCCGAATGCCGCAAGGCCGAGCGCCAGCGTAGCTGCCGCGGCCGCGAGGAGACCGCCGGCCAGAAGCAGAGCGGGCGCCGCGCCGAGCTCTGCATAGGCGGCAAGGTTCAGCACCAGCCCGGCCGGATTGACAGCCGGATCGATGCCGGCGAGGCGGCCATAGAGCGCATAAGCCGGGGCGGCGAGCAGCACAATGACTGCGAGGGTGAAGGGGCCGCGACGCCGGGGCTGGCGCGCTTCCGTCGGGGTCGCAAGGGTCGGCAACACGGCAACGCCGACGATCAGAAGCAATGCCAGCACGACCGCGGCCGAAGGCGGCATCGCTGTCGGCGCCGCAAAGACGCGGCCGTCGAAGAGCGCCAGCCAGGGCAGGATCGATCCCCCCGCCTCATGTCCCGCAGCCGCGACCGGCGCAACGAAGGCAAGCGCCAGCACCGGTAGCAGCCCGGCCGCCATTGCGATCGCCGAGCGCCGTCCTCCGGCGAGGGCTGCCAGCGCCGCCGCGCCAATGACGACATGGCGCGCCACGGGCATGTCGAGGCCGAGCATCTCCCTGAGGATGACCCCAGCGAGCCCGGCCTCGCCCGCAAGCAGCGGCAGCAGGGCGGCAAGGCAGGCGAGCGCTGCGAGAAGGCCGGCAGCAGGGCCGAACCGCGCACGTACGGCGCCGGCGATCGTCACGGCGCCGGTACGGCCAAGGGCGGGCGCTACTCCGAACAGCGCGATGGCGCCGCCGGCCAGAAAGCTCGCGATCAGCACCAGCCCCGCGAGACCGCCGAGCCCGATGGCCATCGGCGCCGCGACGAGCGCAAGCGCCGAAACGAGGACTGCGCCCGACGCGCCACTGGCGGCGAGCGCCTGCGTGCCGATGACGTCGCTAAAGGTGAGGCTTCGCGCCCGCAACGCCAAAGCGAGGCCGGCGGCGAGCGGCACGGCGGCGAGGACATCCGGCAGCGGCAGCGGCGTGCCGAAGCGATCGATCGCCGCGGTGATGCCGACAGCGACGAGGACGAGCGCGAAGACCGCGCCGCTCAAACTGCCTCGTCCCGCTGCCACATCCGCCTCGTGGTCCCGATCGTCACGGGGATCGGACAGGACGCCGCCCGCCTTGTCAACGACGCGCGCAATGCTTCAGGCGCTGGTGGGCTCGATCAGCCGCGCGCGCGGTCGATCGAATGTCTTCACGCCGCGCTTGAACCCCATCAGAACAGGCGCGATGCGGGCGACGGCGTCCGCCTCGCCCTTGGCGTCGATCACCACCATGTCGGCCGGGTTGCCGACGGCGATGCCATAGCCCTCGCAGCGCATCAGCCGTGCGGGCTGGTGGGTCACCATATCGAGGCAGAGCGCCATGTCGGCCTTGCGGCTGAGCTGGGCGATATTGGCATAGAGATTGGCCATCCGGTTCAGTGAGCAATCGCCGAACGGCGTGAACGGGTTCATGACATTGTTGGTCGCGAGCGAGCAGGTGACGCCAGCGCCGGCGAGAAGATGAGCCGGGGCGACGCCGCGCGGCACGCTGTGATCCCGTCCACGGCCCATCAGGAACAGATCGGTGGCCGGCAGCACGGTCACCGCGACGCCGGCGCGCGCGAGGCGGGCGGCATAGAAGGCGACCCGCTCAGGCGGCATGGCGGAGAGCTTGGTGACATGGCCGACCGCGACCCGGCCCTCCCAGCCGTTCAGCTCGGTCGTAGCGATGACGGCGTCGAGATGGGTCCAGCTCGGGTCGAGATCGAAATCGATGTGGAAATCGACATCGAGGTCGAAGCGGCGGGCGATGGCGAAGATGCGGGCGATCTGTTCCTCGGGATCGCTGTCGGTATAGGGACAGCCGCCGACGAGATCGGCACCCTCGCTGCAGGCCTTGATCAGGAGGTCTTCGGCGCCGGGATCGTTGGTCAGGCCCTCCTGCGGGAAGACGCAGATCTCGAGATCGACGGCAAAGGCATAGTCGCGCTTCAGCCGCTGCAGCGCATGAAAACCGCGAAGGCCGATGCGCGTATCGATCTCGGCATGGGTGCGGATGCGCATGGTGCCCTGCAGGATCGCCATCCTCAGCGTCGCTTCTGCGCGGGCATGGATGTCCGCCTCGCTGAAATCGGCCTTGAGCCGCGCCACCTCGCCGATCGCCTCGGCCAGCGAGCCCTCAGCGCGGCAGCGATCGAGGATGCAGGCCTTGTCGAGATGGATATGGCTGTCGACGAAGCCGGGCACGACGAGGGAGAAGCCGGCATCCTCATGCACGCGCCCCGGCCCGACATCGGCACCGATCGCCGCGATCAGCCCCTCCTCGACCGCGATCGAAACGGGCCCATCCGAAAGCGCTGGCACGAGAGCATGGTCGAGGACGAGATCGAAGGGCATCGGAACTCCGCGATAAGGGACGTCACGAGCCTAGCCGATTTCCCGCTATCCCTTCCTGCTGCAAATATTCGCGGCCTGCTTCAAATGGGCGCCCCGGGTTTCGGTTTCTGCCACCAGAGGCGGCAGGCCCCGCACAAGCAAATGACGAAATGGACGGACGGCGCGCTTCGTGCTCTCCTCCCCGCCCGACACAAGGAGACCCTCCATGACGACCGACAAGAGCGAGATCGCGGCCCTCGAGCAGGAGATCGCGGATATCCGCGCCAACCTGATCGAACTCACCGAACAGGCGGCGGCGCTTTCGGGCGCGGGCGACGAAGATCTCGGCGCGCGGCGGATCGCGCAGCAGCAGGCCGAGCTCGACCGCCTGACGGCCAAGCGCGACGCGCTTCAGAAGGGCTGATCAATAGGCGGCGGCGCGCTCGATCATCGGCACCAGTTCGAGATCATAGAACTGGCGATCGGCATCGGAGAGCGCCGCCGCACCGTCATTGATCACCAAGCGCAGGACCGAATGGGCACGCGAGGGGCGATGGATGCGGCCCTGCGCCATGAGCTGTTCGAGCGCCGAGGTCAAATAGATCTTTCTGAGCATCTGCCGCTCCCGGTCCGAGGCGTTTCCCCGAGAGATTGCGGCCAGGATGGTTAGCGATACGTTAAGGTCACGCTTCGTTTACCAAGCTGCGGGGGGACGCCGTGCGCCCGCCGCCTCGTCTCGCCGGCCATGCCAGGAAGCGCGAGAGGGGCTACGGCTGCACCGTGATTTAATGTTGGGGTTCGATCAGATCGCCCTCGGCCGACGGGTGCCGCGCCTCATGAGAGGCCGTCCGATTTCGCCCCGCCCTTTTTGCGCGGTAGAGTTCGGCGTCGACGCGCTTGTATAGACTGGACCAGTCATCGTCCGGCTTGATCGCGCTGACGCCAAAGCTGGCGGTAAGCCTGCCCCCAACGCCCAATGCCGGAAAGTCGCGCGCTTCTATGGCAATTCGCAGCCGTTCCGCGCATTCAAACGCTTCCTGTGCGTTGGTATCGGGCAGGAAGACAGCAAACTCCTCCCCGCCGAACCGGCTGACGATGTCACGCTCGCGCGCTAAAGCGGCCAGCATCTGCCCGACATCCCTCAGGATTTCGTCACCCACATCATGGCCGTGGATGTCGTTGATCGCCTTGAACTGATCGATGTCGCAGAAAATGAGCGCGGCGACCCGGCGTCGGCCCGCGCGCATATACACCGCCACGCGCTCCTCGAAGCCGCGCCGATTCAGGATACCCGTCAGAGCGTCGATGTCGCGCTCGCGCCGCAAGTCCTCTATCACATCGGTCACCGCGGCAGCGAGAATGGCCATGACGAGGCCACAGGCGAGCACGGCGAGCGAAAGACGGAGCGCCTGCCAGAACATCGAATGAGCAAGGGCGTCGCGGCCGAAATCGGCCGGAAATCCGATGGTCAGCACGGTTCTCGGGAAAAAATGCAGCGCGAACGCCAGAAGAACCCAGAACAGCACCCGATCAACCCGGCCGCCACGTGCGAGTGAGGTCAGCTTGAAGGCCGCCGCGAGAAAAATGAATCCGTAGCCAAAATTCTGGATGTAGATACGCGTCAGGAGGCTTCGGTAGCCATAGTAGAAGAAGGCCAGCGAAATGACGAACGCGAGCAGGATCAAGATGTCTGTTCGCAGCCCGAAACTCTTCCCTGAGCGCCACAGAATTCCCTCGGCAATCGACAGCACAGCTGCCGTATAGAGGGCACCGGACACGACCGCATTGGCACCATCCCCCGGCGGAATACCCAATGCCTGGGAAAGAGCGCCGAGTGCAAATAACGGACAGGCGACGCCAAGCAGAACAAGATAGACGCGTCGTCGGTCGACATGCCATGCGCAGATGAACGCAACGGAAAAGACCAGAGATAAGCCAGTGATGATCAATTCGATTGAACCGATATTCTGGCCACAGGCATTCGGAACAACCTTGTCTTAAACTGAAACTGCCTGTAGCGCCGGCTTGCCGCAATTCATCGTGACAGATCCACCAAAGAAGCTGCGCGCCATTCACCAAAGGCGCGCCACACTTGGCGACGATATACGATGTTTGCTATTCAGACGCGTTGTTTATCACTGCTTTGTCAGAAGTCAATTAATACAGTATTGATTCAGGCTCGCCAGCTGCCAGGTGCAGCATGGCTAGACGAGACTGACGATCGCATCCTGGATCGGAGTCGTGACGGTCGGACCGGCCTTTGGATCCAGGAAGACGTTGATCTCGAGGCGGACGCCGAATTCGGGTAGGTAGATCGCCGGCTCGATGGAGAAGCCCGTACGCGGCAGGATCGCGCGCGTGTCATGCGTCTCGAGATTGTCGAGATTGACGCCGAGGGCGTGCAGCCGCTTGCCAGGCCCCATGCTGTGGCCGGTGCGATGATGGAAATTATCGCCGAAGCCGGCCGCCGCGATGATGCCGCGCGCAATATCGTCCACCTCGAAGCCCTTCAGCGTCCGGCCCTCGCGCCAGGCCGTCTCGATCGCGGCGAGCGCGCCATCGCGGGCCCGGCGGACGATATCGAACACGTGCTGCAGCTTCGGGGGAACTACCGTGCCGGCGAAAGCGCCCCAGGCGATGTCGGAATAGACATTGCGTTCGCCCGGCGTGCGCGCCCAGAAATCGATCAACAGCCAGTCGCCGGCACCGATCGGCGCCGAGCCTTCCGGTTTCGGCTCATAGCTGACGATGCCGGAGTGACTGTTGGCCTGAACCACCGGTTGACCCTCGGTTTCCAGCCCAAGCCGTCCAAATTCCGAGACGATGAACTGCTGCAGCTCGTATTCCGTGACGCTGCGGCCGGCGCGAACCGCCGTCCTCACACGATCAAAGGCAGCGTCCTTGATATCAGCGACGACGACGCAGGCGCGCTTGTGGCTCTCGATCGCAAAGTCGTCCCAGGCAGCGGCAGAGACCTGAAAGAGGTCGGCCGAGGAGACGATCTCGAAACCCCAGCTGCGGAGAAGCTCCACCGTGCCGGCATCGACAAAAGAGACCGTCGGGACGCCGCCCTCATGCGAATATTCGATCGCAAGGCGGCGCGCGCCCGAGAGCCGCTCGCGCAGGATGATGTGCATTTCCTCCCAGCCGCGATAGATCCGCTTCGGCAGGTCGATATCGTGGAAAAAGAACTGATCAACGGTGTGAATGAGGAGCGTCGGCGGACCTTCGCGCGGCACGATCAGCATCGCCCGCCGGGTCGGTGCCCGTTGCACGCCGAGCACTTGCCAGAACAGAAGGTTGGACCCTCGATAATCGTGCAGCAGCCAGGCGTCGATGCCGTCCACGGCCATGAAGGCCTGCGCGTCGGGGAGAGAAAACATGCCGTCTAGCCTCGCCAGATACGCTTGTCAGGATGATCGTCACCCGGGCATTTCTGCCCGGTAGCATTCAGATGGATCAGGCGTCCGGCCACGCGGTCACGCCTCGCTATAGACAGCGGTGACCGCCGCCGCGGCGGCAGCGATATCGGCCGGGTGGCCGAGCGCCTGCAGCGCAGCACCATAGGCGGTGACATTGGCCAGCACTGGGCCGAAGGCGGCGCGGCTGCCGGTATGATCGAGACGGACGAGGCGATGCTCGATATCGCCGAAACCGCGGCCGAGCGCGACGCCGAAGGTTGCGGCGGCCTCGATCAGCGCCGAGGCGTCGATGCCTTCAGGCACTGGCGCGGCGGTCACCAGCGCCGAGGCGCGCGCATCATCGGCGATCCACGGCTCGACACCGAGCGCGCGCAGGCCGGCACGGCTGGCCTTCGCGGCGCGCTGATGGCGGGCGATGCGGGCATCGAGCCCTTCGGCTTCGAGCCGATCGACGGCCGCAGCAAGCGCGTGGAATTCAAGCGGCGGCGGGGTGCCCGGAAGGGCGCCGCGGCCTCGGTCGAGCCATGCCTCCTTGATATCGAGCAAAGAGAGCAGCGAGGGCGAGAAGCGCGGCACGGCCTGCATCGCGGCCCAGGCCCGCGCGCTCACCGTCACGAGCGAGAGGCCGACCGGTCCGCCCAGCGCCTTCTGCGGGCCGAGCACGGCGATATCGATGCCGAGCCCCTCGATATCGACGACGTGGCCGCCGGCCGAGGCGACGGCATCGACCACGAGCAATGCCCCCGCAGTCTTTGCGAGCCCCGCGACCTCTTCCAGCGGATTGAGCAAGCCATTTGCGGCCTCGCCATGCACGATGGCGACGAGATCAACCCGGCCGAGCGCCTTGATTGCGCCTGCGACAGCCTCGGCAGAGACCGGCTGGCCCGAAGGGGCGACGACATCGGCGACCTCAGCCCCGCAACGACGCAGCCAGGCGCCGAAATAGGTGCCGTAGGGGCTGGTGACGACATTGACCGCGACGAGACCGGGGCGGCCAAGGCTGGTGGCCGCAGCTTCAAGCGCGAGCAGGGCCTCAGCCTGAACGAAGAGGAGATCGTTCCCGGTGGCGAAGATCCGCTTCAGCCGATCGGCGAGCGGCGCGAAACCGGACGTTGGAAAGGCGGGCACGTCGAGCAGCGGATTGAAGTCGGAAGCAGACACGGGCGATCCTCAGGCGTCGGCGGCGGCGGGGGGACGCCGGCTGGAACGATAGATGAGCCCGGCAATGCCGAGCATGACGAGCGTGAAGACGAACACGGCCGAAGCCGCGGCATAGACCGCCGGCGAGGGACCATATTGCAGGCTGCCATAGAGATAGACCGGCAGCGTATTGACCTGCGGCGTCGTCAGGAAGGCCGAGACGACGAGATTGTCGAAGGCAAAGGTATAAGCCATCACGGCGCCGGCGAGCAAAGCGGGCGCCACCTGCGGCAGGATGATCAGGCGGATCGTCGTCAGCCGCGACGAACCGAGATCGGCGGCGGCTTCCTCGATGCGGCGGTCGAGCGTCAGCACGCGAGCGCGCATGATGAGGGCGACCACGGCGATGGTAAGCGGCGTGATACCGGCGACCAGGGTCGCCGTCGAGAGCGGGATCCGCGTCACGGCATAGAAGAGCAGCAACGATACGCCGATGACCGATTCCGGCACGATCAGCAGCACATAAGTGAGCCCGGCAAGCAGGCGGCGAACGCTAGCCACGGGATGGCGGACCATCGCATAGCCGAGTGCGGCGCCGACGATGACCGAGACCAG
The DNA here is from genome assembly GCF_020165495.1 of Mesorhizobium sp. BR1-1-16. GTDB lineage: Bacteria > Pseudomonadota > Alphaproteobacteria > Rhizobiales > Kaistiaceae > Kaistia. Next base: position 133,114 of record NZ_JAIUIE010000002.1, on the reverse strand, counting down.
CGCGGTCCAGAAGGCAACGATGAAGCTCTGCTCCACCGAACGGCGCAGCGAGAGATCGTACCAGGCTGCCGGATACCAATGCAGCGTCCAGCCGGTCCAGGTCGCGGTCTGCTTGTTCACGACACCCGTATTGAACGAATAGACGATTGCAGCAACGATCGGCGCGAACAGGAAGAAGACGGCGACGCCATACCAGATGAGCAGCGCTGCATCCGGAATGCGGCTGCGCCAATCCCCGATGCGTGCCCCCTCCGCGCTCACGCCGCCACCTCGTCGAAGCCCTTGGTAAGGCGGGCGAGCGCAAGCACGATGACAGCGACCGCGATCAGAACCAGGACCGCCATGGCCGAGCCAAGGGGATAGTTCTGCGACTGGAGATATTGGGAGGCGATCGCCTGCCCCATCAGCACGCCGCGGCTGCCGCCGAGGAGCTTCGGGATCACCATTTCGCCCAGCATCGGCACAGCGGTCAGCAGGACGGCCGTCGCAATGCCAGGGCGAGAGAGCGGCAAGGTCACGAACAGAAACGTCTTCAAACGCGAGGCGCCGAGATCGCGGCTTGCCTCGATCAGCGGGCGCGGAATCCGGTCGAGCACGACGAAGAGCGGGACGATGGCGATCGGCAGATAGGCATAGACCATGCCGATGAAGACGGCGGTCTGCGTATCGAGGATGTCGAGCGGACCATCATGGAGATGCAGCGCGTTCAGCACGATCTCGCTGGCCCCGCCGCGTGACATCAGCATGTGCAGCGCCATCACGCGGATGAGGAAGCTCGAGAAATAGGGAATGAGGATCAGCAGGATCGCCAGAGTGCGCCGCCGGCTGGTGTGCCGCGCGATAAAATAGGCGACGGGATAGGCTGCGGCGAGGCAAAGCGCCGAGGCCGATGCGGCGAAGATGACTGTGCGCAGGAAGGTCGCGCCATAGAAGCCCGAGAGGGCGGTGGCGTAATTGTCGAGCGTGAAGCCGAGTTCGACGCCGCCGAAGGTCGAGCGGCCAAATGAGAAGACGACCGTGAAGGCAAGCGGCGCCAGAAAGAACACCGCCAGCCACAGCGTCGGTATGGCCGCGAGCATGTGGTCCGTGGCGCGCGGCGCCAGAGCCCCGGCGGAGGCGCCGCCGGGGTTCCTTGGATGGCCTGTGATTTCGACCGCAGTCACGCTCAGCCGCCGGCCGCCGCCTGGATCTCGGTCTGCACCTGAAGATAGGTGCCGATCGTCTCCGGATTGACGACGAAGGAGGTCAGCTTCTTGAAGTCGAGGTCCTTGCCGCCGAAAATGATGTCGACATTCTTTGTGTCGGCCGGGAGCTTTTCCTTGAGCCCGGCGAGTGCCGCCGGGAAGCCGATATATTGTGTCTCCTCGAGCTGCACGTCCGGCTGGAGCTGGTAGGCAAGGAAGTCATAGGCCTGATCGATATTCGGCGCGTTCTTGACGATCGCGTAGTTGTCGACCCAGAGCTCGCTGAACGGGCCGGGCACGACCCATTTCAGCTTGGGATTGAGGCCGATCGCCGCGCGCGCGGTGCCGTTATTGGTCTGGGCCAGCACGATCGAGCCATTGGCAACCTGGTTCGGATCGAGGCCGGAGAACGACTTCACATGCTTGGCGAAGCCCTTCAATCGCTCGCCGGCCGCCTTGATCTCGTCCGGCGTTGCCGTGTTCCAGTCCTTGCCCTGCAACCAGAGCTCCGGCCCGATCGTCTCCCAGCCCGAATCCGACAGGCGAACCTTGCCCGAGACGCCCGGCTTTTCGCCGGCCTTGAAGAAATCTTCCCAGGTCTCGATCTCGCCGCCGACGGCTTCGGGATCGTAGACAACGCCGAGCAGGCCCCAGTCCTTCGGGATCGAATATTTGTTGCTCGGGTCGTAGTCGCGGTTCAGCAGGTCCTGGTCGAGCGAGGCAAGGTTCAGCTTGCTGTGGTCGATCTCTTCCAGAAGTCCCTTGTCAGCGAGTTGCTTGATCCAGCTCGACGAGGGAATGACGATGTCGAAGCCGGCGCCGGCCGGGCTGTTCAACTTGGCAAACAGCGTTTCGTTGGAATCATAGGTCGTGATGTTGGGCGTGACGCCGGACTTCTTGGCATAGGCCTCGAGATTGCCGGTCGAGAAATAATCCGGCCACGAATAGACATTGAGCTGGCCGCTTCCCGCGGCCTCCGCGCGGAAGGCGCCGGGGAACGCGGCCGAAAGGGCAGCCGTCGCGGGGGCGGCGCCGAGCAGGCCAAGAACGGAGCGGCGGCTCAGAAAGCCGCGGCGGCGAAAGTCCACTGTCATTGCTTGGTTCCTTTCGAGGTGAGGTCAGCCGGTTCGATCGTCGCGATAGGCGCGAGCGGCGTCGGCTTCGAACGTGACGAGGACGGCATCACCCGGCGCCAGCGCCGCGCCATGGGCGAGGCCGAGCGGCCGAGATTCGATCGATTCGAACGCGAGGCCGCCGGCGGTGATGGCGCGAAGGCGCAGCGCCGGGCCGATGGCGACGCTGTCGACAAGACGCGCCGCGATGCGGTTCGGCCCCGTCGACCCGCCAGCTGGGACGAAATGCGTCGCCTCGGGCCTGACCAGCACCACCGCGGTATCGCCGGGCGCGAGGCCTTCTGCGAGAAACCCGGTTTCAAGCGGCCCGAGATCGGAGCGCAGCGCCGGCCGGTCGCCCTGGTGCTCGACCCGCGCCGGCAGCGCATTGGCGCTTCCGACGAAGCGCGAGACCCAGGCATTCGCGGGCCGGTCATAGACTTCGGCCGGCGGGCCGATCTGCACGAAAGACCCATCGCGCATGACCGCGAGCCGGTCGGCCATGCCGAAAGCCTCGTCCTGGTCATGCGTCACATAGATGAAGGTGGCGCCGAGTTCGGCCTGGACGCGGCGCAGTTCGCGCTGCATCTCGTCGCGCAGCTTGCGATCGAGCGCGCCGAGGGGCTCGTCGAGCAGCAGCACGGCCGGATCATTGGCAAGGGCCCGGGCAAGCGCGACCCGCTGCTGCATGCCGCCCGAAAGCTGGTGCGGCTTGCGGCCCGCGACATCGGCGAGGCGGACGAGCGCCAGCATCTCCATCGCCTTGTCCCGCCGCGCCGAGCGGCCGAGGCCCTGCATGCGCGGTCCGTAGGCGACATTGTCGAGCACGGAGAGATGCGGAAAGAGGGCGTAACTCTGGAAGACGGTGTTGACGCGCCGCCGCTCGGCCGGAACGTTGGTCACGTCCTCGCCAGCGATGAGGATGCGGCCGCGATCGGGCGCCTCGAAGCCGCCGATGAGCCGCATGATTGTCGTCTTGCCGCTGCCGGAGGGGCCGAGAATGGCCAGAAATTCGCCCTTGCGAACATCCAGCGTCACATCCGAGACCACGATACGGCCGCCATAGCTCTTGCTGACATCGGCAAGCGCGACAGCCAGGGGCGTGGGAACGACTGACATCAGGCTCATCTCGCAAGTCGACCGTCGCGGACGGCGATTGTCGGTGGTCACATGTTCTTGAATAGGCCACCCCGACGTCAACAGCGAGGTCGATTATTTCGCATCCGCGAGCTTCATGAGCATCCGTTTTCCGGCTCGCCGGAACGGCCGGGTCATGAAAGACTGGCGCGGAACGACCGTCGGAGGAGCGCGTGAAAGGACTGGCCTCGATGAGCAGCGCCGAAGCATCACGGCCCCGGATCGTCGTCATCGGAGGCGGCTTCGGCGGGATCGAGCTGGTCCGCGGCCTTCGAGGCGCGGCGGTCGACATCACGGTCATCGACAGCCGCAACCATCACCTGTTCCAGCCCCTGCTCTACCAGATCGCCACCGCCTCGCTGACACCGTCCGACATTGCCTGGCCGATCCGCTTCCTTTTCCGCGACCGGCCGGAAGTCTCCGTGCTGATGGCGACCGCGACAGGCATCGACACCCAGCGCCGCCTCGTGATGCTCAAGGATCTCGATCCTGTCCCCTATGACATGCTGGTCATCGCGACCGGCGCGCGTCATTCCTATTTCGGCCATGACGACTGGGAGCGGTTCGCGCCAGCGCTCAAGACGCTGGAGGACGCGACGACGATCCGTCGCCGTATTCTGACGGCGTTCGAACGCGCCGAGGCTGAGCACGATCCCGTCCGCCAGCAGGCGTTGCTCACCTTCGCGATCGTCGGCGGCGGACCGACAGGCGTCGAGATTGCCGGGGCGATCGCCGAATTGGCGCGCGACACGCTGAAGCGCGATTTCCGCCATATCGACACGCTGGAGACGCGGATCGTCCTCGTCGAAGCGGGGCCGCGACTGTTACCGGCCTTCGTGGAGGCGCAGTCGGAATTCGCCAAGGCGGCCCTGGAGCGGCTCGGCGTCGAGGTGGCGCTCGGCGTCGCCGTGACGCTCTGCGATGCCGACGGCATCGTCATGGGCGAGGAACGGATCCACGCCGCGACGGTAATCTGGGCGGCCGGCGTGCAGGCATCCCCCGCTGCCGAGTGGCTCGGTGCCGCCCATGATCGCGCCGGCCGGATCGAGGTGTTGCCCGATCTCTCGGTGCCCGGTCATCCCGAAATCTTCGCGATCGGCGACACGGTTGCCATCGCGGCGCCGAACGGCAAGCCGGTGCCGGGCATCGCGCCAGCCGCCAAGCAGGCCGGACGGCACGCCGCCAAGGCGATCCGCGCACGGCTCGCCGGCGAGCCTGTCAGCCCCTTCCGCTATCGCCACGACGGCAGCCTCGCGACGATCGGCAAACGACGCGCCGTCATCGATTTCGGCTGGATCCGTCTTTCCGGTGCGCTCGCCTGGTGGATCTGGGGCATCGCGCATGTCTTCTTCCTGATCGGCGTCCGTCACCGCATCGCCGTCGCTCTGAGCTGGCTCTGGGTGTATCTGCGCAATCAGCGCGGCTCGCGGCTGATCACGCAGACGGAACCGGGCGAAGCCGGCGAGCCGCCGCCCGGTTGATGGACCTGTCGGGCCGGGCCTTCGCCAAACGTCCTTGGCAAGGACGGGACATTTGCGGAAGGAGATCCAGCATGCTCGGCACTTACGATCCCATTGCCACGATCGCAGTCGGCGATCTCGGCGTCGCCCGCGCCTTCTATGAAGGCGTGCTCGGGCTGCAACCTTACGGCAAGAGCCGGCCGGGAACGGCCGTCTACCGGGCCGGTTCGACCTCGCTCCTCGTCTATGTGTCGGATTTTGCCGGTACGAACCGGGCGACAGCCGTCACCTGGACCATCCCGAACGGGATCGAGGCGCTGGTCGAGCGGCTCGCCGCCGCAGGGGTCACCTTCGAGCACTATCCAGGGGGCGGGATGACCATCAAGGGCGACCTCCATGTCGGGCACGGCATGAAGATCGCCTGGTTCAAGGACCCGGATGGCAATTTTCACGCACTCGCGGAGGGATGAGCGGGCGGGCGACCGTCGGGAGGCGGGCGGACAGCAGACCAGAGGTCGGCGATCCGTCCCGTCATTCCCGAAGCATCCGGCGGCCTCATTGGACCGGCAGCGGCAGCTTATCCCATTCGAGCGCATCAGCCCCGCGGACGAGGCCGCCGTTGTCGTCGAGCATGATCGCGAGGCGGCGCCCGTCGGTGACATAGGGATCGCCTGTCAGGTTGACATGCGGATCGGGAAGGCGCGAAACGCCGACACCGGCGGCATAGCCGAAATGCGAGATCGAGCCGCTCTTCAGCATGTCCTGCAACAGGTAGTCGCGGTCGAAATCGACCTCCGGGCCGATCTTGTGGGTCGTCAGATACCAGGACTTGTCGGTGAGCTCGACGCCGATGTCGCGACTGATCTGTCCGATCCAGACATTCTGGCCCTCATAGCGCAGCGGCGTCAGCCAGAAGCGCATATGGTTGCGCTCGTTGATGGAGCCACGCGCCTTCTCGAGCGCGATGTCCTGGTGCCGCCCGAAGGCGTAGAGCGGGCTGACCGGCGACGTCGCGTATTCCGTCCCGATCAGGAAGGATTTCGCCGTATCGATCGCGCTGTGCAGGTCGAGCGGCTCGGTCAGGTGCCAGCCGCGCCCGACAAAGGGAAACAGCGTGTCGATGCCATCGCCGATGACGACGAGGTTGAGCGGGTCGCCATTGCGATCACCCGCGGCGTTCGTCGTGCAGCAGGGCATCGCCTCGATGCGCGCCTTTAGCGTCGGCAGGTCGACATCCTCGATCGTGGCTGTCACCGGCATATGGTCCGGCCCGAGTTGCGGCGTCGCATAGGCCGGGCCGGCAACGGGAATGATGAAGCGGACATCGATCTCGTTGCCGTCCTTGAGCATGCCGACCGTCACGAATTTGAGGCCGGTTTCGAGATGCGTGTAGACGAAGCCGGATGCTGTCGCGCCGGCCGCGATCACCATCGGCATGGCCAGTTGTTCCGCCCGCTTGGCATTGTCGATGCTGCGCTCTAGGTGCAGGGAATCATGGAAGCGATAGGCGAGCTCCGAAGGCGAGAAATAAGCCTCGTCCATGGTGATCGGCATGTACCAGAGCGGGTCGTCGCTGCCGTTTTCGATCTCGACATAAACGGGCTGGATGCCCTTCTCGATCGCCGGCATGCCGAGGATCGTATCGACCGCCTTCGCGCTCGGCACCGCGACGCGCACCGTGATCCCATCGCGGCTATCGCTCAGAAGCGGGCCGAGAAGCGTATGGTCGAAGCCTGCCGCATCGTCGGCGCGGGCTGAGCCCGCCATGGAGAGGACGATCGCAGCTGCACAGATCAGGAATATCGGTCGTCTCAACATATCCCCCGGGTTGGCCGGCCGGCTGCAGCGCTCGGCCGCAAATTTGGCGCGCCACGGAACGAGCGCCGGCCCGGCTCGTTTTCATAGTCGACCAAGGAGGTTTTCATGCCCAAAGACGAAGTCAAGAGCGCCGTGAATGACGCGCCGATCAAGGGTCCGCTGATGAACGCGGCGGTCTACGACGTCAAGTCCGCGCCCAGTGCCGAGCCGCCCGCCTATCCGACAGTCCCGCCGGTTGACGAACGGGCCAACGCAGCCTTCCTCGACACGATCTTTGATACCGATGGACGGCCCAATTCAGAGGCCGAGGCGGTGGTCGAGACCGAAGGCCTCGACGAAGACGAGGACGATCGCTAGGCGCGGCTGCGTCGTTGCCGACGCCGCAGGCGGCGTCGGTGACGCAAGATTTCGCCCCATGACGGGGCGACCAGAGCCGCAAGCACCAGCGCCAGCAAGGTCGCGACTGCCGGGCCGATGCGGCTGAAGCCGAGCGCGCCGACGATGCCGCCGCAGATAAAAGCGCCGAGTAGCGAGGACAGCAGAGCCAGCTTCGGGCGATCGGCAGCGACCGGGGGCCGATGATCATCCGGTCGGAAGCGGCCAACCAACTCATAGCCGAACTTGCCGATTTCGATGCCGAGATCGGTTACCATGCCGGTGACATGGGTCGTGCGGATGCGCGCGCCCGAAATCTTGGTCACCGTGGCGTTCTGCAATCCCATGATGAAGCAGAGCAGCGGAATGCCGAGCGGCTGCACGAGGGAAGCCGGCAGCGTCGGTCCGACCAGCGCGCCGAAGACCAGCAGCAGCACGCATTCTAGCGAGATCGGCAGCACATATTGCGTGCTGACATAGTGGCGCCGGCCCCAGTTGATCAGGATGGCCGAGGTTGCGGCGCCCAGCGTGAAGGCGCCGAATGCGATCAGCCCTGCGAGAACAAGATCGCCAAGCCCCAGCACGACATGATCGGCGATCGCCGCGACGATGCCCGACATATGCGACGTATACTGCCCGACATAGAAGAAGCCGCCCGCATTGACGGCGCCTGCAACGAAGGTCAGCACCAGGCCAAGCTGGTTATCGGCCATGCCGTCGCGACGCGAGGCGACGATACGGCGCGCGACATGCTTGTAGCTCCGGCCGAAGCCGCTCGGTTGGGTCACCTGGTCCGTCATCGTTCCGCGTCCCGGCGCGATCTGATCCTCTTAAGACCCACGGCACGCTTCGCCAAGGGCAGACCCCGCGGTCGCAGTCAGCGTATCAGAATGGCGCGGAAATCATTGACATTCGTCAACGTCGGTCCGGTGACGACCAGGCGGTCCAGCGTGGCGAAAAATCCATAGCCGTCATTGTTGGCGAGAAAGGCGGCGGCGTCGAGGCCGATGGACCGCGCGGCCGCGAGCAATCCGGCCTCGAACCAGGCGCCGGCATTGTCCTCCGAGCCGTCGATGCCGTCCGTGTCGCAGGCGATGGCCGCGATGCCCTCTTGGTCGCCAAGCGCCAAAGCGAGGGCCAGCAGGAACTCGGCATTGCGGCCGCCGCGCCCTGTTCCGCGCACGGTGACGGTCGTCTCGCCGCCCGAGAGGATCACACCTGGAGGAGCCAGAGGCTCGCCATGTGCCTTGGCGAAGGTTGCGATGGCAGCAAGGACACGGGCAACGTCGCGCGCCTCGCCCTCCAGCGCGTCGCCGAGCACAAGCGTGGCGAGCCCCATTTCGCGCGCCTTCACCGCCGCCGCGTCGAGCGCCATCTTGGGCGTCGCCAGCATCACGACCTCGCCGCCTGCACCGGCGGAGACGATATTGGCCCGCATGGCCGCGGCGATCCGGTCATCGACCGCGATGCCATGCTCGGCGAGGATCGCGAGCGCATCCTCCGCATCGGAGGCTTCGGGGATGGTCGGACCCGAGCCGATCGCGCCGGGATCATCGCCCGGCACGTCCGAAATCAGATAGGTGATCATCCGGGCCGGGGCCGCCGCCGCGGCAAGACGGCCGCCCTTGATCGCCGACAGCGACTTCCGCACGCGATTCATGGCGCCGATCGGCGCTCCACTCTTCAACAGCGCCCTGTTGATGCGCTGCTTGTCTTCCAGCGTCAGCCCGGCCGCCGGCAGCGCCATCAAGGCCGAAGCCCCGCCCGACATCAGGAAAACGACGAGATCATCGGGTCCGGCCTCCTTGGCGCGGGCCAGGATGCGCTCTGAGGCCATCAATCCGGCGGCGTCGGGGACAGGATGCGCCGCTTCGACAACTTCGATGAACTGCGTCGGCTCTCGATGGCCGTAGCGGGTAACGACGAGCCCCTCCGGCGGCGCGTGACCGGCTCCGATCCACGCCGCCTCGAATGCCGCCGCCATCCGCGCAGCGCCCTTGCCGGCGCCGAGCACGATCACGCGCCCCTTCGGCGGATCCGGCAAATGTCCCTCGAAACGCCCGTCCGGCAATGCGGCGGCGAGCGCCGCCTCGAAAAGAGCAAGCAGGATCGCCTGGTCGGTCAGGTCACTATGGTGTGGCATGGCAGGTCCGGTCGGGAAATGGCGGAGACGGCTCAGTCCCTGACGCCGAGAACGTAGCTCTGCTCTTGGTCAACAAGCGAACCCGTCATCGGGATCGACGTATCCGACAACAGGAACATCGCGAGGCGGGCAACGTCTTCCGGTTTGATCAGCCGCCCCCAGGGCTGCGTGGCCTCGGCCTGAGCCAGCCAGCATTCGCCCTTGCCGAGCCGCGACGACTGCATTTCGCGTTCGCCCGGCGTATCGGCCCAGCCGAGCAGGATGCCATTGATGCGGACGCGATCGAAGCGATGCGAATAGGCCGCATTCTTGGTGAGCGTCGCCAGCGCAGCCTTGCTGCCGGCATAGATGCCAAGGTCGGCCGTGCCGCCATGGGCGTTGACCGAGAGGATGTTGACGATCGATCCATGCGCGCGCCGCTCGCGCAGATGCCGGATCAGCTCCTGCATCAGGAAGAGCGGAGCGCGGGTGTTCACGGCGAACATCCGGTCGAAGAAATCGATATCCGCATCGGCGACCGAGCCACGCTCCGTGAGCGCAGCGGCATTGGCCAGCGCGTCGATGCGGCCGAAACGGTCGAGCGTGGCCTGAAAGATCGCCGCCGGCGCATCGGGATCATCGAGCGCTGCATCGACGAAGCCGGCCTCGACGCCGAGCGCCTCCAGCTCCTCGGCCACGGCTGCGCCGCGGCGCAGGTTGCGACCGGTGATCATGACGCCCTCGGCGCCCGACCGTCCGGCTTCCATGGCGATCGCCCTTCCGACGCCCTGCGTGCCGCCCGTCACCAGCAGCACCTTTCCCTCGACGCCGACATACATGAAGATCGCCTCCCGAATGCTCTTCCCGCCCCCTTCTCAACATGGACCACGGCATCCGGCAAGAGCAAGCCAAAGCGACCGCAAGAGAAGGCCGCCATAGTATCTTTGGAGACACGACCATGCCGATCGAGGCCGCAGCATCGATCCTTGCCGGACATCGGCTGGACGGCACCGCCGTCGTGCCGCTGCACGAGGCAGACCGGCCCGCGGACATGACCGCTGCCTACCAGGTCCAGGACCGGGTGCATGAACGGCTCGCTTCAACACGCTTCGGGCGCCGGATCGGCTGGAAGATCGGCTGCACGACCCAGGTGATGCAGACCTATCTCGGCATTGATGCGCCCTGCGCAGCCGGCCTCTTCGCGGGGACCCGCAGCGACACACCGGCACAAGCGAGTGCGCGCGACTATCGCCGCATCGGCATCGAGTGCGAGATCGCCGTGCGCCTTGCGCAGCCGCTCGACGGCCGCGGCGGCACGCCAGATCTCGAAACCGTGGCCGCATCGATCGACTCTGCGATGGCCGCGATCGAGATCGTCGACGATCGCTATGCGGACTGGCGAACGCTTGGCGCACCGACGCTCGTCGCCGACGACTTCTTCGCCGCCGGCTGCGTCCTCGGCCGGCCGGTCGCGAGGGATGCGCTGCCTGACCTCGCAGCGGTTCGCGGCACGACGATGATCAATGGCGAAGCGCGCGGCCGCGGCATCGGCGCGGATGTGCTCGGCCATCCCTTTGCAGCCGTGGCATGGCTCGCTGCCAGCCTCGCTACACGCGGGCGGCGGCTCGAAGCCGGCGAGATCGTGCTGACCGGCAGCCTGGTCGAGACGCGCTGGCTCGATGCGGGCGACACGGCGCGGATCGAGATCGACGGCCTTGGAACGGTCGCGCTGACGGTGGACTAGGCCCCGGACCCTAGCCCAGGCGGAAATGCTTCGAAAGCTTCAGGCCCTGCGCCTGATAGTTCGAGCCGGCACCGGCGCCATAGAGGACGGCCGGGCGTTCCGACATCGTCTCATAGACGAGGCGGCCGACGGTCTGGCCGTGTTCGAGGATGAACGGCACCTCGTGGCTGCGCACTTCTAGCACGGCGCGGCTGCCGGCGCCGCCGGCGGCGCTGTTGCCGAAGCCCGGATCGAAGAAGCCGGCATAGTGGACGCGGAACTCTCCGACCAGCGGGTCGAAGGCGACCATCTCGGCGGCATGTTCGGGCGGCACATGCACCGCCTCGCGCGAGACGAGGATATAGAACTGGTCGGGGTCCAGGATGAGCTCGGCGCGGCCGCGGCGGCTGATCGGCTCCCAGAAATCCAGCATGTCGAGCGCCGCGCGCTGGTCGACATCGACGACGTCGGTGTGACGCTTGGCACGGTAGCCGACGATCGCGCCGCTGCCTTCGAGATCGATCGAGAGGCAGAGTCCGTTGGCGATCATCGGCTTCCGATCCGTGATCGGCGCGGCGTCATGCAGCGCCGTCAGCGCTGCATCGGAAAGGCGCGTGTCGCCCCGGCGGAAGCGGATCTGCGACAAACGCGAGCCTGTCCGCGCGAGGATCGGGAAGGTGCGCGGGCTGACCTCGAGATAGAGCGGGCCGTTGTAGCCGGGAGGGATCGTGTCGAAAGCCTGCGCGCGGTCGGTGATCACGCGCGTGAAGATATCGAGCCGGCCGGTCGAGGATTTCGGATTGGCCGAAGCCTCGATTTCGCCCGGAAGCGCCAGGCTCTCGAGCAACGGCACGATATAGACGCAGCCGGTTTCGAGCACGGCGCCGCGCGTCAGATCGATTTCGTGCAGCCGCAATTGCTGAATGCGATCGGCGACGGTGACGGTCGGACCCGGCAGGAACGACGCCCGGACGCGATAGGCGACAGCGCCGAGGCGAAGATCGAGGCTCGCGGGCTGGATCTGGTCGCCGTCCAGCGGCTTTTCCGAGGCGATCCAGCCCTCCAGGAACGCAGTCCGGATCTGCCGGTCCGAAAGGATGCCCATATTGATCGTGCCGGCCATGCGCGCCCGTCCCCGCAGTCCTCTGCCCTTTGACGGGCGCGCCCTTGCTTAAAGGAAGTCCTGCGGCCCGCCAAGCCGGCGAAGCCGGGCCCGATCAGCCAATTGACGGCGCCGCGCAAGCGGCCTATCAGAAATGTCAGTTCGTGGTCCTTTGAGCCGACCGGCTTGCCGCCACGTTAAACAAGGTCGCTAAAAGGTCGGTTGCGGCGAACCCGTATCCCGATCTTTTGCTCCCGGCCGCTGGTCGGGATTTTTGTATCGGGAAACTTGCAATGGCCGACACGCCCTCTCCTCGCCGCCGCCGCCCCGCCACCGAACTCGTCCATGGCGGCACGCTCCGCTCGCAGTTCGGCGAGATGTCCGAGGCGCTGTTCCTGACGCAGGGCTTTGCCTATGACGACGCGGAAGCGGCCGAGGCCCGCTTCAAGGGCGAGAGCCCGGGCTTCATCTATTCGCGCTTTTCCAACCCGACCGTCTTCATGTTCGAGGAGCGGATGCGCCTTCTCGAAGGCGCGGCCGCCGCGCGGGCGACGGCGAGCGGCATGGCCGCCGTCACCGCCTCGCTGGTTTCGATGCTGAAGGCCGGTGACCATGTCGTCGCCGCCAAGGCGCTGTTCTCGTCGTGTCTCTATGTCGTGGAGGACCTGCTGCCGCGCTTCGGCGTCGCCTCGACGCTGGTCGACGGTACCGATCTCGACCAGTGGCGCGACGCCGTGCGCCCGAACACCAAGGCCTTCTTCCTCGAGAGCCCAACCAATCCGACGCTCGAAGTCATCGACATCGCCGCCGTCGCCGACATCGCGCATGCCGCCGGCGCGCGCCTCGTCGTCGACAACGTCTTCGCCACGGCCATCCTGCAGTCGCCGATCGAACTCGGCGCCGATGTCGTGGTCTATTCCGCCACCAAGCATATCGACGGCCAGGGCCGCGTTCTCGGCGGCATCATCCTTTCGGCCGACGAGGCCTATGTCACCGACCACCTGCACAATTTCCTGCGTCAGACCGGCCCGAGCCTCTCGCCGTTCAATGCCTGGGTTCTGTTGAAGGGCCTTGAGACGCTGGAAATCCGCGTCCAGCGACAAACCGCCACGGCGGCCCGCGTGGCCGATGTCATCGCGGCGCATCCCAAGGTCACGAAGCTCATCTATCCCGGCCGCGCCGACCATCCGCAGGCCGCGATCATCGCGCGGCAGATGAAGGGGGGATCGACGCTGATCGCTTTCGAGGTCGATGGCGACAAGGAGGCAGCCTTCCGCGTTGCCAGCGCACTGGAAATCATCAAGATTTCCAACAATCTCGGCGATGCGAAGAGCCTCATCACCCATCCTTCGACCACGACGCATCAGCGGCTCAGCGAGGAGGCAAGGCTTGGCTTTGGTATCACGCAGGGCATGCTGCGCCTGTCGATCGGGCTGGAGGATCCTGACGACCTGATCGAGGATATCAGCGCCGCCCTCGACAGGGCCTGAGCACTATCCGTCAAGGGCGCGGCAGAAGGCCGTGACGGAATGTGACCAATGATGACTAGTTTATGACGGTGGGGTGTGGCGGCGCGATCATAACCCGTTGTTAACCAGCGGGATTAGGGTCCGGGCGGGGTGGGATCCGAGGCGGGGCATCGCGACGATGCGGCCGCCGAAACAGGAAATGCCTATGCGCACACTTGCCACATTGATGCTTACGTCCACGCTGGCGCTCAGCGCCGCGCCGGCGTTCGCAGCCGACCTTGCCCCGGCCGATCTCGGCCCCGTCAAGGCGCCTAACGCGATGCTCAACTGGTCGGTCGGCCTCGAGGTCAGCCCGGAATTCTATGCCGTTACCAAGGGCAAGAACACCGCCGGCAACTACGCCGATACCGCGATCAAGGCGAGCCTCGGCTATACCTTCGACCAGAACTGGGTGCTCAACGGGTCTTTCCAGGCGACGTTGAAGAATGACAGCACCCAGCAATATTATGCTGAAGGCGGTGTCGGCTATAAGTTCAAGTTCGGTGACTTCACGCTGACGCCGCAGGCCGCCCTCGGCGAGACGTGGGATGCCACCGGCCTCGGCGATGACGGCGACTCGAGCGCGCTCTACTACGCTCTCTATCTCGCCGGCGACCTGAAGCTCAACAAGCAGTGGTCGTGGAACGTGTTCAACCTGCGTTGGCGCGATGCGTTCGACTATCAGTGGCAGACGCCGAAGGTCGCCACCGGCCTGACCTATGCGTTCAGCGACGCCGCGAAACTCAACGTCAATCTCGGCTATTCCTGGAAGAACACCGGCGACGGCTACTACGGCGACAAGATCAACCTCGCCCTCGCGATGAAGTACGCGTTCTAGTCCAAGACGCCCCGCCTAATCGACAATGCCGGCCTCAGGCCGGCATTGTTGTTTTCGAGCGGCAGTCAGCCTGGGCCGACGTCTGCCGATCTCGATTCCGAGCCGGGCTGTGACCTGGATCAAAGCCCGCCAAACGGCGTGCGCTAAATTGCGTCATGGCGGTACGGGCCGTAGAGGCCTAGGTGAAGGACCAGTTACAGGAAAGTGAATGCCGACGCTGGCCGGCTTCATTGGACAGATTCGACGCCCTCCGCTAGTTTGCAACTCTTCTAGGCAGCAGGCCGAGTTCATGGATTATCAGTCGTTCTTCGTGGACGCGATCGAGGCTCTCCACAGCGAGAAGCGCTATCGCGTCTTCGCCGATCTCGAGCGGATCGTGGGCCGCTTCCCGCATGCGATCTGGCGCTCCGAGCGCGGCCAGCGTGAAATCACCGTCTGGTGCTCGAACGACTATCTCGGCATGGGCCAGCATCCGGACGTCGTCGGCGCGATGGTCGCCGCGGCGCAGGGCATGGGTGCTGGGGCTGGCGGCACGCGCAACATCTCCGGCACGACCCATCCGCTCGTCGAACTGGAGCAGGAACTCGCGGACCTGCATGGCAAGGAAGCCGGCCTTGTCTTCACATCCGGCTTCGTCTCGAACGAAGCGGCCATTTCAACGCTGGCCCGTCTGCTGCCCGATTGCGTCATCTTCTCGGATGAGCTCAACCACGCCTCGATGATCGAGGGCGTGCGTCGCTCGGGTGCGCAAAAGAAGATCTTCCGCCATAACGATCTCGATCATCTCGAGGAACTACTGGCTGAGACGGCGCCGGGCCGCGCCAAGCTGATCGTCTTCGAAAGCGTCTATTCAATGGACGGCGACGTCGCGCCGATCGCCGGCATCTGCGACCTCGCCGAAAAATACGGCGCGATGACCTATATCGACGAAGTGCATGCGGTTGGCATGTACGGGCCACGCGGCGGCGGCATTGCCGAGCGCGACGGCGTCATGCACCGGATCGACGTGATCGAGGGAACGCTTGCCAAGGCGTTCGGGGCGCTGGGCGGCTATATCACCGCGAGCCGGGCGATTGTCGACGCGGTGCGATCCTATGCGCCGGGCTTCATTTTCACGACCGCGCTGCCGCCGGCGATCGCCGCTGCCGCGACCGCCTCGATCCGCCATCTCAAGATGTCGCAGACCGAACGTGCGCTCCAGCAGCATTACGCACAGCGCACGAAGTCGGTGTTGATCCATGCCGGCTTGCCGGTCATGCCATCGGAAACGCATATCGTGCCGTTGTTCGTCGGCAATCCGGACCTTTGCAAGAAGGCTTCGGACATGCTGCTCGAGGAGCATGGCATCTATATCCAGCCGATCAACTACCCGACCGTGCCGCGCGGCACCGAGCGGCTACGCATCACGCCGACGCCCTGCCATGACGAGGCGCTGATCCTCGGCCTCCGCGATGCGCTGGTCGATGTCTGGCGCCGCCTCTGGCTGCCGCTTGGCCGCACGCCGGCGATCCCGCAGCGCGCGATGGAAGGCGTCGAGCGTCTCGCGGTCTCGACCTCCGGCGGCTGATCGTCTCGCGACGGCGATGGCCCAAGCGGGCGATCGTCGCCGCCTTGGTCTTTCTAGACCAGCCAGTCGGCCAGGCGATCCGTCGCCTCGGCGACCTGATCGGGATTGCGCAGGAAGCACATGCGCATGAAGCCCGCCCCGGCTGGCCCGAACGCGTCTCCCGGCGCTAGGCCGACATTCGCCTCGTCGACGAGGCGAAGGCCAAGCTTGCGGCTGTCCGTCTCGCCGTCCACCGAAAAGAACAGGTAGAAGGCGCCCTTCGGCCAGGTGAACCGCACGCGGCCGGTTGCCTCGAGCCCCTGACAGACGATCTCGCGCGCCGCCATGGCACGATCACGCTGGAACTCGATGAAATGATCGCCCCGGTCGAGCGCGGCCACAGCGCCGCGCTGCAGGAATTTCGGCGTTCCCGAGCTTGAATACTGGATGAGATTCTCGATCGTCTGGCCGAAACGCGGCGGCGCCCCAAGCCAACCGACGCGCCAGCCGGTCATCGCCCAGTTCTTCGAAAGCGTGTTCACGTAAAGCACGGGCTCGTCCGGCTCGGTGATGTCGTAAAAGGACGGCGCTCGTTCGCCCTGATAGACGAAGCGCGTATAGACTTCGTCGGCGATGATCCAGAGCCCGCGCGCCCGCGCGAAATCGCGGATCGCCACGAGTTCCTCGCGCGTCGCCGTCCAGCCGGTCGGATTGCAGGGCGAATTCAGGAATAGCGCCGTGGTGCTCTCGGTCACGGCATCGAAGTAGCGATCAAGGTCGAGCGTCCAGCCGGCATTGCCGAACTGCATCGGCACCGCGACGGCGCGCGCGCCGCCGACCTCGGTCGCAGCGCCGAAATTGGGCCAGGCCGGGGTCGGGATGACCACCTCATCGCCCTGCCCGGCAACCATGCGAAGGGCAATCTGGATCGCCGGCATGCCGCCCGATGTGACGAAAAACCGCTCGGGATCGAACGGGCGTTCATAGAGGCGCTCGTGATAGCGGGCGATGGCCGCACGCAACTCCGGAATGCCGCGCTGATGTGTGTAGAAGGTCTCGCCATCGTCGAGTCCCACCCGGGCGGCGTCGACGATGAAGTCCGGCGTCGGCAGATCGCCCTCCCCAACCCAGAGCGGAATCAGGCCATCACGGTCGCGGCCATAATTGAAGATCTCGACGATCCCGCTCTCCGGGGCGCTGTGAGCCTCCGGCCTGAGCCGGTCCTTGGCGGGCAAACTGGTCAAGAAAGTTCCGATCAAGAGGAGACGACGGAGCGGCCGCAGGCGCGGCCAAAATCCGCCCAGCTAAACAAGATTGATCGGCTGGAGCTGTAACTCGCGTCACAGCCGCCAGCCCTGGCCAGGGCCGAATTTGAAGCTAGCAGAACCGCCAAAGGCGGCTATTTACGGGTGGCGAGGAGGTCGCGGATCTCGCGCAGCAATGCGACATCTTCCGGAGTGGCGGCCGGAGCGGGGTCGGCCTTCTGCTGGCGCTTCAGCGTATTCATGCCCTTGACGATCATGAACAAGATCCAGGCGACGATGATGAAATTGATCAGGAGCGTCAGGAAGTTGCCATAGGCAATCGTCGCGCCGGCCTTGCGGGCAGCGTCGAGCGTCGGCTGGGGATCGCCGGCGAGTTGGACATATTTGTTGGTGAAGTCGATGCCGCCGGTGATCCGACCGATGATCGGCATGATGATGTCATTGACGATCGACTGGACTAGCCCGCTGAAGGCGGCACCGATGATGATACCGATCGCGAGATCGACCATGTTGCCGCGCAAGGCGAACTCTCGAAATTCCTTCAGCATATCCGATACCCTTCCTTTTTTGGCGAATCCGGTTTCGCGGCGCTTGATCCATAAGTCTAGCGGAGCGCGCCGCGCTGACAAGCAAGCAGCCTCGCGTCCCGCTTGCGCAATATTGACGACGCGATCCGATTTCGACTATGAGCCGCTCTCCAGCAGGAGCGCCGCCGATGTACCGTGCCGTCACGCGATCGATCCAGGTCACGGTCGAGCCGAGCTTCATTGAAGACGAGTCCTCGCCCGGCGATGGCCGCTAT
The DNA here is from genome assembly GCF_020165495.1 of Mesorhizobium sp. BR1-1-16. GTDB lineage: Bacteria > Pseudomonadota > Alphaproteobacteria > Rhizobiales > Kaistiaceae > Kaistia. The sequence continues at coordinate 115,122 of NZ_JAIUIE010000002.1, read as the reverse complement.
GTCTGGGCCTATCACATCGAGATCGTCAATCTGGGGCTCGAAAACGTGCAGCTCCGCTCGCGCTTCTGGCGCATCACCGATGCCAGCGGCCGCACCGAAGAGGTCCGCGGGCGCGGCGTGGTCGGCAAGGAGCCGACGCTGAAGCCCGGCGAGAGCTTCGAATATACGAGCGGCTGTCCACTGACGACGCCATCCGGGATCATGGTCGGCACCTATCAGATGCAGACCGACAGCGGCGAAATGTTCGTGGTCGAGATCCCGGCCTTCTCCCTCGATCTCCCCAACCAGATCCGCGTCGTGCACTGACGCGAGGCTGGCTCAGGACAGGAATTCGGCCGGGTCGAAGGTGTATTTGAGGCCGCAGAATTCGCAGGTCACGGTGATCGCGCCGTCCTCGATCGATTCCGTGATCTCCTCGGCGGAGAACGAGCGAAGCACACCGACGATGCGTTCGCGTGAGCAGGAACACTGGTCGCGTACCGATGTCGGGTCGAAGACGCGCACGCCGCGTTCATGGAAGAGGCGGTAGAGCAGCCGCTCGGCGGGCACTTCGGGATCGATCAGCTCGTGATCTTCGGTCGTGCTGACCAGCGACTTGGCCTCGACCCAGGCATCATCATCGTCGTCGTCCTCGTCGAGCCCGCCGGGCGCGTCGCCGCCGGGCAGGTCGCGCTGCCGCATCCGGTCTTCCGATTGCGGCAGGAACTGGACCAGAAGTCCGCCGGCGCGCCAGCTATGCGCCACCTTGCCGTCCTCGCGCGTCATCATCTCGGCAACTGCGAGGCGGACCGCCGTCGGGATCTGCTCCGACTGCGCGAAATAGGTGTGCGCTACCTCCTCAAGGCTTGAGCCATCGAGCGGCACGATGCCCTGGTAGCGGCTGGTATGGGCGCCTTGGTCGATGGTCATCGCAAGGACGCCATTGCCAAGCAGTTCCGCTGGCTCCAGCGTGCCCTCGGCCTCCATCTCCGCCACGCGCTCTGCGTCGAAACGGGCATAGGCGCGGAGATTGCCGGGCGTGCGGAAATCGACGACGAGCATGTCGACCGGGCCGTCGGTCTGCGTCTGCAGCAGGAACTGCCCTTCGAATTTCAGCGACGAGCCGAGCAAGACGCCGAGCACGATCGCCTCGCCGAGCAGCTTGGAGACCGGTAGCGGGTAATCATGCCGGGCCAGCATCGATGAAAGGGCCGGCCCCATCTGGATGACGCGGCCGCGCACATCGAGACCCTCGACCTCGAAAGGCAGCACGGCATCATCACCCGCCGGCTGGACCGAGCGGGGTCCGAGATTTCCGATTTCCGACATCAGGCTACTCCGTCTCCCCGCTCATCGCCCAGGCAAGAATGCCCTTCTGCGCATGAAGGCGGTTTTCGGCTTCGTCGAACACGACCGACTGCGGCCCGTCCATGACCTCCGCTGTCACTTCCTCGCCGCGATGGGCGGGCAGGCAGTGCATGAAGATCGCGTCCTTGTGGGCGCGGGCCATGAGCCGCGCGTTGACCTGGTACGGCTTCAACAGGTTGTGCCGGCGCTCCGCCTCGCTGTCGCCCATCGAGACCCAGGTGTCCGTGACGATGCAATCCGCATCGGCGGCCGCCCACTCGGCTTCTTCCCCAGCGACGACAGCCGCATTGGCCGTACGCGCCCAATCGAGCAGCCGGCGCGAGGGCGCAAGCTCGGGCGGCGTCGCGATCTTCAGGCTGAAATCAAACCGCGCAGCGGCATGGACCCAGGAGGCGAGCACGTTGTTGCTGTCGCCGACCCAGGCCACGGTGCGGCCCTTGATCGAACCGCGATGGTCCTCGAAAGTCAGGATATCGGCCATCACCTGGCACGGATGGGACCTGCGGGTGAGCCCGTTGATCACCGGCACCGTGGCATTGGCCGCCAGCTCGGCGAGCGCGTCCTGATCAAGGATGCGGATCATGATGCCATCGACATAGCGCGACATGACACGCGCGGTATCGGCGATGGTCTCGCCACGGCCGAGCTGCATCTCGGCGCCGGTCAGCATCAGGGTCTGGCCACCAAGCTCACGCATGCCGACATCGAACGAAACGCGGGTTCGGGTCGAGGGCTGCTCGAAGACGAGTGCCAGCACCTTGCCAGCCAGGGGGCCGACGCCGTCGCGCGCGCCGTCGCGCGCCTCGCGTAGCGTACGCGCACGGTCGAGAATGCCGTTCAGGGTCGCGGAATCGAAATCGGCGAGATCGAGAAAATGCCGGGTCATGATGGTCCGATTCAGGCTTCGAGCCGCGCCGGCGCAAGCGCGGCGGCAGCCGCCTCGAGCTTCGCGATGGCAGCGTCGACTTCATCGCGGCCGACGGTGAGCGGCGGCAGCAGGCGCACGACATTGTCGCCCGCGCCGGCGACCAGCATGTGCTCGGCACGGAGCGCCCCAACGATTTCCGGCACCGGCTTGACGCCATGCAGGCCGACGAGCAATCCCTCGCCGCGCACGCCGTCGAACACATCTTGATGCTGGTCGACCAGTGCTGCCAGGCGCTGCTTCAGATAGATGCCGGTCTCGCGCACATGATCCAGGAAGCCATCGGCCAGGACGACGTCGAGCACCGCATTGCCGACCGCCATGGCGAGTGGATTGCCGCCGAAGGTCGTGCCATGCGTGCCGGGCGTCATCCCCTTGGCCGCTTCGTTGGTCGCAAGGCACGCGCCGAGCGGGAAGCCGCCGCCGATACCCTTCGCGAGCGTCAGGATATCGGGCGTGATGCCGGTCCACTCATAGGCGAACAGCTTGCCGATGCGGCCGACGCCCGTCTGGACCTCGTCCATGATCAAGAGCAGGCCCTCGGCGTCGCAAAGGGCCCGCAGTTCACGCAGGTAGCCGTTGGAGAAGGCGCGCACGCCACCCTCGCCCTGGATGGGTTCGATCATGATCGCGGCCGTCTCGGGCGTCACGGCGGCCTTGATCAGCGAGATGTCACCGAAGGGGACCTGATCGAAGCCTTCGGCCTTCGGGCCGAAGCCATCGAGATATTTCTGCTGGCCGCCGGCCGCGAGTGTCGCGAGCGTCCGACCGTGGAAGGCGCCCTCGACGGTAATGATGCGGAAGCGCTCGGGCTGGCCGTTGACATAATGATAGCGCCGGGCCGTCTTGATCGCACACTCGTTCGCTTCCGCGCCCGAATTGGCGAAGAAGACGCGGTCGGCGAAGCTGGCGGCGACGAGGCGCTCGGCGAGGCGCTCCTGGCCCGGAATGCGGAACAGGTTGGACGTGTGCCAGAGCTTGCCGGCCTGCTCGGTCAGGGCAGCGACGAGCGTCGGATTGGCGTGGCCGAGGGAGTTGACGGCGATGCCGGCGGAAAAGTCCAGATAGGCCTCGCCCTCGGGCGTGAAGAGCCAGGCGCCTTCGCCTCGCTCGAACGCCAGCGGCGCGCGCGCGAACGTATCGAACAGGGCGTTGGAAGCCGTGGGTGCACTGGATGCGGGGGCGCTCATATGCCCTCCTCGGGTCTGGCCGCAGATTGCCGGATGCTAAAAAACCAAAGGTGCCACCCGAGGCCGTCGCGCCGGGCAGCACCTTTTTGCGTTGCCCTTATATCACGGTCGTGACGATTTCTGTCAATGGAGGCACGCCATCCACAGCCGCGCAGGCGGCTAAGCGATTGACGCGACTCAAACTTCCGCCCGACAGGCCTTAACTGGGGAAAACAGCAAGAACAGCCGCCTCGATTCCCCCCGACTCTTGTCAGAGAGTCACGCCATATAGTAGCTTAACGCTCGTTAAGATACGAAATATCGAGAGACAGTCCTCCCTGAACAATGTGTCGAGTCTGTCGTCGTCCGCAGTCCAGGACGGCGTTCTTCAGGGATTCGAACTGTCTCTCCGACGGACAAGGATTTGCTATGACTTGGACGGACGAACGGGTTGAGTTGCTGAAGAAGCTCTGGATCGACGGGCTCAGCGCCAGTCAGATCGCAACCGAGCTCGGCGGGGTGACGCGCAATGCCGTGATCGGCAAGGTGCACCGGCTGAGCTTGTCCGGACGGGCGAAGCCGGCTTCCGCGCCGACGGCCCGGGCCCGGAAACCCGCCGCAGCGACCAGTCGCACCGGCATCGCCCCACGGGGCGCGGCGCCGACAGCCCGGCCGCTCGTCGCCGGCAACACGGCGCTGAAGCCAATGGTCCAGGCCGCGCCAGAACCGCGCCGCGCCATGCGCGCCGAGGCCTCGGACTCCGTCGTGGTGCCGATCAGCCTGCATGCGACGATCCTGACGCTCACCGAGCAGACCTGCAAATGGCCGATCGGCGACCCGAGCACCGAGGATTTCCATTTCTGCGGCCAGCGCTCGGGCAGCGGCATTCCCTATTGCGAATATCACTCGCGCATCGCCTACCAGCCGGTCCATGACCGCAGGCGCGAGCGCAAGGTGATGGTCGGCACCTGATCCGGACGTATCCCGTTCTCCCGGCCGCGGCGCGGCCGGGGGCGCCGCCTTCGCGGCTGGGCGCTTGATCGCGGCGTGAAATCGGCGAAACTGTCGGCCCATGGCCAGAGGGAAGGCGTCGCCGCCCGTGATGAACCCCGCCGAGCCGGCGCGCGCCCACCAGACCAAGAAGCGCACGCGGATCCAGGAAGAGAACGAGCAACGCATTCTCGATGCGGCGCTCGAGGTTTTTTCGAGCTATGGCCTGCGCGGCTCGACGATCGACCAGATCGCGGCCGGCGCCGGCATGACGAAGCCGAACCTCCTCTATTATTTCCGCCGCAAGGACGACATCTATCTCTCCGTCCTCAAGCGGACGCTCGAGGCCTGGCTGCAGCCGCTCGAAGCGCTCGGCGCCGGCGATGATCCGCGTGCGGAACTCAGAGCATATCTCGACCGCAAGCTCGAAATGTCGCGCGACAATCCGAAAGCATCGCGGCTCTATGCGATGGAGATGCTGCAGGGCGCGCCCGTCCTCGGCGTTGTGCTCGGCACCCGCCTCAAATCGCTCGTCGACGAGAAGGCCGCGCTGATGCGGCGCTGGATCGCCGAGGGCCGCATGGCGCCGGTCGACCCCTATCATCTCATCTTCATGGTGTGGGCGACGACCCAGCACTATGCCGACTTCGAGGTGCAGATCCGCTCCGTCCTCGGCGACAAGGCCGCGGGCGACCGCCATTTCGAAGCCGCCACGCGCGCGCTCGAGGATGTGATCCTCGGCGGAATCTTCGGGCGGTAGTTTCCGCCGTCAGACGGCGCATCCGGAAGCAGAGAGTGACTTCCGCGCGCCGCGCTCAGTCCTGGGCCGTCGGCCTTATGACGATGCTGCCAACCTCGACGTCATCGGGCTGATCGATGGCAAACGCGATCCCCCTTGCGATCGCGGACGGCGCGATTGCGATCGCCCCGAGCCGGGCCGCGAGGGCATCCCTGACCGAAGGATCGGAGACCGAGTCGCCGAGATTGGTTGCGATCATGCCGGGCGACACCTCCGTGACCCTCAGATGCGGCCCCGACTCCTGCCGCAACGCCTCGCTGATGGTCCGCACGGCATTCTTGGTGGCTGCATAGACGCCCATGGTCGGCACGATCTTGAGGCCGGCCGTGGAGACGACATTGACGACATGGCCACTTTGCTGGCGTTGGAAAACTGGCAGCGCGGCGGCAATGCCATAGAGCGTGCCTCGGAGATTGACGTCGATCATCGCGTCCCAATCCTCCACGCGCAGGGCATCGAAGCGCGAGATCGGACTGATGCCAGCATTATTGACGATGACATCGAGGCGGCCGGCCTCGTCGACGGCAAGCTGCACGAGCGCCTCCAGATCAGCGCGCACGCTCACATCCGTCGCCTTGTAGATTGCTCGCCCGCCCGCCGCGACGATGTCGCGGGCGATCGACGCCAGCGCATCCTCCCGCCGCGCACCCAGAACGACGGTCGCGCCGGCCTCCGCCAGGAGAATTGCCGTCGCACGGCCGATACCGCTGCTCGCGCCGGTGATGATGACAACCTTGCCGCTGATGCTCATGTTGGTCTCCTTTCAGCGAAAGGTAGGCATCCGAGCGCAGACGATCTATGCTCGGAGCGCCATGAATCTCTCGCGATCGTCTCAAATGTCGGATCCTCTGGCGGATGTGCTGACCGTGCTCGATGCGCGGCCCATCCGGATCACCCGTTTCGAGGGAGCCGGCGAATGGGCGCTGGCCTTCCCCGCCCTCGACCGGCTGAAATTCATCGCCCTTTTGCGTGGGTCGGGCTGGCTGCTGACGCAGAACCAGCCGCCCCTGCGAATCCTTGCCGGCGACTGCTGCCTGATCGGCAGGAGCGCCTATACGATCGCCAGCGATCCCGATGTGCCGCCGATCGACGGCTCCCCGCTTTACGCCGACGGAAACGACCTGCTGAATCTTGGCGGCGACGAAACGGTCGCGCTTGGTGGCGGAATTTCCTTCGCGCCCAGCGTCGGAGCCTTCCTGCTCGATCTGCTCCCGGCAGTGATGCACATCTCCGGCGCGACGCCCGAGTCGAACGTGATCGCGGCCGTTCTCGATCTTCTGGACAACGAGACGGCGATAGCCGGCATCGGCCGGTCCATCGTCACGACACGATTGGCCGAAGTTCTGATGGTGCAAGCGATCCGGGCGTTTGCAACCGCGCCGGAGGCGATTGACGGCTGGTTCGGAGCACTGGCAGACCCTCGCCTCGGCCGGGCGCTCCAGAGCCTCCACGGCGACATAGCACGGCCCTGGACCGTCGCTGATCTGGCGGCCGAGGCCGGCATGTCACGCGCGGCATTCTCGGCAGCCTTCAACCGCCATGTCGGCGTGCCGCCGCTTGCCTATATCCGGAACTGGCGGATGACGCGCGCCCGCGTCGCTCTGGCTTCACGCCACCAGAGCGTCCGGACCGTGGCTGCCAATGTCGGCTACACGTCGGAAAGCGCGTTTGGGCATGCCTTTCGCCGACATTTCGGTATCGCGCCGAGGCAAACCGCAGAGTGATCCGACGACCGGCTTACTCGGCAGGTTCCGCGACCACGGCGGGCTTGGCCATTGGGTTGTTCTTGTGCGTCGTCCAGTTGGCATATTCGCCGGTGACCGGGAAACCGGTGCGCGGATCGGTGCCGGCGACCATCTCCTCCATCGTGATGCAGTCCTGCACCGGGCAGACATTGACGCAGAGATTGCAGCCGACGCATTCGGCGTCGATGACCTCGAAATGCCTGATGCCGTCGACCATCGACGTGATGGCCTGGTGCGAGGTGTCCTCGCAGGCGATATGGCAGCGGCCGCACTTGATGCAGAGATCCTGGTCGATCTTCGCCTTGGCGACGTAGTTGAGGTTGAGATACTGCCAGTCGGTGACATTGCCGACGGCGCGGCCGGTAATCTCGTCGACGGACGTGAAGCCGTGGCTGTCCATATATTCGGAGAGGCCGGTGATCATCTCCTGCACGATGCGGAAGCCGTAGGTCATGGCCGCGGTGCAGACCTGCACATTGCCGGCGCCGAGCGCCATGAACTCGACTGCGTCGCGCCACGTCGTCACGCCGCCGATGCCTGAGATCGGCAGGCCGCGCGTCTCGGCGTCGCGGGCGATCTCGGCGGTCATGTTGAGGGCGATCGGCTTCACCGCCGGACCGCAATAGCCGCCATGGCTGCCCTTGCCATCGATCGAGGGCAGCGGCGAGAAGGTGTCGATATCGACGCCGATGATCGAGGAAATGGTGTTGATCAGCGAGACGGCATCGGCGCCGCCGCGCTTGGCGGCGCGGGCCGGCTGGCGGATGTCGGATATATTCGGCGTCAGCTTCACGATGACCGGCATGCGGCTGTGCTGCTTGCACCAGCGCGTGACCATCTCGACATATTCAGGCACTTGGCCGACCGAGGCGCCCATACCGCGCTCGGACATGCCATGCGGGCAGCCGAAATTCAGCTCGACGCCGTCGCATTCGGTCTCCTCGACCTTGGCGAGGATATCCTTCCAGTACTGCTCCTCGCAGGGCACCATCAGCGAGACGACGAGCGCGCGGTCGGGCCAATCGCGCTTCACTTCCTTGATTTCGCGGAGATTGATCTCGAGCGGCCGGTCGGTGATCAACTCGATATTGTTGAGGCCGATCAGGCGGCGGTCATTCGAATGGATCGCGCCATAGCGGGGGCCGGACACATTGACCACCGGCGGATCAGTGCCGAGCGTCTTCCAGACGACGCCGCCCCAGCCATCCTTGAACGCGCGGACGACATTGTAGGCCTTGTCGGTCGGCGGCGCCGATGCGAGCCAGAACGGGTTCGGCGATTTGATGCCGATGAAATTCGACGCGAGATTGGCCATAGCGATGCCTTCCCTCAGCCCGCGCTCAAGGCGCGATGAATGGATTCAGCGGCGATGCGACCATCGGCGACGGCGGCAACGGTGAGGTCCTCACCGGTTGCCGCGCAATCGCCGCCCGCCCAAACGCCGGAAAGCGTCGTGCGGCGCTCGGCATCGACGCGGATCTTGCCGCCGTCAAGCCCGATCGTCTCAGCCGACCCGTTGAGCGCGGCCGGCACCAGGATCTGGCCGATCGCCTTGAATACCATGTCGGCGGGCAGTTCGAACGTTGCGCCGGTACCGACCAGACGTCCGTCCTGCTCGGCCGTCTCCTCGAAGACAATGCCAACGACGCGGCCATCCTCCACTACCAGCCGCAGCGGCTTCGCATGGGTGCGGATCACGACGCCGCTCGTGGCGGCCAGCTCCTGCTCATAGAGCGAGGCACCCATCTTCTCCGCCCCGCGCCGATAGACCATGGTCACTTCGCGGGCGCCGAGCCGCTTCGACTGCACCGCGACGTCGACGGCCGTCATGCCGCCGCCGATCACCACCACGCGGCCGCCGACTGGCAGCGCGCCGAGATCCTCGGCCTGGCGGAGATCCGCGATATAGCCGACGGCGTCAGCGACACCGGGCAGAGCCTCGTCCTCAAGCGCCAGCGCATTGACGCCCGCAAGGCCCATCCCGAGGAACACGGCATCATAGGCGCCGCGGAGATCACCGAGCTGGACGTCGCGGCCGAGCGCCTTGCCGTGTTCGACGGTGATGCCGCCGATTGAAAGGACGAACTCGACCTCGTCCTGCGCGAAATCATCGGGCGCCTTGTAGGCGGCGATACCGTATTCGTTGAGGCCACCGGCTTTCTGGCGCGCATCATAGATGACGACGTCATGACCATGCATGGCGAGGCGGTGCGCCGCGGCAAGGCCCGCAGGACCGCCGCCAACGACGGCGACGCGCTTGCCAGTCGGCGCCGCGCGCTCGAAAGGCTGCTCGCCCACTTCGTCCATCAGAGTATCGGTGGCATAGCGCTGCAACAGGCCGATCTTGACCGGCTTGCCCTCCGCCGCCTCGCGGACGCAAGCTTCCTCGCACAGCGTTTCGGTCGGGCAGACACGGGCGCACATGCCGCCGAGAATGTTCTGCGACAGGATCGTCTCGGCCGAGCCGATCGGATTGTCGGTCAGGATCTGACGGATGAAGAGCGGGATGTCGATGGTGGTCGGACACGCCTTCACGCAGGGCGCATCATAGCAGAAATAGCAGCGATCCGCCTCGACCAGCGCCTCATGGCGGCTGAGCGGAGGATGGATGTCACTGAAATTGACGGCATATTGCTCGGGCGACAAACGGCCCGCAGCGATGTCCGGCGCTCTGGTCGCCATGATCACTCTCCCTCGCGGCCCCTCGGCCGATCCCTGGCCCGGACTGGCGCGCCTTCTTGTGAGGCGTCGCGCCTGCCGGAAACTCTTGATCATTTGGACAAATTCCAGATCGGTCGTCAAGGCGTGTATTCGAGCAGTTCCAATCTGCGAATGATCGAAAATTTGGCATGAACTGCCTTGAGGCAGTATGGGCGGCGCTTGGCGGCCCGCACCGAAGCCTCAACGAGCAGCAGGCTCGGCGACCAGAAGCTTGGCGAGGGAAGCCGGCATGGCCGGACGCTCGACGAGGTCGAGCCCCTCGAGAAGATCGGCGATATGCGCCTCCATCAGCGCCGCCGCGCCGGCTGCATCGCCGGCGGCCAGCGCAGCGATCAGCGCGCCATGTGCGGGAGTGGCGCAGGTCGCTTCCTTCCGCCGCCAGTAGAGCGAGATGATCAATGACGAGCGGGCGACGAGTTCGCGCACGAAGCCGGCAAAGACCGGCTGGCCGGCGATCTCCCCGATCAGGATATGGAAGCTGCCGGAGAGGACGATCGCCCGGCGATGATCGCCGTCATGCAGGGCCCGGTGTTCAGCCTCGACCTCTGCAGCGAGCGCTTTGATCTGGGCCGGGGTGGCGCGCGCTGCTGCGGCGCTCGCGACGCGCGGCTCGATGAGCTGCCGCGCCTCGAACACGCTGCGTGCCTCTGCGACGGTCGGCTGCGCGACCATGGCGCCGCGATTGGGCTCGATATGAACGACACCCTCATGCGACAGCGCTTCGAGCGCGGACCGGACGATCGTGCGGCTGGCTCCATAAACGGCGCCGATCTCGTCCTCGGGCAGGCGCGTTCCCGGCGTGAGACGGTGATCGAGGATGGCCGCGAGCAACTCGCGATAGACGATCGCCGCCCGCGCACTGCGCAGCGGCACACGGAGCTCCATCGCGGAGAAGGAAGCCACGCGCTCGTCGCTCGGCATCGTCGCCTTTTCCCGGGTCGGCGCCGGAAGATCCCTCCGCCGAACCACAAACCCGAGAGTAAAGGAGCCCACGCGGAGCGCAAAGACCGCGATCGTATACGATTGAGGCAATTCATCGTCTTCAACGCTGAATCTTTGTGCATGCAAACGAAAGCAGCTCAGGGAGGAGCCACGCGCTCGCCGGGCGTGCAAATCCCGCTGCGGCAACGCTTTTTTCGCATAGGCGGCGCGGCGGAGCGGCTTGGCACACGACTTGCGATCAGAAACGTGGCCCCAACGGAGACCACGATGGCAAGACCCGCCGATCTGGAACTCGCTTCCGTCACCAAGCGCTACGGTGAGACGACCGCTGTCGACAGCATCGATCTCAAGATCAAGGCTGGCACCTATTGCTGCCTGCTCGGCCCATCCGGCTGCGGCAAGTCATCCACGCTGCGCATGATCGCAGGCCATGAGAGCGTTTCGGACGGCGATATCGTGCTCGGCCCCGAGGTCGTCAACGACCTGCCGCCGGCCAAGCGCGGCACGGCGATGATGTTCCAGTCCTATGCGCTGTTTCCCCATCTCTCGGCGCGCGACAATGTTGCCTTCCCCCTGCGCATGAAGGGCTCGAACAAGGTCGACCGCTCGATCCGCGCGACCGAAGCGCTCAAGATGGTCGACATGGAGCGCTATCAGGCGCGCCTGCCGAGCCAATTGTCCGGTGGCCAGCAGCAGCGCGTCGCACTTGCCCGCGCGCTCGTGACCGACCCGCAGATCCTGCTGCTCGACGAGCCGCTTTCCGCGCTCGATCCATTCCTCAAGGTTCGCGTCCGCGCCGAGCTCAAGCGCTTCCAGCGCGAACTCGGCATCTCGTTCATCCATGTGACGCACAGCCAGGAAGAGGCGATGGCGCTCGCCGACCTCGTCATCATCATGAACAACGGGCGCATCGAGCAGGCCGGCGCCCCGCGCGACATCTTCAACGCGCCGGCGACCGAGTTCGTCGCCCGCTTCATCGGCGGCCACAACATCATCCCGGAAGACGGCCGCAAGCTCAGCATCCGCTCCGACCGGCTGCAGCTTTCGAGCGGCGGCCACGGCACGCCGGCGGTGGTGCGCGACGTCGAATATCAGGGCATCGCCGTCCATGTCAGCCTCGCCACCGAAACCGGCGTCGAGATGATGGCGATCGTTCCGGAACGCATCTTCTACAGCCGCCCGTTCGAGGCTGGCGAGGCGGTCAAGGTCCATTGGGACCCGGCCGATATCCACGAGCTCGCCGCCTAGCGGCAATGTTTCCACCAGAGGAGAGTGCCCCATGAAGAAGACCGATAACGGCGGGATGTCACGCCGCACGCTGCTGAAGGGCTCGGCCATCACCGCCGGCTTCATCGGCACGCAAGTCGTCACCGGCTTCCCCGCCGTGCATGCCGACGAGCCGATCACGCTGCGCTATCTCTCGACGGCGACCAACCAGTCGCCGGCCATCGCCGCCAAGGCGAAGGAAATCACCGGCATCAACATCGAATATGTGACCGTCACCACCGACGACGTGACGAAGCGCATCATCACGCAGCCGGATTCGTTCGACCTCGTCGACACCGAGTATTTCAGCCTGCGCAACCTCATTCCCTCTGGCAACCTGATGGGGATCGACGCCAAGAAGGTGAAGCTGGTCGACAAGCTCGCCACCGCAATGACCAAGGGCGAAGTCGACGGCAAGAAGATTGGCGACCAGGGCACGGCGCCGCACAAGGTGTTCTACCTCGAGAAGCAGCGCGGCAAGGAATTCGCCAAGGAGCCGACCGAGTGGATCACGCTGATCCCGACCACCTATAATGCCGACACGCTCGGCATCCGCCCTGACCTGATCAAGCGCCCGATCGAAAGCTGGGCCGAGCTGCTCAACCCTGAATTCAAGGGCAAGGCCGCCATCCTCAACATCCCCTCGATCGGCATCATGGACGCTGCCATGGTCAACGAGGCGATGGGCAAGGTGCAGTATGGCGACAAGGGCAACATGACCAAGGAGGAGATCGACAAGACGATCGCCACCCTGATCGAGGCCAAGAAGGCCGGCCAGTTCCGCGCCTTCTGGACCGACTTCAACGAGAGCGTCAACCTGATGGCCTCGGGCGAGACGGTCATCCAGTCGATGTGGTCGCCGGCCGTCACCGCCGTGCGCCTCAAGGGAATTCCCTGCACGTTCCAGCCGCTGAAGGAGGGCTATCGCGCCTGGGCTTCGGGCTTCGGCCTGCCGAAGACGCTGAAGGGCAAGAAGCTCGACGCGGCCTATGAATTCATCAACTGGTTCCTGTCGGGCTGGGCCGGCGCCTATCTCAATCGCCAGGGCTACTATGCCGCTGTGCTGGAGACGGCGAAGGAGAACATGCAGCCCTACGAATGGGCCTTCTGGATGGAAGGCAAGCCGGCCGAGAAGGACATCATGGGTCCCGATGGCGGCCTGCTCGAAAAGGCCGGCACGGTCCGCGACGGCGGCTCCTACAACACGCGCATGGGCGCGGTCGCCTGCTGGAACTCGATCATGGATGAGAACGCCTACATGATCCAGAAGTGGAACGAGTTCATCGCCGCCTAATCGGCCGAACGATCCCGCCGGCGGGCCAACCCCGCCGGCGCCTCCCCGGGCGCTCGACGCCCGCGCCGACGGACGGAGAGCCTCGCCCCATGCTGGATGAGAAATCGCGCTGGACGCCTTACTGGCAGGCCGCGCCCCTTGCGATCGTGTTCCTCGTCTTCTTCGTCCTGCCGCTCGCCATCACCTTCATGGTGAGCTTCTGGACCTATACCGGCTATTCGATCGAACCGGCCCTTGTCGGCGACAACTATGCCAGCGCCTTCGACAAGTGCATCGACAGCCTGCCGGACCTCTGCACGACCTTCCGCACCTATCTCTCGACGCTGAAATTCTGCCTCATGGTCTGGCTGATCACGCTCGTGCTCGGCTTCACCATCGCCTATTACCTCGTGTTCGAGATCAAGTCCCCGACGACACGGATCGTGCTGGCGCTGCTGACGACGATCCCGTTCTGGACGTCGAACGTCATCCGGATGATCTCGTGGATTCCGCTGCTCGGCCGCAACGGCCTCGTCAACCAGGCGCTGATGGGCGCCGGCATCACCCATGAGCCGGTCGACTGGCTGCTCTATTCGAGCTTCTCGGTGACGCTGTCGCTGGTGCACATCAACACGGTCTTCATGATCGTGCCGATCCTTAATTCGATGTCGCGCATCGACAAGTCATTGATCGAGGCCGCCTATGACAACGGCGCCAGCGCCTGGCAGACGATCTGGAACGTCATCGTGCCGCTGTCGAAGACCGGCATCGCGATCGGCTCGATCTTCGTCATCACCGTGGTGATGGGCGATTTCATCTCCATCGGCCTGATGGGCGGCCAGCAGATCGCCTCGGCGGGCAAGGTCATCGAGACGCAAATCACGGCGCTGCAATTCCCGATCGCCGCCGCCAATGCGATCGTCCTTCTCGCGGCGGTGCTGATGATCATCTGGACGCTGCTGCGCTTCGTCGACATCCGCAAGGAGCTCTGAGCGATGACCGAAACACGCTCGCGCGCCTTCTATATCCTCTCGGCGGTGTTCGCGCTCTATGTGCTGTTTCTCTACGGCCCGACCATCACCATTCTGGTGTTGTCGTTCCAGGGCCCGAGCGGCGGCATGACGTTTCCGATGAATGGCGTCTCGCTGCACTGGTTCCACAACCTCTGGGCCGGCATCGGCGTGCCCAATGTCGTCGATGCGCTGTCGAATTCGCTGAAGCTTGGCATCGTGGTAACGATTATCACCGTGGTGATCTCGATCCTCGGCGGCTATGCCTTCCGCCGCCGGTTCCGTGGCCAGGACGCGCTGTTCTTCACCGCCATCGCCAGCCTGATCCTGCCGTCGATCGTCGTTTCGCTCGGCATCGCGCTCGAATTCCAGCTCTTCAACCAGACGATCACCGGCTGGGGCGACAGCCTCGTCGAGAACTATGTCGACATCGAAAACCCGACGGCCTGGACCAATTTCCTCGGCTTCATCGGCTCGTCGATCCAGGACAATTTCCAGACACTGATGGGCCTTTTTACGTCGGGCCTTGGCGCGCATCTGACATGGACGCTGCCTTTCGGCCTCCTGATCATGTTCGCCGTCTTCAACCGCTTCAATCCGGCCTATGAGGAAGCCGCGCGCGACCTCGGCGCCTCGCCCTGGCAGACCTTCCGCTTCGTGGTGCTGCCGATGATCCTGCCCTCGCTGATCGGCGTCGCGCTGTTCGGATTTACCCTGTCCTGGGACGAGATCGCTCGATCGAGCCAGGCGGTCGGCTCGGCCAACACGCTGCCGCTGACCTTGCGCGGCCTCACCACGACCGTGACGACGCCGGTGATCTATGCGCTTGGCACCGTGACGACGGCGGTTTCCTTCGCCGTCATCGGCACCGCCATCCTGACGCTGCTGATCGTGCAGGCTCGCCGTCGCCGGCATGGATCGGACGCCGGCCGGGGCGTATAACGCCCTTCATGCGCATTCAGATCATCAATCCAGGCAGCGCGCCCGGCACCACGGCACGGATCGCGGCGGCAGGCCGCGCCTTCGCCTCAGCGGGCACCGAGATCATCGCCGTTTCGGCCGAGGATGCACCGGCCTCGATCGAGGGCCCGGTCGAGGCGGCCCTGGCGCTTGCCGGGCTCGTCGAGCAGGTCGCGCGGGGAGAGAGCGACGGTGTCTCGGGACACGTCATCGCCGCCTTCGATGATCCCGGCCTCGACGCTGCCCGCTCGCTCGCGCGCGCGCCGGTCATCGGCATCGGCGAGGCGGCTTTCCATCTCGCGAGCCTCGTCGCTGGACGCTTCACTGTGATCACCACGCATGTGCGCACGGTGCCGCTGATCGAGCACAATCTCGTCCGCTATGGCTTCGGCGGCCGCTGCGCGCGGGTGCGCGTCGCCGAGATCTCGCTGCATTCGCTCGATGATCCGCATTCCGCGGCGCGCGACCGCATCTCGGCCGAAATCGATCGCGCCATCCGCGAGGACCGATCCGACGCGATCGTCCTCGGCACGGCGGGGCTCGCCGATCTTGCCCGCTCGCTGTCGGGTGAGCACGGCCTGCCGGTCATCGAAGGCGTCTCGGCGGCCGTGCGCCTCATCGAAAGCCTGGTTTCCCTCGGGCTCGCCACGTCGAAGATCGGCGGATGGGCGCCGCCACGACGAAAGTCCCTGCCCGGGCGCCTTGCGGGCCTCGGCGATTGATCACAGCTGGGAACTGCGGCCGTCCTTGTCCGTTGTCCGCGAGGATGGTGCTGCCTTAACCGCGACGAACGAATTGTCCGAAGTGGCAAGGCTCGACACCACAATTGGCCGCTGCCGCGTTATAGTCACGCTGCAGCCGTCACCGGCGACAGGGCGCGCAGCAAAGCGCGAACCAATCAACAGGAGTGCATGATGGCAGAAAAGACCGCGGGTTCCGACCTCTCCGAACAGATCAAGGCGATCCAGGCGGAGCTGTTGTCCCTGACGGACACCGTTCGCTCCTATTCCAAGGAACATGCGAGCGCCAGCGCCGAAGCTCTGCGCGACGCGGCGAGCCGGGCCGGCGATGCCGCCTATGGCGCCGCCCACGACGCGCATCGCCGCGGCGAGCAGCTCGCGGAGGACCTTCAGGGCCGCATCACAGCCAATCCGCTTCCGGCCGTCCTGATCGCTGCCGGCATCGGCCTCGTCATCGGCGCCGTCCTGGGCCGCCGATGAGCGGGGTTTTCGGAGCTCTCGCCAGTATCGCCACCGCGGTGGCGGCACAGGCGACCGCGCGGACCCTGAAGAAGCTCGCCTGGACCGCGCTTGCAGCGGTGTTCATTCTGATCGGCGTCGCCTTCGCGGCGGCGGCGGGCTATGACGCGCTCGTCATCGCCCTCGGCCCAAGGACGGCCAAGCTCGTCTCAGCCGGTGTCTTCGTGGTGGTCGGTCTCATCATCTATGTGAGTGCGAACTATAGCGGCCGGACGCGGAGACGCCCGGCCGAAAGCGGGGACGCCACGACCGCTGCCGTCGCCTTCGCCATGGGCCTCCTGTCCGGCATCGGACGGCGTCGATAAAGAAAAGGCCCCGGATCGCTCCGGGGCCTCTCGACGTTCATCGTCGGACGATCTTCAGGCCGCCATGGAAGCGGTCGAATTGAAGAAGAGTGCCTGGCTGATCGCGGCCTTGACGGTGCGCGGATCGAAAGGCTTCGTCAGAAGGAATGTCGGCTCAGGACGCTCGCCCGTCAGCAAACGCTGCGGGAAGGCTGTGATGAAGATCACCGGCACGCTGAAGCCGGCCAGGATGTCCTTCACCGCATCGATACCGGACGAGCCATCGGCGAGCTGAATATCGGCCAGCACGAGGCCAGGCAGTTCGGCGCCGGCCGCGGCCACCGCTTCGGTTCGCGTCCTCGCGATCGCCGCGACTTCGTGGCCGAGTTCCTGAACGATGCCTGCAAGGTCCATGGAGATCATAGGCTCATCCTCGATGATCAGAACGCGCGTATGCGTCTGGCGCTGGATCTCGTTCAGAGCCTCGGCGATGAGCGGCTGGATCGACTGCTCGTCAACGCCCATCACGGCCGCGGTGTCGGCGTCCGAGAAGCCTTCCATCGTCGAAAGAAGCAGGGCTTGCCGGCTCTCCGGCGTCATTTCGGAAAGCCGTTGCTGCGCAGTCGCTTCTTGGCGGCTGATCCCATCGATGTCGGCGTTTTCGCCAAACTGTGTGCCCGACCAGATCGCATGAAAAAGGCGATAGAGCGCAACCTTGGGATGGACGTCGCGTTGGATGGCGGAAGGCTCGTTGATGATCGCCTGGAGACAGGCGCGCACATAGGCGTCGCCGCTGCGTTGCCCCCCCGTCAGCGCGCGGGCGTAGCGGCGCAGGAATGGCAGATGCGGAGCCAGCATCTGCGACAGGCTATCAGGCATGGTTTTTCCCTCGGCAGGACGGTGTGTTCTGAGTAGCAACGCATATTGTCGCTTTCAGTTCCAGCCGGCGGGAACCAAAATTCAGATGACGCATTGGACAGTGCCGCGAACCGAGAGGAGGCACCGGGTCCGGTCGCGACACTGTGGATACGGGTGAGCCGCATGGCAACTTCTGGGACAGAAAACGTGAACAATGATGACAAGGACGTGAAGGGTGCGCCGCCTCTCCCCGGGCCGGCGATGGCACCCGGGCGCGACAGCAAAGAAGACTGGATCGGCCGACAGCTGCGCCGCGTCTTCGATGATGCGCTGAACGAACCGTTGCCGGACGACATCATGTCGCTTCTGGAGCGGATCGACGAGCAGCCGGGCGCGCATACCAAGAGTGGCGAATGACGCTACGCGCGACTTTCTCCTTCGCAAGCGGCGTTCAGCGCCGAGGAGATATTCATGAGGAATGAACTGGTCGAGGCATTGCCGATGTTGCGTGCCTTCGCTCGATCGCTTTCTGGAAATCGCGACCGTGCAGACGACCTCGTGCAGGAGACCGTCATGCGGGCTCTCGCCAATCGCGACAAGTTCCAGGAAGGCACCAATCTGCATGCCTGGCTGGTGACGATCCTTCGCAATCAGTACTACTCCGAAGTTCGCAAGCGCCGCCGCGAGGTGGAAGATGCCGAGGGTACGCATGCCAGCCGTCTCTCCGACATTGCTGGCCAACCGGGACATCTCGAGCTCGACGACTTCCTGCGCGCCATGCGGCTGTTGCCGGACGAGCAGCGCGAAGCGCTCGTGCTGATCGGGGCAAGCGGATTTTCCTATGAAGAAGCGGCCGAGATCTGCGGTGTACGCATCGGGACCGTGAAGAGCCGTGTCTCCCGCGCCCGCGCCCGCCTCGAAGAGATCATGAATGGCGGGGTCACGCTGCCCGGCGGCGATAGCGCCGAGAAGTCAGCCCACGAAATCGCCGACGCGATGCGCCTGCGCGCTTGAGGCGCCGAGCTTGGCGCCAAATGCCAAGCTTCGCTACCGTCAAGAGCCAGGCCTCGCCATTAAATTGACCGAAACCCGAGCGATCTCCGCCAGGCCGGCTGCCGGTACGAAGGGGGATTCGCCATGGTGCCACGACTGACGCGGCGGACATGCCTTGCGACGCTAGGCTCGGCCGCGGCGTTGCCTTGGCTTGCAACGGGCGGGTCAGCGGCGCCTGCAAAAGCCGACCTCCGCCCACAGCTTGCTGCTGTCGAAGCGTCCCTTGCGGGCCGGCTGGGGGTTGCCATTCTCGACGGCGTCATCAGTCGACAATGGCTCTATAAGGCGAATGAACGGTTCCCGCTCTGCAGCACGTTCAAGGTGCTGGCCGCGGCGGCGATCCTGCAGCGGGTCGATGCCGACACGGACTCGCTCAGCCGCCGCGTCATCATCAAGCCCGGCGATCTGGTCGAACATTCCCCCGTCACCGAACAGCATATCGACAGCAAGGGCATGACCCTCGCGGATATCTGTGCCGCGGCTCTCACCACAAGCGACAACACGGCCGGCAACATGATGCTGAAAGCGATCGGCGGACCGGCCGGATTGACCAGCTTCGTGCGATCGATCGGGGATGGTTCGACGCGCCTTGACCGGTGGGAAACGGCCTTGAACGAAGCCTCACCCGGCGACGATCGCGATACGACGACGCCGCTTGCCATGGCGCGTTCATTGCAGGCCGTGCTGCTCGGTTCGGTCTTGTCTGACACCTCGAAAAAGCAGCTCGGCGACTGGATGCTGGCCAACCAGACTGGCGATGCCAAGCTTCGTGCCGGGCTGCCCAAGCGCTGGCGCATCGGCGACAAGACCGGCGGCGGCAATCATGGCACGACAAATGATGTCGCGATCATCTTTCCGCCGGGCCGAACGCCGCTGATCGCCGCCGTCTATATCACAGAGACCTCGGCGAGCTTCGAAGCGCGCAACGCAGCGATCGCCACGGTCGGGCGTGCTCTCGCCGCAGCGGTTATCACCTGAACAAAAAAGCCTGCCGCGTTGCCGCGGCAGGCTTTCGTTCGATGAGATCGACTGCGTCAGGCTCGTCGCATCATGTGCATGACGGCCGAGATCAGGAACAGCACGATCGCGACGACGAAAATGATCTTTGCGATGCCGATAGCCGTGCCGGCGATACCGCCGAAACCGAGGACAGCCGCAACAAGCGCCACGATCAGAAAAAGGATAGCCCAGTTCAGCATCAGGAAGCTCCGTCTCTTCTGCGGTCTCAGCACCGCTCGGCAAGACAATGCCGCCAGAAGAAAAGAGTTCCGACTGCTGCTCAGTCTCCGCTCTCGCGGCCGGTTATCTCGATGCCGAAGCCCTGCAGGCCGACATATTGCCGCTCCTGCGAGGAAATGAGGCGGATCGAACGGACGCGAAGGTCGCGCAGGATCTGCGCCCCGACGCCGATCTCGCGCCAGCGCTCCTTGCGCTGCCGGGCCGAGAGATGCTGCTCTTCGCCATCGCCGGGCAGCGACCCGTCGGGACGCGCGACCGCGGGATCACGGATCATCAGGAACACGCCGCGGTCCGCCGTGCCGACCTTGCGCAGCGTCGTCTCCAGCCATCCCTTCGAATCCGGCCCGCGCGAGACAAGATCGCTGATCGGATTGGCGCGATGAATGCGCACGAGAACATCGGGCTGCTCGGCGATGTCGCCGAAGACGATAGCGAGATGCTGGATCGGATCGAACGGCGTCTCATAGACATGGGCCATTGCCGTACGGCCGCCGACGGGAACCTGGAAGCTGTCGACCTCCTTGACGAAGCTCTCGGTACGGGCGCGATAGGCAATGAGATCCTCGATCGAGATGATCTTCAGGCCATGCTCGCGCGCGAATTCGATCAGCTGCGGCAGCCGCTTGACCGTGCCATCGTCATTGACCACCTCGGCGAGCACGCCGGCAGGCTCAAGCCCGGCGAGGCGAGCGAGATCGATTGCCGCCTCGGTATGACCGGAGCGGATCAGTACGCCGCCATCGCGGGCGATCAGCGGAAAGATGTGGCCGGGGCGCAGAAAATCGCCCGCGGTGCAATTGTCATTGGCGAGCGCCTGGATCGTGTTGGCGCGCTCCTCGCTCGATATGCCTGTCGTGAGGCCGACGCGGTAATCGACGGTGACGGTGAACGCGGTGCGCATCGGATCGCGGTTGTTGGCGACCATCGGCGGCAGGTGGAGGTGCTCGGCCCGCTCCGGCGTCAGCGGCACGCAGATGATGCCGCTGGTGTGGCGGATCATGAACGCGACATTCTCCGGCGTCGCCTTCGAGGCCGCCATGATCAGGTCGCCCTCGTTCTCGCGATCGGTATCGTCGACGACGACAACCAGTTCGCCGGCGGCGATCGCCGCAATGGCGTCCTCAATCTTGTTCAGCGACATGACACGGTTCCATCCGACAACGCGACTCTAGCGTCGTCTTAGCAGCGAACCGCCGCGCCGCGCCAGCTTCGGCGCGACGTGATCCGGTTGAAACCCTGTTCAATCCTCGACGCGATCAGTGATCGAGATCGTAGACGAAAATCCCGTCGATGCCGCCCTCGGCCGCCGCCACGATCATGCCGCCGACCTTCGCGTGCTCCGGATCGGCCAGATATTGATCACGCGCCTTGGCGTCGCGGAACGTGACGATGAAACCTTCGGAAAAGCCCTTGTCGAGACCCTCAGGACTTGAATTGGCGGCGATCACGATGCCGGTCAGGCCGGGAATTCGCGGCCGAAGTCCATGCAACGCCTTGTAGATATCGTCGCGCGTGGCGTCCGTGGCATCAGCTCGATATCGGATGAACACGCAATGGGTGATCATGCTGGTTTCCTGCCCTTTTCTTCAAGCGACTCGCGGCCGCGCTTCTTCGACGGCGGCAATTGTAGCCCTCGGCAGTGGCTGGACGCCACGGATAAGGTCAGCCGCCTTTTCGCCGATCATGATCGTCGGGGCGTTGGTGTTGGACGAATTCACCTGTGGCATGATCGAAGAGTCTGCCACCCGAAGGCCCTCGATGCCCTGGACGCGGAGTTCCGGATCGACCACCGCATCCGCATCGACACCCATCTTGCAGGTGCCGGCGGGATGGTGATCCGTCTTGGCGTGACGGCAGCCATAGTCGAACAGGTCCTCATCGCTCACGACGCCCGCGCCCGGCAGCCGCTCGGCGAGAATGAACGGCTTCAGCGCCTTCTGGCTGAAAATCTCGCGAGCCAGACGCAGGCCGCGCAGCGACATTTCGCGATCATGCGGATCGGCCCAGTAATTCGGATCGATCAGCGGCGCAGCGGCCGGGTCGCTTGAGGCCAGGCGCACTGTGCCGCGCGAGCGAGGACGGAGATAGGCCGAGTTGAGCGTGACGCCGGCATTGTTCAGCTTGGCAACGCCCGCCTCGATGCCGGAGCCGAGCCCGAGATGGAACTGGATGTCGGGCGAGCGGGCTTCGGGATCGGCATACCAGAAGCCGCCAGTCTCGAAGAGGGAGGAGGCGACCGGACCCTTCTTGAACATCAGATATTCAAGCCCGGCGAAGGCCGATCGATACCATTTCGCATAGGAATCATAGGTGTGATCGCCGGTGCATTCAGCGATCACGAAGAGATCGAGATGGTCCTGCAGGTTGCCGCCGACGCCGGCAAGATCATGCGTCACCGCGATGCCGACGGACTTCAGATGGTCGGCCGGCCCGATGCCCGACAGCATCAGCAGGCGCGGCGATCCGATGGCGCCGCTTGAAACGATCACCTCCCGCTCGGCCCGGTGGATGCGCGTTCCACCATTGCCGTCCGCGACCTCCACGCCGACCGCCCTGCCCTTTTCCACGACGACGCGCAGCACCTGGACACCGGTTTCGACGGTGAGGTTCGTCCGCGCCGCGGCGGGCTTCAGATAGCCGGTGGCGGCCGAGGAGCGGCGGGCGTTCTTCTGCGACAGCTGATAGAAGCCGATACCGGCCTGGCGAGCGCCGTTGAAATCATGATTGTAGGGAATGCCCGCCTCCTGCGCCGCGCGCATGAACGCATCGCAGATCGGCAAGGGTGCCACGGGCATCGAAACGCCGATCGGCCCGCCATAGCCATGGAATTCGTCGCTGAAACGCTGGTTGTCCTCGGCGCGACGGAAATAGGGCAACACATCCTCATAGGACCAGCCTCGGCAGCCAGCCTGCGCCCACTCGTCATAGTCGAGGCGGTTGCCGCGCGTGTAAAGCTGGGCGTTGATCGTCGAACCGCCGCCGATCACCTTGGCCTGCGTGTAGCGCAGCACGCGGTTTTGCATGTGCTTTTGCGGCACGGTCGACCAGCCCCAGGAACCGATGCCCTTGGTCATCTTCGCGAAGCCGGCCGGCCAGTGATAAAGCAGATTGTTGTCCCGGCCGCCCGCCTCGAGCAACAGAACCTTGACGGCCGGGTCTTCCGAAAGCCGGGCGGCGATCGCGCAGCCGGCCGGCCCACCGCCGACAATGATGTAATCCGCCATCACTTCCTCCCATCCGCTCCGCGCGACGCGCAGATTGGAACGTTCCAACTATCAATTGAGATCATCTGGCGATGCAAGCCGTCACAATCTCGGTATTGCGAGCCCGCCATCGAGATTGACGACAGTTCCGGTTGCGAAGCCGAAGGCGCCGGTTGCCAAGGCCACCGCAGCGCGGCCGATATCGGCGCCCTCGCCCCAACGCCCGGCCGGCACCAGGCCATCGGCGATCAGACGGTCATATTTTTCGCTGACCTTCGCGGTCATCTCGGTGCGGATGATGCCCGGCCGCAGCTCGAAGACGCCGATATCGGTGCCCGCAAGGCGAAGCGCGAGGTTCTGGACGAACATCGCGAGCGCGGCCTTCGAGACGCAGTAATCCGTCCGCTCGGGCGAGGCGAGCGCCGCCGAAACCGAGGAGACGGTGAGGACAGCGCGGGGATGAGCCGCCCGGCGGGCCAGCATTCGCTTTACGACGGCCTGCGTGAAGAACAGCGTGCCGGTGAGATTGACCGCCAGAACGGCGTCAAGATTCTCCGGGAGCAGATCGAGAAGATCACCACGCACCACCGCGCCGATGCCGGCATTGTTGACCAGCACATCGACGGGGCCGAGCGCTTCCTCGATCTGTGCCAACGCCGGCGCATGTGCGGCGAGATCAGCGAGATCGAAGGCCGCGAAATGCGCACGCGCGCCGAGCGCCTCGGTGTGGGCGAGCGCTGCTTCCGCCTGATCGTCGCGCACAATGTCGGTCAACGCCACGTCATGGCCGGCGCGAGCAAACGCCGCGGCGATGGCGAGCCCGATGCCACGCCGCGCGCCTGTCACGAGAGCAACCGGACGCTGGCTGCTCGTCGCTGTCATGCCGCGAACCCGGTCGCAATCATATGGTCGGCGGTGCGCAACGCCTGCGCCGCGATCGTCAGCGCGGGGTTGACGGCGGCCGAGGTCGGCAGGAAGCCGGCGTCGACGACGAAGAGATTGCGATGGTCATGGGCGCGGCACCAGATATCCAGCGCCGAACTGGCCGGATCAGTGCCGAAGCGCACGGTGCCGCATTGATGCGAGGGTGTGCGCCCGTCGAAGTGGTGCGTCAGCACCAGCGGAAAACCTGCCGCATGGAAACGCTCCTTCATGACGCGAACGAGCTTCCAGTGCGCCTCCATGTTGGATCGCTTCCACTGCATGATGACGCGGTCGCCATCGACGCGGATGCGGCTGTCGCGATCGGGCAGATCCTCGTTCATGGCGAGGAAGTCGACGCTGTGACGCGACAGGAGGTTGAGCGCCCATTCCGGTGCGAAGCGGACATTCGCCTTGAGGATCGCGCCGGAGACGCGGCCGAGAAGCTGCATGTTGCCGAGCGGCTTTCCGCCCTTGCCGTCCGACAGATAGAAGTCGTTGAAGCCAAACGTCTTCTGATGGATCGCGTCATTCGTGAAACGCGGATCGACGGCGATCATCGCCGTCATGTTGTGGCTCATGAAATAGCGCCCGACGGCGTCCGAGCCGTTGGCGAGGCCGTTGGGGAAGGCTTCGCTTTTCGAGCCAAGCAGCATGGCCGCCGACTTCACCGCGCCGGTCGAGAGCACAACGATCTTCGGTGACAGCGTCTTCGTTTCGCCGTCCTGAACATAGACGACGGAGGTGATGCGGCCATCGGGTCCCGCGATGAGCCGCGTGACCTCGGCGCCGGTCTCGATCGTGATGTTGGGATCGGCGAGGGCCGTCGCGAGGCCGCAGGTCTCGGCGTCCATCTTGCCGGTGCGGGCGTCGGGGAACGCGTCCCATGGCGTCCGCGCCTTTTTCAGCCATTGATCGATGTCGACGCCGAGCGGCAGCGAGGCCGGATGCAGGCCCACCTTCGCGAGGCGCGCGCGCACTTGGGCCAGAGCGGGTTCGTCGCGGATGGCGCCGAAGGCATAGGGCTGCGAGTGATAGGGCTCGGTCGCGTCTTCGCCGAGCGCACCGCGGACCCGGTACAGCTGTTCGGCGCGGCTGTAATAGGGTTCCATTTCCGCATAGCGGATCGGCCAGGCTGGCGAGACGCCACCATCATGCTCCATCGCCTCGAAATCCTCGGCGCGGTAGCGGATCAGCACCGCGCCGTAGAACTTCGAATTGCCGCCGACATAGTAGTAGTTGCCGGGGTTGAAGGGCGCATCGCTCGCTTCGGCGTCGTACCACTGCTCCTTGGGCCGAAAATAGCCGCGCTGGAAAATAGCGCGCGCGTCGCGATTTTCAGGCCGATCGGCGAGCTGACGCCCCTTCTCCAGGATGAGGACGCGCGCGCCCGAGCCGGCAAGCCCGGCGGCCAGCGTCGAGCCGCCCATGCCCGAGCCGATGATGACGATGTCGGGTGTCATGGAAATCACGCCACCCGCAGTTCTGTCTGGGGATCGAAGAACACGGCCTTGTCCATGTTGAAGGTGAACGGCGCGCGCTGCCCGCCCCTCACCGAAGCGTCGGAGCGCATGCGCGCGATGACATGTTTGCCGCCGAGATGCGTGACGACGAAGGTATCGGAGCCGGCGGGTTCGACGACCTCAACATGGCAATCGACATCGACCAGCGTCCTGGCATTGCGGTCGGCGCCGTCATGATCGGTGATCGCCTCGGGCCGGATGCCGAGCAGCACATTCTGGCCGAGCACTGCACCGAGTTTTGTGGACGCAACGCCTGGATCGAGGATGAGATCGTCCTCGTTCGCGCGGCTGAGCGCGACGACGGTCTTGCCGTTCTCGGCACGAATGTGCGCGGGCACGAGGTTCATCGATGGCGAGCCCATGAAATCGGCGACGAACATGTTGACGGGGTTGTTGTAGACCTCGGCCGGCGTGCCGAACTGCTGCAGCACGCCGTCCTTCAGCACTGCGATCTGCGTTGCCAGCGTCATAGCCTCGATCTGGTCATGCGTCACATAGACGATCGTCGTGCCCATGCGCTGGTGCAGCCGCTTGATCTCGGTGCGCATGTCGACACGCAGCTTCGCGTCGAGATTGGAGAGCGGCTCGTCGAACAGGAACACCTGCGGATCGCGCACCAAGGCGCGGCCCATGGCGACACGCTGGCGCTGGCCACCGGACAATTGGCTCGGTTTGCGCTTCAGAAGATGGCCCATCTGCAGCATCTCGGCGACCTTGGCGACCGCCGCCTCGCGATCTGTCTTGGGTACGCCGCGCATTTCGAGGCCGAAGGCGATGTTCTCGGCCACCGTCATGTTCGGATAGAGCGCATAGGACTGGAACACCATCGCGATGTCGCGCTGCGAGGGATGCAGTTCGTTGACGCGGCGGCCATTGATGCGCACCTCGCCATCCGAGATCGTGTCGAGACCGGCGATCATCGAGAGCAGCGTGGACTTGCCGCAACCTGACGGCCCGACCAGCACCAGAAAGCCGCCCTCTTCCACCTCGAGCGTGATGCCCTTCAGAACCTCGGTGGCGCCGAAACGCTTGACGAGACGGTCGATTTCCAGAAACGCCATGGTTCTATCCCTTGACGGCGCCCGCCATGAGACCGCGCACGAAATAGCGGCCGGCGAGAATATAGACGAGGAGGGTCGGCATCGCGGCGATCATCGCGGCGGCCATGTTGACATTGTATTCGACGACGCCGGTCGACGTGTTGACGACATTGTTGAGCGCCACCGTCATCGGCATCACGTCGCCCGAGCCGGCATAGGCCGAGGCGAACAGGAAGTCGTTCCAGATATTGGTGAACTGATAGATCACCGTCACCACGATGATCGGCAGCGAATTCGGCAGCAACACGCGGCGGAAGATCTGGAAGAAGCTGGCGCCGTCGACCATCGCCGCCTTCACCAGTTCAGTCGGGAAGGCCTCGTAGTAATTGCGGAAGAAAAGCGTGGTGAAACCGAGGCCATAGACGACGTGGACGAAGACGAGGTTCACGGTCGGGTTGCCGAAGCCGAATGTGAAGCCGGTCGTGTTGGTGAGAAACTTGCCGAACTGGCCGAACTCGCCGAGCACGGTCGCCATCGGCAGCAACACCGCCTGAAAGGGAATGAAGCAGGCGAACAGCATCAGCCCGAACACCAGCTTGTGTCCCTTGAAGCGCCACTTGGTCAGCACATAGCCGTTGAGCGCGCCGAGAAAGGTCGAGATCGCGACGGCCGGCACGACCATCTTGATCGAGTTCCAGAAATAGCCGTGGATGCCCTCGCAGGTGAGCCCGACACAGGCCTCACCCCAGGCGCGCACCCAGGGATCGAGGGTTGGCGCCTTCGGCAGCGCCAGCATGTTGCCGTGCTGAATCTCCGGCATGGTCTTCAGCGATGTCACCAGCATCACGAAGAACGGGATCAGATAGATCAGCGCGAAGAAGACCAGCAGCCCGTAGATGACGATGCGCGGGACGATGGATGATCCGGGCGTCCGGCCAGGCGCGGCGATGGCGCTCATCGGGATTTCTCCCGGAGTTCGGAATAGAGATAGGGAACGATGATCGCCGAGATGGTGGCGAGCATGATCACCGCACTGGCCGAGCCGACCGCCATCTCGTTGCGCTTGAAGGTGTACTCATACATGAAGTTGGACGGCAGCCAGGCCGAGCCGCCAGGCCCGCCCGAGGTCAGCGCGACCACGAGGTCGTAGGACTTGATCGCCATATGGGCGAGCACGATCAGCGCCGACAGGAAGACAGGCCTGAGCAGCGGAATGATGATCCGGCGATAGAGCTGGAAGGTCGAGGCGCCGTCGATCTGCGATGCCTTGACGATCTCGCTGTCGATGCCGCGAAGGCCGGCCAGGAACATCGCCATGACGAAGCCGGACGCCTGCCAGACTCCGGCGATGACGACCGTGTAGATCACGAAGTCCTTGTTCTTGATCCAGTCGAAATGGAACGAGGTCCAGCCCCATTGATGCAGCGTCTGCTCAAGGCCGAGGCCGGGATCGAGGAACCACTTCCACGCAACGCCCGTCACGATGAACGAAAGCGCCATCGGATAGAGATAGATCGGCCGCAGCACCCCCTCGCCGCGGATCTTCTGGTCGAGGAGGATCGCGATCAGGAGGCCGAGGCCGAGGCAGATGGCGATATAGAGAACGCCGAAAATGCCCATATTGGTGATCGACGTGTACCAGGACGACGGCGGGTCGCTCTCGAATGTCCAGCGCCACAGGCGCTGATAGGCGCGCGCGTCGGTGAGCACATATTTCGGGAACGCCTTCGAGTTGGTGAAGGACAGATAGATCGTCCAGAGGATGAAGCCGTAGACGAAGATGAGCGTGATCGCGAAGCTCGGCGCCAGCACGAGCTTCGGCAGCGCATCCTGCATCCGCGCGCGCATCGACTTCGTCGGCGCACTGCTGCGGACCGGCAAAAGCTCTTGATGGATGTGTGTTGATAGCGCCATGAGCGAACTCCGGATCAACGATCGACGGATCCTGCGAACGACTGTCATTGCCGGAGTTTAACCCGGCAATGACAGGGTTTCCTTCCCCGCCCGAAGCGAACGGGAAAGGACTCGTCGCTTACTTCGCGTCGTCGATCGCCTTCACCAGTTCTTCCACCGCCTGGTCGGACGAGGTGATCTGGCCATGGACGAATTTCGACACGACATCCTTGTAGGCATTGGCGACCGCAGGCGGCGCGCCATAGCCCTGGGCGAGCGAACCGAACAGCGTGCCGCCTTCATTGGCCGCCTTCAGATCGGCGATGCCCTTCTTGCCGCAGGCGTCGAAGTCGGTATCCGGCACATCGGTGCGGGCCGGAACCGAACCCTTGACCACGTTGAAGGCCGACTGGAAGCTCTTGGACAGCGTCGCCTTGGCGAGCGCAATCTGAGCCGCCTTGCGATCATCCGGAACGTCGAACATGCCGAACATGTCGGAGTTGTAGATGACCGAGCCATCTGTGCCCGGGAAGCGGTAGCAGAGGAAGTCGGTGCCCGGCACCTTCTTCGCCGCTACGAACTCGCCCTTGGCCCAGTCGCCCATCACCTGCACCAGCGCATCGCCGTTGATCACCATGGCGGTGGCAAGATTCCAGTCACGGCCCGAGAAGTTCGGATCGACATAGCCCTTGAGCTTGGCAAGGTTGTCGAAGGACTTCTTCATCGTGTCGGACTTCAGCGCGTCCTCGTCGAGATCGTTGAAGGCCTTCTTGTAGAACTCGGGGCCGCCGGTGGACAGGACGACGCTGTCGAACATGGTGGCTTCCTGCCAGTTCTGGCCACCGAGCGCGAGCGGCGTGACGCCGGCCGCCTTCGCCTTGTCGAGCAGGGCGATGAAGTCGTCGAAGGTCTTCGGCTCGGTGCCGCCGATCTTGTCCATCACGGCCTTGTTGATCCAAAGCCAGTTCACGGAATGGACATTGACCGGCGCCGCGACCCACTTGCCGTCATAGACGGCGAACTTCTGCAGTGCTGCCGGAACAGCCTTGTCCCAACCTTCGGCAACGGCCGTCTCGGTCAGGTCGCCCATCTTGCCGGCTTCGGCATAATCCAGAACCGTGTAGCCCAGCATCTGCGAAGCCGTCGGCGGATTGCCAGCCGCGACCATCGCCTTCAGCGCCGTCATGGCGGCGTCGCCGCCACCGCCGGCCACCGGAACGTCCTTCCAGGTGTAGCCTTCCTTGGCGAGATCCTGCTTGAGGACGTTGAGGGCAGCGGCCTCGCCACCCGATGTCCACCAGTGCAGCATCTGCACTTCCTTGACGTCGTCCGCATGCGCGGTAAGCGCCGTCGTCGCCAGCATGGCCGCAGCCATCATCAGCTTACGCATCATCATCTCCTCCCGAGTGACGCATCTATCCCCGTCCGGCCCCCTCCAGAGCCGGCCGTCTCCTCCATCAGTCTTCCACCCACCACGAAGTGCGCGGACCCCGATGGAACTGAATTGTTTTGGCCTCCGAAAAATCTTCTACCGCGTTTCGGCCGAGTTCTCTACCGATTCCGCTCTGTTTCATGCCGCCGAAGGGCAGTTCCGGATAGCCATCCATAAAGGTATTCACCCAGACGGTGCCCGTGCGAACTGAGCGGGCAACCGTCATCGCGGTATCGATGTCGCGCGACCAGACGCCCGCCGACAGGCCGTAGTCGGTCAGGTCCGCGAGGCGAAGTGCTTCCTCGACCCGCTCGAATTCGAGCACGGAGAGAACCGGACCAAACACCTCCTCGCGGGCGATCGCCATGTCAGGCTTCACGCCCGTGACGACCGTCGGCGTCATGTACTGGCCGGCAGCGCTCGTGAGGCCGGCCCCGCCGAGCGCCACGGACGCGCCATCGGCGGTCGCGTCGACGACGGCGTTCTCGATCTTCTTCAGATGCTCCGGCGTGATGATCGCGCCGACCTTCGTCGCGTCGTCGAGCGGATCGCCAACCTTGACCCTGGCCGCGCGCTTCTCGAAGGCCGCGAGGAAATCCTTCGCCACCGCCTTGTGGATGATGAGCCGGCTGCCGGCATTGCAGCATTCGCCGGCATTGAAGAAGGCGCCGAACACGGCCGCATCGACGGCGGCTTCGAGATCGGCATCGGGGAACACGATCTGCGCATTCTTGCCGCCGAGCTCCATCGCCACTTTCTTGAGCGTCGCGCCGGCCGCCTGCACCGTCGCCTTGCCGACGCGTGTCGAGCCGGTGAAGGTCACCATGTCGACGTCGCGATGCGCGACCATATGGGCGCCGACTTCGGGCCCTGTGCCGAGCACGATGTTGCAGACGCCTTCCGGCAGCCCGGCCTGCATCAGGATCTCGCCAAGCACCACGGTCGAGGCCGAGGTCATCTCGCTCGGCTTGACCACCGTCGTGCAGCCGGCGGCAAGCGCGAAAGGCAGCTTCTGCGCCACGATCAGGAAGGGGAAATTCCACGGCGTGATGATCGAGACCACACCGACCGGCTCGCGCAGCACGACGCCGAGCATGTCGTCGCCGAGATTGGCATAGCTTTCGCCATGCAGCGTGCGCGCCAGCGAGGCGGCATAGCGCCAGATATCGGCGGCGCCCGCGATCTCGCCCCGGGCCTGGCTGATCGGCTTGCCGCTTTCGATCGCATCGAGGCGGGCGATCTCCTCGCGCCTCGCATCGATGAGATCGGCCGTCTTCAGCAGCACGGCGGCGCGATCCGCAGCCTTCATGCGCGGCCAGGGGCCACGGTGGAAAGCGCGGCGGGCGGCCGCGACGGCGCGTGCGACATCCGCCTCGGAACCGAAGGCATAGCGGCTGACGACAATGCCGTGGCCCGGACTGACGCGCTCGCCCTCAAGGCCGACTTCGCCGTCTGTCCACTTGCCGTCGATCAGCATCTGGTAGCGGCGGGGGCCGCTGGTCGCCTCGTCAAGGCGCGCCGGATCGATGTGAAGCGTCATGTCAGCAATCCTCAAAACGGGGCGCGCGCTTCTCACGGAAGCTGGCGGCGCCCTCTTTCAGATCTTCAGTGAAGGCTGCGAGCGCGCCAGCGACGGATTCGATCGCCGATG
Organism: Mesorhizobium sp. BR1-1-16; assembly: GCF_020165495.1. Classification (GTDB taxonomy): domain Bacteria; phylum Pseudomonadota; class Alphaproteobacteria; order Rhizobiales; family Kaistiaceae; genus Kaistia. Next base: position 83,619 of record NZ_JAIUIE010000002.1, on the reverse strand, counting down.
CCTGCTCCTCGCCCTCGGCGGCATTGATCAACTGCTTGGTGACTTGCACCGCCACCGGGCCACGGGCAGCGATCGAAACCGCAAGCGCCTTGGCGGCGGCGAGGCCCTCGCCTTTCGGCACGACCTTGTCGACGAGCCCGAGCGCCAGCGCCTCCTCGGCGCCGAACATCTCGCCGCCAAGCGCCATGCGCTTGACGACGCGCGAGCCGAAACGGCGCACCAGTCGCTGCGTTCCCGACCAGCCCGGCACCATCGCAAGGCCCGTCTCGGGCAGGCCAATGCGGCCATGCGCCTCCATGACGATCAAGTCGGCCGTCGCGGCGAGTTCGAGCCCGCCGCCGAAGGCATGGCCGTTGAGGCAGGCAATCAGCGGTTGGCGCAGACGGGCAAGGCGATCGAAAACGCGATGGCCGTTGCGGATCCAGTCGCGCATGAAGGTGATCGGGTCGAGCCCGGCCCAGGCAGCGATGTCGCCGCCGGCCGAAAAGGCCCGCTCGCCAGCACCAGTGATGATGGCTGCGCGCACGGCGCGGTTAGCCTCTGTCGACGCGACGAAGGCCTCGATGCCATCAATCATCGCCTGATCGAGCGCATTCAGCTTGTCCGGCCGGTCAAGCGTCAGGATCGCAATCGGACCGTCGATCTCGCTGCGGATGCGGCTCTCAGACATGGACCGCTCCATCGAGCGTGAGGTCGATCTTGGCCGGCTGATAGAGCCGCCCGGGCGTCCGCTTCAGATCTTTCGCCACGAGAAGCGGGAAATCGGCCTGGCCGAGGATGTCGCGCTCCAGCTCAAAGCCGGGCGCGATCTCGACCACCTCGACACCTTGAGGCGTCAGGCGCATCACGCAACGCTCGGTGACGTAGAGGATCTCCTGGCCCTGCGCGACCGCGCGGCGGCCGGAGAAAGAGACATGCTCCACCTCCGGAACGAGCTTCTTGATCTTGCCTTCCTTGACGATCCCAACCGCGCCCTTCTCGATCGCAAATTTGGCGCCGGCGTTGAAATAGCCGGAGAAGACGATGCGTTTGGCGCGCGCAGTGATATCGACGAAGCCGCCGGCCCCGGCGGTCACATGCGGCCGCGTCGAGAGGCGGGAAACGTTGACCGAGCCGGACGCGTCGATCTGCAGGAAGGAGAGCAGCGAGCAGTCGAAACCGCCGCCCTGGAAATAGACGAATTGCTGCGGGCTCGGGACGATCGCTTCGGCATTCGACGCGCAGCCAAACTGGAAGTCGAGCAACGGCACGCCGCCGACCGCACCTTGCTCGATGACCCAGGTGACGTCACCATGCCGGCCTTCCTCGATCAGGATGCGCGGCACATTGGCCGAAATGCCGAAGCCGATATTGACCGCCCAGCCGGCTTTCAGCTCCATCGCCACGCGGCGGGCGATGACCTTGGCGATATCGAATGCGGGAATGTCGAAGCTTTCGAGCGGCCGCGAGATTTCGCCCGAGATCGCGGGCTCATAGGCCGTCTGGCAGGTCTGCCACTGATCCGGCGCGACGACGACGTAATCGACGAGGATGCCGGGCACATGCACATCGAGCGGCTTCATCGTGCCGGCCTGGGTGATGCGCTTCACCTGCGCAATGACGATGCCGCCATTGTTGCGCACGGCGAGTGCCTGATCGAGCGGGCCCAGATAGGCACCTTCATGCTCGAAAGTGAGATTGCCGCGCTCGTCAGCGGTCGTCGCGCGGATGATCGCCACATCGGGGACGACGGCAGGGAAGAACAGCCATTCCTCGCCGCGGAACTCGAGCACCTCGACCACCGGGGCCGCTTCGGCCGCGGCGTTCATCGCGCAGCCCTGCCGGCGCGGATCGGCGAAGGTATCGAGGCCGACCTTGGTGATGACGCCGGGGCGCTTCGCCGCCGCCTCGCGATGCATGTCGAAGAGAATGCCCGAGGGAATATTGTAGGCTTGGATGGCGTTGTCGCCGACCATTTTCCAGATCGCCGGTGGCTCGGCCGTTGAGGGGCCGGAGGGATACGAGCCGGCGAGGATGCGGCCAAGCAGGCCGGGCTTCGCGATATGATCGATGCCCTTGATGCCATACATGTCGCCGGCGGCGATCGGATGCAGCATCGTCAGGTTCTTCGGATGGCCGGTCGCCTCGAAATGCGCGCCGATCGCCGCCAGCGTCGCATCCGGACAGCCAAGCGCGCTTGCCGAGGACACCGTCACGACGGCATCGTCCTTGACGAGGGCCGCGGCCTCGGCGGCCGTGATGACCTTCGAAGCCATGCTCAGAGCCCCGTCTCCACCTTGACCCGCGCGCCGGTCCGCGCTGCCTCAGCAACGGCGAGGCCGAAGGCGAGCGAGCGGATGCCGTCCTCGCCCGTTGCCGCCGGCTGGCCCTCGCCGCGCGTCGCCGCATGGAAAGCGCCGAGCGCGCGGACATAGAGATCGTTCCGATCGAACGCCAGTTCACGCTCACCGGACGCATCGCGCAGCGCCAGCGAGCCAATCGGCTTCTGGGTCATGACATCCCGCGCGATCAGCGAGCCTTCGGTGCCATGCACTTCAAAGCCGGTGCCGGCATATTTCGAGGTGAAGGCATCATGCGTCTGCGCGATCAGGCCGGAACGGAACCGCGCCATCGTCATCACGGCGTCCTCGAGCCCGCCCTCGGCCATGCCGGCCGATTGGGTCAGCGCCTGCACACTGTCCGGCTCGTCGCCGAGAACGAAGCGCAGCGTATCCGCGTCATGCACGGCGATATCGAGGATGACGCCGCCGCCCGCAGCCGGCGCATTGATGCGCCAACCCTGCAGGAATGGCGGCAGATAGACCGCATGGAACACGCGCGCCGCCAGCGGCTTGCCGATCCGCCCTTCGGCGATCGCGGCCCGCATCGCGCGATGGGCGCCGGCATTGCGGAGGTGATGATTGGTGGCGAAGACCACGCCCGCGGCCTTGGCCGCATCGACCATCGCATGGGCATCGGCCAAAGCGAGCGCCAGCGGCTTTTCGCAGAGGATATGCTTGCCGGCCCTGGCGGCGGCGAGCGCCTGATCGCGATGCAGCTCGTTGGTGGTCGAGATATAGACCGCGTCGATATCATCGCGTTCGAGCAGCGCGCCGAGGCTGTCAGTGCCGGACGGAATGCCGTTGGCCGCCGCATACTCGTTGGCGCGACCGGCATCCGAACTCATCACCGACAGGACGTCGCCGCCATTTTGCCGGATCGCGTTGATGACATGCTCGCGGGCGATATTGGAGGCGCCGATGAGGCCCCAGCGGATCGTGGTCATGCTTCTCTCCCGGATGTGGCGCCGCAGCTTGCCCTGACGACGAGGTCGACATCGCTGACGAACTCCTCCGGCCGCGTATCGCCATGGATCATGCGCAACACCTGATGCGCCGCCCGCTCGCCAAGGGCGCCGGTATCGACATGCACGGTGGTGAGCGGCGGATTGGTGTGGCGCGCCTCGGCAACGTCGTCGAAGCCGACCAGCGCGAAGTCACGGCCGGCGGCGAGGCCGCGCCGTTCGAGGCCCGAAAGCACGCCGAAAGCGACGACATCGTTGAAGCAGAGCGCAGCGGTCGCAGGCTCGGCCATATCGAGCACATGGCCGATCGCATTGAGGCCGCAGTCGCGATTGGGCGGACCCTCGATCACCAGCGAGCGGTCGAACGGGATATCGGCCGCAGCCAACGCCGCCTGATAGCCGCCGCAGCGATCGTTCTGCGCAATCATGTCTGAATAGCCGCCGAAAAAGGCGATGCGGCGATGGCCAAGCGCGATCAGATGTTCCGTCGCCCGACGAGCCCCGCGCAGATTATCCGGCGTTACGGACGAGAATTTCGGGCCGGCGAGGCGGCGCATCGCGAGCACGGTCGGCACGCCGATCTGCGCCAGCGCCTCGATATCGGCCGGACGCGTGCCGCGCGCCGGGCAGATGATCAGGCCGGCGATGTCATGCTCCGACATCGAGCGCAGCACCTCGCTCTGGCGCTTCGCATTTTCGATCGTGTTGGCGATGAACGGGATATAGCCGGCAGCGTGGAAGACGCGCTCGATGCCGACGGCAAGCTCGGCAAAGAACGGGTTGGCCAGATCGTTGATGACCATGCCGACAATGTTGGACCGCGAACCGCGCAGATTGGCCGCGCCGCGATTATAGACATAGCCGAGCGCCTCGATCGCCGCGTTGACCTTGTCGCGCGTCTCGGCCTTGACCAGCGGGCTCGCCTGCAGCACGAGCGACACCGTAGACTTCGACACGCCGGCATGGCGGGCGATGTCGATCATCGTGACGCGTGAAGCGGAAGCTGGCGTTTCCCGGGCGTTCATTGGATCGCTATCGATCTCTATATTTTGGAACGTTCCAGTTTCCTATTCCGCGGCGATTGCGGCGTCAAGAGGCTGCCAAAAGTCAGAAAGCCTGCAATTCCGCTGATATCGGAATTGCAGGCTTCATATCATCTAAAAATTTTTTGGATCGTTCCAGTTAACCATCACCCCGACAGCCTGCCTCGGCGGCCGTCGGGAGACGTCTATTCGGCAGCGATCCGCATCGCCGCGGCATGCTCGGCCGCAGTCGGCTCGCTGGAGTGAGCTACCGGCGGCGGTGCGTCCCCTGTTTCGTTTCCGGACTCCTCGCGGCTGTTCGGCTTGACGATCCAGTGGAACAGCCCGGAGATGCCGCGCGAGACATCATCCATCACCGAATAGACGGAGGGGATGAAGACCAGCGACAGCACGGTCGAGACCAGCAGACCGCCGATCACCGCGATGGCCATTGGCGAACGGAACTCGCCGCCCTGTCCGACGCCGTAAGCGGCGGGGAGCATGCCTGCGGCCATGGCGATGGTGGTCATCACAATCGGCCGGGCACGCTTGCGGCCGGCATCGATCACCGCTTCCGTCTGCTCCATGCCGTGCTTCTCGCGCTCGACAGCGAAGTCGACCAGCATGATCGCGTTCTTGGTGACGATGCCCATAAGCATCAGGATGCCGATGATGACGGGCATCGAGAGCGCGTTGTTGGTGAGCAGCAGGGCCGCAACCACGCCGCCGACCGAAAGCGGCAGCGAGGCCAGGATGGTGATCGGCTGGATCACGCTGTTGAAGAGCAGGATCAGCACCACGAACACCATCATGATGCCCGCGCCCATCGCCACGGCAAAGCCTGAGAAGACCTCGCCCTGGATCTCGGCGTCGCCCGTGTCCTGAATACGCACACCGGCCGGGAAATCCTTGACCGCCGGCAGAGCCTTGATGCGGTCGAGCCCCTGGCCTGAGGTGTAGCCCGGCGCCATGTCGGTGCCGACCTTGACCAGCCGTTCGCGATCATAGCGTTCGATGGTCGACGGACCCTGGCCGAAGCCGATATTGGCGACGGTCGAGAGCGGCACCGAGCCGCCCGAGCCGGTCGGCACGCGCAGCGCCGAGAGCAGCGAGAGATCGCCACGCGAACCCTCCTTGAGTTCGACGCGGATCGGGATCTGCCGGTCGCCGACCGTGAACTTGGCGAGCTGGCTGTCGGCATCGCCCATGGTGGCGACGCGGACGGTTTCCGAGATCGCACTGGTGGAGATGCCGAGATCGGCGGCCTGATCGGCCTTTGGGCTGATCCGGATCTCGGGCCGGGCAAAAGAAGCCTGCGCCGCGGGATTGGAGAAGATCGGATCCTTGCGCATCTCCGCTTCGAGATTGCTCGCGGCGGCAGCCACGGCGTCGCCGTCGCGGCCGAGGATGCCGACCGTCGCTTCGCGATCACCGCGCTCGTTCATGAAGAAGGCGCGGATATCGGGAATGCCGGCCAGTGTATCCTGCACGACGAATTGCAGGTCCTTCTGGCTCGGACGACCGCTTTCCTTCGGCGTCAGGTTCAGGATGACGGTGGCGCGGCGCTTTTCGAGCGTGCCGGTCGGCGAGGTGCCACCCATGACGAAGACGCTTTCGACGCCATCGATCTTGCCGAGCTTCGCCGAAATGGCGTCGCTGACGCGTGTGGTCTCGTCGAGCCGGGCGCCGGGCGGCAGCTCGACCGAGGTAACGATGCGGCCCTCGTCAACCGGCGGGATGAAGCCGGTCGGGAGATATTGCGTCGCGTTCATCGAGACGAGGAAGAAGGCGATGCCGGCAGCGATGGTCACGAGCGGCATGACCGGAACGCGGAGGCGAACCGGGCGCTTCACGCCATCCTCGACGCGCGTCGCGAAAGGAACGCGAATGCGCGGCCGCCAGAGCGTCGCGCGCAGCAGCCCCGTATAGAGGCGCATGATGAAGCCGTCTTCATGCTCCTCGGGGTGCGGACGGCCGAGCCATGTCGTGAATCCCGCGATGATGAGTACGGCGGCGAGGGTGCCGCCGATGACCAGCGCCCAGCCATGCGCCGCAAGCCGCGCCGCAAGCGCATCGAGGCTGGCGAGCGGCGCCCACCAGGCAGCAGCCGGGCCTGCGCTTTCGGCCAACATGAGCACGGCGAGGAACAGCACGCCGATCACGGCAAGCGCACCCACCCGCCTGCGGAAGGTCGGCCAGGCGCCGCGATAGACCTTGCGCCCATCGCTGCCATCGCCCGCATAGGGCTCGCGCATGAAGAACGCCGCCATCATCGGCGTGATCAGCCGCGCGACGAGCAGCGAGAAGAACACTGCGATGGCCACTGTGAGGCCGAACTGCTTGAAATACTGGCCGGCAACGCCGCCCATGAAGGAAACCGGCGCGAAGATCGCGATGATCGTCGCGGAGATCGCGATGACCGCGAGACCGATTTCGTCCGCCGCCTCCAGCGCCGCCTTGTAGGGCTTCTTGCCCATGCGGATATGGCGGACGATATTCTCGATCTCGACGATCGCATCGTCGACGAGAATGCCCGTGACGAGCGTGATGCCAAGCAGGCTGATGAGATTCAGCGAAAAGCCGAGCATCGACAACGCCCAGAAGGTCGGGATCGCCGAGAGCGGCAGCGCGACGGCCGCAATCAGAGTGGCGCGAATATCGCGGAGGAACAGCAGCACGACGAGGATCGCCAGCAGCGCCCCCTCGACGAGCGTATCCATCGCGCTCTCATAGTTGCCGTAGGTGTAATAGACGCTGTCGTCGATGCGCGAGAAGCCGATATCGGGATGGGACGCCTGCAGCGCCGCGACCTCGGCCTTGACGACATCGGAGACCGAAGCGTCGCTGGCGCCCTTGGCCCGATAGATCGCGAAGGCGACCACCGGCTTGCCGTCGAGCCGCGCATAGGACTTCGGCTCCTGATAGCCGTCAACCACCGTTCCGAGATCGGAAAGGCGCACTTCGCGCCCGCCGGAGAGCACGATCCGCGTCGCGGCGAGCTGGTCCAGATTCATCGCATTGGCGAGCGTCCGGATCGTCTGCTCCTGGCCGCCGACCTCCGCCTTGCCGCCGGAAAGATCGACATTGGTCGCCTTCAGCTGGCGGCTGACTTCGGCCGCCGTGACGCCGAGCGCCATCAGCCGGTCCGGATCGAGCCTGACCTGGATCTCGCGCGTGACGCCGCCCATGCGCTCGACACGGCCGACGCCCTTGAGTCCCTGCAGGTCACGGATGACGGTGTCATCGACGAACCACGACAGTTCCTCCGGCGTCAGGGTCGGCGCTGTGACGGCATAGGACTGGATCGACTGACCCTCGACATCGATGCGCTGCACGATCGGCTCGTCGATTGATCCCGGCAGATCGCCGCGGATCTTGGCGATGGCGTCCTTGACGTCGTTGAGTGCGCGATCGGTGTTGATTTCGAGCCGGAATTCGACCGCCGTGGTCGACGAGCCGTCCGTGACCGTCGACGTCACATGCTTGACGCCGGAAATGCCGGCGATCGCATCCTCGACCTTCTTCGTCACCTGGGTCTCGAGCTCGGCCGGAGCCGAACCAACATCGGTGACCGTCACGGCAATGACGGGAACGTCGATATTCGGGAATTTCGTGATCGGCAGATGAGCGAACGAATAGAGGCCGAGCGCGATCAGCACGACGAAGAGCAGGATAGGCGGAACCGGGTTCCGGATCGCCCAGGCGGAGAAGTTCCAGTTCATCCCTTCGCTCCTTCCGCCGACGCCATCACCGGCGTCACCTGATCGCCATCGCGCACAAAAGTGCCGGCCCGGACGATGACGTCTTCGCCCTTGGCCACGCCTGAACGGATCTCCACGACCCCGCCGCCCGAAATGCCAGTCTCGAGCGCCCGCGTCTCGACCCTGCCGTTCTTGACAACCTGCGCGGTCGGCTTGCCGTCCACCGTCACGATGGCAGACTGCGGCAGCACCACGCCTGAATGCCTGGCGATTTCGACCGTGCCGCGCGCGAAGGCTCCTGCATTGACCTTCGCATCTGCCGGAAGCGCCACACGGACATGTCCAAGGCGGCTCGTGCTGTCGATCCGGGGTGCAACCAGCCGGACCGTGCCCGCGATGACCGTATCGATGCCGGCGGAATGAATCACGACCGGCTGGCCGACGGCAATGCGCGCGAGGGCCGTTTCGGGAACCTGCGCCTCCATCTCGATCGCGCCGTCCTCGGCGATGCGGAACAGCGGCTCGCCAGCGCCCGAGACGATCGCGCCGATGCGGGCATTGCGCGACAGGACAATGCCGTCGGTCGGCGCCTTGATCTCCGTCTTGGCAAGGCGGAGTTCCAGCTCGCGGCGAAGCGCTTCCGTCAGCGCCTTGTCAGCCTCGGCGACCGCCAGCCCCTGCTCGGCCGCCGCGCGTCGCGCGCTGGCGGCGCCAGCCAGCGAGCGGCGCTGATCGAGCACGCTTGTCGAGGCAAAGCCCTTCTCCTGCAGCGAGGCACCGCGCTCCAGCGACGACTTGGCCTCCACCTCGGTCGCAACGGCCTCGGCGATCTGGCTCCTGGCCTGCGCGATTGCCGCATCGTTGCGGGCGAGCGAGGAGGCATTCTGGGCGAGCAGGACTTCGAGCGTATCGGTCGAAAGACGGGCAAGAACCTGGCCGGCCTTGACCCTGTCGCCTTCCTCCGCGTGAAGCTCCGTGAGGCGATAGCCATCGAGATCGACGCCGACCAGCACCTCCTCGCGCGGCACCAGCGAACCGACGACGGTCTCCGTTTCGACGACCTCGCCGCGCGCGGCCGATGCGACCGTGATGGCCGGGGGCCGTGCTACAGCCACCGGCGCTGTGGCCTCCGCTCCGAAGGCAGCTGGTGCTGACAGCAACGCAACGCATGCACCGGCGAGGAAAGCGGCAAGGGCGGCCGAAGCCGCGAGACGGATTTCAGACTTCATCTCTGACCGCCGCTTGCGCAGCGCCTTCTCGAAAAAGTGGGGCACGGGGCGCTTCTGGCGCCTCTCTCGTACATTCAGGCCGTGATCTGCAATATGCCTGCGAGCATCCGGCGCAGGACCGGCTCGACGCGGGCAAGCGTCAGATCGGGATCGGCAATCTGGCGGAGCGCAATGCCATCGACCGCCGCCATGAGGACGCCGATGGTCGCGTTCATGTCGTCGATCGGCGGAATCTCGCCGCGCCCCACCGCTTCGGACAGGATATCGTCGATGGTCGCGCGCACATGGTCGTCGATGCGGGCAAATCGTTGCCCGATCGCGGAGTTGCGAAGGCTCTCGGCGCCGATTTCTGCCATCAGGCTCGAGGCACCGGCCTCGCGCATGAAGGCGAAATAATTCATGGCGCAGCGGACCGTGCGATCGAGGAGCGGCGCATCACCGCGCATCGTCTCGACGATCGCAGCGGCGTCGCAGCGCTCGTCCGCAGCGATCGCCTCGATGATCGTTTCCTTGGACGGAAAGTAGCGATAGAGGGCGCCCGGGCTCATCTTCGCCTCGGAACAGATCTCCTGCATCGAGGCGCCGCGAAAGCCGGAGCGGGCGAAACAGATGCGGGCCGCGTCGAGCACCTGGGCGCGCCGCGCTTCGTGCGTATTCGTCCGTTCCCCCGGGTCCAGACCCACCACCACCGCCATGCCACACCCCGTTTTCGCTATGCGAATGAACATTCGCTCGCAAAAATGGGAAGTGCTGGCGAAGAGTCAACCCGGCGCGAGAGAAATGTGAACGGCGTCACAACTCGAAGGGATTACGCCGTCCTGTCACGAGCTCAGGCTGGGACGAGCTGATCGACCGCAGCCATGACGCCGCGGAGTTCGGCGAGGCCCTTCAGGCGGCCGATGCAGGAATAGCCCGGATTGACGCGCATGCCCGCCTCGACCTTGGTGATGTCGTCGACGAGGAGATGGCCGTGATCCGGCCGCATGGGGATATCGGCATCGCTGCGGCCTTCGGCGCGGCGGCGGCGCTCCTCGCGGGTCAGCGCCACGATCAGCTTCACCATGTCGGTGCTGCCGGCGAGGTGATCGTCCTCGAAGAACGAGCCATCCGCCTCGCGCGTCACATTGCGCAGATGCACGAAATGAACGCGACTGCCGAATTCCGACGCCATGGACGGCAGGTCGTTATCGGCCCGCGCGCCATAGGAACCGGAGCAGAGCGTCAGGCCGTTCGCCGTGAGATCGACGGCCGAAAGGATGGTGCGGATATCGGCGCTCGTCGAGACGACGCGCGGCAGGCCGAACAGCGAGAAGGGCGGATCATCGGCATGAATGCCGAGCCGCACGCCGAGCTCCTCGGCGAGCGGGGCGACTTCCTTCAGGAATTCAATGAGATGGTCGCGCATCTCCGCATCGCCCAGCCCATCGAAACGGGCGATCTGGCGGGCGATCCCCTCGCGCGAATAGCTATCCTCGCCGCCGGGCAGACCGGCGATGATGTTCTTCTCGAGCCGCGTGATCGCCGCCTCGTCCATGGCCTTGGCGCGGCGTTCGGCTTCCGCAAGCAGTGCTGCGTCATAGCCGGCGGCAGCGTTCGGCCGCTTCAGAATGAAGGTATCGTAAGCGACGAAATCCGGCATATCGAAGCGCAGCGCATAGCCGCCGGTCGGACGGCGGAACATGAGATCGGTGCGCGTCCAGTCCACGACCGGCATGAAGTTGTAGCAGATGACCTTCACGCCGCCTTTGGCGAGGCTGGTGAGGCTGGACTTCCAGGCGTCGATCTTCTCGCGATAGGCGCCGGAGCGGAGCTTGATCTCGGAGGGGACGGGGATCGATTCGCAGACGCTCCAGCGCAGGCCCGCCTTCTCGATGATCGCCTTGCGCTCCAGAACATCGTCGAGCGTCCATGCGCGGCCATCATAGATATGGTGCAGCGCCGTGACGATGCCGCTGGCCCCGGCCTGCTTGACATGATCGAGCGTGACGGGATCTTCGGGCCCGAACCAACGCCAGCACTGTTCCATCTCGTTTCCTCCCTCTTGCGGGTCATAACCCATACTGGGGGCAGAGCGCCTGTCCAGCGCTTTCAATGGAAGTCGCGCGACTTCGGGATGATGCGGACATTGCGCGGATGGCCGGCCGTGCGCGGATGTTGCGGATGAACGAATTCGTCGGCGCGCGACAGCTGGAGGTTTGGCTTCCGGTCTTCAGAAAGCGATGCGAGATCGCCTGTCCGGTCGACAAGGAGGTCGGCGACCAGATGGATGATGCCTTCCGGGCTCTTCTGAATACGCCCTTCCACCAGCACCAGCTTGGCGCCGAGAATGGTGCGGCGGAATCTGTCGAAGAGCCGCGTCCAGACCACGATATTGACGATGCCGGTCTCGTCTTCCAGCGTCATGAACACGACATTGCCCTTGCCCGGCCGCTGGCGCACCAGCACCACCCCGGCCATGCGCGCCTTGGCGCCATCGGCCAGCGCGTTGGCGCCTGCCGCAGAAAGGATGCCCTCGCTGACAAGGCGCGTCCTGAGAAAGCTCATCGGATGTGCCTTCAGCGACAGGCGCAGTGTCTGGTAATCGGCGACGACATGCTCGGCGAGCGGCATTTCAGGTAGCGGGCGATCCTTCTCCTGGCCAAGCTCGGCCGCATCGGCGGCGGCGAACAGCGGCAGCGCCGGCGTGCCCGGCAGGTGGCGCACGCTCCAGAGGCCGGCCCGGCGATCGAGGCCGAACGAACGCAGCGCATCGGCATCGGCGAGCCGCTCATAGGCGCGCCGTTCCAGCCGCGTATGACGAACAAAGGCGTCGAAGCCCTCAAAGCCCGCGCCGCGCGCTTCCGCAATCCGCCCGGCCCAATCCTCGCGAAAGCCGTCGATCTGGCGAAAGCCGAGGCGAAGCGCGAGCTCTCCCTCATGCCGCTCGAGCTGGTTGTCCCATAGGCTCGCATTGACGTCGACCGGCAGCACGGTGACGCCATGCTCGGCGGCATCGCGCACGATCTGCGCCGGGGCATAGAAGCCCATCGGCTGAGAATTCAGCAGCGCCGCTGCAAAGGCCGCAGGGTGATAGTGCTTGATGAAGGCGGAGATATAGACGAGGCGGGCGAAACTCGCGGCATGGCTTTCAGGGAAGCCATATTCGCCGAAACCCTTGATCTGGCTGAAGCAACGTTCGGCGAACTGCCGTTCGTAGCCGCGGCGGACCATGCCCTCCACCATCATCGCTTCATATCTGTGCATGGTGCCGTTATGGCGGAAGGTCGCCATCGCACGGCGGAGGCCATTCGCCTGCTCGGGGGTGAAGTGCGCCGCCACCATGGCGAGCTTCATCGCCTGTTCCTGGAACAGCGGCACGCCGAGCGTGCGGCCAAGCACCTGTTCCAGTTCATTCTTCGGTCCGTGCTCGGGCGCAGGCGCGGGAAAGTTCACCTCTTCGAGGCCCTGCCGGCGACGCAAATAGGGATGGACCATGTCGCCCTGGATCGGGCCTGGGCGGACAATCGCGACCTGGATGACGAGATCGTAGAACTTCTCCGGCTGGAGGCGCGGCAGCATGTTCATCTGCGCCCGGCTTTCGACCTGGAAGACGCCGATCGAATCTCCCTTTTTCAGCATCCCATAGACGGCCTGATCGTCCTGCGGGACCGTGTGCAGCTCATATTGCTCGCCGCCCGCTTCGGCGATCAGGTCGAAAGCCTTGCGGATGCAGGTCAACATGCCGAGGCCCAGCACATCGACCTTCATCATCTTGACGGTGTCGATGTCGTCCTTGTCCCATTCGATGAAGGATCGGCCCTCCATGGCGGCCGGCCCGCTCGGCACGAGATCGTTGAGGAGGCGGTGCGTCAGCACGAAGCCGCCGACATGCTGCGAGAGATGACGCGGAAAGCCGCGCAGTTCCTCGGCAAGGCGCACCACGCGCGCAATGGCGGGATTCTTCGGATCAAGGCCTGCTTCGCGCAGATGCCTCTCCTGCACGGCCGAGCCCCAGCCCCCGCCCCAGACCGTGCTGCCGAGCGCGAGGATCACATCTTCGGAAAGCCCCATCGCCTTGCCGACCTCGCGGATGGCGCTCTTGGTGCGATAGGAGATCACGGTGGCGCAGATGCCGGCACGCAGGCGGCCATAACGGCGATAGATGTACTGGATGACTTCCTCGCGCCGCTCATGCTCGAAATCGACGTCGATATCCGGCGGTTCCTGCCGCTCGGCCGAGACGAAGCGCTCGAAGAGAAGCTGGTGCTGGACCGGATCCACGGAGGTGATGCCAAGGCAATAGCAGACCGCCGAATTGGCGGCCGACCCGCGCCCTTGGCAAAGAATGCCGATCTCGCGCGCATAGGCGACGATGTCATGCACCGTGAGGAAATAGGCGGGATAGCCGAGCTTCTCGATGAAGGTGAGTTCCTTCTTCAGCGTCGCCTCGACCTCCAGGGGAATGCCATCTGGAAAGCGCTGCCGCGCGCCCTTCCATGTGAGGCTCTCCAGATGCTGCTGTGCGCTCATGCCCTGCGGCACGGATTCGGTCGGGTAGTGATACTTGATCTCGTCGAGCGTGAAATGGATGCGCCCCATGAAGCGCATGGTCTCGGCGACCGCTTCCGGCCGATCGCGAAAGAGGCGCGTCATCTCGGCGCCATCCTTCAGATATCGCTCGGCATTTCCCTCCAGCAGGCGGCCTGCCTTCTCGATCGTCGTCTTCTCGCGGATGCAGCTGAGCACGTCCTGCAGCGGCCGCCGGTCGGGCGCGTGATAGAGCACGTCATTGGTGGCGATGAGCGGCAGACCGGCGGCTTCGGCCAAGGCGGCGAGCCCAGCAAGGCGGCGGCGATCATCGCCGCGGCGCGGCATGGTGGCGGCGAGCCAGACGCGGCCGGGCGCCAGCGCCGCCACCCGCGCCAGCAAGGCCGCGAAGGCGGCGTCCGGATGTTCAGGCGGCATCACGATCATCAACACGCCCTCGGCATGGCGGGCGAGATCGGCAAGGTCGAGATAGCACGATCCTTTCGGCGCGCGTTTCTTGCCGAGGCTGAGGAGATGGCAAAGCCGCGCATAGGCGGCAAGATCTATGGGATAAGCGAGGATATCGGGCGTTTCGTCGCGAAAGCAGAGACGAACGCCGACGACAAGGCGAAGGCCCTTGGCACGCGGATTGCCGAATTCCTTTTCGCCCCAGGCATCATGCGCCCGGACAATGCCGGCAAAGGTGTTGCGGTCGGCGATGCCGATGCCGGCAAGGCCGAGCGCCTCGGCGCGGATGATGAGCTCGGCAGCATGCGAGCCGCCCTCCAGGAAGGAGAAATTGCTCATGACGCCGAGTTCGGCAAAGGAATGGCCGCCCCGCGCGCTCATGCAAAGAGCCCATGCAGATACCAGCGCGGGCTCGCCGCCTCCTGGCCATAGAGCCCTTCGCGATAGAGCCAGAACCGGCGGCCTTCCTGATCCTCGACGCGGTAATAATCGCGGTCGAGCGTATCATCGCTCATCCGCCACCATTCCGGCGCGATCCGCTCCGGCCCCTCGGCGCGGGCGACACGGTGCAACACCCGCCGCCAGCGGAAGCGGAGTGGCGGCCCGTCCGGCACCTCGGCCAGCGCCTCGATCGGCTCGGGTGGATTGAACAGGCTGAGCGGCCGGAGCGGCGGTTCGCCAGCGACGAGATCCTCCGGCCAACGCGCTGCCGGCGCGGCGAGAACCGGCACGGCCCGCGCCCGCCGCTCGGGGATATGCGTATCCTCCGGAACGAAGCGCAGCACATGTTCCGGCCCGAAGCGGGCCCCGAGCCTGTCGACGAGATCGGTGAGCGCATCCTCGTCGCGCGCGCGTCCGTCGAGGCTGGTCTCGATCTCGTCGAAGGGCTCGGTCGCAAAAGTGCCCAGGCGGACGAGATCAAAGCCAAAGCCGGCCTCAAGCGGATCGGAGAGCGCGTCAAGCTTTTCGCGGAAGAGGCGGATGAGCGCCTTCGCATCGCGGTTGGGCCGCGAGGTCGCGACGGCGATGCGGCGCACGAAGCCATCGACACGGTAGAACACCGCCTCGAAGCGCCGGCCACCCTCGCCGCGTTTTTCAAGCAGGCGCGCGACATCAGCGGCAAGGCCGGCCAGCGTCGCCTCGATATCCTCGGTGCGGGAGACCGGTTCGAAGAAGATGCGCTCGGCCAGCGCCACGGGAACAAGCCGGCGGGGCGAGATCGGGTGATGGACGAGGCCGGTCAGCCCGGCGATCCTGTCGACGCATTCGGCGCCGAAGCGGGCGGCCAGCGGCGCGCGCGGCCGGTCAATCAGGTCGCCGATCGTTTTCAGGCCGGCGCGGGTGAGCGCGAGGCTGCGCGCCGCATCGAGGCCGAGCAGCGCCACGGGCAGGTCGCGCACCGCGCTTGCCTCGCCGCCCGATGGGACAATGGCGCCGGGACGCGCGCGGGCCAGCGCACGCGCTGCATCGGCTGCGCCCGCGATCGCACCGCGCGCCGAAATACCGAATGTATTCAATCGCCTGAGGCAATCCGCGAGCAGCGCCGCCTCGCCATCGAAAAGATGGGCAACGCCGGTCAAATCGAGCATCAGCCCCTCCGCGCCGTCGAGCGCGACCAGCGGGGTATAGCGGTCGCACCAGTCGGCGATGCGCTCCAGAAGGGCGGCGTCGGCAGCGGGATCGGCTTCCGCCACGGCGGGATCGGCAACACGCGCCCGCGCCTCGGCGAGTGTCAGGCCGGGCGAAAGGCCAAGCCGGATCGCCGCCGGATCGCGCGCGGTGATGACGAGCGCGCCCTTGACCTTTTCAGCAATCAGCAAAGGCGCTTCAGCCGGCATGGCGCCAAAGGGCGCGCCCGGCAAGCGGCGCAGCCGGTTGGACGCGAGGCAAGGCATCAGGATCGCTGCGTATCGTCTCGGTTGCGAAATGGAGGGGTTCAAAGCGTTTCGCATCGCGGTTCCATTCAAGACGCCAAGGCCCGCCGGGCGGCCCATGGCGATGGCGGACGAGCGTCAGGTCGAAGGTGGGCGGCCCCGGCGCGTTCATCGGCAGTGGCCGCGTCGGCCCGGACGCGAGGCGCCAGCGCGTTTCCGCGCCGCCGGGCGCCGCCTTCGCGCCCGGACGCAGCAGGATGACGCTGACGCCCGATTGCTCGGCCGCGAGCATGAGGCGGCGCTCGCTGGTCAGGTCCAGCGCCTTCGGGTCGCCATAGAGCTCGACGATCACCGCGCCGAGCGCCGCGCAGCGCGCCACCTCGACACCGGCGCGCAGGATCGAAGCGGCATCGCCGAGCCGGACCAGGATCAGCCGCGCCGGATCGAGCCCGAGCGCGGCAAGCCCGTCGGGATGAAGCTCGCCGCTTTCCCGCACCGAGGCCGCGGCACGGATCCAGACCAGCGGCCGCTCGGCGGGCGCGAGGCAAAGCGAAAGCGCCAGCGCAAAGCCGCCAGCGGCTGCGCTGTCGGCGACCGCCGCCGGCAGGATTTCATGCAGAACTCCCGCCGCAAGACCTCCGCCGAGCGCCGCATCGACAGGCCCGTGATCGACCGGCAGCCGCCGCCCGGCGAGCGGCCGCGTGCCGTCGCCGGCCCGCTCGATCGCCGCCACCTGCCGCCGCAGCGCTTCGACGGTTTCCCGCCCCGCCATTCCTATCCTGCTCATCTCAATCACCGTGTTTACGTGTTCTTGTTTTGTTCTATAACGACTCCACGGATGCAAAGAGTCAATCGGCAGACCCGTCGGGACCCGCCGCTGTGGATTCCAGCTGAGACAAAATCACCGCGCCCCATGGGAACGGACGATAAAACGCTATCCGGATCCTTGGTGCGCGGCGCCGGCACGCCACCAGGCGTCAGGTGAGGCTCACCTCGACCGCGATCAAATCATGATCCGAGATCGCATCGCCCTTTTCGTCGACCGCCGGAACCGTTGCCGGTTCGCTGGCAGAAAGGCCGCGGGTAAACAGCCAGTCGAGACGGCGGAACGGCGGCTCGGGCTTGCCGTCCGGAAGCCGGCGCTGCGAGGCATCGCCGGTGTTGGCGCCGCGCCAGTCGAAGCCCGCCGCTGACATCAGGGCGAAGAGCGGCTCATGAGCCGCGGGATCGAGATCGGCGGCGAGCGTTCCGGGCGGCAGGACCTTGGTGTTGAAATCGCCGCCGATGACGACCGGCAATCCCTCGCCCAATCTCTCGATCGCCGCGATGAGACGGGCAACCTGTGCGGCGCGATCGGCGGGATCGGATTTGCTCTCCAGATGCACCACCACCGCCAGCAGCGGTCCCGTTGCCGTTTCGATCCGCGCCGCGATCGCCATGCGCCAGCCGAGCCGGCGTTGACCCTTCAAGGCGTCGAGCCACCAGACCGCGCCATCATCAAGGCGGATCAGCACAGCGTCGGCGATCGGCAGGCGCGACAGAAGCGCATTGCCATGAAAGCCGACGCGGTTCGTTTCGCCCCGATGCCAGCGCCGCTCGCGATCATCGCCAAGGCCAAGCTCAACGAACTCGACGCCGAAGACATAACCCATGCCCAGCGCCGTCGCGAGGTCAGCGCTGGTATGGCGGTTGCCGGAGCGCGCCATGCCACGATCGGTTTCGGTCAGGAGCAGGATATCCGCGCCGGCCGCCATGACGAGAGCGGCCGAGGCCTCGGCATGCTTCAGCCGCTCGGCATTCCAGGCGGCGATGCGAAACGCCGTCCCTGCCGCGGGACCGGCCGGCGGCGGGACCAGTTCGAGCGCGTTGAAGGCAGGCAGATCGAGCGCCAGGCGGTCATGCTCGGCCCGGGTCTGGTCCGCCTCCTCCGCCTCCTCGAACACCGCAGCAGGCGGCTTCGGCAGGCTGGGGACGCTCGTCGTGACGAGATGAGCGGACCCGATTTCCGCGGCTTTGTCGGCGAAACGCATGGAGCCCTCGCTCAGGCTGCCGCGACGGCGTGACGGCCATTGATCCGCGCCGCAAGGGCGCGCGCCCGCTCGAGCGATTCCGCGCGTTCGGCCGAGAAGCGCTCGCCGATCTCCATGATCAGCGCCGTGCCCGGCAAAACCTCGATCTCGTCGAACAGCGCCTCGAATGGCAGGTCGCCCCAGCCGAGCGGCAGGTGAAGATCGCCGATGCCGAGCGCGATGGCCTCGCTGGTATGATAGAATTTCGACATCGTATAAGGTCGGCCGAAGCTGTCATGCACATGCAGATGGCCCGCGATCGGCGCGAACGCCTTGATTTCACGGAAGAAGTCAGCGCCGGTGCGCGTCGCTTCGATATAGGCGTGGCTGAAATCGATCAGGCCGACGAGATGCGGACTGCCGACCGAGTGCACCGTCGCGGCGACTTCCGACGGCAGCTGGCGATATTCGCTGTTGTCGACGGCGAAGATGTTTTCGAGCGCGATGCGAATGCCGTGGCGGGCCGCGACGACCGTCATCTCGGCCAGCGCCGCCCGCTCGATGCGATCATAATGCGTGAGCAGCGGACGCGAGCCGATCGGCGCATGGCCGGAATGGTGCACCAGCGCATCGGCGCCGATCCGGTCGCACAGCTCGATCATCGCGTGGACCGCCGCCTTTTGATAGGCAAGATGCGCCTCGTCCATGAAGTTGGAGACGATGAGGCCGTGCACCGTGTAGCGGATGTCAAACTTGGCGCAGATCTCGGCGAGGCGCCGGGCGCGGCCCTCGATGACGCGGCCGCCCGCGATCAGATCCTCGCCGAAGAGCCCGAGCTCGACGACATCGGCGCCGAGATCGACGATCTCCGCGATCGAGGCTTCGAGATGAGCGAGATCGCCTTTATGCGGCGAGGTTGAAAAGCCAACATGCGAAATCGGCAGCGTCGCAGTCATGGCATGCTCCTGTCTGGCCGGATCATCGGCGCGCGTTACAAGAAACGGATTCGATCGACTAGGGGACCAGAGGCGGTTCAACTTGCGCCCCCGCGGGCGCAGCGTCGATCCTGAGCCCCGTCTCGGACGAAAAGAGATGGATGTCGGCCGGATCGATAGCGATGCCAACGGCCGTTCCTGGCAGAAGCGCAACCGGCTCGGTGACGGCGACGGCAAAGGAGAGGCCGTCGAGATCGGTGTGGACGACACGGCCGGCGCCGAGTTCCTCGACGAAATCGACCGTGGCCGGCAGACTTCCGGAGGTCCCGGCCTCGACGAGCCGGGCCGCCTCGGCGCGGACACCGAGCGTCACCTTGTGGCCGACGAGGCGATTTTCCACGGCGTCAGGGACGGCGACGCGGCGCTCCTCGTCATAGACGAAGACGCCGTGCCGATCGATCGTGCCTTCCATGAGGTTCATGGCGGGCGAGCCGACGAAGCTGGCGACAAAGCGGCTGGCGGGACGATTATAGACCTCGGCCGGCGCGCCGACCTGCTCGACGCGACCGGCATTCATCACCACGAGCCGGTCGCCCAGCGTCATCGCCTCGACCTGATCATGCGTCACGAAGATCGACGTGGCGCCGAGGCGGCGATGCAGGCGGCGGATTTCGGCCCGCATCGCGACGCGCAGCTTGGCGTCGAGATTGGAGAGCGGCTCGTCGAACAGGAACACCTTTGGCTCGCGCACGATGGCGCGCGCCATGGCGACGCGCTGACGCTGGCCGCCCGAAAGCGCCATCGGACGCCGATCGAGGAAGGATTCGAGCGCGACGATCTTGGCCGTCGCCTCGACGCGGCGGCGGCGCTCCTCCTTGGGAACGCCGGCCACTTTCAGCGCATAGCCGATATTGTCGGCGACGCTCATATGCGGATAAAGCGCATAGTTCTGGAACACCATGGCGCAGCCGCGCTCGCGGGGCTCGATGTTGTTGACTACAACCCCGTCGATCGAGATCTCGCCGGCCGAGATTTCCTCCAGCCCGGCGATCATCCTCAGGAGCGTCGACTTTCCACAGCCCGACGGCCCGAGAATGACGATGAACTCACCCGAAGCGATATCGAGATCGACGCCATGCACGACGGCGTTCTTCTGATAGGCCTTCCGGACGCTGCGGATACCGATCGAGGCCATGTCCGCTTCCTTTCACTTCTCGGTGGAGATCAGGCCGCGCACGAACCAGCGCTGCATCAGGATCACGACAATGAGCGGCGGCGCCATGATGATCAGCGTGCCAGCCATGGCGACATTCCAGTCGGGCAGGCCGAATTCGGAGGGGATCAGCAGCTTCAGCTGCGTGACCGCGATGCCGAATTTCGGATCCGTCGTGACGAGCAGCGGCCAGAGATACTGGTTCCAGGCCCAGACGAACATGATGGTGAAGAGCGCGATCATGTTGGGCCGCGACAGCGGCAGCAGCATGTCGAAGAAGAACCGCACCGGGCCCGACCCGTCCATCTTCGCCGCTTCCGCCAGTTCATCGGGAATGGTCAGAAAGAACTGGCGATAGAGGAATGTTCCCGTCGCCGTCGCGACCAATGGCAGGACGAGGCCGGGATAGGAATTGAGCAGCCCCCATTGCAGGCTCACCTGAAAGCCCGAGACGGTCCGGATCAGCCAGGTGATGCCGGTCACGTCGAGGATGGCCTGAAACGGGGCGAGCGCATTGGCCGCCACGGCATAGGTCGGGACGATGCGCACTTCCAGCGGCAGCATCAGCGTGATGAAGATCGCCCAGAACAGCAGCGAGCGGCCCGGAAAGCGGAAATAGACGATCGAAAACGCCGCCATCGCCGAGAGGATCACCTTGCCGGCGGCGACCGACACCGCGAACAGGATCGAGTTGAGCAGCTTGCTGGCGAGATCGGCGCGAACCCAGGCCTCATGCAGATTGGCCATGAGATCATGGCCGGGCATCAGCGGCATCGGCACGATGTTGACGGTGCGAATGTCATGCGTCGCCGCGATGATGACGATCGCGAAGGGCAGCAAAGCGACGATGAGGCCGATCAGGAGGATCACCTGGCAGATCGCGTCGAAGATTGGGGTGCGCTCAACCATGGCCCGCTCCTATTTGTAGTGCACGCGCCGCTCGATGAAGCGGAACTGCACGATGGTGAGCAGGACGACGAGGCCCATCAGGATGATCGATTGCGCGGCGGCGCCGGAATAATCGAGCCCTTTGAAGCCGTCGAAATAGATCTTGTAGACCATCAGCTCGGTCGCCCGAGCCGGGCCGCCCTGGGTCATGATGTCGACGATGCCGAAACTGTCCTGAAAGCTCTCGGTGATGTTGATGACGAGCAGGAAGAACAGCGTCGGCGTCAGCAGCGGGAGCTGGATATCGACGACACGGCGCGCAGGCCCCGCACCGTCCATGGCAGCCGCCTCGATGAGCGAACGCGGAATGGAGGCAAGCGCCGACAGGAAGAAGATGAAATTGTAGCCGATATATTTCCACGAGAAGGCGATGACGATGGCGATCATCGCGTCCTTGCCGTCGAGGGCGGGATTCCAGATGTTCGGCCAGATCGAATTCAGAACCGACAGCAACCCAGCTTCGGGCGCCAGAATGAAGCGGAAGGCCAGACCGAGCGCCGGCGCCGCGATGGCATAGGGCCAGACGAAGATCGAGCGATAGGCCCGGTGGAAGCGAAGTTCGCGGTCGGTGAAAAGCGCCAGCACCAGCGCCACGCCCATGGCGATCGCCGTTGAAGCAACGCCGAAGACGAGGCTTCGCGTGATCGAATTCCAGTAGACGGGATCAGACAGAAGCTGCTGGAAGTTCTGCAGGCCGACCCACTGGTTGCCGCCGCCCCAGGGCTGCTCGAGCGTGAAGGCCCAGTAGAGCGCCTGGCCGCTCGGCCAGTAGAAGAAGACGAAGATCAGCAACAGCATCGGCGCGACGAAGACGAGGCCGATCGTCGTCGAGGAGAATGTAGCGCGCTTTTCCATGGGATCCGTGATGCCGTCCGTTCCGTGTCGGGAGCCCTCCCCCGCTTGCGGGGAAGGGCCAGAAACGTGAGAAGGCCTTAGGGAAGCTGCTTGCCCTTATAGGTCTGCTCGAAGCGGCGCAGGATCTGGTTGCCGCGGGCGGCCGCTTCGTCCAGCGAGGTCTGGACGTCGGCATTGTTGATGAAGATCGCCTGGAGACCATTGGCCATTTCCTGGCGGATCTGCAGCAGGCCGCCGAGACGAATGCCAGGCAGCGAGTCGGCCGTGGCCGGCGAGGCGGTCAGGCTCTTGATCGCGAGTTCGCGGCCGGCATAGGGCGCCTTGTCGTAGAAGCCCTGCTTGACGAGATAGTCATAGCCGGAGTTGCGGACCGGGATGTAGCCGGTGACCGTCGACCAGGTCAGCGCTTCTTCCGGCTTGGCGATGAAGTTGAAGAAGGCGGCCGCGCCCTTGTATTCGGCGTCCGACTTGCCCGCGAGGACCCAAAGCGAGGCGCCGCCGACGAAGGAATGCTTGCGCTCGGTGCCGGCATAGACCGGCAACATCGCGACGCCCCAGTTCAGGCCGGGCTTCGCCGTGCGACCGACATTGCCATGGTCGCCGACCGAGGTGAGGATTACCTGGCAATCGCCAGCGGCGAAGGCCTCGACGAAGGTCTGGCCGGTTTCCTTCGACTTCAGGACGGCTTCGCCGTTGTCATACCAGCCCTTGAGATCCTTGATGTACTGGACCCACTTGCCCTTGTTGAAGATCAGCTCGGCGTCGAGCCCGTCATAACCGTTTCGCTTGGTGGCAATCGGCTCGCCATGCACGGCCATAAACTGCTCGCCATACTGCCAGATCTCGTCGCGCGAGATATTGAAGCCGAGCGGGCAGGTATAGCCTGCGGCCTTCAGCGCCTTGAAGTCCTCAGCGGCTTCTTCCCATGTCGCGGGTGCCTGATCCTTGCCGATCTTGGCGAAGGCATCCTTGTTCCAGTAGAGCAGTGGCGTCGAGGAATTGAAGGGGAACGAATACATGTCGCCCTTCGAGGTCGCGTAATAAGACTTGATACCCGAGAAATAGTCGTTCCAGTCGACGTCGTAGCCCATGTCCTTCATGAGCTTGTTCGCCGGATAGAAGGCGCCGGAGAGCATGATGTCGAGCGTGCCGGCGTCCGAAACCTGCGCGATGGTCGGCTGCTTGCCGGCGCGGAAGGCGGCAATGGTGTTCTGCAGCGAGGCGTCATAAGAGCCCTGGGAGGTGCAGACGACCTCGTAATCGGACTGCGACTGGTTGAACCGGTCGCATTGCTCCTGAACCCGCTTGGCGATATCGCCGGTGTTGCCGAACCAGAAATCGATCTTGGTCTTGTCGGCCATGGCGGGTCCGGCCAGCATGGCGGCGATCGCGAACATGCCGGCGGCGCCGAGGAATTTGGCGTGCATGGAAGCCTCACGGGAATGGGGTGGAGCGCCTCCTTCGGCGCGACGGCAACCGGTTAGCCGATCGAAGCGCGCAAGAGTAATGAAGTTTCAATGACATGCCGGCTTATAATTTGCCGGCTTATTTCATGGTTCTGCTTACGCCAAGATCGCTGCTGGTTGGCCGCCGGCGCATCCAGGTGTGCTATGCCACGATCAACGGGAGCAGACGGATGGCGCGCGCGGAGCGATTGCTCGATCTCATTCAGGAATTCCGGCGCCATCGCACTCCTGTCAGCGGAGCGAAGCTTGCTGCGACTCTTGGCGTCAGCTTGCGCACGCTCTATCGCGACATCGCCGCGCTGCAGGCGCAGGGGGCCGACATCCAGGGCGAGGCTGGCGTCGGCTATGTGCTGAAGCCGGGTTTTCTTCTGCCGCCACTGATGTTTGCCGAGGAAGAAATCGAAGCCTTCGTGCTCGGCATGCGCTTCGTGGCGAGCCACGGCGATCCGGCGCTGCGGCATGCGGCGGAAGGCGTGCTCGCCAAGGTCGCGACGGTGTTGCCGGCCGACCTGAAGGCGGGGCTGGATGGCTCGACGCTGCTCGCCAGCGGCCTGAAACACACCGGCGAGCGCATCGACCTCGCCCTTGTGCGCCGGGCGATCCGCACCGAGCGCAAGCTCACCATCGCTTATGCCGACGGCACGGGACAGGCGAGCGAGCGCACGATCTGGCCCTTCGCGCTCGGCTTCTTCGAGAAAGTCCGCGTTCTCATCGCCTGGTGCGAGCTGAGGCAGGATTTCCGGCACTTCCGCACCGACCGGATCGAGGACGTAACTGTTCTCGACGAGCGCTATCCGAGCCGCCGCGCCGGGCTGCTCAAAACCTGGCGCGAGAAAGAGGGAATCCGGACTCATGCTGACAGAAGCTGACAGCATGGCCGTGTACACCCATCCCGTCCCCAACGACGGAGGCCGACCATGGCCAATCTCAATCTCATCGTTCTCTATGTCGAAGATCCGGCGGCGAGCGCCGCCTTCTACGAAAAGCTGCTCGGCGCCGCGCCCGCGGTGATGAGCCCCAATTTCTACGCCTTCCCCATGGCAGGCAACGGCACGCTCGGCCTCTGGCGCAAGAGCCATGTGAAGCCCGAGCCGACTGGATCGGGCGCTGCCAACGAGATCGGCATCATGCTGCCGGGCGCCGACGCCATCGCGGCCTGCCATGAGCGCTGGAGCGCGGCCGGCGTCGACTTCGAGCAGGATCTGGCCACGCTGGATTTCGGCCCGACCTTCGTCGCACGGGACCCGGACGGGCATCGAATCCGCGTCTGCCTGCTGGACAACTGATCGCCATGCGCTTCTGGATCGGTGTCGCCTCGGCGGATCATGTGACCATCGGCCGGGCCGGCGGCTTCGCGCAGCTCGGTCACGGCAAGGCGGCCCCGCTGAAGCGCCTCAAACCCGGCGACGGCATCGCCTATTATTCGCCGGTGCGAAAACTTGGCGGTGCCGATCGCGTTCAAGCCTTCACGGCGATCGGCATCGTGCGGCCGGGTGAGATCTATCCGGCCGTGATGGGCGGCGACTTCGCCTGTTCCCGCCGCGATGTCGACTGGCTCAGCGGCCGCGAGACGCCGATCGCGCCGCTTCTCGATCGGCTTCAGCTGACAACAGGCAAACGGAACTGGGGCTATGCCTTCCGTTTCGGACTTGTCGAGATCGGCGAAGCCGATTTCCGGATCATCGCCGAGGCCATGGGTGCGGCACTTCCGGACATTCCGGCGAACGCCGCATACTGAGGCATCACGCCACGAAGCGGCCGCCCAGCTCATCCTCGATATGCGCCTTGATGATCTCGTCAAAGTCGGTCTCGGCGACGAAGCCGAGCTCGGCGGCGCGACGGGCTTCGAAATCGGCGGGCCAGCCAGCCACGATCCTGGCGATGGTCGGGTCCGCCTCGCGCCGGATGCGCGCGACCACGGCGTCCCCCGCGATGCGGCGGAGCGAGGCGATCTCGTCGCCGACCGTGCAGGAGAGGCCGGGCAGCGAAATCGCCCGGCGCGGGCCAATGCGATCACTGGCGAGCGTCGCGGCATGCTTGAGGAAGCCGACCGCGGCGCGCGGCGAAGCGAACCAGTGCCGCACGCTCTCGTCGACGGGCAGCACCGCTTCATGTCCGTTGAGCGGCTCGCGGATAATGTTCGAGAAGAAGCCCGACGCCGCCTTGTTCGGCTTGCCTGGCCGGACGCAGATGGTTGGCAGGCGGACGGCGACGCCATCGAAGAAGCCGCGCCGGGTATAATCGGACAGGAGCAGTTCGCCGATCGCCTTCTGCGTGCCGTAGCTCGTCAGCGGCGTCGTGAAATAGTCGTCGGGAATGAGCTCAGGGAAAGGCGCCCCGAACACGGCGATCGACGAGGTGAAGACGACGCGCGGGCAATAGCCGTCGCCGACGAGGCGGATCGCGTCGAAGAGATAGCGGGTTCCGTCGAGATTGATGCGATAGCCCTTGTCGAAATCGGCTTCGGCCTCGCCGGAAACAATCGCGGCCAGATGGAAGATGACATCGGGCCGCGCTGCGACGACCTGTTCGGCCGTGCCGGGGACGGAAAGATCGGCGGCGAGCCGATCGACGACGCCTGAGAAGCCGACCGGTGCGGCAGGCTCGATGACATCGACGAGCGACAGCCGGGTCAGGGCGTCATTGCCGAGGCCGCCATCGGCGATGAGCGCCGATGTCAGCTTCTGGCCCACCATGCCGGCCGCGCCCAGGATCAGCACATGCATCGTCTCGTCTCCCTCGACGTCTGGTTGTGGGTCGGTTCAATACCAGACTTCGCCGCGGCGCAAGGCTTGTCTCGTCATCACACCAATCGTTCTAGCGCCACATGCCGCGCATGCGCGCCGCGATGTCGACAGGCGCCGGCGGACGCGGGGCTGCCCCGGCCGCCGTCTCGCGCGCCATCGGCCACATGACCTGGCGAAAATGCGGGAGGAGCGTCGGTGGAATGAAGCGGGTGCGCGATGCATAGATATGCCGGTCGCCGCCTCTGCCCTGCTGGTGAACGAAAAAGCGCTGCGGCATTACGAGGTGGAGATCGGTCTTGGCACGCGTCATCGCGACATAGAGCAGGCGGCGTTCCTCCTCGATCTCCGCCGACGAGCCGGTGCCGAGATCGGAGGGGATGCAGCCATCGACGGCGTTGAGCACGAAGACCTGCGACCATTCCTGCCCCTTGGCCGAATGAATCGTCGAGAGGATCAGATAGTCCTCATCGAGCAGCGGCACTCCGGATTGATCCGAGGTCGCATCGGGCGGATCGAGCGTCAATTCGGTGAGGAAGCGTTCGCGCGAGGGGTAGCCGGCTGCAATCTGCTCCAGCTGCGCGATATCGAGCAGGCGGATGGCGGCGTCCTCATGCCGGCGTTCGAGATGCGGCTCGTACCAGGCACGGATGGTCGCGAGTTCCGCTGGCCAGCCGAGTTGCCGGCCGCGCAGCGCGCTCATCAGACCGATGAAATCGCGCCAGTCGTCGCCGGCGCGTGCTGGCGGGGCAAAGCTCATGAGCGCGGCCAGCGGGTCGGCAGCCTCGGCCAGACCATCGAGCGCCTTGCCGGCCGTGGTCGGACCGACGCCCTGCATCAGTTGGACAACGCGGAACCCCGCCACGCGGTCACGCGGGTTTTCGGCGAAGCGGAGCACGCCGAGCAGATCCTTCACATGCGCCGCATCAAGGAATTTGAGGCCGCCGAACTTCACGAAGGGAATGTTGCGCCGCGTCAGCTCGACCTCGAGGGGGCCGCTGTGATGCGATGCGCGGAAGAGCACGGCCTGCGCCTTCAGCGCTATGCCTTCCTCGCGCTTTTCGAGGATTCGCTCGACGACATAGCGCGCCTGATCATTCTCGTCGCGGACGGTGACCAGCGCCGGCGCCTCGCCTGTCGTCCTGTCGGTCCACAGATCCTTTGTGTAGCGCTCGCTGGCGAGGCCGATCACGCCATTGGCCGCGGCGAGGATCGGCGCGGTGGAGCGATAGTTGCGGGCCAGCGTCACCACGGATGCGGGAGGTGCGAAGCGGGCAGGAAAATCGAGAATGTTGCGGATTTCGGCGGCGCGGAACGAATAGATCGACTGCGCATCGTCGCCGACCACCGTCAGCCCTTCGCCGGAAGGCTTCAGCGCGTGCAGGATCGAGGCCTGCAGGCGGTTGGTGTCCTGATATTCGTCGACCAGAACATGATCGAAGCGCGCGCCGATAGCCGCCGCCACCTCCGGCTCGGCCATGGCATGGGCGAAATAAAGTAGGAGGTCGTCGTAATCGAGCACGCCCTGGCGCTGCTTGGCGTCGACATAGGCCGCGAACAGGCCGCGAAGGTCTTCCTTCCACATCGCACACCATGGGAACACCTCGATCAAAGCCTGATCGAGCGCCATCTCGGCATTGACCGCGCGTGAATAGATCGAGAGGCAGGTACTCTTCTGCGGAAAGCGGCTTTCCTTGCGCGACAGGCCGAGTTCATGACGAACGAGGTTCATGAGATCGGCCGAATCCTCGCGATCATGGATCGTGAAGGCGGGATCGAGGCCGAGCCAGGCCGCGTATTCGCGCAGCAGACGCGCGCCGATGGCGTGGAACGTCCCCGACCAGAGAATGGCGCCGGCAAGCGCCTCTGCCTTGTCGCGAAGCGTTGCCGCCGCGATCCGCTCGACGCGGCGCGCCATCTCGCCGGCTGCACGGCGCGAGAAGGTGAGAAGCAGGATGCGGCCAGGATCGGCGCCATTGCGAATGAGATGCGCGACGCGATGAGCCAGTGTGTTGGTCTTGCCGGAGCCAGCACCGGCGATGATCAGCAACGGCCCACGGCCTTCCGCCGTCACGCCGTACTCCACGGCGCGGCGCTGATCGTCATTCAGCCGAGCGAGGGGGTCGGCACTCATCGTCGGAGCATTATCCTTGCGAATCAGGCGGTCGGGCCGCACGGGAATGCAGCACGTTTCCCGTTTTGTTCGCAATCGCCATGCGCGATGCCGGCGCCGCGCCTCCTCCCAACGCGGGCCGCTCTTTCGGATACGTTGAACTCGGCGGCGCGGCGTGCCAAAATTTGGGCCAGATACGTGGCAATGCAACACGATAGTGTGCGATGCAAAATCGCTAGAGGATCGCTGATGACCGGCTCCAAGATCGTTCCCGTTATTCTCGCTGGTGGTTCGGGAACGCGGCTTTGGCCCATTTCCCGGGACAGCCTGCCGAAGCAGTTCCTGGGTCTCGGCTCAGCCAAGACCTTCTATCAGGAGACGTTGCTGCGCCTGCCCGAGGCGGGCGATGGCGTTGCCGACCCGATCGTCGTGACCAGCGACGATTTCCGCTTCTTCGCGCGCCGCCAGGCGGCCGAAGTCGGCATCGAAGCCACGGTCGTGCTGGAGCCGGCGCGGCGTGATTCAGCCGCCGCGATGATCGTGGCGGCCAAGATCGCGCAGGAGCGCTACGGCGAGAACTGTCTCGTCCTGGCGCTTGCCGCCGATCATCTCGTTCCCGACGCTGCCACGTTCCGCCAGGCCTGCCTGACGGCGGCGAGCATCGCCGAAGAGGGCTATATCGTCACGTTCGGCATCATGCCGACCGAGCCGCGCACGAGCTATGGCTATATCAAGCCGGGCGCTCCGCTCGGCGTCCCCGGCGGCTTCAAGGTCGAACGCTTCGTGGAAAAGCCGGACCGCGCCACCGCCGAGACCTATCTCAGCGAGGGCTATCTCTGGAATTCCGGGAATTTCATTTTCCCGGCGGCGCTGATGATCGCCGAGGCCGAGAAGTTCGAGCCGGAGATCGCGGCCGGCGCCCTGGCGGCCGTTGCCGGCGCCACCGAAGATCTCGGCTTCATCCGACTCAACAAGGCGGCGTTCCTCGCAACACCGGCGAAATCGATCGATTATGCCGTGCTGGAGCGGACCGATCGCGCCGCTGTCATCGAAGGGCGCTTCGCCTGGTCCGATATCGGCAGCTGGGACGCCGTGCGCGAACTCGGTACGCCGACCGAAGAGGGCAATGTCACTTTCGGCCCGGTCTCGCTGCTCGACAGCCGCAACGCCTTCGTCCATTCCGAAGGTCCGCTCGTCACCGGCATCGGCCTCGACGGCTTCACCGTGATTGCGTCCGACGACGCGATCCTCGTCATGCCGACCGACCGCAGCCAGGACGTCAAGCATCTCGTCGCCGGCCTCAAGAAGGAAAAGCGCAACGAGGCCAACGAGCACATCAAGATCCACCGCCCCTGGGGCACCTATGAGACCATCTGCCGGGGCACGCGCTTCCATGTGAAGAAGATCGTCGTCGATCCCGGCGCGATCCTCTCGCTCCAGAAGCATCACCACCGCGCCGAACACTGGGTGATCGTCAAGGGAACCGCCGAGGTGACGCTGGGCGAGAAGGTCTACACGGTGAACGAGAACGAATCGACCTATCTGCCGATCGGCTCGATCCACCGCGTCGCCAATCCGGGCAAGATCCCGCTCGAGCTGATCGAAGTGCAGACCGGCTCCTATCTCGGCGAGGACGACATCGTCCGGCTCGAAGACAAATACGCCCGCGTCTGATCCACGTTCGATCTGAAATTGAAGGGCGCCGGGGCCATCCGGCGCCCTTTTTCGTTGGCCTATTTTTCCAGCCGGGCGATGAGGCTCGACGTATCCCAGCGCTTGCCACCCATGGCCTGCACATCGGCGTAGAACTGATCGACCAATGCCGTGACGGGCAGCTTGGCGCCGTTCCGCCGCGCCTCGTCGAGGCAGATGCCGAGATCCTTGCGCATCCAGTCGACCGCAAAGCCGAATTCGAAAGAGCCGGCATTCATCGTCTTGTAGCGGTTTTCCATTTGCCAGGATTGGGCGGCGCCCTTCGAGATCACCTCGATCACCGCTTCGACATCGAGACCCGAGCGCTTGCCGAAATGCAGCGCCTCGGCAAGACCCTGCACCAGGCCTGCGATGCAGATCTGGTTCATCATCTTGGCCAACTGGCCGGAGCCGGCCGGCCCCAGCAGGCGGCAGGCGCGGGCGAATGCGGCGATCACCGGTTCGACGTTGTCGAAATCGACCTGCTCTCCGCCGCACATCACGGTAAGCGCGCCGTTTTCGGCACCAGCCTGCCCCCCGGAGACCGGCGCATCGACGAAGCCGAAGCCGCGCTCGGCCGCGGCAGCCTGAAGCTCGCGGGCGACATCAGCCGAGGCGGTGGTGTGATCGACGAAGACCGCGCCCGGCGCCATGGCCGCAAAGGCGCCGTCCGGCCCCAGCGTCACGGCGCGAAGATCATCGTCATTACCGACGCAGGCGAAGACGATATCCTGGCCACGCGCGGCAAGCGCCGGCGTCGCGGCGGCAGCGCCGCCATGCGCCTTCACCCAGGCCTCGGCCTTGGCGGCGGTCCGATTATAGACGGTGACCTCGTGTCCGGCCGCGGCCAGATGCCGGGCCATCGGAAAGCCCATCACACCGAGCCCAAGAAACGCCACCTTCGCCATTGGAAAACTCCTGCTCCATTCGTCGGGCCGCGAGGGTAGCCGCAGCGCGGGAGGCATTCTAGGGTTACGGACCGATTCAAGGGAGGACACGATGGATCTGACGCCGCAACTGGCCGTGTCGAGCTGGAGCCTTCACCGTACGCTCGGCCGAACATGGCCGAACCGGCCCGACAACGACGTCACGCCTCCGGCCGAGCCCAGCTGGGGCGAGGGCAGCATCACCCTGCTCGAATTTCCAGCCGTCGTCGCCACCCTCGGCATCGACAGGGTCGAGATCTGCTCCTTCCACATCGAAAGCCGCGACGCCGCCTATCTCGCCAAGCTGAAAGCGGCCCTGGCCTCGAGCGGCGTGACGCTGCAGACCCTCCTGATCGAATATGGCGACCCGTCCGACTCCGCGACTGCCGACCGCGACGTCGCCTGGATGGAGCGCTGGATCGATGCCGCGGCCGAGCTCGGCGCCGAAAAGGCGCGGGTCATCGCCGGCAAGGCGAAGCCCTCGCCCGAGGCGCTGGACCGCAGCGCCGCCGGACTCAAGCAGCTCGGCACCTACGGCGCCGCCCGCGGCGTCGAGGTCGTGACCGAGAACTGGTTCGACCTGCTTGCAACGCCCCAGGATGTCGACGGCCTGTTCGCCCGCCTCGACGGCACAGTCAAGCTCAACGGCGATTTCGGCAATTGGGACGGCCCCGGCAAATATGAGGCGCTTCGCGCGATCTTCCCACGCGCCGTCTGCTGCCATGCCAAGGGCGATTTCTCGTCGGGCGCGCTCGACACCGAGGATTACGCCGCTTGCCTCGAGGCTGCGACAGAGGCCGGCTTTCATGGCCCCTACACGTTGATCTATGACGGCCCCGATGATGACGAACTGACCCATATCGCCATCGAGCGCGACTTCATCCGCGATTACTTCAGCGCCTGAGCCGTTCGCCGGCCGCTGGCCGGCGCCACCGGCGTCGCCGGTTCGTGATCGAAGGCATAGTCGGCAAGCAACGTGATCGCCTTGGCGAAAACCGCTTCCTCGTGCCGCGTCTTTTCAGCCGTCTGCTTCGCCTCGGCGGAGCGGCGGTCGAGAGCCGCGCCGATGAAATCGGGGCCTTTCCCCCGGCGAAACCGCCGCGCCATGGCCTCGGCGCGTTTTGCCTGCGCCTCGAGCTTGACGACGGCGCCGGCGATCTCGGCCTTCTGGTTGGCGAGCGTGTCGCGGATCGCCGCCACGAGGTCGATCTGCTCGAACGGGATATCGCTCTCGAGTACCGAGGCGACAAGCTGCTGGATATGGTCCATCGCACGCGCGGCGATCGTCTCGGCGTCGATCTCGCCCTCATAGCCGGTCGCGTCATAGGCGGCGCGGCGGTCGGGATCAGAGAGCACGGCATAGGCATGGGCGAGCGCGTGAAACGCCTCGGCATTGCCGCCAGCGTCCGGATGAGCCTGACGCGCCCGCCGGCGATAGGCCTTGTCGATCTCGGACGCCGAAGCGTCGCCGGAGACCGACAATTCGCTGTAGAGGCTCTTCTTCTCGATCACGCCGGCGGCCATCCCCAAAGGCGTTCTCTCATGCCGCGTCATCGGGGCGGTGTCCAGCCGGGCGCCACAAGGAAAGCCTCAGTACAGCCCGCCGTCCGGCGCCTCGCCGACGCTGGCCGGCGGAACAGGGCCATCATCCCTGTTGTCGCTGAACAGCGGCTCACGCTGGATCGGAGGATAGCCATTGGCGCGATAGCCGGGGTCTTCCTCCGGCGGCGCAAGGGCACCGGCGCCACTCTCCGGATCGCCGTAACGCGCATATTCAGTGGCGGGATGCGTGCTGCCGGTGGTGTCGCCGGGCGCGACGAGACCGCCTGGCTGCGGCGCTGCGGGTTCGGCGAGCGCCCCGGTCTGCGGCGCAGCCCCCGGCGCCGATGGATCAAACCCATCGCCCATGGCCTGTTGCGGGTTGTTCTCCGCCTGGTAGCGGGCCGTTTCGCGGAAGGAATAGTCACCCGGCAGATTCGCGACCGCGACGCCCTGATGGGCCTCGACCATGAAGCGGTTCCAGATCGCGGC
Organism: Mesorhizobium sp. BR1-1-16; assembly: GCF_020165495.1. GTDB lineage: Bacteria > Pseudomonadota > Alphaproteobacteria > Rhizobiales > Kaistiaceae > Kaistia. Next base: position 50,604 of record NZ_JAIUIE010000002.1, on the reverse strand, counting down.
CGGCAGCGAACCGCCCGTCATGCGCTTGGTCGGCGTGAAATCGTCATTGCCGAGCCAGACACCGGCCGTGAGGTTCGCCGTGTAGCCGACGAACCAGGCATCGCGCGAATCATTGGTGGTGCCGGTCTTGCCCGCCGCCGGCCAACCGGCGATCGCCGCCTTGCGGCCGGTGCCGCGTGCCAGCGTGTCGGACAGCATGGTGTTCATCATGCCGACATAGGTCGGATCGATGACCTGGACGACATCAGCCTTCGGCCGCTGATAGAGGACCTTGCCGTCGACGCTCTTCACCGCGGTGATGACGTAAGGCGGCACGGCATAGCCGCCATTGGCAAACGGCGCATAGGCGTCGGTGAGTTCGAGCAGGTTGACCTCGGACGTGCCGAGCGCGATCGACGGATTGGGCTGCAGGTCCGACTTGATGCCAAGCCGATGCGCCGTCGCCACGACGCCGGCCGGGCCGACCTCATTGGCGAGTTCCACAGCGACCGTGTTGATCGAAAGTGCGAGCGCCGTCTGCAGCGTCACAGGACCGCGATAGGTCTTCTCGTAGTTCTTCGGCTCCCACTTGCCGATACGCACCGGCTGGTCGACGCGCACGGTATCGGGAACGAGGCCGAATTCGAGCGCGGTCAGGTAGACGAACGGCTTGAAGGCCGAGCCTGGCTGCCGCTTCGCCTCGACGGCGCGGTTGAACTGGCTTTTCTGGTAGTCGCGCCCACCGACCAGGGCGCGCACCGCGCCCGTGCCATCGACCGCGACCAGCGCACCCTGGCTCACGCCAAGCTTCTTGCCGCTTCTGTCGAGCGTTTCGGTGATCGCACGGCCGGCCGCGTCCTGGAGATGCGAATCGACCGTCGTCTCGACCACGACGTCCTGGTCGAGCGCGCCAACGACGTCAGGAACGAGATCGGCAACCCAATCGGCCACATAAAGCGCGCTGCCGCCGACGCCTGAGCTTTGCGGCGCGACCGTGACCGCAGCCGCCTGCTTCTGCTGCGCGGCGGTGATGAAGCCCTCTTCCTGCATGGCGGAGAGCACGAGGTCGGCGCGGTCGTTCGCGGCCTTCGGATCGCTGGTCGGGGCATAGCGCGAGGGCGCCTTCAGAAGCGCGGCGAGGATTGCGGCTTCCTTCAGCGAGATATCGCGCGCCGATTTGCCGAAGTAGCGCCGTGAGGCCGCATCGACACCATAGGTTCCGGCGCCAAGATAGACGCGGTTGAGATAGGCTTCGAGAATCTGGCTCTTCGAGTATTTCATCTCGAGCCAGACGGCCATCATCGCCTCCTGCAGCTTGCGCTTGAAGGTGCGCTCGGGCTTCAGGAAGAGGTTCTTGGCGAGCTGCTGCGTCAACGTCGAGCCGCCCTGCACCACCGTGCCGGCCCGCGCATTGACATAGGCCGCGCGGACAAGCCCGAGCGGATCGACGCCGAAATGGCTGTAGAAGCGGCGGTCCTCGATCGCGACGACGGCCTGCGGCAGATAAGCGGGCAGTTCGTCGATGCGAACGAATTCGCCGCCGGTATCGCCGCGATTGGCGATCAGCGAGCCGTCATTGGCGAGGATCTTGATGTTGGGCGGGCGCTTCGGCAGTACCGACCAGTCGGTCGAGGACGGCAACTGGCTCGCATAATAGGCGACGCCGCCGACGAGTGCGATCGTGCCCCAGACGCCGAGTATGATGGCCCATTTGATGGTGCTGCGGAACAGGCGGAAGATGCCGAACCCGCTCTGGCGCCGCTGCTCGCGCGCCTGGCGCTTGCGGTCCGAGGTCCGGGCGCGTCGGCCCTTCGGTCTATCGTCACCCCGGCCCAAATCGACGAACTCCGCGTCCTCGAATCCATCTTCGTCCCTGCCCGATCCCCTCCGCGATCCGGCAGAGCTGCCATAGGCCGTACGGTCGGCCTCGCTGAGGCCGATATCAAGATCGTCGTCCGAACGTTCGCGGGGCTTGTCGAGCACCGGTTCGATTCGGTCACGGCGCGGGGGCGGTCTCGCCATGCTGGCTGCGGGTCCTTTGGGCGCTGGCTGGTTGATCCTTCCGCCGTCGATGACCGCCGAATGCGGCGATTTCACGGGATCGACCGTATTCGTGGGGAGATTACCGCCAGCTTGATGCCAACATGTTAAGATCCTGCTTCCCATGTCGGACGCACCGCTTCGGCGAATGCGTGTCCCCGGCATGGCTTCCCTTTCGCGGCCGGCGAGACCATGTTCGGCCTCTTTCGGACAAGGATCGCCCTTCTTGCTGCCCGGTCGTACCGTCTCCGTCCTGCTGCCGCTGGCCGTCGAGGGACCCTATACCTACAGCGTTCCGCATGGCCTGACGCTGGCACCGGGCGACATCGTGCGCGTGCCGCTCGGCCCGCGCGAAGTGATCGGCGCGGTCTGGGACGAGCCGCCCGACGGCTCGGTCGGCCATAACCGGCTGCGGCCGGTCGCCGAGCGCTACGACGCACTGCCGCTCGTCGAGACGCTGCGCCGCTTCGTCGACTGGGTGGCGCACTACACCATGACCCCGCGCGGCATGATCCTGCGGATGGTTCTGCGGGCGCCCGACGCGCTAATGCCCGAAAAGGCGATTGCGGCGCTGAGATTTTCCGGCGCCGCGCCGGCGCGCCTGACGCCCGGACGCAGCCGCCTGATCGAGCTGATGGGCGACGGTGCCGCATGGCCGAAAGCGGGACTCGCCGGCGCGACGGGGGTATCGCCTTCGGTGATCGCGGGCCTTGTCGAGCATGGCGTGCTCGTGGAGACGACGATCGCGCCGCCGGCGCCGCCCGTTCCCGATCCCGGCCATGCGCCGCCAGCGCTCGGACCGGGCCAGAGCGAGGCCGCCGAGACGCTCCGAAGCTTCGTCGATGCGGGCGCCTTCACCGTTGCGTTGCTCGACGGTGTCACGGGCTCCGGCAAGACGGAGGTCTATTTTGAGGCGGTCGGGGAGGCGCTGCGAACCGGCAAGCAGGCGCTGATCCTGCTGCCGGAAATCGCGCTTACCGGCGATTTTCTCGATCGCTTCGCACGCCGCTTCGGCGCGCGACCGGCCGAATGGCATTCGGAACTGCCGCCGCGCGGTCGCGAGCGCGTGTGGCGCGGCGTCGCCGATGGAAGTGCACGCGTCGTCGTCGGCGCCCGCTCGGCGCTGTTCCTGCCGTTCCGTGACCTCGGCCTCGTCATCGTCGACGAGGAGCATGACGGCGCCTACAAGCAGGACGAGGGCGTTACCTATCACGCGCGCGACATGGCGGTGGTGCGGGGCAATCTCGGCGGCTTCCCGGTCATCCTCGCCTCGGCGACGCCCTCGATCGAAAGCCGCGTCAATGCCGACCAGGGACGCTATGTCAGGCTGAAGCTGCCAGCACGCTTCGCCAGCGCCAGGCTGCCCGAGATCCGGCCGATCGACCTCCGGACCGACCCGCCGGAAAAAGGCAGTTTTCTCTCCCCGGTTCTCGTACAGGCCATCGAGGAGACCGTCGCCGGCAAGCAGCAGGCGCTGCTGTTCCTCAACCGGCGCGGCTATGCCCCGCTGACGCTCTGCCGCAGCTGCGGCCACCGTTTCCAGTGCCCCAACTGTTCGAGCTGGCTGGTCGAGCATCGCTTCCGCGGCCAACTCGTCTGCCATCATTGCGGACATAACGAGCGACGCCCGGACCGGTGTCCGATCTGCGATGCAGAGGATAGCCTTGTCGCCTGCGGTCCCGGTGTCGAGCGCATTGCCGAGGAGGTCGCGACCCGTTTTCCCGATACGCGGCGGATCGTGCTGTCCAGCGATATCCTCGGCGGCGTGAAGCAGATGCGCGCCGAGCTGGACGCCATCCGCACCGGCGCAGTCGACATTGTCATCGGCACGCAACTGGTCGCCAAGGGCCACAATTTTCCCGGCCTCGCGCTGGTCGGCGTCGTCGATGCGGATCTCGGCCTCGCGCAGGGCGATCCGCGCGCCGCCGAACGCACCTACCAGCTGCTGGCGCAGGTGACAGGGCGCGCGGGCCGGGCCGGCGGAGACAGCCGCGCTTTCCTGCAGACTTACGCTCCCGACCATCCGGTGATTGCAGCGATCGCCTCCGGCGACAGCGAAGCCTTCTACCAGCGCGAGATCGAGGCCCGGCGGGTGGCCGGCCTGCCACCCTTCGGTCGCCTCGCCGGCATCATCATTTCCGGCGCCGACCGCGCCAGCGCTTTCGGCCATGCGACCGCCCTCAGGCGGGCGGCGCCGCCGGAGGACGTTGCCATGGTGCTCGGCCCCTCCGAGGCGCCGCTCGCCGTGCTGCGCGGACGCCATCGCTTCCGCCTGCTCGTCCGGGCGCCGCGCGGCTTCGACATGCAGGCCTTCATCAGGGGCTGGCTCGGCTCGGCGCCACCGGCGCGCGGCAGCGTGCGCGTGCAGATCGACATCGATCCGCTGAGCTTCCTCTGAGCCGCGTGCCGGCAAACCGAAAGGCCGCCTTGCGATCTTGCGCGGACCGGGTTAGCCCATGTCCTGTAGATGCAGCCTGCCGGCATTCCCCGATACAGGCATCGTGCAAGGAAGAACGCTCCGATGGCAGCGAAGAAGGTCATTTACGATACGGACCCCGGCGTCGACGACGCCATGGCGCTCATCTTTCTCGATGCGGCCCCGGAGGTCGAGCTGGTCGGCATTACCACGGTGCTGGGCAATCACCGCATCGACGTCACGACGCGCAATGCCTTGTTCCTGAAGGATTATTTCAATCTCTCCGCGCCGGTCGCCAAGGGCGCGGGCAAGCCGCTCGTGCTCGAAGAGCGCGACCCGCCGACCTATGTCCATGGTGACAACGGCCTTGGCGACATTCCCCTGCCCGACGTCATCCGTGCCGAGCTGCATCCCCTGCCGGCGCATCGCTTCATCATCGAGACGGTCCGCGCCCATCCGCATGAGATCACGATCGTCGCGGTTGGACGCATGACCAATCTCGCGATGGCGCTGCGCGAGGACCCCGAGATCGCCTCCCTCGTCAAGGAGATCGTGATCATGGGCGGCGCGTTTGGCTATCGCGGCCATTCGGGCAATGTGACGCCGGTCGCCGAGGCCAACATCATCGGCGATCCGCATGCCGCGGACGAGATCTTCGCTGCCGCATGGCCGATCGTCGTTGTCGGCCTCGATGTGACGCAGGAGGCCGTCATGAGCACGGCCTATCTGGAGGAGCTGCGCGACGCCGCCGGCCGCACTGGCCAGTTCATCTGGGATGTCTCGCGCTTCTACGAGCGCTTCTACCGCTCCTCGACCCAGTTCGACGGCGTCCCGGTGCATGATTCGTCGGCGGTCGGCTATCTGCTCGATCCGACCTTGTTCACCACCCGCGCCGGCCCGATCCGCGTCGTCACCGAGGGCATCGCCATCGGCCAGACCATTCAGGCGCCGAATACGCGTCGTTTTCCCCCCGGCAATGCCTGGGAAGGTCGGCCGGACAATTTCGTCTGCATCGAGGGCGATGGTGAGCGCTTCCTGAAGCTCTATTTTGACACCATCGTTGCCGCGGCACAGCACGGCTGAGGCAGAGCGATGACGATGAACGGCGCGAGCGAAATGCTTCTCTGCACCTCGATCCCGCCCCGCTTCGGCGGGGACGACGAGGCGCGGCAGCTTTCGCGCGCCGGTCTGACCATCGCCGACGCCATCGCCTCCTTCGAGGCGGCGGGGTTCCGCGTCGTCTCGGTCAATCGCGAAGGCGAGGCCGCGGGCATCCGCGGCTTTCCGACCGTCGAAATCCGCGAAGTGCCGCCCGGCGGACTGTTCCCGAACAAATACGGGCCGAATTTTGGCCAGATCCTCGCGCAGTTCGGCGAGGAGCCCGGCGCGGTGGTCAATGCCGACATCTATATGGTGAAGAGCGACATCGCGGATGTGCTGGCGACGCGGCCGGGGACCGTTCTGATCGCGCGGCGGCTCGACGTCGCGACCGCTGCAACAGGCGTCGTCGGCACCTATAATCGCGGCATCGACGGCATCTTCTTCGCGGGCGGCGCGCTGGCCGAGCTTGCCGCCGATCCCGATGTCGGCGCCTTCCAGATGGGCGCGCCCTATTGGGACATCCTGTTGCCGACGGTTGCCTCGCTGCATCATCCGGTCGAATTCATCGCGGCGCCGTTCCTGCTGCACGAGGTGCATCCGGCACGCTGGAACAGCACCGACTACAAGATGCTGCGCGAGCGGGCCGTCAATGTGATGGTCGCACATGCCCGCCGCCACGCGGCGACGCGGCCGCGCGCTGCGGCCTTCCTGGCTGGCCTCGAAGGCTTTCTCGGCGGCCCGTTCGAGCCGCTCACCGAGAAGAAGATCAAGGACAGCGCGGTCTTCATGAATCTGTGGCTCGCCAAGATCGAGCAGACTCCGAGCCAGATGGTGGCGGTCGACTACAACGACCCGACCATCAACCGCTTCATCTCGCAACTGTTCAGCCACACGGCCGAGGCGCTCTCGATCGCCAAATGGCTGGATGCCCGCGAGGATGACGGCCAGCAATCGCTCTTCGCCAAGGTGCACCGCTTCATCAAGCTGATCCTGCGCACGCGGCGGGCGCAGAAGAAGGTCGAGCGGGTGCGCAAGGTCTTTCCAAGCTGACAGCCCTCAGACAGGGCGAGCCGGCGGCCTGCCGCCGATCACGGTCGTTGCTTCGGCGCCATTCCTGACGCCCTCGGCAAGGCACTGCTCCATGCCCGCCCCGGCGAGCCGCGCTGCCAGGAAGCCGGCGAGGAACGCGTCGCCCGCGCCGGTCGTATCGATCGCCGCAACCATTGGCGGCTGCGCCTTCAGGCGGATCTGCGCCGTGGCGACCTCGGCCCCCGCCGCACCGCGCTTGACGGCTACGAGGCCGTAGCGATCGGTCAGGAAACGGATCTGCGCCGCAGGATCCTCCGATCCGGCCAGAAATGCCGCCTCATCCTCGTTCGGAAACAGGATCGAGGCATCGCGGGTCCAGCCGAGGAAATTGTCGCGCCCGACTTCTCCGAGAAAGCCGACCGAGGCCGGATCGACCGTCACCATGATGCCGCGCGCCCGCGCGACCGCCATCAGTGACATGACCGCCGCGCGCGGGCCCGGCGTGAACAGCGCATAGCCGGAGACATGGACGAGATCGAGCCCCGTGAGCAGCGAAACCGGCAGATCATCGTTCGACAGCGTGTCATTGGCGCCCCGATCGGTCAGGAACGAGCGCTCGCCGCCCTCGGAAATGAGCGCGATGAGCATGCCGGTGCCCAGCGTCTCATGGATGCCGAGCCGCGGCGTGACGCCCGCTTCCGCCAGCGCGCGCGCCTGCTCGTCCGCGTCGCGGCGGCCGACCTTGCCGGCGAGCGCCACGGGAATGCCGAGATAAGCGAGCCATGCCGCCTGGTTGCAGGCCGAGCCGCCGGGATAGATCCCGATGCGTGCGCGACGATCGGAACCGGGCACGATCGGCCCTTCCGGCTGGACGATGACATCGGTCATCACATCGCCGATGACGAGGACGCGCGGTGGTGACAGCGTGGTCTTGGGGGCGGACGCAGACATGATCGACAGGTCGAATCGCGATGGAGGGCTTGCTTCCGCCCTTCTATAATGCGAATCGCGCTCCTCGATATGCTTGATCCGGGTGGCGGCGGGGTCCATTTCAGCTACCCGCATCTTTCCGCCCCTTGCCGAGGCCGCGCGCATGACAGCCGACAATCCGCTTCTTTCGACCTGGACGACGCCCTTCGGCATGCCGCCCTTCGCCGCGATCGAGCCGGCGCATTACCGGCCCGCCTTCGAGGCGGCGATCGCCGAGCATCAGCGCGAGATCGCCGTGATCGCCGGCCGTCCCGAAGCACCGACCTTCGCCAACACGATCGAAGCGATGGAGCGCGCCGGGCGCATGCTCGACCGCGTCGCCTCGGTCTTCTTCAATCTGACCGGCGCGCATACCAACGACGCGCTCGAGGCGATCGAGATGGAGGTGGCGCCGCTGCTCTCGCGCCATCGCAGCTCGATCTATCTGAGCGAGGCCCTGTTCCAGCGCATCGACGCGCTGGCGAAAGCCGGCGATGCCGGGCTCGACGCCGAGCAGGCCCGTGTGCTGGAGCGCTATCATACCGGCTTCCGCCGTTCCGGCGCCGGACTGCCGGCCGAGACCAAGGCGCGTCTTGCCGCGATCTCGGAGCGTCTTGCGACGCTCGGAACCACCTTCGGCCAGAACGTACTGGCCGACGAAAAGGGTTGGACGCTGGTGCTCGAGGCCGGCGACGACCTTGCCGGGCTGCCGGATTTTCTCATCGCCTCGGCCTCCCAGGCCGCTCGGGATCGCGGCCTCGAGGGCAAATATCTCATCACGCTGTCGCGCTCGTCGATCGAGCCGTTCCTGCAATTCTCGGCCCGGCGCGATCTTCGCGAAAAGGCCTTCGAGGCCTGGACCGCGCGCGGCGAGGCCGGCAAGACCGACAATCGCGCAATCATCGCCGAGACCGTCGCGCTGCGCGCCGAGCAGGCAGAATTGCTCGGCTTCGAGAGCTTCGCGCATTTCCGCCTCGACGATTCCATGGCCAAGACGCCCGAAGCGGCCATGAACCTGCTCACCTCCGTCTGGGCGCCGGCCCGTGCCCGCGCCATCGAGGAGCGCGCGGCCCTGCAGGCGCTCGTCCATGCAGAGGGCGGCAATTTCGAGCTCGCCGCCTGGGACTGGCGCTACTATTCCGAGCGTCGCCGCAAGGCCGAGTTCGATCTCGATGAGGCCGGGCTGAAGCCCTATCTGCAGCTCGACAAGGTGATCGAGGCGGCGTTCGATACGGCGACGCGGCTGTTCGGCGTCAGTTTTCAGGAACGGAAGGACGTACCGGCCTATCATCCGGATGTCCGCGTCTTCGAAGTGACCAACGCCAGCGGCGAACTGGTCGGCATCTTCCTCGGCGACTATTTCGCGCGGCCCTCGAAGCGCAGCGGCGCCTGGATGAGCGATTATCGCGGCCAGGAGCGGCTCATCGGCGATGTCAGGCCGATCATCGTCAATGTGATGAACTTCGCTAGAGGAGCCGACGGTGCCCCGACGCTGCTCTCCTATGACGATGCGCGTACGCTGTTCCACGAATTCGGCCATGGGCTGCACGGCCTCCTGTCCGACGTGACCTATCCCTCGATCGCGGGCACCAGCGTCGCGCGCGATTTCGTCGAATTCCCCTCGCAGCTCTACGAACACTGGTTCGAGCGGCCGGAGATCCTGGAGCGATTCGCGGTGCATTACCGCACCGGCGAGCCAATGCCGGCGGCGCTCATCGAGCGCCTCAAGGCGAGCCGCAGCTTCAACCAGGGCTTCGCGACCGTCGAATATGTCTCCTCGGCGCTGGTCGATCTCCGGCTGCACCTCCTGAAGGACGGCGCGGGGCTCGATTCGACGGCCTTCGAGAAGGGTATCCTCGCCGAGATCGGCATGCCCCAGGCGATGGTGATGCGTCACCGCACGCCGCATTTCCAGCATGTGTTTGCCGGCGACGGCTATTCCTCGGCCTATTACAGCTATCTCTGGTCCGAGACGCTCGACGCCGATGGCTTCGACGCCTTTGAGGAAGCCGGCAACATCTTCGCGCCCGACGTCGCGGCGCGGCTCAAGGAATTCGTCTATTCGGCAGGCAATCGCCGCAAGCCGGACGAGGCTTACCGGGCTTTCCGCGGCCGCGATCCCGATCCGTCGGCGCTGCTTCGCAAGCGCGGGCTGATGGACACCGCCGTCTGAACGTCTCCCAGAACGATAACCAAGAAAAGGATCTCCTCATGGCCACCGCCAAGCCGACCCCCACCAAGGCCGATCTCTCGGCAATCGAACTGAAGATGCTGGCCCGCGTCGCCCGCCCCGGCCCCTATGTCGGTCTCGACGGCAAGGCCGTCCAGCGCCTGATCGAGCTCGGCCTCGTCAAGACCCGCGTCTCGGGCTACCAGCTCACCGACGAAGGCTTCGCGATGCTGCGGGCCGAATAAAGAAAAGGCGGAGGCCCGGCCTCCGCCCTTCCATGCCTTCCTGAGGCGATGCCTCAGACGTCCAGATTGACCACGCTCAGGGCATTGTCCTGGATGAATTCGCGGCGGGGTTCCACGTCGTCGCCCATCAGCTTGGTGAAGAGGTCGTCGGCGGCGTCGGCTTCCTTGACGCGGACCTGCAGCAGCGAGCGGACGTTCGGATCGAGCGTCGTCTCCCAGAGCTGGCTGGCGTTCATCTCGCCGAGGCCCTTGTAGCGCTGCATCGTGATGCCCTTGCGGCCGGCGGTGAAAACCGCCTCGAGCAGCGAGCGCTGGCCGAAGATCGGCGTTTCCAGATCCTTGCGGCGGAACACCGACGGCCGTTCGAACACTTCGCGCATCTTGGCCGAAAGACCGTCGAGCTTGCGGGCGTCGGCGCTGTCGATCAGCGCCGCGTCGATCATCGCCGCTTCGCGGACACCACGCACCTCACGCTCGAACAGATAGCCGCCATCGCGCCCAAGCGTGCCGGTCCAGCCCTGCTCCGTCTCGTCCGAGATCGAATCGAGCCGCTCCGCCACTTTCTGCACGGCGGCGAGCGCTGCCTCGGGATCGTTCATCACGGCGCTCGATAGCGCACCGGCGATGGCTGCCTGTTCGACCAGCCGGCGGTCATAGCGCGTATGCAGCCCGTCGATGATGTGCTTGACTTGGCGAGCGTCATTGACGATCGCCGCGAGATCGGCGCCGGCAAGAACCTCGCCGCTTTCGAGCTGCAGCGCCGCATCGTCGACGCCCTGGTCTATGAGGTAATCCTCCAGCGCGCGCTCGTTCTTCAGATACTGCTCCGAACGGCCCTTGGTGACCTTGTAGAGCGGAGGCTGCGCGATGAAGATATGGCCGCGCTCGATCAGCTCCGGCATCTGGCGGAAGAAGAAGGTGAGCAGCAGCGTGCGAATATGGGCGCCGTCGACATCGGCGTCCGTCATGATGATGATCTTGTGGTAGCGCAGCTTGTCCGGCGCGAACTCATCCTTACCGATCGACGTGCCGAGCGCGATGATCAGCATGCCGATCTGCTCGGATGACAGCATCTTGTCGAAACGCGCCCGTTCGACATTGAGGATCTTGCCGCGCAGCGGCAGCACCGCCTGATTTTCGCGGTTGCGGCCCTGCTTGGCCGAGCCGCCTGCCGAGTCGCCCTCGACGATGAAGATCTCGGACTTCGAGGGATCACGCTCCTGGCAATCGGCGAGCTTGCCCGGCAGCGAGGCGATGTCGAGCGCGCCCTTGCGCCGCGTCAGTTCGCGCGCCTTGCGGGCGGCTTCACGGGCGGTCGCGGCTTCGACGACCTTGGCGACGATCTGCTTCGATTCGGCCGGATGCTCCTCGAACCACATGCCGAGCGCCTCGTTGACGAGGCTCTCAACCACCGGACGCACCTCGGACGAAACCAGCTTGTCCTTGGTCTGCGAGGAAAATTTCGGATCGGGCACCTTGACCGACAGCACCGCCGTCAGGCCTTCGCGGCAATCATCGCCGGTGAGCGAGACCTTCTCGCGCTTTGAGATGCCCTCGCGGTCGGCATAGCCGGTGACCTGGCGCGTCAGCGCGGCGCGGAAACCGGCGAGATGGGTGCCACCGTCGCGCTGCGGGATGTTGTTGGTGAAGCAGAGCACATTCTCGTGGTAGCTGTCGTTCCACCACATCGCGACCTCGACGGTGATGCCGTCGCGCTCTGCCGACAGGCTGATCGGCCCTGAAAGCAGGGGATGCTTGGCGCGGTCGAGATAGCGCACGAAGGCCTCGAGGCCGCCGTCATAGACCAGTTCCTCGCGGCGCGGCTCGACGCCGCGGCGGTCGGTCAGCACGATGCGGACGCCCGAATTGAGGAAGGCGAGCTCGCGCAGGCGATGTTCCAGCGTATCGAAATCGAACTCGACCTTGGTGAAGGTCTCGGTCGACGGCAGGAAGGTGATCTCACTGCCGCTGCGGCCTTCATAGACGCCGGAAACGACCTGCGATTCATAGGCGCCGGTGACCTGAAGCGGGCCGTCGGCATTGCCATGCGAGAAGCTCATCTCGTGGATCTTGCCGCCACGGCGGATCTTGAGCTTCAGCCAGGCCGAGAGCGCGTTGACGACCGAGACGCCGACGCCATGCAGGCCACCCGAGACCTTGTAGGAATTCTGGTCGAACTTACCGCCGGCATGCAGCTGGGTCATGATGACCTCGGCCGCCGAAATGCCCTCGCCGGTGTGGATATCGGTCGGAATGCCACGGCCATTGTCGATGACCGTGCAGGAACCGTCGGGATTCAGCGTCACGCTGACGAGATCGGCGTGGCCGGCCAGAGCCTCATCGATGGCGTTATCGACCACCTCATAGACCATGTGGTGCAGGCCCGACCCGTCGTCCGTGTCGCCGATATACATGCCCGGACGCTTGCGGACAGCATCCAAGCCCTTGAGCACCTTGATAGAATCGGCGCCGTAGGCTTCCGAGGCATTGTCGCGGGCGATATCCGACATTCAGTCTTTCCTGGGTGGTCCTGCACCGCGCGCACAGGCGGCGCGCGAGGGCATCGATTCGTAGGGCTAATCTATTGCTTCTTCGAAGAAATTGCACCTTCGTGCCTAGCCGCAAAAGACGGCGCGAAGGTGGCGGCAGGGCCAGACGCGATCGGCGCTTGCGCTCGGCGGGCGCCCGGCTGATCCTCTGCGCTCATCCGCCCGGCCGGGCGTCACCAAGGACGACAGCGCGCATGCTTCACTGGATCGATCAGTTCCTCGCCAGCTATGGGCTGATCGTGGTCTATTTCGGCGTCATCATCGAAGGTGACAGCATCCTGCTTGCCGCCGGCTTTCTTGCCCATCAGGGCATTCTCGATCCCATCGGCGTGTTCCTTGCCGCGTTTGCGGGTTCGCTCACCGGCGACCAGGCCCTGTATTATATAGGTCGTTACGCGCGGGATTCGAGGCTTGTGAAGCGCCAGTCAGCACGGCCCGCCTTCACGCGTGTGCTTGATCTCATCAAGCGTCACCGCGTGCTGTTCATCCTCTCGTTCCGCTTCATCTATGGGGTCCGCACCATCAGCCCGATCGCGATCGGCATCGCCGGCGTGCCGCCCCTGCTCTACACCGTCCTCAATGTCATTGCGGCCGCAACCTGGGCCGCGCTGATCACCACGATTGGCTATGTGTTTGGCCGTCTCATCGAGGAGTATTCGGGGCGCCTGCACGGCTTCGAGCACAAGCTTCTGATCGCCGTGGCGATCGGAGCCGTGTCGCTGGTGATCCTGCATTTCGGCCGTGGCGCATTGCTGAAGCGGCAGGACCGTTCGGCGGCGCCGAAGGACTGATCCGGCGCGTCAGTTTGGCTCGGGTGTCTGGTGGCGCTGCTTCGGCGTCTTGAGGCCCGACCAGCTTGCATTGATCTCGGCGCCGATCAACACGGAGAGCGCCGTGAACCACAGCCACAGCAGGAAGATGACGGGACCGCCGAGCGAGCCGTAGGTCGCGTCATAGACGGCGATCCGCGTGACGTAGAACGAGAACAGCGAACAGCCGGGCAGCCAGATCAGCGTCGCTGCGATGGCACCCGGCAGCATGCGCCGCGCCTGCCTCCACGGGCCGCCCGGCTTGCGATGCGGGACCACAAAATAGACCGCCGATATGGACGAAAACGCTATCAGCGCCAGGATTGGCCAGCGGATGAGCAGCACTGTCGTGACGCTCGCATGCGGCACATGCAGCACGGAAAGCGCGACCGGGACTGCGGCGATCACCGTCAGCGTCAGGATGGCGAAGATGACGGCGCCGACGGTCAACGCCAGCGAGATCCCGATTGAAATAAAGATATTGCGGTCGTCCTTGACCTCGTAAGCGAAGTTGACGCCGCTCATCAGCGCCGCGACACCGGCGCGCGAGCTCCAGAGCGCGATGGCAAGGCCGATGAAAAGTCCGGCATTCAGCTGGGCGGGCCCCTTGCTCGCGAGAGCGGTCAGGAAGTCGAGCACGATGGGGCGCGCCTCGTCCGGCAGCACCGAGGCGATGTCGGCGGCGTGCTGCGTCACACCCGAAAGATCGAACAGCAGCCCATAGAGCGAAATGAAGATCGCCAAAGCGGGGAAGACGGCGAGAAAGCCGTAGAAGGCGACGCCGGCCGCGATCAACGCATCATCATGCGCGACGAATCGCATGAAGACGTCGACCAGCACCTTCCAGGCTGTGACAGGAAACGGGCGGCGCGCACGGACCGGGGCGGAGACCGTGCGGTCTGCCTCGGCCGCCCCACTGTCTCCGGTCTCGGCCGTCATTGCCGCCATCAAGCCAATCCTCTCCGCCCGCCTGCCTTATGCTACCAGAAAGCCCGCCGCGGGCCATCTGCGCTGGCGCGGCGGATCATCGCCGCGTAAATGCCCAGCCAGCGAGGGCGGATGCGAGGGCCGCCGTCGCGGCCACCAGCGCGATCGCAACCAGCGGCTGCTGCGCCGACCGGCGGGCCAGCATGTGGCCAAAGGCAGTCGAAGCTTCGCCGGCCGAGCGGGCCTCCTCCTCGGCCTCGTCGGCGAGGTCATGGAAGACGTTGCGCACAACCTCACGTTCGCCCCGGACTGCGCGGGCCGCCTCGGAGGTCGCGGCTCGTGCCGCGCGCCGCGCATGTGAGCTGACCGCGCTCGCCGTTGCGCCGATCTTTTCAGCCGCTTCCTGGAAATCGCCGGACTGAGCCATTGGAGCACTCCCGTTCAAACGTTGCACGGGACAACGCGCTGGACGCCAATTCGTTCACGCGGTCAACGGCAGAGCGCGGCGCCGCTTGTGTTCATCAGGGCGGCGGCGGATCGCTTTCGCCCGGTACCAGATGCACGGGCCAGATTTCCTGCACGAGACCAACAGGGTGCTGGTCGCGATAGGCCGGCATTGTCGCGAGCAGTCCCTCGGCGAGCCGGCGACCGAGCTCGAACAGTTCGATCCGGAAACAGGTCAGCCGCGGTGACAGGAAGCGCGATTGTGGCGAATCGCGGAAGCCGATGACGGCCATGTCGCGGCCCGGCGTGAGCCCCACCTCATGCAGCCGCCGATAGACGCCGATCGCCATGATCTCGTTGACGAGCACGATCGCCGTCGGTCGCTCGGGCAGCTTGAGCAAACGGTCGACGGCATTGTAGCCGCCCATTTCGCTCGTCTCGGCGCGGATAAGGAGATCAGGATCATAGGGAAGATCGTTGGCCGCCAGCGCCTCCCGGTAGCTGTCGGCGAAGACGTAGCCGAGATTGATCTCTGAGCCCGCCGTGACGAGCCCGATGCGACGATGGCCGCGCTCGGAGAGGCGGCGGATCGATGCATGAGCGACTCCGTCGAAATCGAGATCGATCCAGGGATGCGTTCCGCCGGAAAGGCTGCGGCCGAGCGCCATGAACGGGATTTCGCGCTCGATCAGATGGTCGATACGCGGATCATGCCGCTGGATGGCCGAAATGAAGAGCCCGTCGACGAACCGGCGCGAGACGACGCGGCGAAGATGCTCGAGCGGATCCTGGTCGAAGGGACAGAGTAGAACGATCAGATCGAGGTGATGCTGCGCGAAGACCTGCTGCACGCCGCCATAGACGCTGGTGAAGAAGGTATCGCCATGCAGGCTGGTCTCGCTATTGGTTTCGACGACGAACCCAATTGCGTTCGTTGTGCCCTGGCGCAGGCTGCGGCCCGATTGGTTCGGCACATAGCCGATCGCCGCAGCCGCCTCGAACACGCGCCGGCGCGTCTCGGCATTGACGTCGGAGCGGCCATTGAGCGCGCGCGACACCGTGCCGATCGAGATATTGAGATGCCGCGCCAGGTCGCGAATGCTCACGCGAAACGTTCCTCTCCGCCTGCTGCCCCGCGACGATCGCGGGTGCACGGCGCCACGCTCACCGCTTTCGCGTGTGACGGTTTGATGCCGTATCGCATTGGTCGACCACATGCGAGCTCTTGACAAGGGGGCGCGCCTGTTGTGTTGTCGTAAACGTTTACGACGCTCTTGCAGTGCACCGAAAACGATTGCGATGCACAATACGGCGTCGATTGGGAGGAGACAGGAATGCAGCGTGCCGCGTTGATCGGGTGCGGAGCCATGAGTCGTGCATGGTTCGAGGCAGCCAAGACCATCGATGGTCTTGAGATCGTTGGCGTTGCCGATATCGATGCCGAAAGAGCTGCCAGCAGAGCCGCAGAATTCGGGCTCGAGAATGCGGTGATCGCTACCAGCGTCGAGGAATTGCTCGAAAAGGCCTCACCGGAAATCCTGTTCGACGTCGTCGTGCCGGGCGCGCGCCACCATGTCGTCTCGGCGGCGCTGGCCGCCGGTTGCCATGTTCTGTCCGAAAAGCCGATGGCCAATTCCCTCGACGA
This sequence comes from Mesorhizobium sp. BR1-1-16, assembly GCF_020165495.1. Taxonomy (GTDB): domain Bacteria; phylum Pseudomonadota; class Alphaproteobacteria; order Rhizobiales; family Kaistiaceae; genus Kaistia. The sequence continues at coordinate 34,281 of NZ_JAIUIE010000002.1, read as the reverse complement.
GGCGCGCGACCTTGTCGCCCGCGCCAAGGCGGCCGATCGCCTGCACGTCGTGATCCAGAACCGCCGCTATCTCGAAGGGCCGCGCCGCATCCGCCGCGCCGTCGCGTCCGGGCTCATCGGCGATGTCACGAGCGTCCACTGCGATTTCTTCCTCGGGCCGCATTTCGGCGGCTTCCGCGAGGAGATGGAGCATGTGCTGCTGCTCGACATGGCGATCCACACATTCGACGCGGCGCGGTTTCTGTCCGGCAAGCAGCCGGAAGGCGTTTATTGCCGCGAATGGGAGCCGAAAAGCTCCTGGTACAAGCAGGGTTCGTCGGCTGCCGCCATCTTCGAATTCGGAGACGGCCTGATCTTCAATTATCGCGGCTCATGGTGCGCCGAAGGGCTCGGCACGAGCTGGGAAAGCGCCTGGCGCATTGTCGGGACCAAGGGCTCGCTCACATGGGACGGGCATGACGATATCCGGGCCGAGGTCGCCACTGGCGTATCTGCAGGCCTGTTCTCCGAGGTGGCCGCAGTCGAGATCCCTCCCCTCGATCCGTCCGACCGCACGGGCGGCCACCTCGGCCTCATCCAGGACTTCGTCGCCGCGACGCGTGGCGGCCCGGAGCCCGAAACCGTCGGGCACCAGAATATCCGCAGCCTCGCAATGGTGTTCGGCGCCATCGAGAGCGCCACGGGCGGACGCCGCGTCGACATCAACATCTAGGGGCCGCCGCCCCCAGCGGGCGACGACGGCCTCGACGTTTCCATCAAGGAGCAGCTGGTGACCAACCCCCTTCTCGATATTCGCATCGGCACCATGATCAAGGGCAACCTGCCCGATCCCGCCGCCTATGTGCGCCAGATCCTGCCGCTCGGCTTCGAGTCGATCGAGCCGTTCTTCTGGCAGACGATTGGCGGCAAGGACATTCCGAAGCTGGCTGCTGAGCTCAAGGAAGCCATCGGCGACCACGACGTCGTCATCGACACGCTCGGCATGTTCGGCAATCCGCTCGAGGATGGCGATCTCGACCGCCAGACCCTCGAAGGCTGGAAGACGCTGATCGACAACGCCCATCTCTTCGGCGCCAAGACGATCGCCGGCTTCACCGGCCGTGTCCGTGGCCGGCCGCTCGAAGAGAGCCTGCCGCGCTACAAGGAAGTCTGGAGCGAGCTTGCGAAGCGCGCCGCCGACAAGGGCGTGCGCCTTGCCTTCGAGAATTGCGCGATGGATGGCAACTGGGCGACCGGTGACTGGAACATCGCTCATAATCCGGACGCCTGGGAACTCATCTTCAACGAGACGCCGGACGACAATATCGGGCTCGAATGGGAGCCCTGCCACCAGATGGTATATCTGATCGATCCGATCCCGCAGATCCGCAAATGGGCGCCGAAGTTCTTCCACGTCCATGGCAAGGACGCGACCATTCGCTGGGACGTCATCCGCGAGAACGGAATCTTCGGCAAGTATCCCTTCGTGCAGATGCGCTCGCCGGGCTTCGGAGACAGCGACTGGACCCGCGTCATCAGCGAGTTGCGCCTTGCCGGCTTCAAAGGCACGATCGACATCGAGGGCTGGCATGATCCGGTCTATCGCAACGCGCTCGAAATGACGGGTCAGGTGCGCTCGCTCAATTATCTGAAGGAAGCGCGCGGCGGCGCTGTCTTCGTCGCCGATCCGGCCTGATCGCATATTCGCCGGCCTCCGGGTCCGGCGAGGGGCGCATTGCTGCAGGCGGTGCGCTCGATGCCCTGGAGGGGGCCAAAGTCTCTCGAACTTGAAAACGTGGAGGAAGAATATGTCAAAGACAGCCATGCTGTTGGCAGGCGCGATCGGGCTTCTGGGCTCGACCGTCCTCGCCTCGGCCGAGGACGTGACGCTTGACGTCTGGACGATCGATCGCGAGTCGGATCCAGGCTACATGTATGTGATGGCGCAGGAGTTCCAGAAGCTCCATCCCGAGATCAAGTTCAACATCAAGCATGTCGAGTTCGCTGACTGGGCGAACGACATCACGCGCGCAGTCGCGACCGGCACGGCGCCTGACGTCGCCTATGTCGACAATCCGAACACGCCGTTCCTGTCCTCGAAGGGTGCGCTGCTCGACATCTCGCCCTATCTGAAGGACTCGAAGATCGTCGACACCACGAAGATCTTCCCGGGCCCGCTTTCGACCGTCACCTGGGATGGCAAGATCTACGGCCTGCCGCGCGGCTCGAACACGATCGCGCTCTACTACAACAAGGACATGTTCAAGGCTGCCGGCCTCGATCCCGACAAGCCGCCGCAGACCTGGGACCAGCTCTACGATACGGCCAAGAAGCTGACCGACCCGGCCAAGAACGTCTACGGCCTCGCCTTCTCGGCGAATGCGAACGAAGAAGGCACCTTCCAGTTCCTGCCCTGGATCCAGTCGACCGGCGGCAATTTCGACAAGGTGAATGGCGAGGGTGCCGTCCAGGCGCTCGAGCTCTGGCAGAAGATCATCGACGAGAAGCTCGCTTCGCCCGACACGCTGATCCGCGGCCAGTACGACTCGTTCGCTACCTTCAATGCCGGCAACGCCGCCATGGCCATTTCCGGCCCGTGGGAATTGCCGCGCATGTCGAAGGACGCCAAGTTCGACGTCGGCGTCACGCTCCTGCCGATCCAGAAGGAAGGCGATGCCCGCGCCTCGGCGCTCGGCGAAGGCAACAACGTGATCTTCGCCAAGTCGAAGCATCCGAAGGAAGCCTTCATGTATCTCGAATACATGTACTCGCAGATGCCGCGCGTCTGGAACGAGTTCGGCTTCGTTCCGTCCTATCCGGTCGAGGTCAAGGACCCGAAGTGGCCGTCTGAATATGCGGTCTTCATCGAGTCGATGAAGTATGCCCGCGCACGCGGCCCGTCGCCGGACTGGGCGAAGATCTCCAAGGCGATCTCGACCGCGATCCAGCAGGCGCTGACGCACCAGGCCGATGCCCAGACTGCGCTCAACACCGCGCAGACGACGATCGACGGCATCGTCAAGAAGTAAGGTCGACGGCCCCCGGCGCACGCTGCCGGGGGCCGTTTTCCATCCATAGCCGGCCGCCATCTCCGATGTGCGGCCGTCCCTTTGATCCCCACGTGTTCCGGAGCAAGCGCCATGTCGGCCCTCTTCCGCACCCTGCGCGACGGCCATGGCTTCGATGCCACGCTCGCCTTGCTGGCGCTCGCCTATCTCCTGGTCTTCTCGGCGTTCCCGCTGATCTACAACATTCTGATGTCGTTCCAGGAAGTGGACATGTTCAGTCTCGCTTCGCTGGTGCGGCCGTTTGTCGGCCTTGCCAACTACAAGTCTCTGTTCGCCTCGCCCGATTTCTGGCCGGTGATCTGGAATACGGTTGTATTCGTCGGCCTCTGCATCATTTTCCAGCTCGGCATCGGCTTCGGCCTCGCGCTCTTCTTCCAGCAGGATTTTCCCGGCGGCAGCTTTTTGCGCGGCCTGTTCCTCGCCGCATGGATCATGCCGGCGCTGGTTGCCGGCGCGGTGTGGAAGTGGATCTTCGCGGGCGACTTCGGCGTGCTCAACTATCTGCTGCAATCGGCTGGACTGATCAACGACAAGGTCTTCTGGCTTTCCAACCCGCAGATCTCGCTCTATTCGGTGGTCATCGCCAATATCTGGCTCGGCATTCCCTTCAACATGATCCTGCTGTCGGTCGGTCTCGTCGGCATACCCAAGGACATGTACGAGGCGGCGGCGCTGGACGGCGCCAATGCCTGGCAGCGCTTCTGGCACATGACGCTGCCGATGATGCGCTCGACCATCGGCGCCGTCGTTTCGCTTGGCATCATCTTCACGCTGCAGCAGTTCGACCTCTTCGCCTCGCTGACGCAGGGCGGCCCCGCCAACGCCTCCAACGTGGCGCAATACTGGTCGTGGCAGCTCTCGTTCCAGATCTACGACATCGCCTCGGGCAGTGCGGTCTCCTGCCTGATGCTCGGCTTCGTCATCGTCGTGGCGGTGATCTATGTCCGCTCCACCCGCCATGAACACCGGGCCTGAGGCACGATCATGAAGCGCTACATTCTCCTCGCCCTCGCTCTCCTGTTTCTCGCGGTCTACCTGTTCCCGCTCTACTGGATGTATCTGACGGCGTTCAAACCCTCGACAGAGACCTTCGTCTATCCGCCGACCTTCTGGCCGGGGAACCCACAGTTCAACTTCGTCGACGTCTTCGTCAGCAAGAAGATGAGCAGCTACCTCTGGAACTCGCTGGTCATCGCCATCGGCACGACGGCGATCGCCGCCTTCTTCGGCACAGGCTGCGCCTACGCGCTGGCCCGCGTCCGGAACATCGGCATGGATATTGTGCTGTTCCTGATCCTGATGATGCAGGTGCTGCCGTCCTCGCTGATGGCAACGCCGATCTTCGTGCTGTTCAATCAGGTCGGCCTGATCACGACACCACGCCTTGCGGTGGTGCTGGCGCAGGCGGCGAAGGTGCTGCCCCTCTTCATCGTGCTGACCCGCACCTCGTTCATGCAGATCCCGAAGGAACTCGAGGAGGCGGCCCGGGTCGACGGCGCCACGCGGCTTGGTGCGTTCCTGCGCATCGCGGTGCCGCTGGCCCGCAACGGCATTCTCGTCACCTCGGTGCTCATCTTCCTGCAGTCGTTCGGCGAATATGTCTATTCGCGCTCGATGATCTCGGAAGAGTCGCTGCAGACGGCCACGGTCGGCCTGATGAACTTCATGGGCCCCAACACCACGGACTGGAACGGCATCATGACCTATTCGGTCATCTATGTGACGCCGATCCTCCTGGTCTTCGTGCTCCTGCAACGCAAGATCGTCAGCGGGCTCACGGCCGGCGCCCTGAAGTGACCGGCTGCCGCGTATCGGGAATGAGATGCGTCTCGACGCTGCCGACGGGCACGCCGAGGCGATAGATGGTGCCGCGGCTCAGCAGCGCGCCTGAGGCGAGACGCGTGATCCGATCCTCGCAATGCAGCTTCAGCGGCGCCTTGCCGCGCCGCCGCAGCCAGATATCGTAGGAGAGGCGGACGGCATCGGCCTCGATACGGACCTTGGCAGGCGCGGCGAGGTCCTGCCGCTCGCCGACATAAGTCCCTGGACCGGTCGGCCGAAAGCGCCAGGTGCGCCGGTCGGTGACCCCGTCATCGAAACGGAACAACTGATCGAGCACGAAGACGCCATCGCTTTCGCGTCCCGTCGTCCAGACGAGAAAGCCGCGATCAAGCCCGATCGCCCGGCTTCGCAGGCGGCCGCGGCCGATGGCGAGCCCCTCGAAGGTCGCTTCGAAAGAGCTGGCTTGGGCCGGTTGCGGCAGCTCGGGCGCCGCCGTAGCCCCGGCGAGGCAGAGCCAGGCCGCCATCAGAACCAGCAGTCGCCGCATGGGTAGCCTCCGCATCACGCTCGAAGAGCATGCGGAGCCTAAGGCACGTTTCCGTCCGATTGAAGGCGGCTGCCCAGCCGATCAGGCGGCGTTGGAGGCGGCGGCGCCCCCGTTCAGAACGGCATAGAGTGCTGTCTGGTCGCTTGAGGCCCGGAGCTTGGCGGCAAGACCGGGCTCGCGCAGCAGCCGCGCAATGCGGGCCAAGGCCTTCAGATGATCCGCTCCAGCGCTTTCCGGCGCCAGCAGCAGGAAGATGAGGTCGACGGGCTGGTCATCAAGCGATTCGAAATCGATCGGCTTGGCGAGGCGCGCGAAAATGCCATGGATTCGCTTCAGCGAACGGATCTTGCCATGCGGAATGGCAATGCCATTGCCAACCCCGGTCGAACCCAGCCTCTCGCGCTGCAGCAGCGTGTCGAAGATCTGGCGCTCGTCGAGTCCGGTCTGGCGCGCGGCCCGCTCCGCCAATTCCTGCAGAGCCTGCTTCTTGCCGTTCGCTTTCAGCGCCGGAATGATCGTGTCCGGGCTGATGAGATCGCTGAGGTCCATGACTTGGTTCAAAATGCCTTGTTCAAACCCTTGGGTACGTGACCCGCCTTCTCGGCGCGCCGCTTGAGCGCGCCGAGCAGTTATTCCACCTTAGGCGGAATCACAGGCTGACGGAATCCCCTTTGGCGGTCGCGGCCGGGTCGATCCATCCGATATTCCCGTCGCGACGACGATAAACGATATTCACCCCGCCATGACCGGCATGGCGGAACACCACCACCTGGGCGTCGGCGAGGTCCATCGCCATGACGGCGCCGGACACTGACAGCGTGCGCAACGACTTCGTCTCCTCGGCGATCACCATCGGATTGTAGTCCGGGGCGAGTTCCTCATCCGCGTCGGGGGTCGCGGCCAGGACGACGTAGTTCGCGTCGGCATCCGACACCGCGCGGCTGTCATGGTGATGATCCTTGAGGCGCCGCTTATAGCGCCGCATCTGCTTCTCGATCCGCTCCGCCGCCTGCTCGAAGGTCGGGTAGATTTCGTGACCGCGTCCCTCGGCCTGGAGGTCGAGCCCGCTGTCGAGATGCAGCGCGCAGTCAACCCGATAGCCCGCGCCGTCGCGCTCGAGCACGACACGACCGGAAAAGCCTCCGTCGAAATATTTCTCGACGACGGCACCGACCCGGCCTTCGACATGCGTGCGATAGGCGTCGCTGATCTCGATATGCTTACCGGAAATGCGGAGAGTCATGGAGCACGTACCCTTTGGACGTCGTTGCGATCCGAGGCCCGGTCCGCCAGGCGAGCCGATGCCCCGTCGGGCACGTTGCCGGTTTCGGCTCGTCTGGACCCACCCTTCAAACGGCCGGAGTTCTCTCCGGTCCGAGGCCCAACACACCGTCCGGCGCCGCGCCCTTCTAGTGACGGCCGGCTGGGAAGTCAAGGAAACCCCCGGTCGTCCCGACCATCATCTCTTGAAGCTGGGCATCCGTCGAGGCCGCGGCAAGGGGAAAGCGCAAATGACCGGCTGCCGTCAGCGCGCAGCGGTCGCCTCGGCCAGCTTTTCGCGCCGGCGCTGAACGGAGGAGGGAATGCGTAGCGCCTCGCGATATTTCGCAACCGTACGTCGCGCGATATCGATGCCGGCCTCGCGCAGCAGCTTGACGAGCGTATCGTCGCTGAGGACGTCTTCCGGGCTCTCGGCGTCGATCAGGCTGCGGATGCGGTGGCGAACGGACTCGGCCGAGTGCGCCTCACCACCCTCGGAGGAGGCGATCGCCGAGGTGAAGAAATATTTCAGCTCGAAGATGCCGCGCGAGGTCGCCATGTATTTGTTCGACGTGACCCGCGAGACCGTCGACTCGTGCATGCCGATCGCCTCGGCGACGGTCTTCAGGTTGAGCGGCCGCAGATGGCGGACGCCATGCGTCAGGAAGCCGTCCTGCTGGCGAACGATCTCCGTCGCCACCTTCAGGATCGTCTTGGCGCGCTGGTCGAGGCTCTTCACCAGCCAGTTGGCGGTCTGCAGGCACTCGGCGAGGAAGGCCTTCTCCTCCCCCTGCTTCGAGGGTCTGGCGACGCTGGCGAGATAGGTCTGGTTGACGAGCACGCGCGGCAGCGTCTCGGAGTTCAGTTCGATCAGCCAGCTGCCGTCCGGCGCCGCGCGAATGATGACATCCGGCACGATCGGCTGCACCAGCGTCGAGCCGAACGAAGCGCCGGGCTTCGGATCGAGCGCCCGCAGCTCCGACAGCATGTCGGCGAGATCCTCGTCATCGCAGCCGCAGATCCGCTTCAGCGCCGCAAAATCGCGCCGGGCCGCCAGATCGAGATGATTGATCAGCGCCAGCATGGTGGGATCAAGCCGATTGCGGTCGGCGAGCTGCAGCGCCAGGCATTCGGTGAGCGTGCGGGCGCAGATGCCTGTCGGCTCGAACCCCTGCAGGATCGCGAGCGTCCGCTCGACCAGTTCCAGCGGCGCGCCGAGCCGCTCCGCGACGTTGCCGATATCGGTGCGGATATAGCCGGCCTCGTCGACCTCGTCGATCAGCGCATGACCGATGAGGCGCAAGGTGGGATCAGTGACCGCGAGGCCGAGCTGGTCGGAGAGGTGATCGGCGAGCGACTTCTCTTCGGCAACAAAGGCCTCGAGATTGTAGTCCTCGCTGCTCGCTTGCTGGCGTCCGGGCTGTGTCGACCAGGGATCGCCGCCGGGCGCGGCAATCGGTTCGCCGGCCGCCTGGCCATGATCGTCCGGGAAGACATTCGAGAGATCGGTGTCGAGCCGCTCGGCGATCGAGTCGGGCGAGGTCTCGAGGCGCGTCTCCATCCAGTCGCCCGGCGTGTCGCCCGCATCGGCCGCGGCAAATCCCTCGCTCTCGATCGAGGCTTTGCCGGGGCCGGCGTCGATACCCTCGCCATCATCGCGCTCGTCACGCTCCAGGAGCGGATTACGCTCGAGCTCGGCTTCGACATAGGAAATCAGGTCGAGATTCGAGAGTTGAAGCAGCTTGATCGCCTGCATCAACTGCGGCGTCATCACCAGCGACTGGGTCTGCCGGAACTCGAGCTTTGGAGAAAGCGACATCGGTACGCGGCGACCTCAGGAAACTGGTCCAACTCTTGCTTGCCGACCTTCTAGGTACCGCAAGCGAGGCCACCTTCAAAGCGTAAACTGTTCGCCAAGGTAAAGACGGCGGACCTCTGGGCTTGCCACGATGTCGCTGGGCCGCCCTTCCATCAACACTTCGCCGGAATGGATGATGTAGGCGCGGTCGATCAGACCGAGCGTCTCGCGGACATTATGATCGGTGATCAGGACGCCGATGCCGCGCGCCGTCAGATGGCGGACCAGCGCCTGGATGTCGCCGACGGCGATCGGATCGATACCCGCGAACGGCTCGTCGAGCAGCATGAAGGCCGGCCGGCTGGCCAGCGCGCGCGCGATCTCGCAACGCCGACGCTCACCGCCCGAAAGCGCGATCGCCGGCGACTTGCGCAGATGCGAGATATGAAACTCCTCCAGCAGCGAATCGAGCTCCGCCTCGCGCTTGCCACGGTCGGGTTCGACGACTTCGAGGACAGCACGGATGTTCTGCTCGACCGTCAGGCCGCGGAAGATCGAGGTCTCCTGCGGCAGATAGCCGATGCCGAGACGCGCGCGCCGGTACATCGGCAGGCTGGTCACGTCATGGCCGTCGAGCTCGATCATGCCCTGATCAGCCTGGACCAGCCCGGTGATCATGTAGAAGATGGTCGTCTTGCCGGCGCCGTTCGGCCCGAGCAGGCCGACCGACTCGCCACGGGCGACGGCAAGGCTGGCCGAATGCACGACCCGGCGGCGGCGATAGCTCTTGCCAAGCCCTCGCGCGACGAGCCAGCCTGGCCCACCCGCGTTTTCCGCATAGCGGGTGACGGGCATCGGCTCGGCAATCGCCTCGCCATAGGAATCCTGATCGGCCTCAAAGCCTAGCGTCGGATCGGCCACGGTCAGCGGCGCTCCGCCTGGTTACGACCAGCTGTCATGAGACGGATACTCAATTGGTTTTTGCCGGGGGCGTCGGCGCGGCCGCGCCGGGGGCACCCGGTGCGCCGGCTCCTGGGGTGAACACGCCGCGGATGCGTCCGCCCGGCTTCTGGTCGACACGAGCCTTGCCGGTCTCCATGTCCCAGACGAGACGGTCTCCGGTGATGACGTTCGGGCCCTGGCTCAGGACGACATTGCCGGTGAGCGTCACCTTCTTCGCCAGCATGTCGACGACGCCATTGTCGCCGGTCGCCGTCTGATCGCCGGAGTTCACATAGACCTTGCCGCTGGCTTCGATGCGCGTGAAGCTCCCCGCGCCGGGCATGACGTCGCTGCCGGCTGCCGGCTTGGCGCCTGCCGCATCCTTGTCATTCGAAGAGTAGATCGCGATCTTGCCCGCCTTCAGCACCGAGTCGCCACGCGTCACGGTGACGTTGCCGGAGAAGGTCGACACGCGCTGGCCGTTCTTTTCCTGAACGTCGAGCGCATCGGCCTCGACATTCACCGGCCCCTTCTCGTCGGACTGGAAGCCCTTGAACATCTCGCCGGTGGTCTGGGCATGGGCGGCGACGCCACCGAGCACCAGGGGTGCCGCCAGAGCGAGGGCGAAGCAGAAGCGAATGGTCGAAGATGTCATTCGGTCACCGATGGAGCTGCGCGTTGGCCGGTCTGGGACGATTCGGCAGGAATAGAATAGGTTACCTTTACTCCATTCAGGAAGGAGATGCGCTGTCCACGATCGCGCACCTGCACGCCGTTGGCCCTGATCTCGCTGCCCGCGGAACGAAACGCCAGCGGCTTGTCGGAATTCATCGTTCCTGCCTTCAGATCGATATCGGCGGATTCGAGCGCTCCCTCGATGCCGGTCGTCGTCGTGAAGGTGATCTTCCTGTCGAGCACGATGCGCTCGGCATCTGAATAATAGGTGCCTGATGCCGCCTTGATGAGGGCGCTGTCGTCGCGGCCCATGCCGATCGTCGCGCCGATATTCTGCAATGTCACGACCTTGGTGTTCTGCAACGACTGTTCGGCGCGATCCGCCTTCAACTCGTAGGAACGGCCACCGCTCAGATAGCCGGACACGTGGGGATCCTGCATCACGATCGCGTTATGCGACACGTCGATCGAGCTGGCGGAGAAGTTTACCGGCAGGCTCGGCATGACATAGACGTAGACGACGAAGGCGACGATGGCGAGCAGGCTGACGAGCGGCAGGACGATCTTGAGGATGCGGACGCGCGCACTGTGGCGGCGCGCCGCGCGGTAACGCGCGTCGATCTCTGCCCGGGTCTGATCGAACCAGGCATAGTCCCCATCCTCTCCGCTCGCCTCCGGCGTCGAACTCATCCACTCTCCATTGGTAGGAGCGCATCAAATCCACGCCTTTGTGGACTTTTGGCGACGGCCTCGGCGGCCGATCGGGCCGCTTCATGAATGCGAGAATATATCCTGTTCCGCCCAGCCGGCGAGATCCAGCGCCGCGCGGGTCGGCAGGAAGCCAAAACACGCCTTCGCCAGATCAGACCGCCCGTCGCGTGCGAGCTTCTTCTCAAGGATATCCCGCACAGCATGCAAATGGAGCACATCGGAGGCTGCGTAGGCAAGCTGCGCGTCTGACAGCGTTTCCGCCGCCCAGTCCGAGCTTTGCTGCTGCTTGGAAAGGTCGACATCAAGGAGTTCCTTGACGAGATCCTTGAGGCCGTGCCGATCTGTATAGGTGCGCGTCAGACGCGAGGCGATCTTGGTGCAGAACACCGGCGACACTGTGACGCCGAAGGTCCTGGCGAGGACTGCAACATCGAAACGCGCGAAGTGAAAAATCTTGGTCACCGCCGGGTCCGCCAACAGGCGCACGAGGTTCGGCGCCTCGGTCTGGCCCTTGGCGATCTGCACAACGTCGGCGCTGCCGTCGCCTGGCGAGAGCTGCACGACGCACAGCCGGTCGCGATGCGGATTGAGGCCGAGCGTCTCGGTGTCGATCGCGACCGAACCCTGATAGCGCGAGAGATCCGGCAGGTCGCCGCGATGGAGGCGGATCGTCATGGCAGAGCGTTTCCCGAGAAAAAGCGTGGGCTGGCGCCAGCGGCGTCGTTCCCGTCCCTCTATCGAAGGCGCGGCTTTTCTGCAATGACGCAAAGAGGCGCGCGGCGCCGGAAGCCAGGGAGATGATCAGCATGGTGGAGCTTGCCGGCGCAGCGGCGCCGAAACCCGTCCGGTGGGGAATCTTGAGCACGGCGCGGATCGCGCGCCAGCGCGTCGTGCCGGCATTGCAGAAGAGTCCCTCGGCCGTCGTGACGGCGGTGGCCTCGCGATCGACCGAGAGTGCGCGCACCTTCGCCGAGCCGTTTGGCATCGCCAAGGCCTATGGCAGCTATGCCGAGCTCTTCGACGATCCCGAGATCGACGCCATCTACAACGCGCTGCCCAACCATCTCCATCGCGAAACGACACTGGCAGCCCTTGCTGGCGGGAAGCATGTGCTGGTCGAGAAGCCGATCGGCATGAACCGCGAAGAGGCGCTGGAGATCAAGGCCGCGGCTGGACCGCTGCTCGTCGCCGAGGCCTTCATGATCCGCCATCATCCGCAATGGCATGCAGTCGCCAGGATCATCGGCGAGGGCAGCATCGGCCCCGTGCGATCGGTTCAGACATCCTTCTCGTTCCTGAATGTCGATCCGGCCAATATCCGCAACCGGCCCGAGACGGGCGGCGGCGCGATGCTCGACATCGGCTGCTATGCAGTGGCCTCCTCGCGCTTCATCTTCGGATCGGAGCCGCGGCGTGTGCTCGCGCTTATCGACCGCGACCCTGCCATGGCAACCGACCGGACGGATACGATCATCGCCGATTTCGGCGATGGACGGCAGTTCTCCGCCGTGCTCTCGACCCAGAGCTTCCGCCATCAGCGCGTCAGCATCGTCGGCACGCTCGGCCGCATCGAGATGCCGACGCCGTTCTCTGCCCCGACCGATGTGGAGAGCGCGATCGGGCTCGACCTGCGCGGCCCGGGCGAACCGCTGGAGACGATCTCGCTGCCGCCGGTCGACCAGTACCAGCTCCAGGTCGAGGCCTTCTCGCGGGCGGTCGCCGGCACTGGACCCTGGGCATTCGGCGTCGACGATGCCATCGCCAACATGGCGGTCCTCGACGCTCTGATGCGCTCCGAGCGCTCCGGCCGATGGGAATCGCCCTAGTCTTGCAGCCGCTTGAACGGGTGTCTGCCACCCCCATATATTCGTTTGCGGGAAGTCATCCCGACGGATGCCTCTTGGAGGGTCCGGATACAAGGTCGCTTGGTGGAAGGACTTTGTGATGTCGCGTGTTTCAGCGTTTTCGAGCCCGCTTCTGCTCGGTTTCGACGAGATCGAGCGAGCGCTCGACCGGGTCGCCAAAGCCTCGGGAGATGGATATCCGCCCTACAATATCGAGCGGATCGCGAAGACCGACACACGGGACGAATGTCTCAGGATCACCTTGGCGGTGGCGGGCTTTTCCCGCGATTCGCTCGAGGTGACGGTCGAGGAGAATCAACTCGTCATTCGCGGCCGGCAGGTCGATGAACGCGAGCGGATTTATCTTCATCGCGGCATTGCCGCGCGCCAGTTCCAGAAGACCTTCGTTCTCGCCGACGGCATCGAAATCAGCTCCGCCGAATTGAAGGATGGACTGCTCGCCATCGACCTCATGAGGCCGACGCCCGAACGGATCGTCCGAAAGATCGAAATCGGGGTCCGCGACTGATCCTGAAATCTCGCTCGTGTAATGAGGAGACAATGTCATGTCTGAAGCACGTATCGTCATGTCGCCCGAAAATTTCGCCGGTCTCGGCAGTGGCCAGATCGCGTTTGTGAAGTCCGTTCGTTCGGAGCAGATCCGCCAGCTCTTTCCCGACGCGCCGCAGCTCGCCCCCGGCCAGACCTTCTGGGCCCTGCTCGACGCCGCCGGAGCGCCGCTGATGGTTTCCGACAGCCGCGAGGCCGTCGTGATGAATGCCCGCGAGAACGACCTCGAGGCCGTCAGCTTGCATTAGGTCCGCATCGACCAGCCGGGCGCAGGCTCCGGCTGGTCAGGCGATCGCCTCCGTGGCGATCAGCGCCGCCTCATCTTCTTCGGAAACCCGCGCAAAGAGAAACGCCTGGCTCCCGACCAAGCGAAGACCGCAGCCGCGCTGCATGGCTACCGAGGGACCATTGTCCACATCGACGCTCGAGAGGAACGTGGCAGCGTCGCTGTTGCGCGAGCGCGTCATGGCCATTGCCGTCAACCACGAGCCGAGGCCGCGCCCGCGCCAGGCCGGATCGATCACCACCCCATTGACCAGATAAAGTCCCTGCCGCTGTCCGCCCGACGCGAGCGGCAATTGCGATGCGAAGCCGATAATCTCAGCCGAGGAATCGCGGAGCACGATGCCGCCGGCGCGCGGATCAGAGATCGCCTCCCCGGGCATCGGGACCAGGCCGCCCATCAACTGCATAGCCTGGATTCGCGCCGCCTCTTCGTCCGAAAGTCCCTCTGCCACCGAGATGACTGTCATGCCGCCAGGCAGCGATGATCGCCCGGCAAGCGCTTCGCTCTGCGCCAGCACATCATTCGCCGCGCCGGAAAGCACTGACAGGCCCGTCTTGACGATGAAGCCATCCGACCGGAGCTGCTCGACCAAACGCCCGGCGCCGAGCGTGGGGAGATGGATCATCGCGCGTCCGAACCTGCGGAGGATATCGGCAGCGCGCGCGCAATCGGCCGGCGATTGCAGAAAGAGATAGAGGTAGCGGATATCCGTCGCGAGGTCCGGCGCTGCGGCGATCATGTCGGCATTGGCCGCGATCCGCTTCTGCGTCAATCGCTGCAGCGGGGTCCAGAGCCTCGGCGCGTCGGTCATCGCTTCCCGGCCGGTTGGAATCCTCACCGCACCCAGACGGTGACGGAGACCTGCGCGTCCGGGTCGAGGACCACCGGCTCCGTTGGATGCAGGCCATGGCTCGCCAAGAGCCGCTCGGCCGAACCGGCGGCCCAGGCACGCGAAAAGACCGGGACGCCGCCTGGAATGCGCACGCCGGCGTGGCGAACGAGATGGAAGGCGTCGAAGCCGAGGCTGAGAAAGAGATCGTTGACCCGCCGGCCGCCCGGAACAGCGATCAACCCGCCGTCCGGAGCCGCCTTCTTGAGAGCCTCGCCGAGCGACGCCTCACCGGGGTTCCACCACCACACATCGTCCCGAAGCTCGACCCCGTCGACCTGGGAGGAAACCACCATCCGCCGTCGCCCGGCGCGATTGGGAAATGTCTTGTGGCTGATGCGCCCCACGACCTGCAGAACCGCACGGTCGAGCTCCGCCTGGAAACGCTGCCAATCGGCGTCGTTCCTCAGTTCGAGCGGCATGGCACCATCCGACCCTGCTATGCAGTCGTCGTCCGAAACGATCGCGTGGCCGTGGATCTCGTAGCGCGGCATTTGGCGTCTCGACTTCCACCTGTACTCACCCACCGTGGCTTCATACAAGCAATGTGCCATGGCGTGGCCGGTCCATTCCACCCGCTCGGACCACGCCATGATCCTGCAGTCGTCAGGTACGCAAGACGGCACCTGTTGCTTTCGAAACCTGCGCGACGACACGGGTCGACACGGCCTCGATCTCCTGGTCGGTCAGCGTGTGATCGGTCGGACGAAGCGTCACTTCGATCGCCACGGATTTCTTGTCGGCGCCGATCGCCGCGCCCTCGAAAACATCGAACAAAGTCGCGCCGGCGATCAATGCCTTGTCGGCGGCGAGCGCTGCCTTGAGGATGCGCGCCGCCTCGACGGCACGATCGACGACGAAGGCGAAGTCGCGCTTCACCGGCTGGAACGGCTGCGCATCCAGCGGCGGCTTCGTCCGCGTCGGCCGCGCGCGCGGCGTCGGCAATTGATCAAGGATCAGCTCGAAACCGGCCAGCGGCCCGGCGACGTCAAGGGACTCAAGGGTCGAGGGATGGAACTCGCCAAACCAGCCAATGACCGTTTGAGGGCCAAGCTGGATGGTGCCCGATCGACCCGGGTGGAACCAGGACGGCGCGCCCGGAACGATCTGGAACTTGTCGACCTGCGCGCCGAGCGCTTCCAGCACCGCGAGCGCATCGGCCTTCGCGTCATAGACCGAGACCGCCTTGGCCGCCCCCTGCCAGTGGCGGCCGGTGCCGCCAACCGTCGCGGTGCCGCGCCTGACGCCAGTCGCGGCAATCTTCTGGTCGTCGGGGCGGGTTCCCTTGAAGATCTGGCCGACCTCGAACAAGGCAATGTCGCTGCTGCCGCGATCGGCATTGCGCTGCGCCGCGAGGATCAGGCCCGGCAGGAGGCTCGGCCGCATGTCGGACATGTCGGACGAGATCGGGTTGGCGAGTGTCAGCTCCGGTGCGCCGCCACCAAAGCCGGTCGCGACCGGCTTCGCGACAAAGGACCAGGTCACCGCCTCGACAAGGCCGCGCGCTGCGAGCGCGCGCTTGGCACGGCGGGTCCGTGTCTGGATCAGCGTCAATACCGGACGCGTCACATCGTCGGATTTCGGCAGCGGTGTCGACGGGATGCGATCGATGCCGAGAATGCGGATGACTTCCTCGACGAGATCGGCCTTGCCGTCGATATCGGGCCGCCAGGACGGCACGCCGACCGTGAATTGCGGGCCGTCGCCGGAAACGCTGAAGCCGAGCGCGGTGAGCACGGCACGGATTTCGCCCAGCGTCGGCTCGATGCCGGCGAGGCGCTTCACCTCGGAAGCCGGGAACGCGACCACGAGACGCGGCTCGGGCACGATGCCGGCAACCACCACCTCGCTCGGCACGCCGCCGCAGATGTCGACGATCAGCTGCGTTGCAAGATCGAGGCCCGGCAGCATGAAAGCAGGATCGACGCCGCGCTCGAAGCGATAGCGCGCATCGGAATTGATGCCGAGCTTGCGACCCGCCTGCGCGATAGCCAGCGGCTCCCACAGCGCCGATTCGACCAGCACGTCGACCGTATCCGCCGAACAGCCGGAGGCCTCGCCGCCCATGATGCCGGCAATCGACTCGACGCCATTGTCGTCGGCAATGACGCACATGGTCTCGTCGAGGGCATAGGTCTTGCCGTCAAGCGCCACGATGCTCTCGCCTGACCGCGCCCGGCGCACGACAAGGTCGCCCGCAACCTTGGCCGCATCGAAGACGTGCAGCGGACGGTTGCGGTCATAGGTCAGGAAATTGGTGATATCGACCAGCGCGTTGATCGGCCGAAGGCCAATGGCGCGCAGCTTCGCCTGCATCCAGTCCGGCGACGGGCCGTTCCGGACGCCGCGAATGAGGCGCAGGCCGAAGGCCGGTGACAGCGCAGGCTGATCACCGAAGTCGAAGCGGACGGCAACCGGGCACGGGCCATTGCCGGCGACCGGCGCAACCGCGTCATCCTGAAGCGCCCCGAGGCCGGCGGCGGCGAGATCCCGCGCCACGCCATGAACGCCGAGGCAATCCGAACGATTGGGGGTGATCGCGATATCGATGACCGGGTCGCCAAGCCCCGCCCAAGTCGCATAGGGGACACCAACCGGCGCATCTTCGGGCAGCTCGATGATGCCATCATGATCATCCGACAGTTCGAGCTCGGCGGCGGAGCACAGCATGCCGTGGCTCTCGACGCCGCGGATCGTGCCGATCGAAAGCGTGATGTCCTTGCCGGGAATATAGGTTCCGGGCGGCGAGAAC
The DNA here is from genome assembly GCF_020165495.1 of Mesorhizobium sp. BR1-1-16. Classification (GTDB taxonomy): domain Bacteria; phylum Pseudomonadota; class Alphaproteobacteria; order Rhizobiales; family Kaistiaceae; genus Kaistia. Next base: position 17,178 of record NZ_JAIUIE010000002.1, on the reverse strand, counting down.
ACGCTCTTGATGCCGGCGCGAGCGTTCGGCGCGCCGCACACGACCTGCACAAGCGCGCCCGAGCCCGTATCGACCATGCAGACGCGCAGCCGATCGGCATTCGGATGCGGCTCGGCAGAGACGACGCTGGCGATGGTGAAGGCGCCGAGCGCCTTCGCCTTGTCCTCGATCTCCTCAACCTCGAGGCCGACGCGCGTCAGTGCTTCGCCGACAGCCTCAAGCGAGGCATCGGTCGCCAGATGTTCCTTCAGCCAGGACAGCGTGAACTTCATGGCTGGTTCCTCAGGCGCTGAGACCGCCGACCAAGGTCGGGATGTCGAGGGGGCGGAAGCCGTAATGGCTGAGCCAGCGGATATCGGCGTCGAAGAAGGCGCGGAGGTCCGGCATGCCATATTTCAGCATGGCGATGCGGTCGATGCCCATGCCGAAGGCAAAGCCCTGATAGACGTCCGGATCGAGACCGGCGAAGCGGATGACGTTCGGATGAACCATCCCGCAGCCGAGAATCTCCAGCCAGTCGTCTCCCTCGCCGATGCGCACTTCATTGCCGACGCGACGGCAGCGGATATCCACCTCCATCGACGGCTCGGTGAAGGGGAAGAAGGACGGGCGCAGGCGCATCTCGACCTTGTCGACCTCGAAGTAGGCGCGGCAGAAGGCCTCCAGCAGCCACTTCAGGTGACCGATATGGCTGGTGCGATCGATGACGAGGCCTTCGACCTGGTGGAACATCGGCGTGTGGGTCTGGTCGCTATCCATGCGATAGGTGCGACCGGGCGCAATGATGCGGATCGGCGGCGCCTGGCGCTCCATTGTCCGCATCTGCACCGGCGAGGTATGGGTGCGCAGCAGCAGCCGCTCGCCATTCTCGTCCGGATTGAAGAAGAACGTGTCGTGCATTTCCCGCGCCGGATGGCCGACCGGGAAGTTCAGCGCCGTGAAATTGTAATGATCGGTTTCGACATCCGGCCCTTCCGCGACGGCGAAGCCGAGATCGCCGAAGATGGCGGTGATTTCGTCGATCACCTGGCTGACCGGATGAATGCGGCCGCTTTCGAGACCGCCGGCGCGCACCGGCAGCGTGATGTCGACCGCCTCAGCCTTCAGCCGCAGGGCGATGCCCTCGGCCTTCAGGATTTCCTTGCGGGCGGCGAGCGCTTCGGCGATCCGGTCGCGGAGGCCGTTCAGCGCAGGGCCGGCGGTCTTGCGCTCCTCGGGCGACATCGAGCCGAGGCATTTCAGCTGCTCGGAGACGGAGCCCTTCTTGCCGAGCGCAGCAATACGGACCGCTTCGAGCGCTCCCTCATCCGAGGCCGCAGCAATTGCATCGCGGAGTTCGGCTTCGAGCGCGTCGAGATCGGCCATATCATTCCTCGCCGAGGCAGCGGCCATGCCGCGCCGCGTCAACCACTGAAGAGGCGCCAGGCCGCACGCATGAGGCGCGCCAGCCTGGCCTTGTCAGGAAATCTGTTGGGTCCGGCGGGGCTTATGGCCCTACCGGAATCCTCCGCGCGATCCAGGCCGGATCAGGCCGCCTTGGCGACGTCGGCCAGAGCACCTTCGGCCTTCTCGACCAGCGCCTTGAAGGCAGCCGGCTCGCTGATCGCGAGTTCGGCCAGGACCTTGCGGTCCACTTCGATGCCGGACTTGGAGAGACCGTCGATGAAGCGGCTATAGGTCAGCCCTTCGGTCACTTCACGCACGGCGGCGTTGATGCGCTGGATCCACAGGCCGCGGAAGCTGCGCTTCTTGGCCTTGCGATCGCGGAACGCATACTGCGCCGCCTTGTCGACGGCTGCCTTGGCCGTACGGATGGTGTTCTTGCGGCGGCCGTAAAAGCCTTTGGCCCGCTTCAGAACCTTCTTGTGCTTGGCATGGGCGGTTACGCCCCGCTTCACTCGCGACATGGTATTATCTCCGGTTCAGGGGGCTCAGCCGTTCAGGAACTGCTTGACGATCTTCGCATCGGCATCCGAGAGCGTGGTGGTGCCACGCGCATTGCGGATAAACTTGGCCGTGCGCTTGATCATCCCGTGCCGCTTGCCAGCCTGGGCCGTCTTCACCTTGCCAGTCGCCGTGAGCTTGAAGCGCTTCTTCGCTCCGCTCTTGGTCTTCAACTTGGGCATTTTCACATCCTTGGATCTGCGCCGACGTGAACGGCCGCCGCGCCGCGAATCTCACGATTCACGGAGGACGGTCCGCTTCGGCATGGAAGCATTCGTGAACCGCCGCGGCATGCCCTGAGAAACATCCCCATATGGGGAGCCCCTCGCGCCGGGCGGCTCGGAAACGGCGCGGTTATAGCGGCGATGCTTCGCCAGTACAAGCGCCAAGTAACGCCCATGCGCCATCTCCGCGCATCATGGCGGCGATGGAAAACGGGCGAATGGGAAAGGGTACCCGCTCAGCGAGGAGCGAGCACCATGATCATCTGGCGACCTTCGAGCTTCGGCTCGGCCTCGACCTTCGAGATCTCGGCGGTCTCGTCGCGCACGCGCTCGAGCAGCTTCATGCCGAGATGCTGGTGCGCCATCTCGCGGCCGCGGAAGCGCAGCGTCAGCTTGACCTTGTCGCCCTCCTCGAAGAAACGCTTGATGGCCTTCATCTTGACCTCGTAATCGTGGTCATCGATGGCAGGGCGCATCTTGATTTCTTTGACTTCGACGATCTTCTGCTTCTTGCGGGCCTCGTTGGCCTTCTTCTGCGTCTGATATTTGAAGCGGCCAAAATCCAGGATCTTGCAGACCGGCGGCTCGGAATTCGGCGCGATCTCGACGAGATCGAGGCCGGCCTCTGAGGCCATGGCAAGGGCTTCATCAAGCGGAGTCGGGCCGATGTTCTGGCCGTCCTGATCGATCAGCTGGACCTCGCGGATACCGCGGATCTCGCGGTTGATACGCGGGCCATCCTTGGAAGGAAGTGGCGCTTTGAAGGGGCGGCGAATGGGGGCAGTCTCCTCTAACTATTGCAGGCAATCGGGGCGAAGGGAAAAACGACAGCGACCGACGCGACTGCTTCCGGCAGGACTGCTCGGAAACCGTGCTCGGCCTATCGGGTCCTCCGACCCCTGACTTAGGGATGAAAATCGGCCAACAGACCCGGAAAGTCAACCTGAACTGGACCGACCGGGGGCGTTTCCCTAGATAGGAAGCGGCCGGAAGGCGATCAAGGAGCGGACGAATGACCCTCGCGCGGACGGAGATCACGGTCGGTAACGGCGACGCCGCGCGGACAATCGCGGTTCTCGAACGATCGGGAAAGGCTCCGGGCGTCCTGTTTCTCGGCGGCTTCATGTCGGACATGCGGGGCACCAAGGCCGAAGCGCTCGACGCCTTCGCGGCTGAAACCGGACGGGCGATCACCCGATTCGACTATTCCGGCCATGGCGAATCGAGCGGCGCATTTGCCGACGGCACCATCTCGCGCTGGCTGGAAGAGGCCGCGGCGGTGCTCGACCGGGCCGCCGGAGCGCCGCTGGTCGTGGTCGGCTCGTCGATGGGCGGCTGGATCGCCTTGTTGCTGGCGCTCGCCGAGGCGCGGAGCGGCCGGACGCGCATCGCCGGCCTGGTGCTGCTGGCGCCGGCCATCGACATGACGCACAGCCTGATCCTGCCGCATATGAGCGCCGAGGCGCGGGCCGAAATGGAGACGACCGGCGCCTGGCGGCTGCCAAGCGCCTATTCCGGCACGCCCTATGTCATCACGAAAGCGCTGATCGAGGATGGCGCCCGCCATCTTCTCGGCGAGAAGCCGATTGCCATCCGCGCACCGGTCCATATCATCCAGGGCGTGCTCGACGAGGAGGTGCCGTGGGGGCATGCCGTCGACCTCGTCTCACATCTTGCCGAGGACGATGTCGTCCTGACCCTCGTCAAGGACGCCGGCCACCGCCTGTCGCGGCCGGAAGACCTTGCCAAGATCATCTCGGCCGTCGCGGCGATCGCTTGATCCGCGGCCATATTCCAAATTCACGACAGCAGGAGCACGCGCATGGCGACCAGAGGCTTCTTCGGCAAGCGTCCAAGCGAAGGCGAAAGTGACCGCCTGCCGCCCGGACAATATCTGACAGAGGATTTCCCGGTGCTTTCGGCCGGGCCGACGCCGCGCGTCGACATGGAGAAATGGAGCTTCACGCTGAAGGACGGCGTCAGGCCGGTCGCGCGCTGGAGCTGGGACGAATTCACCAAGCTGCCGCATGTCAAGCTGACGCGCGACATCCACTGCGTGACGAAATGGTCGAAATTCAACACCGCCTGGTCGGGCGTGATGATCGACGACATCCTGGCGGAAGCCGGAATCGCCCCGCCGACGGCATTCACGCTGGCGCATTCCTTCGACGGCTACACGACGAATGTGCCGACCGCCGATCTCGTGGACGGCAAGGCGATGATCGCGACAGCCTATGAAGGCAAGCCGATCACGCCGGATCATGGCGGGCCGGCGCGGCTGCTGGTGCCGCATCTCTATTTCTGGAAATCGGCAAAATGGGTGAACGGCCTCCAGTTCACCAAGCGTGACGAGGGCGGCTTCTGGGAACTGCGCGGCTATAACATGTATGGCGACCCGTGGCGCGAGCAGCGGTTCACCGGCGATTGAGCGCGCCGATGGATGGTTCCGCACAGCCGAAACGGCTTCTCTGGCAGGAAGCGGTGATCGAGGCTGTGCATGTCGAGACGCCGACCGTGAAGAGCTTCCGCCTGCGGCCGGACATCTGGACCGGCTTCACGGCGGGCCAGCATGTCGACATCCGCCTGACCGCGCCTGATGGCTACCAGGCGCAACGTTCCTATTCGATCGGCTCGGCGCCGAATACGAGCGGCACCATCGAGCTCGCCATCGAGGCACTGCCGGATGGCGAGGTCTCGCCCTTCTTCCATGACGTGGCCGATGTTGGCGACCGGATCGAATTGCGCGGTCCGATCGGCGGTCATTTCATCTGGGACCAGCCGCTTGGCGGGCCGATCCTACTCGTTGCCGGCGGGTCCGGCCTCGTACCGCTGATGTCGATCCTGCGCCATCGTGCAGCGGTCGCGCCCGATATTCCGGCTGTGCTGGTGGTTTCGGCAAGGCGCTATGACGATCTCATCTGGCGCGAGGAGCTTCTCCGCCGCGCCGACGAGGACGCGAACCTCAAGGTGATCGTGACGCTGACCCGCGAGCAGGCAAGGCCCGGGCTCCGTTTCGGACGTATCGATATGAAGCTGATGGACGATGCTCTTGCCGGCGGCCGCCCTGCCCTCACCTATATCTGCGGCTCGACACCCTTCGTCGAGGCGGCGGCTGATCTGGTGCTCGCCGCGGGCGTCCCGTTCGAGACCGTGCGTACGGAGCGCTATGGCGGCGCCAAGGGCTGACGCAGCTCAGCCGCGCCAGGTCCCGCTCGTCCAGAGCGCGGCCAGCGCATCGCGATAGGTCGGATAGGCCAGCGTGATGCCGAGATCGTGCGAAAGCCGCGCATTCGAGACACGCTTGTTCTCGCCATAGAAGGAGCGTGCCATCGGCGAGAGCGATGCGCTCTCGAAGGGAATGTCCGGCAGCGGCGGATAGCCGGCGAGTTCCGCGGCATAGGCAACGACATCCTGCGGCGGTGCCGGCTCGTTGTCGGTCACGTTGAAGACGCCGCTCGCCCGCTGTTCGGCGGCCGCCGCGACAATGGCGGCGATATCCTCGACATGAATGCGGTTGAAGACCTGACCGGGTTTGACCAGCCGCCGCGCTGACCCGTCAGCGAGATTGACGAAGGTATTGCGGCCGGGGCCATAGATGCCGGCGAGGCGCAAAAGCGCAACGGGCACACCGATCTCGGCGCCCAGCGCTTGCCAGGCCGCTTCCGCCGCAACGCGGTTGCGCGACCGCTCGGAGACAGCGCGGGGCGGCGTCGCCTCGTCGACCCAGCCGCCGCCGTGATCGCCATAGACGCCGACGGTGGATAGGTAGCCGATCCAGCGAAGCGCCCGAGACAGGCGAAGATCGGGCTCAAAGATCCTGAGCGCCGGATCGCCAGCGGCATCGGGCGCGATCGACTGCACGAGGTGGGTGGCTCGTCCGAGTGCCGCCCGAACTTCGTCCGTGGCGTGCACACCGTCGAAAACCATTGCGTCGATGCACTCGGCCCTCAAGGAGGAGGCCTTCTCGGCCGAGCGCACGGTGCCGGTAATCGATCCGTAGCGGCCTGCGGCACGCCGCGCGAAGGCGAGCGCCGAATAGCCGATGCCGAAAATGAAGAGATGGTTGTCCTGCATGAGGTCTCCAGACGAAGCGCCCGGAGACTATGCCGTCTGCCGACGCCGCATCAACCCTCGGAGGGCTGCTGCACGACGCCGGCTTCCCAACCGAGGATGGCGCGCTTGCGCGTCAGGCCCCAATGGTAACCCGTAAGTGCGCCGGATTTGCCGAGAATGCGGTGGCATGGCACGACGAAGGAGATGGGGTTTCGCCCGACCGCCGCGCCGACGGCGCGCGCTGCCTTGGGGTTGTTCTTCACCTTCTCGGCGATCTGCGAATATGTCGCCGCATGGCCAAGCGGCACCGACAGCAGCGTTTCCCACACGCGCACTTCGAAATCCGAGCCGATGAAGACGAGGCGAAGCGGCGTATCCGGCTTCCAGCGCGAGGGCTCGAAGACGCGCGCCGCATAGGGCGCCGTCGCCTCCCAGTCCTCTTCATAGGTGGCGCAGGGGAAGCGGCGCTGCATGTCGGCAAGCGCCGCCTTCTCCTCGCCCGGATCGGCGAAGGCGAGACCGGCAAGGCCGCGATCGGTGATCATCAGCAGCGCATAGCCGAAGGGCGATCCGTGAAAGCCCCATTTCATGGCGACGCCCTCGCCGCGCGCCTTGTAGGCGCCCGGGCTCATCGCCTCATGCGTCACGAAGAGATCATGCAGGCGGCCCGGCCCGGAGAGGCCGACCTCGTAGCTCGTATCGAGCACCGAGGCGTCGCTATCGAGCAGCATGCGGGCATGATCGAGCGTGTGGGCCTGGATGAAGGCCTTCGGCGAGAGGCCGCACCAGCGCGTGAACAGCTTCTGCAGCGCCAGCGGATTCATGCCGACATGGGCAGCGAGGCGCTCGAGTGAAGGCTGTTCGCGCCAATGCTCTGTCAGGAACTCGATCGCGCGGCGGATGATCTCGTAATCCTGATGCGGCGCCGGCGGGACAGGGTCGGCCTTGGCGAGGGCGGATGCGATGTTGAACATGGCGTCAGGTTCCGGAATGCCTTGGGCTATGTTGCCAACTTAGGATCGCGCCGACACCGGCGACACCCGATTCTTGCCGCTTCGCCCGGCAGCCCGCGCGTCCCGCGACTCAGCTGCCGCGCACGCGCGCCAACGCCTCCTGAAAGGCGGTGGCGAAGCCCTCGCGATCATCTGGGTTGAGAAAATTGCCAATGGCGAGGCGGCGGCCATGCGAGGCCAGCATCATGCGCGTGATACCCCAGTCCGGCACGCGCTCCACTTCGAAGCGCGCCCAATAGGGATTGAAATCGAACACTTCGGTCTTGCCGCTTGCGGCAACGCGGCGGATCTCGATGCGATCGCGCGTCACCTCGACGAATTCGCGCGCCCGTGCGGAACGGTAGTTAAGGCGGAAGGCGAACTGGATCGCCAGGATATCGAGGCCGAAGAACCCGGCGATCGGCCAGGCGCCGAGCGACCAGAACAGCAAGCCGCTGGCAAAGCACGTGCCGGCCACGAACATCAGAAGCAGCGCGAAGCCGCGCGGCGACAGCGAGCGATAAGGCTTCAGCTCGGCCTCGAACACGATTTCCGCGGGATGATCGGAGTTGCGGTCGCTCATGGCGGATCAGTATAGATCAGTCATGCCGGATTCCCAGCCTCCCGCGCCACCTGCCCGCCCGCGCCCCGCGATCCGCCCGCGCCGGATGCGGCCATTCACCCGCGCCGAGGTCGAGACCTTCTTCGCCCGCTTCGCAGCGCGCGAACCCGAGCCGAAGGGCGAGCTTCTCTACGTCAATCCGTTCACCCTGCTCGTCGCCGTCGTGCTCTCCGCGCAGGCGACGGATGCCGGCGTCAACAAGGCGACGCGCGCGCTTTTCGCCGCCGCCGATACGCCTGAAAAGATGGTCGCGCTTGGCGAAGACCGCGTTCGCGAGATGATCAAGACGATCGGCCTCTTTCGCATGAAGGCGAAGAACGTCGTCGCCCTGTCCGAATTGCTCATCGCCCGGCATGGCGGAACCGTGCCCGCCGACCGCGCGGCGCTGGAGGCTCTGCCCGGCGTTGGACGCAAGACGGCGAATGTCGTCCTCAACATCGCTTTTGGCGAACCGACCATCGCCGTCGACACGCATATCTTCCGCGTCGGCAACCGCACGGGCCTCGCGCCCGGCAAGGATGTTGTCGCCGTCGAAACGGAGCTGGAGCGCGTCGTGCCGGCCAAATACCGCCTGCATGCACATCACTGGCTGATCCTGCACGGGCGCTATGTCTGCAAGGCACGCAAGCCTGATTGCCCGGTCTGCATCGTTGCCGATCTCTGCCGCTTCCCGGACAAGACGATCGGCTGACGCCCTAGGCGCGAAGGTCATCCGGGCGGAAGCGCCATTTGCGCTCGATCGCTGCGTTGAGGTCGATGCCGCTTTGGCCTGCAAAGAGCAGGACATGGCCGAGAAGATCCGCCGTCTCGTCGGCGAGCGCCAGGCGAAGCTCATCCTCCGAACGGCCGTGCGGGCGGCTGCGCCCTTCGAACTTGTTCCAGGCCTGGGTCAGCTCGCCCATTTCCTCGACCAGCTTCAGGACGAACCAGTCCGGATCGCGGTCGATGGCATAGGTCTCGGCATAGGCCGAGGATGCCCGCTCGAAGGCAGCCTGAAGGGTCGCGATCATGGACGTCTCCGCATCGTTCTCGATACGTTCCGCGATTCGATCCCCGGCGGTCAAGGGTCGCCTTGCTATCATCGCCGCCGTCTGCGGCGCCCGAACATGGATCCGGACGCCGCCATCGGGCATCAGGCTGCGAGCGGCGGCGGCGTGTGTTTGGCCAGCGCCATGATCACCTGACGCGCGGTGACGCGGCCGACCTGCTGGCCGTCGGCGTCGAGCACGCCGACCCATTTGTGATCGGCAAAGAGCGGCAGCACATCCTCGCAGCGCGCATCGATCGAGACCGCCTGCTCACAGGGCTCCGTCACGCCGCGCTCCATGATCGAGCGGACATGGATGGCCCGCGCCTTGTTCACATCGCGCACGAATTCCTCGATGTGCTCGTTGGCCGGCTTCAGAACGATATCCTCGGGTTTGCCGACCTGCTGCAGAGACCCATCCTTCAAAACGGCGATGCGATTGCCGATTTTCAGCGCCTCGTCGAAATCATGCGTGATGAACAGAATCGTCTTGTTCAAATCCTTCTGCAGCTGGATCAGCTGGTCCTGCATGCCCGAGCGGATCAGCGGATCGAGCGCCGAGAACGCCTCGTCCATCAGAATGATATCGGTGTCCATGGCGAGCGCGCGTGCGAGCCCCACCCGCTGCTGCTGGCCGCCCGAAAGCTGGCGCGTGCGGGAATGTTCATAGCCCGCAAGGCCGACGATCTCGATCCATTTGGCCGCCTCGTCCAGACGCTGCTTCTTCGCGACGCCTCGGACTTCGAGGCCGTAGGCGACGTTGTCCAGCACGGTCCGGTGGGGCAGCAGGCCAAACTTCTGGAACACCATCGCGATCTCGGTCCGGCGGAACGTGCGAAGTTCCGGCTGCGTCATCTTCAGCACATCGATGCCGTTGACGACGATCTCGCCGCCCGTCGGATCGATCAGCCTGTTCACATGGCGGATCAGCGTCGATTTGCCGGAACCGGACAGTCCCATCACGACGAAGATCTGCCCCTTCTCGATGTCGAGCGACACGTCGTCGAGGCCGACGACATGGCCGGTCTCGGCTTGGACTTCGGTCTTCGACATGCCCTTGCGCAGCAGCGCCAGCGCTTCCTCCGGCGTGTTGCCGAAGATCTTGGTGACGCCGCGCATACTGATCGCCAGATCGTTATCGGCGTCCATGTTCTGTGTCTCGCTCATGTGCGTCCCTCCGAAAGTCCGATCCGCGTCTGAAGCTGCTTGCCGAAAGACTGGGTGATGCGATCGAAGATGATCGCGAGGGCGACAATGCCGAGGCCTGCGAACAGTCCCCGCGAGACTTCGAGCCGCCCGATGCCCTGCAGCACCTGATAGCCGAGGCCACCGGCCCCGATCATCGAGGCGATCACGACCATGGCCAGCGCCATCATCGTCGTCTGGTTGATGCCGGCGAGGATCGTCGGCAAAGCGAGCGGAATCTGGACGCCGAGGAGACGCTGGCCGGGGCTCGATCCGAAGGCGCGGCTGGCTTCCATGACCGCGGGATCGACGCTTCTGAGGCCGAGATCGGTCAGGCGCACCAGCGGCGGCGCCGCATAGACGATCGTCGCGATCAGAGCGGGAATCTTTCCCGGGCCGAAGATCATGACGGTCGGAATTAGATAGACGAAGCTCGGCATGGTCTGCATCAGATCGAGCAGCGGCGTTGCGATCTGGCGGACGGCGCGCGAGCGCGACATCCATACCCCGACCGGGATCGAGATGACGATCGCCGTCAGCGTCGCGGCGATCATCAGCGCCATCGTCGTCATCGCGTCCTGCCACAGATTCATGACGCCGAGAAACAGCATGGAGAGGACGACGAACAGCGGCAGCTGCCATCGCCGCGTGGCGAGCCATGCGATGCCCGCGAGAATGGCCGCGATCAGCCACCAGGGCGTCCCGATCAGCAGCTTCTCAAGCGCGTTGAGCAGGATGGCGAGGGGCGACGCGGCGGCCTCCAGCGCGCCGGACCAATGACCGACGACCCAGTTGAGGCCGTCGTCGACCGCGCGCCGCAGCGGTCTGGTATCGATGATTTCAGGAAACATTGTTGAGCTCCAACCGGCCTTGTCCGAAGACGGCCGCGTTTTGGAGGCCGCGCCGAACCCCGGACCAGGACGGCCCCCAGGTTCGCGCTGCCGGATCGAAGAAGGTCGGCAAGACCAGGCTTCAGGTGGGCGCAGAACGAGAACGTGGCCGGAGAGGCTCCGGCCACGTCGATCGAAACACGGTCCAGCGGACGCCTAGAGCGCGGCCTTTACCTTTTCGGCAACATCGGCCGGGACCCACTTGGTCCACACGTCGGTCTTCGTCTTGAGGAAGTTCTCGGCGGTCGCCGCGGCATCAGCCTTGTTCTCGTCGCCATAGACGAGAATGTCGCTGATCTCCTTGTTCGAAAGCCCGACCTTCGAGAAGTAATCGGCAATGACGGGTGCATCCGTCTTGATCCAGGCAGCAGCACCGACGATGGCCGGCGAGGACGGATAAGCCGTCACGCCCTTCGGCTTGTCGCAATCCGGATCGGTGTTGCAGACATAGACATCCGGCTTGGTCGGGCCGAGGTCGAGCTGGACAGCATCATACTTGCCGAGGATCGCGGTCGGACCCCAGTAATAGAACAGGATCGGCTGCTTGCGCAGGAAGGCACGGGCGATCGACGCATCGAGGGCGCCGCCGGAGCCAGGCGAAAACAGGTTCCAGGTCTTTTTCATGTCGAAGGCCGTGAACAGGGCCGATGTCGACAGCTCGCACGCCCATCCCGGCGGGCAGGAATAGAGCCGTCCCTTGCTGGAATCCTCGGGATCAGGAAACAGTTCCGGATGCGCGATCACATCCTTCGCCGTGACGAGCTCGGGATTGGCTTCCTGCGTGTAGCGCGGAATGAACCAGCCCTCGATCGTGCCGTCGGTGATGGCGTCGGCCAGCTTGACGACCTTCCCGTCCTTGATGCCATTGGCCCATGGCTCCTCGATCGCGCTCGTCCAGAGCTCCGGCGCAATCGCCGGCGTGCCGCGCGACAGCATCGATGATGAGGTCGGCACCGTATCACCCGTCACCAGCCCGACGGAGCAGCCATAGCCCTTTTCCAGGATGACGGCGTGGATATGCGCCAACGCGGCCGCAGACGGCCAGGTCATCTCGGCAATATCAATCTTTCGGTCAGTTCCGCAGGTCGTTTCCTGTGCTTGAACGGGATGGCTGAGCAGGGCTCCAAGCGAAAACGCGAGCACTGCCGCCACGGCGCCTTTCGAGCAGAATGTCATCGGATAGAATCTCCTTCATCATTTACAATACAATTTGGCCACATATCGAATGTGGCTGCCCGAGTCAACCAATTGATCAATAATTTTCTCTCTTCATAATCAATACATCAGGTCTCAAAGATGAAATATCCGTTCTATTATTGAAATTTGACTATGACTATTGCCACGACCAAGCTTGATATTCCTTTCAAGTAGCCACGAATTACGTTATTTTTTGGAGACATGTCTTTGCACGATCCAGCGCATCGCCCAACGTATTGCCGACCGCGCGAGCGGCTGCGTGAACGGCGGGACCGATCAGTCGCGGGTTGGGCGGATGAACAGGAGGGGCGAGGAGAGCGCTCGGCGAGCGCGTCGACGCAGACTCAGCCGCGAAAAGGGAGCGAGTGAAGGCGCCGCCGACGCTTCAGAACAAGGGAACGCGAGAGGTGCCTGAGGCCGGATCGCGGCCGCTCAATAGCCGCGCGCCATCGCCGCTGCGAAGATCGGGATCAGCAGGAACACGGCCGCTTCGATATGCAGATAGCGGCGCGCGCCGGAAACCTCCTTGGCGGACGGCAGCCAGCCCGGCTCGCCCTCGGCCCGCTTGCGCCAGCGGATCATCTGCCGCGTCGGCGGGATCGACAGCAGGCCGACTACGGCAAACGCCGCCATCTTCGCCCAGAAGGAGTGGCTGGACATGTAGTATTCGTAGCCCTTGAGGCCGAAGAACACCCTGAGGACGCCGACCACCAGCACCGCGCCGGCGACGGCGCCATAGACCATGTCGAGCTTGCCGACACGCCGGAGGCCCGGCAGATCGAGGTCTCGCTTCAGCCAGACGAGTTCGACCGCGAGAATCGCGAACAGGCTGAACACCAGCAGGTGATGCAGAATGGCGAGAACGAGATCGACCAGCATGGCGTTGAACCTCAGTCCGCGACAGGAACGCTGCCGGCGACGCGCTTGTAGAGATGCGTCATGAAGGCCATCGCGAAGAGCGGCGTCAAGAGATTGACGATCGGAATGGCGAGGAACAGCGCGATGACGAACCCGCCGACCAGCACCAGCCCGGCATTCTCCCGCCGCAGAGACCGCGCGCGTTCGACGCCGCCGTGACGCGCCGCGGCCGCCTCGAAGAATTCGCGGCCGAGCAGATAGCCGTTGCCGATGAAGAAGGCGACGAGATTGACGCCCGGCACCAGCAGCAGGACGAGGCAGACGAGATTGACGAGAATGGTCGTCGCGGTGAAGCCGAGCGTCCCCATGAGGCTAGTACCGAGCGAGAGCGGCGTGCCCGGCGGATCGAACGGGTAATGCGTTTCCTCGACCACCGCGGCGACATCGTCGGAGAAGAGCCCGGCCATCAGCGCCGAGACCGGTCCGATCAGGAAGCCGAGGCCAATGACGAAGCCGACGCCGCTCACGATGGCGACGGACGTCTCGATCCAGGGCTGGCTCGGCCAGACGGCGAAATGCAACACCAGCGCCTGCAGCCCGAGCCAGGCCAGGAGCAGCAGGAGCAGCGTCAGTCCCAGCATCTTCCAGAGCGCGGCCCGGAAGGGCGGCGTCGGCAGGTCGCTGAGGGCAAGCCAGGCGGCGCCGAGCATCGAAATCCTCCTTCCGGCACGACAGCCGGCAAAACCGAGATGGTCATCGCCACACGCCGTCGCAACGGGGCTGAATTGCCGCGATCCCGGCCGGGCGCCGTGGTTGCACGGCTTCGCGCGGATTGTATAGTCCGTCACGCATTTTACACATTCTCTGCCGGCGCGACCGGCTGCCAGCCAGGATCCTCGCCGATGACTGAAGCGCACTATCACGTTCTCGGAATGGGCAACGCGATCGTCGACATCCTGGCGCGGGCGGAGGACGATTTTCTGGTCGAGCAGAAGCTGGCCAAGGGTTCGATGCGGCTGGTCGACATGGACGAATCGCAGCGGCTCTATGCCGCCATGGGACCTGCGATCGAAGCCTCTGGCGGTTCGGCCGGCAATACGGTTGCCGGCATCGCCTCGCTGGGCGGCCGCTGCTCCTATGTCGGCAAGGTCGCCGACGACCAGCTCGGCGCCGTCTATAGCCACGACATGCGCGCGATCGGCGCCCGCTTCGACGTCGCGCCGCTCGCGGCCGGCGGCCTGCCCACCGCGCGCTCGATGATCTTCATCACGCCGGATGGCGAGCGCACGATGAACACCTATCTCGGCGCCTGCCACATGCTGGGGCCTGATGATATCGACGCCGACCTCGTCGCGGATACGGCGATCACCTATTTCGAGGGCTTCCTCTGGGATGCTCCGAGCGCCCGCGAGGCGTTCCACAAGGCTGCGGAGATCGCCCACAAGGCCGGCCGGAAGGTCTCGCTGACACTCTCGGATGCCTTTTGCGTCGACCGCTTCCGCAGTGATTTCAAACGACTGCTGCGCGACGGCACCATCGACATCCTGCTCGCCAACGACGCCGAGCTGAAGTCATTCTACCAGACGTCGAGCTTTGGTGCCGCGCTCGAGGCGCTGCGCACTGATTGCCGCATGGCGGCGGTGACCGTCGGCGCCGATGGCTCCTTCGTGGTGACGCCGGATGAAATCCAGCAGGTGCCGGCAACCCCCGTCGAGACGGTGATCGATACGACCGGCGCCGGCGATCTCTATGCGTCGGGCTTTCTCTACGGCGTCGCGCGCGGCTTCGCACTTACCGATGCGGCGGCGCTCGGCTCGCTGGTCGCCGCCGAAGTTATCACCCATATCGGCCCGCGCCCGGCCGTCTCGCTGCTCGATCTCGCCCGTCAACAGGGTTATCCCCTCTAAGCCGGCAATGACGATTGACAAGCCGCGACCGCCCCCTTAAGCATCCGCCCGTCGCCCAGATGGCGGAATTGGTAGACGCGCACGGTTCAGGTCCGTGTGACGCAAGTCGTGGAGGTTCGAGTCCTCTTCTGGGCACCATTTCCCAATACAGAGCCTGCTAAAGGGCTCCGGAAATCGGCAGAAATGCAAAGAAATCGGACCCTGCGGGGTCCGATGTCGTTTAGGGCATTCCATTGGCAGCCAGCGATTTTGGGGGTATTTCTGGGGGTACAGAACGATACCCCCAAATGAGGCGATACCCCCATGCCTCTTACCGATACGGCGATCCGTAACGCCAAGCCGACCGACAAACCCTTCAAGCTCGCCGACGGCGGCGGGCTCTTTCTACTGATAAATCCGACTGGATCGCGGCTCTGGCGCCTCAAATATCGCATTGAGGGACGAGAGAAGCTACTCGCTATCGGCCCCTATCCCGACGTGACGCTCGCCAAGGCTCGCGAGCGACGGGAAGAGGCGCGGCGCCTTATTGCGAGCGGCGCCGATCCCTCGGCGATCAAGAAGCAATCTCGGCAGGATGCGCGCGCAGCGACTGAGAACACATTCCGGGCTGTCGCCGAGGACCACCTCGCCAAGCTGGAGCGCGAAGGCTTGGCCGAAATCACGCTTGGCAAGCGTCGCTGGCTTCTAGGCTTTGCCTATCCGAAGCTCGGCGCTCGTGACGTCGCGACGATTACGGCTTCCGAGGTGCTGGAAGTGCTGCGATCCATCGAAACGACCGGACGGCATGAAACCGCTCGCCGGCTGCGATCATCCATAGGCGCGGTCTTCCGCTATGCCATCGCAACAGCGCGGGCTGAGAACGATCCGACGTTCGCCCTGCGCGACGCGCTGACGACGCCACAAGTGAGGCACCGTTCGGCGATCACAACACCGAACGAGCTTGGCCAACTACTGCGCGCGATCGACGGCTATTCAGGACAGCCGGCGACGACAGCGGCCCTCCGGCTCATGCCGCTGCTGTTTCCTCGACCCGGCGAGTTACGCGCGGCCCATTGGTCTGAGTTCGACCTCGACAACGCCATCTGGAGCATCCCAGCCGAGCGCATGAAGATGCGCCGCCCGCATCGCGTACCGCTGCAACGGCAGGCCGTCGCCATCTTGCGCGAGCTGCAAGCGCTCACTGGCGAAGACGACTTCGTGTTTCCATGCATCGGCGCGGCAAAGCGGCCGATCAGCGACAACACACTCAATGGCGCGCTGCGGCGCCTCGGCTTCGGTCCCGACGTAGCGACGGCACACGGCTTCCGAGCAACGGCGTCCACCCTGCTAAACGAATCTGGTCTCTGGAACCCCGATGCAATCGAGCGTCAACTCGCTCATGCCGACGGCGACGCCGTCCGCCGCGCCTATGCACGAAGCGAACACTGGGACGAGCGCGTGAAGATGATGACGTGGTGGGCGGACCAGCTCGATATTCTCCGGCGATTAGGGGTTCGCGCCGCAGCCTAATCAATGCAGCTGGCTGTTGATTGCGGGTATCGCGCAATCTTTCTCTGCACTTCTCTGGCCATGCTTGGATCGATGGCGCAATCGTGATCGGACTGAAACGAATCACGAGGTAAATACATGGAAGGCCTGCGTCGCTGGCAATTCGTCGACGAGCTGAACGTTTTCCAGATTGCTCTACTGCTTGCGGGACATGACCCCGCCCCGCTTGAACGGGTTGCGTATTCAGTGTTCGGCGATGAAATCATCGATGCGGCGGCGCCCTTTTTGACCTCGCTCAAGAACGCTATCAGGGCCGAACGGCTGGATACGATCGTCAGGCCGTGGAACCAGAGTGACGATGAGATCGACTGGTCGAATACGCTGGTGGATGTTGCCGAACTGAGGGTTTGGCTCGCACGGAAGGGGATGCACGACACCTTCTTCCGCGCCCCGGCATCGAGGGCAACGTCGGCGCTCGCGATCGATGACACTTCGAGCGCGTTTCATTCGCCCAAGCTCGCGGCCGCAGTCGCCGCCTGGACCGCCGTTGCGAACGACCCAACGCGGCGGCGTGGCAAGTCTGCCAAGCAGGCCATTATTGCTTGGCTGACCGAGAATGCAGGATCGTATGGGTTGACCAACCGAGACGGCAGCCCGAACAAGCTGGGAATCGAGGAAATCGCCAAGGTCGCAAACTGGCAGCCAAATGGTGGCGCGCCGAAGACGCCCTCGGTTTTGCCAGAACCTTCCCCCCTGCTCGCGCAAACCCCCGATAAGGTTCGCCCCAAACC
>NZ_JAIUIE010000019.1 GCF_020165495.1 Mesorhizobium sp. BR1-1-16 | reverse complement strand
GGTCGGGGAGGGGCTGCTGGAACAGGCGAAGCTCGCCTTCGACAATGTCGGGGCTGTGCTTCGCTCAGCCGGGCTGGGGCCGGCCAGTGTCATCCGCACCGGCCTCTATTTTACCCGTCATGTCGAGATGACGCCGGACCTGCAGGCGGATTTCAACCGGATCCGCACCGGCTTCTTCGGCAGCCACAGGCCGACCTCGACATTTCTCTTCGTGCATGGGCTGGCGGACCCGCGCTGGCTGTTCGAAATCGACGCCATCGCCGCAGAATTCTAGCGGTCGAGAAGTTCGCGCGGCCGGAGCGCTGGGCTCCGACCGCGCAGTGTATCGGGCCTGCGGCTAGCGGCCGCCTTCCATCTTGCGGTTGCGCTGGCCGATGCCGGCGGTGCCGTAGGGATATTCGGACATCTGCGGCTTGCTCACCGCGTTCAGCGCCTGGATTTCCTCGTCGGTCAGGACGAGGCTGGCTGCGCCGAGATTATCAGCGAGCTGTTCCCGCGTGCGGGCGCCGAGAATGACGGATGTGACGGCCGGCTGCGCGGCGACCCAGGCGAGCGCCACCTGAGCCATGCTGACACCGTGGGCCTCAGCGATGTCCTGCACCTTGCCGATCACATTCCAGGTGACCGGATTGGCATTGCGGGCATCGAAGGCCTCCATGCCGCGCTTCGGATTTTCGCCGAGGCGGGTTGCGCCGGTCGGCATCTGGTCGCGCTTGTACTTGCCCGAAAGCCAGCCGCCGCCGAGCGGCGACCAGGGCAGGAGACCGATGTTGGCATCGAGCGAGGCCGGTACGATTTCGTGTTCGATGTCGCGAACCAGCAGATTATATTGCGGCTGCAGCGTGACCGGGGCCGCATAGCCGTTGGCCTTGGCCATCCAGACGGCCTTGGACAGATGCCAGCCGAGGAAGTTCGAGAAGCCGTAATAGGCGATCTTGCCGTTGCTGACCGAATCGTCGAGGAAGCGCAGCGTTTCCTCGAGCGGCGTCAGCGCGTCCCAGGCGTGCATCTGGTAGAGATCGATCTGCTCGATGCCGAGCCGCTTCAGCGATGCGTCGAGCGCCGCGCCGAGATGCTTGCGAGACAGGCCGATATGGTTGGGACCGCTGCCCATCGGGAAGCGTCCCTTGGTGGCGATGACGAGGTCGTTGGCAGCGGACGGCTTGGTCTTGAGCCAGCGGCCGATGATCGATTCGGATTCGCCCGCGCTATAGACGTCGGCCGTGTCGATGAAATTGCCGCCGCCGGCGACATAGTCGTCGAGCAGCGCGAACGAGGTGGCCTCATCGGACTCGGCGCCGAAGGTCATCGTGCCGAGGCAGTAGGCGGTCACGACCGTGCCGCTGTTGCCGAGCTTGCGATATTCCATGTTCAGTCTCCATGCGGGGGGCCGGTTCGGCGCGATCACCGCGACCGGCGGGGGCAAGTGGAAAACGACGAGCCGCCGGCTGGTGCGGGGCTCAGGCGATCGCCGTCTCTTCGTGGGGCGTGCAGGGTGTCCTCAGGCTGGCCATCAGCCGCCCACCGAGCGTCATCGGCACAATGGTCGAGCCGCTTCCAGCATTCCAATGGAATATTCAGATGGAACTCATCGCGCCCAGAGCTTAATGTCCCCGTAAGAGCCTGAGACTGCCGGTTCGCTCTGGCCGCGCGTGCGCCCCGATCCACGCAAGCTCCGGTAAGCGGCGGCCCATGGCTGACGGGCGCCGGCGATATCAGGCATTGCCAGCGGGCGGCGGCCCCACCGACTCGCGGATGGTCAAGTCAACCGCGACCGACAGGCGGCGTGGACCGTCTGCGTCATTGAAGATCAGTTCCACCGCCGTGCGCCCGATCTCCTCGATCGGCTGCGTCATCGTGGTGAGCGGCGGCTCGGAATGGGCGCCTTCCGGCACACCGTCGAAGCCCACGACGGAGACATCCGCCGGCACCGCGATGCCACGGGCCGCCAGCCATTCGAGCGCAATCAGGGCGATCCGGTCGGACATCGCAAGAAGCGCGGTCGGCGGCTCGGCGCCGCCAAAAAGTTCGACGAGCGCCGCCTCGACGCTTGTTGGTTCGTTCTCGGTCTCGAACACGGGAACCGTCGCGATGTCGATGCCGTGGTCGCTGAGCGCCGCGCGATAGCCTTCGATGCGCTCGCGCGAACTCTTGTAGATCGCGCGCGCGATCGCGGCATCGTCGACCCGGCCGACATGGCCGTCGACGAGCTGCAGCGACAGGATCGCAAACCGCCGATGGCCGAGAGCTGCGACATGGGCGGCGATGGTGCGCGCGCCGGCACGATCGTCGATGCCGATCATCGAGATCGTCTCGTCGTCATGTTCGAGCCCCAGCGCCACGAAGGGCAGCTTGCGCTCGCGCGTCAGTTCCACGAGGCGGGTGCCGCCCTCGATGCAGAGCAGCACGAAGCCATCGACGATCGCGCTCTGGATGTTCCAGGCGAGCTTCTCTTCATTCGCGGCCGAAACCAGCGAGATGCCAGCACCCTGTAGGTCGCAGGCCCGACTGACACCCGTCATCAGAACGCGCGCATAAGGATCGTCAAAGAAATAGGACAGCGGCTCGGCGGTCGCGATGCCGATCGCATTGACCTTGCCGGCACGCAACAAACGCCCGCGGGGGTCCGGGCCGGAATAGCCAAGCGCACGGGCGGCGGCCTCGACGCGCTCGCGCACTTCCTTGCGCACGATATCCGGCCGATTGAACACGTTGGACGCGGTGCCTTGCGACACGCCGGCGGCCTTGGCGACATCGGACAGCCTGATGACCTGACTCAAGCCTGCAGCTCCGTTCTTTTCCGTACTCTATCTCGTTCTTGGATCGGTTCAATCAATCCTTGACATCAGAATGGCAAATGTTATTTTTGAATCGGTTCAAGCATTCATCAACGTGTTTTGAACCGCTTCAATCCGCCATGGGAGCACACCATGATCCCCGCAAGCTATCTGTTTCGCAGCATTTACCGCGACCATTTCGAGGAACAAGAGCCGCGTCAAGCCGACCCGCCGCTGATCCGTGGCCGCCTTTCGCTCGACAGGGTGACGGCAGCCATCCTTGGATTTGCTTATGGAGCCGGGCATCTGACACTCGGCGCCAGCCCAACTGCCCGTCATGAACGCCGCCGATAGCTGATGGTCTCGAAGCGCATCGAAAGCATGTCGACGAGCAGCAGCCGGCCGACAAGCGGTTCGCCGATGCCAAGGATCAGCTTCAGAACCTCGGCCGCCTGCAGCGTCCCGAGAACACCGACGACGGCGCCGAGGATCCCGGCCTCTGCGCAGGTCGGGACGAGGCCGGCCGGCGGGGGCTCTGGAAAGAGATCGCGATAGCCCGGATTCGGGCGGCCGTCGGTCTCCTCGAATGGCTTCAGCACGGTGAGCGAGCCATCGAAGCGCCCGACCGCCGCCGCTACCAGCGGCCGGTGCAGGGCGGCAGCGCGGTCCGCCACCAGGAAGCGCGTTGCGAAATTGTCGGATCCGTCGACGATGATGTCGAAGGCTTCGATCAGCGCATCGGCATTATCGGCGGTCAGCCGCACCGCGTGGCTTTCAACCGTGACATGCGGGTTGAGCCTCGCAACGGAGAGCGCGGCGCTCGCCACCTTGGCGGTCCCGATCGACGCTCCGTCATGCAGAACCTGGCGCTGCAGGTTGGACAGCGAGACGATATCGTCGTCGACGACGCCGATCGTGCCGATTCCTGCGGCGGCCAGATATTGGATGACCGGGGAGCCGAGCCCGCCGGCGCCGATGACAAGCACCCGCGCCGCCTTCAATCTCTGCTGGCCCGGTCCCCCGACCTCGGCAAGCACAAGATGGCGGGCGTAACGCTCGATCTCGTCCGGCGTGAAGCTCATCCTCGTCCCGTCTGACGGCTAGCCGTCATTTGGTGCCGTACATCCGGTCGCCGGCGTCGCCGAGGCCCGGGACGATATAGCCTTTGTCGTTCAGATATTTGTCGATCGAGGCGGTGAAGATCGGGACGTCAGGATGTGTGCCGTGAAACTTGTCGATGCCCTCGGGCGCGGCGAGCAGGCAGACGAAGCGGATGTCCTTGGCGCCGCGCTCCTGCAGTCGGTCGACGGCGGCGATGGCGGAATTCGCGGTTGCGAGCATGGGATCGACGACGATCGTCAGCCGTTCGTCGAGGTCGTCGGGCGCCTTGAAGTAATATTCGACCGCCTGCAGCGTCTTCGGGTCACGATAAAGGCCGACATGCGCCACGCGCGCCGCAGGCACGAGGTCGAGCATGCCCTCGAGCAGGCCATTGCCAGCGCGCAGCACCGAGGCGAAGACCAGCTTCTTGCCGGCAAGCGTTGGCGCCTTCATCTCGGCGAGCGGCGTTTCGATCGTCGTAGTTGTCATTTCGAGGTCGCGGGTGACCTCATAGCAGAGCAGGGTCGCGATCTCGCGCAGGAGCTGACGGAACCCGGCCGTCGAAGTGTGCCTATCCCGCATGATGGTCAGCTTATGCTGTACCAGGGGATGGTTGATGACCGTTACGCTCGCCATTCGTCGCCTCGCTTGTCTGTTCCGACAACCTAGCCGACACGGCTCGCCACGCAAGCGGCGCCTTGTCCCGCCCGGCCGCGATGCCGATAGGGCGGGACATCATCACGTGTTCGGCATCAGCCCGAGGGGCGGGATGCCGGCTCTCTTCAGGAGACGACTTCCGGCGCCTTCATGATGTTGTCCTGCATCTTGAGCAGCGTGAGGCGCATGGTTTCCAGCACGTCGGCGTCGACGCCGCGCTCTGCATCTTCGCGAACGGCCTTGCCGATCGCGCGGATACGGCGGACAATATTGGCCGCCGAGGGCGTCAGCCGGATCAGCTTGGCGCGGCGATCGGCAGGGTCGGGGATGCGTTCCACAAGGCTGGCCGCCTCGAGCCGGTCAAGGAAACCGACAAGCGTCATGGGCTCGACGCAGAGCTCCTCGGCAAGCGTCGACTGGCGAAGTCCGGGCCGCCGGCTGACGAAAGCCAGCGTGCGCGCCTCGGCGACCGTCAGCCCGAGCCCGGCATTTTCGAGAGCTTTCTCGAAGCGACGACGGAGAAGTCGCGCAACGTCGACCAGGACGAACCCAAGCGGATCTTCAACCGTAGCGGCCAAAACTGTACTCCCTGCAGCATATTATATGTTTACCATATAATAAACAGATTTGTGCTTTAAGTCAAATGTTGCGATTTTTGGCGCCCTCTGCGCCATGCGCCGATCGTCGCAGTTCAGACGATTTCTCGATCGTGGTTGCCTTTTCAGGCCGTTTCAAGCATTTTGCGCCGCAAAATGGCCCGGTGGCGTTGTTGCACCCAAGGTCGCGTCCACGGGCACTGCCGCGAGGATGCCGCCTGGGGTGTCGCTGCCTTTTTGGATTGAGAAATGTCACTTCGCAACATCGCCATCATCGCGCACGTCGATCATGGCAAGACCACGCTCGTCGACAAGCTGCTGCAGCAGTCGGGCTCCTTCCGCGACAACCAGCGCGTCGCCGAGCGCGTGATGGACTCGAATGACATCGAGAAGGAGCGCGGCATCACTATCCTGGCCAAGGCGACCTCGATCGTCTGGAAGGATACGCGCATCAACATCGTCGATACGCCGGGCCATGCCGATTTCGGCGGCGAGGTCGAGCGCATCCTCAACATGGTCGACGGCGTCATCGTGCTGGTCGACGCCGCCGAGGGCCCGATGCCGCAGACCAAATTCGTGGTCGGCAAGGCACTCAAGGTCGGCCTGAAGCCGATCGTCGCCATCAATAAGGTCGACAAGCCGGATGCGCGCATCGAAGAAGTCGTGAATGAGGTGTTCGACCTCTTCGCCGCGCTCGACGCCACCGACGAGCAGCTCGATTTCCCGATCCTCTATGGTTCAGCCAAGCAGGGCTGGATGGGCCGCGCGCCCGACGCCTCGCATGACGAAGGCATGGCGCCGCTGTTCGATCTCGTGCTCGAACACGTGCCGGAGCCGCATGTCGAGGACGGCCCGTTCCGCATGCTGGGCACGCTCCTCGAAGCCAACCCCTATCTCGGACGCCTCATCACGGGCCGCATCACCTCGGGTACGGTCAAGCCGACCCAGATGCTGAAGGTGCTGTCGCAGGACGGCTCGACCGTCGAGAACTTCCGCGTTTCCAAGATCCTCGCCTTCCGCGGCATCGAGCGCCAGCCGATCGAGGAGGGCGTTCCGGGCGACATCGTCGCCATCGCCGGCATGACCAAGGGCACAGTCGCCGATACGTTCTGCGATCCCGCGATCACCGAGGCGATCAAGGCACAGCCGATCGACCCGCCGACCGTCTCCATGACCTTCATGGTCAATGACAGCCCGCTCGCCGGCACCGAAGGCGACAAGGTCACGAGCCGCATGATCCGCGACCGCCTGTTCAAGGAGGCCGAGGGCAATGTCGCGCTGAAGATCGAGGAATCCTCGGGCAAGGACGCCTTCATCGTCTCCGGTCGTGGCGAACTTCTGCTGGCTATCCTCATCGAGAACATGCGCCGCGAAGGCTACGAGCTCGGCGTTTCGCGTCCGCGCGTCGTCTTCCAGAAAGACGAGAACGGCCAGATCGAGGAGCCGATCGAAGAGGTCATCATCGACGTCGACGAGGAGCATTCCGGCGTCGTCGTGCAGAAGATGGCCGAGCGCAAGGCCGAGATGATCGAGATGCGCCCCTCGGGCGGCGATCGCCTGCGTCTCGTCTTCCGGGCGCCGACCCGCGGCCTGATTGGCTATCAGGGCGAGCTGCTGACCGATACGCGCGGAACGGCGATCATGAATCGCCTGTTCCATTCCTATCAGCCCTACAAGGGCGTGATCGCCGGACGCCGCAACGGCGTGCTGATCGCCAACGAGTCCGGCGAGGCCGTCGCTTTCGCCCTGTGGAACCTCGAAGATCGTGGGCCGATGATGATCGAGCCGGGCTGGAAGGTTTATGAGGGGATGATCGTCGGCGAGCACACGCGCGACAACGACCTCGAAGTGAACGTCCTCAAGGGCAAGAAGCTGTCGAACGTCCGTTCGGCCGGCAAGGACGAAGCGGTTCGGCTGACGCCGCCGATTCGCATGACGCTGGAGCGCTCGCTGTCCTGGATCTCGGACGACGAGCTGGTTGAAGTGACGCCGAAGTCGATCCGTCTGCGCAAGACGATCCTCGATCCGACCGAGCGCAAGCGCGCCGACCGTTCGAGCAAGGCTTCCGCCTGAGCCGGACGGCGCGCGTTCACGCTGCGCGTCTACCGCATTGCGACAGGGAGGCCAGCTTCCCTGTCGCTGCCGCGAGGGCCCCATGAAAAAGGGCTTCCCCGTTCGCGAAACCCGACCTATCCTGATCGACATGAGCACTCTGTCGATCGGTGTCCGCCGGGCTGAAGCGAGTGACGCGGTGGAGATCACCGCGGTTCATGACAGCGCTTGGCGCCAGGCATATGACGGTTTGATTCCGGCGCGCGAGCTGAGCCGGATGATCGCGCGACGCGGCCAGTCCTGGTGGGGCCGCGCGATTCGCCGAGGCACCGGCATCCTCGTGCTCGAGGTCGGCGGTACGGTCGCGGGCTATGCCACCTATGGTCCCAATCGCGCTCGCAATCTCGTCCAACGCGGCGAGATCTATGAGATCTATCTGCGTCCCGAATATCAGGGTGTCGGCTTGGGCACGCGGCTGTTCCTCGCGGCGCGCCGCGAACTGGTCCGGCACGGCTTCGATTCAGCTGTCGTCTGGGCCCTTGCCGACAATGACGGCGCCTGCCGCTTCTACAAGAATGCCGGCGGCCGCAAGATTGCGCGTGGCAGCGAGCGCTTCGGCGATGTGACTCTCGCCAAGGTTGCCTTCGCATTCGCACGCGGATGACGCAATTGCGAGATCGGCCTTGCGGGCGGGCGGCCGTCCGCTTATGAGCGGGTCGCTATGAGCGGATCGCCCGGCTGCGCCTCAGTGCGGCTGTCGGCTTCCGTGCCCTCAACACCGCACCAGGGATGTTTCCATGCGCATCGACGCAGTGCCGATCGGCAAGAACCCTCCGCACGACATCAACGTGATCATCGAGGTGCCGGTTGGCGGCGAGCCGATCAAGTATGAAATGGACAAGGAAGCCGGCGCGCTCTACGTCGACCGCTTCCTCTACACGCCGATGCGCTATCCGGGCAATTACGGCTTCGTGCCGCATACGCTCTGTGGCGACGGCGATCCGATCGACGTGCTGGTCACCAATCAGCGCGCGATCATTCCGGGCGCTATCATGAATTGTCGCCCGGTCGGCGTGCTTCGCATGCGCGACGAAGGCGGCGAGGACGAGAAGGTGATCGCGGTTCCCTCGACCAAGCTCACCCGTCGCTACGAGAAGATCGAGAGCTACAAGGATCTGCCCGAGATCACGCTCCGTCAGATCGAGCACTTCTTCCAGCACTACAAGGATCTCGAGAAGGACAAGTGGGTCGAGATCTCGGGCTGGGGCGACAAGGCCGAGGCCGAGCAGCTGATCCTCGACGCCATCGAGCGCGCCAAGAAGGCCTGAGCATGACAGCCGCGACCGCCACCGGGCTTCATCGTCGCGGTTTCATGCTGGCGGTGGGCGCTCTGCTCGCCGCCAGCCTGCCATCGCCTGGACATGCGCAACAGTCGCCCGCGACCGCGCAGGAATTTCTCGAATCGATCTACGGGACCTACCGCAACAACGGTGCCGGCATCGATCGCAGCGACGATGCGGTCCTCAAGCGCTATTTCACGCCGGAGCTCGCCGGCATCATTTCGGACGATGACGCGCGCGCGGCGGCGGACGGGGAGGTGCCCAACCTTGACGCCGATCCCTTCATCGACGCGCAGGACGGCGATATCGGCGACATCACGGTTACGGTATCCGACGCGCCCGGCGGGCGGATGATGGGCCATGCGGCCTTCACGAATTCTGGCGAACCGAAGGCGATCGACCTCGTGCTCGTCGAGACGCCGGCCGGCTGGCGCATCGACGACATCCTTTGGCCGGAAGGCACGCTGCGGGGCCTCTACAGCCACTGAGCGCGGCTCAGGCGGAGAGTTCGGCCGCACGCGCCATGAGCGCTGCCGGCTCGCCCGCGATCCGCAGCGTCTTCAGCCGCGCGGTATGGCCGCTCGCGACGGTGACAGCGGATTTCGGCAGATCGAAGAGATCAGCGACCAACGTCGCCAGAGCTGTATTGGCAGCGCCCTTTTCAGGCACCGCCCGCACCCGCGCCAGCAGCACGATCCGTCCGTCAGCAAGGCTGGCGACGCCGTCTATGGCATCGCGGCCACCGCGCGGCGTCAGGCGGATGTCGAGAAGGATGCCGCCTGCCTCGGTCCGCGCGAAGGCAGCCCCGCTCAAAACACGTTTGGATAGACGTAGCGGATGATCACCTGCTGGATCAGGATGATGCCAAGCAGGAGGACGACCGGCGAAATATCGATGGCGCCAAGCGTCGGGACGACCCGCCGGATCGGACGCAGCGCAGGCTCCGTCGCCTGGTAAAGGAAGTTGCCGATCGCCGAGACGATCTGGTTGCGCGGATTGACCACGCCGAAGGCGAAAAGCCAGCTGAAGATCGCACTGGCAATGATGATGTACCAGTAGAGGTTCAGGGCGATCATGACGACGTCGAGGATGGCGCGCATTGGTTTCCCGAATGAGGCGGAGCGATGGTTTTTGGGCCGCCCATCATGTAGCCGTCGACTGCCTCCCCCGCAACCCGCCCGGCTAGTCGCCGCAGCTTGACAGCCCCCGCTACGACACCCTAAATGGCGCCCGTCGCTCAGCGACGGGGCCGTAGCTCAGATGGGAGAGCGCTGCAATCGCACTGCAGAGGTCAGGGGTTCGATTCCCCTCGGCTCCACCAATCAAATCAATGGCTTAGTCAATTTCACTGATGGTTTGTCAAATAACCGTCAAATAAACACGGTCCAGCTTGTACGAACACGTGCGGATGGCCGATGCTCCTTTTTACAGCGTCTGGCGGACGCGGCGCCTGGAGATATCCGAAGCGTCGAAATTCGGGCTGGCGGGTTAGGCGACCCAACATAGTCGCGCTCGACCTATGACGTTCGTCCGCGGACGATCTGACGTCGTGCTGGAGTTGCAGGGCACGGCCTGTTCGGGCTGGAGACGGCATCGTCACCTCGCGATCGTTGTGCTGCCCGCTGAGACACCTCCAAGAACTCGAGGAAAGCCGTCGCTACCTACACCGCAAGTGATAGCGGTGAAGATGCATCGGCAGGGAACGGCTGCCGCCAATTTGGGGCGTTCGCGCCCATACCGACCATTTGAAGTTACAGGATCCGTAATACAACGGCTCGCAGACCGACGCTGCCGGTGACATTGGCGGATGGATAATCCCGCGGCGTGCCAATCCCTGAAGCGCGCCCGCTGACGGGATGGCAGTGCGCGTCGCCAACTGCGCGACGTTTGGCAAGACGCAACCGCGATCGCCTTGCTTGACATTGCCATTGGCGCACTAACTCATCGCCTGATGAGCTTCGCCACGGCCGCCCACGACCGGCTATCACGGCTGCGCCGGGTCCTCGACGCACCCTCTCCATCAGGAGCGGCTGTGCGCTTGTTTGCATGGGCGCTGCCATTGGCGATGCTCACGGCGTCGATCGCCAAAGGCCTTGCTCCCGACGGCGTGCTGCTCGCGACGAGTCTTTTCGCGGTCATGGCCGCCCTGACGGTCGCCGGGCTGCGCAACGCCTACACCCATCCGCGCCTCGGCCTCTGCAACATGGTGACCCTCGGCCGCGCCGCCCTAACGTCTTCCCTGGTCGCGCCGCTCGCTGGGCCGGATCCGATCTCCGATGACACGGCATGGCTCGTCGTGGCGGTGGCGACGATCGCGCTCGCGCTCGACGCCGTGGACGGATGGCTGGCGCGCCGAGACGGCCTCGCCTCGCCGTTCGGCGCCCGCTTCGACATGGAGGTTGACGCGGCGCTCGGGCTTATTCTCGCCCTCCTGGTGCTCGCGTCGGGCAAGCTCGGGCCATGGGTGCTTGCGCTCGGGTCGATGCGCTATGTCTATGTCGCGGCGGGCCTCGCACTGCCTTGGCTAAACGGCCCCCTACCAGAAGCCTATCGCCGGAAGGCGATCTGCGTCGTTCAGATTGCGGCGCTGATCGCACTCAACGCGCCGGCCGTCAGCGGCGTGACGGCGATTGTCATCGCGGCCGCAGCCACGCTAGCGCTCGGCTGGTCCTTCGCGATCGATATCCTGTGGCTCGCCCGGAGACGCCACTCGTGAGGCCGGCCCGCCGCCTCCGCGCGCCGGCCCTCGTCCTCGCCGCCCTCGTCTTCCTGCTGGTGCTGGTCGCGCCGAACACACCGTCGGACCTCACCCCTTGGGCAGTCGTGCGGCTGCCGCTGGAACTGCCGGTCCTCCTGCTGGTGCTCGCCGCGCTTCCGGGACGCTCGGTCGGAACGCGGTTGCTGCGCGCGGCGCTGGTCGCGGCGCTCGTTCTCATCACCGTGCTGAAGCTCGCCGATCTCGGGACCTTCACCGCCTTCGCCCGCCCGTTCAACCCGGCCGTCGATCTCCATCTCGTCGAGGCTGGTATCCGGCTCGCAATCAGCGCCGCAGGCCTGCCGCTGGTGCTGTTGGCCACGGCCTTTGCCGTGCTGGCCATCGGAGGCTTGACTGCCGTCCTTTGGTGGGCCAGCGGATGCTGGGCGGGCCTTGCTGCCGGACGCATCGCCCTGATGGCGGCCTGTCTTGCAGTCCTCGTCGTGGCGGCCGATATCGCCGGTGTGCTCCCGGATCGTATGCCTTTCAAGGCCTATGCCATACGGGTCATGGCCGATCATATCGACACGTATGCAGAGACGCGTGCCGATCTCGTCCGCTTCCGCGTCGCGGCAGCGTCCGATCCCTTTGCCGGGGCCAATGGCCTCTTCGACCGACTTGACGGCCGCGACGTGTTCATCGTCTTCATCGAAAGCTATGGCCGCTCCAGCTTCGACAACCCGCTCTATGCCCCGACCCATCGCGCGACGCTGCGGGCCGCTGAGCCGCGCCTGACCGCGGCCGGGCTCGCCATGCGGTCGGGTTGGCTGACCTCACCCGTCGAGGGCGGCCAAAGCTGGCTCGCGCACAGCACGCTCGAATCCGGCCTGACGATCTCCAATCAGACACGCTACCGCGCGCTGCTCGCCAGCCGCCGCGAGAGCCTCTATGACCTCGCCGCCGCCTCGGGCTTTCGCACCGCCGCGATCATGCCGGGCATTACGATGGCGTGGCCGGAGGGGCCGGCTCAGGGCTTCGAGACCATCCTGGCGGCCGCCGATCTCGGCTATCGCGGCCAGCCGTTCAACTTCGTGACGATGCCGGACCAATATACGCTGGCCGCCTTCGATCGGCTCATCCCCCGCGGACCCAATGCCGGTCCGCTCTTCGCCCAGATCGTGCTCCTCTCCTCGCATGCGCCGTGGGTGCCGGTGCCACAACTGATCCCGTGGAGCGATGTCGGCGAGGGCACCGTCTTCGATCGATGGGCGACCACGGGCGATACGCCCGAGACCGTCTGGCGCGACCATGATCGCGTGCGTGAACAGTACCGGCAGGCGATCGATTATTCGCTGCAGGTGATCCTCTCCTATGCCGAGCGCCAGTCTGGCCGGCCGCCCCTCATGGTGATTCTCGGCGATCACCAGCCGGCGCCCTTCGTGGCCGGCATCGACAGCCGCGACGTGCCCGTGCACCTGATCGGACCACTCGACCTCGTGGCGGATTTCGACGACTGGGGCTGGACCGTCGGACTTCTCCCTGCGGGGAACGCCCCTGTCTGGCCGATGAGCGAATTCCGCGACCGCTTCATCCGCGCCTTGAGTACAACCGCCCCCGTCGCTGCGAATTGACGAACACACGACACCACGTTTAGCGGAAGGTCTGCCTTCGCCAAGGACCACCGTCTCGACGACGACCGATTTGAAAAGGCAACTGCCAAACAGGCGGCGGGGCGAATTTACTGTCCTGGGGCCAACAGCGGACCAATCAAGGCGCAATGCGAAGTGACGTCCATTTCAGCAACGGGTAGTCTTGCGGACAACTAAAGCGGGATTGAGGTCGTCGTTTTCGCGCCAAAGGGAGATCCGGTTAAGAGCGCGCCTAAGCATCCAGTATGTGACCGCGAGCGGAACTGCAGTTTAGGGACGCTCCTTTGGAGAGCCGACATCAAACTCAGGCGATTGATGATCCTGCTGAAAACGCGGGTAATTTCGACTAATTCGCCTCAGCAGAGCTGATCGGCTCGAAATTGACGGGATCCTGCGTTGCAGGCGGTTGCGTCAAGATTCATCTCATATTTGATCGAATATGCACCGATATTGACCAGAACTTATCTTGAAAAAATAGATAACGTATCAAATACAACCATTTACATTGACATCGGCACATGCAATTGACGCCGGCCATGTCAAGATTTAACTTGAGATCAATCGATTTTTATTGACGGGCCGGGTTTCTCGGTATCGCGTCATCTGCGACTGGAAAACTTCGTTTTCGATGAAGATCTATGCAGGATCCGAACGGGAGAGGTTCCATGGCTCATATTACAGCAAACTATAAAATGTACCTGCCGGCCGGCCATCATCGCCAACCGCGCAACGCCAACGCCGAGCTTTCGCTGGCGCCTTCTTCTGGCGGCGACACGCCCTACAGCCCGCCTTACTTTCCGGAGCTGCCCTACACGCTGCCGAACAGCGGCGGCAACGGCATGGCCAAGTTGCTGTTTTGGAGTGACACCGACGGCACAACCGGTGTGGTACGGCCGCCCGTGGCCTTCGACATCCCTTCCTCGGCGAACGCGCGGACGGTGACCGGCTGGTATTTCCCGATCAGTGGCCCAGGCGGGATCGACGGCGGGTCGGCGATCATCGACGACGCCTTCTCTGCCAATCTCGGCACCTTCATCGACGACACCTTCGTCGACGTCATCAGCGATCCCTCGCTCACCGCCGACGCCAACGTCATCGGCGTGGTGCCGACCGCTTCGGCACAGACGTTGGTTGCCAAGGGGCATGTGCTCTCGGTGCCCGAGCCGTTCTCGCAATGGGTGCTCAACGACAGCATCATGCCGGTGGGCAACTCGACGCTGCATGTGCCGGCGGGAACCGATGGCATTGCCATCGCCATTTACCAGCAAGGTAGCTTCCCCAAGCCGCCGCATCTGGGACGGGATTTCGCGGAGGCGGTTCGGATTATTTTCGGTGTGATCCAGGACGGGGGTGGTCTCACCGATCACGGGCCGGTAGGGCCGTGGGACCCGCTGATCACACAACTGCTCAACGCCAGCCAGATTGCGTCGCACGCGACAAAGGTGCGCGGCAAGCTCGGCGCGGAGATCACCGCGCTCGCCGCGCAAGACACGCTCACTGTGATCCGTGCGGCTGTGCCGCAACTGGAGAAACTGGCCGGCAAGCAGAAATAGGGTGTGGGGAGCCCCGCTAGGCTGGCGCCGAACATTCGGGCGAGCGACAGCCTCCGCGCCCGCCTGTCCGCAAAGTGACAGGTGGCGATCGAGGGGGCCTGGGCGCGAATACGAACGTCTGCTTGTGCCGAGATGTAAGTGGTAGCCACCGACATTGAGGGCGCGAAGCGGCCATCCGCACGCGTGACGTGAAAGTCGCTTTGGGGGCCGGAAGTAGACTATCTGCTTTTAGAACCGCGAGGCGCGATAGCTGCCCTTCAACAGCGGTTCGGCCGAAGGCAACTATCGAGGGGAATTTACAAAGTAGCGAAAGCAGCCGCTCACACGTCATCCCAAGCGGCCGCCACTTCTTGGACATCGCACCATCGTCCAACCCATCGCTCGCGCCAAGCATGCGGCGGCCCTCGTGACTGCCAAGATTGTCCATGACGACGGCGTCGCCCGGCGACAGACGGGGTGCCGCGAGCCCCCTTCCGTCAAGGAGACGCTACGAGTTGTTTGACTAAAAAGCCGGACACCCTTCTTGAACTGGGTTTGGCTACATCGGAGAGAATATAGATAAGGCGGGCGCTCGTCCGCGAACGGTGACCTCGCCCGCCTCGGCACCCTCAATCCTTGCTGAAGGCCTGCGATGCCGCGAGCGTATCGAGCGCCTCCCGCAGCAGCTTGATCTTCCCGTCCTTGGCGACGAGCCGGCCAGCATAGGTCTGCTTGTAAGTCTTGCCGGTGGCGAGTACGAGGGCTTCGACCTGATATTCGCCGAACGCCTGGTCTTCGGTCCGGATCGAGATGTCGATGTTCTTGAACCGGAAGTCGGGAACCCTGACGAGGAGGCCGGCGATGAACGTCTCGATGGCTTCCGGGCCCTGGGCGCGGGCGTTTATGGTTGGCAATTCCAGGATGCCGTCATCTGCGAAAAGGCGTGCCGCAGCGGCCGGATCCTGGATGTTCGCGAGATAGGCTTCGAGAAGCTGGGTAGCGTTTTTCATCAGCGTGTCCTTCCATGGGTTAGGCTGTGACACGGAGATACGCCTTCTGATTTTTGCACAAAGATGCGAAATATGATTTCTTAATCCACGCTATTGCATAATCGCGGCAGGACTGTGGGACGATGGATCAGCTTCTCGCGATGCGCACATTCGTTCGGATCGCTGAATCCGGCACTTTCGCCAGAGCTGCCGACCTGCTCGGCCTGCCGCGCTCCACCGTCAGCAAGCTCATTTCCGATCTCGAGGATCATCTCGACACCAAGCTGATCCAGCGCACGACGAGATCCGTCACCGTCACGGCCGATGGCGCTGAGTACTATGAGCGTGCCCTTCGCCTGCTCGACGAGCTGCACGACATGGATCAGGCGGCGCGACGGACCAAGGCGCAGCCCCAGGGCAAATTGCGCGTCGATATCGGTTCTCTGCTCGCCAACCGGATCCTCATTCCGGCGCTGCCCGAGTTTCGGCAGCGCTATCCGGACATCGAAGTCTATCTCGGCGTGAACGACCGGCCGATTGACCTTGTCAGCGACGCCGTCGATTGCGTCATCCGGGGTGGCGCGCTCGACGACAGTTCCCTGATCGGCCGGCGCATCTGCGAACTGGATTATGTGACCTGCGCTTCGCCCGACTATCTCGCCGAGCGCGCGGTTCCCTCGCACCCTCGCGAACTGGAAACGGGCCACCAGCTCCTGACCTACTTTTCCGCGCTGACGGGTAAGGTCTTTCCGCTCCGTTTCGAGCAGGGCGTGGACAAGATCGAGATCGACTACCGCTACAGTGTCGCGGTCAATGAGAGCACGGCGCATCTGACGGCGCTGCTTTCAGGTCTCGGCATCGGCCAAACCTTCCGCTTCGCCGCACAGCCCTATCTGGATGATGGACGGCTCGTCCCGCTTCTCGATGCCTGGACGCGCGATTATCACCCGCTTTACGTCGTCTATCCATCGAACCGCCACCTCAATGCGAAACTGCGCGTGTTCGTCGAGTGGGTCGCCCAGATCTTCGCGCGCGTGGATGTCCGCCGCGCACTGGCTGTCGGCGATTAATCGATTTCGGCGAATTAAGAGGGTGATCTGGCATCTGATTATCCATAGGGATGATCAGTGTTTCCAGATTATCTAGCTGAACAGGGCTCTCTTTCCACGCCATCTCGGTCTGGCACGTGAACGAAAGGAACCTGCTATGACCGACGTAAAGACCCTGAACGCTGAAGAGCTTCTGTTGCGTTCGCTCGACCGTCTCCCTCGCGATCTCGACGCCTGGGCGGCCTTGTTCGCCGAAAACGCCGTCTTCGAGCTGCCCTACGCCGGCACCTTTGATGCGCCCACCAAGCGCGAAGGCCGCAAAGCGATCCTCGCCGGCATGACGTGGTTCAGGTCGCTGATCGACGACCTCAGAATCGGCGAAGTGACTGTCCACAAGCTGGCCGGCCGGGATGCGGTCGTCGCCGAATATGTGGCCACCGGCAAAATGAGCGCCAACGGCAAGTCCTTCGATCAGATCTATATTGTCCGGGTCGAGGCCAAGGATGGCCAGATCGTCTACTTCAGCGAGTATTTCGACACGCTGCGCTTCAAGAAGCATCTCGAAGGCTAAGCGCATGGTCCGATCTGCTTCCAGGTAGTGGGGCGATCTAGAACGCCGCGCGAGAGAGCAACTCCGAGCGGCGTTTTACGGCCTGTTACTGTGTTCATGCAGTGACCAAGGTCGCCTGGACACGATTGACGCACGTCCTCGCCGGGGAATCCCGCCCGCGTGGTGCAACAGTCCGAGGGCTAGTCGCGCGAACGCGGTCTCCGGCCTTGCAATCGATTGCGCGAAGTTCAGGTCTTTGAAGGTCTCGCGGGCGACAGGGGCAATGCTCCGCCAGCCCTGTAGCTACGCATGGCAAAACTCGAGCGGATGTCGCGGATAGCAGTCAACGAGAGGAGCTGCCGCAGGATGGTTGACTCATAGGTCGCCATGTCAGGGACGACGACTTCGATCAGGAAATCGACGTCGCCCGAGATCAAATGGCATGCGACGACCTCGGGCATAGAGAGGACGGCATCTACAAAGGCGTCGGCCTGGTCTTGCGCGTGACGTTCGACGCGCACCCCGGCAAACACCGTGAGACCTAGTCCGACGGCGGGACGGTTGAGGACGGCACGGTAGCCTTCGATAACGCCTCCCTCCTCAAGCAGTTTCACGCGTCGCGAGCAGGGAGACGGCGAGAGCCCGACGCGATCGGCGAGAGTGATATTGGCAATGCGGGCGTCGTTCTGGACCTCCCGGAGAATTCTTAGGTCGATCGAGTCCAGGAGCGGTTTGGTCAAAGTGTCCATTATTCGGTCTATAAAACGCCAATGCTGCCAAAGATTGGCTCCATAACTTCCATCTTTAGCACCTTTCTGGGGTCGTTGCGCGCTAAAAGCAAGGCATAGATGCAACGCCGCGGTCGGTGATAGTCCGCACCGAGAGGTGGGCTTGCAGAACAAGATCAGAGAAACGCGAGGCGCGTTTTCACGTGCTCGAGGGAAGAGTGCTGCCATGCCGTTATTGTCCCCAAAGCTTAAGCAGACGGAGAGCCCGAAGAAGATCATCGTCGCCGGCGTGGCGGGGCCGTGGGACGTCAGATCCGTGGGACAAGAAAAACAATCACTCCTAGATGTGCCCGCTGCGGGCTGAACAGTCGCGAGTAGAAAATAAAGGAAGCACTATGGCCAGGATCCTCAAAACCAAATCGCTGGTGGGCAATGTTGCCTTGGTAACCGGCGGGGCCCGCGGCCTCGGGCTGGAAACCAGTCGCCAGCTCGCCATCAAGGGCGCTCATGTCATTATCGCTGCGCGCGACATCGCCAAGGCTGAAGCAGCCGCAGAGAGCCTGCTTCGGGAAGGCTTCGATGTCTCGGCCTTAAAACTCGAAGTTACCAGCGCGGCTGACCACCAAGCGGCCTACACAGCTATCGAAAGCCTGCATGGGCGGCTGGATATCCTGATCAACAATGCCGGTATCCTGGTCGACGGCGGCGAGGGCGCCCTGGCCCCGGATCAGCCTCCAAGCGATGCCCGATCCGAGACGGTACGAGGCATCTTCGAGGTCAATTTTTTCGCCCCGGTTTTTCTCACCCAGACCTTGCTGCCGCTCATCAAGCGCTCGGAGGCCGGCCAGATCGTCAATGTGTCCAGCATTAGGGGATCGCTGTCGCACATGTCAGACCCGGCCTCGCCGGTCTATCTCAACCGTACTCTTGGTTACAACACCTCAAAGGCAGCGCTCAACGCCTTCACCATTCTTCTGGCGGAAGAGCTGCGGGGCACATCCATTAAAATAAACGCGGTTCACCCCGGTTGGCTGCGAACCGACATGGGTGGCGATGAGGCAGATATGAGCGCTCAGGAAGGCGCCGAAATTGCCGTTCACTACGCCAGCCTCGCGGCGAATGGTCCGACCGGAGGCTTCTTTTTTGGCGACGATCGCCTGCCATGGTGAGCGGTGCAGAGATGAGGTCGGAACGCGATCGAGACTGCGGAATAATATGCTCGCTGCTGCGCAGCGCGCCAATACCCATGGGTCGTGGAAAGACAACATCTAGGTCTCAAACGCAGCCAGGTCTGGGAAGGGTGTTGCCATGCTAGCGGGACCTCCACGGCTAGCCCCGACAACAGACCCTAAGACGGTCATTGTCGTTGGTGCTGGTATGAGTGGCCTCGTGGCGGCGCTCGAGCTTGAGCGGGCCGGTCACCATGTCCAGATTGTCGAGGCCCGGCGTCGGATTGGCGGTCGGGTTCATACGCAACGCGCACGAGACGGCGCACCCATGGCGGAGGCCGGGGCAGGTCGAATTCCCCGGTCGCATCGCTGGACGTGGGACTACATAGATCAGATGGGGCTTGCCACCAGGCCGCTCTATCCGGCCGGCCTCAAAAACATCGTGCTGATCGACGGCAAACGCTGGGTCATCGACTCCAAGACGGACTTGGCCGCGACGGTCGATTTGCCGCCGGAGGAGAAGGCGCTGGGATATGCTGGCCTGATCAAGACGCATGTGCTGGAGAACGTTGAAAAGCTCGTGGCGGCAGAGGTAATCGACACGCCCGCATGGCCACCATCTGCGCTGGCTCACCTTGACCGGCTCTGCATCGTCGATCACCTTGCCGCGCAGGGTCTGTCGCCGGGAGCCATCAAGTTGCTTACCCTCGGCGCTTTCCCGACCGCCATTTCGCCCCTGATGCTCTCCCGCGTCCTCGCGACCTATGATCGTGAAAGCTTGTCGGTTATCGAGGGTGGCAATGACCGCCTGCCGGCCGCCATTGCCGCACAACTACGCGGCCCGATCTTGCTCAACTCACCGGTTCGGTCCGTAGTGCAGTTCGCCGACCGCATCGAGATTGCCGTCGCAGGGGCAAGGCCGAAGGCCATAATGACCGCAGATGCACTCATCTGCACGGTCCCATTCTCAGTTCTGGGCCGCGTCCGGTTCGAGCCAGCGCTTAGCCCCGCAAAGCAACAGATCCTGGCCGAAATTCGCTACACCAAGGCGACCAAGGTGGCGTTCAAGATGTCAGCCCGTTTCTGGGAGTCTGAACAGCTGAGCGGGTTCGCCCAGCTCGATACGGGCGCAGAAATCTGGAGCCCGCGATGGTCCGCCGACGATGGCAGCGGAGTACTTCAGTTTTATCAGCAAGGTGAGCGGGCCGCCGAACTGGACGCAATGGACGAGCCGGCTCGGGCCCAATGGGCAATGGGACAGATCGAAAAAGCCTTCCCCGGAGCGAGCCGTCATGTGCAGGAATCAACCAGCTATTCGTGGCAGCTCGATCCCTGGGCTGGCGGCGCTTATGGAATCCCGCAGCCTGGTGATCTCTTCCGCTGGCAAGGGAATATCGCCTCGCCCGAGGGTCGTATCTACTTTGCGGGCGAGCACACGTCGGACTATTCAGCCTGGATAGAGGGTGCCGTCAGGTCGGGACATCGCGCAGCCACCGAATTGCATGAGGCAACTTTCGAAAGCCATAGGTGAACTCACCGACCCCTTGAGCG
Source organism: Mesorhizobium sp. BR1-1-16 (assembly GCF_020165495.1). Classification (GTDB taxonomy): domain Bacteria; phylum Pseudomonadota; class Alphaproteobacteria; order Rhizobiales; family Kaistiaceae; genus Kaistia. Next base: position 36,023 of record NZ_JAIUIE010000019.1, on the reverse strand, counting down.
GCTTTGGAGAATTTCGGCCTTTTTGAAATTCAAATCATGGCGGAGAGAGCTTCACCGCCGTTTCGCAGGGCTGAGAAGTTCGACCATACTACGAAAGTTGGTCAGGGTAGCGAGTCGCTCAACAACTCCATCATGTGTCAGTGACCAACTGTATCTAAGGGTATGCCTGTTCAGATGGCTAAACCCGGAAGGCACCGAGGGCGGAGGGCCGCAAAGGCGAGAGCGTCGGTTCGTAGAAAGGCCTTTTGAACCGCACCGGGTTTGTCGATAACCCCAACGGCATCGTCAGCCATCTCGGCAGACGCACAGAACATCCTGCAGATGCCACGACCGAGTATATCCCGACCAGTTCCGACGTGAAGCTGGCGCCGGGACTCGCCGCACACCTCACCCACGAAACGATGGAAAAGCTGGTCTATCTCGACTGGGGCGTCGTGGCGGAGCACCGCGCCGAATGCACCATGCAATTCGATCGTTTGATCAAGGGCTGAGCATCACCATGAAATCGCCAGCCCTCCCGTCCTGCTGCAATTCGGTTCCTTTCGCTGGGCGGCTTCGTCGCCCCCATGGGAGTGCTGGCTGTCTACAGCCTGAGCGCCGGGGAACCCCCAGCCTCTTCGGCAACTATGCCGCCTTTTTGGAAGATCCCTTCAATCGGTGACGATGAGGCGCGCGAGCTCCTTCATCCTGGCCATCGCCTCCTGCGTGACGCCGCGCACCTTCTTCGATTTCCTCTCCCCGGTCAGCTCGTTGGATGGGGTGCCCGCGAGAAGTGCGGTCGCGTAGGCCGAAGTGTAGTTATTCGCCGCAACCATCAGCTCGGTGGCCTCGATCTGCCGCAGCGGCTTCATCCGCTTAAGGATCTCGAATACCGCCATCGGGGCACATCGTATCCTTCAGCATAGAGACGACCTCGTGGCCTATACCGTCGAGTAAACTAGCCTTCCGCCTCACACTGTTGACGTTCAGACTGAGCGGGCGGGCGATCTTTTCGCTGGAGACATCGAGGCATTGCTGTCCCTTCTCGATCAGCAAAGACATCATGCTGACCCACTCAGGTGTGGTGCCGATCTTTTCCGCGATCCGCCGGTCAGTGTACCCGCGCTTGCGCAGCGTAGAGACGTCCTGGAGCAGGTCTATGGATCGGTGCTGCCGCCGGGCGCAATTCTCGACCAGACTCATGATCAGGCACTCCTCCTCGGAGGCCTCTATCACGATGGCAGGGATCTCAGTTCGGCCTAATTCGCGGAATGCCTCGATGCGCCCCTGGCTACAGGCGAGGCCGCAGGATCGATGACCGTCTGGCTCGATGATGGTGTTCACTCGGATCGGTCGCGTCAGGCGGACTGTCCGGATGCTCTCGACCACCTCCATGAACTTGCGCCGGTTCCGAACGCGCGGGTTCAAGACGCGGATCCGCTCGATCGGGATCATCTGCACATGCGTGTTGGTCATCCACCGGCGTGGACCCTGGCCGAGCTTCGAATCTGTCGAGTTCGCCACGCTGATCTGGGTGGACTGGTTCAACAATCGCCGGCTGCTAAAGCCCATCGGCGACATCCCGCCGGCCGAGGCCGAGGAACGCTACTACGCGATGCTGGATGAGCCAGCCATGGCGGCGTGACTCAAGCCAAAAGGCCTCCGACAAACCCGATGCGGTTCAGGAGAACTCTGCTGCGAAAATCGAAGCGTCAATGTTCCTTCCAGACACGACGCAAGCCGCCGCTTCACTGTCTCGACGACAAGTCTGATGATCTTTCAAAGAAATCAGCAGAACTATGAGCGCAAGGAGCGCTCCGCGCGTGTTCCGGCGCCCCTTTTGCGTCCAATGCGGTCAAGTCGATGCTCAATCGCACTGCGGTAGGGCGGCTGCACGGGGCGGCGAGGACAAAGGCGCTTGCTGGAACGAGACTTGCTTCGCGAAGCGGTCCCATCTCCGTCCATTGGGAGCGTCATGAGCCCGATCGTCGCAGCGGCCCCCGCGAAACAGACTTCCGCCCTCAGCGCGGCTGAAGACGGGATCGCCAATCTTTTTCGCCGCCTTGACCTAAGCGAGGGGGAAGAGGAGACTCAAATCATCGCCGACACGCTCGTGCGGGCGCTCGGCTTCACCTACTTTTCCTACGGCCTTCCGTGGCTGGCCTCAGACTGGGGCCGGCCCAACGATATCGGCATGCTGCTCAGCACTTATCCTGAAGACTGGCAGAACCTTTATCGGCGCCGGAACTATCACTCTGCCGACGCGGTAATCCTTTACGGGCGCCATGCCCTGCGCCCGTTCAATTGGGGCGACGAACGCCATCTGCGTGGCCTAGAGCCAAGCGCGCGGCGCATCTTCTTCGAGGCGCAGGACTTCGGTATCAGCAGCGGCATCGCCATCCCCGTCCATGGGCCGCGCAATATGAGCGGCGTGTTCTCCGTTGCCGGGCCGGAAGCGCGCCAGCCCGAAGCCGATATCGGGCAGCCGGCGCTTCATGCGCTGCTTGCCGTCGCGCAGATGGTCCACGCTCATGTCGTGCAATGGCGCACCGAGCGCCGACCGCAGGCGACGGTCAAGCTCTCGGAGCACGAACGTCTCTGCCTGCTCTGGACGACACAGGGCAAGACGTCGTGGGAAGTGGCACAGATCATCGGGCGCAGCAAGGCGACAGTCGATTTCCACCTGCGCCGCGCCGCCTCGAAGCTGGACGCCTCCAACAAGGTGCATGCAGCCTTCAAGGCACGCGAGCTGAATTTGCTGTGATGCCCCGCTACCGGGCTATGGCGCTCTGACCTCATCCAGCCGGTAGATATGCTGGGCATTGTCGAAGAACAGGGCGGCCTGCTGAGACGCCGGAAGATGTCTCACGGCCTGGCGCAAGGCATTCCAGATTTCCGCGACCGACATGGTAAGCCGGCAGACCGGCGCGTCGGTACCGAACATCGCCCGGTCGGGCCCGAAGCTGGCAAGGCAATGCGCAACAAGCTCACGAATACTGTCCAGCGTCCAGCCGGCGTCATAGGCGCCGGGGCTTGAGATCTTGATAATCGTGTTCGGCGCCGACGCGACCGTCACGATTGCGTCGTGCCAGCGCTTCATCCCCGCCGCGTCGCGGTCGATCGGGCTGCCGCAGTGGTTGATCACGATTGAAAGGTCGGGAAAGGCGGCCGCGAGATCGGCGACGGCCTCGGCTTGATAGGGATACATCATCAGTTCGAGATGCAACCCGTGGTCGCGCACGCGCCCGACATCTCGGCGGAAGTCCGGGGCGTAGGCAAGGCGCGGATCTCCGACGAAGCTCTTCTCCGGATCGGGATGGCAGCTAAGGATGGCGCGAATGCCCGCGACCCGCGGCGACGCAGCCTGCGCAGCGATCAGTTTTGCTGTATCCGGAGTGCCGAGCCGGGCATTGGCGACATAACGCAAACCCACGCCCCCGCCCTTCTCCAGGGCATCAAGCCAGCGCGTCTCCTCGGCCGGATCGCCCGCCCACAGCGCCTCGATATGGACAGTTGCCACGACGTTCTGGCCGGCCGAATCCTCCAGGAAGTCCTCGACTAGATAGGTTGAGGCGACCGACGACAACGCGGCCAGTGGCCCTGACGACTGCATGAGCCAAGGATGCCTGTTCATCGAAAGGTCCCAGAGGTGATGATGGGTGTCGATGATCGGCCCGCGATAGAGGCCATCTGGCGCGCCGTCCACCTCCGAGTCAGCCGGCGAGGCCCGCATGGGTCTTCAGGAAGCCGAGCACGGCAGGATGATAGCGATCGGCAGCGTCCCAAAACGGAAGATGGCCGGAGTTGCGGAAGATGACGATCTCGGATTGCGGCAGGTGCTCCCACATCAGTCGGGCATATTCCGGCAGCAGATAGTCCCACTCGCTGGTCGTCACCAGCGTCGGCACCGCGATGCGCGGCAGGTCGGCCATGCGGTCCCAGTCGCGCAGATTGCCCGAGCAATTATAGAAATGCGGGCCGAACATGGCCGAGAACGGGCCGACGCCAATACCCTCGGCGCGCATGCCTTCGACCAGCGGCTCCGGCCAGTGGTCCATGCGGCACATGTGCCTGTACGTCAGCAGCGTACGGGCGGCGAGATATTCGGGATGGTCGATCGACCCCTCCGCCTCGCGTAGCGCCATCATCCGCGCCGTATCCGAGCCGAGCGCCTGCTTGCACCGGTCGAAGCCGCGGATGAGGCGGGGCATGCTGGCGGCGCTGTTGCCGATCACAAAGGCGCGGACCCGGTCGAGATGGGCGAGGCAATACTCGATCCCGAGCATGCCGCCCCAGCTGTTGCCCAGCAGGAAGAAGCTGTCCCAGCCGAGCTGCTCGCGCACGGTCTCCACTTCCTCGACAAAACGGTCAACGACCCAGAGTGAAGCGTCCTCCGGCCGGTCGGAACGGCCGCAGCCAAGTTGGTCCCAGCTGACAACGTCGAAGCCCTCGGCCGCATAATTCTTGTGGGCCTCGTAGACATAGCTGCAGGGGACGCCCGGTCCGCCATGGACGACAAGAAGCGGGATTCCGCCCTCGCCGGAGCGGTATCCGGCAAGGCGGTGAGCGCCGAAGCGCAGGCTGAATTCGGTCATGCGGCTAATCCTTTCGGCAAATCGGGGGTGTCTTCGGCGAAATGGCAGGCAACGAGCCGCGTCCCGTCGATGGCGCGCGGCGTAGGCGCCTCGACGCGGCAGCGTTCCTGCGCCATGGGGCAGCGCGGAGCGAACCGGCACCCGGCGCCGAGGCCCACTCCATTCGGAACCTCGCCGGGCAACACCTCGCGGCGACGAACCCGCAGCCGCGGATGCGCGACCGGCACCGCTTCCAGCAACAGGCGCGTATAGGGATGGCGCGGCCGCCGCAGCACGTCGCGGGCCGGGCCGATCTCGACGATGGCACCAAGATACATGACGGCCACCCGGTGGCTCAGATAGGCAACCGTGCCGATGTCATGCGAGATGAACACATAGGACAGGCCACGCGAAGTCTGGAGGTCGGCCATCAGGTTCAGCACCTGGGCGCGGACGGAGACGTCGAGCGCCGATACCGGCTCGTCGGCGACGATGATCCGCGGCGAAACGGCGAGAGCGCGTGCGATGGCGATGCGCTGGCGCTGACCGCCCGAGAATTCATGCGGATAGCGCCCGAGCATCGCGGCAGAAAGGCCCACCTGCGCCGCGAGGTCGGCGACGCGCGTCTCAAGCTCCGCCCCGCGCGCAAGGCCATGGATCGCCATCGGCTCGCCGATCAGGTCGCCGGCCCGAATGCGCGGATTGAGCGAGGCGTAGGGATCCTGGAAAATCATCTGGATCTGACGCCGATAAGCCAGCACTTCGCTCGGCAGCAGCGCATCGACCCGCTTGCCCTCAACGAGGACATGGCCCGTTGTCGGCCGCGTCATCCGCAGGATCATACGGGCGAGCGTCGACTTTCCGCAGCCGCTCTCGCCGACAAGCCCCAGCGTCTCACCGGGGTTGACGACGAAGCTGACAGTATCGACCGCCCGCACCGGCGCAGCCGGGCGGCCGAACAGGCTTCGGCGCTGGGCAAACTCCTTGCTGACCGCGTCGAGGATAAGGGCTGGCGCGGGCGCGTTCATGCTGCCGCCCTCACCCAGCAAGCGGCCGTGTGGCCCTCGGCGACCGTCCGCATTGGCGGCATCTCGGCGCTGCAACGCTCGATCGCGAGCGAGCAGCGCGGGGCGAAGGGGCATCCACTGAGCCGTTCGCCCGGCGATGGCACGCTGCCCGGCAGTTCCGCGAGGCGGATGCGATCGGCGCCGTCGGCAACCAGGAGGTCCAGCCGTGGCACCGCGGCCAGCAGCCCCTCGGTATAGGGATGACGCGGCGCATCGAAGAGCTGCAGGCAATCGGCGATCTCGACGACCCGGCCTGCATAGAGGACGGCAATCCGGTCGGCCATCTCGGCCACGACGCCGAGGTCATGCGTGATGAGCAGGATCGAGGTGCCGAGCCGCTCCTTGATGTCGAGCAGCAGGTCGATGATCTGTGCCTGGATCGAGACATCTAGCGCGGTGGTCGGCTCGTCGGCGATGATGAGGTCAGGCTCGCAGGCCAGCGCCATGGCGATCATCACGCGCTGCCGCATACCGCCCGAGAGCTGGTGCGGATACTGCTTCAGCCGCGCTTCGGGGTTCGTCATGCCAACGAGGCGCAGCAGATCGAGCGCCCTGGCGTCGGCCGCTGCACGGCTGACCTTGCGGTGGAACTGCAACCCCTCGGTCAGTTGGCGACCGATGGTCAGCACCGGGTTCAGCGACGTCATCGGTTCCTGGAACACCATGGAGACGCGGCTGCCGCGGGTGCGGATCATATCGTCGCGAGACTTGCGCAGCAGGTCGTCGCCACCGAGCAGCACGCGCCCCGCGGAGACCTGCCCCTCGGTGGGCAGCAGCCCCATGATCGATAGCGCGGTCAGCGATTTGCCGCTGCCCGACTCGCCGACCAGCGCCAGCGTTTCGCCGCGTCGCAGGGCGAAGCTGACGTCCCGGAGCGCCGCGGCGGCCGAGCTGCCGCGCCCGAACGCCACCGTGAGATCCTCGACGGCGAGCAGGCCTGCCATGGGGCTCTCGACATCGGCCATCACAGCGTCCTCTGGCGCTGGCGCGGGTCGAGCAGATCGCGCACACCGTCGCCGAACAGGTTGAACGCCATGACGGTCACGAAGATTGCGACCCCGGGGCCGACGACCAGCCAGGGCGCCCGCGTGATGTAGTTGCGGCCGGTCGACAGCATCAGGCCCCATTCGGGCATCGGCGGCTGGGCGCCGAGGCCGAGAAAGCTGAGCGCCGCGGCGGAGAGGACGGCGGCGGAGAAGCCCAGCGACGCCACCACGATCATCGGCGGCAGGACATTGGGCATCAGGTGGCGGACGACGACCCGGATATGGCTGGCGCCGACCACTTGCGCCGCATCAACATAGGGTTTCTGCCTCTCCGAGAGGACGACGGCATAGGTGACCCGCGCATAATAGGGGATGGCGCTGAGTCCCACTGCGATCATCGCATTGGTGAGGTTGGGCCCGAGAAACGCGACAAGGCCGAGGGCGATCAGCACATCGGGGAAGGTGTAGAGCAGGTCCATGACCCGCATCAGCAGGCCGCCGAACCAGCCGCCGGCATAGGCGGCGGCGGCCCCGATCGCGACCCCGAAGACGAGGCCGATGCCCACCGCCACTAACCCGATATAGAGCGTGTAGCGCGCACCGAAGATGACGCGGCTGAGAATGTCGCGCCCAAATTCGTCCGTCCCGAGCAGGAACTTTCCGCCGGGAACCGCGAGGCGCCGCCCGGTGCCGATATGGTCGGGATCGAACGGGGCGATGATGGGAGCAAGGAGCGCCACCAGCACGACGAAGAGGACGATGCTGCCGCCGATGACGAGAGAGCGCGAGCGCAGCATGCGGCGCAGTAGCTGGCGGCGCGGCGAGGCGATACCTGTTCCGCGATCGACCGTGTCGGCGACGATGGGGATCGGTGTGCTCATTGGACGGAAATCCGGGGATCGAGCCAGGCATAGGCGACGTCGAGCAGCACCGACATCACCACGATGATGGTGGCGAACAGCAGGATGAAGCCTTGGATCAGCGGATAGTCGCGGTAGCTGATTGCCTGGATCGCGAGCCGGCCCAGGCCATTCCAGCTGAACACGTTCTCAACCACGACCGCGCCGCCCATCAGATAGCCGAAGACAACGCCGATGATGGTGACGACACTGATCATCGCCGGGCGCAGCGCGTGGCGGAACAGCACGATGCCCTCGGGCAGTCCCTTGGCACGCGCGGTGCGGATGAAGTCTTCGCCGAGAACCTCGATCATAGCCGAGCGCGTCATCCGGGCGATGATCGCCATATAAGTGACGCCGAGCGTCATGGCGGGAAGGACCATGCTGCGCCAGTCTTCACCCGCCACCGGCAGCCAGCCGAGCGTCATCGAAAACAGCAGAACGAGCATCAGGCCGAGCCAGAAATTGGGCAGCGAGACCCCGGCGACCGCAAAGACCATCAGAGCGGAATCCGCCCAGCTTCCCCGGTGATAGGCGGCGAAGAAGCCGAGCGGCATGCCGAAGCCGACCGCGATGGCAAGGCCGGCGAAAGCGAGGGCGAAGGTGTTGGGCAGTCGCTCCATCAGCAGCGTCAGCACCGGCTCGCTGCCGAAGATCGAGCGGCCGAGGTCGCCGGTCAGCAGGCGGCCCATATAGTGGAAATATTGCTGCCACAGGGGCAGGTCGAGCCCCAGCATGTGCCGCATCGCGGCCAGCTGCTCGGGGCTCGGTGCCGAGTTTTGAGCCATCATCATCGCCACGGGATCGCCGGGAATGAGGTGGATCAGCATGCAGACGAGGAAGCTCGAGATGATCAGCGTCACGAGCGCGGTGAAGAGGCGGCGCAAGATGAAGCGGGTCATGCCGGGCCTCCAGGTCTGCGCCGGGTCAAGGCAGCTTCACGTCGTTGAAGATCGGCATCACCGTGTAGCCCTGCTTGAAGCCGGTGACGTTGCTCTTGCTCGTCGCAAGCCAGAACCAGCCCGGAGTGAACAGCGGAATTTCATACGCCTCGGTCAGAAGAAACTTCTGGATGTCGAGGATCTTGGCCTCGCGCGCCGCGCCCGAGAGCGCCCGCTGCTCGACCAGCATCTTCTGCAACTCGGGATCGTCGATGCCCTGGCTTGCATAGCCCGGCGGCTGGAACAGGAAGACGAGGTAGTCGGGGTCCGGACCAGACATGCCCATGGTCCAGATCGCGGGCGTGCCGGTCGTCTCCTTGTTCTTGCCCGTCATGTAGTCTACCCAGGTGGCGAACTGCCGCTGCTCGATCTTGACGTTGATGCCAACCGCCGCGAGCTGCTGCTGCATGACCACGACCGACTCGTCCCAGCCCTGCAAGGGCGAAACCGAGAAGATCAGGTCGAGCGGATGGTCCGGTCCGTACCCCACTTCCTTGAGCAGAGCTTTCGCCTTCTCCGGATCGTAGGACGTTGCCCATTCCGCGCATTTCGCCGGGTCATAGCCGAGGAGGCCGGGCGCCACCGGGCAGGTCGAGGACTGGACAAGACCGTTGAAGCCGATATCGACCATGGCGTCGCGATCGACCGCATAGCCCACGGCACGGCGAACGCGCGCGTCGTCGAGCGGAGGGATCTTGGCCGTGAAGCCGATATAAGCGAGCTGGCCGGTGCGGCCGGCGCCCGTATAGACGGTGTAGTCCTTGTCCTGCGCTAGATCGGCCGCATCCTGCAGCGAAGGCTCGGCGAACGTGACCTCGCCGGTCTTGAGCGCCGCCATGCGGGACGGACCCTCGGGAATGACGCGGAAGATCAGCCGCTTGGCATAGGGCGCGCCGGGGTTTTCGACGAGCGGATTGACGTTGACATAGTCGGGGTTGGCCGCGAGCACAAGGCGGTCGTTGCGCACCCATTCGACGAACTTCCACGGGCCAGTGCCGACGGGCTTGACGTCGCTGCCCTGGATCGTCGCCGGGCACATCATCAGAGCCTGCGCGCTGGCCAGGAAGGTCGGCAGCGGCGAATAGGGCTTGGACAGCTTCACCGTGAGAACGTCGCCGTTTACTTCTGTCGAGGTGATGCTGCCATAGGACGAGGCATTGGAGCTGCCGGTCTTCGGGTCGATGGCGCGATCGATGTTCCACTTCGCGGCGTTGGCGTCGAAGATCGTGCCGTCATGGCACTTGATGCCCGGCCGCATGGTGAAGGTGAAGGTCATGTTGTCGGGGCTGGCGGTATAGGACGAGGCGAGCCCGCCGACGACCTGACCCTTGTCGTTGAGGTTCAGCAGATTGTCGTAGATCTGCGTCATCACCTGGAACGAGATCGTCGTCGAGACGCGCGCCACGTCGAGGCTGTCTGCGTCCTGGGCGCGGGCGAAGATGATATCGCCGGGATCGGCCAGGGCCGGGCCGGCCAGACCGGCCAGGAGGGTCGAGGCATAGAGCAATTGGCGAAGACAGGACGGCATGGGGCAAGGTCCTTTGTCGGGCTAGTAGTCGAACGGGGCGCCGGAGATCCGCCCCTCGAACAGGCAGGCAATCACCGCTAGGCCGTTTGGGGGACTAGTAAAGTTGCTAGTTCGCGTGCGGGCGGCGGTGGGTGAGACTGCCGGTCCGGCGCCGCGCTGTTTGCGCGGCCACCAACAAGCGGGACGGCAACTCCATGCACACGATCGTCAACAACACGCGGATCTGGTTTGACGTCGACGGCGCGGGTCTGGTGCCGGATGGACCGGTAATGCGGCAACGGCCGACGCTGGTCCTCCTACATGGCGGGCCGGGCTTCGACCACTCCTCGTTCAAGCCGCAGCACGGCCTGCTCACGGACGTCGCCCAGATCGTCTATGTCGACCATCGCGGCAATGGGCGCTCGGGCTACAGCGATCCGGCCCACTGGACCCTGGCGCAGTGGGCCGACGACCTCAGGGCACTGTTCGCCCAGCTCGGCATCGAGCGCCCCGTCGTTCTCGGCCTCTCGTTCGGCGGCTTCGTCGCCCAGAGCTACGCGCTGCGCCACCCCGATCATCTCTCCGGGTTGGTCCTTTCGAGCACTGCGGGCAAGTTTCGGCTCGACCGCTGCCTGGACACCTTCATGCGGCTGCACGGCACCCGAGCCCATTCGGTCGCCGAAGCCTTTTGGACGGATCCGGGCGATGTGGGCAAGGTGCAGGCTTATTTGGACGAGTGCTTCCCGCTCTACAATCCGACGCCGCGGCCGGCCGATACCGATAAGCGTTCGACCTTCAATCCGGCAATGCTCGAGCATTTCTTCAACGCCGACGGCGAGGGATTCCGGTTTGACTTCCGTGACCGGCTGAAGCTGATCCGATGCCCGACCCTGGTCCTCGGCGGCGATCTCGACCCGGTCACGCCGATTGCCGATTCCGATGATATCGCCGCGGCGCTGCCACCCGCGCTGGTGCGCTACGAGCGCTTCATCGGCGCCGGTCACGGCGTCGGGCGAGACCAGCCCGGTCGCTATCTGGCGGTCCTGCGCGAATTCCTGGCTGAGACCGCGGCGTGACGAACGAGGCGGCGGCCTCGGCCATCAGAGACGAGGAGATGACGTCCATGCATGACTGGCTGCCCGAGGCGATCGCCTATGCCGAAGACTGGCTCGGCCATCAGATGCGCGCGAGCGAACAGCCGGGCTGCGTCCTGGCGGTCGCGGAAGGCGGCGCGGTAGTGGCGGAACGCGCGTTCGGCATTGCTGACCTCGCCAGCCGCACGCCGCTGACGCCGGCGCACCGGTTCCGCGTCGCTTCGCATTCGAAGACCTTCACGGCAGCGGCGATCATGAAGCTGCACGAGGCCGGTCTGCTGCACCTAGACGATCCTGTCGGCCGCTATGTTACGGGCCTGCCCGCCGACAATGTGGCGGTTACGATTAGCCAGTTGCTTTCGCACAGCGCCGGCCTGCTGCGCGACGGCTTGCGGGCCGTGCACTGGCAGGATCGCCAGCCGTTCTTCGACGAGGCGGCGCTGCGGGCCGAATTGGCCGCGCCTCTCACCCTCGCGGCCAATACGCGCTTCAAATATTCGAATGTCGGCTTCGGCCTCGCCGGACTCGTCATCGAGGCCGTCACGGGCGAACCCTACCGGCGCTGGATCGAACGCGAGATCGTGACGCCTTCGGGCCTCAACGCCACCGCAGCCGACATGCCGTTACCTTCGCCGGCACCGCTGGCGACCGGTCATAGCGGCAAGCGGCCGTTGGGACGGCGGGTCGCCATCCCAGGGCACAATCCGACCAATGCCCTGGCCTCGGCAACCGGCTTCGTCAGTACCGCGGGCGATCTGGCCCGCTTCATCGGCAGCCTCGACCCGGCTGCACCGTCGAGCGTCCTTTCGCCTGCCAGCCGCCGCGAGATGACGCGCCGCCACTGGGTGGTCCCTGACGACAGCCTCGGGCGGCACTATGGGCTCGGCACGATCGCAGGCACCACCGAGGGTCATGCCTGGTTCGGCCATTCCGGTGCTTTCCAGGGCTTCATCAGCCGCACTGCCTGCGTGCCGGACTGGGGCGTCACCGTCTCGATCGTCACCAACTGCATCGACGGCCTGGCCAATCCCTGGGTCGAGGGGGTGCTGTCCATCATGCATCGCTTTGCCGAGGGCGGGCCGGCCAGTGCCGATGTCGCCGACTGGAAGGGGCGCTGGTGGAGCTACTGGACGGCTCTCGATCTCGTCCCGATCGGTTCGAAGGTCTATGCCGTGATGCCCGACCTGATGGCCCCGTTCACCGATGCCGTCGAGCTCGCCGTCACGAGCCCTACCGAGGCCCGCATCAGAAAGGCCAACGGCTTCGCCAGCCATGGCGAGCTGGCGGTGCGGACGCTGGACGCTGAGGGCCAAGCCATGATGCTGACCTATGGCGGCATGGAGCTCCTACCCGAAGCCGTGCTTGTCGAGGAACTCGCACACCGAATTGGCGGCGCAGGAGCCGAGAAGTCGGTCTGACCGGCAAGACAACACTCGCAATTACCTGCCTCGAACCCACGCACGGAGCGATCATGATCCGCCCCATTCTCACTCATCCCGATCCGATCCTACGCGAAATCTCCATCCCTGTGCCCGCCGTCACCGAGGCGACGCTGGCGCTGCTCGATGACATGCTGGAGACGATGTATCAGGCCGAGGGACGCGGGCTTGCGGCGGTCCAGATCGGCGTGCTGCAACGCGTCGCCGTCGTCGACACCGACTGGAAGCAAGGCGAGAGGAACCCGCTCTTCTTCGTCAATCCGACCATCACATGGTCCTCCGAGACAATGACGGCCCGCGAAGAAGGCTGCCTGTCGATTCCCAACCAGCCGAGGACCGTCAAGCGGCCGGAGCGCGTGAAAGTGAGCTATCTCGACCGCAACGGCGTCGACCGTGTCACGGAGCTGGACGGAATGCTCGCCATGGTGATCCAGCACGAGATCGACCATCTCGACGGCGTACTGATCCTCGATCACGTGACTCCATCGCAGCCCGATCCGATCACTTAAGGCCGCAGCACACAGGCCTCCCGCACCGCGGCTGCCGGCTCCTGCATCACGACGGCCATAGTCGGAAGCCCCCCGCCGGTTGAACGCGTCGATCGCATGCTTCGCGGGCACAGAGGCGGTCGCCTCAGCACCCAATCAGGACCTGATGCCGAGCACCGCGCTCCGAATCCTCGCGAGGTGGCGCTTGCGCGCCTCTTCGCTGGCGCTGTCCATCTTGTAGAGTGCCCTAAACCCTGTTCGGCATCGCACATGGCAAACCGAGCGGAAACCGCGCAACAGCGTGCGCCGGCCCGGCTGTCCCATAATCCAGCTCAAAAAGGGCGTTGCACCGCACGTCGTGAAGACCAAAAGGCGTTGGATATTTGTGAGATTAGGCCGTGAGCCGCGATGCTTGGTCGGCATCTGGAAGGCAAAGCCAGGCACCATAACCCGCTCCAACCACCCCTTGAGCATGGCGGGTAGTCCGTACCACCATGTGGGATAGACAAAGATAACCATTTCCGCCCAGCGCAGGTGACGCGCGTGGTGCTCGAACGGCACGAGATTGGTTGCCTCGTCGTGATAACCGCGACGCTCCTCTGCCCCCATCACAGGGTCGAAGCGCTCTCCATAGAGATCGATCATCGCAACGGCATGGCCGGCTTGCCCGAGCGCGGACACCACGGTATCGCGCACTGCGGCCGTGAAGCTGTCGCTACAGGGATGACAATAGACGACGAGCACGTTCACGGGGTTGCATCGCGCTTGGGCGAACCTTCCGCTGCGCCATGGTCATCGTCCTTGGCGTGATAGTCCTCCACCGCCGCCGCGGTGTCGAAGTATTCGCGCCATTCGAGGATCTTGCCATCTGCAAGATCGACGATGATGGCGTCCGGCGTCGCGCTGCGGGCGCCGTCGCGGCGGCGCGAGACTGTCCACAACCATTCGAAGGCAATCTTCTTGCCGTCCGCAGAAGCGAACGCGTTGGTGATCGTCACCTCGAGGTCGACGAAATCGGCGTGGAAGCGGGTGATCGTCTCTGCGAGAGCGGCAAAGGGTACGCGGTTGCCGGGAGCGGTGAGCACGCCGTCGGGATGCCAGTCCTCACTCGCGAGCGTGAAATCGCCCGTCTTCCAGGCGTCAGCCTGGCGCTCCAGCATTGCCAGGAGCGCGGCCTGGTCAGCGAAACCATCCTCGATCAAAGAACCGATCCTCCGATACCGAAAGCGATCCGCGCGATGATCGCGCCGAACCAGAAAAGAAGGCCGAGGCCGATCATCAGGCGCTCGGCGAGCGTGAGCTTCTCGCGTCCAGGATGCAGCTGCGTTCGGTCCGGCGAGCCGGTGAAGGCGCGGGCCTGCAGCGCGATCTCCATCGACTGGGCCTTGCTGAGGCAGCCGGTGATCAGCGGAACCAGCATGCGCCCCATGGCAACGAGCTTGCGCACCATGCCGAAACTGTCGAGATCGATGCCGCGGAGCCGCTGCGCGTCCTTGATTGCCTGAAATTCTTCGAGCAGCAGCGGCACGAAGCGAAACGTTGTCGAGAAGAGCAGCGCCACGCGATAAGGCACGCGCAGCCGGGTGAGCCCGAGGACGATATCGTTGGCCTCCGTCGTCATGAAGACGAGCTGGAACGCAAGCAGCGGCACGAGGATGCGGCACGAGACGACGAGGCCGAAGAGTAGCCCCTCGACCGTGAAGACATGGGCCCCGCCGAGAAGCGGAAAATTGGGGGGAAGCGTGAAGACCGGATGGACGCCGAACGGGCTCCACAAGCCTTGGATCACCACGATGAGCACCAGAGCCGGCAGGGTGATCCTCACGAGCCGCCAGAGCGTCGCGAGCGGCGTGCCCGCGGCGAGCATCAGCCCGACCACGAAGGCCAACAATAGCCCTTGGGCGATGAGATTGTTCCAGACGAAGATCAGCGTGCTGGCGAGCAGCAGCAGAACCAGCTTGACGCGGAAATCGATGCCGGCGAACCGCCCCGCCGGCAACTGGACAAGTGTCTCCGTTGCGATCACAGAGCGACTCCGGATCGCGAATCCACCAACGCGGCCAGGGAGGCCGGCGACAGCGGACGCCGCCCCGCCGCCGCGAGGTTGCTGATACCGGCTGCGAAGCTGACCGTCTGGGGCGGAGCGAGAGACGCAGCCTCCAACGCCGGTCCCGCATAGAGAACGTCGACGAGAGGCCCGTCGAGCACGACGCGCCCTTGCGCCATCACGACGAGGCGTTCGGCATAGCCCGCAAGTAGATAGAGGTGATGCGTGACCAGTAGCACGGTCTTGCCGCGGGCGTTCAGGGCCCGGCAGATATCGAGGATGGCGAGCGCTCCCGCCCAGTCCTGACCGGTCGTCGGCTCATCGAAGATCAGCATGTCGGGTCCCGGGGCCAGCGTCGCAGCGATCGCGAGACGGAGCCGATCGCCGCGGCTCAGCGATGCGGGATGGCGGTCTGCGAGATCGGTGAGCCGCATCGCGTCCAGCGCATAATCGACCGCCGCGTCGACTTCACCCTTCGGGCGCTTCATCAGCTGCAATGCGAAGGCGACTTCCTCGCGAACGCTGTCGCAAAAGAGCTGCTGATGCGCATTCTGAGAGACATAGCCAATGCGGCGGGCAAGATCGCTGATCTTGAACCCGGCGACATCGGCGCCGTCGACCCGCACCGTGCCGGATGATGGCGCGAGCAAGTGCATGAAATGCCGGATCAGAGTGGACTTGCCGCAGCCATTGCGGCCGCCGAGCGCAACGAATTCGCCGCGGCGGATCGAAAGGTCGACGCCGCGCAGTGCGGCTGTCCCGTCGGGATAGACATGTGAAACGCCGACCGCCTCCAGCACAGGCGCCCCGCCTCTTGGCAGAATTACCGGCTGCTCCGTTTCAGTGGCGGCGAAGGCCTCGCGAAAACGGGCAAAGGCGCGCGGCGCCTCTGCCAGCGTGACCGGTGCCAGCGGCGGCGCGCCGGGGCTGAGCCGCACCGCGACGGCTGCGAAAGCCTGGGCGATGTCGGGCGGCCTGACGTCATGACGCTGTAGCAGCGCGACGTCACCCAAAACCTGCTGCGAACTTCCGTCACGGACGATGCGGCCGCCGGAGAGTAACAGGACACGGCTCGCCACAGCCGCCAGTTCCTCGCTGGCATGGCTCGCGACGATGATCGTGATGCCGCGCTCACGGTTGAGGTGCGAAAGGAGCGCGAAAACCTCGCTCGTCCCGATCGGGTCGAGCTGCGAGGTCGGCTCGTCGAGAACGATGAGGTCGGGAGATAGGGCAAGCGCCGACGCGATGGCGAGGCGCTGCTTCTGTCCGCCGGAGAGGCGGGCCGGATGCTTGCGTTCGAGCCCGGCGAGCCCGACCGCCCGCAAAGCCTCGGCGACGCGCACCTGCATATCCGCGGTCGGCACTTTGAGGTTCTCAAGCGCAAAGGCGACTTCCCCCTCGACGGTGGTCGCGGTGATCTGCGTTTCCGGATCCTCGAACACCATCCCGACCGTGCCGGCGAGCCGGCTGGTGGCTGTCTCCAGCGTATCGTGTCCGCCGATCGTCACGGTGCCGAAGAAGGACCCGCCGAAGAATTGCGGCACGATGCCGTTGAGCGTGAGGCAAAGGGTCGATTTTCCGGCGCCGGTAGCCCCGACAATGCCGACGAACGCGCCGCGCGCGATCGTCAGATCGAGTCCGTCCAGCGCCCTACGGTCGGCGCCCGGATAAGCGTAGCCGACCTGCTCGAAGGCGACGAGCGGCGGATGCCGCTCGTTCCTCTGTTCGATCCCGCCGAACGTCATGCTCAGTAGCCAGCCATCGTCGCCTTGGCGAGCGGCGAACGGCGCAGCGCGCTGACCACGCCGAAGCCGATCAGGGCGCCGATCGCGCTGAAGGCGAGGCGCTCGACCGCGATGATCGGGATCAGCACCGGCCAGACTTCAGCCGGCCAAGGATTGGTGGCAAAGGATGGCACCCAGTTGAGCTGGATGCCGGCCGTCGACCCGAAGAAGAACACGACGAAGAAGCCGATATAGGTCTTGAGGCCAACACCGCCTGTGCGGATCCGCTCGATGCTCCAATTCCGAATCTGCGGAATGGCGATCAGGATGAGCGCTATATCGATGGTGATGACATTGCTGAGCCACAGCGGAAAGCTGATGCCGAAGGAAAGCGCCTGCCAGAGATAAATGAGGTTGGCGGCCAGTGTGATGACCCATGGCACGAACCACAGCGACCGGTTCGGCTGCATGACCATGCCGACGGCGAATGCGCTCATGGCGCCCATCAGCGGCGCCCAGGGCCCAAGATTGGTGTAGGGCGCGATGACGCCGCCGATCAGGATGCCGATGGCAGAAGCGATCGGGCCGGCGATCGGCCCTAGCAGCAGGCCAAGCAGTGGATGAATGACGTCATGAAGCGGCCAGCCTCCGCCCATCCCGCCGACGACGATGGATGCAGGGACAAAAGCGAGGATGGCAACCAGCGCCGCCATGAAGGCCGTGTACGAGACCGGCGCCCCGCCGATCGACACGCCGCCCGTTACCTTGATGACCCTTGGTGGCTGTGTCTCGAAAGTCATGTTCGCACCCTGCATCCCCGCCGCGGCTTATTGCCGTCGAAGGAATGGTGCGCACTTCCCGGCCGTTCTCAAAGCATCGTTTCGAGCGCAGCCCTGGACCCAAAAGGCATCAGCTGCTGCCTCGGCGGTCGTCGAGCAGCATCGAAAGGCGTTCGACGATCAATCCCGGAAGCGGATCCAGGGCCCCCCGCGTTCGATGGACGACGGAGATGGTCTGCGTCTTACCCTTAAGTTCGACGATCGGTACGAAGACCAGCAGGCCCGTTCGCAATCCCTCATCGATATCAAGTTCGTTCAGCAGTGCGACCCCCTTGTTGGAAAGGGCGAACTGCCGAAGGAACTCGAAGGAGTCCGACTCGACGACTGGGTCGATCTTGATGCCATTGCGCAGGCAGGCATCGTCGAACTGGTCACGTATCAGCACGCCAACATGCGGGGCTATGAGCGGATACTCCTGCAGCGCATTCAGGCGCAGAACCGGCTCGTGCGCCAGCGGATGGTCTGGAACCATCACGGCGCCGTAGCGCGTCTTCAGCGATGCAGCGCGGGTGACACCGCCAAAGTCCGGCAGGTCGAAGGCAAACCCAAGATCGAAATCGCCGGAGGCGACGACGCCCATGATGTCGTCGGCGTCCATCACGCTAACGAAGAGGCGTGTGAAGGGCCGCTCCAGCCGAAGCTCCATCAGTGCTTTGGCGAGCAAGTCGCATGCGAGTCCACCAACGGTCGCGATTGAGGCAGCCGGGAATTGATAATCGCGCAGGCGGTCGATGCGCTCCGAGCTCCACTGGTATTCCTTCAGCGTTTTCCGGACGTGGGCGATCATGATCTCGCCGGCCGCCGTTAGGCGCAGGCCATGCGAGAGTCGTGCGAAGAGCGGCGTGCCAAGCTCTTCCTCGAAAGCGATGATCTGCCGGTTGACCGCAGAAGACGCAACATTGAGCTTGGCCGCAGCCTTGCGGATCGAGCCACAACGGGCGACCTCGTCCAGATAGCGCAGCATCCGCGCATGCAGCATTGGGCGTCTCCTCGGGGACGAAAGGCTTAGCGATGGCTTGCGGAGCTTGAAGCTGCCGTCCCGAATTCGCCAGAGGCTTTCACTCAAGACCGCGCTTCAGGGCTCGGTCGACGGAGTGTCCATACCGTACGACGGCAATCCAGCGTCGTCCGGCACAATCCAGTTAAGACCGGCCGATTCCGGCAGATACCGCTGAACTCCGACAGACATTGATTGGGTATCCACCGGAACCGCGAAAGACTGTGCCGCGCGATCGGTCGCCTGCTGGGCGCTTCTTGGCGAGAAGGCGCGCTTCATCACCTTCGGCATGTATCCTAACGACTATGACTGACAGGCGGCGAGCGCGACGGAGCTGATCGCCCTGTTGCTCGTCGCCACCGCTATCCGGCGCTTCTGGACGCGGCACCTACCGCTTCTTTGGCTCTGCACGATCGTCCTCGCCATTGCGCTCTGAGTCCGGGCCGCCTCATTGAGAGCCGACTGAAGATCGCTGACAATTCTGCGCACTGTCGCTGGCGCTAGCAGCTTCGCACGCATCCGGTCACGCTATGCGTGCAGATCCGAAGCAGAAAGCCGGTGCAGCGCAAACTCCGCAATCGGGTCTCTAAAAACGTGCTTCGTGAAGCTTGATCGACAGTCCCGTGGGATGGCTCGGCCAGCCGCCCCGTACTCGATGGATCGCGCCCGAGGCGCCGACCCGCGCCGTGTTCGTCACCACCGACGTCTGCCGCCGGCATCTTACTCCTCAACCTTGTTGCCGACATAACTGATGGTGGAAGGGAGGGCGATCCTATCCCGCCTGTCTGGCCCATTACCGCTGCAGGTAGTGGCGGATCAGCGGCGAGCGGGGCAGATCAGCCCGCGGCGAGCAGCGCCTTGCGAAAGCGCATCAGCGCGACCGCGAAGAACACAGCACCGATTGCGACGAGCGCGGCGAGACGGGGCCAGATGATGTCGAGGCCAGCGCCGCGATAGAGGGTTGCTTGCGACAGCGCCACGAAATGCGTCGAGGGCGAGCCCTGCATCGCGGTCTGCAGCCATCGTGGCATGGATTCGAGCGGCGTCGTGCTGCCGGAGAGCAGGTTCATGACGATCAGGACCGGCATGACGATGAGGCCGAACTGTGCCATCGAGGTGGAAGCCGTCGCGATGAGGATGCCGAGGGCCGTGACCGAGAACAGATAGAGCGTTGCCGAACCGAGGAAGAGCGGTATCGAGCCGGCGACCGGGACGCCAAGCAGCCGCTCGACGACGGCAAAGAGCGAGAGCGCTGCCGCCACGATGATGACGGCGCCATTCGCCCAGATCTTGGCGAGCATAATTTCCGCCGGCGTCACCGGCATCACGAGGAGATGCTCGATCGTGCCGTGCTCGCGCTCGCGAATGAGCGCAGCCCCCGTCAGGATCACGGATAGCATGGTGATATTGTTGATGACTTGCATCAGCGCGGTGAACCAGGCGGATTGCAGGTTCGGGTTGAACTTTGCCCTGACGACCAGATCGATTGGCTGGATGTTGCCGCTGCCGAGCACCGCCACCGCCTCTTGGAGCAGGATCGACTGCAGATAGGAGGCACCGTTGCCGGCCTGCGACATGGCTGTTGCGTCGACATTGATCTGCAGCGCCGGCTTGCGTCCTGCGATCGCGTCATGCTCGAACTTCGGCGGGATCTCGATGACGAAGACGAAGTAGCCCTTGTCCATCGCTTCGTCGATCTCGTAGGCGCTGATCGCCTGCGGCGCCTTGAAATAGGGTGGCAGGATCGCGTCGGTGAGCCGTTGCGACAAGGTCGACTGGTCCTCGTCGACAATCGCCACCGAGGCGTTCTCGACTTCCATCTTCGCGCCGGTCGAAACCGCGTAGATGGCGAAGGAGAAGGCATAGACGATGAGGAAGACGAGATCCGGATCGGCCTTGAGGCTGTAGAGTTCCTTCACGCCGAGGCGGAACACCCGCGCAAGACGCGCCGAAAAGCTCGCCATCGAACGTCGCTGGGGTGATGCCGCAAGCTTCATTTCAGGCCCCCTGCTTGCGAAGCGCCACGATGGAGGCGCCGATGAAGACGAGGCCGAAAGAACGAGCACAAGAAGGTTTGGCCAGAGCTCCGCGAAACCGAGCCCCTTGACGACGACTCCGACGCTGATCGGTTGATACCAGGCCGCCGGGAAGGCAAGGCCGATGAGGCGTCCGCTGCCCGACAGTGAGGAGACGGGCACGAGGAGGCCCGAGAAGTTGACGGCCGGAATGATCGCGATGATGGCTGTGGCGAAGATCGCCGCCACCTGGCTCGAGACAAAGGACGAGACGAGGAGCCCGAACCCGGTCGTCGCCAAAACATAGGCGAGCGTAGAGGCCGAGAGCATCGCGAAGGAGCCGGTCACGGGCACGGCGAAGATGAAGCGCGCGAGCAGGACCAGCATGAGGAAGTTCAGGAAGGCGATGACGACATAGGGTAGTTGCTTGCCCAGCAGGAATTCGACCTTGGTGACCGGCATCGACTGGAAATTGGTGATCGAGCCCGTCTCCTTCTCCTTGACGATACCGATCGCCGTCATGATGGCGGGAATGAGCACCAGCACGAGCACGATGACGCTCGGCACGATGGCATTGGTGCTCTTGAAGGCCTGGTTGTAGCGAAAGCGTGTTTCGAGAGAGATCGGATAGGCCGAGCTCTCGGTGCCCTTCTGCCGCGTCGTCGCATCGGCGAGATAGGATTGCGCGAGGCCGTTCACATAGCCGCGCATCGTCTCCGCGCGGAAAGGCATCGCGCCATCGATCCAGATACCGACCTCAGGCGAAAGCCCGCGCACGAGATCCCGGCCGAAATCCGGAGGGATCTCGATGGCGAGCGCGATATCGCCGCTCTTGAGGCGCTGATCGATGCCCTCGGGCGCGGTGATCGGCGACTGCTCGTCGAAATAGCGCGAGCCCTGGAAGCTCTCGAGCAACTGGCGGCTTTCGGTGCTCTTGTCCTGGTCGAAGGCGGCGAAGCGCAGATGTTCGACATCGAAGGAGATGCCGAAACCGAACGTGAGAAGGAGCAGCAGCGGACCGAGAAAGGCGAAGACCAGCCGAGCCGGATCGCGCGCGATCTCCAGCGCCTCACGCCAGAAATAGGCGGAGAGGCGGCGCAGATCGAAGCGGCGAGGCGTTTCCACGATGAAGGTCTCGGGGGCCGCTGCTGCCACGCCCTGGCCCGCGCCTTGCCCCATGCCGGCCTCTTCGAGCACGGCGATGAAGACGTCCTCGAGCGAGGTCATGCCCCGCGCGGTCTTGAGCTCGGCGGGGCTGCCGACGGCCAGCACCTTGCCGGCATGCATCAACGAGATCCGGTCGCAGCGCTCCGCCTCGTTCATGAAATGGGTCGAGAGGAAGATCGTGACGCCTTCCCGCCGCGAGAGGTCGAGCAGAATGCGCCAGAAACCATCGCGGGCCACGGGGTCGACCCCGGAGGTCGGCTCGTCGAGAATGAGAATCTCGGGCCGGTGCACGAGCGCGACCGCGAGCTGGAGCCGCTGGCGCATGCCGAGCGGCAGGCTGTCCGGCCGCTGGTCGGCGACATCGACGAGCGCGAAGCGCGCCAGCATCTCGGCGACGCGCGGGCCGATCGCCTCCATGGGCAGTTGGAACAGCTCGGCGTGGAGCTTCAGGTTCTGCCGCACCGTCAGTTCGCCATAGAGCGAGAAGGCCTGAGACATGAAGCCGACGCGCCGCCTCGTCTCCATGTCGTTGGCATCGAGCACCTGGCCGAAGAGCTTCGCCTCGCCCTCGCTCGCGGGCAGCAGGCCCGTGAGCATGCGCATGGTCGTGCTCTTGCCCGAGCCGTTGGAGCCGAGGAAGCCGAAGATCTCGCCCCGCTCGATGCGGAAGGAGACATGGTCGACAGCCGTGAAGGTGCCGAAGCGGCGTGTTAGCCCTTCCGCCTCGATGGCCGGGGTGCCGTCGTCGGCGATGCGCGGCAGATCGGGCAGCGGCGTATCGGCGGCACGGATGTCCTCCGGCAGCAGCACGACGAAGGCGCGCTCCAGCGTCGTCTCGCCGGTCCGGGCGCGGATTTCGTCCGGCGCGCCGCTGGCGATGATGCGCCCGTCATGCATGGCCGCCAGCCAGTCGAAGCGCTCCGCCTCGTCCATATAGGCTGTGGCGACGATGACGCTCATGCCCGGACGGCGTGCGCGGATGCCTTCGATGAGCTCCCAGAACTGGCGACGCGACATGGGGTCGATGCCGGTTGTCGGCTCGTCGAGAATGAGAAGATCGGGATCGTGAATGAGCGCGGCGCAGATGCCGAGCTTTTGCTTCATGCCGCCGGAGAGCTTGCCGGCCGGACGGTCGCTGAACGGCGCGAGATCGGTCGCCGCCAGGAGTTCGGCGGTGCGCGCCTTGCGCTCGGCCTCGTCCTGCCCGAAGAGCCGACCGAAAAAATCGAGGTTTTCGGCGATAGAGAGCGTCGGATAAAGATTGCGGCCGAGCCCCTGCGGCATATAGGCGATGCGCGCCCCGGTGCGCCGCCGCTCGGAACTTTTGCGCATGTCGACGCCAAGCACAGTCACCGCGCCGGACTGGATGCGCGTCGCGCCGGCGACAATGCCGAGCAGCGTCGACTTGCCAACGCCATCAGGACCGATGAGCCCGGCCATGATGCCCGAGGGAACATCGAGATCGACGCCGGCAAGTGCGACGCGCTTGCCATAGCGATGCTCGACCCCGGCGAAACGGATCGCCGGGTCGCTCATTGCGGCAGTTTCACATCGAGTTCGGCCGGCCAGACCAGCCCCGCATCGGTTGCCATATAGGCGACGCCGCGCACGCCTGTTTTCACATAGCTCTCATATTGGCGCAGCAGCGCCGGCGCGATGGCGAGCTTGACGCGGAACATGAGTTTCTCGCGCTCGTCACTCGTTTCCACCGTCTTCGGCGTGAACTGCGCGCTGCCGGCGACAAAGGAAACGGTCGCCGGCACCACATAGTCGGGCGCCGGATCGAGCACGATGCGCGTCGCGCTGCCGACGGCGAGGAGACCGGCGACCTTGGCCGGGACGAAAACCGTCATGTAGACGCTCTCGAGATCGGGCAGCGTTACGATCGGCGCACCGGCGGCAACCACCTCGCCCGATTGCACGAGCTTGTATTCGACGCGTCCGCGCCGCGTCGCCTTCAGCACCGCGTCGTCCAGTTGCGCCTCGAGGCGCGCCACATCCGCGCGCGCCACATCGGCAGCGGCCTCGGCATCGTCGCGGCTTGCATTGGCGGCATTCGTGGCTGCTATCGCGACATTCAGCGTCGACCGCTTCAGATCGAGCGTCTGCTGCGTGCCGAAGCCCTTGTCCTTCAGCTGCGCGGCGCGGTCGAGCTCCTGCTTGGCGAGAGCCAGTTCGCTCTTGCGCTGCTCGATCGCTGCCTCGGCCGAGATGATCGCGGTCTCGGCGCGGCGTACCTGCGCCTTTGCGCCGGCGAGCTGTGCCTCAAGCTCGGTCGTATCCATGCGCGCAATGATGGCTCCGGCGTCGACCGTGTCGCCTTCGCTGACAAGCACATCGGCGACGCGGCCGGCGAATTTCGCCGAGACGAGAATTTGATCGGCCTCGATGCGGCCATTGGCGGCGGCGATGCCGGTCGGCAAGCGCTTGCCGCCGAGCTTCTGAATAAGGCCCTGCAGCATCGATCCAATGCCGTTCTGGTCGGCGGCGAAAGTCGGACCTGGATGAGCGCCTATCGCAGTTGAGAGGCAAAAAGCCAGGAAGAGCGGCCTGAAACGTCGCACGGGGGAAGCTCCGCGGTTTGGCGATGAAGCGGTATCAGCGCTTTCATTGCCAACTTGCCCGGTCGTCGGGGTGGCAACCATGACCTTGATCATTTTCCGCCAAGCGGGATGACGATTTCATCCGAGATGACGCGCGCTGCGGCTGTTAAAATCTGCATAGAGCCTCGCGACCGATCAGCCGCCGGCACGTTTCCTGTTCAACCAACCGAGACGGAGATGAACCTTGGCTGACTATGAACTTCTGTACTGGTCCGCGCCTTTCCGCGGTCAGTTTGTGCGCGCTGTGCTGGCTTTTGCGGGCAAAAGCTGGACTGAGGGTGGGGATGCGAAAATATCGCGGCTTTTGGCTGGTCCAGTGGACGCCATGCCCGTGCCGTTCATGGGGCCGCCGGTCCTGATCGACCACAAGGCAGACATGGCTATGGCGGAAATGCCCGCCATCATCCTCTATCTGGGCGAAACGCTGGACCTCATGCCGGACACGCCTGAGCTGCGCGCCATGACGATGAAGATCGTCAATGATGCGAATGACGTCATCGACGAAATCACGCTGAATGGCGGCGACCACATGTGGAGCCACAAGCGCTGGGAAGAGTATAAGCCCCGGCTCGCAAAGTGGATGAGCATTTGGGAAGAGACTGGCCGACGTTATGGCTTGGACAAGGACGCCGGCCACATTCTGGGCGGCGAGGCGGCTGGCCTTGCTGATGTTATCACCGCTACGCTCTGGACCACGATGGTCGACCGCTTCAGCAAAATTCACGATCTTTTCGAGACCACAGCGCCGATGACGGCGGCTCTCTGCCTGCGCGTTTCTGCACTACCGCCGCTCGCCAAACTGTCGGGGAAGGCCCGTAAGGATTATGGCGACGCCTATGCTGGCGGGCAGATTGGCGCCTCCATGGCGAAGATTCTGAACGACTAGGCACCGGACGTTGCGCCTAAGTCTATCCAGACCTGAGTTCGTTTCCGGCGGGCGTCCGGCCTGTTCCGCCACATCGCCCGACATCAGGCGCGGCGGCCTCCAAGGATCGACTTGGCCGCTGGTCGCTGGACTTTTTGCACGACCGGTTGCCCCTAGCCGGCCCGCTCAAAGCATCGAAGGCAGCACGCGGTCGGGCGGCTTGTGGCCGTCGAAGAAGGCGCGGATGTTGATCAGCACCTTTTCACCCATTTCCAGCCTGCCCTCGATGGTTGCCGATCCCATATGCGGCAGCAGGACGACCTTGCCGGTTTCCGCCAGGCGGATGAGCTTCGGGTTCACCATCGGTTCGTGCTCATAGACGTCGAGACCGGCCCCCGCGATTGATCCGCCCGCGATGAGGCGAATCAGCGCCGCCTCGTCGACGATTTCACCGCGCGCCGTGTTGACGAGATAGGCCTCCGGTCGCATCAGCTTCAGACGGCGCTCCGAAAGCAGATGATAGGTGCCGGGCGTGCGCGGGCAATTGATCGAGATGATGTCCATCCGGGCCAGCATCTGGTCGAGACTGTCCCAATAGGTTGCCTCGAGCGCCTCTTCGGTCGCCTGCGCGACGCGGTGGCGGTTGTGATAATGGATCGCGACACCGAACGCCTTGGCGCGCCGGGCGACAGCCTGGCCGATCCGGCCCATGCCGACGATGCCGAGCCGCTTTCCGGTCACGCGGCGGCCGAGCATCCAGGTCGGTGTCCAGCCTGCCCAGTCGTGGTCGAGGCTCAGCACGCGCGCGCCTTCGACCAGGCGGCGCGGAACGGCGAGGATGAGCGCCATCGTCATGTCGGCCGTATCCTCGGTGAGGACGCCGGGCGTGTTGGTCACCGTGATCCCGCGCTTCAGGGCCGCCTCGACATCGATGTGATCGAAACCGTTGGAAAAGCTTGCGATCAATTTGAGCTGCGGTCCGGCGGTCGCGATCAGCGCTGCGTCGATGCGATCGGTGACCGTCGCCACGAGCACGTCCGCGCGCTTCATGGCCGCGCCGAGCGCCTCGGCCGACATTGGTGTGTCGTCGATGTTGAGCTCGGTGTCGAATAATTCGCGCATGCGCGTTTCGATCGCGTCGGGCAGGCGGCGCGTCACGACAACATGCGGCCTCTTCTTCATCGCTCATCCCTTCCCGTTGAGGGCCCGTTAACCACGGACCCATCACATTTGTCCCCGACAGCCGGGCACGGCAAATCCTCCGCGGAAGCTTCTACCCGACGCGACCGGACGACAAGTCCGCCGCACGGCTGGCCAGCGGAGAGAGGGGCCCCGGCGAGCGCGGGATGAGCATCGACATGTACCACCACGACCTCCGAGACTTCGCAGCAGCGGGCCGGCGCGCCTTCTGGAAGGGCGCGTCCGCGGCGTTGCTGGTCATGGCCCTCGTCGTGCTGCCGCTTTCCGGCAGTCGCGACGCTCATGCGCAGGGCGCAGCGGGCGCGGCGCCGAAGCTCGGCCCGAGCGGCCTGCCCTTGCCGCGCTTCGTTTCGCTCAAGGCCGGCCGCGTCAATGTTCGCGTCGGGCCGGGCAACGATTACCGCATTGCCTGGGTGTTCACCCGTTCGGGCCTGCCGGTCGAAGTGATTCAGGAGTTCGACAACTGGCGCCGCATCCGCGATTCGGACGGCACCGAGGGCTGGGTTTTCCACAGCCTGCTCGGCATGAAACGCAATGCCGTTGTCGCCCCCTGGCAGTCCGGCGATCCGCTGCCGATCCGTGCCCAGCCGGATGATACCGGTGAGATCACGGCCTATTTGCAGCCGAAGGTCGTCGCGAAGGTGAATGAGTGCCAGGCGGGCTGGTGCCAGCTCGCCGATCCGCGCTTCCGGGGTTGGATCCGCCAGGATCGGCTCTGGGGAGTCTACCCCGACGAGACGATCGACTGACGAAGAGCCGCTCGGCGTAGAGAGGCGCGGTCAGCACGTTGCGAAGGGGGCCGCATGGCGCTGCGGATCACACCAGCCGCTGCGGAGGATAAGGCACAGCTGCGGGGTCTGCTGACGGACTGCCTTTCCGAGCTCGCCGCATATGGCGAGGTCGATCTCGCCTATCCCTATCTCGATGCCTATTGGGACCCGCGCGAGCGCCGCTGGCCCTATCTCCTGCGGCAAGGGGACGTGATCTTCGGCTTCGCCCTCGTGAATGCCTGGTCGCCATCCGGCAAAGGCACCGACTTTGCGATGGCGGAATTCTTTATCGCGCCAGTTGCGCGGCGAACCGGAAGCGGGCGGGACGCCGCGGTGAAGATCTTCCGCATGCATCCCGGCATCTGGGAGCTCGGCATCATGTCGCGAAACGAACCCGCGCAACGGTTCTGGCCGAAGGCGATTGCGGAGGCGGGCGCGAAAGCCGTCGAGCGGATCGATGCCGCCGACGAGACGATCTATCGCTTCAGCATCGGACGACCGACATGGGCGTGGCGTTAGGTTTGGCGACGGTTCGCGCCCATACAGACGAAAAAGGCATGGGCTTTGCCGCGCCTTCAGCTCTCGTCGAGAGACCGCGCGATTAATGCCGCTCAGCTTTCCTTGCTGCGCAGGCGCACAATGATATCGACGCGGGAAATTTCCATGCCGGCGAGCGGATCGGGCAGTTCTTCGACGCGAAGCCCGGAGGAGGGGATATCGACGATCCGGTTCTCGCCTTCGATGAAGAAGTGGTGGTGATCGTCGGTGTTGGTGTCGAAATAGGTCTTCGAGCCGTCGACGGCCACTTCGCGCAGCAGCCCGGCCTCGGTGAATTGGTGCAGCGTGTTGTAGACGGTGGCCAGCGAGACGGGCACGCGATGGCCCATTGCTTCTTCATGCAGCCCTTCGGCCGAAATATGCCGATGTCCCTCGCCGAACAGGATCTCGGCAAGAGCCAGACGCTGGCGCGTCGGCCGCAGGCCGGCATGGCGCAATACGGTCCGCACCTCCGACGCCTTCTTGTCGGTGCGAATTGCACGCCTCGCCAGATCCACACGCATCAAAAGCCGTCCATCTGTCTGTCCGCGGCCGTGAGCCAGGGGCTCTATGGCGCGGGTTTGAGCCAATCTGCGCTAACCTAACTTTCTTACGCAGGTTTAGCAACCGCGTTGAAACGGGCAAACGCAAACGGCCGCCGGATTGCTCTGGCGGCCGTCCGGATTAGCGGTTGACGATGGATCAGGCGTGCTTCGGCTCCAGATCGACCGACCAGAGCGCGGTATCGGCCGTGTCCATCAGCGTCACGGTCATCACGCGGGACTGCGCATCAATCTTGACGTGACCGAAGAACTGCAGACCGGCCGAGGGCGGCAGGTTCTGCTGCCCGGCTGGCGGCGCCTTCACGAATTTGAGTTCTGGCCCGAAGGTCATATCGAGATCATTGGGGCCGAAGGTGCCGGCATGGATCGGCCCCGAGACGAATTCCCAGAACGGCTCGAAGTCCTGGAAGGCCGCCTTGTCGGGATTGTAATAGTGGGCGGCGGTATAGTGCACGTCGGCGGTCAGCCAGACTGTGTTGCGGATACCCGCCGCCTTGATGAAGCGCAGCAGGTCGGCGAATTCGAGTTCGCGGCCGAGCGGCTTGCCGGCATTGTTGTTGGACACGGCCTCGAAGCCGCTGCCCTTGTTGTCGGTGAAGGTGTTCCAGACGACGATCGACAGCGGCATGTCGGCGGCGATCACCTTCCACGTCGCCTTGGATTCGAGCAGCGAGCGCTTCAGCCAGGCAAGCTGCTCGGCACCGAGGAAGGCCGCAACGCCACCCTCGACCGGCTCCAGATTGTCGCCATTGGGGCCGCGATAGGTGCGCATGTCGAGCATGAAGACGTCGAGCAGCGGGCCGTACGGGATCTTGCGATAGACGCGCTGCGGCTCGGCCAGCGTCGTGGCGATCGGCATCCATTCATGGAAGGCCTTGGCGGCGCGTGCCGCGAGGACATGGATGTTCTTCTCGGTATAGGCGTCGCCGAGCACCTTCGAATCCGACCAGTTGTTGCTGACCTCGTGGTCGTCCCACTGGGTGAAGACGGGGACGGCCGCATACATGGCGCGGACATTCTCGTCCATGAAGTTGTAGCGATATTGGCCGCGGAACTCGTCAAGCGTCTCGGCGACCTTGGATTTCTCTGGCGTCGTGACGTTCTTCCACTTGGTGCCGTCGGGCAGGTCGACCTCGGCCTTGATGACGCCGTCGGCATAGATGTTGTCGCCGGAATGGATGAAGAAGTCCGGATCATGCTTCAGCATGGTCGCGTAGCCCTTCATGCCGCCAGCATCCGGATTGATGCCCCAGCCCTGGCCGACAGTATCGCCAGACCACACGAAGGAGACGTCGCGAAGGCCGGCCGGCGCGGTGCGGAGATGCCCGATGACCGGCTCGGCGACGACGTTCGGGTCGGCGAGATCCGCGAACAGCACGCGATAGAAGATCTCCTGATCCGAGGGCAGGCCCTCGGCGAGGATCTTTACCGCATAGTCGTTTTCGGGCAGGGCGGTCAGCGTCGGCAGGCGCGTCGGGTTGGCGAAGCTCTCCGTCGTCGACCACTCGAAGACGGCCCGCGACGGACGGTCGGTCCGCGACCAGAGCACCGCACGATCGGCTGCGACATCGCCCGACTGGACGCCATGCGTCGCGACCGGACGGTCGGCTGCGCGGCTGATGCCAGGCATTGCAAGGCCGCCGCCGAGCGCAAGCAGGCCGGTTGCCGTCGTGGATCGCAGGAAGGCCCGTCGGGACAGGCGGTTTTCAGTGAGGCGGAGGCCCATGGTGCATTCCCCTTCGATTGGAATGCTTCCAGCATGCCGCCTTGCGGTGACAGAGGGTTGGCCGGCGCGTGACCAAGCGATGACGCGCCGGCGAAGGATCAGAGCTTTTGCCTTGTCGCGTTTCCTTCACGCGAACCGGCATCCACTTCGCTTGGAAACGCTTTAGTCGCGCTTGTGGTCGCGCGCGGCGAGGGTGCGGAGGCGGAGCGCGTTCAGGCGGATGAAGCCGGCCGCGTCCTTCTGGTCATAGGCGCCGCGATCGTCCTCGAAGGTGACGAGCGTGTCCGAATAAAGCGAATTCGGCGAGGCGCGGCCGACGACGATGACATTGCCCTTGTAGAGCTTCAGCCGGACCGTGCCCTCGACATGCTCCTGGCTCTTGTCGATCAGCGCCTGCAGCATCAGCCGCTCGGGCGCGAACCAGAAGCCGTAGTAGATCAGCTCCGCATAGCGGGGCATGATGGAATCCTTGAGATGCGCCGCCTCGCGGTCGAGCGTCAGGCTCTCAATCGCGCGGTGGGCGGCGATGAGGATCGTGCCGCCGGGCGTCTCGTAGACGCCGCGCGACTTCATGCCGACATAGCGGTTTTCGACGAGATCGAGCCGGCCGATGCCATTGTCGCGGCCGAGATCGTTGAGCTTGGTCAGCAGTTCTGCCGGCGAGAGATGCACGCCGTCGATCGAGACGGGATCACCCTTCTCGAAGCCGATCTCGACATAGGTGGCGGCGTCGGGCGCATCCTCCGGCGCGATGGTGCGCATATAGACGTAAGGCGGCGGCTCGACCGCCGGATCTTCCAGCACCTTGCCCTCGGATGACGAGTGCAGCAGGTTGGCGTCGACCGAGAACGGCGCTTCGCCGCGCTTGTCCTTGGCGACCGGGATCTGGTTCTTTTCGGCGAAATCGATCAGATCGGTGCGCGACTTGAAATCCCAGATGCGCCAGGGCGCGATCACCTCAAGCTTCGGATCGAGCGCCGCGACGGCGAGCTCGAAGCGCACCTGATCGTTGCCCTTGCCGGTGGCGCCATGGGCGATCGCGTCGGCGCCCGTCTCATGCGCGATCTCGACGAGGCGCTTGGCGATCAGCGGCCGCGCGATCGAGGTGCCGAGCAGATAGGTGCCCTCATAGAGCGTGTTGGCGCGGAACATCGGGAACACGAAGTCGCGCACGAATTCCTCGCGCAGATCATCGATATAGATCTGCTTGACGCCCATCATCTCGGCCTTCTTGCGGGCCGGCTCGAGCTCCTCGCCCTGGCCGAGATCGGCCGTGAAGGTGATGATTTCGGCCTGATATTGCTGCTGAAGCCATTTGAGGATGATCGAGGTGTCGAGCCCGCCGGAATAGGAGAGCACGATCTTCTTGATGTCGGACATGGAACGGGCCGCTTTCGGAGGTTTTGCGCTGGCCGGCTTATAATATGCGCGCTTCCGGCCGGCAACCGCAGCTCATTTCCGCCCGCTGATCCCGCGCAGCTTGCGCCCGCCGCGGCCGAGCGCCGGCTCGATCGCCGCATCGATCCGGTCGCCGAGCGGGCTCACGACGATGAGGCGGTGCAGCACCAGAACGATGGCGAGCGTGATGCCCCAGGACAGCATCACGTCGGAGAGGTAATGGCCGCCGAAGGCGATGCGGTTCAACGACAGCGCGAGGCCGACCAGCGCCACGGGAATGCCGACCGGCAGCCGCAGCGTCCGCGGCAGCAGCAGCACGGGCGCGAGCAGCCAGATCGCGGTCGAGGCCTCGCCCGAGATGAACGAGCAGTTCGAGATGCAGGCGCCGCCGAAATGCCAGGCCGGCTCGAAGGTCCATGTGCCGCCGAAGAGATCGGTCTGATAGGGGCGCGGCCGCCCCGAATACGTCTTGAACAGCGCGTTGACCACGAGGCCGGGGCCAAGCGCGAGGCTCGCGAGCAGGAAGATGGTCGAGCGCGGCCGGATTGCGATCGGCCGCGTCGGCCAGACCAGTTTTCCGATGACGCTCGCCGCGAGCACCACGAGCATGAGGATGACCAGTTGGTCGCCGAGCCGACGAAGCGCCATCAGCGAGGCGACCTGCGTCGCCGGGAAGCCGCTCTGATCGTGGAACCAGCCGGCCACCGCCATATCGATCGCTGGGAAGGCGACAAACACGGCCGAGCAGCCGAGCAGATAGAGGGCGACCCACAGCAGCGGTTCACGGGTCGGCGCACGCGCCGCGCGCCGCCCTTCGTTCTCGCCGCTCACCTCACCATCCGCCATCGCGCGCCCTCATCAAACGCGAAGACGGCTAGCCGTCCCTGATGGCGAAGGCAAGGCGTGAGCCGGCCTCAGAAGGCGCGGTTGATCGAAACAGACAGCGTCTGCGTCGTGATGGTATTGGAGAAGTCGCCGCTGAGAATCCCCGTCTCCTGCCAGCCATAGGCGTTGCGAACGAAGGGGCTGGAGAAGTCGCCGCTGGCGCCCTCTGTGAAATTCACCGCATAGCTCGCGTCGATGAACCAGTCGCGGGTGAGGAAGTAGGTGCCGCCGAGGGTCAGCGACGCGCCCCAGACCCAGTCCGAGCTGGAGAAGTCATCCGCCGGGCCTGTCATGTCGTAAGTCTTGCCGCTCATGCGGGCGAGGCCAACGACATTGTTCAGATTGGTGGTCGTCTGCGACAGCGACGGGCCGGCGCCGCCATAGATGAAGCCGCGGCCGAAGCTGCGGCCGATGAAGGGCATCAGCGCGATCTGCTGGTTGACCTCCGTCTCGTAGGACCCGAAGACGACATGACCGCTGACCGTGCCGTTGGTGGTGCCGTAGTAGCGCCCGTTCTGCGGCACGGCGACGCCATTCGCCGAGCTGGAGGCGCCGAGATAGGCATAAGCGAGCTTGGCGCCCCAGAGCCAGTCTGTGCCCGAGAACTGCTTGTAATAGCCGAGCTGCGCGAAGCCGGAGAGCGTCGCGTCCGAGCCGGAAGGCGGATAGGTGGTGCCGGCCGCCGCGCCATAGGCATAGGGGACGCCGCCTTCGTACATATGCGAAACACCCTGCGCATAGAGGCTCTGGTCCGTGACCGACAGGAAGCCGAGGCCAAGGCCGAGACCGCCGAAGAACGCCTCGCTCGGCATCAACGGAGCCGGCTTCGCGACCTCCGCCGGTCCCGGCGGCGCCGCGGACACATCCGCCGCTTTGGCTGCGGACAGGCCGAAAAGCCCAGCCGCCATCGTTCCGGCTACAGCCGAAATCGCAATTCTCAACGTCATGATCGTCCCCCAGCTTCCCCGTTGCCATCGGGCCCGTCGCGGCCACGATGACGGCTGCCTCAAGATCAATGATGACAACCAAGGGCTTAAGGCTGTCATGTGACATCGGCCGGCAATAATGGCAGAATTTGATCGGGCCGGCCGCAGCCGGATGCCCGCGCCGCTCACGTCTTGCCAGCCGCGTTCGCTGTCGGCAATCTCGCCCGCGAAAAGACGCAGAGCGGCCGCAATTTCGAGTAATTCTCCCGCCGGTTCGCACGATTCGGAAGGTCCATACGCATGAACATCAACGGCCTTAATGCCGACGCCGGCACCATGGACCTCGTCTCGCAGCGTCCGGTCGGCTTCGTCAGCCGCCGCTCGCTCCTGATTGGCGCGGGCGCGAGCCTTGCGGCCCTGTCGCTCGCCGGCTGCATGTCCGGCGGCATGAGCCTGGCCGAAGCGCAGCGCGTCTACGGCCCGCTGCCGAACGAGAAGTTCCCTGTACCGGCGGTCGCCATCCAGAAGGTGGACCCGAAATATTACCGCCGCACCGTGCACTACGAGACCAAGGAAGTGCCCGGCACGATCATCATCGATCCCAAGAACCACTATGTCTACCGGATCGAGGAGGGCGGCATGGCGACGCGCTATGGCGCCAATGTGGGCCGCGACGGTTTCCGCTGGAATGGCGACGTCATCGTCGGCCGCAAGGGCGAATGGGCGACCTGGACGCCGCCGAAGGAGATGATCGCGCGCCAGCCGGAAGCAGCCAAATATGCCAAGGGCATGCCCGGCGGCCTCGGCAATCCGCTCGGCGCGCGCACGCTCTATCTCTACCAGGACGGCGTCTACACGCTCTACACGATTTACGCGACGATCCATCCCGAATCGATCGGGAAGGGCGTCACCTCGGGCTGCACGGGCCTGCTCACGCAGGACATGATCGACCTCTACGACAAGACCCCTGTCGGCACCAAGGTGGTGATGCTGCCGTCGTAGCGACGGTTTACTGCGGGCAGAGGCGACGACCTTCGCCGCCGATGCAGCGGACCGCCTCTGCCGGGACTGTTCATGCGGCCGGCAGCGGAACGCTGGGCCGGTGAGGCGGAAAGGATCTGCGGCATGTCTGACAAGCTGGACGAGCGCCTCGGTCGCCGAGACTTCATGATCGCTTCCGTCGCGACGATCGGCGCGTCGGCCGGGCTCACCGCCTATGCTCCTTCCGCCGGCGCCGAGAGCGCCGCGACGGCCACCGCCACGTCCGCGCCCAGCCCATCCTCGGCCACGGTCTATACCGGCGACGTCATTCAGGGGCGCAAGGTCGTCAGCGCCCTCGATGTCGGCGATCTCGAGCCGGGGCGGAAGCATCTCTTCTATTTCCAGGGCGTCGAGATGCCGACCGGCCAGCATTGGTATGTGTCGGTCATCGTCGCGAAGGGTGCGAAGCCCGGCAAGCGCATCGTGCTGACCAGCGGCGTGCATGGCGACGAGATGAGCTCGGTGCACACGGTCCAGACCGTGATGAACGCGCTCGATCCGGCGACGATGTCCGGCACGGTGATGGCCGTGACGGACATTGCCCGCGCGGCGATCGAAGGCATGCAGCGCCGATGGCCGAATTCCGGCCGGGGCGCCGACCTGATCGACTTGAACCGCGAATGGCCGGGCAACGAGAACGGCCTGACCGCTCCTAGCCGCCATGCCGGGCTGCTGTTTGGCCGCCTGCTGCGGCCGAACGCCGATGCCGCGATCGATTTTCACACCGGAACGACCGGCTTCGAGGTCGCGGCCTTCAATATCGGCGGCATGGATGTGCCGGCGGTCAAGGCGATGATCGAGCTCTATCCCGTCGACCAGATCTACGACAATCACGTCTATCCGGGCGTGCTGCACAACGCCTTCATGGACGAGGGCATCCCCGCCTTCACGCCGGAGATCGGCGCCGCGCGCGTGCTCGACTCGGACATGATCGCGCTGTTCATCGAAGGCACGCTGAACGTCCTCAAGCATCACGGCATCCTGCCCGGCCCGATGGGGCGGACCGGCAAGGACGTGAACGTCTTCACCGGCAACAGCGCCTTTCCGATCCTCGCCACCGAGGGCGGGCTCGTCGAGCATCTGGTCAAGCTCAACGAGAGGGTGCAGCCCGGCCAGAGGGTTGCCATCCAGCGCAACAGCTTCGGCGAAGCCGTCGCGGAGTATACGAGCGGCGTCGCCGGCGTGGTGACGGGCCAGCGCAGCGACGCGATGGCCGAGCCCGGCAATCCGCTGGTGTTCATCCTGTTTCATCAGGATTCCGCCAGCGGGGCCGAAGCCTATCCGGAATAGGCGGCCGAACGGTCGCCGGCAGATCATCGCCAGTCGCGGCACGCAACGCCTGCGGCCCCGGCCGCGCGCGGCCGAGGCAATGAGAGGTGCGCGGGACGCACGGCGCGTCGGCGCACGGGCGGCGCGCCGGCAAAGAGTGTGAATGGAAAGGCCCGAACCGCCCATGATGGCGTCCGGCGCCCCGCGCGCGAAGGTTTGACGGCGTCTTCCTGAGGGACCCTGGGTGTTCCCGTTGCTTTCAGCCACCCCACGGCGAAGACCACGCCCGGCAAACGCGCCGGACGCCGCCGCTGCCCGGCGTGTACCGGACCGGCGCCTCAGACTTGGCCGCCCCGGCGAAAGGGCTCGTGACACCCGCCCGCCAAGGCCTCCGCACCCCGCCCGCAAAACGGAACGACCGGTTCGCCCTCTTCGAGAGGCGGGGATGCGCGAAGTGTAAGCCCGCGGGAAGGGGGC
>NZ_JAIUIE010000018.1 GCF_020165495.1 Mesorhizobium sp. BR1-1-16 | reverse complement strand
GTGGTGGCTGAACTGGTCACGGAAATGGGTGCGGCTCCGTTTCTGGCCGGCACCCCGATCCGGGTCGACCCGACGGAAAGCGAGGTCGCCGACGCGGTGCTGCGCCTGTTGCGGCTCGTGGACAGGCCGGCGACGATCCCGATCCTCCAGGCGCAGCTGCTGCGCGAGCTGCACTTCTGGCTGCTGTCCGGCCGCCACGGCGGCGCGATCCGCGCGCTCGGGATTCCCGGCAGCCATGCGCAACGCATCGCCCGCGCCGTCAACCTCATCCGCTCAGAGCTCGCGGCGCCGCTTCGTGTGGAGCAATTGGCCAGCGCCGCCGGAATGGGCCTGTCTGCGTTTCACGAGCACTTCCGCGCCATT
Organism: Mesorhizobium sp. BR1-1-16; assembly: GCF_020165495.1. Classification (GTDB taxonomy): domain Bacteria; phylum Pseudomonadota; class Alphaproteobacteria; order Rhizobiales; family Kaistiaceae; genus Kaistia. The sequence continues at coordinate 57,911 of NZ_JAIUIE010000018.1, read as the reverse complement.
ACCTCCCTGACGCCCTTGCAGTTCCAGAAGAAGCTTCGGCTGATCGAGGCAAGGCGCCTGATGCTGTCGGCGGGGGAACCGATCAGCAACGCCGCCTATAGCGTCGGCTATGAGAGCGTCCCCCAGTTCACGCGCGAATATGGACGGCTGTTCGGGGTAACCCCCGCCCGCGACCGGCGGCAGCAGTCGGCGGCCTGAGCAGTTGCACACCCGCGCGCGGCGCCGACCTAAACGTTCGCTTCCTCTCCGTCGCGAATGCGGCGCCCGGCAACTTGCAGGCACTCAAAGGCGGCGTAGCGCTTTAGGTGAATGGTAGCGATCCTCTTCCCTGCGGGCCGCAGCACGGCCGCAGGACCGGACATCGTCGCCATCGCCGTCGGCAAATCAGGACTGGTGGCTGCGGCGACGGACGCGAGCATCGCTGCGCCGCGCAGAACGGGTTCGTCCGCTGCCGGCAACAGCACGGGGGTCGCCGTCGCGTCGGCGAGGATCTGGCAGACCACGGGGTTGCGCGCCGCCCCGCCGCTCGCCACGATCGAGGCGACTGGAATACCGCTGAGCCGCAAACGGTCGAGCAACTGGCGCAGGCCATAGCCGATGCCCGAGAGGCCGGCGACATAGAGCGCGATAAGGCTGTCCTCGTCACGTTCAAGGCCGAGCCCTGCGATCACCGCCCGCGCGTTCGGATCGGCGAAGGGCGAGCGGTTGCCGAGGAACTCCGGCACTACATGCACCCGGCCGGCAAGATCGATCACGGTGGAAGCCTCGCCCGCTTTCGCGGCCGCCCGGCGCGTCAGCCATTCCGTCAGCGGAACGCCATCCGCCGCCGCGCGCTCAGCGGCTGCTGGCGCTTCCGGGTGCAACTCCACCAGATGGTCGAGCGCCGCGCCGGCAGCGGACTGCCCGCCCTCCGTAAGCCAGAGCCCCGGCACCATGGCCGAGAAATAAGGGCCCCAAACGCCGTCGACGAAGATCGGCTCGGCGGCCGAGGCCATCGAACAAGCCGAGGTCCCAAAGATATAAGCGAGGCGGCTGCCGATGGCCGGGTCGATGCTCTCGGCCGCGACGCCGAGCGTGCCGATGCCGCCCGAATGAGCGTCGATCAGCGCGGCGGCGACGGCGGTTCCAGGTGCCAGGCCGAGATCGGCGGCAGCCCGTTCCGTCAGGCCGGTGCCGATCGCCGTGCCCGGCGACACGATCTCGGTGCCGATGCGGGCGAAGCCCTCATCGGCGAGCGCGCCGAGGCCGATGGCGCGGAAATAGCCTTCGTCCCAGCGCTTCTCGTGCGCGAGATAGGTCCATTTGCAGGTGACGGTGCAGATCGAACGCGCAGTCGAGCCCGACGAACGCCAGGTGAGATAGTCCGAAAGATCGAAGAAATGATCGGCCGCCGCGAAGGAGGCAGGCAGGTGCCGCTGAAGCCAGACGAGCTTCGGCGTCTCCATCTCGGGGGAGATCCGGCCGCCGACATGATCGAGCACGCGATGATGGCCAGCATTGATCTCCTCGGCGATCGCCGAGGCGCGGTGGTCCATCCAGACAATGACGTTGCGCTCGGGATCGCCGGAGAGGCCGACGGGCACCGGCGTGCCGTTCGCCTTCACCGCCACCAACGAGCAGGTTGCGTCGAAGCCGATGCCCTTGATCTCGGAGGGATCGAGCCCCGACTCCGCGACCGCCTGACGGACGCTCTCGCACACCGCCGTCCAGATCTGGTTGCCGGACTGCTCGACGATGTCGCCGGGCTCGTGCCACAGCGTCAGCGGCCGCTTCGCGGTGGCGAGCAAGGTGCCATCGGCGAGGAACACGCCGGCGCGGGCGCTGCCGGTGCCGACATCGACGCCGACCAGCGCGGAAAGGGTTTCGCCGGCCATGGCGCTAGAGATCCACGCTGTGCGGCAGCAGCACGAGGTCGCGCACCACGACCCCGGCTGGACGGGTCAGCATGAACATCACGGCGTCGGCCACCTCCTTCGGCGGCATCAGGCTACCATTGGCGAGCGCCTCGTCCATCTTGGCCTTCGGCCAGTCGTCGAGGAGTGCGGTGACAACCGGGCCGGGCAGGACGGCGCCGACGCGGACCTTGTGTGGGATCATCTGCCGGCGCGTGGTGTGCACGAAGGCCTGCACCGCATGCTTGGAGGCGGTGTAGACCGGCTCCCACACGACCGGAATGACGCCGGCGACCGAGCTCGTCATGATCACATCGCCGGTCTTGCGCTCGGCCATGTGCGGCAGCACCGCGAGAACCGAGCGGAAGGCGGCATTGACGTTGAGGTTCAGCATCCGGTCCCAGGCGTCGGCATCGGCCTCCAGCACATGGCCGCCGACATAGGCGCCCGCATTGGCGTGGAAGATGTCGAGCTGACCCGCCTTTTCGAGGATCGCCGGCAGCATGCCAGCGACGCTGGCCGGATCGGTGAGGTTCACCTCCAGCGGATGGGCGCGGTCGCCGAGATCAGCGACGATCGACTGCAGCCGGTCGCCCGCACGATCGACGAAGAACACCGTCGCGCCGGCCGCGTGCATGGCACGGGCACATTCGAGGCCGATGCCCGACGCGGCGCCGGTCACGGCCGCAACTTTTCCCTCGAGAACTGAGGTCATGACACTTACTCCGTCTGAAATCCGGTCAAGCGCGGCCGTGGCTGATGCGGGAGCGCCGGGCGAGCGAGTCGACGATCACGGCGATGGCGAGAACGCCGCCGGTGATCATGTAGCGCAGCGAGGAAGAGAGGTTGAGCAGCGTCAGGCCGCTCGAGATCGCCTGGATGACGATGATGCCGAGCACTGCCGACCAGGCACTGCCGCGGCCGCCGAAAAGGCTGGTACCGCCGATCACCGCCGCCGCGATGGCGTTGAGATTCACGTCGCCAGAACCGGCCTGCTGGCTGGCCGAGGCGAGACGAGAAGCTGCGAGGATGCCGCCCAGCGAGGCGAGCATCGAGCAGAGAACGAAGGCGCTGGCATAGACGCGGCGCACATTGATGCCGGCGCGGCGGGCCGCCTCGCGATTGCCTCCCACCGCCATCATCGAGCGGCCCCATTTGGTGCGGGTCAAAGCGTAGTTCAGCACGACGGCAAGCACGAGGAACAGGCAGAACATCCACGGCACCCCACGGCCGCGATTGAGATAATAGACCGCAAATTCGAGCAGGGCGGTGAGCAGGATTGCCTTGACGACGAGACCGCCGATCGACTGCGCCGAGAGATTGGCAGCGACGCGTCGGCGCATGACCGCGATGCCCGACACGACCATCACGATGCCCGGCAGCAACGCCGCCGCATGCGACAGCCAGGCCGGCATGATCAGGATCTGGCCGAACTTCACCAGCGCGGATTCGAAAGGAAGGTTGATCGAGCCGGCGGCGCCGAGCACATAAAGCTGCAGTCCGAGCAGCGCGAGAAGGCCCGCGAGCGTCGCGACGAAGCTCGGCATGCCCAGCCGGTTGAAGAGGATCGCGTAGAGATAGCCGACCACGGCACCGACGGCGATCGCGGCAAGGATGGCAAGTCCCACCGGCCAACCCTGGTTGACCCAGAGCGTGCCCACCATCGCCGACGCGAAGCCGCTCATCGAGCCGACCGAGAGGTCGATCTCGCCGACGATCAGCACGCAGACGATGCCAAGCGAGATGACGCCGACCGTCGCGCAGTCGAACAGGAGGTTGACGAGGTTGTTCGGCAGCAGGAACACCGGATTGAGGCTGGTGAACACTGCCGAGATGACGACGAGGCCGACCGCGACCGGCAGCATGCCGAGATCGCCCGAACGGACCTTGTCGAAGAAGCTGCTGAGCGCACCGGCGAAGCCGACATCGGTCCGCAGCCGCACATCGGCGCGGTCGAGTGGGATCGATCCGCGTTGCGGTTCCGGGGGCGTGGGAACGGGAGAACTCATCGGGACACCTCGGCGGCCTGGGCCTGCGCCTGGCGGCGCTCGCTGCGACGGGAAACGGAATTCTCGGTGGCGCCGGTAATGGCGGCGACCAGGTCCTGTTGGCTCGCCTCGCGGGTGAAGACGCCGTTGTTGCGGCCGAGCCGAAGCACGACGATGCGATCGGCGACCGCCCGTACGTCCTCCATGTTGTGGCTGATCATGATGACCCCGAGGCCGCGATCGCGCACGCGCTCGATGAGGTTGAGTACCTCGGCGGTCTGGGCGACGCCGAGCGCGGCGGTCGGCTCGTCGAGCATGATGATCTTGGGGTCGAGCAGCAGCGAACGCGCGATGGCGACCGTCTGCCGCTGGCCGCCCGACAACGAGGCGATGGGCTCGCGCACCGAGGGAATGCGTGCGGCGAGCTCCTTCAGCAGCGTCCAGGCGCGCACCTCCATGGTCACCTCGTCGAGGCGCGCCGGCGAAAGTTCGTGGCCAAGGAAGAGATTGGCGACCACATCGAGATTCTCGCAGAGGGCGAGATCCTGGTAGACGGTGGCGATGCCGAGCTGCATGGCCGTGGCGGGGGTATCGAGATGGACCTCCTTGCCGGCGAAGCGGATCGTACCGCCATTGGGCTGATGCGCGCCGGCGAGCACCTTGACCAGCGTCGACTTTCCGGCGCCGTTGTCACCCACCAGCGCGACCACCTCGCCGGCATGAACGTCGAGATCGATGTCGGTCAGCGCGGAGACAGCGCCGAACTTCTTGGTGATGCCGCGCAGGCTCAACACCGGCTCGGTCGAATTCGGGGATGTCGTCATGCCTGTCGCACCCTGTCCTGTCGCGTCATGTTCAATGGGTCGGACCGGATCGGATCCAGCCCCGACGGCGAATGTCCGCCGGGGCTGGTTCCGCCTTGATCACTCGATGCCGAGCTTCTTGCAGGCGTCGACATATTCACCGGTGCAAACTTCGGCCGGGGTCTGGATCTTCTTGTCGAAGATCTCGGCCTTGATGTTCTCGGCGGTGACGACAGCCGGCACGAACAGTTCGGACGGCGTTTTGTAGAGCGTCGTCTTCGCTTCCGGCGTGCCGCCCTTCAGGAAAGTGACGGCGACATTGGCCGCGGCTGCGGCGACGATCTCCGAAGGCTTGGAGATGGTGTTGTACTGGTCGCCGGCGATGATCAGCTGCAGCGCGGCGATGGTCGCGTCGTTGCCCGTCACGGGCGGAACAGGATTGACGCCAGCCGCCTTGAAGGCGGCGATAGCGCCGCCACCGGTGCCGTCATTGGCCGCAACCACGCCCTTGATATCGCCGCCGAAGCGGGTGATCTGGCCGGCGGCCCATTCCTGCGCCTTGGCAGGGGTCCACTGCGGCGTGTCATATTCGGCAAGCGTCTTGTAACCCGACGGCTCGAGCGCCTCGTGGATGCCGTCGCGGATCAGGCCGGCGGCGGCGTCGGTGGGCGAGCCGTTGATCTGCAGGACGCCAGCGCCGGCCGGCACGCCCGTTGCCTTCAGGTGATCGACGAGCGACTGGGCAATCGCCTTGCCGATACCCTTGTTATCGAACGAGACGTAATAGTCGGCCGCCTTGTCCGGAATTGGACGGTCATAGGCGATGACCTTGACGCCCTGCGACTGGGCGAGCGCCACCAGCGAAGCGGCGGCGGTGGAGTCGACTGCGTCGAGCACCACGACCTTCGCGCCCTGCGAGATCACCGAGTTGAACTGCTGCTGCTGCAGCGTCGCGTCGGCAGTAGCGTTCTGGTAGATGACCGTGCAATCGGCGCAAAGCTTCGCCATCTCGGCCTTGAAGCCGGGAAAATCGTGCTGCTCATAGCGCGTGGAGCCCTGGTCCGGCATCAGGAAGGCGACGGTGTCGCCAGCCAGAGCGGCGCCAGCGGACAGCGTGAGCGCGGCGACGGCGGCTGCCGTCCTCAGATAGAAATTCTGCATCAATTCACTCCCCTTGTTTTCGAAAGACCGAACCGGCTCCCGGCGCAGGGCGCGGAGAGGCATTCATGGTTCGATCGGTCCTAGAAGCACGGCCCCTGATGACGCGATCTCCAGGACCACGCCTTCATCACCCCGCCGGACGGCCCTCCAGCCGCCCCGGCACCGCGGGACCCGCGGTCGGGTGCCTCCCAAATTCACATGACGCGAACCTCCCTTGACCTGCGCCGTCCTCAGGCGGCGATGACCACGTTGTTTTCGTTGAGCAGCGCGCGGAAGCGCGACGGCGGCATTCCCTTGCGGCGCAGGAACTGCCGGTTGAAGTTGGACAGATTGTTGAAGCCGCAGGCGTAGCAGATGTCCGTCACGGACATGTCCGGCTCGTTCATCAGCAACTGGCACGCGAGGTTGATCCTGAGCCGGTTTACATATTCGACGACGCCCATGCCGGTATGGCGACGGAAGCTGCGCGAGAAGGTGCCGACCGACAGGCCGGCGCAGGCCGCGAGCTCGTTTTCGCCGAAAGGCTCGGTCAGTTGCTCATTGATATAGGACAGAGCCCTGTTGACGCCGACCGACATGAATCCGGAGGGGTCGGGCCGATAGGTCGGGCTCGACAGGGTGGTCAGGTGCCGGTCGTCCGAAAGGGTCGACATCAGGCTGACGAACAGCTCAACCCGGCGGGGTCCCCGCGCAGGAATCAACTCGGCGAGTATCGCTGCCGCGCGGCCCGAAACCGCTTCGCTGAACAGAGCGCCCCGCCGACTGGTCTCCAGCACGGAAGCGAAGGCGGACATTTCAGGGAACACGTCGCTGATGCGTGTCAGAAAGTCCTCGCGGAACTGGACCACGCGGCTGCGCAACGAGACGGTGGCGCCGGGCGAGACATGACTGACCCAGTTGTGAGGAAGGTTAGGCCCGGTCATCACGAGATTGCCCGGCCCGAAGTCGCCGATGAAGTCGCCGACGAAATAATGGCCAGAAGTCGCTACGACGTAATGGATCTCGCACTCGGGATGAAAATGCCAGCGTACGGTTCGATAGGGATAACCATGTTCCCAAGCGGTGAACGACTGTCCCCTACCGATCTCAACGACTTCAAGATCCGGCTTCATCATATCCCTCCCGAGATCTAAGCTTTTCGCCTCTTGATCTTGACCGCCGGATCGTCTCCCCGTGATCTGGCAATCATGAGGCAGTGAAGCGTCGACAGCCACCTCGTTCCCAATCCGGAACCGATACTATTTTGTCGTTTCGCGTGATTGATCGGCCCAATATTGCACAAGCGAAGTGGGTTTCAGGCGATTGCTGCGGCGCGTTATGTCGACTGAGGTAGGGAAACGGATCGGCGCTGGGTGTCGGCGTTACCGGTCCTCGAGGCTTGCAACCAGACCGTGCCTAATACTGTTTGGAGGCGGCCGACGCGCTTGGTGAGCGGTTCGAGGCGCGATCTCGCGGGCAAAGCGCCGTGTCTCATGCGCGATGCAGCCGGTGCCGGTGTCGGTCAGCCATTCGGTGACGGCCGGAAGCGATCGACCGGTCCGAAGCGGTCTCGACGGCGAGCGTCATGAGATCGCGAACATCCTCGCCCTTGATGCCTTCGGTGGTGAAGTTGATTGCCTCGTGATCGCAGCAGTACGACTGGCTTGGAGAGAAAGCTGGAGTGTGAGTCCGGAGCACGGAACTAGACTACGCTCCATGCTCCGGACTTGAGAAATCGCCTTGGCTATCCTTAGCCAATATCTAGGGTTGCTTCATTGCAATCACCCATGTGATCCGGGCATTGCGATCGGCCAATCCAGTGGCTACCTCGAATACGTCATACGTTAGCACTGCTTGAAGAAACGATTTTCACTTCACCGCCATCGGAGACTTGGACGTGGTGCTGGACGAGAGGGCGATTGCCCGCTACCCGGCGCATCAGGACATAGAAAACGGGCGTCATGAATATGCCGAAGAAGGTGACCCCGATCATGCCGGAGAATACGGCGACACCCATGGCCGAGCGCATTTCCGCGCCGGCGCCGACGGAAACAACCAAGGGAACAACGCCCATAATGAAGGCCATCGAGGTCATCAGGATGGGCCGAAGGCGTTGGCGGCTCGCCTCGATGGCCGCCTGCACCGGGTTTCGACCTTCAAATTCCAGTTCGCGGGCGAACTCGACGATAAGGATCGCATTCTTTGCGGACAGCCCCACCAGCACCATGAGGCCGATCTGCGTAAAGATGTTGTTGTCGCCGCCGATGAGCCAGACGCCCGTCATAGCCGCCAGCACGCCCATGGGCACGATCAGAATGATGGCAACCGGCAAAGTCAGGCTCTCGTATTGAGCCGCCAGCACCAGATAGACAAGCAGCAGGGCGAGCGCGAAGACGACGAAGCTCGAATTGCCGGCGAGGATCTGCTGGTAGGTCAGGTCCGTCCACTCGAAATCGATGCCCGCGGGCAAGGTCTCGCCGGCAATCTTCTCGATTGCCGCTTCCGCCTGACCTGACGAAAATCCAGGCGCCGGACCTCCATTGATGTCAGCGGCCAGGAAGCCATTGTAGCGGGTTGTCCGTTCCGGGCCGTTGGCACTTTCCACCTTGAGCAACGCGGCCAGGGGGATCATCTCGCCCGATTTTGAGCGGACACGGAGCCGGCCGATGTCTTCGGGTAATGCCCGAAACGCCGCGTCGGCCTGGACACGGACGCTATAGGTCCTGCCAAAGGCGTTGAAATCATTGACGTAAAGCGATCCCAGATAGATCTGCAGAGTGTCGAAGACGTCCGTGACCGCGACGCCGAGCTGCTCGGCTTTCGGCCGGTCGATATCAGCGAAGAGCTGCGGCACGTTGATCTGGAAGCTGGAGAACAAGCCGGCCAGTTCCGGCGTCTGGCCGGCCTTGGCAAGGAAGTCCTTGGTAGCGTTGTCGAGCGCCTGGTAGCCAAGGCCAGCGCGGTCTTCAATCTGAAGCTTGAAACCGCCCGTCGAGCCAAGGCCGTTGACCGGCGGCGGCGGGAACATGGCGATGAAGGCGTCCTGGATCCCTGCAAATTTCCCGTTCAGCTGCATCGCGATCGCGCCGCTCGACAGTTCGGGTGACTTGCGCTTCTCGAAATCGTCAAGGACCGCAAAGACGATGCCGGAGTTCGAGCCAATCGTGAAGCCGTTGATCGACAAGCCCGGGAATGCGATCGCATGCGCGACGCCTGGCTGTTCCAACGCAATCGCACTCATCCGCTTGATGACAGCCTCGGTGCGGTCGAGCGAGGCCCCGTCCGGCAACTGCGCGAAGCCGATCAGATATTGCTTGTCCTGAGCCGGCACGAAGCCGCCGGGCACGCTGTTGAACACCAGATATGTCGCGCCGCCGAGGGCCAGATAGATAGCCATCACGATGCTCTTGCGCGACATGAGGCCGCCGACCCCCTTGCCATAACCACGGGACACGGAGCCGAACATCCGGTTGAAGCCGCGGAAGAACCAGCCAAGAGCAAAGTCCATAATGCGCGTAAGCCGGTCCCTTGGCGCGTGATGGTCCCGTAGCAGAAGGGAAGCCAGGGCAGGTGAAAGCGTCAGGGAGTTGATCGCGGAAATAACGGTCGAGATCGCAATCGTCAGGGCGAACTGGCGATAAAATTGGCCGGAGAGCCCGCTGATGAACGCCAGTGGGACGAAGACCGCCACAAGCACCAGTGCAATGGCGACGATCGGCCCCGACACTTCGCGCATGGCGCGATAGGTCGCCTCCCGGGGGCTGAGCCCCATCTCGATGTTTCGCTCGACATTTTCGACGACGACAATGGCATCATCGACGACGATACCGATCGCCAGCACCAGGCCAAACAGCGTCAGGGCGTTGATCGAGAATCCGAATACGAACATGACGGCGAAGGTACCGATGATCGATACCGGAACCGCGATCAGGGGGATGATGGACGCGCGCCATGACTGCAGGAAGAGGATGACGACCAGAACGACCAGCGCTATCGCCTCGAGAAGCGTATCGATGACCTTCTCGATGGAAGCGCGCACAAACTTGGTCGTGTCATAGACGATCTCGTATCGGACGCCTTCCGGCATCGCGAGCTGCAGTTCATCCATCGTGGAATAGATCTGATCCGCAATCTCGATTGCGTTCGAGCCTGGCGCCTGCAGCACCGCAATGGCCACAGCCGGCCGGCCATCCAGCAGCGAGCGCAGCGTATAGTCAGCCGCGCCCATCTCGACGCGGGCAACATCCCTCAGCCGCGTTATCTCTCCGTTCGAGCCCGTCCTGACGATGATGTCGCCAAACTCCTCGGGAGTACCGAGGCGGCCACGCGCGTTGACGTTCAGCTGCAGGTCCGTGGACGAAGGCGCGGGCGAAGCGCCGATGGTGCCGGCGGCCGCCTGGATGTTCTGCTGGCGGATGGCATTGGTGATGTCGCTCGCGGCAAGGCTGTGTTGTGCCGCCTTTTCCGGGTCAATCCAGACGCGCATGGCATAGTCGCCGGCGCCGAAAATCTGGACCTGGCCGACGCCCTCCGTGCGAGCCAGACGGTCCTTGATGTTCAAGGTCGCGTAGTTCCGCAGATAGGTGATGTCGTAGCGATCGGTGTCGGAAACCAGGTTCACCACCATGATGAAGTCGGGCGAACTCTTGATGGTCGTAACGCCAAGCGCGCGCACCTCGGCAGGCAGGCGGGGTTCCGCCTGCGAGACGCGATTCTGCACCAGCTGCTGTGCCTTGTCGGGATCCGTGCCGAGCTTGAAGGTTACCGTGAGGGTCAGAACGCCATCGGAGGTGGCCTGGCTGTTCATATACAGCATGTCCTCGACGCCGTTTATCTGCTCCTCAAGAGGCGTTGCTACGGTTTGGGCGACGACAACGGGATTTGCCCCCGGATAGGTCGCCCGCACGACGATCGAAGGCGGAACGACCTCTGGATACTCGGAGATCGGCAGCGACCTCATGCCGATCAGGCCTGCGACGACGATGAGAACGGACAGCACGCCGGCAAACACGGGGCGATCGATGAAAAATCGCGATATATTCATTTCCAAGTCCTACTCTGGGACGAAATTAGCGTGAATCGTCCTAGTCCCCGGATCGCTCCGCAGGCTGATGAGAAGTATTCGATATTTTGCGGAGCTTAGCGGCCTCCGCTGTGGCCTCTATTTCAGTACAGCAACCGCTTCATCGACCTTCGGAGCTACGATTGCGCCGGGACGAATGCGTTGCAGGCCGTTGACGACCACCCGGTCACCTGCCGAAAGTCCGCTTTCGACAATACGCTCGCCATTCGCACTGTCGCCGATCTGGACGGGGCGATAGATCACCTTGTTTTCTGCATCGATGACAAAGACGAACTTCTTGTCCTGGTCAGTGCCGATAGCCCGCTCGCTGACGAGGATCCTCTTTTCGGCCTTCGGTTCGCCGATGCGGATCCGAACAAACTGGCCGGGGATAAGCTTGCCACCCGGATTGGAGAATACGGCGCGGACCCCGATTGTGCCGCTGGCGGCATCGACCTGATTGCCGATAAACTGCAGCTTTCCTCGAATAGGCGAGCCATCTTCCGAAGGCGATTGGATCTCGACGGGTATCTCTTCGATTGGCGAATTGGCCACGTCAGCTGTCGGTAGCTTGGCGAGGATCTGCGCCGCAATATCCTCCGCCACGTCAAAGCTCGCGTAAATCGGATCGATCGAAACAAGCGTTGTCAGGGCAGGCGAGGCGGATCCGGCCGCGACCAGATTGCCGACTGTGATTTCGACCCTGCCAATGCGACCGGTGACCGGCGCATAGAGCTTCGTATAGTCAAGTTCCAGTTGCGCCGACTGCAAAACAGCCTGAGCCGTCTGTTGAGCTGCCTGCGCTTCGGTCACGGCATTCTGGCGTTGGTCCAGCGTGCTCTGCGATATGACCTGGGTCTGCGACAGTCGCCGTCCGCGCTCCAACTCGAGCGCTGCAAGTTTCAATTTTGCACCGGCCGACGCCACCTGGCCTTCTGCCTGGGCGACGGCGGCCTGATAGGGCGCCGGATCGACCGTGAAGAGGAGGTCTCCCGCATTCACGAGCGAGCCTTCCCGGAAGTCCACGGATTGGATGGCGCCTGCGACGCGGGAGCGTATCTGGATACGGTTGACCGCCTCGAGGCGGCCCGAGAATTCCTGCCATCGGTTCACGTCACGAGCCTTGATGACGGTGACGGTGACGGGCACTGCGGGGGATTGCAGCACCCCATCCGATGCCGATGCATTGGTGCTCAGGGGAAGATCAAGGAGCATGGCAGCGGTAAAAACGGACGCAGCCAGTCCCAGACCGGTGCCCGCAAGGGCCCAGCGCTTGATAGTCGGTGTCATTGTTTTTCCTTACGGCCGGTGGATGCCGGCGATGGTCAACTAGGTTTCAAGCCGCGCATACCGGGTGCCGAGTTCGCGGGTGAAACTTAAAAAATGGCTGCCTACGACATCCTGCCACGACGATGCCTGGCCCGTGTCGCCACCGTAGATGGATGGCCAACCGGTCCCGGCAGGAAGAGCGTGCTGGTGAACCTGAACCCCCGCATCCCTCAGCTGCCTGGCATAGCCTCTCGCCTCATCGAGCAGGGGGTCGTCGTCCGACGTCAGCAGGAGTGCCGGTGCCACGTCACGAAGGCGCGAACACATGGAGGGGGCAGCGTATGGATGACAGATCCCGCCGCTCAGATAATGGACCCATCCATTCTCCCAGCGGTGGCGCATCCCGATATCGTCAGAGTTGCGAAAGGAGGGCGAGCCCATGAAGGGATCGAGCAGAGGCGAAGCGAGCACCTGGCCATCCAGTTCGCTGGCAAAATGATCGCGTGCCTTCAGCGCGACGGCAGCCGCGATGTTGGCACCCGACTCCTCGCCGCCGACAATCAGGAGAGACTTTCGGTCGCCAAATCCGGCGCACTTTTTCGCAAGGGTGGAGAAAATCGAAAAACCGACTTCCAAGGGTCTGGGAAACACACCGCCGAACGGCGCGTTATAGTCCGGCACCACGACGATTGCGCCTGTGGCAGCAAAACACCGGGCGAGCGGGCACTCTTCGAGGCCTGTGCGCATGAACGCACCGCCGTGAAAATACAGAAGGACAGGTGGGTACTTGGTGGGTTCTGCGCCCTGATAGATTTGCGCAGACACACAGCCTCCCGCCACTTGCTCCAACTCCACATTTCTCACTTGGACGGCAATCACGCTTTTCACTCTGGATGTTGAGGCTGCGGGGGGTCGCAGCTCGCGTCATTTCAGTGATCTAGCATTATTCATCGCCTTGAATAAGGACGCCATATTCGACTACACTATTCGAAATTTTGAACAATGACCCCAGCGGGAGGCGCCCTCGGATATGGATCAGCTATTGGCCATGCGCGCCTTCATCCGGGTCGTCGATACCGGCAATTTCACCAAGGCTTCCGAAGCGCTCGGTTTGTCGAAAGCCTCGATGACGAATCTCGTCCAAAATCTCGAAGCGCACCTGCAGACGAAGCTGCTCAATCGGACCACGCGGCGGGTGATGGTGACGACGGACGGCGCGCTCTACTATGAGCGCGCATTGCGGATCATATCCGAAGTGGACGAACTCGACGGCAGTCTGTCCCAGTCCTATTCGACCCCGACAGGCCGCTTGCGGGTGGAGATGGCCAGCATCTTCGCCGACTGGATCGTGATTCCCGCGCTCGATGATTTCAACCGGGAGTTTCCAGATATCCATATCGACTTGGGTGTCGGCGACCGGAACGTCGACTATCTTGCCGAAAATGTCGATGTCGCATTGCGGGGCGGACAGCCTGCCGATCAATCCCTGATTGCGCGACGCGTGGGCCAAGTCGACCTGACATTCTGCGCCTCCGCCCACTACGTGGAGAGGTACGGGATGCCGAACCATCCCTCCCAGTTTGAAGCGGACCATCAATGCGTCGGCTACTTCATGCCGCCCAGCAATCGGAGCATGTCGTTCCTGTTCGAAAGGGACGGCGAACAAGTCGAGATCAACCCGCGCTACGCCTTGTCCGTCAATGACGCACGCAGCTACACGGCGGCGGTTCTTTCCGGCCTCGGTGCGGGCCAGCTTCCTCGCTGCATGGTCGCCGATGAGATCGCCAGCGGGCGGCTCATTGCTGTTCTGCCTGACTGGCATATCGAGCCGGTGCCGCTCTACGTCGTCTATCCGCCGAACCGGCATCTGAGCAACAAGGTAAGGGTGTTTGTCGAATGGCTTGTGAGGCTGATGGCGAAAAAGGGCCTGAACGCCTAGCACACTCGCGTGCTGGATCGTCGTGTAACCAGCGAACACCTGAGGACGCGTCGCTCTGTTTCGCTGCCGCCCTTGCCCTGTATCAGCTGATCCAGCATGTCGGCGCCTTGCCATCCCAGATCGTAATAGGGCAGGGCCACGGTCGTGAGTTCCGGCTTGAGTCCAAGCGAGACCGTCCGGAAGTCGTCGAAGCCAACGATCGTGATATCGTCCGGGATGCGCAGGCCGAGGGAGAGGGCGGCGAGGTAGGCCTGGAGCGCCATTTCGTCATTTCCGCAGACGAGCGCTGTCGGGCGATCGGGCAGGGAGAGAATGTCCAGGGCTTCACGATAGACATAGTTCGTCTCGCGACCGATCGGTCCCTCCATTCCGAGACGGATGATCATGTCATTCTCTGAAAGGCCGTGCGCCTGCGCCGCAGCGAGGAACGCATCCAGCCGCTGATTGGCCCCTAGCAGAAGCGGGTTCAGGCGGATGTAGCCGATCCGGCGGTGGCCAAGGTCTATCAGGTGCCGGGTGAGGTCATAGGCCCCGCCATAGTCGTCCGGCTCGATCGACGGATACGAATACCCGTCCTCGGCATGGGAGTTGACCAGCACCGTCGGGATCGAGACTTCGCCCGCCGCAGGCACCACGACCCGGTGATACATCGCGACATAGAGTACGCCATCGATACGGTGGGCCTTGAAGGTCCGCCAGACATTGGCTTCGCGGTCCTGGTCGCCATCGGTGTTGGCCAGTAGCACCGTTCGGCCATTGGCTCCCGCCCAATCCTGCACCCCCCGGACGATGTCGCCGGAATAGGGCGTCGTCGAAATGAAATCGGTGATGATGCCGATGATATCGGTACGGTTCGACCTGATGCTGCGCGCCGCGAGGTTCGGGATGTAGCCCAGACCGGCAATGGCGAGCTGCACCTTCTCGATCGTGTCAGCCGTGACGTTCGGCTCGCCATTGACCACTCGGGACACAGTCTTGTCCGACACGCCGGCCACGCGAGCGACATCCTTGATACTGACCATCCACGCTCCCCCACAATCTCCCGGGAACTCTATCGTCACCAAAACTATACCGCAACCGACAACGTCGACATTATGCATGTCGACGTTGTCATAGCCAATTGACGACGTCGACATTGCTGCATATGGTCCCAGCGCTCCCGGTCGTCTTCCGCGGGCAAAAAGCAGGAGGGGACATGAACAAGACGCTCTTATGCGCGGCAGCCGCGCTTTCTCTGGCAACGTCCGTGGCGCATGCCGAAGCCATCAACGTGCTTGTCGAAGGCGGCGGTCATTCGCTTCAGCAGGCGGCCGCCGATGCTTTCACCAAGGACACCGGCATAGAGGTCAATTTCGTCGAGGTGCCCTACCAGGGCGTCTTCGACAAGCTCACGGCCGAGATCGCCTCGGGAACGTCGAATTATGACGTCGCGACCATCGACGTCGTCTGGAATGCGGCCTTCGCGGATCATGTCGAGGATTTGAGCGACCTGTTCACCGATGCCGTCAAAGCGGATATTCCGCCGGCCCTTCTCGCCGACGCCAAGGTCGGCGGAAAAACGATGGGCATGCCCGCCTGGGCGAATGCCGAGATCGTCTTCTACCGCAAGGATCTGTGGGAAGATGCAGCCAACAAGGCGGCCTTCAAGACGCAATATGGCTACGACCTCGCGCCGCCAGCCACCTGGCAGCAATGGCGCGACATGGCCAAGTTCTTCACCAAGGACGGCATGTTCGGCACCGATGTGATCGGCGGGACGTCCGAGGAATGGATGGCCGAGGTGCTGCAGGCCGGCTCGCCCGGCGTGATCCTCGATGACCAGGGCAATGTCATTATCGACAACCAGGCCCATATCGACGCGCTCATCAACTACCGGGCGCCGCTTTGCGAAGACAAATCAGCGCCTGACAATGCGCTCGAAATCAGCTGGGGCGAGGCGCAGAACCTGTTCTATCAGGGCCAGACGGCCATGATGAAGTTCTGGGCCCACGCCTACAAGATGACGCCAGCGGATAGCAAGGTCGCCGGCAAGGTCGGCGTGGCGCCTATGATCGCCGGTCCAGCAGGGATCGCAGGCATTCCCGGGCCCTGGTACAACGTCATTCCGTCGACGTCGCAGCACAAGGACGCGGCGCGAAAGTTCATCGCCTACGAGACCGCCCACAACGCGCTCGGCATCGAGGCTCCGCTTGGGCTTGCGGCGACGAACTCGGCCTATGCGAGCTATTCGGGCAAGCCCGGCTACGAGCATTTCGGACCGCTGATGGCCACGCTCTCGGCGCCGGCAACCAAGGGCCGGCCGCTCAATGCGCATTATCAGGAACTCGTCGACGAAGCCGTCATGCCCGCATTTCAGGGGGCCCTCGAGTGCAAGGATAACGTGGCGGATCTGCTCAAGGAGGCGGCCTCCACCGCGCGCGGCATTCTGAAACAATAAACGCCAGCGCATCACGGACCGAGGCGGTCGCCCGCCGCCTCGGCACATCAACAAAAACAGTGGAGGGGGCGATGAACGAACGCAGGTTCGTGCTGCTTATGCTGCTGCCTGCCCTGTTGTTCCTGGGGTTGCTGGTTGCCTATCCGGTTGTGCTGCTCGTCTATAATTCGTTCTTCGACGTCAAGCTGATCGATCCGTCGAGCCGTGTCTGGGTTGGTCTTGCCAACTATGCGGACGTGCTGACCTCGAAGCGGATCCTCGAATCCGCCGTCAGGACGCTGCAATATTCGATCTTCGCGCTCGTCTTCGAGATCGTCTTCGGCCTCGGCGCAGCACTTCTCTTTGCCGCGATCGCCAGGCACTCACACTGGCACCGCACCGTCTTTGCCCTGCCCTTAATGATTTCGCCGATCGTCGCCGGCCTGCTCTGGCGTTTTCTCCTTGTCGGAAATATCGGAATCCTCAACTACGGGCTGGCGGCGCTCGGCATCATTCCGAACCCCGGCGCGATCAAGTGGCTGTCCGACACCGACATCGTGATCTATTCGGTCGCCGTCGCCGACATCTGGCTGACGACGTCATTCGTGGCTCTGGTCAGCTACGCCGGACTGACGAACATACCGAAGGATGTTCTCGAGGCTGCCCGGATCGACGGTGCCGGCGCGGTCAACCGCTTCTGGCACATCACCTTGCCGATGATGCGCCCGGTCCTTGCGGTCGTCGTGATCGTGCGCGGCATCGATGCGCTCAAGACCTTCGACCTGATCTGGATCCAGACCCAGGGTGGGCCGCGACAAGCCAGCGAAGTCCTGTCCATGAACATCTATCAGCGCATGGTCCGCTATGGCGACCTCGGCCAGGCCTCGGCATCGGCGACGCTGTTTCTGGCCTTCATGATTGCGCTGGCCGGCCTCGCCTATTGGAAGATCTGGAGGAAGGACAATGTCTGATCGCGAACCTCTGGACCTTGGCAAGACAGTCATCCATGCGGTCGCGTTCATGCTGGTGCTGTCCTATGCCCTTCCCTACGTCTACCTGCTCTCGACGTCGCTGAAGCCGGCGGCAGACGTCCAGCAGATCCCGCCTTCCTTCTTCCCCGACCGCGTGTCGCTCGAGAATTTCGGCACGGTCATCGGCACGGCCGCGCTGCCCCAGGCATTCCTGAACTCGGCCATCGTCGCGGTCCTTACGACGCTGCTGTCGCTGCTGATCGCAGTTCCGGCGGCTTATGTCTCCGCGCTCTATCGTCGGAAGATCACCGTCCTCTTTCTCTTGTTCGCTCTCATCACCCGCATGGTGCCGGCGGTCTCGCTTGGTGTCCCGCTGTTCCAGATCATGAAGACGCTGGGCCTGCTCGATACCCGTATCGGCCTGGTTCTCGCTCATACATCCACTGCCGTTCCCTTGGCCCTCCTGCTGATGGCGGCCTTCTTCGAAGGCGTGCCGAAGGAACTCGAGGAAGCGGCGCGCATCGATGGCTGCAGCCGCTTCGGCGCCTTCTGGCATATCATCCTGCCCTTGATGCCGAGCGGCCTTGCGATCACGGCACTGTTCAGCTTCATCGCGAGCTGGAACGAATTCCTGTTCGCCCTGCTGCTCACCTCCCAGAACAGCAAGACGGCGCCGATCGTCATTGCGGAGTTTAACTCGGTCTATGGCCTCGCCTGGGGGCCGATGACCGCCGCCGCCGTCCTCTATTCGCTGCCCGTCATTCTCATCACCCTCATCCTGCAGAAGCAGATCGTCGGCGGGCTGACCTTCGGCGCCGTGAAAGGCTAGCCCGGTGGCCCGCAATCGAACGCGACAGGATCAACAGGGTCTGGCGCGGGCGAGGGACGCTCGACGGCAGGATGTTTCGACACCCCAGCAACCGCCGGCAGCCCGCCGGATCGCGCCGCCCTTGGTCTCGCGCGCGAAAACAGAAATGCCCGAGGAAGAGCACGGAATGTCCAGCGCCAATGTCTACAACGTCACGGAATGGTCGGTCGGCAATCCGCATGAGGATATCGGCGCGGTCATCAACAGCATTATTGCGGACATCAAGCGCCGGCAGGCCGTCTCCGATCTCCATGAGGGCGGCAAGCCGGGCGCGGTGATCTACATCCCGCCTGGCGATTTTCGCCTGCGCACGCAGGTCGTCATCGACATCAGCTTCCTGCGAATTGTCGGATCCGGACACGGCTTCACCTCGTCGAGCATCCGCTTCAACACGCCGCCGGACGAGCTGAAGCAGTGGCACGAGATCTGGCCCGGCGGCAGTCGGGTCCTCGTCGACATCCCCGATGGCGCTGGCGAGGGCGAGGCGGGGAGGGCGGCATTTCTCGTGCGGCGCGCCGGCAATCCGCGCATCAGCTCCGTCGAGTTTGCCGATTTCTGCATTGACGGCCTGCACTTCACGGAAGCTCGCCATGGCGACGTCGAGAATTCCTATCGAAACGGCAAGACCGGCATCCATGTCGCGACCGCCAACGACTCGTTCCGGATTACGGGTATGGGCCTCGTCTATCTGGAGCATGGCATCGTCTCGCACCATGCCGATGCCTCCACCATCGACAACAACTTCATCGGCGAATGCGGCAATTGCATCGAACTGCGCGGCATGGGCCAGGCTTCGAAGATTTCGAACAATCTGATCGGCGCCGGCTATGATGGCTATTCGATCTATGCCGAGAATTTCGGCGGTCTGCTCGTGTCCGGCAACAATGTATTCCCGCGCGGGCGCAGCAGTATCGAGTTCTCGGGCGTGGTCCGGTCATCCGTCACCGGCAACAGGTTGCACGCCTTCTATCCGGGAATGCTGATCTTCTCCGGCAACTGCTCGGAAAACCTGGTCTCGTCCAACCACTTCCTGCGCGATCGCGAGCCTTGGGCGCCCATGATGGGCTACAATAATGGGCTGGACGACCAATTCGGCCTTCTCCATCTCAATGGCGACAATAACTCGGTGATCGCCAACCATATCTCCGAGACGATCGACACCAGGTTTCTGAAGCCGGCCGGCGAAAAGCCGGTGATCATCCGGATCGTCTCGGGCCGGGGGAACTACGTCGCGAACAATCATATCGTCGCGACGACAGAGGCCGCGCAGGCGAGCGACCCACTGAACAGCGACTGCTTCGCGACGCAGGTCGAGGCGATCCTCTCGACGAGGAACCTCGCTGCCCTCGAGGTGATCGCCGTGCAGGTCGAGCCGCAATCGAGCCACAACACGATCCTCGATTCCGGCAGCGATGCCGAGGTTCAGCTCGACAGGAGCGTCAATGCGTTCCGAGGCACGCCCGCGCCGGGGCAGGGAGGGGTACCGAATTGAAGTCGACGATCACGCTTTCCGCCAGCTATCAGCTCGAATTTTGGGCGCAAGGGCCGGGCTCTATCCGCATCGTGCGAGACGATGATCTGCTCTGGCAAGTGCCCGCCTTTTCCTCCCATCCCGATTTCTTCCGCTATCACCACCGCGAGGTTGGCGTCGTCACCCTGGAATGGGATCGGAGCGAGGCGATCCTCTGGGCCTATGGCTATGACCCGCAGACCGTGACCGAGACCGGCATCACGATCTTTGAATTCGGCGCCGAAGGGTTGGCCCTGCGCACCGGTCCGGAGATCGATGCCCGGCTGCGGTCCGACCCCGCGCGGCCAGTGATGCATTTCTCGCCGATTCGCCAGTGGATGAACGACCCGAACGGGCTCTGCAAGATCGGCGAAACCTGGCACATCTTCTACCAGTTCCATCCGGCCGGTACCGACTGGGGACCGATGCACTGGGGCCATGCGGTCAGCACGGACCTCTTCAACTGGACGCATCTGCCGGTCTTCCTGCATCCCGAGCAGAATCTCTGGCGGCTCGGGGCCACGGGCGGCGCCTTTTCCGGCAATGCCTTCGAGGATCGCGACGGCAGCCGCATGTTCTTCTACACCGAGCGCCTGCCGGCCTATGACCTGTTCAAGGGTTATCGCGAGGTGCAGAAGCTGGCGCGGCCGGGGCGGGGCCTCCTCCACGCTACCAGCGTCGAGACGGTCATCGCCGTACGCCCCGAAGCGGATGGCGTCGATCATGATTTCCGCGATCCCAAGGTCTGGTGGGATGAGGGCGCCCGCGCCTATCGCATGGCGCTCGGTTCGGCGCTCTTCGGCGATCCGGCGGTGCTCCTGTACGGTTCGGACAATCTGATCGACTGGTCCTATCTCGGCCCAATATATCGGGCGCCGGCACATTACCGCGAAAACGGCGCTCGAGCAGTCGAATGTCCCGACTTCTTCCCGCTCGGTGACAAGTGGGTCATGCTCATGGCCTTTGTCGGCTATACGGAGCCGGCGACGGGCCGCCACAATCTCTCCTTCGCCCTTGTCGGCGAATTCAAGGACGATGCTTTCGTGCCCGATACGGGCGAATTGCAGGTGCTGGACTTTGGCACCGACTTCTACGCCATGCAGACCTTCCGGGCAGGCGAACGGCAGGTCGCCTTCGCCTGGCTGTTCAACTGGGAAGACCGCAAGCCCGCCGGTTCGCCCTATTCCGGCGAGATGTCGCTTCCGCGTGAGATCAGCCTCGACAGCACGGGGCGGCTCCTCATGCGGCCGTCAGCCGAACTTCAGAACGCCTGGCGTGCCGATCCTCTGGTGAGAGAAGCGGACGGAAGCTTCAAGTTGAACGACGCGCCGTTCGAGTTGTTCATAACGGGCAACCTCGAAGGCTCAAGGGTTGCCGCTACGGAACGCGATGCTCTAGCATTTGAGATCGTGGTGACGGGCGGTCGCGTTTCAGTCCGGCTCCCGCAGGATGATGGACGGATCCGCTATGAGGCGGAGTGTGCCTTGGCGGCCGACCTGCGCATCATCTACGACCGAGGCATCATCGAGATTTTCGCCGACAACGGCGCGATTTGCGGTACGCGGCGCAGCTATACCAATATCGCCCCAGACAAAATCGAAATCATGTCCAGCGCGCGCTTCATTCTGTCCGAGCGCCAAGCGGTTTGACATCTCCAATGCCGTCAGCCGAGCCCTGGCGCAAAGTCGAATGTCGGCTGTTGGGCGCAGAGCCAGCTTCTATTCTTGGCGCAGAGCCGTCGTTCGCACCTCGATACCGGACTGACGGCTTTCCACCATGCCCCATGGTTGATGTTCGTGGGCGTCGAGCATGCAGGGCGCTCTCATCGCTTTTCTAGCAAAGACTGGTCCTAGATTGCACTCATCTGCCGACGGCGGGTCGGTTCGTGCGCACCGCCGGATGAGCGCCGGCGGTAATGTAGGACTGAACTGCTGCCGGTTTTATGGACACGAGGCTCGGCTAAGTTAGCCTGCTTCTCGAAGTCCAAGGGGCTGAGATACCCCAAGGTCGAGTGCCTGCGTGTCGGATTATAGAAGCGCTCGATGCAATCGAACGCATCCGCCCTTGCCTCACTGCGCGTGCGATAGATTTCGCGCGGTCCGCCCGGTTTTGAGCGATGAGGTCTCCATTGCAGCATTGTCCCAGACGTGGCCCGGCCCACTCATCGACCAGCCAACGACGCGCCGCGAGAACCGGTCAATGACGGCCGCACCGTAAAACCCGAGACCACCGAATAGCTGCATCCTTCGATTGGAATGTCTTGGTGAGGGTCGGAATCCGACTTCGCGCACCTGAGCGTGCCACGACGACCCACGCGTCCGGATTTGTGGCCATAGCAAAACGACCTATGTCAAAAGTGTGCCAAGCCGATCCAGTATGGATCCACACGAGGAGCTATCGGGAAGAAAAGTCTCTATTATTACATAGACTTAATAGCGGAGAGGGGGAGATTCGCACCGGAGGCACTTCTGGCCCCAAAATGGCGGCTTTCAGAGATCGGTGAGTGAGGGGAGAGGAGGGGGCTGGTGCGGTCTCTGGTAAAAAGGCTGGTACAGAGATGACCGGCAGCGCGCTACGGGGGCATTAGTGACCAGCGCGAGATCATCCGTCAAGAAAACCTTGAAAGCCGTGTGGGGAATGTACCACAAAACGCCCTGTCAGTTGATGGGCTGGCGAACTGCGTCGACCGAGAGGCGGCCCGATTCGATGCTCCATCGGCAATCAGATTTTTGACCAGCCGGGCCCTCAGGTCCGGCTCTTTCTTTGCGAACTCGGAAACCGCAGGTTTGGCGGCCTGCGGCTCCTCGGCCGGGTCGGTCGGCGGCAACAGCGGGATCGGTCGTGGCGCGACCGATCCTGTCCTCTCCAACGATAGGAGCCCGAAAGGGTTCATGCGCACGATCACCGTGAAAGGGCGATCCGTCACAGTCGTGAAGGGGACGCTTGACCGTCGGCCAGGCGCAGTGCCGGTCGATAGACGCCAGGACCTCGCGTCCCGGCTCGACCAGATCGAGGAGCGCATCAAACGCCTGACGGTCTCGCGGCGAGATCCGGATCGGTTCTTTGAACAGCGATCCGAGATCGCCGACGACGTCCGGAAGCTCGCCCTCGAGCTTCGTTTCTAGCTCAGTCACCAGTTCGGCACGGCGCGATCGCCCACCCGCTCGGATCAGGTCTTAGCGTTCCGATCACGCGACGTCGCGGCCGCCATGGGAACCGCCGCCGTCCGCTTCAACGCGAACGCGTTGCCGCGGCCGTCGCGTCGTGCCGTCGACCTATCGACATCGGGAGAAGCGCAGATGCGCCTTGGTTACACGAACGCGGCCTACGCTGGGGCGCTCTTTCTTGCCGCTGGGGCAGGGCTGTTCTCGATCCATGCAGGTCATCGTATCGAGACGCCCCTCGGGCCGCCGATCGCCGAGCCTGTGCGACGCAAGCGCGCCGCTCCCAAGTCGAGCGGCTTCTACTATCCCCAACGGCGACCGGGAGCGGGCGCGCCGTCGGCGCCAGATCGCGGCCGGTCAGCTCACACCTTCCAACGGACTTCGCGTCGCCGGATAGGCTTCGCCCGGGCCTTTTGCCCGATCCGGCGCGTTGAACGTCGCCGCCGGCGGGCAGAAGGTCCCCTTATTCCCGCAGCGCTCGCCGACACCGCAAGACGACCGCTCTGCTCGGCGAGGCGGACGGTCGAACAATCGGGATTGTTGCCGTGGCCGGGATCAGCACCGGCCTCTTCTCGAAGGCGAGCATTTCCGCAGACCTCGACAACAGTGGCGTCCACTTTGACCTGAGCGACTTCGAGCGGTTGACGGCCAAGCTTCAGGGCGCGGCCGACCAAATGCCGTTTGCGCTCGCGAATGCCATGTCGCGCACGGCGTCCGTTCTGCGCGACATGATGACAGATGACGTGTGGCCGACGCATGTCGAGGCCCGGAACAAGCGCTTTCTTACGGCAGCTCTGAGGGTCGAGGCGGCGTGGAACACGCTCAAGATCGCCGTCTTCGCCGTGCTGGCATCGCTGGTGTTCGCCGTTCCCGCCGCTTTCGGCATGGCCCGGATCAGCGCACGGCGTGCGAATGCGCTGGAACCTCTTTTCCTCGCCCCGATGGTGCTGCCGAGCCTGGTCTACGGGCTGGCGCTCCTGATCGCCGCTAACCTGATGCATGTCAGCCCGTCGACCGGGCTCGTCGTCCTCGCCAATGTCGTCGTTTTCGGGCCGCTGATGTTCCGCGCCACATCGAGCATCGCGCTGCAACTCGACCAGAGCCTCGAGGACGCCTCTGGGCTGCTCGGTGCGTCGCGCTGGGCGACCTTCCGCCGCGTGACGCTGCCGCTGCTGGCGCCCGGCATCTATGCCGGGATGTTCCTCGTCTTCATCCAGTCGATCGAGAATGTCTCGCTGCCAATGTTCCTGGCGCCGGCCGGCACGACCATCCTGCCGCTCGAGATGTTCGCCATGCTGCAGGACACGCTCGATCCGCGCATCGCCGCGATATCGGGTGTGCTCATCGCCATCACTGTGCTGGTGTTGATCGCGGTGCAGCGGCTGACGCCTTTCCTCCGTGACGAGCGACGCTGATGGGCGAGATCAAGGAACACACGCGGTTCGATTTCGCGAAATTGACCGAGCGACAGAAATACAAGCTCCTGATCGGCACGGTCATTCCGCGACCGATCGCGCTGGTCACGACCATGAGCCGGGAACGGGAGCCCAATGCGGGGCCGTTCAGTTTCTTCAATGTGCTGACGCATGAGCCGGCGATCGTCGCCATCTGCGTCGAGAACTACGCCGACATGCGCTTCAAGGACACGGCGAAGAACATTCGCGAGACGGGCGAGTTCACGGTCCATATCTGCGACGACGCCATGGTCGAGCAGATGGAGATCTGCGCGATCAAGTTTGGGCCCGACGTCAACGAACTAGAGCAGGCGGGCTTGCACACGGTTCCTGGCGAAGCCGTCAGGAGCCCGCGCATCCTGGAGGCGCCTGCTGCTCTGGAGTGCCGACGCTATATGACGCTGGAGCTTGGTTCGGCGCGCGAGATCATCCTCGGGCAAGTCGTCGGGCTCTATGTGCGCAGCGATGCCGTCAACCCGGCCGACCACCACATTGACCAGATCAAGATGGATGCCGTGGGACGCATGGGCGGCCACACCTATGCGCACACGCGCGACCAGTTCGACGTGGTGACGCCTACGCCTGCGGACTCGTTCGCGCGGGGAACCCAACAGGGGACCAAGTAGCACTTCCGGCGAGAGTGATTCGCCATGCGCGCCGTCGACGAGGGTTGTCCGAAGACGCCCTAATCGTATCGATAGTACCGTCGCTACCTCGTTCTCCAATCCCTCCATCTCTTGGCGGTCCATTAAGGCCCCCTTAGTGACCCCTATGAGCCCTTGAAACCTCTTAGGGGCTCTTAAGGACCCGCCCGCTTCGAAAGTGTTGGATTCGCTCGATTTTCGCTTGCCAGCCGCCCATATGTTCTCATCCTGTTCCTAGTCGCGCGGCCTCTCCGGCGGCCGGACAGTGCCAGGAAGGACGAGAATGGGATCCTCCTACCTCTCGATTGAAGTCATGCCGATTGCCGCGCTACGACCGTATTCGGGCGACGCGCGCACGCACTCAACGCGACAGGTCCGCCAGATCGCCGACAGCATCCAGCGGTTTAGATTCACCAACCCGGTGCTGATCAGCGACGACAACGAAATCGTGGCCGGCCATGGCCGCGTCCTGGCGGCGAAGGAGCTGGGTATCGCCGCTGTCCCGTCGGTGAAGCTGTCGCATTTGAGTGCCGAGGAGCGACGCGCCTATGTGCTCGCCGACAACAAGCTGGCGCTGAATGCCGGCTGGGATATGGAGATCTTCGCCGTCGAGCTGCAGGCGCTGGTTGATATCGACGTCGATGTCACCCTGACCGGCTTCTCGTTGGCCGAGGTCGACCTGACGCTCGATCGGTCGCGCGAGGCATCACCATCGAGCCCGGACGCAGCGGCCGATCTGATCCCGCCGCTGCCAGCCACCGCCGTCACACGGACGGGCGATCTCTGGCAGCTCGGCAGCCACCGGCTGCTCTGCGGCGATGCCCACTCGCCAGAAGATGTCGGTCGGCTGGTCGGGGAGGGGACAATCGATCTGATCTTCACCGACCTGCCTTACGACGGGACGGCCGCGCGGATCCCGCCGAGGGCTTCGGGACCCTTGGCGGGACGCATTGCAGCCCGTCAGCTTTGGGGCCGGGAGCCGCTAGTCTGCTATTGGCGCTGTGCAGCTGATAGCTGCCAATCTGAGCTGGACCCTATTCGGCCAGCCGGCACGCGACATGCTCGTTGATGCTGGAATAATCCTCTGACCGAGGCGCAAAACGAGGTGGGCGATTTGATTGGGACCGCTCCATGCGTCTAGAGTTCCGGTGAAAACAGGGGACCGATAGACTGGCTTTCTGTGATCTCAATCGTCGTCAGCTGGTGATGCTCGGCGCGGCTTTGACCGTGACGTGGCGCGCCACCGCAGAAGCCCAGACGAGATAGCCGATGCTCTATCCCCGCGAGGAATTGACCGAGGCGGCCGGCTATCCGGCTATGGTGCGTTTCGAAGCCGGGCGACCGGAACTTCCCGTCGTCGTGTTCGTCACCGGTGGCGGGGTGCTCGGTCGCATCGCCTACGGACCGCCCAGCGAAAGGGCCGCCGATTTCCTCTGCCATTGGCTGCATGAAGAAGGCTTCGCTTCGCTGGTCCTCTCCTATCCCATCGACAACGTCAGGGTATTCAACGCTACATTCCCGCAGTTTTCGATCACGGACTGGGCGGAGCAGAGCGCCGAGATCATCGCCCGTTACGTGGACCGGAACGATCTGCCGGCAAACGTCATCGTCCTTGGCTGGAGCATGGCCGGGCGGATCGCGGAGCCGCTTCATGCAGCGCTACGACGGAAGGGAAAGGGCATCGAACTCTTCGTCGCGATGGCGGGTGCATCGGCGCTCCCCAATACTCTGCCCGGGCTCGATCATCTGAAGCCAGCGCCGAGCGGCCTTGCCGCGATCGAGGGCGCCTACGCCGACTGGCTGCTCCACTGCCTCGCGGATCAGAACGCGGCTGCCGGTCATTCGGTGCTTGATGCCGACAGGTTCACCGACGAGATGACCGGCGATTTCCCGGTAGGGCTTGCGGCATCGGCCATGCGCTACAGAGACGGAGCCTTCGTCCGCAATCCAGCCAGCGACGCGCTGGAGATAGGCACGGCGCAATATGGTGCGTTTCCGCCGCTCGCCCTGATGACGCACGCCTCTGTGATCGACGCCCGGCACGCTCTCACGGACCGCTCGACATGGGGCGTCTACATCACCCAGCAGCTATGTGAGACCCTCATCTTCTCCCGACCGGACAAGCTCGCCGCTCTGCCCTCCGCGAAGTGGGCGAAGCTGGACGAGCATGTCAGGGACGCCGCGCAGCGGCTCAGTGCGACGCTGCCGGGCAACCACATGTTCTTCCTTGGAGAGAAGGGTGCGAGGAGCACCGTGCAGACGCTGAAGCTCCTCAGGCAAACCGCGACGAATGTTGCAGACGAGATTTCACGCCTGATGGCGTAGGAAAATTCGTTCCGCCAGGCGGAAATCGATCGACCGCGTCGACCTCGATCCTGGAGCACGGGTTTTCGAGCACCGGAACCGGCTCAAATCAGCTGACGTTCCGCCGCGTGGCGTAACCCGGCGGCAGGTCTTCAGGCGCACAGGAGATGACGCTCTCATCGTCACGCCCGCAATCCTCGACAAAGGTGATCTCGGCGAATTCGTCGACCAGCAGGGTTGGATAGGTGGGGCCTGCGTCGCGATATTGCTGCATCAGGGGGATTTTTTCATTCTGGAAGCCGATGATTTTCTTTGGCTCGCGTTCGATCCAATGCGGGAAGAACGTCGCGCCGTGGGCCACGTTCTCCTTGAGATTATAGGCGACGCTGACGCAGGTGCCGGTCGGTTCGTGCCAGGAGACCTTGTACACAGCGTCGGCGAGACGGACGATGTGGACCTCCTGCCCCTTCACCCAACGCCCGCCGACGATGCCGCCATGGACGCGGTAGTCGATGGTGCGTTCGTTCTTGAAGTACATCTCGTACTGCCAGCCATTGGCGTAGGTATAGATGATGTGCTTTCCGACAAACGGGGCGATCTCGGCCGGGCGAGTGGATTCGAAGCGATCGGACATGGATGCCTCCTTGGGCGCGCCGCTGCTGTCAGTCCGGCGGGATTTAGATGAAGGGATGAGAAGAAGGTTCGGTTCGCAGTCTGATGGAACCGGGCTTAGCTCGCCGGCCCAGACGTAACATCGTCAGAACTGGTTACGGGTCCGCCTTGAGAGGCGCTGCAGGCCGGTCGGCGACGTATTGGGTGAGATGGCCAAACTTCGCGAGTGACTGAACGTCAAAGGGGGCGCCCAGCGCGTTCCAATGGCAGTAACGTCGGGCTTCCCGCACTAGCGCGACGGGATGGACCTCAAGCCACGCCGGCCGGCATCGATAGTATCCCCCTCTTATGCCGTCTGCGGCCCTGGATCGGCTTCTTCAGCTGCTGCCACGACGATTATTGCCAGCGGCATGAGCGTTCGGTCCGGCCCGACTGCGAGGCGCGCGGCCATGCCGGCCTCCATCCGATCCATAAAGCCTCGAACGCGCTCGGCGCTCGCGCCCTGCGAAAGGTCACGCGAAAGCGTTGGAAGGACCGATGCCCTCGAAAACGCAGCCCAGCGCGCGCCAAACGCCGTCGCATTGCCGTCGGCAAGGAAATCACGCCAGATCGCGTCGTCGCCTTCGAAGATCTCGATGTGCTCCAGTTCGAGGCCGGAGACTTCACCGGACGTGAAGGGCGCGGCGAACTCCGCACGCGTCCGTCCGACTGTTGGGATAGCCATCCTCGCCGCCTCCTCTTGCTGGACCACGCCCTCGGTCACCAGTTCCCGCAGCGCGTCATACATCGCCGTCAGAAGCGGCCCGTAGCCGAAGTCGCCATCATCGGTCCGGGCCATGGTGAGGATGACGAGACGGCCACCTGGCCGCAGTTCGCGGCGGCGATGCTTCAGGAAGACCAGCCAATCATCGGCGGCCTGGGCTGCGAACGCGGCGCGCGTGGCGTCGTCCTTGCTGTAGGCAACCTGCACATGGTCGGGAATTGCGACCGGCGTTCGGCTCAGCCATTGCACGGACCAGGCGCACCATCCGAGTGTCACGCTGTCATCGGGAAGGATCTGCTCGTAGAAGGAGCGTCCGATCGCGCTGGCGAAGGCGCCTTGGTCCTGCTTCAGATAGCTTTCCGGATCGGTGTTTAGCAATTCGAACAAGGCGCTGAAGTCATTGTCGGCAAGATCGGTATGGACGACCGATATCGCCCGGCCTGTCTCCAGGCGCTGTCTCAAACGCCGCACTGCGATCGACATCGGCATCAGCGAATTGCGGCCCTGGGAAGCCCCGTAGTCGGCAACGACGATCGCGCCTTTGCCCGGCGAGAGGGGGACGTCGACGGCAGCCCGTTCAAGGCGGGGCAATGCCGGTGAGGCCGTCGAGGCCTGCACGGCGGATCTGGAATTGTAGCCACCATGCCCTTCCATGGGTGCCGGCCGGGCCAATTTCGATTCTTCTTCCATCGTGCAACTCCTTTGGTCCGAGGCTGATCGATTTCCGGTCGTTAAGCGGCCCCGAACGGCCCGGCACCGAATGGCGCACTCCACTTTGTGGTCAACGTTCGCGCCGAGCAACCAAATGGCGGCAAGACCGATTGGAACGGCACGCCGGCGCGGGCGCGCTAAGGCGACTGTGGAGCCAGCAAAGCGACGGTCGCCATGGTCCGCTCGAAGTCTCTGAGGTTTTCCGCCTCCGCCTTGCCCAGGATCGCGCGGATCTGGCTGCGGACGGTCATCAGCGCGACGCCGCGTCCGCGCGCCACGTCTTCGGCGCTGGCGCCACCTGAAAGAGCGACCGCGACTTCCGCCTCGGCCCGGCTGAATTCGAACATCTCGCACAGAATGGCCGCTTGGGGCGACATTTTGCGATCGATGGGCCTCAGGATGAGGAGAGCAAGCGCTTCGCGGCCGTGATCGCCTTCCATGGCGTGTACATCGTTGGCAAGCTGCTGCGGCGCCGGCGTGACCATCAAGGCCAGGGTTGAGCCGTCGCCAGACGTAAGGCGCATCGACCCTCCGGCCCCTCCGGACGTCGCGGAGGATACAAGCCGTCGGAGCCTCGCCGCATCCTCGCGCGACAGGGCGGTGAGGTAGATGCCGCTGCCGGCGAACGGTCCCGTGCGCTTGAACACGAGGCCGGATTCAGGACCCGTCAAATATCGACGGGCCATGTCGTTGACCAGGCGGATCTTCAGTCCCGCATCCACGACCCCCACACCCACGGATAGCGTGTCCATCGTTGCTTGGGTCAGGGCGCGTGCGTGTTCATCGCGCGCGAGGCGCAGGTGAAGCTCCAGAGCACGCTGTACGTGCGGCATCAGGGCTCGAAGCAGGCGAACATGCGTAGGGTCAAACGCGCCCGCCCGGTCGTCGCGAAAAACCAGCACAGGCGTGGCGTCGGCGAGGCCGGCCATACCCCCGATCATGTGACGGCGCTCATGGTGTCGAGCGAAGTCGAAGTAATATTCGCTGCGGAGAAAATCGTTCTCGGCGACGAGTTCGGCACCGAGCTTGGCGTTGCCGAGATGATGGCTGCGTGCTTGCGCATAGTCGCGACGGGCCTGGGCGGCATAGGGGTCCATCGCGTGAAAATGAGCCACATAGGCGGCCTCGCTGCCGTCGGAAGGCATGAGGAGATTGCTGGGCCGGACGAGCCCGCCGGGGTTCAGCACGATCCTTTGGGCATCCATGATCCGACAGATGCGCGCGCCGACCTCCAGCCAGCTGTCGTCACCGGAACCGGCCTGGTAGATGGCGCCGACGCAATCGGCGAGATCACGCTCAATGTCGACCACAACCAGCTCCCGTGCGAGGAGCGGAGATTGCCAAATTTTCGCCGCCGATTCAACGCGTGGTACCCACGGCGCGCGGTCTTCGCCCGGCGCTCCCCGCCAGGCATCGGTCCTGCTCATGCGAGAATTCCGCCTCTCGCAGTGCCGCGACCTAGTTGAACGTCGACATCAGGATTGCGCCAAGGATCAGCGCGATCGGAAGGTGGACGATGAACTGCATTGCCGTGAATCCGACGAGGTCCTTTGCTCGGAGACCCAATATCCCGAGAAGCGGTAGCATCCAGAACGGATTGATGAAGTTCGGCAATGTTTCCGCGATGTTGTAGACCATGACGGTCCATCCTGGATGAGCCCCGACCGCTTTGGCCGCCGTCATGACATAGGGCGCCTCGATGACCCATTTTCCACCGGCAGATGGGATGAAGAGGCCCAGGAACGCCGAATAGAGCCCGACCACCCCTGAGAAGATCGTGGGGCCGGACGACGCGCCGATGAAGAAGGTCGCGATCGCATCGCTGAGCGTTTGGCCGGCCGCGTTTCGTGGCACCGTCAGCATGGCAGCGATTCCCGCATAGAAGGGGAACTGCAGCAGCACGCCCGAAACGGTTGGAACGGCTCTGGCGAAGGCGTTAGTCAGATTTTTGGGCCGCCAGTGCAGCAGGATGCCCATGAGCAGAAATATGAAATTATAGGTGTCGAGGCCGGAAAGGTGCTGGATCGGACTGCCCGCGACGAAACGGTTGGCGATCCAGCACAGGCAGAGTGCGACAAAGAGGATGGTCAGGATCGGGCTGTCGGCGAGCCAGTCGGCAGGGCGTCGGCCTTGAACCGCCTCAGGCTCGGCAATCGACAGATCGACGCCGAGGTCGCTCGCGGTTCGAACGTTGCCGGGTCCGGGAACTGTCCAATAGCAGACGGCTGCGGCGACCGCCGTTATCACGGCGATCATCAGCCCGTTCTGCCAGGTGAAGATTGTCTGGGAGAAGTCGATGACGCCGGTGATCGGCAGCAGCGAGGCGGGAATGCTGTCCGAGTTGGCCTGCATTTGCGCCGCCGACGAACTGATCCCCAGCGTGAAGCCGCACCCAAGCCCGAGATAGGCCGCAGCCCCGGCGGCGCGGTAGTCGAGCGCGATATCAGTGCGGCGGGCGACCTCGCGCACGAGGAGGCCCGAGAAGATCAGGCTCAGGCCCCAGTTGACGAGCGAGAGGCCGATGCTGACGAGCGCGATCCAGACCACGGCGGAGCGGCCGGAAGCCGGCAGCCCGGCAATTCTCCGCAGCAACGCCGCCGCCGGCGGGGACGTTGCGACCACGTATCCGCCGATCGCGACATAGGTCATCTGCAGCGTGAAGGGACCCAGCGACCAAAAGCCGTCGCCAAATGCGATGCCGACCTGCATGGGGGAGACGCCATGCGCAACCGCCGCTATTGCCACCAGAACGACGGCGGCGAGCACGAAGACATAGGCATCCGGAAACCAGCGATCGGCGAGATCGACCACGCGATTCGACAGCGCTTCCAAGCCGCCGCCGCGCCCACTCCGCAAATCCTGCATGCCGCCCCCGTGCGATGCGTCCATTCTTAACAATTGCGATGGCGAGGCAAGACCTTTGATTTATCCCCGGTAACGCGCTACATAGGGTTCATGTCAATTCTGGAACGGCCGTCCGACGGCAATCTTCGCCAACAGGTTCTGCAGCAGGTACGGTCCGAGATCATCTCGGGAGCCAGCGGGCCGGGCGCAATGTATTCGGTCCCGAGCCTTGCCGCGGCGCTTGGCGTCTCGACCACGCCGGTGCGCGAGGCGCTGCTCGAGCTGGCACGGTCCGGGCTTATCGAGCCGCTGCGCAATCGCGGCTTCAAGGTGGTGACACCGACTCTGGCGCAACTCCGCGATCTGTTCGACATGCGGGAGCTGCTGGAGGTTCATGCGGCCGAGACCGTGGCGCTGAAGCGCAAGAAGGATCTCGCCAGGGCGCGCGCCATGGCTGATGAGGTCGCCCGTGCGGTCGAGGCCGGCGATGTCGCGGACTATCTGGAAGCCGACCGGCGCTTCCATCAGGCATTCGTCGAGGCGACCGACAACGAATTGCTGACCGAAAGCGTGATGGCGTTTCGAGACAAGATGCGGCTGTACGGCATCTCGTCCGATCAGGGACTTGAGAGGCAGCGGGAATCCGTGGCCGAGCACTATCGGATCCTCGATCTGGCCGACGTCGGCGATGCGGCGGGCCTGCGGACCCTGATGCGCCATCACATCCGGTCCTGGGAGCCCATTTTTACCGAGGCTCTGCTGGCAGCGTCGAGGAATGACAGCGCGCCGGTGGCCAACGGATTGCGCGGCTTGCGGCAGTAGCCCGCCACACCCGGGTGCCGGCCCGGCGGCCGGGCCCTCTATTTTTCCCGAACGCGCCCCATCCGCGAACGACCTCGTCATCTCCGACGGCTTCGTCGGCGGGCAGCGCCGCAGCGGGCGCAGCGCGGCGGCAATTGCCGAGGACCCCGCTGACCCCGGCCAAGGCCCCGCATCGACGCCCCTCCGGCAATCTTGCGCTTCCCCCGATTTTCCCCCTTGCAGCAATTCCAAATCCGATCTAGTAGTGCGTCACACATCAAACGTAGCGCGTTACACATTACCCGGAGGAGACGAGCGATGACGGACGAACCCTTCAAGCGGCTGATGTGTCTTGGCTGCGGCTTTTCCTATGACGAGGCGCTCGGCCTGCCCGAGCACGGCATCGCGCCAGGAACGCGCTGGGCGGACATTCCCGCCGATTGGGTCTGCCCCGACTGCGGCACACCCAAGCACCTCTTCGAAATGATCGTCGTCGGCTACGCCCCTGGCGGCCCCGACCTGGCCCGGACCGCGTGAGCGGCGCTCAGCAAGGAACCACACAGATGAGCCAGTCCTTCATCATTCGGAACGAAGAACGCGGTCATGATCTGATCAAGTCCGACGGATCGCGGTCATCCTACATCGCGGGCCATCCCGACGGCTTCGTCACGCGGGCCTCGAGCTTCAACTTCCACGAATATCAGGGCGGTCGGCCCGGCTTCGGCACGATCCGCGTCTTCGGCGACGAGGTGTTCCATGGCGCCGGATGCGGCTACAACATGCATCCGCACCACAATTTCGCGATCTGCGCCTTCGTGTTCGGGGGGCAGCTCACGCATGTGAACACGGCTGGGGAAGGCATGGTCGACCAGCTTCGCGCCGGCGACTACTACGTCTTCTCGGCCGGCTCGGGCGGCAAGCATTCCGAATTGTCCATCACCACGGAGGACATGCAGGCGATCTATCTCTGGGTCCTGCCCGAGCAGCTCTACCTGCCACCCTCCTATCACCGCGGCCATTTCGATTTCCGCCGCCGGCGGAACGAGCTGGTGCAGCTCGTCGGCAATGCCGACGGCGCCCTGCCGATCCCGCAGGACCTGCGCGTCTCGCGCCTCATCGCCGACAAGGGCAGGACCTTCCGCTACGCCCCGCGCACACTGGGACACGGGACCTATGTCTTCGTGCGGGAGGGCAGGATCGGATGCTCCGGCACCGAACTCGGCCATCGCGACAGTATGGGCCTATCGAGCGTCGACGGCTTCGACATCGAGATCATCGATGACGACAGCGACATCCTGATCGTCGAGACCGTGATGATTGACGAGGCGAATATCAGGACGTGGGAGAGCGAGCATGCCGGCCATTGATGCGGGGCTCGCATCGTCCTGCTCGGGCGCAGCGGCCGCGTTGGCGCGTCAAGTCTTCGGCAAGGATCCGGCGGCCGAACTCGCTCCATGTCCAAATTGGTCGACCTGCCGGTCGCCTCGCTGCAAGCGCATGGCGCCCGCGCCAAACGACCTGATGCCAACGAACGGAGGCTGATATGCCCATTATGGAAGTCCAGTACCGTGCCGGCGATCTCGATCCGGCCACCAAGGCCGATCTCGCCGAGCGCCTGACGCAGATCATGATCCGCATGGAGGGCGGTGGCGACACATTCGGCGGACGGGCCTTCGCCTGGGTGCTGTTTCGCGAGCTATCGACCGACGATTGGTGGGCGGGCGGCGAGACGGCCGAGACCTATGTGTACCCTCCGGGTCGCTTCCTCGTTCATGTCACCATTCCCGAGGGCTACATGAACGCCGAGCACAAGAACGAGGTGCATGACTGGGTCGCGGCAGCGATCCTCAAGGCGAAAGGTGTCAGTGGCGAGAACGCCGACAAGAGCCCCGCCAGCAGCAAGAGCGCCGGCAAGAGCATTCTCACGGTGATCGACGAGGTCACCGAGGGAAATTGGGGGTGGGCGGGTCTTCCGCTCGGCATGGCCAAGATCGCTCCTGCGGTTGGATTGGCCAAGACCAGCGAACGCTTTGCCTGGACGACGGCCTATTTCACCGCCAAGGCCCGCGAGCGCATCAGCGCCGGCTATCCCGCCGACGCCGGGGGTATCATGGCCGGGATCGAGGGCAGCACCGCAACGGCTCAGGCGAATGCCGCCGGCCAGTCCAGGACCGCAGCCCCCGCAAAATCGTAGCCTTCGCGGGATCTGTCCAGAAGTCACCAGTTCTGAGGATGCGTCCGACACTAGCGACAGGCATTCTGCGCCCGTCTATCTCGATCCACACAGCCAAATGCGTTGAATTCCGGCAAGAGAGCGCGCCGCGGCAGACCGATTTGCACGCCGTGCCCGGCAGCCAGAACACAGGGAGCCATCCAAGTGACCGTCACCTTCCTTCATTCCAAGGGAACCGAGCTTCCCATCAAGATCCCTGCCATCGGTCTCGATCTGTTCGTGCGAATGCCGCCCGCGGCAAGTGGCAACGAATTCTGCTTCATCGAGACGATAAACGCGCCGGGTTTTGGACCGCCCCGACACCGTCATCCGGAAGCCGAGATCTTCCGCGTCATCGAGGGACGGTATCTCTATGAGGCCGACGGCAAGCGCTTCTACGCAGAGGTCGGCGATGTCGTCTGCATTCCCGGCGGCGTCGAGCACGGCTTCGTCAACGTGACCGATGCGCCGGCCCGGCAGTACATTCTCATGACGCCGGCGCTCGACGCCGCGGCCTTCTTCACCGAGCTCGGCGGCGTGATGCACAACGGCCTTCCTGACACCAAGGCGCTGAATGCTTTCGGAATCAAATGGCAGGTCGAGTTCCTGGGACCGCCGGTGAAGCGGGACGAGACGCCGACCGAATGACGGCGGCGACCTCCTGGACTGGCTGCAACTTTTGCGTGATATCAAACAGCAAGATGTTCCGCCGACCTATTCTGCCGAATTGTGCCGGTCCGCGATCGGCGGCCGTTCCCGAGGTTCATCATGGTAACCATCCGCGAACTGACCTACGACTTGCTCCGCCGCAACGGCATCACGACGATTTTCGGCAATCCTGGTTCGAATGAGTTGCCGTTCCTGCAGGATTTCCCCGGCGACTTTCGTTACATCCTCGCCTTGCACGAAGGCGTGGCGATCGGGATCGCCGACGGCTACGCCCAGGCGACCGGCCGCACGGCTCTGGTCAATCTCCATTCGGCTGCCGGCACCGGCAATGCGATGGGCGGCCTCGCCAATGCCTGGAACTCGCATTCGCCGCTGGTGGTGACGGCCGGCCAGCAGACCCGCGCCATGATCGGCATCGAGCCGCTGCTGACCAATATCGACGCCACCATGCTGCCGAAGCCGCTGGTGAAATGGTCGTATGAGCCGGCGCGTGCCGAGGATGTCCCCCTCGCCATGAGCCGCGCTCTGCATATGTCTCGCCTGCCGGCACCGGGGCCTGTTTACCTCTCCATTCCCTATGACGATTGGGCGAAGGACGCGGATCCCGAATCATCGCGGCTGCTGGAGCGCAAGGTGAACGCCGCGGGCGCCTTGGACGCCAATGCCACGGCCAATCTTGCGGCTCGCCTCGACCGAAGTGCTAATCCGGTCCTCATTCTCGGGCCCGATGTGGACGCGGCGCGAGCGAACGAACACGCCGTCAAGCTCGCTGAGCGCCTGAAGGCGCCGGTCTGGGTCGCGCCTTCGGCACCGCGCTGTCCCTTCCCGACCACCCATCCGAATTTCCGCGGCCTGCTGCCCGCCAGCATGGCAGGCATCTCCAAGCTGCTGGACGGGCATGATCTGGTGCTGGTGGCTGGAGCCCCCGTGTTTCGCTATCACGAGTATGAGCCGGGTCCGCTGCTGCCGCCTGGAGCCGAACTGATCCAGATCACCTTCGATCCCGACGAGGCCGCGCGAGCGCCGATGGGCGATGCGATGGTCGGGGATGTTGGCCTCATTCTCGCAGCACTCGCCGACGCGGTGACCGAGTCCGGGCGGGCGGCGCCGGCGCCGCGGATGGCACCGAAGCGGATCGCTCCCGGCAAGACGCCGCTTACCGCGGAGCGGGTCCTTGACCTCATGGACGAACTCGCTCCGCGCGACGCCATCTATGTGAACGAATCCACTTCGACCATCGAGGCGATGTGGGAGCGGATGCGCTGGGAGGAGCCGGGAAGTTATTATTTCGGCGCGGCGGGCGGCCTCGGCTTCGCCATGCCGGCGGCTGTCGGCGTCCAGCTCGCCGAACCGGATCGGCAAGTGATCGCGGTCATCGGCGACGGGTCGGCCAACTACAGCATCACCGCCCTCTGGACGGCCGCGCAGCAGAAGGTGCCGGTCGTGTTCGTGATCATGCGGAACGGCACCTATGGCGCACTGCGATGGTTCGCCGGCGTACTACACGCCGACGGCGTGCCGGCACTGGATGTGCCGGATATCGACTTCGTCGACATCGCGAGAGGGTATGGGCTCGAGGCCGAGCGGGCGACGACCGATGAAGCCTTCGCTGCCGCGTTCGCCGAGGCACTGAAGACCGGGCGCCCGTGCCTGATCGAAGTCGCGACCGCCTGGAGGAAGGCATGAGGTCCGCCGCGCCCTGCATGTGGAGTGCGGGAAGTCGCGACGGAAGCCGGCGGTGCGAAGTGGCCTTCACCAGTTCTGCTGATGCCCGGGGGAATGTGTCGGCGTATCGAGATCGACGGGGCAGCCACCTGGAGCCGCTGCCAGATGCAACCGAGTTACCACGACCAATAGGGAGATGATTGTCGTGCAAAATATGTTTGCCTCTCTTGCCGCACTTGGCCTCTCGGCCATGGCGGCACTGCCGGCCTCGGCGGCACCGATCGTCCCGCCTGTCCAGGCGCCGGACTCCAACATCGTCCTCGTCGCCCAGGGCTGCGGTCCCTATGCATGGCGCGGCCCATGGGGTCATTGTCGTGACACGCCCTATACGGGGCGCATGCCGGGCGGCGGCTGGGCTTACAACTATCCGCCGGCCTACGGCTATTTCGGTAATGGCTGCCCGCCTGGCTTCTGGCGCGGCCCCTGGGGGCATTGCCGCGATACGCCGTATCACGGCCGCCTTCCCGGCGGCGGCTGGCAATAATCCGTTCGCGGAACGACCCCGATCAGCACACAACAGAGCAACATCATGAGAATGACGTTCCTTACCACGGTAGCGCTCGGCGCGTTCCTCGCCTTCGCACCTCCTGCCCTTGCCGATGACACGACCCCGCCGTCCGACCCGCCAGCCGTCGAGCTCTACAGTCCCGCCGACGCGCAGGCCGTCCTCGACGCCCGCATCATCGCCTTGAAGACCGTGATCGGACTGTCTGCCGATCAGGAGAAGCTTTGGGCGCCTGTGGAGACAGCCATTCGGCAGATCGCCGTAAGTTCGGCCGCGCGGCGGGCCGAGCGAGCCGGCGCGACGGAGCCGGCCAGCTTCGTTGACGTCCTGGAGCGGACCGCCGATGCCGAGGCGACGCGCGCTGCTGAACTGAAGACGGTCGCCGCGGCGCTGAAGCCGCTCGTGGCGTCGCTGACGCCCGAACAGCAGCGCCGAATCCCGGCCTTCCTGGGCCTGCGCGAGGCGAACAACGGCATGCCTCAGCCGACGGCTGAGCTGTGGCTGTTCGAAGAGGAACAATAGCCGGCACGCCGAAGCCCGAGGATCCGCTGCTGGGGATCCTCGGGAAGCGGGCCAGGCGAGGGCCGCGCCGCGACCGCCGCAGATCATGACGGATGCACTGAATCTTCGCCGGTGGAACAGAAGCTGAGGGGAGCCAAAATGACGGAACGCGTTCTGGTAGCCGGCGCCGGGCCGGTCGGGTTGACGATGGCGCTTGAACTTTCGCGCTATGGCGTTCCGGTCCGCGTGATCGACAAGATTTCCGGACCGTCGGACACGTCGCGGGCCGTCGCGATCTGGCCGCGCACGCTGGAACTGCTCGATCGCTCCGGCGTGGCCGCTGATCTCGTCAAAGCGGGTAACCACGTCGTCGTGGCCAACATCTTCTCCGGCAACAGCCAGGTCGGGCGGATCAAGCTCGACGGAATCACGTCGCCCTTCCCCTTTGCACTCATGGCGCCGCAATACGAGACGGAAGGCGTGCTGCGCCACCACCTGAAAGCGCGTGGTATCGAGCCGCAATTCTCGACGGAACTCGCCGACATCGCGCAGGATGCAGGCGGCGTCACCGCGACGTTGCGCGCCGCGGACGGCGCGGAAACGACGGAGCGCTTCGGCTGGCTCGTCGCCTGCGACGGCTCGCACAGCGTCGTGCGCCATCGCCTCGGCCTCGAATTCGAGGGCGACACGCTGAGCCTCGACTGGACACAGGGCGATTTTCATCTGACCGGCATGCCGATTCCCTCCTCGGAACTCGCCATCTTCTGGCACCCCGAAGGGGCGCTGATGTTCTTCCCGATGGCGCCGGACCGGTATCGCGTCATCACCAGCCTCGGCCCCTCGACGGATGTCGAACCCGTGCCGCTCGACATGGCCGCCTTCCAGAAGGTCATCGATCGCCGTGGACCCGGCGGCATCACACTGACCGACACGGTGTGGACCAGCGCCTTCCGCATCAATGAACGACAGGTCGACTCCTATCGGTCCGGCCGGATCTTCCTCGCGGGCGACGCCGCCCATGTGCACAGCCCGGCCGGCGGCCAGGGCATGAACACCGGCATGCAGGACGCGATCAACCTCGCCTGGAAGCTGGCTCTCGTCAGCCGGGGCATCTCCACGGCGCCGGTGCTGCTCGACAGCTACGATGCCGAGCGACGGCCCGTCGGAGCGGAAGTGATCCGCGAATCTGGCCGGCTCACCAAGGCGGCGACGCTGGAGAGCCACGCCCTGCAGGATGTCCGCAATTTCGTCGCGCATCTCGTCCTCGGCCTGCCCGCCGCCCAACATGCCATCGCCGGGATGATCACCGAGGTCGCGATCGGCTATCCGCAGAGCCCGCTCAACGGACCGTCGGACGGCGGCAGCACCGCCGGCGCCCGTGTGCCGCCAGCGGTCGGC
The DNA here is from genome assembly GCF_020165495.1 of Mesorhizobium sp. BR1-1-16. Lineage (GTDB taxonomy): Bacteria > Pseudomonadota > Alphaproteobacteria > Rhizobiales > Kaistiaceae > Kaistia. The sequence goes on along the minus strand of NZ_JAIUIE010000018.1, from coordinate 17,746 downwards.
GAGACACCCTATGGCGCGGCCGAAGCGCCGCGGTTCAGCCTGCACGGCACCGGCGAGGTCGCCGCGTTGCTGGTGTCGCAGTTCCCGGCCCTGCTGGAGCCGCAGCTTCGCGCCCCGCAAGCGGCGGGACAGCTGACCTTGGTGCGGCCCGACGGCTATCTCGCGATGTCCGCGCCGGCGGAGGATTGGCAGGCCGTCGCCACCTATCTGGCGCGGTATGTGGCGCCGGCATAGCGGGTGCATGTCGCGCCAGGCGTAAGCATTGTCGCGACGTGACGGCTCGGCGCGGTCCCATCAATGCCACTCGAGGAGGGGTCATGACCGGAGATTTCGAGCGAGAACTGACCGAACGGGTCTGGGCGGATGACGCGTTCGCAGCACGATTGGAAGCGAATCCCGCCGAGGCCCTGCAGTCGATCGGCATGTCGGTCCCGCCAGGGATCAAGGTAAAGGTCGTGGTGCAGAAGCGCGACCGGATCTACTTCACCATCCCGCCGGCGCGGGACGCCAGCTTGCCCGCGCCGTCGGCGCCGCTCAACCAGTTCGACCTCTGGTCGAGCCAGGGGCTCTTCATCTGGCTCCTTCCAGTTGCGGCCAAGTTCGAGCTTCTCGCGCTCCGTAACGCGGCTCGGCAAGGGGGAGGCCAGCCATGAGCAGCTCCGATTTCGTCGAGCAGTATTACGAGCGCATCGCGACCGATCCGGAGTATCGGTCGAGGCTGCTCGCGGATCCCGTCGCCGTCGTGAGCGAGGAGTTCGGGTATAGCCCGGGACCGGACCTGAAGATCGAGGTGATCGAGCAGGCCGAAGACACCATCATCATGATCGTGCCGCCAAGACCTGAAGCGGGAGAGGACATCGCACAGGAACTGACGCGCGTGACGGAGCAGTCTCTCGACCTCCTATTCTCGTCCGGCATCGGAGGTTTCTTCATTCCGGATGACACCCAGAAGTGGGTGCTGCGCGAGATGAGGCTGGCCTCCCTCGACAAAGCCGGCTCCGGTGTCTCTCAGAAATAGCCGGCCCTCTTCGGTGAGGCAGGCTTCTGATGGGGGAGGCGTGCGTGCGCGCTGGAAATGTGAAACCGGGATTCTGGGACAATCTCATTCCGCCGAAAGGCGGCCTGTTCGGTGAGCAACTGGCCGGATGGACGCCCGGCCCGGCCGCGCGGTCGGGGCTCGGTTGCCGTATCCTTGCCGACCAGATGATCGAGGTGGCGCCGTCCATCGCGCTTGCGGCCGATGTCTATGTGCCCAAGGCGCCTGGCCGCTATCCCGCGGTCGTCGCGTTCGCCGCCTATTCCAAGGAGTTGCAGGCCGCCGGCGCCCCGACCGGCAACAACGAGACCGGCAGTCCGCCTGTCTTCACCGACCGTGGCTATGCGCACATCCTCGTGGCCCGGCGCGGCATGGGCCGCTCGACGGGCGCCGATGGCGTCTATCTCAATGACACCGATGTCGAGGACCATGCCAAGGTCATTCGATGGGCCGCCGCACAGCCCTGGTGCGACGGGCAGGTCGTCCTCTTCGGCACGTCCTATTATGGCATGACGCAGCCGCAGGTGGCGCGGCTTCGCCCGGCGGCATTGAAGGCCTTCTTCGCCATCGAAATGTGCACGGATTTCTTTCGCCACATCGCCATGTTCGGGGGAGCACCGCAGCCCGACTTCTTCGCGACCTGGATGGGCTCCAATTTCACGCCTTTCCAGTTGAAGCTGCATGTGCCGCCGCTCCTGCGCGCGATGGCAAGCCACATCACCAACTCGCCCCTCAAACGGCTGTGGTGGCCGCAACTGAAGAAGCGCATGGCGCGAATCATGAAGGGATTCCAGGGAGAAACCCCGACGGCGGCAACCCGCGAACTGTTCGCGGCCTTGATGCTCGACGGCAAAACACGCGCCAGCAGTGCTCTACCTGGCGGTCCATCGGGTGCGCTGGGCGAGATCGATGTCCCGTTCGTGGTGGTGCAGAATCCGGGCTACCTCAACCTGCACCAGTTCGGCGCCTATGACCTGTTCGAGAATGCCGGCACGCCGGCTGACCGCAAATGGCTGATCATCGGATCTCCCGCCTATGAACTGCCCGCCTATCACTGGCAACTCGAGGCGCTCGCCTTCTTCGACCATGTCCTCTACGGCGCCGACAATGGCTATGCGAGCCAGGCGCGGGTGCGCTACTGGCGGCAGGGAGCCGGGACCTACGCCTCCGCAGCAGACTGGCCGCCTCCGCAGAGTGCGCCGCTGCGGATCTATCTCACATCCAACGGCGCCGACCCGGACACGCACCGACTGACGCCGGATCTGCCGGCCGACGGCTTGAACCGCTGGGCGGCGGTCCCCCCGGGCGCCACGCTTGCAGCCGGCTTCGATGCGGTCGCCAATCAATCCCTCGCCTTCGAACTGCCGATCGAGGAGGAGATGGAGCTGACCGGACCGGTGACCGTGAGCCTTGCCTTCAGCTCGAACGAAATCGATTCCCACGTCGTGGCCCGCACGGGCGTCGTTTCGGCTGACGGACGTTACACGATCCTGTCAATGGGCATGATCAGGCCGGCGTGCCGACGGATCGACGAGGCCCGCTCCACAGCCACCGAGATCGCGATCGACGTCGACACACCGGAGCCGCTCGTGCGCGACGTTCCCGTAACGCTCCTGTTCAGCCTGACGCCGCAGCCGGTCGTGCTGAGGCCCGGCGAGCGGTTTCGTCTCGACATTGCAAGCCGCACAGACCTCCTGCGCAGCGATGTGAGTCGTGGCTACGCGCAGTTCGACATGCAGGTGCCGCCTTATTTTTCACGTAACACCATCCACTACGGCAAAGACAGCTTTATCGAGATGAGGCGCCTGGCCAGGTGGCCGACCGCTGCATAGCAAAAAGTGGCGGTCGGGTTCGCTACGGACACGCGGGTGATAGAGGCAGGTGCACGCGCTTTGTCCGCTTCGGCGACATTCGTGCAGATCGCGGCGAATGGCAGGTTCTGGGGACCGGGTTCGGGCCCTTCGCCGTCCGAAATGGGGGCGCAAAGCGGACGTCGCTGAAAGGGCAATCGAGGAGCAGGTACGGGTGACACAGACTCTCGCGCTCCCGCTGAATCCGACTGGACTTCGATGTCAGCGCAAGCATTGCTTTAACCGCGTCAAGACGGCGGAAGCCCGCCGGCGCGGCGCCCGCCCGGCTCTTGATCTTTGCCGGGCTCGTCTCCGTGCAAGCCCCAGCAGAGGGCTGGCGCGCAACGGAGCGAGATCATGACCATCAACAACAGCATCGAGAACGGCGGCAGCGTAGTCCAGGTCGGAGATCAGGCGACCGCAGTGGGCCGACGGAACCCGCCGCTCTCGGACACAGCATCGGTTCTGCTGAGCACAGCCGCCAACCGCGACAATGGTTCAATCTTGCCGCCGCCGGCTGATTTGAAGGCGCGCGGTGGTGCCCTCAAGGCAGTCTTGAGTCATCTTCTTGCGCGGGCGCTCGTCGAGGAAGTGCCTGCCAGCTCCGATGCAGAGAGCTGGCGGCGTGACGACGATGCTGGTCGGATTGGCCTCCGTATCACGGTGGCAGGATACGCAGCGATCGGCGTTGAGGCCGTGGGCGACTGACCTACGGTGCAGAAGTCGGATCAGTTGGTTCGCGAGGTCGCCTCGGGCGTCGCTGCCGACTCCAACGGCCCCGGCCTAGACGGCACTGTTCGGCACGGCGATGAGACGGAGGTGGTTGACGACGATCCGCTCGACGGCACGATTACCTGGACCGATGGAGGTGTGGACCCGGTCACTTCGGAAAGCGACGGCAAGGTCGACCGTGCTTGGACGGACCCCTCCTCGCGGCGAAGCCCGTCCAAGCAGGACCAGATCATCGCGCTGCTGTCGCGCGAGGAAGGTGCCACTATCGAGGCGCTGATGGCTGCGACCGGTTGGCTGCCGCACACGGTGCGGGCGTTGCTGCGCTGCCTGCGGAAGAAGGGCCATCGCATCGATCGTCAGAAGGACTGCGATGCCGGTTCGGTCTACCGTATCCTGCCGAGCGCGAATGCTGAGACAGCGCCTCCAGCGACGGGCAAGGCGGTCTGAGGCGACGGTCATGACCGCCTCTCTCGCCAAGAGACTGGCGGAGCTGGAGACGATGGACACGGCGGCGCTAAAAGTCGAGTGGCGCCGCCTGTTCCGCTCGCAGCCACCCGCGCTCAGCCATGACCTGCTGAAGCGTGCCATCGGCCATCGTTATCAGGAAATCGCTTTGGCGGCCTCGGCAAGGCCGCCGCTCGCTAGCTGCGCACCATAGCCGATGCGGCGAAGGCGACCTCCGCCGATGCTGCAACGTCGTCGGCGAGGGACGATCGCTGTGGCGCTCCTCGCGCGGTGCTGACGCCTGGCACGCGGCTGGTTCGCGAGTGGCATGGCCGAACCCACAGCGTCACCGTGACGGATACCGGTTTCGACTATGCCGGCCGCTGCTACCGCTCGCTGACGAGGATCGCCCGCGAGATCAACGGCACGCATTGGTCCGGTCCACGCTTCTTCGGCATCGGCGCGGCGAGCAGAGCGACCGGCGGCATGCATGGAAAGTGCGAGCTCGCCTCCGCGCCGGCATCGAGTCCCAGGAAGGCATCGCACCATGGCTAGGGCGCCGTCATCATCGTCCTCGCCCCGGATGGCTTCGGCCGGAGCGACAAAGCTCCGTTGCGCGGTCTACACCCGCAAGTCGAGCAAGGAGGGACTTGAGCAGGACTTCAACTCGCTCGACGCTCAGCGCGAAGCTTGCGAGGCCTATATCCTGTCGCAGCGCCACGAGGGCTGGATCGCGCTGCCGCAGATGTATGACGACGGCGGCATCTCTGGCGGCACCATGGACCGGCCGGCGCTGAAGCGGCTGTTAGCCGATGTGGCGGTCGGCAAGATCGACGTGGTGGTCGTGTACAAGGTCGACCGGCTGACCCGCTCCCTCGCCGACTTCGCCAAGATCGTCGACATCTTCGATCAGCTCAGGTGTCGTTCGTCTCGGTCACCCAGGCCTTCAACACCACGTCGAGCATGGGCCGGCTGACGCTGAACGTGCTGCTCTCCTTCGCGCAGTTTGAGCGCGAGGTCACCGACGAGCGCATCCGCGACAAGATCGCGGCGTCGAAAAAGAAGGGCATGTGGATGGGCGGTCTGCCGCCGCTCGGCTACGATGTCCAGGATCGCAAGCTGGTGGTGAACACGCCAGAGGCCGAGACGGTCCAGTTGGATCTTTGAACGATACGCCGCGCTGAAGTCGGTGCGCTTGCTGCAGGCCGAGATCGACAAGCACCGCATCGTCAGCAAAAGCCGCAAGCGCGACAACGGCTCCGCCTATGGCGGCCAGCCGCTCGGCCGTGGTGCGCTCTATGCCATGCTATCGAACCGGCTCTATCGCGGCGAGATCGTGCACAAGGGCATCGCGCATCCCGGCCAGCATGATCCGATCATCGACGAGGTGCTGTTCAACGACGTGCAGGAGATCCTGGCGGCCAATCGAGCAACCTGGAGCGTGGCACTAATGCCGATGCGCCGTCGCTGCTCGCCGGGCTCATCTTCGATGCCGACGGCAACAGGATGACGCCGACACATGCCAGCAAGAAGGGCGTCCGCTATCGCTACTATGTCTCGCAGACGCTGATCGCAGCCCGAGCGGCGAAGTCGGAGGATGGCGACGCGACCGGCCCCGCCAATATGGTCTCATCCGGTCAGCGGCTTCCAGCAGCCGGCATTGAGCGGCTAGTCATCGATCGGCTACGCGCTTTCCTCACCACTCCGTCCGATGTCGCCGCGGCGGCGGACGCGGACGACGATCTGACCAATCATAGACGTGGATCCTTCGATGCATTGGGCCAGCAGGCGCTGTTGGATGCTGCCGGGCGACAGGCGTCACTCCTCGGGAGTGGCGGCGAGGTTGCTCAACGAGATTTCCTGCTCGCCATCCTCCAGCGCATCGCTGTCCATCCTGATCGTGTCCACATCTCGATCGACAGCTCGGCGCTCTTGCAGATCCTGCATGTCCGCGACGCCGGCGTACCGGCCGATCTGACAGATCGGGATGCAACCAACCCGAACCAAGCTGCCGCGGCTCCCGTAGGATATGATGGCGAGCAGATTCGTCGCTGTGGCATCGAACTCACCGTCCCTATTGTCTGCAAGCGAGCCGGCCACGAACTCAGGCTGATCGTGCCGGGCAGGACGGCGGCGGCGGTGCCGGATCAGAGCCTCGCGAGAATCCTTGCTCGGGCGAGCCGTCTTTTCGACCGGTTGAACAGCGATCCCGAACTCACCGCGGCCGAACTTGCGAGGAACGAGGGTTTGAACAAGTCCTATGTCTCGCGGCTCGTCAGACTGGCCTTCCTTGCACCCGACATTGTGACGGCAATTCTTGACGGCCGGCAACCTATAACCCTCACAGCCAACAAGCTGATGGCGGACACCCGGCTGCCGATCGACTGGGGGGAGCAGCGCCGCGTGCTCGGATTCGAGTAGCTACCTCGCAGCTTTCCAGCCTGCCCTGCGCTAGTATCCACAAGTTGGAAGCTAAGGCGTCCGCAATCGACGCCGCTTCCGCGCCGTTGGTCCTCTGGCATCGTCAGCACCTTGTGTCGGGCTTCTAGGGCGGTCTCATGCGGACTGCCGGTAGCGGAGAGCTTGATCGGCGGGCGCCGGGTCCAGTGCGCCCCCTTTGGTCTGGTGCCGATAGGTGTCCTTGCCTCCTGCAGGCGTAAGGACGCCGTGAGGCCGACAGGGGCGCAGTCAGCGAACCGCCGGTACCCAAAATGGAAAAAGGGGTACTGCCGCAAGCCGTCGCGGAGACGGAGAATTAGGATGCGCGGGTGCCTAGGCGCAAAATGCGTCTCTCCGCACCCTCATGAAGATCGACCGCCCGCAAGCCTCGGAAAATACGGCGCTATCCGCCGCGGTCTCTCAGAAGTCAAAAAATCATTGAAAACAGGAAGTTAGTGGCGGAGAGGGGGAGATTTTCCGCGATCCCCTCTAGTAACGGCAGAATGGCGCAGTTCCGGTCTTTCAAAGCGCATCTGTGTGGGGTATATCGTGTGGGGGTGCGTATGGGGCAGGGGAGCCCTTTCCGCCTTTCCAAGGGGCCACCATGACCGATACGCGATATCTCACCAAGCGCCGCCAAGGGTACTACGTGGAGATTGAAATCCCGCCATCTCTCCGGGAGACGATGGGCAAGAAGCGGCTCGTTAAGAGCTTAGGCACACGGGAGCTTAATGTCGCCCGGGCGAAGCGCTGGGAGACCATTGCGGCGCTGAAGGCGCAAATAGAAGCGGCCCGGAAGGGGAGCGCGGCGTTACCTCTTGAAGAGGAGGCGCTGGGGTATCGCAGAGCCTTAATGCAGGCGAGGGGCGACGCGGAGGCGGATGGTGCTGAAACGGGCATCCGCGATCGGTACTTTGACTTGCTCGGAAAACAGACTGGGACGGGTGCTTTTGGCGACGGGGAGTTTGATCCCGAGAGCGAACGTCAAGCTGGCCTCTTTAGGGATGTCGCGGCAGGGAAAGCGACGCCCCTCACCATCAACATTGACGATTGGCTCTCTGCAACCGGACTGCCTATGCGGTCCATCAGCCTGCATCGCCGCTCCATCAACGCTTTGATCGCGTGGATGAAGGAAGAAGGGCTGGGGTCGACGGTCGAGACGGTGGACCGGGATATTGCACATAGGTTCCTCGTCACGTTCCTTTTCGGAACGCGAGGCCTGAACCGGAAGACCATCACCAGCTACCGCTGGGGCCTAACCGACTATTGGCGGTGGATGGTCGATGCGGGCCGGATCAAGTCCAGCATTCCCAATCCTTGGGAGCATCAGCGTCTCCCCAAAGAGCAAACCGTCGCGGCCCGCAGCGCCGAGGGGACCCACGAGACCGAGCGCCCCTTCACGGCGGAAGAACTCGGCAAGCTCTTGGGCGGCTCACCGACGCCGAGGACGATGGACGCCATGCTCTTCGGCGCCCTTACGGGAGCCCGCCTTGAGGCCATCTTCCGGCTTCGCGTGAGGGATTGCGACGTTGAGGGCGGAATGCTCTCCGTGCCGCCGCTGAAGAAGGAGAAGGCCGCTCGTGCCCTGCCGAGCCACCCTAAGCTCCTTCCGGTTATCGAGGCGAGATGCAAGGGCAAGGGGCCGGACGCTTGGCTCTTTGACGATATCGACTTGGTGAAGACGGGGAGGGAGCGCAGCATGGCAGAAAGTCAGGCGTTCGGCCGCTACCTTCGTAGCCTGAAGTTGGAGCAGGTTCGACCCGATCGCCGCCGCTCCCTCGTCAACTTCCACTCGTTCCGCCGTTGGTTCATCACGAAGGCGGAGGAGGCCGGCTATCCCGAGAGCCTCATTGCGCTGGCAGTCGGCCACTCCCGCAAGGGGATGACGTTCGGGGTTTACTCCAAGCCCGACATGCAGCGGCAGCTTAAGGAACTCGTGGGGTCCATCGTGCTGCCGGAGCCCATCCCGCCCGATGCTGGGGAGGCTCCTTCGAGGCGCACCCGGAGGCGATCTAGCGCCCCGAAAGAGGCCTGAAGCTGAAAACGTTGAGGAATTTCCCGTTAATATCCTTCTCTATGAGAACACCCCGGCCGGCTCTAGGTGGAGGCATGGCGGATGGACCCCCAGTCACCCCGGGTGCTGCTTTAAGCCTCTCAGAAGCGTTCTCTCCTCCCGGGAAACGGTCGAAGGAGAGCTTGGAGAAGCGAAAAGGCGGCTAAAAGCGGGGACTTTGAGGGAGCTAAATGGAGCTTTCATTGAAATCATTGAGGAATTTCCCCTTAATACCGTCCTCTATGAGAACCCCAGCCCTCCAGGCATATACATAGAGCAGTGCACTAGGTGACCAGTGAGGGTCAACTCCAGGGGAAGACCCGGGATGGTCGCTCCCCCACCGCCCCGGCCTCTTTGAGGCAACCCATACCGTCCACCAAGAGCCCGAGGAGAGCCGGGAGGGAATGCCCGGGGAGCCACCCCCAAGCACCTTGTAGTCCCTCCCGGCTCTCCCCCTAGGCGGGAGGTGGTGAGGTCAACACCCTCCAACCACTCTCCCCTTGAGGTCCACCTTATGGCTCCTCCTTTAGCGCGTGCCATAAGGCTCCTTAACCGCAGACTTCCGCCATCCCTTGCACTTCAACGAGACCGCAAGAGACTCGCCCGCCGATCCTCTCAAAGGCCACTTCCATGACTTCCTTCGCCCGGGGTCCATGACGCTCCGGCACAATGACCGCATCGTGCATGGGCAGTGCCGGGACCCCCTCGCGGTGCAGGACCTCAAGCACCCCGAGAAGAATTTCACTCTCGGTAAACATGAGGCGGTACCCGAGGCCAGACCCGAAGTACGGCACGAGGCCGGGATGCTTGGAGGAGATGGACCCCACCACCTCCCCGAGCTTGGTACCCTTGGGGAAAGCCTGAGGTCCACCCTTAGGCCAAGCCTTGAGGGGATGCTCGGAGAAGAGAAGGGCGGAGGTCATGAGCTTCACCCCCTCCCTGCAATGCTCCAATCCCGGCACCGCATAGAGGTCTCCCTCGGGAGGCTCACGGTCCGCCACGAGGTAGGCGAGGCGGGGGTAGAGTTGGCCATAGTCCACGTTGACCACCGGGTCCCCTCCAAGCCTCAGACGGTGGAAGCGATCCATCCTCGGCATCTCCTCCCAGTATGCCCCAAAGAGTCGACCCCCACGGTCCATGCGTCCCCGATTGAAGTACCGCTTCACTGTCACCTGCGTGGGGTCCACGGGCCTGCCGTCATTGCCGAGGCCATAGGGCGGACCGGAAGCCACCGGCAAGAGGTCGATAGGCAGGGCTTTAAGCCGGGCATTAAGCCCTACCACCCGGCGCCTGTAGCTCTCGGCCGTGCGAGTGCTCGGGATAGGTTGGACCTCACCATCCATCCCTTTGAGCACCAGCACTTCGGGCTCTGGGAGGCGGTCCATGGCCTTGAGCGATAGGGCTTCAGGTGGCACGTGAGACCACAGCGCAGGCCTTGAGCTTATCTCAGTGGGTCTCCCGCCCGTCCCGTCGAAGCGGTACCCCGTGGCCATCCCCATGAGCCCGACCTTGGGATGAGCCATCACGTCCAGAGCATCGAGCAACCCCTTAGCGTAGACCTCAGGCCTCCAAGGGTCAGCACGGCGGATGGTGGCGAGGGAACGATACACCTCGACCCTCTCAGCCCCCACCACCTCAGCCACCACGAGGTTGCACAAGGTCACCTCCACGGCGAGCTTGAAGGACCTGTGGTCCACCTCCCGACGAGCACGCTGGCGGAGGCCGAGGGCTAGCTCACGCTCACCCAGGTAGGCGGTGAGGCGGCTAATGGCTGACTTCAAGGGGAGGCTTAATGCCCTCCTCTGGGGGTCGAACCTAGGGCCCTTCAATGCATCACCTCCGGGTAACCCTCACCAGATCATTTGCGGGAGTGCGACCCCACCTCATCCCTGAGGGTGCCACCAGTCTCGCCCATGGTTCCGTCGTGAGGGACTCCAGGGGATGACGTTGGGTGGCAGCACTAGGGGGTCCTCCTCGCCGGCCTCATCGTCGAACGAGGCGGAGAGGGAGGCGGCAGCTTCCATCACCACCTTGCCCTTCATGATCAATTCGGAGAGGTGGCCGGCGGCGAGGTGTTGAGCCTTGGCCATGAGGTGACCGAAGCCGTCGCACACGTCCCAGTCATCGACCACGGCGGTATTCTGGAGCGCCTCACTGCGGTGGGCAGGCATAGAGCCGACCGGTACCACGACATTAAGCGGACCCCAGGCCGGATGCTCCCTGTGCCAGAGTACTGCCTGCGACGCGGCGGACTCGACCTCCCGCCCGATAGCCATACCGGCGTCATCGCCCGCCGTCATGGTGAAATACAGGCGTTTACGGGCCAACCTGCCGTCCCCGCCGATAGCCGCCACCGGCATTATCAACGTGCACGTGGTGACCATGAGCCGTGCCCATCGGCCGCGCGATGCGGACTCGAGCATGCTCGTTCCGATGAACGCAAAAGCTTGGCTTCGGCGTGAAACGCGGGGCTCGCTCAAAATAATTCTCCCTTCGGTTGGACGCGGTTTTCCAAGTAAGCGGGGCCTAAGTGCTTGGCCCGGCTCGCTGTTGAATATTCGTGAAATAGAAGATGCAGAAGAGCATCCTTCGATCCGCGCCGCAAGGGGCATTGACGAAGAAAAATGTGGGGTCCATATCGGAATGGTGGCCGACTATAGATCAATTCCCGACGCCATTCGACTCATACAGGAGCTAGTCCTGGCCAACAACTTGGCAGTGGTCCATCGGACTCATTACTACACCATGAGAGATGCCATGGGGTCTTATGCGGCCGCCCGGAGGACTACCAAGGTTAACTACAGGGGGCACACGGGCCGCACCGATACCTTGCCCTGACCCTCACTCCCACCACAGCCCCTACCCCGGCCGTGCACCACACCACTGGCTAGGCCCTAGGCGGGCCACTAGGCAAACCAAAGGATCACCCATGAGCAAACGTCCTAACTACGACCCCGCTCCGCCTGCGCTTTATTCCGCTTGGATCAGTCAATGGCTGACCCCCAGTTTGGCCCGTCTAGTAGACCCTGGCCTTCCTGAGGTTGATCCGGGTGTATTGGTCCGGGGGCTGGAGACGTGGAAGAGCGCTATCCACCCCGCCACCTCGGTCGGGGTTGATGATATCGGCCCTTACATTGGCGTCCGACTCCGTGACCTTGTGAACCTGAGGTCCGACCAAAGCCTAGATGAGGCGCCGCTGCGGGGAGAGCGCCGCGTCGATCCCGAGGGCTTCGGGATTATCATTCTGCATCTGGCGTGCGGAGGAGGGTTTTCCTTCAAGAAGAACGGGGCGGAAGATGACCCGGATCGGAAAGACTATCTCGCTTTGTTTAGCGGAAACTCCAGGCCGGACCTCGGGCGCCTTCTGGCGAATACGCCGGTCGCAAAGATAGCCCGACATAGCGTCCTCGATCACTATGACTATCGTCGAGCAGGCCTTCGCAAGCCCGCTGATGAAGCCTCCGAGCGGGCACGGGGACGCCGCACCCGATCACCGACAGACGGACGTGAAGCGGCTCTTGCGCTCTCACTCCATAGGCTTGCGAGCCGTCCGAAGCGGGCCGCCAAGGAAGCTCTTGGCCTCTCCCGAGACGGGTTTCGCAGTCACATTCTAGATGCTTACAGGGTCCTTGACGGATTGCGCCCGCTCCCCTGGGACCTTCGCGAAGCCACCTGAGGCTCAGGCCAATGCGCGATCCCTCCATCAAGCGCCGCGTTGCCGAAGGCCCCAACTTGGACCCGTCGCCCGTGTGCGTCCTACCCGGATGCGGCAGGCCAACTCTCCAGGCCGAAGGGCGTGGCCTCTCGCCCTTCCACTGCGGCTATCACGTCAAACTCAAGGCCCGGCACGGCTCGTTTCTATGTCGCACGATCCGTGCGCCGCACCTCAAGCCCTACGTCACGGCCGCCACCGCGTGGCTCAAGGTCAACGCAATGGACCCTGAGGTGGCCACGGCGGTGGCCGATGTCGCGTGGTCCATGCCCCACCCGCGTGAAGCCGTCCGCGCGGATGAGGTCCGAACGAAGCTGCCTAAGGAAAAGGTCCGCATCGCCATGGCGCGGCTTCGCAAGGCGGGCATTCGCCCGGAGCGACTGGTAGCCATCCACATGGCGATCACCGCGCTCATCGCGGAAGACGCCGATGCTGACCGGAGCGACGAGTACCGCTTGGTCCAGGTCGGCAAGGCGGTCCACCGGCTCGCCTCCGGCACCCACCGCGAGGGCGTCCTCGGCCGAAACTCCACCGTCCCGCGCAATCCCCATGCGATCCGCCGCGACATCTATCCGCAAAGCTCCGGCCGCGTGCTGCGCTTCCTTGGGTCGACCATAGAGGCGGCTTGCGGCCACCTCACAGCGCAGCACCTCCCCGCCATCATCGCCTTGAAGACCGAACGCTTTGGGCCGCACCCCTCGCAAGTCCCGGGATGGGTCCCGCGATGGAAGCGCGAACTCTTGGCGGCCCGGCTCTAGCCTCCTCTCACCCCAAAGGTCCCACCATGGATGACGCTCTCTTCCAGAAGCTCCTAGCCGATACAGTGGCGAATAACCCGCCTCCTGCCGCAAAGCAGGGGGACGAGGCTTCCAGCCAAGCTATAGCCGATGCTGTGCAGTCTATAGAAGCCGGCGCGGCACAGCCGGCCTCCGCTGCTACTCCGGCTGAAGCACAGGCCCCCCCTCCGGCCGCTCCATCCGCCGATCCCAACGCCCAGCCGTCCTCCCCAACGCCCCAGACTTTGAACCCCCTCGGCCACGTCTCTGAGGCCATACAGTCCATCGGCGGCGGGGCGGGCAATGCGGTCCTCGAAACGAAGGACTTCCTTTTCGGGGAGCCCCCGGAGGCCGATAAGTCTGCGTGGCGGAAGGACTTCGAGTCCACCAATCGTCAACTCCAGGCTGACTCCCCGGTCAACGGTTTCATCATGGGGGTCTCCCAGTTCGCCACCGGGCTCATCGGTGCGGGGAAGTTCCTCAAGGGCGCCCAGCTTGCCGTCCCCGCTTTGGAGGCGGCAGGCGGTGCCATTGCGAGGGCGGGAGGCGTGGTTCGTGGTGCGGCCGAAGCAGTCAAGGCGGCGACGGTGGGGTCCATCGTCTTCGACCCGCACGATGCCCGCCTCTCCAATCTCATCGAGAGCTTCCCGGCCCTCTCCAATCCGATCACCGGGTGGCTCGCAGCGGACCCCACGGATACCGCCGCAGAGGGGCGCCTCAAGTCCGCCATCGAAAGCATCGGGCTTGATGCCGCTCTCGGAGCCGTGCTCGTGGGCGCCACCAAGGCGTACAAGGCGCTGGCTTCCGGTGACCACGTGGCGGCTGAAGCTGCGGCCCGTGAGACGGAGGCGGCGGTCAATCTCCGCACTAACCCGCCCCCGGCTAATGCCAGCCCGGAAGAGGTCGCCGCCCTAAACGCCAAGATCGCCGCAGAGGTCAAAGCGGGGACGTTCGGAAAGGATGCGACGAATGGCAATTATTCAGTACCTCCAGTGGCTGGTGTGGGCGGTGGACCACTGCCACATGCCGAGACCGCTGGAGGCGTGGCCAATCCGATCGGAGCCACCTTCACCGCCGTCCCCAACGCCACGGAAGCGGCAGCGCAAGACGGCACAAAGCTCCCGCCGCGCCTGAAGCTCCCCGAGATCACGGACGACCAGATCAACGGCCTCCTCTCGGGCATCCGCTCCGACGCCGAGGCGATCGATAAGGCCGGCTCGTGGCAGGGCGCCATCCAGGACGGGCACACCTTCGGCGTAGGCGAGAAGGTCCCGTGGCAGAAGTTGGACCCCCAAGATGACCCGAGCGGCGGCACCACGGACTTCACAGCACGCCTTGCGGATAGCATCGAAGCCGAAGTCAACAAGGCGAAGGGTGGGGACGTGCTCTCCGATGCCCGGGTCCAACAGATGGTCCAGCAGCGGGCCAACCTCTTTGGGGAAGACCCTGCGGCCCTCCTCGGGATGATCCAGCAGTCCGGCAAAGCGGCTTCCCGCATGGTGGCCGACATGGAGGCGGGCTATCTCGTCTCCCAGCGTGCCTTCCAGGATAGCTTTGCGATGGCCTCCCGCATCAACGCCGGGGTCCTCGACGAGTGGGGTGGGGACCTCACAAAGGCCCTCGACGGCCTCAAGAAGCAGGTCTCCATCTCGGCCGCTGCGTATTCCGGGGCGAGGTCCATCACGGCCAATGCCGGGCGGGCCCTGCGTAGGATGCGCGGCGAGTTCCGCTTGAAGCCCGAAGACATCCAGGCCCTTACGGAGGTCGACGGGGAGCGCCTTGCGCAGCTTATCGCCAACACGATGGGCGACCCCAAGGCCCTCGCCAAGATCGCCACACCGTCCACCTGGGCGAAGATCGCGGACTGGGCCAACTTCCTCCAGGTCAACAACCTCCTCTGGGGCTGGAAGACCCACCTCGTGAATATCTCCACTAACGGCTACATGCTCGCCGCAAGGCCAGCCGAGCGGATCGTGGGGAGCTTCGCGGTCCAGGGCGGGCAGGCCATCCGCTCCGAGGCGATGCGGCAGTATTTGTACATGGGGACCGCTTTGGGGGACTCGTTTCGGGCGGCCCGGGAGGCGTTCGTCTTGGGGGATAGCCGGTTGGCGCCGCACGGAAGCGAGGTGCTCCAGGCCGGCTTACAGGGCAAGCGGCAGGGTGCCAACGCGCTCAACTTCAAGCCGTGGGGCAGTCTCCCCAACCTCGTGCACAATGTGCTCGTGGTCTCGACCCCGAAAACGCTCATCGGACTTCCGACCCGGAGCCTCGGCTTCGCGGATGAGATGATGAAGCAGATCACCTACCGCTCGAAGGTCCTAGCGAAGGCCCATGTGGACGGCATGGAGCGGGGGCTTGAGGGCAAGGCTTTGCGAGACTTCATCGGGCAGAAGCTGGATGACGCCTTTGACGATAACGGGGTGGGCCTCGACGCCCAGGCCAAACGGGAAGCGCAGATTGCCACCTTCCAGCAAGACCTCCTCGCCAAGACCTTCGGCAAGGCGGTCCAGGACGGCACGGCCCAACTCCCGGCGCTCCGCATTGTGTTGCCCTTCGTGAAGACCCCGACCAACGTCCTCCGGTACGGCTGGAAGATGACGCCGGGCCTCAACCTTCTGCAATCCGAGTATCGGCAGATGATCACCGGGAAGCTGGGGGAGGAGGCGAGGGCCCAGGCGGTGGGGCAGATGGGCTTGGGGACGCTCTTTATGGGGGCGCTCGCCTTCAAGGCGTCTCAGGGCACGATCACGAGCGGCGGCCCGTCCGACCCTAAGCTCCGCTCGGCGCTGCTCGCTACGGGGTGGCAGCCCTATTCCTTCGTCAATCGCCATGATGACGGCACCACCACCTACACGCCGTTCGGCAAGTTCGATCCCGTCGCCATGCCGATGGGCATTGTGGCGGACCTTGCGGACGCCATCCACATAGCGGAGGAGACAGGCGACGCGGACCTCATGGGACGGGTCGAAAACGGGACCACGGCGCTCCTCGTGAGCGTCGCAAAGCAGATGGGCAACAAGTCCTACCTGATGAACGTCGGGGCGCTCCTCGACGCTCTGGACCAGCCGGATAGCCGTATGGCGGGCTTCATGGGTCGCACGGCGTCCAACTTCGTGCCGGCCGCCTCGCTCCTCCGCACTGTGAACCCCGACCCGTATCTCCGGGACGCCCGGGGCGTGGTGGATCGGATCATCGCGACGGTCCCCGGTCTCTCCGAGCATCTCCCTGCGCGATACGATGCGTGGGGTGAGCCGATCACAGCCCGGAAGGGCCTTAGCTCCACCATGGAGAGCGACCTTGTGGACCGTGAGGTTGAACGGCAGGTGCTGGAGGGCGGCTCAACCTTCGCCCCACCGTCCGCACGCATCAAGGGCGGAGTGGACCTCCGTGATATCACGCTCAAGGATGGCCGGAATGCCTATGAGGTCTACCAGCAGTTGGCCGGCAAGCCGGGGCCAAACGTCCGAAGCCTGAAGCAAGTGGTGGCGAAGGCGATCACAAGCCCCGTCTATGCCAAGGCTCCCGATGGCCCGGCGGAGATCAAGGGCACGAAGCTTTGGCTCCTCTCCGGCTTCGTCGTGAGGTACCGGAATGCCGCCCTAGCCGTGTTGAAAATGGACCCCAACGTCCGCGCGGCGATGCTCAAGGAGCGGCTCAAGGTGCAGGGGGCGTATGCCACTAAGCAGGCTGATCCCACGGGGGCTAGGGCTCAGGGCGGGAGCTTGGCGGAGGTCGGCAAGGCCTTTGGGGTCGACCTCAGCGGCTTGACGAAATAGCGAAGCGGGGAGCGCCTCTTAGGCGGCCTTCGGGTTGGCCTTGGGGGCGCTCTCGGCTTGCGCTTCAAGCACGCGGTAGACGCTGGCACGGCCGATCCCGAGGGCCTTGGCAATCTCAGAGGCGCCCTTGCCCTCGGAACGCATAGCGCGGACCCGCTCGGGATCGATGGAGGGGGTGCGTCCCTTGTAGGTGCGCTTGCTTTTATCCTCTTCCTTAGCGTCCGCCGCTTTCGCCTTCGCGATGCCTTCAAGCTGGCGCTCCTTGCGGATGTTGGTTTCGAACTCGGCAAAGACCCCGAGCATACCAAGGAAGGCTTTCCCCTGAGCCGTCTCGGTATTGATTTGATGGTCAGTGGTTCGTAAGGCCGCCCCTTTGGCCTGAAGCTTCCGAACGATGTCTTGAAGGTCGCCTATGTTGCGGGCGAGGCGATCGACCTTGGTGATCATCAGCACATCGCCGGGACGGATGAAGGCGAGAAGGGTCTCAAGCTCTTGGCGTCCCTCCATCGATGTGCCGCTCCGCTTCTCCTCCCGGATCAACTCACAGCCGGCAGCCCGGAGGGCGTCGATTTGGATCGTGAGGTCTTGGTCCTTTGTGCTCACCCGAGCATATCCGTATGTCGTCATGGCTTCCCCCGATGTCTCGTTTGGGTCTAGACCACCGAGCGATAGCGTCTCGGAATGTAGAAGTCAACCCTAATGAGACGAAGAAACTGTCTCGCCGCTATGACTCGCTGGGGTGTACCCAAAGGAGACGGGAAGCGAAGACAGGGAGGACGGCGGGCGGTGGACCTGAGGTCGGCCCTCGGGTGGGAGCCGGGCTGTGCCGGGCAGTGACGTGGGGCGGTGGGAGCGCTAACGCTGCGGCGGCCGGCAGTTAGCCTTGCGGTCTGACGTGGCGCGGCGGGGAGCGCGGCGGATCGAGGAG
>NZ_JAIUIE010000017.1 GCF_020165495.1 Mesorhizobium sp. BR1-1-16 | reverse complement strand
GGCGGTGGCTGTCGCAGCACGACGCGGACCGAACAACTGCGAGGCATGAGCGCGCTGACGCGGGGCTGGTGCCTTCTGTCGCTCAACCGCCCGATCGAGGCGGTGGACGCTTTCGATATCGCGCTCAACACCAATGACGGCAAGGCACGCCAGGATGCCGCTTACGGCAAGACGCTGGCCAATCTGCGTGCCGGACTGACCGACGCCGCAGCGATCTCCGCAGCGGCCGCGCCGCAGGATACGCGTCGTGCCGTGGAAATGCGGACGGAAATCCTGACCCAGCGCGCCATCGCGGCCTATGCCGACAACCGCTGGACCGAAGCGCTGCTTTATCTCGATGAACGTTCGCAGATTGCGCCGGAGCAGAATGACCTCCTGATCATCCGCGCGTGGTCCTATTATCACCTCGGCAAGCCGCGCGAGGCGAAGCGCCTGTTCGTGGCGGCGGCGGGGACAGGTTCGCGCGACGCTGCGAAAGCGCTCGCGGTCATTGCCAATTCCCAGCAAGGCGGGACGCTTGGCGACGGGCGCGACCGCCGCTGAACGCGGCGGCCGACGGCCGGAAATCTCCGACTATTTCTTGTCCTTTGCCGCGGCGGTCGTGCTCGCAAACGGCTTCGGCGCCCCAGCAGCAGCCTTGGGCTTCTCAGCCTTCGGCTTACGGGTTTCCTTGTTGCTGCGCATCTGTCCCTTGGCCATCGCGGTCTCCTTTATCGACGCTGGATCGCCATGATACAGGAGCCGCGCGTCTCCGGGTAGCGGAGGCTCAGCCATAAGGCTCTCGAAGATCGCCTTGAGGCCCGGTTCGTCGACAAGGTCTGCCGCCGTATCGAGCGGAAACCACATCGAGTAGCGCTCGCCGGCTTCTTTCCAGGTCGCGAGTTGCTCGTCGACATCAAGCCGATAGACCTCGACGCGGATCAGGTCGAGCTCGGTCGGTCGGCGCTTCCAGTAGAGAAATGATCCGATCGGCCGCTTCGTCACCTTGCCGACGAGGCCACCCTCTTCGATCGCCTCGATTCGCGCAGCATCGCTGTCGGATCGGCCCTTCATCGGCCAACCCTTCGGGATGGTCCAACGGCGCGTCTCGCGCGTCGTGACAAGGCAGACCTGGGGGCCTTCCTCACCTTTGCGAAATGGTAGCGCCGCGACCTGATGCAAGGCGGCTCCGGCCGGCCCGGCATTCTGGCGTTTTGGCGTTGTCATCGAGTCGCAAAGGCCCCTTTTGTCTGCAGATTCCCTAAACTTATATGGGATTCAGTCAAATTGCGGCAACGTGTTTTCTGCCGTTCGGCAGCCTCGTTGCCTGTCTGGTCGCAGTATAAGCCGCGATCACGCCTATCCGCGATCAATTGCCCGAACGGTACCCGATGGCCGAATCAGGCGCGTGAAGGAGCACCGGAGCGGCATCCCAGCCGTCATTCTGGACGCTTCAGTTGCCTATGCAAAGACGCCCATAAGGATGACGAGAAGCGCGACAACGATGGTTCCTGGGACAGGATCGCCGCGGCCGGGCCGCATCATGCCATAGCCAGCCGCCGCCGTTGCGGCCACCGCGCCGATGGCGCCAATCCACATCTGACCTTCAATGGTTCCGATCACCAGCGCAAGCAGGATGGCGGCGACATGCAGCGACCCCATCGTCGCGACTCGTATGAAGAGATCGTAGGTCTGCTCGTGCTCGCGGATGTCTGTGGCGTGATCAATATCGGTCAATGCTCCGGCTCCCGTTCCTGGCCGTCGAGCGAGACCAAGAAAAGCGCCGGACCGAAGTTCCACCATGGGTCGATTCGGCCTTTGGCAAAGGCGTCCGGTGATCTTCGGGAAACCTGCGCTCGCTCCGCACAAGGGCCAGAACTGCAGACCATGGCAGAGGTGTCAGCATCGCGCCGCGCTTGAGCGGCGGACGTGATGAAGCTCGATCTCTCCAGCAACTTTGGGCAAACGGAGTGCCTTCGCTGCGTCTCAGCGAAGTATTCGGGCGATCACCTTGGCGAGGCCGAAGGGCACCCAGGTTGGCAGCATCCGATAGGGATGACCAGGCGGCAGCCGATAGCCCTGACGCCGCGCTTGGCGGGCCTCATGGCGCGCCCGGCGGAAGGAGGGCGACATCTGGTGAATCGTCATCTCAACCTCGCCTTGAGACAAGAGGGGACGGTCCTCAGCGCGTGGGACGCCTCGGACGGCGAGAATTGATCGGGGGATTTTCCCGCCCGGCCCGACAGTCATGCCGCGCCGCGTCCTTGCTATTGCAATGCACCAAAATGCGTTCGAATTCCACTGGAATATACAGATTGTGCCAGTTGACTGTTGTCGCGCTCCGGTTGGATGCGTGTCTTCCGCGCCGTCGTTTCGAGGCAGGTTTGCGGGATTCTCAACGCTTTTGAAGAGAATCCCTTGGATCAGAACTGGCCTCAATAGGTGTCCGGCCGGGCGGCGTCGAGAACACGAAGGGCCGGCAGGGATACGGCGGCACTTTGCATCCGCTCGTCCTCACGTCGAACGGCCTGCCGGCGCCTCTTCGTGAGCCGGTGCTAGGTTGCCAGCCGGGCTCCCGACATGGTCTCGCTGAGCGTCCAGAGCCGTTCCGCCGAGTTTGGGTCGATCGCATAAGGCGCCACCTCCGACGTCCGCCGGTCGCGGCCTTCCAGCGACATGGTGATCTCTCCTTCCTGCACCGCCGCGATATCGGAATTGGCACAGAAGACGCCGCCTTTCCCGTCGAGCTGCGGACTGACGGCGCACCAGACATGCGTGGCCGCGCCTTGCGGGAGCGATTTCATGTCGCGGTCGGGGTCGATCACCGGATCGCCGTTGCCATCGAGATTGCCCATCTCAATGAGCCGATCCGTGGAAATATGCTTGGCGAGGCCGGTCACGATGCCGCCAGGATGGAGCGAAAAGGCGCGAATGCCATGCGTCCGGCCTCGCCGGTCGAGTTCAACCGCGAACAGGACATTCGCTGTCTTGGACTGGCCATAGGCGCCCCAACCATCATAGGCGCGGCGTTCGAAGTTGATGTCGTCCCAGACGATGTCCGAGAATCGGTGGCCCATCGAGGAGACAGATACGACACGGGCGCCCTGTGCCCGCTCGAGCGCTGGCCACAGATGCAATGTCAGCTGGAAGTGTCCGAGATGGTTCGTCGAGAACTGCATCTCGTTGCCGCGCCCGTCGCGGGTCAACTCGGGCACCGCCATGATGCCGGCGCTGTTGATGAGGATGTGCAGCGGCAGTCCGGAACGGACGATGCTGCGGGCAAAACCGTCGATTGATACCGGGTCGGTCAGGTCCATGGGCTGGACCTCGATCCCGCCTCCAATTTCGGCGATAGCCCTCTGGGCGCGGTTCACGTCGCGCGCGGGAATGATCACCCGCGCGCCAGCGGAGGCGAGTGTCCGCGCAGCCTCCAACCCGAGCCCGGCATAGCCGCCGGTGACGATCGCCAATCGACCGGTAAGGTCGATCCCACGGATGACGTCGAGCGTGGTGCTGTAGGCGGTGAAGCCCGATCCGAGCGGGTTCTGGGGGGTGCTCATTCCTGTTACTCCGGCTGAGAAGGTCGAGCCTTGATATGCACCTCGGGTTCGGTACGTTGAATGCGTCAGCGTCCCGACTTCGTTCGCCAGAGTTCAGAAATGCCGCGTGATGCACTGTCCCAGACGCTCGAGCTGGTCGATGCCCGAACCATCTATGCCGGTGGTTTCTTCGGCGGGGGCGGTTGGTCCATCCGATTTCCGCCGCCGCGCAAGATCAAGTTCTTCGTCGTAGGACGCGGCGCATGCCGGCTTGCCCTGGACGGCACCGAAAAGCCTTTCGACCTGGAGCAAGGCGACGTCTTCCTCCTGACGCGCAACGCTGGATTCACAGTCGCCAGCGACCTGTCGCTCGACTCTCAACCCGCCCACGAAATCTTCACAGGCGCCCGATCGCCTATTGTTCCGGTCGGAGAGGGCGATGACTTCCTGTTCCTGGGCGGCCATCTCGACACCGATCATGCAGGCGGACGGCTGATGATGGAAAGCCTGCCGGATTATCTTCATCTGACGGCGGCCGAAAGCGGAACCGGCCGGCTCGGCGCGCTCATCCGTGAACTGGTCGAAGAGGCGGCAAGCCGCACACCCGGGGCCGATATGGCGTGCTCTAGCCTCGCCCATCTCCTGTTGATTCAGATCCTGCGGCGCCACCTGTCGAGCGGGGCAGTCGAGACCGGCTGGTTGAGAGCGGCCTGCGACGAGCGGCTCGCGCCGGCTCTGGCGTTGATGCATGGCGAACCATCCCGCAATTGGTCATTGGTGGAGCTTGCCCGCGCCTCGGCCATGTCCCGAACGGCTTTTGCCCAACACTTTCGCGCCGTCGCGGGCTTGCCACCGCTGACCTACCTGACCGAATGGCGGATGCGCCAGGCCGAACGGGCCCTGCGCAAGCAGGGAAGCTCGGTGGCTAACGTCGCTCACGCGGTCGGCTACGGCTCCGAAGCAGCTTTCAGCACAGCGTTCAAGCGCGTGATGGGGCATTCTCCCCGGCGATCGGCGGAAGCCAGCAGGACCACGGTCGATGTGGCAGATTGACTGATCCTCGATCAGCCGGCGCGATTGGTGGCCGCCTTGCCTATACTGGCGGGGCGCATCACTGGACGCTCGGACGCGTCGAAGATCAGATCAATGTCGGCGGCCAAGCAGCGGCATTGGTCACAGGCCGGCCTGGTCCGGACTGGAGCAGAAGGGCGAGGGCGGATTGATCGGGATCGGGTGCATTTCGCCGATTATCCTGTGCGTCATCGGCGTGCTGGTGGGCAATTGGGTCGATGGAAGCTCCGGCGCGATCTGGGGTGCTCTCGCAGGATTGATCGGCGGCGGCGTAATTCTCGCAGCTGTTGGTTGGCTGGCGGCAAAGCTGAAGCAATAATGCTGCTCAGCTGCAGCTGCGACCTTCCAGATTTCGCGACCTGCAACGAGACATGACTGAGGGTACGAGGGGCCGATGGAAGACGGCCAGCCACAATAACGAGACGCCATGCCAACCAAGCTGAGACCTCCTCGCGAACGCGCTGCCCGCGCTCTATGCAGCCTGGACGGACATACAGAGAATTCACAGTTCGAAGGACAGCCGATGTGGCAGTGCTATCTGCCCGACGTCGACACAGTGCTTGAGGCGGCGCTGTCGCCCGAAGAGTGGGCGCGGATCAGGGCCGAGGGGCCGCCGTGAACAATCCGCTCGCGACCATGAGTCTTGACTATCGAGAGTTCTGGTGCCGGATGAGGGGATTGAACCCCCGACCTTCGGTTTACAAAACCGCTGCTCTACCGCTGAGCTAATCCGGCAAAAGCCTGATATTCCAACGCAACTTCAACTACTTAAGTCATTATGGCACAGGGCAAACCGATTGTCGCCATGCGTCTTTTGTGACGTGAAGCTAACCGCGGCCGGAACGAACAGGCGCGGCTTCTTCACCCAAGCCGCGCGCTGCGTCAAGCGCCTTTCGGGCACCGCGCTTCGCGATCTCGGCTTCTTCTGGCGTCAGGAATTCCAGATACATCTCCGTCGTCTTCACGGACGAATGGCGCAAATGCTCCTTGAGGGCATAGATGTCGCCGCCGGCACGCAGGAACTCGACGGCATAGAGATGCCGCATGTCGTGGAAGCGGAACCCCCTGAACGGACGCTCCGCCTTTTGTGCCGCCGCCTGCGCCGCGCGCCTGGCACGCGAGAAGATGAACGCGGCTTGCGTGATCGCCTTCCCGCCGTGATGAAAGATCGTCTCGCATTTAAGCGCGATCGGTTGCCGGGCCAGAATCACCACGGCCTCGGGCGACAAACTGATGGTCCTTTGCTTCCGCCCCTTGCCGATCAGCAGCAGGCTCGCCTTCGCGGCGTTGAAGTCCTTGCGCTTGATCGTGGCCAGCTCATTCTGGCGCATGCCTGTCGCGCGAGCCGCGCGCAGCATGTCGGCGTGACCATCTGACAGCCTCGACAAGACGAACTCGTAGTCCGCCTCATCTGGCAGGGCGATCGGGTCACGGTGCTCCTTGAGCCGCCGCATCTTGTCCAAGGCCGGGTTCCCCTCCCGCCAGCCTTCATCCTCCGCAAAATCGAACAGCGACGATATCGCCTGCAGGTCGCGGCGAATCGTGGCATTGGTCACGCCGCTTTTGCGACGGGCCGACACAAACTGATTGATCTCGTCCTTGCCGATATCTGCGATGGGCTGCGTGCTGAACGTGCGGCCGGCGATCGACAGGGAATTGGCATAGCGCGCCACGGTGCGAGCCGAGCCGACTTGCTGCTTGATATAGTCGGCCCAAGCGACGATGGCGTCGTCCCATAGGTGCGCGGTCTCACCAAAACGCGCGCGGCCTATGACCTTGTCCCTCATCTCTGCGACCCGCTTTGTCGCAGTTTTCGGAGAGCCTGTTCCGAGGCTTTCACGGAATTCGCGACCTGCAACGGTAAATCGCGCCCATAGCGTATCGCCCCGCCAGTAGGTGTGCTTTGGTGCTCTTGGTCTTTCGGACATGCCGAACGCTCCTTGATCCAGAGACGCAGCGCGGTCTCATCGAACGTCCACAGCTTGCCGACCTTGGCCGCCCCTGGCAGTTCGCCGCGCGCCGCCAAAGCTTGCACAGTGCGAACCTCGATTCCAAGGATGGTTGCGGCGACGGGCGCGCGAACCCGCTCAGGCCGCCTCTGTGCAGCCGCCCCGGTCATGGCGCTGTCTCGGGAGGGGGAGGAAGCGGCATCCAGTGCGAAAACATCCACGCGTGATAGTTAGGGCCGTCTAGCGTCGCCCAATTGGCGAACGGGATCGGCGGTTCATCGTCCCAGCCGACAACCAGCATGATGTGGGTGTCTGGTTCGATGACGAGGATGTCGGTCCCATCATGCGGCGCGGTACTGATATCCTGCCACTCGCTCATGACGATGCCTCGGGCGTGGTGAGATCGGCGCGCAGTGCCGCAAAATGCTTGCGGGTCATGTTCATGAGCCTCGCGTTTGCCGTTGCCGGGTGCATCCGCGCATAACTTCGATCTTCAAGAACGGCGACCGCCTCATCAGCCCCCAAACCGCCGCGCTCTGCCAAGCGCTTCAAGGTCTGCGAGTGGTTGCGCATCGCCTGCTTCTCGTGCGGCGCGATCATGGCCAGAGGGATTTGCACAACGATAGCCGTGCCGCCAGCTTTGCGCAGCTCACGGACTTCGTCATCCATCCGATAGGATGAAACCAAGATCGGAAACCATTCGATTTCGCTCATCCCTTCTCTCCCAGCATCTCGGCGAGCCGGGCGCGGAGGGCGTTGGCTGCATCGTCGCTGTAATCTCCGAACCCCAGCACGGCTTCCGCCAACGCCTCCCCGATGCCCGGCAGCGCAGCGCGGATGACGGCTTCGGCTTTCCAGCGAAGATCGTTCTGCACGGATATCGTCACGCTGCCAGGTGGCGTTCCATCTTCCTCGAACCAAATTGGTCCGAGCGCCCTCGCCCCCGCCTCAACGGCCCGGCGCATCGTCTCGTCTGTGGTGGCCATGGTCAGGTTTCCTTTGCGAGGGCGCGGGCGCGAAGCGAGACGAACCGATCGGCTATCTCGTACCAAACGTCCCGTGTTTCATTGGCTTCCCAGCGGCCGTCCTTATGCTGGTACAAGGCCAAGTAGATGTCGCGGCCAATACTTTCTCTGTCAGTCTTCTCGATCCCGCTCAGTTCGCCTTCGCGATAGGTGGGGGAGTGAACCGGGGCGGCGTAGAGGGGTCTCGTCTCAACCGCGAATGACGGGTCGAAGTCCTTCCCGCTAACGCCGAACGGATGGCTCGGGTTCGTGGTCACCCGAACTTCCGGATCGTTGAAGACCTCTTTGCGCAGGATATGCATCCACGCCACCGGCTCAGCCCCGATCGATGCCGCGTAGTGACGAAGCGCGGCGATGCGGATGCCCATAATTCGATCGACGCGTTCATATTTCGCGATGAGGACAGCGTTCGATCCAGTGTACTGCTGCCGCGTGATTTCCGCTGTCCGCTCGTCTTCCGCCGCCAACTGCTCGACTTCGGCGCGGGTGTGAGTGGGGGTCATGCTAGTCATGATCTATTCCTTGCTTCCAGCCTTCGCTGCCGGCATGCGCAAGCTCCGATGCAGGAGATGTGGCGCGCGGGGCGTAACAGGGGCAGGTGGTGCCATAGGCCGGCGACATGCGCAGCCCTTCAACGGAAAAAGGGCTAAAGCTGTCAGGAACCGGCGCTTTGCATCGGTAAAAATTGCCTGCGATAGGTTCACCGCTGCCGACGAACAGCCACCTGCAAGCGCCACATGATTGCGTGCTCACCGGCTTTCTCCTTCGCCTGACGGGGCGGGGATGAGGGCAGTGGCTCGCATCGCAGCAATTGCCAAATCCAAGCACTCGGCTCTGGTATCAGCGCGGAAGTCACGGTCCTGCCAATCGGTCCAAGAGGCGGAGATCGTGATGCACTCGTTGGGGAGGCCGTTGAAGTCGGCATTCTTCGAATGGAAAGAAACGCTATCGCCTTCGCCATCGGTCAGCATGTCGATAGCGACGTCCGTTCGGGCCGTGTCAAACTTCGCCTTCGCCAGCGCGGCTTCTGCGGTCTCGGCGCGGGCGATGGCGTCGTGCTTTTCGCCAACCAAACCGTCGATATAGCTCTCGGCTTGTTGCCGGGAGTATCGCTCCGTCTCCAACCCCGCCACAACCGCAGCATGCTCGGCGGCGGAGATGGGGGAGGCGGTCAGGCAGGAGCGGACACGCTGTTCGAAGTCGGCCTGAGCGGCGGCCTTGGCGGCTTCGAGGCTTGAGCAGGCAGCGATGTGGCGCTCATTGCAGTACAGCGCAAAGTCGCCATCTGCCTTCGCCCCATCCGTGCGGATCACGTAGAAAGCGCCCACGCCCCTCCGGTTGCACACCCACATTGGAAACGTGTGCGACGGATGGGGTTCTTGCCACTCCAGCGGCTTCGCCATCACCCCCTCAGCGGGAGAGGCGGGCGGCTCGGGCGCGGTTTCAAGGAACGTGCCCCATGCAGCTACGCCCCATGCGAGCGCGGTCTGGCCACCGGCTTCAAGCACGGCGTCTTTCATCTCCGGCGTCAGAACGACCGGCACCAGCTTCCACGCGCTCTTGTCGTTCGTGCTCATGACGATGCCTTCTCGGAGGGGTTGAGGGCGGCGTCGGCCTTAGCGATGACGTCGTGAATGGCCGTGATGTCGCTGCGATACCGAAGCGTCGGGTCGATCAAGGCGATCAGCAGCTTGCCCGCCTTCATATCTTTGTCCCAGCGGTCATGAACCTCATCGAGGATTGGCCCGAGGCTCTTGAGCGCGGCCAGCATCTCGGCATTCAGCGCCTCGGCCGCCGCGAGCTTGGCTTCGGCCTCCTGGCGGCGTGTGCGTTCGTCGCGGATCGCGTCGGCAGTTTCAGCCACGACCTCTCTTGCGCCGTCCAGGTCGAACAGTTCGATGACACCGTTGTCCGTCTCCTGTTCGCCGTCGCTCTTCAGCCCGTCATTGAGGCGGTCCAACAGTTCGGCAAAATCCTCATCGCTCAGCAACTCACTCATGGCGAGCCTCCTGTTTCCTGTCGCCGCGCTTCTGCGCAGGCCGCTGCAATCTGTTCATCGGTCGCGCCCTGATGTTCGAGCGCGTCGCGGATCTGCCTGATGCGGTCGGCCGGGATCATTCCGCGGCCTCTGCGATCTCCACAGAGCGGCCACCCCACTGCTGGGCCATGGCGTCAGCTATGCCTGCGTAGGTTTGGCTTCGCAGCCTCTTGCGGTCGGGGCCTGGCACCATGCGGAACACCCGCTGCTCTCGCCCTGCCACGACATCGGCCGGGACAAGCGGCGGCAGGCCTCGCAGCCAGAGACATGTTGCCTTGGTCTCGCCATGCCCGAACTGCCACGGCTGAATGATCTGCGTCGGATCTGGTATCCCGAACAGGCGGCGGGGATGCCCCAGCATGATCGGGTTCTCGACAGCCACCATCGGGGCAGGCGCTCCCAGCATCAGACGGAAGAACAGCGCCGCGCTCCCCATATTCGCCCAACGATCAGGCGCCGGACCATTCTCTTTTCGAAAGCCCTCATAAAGGTGCTTCGAGCTCGAATTGGCGAGGTAGGTACATTCAGGATGCGCGATTATCAGATGCCACCCGCCTCGATAGGCTGCCGCGACAGCATCGCCCCGAATGTGGAACTGGCTTCCGTCATCGGCCGGCTCCAAGTCGTTTGACCATGCATCGTGACCGCCCGCCCGGAACGCTCTCCGCACAACCCCGCTTCGTTCACAGGCGACAAGGACGCGCATCACTCGCCATCCTCAACCGTTGTCTCGCCTCGGGCCTGGGCGGCGCGGAGGGTTTCGATCCGTTCGAGCGATGCCTCGTATCTCTCAGCAGCTTGGTCGGTAGGCATGTCTAGGGCGGCGATCCCGTCGAGCAATATTCGACAGCTCGCGGCCTCCGCCTCCCGGATCGCGTCCTCGATCTTCTTCGCCATGGCTGGTTACTCCGCCTCGGTGGAGAGGGCGGCGCGGGCCAAAGCGACTGCTGCATTGTGATCAGCCAGCGCGCGCATGAACTCGCCTTCTGATACTTCTGTCATCGATGAGGGCGGCGCCCACCCGTCGTCGGCTTTGCGCGGGAGCCTGACAAAAATGCGGCGTTCCGGCTTTTCGACGCGCGTATCCGTAGCAAAGCAGACGCAAGCGCGGTCCTCGTCGACGACCATTCCATTCGCCCAGCCGAGGGAGCGCGCGAGGTCAACGCTCGTTGGAGCGCGCGGCGCCTCGGCAAGCTCCTGCAACGCTTCTCTGCCAGATTTGGTAGCGTAGTTCGGGGCAGCCTCGATCCCATCCGCGTGCCGGCGAACGGTCTTCCATCCTATCGGGGCTTTGTTCCCCGACAGAAAGAGGGACCCGATCCCTCCGATATGATCAGGGCGGAACTTCGTTGCGCCAAATTTAGCGACGACCTCGGCCTGACCTTTCAGGGATGACTTGATCTTCGCATAGTGGGCTTCGGCTATCTCGGCAGAGTCGCCGGAAAGCTCGTAGGTCACGATAAACACGCCTGCCATCACGCCTTCTCCTTCGCATTCGTCATGACGAGATCAACCCGGTGCCCGGCTGCTCTTGCCCTTGCCATGTCCATCTGCATGAATGCATGCTCCACAGCGCAGTTACGGTCGTAGGACTTGCGCGACACAGCGCCGGTGTGGCGGTTGGTGATGATCAGGGTGGCGATCATGGGGTGGTGGCCTTGGTGATGGCGGCGGCGATAGCCGGGCCTGCAGTCTTCGCGTGGAGGAAGTCCCACGCCTCGCGGGTCCAGACGGCGTCCGTCAGGGCGTTGTGCTCCACGCTGGCTTGCTCTGGCAGCTTCGGGCTGCCGAACGCCACGGCCATCTGCTTGAGATCGAGGCAGAACATGGGCCAGCCGTCGGGCAGGTCGATCATCCGACCATAGAGCTGGCAGAGACACACCCAATCGTAGTCTGAATAGTAGGCCCAGAACTCCGGCTTGGTGCCAGCGAACGCCACGATGTCGGCGGCGATCTGCCTGCGGGGCGCCCTGATGCCCGTCAGATGCGGAATGACGTTCTCGGTGAACCAGTCGTCACAGCGCGACAAGTCGGCCTCGGCGCACTCGGCATAGTAGGTAGCGCCGTCCTCACGGGCCATGCCGATCGAGACGAGATCGATGGTCTTGCCGTCTTCGATGAACTCGGTGTCGAACCAAATCCGCATCATCATTCCCCTCAATTGTGCTGATTACTTCATGCCCGACGTGCCGGCATGGCGGCCATGACTGTCTCGCCAGTGCTGACGAGCGCCACTTTCGAGCCGGAAGCGTTGGCCGCACTCGCAAAGCCAAGGCTTGTGCGCTTGCTCCGGCAGCCCGCCGGCCTTTTTCATGACAATTTCACCGAGGTCTATCGAGCGGTCGGCCCGCTGCTTTCGGGTCAGCGGGAGACGGTCTTGGGCACCGCGGTCGGACGCGCACTCGCGCGAGCAATAGCGGGGGATGCCATCCCCCTCGCCATCGAGATACGCTCCGCAACCCTCGCAAAGCGTACCGTCAAGCATCATCTCCGCGATCTCACCCATCTCACATCTCCATCTTCACTGGCCGTATCGGCTGCGGTTGATACTGGTGGGGGCGCTACCAGCGCTCGACGGTTCCGTTCATCTTCTTGCGGAGTCCGGAAGCTTTCGTCCCTGGCATGGGGCGGCCTTTCCGGGTCTTGGCGTCGATGTATGACCGCTGCTGGTTCCGGGCCTTGGCGATGCGCGGAACGTCCGTGCCGGTCGTCTTTGCGCCATGGCAGTTGTCGCAAAGCACTTCGCAGTTGGTCAGAACTGGCTCGCCGCCAAGCGCATCAGGAATGACGTGGTCGTAGGCGAACTTGCCGGGGTAGAGATGCGCGCCGCAGCTCTCGCAATTCCCCTGAGACCTGGCGAATGCCTGCTGGCGGATCTTGGCGGGGAATTCCCGTCTGCTCATGACAGCAAGTCCTCGACCCGAGCGTCGGCATCCTCGGGGCCGAACTCGCCGACGGCGCGGCTGGTCTCGATCGCGTAGATCTTCTCGATGCCCTTGCGCAGGTCGGTGCCGGGTGACGGCCACATCCCGGCCGCCTTGCCGAACTTCTGGCGAAGATCGAACAGCTCCTTACTGTCCGTGCCGGGTCGAAGCGCAGTGGCGAACCGGCCGAGGAACGCGCGGTCATCAGCGGAGAGGGAAAGACGGGGTGCGACCGTCCCCCTCTCCGCTCTTCCGTCTTCGCCTTCTACCGGCTCGGACAGGTTCGATGAGGTTGCCGCTGTTTCGCCTGTAGTTGGCGTGGCTTCGGTCGCGACAGTCTCGCGGTCCTCGCGGCTCTCCGGGGCATTGTGGCTCTGGTCTGGGGTCTCGGCTTCTGCCGCCGGGGCGCTTGCATGGTGCTGGTGCGGCTCCTCCTTGCTGTTGCTGCTGATTACTGCGGCCGCGATCTCGGTCTCGACGCGCGCGGTTGAGAAGCCGCCATCGCCCTTGGACGCGGCAAGGCGCTCGGCCATGCCCCCAATCGGCTTAGCGCGAGCTGCGCGGGCGTTGTCGGCGAGATCCATCATTTCGTCTTCGGTGTAGACGCCGAGCATGAGGGCCGGCTCGTAAATGCGCGTCCAGTCGCGGGTGCCGCGATAGATCAGCATCCGGTCGAAGTTCGTCGCTTTCCACGGAGAGCCGAGGCCGGTCGTCTTCCATTCCGAGACCGAGCCGTCGAACAGGCGCATGCCGGGAAGCCGAATGCCGGGCGATAGGATGGCAATGATCTCGGCCGTGAAGGCGACATCGGACAAATAGATGCGCCGGGCCTCGCCGTTCCCGTCCAGATGGTGGTGCAGGCGAATGCCCGCCTTCGCCTCGATCACTGCGGCGACGAGCTTGCCCTCGTAGCAGAGCTTGCCGTGAACGACGGATACGCACTGCGCCACGCTGAAGGGATCTAGGCCCCAACGGACGGCTTGGTTCACCACGAGGAAGGCGTTGGCCAGAACCTGCTCGTAGGGCAGCGGCTCTTCCTCGTCCTTCTTGCCGATTGACGTCAACGTCTTCGGCAGGAGGCTCGACTTGGCCATCACGGTCGCTATGCGGTGCATGTGCTCGAACCTCGCCGTGTCGAGGACTGGGATCGCGTCGGAGACCTCGAGGAATTGGCGCGACGGACGGGGCTGCTCAGTGATGGTGGCGACCTGGGTCACGCTGCAATCTCCTGCTGAATGAAGGCACGGCGATCCGCAGCACGGCGGCGCGCGAATTCTGAAAGTCCGACCGGGGCGAGATCGGAAAGGGAGCCGCCAGGGCCCGGCCACCGACCGCTCTTTAGGCACTTGGCGAAGAGCTGGAGCGCGGCGCGGAGATCGTTCTCGGCCTCGGCGATATCGTCCGGTCGGATCACGCGGATCTCGACGCAATGCGGGGGGCATTTTTCGACGAAAACCAGTGCGAAATCGGTCATGTCGATGTCGAGCACAGCCTTCGCGGCCCACTTCACCAGTGCGGCCTGCATGTCGTACCGGCGATCGGAGACGGCGCGGGACAGGTCTTCCGGCGCGACGCTGGCTGCGGTCTTGAGGTCGGCGAAATCGCCTGAGGCCGTCGGGATCGCATCGGGGCGGGCCTTGAGCCAGATGCCCGTCATCGGGTCTTGCCAGATCAGGCTTTGCTCGATCGCGCCGTCGAGAATGCGTCCCTGAGCGCCGCCGATGAGCGGGTGCTCCTTGAGCGCGGCATGCATTCCCTTGATGGTCTGCAACTGGCCCGGCAGGAGCACGGTGCGACCGGCCTCTTCCTCGTCCGCCCTCCATGCCTTGGCCGCATCGCTGCGCCACGAATCCCATTTATCGGGCCGGACGGAGAACAGGCGGCCGAAGTCCTTCTCGCCGAGCAGAAGATGATGTGCAGCGCGACCAAGGATGAGCGCTTCGCTCTGGTCTTCGCCGACGCGGTTCGGGTTGAGCGACGAGCCGACCCAATAATGGGCCGGGCTGTCGGTGAAGATCGTGCGGAGGCCGCTCGAGGAAATGCTCGGGCCTTCGGTGCACTGGCCGTGATAACGATCGATGTCGAGATCGGCATAGCAGCCGGCGGTATCGATGAGGCCAGACGGCGCGTTGATGGCGGTGATCATGTCGGTGGTCCTTGAAGGGTGTTCAGCGCTCGCCGTCGCGCCAATAGGCGTCGTATTCCGTGCGATCCGCCGACCGGCTGCCGAAGCTCCGATGCGCCGCGACAACGATGCATGAGAGGACCGCCAGAGCGCTCAGGCCGATGCAGAGCCAGAGAAGGGCGTCGCCGTGGGTCATGCCGACCTCGCAAATTCGCCGTGATAAATAGCGCAGGCGGCGTCGTAGGCTGCCTTTGCGGCCACAATGTCACTATAAATCCCAAGATGAATAGTCTTGCCCCCGGTTTTTATTTGGGCTTGCCACTTTTTGCACTTCCTATGCCAAGTGACTCCCTTAAAACCGCTCGTATTACGCGAGCATAGTCTCTGGTTTTGAATATTCTGGCGTTTCGTCGCCTGACGAAGATTGGCAATGCGGTTATCAGAGGGCACGCAGTTTTTGTGGTCTATGTCGAGCGTCGGCCACGAGCCGTAATAAATTAGCCACGCCAGCCGATGGGCACTGAACCAGCGCCCCGAAAACTTGACCCCGACGTAACCATTCTTTCGAAGATGACCAGCAACTGAACCGGCGGGGATGACGTTATTTCTGTCAGTCTTCCAAGTTAACAACCCTGTGTTCGGGTCATATTCTAGGCGCTCTCGAATAGTCTCTGCTGACGGCAATGGTTTCATGGCTACGCTGATTGCCTCCGCCCTTCGATGATGTCCTGGCCGAGAGCGTCGAGGTCCGCCGACCGGGCGTGTCGCAGCCAGAGGCGAAGGCGACCGGCAACCAGCTCGTGCGTCCGGCGCGCCTCGTGTTGACCTGCCACCATGAGGGCGTCGATCGTGCTCTCTTGGCGCTGGATCACGGCGGCCAGTTCCATTGCCCGGTCGGCGGCACTCGGCATTGCACGCAACACCGCATCGTGAGCCCGGAGAATGTCGTCGGCGGTCGCGTCGCCGGTGCTGATGATGGGAAACGTCCCCATCACTGCACCCCATACCCGCCGGCAAAGGCGGCACAGAGCGCGATGGCGACCATCACCAGCGTGATGATGCCGACGGTCTCGCGATAGTCGTCGGGCGCGTTGACCGGGATGCGCAGCGCGATCAGCAAGGCGTAGAAGCCCGATGAGACCGAGAGGATGAGAAAGGCGAAGGTGAGCATCTGATTGCCTCGCTGTGAGCCGCTGTGCGGCGGTTGACCGGACGCGGCGGACTACTCGGCGGCTTCGCGGAAATCGCGCATGGCATCAGCGCGCCAGTCCTTCTCGATGCGCTTGGCGTCATCGAGAAGATCTCGGCCATACCTGTTGCTCGGGTCGTTCACTTGCTGCGCAATCAGCGATGCGGTGACAACGTTGAACAGCGCGCGCAATTCATCCGCAGGCCGGTGCTGCATAGACGGACGGATGTCTTCGCCGGCAACGCTGACAGTCTCGATGCGGAAATACGGGGCCGAGGTACCGTCGTCTGTCGAGACGCATCCTGCGACAGCACATTCGGTGTTGAACCAGAGCGGGAGCTCGGCATCGAACGGAAGCGTGGTCATTTGCGGTTCCCCTCATCGCTGCGCCGTGGCGGCTGCGGTTGATGGGGACGTTGTACCCCGCAATGGGGAACAATGCAACCCCGCAATGGGGCATGCGTGAACTTTTTGTTGGAGGCGGTATTTCGGGCGGCGGCTGAAAAATCCTGCTACCGATCGGACACGGTCATTCTGCGCGCTCGCGCACGTGCTCTATTCTCCGTGCGTACGGACGCGCGATAGAATTTCATTCCTTGACGGGGCCGATTTTTGGAACGACAAACCAACGTCCCCCGCGCGGGCACAGGGCAAAGGTGCACAACCTCAGACGTTCTTTTCTTCCCTGCCGCTGCAAAGAAAGTTTGTCGGGAAGAAGATTCGGAAGGTTGAAGTCGCGAGGCCAACGGCCGAAGCAGTGCTGCTCAGCAGCGTAAGCGAAGCGCATCTGAAACCTGGCTCAGGCCGAAACCTTCCCCATCATCTCAGGACTATGTATGCACGTGACACACGCGAGCGAGCACGCGGTCAACATTCCGTCAATTGGCGGAAGGTTCGTCCTGCCGCTACCTCGGGACCATGTTGCGAACACGCGCCGCCCACGCGATTTCGACATCGACCATCGGGGCTTCGGTATTCGACAGCAGGATGTAGGCGCCGGACCGCGATCGCTGGATCTTCTTGACCAGGACCCGGTCATCGATGAGGCCGACGACGCAAAGCCTGCCGATCAGGTCTGGCGTGACCGGGCTTCGCACTTCGTCATAGAAAACGATCCATCTATCGAATAGCGGTCCCAAGCTTTCGCCATGGATTTCGACCGCGACGGTGTCATCCGTTGCGCCGTCAGGTGCGTCGACCGTCTCGCGGGGATCATCCGCCGAGGCATAGAAATGCGCTTCGGCTCCAGCCCCAACATAGCCGACAAGCGGGACGGTAGCCCGGCCCTCGCGCCCCATGACCTCGGCTTCGCTCGCATCGAATAGCCTGGCGAACTTTTCGATCTGGGCGGCCTTCAACTCACGCTCGCCGTATTCGAGCTTCCGATACCCGCCAAGCGAAAGCCCGGCGAGCATCGCCGTGTGCTCTTGCGTCCAGTCTCGCACGGCGCGGAGAGAGGCTAACCCGTTCTTTTTCATGAGCGGACTGTGCCCCAAACTGCCCCAGGCCCGCGCGCCCCGATTTGGGGTTGACGTATACCCCGCTATGGGGTAGTTGATGGATATGAAGCTCATCGACTATCTCCGCTCAAACCGCATCTCGAACGAAGAGTTCGGGCTGAAAATCGGTGCATCGGCCGCAGCCGTCCGAAAGTGGCGCTACGGCGAACGAATCCCCCGTCCCGAGCAAATGGCCCGCATCACTGCGGAGACGAACGGAGATGTGCGGGCTCAGGATTTTTACACCGCGTCAGAGGCAGCAGCATGATGACCCGCGAGGTTTTCGTCGTTCCGCCAACGCTTGCCCGACTTCTCGGCGAGCGCCGGATGCAGCAATTGTCGACCGTGTTCGATGTCGTGCAAGGCGAACTCAAGAGGGGCCGCAAGCCGGGCAGCAGGAAGGCCAAGGACCCGGCCATTGCGGCGGGCTACACCGATCGGGCCACCACAATGGCGGCCATGTATCGCGACGGCCTGACCCTCCAGGAAATCGGGGGGCATTACGGTCTGACGCGAGAGCGCGTTCGGCAGATCATCAGGCCGGCCGGCGTCATGAAAACTGACCGTGGCGGACTGAAGGAAGCTGCGGCGGCAAGAGAGGCTAAGCGCCGCGCCGAAGCCAAGGCCGAGGACGAGCGGTTGATGCAGAAGTTCGGCCTCACCAAGAGCGAGCGCCAATACCTGCTGCAGATGAACCGGCAGATGCGCGAGCAAGGCCGGGGCGATTTCGCCGGCCCGACGCACGCCTACGTTCGCCAGCGCAACGCCGCCAACGGCCGCGGTATCCGCTGGGAACTGACGCTCGGCGAATGGTGGGCGGTCTGGCAGGCTTCCGGCAAGTGGGAAGAGCGCGGACGGGGCCGCTACGGCCTTCTGAGACATCGTGACTCCGGTCCCTTCTCTGTCGGGAATGTCTTTGTCGGGCATTGGAAACGCGGCACCGGCGCCCGCGATTGGACCGCGATGCGCAAGGCCGAGCCTGCGGCACAACACGTCGGAGCCGCGGCATGAACAACTTCGACCCTGACCAGACCCCGCAGCGCCGCGCCGACATGGATGGTGGGCTGACCTTCGACGAACTCTGCATCGTCGGGTTCACGTTCCTGGCAAGCATCGCTGCCGCTCTGTTGATCCTGTCGCCGTTTCTGGCGTCGCTGAAATGACCGTCGCTCAATCCATGCTCGCATCGACAGGGCCAAACATGGCTCTCCGTCGCTTTGCGCGGAAATCGACGCGGATGATCGCGGCCTGTCCGAGGTCGTCATCCTCGCGGACCAGATCCTCGGCCAGCCATTCGGCCAGTTCGAAATCGATGTCGCCGGCCCCGGCGATGCCGGTCAAGCGCCCCGCGATGTCCTCCGCCGCCATGGGCGAAAGCGCCGCCGCCAGTTCGACGACGATCGCCTCCAAGACTTCGACCCTTGCGGTCAATTCTCTCGCATTCATGCCGGTTGATGTCCCCGCGTCCCGGTGTGATGGCGCCGCTCCGATCTCCTCCACGGGGCGGCGCCGCTCTTCTCCGTCATCTCAGTTCTCCGACCTGTTTCGGCTGTGCATCTCGCAAATCCACAGTCCCAGATCGGAGCACTTTGTTGTCGGTATTTCCCACCGAGCACTCGGTTTTTGTCACTTCGCGAATGGAGATCGACAGAATGTCCCCCTGCGTTGAAGCAGCGTCCCTGCTTCGTTCCATCGCCGAGCCCCGCCCCGTCGGGGACACCGTCAAGTCTGCCATCAACCGGGCAGCACGGCGTGTGTCGGCATTCCTCCAAGAGCCAATGCGGCCGGGCAGGGCCGAGGATATCTGGCGCGGTGAAGCGCGGATCATCCGGGCAGAAGAGATCGACGCCATCCGCCGTGCCGCAGACGCACGGGACCAACGGGAAACAACCAATGAATTCGCACTTCTCAAAGCGCGGCTCGATCGCCTCGAGGCCCGTTTTCTTCAGGGCGAGGAACAAGATCGCGCGGTGGCTGATGAGGTCCGCGTGGCGGCTCGTGCTGATCGTTGCCCCGTGGTCGGAGGACGGCGATGAGCCCAGCCCCGACATGGACCGCTGACGAGCAGGCCCTCTACGACGAGCGCGCCGCCATCGCCGAATATGACGGCGGGCTGCCTCGCAAGATCGCCGAGGCCACCGCCCGCGGCGAGGTCGCCAAGGCCCGGCGCGAGGCCGAGCAATCCCGCAACAGCAAACAGGCAGCGTGAGGAATGGATATGCCAGAAATCAGCAACAACCCGTCCTGCCCATGCTGTGGCGCTGCGGTCGACCCGCTTCGCGTTCTGACCGATCCGGCGCAAGGGCTGGTGGCGTTCGGCGGGCAGTCCGTTCGGCTTCCCAGCCTTGAATTCTGCTTCTTCGAAGCTCTTCGGCAGAGTTATCCGCGCGTCCTTTCCAAGGAAGCAATGTTCGACAAAGTCTATGGCGCGAGGCCGGAATGTGACTGGCCAGAGCCTAAGATCATCGACGTGATGATCTGCAAGATGCGCCCGAAGCTTGCCCCGCTCGGCCTGATCATCTCGACGCATTGGGGAGTGGGCTACAGCATCACCTTTGCTGACCCGGAAGCGCTCGATGCGATCAAGGACGAAGGCATCCGCAGCGACCGCAACCCGAAACAATGGGATGCGTCTAACGACGGTATGATCGTCGATCTCCATGAGCGGGGCTTCGCTCTCTCGGAAATCGCCCGCCGCACTGGCGTTGGCTATATGGCGGCATCACGCGCCATGCAGCGCCTCGGGCTGACACGGACAGGCCAGACCACGGCAAAGGCCGGGGCCTGAAGCACATGAGCAGCACCAGCGCCTGGTCAAAGGCCGAGATAGCCAAGCTCGAGCGCTTTGCGGCGGCAGGGATGACCATACCGCAGATGGCGAGCGAGTTCCCGGAACGCACGATCAGGGGCATCCGGATGTTCTGCCGCAAGCACGATATCGACGTGGTGGCCGAGACGGAGCCGGACAGGCCCGATCGGTTTGTCCATCCGTCCCGCCTGCCGAATTACGAGGGCATGTCCTTCACGGCGCTGCTGATGGGCGATCCGCCCGTTCAAAGATCCAGCCTCTTCAAAAAACAACAGCAAGGCGCCTGATCATGGGTAGACCCCGCACATGGACTGCTGAAATGGTTGATGCTGCCCGCACGATGGCGGCGGAGGGCAAGTCAGCTTCGCAGATCGCCGACGGCCTCTCTATCATGACCGGCAAGGTGATCAGCCGCGATGCCGTGACGGGCCGGGTTGAATGCTACGGGATCGAACTGCATCGGCGGCCGGGCGGCTTCGGCGATGTCTGGGCTCAGGCCGGTGGCCTCGCCACGGAAATGAGCCGGGCGGGTGCGTCGGCGACGGAAATCCGGGACGCGATTAAGGCTCAGCTCGGCCTCACGGTCGCGACGGATGCAGTGCGCCAATATGCAATTCGCAATGGCCTTGCTCTCGGCCGGTATGTCCGACCGAAGGCGCCGCCGAAGCCAAAAGCCGAGCCGAAGCCCAAAGCCGTGAAAGCACCTTCCAAGCCCCGCAAGCCGGCAAAGGTCAAGGTGCCGTCGATCTCTCTCATCGACCCGCCATTCCTGCCGCCGCTGCCGCTGGTGCGGGAATATGTGCCGACCGGCCGGACGCCCGTCACTTTCCTGGCAGCCGGGGAGTTCGTCTGCAAGGCGTTCCTGCCCGGCGAGCCGATCACCCACGCCGGGCTCGTCTGTGGCAATCCCGTGCCGGAGGGGAGGGCGTTCCGGTTCTGCGGCGCATGCGGCGAGCGGATGATCGTCAAGGCCAAGGAGCCGAAGCGCAGCACCTTCGTGACGCTCGGCAAGCGGAGGGCGGCGGCGTGACCGACACCAGCAATCCCGCGACCATGACCAAACGGAAGCTGCTTGAGACGGCGATCGAAACCGTTGCCGGCCGCGGCCTGAACTACGGGCGACCAGAGGACAATTTCCAGCGGATCGCCAATCTCTGGAATGCGCATCTGATCAACCGGTACGCCGACGGCTATGGCGGCGATACCGTCGTAATGCTGCCGAAGCTCGATCCGCAGGACGTCGCGATGATGATGGCCCTGATGAAGGTCGCTCGTCTCGAGAACCAGCCCGGCCACATGGACAGCTGGATTGACATCGCCGGCTACGCGGCATGCGGCGGCGAGATCGCGGGGCGCACATGATCCTCACCTGCTACCGCTGCCCCTCTCAACTTTCATTCCGTGGCCGCATTCGCCGGCTCGCGCGGTTCATCTCGGCCTTTGGCTGGTCCTCGGATCGCGGCGGGTTTTGCTGCGGCCGGTGTGCGGGGAGGGGTGGTTGAGCAAGCTTCGTGTCCTCGATCTGTTCTCAGGGATAGGCGGGTTCTCGCTTGGCCTTGAACGCACAGGCGGCTTCGAGACGGTCGCGTTCTGCGAGATCGAGGCATTTCCCCGAAACGTATTGGCGAAGCATTGGCCCAATGTCCCAATTTATGAAGACGTCCGGACACTTACCGCAGACCGGCTTGCTGCCGATGGAATTGCCGTCGATGTCATCTGCGGAGGGTTCCCTTGCCAAGACATCAGTCTTGCGGGCGCTGGCGCTGGAATTGAAGGGGGGCGCAGCGGCCTATGGTCTGAATACGCCCGTCTCATTGGCGAGCTACGACCAAAACTCGTTCTCGTGGAAAACGTTGCAGCGCTCCTTGGGCGAGGATTGGGGCGCGTTCTCGGGGACTTGGCCTCGCTCGGGTATGATGCGGAGTGGCATTGCATACCAGCTTCCTACGTT
This sequence comes from Mesorhizobium sp. BR1-1-16, assembly GCF_020165495.1. Lineage (GTDB taxonomy): Bacteria > Pseudomonadota > Alphaproteobacteria > Rhizobiales > Kaistiaceae > Kaistia. The sequence goes on along the minus strand of NZ_JAIUIE010000017.1, from coordinate 40,994 downwards.
GGTCTCAGACAGCTTCGGGATCGAATTTGGATTGTGGCCAACCCCGAATGCGACAGCATTCAAGGGTGGCCGTACCTCGCCACGTCGTGGGGTCAAAAATCCAGAGCGGAACAACTGGCAGGACTGGTGCAGCCTGGTTCTTGGCCAACGGTATCCAGTGCCAGAGACCGCGGAACAGGTCATGGGGTTCCCCATGGGACACACCGAAATAAGTCAATCGGCAACGCCGTCGTCCCGCAAATCCCAGAGCTGATCGGTCGATCAATACTGGAAGCGAGGTCCGCCTGATGCTCGACGACGGCCACAAGTCCTACACCCTCGCCCGCGCATGCCAGAGAGAGATCGGCATCCGCTCCGGGCAGATCCAGCCCCGGCCTGACGATGCCCGCGAGCAGCGCTGGGCTCGTGAAGGCGCCGTCTGTGTCCGTGACCTCGATACCGCGAGGGGTGACGGATGATCGCGAACCGCACCCAAGCCTACCTCCAGGACTCCCGCCGCATCGAAACCCGCCTCGCTCAGATCAAGGAGATCAAATCCATGAACATCGCAGCCGAGACCCCCAAGGAACACAATCTGCCGGTGCCGCCGCCGGAGGCCATGATCACGGTGCTCCTGTCGGAGATGCGGCGCTCTCAGGATGAGGCCGCCAGTACGAACGGTTCTATGCGATCAACCTATGCCAAGGCCGAGGCGAAGGGCGTCAACCTCGCCGCTGCCAAGCGGGCACTGAAGATCCAGAAGTCGGGGAAGGCCGAGGAATTCGTCGATGAAATGACGAAGCTCCTCCAATATCTCAACATCCTCGGCATCGGCGTGCAGAAGTCGCAGCTCGATCTGTTCGAGGTTGCCCCGACGCTGGCGCCGATCGACGAGAAGGCCGAGCTCGACGGGCTTCGCGCCGGCCGCTTTGGCGAGCCTGCCGACCACAATCCCCACGATCTCAGCACCGATGCCGGCCAGCGCTGGCTGGAGGGTCACTACCGCGGCACCGAGGAACGCAAGCTCGTGTTCGCGCTGCAGGCGGCCGAGGAATCGGAGACCGAGGTCATCGAAGGCGACGAAGCTGATGATGGTCAGACCGACGTCGAGGATGAGGAGCCGTTCGGCGGTCCTTGGCCGGACGATGCCCAGGTCGCGGCACACGCAGCGGAGTAACCCGCATGTGCGCGACGCCAACTCATTCGGAAGAGGCGAGGGCAATCATCGCCGAGCTTGACCGGGTAGCCATCCCCTACCGGGTCGAGAATGGCGGCAAGCACCCGCGCGTCGTTGCCGATTTCGGAGGCGAAGAGCAGACCTTCGTCTTCCCCAGTTCGTCCGGCGATATCCGTGCATGGCGGAACGGCCGAGCTCGCGTCCGACGGGCAAATCCGTGCTCACGAGCAAAAGAAAGCCGAGGCGGTCGCAAGTTTGGCGACCGAGACCGCCCCGGCCCCATCCCGAAACCAACCTGGAAACGAGACAATGTCGGGTAGCACGCATGGCGGGGCAGTTCGAGTGGTGGAATTTCGCGGCGTCAAGATCGACACCGTGGATGTCGAAGGACAGCCCCATGTCGCGCTGAGGCCGATCGTCGAAGGTATGGGACTCGATTGGTCCGCACAATGGCGCCGTGTGGAGCGTGACGCTGTCTTGTCAGAAGGTGTTGCCATGACGGCAATGCCTTCACGAGGCGGGGCACAACAGGCGGCAGTAATCCCCCTGAAGATGCTCAACGGGTTCCTTTTCGGCATCGACGCCGGTCGCGTCCGCCCTGAAATCCGGGAGACGGTCATCGCGTACCAGCGCGAATGCTACGACGCGCTCGCCGCCTATTGGTCAGACGGCTTTGCGGCGCGCGGCGCTCACGGCACGATCGAGTTCGACGAACGGTCGAAGGCTATCCTCGGCGGTATCCTGAAGGGCGTGGTGGTCAAACAGACGGAAGATCTTCGCGCCGGAATGGAACTCATGATGGAGGAGGCGACGGCGCTTCGGCGCGACCTCGAAGTGATGAAGCTGGCAAAGCCGGTCGCGGCATTCGATCTCGCCGGAACCGTGACCGCCCGCGATATCATGGATCTCGCTGGCATCCCGAAAGACGGGCGCGTTCGCGGGACGACGGGCGGCGTCATCACAAGGGCAATGAAGGATTTCTGCCTCCAGGGGGGCTATGCCGCGGCTCGGACACCTGAAAGCATCGATGCCGACCGGCGCTGGCGATTCCCGCGCGAAGCGGCTCTCTCCTGGCTCAATGGCCCCACGCTCGGCAGCGAGATCATCCGCAACCATATTCAGCGCCAGCGCGCCAAGGCCGGCCGTTCCCGTGGGCAAGCCTCCCTCACGCTGATCCCAAGATCGGAGGCGCGGCCAGCATGAACTTCCTCGGGCTGGACTTGTCATCCGCATCGACGGGATTTTGCCTCATCGAGGAAATGGGCGAGGCGCGCTTCCCGCGCGTCACGCTCGGCTCGTTCGCCTGCCGCGGGGATGACTTTCACGAGAACTGCGGCGTGCTTTCCGACGAGCTCGACACGCTGCTGAAGGAATGGCGCAAGGCGGGGCTGAGGGTCGACCTCGCTGGCATCGAGGCGCCGCTCCGCGCCCTTCCGAAGAAGAAGCGGGTCATCACTGACGAGTTCTTCGCCAGCCGGACGGTCGAGGAACTGGCCTCGAACCCTCATACGATGCTCATCCTGCCGGCTCTGCAGGGCGCCGCCTACACCATGTGCCGCCGCTACCATATCCGCACCGTTCCACCGAAGCGGATGCTGCCGGCGACATGGCGCAAGACCTGCGGCGTCGCAACCAGAGCCCCGGTCGGCACCCCTGAGAAGGAGCGCGCCGGCTGGGCGAAACGCGAGACGAAGATGTGGGCGAGCTCGATCGGGCTTCGGGCCGGCTTCGCCATCAAGAACATGGACCAGTCGGACGCCTTCGGCATCGCCTGTCATGTCGCCGTCGAGGGCAATTCAATGGACGTCCGCGCACTGATCGCCGGGCAACGGAGAGCAGCATGAGCAACGTCCATCCCTTCCAGCCCTATGACGAGCCGCTTCCCTTGCCGCAGAACCTCGAGCTCGAAATCGGGCTCATCGGCTGCCTCATGCGGGATCAGGCGATATTCGACCGGGTGTCCGGCTTCGTCGATGCCGACGACTTCTTCCTGCAGATCCACAAGGACATCTGGCGCGCGTCGGCCGCGCTGATCTCGCAGGGCCGGCCGGCGAACCCGGTGACGCTCAAGGGCGCCTTTGATCCGTCGATCCGCGTCGAGCATTGGACGCTCATCGAATACCTGATCCACCTGATGTCCGAAGCCGGACTGCCGATGAATGCGGTCGACTATGCGCAGGGCATCCGAGCTCTGGCGATCCGGCGCGCGATGATTCGAGCAGCCGAAGACATTCGCGACATGGCGATGTCGGCGAACCCGATCGCGAAGATCGAGGACATCCTCAAGGATTGCGAGGAGGCCTTTGCCGAGGCCGCAGGCCGCCATAAGCCGGTCGAGGATACCGATCCGGCAAAGCAGGCCATCGAGGAGATCAGCCTCGCCTATCAGCGCCAGGCGAGCGAGGCGGTGCCATGGTTTTTGCCCGAGATCGCCAACGTCCTCGGCGACGACCTCGAATATGGTTGGCTCATCGGGCTCCTCGCCGACAGCGGCGGCGGCAAGACCAGCTTCGCGCTTCAGGCGGCCGAGTATGCGCTGCGCAATGGTGTGCCGGTCCTCTTTCTCTCCGGCGATCAGAAGCCCTCTGACGTCTATCGCCAGATAGCCTCGCAGCGCGCATCGGTCCAGTCATCGGATCTCCGCAAGGGCAGGGCGAGCGAGAAGGAAGTCGCGGCCAGCATTTCGGTTATCAACGAGCTCGCGAAGCTGCCGCTGCTGGTCCGCAAGATGGGCCGTCCGACCACGGCCGAGATCGGCATGTGGGTCAGAGCCTTCAACCGGCAGTTCGGGCGCGGGCTCGTCATCATCGACCACGCCAAGCGCCTCAGCTTCACCGATCGCCGGACCATGCTCGCCGAGGGCGTCAATCAGGTCTATGGCGACCTGAAGGCCCTCATGGTCGAGACGGAGAATGCCGGCATCCTGCTGATGCAGCGCAACAGCGACGGCGGCGGGCGCGACAATCCCCGTCCGGTTCGGGGCGACTGCTACGGCGGCGCCGGCGCACTGGAGAACCTTGACGGCCTTCTCGCCCTCTACATCGAGGAGCAGTGGATCGACCACATGCTTGCGATGGCCCGCACCGACAAGAAGAAGATCGAGATCGAGGATCGTCGCGAGATGGTCCGGGGCAAGGCGGAGATCATCTGCCTCAAGGCTCGGTTTGCCCAGGGCGGACGGGAGATCCTCAAGCGGGAGGCGAAATACACCAGGTTCGGCAGCTTGGTCGACGAATGGCGCGGCGGACAACAGGGGCTCGAGCTATGAGCACATCACGCATGGCAGTCGATCTGCCCACGAACACGGTTCAGCTCGGGGTAATGTCCGTTCAGACGACGCCCACTGTCGCCGAACTGATCCATTGTCTCGCCGAGGTCGCACCGCGGCCGGTTACCCTCGAACGGCTCATCGCGAAGCTCTCTGGCTGGCACGAGCCGATGGAGGCGGTAACCCTCAGGGTGCATATCAGCCGGGCGCGCAACATGGTCCGCCCTCTCGGCGCAGAGATCATCAACATCCGCGCCAAGGGCTGGTATCTGAAGGTCCCGGCCTGACGTGTCCAAGATCGATCGCCTCTGCGACCAACTCGGCATCAAGATCGTGCCCTACCGGCGCCGTCGGCGGCCGCGTCAGACCCATGCCAGGCAGGTCATGCGGCGCATCGCTGCGAAGCACGGCGACGGCCATCTCCTGTTCGTGCTGAAGGCCATCCTCTGGTCGCGCAACAACACCGCCGAGCTCTGGTCCGAAACAATCCTCGCCGTGTCCGACGTGGTGATCGACTTCCCCGAATGGGCCGAGGTCAGGGCCGGGGAATTCATGACCGCCTTCGATACCATCGACCTCGCTGCGGTGCGCCGGGATGCCATGGCCGGCCGCCGGTTCTCCAAGCGGTGTCGGATCTACATGATCCTCGTCATCGCCCTTCGATCCCTCCTCAACTCTGCGCCTCAAGGAGAGCTTCTGTGATGAACTGGAATGCAATGCTGGTCCGCGAGCGTCTCGTTGAGGCGGCCGACACCATGGACCACATCGTTGCCGGACGGATCGGCCCCGGCGCTCTCAAGAGCTGCTGGCCCGTCTTCGCTCAGGAGAAGAGCGACGCCTACGGCTACACGGCCGTCAAGACCCGCTACGTCCCGACCGCGGCCCACATCTCACGCGCCAATGAAGCGCAGGCATGGTTGTCGGCCCTGGTCGATGATGATCGGTCTCGACAAATCGTCTGGGCTCGTGCCGTATGCGAGGCGCGGAAGCAGAGTTTTGCATCCTGGTGCAAGAAAAACCGGATTGTCCGCAGGTCAGCCGATCGGTTGCTACAACTCATTTACGAACGGATTTCCGCAAGTCTTTGTAAGGCCTGCATAAACTTGCGATATCCGGACTATGGACGCGTGTCCACACATGAGGGCATAAACGGGATGCAAATTGATAGCCTGCCCGAAGTCGCGTCGCCGAGGTCTTTCATGACCGAGGATGCCAGACCGGATGCCGGCCTTCCCGACGATCCCGAAGCATTCGAACGCTGGCTGGCCAAGACGAACGCCGAGCGCCGCAAGGAGCAGGAGCGCCGCCGCCGCGCCAAGATGCAGCGGGTTGAGGATGGTCTGGCGGCGTAGAATGAAATTGCGCGGTGCGGGCCAAAAACCCGGTGGTTGTGGAAAACAGTTCCACGAAATGCCACGCGGTAAGAACTGAAATTGCCCGATGGGGCAATGTAGGTCGGCTCCGGGCTCTGGCTTCCGCCAACCCAACGCGTGTCACACGGTGTCATCGGCGGACGTGCACGAAACCCGATGATGGAGCCATCAATTTAGCCCGATGGGGCAGACGAGAACAGCACCGGCCACGCCTCTCAACGATGCGCACCCCGGCTGGTCACTATTCGACGCGGCGGTGTGGAAAGCAGACACGACTGAGGCGGCCTCCAACGCGAAAGCGGGTCGTGAGAAATCCGCCAACACAGCTGGGGGTATGCGCCCGGTGAGGCGGAAAGCCGGCGTAGCGCCCGGCCCGCGTCGATACCTCATAATGCCGGCAATAGAGGCCGGCGACAAACAGCACTGAGCGCCATGCAAGCGTGTCATGAAGCCAAGCGAAGGGTTGCGAAGCTCAGGGCCTCCCGGGCATCGCAGCTCAAATGCAAGGGCAAGAGGCCCAACGGCTCGATAGGCTTTGTGGATGACCTGCGGCTGGAACAGTTGCTCTACAATTCGAAGCGGCGTTATTCCCGGCGGATCAACTGAGGCGCCAGAAGCATGGCAAAGATCATTCGCCCCGTGTTCGGCAAGCCTTGCCGTGAGTGCGGCGAGCAGATCGAGCAAGCCAGGATCCGAGTAAACCCGCAGGCTGTGCGTTGCTTCGACTGCGCCTCGGCCAAAGAAGAGCGGGTCCGGTCATTCCAGCGCTGCGCTCGGCCGCAAGATGTCGAGATCATCCGCGGCTAGCCTCCACCACAGCCTCAACCAGCGAGACGAGCATGCTCCTGTCCGGACCCGTACCCATCGTCCGCACCGCACTTCTGCATGGCGGGTTCAAGGTTCGCCCTGGGCAATTCTGCGGATGGGTGGTTTCAATCGACAACGGGCCAGGCTTCATCAGCGCAGAAGCTGCTTTCTCAACGTTCGACGAACTTCTGGCATGGCTCGCTGAGAGTCACCGGGTCGGGTCGGGTGCGGGCGGTGGCGGAGCCGTTGAGCATGACGGCAAAAGCGCTGGCGATCTGCTGCGAGAAGAGACAGGCGGTAGGACGAGGCCATCGCCTCCGCTGCCGAAGGACTAGATGCCCTGCGCCGCCTGCCTCCGCCGCCGTGAAGCCATCAAGGCCGCAGCCTCCAAGGCCGGCAACACCATCAACCAGGCCGTGACGCGCGTCATCGCCTTTCCCAAGCGGGTCGATGTCCGTCCTCAAAAACCCAAGGCATGAGGCGTTCGCGCAGGCGCTCGCCAAAGGGCAGAGCGCCACAGAAGCCTACCAGACCGCCGGATACGCAGAGAGCCGTTCAGCGGCCTCGCGCCTGTCAACAAATGTGAACGTTGTGGCACGAGTTGCCGATATCCAGGAGAAGGCGGCGACCAAGGTCGGGGTGACCATTGAGCGCGTCGTGACGGAGCTGGCCAAGATCGGCTTTGCCAACATGCTCGACTACATGCGGGCCGGTCCCGATGGCGACCCGTATCTGGACTTTTCGCGGCTGACAGAAGGCCAGGCCGCGGCTTTGGCTGAGGTGACAGTCGAAGACTTTAAGGACGGCCGCGGCGATGACGCTCGCGATGTCCGCCGGGTCAAGTTCAAGCTACATGACAAGCGCGCTGCTCTCGTCGACCTCGGCAAGCATCTGGGCATGTTCAAAGACCGCGTCGAGGTGTCCGGCCCCAATGGCGGCCCGATCCAATCTGAGGTGAGCGCGCGTGACATCCTCGCTGGCAAGCTCGCTCGCCTCGCTGGACGAGGCGGAACGACAGGCGATACTGGCAGGTCTGACTGAAGACCAGGCGAAAGAACTGCTCTGGGACTGGCGCTTCTGGGCTCGACCGAACCAGATCGCGCCAGAGGGCATATGGAATACCTGGCTGGCACTCGCCGGCCGCGGCTTCGGCAAGACGGAAGCCGGTGCACAATGGGTGAGGGAGCGGGTTGCCGCCGGTGCCCGCAGCATCGCCCTCGTCGCCGAGACGCAGAAGGACCTTGAGGAGGTCATGGTGGCGCGGTTGGTCGCGATCCACCCTCCCGAGGAAGCCCCGGCGGTTCGGTTCAAGCCGGTCCGCCTGCTCTGGCCGAATGGCGCCGTAGCGCTGGGCTACAACGGCAATGAGCCTGACCAGCTGCGCGGACCCGAGTTCGATACGGCATGGGTCGACGAGCTAGCGAAGTATCGGTACGCCCGCGACACATGGGACATGCTGCAGTTCACGATGCGCAGCGGAAACGACCCGCGAGCTTTCGTCACCACGACACCGCGGCCGATCCCTGTCATTCGAGAGATTCTCGTCGATCCAATGACGGTCGTGACACGCGGCTCTACGTTCGACAACGCCGAGAACCTGCCGGCGCAATTCCTAGCGAAGCTCAAGACCCGATACGAGGGAACTCGCCTTGGCCGGCAGGAGCTGAACGCCGAGATCCTCGACGACGTGCCGGGCGCGCTCTGGTCCCGCGCGATGATCGATGCAGCTTTGGTCCGCAGCCTCCCTCCCATGCAGCGGGTTGTGGTCGCAGTTGACCCATCCGGCACCAAAGGCGCCACAGACGGCGGAGATTCAATCGGCATCGTCGTGGCGGGCAAGGGCATCGACGGTACTGCGTATGTCATGGCCGATCGCACCTGCAAGCTCTCGCCGGACGGCTGGGGACGAAGGGCGGTCGAAGCCTACAGCGAGTTCGACGCGGACCGCATTGTCGCAGAGCGGAATTTTGGCGGCGCAATGGTCGAGCACGTCATCAGGACGGTCGATCGCAGTGTCTCATACAAGGAAGTCACGGCATCGCGCGGCAAGGTCGCTCGTGCTGAGCCGGTTGCTGCTCTCTACGAACAAGGCCGCGTCAAGCATGTGGCGGGGCTGGCCGATCTCGAAGACCAGATGTGTGCCATGACGCCCGACGGCTTCATCGGTGACGGCTCCCCCGATCGAGCCGACGCGCTGGTCTGGGCAGTGACGGAATTGATGCTGGGCGACGGGTACAACCCGGCAACATGGATAGGGGCTTTCGCCGATGGCTAGTGCATATGTTGAATACGGCCAGCGAGCCCAGCCGGCATCCTCGGGCGTTTCTGCGCCCAACGGCGCGGCAATCCACGGTCGCTGCGCCAAGACGGAGGTCTTGACCATCTCCGGATCGCAGGCGACCGGGACCGCAGTCGGCGCCGCGGGGATCAACTATGCACGCGTGACCACGGATACCCTGTGCTGGGTTGCCGTGGGGTCGACGCCTGACACGTCGATCTCGACGGCAACGGCGGCATCGGGCGCGCGGCGTATCATGCTGGCGAATACCTCGATCGAGCTTGCTCTGTTCGCCGGCCAGAAGGTCGCCGTCCTTTCGGCGCCGTAGCAGCATGGCAGAAAAGCCCCGCGTGCGGGTGCCAGCGCGGACCAATGACGGGTTTCAGAACGTCGCGGCCCGTCTCGGCATCGGAACCGACAACGTCTCTTCTGGCGCCACTTACGCGCTCAACCCGATCACGCGGCAGCGCTCGCAACTCGAATGGATGTATCGCGGGTCGTGGTTGGTTGGCCAGGCCGTGGATTGCGTCGCCGAGGACATGGTCCGCGCCGGCATCGACATCTCTTCGTCGATCGAGCCCGACGATCTCGGCAAGCTTCAGAAGGGCATTGACCGTCGAGGCATCTGGTCGACGATCGAGGACTGCATCAAGTGGGGGCGCCTCTATGGCGGGGCCATCGCGGTTCATCTCGTTGAAGGCCAGGATCTATCGACACCGCTCCGCATGGAGACGGTCGGGAAAGGACAATACAAAGGCCTGATCACGCTGGACCGGTGGAACGTCACGCCGAGTTTCAACGAATTGGTCCAGGAGTTCGGCCCGGATATCGGCCAGCCAGCCTATTACGACGTGATGGTATCGGCGCAGGCATTGCGCGGGCAGCGCGTCCACCACAGCCGTGTGATCCGCTATGATGGCGTAAGCCTGCCCTACTGGCAGCGCGTCGCTGAATATGGCTGGGGGCTGTCGATCGTCGAGCGGCTCTATGACCGGCTTGTCGCGTTCGACAGCACGACGCAGGGCGCGGCACAACTCGTATACAAGGCACATCTTCGGACGGTGAAGGTCAAAGGGCTTCGCGAGATATTGGCCCAGGGCGGCCCGGCCGAAGAAGCCCTGATCAAGATGTTCTCGATGATCCGGCAGATGCAGTCTAACGAAGGGCTGACCCTGCTGGACGGCGATGACGAGTTCGAGGCGCACAGCTACACGTTCGCAGGCATGTCGGACGTGCTGTTGCAGTTCGCACAGCAATTGTCCGGCGCGTTGCAAATACCGCTCGTGCGGCTGTTCGGCCAGAGCCCATCCGGTCTCAACGCCACCGGGGAATCGGACATCCGGACCTATTACGACCTGATCGGGCAACAGCAGGAAAGCCGTCTGCGTCGCGGCATCGGTAGCGTGATCGAGATGGTGCATCGGTCGGACATTTCGCCCGATGTGCCGAAGGATCTCGACTTCACGTTCAACTCGCTCTGGCAGATGTCGGAGACGGAGAGGGCCACCATCGCCGTGGGCGTGACCGGTGCCGTCACCCAAGCCTTCGAGGCCGGCATCGTTGACCTGCCCACTGCGATGCGTGAACTGCGCCAATCCGCTGACGTGACCGGGGTGTGGTCGAACATTGCGGCGGTCGACATCGACGCTGCCGCCAATGAGCCGCCGGCGCCAGGAGAACTCGATGCCCCTGAGCTTGCGCCCATTGTCCCTGACGATGACGAAGGACGAAGCGACGAACTCGAGCCGAAGGAAGCGCTCGTCGAAGTCTGAGTGGACCAGGGCGCGCAAGGCTGAAAGTGGCTATGCCCGGCAGCTACGCAAGATCGCGCGGCATGTCGGGGAGATCGTAGGGGCGCATGACCCCGAGTCGCCGGGGTCGGCAGAGACCATTGCTTCGGTGCTGGAGCGATATTCCAGCGTGATCGAGGGATGGGCCAAGGCGACTGGCCGCAGCATGGTCGCCGAGGTTGCCCGTCGCGATAAAGCGGCATGGGAAGCTCGATCGAGCGAGATGGGGCGGTTGCTCCGTGAGGAAATTGCAGATGCGCCGACTGGCCGAGCGATGCGAGAGGCGCTTGACCGGCAGACGGCGCTGATCACCAGCCTGCCGCGCGAAGCGGCGCAGCGGGTGCGAGACTTGACCCGCGAGGGGATCATCAAGGGCACGCGGGCCTCAGAGGTCGCGGCCGAGATCATGAAGACCGGAGAGGTGACGGAAGGTCGGGCGAACACCATCGCCCGAACCGAAACCAGCCGGACGGCAACCGAACTGACAAAAGCTCGCGCCGAGAGCATCGGCTCAACCCATTTCATCTGGCACACGGCCGGCGATAGCGATGTGAGGCCGAGCCACAAGTCGCTGAACGGCAAGACGTTCCGGTGGGATCAACCGCCGGAATGTGATCCAGGGCATCACGCCCTGCCCGGCGGCATATGGAATTGTCGATGCTGGGCTGAACCGGTGATCCCGGAGGGAGACTAGTCGGCTGATTTCAGCGGTTGTCCATTCACGGTTGTTGCGGCGGTCGGCTCGAACGACAAAGCCGCCTCAGCAATAGCCGACGCTTCGGACGTCCCATCTGCGATGCGCACCAAGGCATCGAAATAGCATCTGATGATCTCGGCGGCCTCGGCCTCCGTGGTCTCCGCGGCTGTTGCTATCCCGATCCCTGCAATGCGGCTCAGGAAGTGTCGGTCCATTCCGCCGATCGAAATCCCGTCATTCATCGCCCCGGCAGACGCCAGGGCAAGCTCATTCAGATCATCGATCAGGTCTTCGATCTCTTCGGTGCGCCGCATCGTCGTCACCTAACACGATCCTCGAACAGGAGCCAGCCATGGTCCTCCCTGCATATCCCCGCAAGGGCAAACTGTCGGCTGCGGTCGGCGATTTCAACAAGCTCTCTCTCGCCGCTGAAACGGGTATCACGGCCTATGCCGGTGGCGGCCAGACCAATGCGCGCCAGCTCGTCGCCTCGGTGAACCACGTCACGACCGTTGCCACGGCCGCGGACAGCGTCAAGCTGCCCGCCAGTGTCGTCGGTCTCGTCATCGTCATCACGAACGGCGCCGCTTCGAATTCCATGCAGGTTTTCGGCGCCGGGACCGACACGATCAATGATGTTGCGACGGCAACCGGCGTTGCGCAGGCCGCTGGCAAGTCGGCAATCTACTCCTGCCCGGTGGCTGGAAAATGGTACCGCAACCTCTCGGCATGACAATGGATCGGGAGATGGTCCTCGTCGACCAGCAAATCGGCCGCACCAGGTACCGGACGCCAGAAGGCTTCCTCTTCTGTGACGGGGTCCGCATCGCCCGCACCGGCCCCATGCTGTATCGCGCCGATGAGGTTCCAGACATTCGGCCAGCCGGGGCCGCAGTGGTTATCGAGCGTTCCGCTGATGTGCTGTTCAGCGCGGACACGATCGCCAGTTTTAACGGCAAACCGGTCACTAACGGCCATCCTCCGGACCTGCTGACCCCCGCGACGTGGCAGCGCCATGCGGTCGGCTCCGTGATGAACACCCGCCGCGGCGAAGGCGTCGAAGACAATTACCTCATCGCGGATCTTCTGATCACCGATGAGGGGGCCATCGATGATGTTCTCGCTGGCAAGTGCGAAGTCTCGTGCGGGCACAATTCGCCGCGCGAGGAAGTCAAGCCCGGCCTCGGCCGCTCAATCAGCATGACCGGAAACCACGTCGCCCTTGTCGATCGAGGCCGAGCAGGCCCGGCATGCGCGATCCAAGACCATGAACCTGTAGAGGAGCCTGAGATGGCTGTTGTGAAGAGATCCGCCTGGGATCGTCTGCGGACGGCCTTCAAGGCGAAGGATGAGGCCGCATTCGAGGAAGAACTCGCCGCGGCGCAGGGCGAGCCGGATGGCGAAGACCCCACGCGTGTCGTGATCGAGATCAAGTCGGCCGAGCCGGCAGAGCCCGTCGCGGTCGGGGACGAAGACGAAGTGAAGCCGTCCTTTGCGGAATCGCTCGACGAGCGCCTGACCAAGATCGAAGCATCGATCGCTGCGCTGGTTGCCGCGCTGCCGAAGGCCGAGACGTCTGTCGAAGACGAAGACCCGGCCAAGGTCGAAGAGAAGAAGGAAGACGCCCCGGCAATGGATGCCGCCGCCGAGGCCGATATCCGCGCCAAGGCCGAGATCCTGTCGCCCGGCATCGCGCTCCCGACCCTCGACGCCAAGGCCGCCCCCAAAGCGCGAGGCGAGGCGATGCATGGCCTGCGCGTCCGGTCTCTCAGCGCTGCGCTTGCCGATCCGAAGCGCAAGGCAATCGTCGAGAGCGTTTTCAGCGGCAGCGTTCCGAAGCTCTCCGGCATGACGTTCGACTCCATCGCGGTCGTCTTCAACGCAGCCTCGGCGGTCGCGGCCGGCGCCAACAAGCAGCCGGTGGTCAATATCGATCACCGGTCATTCCCCCAGGGGCCGATGACGGCCGCCAAGCTTGCCGAGCTGCACAAGCAGCGCCGCGCCGGCTGATTCCCACCGCACCATAGGAGAGAACTCATGGTCGCTTATGCCACGCGGGTGCCGGCGGGTTTCCCCGGTACCGTCTCGCGTTCCGACAGCCTCACCATCACGCAGGAGATCATCGACTCCGGCACGCCGCCCACTGCCTTTGGCAAGCCGGTCAAGATGGTTTCGGGCAAGGTCCAGCCTGTTGCTTCCGGCGATGCGGGCAGTGTCACCTACGGATGGGCAGTCAAGCCTTTCCCGGCGCAGTCCTCGACCAACACGCTGGGCGGCGCCACTCCGCCGACCTCGGGCATCCTCGACGTTCTGCGTCGTGGCTATATCGCCGCTGCCCTCACGCTCGGCACGGCCGCCAAGAACGGTCAGGTCTATGTCGTGACCACGGCTGGCGGCACGGTTGTCGTCGGGGACGTCGTGACGGCAGCCTCGCCGGCCGGCGGTGGCACTGGCGTCGCGGTGACCGGGAGCTTCTTCACCGGCCCGGCCGATGCCAATGGCGTCGTCGAGATCGCCCACAACATCTGATCCAACGTGACGGCGCGCCCGTCCTCCCTTCGGAGAATCACATGACCATCCATTCCCGCGACTTCGTCGGGTCGACGGCGCTCATCACGGCTCCCGCGATCCTGCGCCACTACACCCGCGATGCCATGGCGACGTTCGACCAGGCGACGATCGACAGTGCCGGCGCGTTCCTCGTCGGCGAACTCGAGCGTCTGGATCCGATGATCCATGAGCCGCTCATCGCCACCACATGGACCCGTGACATCGATCTGCGCACCGACGTGCAGATGGGTGATACGTCGACCAGCTACACGATCTCGACCTTTGCGGGCGCCGGTGGCGCTTCGCCGGCCGGCATCGCATGGGCCGGCGTCGAGACCACGACCATCCCCCGTATCCAGCTCGATATCGGCAAGGTGGTCGCCCCGCTCAACATCTGGTCGATGGAAGTCGCCTACACGGTGCCGGAACTCGCCTCGGCGCAGATCACCGGTCGCCCGATCGATGTCCAGATGCTGTCCGCGCTCAACCGCAAGCATCAGATGGATGCCGACCAGGTCGTGTATGTCGGCGATGCCACGATCGGCACCACGGGCCTTGCCAATAGCGCCGCGGTCACCAATTCGAGCAACGTCGCCAACGGCGCCGCCGGCACGCCGCAGTTCACCACGAAGACGCCGGACGAGATCAAGGCCGACGTCAACGAACTGCTGGTTTCGGTGTGGGCCGCCACCGGCTATTCCACGCCGCCGACGAAGATCGCCATTGCCCCCCAGGCATTCGGCTATCTGAGCACCACCAACGTCTCGGCGGCCGGCGACAAGTCGATCCTGACCTATATCCGTGAGAACAACATCCTCACGGCCGAGAAGAACATCCCGCTCGACATCGTGTCCGTGAAGTGGCTCGACAAGGCCAATCTCCCCGGCGCGACCTATGACCGGATGATGGCCTACAGCCAGCGGCCCGAATTCGTCCGCTTCCCGATGGTTCCGCTCCAGCCCGTCGCGCCGCAGTATGCCGGCATCTGGATCAAGGTTCCGTATTTCGGCAAGCTCGGCGTGATCGAGACCGTCTATCCGGAGACGATCGGCTATCGCGACGGTATCGGCTAAATGCGGCTCACGATCGCAAGGCCGTTCACGCTCCTCCTCTCCGGCAACCAGCGTCTTTCGTTCGCTGCCGGAGAGCAAGAGGTGCCAGACGAGCATGCGGATCACTGGTACGTCCAGGCGCATGTCGTCAAGCCGGAGCCGGATGACGCCGCCCCGACGGCAGAGTCGGCTCCTCCGGAAGATGATCGCACCGCGCTCATTGTGGAGGCGACGTCGCTCGGCATCACTGTCGATGGCCGTTGGGGCATCGACCGCATCAAGTCGGCCATTGCCGGCATCAAGGCGGACGGCAAATGACCGTGACGGTGGCGAAGTTCATCGCGGACTACCCCGAATTCTATGACGGGCCGGACCCGCAGCCCGCGTCCAGTATCGTTCAGGGCTGGATCGACTTCGCCGCCATCATGCTCCCTGCCGATC
This sequence comes from Mesorhizobium sp. BR1-1-16, assembly GCF_020165495.1. GTDB lineage: Bacteria > Pseudomonadota > Alphaproteobacteria > Rhizobiales > Kaistiaceae > Kaistia. Next base: position 25,582 of record NZ_JAIUIE010000017.1, on the reverse strand, counting down.
GATGGGGAGCGGCTCTTGACCGCGGCATCGAACTCTATGTGGCGCATCATATCGCGTTGCAGATGAAAGGTGCGGCGGTGGGTCGATTGGGCGGCATCCCCGGCCAAGTCCAAGGCCCGCTGGCGTCCAAGACGGTCGACAAGGTGTCGATGTCCTATGACACCGGCGCTGTGGCGATCGAGGGCGCCGGTGACTGGAACCTCACTGTCTATGGCGTTCAGTTTCAGCGGCTCGCCCGGATGTTCGGGGCTGGAGGCATCCAGCTTTGATGCATGTCCTCCAATGGCCCTGATTGCAAAACGCGGCTCGCCGGAACTCCTGAAGAGGGTGGCCGATCTCACGAAGTCCCGCGTCTTGGTCGGGGTGCCGGCCGAGGATGCTGGCCGCGACCCGGAAGAAGGCGAGGAAGACGGCGACATCAACAACGCGGCGCTCGCTTACATCCATGACAACGGCGCGCCGGAAGTGAACATCCCTGCCAGACCGTTCATGCGGCCCGGCATCGCCGATGCTGAAAGCCGGATCGCAAAGCGGTTTAAGTCCGGGGCCATCAAGGCGTTCAAGGGCGAAAAGGACGCGGTAGAGGCGACCTTCGAAGCCGTTGGCCTGATGGCACAGGTCGCTGTCCGCAAGCGAATACAGGACGGTCCTTTCGTGCCCCTGGCGCCCGAGACACTCGCTGCTCGCCTCAGGCGCGGACGATTCGGAGAGCGCCCGCTCATCGACACAGGGCAGCTCAGAAATTCGATCGCCTACGTGATCCGCAAGAGGGGAGGCGGCTGATGCCCCTGCTCGACGTCTCCGAAATTCTGTTCGATCCCGACTTCGCCGACACGCTCACGCTGGAGCGCAGCACGGTTGTCACCGGGTCGAACGGCATGGCGGTCAGAACGCCCGCGGCGCCCGTCGCATTCTACGCCGTCGTCACATCGAGTTCTGGCGATATCCTCGCGCGGCTCGCTGAAGGGCGCCAGCGGCACGGGTCAATCACGGTGCATACCCGCACCCGTCTTGTTGCTGGTCAGGGTGCCACGGAGGCCGACGTCGTCGTCTATGACGGCCAGCACTACACCGTGACGAACGTCAACAGCTATGCCCGCTACGGCGCTGGGTTCATCGCTGCCGAATGTGAGCTTCAGGCCATCACATGACCAACACCAGCGCGACCGGGGGCTATCTCGTCCCGTCAACGCCTGCGCCGGCTGATGACGAAGCCCTGCAGGTGATCTTTCAAGGGCTCGTGGGTGGCGTGACCGGCATCGTCGGGGATCTCGTCAGACCGCGCTGGCAAAAGCTTCCGCCTCCTGAGCCGAGCATCGATACGAGTTGGTGCGCCATTGGCGTCACCGATAGTGAGCCCGACGATGGCGCCGCGATCCTGCATCACTCGGCTGGCGACGGGTCTGACGAAATGCAGCGGCACGAGACGCTGTTCGTGATCGCTTCGTTCTATGGCCCTGCAGCCTCGCAGAACGCCGCGTTGCTCCGCGACGGCCTGGCGCTGCCGCAGAACCGCGAGGCGATCCGTGCGCAGGGTATCGCCTTTGTCGAGATCGAGCGGGCCGTGCTGGCGCCCAGTCTCGTCAACCAGCAATGGCGTCGTCATGTCGACGTCCGGATGACATTCCGCCGGCAGGTCACGCGCACCTACCCGGTTCTCAATCTTCTTTCGGCCGGCGGCGACATCGCCAGCGACCCGGCATCCACCACCCCTTGGACCACGGAGTAACCCATGGCCGCCGGATTGCCCATTTCCGATATCGTCAACGTCGATATCGTCCTTTCGCCGCTGGCGACCCCGTACCGCAATTTCGGCGCGGGCCTGATCGTCGGGTCGAGCAACGTGATCGACACTGTAGAGCGCATCCGCTCCTACGGTTCGATCGCGAGCGTCGCCAACGACTTCGGAACCACCGCGCCCGAATATTACGCTGCGGCCCGGTTCTTCGCGCAGAGCCCGCAGCCCGATCTCGTCTATGTCGGCAAGTGGGCCGCCGCTGCCACCGCTGCGACGCTGCACGGCGGCGTTCTGAGCGCTGCCCAGCAGGTGATCTCGAACTGGACGGCGATCACCGCCGGCTCGCTCAAGATCACCGTCAACGGCACGCTGAAGACGCTCACGGGCCTCGATTTCTCGGCGCAGACCAACCTCAACGGCGTTGCGACCGTGATCACCACGGCTCTCAGCGGCGCCACGGTCGTCTGGAACGCGGTCTATGGCCGGTTCGAAGTGACCAGCCCGACCACGGGCGCGTCGTCGACGCTGACCTATGCCACGACGGCCGGTTCCGGAACGGACATCTCCGCGCAGCTCAAGCTGGACAGCGCGACGGCATCGGCCCCAGTTGCAGGCATCATCGCCGAGACGCTGGTGACGGCGCTACAGGCCTTCGCCAACAAGAGCGGTGACTGGTACGCGGCGATCATCGCAGCGACCCTGCCGGCTAATTCCGACGTGCTGGCGGCTGCGGATTATATCGAGGCGTCCGGCAAGTCCCGCATGCTCGGCCTGACCATTCAGGCGACGACGGCGATCGATGCAACGAACACGACCGATCTCGGGTATCTGCTCTCCGCGGCGGCCTATCGGAAGACGTTCTGGCAGTACAGCACGTTTGACGCCTATGCCGTGGCATCCTTCTTCGGCCGCGCGGCTACCGTGAATTTCGAAGGCAGCCGCACCACGCTGACGATGAAGTTCAAGATCGAGCCGGGCATCATCGCCGAGACGCTCACCGAAAGCCAGGCATCGGCACTCGACGGCAAGCACGGAAACGTCTTCGTCAACTACGACAATGGCACCGCGATCATCCAGCAGGGCGTCATGGCCGACGGCAGCTTCTTCGATGAAGTGCACGGCCTCGACTGGCTGCAGAACCGCGTCCAGACCGATGTCTGGAACCTGCTCTACACGAGCACCACCAAGATCCCGCAGACCGATGCCGGCAATCACCTGATCCTCGCCACGATCGAGGCGTCCTGCGAACAGGGCGTCACGAATGGCTTGATCGCCCCCGGCGTCTGGAACGCGGGCGGCTTCGGCCAGATCGCGCAGGGCGACACGCTCCCGCGCGGCTATTACGTCTACGCCCCGCCAATCGCATCGCAGTCGCAGGCCGACCGTGAGGCTCGCAAGTCTGTGGTCTTCCAGGTCGCGGCCAAGCTCGCGGGCGCGATCCACAGCGTCCCCGTCATCATCAACGTCAACCGCTGAGGCCCACCATGGCAGCCTATTCGTTCATCGACATTGTGGGCTCGCTGATCGGGCCCGGTATTTCCCAGTCCATTGGCGCCGGCTCGGGCAACGCCGAGGGCGGCATCAAGATCCCGCGCGCCGAGCCCAAGAACACCATGACCGTCGGCGCCGATGGCACCGGCATGCACTCGTTGCACGCCGGGAACCACGGGTCGATCTCGATCGAACTGCTGAAGACCGCTCCGCTCAATCAGATCCTGTCTGCGGCTTACAACTTCCAACGTTCGTCCAGCGCTAACTGGGGCCGTAACTCAATCTCTGTGCGCGATCCGGCTCGTGGCGACTGGTGGACCTGCACGCAGGTGGCATTCGAGAAGGTGCCGGACATCGCTTATGCGAAGGATGGCGACACGCTGACGTGGGTCTTCAACGCGGTCCAGATAGACGGCGCGCTCGGCTCGGGTGCCCCCGAACTCTAAAGAGAGGTGACGCATGGCTGAGTTTGAAGTCGGCGGGAGCAAATACTCATCGCGCAAGCTGGACGCCTTCACGGCGTTCCATGTCGCGCGCAAACTCGCCCCGGCCGTCGCTCCGTTCGTCCGGGCGATTGGCCCGGCGGCTGCAACGCTCGCAACTATGAAGGCGGGGACCGCAAACGTCGCCGGCATGACCGACACCATGGCGGCGCTTGAGCCGCTTGCACGGGTTCTCGCCGACCTCCCGGCCGAAGATGTCGATTTCGTCCTGAAAACCTGCCTCGGCGTCGTGTCCCGTGCCGCCCCGAACGGCGGCGGTTGGTCCCTAGTCTGGAACAAGGCGGCCGACCGCCTGATGTTCGACGACATCGATATGATGAGCATGGTCGCGATCGCCGTGAACGTCATCAAGGCCGACATCGTGCCTTTTATGACCGCCCTACCGTCAGCTTCGAACGGCGGCGATCGGTAGGGCCGAGCGTCGACTACGTCGGGATGCCGAACGGAGAAGAATGGTTGATGCGCCCGGTGATCAAAGGGCTCTGTGGCTACGAATCCCTTTTGGATGGGACGGTGTCCCTTGCCGATCTCGGGCGGATGAACGACGCGCTCGATGTCACCGAAGAAAATGAAGCGCGTATCCGGGAAGCGATGAAACCGAATGGCTGACAACGTCATCGACAGCTATTTGATCGCGCTCGGCTTCAAGGTCGACGCGCAATCGCAGGCTCGGTTCAAGGATACAGTCGACGGCGCATTCAAGGCTGCGGCCGGCCTCGCTGCGGCATGGGCAGCCGCCGAGACGGCTATCGCCGCGGCCGTGGTCAAGGTCGCCTCTTCGCTCGACAGCATGTACTTCGCTGCCCAGCGCGCCAATACCAGTGTCGCGAATGTCAAGGCCTACACCTATGCGCTGAGCCAGCTTGGCGTCTCCGCCAGCGCGGCCGGCTCGACGATCGAGGGCATTGCCAGAGCGATCCGGACCAATCCGGGTAACGAGAGCCTTTTGCATGCGCTCGGCGTCCAGACCCGCGATGCCAACGGCGGCCTGCGCGACACGGTCGACATCATGGTCGACCTCGACAAGCAATTGTCGAAGAAGCCGCAGTATGTCGGCACGCAGTATGCCGCCGCGCTCGGCCTCGACGAAGGAACCTTCAACGCGCTCCGCGGCAAGTGGGGTGCGATCCAGAAGGAAATGGACGACTACCGCCAGAAGGCGGCGGCCATGGGCGTCGACCCGAACAAGGCGGCGGCCGAAGCCAATCAGTTGATGACGCAGGTCCGGTCGTTTCAGGCGACCATCGATCTGCTCGTGCTGCGCATTGCCCAGGATCTCGGGCCGACGATCCTGAAGTATGTGAAGGACTTCGGCGATTGGATCACGGCGCATCAGGCTGAGATCGTCAAATTCGTTGGCGAACTCTCCAAGGCGCTTGCTGACATCGCGACGACACTGGCCGATATGGCAAAGGCCGCTGGCCCGATCGTCGACAAATTCAATGCCATGTCTCTCGCCATCACCGGCAAGGATGGGCTCGAGGTCGCGCTGGCCGCGGTGCTGCTGTACATGACGACAAGGTGGGTGCCAGGCATGCTCGCCGCCGGGGCGTCTGCTGCTGGCGCGTTTAGCTGGCTTATCCCGGTCGTTGGTCTGATCGCAGGCGGGTCGGCATTCAATTCATGGGTCAGTGATCAACCCGTTCGGAGCCCCGTCACTGGCAAATGGTCCCGCGGGTATTCCGGCCCCGGCATGATCTATCCCAATAACGAAGGGTTCCAGACAGGCTATTGGGATCGGTTCAAGCGAGCGGCTGGAAAGACTGCCCTTGGTCGGTGGTTCGGCCTCGGCGGCAGTGGCCAAGCTCAAAGCCTCACAACTGAACAGCAGAAGGCCAATGCTAAAGAGAGCTTCGACTTCTGGAAGTCGAAGGGACTCACGGATGAGCAGGCGGCGGGGCTTGTTGCAAACGAGATCCATGAATCACGCACCAACCCGAATGCAGTCGGCGATGGCGGGCAGGCCAAAGGCATCTTCCAGCATCATCCGGATCGGCGCGCCAATATTCAGGCCGGTACGGGAATCGATATGGCGAACGCCACCCACGCGCAACAGCTTGAGGGCGCGTGGTGGGAGTTGAACGGGCCGGAGGCCGCGGCTCTCGAAAAGATCAAGGCCGCCAAAACGGCCGCTGAAGCGGGCGCGGCAGTATCCATGTTCTATGAGCGGCCTCTGGCACGCGATGCAGAGGCAAATAACCGAGGCGCAACTGCGGAGAAGTTTCTGGCCGGCATACTCGCCGCTCCCGCGATAGCCACCCCGCCGCCGACAGCTGCGCCTGCAGACGGAGGCTCCAAAGCCGACAGCCCGCAAGAGCAATGGGCTAAGAAGCGCGCCGACATCCTCCAGCGCAACAATATGCTCTCGCCTGACCTGACCGGCGCCAGCACACCGCTTCTGCCATTGGGCATGCCGTTGCCTGGGGTTCATTCGCAGGGCTTCAGCCAGACCAACTCGATCGTGGTTCACGGGGCGAGCGATCCGAAGGCGACGGCCGACGAGATTGAACGTCGTCAACGCGGGCTCAACGGTGAGCTTCTCGGAAACGTCAAGGGCGCAATGCAATAATGGCTGGCATCCTCGACACCGCGGCGGCTGTGGCGGTCATTATCCGGCCGGCACGGCTCATCGGCTTCCTGATCCCCGATGTCACGATCGAGGAAACGGCGCGCGACAACCTGTTCATCACCCAGCACCCAGTAGAGCAGGGCGCGTCGATCTCTGATCACGCCTTCGCAATGCCGGTCGAACTTGAGATGACGGTCGGCTGGTCGAACGCGACGGCCGGCATTTTCGGGTTCACCTACATCGTCTACCAGGAGATGCTGGCGCTACAGAAGACGCGCCGGCCGTTCACGGTCTACACACCGGGTCGGTCCTACCAGAACATGCTGATCCGCACCGTCGAAAAGCGGACCAACGCGCAGATCGCAGACAGCTTGATCGTCCGGGTCATCCTGCAACAAGTCCTCATCGTGTCGACCCAGGTTACGTCGACCGGATCGGCCGCAACACAAGCCTCGCCGCAGAAGACCGCGCCGACCGCGAACCTCGGGACGAAGCAGTTGAAGCCGTCGAACGGGTACGCCGGGAACGGGGCCTAAACTAGATCGTCCAGCGATACCCGCAGCGCGGCAGCAATCGACTTCATCGCAGTGATGCTACCGTCTTTCTTGCCGGCCTCGATCTCCGAGACATACGGAGCGCTGATCGATGCGGCCGCGGCGAGGGCACGCGCGGACATGCCGCGAAACTCGCGCCAGACGCGGACGGGGCTTTCCCCGGACAGCAGGCGGTCAACAACATCGGACGGGATAAGCTCTTCTTCGCCAGATGCGAGACGCCCGCGGAAACGGTGAACGGCGGCGATATCGGCGGCATCGTCATGCGCAGCCATCAGCGCCAAATAGTCAGCCTCAGGGAGCACCGCCAAGCGCTCGCCAGCGGGCGTAGTGATGATCTGATGGTTCATGGTCGGCCCTCCTTGGCCTAGTCGTATACAGCGCCTCTCGGGGCGATGCGAATGATGGCAATCACGTCGCCATCTTCGCTGAAGACCACGCGCCAGTCACCAACGCGAAGGCGCTGGATGCCGGGTTCGCCCTTCAATTCGGTGACGTTGTTCGAGAGAGCGGTGGGGTTGGTTGCGTAAAGATCGATCTTGGCGCGGATCGTCTTAGCGACATTCGCCGGGATTTTCCGGAGGGTGCGCAGGGCGTCTTTGCTGAAGGCGATCTGTTTCATGACCACAAATTAGCAAATAGCGAACGATCCCGCAAGGGAAAAGTTAGCCAGTAGCGATCGAGCAATATGGCCACCACCTACGAAATCCCGCTCTCGGCTGAGCCGCAGAGCTTCACGATCGCGCTCGGGACGACCGAATACCGTCTGTCGCTGCAATATCTCGACACGGAAGAGGGCGGCTGGATGCTCAACATCGCAGACACCTCGGGCAATGTGATCCTGTCGGGAATCCCGCTCGTCACCGGCCACGACCTGCTCGAGCAATACGCCTATCTCGGCCTGGGGGGCGCGCTCTACGTGGAGACCGACACAGACGTCGATGCGGTGCCGACCTTCGACAATCTCGGCTCGACCGGTCACCTTTATTTCGTGGTGCCCTGATGTCGGAACAGTGGATCCGCTCAGTCAAGCTGACTGTCGGCGATGACAGCGAGGAACTCGATCTGTCAGCACTGCGCATCCGGTTCGATGTGCGGCAGCAAGACATCCAGACGCCCGGCACGGCGAATATCATCGTGACGAACCCGTCGCCGCAGACCGCTGCCAAGGCGAGGGAGGAATACACGAAGGTCGTGCTGCAGGCCGGCTACGAACAGAATTTCGGGACGATCTTCGAAGGGAAGATCATCCAGATGCGCTACGGCCGGGAGACCCCGACCGATACCTATCTGGCGATCCTCGCAACCGATAACGGTCAAGCCCACAATTACGCGACGGTCAACAAGACGCTCGCTGCCGGCCACACGTTCAAGGACCAGGTCGACGCATGCCTAGAGGCTCTGAAGCCCTTCGGCGTGACCGCGGGGTTTATTGCCGATCTGCCGTCAGTGACCATGCCCCGCGGCGCCGTGCTGTTCGGAATGGTCCGGGACAAGATGCGCGACATCGCTGCGGCGACGAATACGAGCTGGGCTATCCAGAGCGGCAAGTTGAACGTCGTCAAGAACGACAGCTATCACCCTGGCGAGGCGATCGTGGTCAACAGCCGCACTGGCATGATCGGAATGCCGGTCCAGACGATCGGCGGCATCGAAGTCAAGACGCTGCTCAACCCGCAAATCCAGCCGGGGCGTCGCATCAAGATCGATCAGTCGTCGATCCAGCAGGCGGCGTTCTCCCCGCAATACACGGCCGAGGTCAGCAACAGTATGATCCCGTCAATCGCTGATGATGGGATTTACAAGGTGCTGGTGGTCAGCCATTCGGGCGACACGCGCGGCAACCCGTATTACAGCGACATCGTATGCATCCGCGCCGATGGGCAGGGCCCGATTCCGCTGAACATTTCGCAGATCGGGCTCACGCTGGACTACCCGGATCACTAGGGGGTGAAGTGCCTCTTGGGAGCGGCCATCGATCTCCGGACGTCATCCTGATAAGTCAGAACCTGAGAAAGCTCGTAAGTGTTCTGGTACACGTATGGGTTCCCTTGTTCGTGCAAGCGCGTGATCATCGAAGCGCATTGAATCTTCGTCGCCGCCGAAAGATCACCCCATGATGCTTTCAGCAGTTTATAGGTGGTTTGCTCGATATCGATGCAATGGTTGAACGCAAGTCGGCTCTGACCAAAAATGCGCTCGCATGCCTGGTTCGGGTCGAATAGCGGGAACGGCGCCTCGTCTGCTCTCGCTGTCTGTGCCGCCGCAAACCCGATGATCAACAACAGCCCTAGTGCGACCATCCGCATAAAGCCGGGGAAGAGCAGGGCTAGAAGAATCAAAACGAGCAGGGCGACAATCATGCTATGCCCCTCCGCAAGAATGGCTGGCATCCGGAAGTACCCACCCAAGGGCGACGCGCAGATTGGTGACTGAATAGACCTTCCCGCGGTCATCGCCAGCGGGGCAGTTTGACGGCAGGTCCACGAGACACAGCATGACCGGGTCTCCAACCTTCGAACGGCGGATCGCCGGAATGGTGTTGTAGGACACTTGATATGCCCCGTTCGCGAAGGCAACCGAAGACCCACTGTCAGGGTCACCTTCAAGGCGAGAGCCCAGTTCCGAAATTCTGGTCTTGACGCAGGATCCAATCTTCGCAGGCGGCGCGGAATTTGCCGTACTCGCCGCGCAAATCAATGCGACAGCCACCATTGATGCGCGGGTAATGGTCATTCGCCACCTGTTTGCGAGGGATGCCATGCTCTCACCGATTGCATCTTTCGTCCAGCAATAAGCCCCTGTCCGCATCCCCGCACACGCCGCCCACTTAGCGGCGCGCTGCCGTTTGGAGACATCCATGGACGCCCGCCAACGCTACGACGACCCAACGGAAACCATAGATACGGCAATGCGGGCGGCGCAGGCGAAGATCTGGACAACCGTCCCGTGCACGATCGTTTCAGTCGACTTCGCCAAGCAGACCTGCACCGTTCAGCCCACCGTGAAAACCCAGGTCCGCAAGGCGGACGGCTCGCAGGAGTGGCAAGCGCTGCCGGTGATCCCTGACGCGCCCTTGCATTTCCCCGGCGGGGGCGGCGTCGCAATGACATTCCCGGTCAAGGCTGGCGATGAGGCGCTGGCGATGATTTCCGCGCGCTCGATCGATGCTTGGCACCAGTCCGGCGGCGAACAGCAGCAGACGACAATGCGCATGCACGATCTCAGCGATGCGATGGTCATGGTCGGTTTCCGATCGCAGCCCAACGCGCTGCCGAATGTGTCGCCTGACGCGGTTCATATCCGATCAACAGACGGGACATCGACGATCTCGCTGCACCCGACCGACGGGGTGGCGATCTCGACCCCCAACGCCCTTTCGATCTCGGCTGCCGGCTCGATCAACTTCACCGGGACGTTCAACGTCACCGGCGACGTCGTCCTGAACGGTATCCCGCTATCGACGCACAAGCACACCGACGTCACCCCAGGCGGCGGTACGACAGGAGGGCCGACAGCGTGAGATACCGCAAGGTCGACGCTTCCGGGGACATGATCTTCGGTGACGATCAGCGGGCCTACTGGCGCGACATCCCGGAGGCCCCGGCGCAGGCCGTGCTCTCCAGGCTCTATCTCTTTCTCGGGGAATGGTTCCTCGACATCACTGACGGCACGGCTTGGAACACTCGCGTGCTGGGCAAGAACACGGTCGACACGCGCGATCCTGAAATCCGGGCCCGTATCCTCGACACCGAAGGCGTGACGTCGATCGACGACTACACGTCGAACCTCACCCGTGACGACCGCAAGTTCTCCGTCCAGGCGACGATCTCGACCGCCTATGGTCAGACCACCATCACAGGCCAGCCGCAATGAGCGTTCCGATCGACACGATCGATGAGAACGGCATCACGATGCCGACCTTCGATGCCGTGCTCTCCTATTTTCAGGACCAGTTCCGCAACATCTACGGGCAGGACGTCTATCTTGGCAACGACAGCCAGGACGGCCAGTGGGTCGGCATCATCGCAACGGCGCACTATGACAGTTGCGCTGCTCGAGTTGCCGCCTACAACGCGTTCTCGCCGGCCACGGCGCAGGGCGGCGGCCTGTCCAGCGTCGTCAAGATCAATGGCATCGCCCGCGCGGTCCCGACCAATTCAACTGTCGACCTGACCATTGTCGGACAGGCCGGAACGACGATCACCAATGGCATCGCTTCGGACGGCGTCAACCGGTGGCTCCTGCCGGCCAGCGTCGTTGTTCCCGGTGGCGGCTCGATTACCGTCACGGCGACCGCTCAGAACGCGGGAGCCATTACGGCGCTGTCCGGAACAGTCACGACGATCACAACCCCCACGCTGGGCTGGCAGAGCGTCACGAACGCACAGGCGGCCACCGCGGGCGCCCCTGTCGAGAGCGACGCTGCGTTGCGCCGCAGACAGGCGACATCGACCATGATCCCCTCCCTCACCGTTCTGGAGGGCATCGTCGGCGCCATCGCCAACCTCGCTGGCGTCACTCGCTATGCGCCCTACGAGAACGACACCGATTCCACGGATGGGAACGGCGTGCCATCGCATTCGATCGCGCTGGTTGTCGAGGGCGGCGACGCTGCGGCGATTGCCGGGGTGATCGCGCAGAAGAAGGCGCCGGGGACGGGAACTTACGGCACGACAACGGAGACGGTCACGGACGCCTATGGCATCCCACACGTGATCGAGTTCTTCCGCCCGACCGTCAAGCGCGTGAAGGTCTCGATCGCTCTGACCGCGCTGGCTGGCTACACGACCGGCATTGGCAATTCGATCAAGGCGTCGGTGGCTGCCTACAATACAGCGCTCGCGATCGGCGGCGACGTCTATCTGCACCGGATTTACACCCCGGCCAATCTCGGCGGGGCAGCAGACAGCCTCACCTACAACATCACGGCGATCCAGATCGCGTTCGACGGCGACAGCCTCGGCACGGCAGATCTCGTGACGGCCTTCAATGAGGCCGCGTTCTCCGACGTCGCGGACGTCACTCTCGTGGTGACCTGATGGCAAATGCAGAGGACTACGTTGGCAGGATCACGTCCTACCATCGCGGAAAACCCAACTTCACGGCAACCGTTGCGATCTCGGGTGAATCCTATGCCAACCTGATCAATGCGGCCCAGGCGCTGCCAGCAGCGTTCGATCTCGATACGGCGATCGGCGCTCAGCTCGACGTCGGCGGCGAATGGGTCGGACGATCGCGGTATATCGTGACCCCGATCGGCAACGCCTGGTTCTCATGGGACACGGAAGGTCTCGGCTGGGGGCAGGGCGTCTGGCGCGACCCTTATGCCAGCGACACCGGCCTAACCCGCCTCGACGACGATACCTACCGGCTTTTGCTGCGCGCCAAGATCGCGGCGAACCAGTGGGACGGGACCGTGGGCGGCGCTGCGGCAGCGCTCGATATCGTCTTTGGCGGGACGGCGACGATCCTCTACGTCGAGGACCGGCAAGACATGCACATGATCATGGGAATGGCGGGCGCTATCCCGAACGCCCTGATCCTGACCCTCTTTGCCGGCGGCTATATCCCGCTCAAGCCCGGCGGCGTCGCCGTCGAATATGTCGTCACGTCGAAGAATGATACGCCGATTTTCGGGTGGGGCGTTGCCGAGGCCGATGGCAAGCCGCTGGCCGGATGGGGCGAAGGCAGTTGGGCGGTTTCGCCTGAATACGCCCTGACACACGACCTCGCCGCCTGACCTCGCGGCCGACTTCACCTTTCACAATTTCAGCATTCCCGATCGATCGGAGCAACCATGCCGACGAATGAGTTTCTGTCGTATGCGAGCGGCGTAAGCCCGAACGTCACGACGCAATCCGACTATGCGGCCTCTGGCGCTCGAACCGGCGGCGTTGTTGCCGGCACCGCTGACCCGATGCTCGCCAATAAGGCGTGGCGGCAGGGTGCCAACATGGCGGCTGCTATCGGGTCCGTTATTGTGGCCGCGGGTCTCGACGCCCTCGACAACGCCGATACCGCGGCGCTGTTCGCTGCCGTACAGGCCGCTCTGCGCGCCCAGATCCCCAACTACGTCTCCGCCGTCGGCGGCACGGCCAATGCGCTCACGGCAACTCTGTCGCCAGCCCCGGCCGCATGGACCGATTTGGTAGGTGTCCCGCTTCGGCTCAAGATCGCCACCACGAACACCGGCGCCGCGACGCTCAATCCCAATTCGCTTGGCACCAAGACCATCGTCCGCGCCGGTGGAGCGGCTCTATCTGCTGGCGATCTTGCGGCGGGGTCAGTCGTCGAGTGCGTCTATGACGGCACGAGTGTGCAGGCAATTTCCCTCCAGTCGTCGTTCGCCCCGTCTTCGTCTGTCGCGGTCTACACTTCGTCGGGAACAACCTCCTTCGTCGTCCCGACCGGCATTTATCGACTGAAGCGAATCCGAGTGTGGGGCGCGGGCGGTGGTGGCGGCGGCTCGTTCAATACCGGCGGCGCTGGTGCAGGTGGTGGTGGCGCGGGTTACGCCGAGTCTGTCGGCGTCGCGGTCTCTCCTGGGCAGTCCATCTCGATCGTCGTCGGCGCCGGCGGATTGGCTGGCACCGGCACGCCTACCGCCGGCGGCGCGGGCGGCACCACGTCGGTTGGATCGCTCATCAGTATTCCAGGCGGCGGCGGTGGAACTGGCGCCAACAATATTGTCGGCACATCCGGCGGCGCGGGATCGTCACCGACCGGCGGCAATCTGATCAACGTGGCGGGCACGAACGGCGGCAGCGGCTTCACGCTCGGATCAGGCGGTAGTCCTGTGGGCGGCATCGGCGGATCTTCCCCGTTCGGCGGCTCGGGCCCCAGCCTGAACGTCCAGGCGCCGGGTTCCGGCGGCGCTTTCCCCGGTGGAGGCGCCAATGGCGGGGCTTACGGCGGCGGCGGCGGCATCGGCGCAGTCGGCTGCGTCATCATCGAATATTGAGGTTGGACATGCAGAATTTCGCTCTTGTGCGCGACGCCGTCGTTGTCGAGATCATCACCGTTCCCGATGAACTCGTGATCGGCGTCGACATCTACACGGCGGATTTCGCGGCGGGCCTCATCGTGGCCGGCGAAGGCGTCGAGGTCGGCATGACCTATGACGGCGAGGCGTTCGGGCCGCCTCCGGCACCGCCGGCCCCGGACAAGGCCAGTCTCGCCGCCTATGCCGCAGCCAAGCGCTGGCAGATCGAGAATGGCGGCATCACGGTCGCTGGTGCGGAGATCAAGACCACGCAGGAAAGCCAGGCCCGGATTACGGGTGCCTACGCATTCGCCAAGGACAACCCCTCCGAGCCGATCGACTTCCTGTCGGCGTCGGGGTGGGTGAATCTGACGTCGGCCGAGATGATCGCGATCGGGCAAGCGGCCGGCGTCCATGTGCAGACCTGTTTTCGCATTTCCTGTGCGGTCGACGCCGCCATCGACGCCGGTACGATCACGAGCTTCGCCGCGATCGACGCTGCAGCTTGGCCGGCCTGATCATGCCCGTTCTGGCCGATATCGACCTCTGGCGGGGGAATGATGCCCCGCCGCGCGTCTGGCAGACGCCGGACGATTTCCCGCTCGTCGGCTCCGTCGTGGTGCTCACCGTCTATGTCGGCGGCGATCTCCTGCTGAGCGCGGCCAGCGATGACGGGGCGAGCGGCCTGACGATCGACGACAGTGGGCATTTCATCGCGTGGAAGCCGTCGCTGGCGCAGAGCCGGCTGTGCCCGTTCGGCCGGATCGCCCGGTACGAACTCGAGCGCCGCTATCTCGGCGATCAGGAAACCCTCGCATACGGCTGCATCGTCGGCCTTGGAGGCGCGAATCTCGATGACTGATGCCGTCACCTTTCTGCAGGGCCTTTCGATCGGGCCGCCATGGCTGCGATCGACCGTCGATTGGGCGGACGACACGGCCTATTTCGCGGCACCTTCGGCGAGCGCGGTCTATTTCGACGGCTCGCTCTACGAGTGCAAGGTCGCGCACACGTCGAGCGACGACTTCGCCGCCGACCTGGCTGCCGGGAAATGGCAACTTCTCGTCTCGGCGCAGCTTTCGGCCGAGGGTCTTGCCGCTTCGGCCGCCGCCGTTGCTGCGGCCGAGGCGACGGCCGAGGATGCCGCCGCGACCGCTTCGGATCGGACACAGACTGGTCTCGACCGCGTCGCCACCGGGCAAGACAAGACGAGCACGGCCGGCGACCGGGTTGCCACGGGTCAGGATCGCACAGCAACCGCTGCCGATCGCGTCCAGACCGGAACCGACGCCGCGACCACCACCAGCAAGGCAACCGAGGCCGCGACGTCGGCCGGGAATGCCTTGTCTTCGGAGACAAACTCTGAAGCCAGCGCGAGCAATGCGTCTGCCAGTGAGGTGGCGGCAGCGACTTACGCATCCGTCGCATCGACCCTCGCCAAGCGCTACACGACGCTCGCGCTCGCCAATGCCGATATCGCCGGCTTCTCCGCAAACCAATCCGTTGAAATATTCAGCGACGGCACCAATAACGGAAGCTGGTATAAGGCCGCGTCTGGCGACACATCTTTGACCAAGATGTCAAGCGCAACAACAACCGGGCTTTCAACGCGGGCCGATACAGCCGACACAGCCCGGAACCTGATGGCGCTGGAGCCGAACCGCTGGCCTGACCCGGATTGGTCGCAGATGCTCGCGAACGGACAGTCGAACTCTGATCCACTTGGCTATTTCTTCCTATCGACGAATGCGACCGTATCCAGGTCCTCTTCGAACGGGGTGTGGTCTGCGACGATCGTTTCTACCAACGCATCCGAAGCCCGGATGTTTTGGCGGCAGTACATCGCGAAACTCGGCCTCGCGGTCGGCGACACTATTACCGTCTCCGTCAACATCTCCGCCCGAACCGGGTCGACGGGCGCGGCCGCCACGCGTCTCCTGCTCTTCCGGTACGATGCCGCGGGCGCTGAAATCGCGCGGTCTGAACAACAGATCGCCGCTGGGTTCACCGGATTGAAGTCGGTAACGGCAACGCTTGAGGCCGGCACCGACAGGATCGCCATCTGGATCAGTTCAGCGAGCACGACGGTTTCTCTGACCGTCGACAGCCTCTTGCTCGCAAAGAGTTCCATCAGCGTCTACCGCCCCCCCATCGCATCGGAGGTCCAGCGGGTTATTGGGCCGCGCGTCGGGTGGGTGGCGCCGACTGGTGTTGATAGCGCTGCGCGAGATGGGTCATTCGGCCGCCCCTTCCGAACGCTTAACTATGCGGCAAAACGCCTTTTCGGACACGGCGTCATACGGGTCGTGTATGACCGGACCAGCTACGGCGCGGAAATGCAGATCGACCCGGCTGAAGTCACCGGAACCATCGAAATCCGCGGCGAGGCGGGGCTCGACGGCACTAGTTCCGGGCTGAAAAACTGGCCGTTGATCATGCTGGCCCCCCCTCATGCCGCGGCCACGTTGTATGATAGCCCCGTCTATCGGTGCGTCACCGCCCTTGCGGCAACGCCGAACTTCGTCTGGCTGGATAGTGTCCCGGATGCGAACTCGATCATCGGAGGCGAGCGGCAGCCCCAGCATCGCGGACGGACATACCGGCTGAAATCAACGCAGATCATCGGCCTTACTGCGGCCGCCGATCTGACGTCAGCAATCGCGACGATGAAGGGCAGTGGCACGCCACAGTGCTACGTCTCCGGCGGCTATCTCTATTTCACGGTGCCTGCCGGTGTGGATGCGCCGACGGCCAAAATCTACACGTCGTCGGATCAGGGTCTTGTCACGTCCCGCACTGTTCGCTCCGGCGGCAGGCTTATCATCCGGGGGCTGGAAACCCGCTACGGCATCATCAATCTGCGCGGCTTCTCATCGGCCGAACTGGACGACTTCGAAGCATTGGGGTCGCCGTCCGACCTCATTCGTTTCTCTACGCTGAAACTCGGACGCCTTTGGGCGGTAGGTTGCGGAGAGACGAGCGGCGACCAAGGGGATATTCTCAGTGGGCACGGCGGCTCGCGGATCGATGGCGGCGGCGATGTCTATCTTGCCTATGCTCGCGATGATGGGGGGTCTTGGCATGAGGACTGCCTGGGCGGGATTGACGGCGCTCTGATCGAATATTGTGGCGGCTCCGCCGTCGCGATTGCGGTCGGCGCCCGTGCTTCGTGCAGCCGCATCCGTTCCTATAAGAACCAGCAAAACCCCGGACGGAAGGCGGCCGCGTTCCTCACGACGGGCGTTCCGGCAGATGGGTCTCCGGTGGGTGACGGAACAGGCACTATGGCCGCATGGGACAGGTGCGCGAGCGTCGAGGATGCGGTCGGCTTCGGCGCCGACAACACATCCAATGTCGTCGGCATCGCGCGCCAATGTCTGACGATAGGTGCGACTACAGCCGGCTATGATCGTGTCATTGCAGAAGACTGTCGCGATCGGTCAAGCACAACGGCCCGCACTGGCAACACCACAGTCATTACCTCGACGGCGCTAAGTTAGCGCTCCGCTGTAATCACGCGCCTCAGCAACGCGAACCTCGCTCTGCTGACGATCTAATCTCATCACATCCCCGGAGTTCCCCATGAAGCTCGTCGATGACTGGCGCAGCATTCTCGCGCGCGCATGGTCCATGCGGTTCATCTATGCCGGCGCGTTCTGCGGCGCCGCTGCGCTCGCATTGCCTTTCGTCGCGGACCAGTTCGCCGATCAGCGGGTTTTCGCCGGCATTCTGTTCGCCGCTCAGGTGGGCGCTGTGATCTTCCCCGCGCTCGCGGGATACGCCCGCGTCGTCGATCAGCCCAAGATGCGGAGGCGCAGCCATGCCGGTCGGTAAAATCGCCGCCACCAAGCGCGGCAAGGCGGCTGTAGCCGCTGCTGTGGTCTTCGCGGCCGTCAGCGGATGGACTGCGTTCACCAGCGCGCGCCTGACCCCTGCGCAGCCGAACATGACGCCGGCCATCGTGCAGGCGGCCGTCGACAAGGGCCTGACGCCGCCGGCGGTGCGGCTGGCGGTCGACTATCTGACCAAGGATTGGGAGGGCGTCTCGCTTGTCGCCTATCTCGACAAGATCGCGAAGCCGCCCGTGTGGACCTTCTGCTATGGCGAGACCAAAGGCGTCACAGCCGGAATGCGCGACACGCTCGCCGGCTGCAAGGAGCGCCTCGAGCGTCGCATGACGCACGACTATTACCTGCCCATGGTCTGGAGCGTGAAGAACTTCGTGCAGGCGCCGGATAGCGTCCAGGCGGCGATGATCGATGGCGCCTATAATTTCGGGCTCAGCGCGGCGAAGAACTCAACAGCCGCAAAGCGGATCTCGGAATCCCGATATCGCGAGGCGTGCGCGGCGCTGACCGCCTTCAACAAGGCGGGTGGCAAGATCATCAACGGGCTCGTCAAGCGCCGCGAGATGGGCGATGCGCAGCGCATTGGAGAGGCAGAGCTTTGCCTGTCGGGGCTGTGATGTTGCAGATCGTGTCTCGTGAATTTGGCGGCGATGGCTGCGCTCGCATTCGGGTTCGGGTGAAGCAGTTCAAGAAGACCGGGCAGGAGCACTCATACGTCGGTCCACCTCGCGGCCCGCTTAGCGACCTGTTCAAGGACATCTCGCGCCAGGTCCAGCGCCCAATGTTCGACCCACGTGATAGCGCGTCGAGCATTTGGCGGTGCCCTGTGTGTGGCAACCCCAACTGCGTGGCGCATGTCACCTGCTGCAATAACAAGACGGTCTGCGCTTGATGTCAGCTCTCACCTTCTTCTGCTCCCCGCTCGGCCGGTGGCTCATCGTCGCCGTTCTCGTCATCGGCGCCTTGGGCGGCCTTTACGGCCTCGGGCACCGCAACGGCGCTGCCGCCGCTGATACCCGCTGGCAAGCCGCTATGGCCGCCGAACAGACCCGGCAGGCCGCCGTTCGCGCCAAGGCCCTTGACGCCGCCGTGTCGCGCGAGCTGGCCCGCGCCAAAGACAACGCAGCCCTCCAGGATCAAATCGATGCATACGAAAATGAACTGGCGGCACGTCCCGCCGATCCTCGCTGCGTTCTCAGCGATCACGATGTTGACCGGCTGCGCAAGCTACAAGGCGGCTCCGCGCGTTGACCTGCCGCCCATGCCGGCCGGCGTTCAGCAAGCCTGTAAGCACCCTGCGATAACCGCCGGCCAAGACCCACGCGTGCCGCTCGCCCGTTACATCGGTGCGTTGAAGGTCTGCGACGGTAAGCGAGCCGATGCGGTCGCATTTTATGGCGACCTGCGCGCCGGCCTCAAATGACCGGTGATGCGCCAGTAACCCTCTGGCTGGTCGGCACGGTTGTCGCCTGCCTGTCCGTAGCCTTCACGGTGTGGTTCATGATCGACGGCAAGATCCAGAGGGCCGCGGCCGCTGCCCAGTCAAAAGCGGATTCCCTCGCCGTCGATTTTGCCGCGTATCGAACACATGTCGCCGAGACCTACGTCTCGAAACAGGGCCTCCGTGAATTTCGCGATGAGGTCATGTCGGGCGTCCGCGACATCAAGGACAGCATGAACCACCTCAACGAGCGCATCGACGGCGTCATCAACGCCACGCCGCCCCCGCCACGTCGCTCCACGCCGCGCGGTCAGGGATAGCTGCCACGGCGCAGCGCATCGGCCGCATCCACCGCTGTCGCCGGCTCTAGCCGCACATGCTGGCCATCGCGCGGAGTTGGCGCGGGCCCCGTTCTCCTCGGCTTTGCCGGGTCATTCATCGACAGATCGTATTCACGACTGCCGCATTGCGAGCACCGTAGCCGGATGCTCCCAGCGCTCTTGACCTCGGCGAAGTGACGGCACGCGAGGCAGATTGCCCAGAGCGCGTCGTCAGATTGTCTCGACATTCCCTCGCTTCCCCCACCGGAGATCTTTCATGATCCGTGCTCTTGTCGCGGCGGTCATCGCCGTTCTGTGCCTTGCTTCGCCAACGACAGGGTGACAGATGGCAAGCCCATCTTCGCCGGACGAGCTATTGCGTGAAGCCGTTGCGCTCCGCAATTATCACGGCTCGATCCGCAGCGCCGCTTCAAAGTCCGGCATTCCCCGGCAAACCCTCCAATCCAGACTGAAACAAGCCGCAGCGCGCGGCCTGGACGGCAACGTTCCAGCCGGCGCGGTAGCGGAAGGCTTTGAGATCCATCGCCGCTCGGCACGGTACGACAAGGCCGGCAATCTGGTTGCTCAATCTGTCTCGAGCAAGCCAGAGCCGGGCGGGGTATTCCAGCCCCGCGCCGGACACGTCATCAAGGGCGAAAGCGCGTTGCTGGACCCCGAAGGCCGCACGCTGGCACGCTGGGTCAAGACGCGGGAAGGGCAAAGCCCGGAAGACACACTCGCAGCCATCCGCGAGGTGCTGGAAGGCGCGGCATCATTCGCCACGCTGCCGCCGGCTCCTACCGCGGTCAATGCTGACCTTCTGGCGTTCTTCCCGATTGCCGACATCCATCTCGGCGCGCTCGCGCATCACGACGAAGCCGGCGACGACTACGATTTGAAGATCGCCGAATCCATCCTCAAGACGTCGATCGGCGAACTGATCTCCCGATCAGCGCCAGCGGAAACTGCTTTGATCCTCGATCTTGGCGACTTCCTGCACGCTGACAATAGCATGGCGAGGACGGCCAAATCCGGCAACGCACTGGACGTCGATAGCCGACACTCCAAGGTGGTCAAGACCGGCTTCCTGGCGATGGTGTGGATCATCGAACTGGCGCTGCAAAAGCACAGCCGCGTGATCTATCGCAAGCTGTCCGGCAACCACGACGAGGAAACTTCCGGGACTTTCGCGCTCGGCCTGTGGGCCTATTTCCGCAGCAACCCGCGCGTTGAGATCGATATCTCTCCCTCTCGCATGTTCGTGCATCAGTTCGGGTCGGTTCTGCTGGCCGGCACCCATGGCGACATGCTGCGCATGGACGGCCTCGCGGGCTGGGTTGCGGCGACGCATCCGAAGCCATGGGGCGACACGCGATTCCGCTACGGCTGGACCGGGCACATCCACAACAAGACCGCGATCACCAGCCCCGGCATTACCGTCGAAAGCTTGAACTCGCCCGCCGCGAAGGACGCCTGGCACGCCCAGATGGGCTACACGGCGCCGCGCAACATGATTTCCGTCACCTACCACAAGGACAAAGGCGAGATGGATCGGTTGACTGTGGCGGTGGTGCGATGAGCAACGCGGCAGAAGCGGGCATGGGGATCACCCTACAAGACATCGCCGGCAAGCCGGGTATCGCCTTCCTGTCGACGCCGTACACGCGCTATGAAGCGGGGCTTGATCCGGCCGCGCGCGTCGCAGGGCAGGCGGCAGCGGCGCTCATTGGAATGGGCATCCACGTCTATTCCCCGATCGCGCACGGTCACGCTATTGCCAAAGCCGGCAGACTGGACCCGACCGACGCCGAAATGTGGATGCGCAATGACCGGGCAATATTCGCGATGTCCGCATGGCTCGTCGTCGTGCGCATTCGTGGCTACGACAGAAGCCTGGGCGTCGGCTCGGAAATTGCGGCCGCGCTCGAGATGGGCAAGCCGATCATCTATGTGAGCCCGGCAGAGATAGGGCTGGACAAGGCGCTCGGACCATGAGGGCGCGGATCACGCACGAGCATGGCACGATCCGGCTCCACAGCGACGGCCCATGGGAAGAGCTGGCAGCGTATGAGGTCGCCGAGCTGGTGCGGCAGGCCATGTCGGCGTTGCAAGGCAAGATGCTGTTTGAGAAGTACCCGCCGGCAACGCGGTATTGGGAAGAGGGGGAGGCGGAAGGCGGGTGATACGCGAGCGCGCATATAGCGGGAATATACGCGAATGCGGGTAGCTCGCGCCCTCAACCTCAAGGCGGATATGACGAAGGCTTAGACGATATAGGGTGAAGCAGATGAGGCCCGAAGGATGCTCCCATAGTCCTCTATCGACAGACTGATGCTCTTTGTCCCGATCGGCGGCCTCTGATTGGGCACGACGATTCGCACCGCCGTTCCGTCCGCCAGATAGCAGACGGCAAGCCCAGGCTGAAGGTCGCTATCCATATTGATCTCTACATTAGGTCTTGTGTTCATCCTTCCTCTCCTTCCGCTAGCGCCGCGTCGATCATCCTATCCCAATCTCTCGCTACATCTTCAGCCGCCGTGACGCCTTGGAAGCGGCGTTGCTCCGGGACTGGCGGCAGCAATGCGACGGCCTCCTTTGCAGCAGCCTTCTGTTCCTTGCTGGCGCCATGAGTGATCGGCAACACTGCCGCAATCATGAACGGGGCTGCGCCGCGCATCGCCTCCAGAGCCGCGCGGGCCGCCGGCAAGCATTGCCGCCACGGCACGAAGCCGCCACCCATGTTGGGGTCGTCCGGGTCTCCGTAAGGGTTTTGAGCCCGATAGATGGCCCGCGCCACCCGCTCGACCATTCCCATCTGCTTCTCCATCTATTCCCCCGCCTCCGTCTTGATGCCAGCCGCACGGACGATGGCGTGGCGAGACCTCGATCTCGCAACCCTAAACTTCTCATCAGGCTCACGATACCTAACCGTGTCGCTCTCTTCATACCGGCAGAACTCTACGTTCCCGTCATTTCGCCATGAGAACGAATGCGTGTAGCGTGAACCCATGATGTTGCCGAGAATGCGGTCAGGCGCGGTGAAGGTCGCATCATTGTGCTCAAAACTAATTATATCCGTCAGGTCATGCCTATCGATGATAAGATGCTCCCCTGGTTTCATCGACGCGACTTGTCTGCACCAATATGCGAGTGCGGTTCCAGGCCGTGCTGTTATCATCCCCGTGCCTCCTGCATGACCATCTCCTTGCTCGCCATCCAGGCTATGACGGTCCAGAACCTATGGTCTGCCGTGCCGGGCTTCAGGTGCTTCAACTGTTCCTCCGCATAGGCAAGGACGCCGCGGACTTCGGGGAGTGTGGGAGGGGTCATATCGTGGGGTCCGTAGTGGGGGAGAGAGCGGCGTCGATCTTGTCTTGCAGATCCCAGACGTAATCGTCGTCGGCTCCGCACGCGCACAGGTTTTCGAGCAAGTTGACGGCGGCCTTGGCCTCGATCAGCACCTCGCGCAGCTTGACGTTCGCGGCGGCTACCTGCGAGCTAGCTTGCTGGACCATGCCATAGACGCGGCCTGAAGCTTCGATCTGGCGGCGTGCCTCATCCCGCTCCTTCTCAGCCGCCTTTCGTGCCGCGCGCTCGGCGGAGAGGGCGTCTGCATAGCCGGACCCGTTGGGGCCAATGAACCCAATCGCCGCTTCCCACTCCTCATCGCTCAGCAGTTCGCTTGCGTCAGTCATGATGGGCTCCTGTGAGAGGGGAGAGAGCAGCGGCGGTCACGATGAAATTCTCGTGGAGAACACCGACGCCGCCGGCCGCGCGCCATGCGTCAATGTTCTTCTCGAAGTCGTCGATCAGGACGTCACCGGGCGCGTGCATGAACAGCGGCTTATGGCGACCGCCCATGACGGGCAGGACCATGATGTCCCGCGACAGGTGCTCACGCACCCATTCGCGCTTCTGCGTTGCCGCGTTGACATAGTTCGACTTCGGGCACGCCGTCAGGACGATCGGGTCCAGATGCTCGATAGAACGAAAGAAATCGATCGCGCCAGGGCACGGCGGCATGTCGCGGAAATAACTCGGATGCGCGTTGATGATCTGCCACATCGCGTCGTCGGCCAGCCCCTTGTGATCGAGGCCGAACATCGCCGGGAAGTGCGCATCGAAGTCAGCGATCACGCCGTCGAGGTCTAAGTACAGCTTCATCCCGCCACCCCCGTGAACGAACCGCGGGGAGAGGGGAGAGGCTCGAACCTCACATCGAATTCGACCTCGCAGGCGTAAGCCCAGTCCGATATCGTGCGGAGATCCAGATCGCTCCCCCGGAAGAAGAACTCTCGCATCTTGCGGAGGGATTGCCCGGCTCGTTCGCAAATGGCCCTGAATGGCTCTCTGCGATTGAGGCCTACCCGGAGCATCTGATAGCGGACGGATTCCTCAAACGGGACGAACCGCCGAAGGGCGAAATCCACACACGGTCGAGGAGCGGAACATTCGCGGAACCGCCTCCTATTGGGCTGTGCCGCCGTTCGTGCCGGGTCGAACCGATGTACAATTCGCGTCGCGCGTTCCATGCGCCCCTCCTCTGATAGGTAGGGCGTTGGAACATCAGGCGAAATTTGCCATTTGAGGCGCCGCGGGCGGGTTAGACGGCTGGTTTACAAAACCGCTGCTCTACCGCTGAGCTAATCCGGCGACGGCTTTCGTTTAGTGAGAGGCGGGGGCGCGGGTCAAGAGCGACCGTCGCTTGCCCGCCTGCCTTTTTGTGCCCCTGCCATCAATTCAGGTGGTCGGCATGCCAAGATGGCGGCGCGCGACATAGAGCGCGAGGGCCGCGGCATTCGATACATTGAGGCTCTTGATCACGCCTGGCATGTCGAGCCGCGCGACGGTGTCGCACTTCTCGCGCGACAGCCGGCGGAGGCCCTTGCCCTCGGCGCCGAGCACAAGCGCGAGGCGCTCGCCGGACATCGCACCTTCAAGGGTCGCCGTGCCTTCGCTGTCGAGGCCGACCCGGTGGAAGCCGAGCTCACCGAGTTCGTCGAGCGCGCGGGCGAGATTCGGGACTTCGACGACCTTGATCCATTCGAGCGCGCCGGACGCGACCTTGGCGAGCACGCCTGTTTCTGCCGGCGCATGGCGACCGGTCGTCAGGAGCGCATCGGCGCCGAAGGCGACGGCGGATCTCAGGATCGCCCCGACATTGTGGGGATCGGTGACCTGGTCGAGCACCACGACGAGGCGTGCGTCGCCGAGCATCGAGAGCGGCAGCGGGTCGAGCGGCTCGACGAGGACAGCCGCGCCTTGATGCACCGCGCTCTCGCCGAGCAGGCGGTCGAGCGCCTTGGCGTCGGCTTCCTCGATGGTCTCGGGCAGTGTCGCGCCTTCCTCGCGCAAGCGGGCGGCGGCGTTCTGGGTTGCGAGGAAGCGCAACACGACGCGGTTCGGATTGCCGAGTGCTGCGGCGACGGCGTGAATGCCATATATCCACAGCTGGTCTGGCCGGCGCTCGGCCGGGCCGCGCGGCGCGAAGCGGCGCTCGCCACCGCTCCGCGGCCGCCCGTCGTCACGCTTCGGGCCAGGCTTTCCGCCCTTGAAATACTTCGATTTGTCGTTGGTGCTCATGCGGCTTTATAGGAGCGGCGGCGAGACCCGGCAACCGGACCGATCGCGCAAAAACACGGCCGTGCAAAGCGCCGGATAGGGCGTTGACAGCGCGGGGCAAGCTCTCCATAACACGCGCCACGGAAAACCGGGCTCCGGTCCGGTTCCGTAGACGATCCTGAACGCGTGACGCTCTGCCGATATGACGGAGGGGTGCCCGAGTGGTTAAAGGGGACGGACTGTAAATCCGTTGGCTATGCCTACGTTGGTTCAAATCCAACCCCCTCCACCATCTCGACGGAACGTTAGCGTGCGGGTGTAGCTCAATGGTAGAGCAGCAGCCTTCCAAGCTGAATACGAGGGTTCGATTCCCTTCACCCGCTCCATCTATTGATCATCGCGCCGCCGGCGAGGCGGATCCTTCTCGCGGCGAGGTCGCGGTGAAAGCTGGGCCGGCCTGAGGCTCAACGGAACGAGACGACAGGAAAGCACGTCGATGGGTAAAGAGAAATTCGAGCGTAACAAGCCGCACTGCAACATTGGCACGATTGGCCATGTTGACCACGGCAAG
>NZ_JAIUIE010000016.1 GCF_020165495.1 Mesorhizobium sp. BR1-1-16 | reverse complement strand
CCTCTCAACCCCCGGAGCACACTGGGACGCACTGGCTTGCCGAGCCGCCGGCGCCGGCTCCGCCACAGGCGATGGCCGTCTGGAGACGGCCCTCTGGCGGGCTCTGCGCGGCCCAGCCGTCGTCCCGCCAAACCGCTGCAGCAAGCCCCCAGCGCAGACATGGCGGCTGGCTGGTGCCGAGTTTATCGCTTCGGCTTCACCCCATTTGCCTCGGCGACGAAATCCGACAGCATCGGCACGTATTTCTCGGCCTGGCCTGCAGCCGCCATGGCGGCGAACTGGTTCTTGACGGCGCTACCGAGCGGATTGACCGCGCTGGCGTTGTCGGCCATGCCGGCGAGATAGCGGAGATCCTTATAGGCGTTGGCGATCGTGAACTGGTGCGCGTTCTCATCGCGCTCGATCACATAGGTCATGAAGGTGTCGTAGAAGCCGCAGCGCATGCGGCCCTTGCCGATGACCGAATGGAATGTTTCGGCGCTGATGCCGACCTTCGCGCCCAGCGCCAACGCCTCGGAATAGAGGCTGGCATAGCCGAGCGACAGGAAGTTGTTGATCAGCTTCATCTTATGGCCGGCGCCGACAGGGCCGACGTGGGCAATCGTCGCGGCCCAGCAGGCGATGAGCGGTTCTGCCCGGGCGAAATCGGCGTCCGAGGCGCCGACCAATGCCTGGAGCGTGCCGGCCTTGGCGCCGGCGGGCGTGCCGCCGAGCGGTGCATCGACAAGGCTTGCGCCCTTTGCCGCGAGAACGTGCGCGAGACGAAGGGTCGAATCCGGCTCCGCCGTGCTGCAGTCGATGACGAGCAAGCCCGGCTTCGCTCCGGAAAGGACGCCGTTCTCGCCCTCGATGATGGCCTCGACTTCGGGTGAGCCGGTGACGCACAGGAAGATCGCGTCGACTTGGCTGGCCATTTCGGCAGCACTCGCCACTTCGCGCGCACCGGCTGCAACAAGTCGGTCGACCGCGTCGCGACGACGGTTGGCCATCACGACGAGCGTGTTGCCCTTCGCCATCAGATTAGCGGCCATGCCCTCGCCCATATAGCCGAGGCCGATGAAGCCGACCGTGCTGCCTGCCATGATGTTCCTATCCCGCTTTGCTGATTTCCGATTTTGCCCGAACCTAAATTGGTTTAAGCGAATGAGCAAAGGGGTTGCATGGCCGCTCCCGTCGCGCGGCCACGGCTCCGTGGAGGGATGATGGCGGATCGCGACGAGACGCCCGGCCTTTCGACCGGGGCGCGGCTCAGAGGTGGGCGGCGTGGGCTGACGTTGCGCATGCTCGGCGCTGAACTCGGCCTTTCGACGGCCACCATTTCGCTGGCGCTACGCGATTCGCCCCTTGTTGCCGACGCAACACGGCTGCGTGTGCAGGCCCTGGCTGCGGAAGCCGGCTATGTCGTCAATCGGTCGGCGGCGAGCCTCAGGACCGCGCGCACCAATATGGTCGGCGTCATGGTGCATGACGTCATCAATCCCTATTTCGCCGAGATCTTCCGTGCGCTCGAGGCAGCCCTCAATGAGCGCAAGCTGGCGATCATGATTTGCAATCACGCTGACGACATTCGCCGCCAGCGAACCTTTGTCGACACGCTCATGCAGCATCGCGCCGACGGGCTGATCATGTGCCCGGCCATCGGCACAGATGCGGATGCTGTCGCGCGGATTGTCGGGTCGGGGCTGCCCTTCGTCATGATCTGCCGCGAGGTCGCCGATATAGCGGTGCCCATGGTGCGGGGCGATGATTTTACCGGTGGGCGGGCGCTTGGTCGCCATCTGGTGGCAGAGGGTCACCGCCGCATCGCCTTTGTCGGGGGGCGGCGCGCGACGAGCGCCGGGCGCGAACGTCACGCCGGCTATGTCGCGGCGCTCGCGGAAGCCGGCATCGAGGCCGATCCCGCGCTGGACGTGCCGGAAGCTATGACGCAGGCCGCGGTTCGCGAGGCGGCCATGGCGCTTCTGGCGCTCGATGCGCCACCGACGGCGGTGATCGGCTTCAACGATCTCGTCGCATCCGGTCTCATGTCGGCGCTGCGCCATGCCGGGCTGGAGCCCGGCCGGGACGTGGCCGTCGCGGGCTATGACGACACCGATGGCGCCGCCTGGTCTGCGCCCGCGCTGACCTCTGTCTTCAATGCGGCCGAGCAGATCGGTAGCCTCGCCGCAAACCTTCTGAGCGCGCAGATCGATGGCGGGCCGGCGACGCCGACGCGCATCCTGATCGAGCCGGAACTCAGGATCCGTGCCTCGACCCGCCCCCTTCCATCCGCTTGAACCCATCGTCCGAGGAGATATTGCCCGATGACAAGGCCCGAAATTCTCATGCCCGGCCGCATGCTGGAAAATGTCGAGCGCGCCCTCGATGCGCATTTCACGGTGCATCGGATCTATCTCCGCGATGACCGGGCGGCGGCGCTCTCGGCGATTGCGCCGCGCATTCGCGGCATCGCCGCCGGCGGCGCAGTCGATGCGGCGCTGATCGATGCTCTGCCGCATCTCGAGATCATCGCGAATTTCGGTGTCGGCTATGACAATGTCGACGCCCGGCACGCGGCTGCGAAGGGCATCATCGTCACCAATACGCCCGACGTGCTGACGGAAGAGGTCGCCGATACGGCGCTCGGCCTCATCTTGATGACGGTGCGGGAGTTTTCGGCCGCCGAGCGCTATCTGCGCGCCGGCCGTTGGCCGTCTGGTCCCTATCCCCTGACCAACGCGACGCTGCGCGAGCGGACCGTCGGCATTGTCGGGCTCGGCCGGATCGGCAAGGCGATCGCCCGGCGGCTCGAGGCCTTCGGCGTGACGGTCGTCTATCACAATCGCCGTCCCCAGGATGATGTCGGCTATCGCTATTATTCCGATCTCATCGAGATGGCGCGCGACGTCGATACGATCGTCAGCGTTCTGCCCGGCGGCGCGGCGACGGACAAGCTGATCGGTCGCGCTGTGCTCGATGCTCTGGGGCCGCGCGGCATCCTCATCAATATCGGCCGTGGCACGGTGGTCGACGAGGTGGAACTGATCGCAGCGCTCAAGGAGCGGCGCATCCATGCCGCGGGGCTCGACGTATTCGAGAAGGAGCCGCAGGTGCCGGCGGAGCTGATGGCCCTCGACAATGCGGTCCTGCTGCCGCATGTCGGCTCGGCGTCGGTCTATACGCGCGACGCGATGGGCCAGCGCGTCGTCGATAACCTCCTTGCCTGGGTGGCCGGAAAGCCTCCAGTCAGCCCGGTGGCCGAGACGCCGTTCAAGGGTTGGCAACCGCGCTAGCTCCTGTCGTGCGGCCGACTTGATCGCCGATCAGGATCTTGGGATGCGCGATCCTCATTTGATTGGCGGCGGGCACTCCCCCGGCGTCATGACGATCTTCCTGGCGTTCCTGCGGCTCGGGCTCACGGCTTTTGGCGGTCCGGTGGCGCATCTTGGCTATTTCCGCGATGCTTTCGTGGTCCGGCTGGGCTGGATCGAGGAGGCGGCCTATGCGGATCTGGTCGCGCTCTGCCAGTTCCTGCCCGGGCCGACATCGAGCCAGGTCGGCATGGGGATCGGTTATGAAAAGCGCAGGCTCCCCGGTGCCGTCGCGGCCTTTATGGGCTTTACGCTGCCTTCGGGCCTTGTCATGGCTGGCCTCGGCGTGGCGCTTTCGAGCGGCGCGCATATTGATCCGGGATTGCTGGGCGGGCTTGCGATCGTTGCCGTCGCAGTGGTCGCCGAAGCGGTGCGGGGGATGGCTGGATCGCTCGCCGCCAACCGGCGGACCGGCGCCGTGGCGGTTGCCACCGCGGCGCTTGCACTGTTCTTCCCGGGCGGCCTGACACAACTGGCGCTGATCCTCGCGGCCGCGTGTCTTGGAGCTCTCCTGCCGCTCGCCGATCTGTCGCCGTCCCGGCCCCGTGACGCGATCGGCTCGCGCCGTCTCGCTGTCGGCGCACTTGCCGTGTTCGTGCTGCTCCTCGCCGGATTGCCCCTGGTCGCCGGGGTGACGGGCTCGGTCGTGGTGGCGCTTGCCGATGCGTTCTATCGCGCCGGGGCGCTGGTCTTCGGCGGTGGCCATGTGGTGCTGCCGCTTCTCGAGCGGAGCGTCGTCGCGGCTGGGTTCGTGCCGGCGGAAACCTTCGTGGCGGGCTATGGCGCCGCGCAGGCGATGCCCGGGCCGCTGTTCTCGATCGCGGCCTTTCTCGGCGCCGCGGCGGCCGTGCCGAACGCCACTGCTGGCGCGCTGATCGGAACCGTGGCGCTGTTTGCGCCCGGCTTTCTGCTCATTGTCGGCGTGCTGCCATTCTGGCGTCGCATCGGCGGCTACCAGCCCGTGCGGCGGGCACTCACCGGCGTCAATGCGGCTGTCGTCGGGCTGCTCGCGGCGGCACTTTATGATCCGGTCTTCGTCACCGCAGTGCATCGCCCGCGCGATGTCGCGCTTGCGCTGGTGGCCTGGGGATTGCTGACACTGGCGCGCTGGCCGGCCTGGAGCGTCGTCATCCTTGGGGCGCTGACAGGTCTGGTCCTTGAATGGATCGGCGCCGCCGGCTCGCTCGCCGGGGGGTAGGGGACCACCGGCAGGGGCGAGACGACGACGCCGAAGAGGATCGGAAACGCAGCCCTCAGTCGAGTGCGATGTGCTCGGCAGGACCCTTCTGCGGCTTGTTGCGCAGCAGAAGCAGCAGCGGAATGGTGACCAGCGTCACGAACATCATGAACTTGAAGTCGTCGATGTAAGCGACGAAGGCGGATTCGCGCATGATGAAGGCGTCGAGCGATGCCATGGCGCTGAGGCTGCCATTGGCGATGTCCGCCGGCAGCGCCGGGTTGGTCGCAGTAACATGGCCGGCGAGGGACTGGTGATAGATTTGCGTGTTCTGCGACAGCAGCGTCGCGACGATCGAAACGCCGATCGACGAGCCGAGATTGCGGACGAGGCTGAAAAGGCTCGCGGCGTCGGTGCGCCAATGCGGGGGCAGCGTCGCGAAGGCGATCGTCGATAGCGGCACGAAGACAAAGCCGAGACCAAAGCCCTGCGTGATACCCGTCACCATGAACGGGATGGAATCCATTTCGGGCGACCAGGTCGTCATCTCATAGAGCGACCATGAGGTGAGCGAGAGGCCGACCAGGATCAGAAGCCGCGCGTCGACCCGCCCCACGAGGCGCCCGACGAGCATCATGGCGATCATGGTCCCGACGCCGCGCGGCGCCAGGATGATGCCGGTGGTGATGACCGGGTAGCCATAGAGATTCTGCAGCATCGGCGGCAGCAGCGCCATCGTGGCGAGCAGGATGATGCCGATGATGAAGATGAAGACGAGGCCGGTAACGAAATTGCGATCCTTGAAGATATGCGGATCGATGAAGGTCAGCTTCGAGGTCGCCATGTGGATCGTGAAGACCCAGAAGCCGATCGCCGTCAGGCTCGCCTCGATGAGGATTTCGGGCGAGGAGAACCAGTCAAGCTGCTCGCCGCGATCGAGCATCAGCTGCAACGCGCCGATGCCGAGCGAAAGGAAGGCGAAGCCGAAGAAATCGAACTTGCGCTCGCGGATCGCACCTTCGCTCATGAAGAAGAAGATGCCGAGAAAAGCGACGATGCCGACGGGAAGGTTGATGAAGAACACCCAGCGCCAGTTGAAGCTATCGGTCAGCCAGCCGCCGAGCGTCGGGCCGATGATCGGGCCGACCATGATGCCGGCGCCCCACATCGCCATGGCCTGGCCGTGACGTTCCTTGGGATTGATGCTCAGCAGGACGGACTGAGACAGCGGCACCAGCGCTGCACCGAAGACGCCTTGCAAGATGCGGAAGCCGACCATCTGCATCAGGCTTGTCGAGAGGCCGCACAGCATCGACGCCAGCGTGAAGCCGACGATGCAGGTCAGGAACAGCCGCTTGATGCCGATCCGGTCGGCGACCCAGCCTGTGATCGGCGTCGCGATTGCCGCCGCCACGATATAGGAGGTCAGGACCCAGGTGATCGTGTCCTGCGCCGCGCCGAGCGAGCCCTGCATCGAGGGCAGCGCGACATTGGCGATCGTGGTGTCGAGCACCTGCATGATCGTCGCGAGCATGATCGAAACGGTGATCAGCCCGCGAAAGGGAACGACAGGTCCTGCGCTCGTGGTGGTCATCGGCATATTCCTAGCAGACCGTAGATCCGGTCACCGCAGCCGTCAGCGGGTCGTCGCCGCTCCATCGGCCGCAGCAGGTGTCTGGGCCGCGGCCGTGCCTCCAAAGCCGGGCAGGGAGCGTTTGAAGCCCGTGTCGACCTCGACGGAGGCGCTGAGACCGGTCGGGATGGCGGCAATGTCGAGGGGGCCGTCGATCTTCAAGCGGACCGGAACGCGCTGCACGACCTTGACCCAGTTGCCGGTCGCGTTCTGCGCCGGCAACAGCGAGAACGCCGAGCCGGTGCCTGCATCGATCGATTCCACCTGGGCGTGGAACATATGGTCGGGATAGGCGTCGAACGTGATGGTCGCTGCCTGGCCGATCTTCATATGGGTGAGATCGGTCTCCTTGAAATTCGCCTCGATATAGGAGGTGCTGGTCTCCACGAGGCTCATCAGAACCGTCGGCGCCATGGCCGGGTTGGTCACATACTGCCCGACGCGGAGGCGATCCGTCTGCGAGACAATGCCATCGGCAGGCGAGTAGACCGCGGTCTGCTTGAGGGCGAGAGCCGCATTGTCGCGTGCTGCGATCGCCTGCATCACGGTCGGGTGCTCATCGGTCGGCAGGTCCGGCTGGCCGCCAAGTGCCGTCAGCGCGCCCGCGACCTTTTCCTTGGCCTGCGTTACATTCCGCGTCGCATTGCTCAGATTGTTCTGTGCCGAGTCGAAATCCGCATTCGAACTGACGCCGCGCTTCAGGAGGTCCTGCTGGCGGCTGAAAACCTTCTGCTGATAGTCGAGGGAATCCTCGGCTGACTTCTCCTCGGAGATCGCCTGCTGATAGGAGGATCGAAGCTGTTCGACCTGCAGGCGCGCGACGGCAACCGCCGCGTCGGCCTGGTTCAGGGCGATCGCATAGGGCTCCGGGTCGATCTTGAAGAGCAGATCCCCCTTCTTCACGGCCTGATTTTCACGCACCGCGACCTCCACGATGCGGCCCGACTGGTCCGCCGTGATCGCGACGCGGTTCTGCTCGAGATAGGCGTTGTCCGTCGAGGCGTAGCGGCCGCCGGTGAGCCAGAGATAGCCGCCGCCGACTGCGAGAACGAGCGGAAGCGCCAGCATCAGCACGAAACGCATGCTGCGGCGACGCTTCGGCGGCGTGGCTTCGGCGACGATGGAAAGCTGTGGTGCGGGCCTGTCGGCCTCTTTGACGGGTTCAGCGCTCACGACGCACTCTTCTCTTCCTGCTGGATACGAGCGGCGGCGGCGACAGTCGCCGCGCAGTCACTGACAGTTTCGGCACCGTAACGGGCCATGTTGGCACGCATCACGGTCAGCGCGCTCACCAACTGCTCGGTCTCGGTCTCGCTCATGCCTTCGAGCGCCGACTTAACGACCTCATTGCCAATGGCCTTCATGGCCTGAAGATGCGGCTTCACCGTCTCGGTCAACTGAAGGCGGCGCGCCCGTCGATCGGACGGATCGGGCAGGCGGACGACATAGCCAAGCGCCTCCAGGCGATCGATATGGCGCGAGAGCGTGATCGGCTCGACATCCAGCGCCTCGGCGACGACGGCCTGGTTCGAACCCTCATTGTGATACAGAAAGGCGAGCACCTGCCACTGCGCGCGGGTCAGCGCACAGCCTTGTGCCGCCTGGTCGAAGGCGCGACGGAGAAGTCGCGCAACATCGTTGATCAGGAAGCCGAGGTGCTTTTCCGGGGGCATCGTATCCATGGGGGCAAGATAATAAGTCAAAGATATAATATCAAGAGACATCATCGGCCTCGGGTCCCGTTTCGTTGGCGCGCCGCCGCCGCTTCCTGGACTCGAACCTACTCTGGGCGATCGGTCTCGTGAGGCAGGTCGTTGTTGATTGAGGCGCTTTGTGCCGCAAGCCGGCCTTGATTTATGTTTAGCCGCCTCGCAGAAAGTGGATTGCAGAGGGGATTGCGGTGGACACGGTAATTTCAGGCAAGATGCCGCGCGACTATCGGATCGACTTCTTCCGCGGGCTCGCGCTCATTTCCATTTTTGTCAATCACATCCCCGGGAACTGGTTCTCGAACTTCACGCATCGCAATTTCGGCTTGTCCGATGCGGCGGAAGTGTTCGTCCTGCTGGCCGGCATATCGGCGGCGCTCGCTTATTATCCCCGCTTCATCAATGGCCAGGCGGGGCTTTCGATCGCGCAGATCGTCAAGCGGATCGGGACGATCTATATCGCGCATCTTTCATCGATCGCGATCGGTTTCGCTGTTTATGCCGGAGCGTCGCTTTGGCTGAACCGGCCCGAACTGCTCATTCCCGACGAACGACACTGGATCGTCGACCAGACTGTGCAGTCGCTGGCCGGTATCGGGGCGCTGACCTACCAGACGGGCAACTTCAACATCCTGCCGATGTATATCGGCATGCTTGCGATGCTGCCCTTCATCATGATGCTGGCGCGGATCAGCCTCCTGCTGGCGCTGGCAAGCAGCGCGCTCCTCTGGCTCGTGGCGAATGTGTTTCACTTCGGACCGCCCAATTTTCCGGGCACCGGGATCTGGTATTTCAACCCGCTCACCTGGCAGCTGATCTTCACGATCGGCTTCTGCGGCGGCGTCCACCTGCGGCGCGGCACGCGCGTCGCTCCGTCACCGGTTCTTTACGGCGCTTCGCTGGCCTATCTGATCGCGGCGGCGCTCCTGGTGATGCTGCCGCTCTGGGACCGTTTCCCGGTGATGCCGGAATGGATCTGGATCTCGGGCTTCAACAAGAGCTGGGTCGGTCTCTTCCGCCTGTTCCACCTGCTGGCGCTCGTCTATGTCGTCCTGTGCAGCCCGATCCCGGCGTTTCTGCGGGCAAGGCTGACGCATGACAACTGGATCGTCAGCCTCGGCCGCAACACGTTGCCTGTCTTCTGGCTGTCGACGCTGCTTGCGGTCATCGGGCACATCATCCGCGAGGACGTGTTCATGCTGCCGAACGATCCGATATTGACGGCGAAGTCCTTCGCGGTCGATTGCGTGATCGTCGTTGTCGGCGGGGCGATGCTGTTTGCGCTGGCGCAACTGCTCGACTGGACGAAGCCCGGCGCCAAGCCGCGGACGCAGCCTGCCGAAGGCCGGTCGCCCCTTGCCGTCCGGCGACTCGAGCCGGCGGAGTAGCGCTCAAAAAGAAAACGCCGCGTGATGACGCGGCGCTTTCCAAAATTCGCGAGGTCGCCCGATGCTCAATGCATCGTTGGGTCGTCCTTCAGTCTGGCAATCTCGTCCTTGACCTGAAGCTTCTTGCGTTTGAGCGCTTTGATCTCAAGCGGATCGATGCTGGGATGAGTCTTCATCACATCCTCGATTTCCTTGTCGAGCGCCTCGTGACGACGCTCCAGCGCTTCAAGATGCGACAGCATGGACATATGGAATGCCTCCCTTCGCTTACGATGACGGCACCTCGGATGGTGCCACAAAGTCCTGGGGGTGTCGAACGCCGCGGTGCCTTGATGACGCTTTCGTGACGCCGCCGGCTGACAAACTCCCTCTCCTGATGTGTAGGTGCCGGAGCCCCGTTCAAGGGCCTTCCGGTGAAACGGCTCGCAAGGGATCGGGCGAGCATGTATCGTCGCGGGCGAGAGCAGCGGCCGCCCCCCGGCGGCGGCGCGGCGGGGTTGGGCGCGTATGACGGAAGAAGAAGAGCAGGAGATCCGGTTCGAGCTGGCACGTCTCAGGCAGGAGCACAGCGATCTCGATGCGGCGATCTCCGTGATGTCGGAAACCGGCAAGATCGACCCGCTGCGCATTCAAAGGCTGAAGAAGAAGAAGCTGGCGCTGAAGGACCGGATTGCGGTGCTCGAGGATCAGCTGCTGCCGGATATCATCGCCTGATCCGGGTCAGCCGCGAGGCCCCCGGCGCCGTGCGCCGAGCAGCGTCTCGATCCGCGTGATGAGCCCGTCCGGCGTTTCGCCCGCCTCGATCTGGGCCGCCGCGATGCGCGCGCTGACGGAGGCGACGCGGCCTTCCAGCAGGCGGTCCATGCCGCCGACAGCCGCCCGCAGGGCGTCGAGCCTCGGCTGGCAATCCGCGGCGTCGGCATTCCACAGGACGAGCGCAAACTGATAGGGATCGATGCGGGCTGCGACGTCGCAGGAGCGCATGACGCCCTTGAGGCGCGCGCCGATCGTCCCGAGGACACGGTTGGCCACCTGCTGCCCGTGGCGCTCGGCAACGGAAGCCAGACCATCGATGGCGATCAGCACGCCGACGGCCGGCGTCTGATAGCGGCTGCGAAAAGCTGACGCCTTCTCGACCTCGCGGTCGAATGTGCGGCGGTTGAGGAGCCCGGACACCGGATCGACCGCCGCCTCGACCTCGAGGGTCGCGATGCGATGGCGGCTCATGTCGAGCGCCGCGCGAAGCGCCGCCACCTCCTGCGAGAGCCGGACCACCAGGGCGCGCTGTTCGACCGGGACGGCGGCGAGCTCATCCTCCGCCGCGACGGTCATGCGACGTGACGGGCGTTCCAGCTCGGGAGAACGCTGCGGCAGGGGAGGGGCGATGCGCGGGTCTGGCATAAAAGGAATGGTGTGACCAATTTGGTTCAGCTTCGGTTAACGATGCGGGCGAAGCAAGTTGTTTGCGTAGGTTTCGCAATTCCTTAGCGCCGACGAGGGGTGCCGCCGCCGCAGTTTTTCCGGCGCGTGCTTGCGCGCGAGGGTCGAGCTTTATAGTGTCCGCCGCATCACGACGACATGGAGAGACGCGCTTGGCAGGATCCGCTGCGCCGGTCGCCATCATCATGGGCAGCCAATCCGATTGGCAGACCATGAAGGCCGCCGCCGAAACCCTCGACGCGCTCGGCATCCGCCATGACGACCGCATCGTCTCCGCGCATCGCACACCCGATCGCCTGGTCGCCTTCGCGGGTGGCGCGCGTGATGCTGGCCACAAGGTCATCATCGCCGGTGCCGGCGGCGCTGCCCATCTGCCAGGCATGTGCGCGGCGATGACGCCGCTGCCGGTTCTCGGGGTGCCCGTCGAATCGAAGGCCCTTTCCGGCCAGGACAGCCTGCTTTCCATCGTGCAGATGCCCGCCGGCATCCCTGTTGGGACGCTGGCGATCGGGCGGGCCGGCGCGGTCAATGCCGCGCTGCTCGCAGCGGCGATCCTGGCGCTCCAGGACGCTGCACTGGCGGCGCGCCTCGATCAGTGGCGGGCGGACCAGACCGCGCGGGTTGCCGAGGAGCCGGTTCGCGATGCATGAGAATGGCCTGAAGCCCGGCTCGACCATCGGCATTCTCGGTGGCGGACAGCTTGGGCGCATGCTCGCCGTAGCGGCGGCCGAACTCGGCTTTCGCTGCCACGTCTATTGCCCGGACGGGGAAAGCCCGGCCTTCGACGTCGCGGCCGCGCGCACGGTCGCGTCCTATGAGAACGAGGCGGCGCTTGCTGCCTTTGCCGGCTCGGTCGATGTCATCACCTATGAATTCGAGAATGTTCCGGCGAGCACAGCCGAGGTCCTGAGCGGTCAGGTCGCGGTGCTGCCAGGCGTCACTGCGCTGGCGGCCTCGCAGGATCGGCTTGCCGAAAAGGAATTGATTCGCTCGCTCGGTATCGATGTCGCGCCCTTCGCGGCCGTCGATAGCCTTGGCGATCTCGAAGCGGCGCTTGAGGCGCTCGGCCGGCCTGCCATCCTCAAGACGCGCCGCTTCGGCTATGACGGCAAAGGTCAGGCCAAGCTCATGCCCGGCGATGATGCGGCTGCCGCCTATGAGTCAATCGGCCAACGTCCGGCCGTGCTCGAAGGCTTCGTCTCTTTTGTCCGCGAGGTCTCGGCGCTGGTGGTTCGCGGCCGTGGCGGAGAGACCGCCGTCTATGACATCACCGAGAACGTTCACCGCAACCACATCCTCTATACCTCCACCGTTCCCGCGGTGATCCGGCCGGAGACCGCCGCAGAGGCGCGCGCGCTCGGCATCCGCATCGCCGAGGCGCTCGATTATGTCGGCGTCCTGGCCGTCGAGATGTTCGTGGTCGAGGAGGGGACATTCGAGCGGCTGGTCGTCAACGAGATCGCGCCGCGCGTCCACAATTCCGGCCACTGGACGCAGGACGGCGCCGGTGCCTCGCAGTTCGAGAATCACATTCGCGCCGTTGCCGGCTGGCCGTTGGCGTCCACCGCGCGCCACTCCGATACGGTCATGACCAATCTCATCGGCGCTGACGCCGATGACTGGCAGAGGTTCGCCGCCGAGCCCGGCGCGCGGCTGCATCTTTATGGCAAGGCCGAGAGCCGGCCTGGCCGCAAGATGGGTCATGTGAACCGGATCAGCCCGAAGCGCGGCTGATCCAATCCGCCTTCCAATCGGCGGGCCGCGACCCCATATGCGACCGTCCGGCGCGCCATGCCTGCCCCCAAGGGGTGGCGCCCGCCGCTCAAAGGCGCTATCGAAGGCGCCGATTTCCGCCCTTTCATCGAAGACGATCCGCCATGACAGCTGCCAAGACCGCTGCGAAGTCCGTTTATCCCGCCGCCGAGCCCTCGCCGTCCTTCCCGAAGATCGAGGAAGCGATCGGCGCGTGGTGGAAGGAGAACGAGACCTTCGAGCGTTCGATTGCGCAGCGGCGTGACCAGGGCGCGGCCGAATTCGTGTTCTATGACGGCCCGCCCTTCGCGAATGGCCTGCCGCATTACGGCCATCTCGTCACCGGTTTCGTGAAGGATCTCGTTCCGCGCTACCAGACGATGCGCGGCAAGGTGGTCGATCGCCGCTTCGGATGGGATTGCCACGGCCTGCCGGCCGAGTTGCAGTCCGAGCAGGAACTCGGCGTCTCCGGCCGCCTTGAGATCCTGAAATACGGCATGGCCCGCTTCAACGAGCATTGCCGCACCTCGGTGCAGCAGTTCACGGCGGACTGGGAATATTATGTCACCCGTTCGGCGCGCTGGGTCGATTTCAAGAACGATTACAAGACCATGGATCTCTCCTTCATGGAGAGCACCATGTGGGCCTTCAAGCAGCTCCACGACAAGGGGCTGATCTATGAGGGCTATCGCGTCGTGCCCTATTCCTGGGCGGCGCAGACGCCGCTCTCGAATTTCGAGACCCGGCTCGATAATTCCTACCGCATGCGCCAGGACCCGGCGCTGACGGTCGGCTTCATGCTCGATCCGCTGCCCGGCGAGGTTTCGCCGACGCGGCTGGTCGCCTGGACGACCACGCCCTGGACGCTGCCGTCCAACATGGCGCTGGCTGTCGCGCCGGACGCCGACTATGCGGTGCTCGAGAAGAACGGCGCGCGCGTCATCATCGGCGCGCCGCTTGTCGCCAATTACGAGAACGACCTGGAAGGCTTCGTCGAGGTCGCGACCGTCAAGGGCGCGGATCTCGTCGGCCGCACCTACCAGCCGCTGTTCCCCTTCTTTGAAGGTCAGCGCGCCGCCGGGGCGTTCCGCGTCCATGCAGGTTCGTTCATCGAGATGACCGACGGTACCGGCGTCGTCCATATCGCGCCCGCCTTCGGCGAGGACGACATGGCCCTGGCGCTGGCGAACGGCATCCCGGTCGTCGATCCGGTCGATTTCGCAGGCAATTTCACCGACCTCGTGCCCCCCTATGCCGGCATGAACGTGTTCGACGCGAACAAGGACGTCATCCGCGACCTGAAGCACCAGGCCGGCGTCGTCGTTCGTCATGAGACCTATGACCACAACTATCCGCATTGCTGGCGCACCGACCAGCCGCTGATCTACAAGGCGCTGCGCTCCTGGTTCGTGAAGGTTTCAGCCTTCAAGGACCGGATGGTCGAGCTGAACCAGGGCATCGACTGGGTGCCGGGGCACGTCAAGGACGGCCTGTTCGGCAAGTGGCTTGCCAATGCGCATGACTGGAACATCGGCCGCAACCGCTTCTGGGGCTCGCCGGTCCCGGTCTGGAAGTCGGACGATCCGAACTATCCGCGACTCGACGTCTATGGCTCGATCGACGAGATCGAGCGGGATTTCGGCGTGCGCCCGCATGACCTGCACCGCCCCTATATCGACGACCTGACCCGTCCGAACCCCGACGATCCCACCGGTAAGTCGGTGATGCGCCGCGTCGAGGACGTGCTGGATTGCTGGTTTGAGTCCGGCTCGATGCCGTTCGCGCAGGTGCATTACCCGTTCGAGAACAAGGACTGGTTCGACGCTCACTCGCCGGCCGACTTCATCGTGGAGTATGTCGCGCAAACGCGCGGATGGTTCTACACGCTGATGGTGATGTCGACCGCCCTGTTCGATCGGGCGCCGTTCCGCAACGTCATCTGCCATGGCGTCGTTCTCGACGAGAACAAGCAGAAGCTCTCGAAGCGGCTGAAGAACTATCCGGACCCGATCGACGTCTTCAATACCTATGGCGCCGACGCGCTGCGCTGGTATCTCGTGTCCTCGCCGCTGCTCTCGGGCGGCGATCTCGCGATGCCGAAGGATGGCCGCGCCATCGCCGAGACTGTGCGCCAGGTGATGCTGCCGATCTGGAACGCCTATTCGTTCTTCACGCTCTACGCCAATATCGACGGCATCAAGGGGCGGATGGTCACCTCCGCCGAGGCGGAGCTCGATCGCTATATCCTGGCGAAGACAGGCGATCTCATCCGCGGCATCGAGGTCTCGATGGAGAAACTCGACCTTGCCGGGGCGACCAATGCGTTCCCGCCCTTCATCGAGGCGCTGAACAACTGGTTCATCCGCCGCTCGCGCGAACGGTTCTGGAAGGGTGAGAAGGACGCCGACAAGCAGGCGGCCTATGACACACTCTATACCGTGCTCGTCACCATGACGCGCGCGCTGGCGCCGTTCCTGCCGTTCCTGACCGAGCACATCCACCGTGCGCTTGTGAATGGCGAAAGCGTGCATCTCGCCGACTGGCCGGATGCGCAGGCCCTCGTCGCCGATGCGGCGCTGGTGGAGCGGATGGATCTCGCGCGAACCGTCGCCTCGGCGGCGGCGTCGATCCGCACCGTCAAGAACCTGCGCACGCGCCTGCCGCTGCGCTCGCTGACCGTCGCCCATCCGGGCTTCGAGAAGCTGGCGCTGCTCAAGGACGTCATTGCTGACGAGGTCAACGTCAAGGAGGTCGTGCTCTCGGCCGATCCCTCAGCGTTTGGCGCGATCGTGCTCGCCGTCGATCCGAAGATCGGCAAGCGGCTCGGCAAGGCGCTCAAGGATGTGCTCGCCGCGGCGCGCGCGGGGCAGTGGACCGCGCTCGGCGAAGGCCGCTATGCCGTGGCCGGCGAGACGATCGAGCCCGGCGAATACGAGTTGCGCTTCAAGGCCAATGACGGCCTCGATGCTGTGTCGTTCGATGGTGCCGCCGGTGTCGTCGTGCTTGACACGCATGTTGACGAAGCGCTCGAGCGCGAGGGCATCGCGCGCGATTTCATCCGCCTCGTGCAGGTGGCGCGCAAGGATGCCGGGCTCAACATCGCGGACCGCATCCATATCGAGGTGAAGTTCGCCAATGGCGCCGGCGACGCCGTATTCGCGCATGAGGCGACGGTGAAAGCCGAGACACTGGCCGAGACCATGCGCCCGACCGATGGCACGCCGGAAGGCTTCGTCTCGGAGACCAAGTTGCTGGATGAGCCGGTTTCGATCGGCGTCCGCGTCGCCCGCTGAGGCGGCGGCGTTCTGGAGTTCAAAGGGCCGGCGTCAGCGCCGGCCCTTTTTCATGTCAGCGCGCGGCCTGCATCAGCGGATAGGAGCGGCGCACGGTCTCGGCGATGAGCGCGGCGGCGATGGCCTTGATGACATCGCCGGGCACGAAGACCAGCGAGCCCTTGGCGGCGTCGAAGAGCGAGAGCTTGGCGACGACGGCAAGCCAGGGGATGCCGATGAGATAGACGACACCGATGCCGCCGATCACCGAGAAGACGAAGAACCAGACGGCGTTCATCCGCTTCCAGTTCATTTCGGTCAGCCAGCCGGTGACATAGGCGGCGATCGGCCAGGCGATGATGAAGCCCGCCGAGGGGCCGAAAAAGACGCCGAGGCCGCCATGGCCGCCCGCAAGCAAGGGCAGGCCGAGGGCGACAAGCAGCACGAACAGCAGGATGGCAAGGCCGCCGCGCTTGGCGCCGATCAGGCAGCCGGCCAGCATGACGCCGAGCGTCCCGGCCGTGATCGGCACCGGGAGAAAGCCGAGATAGATCGGCGGAACGAGATTGACCGCCGCCATCAGCGCGGCGAACAGCGCGATATAGACGATGTCGCGGGTGGAAACGTCTCTGGTCATCGGTTCATGGCCCCCATTCATCCGGTTGGATCATTCGCCCTGATGCGGGCGGCTTCAAGCGTCATAGCCCCGTGCGTCGATCGCATCGGCGAGCGCATCGGCTGCTTTCAGCGTTCGGATCACCAGCGGCACGATGAGAGCAAGTGGATTGCGGCCGAGCCCACGCGCCGCCTGCGCTTCGCGGATATGACGGTATTCCTCGGCGATGACCGGAATGAAGCGGATGGCGAGCCCGATTGCGAGGCCAACCTTTTCGGGCCTGAAGCCGAAGCGGGCCAGCGGGCCGAGCAACCATTCGACCAGTTCCGCCATTTCAGAGACCGGTGTCGACAGCGTGACGGCGCCGGCGAGGAGGATCAGCGTCGCGAAACGACCGACTGCGAGGGCGCCATCCTCGGCCGAGCCGAAGGCCAGATGAAACAGGAAGACGAAGCCGACCAGAACCGCCGGGCCGCGAAGATCGCTGATCAAGCGCCGCCACGGCGTGCCGGTCGAAAGATAGATCGCCGCGGCGACGGGCACGGCGCAGATCGCCACGGCAGGCGAGGCGACCAGGAAGAGCGCCAGCGAGGCGGCGAGCAGGCCGCTCACCTTCGCTCCGGCGGGAAGGTGGTGCAGCCATGAGCGTCCGGCTGCGTAGAGGCCGATCGTCATTGCATCCGCTCGCGGTAGAAGGGGAGCACATCGCCGGGCGCGCCATCGGCGGCGATCTGGCCGTCCTCGATCATCAGCACGCGTTCGCATGCGGCGACGAGGTCGAGGTCATGGCTGACCAGCACGGCCTGATGCGGCAGCGCCGCGATGGCGGCGGCGACGCGGTTGCGGTTCCTGAGATCCAGGAGTGTCGTCGGCTCATCGAAGACGAGAATGTCTGGATCGGTGACGAGCACGGCCGACAGCGCGACGAGCTGTTTCTCGCCGCCCGAAAGCTGGTGCACCGGCCGCTCGCGCAGATGGCCGAGGCCATAGCGGGCGAGGGCGGCGTCGATACGCTCGGTGATTTCCGCTTTCGGCACCTTGCGAGCCTTGAGACCGAAG
Source organism: Mesorhizobium sp. BR1-1-16 (assembly GCF_020165495.1). Classification (GTDB taxonomy): domain Bacteria; phylum Pseudomonadota; class Alphaproteobacteria; order Rhizobiales; family Kaistiaceae; genus Kaistia. Next base: position 47,511 of record NZ_JAIUIE010000016.1, on the reverse strand, counting down.
GCGAGGTCCTCGGAGACGATCGGCATGACGATCTGGTGATCCGGGTTCTGGAACACGAACCCAACCTTGCGCCTGACAGCCTTGACGTCCTCTGCGGTGTCGAGGCCGTCGATGGTGACACGGCCGGCGCGCGGGATCACGAGACCATTGAGAAGCCGCGCGAAGGTACTCTTGCCCGAGCCGTTAGCGCCGACGATGCCGATGCGCTGCTCGGCGAGCGAGAGGCTGATCCCCGCAAGGACCGGCCGGCCGTCGAAATCATGGCTCACGGCGTCAAGCGCGATCATGCCGATCCGGCGTCCCCCAAGGGATGGTGCAATGCCGCATGCGATAGAGCCAACCCTTCGCCGGGTCAATCGCCGATGCGCCCGGATGGCTGCCGCTCCCGGATCGCGCGCTGCTGCCTCTTTCGCTGCGGCGCGTCATTGGCTACAAATCGCGCATGACCCAGAACCTCGCCGCTCTCCTTCCTATCGTCAAAGCCGCTCCCGTCGTCCCGGTGCTGATCATCGAGGGTGTGAAGACGGCCGTTCCGCTGGCCCGCGCGCTGGTCGCTGGCGGCTTGACAGCGCTTGAGGTGACGCTGCGCACGCCGGCCGCGCTCGAATGCATCCGCGCGATCAAGGCCGAGGTCGAGGGCGCCAATGTCGGCGCCGGCACGATCCTCGATGAAAAGCAGTTCGATGCCGCGGTTGCGGCGGGCTCGACCTTCCTCGTCAGCCCCGGCGCGACGCCGCGCCTGTTGGCGCATGCGGACGGATCGCCCGTGCCGCTCCTGCCGGGCATTGCGACCGCCAGCGAGGCGATGGCGCTGCTGGAAGCCGGTTATGGCGCCGCGAAATTCTTCCCCGCCGAGCAGGCCGGCGGCGCGCCCTATCTGAAGGCGCTGTCCTCGCCGATCCCCGGCCTGATGTTCTGCCCGACCGGCGGCGTCAGCCTCAAGAACGCGCCGACTTATCTGTCGCTGCCGAATGTCATGTGCGTCGGCGGTTCGTGGGTGGCTCCGGCCGCGGCCGTCGCAGCCGGCGACTGGGCGGCGATCACCACGCTCGCCGCAGAGGCTGCTGCGCTCAAGGCCGCCTGACGCGGCTTGCGGCGGCAGTTGCTGCTCCCTACGTTCAATCGGTTGGTTTGAACAAAGGTGGGGAGACGGGCATGATCGACGGCAAGAAGCTTCTAGATCAGTTTCTCGGGGCGGAAGCGGGACGCTCAGGCGTTCCGACGGGGGTCGGATCATCCGGCGGCGCCCCCCTGGGCGGCTCCGGCATGCCCGGCGGCCTCGGCGGGCTCGGTGACCTCCTCGGCGGTCTCACGGGCGGTGGCGCCTCTGGCGGCCTCGGTGGTGTTCTCGGTCAGGTGACCGACTACGCCAAAAAGAATCCCGGCATGTCGACCGTCATTGCCGGCGGTCTTGCTTCGGTGCTGATGGGCGGCGGCTCCAAGCTGAAGCCGAATGCGCTGACGCTCGGCGGTCTCGCGGCGCTCGGTACGCTCGCCTACAAGGCCTATCAGCAATATCAGGTCAATAATCCCGCAGCGCCTGCCGCGCCCGCGCCGGCGCCAGCCGGAGCGAGCCTGCCGCCTGCCGTGACGCAGTCGACCGCAACGGCCGAGGATGCTGCCGCGCTGTCGATCATCATCGCCATGATCGCCGCCGCAAAGGCCGACGGCCATGTCGACGACGAGGAACGGCAGAAGATCCTCGGCAAATTGTCGGAAAACGGCCTCACCGCCGAAGAGCAGGCTTTCCTGGACCGGGAACTCGCCGCGCCGCTCGATTTCAATCGCGTGGTGGGGCTTGCGACCAGCCAGGAACATGCGATCCAGCTTTATGCCGCCTCGCTGCTGGCCATCAATGCGGACCAGCCGGCCGAGCGCGGCTATCTCGACATGCTCGCCGCGCGGCTAGGAATTGAACCGGGCCTCAAGACCGCGATCGAACAGACCGTCGCGAGCGCCGCGGCGTAAAGCGACTGGGGAACAGCGGAGCCCTTCCCTAGCCCCTCCCCCGCACGCGGGAGAGGGGACGCTATTGATCGGAAACTGCGTCGATGAAGATTGCGGTTCAGGCTCACTCTGCCGCGTGCGGGGGAGGGCTTGGCGAAGCGATGCCCTCTCACGCCGCCTTTGCGTTCTTCGCGAGGAACGTCCCGATGCGATCCATCGCCTTCAGGATGTTCTCGGTCGAATTGGCATAGGAGAGGCGGATATAGCCCTCGCCATGGATACCAAAATCCGGCCCGCCGATGGTTGCGACGCCTGACTCTTCCAGAAGTGCCGAGGCGAGTGGCTTCGCCTTCCATCCGGTCCTGCTGATATTCGGGAAGGCGTAGAAGGCGCCTTTCGGCGTGGCGCAGGAGACGCCGGGGAGCTTGTTGGCTTCTTCCACCACGACGCGGCGGCGGCGGTCGAATTCCGCCACCATGACTGAGACGGCGTCCTGTGGCCCGGTGAGCGCGGCAAGGCCTGCCCACTGCGCCGGCGCATTGACGCAGGACCAGCAATTGACGGCGAGCTTCCGCACCTTGTCGACGAGTGCTTCCGGCCACACGGCATAACCCATGCGCCAACCGGTCATCGCGTAGGTCTTCGACCAGCCGTCGAGCAGGATCACGCGGTCGCGGATCTCGGGATAGGAGAGCAGCGAGGTGTGCGGCAGGCCGTCATAGACCATCTGGCCGTAGATCTCGTCGGAGAGAATGGCGATGTCGGGCCGGTCGACGAGGCCCGCGACCAGCTTGTCGATCTCGGCCTTCGGCGTGACGCCCCCCGTGGGATTGGCGGGCGAATTCAGGATGATCAGCCGCGTCGCCGGCGTGATCAGCCCCAGTGTCTCTTCCGCGGAGAAGGCGAAGCCGTTCTCCTCGCGGATCGGAACCGGCACCGGGCGCGCGCCGGTGAACTCGATCATCGAGCGGTAGATCGGGAAGCCCGGATCCGGATAAAGGATATCGGCACCCGGCTCGCCGAACATCAGGATCGCCGCGAACATCGTCACCTTGCCGCCGGGCACGACCACGACATTGTCGGGCGAGACAGGCGCGCCGGTCCGTTTCGTGACGTCGGCGGCCACGGCCTCGCGCAGCGGCAGGATGCCGGTCGCGGGCGTATAGCCGTGCTCTCCGTCGCGCAGCGCCTTGACCGCTGCCTCGACGATGTGATCCGGCGTGCGGAAGTCCGGCTGGCCGATGCCGAGATTGATGATGTCGCGGCCGGCCCTGGCAAGAGCCGTGGCTCTGGCAAGCACGGCAAAGGCGTTTTCCTCGCCGATCCGGTCGAATTGGGCGACGGTCCTGAACATCCTTGGCGTTCCTCAGCTTCGGTGCGGCATTGCGGCAGGGGCGCCGCGGCATACTCGCTTGTTGATTTCGTATGATGTTTCAGCGCATCCTCCGGCCAAAATCAAACCGATTGAACCGGGAGATTCCCATGACCTCTACCACATCCAAAAAACTCCGGTCTCAGGCCTGGTTCGACAATCCAGACAATCCCGGCATGACGGCGCTCTATCTTGAGCGCTATCTCAACTACGGCCTGACGCGGCACGAGCTGCAGTCGGGCAAGCCGATCATCGGCATCGCGCAGACCGGCTCGGACCTTTCGCCCTGCAACCGTCATCATCTCGATCTCGCCAAGCGCGTTCGCGACGGAATCACGGCGGCCGGCGGCCTCGCGATGGAGTTTCCCGTCCATCCGATCCAGGAAACCGGCAAGCGGCCGACCGCGGCGCTTGACCGCAACCTCGCCTATCTCGGCCTCGTCGAAGTTCTCTACGGCTATCCGCTCGATGGCGTCGTGCTCACGACGGGCTGCGACAAGACGACGCCGGCCTGCATCATGGCTGCCGCGACCGTCAATATCCCGGCGATCGTCCTTTCGGGCGGGCCGATGCTGAACGGCTGGTGGAAGGGCGAGCGCGCCGGCTCCGGCACGATCGTCTGGAAAAGCCGCGAGCGGCTTGCCGCCGGCGAGATCGACTATGACGAATTCATCGAGATCGTCGCCTCCTCGGCGCCGTCGGTTGGCCATTGCAACACCATGGGCACCGCCTCGACCATGAACGCGCTGGCCGAGGCGCTCGGCATGACGCTGCCGGGCTGCGCGGCCATTCCGGCGCCCTATCGCGAGCGCGGCCAGATCGCCTATGAGACCGGCAAGCGCGCGGTCGAGATGGTCTGGGAAGACCTGAAGCCTTCCGACATCATCACCCGCGAGGCGATCGAGAACGCCATCGTCGTCAATTCGGCGATCGGCGGCTCGACCAACGCCCAGATCCATATCAATGCGATCGCCAAGCATGCCGGCGTCCCGATCAAGATGGATGACTGGCAGGAGGTCGGGTACGAGATCCCGCTGCTGGTCAACCTGCAGCCCGCCGGCAAATATCTCGGCGAGGAGTTCCATCGCGCCGGCGGCGTTCCCGCCGTCGTCAACGAGCTCGTCAAGAAGGGCAAGATCCGCAACGCGATGACGGCGAACGGCAAGACGCTTGCCGATAATTGCCGCGGCCGCGAGAGCGAGGATCTCGACGTCATCCTCCCCTATGACGCGCCTCTCGTGAAGGATGCCGGCTTCATCGTGCTGCGCGGCAATCTTTTCGACAGCGCGATCATGAAGACCAGCGTGATCTCGGGCGAGTTCCGCCAGCGCTATCTCTCCAACCCTGATGACCCGAATGCCTTCGAAGGCCGCGCGGTCGTGTTCGACGGGCCGGAGGATTATCACCACCGGATCGACGATCCCTCGCTGGAGATCGACGAATTCACACTGCTCTTCATGCGCGGCACCGGGCCGATCGGTTATCCGGGCGGGGCCGAGGTCGTGAACATGCAGCCGCCGGCGGCGCTCATCAAGCGCGGCATCCATGCGCTGCCCTGCATCGGCGATGGCCGCCAGTCGGGAACGTCGGGTTCGCCCTCGATCCTCAACGCCTCGCCCGAGGCGGCGGCCAATGGCGGCCTCGCGCTGCTCAAGACCGGCGACCGGGTGCGGATCGACCTCGCCAAGGGGACGGCCGATATCCTGATCTCGTCGGAGGAATATGCCGAGCGCAAGGCCGAGCTCTCGAAGCATGGCGGGTATCACTTCGCCGGCAACCAGACGCCCTGGCAGGAGATCCAGCGCGTTCTGGTCGACCAGTTCGACGAGGGCATGGTGCTGAAGCCGGCCGTGAAGTACCAGCATGTGGCGCAGGAAATGGGGATTCCGCGCGACAATCACTGAGCGACCCTCCATGCCGCATTTGCGCATTGCCCCGGAAGGGATCGGTCTCCATCTCTGGCTCGTGCCGGAACGGAAGCCGGCCCAGCCGATTGAGATCGACGATCTCGACATCTCGGACGATCTGGCGGATCGTATCGAAGCGTGGGGCGATGCCTTTGACGCGGTGATCGATGATTCCCTGCCTCCGGCGACGGGTTTTCCCTCGCCGGAGGCGGAAATCGTCTGGCGGGCCGAAGGCCAGCTGATCGCGGCGGCGTTGAAGGACGAACTCGGCGCGGATTGGGAGATCGAAACACGCTTCTGAGACGGCCACGTCCTGCCGATCGAAGCGCCGAGGGAGAGCCGTGATCGACAAGGCCTGGCATGAAGCCAACCCTATGCCGCCCCAGGCGACGCTTGACCAGCGTATCGCATGGCATCTCGACCACGCCGCGCATTGCGGCTGTCGCGATATTCCCGAAAGCATCAAGCAGGAGCTGAAGCGCCGCGGTGTTCCGGTGCCGAAGCGCCGGGAGACCATGGCGAGTGCACCAGTCGGCAGCGTGCCGCTCGGCGATCTCGTCGATCCTGTGCCGGCTGTGCCGCCGCGCCCCGTGACGATCGAGGGAAGCGTCGTCGATCTCGTTCCTTTCGATGCCGAGGCGCATGCGCCTGCGCTGTTCGAGGCGGTCGCCGGTCGCGATGACCTCTGGGCCTATCTGGCATCAGGTCCGTTTCCCGATCTCGACAGCTTCACCGCGCATTATGCGGCGGCGGCGGAGAAATCCGATCCGCTCTTGTTCGCGATCATCGATCGGGCGAGCGGGGCGGCCGTCGGACACGCGACCTATCTGCGGATCGCGCCGACCGACAGGGTCGTCGAAGTCGGCAACATTCTCTATTCGCCGCTGCTGCAGCAGACGCGCGGCGCGACCGAGGCGATGTACCTGATGGCGCGGCACGCCTTCGAGGATCTCGGCTATCGGCGCTATGAGTGGAAGTGCAACGCTCTCAACGCGCCGTCGCGGCGCGCGGCGCTCCGTCTCGGCTTCACCTACGAGGGCACGTTCCGTCAGCACATGATCGTCAAGGGTCGCAACCGGGATACCGCCTGGTTCTCGATGCTCAATCATGAATGGCCGCGCGCGAAGGCCGCGTTCGAGGCATGGCTCGATCCGGAAAATTTCGGCGAGGACGGCATCCAGCGCTCCAGCCTCGCAGCGCTGCGCGAGGGAACGGGGAGTGCCTGATCGGGTCGTCCTCCGGCGAGCCGAACCCAGCGATCGGGACGCGCTCGTCGCCATGCAGATGGCAGCCTATGAGCCAAATCGGGCGATCATCGGCGGCGTACCGACACCGCTCGGCTGGGACTACGACGCGGTCCTGGAGCAGTGGGAAGTCTGGCTCGCAGAGGACGATAACGGCCTTTGCGGCGCGCTGATCCTCGAGCCTAGGCCTGATGAATTGTACATTGAGAGCATCGCGGTCGCGCCGCGCGCCAAGGGGCGCGGCATCGGCAACCAGCTGATCGCCCATGCCGAAAGCCGGGCGCTCCGATCATCGCGCGACCAGATCTCTTTGACGGTCAATGCGCTGATGACATTCAATATCGACTGGTATGGCCGCAAGGGCTTTGCTGTATCGAGCATCGAGGTGATCGGGCAGCGCCGCCGCGTCCATATGGCGAAGGCACTGTGCGGGGAAACCCCGCCACCGCTCTGACAAACAACCACCAACATCGCTCTGGGAGGAGCATCATGACACGCCGTCTCGAAGGCAAGCGCGCCTTTCTCACCGCCGCCGGCGCCGGTATCGGCCGCGCCACCGCCATTGCCTTCGCTGCCGAGGGCGCGACCGTGATCGCGACCGATCTGAACGGCACCCTGCTGGCGGATCTGCCCGAGCAGGGCATCACCGAGATCCATCCGCTCGATGTGCGCAGCACCAAGGCCGTCGAGGCGCTCGCAGCCGATGTCGGCCCGGTCGACATTCTCTTCAATTGTGCCGGCTTCGTCCATCACGGGTCGGCGCTGACGACGTCAGACGAGGATTGGGACTTCTCGTTCGACGTCAATGTGAAGTCGATGCACCGAACGATCCGTGCCTTCCTGCCGGGCATGCTCGATTCCGGCGCGGGCTCGATCATCAATATCGCCTCGGGGGCCAGCTCGATCCGCGGACTTGCCAACCGCTATGCCTATGGCGCCTCGAAGGCAGCGGTGATCGGTCTCACCAAGGCGGTGGCGGCCGACCATATCCGCCAGGGCGTCCGCGTGAACGCCATCGCGCCGGGCACGATCCAGTCGCCGTCGCTCGATGGCCGCATCGCCGATCAGGCGGCAAAGACCGGCAAGAGCGTCGAGGAAATCCGCCAGCAATTCGTCGATCGGCAGCCGATGGGCCGGCTTGGCACGGCGGACGAGATCGCGTGGCTCGCCGTCTACCTCGCCTCCGACGAGGCGAGCTACACGACCGGCCAGTGCTTCTCAGCCGATGGCGGCTTCGCCCTATAAGTGAAGAACGCCCAGACGGCGGTGACCGTCCGGGCCTTCAGACCTGTCGTCGTCCGGGCTATTTGCCTTCGATGAAGGCGAGGCTCGCCGCGGCCATGGTGTCGACCGTCTCCGGGCCGGTGACGGCATCGAAGCCATGGTCGGTTGGCAGGATCATGATCTTCTCCGGGCCGTCGTGATAGGTGAGGAAGATCTCGCCAGCAGCCGGCTGCGGCGTGACGATGATGTCCTTGGTGCCGACGATGACGAAGAGCGGGCCCTTGTAGCGGGTAATCGCCGCGACCGGGTCAACCGTCGTCAATGACTTGAAGAAGTTGGTCTTCAGCTTGGTCTTGATGCCCCAGGGCAGCGTCATCTCGACGACGCGCGCCGGATCGGGATCCGCGATGGCGGCCTCGACCGCTTCCGGGCCGATGAAATGCGCGAAATTATAGGTCGGATCGGCGGCAGCTGCCCAAAGCGTCGCGCTGGCGACGGGACGTTCGGCCGCGACATGGGCGGCCACCAGACCGCCGAGGCTCCAGCCGAGCACATGGATCCGGGTGGGATCGACGAGTTCAGACGTCTTCAGCCAGTCGAAGGCGGCGATGCCGTCGGCGATTTCGCTCGTCGCGGTCATATCCTCCCATTTGCCGGAGCTCTCGCCCGAGCCGGTGAAATCGATGCGCAGGCTGGCAATGCCGCGTTCGGCAAGGATGCGCGCGGTGCGCGAGAAGATGCCCTCATTGGTGCCCTTGATCGCAAGCTCGTCGCGCGAACCGGTGAACCCGTGCAAAAGCAGGACAACCGGCGGCTTCACGGCGCCCTTCGGCATTTCGAGCGTGCCAACGATAGTCTCGCCGCCGCGCGTGATCTTGACCGTGCTCTCCTCGGTGGCGCCGGCCGGCCGCGCCATTTCGGTAGCGCCGGCGGACTTCATTGCGTCCGTATCGTCGGCGAAGCCCGGCGCGGCAGCGCTGATCAGGAGGAGGGCAGGCAGGATCAGCCGTTTCAGCATGTCGTGCATTCCTTGAGGACAGGCAGGAAGAAGTGCGGGCGCATCATGCCGGATGCCCCCTGAAATCAAAAGGCCGGCGCGAGCGCCGGCCTTTTGATTGATCAGTGCGCCGGCAGCGCGCCGGGCGGCGGCTCGGCCGCGGGCGGAGGCATGGGCGTTCCGTCGGCGAGCTTTGTCTCGGGATGGGCGACGGCCTCGGGCGCGGCGGCATCGTCGTCGGTATGGCGGCGATGGGCGCTGGAGAGATAGGTGTAGAACATCGGCACCACGAACAGCGTGAAGATCGTGCCGACCGACATGCCCGAGGCAATGACGATGCCCATCGCGAACCGGGCCTTGGCGCCGGCGCCGACCGACAGGATCAGCGGGATGACACCGAACACCATGGCCGCGGTGGTCATCAGGATCGGACGAAGGCGGACCCGGGCCGATTCGACGATCGCGTCATGCTTGTTGAGGCCACGCTCCTCGCGCAGCTGGTTGGCGAACTCCACCATCAGGATGCCGTGCTTGGTGATAAGGCCGACCAGCGTGATCAGCCCGACCTGACTGTAGATGTTGAGCGTTCCACCCGAGAGCGCCGGCACGAAATTGCCGAGCCGCGAACAGACATTCAGCACGGCAACAGCACCGAACAGCGACAACGGCACCGACATCATGATGATGAGCGGATCGCGGAAGCTCTCGAACTGCGCTGCCAGCACGAGATAGATGACGACGATGGCGAGGCCGAACACGATCAGCAGCGTGTTGCCGGTCTCGATTTCCGTTCGCGACTGGCCGGCATATTCGATGAAGAAGCCCTGCGGCATCACCTCGCGGGCGATGTCCTGCAATGCGGCAAGGCCTGTGCCCGAGGTGACGCCGGGTACGGGCAAAGCCGAGAGCGTCGCGGAGTTGAGCTGGTTGAACTGCTCGATCGCCGGTGCCGAACCCTGGGTGGAAATCGTCACCACCGCCGACAGCGGCACCATCTTGCCCGATTGCGAGCGGACGAAGAACGTGCCGAGGCTCTCGGGATTGTTGCGGTACTGCTGCGGCACCTGCGTGATGATGTCGTAGGCGCGGGCCTCGCGGTCGAATTTCGAGATGCCGTTCTCGCCGACCAGCAAGGTCAGCGTGTTACCGATATCGGCGATCGAGACGCCGAGGGCGGCGGCGCGGGCGCGATCGATGGTGACATTGACCTTCGGCGTATCGAAGGAGAGCGAGTTCTGTACCACGATGAACTTGCCCGAGGCCTGGGCGCGGTTCTTGATCTCTTCGGCGACCTCATAGACGCGATCGGCCGCGGCGGTCGACTGCACCACCATCTGGATCGGCAGGCCGCCGCCGGTGCCTGGAAGCGAGGGCACGCCGAAGACGAAGGCCTGCACACCGGCCACCTTGTCGAGCCGGCCCTGCACTTCCTGCTGCACTTGGGCCTGCGAACGCGTCCGCTGGTCCCAGGGCTTCAGTACCATGCCGGAAAAAGCCGAGTTGGCGGCGCCGCTGCCGGCGATCGAGAACAGCGCCTGCCGCTCAGGGATATCCTTGGTGCGCTGCGCGATCTGGTCGACATAATGTTGCGTGTAATCGACGGTCGCATATTGCGGTGCGTTGATCAGCGCAAACATCGCACCCTGGTCCTCTTCGGGCGCAAGCTCGGATTTGGTATTCACGAAGAGGAAACCGACCGTGCCGATCACGACGACGACGATCAGGAGCGTGATCGGGCGGACCCGCAGCGAGCCCTCGAGCCGGCGGCCATACCAGCCGCTGAACCTGGAGAAAATCCGGTCGATGAAATGCTGCAGGCGGCTGCCGCCGGGCTTCAGCAGATAGGCCGCCATCATTGGTGAAATGGTCAGCGCGATGAAGCCTGAAAGAACCACCGCACCGGCCAAGGTCAGCGAGAATTCGCGGAATAGCGCGCCGGTGACGCCCTGTGTGAAGGCGATTGGCGCGTAGACCGCGGCGAGTGTCACCGTCATCGAGATGACGGCGCCCGTGATCTCCTGCATGCCGACGATTGCTGCCTTCATCGGCGGCAGTCCCTCGTCGATATGGCGGTGGATGTTTTCCACCACAACGATGGCGTCATCGACGACGAGGCCGATCGCCAGCACCATCGCCAGCAGCGTGAGCGTGTTCAGCGAATAGCCGAGCGCCCACAACATGAAGCAGACGCCGATCAGCGACAGCGGGATCGTGACGATCGGGATGACCACCGAGCGGAACGAGCCGAGGAACAGCAGGATCACGACGACGACGATGAGCGCCGCCTCGACGATCGTGTGCAGCACCTCCTCGATCGAGGCACTGATCGCCTCGGTGGAGTCGTAGACGAGCTCGATATGCATCCCGGCTGGCAGCGAGGACTGGATCAGCGGCAGCTCGGCGCGAACGCCAGCCGAAACGTCGAGCGGGTTGGCTGACGGCGTCTGGAAGATGCCGAGGAAGACGCCGTCCTCGCCGTTGAAGCGAACGCGCGTATCGTTGGAGGCGGCGGCGAGTTCGATCCGCGCGACATCGCGCAGGCGGACCACCTCGTCGCCATTGGTGCGGATCGGCAGGGCACCGAATGTCTCGGGATCCTGCAGCGTCGTCTTCGCCTCGATCGAATAGGCGTAGTACTCGTTCTTGGTCTTGCCGGGTGCCGACAGGAAGTTCGACGAGGTGATCGCGCTGAGCACGTCGGTCGCCGTCACCTGGCGTGAGGCGAGCTCCATCGGATCGAGCCAGACGCGCATCGCGAATTCCTGCGCGCCGAGCACGTCGGCGTTGGCGACGCCGTTGACGGTGGCAAAGCGTGGCTGGATCACGCGGATCAGGTAATCCGTCAGCTGCTGCGCATTCATCGTATCGCTGCGCGCGGCAAGATACATGAGCGCGAAGGAGAAGCCGGTGCCCTTCTGGATCACAGGGTCCTTCGCTTCGGTCGGAAGGTCGCCGCGTACCTGCTGCACCTTGGCGATGACCTCGGTCAGTGCCTTGTCAGGGTCGGTGTTGAGACGCATGTGGACCGAGACGGTCGAAAGGCCGAGCGCGCTCGATGATGTCACATAATCGACGCCCTCGGCGGCCGAGACCGACTTGGTGATCGTCGAGGTGATAAAGCCCTGGATGACGTCCGAGCTGGCGCCCGGATAGGCGGTCGTGACCGTGATCACGGTCTCGTCCACCTTGGGATATTGCCGGACGGACATCGACAGGATGCCCTGGGCGCCGAGCAGCAGGATCATCAGGCTGACGACCGTCGACAGGACCGGGCGGCGGATGAAGAGTTCGGAGAAACCCATTGTCAGAGCGCTCCCGCCGGCTTCACGGCGCCCTGCGGCGGCTCGCCATCCTTGTCGATCGCGACGGGACTGCCGGGCGAGAGCTTGTTCTGGCCAGACGTCGCGATCATCTCTCCAGCCTCGAGGCCCTTGAGCACCTCGATCGAATCGCCCGAGCGGCGACCGGTGGTGACGAAGACCTGCTTGGCGACGAGATCGGGGCCGGCGGCTGCCGGCGGCGCGGCGGCGGCCTTATCGTCGGTGGCGGCCGCAGGCGTGGCCGCGGCGGCTTGCGGCTTGTCGAGGACGTAGACGTAGGTGCCGTAAAGGCTGATCGTCACGGCGGTCTGGGGCACGGCGATGACATTGTCCTCGACCGGAAGGTCGACGCGGACATGGATGAACATGCCGGGGCGCAATGCGCCATCGGAATTGCTGACCAAAGCCTGAAGCGTCACAAGGCGTGATGCCTGGTCGATCTTGGGATCGATGCCGGTGATCTGGCCGGTATAGTTGAGGTTGTCCTCGGTGAGGCCGAACTTCGCCGTCTGGCCGATCTTCAACGAGCTGAGCTGCTGCTCGGGAACGGTGAAGTTGACCTTCATCGTGTCGAGGTCCTGCAGCGTGGCGATGACCGTGCCGGGCTGGACATATTGGCCAACGTCAATCTTCGGAATGCCGATCGTGCCGGCAAACGGCGCCTTGATCGCCTTCTGGTCGACCGTTGCCTCGATCTGCTGCAGCGCGCCCTTGGCCTTGTCGAGTGCGTTCTGGGCGTCCTGCTGCGAGGCGATCGTGCCGACCTTGCGGTCAAGCAGGGCCTGCGAGCGGGTCAGGGCGTCCTGCGACACGGAAACCGATGTCTTGGCGCTGGCAAGACCGGCGCGATCGACGGCGTCATCGATCTGAACCAGGAGCTGGCCCTTCTGGACCTTGTCGTTCGCCTTGAACAGGATCTGCTCGACGATGCCGCCGGCCTGGACCGCGACGTCGACGCCCTGCGAGGCGGCGACGGTGCCGACGGCGCTGATGCCGGGCTTCCATGTCGACGGCTTTACCTCGATGGCCGAAACCGTCACGACCGGGCGTTTCATGTTGGCGAAGAACTGCGCCGTCGCCTTGTCGAAGAAGACGTTCATGAAAATCAGCAGGCCGCAGATTGCGCCCACGATCAGCAGGAACACCGTGGCGATGATGGCACGCAGCATGAGGCTATCCAGCGTTTCGGATTGCCGCCCAATCGGCAACCGCTTCTGCATCGATCAATGACGGAGCGCTTCTCAGCAGCATCCTTGATCGCACAGCACAAAAGAGTGTACCGTCTGGACGGTCAAGTCAATATGCTGCGCTGCGGCAGCGAATCTGGTGCCGCCGCGTTGCAACCTGGCAACGCTTGCCCGAACCTAGGAGACAGAGTGGACGCGGAGAAATCGCCCAAGGCCCAGCGCGCCAATACGCGCGACCGCATCATGGAAGCGGCGACCGCCGTTGCCCATGCTGTGGGCCCCGCCCATCTGTCCCTCGATGCCGTCGCCGAAAAGGCGGGCGTTTCCAAAGGCGGTCTACTTTATCACTTCCCGACCAAGGCGTCGCTGATCAAAGCAGTCATCGAGCGTCACCTCGAAACGGTCGCGCGGTCGGCTGGCATCGAGGCCGGCGCGCCGCCGCCGGATGGCAGCCTGACCGCCGTGGCACTCATGCGCGCCTTCTGCGCGACGCCGGCGGCCAAGCCGGGGGGCGCCCAGGGCTTTCTCGCTGCGCTCGCCGAGACGCCGGAATTGCTGGAGCCGATCCGCGATCACAATCAGCGCATCGTCGATTGTCTCAGGCAGGCGCGCGAGCCGGAAATCGCGTTGATGACTTTTCTGGTGGTCGAGGGGCTGCGCTGCCTGCAGATATTCGACGCCAATCCGATCAGCGAGCAGGAGACGGATCGCATCTTCGCGACGCTCTCCGATATCCTGGCCGCGACGCCGGGCCGCGACGGCCTCGCACCGTCCGAGCCGCCCCGAACCTAGGCTGCGATCACCTTCAGGCGGGTGCCGTCATGGCCGATAACCCGCACCAGCGTGCCGACCGGCAGGTCCGGCCCTTCTACGCCCCAGCTTGAATCGTCGACGCGGATGCGACCCTGCCCTTCGCGGATGGCCTCGTTCAGTACGAATGTCCGGCCGATCAGGCGTGAAGCACGGTCGTTGAGGCGGAGATCGTCCTCGGCATCGGCGCGGCGAAGCGCCATCCGGCGGGCGATCAGCACGAAAATGACCGCCAGAACGACGAAGATCACCGCCGCCAGCTGCCAGGGAATCATGATGGCGAGCGACAGCAGCCCGACCGCGATAGCGGCGAGGCCGAACCACATCAGGAACGCGCCGGGCGCAAAGAGTTCGAGGGCGAGCAGCACCAGTCCGACGATCACCCAATTCCAGGTGCCGAGCGCGGCGAACCATGCGGCCATCTCAGGTGCCATCGCCGGTGCGCGGAACTGACGGGCTGCGCCGGGGCTGGTTACGTGAGGCGGCGGTCTCGCCGCCAAAGGCCTCGCGGGCGATCTCGGCGATGCCGCCGATCGAGCCGAGCAGCGCGCCGGCCTCGACCGGCATCATCAGCACTTTCTGGTTCGGTGCCGAGGCGAGCGCCTCGATCGCCTTGGTGTAGCCCTGCGCCACGAAATAGTTGATTGCCTGCACGTCGCCGGCGGCGATAGCGCGGCTGACGAGCTCGGTCGCCTTGGCCTCGGCCTCGGCAGCACGCTCGCGCGCCTCGGCGTCCCGGAAGGCGGCTTCGCGGCGGCCCTCGGCCTGCAGGATCTGCGCCTGCTTCTCGCCTTCGGCGCGCAGGATTGCCGACTGGCGGAGGCCCTCAGCCTCGAGGATCTGGGCGCGCTTCTCGCGCTCGGCCTTCATCTGGCGACCCATCGAGGAGATGAGGTCCGCCGGCGGCACGATATCCTTGATCTCGATGCGGGTGATCTTGATGCCCCAGGAGGCGGCCGCGCTGTCGACGACGCGCAGAAGGCGGTCGTTGATCTCGTCGCGATGCGAGAGGAGCTGGTCGAGGTCCATCGATCCCATGACCGTCCGCACATTGGTCATGGTCAGGTTCAGCAGCGCGTTCTCGAGACCCTGCACCTCATAGGCGGCGCGCGCAGCATCGAGCACCTGATAGAAGGTGACGCCATCGACGCTGACGGTCGCGTTGTCCTTGGTGATGATTTCCTGCGTCGGAACGTCCAGCACCTGTTCCATCATGTTCATCTTCGCGCCGATGCGGTCGACGAAGGGAACGATGAGGTTGAGGCCAGGCTTCAACGTGCGCGTATAGCGGCCGAAACGCTCGATCGTATAGTTGAAGCCCTGCGACACGGTCTTGATGCCGGCGGCCAGCACCAGGACGACGAGGACGACCAGCACGAGAATGGTCGCGTTGAAACCCAGAACGTCCATGTCGCGCCTCCACTTTGCCGGGTCGAGCTTTACGATCTTCGCGGCAGGGAGGCAATCGACGCAGAAAAAAGGGAACGGCCGGAGGCCGTTCCCGCGTCACAAGGTAGGGCGTTCCGCTCAGAGGTAGCGGTTGACGACGCCCTCGAGGAATTCCTGGCGACCCGAGCGCGGCTGCGGGTCGGCCATGGAAAGCGCGCGATCGGCAACCTGATCGAGGCTCTTCTCGCCAGCAAGGATGCTCTTGCTCTCGGCGCTGTCCCAGCCGGCATAGCGTGCGGCCAGAGGACCTTCGAGGCCCTTTTCCTCGAGCATGCGGGCCGCTCCGATCAGTGCACGGGCGCAGGCGTCCATCGAGGCGACATGGCCGATCAGCAGATCGTCCGGATCGATCGACTGGCGGCGGATCTTGGCGTCGAAATTCAGACCGCCGGTGGTGAAGCCGCCGCCCTTCAGGAATTCATGGAAGACGGGCACGAGTTCGCCGACATCCATCGCGAACTGATCGGTGTCCCAGCCAAGCAGATTGTCGCCGCGGTTGATATCGAGCGAGCCGAAGATGCCAAGCGCGAAGGCCAGCATCACTTCATGGTGGAACGAGTGCCCGGCAAGGATGGCGTGGTTCTGCTCGATATTGAGCTTCACTTCCTTGGCGAGGCCGTAACGCTCGAGGAAGCCGTACACCGTCGCGACATCATAGTCGTACTGGTGCTTGGTCGGCTCCTTCGGCTTCGGCTCGATCAGGATCGGGCCCTTGAAGCCGATCTTGTGCTTGTGCTCGACCAGCATGTTGAGGAAGCGGCCGAGCTGATCAAGTTCGCGCTTCATGTCGGTGTTGAGCAGCGTCTCGTAGCCCTCGCGGCCACCCCAGCAGACATAGTTGGCGCCGCCGAGCTTGTGTGTCGCCTCGATCGCCGCGCGCACCTGGCCGACCGCATAGGTGAAGACATCGGGATCGGGGTTGGTCGCCGCGCCGGCCATGTAGCGGCGATGCGAGAAGAGATTGGCCGTGCCCCAGAGCAGGCGGACCTTCTCGGTCTCCATCTTCTTCGCGAAGATGTCGGTGATCGCTTTCAGATTGTCGATCGACTCGGCGAGCGTTGCGCCCTCGGGTGCGACGTCGACATCGTGGAAGGCGAAGAAGGGCACGTCGAGCAGGCGGAACATGTCGAAGGCGACGTCCGCCTTCTGCTTCGCCAGCGTCAGCGGGTCGCTGCCATGCATCCAGGGGCGCATGAACGTCTCGCCGCCGAAGGGATCGCCGCCCGGCCAGGTGAACGAGTGCCAATAGGCGACCGAAAAGCGCAGGTGATCCTCAAGGCGCTTGCCGAAGACAACCCGATCCTTGTCGTACCAGCGGAAGGCCAGCGGAGAGGTTGCATCCGGGCCTTCGAACGTGATGGTGTCCTTCTGGGTGAAGAACGGAGCCATGGGCATTTCCTCCTCAGTTAAGCGATGGCACCTCGATAGGAGAGGCGCTCAAAACGAATGGCGGAGCGAGAGCCTCTCAACAATGAGGGGCGTACGTCATGGAGCAAGCGGCTTTGAGGAATGAGATATTTGATTTGATAATCAAATAAATAAAGTCAATCAAAGGCCACTTTGCCGGCGGCTCGACGCCTGCAGGTGGTGGTATACGATCGCGATTTGCGGTACGCAACTCAAAAATGGAAGCGTGGCGGCGGGCTGTCGGGTGACCGCGCGCGGCACGGCAGGAGGAGAAAGAGATGTTCGTCGGGATCGACATAGGGACGTCCAGCGTCAAGACAGTGCTGATGTCAGGCGATGGCGTGGTCCTCGGATCGGAATCGCGCCCCCTGGCCGTTCAGCGCCCCGAGCCTGGTTGGTCCGAGCAGGATCCGGAGAGTTGGTGGACCGCGACGCTCGAGACCATGGACGCCCTTGCGGCGACCTTCCCGGCCGAGATGGCGGCGACGCAGGGCATCGCGCTTTCGGGCCAGATGCATGGTGCGACGCTGCTGGACGAAAACGGCGCCGTGCTGCGGCCCTGCATTCTCTGGAATGACGGGCGCGCGGCGGCGGAATGCGCCGAGCTCGAGGCGGCATGCCCCGATCTGCACGCCATCACCGGCAATCTCGCCATGCCGGGCTTTACGGCGCCGAAGCTCATCTGGGTGCGCAAGCACGAACCGGAGATCTTCTCCCGCACGCGCAGCGTGTTGCTGCCGAAGGCCTATGTGCGTTACCGGATGACCGGCGAGATGGTCGACGAGATGTCCGACGCTTCCGGCACGCTTTGGCTCGATGTCGGCAAGCGCGACTGGTCGGATGCGGTGCTCGCAGCGACCGGCCTCGATCGCAGCTTCATGCCGCGCCTCGTCGAGGGTTCGCAGTCGGGCGGGCCGCTTGATGCGGGCCTCGCCAAGCGCTGGGGCATGGCGACACCGCCGGTCGTGGCCGGCGGTGCCGGCGACAATGCCGCCGCGGCAGTCGGGCTCGGCGCGATCGCGGCCGGCTCAGCGTTCCTTTCGCTCGGCACATCTGGCGTTCTCTGGGTCACGACCGACCGCTTCCTGCCAAACCCGGCCTCGGCCGTGCATGCCTTCTGCCACGCCATCCCCGAAACCTGGCACCAGATGGGCGTCATGCTCTCGGCCGCCTCGGCGCTCTCGTGGTATTCAAACCTCGTCGGCGTCAAGGAAGGCGAATTGCTCGCGGCGCTGGGCGAGACTGTGGCCGCGCCGGCGCCGGTTCTGTTCCTGCCCTATCTCTCGGGCGAGCGGACGCCGCATAACGATGTCGGCGCGCGTGGCGCTTTCATCGGGCTCGCGCATGAGCATGATCGCGCGGTGCTGACGCAGGCGGTGCTCGAAGGCGTTGCCTTTGCGACGCGGAGCTGCCAGGCAGTGCTCGAGGCAGCCGGCAGCCATGTCGCCGAGATCGATCTCGTCGGCGGCGGCTCGCGCTCGGCGCTTTGGGCTTCGATCATGGCGAATGTGCTCGGCATTCCGGTTCACACCGTTGAGGACGGTGAGATCGGCGGCGCGTTCGGCGCGGCGCGGCTGGCGCGGATCGCGGCAACCGGTCTCTCGCCGCGCGAAGTTTGCCCGCCGCCGAAGCGACTCAGGACGTTCACGCCGGATCCGGCTCTCGCGGCAGCCTATGAGGCGCGCTATGCACTCTGGCAGCGCTACTATCCGCTGATGAAGGAAGCAGCGTCCGGCTGATCCGCCTCTGGGTCAGATCCAGCCGGCGAGTTCGCGGCGGACGAGATGTTCGAAGAGGGCGATGCTCTCTTCGCTGTCGTTGAGGCAGGGCAGGGCGGCAAAATGCTCGCCGCCATGCTCATGGAAGATCTCGCCATTCTGCATGGCGATCTCCTCCAGCGTCTCGACGCAATCGGCGGCGAAGCCGGGACTGATCACGGCAAGCCGCTTGACGCCGCTCTTCGCCAGCGCCTCGACCGTGACATCCGTATAAGGCTGCAGCCATTCGGCCCGACCGAAACGTGACTGGAAGGTGAGCTTCAACTTGTCCTTGGCCCAGCCGAGCCGGTCGCGCAGCAGCCGCGCCGTCTTCTGGCAATGGCAGTGATACGGATCGCCCTTGTCGAGATATTCCTTCGGCAGGCCGTGGAACGAGGCCAGCACCAGTTCCGGCTCGAAATCGAGCGCCGCGATCGACTTCTCCATCGAGCGCGCCAAGGCGTCGATATAGACGGGATCGTCGTGATACGGCGGCAGCGTGCGGATCGCCGGCTGCCAGCGCATGGCCTTCAGCACCTCGAAAGCCTTGTCATTGACCGTCGCGGTCGTCGAGGCGGCATATTGCGGATAGAGCGGCGCGATCAGGATGCGCTCGCAGCCGGCTTCCTTCATTGCCGTCAGCCGCTCGGGAATCGAGGGTGTGCCGTAACGCATCGCCCAGTCGACGAGGATGCGCTTATCGTCCGCAAAGCGGGGCGCCAGCTTTTCCGCCTGCGCCCGCGTGATGGTGCGTAGCGGGGATTCGTTGCGCTCCTTGTTCCAGATCGACGCATAGGCGTGGCCTGACTTCTTCGGCCGGAAGCTCAGGATGACCAGGTTGAGGATGGGCCACCAGATGAGCTTCGGCACCTCGATCACGCGGCGGTCCGACAGGAATTCCTTCAGATAGCGGCGCATCGACCAGTAGTCGGTGGCGTCGGGCGTGCCGAGATTGACGAGCAGCACGCCGATGCGGCCCCGCGCTACCGGCGGATGGCCGGGCGGCAGGGCGGAAAGTTCGGTCGGTGCGGCGGTCATGGAGCTCTCGTCTTCCTGATCGATGGGTCGCGGCAGAGAATAGGGTTCCGCAGACGCTTCTCAAACCCCCGAGAGCGCTGTGGCCAATATGCCGCCGCGGTCGTTTGGGCGTGACAGGGCGCGGCGCGATTGACACATTGAACGCCTAAGATGCACCCGCTCATCCCCCGCCCCGTTCAAGAGGAGCATCCGATGCCCGTCATTTCCCGTCTGAATGCCGACAGGCTGCGTGCCCGGCTCTGTCACACGGCCGCTGCGCTGCTCATCGCCGGCCTGTTGCCAGCGGCGGCGCTCGCCGAAACGGTGACGCTGCGCTTTGTGCAGACCAACGACATCGACCGGATGCAGGACGAAAAGGGGCGCGGCGGTTTTGCCCGCGTTGCGGCCGTCGTCGCCGCCGAGCGTGCCAAGGGGCCGACCTTCTTCGTGCATTCAGGCGATACGCTGTCGCCCTCGTTGCTGTCCGGCATCGACAAGGGCGCGCATATCGTCGACATCCTCAATCAGATGGGCGTCGATGCCATGACGCCGGGCAACCACGAATTTGATTTCGGGAAGGCGAATTTCGAGACGCAGATCGCCGCCGCCAAATTCCCGGTCGTGACCTCGAACATGCGCGAGCCTGATGGCAGCCAGCCGCCGAATACGCTCGATACGAAGATCGTCGAGGTCGATGGCATCAAGCTCGGCTTCTACGGCTTGACGACGGAGGATACGCCGGTTGTCTCAAGTCCGGGCGACATGGTGTTTAATTCCTCGATCGAGACAGGTAAGGCGCGCGCTAAAGCGCTGCGCGAGGCCGGTGCAGATCTGGTCATCGCCGTGGTGCACACGCCGCTCTCCGTCGACATGGCGCTGACGCGCGCCCATGCCGCCGATCTCGTGCTTTCGGGCCATGACGAGCACCTCCTCGCCTTCTATGACGGCAAGACGGTGCTGACCGAGTCCGGTTCGCAGGGCGACAGCGTCGTCGTCACCACCGTCAAACTCGACAAGACCGAGAAGGACGGCAAGACGAGCGTCACCTGGACGCCGCATTTCGACATTGTCGACACGGCCGACGTCACGCCCGATCCCAAGATCGCGGCGGTGGTAAAGGGCTATCAGGACAAGCTTGATGAGGCCTTGAAGGTCGATATCGGCACGACGGAGACCCCGCTCGACAGCCGCCGCGCCACCGTGCGCGAGGAGGAGGCTGCGATCGGCAATCTCTTCGCCGATGCGATGCGCGCGGCTGTCGAGGCCGATGTCGCGATCACCAATGGCGGCGGCATCCGCGCCGATCGCGAATATCCCGCCGGCACTGTGCTGACCCGCGCTGATATTTTCGCGGAGCTACCGTTCGGCAACAAGACGGTGAAGCTCGAGGTTTCCGGGGCGACCCTCAAGGACGCGCTGACCAATGGCTTCAGTCAGGCCGATATGGGCGCCGGCCGTTTCCCGCAGATTTCGGGCATGACGGTCGACGTCGATCTCTCCAAGCGGCCGAGCGACCGCGTGCTTTCGGTGATGGTCGACGGCAAGCCGCTTGATCCCGCCGCGACCTATACGCTTGCCACCAACGACTTCATGGCGGGTGGCGGCGACGGCTATGCGATGTTCCGCGATGCCAAGGTGCTGCTGGGGCCGATCGATGCCCAGATCATGGCGAGCCAGGTCATCGATTATGTTGCGGCAAAAAAGACGATCGCGCCAAAGGTCGAGGGTCGCATCGTCGAGAAATAGGTCGAAACCGCCGCATCCGGCCGGTGAGTTGGCCGGATGCGGCGAATCGATCCGTCAGGCGGCGTGGGCGGGACCGGTGCCGGCTCCGGTGGTGGCGATCGCCTTGTCGATCGCCGCAAAGTCGGCATCGTCGAGCGTCAGCTTTGCTGCGCCGATCCAGCCATCGATCTGCTCCGGCGCGCGGGCACCGACGATGGTGGCGGTCAGGCCCGGCCAGGCAAGCGCCCAGGCCAGCGCGACCGAACCGACCGTGGCGCCATGCTTGTCGGCAATCGGCCGCAGCGCCTCGACGAGGGTGAGGTTCTTCTTCAGCGTCTCACCCGTGAACTGACCGTCCTTCTTGCGCCAGTCATTGCTGGGAAGCTTGGCCGCCCGTTCTTCCGAGAAGGTGCCGGTCAGCAGGCCGGCCTGCATCGGGCTATAGACGATCGTGCCGGTGCCATGCGCCTTGCACCAGGGTAGGATCGCAGCGCCGACATCGCGGCGGATCATCGAGAAGGGCGGCTGCAGCGTCTCGACATGGCCGAGCGCCTCGCAGGTTTCGAGCTGCGTCTCGTCATGATTGGACAGGCCGACATGCAGCACCTTTCCCTCCTGCTTGAGGTCGAGCAGCGCCTGCCAGTATTCCTCCATCGGCGCGTCGGGCGCCGGCCAATGCATCTGGTAGAGATCGATGACCTCGACATCGAGGCGCTTCAGCGACAGCTCGACCTCGCGTCGGATGCTG
Source organism: Mesorhizobium sp. BR1-1-16 (assembly GCF_020165495.1). GTDB lineage: Bacteria > Pseudomonadota > Alphaproteobacteria > Rhizobiales > Kaistiaceae > Kaistia. Next base: position 25,400 of record NZ_JAIUIE010000016.1, on the reverse strand, counting down.
TCCCGCTTGCCCGAGCGGCGGACATTGGTGCGGTCACGATCTGCCGGCGGCCAGACGAGGCCGCATTTGGTGAAGACGTAGGGCCGCTCGGATTTTGGAATGTCCTTCAGCGCTGCCGCGACGACTTCCTCGGAATGGCCGAGGCCATAGATGGCAGCCGTGTCGATCCAGTTCACGCCGGCAGAAACCGCATGGCGAATGGCGGCAATCGAGGCGCTGTCGTCCTGCGGTCCCCAGGCATCGCCGCCGATGGCCCAGGCGCCGAAGCCGACGGGCGTGATGTCGAGGCCAGTCTTGCCGAGCGGGCGGGTGGGAAGCGTCGTCTTGGGCATTAGGAATCTCCGGGAACTGTCGGCGCGCATGATCAGCACGCGCCATTGATCTTTCCAATAGAAATCTGAGCTGATATTCAGCAGGACCAAGGATCAATCCGCAGAAGCCGGCCGCGTTCCGCTACCGACCTCTAGCGCGCCCGGAGTTCAGCGATGGATCTGCGCCAGCTCGAGCATTTCGTCGCCGTCGCTGAGGATCAGCATTTCACGCGGGCCGCGCAACGCCTCAACATCGTGCAGTCGGGGCTCTCCGCCTCGATCCGTGCGCTGGAGGCGCAGCTTGGAACGTCACTTTTTCGCCGCTCGACGCGCCGTGTCGATCTGACGACAGCCGGAACGGTGTTTCTCACCCACGCGAAGCGGGTGTTGGCGACGGCGCGCGAGGCGCGGCAGGCGCTCGCCGATGTCGAGGGGCTGGTGCGCGGCAGTCTGTCGATCGGCCTCGTGCAGTCGCCCGCGCCGTTCATCGACCTGCCGGACCTGCTCGCCCGCTTTCATGCGGCCCATCCCTCGATCGAGATCCATCTCTGCCAGGCCGGATCGGAGCACATGACGGCGAAGCTGCGCGACGGCCGGGTCGATCTCGCCTTCGTGCCGTTTTTCGGCGAGCCTCTCGAAGGCATGGCCGCGCGGATCGTCGCCTGCGAGGAGATGGTGCTGGTCGCGGCCGAGGGTCATCCACTGGCGCGACGCCGCAATCTCCGCATTGCCGATCTCGCCGGCGCGACCTTCGTCGATTTCCAGGCCGACTGGTCGACGCGGCGGCTGGTCGATACGGCGTTCGCAGAGGCGGGCGTCGCGCGACGCATCGCTTTCGAGGTCAACGATCTCGCGACGCTGCTGGACCTCGTTGCGCGCGGGCTCGGCATCGCCCTGATGCCGCAGGCGGTCGCCGAGGCGCGCGCGGCCGAGACAGGCAAGCTGCCGATCGCCATTGCCGAATTGTCCGGCGAGTCGATCTGCTGGGAACTGGCCCTGATGCATGTTGCGAGCGAGCACAAGGACGGGCCTTCCAATGCCGCCGCGCGCGCCTTCCTGGCCCTCGTGCCTCAGCCCGAGGATGAGGACGGGCCGACGGAGGAAGGTCCCGATCCCGTTTCCGAACGTGTGCCTGTTGCAGACATGGCGTAATTTCGCCAACTCTTTCTCAGCGATAGAGATCGCATCGTCTTCGAGCCATCAGAGACCGTCATGACCCAGTCGCCCCAGCTCACGCCGATCGTCGCCGTCACGGCAGACGTCAAGGATGTCGAGAACTATCGCTGGCATGCGGCGGCCGAGACTTATGTGAAGGCAGTGACGGTCGGCCTTGCCGGCATTCCCGTGATCGTTCCCTCGCTCGGCGATGGGCTCGACATCGAGCGGCTGCTGGAGCGGGTCGACGGGGTGCTGGTTACCGGCAGCCGGTCGAATGTTCATCCGCCGCTCTATGGCGCCGCGGCGGACGCCGCGTCAGAGCCCTATGACCATGCGCGCGATGCCACGACGCTGCCGCTCATTCGCGCCGCGATCCGCCATGGCGTGCCGCTGCTCGCCATCTGCCGCGGCTTCCAGGAGCTGAATGTCGCGCTCGGCGGCACGTTGATCTCGGAAGTCCAGGACCTGCCCGGGCGGAATGATCACCGCGCGCCGGTCTCCGACGATCAGGCGGAGCGCTTCGCTATCCGCCAGGATGTCGTGATTACCACGGGCGGCTGCCTCGGCCGCATCGTTGAAGCCGAGGCGTTCAAGGTCAACTCGCTGCATCGGCAGGCGGTGGGCACGCTTGCCGACGGGCTGACCGTCGAGGCGGTGGCGCCTGACGGTACCGTCGAGGCGGTGAGCGTCACAGGTGCGGCGGGCTTTGCCGTCGGCGTGCAATGGCATCCGGAATATTGGGTCGCGACCGATGCGCCGTCCGGGCGGCTCTTCCGCGCCTTCGGTGATGCGATGCGGACGCGCATGCAGGCGCGCGGCGGCTACAAGGTCGCTGCCGAGTAGTTTCAGCCGCTCGCGAGCGCCCCGCCGAGCATCGCGAGCCCGAAGAGCAGGATGCCGCCTGCCGCGGCGAGTTCGAACCCTCGCAACACGCGGTTGGCCAAGACCGAGCGGCCGTTGCCGGTGAACCGTACGGCGATGTCCTTGGCCTTCACGGCGAGGATCGCGAGTGCCGAGACCGTGGCGCCGGTGCCGAGCGACATCGCCAGAACCGAGAGGATGCCGGCCCACCAGAGCTGCTGCGCCAGGGCGAAGACGAGCACGATCACCGCGCCGGAGCAGGGCCTGATCCCAACCGCGAAGATGGCCGCGAGACCACTTCTGAAGGTCAGCGGCATGGTCAGCGTCGCTGGGTCGGGGATATGCGCATGGCCGCAATCGCAGCTGAGATCAACGCTGGTGGTGGCCGATGTCGCGGAAAAGCCGCTGTAGGCGAGTCGCGGCTGACCGAGCGTCGCGGCGCTGAACCGCGCCGGCGCGGCGGTCATGTCCCGCTGGCCGATCCCGCTCCGGTCGAGCCCGAGCCGGCCATGGCCGTGGATCGCGCAGGAGGCGTCATGGACATGCGTGCCTGCCCCAGCCGTCGATCCGCCGCCATGCTCATGCCGGCCGACTGTCTTCGACCACAGCAGCCAGACACCGCAGAGCGCGATCATCGCGAAACTGGCGATCTCCAGAGCGTCGGTGGCGCGGGTCATCGTCACAGCGGTGACCTTGAGCAGGATCGTCCCGATGCCGACGACGACGATCGCCGTCAATCCCTGGACGAAGCCCGACGCGAAGGAGATGGCGATGCCGCGCTTGAGCGTGTCGCCGGTTGCGAGCAGATAGGAGGCGATGACCGCCTTGCCATGGCCAGGTCCGACGGCATGGAAAACGCCATAGGCGAAGGAAAGACCGATCAGGAACCAGGCGGCATGGCTGCTTTGCGACAGTTCCGACAAGGCGCCGGTCAGCGACCGGTAGAAGCTCGACTGCTCGGCGGCGATCCAGACGAAGAAGCCGCGGAACGGACCTGCCCAGCCGAGCGCGCCGCCGCCATCCGGCGTTGCGATACCGAACGGGCTGCTGACGGCGAAGGACGTGCTCGGCGCGAGCAGCAGGGCTGCGAGAAAGGCGGCCGCGCGTTTCATGAGCAACCGATCGTGATCAGCGTCGCAAGGCTCGAAGCGGCGTCGGCGAGCTCCTGCGGCAGGTCGTGCTGGTCGGCAGGGATCGCGGCGAGCTGTGCCATCGTGGCGTCGTCGAGCTCATGCGGCGGACGGACGCTCGCCTTGCATCCGGCCGGAGCGCCGGTGAGGGCAATCTCATGGTTCTTCACGAAGCTGAAGGCCACGAAATATTCCGGGTCAAACACTTCAAGCGTCGCGTGCGCGCCGGGCGCGATCGGTGTCCTGATCGGCAGCGTATAGAAAAGGGTGAGCCGGCCACCGTGAAAATCGAGCCAGTATTCGCTCGGAAAGTCCACGGAGACATGCTTGTTGCCGACCTTCAGATTGGTGAAGTAGCGGTATTCTTTGAGGGAATCGACATTGACCTTGGCGAGGGGCTGCAGTTCGTCGTCGGAGAGCTTGCCGTCGCCATTGGCATCGAGGCCCTGCACCGCAAAGGCGGTAAACGCTTCGTCGAATTGCCAGCTATGCCGGATCGCCGTCATCTTACCAGTGGCGTCGAAGACGATTTCCTCGCGGGCATCGACAAAGACATGCGGATGAGCGCTGGCGGTCGCCATTCCGGCGGAAAGAAGCGCGACAGCGAGCAGAAGGCGGCGTCTGAGCATGAATCGTTCCGGAAACGACGAACGGGGAGACTTCGCCCGACAACTGCGGCCAGATCGTGTCGGACCGGTCAGCAGCCACCCGGGGGCGGGCCTTTGCCGTCAAACCAGCGCACGAGAAAATCGATGAAGGCCCGTACCTTGCCGGAGAGATGGCGGCGGTGCGGATAGACGGCGTGGATCGCAACCGCCGAGGTCTCGAACGGCTCGAGCACGGCAACGAGCCGGCCGCTTTCGATGTCGTCGCGCACGACGAGGTAGGGCACCATCAGGAAGCCGAGACCGGCGAGCGCTGCCTGGCGGCCGACGCTCGGACTGTTGATCTCGACGCGGCCCTTGACGGGGATCGTCACGCGCTCGCCTTCGACCATGAAAGGCCAATGGCCGCGATTGACGTTCCAGTCGATGATGCAGGGGCGGTCCAGCAGGTCGATCGGGTATTCCGGCAGGCCGTATTGCGCAATGACCTCGGGCGAGGCGCAGCAGACGATGCGGAAGGCCGAGAGGCGCCGAGCGATGAGGCTTGAATCGCCGAGCGAGGAGATGCGGATGGCGACGTCGAAGCCCTCGTCGACGAGATCGACGAAGCGGTCCTCGAGATGCAGCTCAAGGCTGATATCCGGCTCCTCCATCACGAAATCCATGATGGCGCGACCGAGTTCGCCGTCGCCGAAGGTGCGCGGGGCGCTGACTTTCAGGCGACCGCGCGCGGCGGCATGGGCATCGCCGACCGAGGTCTGCAGGTCATCGATGCGCTGGAGAATTTCGGTCGCGTCGCGGGCATAGGTCTGGCCGACCTCAGTCAGCGAGAGCGTTCGCGTCGTGCGGTTCAGGAGGCGGGCACCGAGCTCGTCCTCCAGTTCGCGCACATATTTCGAAATCAGGGCCTTCGATCGTCCCATCTTGCGCGCGGCGGCCGAGAAGCCGCCAGCTTCGACGACTTCGACGAAGGTGCGCATCCGCGTCAGCGTGTCCATGGGCTCAGCCTGCCATGATGCGGCGGGCGAGGTCGATCAGCGCCTGGTCGCGACCCGCGGGTGCCACGAGCGAGACGCCAAGCGGGCAGTCGAGATGCTCCGCCAGCGGCAGGCTGATCTGCGGCAGCCCGGCAAGACCAGCGGAACAGAGCATCGACAGTGCGCGGTTGCGATAGGAATCGAGTACCTCGCCCTCGAGCCCGCGGAGCGGCGCGATGCCCGGCGTCGTGGGAATGGCGAGGACGGTGTCGTCGCCGAGCAGCGCGGTCAGCCTTTCGCGGACCTGGCGGCGCCGGGCGCCGGCGCTCGCATATTCGTCGTCCGCGACATGGCTCGCCCATTCGAAACGCTCGCGGACGCCGGGGCCGAATTCCGGGTTGTTGGCCGTGATCCAGGCGCCGTGGGCCTGCCACGCCTCATAGGCCTGGATCGTGCGGAAAATCATGCGCCAGGATGCGAGGCCTTCCTGCGCGACGATCACTGCGCCAGCGGGCTCGAGATGAACGGCGATGCGCGGCGTCGCGGAACGGACAGCGGCCTCCTCGAGATCGCCGAGGAGCAAAGCATGGATGTCGTCGCCGACGATGAAACGCGTCAGCGGCGTGTCGGTCGCGTCGGGACCGAGCAGCACGTCGCCGACCCGGGCAAAGGTTTCGGCATCGCGCGCGAACCAACCGACGGTGTCGAAGGAGTGGGCGAGCGGAAACACGTTGGAGATGTCGATGCGGCCGAAGGTCGGGCGCAGGCCGATGAGGCCGTTATAGGAGGCCGGCGCGCGGATGGAACCGCCGGTGTCGGAACCGAGGGCGATATCGGCGAGGCCGGCGGAGACAGCCGCGGCCGAGCCCGAGGACGAGCCGCCCGGAATGCGGCCGGGAGCGCGGACATTGATCGGGGTGCCGTAATGCGCGTTTTCGCCATTCATCGAATAGGCGAATTCGTCGGTATGCGTCTTGCCGACAAAGGCGGCGCCGGCGTCGAGCAGTGCCTGGACGGCGGGCGCGTTGGCGGTCTTGATCGCGCTTTGCTGGCGAACCAGCGGGTGGCCGGCACCTGTTGGATAGCCGGCAACGTCGTAGAGGTCCTTGACCGCCAACCTCAGCCCCGCGAGAGGCCCCGTCTTGGCCGACGCGACGGAAATCGCATCGTAGTCAACGAAGGCATCGACCGGATCGTTGGCACTTGGCATCAGGATACGCTCGCTCGGCTGGAAGATATCGGCATGGCCGCCGATGGTTCGTTTCATAGCCTTATTTGCGGACCTGTGCCAATTCTCGTGCCGGCTCAGATCACGCCGGCACGGCTGCGCCGTCGGAGCGCGGGTCCGATGCACCGAAGAGACGGCCATCCTTGCGGCGAACGATCGCGCCGGCATGACCCATCACATCGGAATAGGCTTCATCGATCACCTCGACGTCATGGCCGGCGCGCTGGAGGGCGATGACGAGGTCGGGATCGAAGCGGTTTTCGAGGCGAAGATTTGTGGCATCCGAACCCCAGGTTCTTCCAAGCAGCCAGCGTGGCGCGTCGATGGCCGCCGCGAGGTCCATGCCGAAACGCGCATAGCGGGTGAAGACGGCGCCCTGCGTCTGCGGCTGGCCTTCGCCGCCCATGGTGCCATAGCTCATGATGCGGCCGTCGTCGAAGCGCGCCATCGCCGGATTGAGCGTGTGGAAGGGCTTGCGGCCAGGCTCCAGCGGATTGACCGCGCCCGGATCGAGCGAAAAGCTCGAGCCGCGATTCTGCCAGGTGATGCCGGTCTGCGGCAGGACGCAACCCGAGCCGAATTCGAAGAAGATCGACTGGATATAGGAGACGGCGAGGCCGTTCGCGTCGATCGCGCCCAGCCAGACCGTATCGCCCTTGTTGGCTACCTGCGGCCAGGGCAGGGCGCGCTTCATGTCAACAGCCGCTGCCTCGCGTTCCAGCGCGCGCGGGCTGAGATGCACCGAGACGTCGCCGGCAAAGAGCGGGTCGGTCACGGCGCGGTCGCGGATCATGAAGGCGCGCTTCGTCGCCTCGACGAGGCCGTGCACATGGTCGAACGTTTCGCCGCGCTTGACCCCGAGCCGCTCGAATATGCCGAGAATGATCAGCGAAGCGAGGCCTTGCGTCGGCGGCGGGGCGTTGTAGACGGTCGCATCGCCAAGGCGGACCGAGAGCGGCGAGCGGAAGCGCGCTTCGTGGCGGGCAAGATCATCCCGCGTCACCGGCGCGCCGATGCGCTCGAGATCATCGGCGATGACCTGTGCGACGTCGCCTCGGTAGAAATCGGGAAAGCCGGCATGGGCGAGTTGGTCGAGCGTCTCGGCTAGTCGCGGCTGGCAGATTGTATCGCCGAGATCCGGTGCCTCACCGTTCTTGAGGAATACGTCCGAGAAGCCGGGGGCGGCGGCGAGTGCGTCCCGATGGACCTTGGTGAGATGCGCCTGCGACCGTGTCACCGCGATGCCGTTCTTGGCCCTCGCGATGGCATCGGCCAGCAGCGTGCGGCGGTCGATTGCGCCGCCGAAGCTTTGCGAGAGCTGGAAGGCGAGATCCCAGCCCGAGACGGCACCAGCAACCGTCACGGCGGCGTCGGGGCCGCGCACGGGAATGCGCTCGTGACCCTTGTCGTGATAGGCGCGGATGGTTGCCTTCGCGCCCGCTCCGCCACAGGCCTCGATATAGCGCGGTTCCTTGCCCGGCTCGCGGATCAGCCAGAAGCCGTCGCCCCCGATTGCATTCATATGCGGATAGACGACTGCGATGGTGGCCGCAGTGGCGATCATCGCCTCGATGGCATTGCCGCCGGCCCGCAGGATCTCGGCGCCGGCCTCCGCGGCCGCCCTGTGTGGCGCCACCACCATGCCCTTTTCGCCGACGACCGTTTCGCTCATGCCGCTCTCCCGTTTCCGTGTCCTCGTGCTTAAGCGAAAGCGGGTCCGCTCAAAAGGCCGAATCAGCACGCTGCATGTCGATCGGGCAGGCACCGCCCAACAAAGCGGCGGGCATGAAATCCGTGTGTTCCGGCGGGAAATGCGACGGTTTCGTGTCACGCGCGGGGCGATTTTCCGGATTTGGGCGGTGCCGGCGCCGCCTTCCGCAATTTTCTGGCCGCGAGACCAAAAACCGCTTGAATGCGACGGTCGATCATCATACGTACGCCTTGCCCAATTATCGCACGTGCCTGTGGTTGCGTGCCGACCGGTGGGGCTCCGGACAAGAGGCCGGGGCGACGCCCATGTGGATCCCGAAAGGGCCACGAAGGAGTCCAGGAGTGATCCTGGAAAGGTCGGCAGCCGGAAAGCGAACCGGTGAACTCCGTCTCCGCGGAGGACGCGACTTGAAGCAACGACGTAGCGGGCTTTTTTGGTCTCTACCGGCTCTCCATCGGCCGTGGTCACTGAAGAGGCACTACATCCTTGCCGGGCGTGCGGATCGGGTCTTCCCGTTCCAAGCGACGGCGGCGCTCACGAAACTCGAGAGAGTTCCAGCCGCGACCGCCACCCGCGAAATCTGCCGGCTTAGCCGGCAAAACGGCGCTCTGTCAACGTTCCCACCGCGTCCATAGCGGTTGGCGCGAAGGCTCTGCTCCGCTTCGCCGTTTCGCAACGCTTAGTGGGCCTTCGCTCGGCCCTTGGGATCATGTCCATGACCGCTCGCATCATCGACTTCCTCAACACCCGACGTCCCGATGGCCCCTGCCTCGTGGTCGATCTCGATGTCGTGCGGGAAAATTTCCTGGCCTTCGCGCATGCGCTGCCTGACACCCGCATCTTCTATGCGGTGAAGGCAAACCCGGCGCCGGAAGTGCTGCGTCTGCTCGCCTCGCTCGGCTCGTGCTTCGATTGCGCCTCTGTGGCTGAAATCGACATGGCGCTGGCCGCCGGCGCGACGCCCGACCGCATCTCCTATGGCAACACGATCAAGAAGGAGCGCGACATCGCCGCCGCCTTCTCGCGCGGCATTGCCCTCTATTCGGTCGATTGCGAAGCCGAGGTCGAGAAGGTCGCGCGCGCCGCTCCCGGCATGCGCGTGTTCTGCCGCATCCTCTGCGATGGCGCCGGCGCCGAATGGCCGCTGTCGCGCAAGTTCGGCTGCGAGCCCGAAATGGCTGTCGGCGTGCTCGAGCATGCCCAGCGCCTCGGTCTCGTCGCCTATGGCATCTCTTTCCATGTCGGCTCGCAGCAGGGCAACACGGAAGCCTGGGACGGCGCGCTCGCATCGGCTGCCGGCATCTTCGAGACGCTCGCCGAGCGTGGCATCCAGCTGTCGATGGTCAATCTCGGCGGTGGTTTCCCGACCCGCTACCTCAAGGAAGTTCCCGGCGTCGAGAGCTATGGCTCGTCGATCGACCAGGCGCTGAAGCGGCATTTCGGCAACCGCATTCCGGAGACGATCATCGAGCCGGGCCGCGGCATGGTCGGCAATGCCGGCATCATCAAGTCCGAGGTCGTGCTTATCTCCAAGAAGAGCGACCGCGAGGATGATCCGCGCTGGGTCTATCTCGACATCGGCAAGTTCGGCGGCCTCGCCGAGACGATGGACGAATCGATCCGCTACCCGATCCGCACGACGCATGACGGCGATACCGTCGCGCCCTGCATCCTCGCTGGCCCGACCTGCGATTCGGCCGACGTGCTCTACGAGAAGACCCCGTACAACCTGCCCGTTACGCTTTCGATCGGCGACGAGGTCCTGATCGAGGGTACGGGCGCCTATACGACGACCTATTCGGCCGTCGCCTTCAACGGCTTTGAGCCGCTTGCCTCCTACGTGATCTGAAGGCATCGCATCATGATCGTGATTGGCGCAGAGGCGCCGGCGGAAGCCGGCGCCCGTGAACTCCTGCTCGACCGCGCGATGGGTCCGGACCGCTTCCTGAAGAGCTCCGAACGCCTGCGCGAAGGCCGTCTTCCGGCTGCCGGCCTCGCTCTCACTGCGCGCGATGGCGATGCGCTGGTCGGCACGGTGCGGCTGTGGAACGTTGCGGCCGGCGGCCGCGACGCGCTGCTGCTTGGCCCCCTCGCCGTGGCGCCGGAGCGCCAGAGCGAAGGCCTCGGCTCCAAGCTGATGCGCGCAGCGCTGAACCGCGCGGCGATGCTCGGCCACAAGGCCGTGATCCTCGTCGGCGACGCGGACTATTACAGCCGCTTCGGCTTTTCGGTCGCGCTCACGACGCGGCTGCTGATGCCTGGGCCCGTCGACCGTCGTCGCTTCATGGCGCTCGAATTCGCGGAAGGCGCTCTGTCGGGTGCCGCCGGCATGCTGCTCCCAACGGGCGATTTCGCGACGCCGTCGCTGGTCGGACCGGATTTCGAGGTGCTGGAGCCGCTGCGCCTCGCAGCTTGACCTTCGCCGAAACGACAGAGCCCGGCCGTTCCCGCGAGGGAGCGGCCGGGCTTTTTTCATGAAGGTTCAGTTCGTCACAGAAGGACTGTAGGTTAGCCGCGTTCTGTTGGGTTGAATGAAGGAGAATGAGCAAATGGCAAGTTGGCCGGTCTATGGTCGTATCGATGGCCCCGTGGTCATTATCGGCTTCGGTTCGATCGGACGCGGCATCCTGCCTTTGCTTCGGCGTCATTTCGCGCTTGATCGCGCGCAGATCGTCGTTGTCGAGCCTGGCGACGAGAACGCCGGACTGCTCGCCACCTTCGGCGCGCGCCATGTTCGCGTCGCGCTGACGCGTGAAAACTATCGCGAGGTGCTGACGCCGCTTTTGACGGGCGGGGAGGGACAGGCGTTCTGCGTCAATCTCTCGGTCGACACGTCCTCGCTCGACATCATGAAGCTGACGCGCGAGCTCGGCAGCCTCTATATCGACACCGTGATCGAGCCTTGGCCGGGCTTCTATTACGACCACAAGGCCGATCCGGCCTCGCGCTCCAACTATGCGCTGCGCGAGGAACTCCTGGCCGAAAAGCGCGCCCATCCGGGCGGGCCGACCGCGGTTTCGTGCTGCGGCGCCAATCCGGGCATGGTTTCGTGGTTCGTCAAGCATGCGCTGGTCGATGTCGCGCGCGATCTCGGCATCGATTTCGAGGAGCCGAAGAGCCGCCGCGAATGGGCCGCGCTGATGCGCGCCACCGGCGTCAAGGGCATCCACATCGCCGAGCGCGACACGCAGCGTTCGCGCAATCCGAAGCCGCTCGACACCTTCGTTAACACCTGGTCGGTGGACGGCTTCGTGTCGGAGGGCCTGCAGCCGGCGGAACTCGGCTGGGGCACGCATGAGAAATGGGTCCCCGATCATGCCCGCGCGCATGACACCGGTTCGGGCGCTGCGATCTTTCTGCTTGGGCCAGGCGCTGATACGCGCGTGCGCTCCTGGTGCCCGACGCCGGGACCGCAGCTCGGCTTCCTGGTGACGCATAACGAGGCCATCTCGATCGCCGATCATTTCACGGTGCGCGAGGAAGGCGAGGTGGTCTACCGGCCGACCTGCCATTATGCCTATCACCCTTCCAACGATGCGGTGCTGTCGCTGCATGAATTGTTCGGCCGGTCAGGCCAACGCCAGGCCAAGCAGCACATCCTCTCGGAAGAGGAGATCATCGCCGGCCGCGACGAGCTCGGCGTGCTGCTCTACGGCCATGCCAAGAATGCCTATTGGTATGGCTCGCGCCTGACGATCGACGAAGCAAGGCAGAACGCGCCCTATCAAAACGCCACCGGCATGCAGGTGACCTCAGCCGTCGTCGCGGGCATGGTGTGGGCACTTGAGCATCCGGCCGCCGGCATCGTCGAGGCGGACGAGATGGACTATCACTTCTGCCTGCGCATCCAGCGGCCGTATCTCGGCACGGTCGAGGGCGTCTACACCGACTGGACGCCGCTCACCGATCGTCCTGGCTTCTTCCCTGAGGACATCGATACCAGCGACCCCTGGCAGTTCCGCAACGTGCTGGTGCACGGCCTCGGCTGATCGAGGTTACACCATCTCGCGACGCTCCCGCATCCGCCGCCGGCGCCTGAATGGCACGGCGGCGAGACGGCAGCAGGCTGCGAGAATGTAGACGGCCACGAAGCCTATGGCCGCGGTGACCGCGCCGGCCGTCGTCGTCGGAACGGCTGGCTCATAGGTCTGCCATGTCGCGTCGACCAGTTCGCGATCCGGCGCCCGTACCACCGCCTCGACACGGCCGAGCGGGCCGCTCGCCTCGAACGCTGCCTGCTGGGCACTGAGGCGTTCATAGCGCTCGACGGACGCCTCGGTGCTGGCGCCGCGCAGTTGCACCAGCTTCGTGTCGTCGCTGAGAAGACTGGCGATCGCCCGCTCGCGATCCATGCCAGCCGTTGCGGCGTCGCGGTCGAAATCGGCCACGACGCGGCGCAGCTCGTCGACAGCGCCGCCGAGACGCTGTCGATATTGCTGGGCGAACTCCGGCGCCTGCGAGGCAACGACGCCGCCGAAGACTGCGGCGGCGAGCAGTGCGGTCCGTCCGATCATTGAGGGCTCCCTGATGGAGGTTCAATGATCGCCGGCGTCATTGGCTCCTTCACGCGCTGCCATGCACAATCTTGCCGTTCATCAGCGTCAGATCAATCCGCGTGCTGGCGATGTCATGCACGTCGCCCTCGAAGATGTTCCGTTCGAGCACGAGGAGGTCGGCCATCTTGCCGGCCTCGATCGATCCGATCTTGTCGTCGAGGCGGATCTGCCGGGCCGCGCCCATCGTATTGGCGTGAACGGCCTCGGCGAGCGACAGCCGCTCGTCGAGCGGCACCAGGATCGGATTGTCCTTGTTGCCGATCAGCTGCCGCGTCACCGCGATCTGGATCGAGTCGAGTGGCTTGTACGTGGAGAAATAACCCGCCGCCGGCCAGTCGGTGCCAAAGGAGATGGTGCCGCCGGCCTCAAGCGCCGACTTCGCCCGGTACATGAGATCCGCCCGTGCGCCATAGCGCTGCTTCATGTTGATGAGCGTGTCCGGATCGGCGGAGAACCAGTTGGCCGAGAACTGCGAGTTGACGCCGAGCTTGCCGAAGCGCGGCATGTCCTCGTCGGTCACATAGACGAGATGGGCGATGGTGTGGCGCCGCTCGCGCGGGGGGTTGGTGGCGATCGCCTTCTCGATCGCATCCAGCCCCATCCGTGCCGTACCCTCGCCGCAGGCATGGATATGCACGTCATAGCCGGCGGCGTCGGTGGCCCCGACCAGCGAATGCCACTCCTCCAGCGAAAAGGGCGAGCCGCCGCGGTAATCAGGCCTGTCGGCATAGGGCTCGACCAGCCATGCGGTATAGCCGCCTTGCACGCCGTCTCCGACAATCTTCATGACGGAGATTTCGACGAGCTCGGACTTGATGGTCTTCTGCAGCGCCTCCAGTTCCTTGACGGCAGTGTCGACCGGCGGCGACTTGACGATATAGGAGCCGACGACCCGGAACGGCAGGCGGCCCTGCTTGTCGAGATTGGTGTACATCGACAGCACCGCGGCCTGGTCCGAGCCGATCGGCGGCACGCCGGCGTCGAAGATGGCTGTGATGCCGGCGGCGGAGGCCTTGGGCAGCCACTCCTCCATCAACTGGCCCATGGCGGCCGGCGCGATCGGCTGCACCGCATTGACCAGTTGCAGCACGGCGTTCACTTCGAGCGCATATCCGGTCGGATAGCCGTCGCTGTCGCGTGCATAGAAGCTGAAGCGCGGGATCGGGTCGGGCGTGTCCTTGTTGATGCCTGCGATCTCCAGCGCCTTGGTGTTCGCCCAGAGGCTGTGACCGTCGATAGCGAAGAAGAAGGCAGGGCGATCCGAGATGATCTTGTCGAGGATCTGCCGGGTCGGCCCCTCAGGCGGGAACATGTCGACGCGCCAGCCGAAGCCGCGGATCGGCCCCTTCGGGTGGGCCTTGGCATAGCTGTCGATGGCGGCGATCACGGCATCGAGATCCGGCAACTGCAGATCGACGCCCGACGTCAGAAATGAGCCGAGGAAGGGGTGGATGTGACCCTCGACAAATCCTGGCAACACGAGGCGCCCGTCCAGTTCGACGACCTTGGTCGATGGCCCCTTCAGCTTGTCGATTTCATCATTGGTGCCGACCGCCATGATCGTCTTGCCATCCACCGCGACGGCCTCCGCCCAGGGCAGGGCGTCGTTCTGCGTATAGACCTTGCCGCCGCGGAAAATGAAGGTCGGCTTGCCGTCGGTCGCGGCGAATGCAGGAATGCTGCTGGCACCAAGCGCGGCCGTGCAGGCCAGCGCGCCGCGGACGAAACCACGCCGGCTGACGGCAAAGCGCGATGCCAGCGGGCCCGGATTGGCCGCCACGAACGCGCCGAGCACCTCATTCAGTCCGCAGTTGATGCACATGGTCTTTCCCCTCAGAGGCACTAAGCTTGAGCGCTGCTTTCCGCATCGCGCGATTCACTTTGAATGGCCATCTCATTTTGCCAATGGTGAGATGACGATGTGTAAACACGCAGATGAAATTTGATCGAATTTAATGGGCGGCCTGTCGATCAGGCGGCGCAATCAGTTGCGGAGGACGACGCAGGCGCCACCGGCCCTGCGCAGGCTCGCGCAGATTCCGGCGGCCTCTCTCATCGTAGGCGCAGGCAGTCGCACGCGATAAAAGGCCCGCCGGCCGCGACCGGCGAGACGCGATCCGAGGATCAGCGTCGGCCGGCCTTCGAGGACTGCAGGAAAGCGGCCGACCATGCGCTGATAGGAGGCGATGGCGCGCGCCTTGGAGAAATTGCCGGACAGCTGCACGCCATAGGGCGCATAAGCGCCTTCGATCAGCCGCGGCGCATAAGTGCGGATCGAAGCGACGATCCGTCCGCAGTCGTCCTTGCCCCGTTCCTTGTCGTCGTCTGGCGGACGGATGCCATTGTCGCGCCAGTCGGCAGCGCTGCGGCCGGTGACGAAGAGCACGTAGTCTTCGGTCTCGGCCGGCAGCCAGCCGCCATTTCTAAGCCAGCCGGAAAGGCGCGTCGGGCCGGCATTGTAGGCAGCTGCCGCAAGGCCGAGATTGCCGAAGCGCAGGCGCAGTTCCGAAAGATAGCCGGCCGAGGCGGGAATGGCCTGTTCGGGATCAAACGGATCGTCGAGGCCGCGCTCGGTTGCGGTGCCGGGCATGAATTGCGCGATGCCCTGCGCGCCCGCGCCGCTTGTGACGCCGGGGCGGAAGCTGCTTTCGCGCCAGATCAGCCGGGTAAAGAAATCGACCGGCAGCGCCTTTTGCCCGGCCGCCTGCTCGATCAGCCGGCAGATTGTTTCCTCGGTCGTTTCCTCAGCCGCTGCCACCGCGAGGCCCGGAAGAGCCATCGCGCATAGGACCGCCGCGGCCAGCCAAAGGCAGGACCGTCGCATGATCGGAAGCATGGCTCGCAGCATGGATGGCCGGTCCTGAAGGTCGGGCCATGCTGCCGCCTCGCCGCGCGGCGATCAAGCGGGGAGGGTGTCAGCCCGCGAGATCGACGATGCCGGCGGTCCCGTCCTCGGTGCCGAAGGCGAGGCGGATGCCCGCGGCGTCCCAACCGAGCGCGCTGACCGGGCCGCCCTCGGCCTTGCGCAGCCGCGCCTCGTCGCCATCGGCGAAGCGCGCCGCGATGATCGAGCCGTCCTTGTAGCCGATTGCCACGACATCCTCGGTCGGGTGGCAGGCGACCTGCGTCACGACGCTTTGTGCGCTCAACCCGAGCTGCAGCGGCTGCTTGCCCATCGGGCCGTCCTTGAAGTGGAACGGCCAGAGCACGGCCATTTCGGCGCCTGAGGTGGCAAGGAAGCGGCCCTTGGTCGACCAGGACATCGACTTGACCTTGCCGGGATAGCCCGACATCCGCATGTTGCCGCCGCCATCGGCGACGCGCCAGCCATGCAGTGCGTTCTCCTGCATCGCGGTCACGACATGGCGTCCATCCGGCGACCAGGTGACGCCGATATGCGAGCCCTTCCATTCGAACTCGGTCGGCTTCGCGTCCGTGCCGACCCACCACAGCGAGACGCCGTTGTAGCGCGCCACGGCCAGACGAACGCCTTTCGGCGCGAAGGCGAGGCCGGCCACGGTGCGCTCATGCGCGAATTGCTTCTCCTTGCCGTCGGGGAACACGACGACCGCCTCGCGCCCGCCGGCAAAGGCGATGACGCCGCCGGGGCCTGTCGCGACCTGGTCGATCCATTTCTTCGGCCGCGTGGCTATCTCATGGAGGGTGCCGCTCGCATCGATCGACATGACCCGTCCGTCGTCACCGGATGTGATCAGGTGATCGCGGGCTTCAGTGCGCGCGGCGGCGAGCAGGCCGCCGGCGTGAACGCCGAGCGTTTCGGCGGCCGCGCCGTCGATCAGCGCGACCTTGCCATCGCCAAGCGCGACGAGAGGACGATCACCGAGAAAGGTGGCGGCGACGACATAGGCGCCGAGGGGGAAGGACTGGATGCTGGGCATGGTGCCTTTGAAACTAACCGCGATAAGGGCCGCCGGGCGGTCCCCAGTTCCAGCCTGGCATCGGCGCGCCCTCCGGGGGCGGCACGGCGCCGTCGGCCGAGTTGATCACCGCGAGGCGAGTGCCCCATTCGAGATAGCCGACGACCGCTGCGCGGAACTCCGGGTCGGCCGGAAGCCCGGCCTCGTCGAGTGTGTCCAGCATCATGTCGATCCAGCGCCGACGCTGAGTTTCGGTGAGATGTCGCCCCATATGCCGGACGATCATCGCGCGATGCGAACCGCCGCTCGCCGTATAGTCGGGCGGTCCGCCGAGCACCTCGGCGACAAAGGCCGCGACATGCTCGGCGTGATGCGGGTCCATGCCGGCAAAGATCGGCCCCAGGATCGCATCCTTGGGCACCTTCGCGTAGAAAAGCGCGGTCAGCCTGCGAAACGGCTCAACGCCGCCCGCCCAGTCAACCAGCGTCGGTATGGTGTCCGCGCTTTCCATCACTCGCTTGCTCAGGCTGCCTTGAGGCAGGCTTCGAAGCTCTTGCGGATCGCCTCTTCATTCAGCTTGCGGCCGATGAAGACCATGCGGCTCTCGCGCTTCTCGTCGTCGCGCCACGGCCGCTGATGGGTGCCCTCGATGATCATGTGCACGCCCTGGATCACATAGCGATCCGGGTCGCGGTCCATGGCGAGAATGCCCTTCAGACGCAGGATGTTCGGACCCTCGACCTGCGTCACCTCCTGGATCCAGGGGAAGAACTTCTGCGGATCGAGCACGCCGCCGCGCAGCGAGACGCTGAACACCGAATTGTCGTGGCGCGTATGATCGTGGTGATGGTCATGATCATGGCCGTGATGGGCATGGTCGTGATCATGATGGTGGTGGTCGTGGCCGCAATTCTCGTCATGGACGTGATCATGGTCATGATCCTCGCCCTCGAGAAATTCCGGGTCGAGCGTGAGGATGCGGTCGAGGTCGAAGGCGCCGCGGTCGAGCACCTTGTCGAGGTCGATGGCAGAGCGCTCGGTCCGGTGGATCGTGGCGTGCGGATTGATCGCGCGGATGCGGCGCTCGACATTGGCGAGCTCTTCCGGGCTGACGAGATCGATCTTGTTGAGCAGCACGACGTCGGCGAAGGCGATCTGCTCCTCAGCCTCGGGGGCATCGTCGAGCCGCTTCAGGAGGTTGAGCGCGTCGGCAACCGTGATGACGGCGTCGAGCCGCGACTTGGCGCGCACGTCCTCGTCCATGAAGAAGGTCTGCGCAACCGGGGCCGGATTGGCGAGGCCGGTGGTCTCGACCAGGATGCCGTCGAAATTGCCGGGCCGCTTCATCAGCCCTTCGACGACGCGGATCAAGTCTCCGCGCACGGTGCAGCAGATGCAGCCGTTGTTCATCTCGTAGATCTCTTCGTCGCTCTCGACGATGAGGTCGTTGTCGATGCCGATTTCGCCGAACTCGTTGACGACGACGGCGTATTTCTTGCCGTGGTTCTCCGAGAGAATGCGGTTCAGAAGCGTGGTCTTGCCGGCGCCAAGATAGCCGGTGAGCACGGTGACCGGGACCTGAGTGACCGTGGCCTGGGTTTCCGTCATGAGGCAATCTCCGGGGCGGCGCCTGGCGCCGCTTGAAGGATGGGGTCAGAGGCAGGTGATATAGGGGATGTCAGGCCCGATTGCATCAGTCTTCAACCGGAAGAAGCTTCCATCGGTACTGTCCACAGTTTAGAACTCTTCCAGCTTACGGGTGGTGGCGGGTAGGCCGCTATCTCCTGACATTCGGGGAGATTGCCGTGAACGGCCGGACCATCGGTGGATATTCGAGCGTGCAGATTCTGCTGCATTGGGTCATCGCAGCGCTGGTTTTCTTCCAGCTCATTTTCGGCGAAAGCATGTCGACGGCAACCCGCGCCGCGCGGCGCGGTACGGAACTCGATCCGACCGATGCGACGCTTGCCTCGGCGCATTACTGGGTCGGCATCGCGATCCTCGTGCTCGTAGCCTTGCGCCTCGCCGTGCGGCTCGCCGGCGGTGCGCCTGACCCGCAATCCTCAGGAACGCCCGTGCTCGATACGCTGGCGCATGCCGCGCACTGGCTGTTCTATATCCTGCTCGTCGCCATGCCTGTCACCGGCCTGCTCGCGGTCTATGTCTGGCCAGAGGTCGGCGAAATTCATGAGCTCGGCAAGCCGGCCTTCATCGTGCTGATTGCGCTGCATGTGCTCGGCGCGCTCTATCACCAGCTCTGGCTGAAGGACGGCACGCTCCGGCGCATGTTCGTGCCGGCCCGCTAGGCGTCGTCGCGCTCGACGGCCCAGCAGGCGACCTTGGTCTCGCCGTGCCAGGTGAGTTCCGGGCGCTCGACACGGCAGCGGTCGAAAGCGAGCGGGCAGCGCGTGTGGAAGGCACAACCGCGCGGCGGATTGAAAGGCGAGGGCAATTCGCCCTTCAGCGGCACGCGCTCGCGCTCCCGCGCCGGATCGGCGACCGGCGTCGCCGAGAGGAGCGCGCGGCTATAGGGATGAAGCGGGCCGGCGAACAGGACGTCGCGCGGCGCCTGCTCAACGATCCGACCGAGATACATGACGACGATCTCATCGGCCATGTGCCGGACGACCGAGAGGCCGTGGCTGATGAAGAGATAAGCGAGGCCGAGGCTCTCCTGCAGCTTGACCAGCAGATTGAGCACCTGCGCCTGCACGGACACGTCGAGCGCTGACACAGGCTCGTCGAGGACGAGGATATCCGGACGCAGCATCAGCGCCCGGGCAATGGCGATACGCTGGCGCTGGCCGCCCGAGAACATGTGCGGATAGCGATCGGCATGCTCCGGACGCAGGCCGACCAGCCGCAGGATCTCAAGCACGGCGGTGCGCCGGTCGTCCGCGCTCATGTCCTTGCGGTTGATGACGAGCGGCTCGGCCAGCGCCGCGCCGATCTTTTGCCGCGGGTTGAGTGAGCCATAGGGGTTCTGGAATACGATCTGCACGCGTGAGCGCAGGCGGGCGAGCGCCGCGCGGTCGGCGCCGACGATATCGACGCCGGCAATGGTGAGCGAGCCGGCCGTCGGCGGCTCGATCATCGTGACGAGGCGGGCGAGGGTCGACTTGCCGCAGCCGGATTCGCCGACGACGGCC
Source organism: Mesorhizobium sp. BR1-1-16 (assembly GCF_020165495.1). Taxonomy (GTDB): domain Bacteria; phylum Pseudomonadota; class Alphaproteobacteria; order Rhizobiales; family Kaistiaceae; genus Kaistia. The sequence continues at coordinate 5,836 of NZ_JAIUIE010000016.1, read as the reverse complement.
AGCGTTCGCCCGGCCTCCAGCGTGAAGCTCGCATCGGCAAGCGCCTTTATCGTCGCCCCCTTGCGGAAAGCGCCGCCTCCGACTTCGTAATGGCGCGCCAGGTGTTGCGCCGTCAGGACCGTGCGGTCATCGTTCATCACCGTGTTCATGCCGCCACCTCGCGCCCTTCCGGCCGGGGATGGCCGAGCGGCCGGCCGTGGACAAGCGGGTAGTGGCAGAGCGCGAAACCGGCGATGGCGCCCTGGCGCGGCGGCACTTTTTCCCGGCAGCGATCAGTGGCGAAGCGGCAGCGCGGCTCGAACAGGCAGGCCGGCGGCCTGTCGAACTGACCCGGAACGGTGCCAGGAATCGATGGCAGGAAGCGGCCTTTGGCGCGTTCCGGCAGCGCGGCGAGGAGGGCGGCGGTATAAGGATGATGCGGATCGTCGAACAGCGGCCGGACCGGCTGTTCCTCGATCTTCTGTCCGGCATAGTGCACCGATACACGCTCGGCGGTTTCGGCGACGACGCCCATGTCATGGGTGATCAACACAAGGCCGGTACCTGTCTCCCGCTGCAGGGCGATCAGGAGATCGAGGATCTGTGCCTGGATGGTGACGTCGAGCGCCGTCGTCGGCTCGTCGGCGATGATGAGTTTCGGCCGGCAGGCGAGCGCCATGGCGATCATCACGCGCTGGCTGATGCCGCCTGAAAGCTGGTGCGGGAAGGCGGTGAGCCGCCGCTCCGGATCGGGAATGCCGACCGCCGCCAGAAGCTCGATCGTCCGCTGTCGGCGCTGGGCCTTGTCGAGGCCGAGATGCACTTTCAATGCCTCGCCGATCTGGAAGCCGACCGTGAAGCACGGGTTGAGGCTCGACATCGGCTCCTGGAAGATCATCGCCATGTCCTTGCCGACGAGCTTCCGCCGCTCGCGCGACGTCAGCGTCAGCAGATCGCGGCCGTCGAAGGCGAGCCGCTTTGCCGTCACGGTCGCGCTCCAGGGCAGCAGCCCCATGACCGCCAGCATCGCGACCGATTTGCCGGAACCGGATTCGCCGACGATCGCCAGGATCTCGCCGGCATCGACGCTGAGCGAAACGCCGTCGACGGCGCGGAATTGCCCGGAGGCGGTGGCGAAATCGACCGAGAGATCGTTGATTTCCAGAAGCGCCATCAGCTCCTCCGCATCTTCGGGTCGAGGGCGTCGCGAAGACCGTCGCCGACGAGATTGATCGAGAGGACGGTGATGAGGATCGCCAGGCCCGGCTCCGTGACGATCCAGGACGCCGACTGCAGGAACTCGCGCGCCGAGGCGAGCATCGCGCCCCATTCCGGTGAGGGCGGCTGCGCGCCGAGGCCGAGGAAGCCGAGCGCGGCGGCTTCGAGGATGGCGTTGGAAATGGTCAGCGCCGCCTGCACGATGATCGGCGCCATGCAATTGGGCAGCACCGTCAGGAACATGATGCGCAGCGTGCCGGCGCCGGCGACCCGTGCCGCGATCACATAGTCGCGCGATTTCTCGCTGAGCGCCGAGGCGCGCACGAGGCGGACATAATTCGGCAGGTAGACGACGGTGATCGCGACGATGGTGTTGGTGAGACTCGGGCCGATGATCGCGACGATGACGATGGCGAGCAGCAGGCTCGGCACCGACAGGATGACGTCCATCGCCCGCATGATGACGATCGACGGCCAGCCCGGCGCGAACGCCGCCACGAGACCGAGCGCGATGCCGGCGAACATCGAGGCGATGACCACCGCGACGCCGATGAACAGCGACAGCCGGGCGCCGAACATCAGCCGCGAAAGCATGTCGCGGCCGACCTCGTCGGTGCCGAGCGGGAAGGCGGCCGTGCCGCCTTCGACCCACATCGGCGGCACGCGCACGAAGTCGCGGAACTGTTCGCTCGGTCCGTAAGGCGCGAGGAAGTTGGCGAAGACGGCGATGAAGACGAGCAGGCCGAGCAGTATGAAACCGATCAGCGCGGCACGGTTCTCGGAGAAGTCGCGGAAGAAGGGGGCAAAGGCGCCGGGCGGCGGCTTGACCGCGGCGACGGCCGCATCGGCTGCGGGGGATCGATCAGCGGCCATGACGGATCCTCGGGTTCAGCACGCCATAGAGGACGTCGACGAAGATGTTGACCAGGATGACCATGCCCGAGACCAGCAGGATGCCGCCCTGCAGCACCGGGTAGTCACGGCGCTGGATGGATTCGATCAGCCATGTGCCGATGCCGGGCCAGGAGAAGATGTATTCCGTCAGCACGGCACCGGCCATCAGGCTGCCGATTTGCAGGCCGATGACGGTGACGACCGGGATCAGCGCATTGCGCAGCGCATGGATGCCGACGACGCGGAACGGCGAGAGGCCCTTGGCCCGTGCCGTGCGGACATAATCTTCGCCGAGCACTTCCAGCATCGTCGAGCGCGTCATGCGGGCAATGGTGGCGAGCGGAATGGTGCCGAGCACGATGGTCGGCAGGATGAGATGCGAGAGCGCCGAAAGGAACGCGCCGTCCTGGTCGGACAGCAGGCTGTCGATGAGCATGAAGCCGGTGACCGGCTCGAAATAATAGAGCAGGTCGATGCGGCCGGAGACCGGCGTCAGGTCGAGCTGGACCGAGAAGAACAGGATCAGCAGCAAGCCCCACCAGAAGATCGGCATCGAATAGCCGGTGAGCGCGACGCCCATGACGGAATAGTCGATGAAGGTGCCGCGCCGTGTCGCGGCGATGACGCCGGCGGGGATGCCGAGCACGACCGCGAAGATCATCGCGCAGAGGGCGAGTTCAATCGTTGCCGGGAACAGCGTCAGGAATTCCTGGAGCACCGGCGCATGTGTCGAGATCGACGTGCCGAGATCGCCATGGGCGATCTGCCAGAGATAGTCGATGAACTGCTTCCAGACCGGCTGGTCGAGGCCGAGCTGATGACGAAACTCCGCCAGGCGCTCGGGCGAGATGCCACGCTCGCCGGTGCGCACCTCGATGGGATCGCCCGGAACGAGGCGGATCGCGACGAAGGTCAGGAAGGCGATCGCAAGGAAGGTCGGGATGACCAGAAGCGTTCGCCGGACGATGAATCCGAACATGGGCGTGACCGGCGGCGGCGGCGGGGCAGTCGTCTCCCCGCCGTCGCGCGCGTGCCTATTTCAGGTCGACCGCGGCGAATTCGTGCCGGCCGAGCGGGCTGACCTTGTAGCCGACGACTTCCTTGCGGACCGGTTCGAACACGACCGAATGGGCGATGTTGAACACCGGCACCTCGTCATGGGCGATGACCTGCATCTCCTCATAGAGCTTGGTGCGCTCGGCCTTGTCGGTGATGCTCTTGGCCTTCTTCAGCTTGTCGTCGAAGTCCTTGTTGCACCACTTCGAGATATTCTGGCCGCCGTCGCGGGCCGCGTCGCAGCCGAGCAGGAAGAAGAAGTTGTCGGGATCGCCATTGTCGCCCGTCCAGCCGAGCTGGCCCATCTGGTGCTCGCCCGCCTGCATGCGCTTGCGATATTCGCCCCATTCATAGGAAACGAGATTGGCCTTGATGCCGACCTTTTCGAGATCGGACTGGATGATCTCGGCGACGCGCTTGGCGTTCGGGTTGTAGGGGCGCTGCACCGGCATCCACCAGATGTCGGTTTCGAAACCCTTCTCCAGCCCGGCCTCCTTCAGGAGTTCCTTGGCCTTGTCGACGTCATGCGGATAATCGACGATCGCGTCGTTGTAGCTCCAGATCGTCGGCGGGATGAAGTTCTTGGCCGGCTGGCCGGCGCCGAGATAGACGTCCTTGAGGATCGCGTCCTTGTCGATCGCATAGGTGATGGCGAGGCGGACGCGCTTGTCGTCAAACGGCTTCTTGGTGACGTTGAAGGCCATGTAGCCGATATTGAGGCCGGCCTGCTGCATCAGGTTGACGTTCGGATCCTTGCCGATCGCTTCGAGGTCGGCCGGGTTCGGATAGGGCATGACCTGGCACTCGCCCTTCTGAACCTTCGACCAGCGCTGTGTCGCGTCCTTGGTGATCGCGAAGACGAGGTCGATCTTCGGCGCGCCGCCCCAATATTCGGGGAACGCCTTGTAGCGGATGACCGCGTCCTTCTGGTAGGCGACGAATTCGAACGGCCCGGTGCCGACCGGCACCTGGTCGACCTGCTCGGGCGTGCCGGCCTTCAGCATCGCATCGGCATATTCGCCCGAGAGGATCGTGGCGAAGTCCATAGCGAGATTGGCCAGGAACGGCGCCTCGGGACGGGTCAGCGTGAACTTGACGGTGTAGTCGTCGACCTTGTCGATCGACTTCAGCAAATCCGGCATGCCCATGTCGTTGAAGTAGTCATAAGCGCCGCCGGAAACCTTGTGATAGGGACTGTCTTCCTTCCACATGCGGTTGAACGAGAACAGCACGTCGTCGGCGTTGAAGTCGCGCGTCGGCGTGAAGCCTTTCACCGAATGGAACTTGACGCCCTTGCGCAGATGGAAGGTCACCTCAAGCCCGTCTGGCGAGACGTCCCAGGATTCGGCGAGGCCCGGAATGACATTGGTGGTGCCCGGTTCGAACTCGACCAACTGGTTGAAGGCCGGCCGCGCGGCGTCGAACGAGGTTCCGGTGGTGTTGATCTGCGGATTGAAATTCTCGGGGCTGCCCTCGGCGCAGTAGACCAGAGTTTTCGCTTCTGCCCCTGCGGCGAGGCCGCCAACCAGCATGGTCGCAGCCAGAAGGCCCATCAGTCTTTTCATCGCAAAAGTCCCCTCACGCGGGCGCCGACACGGCGCGATCCGGTCTCGCCCCTGCATCGGATCCATCTGTCGTGGATCTCGAACGGGCGATCACCTTCAAATCGAGCCGAGGCGGCGACCGAAAGCAAGTTAAAACTTGCCGCGCGCCCGGTTCATCCAAAGCGCTTCGAGTGGAGGGGTCTGCTGAACGGTATCAGATCACGGCATGCCAGAGGCGTGAGCGGTCGAAGCGCGCCAGTTCTTCCAGCAGTTCGATGAACGCTCTGGCCTGATGATCGACGATCAGGCGGCCGCGCTCTGCCGTGGCGCGAGCCGCGTTGCCGACGGCTCCGGCGGGGTTCAAATCCTGCGCCTGCCAGCCGATGCGCGCGGGCGCCATGTGGAAGCGCAGCCGCTTGAACTCCTTGAGGAGATCGAGCTGCTGCGAGCGGAAGTCCTCGGCCTTGTCCATCTTTACGAGGTCGGGCCTGAAATGCAGCATGATCGAGGTTTCGACATCGCCGCCATGGATGCCGTAGAGGTCTTCCTCGGGCGGCACGAGGCCGGCCGGCTCACCCGCACCGGCCCAGCCGGTCGAGACCGCGACCATGCTATGCTTGATGCGCAGTTCGCGGGCCAGGATATCGGCGACGGGAACATTGCCGCCATGCGAGGTGACGATGACGAGCTTGCGGACACCGGCGCGGGCGATCGAATCGCCGATTTCCATCCAGATGCGAAGCGCCGTTTCCCAGGAGAAGGTGATGGTTCCGGGCGACGCGATGTGCTCGTTCGACTTGCCGATCGGCTGGATCGGCAGGAACGTCACCGGCAGCCCTTCTGGCAGCAGCTCGACCGTGCGCTTCACCATGCCTTCGCCGATGCAATGATCGGTATAGACGGGGAGATGCGGTCCATGCTGCTCGATGGCGCAGACGGGAAGGACGGCGATCCAGTTCTTCTCGCCACCAAGAAAGTCCGGGGCCTGCATTTCGTGCCAATAGGGGCGGGGGAGGGTCATGTCGCGCTGCTCACTCTTCTGCTCGGATGGTCTTTGGCCGACGCCAATAGTCTTTCGCCGGCTTGAATTATCTCTCGCCTGTCATTGCCGGGCTTGACCCGGCAATCCAGACTTTCTTTCGTCG
>NZ_JAIUIE010000015.1 GCF_020165495.1 Mesorhizobium sp. BR1-1-16 | reverse complement strand
GCTGTGACCCTCGGCTTTGCCCGTCAAAACGTTCGTGACGAGACCTCCGAAGCCCTCGTCGCCCAGCTGGCGTCTGCCGTTAAATCCGCACAAATTCGAACATAATCGCAGCCCTTTGACGATCAAGCCTGGGAAATCTGGCAGATAATCCAGCATTCTAGGTCTTTGACACGATGTCGGCCGATGTGGCATTTTGTGAATTGACGGAGGGCAAGGATCGCCATGGCTGAGATCGTATTCGATCGCGTTACCAAGCGTTACGACGACGGCCAGCTGGCCGTGAACGCGCTCGAGCTGACCATCGCCGATGGCGAGTTCCTGGTGCTCGTCGGCCCCTCCGGCTGCGGCAAGTCGACGGCTCTCAGGATGATTGCCGGACTGGAAGAGATCTCGGACGGCGAGTTGATCATCGACGGCGTCGTCGCGAACGACCTCGCCCCGCGCGACCGGAACATCGCGATGGTGTTCCAGTCCTATGCGCTCTATCCGCATCTGACCGTCGCCGAGAACATCGCCTTCGGTCTGAAGGTACGCGGCACCGACAAGGCCGAGATCGACCGTAAGGTGGCCGAAACCGCGCAGTTGCTGGAGCTTGGCGACTATCTCTCTCGCAAGCCTGGCAAGCTATCGGGTGGCCAGCGACAACGCGTCGCGATGGGCCGGGCGCTGGTGCGCTCGCCCAAGGCCTATCTGATGGACGAGCCGCTTTCCAATCTCGACGCGCGCCTGCGCGGCCAGATGCGTGCCGAAATCGCGCGGCTGCAGAAGATGACTGGCGTCACCACGATCTATGTCACGCATGATCAGGTCGAGGCGATGACGATGGGCGACCGTGTCGCCGTTATGAACAAGGGGGTGCTGCAGCAGCTCGCCGAGCCGCGCAAGCTCTATGACGCCCCTGCCAATCTTTTCGTCGCCGGCTTCATCGGATCGCCACCGATGAACATGCTGTCCGGCCAGATCGTGACGGTCGATGGCGGACTTACGCTCCTGCTCGGCGAATTGACGATCCCGCTCGATGCAGCGGCGCTTGCCGCGCGCCCCGCCCTCGCCGCCCATGTCGGCGCGCCCGTCATCGCCGGTATCCGGCCCGAAGCGTTCCATGTCGCGGCCGACGAACCCGATGCTCCCGGCCGCATTTGCGGCACTGTCGCCTTCGTCGAGGATCTCGGCGCCAGCTTGCTCGTGCATGTCGATCTCGATGCAGGGGCGGTGGTCGCGAGCGGCATTGAGAGCGAAAGCGGTGACGAGATGAGCAGCGCCCGCACGCGGCTGCGCGCGGTCCTCGACGGCACGCTCGGCATCAAGGGCGGCAGCCGCATCGGACTTACGGTCGAGCCGGCCCGCATCCACGTCTTCGACGCCGTCACAGAACTCGCGATTTCGCACTGACGCCAGCCGTTACAAAGGATCCGATGCAAAGCGACGCCACCTGGCCGATCACAGGCCCGCTCGATCTCGACCGCACCGCCCTAGTCGTCATCGACATGCAGACCGATTTCTGCGGGCCGGGCGGCTGGATCGACCGGCTGGGCCAGAGCATCGAAAATACACGGAAGCCTATCGGCCTGATCGCCGTCCTGCTGGAGGCCGCTCGCTCAGCCGGCATGACCGTCATCCACACCCGCGAAGGCCATCGCGCCGATTTGACCGACCTCAACCCGGTCAAGCGTTGGCGCAGCCGATTGCATGGCGTCGGCATTGGCGACGAGAGCAACCAGGGCCGTGCGCTGACACGCGGCGATCCCGGTCACGACATCATCGCCGAACTCTATCCGCTCCCCGGCGAGATCGTCGTCGACAAGCCCGGCAAGAGTTCGTTCCATGCCACCGAATTCGATCAGCTGCTGCGCGCCCGCGGCATCGAGGCGCTGATCGTCTGCGGCGTCACTTCCGATTGCTGCGTCCAGTCGACGATCCGCGACGGCGCTGACCTCGGCTATGACTGCGTGCTGGTGGTTGATGGCACCGCGGCGGTCGAAAGCGCCAATCATCAGGGCATGGTCGACGTGCTGGCCGCCCATGGCGGTCGCTGGGGCGCGGTGATGTCATCCAATTCGCTGATCGACCTGATTGCCGGCGCCACCAAGACAGGAGCGGCGGCATGACCACCTACGCGCCCGTGGCATCGCAGCCCTATGCATGGCCGTTCACCGGCGCCTGGTCGATGGCTGACACGGCGTTGTTCCTGATCGACTTCCAGGCCGAGTCGGTTGCGGAAATTGTCGCGGAGCCTGTTGTCGCTGCCGTTGCGCCTTTGCTGGCCGCGTGGCGCGCTGCCGGCGGCACAGTCCTTCACGGCCGGCGCGGCTACGACCCGGCGGTCGGCCTGCCCCGCGTCACCGCCCTTCGCAACGCAACCCGGCTGCTCGACCGCATTCTGCCGCGGGGCGGCGATGGCTGGCAAATCGTCGAGGCGCTCGCGCCTTTCGACGGCGAGCCGGTCATCGACCATGCGGGCGACAATATCTTCCTCGGCACGGATCTCGGTTTCCTGTTGCAGCGGCAGCGGATCGCCAATCTCGTGATCGCCGGTCTCCGCACCGAGGGCGCCGTGCACGCCACGATGCGCGCTGCCAATGACGGCGGCTATGAATGTCTTCTGCTCGAGGACGGCACGGCGACGGACCTGCCGGGCGCCAAGACCGCCGTACTCGACATCACTCGCTTTGGCACCGGCCTGTTCGGAACGACCGCGCCGATTGCCGCCATCAAGCTCTGACCCGGACTGGATTGCCAATGACCGCCGACTGGTCGCCCGCCACGGGCTCGCTGGACATCACGACGCTCGGCCGCCTCTACCGCAGCGGCGCATTGAAGCCGACCGACGTCATCGACGCCATCTATGACCGGATCGCGGCACGTGGCGATGACCATGTCTGGATCCATCTCGCTCCGCGCGACGCGTTGCTGCAGCATGCCGCCGCGCTCGAATCCGCCGGCCCGACAGACGACCCGCTCTGGGGCATCCCTTATTCGGTGAAGGACTGCAACGACGTCCCGGGCATGCCGACAACCAATGCGCTGCCCGAGATGGCCTATGTGCCGCAGACAACGGGACAAGCAATCAACCGGCTGATCGAATCCGGGGCGCTCTGCCTCGGCAAGGTCAACATGGACCAGTTCGGCGTCGGCCTTGTCGGCGTGCGCACGCCCTATGGCGCCTGCTCGTCGGTGTTCGGCGAGGACTACATTTCGGGCGGCTCGTCGTCGGGCTCGGGCGTTTCCGTTGCGGCTGGTCTCGTCTCCTTCTCAGTCGCCAACGACGCCGCCGGCTCAGGCCGCGTTCCCGCCGCCTTCAACAACATTGTCGGTTTGAAGCCGACGCCCGGCTTTATTTCAAATTCCTCCGTCTCAGGCGGCGGCAGCCTCAAATCGGCCGAGACGATGACCGTGTTCGCGCTGACCACCGAGGATGCCGTCGCCGTCGGACGCCGCATGGGCGGCTATGACGCAAGCTACGAGTTCTCGAAGCCCGAAGCGGATGACGTCAATCTCGTGATCGGGCCGATCCCGCTGCAATTCCGCTTCGGCGTTCCCGCAGGGGCGGCCTTGCGCTTCTTCGGCGATGAGGAAGCCGCCAAGCTGTTCGCATCCGCCGTCGAAAGGCTGGAAGCGATGGGCGGCACCAAGGTCGAAGTCGATTTCACGCCCTTCGAGGAAACGCAGAAGCTGCTCTATGGCGGCCCCTTCATTGCCGAGCGCGCCATCTCGATGGACGATGTCGTCGCGAAATATCGTGACCACATCCACCCGGTCACGCTGTCGATCCTCGACACCAGCAGCAATCACACCGCCAAGGATGTCTTCGCGGCGATCCACAAGGTGGCGGCGCTGAAGCGCGATACGCGCGCCGCCTGGGCCGATATCGACGTTCTCGTCGTGCCGACAACGCCGACGATCTACACCAAGGCGGAGATTCTCGCCGATCCGATCCGCCTCAATGCGCAGCTCGGCATCTACACGAACTTCGTCAACCTGATGGGCCTCTGCGGCATGGCGGTGCCGAACGGCTTCCGCCCGGACGGACTGCCGCAGGGCATCACCTTCCTCGCGCCCTCCTGGCAGGACGCGAAGGTCGCGAGCTTCGGCGCCGCCTATCACCGCGAGACCGGCCTGACGCTCGGCGCGACGGGGAATCCTCAGCCGGTTTGATCCGCATCAAGGCGCCGCCTGCAAGGCTGCATGAGGGTCTTCCCATCACAATCGGGGAGACCGAACCATGCCCGTCATCGACATCATCGCTTCACTCGCCATCGTAGCCGTCTTCGGCGCGTTCATGTTGACGCTGGCCTTCGCTACGCGGAAGTCCGGCACGACCTGGCCGCAGATGCAGCCCGCCAAGGCCGGCGCCGCACGCTCCGCACCGCGCGGCAATGTCGAGACCGCCTGAAGTTCGTCTTCCGTCATTGCCGAGCTTGATCCGGCAATGACAGAGCATGGAACGGTGGGGCGACGGAACGCTGAAAGGCGATCCGTCCTCAGTGCACCCCCTTGGTCAGGCCCTGCACGAAATAGCGGTTGAGGAACAGCGCCATCAGCATGATTGGCACGGTCGAGAAATGGGCGAGCGCGCCGAGCGTGCCCCAGGTGATGTCCTTGGTGCCAAAGGCGGCGAGAAGCGCAACGGAGAGCGGCTTCGAGTCCGAATTGGTCAGGAACATCGCGACCAGGAAGTCATTCCACGAGAACATGACGCAAAAGAGCGCCGAGGCGATGATGCCCGGCACCACAGTCGGCAGCGCGACGCGGTAGAACGCGCCGAACAATGTGCAGCCATCGGTGAGCGCTGCTTCTTCCATGTCGCGCGGCAGCGAGCGGAAATAGGAGAACATCATCCACGTCACGAAGGCGCAATTCAGCGTCGTGTTGATGAGGATGACCGCCCACCACGTCCCGAGCAGCCCGATGTCGCGCATCATCAGATAGAACGGCAGCAACGTCGCGATGATTGGTACGGTGCGGATGGCGAGGAAGAGATACGCGACCCAGATCGCATAGCGCGAGCGCGCACGGGCGAGCGCATAGCCGGCCGGCACGCCGAGCAGCAGCGACAGGACCGCTGAGCCGAGCGAGATGATGATGCTCGACTGCAGCAGCGACCAGACGTCGAACACCTCGAACACGCGGCGGAAATTGTGCAGCGTCGGCTCGAACAGGAAGCTCGGCGGCGAGGAAAACATGTCCTTCGGTGGCTTATAGGCCGTCGCGACCAGCCAGAGCACCGGAATCATATAGACGGCGATGATCAGGACGAGTGCGGTCCGCTCGATGCGGATTCGCTTCTGAAGAGCTGTCACGCGGCGGGCGGACGCGGCGATGCGCGGCAGGGTCGCGGTGGTGGTCATCGTGCTCATTGCTCGTTGGCCTTCACATCGGCGCGGCGGATCAGCAGCGTGAAGGCAGCCGCCATCAGCGCGATGCACAGGATCGAGATGTTGGCGATCGCGGCGGCATAGCCGATGTTGAAGAATTGCAGGCCCTGTTTGACGCCATAGACCATCAGCGAGGTGGTCGAATCGCCCGGTCCGCCGCCGGTGGTGACGAAGATCGAATCGAAGACGCGGAACGCGTCCATCATCCGCAGCACCAGCGCCAGAAACACGGTCGGCAGCAACAGCGGCAGGATGACGAGACGGAAGCGCTGCCACGAGGTCGCGCCGTCGGCAAACGCCGCTTCGAGAATATCGCCCGGCAGGGCTTTGAGGCCCGCCAGCAGGATCAGCGCCACCAGCGGCGTCCATTCCCAGATATCGACGAAGATGAGTGTCGGCAGAGCGGTGGTCGTTCCGGCGAGCAGACCGCGCGGCGACGTGATGCCCCACTCGGCGAGATAATAGCCGATATAGCCGTAGTCGACCGCGAGCAGCGCCCGGAAGATGAGGCCGACAACGAGCGGCGTAATCGTGACGGGGATCAGCAGGAAGGCGAGGCAGATGCGATTGAAACGGCCATCGCGCCACAGCAGCATCGCAAGGCCGAGCCCGAGGATGAATTCGAAGAACACCGCGCCGATGGTGAAGACGAAAGTGTTGATCAGCGCGCGCTGGCCGGTCTTGTCCGTCAGGACCTGAACATAGTTATCGAGCCCGACAAAGGTCTTGGCGCCGCCACGACGCAGAAGATTGTAATCGAAGAACGAGTAGCCGATGCCTTGGACCAGCGGCCAGATCGCAACCGCGGCGATATAGACGACCGCGGGCAGAGCGAGCGCGAGCAGGAACAGTTGGCGGCGGTCGTCGAAACGCATCGACTTCTTGCGCGTTGGCAGTCTCTGTGAAGGGATGGCGGTCGTTGCGATCGACACGGAGCGGTTCCTCGAAGGTCTGGAAAAGGAGCTGCGGCCTTGTGGGCCGCAGCCGGGGTCCCGCCCCGCAGGGCGGAACGATCAGCACTGCTCGATGATCAGAACAGCTTCGCGGCCTGGGCCTGCGCCTCGTCGAGCGCGGCCTTCGGATCAGCGCCGCCGACCAGAACCGAATTGACAGCCGTTCCGAGCAGATCCTGGATCTCGGGATACTGCGCAATCCGCGGACGATAGTCGCCATCGGCATTGTCGAACGACTTGGCGATGATCGGCAGGAACGGATACTTCTTGTTGAGATCCGGATCGGACAGCGTCGACTTGCGGATATAGCTGCCGGCGCCGTTCATGTTCATTTCCTTATGGACTTCAGGGCTGGTCAGCCACTTGATGAAGGTCCAGGCGGCTTCCTGCTTCTGCTTGTCGATATCGGCATTGATCGCCATGCCCCAGCCGCCGAGGCCGTATTTGACCGGCATTCCCTTGGCGACCGGCGTGTAGCTGATGCCGACCGTATCAACGACCTTGGACATCGTCGGATCGTAATAGCCGGGCGCGCCGACCGACCAGGTCTCCATCATGGCGACGAGACCCTGGCGGAAACTCTCCTCACGGCCACCCCAATCATAATCGACTGCGCCGGGAGGAGCTGCCTTGTCGAACAGCTCCTTGTAGACCTTGAGGCTCGCGACATTGGCATCCGAGTTGAGCGCCGGCTTGCCGTCGGCATCGAGCACCGAGCCGCCGAGCTGGGCGTTGTACTGCAGCCAATCCTGGGCCACGGCCGGGCCCTTCTGGCCGTTGGCGACGAAGCCATAGATCTTCTTCGAGGGGTCGGTCAGCTTCAGCGCCGCGGCGACGAAGTCCTCGGTCGTTTCCGGCACCTTGAGGCCGGCGGCGTCGAGCAGATCCTTGCGATAGGCGAGCACCGCTGCATAGCCCGCGAAGGGGAACGCGACCTGCTTGCCATCGTACTGGCCGATATATTTGAGCGTCGCGGGATAAATATCGTCGAGCTGAAGCTCTGCGGCGTCGCGCTTCATCAGATCATTGAGGTCGACCGTGTAGCCGTTCTCGGCATACTGTCCGGCCCAGACGATATCCATCGTGATCAGGTCATACGACTTGGTATGACCGACGAAATCCGCCTGCGTCTTGGTCAGCAGCGAGCCATAGTCGAGGATGTCGACCTTGACCGTGGCCCCGGTCTTTTCCTCGAACTCCGGCGCCAGCTTGGCGATGACCGAAGCGAACTGGTCGTTCTGGGACGCGATGGTCAGGGTTGTCCCGGCCAGCGGCTTGTCCGCCGCCCCCGCCGTCGCCACGGCTGAAGCCAGCGCGAGCGCGGCAACACCGAGCTTGAATGCAGATGTCTTGATCATTGTCTTGACTCTCTTCCGTTGTGACAAGGGAGCGGAAACGGAGTATACATCAAACAAAATCGCGCTCAAGAAACGTCATTTATTTCCGAATCTCACAGAAATGCACACGAGTCACGAACAAGTCCTGAATAACGCCACTCCGAACACTAACGCGGCGCCTGCCCTATCCATGTTCACTCAGATTTATAGACATTGTTCGAATCTTCGCCTTCCGGTGGCAGCGGGATCGTGCGGCGCTGTCTGGCGCGGTGCATTTTCCTTCGGAGGGCCCCTTGAGGCGTTGCTGCCATTGTGGCTCCTGCCTAATTGGGCATCAAGGCCGCATGTCGATCAATCGGCAGGCATCAACCGCCTTTACGCCGGCCGCGAGATCGGCAACCATTCTTCCGTTGCCCTCTCCTTCCGGAGCCGCCACGCGCGGATCGACGCATGAGCGCTTCTTCACGTCTGGACGAACTCGAACGGCTGATCGCACGCGACCTTGAGCGGATCGAGGCTGCGCCGCGCCCCTGGTTGCCACGGCGGAGCGGACCGGACGGCGCGCCGCTGCATAATGTCGTCATTGTCGGCGCCGGACTCTCCGGGCTTTCGATCGGCTTCGGATTGAAGCGGCAGGGCGTCGGCGACGTCGTGCTGATCGACCGCAGCGCCGAGGGGCGCGAGGGTCCATGGCTCTCCTGCGCTCGCATGGACACGCTGCGCTCGCCGAAGCATCTTTCCGGCCCCGATCTTGGCGTGCCGAGCCTTACCTATCGCGCCTGGCACGAGGCGCTCCATGGCGAGGATGCCTGGCAGGCGGTCGGCAAGATCGATCGCGCAGACTGGATGGCCTATCTCACCTGGTATCGACGTATGGCGGCCCTCGATGTGCGCAATGGCACGGTGTTGAAGGCGATCCATCCGATCGAGGATTATCTCGCGCTCGATATCGAGACCGCCGCCGGCGCCGGCCGCCTCTATGCCCGCAAGCTGGTTCTGGCGACCGGCATCGAGGGCGCGGGCGGCCTTGCGGTGCCGGATTTCGTGAAGGCTCTGCCGCGCGAACGATGGACCCATAGCGGCGAAACCGTCGATACGTCCGGCCTCGGCGGCCTCGATATCGGGGTGATCGGCGCGGCATCCTCGGCCTTCGACTGGTCGGTCGCGGCGCTGCGCAACGGCGCCCGTTCAGTGGCGCTGTTCGCGAGGGCCAGCGAGCTGCCGAAAACGGAAGTGCTCGCCTGGAGCAATTTCCCCGGCTTCCTCGGCCATTTCGCCGATCTCGACGCGGGGCGGCGCTGGCGCTTCATGCGGCGCTTCTTCGAGCTGAAAGTGCCGCCTACGCAGGAGATGTACCGCTCCGCACACGCCTTCCCGAACTTCCGCACCGAGCTTGGCTGCCCGCCGCTGGCCGCACGCATGGAGAGCGGCCGCGTCCAGCTGGATACGCCGCGCGGCACGTTCGAATTCGATCACCTGCTGCTCGGTACGGGATATGATATCGACCTGTCGCTCCGGCCCGAACTCGCGCCCTTCGGCGATGCGATCGCGCTCTGGTCGGACCGTTTCACCCCACCGGCCGAAGAGGAAGACGCCGCCCTCGCGCGCTATCCCTATCTCGGACGTGATTTCGAGTTCACCGAGAAGGAAGCCGGCATGGCGCCGTGGCTCGCGCATATCCATGTCTTCAACAATGGCGCGGTGCCGAGCCTCGGCCCGATCTGCAACGGGATTACCGGGCTGAAATATGGCGTGCCGCGCATGGTGGCGGCGCTGACGCGGGGCCTGTTCCTCGCCGATGCCGATACGCATTATGCCGACCTGATGGCTTATGACGAAGAGCATTTCCGCGCCGACGACACCGGCCGCGCTGCCCCTGTCCAAGGTTAGGAGAGATATCATGACCCTCGCTTCTGCCCTGCCGCATGACCGGCTCGACGATCTCCTCGCTGATGCCCGGGCTGACAGCGTCGAATTCCCCTATCTGCTCGCCAATCATGTGCCGATGATCCTGGTCGCGATGAACCGGCTCGGCTCGGACGACGCGCGCCTTGCCGAATGGCTCGCGATGTATCGCCGCGTCAAAGGCCTCGTGCCGATGCCGCCACGCGTCGCGCCGATTGCGCGCGAGGATTGGCTCGTCCATCTCGGCGACCGCAGCCGCGAGGCCGATTATCGCGATCTGATGATCGCCGAAGTCCGCCGTCTCGGCATTGATGACGCGATCCAGACTTATGTGCCGACGCTCATTCCCGGCATCGGGGCCAGCGCCCTGCATTGCCTGATGCGGCTTGCCTATGGCGTGCTTCGCATGGACCCGGCCGAAGTCGGTACGGCGATCGGCTATTGGTGCGCGACCTATCTGAAGATGCCCGAGGCGACCGGCGCGTCCCCGAGCACCGATGATCCCGGCGCGGTTCTCGCGGCGTCATCAGCGATCCCCGACATGCATGCGCTCAAGCCCGAGACCGACCTGCTCTGGCACTCGATCCGCGCTGCCGGCGAGGCGCCGGGCTTCGCGCCGGTGGTCGACCTGCTGGAGATCCGCTCCGACTGTCTTGCCCGCCTGGCGTCGACTTCGCTCGCGCTCTTCGCGGCGACGATGGACTTCTCGGCGCTGCATGCGGTGACAGGAACGCATTGGGTGCGCCTGGTCTCATCACATCTTGCTGCCGCCGACCGGCCGCGCATCATGCGCTATTTCTGGCAGATCATTGCCTCGCTGGTCCCGAAGATCGGCTTCCCGTCGCTGCCTTCGGCCGAAGAGGTCGAGGCGTGGCGGAGGCTGCCGGCACCGTCCTGGGACGAGATCGCCGCAGCGGCCATCGCTTCCGACGACGAGCATGACATCAGCCTCGTCTTTTCCGCCCGCGAGGAGGAGAAGGTCTACGGTGATCCGCTCTATCGCGTCGTCGCCGCGCGCCGCGTCAACCTCATCGCCTGACGGAAGCACCATGCAAGCCGATCTCGTCATCGCCGGAGCGACAGCGCCGGATGGAAGCCTTGTCGACGTCGCGATCAACGGCGCGGCCATCGCCGCCGTGTCGCCGGCCGGGCAAGGGCCGCTCGCCGCGCGCCGGATCGACGCCGCGGGCAAGCTCGTCTCGCCCTCCTTCGTCGAGGGCCATATCCATCTCGACAAGACGCTGCTCGGCCTGCCCTTCATTCCGCATATTCCGGGCAACACCGTCGCGCTGCGCATTGCGGCCGAGAAGGAATTGCGCCGCACGGTCTCGCTGCCGGTCGAGGAGCGCGGCGGGCGGCTGATCGAGCAGATCGCCGCATTCGGCACGGGCTCCGTCCGCAGCCATGTCGACATCGACACCGAGATCGGCCTCAAGGGCTTGCATGCGGTGCTGACGCTGAAGGAGCGCTACGCCCATCTCGTCGATATCCAGATCGTCGCGTTCCCGCAAAGCGGCGTCATCACCGATCCGGGCACGGCGGCGCTGCTCGACGCTGCGCTCGAGGAAGGGGCGGACCTCGTCGGCGGGCTCGATCCAGCTGGCATCGACAATGACGTCACCGGCCATCTCGATGCGATCTTCTCCATCGCCGAGAAATACGGCGTCGGTCTCGATATCCACCTGCACGATCCCGGCCCGCTCGGCGCCTTCGAACTGCGCCAGATCGCCGGCCGCACCAAGGCTGCGGGGCTCAACGGCAAGGTCGCTGTCAGCCACGCCTTCGCGCTCGGCGCCATCGACGATGCGGAATTCGGGCGCACGGCCGAAGCGCTGGCGTCGGCCGGCGTCGCGATCATGACCAATGGCCCGGGCCCGGTTTCGATGCCGCCGGTGAAGCGGCTCAAGGCGGCGGGCGTCACGGTCTTTGCCGGTTCGGATAACATCCGCGATGCCTGGTCACCCTATGGCAATGGCGACCTGCTGCAACGCGCCATGATCATCGGCTATCGCCAGGACTTCAATGCCGACGAGGACGTCGCCCACGCCTTCGCCATGGTGACGACGATCCCGGCAACGGTGCTCGGCCTGTCAGGCTATGGCCTCGCTCCGGGCTGCCGCGCCGATCTCGTGCTGATTCCCGCAGGCTCGGTGCCCGAGGCGGTGGCGGGTGTCCCCGGCGGCCGAACGGTGCTGAAGCATGGCAAGGTGGTCGCGGGCTAGAATGGCTTGCGACAGGTCGTGAGCAGCCTGTTGGATTTCGCGGCGAAAGCTGGCATGTCTTCTCCCCCGCCGGCGACCCCGCGCCGCGTTCCAAGGCATTCCTCATGACGTCACGCTCTCCGGCCGCAGCGGCTCCGCAGCCGACGATTACGCCCGCGCTCACCTTCCTGCTCGCCTTTTCCTGCGGTGCGATCGCGGCCAATCTCTATTACGCGCAACCGCTGATCGCGCTGATCGGGCCGGATGTCGGGCTCTCGCCGCATGTCGCGAGCCTCGTCGTGACGCTGACGCAGATTGGCTATGGCTTCGGCCTCGTGCTGCTGGTGCCGCTTGGCGACATCGTCGAGAACAAGCGCCTGATCACGATCGCAGTCGCCGTGACCGCAGTCGCATTGGTGCTGACAGCGCTTGCGCCTACCGCCCTGCCATTCCTGGCCGCGGCGCTCTTCATCGGCTTTTCCTCCAGCGTCATCCAGATGCTGGTGCCGATGGCTGCCAGCATGACCGACGAGGCGTCGCGCGGCCGCACCGTCGGCAATGTCATGAGCGGCCTGATGGTCGGCATCCTGCTGGCGCGCCCGATCGCCGGCTTCCTGTCCGACCTCATCGGCTGGCGCGGCGTCTTCGGTCTCTCGGCGGCGGCGATGATCCTGCTGTTCGGCCTGCTGATGCGCTTCCTGCCGCGGCGGCGGCCGGATGGCGGGCAGAGCTATGGCACGCTGCTGGCCTCGCTCCTCACCATCTGGAGGACGACGCCGCTGTTGCGGCGGCGCGGGATCTATCAGTTCTTCCTGTTCGCCGATTTCAGCCTGTTCTGGACCGCCGTTCCGCTTGAACTCCACGGCGCCGATTTCAATTATTCGCAGTCGCAGATCGCGCTGTTCGCGCTCGCAGGCGCGGCTGGCGCGCTTTCGGCACCGATCGCCGGGCGCCTCGCCGATCGCGGCTACACGCGGGCGGGAACGGGCGCCGCCATCGTCTTCGCCATCGTCGCCTTCGCCCTTGCCGGGGTCGCCGGTCATCTGCTCTCGATCGCGCTGATGGTGGTCGCAGCGATCATGCTGGACTTTTTTATCCAGGCGAACACGGTCTTCGGCCAGCGCGCGCTGTACATGCTGGCACCCGAGATCCGCAATCGCCTCAACGGGCTCTATATCGCCACCTTCTTCATCGGCGGCGCGCTAGGATCGGCCGTGGCAAGTCCGCTGCATGAATGGGGCGGCTGGCCGGCGATCGTCGCCGCCGGCATTGCCTTCCCGGCCATCGGCCTCCTGTATTTCCTGACCGAGTTCCGGCCCGGCGCGAAGGGGCGATCGGCTTAGCCGGGCGCCTTGCGCGCATGCAGCGGCAGGAGGATGAGCGCCACGGCAAGGCCGAAGCCACCCCCCAGCGCCGTCTCCCAGATGCGCGCGGCGAAGAGCCAAGTCGAATGCTCGCCGCCTGCCGCGAGCGTCACGACGAGCGTGAAGGCATAGGCGCCGCAGGCCACGTCGTAGCGCTCGGGCAGTGCCATCGCATAGATGATCATTGCGATGGCAGCAGCCGACCAGACGAGAAGCGGCGCATCGATGGCGAGCGGCAGACATGCGATGCCGAGCGGCACGCCGATCAATGTGCCGATGATCCGCCGCCGAACGCGATCGATGGTGCCGGTTGTCGTGCTGGCGATGACATAGGTGCATGCCGTGATCGCCCAGCTTGCTTCCTCGAGACCGATCCGATCATCGAGCGCCACGATGACCAGCGTTGCGACCGCGGCCTGACACCCCATCACAAGTTCGGCTGGCGATCTGAGAGGCCCAGTCGCGACGACAGGCACGCCTTGCAGGGTGGCCGGATGCTCGGCTGGCCCGCTCAGAAGGCGCGGAACCACCGAGGCGATCGCCGCGATCGTCACGGCGACCGCGACCGTTCCGAAGTCTGCCCGAGTCAGCCCGGCACCAAAGGCGAGCAACTGGCCGATGAAGATCTGCGAGCCGATGCCGGCGCCGAGCACGCCGAAGCGCTTGAGGTAGCCGACGCAAAAGGCCCCGGCCGTCAGCATGATCTCGGCGCCGGGTCGGCCGGGCGCGTTGAGTTCGGCCGCAAAGGACAGCATGACGACGGCACCGACGCCAGCGGCGAGGCAAAGCAACACCAGATCGCGGGTCGAGTCGCGCCGTTTGATTCGGGCTTCCGAGACGCTCGCCCAGAGCGCGAAACCACCCACCAGAATGCTGAGCGTGCTGCCCTGCGCCGCGACACCCGACGCCACGTCATGCAGCGTCCCCATCATGGCCGCGAGGCCGAACGCCGTCACGAGACGAAGGCCCTTGACCCGGCGATGTGCTCCGGGATCGACGCGCTCGAACCAGCCTGAGATCGCTTCGAACACTGCCGCCCCCGCCAATCCGATCAGTCGGCCCTGACGATGCCCTTCTCGATCAACCAGGCCACCGATTCCTGCACCGCCTCAAGCGAGGTATAGCGCGGCTGGTAGCCGAGCATCGCCCTCGCCTTGTCGATCGAGCAGTTCGGGCTGTGGGCAATATGATCCCATGTCGCCTGCGCCGTGCGATCGCTTTGACGGGACTTCCATTCCGGCCAGGGCAGGAAGGCAAGGTTCGGCTCTTGTCCGAACCAGGCGGCCATCGCCTCTGCATAGCCACGAAGCGTTATCGCGGCCGGTGAAACCGTGTGAAAGGCTTCTCCCAGAGCCACACTCCGCCGGGCGATCGCGCGCATGAACATCTGCGCCACGTCATCGGCATGGACGTGGTGAACCGTCTCCATCCCGAGATTGGGGATGAGGACTTCCTCGCCGCGCGCGAGGCGTGTGAACACAGCCGGTTCGAAGTGACCTTCGGGATTGAGCGGTTCCCAGCCGCGGCCCACGATATGTCCCGGGTGGACGATCGTCGCGGGGAAGCCGTTGCGGCGGGCCTCGTGCAGCAAGTAGGCCTCGATCGCGGCTTTCTGGACGCCATAGTCGCCAAAGGGTTTGCGGGGCTGCATCTCCGTCGTCGGCACCGTGACGCTCGGGCCATGCACCCAGATCGTCCCGGTGTGCAGGAAATGCTCGACCTCGCCTTTGACCGCTTCGACGATCTCCTTCGCGCTTGCGAGCGTGAAGCACGTCATGTCGATTAGGATATCGGGCTTCAGGTCGAAGATCGCGCCGCCGAACGCGCCGTCGCCTTCGGCAGCCTCGCGATCGATCGCGACCTGCTCAACGCTGCCCCATGCCTTGTGCGGCGTGTAGGGCTGCCTCTGTCCGCGGCTGACATTCACCACATGAAATCCGGCCTCGACTAGCCGTGGCACCAGATAGGTGCCGACATGCCCGCTGCCGCCGATGATCACGACCCTTGTCATCGCTGCCTCCGCTCTTTTTTGAAGTCGCCGGATAGGAATAGCTTCGGAGCGCCGACGCAACCCCCGACCGCGATCAATGGGCGTCGGCAGGCGGCTGTTGGCTGCGATCACGGAAACCACGCGAAAGGCCGTGATAGAGCCGCTCCTTGCACACCAGCGCCGAGACGCCGTCGGCGATGATGGCGGTGGCGAAAAGCGGCAGGATCAGCTTGTGGCCGTCCGTCATCTCCGAGACGATGAGCACGGCCGTCAGCGGCGCGCGGACGACGCCGACGAAATAAGCGATCATGCCGAGCACGACCACGGCGCCAACAGGTTCGTCCGGGAAGATGGCGGTCAGCACTTGGCCAAGGCCCGTGCCGGCGGAGAGCGACGGCGCGAAGATGCCCCCGGGAATTCCGGAAAGCGCCGTCAGCAGTGTTGTCGCGAATTTCGCCGGTCCGAACCACAGCGGCTCGCTGCCACCTTCGATGATAGAGCGCGCGACGCTGTAGCCAGTGCCCCAGGTCAGGTTGGCGCCGAAGACGCCGATCAGCGCGATGACGAGCCCCGCCGCGGCCGCCCAGAGGATCGGACGGCTGCGCACCGCCGCCACCGGATGCCATTCGCTGGCGGTGAACCAGAGCATGGCGCGCGAGAAGAGACCGCCGCCGATGCCGCCGAGCACGCCGGCGACGGGAGCGATCATGATCGCTGCTTTGATCGACAACACGTCGTGCACGGCTCCGAAATAGAGGTAGTCACCGGCGATGCCGAGGCTGACGAGGCCTGAGATCATGACTGCCGCCATAACCAGCAGCGCAAGCCGCTGCTCATAGGCGGACGCCAGTTCCTCGATCGCGAAGGCGACGCCCGCCAGCGGCGTATTGAACGCCGCCGAGACGCCGGCCGCGCCGCCGGCGATGGTGACGGCGGCGGTGAGCGGCACGCGGAACAGCCTGTGCATGCCTTCCATCAGCGCGGCACTGATCTGCACCGTCGGCCCCTCGCGCCCAACCGAGCCGCCGGCGGCGAGGGCAAGGATGGTCAGCACGAACTTGAAGGCCGCCGTTCGCAGCGACGTCAGCCGCGCATTGGCTTCCGAGGCCGCATTGTGCGATCCCGCGATGACCTGGGGGATGCCCGAGCCGCGCGCCTCCGGGGCAAAGCGCCGCGTGATCCAGACGATGGCGGCATAGGCGGCCGGCGTCAGGACGAGCGGGGCATAAGGCCAGCGGGCGAGGACAAACTCGAAGGCCTCCATCGCCTTGTCCGCCGAGGCGGCGAAGGCGAGCGCCACAAGCCCGATGAGGACTGCCCCACCGGTCGTAGCCGTGCGACGCCGCCACACCGCTCCGAAATCACGCCACTGCCACATCGAACCCTTGCCCGAGCTGTCCCTCCGCCTGAGATCGGCGAGGGCTGGAATGTCAGGCCTCGGCCTGGACTCAGTCCATGCGGAAGCCGCCGGTGATATTGATACCCTGCCCGGTCATGAACCGTGACGCGTCAGATGCAAGGAAAACCACAACGTCGGCGACGTCTTCGGGCTCTTCGATGCGACCGAGTGGCGTCAGCGACACATATTCGGCGCGAACGGCCTCCGGAGTCATGCCGCGCAGTTCGGCTTCCCAGATGATCTCGCGCTCCTGCATCGAGGTCTTCACGAAGCCAGGACACACGCAATTGACGCGGATGCCTTTCGGCGCGAGTTCGCGCGCCAGCGCCTGCGTCCAGCCGAAAACGGCAAATTTGGAGGCCGAGTAATGGGCCAGCAGCGGCGCGCCGACCTTGGCGGCCAGCGAAGCCGTGTTGACGATCACCGCCTGCTTGTTTTCGGCAAGGAAATAGCGCGTCACGATCTGATTGGTGAGAAAGACGCCGCGCGCATTGACGTCGAAATTGAAGTCCCACTCCTCGTCCGTGATGTCCACGGCCGGCCGCATGGTCGATACGCCTGCATTGGCACAGAGGATATCGAGGCCGCCGAGTCCCTCGATCGCCTGGCCGACGGCATGTTCGACCGATGCGCGCTTGGTGACATCGATCTCGACGGCAAAGCCGCCATTGCTGAGCTCGGCGATCACGGTCTGTGCGGTCATCACGTCGAGGTCGGCGATCGCAACCGTCGCGCCGGCCCGGTCGAGAGCGCGGACGATCGCGGCGCCGATCCCCTTGGCGCCGCCGGTGACGAGAGCCTTCCGGCCCGTCAAGTCGAATATGCCCGCCATTGCCTTGTCAGCTCCTCGCGTTTTCGGTTTTGAAGGCGCTAAGGAAGCGCAAACTCGAACACTTTACAACGTCGAAGTTCCGGTTCATGTTCGGTTATGTTCGAACCTGTTTTAGTCTGAACGTGGCCTGGCTGTGTCGCGCGCAGTCTCGAAGGGCAGCCCTGAATGAATCCGGACGATCTTCCCAGCTATGACCCGGCCGTCGGCTTCGGACGCATGCCGGCTGGCGCGCGCCAGTCGCTGATCCTCGACGTGGTCGAGATGGATGGCTTCGTCTCGGTGTCGCAGATCGCTTCCAATCTCAACGTATCCGAGATGACGATCCGCCGCGATCTCGTCGTTCTCGAAGAGCGCGGCCTCCTGGCGCGCACGCATGGCGGCGCCGTCTCGGCCGCGACCAGTCCGCGCGAGGTGTTCGACCTCGAGGAACCGGCCTTCAAGCGCCGGCGCCATCGCAATGCCCGCGAGAAGACGGCGATCGCCCATGCCGCGGCCGGCCTTATCGGCCCGAGCGAGACCATCGGCCTCGATGTCGGCACGTCGACCCTGACGCTCGCCGAGGCGATCATCGAGCGGGCGGATCTCCGCGTCTTCACCAACAGTCTTCGCGCGGCCATGGTCCTGTCGGCTTCCAAGAGCCCGGTCTATGTGCTCGGCGGAGAGGTTCGCAATCCGGAACAATCGGTGGTTGGCTCGCGCGCCGTCGGCGAACTCGCCAACTACAATCTCGATCGCGTCTTCATCGGTGTCTCTGGCCTGATCGAAGCCGGCTTTTTCGATTATTCGGTCGAGGACAGCGAGGTGAAGCGCGCCTTCATCGCCCGCGCCGACCAGATCGTCATCCTTTGCGATTCCTCGAAGTTCGACCATCGCTCGCTCGCGCGTGTCTGTGACATCGCGGGCGCAGACGTGCTCGTCACCGATGCGCCGCCCCCGAACCATCTCGCAAGGGCGCTGGAAGCGGCAGAGGTCGAGGTGATCGTGGCCAGCCCGATCGCCGAGCGGATCGCGGGATAGATTTCAGTTCTGACATGACGCGGCGGCCGGCAGGATCGGCTCCCGCCAAGGGGATTAAAAGGAATGGTATTTGATTTCTTCGGCGCGCGTCGCAAGGTCGTGGTCGGCATGGTCCATATCGGAGCCCTGCCCGGCACCCCGCTCTATGATGCCGATGGCGGCGTCGAAAAGCTGATCGACAACGCCGCCAGCGACCTCGAGAAACTGCAGGCCGGCGGCATCCATGCGGTGATGTTCGGCAACGAGAACGACAGGCCCTACGTCTTCAAGGCGAGCCCGGCGACGATCGCCGCGATGACAGCCGTCATTCAGGCCCTGAAGCCGATGATGAAGGTGCCCTTCGGCGTCAACTATCTCTGGGATCCCTCCGCCTCCGTGGCGATCGCCTGCGCGACCGGCGCCTCCTTCGCCCGCGAGATCTTCACCGGGCTCTTCGCCTCGGACATGGGCCTTTGGCAACCGAATGCGGCCGAGGCACTGCGTCTTCGTCGCGATCTCGGTCGGCCGGACCTGAAGCTCCTCTTCAACATCAACGCCGAATTCGCCGCGAGCCTCGATCACCGGCCGATCGCGCTGCGCGCCAAGAGCGCCGTCTTCTCGTCTCTGGCCGATGCGATCCTCGTCTCGGGCCCGATCACCGGCCAGCCGGCCGAGACGTCGGATCTCCGCGCCGTGTCCGAAGCGGTCAAGAACGTCCCGATCTTCGCCAACACCGGTGTTCGCCTCGAAAACGTCCGCGAGGTCATGACCTACGCTGACGGCGCCATCGTCGGCACGCATTTCAAGGTCGATGGCGACACCTGGAACGCGGTCGACGCGGATCGCGTCAAGCGCTTCATGGACGTCGTCGACTCCATCGTCTGACCGAACCATGACCTTCGCCCGCCCGGACACTGTCATCGGTCTCGATATCGGCACGACCTCGACCATTGGCATTGCCGTGCGGCCGCCCGGCGAAATCCTGCATGTCGCCTCGAAGCCCGTCACACTCTCCTCGCCCTTTCCGGGCTGGGCCGAGGAGGATCCGGCGGAATGGTGGGCAAACTGCATCGCCATCCTCCAGGAGATCGTCGCGGCCCTGCCGGGCGGTCCTGCGAGCCTCGCCGGGCTTTGCGTCACCGGCATGCTGCCGGCCGTGGTGCTGCTCGATGCCGAAGGCGCTGTGCTGCGCCCGAGCATCCAGCAGAGCGATGGCCGCGTCAGCGCCGAAGTCGATGCGCTGAAGGCCGAACTCGACGAGGCGGCGTTCCTCGCGCGCGCCGGCAATGGCGTCAACCAGCAACTCGTCGCCGCCAAACTGCGCTGGATCGCGCGCCACGAGCCCAAGGTCTTTGCACGCATCGCGACGGTCTTCGGCTCCTATGACTATATCAACTTCCGCCTGACCGGCCGCCGCGCCGTCGAGCAGAACTGGGCGCTCGAAGCCGGATTCACGGACCTCGCCGACCACAAGATCGCGGACGACCTCGTGAGCCTTGCCGGCATTGCGCGCAGCGCCGTGCCGGACCGCACCGTCACGCATGAGCGGATGGGCACCGTCTCTGCCGAAGCCGCCGCCTTGACCGGACTTCCCGAAGGTCTGCCTGTCTTTGGCGGTGCCGCCGATCACATCGCCTCGGCGCTCGCGGCGGGGATCGCCGAGCCTGGCGATGTTCTCCTCAAATTCGGTGGCGCCGGCGATATCGTCGTCGCGGCGGCAACCGCCACGCCCGATCCGCGGCTCTATCTCGACTATCACCTCGTGCCCGGCGTCTATGCGCCGAACGGCTGCATGGCTGCGTCCGGCTCGGCTCTCAACTGGCTTGCCGGCCTGATCGGAACCGAAAACGGCGAGGAACGGCCGCATGTGGCACTCGACGCGCTTGCGGCGTCCGTGCCGGCCGGCAGCGACGGCGTGCTCTGTCTCCCCTATTTCCTCGGCGAGAAGACCCCGATCCACGATCCGCTGGCGCGCGGGACGTTCACCGGCCTCAGCCTCAGCCATGGCAAGGGCCATATCTGGCGCGCGTTGCTGGAAGCGATCGCCTATGGTTTCCGCCATCATCTCGACGTGCTGGCCGAGATGGGTCATAGCCCCTCGCGGGTCTTCGCCTCGGATGGTGGCACCAAGAGCCGCATCTGGATGCAGATCGTTGCCGACATCGTCGGCCTGCCGGTCCGCCTGCTCGAAAACCCCCATGGCTCATCGGTCGGCGCCGCCTGGGTTGCTGCGATTGGCAGCGGCCTTGCGACGGACTGGTCGGGCGTCAGCGCGCTGGCCCGCCAAGGCGACCTCGTCAGCCCGATCGATGCCCACCGCACCGTCTATGACCGAGGTTATGCCCGGTATCGCGCGACCTATGAGGCCCTGAAGCCCATCTTCGCGATGCCGTAAGGGCCTGCGACGGAACCGTTCCTCAAGGGTGACGTTTGCCTCTGTCACGCCATCAGGACGGAGGACGTCGCATGACCGAACACGATCCCAAGCCCTATGCGAATACCGACGAGCGCCAGCAGGGCGGTTTTGCCAACGATGACGAGAACATCCGCCAGCAGCAGGCGGAGGATATTGCCGACGAAAACCAGGATGCCCGTCCCCTGCCCGATCCGGGCGGCGAACGGCATGCAGCAATCGAATTCGATGACGAGGATTTCGGCGCGGGCCGCGACGAGATTGACAGCCGCTGAGGCAGCGCTGGACAAACAAATGCCCGGGACCAGCCCGGGCATTTTCGTGAGAATGATGTCGCTACTTGCGACCTGACGCGATCTGAGACGGGGAAAGCTTCGACGGCTTGACTTCCGAACCTGTCACGCCCGCGCCAGGCTGTGTCGAGGCGAGCGGATCGCTGGTTGGAAACGTCTCCTTCAGTTCAAGATCGAGCTTCTGCTCTTTTGACTTTTGCTGTTCGCGCTGGGCACGTCCCGGAACGATCGTGTTCAGAACCTTGTCTACGACCATGCTGTTCTCCTCAGCCGCAAAATCGGCTTCCGATGAATCAAAGCGCTGATCGACGTTTCGTTCCAAGACCAACACCGCGACAGAACGTGCCTCCTGCGCCGCGCTTCGTGATCCGCTTCGCCCGGCGAGACGGTGTAGGATTTCGCAGCTTCGCAGGAGGACGACGTCATGCTCTCGATGAGATTCCTGGATCGCTGGCAGCCACAACTCCTGGCTGCCCTCCGCATTGTCGCGGCGCTGCTGTTTCTCGAGCATGGCACGTCGAAGGTGCTGGGGTGGCCTTATGTCGACGGCATGAGCAGCCTGCCGCCGCTGACGCTGTTCTGGATCGCCGGCGTGATCGAGATCGTCGGTAGCCTGTTTCTGATCGTCGGCTTGATGACGCGCCCGGTCGCCTTCGTGCTCTCGGGCGAAATGGCGATCGCCTATTTCATGGAGCATCTGCCGATCGCGTTCTTCCCGATCAACAATCAGGGCGACGCGCCGATCCTCTTCTGCTTCGTCTTCTTGTATCTCGCCGCCGCCGGCCCCGGAGCCTTCAGCCTCGACGGCCGTCAGGCGACCGCCGGCTCATAGCCGGCTGCCCGGATCGCCGCGACAACCGCGGCCTGATCGGCCTCGCCCGCGATCTCGACGCGCTTCGACGCGAGATCGACCTTGACCTCGGCCGAGGGGGCGGCCGCGCGCGCGGCCTTGCCGATCGTCGAGGCGCAATGTCCGCAGGACATGTCGGGAACAGTGAAGATCAACATCTGAAGCGCCCTTTCTGATGGCTCTGTTGATCCAGATCTGGGTCTTCCTACCGTGGCAAGGTCAAGAGTGAAAACACATCCTTGACCTTCCCATCATGGGAAGCCCTATGTGATGGGTCATCAAGATCAAAGAGAGCGGAAAGCCGATGACACAGCATCATCATCCGGCCGACATGACCGGCACCCGGCACGGAGCCCCGCCCGAGCGAATCGAATTCTCGATCGAGGGCATGACCTGCGCGTCCTGCGTTTCGCGCGTCGAGAAGGCGATCAAGGCCGTGCCGGGAGTCGATGCGGCCAGCGTCAATCTCGCCACAGAACGCGCGACGATACGAACCCACGACAACGCGCTGTCCGGCGCCATCGAGGCGGCGGTGGCTGGCGCGGGCTATCAGGCGCATCAGCTGACGCATGACCATCCGCCGCATGATGCGATGGCCCATCACAACCACAACGCGGAAGGACTCGGACGCGATCTGACGCTCGCCGCCCTGCTGACGCTGCCGATCGTCATCGTGGAAATGGGCGGCCATCTGGTGCCGGCTTTGCATCACTGGACGATGATGACGCTGGGGCCGTGGAATGGCTGGCTGCAATTCGCGCTGGCGACCCTCGTGCTCGCCTTCCCCGGCCGCCGGTTCTTTGCCTCCGGCATTCCGGCTCTCCTGAAGGGCCGGCCCGAGATGAATGCGCTCGTCGCGCTCGGCGCTGGTGCTGCCTGGCTCTATTCGAGCGTCGTGACCTTCGCGCCCTGGCTCATCCCTGCCGGCAATGACGCGCTTTATTTCGAGGCGGCGGCGGTCATTGTCACGCTGATCCTGCTCGGGCGGTTGCTCGAGGCGCGCGCCAAGGGTCGCACGGGCGCCGCCATCGCCGCGCTCGTCAAACTGAGTCCGAAGACCGCGCGCGTCAGTCGCGATGGCGCCGGCGCTATCGATATGCCGATCGAAGAGGTTCGCGTCGGTGACATCGTGCTGGTCCGGCCCGGAGAGCGCATCCCCGTGGACGGCACCGTGACCGAAGGCATGTCGCATGTCGACGAATCGATGATCACAGGCGAACCTGCCCCCGTCTCGAAATCAGCCGGCAGCCCGGTTTTCGGCGCCACGGTCAACGGCAGCGGCAGCTTCTCCTTCCGCGCCGAACGCGTCGGCAGCGATACCAAGCTTGCCGAGATCGTCCGCATGGTCGAGGCGGCGCAAGGTGCCAAGCTGCCGATCGAGGCGCTGGTCGATCGCGTGACCGGCATCTTCGTTCCAGCCGTCATTGCCGTCGCGATCGTGACGTTCCTCGGCTGGTACATGTTCGGGCCGGAGCCGGCGTTATCGCTCGCCCTCGTCAACGCGGTTGCGGTGCTGATCATCGCCTGCCCGTGCGCTATGGGCCTCGCCACACCCGTTTCGATCATGGTCGGGACCGGCCGCGCGACCGAATTCGGCATTCTGTTCCGCCAGGGCGACGCGCTTCAGGCGCTTGCGGGCGCAAATGTCGTTGCCATCGACAAGACCGGGACACTGACCGAGGGCAAGCCCGAACTGACGGACCTCGTCACCGTCAGCGGCTTCACGCGCAAGGAACTCCTGGGCCTCGTCGCCAGCGCCGAGGCTCGTTCGGAACATCCCATCGCCCGGGCCCTGCAAAAGGCGGCGGAAGCCGAGGGCGCGCCGACCGCCGAGGCCGATTCATTCGAGGCCTTTGCCGGCAACGGGATCCGCGCACGCGTCGGCGGCCGCGCGGTCCTTGTGGGGACGGCGCGTTTCCTTCGCGCGGAAGGCGTCGATCTCACGCCGCTCGCCGCCGAGAGCGCGCGCCTCGGAGACGAAGGCAAGTCGCCGCTTCATGTCGCCGTCGATGGCGAAGGGGCCGGCGTGATCGCCGTCAGCGACGCCCTGAAGCCGACCAGCGCCGCGGCGATTGCCGGATTGAAACAGCTTGGCCGCCGCGTCGTGATGGTCACGGGCGACGGCGAGGCCACGGCCAAGGCCATCGCGCGGGCCGCTGGCATCGACGAGGTGCGTGCTGGCGTCCTGCCGGAGGGCAAGGCGCAAGTGGTGGCTGAACTCAAGCGGGGCGGCGCGCGCGTCGCCTTTGTCGGCGATGGCATCAACGATGCGCCTGCCCTTGCCGCGGCCGATATCGGCGTCGCCATCGGCACGGGCACGGATGTCGCGATCGAGAGTGCCGATGTCGTGTTGATGTCCGGCGATCTCGCCGGCGTGGTCACCGCGATCGGCCTTTCCACGGCGACAATGCGCAATATCAGCGAAAACCTCTTCTGGGCCTTCATCTACAATGCCGCGCTGATCCCGGTCGCGGCCGGGCTGCTCTACCTGCCGTTCGGCATCTTGCTGTCGCCGATGCTCGGCGCGGCCGCCATGGCGCTCTCCAGCGTTTTTGTCGTCGGCAATGCGCTGCGGCTGAAGCGCTTCCATCCGAAAGGAGCCTGATGGTGAATATCGGCGAAGCATCGCGGGCGTCCGGCGTCTCGGCCAAGATGATCCGCTATTACGAGAGCATCGGCCTCATCGCCGATGCGGCGCGGACCGAGGCGGGCTATCGCACTTACCAGCCCGGTGATGTCGAGACGCTGCGCTTCATCCGCCGTGCCCGCGACCTCGGATTCTCGGTCGAGGAAATGACTACGCTGCTCGCCCTTTGGCGTGACAAGAGCCGCGAGAGCGCCGAGGTGAAGCGGGTCGCGCTCGGCCATGTCGCCGATATCGAGCGCCGCATCCGGGAGCTTGAGGGCATGGCACGCACGCTGCGTCACCTCGCCGGCCATTGTCA
Organism: Mesorhizobium sp. BR1-1-16; assembly: GCF_020165495.1. Classification (GTDB taxonomy): domain Bacteria; phylum Pseudomonadota; class Alphaproteobacteria; order Rhizobiales; family Kaistiaceae; genus Kaistia. The sequence continues at coordinate 57,204 of NZ_JAIUIE010000015.1, read as the reverse complement.
TGGCGATCACCGTCCGGATTGCCCGATCCTCGACGATCTCGCTGAAGGCATCGTGAGCCCTGCGCAGCCGCCGGCCGCAAAGGGCTTCCTACGGCCATAGGCATGCGGGCCACCGCAATCAAATCGTCACTGCGCTGGGTTATCGACGGCGGCCGAAACAAGGACAGATCGATGCCTATGAGTCTCGCCGACATCGCCGCGCTGCCGGCCATTGCACCCTCCGCAAGGACCCTCGCCATGCTGGAGGCGGCGATAGCTGGCGCCGCGGCGATCGAGGCGCTCGGCGGCCGGCATGAACGATCCAGCCTGACGCTGAAAGGCGCGCGCGATTTCCAGACGGCGGCCGATATCGCATCCGAACGGGCGATTGCGGCTGCGCTCGTTGCCCGCTTCCCGGACCATGCGATCACCGGCGAGGAAGAAACCGCGATCTGCGGCAGCGCTAGCGGCACGTTCCTCGTCGACCCGATCGACGGGACGACGAATTTCGCCTGGGGCCTGCCATTCTTCGGGATCTGCATCGCCCTGGTCGAAGACGGCGAGACCGTCGCCGGCGTCGTGCTCGATCCCTCGCTCGGCGAGGCTTTCGTCGCCGAGAAAGGCCTCGGCGCTTATCTGAACGGCCAGCGGCTCTCGATTGCCCGCAGCCTGGCGCCCGAAGAAGCGCTGATTGCCGCCAGCCTGCCCGTGCCCGGACAGGTGCGCAGCATTGATGTCGAGACCTATCACCGGGCGCTGCGCACGATCATGGACACAGCCGCCGGCATGCGCCGCCTCGGCTCAGCGGCGCTCAGCCTCTGCTATGTCGCCACAAGCCGCCATGACGCCTTCTTCGAGGATGGCCTCTCGCCGCTCGATTATGCCGCGGCCGCGCTGATCCTGACAGAGGCCGGCGGCAGGGTTACGGGCTTCACCGGTGCGCCGGTCGACGCGCGGGGCGCCGTGCTCGGCGCCAATCCGAGCGTTCACGCCTGGCTGGTGTCGCTGCTCTCGAACAACGCCTGAAGCGCGATCGGCTCGTCGGTCGTGATCTGGTCGACTTCGAGCGCCACCAGTTGCCGCAACGTCCGCGCGGCGTCCGCATGGGTTGTATTGAGCGTGTAGGCGTCGATCAAACGGTCGGCATCGTGGAAAGCACCGATGATATCGTGGCCGAGCGAAGCCGCTTTCAGGACGATCGGATAATGCAGGTATATGGTCGAGGCGCGCGGCGCGGCCGCGAGTGCCTCCGCCACGAAGACGTCTAAATCGGCGCCGCTGTTCAGTCGTTCGATCGTATCGTCGCTGCAGGGGTCAAAGCCGGCCGCAAGACCTGGCGTCGCCTCGGCGAGGCGGCGGACGGCCGTCCAGTCGCCACCCGACAGGATGAAGCGTTGGGCAACCGGACCGATCAGCCGGGCGAAGCGCGCGATGACGGCCGGCGTGATGGCGCTCGCCTCTTCCTTGAGATCGAGCTGGACGAGTGCATCCGCTGCCGCATCACCGGCCGCAAGTTCGGCGAGATCGTCGAGCAGCAGCACCCGCTCGTCGGTGATCGTCCCGTCCGAAGCCCGCATCGTCAGCGCTCGCAGCAAGGCGCTGTCCGCAGCGGCGACGAGCCCGGAGCCCGACGTCTCGCGGTCGAGCCGATCATCATGCAGCACGACGAACCCGTCTTCGCCATGCGCGCGGAGATCGACCTCCGAAGAGGCCCCGGCGGCGAGCGCCTCGCGGAGGATCGCAGGCGTGAACGGGATATCCTCGACCCGGCGTTTCATCCGGTGCCATTTGAGCCGGACGCGATGATAGCCGCTCCAGATGGCAACGCCGTCGGCGGCACGCGGGGCATCGGGCAGTTCGCTGATCTCACGCATGGAGGCGCACTCCGCTTTCAATCGTGCCATGAACGCGCGCAGGCCGGGCGCGGCCCTCGCCATCGAAGGCCGCGACCTCGTGGATGTCGAGGCCGATCTCGTCTCCGACCAGGATCCGCACGGATTTGTCGACCTGAACCTTGATCGTTTCGCTGCTGACCGTGACATCGAGCATGCGGAAGGCACCGAGATCAAGAACGCGCTGAACCTCGCCGCTCCAGGCACCGCCCAGCGACAGGTCTTCCGGCCGGAGCGCGAAGCCATAAATCCCATCCGGGCCGTCGACGGCGATCCGTGTGTCGCCGAGCTTGGCAAGCCCTCCCGTGACTTGCCGCTCGATGATGTTCATGGTGCCGATGAAGCCTGCGACGAAGCGAGTCGCCGGCTCGGCGTAGATGGCCGAGGGCGAGCCGATCTGCTCGACGGTTCCGCTCCGCATCACCACGACGCGGTCCGCCAGCGTCAGCGCCTCTTCCTGGTCATGCGTCACGAAGATGGTGGTGAGTCCGAGCCGGCGCTGGATCGCCCTGACCTCCTCGCGCAGCCGCACGCGCAGATGCGCGTCGAGCGCCGAGAAGGGCTCGTCCATCAGCAGGATCTTCGGCTCCAGCACGACGCAGCGCGCGATGGCGACCCGCTGCTGCTGACCGCCGGAAAGCTGGCCGGGATAGCGCGCCTCGAAGCCGGTGAGTCCGACGAGATCGAGGACGCCGGCGACCTTTTCCCGGATCGCCGCGCGCGACAGCCGCCGCAGCTTGAGGCCGAAAGCCACATTCTGGAACACCGTCATATGGCTCCAGAGCGCATGGCTCTGGAACACCATGCCAGTCGGACGGCGGTCGGGCGGCAGGGCGACGACATCCTCGCCGTCGATCAGGATGCGGCCGGAGGTCGGCCGCTCGAAGCCGGCGATCATCCTGAGGACGGTCGACTTGCCGCAGCCTGAAGGACCGAGCAGGCAGACAAGCTCGCCGTCGTCGATTGCGACCTCGACATCGGCCACGGCCCTCGTGCCGGAAAAATGCTTGCTCAGCCTGTCGATGACGAGTTCTGACATGGAAATCCGTTCAGGCGCCGAGGCCGCCGGCAATAGCGCGGGCGGAGAGAATCTTTCGGGCGAAAAGCAGGGCGATGAAGGACGGCACCCACAGCATCACCGAGAGCACCGCGCCATACTGCACGACGAGCTGGTTGTTGATCAGCGAGATCATCAGCACCGGCATCGTGCGGACATGTGGCGCGCCGATCAGGAACGCCCCTTCCGTCTCGTAGAAGGTGCCGACAAAGGTCAGCAGCAGGGCTGCGCCGATCGCCGGCCCCGCCTGCGGCAGCGTGATCGAAAGAAAGGTCCGCGTTGCCGAAGCTCCAACGTCGCGCGCCGCCTCCTCCAGCCGCCGATCGATGGCCTGGAACGCGCCGACCGGAATCCAGATCATCAGCAGCAGCGTGTTGACGAGCTGGATCAGCACGACCCCGGCAAAGGTGCCCACAAGGCCGAGCGAGAAGAAGATCGAGGCAATCGCGATATAGAGGCCGAATTTCGGGAAGGCCTGCGTCGCGAGGAAGGACAGCAGCAGCGCCGACTTGCCGGGAAATTCGAGCCGGGCGAAGGCATAGGCCGCCGGCAGGCAGATCAGAGCCGAGAACAGCGTCACGATCACCGACAGCGCGATCGAGGTGCGCAGCGCCGCCCAGACATCCGCGCGCGACAGCATCGCCGCCCAGAAGCGGAAGCCCCATTGCGTCGGGATGAGCGAGGGATAGCGCCAGACCTCGGCGAAGGCCCACAGGAACACCGCGGCGATCGGAACGATGATGAAGCCGGTCAAGAGGGTTGCAAGCGAGACGCCAGGAGCCATCTGCAGCAGGCGGCGCGGGACGGCGGTCATGCTGACTTCCTCCGCGAGCGCGCCACCGAGCGGACATAGATGACGCCGACGACCGCGCAGAACAGGAAGCACATCACCGCCTGGGTCTGCGCCTGGAGCGGATCCTGCAACTCGCTGAAGGTGCGCTGCATGAAGACGCCCATCATCTCGGGCGAGGCGGGGCCGAGCAGATAAGGCATCGTGAAGGCGCCGAACACGCCGAGAAAGGACAGCGAGAATGCGACGGTGAGCGAATTGCGGATGAGCGGCAGGATGATGCCGGTGAGGATCCTGAGCCCGCCGGCGCCGACATCCCGTGCCGCTTCGATCGCAGCGTCCGGAACTTGGGCGAGGCCGGAAAGCAGGATGAGCAGCGTCAGCGGAATCCCCTCCCATACGAGACCGATGACCGTCCCGACGGGCGTCAGATAGGGCGAGCGGAAGCCATTGATACCGATCGCATGCAGCACGGTCTGGATCGTGCCGTTCGGCCCCATGAAGCGGATCAGCGCATAGCCGACGATGATTCCGGGCACGAACAGCGGAAACACCGCGACGCTCTGCACAAAGGTCGGCAGCCGTCCGCTCGAAAAGCGCAGATAGAGCGCGATCGGCAGACACAGCAGGAGCAGCGCCGAGGACGTCACAAGGGTTGAGACGAGCGTGAACAGGAGATTGCCGGTGCTGAGCCGGTCGCCGAAAAAGCGGGCATAGGCCGAGAACGACCAGCCTGCCGCGTCCGGGCGCAGCGTCGAGACGATCGCGGCGATTGCCGGCAGCAGCACGAAGACGGCGACGAGGAGAACAGGAGCGGCAACGAGGAGAAGCCCGACGGGAAACCGCCGGGCCTCGGTTCGTTCAACGGTCATCAAAGCCATAGGCGCCGATCAGCCGCGCGTGATGTTTGGCGCCACGTTGCGGTACCAGCCGTCATTGAGAGCGGTCGACCAGTCGCCTTCCGGATAGGTCGGGATCGAGGCCGGGATGACAGCGGCATATTTCTCGCGCAGCGCCGTCGGCAGAACCGACCAATCGACGCCGGGGAAGCCGCCGAGATCATTGAGCACCGAGGTCTGCATCGGCTCTGTGAGCAGGAAGTCGGCAAAGGCCAGCGCGCCATCCTTGTGGGCGGCGATGGTCGGAACCACCGAGGCCGAGAAACCGCCGGCAAGCGCGAGATCCTGCAGCTGCACGAGCTTGATCGTCTCGGGCACAACGCCTTGGTCGAGACCCTGCAGCACCATGTCGGACCAGATCGGCACCATCGAGACGACGCCATTCGAAAGCATCTGCAGCGCGGCCGTATTGCCGGCGGCATAAGAGCCTTTTTCATAGAGCGACGGGGCGAGATCGTTGAGCAGCGCCCAGGCCGGCGTCAGGCGCTTGTCGCCCTCTTCCTTGGTGAAGTTCGACGCGGTGAACAGCGCCGGATCACGATCATTCGCCTCGTGGATGGCGCGGACAACGAAGTTCTTGCCCGAGCCGCCCTTGTCGGGGCGGTTATAGATGAACTGGCCGGGATTGGCCTTGATCCAGGCGACCAGCGCATCCCAGGTCTTCGGAACGCTGTCGGCCGGGACCTTCGCCGAATCATAGGCGAGAAGGACCTGCGAGCCGCGATAAGGCATCGAATAGGGCGACTGGATCGCGGCCTTGTTCACATGGGCAAAGTTCGGGACGAGCTTGTCGTCGAACCTGACCCAGAGGCCGGCCTCGATGCCGCCCTTCGGCAGGTTGGGATCATACTGCTCGGCGAAGTCGATCTGCGGATCGGCCTTGGCGTTCAGCGCCGCCAAAGCGCGCTGCGCCACCTGGTCGAGGCCGCCATTGCGAGCGATGACGACATTCACCTCGTATTCGGGATGCGCGGCCTCGAAAGCCGGTTTCACAATATTCGACAGCCAGTCCGAGATGTTGGCGTCGCTATCGGTGAAAATGTCGAGCTTGGTCGCAGCGAAAGCACGGCTGACGGGAAGCGCCGTGGCAGCGGCAAGGGCTGCCGATGTGGCAAGGAACTGGCGGCGGTTGATCATGGGGGTCCGTCCGAATTTGAAATTCGGCCGGACCCTAGGTGCGGTGCGTGACGCTCTTGTGAACCTTGGCGCACTGTGCCGCAGAACTTCTGCCTATCAAGCGCCGAGGGAGGCGAGCATCGCGAGAGCCGCTTTCTTTACCTTGTCGACGCGGTTGGACCAGCCATTGCCGAACGTCGCCCAACCGGAAAGGCCCTTGTAGAAATCGAGCCGCTGGTCCGACATCGTCTCAACGATGGCCTTCGGATCCTTGGCCTTCACCTCGCCCAGCGTGAGCGGCCCGATTGAACCGTCGGGCTTGGCGCCGACGGCCTTCTGCAACAGTTCGGCCGACCGACCGGGTCCCGCATTGACCCCGAAATCAAACACGATCAGATCGACCCCGGCCGGCAACTCGTCGCATCTCAGCAGGTTCCAGTAGCGGCTCCGATAGATTTCGCGCGCCTCGCCTCGCTCGAGATTGCGCACGCTGTCGACAGTCACCGGCGCGCCATCGGCCCGCGCTGCGCGCCAATCCTTCAGCGTCGCCAGCGTGATGCCATACTTCGTTGCCCCGCCCGGATCGGCGGGATTGTTCGTGAAGGTGTCATTGCCCTCACATTCGAGGACGATGGTCAGACAGGCGTCGAAATTGGAGGCCGACTTGACCGCGGATGTCGCGCCCGGCGGGCCCATTTGACGCGCCGTGGTGTTGCGCAGCGATTCCTGTGCGCTCTGGAGAACCTTATTCTGCTCCTTGAAGCGTTCGATATTCTCATCCGAAGTCGTGATTTGGGTCGTGAGCGCAGCCGCGTCCTTGAGGCGCGATCCCTGCGATGACCCCAGCCAGAAGCTGACGACTGTGGCGAAAGCTGCTGTCAGCGAGCCGATGACGATATTGAGGATCTGAAATTTCGGGTCGGTTGAATTGAGACCGAACCAATTCGACATCAAGAGACCAAGCACGACGAAAAAGCCGATCAGGACAATCGTCGAAACGAGGATCGGTCCAACGGAGAGCGGTCCGCCCTGCTTCGCGAATTGGAGCGCGGATGCGCGGGCATCCCTGATATCGGAGTTGTCGACCGGCGGCGGCGGAGGCGGCGGTGACGGACTGGCGGCGGGAGTGGAACCATTGCCGCCGCCGGGAGGCGAAGCGCCCGACGCCGGTTGCGGCTCGGCGACTGGCGTCGCTCCCGGCGCGGCCGGGCCGTTTGCAGCCGCGGCAGCAATCGCAGCAGCGCGCAATTGCAGGGTTTGGGCAAGATCCGGATCGGCAGCCACGGCCTGCCGCGCCTGGTCGGCGTCGCGCGTGCCGGTGACTGCGGCGACCACTTCGGCGGTGGAACCTGCGAGATTGCCGCTCTTGTCGTTGACGATCAGCTTGCCGAGCACCGGCAAAAGCGCAATGGCGACGGCGGCGAGCGGGTTGGTTCCGGCCACCAGGGTGAGGACCGTCGGCACGAGGCCCACCAGTTGAACGCCGAGCGCCTTGGCAGTTGCGGGGCCAACTTCGCCATCGGCGACGAGACCGGTGATACGCTGGAACCGCGCCACCGCCTCCATGGTGGCTGGCCCAAAAATGCCCTTCTCGTTGCCCGGACTGAAGCCCGCCGCCTGAAGTCCCGCCTGGATCGCCTCGACGATCGCGGGGTCCATGTTGGGCTGGTTCACTGCGTAGAGCTTGGTTGGCGCCGACAGAGGAATGGTTGATCCCTCGGTATAGTCGATGCCAGGCACGAGGACGCCGACATCCCAGCGCCGGCCCGACACCTTGTCGGCAACAACGCCGTAAAGCGTACCCTTGGCCTCGACTGTCCCTCCCTGGCCATCGGAAACCGCGATATGGCCCATTTCGCCCTCGACGGGCGGATAGCGAAGCAGGAAAGCGCCGGGCGTCGCCGCCGCCTGCTCGACCGAGACGCGTTTTCCGATGCTCAGCGAGTCACGTTTCCAGGCACCAGTATAGGCGTCGGCAATGGCCGGCTGAGCATTGTTGTTGAGGCAGCCGTAAAGGATGCCGCCCTCTTGAAAAACCAGCCAGGAAACGAACTCGGCGCAATCCCATGGTCCTCGCCAATCGCCGGCATCCTTCGGGACTCGAATATTCTGGTATTTCTCGCCGATATGCTTGCGCGCTCTTTCGAGCAGACCCATTCCCGTCGCCATGACGAAAGTCCCCCGCAACCAGCACTGCGAGGGATTGAGCGCGCGTCCAAAGAACGAGTCAAATTATTTCAGTGGGCAGAGACATATTCAATGGAAGTATCTCAGCCTAACGTCACGGCCCGCTGCTCCTTGACCGAGCGCAAAGCCGCATCGGCGATGAGAAGAGCTTTAAGACCGTCATCGCCCGAAGGAGAAACCTTGGCTCCCGACGTGATCGTCGAGACGAAGGCAGTAATTTCCGCGCGATAGGCCTCGGTGTAGCGGGTCATGAAGAAATTCAACAGCGGCTCGCGCAGATAGCCGGAGCCATTGGCGATTTCTACATTGGTGGCGCGGAGATTATCGGCCGAGACCAGACCCTTCTCGCCAAGAACCTCGATGCGCTGGTCATAGCCATAGCTCGCCCGCCGGGTATTCGAGATCTGCGCGATCCGGCCGGACTTCGTTGTCAGCACGATCGACGCGCTGTCATAGTCGCCAAGCTCGCCAATCACCGGATCGACCAGCACCGAGGCGCTGGCGAAGACGCTTACCGGCTCCTCGCCGAGCAGGAAGCGCGCCATGTCGAAATCATGGATGGTCATGTCGCGGAAGAGACCGCCCGAGCGCTTGATATAGTCGGCCGGCGGCGGAGCGGGGTCGCGCGAGGTGATCGACACCATCTCGACCTTGCCGATCGTGCCGGCATCGATCTGGCGGCGAACCTCGACGAAATTGGGATCGAAGCGGCGATTGAAGCCGACCATCAGCGGTACGCCATGCTCGGCGACGACGGCGAGGCAGGCGCGCACGCGCGCGACATCGAGATCGATGGGCTTCTCGCAGAAGATCGCCTTGCCGGCCTTGGCCGCCTGCTCGATCATCGAGGCATGGAGATCCGTCGGCGTCGTGATCAGGACGGCGTCAATATCAGCAGCTGCCATGATCGCATCAGCCTCGCGCACCTCGGCGCCCGAAGACGCCGCAAGCGCCTTCGCGGCCTCGGGAAACGCGTCGGCGACGGCAACGAGCTTGGCTGCCGGGATGGCTGCGATGGCGCCGGCATGCACCTTGCCGATACGGCCGGCGCCGAGAAGTCCCAGTCTGACAGTCATGAGTTTGATTCCGCTGGAGGAGACGATTGGATCAGGAGCCGACGCGAACCCAGGCCTTTTCGGCATGGGAGCGCGCCATGGCGTGAACGGCCCGCTCGACGGCAAGGCCCGCTTCGAAATCGATGAGATGCGCCGGTTCGCCGGCGATCCGCTTCAGAATCTCGCGCGCCTCGATCACCTTGAGATCGTTGAAGCCGAGGCCGTGGCCAGGCGCCGGGATGAACTTGTCATAGGGCGGATGGACCGTGCCGGTCAGGATGGTGCGAAAGCCCTGGTTCGCCGCCGTGCCGCGCGCCTCATAAAGCTGCAGCTCGTTCATCCGCTCCTGGTCATAGGCGAGCGTCCCCTCCGAGCCGAACACCTGCACGGCGATCCGACCCTTGCGGCCCCAGGCGGACCGATTGAGCAACAGGCTGCCGGAGATGGTACCGGCGCGGAACAGCACATTGGCGATGTCATGCGTCTCGACCGCCTTGCCGCCGGAAGCTGGCCGCATCTCATAGGGCTTGGCAAGATCGGCGATCACCTCGGTGATGGGCACGACAAGCACCGAGAGGAGCGACAGCGGATGAACGCCAAAATCATCGAGCGCGCCATAGCCGGAGGCCGCCATGCTCTTCCAGCCGAATGGCGCGGTGCCATCGGCCATGAAGTCCTCGTCCATCTCGAAGCGGACGTGATTGACCGTGCCGATCACACCCTCGGCGATCAGCGCCTTCATGTGCCGCGTTGCGGGGTTCTGGATGTAGTTGTAGCCGAGCGCTGTCACCCGGCCGGCCTTGCGGGCCGCGGCAAGCATTGCCTCGGCGTCCGCGAGCGACGTCGCCATCGGCTTCTCGCACCAGACATGCTTGCCCGCTTCGAGCGCCGCGATCGCCATTTCGGCATGGAAGGCATTCGGCGTGGTGATCGAGACGATGTCGACCTCCGGGTCCTCGACAACGCGGCGCCAGTCGCCGGAGCCGCGCGCGAAGCCGAGCTCGGCCGCCTTCTGGCCCGCCAGCGCGGCATTGGCTTCGCCGAGATGAACGAGGCGCGGACGCGCGACGTCGCCAAAGGTTGGCGCCACCGCGTTCCACGCGAGCGCATGGCACTTGCCCATATAGCCGGTGCCGATCAGACCGACGCCGATATTCCGTTCGCCCGCCATCGCCGCGTCTCCCCCGCCTGATGCCGCCTGCCCGGACAACCGCCTCGGCCCTCACCTGCCGAGCCACACTGAAACAGGTTGACCGATCGCGATAATGATGGAACGTTTATTCCATATCGAATGCGACCGTCAAGGCCACACGGCCGCGCTGATGCGGACGTGGGCGAGCAGGATCGAACGGTGGGGCGGGCAGGATGAGCATCGAGACGGACGGCGGCGCGCCCCGCGATTTCTGGCAGCTCCGCGACGTCATGATCAGCCGCAAGGATCAATTGCCAAAGCGCCTTGCGCAGGTCGCGGCCTATGCCATGGCCAATCCGGACGAGGTCGCCTTCGGCACGGCGGCCAGCATCGCCGAGAAGGCGGATGTGCAGCCCTCGACGCTGGTGCGCTTCGCCCAGGCCTTCGGCTACCAGGGATTTTCCGACCTTCAGGACGTGTTCCAGGACCGGCTGCGCGATCGGACCGCCAGCTATTCCGAGCGCCTCAACGCACTGCGCTCGCATGCCGGCGGCAGCGCCCGTTCAGCCGCGCTGATGTCCGGCTTTTGCGACGCTGCTGAACGCTCCGTCCAGGCGCTGCGCGAGCGCGTTTCGGCGGAACGGCTTGATGCGGCTGTGGCGTTGCTCGCGCCGGCCGAGACGATCTATCTCATCGGCCAGCGGCGCTCCTATCCGATCTCGTCCTATATGAGCTACGCTTTCGGCAAGCTCGGCGTGAAATCGGCGCTGGTCGGGTCGCCGCAGGGCACCGATCCCGAGATGCTCGCCTTTGCCGGCCCCCGCGACGCGGCGATCGCCGTCTCGTTCACGCCCTATGCCTCGGCGACTCTGGCCTATGCCCGTCAGGCCGCCGACCAGGGCGTGCCGCTCATCGTCATTACCGACAGCCCGTTCAGCCCACTGATCCCCAAGCTCGGCGTCTGGTTCGAGGTGGTCGAGGCGGATTTCGAGGGCTTCCGTCTGCTCTCCGCCACGATGGCGCTCGCCATGACCCTCACCGTCGCAGTCGCCGATGCACGCCGACCGTCATAGATCAGGTATTCCGTATTGACGGAATAACGGAATTTATGTTTCATTCCGCGCGTCTCATTTGAGGCAGTGCCGATATCGAAGGGAGCATGCGATGACAGAAGCCGTCCGGACGGGTGCCGCCCGAGCACTCGATGTCATCACCATCGGCCGCTCCTCGGTGGATCTCTACGGCCAGCAGATCGGATCGAAGCTGGAGGACATCACCTCCTTCGCCAAGTCGGTCGGCGGTTGCCCCTCCAACATCGCGATCGGCACGGCGCGGCTCGGACTGAAATCCGGCGTCATCACGCGCGTCGGCGACGAGCAGATGGGCCGCTTCATCCGCGAGCAGATGGCGCGCGAGGGTGTCGCGACGGCCGGCATCGCCATCGACCCCGACCGGCTGACGGCGCTCGTGCTGCTCGCCGTTGAGGACGAGGGCGTTTCGCCGATGATTTTCTATCGCACCGACTGCGCCGACATGGCGCTCTCGGAGGCGGATATCGACGAGGGCTTCGTCGCGAGCGCGGCCTCGATCGTCGTCACGGGCACGCATTTCTCGCGCGAGGCGAGTGCCGCGGCACAGCGCAAGGCGATCCGCATTGCCAAGGCGAACGGCAACCGCGTGGTGTTCGACATCGACTACCGGCCCAATCTCTGGGGCCTCGCCGGCCACGCCAGCGGCTTCGAGCGCTATGTGAAGTCGGACCGTGTCTCCGACCAGCTGAAGACCGTACTTGCCGATTGCGACCTGATCATCGGTACCGAGGAGGAAATCCGCATCGCTTCCGGCGCTGACGATGTGCTTGGAGCGTTGAAGGCGATCCGAGCGCTTTCGCCGGCGACCATCGTTCTCAAGCGCGGCGCCATGGGCTGCATCGTCTATGACGGCCCGATCACCGACGATCTCGAGGATGGCGTCGTCGGCGACGGCTTCCCGATCGAGGTTTATAACGTACTCGGCGCGGGCGATGCGTTCATGTCCGGCTTCTTGCGCGGCTGGCTGAAGGGCGAGCCGCTCAAGACCTGCGCCACCTGGGCCAATGCCTGCGGCGCCTTCGCGGTGTCTCGGCTGCTCTGCTCGCCCGAATACCCGACATGGGCCGAGCTCAGCCATTTCCTTGAAAAGGGCAGCGAACATCGCGCGCTGCGCAAGGATGCGGATCTCGCCCATATTCATTGGGCGACGACGCGGCGCGGCGCCACCGGCGAATTGCTGGCCTTCGCGATCGATCATCGCAGCCAGCTCGAAGCCGTGGCCGACCGTCTCGACGTCCCGCGCGAGAAGATCGAAGGGCTGAAAGTGCTGGCCGTCGAGGCGGCGGCTCGCGTTGCGAAGGGGCGACCGGGCTTCGGCATGCTGCTCGACAGCACCTATGGCCGCAAGGCGATGGCCAAGGCGGCGCGCGAAGCCTTCTGGATCGGCCGGCCGGTCGAAAAGCCGGGCTCGCGCCCGCTCGACTTCGATCACCTTCCCGACCTCGGCAGCCATCTCGTCGAATGGCCGATCGGCCATACGGTGAAGTGCCTCTGCTTCTACCATCCCGACGACAGCGAAGAGCTGAAGGCACGGCAGGAGCGCGAATTGCTGCGCCTCGCAGACGCCGCGCTCACCGTCGGCCGCGAATTGCTGGTCGAGATCATCGCGGGCAAGAATGGCCCGGTCGATGACACAACGCTCGCGCGCATCCTGACACGGCTTTACGATCTCGGAATCCGCCCCGACTGGTGGAAGCTCGAACCGCAGAAGAGTGCGGCCGCCTGGCGCAACATCGGCGCCGTCATCGCCGCGCGCGATCCCTGGTGCCGGGGTATCGTCCTGCTGGGCCTCGAGGCGCCGGAACACGAACTGGTGGAGGCCTTCCGCGCCGCACAGGCGACGCCGCTGGTGCGCGGCTTCGCGGTGGGGCGTACGATCTTCGCCGAGGCCGCAGAGCGCTGGCTGGCCGGCAGCATGACCGACGAGGAGGCCGTGTCCGATATGGCCGCGAAATTTGAACGGCTGGTCGCGGCATGGCAGGGCGTACGCCGGCCGGCGGCGACCTAGCGCCATCGAAGGTTTCCCGCGCGCCTGTCATTGTCGGACTTGACCCGGCAATCCGGTCAGCGGGAAATGATCCGGTTGACGCAGACAGGCTGGATTGCCGGGTCAAGTCCGGCAATCACAAGAATAACAGGCGGGGCATCCAGGGACGTCCCGGTCACGAGGGAATGCGAGGAAACCAGTCCATGACCACGATCCGCCTCACCATGGCGCAAGCGCTGACCCGCTTCCTTGCCAGCCAGATGACCGAGATAGACGGCGCCAAGGTGCCGCTTTTCGCCGGTGTCTGGGCGATCTTCGGCCATGGCAACGTCGCCGGTCTCGGCGAGGCGCTGTATGCTGCCCGCGACCAGTTGCCGACCTTCCGCGCCCATAACGAGCAGGCGATGGCCCATGCCGCCGTCGCTTTCGCCAAGGCGAGCTTCCGCCGCCGCATGATGGCGGTCACCTCGTCGATCGGACCTGGCGCGACCAATATGGTCACCGCCGCGGCGCTCGCTCACGTCAACCGCCTGCCCGTCCTGCTCCTGCCGGGCGACGTGTTCGCCAATCGCCGGCCCGATCCGGTCCTGCAGCAGGTCGAGGACTTCGGCGACGGCACGGTTTCGGCCAATGATTGCTTCCGCCCGGTGTCGCGCTATTTCGATCGCATCACGCGGCCGGAGCAGATCATCCCGGCGCTGCACCGCGCCATGGCCGTGCTCACCGATCCGGCTGAATGCGGTCCCGTGACGCTGGCGCTCTGCCAGGATGTGCAGGCCGAAGCCTACGATTATCCGGTGAGCTTCTTCGACGAGCGGGTCTGGACCCCGCGCCGCATGCGCCCCTCCGAAGACGAGCTATCCGCCGCTGTGGCAGCGCTGCGCGCCGCCGAACGGCCGCTGATCGTCTCGGGCGGCGGCACGCTCTATTCGGAAGCGACGGACGCCCTGAAGGCCTTTGCCGAGCGCTTCGGCATTCCCGTCTCGGAGACGCAAGCGGGCAAGTCGTCCCTCCCCGCCGCTCATACGCTCAACATGGGCTCGATCGGCGTCACCGGCACCTCGGCCTCCAACCAGCTTGCCGAGGATGCCGACGTCATCCTCGCCGTCGGATCGCGGCTGCAGGATTTCACCACCGGTTCCTGGGCGCTGTTCAAGAGCAGCCACCAGACCGTCATCGGGCTCAATCCGCAGGTGTTCGACGCGACCAAGCATCGGGCGCTGCCGCTCGTCGCCGACGCGCTGGCGGGTCTCAAGGATCTCGCCGCCGATCTCGGCGGCTGGCGCGCGCCGGAGAGCTGGACCAGGCGGGCGACCGAGGGCCGCACGGCCTGGTTCGCCGACGCGGACAAGGCAACCGCCGCCACCAATGCGCCACTGCCGTCCGACGGCCAGGTGATCGGCGCCGTCAACCGCGTGCTCGGCAGCGAGGCGACGCTCGTCTGTGCGTCCGGCGGGCTGCCCGGAGAGCTGCACAAGCTGTGGCAGGCCGGCGCGCCCGGTTCCTATCATCTCGACTACGGCTTCTCGACCATGGGCTACGAGATTGCCGGCGGCCTCGGCACCAAGATGGCGAAGCCGCAGGACGAGGTCGTCGTCATGCTCGGCGACGGCTCTTATCTCATGATGAATTCGGAAATCGCGACCTCGGTGATGCTGGGGCTCAAGCTCGTCATCGTCGTGCTCGACAATTCCGGCTTCGGCTGCATCAACCGGCTGCAAATGGCCACCGGCGGCGCCAACTTCAACAATCTCTTCCGCGACACGCGCCACGAGGTGCTGCCGGCGATCGACTTCGCCGCCCATGCCGCGAGCCTCGGCGCGATCGCCAGGAAGGTCGCCTCCATTGCAGAACTCGAAGCCGGCCTCGCCGAAGCGAAGGCGAACACCCGCACCACCGTCCTGGTCATCGACACCGACCCGCTCATCACCACCGAGGCCGGTGGCCACTGGTGGGATGTCGCAGTGCCGGAAGTGAGCGATCGACCGACCGTCAATGCAGCCCGCGCGGCTTATGAGGCGGCACTGAAGGCGCAGCGCTTCGTGAATTGATCATATCGGCTTGGGCGCTGCCGCTGCCGGGCCCAGCTTCAAACTCTGTCATTGCCGGGCTTGACCCGGCAATCCAGGCTGACTTGCTGCCGCTCGTGACATGCGGAAGCAAGTCTGGATTGCCGGGTCAAGCCCGGCAATGACAAGCTGCGAGAACACGCGACACAGCCCCGAGCGGGCATTTGGAGGACGAGCCACCATGATCCGCATCGGCGCCAACCCGATCTGCTGGTCCAATGACGACATGCAGGAGATCGGCGGCGACATTCCGCTCGAGCAATGCCTGACCGAGGCGAAGGCAATCGGCATCGAGGGCATGGAGCTTGGCAACAAGTTCCCGCGCAAGGCCGCTGAACTCCGCCCGATCCTCGACGCGCATGGCCTCGACCTCGTCTCCGGCTGGTACTCGACCTTCCTGATCGAGCGCGACGCCGAAAGCGAATTCGCCGCCGCTCGGCCGCATATCGACCTCCTGAAGGCCTTCGGATGCAAGGTGCTGATCGCAGCTGAATGCACGCGGACGGTGCACGGCACGAAGTCGGCGCCGCTCTCCTCGCGTCCCGAGATGAGCGAGACGGAATGGGCCCATTTCAACACTGGCCTGACGAAATTCGCCGACTTCCTGGCTGAAGAGGACGGTCTGACGCTCGTCTATCACCACCATATGGGCACGGTGATCCAGACCGAGGACGAGATCGACCGGATGATGGCCTCGACGGGACCGGCCGTGAAGCTGCTGCTCGATACCGGCCACCTGACCTGGGCCGGCGCCGATCCGGCTGAAGTGGCGCGCCGCTATCGCGACCGCATCGCCCATGTCCATACCAAGGATGTCCGGCTCGACGTCGCGGCCAAGGCAGCCGAGGGCGACTGGTCGTTCCTCGATTCAGTGCTCGCCGGTGTCTACACGGTGCCCGGCGACGGCTCTGTCGACTATGTCTCGGTGTTCAAGGCGCTGCCCAATTATTCCGGCTGGGTCGTCATCGAGGCCGAGCAGGATCCGGTCAAGGCACCGCCGGCCCAGTATGTGAAGATGGGCTTCGACAATTTGTCCCGCTTCATGGCCGAGGCAGGCTGGAAGCGCTGAAGCGGCCTCGCGAGCGCGCAAGGGAGGAAACCCGATGAAGTCCGATCTCCTGGTAAAGCCGTCCGGCAACGAAGGCTGGACCATCAATGTGACGCCGGAGCTGGCGGGCTGGACCTATGTCGGCTTCGATCTCCATCACCTCGCGCCCGGCGAAAGCGCGCATCACCAGACGGACGATCGCGAGGTCTGCCTCGTCCTAATCTCCGGCACGGCGCGGATCGAGGCCGGCGGCCAGGATTTCGGATCCGTCGGGACGCGCATGTCACCCTTCGAGGGCAAGCCGGATTCGGTGTATGTTCCGGGCGGTTCCGAATGGAAAGCAACGGCGGAAACGGCCGTGACGCTCGCCGTCTGCTCGGCGCCGTCGCTGAATGGCGGGCTGCCGGCGCGGCGGATTTCTCCAGATGATGTCGGACAGGAAGTGCGCGGCAAGGGCACCAATGTCCGCTACGTCACCAATATCCTGCCCGAGACGGCATTGGCGGATTCTCTTCTCGTCGTGGAAGTCATCACGCCCGGCGGCCATACCTCGTCCTATCCCCCGCACAAGCATGATCAGGACAACCTGCCGCACGAATCCGCGCTCGAGGAAACCTACTATCACCGCTTGAACCCGCCGCAGGGCTTCGCTTTCCAGCGCGTCTACACCGACGATCGCTCGCTCGACGAGACCCTCCTGGTCGAGGACGGCGTGGTGACGCTGGTGCCGAAGGGCTACCATCCCTGCGCGACCATCCATGGCTATGATCTCTATTATCTCAACGTGATGGCCGGGCCGAAGCGGACTTGGAAGTTCCACAATGCGCCCGAGCATGAATGGCTGACGAAGCTTTGAGATGACGGCGCTGCGTTGCATGGCGCGCGGCGCCGATGATATAGGCTCGCTCTCCGTCGGTACCACGCCGACCAGAGCGAAAGCCGCATGAGCTCCAGCGAACTCTTCACCATCGTCACGCCGACGTTGAACTCGGAAGACTTCCTCGACGAGACGATCGCCTCGGTTGTCACCCAGGCCGGCGATTTTTCGATCCGCTATCACGTTCAGGACGGCGGTTCGAAGGATGGCACTCTGGCGATCATCGAGGCCTGGCAGGCCCGCCTCGCTTCAGGCGCCCTGCCCGTCCGCTGCCGCGGGATTGCCTTCTCCTTCACCGTCTCCAAGGACGGCGGCATGTATCAGGCCATCAACCGCGCCTTCGCCGCGGCACGCGAAGGCGGCGCCGATACGCCTTCAGTCATGGGCTGGATCAATTCCGACGATCGCCTCGCGCCCGGCGCCTTCGCGACGATCCGCGCGCTGATGACCGATCTGCCTGAGATCGAATTCATCACCTCGCGAGTCTCGCTGATCAACGATCGCGGCGCCACTCTCGGGGTCGAATCGCCGATTGCCTTTGAGCGCACGAAGCTCGTCGCGGGAGATTACGACGGCCGCAGCGGGGCCTTCGTCATGCAGGAAGGCACATTCTGGACGACCGCGCTCTGGGACAAGGCCGGCGGCCTCGACGAGGGCTTCCGCCTCGCCGGCGACTGGGATCTCTGGCGCCGCCTTGCCCGCCATGCCCCGCTGACCACCGTCGATACGCTGCTCGGCTTTCATCGGCGCCGGCCGGGCCAACTGTCTGAATCGATGGATCGCTATTATGGCGAGATCGACCGCCTGCCGCCCGAAAAGGCGCCCGGCGCGACGCCCTTGCCGCCGGAGAACGGCGCCCGCCGCCAGAAGCGCAGCGTCGCCCAGTACAGCCCCGAACAGAAGGCCTGGCGCTTCGTGCCGGATTTCGGCAGCCCGCTGCTGGCGCCGATGATCCATGCCGGCGGGGTCGCTTTCCCGACTGTGCCGCTCGAAGTCCTGGCCGGCGCCAGCGCGCCGATCGGCGCCCATCCGGAATTGCATCTGCCGGCCGGCGTGATCTGGATGAACCAGCCGCTGATGCTGCTTTCATCCAAAGTTCCGGCCGCCGGGCGCTACACGCTCGTCATCGAATGCCGCAACTGGCAGCAGAACAACCGCCTGACGATCCGCTCGGCTGGGGAGACAGTGTTCGAGGAGGCGATCGAGATTTCCGGCCATCGCCGCAACATCGTGCTGCGCATTCCCGTGGCGCTTCCGAAGGGCCATGTCTACTTCGAGGTCGAAAGCGACCGTCGCCCCAAGGATCCTCGCGAGCATTTCCTCCTCGTCGCCGGCATGCATCTCGAACTCTCCGCCGAGCCCGAGACGGATACGCTACCGGCCGTGCGCGAGGAAGATCTCGCCGAGGCGGCGGCTGCCACGCTTGGCCGCAGCGGCTGGGGCGGGCTTGGCCGCTTTCTTGGTGATGGCAGCGGCTCGCCGGTCGGACGACCCGGTGAAGGCGGCCTCTATGGCGCCATGGCCGCGCTCGAGGCCGAGATCGAAGCCGATCGCGCCAAGGCGTCGCGCCTCCGCGACCAGCTCCGCTCCGCGCGCGCCGAGATCAATCTCCTTCGCCTGAAAGATGCGGCGATCCATCGATGAAGATTGCATTCGTCGATCACTCCTATCACCAGAAGACGAAGTCGACGGATTTCTTCGTCCGCGAAGTTCTGGACGGCCATCAGGTCGACCGCTTCTGGGACAATTCCTGGCAGGACCGCCGCCCGCTCGATATCGGCCCGATCCTGGCGGGCGGATATGATCGCGTCATCGTCTGGCAGGTCGAGCAACCGGTCGAGCGGCTGCTGCGCCACGGCGCGACCAATGTCGTCTATGTTCCGATGTGGGACGGCGCCGATCTGCTCAGCGCAGGGGACTGGCGGCGCCTTGCCGGCGCGCGGGTTCTCTCCTTCTGCCACGAGTTGCATCGGATTGTCGGCCATGCCGGCCTAACATCGCTCTACGCGCAATATTGGCCAGATCCTGCGGCCTTTGCGCCCGTCGAGGACTTTTCGGCCCTGCGCGGCTTCTTCTGGAAGCGCACCTCGGCAATCCGCTGGCGCGACATCCACAAGTTGATCGGTTCGGCTCCGTTCGAGCGTCTGCATGTCCACAGCGCCGATGATCCCGGCGAGGCGGCGGACGATCCCGTGGCGGCGAGCACCGATGGCCGGCTGACCGTCTCGTCCTGGTTCGAGAATGCCGATGAACTGCAAGCCCTGCTCGGCAGGCACAATGTCTATTTCGCGCCGCGTGCCCAGGAAGGCATCGGCTTCTCCTTCATCGAAGCGATGTGCCGCGGGATGGCGGTGATCGCGGCCGACCAGCCCACCATGAACGAATACATCACCGACGGCGTCAACGGCCTGCTCTGGCCGCTCGGGGCGCCAAAAGCGCTCGATTTCAGCGATGCCGCGAGGCTCGGCCAAAAGGCGCGCGAGAGCGCACAGCTTGGCCGTCGCCGCTGGACGGAAGCGCTCGACCGCGTCCAGGCCTTCGTCCTTGGCACCGACGGCATGGCGGGTGGCGGCACCGGCAACGGGGCGGTCACCCATGCAGCGCCGCAACAGGCGGCCGCCACGAGCGGCCGGCGGGTCAGCGTCGCGGTCGTGACCCTCAATGCCGAGGCGACGCTGGACGCGACGCTCACCAATATTCTGGCGCAGACTTATCCGAATATCGAACTCGTCGTGGTCGACGGCGCCTCGAGCGATGGGACCGGGGCGATCATCGAGCGCTATCGCGACCGGATCGATGCCTTGGTCAGCGAAGCGGATGACGGTCCCTATTTCGCGATGAACAAGGCCGCGCGGCTCGCCAGCGGAGACTACATTCTCTTCATGAATGCCGGCGACTTCTTCGCCAGCGATACGGCCCTCGCCGAGGCGATGGAAAGTTTCACGGCCGGCGAGACGCCCGATTTCATCATCGGCCATCATCTCTACCGCTCGGAACAGGGCGATGTGCTGCGCCGCGCCGCCGATTTCGAGCTGACCTGGCGGCGCCTCAAGGATGGCGCGATCGATGCCCGATGGCTGGCGGGTGTACCCTGCCACCAGGCGACGCTGACGCGGCGCGCGCTGCTGGCCGAGCAGGGCTATGACACGAACTATCGCATCGTCGCCGATCACGAATTCCTGTACCGACTGCGCCAGAACGGGGCGAGTGTCCATCACAGCGGCGCGCTGATCGCGATCTATGCGAGCGGCGGCCTCTCCTGGACCAAGCGTCGCGAAACCTATGACGAATGGAAGGCGGTGCTCGGCCGCTACGGCAATGCCGAGGCTGCCGAGCGGATCCATGCGGAACTGCGCGAGCATCTCGAAGGCGAGGCGCTCGGCAAGCCGCGCTACAGCACCGTGCGGGCGCGCAGCTTGGTCTCGAAATGGCAGCGCTCTCTGAGCATGCGGCGCGACATGGTCCTGGTGAAGCAGACCGGGCTTTTCTTTCCCAACTGGTATGCCGAGCAGAACCCGGAGGCGAAGACGACGCGCGGTGGCCCGATGCGGCATTATCTGCGCTACGGCGTCTTCGAGTATCGCGATCCATCGCCCTTCTTCGATACGCGCTATTACCTGCTGATGCATGAGGATGCGCGCCGCTCCGACATGCTGCCGATCCTGTTCTATGCGCGCCATGGCGCGGCCCGCGGCGATGCGACCACGCCATGGTTCGCGCAGCTCTGGGCGGAGATCGCAGCCACCGCGCCTGGCGGTGGCACACCGCTCGCCCGCATGATCGAGTGGTTTGCGACGACGCCGGCCGAGGAGATGCTCCAAGTCTGCCAGCGCGCAGGGGTGGATGTCAGCGACGCGGAATGGGCGCAGCGCTGAGCGATAGGGGAACCGGCGTCACAAGTAGATCGTTGACGCCGAACCAGTTCCACCGATCGAGGACCTCTCCATGAAGACCCCCGCCCTTCTGATCGCCGCCGCCAGTCTCTTCGCCGCCACCCTGCCCTTCGCCGGGCCCGCCGACGCGGCGGTCCGCACCGGCACGCTGACCTGCCACGTCGCTTCCGGCATGGGCATGATCTTCGGCTCGCGCCGAAACGTCGAATGCGATTTCCGCTCGAAGCGCGGCAACGAGCGCTATACCGGCCGCATCGATCGCCTCGGGCTCGATGTCGGTATCTCGCGCAACAGCGTCATCGTCTGGACTGTGTTCGAGCCGACCCGCCGGCACGGCGACCTCTCCGGCCGCTATACGGGCGCCACGGCGCAGGCGACCGTAGGCGTCGGCCTCGGCGCCAATGTGCTCGTTGGCGGCGGTCAGGGCAGCATCGCTTTGCAGCCGCTTTCGGTTTCGGCGCAGACCGGGCTCAACATCGCCGCAGGCGTCAGCTCGCTTCATCTGACGCGTGCGCCGCGCTGACGCCGACGCACGTCTGGCTCCCATCCGTGGCCAACTATCGGTTGGCTTCGGCTGGTCCGATAGATGATCGCCATGGCTATGACGCGCTTTGCGTCCAGTCTGCCCGCCCGCGCCACGGCCGCTACGAAACGCGCCTTGAAACAGCCCAGCTCGAGATGCTGAAGTGCATTTCGGGCGGGGTGTTCGCGTGTTTGCGTCGCAGCAGCACCGAGGTAAGCAACTGACGCTCAACGATAATCTAGCTGTGGGTTCATGAGGGTCGAAAAAGGCGCCGGATGAAGATCGCGATCCTCAGTACATATGGCGGCGGCGGCGGCGCGGCCCGGGCGATGCTCAGGCTGGCGAAAGGCCTGTCGGCGCGCGGCCATGTGGTCGACATCATTCAATCGACGCAAGGTCACGTTCAACCGAATTCGATCGTCGTTGAACCGGATAACGCCACCCCCGACCAAAATGACGACTGCGCACAATTCATCGAGGGTCACTACCTGCCCTCGCGCCGAACCCAGCTCTCGAACACATTCTTCTCGTTCCAGCCGAGCGGTTACGATCTTTCGCAGCTGATCCGGGAAAAAGATTACGATGCCATCAATGTTCACTGGTCGAACCAACTGCTCAATCCCGAGACAGCCGCTCCGCTGATCGCGCTCGGTAAACCGGTCGTGTTTACGCTGCACGACATGAGTCACTTCACGGGCGGATGTCATTATTCGGCCGGCTGTGATGGTTTCGAGCGTGATTGCGCACCCTGTCCGCAGGTCAGCGACACGCTGGCGATGGCTCCTGCCCTGCTTGCAGTCAGGCGGCGGACCTATCGCCGCGCAAATGTCGCAGCGGTGGCCCCCTCGCACTGGCTGGCAGACTGCGCGTCGCGGTCGGGGGTGTTTGAGCCGGAAACAATACAGCGGATTTCCAACGCCATCGAGACGGATCTCTTTCGACCTCTCGACAAGGCCGAAGCGAGGCAGGCGCTCGGGTTGGACCCGTCCCTCCGCTACATCCTGTTCGGCGTCCACTACACCCAGGAGACCCGCAAGGGATTTGGCCTTCTGATGGAGGCGATCGAACGTCTCATCGCGTCGTCATCACCCGGGGAAGGCGAGAATCCCGACGGGTTGGGGCTTCTGCTGTTTGGCGAGGCGACGCCGGAACTCGAGTCGCTGGGCATCCCCGTGACATCCTTCGGCTTCGTCGGCGACGACGCGCAACTGGCGACCATCTACAGCGCGGCCGATCTGCTGATCCTTCCCTCCCTCGAGGACAACCAGCCCAATGTGATGATGGAGGCGATGGCGGCCGGCGTCCCCGTCGTGGCCTTCGCCGTCGGCGGGATGACGGACATGATCCAGGACGGCATCAATGGAAGGCTCGTTGCCCCCGGCGATGTCACCGCGCTGGCTGATGCGGTTCTCGATCTCGTCAAGGCGCCCGAAAAGGCCGCCGGCATGGGCCAGGCAGCGCGGCGCGATATTCTGACCGAGGCGACGCTCGATGGGCAGGCGGCCCGCTACGAAGGGTTGTTTGAAAAGCTCCTTGGAACGCGCCCCCCCGCAATCGGTCGCGCACAAGATGAGCACGACGCGCCGGAGCCTGTCGAGCGAGCGGCGAGTGCGTCCATCCGTCTGCCGCAGCAGGTCGCCTCTCGCGTCGCGACCGCTGAAGTCCACGCCGAACTGGACCTGCTCCTTGCGGCGCAAGCGGCCGAAGAGGCGCGGCGCCTCGCCGAGATTGCCGAGGCCGAGCGCCAGGCTCTGAAAGCAGCCGCCCGGGCGCGCAGCCCCCTTGGGCGGCTCAAGAAACTCCGCCGGAAGATAAGCCACCGTCTCTGGCCGGTGGATGGCCAGGCTTAGGGCGGCGTCAGATCTGCTCGATATCGCCGCTTTCGGACTGGGCCAGCGTCAGCGGATAGCGCTCCGGATGGTGCACCAGCGTCGTCAGGTTTACGGCCCTGTTGCGCGCGTCGAACGCGATCTGGTCGACTGTCAGAACGGCGGCAGGCGGAACCAGGCCAAGCCGCTCCGATTCGTCCTGGCTCGCCAGCCGGGCGCTCAGCGTCGTCTGGCCGCGGACCGGACGGATGCGATAGCGCTCGCGGATCTCGGCATAGAGCGAGCGATTCGGTGACGACCAGTCGAGATCGATCAGGCCGGGCGCGCGCGCCGCCGACATCCAGTCGGTCTGGATCACCACCGGCACATCGTCGAGCAATCTGAGGCGCGACAGGACCACCACCTCCGCCCCCTCTGGCAGGAACAGCGGGCGCGTGATCTCGAGCGGCGCGCGATAGATGCGCGCTTCGATCAGCCGCTGGCCGGGGCTGCGGCCGTTGGCGAGCGCCGTGGCGGTGAAGCTCTTCAAGAGATGCAGTTCGAAGCCGCGCTGCGGCACGGCGACATAGAAGCCCTTGCCCGGCTGGCTCTGCAGGAAGCCCTGCTGAACCAGATCGCGCATGGCGTGGCGGATAGTGATTCGGCTGACGCCGAACAGGTCGACCAGTTCCCGTTCCGATGGCAGCTTGCCGTTTCGTGGCAGCCGCCCGGTCTCGATCGCCTCGATGATCGCGCCATGCACCTGGCGATGCAGCGGACGCGGATCCGCTCTGCTGATTCCCGCCGCCGTGCCGAGATGATCGTCGCCGGGTGGCATCGCCCCGGCATCGATCGCGTTCCCGGCGGCGCTCGCTTCGTCCTGGCCGGTGATGTACCGGCCCGTCCCCACTGCCATCCTTCGTCTCCCTGCCGCCAGATGCCCTCTGCGTGGCTAGCCGGCTTCACGACCATATTGACATGCCTGGATATATCCAGTGGTAATATCGACGTGCGGCAGGAGCCAAAAGAGTTCCGCCCGCCGCGGCAAGGCCGCTCCACAGGGAACAGAGGAATTCATCCATGTCGCTTAAAAAGCTCGCGCTCGGCGCCAGCATGCTTCTTGCGCTCGCCGCCGGCACGGCGCGGGCCGATACGGTCTCCGTCTTCTGTGGCGCGACCGATTACGACCTCTGCGTCAAGGCCGCTGACGCATGGAAGGCCAAGACCGGCAACGAAGCCAAGATCAACAAGATGCCGGCGCAGCTCGATGACGCCATCCCGCTCTATCAGCAGTTGCTGGCGGCCAAGTCGAGCGACGTCGATGTGCTGTTCCTCGACGTGATCTGGCTCGGCATGTTCAAGAACAACCTGCTCGACATCAAGGCGATGGTGCCGCAGGCCGAGCAGGACGCTCATTTCAAGTCGACGCTCGGCGCCGGCGACATCAATGGCCAGCTGATCGCCATGCCCGCCTATATGGATGTCGGGCTGATGTTCTATCGCAAGGACCTGCTCGAGAAATACGGCATGCAGCCGCCGAAGACCTGGGACGAACTCGCCACGCAGGCGAAGGAAATCCAGGACAAGGAACGCGCCGCCGGCAGCAAGGACATGTGGGGCTATACCTGGCAGGCCAAGAGCTATGAAGGTCTGACCTGCGACGCGATCGAGCTCATCGCGTCGAATGGCGGCGGCACGATCATCGCCGACGACGGCAAGGTCACGATCGACAATCCGGCGGCAGCCGAGGCGATCGAGAAGGCCAAGGGCTGGATCGGCACCATTTCGCCCGAAGGCGTGCTTGGCTATGACGAGGAAGCCTCGCGCGCCGTGTTCGAGGCCGGCAATTCGGTGTTCCATCGCAACTGGCCCTATGTCTGGGGCACCTCGCAGGGCGGCGGTGGACCGATCGTCGGCAAGGTCGGCATGATGCCGCTGCCGGTTGGCAAAGTCGGCGAAAAGTCGAGCGGCTGCCTTGGCCCGATGTATTTCGGCGTCAACAAGTACAGCGCCAAGCCGGAGCTGGCCGCCGAATTCGTCCGCTTCATCACCGGCCCCGACATGCAGAAGATGCGCGCGATCGAGGGCGCCTATAACCCCTCCATCTCGGCGCTCTATACGGACCCGGACGTCCTGGCGAAGCTGCCCTTCCTCAAAGACACCCAGCCGGCCTTCGCCGACAGCGCGACCCGTCCCTCGGGCTATACCGGCACGAGCTATAACCGCGTGTCGCAGGCCTTCTATCGCGCGGTGCACGACATGCTGACCGGCGACGAGGACGTCAAGGCGGGCCTCGCCAAGCTCTCGGCGCGGCTGGACAAGCTGAAGGAAAGCCGCTGACGGCAGGGGCGCTCCGGCGCCTCTCGCCTACGCCCAAGCAACTGTCATGGCCGGGCTTGTCCCGGCCATCCACAGCGCCTTCCAGTCACGGCGGGAGCAAGGCCTGGATACCCGGACGAGCGCCGGCATGACAGTCGTGGCGGATGGTCCAGGAGACCTTCGCCAGGAACGGCAAACGAACCCTAGCCCCTATCCGCCGCATCTGCCGGAGACCCAATGGCATCGGTCGAGCTGAAATCCGTTTCGAAAAGCTATGGCGGCAATCCCGTCATCCGCGGCGTCGACCTTGCGATCCGCGACGGCGAATTCATCGTCTTTGTCGGCCCGTCCGGCTGCGGGAAGTCGACGCTGCTGCGCCTCATCGCCGGACTCGTCCCGGTCACCGAGGGCGAGATTTCCATCGGCGGTGAGCCGGTCACCGACGTGCCGGCCTCGAAGCGCGGCATCGCCTTCGTCTTCCAGTCCTATGCGCTCTATCCGCATATGACGGTCGCCCGCAATATCGGTTTCGCTCTCGAAACGCTGGGCCTTGGCCGTGACGCGGTGCGCAACAAGGTCGCCGAGGTCGCGAAGCTGCTGAAGGTCGACCACCTGCTCGCCCGCCGTCCGCGCGAGCTTTCCGGCGGCCAGCGCCAGCGCGTCGCCATCGGCCGCGCCCTTGTCCGCAAGCCCGAAGTGTTCCTGTTCGATGAGCCGCTGTCGAACCTCGACAGCGATCTGCGCATGGAAATGCGCATCGAGATCGCCCGGCTGCACGACGATATCGGCACGACGATGATCTATGTGACGCATGACCAGGCCGAGGCGATGACGCTGGCCGATCGTATCGTCGTGCTCAATCACGGCGTCATCGAACAGGTCGGCAGTCCGCAGGAGCTCTACCACACGCCAAAAAGCCGCTTCGTGGCCGGCTTCGTCGGCAGCCCGCGCATGAACTTCTCGCCGGTCAAGGCGACCGGCGTCGGCGCAGACTGGCTCCTCGCCGGCCCCGGCGGCCTCCGCGTCGAAAGCCATGTGACGGGCAACCGCTCGACGCCGGCAACGATCGGCGTCCGCCCCGAGGCGCTGTCGATCGTCGCCCCCGGCAGCGGGCGGCTCGATGGTGTCATCGAGCGGATCGAGGATCTCGGTCACGAGCATTTCGCCTATGTCCGCCTCGATGCCGACAACAGCTGGGTCATCCGACTGCCAGCCCGTCCGCGCGAGGATCGCGACACCAAGGTCGGACTGTCCTTCCGCGACGAGGACCTCTTCCTGTTCGAGGAAAGCGGCGCCCGGCTCGACCACGCCGCAAGCCACGAACGTTCCGCGGCAGCCGTGGCGCAACCATCGGGCGGAGGGATGGCCGCATGAGCCTCAAGCTCGCCCGCGCCGACCGCCGCGCGGCCTGGATGTTCATGGCGCCGATGCTGATCGCGATGCTGGTCGTCGCAGTCTGGCCGCTGGCGCGGACCTTCTATTTCTCGTTCACCGACGCCTATCTTGACGATCCGACCAATTATTCGCTGATCGGATTCGATAACTATCTCGAGGTGATCGGCGATCGGACCTGGTGGATCGCCGTCCGCAACACGCTGACCTTCACGGTCGTCTCGGTCGCCATTGAGACCGTGCTCGGTCTTGGCATCGCATTGCTGATCAATCAGGCGATCCCCGGTCGCGGGCTCGTCCGCGCGGCGATCCTCGTCCCCTGGGCGATCCCGGTCGTGGTGGCAACCAAGATGTGGGAATGGATGCTAAACGACCAGTTCGGCGTGCTGAACCAGGTACTGATCTCGATGGGCCTGATCGATCACGGCATCGCGTGGACGGCGAATGGCTCGCTGATCATGGGCGTCGTCATCTTTATCGACGTCTGGATGACCACGCCCTTCATGGTGCTGTTGATCCTGGCCGGTTTGCAGATGATCCCCGGCGAGATCATGGAGGCCGCCGAAGTCGACGGCATTCCCGCCTGGAAGCGCTTCTGGTCGAT
This sequence comes from Mesorhizobium sp. BR1-1-16, assembly GCF_020165495.1. Classification (GTDB taxonomy): domain Bacteria; phylum Pseudomonadota; class Alphaproteobacteria; order Rhizobiales; family Kaistiaceae; genus Kaistia. The sequence continues at coordinate 29,486 of NZ_JAIUIE010000015.1, read as the reverse complement.
CGTGCTGCCGCTGCTGAAGCCCGCCATCGGGGTCGCGGTGCTCTTCCGCGTCCTCGACGCGCTGCGGATGTTCGACCTTGCCTATGTGCTCGCGGCGTCGAGCGAGCAGGTCATGACCGCCTCGATCTATGCGAGAAACCGGCTGATCTCGTTCCAGGAGCTCGGCATCGGCTCGGCGGCTTCGACCTGGGTGTTTCTGCTCGTCGCCTTCGTCGCCATCCTCATCATCGGCGTGCTCAGGCTTGATCGCGCGGCGGGAGAAGCAGCATGACCGACGCCGCCCTCGCCCTCCCCGCCCGCCGCCGGCGCAGTTCGGCCAGCTATCGGCTCGAGCGCCGCATCAAGAAGGGCTTCCTCGTCGTCGCCGTCGGGCTGGTGCTGATCTACACGCTCTTCCCCTATTATTGGGCGATCGTCTCCTCCACCAAGCAAGGCGCCGCTCTTTACCGCAACACCTTCCTGCCGGCCTTCGACTTCACCTATTACAAGGCGCTCTACGAGAACAAGATCTTCCTGGGATCGCTGGTCAACTCCGCTTTCGTCGCCTCATCGACGACGGCGCTGTCGCTGATCCTCGGCATATCCGCCGCCTACGCGCTGGGCCGCATTGATTTTCCGCAGCGGCGCGGGGTGCTGATGACGATCCTGATGATCTCGATCTTCCCGCAGGTCGTGGTGCTCTCGGGCATGTTCGAGCTGATCAACTGGCTCGGGCTCTATAACCGCCCGAGTGCGCTGATCCTGACCTATCTACTGGCGACGGTTCCCTTCACGACTTGGATTCTCACCACCTTCATCCGCGAATTTCCGCGCGAGCTGGAGGAAGCCGCGATCATCGACGGCTGTTCGCATTTTCGCATCCTGACGAAGATCCTGCTGCCGCTGATGGGGCCGTCGCTGGCGTCGACCGGCATTCTTGCCTTCATCCTCGCCTGGAACGAGTTCCTGTTCGCCTTGACCTTCATCCTCACCGACGAAAACCGGACCGTTCCGGTCGCCATCGGCCTGATGGGCGGCTCCTCGCGTTACGAATATCCGTTCGGCCAGATCATGGCCGCCTCGGTAACGGTCACGCTGCCGCTGATCGTCCTCGTCCTCATCTTCCAGCGCCGGATCGTCGCGGGCCTCACGGCCGGCGCCGTCAAGGGCTGACCTCAGGGAACCATCCATGCCGGATATGCTGGTCAAGCTCTATGACCTCCAGCGCGATGCAGTGCTCGACGCGCGGATGGCGCAGGAAGGCGTCGTCATCCGCCGCATCCTGCCGCCCGAGCTTCGCGCGCTCGCCGACTGGATCGGGCCGCGCTTCGGCCAGGGCTGGGTCAGCGAGGCGACGGTCGCGACCTGCCGCCAGCCGCCTTCCTGCCTGATCGCAGTCAAGGACGAGGCGATCGCCGGCTTTGCCTGCTACGACGCGACCGCGCGGGGATTGTTCGGCCCAACGGGCGTCGATGATGCCCTGCGCGGCCGCGGCATCGGCCATGCGCTGCTGCTGGCGACGCTGCTCGACATGCACGCCGTCGGCTATCCCTATGGCGTCATCGGCGGCGCCGGGCCGACCGGCTTCTACGCCCGCTCGGTCGGCGCGATCGCGATCCCGGGCTCCGAACCCGGCATCTACAAAGGCATGCTGCCCCTCGCGCATCCCGACGACATATCGACTTCGCATGAGCCCGCTGCCGACTGACGCGGCCAGTCCCGGCAACGCGCCTGTCGAGAACCCAGTCCCCTCGTGCCGCGCGAAACCGATCCGCTAAGCCGGGTCCGGGTCCGGGAACCTATCGCGGAATGGTTAGGGTCGACCGCTCATAACGGTCTGGTTCCAGATTCGAGTCCTGCTGCGTCCACCCGTCTCTGCGGACAAAGCTGTCGAGGCGCCGTCGGTACAAGCCCGACAGCGAACGCGGCTATGAAGAGCTACGCGCTCAAGACCGACCGGATCAAGGGCACGGTCCATCGAGCCTGCGACGCCGCCAGGACCGATATGTCCGATGACATCGAGCTCTTCTACAACACCGTTCGTGATCAATAACTAGCTGATCACCGCACCCTAGGGGCTGATCGGAATATTTTCGGGATTATTGTTGTTGCCATCAACATTGTTGTTGCCATCAACGATCGCAAATGTGGTCACTCCCAATCCAGTGAGAGCAATGACACCGGCCGGGGAGGTCAATGCGGACAAGAAGCCGCCCCCGTTCCCGTTTTGCAAGAACAATCCCTTCTTGCGACCATCATCGGAGGCAACCTGAGCCTGCTTATTGCACGCATCCGGGCTGCCGACCGACGATATCGTGTATTGCTGCAAGGTCAGCGTGCAGCCATCTCTATAAGTCAGAGTGGCTTTGCCCTTTGGGCGCACCAGCACGCGGCTGCCAGTCGCCAGATCAATCTGCTCACGGACACTCTGGAAACCTGCGCCGCTATCAACCATCACAGGGCCAGAAATTCCCGTCAATCGAGCAGCGCTGTCGGCAAACGCAGGTCCCAACAGAGCAAACTGCACACAAACCGCGATCGCAACGATGGATTTCATTTGCAATCCCCCCACCATCCTCATTCATTCGCAATATGCCACGATCAAACCTCGCGTGCGACACTCAAGCGACAGGATGGACATTTTCAGAGTGTACATTTCATGATGCTTCTATCGTGTTGCCCATTGGCATCATACTTCTTAAGCAGTATAGGTGCTGCGCGCCGCGGCCTTTCATGATGTCAAAGGCCGCCGAGCTGCGCGATGTCGGACTTGAGCTTCTTGATCTGCGCCTCAAGATCTTGCGTTTCGGCAGAACGACCGGCGGCACGCGCTGACGAAAGCTGACGTTGCAGTGCAGCAACTTGGGACTGCAACGCCGAAATCTGGCGGTTCTGTGCCGCCTGTTTGCTGGACAATTCTGCCGCGCGTGCCTGCGAGGATTCGGCGCGACGCAGTGCGCGTTCGCTCTCGCTTTTGGCGGCCGAGGCCTTGGTGGTGCTATCGTTCGCGACGCCGGTCAACCGGCTTGTTTCCTGTGAATAGCGCCCGCTGGACAACCCCGCCTGCGCGCAGAACAAGTCGTCCTTGCGCGGATCGCCAGAACAGGTCGACTGGCAGGACGCCAGAACCACGGATGCACTGGCGAGACCCGCTAGGACTGCAAAGCTGCGTAACCAGTCGTGCATTTCACGCTCTTCCCCGCGTTGGTTCGACAACAGTCGAGAACCCCCTGCACCCAATAGCCAAACAGATGACGGCCACGCGGCTTCTCCCTGTATCCACAAGCCTTCAAAGGCCAATACCGACCGAGCTCGGGGCGCGGCTGTAGGCTTCGGCCAGCTTCGCCTTCTTCTGAGTGAGCTGCGCCTTCTCCGCTTCGAGCTGCGAGCGAACGGAGGTAAGGCCGGGTGATCCCCCGTCCTTGATCGTCAGGCTGACTTGCTTGATGTCGCTGTCGACGTCGGTGATATTACGCTGCAGCGAAGCAATGTTCTGCTTGGCTCCTGCAAGTTCAACCCGGTATTCGGCCGCCGTAACCTCACCCTTCGCAAGTTTGGCATTGAGGCTGGTGATCTTGGCATTGGCTTCAGCCGCGACTTGGTCTGAGACGCGCGCAACCTTGCGGTATGATGCGATATTGGCGTTGGCCTGAGCGATAACCTGCTTGGCCGAGTCCTGCGCCCGGGCTTCCGCGGAGGCCTTCTTGTTGACGTTCGCCGCATAGCCGCCGCCGGCAGCGGCGCCTGCGCCCAAACCACCGACCGCAAAGGCTTCCTCGCCCGTGATCGCCCACAGGACCAGGCCGGTCGCTGTACCGGTCGCCGCTCCGGTGGCGACGCCCTGGGCAATTCGTTTCGTCTCGATCTGGCGAAGCTCAGCTTCCGCAGAGCTGGCGCCCCCAGATGAACCCGTCGTCGACTGGCACCCCGCGAGAAGGCTGACTAGAATGGGCCCCACCATCAGTATCGCGCGCACAGGCCGTACGTCGTAAATCATCGAATCCTCCGTCGCAGACTGAAGAACTCAGAGCACCCCGATCAAGCAAACCACAGGCGGATACCAGCCCAACAGGCACTCACCCGCGCGGCAAAACGTGCCACCCACATTCTATACCAGACATCGAACAGTTCCGCGCTCTGTCCTTTGTGTGAAGGCCTCGCGACATGGAATTCGCGCGATAATTACCAGAGCCGGCCCCGGACTATCCAAGCACGCAGACATCTCGCGTCCAGCAGTCGGGACTAATTACCGTGGAATCCTTCATACCCGCGAACGTGACAACACTAATCTTGCATTCCCTTGGAGCACCGCTGGCGAAGCTCTGCTCTATCGAGGTAGCCAGGTGTGATCTCGACCAAGTACGCTAGCCGCGATCGCTTGCGAATTCTCGTGCTCTCCGCGGGTCTCGGCCCCTACATTTTGGTCGACACCGCTCACGAAGTTCGAGAGCTCCGCATTGCCAGCCTCGATGAGCCCACGCTTCGCCGCGAGGGCCTGCCGGCTGACCTCGTTGTTATACTCGCTGCTCAAGGTCTTGATCATATTCGCATATTGATCGGAGTACAAATCGAGATTCAGCTTATTGTCGTTGAATTTATTGAGATAGACGCGCCGCTCTTCCGAAGTCGATGTCTGGTCCTGCGAAAACTCAAAATAGACGTCCATTACCTTAGCGGTCAGGTTCATCTCGCGCGCCATGAGCGCCGCATTGACGATGAGGCTGCGGACAAGGCGCCCCTCCAGTTCTTGCCGCTGCATGAGCTCGGATGAGAGCTGTCCCTGAAGTGACTTGAGCTCTTCTCCGATCGCGTCGCCGTCATGATGCGCGGCGAGCCGCTGGAGATCGGCTGTCGCGAGCGGTGCAATGGCTTCATTGGCATCGCTGCTGATATGATCCATCGCGCGTTCGAATGCGTCGATATCCACGGCTCGGTTGAGGATGGCGGCACCAAAGATAACGCGGATACCATTCGCTCTTAGGCGGAACTCGCCTCGCGAGCCCGCGCTAGTAAAGAACGGATACTCGTCGCGGAGCGCCGAATTCACGACCTGCGGATCATCAAGATACGAACCGCCACGAACGACGAACCCACCGACCTCGCCATGAAGACGGTCTCCGCGCGTGAGGCGAAACGGCTCCTGGGCGATCTCTGCCGCGTTGCCATACACATCGAATAGGCCGAGCGGATTCTGCCGGCGCGTACCGATCGGCTTCGCATTGCCCTGCGCCGATTGCGGAGCATTCGTCCAGGCATAAGCATCGATGCCGCCGCTGCCCATCGGGAACCGGTCGTCGCTTCGCTCGGTGTTGGAAACACGCAGGCCCCCGCGCGCTGCAAACTCCCATTCCACCTCGGTCGGCAGGCGAATATAGGGATCAGTCAGCCCGGTTTCCTGCGATATGGCGCCAAGACGCTGTGGATCTGCATAGAGCCAACTGCTCAGGCGGCGGCCGAACTCCATGCCGTCATACCAGCTCAGCGAGGTTTGCGGCATGGCTTCGGCGGGGCCGAAACTCGCGGGACAGCCGCTGGCGTCGGCGGCCATCACTGCCTTGTACTGCGCGACGGTGACTTCGTACTTGCCGATCAGGTAGTAGCGGGTTCCGTTCTTGTCATCGGCGGCGCCAGTGATGTATTCCGGCCGCCGGCTCTCGATGAAGCTCCGCTGGCCGCTCGCGGGGCGACCCATCATGAAGCTCTCGTCATAGAGCGGCGCCCGCGGATCCGACGGAGCGATTTGGCCGGTATTGACCCGCCGGAAAGCCATACTCCCCTCGCATGGCAACGGGATGATGTAATCATCTGGAAGAGGATGCGGGTTGAAGACGGGAGGCGGCCAACCCGCGGCGAATGTCGGCACGGCCGATAGCATGACGACAACAAAGGCGGCGAAGCGTTCATGTCTCATTGGACAATGCTTCCTTCATGTCGATAGCCATGAACGAGTACGCAAACGCCATACCGATGATGAGAGCGGCCGCCACGACCGCTACAGCGGTAGCGATGGCCTGTTGCAGCGGAAGGTGCACCTCAATGTGGAAGCGGCTTTCGATCAGCAGGCGGGCGACAGTATATCCCGCGCTGGCGATCAGCAGTGCCGAAAGCATGATGCAAAGATCGATGAGGGCCACAAATGCGACGACATCAAAGCGCGTTCCACCCATCAGGCGGAAAAGGGCGACGACACGTTTTTGGGGGATCAACGCCTGTCCCAACGCACTCCAGACACTGATCGCGGCGCCGATCGACAGAGTCAACGCGAAGATCAGCGCCAGCATCGCCGTGCCGCTCTGAAGCGCCAGTGCCGAGGCAATCGCAGCCTCGTCGGACTCCGGGACATTGCCGAGATCTTCCAGTGCCCGCACGAGCGGCGTGACGCTTTCCAGCTTGTCCGCATAGATGCGGGCGTTGGCGAATGTCCTCGGTCGCTCGGAGGGCGGCCGTCCCCCAACATTGTGGGCCGGAACAGCATATCCGTCGACGAAGTCCTCGATATCGAGGATGATCGATTGCTGAACAAGCAGCCGCCTGCCGGCGAGCGTGGCGGGGGCGAGTTCGCCCGTCACGCGGAGTGGAATCCGCAAGATATCGCCGGCGTCATACCGGATCGCGCGCACTTCGAGCATGTCACCGATCTTGAGGCCGAGGTCGCGAACGACATCCCGCGTCACGATGACCGTATCCCCGGCGGGCGGCTCCAATGCCTGCAGAAGCGGGTCGCCTGCCGACGAGGGTAGCAGCGAGGCATCGGACTGACTCAGCTCGCCTGGACGTCCGACGAAAACTCGCAACGCCAGTCCACGGGTGGTGGGCGCGATATAGCCGATTCCGGGCAGGCTGATCATGGCGGCGATATCAGCCGCGGTGAGCGTGCGGTCACCGCGCAGGCGCACCTCGAGATTGCGCGGATTGCTCTGAAGCTCGGTAATGAGCGGCTCGACATATCCCGCCTTCAACGACCAGATGATCATGATCGGGATCAGACAGCCAGCCACGGCTACCGCTGGAACGATAAGAGCGAGCGGCCGGCGGCGCACGAACTGCAAGGAGAGACGAAGCCCGATCATGATGACCGCATCTTTTCCGGCAGGAGTCTCGAGCCGCGCATGGTCGTCGTGATCGGATGCATGCGGTAGATGTCAAAGCCGTGCTTACGCGGTAGCGCCTGGTCATGCGTGATGATGACGACGCAGGAGCCAGCAGCGCCGGCGAGCCGGACCAGCATCGCAATGAGCGCATCGGCACTTCCTGAGTCGAGCGCGGCGGTCGGCTCGTCGCACAGCACAAACTGCGGACGATGCGCGAGCGCGCGCCCGACCGCGAGCTTCTGGCGCTGGCCGACCGACAGCGTGCTCACCCGGCTTTCCGACGCGTCGGCCAGGTCGAGCGCGCCGAGCAACTGATCCACGAAGGGCCTGTCGACGCGCCCCGAGACCATCTGGCTCAAGCCGCAATTTTCGCGGATGGTCATGAAACTGAAAAGCGGGTTGCTCTGAAGTACATAGCCAAAATGGCGCGCGCGCAGCTTGGCAAGGGCGGAGTCGGAACGGATGTTCCTGAGGTCGAGGACGCCCCCCCGCTCATCCCTCAGTTCGAACAAGTCGGCAGAGGTCGGTAACCCGGCGAGCGCCAGCAGATCCATCGCGGTCGTCTTGCCCGATCCGGTTGGACCAAGGATCGCAATCCGGTCCCCCGGGGAAAGCTTCAACTCGCGAATCTCGAGACGAAACTGCCGATGCGGCTCCATGAGCACCTTGACTGCGTTCTGGATCCGAAGCTCGGCCATAGTGCCTACGTCAATCTAGGGGAGCTGAAAGAGGGGGACCAAAGTGACCACCTCTCCGTCGTCGGCGTCCTCGTCCAGCTTGATCCACTTGGATGGAGTGCTGTGAATCATTTCGTAATAGGCAAGCTTCGATTTCAGCATCGAGAGAATCTCGCGCTGCTTCTGACGATTGAAGCTAACCCAATCGGCGCCCGTCAAGTTTAGAACATAGCTGCGATACGGCAGATCCTGCAAATACTCGCCAAGGACTTCACCCAGCGGCGTGCCGTCGGAAATCTGCCTGGTATCGTTATTGGCCCTCGCCGCGAGTTCCTGAACGCGGCGGAAGAAATCCGCCGGATCGGCCTGCGAGCCGGGCGCCTCGCCCTGCTCGACGATGGGTCTGAGGGCCTCGGCCAGCGACGAGAGCTGGTTCTTCGTCAGCATCACTCGTTCGTCGAGCGCTGGTACGGACGGATCCTCCAGCGACATGTCCGTGGTCCACGCCTCGAAGAACTGTGGCACGGTCGCATCCTGGCGCTGCCCGAAATATTCGAGTTGAAGCGCCCGCCCGACACGCGCCATGACCGCCGCCGACGGGCTCGAATCGACTGGTTGCAGAGCTTCGCCCTTCTCCGTCGCGTGGATGAGATTGATGATGGTGTCGCAGAGCTGTTGCATCTGCTGGCCGAACTCGCTGATCTTGCCTTCGGCGATCGGCAGATAGGCATCGTGGCCATCGACCGTCGTCAGCTTGCGATATTCACCCTCGGCAAAATCGTGATCCTGCCTGCCAGGGGGCGTGCGCAGATGCATGACGAAGAAGCGGATGCCCTTTCGCCGCGCCAGATCGGCCAGTTGGTCTGCGCCCATGCCGCCAGCCAGCGAGTCCGCGCTTTCGGTTTCGGCAGGCCCGGCATCGGTGATGAGAACGGCAATCCGTGCCTGCGAGCCGGACCAGTCGAGCTTATCGATCGCTTCGCGTACGGCCCCGAATGAATCCTCGTCAAAGCCGCGCGTGGGAATGGTCGCGGCGTTGACCTTCGTCAACTCGCCAAGCAAAGCCTGGGCGCCGGACTGCGGCCCAAGCGGCAAGAACGTCTTCACATGGTATTCGACGCCGGGATTCTTCTCGACGGACTGACGAAATCCAATGATGCCGAAGCGGACGTCGTCGCCGACATCATCCGCGCTGAGCTTCGACTGGATCTGCCGAACGACATCGGTCGCCTGGTCGATATAGGGCTGCATCGAGCGGGTCGTATCGATGATGAAGGCCAGCGCGGCTGTGGGTTTCGCCTCAGGCTGGAGTGGGCGGGGCGGAGCATCGGGCGAACGCACGTCCGAAACGGCGCCAATGCGCAGAAAATTCAGCCGCTGGAAGTTCCCGTCTTTGCCATCGGTCAGGAAGACCGACTGGAAGTCGAGGATCGGCATCACGTAGAAGTTCTGCTCGATATCCACGACACCGGCTGGCTCGATGGCGATCACGCCCGAGGAGTCCTGCAACGTCCCTGTCTCGGCCTTTGATCTCAGATCGGCAAGACCGGCGACGCCGGTGGACGGATCGGTTGCCTGCTGCAAGGCCTCCTTATCTTTGAAAAGGAGCTGTCGTTGCCGGCCAGCATCCTCCCGATTGTTGAATGCCACCACGATCGATTGCATCCAGTCGACCGTCATGTCGCGCTTCACGAAACCCTTGGCCAGCCCGTTGGTGTTGGCTCCGATCTCCACGCAGCGATCATCGCGGCTATAGACATAGTAAATCGAGAACGCGGGAAGCTTGGTTCCTGACGTCGCGTCCACATCGCAGTCATCGGTGACGACGGCGTTCGGCTTTATGATGACCCGTTGGTAGAGCGTGCGCTTGCCAGGCTCGAGCATGGCCTCGCGGGTGTCTGCGGCGGCGTGCGAGGCCAGACTGGCAAGGCTGGCGATCGCCAAGCTGATCAGCAGGACAACGGCACGTCCCGCAGATTTTCCACATGCGATGCAGCCGGGCGATCGTTTCGACATGATCACTTCCCTGAACATTCGGCAGACAGCACCCAAAGGACATCTGACTTGCCGGTCTTGCGTTGCTGCGAAAGCCAGGCGCAAACCTGTTTCGTCGCCTGCTCGGCGATCTCAGGGCAGTTGTTTGCCAGCTTCCGATAGTAACTGATGGCATTTCCGGCATCGAGGTCAATTCCAGCCGGCCGGGCGGTGGTCGTGATCGTCGGATCATAAGCGGACGCCATCCAGGCCAGCGCGGGGACAAACCCACGATAGGCAGAGGCATAGATCGCTTCGAAACCCTGCGCCTCGGCGTCTGCCGCACCGTCAAGGCCAAGCAACAACTCGCCCAGCAGTAAGAGTTGCGTCGGATCGGCGCTATCGTCGGCGATCATCGCCGTCCAAGACTTGCGGCCGCGGAGGATTGCAGCAGTGAGATCCACAGCCGACGCCTCGGCGCGCACGTCCGAGCGACGCGGCCAACGCAGGGCGGCACAATCACCGGGCGGCGGCAACGCGGCGATCCGCTGGTCGAGGCAGCTCGCTACATCATCGGTGATGCGCTTTTCCACCTCGGCCCGGTGGCGGCTGCTCGCAAAGCTGTCAGCGACGCCGAGCCCGCAGGCGGCCGCGCCGCAAGCCGACCGCGTCGCCGTGCACGCGGTAAACTCATGATACGCGATATCGTCCGGCTGACAGAATGCGTCGAGCCGGTTGCAAGCGACTTCGCGAGCAGGACCGCGATAAGCATAGGCAAGACCGGCAAGCACAGCCAGCACTACGAGGAAGAGCCAAATCCACATGCCCATGCCGCGACGCCCTGGCGGGGGCCGGCGCTCGGGTGGCAACGGCGGTGGCGCGATGAAGGCGTCCGCGTCCGATAGCGGATCGTAGGGGGATTCCCATGCCCGAAGCACCGTCTTCGCTGCCTCGTCATCAGGACCCACAGAAGGCGGCATAGGCGATGATCCGCGCAGCATCGTCGAGGCGATGGCGGTCGCTGAAAGCTCGCTTCCGGACGCGCCGGTCCGTGGGAGATCCGTGGCTGGAAAGATGCCTTGCCCGATCTGGTTCCCGATCGGCGGCATCGCGGCCAGTTCGGCGCTGACTTCGCCGGCGCTTTGTGGCCGCTGGAAGCGATCGAGCTGGAGCATACGGTCGATGAGGGCGAGGAAGGGCGCGCTGTACCGTCCCGCGCCAGCCTCCACCGCGGGGACGAGCCTATCTTCCCGGGCCCTCTCCAGCGAATGGGGCGGCGTCTCGCCGCAAATGCAATAGAGGGCCGTGGCGCCAACGGCATAGATATCCGTCCAGGGACCCTCGTCATCGAGAGGGCCATACTGCTCCGGCGGCGCGAAGCCAGCCGAACCGGCCGCAAGGCTATCGTCTTGAAATGGCTTGCTGATGTCACGAACGGCGCCGAAGTCAACGATGACAGGCACTTCCCCGCCATCGTCGCGGCGATTGTCGCTGAGTATGATGGCGTCTGGCGTGATGCCGCGATGAAGGATTGAGGCGCGATGCATCGTTTCCAAGCCGTCCATCACGGCACGCAATATCGTGGTCAGCCGTTTCTCGTCGATTGATCCGTCCAGCAATGCCTGACGCAGAGTTGAGCCGGCCTCGTGGCGCAAAACGAGATAGGCGGTGCCGTTCAATCGAAACGACCGTCGCACGGCGGCAATATTGGGGTGCTCGATGCGGCCGAGCAGTCGACCATGCTCGACAAACGCTTCCGCGCCGGCATCGAAGGCAGCCTGATGGGATGCCAGCGCGGGGGCGACTGATCCATCCGGCTTGCGCGTCGCCAGGGCTAACGGAAAATACTCGGCGATCGCGACGTGGCGCTGCAACTCCATATCCCAAGCAAGATAGGCGAAGCCCAGGCCGGATTGTCCGAGTTGCCCATCAATACGATATTCTTGGAGAACCGCGCCGATCGGCAACGCAGAGGTGGCGAAGTTGCCGGGGGGCTGGGTTCCCGTCATATTCTGAGGCTGCGCAAGCGGGATCGGGTAATCGTCTCACGGGCACCGCCGGAGCGGCCACCTCCCCTGCCCGCGCAAGCGCCGCAAGGATCAGCCTGAAATAGACGCGCAGTATGCATCGAAGGTAATTTCGACCCAGCGCATGCAACGCGCCCATCGGCCACCATTGAATGAACATCTGGCGCAGCCAATTGATACGGTTCCCGACGCAACTCAGGGCTGCTTTTGCCCTCGTTTCCAGAATCTGCAAAGGCGGATGCCGGTTTCGAACGGTCCCAACAATAGCCGTGATACGATAGACGACGTCATCAGGCGATTTCAAGTCAGCCAGAAGCATCTGGCGACCCGAAACGTCCTCTTTGGCCGTTCCGTCGCTCCACCGGCTGAGCAGTTGTTCAGCCTTGACATGTGACGGAGCAGATTTCGTGCACAAAGGCGAAGTGATACGATTGGATGAATATCAGCCAAGAGGCTTGTGCGGCAAACTATCGTGACAGATTGTGCGTGCAGGCTGTAGCGGGGAGCGGTCGGCGATGGCGCAGCATGTCTTCGACGTCGTGGCATGCGGCGATAGTCATGTGGGCCTTGTCCGCCAGATCAACGAGGACCGCTTCCTGGTTTCGATCGAGAGCGGATTATTCGCCGTGGCGGACGGCATGGGTGGCCACGATGCGGGCGAGGTCGCCAGCACAGAGATCATCGATCGGCTGCAGTCGATCGGACGGCCGAGTTCGGCTCTCGATCTCAGGGCGCGGTTCGAGGATCGCGTTCATCTCGCAAATGCGGAGATCCTGGGTATTGCAGCGTCCCGCGGACGAGGCGTCATGGGGGCGACGCTCGCAGCGCTTTTGATCTTCGAGGCGCGCTTTGCCTGTGTGTGGTCCGGCGACAGTCGCGTCTATCACTGGCGAGATAACCGCCTCACACAGCTGACGCACGACCACACGGAGGTGCAAGCGCTGGTCGACACCGGGGTACTTTCGGTCGAAGATGCACGATCATGGCCGCGCCGGAACGTTATCAGGCATGCAATCGGCGTCGACGAATATCCCTTTCTTGAGATCGTGCAGGGCCTGATCGAGGCTGGCGATCGCTTCCTCATCTGCAGCGATGGGCTGACTGCCCATGTGGAGGATGCGGAGATTGGCGATGTCCTGCGGAATACCGCGCCGGACGAGGCCTGCCGCCGGCTGATCGATCTTACGCTGGAGCGAGGGGCCACTGACAATGTCTCGGTCGTGGTCGTGGCAATCCGCCCGGCGACGCCCTTGGGCGAGGAGGTCGCCTTGTTTGCAGATCGGGGTCCGGAGGAAAGGCTGTGATGACCGATGGCGACCGAACGGGCCTCCTGGCCGGCTCCGATGCCCTGGAGCCTGGGACCCATCTCAACGACACTTACGAAATCGACGTACTGATCGCCACCGGCGGCATGGGACAAATCTATCGCGGCCACAATATCGAGACCGGCGAACCCGTAGCCATCAAGACGATCCGGACCGAGTTCGCCAGCGACACAATGATATTCTCGCTCTTCCGCAAGGAAGCCATGATGGTGGCGCGCCTGCACCATCCCAACATTGTTCGCTACTACAGCTTCTCACGTGATCCGACGCTTGGGATGCCTTATCTGGCAATGGAGTTCGTCGAAGGGCCGTCCCTGGCGGAACGTATCGCTGACACGCCCTTGTCGATCGATGAAGCGCGACGGCTTTTTCTGCCTGTAGCTCAGGGGCTTGCTCTCGCGCACCGGGCCGGCATCGTTCACCGCGATTTGTCGCCCGACAACATCATTCTCGATAATGGCGCGGTTGATGCGCCGAAGATCATCGACTTCGGCATCGCGCGACAGATCGAAGGCAAGGCGACCACTCTGATCGGCAGCAAATTCGCCGGCAAGTTCAACTTTGTCTCGCCGGAACAACTAGGGCTCGCCGGCGGCGAAGTGACGGCGAAGTCTGATCTGTACAGCCTGGGCCTGGTCATGGCGGCGTCGCTGACCGGCCGGCCGCTCGACATGCAAGGCTCACTGATCGAGTTGATCGAGAAGCGCCAACGCCTGCCCGACCTCCAGGCTATTCCGTCCGAGATCTGCGGCATCCTCCAGGCGTTGCTGCAGCCCGATCCGTCCCGGCGCCCGGCCAATGCGACCGACGTTGCCGCGATGTTGCGTGGCGACATGGCCGTGACGCTGCTTGTCGAGCCGCCTGCAGCAGCCCCGGAGCCGGCACGCGTCACGCCCCCGGCTGACGAGCCACCGGTGTCGGACCATTCGCAGTTGCCCGATACGACATCCATACCGCCGCGGCTCGAGTCTTCGATTCCGCCGCTCGTCCCTCCCAGCAACCCGCCTTGGAGCCATGCGTCGGCCGTCGCCGCAAGCACGGCGCCGATCGGTTCGGCACCTGCTGGCAGTACCCCCTTGAGTAAGCCGCCGCTGTCCAGCCATCCACCCGCGATGGCAGGGGACGCCGAATTGAAGCGCTCGTCGCCGCCTGACGCTCAGGGCGCAAATGCCCCGGCGACAGCTTGGGGAAGGCGGCGTTTGTTGATCGCGGGGCTCGCGACCGTTGGCGTTATAGCCCTCCCCGTAGCGTGGTGGGTGATCGGCACCGGCCCCCAGCCGCTGCCGTCACCGCCTCCCACACCGAACGGCTGCTTCTTCGCGCTCTATAAGGCCGACGGAAATAGTGGACCGTCCGCAACCCATATTCGCGGTATCGGACAGTCGCGCGAGCCCTTCGAGAAAATTCGAGACACGCTCGCGCAGGCTGGCGGCGGGCAAGGCGTGATCGACGCGTCGGCGATTTTCGCGTCACAATGTGCTGCCGCAGATTTCCTGAATGCCATTCGGGCTGATGCCATATGGGCGCCGATTTCTGTTGCAGGCGGCCGGGGTGGCACAGCGGAGATCAGGGTTGGCAATCCGAATGCCGAAGCCGTCACCCTGCTTCTGGTCGACAAAACCGGAGCCGTCTGGCCACTGAACGACTTCAGCACCGAGCGTGCCGAATTCGGCAATGAAGTATTCAAGGTCGATTTTTCCGGCATCGCGCCGCCTGCCGAGCCGGCAATCGTTCTGGCGCTTGTAACGCCCCTCGCTCTAGCCGCGCCGCCCGCGACACCGCTTCGCCACGCCGCCGACTATCTGCCCGAGCTGCAGCAGCAGCTGAAGGCGGCCGATCACTTTGGCGTTAATTTCGCGCCGTGGGGCGACAGCGCTCCCGCGCTTTAGTCGCTTCCGTCTGGAAGCCGAGGTCCCGCTGGATCAGACGCTGCGCGGCAAGGACGCTTATCTAAAGCGATCGATGGATGTCGGAAATGCGCTCGACCTCGTGATGCAGCCCAGCGGACACGAGGTGTGGGCTTGCCCAATGACAGGTTTCAGGTGTTCTATACTCAGGCATGTATCGTGAACTCATGCGGCGAATGCGAGATCAAGACATACTTGGAATCAACGGGCTAAAGTCGGCCGCGTGAATCCTGATCTATGCGCCTGACTATATGCGATGCACGGCGGCTGCGCCTTGCGACTGAGGGTTTCTTTTCCAATTGCGGAGGGGTCCATGCGCAGGGTCGTGGGGTTCGTGCAGATCGTGAGGTCGGTCGCGTCGATGGCTCGGCGCGATGCCGCAACGGCCGCCTTGGCAATGCTGGCGTTGCTGGCGATATCGGGCGCCGCGGCCGCAGCGCCGACAGGCTGGACGCTCGACCCGACCAGTTCGACGCTCAGCTACCAGTCGGTCAAGAAGAACACGATCGTAGAGACCAACAAGATCCGCAACATCGCTGGCACGCTTACGCCGGATGGCGACGCCAAGATCACATTCGACCTGAACTCGGTGGATACCAGCATCGACTTGCGCAATGTGCGCATGCGCTTCCTGTTCTTCGAGACCTTCCAGTATCCGACCGCGGAAGTCACGGCGAAGGTCGATCCGACAGCTTTTGCCGACCTCGCCGCCAAGCGGCGCATGACGACCAAGCTGCCCTTCCATCTCAGCCTGCATGGCGTCGACAAGGATCTCAGCGCAGACGTGATCGTCACCATGATCACGGACACGCAGGTCTCCGTGGCCTCCGCGGCTCCGGTAGCGGTCAACGCCGCCGATTTCGGACTGCTTCCCAACATCGAGAAGCTGCAGCAGGCCGCGAACGTCTCAAGCATCGTGCCGACGGCATCGGTGTCATTCGACTTCGTCTTCAACGCCGATGGCATGACGCCTGCCACGCCGCCACAGCCCGTCGCCGCCAATGTCGGGCCCGTGGAGACCGACGCCCTGAAATCCAACTTCAGCGATGAAGAATGCATGAACCGCTTTGACGTGCTGTCGCGCACGCAGGCGATCTATTTCCGCACGGCCAGCGCCAAGCTCGACGCCAGGAGCAAACCGCTGCTCGACGAGGTGGTCAGCGTCATGGGCAAATGCCCGAGCCTCAAGGTGGAGGTAGCGGGGCATACGGATTCCGACGGCCCTCCGGCTGCCAACGAACTCCTGTCGCAGCGCCGGGCACAGGCCGTCGCTGACGCACTCGCGGCCGCTGGCGTCCCGATCGCGCAGCTGACGGTCGCAGGCTATGGCGAGATGAATCCGATCACTCCAAACGATACGCCAAAGAACAAGGCGCTCAACCGCCGTATCCAGTTCTCGGCGACGCATATGGTCAACTAGCAGATGCGGGCGACGGGCGTGAGCGATCGAACCAAGCCATGGACGGCGCGCCTGCTGGCGCAGGCAGCCCTTGTGCTGATTTTCGCTACTTTCGGCATGGGTGCCGCCCAGGCGGAGAGGCGCTTGGCACTGGTGCTCGGCAACGCGGCCTATCAGAACGCTCCGGCGCTGGCTGTCTCGGTCCATGACGCACAAGCGATTGCCGACAAGCTGCAGGGCCTCGACTTCGAGGTCGTATCCGGGTTCGACCAGACCAAGGCTGAGGCGCTGGCGACGATCGCCAAGTTCGCCAAGCAGGTACGCGGCGCAGATATCGCTCTCTTCTACTATGCGGGATATGCGCTGCAGGCATCCGGCAAGAATTATCTGATGCCGGTGGACGCGGCGCTGCAGGATGACTCTGCGATCGATTTCGAGACAATTCCGCTCGATCTGGTCCTGCGGCACATGTCACGCGAGACCGGCGTGCGCCTTGTCTTCCTCGACGCCAGCCGCGCCAATCCGCTCGCGGATGCGCTTGCAGCATCGTCCGACATGGAGGCCCGCAGCGGGCTGGCCGAAATTCCGATCGGAACGGGCGACACCGGCAGCCTTATCGTTTCTGCCGCCAGTCCGGATACCATTGCCAGAGGCGGCAACGACGAGCCGTCGGCATTTTCGGCCGCGCTGCTGGCGCATCTCGGCGAACCAGATCTTTCGATCGCCGAGACGATGAACCGCGTGACCGCCGATGTCAGCCAATCGACAGCTGGCCAGCAGAAGCCGTGGATCGGGGGATCACTGAGTACCGATGTCGTGCTCCAGAAGCGGAAAGATTCGCCCGCTCCGATCGTGGTTGGCGAAGCGACGCCGCCGGCCGACCAGGGGACGCCACCCGCTGGCGCGGCGCCGGCGCCGGCCGCCGCCGACCGAGCCTCGTTCGACGCCGCCCTGGCCAAGCTTCCGAAACTGCCATCGAACGCGCCTGTCTTCTTCGACATCCCCTTGAAATTCGGCGACCCAGCGATCGACAACCGTAGCATCGCCCAACTCCTGCAGGGCAAGCCGCTCTTCAGCCCGATCGAAGGTCTCGACAAATCCGTCTGGGACCGCGAATGCAGCGGCTGCCACCAATGGACGAAGCAGCTTTTATGCGACCAGGCTAAGACCTACGTGCCTAACCCCGACATGGTCGTGCGCTTGAAGCATCCGCTCGGTACTCAGTTCAAGGCCGCGCTGCGCAACTGGGCCCAGAATGGCTGCCAATGAGGTGCGGAACGCCGGCGAACTGACGGAACACGAACAGGTCAGCTCGCCGCGCCGGCTGTCTGGCGCAATGCCTCGAGTTCGGCCAGTTGCATGCCCATTTCCGCAAACGCCAACAGCACCGCCGCGCGCTCCTCCAAATTGACCCGGGCGAGCGCCGCCAGGACGCCGGTGTTGACGCCGCGCGCGGCCTCGCAGGCAGCCGATGAGGACGCCTCGGACAGAGCATAGGCAGCCTGCACCAGCCAGGAGACGGGGGTTTGGGCATCGACTGAAGCAGCGATATGCAAGGCCGTCGCGCAGTCCGGATCCGCAGGCGCGCCGACCCAGTTGCGCAACATGGCCAGCGTTTCGACGTCGCGGCCATCCAGCCAGTCGGTCAGATGGCCGAGGCATTCATGACCCCACCACACCGCGGCGCGACCAGACAGCAGGTGGGCGCAGAATGTTATCGACTCTTCCGGTACCCGGCTCTGCAAAAGCCCGCGGCAGAAATCCAGCGAAGGCCGGTCGTCGGGCGCCGCCGTCATCGCGTCACGCACCGACGGGCAGGCCGTATAGAGCTCACGCGCCGTGCGAAATCGAAGCCCGTCGACCATCGCCTGCCCCATCTCCACCCTCCGGCAGTCAAGACGCACGCTCGGTCGCGGTCAAGTGTCGGCTGCAGGTCGGACGTATCGATCGCGAATAAATTCCCGCCGGACAAGCTCCGAGCCGTCACCCGTCAAGCTAAAATGCGAAGCAGATCTTCAGGGCGAGGTCGATCTTGGAAGGTTCTGGCATCGCAATGGGAACGAGACTGGGCGGGCATGTGCCGCCTGCCTCTGCCGGCGCATCTAAAGGGCGGTCCCTGATGCGGCCTCGCTGTCGGCGGCGCCCTGGATCGGGGCGACGATGGCGGCGATTGCCTGCTTATAGGCTTCGAATTCAGGCGAGGTCTGCTTGATGGCGGCAACGATCGGCACATTGGCCGAAGACGGCTGCGAGGTACCGCCGGATGTCGCGCCACGCATTTTCCTGTCCGCCCAATCGATCAGGTAGCCGGCCGTCTTTCCCGTCAGAAATGGATTGGCTCGGATGACATCGGAACCAAGCAGGGCGACGAGCGAGGCGTCGCTGGACGCGGCCAGCACCAGATGTGCCCCCTCCATGCCCAGGAAGTGGCACAGATACAGTCGGCCGGCCCCGATCTCGTGCCCGCGCGCTCGAAGATAGGCTTCGCCCTCGCGCGCCAGATTGCGGACCATTTCGCGCGAGATGGTCGGGTCATAGCGCAGGTCGAGCAGTTGGGCCGTGGACAGCGAACGAGCCAGATCCGGTCGGTAGGTGCTCATCATCCGAAGCCAGGTCTTGGCGATGAACTGGCCAAGGCCGGTGGCCGACGACAGTGGGTTCTTGGCGCGCGCGCTCCCTCCGCTTTCGACATGCACGATTCGGTTGACCAGCACTTCTACCGCCGAATCGCCGGACTCCGAGGCAACCGTCGTAACCATGCCCAGCGGATCGATCGCCGCGCCGTTCCGGTAGAGCTCGAAGTGCAAATGCGGCCCCGTCGACTCGCCACTAGTGCCGACAAAGGCGAGGAGGTCGCCGGCCTTGACCCTCGTGCCGACGCCGCCGGCGATGGCGAATTTCTGCAGGTGGGCGTAGCGCGTCTCGCGGCCGTCGTCATGAGCAAGGCGGATCAAGTTGCCGTAGCTGCCACCATTGCCCTGGAAGGTAATCTGCCCGTCGAAGGCGGCCACGACCGGCGTCCCCACGGGCGCCGCCCAATCCACTCCCTTGTGAAACCGCACAACGCCCAGGATCGGGTGCATGCGCGGTCCGAACACCGATGTCATCACGCCATTGACCGGCGTGATCATCCCGTTCGTTACGGCAAGCGAATGCACCTCATCGTTGCCCGTGACGCAGGCGAACTGGCCGTCGGACTGCTGGTAGACAAAGCATTCCAATTCCTTGTCGCCGCCATGGACGCCGACATAGAGCACGCGGCCTGCATCGCGATTGGGGTCACGCGGCGTTTCGGAATAGATCAGCGTCAGGCTTTGGTCGGGTGTGGCGAAGGCGTTGAGGTCTTGCCCGCGCGACAGATACATGATCGCCTCGCCGATGACGCCCGCTGGCACCTTGTTACGGGCAGCGGTCGAGTAAATCGCGTCGAGTAGCCGGTACTGGCGGTTGAGCAGCCCCTGTGTTTGTGAATTGGAATAGTGAAAGAGGTCGTCCGGCACCCAGGGATCGACGCTTTTGACGAAATTGCCCGCGGCGTCGCGCGCCATCGAGCCGATATATTTGTCCGGCGCATAGACCGAGAGCTGCATCAACACCTGCTGGCCGACTTTGCGCGGGCGATAGCCGCGCATGGCGACGACGAAGCCGACGTCGAGGCCATCGAGGTTGAAGAGTGACTGAAGCGCATCGGCGGCCGATTTGGCCTCCTCCGTGCCGAAATGCGCGTCAGTCACGACGCTTTCGAGCGTTCGCTTATCGAGGATCCGCACGAAGCTGTCCTCGGTCGCCTCGAAGCGGTCTGGCTCATCCGACACGACGGCGACCGATGTGTTGTTCGCGATCGCCGTCTTCTGGAAGGCCGGCAGCGCCGTCCTGCTCTGATCGACGGCTTCGCCCCAGCCTGCATCAGGATCATCGACCGGCGCGAGGTCCTCGCCCGGCGCATCTGCGCCAGAGGCCTCGGGCGTAGCAGTCGATGGATTGCTCTCGGTCGAGCCGCCGGGCGGCTCCGGGGCGCTGGACACCTGTGACGGCTCGTCGGCCTCATCCGCCGGTCGCTGGCTGCCGGACCCGTCACCTCCGCCGGCAAGCTGCGTGCGCTGTGCCTGGTAGAAGGCAAAATCCTCCTGGGTTGACGGAATCGTCGCCATGAAGTGCTCGCTCGACGACAGCATCTTGTCCGATATGACCTGGATCTGGGCCGAGACGCCGGGCTGGGTCAGCCCCTCGGGCTTGGGTAGGGCACGCAGCCTTGTCGCGCCGACATTGGGGCCCAGCGTGATCCACATCGGGTCACCGGCGAGGTCGACGATTGCCGGCACATAAACCGGAGCGTCGGCTGGTACCTCGTCGGAAGATTCACTGACCTGCAGGTCCTGGTCCTCGTCGCCATGGGACCAATGGTCCCTTGCCCAATAGATGCTGGTCCCGCCGACAACGAGGGCAAGCGCGCAACCAATCGCCAGGGTGAACCTGCGACGACGAAGCCGCCGTCGTTTGGCAGCATTGGCCAGTTTGCGCAGCCGGAAGCTGGCATCGAGGCGATGGGTCATTGGCCGCTTCCAACAAGGAAGAACGTCCAGCGGATTTGCGAGAGGGTATCGACCTCATAAAAGCGCGCCGCGATGTGGCCCCGCTGCCAGCATTCGTCGATGCCGCGCACGGTGAAGCGGCGGCGATCGATGCACATCTCGGTCGAGCCGTTGAGAATGGCGTCGCCGAAGGCGTCGGTGGCGTAGACATAGACGTAGCGGTTTTTCAGCTCTTCCCTGATCAAATTGACGCATTGATTGACGCCGACCGTCCACCAGCCGTCAGTCTGGTAGATGCCGTCGACCTGCTGTCCGACGGCGAGATTGACCACATCCAGCGTCTGGTTGCAGACGGTGAATTCGGCATGAGCTTCACCCGCCCCGAAGGCGGCGAAGAGGGCTGCGAGGAAAAACGCAGACAAGCGGACGCGCTGGCGCCGCAGGATCGCCGTCACACAGCAATGCAGATCGGGATGGCGCGCGAGCCGGTCAGCGGGATGGCAGGCCATGGCACGGCATCAACCTCCGAGCCGGAAATACTTCGCCGTGGCGGAGAACTGGCTTTCTTTGCCGCGGATTTCGTTGAGGATCTGCGACAGCGCGACTGTTGCCGGCTGGGGCGTGGAGAAATCGGCTGCATGGATGGCCTGCCGCCCGGTGATCACCAGCATGACCAGTGGAACCGGCTTACCCGCGGCTTTGTCGGCCGCATTGAGGCCCATCGGGATGCTGAAATTGGCCCTGCCATACTGCACGCTGATGCGATCATCGAGGTTGATCGCCATGCCCTTGTGGTCGATCAACATAACGTTGGAGATCAGGCCGCCATAGGTTTCCAGAGAACCACTAACCAGCCCGCCGTCGGTAACTGACATGGCGTCGAGCACGAGCTTCGGCTGTTCGACATCGCTCTCGCCCAACGCACGAAGGAACTTGGCCACCTCACACTGCGAGGGCTCGATCAGACCCATGCTGACTGTCGGTTCGAGGTGGAACCTTGTCTGGAAACTGACGCGCATCGTTTCGAACTGCCTTTGGGCACTGCCAAAGCCTTCGATGCTTATAGTCCGCCCGGTTGCTTCTGCCGCCTTTGCATAGAAGCAGTCGCCGCCATCGTATCCATCGAGCCACCTGACCCATTGGGCGGGCGTATCGAGGGGTACGGGCGCCAACTCCGGCTGTTGGGGAACAGCCGGAGTTGGCAGCGTCATCGCCACCTCGGTTCCGTTGAGGTTGTTCGAGGCCAGAATCGGCGTTGATGGCCGGCTCGCCCCGGACCGATCCGTTTCTCCGGTTTTGGGGGCGCTTTCACCGGGCTTGACCGTTGCGGCAGCAGATTGATCACCTGGACGATGGCTGGACCCCGCAGGCTCCGGGGCCTCAGCGGCCGCCCGCTGACCATCATCGGATGCCGTAGGGCTGGAACGCGGCACCGTCGCCTGACTGCTGGCCGTGCCGCCATTTGCCGGGTTGTCACCAGGCGGCTTGGCGCCGATTGGATTGCCGATCGGCGGCTTCTGGCTCGCCCCAGCCTCGCGGGTCGCGCTATCGGCAGCCGCGTTGCCAGTCGCCGTTGCACCGCTACCCGTCGACGAATTCGTGTTGGCGCCCAATCGGGGCAGCGCAGGATCGGTCTTCACCAGGGCTGGCGGCGGGGCATCGACCGCGTTCTGCCCATCAGCTGCCACCTTCGCCGGCCCAAGCTGGGCGGCCGCGACTGCGGGCTTTTCCATGGGCCGGTTAGGACAAAGATCCAAAGCCGCTTTCTTGCTGGCGATCTGGTCCGTCCGCAGCAGGCCCAGGCGATAAAGCATGCAGTCATTCTTGGCCGTCTGATCTGACTGCGGAGGAGAGGATGATTGGTTGCTCGGTTCGGAGCTGTTTGGAGTCACAGCCTGCTGCACACCGCCATTGCCCGCCTCATTCTGCGAGGCCGGCGCAAACAGCAGAAATGCCCCACCGCTGACGAGGATCAGGGCCGCGACCACGATCAGAGCCAAGGCGCGCTTTCGTGGTGGCGGCTCTGGCGTTGGCGTTGGCGTTGGCGGCGGCGGCGCGGCGGGCGCGACAACAGCATGGGGCTGCGAGAGATGGCGCGGGGGCTCATGTGGCACGAAGGCGGGTGGCGGCGCAGGTCCAGTATGGTTCGTAGGTGACGAGGCCCCCGAGCTACCGAGCGGCGGCGTGGACCGCGCATGGGCCAATCTCTCGCGAAGCGCCGCAACGCGAGGCGCAACGCTTTCCTCCACCTCCTCAGGAAGATCGAAGCGGGTCAGCCTGGCGATCTCGGCCATGCTGGCCGGCCGCTCCTGTGGGTCGGGCTGCAGCATCGCCTCAATGATCGAGCGGATGCTCTCATCGATTTCTGAGAGATCAGGCACGGCCTGGCGCTTCAGGACGACATCCAGCTGCGAACCGCTCATATCGAGCGGCCTGCCCCGCAGAGCCGCCGCCAAGACGAGCCCGAGACTGTAGATGTCCGACCGATCGGTGACATCGCCGCCGTAAAGCCCGAGTTGTTCGGGTGAGACATAGCCATACTTGCCGGCGAACTTGTCGCCGATCAGCGTCTCTCCGCCGAAGCTGACGGAACGCGCAATGCCGAAATCGATAATCTTGGCGCGGTCGACCTGGCCACCCGGCAGGATCACGTTGTCGGGCGAAAGGTCGCGGTGGATAGCGCCGGCCTTATGCACCGCGGCGAGGCCCGAAGCCAGACGGTGACAGAGCCGGTACACGTCGTGAACCGGCATCGGGCCGCGCCGCATGATGTCGAAGAGCGATTCGCCGTCGACATACTCCATGGCGAGGTAAGGCCGCGCGATGCCGGGATCAACGGTGAAGACGTGATAGCGGACGATCGCATCATGTGACAGATGGTTGAGGATCGAGGCTTCCTTGCGGAAAAGCGACAAAACTGTTTGGTCGCGTGCCAGCTCCGGCAAGACAATCTTGATTGCGACGTGGTCGCCGGTCTGAATGTTATGGCCGCGCCAGACCTCCCCCATACCGCCGAACGCGATGCGCTCGTCGAGTTCATAGGTGCCGCTGAGCTGCGTGCCGGGTCCGGCATGGATGCCGCCCGATCCGATGCGGGTTTTGTCGTCTTCGCTGGCCATCAGTTCGCCACCTCGGCCATCAGGGCCTTGCCAGCCTCGAATACGCGCCCAGCCGACACGCGCACCATGATGACAGTCACATCACCCGCATCGCCGCGCCACAGCGTGTCGGCAAGCAAGGGCTCGAGGATCGATTGCGATGAAGCCAACCACGCAAACTCAATCCCGGAACTGTCATCATGCACCGTCAGTCCGTCGATGGCGAAGATGAACCTGCCGCGTTCGCAGCTTACGCCATGGCCTGACAACGTGAACGCCACGTCACTCATCTTCCATGAAGCGCTGACCAAGCGCCCTCGCCTTTCCGCGGATCGCTTCAGTCAATGTGCCACGAGCTACGGCTACAGGGATAGTAATAAAGCCGTCGGCAAATAGGATGCTGCTGCAGGTCTCATCTCGGATGGCAGCTTGCCTCGGCGCCAGGCTGCCGCTCTCAAAACGTGGACGGGCAGCTGAAATCGGCCAGCGTGGCGAAAGCGAAGGCGGCGCCTCCGGCACCGGCCTGCATAACGTAGGTCACGTCGCGCCCCCCTATCACGAAGCGAACTTCCTGCTTGTCGTCCTTCGGTGTGATCGTTGCCATATCAAGCAACCGCTTGAAGGCCCACGGGCCGTCGAACGCCACGCTGGAATCGCGCCCGGACATTTGCGGCGTCAGGGCGAGAGAAGCGCCGCCATTGCCGCTCGGCCAGGTCAGGGTGCTGGGCGAACCGCCGGCCCGCAGACTTTGTACCGACTGCCCGCCTACGGTCAGCATGGCCGTATCGGCATTGGCGTTGAGGGAGAACGGGGCGACAACCATGGTGAGCGATGGCGCGGCGCTGCCCGCCGAGAAAAACGCGTCCCGGATGGTGGCCGCACGCTGGAACTGCTTCAGCGATGACTGGGACAGCTCCCGGCCGAGCCGCGTCTCCTGCTTCCAGGTCCAGCCTTGGGCACTCACATCGACGAACCTCGCAAGGGATTGCGCGAAATAGCGATCGAAAATGCCATTCGGTCCGAACAGCGCGGTGAAATCGGCAAGCGGAACATCGCTGGAACTGGTGGCGGCGAAGGGGTATCGATCGGCGATCACTTTCTGGCAGGAAGCGGCGACCTGGTTGGCAAGTGACTGGTTGAGCTGGGCGATCGAGACCTCCGCCACATTGCCCTCGAAGTCGTCGGCGGCCGCATTGACCATCCGCGCCAATGCCGTCGGTAAACGAGAAGCATTGGTTTGGAGAGCTGAAATCTGCAGCTGCAGATTGGCGCTGATGCGCTCGCCCTGTTGCGGTGCCTGCGCCGCCAGCAGGAGGCTCTGGTAGATATCGTGGAAATTCTGCACTAGCGCGTCGATGGGACGTTGCCCCTGCCCGCTCGCCACCAGCGTTTGATAGAGCCGGAACGGCGCTTCGATCGCCGCGCCCGGAGCCTGATTCGCCATGCGGGCAAAGGCACCGCCGGCGCGGTTTTGGGACTTGCCGGTGGCATAGTCGATGCCGATCCGGCCAAGACCTTTGGCCATGTCCTCGTCGCTGAGAGCTGAGCCGGTCGCGCTGGCGAAACGCTCTGCCTCGTCGGGTGTCGGCACGCGCGTGATCGCCGTTTCCTGGGCGACCGCTTCAAAGAGATGGCGCAGCGGCGAGTCTGGCGAAGCGGCGGCCGACAGCGCCACATATTGCTTGTTTGCCGCGAGCGGCTTGAACTTCAGTTTATCCAGGACTCCGTTCCACGCCGCCGCGAAATCCTTGCCATAGCGATCGAGCAACTCCGGCCCGAGCCGGAGAAGATCAGTGCCACCCCCTTCCCGACCGGGGTCAGCGCCGATCAACCATTGATCATCGGTGAGTTTCTGGGCGATGCGCGCCAGTTCCGGCATGTAGACGCGATTGAAGCCTTCATAGGTGTAGATGCCGGGGACAACCATCTTGGCGAGGTCGGAGCCATCGGTCGTGTCGAAGACCAGCGAGGCCTGCAAGCCGCCCCGCTTGACGACCGAGAAGTCTTCAAGTGCCGCCGTTTCCGCATCTGCCTGCATCAGCGCCGTAGCTCTGTCGGCGATCGTCATGCGGCTCAACGAGCGCTGCGCGGATTCGATCAGTGACTTGTCGAGTTCATAGGTCGGCGCCACATCGCCATCGAGCGCCAGCATGGCCCGCAGATGGTCCTCGAGATCGGCGCGTCCCGCCCTGTTGCTGGCTCCGGGATAGCGGTTCTGCTGCCAGTCCTGCGTCAGCCACGAAATGATCATGTCGTCATCGGAACGGGGCGCCTTGCCACCGAGCATCAGATAAATCTTCAACGGACCGTAGAGCCCGCCCGGATCGGCCATCCTGGCGCGTATGGTCTGCTCCAGCTGCAGCAGCAGTCGAGAACGAAAGCCGCGCTCCAACGCCTCGCGATAGGCTGTCGTCGCAGCCGACACGAGACGTGGTCGCTGGCTCAGTCCAAACATCTCCAACTGCGGCGTTGGCATCGCACGGCTGGCATAGCCCGCCGGCAGGTCGCGCAGGGCGTCGAGGCCCGACAGCACGTTGCCGAGATCGGAATCGGAGATCATCATCTCGCCGGCGGTCTTTCCTGCATTGGTCCGATACTGATCGAGAGCGCCGGCGGTGGCCGTTATCAGCGTCTGGTTGCTCCAGAAGCTCAGCCCCATCACGCCGAGCGCGGCGACCGTTGCAAGCGCTATGGTCGCAAGGCCGAGCCCGCGAAACAGGCGGGTCCGGCGGTCTGCGGACGGGTCGAAGGTGCTCCAGCCCGCCTCGGCGAAAATCACGTGCTTGAACAAATCGTGCAGGAAGAAGCTCTTTCCGGTCCCCGAAAGATGCGGCTCGGCCTTGCGGCCGAGGGTGCGGCCCATCGCGCCGAGCAACTGGTCGATCGGCGTGCCTTCCTGGGTGCCTGAAGAGAAATAGAAGCCGCGCAAATGGGCATAGGGGTTGCCGACCGTCGGATCGAACACTTCGCCCAGGAACTGCAGAACGCGTTCCCTGAGTGCCGCGAATTGCGCGGCAAACGCGAAAGCGGCGTTGCGGGCGACGGTGTCGCCGATTTCCTGAAGGCGATCCGGCGTCATCTCGGTCAGGCGCGCCGCCAATTCGTCGAACTCGGCTGGCGCGCTGCCGGCCGTGTTGAGAGCGCGATCGAGGCTCTGAAAGGTCGCGCCCCATACTTTGCGGCGGCCATCCTGGTCGAGCGCGCCGAAGAAATCTTCGAAGCCGACAACCAGATCGGCCTTGGTAAAGAGCGTGTAGACCGGAAACTCGATCCTAAGCGTATCGCGCAGTTCGCGCAGGCGGTCGCGGATCTCGGCTGCGCGCAGCGCCATGCCTTCGCGCGGCAGGGACATCAAATCGGCGATGCTGATGGCAACGATAACGCCGTTGATCGGCTGGCGCGGCCGGTTCTGTTTAAGCAGCGCGAGGAATGACAGCCAACCTTTGGCGTCTTCGATACGGTTCGATTCCTGCGTGGTGAAGCGACCAGCAGTATCCATCAGCACCGCATCTTCCGCGAACCACCAGTCGCAATTGCGCGTGCCACCGACCCCGGCGACAGGATCGCTCGCGCCGGTCTCCGCGAAGGGAAATCGCAGCGCTGAATTGAGAAGCGCCGTCGTCTTGCCAGCGCCGGGGGGCCCGATGATCACATACCAGGGCACTTCATAGAGCACGTTGCGACGCCCGCTCGAACGCTTGAGCGTCGCGATCGCCTCCCCCATGCGCGCCACCAGCACCGGTGCATCGTTGCCGACCTCATCGGTGCGGCGCGCTGCCAATTCCAGTGCTTGCTCCGCCCTACGCGCCTGCCAGGCTCGCGCGATGCGGTAGGTCGCAGCAAGAAGGACGAGCGCCGCAATGATGATGGCGCGTACAATCGACGATCCCAGAGGCTGCATCCCGGCAACGCTGACCAGCGGCCCCGCATACCAGATGGCGGCGAGGAACCCTGCCAGCGACAAAGCACTGTAGACGTGCAGCACCCAGGCTCTCATTGCCCGCCCGTCCGCTCTATCCGGACTTCGAGTGGCGATGGCGCCTCTTCCTTGGGGATCAGGATATCGACGCGACGATTGCGGGCGCGGTCATCCGGGTTGGCATTGTCAGCAACTGGCTCGTCCTCGCCCTTGCCCTCGACGCTGACCCGTGCCGCATCGCCCAGCTTCGGTGCAATCGCGCTCCGGACGGCCTCGGCGCGCGCCAGAGACAAGTCGTAGTTGGACTTAAAGGCGCTCGACTTGCTCGGCTTGATATTGTCGGTATGGCCGATGATGCGGATGGCGCCGCTTTGTGTGTCCAGCGCCGCCGCAATCGTCGTGGCGACGGGATCGAAACTCGGATCGGCTTTAGCTTGACCCGACTTGAACAGAAGCTGGCTGCCGATCTCGATCTGAATGAAGTCGCCCTTGGCCTCCACAGTCAGGACATCGAGCGCGATCTCCTTGGCAAGAGCCGCACGGATAAGCGCGATGCGCTGCTGGACGACCTCTGGTGGCTTCACATCTTCGGTAAAGGGAACGAAGCTGGCCCGCTGGATCGCTGCCGGCGCAGATGGCGCGAGCGTCAGAAGCTCACCGGCCAACGCTTCGCCCCGGTCGGTGATGACGCTCCGCATCCCGAAAAAGGCACCCGTCACGAGAGCAACCGCCGCGGCGGCGACAGCCCAGAGCGGCAGGCGCCGTTCATGCTGGACGGTGGCGGGTGACGGTGTCCAATGCGGTGACAACTCGCTGGGGCGCGGCTTGAAGTAACGCAGCGTGTCGTAGACGTCGCGCCGGACCCGCTCCAACCCTTCGCGTCGGTCCATTCCGCGATACTGCCCCTCGAAGCCCAGAGAGAGGCAGGCATACATCAATTCGAGAAGCGGCTGATGCGCCTCCGGCGTCGCCAGCATCTTGTTCAGAGCATCGAAGAAGCCGCGGCCGGCGGTTGTCGTACGAAACAACTGCGACAGCATGCCGATCTGTAGCCAAGCGTCTCGGTCGATGCCGGGCAGCGTCGGCACGATGTCGTCGCAGGTCTCGCACAGGGCAAAGACGGCGATGCGCGCGTCCGCCTCCGATACACTCGAAACAGCAATTCGATCGTTGAACCGCTGGATCAGATTCGCCAAGCGGCCGGCGAGTTCCGTCGGTTCGATCCGTACTGGCAAGGCACGCAAATTGCCAAGTGCCATGAGGAGCGGCGCGGCGGCGGCCACCAACGGGTTCGGCGAGGGATAGCTGGCGAACGCGGCTGCATCGACAACGTCGTCCTGGGACAAAGGCGGGCTCGACGGCGAGGGCGGTCTGCCGAAGGCTCCCCCCGAGATTGCAGCAACCGGCTCGCCGGGGGGCGCCATGTGTGCTGATGGCACCATCGCGAGAATGATCGTTCCCGTACCGGCTGGGGCAGGCGGGCCAGCCGGTGCGATCACCGTTGCGTCCCGTCGCAACTTGGGCTTCGGCACTTGCGGGCTCGGGGGCGGGGCAAGGG
>NZ_JAIUIE010000014.1 GCF_020165495.1 Mesorhizobium sp. BR1-1-16 | reverse complement strand
GGGGGGGGGGGGGGGGCGGCCTGCTGCGCCCGCGCCGGTTCGCTGCGGCCCGCCCGCCGTCGTGCGGCGGGCGGACCGGTAACTGCAGCCGCATCGGAATGGCGCCAATCACCCGCAGAGGAACGCATCGGCTGCAGCGCTGCTTCTGACCCAAAGCAGCCATCCGACGAGCAGCTGCGAACGGCCGCTTCGCGCCCTCATTATGGACGTACAGGCATCTCCGCCGCGACCCTAAAGCCGCCGTTCGTTCGATGCCGACGCCGCGCCGTCCCGAACGTCTGAAATCGAGGATCTAGCCGACCGACAGCTTCTGAGCGCTGGAGTGTAGGAACCTGTGAGTTCGAGGTCGACCTACAAGCGACGCTGTTCGATATCTTAACCTTCGGTCGTGGATCATCCTGTCGTTCGCCGACGACGCGGCCGCGCTAGGAAGACGGCATGTTCACGGTCCATCCCGACGAGATCAAGGACTTTACTGGCGACGAACTTGTCGAGCTGCTGCGACGTCTCCTCTACGCCGAAGCCCGCAAGGCCGGCGTTCCGCTGCGCGGGGTCCATGTTCCTCTCCAGATCACCGTCGCCGATGGGGGCCAGGATGCCAGCATCATCTGGACGGGCGGCGAGGCCTCGACCGATTATTTACCCGGCCGCGACATGATCTTTCAATGCAAGGCGAAGGACACGGGCAACGCCCAGTGGGAACAGGAGGTCTGGACCAAACCGACCCAAAAGAAGACCGTCCCGGTCAAGATTCTCAATCATGCTGTGCGTGACGTGCTCGCGCGCGGCGGCAGCTATATTGGCATCACTGCCAAGGCGCTCGTCGGTAACAAGCCGGCCGACCGCATCAACGCGATCAAGAAGGGCATCACGACCGCCGGCGGTAACCCCGCCAATCTCACCGCGGTCGATGTCTATGAGGGGAACAAGCTCGCTGCGTGGGCCAGCGCGCACCCCGGCGTCGCGGTCTGGATCAAGCAGCGGCACGCTACGATCGACCTCGCCGGCTTTTCGACTCTCGATCATTGGGGGAAGCGCGCCGACATCGCCGCGCCGCCGTTCATCGACAGCCCCGACCGCAAATTCTCGCTCGGCCCCTACGAGGCCAACGCGATCGAGTTCTCCCAGCTCGCCGCGCGCCTCGTGGCCGAGCTGGAAGAGCCCGGCGCTTCCGCTCGCATCTGGGGCGCCTCGGGTATCGGCAAGACCCGCGCGCTC
Source organism: Mesorhizobium sp. BR1-1-16 (assembly GCF_020165495.1). GTDB lineage: Bacteria > Pseudomonadota > Alphaproteobacteria > Rhizobiales > Kaistiaceae > Kaistia. Next base: position 118,230 of record NZ_JAIUIE010000014.1, on the reverse strand, counting down.
TATCATGCGCTTAGCACCAGCACAGGTCTGCTCGGGGGCCTTGCCTCCGCTAACTTCATCTTCTGCGATTTCGGCCAGGTCAGGGAGCGCCTCTGGGACGTCGCGAACCAGATCGTGAAGGAGGGCTCGGCCGCGGTTCTTGTTGTGGATGGATGCCCGCTCGACAAGGCTCGCGAGCTAAACGCGCTCGCCCATACCGAGGATAGCCAGCTTCGCGTCATCACGGTCGGCGCCGAGGGTCTCGACCATGACGATCATTGCGTCATGATCCGGCCCACCAAGGCTGATGGGGCGACGATCAGGGGCATCCTCAAGAACAAGCTCACCAAGGCCAAGGCAGACGAACTCGACTATATCGCCGACCTCTGCGACGGCTTTCCCCGCATCGCAGTGCTCGCGACCGAGAGCTACGAGAAGAACGCGATCCTTAAGTCGGTTGACGACGTTGCGCAGCAGATTCTGGATGCGGCCGGCGCCGAGCGCGAGACGGTCCGGGCTCTCGAATGCCTCTCGCTCTTCGACAGCCTATCGCCGGATGACAATCCGGACGCCTTCGATGACCTCGCCGAGACGCTCGTCCATATGAATGGCGAGCTGATGTACGAGAATCTCGTCATCGCTTCCCGGCAGCACCTCGTAGAACGCAGTCATGGGACGATGACCGCGCAGCCCCGTCCGATCGCCGACTTCCTCGCGCTGCGCCGCCTCGATTACCTCCGTCCCTCAACGCTTATCGGATTCCTCAGCAGCGCGCAGCCGCCGCACCGAAACGCTATGCTCGCGCGTTGGCGCTTCCTCGCGCGGTCTCGCACGCTCAGCGAAGTGATCCGTATCCTGCTGCGCGGCTCGTTCGCCGATGCGAACATCGTGCATCCCAACGTCGCGCCCTATCTCACGGCTTTCGTCCATGTCGAACCCGATCGAACAGGAACAGCCCTCTATTGGGCGATCGTCCGTGTCCCGCTTGCCGATGTCGAGGCCATCGCCGTCACCGACGAACTCGTCGACGCGCTGCGTCTCCTCGCCTCGCGCCAAGACAGCTTCAGCCCCGCCGCGCAGATCGTGTTGCGGCTCGCCGCCGTTGCCCCCAAAGAGAGCTCACAACCGATCATGCGGCTGTTGCGCCAGCTCTTCCAAGTCGCGCTCGCCGGTACACAGGCCGACGACCGCCGTCGGCGTGCCGCCCTGGAAGAGGCACTCGAAGAGGACGATCCGCGCATCCGCCGCGTCGGTGTCGAAGCACTCGGAGCGATGATCCAGACCCATATCTCCCGGTCAGAAGAGTTCGAGCAGATCGGCGCCGAAGCCTTTCATCCGGAATGGGCGCCCGACGACCACGGCACGATCAACGCTTATTTCGACTGGGCGCTTCGGCGGCTGCTCGATCTTTGGCGCAAGGACATTGAACTGCGCCCCGTGATCGAGGAGCATGTCGCGGGCGACATCCGCAATCTTCTCTCGCCCGAACTCCTGCCTACCCTCGAAATCTTCGTCAAAGAGGTGGTAGATGCCTCGGGTCATTGGTTCGGCGCCACCCATGGCATCGGCGACTGGCTCTATTTCGATCGGCCCGAGGAGCCGACAAACTTCTCGCTCGCCGTGCGCGCGCTGTTCGATATGACCCTGCCGACCGACCCTGTCGATCAGGTCCGTCTCCATAGCCGATATTGGATGTCCGACCTGCGCGATCCCGACAAACGCTATGCGCAGGATCAGGAGAATCCCGACTACGAATATTCGGCGCGCCGCGTGCAGGCGCTCGTGCCCGAGATCGCAAGAAGCCCGGATCAGCTTGCACGCGCCATCCGCTTCATGGCGACCGAAGAGATGAACGCGCCGCAGGTCTTTGCGCAAGCCCTAGCCCCCGAACTGCCCGACCCGCTCGACACTTTCGAGCAGGCAGTCGCCGCGCTGGATGCGAGTGGCACGCGCGCCGGCGCCCCCTTCGTGGCCTCACTCCTGTCGGCTCTCGATCGCCAGCTCCAGGATCGGCCCGACGACGTCGTCACGCTTGAGTCCGTCGCGAAGACATCGGACGTGCTCGCTGCCAACCCCATGCACATCGTGACCTCGCTTCGTGTCACCGACGAGCGCCTCGACGCTTTCACGAACGATGTTCGCGATGGCCGCATTGCGCCGGCCCAAAGCGTATCGATTTCCTATGGCCGCGGACTCGAGGAGGTCGGCCACACCGCGCTCGCCCGGTTCATCACCGCGCTCGTCGATCGCGGGAACGACGGAGGAGCATGGGCCGCCCTCGAGATCCTCTCGATGGTCACGCACGGCCAGAAAGCTATCGCGCCCGAGATCATCGACCTTGCGAAGCTCGCGATCCTCTCTCCATCGATCGCCGACGATGCCGAGGGCAACGCCTCCAATGCCGATTATACCTATGATCGGATGCTGCACATCATCGACACCGGCGGTGGGATCGACGCCGATTTCGCTCGCCACTTCGCGCAGCAGGTCGTGCAGACCTGCCGCACGACCGGTCCGCGACGCGGTGGCCCTTCGGACGCGCTACGCGGCGCGCTCGCCATTGTAATCCAGCGAGCGCCGGCGGAAGTTTGGCCCGTCCTCGCCGGCTTCTATGAGATCGCGACACGGGTCGAGCGCGAGCGGCTGAACGCTATCACCTCTGCTACCAAGATCTTCGCCTATGATGTCTCGCGCATCGGCGCCGGCGCCCTGTTCTACACGCCGCTCAAGCTCATGCTGGAATGGGTCGCGGCCGATCCGGATGGCCGCATCGCGTTCCTTCTCACCTTCTTCCCCATCCTCGAACAGAAGGACGGTGAGTGGACCTGGCACCCCGCGCTCCAAAAGCTCGCCAAGCTATATGGCGGCAGGAAGCGATTCCGCGATGCGCTGCGCCTTCGCATCTATCCCAACTCCTGGGGCGGCTCGCTGAACCCGCATCTGACGAGCTTCAAGGCACCGCTCGCTTCCTGGACCAATGATTCAGTCCTTGGTGATTGGGCAGGTACGATGCTCGACTATGTGACCCGCTCGTTGGAGAGCGAGTTCTAGGGACGCTAACCAGGTCGCGCACCATCCTAGCCGACGCTCCTTCGGCGGACTAAACGATCAGCTGGGGACGCGCGCTACGCGGCACTGCGGGAGCTCGGCCGTGACCCGGGCGCCGAACCTGCCGACCTGCGTCCTGACTCTGCCTCACAATAGCCCGAAGCGTCCCTCGGCCGGGTTGCCTGTGAACACCGTGAGGTTGAGACCCTTGAGCTCACTATCCGGCGGATGCTGATTTTCGATGATGATAACCTGGCTTTCACCGCCATGGTGCGCTTTGATGTAGCTGTAGAAGCGCTCCTTCAGATCCGTACCCTGCAGCGCGGTGTCCTCGTCCCCCTCGGGCTTGAAATAGGCAAGGAGCGGGGAGTCCAGCAGCAGAAAGCCCGGGTGCGGCAGTTCATGCTCCTGGCAATATTCGAGCAAGGCGATCGAAACGGCGGCATGGGTGATCGCGCGCAGCCCTTTGCCGCGACTGCCTCTCGGTTTGCCGTCGATGACGAAATCACTCGCATCCTTGTCGTAATGGACGCGGCATTCGCCAGGAAAATTCCAGGCTTTGAGGAGCTGTTCGACCTTCAACGAGAACTGGTGGGCGACCACCTCCGAAAGTCCGACCGCAACCTTGGCCTTTTCGGCAGGCTCGGGCGCCACGTCATCCAGATCGGCGCGGCGTGCCTCGAGCTTTTCCAGCCGATCGAACAGGGCCAGGGATCCGCGGACCGCTGACCGGGTTTCGATGATGTCGGTGAATTTGGCGCGGGCCTCTTCCACCTCGGGCGCCATGGTTTGCCGGATCTCTGCGTCAACGTTCGCATAGGCGTGCTCGACCGTCGCCCGCAGCGCTGAGAGGCTGTCTTGTTCGGTCAACAGGTCGGTTACCGTCGAGGCGAGTTCCTCCGACAGTCGCTCTATCTTGCTGATTTCGGCCGTCGCGGCTTCGACGATCGTCGCGACATTTCCCTCGCAATCGGCGTCGGCATGCTGCGCCTCGGGGCCCGCTCCGCACAAGGGGCAGACCACGCGCTCGACATAAGCGAATAGCGTCCCGCTTTCCTGGATGGCCCCCAGGCGCTCCCGGTCGACGCCATAATGCTCCCGAAGCAGCTCGAAGCGCGCGAGCAGCTCACGGATCTCGTCGAGACGGTCGACGATTCTGCGCTGCTGCTTCGCCAGTTCGCGGCGCTCCCCCATCTGGACGTCGAGGGTCCGCTGCGCATTCGCCACGCTGTCCCTGTGTTCTGCCGCGGAGTCCTCGAGCCTTTCGAGCTGCGCTTCCAGCTCGCCTTTCTCTTCCCCCATGTCGATGATTTCCGAAACGAGGTCTGCGATCAGTTCGTCGAGTAAGCCGATTTGGCCGGCCTGGTCCGGCTCGTCGGGCGCGGCTGACACGACGGCGGAATCATCGATCCCGGTCAGGAGCAGCTTGATCGTGGCGAGTTCGGCCGTCTTGAGCGTGAATTGCCCACCCCAGAAAGGCGAGCCCTTCTGCTGGATTTCCCCTTCTTGCACGATCACCAGACGCGCCAGGTTGCGGAAGCTGAGGCTATTTGTCTTGCTCTTCGTGCTGCTCTTCAGGATCCGCTTTCCGAGAAGGCCGATCTTCGCGAGCAGAAATCCTGACACATTGTCGACGCGCTCATGGGCATGCGATTGGCGCAGCTTCTCTGTCACGTCGCCCTGACGTAGGATAAAATCCCCGCCGGAGATCGCGCGTTCGAAAGTCCAGGATTCGCCTTCGGTGCTGGATAGACCGAGCTCGATCGCGCTGTAGCCTTCCCGTTCCGGGATCACCCTGAGCTCGGAGCCGCCGAGCATGAAATCGACTGCCTCGGCGAGGAAGGATTTGCCGGTGTCCGACGCGCCACAGATCACGTTGACGCCCGAATAGAAGCGGATTTCGCTGTGCTTAGAGGGGCCTGAAAAGCCCAGTTTGTCGAGGCGCAAATAGCCGCTCACTCGGCAGGTCCCGGAAGCTGCCCGGGCTGGAACTGGCTCGTCCATTTCTCGAAGAAGCGCTGGGTAATGGAGCGGATTTCATCGGTGTTCATATGGCCGAACGCCTGCACGGCCCAGTTTGCCCGGGCGCGCAACTCGATCGAGTAGGGCGCGCTCAACGCAGCCATGTAGGGCGCCGCAGCCTCGCCCGCGCGGTAGAGAATCCCGTCCGGGCTTGCCACCCGCTCGACCAGCCCGCGGCTCGCCATCAACAGCAGTCCCTTCTCAATAATTTCCCTGCGCACCAGGAGTTCGCCGGCCCGCATCGGCAGGGGCGCGTGCAAGCTCTCCGGGCCCCCGGCATCGCCCGAATGAACCACGAGATAATCGAGCTCGACCAGCCGCTGCAGGTCGCAGCCGTTGGGGTGCGCCGCCTCCAGGATCGACAGCGCGCGGACGCCGGTTTCCAGGGGGCTGTTGAACGGGCTCACGCGTTTACTCATCGGGCGACATCCAATTCAGGCGATCCTCGTTCGCAAGCTGATGACAAATGCCCTGCCGGTCCTGAACCCGTGTGGCTGGGGCCAGCGGGTTGGATGTCGAGGCGACCTGGGCCGCTTGCGACACGGTCGCCTTCATGCGTTCGAACCCCGTAGAATGCGAACTCTCGCATATGTCGACGACGCCCTGGAAGATTTCCTCCTGCAGGGCGTCGAACGTGCCCTCGGGCACGGTGTCGCGCGAGAAATTCCTGAGCGCCTCCGCGCTGTAGAAGCGTTCGCGCTGCCTGCTGAAGTCCCGTTGCAGCGGCTGCTGCAGGGCGAGCGCGGCGAGATCCGGCACCTGTTCGCCCAGATGGTCCCCATAGGCATCGAGGAGCTGTCGGATATACCGGCTCTCATGCGCGGCGGGCTCCGCTGGGGGAAAATGTGGGGCCGGGCGCGGCGGGAGGCCGCCGCCGAAACGGATCGCATGAAATTTGGTCGTCTCATGCTGCGCGATCAGCTCCAGCACGCTCTTGGAGCCGAAGATCGAGAAGTCGAAGGCGTCGAAATAGGAGAGAAGTTTGCCTGTGAGTGCTACGTCTGCCGTCGTCGTGATCTGATGCCTGCACTGCTTTTCCCAAGCCAGCCTGACGCTTTCCCTGAGTTTCTTCGGATCGAGAAGAAGCTTTGCAGCCGTCGTGCCGACACCTCTGCTCGCCGCGAAATAGTGCCTTCTCGGCACCGTATATTCGCCCAGCCACGAATAGTAGATGATCTTCCCGATTTCGACATGGATGTCCGCGGGGCGCAGCGGATGATCGTAGCGCTTGCACTGATAATTGTCCCAGAGCGCACTGAAGCCCGCGGCGTCGTTGAAGCCGGCGACATCGAGGCCCATGTCTCCGGACCCGGCGAAGCGCCGCACGATGGCATAGCCCGTGAGCGAACTCGCCCACTCCTCGGTAAACCCCTCCCAGTCGTCCGGCGAGAAAATCTGCACGCGGGCGGCCTTCGGGATCGGTAGCCCGGCCTGGACATGATCTGCGGAAGCGGCGTGCACAATCCCTTTCGGCACAATCGCCTTGAAGTCAGAATTTTGAACCAAAGCCGTCTAAGCCCCCCAGGCCGCCCGCCGTCAAAGCGCAACTGACAGACAGTAACAAACGAATTTGGAGTGAGATCGGACTGATGGACGTCAGGCCTCTAATGTCGTCTCGCTATAAGGTACATCATAGCGCTTCGCGCGGGCGTGAACTCGCTCATCTTGACGTTGCTGACCCTCAGCCACTGGCTCGACAGCCAGCGATGCCAGGAATCAACGTCCGGAAATGCCGAGTGGTGCACGTCCGCTGTTCACAATTGTCACCAAAAGCTGCCAGTCAGCAAGCGGCCCGATTTAGGACATTCAAGACGAGGGGCATCGGGCCCAAAAGCTGACGTTCAATCAAACTGTCTGCAAACGTCAGCATGGGTCAAGGTCGTCACCAAATTCGGCTCCTACCCCAAGATCTCGATCGGGTAGTCAAGTGTGGCGCAGTCGCTGCAGCAATTCCCAGTGGGACGAGGAAGCCGCACTTCGTAGCAATGTGGCGCACCGTATCGCAGTGCCGCGGAAAGAGCCGCCGTCCGGCGCCCGGACCTTCGGCAGCAGGATCGCATCACGGGAGTTAGGATTCGTCGTCCGGCGGTGAATGGCGCCGCCTAGCGCTTGTGCTCGCGGAAGCTGCCACGGTTTTGAGTTGCCGAATGATAGGATTGTAGCTCTGTCGGCTATCGGTCGAAAACGCATGCATTCTAGATGCAAGGCATCCACAAAAAAAGACGTGGCACTGACGTTCTGGAATCTCTATTCTTTCAAATGAGCAATATGTGGTGCTATGAGATAGGTCACCGCATGAAGATTACGAATTATTTCATTCTTTCATCCTTGGTTGCGGGGGGATTATCGGTTGTCACGGGTCTACATCGCGACTGGTCGATGGGGATTAGCTTCGCCGCAGTCGGCCTGTTTGCGGCGCGTTCCCACCTGAGCGCAGTCGACGTGTTTGCGGCGCTTTCCCGCCTGAGGTGGAAGAACGACAAAAATAGCCCCCACATTGAAGCGCTAACCGACCGGACGCCCACGGCCGGTAAGCTAGAAGTCGCCGACGAGACAGCCAATGACACGTCGCACGAAGACCGGGCGGCGGAGCTGCTCGGGGACCTTGCGCTCGCGCCGAGCCTCGAAGGCGACCGGCCGGCGATAATGGCGATTGTCATGCGTCAAATCGTTGATGGCCTTGAGAAGGCCTCGAGGAGTTATTGGTCGACCACAGACGACCAGGGTGTCGCCTATAATGTCGGAAATGACATACTGGCGGCTGCCGGGCTTGCGATATTTGTGATGCGGCAATGCGCCGGCTCGAACGCTGCAATCCGGGAGCGCAAGGAATTGCTTGAGGGACTGGCAGGCGCCATTGCCCGCGCCCGCAACGACTTCAAAATTCTGGTTCCTGACCGCGATGGCTTCGGATCTGCGACGATGGGCGAGATTTGCCGCGATCTGCTTGCGCTTGCCGGAAGCGAGCTGACGTCCCTCGACTATCCCGAGATCGGTATGATCGAACGCCGCGGCGATGTGCGGACGTTGCTGGAGCGACTAGAATTCGAAACCGCACGCGACTTGAGCGACGCGCGTATTCACCTCCCGGTCTTCGCGCCGGACGTACCTAGCATTGCTTCGGACCACACGCGTAAGACGATCGGCACGTTTCGACGCCTCTTGGCAAACGAACTTTGGAACGTTCCGACGAGTGAACACTCTGGGAAAAATGTGCAGGCAAGCATAGCGCGGTTGCGCACCTCGGGCCAAGTTTTTGCCGCCGAGCACGAAGTACTTATCGGCCTTGAGGAAATATTTCCGGAATCTATCAGCCTTGACGCGGAAATTGCGGAATCTCGTTCAATTACGGATAGGATAATTGCTCTTGGAATAAAAGTCGGCCACAGACCTAACACATCAACGCTACGAAATCTTCGCGATATCGTGGAGCGCGCAGTTGACAATCCGTTATATCGATCAAGTTGGGCCGAGAAATCCGTCAATCCGAACGCACTGTGTCCTATTGGCGCGTATGTAACCTATGTCGAGAGGTTCTTCCGTGACGACATTCATGAAAAGATTCATAGCTATAGTCGCCTGATCCTTCTTCGTGATGGCTTATCGCTCCATCGAGAGATATTGATTGATCGCATCAATAATCTCGACAAGGGCACGCTGTACCTGGACTATTTTGTCGTAATCGACGAATGCGATCGCGCTTTCAGCGGCATTGCCCGCGCAAACTATATCGGAGTCAGTTATCGAGGCGGTGATCCCGCATCTATCAGACTCACAAAGTGTCTCAGCGAGAAAAACGAAAACGACCGCGAAATTGCCGATCTGCGAGGGCATTTAACCGGGCTCGGCGAAGTCGAAGCCCGTGCGGGCGGGATCATGCCCGTGCTCAAAGTAGCAATAGGTGTCGCGGAATGGTCCAAGGAGGATTTTCTTCTACTCAAAGGCTTACGTGTCTTCGGGTCATTGGCACGGGAGCTGGGGATAGTAACGAACGCTGGAATCGAACGACTCGTGATCAGGCCGGCCGGCGATATCGGCCGGGTGTCCTTTGAAGCTCTTCCCATGGGGGATATCGTTCGCCTGACCTTAGGGGACTGCTTCGCGATACGGTATGTCCCGTTTAGCCCATTGATGGATGAGGCCGGTCCACGGAATGCTGAACATTCTCATGGCGCGATGGTCGCGGGCGCATTCGACTATGATGCTACCGGCATCGGCCGCTCGACCAAGGTGCTCATTCCTGGCCGAACCAGCCTGTTCGAGCCTCTGGGCGGCGCAGAGCAAGAGATTGAACGCGTTGCCGGCCACCTTCGGGTTTCCCCGCTGCGCGACCCAACAAGAGAGTCGATAAGGGCTGCTGCGGAAGGCGGTGTGAGCGTTCTACACCTCGCAACGCACGCCTACAGCGTCGACCGCCAGTTCCATCAAGGTAGCGCGTTGGGCGGCATGTCCGAAACGGAAATGTTGCCTCGCCATCGCAAAATTTCTTTTGGCGGAATAGTGCTCTCCGGTGCGAATTCGCATATCGACAACAACGGCTGGTTTCATTCCGAGCGAATGCTCGAAAGCTCGGACATTGAAACGTGGAACCTCACACGCGTTGCTTTAGTTACGCTTTCGGCCTGCGAGTCCGCGCTCGGCGTGGTTGAACTTGACGGAATCGGCTATGGGTTGCGCGATGCATTCCTGCGCGCTGGGGCAGCTTGCATAGTGTCGAGCCTGTGGGCCGTCGACGACCATGCAACGGCGAAGTTTATGGACCGCTTCTACGCAGAATTTGCGCGCGGCCTGCCGGTCTCGGCCGCGCTGCTGGCTGCTCGCCGGGCAAGCCGCAAGGACATTGGCTTAGATCGATTTGCCTTTGTGGCGCTCGGGCGTGAAGTTTCGTGGGAGGATGCGGATGCGTGAAATAATTGTTGAAAGCAGAGTTTGCTCCAGCGCCAAAATTGAACAACTGCTGGAAGCCGCACTCCACGAGGGCGTAAGTCTTGCCAGACGCGGCGGCGCTGCGAAGCGCGGGGCCGATCCGAGCCTGTTGATCGCGCTTGTGGGCGCTGGCGGCGCGGCGTTGGGCGCACTCGTGGCCGGTCTTTTGGACATTGCAGAACAGGCGCGGGCCGCACGGATTATCTTGGTAGGCGTCAATGGCCGGCGGGTCGAAGTGCCTGCGACCGTCAGTCCCGCGGAACTAGACCTCTTCATCGCAAAGGCGGCCGAACTCGACGTCGAACGTGTGGTGCTCGACCGAGCGCAGGACTGATAACCGGGCGGCCGCCGGCGTCATCTTGCTCGCGAGCGCGAGCGGTCTTCTCGATGTGCCGCTCGCTTTGGGGTTCGCTCACAGGCTTCGAAACCTCGCGCGCCGTTGCCTGCGCCGTGGGAAGTTCAACTACCGGGATCGCCCCAACTCCAGTCGTTGCCGCTGGACGATCGGTCGATGTCCGCTTTCGCGACACGATGCTTGAATGCCGCCCTTCCGCAACCGGCCCCACACCGGACGCTCCGAGACGCGCTTTGCAAGGTCTGCTATTGGCGCAAAGCCGCAAGCTCTGAACTCGACGGGATGTCGAGAACCGGTCGGGCGGACGACGCGCAGCAGCGACGTACCGATCAACGACATCCAAACGCCCAAGTCCGAGTACCGAAATCGCTACACATTATGCTACACAAAGTACTACCCACGCAATTCGTAACTCATTGAAATACAATGATTCTTCCGTTGTCTGGGACAGAAACGACGGACGCTCCCTCCGCCACCAACACAGCCTCGCTGCCGACCAATCTCATGCCGTTGCTGATTGGCCGAGGAGTGCGTTGTGGCGAAGGAGATCCAGCTCGTCCTGCGGGCGACGTCTATCAGCTGAAGCGGCGCGTCCCGGTCCGCTACCAGGGGATCGAGCCACGCAAGGTCGTCTGGGTCCCGCTGCACACCGACTCGAGACGGTCACCCGCAGCAAGGTGCTGACGCTGAGGAACGAGCCGTCCAAGCTTGGGAGGCGCGGCTCGCTGGCGACAGCAAGGATGCCGAGCAACGATTCGCGGCTGCACGCGAGCTTGCCGAGATGCGCGGCTTCCGCTTCCTGCCGGCGAAGCGGGTCGCCGAGCTTCCGGCCGATGAGCTGATCGCGCGGGTCGACGCTATACCGGTCAGGAACGGCAAGCCTGACCTGGGGGTCGCCGCGGCCACCCTCGGCGGCGCGATGCCTCCTCCGATCACCATCACGCGCGCACTCGACCTCTACTGGACGCTGCCAGCCGACAAGACCCTCGGCAAGAGCGAGGACCAGCGAGGGTTCAGGCCTACTGCCGCATCACATCCATCTCGACACCAATGTGCCTCATATCAGCATCGAGCCGGAGGTGCGCCAGCTTAAGAGACCGTGCGCGCGACGGCGCATTCCGCTCGTCGGCGTGAGGCAACCGTCTTTGCCGAGCCCACGGTGCAGCTTCCTTCGATGCCGACCTGAGCTAGTGAGCCTGCATCGCCAGCGTACAGTGCTCAGCCTGCCTGTGGTTCCCATTCCTCGCACCTGCAAGCCCGGCTACGATGGCGTGCTGCGGACGATCGTTGAACTGACGAGGCTCAGCATTCGCAGCACTTCTCGGGGGGCCGGCTTGCGCCAGACGGTCTGAAAACACTCGACGACGTTTTCGGCGGTGACGGCGAGGCCGGGAAGGGCAACCCAATCCGGCGTCATCCGACCGAGCAGCGTACTGACGGTGACCGAGGCGGCCGTTTCCCCCTGCCGGAACGGCTGTTGGGCAGCGATCGCGACCAGCGAATTGTGCGCCGCGAGGCCAATGGCTGCCTCCTGGCCGAGGTCGACGGTCACCATCGGAATCTGGAGACCGAGCGCCGTCAGCACGCCGGCGGAGGCGATCGATGGCGTATCCCAGACCACGAAGAGACCGGCAATGTCGTGGTGATCGTCGAACAGGCTGCGGGTGACGCGGGCGGCATCGGCGAGCGACGGGAAGCGCCGGACATGCAGCCGCACATCCGGGCGGTTGATCCGCATCCACTTCACGAAGGCGATCTCGCGCTCGTTGGTCGCGAAGAAGTCCGCCTCATAGCCGAGGACGCCGACCTCGCTGCCCTCTGGAACATGCGGCGACAGGCATTCGGCTGCGATTTTGCCAAGGCCGAAATTGTCGGCCGAGACGAGCGACGTGTAGTCCTTGCCGGGCAGCAGGCCGGTCGGCACATTGTCGAGCAGCACCAGCTTGATGCCGGCCGCTGCGACGCGCGCATGGGCGGCGGCAACCTTGGCATTGGCAACGGGCAGCGAGAGAATCGCGTCCGGCGCCTCGGCGATCAGCCGGTCGAGCGCCTCGATCTGCACCTCCGGTGTGAAGGCGCAGTCGACGACGTCGATGACCGCGACGCCGCAATCGCCGAACATGCCGATCACGCCGGAAAGCTGCTGCTTGGCCCAGTCGCTCGCCAGCGTGTGCAGCACAATGGCAACGCGGAAGCCGCGCGCTCGCGCTCGCGCCATGTCCTCCGGCAGCAGGAGGACCCGTTCGGGGGCCGACGCCCGCTCTCCATGCGGGCCGAGACCAGAGATCGCCATTCCCTTCCTCCTCACGCGTCCGGTGGCCGGATGGTGGTGTCCTCCGCCAATCTCTTCCGCGCGATCTGATCCTTGAACCGCTGGAAAAGCGGATGCGCCTGAGGCCTGCCGGCCATGATCCAATCGCGCAGTATGGAGGGCGAGAACACGCCTTCGACCGCGACGATGGCCGCGCCCACAAGGCCCGCCGAGCTTCCCATCTGCGAGCGGACAACCTGCAGGTCGCGGCTCACCAGCGGATGGCAGGCGCCATAGATCGCCTCGCGCGCGGAGGCGAGCAGGATGTCGTTCGTCTGCGCGATCGAGCCCGAAAGCACGATGAGCGCCGGATTCAGCATGTTCGCGAGCGTCGCGACCACCTGGCCGATCAGTCGGCCACTCTGCGAGAGAATCTCGATCGCCGCCGCATCGCCGATCTGCGCTGCCTGCGCCACTTCGAGCGCGGTAATCTCGCCGCCACGGCGCATGTGCTCGGCAAGGATCGGACTTGCCCCGCGCTCCGCGGCGCTCCTGCCTTCCTGGGCGATGTGGTCCGAGCCGGCCATGGCCTCCAGCGTGCCGTTACCCCCGGGCCCTGAAACCGGCACGGAGCCGATGAGCCCGACGGCGCCCTGCGCGCCGCGGAACAGCGCGCTATCGCTGCCGAGGCCTGCGCCGATGCGCTTGCCGACTTTGACGAACAGGATGGTTCGATGGCCGCTTCCTGCGCCTGCATGCAACTCGCCCATCGTCATTGTCTCGACGCTGGATCGAACCCAGACCGGCGCATCGAAGGCTTCGACCAGCGTTTCGACGAGGGGGAAGCTCTCCCAGCCGGGCAGCACCGCAGGCGTGGTGCCGAGGAAGAGCGCTTCGCCGCCATCCGGCACGGCGCCGGGAACCGAGATCGAGATGCCGTAGAGCGGCGGGTTATCCTGCCGTTCGAGAATCCAGCGAAACAGCGTGATCAGCCGCTCGGCGAGCGCCGATACCGGTTGGGTCAGTTCGCTCGCCTCGTGATGCTCCATGATGAGCGCACCATCGAGATCGGCAATCCCGACGCCGAGCGCCGTCTGGTCCAGCGTCGCGACGAGGATCCTGCCGCGATCGGCGCTGAACCGGACGAGGCGCGGGGCGCGTCCGCCGGTCGCCGTACCAAGCTCGCTTTCGTTGATCAGCCCGAGTTCGGCGAGCGTCCCGAGTCGGTCCGCCACGACCGCGCGTCCGAGCTCGCTGTGGCGCTCGATCTCCTGCCGCGTGGTGGCCTGCTCGGACCGAACCAGATTGAGGATTTGGACGAGGCTCGGCGAGGCCGTCTCGGACACGCGCGGGCGGCCCTTCCGACGCGGCAGGGAGGCGGCTTCCGCAAGGGCGGGCGTCGACATGTCTCGTTCTCTCTGCCGCATCGCGTTCGCTCCTTCATAAGACCGAGCGTTTCGACTGGCAACGCCGCACTTATGCAGTAAATCAGCAAAAGTGGCGCTGTATATGATTATAAATTGTTGACATCCATTTTTTCTCGGCCTAAGCCATCGTCACGGTTCGAGGCAAGCACTGGGAGGAGATGCCGATGTCGAGCTTCAAGCTCGCCTATCATGCGAATTGCTGGGGAAGTCTCGGCGGAGACGCCGTTGGCGTTACCTCGATCACCAACCTCGCCTATCGCACCTTCGGCGACATGCGCCGGGCCTGCGCCGATATCGCCGCGGCCGGGTATGAGGGCGTCGAGCTTTTCGACGGCAACCTTCTGGACTTCAGCGCCGCCGAGATGCGGGCGCTTCTCGCCGATAACGGGCTGACGCTCGTTGCGACCTATGCCGGCGGCAATTTCATTTTCGACGACATCCTGCCGGAAGAGCTGGCCCGCATCATTCGCGCGGCGGACCGGGCAGCAGAGCTGGGCGCGCCCCATCTCGTGGTCGGCGGCGGCGCCAAGCGCTTCGACGGCATCCGCGAGGCGGACTATCCGCGGCTCGCCGCAGCGCTCGACCGCGTCAAGGAAATCGCCGAGGAGCGCGGGCTGACCGCCCATTACCACCCGCATCTTTCGACCATCGTCGAGGGGCCGGAGGAAGTGCGGAAGATCTTCGCCCTGACCGGCATCGACTTCTGCCCCGATACCGCACATCTGGCTGCGGCCGGCGGCGATCCGGCAGCGCTGATCCGCGAGCATGCGGCGCGCATTTCCTATGTGCATCTCAAGGGCTTTCAGAAGGAGCCCTTTGCGTTCACCCCCCTCGACCGAGGCGATGTCCCGACCGACGCGATCATCGCGGCGCTGCGCGAGATCGGCTTTGCAGGCTGGGTGTGCACGGAGCTCGATTCCTGGGCCGACCCGCTGGAGGGCGCGAAGGCCAGCAGGAGCTATCTCGAATCGGCCTGAGGGCCGCGACCGGGGCCAAGCCCCACTTCCGGGAGGATGAGTAATGATTTCCAGACGAACCCTGTTGGGCTCGGCCGCCGCGCTGACGCTCGCTCTCGCTTATGCCGGGCCGGCGCTCGCCGATCCTGACCAGGCGCTTGCCGACCTCCAGAAGACCGTTCTTTCCAAGGGTCCTTCGGGCGAGGCGCCCGCGCCGGCTTCCAGCGTCGTGCTGACGCCGGACGAGCTTGCCAAGATCAAGGACATGCATGCGACCGCCGCGATCGTGATGCATTACGGCGGCAATGACTGGTCGCGCGCTCAGATCAACGGCCTGCAAAAGCAGTTCGCCGACATGGGCATCAAGGTGCTCGCGGTGACCGATGCCGGCTTCAAGCCGGAGAAGCAGGTCGCCGACATCGAAACGATCATGGCCCAGAAGCCTGATATCATCGTCTCGATCCCGACCGATCCCACCGCGACGGCCGCCGCCTATAAGGCAGCGGCTGCAGCCGGAACCAAGCTGGTCTTCATGGACAACGTCCCGACCGGCTTTGCCGCCGGCAAGGACTATGTGTCCGTCGTCTCGGCCGACAATTACGGCAATGGCGTCGCCTCGGCGCATCTGATGGCCAAGGCTCTCGGCGGCAAGGGTGAGATCGGCGTCGTGTTCCACGCTGCCGACTTCTTCGTCACCAAGCAGCGCTACGACGCCTTCAAGGCGACGATCGCCGCTGACTATCCGGACATCAAGATCGTCGCGGAGCAGGGCATTGGCGGCCCCGATTTCTCGGGCGACGCCGAGAAGGCTGCTTCGGCGATCCTGACCTCCAACCCGAACGTCAAGGGCATCTGGGCGGTCTGGGACGTGCCGGCCGAAGGCGTGATTTCGGCGGCGCGCAACGCCGGCCGCGACGATCTCGTCATCACCACGATCGACCTCGGCGAGAATGTCGCGATCTCCATGGCCCAGAACGGCTTCGTGAAGGGCCTCGGCGCGCAGCGTCCCTATGACGCCGGCGTCGTCGAGGCAAAGCTTGCCGGCTACGGTCTGCTCGGCAAGGAGGCTCCCGCCTTCGTTGCGCTGCCGGCTCTCCCGGTGACGCGTGACACGCTGCTCGAAGGCTGGAAGGCGGTCTATTCGACCGACGCGACCGACAACGTCAAGAAGAGCCTCGGCCAGTAAGGCCCTGGCGCACGGGGCGCCGCCGCGCGCCCCGTGCCGCATTGAACGGTCCGACCTGCGTCGGCCTCCAGGCCAGAGCAGCGGACGGCTGCTGCTTGCCAAAGCCGCTCTCTTTCAGGAGAAAATCGATGACCAAAGTGATGAACGTCGCCATGATCGGCGGCGGGTTCATGGGCAAGGCGCATGCCATGGCCTATGCTTCCATGCCGATGTTCTTCTGGCCGGCTCCGGCCATTCCCCACCGCAAGGTCGTGGTCGACGTGACCGACGGCATGGCCGAGGAAGCACGTCGCCGCTACGGCTTTGAAGAGGCATCGTCGGACTGGCGCGCCGTCGTTGCCCGGCCTGATATCGACGTCGTCGACATCTGCACGCCCAACAACGTCCATGCCGAGATTGCTATCGCTGCGGCCAAGGCCGGCAAGCACATCATCTGCGAGAAGCCGCTTGCCCGCACCGTCGAGGAAGCGCGGGCGATGGTCGAGGCCGTCAAGGCCGCCGGCGTCATCCACATGGTCGCCTTCAATTATAGGCGCACGCCTGCCGTTGCGCTGGCCAAGAAGTTCATCGAGGAAGGCCGGATCGGCCGCATCCTGAACTTCCGCGGCACCTATCTGCAGGATTGGTCGGCCGATCCGGACTCGCCGCTGTCCTGGCGCTTCCAGAAGAAGATCGCCGGCTCCGGTTCTGTCGGCGACATCGGCACGCATGTGGTCGATCTCGCGCATCATCTCGTCGGGCCGATCGCCGAAGTGATCGCGATGACGCCGACCTACAATAAGACCCGTCCCCTTCAGCAGGGTGGCGTCGACAAGTTGGGTGCCGCCGAGAAGTCGGCTGATGCCGAGCGCGGCGAGGTCGATGTCGATGACGAGCTCGTCTCGATGCTGCGCTTCAAGGACGGTGCCATCGGCAGCCTCGAGGCGACGCGCAACGCCTATGGCCGAAACAACTTCATCACGCTGGAAATCCACGGCACCAAGGGCTCGATCCACTTCAACTACGAGCGCCGCGACGAGCTTCAGGTGATGTTCGCCGACGATCCGGCCGATGCGCGCGGCTTCCGCACGATCTACACCGGCCCGGCCCATCCCTATGGCTCCGGCCTGTGGCCGATCCCCGGCCTCGGCATCGGCTATTCGGAAACCAAGATCGTCGAGTGCTATGACTTCTTCTCTGCAATTGCGAAGAAGCAGCAGCCGAGCCCGAACTTCAATGATGGCTTGCTGACGGAACTCGTCGCCGACGCCTTCATCCGCTCGGGCGAAAGCGGCGTTTGGGAGAAGGTTGGATGAACGCCACCGCCGCCGCAGTCCGCATGACCGGCATCTCCAAGGCTTTCGGGGGTGTGCGCGCGCTTGACGACGTCAGCCTCGAAATCCTGCCGGGCGAGGTTCATGCGCTTCTCGGCGGCAATGGCGCCGGCAAGTCGACGATCCTCAAGATCCTGAACGGGGTTCATCGCCCCGATCAGGGCACGATCGAGGTCGGCGGCGCGCCGCTCACGACGCATACGCCGGAGGCCTCGCGCGCTGCCGGCATTGCCATGAACTATCAGGAAATGAGCCTGGTCCCGACCTTGACCGTGGCTCAGAACATCTTCCTGACGCGCGAATGGCGCGACGGCATCGGCTTCATCGACGACAACGAGGCCGAGCGTCGGGCCGCCGAGATCTTCGCGATGCTCGAGGTCTTCGTCGACCCGAAGGCGATCGTCGCCGATCTCGGCGCCGGCCAGAAGCAGCTGACAGAAATCGCCAAGGCGATCTCGCAGGATGCAAAGGTGCTGGTGCTCGACGAGCCTTCGACGGCGCTTGCCGTTTCCGACGTCGAGCGTCTCTTCGTCTTCCTGCGCAAGCTGAAGGCGAAGGGTGTCGCGATCATTTATGTCAGCCATCGCATGGACGAGATCGCCCGCATCGCCGACCGCGCGACCATCCTGCGCGATGGCCGTCATGTCATTACGGCGCCGCTGTCGGAACTGCCGATCGATACGATGATCGAGCATATCGTCGGCAAGCGTTCTAAGGGGCTTTCCGATGTCGCACGCATCACGGCGACAAAGGGCGAGGTGCTGCTTGAACTGAAGGATGTCAGCGGCAGCCACAAGCCCGAACACGTCTCTTTGACGCTGCATCGCGGCGAAGTGCTCGGCCTTGCCGGCCTGCTCGGCTCCGGCCGCTCGTCCCTGGCGCGCGCCATGGCCGGCATCGACCCCATTGCCAGCGGCGATATCCGCATCAAGGGCCGGGCCATCGTCATTCGAAAGCCAAGCGACGCGATCACGGCCGGCGTGGCGCTCGTGCCGGAAGCGCGAGCGACGCAGGGCATCATTCCTGCCCATTCGGTCGCTTCCAACATGATCCTCGCGGTCATTGGCCGCCTCTCGAAGGCCGGGTTCGTCGATACCAAGGCGGCGAACACACTCACCGATACCCAGATCGAGCGCCTGAAGGTGAAGACCGCCAGCCGCGATCACGCCGTTGCCACCCTCTCCGGCGGCAACCAGCAGAAGGTCGTGATCGGCAAGTGGCTCGCCACCGATCCCGAAATCCTCATTCTCGACGAGCCGACGGCTGGCATCGACATCGGCTCCAAGGCCGAGATCATCCGCCTCGTCCGCGAACTGGCAGCGTCCGGGAAGGGGATCATCATGATCTCCTCCGAGCTGTCGGAATTGCTGACCGCCTGCGACCGCATCCTCGTGATGGCCGACGGGCGCGTGCATCAGGATCTGCCGCGCGAGGCGCTGGACGATCCGGACGTCCCGGCCGACGACCTCGCCCACCGCCTCCAGGCGGCCGAGCAGCGGCTGCAGATCGAAATCCAGAAGGCCCTTGCGGTTCAGGAGATTTAAATGGCTAGCGCCTTCTTCGCCAATTGGCGTCAGAACATCATCTATATCGGCTTCCTGGTGATCTTCGTCGTCTTCGCGGCGACGCTGGCCGACAAGGGGTTCTTGAACCCCAACAACCTGCTCAACATCGTGCGCCAGACGGCAATGATCGCCGTTATGGCCATCGCCATGACCTTCGTGCTGTCAGCCGGCGAGATCGACCTTTCGGTCGGGGCCGTTGCCGGTCTCTCGACCGTCACGGTCGCCATGGCGATCGCCGTGGGCGGCCCGGTCGTCGGCGTGATCGCCGGCCTTGCCACGGGTCTTGCGGTCGGCATGTTCAATGGCTGGCTGACCACGCGCGTCGGAATTCCCTCCTTCCTCACCACGCTCGCCATGATGGGGATCGCCAAGGGCGTCGCGATGTGGATTTCCGCGACGGCAGCCGTGCCGATCCTCTCCCCCGGCTATTCGTGGCTGTTCGGCGGCGGCAATATCGGACCGGTTCCCGTCCTCTTGCTGTGGATGGTGATCCTCGGCGCGATCGGCCACATCGTCCTGCGCCGCACCGGCTTTGGCCGGCGGGTCCTGGCGACCGGCGGCGGCGAGACCGCGGCCCGCTATTCGGGCATCGACACCAAAGCGATCAAGTTCAAGGTGCTCGTCATCTCGTCCTCGGCCGCGGCGCTCGCCGGAATGCTCTATGCCGGCCGCCTGCAATCCGGCCGATTCCAGCTCGGCGAGGGCGATGAGCTCTCGGTGATCGCGGCGGCGGTGCTTGGTGGTACCAGCCTGTTCGGCGGCCGCGGCACGGTGATCGGCACGATCGTCGGAGCTCTGATGATCGGCCTGATCAACAACGGCCTGATCCTCATGGGATTGGAATTCAGCCAGCAGCTGATCGCCCGTGGCGCCATCATCATTCTCGCCGTCGCACTCAGCCAGAAGAAGGCCTGACATGACCGTCACCGTCATCGGTACCCTCACGGCGCGCCCTGAGCGGCGCGAGGACCTGCACTCTATCCTCGCCGCGATGGTGGCGCCGACGCGGACGGAGCCAGGCTGCATCAACTATGACTTTCATGTCGATGCGACGGACCCTTGCGTCTTCGTCTTCTACGAGAACTGGCGCAGCGAGGCCGATCACGCGGCGCATATGAAGACGCCGCATCTGGCGCCGCTTCTGGCTGCGGTCGATAGCCTGCTGGCAAAGCCGGTCGATGTCCGCCGGCTGTCGATGCTCAGCGCTTTGGCGTGACGCAGCCAATTGCGCAGCCCGGCCGCCCGTTGGTTCCTGGATCTTGCCGACGCCCGCGAAAGCTGGAGGCTTGGCGACGAGATTGCTGGGTCGAATAAGATCAAGGGGCTCCTGCTGATGCAGGCGCCGACGTTCCGGCAGGCGGAGCAGCGGATAACCCTAGACAAGGGGCAGGAAGGATTGCATGGCCAGCGCGATTGCGCCCTGTGCGACGGGCTTCCGACCAAGCAAAGAGGGGCGAACGATCGCATCCCGCCCAAGCGGGTCGACGACATCGCGCAGAATCATCTGGCGGATCGCAGGGTCGAGATAGTTGAAGATCGGCACGAGCGCGCCGCCAAGCACCACCGTTCCGATATCGAGAACGTTCAACGCGTTGGCGATCGCCACGCCGAGATAAGATCCCGCCTCCGACAACACCGTTCGCACGAGAGCTTCGTTGACACGCGACGACAGGACAGCGTCGTCGAGCGTCCGCGCGCGCACGCCGAACTCGGCAAGCCGACCGAGGATCGCTCCGGTCGACAGATAGGCGTTCAGCGACCCGGGGCCGCCGACCTCGGCCAACCGGCCGTTCGGATCCACGATCATGTGGCCGAAGCGCTGCGTGAGGCCGGAGATACCATGGTGTATCCGGCCGCCGAGGAAAGGGACGCCGCGAACAATGCTGTCCACGTGAATATAGAGGAAGTCGTCCAGGTCTCCGGCCGCGCTGTTGTAGCGCTCGGCAAGAGCAAAGGCGTGCACATCGTAGGCAACTTCGATCGGGCCGCCGCCGAAGTCCTCGATGCGGGTGAGGATAGACCGCTCGATGATGGATCGGGCTCCTGGTCCGGGTTGCCCCTTGGTCGGCGCCCCTTCGACAAGGAGGCCAATCCCGCGGATGGGTGCTGCCAGGTGCGGCATGGACTCGCGAAAGCGCGCCAATTCCGCAATCAGAGCGTCCTCGGACGAAGCAGTATCCAGCCGAAGCTCGACTTCCGTGCTGGTCTGGATGATCCCGTTGAGCCCGGCGCCGGCGACGCTAAGCCTGCCGTCTTTCGAGAGCGCCAGCCCGATCAGCAACCCGGCCGTGGGTTCGATCTCCAGCTGATCCTCGGGGCGGCCCATGCCATAGCTCGGCTTGCCGCGCGAGCGTTTCAGCAGACCGTCGACCTCCAACTGGTGCACGACGGTAGAGACCGTCGATCGGTCGATCGAAGTAATACCGCGCAGTGCACTCTGCGAGGTGCCGGGATGCTGTCTGATTGCATGGAAAAGGGCAGCCGTGTTATGTCTCCGTATAGATTTGGAGTTCAACAACGGCTCCGCTGCTCCCTGCTGCCTGCGCTCACGCCATGATGACATGGTTGATGGATAGCGCGGCCCCCCGGCCCGGTACAGGCCCGAGTCCGATCTTCGGAAAAAATCCACTGAATGCTTGACACCAAAAACGCAAAGCACTTAATCTGACCCTCGGAGGAAGTGCTGAACCGGGATCGAGGTCCATGGGAGGACTAAGGGGTTCAGCCATTTTGCACCATGAAACCTGCACAAGCGCGGGCCGCTGAGGTTCGTCCGCATCTCGTCGAGGTGCGCAATGTCGTGAAGCGATTTCCGGGCGTCATTGCGCTCGGCGATGCTGTGCTTGAGATCCGTCCCGGCGAGGTTCACGCCCTGTTGGGAGAGAACGGCGCTGGCAAATCGACCCTGATCAAGCTGCTCAACGGCATCTACCAGCCTGATGGCGGGACCATTTTCGTCAACGGAGTCGATCAGACCATCGGCGGCCCGCGTGAGGCCCAGGCCCTCGGCATCAGCACCATCTATCAGGAGCACACGCTCGCAGCGGACCTCTCGCCGATCGAGAACATCTTTCTCGGTCGCGAGCTCAAATCCGCCAGTGGCCTCATCGTCGATCGCGCCGCGATGAAGAAGCGCGCCGAAACGCTCTGGTCGCAGTTCGGCGGCGACCGACGCGATCTCGGCCGCCCCGTCGCAGAACTTGGCGGCCTCAAGCAGCGTCTGATCGAGATCGTCAAGGCGCTGGCATTCGAAGCCTCGCTCGTCATCATGGACGAGCCGACGGCTCAGCTGCCGGACGGGGAGCGAGCATTGCTCCTCGCCCATATCCGCGCCATGCGGGATCAGGGAGTCTCCGTTCTCCTTGTTACCCACCGGCTCGACGAACTGGCCGGCACCGTCGACCGCGTCACAGTGTTCCGCGATGGCCGCTGGGTCGGCACCATGCCGATGAGCGAGACCAGCGTCGACGATATCATCCACAAGATGGTCGGCCGCGATGTCGGCTCGATGGTTGCCGCCGCCGCGCGCGATGCCGACCAGCCGCTTGATGACGGCGCGCCGGAGGTTCTGCGTGCCACCGGACTCGTGCGTCGCGGTGTCCTGCACGACGTCTCGCTGACCCTCAGGGCTGGTGAAGTGCTCGGTATCGGCGGTCTCGCCGGCTCGGGGCGCACCGAGGTCGCGCGTGCTTTGATCGGTGCCGATCCGATCGACGCCGGCACGATCTGGGCGAATGGCCGGCAGGTCTCGCCATCTTCACCTGCTGATGCGGTGAAGGCCGGCATCTTCATGGTTCCCGAGGAGCGCAAGACGCAAGGGATCGTCGCCGGGCTGGATGTTTCTCGGAACATCACGATCTCGGCGCCGAACAAGGTCGCGCAGTCAAGCTTCATCCAGCGCCGTCGGGAGAGACAGGTCGCCGCCGGCTATGTGAAGGAACTCCGGATCAAAACGCGCAGCCCGGCGGAGTTCATCGAGAATCTCTCCGGCGGAAACCAGCAGAAGGTCCTCTTCGCGCGGGCTCTTTTTTCCGACCCCAACATCATCATCGTCGACGAGCCCACGCAGGGAATCGATGTCGGCGCCAAGACGGAGGTCTATCGCCTCATCCGCGACTTCGTGGCTCGCGGCCGCTCCGTCATCGTGATTTCCTCCGAATTGCCCGAGCTGCTCGGCTTGTCCGACCGCGTGATGATCATGCGTGAGGGCCGCAAGGCGGGGGAGATCGCCGTTCCGATCGGTGCGGCCAGCGACCAGGCCGCCATGGCGCTCCTGCAGCGTCAGGTCATGGCTTTGGCGACGGGAGGGAAAATTGAACAACAACACTAAATTCGATCTTGGTGCCCTCTTGAATATCGAGGGGGCGACTGTCTTCTTCGCGGTGGCGGTGCTGATCCTATTCTCGTCGATCTTCGCGCCATCCTTCCTGACGCCCGAGAACATCTCCAATGTGCTCGTGCAGTCGGTGTTCGTGGTGATCCTCGGCATCGGCATGACCTATGTGCTGATTTCCGGCGGCATCGACCTGTCGGTCGGCTCGGCCATGGGCCTTGCGGCGGCCGTCTGCGTCTACTGCATCAATGCCGGCCTGCCGCTTCCTCTGGCGCTTCTGATCGGCCTCGCGACCGGCGCCGCGGCGGGCTTCGTCAACGCCTATCTCATCGTCGTGCTGGGTTTTGCGGATTTCATCGCGACGCTTGGCACGCTGTCGCTCATGCGCGGCATCGTCGAGGTGATGACGGCGAGCACCAGGCTCAACTCCAAGAATCCCGAGTTCATGTTCCTCGCCGGCGGTTCGCTCGGCGGCATCCCCTTCGCCGTGATCGTGGCTCTCGTGGTGGCCATCGTCGCCGGCGTCATCCTCGCCCGCACAACGATGGGACGCGCCGTCTATGGCGTCGGGCTTAATCCGAAGTCTTCATTTCTCGCCGGTGTCCTGGTCAACCGGGTTCGCTTCTCGGTCTTCGTCGTATCGGGCCTTTGTGCAGGATTGTCCGGGATCCTCCTGGCATCCCGCCTGTCCTCGGTTCATCCCGCGATGGGCACGGGTTACGAACTCACCGCAATCGCTGCAGCAGCTCTTGGAGGCGCAAGCCTTTCGGGCGGCCGCGGATCGGTACTGGGCACGGCACTAGGCGCGCTGTTCCTTGCCATCCTTCAGAACACGCTCAGCCTGATGTCTGTGAACGCATTCTGGTTCCAGATCATCACCGGCGTGATCATCGTGCTCGCGGTCCTGATGGACGGCGGCGTCCGCCGGTTCGTCGCCCAGCGTGCGCGCGCGGCCTGACCGCCTGCGCCGGGAGGCGCCGAAGCCATGATCTTGTATTCAAGCAAGCCTGTTCTGCGGAAGGGCACGGACATGACCGTCATCTCTCATACTCCGCCGTCGACAAACGGCATCGCCGAAACCCTGCAGTCTTTCGCGGGTCGTCCCGGCGCCGGAATCTTCCTGTTTCTCGTCGTCTTCCTTCCGGTGATCTCTTTCTTTGCGCCCCAGATGCTGCAGGAGGCCAATCTTGCCGGCATCCTCAATCAGATGGTGTTCATCTTCATTCCGACACTTGGAATGACGATCGTGATCATCTCGGGCGGCATCGATCTTTCCGTGGGGTCGGTCATCGGACTCTCCGGCGGCGTCGCCGCGAGCCTGCTCGGCATCGGGCTGCCATTGCCCCTGGCGCTGCTCGCCGGGATCGCAGCCGGCTCAGCAATTGGCTTCCTCAACGGCATCGTCATCACGCGGCTCAAAGTGCCCGATTTCGTGGCGACGCTCGCGATGATGGGGGTTGTCCGAGGCGCCCTCTATGTGTGGACTAGCGGCATTCCGTTCCGCAACTACATGGATCCGGCCTACTATCTGATCGGCGGGCTGCGGATGGTCGCCGGCAAGTTGACGCTGCCGGTCTTCGTCGCCCTGGCGCTGCTGCTCATCCTCACCTTCGTGCTGAAGCGCACCTATATCGGCGCCCATTTCAGAGCGACCGGCTCCAATGCCGAGGCAGCGCGTCTTTCCGGCATCCGGCCGGACCGGGTCAAGCTGACGGCCTATATCGCCTCCGGCACGCTCGCCGCCATCACCGGCGTCATGCTGGCCGGCCGCCTCACCACGGTGCATCCCGCGATGGGAGCCGGTTACGAACTCGAGACGATCGCGGCGGCCGTCATGGGCGGCGCCGCGCTGTCGGGCGGCCGCGGATCGTTCTGGGGCGCGCTCGTCGGCGCGCTGACGCTCACCGTAATCCAGAACGCCATCAACATCCTCAACATCGAATCCACCTGGGAGAACATCATTATCGGCGGGATCATCCTCTTCGCCGTTCTGATCGACCGGGCGGCCATGGCCCTGTCGCGCACCGCGTTGCGCAGCAGGCCGCACTGAAGACCAACCAAGGACAGCCAACCAAGGAGGACACAATGGCTGACAGGGAGGAGACTATGGACAAGGGCGGCATTTCGCGTCGTCAGATCTTCGGCACGGCATTCGCTGGTGCCGCAACGGCAGCCGGAACGGCGATGCTGGGATCGCTCGGTTCCGCCGCGATGCCTGGCCGGGCGTTCGCGCAGGACGCCGCGAGCGGGGGCGCATCGACCTCGATCGCCTGGGGCGACGAGGCCTGGCGCAAGGTTGTCGCCGACAAGGTTGCCGGCCGCACGCTGAAGATCGGCTTCACCGGTCCGGCGGCGTCGGAGTTCTATGACGAGATCGAGCACGGTGCCTTCGCACAGATGCACGCTTACTCGGATCTCTTCGGCGTCAAATGGGACTGGACCTATGCTTCGCCTCAGGAGCACCAGGACATCAACGACCAGGTGAACACGATCGAAGCCTGGGTCACCAACAAGTTCGATGCCGTGCTTGTCTGCACCGCGGGCGACTTCGAGTCGATGCAGAACGTCTATGCGCGGGCCGAGACTGCTGGAACGCGCGTGTTCCAGTTCAACATGCCGGCCGAGCTCTGGGACGAGAACCAGAACCGCGCCATCTCCAATATCGGCTACAACAACGTCATGCAGGCAGGCTATCTCGCTGGCCGCTACATCGCAAAGCAGCTCGGCGGCAAAGGGAAGATGATCCTGATCTGGGGCCTGCCCGGCCACTGGTCGACCGCGCGCCGCAAGGGCCTCGACATCGCGCTGGCCGAATTCCCCGATCTCAAGATCGTCGGCGAGCAGCGCGGCGACTATGTGCGTGACAAGGCGCTCAACGCCGCGATGAACCTCTTGCAGCGCGATCCCGACATCAACGCGATCTATGGCGAGAACGAGGAAATGGCGCTCGGCGCCTCGCAGGCGATCCAGGCTCTTGGCCTGAAAGCCTGGGACGGCAAGGAGGGCATCATCACGATCGGCGCCGACGGCCTCAAGTCGGGCTTCGAGTCGATCCAGCAAGGCCAGATGACGGCCACGGTCTCGGTCGGCGCTGTCGATCAGGGCCGGCAAAGCATCGAAGCGATCTTCTGGAATCTGATCTTCGGCCAGGTGCCGCCGAAGGTCTTCAACGTGCGCACGCAGGTGGTGGACAAGACGAATGTCGACGAGCCGCTCGCCTACGTCAATTGGGCGCTGAGCGTGCCCAAAATCTAGGATCCGCCTCGCGAGAAACGGATCCTAGACCATGCAACCGGCGGTACGGGAGTGCCTAGGAAACAAGCCCGAACCGCCTAACAACGAAAGACAAGACGATGATCAATGAGAAAGTCAAGCAGTGGTTTCCCACTCTCATCGAGCGCCAGCTGCGCTTCCATGAGCATGAGACCACGGGCGCCGAGCAGTTGCCGCACAGCCTCTACAAGGAGCGGATGGACAGGGCGCTGAAGGAAATCGAGCGCGAAGGCTACGATGCCTATATCGTCTATGGCGATTGCTACCGGATGAGCAACATCCGCTGGCTCGTAGACTATCGCACCATTGACGGCGTCTATCCGCAGCCCGAGCTGCTCTATCTCGTGCCCGGCCGCGACCCGGTATTCTTCCTGCCAATGAGCGAGATCCCCTCCGCCCACAAGGCCTCGGCAATGCACCTGATGGGTGGTGACATCCGCGAGATCCGTGCCGACTGGGAACCCTTCCTGAAGGAGCGGGCCGCCAAGGACAAGCCCAAGAAGATCGGAATCTCCGGCTACCGCTACATGGATCTCGAATTCTACCCGCCGATGCTGCGTGCCTTCGGCGAGGCGGCGCTCACGCCGGCGATGATCATCGAACAGCTGAAATCGGTGAAGACCGAGGCCGAGATCAACCTGATGCGCCGCGCCGCCCGCGTTTCCGACGCGGCGATCGAGACGCTGATGGAAGTGCTCCGGATCGGCGAGGGCATCACGGAGCGCGAGGCGAATTCGCTCTGCTATGCCGCGATGTTCGCCAAGGGCGGCACCTCGATCGCCTATGACACCATGGTCCAGGCCGGCGACAACACCGACGTGCTGTTCCGCCATCCGACCGACCGGCCGATCCGGCGCGGCGAGCTCGTCATGATGGATTATGGGATCCGGGTGAACGGCTATTCGTCGGACAATGCCCGCACCATCGTCTATGGCAACTGCACAAAGGAGCAGCGCCATCTGATGGAAGCGTGCAGCCGCGTCTACGAGGCCGGTCTCGGCCAGATTCGCGCGGGCATGACGGGCATCGAAGCGGACGCGGTTCTGCGGCGCCTCTTCAAGGAAGAGGGCGTTGAGCAATATCTCGTCGCCCCGTCGGAAGGTCGCACCGGTGCCCATGCAACCGGCATGGACCCGGAAGAGGACATCCCCGAGATCGGAAACATGATCGAAAACGTCCTCGAGGAGAACCAGACCTTCGCCTACGAGCTGAGCCTGATCATGCCCGGCGTCGGCGGTGTCCGCACGGAAGACCAGGTGGTCGTGCGCAAGGGCGGGCTCGAGCCCTTCCACACCTTCAACCGCTTCCTCTATGTCGAGTAGCTGAATTTGCGAGAGGGAAGGCGGGCCGCGAGGCCCGCCTTCGAATGACAGCCGCCGCTGCGGTGTCGGCTCATATTCGACGTCTCGTGGCGACCACAGGGCACCGCAAGCGGCACCCGTTCAGGTCCCCTCCTCCGCGATCCCTTCGGGACGGGCGTCGTGCGTCCTTCATCGCATCGCTGCGATGGCTTGCAGGCAGACTTTTCACCATATTGGGCATGGCAAACGGCAACTGCACGCTCACTTGATGAATGCGATTCCTTCGATGGTGTCTGCTCGCTCAACACGCCGAACATTGGCTGGGATTCCGGAAGGCCCTTATGAGGCCCTGGATGCGATCCACATCGACGCGAAATCCAATCTCGAGGCGCAACAGGTCGCAGACTTCGTCGATCGCGTTTACACGGAGAGCCGCCTTCGCTTGCTCATCGGCGAAGACGTCCGGGCGATCGGTCTCGTCCTCGAACTGGTTCGCAATCATTTCGCCGGTCGATTGACGACCCCGACCTCGCTTGCCCGTGCTTCGGGTCTCAGCCACGGCACGGCGATGCGCACAATCGACGAATTTCTGCAGCACGGCCTGATTGTGCGACGTCCCCGCACGGAGACGGGTCGATCCTTCTCGCTGCATCCCACGACCGAACTGCTCGCGAGATGGCACGGCCTTGCGAAGGAGATGCGAGCCATCGCTGGCAATCTTGCGGCTGGGAAGCCCTCACGCTCCCGCGCGGGGATGGAGAGTAGCGAAGCGCTGATCCCGCCGCTCGCAGTGCTCGACGCCAAGCTCAACCTGCCGCGCGGGCTGCGCGTGCTGGTGCATGCCGACCCGACCTTCATGGCCATGAATGCCCTCAAGCGGCAATTCGAAATGATCCTCGGTGTCGAGATCCATTCGCGCGCGCTCTCGATCGACAGGCTCCGAAAGGCGATCGTCGCGAACGGCTCCCAGCGGGTCTCCGACTACGATATCCTCGCCTGCGACTTGCCCTGGTTCGGCGAAATGGCGGGAAGCGGACTGCTTCTGCCGCTCGACGCCCTCATCGCCGAGACGGGCACTGACATCGGTGACTTCGTGCCGGATGCCGTTGCCAGCGCCCGCTGGAATGCCGTCCAGTATGGACTGCCGGTGATGTCGACCGCCGAGATGCTGGTCTATCGCACCGATCTCTTCGCCGATGCTGGCGTGGAGCCGCCTCGGACGCTCGCCGAGCTTCTGGTCGCCGCCCGCGTACTGCACAGGCCGGACCGAGGGATATACGGGCTTGCCTGGAACGGCGGCCGCGGCACGGCGCTCGGCCATACCTTCATGACGCTGATGGCCGCCCATGGCCGGCCGATCGTCGAGCTTCCGAGGACAAAGGACGGCTTTGACGGCGAGGCGGGCGCGATCCTTCCCCTCCGTCCGGCCTTTCTTTCGACGGAAGCGCGCGAGACGGCGGAATTCCTGCGCGCTTTGATGCCGCTGTCGCCGCCCGAAATTCTGTCGATGGCCTGGTACGACCGCGCGCGGGCCTTCGCGTCGGGCCGCTCCGCCATCGCCTATTCGCACACGCTGCTCGCCCATCTGTATGAGCGCGATCCGGAATCGCCGGCCTTCGGCCGTACGGGACATCTCCCGCACCCGCGTGGCCTGAACGGGCGGCATATCGCGCCGCTCGGCGGCTATGCCCTGGCGATACCGGCGAATATTGCCCCCGAGCGCATCCCGGCAGCGTGGCAGGCGCTGTCGCTGCTCACATCCCCCGGCGCGGCGAAGCTCTACATCCTCAACGGCAGCCTTGCGAGCCCGCGCTTTTCCGTCAATGGCGATCCCGATGTCGCGGCCATATCGCCGGTCATTGGCATCGTCGACACGATGGCGCGGCAGCGGGTGCTGCGAATGTGGCCCCGCCCCCCGGTACGCGGCATCTCGCAGGTCATCCAGATCGCCGGCGAGGAGATCCACGACATGCTGCTCGGGCTGAAGACGCCAGAGGCAGCGCTCGCGGATGCTCAACGACGGGCCATGTCTATCGACGGCGCCGCGATTCCGTCCTGAGACGGTCCAATCTGGACATCTTTGCCCGACCGGTAGGCCGTGCGCTGTGGAATATTCCGCCAGCGACGAACGCGACATCGAACCGCTGATGGCGATACGGCAAGCCTTTTCCCGGGCCGGTCCGGCACGGCCATTTCAGGGACGAGCAAGGAGGAACTGACGTGAAGCTCGCCTTCAACACATGGGTCTATTCGAGTTTTCCGGTCTGGGTACCGGCCTATCCGCTCGACGAAACCATTCGCCGGATCGCGGCAATTGGCTATGACGGCATCGAGATCGGTGCCGCGGCTCCCCATGCCTATCCGGATCATCTGTCGCCAGCGCGCCGCCGCGAAATCCGGAGTGTTCTCGAGAGCTCCGGGATTGCGCTTGCCTCCATGCTGCCGGCGCCGGGCGGCGGTCCGGGCTTCAACGTCGCGTCGCCGATCGCGGAGGAGCGCGCCGACGCCATCAGTCAGTACAAGAAGGTGACGGACCTCTGCGCCGAATGGGGCGGCAAGACGGTGCTCTATGTCGCCGGCTGGCAGATCTTCGGCAGCAGCCGTGACGAGGCTTTCGCCTGGAGCCGCGACGCGCTCGCCGACATCGCCGACCATGCGGCGACACTCGGCGTCACCATGGCGATCGAGCCGACTTCGGCAGACAGCAATCTCATCGACAGCTGCGACGACGCCATCGCGCTGCTGCACGCGGTCGACAAGCCGAATGTCGGCGCGATGTTCGACACCTATCACACCCTCTACCGCAACGAGGTGCCGACGGATTACGTGCACCGCCTCGGCAAGGATCTGGTGCACCTGCACCTCGCCGACGTGAATCGCGATCCGCCGCAGCCCGGACCCGTCGACTATGCCGGCCTCGTCGCCGCGCTGAAGGCGAACGACTTCGCCGGCTATCTCACCATGGAAATCGGCTTCAACCGCCGCGGCGTCGATCCCGACCAGTTCGCCCGCCGCGCCTACGACTTCATCAAGCCAATGCTCTGAGCATCGTCTGCCGCGCCTAAGAAGCCGCGGCCTATGACAGAACCTGCACGAAGGGGAGGAACCCACCATGAAACAGCGCCTCAAGATGCGCCTCGTCGCCTCGACCATGCTGGTCGCCAGCATCGTTCCGGCCAGCGCCGAAACCGTCGTCACCCAATGGGATCAGTTTGCGACGTCTGGCATCACCGCCGCTGGGCCGGCCATGGATGAACTCATCGCCGCCTGCGAGAAGGCGCTGCCCGGCACCAAGATCCTGCGCACCGTCGTGCCGTCGATCGGCATCCGCGAGAGCTATCGCCTTGCGGTCTCCGCCGACAAGACACCGGACCTTGCCTATACCTGGCCGGCGGCTTCGGTGCTCGCCGGCTATGCCCGTACCGGCAAGGTAGCGCCGCTCGACGCCTATTACGCGAAGTAC
Source organism: Mesorhizobium sp. BR1-1-16 (assembly GCF_020165495.1). Lineage (GTDB taxonomy): Bacteria > Pseudomonadota > Alphaproteobacteria > Rhizobiales > Kaistiaceae > Kaistia. The sequence continues at coordinate 86,832 of NZ_JAIUIE010000014.1, read as the reverse complement.
AAGTGGGACGGCATCAACGACTTCTATCGCGGCCGCAACTCCTACAAGGGCAAGCTCTATGGGATTCCCATGGAGCAGGACCTGATGGGCGTCTACTACAACCGCGATCTTTTCAAGAAGCTCGGCCTCGAAGTTCCCAAGACCTATGCCGAGTTCCAGGCCGTGGCCGCCAAGGTCAAGGAAGCCGGCTATGTGCCGATCGCCTTTGGCAATCGCGACCGCTGGCCGGCGACCAATACGCTGAGCCTCATCCTGGGTCTCACCGCCGGCCGTGACGGCGAGGAGAAGGTGCTGTTCGGCGATGCGAGCTGGAACCAACCCGCCTTCAAACAGGCGGCCGAAACGCTGGCCAGTTGGGCGAAGGATGGCTATTTCCCACGTGGTTTCAACGGGATCGGCTATGACGAAGCCAATGCACTGTTCCTCGGCGGACGGGCGGCGATGACCGTAACCGGTTCCTGGGTGCTGCAGGACATGGCCCGCGGCGCGAAGTTCGATCTTGGCGTGTTCATGCTACCACCGATCGCCGAGGGGATCCCCGCCGGCACGATGTGGGGCGAGGGCTCGCAGTGGCAGATCGCAGCAAGCGCGCCGGATGCGACGAAAGACGCCGCCGCAGCCTATGTCGACTGCCTGATTTCGCCTGAGCATCGGCAGGTCTGGGTCGAGAAGGGCTTCCTGGTGCCGATCGGCACCAAGGCCGAGGATCTCTCTGGCTGGAACACGCTGCCGGCCGTGAAGGAGTTCTACGCCGAAGGCCTCAAGACGCCCGACACGAACTTCTACGATCTGCACACCACGCTGCCCGAGAGCGTTACGCAGGTCCTCTATCCTGAACTGCAACGGCTCATCGGTGGCGATGCGACGCCCGACGAGTTCCTGACCGCGATGCAGCAGTCGTGGACCAAGGCCGTCGCGAACGGCGAGCGTTGGCAACCCTAGTCGCCCGCAAGCATAGGGCGCCGGCAGGCGTGGACCGCATGCCGGCGCTCCCATACTCCAGAGGAAACACGCGATGACCAGCCAACGAACGGCGATCCTGTTTGTGCTGCCGGCACTGGTGCTCTATCTCGCCTTTGTCGGCCTGCCGATCCTCCAGGTCGCCGCCTACAGCCTGTTCTCATGGGACAATGGCAGCGTCACGGGCTTCGCTGGACTCTCCAATTTCGCCCGGCTGATCGACGATAGCGTGTTCTGGACGGCGCTCGGCCATAACGGCATCTGGGTGGTCCTGACGCTGGCCTTTCCACTCATGATCGGCCTGCTGCTGGCCTCGATCCTTGCCGAATGCTCGCCGCGCACCATCCGCATCCTCGGCGCGATCTATTTCCTGCCGCGCACCATTCCGCTGGTCGTGGCCGGCATCATCTGGGGCTGGATCTACAATCCGATGTTCGGCCTCGCCAATTGGGCGCTCGACATGGTCGGGCTCGGCGCCCTCGGCGGCGCCTGGCTCGCCGAGCCCTCGACGGCGCTCTATGCGCTGAACGTGGTCGGCGCCTGGACCTTCTTCGGCTTCTGCGTGCTGATCTATCTTGCCGCGATCCAGGCGATCGATCCGTCGCTCTATGAGGCGGCGCAGCTCGACGGCGCCTCGTGGATGAAGCGGTTCCGCTTTGTGACAGTGCCGCTCCTGAAGCCGACCACGCTGTTCCTCGGCCTCTATGCGGCGATCGAGGCGATGCGCTTCTTCGATCTGGTCTGGGTCACCACCCAAGGTGGGCCGGGCTACGACACCGAGGTGCTGACCACGCACATCTACAAGACATTCTTCCTGGTTGGCGACTTTGGCTATGCCGCCACGCTGTCCGTCGTCCTGCTCGCGATCGTTCTCACGGTCAGCGGCGTCTCCTATCGCCTGTTGAGGTCAGCATGAACGCCACCGCAATGCTCGCCGCCCCGTCCGCCTCGCGGCCTGCCGGTCGGCACCGCAGTCTCGGCGCCTATGCTGCCGGGCGCCTCGGGCGCCATCTCATTCTGGTGCTGTTCGCTCTCTACGCACTTGCGCCGGTCTATCTGGTGCTGCTCGCGTCGGTGCGCAGCGAGGCGGATCTGTTCTCCGGTCCCCTCAGCCTGCCATGGCCGATCGACCTGTCCAACTACGCGCGGACATGGAACGAGAGCGGTTTCGCCCATTACTTCCTCAACAGCCTGATCATCAGCACCGGCTCGACAGTTCTCGTGCTTCTGACCGCGCCGCTCGCCGGTTATGCCTTCGCCAAGCTCGATCTGCCGCGCAAGGAATTGCTGTTCGGCCTGTTCCTCGCCGGTCTCGTCGTTCCGGCCCCGTCCGTCATCGTCGCGCTCTATGGCAATCTGCAGAAGCTCGGGCTGCTGGATACGCGGCTCGGCGTGATTTTGCCCCAGGCGGCGCTGCTGCTGCCCTTCTCCGTGTTCATGATGCGGACCGTCATGCAGGACGTGCCGAAAGAATTGATCGAGGCAGCGGTCGTCGACGGAGCCTCGCCGCTCTCCGTTTATTTTCGCGTGGTGCTGCCCGTGGTCAGGCCTGGCCTGATGTCGCTGGCGCTCATCGCCTTCCTGTTCTCCTGGCAGGAATATCTGCTGCCGCTCGTCGTCATCCAGGCCGACGATCTCAAGCCGCTGACTGTTGGTGCCGCCACGCTGCAGGGGCGCTACGGCGTCGACTATGGCGGCATCGCCGCCGCCGGCACGATCGCTTTCGGCCCGCTTGTCGTCCTTTTCCTCGTCATGCAGCGCTCCTTCGTCCGTGGTCTGACGGCCGGGGCTGTGAAGTGAGCGTCTCTCAAGAAAGGTCCATCCCCATGAAAGCCGTCTATCTTCCTGGCAATCGCAAGGTCGAAATCCGCTCGGTCGCGATCCCGGTCCCCGGGCCCGACGAGGTGCTGATCGAGGTCAAGGCGTCGTGCATCTGCCGCAGCGATCTCAGCCTCTATTACGGCAATGCCGTTGTCGGCGGCGACGCGGCGGGCGGCTGCATCACCGGCCATGAACCCTCGGGCGTCGTCGTCGAAACCGGCGTCGCGGTGAAGAACTTCAAGCGCGGTGATCGCGTGGCGGTCTATCTCGCCGTCGGCTGCGGCGTCTGCGCCCGCTGCCGGCAGGGTAACTTCCATCTCTGCCCGACCTGGACGTGTCTCGGCTTCACGCAGGATGGCGGCAATGCCGAATATCTCGCCGTGCCCGAGCGCAACCTGTTGCGCATCCCCGCCTCGATGTCGTTCGTAGCGGCAGCCATCTCGACCGACGCCTTCGGCACGCTTTACAGCGCCTGCCGCAAGCTCGGCCTGTCGGGAGCGTCGACCGTCGGTATCTGGGGCCTCGGCCCGATGGGCTCCGCAGGTATCCTGGCCGCCAAGGCGCTGGGCGCCCGCGTGGTCGCGCTGGACCCGATTGCCGAGCGGCGCCACTTTGCCGACGAACTCGGCGCCGATCTGACACTCGATCCGACCGATGTCGATGCGGCTGCAGCCATCGCCACCTTCTCCGGCGGTGACGGGCTATCGGCGGCGATCGATTGCTCAGGCAATGGCGCCGCGCAGAATATGGCGCTCGACAGCCTCGCCCCGCTCGGCCGGGCCGCCTTTGTGGGTGAGAGCCGCGAAACGACTATCCGTCCGAGCGACCAACTGATCCGCAAGCAGATTTCGCTGATCGGCTCCTGGTATTTCGGCATCAGCGAGTATGAAGAGATCATCCGGACGATCGAGACCCACAAGATCGATCTCGAACGCCTGGCGACACATCGCTTCTCCATCGACGAGGCCGAAACGGCGTTCCGCCTGTTTGATGAGCGAAAGACTGAGAAGGCCGTTTTCGTCTTCTAGTCACGACGGCTTTGAGAACCGCAAGGTCGAGGGCGGCGCCATGAACTTCACTGTCTGAGCAGTGAAGTTCATTCCTTCACGGCCCCCGCCAGGATCCCCTCGACCAACTGCTTCTGGACCCGCAACAGGATCGGCACCAAGGGCAGCAGGATCAGCATGCCGCCGGCGGCGATGAGATCATAGGGAATGGTGTTCGCATCGGCGCGGATCGGAATTTCGAACAGACGAACCGTCAAGAGACGGGTGCTCGGCGTAATCGTCAGCGTGAAGGCGAACAGGAACTCATTCCAGCCGGCAATGAACAGCAGCAGGAACGTCACGGCAACGCCCGGCAGCGCGATCGGCACGATGATGCGGAAGAAGATGTCAAGCAGCGAGCCACCGTCGATCGCCGCCGCCTCGTCGAGTTCCTTGGGGATTGCCTTGAAATAGGAGAAGAGGGTCAGGAACGCGACCGGGATACCTTCGGCCATGAAGACGAGGATCAGGCCGAGATGCGTGTCGAGCAGCCGCAGATCCTTATAGGCGAGGAAGATCGGGCCGAGCGTGACCATCGCCGGGATCGCCATCGAGCCGACGACCGTCGCATACAGCAGCGACTTGCCCGTGAAAGCCATGCGCGAAAAGCCGTAGGCGGCAATGCCACCCAGCATCGTGGCGCCGAACGCCGCGAGACCAGCCACGAGGACCGTATTGCCGAGCGTCCGCCAGTAGCTCCAGGCCTTGATCACGAACGGATAGGCCTGCAGCGTCGGATTATGTGGCCAGAGCGTGGCCGGCAGCCGATAGGCCTCGCCCGATGATTTGAGCGAGGTCACCAGCATGAAATAGACCGGAAACGCCAGGAAAAGGAGGACCAGGAGCAGGAGCGCCATGAGGAGGATGCGCTGCGGGTGCAGTGGTGAAAGGGTGCGTGCGGCCATGATTGTTACCGGGATGATGCTTTGTACATGCGCCAGGCGAAGAAGCCCCCGATGAGGGCCGTGAGCAGCAGCAGCAGCACATTGATTGCCGAGCCGTAGCCGTAGCGCAGCTCCTGGAAGAAACGCTGATAGGCGTAGTAGGCGAGGTTCTGCGTCGCGGTGCCTGGCCCGCCGCGCGTCAAGCCGCCGATCTGCTCGAAGGTCTGGACCTCGCCCATGCCGCGGAACATCAGCACGAGGAAGATCGTCGGCCTCAGCATCGGCACCGTGATGGCTCTGAACCGCTGCCATGCATTGGCGCCATCCACCTCAGCGGCCTCATAGACGTCCTTCGGGAGCGCGGCGAGCGCAGCCATGAAGATGAGGGCGACCCACGAGACGTTCTTCCAGACGGTGACGAGAACGACCGAGCCGCGCGCCGTGTTGGCGCTGGAAAGCCAGCGGATCGGGCTGCTGATCAGACCGAGGTCGCGGAGGATCTGATTGAGGATGCCGCCATCCTCATAGAACATGATCTTCCAGACGGTGGCGGCCAAAAGCGGCGCCATCACCCAGGGCAGCAGCATGATGAAATTGCTGATCCACCTGGCGCGCAACTGCCGCATCAACAGCATGGCGATCGCCAGTCCGAGCGCGGTCTCGAGCGCGACGCTCGTCACGGTATAAAACAGCGTGAAGCCGAACGAGCCGATCAGGGTCTTGTCCGACAGCATCGCCACGTAGTTGGCAAGCCCGATGAAACGCCCCGGCGCCATCAACGATTTGTCGGTGAAGCTCAGCCAGAAAGTCTGAAGCGCTGGCACCAGCGTAAAGGCGAGGCGCAGAAGGATAGCCGGCAAGACAAGACAATAGGCAATGGCGTTGACGCCGGTGAGCGCGTCGCCAAGGCGTTCGGCCGCCGAGCGAGATCGCGCGCGATCCACGGTTTGGGAACTCATCGGGCTGCTTCTATCTCTCAGGGATGGGTATCCCGGCAGCGACGGCCGCCGGGATCGTGAGGGAGCTGCCGTGTCGGCCGCCAATGCCTCAGCCGCGGATCGCCTGGTATTCCTCGATCGCCCAGGCCTGCGTTGCAGCGGGATCCTTCTCGCCCGAAAGGATATAGCTGCCGATCTTGTCGAACATGTTCCACAGCTGGGTAACCTGGGGGCTCGATACGATCGGCTCGCGGAACCTTGCACCGCGGATCTGATCTTCCCAACCGGAGCCGATCGTCAGCTGCGGCAGCTTGGCGACGATATCGGGGTCAGTGAACATCGAGCGATAGGGCGGCGCAGCGCTCTGGGCCAGCGAGACCTGCTTGATGATGGCGGGCGAAGACAGCCAGGCGAGGACCTCCTTCGAAGCATCCTTTTTCTGACTGAACTTCGAGAGTAGCCAGCCCCAGCCATGCACCAGGCCGATATCCGAAGCCGGGCCCTTCGGCCAGCGCGACATGCCGATATTCTCCAGCGTGACCTTGGTCTGGTCGGCCCTGAGGATGTTGGCGAGGCCACCATCATAGGTCCACCACATCGCGGCCTTGCCGGCGGCGGCGAGCGCCTCGACCGCCGGATTGTCCTCACTGATCGCCGAGGGCGGGGTGATCTTGCTCGTCTGAACCCAGTCATACATGAACTGCAGTGCCTGCAGCGTCGCCGGGTCCTGAAGAGTCTTCAGGTCCGCGCCCGCCTGATTGAGCATCAGCAGGACGGTGTTGAAGGCATGGCCCTGGCCGCCGAGCGGCCGCCAGCCCCAGATGCCGTCATCGGCTTTGGTCACCGACTGGCCGACCGAAACCAGCTCGTCCCAGGTCTTGGGGGCGTTCGGGACGAGCGATTTATTATAGAAGAACGGCTCCAACCCCATCGTGAAGAAGATGCGGTAGACGCCGCCGACAGCGTTGTTGAGGACTGTGATGTTCTCGACGATATCGGCGGAATTCTTCGTCCAGGCGTCGGTGCCACTCAGATCCTCGGCCCAGCCATTCATCCCCCAGAGACCGCCGATCAGATCATCGGCGAACAGCACGTCGATGCCGTCATAGCCGGTCTGGCCCCACAACGTGATCTTGGCCATCACATCCGACCATGCAGCCGGCAGGACGTCATAGTTGATCTTGACGCCGACCTCCTTCTCGGCCCGGGCAAAGATGTCCATGAGAGCGGGCGCGTTCCACCCGATCATGTTGATCTCGCTGGCGCCTTGGGCGCGCACATACGGCGCACTGAGAGTCACGGCCGCTCCTGCCAGGGCCGTCGACTTCATAAAGCTTCTGCGGCTCATGTGTGAAATAGGCATGGTCTCCTCCCTTATGGTCTCTTGTTGGCGGAAAAAACGATTAACTCTTCAGTCGGTTGGCGTCGCCAAGGGTTCCGTTCAGATGCTGAAATCCGGAATCTCGACTGCGGCGCCGTCCTGCATGGCCGATTCGTGCGCGGCGATGCCGGGTGCGGTCCAGTTCGCGGCCGTGACGACGTCGATCGCCGGACTGCGGCCTTCGACCGTCGAGCGCACGAACTCATGGACAAGATGTGGATGGGATCCGGAGTGGCCCCCGCCCTGCACGAATGACAGATGCTTGCCATCGGAAAAGACCGACCGCTTGGTGAACGGAGCGATCTCGGGCGGCAGCAGATCCTGCCGGTCCGGCGGCGTGACGATTTCATGGTGAATCTTGCGCCCGCGGCTGAAGGCAGCCTGCGGCATCGAGAAGATCAGCGGATCTTCTTCCTCGATCTGCTGCCACTCAAAGCCCAACTTGTCGCCATAGATCGAGAAAGCCTCGCTATAAGGGCGGACGGTCTGGAACAGCGACCGCGTGACCTCGACGGCGACGGGACTGTTCGCGAGGCGGAAGATAGCCGTTTCGACGGGGAAAGGATTGCCGTAGCGCCTCTGGCGCTCCTCGGGCAGGCGGCCGGATCCGAAGCAATGCACCTTGGCCACTCGTTCGCCAAGCAGCTTGAGAACCGGCGCGATGGCATGCGTCATGTAGTGATGTGGCGGCAAACCCATCCAATAGTCCGGCCACCCCTCCATGTCCTGCATGTGCGAGCCGCGCGCAAAGGAGATGGTGCCAAAATCGCCGCGCAGATAGTGGTCTTCGACCATCAGAAATTCGCGGGTATAGGCGGCCGTCTCCATCATCATGTAGTTCTTGCCGGATTTGCGCTGCGCCGCGATGATCCGCCTGATATCGGCGAAGCTCGTGGCCATCGGGACGGTGCAGGCGCAGTGCTTTCCGGCTTCAAGGACGCGGATGGCTTGTTCGGCATGAAGGGGGATCGGCGTCACCAGATGGACGGCGTCGACATCTGGATCCGCCAGGACCGCTTCGAGCCCCGGATAACTCCGCTCAATGCCAAACCGGGCCCCTGCCGCGGCCAATTTTTCTGTGTTGCTGTCGCTGAGCGCCACCCACTCGACGTCGGGGTGGGCATTGTAGATCGGCGCGAACTCCGCCCCGAATCCGACTCCGACGAGCGCAATCCTCAGCTTGCGCTTTGCCTCAGACATCGGCCTTCCTCCTTGTATTGCTCTTGTCAGGGACATCGATTAATCGTTTTTTCGATGGCTGTAAACGATTAATCGTTGTATCCAATGTCGGAAGCATTCGAGGGCGTTGATTTGGCTGGTCGCAGAAAGGGAGTCGAAACCCGTGTTTCGATGCGTAACGTCGCGGCCTATGCCGGGGTTTCGATAGCCACCGTTTCCAAGGTGATGCAGGGCGCGCCCACCGTGCTGCCGGAGAATGTCACCAAGGTGCAGAACGCCATCGAGGCGCTCGGCTACCGCATCAATCCACTCGGCGCGGAGCTGCGCCGCGGCCGTCGCAATCTCGTCGGTGTGATCGTACCGACCTTCGAAGAGCCACTCATCGCCCGCCTTCTCGTTCGGCTGGAGCTTGAGGTGGAGCGGCGCGGTCATGTGCTGTTCGTGGGCTGCAGCCAGGGATCCGAGGCGCGCGAGACGGACATCGCGGTGCGCATGCTGGACTGGCGCGTCGCCGGCGTGATCGTGAAGCCCGTGAAGGGGCAGAAGAGTCCGGCCGCGCTGTTGCTGGAAGACGCAGCGATGCCGGCCGTGTTCGTTCAGGCCCGCAATGCCGCGCCGCGCTTCGACAGCGTCATCTTCGGCATCAATCCCGTCATCGCAGAACTCGCGGCCGCCTCGGTCGACATGCTCTTCGCACGGATAGAAGCGCCCGACGAGCAACCCGCCATCCAAATGAGCAGGCAGGCCGACGACAGTTCAGGCTGAGTTCGAAGAATCCGCAACGGCAGGTCGAGGAAGATTGGCCTGCAGCGAGCGGTTTTCCCCCCGCGCGGTCCGTCCGCCCATACATCGGGCAAGCCGGCCTGAATGTCGCAGCGTCCTGCATCATCGGGATCGAAGGTGAAGACGCCATCCCGTCCTAGGCCGTAGAGGCTCGGGTCAAAATTCGCTTGCGCAATAGCCGAGCGAGGCCATTGCCAACACATAGGCCGGGGCGATGAGATCGGCGCCGTAGAGGCTCGCCCCGCTGCCGGTGCCCATCGGCGAGAACCATGATGTTCCGCCTATCATACCTCCACTCAAGCAAATCGACAGGCTGTCTCTGGCGCCCGGCATAGTCGGACTCGGCTGTCGCCATGATGGAATCGGCTAAGCGTTAGTATACGCCCCTTGAATGTCTTCGGAAGATATGCGATCGATTCATAGTGGCTTCGCGCCTATAGTCCGACGGCCAAGAAGTCGCGAGGGGATGCAAGAGAGCACATCTACTGATCTTTGGCGTTCGACGTGCTCAGGCGCGGGAGAAGCCCAATGTCGTTCGATAGGGATTGGCACGAGCGATATGAAGGAGGCAGCGCGGAGGCCGAAAGGTCGATCTTCGCCGCCTTTGCACGCGACATCATGGACGTGCAACTCGCCAACAAGAAAAAATCTAAGGCGAGCGAGGTCCGACGGGCGTTCCATGCCAAGTGTATACTTGGAACGACCAACGCCAGACTGAAGATAAACGCGAATTTACATAGCGATCTTGCCGTCGGATTTCTCGTGCCGGGCGCTGAGTACGAGACGACAATCCGCCTGTCGAATGCCAATGGCGCGCGGCAGGGCGACTTCAAGCGTGACATGCGTGGCTGCGCGCTCCGCGTGAAGATCGATGCGGACGAATATCACGATCTACTGATGACGAACTTTCCCGTTTCGCACGCGCGGAATGCGTTCCAGTTCGTCGCGCTCGCAAAGGCGATGGCCGGCTCCAGATTGCTGTTGCTGCCGCGTCTCGTCCTCGATGTCGGCTTCGGCGAGACCTTCCGCATACTGAAGAACATCAACAGCGGCGCGCGCGTCGTCGACAGCCTTGCGCTCGAGACCTATTGGAGCCGGGGCGCTATCCTCTGGGACGCCGCAGGTCCGGTCCGGTTCATCCTTCGCCCGGCTGTGGACGCGGTGAAGGCGCCCAAGGCATCGGAGACGGATTTCGACTTTCTGCATCATGAGATCGCCGACAGGCTGCGCCAGGACGATGTCCGCTTCGATGTCCTGGTCCAGCGCTTCGTCAGCGAGGCGTTGACGCCGATCGAGGACGGCGCCATCGAATGGACCGAGGCGAACGCGCCGCCGGTCTCGGTCGCGACGCTGACAATTCCAAAGCAGGATATCGACGCAGCGGACGGTCGGGCAATCGAGGCGCTGGTCGACCAGGTCGCATTCAATCCCTGGAATACGACGGAGAATTTCCGCCCGCTCGGCAATCTCAACCGTGCCCGCAAAGCCGCCTACGCGGCTTCGTCAGCGCACCGCATCAGCTATCAGTTTCGCGATTCGACGCCGCTTCGCAACCTCATCGCCGGACGCCTCGTCGCTTCGTTTTTTCGCGTCCTCAATCGCTATGTCGAATGGCACCGGCTGGACTGGCGTCTCGGCCTGCTCAATCTCTCCGCCTTCCGCACGCAGCTTCGCGCGACCAACCTCATCGACACGGAGGCGGCCGAGGCTCCGCCCCGCCCTGTTCCTGTGCCCCCCGTCACGCCGGAGTGGGTCCGCACCGTCCGCACTTTCGACGGAAGCTACAACGACCTCTCCAATCCACGCATGGGAGCGGAGAACTCAACGTTCGGCCGCAACATGCAGCCGAAATACCAGCCGGATCTGTTTGCCCAGCCCAACCCGATCGACATCAGCCGCGAGCTGATGACCCGTAAGGCGTTCATCCCCGCCCGCTCGCTCAATATTCTCGCGGCGGCCTGGATCCAGTTCCAGGTCCATGACTGGGTCAATCATCGTCGCCATCCCCTCGGCAACCCGGAACACGACATCGTCATCCCCATGCCGGGCGGCGACACATGGCAGAGCTATACCGGCGGCGCGGCGGAGCGCGATATGCGTATCGCCGGCAACAAGATCGCGCGCATGTCCCCGGCCGGCTATCCGGTGTTCGAGAATCTGACGACGCCTTGGTGGGACGGCTCCGAGGTCTATGGCGACAGCAAGGAGAAAGCCGCGCTGCTGCAGGACGGCGGGCGCCTGCGCTTGACACCGGATCACTATCTGCCGACTGACATCAACGGCATGAACCTTACCGGCTTCAACGAAAGCTGGTGGCTCGGCCTCAGCATGATGCACACGCTCTTCGCCCGCGAGCACAATGTCCTCGCCGAGGCGCTGCAGCGAGAATATCCGGACTGGTTGCCCGAACGGGTCTACCAGACCGCCCGCCTCATTGTTTCTGCGCTGATCGCCAAGATCCATACGGTCGAATGGACGCCGGCCATCCTCGCCACGCAGACCATCCAGATCGGGCTGCGCGCGAATTGGTATGGCGCGCCGAAGGACTGGCTCACCCAACTCGGCATCTGGATGCTCGACATACAGGAGCTGAAGGGCATTCCGCAGACCCTGACGAACCATCACAGCGCGCCCTATTCGCTGACCGAAGAGTTTGCCTCGGTCTACCGCCTGCATCCGCTCATTCCCGACGACTACCAGTTCTTCAACTATGAGAGCGGTGAACCGACGCAGAAGCTGAGTTTCAACGACATCCAGGGCGCGGGAACGGACGCGCGGATGCGCGAGCTCAGACTGCACAACGTGATCTATTCGTTTGGCATTGCTCATCCAGGCGCGATTACTCTGCACAACTATCCCGCGTCACTGCAACGCTTCAGACGGCGCGGCGCGGATCCTTCGGTCGAGGAGATCATCGATCTATCGGTTGTCGACATCGTGCGTGACCGCCGGCGCGGCGTGCCGCGTTTCAACGATTTCCGCGAGGCCCTGCACAAGCCGCGGATCCGCAGCTGGGAGGAGCTTTCCGGCGATCCGGAGACAGTCCGCACCTTGCGGCGACTCTACGGCTCGATCGACGCTGTTGATACCATGGTCGGCCTTCATGCCGAGCCGCCGCCCGAGGGCTTCGGCTTCAGCGACACCGCATTTCGCATCTTCATCCTGATGGCCTCGCGGCGGCTGCAAAGCGACCGCTTCCTGACCGTGGACTATCGCCCCGAAATCTATTCGCCGTTCGGATTGGACTGGATCGAAAAGAACGGCATGACCAGCATCATCCTTCGCCATTGCCCGCAGCTCGGGGCTGTTCTTCCGCGCACCGCCAGCGCGTTCTCGCCGTTCCGGGCGATCGCAACGCCTATCGCTACCTGAGGCGGCGCGCTGGTTTCAGCGGGCGAGCCTGGGATACTCACAGCCTCCAGGGAGGCGATCATGTCGATCTCCAGAGACAGACTCTACCGCGTCTCGCATGCCGCGTTGATCGGCGCCAATCTGCTCGTCTTTGTCGCCCTGCTCGCCACCGCCATCTTCATCCACCTCGAAAATGGCTGGGCGAAGCCAGTATTCCGCGCCTCGGAGGAGGCATTCGTCCACGGCACGATCGGCACCGAGCTCATGCCGCTGGCCGTTGCGCAGGTGCTGCCTGATCTGTTTCCCGAGGACTTCCAGCCCGGCGGGCCCCAGGCAGGAGACTGGATTGCGCAGTTCGGCTTCCAGCGCACAGGGGAAGCCGCGGATAAGGGGGCGCTGCCGATCGGTTTCGCCGTCAGCCACTACCGTCCCGGCTCGGGCGCCGCTTCCCCGGTGCCCTTCGTCGGCTTCAGCTGCGCGCTTTGCCACACGACGCGCATCCGCGAGACCGCCGACGATCCGGGCCGCTTGCTCTACGGGCCCGGCAGCGTCTCGCTCAACCTGTTTGCGTGGCTCGATGCCTTTCAGTCGGCGATACTCGCCCGGGAGCCCGCCGCGCCGGGCGGAGCGGCATCTCGGGAGCCGCCCTACCGGCTGACGCTGACGACGATCTCGAAGGCATATGCGGCGAAGACTGGCCGCGAACTCGGCATCGCCGAACGCATCATGATCTGGGCCTGGCTCCGCGAGATCCGCGGCCGCATCCAGGCCGGCCTGCCACGGTTCGACGCGCCCTTCGGCGACGGGCGCTCGCGCGATCCAGCCGTGGCGCCCACGGGACCGACCCGCACGCAGCCGTTCCGCACGCTCGTGCGGACCGTGCTCGACCGGCCCGGCAACGACATGCCCGTCTATACGAAGATCGCGACCGTCTATTCAGAAGATCTGAGGCGCCGCGCCCAGTTCGACGGAACCATCGCCGATCTCTATGCGCGCAGTTCCCTCGCCGCGCTTGCGGCAGGCGCCACGATCACCAACATGGCGCTGCCGGAAATCGCCCACAACATCCGCAGCGCCAGCGACTTCACCTCGACATTGCGCCCGCCGCGTTATCGCGACATGTTCGTGAGCGCAGCGGCAGGCCTCGACCCCGCCCGCCTCGAGCGTGGCCACGCCGTCTATCGGCAATATTGCACGGCGTGCCATGGTGACCGTGAAGCCGTCGGCGGTGCCTGGAAGAACGGCCCGCAGACCGGCGAGGTCGTTCCCTTCGCAACAATCGGCACCGACCCCGAGCGCGTCCTTTTCCGTCATTACGACGAACTCGCCGAACGGATGTTCGAATTGTTTCCCGCCTCGCATCCGTTCCATTTTCCGCGCGAGGATATCTGGCCGCAGCCGGGCGAGGAACAGAACGTCGCCATTCGCGGCTATGTGAATGCGCCGCTCGACGGCATGTTCCTGCGCGCGCCCTATCTGCACAATGGCAGTGTTCTGACATTGGCGGAATTGATCAACCTGAAGAAGCGGCGCGACGTCTTCTATCGCGGCGATAACTTCTATGACCCCGAGGATGTCGGATTTCGCTCGCCCGATGAGGCGGACACCCGCAATTACTTCCGGTTCGACACCTCTGTGAGAGGCAATTCGAACCGGGGCCACGACTATCCCTGGGCTTATGACGATCCGGCACGCAATACCGACGATCTCGCCGCGCTGCTCGACTATCTGAAGTCGCTCTGATCCTTCGGAAGGGTGGTTCCCATGCGCACCAAGCCGCCGGCCGATATCACGCTACCGCAATTCACGCTCGTCTTCGTGATATTCGGCGTCCTTGCGATCTTCGCGCTGTTGTGGCCGGAGACGACGCAGCAGGATCTCGCGCTCGGCCGCACCCGCGCGACGATCTGGGTCACGAGCGTGATGCTCATTCCCGCCTTCGTGCTGTTCCCTTACCGGACGCTTTCTCCCGGCGTCGCGAACCTGGCGCATCTCTTCTGGACCTTCGCCTACCTTCTGTTCCTGATCCACGCCTATTGGGCCGTCTTCATCATCTTCGGCGGCGTCGGCAACACGTTCCGGCAAATGGGCGCGTTGATCGCCGGCGTGAACTTCCTGCTGGTTCTCTGGTGGGGGCTCGATGTCATCCTGTTGTGGACGATGCAGGCGACATCCCCCGCCGCCGCGCGCTTCCAGATCGCGACGCGAACATTCACGTTTCTGGTTTTCGCGATCACGCTGATCGTGCTGCGCGGAGGACCCGTCCGAACGCTCGGGATCGCGCTCACGGTCGCGACGGTGCTCGCTGTTGTGATCAGGTTCTGGGTGCGCGACCGCGACGCGGAGTATGTGCCGGTGGCGTGACGCTGCCCGGCGCGAGCACGAGACTGGAGAATGCAATGAGCGACAGCACGACGGGAAATGCAGGGCTGGACGAACTTCTCCGCCGCCCCCTGATCGAGACGATCTGGCGCCGGAGGACGCATCGCGTCGGCAAGGGCGTCTCGCTGCTGAAGGCGGGCTCCATGACCTATCAGTCGAGCCAGAAGGCGGAGCCGCTCGGCGATCTCGAGGAGGCTGTGCTGATCGCCGCCACAGGCCATACCGGGCTGACCATGCCGGATCGCCCGTTCCAGGACCCCATTTCCGGCGAATTCGTCATGGCGAAGCCGAACCTGACCATGGAAGGACGCACTGCCGGTAGTCCCGACAACGCGCAGGGAACGCATTTCTTCCTGATCAATGACAGCGGCACCTATTTCATCAGGAAGCTGCCCCAGGCGGCGCCGTATCCGCTGACCGCCGAGGCTCTCGTCGAGCGCGCGGCACAGGCGAAGGTCAAGGTTCTCGACCGCCGCATCGATGTGCCCGACCGGGATTTCCCGGCCTATCTCGATTCCAACCGGCTGCTGTCTAACCTGCCCGGAACCACCGTCCTGCTGCCCGTGGTGGACCTGTCGCACCAGTATATCAATGGGCTCATGTATATCCTGACGCAGCCGAAGGGCAGCCGGCCGGCGATCGTCGACGACCGCAACTTCTATCGCTCGGCCGGCGTCGGCAAATGGGTCAAGAACGGCTTTCTCAACGAGAACATCAAGCTGCCGCTCGGCGTGATCGGCACGCTGAGGACGCAGATCGAGGCCGACCTGCTGCTGCAAAACCTGATGCTGGTCGCGGATGCAATGGGGCTCGGCGCCTATATCCATGCCTCGATCGGCCCGCCCGTGCTGCTCGGCGATCCGAAATTCACCGCAACCTATGGCTCGATGCTCGGCTTCGAATTCGCGACACCGAAATGGCGGCTTCTCGACCTCCTGCGCTGGCAAGTGCCGCTGCCGAAATATGCCGATCTCCGCGCGCATCCGATCGGGCTAAAGGTCGGCGGCGAACATCTGATCAAGGCGAAGTCGCCTCCCTACTATCCGAGCATGCGTGAGGCCGTCGCCGCAGTGATTGCAGGCAAGTTCGGTCCAGGTGGCATCTACAAGAACAACGCGCTGTTTGGCGAGATCTACAAGGGCGATTTCGGAGACCGCTATCTGGCCGAGGCGCCGGAATACAGCGGCGACGTCATCGAGTGCGTGATCGACATCTGCCAGTATATCTATGACACCCACGGACGCTTCCCTGCCCATGTCGACGCGATCCACGTACCCGGCGTCTGGATGCAGGTGCATCATGTCGATATCGACTACTATGACCGCTACTTCAGGAATGCGCTCACTGAGCAGCACAGGCGCCATGACGCGCTTTGGCACCGGGCAGCAGATGCGGGAAGCCAGGCGCCTGCAGGGAGCCAAGCGCCGAGGACCGGTGCCTGAAAGCGGCCTCCGATCCCCTCGCCGAGTTCGGCGATTACGCCATCAACGCGATCATGTCGCGAAACAACTCGAGATCCTGGCGAGCATCGGCCAGCGAGGTCTTCGGCGTGCGGCGCTCGGTGACATTGGCGTGAAAGTCGCGCCATTCGACGGCAAACGCGTCATAGCGGGTCGGGAAGCTGGTATCGGTCGAGGTCCCGGCCGCGCCATGGGCCGAAAGCACAGTCAGCTTCGCCGGCAGATGGCGGATATAGGGCGTGTCATAATCGATGCGGATGATCTCGGTCGGCGTCACCACCTCGAGATGGGCATCGAAATGCGGGATGCGGTCGACCGCCGTCTCGAACTGGCAGACGAAATGTCCGTAGTCGAAGCTTGCCGTGATCACGCGGCCGCCATTCCGCTGCGTTGCCGAGAGCACCGCTTTCGGCATGCCGATCAACTCGCGCATCGCCGAGATGTCATGGCTGGATAGGCCGAGCAGCAGGTTGTAGGCCATGAATTTCGGGCCCTCGCCGACGCCGACCGCGGCGAGCGCCGCTTCGCTCATGCGCCGCCTGCCCTCCTCGAGCACTGTCTCCGGCACATCCTTGGCGCGCGTGACGTTGGAGGTCGAATCGATGATTGCGGCATTGGGGCCGATGACGTCGTGCACGCGGGCGAGGATGATGTCGCCGCGGCGCTCCGCCAGCATCTTGACGGCCTCGACGAAGGCGGGCGCATGGCGGCGCATGAAGCCGACCTGCACGGTGACGCCGCTCGTCTTCTCGGCGGCGATCAGCCGGTCTGCCTCGTCGAGCGAGACGCAGAACGGCTTCTCGATCAGCACATGCTTGCCCGCGGCCATCGCCGCTAGCGCCACCTCGGCATGGTAGACATTCGGGTTGGCGACGAGCACGACATCGACATCGTCGGAGGCGACCAGTTGCCGGTAGTCGGCAAAGAGGGCGGCGTCCGGCGCCTGCCGTATGGCCGCCTCGATGACGACGGGACTGACGTCGCAGAGCGCGGTGACGCGGAAGAGATCCGGCAGGTCGCGGAGGGCCGGCAGGTGGATGACTTGCGCGACCTCGCCGCAGCCGACGATTCCGACGCGAATGGGATGTGTCACTGTTCGATGTCCTTGAAGTTTCCCGAGATTCTTTGCGGATTCACCCTTTGACGCCGCCAGAGACGGCGCCGTAGGTGATCCATTTCTGGATGCCGAGGAAGAGGATGAAGGTGGGCACAACGGTCAGCGTCGCCGCAGCCATCAGGCTGCCCCAGTCGGTCGAATATTGCTGCATGAACATCGTGATGCCCACCGGCAGCGTCATCGCGCTCTGGTCCTTCAGGAACACATTGGCGACGAAGAACTCGTTGTAGGAGAACAGGAACGAGAAGATGCCGATCGCGGCGAGGCCGGGGCCGGACAGCGGCAAAACAATCCGCACGAAAGCGCCGAAGCGCGAGCAGCCGTCGACCAGCGCCGCATCCTCCAATTCGCGCGGGATGGTGTCGAAGAAGGCGCGCGCCATCCAGGTGGCGAAGGGCAGGTGCACGACCGTGTAGAGGATGATCACCGAGAGCGGCGAGTTGATGAGGCCGAGCGTCCGGAACAGGATGAACAGCGGGATCAGCGCCAGGATGATCGGAAACATCTGGACGACGAACAGCGCGCGCGAATAGCCGGTGACGAGACGGCCGCGGAAGCGCGACAACGCATAGCCGGCCAAAGCTGCAATCGCCGCGCTGGTGACCGTGCTGACCCCCGAAACGGTGAAGCTGTTCCACAGGAACTGCCAGAAGCTGGTGCGCTCGTTGAGGTAGCGGTAGTTGGCAAGAGTCAGGTCGTGCGGCAGGATCGATGTCCGGCTCACCAGTTGCTCTGTGGTCTGGAACGAGTTCATCACCATCAGGATGATCGGCAGATTCACCACCAGGGTGATCGCCACCAGCAGCCAGAACAGGCTCCAGCGCCGGGCCGGCGACGTTGCGGGATAGGCCATCTCAGCGCTCCCTTTGCCGACGAAGCATCACCACGACCAGCACCATCAGAATGATGAGGGTTATGAACGAGACGGCCGAGCCGAGACCGACATCGTTGCGCCCGAAGGTGTAGCGATAGGCAAGCAGCACCAGGTTCTCGGTCGCGTTGGCCGGGCCGCCCTGCGTCAAGAGCCAGGGCGTGTCGAAATCGTTGACGGTCCAGATCGTCATCAGGAGGCAGAGCACGATCGAGATGTTGCGCAGCTGCGGCATGGTCACGAAGCGCAGCTGGTTCCAGCGCGAGGCGCCATCGAGCGCGGCTGCCTCATAGAGGCTGCGGTCGATGCCCTGCAGCGCCGCAAGGAGCGACAGCATCATGAAGGGGAACGAGCGCCAGATCTTGATGACGATCACCGCGGCGATGGCCCAGTTCTGGTCGCTGAGGAAGTAGATCGGGCTGCCACCGAAGGCGCCGATGATCTGGTTGAAGAGCGCATGCTGGTCGGCCATCATCCAGCGCCACGACACGATCGAGACGATCGATGGCACGATCCATGGCAACAGCAGCGCGACGCGGAAAAACCCCCGGAACGGGACGTCCTGGTTCATCAGCAAGGCGAGCGCGAGGCCGAGCACATAGCAGCCGATGACGTTGAAGACGGCGAAGAGCAGGCTGAACCACAGCGCATGCAGAAAATCAGGCGACTGCAGCAGCCGCAGGTAATTGTCGAGCCCGACGAATTTGCCGGGCTTCAGCAGCGTGCCGGTGGAGAAGCCGTACATGAAGCCGGTCAGCATCGGATAGGCGATGACGGCCAGCATCAGCACGATGGAGGGCGCCAGCAGCAGGAAGGGCAGGGCGTCGCCGGAGGCGTACCAGCTCCTGGCGCTGGCGCGCCAGGATCCGGTTTCGCCGGCCAGCCGGGGCTGAACCGTCACGCGTCTATTCCTTCAGGATCGACTTCAGGCGCGTTTCGGCGGTATCGACGATCGGACCGACCGGCTTGCCCTGCCACAGCTCCTGGGCGAAGGATTGCATCGCACCCTCGCCTTCGACGTCGTTCAGCGCCGGGAAGATGCCGGCGGCGTTGGTGGCCGTCGTCTTGCCGATCGGGACATAGTTGTTCAGCACATAGGCACGGGCGACGTCGTCCTTGATCGCTTTGTCCGCAGCGATCGACTTGCGCGTCGGCAACTGGCCGGTATTGCCCTTGGTCCAGAGCGGAAGCTGGTTCTTCGACCACCATTTCAGGAAGGTCTTGACCTCGTCCGGATGCTTGGTCTGCTCATAGACCATGATGTTGTTGACCCAGAAGATCGTCGCCTTGTCGCCATGCGGACCTGCAAGCGGCGGGAGGACGCCGATATTCTTGGCCTCTGCGCCGGCCTGCGCGATCAGGCCGGGGCCGTCGAGCGTGAAGGCGGCCTGGCCGCGATTGAAGGCGGCGCGCCGGTCGTCGCTGTTGTAGCCTGTCGAGGCGGGGCTGACAGAGCCGTCGGCGACCATGGCGGCGAGGGCCTCGAACGCCTCCATGTTGCGGTCGCTCTTCAGGTCGAGCTTGCGATCGGCCGTGAACATGCCACCGCCATTGTTGAGGATGGCGTTGTAGAGGAAGTGCGAACCGCCGGTGTCGCCCGAGGCGACGATGCCGTATTTGCCGTCCTTGGTCGTTGCTTTGGCAGCAGCGCGCAGTTCTTCCCAGGTGGTCGGAACCTTGACGCCAGCCTGCTCGAGCAGGTCCTTGCGGTAGAACCAGACGCGGATGTCGATGCCCCAGGGCAGCGCGACATAGTGATCGTCATAGCGCAGCGTATCGACAGTGTTGGGCAGGAAGTCGTCGAGTTCGCCGTCGGCCTTCAGTTCCTCGATCACGTCGTCGATCGGGCGGATGGCGCCCTGGTCATAGAGTTGCACGGCCTGATAGCCGGCCCCGGTCGAGATGTCGGGCGCGGTCCCCGAGCTGATCGCGGTGACGAAGGTCTGGTACCAGTTGTTCCAGGGCACCGAGCGATACTCGACCTGGATCTCCGGGTGTTGCTTGTTGAATTCGCCAACAAGCTCCTTGGCCGCGTCGATATATTCCGGCGGCCCCCAGATCATGTCCCAGAAATTGAGCTTCACGGCGTCGGCTGATGATGCGGCCATCGGCGCGAGGCCGATCAGCGCGGCGGCGGCAATGGATGCGAGCATCCCGGCTTTGCGCGGATGCGCACGGGCTTTCGTAGTCATGGCGTTGTTTCCTCTCCGGTTGATTTTCTGCGGCCTTACGGCCGTCTATCCTTATGAGCGGGTTGGGATTGCCTCCTTTCGACGGCTTGCGGATGAGATGGATCAGCTGCGCGCCTTTGGCGCGGGCGCAGCGGGACCGGTCGATTCGCGAATAACGAGATGCGGCGCGAGCGTGACGACCCGCGGCGCGAGACCCTTGTTCTCGATGGCGCCAAGCGCCAGCTGAAAAGCGGTGAGCCCGAGCTCGGCCATTGGCTGCGCCACCGAGGTAAGCCGCGGCGCGAGATGGGCGCCGAGCGTGTCGTCGAAGCCGACCACCGAGAGATCGTCCGGGATCCTGAGGCGCGCCTCATAGGCGGCCCGGAATACGCCGGCAGCGAGGATATCGCAGGCGGCGAAGATCGCGGTCGGCGGATCACGCAGCGCCAGCAGCGCCTGGGCGTGGCGATAGCCCTCGATATTGGAGCCGCCATCGATATGGACATAGCGGCCGAGCCGGATCAGATCCGGATCGACGGAGATGCCGGCGAAGCGCAGGCACGCGACATAGGTATCGAGCCGCTCCTCCTCGATCGAGCGCGGCTGGACCCCCGAATAGGGATAGAGCGCCGGGTCACCGCCGATGAAGGCGATCCGCCTGTGGCCGAGCTCGATCAGGTGGCGCATCGCCAGTTCAACGCCGAGCGGGTTGTCGACCAGGACGGCATCGGTATCAGCGGTCTGCTGGCGTTCGATCTGCACCACGGGCATCTCGGCGGCGCGCAACAGGGCGATGCTGTCGCTGTCGATCGGATAGGTGAAGATCACCGCATCGACCTGACGCTCGATGAAACGTTCGACGCCGAAGCGCTCATCGTCCTTGTTGCCGTGGTGATTGAACAGGAAGGCCTTGTAGCCGTTGCCGAGGGCCTCGCCCTCCACCGCCCGCGCAACATGGGCGAAGAACGGATTGGTGGTGATCTCCAGCAGGATGTGGCCAATCGTGAACGAACGATGCGTCCGAAGACTGCGCGCCATGACGTTCGGCCGGTAACCGGTCGCCCGCGCGGCTGCCTCGACCTTGATGCGGGTCTCCTCGCCGACATAACCCGTCGCGTTGAGCACCCGCGCCACGGTCGCTCGGGAAACCCCGGCCTCCCGCGCCACGTCGAGCAGCGTGATCGCCTTCTGCTTCATGCCCCACCCTATGAGATCGATCTCTCATGAGAATAAGATCGATCTCATACGTCTGGCAAGACTGTTTTCGCACTCTTGGGGACCCTGATCCGGGTCCGTCGGGGCGGGGTCGAGGCGTCGACCAGCTCGATCCAGGCTGGGGCATGATCGCTCGGCTTCTCCCAGCCACGGACGTGGCGATCGACGCCGGCGGCGATGAGACGCGGCACGAGCGGGGGGCTCAGCAGGAGATGATCAAGTCGCAGCCCGGCGTCGCGGCCATACGCATTCCGGAAATAGTCCCAGAACGTATAGATGCGCTCGGCGGGATGGAGCTGGCGGACAGCATCCGTCCAGCCTTGTTCGCCCAGAGCGTGAAAGGCCGCGCGAACTTCAGGCCGAAAAAGTGCATCATCCGTCCAGCGTTCGGGCTTGTAGACATCGAGTTCGGTCGGCATGACGTTGTAGTCGCCGGCAAGCACCACCGGCGCGCCGCTCGCCAGGAGGTCAGCGGCGTGCGCATGCAGCCGTTCGAACCAGCGCAGCTTGTAGCCGAATTTCGGCCCCGGCGCCGGATTGCCATTCGGCAGATAGAGGCAGGCGATCAACACGCCGTTCACCGCCGCCTCGATATAGCGGCTATGGGAGTCGTCCTCATCGCCCGGCAGGGAACGCCGCGTTTCGATGGGATCGACACCCCTGGCCAGGATGGCCACGCCGTTCCAGGACTTCTGCCCGCGCCACACCGCGCCATAACCCGCCTCAGCCAGCGCGGCCTGCGGGAAGCGGTTATCCGGCGCCTTGAGTTCCTGCAGGCAGACGACATCCGGCGCCGCCTCGGCGAGCCAGCGCAGGAGCACGGCGAGCCGACCATTGATGCCGTTGATGTTGAAGGTGGCGATCCTCATCCCTACGAAACGCCGCCGATGCGCCGCCGATCCATGACCGCGTCGCTGAGGAACGCTCGCCCTGTTGCCCGCAGGTCAGACTGCCGCCGTGGAGGCCGGACGCCCGTCATCGCTTGCGGTTTGCGGCCTGCCGCTGCGCAAAGACGCGGGTGACCTCGGCCATGTTTTCCGTCCCCCAGCTGCACAGCGGCACGAGGGCCAGGGCCAGGCTGCGCCCCAAGGGGGTGAGGCTATAATCGACACGTGGCGGGACTTCCTTGTAGTCGGTCCGCTTCACGAGTTCGTCGGCCTCGAGTTCCTTGAGCTGCTGGATCAGCATCTTGTCGCTGACATCGCGCACGGCGCGGCGGAGCTCGCCGTAGCGAATGGGCCCCTCCTGGGCGAGAAAATAGAGGATCAGCGGCTTCCACTTGCCGGAGACGACGCGCAGCGTCGCGTCGAGCCCGCAGGTGAAACCGGGCAGTGTCGGGGTACAGCCCGCATCCGGCGACGAAGGGAGATCGGAGAGGTCGAGAGACATTCTTTGCTACTTACCAAAAGGTGCATACTTGTTGATAGGTGGGCAGCCAGCCACGTGAGTGCAACCTCATTGAAGGAGCACATCATGAGCAGGCTACAAGGCAAGACGGCGGTCATGACCGGTGGCGGAAGCGGCATCGGACTGGGCGCCGCCAAGCGGTTCGTCGAGGAAGGCGCGTTCGTCTATCTTTTCGGAAGGCGACAGGACGCACTCGACGACGCCCTCGCCCAATTGGGAAGCTCGGCGCGGGCCGTGCAGGGTTCGGTGGCCGATCCGGCCGATCTCGACCGATTGTACCAGGCCGTCAAGGACGAGCGCGGCAGTCTCGACATCGTCTTTGCCAATGCCGGCACCGGAAATCTGGCGCCACTCGGCGAGATCACTTCCGAGCAGTTTGACGAGACCTTCAATGTCAATGTGAAGGGGCTGCTGTTCACGGTCCAGAAGGCGTTGCCTTTGATGGCGGCCGGCGGATCGATCATCCTGACCGGTTCGAGCGCCGGGGTGATGGGGGCGCCGCAGTTCAGCGTCTACAGCGCCAGCAAGGCGGCCATCCGCAATCTGGCGCGGAGCTGGGCGCTCGATCTGCGCGGAACGGGCATCCGCGTCAATGTGCTGTCGCCGGGCCCGACCAAAACGGAACTGGCGCTGCAGGTGGTCGGTGAGGACGCGATGATGGAACTCGGCGCCTCGACGCCACTCGGGCGTATCGGCGACCCGTCGGAGACCGGAGCGGTGGCTGCGTTTCTCGCCTCTGCTGACAGCAGCTTCATGACCGGTGGTGAGATCTTCGTCGACGGTGGTCTGGCGCAGGTCTGAGGCCAGCGCGCCAGCGGCTTCGATGAACGCGGCTCGCGGCAGCCGCGTCTAGCAATAGGGCGTGCCCGCCATCGCGGCGAGCACGCCGACGGTTCCCTGGTCGACAATGCCGAGAAGGGCAGAGCTCGCATCCTCGGCGTCGCCTGTTTGCCGGAATATCCGGTGCGCCTCGGCGAAGGCCGTCGACCAGACGGCCAGGAGCAAGGCGGCGGCCAGTCGGGCATCGGGGTCGCCGGATGCGCGTCCGGCGGTCTCGGCCAGCGCCGACGCCACGACCTCGGCAAGCTCGTCGCGAATGGCCCGCGCCCGTGCCTTCAGGGTCTCGCTTGCCTCGATCGTCCTGACGAAATTCTGGCTCTCGGGCGAGAAGACGACATAAGGGGCCCGTTCCGCCACGAGCCGATGCGCGAGTTGTCGGAGCGCCTCGATGGGCGTGGTGGCGCCATCCCCGTCACGGAGCGCGCTGCGCAGCACCTCCCGCCCCTCCTCTTCGCGATCGAAGAACATGTCCTCCTTGCGGGGAAAATGGTTGAACACCGTCATCCGCCCGACATCGGCGGCCTCGGCGATATCGTCCACTGTGACGGCCTCGAAACCCCGTTCCCAGAACAGCCGCGTGGCCGCGTTGGAAATGGCCTGACGGGTGGCCAGACGCTTGCGCGTTCGACGGTCGATCGGCTCGGACATGCGTTTCGGATATCACCCATTTTATACCGAGTACAGGTTCGTCTTGACGCGAACTGCCAGCCACCTTATCAGAAATAGACTCAGTCTATTTTTATGACGCGTACATTTCGTGTTGAAAGGCGAACCCGATGAAGTCAATCGAGCTCGGCCGGCAAGCCTCAGCGGCGGCTCGCGCGGATGCCGAGACCGGCGTCACTCGACCGACCGGGCCCGTCCCGGCGACCGCCGGATGCTTGCCTTGAACCGATCCCTCGTCGTGATCTTCGCCGCCGTCCTGATCGATGCGATCGGGATCGGCCTTATCTTCCCGATCCTGCCGCGCCTCCTTGCCGAAGTCGAGCACACGGCGGACATCGCGCCGTATATCGGCATCCTGGCGGCGCTCTATGCCGCTATGCAGTTCGTCTTCGCCCCCGTGCTTGGGTCACTGAGCGATAGGCTCGGTCGACGGCCGGTGCTGCTCGTTTCGCTGGCGGGCGCGACCGTCAACTATCTCATCATGGCATTCGCGCCGCAGCTCTGGATGCTGGTTTTGGGGCGGGCCATCGCCGGCCTCACCAGCGCCAATATCTCCGTCGCCTCGGCCTATATCACCGACATCTCCACGAAGGACCAGCGCGCCGGGCGCTTCGGCCTGTTCAACGCGATGTTCGGGGCCGGTTTCATCATCGGACCCGTGCTCGGCGGCGTGCTCGGAGACGCCTGGCTGCGGCTCCCGTTCATCGCAGCCGCCGCACTGACAGCCGGCAATCTCCTGCTCGCCTTGCTGATGCTGCCGGAATCGCGCCTACAGAGCAGAAGCAAGCTGACCGTCGCCGCGTTCAACCCGCTTCTGCCGCTGCGCTGGCTGTTCTCGATGCCGCCGCTGCTGCCGATCGTCCTGGTTTTCTTCATCCTGGCCGGCGGAGGAGAGGCCTATGGCATCTGCTGGGCATTGTGGGGCTCCGACACGTTTGGCTGGAACGGCGCCTGGATCGGCTTGTCGCTCGGGGCCTTCGGCGTCTGCCAGACTCTGGTCCAGGCCTTTCTGCCCGGCCCGGCAGCCCGGCTGCTCGGCGAGCGCGGCGCCGTCCTGGTCGGGACCTCCTGCTCGGCGGCAGCCCTCGTCGTCATGGCCCTCGCCAGAGAGAGCTGGGTCATCTTCGCCATCATGCCGTTCTTCGCCCTTGGCGGCATCGGTATCCCCGCGTTCCAGGCGCTCGCCACCCGGCGCGTCGGCGAGAGCCAGCAAGGCCAGTTCCAGGGGGTGCTCGCCTCGATCGTCAGCCTCGCCTCGATCGTCGCTCCACTCGGATTCTCGACATTCTATATTGCCGTGCAGCCATTCTGGCCTGGCGCCATCTGGCTGCTCGTCGCCGCGGTCAATCTCGCAGCGGTGCCCCTGGTCGTGCTCGGAACACGGCCGACCCGAACGGCAACGAACTGATGGTCTGGCGCGTCTAAATCAGATCAGCGACAAGCCGGTCGGGAGGCTGATGGTCTGGGATATGGGCCGCACGACGCATGGCGGCGACGTGGAACTTCGTCTTCAACCTCGTCTAGCTGGCGGTCGTCCTGTTCCTCTGCGCCTCCGGTATCGTCATGTTTTACGATGGCGGGCATCGCTCATCTGCGTGCTCACGGCCGACATGCTGGTGCTGACCCGCGTGCCGGCCCCGAAGCGCGCCTTCTCCTGAGCCGGCCTGGGATGGCGGCGACGCGCGCCGCCATCCCTTTCATGGGAGCTTGAGCCGTCAGGCCGCCTCGAACAGCCGGCGCTCGAACAGCGGGTTCCCCTTCAGGCGGTGCAGCGTCTTGGCAGCCGCGAGAACCACGAGATCCACCAGCGGCTCGATGATGATCACCGGCATATAGGCGCCGCCGAAGGATGCGATCGCGGCGGTGTTGTCCGCTGTGAAGCCATGGCCATAGAACGCCCAGAAGGCCACCCACGCGACGATCCCAGCCTGGTAGGTGGTCGAGAGGGCAAGCGCCTGACGATATTTGAGCTCAACATAAGGCGTTCCCGCAGCGATGACCCGCGGGGCCAGCGCCGATAGGGCAAACAGCGGCACCAGGAGCGTCGTGACGTTCATGCCATATTGCGGCAGATCGAACGGCGCGAAGAAGAGTCCCTGGATCAGCAGGCCGAGGGCGAGGCCGATCGCCGCCGGGGCCGCGCCGAAGACCAGGAACAGCGTCGACCCGAGAATGAGATGGACCTCGGAAACGCCGACCGGATAGTGCGGCAGGATCTCGAAGAAGGCGAAGACGAGCGCGGTCGTCGCGCCGCTGCGGGCCAGGAGCGAAAGCGGTCCGCGCGCTCGGATCGTCTCGGCCGCCAGCTTCAGCGCGTAGCCGCCGGCGCCGGCAGCCGTGACATAGCTCAGCCAGATCTTGCTACTGTCGACCAGTCCAGGTTCGATATGCATGGGGTATCTCCGTTTGCCGTCCCACCGACGGCTTCAGTTGAACACATGCACAGGGTCGGTCTCCTGACTCGCGGTTCATCACAGCCTGCCGCCTTCCCGGATCTCGCCGCTTTGGACGAGATCCAGTGGCAATCGGCAGGTCGCTCGCCGCTCACAGTCGCGGGGGCGGTCGAGGCTTCGGGCAAATGTGCCCTTCCTCGTTCCCTATCGGCCGGTATCCCTTTCCGAATCTCGGCCGAAACCTTGTGCAGGGCCAGCAGGCGCCGACGACGCCTTCGCGTCAAGCGCGCCCTTGACATCGCACCCCGATTTCGCGCTTTCCCCCAGAGGAAGCCGACGGGCGGTGAATCGCATGGCGTATGGTTGTCATAGCGCCGGTCGGCGACATGTTGCAGCGGGGCAGGTTCGGGAGAACGGCGATCCAGGCGCGCGATATCACCAACAAGAAGAACCTGCTGCTGCTGGTCCAGCTGCGCTGGCTGGCGGTCATCGGCCAGGTGCTGACGATCCTCTATGTTCATTTCGTGCTGGCGATCGCCCTGCCGCTCGCCGCGATGGCCGCCGTGCTCGGCTTTCTGGTTCTGCTCAACATCATCAGCCTGTTGCGCCAGTCGCGGCGGCAGGCGATCTCCAATTCCGAGCTCTTTTTGGAGCTGATGCTCGATGTCGGCGCGCTCACCCTTCAGCTCTATCTGAGCGGCGGCGCCTCCAATCCGTTCGTGTCGCTTTATCTGCTGCAGGTGATCCTCGGCGCCGTGCTCGTCGACGCCTGGTCGGCATGGATGCTGGTGCTCGTCACCTCCGGATGCTTCCTGTTCCTCACGGTCAGTTTCCGCGCCCTCGACATGCCGCATGCCCATGGCGAACTGCTCGGCCTGCATATCCAGGGCATGTTCATCTGCCATGTCCTCGCCGCCACATTGCTGGTGTTCTTCGTGACCCGCATCCAGCACAATCTGAAGGCGCGCGATTCCCGCCTCGCGGAACTGAGACAACGCTCGGTGGAGGAGGATCATATCGTGCGGATGGGCCTGCTCGCATCGGGCGCGGCCCATGAACTCGGCACGCCGCTTTCGACCCTCTCGGTGATCCTCAGCGACTGGCAGCGGATGCCACAGCTTGGCGCCGATCCCGAGATCGCCGGGGAGATCGCGGAGATGCAATCGCAGCTCGACCGCTGCAAGGCGATCGTCTCGGGCATCCTGATCTCGTCGGGCGATGCGCGCGGCGAGGGCACGATCCGCACGACGGCGACACGGTTCCTGGACGAGACGGTTGGCGAATGGCGCGAGAGTCGGTCGCCGGCCGTGATCGATTATTCGAACCTGATCGAACCGGATGCCGCCATCATCTCCGATACAGCCCTGAAGCAGGTGATCTTCAACATTCTCGACAACGCCCTGGAGGCGTCGCCCGGATGGATCGGCGTCGTGACGGGGCGACAGGCCGACACGATCGTCATCGCCGTCTCGGATGCCGGGCCCGGCTTCGAGCCCGACATGCTCGAAACCATCGGCAAGCCCTACCGATCCAGTAAGGGACGGCCGGGCGGGGGCCTCGGGCTGTTCCTGGTCGTGAACGTCATCCGCAAGCTCGGCGGCACGGTGGCGGCGGAAAACGGCGCCGATGGCGGCGCCTGCGTGACGCTTGCGCTGCCGCTCGCCTCGCTCGCGACGGGAGGCCATCCTGAACACTGAACAGCCGCTTCTGATCGTCGAGGACGATGCGTCCTTTGCCCGCGCGCTTCGCCGCTCGCTCGAACGGCGCGGCTTCATTGTGCATCAAAGCGATGGCATCGAGGGCATCCGCACGCTGCTCGAAACCGTGACACCGCATTATGCGGTCGTCGACCTCAAGCTTGCTTCCGGATCCGGCCTCGAATGCGTCGCACTGCTGCATGCACATGATCCGACGATGCGCATCGTCGTCCTGACGGGCTTTGCCAGCATCGCCACCGCCGTCGAAGCGATCAAGCTCGGCGCCTGCCACTATCTGCCGAAGCCGTCGAACACCAACGACATCATCGCCGCCTTCGAACGGGCAGATGGCGACAGCTCGGTCGCGCTGACGCAGCGGCCGACCTCGATCAAGAATCTCGAATGGGAGCGCATCCACGAGACGCTAGCCGAGACCGGATTCAACATCTCGGAAACCGCGCGTCGGCTCGGCATGCACCGTCGGACCCTCGCGCGGAAGCTCGAGAAGTCCCGGGTGAAATGAGCCGCTAGCGCCGGGAGGCCATTTCGAGCCGGCGGTTCGCACCGAGCGCCAGCAGCGTGCACACGGCGCCAGACAAGAGATAGAGACCCGAGGAGATCAGGCCGAGATGGCTCGAGAGGTAGAGCGCGACGAAGGGTGCGAAACCCGCGCCGAACAGCCAGGCAAGATCCGCCGTCAGCGCCGCACCGGTATAGCGATAGGCGGGCGAGAAATTCGAGGCGAGCGCGCCCGATGACTGGCCGAAGGAAAGGCCGAGCAGCAGGAAGCCGACAACCATGAAGACCGCCTCGCCGACAAGACCGCTGTCGAGCAGTTGCGGTGCGAAGCCGCTGAAGACGGCGATCGCCACGGCGCAGGTGCCGAGCAGCGCCGTACGGCCGAACCGGTCGGCGAGAAACCCTGACGCGAAGATCGAGGCGACGCCGACGATGCCTGCAAGCGCCTCGATATAGAGGAAGCGTGCCGGCAGTTCGCGCGTGAACAGGAACACCCAGGACAGCGGAAACACCGTCACCATGTGGAACAAAGCGAAGCTGGCAAGCGGCGCGAAGGCCCCGATCAGGACGGTGCGTCCCTCGGCCTTGAGCGTTGCGCGGACGCGGGCCGGCTGCAGCTCGCGCGTCTCATAGAGCGCCGCATATTGCGGCGTCACGACGATGCGAAGCTTGGCAAACAGGGCGACGACATTGATCGCGAAGGCGACGAAGAAAGGATAGCGCCAGCCCCAATCGAAGAAATCCGCTGCCGAGAGATGGCCGACGAAATAGGCGAACAGCGCGCTCGCGATGATGAGGCCGACCGGCGCGCCGAGCTGCGGGATCATCGCATACCAGCCGCGGCGGGCGTCGGGCGCGTTCAGCGCCAGCAGCGAGGCAAGCCCGTCCCACGAGCCGCCCCAGGCGAGGCCCTGGCCGATGCGAAGGCCGGCGAGGAGCCAAGCCGAGGCAACGCCGATCTGCGCATGGCCGGGCAGGAACGCGATAGCGACCGTTGATATGCCGAGCAGCAGCAGGGCCACCGTCAGCTTGAGGCCGCGGCCATATTGACGGTCGATCGCCGTGAACAGCACCGTGCCGACCGGCCGCGCGATGAAGGCGAGCGCGAAGATCGCGAAGGAATAGAGTGTCCCCGTCAACGGATCGAACTGCGGGAAGACCAGCTTCGGGAAGACCACGACGGACGCGATCGCATAGACGAAGAAATCGAAGAACTCCGACGCACGCCCGATGATGACGCCAATCGCGATCTCGCCCGGCTCGACCGAACCGTGGCGCGCGTGGATGCGCACCGCGTCGTTCTCGGCTTCCGTCGCCATCGGCGTCGCGGTCGGCGTTGACGTCGCCGTCTCAGCAATCATCTCAGATCCGTTCCTTGGTCGGCGCCGATCATGCGGCAAGAGTCCTCCCTGCCATCCTGACTTTCTGTTCCCTGACGCCCTCGGCGGGCATTGGACAAATTGTCCAGTCCCGCATTTGCTGCGCTGCATCTAGTTGTCTCGGGCATGCGATGCATCCCGGACAGGTCCGAACAGTGAGCCGATTTCGTTCCCTAGCCTTGCTGCCGGCAGCGCTGCTGCTCGGCGGCTGCAATATGGTCGTCCTCGCACCATCAGGCGATGTGGCGGTGCAGCAGCGCGATCTCATCATCGTCTCGACTGTGCTGATGCTGCTGGTCATCGTGCCCGTGATGGCGCTGACCGTGCTGTTTGCCTGGCGCTACCGACACACCAATAAGGCGGCAAACTATCAGCCCGACTGGGATCATTCGACCCAGTTCGAGCTGGTGATCTGGGCGGCGCCGCTCTTGATCATCATCTGCCTCGGTGCCGTCACCTGGATGGGCACGCATCTGCTCGATCCCTATCGCCCGCTCGATCGTCTGGCCTCCGGCCAGCCCGTCACGCAGGAAATGGCGCCGCTCCGTGTCGAGGTGGTGGCGCTCGACTGGAAATGGCTCTTCATCTATCCGGATTACGGCATTGCCACCGTCAACGAACTCGCGGCCCCCGTCGACCGGCCGATCGACTTCAGCATCACCTCGTCCGCCGTGATGAACTCGTTCTTCATCCCCGCGCTTGCCGGCCAGATCTACGCGATGCCCGGCATGCAGACCAAGTTGCACGCCGTGATCAACAAGCCTGGAACCTATGAGGGCTTCTCGGCCAACTACAGCGGCGCCGGCTTCTCGCAGATGAAGTTCGCCTTCCACGGAATGAGCAACGCGGATTTCGAAACCTGGACCGCCGATGGCAAGAAGGCCGAGGGCGAACTCGATCGCGCGACCTATCTCCAGCTGGAGCAGCCGAGCGAGAACGCTCCCGTCCAGCGCTTCGCCTCCGTCGATCCCGATCTCTATCGCCGCATCCTCAACCGCTGCGTCGAGCCGGGCAAGATGTGCATGAGCGAGATGATGGCGATCGATGCCAAGGGCGGGCTCGGCATGGCCGGCATCTACAACGTCCTGCCGCTGGAATATGACAAGTACCGCCGCCGCGGCAGCGTGCTCGGCACGGAGCCGGGCTATGTGGCCAGCATCTGCACGCCCGAAGAGGCCGCCGCAATGATGGCGAGCCGGTCCCTGCCGGCCTCCGTCCCCGCCGGCGCGCCGCTCACCGGCTCCGGCCTCCGCCTCCCCGGCACGATCGTTCCCGGCTTCACGCCGGCCCGCGTCCCGTCGCTCTCCCTCCTGACCGGCGAGCGCCAACCGACGAACTCATGACCCCCGCCCCCATGTCCGATCATTCCCCCATCATCCACGCGATCTTCGGCCGCCTGACGCTTGAATCGCTGCCGCTGAACGAGCCGATCGTCGTTGGCACGTTCATCGTCGTCGCGCTTGGCGGGCTCGCCCTCCTCGGCGCGATCACCTATTTCAAGCTCTGGGGCTATCTCTGGCGCGAGTGGTTCACCAGCGTCGACCACAAGCGGATCGGCATCATGTATATGGTGCTCGGCATCATCATGCTGCTGCGCGGCTTTTCCGACGCGATCATGATGCGGCTGCAGCAGTCGATCGCATTCGGCGGCAGCCAGGGCTATCTCGACAGCCATCACTACGATCAGATCTTCACCGCCCACGGCGTGATCATGATCTTCTTCGTGGCGATGCCGCTCGTCACGGGGCTGATGAACTTCATCGTGCCGCTGCAGATCGGCGCACGCGACGTCTCATTCCCCTTCCTCAACAATTTCAGCTTCTGGATGACCGCCGCCGGCGCCGTCATCGTCATGATGTCGCTGTTCATCGGCGAGTTCGCACGCACGGGCTGGCTGGCCTATCCACCTCTCTCCAATATCGGCTACAGCCCCGATGTCGGCGTCGACTACTATATCTGGGCGCTGCAGGTGGCGGGTGTCGGGACATTGCTGTCAGGTGTCAATCTCATCTGCACGATCGTGAAGATGCGCGCGCCCGGCATGACGATGATGAAGATGCCGATCTTCACCTGGACTGCGCTCTGCACCAACATCCTGATCGTCGCGGCCTTCCCGGTGCTGACCGCCGTGCTCGCGCTCCTGTCGCTCGACCGCTATATCGGCACCAACTTCTTCACGAACGACTTCGGCGGCAATCCGATGATGTACGTGAACCTCATCTGGATCTGGGGCCATCCCGAGGTCTATATCCTGATCCTGCCCGTCTTCGGCATCTTCTCGGAAGTCACGGCGACCTTCTCTCGCAAGCGCCTCTTCGGCTATACGTCGATGGTCTATGCAACGGTCGTGATCACCGTCCTCTCCTATCTCGTCTGGCTGCACCACTTCTTCACGATGGGCTCCGGCGCCAGCGTGAACTCCTTCTTCGGCATCACGACGATGATCATCTCGATCCCGACGGGCGCGAAGATGTTCAATTGGCTGTTCACGATGTATCGCGGCCGCATCCGCTTCGAACTGCCGATGATGTGGACGCTCGCCTTCATGCTGACCTTCGTCATCGGCGGCATGACCGGCGTTCTGCTCGCGGTGCCGCCGGCGGATTTCGTGCTGCACAACTCGCTGTTCCTCGTCGCGCATTTCCACAATGTCATCATCGGCGGCGTGCTGTTCGGCCTCTTTGCCGGCATCAGCTACTGGTTCCCGAAGGCGTTCGGCTTCAAGCTCGATCCGTTCTGGGGCAAGATGTCGTTCTGGTTCTGGGTCGTCGGGTTCTACTTCGCCTTCATGCCGCTCTATGTGCTCGGCCTGATGGGCGTGACGCGGCGCCTGCGCGTGTTCGATGATCCCGCGCTGCAGATCTGGTTCGTCATCGCAGCGTTCGGTGCCGTCCTGATCGCGCTCGGCATCCTGTTCTTCCTGATACAGATCGGGGTCAGCATCCGCCGCCGCGAGAGCCTCCGCGACACGACCGGCGACCCCTGGGACGGCCGCACGCTGGAATGGGCGACCTCATCACCGCCGCCCGACTACAATTTCGCCTTCACGCCGGTCGTGCATGACAATGATGCCTGGTGGGACATGAAGAACCGCGGCTACAGGCGGCCCGAGAGCGACTTCAAGGCGATCCTGATGCCGCGCAACACCGGCACCGGCGTGATCCTTGCCGGGTTCAGCATCGCGCTCGCCTTCGGCCTGATCTGGTACATCTGGTGGCTGGCGGCGATGAGCTTCGCGGGGCTGCTGGCCGTCGCGATCGGTCATACCTTCAATTATGCCCGCGACTTCCGTATCCCGGCTGAAACCATCCTCGCGACCGAGACCGCGCGAACCCGCCTTCTGGCCGCGGAGGCGACGCGATGAGCGACACCGCCCTGACCACGCCGCAAGGCGCACCGCTGTTCCACCTCGCCGACGAGCATGAGCACGAGGAGGGCGGCAGCACCGCGCTCGGTTTCTGGATCTATCTGATGAGCGATTGCCTCATCTTTGCGATCCTGTTCGCGACCTTCGGCGTGCTCGGTGGCAGCTATGCCGCCGGCCCCTCGCCGAAGGACCTGTTCGACCTGCCGCTCGTCGCGCTCAACACGTCGATGCTGCTTCTGTCCTCGATCACCTATGGCTTTGCTATGCTGGCGATGCAGCGCGGCCGCTCCGGCCAAGTGCAGGCCTGGCTCGCGGTGACCGGACTGTTCGGCCTCGCCTTCCTCTCGATCGAGCTCTATGAGTTCGCGCATATGATCCACGAGGGCGCGACGCCGCAGCGCAGCGCCTTCCTGTCGTCCTTCTTCACGCTGGTCGGCACGCATGGCCTGCATGTCACCTTTGGCCTGATCTGGCTGGTGACCCTGATGGTCCAGGTGAAGAAGCGCGGACTGATCGCGGCCAACCAGCGCCGGCTATCCTGCCTCAGTATGTTCTGGCACTTCCTCGACGTCATCTGGATCGGCGTCTTCACCTTCGTCTATCTCATGGGGATGCTGCGATGAGCTCGACCGCTGACGCCGCGCCTGCTGCGACCCACTCGCATGGCCATAGCCATAGCCATGAGCATGCCGCGCATCCGCAGGGCACGCTGAAGAGCTATGCCATCGGCTTCGTGCTGTCGGTGATCCTGACGGCGATCCCGTTCTGGCTCGTGATGAGCGGCGCATTGCCGATGCAGGCGACGGCGATCACCATCATCGGTTTCGCCGTGGCGCAGATCCTCGTGCATATGATCTGCTTCCTGCACATGAACATGAAATCTGAGGGCGGCTGGTCGATGATGGCCCTGCTGTTCACGCTGATCCTTGTTGTCATCGCGCTCAGCGGATCGCTGTGGGTCATGTATCATCTCAACACCAACATGATGCCCGGCCACGACATGAGCCAGATGCCATGACTTCAAGCAGCGGCCCCGGCGCTCCGCATGGGGGCGCGGGACCGCAGATACCTCCGGCCGCTGCCGTTCCCCGGCGGCGGCTGACGGCTCTGATCGTTGCCGGCTGTTGCGCCGTGCTGGTTCTGACGGCGCTCGGCACCTGGCAATTGCAGCGTCGAAGCTGGAAGCTCGATCTCATCCACAAGGTCGAGCAACGGGTCGATGCCGCGCCCGTCGCGGCGCCTGACCCCGCAGCCTGGCCGATGATCAATGCGCGCGACGACGCCTATCGCCACGTCGCGCTTTCGGGCCGGTTTCTCAACGATCGCGAGACCCTCGTGCAGGCCGTGACCGAACGCGGCTCCGGCTTCTGGGTCATGACGCCGTTTGCGACCGACTGGGGGTTCACGGTGCTCGTCAATCGCGGCTTCGTGCCCGGCGACCGGCGCGATCCCGCGACGCGGCGTGAGGGGCAGATTGCCGGCGACACAGCGTTTGCCGGGCTGATGCGGATGTCGGAGCCGGGCGGAGCCTTCCTGCGCGCCAACGATCCGGCTGCCGGACGCTGGTATTCGCGCGACGTCGCTGCCATCGCGGCGGCGAAAGGGCTTGGCCCGGTCGCTCCCTATTTCGTCGATGCCGACGCGACGGAAAATCCCGGCGGCTTGCCGGTCGGTGGCCTCACCGTCATCGCCTTTCCCAACAATCACCTCATCTATGCCCTCACATGGTTCGGCATGGCCATCCTGCTCGCAGGCGCGCTGGTCCATGTGGTCCGCAGCGAGCGGCGCGCCCGCTGAGCGATCCTCGCGCCGACGTCACGCCTTTGTGTGGGGACGGCGCGCAAACGCGACCTATCTCCTGGGATCATCACCGTCACGTCCGTGAACTGACGCGCAAGCGACGCATTGAGGTCCCATGAAGCCGATCGCAACAGCCGCCCTGCTGCTCCTCTTCGTGACGAGCGCCCACGCCGCCAGTGTCAATGCCGGCAACCATCAGCCAAGCCCAACCAAGCCCTTTGCGGCGGAAGAATTGGCCAGCTTCGACACGCCCTGGGCGCTCGCCTTCCTGCCTGACGGGCGGATGCTCGTCACCGAGAAGCCCGGTCATCTCTTTCTGGTGACGCGGGACGGCAAGAAGACGCCGATCGGCAATGTCCCGGCCGTCGCGGCGCAAGGGCAGAACGGCCTGCTCGACATCGCGCCATCGCCCAATTTCCGCAGCGACCATATCGTCTATCTGACCTATGTCGCGCCCGAAGGCAGCGGTGGCACGCTGACGCTTGCGCGCGCGAAGCTCACCGTCGCGGGAACGCAGGGCAGCCTCGACGCGCTTTCCGTGATCTGGCGGCAGACGCCCGAAGGTGGCGGCGGCCAGCCGGGCGGCATCATCGCGTTCGATCCTGATGGCACGCATCTCTTCCTGACGGTCGGTGACCGCATGCGTCCCCAGAGTGCGCAGAATCCGGACGAGGCGCGCGGCAAGGTGTTGCGGCTGACCCTCGATGGCAAGGCCGCTCCCGATAATCCCGATGCCGCGGCAGGCGGCGTGCGCGCCGAGACCTGGACTACAGGGCACCGCAACCCCTACGGCCTCGCCTTCGCGCCCGACGGCGCCCTGTGGCTGAACGAGATGGGACCGCGTGGCGGCGACGAACTCAACCTGATCGAGCCGGGCAAGAACTATGGCTGGCCGATCGTCTCGAATGGCGACAACTATAACGGCACCCCGATCCCGCGCCATGCCACGCGGCCGGAATTCGCCGCGCCGCCGCTCTACTGGAACCCGGTCATCGCACCGGCTGGCCTCGTCTTCTATGAGGGCGGCATGTTCCCGCAATGGCGCGGATCGGCGTTCATCGGCGGCCTCGCCGCGACCGCGCTGGTGCGCGTCAGTTTTGACGGCAACGGAAACGCAGATGAGGCCGAACGCTGGGATATGGGGGCCCGCATCCGCGATATCGCTGTTGCGCCCGATGGCGCGCTCTGGCTGATCGAGGACGACAGTCCCGGCCGCCTGTTACGGCTCGTGCCGGCCCGTTCGCCCTCCTAGGAGACGGTGCGCACGACGACTGGGCCGCTTGCGATTGTCTCGTGCGCGATCTATCTCAGAAGACGATCAGCACGGAGCGCCATGATGACCACGAGCAGGGACGCCGCTTCATCGGGCACATCGGGCACGGCACCGCGCCTCGATGACTTCGTCTGTTTCGCGCTTTATTCCGCGAGCCACGCCTTCAACAAGATCTATCGGCCGCTCCTGCAGCCACTCGGGCTCACCTATCCGCAATATCTCGTGATGATCGTCCTGTGGGAACGGGATGGGCAGACCGTCGGCGCTCTGGGCGACCGGATCATGCTTGAATCGAGCACGCTGACGCCACTTCTGAAGCGGCTTGAAGCCAACGGCCTCGTCACCCGTCTTCGGGATGCGTCCGACGAGCGCCAGGTCCGGATTCACCTGACGGATCGTGGGCAAGCCTTACGCCATGAAGCCGAGGCTGTTCCTGCCTGCATTGCCGAAAGATCGGGGCTCGACATCGCCGAAGCCGGTCGTCTCACGGCAGCCGTATCGGCATTGCGCGATGCCTTGCGGCTGCACGGCGAGGACTGATGCCGACGCGGCGCTCACACCCCATATAAAGCAAGAACCCGTATCGAGGAGACCATCATGCTGACGACGCCGTTTCCTGTCACCCACAGCGACGACGAATGGAAGAAGCTGCTGACGCCCGAGCAATATCGGGTGATGCGGCAGCATGGGACCGAGTATCCAGGCAGTTGCGCGCTGCTGCATGAGAAGCGGCCCGGAACGTTTTTCTGCGCCGGTTGCGGCCAGGCGCTCTTCGCTGCTGACGGCAAGTTCGAGAGCGGCACCGGCTGGCCAAGTTTCAACGACCCGATCGAGGGCGCGGTCGAGACCACTGTAGACCGCAGTCACGGCATGGTCCGGACTGAGTGCCACTGCTCGCAATGCGGCAGCCATCTCGGCCATGTCTTCGAGGATGGCCCGGCGCCGACCTATCTGCGGTATTGCATCAACGGCGTCGCGATGAACTTCGAGCCCGCCTGATCGTCCCAGACGGCCCCGTGCCCCGGCCGAGCCTCGCCTGCAGACGCTACGGCGGTCCGCTGAAGGGCGGGATGTGATCACGCGATAGCGTCGCGATTTCAAGATTGCCGAGGGCGGCTGGGTCAACCCGCCGCATCGTGGCCTGATCGCGTTTGCTCTCGGGACTGTCAAGCGATGCCGCCGCGATACGGGATGTCGCGGCGGCAATTCTCGGCTATTCATGCTAGGTGGTCGCTTCGCCGTCGCGCCGAATGCGGCGCAGCGTTTCGAGAAGTTGCTTTCGGGGGATAGCGAGCGTGAACGATCGGGCTTCTGTCAGGGGCGGCAAGCGCGCTCTGAGCCATCTGGTATCCGCGGCGCTGCTGGCGCTGGTGCTCCTGCCCGCCTCTTCTCCGGCAAGAGCGCAGGACGCGACGCCAATGCGCGTCGGCACCGTGGTGGTCGAGGCGCAGCCGATCAACCCTGCCAAGGAGTTTGTCGGGCGGATCGAGGCTAAGGAGCGCGTCGCGATCCGGGCCCGCGTCACCGGCTATCTCAGCGACGTGCTGTTCAAGGAAGGACAGCAGGTCAAGGAGGGCGACCTTCTCTACAAGATTGAGAGCGAGCCGTTCGAGGCCGCGGTTGCGCAGGCGCAGGGCGCGCTCGACAAGGCGCGCGGCCAGTCTGCCTTCGCGGATGCTCAGCTTGTCCGCGCCCAGGAATTGTTGAAGACCCAGAGCGGCACGCAGGCAACGCGCGATCAGCGCCAGGCCGAGCAGCTGACCGCCAAGGGCGATGTCCAGATCGCCGAGGCGAACCTGAAGACCGCCGAGATCAATCTCGGCTACACCGAGATCAAGTCACCGATCAACGGGCTCATCGGCCGGACCAGCGTCACCAAGGGCAATGTCGTCGGTCCCGACAGCGGCGTTCTCACGACGATCGTCAGCCAGGATCCGATGTTCGTGTCCATGCCGATCAGCCAGCGCGAGTTTCTGACGCTGAAGAGCTCCGATCGCATGACGAGCGCCGGCGCGCTGTCCGTGCTGATCCGCTTCTCCGACGGGACGGCCTATGACCTGCCCGGCAAGATCGATTTCGTCGATGTCTCGGTCGATCGCGCCACGGACAGCGTGCTCGTCCGCGCCGAGGTCGCCAATCCGAACGGGCTGCTGATCGACGGCCAGCTCGTCAAAGTCGCGCTGCAGCTCGAACAGCCGGTCGAGAAGATCCTGGTGCCGCAATCGGCGCTGATCGCCGACCAGAAGGGCGTCTATGTCTTCGTGGTCGAGGATGGCAAGGCCGCCACGCGGCGGCTCACTCTCGGCGGGGAGAGCGGCACGAGCGCCATCGTCGATGACGGGCTGAAGGCGGGCGACCAGGTGATCGTACAGGGCATCGAGGCGCTGCGGCCGGGTGTTCCGGTCACGGCAACGCCTGCATCCACGCTCCCGGGCGCGGGCTGAACCCATGATCTCCGCGCTCTTCGTCGACCGCCCGCGATTCGCCATCGTCATCGCGCTGGTGACGGTCATCGCCGGCCTCGTCTCGCTGCTCGCGATCCCGATCGCGCAGTATCCCGATATCGTGCCGCCCCAGGTCTCGGTGACGACGTTCTATCCCGGCGCCTCGGCGGCCGTGGTCGAGGCGACGATTGCGCAGCCGCTCGAGAGCCAGATCGTCGGCGTCGACAAGTCGATCTACATGAAGAGCGTCAGCGGCAATGACGGCAGCTATTCGCTGCTGGTGTCGTTCGAGCTCGGCACCAATCCCGATATCAACGCCGTCAACGTCAACAACCGCGTGCAGGTGGCGCTGTCGAAGCTGCCGCAGGATGTCCAGAAGCAGGGCGTCACGGTCAAGAAGCAATCGTCAGCCCTGCTCGGTGTCATCGCGCTTTCCTCGCCGAAGGAGACGCATGACGAGCTGTTCATCTCCAACTACGCCACCATCAATCTCGTCGACGACATCCGCTCGACGCCGGGCGTCGGCGATGCCCGCCTGTTCGGGCCGCAGGACTATGCGATCCGCGCCTGGATGCAGACCGACCGGCTGACAGGCCTCGGGCTGACGACCGCCGATGTCATCAAGGCGATCCAGAGCCAGAACGTGCAGGCGGCGGTCGGGCGCATCGGCGCGCAGCCGATCTCCGACGATCAGCAGCTGCAGCTCAACATCCAGACCAAGGGCCGACTGACCTCGATCGACGAGTTCAACAAGATCATCGTCCGTACCAATGCCGACGGCTCGGTGCTTCGCCTGGCCGATGTGGCGCGGCTCGAGCTCGGCGCGGCCAATCTCGACCGCTCGACGCGGCTGAACGGCGCGCCGGCGACGCTGATCGGCATCTACCAGGCGCCAGGCGCCAACGCGCTCTCGACGCTGGCCGCGGTCAAGGCCAAGCTCGACGAAGCCAAGAAGAATTTCCCCGAGGATCTCGACTGGAAGGTCACCTACGACCCGACGACCTTCGTCTCGGCGACGATCGAGGTCGTCGAGCACACGCTCATCGAAGCCTTCGTCCTTGTCGTGCTCGTCGTCTTCCTCTTCCTCGGCAATTTCCGCGCGACGCTGATACCGACCATCGCGGTGCCGGTCAGCCTGATCGGCACCTTCATCGTGCTGAACGCCATCGGCTATTCGGCCAATACCGTCTCGCTGCTGGCGCTGATCCTTGCCATCGGCATCGTCGTCGACGACGCCATCGTGGTGGTCGAGGCGGTCGAAGCGAAGATGGAGCACCATCCGGAAATGTCGCCCAAGGAGGCGACGAAGGCGGCGATGGCGGAGATTACCGCGCCGATTATCGG
The DNA here is from genome assembly GCF_020165495.1 of Mesorhizobium sp. BR1-1-16. Classification (GTDB taxonomy): domain Bacteria; phylum Pseudomonadota; class Alphaproteobacteria; order Rhizobiales; family Kaistiaceae; genus Kaistia. The sequence continues at coordinate 46,144 of NZ_JAIUIE010000014.1, read as the reverse complement.
CATTACGCTGGTGCTCTTGTCCGTGTTCGTGCCGGTCGCGTTCCTCGGCGGCATCACCGGCGAATTGTTCCGCCAGTTCGCGGTCACCGTCGCCGTGGCGATGCTGCTCTCCGCCATCAATGCGCTGACGCTGTCGCCGGCGCTCTGCGCCATCCTGTTGAAGCCGCATCACGGGCCGCGGCGCGGGCCGATCGGCTATGTCATGCGCGGCATCGACCGCGTACGCGACGCCTATGGCGCCGTCGTCGCGCGGCTCGTGCGCATTTCTATCATCGGCCTCGTCATGGTGATCGGCTCGGGCATCGGCATCTATGCGCTCAACAAGGTGACGCCGACCGGCTTCCTGCCGGAAGAGGACCAGGGCGCGTTCTTCGTCGTGGTGCAGACGCCGGACGGCGCTTCGATCGGCCGCACCGGCGCGGTCGTCTCGCAGGTCGAGGCGATCCTCAAGGACGAGCCGGCGATTGCCGATTATTCCTCGATCATCGGCCTCAACTTCGTCGACAACTATTCGCAGCCGAACGCAGCCTTCGTCATCGTCTCGTTGAAGCCGTTCGATGAGCGGACGGCGTCGGACGATTCCGCGACAGCCGTGATGGGCCGGCTGCGGGGCAAGCTTGCCACCGTCACCGGCGGGCGGGCGCTGCCGCTGGCGCCGCCGCCGATCATCGGCCTCGGCAATGGGGGCGGGTTCAGCTATGTGCTGCGCGCCCTCGGCAACAACGATCCGGCAGCGCTGGCACAAGCTCTGCGCGGCCTTCTCGTCGCCGCCAACCAGGATCCGCAGCTCTCGAACGTCTTCAGTACATTCTCGGCCAGCAATCCGTCGGTCTTCCTCGATATAGACCGCGACAAGGCCCAGATCCTCGGCGTCGAGATCAGCGACATCTTCGCCGCGCTGCAGACCTCGCTCGGCGGCGCCTATGTCAACGACGTCAATTTGTTCGGGCGCACCTGGCAGGTGCAGGCGCAGGCCGAGGCGAGCGACCGCAAGTCGATAGACGATATCAGCCGCATCAATGTCCGCAGCAAGACCGGCCAGATGATCGCGCTGCGCAGCTTGGTCGAAACGCGCATCGTGCTCGGGCCACAGGCGCTGATCCGCTATAACAACAAGCTGGCCGTCACAGTGCAGGGCAGCCCGGCGCCGGGAGTCTCGTCCGGTCAGGCGCTCGCCGCGATGGAAGGCGTCGCCGCGAGGTCGCTGCCATCGGGTTATGGCGGCGAATGGACCGATATCTCGTTCCAGGAAAAGCGTGCCGAAGGCCAGATGGGGATGATCCTCGGCTTCGCGGTGTTGTTCGCGTTCCTGTTCCTGGTGGCGATCTATGAGAGCTGGACCATTCCGGTGCCCGTTCTGCTTTCGGTCTCCGTCGGCATTCTCGGCGCCTTCCTCGCGCTGGTGGTCGGCCATCTGACGCTCGATCTCTACGGCCAGATCGGCATGATCGTTCTCATCGGCCTCGCCGCGAAAAACGGTATCCTGATCGTCGAATTCGCCAAGGAACGGCGCGAGCAGGGGGTGCCGCTGCTCGAGGCGGCGACGGAGGGCGCGCGGCTGCGTTTCCGTCCGGTGATGATGACGTCCTTCGCGTTCATCCTCGGCCTGGCGCCACTCGTCTTCGGCAGCGGTGCCGCGATGCTGGCGCGCCGCAACGTCTCGACGCCCGTCTTCGGCGGCATGCTGGCCGCCTCGCTGATCGGCATCTTCGCCATTCCGGCGCTCTATGTGACGTTCCAGGCGCTGCGCGAACGCGTGAAAGGCCAGAAGGAGGCCTGACCGGGACCGGAGTTTATACCCGGTAAAGGCGAATCCGTTGTTTGCCTACACTTTATGCTTGCGTTTTCATCGATGATGATACTCTCATGAGTTGAGGGTGTAATCCGGGGGGATGCACGCCATGTCGCCAGTTGGGGGAGGCATCGCTTCGGGCGGTCGCGACCGCAGTGATGCGATGGTATGGCTGCAGCGCGATCTCCGTGCGCTCGGCTATCTGGCCGGCGGCCTCGACGGCAGCTTCGGCGCAGCGACCGCCCGCGCCATCCGGGCGCTGAAGATTGATCTTGTCCTCAATGACGGCAGCTCGCGCGGCGGCGATGGTCCTGCGCCGGTCAAGGTGCGCGATTACGCGCGTGGCCGCGCGGTGGCGCCCGGGGATACGGTCGACGCGCTGCTGATCGCCATCATCGCCGAGATGATCGGAGATCCAGCCTTCCCGAAGATCCCTTCCTCCGAGGACCCCGCCGGCGGGAATGCGCAGGCCACGGCGATGCTGGCGCAGCTGAGCGGGGTCGGCGCTCCCATGCCGTTCCTGTTCGCGATGATGTTGCAGGAAAGCGGCCGGCGACACTTCAACGTGCCGAAGTCCGGCGGCCTCGATACCTTTCTCGTCATGGGGCTCGACCGCAACGACGGAGAACAGCCCGATCGCATCACATCGCGCGGCTATGGGATCGGCCAGTATACGCTGTTCCATCATCCGGCCCGGCCGGAGGAGATCGCGGCGCTCATCCGCGACCCGGTGCATAATATCAGCCGGGCGATCGCCGAATTCACTGAGAAATTCGGCCGCTTCGTCGTTGGACCCGATGATCGCGCCGATGACCGGACCGCCGAGAACCCGCTGCTGCGGCTGCGGCTCTGTCGCTATGCGAAGGACGATGCGCGCTACATGACGGATTGCCGCGCCTGCGCACGGGCGGCGCGCCCGGTCACCATCCGCGCCGGCGTGCCGCTCTATCCCGGATCCAACCAGACCTATCGCGCGACGCCCTATTACCCGAGCGCCGATTACGGCAGCGTGCCCGACCGATCGGATTTCGGCTGCGACTGGCCCTATGCCGCCCGGCGCTACAATGGCAGCGGCATCAACTCTTTCCATTATCAGGTCCGCATCCTCAGGAACCTTTTTCTCGGAGCATGACGGCGGGCAGCCCCGAAGCCGGCTGCCGAACGTACCGGACGAAGGAGGGGCCGCGATGAGCCTCACAACCCTGCTCGGCGTCGCGATTTCGCTGGGCTTCGCCTATCTGCTGCTGAGTACGATCGCCTCGACGGTCAATGAACTCGTTGTCGGCATCACCAAGACGCGGGCAAAGGATCTGCGCGGCGCGATCGAAGCGCTGGTCGGCGACGGTGGCCAGTCGTTCGCGACCTCGCTGGCCGATAGAGTCTATGATCATGCCCTTGTCGCCGGCACGGCGAAGAGCGGCCTTCCCGCCTATGTTCCTTCGCGCAACTTCACGGTGGCGCTGCTCGATACGGTCCTTGGCGCCCAGCAGCAGCCGACGCTCACCGGCGTTCAGACGGCCATCGCCACCATGCCGCCCGGACCGGTCCGCCAAGCGCTGACGAGCCTGCTCGACAATGCCGGTGGCGATCTTGCGGTCTTCAAGACCTCGATCGACCGCTGGTACGACGATGCGATGGACCGTCTCGGCGGCGCCTATAAGCGCCGTGCGCAATGGACGCTATTCGCCATCGGGCTGCTGCTGGCCGCGTTCCTCAATGTCGACACCGTGCGCATGGTCAGGGTGTTGATGCGCGATCCCGTGCAACTCGAGGCATCAGTGAAGGCTGCGACAGCCTATATGGAATCCGTCGCGGCTGCCGCGGACAAGGCCCGCCAGCAGGCTGCCGACACGCCGGCGACCGGTACGACGCAGACGGAGACCGCCGCGACGCCCGACACCGTCGCGCAGCTCAAGGACATCCATCAGCGGCTGCTCGACGAGATCGGTACGCTGACCGCGAGTCCGCTACCCATCGGCTGGGAGACCTGCGTCGAGACCGCGAAACCCAAGGTCGACTGCACCAAGGCGGTAACGCTCGAGAACGTCCGGCACTTCAGGACGCCGATCCTGCCGATGATAGCCGGCTGGCTGCTGACAGCCATCGCGGTATCGTTCGGGGGTCCGTTCTGGTTCGACCTCATCAACCAGTTCATCAACCTGCGCAGCTCGGGGCCGAAGCCGGACGACCCCCGCAGGCAGACATCCTAGGAGCGCGCGATGGGCTACACGCTGAGCGCCGAGGATTTCAATGCCACCTTTCCGCCTGATCGCGACAAGCGGAAGGACACGTTCGAGATCGCTTTCGCGCTCGCCGGGACCGTCTCGGCCGGTGCCTATACAGCGGGCGTGCTCGACTATCTCGGCGAGGCGCTCGACGCCTGGGAAGCGGCCAAGGAACGCGGCGATGAGGATGCGCCGGGACACAGGGTCACGATCCGGGCTCTGGCCGGCGCTTCGGGGGGCGCGCTGAACGGCGCCATCTTCCTGCGTGCCGCCGGCCGGACATTTCCGCGCGGCGAGACCGAGGACAATCCGTTCTACGCGTCCTGGTGCGGCAGGGACTGCGTGACCATCAGCAAGCTGTTGGCGCCTGGAACCTCGCCAGGCGCCCATTCGGAAGCGCTGTTCAATACGTCGGCGATTGACCAGTGCATCGCACAGCTGCTGGCGTTCGGGAACCATCCGCATCCAAACCATCCGGTGCCGCAAGTCCGGGGCTATCTCGCCGATCCGCTGCGGCTGGTGGTAACGATGAGCAATCTGACGGGGACGCCCTACCGGGTCGATCTCAGGGGCAACGGCAATACCGGCTTCGAGATCTGGCGCCACGACGATACGGCGCGCTTCGCCCTGTCAGTGCCGGGCGCCGACACTGTTGCGGGCACACCGCCGCGGGTCGACGAAATCGCGCTGTCGAGCGTCAGCCCGGACGGATGGGACTGGCTGCAGGAGGCGGCACTCGCCACCTGCGCCTTTCCGATCGCCTTCAACGCACGTCCCGTCCGCCGCACGGACAAGCAGATCGCCGCACGCGCCACGGTAATGGCAGCTGCCGGCGAGACGAAGGCGTCGGTGGCGTCGATGGTACCCGTCTGGGAGAAGCTCGATCCGTGGCTGCAGCAGAATGCGACGACTCTGATGGTCGATGGCGGCGCGACCAACAATGAGCCGATCGGCGCCGCCCATGTCGAACTTGCCGGTCTCACCGGCAGCAACCCGCGCAACGTCGAGGAGGCGTGCCGGGCGGTGATCCTCGTTGATCCGTTCGCAACCCCTAGCGCGATGCCGAAGTCGCCGACGACCGCGGCCGATCTCGCCCGCGCCGTCGTCCGCCTGCTGCTCGACCAGGCCCGCTACCGCGCCGGCGACATCGCACTCGCCGTCGACGACGACGTCTACAGCCGCTTCCTGATCGGTGCCGGCATGACCGGCGCCGCCACGCCGACATTGGCCTCCGGCAGTCTCGGCGCGTTCGGCGGCTTCCTCGACCGCGAACTGCTCAAGCATGATTTCGCCCTCGGACGATACGACGCCTATCTCTTCCTGACCCGCAGCTTCCGCTTCGATCCGCTCAACGTGATCTTCGCCAACGCGGCGACCCCATGGACGCCCGGCCAGATCAATATCTATACGACCGGCGCCTATATCTTTCCGGGCCAGAAGCCGGCCGAGATCGGATTCCTGCCGATGATCCCGCTGATGGAATCGCTGCGAGAGAATCCGCCGAGGCCGCCGCCATCGGTTCCGAAGGCCACGCTTCCGAAGGGATTCGACGACCAGATCGCGGTCTGGCTCGATGGTTTGTTCGAACGAGTCCTGGCGGCCACCTCCCTCAACTTCGTCATGAAGACGGGGGCCAAAGGGCTGTGGAAGGCTTGGGGCCGCAGCAAGGCTCGCGGCGAGATCCTCAAGCGGATCTAGCAGCCGACCGCCGCGCCGCCTCAGGACACCTTTGATCGCGGGGTCGGGGCGAGCGGCAGGGCTGCAAACCGGTAGCCATCGCGGCCGGCCGCCTTGGCTTCATAGAGCGCGAGATCGGCGCGGCGCATGGCGTCTTCGATCGCCTCGGTGCGATCGGTCAGGGCGATGCCGAAGCTGGCCGTTACGCGATGGTCCTCTGGCAACATCGGATAGATGGTCATCGCCGACAGCTCGCGGATGGCGTCGATATAGACGCGCGCCGCCGCGATGCTGCAATCCGTCATCAGGATGCAGAATTCCTCGCCACCGATCCGGCCGCAGACCCCGTCCTTGCCGGCAAATTCCGCGAGATTGGTGCCGAACGTACGGATGACGTCATCGCCGGCGGCATGGCCGAAGCGATCATTGATCGATTTGAAGTGATCGAGATCGCACATGATGAGGGTCGACTGGATGCCGCTTTGAGACGTTCTCAGCGCGCGGTCCGCCTGCTCCAGGAAGGCGCCGCGATTGAGCGTGCCGGAAAGCGCGTCGCGCTGCAGGCGCCTCGCCGCCTCGGCCATCACGGCGCTGGTCACAAGGCCGGTGATCGCGACGCCCAGCAGCAATGAGAGGATGCCGCCCATCGTCTGAGAGTAATGCGCATAGACGCTGTTAAGATAATCGGTGCCGGGGCCGTCATCGGAGAGGGCGATCGAAACGGCCTTGGCCAGGAACTGGATGGCGGATGCCGCAAGAACGATTGCGAGCCCGAGATCGACAGCCCTGCGGCGCGAACAGGTCAGCGTGATGACGGCTGCGATGGCGAGCATGACGGCAAACGGCGTCTGATAGGCAAAAGCCCGCAGCGTCACGCTGCCGACCGGGCCGAGAATGGCGACTACGTTGAGCACCGCGGCCAGCAGCGCGAGGCCGAACAGCGGCCTAACGCTGCTGCCGGGACGATAGTGCCGTGTCAATCCAGCGGTGATCAGCGTCAACGCCCCCATGAACAGCACGAAGGACATCATCTGGAAGAGAGGGACGGACGGCAGTGTCGATGCGAGGGCCTGGACGCAGACCGTCGCCGACGCCGCAAGAAAGCCGGCCGCGCACCAGCGCCCGACCGACACCTCCGTCCGCCAGGTCAGCGCGAGAAAGGCGGCGGCAAAGGAAACACCAATCGCGAAATTGATCGCCAGGAGAAAGGCTGCACTACCCATCCGTTTCGCTTCGTCTCCACCTCGAGCGAATAGGCTCTGCTTCGCGCAGACCGTCCGCAAACGTGTCGAACTGCGCTGCCCCGCCACAGGTGGCGGAACTCCGAAGCTTTATCGCTTCAGCGCCTTGTCAGGAAGAGACGGATGAGGCGCGCGCTCTCTTCAGCGATCCCCGCGATCAGCGCTTCGCCCTTTTCGGCCGTTGCCGGACGCGGATCGCCAAATACGCCTGAGCGGTTGAATGTCGAAAGGTCAATCGGGGCGGTACCGAACAGCTCCGGAAATTCGGGATACTCGGGCGCGGCCTTGTCCATCCGCACGAGTTCCGGCGCCAGCGCGAGCATCATCGAGGTCTCGACTTCGTCGGCGTGGTAGAAAGTAGGCGCGGCTGGCCGGCTGTCGCAGATCGCGGACGCGATCCGCTCCATGCCCGGATAGTCGAGATGCATGACCGGAAAGCCGATCTCCGTCTTCAGCGCCCGGGCAGCGAGGGCAATCGGTTCGCGGTTGCCGAAATGACCGTTGATGATCACGAGCGCCTTGACGCCCATTCGGGCGAGGCCGCGTCCAAGATCGATCAGCACGGCGCGCAGCGTATCGGGCGAGAGTGACAGCGTGCCGGCGAAGCCTTCATTGTTCCAGGCATCACCATAGGCGATCGGCGGCAGCAGCATCCCGTCGATTGCGCCAGCGATGCGCCGTGCCACGCCCTGCGCCATCACCGTATCGGTCGAGAGCGGCAGATGGGCGCCATGCTGCTCCTGCGCGCCGACCGCGAGCACGGCCACGGCGCCTTTCTCGATGGCGGCCTTCACTTCGGGGGATGTGGCGGCGTGGAGATCGAGCATCGCGGTCATTCCTTGTTCGAGCGGCCGCGCCGGAACGGCACGCCGAGCGCGGCAGGCGCTCCGCCCCGGCCAACAAATCCGGCGAGGACGATGATGGTCAGGACGTAAGGCAGCATCAACAGGAACTGGAACGGGACCCCGGTCGGCAGGATCTGCGCTCGGAGCTGCAAGGCGTCGGCCGCCCCGAAGAGCAGCGAAGCGAGCAGCACGCCGACCGCATGCCGGCGGCCGAGAATGAGGATCGCCAGCGCGATATAGCCGCGTCCCGCCGTCATGCCATCGATGAACACACCGGTAGCCGATAGCGACAGGAAAGCGCCTCCGAGTGCGGCCAACGCGCCTGAAAGACCGATGGCGAAATAGCGGATGCCGTGGACATTGACGCCCAGCGTCTCGGCCGCCTCCGGATGCTCGCCGACGGCGCGGACGTCGAGGCCGAAGCGCGTCTTTGCCATCACGAACCACGTCACCAGCACGAGGCCAAGGGCGACATAGGCGAGCGCATCCTGGCGGAACAGCAGCGGCCCGATGAACGGGATATCGGCGAGGCTGCCGAGATCGAGCGGCACGAAGGCGTCGATCCGCGGCCGCTCCGTGCCGGCGCCGAAGATCAGGCGGTAGAAGAAGGAGGTGATGCCGATGGCGAGCAGGTTGAGCGCGATGCCGACGACAACCTGATTGGCGCCGAGCGTGATGGTGTAGACGCCGAGAATGAGCCCTGCCGCAATGCCTGCCAGGACGGCCGAGGCGACGCCGACCATGAGATGGCCAGTCGCGTAGGCAGCGACGAAACCGACAAAGGCGCCGACCAGCATCATGCCCTCGAGGCCGATATTGAGGACGCCCGAGCGCTCGGCTAACAGTCCGCCCAGCGCCGCCAGCATGATCGGGATCGCGAGCCGCATCGAGGCCGAGAGAAAGCCGACAAAGGTTGGGTCGGTCAGGAGGCCCAGCATGGTCATCCCCTCCGCCTGAAGCGGTCGGCGACCCAGTCGCGAAGAAGTGGGAGCGCGGCGCGCCCGATCAGGAACAAGACGACGAGCCCCTGGATCACGGTGGTCAGCGTCGAGGGAACGCCTGCGGCCGATTCCATGGTCGACGCGCCGATCTGCAGCGCCGCGAACAGGAAGGCGCTGGCGACGACGCCGAACGGATTGGTTGCCCCGAGCAGCGCGACGATGATCGCCGTATAGCCGAAACCGGGCGACAGATTCTCGATCATCCGCCGCTGCACGCCGGCGACTTCCGAGAAGCCGGCAAGCCCTGCCAGCGCTCCGCAGATGAGAAAACCGAAAAGGATGGTGCGACGGACGTCGATGCCGGCATTTTCGGCCGCGCGCGGATTGAGCCCGACAACGCGGAGCCGAAAGCCGTTCGTCCGCCGCCACAGGAAGAGATGCGCCAGGATGGCGGCGACGAGCACGATCAGGATTCCAGCATGGAGGCGCGTGCCTGCCAGCAGCACCGGCAGACGGCCATCACCAGTCAGGCGCGCCGTCTGCGCCAGCGCGCCGTTCGGATCCTTGAGGGGGCCGTGCAGCAGGAATGAGACGAGATGGATCGCCACATAGTTGAGCATGATCGTGGTGATCAGCTCATCGGCGCGGAAACGCAGCTTCAGCCAGGCAGCGAGGCCGGACCACAGGCCGCCTGCGAGCGCCGCCGAGAGGGCCATCGCCGGCAAAAGGACGTAAGCCGGCCATCCGGCACCGAGCACGCCGATGGCGCCGGCCGCCGTGCCGCCGAGGAAGAGCTGCCCCTCGGCGCCGACATTGAACACACCGGCCCTGAAGGCGAGCGCGATGCCGAGGCCGCAGAGCGCGAGCGGCACGGTGCGCACGAGCGTTTCGGCAATTCCGTTGCGGGAGCCGAGCGCTGCTTCGAACAGCGCGCCATAGGCGGTGAGCGGGCTGACGCCGACCGCGGCGATCAGCAGTGCGCCGACGAGGAACGCAGCCGCAACGGCAGCAAGGCTGCCGACAAGGCCGGGCGGGAGGCGAAGTCTCATCGCGCCGGGGTGATCCGTCACGGTCATGCAGCGCGCCCCGCCATCATCAAGCCGAGCCGTTCGACGGAGATCGCGGCTCGCGTCATCTCGCCGACGACCGCACCCTTGAACATGACGACGACGCGGTCCGACAGCGCAAGGATTTCGTCGAGCTCGGTTGAAACCAGGAGCACGCCGGCGCCGGCGGCTCGGCGCGCGAGCAACTGGCAGTGGACGAAGGCTGTTGCGCCGACATCGAGCCCGCGGGCCGGCTGGACCGCGACGACGAGGCTGGGATCGCGCGACAGCGCCCGGCCAAGCACGACCTTCTGCTGGTTGCCACCTGAAAGCGTGCCGACGCTCTGGCCCGGACCGCTGGCGCGGACGTCGAACGCCGCCATCACCTTTTCGGCGAGGCCGGCAACCGCGTCGCGGCGGATCCAGCCGCCGCGCGAGAAGGGCGCATCGCCGATGCGCTCCAGCACGACATTGTCGCGGATCGACATCGGCTCGACCAGCGCGGTGCGGTGGCGATCCTCGGGGATATGGGCAAGGCCGAGCGCAATGCGGCGGGCAATCGGCGCGGCCGTGACTTCGACGCCGGCGAGGACGACGCGTCCGCTTCCCACCTTGCGAAGGCCGACGATCGCTTCGGCGAGTTCCTGCTGGCCGTTGCCGTCGACGCCGGCGACGCCGACGATCTCGCCGGCCGCGACCGCAAGGCTGACGCGATCGACGCGGACGAGGCCGCGCGCGTCGAGGCAGGTGAGATCCGTCACGGAAAGGATTGGAGCGGTTGCCTCGGGCGCCGCAGTTGAGGTCGGCGCGTCCTCGATCTTCGGCAGCGCGATCTCGGCGCCGACCATCATGCGGGCGAGTCCGCGCGCATCGGTCTCGGCCGTTCGCGCCGTCGCGACGACCTTGCCCTGGCGGAGCACCGTGACCTTTCCGGTGAGAGCCATCACCTCGTTCAGCTTGTGGCTGATGAAAATGATCGCCGTGCCCTCGGCGGCGAGCGCGCGAAGGATGCGGAAGAGGCCCTCCGCCTCCTGCGGTGTCAGCACCGCCGTTGGTTCGTCGAGCACCAGAATGCGGGCGCCGCGATAAAGCGCCTTCAGGATCTCGACGCGCTGCTGCCCGGCGATCGAGAGATCGGCGATGCGGGCATTCGGGTCGATGTCGAGACCGTAGGTGGTGGCGAGATCGCGGATCTTCGCCGCGGCAGTCTTGAGATCCGGGATGAAACGTCCGGTGCTGCTGAGGCCGAGGCAGACATTTTCGGCGACGGTCAGCGTCGGCACCAACATGAAATGCTGATGCACCATGCCGATGCCAAGCCGCATCGCCTCATGCGCCGAACCGAGCGGCTCAATCTCGCCCGCGATGCGGATTTCACCGGCCGCCGGCACCAGCAGCCCGGCCAGTACGCGCATCAGTGTCGATTTGCCAGCCCCATTCTCGCCGAGAAGCGCATGGATCTCACCGGCATCCACGGCCAGATCGACGCCATCATTGGCAACGAAGCTGCCGAAGGTGACGGTGATGCCGCGCATGTCGAGGAAGGGGGGCGTGCTCATCATATTCTTCGTCACGGGAAGCCAATTCCCCAATTCTCAACCGTGCTGCGGGAACAGCAAACCCTCAAACGGCCATGGCCGGACTTGACCCGGCCATCCAGACTTCGTCGTCGCAGCCCGCAAGGCTGGATTGCCAGATCAAGCCCAGCAATGACAATGCTGGGCAAGCGCCCGACGTTCGAGAACCGAACCTACTCGACGTTCGACGTATCGAGCGGAACGGTGAAGGCTCCGGACTTGATCGCCTCGAATTTCGCCTGCACGGCCTTCAGTACCTCCGGCGGGACGCCGGCATCGAGGCCATGGAAGTCGGCGAGCTTCACGGAGCCCTGGGCAATGCCATACGACCAGTTCTGGCTCTTCCAGTTCTTGTCCTCAACGGCCTTGGCGACGGCGGTGACGAGCGGTCCGAGATCCCAGGTGACCGAGGTCAGCACGACCTTGGGCCCGAGATGGTTCTGGTCGGTCATGGCGCCGAGCGCGAAGACGTTCTTGGCGATGGCGGCGTCGATGACGCCGACGCCTTGTGCAGAGAGCACGTCTGCGCCCTGCTCGACCTGCGCGATCGCCGCCTCCTTGGCCTTGGGCGGATCAAACCACGAGCCGATGAAGGTGTGCAGCACCTTGGCATCCGGCACCATTTCCTTGGCGCCTGCCTCATAGGCATGGAGATTGGCCAGCATGTTCGGCGCCGGCATGCCGCCGACCCAGCCGATGGTCTTCGTCTTGGACGCGCCGGCGCCGAGCATGCCGGCGAGATAGGCGCCCTGGTAGTCCGGGTTGGAATAGGTGCCGAGATTGGGCGCCAGTTCCTTGGCCGTACCGGCCATGAAGGTGGTGTTCGGGAAGTCCTCGGCGACGTTTAGCGCTGCATCGCCGAAGGAGAAGGAATGAGCGAAGATAAGCCCATAGCCGCGCGAGGCATAGTCGCGCAGGATGCGTTCCGCATCGGCGTCCGAGACATTCTCCGAATAGGCCACCTCGACGCCGAGCGCCTTGGCCGCTGCCTGCAGCCCGTTATAGCCGACTGAATTCCAGTCATTATCGCTGATCGGCCCGGGCAGAACCATCGCGACCTTGAGACCATCGGCCTCGGCGATTGCGATGCTGCCGAAAGCCAGCGGCATCACCGCCAGCGCGACTTTGAGACCAGCCTTCAATTTCCCGAACATCATCGTCCCCGCTCTTTGAAGCCGTTTCAGCACTTGTCTATTCGATGCGCGCATTTTAGCCAGCCTGAAATGCGTGCGCCCTTGCGTGAAATGTGCACAGAGAGGTGACTTCTGTGTGCGCTCTACCACACGACGGGATGCGTCGCGCCGGTAGCGACATTGACGAAGCCCTCGGGTGCCAGCGGCGAAGGCGCGACGAGAACCCAGCGCCACGGGGCGCAGGTGAGCGTCGCGAAGGAGAGCCGTTCCGGGAAGCCGGGCCACCAGCGCGGCGAGAAGGTCGGCTCATACATCCAGTCGATCTTCGCGCCCTCGGCAGAAAGCGCCTGCATTTCGGCATCGAGCACCTCAGCCGGACGGGCGGTCATCAGTCCGCCGACTTCGTAATGGACCCGCGCCACGACCTTGCCGCCCGAGACCAGAACCCAGCCGCCCTGCTGCGCCGCGAGTTCGTTGGCCACCATCGCCATCGCCGCATCCGACGAGCCGACGACCCAGATATTGTGCTTGTCATGGCCGAGCGTCGCGCCGAGCGCCGTATCGGGGGTGCGCGGACCGGTGCCAAGCCAGAACATCTTCGCGACCTTCGCCTCGCCGGAGAAACGGTCAACAATGGCGAACTTCGTCACGTTGCGGCTCTCGTCACGCTGGACGGCGCCGTCGGCAACCGGGAGGTCCATGGTGATGAAGTCGTCATGCCAGTGGAACGGTCGCAGCAGCGCCGCCTTGGCCGTGGGTCCAGCGGCTACCGGCGCCGCGATGGCGAAGTCGTCAGCCGTCACCGTGCGACCGAGATTGACCGTCCGCGTCGCCCAGTCCGGCCAGTCGATCTTCGGCAGCGGCCCCTCATAGCGGCCGGCCTCGGCGGCCTTGCGGCCATCGGCGAAGACCTTGGCGACCGATAGCGTCTGGACATTGTCGAGCAGCACGATATCGGCGAAGCGGCCGGGCGCGATCGAGCCGACCCAGGGCGTCAGGCGCATATGGCGGGCCGGATTGATCGTCACGCACTGGATGGCGATCTCGGGCGCGAGGCCGTTCTCGATCGCGAGGCGGACATTGTGATCGGTCGCGCCAATCTTCAACGTGTCCGAGGCGCTGCGATCATCAGTGACGAAGGCGACCTGCGACCAATCGGAAAGGCCCTTGCCGATCAGGCCCTTGATGATGTCGGGCAGCGAATGCGGCCGCAGCTCGACGAAAAGTCCGTGCGTCAGCTTTTCCCAGACTTCCTCGAGGAACCAGCCCTCATGATCGGAGGCCATGCCGGCGGCGGCGAAGGCGTTGATGGTCGGCAGGTCGCGAATGCCGGCGGCATGGCCCTCGACCACGCCGCGTTTCTCGAAGGTGGCGCGGATCATGCCCCACAGACGGTCATAGGAGGGATTGTCGGGATTCCATACCGACGGCCAGTCCATCACCTCATCGAGCCCGGCGACCATCAGGCTCTCGGCCATGAACGCCTTCTGCTCGTCATAGCCGAACCAGCCGCCACCCCATTCATAGGCGGTTGGCGGAACGGCCGAGCCCGGCAGCGGGAAGATCTTCATCGGCGAGCCGCGACGGCGCGCCTCCAGCCAGAATTCGAGGTTCTTCGCGCCGTTCACATTGGAGAATTCGTGGCTCGCCTCGCAGACCCAGGTACAGCCGCGCGGCATGACCAGCGCGGTCTCATATTCCGGTGTGAGATGCGAGCTCTCGATGTGCTTGTGCGCCTCGCCGAAGCCGGGCACGGCGGCAAGATCGGGCTCGTGCAGGCGCTCGGCTACGTCACCCGTCCAGGACCCGGCCGGCCCGACATAGGCGATGCGCCGGCCCTTGATGACGATCTCCTGGTCGACGAGCCAGCTGCGCGAATGCACATCGAGCAGCCGACCGACCCGCAGCACCCGATCGGCCGGACGCTTGCCGAGCGCCGTCAGCGTCAGGTCCTGGCGAATGGCGATCTCATCCCCGGCCTCGATGATGAGATCGTCGGGAAGCGGCGCGGCGGATGGGAGCATGGGAACCTCAGGCGGAAGGGAGGCTGCCAGACGTAGAAGCGTGTTCGCCGCGTGTAAAGCGGCTCGCTGGTTGACGGACGGCGCCTTGGGCTCAAGCGGCGATCAGCCCGTTGCGGCCAATGTCATGCCCACGTCGGAACGAAGTTGCGACATCCGCATTGGCTGTTCACCGTCCAGCCAGGAGAACGATGATGACGATCCGCTCCCGCTCCACCCTGCTTGTCGCACTCGCCGTTGCCGCCGGCCTCGCTGGTTGCGCCAACACAGTGCATGGCGTTGCCACCGATGTGAAGCAGACCGGAAACGCCGTCGAAGACGCTGTCAAGTAATCGTCGCATGAGCGGGACGGCTGCAGCGGGGCATGACCGTGTTTGAATTCGCCGATGCGGCCTTTCTCGAAACCCACCTGCCGAAATCGCAGATCGCGCTGCGCTTCATCGCGGCCTCCGTGCTCGGTGCCTTGATCGGCGCCGAGCGGGAATGGCGCTCGCGGCCCGCCGGACTCAGGACGCATACACTGACGGCGCTGGCCTCCGCCGTCTTCACGATCGTGATGCTCGAGATCCTCCATTCCGATGCGCTCGGGATGGAGCATGTCCAGGTCGATCCCATCCGCATCATCGAGGCCGTGACGGCCGGCGTCGCTTTCCTCGCGGCCGGCGCCATCATCCAGAGCCGCGGGCAGGTGCACGGGCTCACAACCGGCGCGGCAATGTGGCTGGCGGGTGCCGTCGGGGTCGCCTGCGGACTCGGCTATGTTTCCGTCGGCGCCATGGCGACCGCCATCTGCCTCGTCGTAATCATCGCGCTCGGCTTTCTGCAAACCAAGACGCCGAAACCGGATCGCGATCGCTAGCCCGAGATCGGCGCTAAACCGATGTCGGGATCGCTGTCGACAGGGGGGCCGCTGGCTCAGCCGGCCAGCACCGCCTTGAGGCTCGCTTCCGTCGCGACGCTCGGCTTGTATTCAAGCCCGACCATGCCGCGATAGCCGTTGGCTTCGAGCCAGCCCACACGCGCCTGCCAGTCGAGCCGGCCGGTGCCGGGCTCGTGGCGGCCGGGCATGTCGGCGAGATGGGCATGGGCAATGCGATCGAGGCGCCCGTCGAGGACCTTGGCGATCTGCTCGTCCATCACCGCCGAATGATAGATGTCGTAGAGAATGCGGATTTCCGGTCGGCCGACATCGTCGATGATGTCGAGCCCCTCTTCCGTCGAGGGCAGAAAATAGCCGACGTGATCGACCAGCGTATTGAGCGGCTCGACAGCGAGCACGACGCCCGAGCCGGCGAGGATATCGGCCGCCTTGCGCAGGCAATCGGTGAGTGCCGAGCGCTGTTCGGTGCGCGAACGGCCCGGAAGGTCGGCGCCGGCCTGCGCGATCAGCATCGGGGCGCCAAGCTGCTGCGCGATCTCGATCGAGCGCTTCAGGCCTTCGAGGAACTCGGCATGCTTGGCCGGATCGGTCAGCGGCACCATCGGCTCGGCGACGAAGCCGGTAAGCGGGAGGCCGGTCTCATCGAGCGCAGCGCGGATGGCGGCAATATCCTTGTTGCTCCAGAGCCAGAACTCGACACCATCGAGCCCGGCCTTCTTTGCCAGGCGGATGCGATCGGCGAAGACAGGTGCCTCAGCGGCGAAGAGCCATTCGAGGCAGGCGGAATAGCGCATGGGAGATCCTTCGCTTTCGATCAGAGGCGATAATCGATGAGAACCTGCATGACCTCGGGCGACCCCTGGTCCAGCAGCCGATAACCGCGCGCCGCCTCGTCCAGCGGTACGCGATGGGTGACGAATCCCTTGAGATCGGCAGAATAGGCATCCATGAACTCGCGCGCTATGGCGCCGCGCCGCGCCGTCGACCAGAGCGGGCCGAGGAATGGATTCACATTGCCGACCTGCGAAGAGATGATGCGCGGGCGATTGTGATGGAACTCGCCCGAAAGACTGAGGCTCTCGAACGTGCCGCCATACCAGGACATCGCCACCACGGTGCCGTTGTAGCCGGCGGTACGGATGGCTTCGTTGAGCGCCGGCGCTGCGCCGGAGACTTCGATGACGACATCGGCGCCACGGCCTTCGGTGAGCTGGCGTACCGTCTCCGCCACCTTGTCCGCGCCGGGAACGAGAACATGATCGGCACCGCCGGCAAGCGCCAGCTCGCGGCGTAGATCGATGCCATCGACGCCGATGACGGTGCGGGCGCCGTTTCGCCGTAAGAGGCGGACCACCAGCTGGCCGATGACGCCAAGCCCGCTGACGACGACATCGGCGCCGAGCGGGATATTGGCATCGAGCACACCGTTATAGGCGGTGTTGAGATTGGCGAAGAAGATGCCGATCTCGGCATCGCCAAGGTCGCCGAGCGGCACGACCGCCTTCGCCGGCAGCACGGCGTGGGTGCCGTGCGGCGCGTAGGCGAAGACGAACTCGCCCTCCTTGCAATCCGTGACGGATGCGCCGACGCGCTCGACGCGGCCGACCATCGCGTAGCCATAGCGGGCAGGCCATTTCCAATCCGAGCCGCCATCGAGGAACAGCCGCGTCGCCGGATCCATATGCTGGCGCCATTGCGGCGCGAGACCGCGAAAGACATTGAGCTCGGTGCCGGCCGAAATGCCTGAGACGAGCGCCACGACGACGATGTCCTCGGGCCCGGGTTCGCGAAGCGACTCGTCGCGGATCTCGAGATCGCGCGGACCTGTGAAGTAGAGCGAGCGGGTCGAAACGCCCATGGATTATCCTTTCACGCCGCCGGCCAGGAGGCCGCCGACCAGTTGCCTGCGGAAGATGAGGAAGAGCAGGATGGCCGGCATGGCGATGATCGTGCCGCCGGCCATGACCTGGCCCCAGGAGAAGGAATAGGGATCGAACAGGCCCTGCAGGGCGAGTGGCAGCGTCTTGACGTCCGACTTTGAAATGAGGGCGAGCGCCATCAGATATTCGCCCCAGGACAGCACGAAGGCGAAGGTGCCGACGGCGATGATCGCCGGGCGGATCAGCGGCACGACGATGCGCCAGAGCGCGCCGAGCCGGCTGCAGCCATCGATCAGCGCCGCCTCCTCGAGTTCCTTCGGGATCGCGTCGATATAGCCCTTGAGCATCCACACCGCGATCGGCATGCCCAAGGCTAGATGGGTGAAGATCAGCGCCGTCAGCGTGTTGGTGAGGCCGATCTGGCGCACGATGACGACCAGCGGCACCAGCACAGCGAGGCTCGGCAGCATCTGCGTGCCGAGGATCAGGAGCGCGAAGAAGTTGCGCCCGTGAAAGGTGAATCGCGACAGGGCATAGGCGGCCGGCATCGCCAGCGCCGTGGTGATGATCGCGACGGTGATCCCGACGATGAGGCTGTTCTTCAGCGCGATCAGGAACGGCTTCTTGGCGAGGATCGCCGCGTAATGATCGAAGGTGAAGCGTGTCGGCAGCAAGCCGCCGCCGGTGATGTCGGTTTCGGGGCGGACCGAGGCGACGAACACCCAGAGGATCGGCACCAGCAGCAGGAACAGCACCGCGATGGTGACGAGATCGAGCGAGACTTCGCGGACGGCGGAACGGTGACGCATCAGCTCCGCCTCCGGAGCTTCAGGACGAAGAGCGAGGCAATGAAGAGCAGCACCAGCATGACAATCGAGATCGCCGCGGCATAGGCAGGACGGAGGTCGAGGAACACGGCCTTGTACATCGCGATGCCGACGATCGTCGTAGCGTCCTGCGGGCCACCCTTGGTCATGATCCAGGGCAGGTCGAACGAATAGAAGGCAAGGATGCCGAGAACGAGGCCGACGGTGATGGCCGTATTCCAGATCTCGGGCAGCGTCACATGGATGAAGCGGGAGACCGGTCCGGCGCCATCGACCTCGGCTGCCTCGTAGAGCTCGTCCGGGATCGACTTCAGCGCGGCGAGCAGCGCGATGACGAGGAAGGGCGTGCCCTTCCACCCGGAGATGAAGATGATGATGGCGAAGGCGCCGACGGGATCGTTGAGGATCGAGCTGTCGCCGGCGAGCCCGATCGCATGCAGAAGGGCATGGATCGGTCCGACGTCGCTGTCGAGCAGGAAGCGCCAGCCGAAGCCGAGCACAATGAAGGGCGTAACCCAGGGGAGCAGGATCAGGGCCGAGGCGGCCCGTGCCACGGCGCTTTCGCGGTTGAGCAGCAAAGCAATCGGCAGCGCGAGCACCAGTTCGACGAAGACGGTGCCGATCGTCCAGATCCAGGTCCGCCCGAACGCTGCCCAGAGCGGTCCATCCTGCAGCAATTGCTTGTAGTTGATCAGCCCGCCGAAGGTCGGGGTTGGCCGCCGCAGCATGTACCAGTCCTGCAGCGACAGCCAGAGCGCGTAGGTGAGCGGGACGATGGCAATCGCAAAGGCGACGAACACGGCTGGCCCGATCATGCCGTATGGGAGGAGGAAATCGGGCACGATGCTGCGGCGGCGGGGGCGCGCCGGGGCCAGCCGTGTCGTCGTCTCGAATGCCACGGTCATCGCCCTCCGCTTAGCGGGCGAGGACTTCGTTGATCGTCGTGCAGAGCTGTGCCGTCGCCTGGTCGGTCGTCTGCTGGCCGAGCGCCACGGCCTGTACGGCCTTCTGGATCGTATCCACCTCGAGCTGGCCCATCTGCGGGATCGCTTCGCCCGGATACTGATAGGGCTTGGCGTCCTTCAACTGCTCGACGAACAGCGGATAGGGGAACTCGGTCCAGGGCGCGCCCTTGGCGAGCGAAACGCTGCCGGGAATGAAGCCGCCCTTGGTGGCGAGGTTCTTGAGCGCTTCGCCATGTGTCGCGAAGAGGATCCACTTCGCCGCGGCGTCCTTGTTTTCCGAGGCATCCCACAACACGAGAGGCCAGCCGCCGAGGAAGCCGGAGCGGTTTTTCTCGCCGGCCGGGACGAAGGCGATGCCGACATCCTTGAGGAACGGCGCCTTGTCGTTCTGCAGGTCCTTGTAGAGGCCCGGATCCGACAGGATCATCGCGAACTTGCCGTCGCGGAAGCCCTTGCGGAACGTATCGCCATTCATGGTCGGCGCGTCCGGATGGGTCGCCTTTTCCTTATAGACGCTGACATAGGTATCGAGCGCCGCCTTAAATTCCGGCGTATCGAAGCCGCATTTGCCGTCATCGCCGATCATGCGGGCGCCATAACCGAGATAGGCGCTCATGAAATTCTGGACGGTGAAGTAGTCGAGGCTCATCGAAAGGCCGGCGCCATAGACGCCGTCACGCGTCAGCGTCTTCGCATCCTTGGCGAAGTCCGCCCAGGTCTGTGGCGGCTTGTCGGGATCGAGACCGGCGGCCTTGAAGAGATCCTTGCGATAATAGAGCGCGCGGGTCTCGACATTGACGGGCGAGGCCCACCACTTGCCGGCGAGGTTGTAATAGCCCTTGTCGCCAGGCCAGACTTCGGCGGCGAAATCGGTGCCGGTTTCCTTGTCATAAGCGGCGATATAGTCGTCGAGCGGGGCAAGCGCGCCGGCGGCCTGGAACTGCGCCACGACATTGTTGCCGAGCATCGAGACGTCCGGCAGCCCGCCGGCCGACAGCGCGCTGACGAGGCGCTGCTGCTGCTCCGACCAGGGCACGATCTCCATGTTGATCTTGATGTCCGGGTTCGCCTTCTCGAAGGCGGCGATCGCCTCGTTCCAGGCTGCGATGTCGGCATCGCGGGTCGAGAATTGCCAGAACGTGACATTGGTCTCGGCCAGGGCCGGCGTTGAAGCGAGGCCGGCGGCCATGACGCTCGTGGCCAGGGCCGTGGCTGCGAGAAGCGCCTTGATGCGCATGATTGTCCCTCCGAAATGGGTCCTGAGCCGCGCGATGCGCGGCGGCGGCGTTTCCTGGGAGGCCCGTCATTATGCGGGCCGGATCGCGCCAAATTGGCTTTGATCGCGATATGTCATCGATGACATATGTCAGCGATACCACTCGCCGGCCTGCCCGGTCAATCTCAATCGGCATCAGTCAGAGGGGCGCGGGTCCCGTCGAGCGGCGCAGCACGAGGTGGCTCGGCAATAGCGGCTGCTCGGGCCACGCTCCCGTCTCGATCGCGGCAAGAACGGCCCGGAACCCGATCCGGCCGAGCTGCTCCATCGGCTGGGCGACGGTGGTGAGCTGCGGCGTCAGATTGGCAGCGAGCGTATCGTCGAAACCGATGACGGAAATATCGTCGGGCACCCGCAATCCGGCCTCATAGATGGCCTGCAGCGCGCCGGCGGCGAGGATATCGCATGTCGCGAAAATCGCGGTTGGCCGGTCGTCGAGCGCCAGCAGGGCACGGGTGTGGTGATAACCCTCGCTGCCGGACCCGCTCTCGCTGAGACTATAGTATTTGCCGAGCCGGAGCAGCGCGGGATCGAAGGGGAGCCCTGCCGCTGCGAGGCCGGCACCATAGGCAGCAAGCCGGTCGTCCTCGACCGTCGGCCCCGCGGTTTCGCCGCGGCCGATCAGTTCGGGGTCTCCGCCGATGAAGGCGATGCGGCGATGGCCGAGCCCGGCGAGATGCGCCATGGCCTGGAGGGCGCCGACCGTATTGTCGACGCGGATCGCCGGGGCGGCCGGAGTGCGGCTGCGCTCGAGCTGCAGAGCGGGGATGCCGGCCGCCTTCAGCAGGCGGACATTCTCGGTAGAAACCGCGTTGGTGAAGAGAACCGCATCGACCCGCCGCTCGATGAAGCGTTCGATGCCGATGCGCTCGCGCTCGGCTAGGCCGTTATGGTTGAAGAGGAATGTCTTGTAGCCGTGATCGAGCGCCTCTTCCTCAGCCCAATGCGCCACGTTGACGAAGAACGGATTGACGATGATGGCGTCCAGCATGTGGCCGATGGTGAAGCTGCGCCGCTGGCGAAGGCCACGCGCCATGGCATTCGGCCGGTAGCCGATCGCCTTCACGGCCGCCTCGACACGCGCCCGGGCGTCGTCCGACACATAGCCCTGCGCCTTGAGAACGCGGGCAACCGTCGCCGTCGAGACGCCGGCGCGCTCTGCGACCTGCATCAGCGTTGCCGATTTCATCGCTTCGTCCTGCTCCTTAGCGCTGGGCTCGCGGCCAGTCCGCTCCCTGTCATAGACCGGCCTGACGCGGGCGCAAACCGCAGCCGGCGCCGCCACCCTCGACAGAGCCGCGCCGCCGCTCTATTCGGGCATGATGAACCTCATCGCCATCGACACCGCGCTTGAGAACTGCTCCGTCGGCCTTGTCGCAGGCGAGAGGACGGTATCGCGCGTTCGGACCATTGGCCGAGGCCATGCCGAAATCCTGATGGTCGAGATCGCGGCGCTCTTCGCGGAAGCCGGCATCCGGCCGGATGCGCTCGACCGCATCGTCGTCTCCGTTGGACCGGGGTCGTTCACCGGACTGAGGGTCGGCATCGCCGCGGCGCGCGGGCTGGCGCTCGTCCGCCATCTGCCGGTTGTCGGCCTTTCGACGCTCGCCGCCCATGCCTATCGCGCGAGCCGCCTCGCCGCGGATGAGCGGCCGATCCTTGCGCTGCTACCGGGGCGTGGCGGCGAGGCCTTCGGGCAGCTCTTCTCGGCGGATGGCACGCCGCTCGAGACCCCGTCGAGCCGACCTGCCACCGAATTCGCCGCTCGCGCGACCGCCGGCGGCTTCGCGGTTGCCGGTGCCGGCGCCGCGCTGCTCGGACCGGGCTTTGAGCCGCTGCATCTCGATTCGGCTCCCGCCATCGAGACGCTGCTGACGCTCGGCGCGGTGCTGGACCCAGCCAGCCATCCGCCGAAGCCGCTTTATGTCAAGCCGCCCGACGCCGTGCCGCAGGCTGGGGCCAGGATCGCGCGCCGATGTTCTATTCGATGATGTCGCTGTTTCCACAGTCACGCCTCATGACCGACGACGTTCGCGGCGAAACCGACATCGAGGCGATGGTCGCAATCCACGCGGAAGGGTTTCGCCGCGGCTGGGGCATCGACGAGATCGAGAAACTGCTGGCCGACCGGACCGTCCGCTGCCTGCTGCTGCGGCGCGAGACGGTGCTCGGCACACGGCGGGTGCTCGGCTTCATCATGATGCGGAGCGTTGCCGGCGAGGCCGAGGTGCTGACGATCGCTGTCGCCAGCGCGAGGCGTGGCCATGGTTACGGCCGCAGATTGCTCGAAGAAGCGCTGCGGCGGACCTATGCCGAGGGCGTCGGGGAAGTGTTCCTCGAGGTCAGCGAGAGCAATCCGCCGGCCCTCGCGCTCTATCGCCGGCTCGGCTTTGGTGAAGTGGGCCGCCGCAAGGGCTATTATGCCGATGGCGGACAAGGCGGCACCGCGCTTGTCATGCGCCTGCAACTTCGCTAAGCGGCGAACGGCCAGTTGAGGCGTCCGGGGGATGCGGCATGAGTCAGCTAGTGACGGATGAGAACCAGACGCTCGAAGCGGCATGCGCGGCCAAGGGCATGCGGATGACCGACCAGCGGCGCACCATCGCGCGGGTGCTCGACGCTGCCACCGATCATCCCGATGTCGAGGAAGTCTATCGCCGCGCCTCGGCGATCGATCCGCGCATCTCGATCTCCACGGTCTATCGCACGGTGAAGTTGTTCGAAGATGCCGGAATCATCGAGCGACACGATTTTCGCGACGGCCGGAGCCGCTATGAAACGGTGTCTGAGGAACATCACGATCATCTGATAGACTTGCGCTCGGGCGCGGTGATCGAATTCCGCAGCGAAGATATCGAAGCGCTGCAGGAGGTGATCGCCCAGCGGCTCGGCTATCGGCTGGTCGATCATCGGTTGGAACTCTATGCCGTTCCGATCGATGCCAAGGACAAGGGTCGTTCGTGAAAGCATCGTCATCTTGAAATTTTCGGGGCGGCTCGTAGTGCTGGTGCTCGTCCTCGCGGTGACGACACTTCTCTTCCTGCCGTTCCAGCTCGCCGCAATGGCGTTCTCGCCGCGCCATGCCGGTATCCTTCCGATGCTGTGGCAGCGCATCGCAGCCGCGATGCTGGGTCTCAAGGTCCGCGTCGAGGGGACGCCGTCCACAGCCCGGCCCCTGCTCCTCGTCTCCAACCATGTCTCCTGGCTCGATATCGTGACGCTCGGCAGCCTGATGCCGATGTCGTTCATTGCGAAGCGTGAAGTCTCGGAGTGGCCGGTTGTGCGGCGTCTCGCCCGCCTTCAGCGCAGCGTCTTCATCGACCGGGCCCGCCGCACGGCCACCTCGGAAGCCGGCGAGGCGATCGCGGCGCGGCTTGCCGGCGGGGATGCGCTGGTGCTCTTCGCCGAGGGCACGACCGGAGACGGCGTTTCGGTGCTGCCGTTCCGCAGCGCGCTTGTCGGCGCTGCCGCCAAGGCGAGTGTCGCAGCACAGGAGGGCAGCGGCGAAGCCGCGACGGGTTCGATCACGATCCAGCCGGTGGCGCTTGTTTATGTCGGGCTGCACGGGCTGCCGATCGGGCGGCTCCGGACAGCCGATGTCGCCTGGCATGGCGACATGGATCTCGCGCCGCATCTTTCCAATCTCGTGCGCGTCGGCGCGATCGATGCCGTGGTCGCCTTCGGAGTGCCTATCGTCTTCAGCCCCGGCGGCGACCGCAAGGAGGCGACCGCCGCGGCCGAGCGCGAGGTGCGCCTCATGGTTCGCCGAATCCGCGCCGCGCGTGGCAAGGCAGCAACGGCGGCCTGAGCTCGGTCCCGCCGCGCTTCTCAGCGCCGCCGAAAGAGGCTAGGAAGGGATTCCAAACCGCGCGGCGGCACGGCCTGATGCCGGCGCTGCCGCAAGCCCCCGCGGGATCAATGGCCGCAGCAGAAGAAAAGAAGCGCGTCTTCGTCAAGACCTATGGCTGCCAGATGAACGTCTACGATTCCGAGAGGATGACGGACGCGCTGGCGGCTGACGGCTATGTGCCGACGCAAAAGGTCGAGGAGGCCGATCTCGTCCTGCTCAACACCTGCCATATCCGCGAAAAGGCGGCTGAGAAGGTCTATTCCGAGCTCGGCCGCATCCGCGTGATGAAGGAGGAGGCCGCCCGCGCCGGACGCCAGGTCATGGTGGGCGTCACGGGCTGCGTGGCACAGGCCGAAGGGGCAGAGATCGCCCGCCGTGCGCCGGTTGTCGACCTCGTCGTCGGCCCGCAATCCTACCAGCACCTGCCACGCCTTTTGAAGGACGTCGCGGCCGGACGCCGCGCCATCGAGACTGAATTTGCGATCGCCGAGAAATTCGACGCCCTGCCGGCCGCGACCAAGGCGCAGACCCGCGCCCGCGGCGTCACCGCCTTCCTGACGATCCAGGAAGGCTGCGACAAGTTCTGCACCTTCTGTGTCGTTCCCTATACGCGCGGCGCCGAGGTTTCACGCCCGGCCGGCGCGATCATCGAGGAAGCGCGGCGGCTGGCGGATGCCGGCGTTCGCGAGCTGACGCTGCTCGGACAGAACGTCAATGCCTGGCATGGCGATGGCACTGATGGCCGTTCGTGGGGCCTTGGCGAACTGCTCTATCGCCTTGCCGAGGTTCCAGGCCTCGATCGCCTCCGCTACACGACCAGTCATCCGCGCGACATGGACGAGGCGCTGATTGCCGCCCATGGCGACCTGCCGGCGCTGATGCCCTATCTGCATCTGCCGGTGCAATCGGGCGCCGATCGCATTCTCGCAGCGATGAACCGCAAGCATGGCGCAGACGATTATCTCCGTCTCACTGACCGCATCCGCGCGGCGCGGCCCGATATTGCGCTGTCCTCCGATTTCATCGTCGGCTTCCCTGGCGAGAGCGATGCCGAGTTCGAGGCAACGATGCGGCTGATCGAAACGGTCGGCTATGCCGCGGCCTATTCGTTCAAATACAGCCCCCGCCCCGGCACCCCGGCGGCGCTGCGCGACGACATGGTCGAGGAGGCCGTGATGTCCGAGCGGCTGCAACGGCTGCAGGCGCTGGTCGCCGCGCAGCAGACTGCTTTCAACCGCCTGGCCGTCGGCCGCGTGGTGGATGTCCTCTTCGAGAAGCCAGGCCGCATGGCCGGCCAGATCATGGGTCGCACGCCCTATCTGCAGGCGGTGGCGGTCGAGGCTGGCACGGAGCGGATCGGCACGATCGGCCGCGTCGCGATCGACGGGCTTGGTACCAATTCCCTCTTCGGCACCCTGGCCGGCGCGCAGCCGCGCCCGGAGGCGCTGACGGCAGGCAACGCAACAGCAGCGGAGACCGCCCCTTGAGTGCACGCTCGACAACACCGGGGGGCCCGCCCGCCGGCCGGGTTTCCGAAATGTCGCACGCCTCCGATCTTGCCCATGTCGTCGTCGGTTTCGACGACAACCGCCTGGCAAGCGAATTGTTCGGCCAGTTCGACCAGAACCTTGCCATCCTCGAGAAGCGCCTCGGCATCGAGGCGGTCGCCCGCGGCAACCAGCTGACGATCCGCGGACGGCCGGAAGCCTGCGCGCAGGCGCGGCTCGCGCTCGATCTCCTCTATCTCCGCCTGCAGCAGGGCCACGAGATCGGCCCGGCCGATGTCGAGGGCGCCGTGCGCATGGCCGAGACCGCCGACGAACAGCTGACCCTGCCGAGCCTTGAGCCAAAGGGCCGGCTCGCGATGGCGCAGATCTCGACGCGCCGCCGCACGATCATGGCCCGCAATCCGGCGCAGGACGCCTATATCCGCGCGATGGATCGCGCCGAGATGGTGTTCGGCATCGGTCCGGCGGGTACCGGCAAGACCTATCTCGCCGTGGCTTATGCCGCAGCGCTGATCGAGCGTGGCGATGTCTCGCGGCTGATCCTGTCGCGGCCCGCGGTCGAGGCCGGCGAGCGACTCGGCTTCCTGCCGGGCGACATGAAGGAGAAGGTCGATCCCTATCTTCGCCCGCTTTATGACGCGCTTTACGACATGATGCCGCCCGACAAGGTCGAGCGCGGGCTGACCTCGGGCATGATCGAGGTGGCGCCGCTCGCCTTCATGCGCGGCCGCACGCTGGCCAACGCCGTCGTCATTCTCGACGAGGCGCAGAACACGACGTCGATGCAGATGAAGATGTTCCTGACCCGCCTCGGCGAGGGCTCGCGCATGATCATCACCGGCGACCCGACGCAGGTCGATCTTCCCGCCGGCCAGGTTTCCGGTCTCGCCGAAGCGGCGGATCTCCTGCGCGATGTGCAGGGCATCGTGCAGATCCGCTTCACCGATGTCGATGTCGTGCGCCATCCGCTGGTCGGGCGGATCGTGCGCGCCTATGACAGCGCACCGAAGACGGCGCAGCAAATGCCGCGTCCGCCGCGTCACGGGAGCGGCCCGTGAAGGCCTCCCCGGAAACGCGGAGTCCATCGGTCCTGCCGATCGCGATCGACCTCATGGTTGAGGCCGGGTCCTGGCCGGCCGAGGATGTCCTCGCCGCACTGCTCGCCCGCGCCGTCGAGGCGAGCTTCGCGGAAGGGCGGCTCGACGCCATCGAAGGCTCGGAACTCTCGGTGGTCTTCACCGACGATGCCCATATCCGGGAGCTGAACGACGCCTGGCGGCAGAAGGACAAGGCGACCAACGTGCTGTCCTTCCCCGGCAGCCCGCCCGGACGCGGCCGCTTTGGGCCGCTGCTTGGCGACATTGTCGTCGCCGCGGAGACGGTCGCCAGCGAGGCCGAGGCCGAGGGGATTTCATTTGACGACCACCTGACCCATCTTCTCGTCCATGGCTTGCTTCACCTGTTCGGGCATGATCACATAGAGGACGTGGAAGCCGAACGCATGGAAGCGCTGGAAACGGCCATTCTCGGCAGGCTCGGAATTGCCGACCCCTATGCCGAGCGCGCCCTTTGAGTATCGGGGCAGCGCGCCTCACACTGACATCTGGACCGATGACTGACACAGACACGCCCGGCACGGGCGCCGAAAACGCCCAGGAACCTCCAAGTATCTCCGCCTTCGCGCCGGACTCGCGCGAGGGGGAGAAACCATCGGAAAGCTGGTTCGACCGGCTGCGGCACGCCGTCGGCTTCAAGCCGAGCGGCTCGCTGCGCGAGGAGATGGAGGAAGCGCTCGAAGGCGACGACGCCACGACCGCCTTCACCGCCGAAGAGCGGCTGATGCTGCGCAACATCCTCCGGCTGCGCGACGTCCGCGTCGACGACGTGATGGTGCCGCGCGCCGATATCCTCGCCCTCGACGTCGACATGACGCTCGGCGCCGTCATCGGCGCCTTCCGCGAATCCGGCCACTCCCGCATGCCGGCCTATCGCGAATCGCTCGATGATCCGGTCGGTATGGTCCATATCAAGGACCTGATGGACCTCATCACCGGCGCGGCGATGGCCAATGGCGACATCGACTTCGCCAAAGTCGACCTGTCGCTGAAGCTCGCCGATACCGAGATCATCCGCAGCGTTCTGTTCGTCCCGCCCTCCATGCCGGCGGCGACCCTGCTCTCCACGATGCAGGCAAGCCATGTGCAGATGGCCGTCGTCATCGACGAATATGGCGGCACCGACGGGCTGGTCTCGCTCGAGGACGTGGTCGAGATCGTGTTCGGCGAGATCGAGGACGAGCATGACGAGGACGAGGCACCGCTGATCACCCCCGAGCCGGACGGCACCTTCCTCGCCGACGCGCGCGCCGATCTGGAGGATCTCGAGGCCGCACTCGGAATGGAACTCGGGCTTGGCGACGGCCATGACGATGTCGATACGATCGGCGGGCTGGTGTTCACGCTGCTCGGGCGGATTCCACAGGCCGGCGAGCGGATCGCGTTGCCAGACGGTCTTGCCTTCGAGATCCTCGAATCCGACCAGCGCCGCGTGAGACGGCTGCGAGTCAGCCGCGAGAACGCAGCGGCGGCTTGACCCTCGGGCGGGGGGCCGCGAGGCTTCCCACCGTCCCTAGACCCTGATTCGCGAGCCACGCCATTTCGAGATCGCGCCCCCGCCGCGCAGGGCTCTCCGCGCTCGCCGATGCCGTCCTCCTTTCGTGGGGATGGCGGCGCGCGCTGATCGCCGTCGGCGCCGGGGCGCTCTCGGCTCTGGCGCTGCCGCCGTTCGGGCTGTTCCCGATCCTCTTCCTGACGATGCCGGTGCTCGTTCTCCTGCTGGACGGCGCAACGTCGCCGCCTGGCGCGGGCGCGGTGCGCCGGCTCGTCCCGGCCTTCCGAACCGGCTGGATGTTCGGATTTGGCTATTTCCTCGGCGGACTCTGGTGGATCGGTGCGGCCTTCCTGGCGGAATCAGGCGCCGGCGTCGTCTTCCTGATGCCCTTCGCCGTTCTGTTGCTGCCGGCTGGCCTTGCCTTGTTCTGGGGCCTTGCCACCGCTCTTGCCCGCATCGTCTGGCCGGAAGGCTGGAGGCGCGTCGTGCTTCTGGCCGTCGTCCTTGCGGTGGCCGAATGGCTGCGCGGGCATATCCTTACAGGCTTTCCGTGGAACGCCTTTGGCTACACGCTGATGCCGATGCCGCTGATGATGCAGGGCGCAGCGCTTGTCGGGCTGTGGGGCATGACGCTGCTCGCCTTCCTCGTCTTCATGGCGCCGGTGCTGCTGATTGGCGAGCGGACCGGTGGAGCGGGCCGACGCATCGCCTTTCTCGTGATCCTCGCTCTCTTTCTCGGCGATCTCGGCTATGGCGCAGCGCGGCTTGCTCTTTCCGACGAGCCCATGGTTCCGGGGGTCAAGCTGCGGCTTGTGCAGCCTGTGCTGGCGCAGGACGAGAAGTGGTCACCGGGCCGCGACAGCGCCGTGCTGCAGCGCTATCTCTCGCTCAGCAGCCAGGGCATGACAGAAGACGGCGCTTCGCCCTTCTCGATCCTCATCTGGCCGGAAACGGCGCTGCCCTTCTTCCTGACCGACCAGCCCAACGCATTGGCGGCCATCGGCGCGATGTTGCCGAAGGGCACGACGCTCATCACCGGCGCCGCGCGGAGTGAGCCAGGCGCGGACCCGGACGCGGCAGGGCGCGTCTTCAACAGCATTTATGTCATCGGCGATGACGGCGTCATCCGCGATGCCTATGACAAGGTACATCTGGTGCCGTTCGGCGAATATCTGCCGTTCGATGGGCTGCTGTCGCGCCTGGGCCTGCATGAAATGGTGGCGTTGCCGGGTGGTTTCGATGCTGGCCGCCGGCTTCGGACGCTTCCAGTCGAAGGCGCGCCATCCTTCGGCCCGCTGATCTGCTACGAAATCATCTTCCCCGGGGCCGCGACGGATCGTCGCCTCCGGCCCCGATGGCTGGTGAATGTCACCAATGACGGCTGGTTCGGTAATACGCCGGGCCCGCATCAGCATCTGCAGCAAGCTGTCGTCCGCGCCGTCGAGGAGGGACTGCCGCTCGCGCGCGCAGCCAATACCGGCATTTCCGCGATCGTCGATCCGTACGGCCGCATTATTGCCGCGCTGGCGCTGGAAAACGAGGGCGTAGTCGACGGGCCGCTTCCCGAAGCGCTCGCATCGACACCCTATGAACGTTTCGGAGATTTGCCTTTCGCGGTTGCGGTTTTCTTTGGCTTCTTGTTGGCCACACTTGCGGGTTTCACTCCAGCTAAAACCCGGAATTGACACGCTCCGCATTGCACTCCATTTTGGCAGCGTGGGCCGGGTGGATGGCGCCGGGATATTACCGTCCAATCATGATGGATCTTTTATTGCGGGGGCATGGCAAAGACCAAGCCCATCGTAGCCCTGCGCTGTTTCGGAAAGAGAGCTTTCGATGGTTATTAAGAAAGTCCCTAATCCCATCGATGTACACGTGGGCGGGCGTGTCCGACTGCGTCGCATGATGCAGAACATGAGCCAGGAAAAGCTTGGCGAGAGTCTTGGAATCACGTTCCAGCAGATTCAGAAATACGAAAAGGGCACCAACAGGATTGGCGCCAGCCGACTCCAGCACATCTCGTCTGTCCTGCAGGTTCCGGTCTCGTTCTTCTTCGAGGACGCGCCGGGAACGCCCTCGGACGCCGGTTTCGAAGAAGGACGGCCGGCTGCCTTCGTGACCGACTTCCTGTCGAGCGCCGAAGGATTGCAACTCAACCGTGCCTTCGTGCGAATCAAGGATGCCAAGATTCGCCGCAAGATCGTCGATCTCGTGCGCGCAGTTGCCGGCGAGGAAGTTCCGGACTGATCGCCCCAGGCGACGGTCTTTTTCAGAACGATTTTTCAAGAGACCGCCGAGATGGTGAGTCGCGCCCATCGCGGCTTGACCGGCCCCTCGATCCGAATAATACCTTGTTCGGAATTCTGCAGGTCGCCTGCTCATCTCACCAAGCGCGGGGGTAATAGTGTCGAGGACGTCGTATCTCTTTACCAGCGAGTCGGTCTCCGAGGGCCACCCTGACAAGGTTTGTGACCGGATCTCCGATGAGGTGGTGGATACGTTCTTCCGTCTGGGGCCGGAGCAGGGCTGGGACCCGAGCCATCTGCGCGTCGCATGCGAGACGCTCGCGACCACCAACCGCGTCGTGATCGCCGGCGAGACGCGCGGCCCCGCCACGATCACGCGCGACCTGATCTCCCACGTTGCCCGCCTGGCCATTCGCGATATCGGCTATGAGCAGGACGGCTTCCACTGGGAGACCGCGGAGATCGACGTGCACCTGCATGCGCAGTCGGTCGACATCGCCGTCGGCGTCGACGCTGCTGGCAACAAGGACGAGGGTGCCGGCGATCAGGGCATCATGTTCGGCTATGCCTGCACCGAAACGCCGGAATTGATGCCCGCGCCGATCTTTTACGCCCACCGCATTCTGAAGCGCCTGTCGGAAGCGCGCCGCTCGAAAGAGACGCATGCGCTCGGCCCGGACGCCAAGAGTCAGGTCACCGTGCGCTATGAAGACGGCAAGCCGGTCGAAGTCACCCAGATCGTGCTCTCGACGCAGCATCTCGACGAGAACCTTTCGTCGAACGACGTCCGCTCGATCGTCGAGCCCTATATCAACGAAGCGCTGCCGGCCGGCTGGATCACGCCGTCGACCATCTGGCACGTCAATCCGACCGGCAAGTTCGTCATCGGCGGCCCCGATGGTGACGCCGGCCTGACCGGCCGCAAGATCATCGTCGACACCTATGGTGGCGCGGCGCCGCATGGCGGCGGTGCGTTCTCCGGCAAGGACCCGACCAAGGTTGACCGCTCCGCGGCTTATGCCGCCCGTTACCTGGCGAAGAATGTCGTCGCCTCGGGCGCGGCCGAGCGCTGCACGATCCAGATCTCCTACGCCATCGGCGTCTCGCAGCCGCTGTCGATCTATGTCGACCTGCATGGCACGGGCAAGGTCTCGGAGTCTGCCGTCGAGGCCGCGCTGTCCAAGGCGATGGACCTCTCGCCGCGCGGCATCCGCGAGCATCTGAAGCTTAACCGCCCGATCTATGCGCGCACGTCGTCCTATGGACATTTCGGCCGCGCGCCGGAAGAGGACGGCGGCTTCTCCTGGGAGAAGACCGATCTCTCGGACACGTTGCTGAAACTGCTTTGAGCGAAACCGGCGCGGCATCCCGCCGCGATTCGTTCTATGGCCGTCGCAAGGGCCATGCCCTGCGTGCCACCCAGGCGGATACGCTGACGCGCGTGCTCGATGCCTTGCGCGTCGACACGGCTGCGGCGGCGCCCGATGATCTTTGCCGTCTGTTCGATGCTGCCGTCGAGGACGTTGCGCTCGAGATCGGCTTCGGCGGCGGCGAGCATCTGCTGCACCGCGCGGCCACCGAGCCCGCCACCGGCCGCATCGGCGCTGAGCCCTTCGTCAACGGCATGGCCAAGGCGGCGGCGGCGATCGACGCCGGCAGGCCGGGCAATCTACGCCTGTTCGACCGCGATGCGGCCGAGCTGCTCGACTGGCTGCCGCCGGCGAGCCTCTCGGTCGTCGACCTGCTCTATCCGGACCCCTGGCACAAGC
The DNA here is from genome assembly GCF_020165495.1 of Mesorhizobium sp. BR1-1-16. Lineage (GTDB taxonomy): Bacteria > Pseudomonadota > Alphaproteobacteria > Rhizobiales > Kaistiaceae > Kaistia. Next base: position 13,835 of record NZ_JAIUIE010000014.1, on the reverse strand, counting down.
GCCGCCACTGGAAGCGTCGCTTTGTTTCCACCGCCAATCTTCAGCGCATCGCCCGCGTGCTGCAGCCGGGCGGACTGTTCCGCTTCGCGTCCGACATCCCGTCTTATGTCGACTGGACGCTGATCGCGGTGGCGGCCGATCCGCAGTTCGAATGGACGGCGGAAGACGCCGATGACTGGCGGATGCCATTCCCTGGCTGGCCGGGCACGCGCTATGAGCAAAAAGCAATCCGCGAAGGCCGCCGCGGCGCCTACCTGACCTTTCGCCGGCGATAACGGCGTTTCGATCAGGCGCTATGGCCGATCCGGCAGCGCGCGGATGCGGGGGCGCAGGCGCAACCCACCGAAATCCAGACTTCAAGATGACCGCGCCCCTCGGCGACCCCCATCGCGAAGGGGCGCGAGATCTCAGGGACCGACGAGATAAGGCAGCGCGAGCAGCGACGTGCTCGCCGCCGTCAGAATGAGAAAGGCGGCAAAACGCAGGGCGATGGATTTCATGATACGCAACACCGGAGAGGTTCGTGGATCGAACGGACCGAGACTGCGAAGATCCTGCTTAGCAATGTATTGATGAGCGTTGCTGAAGTTGAAATAATTCCAGCCGGTGGCGCGCCTGCAACGGAGCATCGCGGCGGCAGGGCAGCCGACATGGCGACGCCGCTTGCAATTGCCGGCCCATCGGCCTATACGCCTTTCATTCATCTCAAACGATCGGTTCGTTGGAGAGTGGACCCCCGGGGCCCGCTCGCAAGACTTCTTGGCCGATCGTGCGAGTTCCTTTGCGGCCTGGCGCATGCCGGGCTGATCAAACCTTCGGACGGATTGCCTTGGCCGATCCCGCCACCGCCGCCATCGAACCCCGCATCGTCGTCGAGACCGGCGTCGACGCGCGTGTCGCCGCGATCATCGAGCCGATCGTCGCCGATCTCGGTTATCGCCTCGTGCGGGTCAAGACCTCGCGCCGTAACGGCATGACGCTACAGGTGATGGCAGAGCGGCCTGACGGCACCATGACGGTCGACGATTGCGAGCAGATCAGCCGCAACATCTCGCCGGCACTCGATGTCGAAGACCCGATCACCGAGGCCTATCATCTCGAGGTCTCCTCGCCCGGGATCGACCGCCCGCTTGTTCGCCGCTCGGATTTCGAGCGCTGGTCCGGCCATATCGCCAAGATCGAGACCAGCCTGCCGGTCGACGGTCGGCGCCGCTTCCGCGGCACGCTGCTCGGCGTCGAGGGCGAGGCAACGGGGCTCAAACTCGAGGACGCGCCGGCCGGCGCGCCGGACCGGATACAGATACCGCTCGCCGCGATCGGCGATGCCAAGCTCGTCCTGACCGACGCGCTTATTGACGACACGCTTCGGGACCACGCGGCCCTTTCGGGCAGCGAGGACTCCGACATTGACGACATCATAGACGAGTCGTCCGACGCCTGACGGCGCGGGGATCGTTCAAAAGAGTAACGGAGACAGGACGATGGCAGTCAGCGCCAACCGCCTCGAACTCTTGCAGATCGCCGATGCGGTCGCCCGCGAGAAGGTGATCGACCGGCAGATCGTCATTGCCGCGATGGAGGACGCCATTCAGAAGGCGGCCCGCTCGCGCTATGGCTCCGAGACGGATGTTCGCGCCGAGATCAATCCGAAGACCGGCGAGATCCGGCTGCAGCGCCTGCTGCAGGTCGTCGAGACCGTCGAAAACCCGGCCGTCGAGGTCTCGCTCGAGGTTGCGACCGACCAGAATCCCGCTGCCCGCGTTGGTGACTATATCGCCGAAGCGCTGCCGCCGATGGATTTCGGACGCATCGCTGCCCAGTCGGCCAAGCAGGTCATCGTGCAGAAGGTGCGCGAGGCCGAGCGCGACCGCCAGTTCGACGAATACAAGGACCGTATCGGCGAGATCGTCAACGGTTCGGTCAAGCGCGTCGAATACGGCAATGTCATCGTCGATCTCGGTCGTGGCGAGGGCATCGTTCGTCGCGACGAACTGATCCCGCGCGAGACGTTCCGCTATGGCGATCGGATTCGCTCTTACGTCTATGACGTTCGCCGCGAGCAGCGCGGGCCGCAGATCTTCCTGTCGCGCACGCATCCGCAGTTCATGGCGAAGCTGTTCGCCCAGGAAGTGCCGGAAATCTATGATGGCATCATCGAGGTGAAGTCGGTGGCGCGCGACCCCGGCTCCCGTGCCAAGCTCGCCGTCATCTCGCGCGATTCATCGATCGACCCGGTCGGCGCCTGCGTCGGCATGCGCGGCAGCCGTGTCCAGGCGGTGGTGAACGAGCTGCAGGGCGAGAAGATCGACATCATTCCGTGGTCTGCCGACCCGGCAACCTTCATCGTCAATGCGCTGCAGCCGGCCGAAGTCGCCAAGGTTGTGCTCGATGAAGAGGCCGAGCGTATTGAAGTCGTGGTTCCCGATGACCAATTGTCTCTTGCGATCGGCCGTCGCGGACAGAATGTTCGCCTAGCCTCGCAGCTGACAGGCTGGGACATCGACATCCTCACGGAGCAGGAAGAGTCCGAGCGCCGCCAGAAGGAATTCCAGGAGCGTTCGACCCTGTTCAACACCGCGCTGGATGCCGACGAGGTTGTCGGCCAGCTGTTGGCTTCCGAAGGTTTTGCCTCGCTTGAGGAAATCGCCTTCGTCGAGCAGGACGAACTGGCTTCGATCGAGGGCTTCGACGAAGAGACGGCCGCCGAGCTGCAGCAGCGCGCACGCGACTATCTCGACAGGATCGAGGCCGAGCATGACGAAGAGCGCAAGGTGCTCGGCGTCGCCGACGAATTGAAGGAACTTGCCGGGATGACCAGCTCGATGCTGGTTGCGCTCGGCAAGGACGGCATCAAGACGATGGAAGATTTCGCCGGTTACGTGCCGGACGATCTCGTAGGCTGGGCCGAGCGCAACGAAGGCGAGACCAAGCGCCATGGGGGCTTGCTCGACAAGTTCGGACTGACGCGCGGCGATGCAGAGCGCATGATCATGACGGCACGTGTCAAAGCGGGCTGGATCACGGAAGACGAAGCCGAGGCAGAAATCGAGGCGTCCGCCGCGACCGAAGCCGAGGCGGCGGGTGTCGAGGAGACCGAGGCCTGAGCGAAGCTCGGGTCGCGGGCAGATCATCATGCCGCGCCGTAGCGAGCCGACGGTCCGCAGTTGCGTTGTTTCGCGGCTGGCGATGCCATCGGACCAGTTGATCCGCTTTGTCCTCGATCCCGAGGGCCGGGTGGTTCCCGATTTGCGGCGGCGCTTGCCGGGCCGCGGCGTCTGGGTGACGGCGCGCAAGGAAATGGTGGCGGCGGCCGAAAAGAAGCGGTTGTTCGCCAAGGGGTTCAAGACCGCTGTCACGGTCGAGCCCGGTCTGGCCGATCGCGTCGGCCTGCTGCTCGAGGATGGCGCCGTGCAGGCCCTGTCCTTCGCGCGGAAGGCGGGCGAAGTCGTCACCGGCTTCACCAAGGTCGAGACAGCGATCGCACGGGAGCAGCTTGCTGCGATCGTGCAGGCAAATGAGGCGGCCGATGACGGCCGGACGAAGATCGCGGCGGCGCTGAAGCGCCGCTTCGGACGCACTGATGCAGTTCCCGTTATTCGTATCTTCCGATCCGAACAATTGGATTTGGCATTGGGCCGGTCAAATGTGATACATGCTGCACTGCTCGCGGGCCGGGCGAGCGAAAATGTTATTGAGCGTGTCGCCGCGCTCGCCCGTTTTCTGGGGGAAGACGGGCCCGTTGGCATTGGCGACGACGGCCGCGAGATCGAACCGCCGGAAGTGCCCGAGAAGACCGCGCCGTGAAAGGGCGCTAGACCCGCAGGACAGAAGACCGAATGAACGATACGAGCAATAGCGGCGACAAGGATGTTGGCGGCGCGAAGAAGACGCTGAGCCTTAAGGGCCGTGACCTCGAGCGCGGCACCGTCAGGCAGAGTTTCTCACACGGGCGCACCAATACCGTCGTCGTGGAGAAGAAGAAGCGCGTGCTGATTCCGGGCAAGAGCGAGCCGGCCCCCGCGCCGGTTGCCGCCAGCCCGGCCGCACCACCGCGACCGGCCGCACCGCCGGTGTCGCAGACGCGCACGATCCAGTCCAATACGCAGGCAAGGCCGACGCCCGCCGCGCCGTCGCAGCCGTCGCGGTCCCAGCCGCAGCGCTCCGGTATGGTCCTGCGCCAGCTCTCGACCGACGAGCTCGACGCCCGTGCCCGCGCCTTGGCCGATGCCCGCGTCCGCGATGCGGAAGAGCGTCGTCAGGCCGAGGAAGATGCGAAGCGTCGCGTCATCGAGGAGGCTCGCCTCGCCAAGGAGCGTGAGGAAGCCGCCAAGCGCCAGGCCGAGGAAGATATCCGCAAGGCCGCAGAAGCGGCCGTGAAGGAACGCGCCGAGGAAGCAGCCCGCCGCCGCCTTGGCGACGAGGCGCCGCGCGCTCCGGCCGTTCCGGCTGGTGAACGTGCGCCTGGCGCTTCCGAGAAGCCCGCCGCCCGTACGGCGGCCCCGGGGGCTGCCCGCACGCCGGCACGCGCCGACGAGGAAGAGGGTCGCTCCGGCGGCCTGCGTCCTTCGACGGCCAAGCGTCCGAAGACGATCGACCCGAAGCCGGTCAAGAAGGAAGACGCCAAGCCGCGTGGCCGTCTGACGCTGTCGAACGCGCTCGACGATTCCGAGCGCGAGCGTTCGCTGGCATCGGTCCGCCGCCGCCGCGAGCGTGAGCGTGCTCGTCTCATGGCGCAGGGTCCGCGCGAGAAAATCTCGCGTGAAGTGATCCTTCCCGAGACGATCAGCATTGGCGATCTTGCCAACCGCATGGCGGAGCGCGCCGTCGACGTCATCAAGTTCCTTATGAAGCAGGGCCAGCTCCTCAAGGCCACCGACGTGATCGACGCCGACATGGCGCAGCTGATCGCCGAGGACATGGGCCACACGGTGCGCCGCGTTGCCGAATCGGACGTCGAGGAGGGCCTGTTCGACCGGCAGGATGCCGAGGCCGAGCAGATTTCGCGCCCGCCTGTCGTCACGATCATGGGCCATGTCGACCACGGCAAGACCTCGCTGCTGGATGCGATCCGCAAGACCAACGTCGTTTCTGGCGAGTCGGGCGGAATCACGCAGCATATCGGCGCCTATCAGGTCGAGCAGAACGGCCAGAAGATCACCTTCATCGATACGCCTGGCCACGCCGCGTTCACCGCGATGCGTCAGCGCGGTGCCCGTGCGACGGATATCGTCGTTCTGGTGGTGGCGGCGGATGACGGCGTCATGCCGCAGACGATCGAGGCCATCAATCACGCCCGCGCCGCCAAGGTTCCGGTGATCGTCGCCATCAACAAGATGGACAAGCCCGACGCCGATCCGACGCGGGTGCGCACCGAACTGCTTCAGCACGAGGTGTTCGTCGAAACGATGGGCGGCGAGACGCTGGATGTCGAGGTTTCGGCCAAGACCGGCGCCAATCTCGACCGTCTGCTCGAGACGATCCTGCTGCAGTCGGAAGTGCTCGATCTCAAGGCCGATCCGCGGCGCGTTGCCGACGGCGTCGTCATCGAGGCGAAGCTCGATCGCGGCCGTGGCCCGGTCGCGACCGTGCTCGTCCAGGGCGGAACGCTGCATCCCGGCGATATCGTCGTGGCCGGCTCCGAATGGGGACGTGTGCGCGCGCTGATCAATGATCAGGGCCAGACGGTCTCGGAGGCGCCGCCTTCGATGCCGGTCGAGGTTCTCGGCTTCCAGGCCGCACCCGAGGCGGGCGACCGCTTCGCCGTGGTCGAGAGCGAGGCCCGTGCCCGCGAGATCGCTGATTACCGTGCTCGTCAGAAGCGCGAGAAGTCCGTTGCCCGTCAGACGACGGCGCGCGGTTCGCTCGCGGAAATGATGAGCCAGCGCCAGAGCGCCGGCCTCAAGGAGTTCCCGCTCGTCATCAAGGGTGACGTGCAGGGTTCGGTCGAGGCCATCATCGGCGCGCTGGACGCGCTCGGCACCTCGGAAGTCGTGGCCCGGATCATTCATTCCGGCGTCGGCGGCATCACCGAGTCCGACGTCACGCTGGCCGCGGCCTCGAATGCCGCGATCATCGGCTTCAACGTGCGTGCCAACAAGCAGGCGCGCGACGTCTCGGAGCGCGACGGCATCGAGATCCGCTATTACAACGTGATCTACGATCTCGTCGACGACGTGAAACAGGCGATGTCCGGACTTCTCACGCCCGAGCGGCGCGAGACGATGCTCGGCAATGCGGAGATCCTCGAGATCTTCCACATCACCAAGGTCGGCAAGGTCGCAGGCTGCCGCGTCACCGACGGCACGGTCGAGCGCGGGGCGAATGTTCGCCTCATCCGCGAGAACGTCGTTATCCACGAGGGCAAGCTCTCGACGCTCAAGCGCTTCAAGGACGAAGTCAAGGAAGTGCCGGCGGGCCAGGAATGCGGCATGGCCTTCGAGAGATACGAAGACATGCGCGCCGGCGACGTCATCGAGTGCTACCGGGTCGAAGAGATCAAGCGGTCGCTCTGACCTGACAAGCGATTGGCTTTCCCGCTCCCCTCCGGGAGCGGGAAAGCCCTCCCTTCTGACGCCCCGCGTTCAATCGCGGGAAGGCCTCGGCATTGCCCGCTGTCGCGGTGGACGATGCGGACGCAATACAATCATCCGATATGAGAAGAGGCCGGTCCGAACCCGGCGGATGCCCATGTTGCGGCATCGAGAAGGAGACTTCCCATGGCAAGGACTGCTGCCAACGGCAAGAAGATCGGAACGCCCGGTCAGCGCCAGCTGCGCGTCGGCGAACTGGTGCGTCACGCGCTCGCGGAAATCCTGACGCGCGGCGACCTGCGCGAACCGGATCTCGAACGCGTCGTGGTGACCGTTCCCGAGGTGCGGCTTTCGCCCGACCTCAAGATCGCGACGGCCTATGTCATGCCGCTCGGCGGCCAGAATCTCGACGGCGTCGTGGCCGCGCTCGATCGCCATCGCAAATATCTGCGCGGCGAGGTCGCGCATCGCATCAACATGAAATTTGCGCCGGATCTACGCTTTCGCGTCGACACCTCTTTTGAAGAGGGATCCAAGATCGACGCCCTGCTGCGCACCGATCCGATCGTCCGGCACGATGTCGTGACGCCCTCGCCCGATGCGGACGAGGACGAGGACGGACCGGACGACGCGCGCGACTAACAAGCCAACAGGAAAGACATCATGGGCCAGCGCCAGAAGAAGGGCCGGCCGATTTCCGGCTGGCTGATCCTCGACAAGCCGCTCGGCATGACCTCGACGCAAGCCGTCTCGGTCGTGAAGCGCATCTTCGGCGCGCAGAAGGCCGGTCATGCCGGCACGCTCGATCCGCTTGCCACCGGTCTCCTGCCGATTGCCCTCGGCGAGGCAACCAAGACCGTCCCCTATGTGATGGACGGGCGCAAGATCTATGGCTTCACCGTCCGCTGGGGCGAGGAAACCACGACCGATGACGCCGAGGGCGCCGTGGTCGCGCAGTCTGATCTCCGCCCCTCGCGCGCCGCGATCGAAGCGGTGCTGCCCGAGTTCATCGGCACGATCATGCAGGTGCCGCCTGCCTTCTCGGCGATCAAGATCGACGGCGAGCGCGCCTATGATCTCGCCCGGGACGGTGAGGACGTTCAGCTGGAGCCGCGCCCGATCGAAGTGCACCGGCTCGATCTCGTCGACATGCCGGACGACAACACCGCCATCTTCGCTGCCGAATGCGGCAAGGGCACCTATGTGCGGGCGCTGGCGCGCGATATGGGCCGGCTGCTCGGCACGCGCGGCCATGTCGCCAATCTGCGCCGCTTGCTCGTCGGACCCTTCGACGAAGCCTCCATGGTGAAGCTCGACACGTTGCGCGAGGCGCAGGCGGAGGGCGGCTTTGATCAGGCGGACGCCATGCTGGCGCCGGTCGAGACAGCGCTATCCGATCTTCGCGAAATCCGCATCGGCGAAGCGGAAGCGGCGCGGCTGCGCAATGGCCAACCCTTCATCCTGCGCGGCCGGGACGCGCCGCTCGCCGGCGAAACCGTGTTCGCGACACAGGCTGGATCATTGGTGGCGATTGGCTCGGTCGAACAGGGCAGCTTCCAGCCGCTGCGCGTCTTCGTCGGCGAATAGCGGAACCTCGGCTGGACGCGGGTCGTTCCTTCTTCGTCAAGGAGAACGAAATGACCATCAAATCCGATCGTCCGACGCATCTTGTCCTCGTCGCCGATGGCGCCAAGGCGTTGTTCCTGCGCAATAGCGGGCAAGGCGGTGGCTATCGCCTCGACATCGAGACGGTGCTCGAGAATGACAACCCGCCGACCCGCGAGCAGGGAACCGACCAGCCCGGCCGTGCCATCAGCGCGGCCGGCGGCAATGGTTCGCCGCACGGCCAGAGCGGCATGGAACAGACGGACTGGCACCGTCTCGGCAAGGAGCGCTTCGCCGCGTCGATCGCGGAGCGGCTTGACGCCGATACGAGGGCCGGCGCCCTCGCCTCGCTCGTCATCGTCGCGTCGCCGCTGGTGCTCGGCACCCTGCGCAAGGCGATTTCGAAGGAGACGGCCGGGCTCGTCCGCCAGGAGATCGCCAAGGACCTGACGGGCATGACGGTTGCCGAGATCGAGAAGGCGCTGGCCGCATAGGGCCGCCGCCGAAACTTTCCGCTGGTCTTGGTGACGATCTTCGGGCATATGTCGCCCGCGCCCTGAAGGTCGAACGGTCTTCAGGGCGAAGCCCTATGGAGCGGCGACCGTGCTGGACGACATCCCGGCACCGGCCGACCACATCCAGGCAAGGGTTCCGGATCATTCCGGAACCGATCCGGCCGGGCATGTCGCCCGGTCCAGTCACTCTCGAAAGGATCCCCGATGTCGATCACCGCTGCTCGCAAGCAGGAACTGATCAGTGAATATGCGACGGGCCCGAACGATACGGGTTCGCCGGAAGTGCAGGTTGCCGTTCTGTCGGAGCGGATTGCCAACCTGACCGAGCATTTCAAGGGCCATGCCAAGGATAACCATTCCCGGCGCGGTCTGCTCAAGATGGTGAGCCAGCGCCGCAGCCTTCTCGACTATGTCAAGAAGATCGACGAGCAGCGCTACAAGAGCCTGATCGAGCGTCTCGGCCTGCGTCGCTGAGCGGGTCGGGCTGACGCCCGTCCCCGAAGACGCAAACTAGCGCGCGGCGGCATGGGGTCGCCGCGCTGATGTGCTCGCGGTTGTACGCCCGAGCCATGGCAGGATCGCCGGATGCTTTTGCTGCCTGTGCAGCGCCGAGAGCCTCCCGCCGTCTTGTCCATGGCTCCTCCGACGCATCCGCGGCGGAAAGGAACTGCCATGTTCGACATTCAACGTGTCGAGATCGAATGGGCCGGACGCCCGCTCGTGCTCGAGACCGGCAAGATTGCCCGCCAGGCCGACGGCGCCGTCCTCGCCACCTATGGCGAGACCAGCGTGCTGGCGACTGTCGTCGCCGCCAAGCAGCCGAAGCCCGGTATCGATTTCTTCCCCCTGACGGTCAATTATCAGGAAAAGACCTTCGCAGCCGGCAAGATCCCCGGCGGCTTCTTCAAGCGCGAAGGCCGTCCGTCGGAGAAAGAGACGCTGACTTCGCGTCTCATCGACCGTCCGATCCGCCCGCTCTTCGCGGAAGGCTTCCGCTGCGAGACGCAGGTCGTCGCCACCGTGCTCAGCCATGACCTCGAGAACGATCCCGACATCGTCGCGATGGTTGCCGCCTCGGCAGCGCTGACGCTTTCGGGCGTGCCGTTCTACGGCCCGGTCGGTGGTGCGCGCGTTGGCCTGATCGACGGCGCCTTCGTGCTCAATCCGCTGCTCGAGCAGGCCGCTGACTCGAAGCTCGACCTCGTCGTCGCCGGCACCACCGACGCCGTGCTGATGGTCGAGTCCGAGGCCCAGGAGCTTTCGGAAGACACGATGCTCGGCGCCGTGATGTTCGGTCATGCCGGCTTCCAGCCGGTCATCGACGCGATCATCCAGCTCGCCGAGAAGGCCGCCAAGGAGCCGCGCGCTTTCCAGGCACCGGATCTCTCGGCCATCGAGACCGAGATGCTCGGCATCGCCGAGAACGAGCTGCGTGACGCCTACAAGAACACGGTCAAGCAGGACCGCTACGCCGCCGTCGACGCCGTCAAGGCGAAGGTGATGGCCCACTTCTTCCCGGAAGGGCAGGAGCCGCGCTTCGACAAGGAGAAGATCGGCGCCGTCTTCAAGGAACTGCAGGCGAAGATCGTTCGCTGGAACATCCTGGACACCGGCAGCCGCATCGACGGTCGCGACCTGAAGACGGTCCGTCCGATCGTCTCGCAGGTCGGCATCCTGCCGCGCGCCCATGGTTCGGCGCTGTTCACCCGCGGCGAGACGCAGGCTCTGGTGGTCGCGACGCTCGGCACGGGCGATGACGAGCAGTTCATCGACGCGCTGGAAGGCACCTACAAGGAAACCTTCCTGCTGCACTACAACTTCCCGCCCTATTCGGTCGGTGAGACCGGCCGCATGGGTTCGCCCGGCCGCCGCGAAATCGGCCATGGCAAGCTCGCCTGGCGCGCCGTTCGCCCGATCCTGCCGAAGCACCACGAGTTCCCCTACACGATCCGCGTCGTCTCGGAGATCACCGAGTCGAACGGCTCCTCGTCGATGGCAACCGTGTGCGGCACGTCACTTTCGCTGATGGACGCCGGCGTTCCGCTGAAGCGTCCGGTGGCGGGCATCGCCATGGGCCTCATCCTCGAGGGCGAGCGCTTCGCGGTGCTCTCCGACATCCTCGGTGACGAGGATCATCTCGGCGACATGGACTTCAAGGTGGCCGGTACCGCCGAAGGCGTGACCTCGCTGCAGATGGACATCAAGATCGCCGGCATCACCGAGGAGATCATGAAGGTCGCCCTCGACCAGGCCAAGGGCGGCCGTGCGCATATCCTTGACGAGATGGCCAAGGCGCTGACATCAGCCCGCCCGTCGCTCGGCGAGCATGCACCGCGCATCGAAGTGATCCAGATCCCGACCGACAAGATCCGCGAAGTGATCGGGTCGGGCGGCAAGGTGATCCGCGAGATCGTCGAAAAGACCGGCGCCAAGATCGACATCTCGGACGACGGCACCGTCAAGGTTGCCTCGACCGACGCCAAGGCGATCACGGCAGCGCTCAACTGGATCAAGGGCATCGCCGCTGAGCCGGAAGTGAACGCGATCTATCAGGGCACCGTTGTGAAGGCCGTCGATTTCGGCGCCTTCGTCAACTTCTTCGGCGCCCGCGACGGCCTCGTCCACATCTCGCAGCTTTCCAACCAGCGCGTCGCCAAGACGCAGGACGTTGTCAAGGAAGGCGACAAGGTCTGGGTCAAGCTGCTCGGCTTCGACGAGCGCGGCAAGGTCCGCCTGTCGATGAAGGTCGTCGACCAGACGACCGGGCAGGAAATCAAGGAAGAAAAGGCCGAGACCGTCGCCGAGTAAACGGCCGGCTCAAGCCCGTCAAACGAAGAAAGCCCGGCGAGCGATCGCCGGGCTTTTTTTCCTTATGCGACTCGGCGAAGGACTCCATTGCCGAGATAAGTCAACGAAATTCTTGGGGCGAGCACCACATATCGCCTTACGGCAAGCTTTGCCACTATATGTAGATTCGTGCTTGACTCGAGTCTGATCTGCATTCTTCATGAAAGGGACTGCGGAATCGGCGAAGCCGCCGGTGATCAGACCGGCGGCTTCCAAGATACCAACCCGTGCAGCACAGATGCTGGGCGCGGGCAGGGGCTCCAACACGGGGATCATGAATCCTTCGGCTCCGATAGGTCAAGCCCAGCGTCGCATCAAGGACGAAAAAATGGCCGATCGAACATATCCTTCATACTGGTTGTACAAGGACAATGTTGGCGAATGGCGGTGGAGTTATGCCGCTGTTAACGGACGCACCATCGCTGTGAGCAGCGAAAGCTACAAACGTCGTGCTGATTGTGAGCACGGCATTGAGTTGATGAAGGGATCATCGCGTGATCCCGTTTGGTATCCGGCAAATCTTGAGAACGCCGCATAACGCTCAATGGAGGCCCGGCGTCACCCGCCGGGCCTCCATCTGCAAGTGATCATTCTCATTGGCGACATAGAATTGACTTCTACGCCACCATCCCCGGGGCGGCGTCAACCACGTCCTTCTCGACGTGGCTTTCGAACTTCGCGAAGTTCTTGACGAACATGCCGACGAGCTTGGCCGCCTGCGCGTCGTAGCCGGCCTTGTCCTGCCAGGTCTTGCGCGGATGCAGAAGATGCGGCTCGACGCCGGCGACGTCGGTCGGGACCTGGAAGCCGAAATTGCGGTCGGTGTAGAAGCGAGCATCCGCCAGCGAGCCGTCGAGCGCTGCGGTCAGCAGCGTTCGGGTCGCCTTGATCGGCATGCGGCGGCCAGTACCATAGGCGCCGCCGGTCCAGCCGGTATTGACCAGCCAGCAGGTGACACCGTGTTCGGCGATCAGGTGGCGCAGTAGATTGCCGTACTCCGCCGGATGGCGCGGCATGAACGGGGCGCCGAAGCAGGTCGAGAACGTCGCCTGCGGTTCGGTGACACCCTTCTCGGTGCCGGCGACCTTGGCGGTGTAGCCGGAGAGGAAGTGATACATCGCCTGTGCCGGCGTCAGTCTCGCGATCGGTGGCATGACCCCGAAAGCGTCGGCCGTCAGCATGACGATGGCCTTCGGATGACCGGCGCAACCGGTCGCGCTCGCATTCGAGATGAAATCGAGCGGATAGGCGGCGCGGGTGTTCTCGGTCTTCGACGCATCGTCGAAATCCGGCAACCGTGTCACCGGATCGATGGCGACGTTCTCCAGCACGGTGCCGAAGCGCTTGGTCGTCGAGAATATCTCCGGCTCGGCCTCGGCCGAGAGCTTGATCGTCTTGGCGTAGCAGCCGCCTTCGAAATTGAAGATGCCGGCCTCGCCCCAGCCATGCTCGTCATCGCCGATCAGCGTGCGGCCGGGATCTGCTGAGAGCGTGGTCTTGCCGGTCCCTGAAAGGCCGAAAAAGACCGCCGTATCGCCTTCGGGTCCGACATTGGCCGAGCAATGCATGGGCATGACGCCCTTGGCCGGCAGCGTGAAGTTCAGATAGGTGAACACCGCCTTCTTCATTTCGCCGGCATAGGACGTGCCAGCGATGAGCACGATGCCGCGCGTGAAATCACAGGCGATCATGGTCTCTGTGCGGGCGCCATGGCGGTCCGCGCTCGCCTTGAAGCTCGGCATGTCCAGGATGGTCAGCTTCGGCACGAAACCCTGCAGCGCCTTCGCCTCGGGCCGGATCAGGAGGTTGCGGATGAACAGCGAGTGCCAGGCCTTCTCGGTGAAGACCCGGACATTGACCTGCTCGGAAGGATCGGCGCCGGCGTGGAGATCCTGCGCGAACAGCTCCCGATTGGCGGCATGGGCCAGCATGTCCTCATGCAGGCGATCGAAATGCGCCCGCGACAGCGCCTTGTTGCTGTCCCACCAGACCTGATCCTCGGTGAGGGCATCGCGGACGATGAACTTGTCCTGCGGCGAGCGGCCGGTATGACTGCCTGTCTCGACCGAGAGCGCACCATCCGCGGTGATGATGCCCTCGCCCCGGCGCAGCGACTGTTCATAGAGAGCTGGCGCGCCATCGTTCCAATAGAGCGCCGACAGCCACTTCAAGCCGAAGGCGTCGGCACCGAAGGAAGGGTTGCGAAGGCCAGTCTCGCTCACAGTGGCAGTCTCCTCAAATGGCGGGCCCGAACGCCCGACCAGAACGCGATCAGACGCAACCAATGCGTCCGGCCGTCGGCGGACACGCGCCGACGGCCGCCCCTAGGGCGGCTTTA
>NZ_JAIUIE010000013.1 GCF_020165495.1 Mesorhizobium sp. BR1-1-16 | reverse complement strand
ATCCACTGCCGCGCCAACCTGCCCGGATATGAAAAGGAACCGCTTCGGCTGAGGCATTTCGAGCCCCCAGCTGAGCGGCCCGACAACCGGCAGCACGTCATCCGGGTTATGTATCGTCAGCATGATCTGTCATCCTTGCATGGCGCAGCCCCGGCCCGCCGGCGGCTGGCTGGAACTGTCGGGGACATCGCGAGTTGATCGACCTCATAGCTGAGGTTCCGACCAATGTTCATCCGTTACGGATACCGCATCGAATTCGACGTTTTCCAGCCGATGACAATTCTCACGGCGATGGATCTCGTAGCCGAACGGCGCACCGACGTCATCGATGAGGATTGGCGAATGGATGGCAGCGGCGTCAGCTTCCAGGTCTTCAACGACGCGTTCGGCAATACGAGGCGCCGCATCGAGGCCGAACCCGGCATCGTATCCCTCGAAAGCGTCGGGACGATTTACGATACTGGCTATACAGATCCGTGGGCGCCGGCTGCCCGCCAGGTTCCCGCGGGGGAACTGCCAACCGAAGTCCTCCCCTTCCTGCTAGGCAGTCGCTATTGCGAGACCGACCTTCTCGGCAACGAAGCTTGGCGGCTGTTCGGCCAGATCGAGGGTGGCTGGGCGCGCGTGCAGGCTGTCTGCGACTTCGTCCATTCGCATCTGACCTTCGGCTATGGCTATGCCCGTACGACCCGCACGGCCGCCGAGGCCTATCAGGAGCGCGTCGGAGTCTGCCGCGACTTCACTCATCTTGCTGTCGCGCTGTGCCGTGCGCTCAATATTCCCGCGCGCTATTGCAACGGCTATCTCGGCGATATCGGCGTGCCGTTCAATCCGAGCCCGATGGACTTCAATGCCTGGTTCGAAGCCTATATCGGCGACCAGTGGTACCTGTTCGATGCGCGCCACAACACGCCTCGCATCGGACGCATCACCGTGGCGCGGGGTCGCGATGCCGCCGACATTCCGATGCTGCACAGCTTCGGGCCGCATAATCTGAGCCGGTTTGAGGTGATCACCGAAGAGGTCGCCGATCCGGCACTGCGCATCGCTGCCGAATAGCGGCTCTCGCGTCTTCAGGCGACCGGTCAACACGCGCGGGAACCAGGACGGACTAAAGCACGCCGAGGATGATCGAGCCGCTCAGCGTACCGACGAGGGCGCGCGGCGCGCCGGGCCCGGCCCTCGCCGCAGCCAGTTCGGACCTTGGTCCGGCTGTCGGGACGCCGCCTTTCTCTGTAACTTCGCCGCCATGGCTGACCACAGCAACGGCGCCGGACCGAAGCCCTATGACCTGTCGAGGCGCTTTGCGCTCGCCGGCGGTGGCGTCATGTTGCTTGCCATGCTCGTCATCGGCAGCTTTGTCAGCCAGCGCATCGAGCAGGGCGTCATCGACAACACGGCCAGCGCCACGGCGCTGTTCATGGACAGCTTCATCGCCCCGCTCGCGCAGGAGCTCGAGACCGCAGACACACTTTCGATCGGCCCGATCCGCGCCATCGAGGAGATGCTGTCCGGCAGCGCGCTCGGCCAGCGCGTCGTCGCGGTCAAGATCTGGAAGCCGGACGGACGCGTCGCCTATTCCGACGACGCTGCGCTGATCGGCAAGACCTTCCCGCCGACCGACAGTTTGACGGCGGCGCTGGCCGGCCGGCTAGTGGCGGAGTTCGACCATCTAGGCGACGCGGAGAACGCTTCCGAGCGCTCGAAGGACGTGCCGCTTCTCGAGATCTACAGCCCGCTGCGACAGGCTTTCTCCGGCAAGATCCTTGGTGTGGTCGAGTTCTACGAGAACGCCTCGGCCCTCGACGGCACGCTC
Organism: Mesorhizobium sp. BR1-1-16; assembly: GCF_020165495.1. Taxonomy (GTDB): domain Bacteria; phylum Pseudomonadota; class Alphaproteobacteria; order Rhizobiales; family Kaistiaceae; genus Kaistia. The sequence goes on along the minus strand of NZ_JAIUIE010000013.1, from coordinate 120,079 downwards.
GCCGAGACCCGCGTCCAGGCCTGGGTCATCGTCGCCCTCGTCACGCTCGGCATCGGCGCCAGCCTCTTCGGCATCGTCCATCGCGGCAGCATGCTGATCGCCGAGCAGCAGCGGGCGCTCGAAACCCGCATCGCCGAAACGGAACGGGTCGCGACCCAGAACCGCCAGCTGCGGCTCGATATCGAGCGCGCGGCGCGCGGCGTCAGCGAACTCAACGAGCGCCTGTTGCGCCGGGTCAGCGCCGACCTGCATGACGGCCCGGCGCAATTGATCGGCCTCGCTGCGCTCAGGCTCGATTCGGCGGTCGCTGCCAGCGATCCGGCGGCGCGCCAGGCCGAACTCACCGCGGTCCGCGGGGCGCTGTCCGACGCGATGCGCGAGATCCGCGACCTCTGCAGCGATCTTTCGCTGCCGGAAATCGACCCGCTGACCATCGCCGACATCATCGGCCGCGTCGCCAATGCGCATCGCCTGCGCACCGGGACGGAGGTCGCCATCCGCTTTTCCGGCGATGATCGGCGCCTGCCGCAATCGATCGGCATCTGCGCCTATCGCTTCGTGCAGGAAACGCTGAACAATGCCTGGCGCCATGCAGGAGGTGCCGGCCAGTCCGTCGACGCAGCCCTCGATGGCGACGGCCTCTCGATCATCGTCGCCAACGCTGCCGGCACGGCCCTGCCGAGCCTCGCGGCGGAGCGGCGCGCCGGCCTCGGCCTGACCGGCCTCAAGAAGCGGGTCGAGAGCCTCGGCGGCCAGTTCGCCTTCAGCCGGACCAAGGCGGGCGGTGCCGAGGCCAGACTGCGGCTCGGTTTCGATAGCGGAGGCCCTGAATGAGCGACCCTGAAACACGGCCGATGGCGCAGCTGGTGGTCGTCGACGACCATCCGCTCTATCGCAGCGGCGTCATCCGCTCGCTCGCGGAATCCGGGCTGTTCGAAGTCGTCGGCGAAGGCGCATCGGCGGCGGAGGCGGTTACCCTCTGCGCGGCGCTGAAGCCGGCGCTGGCCCTTGTCGACATCTCGATGCCCGGCAACGGCCTGACGGCGATCCGCGGCATCGCCGGCGTCGCGCCGGCAACACTGATCGTCATGCTGACGGTCTCGGAACAGGACGACGACATCATGGCGGCGCTGTCTGCCGGGGCGCGCGGCTATATCCTGAAGGGTGTTGGCGCCGGCGAGCTGATCACCACCCTCTCCAGCATCCTCGACGGCGAATCCTATGTCGCGCCGAGCCTCGCCGCCCGCCTGCTGGTCGCCCTGCATGCACAGCCGCCGCTCGTGGCCGGCCGCACGCCCTTCGAGGCCCTGACGGCGCGCGAGGAACAGATCCTGAAGCTGGTCTCGTCCGGGATGAGCAACAAGGAAGTCGGGCGCCGGCTCGACCTGCAGGAAAAGACCGTCAAGCACTACATGACGAGCATTCTGCAGAAGCTTCAGGCGCGGAACCGCGTCGAGGCGGCCGTGATGGCGCGCGAACACTGGCGGAGCTGAACGGAACGGCGCGACGGATCAGTTCCTCGGGCTGCTCTCGATCGCGGCATCGAGCCGCCGCACGTCGGAGCGGCGACCGGCACGCTCGATGACGACGCGTCGCCGCGGATCGATGAGCGCATAGCGGCCGGCGCTGACGCGCTCGGTCCAGCCGTCGGAATAGCGGACCCAGATACCGTCGCGGCGCGAGGATGCGACGACCGCGCCGCGCGTCTTCAGCGTCTCGAGAAAGCGGGTGACCTCGGAGCGGGACGCGCCGCCGTCATCGCGCCCGCTGCCGCCACCCGTGCCGCTCCCATCGCCTTGGCCGCGACCGCCGTCATCGGACTGCCCGCCGCCGTCGTGAGAGCTGCTGTCCCGGTTGCCACCATCATGGCTGCTGCTGTCGTGCGAACTGCCTCCCGAACCGCTGCTGCCGCTGCTGCCGGAACTGCCGCTTCCCGAACCGCTGCTGCCAGAACTGCCAGAATTGCCGCCACCACCGCTGCTGCTGCTGCCCGAACCGCCGCTCGAGCCGCCGCCATCCTTGGCCCAAGCCACCCCGGCCGCGACCGGCAGGCCTGCACCGCGCATCGCATGCTCGACCAGCCCCGACACGAACAGGAGCGACAGGGCGGCGGCGAGGAAGGACCGGGCAGAAGGCTGAGGCAGTCGGGGCATGGCTTCGCGATCGATGCTGATGGGTTGGAGCCTAGGCGCGCCGGGCGGCCGCGTCATCGGACCTTGGTCGGGGGAATTGCGGTGAAGGGCCGGACGCTGATCGCGTCCTGCCCCTCGGTCCCTGCATCATGTCCTGAGCGGCCAGCCGGATCGGCGGGACCGCCAGTCTGCGACCGCCTCAGCGGTGCCTGGCGCCGTCGTCGCGCCCACGGCCGCGCGCCGCGCCGCCATTGTCGCCCGGCCGGTTGTCGCTGCCGCGGGCGGTCGTGGCATGCGACGCGCCGTCATCGGCGCCATGGCCGCCGGAAACATGGCCAGCGCCATCGTCGGCGCCGTTGCGGGCGAAGGCCTTGGCGCCGACAAGCGCGAGCGAGCCCTTGGTGATCTCGACGCCCACAGGGGCGGCGGCAAAGGCAGCTGCGAGAGCGAGCGAGGACGCGGCGAGCACGAGACGGGACGGCGAAATCATCTTGAACATGTTGTTTCTCCTTGGGTTTCGATCCGCCGCTGTCCGGCGAATGAGAGAACCCTAAGCGTGTGCCGGCCGGCGATCGATCCGGCCGAGACCTTTGCCAGCCCGCTTCAGCCTTCAGTCCTATGCCGTTCCGACCAGCGTCCCGACCGCCCTCGCCATCGTGCCGAAGCGCAATCTGATTTGGGTCAAATTGACCAACGCCTCCGCCTTGCATCGACAAGCACGCCGAAGCGCCCTAGCTTCGCCACACAACGAACACGGCTCCGCCATCAATGCGGCAGCGCGGCGCCAGACCCCTCGGAGGAAGCGATGGAACTCGACGCACTCTTCCTGTCACGGCTCCAATTCGCCTGGGTCATCATCTGGCATGTGATGCTGCCGGCCTTCACCATCGGCACGGCCTCCTATGTCGCCGTGCTCGAGACGAGCTATTTCATCACCAAGCGCGAGATCTATCTCCGGCTCTCGACTTTCTGGATCCGGATTTTCTCCGTCTCCTTCGGCATGGGCGTCGTCAGCGGCGTGGTGATGCCGTTCCAGTTCGGAACGAACTGGAGCCGCCTGTCGGATGCAGCCGCCAATGTGCTGGCGCCGCTCCTGGCCTATGAGGCGCTCACCGCCTTCTTCCTCGAAGCGGCGTTCCTAGGTGTCCTGCTGTTCGGCCGCAATCTCGTGCCACGCTGGGCCTATCTCGGCGCGACGCTGATGGTCGCCCTCGGCACGCTCATTTCGACATTCTGGATCCTGTCGGCCAACAGCTGGCTGCAGACGCCGGCCGGCTACGAACTCATCGATGGGCGGTTCTTCCCGAAGTCCTGGATCGATGTGATCTTCAACCCGTCCTTCCCCTATCGCCTCACGCATAACGTCATCGGCTTCTACATCACCACCGGTTTCGTGGTCATGGGCGTCAGCGCCTATCTCCTTCGCCGCGGCACCTTCGCCGAAGAAGGCCGCGTCATGATGAGAATGACGCTCTGGCTTCTGACCGTGCTGGTGCCGCTGCAGATGTATGTCGGCGATGCGCAGGGTCTCAACACGCTTCAGCACCAGCCGGCCAAGCTCGCCGCTCTCGAGGCGATCTGGGAGACGGGCCCGTCCATGCCGCTGACGCTGTTCGCCATCCCCGACGAGAAGACTGCGACCAATCTTTTCGCCATCGACATCCCCTATCTCGGCAGCCTGATATGGACGCACACCCTCGATGGCGAGGTGCAGGGCCTGAATGCGTTCCCGCGCGAGGACTGGCCCCCGGTCGTGATTCCCTTCTTCGCGTTCCGCGCCATGGTCGGGTTCGCCGTGATCATGCTGGGGCTCGTCGTCTGGGGGAACTGGCTGCGCTACCGCGGCCGCCTGACCACGAGTCCCCTCTATCTGAAGGTGCTCCAGATCACGACCCCGATCGGTTTCTTCGCCGTCATCTCGGGCTGGCTGATCACCGAGGTCGGGCGACAGCCCTGGACGGTCTACGGCATGCTGAGAACCGCCGATTCCGTGTCGCCGTCGCTGACCGGGCTCGACGTGCTGATCTCGCTGATCGGCTATGTCACAGTCTATCTCTTCGTCTATCCGACGGGCATCCTGCTGATGTATCGCATCGTGCGGAAGGGGCCGCGCCTGGCATCGACCGGCGAGGATGACAGCCCGGTTAAGGGCGGTCGTCCGGATGCGCCGGTGATCGCCGGCGCCGTCGAGAATTAAGGGAGCACGGCGATGAACACGGTCCTCGATTTCGTACCGATCTGGACGATCATCATCGGCATGGGCGTCTTCTTCTATGTGATGCTCGACGGCTTCGATCTCGGCGTCGGCATGCTTTACGGTTTCGCTCCCGATACGCCCTCGCGCAACCTGATCATGAATTCGGTCGCGCCGATCTGGGACGGCAACGAGACCTGGCTGGTGCTCGGCGGTGTAGCGCTGCTTGCCGCCTTCCCGCTCGCCTTCGCGATCATCATTCCGGCCGTCTATTTCCCGGTGCTGGTGATGCTGCTGTCGCTCGTCTTCCGCGGCCTCGCCTTCGAGTTCCGCTTCCGCGACAGCGAGCACAAGACCTTCTGGGATCATGCTTTCTGCTATGGCTCGGCCTCGGCCACCTTCGCCCAGGGCGTCGTGCTCGGCAGCTTCATCCAGGGTTTCGAGGTCACCGGGCGGACCTTTTCTGGCTCGTCCTTCGACTTCCTGACGCCATTCTCGGTCCTGACCGGCATTGCGCTGATGTTCGGCTATGGCCTGCTCGGCGCCGGCTGGCTGATCCTGAAGACCGAGGGCGCGGTCCAGTCAGAGGCGCGGCGCCAGGGCCGTATCTGCCTCGTCGGCGTCGTCATTGCGATCGGCATCGTCAGCCTCTGGACACCGTTCGCCAGTCCGGCAGTTGCGGCGCGCTGGTTCTCGTTCCCCAACATCATCATTTTCGCGCCGGTGCCGATCCTGGCACTCGTCGTCGCCTTCCTGACATGGCGCGCCCTCGGCTCCTCGCGGGAGGCCGGCCCCTTCATCGGCGCGGCCTGCCTGTTCGCGCTGTCCTATATCGGCATCGCGATCAGTCTCTTCCCGATGATCGTGCCCTACAAATACACGCTCTGGGATGCTGCCTCGTCCGAGGCGACGCAGGCCTTCCTGCTCGTCGGCACGCTGGTCCTGCTGCCGGTGGTGCTGATGTACACGGCCTGGTCCTACTGGGTGTTCCGCGGCAAGGTGCGCGCCGAAATCGGCTATCACTGAACCCTTCCACGAGGCGAAGCGCGTCCTCGCTTCGCCTTGCCGATCACGATCAGCCTCGACGATCGCGTCGTCCCGTTCTTCCGTGCTGCCGAAGCTATAAGCGGCGCGACCTTTTTCCATGCCTCAGCCCTGTCGGTCCGGCCACCCTTCGCTCGTCCTTGGAGGAGCAGCGGATGCTGCATGGATCGAACAGGAGAAAACCATGGCCAGAACCGCTGCCATCCTCGTCGCCCGGCTGATTTTCGGCGGCGTCTTCGTCATGGCGCTCGCCTTCAAATTCGCCGATATGGGACAGACCGCCACCTATATTGCTTCGGCGGGATTTCCCTTCGCTCTTGCGCTCGCCTGGATCGCCGCCTTCTTCGAACTGGCGCTCGCGATCGGCTTCCTGACCGGAGCCTTCTTTTGCGAAACGGCCGTCCTCGCGGCGATCTATGTGCTCTTTCTCGCCTTCGCCTTCCATGGCCCCTCGCATTGGAACGGCAACCAGGCCGAGTTCGGCTTCTTCGTCGATCACTTCACATTCCTCGCCGGCTTGATGTTCGCGGCCGTCCATGGGCCCGGCGATCGCCTGGTGCTGCGCACGCCGTCGCTCTTCAGCCGCTTCGCCCGCTGACCGGAGGCGGAACCGGACACCGCTACGGCGATTGAACTCTGCGGCCGCGCCAGGCGGCGATCATCGGAGTTCCTCATGTCCGACAGCGGTAATGCGCTCCAACCCATCCGTGCCGATGCGCTCGATATAGAGCGGCGACGGCGCGGAAGCGGCTTTGCCTATTTCAGCGCGAAGGGAACGCAGATCCGCGATCCGCAGACGCTGGCGCGCATCCGCAGCCTCGCCATTCCGCCGGCCTATACGGACGTCCGCATCGCGTCGCAGCCGACCGCCCATCTCCAGGCCATCGGGCGTGACGTCGCGGGTCGGCTGCAATACCGTTATCACCCGGATTGGGACGTTGAACGCGAGGCGCGCAAGGCCGAGCGGCTGGCAGAGATCATCAAGGTGTTACCGCGGATTCGCGCGGCCGTCCGACGCGATGTCGCAAGCCCCGCCCTCAGCCGACGCAAGGCGCTGGCCGCGGCCGTCGCGATCATCGACGAAACGCATATCCGCGTCGGTGGGGAAATCTATCTCGAATCGAACGGCGCTCATGGCGCGGCGACCCTTCTCAAGCGGCAGGTCCGCCTGTCGACGTCGGGGATGACGCTCTGCTTCCGCGGCAAGGGCGGCAACATCATCCGCTGCGCGGTCATCGACCGTCAGCTCGCCCGCGCCATTCGCCGCATCGCGACACTTCCCGGACGGAGACTGCTGCAATATCGGGACGACAACGGCGCGGTGAAGACGATCCGCTCCGATGACATCAATGCCTATCTGAAGCGCATTTCGGGGCGCGACATCTCGGCGAAGGATTTCCGCATGCTGGCCGCGAGCGCCGCCGCAACGGAGCAGCTCGCGAGCCTCGCCCCCGCGCGCTCGGAGCGCATGCGGCGCCGTCAGGTCGCTGAGGTCATGCGCCTGATCGCTGCCGAACTCGCCAACACCCCCGCGGTCGTCCGTAAAAGCTATGTCCATGCCATGGTCGTGAAGGCGTTCGAGGACGGCGTGCTCCCATCCATTCTGCGGCGCACCCGCGCCGGGCGCCAGCGCAGTCGGGGCGAGAGCGCGCTGGCACGGCTGATGGCGGTGAACGCCGCCGAAGCGTAACGGGTCAAGCCCGGTCGAGGGTCTCTTCAGGCGTCAGGCTTGTCGGGGCCCATTCGACCGGGTGCAGCCCCGTATCGGTTCGCCACCGCGCCCAATAGGGAGCGGTTCCTTGGTCCTCGGCACCATCTTCCTCCAGCATCCGTGCCTTGCTGCGCCAGCGCATCAGATGGCAGGCTCCGTCTTCCTCGCGGCCAATGACGAGCGTGCCATCGCGCGGCGCGGTGTCCATTGGCTGGAAGGGGCCGAGCTGGCCGAGTTCGTCGTCGGTCGTCTGGTTGGCCTCTCGGCTGCTCTTGTCCGCGAGTGACTCGTTCATCGCTGTCTCCTCTCGTTGCAGCCACCCAATGCTCACCGGCGCGAAAGGCTGCGCCCGTGCCTTAACCGGCAGCGAGGCGCGCCGCCTCGATGAGACCGCGCACGAGGCCGTCATAGGCTTGGGCGCGTGAGGGCTCGTCGCGCTGGCGCAGGACGGCCGAGGGGTGGATCGTGGCAAGGCCATGGCTGCCATCGGCCCAGACGAGCGCCCGGCCGCCTTCGCGCGACAGCACGACGGTGCGCCGCATCAGGGCCTGGGCGGCCGTCGCACCGAGCGCCACCACGAAATGCGGCCGGACGAGATCGAGTTCCTGCGCAAGCCACCAGCGGCACGCTTCGACCTCGCCGCGATTGGGCGATTTATGCAGGCGGTGCTTGCCGCGCATTTCATATTTGAAGTGCTTGACCGCATTGCTGACATAGACCGTCGACCGATCGATGCCGGCATCGGCGAGCGCCCGATCGAGCAATTTTCCGGCTGGGCCGACGAAAGGACGCCCCGCAATATCCTCCTGATCGCCAGGTTGCTCGCCGACCAGCATCATCGAAGCGCCGATACTCCCCTCTCCGAACACCACCTGCGTCGCGTCCCGATAGAGCGGGCAGCGTCGACAGTGCCGCGCCTCCTCAGCAGCAGTGGCAAGCCGCTCGGCGGCATCGGCCGGCCTGGGCCCGCGGGCCGGCGGATCAGGAAAGAGCGATTCAGTCATGGCTGGCGTCTCCTTGCTTGCCCCGGCTCGGCGTCCACCCCGGGCCCCTCGCCATCGGTTGCGAGCCCGAGCTTCCTTATCAATGTCCGCGCATCATCAGGGGCATGGCGCTTGTCGGTATTGTCGAAATACGCATAGACGTCACGCGGCGCCGGATGCGGATCGGGCGGCCCCGCAAGGTCGGCATCGTCAGCCTTCTTTCCGTAGGCAAAGGCGCGGACAAGCCGCGCCCAGCGATCGAGGGCGTCGTCGGTATATCCGCTGCGATAAAGCTCCTCCGAACCATGCAGGCGGAGATAGGCAAAGTCGGCGGTGAGATCCATCAGGCGCGGCCATTCGACCGTATCGGCGCAGACGAGCGCCACCTTGCGATGCCGCAAGAGGGCGATGAATTCGGCATTCCGAAAGCTGTCATGCCGGATCTCGACCGCATGACGGATCCGATGAGGCTCGACATGGTGCGGCAGCTCTATCCCGGAGAGGCGCGCATCGTGCTTCTTCGCGATCGCCAGCGCGGCTTCGGCATCATGCGGCAGCTGCGCGAGAAAGGCGTCGAGACGCTCGGCATCGAAGTCAAAACTCGCCGGAAACTGCCACAGAACCGGCCCCAGCTTGCCACCAAGTTGGAGCACCCCCGACGCGAAGAAGTTGGCGAGCGGCGCCTCGGGCTCGCGCAAGCGCCGCATATGGGTGATGTAGCGCGGACCTTTCACCGAAAAGACGAAATCGTCCGGCGTCTCTTCTGCCCAACGCTGGAATGTTTCCGGCCGTTGCAGCCGATAGAACGTGCCGTTGATTTCGATGCTCGGAAACGCATCGGCCGCAAAGGCAAGTTCGTTCTTGTGGGCGAGGCCCTCCGGATAGAAATGGCCACGCCAAGGCGCATAGGTCCAGCCGGAAACGCCGATCCTGATCCTGCCCTGTCGTTTCATCGCGCCCTCGTTTGCGGACTGACGAAACGCGCTTCGCGGACTCTGGGTTGCACGAACGATCCGTCAGAGCCCCGCAGACCTCCGACGCGACGAATTTCTATCCTCAGATCCGGGAAGCTAGACCTGAGCCATTCCGAAGAAACGCATGATTTGGGAACGAAATTTCGGGAACGAAGCTGAGCAGGCCGGGATTGGTATGCAGTCGCGCGGCGCTACTGCGGCGCGAGCGGCAAATCCAATCCACCCAAGGAGCATCGCCATGGCTGAGCACTCGAACACATCTGGCCGCGGCTTCGCCTCGATGGACGGGGACAAACAGCGCGACATCGCGCGCAAGGGCGGCGAGAGCGTTCCAAACGAGAAGCGCAGCTTCTCGCAGGATCGGCGTCTCGCGGCCGATGCGGGGCGAAAGGGCGGCGAGAGCGTCCCCCATGAAAAGCGCAGCTTCTCGATGAACCGTGAACTCGCCGCCGCTGCCGGCCGCAAGGGCGGATCCGCCTCGCATGGCGGCGCAAAGGCTTCAGGGACGGCGGCAAAGTCGGCCGGCCTCGCCAAGGAGCGCGATCGTGCATCGGACGCTGGCCGCAAGGGCGGCACGCATTGATCGAGCGGGCCATCGGTCCGCTTATCCTACAAGCCGCTAGATCTGAACCGGACGGCCATTCACGGCCATGAACATCTCGCCTCAACTGCTCTCGGGCCTGCATATTCTCATTGTCGAGGACGACGACCTGATCGCATTTGATCTGGCGGAGAATTTCTCACGCGCCGCAGCCATCGTTCTGGGGCCGGTCGGCACTGTGGACGGGGCCATCCGCATCATTACCGAGGCTGAACGTCTCGATGCGGCAATCGTGGACGTGAACCTCTTTGGTGAACTCGCTTTTCCGGTCGCCGACATGTTGCTCGAACGCGGCGTTCCCTTCGTTTTCGCGACCGGACTTGAAGCCTCAGAGATCCCGCTTCGCTACGCCGCCATTGGACATTGCACGAAGCCGGTCGCGGCGGCGAACCTTGCCGAGGCGTTCTCATGGCTGCCTCGGGACGCCGGCTGACAGACGGCCCGCCCCGACCGAACGAGGCTCAGCTGCCGAGCAGCGTCCGGTAGACGTTCACATAGTCCTGCGCCATGCGATAGGCTGTGAAGCGCCGTTCGAATTCCTTCCGGATACGCGGGCGTGACAGCGCGCCGATCGTTCGCACCGCCTCCACCGCCTCATCGATGCTCTCGACGATCCGCCCGGTGACTTCGGGTTCGACCACCTCGGGCACGGAACCGGCCCGCCAGGCGACCACGGGCGTGCCAGCCGCCATGGCCTCGATCATCACGAGGCCGAACGGTTCTGGCCAATCGATGGGAAACAACAAGGCTTGCGCCTTGCCCAGCAATTCCGCCTTGCCGCTGTCGTCGCGCTCGCCGAGATAGTCAACACCCTCGGTCGCCAGCAGCGGCTCGATCTCTTCCCTGAAATAGCGTTCGTCGACAGCATCGACTTTTGCGGCAATCTTGAGCGGCAGTCCGAGCGCAGAGGCGACCGCGATGGCGCGGTCGGGCCGCTTGTCGGGAGAGATGCGGCCAAGAAACAGGAGATAGCCGCCGGACCCGTCGCCTTCCGTGATCATGTCCTCCGGCATGCCATGGGGGACAGTCGCGACGAACCGTGCGCCCGGAAGCGGCAGGCGCTGATTGTCAGAAATCGACACCAGCGGCATTTGCGGATGAGCGGCCACCGCGGCGGCGGCTTCGTCGCTGTCGAGCCGCAGATGCAGCGTCGTCAGACATTTATTTTCGGCGCCCGGAAAAGCCCCGAAATGTGCGAATTCGGTGTGGAAATGGACGATATCAAAGTCGTCGATCTGGCTGCGCACATGCGCGAAGACATCCGCCAGCGCCGCATGGTCGCGTCCGGCCCCGCGACTGGCTTCGGCCCGCGTCACGAAATGTCGAGCGCTGGTCTGCGAGTCCCCGGTCGCAAACAGCGTGACATCATGCCCCTCCGCGACAAGCGCCTCGGTCAGCCATGAAACGACACGCTCCGTGCCGCCATAGAGGCGCGGCGGCACGGCTTCGAGCAGCGGCGCGACCTGGGCAATCCGCATCATCATTCTCCGAGGAGTACAGAACCTTGCTCCAACGGATGGATGACGGCAACGGTTCCTCGCAGCGCGATGGCGGGATCGACCGGCTGCCCTGGTTCAGTCGGCGGCCGGCGGAAAATCGCTTTCGCTCAAGGCGCGCGCGGCAGGATCACCGCTTCGACTGCATGCGCGACCCCGTCCTCGGCATTCGAGGTGGTGACGTAATCGGCCTGCGCCTTGACGTCATCGCTGGCATTGCCCATCGCGATCGCGAGCGCGCCGACCGCGAACATCGGCAGGTCGTTGACCATGTCGCCAACGACGGCCACTTCGTCGAGAGGCACGCCGAAATGGCTGGCGAGCGCCTTGACGGCATAGCCCTTGTCGGCGCTCGGATGCGTCACGTCGAGATAATAGGTCTGCGACCGCTTGGCTGACGCGCTGTCGCCAAGCAACTGTTGCAACTCCTCTTCGCAGCGCATGAGCAGTTCGGGATCCTTGGACGAACCGACGATCTTGCCGGCCCGCGCGATGTGATCGCCGAAATCCGCGACTTCGGTCGGCTCGAAGCCGACGGTGTGGACCTCATGCGCCACATAGGGCCCGTTGATGTCGGTCACGTACCATTCGCCATCGGCAAACACCCAGACGTCGACCCCGGCCTTGCGCAACTCATCGACCGCGAGGCGGGCAGCCGCCTCAGGCACGAAATGCTGTTCGATCGGCGTCAGGTCGGCCGCGACGATCGACGAGCCGTTGAACCCGGCGAACCGGTCGACGCCGAGCGGTCCGGCCACCGACAGCATCCCGCGCGGCGGGCGGCTGGAGACGATCGAAAAGGCGATCCCGGCGGCCCGCAGCCGCGCCACGGCCTGGATCGTGGCCGGCGCGACATGCTTGTTGGGGCTCGGTGTCACGATCGTGCCGTCGACGTCGGAGACGAGGAGCGAAATCCTCTTCGGCAGGTCGCGTCCGGTCATTTGGGAGCCTTCTCGTCGAGGGAGAACCAGGAGAAGCCGTCCCGTTCGATCAGGGCATCGGCGGCTGCAGGCCCGGCCGAGCCGGCCGGATAGTGATAGATCTCGCCGGGCGAATTGGCCCATGCCTCGAGGATGGGTTCGACAGCAGCCCAGCCGGCCTCGATATTGTCGGCGCGCTGGAACAAAGTCGCGTCGCCGACCAGGCAGTCATAGATCAGCGTCTCATAGCCGGTCGAAGGGTCGCGCTTGAAATAGTCCGCATAGCGGAAGTCCATGTCGACTTCGGCAAGGCGCACCGCGCGCCCCGGAATCTTCGCCGCAAGACGCAGCGAGATGCCCTCGTCTGGCTGCACCCGGACGACCAGCGCATTTGGCTGCAGGCTGTTGGTGGGTGTATCCTGGAACAGCGTATGCGGCGGGCTTTTGAACTGAACCACGATCTCGGTCTTGCGGACCGACATCGCCTTGCCGGTGCGGATATAGAACGGCACGCCCGACCAGCGCCAGTTCTCGACCTCGAGCTTCAGCGCGACATAGGTCTCGGTCCGGCTTGTCGGGGAGACGTCCGCTTCCTCGCGATAATCCTTGACCGCAACGCCGCCGATCTCTCCCGCGGCATATTGCGCGCGCACGGCATAGGCTGCTGCCTCGTTCGGGCTCGGCTTCTTGATCGCCTGGATCACCTTCGCCTTCTCGGTACGGATCGCATCAGCATCGAAGGAATTCGGCGGCTCCATCGCGATCATGGCGAGCAACTGGAACATGTGGTTCGGCACCATGTCGCGCATCGCGCCCGTGGCGTCATAGAAGCGACCGCGCCGCTCGACCGTCACGGTTTCGGCGGCCGTAATCTGGATGTGGTCGATGAAGTTGCGGTTCCAGATCGGCTCGAAGATGCCGTTGCCGAACCGCATCGCCATCACGTTCTGCACCGTCTCCTTGCCGAGGAAATGGTCGATGCGGAAGATCTGGCTCTCGTCGGCGGCGCGCAAAAGCTGCGCATTCAGCGCCTTGGCCGAGGCGAGGTCCATGCCGAACGGCTTCTCGACGACGATGCGCCGGAACTCGGTCTCGTCCTCCGCCAGCAGACCGGCCTTGTCGAGGTGATCGGCGATCGGCCCGAAGAAGCGGGGGGCGACCGCGAAATAGAAGACGGCGCCATGCGAGGCCGGCTCATTGGCGGCGATCCGTTCGTGGATCGTCTGGTAGGTCGCGGGATCATCGAAGTTGCCGACGACATAGCCCGTGCGCTTCATCAGCCAGGCCCAGGCGTCCTTGTCGACCGCGGCGCCGGCGGCTTTCGCCAGTTCCTTGGCCGTATCCGTCAGGAAGCTGCGATAATCCTCCTCGCTGTGATCGACGATATCCACGCCGATCACGCTGAATGCAGGATCGAGCGCACCGTCGCGGGCGAGATTATAGAGTGAAGGCATCACCAGCCGCTTGGTCAGGTCGCCGGACCCGCCGAAGATGATCATGGTGGAAGGCGGTGCGGGCGTCGCATCCTTCGGCATCACCGGCTTGCCGGGAAACGCGGTCATCGGCTGTCCCTTTCTCGAAATCGATTCACCTGACGTCAGTCATTGCTTGCTACGGCTAGCTCTGAGGAAGTGTTAAGACCGGAGCGAATCAGCGGAGAACGGAAGGTCGCGTCAAGCTATCGGCGGGAGTTATAGCCCATCGAGCGCGTGGATTTACGACGGAACCGCACCTTAGCTGCACGCCCAAATAAGTGGGAGAAGACCATGGAGCCATCCGACACCGTGCCGCCAGGCAAGCCGGGACTGCCGCCGCGCTGGACGTCGAGCGCCAAAAGCGGCGTGGGAACGGCAGGAACCGCGGCAAGTCGGATCTGGTTCACGGTCAGCCATGGCATCCTCAACGAGATCTACTGGCCGCGCGTCGATGCTGCCTGTACCCGCGATTTCGGCTTCGTTGTCACCGGTCCCGACGGCTACTTCGCGGAGGAGAAGCGCGAGGCCGATCATGGGATCGCCATGATCGAGGAAGGCGTTCCCGCCTTCCGGTTGACCAACACGGCACGCGATGGACGCTGGCGCATCGAGAAGGAAATCCTGACCGATCCGAAGCGCGAGACGTTGCTGCAGCGCCTGACTTTCGAGGCACTGCAGGGGGCGGCGAGCGATTACCGCGTCTTCGGACTGATCGCGCCCCATCTCATCAATGGTGGCAAGAACAACACGGGTTGGGTCGGCGACTATAAGGGCACGCCGATGCTGTTTGCGACAGGCGCCAAGGCCGGAGCCCTCGCCGTCGCCTGCTCGGTGCCGTTTCTGGCGCGCTCGGCCGGCTATGTCGGATCTTCGGATGGCTGGCAGCAGTTGAACAAGACGGGCGAACTCGACGAGCGCTGGCAGCAGGCCGTCGATGGCAACGTCGCGCTTTCCGCCGAGATCGATCTTTCGGGTGGCGGCGAGGCACTGATCGCCATCGCCTTTGGCTCACGCTGGGAAGAAGCCGCCTACAAGGCCCAATCGAGCCTGCAGGCTGGCTTTGACGTCGCCCGCCGCGCCTATTCGGCCGGCTGGCGCGCCTATCAGAAGCGCCTGCTGCCGCTCGACCGGCCGGCAGGCGCCAGCAACCTGAACAGCTATCGCATCAGCGCCGCCGTGCTTTCGACGCATCAGCCGGCTTCATTTCCGGGCGCCACGATCGCCAGCCTTTCCATTCCCTGGGGCTTCTCCAAGGGTGACGAGGATCTCGGCGGCTATCATCTCGTGTGGCCGCGCGATCTCGTCGAGACTGCCGGTGGCTTCCTCGCCGCCGGAGCGGTGGACGAAGCCAAAGCCGTGCTGGCCTATCTGACGGCCATTCAGGAGGCCGACGGCCATTGGTCGCAGAATGTCTGGCTCGACGGCTCGCCCTATTGGGGCGGCGTCCAGATGGACGAATGCGCCTTTCCGCTCATTCTCGCCGACATGCTGCACCGGCGCGGCCATCTCGACAGCATCGAGATCGCCCGCATCCTGCCGATGATCGAGAAAGCGGCGCATTTCATCATCTGCAACGGTCCGGTGACCGGACAGGACCGCTGGGAAGAGGACGCAGGCTATTCGCCCTTCACCCTCGCAGTCGAGATTGCCGGTCTCCTCGCCGCTGCCGACCTGCTCGAGATCGGCGGACGGACCGAGGCCGCGCATTACCTGCGCCAGACGGCGGACAGCTGGAACGACGACGTCGAATACTGGACCTACGCAACCGGCACCGAGCTCAGCAAGCAACTCGGCATCGAAGGCTATTATGTCCGCATCGCCACGGCGGACTCGGCCGACGGCGCCTCGCCGCTCGACGGCTTCGTGCCGATCAAGAACCGGCCGCCGGCCGACATGACCAAGCATGCCACGATGCTGATCAGTCCCGACGCGCTGGCGCTGGTGCGCTTCGGCCTGCGCGCCGCGGACGATCCGCGTATCGTCAACACGGTGACGGCGATCGATGCGACGCTGAAGGCCGAGCTGCCGCAGGGACCGATCTGGTATCGCTACAATGGCGACGGCTATGGCGAGCACGAGGACGGCCGTCCCTTCGATGGCACGGGCATCGGACGCCCCTGGCCGCTCTTGACCGGCGAGCGGGCGCATTACGAGATCGCCGCCGGTCGCATGGCCGTCGCCGAGCAACTGCTCGACACGCTGGAGCAATCCGCAAGCTCGGGAGGGATGCTGCCTGAACAGGTCTGGGACAGCACCGATATCCCCGAGCGCGAGCTCTATCACGGGCACCCTTCGGGGAGCGCGATGCCGCTGGTCTGGGCGCATTCCGAGCATATCAAGCTGCTGCGTTCGCTGCGCGACGGCGCGGTGTTCGACATGCCGCCACAGACCGTCAAACGCTACCAGCATGACAACACAAGGGCCGAGGTCCGCATCTGGCGCTTCACGCAGAAAATCCGCACCGTCTCGCACGGCCGCGCCCTCAGGATCGAGGTCGAAGCCCCGGCCATCGTGCATTGGTCGAAGGATAATTGGGCGACGACGGAGGATACGCCGACTGCCCGCAACGCCTTCGGCATCCAGATGCTCGACATCGATACGGCGCGCATTGCGGCCGGCCGCACCATCCACTTCACCTTCTTCTGGCCGGATTCCAACCGCTGGGAGAATGTCGACTTCGAGGTCACGGTTGAGCGGGCGCGCCACGATGCGCATCGCGGCAGCCGCTGATATCAGCCATGGAGAAGAACGTGACGGGCATTCTCGCGATCGATGTCGGCGGCACCGGACTGAAGGCGGCCGTGATCGACGACAAGGGCGCGCTCATCAACGAGCGCGCGCGGGTGGAAACGCCTCATCCCTGTCCGCCCAAGGTGTTTCTCGACGCCATCGCCGGCCTTGTGGTGGATTTCCCGCCCTATGACCGCATCGCGGTCGGTTTTCCGGGCGTCGTTCGCAATGGCTGTATCCTGACAGCCCCCAATCTCGGCACCGAGGACTGGGCGGGCTTCAACCTCGCCGACGGCCTATCCAAGCGTCTCGGCGGACATCCGGTCCGCATCATCAACGACGCCGAGATGCAGGGCATGGCGATCGTCTCGGGCCAGGGCCTCGAATTCGTGCTGACGCTCGGCACCGGCGCCGGCACGGCGCTGTTCCGCGATGGCGAGTTGATGCCGCATATGGAATTGGCTCACCATCCGATCCACGGCGACAAGACCTATGACGAATATCTCGGCAATGCCGCTTTCGAGGATAAGGGCAAGAAGCACTGGAACAAGCGCGTCGAGAAGGCGATCGGCCTGATCTACACCCTGCTCCATTATGACCGTCTCTATATCGGTGGCGGCAATGCCAAGCATGTCGAGCTGGACGTGACGAAGAATGTCAGCCTTGCCGACAACGAGGCCGGCATCGAGGGCGGCGCGTTTCTCTGGAAGAAACGGTAGGCCCCGCGGAGTCTTATTCCGCGACCGCCCCGACTGAAGATTCTGCCAGCCAGGCGTCCAGCGCGAAGGTCTCGTCCTTGCTGAAGCGAAGGCCGAGCTTGGTGCGGCGCCAGAGAATGTCCTCGGCGCTCGCCGCCCATTCGTGAGCCACGAGATAGCGGGTCTCTGCCTCGAAGAGATCCGCCCCGAAGCGACGCCCCAGACCGGCCTCGCTCTTCGCGTCGCCCAGCATGATGAAGGCACGCGTGCCGTAGAGCCGGAGCAACCGCCGGGCATGCGACGGCCTCAGGAACGGAAAGGCTGCCGAGAGGCGCGCCAGTTCCGGCTCGAAGCCGGTCGCGGGGAACTCCCCGCCCGGCAGCGGTTTTGATGCTGTCCACGGTTCGCCCTTCTTGCCGAGATGATGCTCGATCTTCTCCAGCATGGATTCGGCAAGGCGGCGATACGTGGTGATCTTGCCGCCGAAGACGTTGATCGCCGGTGCGCCCGGAACCGGCTCATCCTTCAGCACATAGTCACGCGTCGCGGCCTGGGCCTTCGAGGCGCCATCGTCGAAGAGCGGGCGAACGCCTGAATAGGTCCAGACGATATCGGCGGGCGTGACCGGCTCGACGAAATATTCGCTGGCGGCAGCGCAGAGATAATCGATCTCGCCTTCGCTGATCACCACGTTGTGCGGATCGCCGGGATAGTCCTGGTCGGTGGTGCCGATCAGCGTGAATTCATCCTCATAGGGAATAGCAAAGATGATGCGGCCGTCGCGGTTCTGGAAGAAATAGGCCCGCGGATCGTCGAACTTCTTCTTCACGACGATATGGCTGCCCTGCACGAGGCGGACATGATGCGCATCGTTGCGACCGAGTGCGTCGGTCAGGACGTGATCGACCCACGGTCCGGCCGCATTGACGATGAGGCGCGCGCGCACGGTCTGCTGCGCGCCGCTCCGCCGGTTCTCCATCGTCACCAGCCATTGGTCGCCGTCGCGCCGCGCCGAGACGACCTTTGTGCGCACATGGACGGCGGCGCCGCGATCGGCGGCATCTCTCGCATTGAGCACGACGAGGCGCGCATCGTTGACCCAGCCATCGGAATATTCGAAGGCCGTGGTGAAGCCGGGCTTCAACGGCTTCCCGGCCGGATCGCGGCGCATGTCGAGCGTTCGCGTGGCCGGCAGCAGTTTCCGGCCGCCGATATGATCATAGAGGAAAAGGCCGAGGCGGATCAGCCAGGCCGGCCGCAGGCCCTTGGCATAGGGCAGCACGAAACGCATAGGGTGAATGATGTGCGGCGCCAGCGCCCACAGCACCTCGCGCTCCATCAGCGCCTCGCGTACCAGACGAAACTCGTAATATTCGAGATAGCGCAAGCCGCCATGGATCAGCTTTGTCGAGGCCGAGGACGTGCCGCTCGCAAGGTCGTTCATCTCGGCGAGGCAGACGCTATAGCCCCGGCCGACAGCGTCGCGCGCAATGCCGCAGCCATTGATGCCGCCGCCGATGACGAAGATGTCGTAGCTCGGAACGTCCACGCTGGCCTCCAGCCGCCCTTGATCCGCCCCGGACGGCGGGTCGCCAAGCTAGTATGAAACACCGGAGCGCGGAAGGCGCAGGATGCCACGCTGCCCGATCTCGGCGCTTCGGGGTTGAAGCATGCCGCCACCCGGCCGATAAGGTCAGTCAACCGATCGCAGGAGACCCCACCAATGGACGTTCTCGAGCTTCTCGGCGCGCTGCATCACGCGCTCCAGCAGGATGTCACCTTCGCCGACCCGGTCGCCTGGCGCGACGCGCTCGCGATCATCCGCCGCGAGGTCGAGGCGGACCCGTCAACCGACCGTTATGACCGCGAGACGCTCGACGTCATCACCTTGAAGCTGGACACGCTGATCGCCGAGATCGAGAACGGCGTCGCGGACCCCGATTTCAAGCCGGCGCGGACCTGGGTCGCCGCGCTCGGCGCTGCCATTCACCGCCGCCGCACGGCGGAGGCCGCAGCCGCCGACGAGACCGACCGCCCCGCCGGCAAGCCGCATTAGTCTCACTCGACGACGATCAGATCCTGGAAGCCGCGCGTCAGCGGCTCGCCGCCGCCGGGCCGGACCACGATACAGTCTTCGACGCGGGCGCTGAAGCTGCCATCCTGCAGGATGCTCGGCTCGACGGTGAAGATCATGCCCTCCTGAACGACGGTGTCGCTGCCCTTGGTCAGGAAGGGCGGCTCATGCACGTCGGAGCCGATGGCGTGGCCGAGACGGTGACGGAACGCCTTGTCATAGCCGGCCGCAGCGATCACATCGCGCGCGGCCTTGTCGACCTCGGCGCAGGTCGCCTGCCCCGCCTTCAGAGCCGCGATGCCGGCCGCCTGCGAATCCATGATCAGGCGATGCACTTTGATCTGCTCGGCGCTGGGCGTGCCGAAGGAAACCGTGCGCCCATAGTCGTAGCACATGCCGTCATGCACGGCGCCGAAGTCGAGCAGCACGGAGACAGGCGGATTCAGCTTGCGGGGCCAGGTCTTCAGCGGCTGGCCCAGCAGCATCGGGTGGTTGGTACCGGTGTTGTAGAGCGACGTCGTGAAGGACGGACCCAGCGAGCCGTGCCGCTTCATCTGGTAGTCGAGCTCGGCAACGACATCGAGCTCGGTCATGCCGAGTTTGAAGGTCGCGATAGCATCGGTGAGCGCCGCCTCCGTGATCTTGCCGGCGGCGCGCATTGTTTCGATTTCCTCGGCATCCTTGATGACACGGAGCTTGCGCAGCAGTGCCGTCGCCGAGACAAAGCGGGCATCCGGAATAAGCTTCTGAATCTGGATCAGCGATTCCGCCTCGGCATTCTCGCTGACCGCGATACGCGGCGAGGCCGGCAGCTTCATCTCGTCGATGATGCCCTTGGCCATGACGGCCGGATCATCCCAGTCGCCGAGCACGCGGATCTCGAAGCCGGAAATACCGCCCTTGCCGCCGAGCTCGGCCGTCATCCGCGGCAGTGTCAGGATTGGTGCCCGCTCGGCCGAGAGCCAGGCGCCCTCAAGCCAGGCGCCCGGATGCAGCACGCGGCCGTAATTGGGAATATCGCGATGGATGCCGGTCAGATAATCGAGATCGGTTCCGATGTGGAAGAATACAAGGTCGGCCGCGCCGGCGATCAGGGACTGAAAGCGCTGCATGCGTTGCTGATATCGGGACATCATGAACTCCAGTTTGGCGGCGAAGCGCGGCGCATCAGACGAAGGCTGCGACCGGCTCCGCAAGATGACAGGCGGCTGTCCTGCCCGGACCGAGCAGGCGACGCTCCGGAACCTCGACCGAGCAGCGATCGATGGCGATGGGGCAGCGTGGATGGAAGCGGCAGCCGGGCGGCGGCGCGGCAGGATCGGGAACGTCGCCTGGAAGGTCGGCCGGCATGCGGCCTCGGCCGTCCGGCTCCGTGATCGCGCCGATGAGGCCGGCCGAATAGGGATGCAGCGGCGCCCGCCAGAGCGGTTCACTCGGCGCCGTCTCGACGACGCGGCCGAGATACATGACCGTCGTGATGTCGGCGATGCGTCGGACGATCGAGAGGTCATGCGAAATGAAGAGCAGCCCGACTTTCAGATCATCGACCAGTGAAACGAGCAGATTGGCGATCGAAGCCTGCGCGGAGGCATCGAGCGCGGAAATCGGCTCGTCGGCAACGATGCAGCGTGGCTGGGCGGCGAGCGCGCGGGCGATAGCGATGCGCTGTCGCTGGCCACCGCTGAACTGATGCGGAAAGCGATCGGCGATGCCGGCGGAGAGGCCGACGCGCTCAAGGCACTCGCCAACCGAAAGCTGCCGGCCGCCATGCAATTCGGAGACGCGCAGCCCGTCGCCGATGAGATCCGCAATACGTCGTCGCGGATTGAGCGAGGAAAACGGATCCTGAAACACCATCTGCAGCCGCCGCTGCGCGGCAGGACGCGCGCGCTGGCCAAGTGGCTCGACAGGCTCGCCATCGAAGGTGACGCTGCCCGCGGCCGGGCGGATCAGGCCGACCGCTGCCTTGCCGAGCGAAGACTTGCCGCAGCCGGACTCGCCGACCAGCGCCACGATCTGCCCTTCCTCGACATCGAGATCACAGCCGGCGACGGCCGTTACCGTCGCGCCCGAATGGCCGCGATAGCGCACGACGAGGTCTCGGATCGACAAGAGGCTCATGCCGGCACCGCCGCGAGCGGATCGATGGGGCAGGCAATCGCGCGGCCGGGTGCGACCGGCATCAGGTCCGGCACATCGGCCCGGCAGATGTCCTCGGCGAAGCGGCAGCGCGGATGAAAGGCGCAGCCGGCCGGAAAGCGCCCGATTGCGGGCGGAGAGCCCGGCAGCGCGCGCAACGGGTGATCCGAGGGGCTGCCATGCGGCAAGGCATCGAGCAGCCCGCGCGTATAGGGGTGCCGCGGCTGCGCCAGCACATCGGCGCGCGCCCCGCGTTCCACCACGCGGCCGGCATACATGACATAGACCCGGTCGGCGAGCGCTGACATGACGCCGAGATCATGCGTGATCAACAGCACGGACAGCTGGAGCTCACGCCGCAATCCTTCGATGAGACGGAGAATGCCGGCCTGCACGGTGACGTCGAGCGCGGTCGTCGGCTCATCGGCGATGAGCAGCTTCGGCCCGGCGGCAAGGGCCGAGGCGATGGCGATGCGCTGGCGCATGCCGCCCGAGAACTGGTGCGGATAGCGCGTCATCGCCTCGCGCGGGTTCGGGATGCGCACGCGATCGAGCATTTCGACGGCGACGGTATCGGCCGCATGCTGGCTGAGGCGAAGGTGAAAGCGGACATGTTCCGTCATCTGCCGGCCGATCGACAGCATCGGATGCAGCGCCGTCATTGGGTCCTGAAAAACCATCGCGACCTCGGCGCCGCGGACGGAACGCGCCGCCCGTCCGCTCGCCAGAAGATCGCGCTCCTCGAAAAGAATGCGCCCAACCGGCCGCGCCCCGCCCGGCAGCAGGCCGAGCACGGACAGCGCCGTCAAAGTCTTGCCGCTGCCACTCTCCCCGGCGAGACCAACGATCTCGCCGCGCCCGATGGCCAGATCGACGCCGCGCACCGCCTCGGCGCGCTGCCCCTCCGCGGTCGGCAGCGAGATCGTCAGACCCTCGATCGACAGCAGCGGCGGCTTGGTCGAAACGCTTGCCATGATCAGCGGAACGCCTTGGCGGTGCGCGGATCGAGCGCGTCGCGCAACGTGTCGCCGACGAAATTCGCAGCAAGCACCACCAGCAGGATAGCGAGGCCGGGAAAGACGCTCAGCCACCATTTGTCGAAATATTTGGAGCCGTCCGAGACCATCGACCCCCATTCGGGCGCTGGCGGCTGCGCGCCGAGGCCGAGGAAGGAAAGGCCGGCGAGGATCAGAACGGCATGGCCGAATTCAAGCGCCGCCAGCACGATCAGCGGGCCCACCACGTTCGGCCGCACATCGACCCAGAGCGCCCGCGCCGAGGAGACGCCGAGCAGCCGGCTCGACTGGACATAGGGCTCGTCGCGGATCGTCAGCAGCATCGAGCGGACGACGCGGGCATAAATCGGCCAGCTCACCACCACGACGGCAAGCACGGCATTGAAGAGGCCGGGCCCGAGCGCCGCGACCACCGCCATCGCAAGGATGATATCCGGGAATGCCATCACGAGATCGGCGGCGCGCATGATGACGCCATCGATCCAGCCGCCGAAATAGCCGGCGATTGCACCGGCGATCGTGCCGATCACGCTCGCCATGATGACAAGCTGCAGCGCATAGGGCAGCGACACCCGCGCGCCATAGATGACGCGGGCGAAGACATCGCGGCCGAGCTGGTCGGTGCCGAACCAATGTTCGGCGCTCGGCGCCATGAAGCGGCGGGCGCCCTGCTCGATCGGTCCATGCGCGGAGAGCCAGGGCGCGAGCACCGCCATCAGCACGATGGCAACGAGCAGCGCGAGGCCAACCAGACCGAGCGGCTGCGTCCAGGCCGAGCGACGCAGGAAGCGGCGACGCGGCAGCACGACCAGTTCGGGTGCGGAGAGACTGCTTTCGCTCATCCGAGGCGTATCCGCGGGTCGATGAGCGCGTAGATGAGATCCACGGCCATGTTGACGACGATGTAGATGACCGCGACCACGAGGCTGACGCCCATGATGGCGCGAAGGTCGAGCGCCAGTGCGCTTTTGTAGGCATATTGGCCGATACCGGGCCAGGAAAACACGGATTCGACCAACACGGTGCCCGAGAGCATGCGGCCGAAGGCCATGCCGGCCACCGTGACGATCGCCGCCAGCGCCGGCCGCATTGCATGGCGCAGGATCACCGTGCGCTCAGGCAGCCCCTTGGCGCGGGCCGAGCGAACATAGTCCTGATTGAGCGACTCCAGCATGGCAGCGCGAGTGAAGCGCGTGATCGAGCCGACCGTATAGATCGCGAGCACCAGCGCTGGCAGCACGATATGGCTGATGGCGGTGCTGAACGTCGCCCACTGCCCTGTCAGCAGCGAGTCGATCGTGAACATGTTGGTGATCGCCGGTGGCGCCTTGCCGCCTGGATTGAGCCGGCCGACGCCCGGCGCGATGCCGAGCTTGAAGAAGAAGACATAGAGCGTCACCAGCGCCAGCCAGAAGGTTGGCACCGAGACGCCCGCCAGCGAGATGATGCGGATGAGCTGGTCCGGCCAGCCATCGCGCTTGATCGCCGCGATGACGCCGAGCGCAATGCCGAAGACCAGCGCCAGGATCATCGCTGCCGAGGCGAGCTCGATCGTCGCCGGCAGATACTGGCCGAGATCGGTGGTGACGGGGCGATGCGTCTGCTGCGACTCGCCGAGGTCGCCCTGCACGAGACGCTGCAGATAGAGCGCGTATTGTTCGGGCAAAGGCTTGTCGAGGCCGTAACGCTCGCGAAAGACAGCAACGATGACAGGATCGCTCGCGGCGCGGTCGCCAAGATTGGCCGAAACCGGATCGCCCGGCACCACCTGCGTCAGGATGAACGAAATGAGGGTGACACCGAGGCACAGCAACACGCCGACGAAGAGCCGGCGCAGCACGAAACGAAGGAGGTTCGGCAACGCATACCAGGACGTCCGAAGATATGACATTGCCGAACCTGGGCGCTTACTGCTTGGCGGGCGAGATCGCCGTCAGGTCGATCGTCCACATCGCGTTATATTCGACCGGTTCGAGCGTCTTGGAACTCGCCATGGAGAAGGCCGGCTGGAACAGGCCGGTGAACGGACCCTCGGCGTTCAGCTTCTTCTGCCATTCGTCATAGAGCTTGGTGCGCGTCGTCTGGTCGATCTCGACGGCGGCCTTCTTGGCGATCTCGGTGATTGCGGGCGAAGAGCCCGCCTTCCAGCCGGCGCGCAAGCCGACCTTTTCGCCAGGCCCGAAGAGAAGATAGTCGCTCGGATCGGGGAAGTCCGGACCCCACCACACGATGGTGAAGGGCAGCGTGCCTGCACGGTAGTCATCGAGAAAGGTCGAAACCGGCGACGGCTTCAAGGTGGCCGTGATGCCGACATCCTTCAAATCGGACTGCATCTTGGCCGCGACATCGGCGAATGAGACGCCGTTCTTGGTGATGTCCGAGACGTAAGTCAGCTCGATGGTGGGATCCTTGATGCCGCTCTTCGCGAGCGCGGCCTTGGCCGCCTCGACATCGCGCGTCGGGCCTTCCGAAGTCGGCAGCGAGCCTGCGAACATGGTGGGGATGATCGAGCCCGGCCGAACCGCACCCTCGCCCGCTATGTTGACGATGCCGTCATAGTCGATGGCGAGCCGAACCGCGGTCTGGAAATCCGAATTGGCCGCGACCGGCGAGATATCCGCATTCGAGTTCGTGAACATGAACACGACGTCGGCGCTGGGGACCGAAATCGTGTAGGCAGCATCCTTGATGGCATCGAGCTGGTCGGGGCGCAGATCGAGCGCAATCTGGCTGTCATCGCGCATGACGTTCATCTGCTGCGCGCTGGTCTCGACGTTGCGGATGACGATCTGCTCGTATTTCGGCTTCTCGCCCCAATAGGCGTCGTTGCGCTTCAGCACGACCTCGGCCGCCATGTCGAACTTCTCGAGCACATAGGGCCCCGAGCCGACCGAGGTGGTCGCAAAGAACGCGTCGGCACGATCGGTCTTGTCGGCATCAGCCGCGGCCGAGCCCTGATTGGCCGTGACAACCTTCGCATTGACGATGCCGACGGCCGGATTGGCGAGCTTGTAGGGCAGGCCCGGATCGGGCTGCTCCGTCGTCAGAACGACTTCGCCTTCCTTGGAGCCCTTGGATACGGTGACGCCGTCGAGCAGGAAGGATGGGCTGCCCTTCACGTTCTTGACGCGGTTGAGCGAGAAGATGACGTCATCGACCGTCACAGGCGAGCCATCGCTGAATTTCGCGGCAGGGTTCAACTGGAAGGTGAAGGTCTTGGCGTCTGCCGAGACGACCGGCGCCTCGGACAGCGAGGGCTCTACCTTGGTCAGGTCGCTGCCCTTGAAGGTGACCAGCGTCTCATAGACCGGATGCAGGATCAGGTTCGCCGTCGGCTCGAACTCGCGCGCCGGATCGGCGGTCTTCAGCTGAAAAGCCGTGTCGACGACCAGCGTCCCGGCGTCCTGAGCCATCGCCTGGGCAATAGGCATCAGCGCGCTCGAAGCGAGCGCCGCCGCCATGCCGACCGACAGCAGCCTCGAAACCCGTCTTGCATCCATCATCACTGTTCCCTTTGATATCGCGCTGTTCAACCAGCTTTGTCGATGTCGCCTTGATGGCCCGCGCCGATCATGACACGGCCATCCCCGTTGCGCATTCCGCAATCTCGGGCTGAAACGTGACACAGTCCATGTCGCGACGACGGAACCTGCCCCTGAAAGGTCCTGACCGCACGCTTCGAGCCTCGTTCACGCCAGACTATCCGGCAGCTCTGCATGCGATCGGTACACAAAGGAAGAACACGTCAAAAGCGGCGGCGACGCAAGTGATTTTGGCGGACAACGAATGGTAGAGCCCCGGGCACGATTCTGGCCGTTGGTGCGAGCCTTCTTGCCGGCGAATTTTTTGGCGCTCGCGACGCATTCGCTTGGAAAGGCCGATACATCAATGGGCTGCGACGTGACCGACAATGGCGCCCAGCGGATATCGAGGCGGCAAAGGCAGGCGCCCCATTGCCTTCAATCGACTTGGAATTCTCGTTGCATTGATGTTGTATACTGACGGTGTTCAGTTCCGACTCAGCTTGCCCCAGCCTTCGAAATCGCTTTCCCGACCACCCGAACCGCATGACCCTATCCCCAGATATTTCTGCCGCCGAGGCCCTTGCCGCTGCCGTTGAAGCCGGCAGGGACGAGGCCGTGGCGCTCCTGGCCGAACTGGTCGCGCTGCAGAAGCAAGGCGAAGCGGCCGTACTCGACCGGGTTGCCGACGCGCTTGCTGCCCTTGGCGGTCTGATCGAGAGCATCAGCTATGAACCGGCCGATGTGCCGCTGATCGACGAATTCGCGACCGGTCCGGCGATGGATGCAGGCAAGCGGCGCGCCGTCGTTGCCCGCTTCGCCGGTGACGGCACGGGTCGCAGCCTGCTGGTCTTCGCCCATCCCGACAGCGAGCGCTTCACGGACGCCACAAACTGGCAGCACGACCCATTCGCGGCGAGTGTTGCGGAAGGTCGGATGCATGGTTGGGGCATCGCCGACGATCTAGCGGGGGTCGCCGCGGTGGTCGCGGCGCTTGCCGCCCTCCGCAAGGCCGGGCTTTCGCTCGCGGGCGCCCTCGCAGTCGCGATCACGCCCAGCAAACGTCATGCGCGCGGCATTGCGGCGGTGCTTGAGCGCGGCCCTTCGGCGGAGGGCGCGCTCTATCTTCATCCTGCGGAATCCGGGGCCGGGCTTGCCGAAATTAAGGCGTTCGCTTCGGGCGTGCTCGAATTCGAGATCGAGGTGGCCGGTGTGCCGCCTGCGACACAGGAGCCGAGCCATACCGCCTTCGCCCACCAGGCCGTGCATCCGCTCGACAAGGCGATGTTGCTGATCGATGCGCTGCGGCGGCTGGATGCAAGACGGGGCGCGCGCATCCATCATCCAAGGCTCGAAGCCGCCGTCGGGCGCTCGACCAACATCCTGATCGCGTCGATCTCGGCTGGCGACGATGGCATGCGCCAGCGCGTGCCGGCGGGATTGCGCCTTTCCGGTTCAATCTCCTTCCCGCCGACCGAAAGCATGAAGGCTGTGCAGGCGGAAGTCGAGGTCGCGCTTGCGGCGGCCGCCGCCGATGATGCCTTCCTTTCACAGCACCCGCCGACGCTGCGCTGGCTCTCGGGCGTCAGCGGCAGCGACGTTGCCGACGATCATCCGCTCTACGAGATCGCGGCTCGCGCGATCGCCGACATCACGGGCATCGCGGCCCGGGTCAATCCGATGCACACGTCGAGCGACATCCGCAATCCGCTGGTGCAGAAGGGCATTCCCGCGATAGGCCTCGGACCGCTCTGTGGCAACCTCACGCATGCCGGCGGCCATGATGAATGGGTCGATATCGAGGATCATCTCCGCACTGTGACGGTCGCCGCGACCATCATGACGCGCTGGTGCGGCACGGCGTCCCAAGGCGAAGCGCCGGAGAACGCGGCATGAATGCCGGTGCCCATCCCGATTGCGGCCTGCTCCGTGCCGGGCGCGGCGACATCGCGCCCGATGCGCTCGGCTTTTGCGCCCTCCTCTCCTTCGAATCCTTAGCCTGGCCCGTTGGCCTGGACGACACAGGAAAGTCCCCGTGACCAAGACATTTCGCGGAACCTTCACCGTCATGATCACGCCGTTCGACAAGAGCGGCGCCGTCGACCTCACGGCCACGGCGGACATGGTCGATTGGCAGATCGCGGAAGGCATCCATGGGCTTGTGCCGCTTGGCTCGACGGGTGAATTCCTCTCCATGACGGATGAGGAACGCCATGACGTCGCGAAGTCCGTCATCGACACTGCAGCCGGCCGCGTTCCGGTCCTGATCGGCACCGGTGCCGAGCGCACCGAGGACGTCATCCGCTATTCGCGCGAGGCAGAGGCGCTTGGGGCGGACGGCGTCATGATCATCCCGCCCTTTTATTCGACACCCACCGAGGACGAACTCTTCGAGCACTATCGCCGCATCGGCGAAGCGCTTTCGATTCCGATCATGATCTACAACAATCCGGCGACGGCGAATGTCGACCTGACGCCGCGCATCGTCGAGCGGCTGAGCCGGATCGATACGGTGGGCTACATCAAGGAATCGACCATGGATGTCACGCGCATCCGCGACATCCTCGAATTCTGCGGCGACCGGATGACAGTATTCGGCGGCATCATGGGCTTCGAATCCTTCCTCGCCGGGGCGGAGGGATGGGTCGCGGTCGGCTCCAACCTGATGCCGCGCGAGCTCGCCGGGATCTTTACGCGCTGGGCCGACCATCGCGATTTCGACGGCGCGCGCAGCCTTTATGCGCAGGCGCTGCCCGTGATCCGCCTTGTCGGTGGTCATCGCTATGTCACGGCCACCAAGGCGGCGCTGTCTCTCATGGGACGCGATGTAGGCGGGCCGCGCGCGCCAAGGCTGCCGCTGCCGGACGCTGAATGGCCGATGGTCGAGGCCGCTCTGCGCGCCGCCGGCGTCAGGCTGGCGAGGGCCGCCTGATCATGCCTTTCGGCGAGCGGCTGCGCCTTCATGGGGGCGGTGTCGAACCGTCCGGCGCGGCGATCGCCTTCAGCTTCGAGGGCGAAACGATTGCCGCCCGCGCCGGCGAGAGCCTCGCGGCCAGCCTCGCCGCGGCGGGCCATCTCGGTCTTCGGCAGGCGGGGCCGGATACACGGCGCGGCATCTTCTGCGGCATGGGCGCGTGTCAGGAATGTCTCGTCGAGATCGATGGGCGCGGCGGGCAACGCGCCTGCATGGTGAAGGCCGAGCCGGGCATGACCGTCCGGCGGAATGATCCGCAAAAGGCGGCACTCGCGCCGCTCGGCGATCCGCCTTCGGGCGATCCCAGACCGGAATCGCACGACGCCGTCATCATCGGCGCCGGTCCCGCCGGCCTCGCAGCCGCACGTGTATTGGCACAAGGCGGCGTCAGACCGATCATTCTCGACGAGCGCGACCAGCCGGGCGGCCAGTATTTCAAGCCGCTGGCCGCCTCGCAGCGCTTCTTGTCTGGCGGCGAGGATGCACAATTCGCCGAAGGACGCCGCCTCATCGAAGAAGTCATGGCGCTAGGTGCCGAAGTCCGGCCGGGCCAGGCGGTTTGGCAGGCGGGGATCGAGAGCGGGAAGGTCAGCCTCGCAACGATCGGCGCGGCTGGCGCCGGGCTGATCACAGCGAGGACCGTGCTTATCGCCACCGGCGCCTATGAGCGGCCGACGCCTCTCCCCGGCTGGACACTTCCCGGCGTGATGACGACGGGCGCGCTGCAGACGCTGGCGCGCAGTTATCGCATCGTCCCGGGCGCGCGCATCCTGATCGCCGGCAACGGACCGCTCAACTGGCAGGCGGCGCTGGAGATCGCGCGCGGCGGGGGTCATGTTGTCGCCGTGCTCGAAAGCGGCCGGCCGAGCCATTTCCGCAGCGTCTCCACCTTCGCTGGAATGCTGGCGGCCGATCCCGCGCTGACGCTGCAGGGCTTGCGGATGCGGGCCGAACTCGCCCGCACAGGAATCCCGCTTCATGAAGGCTACAGACTCGCCGCCGTCCAAGGCGACGGCAAAGCCGAAGCGGCGCGCGCGGTCGCGGTGTCTGGCAGTGGCGCGGAGCTTCGCTTCGGGGTCGATACAGTCGCACTCGGTTATGGCTTCGTGCCGTCGACGACGCTTGTTCGTATGCTGGGCGGCCCGGTGATTGTCGATCCAAGCCACGGCTTCCCGAAAGCGGTTCGCGATGCCGAAGGGCGCTCGGGCTCCTTGCCGGTCTGGATCGCCGGCGATGGCGGCGAAGGCGGCGGGAGAAAGGTCGCGGCAGCCGAAGGCGAGATTGCCGGCGCAGCGATGCTCGCCGCGCTCGGCCGTGGCGTGCCCGATGCCGAGCGTGCAGAGGCGCGTCAGGCAAAGGCTCGGGCGCTGCGATTCCAGCGCCATCTATGGACCGCTTTCGCCGCGCCAGCATCGGCGGCGGCGAACCTGCCGGATACGATCATCTGTCGCTGCGAGAACGTGACGGCCGGGCAGATAGCCACTGTCCGCGCCAGCGGCATCCGCGACCTCGGCAGTCTCAAGCGACAGACCCGGCTCGGCATGGGCCGCTGCCAGGGGCGCTATTGCGCCGGCGAGGCGCTCCGCCTGTTGCGGGATGGTGACCTTTCCGCGGCCAAGCCAGCCGATCTCTTCGCGCCCCAGGCGCCGGAGAAGCCGGTGCCGGCGATCATGCTCGGCAGCGAGAAGCCGGAATGGGGCGGGCACCGCGAAGTCGAAACGCGGCCACATCCACCAGTCGCGCTCGTCGCCGATCCGCTCGCCGCAACCTGCGACCTTCTGGTTATCGGCGCCGGGATCATCGGCGTCTCCACGGCGCTCTATGCGGCGCGCGGCGGCATGGACACGGTCGTCATCGACGCCGGCCCCGCCAACAGCCAGGCCTCCGGCGGCAATGCCGGCAGCCTGCATGTGCAACTCCTGTCATGGGATTTCGGCCAGAAGGCGATGGCCGGCGGCAATCCGGCGCTGCAGACACTGCCGCTGCAGCGCGACGCCGTGCTGCTGTGGAAAGCGCTCGAGGCCGAACTAGGCGCGGATTTCGAGATCACCACGACTGGCGGTCTGATGGTTGCCGAGAACCATCACCAGACGGATTTCCTGCGCCGCAAAGTTGAAGCCGAGCGCAGCGTCGGCATCGATGTCGAGGTGATCGGCCGCGCCGATCTCGCCCGGATCGCCCCGCAGATCTCGGAGCGCATGGTCGTCGCCTCGCATTGCCCGCTTGAAGGCAAGATCAACCCGCTGAAGGCAACGCCGGCGCTTGTCGCGGAAGCAAAGCGTTGCGGCGCCCGCTTCAGCCATGGTCATGCGGTGAAATCCATCAGCCGCGATGGCGCGCGCTTCACGGTGACGACCGGCGCGGCGACGATCAGTGCGCGTCGCGTGGTGATCGCCGCCGGCGGCTGGTCGCGCCATGTGGGTGCTCTTGCCGGCGTCGCACTGCCGATCCGCGGCGCGCCCCTGCAGATGCTGGTGACGGAGCCGACGCGGCCGATCCTCGGCCAGCTCGTCGCCCATGCCGACCGGCACCTCACCATGAAGCAGGCGGCCAACGGCAATCTGATCATCGGCGGCGCCTGGACAGCCGGCACCGACTCATCGACCGGCTTTGCCCGGGTGCTGCGCGAGAGCATCGAAGGCAATCTCTGGGTCGCGGCACGCACGGTCCCGGCGCTGGCCGGCCTCAACCTGCTGCGGAGCTGGGCCGCCATGAACGTCAATATCGACGGTGCGCCATTGATGGGCGAAATTCCCGGCGCGCCGGGCCTCTACATCGCCGCCACTGCGAATGGCTACACGCTGGGACCGCTGGTCGGACGCATGACCGCCGAAATGGTTCTCGGCCATCCGCGCGCGCCCGCGCTCGACATCTTCACGCTCGCCCGCTTCGGCTGACCTTCGGGGCTTGTCCGACGCGACTGGCCACTCCATGCTCCCCTTCCCGCGTTCAACCGCGCAACCAGAGACGGATGCATCGACGTGATCTACGAACTCAGGATCTACACTTGCCTGCCCGGCCGCCTGCCGAACCTACTCAACCGCTTCCAGAACGTCACGCTCGGTCTCTGGGACAAGCACGGCATCCGCCAAGCCGGCTTCTGGACGACGATGATCGGTGAATCCAACAATGCGCTGACTTATCTGATCGCGTGGGAATCGCTCGCGGAGCGCCAGGCGAAATGGTCCGCCTTCATGGCCGATCCCGACTGGATCAAGGGACGGAGCGAGAGCGAGAAGGACGGGCAGATCGTCGCCAATGTCTCCAGCCAGTTCCTGCAGCCGACCGCATTCTCGGCGGTGCAGTAGCATCCGCCGTTCAACTGTCGGTGATCGGGACGGCGCGGTGTCACGATCAGGTGGCGCGCGCCGTATCTCCCAAGAGGCCCGCCTTCGGGTCTTGGCAGCTTTGGGAGACCCACCATGATGAATCGCCGATTTCTGCTCGGCGCTGGCGCCTTGGCGCTCGGCGCCGGCATGCTTGCGAAGGGACGCTATACGGCGCCCGCGACGGCCGCGACGGGCACCTTTGCCGTCAGCTATTCCGACGCAGAGTGGAAGAAGAAGCTGACCGGCGATCAATATTCGGTCCTTCGCCAGGAAGGTACGGAGACGCCCGGATCGAGCCCGCTGCTCGAGGAACATCGCGCCGGCACATTCGCCTGCGCCGGATGCGCGCTGCCGCTGTTCTCCTCGAAGACGAAGTTCGAGAGCGGCACCGGTTGGCCGAGCTTCTGGCAGCCGCTGGATCATGCCGTCGGCACGACCGTCGACTCGTCGTTCGGCATGACGCGCACCGAGGTTCATTGCAGCCGCTGTGGCGGCCATCTCGGCCATGTCTTCAATGACGGGCCGAAGCCGACGGGCCTGCGCTACTGCATGAACGGCGTTGCGATGGTGTTCGTGCCGGGCGCTGCCGCCTGATCCCGCTCGGCGGGCGTCACCTCGCCCTGACAGGGAGAGGTGACGTTCGCATCAGCCGTTCGCTGCAGAAACCAGCACCGGCTTGTCGCGATAGAGCGCCGGAAAGAGGCGCTTCAGGTTTTCGATTTTCGGCAGATCGTTGTAGACGATATAGGGATAATCAGGGTTCAGGGTCAGGAAGTCCTGATGATAGGCCTCGGCCGGATAGAAGCCCTTGAGCGGCGAGATCTCGGTAACGATCTTATCCGGATAGGCGCCGGCTGCACCAAGCTGCGCCACATAAGCCTCAGCCACCTTCTTCTGATCCGCGCCTTCAAAGAAGATCGCCGACCGATACTGCGTTCCGGTGTCCGGACCCTGGCGGTTCAACTCGGTCGGATCATGCGCAACCGAGAAATAGATCTGCAGGATCTGGCCGTAGCTGATTTCCTTCGGATTGAAGGTTACGGCGACCGACTCGGCATGACCGGTCTCGCCAGTGCCGACGACGTTATAATGCGCTGTGGAGGCGCCGCCGCCGGAATAGCCGGAGACCGCGTTGGTTACGCCCTTCACATGCTGGAAGACGCCCTGGACACCCCAGAAGCAGCCGCCGGCGATCACCGCGGTTTCCGTCTTCCCCGTCGAGGCTTGGTCGACCTTCGGCGCAGGGATGACGAACGCGCCTTCCGCGGCGGATGCGGGACCACCAATGCCCCAAGCGACGAACGTCGCCGCAGCGAGCGCGCCGGTGAGCCACGATGCAGAGCGCAGAATCCGGCCGGATCGTGCCGGTGAAGTCATTCTTGCCATGTGAATTCTCCTTCCATGCAGAGAAACAGGAGTGATGGCCGGCGGTCAGATGCCCGCATACCATTCATAGCCGCGATCTTCCCAGAACCCGCCCTTGCCGCGATAGAAGCGGGCGAAGCTGTCGACCACCTCGATGCGCATGAGATATTTGGCCTGTTTATAGCCGAGTTGGCGTTCGACACGCAGACGAAGCGGCGCGCCATGCGGGACCGCGAGATCCTCGCCGTTCATCCCGTAGGCGAGGATCGTTTGCGGATGAAAAGCGTCGACGAGATCGATGCTTTCATAATACTGCCCGCTGCCGTCCAGCGTCTTCTCGTATTCGTCGGCACAGTGAAACACGAGATAACGTGCATCCGGCTTCAATCCAGCCGTCATCATCAGCAGACTGACCGGCACGCCGGTCCATTTGCCGATCGCGCTCCACCCTTCGACGCAGTCGTGGCGCGTGATCTGCGTCTGCGACGGCAGCTTTTTCAGATCGGCAAGCGAGAGGCTCAGTGGCTGCTCGACGAGCCCGTCGACGACGAGGCGCCAATCGGCGAAGTTGTTTTCGGCAAGCGCCGCATAGGCTTCGCTGTCCGGACGATGGGTTCCATTCGATTTGAAAACCGGCGAGAGGTCGGCCTCCGTGAACTCCCGGGCGAGCGCCTGATCAGAAAGCAGGAAGCGCTGCGAGCCCATGGTCAACCGTTCCGCCATGGCCAGCACGCGCTGGACGCTGTCGTTCTCGGTCAGCCAGGAACAGCCTGAGAGCGCCGCGGCGCTTGCTGTGACGCCGGCGCCGATCAGGAAACGGCGGCGATTGATCCGGATGGTCATGAGCGGCGCTCCTCGCCCTCGGGCGGCAATTCGGTCTCGATCGCGTAGCGACCGGTGATCATCGAGCGAAGATTGTTGAAGACGCCCGAGAGCAGCACCATCGCCAGATGCACGATCACGAAAAGGACGAGCAGCGACGCGGCGATGAAATGGATGCTGCGGGCCGACTGCCGCCCGCCGAAGATATCGACCAGCCAGGGAACGGCCGCATCAATGCCCGGCGACATCGTCAGCCCGGTCGCCACCATCAGCGGCAGCAGGATGAGGGCAACCGCGAGATAAGTGAGCTTCTGAAGCACGTTGTAGCGCCGCGCGGCGTCGCCCTTGGGAAAGCGCAAACGGGCATGCGCGACAATCTCATGCGCGAGATGGCGCGGCGTCAGTTCGCCCGCCCTCGGCGCCAGATCGCGGCGAAAGTGGCCCGCGAAGAAGCCGTAGAGGAGATAGACGAGCCCGTTGATCACGAACAGCCAGGCGAAGAAGAAGTGCCAGCGTCGGCCGGCGGCGAGATCACGATAGCTCGGAATCGTGATCCAGGTCGGGAAGCCACGCGGCCGCAATTCGCCATTGATGACGGAGGCGCCGAGCACGCCGGTCGTCGGAATTTCGACGCTGCCGATCCGCGTCACACCCTTCAGCGCACCATTGTCGTCAACGGCCTCGAGCGCCAGGAATGAGTGATCGGCATCGGCGCCGAACTGACCCCAATAGAGTTCGGGATGTGCGTTGAATATCTGCAGCCCGCTCATCAGCAGGAAGCTGAGACAGAGCACATTGATCCAGTGCGTCAGGCGGACGGCGAGCGAATGACGCTTGACCAGCACGCGCCGTGCTGGCTGAGGCGTCATCGATAGAAAACTGTCCGTGGCACTCATGGCAGGCCTCCCGGCGCAAACTGGTGAGATACCGGGCCGCGTATCCGCTTGATACGAATGCGCGGCCCGGCGGATCATCGGCTGGTCGCGATCCTACTTGGACGGCGCCATTGCATCGGGAGCCATTGCATCCGGCTTCATGGCATCCGGAGCCATTGCGTCCGGCTTCATGGCGTCCGGCTTCATCGCATCCGGTGCCATCGCATCCGGCTTCATCGCATCCGGCTTCATGGCGTCGGGCTTCATGGCGTCGTCGCAGGTCTTGCCCTCGGGGCAGTCC
Organism: Mesorhizobium sp. BR1-1-16; assembly: GCF_020165495.1. GTDB lineage: Bacteria > Pseudomonadota > Alphaproteobacteria > Rhizobiales > Kaistiaceae > Kaistia. Next base: position 84,705 of record NZ_JAIUIE010000013.1, on the reverse strand, counting down.
GGCTTCATCGAATCGGTGGCCATGGCATCGGGCTTCGTGGCGTCTTCGGCCTGAGCCGTGGCCATGAATGCGCAGGTGGCGAGCACAGCGGCGAACAGCGGCATTGCGAAGGTCCTGATGGCGGTCTTCATGGTCGATCTTCCTCTTTAAAAATGGAGGGCGGAGCGGATCCGGATGCCCGGCTTGCCGCGCTCTGTCCGCCGCGCCGCCCTCCGACAGCGCGCGAACCATGGTTGCGGGCCGGCGCTCGGCCGTGCCCAGTGGTCTCGAAGGGGCGGGATCGCCCTTGTCAGTCGGTGGCGGCAGCCACGATCGGTCCGCCGCCCCTGCCCTGCACGAGAACGGCAGTCCTGAGGCCCGGCGCCGGCTTCGGCAGCGCGATCCCCGACTCGGCCCCGGTCCAGGCACCGATCTCGACGAGTTCATGAACGACGTTGCGATGCGGCAGCGTCCGGCCGCCATTCTCGCCACGGCGAACTGCGACATCGATGACGCGGGGATCGTAGCGGACGAGCCAGACATCGGCGGGTTCGGCCGCCTTCCCGGCGCCGATGGTTACCCGGCCATCTTCGAGCGTGATTGCCGGCCCTTTGGCCGCCGGGCCGTGGGCAATCAGCGCCTCGATGGCGGATCGGTCATTGCCGACCGTGTCGCGCGCACCGTCGACGACGATCTGTGGCGTAAAGGGGCCGTCATGGCCGAGCGCAGGCTCATAGGTCCGCTGGCGCGCCGTGAATTCCGGCGCGGCGAAACTGTCCTTCCAGCCGAGATAGTCCCAGTAGGTGACGCCAAAGGAAAGGACGAGCACATCCGGCCGATCGGCCAGCGCGGCCGCGTTGGCGTTGGCAGGCGGGCAGGACGAACAGCCCTGGCTCGTGAAGAGTTCGACGACCGTGACGCCGCTGCGCGAGGCTGCCGCGGCTGTCTGGGCGAAGCCGGCCATCACCAAGGCGGCCGCCAGGCCTTGCAGCAACACGCCGCGCTTCGAGCCCCATCGTCCTCCGTTCCGCATCTCCACCCTCCGCGTGTATTCCGGATGGGCCGACATCGTCGTCGGCCTCTATCCCCCTTACGCAGGTCGGCGGATTTTCGTTACAGCCTCACCATCTCGTGATCGGCGGTCGGCTCAGCCGGGTGGAAGGGCACGGCCGCCCTGATGGAGGCGAGCGGCATGCGAGCAGGCGACGAGAAAGCTGGTGCTCCAGCCGAAGCTGACGATGCCGCACATGGCGATCAGCGGACCGGCCAGAGCGGGAATGGTCGCATCTACCGGCTTGTCGAGCCCGACGGTGGTGAAATTGGCGATCGCGAACTGGAAGGCGTCGCCATAGCCAAGGCTCCCGTCCTGCGCCCGGACCAGCGCGGCGCAGATCAGCACGTCGGCGAAATTGAGCACCACGAGGCCGAAGATGGCGAGTGCAAAGGCCACTTCGCCACCCCAGCGGCCACGTGGGCCGAGCCGTTCGAGCGTCCCTTCGAACGACAGGCGGATCAGGTAGATGCCGAGCCAGTGGCAGGCGAGCACGGCGAACACGGAGAAGATGCCGAGGGCGATCATCGGCGGCAGCGGCGGGGTTGCATCGTGAGCTCTGAATCGTTTTAATTGGGCGTCGCCGATGACTCAGATCGGGGACGATTGCCAATGTGAGCGCATTTTCGACGACGGGCAAACCCGTTCCGCACACGCGAATGCGGCGCCATCCTCCCACGGCGCCCAGCATCGGCACCGATCAGCCGAAAGGCGACACAAGGCTCAGAACACCACTTCGGAGTGCCCGCCGGCGAAGCGCCGCACGGAACTCCTTCCCGAGACAAGGAACAGCACAATGCAATATCGTCGGTTGGGCAAATCCGGCCTGCAAGTCAGCGAGCTATCGCTCGGCTCTTGGGTGACGTTCGGCAAACAGGTCGACCAGAACGACGCGATGAAGATGATGACCCGCGCCTATGACGCCGGCATCAACTTCTTCGACAATGCGGAAGGCTATGAGGCCGGCGTGTCCGAAGCGCTGATGGGCGAGGCGCTGGCCCGCCTCGGCTGGAGCCGCGACAGCTTCGTCGTATCCTCCAAGGTCTTCTGGGGCGGCTCGAAGCCGACCCAGCGCGGCCTGTCGCGCAAGCATGTGACTGATGCCTGCCATGCAGCGCTGAAGCGCCTCCAGGTCGAATATCTCGATCTCTATTTCTGCCATCGCCCCGACATCGACACCCCGATCGAGGAGACGGTGCGCGCCATGCACGACCTCGTCGCGCAAGGCAAGGTGCTCTATTGGGGCACTTCGGAATGGTCGGCTCAGCAGATCACCGAGGCTTACGGCGTCGCCCGCGAGCTCGGCCTGACCCCGCCGACCATGGAGCAGCCGCAATACAACATCTTCGAGCGCCAGAAGGTCGAGGGCGACTACCTGCCGCTCTACAGCCTGACCGGTCTCGGCACCACGATCTGGTCGCCGCTCGCCTCGGGCGTGCTCACCGGCAAATATGCCAACGGCATCCCGGATGACAGCCGCCTGAACCTGCCCGGCTATGAATGGCTGAAGGAAGTCTGGGAAAGCGAAGACGGGCGCAAGAAGCTGGCGACCGTCGACAAGCTGTCGGCCCTCGCACGCGAACTCGGCATCCCGCTGACCCATTTGTCGCTGCTGTGGTGCCTCGCCAATCCGCATGTCTCGACTGTCATTCTCGGCGCCTCGAAGCTCTCGCAGCTCGACGACAACCTCGCCTCGCTCGAGAGCCGCGACAAGGTTACGCCGGACGTGATGGCCAAGATCGACGAGATCGTCGGCAACAAGCCGAAGGGTCCGCAGCGCTTCTGATCGCGCCGGAATCGCATGACAGGACGGGCAGCGGCGACGCTGCCCGTCACACCTTGAGCCGCCGGCCGCTCGCGGCAACGCCGAGGAGAAGCACGGCGACGACCGCGAAGGCAACCGGCAGGCTGGCCGCATGCGCGATGAAGCCGATCGCCGCCGGGCCGACCAGGATTCCGGCATAGCCGAGTGTCGTGATCGCCGGAACCGCGACCGCCTCGGGCATCGTCGTCTGGCGTCCGACGCTGGTGAACAGGATCGGCACGATGTTGGAACAGCCGACACCGACCAGCGCGAAGCCGACCAGCGCCGCGGCCGGAAAGGGCACAAAGGTCGCGATCAGCAGGCCCGCTGCCGCGCAAAGACCGCCGAATACGATGATCGTCGTGCCGCCGAACCGTGACACGATGCGGTCTCCGGACAGTCGGCCGATCGTCATGGTGACGGCAAACGCCGCATAGCCCAGCCCGGCGCGGTCGGCCGCGACGTCGCGCACCGAGGTCAGGAAAACCGCGCTCCAGTCGAGCATCGCGCCTTCGGTCAGGAAGGTGATGAAGCAGAGAATGCCGATGAACAGCACCACGCCGCGCGGGATGGCGAAGGCCGGGCCGTCGCTGCGGCTGCCGTAAGGCAGCATGTTGCGGAAGGCGACCGCGAGGCAGGCCACGACGATGAATGCTACCGCCACGGCGGCGGCGAGCGGGCTGGCACCGAAGGCGAACAGTGCCGTGACGCCGGCAGCGCCCGTGATGCCGCCAAGACTGAACAGGCCGTGAAAACCCGACATGATCGCCCGGCCGTGATCGCGCTCGACGATGATCGCCTGGATGTTCATCGAGACATCCATGGCACCGACGCCAGCCCCGAACACGAGAAGTGCCGCGACCAGCACCGGCAGGCTGGTCACGCTGGCGAGAAGCGGCAGCGCAGCCGCGAGCATGATCGTCGAGGCCGTGAAGACCGTGCGACATCCGAACCGCGCCGCAAAGGCGCCGGCAAGCGGCATCGTCACCATGGAGCCCGCCCCGAGACAGAGCAGCAGCAGCCCGAGCACGCCATCGTCGATGCCGACCCGCGCCTTGGCGAAGGGCACCAGCGGCGCCCAGGCCGCCATGCCGAAGCCGGCTATGAAGAAGGCGATCCGGGTCGCGACACGCTCAGCCCGCCCGTGCCGCGGCGCCGCCGCCTCGATGATCGCTACCATTCCCGTCCCCTCACCGCCCCTTTGGGCTCTTGCCAACCGCTTTTATGGCTGCCGCAGCGCTTTGCAAAGGCAGGCGTCACACTCAATCGACCAGCGGCCGCGTCGACTCGCGCACCAGTAGCGCGGGCGCTGACACCAGTACCTCTGCCGGTCCATCGATCGTTCCGCTGATGCGGCCGAACAGCCGCTGCGCCGCAAGGCGCCCCATATCGGTGATCGGCTGCGCCATCACGGTCATCTTCGGCGAGAACGCCGTCGCCCAGACGAAGTCGTCGATGCCGGCGACGGAGATATCGTTCGGACAGCGGAAACCCTTGTCGAGCAGCGCCTTCATCACGCCGATCGTCGTGTGATTGCTCGTCGACAGGATGGCGGTGGGGCGCTGCCTCAGCGCGAGGAGCCTCGCTGTTGCGTGATAATCGGGCTCGGGCTGGAAGCTGCCACGGGCGATATAGGCCGGCTCGACATCGATCCCGTGATCGGCCAGCCCCTGCAGATAGCCGCCTAAACGCTCCTCGGCGATGGAGATTGCCGGCGGCCCGATCACGATGCCGATCCGCCGATGGCCGCTGCGAACGAAATAATCGACAAGGCCATGGCTCGCCGCGCGATTGTCGAGCACGACCGCATCGAAATCGAAGCCAGGCAGCGTCCGGTCGATCAGCACGACAGGAACGGATACCGCGCGCTTCAGTTCGCCGACATAGTCCGCGTCGCCCGCCCCCGGCACGAGAATGACGCCATCGACGCGCTGCGTCCGCATCAGGCGAAGATCACGCAGTTCCTTGGTCGGATTGTCCATCGTATTGCACAGCAGCAGCGAATAGCCGGCGGCGTCGCAGGCGATCTCGATCGCGCTGGCGATCGCGGCAAAATGCGGATTGGTGATGTCGGGCAGGATCAACCCGATGGTGCGGGTGCGTCCCATCTTGAGGCTGCGGGCCACGGCATCAGGCACATAGCCAAGCTCCTCGATCGCCAGCAGCACCTTGGCCCGCAAGGTGGGACTGACGGGGGCCGTGTTGTTGATGACCGTGGAAACCGAGCCGATCGATACCCCGGCGTGGCGGGCGACATCGCGCAGTGTCGTCAATTGTCGGGCGATCCTTGTCAGGCGAAAAGAGCCATGCTAGCGTCTCTGAAACGTTTCGGAGCAACTTTAGCACAGCAAGTCACTGAAATTCCACGAGCACAATGCCTCGTGCGATTTCGACGGGTTTGTCAGCTGGATTTTCTCTGAAAGGTTTCAGGATTGGCATGACCGGCAAAGAAGCGGCAGCCTAACGGAGGAAGACGCCTTGACCAAGTTCGACCGTTCCGCGGGCTCGCCCCGCTCGTCCCTGCTGATGCCGACCCGTCGCTCCCTGCTCGCCGGCAGCGCGGCGATCGCTGGAAGCGCCGTGCTTTCGGCGCCCTATGTCTCGCGCGCCTACGCGGCCGAGACGCTCAAATTCTGGCAGTTCTACGCCCCTGGCGGCGAGGTGAAGCCGCAGGTCGACTGGTTCACGACCATGGTCGACAGCTGGAATGCCCAGAACGAGACCAAGGTCGAACTCGTCTATGTGCCGAACTCGGAATATATGAGCGGCTCCAAGCTCTCGACGGCCTTCGCCTCGGGCCAGGGTCCCGACATCTTCGTCATCTCGCCCGGCGATTTCCTGCGCTATTACAATGGCGGCGTGTTGCTCGACCTGACGCCCTTCATCACGGCGGAGGCACAGGCTGACTTCCCCGAAGGCGTCATCGCATCGCGCAAGGTGGACGGCAAGATCTACGGCGTTCCGATGGAACTGGAGCCGATGGCCTTCTACTATTCGAAGAAAGCCTTCGAAGACGCCAAGCTCGGCGAAAGCGACATCCCGAAGACCTGGGACGAACTGCTCGAGGTCGCCAAGAAGCTGACGACCGGCGATCGCTATGGCGTGCTGTTCGAAACCAATCCCGGCTATTACCAGAACTTCACCTGGTATCCGTTCATGTGGCAGGGCGGTGGTGAATTCCAGGACGCGAGCGGCAAGAGCGCCTTCAATTCGCCGGGCGTCGTGCAGGCTCTGAAGCTCTGGCAGGACGCGATCAATTCGGGCGCCGCACCGCGGCAGCTGCTCGGCGGCGGCGGCGGCGACATCGCGGCCAATCTCGGCTCCGGCTATTGCGCCATGCAGAATGTCGGCATCTGGGGCATCTCGGCGATGGACAACAACGCCAAGGACGTTCCCTACGGCATCTTCAAGCTGCCGGTCCCGGCTGGCGGCAAATACGTCACTGTCGGCGGCGGCTGGGCTTTCGTCGCCAACGCCAAGGGCGCGAACACTGAGCAGTCGGGCAAGTTCGTCGCCTGGGCGCTCGCCTCGATGGAGAAGGATTCCATCCAGCGCGAGGTCGACTGGTGCACGGTCGCGAAGTCCGACATGCCGACCCGCACCAGCGCCCTGAAACTTGGCGGCGAAGCGTTCCAGAAGGGCAATCTCGGCATCTTCAGCCGCGACATCCTGCCGGGAACGCGCGGCGAGCCGCGTCTGCCGCCGGAAGTCTACAAGATCATCTCCGACGCCATCCAGCAGACGCAGCTCGGCGGCGCCGATCCCCAGGCGACCGCAGCAGCCGCCTCGCAGCAGCTCGACGCCTTCCTTGCCACCTACAAGGGCGCACCGATGCTCTGACAGCAGCGCAGCCCTGGGGCCCGTCCCGGGACAGCGCCTGCCTCGCCGGTTTCCCTCCGGCCGGCGAGGCCCCTTTTCTCACGAGCTGGAAGAGCCATGTCCGTCGATACCAGCAGCATGACGGTTGCCGCCGCGCGGACCCGCCCGCGCCGCAGAATGAGCGACGCCCGGACGCGCGAGTGGATCGCCGCCTATCTCTTCATCCTGCCCGATACGGTGGGCCTCATCCTGTTCGTCGGCCTACCGATGCTGTTCGCGCTGATCATCGGCGTGTTCGACGTCAACGGCTTCGGCAGCTTCGCCTTTGTCGGCCTTGCCAACTACCGGCGCATGGCCGCCGATCCACTCTTCTGGCACTGCCTCCGGGTAACAGCGATCTATGTCGTCCTGCTCGTCCCCTCGCTCTATGTCGCCGGCCTCGGCCTCGCTCTGCTCGTCCAGCGGACGAACCGCTTCAATGCCGTGATGCGCTCGATGTTCTTCGCGCCGCAGATGGTCAGCCTCGTCGTCATCGCCGTGATCTGGCAGTTCCTCTCCGCCGACAAGATCGGCCTCTTCGCCCGCATCTTTTCATTCTTCGGGATCAGCGGCGTTTCACTGCTCGGCAACCCGAGCCTCGCGCTCATCACCACCGTGTTCGTCACGGTGTGGTTCCTGATGGGCTTCTACATGATGATCTTCCTGGGCGGTCTCCAGGACATCCCGCGGCAATATTACGAGGCCGCGACCATCGATGGTGCCGCGCCGCGCCAGCAATTCTGGCACATCACCATGCCGCTGCTGCGCCCGACCAGCTTCTTCGTGCTGCTGGTCTCGCTCGTCGCCGCCGTCGCCGGCTCGCAGGCGTTTGACCTCATCTATGTGATGACGCGCGGCGGACCGGCCAACGCGACCTCCGTGATGATCACTTACATCTACCAGCAGGCGTTCCAGTACAGCGCATTCGGCTACGCTGCCGCCATGTCCTCGATCCTCGTCATCGTCTTGATGCTGCTGACGGGCCTGTTGTTCTTCCTGACGCGCGGCGGACGCTTCGATTATGAATAGCTCCGTCTTTTTCGCACCCCGCCAGGCGACGATCGTCCGTGGCGTCTGGATGGCAGTGACGCTGGTCCTCGCGCTGATGACCATCTTTCCCCTCGTCTACATGGTTTCGATCGCGTTCAAGGGTCAGACCGAAGTCTTCAGCCCCAACCTCGTTCCGAAGGCGCCGACCTTCGGCAATGTCATCTATGTCCTGACGGAGGTGCCGTTCCTGCGCTACCTCGCCAACACCTTCTTCGTCTCGGTGGTGGTGACGGTGCTGGCGCTCTGGTTCCACACCATGGCCGGCTATGCGCTGGCGCGGCTGCGCTTCCCTGGCCGCGAGACGATCTTTTTGGCGATCTTCTCGACCTTCTTGGTCTCGCTGCCCGTCATCATCGTGCCGCTGTTCATTCTCGTGCGCTGGATGGGCATGCTGAACACCTATGCCGGGCTGATCGTGCCGGCGATCTTCAACGCGTTCGGCATCTTCCTGCTGCGCCAATACTACCTGTCGCTACCGCGCGAACTCGAAGAGGCGGCGCTGATCGATGGCGCCGGCTATTGGCGCATCTACTGGAGCGTCATCCTCCCGCTCAGCCGGCCGATCGTCGCCTCGCTGGCGATCCTGTTCTTCCTCGCCAACTGGAACTCGTTCCTGTGGCCGCTCACCGTCGCGTCTGACAGCAGCCTCTGGGTCGTCCAGGTCGGCATCGCGAACTTCAAGAGCCAGTACTCGGCGTCCTGGAACTACATCATGGCCGCCTCGACCATCGTCGCCGCGCCGATGCTGGTGATCTTCGTCATCTTCCAGCGCCAGATCATGGAATCGATCAAGACCAGCGGCCTGAAATAGGGCCCGCGCGCCGCTCGCTCCCAACCAGAACAGATGGAACTTCAAAGATGGCAGGCTTCTCCGGTCTCGGCATGCATATGGGCAATCTCGCACGGCTATCGCAGGCGGTGACGCGCTCGATCAGCCCGGAGAATTTCAACGGCGCCAAGGGCAAAGGCGGCATGGCGACGGAGGGCACCGGCGCCAGCTGCGCGCGCGGCCTCGGCGCCGACGGTTCGGGCCGCGGCTGGAAGGTTTCGCCCTCGATCCGCATGGAAGCCGGCGAAGTGAGGACCATCGCCGAGATCGAGGGATCCGGCGCGATTCAGCAGATCTGGATCACGCCGGCCAATGTGCGCTGGCGCGACCTGATCCTCCGCATCTATTGGGACGGACAGGAAAACCCCTCGGTGGAGGCGCCGCTCGGCGACTTCTTCTGCTCGGGCTGGAACCAGTATGCGCAGGTGTCGTCCCTCGCCGTCTGCGTCAATCCCGGCCGCGCTTTCAACTGCTATTGGGAAATGCCCTTCCGCCGCCATTGCCGGATCACGCTGGAGAACCGCGATCCCGAGGACTACGCCATCGTCTACTACCAGGTGAATTATACGCTCACTGAGGTGCCCGACGATGTCGCCTATTTCCACGCGCAGTTTCGCCGCACCAACCCGCTCCCCTTCATGGAGGACTACACCATCCTCGATGGCGTGAAAGGCCGCGGGCAATATGTCGGCACCTACATGGCCTGGGGCACCAACAATGCCGGTTGGTGGGGCGAGGGCGAAATCAAGTTCTTCATGGATGGCGATCGCGATTACCCGACCATCTGCGGCACCGGAACCGAAGACTATTTCTGCGGCGCGTATAATTTTGATGGCGGCGTCATCGACCCGACCATGGTCAGTGCCTATCGCGAATACACAACCGCCTATGCCGGCCTGCCGCAGGTATTGCGCCCCGACGGCGTCTACCGCTCGCAGCAACGCTTCGGCATGTATCGCTGGCATATCGCCGATCCGATCCGCTTCAACGAGGATCTGCGGATCACCATCCAGGCGATCGGCTGGCGCACCGAAAAGAAGGATCGTCGCTATCTGCCGCTGCAGGACGACATCGCCTCGGTCGCCTTCTGGTACCAGACGCTGCCGCATGCGCCCTTCCCGCCCCTGGCGCATCGCGATTTCCTCGAAGTGATCTGACAGGCGACGGGAGAGGCCAGACCCTGGCCTTCCTCGAAGGTCCGCCCAGTCATCTCCAGGGTCTCGATGCCGTTGCTTTAGGCATCGAGACCGACGCGCATCCTCAGGACAGCGATAACGTCCACGATTTCGGCTGATCGCTGCCTTTGCGGTCACTTTCGTGGCGCTTGAGCGCCGATATGCGACAATGACCCATTGTTCGAACATTTGGGCGCAGGCGCAACCGTTCGCATCAGTCTGGACAGACTGAGGCCGCGCGCCGGCTGCCCGCCCTGCCATGATCGGCAAAATACCAGCGACTCACAGTTGGCACGCGGTTTGCGTCAGACTTTGCGAGCTTAGCGGCTAGGGATCCGGCACGTCGTGGTGCGCAGGACCGAGAGCTGCAGTCGGGGCGGGAGAAATCCGCACCGATGCACGGCGGGATAAAAACCCGGGAGATCTCACAGGATGGGGAAGGCCACATGGCCGGACCCAGATGGGATCGAGGGTGACGCCATGCTGTCATTTTCATTATCGACGCCAGAAATCCGGAACGCGGCCTATGCGCCGTCTGGCCGGATATCGACCGCGGCCCAGCGGCTGGCGACGCTTGCCCTCTCCCACAACCGATCCGTTTGAAGGAGACACGCGCATGCCCCGATCGACCCTGGCCGAACCGGCACCGCCGAATGCCGAACCATCGGCGCTTCGTCCCAAACTGCGGCTCGACGGATTGACGCACGAGTTCCGCACCGGGGGCGCGCCACCCGTGAAGGCAATCGAGGGCATCACGCTCGACGTCGCGCCCGGCTCCTTTGTCAGCCTGATCGGCCAGTCCGGCTGCGGGAAGTCAACGCTCTTCAACATCATGGCCGGGCTGCTGCAGCCAAGCGCCGGCCGCGTCATTCTTGATGGCGAGGACATCACCGGCCGTGCCGGGCTCGTTTCCTACATGCTGCAGAAGGATCTGCTGCTTCCATGGCGGACGATCCTCGACAATGTGATCTTCGGCCTCGAAATCCAGGGCGTCGATCGCCGCGAGGCGCGCGCTGTCGCCGAGCCTCTGATGGATCGCTACGGCCTCGGACGCTTCAAGACGCATTATCCGGCCAGCCTCTCCGGCGGCATGCGCCAGCGCGCCGCGCTGCTGCGGACGCTCCTCTGCAACAACGACGTCATCCTCCTCGACGAGCCCTTCGCCGCGCTCGACGCGCAGACGCGTTTCCGCATGCAGGAATGGCTGTTGACCTTGTGGAAGGATTTCGGCCGCACCGTCCTTTTCGTCACGCATGACGTCGACGAGGCGATCTTCCTCTCGGACGAGATCTGCGTGCTTTCGCCAAGGCCCGGTCGCATTGCCGATCGCTTCGACGTGCCGCTCCCGCGTCCGCGCGGCCGCAACGTCGTCACCGCCCCTGAATTCATCCGCGCCAAGGAACGCTGTCTCGACCTGCTCTTTTCGGGTGGTCAGCCCGCCGACAGCGAAGCCGCGTGAGCATGGCCCATGACCGAAAGGCTCATCCGATGACCGACAACGTCTTGAGCGACCTTCCGCCAGCCGTAGCGACGACAAGTTCGCCGGCCGCCCATCTGAAGCGCCCGCTTCGCCGCAAGGGCGTCATCATCGCCCACGAGAAATCCTGGAAACGCAGTTCGATCTGGACCTTGCAGGTCGCGATCTTCATCGCGCTCATCGGCGGCTGGGAGCTTGCGACACGGCTCGGCCTCATCGATCCGTTCTTCTGGTCCTCGCCCTCCCGCATCTACCACGCCTTTATCATCGTGATTGGCGAAGGGACGCTGTTCCAGGATACCTGGTTCACCTTCAAGGCAACGATCATCGGCTTTCTGCTCGGCTCGGCGATCGGCGCCGTCATCGGCCTCAGCCTGTGGTGGTCGATCAATGCCGCCGCGGTGGTGCAGCCCTATATCGTCGTCTTCAACGCCGTGCCGAAGATCGCGCTCGGGCCCTTGATCATCCTGATCTTTGGTATCGGCATATCCTCGAAGATCGCGCTCGCCGTTGCCTTCACCGCGGTGATCACGGCGCTTGCTGCCTATGCCGGGGTGCGCGCCGTCGATGACGACCTCGTCAAGCTGACGCTCTCGCTCGGCGGAAGGCGGCGCGATGTCTTCCTGAAGATCGTGGTGCCCTCGGCCATGCCGTGGATCACGTCATCGCTGCATATCAATATTGGCCTTGCTCTCGCCGGCGCCATCGCAGGTGAATTCATCTCGTCCCAGTACGGCCTCGGCAAGATCATCATGTATGCCGGCTCCACCTACGATATGGCGCTGATCTGGGTCGGCATCATTATTCTGGCTCTTCTGGCGATCGTGCTCTACGGCGCCGTCAATTGGCTTGAGCACAAGTTCACGAGGGGACAAAACGTCAAGACGATCTAGCTCTATCTACCACTACACAGAAACAACCACTCCAGAGACAGGGAACAGCAACATGGTTCAGCTTAATCGCCGCCAGATCCTCGCAGGGGCCGCCGGCCTCGGCGCCGCCAGCATGATCGGGGGCAGCCTTTCCGCCCGTGCCGATCTGCGCAAATTCATCGTCACCGAGCCCGGCCATTCTGCCGACTCGCTGCCCTTCTATGTCGGCATCCGCAAGGGCTACTTCAAAGAAGCCGGCCTCGACGTCCAGATCGTCACCTCGGAAGGCGGCGGCAAGGCAATGGCGGCCGTGCAGTCTGGTAATGCCGACGCCTATATCGGCGGCCCCGAGCATATCGCCTTCGCCAATGTGAAGGGCGGCAAGCCGATCCGCGCCATCATCGCTCTCTCGAACCGCGCCAACTCCTTCGTCAGCGCCCGCACCGGCGTGACGATCGACCCGGCCAAGAGCTTCGCCGAGAATATCAAGGGCAAGAAGATCGCCGTCGGCACGCGCGGTTCGACCGACAATTCGATCCTGCTCTATCTCGCCAAGCGCGACGGCCTCGATCCGCGCGCCGATTTCGTCATGCTCGAGATCGCGACCGATGCCGGCCGCGTCGCGGCGATGAAGAATGGCGAGGCGGATCTCGCCATGGTCTACGAGCCGTTCATCGCGCAGGGCGTGAAGGCCGGCATCTGGCAGGAGCCCTTCGCATCGATGCCGAAGGAGCTCGGCCTCTTCGCCTGGACTACGGTCAACCTGCCCGAGGCCACGATCAAGGCCGATCCCGAACTCGCCAAGGCCGTCGTCGCAGCAACCAAGAAGTCGCTCGATCTTGTCTTCACCAACGAAGCCGAGATGCGCGCCATCGCCGCTGAGGAATTCCCGACGCTGCCGAAGGACGACCTCGACGCGATCCTGACCCGCGCCCGCAACAACGACATGTGGCAGCAGGACGGCTCGATGCCTGAAGAAGCATGGGAAAAGACCAAGAGCATCATCACCATCTCGGGCGTGCTCAAGGAAGACGTTCCCTACAAGGACGTCTTCGATCCGGAATTCCTCTGAGCCGAAATCCGTTGGATCAGGCGCCGCCTGACGACATGATGACCCGGGCCGGATTCGCGACGCGATCCTGGCCCGGGCTCAATTGAAATCCGCAGGGACAGAAACGACCATGGCCGCCACCAGACCGAGCCTCAAGCTCACCCACGCCGCCGCGCTGTCGGCCCTCCAGGCCGCCGTTGCCAAGGCAGAAGCGATCGGCTGGCAGGTCAACATCGTCATCGTCGACGAGAGCGGCGTCCTCCTCTCAGCCATCCGGATGGATGGGGCCAAGTTCCTTTCGCTCACCACCGCCACCAACAAGGCGAAGAGCGCCGCATCTCACCGCCGCCCGACCACCGAGATCGACGGCGAGCTGGCGATGAGCCTCGCCCTTGCCTCGGATGGGCAGCTCACCAATATGGCCGGCGGCCTGCCGATCGTCATCGACGGCATCTGCGTCGGTGGCATCGGCATCGGCTCGGCGCCTGATGACGAGGACATCGCCATCGCCCGCGCCGGGCTCGCAGCCATCGGCGCCGCCGAGCGCATGCCGGACTGACCGTTCACCAACAAACCAAGCAAGTCACAGGAGCCGCACCTTGCCGCGCAAGCTGATCCTCGACGTCGATACCGGCACGGACGATGCCGTCGCCATCATGTTGGCCGCGCTGCATCCGGAGCTCGACCTCCTCGCCGTCACGACAGTGAACGGCAATGTCGAGATCGGCTATTGCACCGACAACTCGTTGCGCACGCTCGATTTCATCGGCCGTGGCGACGTCCCGGTCTATGAAGGCTGCCCGAAGCCGATCCTCCGCGCGGACTTTCCGGTCCCGCGCGCGATCAAGAAGGACGGCGGCATGCATGTGAACACGCTGCCGGTGCCGGATCCAACCAGCCGCAAGGGCGACAAGAACGCCGTCGAATTCCTGATCGAGACCTTCCGCGCCGCCACCGAGGAGATTGTGCTCGTCCCGGTCGGCCCGCTCACCAATATCGCGGCGGCGATCACCGCCGATCCGAACTTTGCCCGGAACGTACCCGAGCTGGTGATCATGGGTGGCGCCCACTATACGGGCAATGTCACGCCATCAGCCGAATTCAACATCTGGGCCGATCCCGAAGCCGCGGCCATTGTCTTCGAGGCGCCATTCGCCCGCCGCGTGCTGGTGCCGCTCGACGCGACGTTCCAGGCGCTCGTCTCGGGCAGCGATTGCGGCGCGCTTGAAGCGCTCGGCACCAATGCCGGCATTGCGGCCTCCCGTTTCATCAGCCAGCGCATCAAGGGCTATGATTCCACCCAGCCGATGAAGACTTTGGGATCGGCGCCGGTGCATGACGCGGTCTGCGTCGCCTATCTCGTCGAGCCGGAGATCATCGAAACCCGTCACATCCACGTCGCCGTCGAGACGGCGGGGATCCACACGGTCGGCCGCACCGTCTTCGACGTCAACAAGCGTGGCGACGCACCGGCAAACACCCATGTCGCGTTCGGCGCCAACGGCCCGCGCTTCATCGCGCTGCTGAAGGAGATCTTTGGAGGCGCGGCGGCATGACCGGGCCCCAGACGGACGTCCGCAAGCTCTACATCCTTCTCGCCGGCTATGAGATCATCCGCAAATCGGGTTGCATTCGCGGCGAGCAGCCGAATGTTATCCTCGCGGTGCCGATCTGCTGCTATCTCATGGAGACGGCGCACGGCTATGTGATGTTCGATACTGGCCTGGATAGCGCCGGGCTGGCCGATCCGGTCAAAGCCGCCGCGCGCTATGTCAACGCCACCTTCCCGAGCCCGCCCGTCGTGTTGCCGGAGCATGAGGTGCTGACGCAGCTTGCCGGGCTCGGGGTCGACCCGGCCGATGTCATCGAGATCGTGCTCAGCCACGCCCATGGCGATCATACCGGCCATCTGCGCGCCTTCCCGAACGCCCGCGTGACGATCCAGAAGCTGGAACATGCTGCGGCGATGGCTGACACGCGCCGCATGAATTACGCGGAATACGCTGATCCGGCCATTCGCTGGAACATCGTCGACGGCGATATGACGCTGATGCCTGGCCTCGACCTCGTGCTGACGCGCGGCCATCAGCCCGGCCATCAATCTGCGGTCGTTCGGCTGCCGCAGGACGGTGTAAAGATTCTAGTCGGCGACGTCGCCGATCTCCTCGAGAATTTCGATCGCGAGGTGCTCGGCTCCAGCATGGACGATCCGGCTGCGCTCGGCAGCATTCGCCGCCTCAACGCCATCGCGCGCGAGACCGGCGGCGAACTGGTTCCGCTGCATGATCCAGGTTTCGTGCAGCGCGCGCGGCTCGCGCCGCTCTTCTATCACTGACGGCAGACGGACGAGGGCAGAGCCATGAAGACGGAACGCAACTTTGTGAAGACCGGCGCCTCGACGGCGATCGGCGCCGACGGCATGGTAGCGACCTCACATCCGGCCGCGACGCTGGCAGCGATCGAAATCTTGCGCAGAGGCGGCAATGCGGTCGATGCGGCGCTGGCCGCCGTCGCGGTCCAATGCGTCGTCGATCCGCTGATGACCGGCATTGGCGGCGATTGTTTCGCGCTCTATTCGGCGAAAGGCGGTCTGCCGATCGCCCTCAACGGATCCGGTCGGGCCGCGAAGGCCGCTGAACCCAGCTGGTTCAAGGCGCAAGGTATCACCGAGATCGGCGATCGCTCCGTCCATGCGGTCACTGTGCCGGGTGCCGTCGACGCATGGTGCCGTCTTTCCGAAGATTACGGCTCGATGCCACTCGCGACCGTTCTTGAGGCCGCCATCGCCGCCGCCGAAAAGGGCTACCGCGTAACGCCCCGCGTCGCGCATGACTGGGCCGCCAATGTCGGCCGCCTTGCCCATGACGAAGCCGCGATGCAACGCTTCCTGATCGATGGCCGCGCGCCCCGCGCCGGCGAGCGCATGGAGCATCCGGCCCTCGGCGCTTCGCTGCGGGCGATCGGTGAAAAGGGCCGCGCCGCCTTCTATGAAGGCGCGATCGCCGAGGAAATCGTGGACCTTCTCACGGCGCGCGGGGGTCTCCTGACGCGCGAGGATTTCGCCGCGCAGACCTCCAACTATCTCGCGCCGATCAGCGCTGCCTATCGCGGCTACCGGCTGCATGAATGCCCGCCGAACGGCCAGGGCATCACGGCACTGTTGATCCTTCGCATTCTCGAAGGGTTCGATCTATCCGAGGCAGCGGTCGACGAAGCGGGTCGTGTGCACCTCCTCGCCGAGGCGACAAAGGCCGCCTATCGGCTGCGCGACGCCACGATCGGCGATCCCGATGTGACGCCTGTCGATGTCGAGGCGCTGCTCTCGGAGGCGAGCATCGCGCCGATCCGTGCCGCGATCGACCCCCGCCGCGCCACCGCCTCCCAGCCGCCTACCGACGAGACACCCCACAAGGACACGGTCTATCTCACTGTCGTCGACCGCGACCGAAACGCGATTTCGCTGATCAACTCGATCTTCTGGGCCTTCGGCAGCGGGCACTATGCTCCGCGCTCCGGCGTCGTGCTGCAGAACAGGGGCGCCAGCTTCCGCCTGACCGAAGGCCATCCGAACGCGATCGGCCCCCGCAAGCGGCCGATGCACACCATCATTCCCGGCATGCTGACACGGGACGACCGCCTCGTGATGTCGTTCGGCGTGATGGGCGGCCAATATCAGGCGGCCGGCCACGCGCATTTCGTCTCGGAAGTGGTCGATCGCGGCAAGGCGCTGCAGGCCGCATCCGATGCGCCGCGCAGCTTCGCCTTCGATGGCGTCCTCAGCCTCGAAAGCACCTTCGATCCGGCTGTGGCGAAAGCCCTTGCCGGATATGGCCACGCGGTCGATGTCAGCGACACGCCGATTGGCGGCTGCCAGGCGATCGCGATCGATGACGAGAACGGCGCGCTGCTCGGCGCCACGGATCATCGCAAGGACGGCATCGCGCTCGGATACTGAAGCGGAGACGACCGATAGTCACCGATTTCGCGCTGCAGCATTGCAACACGAATGACTGTTGCAATGCATCATGCGCAGGCCTGCCATGCATTTTTTAGCGCTGCTCAATTTCGATCAGGGGGACTAAATTCTCAATCAAGAACGGTCGTGCGGAACAAGAGCCGGACGACACCACCCCGATCCAGAAGGACGCCGAGATGAACCTCGTCAACGGCTTCAAGAACTGGCGTAAGTATCGCGAGACCTACAGCGAGCTGTCGCGGCTGACCAAGCGCGAACTCGCAGATCTCGGTATCGATCGCGCCGATATCAATCAGGTCGCCCGTCGCGCGGTCGGCTACTAATTCAAGAGATTCGCCAGGACGAACCTCCTCCCTCGTCCTCGCGATCTGGCGGCCAGCGAACCTCCTCCCTCGCTTCGCCGCCCTTTATGAGAACGCCCGCCGATCTCCTCCCCGGCGGGCGTTTTTCATTTTCGGCGCTGAAATAACAGAGCGTCGTTCTCCGTCCTGCTCCGCCTCGGCGGTGTGGCCTTCTTCAGAGAAAATCATCGCGACGTGGCGTGAAGCTGTCGACGAGCCGGCCCGCCGCGAGCGCCTTGACGCCATGCGTGACGCCGGACGGCACGATGAAGGCGCCACCTGCAGCGATCTCCTTCGTGACATCACCGATCGTGACCTCAAACCGCCCCTCGGCGACGTAGCTGCTCTGCACATGCGGATGGGCATGCAGCGCGCCGATGCCACCGGCTTCGAAACTGAATTCGACCAGCATCAGTTCAGGCAGATCGACCAGCACGCGCCGGGTGCTCGTCCCGAGCGGGACCAGAGCACCCTCGCCCGGCGCCGCAAACAGCTTCACTTCCGTCATAGTTTCCTCCTCCTGCGATCCGAAGCGGCCGATGGCCTAAGGCCCGTCGATCGGCCCAAGCTCCGATAGTTGGACCATGCGACCCGTGGTAGCGCTCTCGAGCGCCGCAAGCCCGGTCATGACCGACATCGCGCCGGCGCGGCTATCGGCGCGCTGACCGAGCGGATCGGCCCCATCGCGGAAGATCATCGAGCGCATCAGATCATCGCCGCCGAAGTGGCCTCCGCCCGCATGCGGGACCTTGATCCGTTCGACGCCTCCGCCAAAGGAGCGGACCAGCAGGATCTCGTCATGCTCCGGCGTCTGCCAGGGCTGTTTCTCGAACTGACGCAGTTCGATGCGGCCACGCGTACCGTTGAAGGCGATGGCATGGCCTTCGATCGGCATAAAGGCATTCAGGGAATAAGAGACCGTGACCGCATTCTGATAGCGGATTGTCGCCGACATTGTATCAAAGATATCGATGTCCTCGCGATAGACGCAGCCATCGCGGACATACCCATCGATCTCTGATGGATCCTCATAGAGCTCATCGAGAAATTCGTCTGCGCTCATGTCGAAATAATAGTCGCACGCGTCGGCATGGCTGCAATCGCGACAGCGCGGCCCGCGAAACGGACCGTTGCGGCCGTATTGGCGCAGTTCGCCGAAGGCCGCGACCTCTTCCGGATCGGCGCCGATATACCAGTTCAGAAGATCGAAATGATGCGTCGCCTTGTGGACGAACAGGCTACCGGAGTTCTGGATATAGGCATGCCAGCGGCGGAAGTAGTCCGCGCCATGCTGGTTGTTCAGATACCAGTGAAAATCAACGGAGGTCAGCGTGCCGATCGCGCCCGAAGCGAGCAGCGACTTCAGCTTTGCCGCCGTTGGCGCATAACGATAATTGAACGACACGTCGATCCGCTTGCCGGTGCGTCGCTCTGCGTCGCGGATGCGGCGGATCTTGTCCATGCTGGTCGTCATCGGTTTCTCCGTGATGACGTCGGCACCGGCCTCGAGGGCCGCCACGATGATGTCGTCATGGTTGGAATCGCGCGTGCAGACGATCGCAAGCTCAGGCCGCGCCGCAGCGAGCGTTTCCTCGATCGAGGTATAGATCGGCGCGTTCGACTTGATCATGCTCCGCGCCCGCTCTGCTCGAAGCGGATTGGTGTCGCAGATCGCCACGAGGTCGACCTCCTGGCGCCAGCCGGCGAGCAGGTCACGGCCCCACATCGTCGTGCCGCGATTGCCCGTGCCGATCAGCGCATAGCGCCGGCGTTCCTGCCCGTTCATGGTCATTCCTGGTTCTGTAGATTGGCATGGCGCTCGACACAGGTCGCCAGCACCGTATCGCCCGGCTGACGCCACCAGTTGTCGCGCGAGAAAATCTCGACTTCCTCGGGGCCATGATAGCCGGCCGCCTCGATCATCCGCCTGATGTCGGCGAGATCAATCACGCCATCGCCCATCATGCCACGGTCGAGCAGCATGTCCCGCGTCGGCACCAGCCAGTCGCAGATGTGATGCGCAAGGATACAGTTCATGCGTCCGGCGCGGGCGATCGCCGCCGGCAGCTTCGGATCCCACCAGACATGATAAACGTCGATCGCGACGCCGACCCCTTCTCCGAAGAGGTCACACAGATCGAGCGCCTGGTCGAGCGTGTTCACGCAGGCGCGGTCGGCAGCATACATCGGATGCAGCGGCTCGATCGCCAGCGGCATGCCGACGCTGCGCGCATGAGGCAGCATCGCGGCGAGACCGTCCTCGACCATGGCCCGCGCCGCCGAAAGATCGCGGCTGGAGCCCGGCAAGCCGCCGACAACCAGGACGAGGCACGCGGCGCCAAGCGCCGCGGCCTCGTCGACGGCGCGCTTGTTGTCATCGATCGCCGCCTGACGGCCCGTCGCCGTTTTAGCTGGAAACATGCCGCCGCGGCAAAGGCCGGTGACACGCAGGCCCTCCGACTGGACGAGCCGCGCCGCCTCGGCAAGCCCGATGGCCTCGATCTGGTCTCGCCAAGGTGCAATGGCCGAGATTCCGCGCTGCAGGCAGCCGTCCGCAGCCTCGGCAAAGCCCCAACTGCCACGCGTCGTCGCCAGATTGATTGCCAGTTCGCCTGCCATCAAATGCCTATTGCCAGCGGCCGCTCTGTTCAAATCTCGAGCGAGGGAACGTCGAGCCAGCGCCGCTCGCGCCATGATTTCAGCCCCAACGTGGCAAGCTGGACGCCTTTGGCCCCCTCCTCCAGCCCATAGGGCCAGGGTCCGTCCTCGGCGACATGGCGGAGAAACATCGCCCACTGCGCCTTGAAGCCGTTTTCCACCTTCGTGTTATCGGGCACTTCGTCCCAGCCGGCCTGGAAGTCGAGCGTCTGCGGCTCGTCGGGATTCCACACCGGCTTCGGCGTGTTGACGCGGTGCTGCGTGAAACAGCGATGAAGCCCCGCGACGGCGGAACCGTGCGTGCCATCGACCTGGAAGGTGACGAGGTCGTCGCGCTTGACCCGCACCGCCCATGAGGAATTGATCTGCGCGATCACGCCGCCTTCGAGTTCGAAGGTCGCATAGGCAGCGTCGTCGGCATCGGCGGCATAGGGCTCACCCCGCTCGTCGAAGCGCTGCGGAATATGCGTCGCGCCGAGGCAGGACACGGATTTGACGGCACCGAACAGATTATCGAGCACATACCGCCAGTGGCAGAGCATATCGAGGATGATGCCGCCGCCATCGGCCCGGCGGTAGTTCCAGGAGGGACGCTGCGCAACCTGCCAGTCGCCCTCGAAGACCCAATATCCGAACTCGCCCCGCACCGAGAGGATGCGGCCGAAAAAGCCTGAATCCCGGAGCATCGCGAGCTTCAGCAGGCCCGGTAGGAAAAGCTTGTCCTGAACGACACCGTGCTTGATCCCGGCCGACCGGGCTTTTCGAGCGAGCGCGACGGCGATGTGCAAGTCTTCGGCGACCGGCTTCTCGCAATAGACATGCTTGCCGGCATCGATCGCCCGGCCGAGCAGGCCAGCGCGCATCCGCGTCGTCCCGGCATCGAAGAAGATCGCAGCGGAAGGGTCGGCAAGCACGGCATTGATGTCCGTCGACCAGCGGTCGATCGCATGCTTCTCGGCAAGCCGCCTCAGTTTGTCGCCGTCGCGCCCGACCAGGATCGGCTCTGGCACGAGACGGTCGCCGTTCCCGAGTACAATCCCGCCTTGATCGCGCAGGGCGAGGATCGAACGGACGAGGTGCTGATTGTAGCCCATGCGTCCAGTTGCGCCATGCATGATGACGCCGATTCGCCTGTCAGCCACCAGACAGCCTCCTTGTAACTGTTTGGTTACACAGGTAGACATGGCTAGAATCACGAGTCAAGCCGCCGTCTGCCGCTTTGAAAAAATGCGCGGCAGGCCGCCGAAAATGAGCAAATGCGATGGATAACGACGGAGAGATCGTCCCCGCCGAACCGACGGCCGTACGAAGCGCCGGGGTTGGCTCAATCCGGCCGCGCGATGCGGAACGCACCAAGGCGGCCATCCTGAAAGCGGCGCGGGATGAGTTCTGCGAGCAGGGTTTCAACGGGGCGCGGGTCGATGCGATCGCCGAGCGTGCCAAGGCCAACAAGCGGATGCTGTACCACTACTATGGCAACAAGGAAGCGCTCTACAGCGCTGTCCTGCTCGACGCCTATCAGGAAATCCGGCGTGGCGAACAGGAATTGTCGCTGAGCGAATTCGCTCCTGTCGACGCGATGGACCGGCTGGTGCGGTTCACTTTTCGCCATTTCCTGGCCAATCCGTGGTTTCCGCGGCTGTTGGCGGTCGAGAATCTGCAGAACGCTCGCTTCCTGAAGCAGATCAAGGACATCCCGGCGCTGCATTCCCCGCTCGTCGCCGAGATCAGGGCTATCGTCCAGCGCGGCATCGCGAGCGGCGTCTTCCGCAAGGATGTCGACCCGATGCAGCTCTATATTTCGGTTGCGAGCCTTGGCTATTTTTATGTCTCCAACATGAAGACTTTGTCGGTCATTTTCGAACGCGACTTAGGCCAGTTCGCCCTGATCCAGGAACGCGAAGCCCATGCCGTGCGCATGGTGCTCGACTATCTCTGCACGCGCTGACCAAGCCGCAGGCCGGCTTGACACCATCCGGCGATTGACCCAAGATTGTAACCAATTGGTTATTTAGCGCCGCCAAGAGCGCAGCGACCTCAGCCTTCGTCGCAACCAGAACGGGAGGACTGCACTATGACGACGCTTCACCGGCGCCAGTTCCTGCTTGGGAGCGCCGCGGCGCTCGCTGCCGGCGCAATCAGCCCGGCCTTCGCCGCCGACACCAAGCTTCGCCTGCTCTTCTGGGGCGGCAAGGCGCGCGCCGACCGGACCTTCGCCGCGACGGACCTGTTCTCGAAGGCCAATCCGGGCGTGACCATTGATGGCGAGTTCATGGCCTTCCAGGATTACTGGGCCAAGCTCGGCACGCAGACCGCCGGCGGCAACGCGCCCGACATCATCCAGATGGACTATCGCTACATCGTCGAATACGCGATCCGGAACGGTATCGCCCCGCTCGACGAATTCGTCGGCGGCGCGCTGCAACTGGATGATTTCGATAAGGACCAGCTCGACGGCGGCAAGGTCGACGGCAAGCTCTACGGCATCAGCCTCGGCGCCAATTCCGTCGCGCTGATGGTGAATGAGGCCGCCTTCAAGGAAGCCGGCATCGAGTCGCCCGGCCGTGATCTGAGCTATGAGGACCTCCCGGCGCTCGCGGCGAAGTTCAACGCGGCCAACAAGCGCTCCGGCATGAAGCTGTTCCAGGACGGCAGCGGCGTCGAGCCGGCGCTCGAAAACTGGCTGCGCCAGCGCGGCAAGGCGCTCTACACCGCGGATGGCAAGGCCGCCTTCGACGGCCAGGATATGACGGACTGGTTCAAGCTCTGGGCCGATCTCCGGGCCGCGGACGTCATCGTCTCGGCCGAGGACCAGGCGCTCGACGCGACCGACGCGATCGAGAACACGATGATCACGCTCGGCAAGGCGACGACCACCTTCGCCAATTCGAACCAGTTGATCGCCTTCCAGGCCGTCAACAAGGATCCGCTGACCATGACCAATTTCCCGCGCATCAAGCCGGGCAGTGGCGGCGGTCACTATCGCAAGCCCTCGATGTTCTTCTCGATCGGCGGCACCTCCGCCAACAAGGAACTGAGCGCCAAGTTCATCAACTTCTTCATCTCGGACCCGGAAGCGGCCAAGGCGCTGGGCGTCGAGCGCGGCATCCCGTGCAAAGCCTCGACGCGCGAGGTGGTGGCGCCGACGCTGGATGCGCAGAGCAAGATCGCGCTCGAATTCGTCTCCAATCTCGGTGACCTGCTCGGGGCCCTGCCGCCGGCGCCGCCTGCCAATGCCGGCGAAGTCTCGACGCAGCTTCGCACCACCAGCCAGGAAGTGGCCTTCGGCCAGACGTCGCCCGAGGACGCCGGCCCGGCCTTTTTCGATCAGGCCAGCGCCACATTGGCTCGCGCCAAGAAGGGCTGAGGCCTTGGCCTCGGCGCCGTCCCCGGAGGCCGCGCGCGGCGGTTCGCCCGCCATCGCCGCAGCCTCTCCCTCCCGCTTCGCCGCAGCGCGCAGCAAGCATGGCCCCGGCTATCTCTTCCTTCTGCCCTGGTTCATCGGCTTCTTCGGCCTGACCCTCGGGCCCATCCTGATCTCGCTCTATCTGAGCTTCACGGATTTCGATCTGCTGACCGCGCCGCACTGGAACGGCGGCGCGAATTTCGTGCGCATCTTCACTGCCGACGCCAAGTTCATCCAATCGATGCGGGTGACGCTGACCTTCGTCATCGTCTCTGTGCCGCTGAAACTCGCCTTCGCGCTCGTCGTCGCGCTGCTGCTCAATCGCGGCATGCGCGGGCTGCCGATCTATCGCGCCATCTTCTATTTGCCGTCGCTGCTCGGTGCCTCGGTCGCTATCGCCGTGCTCTGGCGCCAGCTCTTTGCCGGCAATGGTCTCGTCAACCAGTTCCTGCTGAATTTCGGCATTGTCGGCCCGAGCTGGATTTCCAACCCGCGCTATTCGCTCTGGACGCTGATCGCCCTCGCCGTCTGGCAGTTCGGCTCGCCGATGATCATCTTTCTCGCCGGCCTCAGGCAGATTCCGCTCGACATGTATGAGGCGGCCAGCCTCGACGGCGCCGGCAAATGGCGCATGTTCCGCAAGATCACGCTGCCGCTCCTGACGCCGGTGATCTTCTTCAATGCGATCATCCAGACCATCGAGGGTTTCAAGAGCTTCACGCCGGCCTTCATCATCTCGGGCGGCACCGGCAATCCGATCAACTCGACACTGTTCTATACGCTCTATCTCTATCAGGAAGCGTTCGGCTTCTTTCGCATGGGCTATGCTTCGGCGCTTGCCTGGATCCTGCTCGTCATCGTCGCGGTGTTCACCAGTTTCTCGTTCCTGACGTCGAAATACTGGGTGCATTATGACAACTGACACCCAGCGCCTGACCGTCGTGACGGGCGAGGCCGGCGAGACGAGCCGGCTGCGCAAGGGCGCGCTATCGCTTCTGGCGCATGGGCTGCTGATCCTCGCCTCGATCCTGATGCTGTACCCGCTTCTATGGATGCTCTCGGCTTCGTTCCGGCCAGAGAACGAGATCTTTACGGCGACGAGCCTCTGGCCTAGCTCCTGGAGCCTTGCATCCTATTTTCGCGGCTGGACCGGCCTTCGCATCGGCTTCGACACCTTCTTCCTGAATTCGCTGATCATTGCCGTCCTGGCGATCATCGGCAATCTCGCCACCTGCTCGCTCGCCGCCTTCGCCTTTGCGCGGCTCGAATTCCGAGGCCGGCGGTTCTGGTTCGCGATGATGCTCGGCACGCTGATGCTGCCCTATCAGGTGACGCTGATCCCGCAATATGTGCTGTTTCACCAGCTCGGCTGGGTGAACACCTTCCTGCCACTGGTCGTGCCGAAATTCCTCGCCGCCGACAGCTTCTTCATTTTCCTGATGGTGCAGTTCTTTCGCAACCTGCCGAAGGAACTGGATGAGGCCGCGATGATGGACGGCTGCAGCCCCTGGCGCATCTACTGGAAGATCCTGTTGCCGCTGTCGATGCCCGTGCTCGCCACGGCGGCGATCTTCACCTTCATCTGGACCTGGGACGATTTCTTCGGCCCGCTGATCTATCTCTCCGACATCCGCACCTACACCGTCCAGCTGGCACTTCGAACCTTCGTCGACTCGAGCGCCGAAAGCGATTGGGGTGGGCTGTTCGCGATGTCGACGCTGACGCTGGTTCCGGTCTTCCTGTTCTTCCTCATCTTCCAGCGCCTTCTGATCGAAGGCATCGCAACCACCGGCATGAAGCGTTAGCCGCCAAGGCCCCTCCCCCAACGCCGCCAGCAAGAGACTTTTCCGCGATGAGCATTCGATTTTCCGTCATCGGCCTCAACCACAGCCACATCTACGGCCAGGTCGACCTCCTGCTGCGCGCCGGAGCCGAATTCGTCGCCTTCCATGCGCCGGAGGACGCTCTCGCGACCCCCTTCGCCGAGCGCTATGGCGGCGCGCGACGGGCCGCCAGCGCCGCGGAGATCTATGAGGACGATAGCATCGCCCTCATCGTCACCGCCGCGATCCTCGACGAGCGCGCCGGCATCGCGATCAAGGCAATGCGGCATGGCAAGGATGTCATGAGCGACAAGCCGGGCGTGATCAGCCTCGACCAGCTTGCCGCCGTCAGGGCTGCGCAGCGCGAAACCGGCCGCATCTTCTCGATCTGCTATTCCGAGCATTTCGAAACCCGCTCCACCGTCAAGGCCGGCGAACTGGTCGCGGCCGGCGCGATCGGCGAGGTCATCAACACCGTCGGCCTCGGCCCGCACGCCATCCGCAACAACCAGCGCCCGGAATGGTTCTTCGAGCGCCAGCGCTATGGCGGCATTCTCTGCGACATCGGCTCGCATCAGTGCGAGCAGTTCCTGTTCTTCTCAGGCACGCTCGACGCCGAAGTGGTGTCGGCCAGCGTCGCCAACCGCGCCAATTCCGGCCGGCCAGGCCTGCAGGATTTCGGCGACATGCACCTCAAGACCGCGCGGACCACCGGCTATGTCCGCGTGGACTGGTTCACCCCCTCCGGCCTGCCGACCTGGGGCGACGGACGGCTGACGATCCTCGGCACCGAGGGCTATATCGAGCTTCGCAAATATATCGATATCGCCGGGCGGCCGGGCACCGACCATCTTTTCCTCGTCAACGGCAAGGGCGTTCAGGCGATCGATTGCAGCGGCGTCGAACTCCCTTACGGCCCTCAGCTTCTCGCTGACATCCGCGACCGGACCGAGACGGCGATGGGCCAGGAACACTGCTTCAAGGCAATGGAACTCGCCCTTGAAGCCCAGGCAATCGCCGAGCGCGGCACGGAGTGGCAGCAATGAGCGAGATCAAGACGGTTGCCGTCGTCGGCGGCGGCATCGGCCGCTCTCATATCGTCGAGGGCTATCTTACGAATAAGGACAAGTTCAAGCTGCTCGCGATCTGCGATCTCGATCCCGGCCGCATGAACGGCCTCGCCGATGAGTTCGGCATCGAGCGGCGAACGGCCGATTTCGATGATCTGCTTGCCATGGACGATCTCGACATCATCGATATCTGCACGCCGCCGATGGTGCATTATCCCATGGTCATGGCAGCGCTCGCCGCCGGCAAGCATGTCGTCTGCGAGAAGCCGCTGGTCGGCTCGCTGGCCGAGGTGGACGCCGTCATCGCTGCAGAGAAGCAAGCGCGTGGCCGGCTGATGCCGGTGTTCCAGTACCGCTTCGGCGATGGCGTGCAGCAGGCCAAGGCGATCATCGATGCCGGCATCGCCGGCAAGCCGTATGTCGCGACGGTCGAGACGTTGTGGCGGCGCGAGGCCGACTATTATGCCGTGCCCTGGCGCGGCAAATGGCGAACCGAACTCGGCGGCGTGCTGATGACGCACGCCATCCATCAGCATGACATGCTGACCTATCTGATGGGACCGATGAAGAGCCTGTTCGGCCGCGTCGCGACCCGCGTCAATCCGATCGAGGTCGAGGACTGCGTCTCGGCGAGTGTCGCGCTCGAAAGCGGGGCGCTCGCCTCGCTGACGGCGACGCTCGGCGCAGCCGACGAGATTTCGCGCCTCCGCCTCATGTTCGAGAACGTCACCTTCGAAAGCGATCACGAGGCCTATTCGCCCGGCAACAAGCCCTGGACCATTCTGCCGCGCAACGACAAGGCGAAGGCTGCGATCGATGCTCTACTGAAGGACTGGCGGCATGTGCCGCAGCGCTTCGAGACCCAGATGGCGCTGTTCCATGCCGCGCTCGTCTCAGGCGGACCGCTGCCGGTGACAACAGCCGATTCGCGCCGCGCGCTGGAGATCGTGACAGCGTTCTATCACTCGTCCGAGACGCAAACCGAAGTCACATGGCCGATCGGTCCGGATCATCCGAAATATGAGAGCTGGCTGCCAGCGGGCGCATAGGAGGTGACCATGGCCACGCGCGTCATGCTGCGAGAGGTTCAGAAGCGATATGGCGAAGTCGAGGTCATCCACGGCATCGACTTGACCATCGAGCCGGGCGAGTTCGCCGTCTTCGTCGGGCCTTCAGGATGCGG
This sequence comes from Mesorhizobium sp. BR1-1-16, assembly GCF_020165495.1. Lineage (GTDB taxonomy): Bacteria > Pseudomonadota > Alphaproteobacteria > Rhizobiales > Kaistiaceae > Kaistia. The sequence goes on along the minus strand of NZ_JAIUIE010000013.1, from coordinate 57,102 downwards.
CAAGTCGACTCTTCTGCGCATGATCGCCGGCCTCGAGCCGATCACCGGCGGCGATCTCCTGATCGACGACCAGCGCATGAACGCCGTTCCCGCCGCCAAGCGCGGCATCGCAATGGTGTTCCAGTCCTATGCGCTCTACCCGCATATGAGCGTCTATCAGAACCTCGCCTTCGGGCTCGAGACGGCGCGGCTGCCCAAGGCCGAGATCGCCACCCGCGTCGCCCGGGCGGCCGAGATCCTGCGCATCGAGCCCTTGCTGAAGCGAAAGCCGAAGCAGCTATCAGGCGGCCAGCGCCAGCGCGTCGCCATCGGTCGCGCCATCGTGCGCGAGCCGCGCATCTTCCTGTTCGATGAACCGCTCTCGAATCTCGATGCCGAGCTGCGCGTCCAGATGCGCGTCGAGATCGCCAAGCTGCACAAGGATCTCGGCAACACCATGATCTATGTGACGCATGATCAGGTCGAGGCGATGACCATGGCCGACAAGATCGTCGTGCTCCGGGCCGGCAATATCGAGCAGGTTGGCGCACCGCTCGATCTCTACAATACGCCGCGCAACCTCTTCGTCGCCGGCTTCATCGGCTCGCCGAAGATGAACATCCTGGACGGACGGGTCGAGGCGGCGGATGGCGCTGGCGCGAAGCTCATTGCCGCCGGGCAGGCGATCGCCCTGCCCCGGCCGCTGCGCGCAGGTGTCGCCGGTGCTGCCGTCTCGGTTGGCGCGCGGCCAGAACATCTGACGATCGCGGCAGGCTCCGGCATTCCCTTTGCCGACGTCACGGTCGATCTCGTCGAGCAACTCGGCGGCCAGACCATGGTCTATGCGACGACTACGGACGGCCAGCCAATGACCATCGCCGTGGACGGCCAGCAGAAGATCGCACTCGGCACGGCTGTAACGGCTTATGTCGATCCGGCGCGCCTGCATGTCTTCGACGCCGACGGCATGGCGATCTGAGTTCGGCTATCCGGCCGCGGCCATCGTGCAGGTTGCCGAGAGGGCATCGATCCCGATCGCCAGGTCATCAATCGTGATCGACTCATCGGGGTGGTGACTGAGGCCGTCCTTGCAGCGGACGAAGATCATCGCGATCGGGGCGATATGCGCCATGTTGAGACCGTCATGGCCGGCGCCGCTGGGCAGTTCGACAACGGTGGGTCCGATTTCAGCCAACACGTCGCGGATGATGCCGGTGAGGCGCGCGTCACAGAGCGTCGCGTCTGTATTGGACGTGACCTCGGTCTCGACACGGAGCCGCCGGTTTTCCGCGATCGCCGCAAACGCCCGAACGATATCCGCAACTGCCGCGCTCTTGCTGCCGTCTTCGAGCGATCGGATATCCAGCGAGAAGGTGACGCTGCCAGCGATGACATTGGTGGCGTTGGGATGGCAACGGATCTGCCCGACCGTCGCAATGCATTGAAACTGCTTGGCGACCCTTTCGACCGCGAGAATGCACTCGCTCGCAGCCACGAGCGAATCCGCCCGCATATCCATCGGAACAGTGCCGGCATGGCCGGCCTTGCCCGAGACCGTGACCTTCGCCCGCAGCGCACCCGCGATCCCGGTAACACAGCCTAGCGCAGCATCGCGACCTTCAAGGATGGGACCCTGCTCGATATGCAGTTCGACATAGGCAAGAGGTGCCTTCTGGCGGCGCGAAGCCTCGGAGATGCGCGCTGGATCGAGACCGAAGGCGATCACGGCCTTTCCAGCCGAAACGCCGTCGATATCGACGCGGGCGGGCCAGTCTGGCGGGACGATGCCCGCCATCGCCATGCTGCCGAGGACGGAGCCACCAAACCGGGTCCCCTCCTCGTCGGCAAAACCCACGATCTCGATCGCAGCCGGCAACCGGCGCGACGCCGAGGCCAATCGTTCGACGACCGCAAGCCCTGCGATGACGCCGAGCGGGCCGTCATAGCGGCCGCCATCGCGAACGGTGTCGAGATGCGAGCCCAGCATGATCGTCGGCGCGTCGACGGAGAGGCCTTCATAGCGGCCGACGACATTGCCCGCCGGGTCGATCGACGCCGTCATGCCGATCTCCCGCATCCAGCCGAGGACGAGCGCGTTCGCCCGTTTCAAGGCCGGCGAGAAGGCGAGCCTGGTGATCCGCCCCGGCTCGTCCGTGCAGGCCGCCAGAGCTTCCAGCCGCCGCCACGCCCGCTGCGCTTCGGATCTATCCGAAACTGACATCCCGGTTCACATCCTTGTAGAGGAGGTAGGCCGAGGTTTCCCAGCCGGTCGGATAGAACAACTGCGGGCAGAACGGCCCCATCCAGATGAAGTCGTCCTTCCAGACCTCGTGCCAGTCCTGGTCGAGAAGATACATGCCCTGCCCCTCCAGCATGTAGAGCCCATGCTCCATGATGTGGGTCTCGACGTCAGGGAAATGCGTGCCCGGCGCGAAGGACAGGATGTTCAGCTCCATGTCGAAGCGCATGTCGCCATAGGGCAGCAGATGCTCCCAAGTGCGCCCCTCGGTGCCGTTGTGGTTGATCTTCTCGAGATCGCTGCGCTTGGAGATGATGAGGTCCGGCGGTGGCAGCCCGATCGACTCATAGGGCTTCTTGATGCCGAGCACCCGCGCCTCGCCGGTGCCGATATTGCGGACGGAGAAGCGGGTATTGGGCGGCAGGAACGCATAGCCTTCCAGATCGAGCCGGCTCGCAGCCCCCTCGACCGTCAGTTCGACGGAGCCCTGCAGCACATAGATCAGGCGCTCCAGCTCGTCAGAGAAAGCCTCCCGCGTGCCGCCGCCTTCAGCGATTTCGAGCACGGCCTGGGCGAAGCGCGCGCCAAGTTGCGGCGCGGCCTGGAAGCGCACTACCGTGCGTTCCCAGCGCGGGAGATAGCTGTCCATGATGCCTTCCGGCGGCATCACGGCATAATTGCGCTTCACCGTGCCGCGCGTATGCCCGAACGCGCCGGGCGCGATGCGGCCGGGCTTCACTTTCATCGATGAGGGATGCATCGGCTCAACCCTTGAAATCGGCCGGCAGCGCGACCGTCATGATGATTTCGACCTGGTCGCCATGCGGCATGACCGACTGCACGAAGGAGCGCACCGGGCCCTTGCCCTCCGGCATCCACTTCGCCCAGACGGCGTCGAATTCCGGCTTGCGGCCATGATCGGTCACGATCACCTCGGCGCGCACGATGCGGCTGCGATCAAGGCCATAAGACTTGAGATAGCGGTCGATGACGCCGAGCGCATTTTCCGCCTGCTGCGGCAGGTCGAGCGTCAGGTCCTCGGAGGTCGCGACGCACCACAGGAGACCGCCGCCACCCGGAAAATGATAGATGGCGTTCTTCGATTTCGTCGGCATCTCGTCGATCGGGACGCGGGTGATGTCGTTCATGGATCAGGTCCTTGCGAGGGTCGCGGTGGAGGCGTCGAAGCCGTTGGCGAGATGCCCGGTCGGAGTGGCGATGGCGTAGGGGCCGCGGGCCAGGAACGCACCGCTGCCTTCCGCGCCTATCACCTCGTCGTCACGCATCACCACTTCGCCGCGCCGCAGAGTGACGACCGGCCAGCCTGTCACCTCGCGGCCCTCATAAGGGGTGTAGTCAACCGCGTGGTGGAGGTCGGCATTCCTGATGGTCCTGGTCTTCGCCGGATCCCACAGAACGATGTCGGCGTCGGCGCCGGGCACGATCGCGCCTTTCCGGCCTTCGAGGCCGAAGAGCCGCGCCGGATTGGTCGCGGTCAGGGCCACGAAGGTCGGCAGGTCGATGTTGCCGTTCACCACGCCTTCCGAGAACAGGAGCGGCATCCGCGTGCCGACGCCCGGAACGCCGTTTGGAATGTCGCGGAACGACGCGTCGCGGCCGTTCATGTCCTTGGCGAAGGTGCCGGTGAAGTTGAAGGCGCTATGATCCGAAGAGACGACATCGAGCACGCCGCGCCGCATCATCTCCCACAGGCCCTCGCGATCCTCTACATCGCGCGGCGCAGGGCTGCACATGTATTTCGCGCCCTCGAAATTCTCGCGCGCCATGTCGGCGGCGCTGATCGCAAAATATTGCGGGCAGGTCTCGCCCCAGACCTTCAACCCGCGCAGCTTGGCCCGCGCGATCTCCTCGGCGACCTCAGCGCAGGAGACGTGGAAGACCTGGATCGGCGTGTCGACGAGTTCGGCCAGCGCAATGGCGCGATAGGTCGCCTCGCGTTCCACCACCTTCGGCCGCGACCAGGCATGGTATTTCGACGCCGTCAGCCCCGCCGCGAGCAGCTGTTCGGTCAGCCAGCCGATGGCGTCGTAGTTTTCGCAATGCACGACCGTCATCGCGCCTTCGCGCCGTGCGGCGGCCAGAACCTTCAGATATTGCCGGTCGTCGAGCCGCGCGGCGTCATAGGTCAGGAACACCTTGAGGCTGCGAATGCCCGAGGCCACGATGGCCGGAATCTCCGCGATCACCTCGTCGCTGGGGTCGGTGATGATCTGGTGGAAGCTGTAATCGATGATCGAGCGGCGCCCGCGCCGGAGCGTTTCCGCCAGCACCTCCCGGATCGGCTCGCCCTTGAACTGGGCGACGAAAGAGATTGCCGAGGTCGTGCCGCCGCGCAGCGCCGACTGGCTGCCGCTGAAGAAGCTCTCGGCGCCATATCCCATCCCCGGTTCGACCTGATCGAGATGGCAATGGGTGTCGACGCCGCCCGGCATGACCAGCAGGCCGCCGGCATCGATTTCCTTTGGCGCGCGCAGGCCGTCGCCGACGGCCGCGATGGTCTCACCGCGGATCGCCACATCGGCGCGGAAGGTTTGCGTCGCGGTGACGACGGTGCCGCCGCGGATCACCAGATCATAGTCGTCCTGCATCACGCGGTCCTTTCCAGCGGGGCGGTGTGGAAGTCGATTTCAAGCTTCAGCGCATGGCGAAAGCTCGCCGCTAGCTGCGGCTCCAGCGCCGGGTCGGCGGCGTCGATCTGCCGGCGCAGCCAGTCGGCCTGCGCCAGGAATTCGGGCTCCGCATGGAGATCGACCCAGCGCCTCAGCACGAGGTTGGAAATCTTGCATTTTGCAGCGCGGCTGCACCAGGTCGCGTACATCCATTCGGCCGCCAGCATGATGGCGACACCATCGAGATAATTGCCTTCGGCCGCGATCTTCAGCATGCCATTGCGGAAGGTGAGAACCGAGGGCGGCATCGCCTTGGCGCGCTCTCCGGCCGTGATGCCCAACTGGTCGAAGGTCGCCTCGAAATAGCCGATCTGCTCGACGGCCAAGGCCTGAAGCACGCCGGCCAGCCAGCGCCGCTCCTCAAGGCCCGGAGCCTTCACCAGCATGTGACCGAAGATCAGCATCGCCGTTTCGACGAAGTCGCATTCGTAGATCAGATAGGCGCGGAACTCCTCGTCGGAGAGGCTGTCGGCCTCGATCGCGGCGACGAACGGGTGCGCCTGCATGGCGTCCCAGGCAACCTGGCCTGCGCTGCGGATGCGGTCTGAAAGCGGGGGATTCACTGGGGTCACGGACAATTCCTCAGGCGGCCGGCCGGATGGCGTGGACCTTGTTCATGAAGGCTTCGACGCGGTCTCGCTCGACCGGATTCCACCAGACGCCATCGACCTTCAATGCGCTGGCGATGATCAGGCCATCCAGCAGCGGCAGCATCGTGCCGACATTGTCGGGCGTGACGCCGCTGCCGACCAGAAGCGGCAGGCTTGTCGCATCGCGCATCGTCTGGATCTCGTCGAGCGCTGCGGCGTCGCCGGTCCGCTGACCGGTGCAGATCACGGCGTCGGCGTCGAAGAACGCGACATCGCGCACCAGTTCCGTCACCGACCGGTCGGCAACGATCGCGTGCGAGCCGTGCTTCACATGAGCGTCGGCGAAGATCGCCACATCCTCGGCAGCGATCGCGGCGCGATAACGAAGCGCCGACGCAGCTTCCCCCTCGACGAAGCCCTCATTGGCGACATAGGCATTGGCCCACTGATTGACGCGGACGAAGGCGGCACCGGCCGTCTTGGCGATCGCCAGAGCCGGGCGCGCCGCATTGGCAAGGACGTTGATGCCGAGCGGGACATCCGTGCGCTGCCGGATTCGGTCTGTGATGACAGCAAGACCGGCAGCCACTTCATAGCCAATATCGCCCGGTTTCACGAACGGGATATCGCCGTGATTCTCGATGATCAAGCCATCGACACCGCCATCGATGTAATTCATCGCGTCGGTAACAGCGGCATCTATACTATACTTGAAATCATCACGCTTGTATCGCGGAGATCCAGGCATAGGCGGACAATGCACAACACCAATTATAACTTGTGTGCGTCCAAAAATCTTGTTGATGACATTTTTTTCTTTGCTAGATATCTTGGACATTGCATTCTCTTCGAGGTGTCATCTCATGCTTTTGGTGTTGGGCAACGCAACGGTCGACGAGGCCATGAAGGTCGAGGTCTGGCCGGCGCCGGGCCAGACGATCATCGCCGGCGCTCCGCAGCGCGACCTCGGAGGCAAGGGCGCCAACCAGGCGATCGTTGCGGCGCGTGCCGGTGCCGATGTCCGCTTCGTGGCTGCCATCGGCGATGATGCCGACGGCCGCTGGGTGGCTGATGCGCTGTCTGCTGAAGGGCTTGATGTCGATGATCTCCTGACGGTCGCCACCGCGACGGACCGTTCGATGATCTTCATCGATCCTGCCGGCGAGAACGCCATCGTCAGCACCGTTGATGCGAGCCGCTCCATCAAAGCCACGACAGCCGAAGCGCTGGTGGCGAGCCTGCGCCCCGGCGACCAGATGCTGATGCAGGGCAACCTGTCGCTCGACGCCACCCGGGCAGGCTTCGCCGCTGCGCACCGCGCCGGCATCAGCAGTCTGTTCAATCCGTCGCCTCTGCATGCCGGCCATGCCCAGTTGCTGCCGATGGTCGACATGCTTGTCGTCAATGAGGGCGAGGCTCGGTCGCTCAGCCAGGAGACGTCGGCCGAGACCTCGGCGCAGGCGTTGCGCAACGCCGGCGTCGGCTCGGTCATCGTCACGCTTGGCGGTCGCGGGGCCCTGCTGTGCGACGCCAGCGGCCTGCATCACGTATCCGCCAACGCGGTCGAAGTCGTCGACACGACGGGCGCAGGCGATACGTTCATGGGTGTTCTGGCGGCGGCGCTGTTCGCGCACCGGCTCGACGCCATCGACGCCCTCGAGGCAGCCGGACGCGCGGCGGCGATCACGGTGCAGCGCGCGGGTACGCTGTCGTCCTTCCCGTCCCGAAGTGAGATCGAAGCCATCCTCAAGACGGTTGCGCCGGCCTAGGGCGGATCGACCGTCACTCCTCATCGCCACGCGCGACAGTCCCGCAACGACAGTGGAGAGCCCTCCGAGGCGACGATCAGCGGTCATGACAGCATCAAGCCATTACCGCGATGAGAAGACGCTGCGGGGATTGTCCACCAGCAGCGTGCGGATGGCGTCTTCCGAGACACCATGGCGGCGCAATCGCGGCACGAAATGGCGCAGGATGTAGCCATAGCCGTTGCCGCCGTAACGGGTCAGCATCATCTTGATGAACACGTCATGCGACAGCAGCACGCGGTCGCCATAGCCGCGCGCGATCAGCTTGACTATCGCCTCGCTCGCCTGATCGTCGCTCGGGCACTGCACCTGCTGGTCGGCATAGAAATAGTCCATGCCGATCATGTCGTATTCGACGAAGGCGCCGCGCGCCGCGATCTCGCTCTGATAGCCGATGTCGTCATGCGACGGGTTCATGTGGCAGAGCACCGTGTGCCTCAAGTCGCCGCCCTCGGCCGCAACGATGTCCAGCACCTTGTGGCCAAACCGCAGCCAGCCCGGCAGATGCACCATCAACGGCAACCCGGTCCGTGTCTGGGCGCGGGCGGCGCCGCGCAGCGATTTCTCCTCGTCGGCAGTGAAGGCCGCCGACACGCCGATCTCGCCGATGATGCCGATTTTGACGTCGGTTCCCTCAGCACCGACCGTCGCCTCGCGCACGATCTCGTCTGCGATCTCGTCGACAGACATGGCCGCGACCTTCGCCGGATGCGACCCGGCGAGGTAGAAGCCCGCGCCCATGACGACATTGAGACCGGACGCCTCGGAGATACGCCTGAGCGCCAGCGGGTCGCGGCCGATGCCCTGACAGGTCGGCTCGACAACCGTGCGCCCGCCTTGGCTCGCGAAATCCTTGAGTTCGACGATCGCCAGCGGCTCGTCGTCGAGCCGGATATTGTCCTTGTTGACGAACGGGTCCTGTCGTAGCTCGCTCAGAATCTCGATGCAGACGAAACGGGTTGCCAGATGCTCCCGCTCCGGCGTCTTCGGCGCATGCCACCAGCATGAGCAGTCATTGAGGATGTGCTCATGCATCAGTGTGACGCCAAGCGCATCCGCGGAAATGGGCCCGGTCACGGTCATGACCTGACCGGACCCGATATGCGCGACAGAAAGCTCGCTCATTGCGAAGAACCCTCAGCTCTTGCGCCGGACGCTGCCGACCTGGTCGAAGATGCGGGTGTTCACCCAGATGGCGATCAGGATGATCGCGCCGGTCACAATCTGCGTGTAGAAGGCGTCGATCTTCGAGAGGATCAGGCCGTTGCTGATGACCGAGATGGTCAGCGCGCCCATGACGGTGCCGACGATCGTCCCGCGGCCGCCCATCAGCGACGTGCCGCCGAGCACCACCGCCGCGATCACGTCAAGCTCGGTGCCAACGGCCGCGTTGGACGAGCCGGAGCCCAACCGCGCCGCCACCACGAGCGCGGCCAGCGCCGCGGCGACACCGCTCCAGACATAGACCGACGCGACGACGCGACGCGCTGGAATGCCGACGCGGCGCGCCGCCTCGGCATTGGCGCCGACGGCGCAGACATGGCGGCCATAGACCGTGAAGTTCAGCACGATGAAGCCGAGCAGCGCCACCGCCAGCCCCATCAGCGCAGGCGAAGGGATGCCGAACAGCGTGCCGCGCCCGATGCTAAGAAACACGCCCGGCGGAATGAGGATCGAGAAGCCGCCGGTCAGCACCAGCGCGATGCCGCGGATGGCCGAGAGCCCGGCCAGGGTGACGATGAAGGCCGGTATGCGCTGATAGGCGACGAAATAGCCCTGGAAGAGGCCAATCACCGCGCCGAGCCCCAGCATCAGCACGGAGACCACCGGCCAGTCCCAGCCGGCGCGCAGTAGTAGCGCTGCGGACGCGTTGACGAGGGCAATGATCGAGCCGACCGAAAGATCGATGCCGCCGGTGGTGATCACGAAGGTCATCGCCACGGCGACGATCAGCGTCGGCGCGGCCTGGCGCAGCAGATTGAGCAAATTGCCGGGCGACAGGAACACGTCGTTGATCGAGGTGAAGAGTGCGCAGCAGGCGATCAGGAAGACCGCGATCGACAGCACATGCGCGTGGTTCTCGAAGAAGTCCCGCAGATGCGAGCCCCGCTGGCGTTCGGTATAGAGCGTCATCAGCGGTGCCCCTCTCCAACGATCAGGCGGACGATGTCTTCGAGATTGGTCTCGGCGATCGCGCGCTCCGCGACCTTGGTGCCCTCGTACATGACGGCGATGCGGTCGCAGACGCGGAAGAGGTCCTGCAGCCGGTGCGTGATCAGAACGACGGCGACGCCCTTGGCCTTCAGCCGGCCGATCAGGGCCAGCACGGCCTCGACCTCGGCCACGGCGAGCGCCGATGTCGGCTCGTCGAGAATGAGGATATTCGGATCGAACGATGCCGAGCGCGCAATGGCGATGGACTGGCGCTGACCGCCCGAGAGCTGCGCGACTTTCATTGCGGTGTTCGGAATTCGGATCTCGAGCTTGCGCAGCATCTCCTGCGCGCCACGCTGCATCGCCTGCTTGTCGAGGAACGGACCCTTCCTGATCTCGCGGCCGAGATAGAGATTGCCGGCGACATCGATCGTGTCGCAGAGGCTGAGGTCCTGATAGACCATCTCGACGCCGTAGCCGCGCGCCTCGGCCGGGCCGGAATAGCTGATCGCCTTGCCGTCGAGCTCGATCGTCCCGGCATCCGGCAGATAGGTTCCGGCGAGGATCTTGGTGAAGGTCGACTTGCCGGCGGCATTGTCGCCGACGAGGCCGAGGCATTCACCCGGCCACAGATCGAGATCGACGCCGCGCAGCGCCTCGATCGAACCGAAGCTCTTGCGGATGCCGCGGACGCGCATCCGAGGTCGGACCGGAGGGGTACCGGAGGCGGCCGAAGCCGCCTCCGTGACGTTGAGCGCGCTCATTTGAACTGCGCGCGGAAGGCGTCGACATTCTCCTTCGTGACGATCGTCACGGGCACCTTGATTTCCTTCTCCACGGTGCCGCCGCCGGCAAGCGTCACCAGCGCCTCGACGGCCTTCTTGCCTTCGAGGAAGGGATCCTGCTGCACCACGCCGACGAGGAAACCCTGGTCGATCGCCGCGATCGCCTGGGCGCTCAGGTCCCAGCCGAACAGCTTGATCTTGTCGGTGCGGCCCTGGCTTTCGGCAGCGGCGACCGCGCCCACCAAGGCAGGCTCACCGGTCGCGTAGAGGGTCTGCAGATCAGGATTGCCCGTCAGGAGGTTCTCGGCGGCGGCCAGCGCCTGATCCTGGATGTTGCGGCCGTCGACGACACCGACGCTGGTGGCGACGCCGGCTGCGTTCACGACCTCGTCGAAGCCCTTCTGGCGCAGGTTCTGGAGGTCCGAGTTCAGGGCGCCGACACTGCCGAGCGTCGCCTTGCCGCCCATGTTCTTCTTGACGTAGTCGACATAGAACTCGCCGATCATCTTGCCGGCGGTGTAGCTGTCGACCGAGATCTGCGTCTTCTGAGGACCTTCCGGAAGCACGCCGTCCACCGCCACGACCGGAATGCCGGCCTCGGAGGCAGAGCGGACGGCGGGCATGACGCCGTTCTGGTCGACCGAAACGATGATGATGCCGTCGACCTTCTGCTGGATATAGGTATCGAAGGCGCTGTCCTGCGCCTGCGCCGAATTGTTGGCGTCGAACACCAGCAGTTCATCGCCCGCAGCCTTGGCCGCTTCCTGGGCGCCACGGGTGATGTCGGTGAAAAACGACACCTGCTGGTTATACTGGATGAGCGCGAAGGTCTTGCCGGCGGCACTGGCGCCGGTTGCCGTCAGGGCGACGAGGATCGTCGAGGCCGCGAGAGCTCTGAGTTTCGACTTCATGATGTTATTCCCCTCTGTTAGGTGATCTGCGCTTGGTGGCAGCTGCTTTTCTGCCCGCCGGATGGGCCACCGATCCCCGCAGGATCAGTTCGACGGGCAGGTACTCGATGACGCTGTCGATATCCTCGCCCTTGAGGCCGCGGATCAGGAGGTCGACGGCGCGCCGCCCCATCATCTCCACCGGCTGCCGGATCGACGTCAGTGGCGGATCGAACAGGACGAAGGGCGCGATATCGTCGAAGCCGATCACGGAAAGGCGGTCGGGCACGCGAATTCCGTCGCGCCGAAAGATTTCCAGCGCGCCGATCATGATCTCGTCGCTGGACACGAGCACGGCGGTCGCCTCGCTGCCCGAGGACAGGAATCGCGCGGCACAGGCGCGGCCATGCTCGGGCGAATAGGCACCGAAGAAAGCATCGCGAATGGCGACATCCTGGCCAGACTCGGCAATTGCCCGGCGAATACCGGCCAGACGGGCCTCCGTGCTGCGCATCGCCTGCGGCCCGCCGAAGAACGAGATCGAGCGATGCCCCATCTCGATCAGATGGCGGCCGGCGAGATAGCCGCCCTGCTCATTATCGCTGAAGACCCGAGGGCCGATGACGCCAGCCACGTCCTCGTCGAGGATAACGACGCCGCGACTGCTCGCATTGATCGGATCGCGCAGGCTGCCGTCGTCGGCATGGTTGCTGACGAAGATGATGCCATCGACGGCGCTGCCGCTGAGCCTGGCGATATACTCGCGCTCGCGCTGCAATGTGTTCAGCGACGCGCACAGCGTCAACGCGTAACCCTGCTGGGCCGCCTCGCGCTCGACCGCCGCGGCGAGCCTGGCGAAATACGGGTTCGCGATATCCGGCACGACGAGCGCCAGCGTCTCGGAGCGGCCGAGCGACAGGTTCCGCGCATGCGGGTTGGGCGTGTACTCGTGCTCGGCGACCGCCCGCCGGATCCGCGCCGCGGTTTCTGCCGGAAGCTGCAGGCGGTTGTTGAGGAAGCGCGACACCGTAGCAACCGACACCTCAGCGGTGCGGGCGACATCGGATAATCGGGCGACCTTGGTGCTCATAAACAGCCAGTCCTACGTAACCGGTTTACAAGAGCCTCACGCTAACATCGTCGCGACCAAAGACAAGCGCGTTGTCAGGATTTTCGAGAGATTCTTGCGCTTCGCGAAGTCTATGATGAAGAATAGAGCAGCATCTGTTCAATTCTCGTGCGTATCGCCCAAGAGTTGAACCCGGTTAAGCGCTTAATCGCCGAAGCAAGCGGCTTCGGCGACTGGAATGCCTCAGGCGCTAGGCGCACCAGCGCGCGACGGCGATGGCGATGGCCTTGGTGCACTCGACCAGATCGCTGACCGCGAGATGCTCGTTCGCCTGATGGGCCTGGGTCGGATCGCCCGGCCCGAAATTGATCGTCGGCGTCTGCCCAAGTCCGCCCGGCAGCCCGATATCTGAATGAGGACCGAAGCCCGCCAGTACCGGCGACAGCCCAGTGGCCGCGCAGGCGCCCTGCATCGTCTGCACGAACGGGTGCTCGGCCGGCACTTCGGCGCAGTCGGCGTCGAGGATCCATTCGATGCGAGCCGGATGGGCGCGGAGATAGGGATCGGCCTGACAGACGAAGGCGATATGCTCCTCGATCTCGCGCTTGACGTGGCCGCCGAGCCCGAACTCGTCCTTCTCGCTCGGCAGGTATTGCGCGTCGATGACGATCTCGGCCCGGCCTGCGGTCGAGGCCGGATGCTCGCCGGCCTGCATCTGCGTCACCATGATCTGGTTCGGCATATCCATCAGCGGATGCATCTTCTTCGGATCGGTCATCCAGCGCCGGTTGAGAATGTCGATGCCGTCGAGCATCTGGCGGCAGAGCTGGATAGCATCGACGGGCCCCGCCGCGTACCAGGCCTGCGGCGTCAGTTCGGCATGACCGCCGATGCCGTCGACGATGATCCGGCCCCAGACGACGCCATGGCAGAGCGGCGCGATCCGGTTCGCCGTCGGCTCGGTCATGATGCCGGCATCGGCCTTGAAGCCGCGATCGACCATGGCGAGCGAGCCCATGCCGCCGATCTCTTCATCGACCACCGTCGTGAACACCACGTCGCCGGACAGCGATACACCGAGTTCCTTCAGGACCTCGACCGCCATCAGCATGCAGGTGACGCCGCCCTTCATGTCGACCGAACCGCGCCCATAGAGCTTGCCGTCCTGAAGCACCGGCGTGAACGGATCGGTCTTCCAATGCTCGGCCGCGCCGGGCGGCACCACATCGATATGGCCGTTCAGCATGATCGAGCGGCCGCCGCCATTGCCGCGCAGCACGCCACCAAGATTGGGACGGCCGACAAAGGTGCGACCCTTGTTGGCGCCGGGGCGGCCTTTGTATTTTTCATAAAGCGCCGGGCCGTCCGGCTCCCAAAGATCGGTGGTGAAGCCGAGCGCCTCGATGCGTTTCTGGAGATAGAGCTGGCAGTCGCGCTCGCCGGGGCCTGCCTTGGTCGGGTCCGAAAGGACAATCGACGGGAAGCTGACGAGATCGCTCAGCGTCTCGACGATACGGTCGGCGCGCTCCTCGACCCGCTTGGCGATGTTCTGCTCGAGGCTGTCCATTCTCATCTCCGATGTGTCGTCAGGCGGTCGGCAATCAGCACGGCGATCAGCAGGACGCCGACGACGCCCACCTGCCAGACGGTGTTGACGTTGAGGCGCAGCAAGCCTGTCTTGAGCGTCACCAGCAGCAGCACCGCGGCGAGCACGCCGCCGACGCCGCCGCGTCCGCCGACAATGGCGACGCCGCCGAGCATCGCCGCCGTCAGGGATTCCAGCTCGAGGTTCTGCCCGATATTGGGACGACCGCTTCCAAGCCACGCCAGGGAAATGAGGCCGCCGAGCCCGCCCAGCCCGCCGCTGATCATGTAGATCAGCAGGCGGACGCGATCGACCGGGATGCCGACCAGCCGCGCCGAGCGCTCGTTGAAGCCCATCGCGTAGATCCAGCGACCCCACGCGGTCCAAAGGAGCACGATGCCGGCGATGCCGAAGGCGGGCAGCGCGATGGTGATGAAGGGCAGCGGCAGCGACGAGATCGAGCCGCGGCCCCAGGCCAGCATCCAGGCCGGCACGCCGGACATAGCCGCGCCCCCGGTCACTGCGAGTGCCGTGCCGGAATAGATGAACAGCGTGCCGAGCGTGGCGATGAGCGGCAGGATGCGGAGCTTGGTGACGAGCAGGCCGTTGATCGCGCCAAGCGCGAGTCCGATCAGGATGCAGGCCGGCGGCACCAGGACGATCGGCATTCCCGCCTTGAACGCGAGCATGGCCAGCATCGCCGACAGCGAGACGGTCCCGCCGATCGACAGGTCGATGCCGGCCCCGCCGGACAGGATCACCAACGTCTGGCCAAGCGCCACCAGCGACAGGATGGTGGAGAATTGCAGGATGTTGGTCACCGTGCCGGCGTTGAACATCGCCGGGCTCAGCACCGACAATCCGATGATTGTCGCCACCCAGAGTGCCGCGAGGATCGCCAGGATAAGGTTCTGGCCGCGCATTTTGCCGAGCGCGATCATTGCGTGGCGCCCGCAAATTTGAGCTGGAGCCGGCCCGAAAGGCCCTCGATGCTGAGCACTCCGATCAGCAGGGCGCCGGTCACCACCGTCTGCCACAGCGATGGCACGCCGATGAGTAGCAGGCCGTTCTGCAGGATGCGCAGCAGCAGCACGCCGAGAACGGTGCCGAGGAGGCTGCACTTGCCGCCAAGGATGCTGGTGCCGCCGAGCACGACGGCGGCGATCGCGTCGAGCGCCAGCGTGCTGCCGATGGTCATTTCCACATTGCGGTAGGTGCCGATGTAGAACACCGCCGCCACGCCAGCCAGGGTGCCGCTGATGACGAAGGTGGAAAACTGGATGAGCTTGGTATTGACGCCCTGCAGGCGCGCCTTTTCCTCGGAATTGCCGACGGCGAGCAGATGCAGCCCGAACGGGGTGCGCCGCATCGCCAGCCAGATCGCGCCATAGGAGAGCGCGATGACGATGACCGCGATCGGCACGCCGACGAGCCGGACCTGCAGCATCGCGGTCAATGTCGGCGGCAGGCCCGAGAGCCAGGCGCCGCCGAGCGCCAGATAGATGGCCGCCTTGTAGACACCCAACAGGCCGAGCGTGGCGACGATGGCCGGGATGCGGCCAAACACGACGACCGCGCCGGTCACCATGCCGAGCGCCGCACCGGCCAGAATGCCGGCAATGGCGGCCAGCACCGGATCGACTGTCGCGATGAGGAGCCTTCCGATGACGAAGGCAGCGAGGCCCATCACCGTGCCGATCGACACGTCGACACCGCCCATGGCGAGCAGCAGCGACATGCCGAGGCTGATCAGCAGCAGCTCGACGCTGTTGCGGAGGATCGTGACCGCGTTATCCGCGGTCGCGAAGAAGGGGGAGGAGACCGCGAACAGCACGATCGCCAGGACACAGGCCCCGAGCAGGAGCAGTTCGCGGTTTTCGGGCACGGCGCCACGAGGCAGGACTTTGATCATGATCGGGCGCCGTATCCGCTCAGAAGTCGTACTTGTCGACGTTCTCGGCCGTGAAGATCGCCGGCGGCCCGAGCAGCAGGATGCCGGTCGTGGCGTCATAGGTGGCCGGGCTGGTCATGCCGGGAATGGTGTTGCTCGCCTCGAACGGCTTGCCGTCGATCAGCTGCTTGCCAGCCCAGACGGTCAGGTAGCCGAGCTGGGCCGGATCCCACAGCACGGTGAAGCCGAACGCACCGCTCTTGAGGTAAGCGCGCGCGGTGTTCGGGCTGCAATAGCCGGTGGCGGTGATCTGGCCGATCTTGCCGGCGGTCTCGATCGCCTGCGCCACGCCCGGGCAGGTGCTCGAAGCGACGGCGATGATGCCCTTCAGGTCCGGATTGGCAGCCATCAGGTCGGAGCTGACCTGCGCTGCGCGCTGCGCGGTGCTGCCGGCATATTGCGGATCGAGCAGCTTCAGCTTCGGATATTTCGCGGCTGCCCGCTTCTGCATGAAGCCGATCCAGGCATTGAGGTTCGAAGCGGTTGCCTCGCCGGAGACGATACCGACCTTGGCATCCTCGCCAACCCGCTTGACCAGCTCGTCGATGATCGCGTTTCCGAGGCCTTCGTCGGTCGCCTGCGCGACATAGACGAGACGGCCGCTGTCGGGGGCGTCGCTATCGCTCGTGAAGAGCTTCGTGCCCTTGGCCTTGGCGGCTTCCACGACCGGCGCGATGGCCGAAGCGTCGAGGACGCTGACGGCGAGCGCGTTGACGCCCTGATCGATCAGGTTCTGAACGATCTGGAGCTGGTCGACCGGATTGCCATCGACGGGCCCGGAATAGATGAAATCGACGCCGAGGTCCGCCGCGGCCTTCTTGCCGCCGGCTTCCATGGCGTTGAAATAGGGGATGCCGACGATCTGCGGCACGAAAGCCACCTTCGGCTTGTCCTGCGCGAAGGCGGCGCCAACGCCCATTGCGGCGATTGCCGCGGCGGTGGCGAACGTTCTGATCAGGTCTTTCATTCGATTTCCCTCTTTCTGGATGTCGTTATTGCTGGATGTCGTTATTTGGTTTTTTCGAGCGCCCGGACATCCGCATGGGCCCCCGTGATGAACGCGACGATTTCTTCGGGCGTCGTCTCGCTGCGCAGCCGCTCGCCGACCTTTCGGCCTCGCCGGAACACGACCATGCGATCGGCAACCTCGAACACGTCGGCAATGTTGTGGCTGATCAGCACGACCGCGCAGCCCCGGGCCGCGAGGCGGCGGGTGAGTTCGAGCACCTTGCGGGTTTCGGCGACCGCAAGCGCTGCGGTCGGCTCATCCATGATCACCATCCTCGCGTTCAGGTTCAGCGCCCGGCAGATGGCGACGGCCTGGCGCTGGCCGCCTGACAGGCTGCCCACGGCCGCTGTGGGGTCGGAAATATGGGCGTCGAGCTCGACCAGGAGGTCTTCGACGCGCTTCTTCATCTCGGCGCGGCGCAGGAACGGCACGCCGAGCACCGAGCGCTTCAGCTCGCGGCCGAGAAACACGTTCTCCGCGATCGACAGGTTCTCAGACAGCGCCAGTTCCTGGAAGATGGTCGCTATGCCGGAGGCGGCGGCGTCCTTCGGCGAGGCGAAATGCACGGGGCGGCCCTCGACAAGAAGCTCGCCATCGCTCGGCGCATGCGCGCCGGCGAGAACCTTGATGAAGGTCGACTTGCCGGCGCCATTGTCGCCGAGCAGGGCGAGCACCTCGCCGCTGCGGATTTCCAGATCGACACCGGCAAGGGCCGTCAGCGCGCCGAAGCGCTTCGTGATGCCCTTGGCGACGAGGAAGGGTTCGGCCATGGCGATCGGCGCTCCCATCAAGTGCGGACCTTCGCCACCGCTTCCATCAGGCGTTCGACGCGGCGCGGATCGACCGGATTCCACCACTTGCCGTCGACCTTCAGCCACTGGCCGATGATCGCGCCGTCAGCCGACAGGAACAGCGCCGGCACCTGCTCGGGCGACAGGCCGGAACCGACGATCACCGGCAGGTTCGTGCCGGACCGTACCTCGTCGACTTCGCGCGGCTCGGTCGGTGATCCCGTGCGCGTGCCCGTGGCAATCAGCACATCGGCATCGAACCATTCGGCGTCCGTCGCCTGTTCGGCGATCGAACGGTCGGAGGTGATTGCGTGGGCGCCGAACTTCACATGCACATCGGCGAAGATGGCGACGTCGCGGGCGTGAATGTGGGACCGGTAGCGCATCGCCTCCGGCGCCGGGCCATTCAGGAAGCCTTCGTTGGCGACATAGGCGTTGACCCACTGGTTGACGCGCACCCAGCGCGCGCCGACGGCCTTGGCCACCGCCAGCGCCGCGAGCGCGCCATTGGCAACGCAGGTAATGCCGATCGGCGTGTCGACGACCGCGCGCACCGCGAGGCACGCTGCCGTCAGTCCGGCGACGGTTTCGTGACCGATCTGATCGGGGCGCGAGAACGGCATGTCGCTGGCGTTCTCGACGATGATGCCGTCGATGCCGCCGGCGGCCAGCGTCCGGGCGTCCGCCGCGGCAGCTTCATAGACCTCGCGCACGGGCTGGCCGTCATAGCGCGGCGCACCGGGCAGAGGTTTCAGGTGAACGACGCCAATGACCGGCTTCGACACCGGAAACAGCGCCTTCAGCGCATCGGGCTTTTGCGGGAGAACCTGGGGAGCGGTCATGCGGCGCTTTCGACGATCTGTAAAAGGGACAGGACCGCAGCGCGGTCGGGAAAGGACATCTGCCCGCCGAGCCGGCCACAGGAGAGGCTGGCAGCGACGACGGCACGGCGAAGGTTCTCCTGCGGCGGCAGGCCGGCAGCCACCCCGGCCACGAACCATCCGGCGAGGCAATCGCCAGCGCCGGTGGTGTCAATGACGGCGAGGCCTGATGGTGGCGCGACGGTGAACGTGTCCACCTCGGAGCCGTAGCGCGCGCCCTCGGCACCCATCGTGTGGACAACGCTTTTCGCGCCCGTCCGCAGCAGGATCCGCTCGAAGCCGTCGCCGATCGCGCGGGCGGAGCGCTCATTGACGAAAACGACGCTCGCGCCCGCGACCAGAGGGGCGATCGTGTCGAAGCCGTCCTTGAACGTTGCAGGCTCGAGGTCGAGCGACCACGGCACGTCCGCTTCGCGGCAGCGCTCGACCAGCCGCGGCGCGGCCGGCCCGTACAGCGCAGTGTGCACATGGCTGACGCCGTCCAGCGACAGCCGCTCGATGGCGTCGAGGGTCGGAAACAGGGTCGGGTTGGGGTCCAGCATCAGCCGCTTTTCACCATGCGGCTCGATCAGCACGACCACGCGGTAGACCGAACTGTCGCCATGCTCGACCTCGACCGCGAGGCCAGCCGCCCGAAGGCCGGCAAGCAGCACCTCGGACGCGGTGTCATTGCCGAGCCGGACAGAGAGCCGCACTGCCGCACCACTGGCAGCAGCTGCCGCGGCTGCATTGGCGACCACGCCGCCCGGCCCTTCGACCGTGCGATCGGCATGGACCTTCTCGTCCGGCTGCGGCACGTGCGAAACGGCCATCGTCAGATCGAGGCTCACGTCGCCGACGAAGAGGAGAGTTGACGCGGCCACGAGCGGCTTCCAGTTGGACCGAAGAATGACAAAACGTACGAACGTAATGACATTTGGTCAACCGGCCACATTCATCCGATGCACGAATTTAATGCGACACCGCCCCCATGCCCGATATAAGGGCAGCCTGCATCGGCAACGGGCATTCCCCTGCCCGCTTCGAAGCACGAGGTCATGGAAAATCTGTCATGACATTGATACAGGGTGGGCATGGCTTGGAATGATTCGTCTCTGACTTCGGGGGGCGCGCCGCTGTGGCATCAGATCGCCGAGCGGCTGCGCAGCGCCATCATCGCCGGCCATTTCAAGCCGGGTGATCTGCTGCCGTCCGAGGCGGAGCTGAACCGTGTCTTCGGCGTCAGCCGCACGACGGCGCGGGGCTCGCTCGACACGCTGGAGCGGGAAGGCCTGATCGTTCGCCGCTCTGGTGTCGGGTCGGTCGTCGTCGAGCCGGTGGTCGAGTTGCCCGCCAATGTGATGGCCAGTTTCTCGGAGGACATGCGCCGCCGCGGACATGCGCCCACCTACCAGACACTGAGCGCCGGCCTTGCCGCGATCCCGCTCGAGGTGCGCCACATCCTGCGCGCGCCGATGGCCAAGCAGGGCTTTCGCATCCACCGCCTGCTGCTGGCCGATGCCAAGCCCATCGCGGTATCCATTTCGTGGATCGCGCCGCGCGTCCTTGCCGGACACAAGCCGCCCACGGTCCGCGAGCTCGATGCCGGATCGCTGTATCAGTGGCTCGAATCTGTCTGCGGCGTCCGCATCCTGTCCGGGCACGAAGTGATCGAGGCACGCGCGCTCGACCTCCAGACGGCCAAGAGCCTCGGCGTCGACGAGGGCACCGCGGCGCTTGTCGTTTCCAGGCTGTCAGAGAGCACCGATCGCATGCCGGTCGAATATGCCCAGATGACGTATCGCGGCGACCGCTATCGCCTGAGGATCGATATCTAGGCGGGCCTCGCGGGCGGGGAGACGTGCCCGGCGCTGGCAACGTCATGCGCGATGGCTTGCAGGCGTTGCTGCAGCCGCGGCGCGACGAAATCGAGAAAGGCCCGCAGTTTCAGCGGCTGCTGCTGGTGCGCGGCATGGACCAGATGCACCGGCATCGGCGGCGGCGCGTGATCCGCCAGAAGCGGCATCAAGGCGCCTGCCCTGATGCTGGCCGCCGCCTGATAGGACAGCACCCGCGCGATCCCGACACCCGCGACCGCGCCGCCGACCACGCCTTCGGCGGTGTTGATCGAGAAGCGTGGAGTGATCGTCACCTGTTGTGTCACGGACCCCTTGATGAAGGGCCATTCCCGGTATCGATACAGCCCTTCGAACGCGATGCAGTCGTGATCGGCCAGCGCCGCTGGCGTTTTCGGCGCGCCGCGTCGTTCAAGATAGTCCGGGCTCGCGCAGACCACCCAGCCGATCTCGCCCACCCAGCGCGCCACCAGGGCGCTGTCGGGCAGGCGGCCGATCCTGATCGCGACATCGACATGGCTTTCAACGAGGTCGATGACGCTATCCGACAGGACCAGCCTGACCGTCACGTCGGGATAGGCGGCGAGAAAGGCGTGAACGATCGGAGCGACGTTGAGCGCACCGAAGGCGATCGGCGCTGTCACGAGCAACTCGCCGCGAGGCGCCCGATACTCGCCCGAAGCCGCCCGCTCCGCTTCCGCCAGTTCCTCGAGCACCCGCCGTGCCGAGGCGACATAGGCCGCGCCGGCCTCGGTCAGCAGGAGCTTGCGGCTGGTTCGAACCACCAGTTGCGAACCGAGCAGGTTTTCAAGATCGGAAACGCGGCGGCTGACCGTGGGCAGCGGAACGTTCAGCGATCTTGAAGCCGCGGAGAGGCTTCCGCCATCCACCGCAGCGACCAGCGTGCGCATGGCTTCGAACCTGTCCATCGACCCTCTCGTTCTACGGAAGGAAGGGTCTCGAATTTAGCGTCTGATGGCAAAAATTGGAAGGCTGTATTCAAAGTCCGACGCGGGGGGATCGCCCGCTGAGCGAACGACCGAATGAGGACCGCCTGATTTCGGACCAGCCGAGCCACCAGACGCCGACGCGACATCGCATCGGCAAATCTTTCCTCTTCTCATGCCCTGAACCAAGGAAGCCGACCATGTCCCTTCGTTTTTCCACCGTCGATGTCGATGGCCTCAAGCTGTTCTACCGCGAGGCTGGCGATGCGAGCCGCCCGACCGTTCTGCTGCTGCACGGCTTCCCGACCGCGAGCCACATGTTCCGCGACCTGATCCCGGAACTCGCCGAGCGCTATCATGTCATCGCCCCGGACCTGCCCGGCTTCGGCATGACCGAGCAACCGGCCCGCGACCAGTTCGGCTATAACTTCGAGAATATCACCAACGTCATCGACCGCTTTACCGAGGTGCTGGGTCTCGACAGGT
The DNA here is from genome assembly GCF_020165495.1 of Mesorhizobium sp. BR1-1-16. Taxonomy (GTDB): domain Bacteria; phylum Pseudomonadota; class Alphaproteobacteria; order Rhizobiales; family Kaistiaceae; genus Kaistia. Next base: position 35,413 of record NZ_JAIUIE010000013.1, on the reverse strand, counting down.
TCGCCATCTACATCTTCGACTATGGCGCGCCTGTCGGCCTCCGCCTGGCGGTCAAGCATCCTGAGCGGATCACCGCGATCGTGAGCCAGAACGGCAACACCTATCTCGAAGGAGTGTCGGACGCCTTCGCGCCTGTGATGGCCTATTGGAAGGACCCCAGCCAAGCGAACCGCGACGCGCTGCGCGGCCTCCTGACACCTGAGACGACGCTGTTCCAATATACGCACGGCGTCGACGATCCGAACCAGGTCTCGCCGGACGGGCGCAATCTCGACGATTTCTATCTGGCGCGTCCCGGCAATGACGAAATCCAGCTCGACCTGCTGCTCGATTACCAGACCAATGTCGCACTTTACGACACCATCCAGGCCTATCTCCGCGAACATCAGCCGCCGGTTCTGGCAATATGGGGCAAGAACGATCCGTTCTTCATTCCGCCGGGCGCCGAGGCCTTCAAGCGCGACGTTCCGAAGGCGGAGATCCGCTTCGTCGACAGCGGGCACTTCGCGCTCGAAACCCATGCGGTCGAGATCGGCGCCGCGATGCGCGATTTCCTCGCCAGACATGTCGGCTGAACCCGTCGCCGGAGCGCCGCGGGGAAGCCTGTTCCGCCGGAATTCCATGACATGAATGCTCGCTGGCGGCGCCCCGTCAGCGAGCTTTTTCGTTGCTAAGGACGGATTGTTCGCGGCGTCAGCCGCCCGCTGCCTTCGCCGCCATGGTGGCCTTGGCCCACCAAACCAGCTCGTCGAGCGCAGTCTTGGTCGAGGGAAGCAGATTGGCCTCGATCTCTTCGATCGGCTTGTTGCCGAAGGCGGGATGCACCGCCATGAAGTCGCCGCCGCCGATATGGACTGCGGCATGGGTCGAGACCATCTGCAGTTCGATGGCGATCATGCGGAGATGCTCGATCGCGCGCACTGCGCCGGTGCCACCATAGCCGATCGCCGTGAACGGCTTGCGCACCCACTCCTTGTAGGCCTGGTCGAGCGCATTCTTCAGGACGCCCGTGATCGAGTGATTGTATTCTGCGGTCACGAAGATGAAGCCATCGAAACGAGCGATCGTTTCCTGCCAACGGATCGCCTCGGGATTCTGGCTGGGCATCCAGAGATTGGAGGCGATCTCGTCAAAGAAGGGCAGCGGGTGATCGCGCAGATCGACCAGTTCCACATCCATGTCGCCGCGCGCCTCGGCTTGCTTCAGGATCCATCGAGCCGGTATGTCGGCAAACCTCGTGGGGCGGGTAGAGCCGACGATCACGGCAATCCGGGGCCTGGAATTCATGCTATCCTCTTATAAGCTGGTGTCACGCAGTAACCAGATTACAAAGGGTTATTATGATCGGACAAGCAGGCACCTTTTCGAAACCAGATGACCATCAGGATACCGCCCACTGCGAACACATCAGCAGGATGCTGGCGCGGATCAGCGACAAGTGGACGCTTCTGGTGGTTCGCGTGCTCGGGCAAGGGCCCTGCCGCTTCAACGCCTTAAGGCGTGAGGTCGGCGAGATCAGCCAGAAGGTGCTGGCATCGACGCTGCGCGAGCTGGAAGAAAACGGCTTCGTTTCCCGCACTGTTACGCCGGTCAATCCGCCGCAGGTCGAGTATGCGCTGACCGAACTGGGGCGGGAGTTCCTGATGCCCGTGCAGGCGCTGGCCGAGTGGGTTGTCGCGAATTCGACCCGCATGGACGCCGCCCGCTCGGCCTATCAGCAACGTCGCGCCGCCACCTAGCCGTCAGAAGCCTCAGACTTCCGACGCGCGAGACCCGGGATCCGCATCCGGCTCGATCATTTGGAGGCCCACTCTCCCGCGACATCCTTCAGCCGGCAAACGCCACTCGGCATCAGGCGCTCTGCAGCCAGAAGCTGCGGCGGCCACGACGCTGTCATGTAGTTGTGCTTTGGAAGGATGGTGGGCGTGACAGGGATTGAACCTGTGACCCCTACGATGTCAACGTAGTGCTCTCCCGCTGAGCTACACGCCCATCCTGTTCCGTGCCGGCGGGACCGGCTGCGTGGCGAGGGTATAGAGGATCGGTTCGCCGCGTTCAAGCCCGTCTGTGCGTGCCTTTTGGGGGCCTGTTGACAAGCTCGGCGTCAGGCGGCGAGCAGGCGCTCGACTTCGGTCACGAGTTCGCGCAGGTGGAACGGCTTCGACAGCACCTTGGCGTCGCGCGGCGCGTTCGAATCGGGATTGAGCGCAACGGCGGCAAAGCCCGTGATGAACATGACCTTCAGGTCGGGATCGAGTTCGGTGGCGCGGCGCGCCAGCTCGATGCCGTCCATTTCCGGCATCACGATATCGGTCAGCAGCAGCGTGAAGGGTTCCTCGCGGATCCGCTCATAGGCGCTGCGGCCATTGTCGAACGACACCACGTCGTAGCCCGCGTTTTGCAGCGCCTTGGCCAGGAAGCGGCGCATGTCATTGTCGTCTTCGGCGAGAAGGATGCGGTTCATCGGAAATCCATGGCAGGCGGGCGATCCGGTCGGTCGGCGGTCGGGCAGTTGGCGCCACGTGCGAATCTTTGGCTCCGATGCGGTAAAGATCGAATGAATGGCGGCACGAAGCCGCTGGGCGGGTTCGGTTGTGGACTTCACCGTACCATATTGGCAACATGGCCGGCAGCCCGACCCACAGCCCCTTGTCCGGAGCAGTCCGATCCCTTCCGATGCCGCCCAGCCCCCGTTCGAGGTCGTCGCACCCGCCGACCAGCGGCTTCCGTTTGTGTTCAATTCCCCGCATAGCGGCCGCGCCTATCCGGCCGATTTCCTCGCCGCCTCGCGTCTTGACGAACGGGCCATCCGCCGGTCGGAGGATACCTATGTCGATGAACTCTTCCTGTCGGTGGTGCCGCTCGGAGCGCCGCTGATGCGGGCGCATTTCCCGCGCGCCTGGCTGGACGTCAACCGCGAGCCCTACGAGCTCGATCCGGGCATGTTCGACGGCGAACTGCCGCCCTATGCCAATATCCGCTCCATGCGCGTCGCCGGCGGGCTCGGCACGATCGCCCGCGTCGTCTCGGAGAATGTCGAGATCTATGCGCAGCCCCTGCAGGTGGCCGAGGCGCTCGACAGAATCGAGGGGGTCTACAAGCCCTATCATGCGGCGCTCGATGCCCTGCTCCAGACGACGCGGCAGCGCTTCGGCTTCGCCGTTCTCGTCGACTGCCATTCGATGCCGTCCTCGGTGCGGACGGCGCCCGGCCGCATCCGGGCCGATTTCGTGCTCGGCGACCGTTATGGCGCCAGCTGCGCGCCGGAGATCGCCGAAACGGCGGCGAGCATCCTGACGGGGCTCGGCTATACGGTCGCGCGGAACAAGCCCTATGCCGGCGGCTATATCACCGAGCATTATGGCCGTCCCGCCGAAGGGCTGCATGCCTTGCAGGTCGAGATCAATCGCGGGCTCTACATGAACGAGCGCAATTTCCAGCCGACGGGTGAGTTCATCCGCGTTGCCGCCGACATCGTCGCCTTCGTGCGGCAATTGTCGGAACTGCCGGACGGAGGACTTTGGCCGGTCGGACTTGCAGCGGAATAACGCGACGCTGCGGCGCTCCATTCCGGGCGCCAAACTCGAGCAGGAAAAACGGCAAGAAAAAGGGCCGCTCGCGAGGCGATGCGGCCCAAGTCTAGGGAGGAAACGCCCAAGGAGGGCAGCGGAAGTTCGACGCCAATCGAACTACCGCATTGCAATAATTTGCCCGTGCACTGCAAAAAGATCAAGAGGCATTTTCAACTTTCTTGCAGGGACGGTCGAAACACGCTCTACCCCATGGAACCGGCAGCCCATCCGGTCATAAAGATGAAGCCAATCAATGCTTTGATGATCCGTCCCGCGTGTTGCCTGCAAGGCGGAGATCGTCGGGACGGCCGCTGGAGAACCCCTTGATGACCGATGCCGCACTGCTTCCTTTCCTCGATCGTCTCGCCGATACTGCCACCGAAGCGATCATGCCGCATTTCCGCGCATCGGGTCAGGTCGACAACAAGGCCGCATCGGGGTTCGATCCCGTGACGGCCGGAGACCGGGCCGCGGAAGCCGCATTGCGGCGTCTGATCAATGAGACCTATCCCGCCCATGGCATCATGGGCGAGGAATATGGAGATGAAAATCTCGACGCGGAAAACGTCTGGGTGCTCGATCCGATCGACGGCACCCGCGCCTTCATCTCAGGTCTGCCGGTCTGGGGAACGTTGATCGGCCTCATGTCGGCCGGAAGGCCGGCGCTGGGCATGATGGCGCAGCCTTTTACCGGGGAGCGCTTTTCCGGTGACGGCAAGACGGCCCGCTATACCGGGCCCGGCGGCCCGCGCGTCTTGAAGACGCGCGGCTGCGACGGGATTGCGAGCGCTGTCCTGTCGACGACGACGCCGGCCCTGTTCAAGGACGCCGAGCGCGAGGCTTATCTCCGCGTCGAGGACCAAGTGCGCCTCGTGCGCTACGGCTATGATTGCTATGCCTATTGCATGGTGGCGGCCGGCTTCATGGATGCCGTGATCGAAACCGGATTGCACGCCTACGACATCGTGGCGCTGATACCGGTGATCGAAGGCGCCGGCGGCCGCGTCACCAACTGGGAAGGCGGGCCAGCCTCGGCCGGGGGCCGCGTGGTCGCGGCGGGGGATCCCCGCTTACACGCGGAGATCCTTGATGTAATCAACCGTTAGCGGCTGATCGGCGGCGGCACCGTCGAAGGCGGACCGCCGTTGTCGCCGGTTGCGCTGTCCTGCGTCGCGAAGGCCGCGATGGTGATCGCCGTTGCCGTGCCGCCGATGACGACCGCGGGAACGATGAACGAGGCCGCAGGAGCCTGGCCGGCAACCTGCGCCGGTGCGTTGCAGGCACCAGACGCCACCACAGTGGTGACGGTGTTCTGGCCAAGCGCCTTCGAGCAGCCGTCAGCGTAAGCCAGAACGGCCTGGCCGCCCTTCGAAATCATCACCCGAGCGCCGGGTGCAACTTCGGCAGCGGCCGAAACCTTGACAAAGCCCTTGCCGCTGTCGACGAGGACGGGCCCCGAGACGCCAGAGAGCGTTGCCGCCGAGGCCGCCGACACAAGGCCGACGGCAAGAATCGTACTCGCCATGAGACGAATCATTGATCGCTCCATTGTTGGCAGCCGGCCGCCCCACGCGACTGGCTGTCACCATTCCCCCTTTGCAGACTAATCTACCGCGACGCAAACGCAATGCTGTATTGCAACAATAGCGGCCAAATCGCCGCGAAATCGCATCGCATTACTGCCCGGCACCGACAATCCGCTGAATCTTCAGCTTGAATTGACACCAACGGGACTGTTTGAACCCGCACTAGACCCGAAGGCCATTCGCGACCATCGACGTGACGAACGCTTCCAAGGAGGAGCTGCCCGCAACGATAGCCGAGTATACCATAAAGAGGAGCAATACGGAAAGATCAGCCGTCGGTCCCTGGAATGAATGCATCAAACGCGGCCCAGAAGGCTGCGCGGATCGCATCGCGCTCCATCAGGATCTCGTGGCGGGCGCCGGGGAGGACGATCTCGCGACCGAGGCGCATATTGCGCACGAACCGCTCCGCCGCCAGCGGCCGCACCACCTTGTCGGCGCCGGCCGTGACGATGAGGGTCGGCACCGCGATGACCGCCGCAAAGGCCGGGTCGGCCGCCTCGCGCATGGCGTGGCAGGCAGCGTTGAGCCAGCCGATGGTCGGAGGACCGATGCAGAGTTCCGGCCGGCCGGCCGCGATCGCCCGCATGCGCGCAAAGCGCCGTGCATCACCGGTGAGCGGATTGGTATAGAAGCTACGCTCCTCGAGCCTGACGAGGCCGGAGCCAGGCGGATAGAAATCGCCGAGGCCAAGCGAGGTGAGCGTCGCGGATGCCGAGCGGACGAACCAGTGTGGCGGGTTCATCGCGCCGAGTTCGAGCAGCGGCGAAGTCAGCACGATGCGCGAAAAGGTGAGACCCGAGCGCCGGGCGTGGCGGAGAAGAATCAGCCCGCCCGTCGAATGGGCGAGCGCGAAATGCGGCGCGGGGCAATCCGGGAGCACGAGATCGCGCAGGAAGGTCTCGAGGTCACGGTCGTAATCGGCGAAATCCTCGACATGGCCCTTGCGTGGGTCGCGCAGCGGTCGATCGGATCCCCCCTGGCCGCGCCAATCCATCGTCGCGACCGCAAAGCCTCGCTCGAGCAGTTCGCCGATGACCTCGAAATATTTCTCGATCGTCTCGGCCCGCCCATGCAGCAGCGACACCGTGCCCTTTACCGCGCCAGCCGGCCGCCAGCATGCGGCACGGAGGCGCACGCCATCCGGCGTCGCCAGGACCACCTCGCGGACACCTTCCGGCAACGGATTGTCTGGCAGGGAAATGAAGCTCATCGGCCGAATAGAGGACAATACGAACGCATCCGGCCGGAACGCGGCGGGCGCAGCGGCTAGGGCGGGATTGCCCGGCCGCACGATAACGGGGCGGCCGCAGGATGGCTAGGCTGACAAGCCTGGCCTCGTCGCTCAAAGACTGTTCGGGCCGAGACCGGCGGCATCGATCAGGATGCCGCCGGCCCCGCACCTCCGGTCGCGGGCGGGCGGATAGCGACCGGCGGGAGATCTACCAGCGGCGCCAGTCCTGGCCCCAGCCACGGCCCTGCCCCCAATCGTCGGCGCTGCGCTGACGCAGCACGTCGCCCGAACGGGCATCGACGACGAGGATCACATCCCGTCCGCGAGCCGCCGCGCGGACGATGGTGACGTCGCGCCGTTCGCGGAGGATCTCGACATTGTAATAACCGCGATGGCGGAGGGTCCGGACGAGCTGCCACGGCGGCATGCGCCAGTCGGGCTGAGGTGCATAGGCGGGCGGGGCTCCGAACCTGCCGGGTGGAGGCGGCGGCGAAAACTGGCCGCCATCATCGCCGCGCCAGCCGCCCGGGCCTTCTTCCTGATAGCCGTAGGCCTCTCCGCCGACAGTGCGGTAGTCGAGGCCGCCGGCAGCGGCGGGCAGGATCAGGGCGCCGAGAACGAGACTGGACGCGACAAGAGCCTTGAACATGACCGGGTCTCCCAAGCTGGCGGACGATGATCGCCGCCGGAATGATCGAACCCTATCGCCGCGCCGCTGAACCGGATCCGAACCGGTCGTTCATCCGCCGTTCAGGTCGGGGATCAGCCCTCTTGAAGCCCGCCAAGGGCTCACCATATCGATGTTGCGGGCGCCATCAGGGCCCGCCGAAGGACGCCAGAAACCGGGCCCTACGGCCGATTTCGAAGCGATGTTCGAAACCCATGTCGCTCCCAGGAGGACTTGTTATGCGCACGTTTGATCTCACCCCCCTCTATCGCTCCACCGTCGGCTTTGACCGTCTCTTCTCGCTGCTCGACCAGACCGCTGGTGTCGAGAATGGCGTCCCCGGCTATCCGCCCTACAATATCGAGCGGACGGGCGAAAACGCCTATCGCATCACCATGGCTGTCGCCGGTTTCAGCGATAAGGAGCTCTCGATCGAGTCGCGCCAGAACGCGCTGACCGTCAAGGGCGAGAAGAAGGCCGAGGAAGGCCAGAACGCTGAAGTGCTCTATCGCGGCATTGCCGGCCGCAGCTTCGAGCGCCGATTCCAGCTGGCCGACCATGTCGAGGTACGCGGCGCGAGCCTTGAGAACGGCTTGCTCCATGTCGATCTCGTCCGCGAGATTCCCGAGGCGATGAAGCCCCGGCAGATCGCTATTGCCAACGCCAATGAGGCTGGCAAGCAGATCGAGCAGCAGGCCGCCTGAAGGCCACGTCTGACCGAGTGAGACTACGGGCGCCCCGCCACGCGGCGGGGCGCTTTTTTGTGGGTCGTCAGTCGATGAGGCCGATGAACTGGTCGATCTCGCCGGGCGTGGTCCGAAAGCTGGTCACGAGCCGCACAAGTATGTCGTCTTCACCAGGCTCGGCGACGCCAAGCCCGCTCGCCGTCCAAGGATAATAAAGAGCGCCCGCCGACTTCAGCCGCTGGTCGGCGGCGCGCGACAGGAAGGCGAACACCTCGTTGCCGTCCGGGGACAGAGCGAGGCGGGCATCCGTCGCCGCCTCGACGCCGTCCGCCAGCTGCCGCGCCATCGCGTTGGCATGCCGGGCGAGATCGAGCCAGTGATCGCGGGCGAGATAGGCGGCGAACTGCGCCGCGATGAAGCGGCTCTTCGAAAAGACATGTCCGGCGCGCTTGCGCTGGAAATCAAAACCTCGCGCCTTCTCCGGATCGAAGAAGACCACCGCTTCCGCCGCGAAGCAGCCATTCTTCGAGCCGCCGAAGGAGAGCATGTCGACGCCGGCGCGCCACGTGATGTCGGCCGGCGCAACGTCGAGCCCGACCACGGCATTGGCAAACCGCGCTCCATCCATGTGCAGCGGCAGTCCCGCAGCCTTGGCGACGTCGGCAATGGCCGCGACTTCCGATGCCGTATAGGCCGTGCCGGCTTCGGTCAGCTGGCTGATCGAAACGGCGGCCGGCTGGCCGTGAAAGACGGCCTCGGGCGGGTAGAGCCGAATCGCGGTCTCAAGCGCGTCGGGCGTCAGCTTGCCCTTCGCTCCCTCGATCCCATGCAGGCGGCTTCCGCCCGACAGGAATTCGGGCGCGCCCGCTTCGTCCGCCGCGATATGCGCCATGCGATGACAGAAGAAGACGCCTGCAGGCCGCGCCACATGAGCGAGCGCCAGCGCATTGGCCGCCGTGCCGGTGCCGACGAAGAAGACGGCGACCTCGCGCTCGAAAAGCCTCGACATGGCGGCGCCGACTTCCGCCGAGAGCGGATCGCCGCCATAGGCCGGCGCATGTCCTCCGGCCGCCACGAGCAGCGCTTCGGCCACCTGAAGCGAGGCGCCAGTCCAATTGTCGCTTGCGAAGATCATGCTCATCCTGTGCTTAATGGGGCAGCCGCCGCACGATCAGCCGGCTCGGCCACGCAAGAAAACTGCGCCGACCCTGCCACCTTGGTTCGGAAAGATCGATTGCCTCGGCGCCGCCGAAACAAACATAATGGATTGCCTTGTCCAGCGCTTGCGCCGCGCAGTGAAGTCTGGCATTTTGGCGCGCTTTAATAGGACAGGATTGCTGTCCCATTTGTAAACTGCGACACGACGCTGCGTGGCATGCGTCGCGCAGCCATGCAAGCTTCCGGGAACGGAACTTGCTAGAGGAATTCCGGGGCCGGCGCGTCTGCGCAGCATCCGGCGGAGGGGGAAGGCCGGCATGCGGCGACACGCGTCGCGACCGGACGATTCACGCGAGAACGAGCGAGGGCATCGAGATGCCGATGGCGAAGAGCGAGACAGAAATGCGGCTGGCTGAAGCGGCGTCGGTCCGCGCGACCAAAAGCACGGTCGCTCGCGCCGATATCGCTCCGCCGAGCATGCCGCGCGCGCCCGGAAAGCAGGGACTTTACGACCCGCGCAACGAGCACGATGCCTGCGGCGTCGGCTTCATCGCCAATCTGAAGAACGAGAAGTCGCACCGCATCGTCCGGAGCGGGCTCGAGATCGTGCAGAACCTCACCCATCGCGGCGCCGTCGGCGCAGATCCGCTGATGGGCGACGGCGCGGGCATGCTCGTGCAGATTCCGCATCGCTTCTTCTCCGAGGAAGCGGAACGCCTCGGCTTCGCGCTTGGCGAGCCCGGCACCTATGCCGTCGGCTTCCTGTTCCTGCCGCAGGACCCCGAAGTGCGCGCCGGAATGGCGAAGCTGGTCGAGGAAGTCGTGCATGAGGAGGGTCAGGTCCTGCTCGGCTGGCGCGACGTGCCGGTCGACAACTCCTCGCTGTCCAAGGCGCCCGACATCGCGGCGACCGAGCCGTTCCACCGCCAGGTCTTCATCGGCCGCGGCAAGCTGATCGAGAGCGAGGCCGAATTCGAGCGGCGGCTGTTCATCATCCGCAAGGTGATCTCCAACCGCATCTACTCGGCCTATTCCGGCCTCGACAACGATTTCTACGTCGTGTCGCTGTCGGCGCGGACCATTGTCTACAAGGGCATGTTCCTCGCCTATCAGCTCGGCGACTACTATCTCGACTTCCACGACGAACGCTTCGAGAGCGCGCTCGCGCTCGTGCATCAGCGTTTCTCGACCAACACCTTCCCGTCCTGGCGCCTCGCCCATCCCTACCGGATGGTGGCGCATAACGGCGAGATCAACACCGTCCGCGGCAACGTCAACTGGATGGCGGCGCGGCAGGCCTCGGTCGACAGCGAGCTCTACGGCAACGACATCTCGAAGCTGTGGCCGATCTCCTATGAGGGGCAGTCGGACACCGCCTGCTTCGACAACGCGCTCGAATTCCTGGTGCAGGGCGGCTATTCGCTGCCGCATGCCGCGATGATGCTCATCCCCGAGGCCTGGGCGGGCAACCCGCTCATGGACGAAGAGCGGCGTGCCTTCTACGAATACCATGCCGCCCTGATGGAGCCGTGGGACGGGCCGGCCGCGGTCGCCTTCACCGACGGCATCCGCATCGGCGCGACGCTCGACCGCAACGGCCTCAGGCCCGCGCGCTATCTGGTGACCGAGGACGGCGACGTCGTCCTTTCCTCGGAAGCCGGCGTTCTGCCGATTCCCGAAGAGAAGATCATCACCAAGTGGCGGCTGCAGCCCGGCAAGATGCTGCTGATCGATCTCGAGGAAGGCCGCATCGTCTCCGACGAGGAGATCAAGCACCAGCTCGCCTCGAAGCTGCCCTATCAGGCCTGGCTCTCGCGCACCCAGATCGTGCTCGAAGACCTGCCGCCTGTGCCGCCGCGCGCCCCGCGCACGGATGTGAGCCTGCTCGACCGCCAGCAGGCCTTCGGCTACACGACCGAGGATCTTCGCCTTCTGATGGCGCCGATGGCGACCACCGGCCAGGAAGCGGTCGGCTCGATGGGCACGGATACGCCGATCTCTGTCCTCTCGGACAAGTCGAAGCTGCTCTACACCTATTTCAAGCAGAACTTCGCGCAGGTCACCAACCCGCCGATCGACCCGATCCGTGAAGAGCTCGTCATGAGCCTCGTCTCGTTCATCGGGCCGCGGCCGAACCTCTTCGACCTGCAGGGCGCCGGCCGCCGCAAGCGGCTCGAAGTGCGCCAGCCGATCCTCGAAAACGGCGATCTCGAGAAGATCCGCGCCATCGGCGAGCTGGACGACAACCCGTTCCAGTCGAAGACGCTCGACATCACCTATGCGGCCGACAAGGGCGCCGACGGCATGGTCGACGCGCTGGAGCGGCTCTGTGAGCGCGCCGAGGCGGCCGTCCATGGCGGCTACAACATCATCATCCTCTCGGACCGCATGGTCGGCCCGGAGCGGATCCCGATTCCGGCACTGCTCGCCACAGCCGGCGTGCATCATCACCTGATCCGCAAGGGCCTCAGGACCTCGGTCGGCCTCGTCGTCGAGACCGGCGAGGCGCGCGAGGTGCATCATTTCTGCGTGCTGGCCGGCTATGGCGCCGAGGCGATCAACCCCTATCTCGCCTTCGAGACGCTGACCGACATGAAGAAGGACTTCCCCGAGGAAGTCGATTCGGAGGAGCTCGTCCACCGCTACGTCAAGTCGATCGACAAGGGCATCCTGAAGGTCATGTCCAAGATGGGCATCTCGACCTATCAGTCCTATTGCGGCGCGCAGATCTTCGACGCGATCGGGCTCTCGTCGGACTTCGTCGACCGCTACTTCTTCGGCACCGCCACCACCATCGAGGGCGTCGGCCTTGCCGAGATCGCGGCCGAGACAGTGCGGCGCCACGCCGAGGCGTTCGGCAATGTCGCTGTGCTGCGCTCGGCGCTCGACATCGGCGGCGAGTACAATTTCCGCAAGCGCGGCGAGCGGCATGCCTGGACGCCCGATTCGGTCGCGAACCTGCAGCATGCGGTCCGTGTCGGCTCGTGGTCGCGCTACGAAGACTATGCCCGCGAGATGAACGAGCAGTCGAAGGCGCTGCTCACCATTCGCGGCCTGTTCGACATCAAGCTGGCCGAGGATGTCGGCGCAGCGCCCGTCCCGCTCGACGCGGTCGAGCCCGCCGCCGAGATCGTCAAGCGTTTCGTCACCGGAGCGATGAGCTTCGGCTCGATCTCACGCGAGGCGCACACCACGCTCGCGATCGCCATGAACCGGATCGGCGGCAAGTCGAACACCGGCGAAGGCGGCGAGGAGGCGGAGCGTTTCCTGCCGCTGCCGAACGGCGACACCATGCGCTCGGCGATCAAGCAGGTCGCCTCGGGCCGCTTCGGCGTCACCACGGAATATCTCGTCAATTCCGACATGATGCAGATCAAGGTCGCGCAGGGTGCGAAGCCCGGCGAAGGCGGACAGCTGCCCGGCCACAAGGTCGACGCGACCATCGCCAAGGTCCGTCACTCGACGCCGGGCGTTGGCCTGATCTCGCCGCCGCCGCATCACGACATCTATTCGATCGAGGATCTGGCTCAGCTCATCTTCGATCTGAAGAACGTCAATCCCGCGGCTGACGTCTCGGTGAAGCTCGTCTCGGAAGTCGGCGTCGGCACTGTTGCCGCCGGCGTCGCCAAGGCGCGCGCCGACCACATCACGGTCTCGGGCTTCGAGGGCGGCACCGGCGCATCGCCGCTGACCTCGCTGAAGCATGCCGGCAGCCCCTGGGAAATCGGCCTTGCCGAGACGCAGCAGACGCTCGTCCTCAACGGGCTCCGCTCGCGTGTCGCGCTGCAGGTCGATGGCGGCTTCCGCACCGGCCGCGACGTCGTCATCGGCGCGCTGCTCGGCGCCGACGAATTCGCCTTCTCGACCGCGCCGCTGATCGCGGCCGGCTGCGTGATGATGCGCAAGTGCCATCTGAACACCTGCCCGGTCGGCATCGCGACGCAGGATCCGGTGCTCCGGAAGCGCTTCAAGGGCACGCCGGAGGATGTCATCAACTTCTTCTTCTTCGTCGCCGAGGAAGTGCGTCAGTTGATGGCCGCCATGGGCATCAGCCGCTTCGACGAGTTGATCGGCCAGTCCGACCGGCTGGAGAAGAAGCGCGCCATCGAGCATTGGAAGGCCAACGGCATCGACTTCACCAAGCTGTTCTTCAAGCCCGACGCGCCACGCGAGGCGATCCGCCACACCGAGTTGCAGAAGCACCCGATCGACGCGGTTCTCGACCGGCGCCTGATCGCGGAAGCGATGCCGGCGCTCGAAAACGGCACGCCGGTGCAGATCAGCGCCGTCATCAGGAACACCGATCGATCGGCGGGCGCGATGCTCTCCGGCGAGGTGGCGAAGCGTTATGGCGGCGATGGCCTGCCCGACGACACGATCGCCGTGACGCTGACCGGCACCGCCGGCCAGAGCTTCGGCGCATTCCTGGCGCGCGGCGTCTCGATCGACCTCATCGGCGAAGGCAACGACTATGTCGGCAAGGGCCTTTCGGGCGGCCGCCTGGTCGTGCGTCCGGCGCCGGAAAGCCGCGTCGTGCCCGAACAGTCGATCATCGTCGGCAACACGGTGCTCTACGGCGCTACCGAGGGCGAAGCCTATTTCCGCGGTGTCGCCGGCGAGCGCTTCTCCGTGCGCAACTCGGGCGCCATCGCGGTGGTCGAGGGCTGCGGCGATCATGGCTGCGAATACATGACGGGCGGTATCGTGGTCGTCATCGGCCAGACCGGGCGCAACTTCGCGGCCGGCATGTCCGGCGGCATCGCCTATGTGCTCGACGAGGACGACAGCTTCGCGGCGCGCTGCAACCTGTCGATGGTCGAGATCCAGCCTGTCCAGGAAGAGGACGACCTGCTCGAGAAGCTGCACCATCATGGCGGCGACATCGAGCACAAGGGCAGGATCGATATCTCGTCGAACATGAACCGCTTCGATGACGAGCGGCTGCACCGCCTGATCTCGCAGCATCTGCACTATACGGGCTCCGAGCGCGCCCGGACGATCCTCGACAACTGGGCCGCCTATCGGCCGAAGTTCAGGAAGGTCATGCCGGTCGAATATCGGCGCGCACTCATCGAAATGGAACGCGCCCGCTATGGCGTGGCGGCCGAGTAGGGGACGGGCATGGGAAAGGTTACAGGCTTCCTCGAGATCGACCGCCAGGACCAGAAGTACCAGCCGGCTTCAGACCGGATCCGGCACTTCCGGGAATTCACCCTGCGGCTCACCGATCACGAGGTGAAGCAGCAGGCGGCGCGCTGCATGGACTGCGGCATCCCTTATTGCCACGGCGATACGGGCTGTCCGGTGCACAACCAGATTCCGGACTGGAATGACCTCGTCTATTCCAGCGACTGGCAGGAAGCTTCGCGCAACCTGCATTCGACCAACAACTTCCCGGAGTTCACCGGTCGCATCTGCCCCGCGCCCTGCGAGGAAGCCTGCACGCTGAACCTCGAGAACGTGCCGGTTGCGATCAAGTCGGTCGAGCAGACCATCGCCGACAAGGGCTGGGAAAACGGCTGGATCAAGCCGGAAGTCCCCACCGTCAAGACGGGCAAGAAGGTCGCCGTGGTCGGTTCGGGCCCGGCCGGCCTTGCGGCCGCGCAGCAGCTCGCCCGCGCCGGCCATGACGTCCATGTCTATGAGCGCGAGCCGAAGGCCGGCGGCCTGCTCCGCTACGGCATTCCGGACTTCAAGATGGAGAAGCACCTCATCGATCGGCGCGTCGCGCAGATCGAGGCCGAGGGCGCGACCTTCCATTATGGCGTCGATATCGGCCGCACGCTGCCAGTCGACGAACTGATCGCCGGCCATGACGCGGTGCTGCTCACCGCCGGCGCCGAGGATCCGCGCGATCCGAAGCTGCCGGGCGTCGAGCTCGAGGGCGTGCACTACGCGATGCCCTTCCTCGTCCAGCAGAACCGCCGGGTCGGGCGCGAAGAGGTCACGGAAGAGCCGATCATCGCCACCGGCCGGCGCATCGTCGTCATCGGCGGCGGCGACACGGCATCCGATTGCGTCGGCACGGCCTTCCGCCAGGGCGCGCTGGCCGTGACGCAGCTCGATATCCGCCCGATGCCGCCGCTGCGCGAGGACAAGCTGAATGTCTGGCCGTACTGGCCGACCAAGTTCCGCACCTCCTCCTCGCAGGCCGAAGGCGCCGAGCGCGAATTCGCGTGTGCCACGCTTCGTGTCGTGGGCAAGAACGGCAAGGTCACAGGCGTCGAATGCGCCCGGGTCGATGAGAAGCGCCGGCCGATCGAAGGCACGGAGTTCATCATCCGCGCCGATCTCGTCTTCGTCGCGATCGGCTTTGCCGGCCCGAAGAAAGAAGGCCTCGTCGCCGAACTCGGCCCCGAGCTCGACCGCCGCGGCAATGTGAAGGCCGATACCGAGCGCTACGCGACCTCCGTCGACAAGGTCTATGTCGCCGGTGACATGCGTCGCGGCCAGTCGCTGGTCGTCTGGGCGATCCGCGAAGGCCGCCAGGCCGCCCATGCCATCGACAAGGATCTGATGGGCGCGACCAGCCTCGCCTGGTAACCGCGGACGAGCGATCCCGGCCAATTACCCCTCCCCCGCTATCGCGGGAGAGGGAGACGCCCGGCGGAAACGGATGACACCGCGCCTGGAAAAGCTCTAGACTCCACCGATCGGTTCACGCCATCGGGGAACGGCGATCATCCGCTTGATCCGCGCCATCGCTTTTCTTCTCGCCAGTCGCGGCCTCGCGCTGACGGCGGTGCTGGCGGCGGGGTTCCTGCTCGTCGTCGCGGCGACAGGTCATGCGCAGCAGGCGGACAACGTCCTCGACGCCGGCACAGTCGGCGCCTTGCAAGCCTTTGCGCCGGCTGGCTTTGTCGGCTCCAAGGCCTGCGCAGGCTGCCACGAGGCGGAGTTTGCCGCCTGGAAGACCTCCGATCACGCCAAGGCGATGATGGTCGCGACGCCGGCAACGGTCGCCGGCGATTTTGGCAATTTCACCATCGAGCATCTCGGTTCGAAGGCGCGTTTCTACCGCGACGGCGACCGCTTCATGGTCGAGACCGACGGCCGGGATGGCAGGACACAGAACTTCGCCGTCAGCCACACCTTCGGCGTCTATCCGCTGCAGCAATATCTCGTCACGTTTCCGGATGGCCGCTTGCAGGCGCTGCCCTTCGCCTGGGACACGAGGCCAAAGGCCGAGGGCGGTCAGCGCTGGTTCCACCTCTACCAGAACCAGCCGATGCCGGCCTCGGACCCGTTGCACTGGACGCGGGGGCAGCAGAACTGGAACTTCATGTGCGCCGAATGCCATTCGACCGCGCTGAAGAAGGGTTATGACGCGCCGGCGAACACCTTCCACACCACCTATTCCGAAATCAGCGTCGGCTGCGAGAGCTGCCATGGCGCCGGCGCGGCTCATGTCGCCTGGGCGCGTTCGGGCGCCGACAAGACCACACCGAACCAGGGCTTTGCCAGTGTCGCAGCTGTTCGCCCGCCCGCCGACTGGACGCCGGATCCGAAGACGGGCAGCCCGGCGCATGGCGTCTCCCGGCCAGCCGGCGACGTGGTCGAGACCTGCGCACGATGCCATTCGCGCCGCGGCACGCTCTCGGAAGACTGGCATCCCGGCCGGCCGCTCTCCGACACCCATATGGAATCCCTGCTCGCCGCCGGCCTCTTCGAGGATGACGGCCAGATGAAGGACGAGGTCTTCAACGACCAGTCGTTCAAGCAGAGCCTGATGTTTGCCCGCGGCGTCACCTGCAACGACTGCCACGATCCGCATAGTGACCAACTGAAGGCCGAGGGGTCGGCGATTTGCAGCCAGTGCCACATGCCGGAAAGACTCGCGACGCGCGAACACACCGGCCACGCGCCGGGCCCGACAGCGCCGAACTGCATTTCCTGCCATATGCCGGCGCGCACCTATATGGTCGTCGACCGTCGCCACGATCATTCGTTCCGCATCCCGCGCCCCGACCTCTCAGTGGCCTTTGGGACGCCGAACGCCTGTAACGATTGCCATGCCGACAAGACGGCGCAATGGGCGGTCGACGCCGTGACGCGCTGGCATGGGCCGGACCGCAAGGGCCACCAGACCTGGACCGAAGCCTTCCATCGCAGCCGATCCGGCGATCCCGCGGCGCGCGCCCTTCTCATCGAACTCGCGGGGCAGCCGGTGGTCCCCGCGATCGCTCGGGCGACGGCCATTTCGGAACTGCAGCACTTCCCCTCGTCGGCCACGGCAGCCGCGACACTATCGGCACTGGCCGATCCCGATCCTCTGGTGCGGGCCGCCGCGCTCCGCAATCTTGGTGACGCGCCCCTTGAGGCGCGCTGGCGCCTCGGCAGTCCTCTTCTTGCCGATCCCAGCCTCTCCGTGCGCATCGAGGCTGCATCATTGCTCGCCGATCAGCCGCTCGACGGGCTTTCACCTGACGATCGGGCGCGCGCCGAAGCCGCCTTCAAAGACTATGAGATGACGCAGCGGCTGAACGCCGATCGGCCAGACGGGCGTGCCAATCTGGCGACGTTCCTGATGCGGCGTGGGCAGCCGGATGCCGCGCAGACGGAGCTTCTCGCCGGCCTCAAGCTTGAGCCGGCTGCCGCGCCGCTTTCGGTCAACCTTGCAGATCTCTACCGCGCCGAGGGCCGGGAGGCGGATGCCGAGCGAGTCCTCCGCGAAGCGATCACGGTGTCGCCGGACAGTGCCGCGCCGCATTTCGCGCTCGGCCTCGGCCTCATCCGCCAGAAGCGCTATCCCGAAGCCGTGGCCGAGCTGGAACGCGCGACGCGGCTGGAGCCGAGCGACGCGCACTACGCCTATGTCTACGCCGTCGCGCTGCAGTCCACCGGCCAGGCGGACGCTGCCAAGGCCGAAATCGGCATGGCGCTGGCACGGCTGCCTTACGACGCTGAATTGCTCCGTTTCGCGCTCAATAATGCGCTCAAGGCACGAGACGCCGCGCTGGCAGCGCCGCTTGCCAGGACCCTTTCGGCGGTATCGCCCGACGACGCCAATCTCGCCCGTCTTGTGCAGCAGCTGCAGCAACCGTGATATCGCTGATCGCGCCGCTGCGCCCCATGGCAGGCAAAGAGCCCGGTCACTTGACTGGGGCGTCGCCGCCGCCAGCGGCCGCAACCGGCAGGATGATGACGCCGTCGACGACGCTGCCGGTGACAGGCTCCGTGCTCGGCCGCGGCGCCTTCCAAGTAAAGTCATCGGCGCGGCCCGGCGGTGCCGGCGCTGCGACCCCCTCGACCGTCAGTTTGTAGACGGGGTCGGCCGCATTGGTCGGTTCAACCGCCGGAGCGGCCCCGGCAAGGGCCGTATCGGCAGCAGCCGGCGGCGGATCAGTGAGCGAGACGACGGGGCCGACGGTGCGCGGCTTGCCATCGGCGCCAATCTCGATCGTCTCGTTCGGGTTGAGCAGCGCGGCGGTCCCGGCTGCAGCGCCGCTGCCAGCCGAATCGAGTTCCCGCTCGACATAGAAGGCGAGCTTGCGGCGGCCGGATTTGGTGAAATTGATGCCATCGCCGGAGCGCAGTTGCCGCACCTGGCCATCCATGTCCGGGCCGCGCGAGACAAACTTCCCGTCCTCATCGGCAAAGCCATCCCAGATATCGACAAAGCGCATGCCCGCCGCCTCGGCCTTTTCCTTGAACACCGTATTGATGAAAGCCATGTCGGCCGAGCCATCGGTGGACCGCAAAGGAGGCTCGCCAACCCAGAACACCGGCTTGCCGGCAGCTTTCAGCGCAGTGACGAACCGCTCGACCCGCGCCGCATAGGCAGCGTCCCAGCCATCCGACCGCACGGCAAGATTGCCGTCCCCCGTGCGGATCGGCTGCCGGTCATTGATGCCGATCATCACGACGATCGCATCCGGCCTCGTTTCGGCGAGGAGGTCGGGCAGGCTTGCCGTCCAGTCGTAGTGATCATCGCGCACGAGGCCGGACGAGCCATCAGTGTTATCGAGGACGGCAAGCTTTGGATCGTCGGCAAAGGCCTGGTCGAGCCCCCAGGCAAGGCCGCCGGCCACGAAGTCTCCAATGACCAGGACCTTGCGCGCGTCGGCATCCTTTGGCTCGATATCGGCAACAGGAAACACGGGCTCAGCCGGCGCGGCGGTCGTCGCCTGCTTCTTGCGCTGCTGGGACGGAGCTGCGCGCCCGGACTGGCCTGATCTCGGCTGGCCCGGGATGGCGCCGGGCGGCGGCGCCACCTCGCGATCGCCGCCGAACAGCCGCTCGAAGAAGCCGCCGCGCGTCTGTGCAAACGCATCGCCCGCCGGGAGGGCGAAGGCAACGAGCAGGAGAAGGGCAAGACGAACGAGGCTCTGGCGCATCGGGCATCCTTCCGCCGCCATTGCGGCCGAATGGCGAAGGGCGCCGCGACGCCCCCGCCATGTTCGCCAATGCTAGACCATTTCAGCGCCGGGTTGAATTGCGAAGCCTCGCCTCCCCTCGCCGCTCTGCGTTGGCGGCCTATCCGCCGCGCAATTGCTGCAAGAGGCCGGTCGAGGCGTAGCCGTCCGGAACCTGGCCGACCCGGCGCTGGTAGGAGCGGATCGCCTCGCGGGTACCGGCACCGAACTTGCCGTCGAGCGCGCCGCCATAGAAGCCATGCCGGGCAAGCAGCGACTGCACCTCGACGCGCTCATCGCTGGTGAGCGGCCGCACGCCGCGCGGCCATCCGGCGACGAATTCGCCCGAGCCCACCAGCCGATCAGCGAGATGGCCGACCGCGAGCGCATAGGCGTCGGCATTGTTGTAGCGCTTGATGACGCGGAAATTCGGCAGCAGCAGGAAAGCTGGCCCGTTCGCTCCGGCAGGGGCATAGAGCCGCGCCACCTCGTCGCTCGCCGGGAACGAACGGCCGGCGACGCGCTGGACACCGATCTTGCGCCAGGCCGAAAGCGGCGCGCTCTTGCCGGCATCCGCCAGCCGCCAGTCGATTCCGCGCGGCAGCACGACCTCGTAACCCCAGGTCTCGCCCCTCCGCCAGCCCATCTTGGAGAGATAGTTTGCCGTCGAAGCAAGCGCGTCGACCTCGGAGTTCCAGATATCCCGCCGTCCGTCGCCGTCGAAATCCACCGCATAGGCTTGATAGGTAGTCGGGATGAACTGCGTGTGGCCCATGGCGCCTGCCCAGGAGCCGGTCATGCCGCGTGCGCCGATATCGCCGCGCTGCAGGATTTTCAACGCCGCGATCAGCTGCGTGCGGCCATATTTGGCGCGGCTACCGCCCTGATAGGCGAGCGTCGCTAGCGAGCGGATCGTCCCCTTGACGATCTTCTCGTTCTGAAGCACCGCGCCATAGGATGACTCCATCCCCCAGATCGCGACCACGACGGACCGATCGACACCATAGGTCGCCTCGATGCTGGCGAGCTGGCGGCCATACTGGCGAAGTGCGGCCTTGCCATTCTCCATCCGCTTCTGCGAAACCGCGCCGTCGAGATAGTCCCAGAGCGGCTTCACGAACTCCGCCTGGTTACTAGCCTTGGCGAGAACGTCAGGGTCGGGCGTGAAATTGCCGAGCGCGTTCATGTAGACGGCGCGCGAGATGCCGGCCTTCTGCGCCGTCGGCCAGAACTGCGCCACCCAGCGCTGGCCCGCGGCATCCGCGAAGGCCGCGGGCACCGCGAAAGCGATGAGCACAAGGCCGAGCATGACGATCCCGGCAAGGCGCGCGAGGGCATTGGCAGGCGTCAGTCCGGTCCGGATCGGCATCGTCTTCTCCCAGTCGGTGCCGCCGCTTAGGCAACGGCACTAGTCCACGTTATTGCGGCGCGAAAGCGCCTCCTCCCAGGCCAGCGCAGTGCTGACGCAGGTGTCGAGATCGTCATGCTGCGGCGTCCAGCCAAGCGTGGCGCGCGCCACCGACGCATTGGCGACCACCGCCGGCACATCGCCGGCCCGGCGCGGCCCTTCGACCACGGTGAAATCGACGCCGGAGACACGGCGCACGGATTCGATCACCTCACGCACCGAAAAGCCCCGGCTGTAGCCGCAATTGGCGATGAGACTGGCACCGCCGCTCCTGAGATAGGCGAGCGCATCGGCATGGGCGTTGGCGAGGTCGCTGACATGGATATAGTCGCGCACACAGGTGCCATCGGGCGTGTCGTAATCCGTGCCGAGGATCTCGATCTTCGGCCGCTTGCCGAGCGCGGTTTCGCAGGCGACCTTGATGAGATGCGTGGCGCCCTTGGTCGATTGCCCGGTGCGGCCCTTCGGATCGGCGCCGGCAACGTTGAAATAGCGCAGCGCGACATAGCGGAAGTCATGCGCGCGCGACGCGTCGTCGAGCATCCACTCCGTCATCAGCTTGGAACGGCCATAGGGCGAGAGCGGGGCAGTCGCCGCACTCTCGACCACCGGCTCCGTGCCGGCATCGCCATAGACGGCGGCGGTCGAGGAAAAGATGAAGTTCTTGATGCCGCATTTGATCGCGGTTGCGATCAGGGTGCGCGATTTGACGGTGTTGTTGAGATAGTAGCCGAGCGGATCGGCGACCGATTCAGGCACCACGATCGACCCGGCGAAATGAATGACGGCGTCGATGTCGTTGTCGAGAATGAGCTGCTCGACCAACGCTTCGTCGCCGATATCGCCGACGACCAGCTTGGCCTCCGGCGCCACCGCCCAGGCAAAGCCCGTCGAAAGCCGATCGAGCACGACAACGCGCTCGCCGGCATCGACGAGCCGCCACACCATGTGGCTGCCGATATAGCCAGCGCCGCCTGTGACCAGAACCGTCATATGATCCTCATGCAATGTTCATCATTAATAGGGGGTAAAGGAAGGTCCGCGCCGCCGGTTGGATTGTCGTGCATCCTCCGGTTTTCGTTAGCGTTGTTCTTAGGATTGGGGCGATACTGTCCCCAGCAATTTTCGACCGAGAGGTGTTTATGAGCGCTCCCATTCGCAAGGCCGTGTTCCCCGTGGCGGGCCTCGGTACGCGTTTCCTGCCGGCCACGAAGGCCATGCCGAAGGAAATGCTGACCGTCGTCGACCGCCCGCTCATCCAATATGCGGTGGATGAGGCACGCGAGGCCGGCATCGAGCATTTCATCTTCGTCACCGGCCGCAACAAGGCGGTGATCGAGGACCATTTTGACGTTCAGTATGAACTTGAGGCGACACTGTCCGGAAGAGGCAAAAGCGAGGCCCTAGCGCTGCTTGCCAAGGATCTGCCGAAGCCCGGCTCGACCAGCTTTACCCGTCAGCAGGTGCCGCTCGGCCTCGGCCACGCCGTGTGGTGCGCGCGCGAGCTGGTGGGCAACGAGCCTTTCGCCGTCCTCCTGCCCGACATGGTGATGAAGGGCGAGCCGAGCTGCCTGCGCCAGATGGTCGAGGCCTATAACGAGACCGGCGGCAATGTGCTCGCGGTCAGCGAATGCGATCCGGCAGAGACGAACCAGTACGGCGTCGTCGGCATCGGCGCGGAGCTGACCAACGCGGCTTTCCGCATCAATGCGATGGTCGAGAAGCCGAAGCCGGAAGTCGCGCCGTCCAATCTCTACATCAACGGCCGCTATATCCTGCAGCCGCAGATCTTCGACCTCCTGTCGAAGCAGGAAAAGGGCGCCGGCAACGAGATCCAGCTCACCGACGCCATGCTGAGGCTGATGGAGAAGCAGTATTTCTACGGCTGCCGCTTCGACGGCGAGGTCTATGACTGCGGCAACAAGGTCGGCTTCCTGGCCGCCAATGTCGCCTTCGCCCTGTCCCGCCCCGACATCGCCGAGGAGTTCCGTCCCGAGATCGAGCGCCTGATGGGTCCGAAGGCCTGAGGCGTCGGCCGCCCGGCCCATGATGTTTACGCGCGGCTCCGCTTCGAACAACAAGCGGGGCCGCCGGCCTCTCAGAGACGGCCGATCCTGCGGCGGACCTTTTCCAGATAGCGTGCCCGACTTTCGGCGCTGACCGTATCCATCCGGTAGAGCGCCATATAGGTGGTGCGGCAGAGCGGGTGGCAGAGCGTGCGGATGCCGCGCAGCAGCGTTCGCTTGCCCGGCTCGCCGACCCATTTCGAGAGCCACCAGGTCGCCCCGCAGCTGGTCACCGCGACGATCGACCGGATATGCCGCATATTGGGTCGGATGCCTTCTGTCTCCGTCGGCATGAGGAAGGCAACATGCGGCACCCAGACGCGGTCGAGCCAACCCTTCAGGATCGCCGGCACCCCGTACCACCAGGTCGGGTAGACGAAGACCAGCATCTCGCACCATTTGATATGCTCGAGCTGGTCGGCGACCGGAATCTCGTTCACGCCGGCATCGTGATAGTGCCGGCGCTCATCCGCGCTCATGACCGGATTGAAGCCGATCGCGTTGAGATCGACGAGGCGGACTTCATGTCCGCCTGCCGTCAGCGCTTCGACGACGGTGTCGCGCAGTGCCGCGCCGAAACTTTCCGGAACCGGATGGGCGTAGACGACCAGCGCACGCATCAGAACCGCTCCATCTCCGCCGTGACCTTGGCGAGGAAAGCCGATCGGGTAGCATCGGTCGAGCGGTTCATGTCGTAATGGGCGAGATAGCCGACCGGCGCCATCGGCTTGATCTGCGCGCGGAGCACCCGTTTGACGATCTTCCGTGGCGGATCGCCGACGCCGAGCGCCCGCCACCGCGCACCGCCATAGGTAACGACCGCCGTCAGCTTGGTGATGTGATGAAGGTTCGGCTTCACCTTGCCGTTTTCCATCCGGAATGAGACCCCCGGCAGGAAGACGCGATCGAAGAAGCCCTTGAGGATCGCCGGCAGGCCGAAATTCCAGACGGGATGGACGAAGACCAGCGCCTCGGCCGCCAGCAGGCGCTGGACATAGGGCTCGACATTGACCCGGTTGGCCGGGATGTCGTGGTAATGCAGCCGCTCCTCGCGCGAGAGGACAGGATTGAAGCCCTCGGCATAGAGATCGCAATCATCGACCTCGTGGCCGGCCTTCTTCAACGCGGCAACGACCGTCCGATGCAAGGCCGCCTGAAAACTGGTCTCGACCGGATGGGCGAAGACGACGAGGACGCGCATTGGAACTGCTTCCTGTCAGGACGCGGCCTTGAGGCCGGGGAAGAGATAGGTCTTCTGCGCCGCGAAATCGAAGCTTGGATCCTCGAAGGCGATCATCTTGCCGGGATTGAGCAGGCCCTTCGGATCGGCCTCGTGCTTGAAGGCCAGCTGGATCGCGTCAGTCTGCTTCATGCCGCCCTCCTCCAGCGTGTAGCGATGCGGATTGAACACCGGGCAGCCATTGGCCTCATGCAGGCGAACGATCTCGTCGAGCCGGGCCTCGGTTGAATAGCGCAGCATCGGCAGACCCATCGGCGTGATCTTGCCGTCGAAGCGGACGAATTCGAGATGACCCGGCACCTCGTCGCCGAGCAGCGCCGTCATGCGCGCGATCTTCTCGATATGATCCGGCGGCGCATACATCGTCTGCAGATACGTAATCGCCGGATCGACGCGGAGCGCCCGCAGCGTCGTGTGGTTCCAGGCGAGCTCGAAATTCGGCGGAATGCCCTTCAAGTCGTCGGCCGTGTCCGAGCGGAAGATCACCTCGCCCTTCTCGCGTTCGGTGAGCGCCAGGAAGGCGTCGAGCGACTGCGGCGCCACCATCAGGATCGCGAGAGACTGGCCCTTCCGAATGAACTTCTGGTGGCGCAGGAAATAGGTCTCGGGCACGGGCGCCGCGACCGTGGCGATCTCTTTCAGCAGCAGCCCGTCGGAATTGCCGAGCAGATCGGCATAGCGGACGCTGTCCATGTAGTCGTCGAAGCCGACCAGGACGTCGACCCAGTCATAGGCCGCGGTCAGCGGCATCTCGACTTCGGTGATGATGCCGTTGGTGCCATAGGCGTGCATCACCTTGTGCAGTTCCCAGCCGCTGAGCTCGAGCACGCGCGGCGCGGCCTCCATGGTGACGACGCGCAGGCGAATGACATTGCCGAGATCGCGGAGGCCGCCCCATCGGATCGAGCCGACGCCGCCCGAGCCGCCGGCGATGAAGCCGCCGATGGTCGCGGTATTCGCCGTCGAGGGATGCAGTCGCAGTTCCTGGCCGGAATGGGCGCGCGCCTCGCGATCGAGCTGCGCCATGATGACGCCGGGCTCGGCGATGACGCGGCCGGGCAGGATCGCCTTGACCTTGTTCATGGCCGCGAGATTGAGGATCAGGCCGCCCGAAAGCGGCATCGCCTGGCCGTAATTGCCGGTGCCGGCGCCGCGCGGCGTGACAGGCACGTCGTGCTTGAAGGCGGCGGCGAGGATGCGGATCACCTCGGCCTCGTCATTCGGCGTCGCGACGAGATCGCCCGTCACATCGTCGAGCTGACCCTTTAAAACCGGCGAGTACCAGAAGAAGTCGCGGCTCTTCTGCTTCACCAGCGCCGGATTGTCCTCAAGCGCGATACCGTCAAGGTCTCGCTTGAGCGCCTCGATGTCGAAGGAGAAGGTGCGGGCCACGGTCAGCCTCCAAAGAGAGCGTCGAGTTCACGATAATCGGGCAGCGTGCGGTCGATCGCCTTGCCGGCGCGCAATACGGTGCGGTCGGACTGTGGACGCGACAGGAATTCGGTCCAGGTCCGCGCGCGGAAGAGCACGAGATCGGCAGTGCCACCGACCGCGATGCGTCCGACATCGGGGCGCCGCAGGATATCGGCGGGCGTCGTCGTGACGACATGGGGTGCGTCGTAGAGCGGGTGATCAAGCTGGAGGATGCGCACAGCCTCGCGCAGAACCTCGACAGCGTCGAGGTCGCCATAGGCATAGAAGGGATCGCGCGTGTTGTCGGAGGCCACGGCCACCTTGATGCCTCGCGCGCGCATCTCATGCAGGAGCGTGACGCCGCGCCAGCGCGGCGTGCGGCCGGGACTGCGATCCTGCAGATACATGTTGCACATCGGCAGGGAGACGATCGCAAGGCCGGCTTCCGCGACGAGGTCCATCGTCCGGTCCGCCTCGCTCTCCCCCTGCCTTGCCAGCGAGCAGCAATGACCGACGGTCACCTGGCCTTCGAAGCCGATCCTCAGCGCGGCTTCCGCAATGGCGCGGAGCGAGCGTGCGTTCGGATCGGCGGTCTCGTCGACATGCAGGTCGATGTCGAGACCGCGCTCGGACGCTTGAAAGAACAGCCGGTCGAGCGCGGTCTCGAGCGCCGGGATCATGAAGGTAACACCGCCGATGATGCCGCCGGCGGCCGTGACCGTGTCGAAAAGCTGCGCCGCAAATGTGTCGTTGAGGAAATTGTCGATCGGCGTCAGCGCAACGCCTTGCAGGTCGATACGGCCCGCCCAGGCCTCGCGCGCGTCCATGAAGGCCGGCCAGGAGGCCGGAAACTGCGGCTGCACGGAATCGATATGCGTCCGGATGAGCCGGGTTCCATGCGCGTAGGCGGATTTCAGCGAGAATTCCATGCGGGCGCGAACATCGGCCGTCGTCCAGTAAGCGTCTCGATCGAGCTCGACCGCGGCGAGAGCGCCGGCGAATGTCCCGTCGGGATTGGAATTACGCGGCAGGATATGGCCCTTGTCGAGATGCGTATGCATGTCGACGAATGCCGGCCAGACCTGGCCGTGATCGAGATCGAAGGAGGGCAGGCCGTCAATGCTGCCTGCACTGGCGATCGCGGCGATGCGCCCGTCCTCGATGACGAGATCGACGCGCGAGAGCCCCTCGCCGGCGTCGATGCCATCATCGCCGACCAAGGTTGCGGCTGGCACGGTGGCGTTGGAGAGCACATAGCGCCCGGCGTCGGGCAGGTTGGCAAAGCCGAAGGTCACGTCAGTTCTCCCTGCGGATGGCGCTTTCGTGCCAGCGCCGCAGCAGCAGATGCGAGAGGAGGCTCGTCGCCCCGAAGATCGCGACGCCGGTGGCGCACAAAAGGATCAGGGCAGCGAACAGGCGGGGGATGTTGAGGCGGTATTGCGATTCGAGCAGGCGGAACGCGAGGCCCGAGCCAGCGCCGGCCGAACCGGCGGCAAACTCCGCGACGACGGCCGCGATCAGCGCGAGGCCGCCCGCGATGCGAAGCCCTGTCAGGAAATAAGGCAGGGCCGCCGGAAGCTTCAGGAGAAACAGCGTCTGCCAGCGGGAGGCGCCATAGAGCTCGTAGAGATTGAGCAGATTGTGGTCCGTGCTCTTGAGGCCCTGCGTCGTGTTGGAGAGCACCGGGAAGAAGGCGACGATCCAGGCGCAGATCAGCAGCGCCTGCTGCGTCGTCGAGGTGTAGATCAGGATCAACGGCGCGATGGCGATGATCGGCGTCACCTGCAGGATGACCATATAGGGCGACAGCGCGATCTCGACCCAGCGCGATGAGGCGAACAGGATCGCGATCAGGACGCCGCCGACCAGCGCGATCGCAAGCGCCTCGAAGGTGATGGTCAGCGTCACCAGGAGCGCCGGCCCGAGCACGCCCCAGTCCCTGACCATCGCCTGCGCGACGAGATCGGGTCCCGGCAGGATGTAGTGCGGCACATTGTAGGCCTTGACGTACCAGGCCCAGAGCGCAATCAGCCCGCCGAGCATGACGAGCGGAATGATGACCCTCAGGATACGTTCATGAGGGGGAGGCCCGCTCTCGGCCTGCGTCTGCGGCTCGCCGGTCTCGCTGGCAACCACGCTTTGCTGCAGCTCGGTCATAGATGATCATTGGCGCCGAGCGCCGAATGGAGGGATTGCGAGGTTCGCCGTGTCAGTTCGCTGTATTCGGGCGATGTGCGGAAGGCGAGGTCACGCGGCGATGGCGCCACGACGGCGATCTCGTCGATGACGCGGCCGGGCCGCGGCGCCATCACCACGATCCGCGTCGACAGATAGACGGATTCGAACACCGAATGCGTCACGAACACCACGGTCCAGCCGAACTGTGCCCAAAGGCGCAGCAGATCGTCATTCAGCTTCTGCCGCGTGATCTCATCGAGCGCTGCGAACGGCTCGTCCATCAGCAGAACGCGCGGCCGCGTCACCAGCGCGCGGGCGATCGACACGCGCATCTTCATGCCGCCGGACAGCTCGCGCGGATAGGCGTCGGCGAAGCTCGCGAGCCCGACCATGTCGAGCGCTTCCATGACCCGCGCCCGCGCCGCCTGCTTCGAGATGCCGGCAAGGCGCAGCGGCAGCCAGACATTCTTGAACACCGTGGCCCAGGGCATCAGGGTCGGCTCCTGGAACACGAAGCCGATCTCGCGCTCAACCTTGCCGGCCGCGTCATGCGCCATGGTCGGCCAGTCGACACGGCCCGTGGTCGCTTCGCCGAGCCCGGCGATGATCCGAAGCGCCGTCGACTTGCCGCAGCCCGAAGGGCCGAGCAGGCTGACGAACTCGCCCTCGCCGATCGAGAGCGACATGTCCTTCAGCGCGACGGTTCCATTCGAGAACGTCTTCGAGACATGTTCGAGCCGGACGATCGGCCGGCCGGGCACCGCCTGCGGCGCGATACTGATTGCTGAGGACACGGGCATCTTCGCTTGGAAACGGGGAAAGGCAGCCGGCGCGTAAGCGAGCCGGCTGCCCGGGCGGAACGGCTTATTTCTTGAGGTCCTTGCCGACGCCCTTGCAGACGAACTGGGTGTCGTAGGACTTGGTGATGTCGATATCCGCCTTCACGACGCCGGCCTTCACCATCTTGTCGTAGAACGACTTGATGTGATCGGCGGTCATGCAGCCGATGCCGTTCTCGATCGCCTCGCCGGAATCGACGATGCCATAGTCCTTCATCGTCTTGATCGAAAAGGCGATCTGGTCGTCGGTCATCTCGGGATTGTCGGCCTTGATCGCGTCGTTGGCAGCCTTGTTGTTACCGTAGAGATAATTGTACCAGCCGACGATCGACGCCTCGACGAAGCGTTTCACGACGTCAGGATTGGCGGCCAGATAATCCTGGGTCGTCTCGATCATGGTCGAATAGGTGTCGAACCCGCTGTCCGCCAGGAGGAACAGCTTCGGCTTGAAACCGCCCTGGCGTTCGATCTCGAACGGCTCGGAGGTGATGTAGCCCTGCTGCGCCGAATTCTTGTCGGCGAGGAACGGCGCCGGATTGAAGGTGTAGGGCTTGTACTGCTCGTCCTTGAAGCCCGGAAAAGCCGACTTCATCCACTGGAAATAGGACGAGAAACCGTCCTTGCCCATGAAGATGGTCGGCAGCTTGGCGAGGTCCTCGAACGTATCGATCCCGATATCGGGATGCGCGATCAGGACTTGCGGCTCCTTCTGGAAGATCGCCGCGACCTCGACCAGCGGCACGCCCTGCTCGACGGAGGAGAATGGCTCCAGCAGATTGCCGGCCATGTAGAAATTGGCCTTGCCGGCGAGAAGCAGCGCCCGGTTCGCAGCCTGCGGACCACCCTGCAGGATCTTCACCTTGAGCCCGTATTTCTCATAGGTGCCGTCGGCGACAGCCTGATAGAAGCCGCCATGCTCGGCCTGGGCGAGCCAGTTGGTGCCGAAACTGACTTCGTCGAGTGCAAACGCCTGGCCCGCCGCGACGAGCGCCGCCAGCCCGGCCAATGCGCCTGCAACGCCGTTCTTGAACGATCTCATGCTCTCAGCCTTCCCTCTTCCCCGCGGCGTCCGACCGGCGCCGACAAACTCACCGACCACTCCGATAAACGATCTGCGCGTCCGATGGGGGACGGCCGGCGCAATGCCAAATTCCTCGCAAGAGGCATGCCATCGCGGAGCACCAGCCGGAAGCCTTCGCTTCCCCGATGGTGCCTTCAGCGATCCTAAGGCAGGATTGTTGCACAGCATAGCGGCATATCGCCTGTCGGGGGCCGCTCCTCGGCGGCTCTGCCCAATCGCTGTGCGAAAGTCGACTTGCGGGCCTCGGTGTTGCGACGCAAGCTGGCGCGAGCGCAAAAGGAGCCTTGGTTGAACACACCCCTGACCCCGCCCTCGATTCGGCCACCCTTCGGCCGCTATCATCACGGCGTTGCCGTTCCCTCCGGCAGCCGCTTCATCTTCACCTCCGGCCAACTCGGCGTGCGTCCCGACGACAGCGTGCCGGAGACCATCGAGGAACAGGCGGAAATCTGCTTCGAGGCGATCCGGGCCATTCTCGCGGAGGGCGGCATGGACCTTAACGATATCGTCCGTCTCTCGGCTTTCGTCACGCGGCGCGAGGACATGCGCCGCTATATGAGCGTCCGCGACCGCTATGTGAGTCATCCGCCGCCCGCCTCGACGCTCTATATCGTCTCGGGCTTCACGCGGCCGGAATTTCTGGTCGAGATCGAGGCGGTCGCGGCGCGGGCGGATTGATCCCCGCCATGACGAGGGTGGCGAAGGCCAGCGCCGCCGTCGTCTGATGCCGCTCTCTGTGACGCAGCATCGAAAAGGCCCGTGGCGGCAAGGCGCAATCGACTCTCACAAGCCGTCCCGCAGCAATCATGGCGGACGCCACCGCTTCGGAGACGACGGCGGCCGATGGCGCCGACGCCACGGCAGCGAGCACGGCCTCATTGGAGGGAAGCTCCAGCGCTACGTCGAGATCCTCGACGGCAAGGCCGGCGGCGGCAAGCGCCTCGGCGAAGGACGAGCGTGTGCCGGAGCCGCTCTCGCGCAGCACCCATCGCGTCTCACCGAGCGCTGAAATCGGCACGGGCGCCCCGTCGCTCCAGGGATGACCGGGCGGCACCACGATGATCAGCCGGTCTGCAGCGACTTCGCGGATGGACAGCAGCGGCGAGGCGATCCGCCCTTCGACGAAGCCAAGCTCGGCCTCGCCGCCGATAACGGCTTCCGCCACCGTCTCGGTATTGCCGATCACGAGGCTGAGTTCGACGCCGGGATGCGCCGCGCGAAAAGCGACCATGAACGGCGGCAGGAAGTGACTGGCGATGGTCTGGCTGGCCTGCAGAGCCAGCCTTCCGCGCTTCAGCCCGCCGAGATCGGAGATCAACGCCTCGGCCGCCCCGACGCGGGCGAGGACGGCCCGCGCCTCCGGCAGGAACAGCCGCCCCGCATCGCTGAGTTCGATCCGCCGGCCGACACGGTCGAACAACTGGACGCCATAGGAGCTTTCGAGCGCGCGGATCGATGCGCTGACCGCCGAAGGCGTCAGGTGCAGCGCTTCGGCCGCGCGTGTCAGGTGTTCGCGCTCGGCGACGGCGAGAAAGATCCGCAATTGTTCGAAGGTCATGCCGGCCTCCATTCGATTTTAGCGAATGATAAGTACGAAATTTCGCGATGGATTGCACGAAATCCATATGGCATCACCGTGCCCGTCACCGGCCGCATCAAGCCTGCCGGCCAGGACGAAACCGCGGAACACTGCGGCGTGGAGTATGACGATGATCGAGCGCTCCCTTTTCACGGCCATGAATGCCACACCTTTGCCCGGCGCGCTTCGGGCCGATGCTGGACTTTGGCGCGTTCGCCATTTCACGCCCAACTGGTTCGCCGTGACGATGGGCACCGGCGGGCTCGCGCTGGCGCTCAACCAGTTCCCTCTTGATATTCCCGGCCTTGCCGAGATCGGCCGCGCGCTCTGGCTGGCCAACATCGCGCTCTTCGTCCTCTTTTCAGGCATGTATGCAGCGCGTTGGCTGCTCTACTTCGACGAGGCGAAGCGGATTTTCCGCCATCCGGTGATGTCGATGTTCCTCGGCGCGATCCCCATGGGCCTCGCCACGATCATCAACGGCTTTCTCGCCTTCGGCATCCCGCTCTGGGGCCAGGCT
The DNA here is from genome assembly GCF_020165495.1 of Mesorhizobium sp. BR1-1-16. Taxonomy (GTDB): domain Bacteria; phylum Pseudomonadota; class Alphaproteobacteria; order Rhizobiales; family Kaistiaceae; genus Kaistia. The sequence continues at coordinate 3,831 of NZ_JAIUIE010000013.1, read as the reverse complement.
GCGATCGATATCGCGGCGGCACTCTGGTGGATCGATATCGCCCTCGCGCTCGCCTGTGGCACGGTGATCCCGTTCCTGATGTTCACGCAGCAACAGCACAGCCTCGACCGCATGACGGCCGTCTGGCTGCTGCCGATCGTCGCCGCGGAGGTCGCGGCCGCAAGCGGCGGCTTGCTGGTGCCGCATCTCGCGCCCGCGGAGGGCTTCACGGTCGAGATCATCAGCTACGCGCTCTGGGCCTATTCGGTGCTGCCGGCGCTCGGGATCCTCGTGCTTCTGCTGCTGCGCCTGGTGCTGCATCGGCTGCCACCCAGCGACATGGCAGCCTCCTGCTGGCTGGCGCTCGGGCCGCTTGGAACCGGCGCACTCGCACTCGTCCTTCTCGGCAACAACGCGCCGACGCTGTTCGCCGCAAGGGGCCTCGCATCCGTCGGCGACGTTGCCTTCGGTGCCGGTATTCTCGGCGCGGTGGTGCTCTGGGGCTATGGCGTCTGGTGGCTGGTGCTCGCCATCTTGAAGACGGCACAATATGTCCGCGAGGGCTTCCCGTTCAATCTCGGCTGGTGGGCGCTGACCTTCCCCGTCGCCGTCTATGCGCTGGCGACGCTGGCCCTCGCGCGGGCGACCGGCTTCGGCCTGTTCGCCGTGGTCGGCGGTGTCCTGGTGGTGGCGCTCGCGATCCTCTGGACGATCGTTGCGATCCGCACGGCGCGCGGCGCATGGGAAGGCCGGCTGTTCGTCTCGCCCTGCCTCGATGCCGCCTATGACGGCAAGCCGACGCTTCTCGCGGCCTGACATCCGCATCATGTTGCGTCGCAGCAGCCGGCATGATCGTATCAGCCGGAACGATTTGCGACGGGGAGCGACCGGACGATGGGCGACAGGGTGTGGATCAAGGATCCGATCGCGGTGCTGGCTGATGGTGCCGAGCGCGGCGTGGTCGTCGAGGACGGCAAGATCGCCGAGCTCGTCGGCAAGGGCGCCGAACCCGTTCATCCTGTGCACACGGTTTTCGACGCCGCGCGCCATGTCGTGACGCCCGGCCTCATCAACACCCATCACCACATGTTCCAGACGCTGACGCGCGCACACCCGGCCGCGATCAACAAGGAACTGTTCCCCTGGCTGCAGGCGCTCTTCCCGATCTGGGCCAAGAACGTCAATCCGGAGAATTTCCGCCTCGCGACGCGCCTGGCGCTGACCGAACTGATGATGTCCGGCTGCACGACGGCCTCCGACCATCAGTATCTCTATCCGCCGGGTCTCGACGAGGCGATGGACATCCAGGCCGAAGAGGCCGGCAAGCTCGGCATCCGTATGACGCTGACGCGCGGCTCGCTGAACCTGACCGAGGAAGAAGGCGGCAATGCCAATTCCGGCGCCGTGCAGGACACCGACACGATCCTCGCCGATTGCGAGCGGGTCATCGGCCGCTATCACGACGCCTCGGAAGGCGCCATGCTGCAGGTGGCGCTCGCGCCCTGCGCACCTTTCAACGTCACCAAGCGACTGATGGTCGAAACCGCCGCGCTCGCCGAGCGCTGCAACTGCCACATGCACACCCATCTCGCCGAGACACGCGACGAGATCGATTACTGCATGGCGCATTTCGGCTATCGGCCCGTCGACTATCTCGAGGAAGTCGGCTGGATGAATGACCGGGTCTGGCTGGCCCACGGCATCCATTTCAACGACGACGAAGTCGCGCGCCTCGGCAAGGCTGGCGTCGGCGTCTCGCATTGCCCGACCTCGAACATGGTGCTCGCTTCCGGCCAGTGCCGGACCAAGGAGCTGGAGGCGGCCGGCTCGCCTGTCGGCCTTGGCGTCGACGGCTCGGCCTCGAACGACAATTCCAATCTCATCGAGGCTGTGCGCCACGCGCTGATGATTGGCCGCCTGACCTACAATGCCGAGAGCGTCACCCATCTCGATGCCTTCCGCTGGGGCACATCCGGCTCCGCCGCCTGTCTCGGCCGCAAGGACATCGGCACGATCGCCGTCGGCAAGCAGGCCGACATGTCGTTCTACACGCTCGACGAACTGCGCTTCTCCGGCGCCGGCGATCCGCTCGCCGCGCTCGTGCTCTGCGGCGCCTACAAGGCTGATCGCGTCATGGTCAAGGGCGGCTGGAAGATCGAGGGCGGCGCGCCTGTCGGCGTCGACCTTGCCGAACTGCGCTATGAGCATGGCCGCGTCGCCAAGGCGTTTCTCGAAAGCGTCTGAGCGGTTTCTGACCTCGGGGGGTGAGGGCCTTCCTCGCCCATCCGCACGCACTCGCGATCCCCGCCAGCACATCGCCAGCGATCTTGGCGCACATATGGCCTTGCCCGCAGGCGCGGCGCATTGTCTCGTGGATGCGGGCTGGCGGCGGGGCGGATATGAGCGAACATCTCTGGATCAAGGACCCGATCGCGACGCTCGCAGAAGGCGCCGAGCGTGGCGTCGTCGTGGCGGATGGGCGGATCACCGAGCTGGTGCCGAAGGGCGCCGAGCCGATCCATCCGGTGCACCGCGTGTTCGACGCCAGCCGCCATGTCGTGACACCCGGCCTCATCAACACGCATCACCATATGTTCCAGACGATGACGCGGGCGCACCCGCTCGCAATCAACAAGTCGCTCTGGCCCTGGATCGCCTCGATCTATCCGGTCTGGACGAAGCACGTGAACGCGGAGAATTTCCGCCTCGCGGCGCGGCTTTCGATGACCGAACTGATGATGTCGGGCTGCACGACGGCCTCCGACCATCACTACCTCTTCCCGCGCGGCCTTGAGCACGCGATGGATATCGAGGCCGAGGAAGCGGCGGCGATCGGCATGCGCATGACGCTGACGCGCGGCGCACTCGACCTGACCGGCGGCGAGGACAGCCAGGCGATTGCGCCTGATGGCGCCGTACAGGATGACGACGTCATCCTCGCCGATTGCGAACGCGTCATCGCCCGCTATCACGATGCCTCGGACGGCGCCATGACGCGCGTCGCCCTCGCCCCCAATGCGCCCTTCGACGTCACCAAGCGGCTGATGCGCGAGACGGCGGTGCTCGCCGAGAAGCATGACTGCCGCCTGCACACGCATCTCGTCGAAACGGCGCGCGAGGCCGCCTTTGCGCGCGAGACACATGGCATGACCGCCGCGGACTATCTCGAAGAGGTCGGTTGGCTCAATGACCGCGTCTGGCTGGCGCATGGCATCTATTTCGACGATGCCGAGGTCGAGAAGCTCGGTCGTCACCGCGTCGGCGTCTGCCACTGCCCGACCTCCAACATGGTGCTATCCTCCGGCATCTGCCGCACCAAGGAACTGGAAGCGGCGGGCAGCCCCATCGGCCTCGGCGTCGACGGCTCTGCCTCGAACGACAATTCCAACCTGATGGAAGCGGTTCGCCACGCGCTGATGATCGGGCGCCTCCGCTACGACGCCGAAACGGTCACGCATCGCGACGCCCTGCGCTGGGCGACCGAAGGCTCCGCCCGCTGTCTCGGCCGTGACGATATCGGCGCCATCGCGGTCGGCAAGCAGGCCGACCTCGCCTTCTGGTCGCTGGACGAACTCCGCTTCTCAGGCGCCGGCGATCCGATCGCCGCCCTCGTGCTCTGCGGCGCCCATGCGGCCGATCGCGTCATGGTCAAGGGCGAATGGCGGATCGAGGATGGCGCGCCGGTTGGCGTCGATCTCGCGAAGCTCCGCCACGAGCATCATGCGGCCTCGCGGGCGTTCCTGGAGGCGCTGTGAGTACGGCTCCGCTTCCTGTCATTGCCGGGCTTGACCCGGCAATCCAGACTTTCTTTCGTCGCGTCCTCCCCGGTCCGGCGAAGGCTGGATTGCCGGG
>NZ_JAIUIE010000012.1 GCF_020165495.1 Mesorhizobium sp. BR1-1-16 | reverse complement strand
ACCCAAGCTCATCCCCCCGGATCAACGCCTTCAGCCGCGCGTCGACCCTGCGGCGGAGCGTTGGGTGTTCGATCGGGTGGGGGATCTCGTCGGGTTCCGTGAGGGGGATGAAGAGGATCAGGTCTAGGGTCTCCAAGGCGCGGGTGATGCGGGTGAGCAGTCGGCCTTGCGGCAGCCATTCGAAGCCTTCGTCTGCGCTGGTGATGTCGAGATAGGCGAGGAAATCGAGCGGCGAGCGGTCGAAGATGACGTTATCGCCGCGCGCCTCGTCGAGGATCAGCCGGCAGCTTTCGGCAAGCTGCGCCTCGAAATCGGCGGTGGTTGGTTTTGCGGCGAAGAGGGCGCCGCGCTCGGCCAGCCGCCAATAGGGCTCGGCGACGGCTTCATAGGCGGGATGCGCGGCGACGAAATCCTCGATCAGCGTGGTCTTGCCGCTGCCATGGGTTCCGGTGACCGCGATACGCATCGGGGTTTCGCGGCCCGATCGCGTCAGACGCCGAACCGCTGCTCGACATAGGCGGCCACCATCTTGCGGAAATCCTCCGCGATGGCGGGGCCGCGCAATGTCGCGGCTTTCTTGCCGTCGATGAAGACGGGGGCGGTGGGGGTTTCGCCGGTGCCGGGGAGGGAGATGCCGATATCGGCGTGCTTCGATTCGCCGGGGCCGTTGACGATGCAGCCCATGACGGCGACCTTCAGCGCCTCGACGCCCGGATAGCGCTCGCGCCATTCCGGCATCGCCTTGCGGAGATCTTCCTCGATCGTCTTGGCGAGTTCCTGGAACACGGTCGAGGTGGTGCGGCCGCAGCCGGGGCAGGCGGCTACGACGGGCAGGAAGGCGCGGAAGCCCATGGTCTGCAGGAGTTCCTGCGCCACCTGGACCTCGCGCGTGCGGTCGCCATTCGGCTCCGGCGTCAGCGAGACGCGGATCGTATCGCCGATGCCTTCCTGCAGCAGGATGCCCATCGCGGCCGAGGAGGCGACGATGCCCTTCGAGCCCATGCCGGCCTCGGTGAGGCCAAGATGCAGCGCATGCGGGCTGCGGCGGGCAAGATCGCGATAGACGGCGATGAGGTCCTGCACATTCGAGACCTTGGCCGAGAGGATGATCTTCTCGCGCGCCAGGCCGATTTCCTCGGCGCGGGCGGCCGAAAGCACGGCCGAGCGGACGATCGCCTCGCGCATCACGGCATTGGCCGAAACAGGCGCGGCCGAGGCGGCGTTGGCGTCCATCAGGCTGGTCAAGAGTTCCTGGTCGAGCGAGCCCCAGTTGACGCCGATGCGCACGGGCTTCGAATGGCGGATCGCCAGCTCAATCAGCGTTCCGAACTGGCGGTCGCGCTTTTCGCCGAAACCGACATTGCCGGGATTGATGCGATATTTATCGAGCGCCTCGGCGCAGGCCGGATGATCGGTCAGGAGCTTGTGGCCGATATAGTGGAAGTCGCCGATCAGCGGCACGTCGATGCGCCGGCGCAGCAGCCTTTCCTTGATATGCGGCACGGCGGCGGCGGCCTCGTCGCGATCAACCGTGATGCGCACCAGCTCCGAGCCGGCGATGGCGAGGCTCGCCACCTGCGCCACCGTCGCGTCGATATCGGCGGTGTCGGTATTGGTCATCGACTGGACGACGACCGGCGCCTCGCCGCCGACATCGACCTTGCCGACGCGGACCGAAACGGCGCGGCGGCGTGGCAGCGGACCAGCGGGAAAATCAGGAATGGCGAAGGCTGTGGCGGGGGCGGCGAGGTTCATCAGGTTCATGGTCAGACTGGTCCGCGATGAGGCCCCTCTCCCGCGCGGCGGGAGAGGGTTGGGGTGAGGGCGCGCCGCAGGCGCGGATTTCTGGTCGCAGGGAAGGAAAGCGAGACCCTCGCCATTGCCCTCTCCCGCATGGGGGAGAAGGGATGCCGATCGCCATCGCGCATTGATAGCCGCACAATCAGCCGTTCGCCCGGCAGCGGGCGCAGAGGCCGCGGATCTCGATGACGGGCGCGCGCGGCACGAAGGAGGCGGCTTCGGTCAGCGCCTCGAGCGATCGCGTCAGCGCCTCGGATGAAGCCTCGGCGGCGGCGCCGCAGGCCTCGCAGAGCAGGAACACGGTCGCCGCGCCATGATCGTGGCCGGCTTCGGCAGTGCCGGTGCGCTGGCTGCGCGTGCAGGCGATATAGGCGTTGCGGCTTTCGATGCGGTGGGCAAAGCCGTTCTCGACCAGGAATTCGAGCGCGCGATAGACGCTGACGGGCGCGGGGCGTGGTCCTTCGCGCGCCAGGCGGTCGATCACGTCATAGGCGCTGGCGGGCACGTGGCTTTCGGCAAGCGCGGCAAGAACCTTACGGCGCTGATCGGTGAAGCGGAGACCCGAGGCGGCGGAGACCGCTTCGGCATGGGCGATGGCATCGCGCTCGCAATGGCCATGGTCGTGCTCGCCATGCTCATGCGGCGTCGCCGCCAATGCCGTGTCGCCGGTCGTCGCCTCGTTCATCGCGCGATCCCGATTTCCGCCGCTTCTCGTCGCGGCCATCTTCCCATGCTGCAGCGCGGCGTTCTACCATGCCTCAACGTCATGTTCACGCGCGCCGCGGTCTTTGCCCAATATAGTCGCTGGCGCGCCGCTTCTCACCCCTCTTGTCGCGCGGAGTTTTCGCCATGTCGAACGAACGTCACCTTCGCGGCAAGACGGCGCTGGTCACCGGCTCGACCTCCGGCATCGGCCTCGCCATTGCGCGGGCTTATGCCAGGGCCGGCGCGCATGTCGTTTTGAACGGCTTCGGCGATGCCGCCGAGATCGAGGCGATGCGCACGACGCTGGCCAGCGAGCACGATGTCGAAGTGCGCTATCACGCGGCCGACATGACCGATGTCGCCGCGATCGAGGCGATGGTGGCCGAGGTTGAGGCGGAATTCGGCGCGATCGATCTCCTCGTCAACAATGCCGGCGTGCAGCATGTGGCGCCGGTGCATGAGTTCCCGGTCGACAAATGGAACCTCATCATCGCGCTCAATCTCTCGGCCGCTTTCCATGCGATGCGGCTGGTGATCCCGGCGATGAAGAAGAAAGGCTGGGGCCGCATCGTCTCCACCGCCTCGGCGCATGCGCTGGTCGCCTCGCCCTATAAGTCGGCCTATGTCGCGGCCAAGCATGGCATTGCCGGGCTCACCAAGACGGTGGCGCTCGAGGTTGCCGAGAGCGGCATCACGGTGAACGCGATTTCGCCCGGCTATGTCTGGACGCCGCTGGTCGAGAAGCAGATCCCGGCGACGATGGCGGCGCGCGGGCTGACCGAGGAACAGGTGAAGCGCGACGTGTTGCTCGCGGCGCAGCCGACGCGGCAGTTCGTGACCGTCGATGAGATCGCGGCGCTGGCGCTGTTCCTCACCACCGATGCCGCCCGCAACATCACCGGCGCGCTGCAGGTGATCGATGGCGGCTGGACCGCAGCGTGAGCGCATGACAATGGGCAAGCTTGAAGGGCGCGTCGCCGCCGTCACCGGCGCGGCGAGTGGCATCGGCCGCGGCATCGCGCTCCGTTTCGCCGAGGAGGGCGCGCGGGTCGCGGTGCTCGATCGAAATGGCGATGTGGCCGAGCGTGTCGCGACGGAAATCAGCGATGCGGGAGGACATGCCGCGGCCTTTGCCTGCGATGTCTCGGACGAGGCGGCGGTCAACACGGCCTTTGCAGGGGCCGTTCGGGCGCTGGGCCCGGTCGATATTCTCGTCAACAATGCCGGCGTGCTGCGCGATGTGCCGATCGCGGCGATGACAGCGGCCGAATGGGATCGCGTCATGGGGGTCAATCTGCGCGGCGCATTTCTCTGCGTGCAGGCCGTTCTCCCTTCGATGCGCGCGCGCGGCTTCGGCCGCATCATCAGCATCGCCTCGCAGCTGGCGCTGAAGGGCGGCCCGGAACTGACGCATTACGTGGCCGCCAAGGCCGGGCTGATCGGCTTCACGAAGGCGCTGGCGCATGAGGTCGGCCGTGAAGGCGTGACCGTCAACGCCATCGCGCCCGGCATCATCGAAACGCCGATGAGCGCGGGCGTTCCGGATGATATCCGCGCCCGGATTTCGGCGGGCCTGCCGATCGGCCGTTTCGGCCGCGTCGATGAACTCACCGGCGCCGCCGTGCTGCTTGCGAGCGACGAGGGCAGCTATTTCCTCGGCGCGACGCTGAATGTGAATGGCGGCGACGTGATGTGACGCGCTTGGCGGCTCACCAGCCGAAGGTGAACGCCGCGCCGGTATTGCTATTCCCCTCCTGCGCAACGCGCGTCTCGGTGTTCCGGCCAAACTGGAAGATGCCGTAGGAATTGCCGTTGCCGGACTGCTGCAGCGCGGCAGCATGGCCGTCGCCGCGCTGGCTGACGAGGCCGACATTGCCGACGCCCTGCTGCGCGACGCCGGCCGTGTTGCCCTGTCCGCGCTGGTCGATGCGCGCGCCGCCGCCCTTCAGCCCCTGATAGAGCGCATAGGCGCGGAGCCCGAAATCCATGACGCGCGCGTCTTGTTCCGTGCGCGGCGCCAGCGTGAAGCCGATCGAGCCGCCGGCGAAAGCCGGCGCGGCGGGGAGGGCGATCGCGCCGGAGAGGGCAACGACGCTGGCGATGGTCTTGAGGCTGGAAAACATGGCGCGATGTCCTTTGATGCTGCGATTGTGAGGCTCGGCGGGCGGTCAGCCGCCGATGGTGGCCGTGCAGCGCGCGCTGGCGGCGCCGGCCGTGATGTCGAGCGTCACGGCATAGGTGGCGTTGCCGCCGCTGAGGCTGACGGTGCCAAGCGCGGCCGTTCCGCCGGGGGGAAGCGAGAAATCCCCGCCTTGGCGGATGGTCGATGAATTGCCGCCGCCGCCGCCGCTGACGCGGAGGCTGTAGCTGCCATCCGTGGCGCGCGCCGCGCGGACGCTCGGCGCGAGGATGATCTGGCCGCCGGAACGGCTCTCGCCGATCGAACAGGCAAGCGGCCCGGCCGCTGTTCCGCCGCCGTCGCGGCCGGCCGCCGCCACCGCCGCTCCGGCGGCCATCGCGCCGAGCGTCATCACGGCGGCGATGGCGATCCGTCCTGTCATGCTGGTCATGGCTCGTCTCCTCGTCTGGCGATCGGGATGCTGGAATGCGGGGCGCGGGCCGACGCGGTCGGCCTTGCCCGCCGCCGCTCAGTCGCAGGCCTGGACGAAGGCTGCGACATTGCCATTGCCGCCCTGGTTGACGTCGGCGGCGCAGCCATGGCCGACCTGAACGCCGGCGGCGATATTGCCATTGCCGTCCTGCGTCAGGATCGAGGTGTGGCCGGAGCCGAACTGGCCGATGCCAGCGACGTTGCTGCTGCCATACTGATAGGTGGCGCCGGAATTTCCGTAGCCCTGCTGGCCGATCGCCGAGAGATTGCTGGCGCCGGTCTGATGCGCCGTCGCGCCATTGGAGCGGCCGTCCTGATAAACGCGGATGCGGTTCTGCCAGCCGGTCTGCGCGCCGCCGGACGAATTCCCCCAGCCATACTGCTCGATGCGGAGGTCATTGGCGAAGGCCGGCGCGGCGGCACCGGCAAGGCCGGCCGTGGCGAGAGCCGCGGCAACAACGGCGCCGAGAACGTTCGAGCGGATCATGGAACCTCTCCTTCATCTGCGGCCACAGCCGCGCTGTCGATGAGGTCCGTTCTAGAGAGGCCCGGCGGAACGGATGCTGAAGGCGGTGTTTATCTGGCGTTCAGGGGGAGGGGGAGGAGGCTGGCCGTGTAGGGGAGCGTTGGATACCGCGATCCGCTGACGTTATCCGAGCACTTGAAATCCGGCAGGGTAGCCGGCCAGCTGGTTAGCATTTTGCTGGGTTCGCGAGTGGCGTTTGTCGATGGTTGGACATTGTTCGTTTTGGAGACAGAAAGGATGGGCCCCGGGCCCAAGCCGACCATTATGTCTGTGATCTGCTCAAGTCCGCTTGCGACCCTATTGCGGTCGTTCAGAGGTTTCGCTCACTAGATAGGAGCTGCCGCCAATCAAGCGACAGAGGCAGCCTAGGCGTTGCCCATCAATTCCGCAGCGCGCTCTAAACGAATTCTTGCCAGTCCTTCCTGACTTTGCGCTCGCCGCAGCAGTTCTTCGTGGACTTGAGGATACCACGCACTTTCGGAAGCCAAAGCAGGATATTGCGTCAGTGCCTTGTTTCGTTCTTTCAGTGCATTGCCGATCCAGTACCAACCCGTCTTCGGAGAGTCCAGCCACGCATCCACGAACGCTGCCGGATCCACGTAAGCAAAGATGGGAAGGTCCACGTATTCCAAAGTCGCGTTTCGGCTATGGCAAACCGTATCGAAGAACTTTTGTCCATCCGCTTTGACGACTTCCAGCAACGCTGGAACTCTGCCAGGGAGAGTGTCGGCTAGAGCCTCCGTGCGAGCCTTGACGAGGTACTCGAAAACACCCTGGAAATCCGCTCGATAGGAATCAGCGACCCAATACGTCACGCCGCCGGATGCTTCCTTGAACTCGTCGACCCACATCGAGCCGGCCTTTCGCGGCGGCAGCCGCTTTGCTGTAACTAGATCATCGATGTAGTCCTTGGCGGCATCGGCGATCTCCTTAGAAGTGATGTCAAGGACACCACGAGATGCAATCATCATCTTCAGAGCAACAATGTGCAGGAACTCACCGGAGTCTGTCACCTGACGCTTCTCGAACTGCTCGTTCATTCGTGCAAGTGCGGGATCGCTGTATTCATCATCGAGCTTGTCAAAGCTGCCGACAATTTGCCAAGGCGGCGCAGCCTTTTTCTCGAGAAAATAGGCGCTGTTGTTCAATGACGTTCGGATGTGCTCAACCGTGAAGCGTCCATCAAATAGCATTTCTGCCAACACGTCATCGCTCAGTAATGTGCTTCCGATGTCGATAGAGGCGTATCTGTCGGCAGCCTCGTTTAGTCGAGGTTGCGGGGGTCCCGCCGCTTTCGCGCGCGCCGCATCCATTCGATACGAAAATATCTTTTCCTTTCTCCTATAGAGGTCTTCGCGCTTTAGCTTGTTCGTTCTTGCTTCGATCGCCAGAGCTGAAAAAAGGCGGACCAGTTCAACCATCGCCATGTGATTCTCAAAATGTCGATCCTCTAGAGCATCGGCGAGACGACCGACATCCTCAACGACATGACGGAGTATTCGCAGAGAAGCCGTTCCTGATTCCCTGAACGTGAACAGCACCTCTAGCCGATGCGCGCCAAGCTTGTCCGGCTTCAGTGGATCCTTGAACAGGTCAACGAATTCCGCGAAGGCCGCATCGACATTTGGTTCCACGTGGAGGGTTTGACCGAAAACCTTCTCCTTGGCATCCGCGAAGGTCTCGACTACCTTACGATCGTGCGCGATGACGATCACTCTGCAGCCGTGATGTTCAACGTATCGATTGATCATTCCGAGCAGTACCGGGTTGTCCACGGTGCACCGCTCAAGGTCGTCCAGGATGAGTGCGCGTGAACTATCGACCTCATTCTTGATGAATTGGCCAGTCAGAAGGCTCGCTAGCCCTCCGGTCCCTAGAGATCCAAGAACCGGGATGCCTACAGACGTGCTGTCCATTTTCTCGGCAAAGCGCCTCACCGCCGAAGCCTTAGGGAACATCTTAGTAAAAATCTCTGCTTCAATCTCGCCGGACGTGTTGAGGCCGAAGAGACTGATGTAGTGGGCATGCGTATCAGGAAGGGCGCGCCGGACCTGATGGGTTTTGCCCGCTCCCCATTCGCCGGCCACCAGGACGGCATACCCCGGTCTTAACCGTCCGACGTAGTAGGCAAGATACTTTTCGAGGTGGCTTTGCGGCTCGATCGCGAGAGAGGTTACAGGAGCAGAATCCTCGGGGCTGACAGTGTTTGACTTTACAGGGGCATTGCTCCGAAAAGGGTTTCTCATCGCGTCGCTAGCCTCCCGTTCTTCAACCAGTGGTACTCGATAGCAAAGACTTCGCTTCTCCTGCAAATCTGGCTCCGGTCAACCCATAATCCGCAGCGCAATTTCGAGCGGCGTGTATACGGCGGCTTTTGGTTACTCCCTACCTCATCGCTGACTTTTCGCTGCCAGTTCCAAGATGCCAATCCGCTTATGTCTGCTTCTCCCCCCCGCTGATCCAAAGCCGGTCGGTCCGCTACCCACCCCAATTCCGACATCGGGCGCTGCCGCAGCAAACGGCAGATTCTGGCACGAAGCGGGCTGCGACGCAGTTGTACTGAAAATGCCCAGAATACGGTCGTTTTCCGCACATCGGTCGCCCTTTCCACCTACCGCCCGTCCGCAATCCCCCGCCCGTCCTGCCCGGGCTTGTCCCGGGCATCCACGACTTGCTTGGGCGGTCGTGAGGAAGACGTGGATGGCCGGGACGAGCCCGGCCATGACGGCGGTGGGGCTATTGTGGTCGTTTCCCGCGAAGGCTTGGGGCGTCGCTCGGCGGCCGTGATCGCGCGGGTGCGCTGGGGGTCGTGTGATCCGGCTCTCAGGTGGATCGACATCGGGCCGGGCACGAGGCCGGTGGTCGTTTCTCGTTCTTCTGTCATTGCCGGGCTTGACCCGGCAATCCAGACTTCCTTCCGCGTATCGCGGAAAGTCTGACAGGTCGCTCATTCAGTCGAGCCGGCTCGCATCACGTTCTCTCTTGCGTCGGTACCGCGTCACGCCAAAAGACTGGATTGCCGGGTCAAGCCCGGCAATGACAGAAGGGGGAGGCGGGACTCGACGTGAGTCGCGGATGTCGATCGTCCTGGACCTGACTTCCTTTCCGCGCCTGTCAGCCGCAGCGCCTCAGGATTTCGTCGACGACTTCGGTGATCGGTTTGGTCGCGTCGATGGGGATCGCGTTTTCGGGGAGGTTTTCCCGGGTCTGGTGCTGGTGGAGGATCAGGGCGCGTTCGGCGGGTTCCGAGCCCCATTCGCCGGGCCTGCCGTCGAGGCGGCGGTTCAGGGTTGCGAGGTCGATTTCGAGGACGAAGACGGCGTCGAAGAGGGTGATGAAGTTTTTGGTGTTGCGTGCGCCGCCGCAGAAGAAGGTGGCGGCGTGGGTCTGGTCGGCGGCGAGGGCTCGGACGCGGCCTTCATCCCAGATGTGGTGGCGGGAGATGAAATCCGGGTCGCCGCCATGCTGCGCAAGCACGCGCAGGTCCAGCCTTGCGCTGGTGACGGGATCGCCCTGATAGGCCAATGTCCGGTCGCCATGCACGGCGTGATGGCCGCGCCGCCCCAGTTCGGTGGCGACGGCAGTCTTGCCGCTGCCGGAGCCGCCTTCGATGAGATAATTCCTGACGCCCATTGTCGTCTCGTTGTTGGGGCCGATAGTGGCGTCGTTCGGGGTCGTTGTCCCGCCATGGCGACGCTGTCACGGCCGGGCTCGCGCGCCTGGCCTGACATCGGGATGGTCGTGGCGTTCAGCGGGCTGCGGCGCCCGAGGCTCGTTGAGCCGCTGTCAGCGCTGGCGGATTTCGAGGCGGTCGACGGTCAGCGTTCCGACCGAGAGCGTGTCGATGCGCGCCTTGCGGATGCGCAGGCGGCCGATGGCGAGGGCACCGACGGCAACGGCGCCGATGGCCAGCGCGCCAATCGCCAGCGCACCGATCGCGGCCGACCCGGTCGCCGATGCGCCGAGCGCTGAAGCCCCGGTCGCCGATACGCCTGTCGCCTTCGCGCCGGTCGCGCGGACAGGGAAGATGCGTTTCATCGGGGTCATGGCGTCCCTTTCTGCGGTTGGTCGCGTCAGGAGGGGCAGTCTACTCCAGAATCGGCCGGCGCCCGCAGTGCGCCATCGGCCCTGGTCCGTGCGCGGTCGCCGCGCCTCAGCCGAGCCCGATGCGGCTGAGCACCGCGCGCTGCAACTGGCTGCCGTGGTCGGCGATCGTCTCGATGACGGCGAAATGGTGCAGGCCGGCGACCTCTTCCGAAACGGCGGTGTTGCCGGCGGCGGCGAGCGCTTCGGCAAAACTCTGCTGCTGGCGCTTGAACTCGTCGGATTCGGCGCCGCCGACGACGAGGGTGAGCGGCGGCATCGCCGGGCGGATGGCGTGGAGCGGGCTGTTGCGGTGGGCCATCGCGGCGTCGAGGCCGACGGTCTCGTTCAAATAGCAGAGGCGGATCGGCTCGAGATCATAGAGACCGGAGATGGCGATGCCGCCGGCGACGATCCCGGCCGGCAATTCAGCATCGAAGGCGGGCCAGTCGGTCGCGGCGGCGATGGCGGTCAAATGGCCGCCGGCGGAATGGCCCGACAGGAAGAGGCGGTCCTGATCGCCGGGAATATTGGTGCCGGCATTCTTCCAGACAAAGGCGACGGCGCTGCGCACCTGGCGCACGATCTCATCCATGTCACGGTCCGGCGTCAGCGCATAATTGATGACGACGAGCGTCGCGCCGGCATCGACCACGCCCTCGGCGACGAAGCGGAAATCTGCCTTGTCCTTCCAGATCCAGTAGCCGCCATGGATATAGATGAGAACAGGCGCATCCGGGTCCTTAGCCGGGAAAACATCGAGTTTTTCCGTCGGCGCGGGGCCATAGGGAATGTCGAGCATGACTGGCCGGGTCTCGGCGCTGGCATCGCTGCGGGCGCGCCAGCGATCGAAGATCGCATAGCTGTCGTCGGCGACGAGCCGCTCATATTGCTTGTCGAGGCCGTCCTGATCGTAATCGCGATAGACGAGGGTCATGCGCTGCTCCGCTCGAGGCCGAAGGACTGATGCGTGGCGTGCCAGGCCATCAGATGATCGAAGGCGGCGTCGAGATCATGGCTGCCGGTCGGGCCGAACTCCTCGGCGAAGCGCTGCCAGGATAGAATGCCGCCGTCATGATCGCCATAGAGGTTGATCTCGGTCGCCTCGCCGGGCGCGCCGCCGATCTGGTAGCGAAAGGCCGGGAAGCGGCCGGCGAGCCGTTCGCACCAGTCGCCGATCGACCAGGTGAAGGGCGTGCCGAGATTGTAGATCGCGTGGCGATGGGACGGGGCGGTCAGCAGCGTGATCAGCGATGCCGCGGCGTCGCGCGAAAAATGCCAGTTGCTGCGGCCGGGGCGGGGGAGAAAGGCGGGAAGACCGGCGAGGGCGAGGCCGTTCGCCTGGAAGACGGGGTTCATCGTGTCGCGGATGCCGGTGCGATATTCCCAGGGGCCGAACACGCCGGCGAGGCGGCCGGCGACCCAGTCGAGGCCGGTGGCCTTGCCGATCTTGTCGAGGATCATCTCGCCGGTCCATTTCGAGAGGGCGTAGAGATTGCCGGGATCCTTCGGCCAGTCCTCGTCGAGCATCGCGTAATCCGGCGTGCCGCCGCCGAAGATCGCATTGGACGAGACGAACACGAACCGCTCGACGCCATGCGCGGCGCTGGCGGCGGCGACAGCAGCAAGGCCAGCCATGTTGACGCCGACGACGAGGCCGCTCTCGGTCCGCTCGCGCGCGACATTCGAGGTGATCGCGGCGGCATGCAGCACGCGCGTCACCTGCTGCTCGGCCAGGATGCGGCGGATGCCGTCCTGATGGCGAATATCCGCGCAGATATTGGTGAGCCGCCCCGGCAGTTCCGAAAAGGTGAAGGCGGCGATCGGCGGCAGCGGCCGGTCGGCGAGTGCCACCACCTGTTCGCCCGCTCGCAGCAGTTGCTCGACGATGTTGAGGCCGACGAAGCCGCTCGCGCCCGTGACCAGAATGCTCATGCTTCGACGTCCTTCCGTGCCGAGGCCTGGCCGTTGCGGCCATGGTCCCCCAGCGCTGCGAGGGCAACGCTCCGCGCCGCCTCGATATGGGTGGTGCTCAGTCGCGCTGCCGCCGCGCCGTCTCCGGCCTTCAGCGCCGCGAGGATGGCTTTCAGTTCGCGCAGGCTCTCTTGCGGCCGTCCCGGTCGCGACATCGAGCGCGAGCGGAGAAACGAGATGCGGCCATGCAGCGAATGCAGGATCTGGCCGAGCACGACATTGTCGGCGGCCTCGAAGATCGTCTCGTAGAAGAGCGTGTTGCTGGTGCGCTGCGCCTCGCGGTCGTCGCCGGCGGCGGCGCTTTCGATCGCCGCCATGGCGAGATCGAGCCGGCGGGCGATCTCGGGCGTCATCGCCTCGGCGCAAAGCTGGCAGGCGCGCGCTTCGAGAAGCACGCGCATATCGTAGAGATCGCCGATCTCCTTGAGGCTCATCGAGGCAACGACGAAGCCGTTGCGGCGGTTGCTCTCGATCAGACGTTCGGCTTCGAGTTCGCGCACGACCTCGCGCGCGATTGTCCGGCTGACGCCGGCCCGCTCGCAGATCTGTCGCTCGGTCAGCCGGGCGCCGGGCGGCAACTCGCCGTCGTGGATCGCCGCGCGGATGGCTGCGGAAACCTGCTGGCGCACGGAGAGCAGGGAAAGGCCGCCATTCATCATGTCAGCCCGTCGATGCCGGTGATCTCGGCCGCGTCGAGCCCGCCGAGGCGCTGGTTCAGCCGTCCGCGATTGGCGAAGCAGCAGATGATCGCGACCTCGTCCGGCAACGGCGCGTCCGGCAGATGCACGGTCATGCCGTCATAATGCGAGCGGACATAGAGCGCGTCCTTGTGCGCCAGCGGAATGTCGATCGTCGCGCCCGGTGCCGCCCGCTTGGAAAAGGACGAGATCCAGGCCGCGCCGCCGCCGATCGTGCTGCGCAGCGCGTCGCCGAACGGCGTGGTGATCAGCGCGATGCCATGTTCCTGCTCGCCTCCAAGGCCGATCACGGCGCCCTTGCCATAGCTCTCGACGCTGAAAGGCGCCATCGCGGCAAGTCCGGCCGTGGCCATCGACCGGCCAAGCGCGGCGCTCGCTGCGATGAACGCATCGAGCGGGCCGACCGGGCTTCCGGCATAGGGATTGTGGATGACGGCGACCACGGCGACCTTGCGCAGCGGCCGATCATTCTCGATGCCCTGCTCGGCGGATGTCGTTTCGGCGATCAGGAACTGCCGGCGGATGCGCAGGCCCGGTGCTGCAACGAGGCTCATCGTGCCACCGCCATCGCCTGGCGCTTCGCGGCCGTGGCTGCATCGTCGAGGGTCATGCGCTCGTCGATGACGACGCCATAGGCGCGCTCGGCATAGGCGCGGGTGCAGAAGCCGTCGAGGACATCGTCCAGCACCTGACGCGCCGGCCGCTCCAGCGGATTGCCGAAGCCGCCGCCGCAGGGCGAATAGAAAGCCATGGTATCGCCGGGCTTCATCACGACGCCCGAGATCTTGGCATGCTGCGCCTCGGTCGTGCCCTCCCGATCGGCATGATTGAAGATGTCGACGCGGCCAGGCGCCCCTTCATGGCCGCCGAAGAGGCCCCAGGGCGCGTCCGTGTGCCGCTCGGCCTCATGCGTCATCCAGCCCCCCTCAAGCAGGCGCTGTTCCTTGACGACGCCGATGCCGCCGCGGAACCTGCCGGCGCCGCATTCGACATCGTCGCGCAGTTCGTAGCGGTCGCAGATCATCGGCAGATGCATGCCGAGATCCTCGATCGGATTGTTGCGGGTATTGGCCATGAGATTGTCGATCGAATCCGGTCCGTCGGAGCGTGGGCGGCCGCCATAGGCACCCTCATTGACCTCGATGAACACCCAGTAGTCGCCGCTCTGGCGGAGACCAGAATAGGCGACGAAGGAGAGCGAGGCCGAGGAACCGGCGATCGAAGTTTCAGGCAGCACCGGCGACAGCGCGCGAATGATGCAGTCGATCATGCGGTTGCACTGGGAAAAGCGCGCGGAGGCGGCGGTCGGGAAGATCGGGTTGAAGATCGTGCCCTTCGGCGCCGTCACCTTGATCGGCCGGAACGAACCCTCATTGGCCGGCACGGGCACGGCCGACGTCGCCGCATCGAGCAGCAGGCTGCGGAAGGCGACATAGCAGGCGACCTTGGTCGAGCCTTCGAATGGCACATTGAAGGCCGTCGGAACCTGCGGCGAGGAGCCGGTCAGGTCGACTTCGGCCTCGTCGCCGCGGATGCGCACGCAGACCTTGATCGGCAGGCGGACATTGCGGTTGCGGCCGTCATCGTCGAGCCAGCTTTCGGCGTAGTAGTCGCCGTCCGGGATTTCGGCGATCTTCTTGCGCAGCATGCGCTCGGTATAGTTCATCAGCTCGGCCGAGGCCGCTTCCACCGTCTCGGCGCCATAGGTGGCGTAGAGTTCCTGGAAGCGACGGGCGCCAAGCTCCGCCGAGGCGATCTGCGCGCCGAGATCATCCTGCAACTGCTTGCCGACGCGGCTGTTGTTGCGGAGATAGTTCCACACCGTCTCGTTGCGGACGCCGCCTTCGACAAGCTTGACCGCCTTCAGCAGCATGCCTTCGCCAAAGATGTCCTGGATGTCGACGATGAGGCCGGGCGTCGCCGAGCCGATATCGACATGGTGCGCCGTATTGGCGGCAAAGCCGACATGGCGTCCCTCGAAGAACACCGGCACCACGACCGCGATGTCGGGCGAGTGGCTGGCGCCGAAATAGGGATGGTTGTGAATGACGACGTCGCCCTCGCGCCAGGGCGTCGTCATCGAGGCGTCGATGCCGCGCAGATAGCCGGGGATCGAGCCGATATGCAGCGGCGTGTTGTCGCTTTCGCAGAGCGTCGCGAAATCACGGTTGAAGAGGCCGGCGCCGAGATCCTCGCTTTCCCGGATGATCGAGGAAAATGACATCCGGTAGAGGACGTAGGCCATTTCCTTGGCGATGGTGTGCAATGCGCCGCCGATGACCTGGAGCGTGACGGGATCGATGCTCATGCTGCCGCTCCGATATCCGCAGACGATTGGCGGGCGATGTGGATGTTGCCGGACCGGTGGACGCGGGCGGTGAAGCCCGGCGGTACCAGCGTGGTCGAGTTGTGCTGCTGGATGATGGCCGGGCCCTGGACGATATGGCCGGCGGCGAGCTTGTCGCGGTCATAGCGCGGCGTTTCCACCGTCTTGCCGTCGTCGAAGGTTGTCGGGCGCACATAGAGAAGCGCATGCGACAGGTCGGCGGATGCCGCCTCCGGCAGTTCGGGCCAGGTCAGCGGCGGCACTTCGGCAAAGCCGATGACGCGCAACGTGACGATCTCGATCACTGCATCGTCGAACCGATAGCCATAATCGCGCTCGTGGACGGCGTGGAACGCGTCGGCGATGGCCGTGGCGGTCTCTGGCGAGATCGGGCCATCGGGAAGGGGCGTGCGCAGCTCGAAGCCCTGGCCCTGATAGCGGCATTCGGCGACGCGCTCGAACTTGCGCGCCTCGACTGCGATGCCATCGGCGGCTAGACGCTCGGCGGCGAGGGCCGCCAGTTCGTCCAGCGTCTGATTGGCGGCCTCGAACGGTCCGGCTGCCGGACCTGAAATGAGGGTCGGCGTCGAACGCGTGAACTCATAGGCAAGGCGTGTCGCCAGCAGCCCCATCGCGGCGGTGATGCCAGGTGCCGGCGGGACGACGACGTCCTTCGCCGATACGGCCTCGGCGAGCGCCACGCCATGCAGGGGGCCGGCGCCGCCGAAGGGCATCAGCGAGAAGCGGCGCGGATCGAAGCCGCGCGCCACGGAATTCGAACGGATGGCGAGCGCCATATTGGCGTTGACGATGGTGACGATGCCAAGGGCGGCCTCGATCAGCGTCATGCCGAACGGCTCGGCGATATGCTCGCGCACCGCCTTTTCGGCAAGCGTCGGATCGATGGCCATGTCGCCGCCGAGGAAGCGCTCGGGATCGAGACGGCCGAGCACGACATGGGCGTCGGTGACGGTCGGCTCGGTGCCGCCCTTGCCGTAGCAGGCCGGTCCCGGCGAGGCACCCGCCGAGCGGGGGCCCACGCGGAAGGCGCCGCCTTCGTCGCGGAAGGCGATCGAACCGCCGCCAGCGCCGATCGTATCGAGGTCAAGCATCGGCGCCAGCACCGGATGCTCGCCGACAACCGTGTCACGCGGGTTCATGATGCGGATATTGCCGTCGGCGATGACGCCGATATCGGCCGAGGTGCCGCCGATGTCGATCGTGATGACATTGTCGACATCCGACATCGCGCCGGCCCAGCGGCCTCCGATGACGCCGCCCGCCGGACCCGACATCAGGATCGTCACCGGGCGTTCCGAGCAGGTGGCCACCGTCCCGATGCCGCCATTCGACTGCATGATGCGCAGTTCCGCATCGACGCCTTCGCTGGCGAGGCGCTTTTCGAGATTGCGCAGATAGCGCGCGGTGCGCGGCCCGACATAAGCGTTCATCGCCGTGGTCGAGAAGCGCTCGAACTCGCGGATGACATTGGCGACTTCCGACGAGGCCGAGATGAACGCCTCGGGCATTTCCTCGCGCAGAACGTCAAGCGCGGCGCGTTCATGCGCATCGTTCAGGAAGGAGAACAAGAAGCAGACGATGACCGCCTCGCAGCCGCGCGCCTTCAGCTCGCGGGCGGCGGCACGGACTTCGTCCAGATCGATCGGCGTCTCGATGCGCCCGTCAGGCGGCATGATCCGCTCGGTGATCGACATGCGGTTGCGGCGCTTGACCAGCGGGCTCGATTGCCACGGCACGTCGAAATGCAGCGAGAAATTGTGCGGGCGCTTGTGGCGGGCGATGTGCAGCAGGTCGCGAAAGCCGCGCGTCGTCAGCATGCCGACTTCGGCGCCGTTCTTCTCGATCGTGATGTTGGTGGCAACCGTCGTGCCATGCACGACGCGGCGCACGGCCTTCGGGTCGAGGCCAGCGATGCGGCAGATCGCTAGAATGCCGTCGACGACGCCGATCGACTGGTCGGCAGGCGTTGAGGGCACCTTGTGCACGAAGACGCGGCGGCCGCCGGGGCCGTCGTCATCGCGTTCCAGGACGAGGTCAGTAAAGGTGCCGCCGACATCGACGCCGATCGAAGCCATCAGCGTGCTCCCGCCTGAAGGCCGCCCAGATAGGCGAGGACGCCATCGAGCGGTTCGACATCACCAAATTTCGCGTCGATATCGAAGAGATTCCATTCGACAGCGCCGGCGATGCGGTCGCCGACGCATTCGCGCACGACGATCGGCCGGAAGCCGGCCCAGAGCCCATCCTCGCAGGAGAGGCGCACGCAGGACGAGAGCGTGACGCCGGTGAGGATCACGGTGTCGACGCCGAGGCTGGTGAGGTAGCCGGCGAGGTCCGTGCCCTGGAAGGCGCTGGCGCGCTTCTTGACGATCAGCAGTTCGTCCTCGCGCCGCTCCAGACGCTCGTCGATCTCGCAAAGCGGGCTGCCCGCCTTCAGATGCTCGAGCGGGATCTTCTTGCCCCAGAGGCCGGTATCGGCAAACGGCCCCTCGACGATGTCATAGGCGCAGGTCGTGTAGACGATCGGAATGCCCAGTGCGCGGCCGGCGGCGATCAGCTTCTGCGTCGCGGGGATGATCACCTCCATGCCGTCGCAGGCGAAGGCGCTGCCCTTCGTCGTCCAGGCCTTGGCGAGATCGACATTCACGATCGCCGGACGCGATCCATAGCCAAGGCGGCGCATGAATCCGCGGCTTTTGTAGAAGGCCGCATATTCGCGGAACGCGGTCTGCAATGCCTGTTCGAAGTCCTGCTGCATCGAAATTCCTCATGCTCGGTTCTTCATCATTGGCATATTGTATGACATAGTCAACGCCTGTTCGCACTGCAGCATCCGGAGATGGCGCATTGGACAGGCGCCCCGGCTGCGCTAGGGTCCGGACTGCATGAGTGAGGGCGCGGGCGGCATGACGGACGGGGTTGAACTGACGAGGATGATCAGGGCCGGGCAGGGTCTCGAGCCGGCCGACCTCGTTATCCGCGACGTGCGCATGCTTGATGTCGTCACGGGTGCGATCACCGAAACCGACATTGCGATCGTGGCGGACCGGATCGTCGGCACGCATGGCCGTTATCAGGGAAAGAGCGAAATCGACGGGCGCGGACGTTTCTGCGTTCCGGGCTTCATCGACACGCATCTCCATGTCGAATCCTCGCTGGTCACGCCGCTGGAGTTCGATCGCTGCGTGCTGCCGCATGGCGTCACCACCGCGATCTGCGATCCGCACGAGATCGCCAATGTGCTCGGCGCCGCCGGTATCCGCTATTTTCTCGATTGCGCCGAGCAGACCGCGATGGATCTTCGCGTCAATCTCTCGTCCTGCGTCCCCGCGACGGCGTTCGAGACAGCGGGCGCGGAATTGCTCATCGGCGATCTGCTGCCCTTTGCAGGGCATCCGAAGGTCATCGGCCTCGCCGAATTCATGAATTTCCCCGGCGTGCTCGCTGCGGCGCCCGATGTCATCGCCAAGCTGGTCGCTTTCCAGGGCAAGCATATCGACGGTCATGCGCCGCTTTTGCGCGGCATGGCGCTGAACGGCTATCTCGCTGCCGGCATCCGCACCGATCATGAGGCGACGACGGCGGCCGAGGCGCGCGAGAAGCTCGCCAAGGGCATGGTTGTGCTGATCCGCGAGGGATCGGTGTCGAAGGATCTCGCGGCGCTTGCCGAGGTGCTCGACGAGAACTCCTCGGCCTTCATGGCGCTCTGCACAGACGACCGCAATCCGCTCGATATTGCCGAGGAAGGCCATCTCGACGGCTTGATCCGCATGCTGATCGCGCGCGGGCGGCCGCTGCATCATGTCTATCGCGCGGCGAGCTGGTCGGCGGCCCGTGCCTTCGGCCTCAAGGATCGCGGGCTCGTGGCGCCCGGCTGGCGCGCCGATCTCGTGCTGGTCGATGATCTCGAAGCTTGCACCGTCTCCGATGTGATCAGCGCCGGCCGCCTCGTCGACGAGGCATTGTTCGAAGCGCGCGGCAGCGTTTCGCCGGTCGGCTATGGCTCGGTCAAGGCCCCCGAGGTGACGGCTGCGAGCTTCGCCATCTCGGGGCGGCGCGGCAATCAGGAAAGACCGGTGATCGGCGTCACGGCCGGGCTGATCATCACGCGGCACGAGCGGGCGATCCTCCCCGTCGAGGACGGCAAGTCGGTGCCGGACCTCGCCCGTGACATCGTCAAGGTCGCGGTGGTTGAGCGGCACGGCAGGAACGGCAATATCGGCCGCGGCTTCGTCACCGGCTTCGGGCTGAAGCGCGGCGCGATCGCCTCGTCGGTCGGCCATGACAGCCACAACATCACGGTCATCGGCGCAGACGACGCCGACATGGCGGTGGCCGTCAACCGGCTGCGCAAGACCGGCGGCGGTTTCGTCGTGGCGGCCGAGGGACGCGTCATTGCCGAGCTGACGCTGCCGATCGCCGGTTTGATGTCGGACCTTCCCTTCGATGAAGTGCGTGGCGAGCTGCATCACCTGCGCGAGGCGGCCTATGGACTTGGCTGCACGCTGCCCGAGCCGTTCCTGCAGATCGCATTCCTGCCGCTGCCGGTCATTCCGCATCTCAAGATCACCGATCGCGGCATGTTCGACGTCGATCGCTTCGAACTCATCCCTGACGAGGATCCTGCCTGACTATGGCGCGCATCCATTGCCTCTCGACTGCCGACATGGATCGCGTGTTCGAGGTCGACCATCTGCCTGTCCATGACGAGAAGATGTTCGCGACCGCCTTCCATGAAGGCGTGGGCGGGCAGGGCGTGTTCGTCGCCCGCGCATTGGCGGCGCTCGGCGCCCCCGTCACCTATCACGGCACAGTCGGCGACGATCCGACCGGCGCCGCGCTGGTGGCCGAGTTGTCCGCCATTTCCGGTCTTTCCGTCGAGATCACGCGCCTTGCCGGCGTCGCGACGGGAAGCTGCGCCATTATCGTCGATCGCACCGGCGAGAAGGCGCTCGTGCTGGCGCCGGCGGCGCCCGAACTCGGAGGCCGCCTCGGCGAGGGGCTCACCGTCGAGCCCGGTGATATCGTGACGCTCAACTTCTTCGATCCGCCGCAGATGGCGCGTGTGCTGGCGCGGGCGCGGGCCGACGGCGCCACCACGATCGTCGATATCGAGGCGACGGGCATCAGCGTGTTCGGCTGGGACGCGGCCTTGGCCACCATGGCGGCGGCCGATATCGTCTGCTCCAACCAGACGACGCTCGACGCATGGTCGGCGCGCGAGGCGGTCACGGGCCCGTTGCTCGACCGGGCTGAACGCTTCGCCCGCGCGATCGCCGTCTCGGGGCAGCGCATCTGCGTCACGCTCGGGGCAGCAGGCGTATGGGTATTCGACGGCGCGGCGACGGAGCATATCCCCGCATTGCCCGTGAAGCCGCTCAACACGACGGGCGCCGGCGACACTTTCCTCGCCGGCCTCGCTTTCGGCCTTCACCGCGGCGACAGCCTTTTTGCCGCCGCCCGGATCGCGACCCGTGTCGCGGCCGATTTTCTCGGCTTCGGCAGGATCGACCGCGACCGGCTCGGCCTCTGACCCCCTCTGCTCAAGGAGCATCACTGCGTGACCGCCTCGCTCAATCTTGCCGAACGGATCGAACTCGTGCTGGCGGCTGCCTGTCTCGGCGATGCGCTTGGCGCGCCGCCGGAGGCGATGCATCCGGCCGAAATTCTCAAGGTGTTTGGCGGCCGCATCACTTCTTTCGTGCCGGCGCCGCCGATGGCGCCCTTTTCGAACGGCGCGGTGCCGGGCTCGCTCACCGACGATGCGACGCAGCTTCTCGCCATGGCGCAGGCGATCATCGAAGCGGGCGGCCATCCGACGATCGAGCATGCCGCCAAGGCGCTGATCGCCTGGGCCGATGATCCGCGCGGCTTCGGCAAATTTGCCGGCCCCTCGACGCAGGCGGCCATCGACCGGATGCGTGCCGGCGAGGACCCGCGCGTCGTCGCGACGCCCGCGCGCTACTCCGTCGCCATGGGCACGACCAACGGCGCCGCGATGCGGGCTCCAGTCGCCGGCTGCATCAGACCGGGTGATATCGAAGGGGCGGTGGATGTTGCTGCAACGCTCTCGGCGCCGACCCACAACACGCAGATCGCTTATGCCGGCGCGGGCGCCGTTGCCGCCGTCGTGGCGATCGGCCTTTCCGGCGGCGTGTCGCGGACCGGGAAGGCATTCTCGCTCGCCGAGGCGGCCTTCGCTGGCGCCGAGGCCGGCGACCGGCTCGCCGCGACGCGCGGCCGGCTTGCGGCGGGACCGAGCGTGATCAAGCGGATGGAACTCGCGATCGCCATCGGCGAGCGTTATCGCGGCGACGCCGAGGCCTGCATGAGCGAACTCGGCGCGGTGATCGGCGCGGGCCTGCCGATGGCCGAGGCGGTCCCTGCGGCCGTCGGACTTGCCGTCACGGTCGGACCGGATCCTTTCGCGGCGATCGTCGCTGCTGCCAACGAGGGGGCCGACAGCGATACGGTCGCGCTCATCGCCGGCTCGATGGTCGCCGCCTGGTCGAACAGCCTCAAGGCGCCTGATGACATGATGGCGACGCTCGAACTGGTCAACGGCATCGATCTCGGCGCCATCGCTGCGGATCTGGCGGCCGTCGCCCCGCGCTGAGCTTTTGAAGCGCTGTCATTGCCGGGCTTGACCCGGCAATCCAGACTTACGGCCGCGATATGAGACTGGATCGTCGGGTCAAGCCCGGCGATGACAGTTTCGCTGCGACGCGGCCGCAAGCAAACGACCTGTCGGAGACTATTGCTCGACGGAGCTGCCGCCCTCTTCTTCTTCCAGCGTCACGGCGACATCGGCATTGGCCGAGAGGCGGACCGTGCCGTTTTCGACATCGGCGACGAGGCCGAGCGGAATGAAATGATGATGGCCGCGATGATGGCCTTCGCCGCTGTCGTTCTTGACCAGCTTGATGCGGTCGCCTTCGATCTTGTCGACGGTTCCGACATGGACGCCATCGGCGCCGATGATGTCGGCATGTTCCTGGATCTGCGTGGCAATGGCCATGGTTGTTTGCTCCTGTTGAGGACCTTTCAACGTGGCAGACCCGGGAAGGATGCAGAGCCGAATGCGGGGCGGCGGCCGACCCGGCCGCCGCCGGTTTTCATCTCAAGACCTATTGCGGGATTTCGACGTGGCCGCCGAAGCCGAAGCGCATCGCCGAGAGAAGACGGTCGGCATAAGTGTGCTCCTCGCGCGAGCGGAAGCGGGCGAAGAGGGCGGTGGCGAGAACCGGGATCGGAACCGCTTCCTCGATGGCGGCCTGAACGGTCCAGCGGCCTTCGCCGCTATCGGCGACGGAGCCGGAATATTTGACGAGCTCGGCGTCGCTGGCGAGCGCCAGTGCCGTCAGGTCGAGCAGCCAGGACGAGATGACCGAACCACGGCGCCAGACTTCGGCGATGTCGGTCATGTCGAGGTCGTAACGCTCCTCGGGCGGCAGATGATCGGAGTTCTTCATCTTCAGCACGTCGAAGCCTTCGGCGTAGGCCTGCATCATGCCGTATTCGATGCCGTTATGGACCATCTTGACGAAATGGCCAGCGCCGGCGGGGCCGGCATGGATATAGCCGTGCTCGGCGCGATCGTCGGTCTTGGTACGGCCAGCGGTGCGCTCGATGGTGCCGAGGCCCGGCGCGAGCGTCGCGAAGATCGGATCGAGGCGCATCACCTCGGTGGCGTCGCCGCCGATCATCATGCAATAGCCGCGCTCGAGGCCCCAGACGCCGCCGGACGTGCCGACATCGATATAGTTGAGACCCTTCTCGGCCAGCGCCTTGGCGCGGCGGATATCGTCCTTGTAGAAGCTGTTACCGCCGTCGATCAGCGTATCGCCCGGCTCGAGCAGGGCGGCGAGGGCGGTGATCGTGTCCTCGGTCGGCGCGCCGGCCGGAAGCATCACCCAGATCGCACGCGGCTTGGCGAGCTTGGCGACCATGTCCTCGAGGCTCGATGCCCCGGTGGCGCCGGCAGAAACGGAGGCCTTGATGGCGTCGGCGCTCCGATCATAGACGACGGTGGTGTGGCTGTTGTCCATCAGGCGCTTGGCGATATTGCCGCCCATCCGGCCCAGTCCAATGATCCCAAGCTGCATGTCTGTTTCCTCTCAAGTCATCGATGATCGACGTGGTAGCGAACAGGAGTAGAGCAAAAATCTTGACGGGGTGTGACGACTTTGTCGTCGCCATGCTAGCAAGCGACCCGCGACGTGGGGCTCCGGGGAAGCGGCATGCTGACAAGTTTCGACTATATCTCGCTGCTTTTCGTGCTGGCGGCCGGAATCGGCCTGATCAACGAGCGGTTCGGTCGCCTGCCGCGGGTGATCGCGCTGCTGATCGGATCGCTCATCGTCTCGTTCGTCATGATCGCCGCCTCCTGGATGATGCCGCATGTCCATGTCGCCGCGCGGACCAGCGCCCGTCTCGCCAATGCCGACCTCTCCTATGTCCTGCTTGATGGCGTGCTGGCGCTGTTGCTGTTCGCCACCAGCCTGACGACCGATGCCGCCGGCCTCCGGAGGCGGGCGAAGCCGATCTTCCTGCTCGTGACCTTCGGCGTCGTCATCGCCATGGTGGTGTTCGCCTTTGGCATCCAGGCTGTTCTGGCTTTTGCGGGCCTTTCGGTGCCGCTCGCCTGGTGTCTGGTGCTCGGTGCCATCCTTGCGCCGACCGACGCGGTCGCGGTCGAGCAACTGCTCGCCAAGGTGAAGATGCCGACAGAGATCCGCGATCTCATCACAGGCGAAAGCCTCTTCAACGATGGCGCCGCGGTTGTGCTCTATCTTGCGGCGCTGGCGACGACGACGGGAGACGAATCCGTTGTCGGCCATGGCCGCCTGGTGATGACGTTTCTCGTCGATGGCGGCGGCGGCGCGCTGCTCGGCTTTGCCACCGGGCTCGTCGCGCGTTTCGCCATGCAGCACATCCGCGAGCAGCATCTCGTCATCACGGTTTCACTGGCGCTGGTCTTCGCGACCTACCGCATCGCGGCGCTGCTCGAATTGTCCGGCCCGATCGCCGTGGTGGTGGCAGGGCTGACGCTCTGCCATTTCCAGGCCAAGCGCGATCTCGACGCGATCTGGCGGCGGCGGATCCACGATTTCTGGTCGATGGTCGACGAGATCGTCAACACGCTGCTGTTCATGCTGATGGGCTTCGAAATCCTCGAGATTCCCATCGGCGCAGCCGGAATATGGCCGGTCCTCGCCGCGGTTCCGCTCGCCTTGCTGGCGCGCTTCGTAAGCGTCGCGGTGCCGCTTGCCTTTGGTCGCCGACCGGTTGGTGACACGGCCCGTGCTGTGGGTGTCCTGACCTGGACCGGCCTTCGCGGCGGCATCTCGATCGCGCTCGTGCTGGCCTTGCCAGACAGCCCGTATCGGGAGACGCTGACCGCCATCTGCTATGCGGTCGTGATCTTCTCCGTCATCGTGCAGGGATTGACGACGCCGGCCGTCGTACGGCGCCTGCTGCGGACCGAGGACTGAAGCGGGCCGCAGGACGAAGACCCTGGGGAGGGAACAAGGATGCAGAAGCTGATCGTGATGCAGTCGCTCTGGGCGATGGAGCGGCGGCAGACCGACGGGCTCGAGCGTTCGCTCGAGAAGAGCGTCGAGATGATCATCGAGGCGCGCTATGACGGCGTTTCGACGGATTGGCGCGACCGGGCGCGATCAAAGCGGATCGCCGCGATGCTGAAGTCGCACGGCATGGTCGCCGAGGGGCAATGCTTCCCGCAGACGGTCGATGATCTGAAGCCGGTGCTCGAAATCGCGAGCGAGACCGGCCTGCATCATCTCGATATCCAGCCGGATGTTCGCCCGCGCACGATCGCGGAATGCGTGCCGCTGATCGAGGGCTGGATGCGGCTTGCCGAGCAGGTCGACTTTCCTGTTTATATCGAGACGCATCGCGACCGGATGACCACGGATCTCTATTTCGTGCTCGATCTTCTCGACCGCTTTCCCGATTTGAAGCTCCTGGCCGATCTCTCGCATTTCCTGGTCGGGCGCGAATTTGCCGATCCGGTCAGCGATGAAAACCACGCCTATATCCACCGTGTGCTTGACAGTTCCTTCGCGTTGCACGGACGGGTGGCCAGCCGCGAGCAGGTCCAGATCGAGATATCCTTCCCCCATCACCGCAAGTGGCTCGATCTCTTCCTCGGCTGGTGGGACTACGGCATGCGCTCCTGGCGCCGCCGTTCGGCCGATGACGCGGAACTATCCTTTGTCTGCGAGCTTGGACCCCAGCCCTATGCGATCGCCGGGCCGGACGGGAATGATCTTTCCGACCGCTGGAGCGACGCGTTGATGATGCGGGAAGAGGTGACGGCGCTTTGGAGCAGGATCATACGCGAGGCCGGCTGAGCAGCACGTTTCATCGGCATTCCGCGATAGGGGCGCGATGCTTGCACCCTTTCCCCGGCTATCGTTATCTTAACTGTCGAATCACGGATGCGGGGGAGGGAACGCTTCAGTGGTGAAGAGCATGCGCCTGTCTGTTCTGGTTCTCGTCAGTGCCGTCCTGGCGCTCGCTCAGCCTCTCGCAGCCATGGCCGGTCAGGTTCCGCCGCCGGAGGCCGGCTTGTCCGAGGCGAAACCATTGCAGGTGTCGACCGCGCCGCGCGCCGTCCCGGTCAAGAAGCGCGCGCCGAAATCCAGCCAGCCGGTGGTTCCGACCCGAGCCGCGAGCGTCTATCTCATCCGCGGTTTTCTCGGCATCTTCTCGCTCGGCATGGATCGCCTCAACGACAGCCTCAAGGCGCAGGGCGTGAAGACGCGCATCCTCGGCCACACTGGCTGGCCGGGTGTCGTCGCCGACATCAAGGCCGAGGCGGACCTGCATCCGGACAAGCGTGCACCGATCGTCATCATCGGTCATTCGCTCGGCGGCAATGCCGCGCTGCAGGCATCCTATGTGCTCGGCCAGCAGGGCGTGCCGGTCGATCTCGTCGTTACGGTCGACCCGACCTCGTCGCGGCCGATCTCCGACAAGGTCAAGCGCTACCTCAACATCTACATGGCCAATGACGGGCTCGGCGCCGCGCTGGCTGCCAAGGGCTCCGGCGTCGACAACGACAATATCCGCGACAATCCGCAGC
Organism: Mesorhizobium sp. BR1-1-16; assembly: GCF_020165495.1. GTDB lineage: Bacteria > Pseudomonadota > Alphaproteobacteria > Rhizobiales > Kaistiaceae > Kaistia. Next base: position 125,891 of record NZ_JAIUIE010000012.1, on the reverse strand, counting down.
TCAACCGGCCGGGCGTCAATCACTTCACGATGGACGAAAACCCGATCGTGCAGCAGCAGATCATGACGGCCGTGCTGAAGACGCTCGGTCGCAAGCCGGCGGCAAGAAAGTCGCCGGCCAGTAAGTCGCCGCCCAGCAAGTCTTCGGCAAAATGACGAAGCGCCGTCCTCCGGCTTCGCTGGTCCCCTCCAGCCCCGGCGGTTTCGAGGGCGACTGGCCGCGCCGCGTCGTCGTGACGGGCGCCGGCGGGCATCTCGGCGGGTGGATCGTTTCGATCCTCGCCTCGGGCGGCGTCGATGTGACGGCGACGGCAGGCCCCGGCGAGGAGCCGCAACGCCTCGCGGCGGAGCTCGCTGCAGCGGGTGTCGATCCGGCGCGTCTCCGGATCGTTGCCTGCGATCTCCTGGACAAGCCCTGCTGGGCCGAGATCATGGCTGGCCAGGACGCGCTCATTCATGTCGCGGCGCCGATGCCGCATGTGCTGACCGAGGATGCGGCGCCGCTTGTCGCCTGTGCCCGCGAGGGTTCGCGCCGGGTGGTCGAGGCCGCTGCGGCGGCCGGCATTCGCCGCATGGTGATGACGTCGTCGATCATGGCTTCGCTCTATGGTGCCGATCGCCCGGACGCACGCGTCGTCACCGAGGCGGACTGGTCGACGCCTGGCCGGGCGCCGATGACCATCTATGCCGAGGCCAAGACGGTCGCCGAGCGCACTGTCTGGGATGTCGCGGCGGAGCGGGGCCTGCAGACGACCGTGATCAATCCCGGCATCATCTTCGGCCCGGGCCTCACCTCGTCGATCTCGCCCTCGCTCAACATCTTCCGCGAGATCCTGCTCGGCCGCGCGATCGTGGCGCCGCGCATCCTGCTGCCGCTTGTTGATGTGCGTGACGTCGCCTGGCTGCATGTCGCCGCGCTGCTCTCGGACGCCGCGATCGGCGAGCGCATCTTTGCCGTCGCTGACCAGCTGTGGCTCACCGATCTCATTGATCGGATCCGCGCCAGCGGTTTCGAGCGGTTGCCGGTGCCACGGCCCATCGATGATGAACGCGCGCGGCGTCTCGCCGACAGTTTCTCGATCCTCAGCTATCTGCGTTTCGATATCGGCGAGGAGCGCTGGATTGCCCGCGGCAAGGCCGAGGCGCTGCTGCAGCTGCGCTGGCGGCCCGTTGCGACCACGATTTCCGAGACGATCCATTTCCTCGCAGCGAGGACCGACCTTCGCCACGCGGCCTGATCAGGCCGCGAGCGCCTCGGCGAGTTCCTTTCGCAGCGCCTTCTCGAAATCATAGACGTCGATCTCGATGGCATGGCGCGGCGTGCGCTCGAAGTGCCAATGGGGATGCTCTGTCTCATGGCGAATGCGGCGTTCGAGATCGGGCGGTCGCGCCAGCTTGCCCGTCGCCTGCAACGCCACGATGCGCGCCTGTAATTCGGCGAGCGGCCAGATGCAGCCGATCGGCTGGAAGAGGCCGACGAAATCGAGCGTCGGGAAGTTGGCCGGCATCATCTTCAGATAAAGCGGCACCTCGAGCGCCTCGGCAAAATCGAACAGGTCGTTGTCGAAGAATGGGAAGCAGGTTCGATAGCCGGTTGCGAAGATCACCGTGTCGAAGGCTTCGAGGCTGCCATCGGCAAAGCGGACATTCGGCCCCTCGAAGCTGGTGACGCCCGGCCTTGCCGCGATCGTCCCGTGGCGCAGCCGATCGAGCAGTTCGGAGTTTAGAGTCGGGTGCATTTCCAGCACGCGCCGCTCAGGCTCCGGCAGCCCGTAGCGCTTGTAGGGACCGATGATCAGCTTCAGCATCAGCGCGAGAAGCCGCTGGCGGGGCCATTTGGGCAGATGGCGCAGACGGCGGTAGGCGACATCGACGGGCATGCCGAGCACGATCTTCGGCACGATGTGATAGCCGCGGCGGAAGCTGATCGCGGTGTGGCTGGCGGCCCGCGAAAGGGCGACGGCGATATCGCAGGCGGAATTGCCGCCGCCGACAACCAGCACCCGCTGATCGCGAAAGGGCTCGGCGCGGCGATAATCATGCGCATGCATCGTTCGGCCGTCGAAACGGCCGGGATAGTCGGGGATGAGCGGGTCCCAGTGATGGCCTGAACAGACGACGAGACGGTCGAAAATGTCCTCGCTGCGGCCATCGGGACCTTCCAGCGTCAAGCGCCAGCGATCGCCGGGAAGGGCCGCCGCATGGATGACGCGGGTGTTGAAGCGGATGAAGCGCGCGAGGTCGAAGCGCGCGGCATAGGCCTCGAAATAGGCCAGCATCTGTCGGTGCGAGGGGAAATCCGGATAGTCCGCCGGCATCGGAAAATCGGAATATTGCGACAGCCGCTTCGAGGAGATGATGTGCGTCGTCTCATAGACGCTGGCATGGCCCGTCGTGTCGCGGAACACCCAGTTGCCGCCGAGCTCCGGCTGGGCCTCGAAGCAGGTGATGTCCGTCAGCCCGGCATCGGCCAGCGTCTTGAGGGTCGCAAGGCCCGAGGGACCAGCGCCGATGACGGCGATTCTCGGCATGGCAGTGCTCCCTCCCAAGATGCTCCCTCCCAAGATGCTCCCTCCCAAGAGCGACGTGCGTGCTGAGGGCTTCGCGTGTCTCCCGGCCGATGTCAACGCTCGCCGCGGCGGAAGGGCTGCATCAGCGCCTGCGGCACGCGGGCCCGCCGCGCCATGACGAGCAGAGCCAGGATCGACATGATGTAGGGGATCATCAGGAAAAGCTGATAGGGGATCGCCTTGCCGACGACATGCTGCAAACGAAGCTGGTAGGCATCAAAAAGCGCGAAGAGCAGCGCGCCGCCGAGCGCGCGTTCCGGCCGCCATGAGGCGAACACGACCAGCGCGATGCAGACCCAGCCGCGACCCTGCACCATGGTCGGGAAGAAGGAATTGAAGGCGGCGAGCGTCAGGAAGGCGCCGCCCATCGCCATGAGGGCGCTGCCGAACACCACCGCACCGATGCGCACGCGGATCGGATTGATACCCTGCGCTTCCGCTGCATGCGGGTTCTCGCCGACAATCCTGACCGCGAGGCCGAGTGGCGTGCGGGCCAGCGCATAGGCGATGACGAGGGCAAGCGCGATGGCGAGATAGGTCGGCGCCGTCTGGCTGAATACCGCCTCGCCGAGGAATGGCAGGTCGGACAGCACCGGAATCTTGATCACCTGAAACGGAACGATCGTCGGCGGCGAGCCGGAGACGGGAACCGCGAGGCGAAAGATGAAGTAGGACAGGCTGGAGGCGAACAGCGTGATGCCGAGGCCCGTCACATGCTGCGACAGGCCGAGCGGCACGGTGAGCGCGGCATGCAGCAGGCCGAACACAGCACCGGACAACGCCGCAACGGCAAGGCCGAGCCAGAGATCGCCGCCGTGATAGACCGTCATCCAGCCGATCATCGCGCCGAAGGTCATGATGCCCTCGATGCCGAGATTGAGGACGCCGGCCCGCTCCGAAATGAGCGCGCCCAGCGTTCCGAAGATCAGCGGCGTCGCGATGCGCAGGACCGCAGCCCAGAGGCCTGCCGAGGCGAAGATGTCGAGAACGTCCATCATCGGCGGATCCGGTAGTTGGCAAGCGACAGGGCGACCAGCATCGCCAGCAGCGACAGGGCGACGATGACGTCGGCGATGAAGCTTGGCACGCCGAGCGCGCGGCTCATCGAATCCGCCCCGACAAACATTGTCGCGACGAACAGCGCGGCGAAGACGACGCCGATCGGATTGAGCGCCGCCAGCATGGCAACGACAATGCCGGTATAGCCAAAGCCGGGCGAGAGGTCGGTGGTGACATAGGCCTTGACGCCCAGCACCTCGATGGCGCCAGCAAGCCCCGCAAGGCCGCCCGAAATGCACGCGACCTTGACGAGGACGCACGTCAGCGAAACGCCGGCAAAGCGCGCCGCGGCCGGATTGAGCCCCGCCGCGCGGCTTTCCATGCCGAACACGGTTCGCGCCTGAACCAGCGCGATGACCACGGCGAGCCCGATGGCGACGAGAAGCCCGATATGAAGCCGGGACCGCGCCACGAGCTTCGGCAGCATGGCATCCGCCACCACGGGAACGGATTGCGGCCAGCCGAAGGCGAGCGGATCCTTGAGCGCGCCCTCGATCATCATCGAGACGAACAGCAGGGCGACGAAATTCAGCAACAGCGTCGTCACCACCTCGTCAACGCCGAAGCGAAGGCGCAGTGCCAACGGCCCGAGCAGAAGCAGCGCGCCTGCGACGGCACCGGCCAGCATCAGCGCCGGGATCAGCAGCACGGGCGGCAGATGCAGCCCATGCTGCGAGCCGAGCGCGGCGGCAGCGAGTGCGCCGACGAGAAACTGTCCTTCCGCGCCGATGTTCCAGAGCCGCGCGCGGAACGCAACGGCAGCCGCAAGGCCGGTGAGGATGAGAGGCGCCGTGCGGGTCAGCGTCTCGGTGATGGCGAGGCGCGAGCCGAACGCGCCGATCAACATGCGCCGGTAGGCTTCCAGCACTGGAGCACCGGCGATCGCGATCAGGATGCCTGCGAAGGCGAGCGCCACGAAAACGGCGGCGATCGGCGCGGCGAGGCGGAGGGAAAAGGGCACGTGGGTGCGGCGTTCGAAGCGGATCACGCTGCATCCTCCCAGCTTCCCGCCATCATCAGCCCGAGGCGACGCGGATCGGCTTTCTCGATGGGGATCGGTGGCGAGAGCCTTCCCTTGACGATCGCCTGCACGCGATCAGCCAGCGCAAGGATTTCGTCGAGATCCTCCGAGATGAGCAGCACGGCTGTTCCTGCCCGCCGGGCGGCCAGAATCTCGCCATGAACCGCCGCGACGGCGCCTTCGTCGAGGCCGCGCGTCGGCTGGGCGGCGATCAGGATGCGCGGGCTTTCTGCGAGATTGCGGCCAAGGATGAGCTTCTGCATGTTGCCGCCGGACAGCAGACGGATCGGACTGTCCTCGCTGCCGCCGCGCACGTCGAAGCGCTCGATGACCTCGCGGGCAAAGGCGCGGCCAGCGGCGCGGCGCACAAGACCGGCGGCCGAGAAGCGCGGCTCGCGCACGCGCTCGAGAACGGCATTCTCCCACACCGCCATCTCGCCGACAGCGCCATCGGCGTGGCGATCCTCGGGAATGCGGCCAATGCCGGCGGCGACGAAACCGCGCGGCGTCGGGCGCTGGGCCGGCGCGCCATAAAGTTCAAGGCTGCCGGCGCTTGGCCGTTCGAGACCCGAAACGAGGCGCACCAGCGTGTGTTGCCCATTGCCGGAAACGCCGATGATACCGAGCGTCTCGCCGGCGCGGACCTCGAAATCGATGGCCTTCAGCGCTGTGCCGACATCGACGCGGGCGGCCTTGAGGGCAATGGCGCCCGGTGCCTGGCTTTCGCGGCGGGGGCGCGCGACGCGGCGGCCGACCATCAGCTCGGCGAGCTCATCCTTGGTCGTCTCGCTGGCGCGCCGCTCGGCTACGACCTTGCCGCCGCGCAGCACCGTGACGCGGTCGGCAGCGGCCAGGACTTCATGCAGCTTGTGGGAGATGAAGATGATCGACAGGCCGTGTTCGGCCATGCCGCGCAGCGTGTGGTAAAGCTGTTCCGCCTCCTGATGCGTCAGCACGGCGGTCGGCTCATCGAGGATGAGCACTTTGGCGTCGCGATAGAGCGATTTCAGAATCTCGACGCGCTGCCGCTCGCCAACCGAGAGATCGCCGACGCGGGCGTCAGGATGCACCGCAAGGCCGAATTTCGCGGAGAGGGCGGTGAGTTTCTCGCGCGCCGCGGCACTGCCAAGGCCGAGGGCGCCAAGCGGCCGCGTGCCAGCGATGACGTTTTCGAGCACGGTCAGGTTTGCCGCGAGCGCGAAATGCTGGTGGACCATGCCGATGCCCGCCTCGATCGCGGCGCGCGGCTTGCCGGGCGGCAGTTCCCGGCCAAAGGCGATGACGCGGCCGGAATCGGCCGTGTAATGTCCGAACAGAATGTTCATCAGCGTCGTCTTGCCGGCGCCGTTCTCGCCGAGAAGCGCCAGCAATTCGCCCTGCCGAAGCTCCAGCGTGATATCGTCATTCGCGGTCAGTGCGCCGAAGCGCTTGGTGATCCCTTCCAGCCGAAGGACAGGCGGCGCGCTCACGATGCGAGGCCCGCGATTGTCGTGCCATACGACCAAGGCACAGCGCTTTGCAGCAGGCGGGCCAGGCGGAGCAGCAGCCCGTCGCTGGCCATCGGCCCGATCAACTGCACCGGTAGCGGCAGTCCGGCGCTATCCGTGCCATGCGGGATCGTGAGGGCCGGGGTACCGGCGACATTGGCGAGCATGGCATAGGGCGCGAAGTCGCTCATCCGCCGCCATTGCAGCGCGACATCGTCATGATCGAACGGGAAGGCGCCGATTGGCAGCGGTGGACCCGACAGCATCGGCGTCAGCAAGATGTCGACCTCGTCGAATAGCCGCCAGAGCGCATGCGCGACGCGGACGGCAGCCAGCTCGGCTTCCTGATAGTCGCGGGCGGTCATCTCAAGGCCGCGCCGTGCCACGGCCGCCGTCAGCCGCTCGACCTTCGAAAGGTCGGGCATATTGCGGGCGAGGTTGGTGCAGATGATCCGGTCGAAGACCATTTCGGAATCGCGAGCGAGCGGCGCAAGGCGCGCCGGGTCTATCGTGACGAGCGCATGGCCGGCGCGCAAGAAAACGTCGCCGGCATGAGCCACAGCATCGCGGCGGGATGGCTCGATCGCCTGGCCCTCGGCCACATCAAGAACGATGCCGATCTTCAGCGGCGTACCAGCTTCGTCCAGGCTCCCTGAGAGCGGCAGATCGAGATCGGGATCGGGGAAATAGCCCTCGCCGCTGCCGGAGAAATGTTCGAGGGCCAGCGCCGTATCGCGCAGCGACCTGCTGACGACGAGTTCGGCTGCAATGCCGCCGATATGATTGCCGAAGTCCGGCCCGCCGGGCATGGCGCCGCGCGTCGGCTTGAGGCCGACAAGCCCGCAGCAGGCGGCCGGAACGCGCGTCGAACCGCCGGCATCGGTGGCATGGGCGAGGGCAACGATCCCCGCCGCGACCGCCGCCGCCGCTCCGCCCGACGAACCGCCGGGCGTGAGCGAAGGGTCGAGGGGATTGCGCGCAATCGGGCCGATTGCCGGCTCGCTGCACAGCGAGAGGCCAAATTCGGGAACGGTCGTGACGCCGAAGGGGACCAGACCGCCCGATTTGAAACGGCGGGCGAGCTCTGCGTCCTTTTCAGCCGGTATCGAGGGCAGCGCCGCTGACGCGCAGACAACTGGCAACCCCTCCGCCGCGGCGCCAAGATCCTTCATGAGGAACGGCACGCCGGTGAACGGCTTCAGGCGGAAATATTTGGGCCGCCGCTTCAATCCGGCATCAACAGTGGCAGCGCCCTCGCGCCCGAGCGCTTCGGCGAGATGCGAAATCGCTCCGAGGGCCTTCGCCTCATCTGCCCGGGCAAGGGCCGCGTCCATGGCGGCCCCGGCAGTTGTTCGGCCGGAACGGATTGCCTCGGCGAGCGCGGCGCCGTCGTCAGGCTCTGGATGATCTGTCACGACTCGCGTCCCGTGGATTCTCAACGCTGTCATTGCCGGGCTTGGCCCGGCAATCCAGCCTTTTTTGAGGGGGCCTTAGCGCAGCCGCTGAAAGCGAGCCTGTCATTGCCGGTCAGGCCCGGCCATGACAGGGCGGGCTGCATGCCTCAGGTCGGCTCGGCCGGATCAACCGGAACAGTGAAGGTGCCGGCCTTGATGGCGTCGCGCTTCGCCTGCATCGCCGGAACGGAGTCCTTGATCACCATCGCCTCGGTGAAGACGATGTCGTTGCCGCCCTCCTTCATGTAGGAGAACGGGCTGTAATCCTTGCCCGTCTTGGCGCCGGCCTGGGTGTCCTTGATGGCGGCGTCGAGGATCGGGCGGAAGTACCACATCGCATTGGCGAAGACGGTCTCGGGATAGCGCGGCGTGTAGTCGATCAGCGAGCCGACCGACTTGATGCCCTTTTCCTTGGCGGCGTCGGCCGTGCCGATGCGCTCGCCGAACAGGATGTCGGCGCCGGCATCGATCTGGGCAAGGCCCGATTCGCGCGCCTTAGGCGGATCGAAGAAGGTGCCAATGAAGCCGACGAGGAACTTCGCGTCGGGCCGGACTTCCTTCACGCCGGCGCGGAAGGCATTGATGAGGATGTTGACCTCGGGGATCGGAATGGCACCGACCGCGCCGAAGGTGCCGGTCTTGGACATTGGCGCCGCGAGCATGCCGGCGAGATAGGCCGCCTCGTGGTTCCAGGTACCGAACGTGCCGAAATTGTCGCCGGCCGGGCCGCCCGACGAGCCCATCAGGAACGCCGTTCCCGGATAATCGGCGGCGACCTGGCGCGCCTCGGTCTCGACCGCATAGGATTCGCCGACGATCAGCTTGTTGCCAGCCTCGGCATATTCGCGCATCGCGCGCGGATAATCGGTGCCGGAAACACCTTCCGAGAAGGTGTATTCGATCACGCCATCCTTGGCGGCGGCCTGAAGCGCCTCGTGCAGGCGCGAGTTCCAGGCGTTCTCGACCGGCGAGGCGTGGATGCCGGCAACCTTCAGCTTTTCAGCGGCGAAGGCGCGCGGGGCAGCAAGAACGAGCGTGCCGGCGGCGGAGGCGAGCAGAAAGCGGCGCCGTGAAATCGTGGTGGACATGACTGTTCCCCTCTGGAGCGCGCTGGGCGCATCGGCTGATGCCGTGCCTTTTTGTCTGGGCGGTCAAATTCCATTCTCTGCCCAGTAAATTGTCAAGCCCATCGCCTGTGCAAAACCCTGCTCCGGTGGATTGCCGGCGCGTGGGGAACTCCCGGCCTCCGTGTCTGTTGGAAGGGTGCAATCAGCGAGGAATTCATGACGTCAACAATGGAAGAGGCTCGGCCGGCGGCCGGCCCAAGGTCGATGGCCGCCTCCCCCCTGATGCCGGTCCGGGCGACCTATCGCGTCCAGTTCAATTCCGATTTCACTTTCGCCGACGCGGAGCGGATGGCGCCTTACTTTGCAGCGCTCGGCGTCAGCCATCTCTATGCCTCGCCGATCTTCAAGGCCCGCGCCGGCTCGTCGCACGGCTATGACATGGTCGATCCGACCCGGATCAGCGACGAACTCGGCGGCGAAGACGGCTTTCGCAGCATGGCCGCGGCCCTCGCTGGCGTCGGTATCGGCGTCATCCTCGACATCGTGCCGAACCACATGGCTGCTGACGGCGCCAATCCTTACTGGATCGACGTGCTCGAATTCGGCGCGGATGCGGCGTCGGCGCCGGTCTTCGATATCGATTTCGCGCGGCGGATCGCGCTGCCCTGGCTCGGTGACGACGCGCCGGCGATCGAAAAGCTCGCCTATGATGAGGCTTCGGGGCGCGTCAAGGCGCTTGTCGCCGGCAATGCCATACCGCTACGACCGCGCTCCACTGCCGATCTCCTCGACCGCGTCGGTGCCATGGAAGCGGCGATGCTCTGGCGGATCATCGACCGCGCCACCGCCGACCCAGAGGCGATCGAGTCCGCGCGTGTGGCGCTGAGGGCCACGGTTGCGGCCATGTCGGGTTCGTTCGAGCGCGCGCTCGCAAAAGCCGATCTCAACGCCGTTCATGCCGAGCAGCATTGGCAGGCCGTGCCCTGGCGACAGATCGAAGCGCTCAATTACCGTCGCTTCTTTGAAGTTTCGCATCTGCTCGGCGTCCGCATCGAGGACGAGGCGGTGTTCGAGATCGTTCACCGCCTGCCGCTGGCGCTCGTTCGCGAAGGGCTGGTGCAGGGCCTTCGCGTCGATCACGTCGATGGGCTCGCCGATCCCGCTGCTTATTGCGTCCGGCTTCGCGAGGAAACCGGCCCGGAGGCGCTAATCCTCATCGAGAAAATCCTCGGCCATGACGAGGCGCTGCGCCCCTGGCCAATCGACGGCACCACCGGCTATGAGCGCCTCAACCTCATCAACGAGGCGTTCGTCGCGGGCAGCGGACGTTCGGCGTTCCAATCCTATCTCGCAGAACGCGGCTGGCTTTCCGGCGGGCCGCTCGCCAGGATCGCGGCCGCCAAGACCGAAGTGATCGAGAAGAGCTTCAAGCCGGAACTCGCCCGCCTCATCGAGAGCGCGGCGGCCGTCCTCGGCGACGATGCGCCGCTGGCCAGCGCGCTTGAGGCGGCCGTGGTGGCGCTGCTCGCCGCCTTTCCCGTTTACCGTTCCTATCTCGTCGGCCTGCCGGCATCTGCCGAGGATGAGGCGCTGTGGCGTGCTGCAGAAATACGCGCGAAAGCCGACGCGCCCGCCGTTGCGCCTATCGTGGTGCGCCTCGTCGAGGCGGCGCTGCTGGCTCCCGGTGTCGACGCGGCGCGCTTTCGCCGCCTGTTCCAGCAGCTTTCCGGCCCGGCGATGGCCAAGGGGTTCGAGGACACGGAACTCTACCGCAGCGTCGCGATGGCCTCGGTGAACGAGGTCGGCTCCGATCTCGTGGCGCCGCCGCGCCAGGCTGACGACCTGCATGCGGCCTTCGCCAGTTTCGGGCCAAGGGGGCTGATCCCGCTCGCGACGCATGACACCAAGCGCGGCGCGGATACGCGGGCACGGCTCAATCTTCTATCGCACTGCCCCGAGCGCTGGATCGGCCTCGTCGAACGCTGGGAGGCGCGTCACGCTGCGCTGAAGAGCGAGGTGGGGCCGGATGACCTCGATCTCTGGTTCATTTATCAGACGCTGTTCGCGGCCTGGCCGCTGCCGGTTGACCGCGCGCGCATCTATTTCGAAAAGGCGATGCGGGAGGCGAAGCGGCATAGCGGCTGGACCGATCCGAACGAGGACTATGAGACCGCGCTGCACAGCTTCGTGGCAACGTTGATCGAGGGTCCCGAAGGCGCGTTATTCCGAGCCGACCTCGAAGCTTTTCTGGCCGAGACGGCGAGCATCGCCTCAACGAACAGCCTGTCGCAGACGGTGCTGCAACTGACGCTGCCCGGTATTCCCGATATCTATCGCGGGACGGAACTGGCGGATTTCAGCCTCGTCGATCCTGATAACCGGCGCCCGTTTGCTTGGGACCGCCGCGAGGCGCTGCTGGCATCGCCGGCTTCGGCGATCCCGGCTTTGGCTGAGGACGAGGAACGCGTTGCCAAGCTGATCGCGACACGCAGCCTGCTGGCGCTGCGCGCGCGCCATTCCGATGTCTTCACGGCGCCTTACCAGCCAGAGCGCGTCTCCGAGGAGGGCTGGTTTGCCTTCAGCCGGCGCGGGAGCGCTGCCGAAATCGTCATCGCGGTGCCGGTTACGCCACACGCCATGGCAACGGAAGCGCTCACCTTCGCGGACGAGCGCTATGCCGGATCCTGGCGCAAACCGCTCGCAGGCGATGCCGCGACGGTGATCGAAGGCGGCCGCGTCCCGATCGACACGACCGTTCCGGTGCTGATTTTGGTACGCCCGCTGACGGACGGCGCGGCAACGGAACCGCACCTCCAAGGTTGAGTTGATCCCAACCAGCCGATGGCCGTTCTCGAACGCCATGCGAACTCAGCTGGGTAGCGGGTGAAAAATGACCGAATTCAGCGACGAGGAAATCCGCCGTGAAGCCTTCCTGCTCTGGGAGGCCGAGGGGCAACCGCTTTGGTCGAATGCCTATGACCATTGGTTCCGTGCCGTAGAGCAACTGCGCCGCCGCCATTCGGCGGAGCGCGATTTCGGTAAAGCTCTCCCGACTGAAGAGCCGGATGCTCCCAGCTGAGCCCACTCGATACCAGGAGATAAGATATGACGATGCAGGACAGAACCGACGACAAGCCGGAAGGCGGCCATGCCCTGATCGACTCGCATGTCGAAGGCGCGCCCCCCACCGGCGATCCGACGATCCTGCGGTCCAGCCTTTCGATCGCCGACAAGACACGCGGCGATCGCGTCGGGTCCGGCCCGGAGGAATATGAGCATGGCCCGCTCTCCTATGACCGGATCCAGCATTATCGTTTCGGCCCCGAACTGATCGAACACGGCGTTCGGTTTCGCCTCTATGCCCCTTCCGCCGACAAGGCGGAACTGCTGCTGGTCGACCGCGCCCCGCTTGCGATGGCTGGCGATGCGGATGGCTGGTACAGAATCGATGTCGCTGGCGTCGGCCCGGGTACGCTCTATCGTTTCCGCGTCAAGGGTTTTGACGTCCCTGATCCGGCCTCGCGCGGCCAGTCGGACGATACCGGCGGTTGGAGCGTCGTGCGGGGTTCGCTTGGACCGGCGAGCGAGCGCGCGGCGCGACCCTGGCATGAGGCGGTGATCGCCGAGCTGCATATCGGCACCGCGACACCCGAAGGCACATTCGAGGGTCTCGCCCGGCGGATTGGACATTTCGCCGATGCCGGATATACGGCGATCGAACTGATGCCGATCGGCGATTTTCCTGGCTGCCATAACTGGGGTTATGACGGCGTGCTGCCCTTTGCGCCCGAGCGCAGCTACGGCACGCCTGAAGAATTGCGGGCGCTGGTCGACGCGGCCCATGCCCATGGGCTCGCCGTCATTCTCGACGTCGTCTACAACCACTTCGGCCCGGTCGATAACTATCTTCCGATCTATGCCGAGCGCTTCTTCGACAATAATGTCCAGACGCCCTGGGGCGCGGGACTGAACTTCGCCGATCCGCTCGTGCGGCTGTTCTTCCTTGAGAATGTCCGCATGTGGCTCGAGGACTATGACATGGACGGGCTTCGCTTCGATGCCGTGCATGAATTCGCGACATCCGGCGCCGATCTCATGAAGCGGGAGCTCGCGGCAATGGGACGGGCCATCAAGCCGAACGCGATGCTCATCCTCGAAAATCTCGACAACGGCGCGACCTGGCTCGAGCGCGACGAGGCGGGCCGTCCCCGGCATTTCGACGCGCAGTGGAACGACGATATCCATCATGTGCTGCATGTGATCGCGACCGAGCAGCGGAGCGGCTATTACCGCGATTTTGCCGATGCGACGGTGGAAAAGGCGCGCCGGGTGCTGGCGGAAGGATTCGCCTATCAGGGTGAGCCGGTGCCGCGTCGCGGCGATGTCGAGCGCGGTGAACCGTCAGGGCATCTGCCGCCCTCTGCCTTCGTTTCCTTCATCCAGAACCATGACCAGATCGGCAATCAGCCAGATGGGCGGCGGCTGGCGGAAGATCTCGACGCGGAGCGCCTCGATTTCCTGCATTTCGTGATCATGCTGTCGCCGCAGATCCCGATGTTCTTCATGGGTGAGGAGGCGCATATCCGGGTGCCGTTCCCGTTCTTCGGCGACCTCAACGGCGAGTTCAGCAAGGAAATCCGGGAAGGGCGGGCGCAGCAGGCGATGGAATTCTATGAATCGCAGCACGCCGATGAACTGGTGCCCGATCCCGTCGCTGTCGAAACCATGGCGATGGCGAAGCTCGACTGGCATGAGTTCGAGGCGACAGAGCGATCGCAGGCCCTGGAGCGTTTCCGCGAGCTTGGGCGCCTCCGCCGCGCGCATCTGTGGTCGCTGACCGAGACGCCTTATGAAGGGGCGGAAGCGCATCAGGACGGCCGGGTGATCGCCGTTTCCTGGAATTATGGTGGCGGGACGCTCGTCATGGTGATGAATGCGGCGCCCGAGGAGGGGTCGATCGACGTCGCCCCGTTCGAGCCGATCGCCACGACTGGTACGCAGCGGCGCGAGGGCGGACGCATGGTGCTCGGCCCCTGGTCCGCGGTTATCAGCGTGCTGCCCGCGAAGGGCTGAAGCGGCCCTGAGCGCGCTTTACGTGGGTATGACGGCCCTGAGCGCGGCCTCGAGAGCCGGTGTCGTATAGGGCTTCTGGACGAAGGCGACGGTGGCATCGCCGTCAAAGCCGTCGACCTCACCGAGGCCGGAGGCAAAGATGATCGGCAGGCCCGGCAGGGTGGCGCGGACACGGTGGGCGAGTTCGATACCGCTCATATCGGGCAGGCCGACATCCGTCATCAGGGCATCGAACGGATCGGCTGCAAGGGCCGCCAGAGCGGCGGCCCCATCGGCCGCTTCCGTGACCTCATACCCGAGGTCGCGGAGCATCTCCGCTGTGTTCATGAGAATGAGGAAGTCGTCCTCGCAGACCAGAAGCCGCATTCTCAGCCTTTCCCGGGGCGGACAGAGCCGCGCAACCAATGTGATTGCTCGGCGCGGTTTGGCAGACGCCGGACAAAGCGGGCTGAGCGATTGCCAGCCATCCTACAGCAACCGCCGGCCGGGGAAAGCGGTCGTAGCGCAGGCGCGCGCGGGATCGTCAACCTGTGGCACGCAGCGGCACAACGCTGCTGGGGGCGGCGAGCGTCGCCAGCGGCATGGTCTCGCCCTGGCGGCCAAAGCGGATGGCGACGACCTGCCCATAAGGGATGCGCGTCGTGAAGCCGGCGTCATCGTCGAATTCGACCGCATCGGCCTGGCAGCGCAACGCGCCGCTTGCCAGATGCGCGCCATCTTCACGGCGCTCGATCTCGATCCAGCCCGCAGCGGCCTGCATGTCGGCGTCGATCCGCGCGATCATTTCCCGGACGGTTTCCATCATCGGCGTCCTCTGCTGTCGTTCTGTTCTTATTTTGTTCTCTTTATCCCCGCTGTCAAGATATCCACAGGCCGAAAAAACCGCGGGCCTCAGTTGCGCGTCAGCCGATGCCATGGCCGGGCGCGTTCGATCTGCCCCGCGAGCGCGAACAATGTGCCGTCGCGGCCAAGAGCGGATGCGAACTGGGCGCCGACTGGCAGTCCTCCCACGCGTGTGACGGGAACGCTCATCGCCGGCATGCCCCCGGCATTGAACGGGAAGGTGAAGGGGCCGAAGGCCGTCAGGCGATCGACGAAGCGCGTGACATCCGTTTCGGCGCCGTTGAAATGGCCATGCGGCAACCGGCTTTGCGCCGTGACCGGCGTGATCAACACGTCATAGCGCTCGAAAAAGCGGGCAAGCGCGCGTCCGATGGCATGCATCTCGCCGATGGCGCGGATCTGGTCGCCTGCCGTCAGCCCTTTGGCCTCGTCCATCCAGGCCACATTGACGGGCTCCAGCAGCGCGCGCGGGTCCGCAATGCCGTGCGGCGCCGCGACGTCTTCGACGAAAACGAGGGTGAGGGCGGCGGCGAGACGGCGGAAGCAATGCGCCGGATCAATCCCATCCAGCGAAGGGCGCGCCTCCTCGACATGATGGCCGAGCGCTGCGGCGAGATGGGCCGCCTCGATCGCGACATCGCGGCAGGTGCCCTCGACCGGCTCGGCGCCAAAAGGCTCCGTCATCAGCGCGATGCGCAGCGGCGCCGGGTCACGCCGGGATTGCTCCAGGAAGGACAGATCATCGGCCGCGAGGCCGTACCGGGCTCCCGGTTCCGGGCCGCTCGTCGCGTCGAGCAGAGCGGCGCTGTCGCGGACGGTCATGGTGATGGCGTGGTTCACCGACATGCCAAAGAAGATCTCGCTGGCATCGGGGCCAACGGGCGTGCGGCCGCGGCTCGGCTTCATGCCGAAAATGCCGGTCAGCGAAGCGGGCATGCGGATCGAGCCGGCGCCGTCGGTTGCATGGGCCATCGGTACCATGCCGGATGCGACCGCCGCCGCGCTGCCGCCGCTCGAGCCGCCTGGCGACAGCGCCGGATCGAGCGGATGGCGTGTCGGACCGAAGGCGGCCGGCTCGGTTGCCGATGAGAGACCCAATTCGGCGGCGTTCGTCTTGCCGAAGATGACGAGACCCGCGGCCTTGTAGCGGGCCGTGAGCGTCGAGTCCCGCGTTGCGACGATGCCGTCGAACAGGTGGCTGCCGCTGGTCGTGACTGTTCCGGCAAGGCGGAGATCGAGATCCTTCAGGAGGAACGGCACGCCGCGAAACGGGCCATCCGGCAGCCCCTCGGCGATCGCGCGCCGAGCTAGATCGTCATGCCGATGCACGACGGCGTTGAGGGCCGGATTGAGCGCGTCGACACGTGCGATCGCGGCGTCCAGCGCCTCTTGCGGCGTCAACGCACCCTTGCGGATCTCATCGGCGATGCCGAGTGCATCGAGCCCGGTGAGCGCGTCGTCTGTCATGTCGGTCATGTCGCGAGGCTCCGCGCGAGGGCGAGCAGCGTGCGGTCAGCGCCGCGCCAGCCAAGCGCCGCGAGGCCGACGGGGATGGTGCCGTACTTTCCAAGCGGCAGGCCGACTTGCGGCAACCCACTCAGTCCCGCGATGCAGGTCAGATCAACGATGCGGTCGCCAGCGGCGCCCATCACCGAGAGCGGCGCGTCGCGATGCGGCGGCAGGATCGGCACGGCCGGATAGACCACGACACGGCGGCGATCGAGCAGCGCGTCGAGCCGCGCGCTGAGGTTGGCGCGGAAGCGCAGGGCCTCGGCCCGCGCGCTTTCGGAGATCAGCGCGGCATGAGCGAGCGTCGAGCCGACCTCGAAGGAGAAGCGCGGATTGACGGCATCGACCCAGTCACGGAACGTCGCCGAGAACTCGCTGCATTGCGCCGTGATCTGGCACTGGTTCCAGGCCTTGAGGCCTTCTTCGGCGAGCGTGATCTCGCGCACCGGGGCGATGGCTCCGAGGCGCGCGAGCGCGGGCTCAAGCGCCGCGCGCACCGCCTCGTCGGCAATGGCGAAAGCATCCGTCGCGATGAGGATTTCCTCGATCGGCGATACGGGCTCGGCATCCGGGGTCAGCACGATGCCGACCGCCTCGAAGATCGCGGCGTCATCGGCGAAGAAGCCGGCGGTATCGAACGAGGCGGACTGCATCATCAGTCCTTCGACCGAAATGGCGCCATGCGTCGGCCGCAGACCGTAGAGGCCGCAGAAGCTGGCCGGGACGCGCACCGAGCCACCGGAATCGGTGCCGAGCGCGAAGTCGACGAGGCCGCCTGCGACGGCCGTGGCCGAGCCGCTCGACGAGCCGCCGGGAAAGCGGTCGCGGGCGCGCGGATTGATCGGCGTGCCGTCGAACTGGTTGCGTCCGAGCAGGCCGAGCGAAATCTCGTCGGTGATCGTCTTGCCGGCAAGCGTCGCGCCGGCGGCGCGGAGCTGCTCGACCACCTTTGCCGAGCGGCGGGCCGGCGGATGCGTGCGCGCCCAGTCTGGATTGCCGCAGCCGGTGACATGGCCGGCGATGTCGAAGAGGTCCTTGGCGGCGAAGGTCAGCCCATCGAGCGGGCCGGTGCCGGTGGCGGGCAGGACGATGTCGGTTCCCGGCACGAAGGCGCCGTAGGGATCATGAATGGGCATCGTTTTGGTCCTCAGGCCTGCCGCTCGATCGTGACCTTGTCGACGACGCTGACATGCGCCGCGACGACATGCCAGTCGCCATCGATCTTGGCCCAGCTCTGCTGCTGGCGGCCGATCTTGCCAGGGGGAACGTCGACATAGAGCGTCGAGACGGTCGCGAATTCGCGGCCGAAGGTGGTGATGATCGTCTCGGTCAGGGCGCGGTCAGCCCCGGTCTTCCGGCGCTTCGCGTTGAAGGCCTTGATCGGCGCATGGCCATGCTGGATCTGGCCGTCGCCATAACGGACCGTATAGGAGCTGTCCCAGAAGAGCTGGTCCAGCGCGGCCCAGTCGGCGTCGATCAGCCCCTGCTCGTAGCGGCCGAAGGCCTCTGTCACCTCGGCGACAATTTCTGGATCGTTGATGAGCACGCGGTTACTCCTTCAAATCGGCGCGGCGCGCATGATCAGGAAACCGGCGGGCTCTGTAAACGCGCTTGCAGCGGCAGCCTGCGCAAAGGCGCGGCATGGCCCGCTCATTGTTCCTCCAGGATGACTGAAAGAAGCATCGCAATGCTCAAACTCGGTTGCGCGGTCCCAGTGTGAATCCACATCGGGGGACGTTGCCAATCGCTGCGACCTCGGCTAGAGGTACGTATCAGTAATACGTATCAGGAAGCTTTGGGCATGACGGCCGAACGGCCTCGCAGGGTCACGCAACGCGATGTCGCGCGCTTGGCGAGCGTATCGCAGACCACGGTCTCGCTGGTGCTTTCCGGCGCGCCGACCAGCCAGATTCCGGCCGAGACGCTGGAGCGTGTGCAGGCGGCGATGCGCGAGCTCGGCTATGTGCCGAACCGCTGGGCGCGGGCGCTGAAGACCAACAAGACGATGACGCTCGCCTGCGTGGTGCCTGATATCGCCAACCCGTTCTATCCCTCGCTGCTGAGGGGCATGCAGGCCGCTGCTGATCACGCTGGCTATGATGTCATCACGGTCAATACCGATGGCGCGGCCGAGCGCGAGCAGCGCTTTCTGAACTGGAGCCTCGAAGGGCGGGTCGACGGGGTGGTCGGCGTTTTCTTCACGCTGCGCGTCGCCGATTTCCAGCCGCTGACCGATGCCGGGATCGGCGTGGTGCGCATCGAATCCTCGAAGAAGAAGGTCGGGCCGCTTCCGGTCGACAATCTCTATATCGACAACGAGGCGGCGGCCGGCGAGGTCACGCGCTACCTCATCCGGCGCGGCTATCGGCGGATTGCGATGATCGCCGGCCTTGGCGGCCCGCAGGAGGGCCGTCTCAACGGCTATGAGGCGGCGCTTCTGGAAGCCGGCCGCAAGCCGCTGATCGTCGCCGACGAAGCTTTCAACGAAGAGGGCGGTTTCCGCGCCGCGCAGCAGTTGTTCGCGCTGCCGGCCCGCCCCGACGCGATCTTTGCGGCCAACGACATGATGGCGATCGGCGCCATGGCGGCGGCGCGCGAGGCCGGGCTTGCCGTTCCGGGCGATGTCGCCATTGCCGGCTTCGACGACATCTTCGCGGCGCGGCTGGTGACGCCGGCGCTCACGACCATTTCGCAGTTTCAATACGACCTCGGCACGACGGCGGCCGGGGTCCTGCTCGATCGGCTCCAACGCGGCAATGCGGGACCCGGAACGAGCCAGGCGATGCCGTTCCGTCTGATCGAGCGCAGTTCAACCTGATCGATCGAGCTGAACCAATGGGAGGAGGATAAAATGGGTTATCGGGCAAAAATCGCTCTGGCGGGCGCAGCACTGGCCGCGCTTGGCGTATCGGCCGGCGTGCCGGCGGCAGTGGCGCAGGAGAAGAAGCCGATCACGTGGTGGTATGAGACCGCTGCGCCGGAAAACCAGGAAGCGCTGCAGAAGATCCTGGTTGAGCCGTTCAATGCGGCGCATCCGGACGAGAGCCTCTCGATCGATTTCCGCGGCGCGGAACTCGACAAACAGCTCCGGATCGCGATGCTCTCGGGCTCCGGGCCCGATGTCGTTTATACGGCCGGGCCGAGCTATGTCGCTTCGATGGCGCAGGCCGGCCAGTTGCTGCCGCTCGACGACTACGCGGCCAAGCTCGGCTGGAACGAGCGCATCCTGCCGGTGTTTCTGGAACTCGGGAAATATAACGGCAAGCTCTACGCGCTGCCGAAGACCTACGAGACGCTCGGCCTCTTCTACAACAAAACCTTGTTCGAGAAGAACGGCTGGCAGCCGCCGAAGACCATCGCCGAGCTTGAGACGCTTGCCGACGCGATGAAGGCCAAGGGCCTCGTACCCTTTGCGGCCGGCAATGCCGACTGGCGCCCGACCAATGAGCATTATGTCTCGATCGTGCTCAACTCGATCGCCGGTCCCGACAATGTCTACAAGGCGCTGAACGGCGAGATTCCCTGGACGGCCGAGCCCTTCGTCAAGGCGATCGATACGCTCAACGACTGGTGGCAGAAGGGCTATTTCGGCCCGAACTACTTCTCGCTCACCGGCGAGCAGGCCTTTGCGCAGGTCGCGACCGGTCAGGCCGGCATGGCGCCGACCGGCACCTGGAACTTCCAGAACGTGCCGCGCTACTTCCCGCAGAACAATGCGGAGCCCGGTTTTGTCGGCTTCCCGAGCGCCGAGGGCGTGCCCTATCCGATCTATGCGCTCGGCATCGGCTCGACCTTCTCGATCGCCAATTCCTCGCAGAACCCGGATGGTGCGGCCGCCGTCATCGACACCGTGTTCAGCGACAAGTTCTATGGCGAGATGAACACCGTCTGGCAGGGCGAGTGGAACACGCCGCTCAAGGACCTCTCCGGCGTGAAGATGGGCGAGGGCGTCATCCCGCTCTATGGCGAGACGATGAAGAACCTCGCCGCCTCGGTCAGTGACGGCCAGTATGGCTACACCACCTGGACCTTCCTGCCGCCCGCGACGGACACCTATCTCGTCTCGGGCATGGAGGAGGTCTGGCTCGGCAAGATCACGACGGCCCAGTTCCTCGAGAAGCTCGACGCGACCTTCAAGGAAGAGAAGGCGGCCGGAAAGGTGCCGGCCATCCCGAAGCGCTGAGCGGTTTCCCGTTGCTTTGAGAATGCGGCAGGGGCGGCGCGTCCGTCCCTGTTGCCGGCCATTCATAGCCTTTGGCGGCCCCCTGCTGCCCGATCGAACCACCCGACCGTCAGGATCCGCCCATGTGGCTTTATCTCGTGCCGACGCTCGCCATCAATGTCGTGATCATCCTGATCCCGGCGCTCCTCACGATCGCGCTCGCCTTCTTCCAGTGGGACGGCATCTCGGCGCCTGTCTTCATCGGTCTCGGCAATTTCGTGGCGCTCTGGAGCGACGGACCGTTCTGGACGGCGCTCGAGAACAACCTGATCTGGACCGCGATCTTCCTGACGGTGCCGATCGCCATGGGCCTCCTTGCGGCGAGCCTCCTGCTCATCGTGCCGCGGCGCGGATCGACGCTGTTCCAGGTCGTCTATTTCCTGCCGGTGATCATCGCGACGGCCATCACCGCGCGGGTCTGGCAGGGCATGATCTACAGCCCGGTCACGGGTGTCTTCGGATATCTGCAGAAGCTCGGCCTGCCGATCGTCAACCCGCTGTCGCAAACGTCGACGGCGCTGTTCGGTGTCGCCACGGTCGATCTCTGGCATTGGTGGGGCTTTCTCTGCGTGATCTTCTTCGCAGCGCTCCGCCAGGTGCCGCAGGAGCAGATCGAGGCGGCGCGTATCGAGGGCGCCAGCTTCTGGCAGATGATGCGCTACGTCCTGCTGCCGGGCATCAAGCCGACCATCATGCTGATGATGATCATGACGGTGATCTGGTCGTTCCTCGTCTTCGACTTCGTCTACATCCTGACGCAGGGCGGGCCGGCCTTCTCCAGCGAGGTCCTTTCGACGCTCGCCTATCGCAAGGCCTTCTATGACCTCAATGTCGGCCAGGCGGCCGCGACGGCGCTGGTGATCAGCCTGTTCGGCCTCGTCGCCACCTTCTTCTATATCCGCATCCAGTCGAGGGAGAGCGTCTGATGAGGCTCGTCGAAAGCCGCGCGACGCTGACGATCACCTATGTCGTGCTCGGCATCGGATTGTTCACGGCGCTGTTCCCGATCGTGTTGCTGGTGCTCAACTCGCTGAAATCGGCGCAGGAGATCGTCCAGAACCCGCTGGCGCTGCCCGAGGTGTTCCGCTTCGACAATTTCGCTCGCGCCTGGAAGGACGCGCGCTTCAGCCAGAGCTTCGTGAACTCGGCCACGCTGACCGGACTGACCATCGTCCTCGTCTGCTCGACGGGTTCGGCCGCTGCCTATGTTCTCGCCCGCAAGAAGATCAAGGCGTGGAAGGTGGTGACCTTCTACCTACTCGCCACCACGACCGCGCCAATCCAGCTGTTCCTATTCCCGCTCTATTTCGGCTTTGCGAAGCTCGGCCTCATCAACAATGTCTTCGCCGTATCGCTGGTCTATACGGCGATCTACTCGCCCTTCGCGATCATGCTGCTGCGGACCTATTTCCTGGCCGTGCCGGCCGAGATCGAGGAGGCGGCGATCATCGACGGCGCCTCGTCCTGGCAGGTGTTCACGCGGGTGATGCTGCCGATCGTCTCGCCGGGCATTCTGACCGTGGCGCTGATCATCGGGCTCTATTCGTGGAACGAGTTCCTGATCGCCACGACCTTCCTGCAGAAGCAGGACAAGCTGACGGCCGTCGTCTCATTCTTCCTGCTCTCAGGTCAGTATTCGTCCGACTGGGGAGAGATCATGGCGGCGGCGCTGATCATCGTGCTGCCGATCGTCGTGCTGTTCGTCTTCCTGCAGCGCCGCTTCATCGAAGGCATGGCCGGCGGCTCGGTCAAGGGCTGAGCCGCACGCCACGAACCTTAAGAAAATCCCGAGGAACCAAGGGTCCATCATGAGCAACGCCCCCCTTCCGAACGATTATCTGGAGCGCGTCTATGCCGGCGTGCTCGGCAAGCTGATCGGCGTCTATGTCGGCCGGCCCTTCGAGGGTTGGACCTACCAGAAGATCATGAGCGAGCTTGGCGAGGTCGATTACTACGTCCATGACCGGCTCGGCGTGCCGCTCGTCGTCACGGATGACGATGTGGCCGGCACTTTCACCTTCGTGCGGGCGCTCGAGGACTACGGCGTTTCCGAGGATCTTTCGGCCGAGGATATTGGCAAGTCCTGGCTCAACTATCTCGTCGAGCAGCGCACGGTTCTCTGGTGGGGCGGCAACGGCAATTCGACCGAGCATACCGCCTGGCTCAACCTGAAGCGCGGCGTGCCGGCACCGGCCTCGGGCTCGATCGCCGTGAACGGATCGACGGTGGCCGAGCAGATCGGCGCGCAGATTTTCATCGACGGCTGGGCGATGGTGGCGCCGGGGCAGCCGAAGCTTGCGGCGAAGCTTGCCGAGCAGGCGGGGCTCGTCAGTCATGACGGCGAGAGCGTCTATGCAGCAATGCTCTGGGCTGCCATGGAGGCCGAAGCCTTTGTCTCCGGCGATATCGAGCATCTGATCGAGACGGGTCTCGCGGCCATTCCGCGCGATAGCCTGATCGCGAAGCTCATCGCCGATATCCGCGCCTGGCACAAAGAGTTCTCCGACTGGCGCGACACGCGGCAGAAGATCGAGGACCACTATGGCTACGACAAATATCCCGGCAACTGCCACGTCGTGCCGAACCATGCGCTGATGATCATGGCGATCCTCTATGCGCCGGACGACTTCCAGCGCGCGCAGATGATCGTCAACACGTCCGGCTGGGACACCGACTGCAATGCCGGTAATGTCGGCTGCCTGCTAGGGATCAAGCTCGGCCTCGAGGGCATCGACGCCGGGCCTGATTGGCGCGGCCCGGTGGCCGACCGGCTGCTGATCTCCTCGGCCGATGGCGGCAATGCGATCAACGATGCCGTGCGCACCAGCTATCGGCTGGCGGCGCTCGGCCACAGCCTTGCGGGCTCCAGGGCGCCGGCCGCGCCGAAGGACGGGGCGCAGTTCCACTTTTCGCTGCCGGGCAGCGTGCAGGGCTTCCGCGCCGAGCGCGGCCATGGCCTCGTCGAGCGGACGGAGGTCGAGAACCGTGTCGTGCCGGGCGGCAGGGCGCTTGCAATCGCCTATCGCGGCATCGGTCCTGGCCAGATCGCCGCGGCGACCACGCCGACCTTCACGCCGCCCGAGGTGCTCGCCATGCGCACCTATGAACTGATGGCGACGCCGCTGGTCTATCCGGGGCAGAGACTTGAAGCATCGCTTTCGGCTGAGAGTGGCAATCTCGGCGCTGTCGATGTCGGCTTCCGTCTCAAGGTCTATGGCGCCGACGATGCGCTGCGGACCGTCGACGGGCCGATAACCCGCCTCGCACCTGGAGCCGAGGGCCATCTCGACTGGGTCCTGCCCGATTTCGGCGGCCAGCCGATCGCCGAGATCGGCTTCGTCATCCGCGCCGAAGGCAGCCGTGCCGACGGGGCCATCCTCGTCGATCACCTTCGCTATGGCGGAACACCGGAGCTGCATCTTCGCCGGCCGGACGAGCCGAGCGATTTCTGGCGGATGGCCTGGGTCAATGGCGCCAGCTTCTTCTCCAAGCGCTTTCCGCAATCCTTCCGCCTGTCGCAGGATCGTGGCGAGGGCATCATCATCCATGGCACGCGGGAATGGACCGACTACAAGGTTGCCGCCGACACGATGATCCATCTCGGCAATGAGGCCGGCGTCGCCGTCCGCGTCCAGGGCCTCAGGCGCTATTATGCGGCGCTGCTGTCGCGGGATGGCAAGCTGCGCCTCGTGCGGCAACGCGACGATACTCGCACCGTTCTCGCCGAGACGGCTTTCCCGTGGTCGCTGGAAACGCTCTACGACATGGAGGTCGAGGCCGACGGCCCGACCATCCGCTGCCGCATCGGCAACACCAGCCTTGCCGCGTCGGACGACAGCGCCGAGGCGCTGCAGGATGGTGGCATTGGCCTGCTCGTGCATGAGGGCGCGCTCTCCAGCAACGCCGTCCGCGTCTCGGCGCTTGCCTGACGCGGAGGTCTGCACCGGCGGCCGTCTCCTCCCGAGCCGCCGGTGCCCCCTTGCTTCGGCAGACGCGGCGGCTGATTGTCGGCGTCTTCGTCAGCTGGAGCTCAAGCGTGCCCCCGATCCTCGACCCCCGCCGCGGCGATATCGAGGACGATGCCTCCAGCACCAAGCGGCGCACGCTGGCATCGCTCGCCGGCAGCCTGATCGCCGAGGTCAGCCTGCCGAAGCTCATCGCGGCATGGATCAGCCTCGTCGCGCTGCCGGTGATCGTGCTCGGGCTCGGGCCGCTGATGGTCTCGATCTGGGTCAGCGCCGCCTCGACATCGGCCGAGCGTGTCTTCAATGGGCTCATCCCTCTCGCCGTCGCGGTGGCGCTCGGTGCGGCGGCGTGGTTCGGCGGCAGACCGTTTCTACGGCTGGTCGAAGCGAATTTCTGGTCGCTGAACGCGCTCGCCGTGCAGCCGGGCTATGCGCTTGCCCGGGAGGGGCTGCGGCATCTGGCCGAGCGTAACCTGCCCGAAGCGACGAGTGATGACCGGCGCGACAGCATCCGCGCCGTCTCGGCGGCCGCTGCGGGCTTGCTGGTCTGCGCGCTCTCGATGCTGTTCGTCCTGCTCGCCTTTCCGCATACCCACTGGACCGGCACGCTCGCCGATCTGGCCCAGCCGGGGCACCTCGCACTCGCCGGGCTTTTCAACTGCATCGTGCTGATCGGTGGCTATGTCGCCGTTGCCGCGCTCGTTTGGGGCGTCGCGGACGCGACCATGGATCAGCCACGCGATCTTGCCGGCTTCGCGCCGCGGATTCCCGGTAGCCGGACCTGGCGCGTTGCCCATCTCTCCGACATCCACATCGTGGGCGAGCGCTATGGCTTCCGCATCGAGAGCGGTCGCTCCGGTCCAAGTGGCAATGGCCGGCTGGCAGGGTTGCTGGCCGCACTCGACGTCTTTGATAGGGAGGAGGGCCTCGACCTCGTTCTCATCAGCGGTGACTTGACCGATGCCGGCCGCGCCGCCGAATGGGCCGAGTTCTTCGATGCCATCGCCGCCTTTCCGCGTCTCGCCGCGAAGATGGTCGCCATTCCCGGCAATCACGACTTGAACGTTGTCGATCGCGCGAATCCGGCCCGGCTCGATCTGCCCGGCAGCCCGAACAAGCGGCTCCGCCAGATGCGGCTGCTTGCGGCGCTCGACGCGTTGCAGGGCACAAGGGTGCGTGTCGTCGACGCCGAGACCGGCAAGAGCGGGTCGACCCTCGCCGAAGCGCTCGCCCCGCATGCGGCCGATATCGCCGCCTTCGCCGATACGGGCGCCCGTCGCCTCGGCTCACGGCTCGGCGACGTTTTCGCGGCCACGTTTCCGATGGTTCTGCCACCCGAGACGACGAGCGGGCTCGGCGTGCTGATGCTCAATTCGAACGCCGAGACGCATTTCTCGTTCACCAACGCGCTCGGCTTTGTGCCGCGCGGGCAGGAGGCCGCCATGGCGCGGCTGGTGGCCGAGACGCCGGACGCGATCTGGATCGTGGCGCTGCATCATCACGTCGTCGAATATCCGCGCGCCGCCAAGGCGCTGTCGGAGCGGATCGGTACCGCGCTCGTCAACGGCTCATGGTTCGTCCGCCGCCTGCAGGGGATGTCCCGGACCACCATCGCCATGCACGGGCATCGCCATATCGACTGGATCGGCCGCAGCGGTGGTCTCATCGTTGTTTCCGCGCCGTCGCCGGTGATGAATGTCACCGACGACCAGCCAACCTACTTCTATATCCACGAGATCGGTCGCGATGCGTCGGGCGGCGTCCTTTTGCACGCGCCGCGCCGCGTCGACCTGCCCGGCAGCGGCGCATGATTGACATGGGACAAGGAACCGCGCGCGGCTTCGTTCATTCTCCTTTCATGCACATGACGAGGGAGAAGCGCGAAATGTCCATCCAGGGTCAGACCGTCCGCGAGCAGGCTAATCTCGGACCGCGCGATATCGGCATGCTGCCGTCGCATGTCGACGCCAAGATCAAGCGCGGCGAGGCGCCGGTGAAGGCTCTGCGCGAGTGGCGCGGGCTCAGCCAGATCGAACTCGCCGACCGCTCAGGCGTAGCCATCACCCAGATCACAAGGGCCGAGCGTCGCTATGAGACGTCGCCTGCCGTGCTGCGCTGTCTGGCGCGGGCGCTGCGCGTCCGCGACGACCTTTTGCTCGGCTGAGGCCTTCAACTCAATCTGGTTCGTCAACCCTTGACCGCGCCCGCCGTCAGGCCGGCGACAATGTGCTTCTGCGCTGCGAAGAACACAATGATCGTCGGCAGGATGGTCAGCGTGATAAACGCCAGGATCAACTGCCAGTCGCTCGAATACTCGCCCTGATAGACCATGATCCCGAGGGGCCATGGATATTTGGAATCCGAGTTCAGCAAGATGAGCGGCAGCAGATAGCTGTTCCAGCTTCCGACGAACGAGACGATGCCGACCGTCGCGAGAATCGGGCGCGAAAGCGGCAGCGTGATGTGCCAGAAATAGCCCAGATAGCCGCAGCCATCGACGAAGGCAGCGTCGAACAATTCCTTCGGCACATTCTGGAAGAAGCGGCGGAACAGCAGGATGCTCATGCCGAGCCCGAACGCCACCTGCGGCAGCACGACACCCCAATAGGTATCGAGCAGGCCGAGATCGCGTATGCGGATGAAAAGCGGCAGAATGGCCGTCGCGACCGGGAACATCAGTCCTATCAGGAAGTAGTTGAGCAGAAACGACGAGCCGAAAAACGTCACATGGGCGAAAGTGAAGGCGGCCATGGCGGCGACAGCCAGTGTCAGCGCCACCGTCAGCGTGGCGATGAGGAATGAATTTCCCAACATCTGCCAGTAACGCGCGCTCAGCAGGATGTCGGTATAGTTCGACCACTGCCATTCGCCCGGCAGGCCGAACGGATGGACGCGGAGATCGCCGAGCGTCTTGAAGCCGCCGAGGGCTGTGGTCAGCAGCGGCAAAAGCACGATCGCCGCCACGAAGAACAGACTGACATAGAGATACAGCCAAGTGACGAAGCTCATCCGGTGAGACGAGAAGGCCGAGGCGCGTCGCGCCGGCTTGGTCGGTGTCGCGCCGAGCGTTGTCGGCGCCGTGGGGGCGAGGGTCCGGTCAGTCATTGCGCATGAAGATCCGTCTGTAGCCGAAGGCGAGCGTCACGCAGATGATGAAGAGCACGACGCCGATGGCGCTGCCGAAGCCGACCTTCATGCGCGTGATGCCGTAGGTGTAGAGGAAGGTGACCATGGTCTGCGTCGAGTTCGACGGACCGCCACCGGTCAGCGGCATGATCATGTCGAAGAGCTGGAGCGATCCGACGACGGAGAAGAAGACGGAAAGACGGATCGTTGGGGCAAGCAGCGGCAGCGTGATGCTGCGGAAGCGCTGCCAGCGTGAGGCGCCGTCGATCTCTGCGGCTTCATAGTAGCTCTTGTCGATGTTCTGCAGGCCGGCGATGAACAGCATCATGTGGAAGCCGAAATACTTCCAGACGATCACCGCGAGCACGGCATAGATCGCGAGGTGGCGATCGGCCAGCACATAGGGCGAGGCGACGTTGAACATGCTGGCGATGGCCGCGAAGAGCCCGTAATCGCCGTCATAGACGAAACGCCAGATGAGGCCTGCCGCAACGTCGGCCAGCACATAAGGCATGAAGAAGATCAGGCGGAAGACGACAGCGCCCGGAATACGGTTCGAAACCATCGTCGCGAGCCACAGCGCAAGCGGCAGCTGGATCACGATCGAGACGAGAATGATCAGGAAATTGTTACCGAGCGCCGTCGTGAAGGCCGAGGTACGCCACAGCAGCTCGAAGTTCCTGAAGCCGACGAATTTCTCGGGAAGGCCGTAACCGTTCCAGTCATAGAACGAATACCAGGCGGCTTCGCCCATCGGCAGGATCACGAAGAGCGTGAAAAGCAGAAGGGCAGGCGGCAGGAACAGGACCAGCACCGGCAACTTGCCCTGGATGCCCATGCGCCGTCCTGTCGATACGGCACTTGATACGGAACTCATCGAGGCGCCACCTCCACATGAGGGGAGAAGGGGCGCCGGACCCGAAGGTGCGGCGCCCGCGAGACGGCATGCCCGTTAGTGATCGAGCGCCCAGGCGTCCTGGATCTGCTGCGCCGCGTCCTCGGGCGACATCTGGCCGGAGACGATCTCGACCGAGACATCGTTGACGACGCGGCCGACGGCCGGCCCGAGATCCTGGTCCAGGAAGTTCTGGTGCCAGGTCGAGGCGGCGAGTTGCTCGGCAGCGGATTTGACCAGCGGCTGC
The DNA here is from genome assembly GCF_020165495.1 of Mesorhizobium sp. BR1-1-16. Taxonomy (GTDB): domain Bacteria; phylum Pseudomonadota; class Alphaproteobacteria; order Rhizobiales; family Kaistiaceae; genus Kaistia. The sequence goes on along the minus strand of NZ_JAIUIE010000012.1, from coordinate 97,354 downwards.
CCGATCGCCGAGCCGGCGCCCACCGCGGCGGGGATGATGAGGTTCTTGCTCGCCATCATCGTCTGGTTTTCCTTGTTCGTCAGGAAAGCCGCGAAGTCGAGCGCCTCAGGCGGTGCGTTCTTGGTGAGAACCCAGCCATTGATGCCGCCCATCGTATCGGTCAGCTTGCCCGCGCCGCCCGCAACGGTCGGGAAGGGGAACATGCCGATATCGTTCTCGTCGAGACCCTTGCCGTCGGCAGCCAGCGTGTGCTGCTGGACGGTCGTCGAGTCGAAGCCGAGCAGCATCGCTGCCTTGCCGTCGGCGAACATGCCGACCGGGACCGGCCATTTCGTGCCGAGATAGCCCTGCTGGAACGGCTCGAGCTTGCCGAGCGCCGCGAGATCCGCGCCGGCCTTCACGAAAGCTTCTGACTTGAAGCCATCGCCTTCGCTGGCCTTGGCCGCGTCGAACGCCGCCTTGCCGCCCTCGCGCATGGCGAGATAGCCCCAATAGAAATGGATCGGCCACTTGTCGCCGCCGCCACCAGCGATCGGGGTGATACCGGCATCTTTGAGCTTCTTCACCGCGGCCAGGAAATCATCCCAGCTCTTGATCGAGGCGGCGTCGACGCCGGCCTTTTCGAACAGCTTCTTGTTGTAATAGAAGCTGACGAGGCCCGTCTGATAGGGCACGGCGTAGATCTTGCCGTCGACCGTGAGACCGTTCACCAGCGCCGGGCTGTAGACGGCCTTCAGCTTGCCGCCATCGGCGTCCATCGCCTCGGTGACGTCCTTGATCGCGCCGGTCTCTGCCTGCGCCGCCAGCACGCCGCCACCCCAGGTGTAGAAGAGATGCGGCGGATCATTCGACTGCAGCAGCGTCGGCAGCTTGGCCTTGAACGCCTCGTTCTCGAGGAACTGCATCTCGATCTTCACACCGGGATGCGCCGCCTCATAATTCTTGACGATTTCGTCCCAGGCCGCCCCAATGCCGGGATCAGTGTTGAGATGCATCCATTTCACGGTGACATCGGCCATGGCCGACGAGGCCGAGATGGCGAGCGCGACGGATGCGCCCAAAAGGCTCTTGAGCTTCATGCAGGTCCTCCCAGACTTGGCCGGGCTCCTCAACCCGGGCGTCACTTAAATAAATGATGCGGAATAAATCTGGTCCCGTTTGCCGATGGCTGTCAAGGGGAGGTGAGAAATGCTGCCCTGCAACACGGCAATGTGCCGTTGACACGTTCTTGGCGGGATGAGAATAACTGCCTGACCCGGATTAAATGACACCCGCCCGATGAAAACCGCCGATCCCGAATTGATGCGCGCGATCAATCGCTTCCATGTGATGGACGCGATTCGTCGGTTCGGGCCGATTGCGCGTGTCGAGATTTGCGACCGGACAGATCTCTCGGCGACGACGGTGTCGGCGATCACGGGCGCCCTGCTCGATGACGGGCTCGTGATCACACACCAGCTCGGCGGCATCCGCGACGCCGCAAGGGGCCGGCCGCGCGTCCTGCTCGACCTCAATCCGGATGCCGCGCATGTCGTCGGTGCTCGCATCGCGCCGGACCGCATCACGATTGCCACCACCAATTTCCGCGCTGACGTCCGTGCCAGCCTGACGCTGCCCGTGCGCGTCGGGCGCCATTCCGTACCGGTGGCCGTCGATCTGATCGAGGACGGGATAAGGCGCTGCGTCGCCGATGCAGGCCTCGAACTCAGCCAGATTTCAGGCGTCTGCGTCGGCATTCCCGGCGTGGTCGAGCGTGGCGCCGGCATCTGCCGCGCCAGCCCGCTTTTCGGCGAGCGCGACATTCCGCTGGCGGCTGAGCTGACGCAGCGGCTCGACGGCGTGGTTGCGACGATCGACAGCGACGTCAACCTGGTGACGCTGGCCGAGCATTGGTTCGGACAGGCGCGGGGTCTTGATGACTTCCTCGTCGTCTCGGTGGAACTCGGCCTCGGGCTTGGTATTCTCCACAAGGGCGAATTGTTCCGTGGCGCCAACGGGCTCGGTCCGGATCTGGGCGACCTTCTCGCCCGGCCGCCGAACGGCAATGGTCTCGTCCGCCTCGCCTCGATCGCGTCGGAAGAAAGCCTTCTCTCCGATGCACGCGCCGCCTTGGCCGGGACGGAGCATGAGCATGCGTTCCGCCTTGGCCGCGGCATGGAAAAGGTGCTTGAGCGCGCCAAGGCGGGCGATCCGGCGATCGTTGCCCTGCTGCGCGCCGCCGGCGAGGCGCTTGGTTTCGCCATCGCCAACCTGATCGTCCTCTTCGCGCCGCCAAAAGTGATCCTGGCGGGGCCGGCACTTGCCGCCGGCGACGCGCTGGTCGCGCCGCTGCGCGAGACGGTCGCGGCCCTGTTGCCGCCGAGTCTTGCCGATGTGGCCGATCTGGTGGTGCATGAATGGACTGAGGATATCTGGGCGCGCGGAGCGGCGGCGATGACGCTGCGCGATCTCTACGGCGCGCCTTGGGGAACAACGGGACCGGCGCCGCATCGCTGATGCGGCCAGCCGGCATAGATTTTCGAGGAGGTACAGAGCATGACGGATCGGGTCGGGATCGGCTTCATCGGCTGCGGCAATATCAGCGCCGCCTATCTCAAGGCGGCGCGGGGCTTTCCGCTGCTCGACGTGCGCGGCGTCGCCGATCTCAATGCCGCGGCGGCAGAGGCGCGGGCGTCGGAATTTGGCCTGAAGGCCATGTCGATCGACGCGATGCTCGCCGATCCCGCGATCGAGATCATCGTCAATCTCACCATTCCCAAGGCGCATGTCGAAGTCGGCCTCCGCGCCGTCGCTGCCGGCAAGCATGTCCACTCAGAGAAGCCGCTCGGCATTGCGACGGCAGAGGCGAAGAAGCTCGTCGAGGCGGCGAAGGCCAAAGGCGTGCGCATCGGCGCGGCGCCAGACACCTTCTTCGGCGGTGCACAGCAGACCTCGCGCAAGCTGGTCGATGAGGGCGCCATCGGCACGCCGCTCGGCGGCACGGCCTTCTTCATGTGCCCGGGTCATGAGCGCTGGCACCCCAATCCCGCCTTCTATTATCTCGACGGCGGCGGGCCGATGCTCGACATGGGCCCCTATTATGTGACCAGCCTCGTCAACCTGCTCGGCCCGGTCGAGAGCGTCGCGGGCGTCGCCACCAAGCTGCGCGACGAACGCCTCGTGACCTCCGAACCGCTGAAGGGGACGAAGATCCCGGTCGAAGTCGCGACCCACGTTGCCGGCACGATGAAATTCGTTTCGGGTGCGGTCGTCTCGATCGCCATGAGCTTCGACGTGCCCCGGCATCGCCACAGCCCGATCGAGCTCTATGGCTCGAATGCCTCGTTGCTGGTGCCGGATCCCAATCATTTCGGCGGCGAAATCATGCTGGCAACGGCGTCGGATGACTGGAAATCGGTGCCGACGGAACATGCCTATGCCGACGGAAATTTCCGCGTCATCGGTGTCGCCGACATGGCCGATGCCATCCGCACCGGCCGGCCGCATCGTGCGAACGGTGATCTTGCCTTCCACGTGCTTGAAGTGATGGAAGCGTTCCAGCGCTCCTCCGACGAGGGCCGGCACATCGCGATGACGACGCGGCCGGAGCGGCCGGCGCCGCTTCCGGTCGGCCCCGGAATTTTCGGCTGATTTGGACAGGAAGGACAAGACCATGCGCGAGGCACTGATCGTCTGGGGCGGCTGGAGCGGGCATGAGCCCGAACAGGGCTCCAAGGTGATTGCGGCAATGCTCGAGGAGGAAGGTTTCAAGGTCTATGTCGAGAACACGACAGAGGCCTTCGCCGATCCCTCGATTGCCGATCTGTCGCTGATCGTTCCGATCTTCACGATGTCGAAGATCGAGAAGGAAGAACTCGAGAACCTCACCCGGGCCGTCAAGGGCGGCGTCGGCCTCGGCGGCTATCATGGCGGCATGGGCGACGCGTTCCGCGACGCGACCGAATATCAGTTCATGGTCGGCGGCCAGTGGGTCGCCCATCCGGGCAACATCATCGACTACCATGTCGACGTGGTGAAGCCCGAAGATCCGATCATGGAAGGCATCCCGGCGCGCTTCCCCTACCGCTCCGAGCAGTACTACATGCATGTCGATCCTTCGAACGAGGTCCTCGCGACCACGACGTTCAATGGCGATCATGCTTCATGGATCGACGGCACGGTGATGCCGGTGGTCTGGAAGCGGCGCTATGGCGAGGGACGCGTCTTCTATTCCTCGCTCGGCCATGTCGCGAGCGAGTTCGAGGTTCCCGAAATGAAGACGATCGTCCGCCGCGGCCTCCTTTGGGCCGCGCGCTGAGGCGCTGATCAATCCAGGGCGGCTGGCGTCCAGGCGCCGCCGCCTTTGGCCGATGCCACCGCGGCGGCGACGAATTTGACGCCGCGGGCGCCGTCGACGACGTCAGGCACAAAGCTGGCGCGGCCGGCCGCAATCTCGCCCTTGCCCCTGTGCGCGCGGATGATCTCGGCGGCGTCCCGATAAAGGTTGGCGAACGCCTCGATATAACCCTCGGGATGGGCGGCCGGCATGCGCGAGACGCGCTGCGCCTCGCCAGCCGAGCCGAAGCCGCCGCGGATGATGGTCCGCGCTTCCTCGCCATAGCGGGCGTGGCGCAGTTCCTCCGGCGCCGTGCCGCGCCATTCGAGGCTCGCCTTCGAGCCGTGAATGCGCACGGAGAGATCGTTGTAGTGGCCGGGCGAAGTCTGGCTTGCGATCAGTGTTCCGCGCGCGCCGCCTGTCCAGCGGACGAGGAGATGGGCGTTGTCGTCGAGCCGGCGGCCCGGCACCGCCGTGAAGAGATCGGCCGACACCGCTTCGGCCTGACGACCCGAGATGAAGGCAGCGAGATTAAAGGCGTGCACGCCGATATCGGCGAGGACCGCGGATTCGCCGGCGCGGGCGGGGTCGGTGCGCCATTCGGCCTGCTTCTGGCCCTCGGCGTCGATCGGCAATGTCAGCCAATCCTGGATATAGGCGGCGTGGATGGCGACGATCTCGCCGAGTTCGCCAGCTGCCACCATTTCGCGCGCCTGACGGACCATCGCATAGCCCGTGTTGTTGAGCGTCACGATGAATTTGCGGTTGCGGGCGGCCGTCAGCGCGACCAGCGCTTCCGCCTCGGGAAGCGTCGTCGAGAGCGGCTTGTCGCAGATGACGTCGATGCCGGCCTCGAGGAAGGCGGTGGCGATGGGCGCATGCAGATGGTTCGGCGTCACGATCACGACGGCTTCGATGCCGTCGGGCCTGCCGGCCTCGGCGGCCGCCATGGCGCGGTAGTCGGCATAGGCACGGTCCGGCGCAATGCCGAGCTCGGCGGCCGATGCTGCGGCGGTGTCGGGATGTGACGACAGGGCGCCGGCGACCAGGGCGATCCGGTCGTCGAGCCGCATGGCGAGGCGATGCACGGCGCCGATGAAGGCGCCCTGTCCACCGCCCACCATGCCGACCCGAAGCCGCTGCTGCTGCGCGCCATCGGCGGTGGCATAGACCATGTTCAACCTCCCTCTCATCTTCCGTTCGGTTGACGATAGCCGGCCGGGCGTCAATTTCGAAGAGGATTTCCATTTTTGAGATTGCGAAATGATCGTGCCGCTATAGCTTCGATTTCGCCCCGGCCGATCCTGCGGCCGGAAGGGGAGATGGCATGGCGGAACGCAAGAAGGCCGATGCGAAGCCTGCCCGAGGCGCGGAGCCGCCGCGCGAGATCCGCGACGAGGTCGAGGGCGAAGCCTCGGGCCGTAAATCGGCGCTCGGCTACACCAAACCGCGCACCTATGAGGAATTGCGGGCCGTCCTCGCCTCGGGCACGCTGCATTTTCCAAAGCGGCTGCGCCAGGTCGCCATCTTCCTGTGGCAGCATCCCGACGATGTCGCGCTCGGCACGATCGTTCAGGTGGCCGAGCAGGCCGGCGTGCAGCCCTCGACGCTGGTGCGCTTTGCCAAGACCTTCGGCTTCGCCGGCTTTTCGGATCTGCAGGGCCTGTTCAAGGATCATGTGAAGGGCTCCTGGCCGGAGGCGCGCGGCCGTGCCGAGCCGACCTCTCGCTCGGAAACGCATGCTGAGCTTCATTTTCTTGGCGGCATCGTCGCTGCCGCACGCGCTTCGCTCGACCGTATCGGCGAGAGTTTCGATGTCGCTTCCTTCGAAGCGATGATCGAGGTGCTTGCCGGCGCGGACCTCATCTATCTCGTCGGCAGCAAGCGCGCCTTTCCGGTCACGGCCTATCTGTCGCTGACGCTGTCGCAGCAGGGTGTACGGAACGTTCTCGTCGACAATGTCGGTTCGACCGCTTTCGACCAGATCGGCTGCATTGGCCGCGGCGACGCCCTGCTGGCGGTCAGTTTCAGCCCCTACAATTCGATAACGCCCGATCTCGTCGCGGTCGCGCATGAGCGTAGCGCGCAGATCGTGACAATTACCGACAGCACATTTTCGCCGCTGATCCCGCTTTCGACGCGCTGGATCGAAGTGATCGAATCCGATTTCGCCGGCTTCCGGTCGCTTGCCGCCTCGCTCTCGGTCGGCATGGCGCTGGTGCACGGCGTCGTGGCGAAACGGAGCGCCGGCCGTCGCCAAGCCCGTTGACGGGCGGGAATTTCCATTCCATATTCTAGAAAATAGAAAATGCGTTCTCTGGGAGGAGAGCCGTGCATTTGAGGGGCAGCGGACCTTATCGGTTCCGGCGCGTGATGGCGTGCGCGTGCAGCGAGGGTTCGCGGTGAGCGCTCCCCGCGATCCGCGCGCAGTCTTGCAGCCAGCGCTGCTGACCAGCCTTCCGGCTGCCGTGGCGCGGCCGGCCTATGATCGCGCAGCCGTAACGCGCGGCATCGCCCATATCGGCGTCGGCGCTTTCCACCGCGCCCATCAGGCTGAATTCACCGACGATCTTCTGGCTGGCGGGACGACGCGCTGGGGCATCGCCGGCATCAATATCCGTCCGCCAAGGCTCACCGAAACGCTCGGCCGCCAGCAGGGGCTCTATACAAGGCTCATCCGCGAGGACCAGAGTGTGGCGGCGCGGGTGATAGGCAGCATCGTGTCGGTCACCGACAGCCAGGAGAGCGCGGCGCCTGCTCTCGCGGTGCTCGCCGCGCCGGACATCGATGTCATCACGATGACCGTGACCGAAAAGGGCTACTGTCACACCCCGGCGACCGGCGCGCTCGACGCCTCGCGGCCTGAAATCGTCCATGACCTCGCTGATCCGGAAGCGCCGACAAGCCTGCCGGGATTGATCCTCCGCGCTCTTGAATTGCGCATGCGCAGCCATGGCCGGCCGGTCACGGTCGTCAGCTGCGATAACATTCCGGCAAATGGCGACATTCTCGGCGCGGTGGTTCGGGAGCTTGCGGCGCGGCGCGGGGGAGGGCTCGCGGGTTGGATCGAGGCCAATGTCTCCTTCCCCGGCACGATGGTCGACAGGATCGCCCCGGCGACCTCCGAGACAGACTATGCCTTTGTCGAGAACCAGTTCGGCTATCGCGACGATGCGGTGGTGGTGGGCGAGCCGTTCCGCCAATGGGTGATCGAGAACCGCTTCGCCGGTCCGTTCCCCGCCTTTGACAGCGTCGGCGCCACTTTCGTCGAGGACGTCACGGCGTTCGAGCATCTCAAGATGCGCATTCTCAACGGCGCGCAGACGTCGCTTTGCTATCTCGGCGTCCTCGCCGCTCACGCGCACACATTCGACGACATGGCAGATCCGCTGCTGGCCGGCTTCGCGCGGCGGATGCTGATCGAGGAGAGCCTGCCGACGCTGGCGCCGGTGCCTGGCATCGACCCGGCGGTCTATGTCGAACAGAGCCTTGCGCGGCTTCGCAACACCGCGATCCGGCATCGCAATCACCAGATCGCCACCGACGGTTCGCAGAAGATCGTCCAGCGCCTGCTCAATCCGATCCGCGACCGTCTCGCGGCCGGCGCCGGCATCGAGCTTCTCTCGCTCGCCGTGGCTGGATGGATGGCCTATCTCGTCCGCGCCTCGGCGCGGTTCGGCAATGCCTGGTCAGCCGACGATCCCTTTGCCGGCCGTGTCGCCGCGATCGCCGATCGCGTGGGCGCCGATCCCGCCGGGCTCACCGACGGCATCCTCGCCATTGACGCAATCTTTGCGCCGCCGCTCGCCGCCGACCCGCGGTTTCGTGCGGCAGTAACGCGCCATCTTGGCGGGCTGCTCGGGGCCGATCCGATGGCACACGTGCGGCGCGTCATGGCGCATGAGGGCTGGCAGGACGCATGATGCTGGAGGGAACGACAACATGAAGCTCGGATTGCTGACGGCGCCATTTCCGGATCTGCCGCTCACCGCGGTCGCCGACTGGGCGGGTGCGAATGGTTTCGGCGTGCTCGAAGTCGCCTGCTGGCCAAAGACGTCCGGGCCGACCCGCCGCTATGCCGGCACCGTTCATATCGACGTCGCCGCGATCTCGGCCTCGGAAGGGCGGGAACTCGTCGCCGAACTCGGCGAGAAGGGCGTCACGATCTCGGCGCTCGGCTATTATCCAAACCCGCTTCATCCCGATCCGGCGCATCGCGCAGCGGTCATCGACCATCTGAAGACAGTCATTTCTGCCGCCGGGTGCATCGGCGTGCCGCTGGTCAACACCTTCCTTGGCGGCGATGCCGCGAAATCGGTCGATGCCAACTGGCAGGACGCGATGACCATCTGGCCGGCGATCGCCGCCCATGCGCGCGATAATGGCGTTCGTATCGCGATCGAGAATTGCCCGATGATCTTCAGCCAGGACGAATGGCCAGGCGGGCACAACATTGCCTATGCGCCGGTCATCTGGCGGCGGATCATCGAGGCGTTCGGCGGCGAGATCGGCATGAATTTCGATCCCTCGCATCTCGTCTGGCAGATGATCGACCAGGCGCGGTTCATTCGTGAGTTCGGTCCGCATATGGCGCATGTGCATGCCAAGGACCTGATGATCGATCGCGACGGCCTCTATGAGCGTGGCATCCTCTCGGCCGGCATCGGCTGGCAGGTGCCCCGTATGCCGGGGCTCGGCGAAGTCGACTGGCCGGGCTTCTTCTCCGGCCTCTACCGCGCTGGCTATGACGGCCCGATCGTCATCGAGCACGAGGATCGGCAGTTCGAGGGCAGCGAGGAGAAGGTGAAGCGCGGCTTCCTGCTTGCGCGCGATGTTCTGAGCCCGCTGGTCAAATGACCGGCGGCAGGCGAAAGTGACCGGGCCGAAAAGAGCAACAACACCGACCCGGTCCGGGGCGGGACCAAGTCGAACGATACAACAGCGGAGGAAACATCCATGACGAACACACGTGCATTGCGGCTCGGCCTTCTCGCCGGCGCCGCGCTTCTCGCCTCGGTCGCGGGGTCCTGGGCACAGGGCACCTATACGATCGGCGTTTCCAATACAGTGCAGGGCAATGGCTGGCGCGAGGAGATGATCTGCGCGATCAAGGCCGAGGCGCTCGCCTCCGGCAAGGTCGCGAAGCTCAATATCGCTCATCGCAATACGGACGCCGCCGGACAGTCCGAGGACATCCGCAATCTCATCAGCGCCGGCGTCAATGCGATTGTCGTCAATCCGGCCGATCCCTCGGGCATCAATGCGGCCCTCAAGGAAGCGACCGACAAGGGCATCGTCGTCGTTGCGGTCGACCAGGCGGTGACCGAGCCCTCGGCCTATGTCGTCTCGAACAACCAGGAGCAATACGCCTATCTCGGCGCCAAATGGCTGTTCCAGCAGATCGGCGGCAAGGGCGATGTCGTCTATATGCGCGGCGCCGCCGGTGCTTCGGCTGACAGCGACCGCGACAAGGGCTTCAAGAAGGCGCTGGCCGAATTCCCCGACGTCAAGGTTGTGCAGGAGGTCTTCACCGGCTGGCAGCAGGACCAGGGCAAGCAGCAAATCCTCGACTTCATCGCGACCGGAACGCCCTTCAACGGCATCTGGACCTCGGGCATCGACAATGTGATCGTCGATGCGCTCGTGGAATCCCAGACGCCGCTGGTTCCGGTGGTCGGCGCTGACAATGCCGGCTTTGTCGGCCAGCTCAACACGGTGCCGAACTTCACCGGCGCCGCCGTGACCAATCCGGGTTCGATCGGCGCGGCCGGCGTGACGCTGGCCCTGCAGATCCTCGACGGCAAGAAGCCTGCCGAGCAGACCGTGCTGGTCGATCCGCAGCTTTGGGAAAATGCGACCGCGGAAGGCAAGGCCAAGCTCAAGGCCGCCGCCGATCCCTCGCTGTCGCCGGAATGGCCGGTCTCGATCTCGATCCCTGGATGGACCGACTACACCAAGGAACAGATCGTCGCCTGCAAGGGTCCGGGCGAGTAGGGCGGCCGGACACCAAGCGTGGGGCGTCGGTTCGCCGACGCTCCACGCCCTTCGTTTCGATTCGATCAGCAAGAGTGACGGCAAGCGCGTGACGACCGATCCGATCCTCATTGCAAGGGGCGTCGCCAAGCATTATGGCGCCGTCGCGGCGCTGCGCGATGCTGCTCTCTCGGTCCTTCCCGGCGAGGTGCATGCGCTGATGGGCGCCAATGGCGCCGGCAAGTCGACGCTGGTCAAGATCCTGACCGGGGCGGTGCGGCCGAGCGCGGGCAGCATCCTCATCCGCGGCCGTGAGCACACCGTGCGCTCGCCGGCCGAGGCGCGGCGGGCGGGGCTGGTCTCCGTCTATCAGGAGCCGTCGCTGATTCCCGATCTCGACGTGCTGGCCAATCTCCGTCTCACCGATACGCCGCTGGAGCCGTTCCGCACCTTTGTCGAGGAACTCGGCGTCCCGGATCTCGATCTCTCCGAGACCGCGCGCGATATTCCGCTCGCCGTGTTGCGCGTGCTGGACCTTGCCCGCGCGCTCGCAATCGAGCCGGATGTCCTGCTGCTCGACGAAATGACCGCAGCTCTGCCGGCCAATCTTGCCGAGCGGGTGCTCGACGTCGTCAGGCGCCAGAGCCGCAGCGGTCGCTCCGTCATATTCATTTCGCACCGCTTCATCGAAATCCAGGCTCTGTGCGACCGGGCAACGATATTGCGGGATGGCGAGACGGTCGGCGTCGTCGATATCGAGCCCGGCATCGAAGAGCGGATCGTCGAGCTGATGCTGGGCGCTAAGGTTGAGAAGAGCCGGATCAAGGCTGCTGGTATCGGCGCGTCAGCGAAACCGGCGGGACCGGCGCGGCTCGGCGTCCAGCACCTTCAGGTCGGTACCAAGCTCAACGATGTCTCGTTCGATCTCGCCAATGGCGAGGTTGCCGGCGTTGTGGCTCTCGAGGGGCAGGGCCAGGACGAGTTGTTCGGCGTTCTCGCCGGCTCGATCCGGCCAAGCGGCGGGGAGGTTCTGGTCGATGGCGCACGCGTTTCGTTCGCCCATCCCGCCGACGCGATCCGCGCGGGCATCGCCTATGTGCCGGGGGATCGCAGCGAGGCGCTGCTCGGCCATCGCTCGGTGCGCGAGAATATCGCGCTGCCCTTCAGCGCACGGCTCCGCAACTGGGGGCCGATCGACATGCGCCGCGAGCAGCTGACCGTTCTGAAGGCGATCGAGCGGCTGCAGATCGATACCCGTGCGCAGCGCGAGGTCCAGCGGCTCTCGGGCGGCAATCAGCAGAAGGTGACGATCGCCCGCTGGGTGGCGTCTGATGCCCGCACCATCCTCTGTTTCGACCCGACGCGCGGCATCGATGTCGGCACCAAGCGGCAGATCTACCAGTTGATGCGCGAACTCGCGAGCCAAGGGCATTCGGTGCTCTATTACACATCCGAACTCGAGGAGGTGCAGCTCGTCTGCGACCGCGCCATCGTCATCTTTGGAGGCCGTGTCGTCGACATCCTGCCGGTCGAGCTTGCCGACGAAGCCGCGCTGACCCGGGCTGCCTATGGCCTGCCGCGCGAAGCCGCTCCCGTCGCGACTGAGGCGGGCATGCAGGATGGAGCAGGGGCACCGTGACCCGCTTCCTCCGCCGCCGGGGCTGGGTTGCCGGTCTCTTCATCCTGTTCGCGCTGCTCCTCGTGGCGACCAAGATCATCCAGCCGGGCTATGGCGCCGGCGATTTCGTCTCGCTGAGCCGGGCCGTGCTGCCTTATGCCTTCGCGGTGGCGGCGCAGACGGTCGTGGTCATCGCCGGCGGCATCGATCTCTCGGTCGCGGCGATGATGGCGCTGACCAGCGTCACCGCGGCGGCGATGATGAACGGCGCCAGCCCGAGTTATGCCCTTTTCGTCGTGCCCTTCGTCCTGGCGCTCGGCTTCGTGCTCGGGGCCGTCAATGGCATCCTGATCATCGTCACCCGCGTCCCAGACATCGTCGTGACGCTGGCGATGCTGTTCGTGCTGCAGGGCGCGGCGCTGCTGGTGCTGAGCGCGCCGGGTGGTTCCGCCGCCGAATGGCTGAAGGCGCTCGTCGTCGGAACCGTGCCGCTGCCGCTCCTGCCGGACGCGGTCACGGCGTGGTTCCCAAAGGCGCTGCTGCTGCTCGTCGTCTGCCTCGGCATTGTGTGGATTCCGCTGAAGCACTCGAAGCTCGGCCTCTCGCTCTATGCGATCGGCTCCAGCGAGCTCGCCGCGTTCCGTTCCGGCGTCCCAGTGGCGCGGACGCGGATTCTCGCTTATGCCTTTTCCGGCCTTTTCGCCGCGATGGGTGGGTTGACCCTCACGATGAGCACCGGCATCGGCGCGCCAATTCCAGGGCCTTATCTTCTGGCCAGCGTCGCGGCGGTGGTGCTGGGCGGCGTGACGCTTGGCGGCGGGCGCGGCGGGCTGGTCGGCCCCATCGTGGCTGTGTTCGTGCTTCGCCTCGTGCGCACCGACCTGACGCTGATGGCGGTCGATCCCAATGTCACGACCATCGTCGAGGGGGTGATCATGGTTGTCGTGGTGATGCTCGGCGCCTTCCTTGCCATGAAGGGACGCTCGCCATGAGCAACACTGTCCTTCCCGATTCATCGCCATTGCCAGGCCGCAGGCTCAAGCGGCTGATGAGCGACTATCCGCTCGTCCCGCTCATCCTGCTGCTGGTCCTGCTCGTTGCCGTGCTGCAGGCGATGCGTCCCGGCATCGTTAACCCGGCCTGGATCGCCACGACGATCAAATTCGCCATTCCTCTCGCGATCCTGGCCGGCTGCCAAACCATGGTGATGCTGACGGGAGGCATCGATCTCTCGGTCGGCACCGTCGCGACCATGGCGGCCTTCATCGTCGCGACGCAGGGCGTGCACCACGATCCCGGCGTTGCGATCGCGATCGCGCTGGTGCCGGCGCTCCTGATCGGTCTCTTCAATGGCATCGGAATCGGTGTCTTCCGCGTCCATCCCCTCATCATGACGCTCGGCACCGGCCTTATCGGCACGGGTTTCCTGCAGGTCTATCAGCGCACAGTGATCTCGACGGGAACCGCTGTCCCGCCCAGCCTTGCCTGGCTTGGAACGGGACTGAGCTATGGCGTGCCGAACGCGCTGCTGCTGTTCGTGCCTGTCGCGGCCTTCATTCTCTTTCTCCTCAACAGGACGGGCTTTGGGCGCCTGCTCTATGCCGTTGGCGACAATGAGCATGCGGCGCGGCTTTCGGGCGTGCGCTATTGGCAGGTCATCCTGACGCTCTACGTGCTCTCGGCCCTGCTCGCGGGCATAGCCGGACTGCTTTATATCGGCCTGATCAAGTCCGCATCGCTGTCGCTCGCCGAACCGCTCGTGCTGCCATCGGTGGCGGCAGCCGTGATCGGCGGAACGTCGATCTTCGGCGGACGCGGCGGCTATACCGGCACGATCATCGGTGCGCTCATCCTGCGGGTGCTGATTACGCTGCTCACGGTGATGCAGATCGCCGAAGGCGCGCGTCAGATCCTGTTCGGGCTGATCGTGCTCCTGGTGACGGCGGCCTATCTGCGCATCATCGAAGACCGTTGAGCCTGATGGTCGCGGGGAGGACATACATGGAGGGACAGAAGGGACGGCCCTGGCAGGTCGTCGGTATCAATTTCGATCACATGCATATGGGCGATCTTCTGCGCGAGGTGCATGAGCATCCCGACGCCGAGATTGCCGCGATCTGCGATGCGAAGCCCGAGCGGATGACCAGCGCGATCGAGGCCTTTGGCATCGACCGCCGGACAGTTTTCACCGACGTTGCCGCCTGCCTCACAGCGATCAGGCCAGACCTCGTCATCCTCTGTCCCGCCACCGCCGATCATGCGAGAGCGGTCGAAGAGGTTGCGCCCTATGGCGCCGATATTCTGATCGAGAAGCCCTTCGCCGCCTCGCTCGCCGACGCCGACCGCATGATCGCGGCGACGAAGGCGGCGGGCGTCAGGTTGGCCATCAACTGGCCGCTCGCCTGGTATCCGCCGCATGTCACCGCGAAGCGCCTGATCGACGAGGGCGCCATCGGCGATGTCCTCGAAGTTCATTTCTACGACGGTAATCGGGGTCCGCTCTATCACCTCGCCGACAAGGTCGAGGTGTCCGACGAAGAGGTCATCCGGCAGAAGCCGGGTTCGTGGTGGTACAAGCGCGCCAGTGGCGGCGGCAGCCTGCTCGATTATCTAGGCTATGGGGCGACGCTCGGCACCTGGTTCATGAACGGCCGGGCGCCGCTGACGGTCACCAGCACGGTCGATCGGCCCGCCGGGCTGGAGGTCGACGAGCATTCGATCACCGTCCTTCGCTACGATACCGGGCTCTCCAAGCTGGAGACGCGCTGGGGCACGTTCACCGATCCATGGACGTTGCAGCCGCAGCCGAAATGCGGCTTCGTCATCGTCGGCAGCGAGGGAACGCTGTCGAGCTATGATTTCGAGCACCACGTCCATCTGCAGACGCGTCAGCATCCTGTCATTCATCCAATGCCGGTGCATGATCTCGTCGCGCCGCATCGAAAGCCGGTCGAATATGTCCTCTCGCGCTGGAACGAGGGGCTCGACGTCGAGGGACCGCTGTCGCCCGAGCTCAGCCGCATCGGCCAGCGCATCGTCGATACGGCCCGCCGCTCGGCCGACGAGGGGCGGACGCTGGACCTGCTGCCATGAGCGCGGATGAGCTGCCGGCTGCGGAGGCCTACGCGCTCGTGGCGCCTGAGGCTGCCGAGATCGCGGCGCCGGCGCTCGACTATCGGCCGCCGATGCCGGCAGACCGCTCGATCCCGATCGGGCTGATCGGCGCCGGGGGCATTTCGTTCGCCCATCTCGAAGCCTATCGCCGCTATGGCCTCAATGTCGTCGCGATCGCCGATCGTCATCTCGACCGGGCCATGCTGCGGCGCGACCAGCATTTTCCCGAGGCACTGGCGACCGACCGGGTCGAGGACCTCATCGGCAACAGCGCCATCGCCGTGCTCGACATGACGCTGCATCCGGAAGGACGGGCGCCGTTGATGCGGCGTGCGCTGGAGGCCGGGCAACATGTGCTGTCGCAGAAGCCCTTCGTGAGCAGTCTCGCGGTCGGCGCCGAACTTGCGGATCTCGCAGAGGCACGCGGGCTGCAGCTTGCCGTGAACCAGAATGGCCGTTTCGCGCCTCATATGGCCTGGATGCGCGCAGCCGTCGAGGCAGGCCATGTCGGAGACGTCATCGGCGTGCACGTCTCGATCCAGTGGGATCATGGCTGGATCGCCGGCACGCCATTCGAACAGATGGACCAGCTGATCCTTGAGGATTTCGGGATCCACTGGTTCGATTTCCTTGTTTCCATCATTGGAGATCGGGCGACGTCCGTCGCCGCGCGGTCGGCGATGGCAGCGGGGCAATCGGCACGGGCACCGCTGCTCGCCGAGGCCCTTGTGGCCTTCGAGGGCGGCCACGCCTCGCTGGTTTTCGATGGCGCGACTCGGTTTGGCGCGAAAGACGAGACGGTGATCATCGGCACAAAGGGAACCTTGCGGAGCTCGGGCCCCGACCTTGGCCGCCAGCAGGTCAGCCTCTTCACCGAAGCCGGCGTCGCGCGGCCGATGCTGGAGGGGACATGGTTCAATGACGGTTTCGCAGGCGCGATGGGCGCGCTGCTCGTCGCGATCGAGACGGGACAACCGCCGGTTCATGCGGCGCGCGGCAATCTCCGCTCCCTTCGGCTCGGCCGCGCGGCGATCGAGAGCGCGCGGAAGGGCGGTGTTCGGGTTCCGATTGATGGCGGAGGATGACCACGAGCAGCCCGCATGGGCTTGCGCCGGGGCCGCAGCGCTTTAGCTATAGAGCGAGGCGGCATGATCACGTCAGGGTCGCGTCGCCGCCGATGTCAGGGAGCTATCATTGGACCTCGCGCAAACCCTCAAATCCATCGTCTCCATTCACGCGCTGGTGCCCGACGACGCCTTTACGGCCGGTGGGCTCGGAACGGAGCGCGCCGGCAGCGGTGTCGTCATCCGCGATGGGCTCGTCCTGACAATCGGCTATCTGATCACCGAGGCGGATCGGATCTGGCTGCGCAGCTCGGATGGGCGGCTGACGCAGGGGCATGCGCTCGCCTATGATCAGGATACCGGCTTCGGCCTCGTGCAGGCGCTCGGCCGCCTCGATCTCCCGGCGCTTGAGCTCGGCTCTGCCAGCCGCGCCGAGATCGGTGATCCGGTGATCCTGGCTGGCGGCGATGCCGGCCAGTATGTTCGCGCCCAGATCGTCGCGAGGCAGACTTTTGCCGGATATTGGGAATATCTCCTCGAGGATGCGCTGTTCACGGCGCCGGCCCATCCCCTGTGGGGCGGTGCCGGCCTCATCGACGCGAACGGACGGCTGATCGGCATCGGTTCATTGCTGGTCCAGCAGATGGATGAGGACGGCCAGGCGCGCGACGCCAATATGGTGGTGCCGATCGATCTGTTGCCGCCGATCCTCGATGATCTGCTCTCCTATGGTCAGGTGCAGCGTCCGCCGCGGCCGTGGCTCGGCCTGTTCTCTGCCGAGCATGAGGGCGGCATCGTTGTCGTCAGCCTCGCCGATGACGGCCCGGCCGCGATTGCGGGCGTGAGACCGGGCGACGTCATCGCCGGCATTGCCGGCCGCGACGTCGAGAGGCTTACCGATTTCTATCGCATGCTGTGGAGCAGCGGGCCCGCGGGCGCCGAGATCGATCTCAACCTCGTGCGCGAGGGCCGGCCCGTTTCCGTGCGGGTCAAGTCCGCCAACCGCGCAGATTTCCTCAAGAAGCCGCGCCTCCACTGACGCTGCGCGGGCGGCCATGGGCTCCGACCGCGCAGCGCCGTCGACCGACACGCTCACGGCCGCCATCCATCCGCATCGGACCGTGCATCCGCGCCGCGCTCGGCATGGCGGAGGACTGAGGCGGCAAGGGAACGCGGCATCCATTCGCGGCCCCGTTCATTGGGAAGGCACCCTTCCCATTATCTCCAAGGTCCCGTGGTTCGCATTCTCACCTACAATGTCCATAGCTGCATCGGCACCGACGGGCAGCTTTCGCCGGAGCGCATCGCGGCCGTCATCGTGGAAAGCGCACCGGATATCGTGTTGCTGCAGGAGGTCGATGTCGGGCGTGTCAGGACCGGCGGGCTCGACCAGGCGCACGAGATCGCGCATGCGCTCGACATGCGCCGCCACTTTCACCCTGCGCTCAGCCTTGCCGAGGAGCACTATGGCGACGCCATCCTGACGCGGCTGCCGATGAGCCTCGTCAAGGCGGGTGCCCTCCGCGCTCCGCGACGCTTCGCCGGGGAGCCGCGCGGGGCGATGCGCGTCGTCATCGGTGGCGATGGATTTTCCCTCACCGTCTTCAACACGCATCTCGGCCTGCTGCCGCATGAACAGGCGCCGCAAGTCAGCGACCTGCTCGGGCCGGCCTGGGCTGGCGATCCGGCGCTCGCGGGCCCCGCGATCCTTGGTGGTGACTTCAACACCTTTCCCGCCTCATCCACCTTTCGCCGCATCGCCGCGGGCTGGACCAACGCCTATCGCCGCGAGCCAGCCCGGGGGCGCGGCGCCACCTTTCCGAGCCGACGACCCTGGCTCCGTCTCGATCATCTCTGGTTTCGCGGCCCGCTCCGCGTGACGGATGCCTTTGTCGCGGACTCGCCGCTGGCCCGCCTTGCCTCCGATCACCTGCCGCTGGTTGCCGATTTCGAGTTCGCCGGCTGACACCGTGTCGCGGTGCGGAACGGCTGCCCCGCTCCGCCGTTCGTCCCAAAAGGGCGAATGCGTGACCAGCACCGGCTTTCCGACCATCGACGATCACAAGAGCACGGCCGCGCATCCCGGCCGCGCGACAACCCTCTGGCGCCGGTGGAAGCCGTGGCTCGGCCGTGGCTTCTGGCTCGTCGGTCTCTGCCTTGCCGGCGTTCTGATCTGGCTGGCGCTACGCCAGTACAGCCTTTCCGAGATTGGCCGCGCGATCACAGCGGTTCCCACCACGAGCATTCTGCTGGCGCTTGGCTTCGCGGCGGCAAGCTATACCTGCCTCACGCTCTCGGACGTGATCTCGCTGCGCTATGTTGGCCATCGCCTGCCTTATCGGGCGGTCGCGCTCGCCTCTTTCGTCAGCCTGTCGATCGGGCATAGCGTTGGGTTGTCCGGCCTTAGCAGCGGCGCCATCCGCTACCGCTTCTATCGACGGCGCGGCGTTCACCTGGCCGAATTGGCCAGGCTGACATTGATGTGCGGTATGACGGTTCTCCTGGGACTGGTCGCGCTCGCCATCGCGCCACTGGCATCGCGCCCCGAACTGACGACCCGTCTCCTTGGCAGCGCGGGGCTCGGCTATGGTCTCGCCTCAGTCGGCCTTGCATTGGTACTCGGCTACTGGCTGCTCGCATGGCGGCGTACCGGCCCGCTCAAGGTGTGGCGCTGGCAGGTTGAAGTGCCGTCGATCGGCATGGCCGTCGGGCAGACCGCGGTTGGCGCGGTCAATTTCGCTCTGGTCTCCGCCTGCCTCTACGCGCTGGTGCGAACCGCGGGGCCTATATCCTATCTCGATCTCGTCGCGATCTTCGTCATCGCCAATGTCGCGACGCTCGTCTCGCATGTGCCGGGCGGCGTCGGGGTGATCGAGAGCATCGTCATCCTGCTGCTGCCGGGCGAAGCCGTGGTCGGCCCCGTGCTGCTGTTCCGGTTCGTCTATTTCCTGTTGCCGCTCGTCATCGGATGCGTGATGCTCGCGGGCTCGGAATGGCACGCCAGGCGCCGGGGTGCCGCCGATAGGGACGGAAGCGCAGCAGCCAGCCCGGCTCGAACGGCGCCTCGGGATCGAGAAAGCGCGTCCCGGCCACGAAATGCGCCGGGCCGGGCGTTGCCGGAAACGCCCTGAGGCCGCGCGGCTGCTGATTGAGTGTCTCGATCGTCCGGATCAACGAGCCGGTCTCAGCCAGTGTATCCGCCACGATTTCCGGCGTCGCATCGACATGCTCGGCGACGAGCCGATTGCGGAAGCTCGCGATGGTCGCTCGCGCCGCCTCGTCCGATGCTTCCACCGCGAGGTCGCATTCCGTGTCGAGGCCGACCGACCGATTGTTCAGATTGGCCGAGCCGATGCGCAGCAGGCGGTCGTCGGCGATGATCAGCTTCGAATGGATATGAATCGCGACCTCCCCGGCTTCCGAGGGCACGACGGGGTAGTAGATGCGGAGGCGGCCATGGCGATCGGCTCGGCGCAGCGCGCGGATCATCCGGGCGCCGTTCTCGCCCATGACGATCCGCTCGACCAGAGCCTCGGACATCTTGTTGAGGATGATGACGATTTCCGGACCATCGGGTCGGCGCAGCACCTTGCGCAATGCAGCGCGGACATACCGCGCCGTCACATATTGCGCCTCGATATAGAGATGGCGCTGCGCCGACATCAGCATGTCCTGGATCAGCGCCTTGCTCTCGAGCGCCGGGGGGCGCGACTTCCAGCGGGGCAGGGTGCGGGCGATCGCGATGCCCGCGCCGGCAAACTCGACCGGCAAGCCTGTCGGCCAGGGCGAGGCGCCGTCTGCGGCATGCGGAGCCGATGGCGGGACCGGCGTGGCGGTCGCGATCGCCCAGCGTTCACGCGCCACCGCTCCGAGCGATGCGGCCGCCTGACCCGTCACTGCCATCTGGACATCATGCACCGGTTCGCTGGGCGTTCCATCTGGCTTCGCCCGCAGCGGCTCGTGCGCATGATGGCAACGGGTGTCGCCACGCCCGCCTGTCAGGTCGATGCCGCCGGCGAAAGCGAGGCTGTCGTCGATGACGACGATCTTCTGGTGATGGGCGGCATAGATCGGATGCTGCGTGTCGAGCTTCACCGTGATGCGCCGATGCTCCTGCCACGGCTCGCCGAAGAGCAGCGGCATGACGGGGCTCGGCGCATGGACGAGGGCAAGGCTCCAGACAAGCACACGGATCTCAAGTTGCGGATTGGTCTCGACGCAGTCGCGCAGGAGCGGGCCGAGCGGCAGCGCGTCCGGATCATCGCTGAGGCGGATCGAGCCGTCGAAATCCCAGCCGATGATCCAGATCGAACGGCGCGCCTGCCTCAGCGCATCCTCGAGATGTCGAAAATAGGCCGCGCCGTCGATGATAGTCGCGGCGCGCGGCGACTGGTCTATCCGCCAGCAGTTGACCCCTGGCCTGAGAAGGGGCGAAGCGGTGTCGCGGGACCGTGCGGACCCGGAGCGCCAATGGTCGATATACAAGGCTTGCCTCACGCGGGCTGGTCCGGCCGGAGGGACGGATCGCGCAGGCGCAACGCGCGAGACTGCCGTCAGTTCAATCCTGCCCCGTCACGCCATCGCCGATCATCGCGTCGGCCTCGGCCGCAAAGTCCCCCACGAGCCCTGCGAGATCGGTGTCGACAAGCGCTGCGACCTCGTTTGCTGTGACCCAGCGGCGTTGCCGCCAGCTCGATTCAGGCCATCGCGCCGCCTCGTCATTGACCGCGAGCGGATAGACGAGGATATGCTCGGTCGCGCCGTTCTTCTCGTGATCGAACCCGCCATAAGGCAGTTCGTCGATGTTGCCACGCACGCCGCCTTCCTCCCAGGCTTCGCGCGCCGCTGCCTCGAACGGCGCCTCCGAGGGGAGCATGCGGCCCTTGGGTAGCACCCAGCGTCCAGCCGACGTCGTCACGAGGAGAACCTCGACATGCGGCGCGCGGATCCGATAGGGCAGGGCGCAGCAGGTGCGCGGAGCGGCCTCGTCAAGCATTGCCGGCCCATCGTCCTTCCGCGCCACCGGGCACGACGACCTCGACGGCGTATCCCTCGGCCATCGCGTGACCGGCCGTGCTGACGGCAGCCTCGAAGGCAGCTTCCTTGGTGACATAGGGTCCGGTCACGTCCTCGTCGTGGCGCACGACGAAATGATCGTCCTTGGCGACAACCTCGTAGCGGGCAAGCGGCATGGTGATCTCCTGATGCCAGCAGTTTTCGAGGAGGCAACTTTTGCCGCTGGCGGCGGTTCCGATGCGGAACGTCCAGCCGCCCGGCTTGTTGCTCCAGTGGTTGCCGGCATCATCGGCGGCCAGCTCAGCTGGAGACAGAATTCATGCGCACGGGATCGGGCTTTTTCGCAGTGGCCGGCCTTTCGGTCCTCATCACATGCTCGGCAGCCGTGGCAGCCGAGCCGATCACGCCTCAGGCTTTTGTCCATGATGCGGGCGTCGCTGGCGTCTATGAGATCCAGGCGGCCGGGATCGCCATGTCGAATGCGACGCGGGACGACATCCGCGCCTTCGCGACCGAGATGGTGAAGGATCACACGGCGATCGCCGCCGCGCTCAAGGCGAGCGCCGGTTCCGTCGCCGTTCCGGCGACGGTTGACAAGGCGGGCCAGGCCAAGCTCGATGCGCTGACCGCGGCTTCGGGACGTGCGTTCGATGAGCTCTATGTCGACCAGCAGGTCGCCGCCCATGATGGCGCGGTTACGCTGTTCTCTCAGTTCGCCGACTCGGCGCCGGACGGCACGTTGCAGGACTTCGCCGAAAAGACCCTTCCGGTGCTCAAGCATCACCGGGAGATGGTCGATACGCTGAAGGCCGAGCTCAAATAGAGCGGGCGCCGGGCGATGGCGCAGCGAAATTGTGCCGTGCCAAGAATTGCGGCTTTCCTCGTCCGAGGGCTTCTCGAATCCGTGCCGATCCGATAGGCAGGGGTGGCCATCAGGGGAGAGAGCGATGACAACTGCAGCGACATTGATCGTGATTGGCCGGGTCATTCTCGGCCTTTTCTTCGTCATCGCCGGTATCCGCAATTTCATGCACTTCTCCGACCGCTGCGCGATGCAGACGAATTACGGCTTCAAGCTGCCGGCCGCGGCGACGGCCCTTGGTTTCGCCGTTCAGCTTATCGGCGGGTTGGCGGTGCTCGCTGGCGTCTTCACCGTCTGGGGCGCGATCGGGCTGATCCTGTTCCTGATTGCCGCAACGGCCTTCTTCCATAATTTCGCGCTTTTCCGGGGCGAGGCGCAGCAGCCGCATCTTTATTTCACGCTCGTGAATTGCGCCCTTGTCGGCTATTGCCTGATGGTCATCGCGACGGCTGTCTGAGCGGCCGTCCCACCATCCGAAGCGGGCTTGGCTGATCGGGCGCGTTTGGCTGCCCGCCTCGACGCGTCACCGCCCCCAGGTGGTGACGGTTCATCATTCGCCGACGGTCATTGCCGGGCCTGACCCGGCAATCCAGCCTTTCGGCCGTCATCGCCATAGCGCCGATCGAGTCCAAATTGCCGGGTCAGGCCCGGCAATGACCGCGCCTTTGCGCTCGGCTTCCCCCGATATCCATCCCAGTCCCTGGCCGGCATAGCGCGCGATACGCAACGCCGTTGACAGACGTCTTTCATGCAGTAGTATATTAGTACTGTAAGGCGCAAGGATAAGCGGCGGAGCATGGCGGGTATCGAGCAGAGTGTGGTCCGGCCACGATCGACAGCTCTCAATGTCTATGAGCTGCTACGTGGCGAGATCGTGCTCGGCATCCTGAAGCCGCTGCAGCCCATCCGTGAGGCGGCAATTTCCGAGCGACTGTCGATCTCACGCACACCGGTGCGCGAGGCGCTGCTGCGTCTCGCCAATCTCGGGCTTGTCGACATCTATCCGCAGAGCGGGACTGTCGTGGCGCCGATCCGCGTTGCCAAGGTTCGGGCCGCGCAACTGATCCGAGAGGCCGTCGAAGTCGAAGTGGCGCGGCGGGCGACTCGGCTGGCGACGGATGCCGATATCGCCGCCCTCAAATCGATTGTCGAGGAACAGCAGTTCGCCGCCGGACGCCTCGATATCCGCCGCTTCTACGAGCTCGACGAGACCTTCCATCGCCGGATCTTCGCCAGCGCCGACTGTCTCGCGGTGGCCGACGAACTCGAGGATGTGAAGGTTCACCTCAACCGGATGCGGTTCGTGACCGTCAACTGGCCGAACCGCCCGCACACCATCCTCGATGAACATGGCGGCATCGTCTCGGGCATCGCGGCGCGCGACGAGACGGCGGTCGCCGCCGTGATGACGCAGCATCTGAGGACGATCCTGCAGGCGCTGGAGGTGATCGACAAGGGGCAGGGCGATCCCGTGCCTGCGATGTGACGGAGGGGTCGCCGCCGGAGAGGCGGGCTACCGAGCCGACGAAGAGCGGCCGGTCAAGGAGAGGAAGCGGAGGAAGCAATGCCTGACATCAAGACGATCTATGTGTGCAATCATTCGCACACCGATATCGGTTTCACCGACTATCAGGATGTCTGCTTCCGGCAGCATGCGGATTTCGTTCGCCAGGCGCTCGACCTGATCGAGGCGACCGACGACTACCCGGAAGAGGCGCGCTACAGCTGGACCTGCGAGACGACGGGTCCGCTGCTTCGCTATCTGCGCAGTGCGGGTGCAGGTGAAGTCAGCCGCTTCCAGCACTGGCACAAGGCCGGGCGGATCGACGTCGCGGCGATGAACTACAATCTGACGCCGCTGCTCAATATCGAGCAGATGCATCGGAGCCTCTATCCGCTCCGTGCCCTCCGCGACGAATTCGGCCTCACAGTCGAAAGCGCGATGCAGGACGACGTCAACGGCATCTCCTGGCTGTTTGCGGATCTGCTCGCCGAACTCGGCGTCTGGTTCTATTCCGCCGCGATCAATCCCATTCGCGGTGCGCGGCCGAAGCCGTTTCCGGGCGCCTTCTGGTGGCAGGGGCCGAGTGGGCGCGAGGTGCTCGCCTGGAACGGCTATCACTATCTCTTCGGCCGCAGTCAGGCTGGCATCGGCAATTTTGAACTGGTCGACCGGCTGCTGCCCCGCTGGGTAAGCGGCCTCGAAGCCGATCCGACCTATCCCTATGACTTCCTCTATTGCGAGGCGACGCATCCGGTTCGCGTCGACAACGGGCCGCCCGACCGGCGCATGGCGGATTTCGTCAAGCGCTGGAACGAGGAAGATCGCCCCTATCGCATGGCCTTCAAGACGGTCACCGAATTCGGCCACCTGCTCAAGACCATGCATGGCGACGCGCTCGGGACGCAGCGCGGCGACTGGACCGACCACTGGATGGATGGGCCGGGATCGAGCGCCTATGAGACCGGGATCAACCGTCAAGCCCATGAGGTTCTTGGTGCTGCTGAAGCCATCGAAGCGTGGCTGCGCAGCCAGGGGCGGGATCGCTATGATGCCGCCCGCGCGGCACATGACTATGAGCAGGCGATCCTGTTCGACGAGCACACCTGGGGTGCCTATTCCTCGATCGAGGCGCCGGATTCGCTGTTCACCCGGGCGCAATGGAATCGCAAGGCGAGCTTTGCCTACACAGCGGTGATGGAAGGGCACGACCGTCTCGCGGGTGCTGCGCGTGCGCTCGCCGCGCCACTTGGGACACCCGGCCCCGAAGGCATCTTCAATCTCGGCGATCTCGCGCCGGACGAGGCGTTCAAGCCGTCCGGTATTGCGGATGTGCTGGTCATCAACACGCTGCCCTGGGACCGCGACGTGATCGTCGAGGAGCCCGAGCCGCGTGGCGGCGCCGCGCCGGCCGGAATGCTCGACTGCTTCTTCAACCGGCGGAGCGGCTGGGGCGGCGGACGTCCGATCCCGCCGGTCCGGCGCGTCGAGGGGCGCGTCCCGGCCATGGGCTATGCGTTCCTGCCGCTCTCGGCTGCGCCGGCGGGCACCGATCTCAAGGCGGGCGCCGGCTTTATCGAGAACGCGCATTACCGGATCGAGATCGATCCCGAAGGCGGCGGCCTGAAGGCGTTCGTCGACAAGGATCTCGGCCATGATTTCGCCGGCCGCTACGAGGGCTGGCGGCCGGGCGAATATGTCTATGAGGTCGTCGAATCCGAGAAGGGCCGCGATGCGATCGCGAGCTTCGACTTCTCCAATCCCGATTTCTACACCGGGTTCAAGGATACGCCCTGGCGTCGGAGCCGCGCCAGTGCGGTCGTGATCGACGAGCCCGTGGTCGCAAATGGCCGCGCCTCGATCACGGTTCGGATTCAGGCGGAAGGCGTTGCGTCGGCGACGGTGACCTATGCGCTCGACAGCGGGGTCAGGCAACTCGCGGTCGACTGGATGCTCGACAAGCTGGCGCATGAGGCGCCGGAAGCGGTGTTCATCGCATTCCCGTTCAATCTTGGCGCCCCGCGCTTCATGCTCGACATGAACGGCATTCCGGCCGCGCCGAACACTGACCAGCTCGATGGTGCCGCCAAGGATTGGTATCCGGTCCAGCGCTGGGTCGATGTCGGCGATGGCGCGCATGGCGTCACCGTGGTTCCGCTCGACGCGCCGCTGGTGCATCTCGGCGGCATCACCACCGGCAAATGGGCGCGGACGCTCTCGCCTGATGGCCCGACCATCATGTCCTGGGCGCTCAATAATCACTGGATGGTCAACTTCAAGGCGAGTCAGGACGGCCGCATCCCGCTGCGCTATCGCCTGACAACGCATAAGGGCGATGTCGATCCAGCAATGGCGGCCAGGTTCGCCGCTGAGGCTTCGATGCCGCCGGTCGTGCTGCGCGATATCGCTCCGACCGGCCCGCGCACGGGGTCGTTCTACGCAATCGATCCGGCCGCGCCCTTCATCGCGACTGTGAAGCCCGGCGAGACGGCAGGCTGGATCGCGCTGCGGCTTCAGAATCTCGCCAACGCACCGACGCGCGGCATCGTCACTTTCGCCAAGGCGCCGGCCGAGGCGCGGCGCAGCGATCCGATCGAGAATCCGGGCGAGAGGCTTGCCGTGTCCGGTACGACGCTCGCGGTCGATCTCGATCCGCTCGCCATCGCCACCATCCTGGTGCGGTTCGGCGAGGGCTGAGCCGGGAGGGCTCGGAAGACGTGAAGGACCGATCCGGCTCCGCCGGACCGGAATCAGGACTGGACGAGGAGGACGTCGAATGAAGATTCGGAAACTCGGCCTGATGGCCGTGTCTCTGGCCATGCTGGCGACGCCGGCATTGGCGCAGAGCGTTGATTTCTATCACGACAAGGGCAATTGGAACGACGCCTACAAGACGGTGTTGGGGCCGGCCAAGGAGGCGACGGGTGTCGAGGTGACCCCCGTTCCTTATGCCGATACCAGTACCTATCAGGCAGCCGTGCGCGCCGCGTTGCGCACGTCGAGCGCGCCGGGCATTTTTGCCTGGTGGTCCGGCTATCGCATGAAGGACCTCGTCGACGCCAAGCTCGTCACCGACGTCAGCGATGTCTGGAAGAAATACACCGACGCCGGGCTGGTCAGCCCGTCGCTTGCCTCGGCCTTCACCTTTGATGGCAAGATCTACGGCATTCCAAACCTCGTCGCCTACTGGGTCGTTCTCTACAACAAGAAGACTTTCGCCGAGAACGGGCTGACGCCGCCGACGACCTGGGCAGAGTTCGAAAAGATCGCCGCGACGCTGAAGGAAAAGGGCATCACGCCGTTCGGCCAGACCGTCGAAGGCCGTTGGCCGAGCTTCATCTGGTTCCAGGAATTGCTGGTGCGCAGCAATCCGGATTTCTACGCCAAGCTGATGAGCGGCAAGGCGAAATATACCGATCCCGAAGTCACGGCCGTGCTGAAGACCTGGGCCGACTGGATCGGCAAGGGCTACTTCACCGATCCGTCGATCGCGTTCGGAACGTCAGGCTCGAACGCCATGGCCGGGCAATTGGCGCAGGGCAAGCTCGGCATGATCCTTGTCGGCACCTGGTATGCGACGACGATCGTTCAGTCGGGTCTCGACGCCAATGATCTCGGCGCCTTCATCATGCCGAACGAAAAGCCGGACATGCCGAAATCGGTGATCTTCGAGGCTGGGCCGCTGCTCATCGCCTCGGCATCCTCGCAGAAGGCTGATGCCCTCAAGGTGGCGGACTACTGGATGTCGGCCAAGGCACAGCAGGCCTGGGTCGATGCGCAGGACTTCCCGCCGATCAACAAGGACGTCAAGGCGAAGTCGCCTCTGATCGCCGATCTCGTCAAGGAGATCAACGATGGCGGCTACACCTCGATCAACCGGTTCTGGGAGGCGACGCCGCCGGAGATCGCCGAGGCCGCGGTCGATGAACTCGGCAATTTCATGCTGCATCCCGACACGGCCGCGCAGGTCCAGCAGAACCTGCAGGCGCTCGCCGACAAGTATTGGGCGGCTCATCCGCAGTAGTTTCATGGCGCCATCTGGCACCTGAAGCCTCGCGCCGGTCGTCCGGCCGGCGCGAGTTCCTTCGCCAGGCTCTGCCTGCCGCAAAGTGCGGCATGCGGGCTCCCGCGATGACGAGGCGCGCCGCGAGGCCGCGCAGGAGAATGTCATGACCGCAACTCTCGACCACGGCGCTGCGCCGCTCGTCCGCCGCGCGGCCAGCCGGCCGCTGAAGCAGCTCGTGGTGCCCTATCTCTATGTGCTGCCGGCGGCGTTGTTCGTGGCGGCGTTCCTGCTCTATCCGATGGTGCTGACAGCCTGGCGCAGCCTCACGCATTTCGACGGAATCTCGGACCCGACCTTTGCCGGGCTCGACAATTTCCGCGATCTGTTCGCCGACCCGCATTTCCTTTTGTCGCTGCGCAATACCGTCATCTGGACGGTCGCCGCGGTGGTTTTCCCCGTCACGCTTGGCCTGGTCTTCGCGCTTGCCTTCAGCCGCGTACGCTGGGGCGGCTTCTTCAAGACGGTGATCTATCTGCCGGCGACCATTTCGGCTGCAGCAGCCGGCATTCTGTTCTCTTTCGTCTTCAACTACGACAACGGCATCTTGAACATGATCCTCCGCGGCATCGGGCTTTCGGGCCTCGCGAGCCGCTGGCTGTTCGATGTACCCACCAACACCTTCGCGATGATCGCGACCTATACCTGGCAGCAGACTGGCCTCAACATGATGCTGTTCCTGGTGGGGTTGCAGGGGTTGCCGCCGGAGCCGATCGAGGCGGCGAAGATCGAGGGCTGCACGGGCTGGAACCTTGTGCGCCGCATCATCCTGCCCATGCTCATGCCCTATGTGGTGATCACCACGCTGCTCGCCATCGTCAACGGATTCAAGGTGTTCGACCTGATCTGGGTGATGACGCAGGGCGGCCCGGGCCGCGCATCCGAGACGCTTGCCGTCACGATGTATCGCGAGGGCTTCATCCTGTTCAAGCAGGGATACAGCGCCGCGATCGCTGTCGTCATCTCGATCGTCGCGCTCGCCTTCTCCTACTTCTATCTTCGCTCCGTCCTCGAACAGGAGGCACGCCAATGAGCGCTGAAATCGGCGAGGCGACGGGCGTTGCCCGCGAGGCGAAGTTCACCTCCGCGTTGATCCTCACAGTGTTCTGGGTGTTGCCGATCGCGCTTCTCGTCATGAGCGCCTTCAAGACGCCGATCGAATTCTCGAGCACCTCGACGTTGGCGCTGCCGCAGTCGTTCCACCTTTTCGACAACATCGCCCGCGCCTGGGCGAAGGGGATGGCATCTGGCTTCGTCAACAGCGCGATCTACGGCGTCGTCGCCTCGGTGATCTCGGTCATCCTCGCCGCGATGGCGGCCTATGGCATCGTGCGGCTGCGCATTCCCCAGGGGATGTTCTGGTTCCTGCTGATCTATAGCGGGACCATCTTTCCATTCCAGATGTACCTGATCCCGCTGTTCAATCTCTATCTCGACACCGGGCTCTACGACACGCGGATCGGCATCATCGCCTTCTATGTCGCGATCACCATTCCCTTCTGCATGTTCGTCATGCGCGGCTTCTTCCTGACGGTGTCGTGGCAGATCCAGGAGGCGGCGGCGCTGGATGGGGCCAATTCTTGGGCGACCTTCTGGCGCATCATGATGCCGATGGCGCGGGCGCCGCTGATCCTGCTGGTGCTGATCCAGTTCACCTGGATCTGGAACGACCTCTTGTTCGGGCTCGTGCTGACCAAGTCCGAGAGTGTTCGCCCGATCATGGTGGCGCTGGCCGGCATGCAGGGCGTCTATGGCGCGAGCGACGGTCCGTCGGTCATTGCCGCGACGCTGGTCGGCAGCGCGCCGACGCTGATCCTGTTCCTCGCGCTGCAACGCTACTTCGTCCGGGGCCTGACGCTCGGCATGGGAGAGCGGTGATGACGCGCGTCTTTATCGTTTCGAGGGAAGTCCATTCATGAAGATCACCGATCTCAGGGCGACGACGGTGGCCGTCCCGCTCGAAGCGCCGCTGCGCCATTCGAACGGCGCGCATTGGGGCCGCTTCGTGCGGACCATTGTCGAGGTGGAGACAGACGAGGGTCTCGTCGGCCTCGGCGAGCTCGGTGGCGGCGGACAATCGGCCGAAGCCGCGATCGCCGGCCTCAAGCCCTATCTCGTCGGCCATGATCCGCTGCAGCTCGAACAGCTCAGGTGGAAGGTCATGAACCCCACCGCCTCGCTCTATAACAACCGCCTGCAGCTGCATGCGGCGATCGAGATGGCCTGCATGGATGTCGCGGGCAAGTTTCTCGGTATCCGCGCCTGCGACCTCATTGGCGGTTCGCTGCGCGAAGAAATCCCCTTCGCGAGCTACATCTTCTACCGCTATCGCGACGAGAAGACGGGTCTCGGCGGCGAGACGACGCCCGACGAGATCGTGGCGCACGCGAAGGACCTCGTCGCGCGCTACGGTTTTACGGTGCACAAGCTGAAGGGCGGCGTCTTTCCGCCCGGCCATGATGTTGAGGTGATGCAGGCGCTCGGCGCGGCCTTTCCCGAGGCCAAGCTCCGGCTCGACCCCAACAGCGTCTGGACCGTCGAGGAGGCGGTCCGTGTCGCCAAGGCGATCGGCAACCTCAACAACGATTATTTCGAGGACCCGACCTGGGGCCTCGAGGGCATGCGGCGGCTTCGCAAGGCGATCGATATCCCCACCGCGACCAATACCGTCGTCGTCAATTTCGAGCAGCTTGCCGCCAATATCCGCCTAGAGGCGGTGGATGTCGTGCTGCTCGACACGACCTTCTGGGGTGGGCTCCGCCAGGCGCACAAGGCCGGCACGGTGCTGGAGACGTTCCAGTATGGCGCCTCGGTGCATTCCTCGGGCGAACTCGGCATCCAGCTCGCCTCGATGCTGCATCTCGGCGCCGCCCTGCCCAATCTCGGCTTCGCCGCCGACGCGCATTATCACCATCTGACCGATGACATCATCGCCGGTGGAAAGCTCGCTTACCGGAACGGCAAGATCGCGCTGCCCAAGGGGCGGGGCCTCGGCGTCGAGCTTGATCGCGACAAGGTTGCGCAATACGCGGCCTATTACCGCGAGATGGGCGGCTACGCCTATGACCGCGATCCCGGCCGGCCCGATTGGTACTGCGTCATGCCCGAGACGAATTATGCCGACCCCGGCAAGGGCGGCCGCCTCCCGCGCTGAATCCATCATCCGAGTTGACCGGAGAGACCTGATGATCAGGGAAATTCTGTTCGTCCATCATTCGCATACCGACATTGGCTACACGCACCCGCAGCCGGTGGTGATGGAACTGCACCGGCGCTTCATCGACGAAGCGCTTGATATCGCCGACGACACGGCCGATTTCGACGAGGAATCGCGCTTCCGCTGGACCTGCGAAGTCACCGGCGTGACGATGGACTGGTGGAACCGCGCCTCGACGCGAGACCGCGACCGCTTCCTGGCCGCCGTCAAGCGCGGACAGTTCGAGGTGGCCGGCATGCAGTGGCACATGACGCCGCTGATGGACCATGCGATGGCGCTCGACGTGTTGAAGCCGATCCAGTTCTTCCGCGATCTCGGGATTCCCGTTCGCTCGGCGATGAATACCGACGTCAACGGCCTGCCCTGGGGCATGGTCGATGCGCTGCTTGATCATGGCATCAGCGGCATCTCGATGGCGATTAACGAGCATTTCGGCCATGCGCTGCGGCCCTGGCCGCGCGCCTTCCGCTGGCAGTCTCCGGCCGGCCGCGAGATCCTCGCCTATAATGGCTTCATCTATGGCGTGACCAGCGACCGCGGCATGCGCGTGCCCGTCGATTTCGACGAGGCGCTGGTTCGCGTGCCGCAATGGGCGAAGAGCTGGGAGCAGCGCGGCTATCCGCATCCCTTCCTGATGATGCAGATCACCAATATCCGCTATCATGACAATGGTGCACCGCAGCGCGCTCTGCCGGATTTCATCCGCCGCTTCAACGCAACTGATCCGGCGGTGCGCCTCCGCTTCGTCACCATCTCCGGTGTCTTCGATCGCTTCCGCGCTGAGCCGCTCGAACACCTGCCGCTGATGCGTGGCGACTGGACCGATTGGTGGAATTTCGGCGCCGGCAGCACGGCGCAGGAGACGCGCCAGGCCCTGCAGGGCCAACGCGATCTCGACGCTGCGGAGGGGCTGCGCGCTTTCGTGCCGGGCGTGACGCTGAACCGCGAGGCAGAACTGTTCGAGACTGCGCGGCGGGCGCTCGGCCTCTATGCCGAGCACACATGGGGCGCCGATCGCTCGATCAACCAGCCGCTCTCCGCCGAGACGCGGACGCAGCAGCTTTTGAAGCTCGCTCTGGCGCCGGAGGGCGCGAGTATCGCGCGGATGCTGCGCCGCGACGGGCTGGAGAAACTGGCAGGCACAATCGGCGGCGAGGAACCTCGGCTCCTCGTCTATAATCCGCATCCCTTCCCCGTGCGGCAGGCCGTGAAGCTGCCGCATCTGCCGCCGGTCGGTGGCATCAGTGAGGTCAAGGACGGCTTCGGCATCGAGGCAATCCTTCCGCATGGACCGTCCTCGCACCGTATCCAGCGCCAGGATGTCATCCTCTCGGACCTGCCCGACCGCGTCGCGATCTGGACCGAGCCGTTCGAGATTCCGGCCCTCGGCTATGTCAGCGTGGCCGCATCGGGCATCCGCGCTGCCGCTTCGCCGAAGGTAGACGGCACAGTGCTCTCGAACGGCCGTCTGCGCGCCGAGATCGATCCGGCCGGTGGGCTCAAGTCGTTGACCCTCGACGGCATCGACTATGTCGGCGCGGCCGAGGGTGCCGTCTTCGGCGTGCCGGTGCTTGAACGGCCCGAGGCTGGAACGCGCGAGGCGATCTTCGACCGTGTCGACGTGGAGGCGGCCGAGTGGAACAAGTCCTGGCACACCGATTGGCAGGCAGTCCGTAAGGCGGGCGCGGTCGTCGGCGATGCCGAGGTGATCACGGGCCAGGGCCGGGCGGAAATCCGGCAGAACTTTGCCTTCTCTTCCAGCGATCGCGTCACCGTGGTCTGGCGGCTCGTTGCCGACCAGCCGGCGCTCGAGGTGGAGGCGATCGTCGACAAGGCGCCGCTGGCCGCGCCGCACGGGATCTATCTGCCGCTGCCGGTACGTCTCGGCGGAGCATGGCACGTCGATTATGAAACTGCAGGCGCCAATGTGCGGCTTGACGACGAGCAATTGCCGTTCGCCAGCCGTCACTACATCACGACCCAGCGCTATATCCGCATTGCCGATGAGAACAATGACCTCACGGTAGCGACGCCGGATGCGCCGCTCTGGCAGGTCGGCGGCTTTACCTTCGGACGGTGGCGGGAGCCGGATGGCGGCGTGGCACGGCCGGCGCCCGTGCTGAATGCCTGGCTGACCAACAATTACTGGTCGACCAACTTCCAGGCCGACCAGGGTGGCCGCATCAGCTTCCGCTTCACGCTGCTGCCAGGCGCAGGGCGCGCGCTCGGCGCCGCCGTGCAGTCCGCGCTCGGGCATGCCCAGCCGCTCGCCGCGCATGTCTATGCCGAGCGCGGTCCGCTCACTTCGGAGCGCGGCCAGCTTCTCGACATCGATGCGGGGCCGCTGATGCTGACGCGGCTTGAACCGGCCGATGGCGGCGTCGCGCTGACGCTGCTCAATCCCGAGGACCATGCCGTCGAGGCGATCATCCGTGCCGGCCTCGTGACGCCGGCCAGCGCCCGGCGCACATCGCTTTCCGGCGAGGGAATCGAGGATGTCGCGGTGGTGGGCGGCGAGGTCCGCGTCAGTGTCGGGCCGCGTGCCTGGACGCGTGTCGTGATCGAGCCCTAGCGGAGTCGATATGAGCGCTCCCGCCGCAAAGGCGGGGGCGCTTCAGGCGAGGGAGGGATCGCCGGCGATGACGGCGCGGATCTCGCCCTCGACGATGTCGAGGATATGGTTGATCGCCGCGACGGCCGCGTCCGCGTCGCTGTCGAGGATCGCGTCGGCGAGCGTCCGGTGCGGCGGGAACGAGGCGATGCC
This sequence comes from Mesorhizobium sp. BR1-1-16, assembly GCF_020165495.1. GTDB lineage: Bacteria > Pseudomonadota > Alphaproteobacteria > Rhizobiales > Kaistiaceae > Kaistia. Next base: position 63,847 of record NZ_JAIUIE010000012.1, on the reverse strand, counting down.
GAAACCATCGCGGCCAAACGGCGATTCCGCCGAGCGTTCCAGCGCGTGATCGAGGCTCAGGAGGATCTGCCCGAACATCGGATTGCCGGAGGCGTCGTAGATAGCGCCGTGAAAGGCCGCGTCGGCCTTGCGCCAGGGGCGGCGCGCATCGACGTCGTCGATCAGGATGTCGCAAAGGCGCGAGATCTCACGCCGCTGGGCCGCACTGGCATTCACCGCCGCCTTGCGCACGACGTCGCTTTCGAGCGCCCGTCTCACTTCCATCAGGCGCAGCAGCGCTTCGCCCTCGAGGCGGATCATCGTCGGGGCATGACCCTTCGAGGAGGGAACGCGCGCGACGAGGAAGGTGCCGGCGCCGCGACGTCGGCGGATGATGCCGAGCCCTTCCCAGCGGTTGAGCGCCTCACGGATCGTCGTCCGCCCGACGCCGAGCTTTTCCGCGAGCGACAGCTCGGGCGGAATCCGGTCGCCGACCCCGAGGCCGGCGCGCTCGATCATTTCCGCCAGCGCGTCGAGCACGGCAACACCGCGCGTCGTCGTGTTGATGCGTTCGAGATACTCGACCGCGTCGCGGCGGCCGGGCTCGATGAGAAGATCGTCGATGGGAATCACCCTTGGCTTTGCTTCATGCGCGGCTGCCGCTGCGCCAGCAAGTCACCGAGCGCGCGCACCAGCACATCCATCTGTTCGCGAGTATTATAGCCTTGGCAAGACAATCGCGCGATATGGTGGCCCTGCCATTCGAAGACGGGGATCTCGATGCCATAGTCGCGATAGAGCTGCTCGTGGATGGCGAGCGGATCGCAGGGCGGGATCGGCATTGCCACCATCTGCGGCGCGCAGAATTCGGGGCTCGACAGGGCGGGTAGACCAAACAGATCCCGAACACGCGCCGCGGTTTCCTGGGCGAGGCGGCCGCATTCGGCCGCGACGCGCCACCAATCATGGGCCTGCCGAAAGGCGATCGCCGCCGGCACGGCGAGCCATGGCGAGGGATCGCGCGTCCCCTGCATCTCGACCTCGTCGACGAAGGCTGAATTGCCGAACGGACCGCGCACGCCCGGTTCCTTGTTGTTCGCTGTCCAGCCATGGCTGACGACGAGCGGATCGATCATCGACTGCAATTCCGGCCGCACATGCACGAAGGCGGACCCTTTGGGCGACATCATCCATTTATGGCAATTGCCGGAATAGACGTCCGCGCCGAGCGCATCGAGATCAAGCGGTATGTGGCCGGGCGCGTGCGCCCCGTCGATCACGCTCCAGATGCCGCGCGCTCTCGCTTCGGTGACCAGCCGTTCGATCGGGAAAACCAGCGCCGTGGCCGAGGTGATGTGGCTCAGGAAGAGCACGCGGGTGCGATCGGTGACCCCGGCGAGAACGGCTTCATGAAAGGCCTCCGCCGAAGTCAGCGGCAGCGGCACCTGGGCCACCACGATCCGCGCGCCGGTGCGGCGGGCGACAAAGGCGAGCGTCTTTTCGAGCGCGTTATATTCGTGATTGGTGGTGAGGATCTCGTCGCCGGGCGTGAGTGGCAAGGATTGCAGGGCAATGTTGAGCCCCGTCGTCGCGTTTGTGACTTGCGCGATATCGTCGACCGATGCGCCGACTTCCGCCGCGAGGGCCGCGCGAGCCACGCGCAGATTGGCCTCGAGACCCCGCCTGGAATCCAGGAATTCGACCGGCTGGCGTTCCAGCTTCGCCTGCCAGCGCTGATAGTCCTCGAACACGGGCCGCGGGCAGGCGCCGAACGAGCCGTGATTGAGGAACACGACCTCGGGATCAAGGAGGAAATGCTGGGTCAGATTGGTGGTCACGTCAGCGCCCTTTCAGGGTCGGATCGAGAGCATCGCGCAGTCCGTCGCCGAGCAGCGACGCGGCGAGGATGGTGACGGCAAGGGCCAGGACGGGGAATACGGCCATGTGCCAGTAAAAATACATGAAGTTCATGCCGACATTGATCATCTGGCCCCAGCTTGGCGTCGGTGGCTGCACGCCGATGCCGAGGAAGGAGAGCGACGCCTCCAGCATCATGGCAAGCGGGATGGCCAGCACGAAGCCGACGATCACCGGCGAAACCGAATTTGGAATGAGATGGCGCCAGACGATATGCCAGGGCGAGGCGCCGAGCGCCTGCGCCGCCATGATGAACTCCTTCTCGCGGAAGGATTTCACCTGGGCGCGGACCAGCAGGCAGACATTGACCCAGCCGAACAGGCCGGCGATCAGAACGATCGCCCAGACGCCGCCACGCGTCAGCGTCGCAAGCAGCAGCGCGGCGAGCAGCGGCGGCACCACTGAAAACAGCTCGATGATGCGCATGATCGCCCAGTCGAAGCGTCCGCCGAGATAGCCGGCCAGCGCGCCGAGCGGCAGGCCGAGCACGAGGCTGAACACGGCTGCCGAGAGGCCGATGCCGAGCGAGACCCGGGCGCCATAGATGATGCGCGTAAAGAAATCGCGGCCGAGATCGTCGATGCCGAACCAGTGCTCGGACGAGGGAAAGGCGAGTGACTTCGTCAGAAAAGCCTGGTCGTTGGGCCCGGTCCTGGAGATCAGCGGCGCGAAGATCGCCAGCAGAATGATGATGACGAGGACGATGCCTGCGCCGAGCGCTGCCTTGTTGGCGGCGAAGCGGCGCCGGGCGAGATAGAGCGGGCTCCGCCGTTTGGCGCTGTCGGGACGGGGCAAAGCGGGGCTGGCGGCGCTGAGATCGGTCACCGGGCTTTCCCTCCGAGGCGAATGCGCGGATTGAGCAGCGCATAGAGAATGTCCGAGATCAGGTAGGAGATGCAGAAGAGCGCGCTGATCATGAGCATCAGCGCCATTTCGAGCGGGTAGTCGCGCTTCTGGATCGACGAGACGAAATAGGCGCCGAGGCCGGGGACGCGGAAAATCGCCTCGACGAAAATCGAGCCGGTGGCGATGCCGACAAACATCGGCAGGAAGATGGTGATCATCGGGATCGCCGAATTGCGCAGCACATGCTGGAAGATGATCCGCCGCTCGCTGAGCCCTTTCGCGCGCAGCACCGTCACGAAGGGCTTGTTCAGCGTGTCGAGCATTGCCGAGCGGGCATAGCGGGCATAGGTCGCGAGCGGCACGGCGGCATAGGCCATGATCGGCAGGATCCAGCGCCGCGGCTCACCCCAGCCGCTCGCCGGCGTCCAGTGCAGCCAAACGGCGAAGACGAGGATCAGCAGCGTCGAGATCACGAAGACCGGGATCGTCAGGCCAAGCGTCGCGATGCCCGAAGCGAGATAGTCGATCCAGCTGTTGCGATTGAGCGCGGCGGCCATGCCGAGCAGGATGCCGATCGGCGCGCCGATCAGGACGCCGAGGCCGCCGAGCACGAGGCTCGGCACCCAGGCATGGGCAATGAGGCCCATCACCGTTTCGCCGGGCGACTGGTAGGGCACCCCGAAATCGAGATGGAAGACGCCCCACATGTAGCGGAGGTATTGCTCCCAGAGCGGCTTGTCGAGGCCGAGCTGCGCCATCAGCTTGGCCTTGATATTGTCCGGCAGCGGCATCTCGTAGCCGTCGAACGGCCCGCCGGGAATGGCGTGCATCATCAGGAAGATGATGACCGACACCACGAAGAAGGTGGCGAGCATCGAGAGCGTGCGGCGGATGATGAATTGCAGCATGCTCAGCGGCCCTCCGTCACGATCGCTTCGACGAAATGACTGCCGACCAACGCGACGAGCTGCGGATCGGCGGTATCGAGCAGCGGCTGCGGCTCGATCTCATGCGACCGGAAGCGCGGCGTGCTCGCCGCCAGCTCATCGGCGGTGAGAAAGGTGCGCCGTCTGCGGGCCTTGGGGTCGACGACCGGGACCGCATCGAGCAGCGCCCGCGTATAGGGATGATGAGCCGCGGCGAAGATGCGGTCGGTCGGACCGCGCTCGACCACACGGCCGCGCAGCATGACGACGACCTGGTCGGCGAGTGAGCGCACCACGGAAAGATCGTGGCTGATGAACAACATCGACAGCCCCATGTCGCCTTGAAGGTCCTGCAGCAGGTTGACGATCTGCGCCTTGACAGAGACATCGAGCGCCGACGTCGGCTCGTCGGCGACGAGTACCGAGGCGCCGAGGATCAGCGCCCGCGCCACCGAGATGCGCTGGCGCTGGCCGCCGGACAGCTCGTGCGGATAGCGCGTCGCATAGCTGCCATCGAGGCCGACCCGCTCCAGCCAGTGCCGCGCCTGATCGCGCCGTTCGGCGGGCGAACCGATCGCATGGATTGCGAGCGGCTCGGCGATGATCTCGCCAAGCGTCATCATCGGATCGAGCGAGGAATAGCTGTCCTGGAACACGACCTGCATCTGCCGGCGGAAGGGCTTCAAATCCTTCTGGCTGAGATCGGTGATGTCCTCGCCGCCCAAGAGGATGCGTCCCGCCGTCGGCTCGACAAGGCGAAGCGCCATCAGTCCGGTCGTGGTCTTGCCGGATCCGGATTCGCCGACCAGCGCGACGACCTCGTTGCGCGGCACGACGAGGTCGACCCGATCGACGACCGTCTGCGTGTCGAAACGCTTGGTGATCTGGCGAAGTTCGAGAGCGGGCCCGGTCATGCCGCAACCCGTTCGGCGGGGACGCGGATGCAGGCAGCCATGCGGCCGCCCAGCTTCGCCTCGAGTGCCGGCGTCGTCATGCTGCAGGCCTCGATGGCCATCGGACAGCGCGGATGAAAAGGGCAGCCCGGCGGCGGATTGGCCGGGTTGGGCGAGGCGCCGGGAATCTCGGTCAGGCGCTGCTTGCCAGGTTTCTGTCCGGGGATGCTGGCGAGAAGCGCGCGCGTATAGGGATGCAGCGGCGCTTCGAAGATTGCCTCGACCGGCCCGGTCTCCATCACGCGGCCACCATACATCACGACTACCCGATCAACCGTTTCGGCGATGACGCCGAGATCATGGGTGATCATCACGAGGCCCATGCCGGTCTCCGCCTGGATATCCTTGATGAGCTGGAGGATCTGCGCCTGGATCGTCACGTCGAGCGCCGTCGTCGGCTCGTCGGCGATGAGCACAGCCGGTTCGCAGGAGAGCGCCATCGCGATCATCACGCGCTGCAGCATGCCGCCGGAAAGCTGGTGCGGATAATAGCGCACGACGGCTTCGGCGTTCTTGATCTCGACGCGCTTCAAGAGCGTCACGGCCCTCTGCATCGCTTCCTTCTTGGAGATGTCGCGATGGGCGGTGATGGTCTCGGTGATCTGGTGGCCGATGGTGAAGACCGGGTCCAGCGACGTCATCGGGTCCTGGAACACCATGGCGGCGACGCGGCCGCGGATGGAGGCGAGCGCCTTCTTGTCGGCGCGGAGCATGTCCTGGCCGCCGAGGGTGAGCTTCTTCGCGGAAATGGTTGCCGGCGGCTCGCGCAGAAGGCGCAGCAACGCCGAGCAGGTGACCGACTTGCCGGAGCCGGATTCGCCGACGATACCGAGGCTTTCGCCGCGCTCGAGATCGAAGCTGACGCCGCGAACCGCCTGCACGACGCCCTCGTACTGGCGAAAGCTCACCGCGAGATCTTCGATTTCTACCAGCCGCATCGGCACACGTCTCCTGACCGGGAAAAGGGAAGGCGGGCGCCGGGAAGCGCCCGCCTCAAGCCTCACTCTTTGGTGACGTGCGTGTAGAGGTAGCCGGAGAGGCGATCGAGCGGGGTGAAGCCCTTCGAATTGGGCGTCACGCCCTCGCCCTTCAGCTTGTCGCTGACGGCGGCGATGGTCACAGGATGGACCAGCGGCACCAGCGCGGCGTTGTCGGTCAAGACCTGCTCGGCCTTGGCATAGTCGGCAAGGCGCTTGTCCCAGTCGGCGCCTGCGTCGCCTGCGTCGACGAGCTTGTCGTATTCAGGATAGGCGTAGTGATGACGTCCGCCCGACTTGAACAGGTCATAGAAGTTCGACGGGTCGAGATAGTCATATTCGTAAGGGGCGAGGAACAGGCCGTTCGACCGCGCCTTCAGGGCCGCCGTCCAATCCTTGGTCGGCATCGACTTGATGCCCATGTCGATCCCGAGGATGTCCTTGAACTGCGCCTGCAGGTACTGGAGCATCGGCGCTGCGATCGCCGCATTGTATCCGCCCTGCTCGCGATACCAGATCTCGATCGGCGGGAAGCCCTTGCCATCGGGGAAGCCGGCCTTGGCCAGTTCTTCCTTGGCGAGCTTCGGATCGAACGCCGTCTTGTCGGCGATCGACTGCTGGAAGCCCGGATAGCTCGGCGCGAGGATCGACTTGGCGGGAACGGCGGTGTCCTTCAAGACCGTCGAGGTCAGCTCGTCACGGTTGATGGCCGCCTGGAAAGCCTTGCGGACATGGACGTTGTCGAACGGCGCCTTGTCGGTGTCGAAGGCGAGATAATAGAGCGCGAACACCGCATTCTTGCGGATGCCGTCCGGAAACTGCTGCTGGACGACGGGCACCTGGCCTGCGTTCAGCGTCGTCCAGTCCGCTTCGCCAGCCATGAAGGCCGGGAAACCGACTTCCGGCGGTCCGATCTGCGTGTCGAGAACGAGTGTCTCGATCTGCGCCGGCCAGGGACCGTTATATTTCGGGTTCTTGACCAGGGTCATCGTGTTGTTGGACTTCTCCCAGCTCTTCACCATGAAGGGGCCGGAGGCGACCAGCGTGTCGACGCTCAAGGCGTAATCGTCACCGATCTTGTCGACGACATGCTTGGGGACCGGGTACCAGAGGCTGGCGACGCCCGGGAAATAGGACTTCGGCGCGTCGGTCGTGACCTCGATGGTCGTCGCGTCAACGGCCTTGATGCCGAGCGTCGAGGGATCGGCGCCCTTGTCAGTAACGTCGGACCAGCCCTTGATGCCGCCGGCGAACGACCAGTACCAGTTGAAGTCGTAACCTTCCTTGGCCGCGCGCTGCAGCGCGAACACATAGTCTTCAGCGGTCAATGGCTCGCCGTCGCTCCAGACCAATCCGTCCTGAAGCTTGAAGGTCCATGTCAAACCGTCGGCCGATTGCGACCAGCTCTTGGCGCCCATCGGGTTGAGCTTGTATTCGCTGTCGAATTCGGTCAGCGGCAGCGAGGTGATCTCGGGTGCCCCGGCGCGGTCATACACGGTCTTCATGTAGTCCATGTAGGTGCCGCTGGTGGTGCCGCCGGGCCCTGTCACGGTGCTGTCGGCATGGGCGACCGCCGGCAGCGACAGGCTCGAAGCCACGAGAACCGCACCGAGCAATCTATGCAGCGCGTTCATCCAGTCCTCCTTGTTGATGGGCAGCGGCGTTTCCCCGTCCGGTAGCCCAATGACATATGACTGACAAAGTCTGCGGGACAGCACAAGCGGTCCCGCAGCAGTTGCCGGTCAAAAGCCGAATTTTCTTGAAGTGGAGGATGGTTGGGGTCGCCGGAAGTGCCGTACGAAACGACGGCAAAGCTGTGGCCGCACCGACGAGCCGCGACCGGGCGTGATTGCTGCTATCTCGGCCGGTTCGGCAGCGAAGGGCTGCCGCTCGCGTCCTCGTCCTCGTCCCAGTCGCTGGCCATAGCCTCGCCATCCCTGAGCACGCGCGGCTCGGCGCTTGCGGCACCGTCATTATTTTCGCCCGATTGAACCGGCGCGAACTGGCCTTTGGCGTCGCCCTTGACGGTAGACGTCGACGGCACGGCAACCTTCCTGTTCCGATCGGTCATGTCATGCTCCCATTGCGGCGGGCGCGCGGCGGCGCGCGCGCCGTTTGCCTCCCATCAGTTGATGGCTGCCGGCATTTTGGCGACCGACATCAGCGACTGCGCCGCCTGGGCGAGCAACTGGTCGGCGTTTTCCTCTTCCGAGAGCGAGGCGGCAAGCAGCGCGACGAGCGGCGGCAGCCGTAGCTGCTGCGCGAGATTGCGCGCCGTTTTGTAGGCCGAAATCTCGTAGTTCTCGACGCGCTGGGCAGCGCCGATCAGCGCCAGGTCGGCCGAGGCATCGTCCTTCTCGCCGGCTTCCCCAATCACCTCCTGGCCCTCCTCGATCAGTCCGGCCATGCCCTTGCACGGCTTCGCCTGTGCCTTGATGTCGAGCAACGCGAAGCAGCTTTCGAGCCGCTCGACCTGCTGCTCGGTCTCGGCGAGGTGGCGCTCGAAGAGATCGCGGACCTGCATCGCCCGCGCCGCCGAGGCAAGCTTCGGCAGTGCTTTCACCAGCTGCTTCTCGGCGTGTAGAATGTCCTTGAGCTGATCGACGAGGAGCGCCTGCAGCGCCGCGTCGGCGACATCGGGCGTCGTTTCGACCCGGACCATCGCGCCATCCTCCGCAGCGCTTTCTTCCGAGATCACCGGAGAAGTCATGTACTCCCAGTCGCCGCCCTCATTCCACGGACCGCGGGCATCGAACTCGCCATAATCACCCGAACCGGTCGAATCGTTGAAATACTGGTCGACGAGACCCGGTGTCGGCGGCAGGCGGCCGATCGAGAAGGTCGGCTTCTTCATGCTTTCGAGCGCCGCCGAGAATGCCTTCATATGCGTGATCTCGCGCGTCATCAGGAATTGCAGCGCATCCTTCGTGCCGGCATCGTCGGTGAAGTTGATCAGCCGCTCATAGACAATCTTGGCGCGGGCCTCGGCGGCGATATTGCTGCGCAGATCGACATCGAGTTCGCCCGTGATCTTGAGGTAGTCGGCCGTCCAGGGATTGCCCTGCGAGTTGAAGAGGCTAACGCCGCCGCCGCCGGCAATCGCGATTAGCGGATCCGCCTCCGCCGCTTCGCGGTCGAATTTGGACGGCTTCAGATGCATCCGGGCGAGCGAGCCGACAACCTCGAGATGGCTCAGTTCCTCCGTGCCGATATCCATGAGGAGGTCCTTGCGCTCCGGATCCTCGCAATTGAGCCCCTGGATCGAATACTGCATGGCAGCCGCCAACTCGCCGTTCGCGCCGCCGAATTGTTCCAGCAACATGTTGCCGAAGCGCGGATCGGGCTCGTCAACCCTGACGGTGAACATCAGCTTCTTGATATGGTGATACATTATAGTCCCGCGTGTTCAGTGGTCCCCACTCACGCAATGCCTTTCACCAATGGCAGTTCCAAAGTACGGTTTCGTACAATATAAGCGTAAGCTCTACTATAAGCTCATGCTGTGCTTATAAATTCTTCCGAATCCATCGAACAAATCTGGCTGGGAATCGTTGGCTTGATCTGGACGCCGGGCGCCGCTGTCGCCCGCCGGTAGGGCTGGCATTTCATCAAGGAGTGAACGATGCGTTCAATTACGACAAAGGCTCTGGCACTCGCTTGGATAGCCTTCGTGCCATCGGTTTCCTTCGCTCAGGCGGCAAATGACAGCGGCGGTGCCGTACGCGCTGAAACGTCGGACGCAGCTGAAGCCTTTGCACGGACGGCAGCGGTCTCCGGCCTTTACGAAGTGCAGGCGAGCCAACTGGCGCTGGAACGCTCGAAGGATGCGGCCATCCGGGAATTTGCCCAGATAATGATCACCGACCATACCAAGGCCGACGGCGAACTTCGCCAGACGGCAGGCACCATGACACTGCCGAAAACGCTGGATCCGCCCCATCAGGCGTTGATCGAGGCGCTGAAGGCGGCGGGGCCGAACTTCGATGCGCTCTATGTCGAGCAACAGATCGCCGCGCACAAGGAAGCGGTGGCGCTGTTTACCGGCTTTTCCGAGACCGGCCCGAACGGCGCGTTGCGCGGACTGGCGGCCAAGCTGCTACCGACGCTCCAGCACCATCAGGAGATGGCCGGCGCGCTGAAGCCGAGCTAGCTCGGCCTCCAGTCATCATCGAACCGATCATTCGCCCGCCGGCTGCAGCGCTGCGTCGCCGACGGGCTCGGCCTGTTCAGAACGCGCCGTTGTGCGGCCGTGGAAAAGCCGGCCGAGCCAGCGGCTGAACTGCTCCATCTCGACGAAGATCACCGGCGTGATGAACAGCGTCAGCAATTGTGAGACGATGAGGCCACCGACGACGGCGATGCCGAGCGGCTGGCGGAGTTCGGCGCTGGCGCCCGTTCCGAGCGCGATCGGCAACGCTCCGAGCAGGGCGGCGAAGGTCGTCATCATGATCGGGCGGAATCGTCGGACGGCCGCGCGATGGATTGCCGGCGATGGTTCGAGGTTTTCCTCGCGCTGGCCGGCGATGGCGACGTCGACCATCATGATCGCGTTCTTCTTCACGATGCCGATCAGCATCAGGATGCCGATCAGGGCGATCACCGACAGGTCGAGCCCGGCAAATTTCAGCGCCACCAGCGCGCCGAGCGCCGCCGCGGGCAGGCCGGAGAGGATGGTCAGCGGATGGATGAAGCTTTCATAGAGCATGCCGAGCACGACATAGATCGTCAGGATCGCTGCGAGGATCAGGATGCCCTGAGTCGAGAGCGAATCCTGGAACACTTGCGCGGTACCGGCATAGGACGTGTAGACATTCGCCGGCAGGCCGATGTCCTGCTTCAATATCGTGACCTGATCCGTGGCCTGGCCGAGCGCGACACCTTCGGGCAGGTTGAACGAAATCGTCGCGGCCGGAAGCTGGCCGAGCTGGTTGACCGTCACCGGACCGGACACGCGATCGACCCGGGCGATGCTCGATAGCGGCACCAGGGTGCCTGAAGCAGAGCGGATGCGAATGGTCGACAGCAGATCGTCGGACCAGGCAAGATCCGGGTCGTATTCGAGAATGACGTCATAGCTGGAGCCGGTGCTCTGGATCGTCGCGGCCGTCGCGGTGCCGAAACCGTCCTCCAGAGTCTGCCGCAAGGTCGCGGCGGTGATGCCGAGCGAGGATGCCTTGTCCCGGTCGATCACCAGACGGGCCTGAAGCGCGTTGTTCTGCAGGTTGTTGGCGACGTCGACGAAATGCGGATCGGCCCGCATGGCGGCGGTCAGCTTCGTGGTCCAGTCGTTCAGCGTCGGCTGGTCGAGCGACTGGACGACGAGCTGATACTGGCTCTGCGAACTCATGCCGCCGACGCGGAGATTCTGGACCGGCACGATATAGCTGCGGATGCCGGCAATGCGGCCGAGCTGCTGACGAAGATCGGCTGTAAGCACATCAAGCGGCGGACGCTCATCCTTCGGCTTCAACTGCACCGAGAGCGATCCGGCATTCATGGTGGCCGAGCCCGGCCCGCCGCCGACGAAGGACGCGACATGCTGGACGTAGGGCGAGGCGCCCAGCACGGCCTCGACCTGGCGCTGCAAGCCGCTCATGGCATCGAAGGAGATGTCCTGCCGCGCCTGTGTGGAGACCGAGAGCTGGCTGATGTCTTCCTGCGGGAAGAAGCCCTTCGGCAATGTCGCGAAGAGCCAGGCGGATGCTGCGACCGTCGCGAAGAAGACGCAAATGATGATGAAGCGATGCGCGAGGCACCAGCCGACGCCGCGGTCGTAGCGATGCTCGATCCAGAGGAAGGCCCTTTCGAACCAGGCGGCGGGTCCCCAGCGGCCGGGTTCGGCGGCCGATTTCGGCAGCCGGGCCGCGAGCATCGGCGTCAGGGTCAGCGAGACCACTGCCGAAGCGCCGATCGCCAGCGTCACGACGATGCCGAACTCGTTGAAGAGCCGCCCGACGACGCCGCCCATCAGGAGGATCGGCAGGAAGACGGCGACGAGCGAGAGCGTCATCGAGATGATGGTGGCGCCGATTTCGGAACTGCCCTTGAGCGCCGCCGCGAACGGCTTCTCCCCCTCCTCGACATGCCGCATAATGTTTTCGAGCATGACGATAGCGTCGTCGACGACGAGGCCCACTGCGAGCGTCAGGCCGAGCAGCGAGATGTTGTCGACGCTGAAGCCGAGCCAGTACATGCCGCCGAAGGCCGCGACGAGCGAGAGCGGCACGGCCAGCGCCGGAATGATCGTCGCCGAAAGCTTGCCGAGGAACAGGTAGATGACCAGCACCACCAGCACGATGGTGATGCCAAGCGTCATCTGCACGTCCGAAATCGCCGCGCGGATGGAGGTCGAGCGATCGTTCATGACGTGGATGGTCATCGAGGCCGGCATCGAGGCTTCGAGCTTTGGCAGCTCTGCGTTGACGGCATCGACGACGGCGACGGTATTGGCACTTGGCTGGCGCTGGATCGCGAGCACGATGGAGCGCGATCCATCATACCAGCCGGCCGTCTGCGTGTTCTCGACGCTGTCGACGACATTCGCGACGTCCATGAGGCGGACGGGGGTGCCGCTGGAGCCGGCAATAATCAGCTGCTTGAACTGATCGGCATTGGTCATCTGCGTCGGCGCGTCGATGACGAGCGCCTGGCTCTTGTTGGTCAGCGTACCAACCGGCGTCTGGTCATTGGCACCGGCCAGCGCCGTCGAGACCTGGTCGAGCCCGATGCCGCGCGTGGCCAGCTTGCTCGGATCGACCTGGACGCGCACGGCATAGGTCTGGCCGCCGTAAACGCTGACCTGCGCCACGCCCGGCAGCGTCGAAAGGCTTGGCGAGATGACGTTCTCCGCGAAGTCGTCGATCGTCGACATCGGCAACGTCGGGCTTTGAACCGCCAGGAAGAGCACCGGCGCATCAGCCGGGTTGACCTTTCGGTAGCTCGGCGGGTTCTGCATGTTCGCCGGAAGCTGACGCTGCGCCCGGTCGATCGCCGCCTGAACGTCTCCGGCGGCGGTATCGATGTTCTGGCTGAGCGCGAATTGCAGCACGATCTGCGAACTGCCGAGCGAACTGGTCGCGCTGATCGTGTCGATGCCGGAGATCGTCTCGAACTGCTTGATCAGCGGCGTCGCGACGGCGGTCGCCATGGTCTGCGGCGAGGCGCCGGGCAACTGCGCGTTGACACTGATCGTCGGAAAGCTGACCTCGGGCAAGGCCGCGACCGGCAATTGCTGATAGGCGAAGATTCCGCCCATCGCGATGCCGAGGAACAGCAGCGTGGTGGCGACCGGCCGGCGGATCCAGAACTCCGAGATATTCACGACGCGTCTCCAACGACGGTAGGCTTGGTCTTTGCCGCGGGGTCGCCGGCCTTTGCGCCCTTGCCATCACGCACATTGACGGTCATGCCCTCGGCCAATGAGAGCTGGCCCTCGGTGACGACCTGATCCCCGGCGCTGAGCCCCGCGCTGATGCCGGCCTTGTCACCGACGATGCCGGCAACCGTGACGGGCCGAACGTCGATGGTCTTGTCCGGCTTGACGACGAAGACGTTGGCTCCGCCCTGGCCCTGCTGCACCGCGACTGTCGGCACGATGACAATGCCGCGGTTGGTTCCAAGGTCGACATCGACCTTGACCGCCTGGCCCGGCCAGAACGCGCGATCCTTGTTGGAGACCGCCGCGCGGACCGACATCGTGCCCGAACCCTGGACGATCGTGCTGTCGATGAAATCGATCTGCCCGGCAACATCGGTGGATGGCGCGGCCGCGCTGACTTTCGCAGAACCGGTGCCGCTTGCCGGCGCGACGCCCGGATCGGCGGCGGAAAGCTGCACCGCCACGGGCCCTTTCGCCAGGGACTGGCGCAGAAGATCGACATCGGCATCCGAGACCGCAAAGAGCGCCTCGATATTGTCGATATCGGTCAGCGTGACGACGGCATTACCCGGCTGGATCAGGCTGCCGACGGTGATCGCGAAGGCGCCGAGGCGTCCATCATGCGGCGCCTTGATGCGCATTTCGTCGAGCACGACCTTGTCGGCGGCGATGTTGGCCTCGTCCAGCTTCACGACCGCTTCGGCGCTGGCGGCGGCTGCCGTCGCCTGGTCGAGCTGCTGCTGACTGTCGAATTTGCGTCCGAAGAGATCCTGGGCCCGTGTCAGGTCGGCCTTGGTCGAAGTGACCGCCGCCTCGTCGCGCGTCATGGCCGCAGTGTCGCGATCGAGCGTCGCCTGAGCGGCGCGATCGTCGAGTTCGACCAGCACATCGCCGGCCTTGACCTCCTGCCCGTTGGCCGCCAGCAATCGTGTCACGATCCCCTGCTGCTGGGTCGTCACGGTGGTCGAAGCCGTCGAGGCGATCCATCCAATGGTCGAGCGCCGGACTGGCAGATCGCCGGCCGTGGCCGTGGCGACGGTCACCGAAACGGCACCGCCGCCGCGCCGGCCGCCCTTGCCGCCCGTGGGCGCCGCGCCCTTGGCATCGGCCCCTTGCGCTTGCGATGTTGCTCCATCCGCCGCGCGGGCCGCTCCGAACAGGAAGGGCGGACGCCAATAGCCCAAGCCCATTGCCCCCGCTGCGATGATTGCAGCGACGCCGACAGCCAGAACAGCTGCTTTCCGCATGACGAGATTCCCTGTTTCCGCCGACAGCTATGAACCGGCTGCGCAAGGGCCCTCCATTAAATCCGCGTAAGGTTGTGCGGTGCGAAAATGGGGATGCTGCGCCGCGTGATGCGGCAGACACAAAGTCGCCGCAAAGCGGCCCATGCGCGACAGGCGGTTCCGACGCCATCGGAAATCCGTCGCGGCTGGTGTCACGCCTGTCGTCACGAAAAAGTGAAAAGTTTGGAGGGCGCTACGCCGTCTGTTGGTCCGCCGCTCAGCGCGCTGCGCCGGCGGCGTTGACCCTGCAGATATACACGGACGTCGTCGCCGTCATCATCAGGAGACGGCCGTCAGCGCCGCCAAAGGTGAGGTTCGCGGCGCGCTCGGGCAGGCGGAGGCGGCCGATCAGCGTACCGTCTGGAAGATGGCAGCGGATGCCGTGATCGTCGGCGAGCCAGAGCCGCCCTTCGGTATCGACGCGCAGACCGTCGAAATGGCCACCATCGGCATCGACCAGCACATCGCCGCCCGTCAGCGCACCGTCGGCGGAAGCCGCGAAACGCCGCAGATGGTTGGGCCCGTCAGGCCGCTCTGTGCTGCCGGTATCGACGATGTAGAGCAGGCTTTCGTCTGGCGAGAAGGCGAGGCCGTTCGGCATGACGAAATCATGCGTCATCTGCCGTACATCGCCCGTCGCCGGATCGAAGCGGTAAACGTGGCAGCCCTCGACCCCATCATCGGCCGGACGTGAACGGTCGCGGCCATAGGACGGGTCGCTGAACCAGATCACGCCGTCCCGCGTCACCACGACATCGTTGGGCGAATTGAACGGGCGCCCGTCGATGCGGTCGACGAGCGGGGTGATCGTGCCGTCCGGTTCGGTCCGCGCGATGCGATGCGGCGTCTGCTCGCAGGTGACGAGCCGGCCCTCTCGGTCGACCGTGTTGCCGTTGGGACTCATCGCCGGCGCACGGAAGGTCGCGATGCGGCCGCTGGCGGGCTCATAGCACAGCATTCGGTCGCCGGGGATATCCGACCAGACGAGGAGGCCGCGATCGGCCAGCCAGGCCGGCCCCTCCGTCCAGCGGCTGCCGGTCCAGATGCGCTCGACCCGCGCATCCGCCACCGTGCAGGCGGCGAAGCGCGGATCGATGATCTCGAAAACGGGGCCGGGGAGCGGCCCAAGCGGCTTCTCGGCTACCAATTTGTCACCGAGCCGTCATGGCGCTTCAGATGCGGCGCTTCCCAGAACTTGAAGCTCTGCTGCTTGATCAGCTCTTCATTGACCTCGACGCCGAGGCCGGGCGTATCCGTGACGGCGTAGTGCGCCTTGTCGATGCGCGGCTGCACCGGGAAGAACTCCGAATTGTCGAAGCCGAGCTGTTCGGCGGTCGAGGTGCGGGTCTCCAGCCAGGAGAAGTTCGCCACCGCCGCCGCGAAATGCACGGTCGCCGCGGTGCAGATGGGGCCAAGCGGGTTATGCGGCATCATGTCGACGTAGTGGGCCTCGCTCCAGCCGGCGACCTTCATCGCCTCGGTCAGCCCGCCGACATTGCAGATGTCGATGCGGTTGAACTGGTGGATGTCGCGCTCGATGAAGGGCAGGAACTGCCATTTCGAGGCGAATTCCTCGCCGATCGCGAAGGGCACGTCGACCATGCGCCGGAGCGCTTCATAGGCCTCCGGCGTCTCGTCGCGGATCGGCTCCTCCAGGAAATCTAGGGTGCCGGATGGCATTTTCTGGCAGAAGCTCGCGGCTTCGGCGACCGAGAGGCGGTGGTGATAGTCGACGCCGAGCACGACATCGCCGCCCAGTTCCTCGCGGGCCTTGACGCACCATTTTGCGGTCGTCGCGATATGCTCGCGCGGCTCATAGACGTTCGGGTTGCCGTGGCCCGAGGGCGACAGGCGCATGGCGACCCAGCCGGCGGCGACCAGCTCCTTCGCCTGTTCGATCATCGCCTCGCCGGGCGCGGCCGTCGTCGAGGCGAAGGTCGGAATGCGGTCGCGCTGCTTGCCGCCGAGAAGCTGATGGACCGGCACGCCGAGCGCCTTGCCGAGAATATCGTAGAGCGCGATGTCGATGGCCGAGATCGCCGCCTGCAGCACGCGGCCGCCCTCGAAATACTGGCTGCGATACATCTCCTGCCAGAGCGCGCCGATCCGGAACGGATCGCGGCCGATCAGGAACTCGCGATAATGCTCGAGAGCGCCGACCACGGCCTTTTCACGCCCCGAAAGGCCGCTCTCGCCCCAACCGAACACACCATCGTCGGTTTCGATCTTGACGAGGAGCTGGTTGCGCGTGCCGACCCAGACGGGATAGGCGCGGATTTCCGTGATCTTCATGATGGTCCCGTCCGGGGTTGCGAGGATATTCAGCCGTTCTTCAGCGGGTTCAACTTCCGCCATTCTTCATATTCCGGGCGCGCGGCGTCGGAGAGCGGGTAGTAGCGCTGCAGCGAACCGCCCTGGAGAAGCATGGCCTTGGAGAAGTCTTCCCAGTCGTGATGCGTGCCGGCATGTTCCAGCACCTGATAGCCGAGCGCGGCCGGAACGACGCAGGCCCCATCATCATCGGCAACGATGATGTCGCCCGGCATCACCGTGACGCCGCCGCAGGCTATCGGCGTGTTGACCGCGAACGGCATCAGCTTGGTCTGGGTGTGAAAGTTCGGCGTCACGCCGCGCAGCCAATAGCCGAGATCGATTTCCTTGGCATGCGGGAAGTCGCGGATACAGCCGTCGATGACGACGCCGGCGCCGCCGCGGCCCTTGAAATAGGTCAGCATCATCTCGCCGAAGATGCCTGAGCGCATGTCGCCGCGGGCGTCGACGACGACGATGTCGCCCGGCTGCGTGTGGTAGAGCACATGGCGGTGCAGCTGCATCTCGGGATCGAGATATTCGCCGTCGCCATAGAGGTCCTCGCGCTTCGGCATGAACTGCAGCGTCAGCGCCGGTCCCGCGACGGCGCGGCCCGGCGTCCAGGCGACGGGGCCTTCGATGAAGGTGTCGCGCACGCCCATATGATGCAGCGTGCTGCAGGCCGTCGCGCAACCGAGCGCTTGCAGCCTCTCAACCAGCTCACGTGGCGGCCGCACGATGTCCTTCGTCTCGATCATGGTCACTTCCTCCAAACCTTCTGTCGTGTGCGCGGTGTGCTACCAGTGCCAGATCGTGCCGTCTTCGAGCCGGTTGACCGGCAGATAGGCGCGCTCATAGGGGTGTTTCGCCGCGAGATCCTCGTCGATGTCGACGCCATGGCCCGGCGCCTCGCCCGGATGCAGATAGCCGCCATCCTGCTGCCAGGCATGGGGGAAGACCTCATGCATCAGCGGCGTGTAGCCGGAGAATTCCTGGATGCCGAAATTCGGCACCCAGAGATCGATATGGACATTGGCGCCCATCGCGACTGGCGAGACGTCCATCGGCCCGTGGCAGGCCGTGCGGATGTGATAGACGGACGCGAAATCGAAGATGCGCCGAAGCCCGGTGACGCCGCCGGCATGCACTGATGTGGCGCGGATATAGTCGATGAGCTGCTCCTCCATCAGGAGCTTGGCGTCCCAGATCGTGTTGAACACCTCGCCGAGCGCGATCGGCGTCGTCGTGTGCTGCCGGATCAGCCGGTAGCCCTCCTGCAGTTCGGCCGGAACGGGGTCCTCCAGCCAGAACAGGCGGAACGGCTCGAGGTCCTTGCCGAGCCGCGCGGCTTCGATCGGCGTCAGGCGGTGATGCGTGTCGTGCAGGAAATGCGGTTCGTCGCCATAGGTGTCGCGCAGCTTCTGGAACAGCTTGGGAATGTGGACCATGTATTTGGATGTGGACCACACTTCCTCGTTCGGTAGCGTGTCGACCATGCCGCCGGTGCCCTGCACCGAGCCCTTGCCGGTGCCGTAGATCGCCGGCAGGCCGGGGATGCCGACCTGCGCGCGAACAGCGGCATAGCCTTCGTCGCGTTTCTTGCCGACGGCTTCGACCGCTTCCTCGATCGTCATGCCCTGGGCATGCGTATAGACCATCACCTTCTCGCGCGAGGCGCCGCCGAGAAGCTGGTAAAGCGGCATGTTGGCCGCCTTGCCCTTGATGTCCCACAGCGCCATGTCGACAGCCGAGATCGCGGCCATGGTGATCGGGCCGCGCCGCCAATAGGCACCGCGATAGAGATACTGCCAGATATCCTCGATCCGCGCGGGATCGCGGCCGATCAGCAGCGGCGCGACATGATCCTGCAAATAGCTGACGACTGCGAGTTCGCGGCCGTTCACCGTACCGTCGCCGATACCGTAGAGGCCTTCGTCCGTCATGATCTTGACGGTGACGAAATTCCGCCCGGGCGAGCAGACGATGACTTTGACGTCGGTGATCTTCATCGAAATGGACCTTGCGAGAGCGGGACGTCAGGTGAGGTCGTGGCGCCAGCCGAGCATTCGTTCGGCCTTGGCTGACGAGAAGAAGCTGCGCGTTCCCGAGAGATCGCCGTGGATCGGCAGTCCTGGAAAGAAGCGCTCCGCGAGTTCGAGCGTCGGGATGTCCATTACCGTGTCGGGCGCCGCGATGTAGAAGACCTCGTGCCCGGTGAAAGGCGCATCGAGCGCGTCGAGACAGGCGCGCGCCGCGGCGCTCGTCAGCGTATAGGCCCAGAGATGCTTGGCCTTTTCGGCCGTCGCCTCGCCATAGAATTCGACGGCGCGGGCGCGGTCGTCGACGACGAGGTGGAAGCGCATGCTTGCGATGCGGATATTCTCGTGGCGGCGGGCGAAGCTGTCCGCCTGCTGCTCGCAGATCCATTTCGACAGGCTGTAGGGCTCCTCGACCGATGTCGGGTGCAGTTCGTCGATCGGGAAATATTCGAAATGTGGTTCGCGGCTGAAGGAGAGGCCGATCGCATTGACGCTTGAGGCCTGGACAATCCTGAAGATGCCGACCTCAACGGCCGCGCGCATGGCGTTGTAGCTGCCGACGACATTGTTGTTGTGGATGACATGGTCAGCGTGGCGGCCGGGCGCCGGGATCGCCGCCATATGCACGAGATCCTGGCAGCCCCTGAAGGCTTCGACCAGCGCGTCATAATCGGCGACATCGGCGACGACGAAGCGCAGATGCGGGTTCGGATGCGGTTCTTTCGGCGCGACGCGGTCGATCGCGACCACATGATGGCCGCGGCGAAGCGCTTCCTCGACGATGGCGCTGCCGATCCGGCCGGTGGCGCCGGTGACCGCGATGGTCCGCGGCGGCTTGGTCGCGCCCTCGGCTTCGGCGGCGGTGTTGTCGATATCGGTCATGGCTGCGCTCCGGCGCTCAAGATGCGTAGACGGCCTGATGCAGGCCGCGGATATAGCCGATGGCGTAGAGCCGCCCAAACGCCGAGTAACCGGCATTGTCGTTGCTGTCGCCCTCGACCGTCGGGACATGGTCAGGCCTGAGAACGCCGTCAAAGCCGATGTCGCGATAGGCCTTCATGCAGGCCAGCATGTCGGTCTTGCCGGCATCGTGCCATGTCTCCTCGAAGGCCGATGGCGTGCCGCGGACATCGCGGAAATGCACGAAGGAGATTTTCTTGCCGAACTTGCGGATGTCAGCCGGCAGGTCGTCCGTCATCAGCGTGAAGTTGCCCTGGCAGAGCGTGATCGTGTTCATCGGGCTGGGGACGAGTTCGATCAGACGCTGATAATTGTCGATTGATCGCATGATCCGGCCAACGCCGCGGATCGGGGACAGCGGCGGGTCGTCGGGATGCATGGAGATCTTGACGCCGGCCTTCTCGGCGACGGGCAGCACCTTTTTCAGGAAATAGTCGAGATGCGTCCAGAGCGCTTCCTCGTCGATCGGCGGCTGGTCGGTGAGATCGGCGCGCACATCGGCGGCATTGAAGCTCGTGACCACCGATCCGCCGCGCGACGGCGTCGCGAGATTGGTGCGGACCCAATTGAAGTCGGTCATCCATTCGTAGCACCAGACCGGAATGCCGAGCCGGCCCATATTGGTCAGGAGACGGCAGACGGTCTCGATTTCGGCGTCCCGGCCCGGCAGCCCCCGCTTCGCCTTGTTGAGCGGCGGCCGCGCCTCGATGACCACTAGCTTGAAGCCGCCGGCCTCGTAGCGCTGCTTCAGCCGCTGCAGCGGCGCGTAGTCCCACGGCGCTTCGCCTTCGAGGAGATCCTCCGGCGGCAATCCGCCGACGGCGAGGGTGACGCCGGCCTGCTGCGCCAGCCGCCAGACCGGTGATGGCGTCGGGCTGATGAATTCAGCGATTTCGAGCATTCGCAGGATATTCCCATGATCGTGCCGATCGCGGACCGGCTGTGACGGATGCGCTGGCGCGCATGTGGAGGGGGTCAGACGGGCAGGAGTTCGGAAAGCGCAGCCTTCGCGATTTCGGGGCGTTTCTCGTGCAGGAAGCAGGACGCGGCATGGCGTTCGTCGATGCGGAAGAGCGGCGGATCCTCTTTGCAGATCTCCATCGCCATCGGGCAGCGCGATCGGAAGCGGCAGCCATCACTGCTGCCGCCGGCCTCGCGCGCCTTGATCGGCTGCGCGCCCCAGCGCTGGTCGAGATTGGGCCAGGGGATCGAATCGACCAGAAGCTGCGTGTAGGGATGCTGCGGATCGGTGATCACGCGGTCCACGTCGCCCGCCTCCATGACCGAGCCGCGATAGAGCACGATGATCGATTTCGCGATGTGATAGGCGGTCGTCAGATCATGCGTGATGTAGATGATCGAGACGCCATGGTCGCGTTGCAGGTTGCGCAGTGTCTCGAGGATCGTTGCGCGCAGCGAGGCATCGACCATCGAGACGGGCTCGTCGGCGATGAGCAGGCGCGGCTTCAAAAGTAGCGCCCGCGCGACATTGATGCGCTGGCGCTGGCCGCCCGAGAGCTGGTGCGGAAAGCGCCCCAGGATGTCTTCGGGGCGTAGGCCGACCGCCGTCAGCGCCTCTTCCATCTTGTTGCGGGCATCGGCCTTCGACTTGGCGAGGCCGAAACGCTTGATCGGGACCGTCAGCAGGTGGTCGACGGGATAGAACGGGTTGAACACCGCGAACGGGTCCTGGAATACGGCCTGGACCTCGCGGCGATAGGCCATCTTCTCCGCGCCATGCAGCGAGGCGATGTTCTTGCCGCGATAGATGATCTGTCCCGCCGAGGCCGTGATGAACCCGAGCAGCAGCATGGCGAGCGTCGTCTTGCCGCTGCCGCTCTCGCCGGCGACGGTGAGGATGGTCGGTTCGTCCTCCTTCAACGTCAGCGAGAAGTTGCGGAGCGCGATGGTCGAATGAGCGTTGATGATGCCGTGCGAATAGACCTTCGAGACATTCTCGAGCCGGAGCAGATCGGCCATGTCATGCTTCTCCGTCATAGAGATGGCAGGTCACGCGCCTGCCGCCGGGCAGGACCTGCTGCTGGGGCCGGATCGTGCTGCAATGAGGCATTGCGCTTTCGCAGCGCGGATGGAAGGCGCAGCCGCTCGGAAGGCGGAGGAGGGATGGCGCGAGCCCGGGAATGCCCTGGAAGACGCCTTTGTTGCCGAGGCTCGGCAGGCTGGAGATCAGCGCACGCGAATAGGGATGCTTCGGGTCGGTGAACATCTCGCGGACCGTGCTCACCTCGACGAGGCGGCCCGCATACATCACCGCGACCTTGTCGACGAACTGCGCCATCAGGCCCATGTCGTGGCCGATCAGGATGACGGCCGCGTTGATCGCCTTCTGGACGTTGTCGATTGTCTCCATCACCTGGCGCTGGGTGACGACGTCTAGCGCGCTGGTCGGCTCGTCGGCGATGATCACATGCGGATCGAGCAGGATGCCGATCGCGATGCAGACGCGCTGCTTCATGCCGCCCGAAAGCTCGTGGGCATACATGCGGAAGACGCCGGCGTCGAGATCGACCGATTGCAGTGCGCGCTTGCAGCGGGCCTCGATCGCAGCGCGGCCCTCACGCGGCAGATGCGATTTCACGGCGTCGATCATCTGCGCGCCGATCCGCATCACGGGATTGAGCGAGTTCATCGCGCCCTGCGGGATATAGGCGATGCGCGAGAGCCGGGCCTTGCGCATGTCCTCGGCGCCGAGCGTCATTAGATCGCCACCGCCGACGACGACGGAGCCGCCTTCGATGCGACCCGGCGCCTTGATCATGCGCATCATGGCGAGCGCCAGTGTGCTCTTGCCGGAGCCACTTTCGCCGACCATGCCGAGCTTCTCGCCGGAATTCAGCGTGAAGCTGACATCGTCGAGCGCCTTGGCGCGGCCGCTATCCGTGTAATAGGTGACCTCCAGATTGCTGACGCGAAGAATGGGGCCGTCGCTTGCGGCATGACGGGGTCCGAGCCCAGCCGATGGCCGCGCCGGAGCCGTTGCGAGCATTTCGTTCATCTGCGTCACTCCGACCTGCGCACGCGGGGATTGGCGAGTTCGTCGAGGCCCATATTGATGAGGGCCAGCGAGCCGAGGATGAGGATCATCGCGACCGAGGGGATGATCGGCCACCACCACCAGCCGTTGAAGAAGGCGCCCTGCGACTGCGCGGCCCAGATGATATTGCCGAGCAGCGGCTCGCGCAGCGGCCCGAGGCCGAGCACCGCCAGATAGAAGGCGGCGAACACCGCCGAGAAGACCTGCGCCACGAAAGCTGCCGCGATAAAGGGCAGCAGGCACGGCAGGATCTCCTTGAAGATGATGCCGAGATCGCTGACGCCCGAAAGCTTGGCGACGGCGACGAATTGACGTTCCTTCATCGTCAGCACCTGCGCACGGATCACCAACGTCGGGCCCATCCAGGCGAGGAGCACGACGATGAGCGCCATTGTGACAATCGTGACGTCGCGCTTGTCGAGCGAACCGGCGATGACGACCTGAATCAGGAGAACCGGGATCGGCGTCAGGATCTGGCAGACCGTGCGGATGGTGGCATCGATCCATTTGCCGAAATAGGCGGATATGAAGCCGAGCACGACGCCGATCAGCGTGCCGAGGCCGCCAGCGAACACGCCGATGAAGGCGGTCTGCCACATGCCCACCACCATCGCGGCGAGCAGGTTGCGGCCGAAGAAGTCCGTGCCGAACGGGTATTTCCAAGAAGGCGGCTTCTTGGCGGCGACCGAGAGCGGATAGGCCTGCTTGAGATCGACCGTCATCAGGCCGATGACGGTGAAGGCGACGAGGCCGAGCAAGATGACGACGCCGAGGGCAAGGCCCTTGTTTCGGCGCAGATAGCGAAGGAGCAGGATGAAACGGCCAGGCCGCTCGATCCGCTTTTCAATCGGGGGCGACAGCGCGACGGTCGACATGCGTTTCGCTCCTTATGAACTGCGGACGCGGGGGTCGAGCAGGGGATAGATGAACTCGACGATCGTCATCAGCACCGCGACCGCGATGGTGATGAACAGCACGATGCCGTAGATCGTCGGGAAGTCGTTGGCGCGGATGGCGAGGTTCAGCATCGTCCCGATGCCGGGAAGCCCGAACAGGCCCTCGACGATGATCGCCGATGTCACCATGGTGCCGAGCGCCAGGGCAAGGCCGGTGACCTGCGGCAGCATGGCGTTGCGAAGATAGTAGTCGCGGAAGATCCGGCCGCCGGTCAGCCCCTTGTGCTCGGCGAAATTGACATAATCCTCACCCTGGATCGTCACCCCCATGCCGCGCATCGAGAGCACCCAGCCGCCGACCGAGCCGAAGATCAGGGCCAGCGCCGGCAGTATCTGGTGTTGCATCAAGTCGAAGAAGAAGGTCCAGGTCCAGGTCGGCACCACGCCGACCGAATAGGCGCCGCCAAGCGGTAGCCATTTGAGGCGGAAGCCGATGAAGAACAGCAGCAGGATGCCCATGATGACCGGCGGAACGCCCGTCAGGAGGATGAAGGGGGTTGCGAAGGCGCGCAGCCAATGCGGCGCGCGCGGCCAGGCGGCGACGGCGCCGAGCAGATTGCCGATGATGAAGGAAAGGATGGTCGTGACGAGCAACAGGCCCAGCGTCCAGGGCAGCGACTGCGCGATCAGTTCGGCCACCGTCGTAGGATAACGGTAGAGCGAATAGCCGAAATCGAGATGCAGGATATTGCCGAGATAGGTCCAGTATTGCTCGTAGAGCGGCCGGTCGAGGCCGAACTGCTGGTTCATCGAGGCGATGATCTTCTCGAGGTCGGCCGGCGAGAAGCCGCCGGTCCGCGCAAGTTCGCCAAACCGCTCGCGCAGCGCGTTGCGATTGGACAGGCGCGGAATAAAGAAGACGATAGTCGAGGCCGCCCATATCACCAGGACGAGGAAGAGCAGCCGCCGAATGACGAGTTTGAGGCTCACGTGAAGATCCTGACGTCGCTTGCCGTGTCGTTTGCGGTGGAGGCGGCGCGCGCCTGACGGCGCGCACCTTCTTCGCAAAGCGGACAGTGATCCGCGGCTCCTGCGCCTATTGCGCGCCGGAGGGCTGGAGACCGGTGATCACCAGGAGGCCGGTATGGGCCCAGAACGCGCCATTGGTGCCTTGGGCGACGTTCGTGGAGCTCGGCCAGTTCTTCCAGTAGTGGTTGTTGTAGGGAATGCGGTGCAGCCACTGGATGATCGGCACGTCGATCGTGTCGCGCCAGTAGATGCCGAGAGCCTTCGCGGCGCCTTCCTGGAACTTCGGATCGTCAGAACCGAGCGGCGAGATCTCGTCGAGGATCTTGTCGAACTCGGGGTTCTTGTAACGCGAGAAGCGGTTGTTGCCCGCGGCCGAGCCGATCGACTCGCTGTATTTGCCGTGGAACAGGTTCAGCGCCTCGAAGGGATCGTAGAGGCTCGCGCCATGGCCGAAGAGATAGAGGCCGGCCTTGCCATCGACCATGTTCTGGTAGGCGTCGGTGCCGAAATTGACATTCGAGTCGAAGCCCGCCTGCCGCAGCATTTCCGCCAGCACCGGCGCGATATCGCCATGGATGGTCTCGAAGGCCTGGATCGTGGCGTCGAACGTCTTGCCGTCCTTCTCCCACAGTCCGTCGCCATTCTTG
Organism: Mesorhizobium sp. BR1-1-16; assembly: GCF_020165495.1. Taxonomy (GTDB): domain Bacteria; phylum Pseudomonadota; class Alphaproteobacteria; order Rhizobiales; family Kaistiaceae; genus Kaistia. Next base: position 38,649 of record NZ_JAIUIE010000012.1, on the reverse strand, counting down.
GTCCAGCCGGCCGCCGTCATGAGCTTGGCGCTCTCTTCGGGATCGAACTTGCCGGGCTCATACTTGGCGGCTTCGGCCTTCACCGCGTCCGAATCGGCGAACTTCTGCAGGTTCGGATAGAGCGGGAAGGGATAGATCGTCGCGATCTTGGCGCCGTCGTAGAGGACTTCGTTGATGCGGTCGCGGTCGATCGCGAGGCTGATCGCCTTGCGGATATTCGGATCGTTGTAGGGCGCGAGCTGGGTGTTCATCCAGAGCGAGTTGGGCCACCAGTCGAGATAGCCATAGGGCGACTCGGTGCCGGTCCAGGACTGCACGTCCTTGTTCTGCTCGAGGATGTTGCCGATGACCTGCGCGCGCATGTCGACCGAGCTATCGAACTCGTTGTTCACGATCCGCTGGGCCACGGTGTCGATCGGCTGGTTCAGGATGTTGACGATGACGACGCGCTTGACCGCAGGTTCGGCGGCGCGCCCAGCCTTGACCGCCCACCAGTCGGGTCGGAGGTCGAGGATCTTCTGGTTCGCATTCCAGGCGACGACATCATAAGGGCCGGAATGCGGGATCTGATCGAGGCCGACGGCTGCCGTGGGATTGGACTGCGCCGATTCCCATTCCGCCGGCACGATCGGCAGGCCGGTATCGAACTTCTCGGTCAGCACCTCGAACTTGAAGCGCGGCGCCGGCTGCTTGAACTTCACCTCGACCGTCAGGTCGTCCTTGGCCGTGACGCTGTCGACGAACTGGTCGAAATGGGCGTGATAAGGCAGCGTTTCATACTTCATCTGCCCTTCGAAGGTGTAGACGACGTCCTTGGCCGTTACCGGCTTGCCGTCGCTCCACTTCGCGTCCTTGTTGAGCTTGATCTCGAGTTCCGTGAAATCAGGCTTCGTGTATTCCATGCTGTCGGCGAGCCATGGAATGAACTGGCCGCCATCCTTGAAGATGCCGAAATACATCAGCGGCTCGAACAGCAGGTTGTTGCCTTCCTGATGCGTGTAGCCCGGCAGCACCCACGGATTGGTGGTGCCGATCGAAGTGCCGCCTGAAACGCCCCAGGCGAGATTGAGCGTCTGGTTGCGCGGAACGGTGGGCAGCGGGCCCTTCGGAACGATTTCCTGAGCCGCCGGCAAGCCGGGGCTCTCGGCATAAGACGCGGCCGGCGCAAGAAACGCCGCCGCTGCCAGCGCGAGGCCGGCAAGTTTTGTCAGTTTGACCATATGATGAAACTCCTCCCTGAGCTGTTTGACTGAAGCAGATGCGATGATCTGCGTCCGCTTGGCGCCGATCAGGCGCAGTTGACCGCTTCCCTCCTCACGACAACAACGAAATCATAATGGCGATGTCCCCTTTGGGATCTTGTTCGCCTGCTCGGATCTGGTCGCGACAGCGCGCTCTTCAGTGAGGCGCGGTCGAAGCTTCGGGCAGTTGCCGCGGGCGTGGCAGAGGATGTCAACCAAGCGCCACGACGATGAATGCTTGGACATAGATATCCCTGGCGCGACGAATAAGTATTCGTGGCCGCGCTCAATAGAAATCCATTGCGCTACAAGCGCCATGTCAAGCTTGTCGATCTTTCCTTCCCTCGCGATATTGCCCATTTGAAAGCAATCCGCTTATTGTCTATTGTTTCCAATAGGGTTACGTCAGTTTTACAACTCGGTCAATCGCGAAACGCACTTCCGAGCGGCTCTTTCCTGCGTTGGATATCCCCCAAGCTCTGTCGATGAAATGGAGAAGAACGATGTCGAAACCCGCGATGCGCATTGCCGTGGGCCAGTTCCATGAGCTCACGGACGAGAAGCTGCGCTTTGCGGCGCAGATCGGCGTCAAAGGCATCCAGATGAACAACCCGACGCTGCCGGGCGATCTCTTCTGGGAAGAGGCCGACATCCGCCGTCTCGTCGAGAAAGTCGAAGCAGCGGGGCTGGTCTTCGAGGCGATCGAGAATGTCCCGACCCATTTCTACAACAAGGCCATGCTCGGCCTTCCCGGGCGTGACGAGCAGATCGAGAACTATTGCCGCACGCTCAGGAATGTCGGCCGCGCCGGCGTGCCGATCCTCGGCCTGCATTTCATGCCGAATTCGGTCTGGCGGACCGATCGGCGGGCGCCCGGCCGCGGCGGCGCCGGCAACACGCGCTTCGAGATGGCGAAGGTCGAGGGCGCGTCCAAGGACGCCTGGCGCTCCTTCATGCCGACGACGCTCGGCCGCGCCGATTCCATGCCCCTCTTCGAGGAGGAGGACGGCATCGTCACCGCCGAGATGATGTGGGCGAACTACTTCTATTTCATGGATGCCGTGCTGCCGGTCGCGACCGAGGCGGGGGTGAAGATCGCGCTGCATCCGGATGATCCGCCCGTGCCGATGCTGGGCGGCGTCGCCCGCATCTTCAAGGACACGACTGACTTCAAGCGTGCCTATGCCCGCTATGCCGACAGCCCCGCCTGGGGCCTCGATCTCTGCCTCGGCTGCTGCTCCGAAATGCCCGGCGGCGCCGACAATGTGCGCGAGATGATCAGCTTCTTCGGACCGAAGGGCCGGATCTTCTACGTCCATTTCCGCGATGTGCAAGGCACGGTGCCGGATTTCACCGAATGCTTCATCGGCGAGGGCAATTTCGATCCGGCCGAGATCATGACGCTGCTGCATGCGAGCGGCTTCACCGGCTTTCTGCTCGATGATCACGTGCCCCAGATGGATGGCGACACGAGCTGGAACCATCGCGGCCGCGCCCATGCGATCGGCTACATGCAGGGTCTCCTCAGCATGGCCGAGCGCGCCGCCGCCTGAAAAAGGCGCGGCCTTCTCAGTCGAAGAAGGCCGCGTCATCTTCATGGAGATATTTCCTGGCGGCGTCCGCATTGATGTCGAGGCCGAGCCCTGGCGCTGCCAGGAGATCGACCATGCTGTCGGTGACGATCCTCTCCGGGAGGCCTTCGACCAGGTCGTGCCACCACGGGTCGGAAGCGCTCGGATATTCAAACGCGATGTAGTTTGCCGGCAAAGTCGCGGCGACATTGATCAGCGCGCCGAGGCCGAGCAGGCCGTTGGCTGTGCCGTGCGGCGCCATCAGGATCGAGTGCATCTGCGCGTGTTCCGCGATCCATTTGAGCTCGGCGATGCCGCCGACATCCGCGGGATCGGGACCGACGACATTGACCGCCTGCGTCTCGATCAATTCCTTGAAATTGTTGCGCAGATAGATCTGCTCGCCGGTGTGGATCGGCGTCGATGTCGATGTCGTCAATTCGCGATAGAGCTGCGGATTGACCCAGGGCGTATAGTCGCCGGTCAGCATGTCCTCGAGCCACATGAGGTTGTATTTCTCGACCGCACGGGCAAAGCGGATCGCGTCCGGCAGCATCCAGCCGGGGCCGCAATCGAGCGCCAGGCTGACCTTGTCGCCGAGCACTTCCTTCATCGCCGCAACGCAATCGAGCATATGGTTGAAGCCACGCTCGCTGATGAGGCCGGTATCCATGGCGCCGTGGAATATGCTGTTCTGCGGGATGCCGTAATGGAAATCGGGGAAGTCGCGCTTCATGGACGAATGGAAGCTGATGCCCTGCTTCACCATGAAGAAGTTTTCGGGCTGCTCCATCATCCACTTGCATTCGGCGGCATAGTCCTCGGGGCGGGTACCCGTCATCGGCCGCCGGACCGAGCCATTATAGACGCGGACCTTGTCGCGCACCTTGCCGCCAAGGAGCTTGTAGACGGGCACATTGGCCGCCTTGCCGGCGATGTCCCACAGGGCGTGCTCGATGGCGCTCACCGCGGCGCCATAGGGCTTGAAGCTGCCGCGCTGGCGGATCTTCAGCATGCAGCGCTCGACATCGGTCGGATCCTCGCCGATCAGTGCCTCGCGAAACTGCAGCACGAATGGCTTCAGATAGGGCTTGGTCCATTCAACCTCGCCAAGCCCGTGCAGGCCCTCGTCAGTCGTGATGCGGACAATAGGATGGCGGCCGATAACCGCGCATTTCACGTCTTTGATTTTCATGGATGTCTTTCGCGCTGAGCATGCCTTTTGGACGGAGGCATCGGTTCAGTCGTCCTCATGTCCTCGGAAGTCGGCGCCGACGCGCAGTTCGTTCCATTCGGTGGTGTCGTTGAAATAGCTGGCGGTCTTGCGAAGGTTCTCGCGGATCACGTCCTCGTTGAGGTCGATGCCGAGACCCGGCGCATCCGGCACGGTCACATAGCCGTCGGCCATGTAGTTGGCGTCGAGACCCTTCACGAGATCGCGGAAGAACGGCAGGTCGAGACCGTGATGCTCGACGGCGACAAGGCTTGCGATCGATGCGCCGAGATGAACATTCGCCATGAAGCCGACCGGCGAGCAGCAGGCATGCAGCGCGGTCGGGATGCCGTAGCGCTCGGCATGGTCGGCGATGCGCTTGGTCTCGGAAAGGCCGCCCGAGGACAGCATGTCGGGATGAATGATGTCGAAGGCGCGGGTCTCGATCGCCTCGCGGAAGCCCTCGAAGAGATAGAGATCTTCGCCGGCTGCGACCGGCGTCAGCAGCGCATCGGCCACCTTCTTGTGCCCGGCGATGTCGCGCCAGGGCATGACATCCTCGATCCAGGCGAGATTATAGGGCTCGATCGCCTTGCCGATACGGATCGCCTCGTCGGCGGTGACATAACCTTCACCGAAATGATCGGTGCAGAGCGAGATCTCGTCGCCGACGGCCGCGCGGACCGCGCCGCAGATTTCCGCCGCAAGTTCCACGCCGCGCTCGCTGATACGCGGACCCGCGCCACGGCCCGGCACATACCATTGATTATATTGATAATACTCATGCTTGGTCGCGCTGCCGACCAGCGCGCCCGGCGTCTTTTCGAACAGCCGCGCCGGAAGATCGAACTTGATGAAGGTGAGGCCGAGCGCCTTGCGCTTCATCACGACCTCGACATAGCCCTCGGGCGTCTGATTGCGCGGCGCGGGGGTATCGCCATAGAGCCGAACCTTGTCGCGATATTTGCCGCCGAGCAGCTGATAGCAGGGGATGCCATAGACCTTGCCGACGAGATCCATCAGCGCGATCTCGATGCCGCAGACGCCGCCGGCCTCGCGGCTGTCGCCGCCATAGCGTTTGATTGACTTGAAGAGGTAGTCGACATTGCACGGGTTCTGGCCGATCAGCAGATGCTTCAGCCTAAGCGCGGTGTCCGGATGGGCGCCATCGCGCACTTCGCCAAGGCCATAGATGCCCTGGTTCGTATCGATCCGGAGGATCGGATAATAGCCGTGCCCGACAATCGTCGCCACGCGGACATCTGTAATCCGAAGCTTTGATGGCTGCGAGGCCGTGCGAATGCCGTTCTCGACGCTCTCGACTAGCTCCAGTGGCTCTGACGCAATGGACAAGACATTCCCTCCATAGGATTAATCATGGTGGTTATTCCACCTTGTCTTTATGGATATTGTGCCGCGACGCGCGCATTTGCTCGATGATGTGCCGGCCGGATCCTTCGACATGCCGCGCGATGATCGCTGCAGCGGCCTGATCGTCGTGTGCCTTGATCGCCTCAAGCACTTCCGCATGCTCCCGCATGACGGCGGCCTGGCGGCCGAGCGAGGTCCGATGCCGGCGGCTGATCGCGCGCAGGATCTCGCGATGCTTCCACCACAGATCGACAGCGTGGCGGTTGTAGTGGCGCTGATACATCGTGTGATGGAACTGCGTATCGAGTAGGCCGTGACGGATCGGGTCGGCGTAGTTCAGCGCGACCATTTCGGCGTGCAGCGCTTCGAGCGTCTCGATATCGGGGTCGGTGGCGATGCCGACAAACCAGCGCGTCAATGCCGGCTCGATCAGCACCTCGATCTCGTAGATGTCGCGAATGAAGTCCTCGTCGATCGGCCGCACGCGCGCGCCGCGGTTCTGCGCCATCACGACGAAGCCTTCGCCGCGAAGCTGCTGCAGCGCCTCGCGCACCGGATTGGTTGACGTACCGTGCTGGGCAGCCAGGTCGGCGACGATCAGGCGGGCATTAGCGGGCAGGCGGCCGGAGATGATGTCCTCGCGGATCGCCTCATAAATCGAGGCCTCGCGGTCGAGCGGTTGGAACAGCGGCGCATCGAGGCTGGCAAGCGTGTTCATCGACCGGCTTCGTATGTCCCAAGATCCGCGCGTCAGCAGCTTAGCGCACAATGCAATTCATTTCGTGTACGATTTCTAGCGGAGTCGAGCGTATCCGTCGAGTCCTTGCTCACGACTTCGGAAATGATGGAGGACGATCGGCGTGCGGCACCGGCTGACCGGGCGCACGCGAAATTCCCGGCCGCTACCGCGCGGCCGGCGTTCTGGTGCGGGCAGGGCGTGGTGCGCTGTTCAGCGCGGCCGCCGCACGGACGAGGGCCTTGAAGTCTTCATCGTCGATGGTGTCGCCGACGCGAATATCGATCGCCCGGCGCGTGTTGCCGGTGAGGCTGGCATTGAAGAGGCCTGAGGGGTCCGGCAGCGATGCGCCCTTGGCGAAGGTCAGCTTCACGACCTCCTTATAGGTTTCCCCGGTGCAGATGATGCCGGCATGCGACCAGACCGGCACACCGCGCCATTTCCATTCCTCAATGATGCCCGGTTCGGCCGCGCGGATCAGCATCCGCATATGTGCGAGCCGTTCACCGCGCCAATCGCCGAGCTCGCTGATGCGCTGGTCGATCAGCCGCGACGCCGCGCCGCTGTCCTTGTCATCCTTGTCGGTCATCGGAGGTCAGGCGCTCGTGCTCAAATAGGCGAACGTCACGCCGTCAGACGCATCCGCGAGCTCAAGATCGCTCGCTGTCCAGGTCTCTACGGGCGTCTCCTTGACGTTGCGCGTGTCGACGCGCCGGACGAGGTCGAAGCCGTCATCCTCCCCGGCGATCATCACCTCGGCATCGGGCAGGTTGAGGGCTTCGAGCTTCGCAATGAGTTCCTTGACGGTCATGATGCTCTCTCTTGCTGGTCTGCGGCGGCGGTGAAGGCGGCGCGACCGAGTGTCGGGCCGCTTCTGCCCGCAGTCAACGCGGCAGCTCCATCCGGCGCGTTCCAGTCAACCAGCCGACGCGGCGGTGAAGACCGCCAATTGGTCGTCGAAGGCGCGCTGGAAAGCCGGCCGCGCTTCGCCGCGCGCAACATAGGCAAGGAGACGGGGATAGTCCTCCAGAAGGCCAGATCCGTTCAGCCGGCGCACCACCGTTACCATCATCAGATCGCCAGCGCTGAAATCGCCATCGAGCCATTCGGCATCGCCGAGACGCAGGGAGAGCTCGTTGAGCCGCACGCGAATCCGATCTTCGACGATCGGCAGGCGCTGCGCATACCAGGGCTCGGCGCGCTCGACGATCTTTGCATAGGTAAGATCAAGGATTGGCGGCTCCAGGGTGCTGAGTGCAGCGAACATCCATGTGATCGCCCGCGCCCGGGCCATCGCATCGCCCGGCAGCAGCCCGTCATGGCGCTCCGCGATATGCAGCACGATGGCGCCGGACTCAAAAAGCGCGAGGCCGTCCTCCTCATAGGTCGGAATCTGCCCGAAAGGATGGAGCGCGCGATGGGCCGGCTCCTTCATGTCGGCGAAAGAGACGAGGCGAACCTCATAAGGCTGCCCCACCTCTTCAAACGCCCAGCGGACCCGCATGTCGCGCGCCTGCCCGCGGCCGCGGTCGGGGGATTTTTCAAAGGCTGTGATGACGGGGGGCATGCCGAGGCTCCGGTTGCTCGAGGGACGCTGTCGAGGATACTGCCGTGATGGCCGGGCCTCTCGAGGCCGAACGCGCCAGTTTGCAGCTTCCTTCCCAAGAACGAACCAGCAGGGCGGATGCCGACATTGCGCCTTGATCGACAGAGCCGGCTTTGCCGCATCGTGCAAAGCGTCCTTCTCGGCACTATGGCTGCATGAATCCAGCCCCGCTCACAATCCTGGTCATCGACGAGACCCGCATCCGCGCTTCGATCATCGAAGCGGGACTGCGCGATGCCGGGCATGAGCGTGCCACGCTGGTCCATGACGTGCCGGGCATCGCCAGGCGAATCGCCGAGCTCGAACCCGATGTCATCGTCATCAATCTCGAAAATCCCAATCGTGACATGCTGGAAAACATGTTCCAGCTTTCGCTTGCAGTGAAGCGTCCGATCGCGATGTTCGTCGATCGCTCGGGCCTCGCGACGATCGAGGCGGCTGTTGATGCCGGCGTCTCGGCCTATGTCGTCGACGGGTTGCGGCAGGAGCGGGTGACGGCGATCCTCGCCATGGTGATCGTGCGCTTCAAGGCCTTCGCCCGAAGGCGCGCGGCGAGGCTTGGCTGGCAACCTCTCATCGCCTGTCGTTGACCTTTACTCAGGCCAACCTGAACTGAAGCATGTGCCGGTGCGCATTTCGCGCGAAGAAAGGCCCATCCCCTTCGCGGGGATGGGCCAAGGTCGATTACTTGTCGGTCTTGTGGCTCTGACGGCCTGTGCCGCCGTGCTGTTCGGTCGAACTGCCGCGGGTCGAGCCACCCTGCTGGCCGCCCGACGAACGGCTCTCGCCGCTGCTCTTGTTGTCATCGTTCTTGTGGCTCTGGCGCCCAGCCTCGGCGTGCTGCTCGGGCGTGCCGCCACGGGTCGAGCCACCCTGCTGAGCGCCTGATGACTTGCTGCCCGCGCTGCTCTTGGCGTCGTCGTTCTTGTGGCTCTGGCGGCCGGCCTCGGCATGCTGTTCCGGCGTGCCGCCACGGGTGGAGCCGCCGCTCTGATTGCTTTGATTTCCCATTTTGGGTTTCCTCACATGACCCGGAACCATCTCCCAGGCTGCGGAAAATCAATGACCTCGACGGGCCGGTGTTCCCGCTTGGTTCGATAGCGGACCTTGGCGCTAGCTCGCGGTGCCGCCTCTCCGGCAGGACGCTGAATGGCGCTGTCGCTGACAGTGCGAGCCGGCTCGTTTGGCGCGAGATCATGCCGGCGGCGCGTTCGCATTGTGAGCTGCCCGATCCGCGCCGTCAGGAATGATCGCAGGGCGAGGTAGCGCTTCCCGACTGAAGGCTGCGCTTTGCCGCGCGCCCCAGTTCAGCCGGCAGAAACGGCTTCAACAGGATCGGCGCGTCGCCGCATCGCGGCGGGATGTCGGTCTCCGGATATCCTGTCATGAAGACGACCGGAACACCGCGACCTCGACATATCTCCGCAACGCGCAGGCCGGAGTCGCTGCCCAGATGGATATCGAGCAGAGCGAGGTCCGGTTTTGAAGTGTTGAGCAATGCGGCGGCGCCAGCCTCGGAATCGGCCAGGCCCTCGACTCGCCATCCAAGCTCGATGGCCATCTCCTCAACCATCATCGCAATGATCGGCTCGTCTTCGACGATGATGAGACGAAACCCATCGGCCTGCATTCGTCGTGGTCTCGCGCTCAAGCATCCAGAACATGTGCTTCCACGACCGTAGTGTGTGACGGCCGCTGGTCAATGCACTGTACGCTGGCTGACCCTGCCTTGAATGGGACATGTTGCAGAACTACGAGAGGGCTTCGATTGCTTGGCCTTCCAGCGACTACGACCGAGCTCCCATGCTCCCGCGAGAAGGGCCTTCAATGCGCCTCCGGCAATCCGCCCTGCAGAATCAGATCCTGACCCTTCTCGAGCCCGCAGACTTCGAGGCCCTGGCGTCTCATCTCGAACCTGTCGATCTGCCGAAAAGCTATATCGTTGTGGAGGCTGAAAAGCCGATCACCCATTACTATTTTATCGAGTCGGGAATTGGCTCGATCGTCGGCCGATCACCGGAGGGTCTGAAAGCCGAAGTCGGGCTTGTCGGCCGGGACGGCATCATGCCGACGGCCGCGATCCTCGGTTCCGATTCGATCGTTCACGACATAACCGTTCAGGTCGCCGGGCATGGTTATCGCGTCGAGGCTGAACAATTCAAAAAAGTCCTGAGCAATAATCCCGGTCTGCACGCTGTCTTTCTTCGATTTGTACAAGTTCTATCGACGCAATCCGCCTATACTGCTCTTTCCAACGCCGTTCACCACGTAGAGGAGCGGTTGGCACGATGGTTGCTGATGTGTCACGATCGCGTCGACGGAAATCAGATCGCGCTGACCCACGAATATATTTCCATCATGCTCGCCGTGCGGCGACCCAGCGTCACGACAGCCTTGCATGTGCTTGAGGGAAACCGCTTCATCCACTCGACCCGCGGATTGGTGACGATCCGTGATCGGGAAGGGCTGAAGGCCTTTGCCGCCGACGCCTATGGTGTGCCCGAGGCCGAATATGTCCGGTTGCTGGGTCCGCTCCACAAGCACTGACTGGCTTTTCGCTGTGCTTGGGCTGCGGTTCGTTGTGCGAGACGTTCCGCTGATGCCGCAGTGCCGTAGCTTTTGGCAGCGATCACCCGGGGTATAGTTTCGGCTCGTGCGAGGTCGGTGTGGTTGACGCACTCTCCGGGCCGTTCGGCCGGTCACTCCGTGCCTGCTCGGACGCCTTGGTGCGCTCCGGGGGATGGCCGCTTGCAGCCGCTGTGGGGCCGTCCGTCTTCGGTCCGGGATGAGGGCCTGCCTGCCGTGGCTGTTCTCTGGCTGACTCCTGATCCGATTTCCGTTGCCGCTCCTGCCGCGCCGCACCGTGCGCAGCTGCTGTTCCCTTCGGAAAGCCGCTGCGATCGCTGAAGCTGCGTGGCTTTTCGCGGCGCGCATGGCTATCGGCGAGCGCTTTGCTGGTGGCGATGTCGAGCAAAGTCACGCCAGCGACAAGGGCGAGTGCCAGTCCGGCATTGTGCCGCTTGGGATTATGGGGTCCAAGCGCCGTCGCCAGGGCGGCGATGTCCAGCCCATCGCCGAAGATGCGGCTGGCGACGCCCGTCCGCTTTTCCGTTGAAAGGGTCAGCACGCCCGCTGCGATTTCGCGAACGCCGACACAGCGGACGAGACCCTCCATGCCAGACATGCCGAGCCAGCGCGTCAAGGCTTTGGGCGCGAGCAATTCCGTCAGGCCGAGCCCGATGCTGAACCAGCCAAGACCGCGCGCGAGCCTGTCGGAGCCTGGCAGGCTGGAAGGGCCGGTGGCGATGATCTTGGGGTCTGCGGCGGGACGCGTCAGATTGGCGAGCGAGAACATCGGATTACCTCGTTACGGCTTGAGGACGACCTTGATGCAGCTGTCGCGCTTGTCGCGGAACAGGCCGTACATCTCCGGGCCTTCTTCCAGGCCGGCCGTGTGGGTGATGACGAAGGAAGGGTCGATCTCCTCTTCCTCGATGCGGCGGACGAGATCATCCGTCCAGCGCTTCACATGAGTTTGCCCCATGCGGAAAGTCAGGCCCTTGTTCATTGCGGCGCCCAGCGGGATCTTGTCGACGAGCCCGGTATAGACGCCAGGAACCGAGACGATCCCCGCGGGACGGCAGACATAGATGATCTCGCGCAGCACGTGCGGGCGGTCATTCTCCATCATCAGCATCTGCATGCCGCGGTCGTAGATCGTGTCAGGCAACGAAAGCGCGACATGGCTCTCCGTGCCGACCGCGTCGATGCACTTTTCGGGACCCTTGCCGCCTGTCAGCTCGTTCAGCCGCTCGACGACGCTCTCCTGGTCGCGGTCGATCGTGATCGCGCCGGCCGCCTCCGCCATGCTGAGACGCTCGGGCAGACGATCGATGGCGATCACTTGCCGGGCACCGAGCAGGATGGCGCTGCGGATCGCCATCTGGCCGACCGGCCCGCAGCCCCAGACGGCAACGGTGTCCGTCGGCTCGATGTCGCATTGGACGGCGGCCTGCCAGCCGGTCGGCAGAATGTCGCTGAGGAACAAGGCCTGCTCGTCCGAAAGGCTGTCGGGCACCTTGATATGCGTCGAGTCCGCGAAGGGAATGCGGAGATATTCCGCCTGGCCGCCCGGATAGCCGCCCGTCAGATGGGAGTAGCCGAACAGCCCGGCCGTCGTATGTCCGAAGACTTTGTCGGCGAGATCCTTGCGACGGTTGGTCCGCTCGCATACCGAGAAATTGCCGCGCCGGCACTGGTCGCACTCGCCGCAGGTGATTGTAAAGGGTACGACGATCCGGTCGCCTTTTTTGAGATGATTGCCAATCCCGGATCCGACCTCGACGACCTCGCCCATCGTTTCATGGCCCATGATGTCGCCGGGCAGCATGGCCGGAACCAGATTGTGGAAGAGGTGGAGATCAGATCCGCAGATGGCGCAACTCGTCACCTTGATGATCGCGTCACGCGGATCCTCGATCGTGGGATCGGTGACGCTGTCGCAGCGGATATCCTCCTTGCCGTGCCAGACGAGCGCTTTCACGATGCATCCCCCTGTTCTGTCCGCATGGGGAGGCGATCGCGTCGCCGCCCGGCCGGAGCGGGGTGGGCGCTGGCGGGCTCCTCGACCGAAGTCCGTCGATGCTCAGGTGATGCAACCGCAAGTCGAGCCATCCGCGTTCCTCTAGATTGGCATGGTCAACCAATACAAGGGTCGGATGGCGCCGAGGTTCCGCGAGCGTATCGGCATGAAATCGAAATATTCACCGAAAGCTTAGGCGTGGCTTTGGAAGTCTAGGTCCGCGCGTCCGCATGGCAAATGGAGTAGGTCGACACGCGCCGTTCAGCTCGGCTTGTCCTTCGCGACGATGTCCGTCCAGCGATACTGCTCCTCGAAGCCCAGCATTTCCCGGACCTTGCGGTTGGAAAGCGGTGCTTCGTACTCCCCCATGGCACGCGTTATCGGGGTTTCGGGCGCGACGCGGGCAAGAAATTCCGCCGTCGGCTCGTTGGCGATGATCCGGTCATTGGTGGCGTTGAACACCTGGAAGCCGAGCCCGTCGGTTTCGATGCAGCGATGCACGATCTGCCCAAGATCGCGCGCGTCGATATAGCTCCACGCATCGCGATGCCGCCGCTCCGGATCAAGCGCCTGGGCCGGGAAGCGCTCATAGTCCTCAGGCAGCGTGACGGCGCCGATCCTGAGCGCATAGATATCGGCGCCGCTCCGCGTGGCGAAGGAGCGGGCGATCTTCTCGCCGACGACCTTCGACAGCCCGTAGCTGTCGGTCGGATCCGTGTCGTGGTCCTCGTCCACGGGAAAACTGTCGAATTCGCGGCGGCCTTCGGCGAAGCAGACGCCATAGACGGTTTCGCTCGAGGCGGTGATCACCTTGCGGATGCCAAGCTTCGTGGCCGCCTCGATGACATTGTAGGTGGAGAGGACATTGGCCGCGAACATCGTGTTGTCGGGGCGCGCGAAGATCCGCGGGATGGCCGCGAAGTGGACGACGGCGTCGACGGGAGGCAGGCCGGTGCCGGCGAAATACTCCTCGAAGCCAAAATGCGTCGAGAGAGCGTTGAAGGCTTGGCCGCTGTCGGCGAGGTCGACGATCATCGTGTTGATGCCGGGGATGTCGACTGGCGTGAGATCCAGATTGAGGATCTGGTGACCTTGCGACTGCAGATAGGGAAGAACAGTGCGGCCGACCCTGCCGCTGCCGCCGGTGAAGATCACGCGCTTGCCCATGGCTGGCTCCGATGCGAGGGATGTCATGCGTCCGGCAGGGCCAGAGCCCTGCCGCTTTCTTGCCGGCCGTCCCAGGCGGGAGCGGCCGATCCTGGCCCCCTCGGCCTGCTATTCGAAGACGCCGTAGCCGGCCACCGCGTGGCGGCGCACATTGTCCATGTCGAGCTCGACGCCAATGCCGGGGACTTCCGGTATGACGATATGGCCGTCCTCGACGATCGACTTGGCGCCTTTCGGCAGCTTCACATAGCTGTCCCAGACCTCGCGCTCCTCGAGGGCGTGCCATTCCAGAACGAGGAAATTGGGCACCGAGGCGCAGACATGGCAGGTCGCCATCGTGCCAAGCGGCGACGACACGAGATGCGGCGCGAACGGAATGTAATAGGTCTCGGCGAGCTGCGCGATCTTTCGGCTTTCGGAAAGGCCGCCGCATTTCGGCACGTCGGGCATGACCACGTCGCAGACCTGCTGCTGCAGCGCCTCGCGGAAGCCCCAGCGGGTATAGAGGTTCTCGCCGATGCAGATCGGCGTGCGGCTGCGATTGCGCACCTGGCGAAGGGCGTCGACATTCTCGGCCGGGATAGGTTCTTCCAGCCAGAGAAGGTTGAACGGCTCCATCTCCCACGCGATGCGGCTGGCGCTCGGCACGTCGTACCGGGCGTGCAGGTCGATGCAGAGGTCGATGTCGGGTCCGACGGCCTGGCGCACCGCGGCGACGCGCTCGACCATGGTGCGGATTTCGGCGGCGTTGGCCGTCGGGTTCATCTCGTCGAATTTCGCGGGATGCTTCAGATTGTCGATGTCGAATTTCAGCGCGGTGAAGCCTTCCGCGACCATGCGCTTGGCACGGGCAGCGCAGCCGGCGGGCGAGCCCGACGCGTCGTCGCCATCACCGCAATCGGCATAGAGGCGGACCTTGTCGCGATATTTTCCGCCGAACATGCGGTAGAGCGGCTGGCCAGCGGCCTTGGCGGCAATGTCCCAGAGCGCGATCTCGATGCCGGAGAGAGCGATCAGGAAGATGCCCGATTGCGCGCCGGAGAAGACGTGATTGCGGCGCAGCTTGTCCCAGCAATAGTCGACATTGCGGGGATCTTCGCCGATCAGCTCGTGCTTCAGGTCATTGATGAGGCCGACAATCGACCCCGCGCCGGCGTCCGGATTGGCCTCGCCATAGCCGACGATGCCCTCGTCGGTATCAATGCGGACCAGCGTCGCATGGCCGTGATAGGCCACGACGGCCGTCTTGATGTCGACGATTTTCATCTCTTGCTCTCTCCCTTGTGCCTTGGGTCTCGACGCGTTCATGCGTGTCGATGGATCGGTTTGAACGGTTCGCGGTCCGCGATGCGGTGATGCGAATGCGCGGCGCCGGCAGGGCGGCAACCGGCGCATGCTCGCGCATCATCCGCCGGACGGAAGACGTATCCGCGGCCGGAGGGAGGAGGGCACGTCTCGCCTACAGGATCGAGACGGCCACTCCGGCCGCGGATGTGGTCAGGCCGACTTCGCCTTGGTGGGGCTGACGATGTAGCCGAACATGTTGCCCTTGCCGGCGATGGACGCCCAGATCGGCTTGGTCACCCGGTCGATCGCGGCGATGTCCTCTTCCGAGATCGCCCAGCCGACGCTTGCGGCGTTCTCATCCATTTCAGCGACGGTGCGCGCGCCGAGGAGCGGCGAGCTGACGCCGGGGCGGCTCGTCAGCCACTGCACGGCCAGCTGCGGCACCGACTTTCCGTATTTCGCTGCGATGGGGCGAAGGCCCTCGACTGCATCGAGCGATTGCTCATAGGTGCCGGGCTGAAACAGCAGCGTCGTGCGGCGCTGGTCACCTTCGGCAAAGACTGTGTCTCGCGACAATGTCGCGGTGAGCAGGCCCTGCGCGAGGCCGCTATAGGGCATGACGCCGATATTATTCTTTCGGCAATAGGGGAGCGTTGCCGCCTCGACCTCGCGCCAGAGCATGTTGTAAGGCGGCTGAAGAACGTCGATCGTGCCGTGTTCACGCGCCTTGTCCATTTCGGCGGGCGAGAAGTTGGAGACGCCGACAGCGCGGATCTTGCCGGCGGCGCGCAGGCGCTCCATGGCCTCCATTGTCGGTCCGACCGGAAAATCCGGATTGGGCCAATGGATGAAATAGACATCGACATAGTCGGTCTGGAGGCGCTTCAGCGATCCTTCAAGAGCCGATTCGAGTTCGCGCGGATCGAGATGGTTCGGGGCGACCTTGGTCGCGATGACGGCCTTGGAGCGGCGATCCTTCAGCGCCTCGCCAAGGACCTCTTCCGAGTGTCCGTTGCCATAGGCCTCGGCCGTGTCGATCAGCGTGACGCCCAGTTCCAGCGCGCGATGGATGACGCGGATCGATTCCGCATCGTTCGCGGCGCCCCAGAAAGCGCCGGACATGCCCCATGTTCCCAAGCCGATCTCCGAGACGGAAACAGGCGACGACCCAAGACGGCGCTGCTGCATATTCATCCTCCCATTCCAGCGGCCGTTCCATGCGCCGCTTTTGTGATAGGTTTATACGCTGATCGACTTATCTGACAAGTGGACTTGAGCAGAATCGTTCGGCCTTTGGGTCGTCGCCATGGCGGCCAGGGAGGTATGCCGACGGGCCGTGCCGGCGCTGCCCGCGCTTCGGCCTCGCCTTGCCACAGCCGGGAAAGCAGCTGCGCGTAGGCCTGGAGCGGACTTCCCGGCTATTGGAAGTCGGCGCCTTCGTCGACCATCATGATGCCGACCAGATTCGCCTCGAGATGCACCCGCATCGCGTCCTCAGCGCGGCGCGGATCGCGCGCAGCCAATGATTCGAACACCGCGCGGTGCTGCTGCGTGGCGATCGGCAGCGCGTGCGGCGCCTGGTTGCTGACCCGCCGGCTGGCGAGTTGCCACCAGCGCGAGGAATACATGAAGCGATCGAGGATGCGATTGCGGGTCGCACGGCAGATCTCCATGTGGAATTCCAGATCGACGCGGAGATACCCGTCGGGATCGTCTTCATGCTTGGCCATCGCATCAAGGATCCCGCGCAGGCGCTCGAGATCTTCTCCCGTGACGCGGACAGCAGCCTCCGCCGCGATTGCAGGCTCGAGAATGAGGCGCGCGTCGCGCAATTCATGCAGCAGTTCGCGCACCTGGGGTTTCGGCAGCCACTCGATCAAAAGTGGGCTCAGATAATCCCATTCGGCGATCGGCCGCAGCGTGACGCGGCGGCCTTGGGCGATGTCGACCATATCCAGCGAGCTCAGGATCTTCAGCGCCTCACGGGCGACGGCGCGCGACACGCCGAATTCCATCGAGATCTGCAGTTCAGAAGGCACCAGCCCGTCCGGATACGCATCGGTGGCGATGCGCCGGATCAGGACGCCGGCGACTTGTGTCGGCAGGGTGCGGAGCTGGACCTTTATCGGCAATGGGTGCGCCTCAAACTCTGGGAATGACTGGTTGCGCCAGACTACGGTGATGCACGGCGCGCGTCACTGCCGGAAAAGCGTCGGACGGAGCCGGCTGGACGATGTGCGCCACCGCTGGGCGAGGCAGAAATGCCGACCGCCATGCGACAGGCGCCCAATCGCCGGTGCTCTCGCTCTGCAGGTCTGGTGATGTCACGCCGTGAGGGCTGCGATGTCGTGTCGGCGCGGCCCTGTCCCGGCCGACATGAGCCGCCGGTCCCGCAATCGCACGCGGACCTGCGGATCGCCTTGCGCTGTCTTTTGCTCGCATCGATCGCCCCCCGGCGCCAACCGATCCCCTTTCGGCGATCCGTGGCTGTTCATGGGCTGGTGATACTTGACCGCCGCTCAATGCGATAGTAGCATCATCTTATCGGACAAGTCGATAAGCATATAAGCGCTTGAGCGCAACGCTGTCCGTCGCTCGCACTGGCCATTGGCACGGTGGGGAGGAGCAACGCCTGATGTTCGTCGAGAACGACCCTTCATATGCCGGCACTGTGGCATCGACAGCCGGCCGCGTTCGCCGGCCACGCCGTCGACATTTCCGCCGACTTGCGCGCGGGCAGCCTTGCCCTCCGGAGACACCGGGTCTCCGCAACGCCTCATGACCGTCAGCAGCGGGCAACACAGCCGTCTGCGGCGCGTCGTCTCCGGCACTTTCCTGCAGCGCACCAGACATGGTGGCAGATCGGATCAAGGCTCGGCGAGCGTGGCCGAGACACGCGAAGTCATAGAACGACGCCATCGCCGTGGAGGAGCATGTCGGCGGCGAGCAACCAACAACCAAGCGAAAATAGGGAGGTAAGAATGGCTTTTGACAGGCTTTCCAGGCGCGGATTCCTGGGTGGTTCCGCAGCGGTTCTTGGAGCGGGAACTTTTGCTCCGCGGATCGCGAGAGCGGAAACGACCGAGATCCGGGCTTTGCTGATCACCGGCGGCCCGCTCTATCCAAAATACTGGGAGAAGGTCGTCGCCGACTTCACGGCGAAGACCGGCATCAAGGTCAAGTATGACCTGCTCGAATTCACGCCGCTCACGACCAAGGTCGTGACCCTTGGTGCTGCCAGGAGCAACCTTTACGACGTCTTCAGCACGCATACCGCGCAGATCGACTCGTTCTTCAATTATTTCGCGCCGCTCAATGAATATTTCACGGAAGACGAGCTGAAGGATTTCTATCAGGTCGGCGTCGACTACCTCGTCAATCCGAAGACCAAGGGTCTCGCCGCAATTCCGCGCAACATGGATGCGCGGACGCAGTATTACCGCTCGGACGTCTATGCCGAGCATGGTCTCAAGGCTGCGGTGACCTGGGAGGATCTCGTCGATGTCAGCCAGAAACTGACGGGCAATGGCTATTACGGCCTTGTCGTGCCGGGTCAGGGTGATCCGGCGCAGCGCACCTTCTCCGACCTCTTGTGGCAGGCTGGCGGCGACTGGGTCGACGATGCGGGCAAGCCATCCTTCAACGCGGCACCCGGCATCGAAGCGCTGACCTATTACCGCGACCTGATCCAGAAGTGGAAGGTCGTGCCGCCGGACGCGGTTTCCTACCAGTGGAACGAGAACTCGACCCAGTTCTCATCCGGTGCCGTGATGGACACGTTCGACTGGCCCGGCGCCTTCTCGACGCTCTCCAATCCCGAGACGTCGAAGGTGGTCGGCAAGTGGTCGACGGCGCCTTATGTGCGCAACAAGACCGCTATTTCCTGCGCGATCTCGCATGCGATGGCGCTCAACAGCATGTCCAAGAAGAAGGACGCTGCTGTCGAGTTCATCAAATACACGGTGAGCCCTGAGGCGCAGCTTCTCAACTTCAACGACTACTCCAACTTCCCGAGCCGTCTTTCGGTCGCGAAGCAGGTCGTTTCGGAAGCGAGCGGCGCCAAGGCAGAGTGGCTGGCTCAACTCGAGCAGACGATCGCCACCGGCAAGGAATGGCCGAAGCTCCCCGGCTTCTCGCGTGTCTGCACGCTGATGTTCTCGACCATCGAGCGCGCGCTCAGCAACCAGCAGTCACCCGAGGACGCCCTTAACCAGGCATCAGCCGAAGCCTTGCAGATCATGACGCAGGCAGGGGCATACAACTAGCATGACAGCCGCCGCACAGCCGGCGGGGCGCCGGTGGCGAGGTTCGCCACTGGCTCCTTCCTGGCAGAAGGGATATCTGTTCGCGAGTCCGGCGCTGATCGTGATGATCGCGATCCTGATCTATCCGCTGATCTACTCATTCGTGATGAGTTTCTATCGCTGGGACCTCAGCTCTCCATCGCAATATTTCGTCGGTCTTTCCAACTATCGCGATACCTTCAACTCCCTCGGCTTCAAGCAGACACTGCGTGTCCAGCTCATCTTTTCCGCCGTCACCATCGTCGTGGAGGTGGCTGCCGGCATGGGCGTCGCGGTGCTGGTCAATGGCCGCCTGCGCGGGCTGAAGCTGGCGCGGACATTGCTCCTCGTGCCGCCAATGATCGCGCCTGCCGTTGTCGGCCTAAATTTCCGCTGGCTGTTCAACGGACAGTACGGCCTCGTCAACGGCATTCTCCGCTTTCTCGGCTTGCCGGAAGCGCCGTGGCTCTCCGATCCCAACTGGGCGCTGGCGTCGGTCATGATCGCCGACATCTGGCAGAACACGCCGCTGCTGGTGCTCCTCTTCCTCGCCGGCCTGCAATCGCTGCCGCAGGAGCCGATCGAGGCGGCGCAGGTCGACGGCGCCTCGTCATGGGGCATCTTCTGGCACATCACGCTGCCGCTGATGCGTCCGATCCTCATGATCGCGCTGATGCTGCGGATCATCGATACCTTCCGCACCTTCGACGTTGTCTGGCTGATGACGCAGGGCGGTCCAGGCGGCGCTACCAGCCTCATCACCGTCAACGCCTACCAATCGGCCTTCCAGAGCGCCTCGTTCGGCCACGCCTCTGCCGTGTCTTATGTCGCCCTTGCCATGTCGCTGCTGTTCCTTGCGCTGCTTTACGGCGCGCCATGGGCGGCAAGGAAGCTGCGGAGAAATTCATGACCGATATCGCGCAACATCGCATGGGCATGCGCCGGAGGCGCCCGAAGCTTCGCGAGGGCGTGACCGCCGGTCTCGTCATCCGTTATCTGGTGCTGATCGGGACGGTGCTCCTGACCATCTTCCCGCTCGCCTGGCTGGTCTTGACCTCGCTGCGAAACTCGGCCGACATCTTCGCGGTGCCGGTGCGCATCCTGCCGGCATCGATCACGTTCGGCCAGTATGTCGCGGTGTTCAGCCAGTATGGTCTTGATGGCTATCTCTGGAACACGATCATTGTCTCGTTTGCGACGGTCGTGCTGGTGATCCTGCTGGCCGTCCCCTGCGCCTATTCGATGGCCCGCTTCCGCCTGCCGGGCGCAAAGGTGATCGTGAGCATCCTGCTCATCATGCGCATGATCCCTGTGGTGGCTCTCGCCATCCCGCTCTTCGCCGTGTTCGCGGCGATCGGCCTGCTCGATACGCTGACGGCGCTGGTGCTGGCGCACACCGCCTCAAAGCTGCCGGTCGCGATCTGGCTGCTGATGGGGTTCATCCAGGATCTGCCGAAGGAGATCGAGGAATCGGCGCAGATGGACGGTGCGAGCACGCTGCGTATCATCGTCCAGATCGTCTCGCCCCTGATCGCCCCCGGCATCGGCGCCACGGCCGTCATCACATTCCTCTTCACCTGGAACGACCTGCTGCTGGCCTTGACGCTGTCCTCGTCGGAGGCAGCCCAAACGCTACCGGTGGGCCTCACCAATTTCGTGTCGCAGTTCGGCATCGACTGGGGCGCCATGTCGGCCGCCGGCGTGCTCATGGTGATCCCGACGCTGATCTTCGTCTGGTTTGCGCAAGGGTTGCTCGTGAAGGGCCTCGTCTCGGGCGCGGTCCGCGGCTGATCCTGGCATTCACACTTGGTCCGGCGCTCGCCGGGCCGCCCATCAGGTTAACGCAGTCACTGGCCCCGCTTGTTCACGGCGCGGCCGGAGGCGGGCGGAGAAATGGAGGCAAGATTGGACAATCCTTTCGACTACAAGGACATCGTCCGGCCGCCGCGCGCGGTCGTCGATGCATTGGCGCGGATCGGATCGGCGACGCTCGCCAGCGAACTCGCGCAGCATCTCGGCATCCGCGACCCGCAGATCCGGGGGCCGCGCCCGCTGGTCAAGGGCCGGACGGTGGCGGGGCCCGCACTGACGCTGCAATGCATGCCGAAGCGAGAGGATCTCTATGGCGCGGCCGAATACGAGGATCCGGAAAAGCAGCTGCACCGGCATGTGATGTATCCCACCCAGCCGGGCGACGTCATCGTCGTCGACGCGCGCGGCGATCTCGGCAGTGGCATCTTCGGTGAGATGATGCTGACCTTCTTCGCGGGACGGGGCGGTGCCGGCGTCGTCATCGATGGCTGCATCCGCGATTCAGCGGAGGCCGCCAAACTCGACATCGGTATCTGGGTCAAGGACGTGACGCCCAACTACCATGCCCAAACCAACATCATTCCCTTTGCCGTCAACGTGCCGATCGCTTGCGCCAATGTGCTGGTGATCCCGGGTGACATCATCGTCGCCGATGACGACGGCGTCGTCGTGGTGCCGGCCGCGCTCGCCGAGCAACTGGTGGCAATCGCCGACCGGCATGTGGAGTGGGAGGAGTTCGCCCGCATCCGACTCTCGGAAGGCGGCGATCTCAGGAAATACTATCCGCTGAGCCCTGAAGCCGAAGCCGAGTATCAGGCCTGGCGGAGTGCGCAGCAGAAAAGCTGATCACGGTCGAAGCGCCGGCCGGATTCGCTCGAACGGCCCCGAGGGCGGCAGGATGCCGCCGACCTCGGGATCCCGCCCCAGCCTGAATTCCGCAGCCGGAGCGAAGAGTCTGGACGTCGCCGGTCAGGTGGCCGGGCGATCCAGCAGCGCGGCCGCCGGCTCGTTGAGGTAGAGCGTCGCATGCGGCGCCGTCTGCAGCAGCGACGCCGGGCACATGAACGTGACCGGGCCTTCCAACACGCGCTTGATCGTTCCCGCCTTGTCCGCGTCGTGCACGAGGGCAAGGACGCGGCTGGGCTTCAGCAGCGCATGCATCGTCAGCGAGAGGCCGTAATGCGGAACATCTTCAACCTTCTGGAAGATGCCGGCCTTCTTGACCTGGTTGCGCGTCACCTCGTCGAGGAAGACGACGCGGATGATGTCCTTGGTATCGAAGTCGGCCGGCGGGTCATTGAAGGCGAGATGGCCGCTATCACCGATCCCGACCACGCAGAGCACGGGCTGGAGCTCGTTGTAGAGCTTCGTGTAGCGCGCGAGTTCCTCCTCGACCGGCTCATGGTCGCCCTGCATCGGGAAGAAAGCCTTGGGCTTCACGTGATCGAGCAGATGCTTGCGCATGCGAGATGCGCCGCTTTCGACGCGGCTCTCCGCGACGCCCATATAGGTGTCGACATGCAGGATCGTGATCTTCGACCATTCGATATCGGTGCGGGCCCGCAGCGCGGTATAGAACGGTGCCTGTGCCGCGCCGAGCGCCATGATGATGGCGATCTCGTCCTTCTTGGCGAGTTCGGCTTTGCACACAGCGGCCAGCGCCTCGGCGGCAGCTTCACCGAGCGCCTGGTCGGTCGGCGCCACGAGGACTTCCAGTTCGCCATATTTCAGCTTTTCCATGGTCGAATTTCCTTGCTTGCGGCGCCTTGAGCGGCGCCAGATTTGCCACGAGCAGCATCATTCGCTGCGGAAGCGGGTCCGCTGCGTCATGGCCTTCGGTGGCTCGGATCGGTCGCCGAGCCGGTGATCAGGGCATCAGGATCTCAGCGTCTCTTGCCGCCACCCTTTCCGGCGGTCGGAGACGGGGAGGGCGGCGCGCCCTCGATCGCTGTCCAGCGCACCGAGAAGCGTGTTGCGACGTGGAATTCTTCCTCGAGGTCGACAAAGGTCTCCTGCAGCAGCCGCTCGATCGCGTCATGGTCGCGCGCACGGATCGCGGCGAGTTGGCGGCTATGCACGTCGATCATGTGGCGCCCATGCTCCGCATCGTTGTTGAGCGCGCCGCGCAGCGGATTGAGGTCGCGATAGATCGAGGTCATCGTCCGCAGCAGGAACTGGTTGCCGGCGGCATGCGCGACGCGGCGATGGAACATGCCGTCCGCCCGCTGCACCATTCCGGGGTCGCCGAGATGGCGCTCCATAAGGCGGATCGTGTCGGCGATCTGGTCGAGTTCCTCCTCGGAGGCATTTTCGGCAGCGAGGTGATAGACGATCGGCTCCAGCATGCGGCGCGTTGCGATGAGTTCGGCCGCGTGATGCGCCTCATGCGCGATGTTCTTGCCGACGAGGTCGAGCGGGATCATTCCGGTCGCGACGAAGACGCCGCCGGCCTGTCCGGCCCTAATGCGGAGCACGCCGGAGTTTTCGAGGATGCGCAGGGCCTGGCGCAGTGTCGGGCGCGACACTTCGAGCAGTTTCGCCATCTCGGTTTCGTTCGGCAGGCGGTCGCCCTCGCTCAAACCCCTGGCGTCGATGGCATCGATGATCCGCTCGATCACCGTCTCGAACGTCCGATGAGCCTTGATGGGCGCGAAGATGCGGGCCGAGGAATGGCCGTCAGCGGGATCCTTGGCCCGTTTTCGTTTGGGTGCGTCGGTGCTCATTGTGGGCCTCCCAGCTCCCTTCCCGCCAGCGTGCCGAGTTCTGCGGCGTGTTCGAGTTCCGAGACGATGATCTCGGCCCGAAACGATTGCTCCAGACCGCTGTGATAGCGCTGCAATGCCGGATTGAGAAACACATCCGCTGCACGCTTGATCGAGCCATTCAGGACGATACGAACGGGATGGTAGAAACGCGAAATCATCTGCATCGCCTCGCCGAGATAGCGGCAGAAGATGGCGACGGTCTCTGCGGCGGCCGGCTCGCCATTGCGGGCGCGCTCGAAGATTGTCACGGCATCGGCGGTCTCACCCGCGATCTCGGCATAGACCTCGCGCAGTCCGCGCCCGCACACTGTGCGGTCGAGCGAGCGATAGCTGCCGAGTTCCTCGACATAGAGCGTCTGTTCGGAAATGAGGCCGGCGGCGTAGGCGCCGCGCAAGACGCGACCATTCTCGAAGACGCCGACGCCGATCCCGGTTCCAAGATTGAGCATGGCGAAGGGCGCCCCGTCGCGGCCGGCACCCAGGGACGCTTCCGCGATGGCCATGGCGTGAATGTCGTCGTCGACAAAAACGGGGAGGCGCAGCTGCTCGCGCAGGAACGCCTCGAGCGGGAAGCCGACCCGGCCGCCCATCAGCGAGCTGTAGACAACATGGCCCTGGTCGAGGATGCCGTTCAGCGACAGGCCGATACGCTTCACATCCGGCGGACACATGGCGCGGATGAGCGCGGCGAGGTCGCTGGCGAAGGCGGTGGTGCCGCGCCGCATCAGCGCCGTCGGTGTCATGCCAAGCGGCGTCGCGCGCAGCTCCGCGTCGATCGCGCAGAACTGGATCTTGGTGCCGCCGATATCAACTCCGAGGCTTTGGCTCATTCGCTGATCCGGTAGCCGATGGGGGCAGGGTCAGGGTCGCCTGAGAGATGCAGCGCCTCGAGCGGACCGAGCGAGCCCATCGCGGCGCGATAGATGATCGACCAGCGGCCGTCGCCATCGCGCACGGGAATGCCATGATAGGGCAGGATGCGCGACCAGGTATTGACCGGCAGCACCGCGAGGTTCTCGGGCTTCGGCGAGACCGTCAGTTTTAGCGCATAGGGCCGGAGGTCATGCAGATAGCCGGTCGAATCCCGGAGCGCCAGCAGAGCGCGATAAGCGAAGAACTGCCGATGCGCGACCTTGTCGATGAAGTCACGCGGATAGCGCAGCGCCGAATCTGTCTGGTCGCGGTCATAAGCGGCTGCCAGCACGTCGGGATCATAGTCGAGCGTCGGCACGGAGGTCCGTGATGCTGCCGTCGTCGTGTCATAGGCCGCGCGGATCGCCGGATCGCCCTGCTGCCAGAGTTCACGCAGCCGCTCCTGCTCGTGAATCCAGCGCGCCTCGAAATTGGGGATTTCGGTCACCATGTCGTCGAGGCTGTGGAAGGTCACACGTTCGGGGTCGACCCCCGACACCCGCACGACATTGTCGATGCCGGCCCGATAGGCGGCGATCCGGCGCGGATCGACCCCCTGGCAACGGCCAAGGATACCCTCTTCGAGGATCGTCAGCACGCCGCCGGGCGGGTAGACCGCAGCGATGGCGTCGAGCACAGCCTGGAAGCGGCGCAGCATCAGAGCCTCGCCGAGATCCGGCGCCGCCCGCTCGTTCTTCAGCGGATTCGGCACCTTGTAGGGGAACGCCATCGAGACGAACTGGATCGGCTCGTCGCGCGCGATGAAATAATCGAGCCGCTCGAGCCAGGCCGTCCGGTTCGCAGGAATGAAGGAGGGATCGCCGAACAGCACTTCGGGATGTTCGAAGATCGACAGAATCCGCTCGGCGACGGTGCCGCTCGCCTCTGCGGCGATCGGAGCATCATTGCTCAGCAGCAGCGCATTCAGCGCCGCCGCGTCGAGATCGAGCCGGGATGCGACGACCGGGGGATCGAACCGGCGCGGGAGGGCTGCATTCACATAGATATAAGGGCTGGTCATTCTCTGCTCGGAAAGCATCGGACTATCGGATGCGGGCCAGGAATTCGCTCGTGCGAGCATTGCGGGAAGCGCGGATCACGTCGGCTGGCGTGCCGGACTCGGCGACGCGGCCGCCATCGATGAAGTGGACGGTGTCGCCAACCTCCTCGGCAAACTGGATCTCATGTGTCACCACCATCATCGTCATCCCCTCCCGCACCAGATCGCGCATGACGGCCAGCACTTCGCCGACCAGTTCGGGATCAAGCGCGGAGGTCGGTTCGTCGAACAGGATGAGTGAGGGACGCGCGGCGATAGCGCGGGCAATGGCCACGCGCTGCTGCTGGCCGCCCGAAAGTTGGGCCGGATAGGCGCCGGCGCGGTCGAGCAGACCGACGCGGTCGAGCAGTTCGCGGCCGCGGTCCTCGGCCTCGCGGCGCCCCTGACCCAGCACCATGCGGAGGCCCGAGGTGACGTTGTCGAGCGCCGTCATGTTGGGGAAGAGGTTGAAGCGCTGGAACACCATGCCGATGCGTGCCCGCCGCGCGGCGGTGACGCGTGGGCGCGCCTCGTACCACGCATCGCCCCGCTTCTCGGCTCCAACCAGATAATCCTCCACCCACAACTCGCCGTCATTGTAGGTTTCGAGGCTGTTGACGCAGCGAAGCAGCGTGCTTTTGCCCGATCCCGAAGGGCCGATGATGAACGATGCCTCGCCGCGGCGAACCGTGAGATCGACACCCTTCAGCACCAGATGCGCGCCGAAGGCCTTGGTCAGGCCCTTCATGCGAACGATGTCGTCCTGATGGTTTTCCTGCACGAACGTCATCCGAGATTGGCCCGCGGCAACTCGCGACCGGCGGTGCTGAGGCCGCGTGCGAGATAGGTCTCCAGGCGGGACTGGCCAAACGAGGCGATGGAGACGAGAAACAGGTACCAGAGCGAGGCGACGATCAGCATCTCGATGACATAGAAGGTCTGCGAGGCGATGCTTTGCGTCGTGCCGAGGATTTCGCGTGTCCCGATGACATAGACCAGCGAGGTTGCCTTCAGGAGATCGATGGCGAGGTTGCCGGCTGCCGGAACGATGACCCGAACCGCCTGTGGCAGCACGATGCGCAGCAGTGCGCGGGTCGGCGTCATGCCGATCGAGAGCGCTGCTTCGGTCTGGCCATTGTCGACCGCGATCAGGCCGCCGCGTATGACTTCGCACATGAAGGCGCTGACATTCAGCAGCAATCCGAGCAGGGCCGCCGTCGTCGGGGTCACGAGGCTGTTGATGGGCAGCGAAAGGCTGCCGATCGTCACTTGCGGCAGGAACAGGCCGAGATTGAACCAGAACACGACCTGGACAAGGACCGGCGTGCCCCGAAAGAACCAGACATAGGCGGAGGCTATGGTTTCGAGCACCCGGTTGCGCGAGATGCGCATCGCCGCGAGGATCGTACCCAGCATCATGGAACCGAGCAGGGATACGAGGGTCAGCATCAGCGTCATCGCCACACCGTTGAGGACGGCGGGAGCGAAGAGATATTCGACGATGATGTTCCAGCGGATCCGGCCGCTGCCGATGACGATCTCTGCCATGCCGAGCACGACGATGAGCGCGAGCGCCGCCAGAGCGGCGTTCGCGAGGCGCGGGGCCAGCCTGCGGTGGATCCGCAGACCGGTATTGGCAGTTTTCATGGGACTCATCACGACCCCGCGGCGGCGTTCGATCAGAACAGCGGCGCGTTGAAGGTGAAGGCCTCGACGGCACCGTCGCCGACGCTCCACTTGTCCATGATCTTCTGGTAGCTGCCGTCTTCCTTCATCGCCTGCATGGCGCCGCCAACGGCCGCCATGAGATCGGTCTGCGATTTCGAGAAGGCGATGCCCTGGTTGGCCGGGGCGAACAGCGGAACGGGCGAGAGTTCCAGCTGGGTCTGGATGCCTTCCGTTGCGGTCTTCAGCGTATAGTTGCTGACGCCATAGGTATTCATCGTCGCATCCGCCTGGCCGCTGGCCACGGCGAGGTAGGGGCCGGTCTGGTCGGCGGTTTCCGACAGGATGACGGGGCTCTTGCAGGTCTTGTTCAACTTCTCGACGATGTCGGGGAACAGCGAGCCGGTGACGATGGCGACGCGCTTGCCGCAGAGATCTTCCATCACCTTGATGCCGTGAGGATTGCCCTTCGGCACGATGACGCCGGAGCCTTCCTGCGAATAGGCAATGAAGTTCACGACGTCTTCGCGCTTCTTCGTGTCGGCCATGGCGCTCAGATAGAAGTCATAACGTCCGGATTCGACGCCCGGAATGCCGGCCGTGAACTGGATGACGTCCCATTTGACGTTGAGGCCGAGGCGCTTGGCGGCTTCGTTGATGAGATCCGCGTCGACGCCCTTCACCTCGCCACTCGCCGCATCGACGAAGACCCAGGGTGCATTGCCGTCGGTGGTCGCGACGTTGAGCGTGCCGCGGCTCTTCACCGCTTCCGGCAGGTGCTTCACCATATCCGGCGTCGCCGGCATGTTGGGTGTGATCGTGACGGTCTGCGCGAGCGCAGCTCCGGTCGACAGCAGGGCAACGGTCGCAGCACCGAGAATGCGGACGAGGCCGCCTCGCATGGCGAGAACATTCATTGAAAGGCTCCTTTTGAGCTCATTGGGAAGGCCGCAAAAGGGTAACTTGTTTTCTCTTTAATGTGCAATAGAGTTTCTCTTAGGATATTTGCATTCGCCGCCACGCCGCTGCGGAGCGTGGCGAGGCGGGGCGCGCCTTAGCCGATGTCCTCCGAGACGAAATAGATGAGTCTGCCCGATTTCACGGCGGCGAGGACAGGCCGTCGAGGAACGCGTGACGGCCACCGGCTTCCTGTCAAACGGGGCATCTTGCCGCTCAATCGCGATATGCGATTCTGGCGCGAGATGGGCTATGACGGCTTTCTCTGGCGCGATGTTCCGGGAGGAGTGTTGGGTCGAGCCGGCGGAGACCGTCGTTCGCAGTACCGGAACGCGCTCGACAGGCGGCTCGCGGACTGACGACAGCCGCCCGAACCGGACAGCAACAAGGGTGGAAACCAAACCTATGAAAATCGGATTCTATACATCGACCCTCGGCGATCGCCCGATCGACGAAGTGATTGATTTTGCGGTGGATGAGGGTTTCGAAGCGATCGAGATCGATGTTCGCAGCCATATCCCGTCACCGGCCGATCTCGGCCCGATCGTCGAGAAGGCCCGCGCCAAGGGGCTCACCGTCTCCTCGGTAACGCTGTTCGGCAACCAGATGGAACCGGACGCCGGGGCGCGTGCCGAACTCCGGTCAACGACCAGGGCCTATCTCCGCGCCGCGGCGGATGCCAATGTGCCGATCTTCGTCTTCTTCGCCGGCCGCGACCCGAATGTCTCGGAAGACGATAACTATGCCGGGTTCGCGGCCTGGACGAGGGAACTGCTCGCGGAGACGAAGGATTCGCCGATCCGGCTGGTGCTCGAGAATTGGCCGGGCCCGGACAAGAAGTTCATCGCCGTCAATCCGGTCGGCTGGCGCAAATTGTTCGCGCTCGTGCCGGACCCGCGGCTCGGCCTCGAATTCGATCCGTCGCATCTGATCTGGCAGGATATCGACCCGATGGCCGCGCGCAAGGAATTCGCCGGCCGCATCGCCATCCTGCATGCCAAGGACACGGTCCTCAACCGCGAGATCATTGAGGAGGCTGGCAATCCCTGGTTCCGCTATGTCCTGCCCGGCCGGGGCCTGCTGGACTGGAAGGCGTTCCTGGCTGAGGCCCGCGCCGACGGCTTCGACGACGTGCTTTCCATCGAGCACGAGGACAACGACTTCGGCTGGCCGAAGAAGGATCTCGACGCCCGCCGCGAAGGCCACCGCGTCGCCTTGACGAACCTCCACAAGGCGCTCGACTGAGGGCATCGCCTGCCCGGTCGTGACGACGGGCCTGATGTTCGCTGGCGGAGTCCAGTGAAGATCAGGCCACCCACACAACGAAATCCGCCCATGGCTGGCGTTATTCTTTCGGTCGAACCGTCAGGCCGAAGAAGTTCTGGACTGCGATGCCGCGCCGAAGCATCTTTCATCGAAGAAGCACTGCCGGTTGAGTGATGGTGATTCCGAGGGAGCGTGGGCGGGAGCTTCGATCGAAGCAGGCCAAT
The DNA here is from genome assembly GCF_020165495.1 of Mesorhizobium sp. BR1-1-16. Taxonomy (GTDB): domain Bacteria; phylum Pseudomonadota; class Alphaproteobacteria; order Rhizobiales; family Kaistiaceae; genus Kaistia. Next base: position 8,952 of record NZ_JAIUIE010000012.1, on the reverse strand, counting down.
CAAGACGGATGATCATCGGGAGGAATCGCGCCAATGGCGCGACCGTTGGTCATCCGGCAAACAAGAAACCATGAATGGGAGGAAACAGCATGGTGAAGCACATCCGACAGCTCTTGGCGACGACGATCGCCGTGGGCGCATTGGCGACGGTCGCGCATGCGGCCGGTCCTGAAATCGTCGCGGGCCCGAGTGCCGACCCCATGTGCTTCAAGCCGTGGGCGGCGGAGACCAAATTCTTCAAGTTCCCGAAGAAGGAAGGGCCATACCGGATCGCGCTCGCCAACGGGTTCATCGGCAATACCTGGCGCATCCAGATGATCCAGACCGCCAAGGCTTATGCCGAGCAGCCGGACGTCAAGGCAAAGCTCAAGGAATTCAAGGTCGTATCAACCGGTGACGACGTCGCCGCGCAGATTGCCGCCGTCGACAACTTCATCAACTCCGGCTACGACGCGATCATCGTCAACGCCCAGAACCCGACCTCCTTCAAGCCGGTGATCAAGCGCGCCAAGGCTGCCGGCGTCGTGCTCGTCGCATTCGACAACACGCTCGACACCGACGAGGCGATCAACGTCAACGTCAACCAGAAGGGGCTCGGCGAGCTCTGGGGCCAGTGGCTGGTCGATCATCTGCCCGATGGCGGCAAGGTGCTCGAGGTGCGCGGCGTGACCGGAACCTCGGTCGATCGCGACCGGCATGAGGGTATCCAGGAGGTTCTCGGCAAGTCGGGCAAGAAGTTCGAGACGGTCGAGGTCATCGGCCGCTGGGACGATGGCACGGCCCAGAAGGTGACGGCCGACGCGGTTGCGGTGCACAAGAAGTTCGATGGCGTCACCGTGCAGGGCGGCTCGACCGGCACCGTGCGCGCGCTGATGGATGCAGGCCATCCGTTCGTCCCCGTTGGCGGCGAGACGGAGAACGGCTTTCGCAAGCTGTGCGCGGAGCATTCGGCCGATGGCCTGAAATGCACGTCGGCCGGCAGCGGCCCGGCCCAGGTCGCCGTCGCGATCAAGACGGCCATTGCGGCGCTTGAAGGCGATGTCGTGCCGCAGTCGATCGCGCTGCCGCTCGCCATCGATCACGATCCCGACTTCAAGGATGGCGTGAACTTCTACTCGAAGGAATCCGACAACTTCTTCGTCGGCAACGCCTTCCCTGACTGCGGCATCAACTTCACCGCGCAGGAGATCATGGGGCAGAGCAAAGAGAACCAGTAGATCCTGCTGGCCTCGACCGGCGGGCCGCTTCGGCCCGCCGGTTCTCTTGTCCTCCAGCGCAGCGGATTGCTCCCTTGCATGACCGGAAGCCCTATCTCGAGCTGAAGCAGATCTCGAAGCGCTATGGCGGCGTTGCTGCGCTGACGGACGTCGATTTCTCGGTCTATCCCGGCGAGATCCAGGCCGTTCTTGGCGAGAATGGCGCCGGCAAGTCCACGCTGATCAAGATCGCTTCCGGCGTCACTGATCCGACCGAGGGCGAGGTCCTGATCGAGGGCAAGCCCGTCCGCTTCAAGTCGCCGACCGAGGCGATGCGTGCCGGCGTCGTCTGCGTGTTCCAGGAACTGTCGCTGCTGCCGGAAATGACGGTCGCCGACAATCTGTCGATCGTCGACCCGCCGAAATGGTTCGGCATGATCGATGCCAAGGGGCAGCGCGAGCGCGCCCGGTCGCTGTTGAAGCGTGTCGGCTGCGAGGATGTTCATCCGCTCGAACTGGTGCGCGACCTGCCGCTGTCGCGTCGTCAGATGGTCGAGATAGCCAAGGCGCTCGGCCGCAATCCGCGCATTCTCATCCTCGATGAGGCGACTTCGGCCCTCACGGCCGATGATGTCGAACGCGTCTACGGCATCATCCGGGAGCTGAAGGCGTCCGGCGTCGGCATTCTCTATGTGTCGCATCGCATGCGCGAGATCGAGGCGCTGGCCGATACGGCGACCGTCTTCCGCAATGGCCGCAAGATCGAGACCTTCCCGAAGGGGGCGCGCTCCGTCGATGCCATCATCGAGATGATGATCGGCCGCGAGGTCACGCACCAATATCCGGAAAAGCCACAGCCGGCGGCCGACAGGTCGGTCGCGCTGGCCGCCGCCCATCTCGCCTGGGGCCGTGAGATCCAGGACATCTCGTTCACCCTGAGGAAGGGCGAGATCGTCGGCCTTGGCGGCCTCGATGGCCAGGGTCAGCGCGAGTTGCTGCTGGCGCTGTTCGGCGTGCTCAAGGGCGTTTCGGGAACCGTCGCCGTCGATGGCAAACCGTTGATGCTCGATGGCCCGCGCAAGGCCATGCAGGCGCCGCTGCCGATGGCGCTGATCCCCGAGGATCGCAAGACCGAAGGCCTGATGCTGCCGATGAGCGTCAGGGACAACATGACCCTCGCCGCGCTGCCACGTCTCGCCGGGCGCTTCGGTGTCGATGCCGACAAGGAAAATGCCGCCGTGCAGTTGATGGTCGATCGGCTGCGGGTGAAGACGCCGGACTTGCTGGCGCCTGTCTCGGCCTTGTCGGGTGGCAACCAGCAGAAGGTCGTGCTGGCGAAATGGCTGATGACGGAGCCCGGCATCATCCTGCTGAATGATCCGACGCGCGGCATCGATGTCGGGACCAAGCAGGAAATCTATCGCCTGATGCGCGAGCTGGCCAATCAGGGGGCGGCGATCCTGTTCTATTCGACCGATTATGCAGAATTGATCGGCTGCTGCGACCGCGTGCTCGTCATCTATGACGGCCGCATCCGCCGCGAGCTGGCCGGAGACGAGCTCAACGAGCGCAATCTGCTGCAAAGCGCCCTCAATATCGACGCGACGGAGCAGGCCGCATGACATCAAGTGGCGTTAGGCGCGGTGCCCTCGGCAACTGGCGCTTCTGGCTCGCTCACAATTCCGGCGTCCTCACTGCCGCAGTGCTCTTCCTGGCGATGTTCACGCTCTACATCTCCAACCATAGCGCCGGACTGACGCCGGCCGTCGCCACCACGGCCGCCAACAAGGCGGTGCTGTTGGCGCTGGTCGCCATGGCGCAGACCCTTCCGGTCCTGACCCGCGGCCTCGATCTTTCGGTCGGCATGGTTTTCGTGATGGCCAACTGCATCGCCTCGGTCATCGTCGTCGGCACAGTGGGGGAGGGCATGCTGGGCATTCTCGCCGTGCTGGCGATCGGCGCGCTGGCCGGTTTCATCAACGGCGCCATCGTCGTCTGGGGCCGCCTGCAGCCGATCATCACGACGCTCGCGACCGGCGCGGTCTATTACGGCATCTCGCTGTTCGTTCGACCGGGGCCGGGCGGCGACGTCCAGTCCGACATCGCCGATCTGCTGACAGGACAGGTCTTCGACGTCATTCCGGCCGCCCTGGTCGTGCTTCTCGTCGTGGTTCTGGTGGTGTGGATCCCCTATCGCCGCTCCGTCCTCGGCCGCGCCGCCTATGCCGTCGGATCGAACGAGCAGGCGGCCTACATGTCCGGCGTCCCGGTTCAGAGGGCCAAGCTGCTGGCCTATACGCTGGCCGGTCTGCTCGCGTCGATCGCCGGGTTGATGCTCACATTCAACACCTATTCGGGCGAGGCATCGGCGCCGATCGCCGGCAGCTATACGCTGAACTCGATTGCGGCCGTCGTCATCGGCGGCACCTCGCTGTTTGGCGGCTGGGGCTCGGCCATCGGCTCGATCTTCGGCGCCTTCGTCCTGCGGACGATCGAGGACCTCCTGTTCGTCTTCGATCTGCCGCCGCTCTGGCAACCGCTGTTCCAGGGCGTCGTGCTGCTGATCGCGGTCAGCCTCGGCGCCTACCGCATTTTGCGTGTCCGTAATCGTCTGGAGCTCTTCTCGTGACCGGCGTCGATATCGGATCCGCGCGCGCCCCGACGCTCGCCGAGCGGCTCGGCATCGATCGCTCGGTCGCGATCGCGTTTGGCTGCATCCTGCTCATCCTGGCAGGTGGGGCCATGTATTCCCGCGAGTTTCTGTCGCCGGAGTATCTGTTGCAGCAATTGCAGGTTGGTGCGTTCCTCGGCATCATCGCTTCGGGCGCGATGATGGTGATCCTGCTCGGCCATATCGACCTTTCCATTCCCTGGGTGGTGACGCTCGGCGCGATGATGGCAACCGCGATGGTCGGCTGGGGGGGCGCTGCCGGCGTCTGGCTGTGCATTCCGTTCGGCGTCTTCTGCGGCGCGGTGATCGGGGTGCTGAACGGTCTCGGCGTAGCCTATCTGCGGCTGCCGTCGATGATCTTCACGCTCGGCATGAACGCGGTCGTCCAGGGCCTGATGGTGCTGCATACGGGCGGTTTCGCGCCGCTCGACCAGGCGACGGAGGCGATGCATTTCATCGCCGTGCAGCGCAGCCTGTTCGGCATTCCCAACGCGCTGTTCGTCTGGGCGCTGGTCGGCTGTTTCGTCATCTATGTGCTGAAGAGGACGGCCTTCGGCCGGGCCGTCTATGCCGTCGGCAACCGGGAATCCGCGGCCTATCTCTCCGGCGTCAACACCAACCGCGTTCTGATCGGCTGCTTCGCCTTTTCCGGCGCCATGGCAGCTTTTGCCGGCGTGCTGCTGGCCGGCTATTCCAACAAGGCCTATCAGAACATGGGCGACGCCTATCTGCTGCCGGCCATCGCGGCCGTGGTGCTGGGCGGCACCAACATTCTCGGCGGGCGCGGCAATTATCTCGGCACCATCGCCGGTGTCATCCTGATCACGCTGCTCCAATCCATCCTGTCGGTGATGCAGATGCCCGAAGCCGGGCGGCAGGTGATCTATGGCTGCGTCATCATCGGGATGCTGCTGATCTACGGGCGAAGCGCCAAGGCGCGGAGTTGAGGCCCCGGCGCTGAGACGCCGGCTTCGCGAGATGCGCCACCCGATATTGAACCGGGCCGGGCCGCAACTGTGGAGTTCTGCGCAGCCGGGGTGCAACCGGCGTGCGGATCTTCTCGCCAAGCATTGACGACCCGGCGCGGCACAGCCATGAACGCTACGCCATACCGGGGGGAGAGCCGATCATGGACGCAAGCGTGGCAACGACGGCGAATGAGCAGCGCATCTACGCGAAGGTGGCGCGGCGGCTCATTCCGTTCATGATGCTGCTCTATCTGGTCAGTTTCCTCGACCGGGTGAATGTCGGCTTCGCCGCCCTCACCATGAATACCGATCTCGGCCTTTCGCCCGAGATTTATGGCTGGGGCGCCGGCATCTTCTTCATCGGCTATTTCCTGTTCGAGGTGCCGTCCAATCTGGTGCTCGAGAAGGTCGGCGCGCGGCTGTGGATCTGCCGCATCATGATCACCTGGGGCCTGATCTCCGCCGCCACGGCCCTCGCGACCGGCCCGACCTCGTTCTTCATCCTTCGCTTTCTGCTCGGCGCTGCCGAAGCCGGCTTCCTGCCCGGCATGATCCTCTATCTCGGCTACTGGTTTCCGCTCGCGATGCGGGCGCGCTACATCGCCCTGTTCATGGCGGCCGTGCCCATCGCCAGCGCGGTCGGCTCGCCGCTCTCGGCCCTGGTGATGGAAACGCACGGGTTTTTCGGGCTCGCCGGCTGGCAGTGGCTGTTCATCATCGAGGGGCTGCCCGCCACGCTGCTCGGCCTTGCGGTGCTGGTCCTGCTCCCCAACGGCCCCGCCGATGCGCGCTGGCTGGACGAAGACGAGCGCCGGGTCATTGCGGCGAAGCTCTCGGCGGACCATGCTGCCAGCGGTTCGGCGACCCGCCATGGCCTATGGCCGGCGCTGCGCGATCCGCGCGTCCTGATGCTGGGCCTCATCTATTTCGGGCTCGTCGTCGGGCTCTATGGCATCGGCTTGTGGCTGCCGCAGATCATCCAGGCGCTCGGCTATGACACGCGCCAGATCGGCTTCATCCTCATTCTGCCCTATGCCGTCAGCGCGCTCGCCATGCTGCTCTGGGGCCGGCATAGCGACCGAACCGGCGAGCGGGTGGTGCATGTGGCGGCGGCGGCCTTCCTTGGCGCCGTTGGTCTTCTCGCCAGTGTCCATGTCTCCTCGCATGTCCTTGCCATCGTCGCCGTGACCTTCGCCTCCGTCAGCATTTATGCGGCTCTCGGCCCGTTCTGGGCCGTGCCTCCGCTGTTTCTGCGCGGTACCGCGGCTGCAGCCGGCATCGCGCTGATCAATTCGATCGGCAATCTCGGCGGCTTCGTCGGCCCCTATGCGGTCGGCTTCATCAAGGAGAGCACCGGCCGGTTTACGGCAGGCTTCGAACTTCTGGCCGCCGTCGTCTGTGCGGCGGGGCTCCTGGCGCTGGTGCTGCGCACCATGCTGCGGCGGCGCGGAACGCTGTCTGTTTCCCGCTCATGAAGAGTCTCTGACCTCGGCTGCGCGTGCCCGGCGCGCGCATTGCGAGCGTTCAGGAGCGGCCTGGTCAGCTGGCCCCGATGAGACCCGTTCCCGTTCGGATGAACGGCGCGACGACATCCTCGCCGTAGAGTTCGGTGAAATGAGCGATCATCCACCGCATGATGTTGGCACGTGCTGGCAGGGAGATCAGGTGACGCGCCGAAGTCATGTAGATGTATGAGAGCGCGTTGCTCGCGCCGCTGGGGCCGGACGCGAGGAGAACATCGGAGATTGCCTTCGGCAGCTTTTGGCCGGGCGGTGTGAACAGGACGGCGCTGACCACGATGAGTTCGGGTGTGTTGTGGGGACTGTCGAATGAAAAGGCCGCCATCGAGGCTTTCAACCGCTCCCGCTCGCCTGCCGCCATTAGCGCAATGCATTTGAGAACACGCAGATAGAGGTCGAACTCGGAGTTGGGTTCGGCCATTTCGATGCCACGATCGTAGAATGCGAGCGCCGCGTCGAAGTCACCCCGCGCCTGCCGCAATTGCCCAAGCAACGGCAGGGCAGCAGGCGACTCCACCATCCGGAAGAACGCCCGCTCGGCAAGGTCCTCGGCGAGTGCGAGGTGACCGCGATCGACGAAATAGAGCAGCTTGGCAGCCGCCAGCATCAGCAACGGATTGGCTTCGATCAGGGGCAGGCAATCCAGCACGGTCGCCTCGATCTCGCTCTCGATCTCGTCGCGTTCATCGCGGCCGATGCCGGCGAAGGGACTTGCGAGGACGAGGCGCGCGAAGAGATGAAGGCACCATTGCAGGGCGATGTCCGCGCTGGCCGGATTCTGCGCACGCGCCTCGCTGAGCTGCCGGCCCTTCTCCAGCCATTTCGGATTGGACGCCGACAGAAGCGTCGATGCCTTGCGCTGACGGATCTCGAGTGGCTGGTCGATAGGCGTTCCGAGCCCCTCCGAAGCCTCGCCCAGTTGACGCTCAATCGCCTCGGCGATGGCGATCGAGGCCCGCTCAACCTCCGACACAAGCGAAGCCGGGGCTGCATCGCCCAAATCCAGCCGGAAAGCCCGCACGATCCGCCGTGATGGCCCCTCCTGCAGGGTGGCCGTGCAATCCAGCCTGGCTCCGTTGTCCTGGAAGCTCACCTTCACGACGTAGCGCAGACCCTGCACGTCCGCGCTCTCGTCAGGCCCGAGGACGATCACGGTCTCGCCCGCGCCAAGCCGGCCCGCGATCAGCTCGCGCATCTGCCGGGTGACGGCATCCGCGCGCTCGGCAAGGTGCTTGTCCTGCGAGGGAATGACTGGAAGGATCGCCAGCAGATCGCCGACTGAGGCTGGATTCGCGCCGGGCGTCGCGGCCGACGCTTTCGTTGCGATCCAGACATAGCCTTCGCCATATTGCGTGGCGATGAAGCGCGGAGACCGCGCGCTGTCTCCGAGCTTGGTCCGCAGGCGGTTGACGAGGAAGTCGACATTGCGATCGGACGCATCTGTCTGCGTCAGGGCGATCGCGTCGAGAAGCTGATTGCGCTGCATCAGGCGGTGCGGGTTCCGCGTCAGCGCAAGAAGCAGCGCACGCTCGCTGCGCGTGAAGCGGATCTGCTCTCCCTTGCGATGGGCAAACAGGCACGTGTCGTCGAGGACGACATCGCCGAACACCAGACCGCCCGTGGGCGGTATCTCACGTCTCATCCGAACCCGCCCTCAGACTGCCGGTCGACGCGGCAGCTCCATCCCGATCACAGAGCGCCAGAATGTCCCATGCTCGGCGCCGGGTCGAGGGAATAGCGCGCCGCGTCGCCTCCGAAGGCGCCGACTTTCAAATATCAGGCAAACAATCGCCAGCTATAGGACCTCCTTAACCAAGAGTGACCGCAGGGCCCCCGTGTCCGGGCGGTCCAGTCCTGCATCCGTGCATCCAGCCTGATAGTAAGTGGGGATTATTATGGCGCAGTCGTACAACCGTCCGATCGAGGATTGTGCCGGCTCCGGGGCGCGGAATGGGTCCAGCAGAAATTTGCAGCAGACAGGCTGGCTAATAAGTCGTCGCCGGAGCCTGTTGGCCGGTCTTGCCGCGATGGGCATGCTCCTCGCCTCGCCGGCGCTCGCCGACAACTGGAATGTCTCGGATTCGAACGGGCTCTATCGTGCCGTGGCTAATGCCAGGAATGGCGACACGATTACGTTCACGTCCAACATCACGCTGACGTCGAACCTCACTTATCTGTCGAAGAACGTCACCATCAACGGTGGCAACTACACGCTCTCGGGCGCCGGCCAGTATCGCGGCCTCTCCGTCGAACCAAACCCGAACATCCAGCCGGGGCCGATTTCCGTCGCCATCAACAATCTGACGATCGCCGACACCAAGGCCGTCGGCGGCAAGGGCGGCGACTCCTATGCGGGAAATTCCAATGGCGGGCTCGGCGGTGGTGGCGGCGGTGGCGGCGCAGCCCTCGGCGGCGGGCTCTATGTCGGTCCGGGCGCCAATGTGACGGTGTCGAACGTCTCCTTCTCCAGCAACAATTCCACCGGTGGCGAGGGAGGCAGCATCTATAGTGCACTTGGCTCCTATGGCGGCGGCGGCGGAGGGGGCTCGACCGGGGACGGCAGCAATGGCCGGGCCCTGGGCTATGGCGGTCCCGGC
>NZ_JAIUIE010000011.1 GCF_020165495.1 Mesorhizobium sp. BR1-1-16 | reverse complement strand
CCGCAAGGACAACGCCGCCTACGTTTCTCTTTCTTCCTATGAAATTGTCAAACAACTGACGGCAGAAACCGTCGATCTCCACCGGACCTTTCGGTCGGCGCGGCGCATTCTCTAGCCACCAATTGGCAACCAGTCAAGCACCAAAAAACAAAACTCAGAGACGAGTTTTTCGCCCGCGGTCAACTGCGTCAACCGCTGCGTCGATGGCCGTTATGTACGGCTTACCTCCCCGACTGTCAACTGCCGAAAATGGCGGCCCGATCATTTTGCCGGTTTCGGAGGCGGCCTGTGGATAATCGCTGGGCAAGTCCCAAGATCATGGCGCGCGAAACGGCGGTAAACCGCGCGCTTCCGCGATGGTCGCCCCTCGCCCGCGCCTGGAATTATCCCCAGACCCCCTCATGCAACTGGGCAGCTTCGTCCTCGAGCATCGGGCCGATGACCTCGACCTTTCGCTGCCCAGAGGCGAGGACGATCTCGCAGGGGAGATCGAGCGTCGGGTTCTCGGGATGATTGCCGGTCAGCGACTTCATCCGCTTTTCACTGAGCCCATACACGAGCCGTCCGATGCCTACCCAATAGGTCGCCCCGGCGCACATCGCGCAAGGCTCCGCCGAGGTGTACATGGTCGCCGACGCCAGGAAGCTCGGCCCATAGGCAATTCCCGCCCGCGTTGCGATCACGCGCTCGGCATGACCGGTCATATCGCGGTCGGGCAGATATCCGTTCATCTGTTCCATCAGAATGGAACCGTCTCCGCCCACCAGGATGGCGCCGAACGGATGTTGTCCCGAGGCCTTCGCCGCCTCGGCGACCTTGAAGGCAAGCCGCAGATAATGCGCATGGTCTAGGTCGGGTAACGCCGCCCCGCCGCTAGCTGTCGTCTCGCTCATCGCCGGCCCCTCCCGTTTATCTCTTGCACGACCCGTCGCGCGGCCCCTTGCCGCTCGCGGCATGGCCCCTTCTCGGCCGCCGCTCCATCGACGCTTTCCGGCCGCGAACGCGCGGTCTCCGGAAACGCAAGCTTGCGCGATTTCGAAGCGCTTGCGAAGGGCCGGACGTGCCGAACGGTCAAGCCATTCCTCCCCTCGCCTCTCGATCTCTCCCGCCATCTAAGCTACCCTTCGCGGGCCGACCCTTTGGTCGGATCAAGCTTTCCAGCGCCGCCCCGCATCGTGCCCTCATCAAACAGAAGGGCAGTGTTCCGGCCGCGTCCCGGCTGGCGCCGGCGCTGGGCCTGTCACGCTGAATGGAGAGGAAACGCATCCATGGAATATCGGCTTCTCGGTCGCTCGGGCCTCAAGGTCTCGACCCTTTCCTTCGGCACCGCGACCTTTGGCGGCGTTGGCGGTCTCGCCAAATGGGGCGCGACCGACACGACGGAAGCGCGCCGCCTGCTCGATATCTGCATCGAGGCGGGCATCAACCTGATCGACACGTCGAACGCCTATTCGTCCGGCCGGTCGGAAGAGATTCTCGGCGAGGTTCTCGACGGTCGCACCGCGGATCTCGTGATCGCCACCAAGGTCCGCTTCCCCATGGGATCCGGGCCGAATGACGAGGGCCTGTCGCGCCATCACATCATCCGCCAGTGCGAGGCGAGCCTGAAGCGGCTGCGCATCGAGGCAATCGATCTCTACCAGCTGCATGAATGGGACGGCCAGACGCCCCTCGAAGAGACCATGGAGGCGCTCGATACGCTCGTTCGCTCCGGCAAGGTTCGCTATGTCGGCGCGTCGAATTTCTCCGGCTGGCAGCTGATGAAGGCGATGGAGACATCCCGGGCCAATCGCTTCGTGCCGCTTGTCAGCCAGCAGATCTACTATTCGCTCGAGTCGCGCGATGCGGAATATGAGCTCATCCCCGTCACCCTCGACCAGGGTCTCGGCGTGCTGGTCTGGAGCCCGCTCGCTGGCGGCTTGCTTTCGGGCAAATATCGTCGCGGCCAGACGCCGGCCGAAGGCGGCCGCCACCTCAATGATTGGCATGAGCCGCCAATCGCCGACGAAAACCGCCTTTACGACACGATCGAAGTGCTGGTTGCGATCGCTGAAGCACGTGGCGCATCTGCCGCCGAAGTCGCGCTTGCCTGGCTGCTCGGCCGGCCGGGCATCACATCGGTGATCATCGGCGCCCGCCATGAGCACCAGCTGACGCGCAATCTCGGTGCCGCCGAGATGAAGCTGACGGACGACGAACGCAGCCGCCTCGATGCTGTCAGCCTGCAGCGGCTGATCTATCCCCATTGGCACCAGCGCGACAGCGCCGCCGCCAGGCTGGGCGCACCGGAGCTGAGCCTTATCGGCTCCTATCTGAAGCGCTGAAAGGCCAGTGAGACACGCCATGGTCGTCACGGACAACCCGGCCGAAGCGATCGGGCGCAACAAATATGACCAGCTGATCGCTGCCGCGAAGGCGCTGCCGAAGCTGCGCGTCGCGGTGGTTCATCCCTGCGACGACGTCTCGCTGGGGGCGGCGCTCGATGCCGCCGCCCTCGGCCTGATCGAGCCGATACTGGTGGCGCCACCGGCGAAACTCGAGGCTGTCGCTACGGCCGGCGGCTTCGACATTGCCTCGTTTCGCCGTGTGGCCGCTGCGCACAGCCATGACGCAGCCGACAAGGCGGTTGCGCTGGTCCGCGCCGGCGAGGCCGATGCTGTGATGAAGGGAAGCCTTCATACCGACGAACTCATGGGCGCCGTCGTCGCGCGCGACACTGGATTGAGGACGGCCCGGCGCATCAGCCACTGTTTCGTCATGGACGTGCCGAGCCATGCCGATCCGCTGATCATCACCGACGCCGCGATCAACATCGCGCCGACGCTCGATGAAAAGCGCCACATTGTGCAGAACGCCATCGACCTCGCAGCGGCACTTCACTTCGACAGCGCGCGCGTCGCGATCCTCTCGGCGATGGAGACGGTCAATCCCGATGTGCCCTCGACGATCGACGCCGCTGCCTTGTGCAAGATGGCCGATCGCGGCCAGATCACGGGCGGAATCGTCGACGGTCCCCTAGCGCTCGACAATGCGATCGATCTCGGCTCGGCCGAGATCAAGCATATACGCTCGCCCGTCGCCGGCCGCGCCAACATCCTTGTCGTTCCCGACCTTGAAGCCGGCAACATGCTGGCGAAGAGCCTTACATTTCTTGCGGATGCCGATGCAGCGGGCATCGTCGTCGGCGCGCGCGTGCCGATCATCCTGACGAGCCGCGCCGACTCGCGAAAGAGCCGCCTCGCCTCCTGCGCCGTCGCGGCGCTTTTGGCCGCCCATCAACGCGCCACGACGGCGGCCGCCCTCTTGTCGTGACTGCGGCCGTCGATCCCGGCAAGGCGCTGTTATCAGCCGATCCAACGAGTGCTGCCGAAACGAGAAAGCGGACGGATGGATGGTTGCGTGAGGGTTCTTCGCGCGTATGCTGAGATAACGGGTGCGCTCGAACATGACGAGGAGAGGATGCACCACAGCGAAACAATCCAGCAGATGACGCTCCGCTGCATCGACTGCGGACATCTGAATGAATTGACCTTCGACCAGGGAGCCGATGGCGAACAGCTTGGCTGCGCCAGGTGCCAGTCGCGCCTCGGCATGGTTCGTGCGCCGAAGCCCCCAACGCGTCACTGACGCCCCAGTGCCGCGGGCTAGATACCGTCCGCCGCGGGCTAGATCCCGTCCGATGTCACCGTGATGGCCATTCCATAGTCCGTGCTGGCACGCGGCCCGAGCGTATCGCCGATGAGCCGGCCATCCTCGACGCGCGGCAACATCGTTCCAGGCTCGATGCCGAGCGCGAACACGCCTGATTGATAGGAACGCCAGACCAGCAGCGATGGCAGCTTCGCCTGACGATAGGCCAGCGTTACGCCGATACCGCCGAGCGCGGGGTTGCGAAGGCCGACACTGAGATCGCCATTCGCGTCCGGTGGCAATTGCAGATGATCGACGATCTCGCGCGTCTCCTGCCGCGGCGCTGGCGGCAGATCGGCGAAGACCGCCGCGAAATCGCCGAAGGCGCCAGTGAGCTCAGTCGCTAAATCGAGCAGCGGATAGCCGAAATTGAAATGATAGAGCAGTGCATGTGGCGCGGGATTGAAGCCGCAATTCGTCACGCGGTCGTCGAGAGTGATGGTGTGCCCACTGAGCGGGAGTTCGATGCGGCGGCGCCGCTCCAGCACATCGCCGAAAACGCCGGACTGCCGCACCACGCCTTCGCACCACAGAACGCCACGTTCGGCATCGAGCCCATAGCCAGCAAGGTAGGCCTGCAATGTCGAGACTTCGCCATGCTGCGGAAAATCGCGCTCGGGCCGGTGAGGACTGACACTGGTATCGCCAGTAGCGCGCCGCGGCGGCCCGTAATAGTCGAGCCCGCAGGTGACGAGCAAGCCGTCGAAATTGCGCAGGAAGCCGAAGCCGTTCTCGCTCGATGAGAGCTGGGGCGGGAAGCGCATCTGGTTCTGCGAATGCCAGCCGAGTTGGACCTGCCCGAGGCTGAGCGCCGAAAGATCGAAGCCGCGATCGACAGCGACCTCGAACCCGACACCCGCGGCATTGCGCGCGATCAGCACGCGCTGGCCACGGCCCGGGCCATCCTCGAGGCGGAACAGGCGGATTTCAGCGAGCGCCCGCAGGTCGGGCGTTTTCGCCGCAAGATCAGGGTCCGAAAAGTCGGCAGGTGGGAAACCGGACATCGGGTCAAACCTCGCTGACACGCCGGCGCGGAGAGCGCTGGCTCCGTCCGGCGGCCACGATCACCGGGACAGCACGAACGGTCTCGCCTTGGTAGCCTGTCCGATCCCGGCCCGCCACCGCTGGGATCTATGGCGCGGCTGTTTGGGTGGATGCGTCGGTCGGCGCGATGCGCGTTCGCAGGATGATCACCGCGATCAGAGCGATCAGAGCAAACAATACCATCGGCAGGATGGGGGAGATCCCTGCGAGCATCGAGCCGCCAAGGACGCCGATCGCCTCGCCGAGAAAGCCGAGCGCCGTATTGTTGCCGAGGACGGCGCCCTGCCGCTCGGGCCCGACGCGTGCGGAAAGGAGGCCGCTCAGCGAGGCAAAGGAGATCGCCAGCGCGATGCTGGCGAGCGCGCCGAAGGCAACCGCGACGCCGGCGCCGGCCGGCACGAGCACCAGGAGAACCCCTGCAGCGCCAAGCACGGTCGAGATCATGCCGAGGCGACGCATGTCCACCCGCCCCACCAGGAGCGGCATGATCACGAGATTGCCGATCCCCGCCGTCAATGCGAGCGCCGCATAGTCGACCGTGACTTCGCCGACCGAGAGATCGAATACATCGACCAGATATTCCGTGATGACGCGCCAAAAACCCATCGACGCCACAAAGACGAGGAAATTGACGAGGTAATAGAGGCGGAGCGGCTTGTCGGTGACGACGGTCAGCAGATTGCCGAGGCTTGCAGCGATGCTCTGCTTCGGCGCGCCGGCATCCGGAACGCGCGTCTCTCGGAACGAGAAGAAGACCGTGGCCAAGGTCGCGGCGAGGATGGCGAACATCGCCAGGAAGGGCAACATATAGCCGAAATGCGCCGCGGTCGCCCCGCCGAGAACCGGCCCGAGCACATAGGAGACGCTGACGACCGACCACATATAGCCGAGATATTTCGGCCGCTCCTCCGGATTGGTGGTGTCGGCGACGACGCTGGTGCCGATCGCGGCATTCGCCTCCCCAAGACCGCAGGCAGCGAGCGCAAGAGCGAGCAGCCACAGCATGTGAGCGGCGAGACCGAGGCAGATGAGGCCATAGGCGATCGTCGTGACCGCAAGCGAAGCGACCAGCACCGGCCGCCGGCCAAAGCGATCCGACAAGGCGCCCAGCACCGGCGAGCCTACCACCTGTGCCATTGGATAGAGCATCAGCAACACGCCGAGCAGCAGCGAGCGCATCTGCATCGAAGCGCCCGCCGGCACATAAGGCGATGTCGGCGATAACATCATCGGCACGAAGAGCGTCGCCATCATCGCATAGCCGAGATAGGAAATGCCGACGATGACGTAGACAGGGGCGAGGCGCGCAAGCGGCTTCTCGATCACGCCGCTTCGCAATTCGACTGCCGTCATCATCCCCTCCCCGCTCTCACGTCGACGCGAGATTGGTACGAATCAACCCCTGCGCGCAACAAGATCAGGCGGAGTACCGCAACAGCCAGCCGGGGCCAAGACAATCGAACAGCGGCTCGGCCGCCCCGATGAAGCCGTCATCGCCGAGCGACACCGCCATCACGCGGGCGGAATCCCAACCGGCAATCAGTAAGTGGCCGCCATGAACGAGGAGATGCTGCGGCCATGCTGCCCCGGCATCGATCTCCGCCACGAGTTTCGGCGCTGCGCCCCGCATATCGAACGCCGCGATCGTGTCATGGCCCCTGTTGGCGAGATAGGCGAACGCGCCATCTTCCGATCGCTGGATATCGCCCGGATAATTGCGGTCCGTGCGCGTCCTGGCCGAGCCGGTCCGCAGGGTACTCGGCGTGCCGGCCCAGCCGGCAGGACCTTGGAGAGCGCCGACCACAACGTTCGAGGCGAGCTCGCCACTCAAGGCAAGCCGGCCGTCCGGCAGGAACGCACCATGGCGAGGCCCCGTGCCCGGCGGCACATGGATTTCGCCGGCCGGTGCAAGCACAGCGCCGCCGCGCTTTCCGGGGTCGACGGAGAAGCGGCGAATGCGGTCGGCGCCGAGATCGATGACGAAGAGCATTGCATCGTGAAACAGGGCCTGATGCGGATGCGCCGCCTCCTGCCGTGATGAATCGGGGCCGCCGCCTTCGAGCGGTAGCTTGGCGAGAGGGCCCTCGAAGCTGCCATCTGCGGCGAGCGGTATCAATGTCAGGTCGCTCGAGCCGTAATTGGTGGCGACCAGCAGACGCCCGGTCGGATCGACCGCGATGAAGCAGGGATCATCGCCACTCTCCGCCTCGCCTATCGGATCCGCCACCGCCCCTTGGACGCGCCACGCGAGCAGCACGCCGCGGACGCTGCCACTGCCATAGACCACCGGCAATGTCGGATGGCGACAGAGTGACGAGAGCTGTCCCACCGTGGCGAGTTGCGATCCGTGCCAGCCACCCGACCCGCCGACGAAACACCAGAGCCCGTGCTCAGGGCCTGTCCCGCGCGCGGCAACGAGCAGGCTCTCGCCCGGCGCAAAACGGACCTCGGTCATTCTTGTCTCCTGGTGGCAGGTGGGTGGATTTCTGGCGGGAGCCGTCGCGATTCGGCTTCGCAGGATCGGCCAGCCGGTGGCATCCGGCAACCGACGAAATGCGCTCCGCCCAGCAATCACTGAGCCATTGTGCTAACTATTGCGCTGTGATACTTAGCCATATGGAACAGTATCAGCCCGCCCTCGATGGCCTCTTCCAGGCGCTCGCCGATCCGACGCGCCGCGCGGTACTCGGCCGGCTCGGGCGCGGTCCGGCGAGCATCAGCGAGCTGGCAGAGCCCTTCGACATGGCCCTGCCGTCCTTCATGAAGCACATTCATGTGCTTGAGCAGAGCGGCTGGATCTCGACCCGCAAGCAAGGTCGTGTCCGCACCTGCGCGATCGAGACCGCGCCGCTCGCGATCGTCGACGATTGGCTCGTGGCCCAGCGCAAGCTCTGGGAAGCGCGCACCGACCGGCTAGAACAGTTTCTCGCCGATACTGCAAACCCGAAGGAGACCCCGCGATGACCCGGCCATTCGACCCCGCCCGCGACCTCGTGGTCAAGCGCATCATCAAGGCGCCACGCCTCAGCGTCTGGCAGGCATGGACCGAGCCGGCCAAGCTCGAGCGCTGGTTCCTGCCGGCGCCTTCGCTCTGCCGTGTCGTCACGCTCGACCTGAAGCCCGGCGGAGCGTTGCTCACTGAGATGAGCGAGAACGGCGACGCCTTCGTGCCGCATATCGACGCCTGTATCCTTGCCGCCGACGAGGCGGAGCGTTTCGTTTTTACCGACACGCTGACTGCAGGCTGGCGGCCGGGCAAGGAGCCCTTCATGACCGCCGTGATCACCATGAAGGACCATGCCGAGGGCACCGAATACGCGGCTCTCGCCATGCACAAGGACCCGGAAACCCGGACCCTGCACGAGACGCTCGGCTTCCATGACGGCTGGGGCACCGTGACCGAGCAGCTGGCGCGGCTCGTCGAGAGCGGCGCCTAACTTAAGCGGATCAGTCGCGCAGCAATTCGTTGACCGAGGTCTTGGCGCGAGTGCGCTCGTCGACGCGCTTGACGATGACGGCGCAGTAGAGCGAGGGGCCAGGCGCACCATTCGGCAGCGGCTTGCCTGGCAGCGAACCCGAGACGACGACCGAATAAGGCGGCACCCGGCCGATATGGACCTCGCCCGTCTCGCGATCGATGATCTTGGTCGAGCCGCTGATGAACACACCCATCGAGATGACCGAACCCTCGCCGACGATCACGCCCTCGACCACTTCCGAGCGCGCGCCGATGAAGCAATTGTCCTCGATGATGGTCGGCCCGGCCTGCAACGGCTCCAGCACGCCACCAATCCCGACACCGCCCGAGAGATGCACGTTCTTGCCGATCTGGGCGCAGGAGCCGACCGTGACCCAGGTGTCGACCATCGTGCCCTCGGCGACATGGGCGCCAAGGTTGACGAAGGACGGCATCAGGATGACGTTCGGCGCGATATAGGCCGAGCGGCGAACGATGGATCCCGGCACGGCGCGGAAGCCGGCCTGGGTGAATTCGGCATCGCCCCAGCCATCGAATTTCGACGGCACCTTGTCCCACCAGCGGGCGCCATCAGGACCGCCCGAAATCGCGACCATCGGATTGAGGCGGAAGGACAAGAGAACGGCCTTCTTCAGCCACTGATGCACGACCCAGTCGCCATCGACTTTCTCGGCGACGCGGACGGCGCCGCTATCAAGCAGATCGAGCGCGGTGACGACCGCCTCGCGCGCGGCGCCTTTGGTACCGACACCGATCGTGGCCCGATCCTCGAAGGCGGCCTCGATGGTCGATTGCAGGCTGGCGAGATCGGCTGATGTCATGGCTGTATCCGGCTCCATTAAGTCGGCCGGGACGATATCGGCGATTGCCGCGATGTCAACGCATGAGGCGTCGGCACCTCAGGGGGATGTGGTCCGCGCGCCGAGACCGTCGACGATGCGCGTCAGGAAGGCGCCGAGATCATCCGTCAGATAATCGATATGCGCGCCTTCGCTGCCCTCGGTCTCCCAGGCCTCGGCAAGGATCGGCTCGGTGCCGCGCGGTACGATGAGAACCGTCGCCATGCCGAGCGCCTTGGGCACCTCGAGATTGCGCGCGAGATCCTCGAACATCGCCGCCTCGCTTGGCGAAACGCCGTTTTCGCCGAGAAAACGCGCATAGGTATCAGGATGAGGCTTCGGCAGCAGATCGGCGCGCACGATGTCGAAAATATCCTCGAACCCACTGCCGAGCCCAAGGCGGGCCATCACCTTCTCGGCATGTGCCCGCGAGCCGTTGGTGAGGATATAGCGCTTGCCAGGCAGCCGCGCGATCGCGCGCGCCAGCACCGGATCAGGCTCGACCGATGAGTGGTCGATGTCATGCACATATTCGAGGAAGTCGTCCGGGGCGATGCCATGCTCGACGATCAGCCCACGCAAGGTCGTGCCGTAGCGGCGATAATAGTCGCGCTGCAGGAGCTGCGCCTCGTCCTGCCCAAGCGACAGCAGCTTCTGGACATAGTCGCGGATGCGGACGTCAACCTGCGCGAAGAGGTTCGAGTGACGCGGATAAAGCGTGTTGTCGAGATCGAACACCCAGGAACGGACCGGCGCGAAGCGCTCCAGATCCGGCTCGTCGCGAAGCGGGGGCTTGTCCATGTTCAGCGCTTGATCAGCGTTCCGGCGCCATGCTCAGTGAAGAGCTCGAGCAGCACCGCATGCGGCGTCTTGCCATCGAGAATGACGACACCCTCGACACCCCGGTCGAGCGCCTCGATGCAGGTCTCGACCTTGGGGATCATGCCGCCCGAGATCGTCCCGTCGGCGATCATCGCCTTTGCCTCGGCGACGGTCAGTTCCTTGATCAGGTGCTTGTCCTTGTCCATCACGCCGGGAACATCGGTGAGGAACAGGAGACGCGAGGCGTGAAGCGCGCCGGCGATCGCACCGGCGAAGGTATCGGCATTGACGTTATAGGTCTCGCCATCCTCGCCGGCACAGACCGGCGCCAGCACGGGGATGATCTCGGACTTCGCCAGCACTTCGAGCACTTCGGTGCGCACGGTCTTCGGCTCGCCGACAAAGCCGAGATCGACGATCTTCTCGATATTCGAATCGGGATCGACGATCTTGCGGGTCAGCCTGGTCACCGTGACCATGTTGCCGTCCTTGCCCGTCAACCCGATGGCGCGGCCGCCGGCTTCCGTGATCGTCTGGACGATTTCCTTGTTGATCGAGCCGGCCAGCACCATCTCGACCACCTCGACGGTAGCCTTGTCGGTGATGC
The DNA here is from genome assembly GCF_020165495.1 of Mesorhizobium sp. BR1-1-16. Classification (GTDB taxonomy): domain Bacteria; phylum Pseudomonadota; class Alphaproteobacteria; order Rhizobiales; family Kaistiaceae; genus Kaistia. Next base: position 157,101 of record NZ_JAIUIE010000011.1, on the reverse strand, counting down.
GCATCCCAGCCGCCCATTCGGACTTGATGCCGAGGCGCCCAAGCATCGCGTTGATCTGCGGGCCGCCGCCATGCACCACCACCGGATTGATCCCGGCGAGCTTCAGCAGCGTGATGTCCTCGGCGAACGCCTTGCCGAGTTCCTCGTCGCCCATCGCATTGCCGCCGAACTTCACCACGACGGTCTTTTCGTCGTAGCGCAACATATAGGGAAGCGCCGTGGCGATCAGCTGCGCGGTCAGCACCGGGTCGGTGCCGGAGGTGATCCGGGGGTCGGTCATGGGATATCTCCGCTCGGGGCAGCGCTCTATAACGAGTTTGACATGGCGGAACAATGACGCCGCGCCATCGGCGGTCAGACGGCGAGCGCGGCGATTTCTGCCCGCAGGCGATCCATGCCGAGGCCAGTCTCGGACGATGTGGCAATGATCGTCGGATGCGCCGCGGGGCGCCGCTTGATGGCGGCCGCGGTGTCGTCGACGATGCGCTCGAGAACGCCGGGCTTCAGCTTGTCGGCCTTGGTAAGCACGATCTGGTAGGAGACGGCCGTGCTGTCGAGCAAATCGAGCGTTTCGAGATCGTTCGCCTTGAGACCATGGCGCGCGTCGATCAGCACATAGACGCGACGCAGCGTCACGCGGCCGCGCAGATAGTCGCGGATCAACCGGTTCCAGGAATCGACCAGTTGCTTCGGCGCCTCGGCATAACCGTAACCCGGCATGTCGACGACGATGACGCCGGCGCCCGACGAGAAGTAGTTGAGTTCCTGAGTGCGGCCTGGCGTGTTCGATGTGCGCGCAAGGCCGCTGCGGCCGGTGAGCGCATTGATCAGCGACGACTTGCCGACATTCGAGCGGCCGGCAAACGCGATCTCGGTCTCAGCGATCGGCGGCAGCGTCTCGATCGAGGGCACCGAGCGCAGGAAGTTCCATGGGCGGGCGAAGAACAGCCGGCCGGTTTCAATCCGGTCGGCCTCCTCGCGAATGCGGGCGAGCTCGTCGTCGCTGATCTCGGGCATCAGTCCAGGCCTTTTCGCATCGGGGTCGCGCCCTTCAGCATCAGGTCTTGGCCTTTGTCGGCTTGCCGGGACCGGATTTCGGCCCGGGCTTGTTGGCATTGGCCGGCCGCGACGTGGCGGCAGGCTTGGCCGCGCCACCCGTGGTGGCGACTGCCGTCGCTGGTTGAGAACCCGGTTTCGGCTTCTTCTTGAAGGTTTCCATGATGTTGCCGAGCAGGTTCACGTCGACGCCCTGCCGCCGCATGATCACATATTGCTGGGCGATCGAGAGCGTGTTGTTCCAGCTCCAGTAGATCACGAGGCCGGCCGGGAACGAGCCGAGCATGAAGGTGAAGATCACCGGCATCCAGGTGAAGATCGCCTGCTGCGCCGGGTCGGCCGGCGCCGGATTGAGGCGCATCTGCACGAACATCGTGATGCCCATGATGATCGGCCAGATGCCGAGCATCAGGAGATGCGGCGGCGACCAGGGGATCATGCCGAACAGCGTGAAGATATTGGTCGGATCGGGCGCCGAAAGATCGTGGATCCAGCCGAAGAACGGCGCATGGCGCATTTCGATGGTGATGAAAATCACCTTGTAGAGCGAGAAGAAGACCGGGATCTGGATCAGCACCGGCCAGCAGCCGGCCAGCGGATTGATCTTCTCCTTCTTGTAGAGCTCCATCAATGCCTGCTGCTGCTTCACCTTGTCATCGGCAAAGCGCTCGCGGATCGCAGCCATTTCCGGCTGCACCTTCTTCATCGCGCTCATCGACTTGTAGGACTTGTTGGCGAGCGGGAAGAAGATGGCCTTGACGAGCACGGTGACCAGAAGGATCGCCACGCCGAAATTGCCGAAGAGCTTGTAGAAATAGTCGATGACGTAGAACAGCGGCTTGGTGAAGAACCAGAACATGCCCCAGTCGATCAGGAGGTCGAAATGCTCGATCTTCAGATCGTCACGGTAGCCGTCGATGATCGACACCTGCTTGGCGCCGGCGAAGACGAGATTCTCCGTCGTCGCGGTGCCGCCGGCCGCCACCTGGATCGGGGCGCCCTGGAAATCGGTCTGATAGAGGCCCTGGCCGGTATCGACATGCGAGAAATGCGCGGTGAACGGCGTGCGGTCACGCGGGACGATCGCGGTCGCCCAATATTTGTCGGTGATGCCGAGCCAGCCGCTGGCGACATCGGCGAAGCTCTGCGGGCCTTCCTTCTTGATCTTGGCGTAGGTGATCTCCTGCAGATGCTGGTCGCCCATCCAGCCGATGAGTCCCTCATGCAGGATGTAATAGCCGGCGACCGTCGGCTCGCCGAGGCGCGCGACGCGGCCATAGGGCGAGAGTGAAACGGGCTGGCCGGTCGCGTTCGTCACATCATCGCGCACCGTGAACATGAAGCTCGGATCGATGGAGATGATGCGCTTGAAGGTGAGCCCCGCGCCATTGTCATAGGTCAGCGTAACAGGTGTATCGGGCGTCAGCTTGGCGTCGGCCGGTGCGGTCCAGATGGTATCCGGCCCGGGAACCGTCGTGCCGGCGGCGGCGCCAACCCAGCCGAACTCGGCAAAATAGCCATTGGGCGCACCCGAGGGCGACAGCAGGATGATCGTCGGACTGTTCGGGTTGACCGTCTCGCGGTAGCCCTTGAGACGCAGGTCGTCGAGGCGTCCGCCCTTGAGATTGATCGAGCCCGAAACTGAGGGGGTTTCAACGGGAACGCGCGGCGTCGCGGCAAGGGCCGCCTCGCGCGTCATGTCGCCGGTCCCGACCACCTGCGTCGGCGCGCCTGTCGCGGGCGTCGTCGTGCCGGCAGCCGGTGTCGTGCCTGCAGCGGTCGTTGCGGCGGGCGTATTGGCAGCCGTTGCGGCGGCCTGCTCGCGCTTCGTCTGATCGAGGCGCGGCCCGGCGATGAAATACTGCCAGCCAAACACGACCGCGATCGACAGGGCGACGGCCAGGATCAGGTTGCGATTGTCGGTCATCTGTCGGATCTTTCGGCGGAACGGTCGGTCGGGCCCATGAGGGCGGGTTCGTTCGGTGCGGCGAGGCGCCGCGTGCGACCCCCGTCAGGCGCCGTCGTTGTCGAACGTTGCGACGGCGTGGAAGCGGGCGGGCGATCGAACGAGGCAAGGCCTGAGATAAGGTCGCGCACCAGGTCTTCGAAGGGCTGCGACAGTGCGGCGCGGCGGCCGATCAGGACGTAATCGGCGCGGAGGCTCGCATGCGGCGCGGCGGCCAGACGCACAGCCTCGCGCAGGCGGCGACGGATGCGGTTGCGCTCCGGCGAATTGCCCATTTTCTTGGTGACGGTGAAGCCGAAGCGAGGCCCGACCTCGCCATCACGATCCCGCTTCTGCAGCAAAAAACCGCGCCGGGAAGCGCGAGCTCCACCGGCGGCGGCTAGAAATTCGGCGCGTTTCTTGAGACGCCCCATGGTCTTCTGTCGATCCATGGCGAGCCTTTCCAGGCGCCGGCCGGCTGCGTTGCTGGCCGAAAGCGTCAGGCCGTCAGCTTCTTGCGGCCCTGGGCGCGGCGCTGCGCGACGACCTTGCGGCCGCCAACGGTGGCCATACGGGCGCGGAAGCCGTGCCGGCGGGCGCGGACGAGCTTGCTGGGCTGATAAGTACGCTTCATGGGTCGTCACCGCCTGGGGCGGCCCTCATTCAATCTGTTTCACATCCGGAGGCGCGGCGGGCCCGCTCCGAAGCCAGGCATGCATCAGCATGCGACCTCAGCACGCATGCAGCCTGCTCTCGTCGAGCCCGGCTTATACGGAGAAGGTCCGACCAAGTCAACGCGCCGCACCGACCTCTCGCGCCTTCAAATGGCCATGCCGACCGATCAGCAGCATCGCCATAAAGCCGGCGAATCGCGTCGGTTTGACGGCAGGAGGCACCCTGTCGCATCATAAGGGCTGATCGCGTTCGGCGCAGGGGTGAGGCTGAAACCCCAGGAAGCGCGGGCTTTCGAAGATGGCATTCGGAATGCCCGCTTCGGCATGGCGCGATTTAGAGGAGGACAGGCGGCATGTCTGAACCGCGCCAGCAGGCCGGGGATGCGGAAGCCATGACTGCGCCGGCAGCGGATCGTCCCGCCGCGGCACGACGTCGCCGCGTGCCCAGCCTTTCGGTCAAGCTCATGATTCTCACCGTCATCTTCGTGATGGTGACCGGCATTGCCGGCTTCGTGCCGACCATGGCGACCTTCCGCCTGCGATTCCTCGAGGACCGGCTGGCGACGGCGCAGGCCGCCAGCATCCTGCTCGATTCGGCCGCCTGGAGCGACGTACCGCGCCGCGTGCAGGATCAATTGCTGGCAACAGTCGGCGCCACCGCGATCGTTGCGCGCACCGGCGACGCGACCCGTCTTCTGGCCGCGATCGAGATGCCGCCGACGGTCGATGAAACCGTGGACCTGCGCGAGTCGATGTCACCCGGTTCGATCGGCGCCGCCTTCTCGACGCTTCTGGCTTTCGAACCGCGCACGCTGCGCGTGATCGGACCGACGCATGACGGCAACAGCCTCGAACTCGTGATCAGTGATCGTCCGTTGCGCTCGGCGATGCTGCGGTTCGGCGGCACGATTCTCGCGCTGTCGGCGCTCATCTCGATCATCGCCGCGATACCGATCTATATCAGCCTGCAGCGTCTGTTCGTCCGGCCGATGCGGCGCCTGTCACAGGCGATGGTCCATTTCTCCGAGGATCCCGAGGACAAGGCACGCATCATCACACCGAGCGGACGCGCCGACGAGATCGGCGTTGCCGAGGAGGAACTGGCGGCGATGCAGCGCCAGCTCTCGGACACGCTGTTGCAGAAGACCCATCTTGCCGATCTCGGCCTCGCCGTCTCGAAGGTCAACCACGACCTCCGCAACCTGCTGGCGTCGGCGCAGCTCTTCTCGGACCGCATTGCCGCCCTTCCCGATCCCACCGTGCAGCGTTTCGCACCCCGCCTCGTGGCGACGCTCGGCCGCGCCATCGACTATTGCCAGACGACGCTCGCCTATGGCCGGGCGCGCGAACGGGAGCCAAGCCGCCGCCTGGTCGCGCTGTCACGGGTCGTCCGCGATGTCGTTGAGGTGCTTGGCCTCGAAAGCCACGCAACGATCCACTGCGAGATTGAAGTCGAAGGCGGCTTCGAGATCGATGCCGATCCCGACCAGATGTTCCGCGTGCTGCTCAATCTCTGCCGCAACGCCGTCCAGGCGATGGATGGCGAGCCGGATCCGGCGGTAATCCGCCGCTTGAGCATCGAGGCCGAGCGCCAGGGCGCCGTGGCCCTGGTACGCGTCTGCGATACGGGTCCGGGCGTGCCGGAGAGAGCCCGCGCGAACCTCTTCCAAGCCTTCCAGGGCGGCGTGCGCCCCGGCGGCACGGGCCTTGGGCTCGCCATCGCAGCCGAGATCGTGCGCGCCCATGGCGGCACGATCCTGCTTGTCGACGGCGACGGCCCCGGAGCCGTCTTCGAGATCACCCTCCCCGACCGCCCCGTTGCCTTCGACCGCGCCCGCCGGGCCCAGGCGCGCTGAGGCCAGGCAGGTCGAGACATGCGCCAGCGAAGGAAAGAAGCTGTCCCCGCCAAGCTCGCAGCCACAATCGCCAAGCGCTGCCTGCGGCCGATGCCGATGCCGGCACGCCCCTGTGGAGAGACGGGAAAAGGGCGCTTGCAATCCTCCGGTCGAGCGGCTAGTTAGACGCCGCCGACGCCCTCCGGGGCGCAGCACTGGTCGGAAGAATTCTTCACGATCAGATCGGCAGGCGCCCGTAGCTCAGCTGGATAGAGCACCAGACTACGAATCTGGGGGTCAGGAGTTCGAATCTCTTCGGGCGCGCCACTTTTTCATTAGTTTTGAGTATTTGTGGCAACGCTTCGGAAATTGCGTTCCCGACGTTCCTCAAGTCGTTTCCTTGCCGTTCCGCGCTGCGATCCGGTGCTCGGAGATGCGGCGTGATGCATCGAGCTCGCCACGATCATAGACGCGGAACGTTGCCCGGTTCTGGTTCTTGGCTGGGGTCATTCGCCCTCCGCCTGGGCAGCGCCGATTTCCCTGTCGAAATGAAGTTCACTCAGGCCACGCTGTAGCAGTTCTTGGTGAATGTCGGAGCCATCTACGGGCAGGAGCGTTCGTTTGGCGATCATCCAGCGGCCGTGGCGCTTTTCGAGTTCCCAGCGGTTCACGACGGCGCGGTGAATCCGGTAACCGGTCGATATGCCATGATTGGCAAGCTCACGCGGCTCGCCTTCCTGGTCGAGGTGAACGATCATCAGATAAGACGTCACAATCGCCGCATCGCCTCGTAAGTCGACGAGCGGCAGGCCGGTAAAATGGGCGAGTCCGCCTCGAATCGCCTCGCGATGCTCCGGTCTTTGTATGAATGCTGCGATGTCCTTGGCGCCTTTCGCACCGTCGAGCGTCGGTCCGCGGTCAAACACGCCGTCCTCGCGGTAGACCGAAACAGTATAGTCCGCTGCTCCGGTGTCGGCGCTTGGCGGATGCGAGGCGATCAATTCGTAGATGGCGAGCTTGTCTTCGATCGTGCGCAATCTGGTCTCAAAATCGCTAGACGTGTTCATCATTTCCCTGTCCGATCGACCGTTTTCATAGCAGAAGCTCATAGGCGCTTGACGGGCTTCCTACTAGAAGGTAGGTAGCATGCATGAGCAATTTGGCAACCACCTCCGACAACATTCTCCGCTGCGCCCGATCGCTGATCATCGCAGGTGGATACAACGGCTTCAGCTACGCCGACATCTCCGAGGCGGTCGGCATTCGCAAGGCAAGCATTCATCATCATTTCCCTGGCAAGGCTGATCTGGTTCGCACCCTTGTGGCGCGCTATCGCGAGGACACCGAGGCGGCGCTCGCGCATCTTGCGCTTCAAGAGCCGATTGATCAGCTTCGCGCCTACACAGAATACTGGGCGGCGTGCATCGGCGATGGGTCAAGACCTTTCTGCGTGTGCGCCTTGCTTGCCAGCGAAATCCCGGTCCTGCCCCCGGAGGTCGTTCTGGAGGTCAGAGAGTATTTTCGTCTCCTCTCGGCTTGGCTGACATCAGTGATAGAGCGAGGCGCGAAGCAGGGGACTTTGAAACTGTCTGGTACCGCTCGATCCGAAGCGGAAACGTTCATCGCGACCGTGCATGGTGCCATGCTCTCGGCAAGGGCTTATGGTGATCCTGCGGTATTCGCGGCTGTCACCCAGCCTTTGATCGAGAGGCTCACTGCGGCTCGACAGTGAACGGAGAAACTGACGACATCCGTATATCTGTGACGTCTACCATGTAGTTGGTAGGCCTCGGTTGAACTTCGGCGTTTGCGGTCACTTGGCGCGCCGCATAGCCGCCCCCCTCGCGCCATGAGACTACCTATCAGTAGGTATGAAGGAGATGACATGCTTCGGAAACTTGTGCCGGCCCTTTTTGCGGTCGCTGTTGTCACACTGCCTCTCATCGCGAGCACTTCGCCGGTTTTTGCGGAAAGCCCCAAGGGAGAGCCGATCCGCGTGCGCGGTTCCATCGCCAGCTTCGACGGCGGTACGTTGACGGTGAAGACGCGCGAAGGCCAGACCGCCAACATCGCTTTCGCCCAAGGAGGGATGGTTTCGAGCGTTGCGCGTGCGGCCATCTCTGACATCAAGCCTGGCGATTATGTCGGTATCGCTTCGCTACCCACCAAGGACGGTGGCGATGGCGCGCTTGAGGTGCTGATCTTCCCGGCCGCCCTGAAAGGAGCCGGTGAAGGCAGCTTCGGCTGGGATCTGAAGCCCAACAGCACCATGACCAACGCTACGGTCGCGGACGCAGTCAAGGGAGTGAGCGGGCGAACTGTCACCGTCTCCTACCACGGCAAGGAAAAGAAGATCGCCATTCCGGACGGAACGCCCGTCGTCACTCTCGCCCCGGCAACTGAGGCTGATCTGACGTCGGGAGCGGTTGTCTTCGTCTCTGGCGAGAAGACGGAAGGCGGCGCGATCACCGCGCGGCAGGTTGTCGTCGGCAAAAACGGTGTTGTCCCGCCGATGTGAGCCGATGACGACACCGGTCGGGCCCGCCTCCCAATCGCCCGGCCGGTGGAAACTTCGATTTCGCGCGTCGCGCGCGGCGCCAGCTCACTCAGCCAACCTGTCGGGATCGACCCATGAATGAGGAGAGGCATCAATCAACGTCACACCGAAGGACCATCCTGGTCCGGCGGCACTCGATCGTGACCCGACTGACGCATTGGCTGAATGTGCTTTGTCTCAGCTTTCTGATCTTCAGCGGACTCCAGATATTCAATGCCTATCCGCGACTCCATTGGGGCCAATATGGCGCGGATGACGATCGCGCTTTCATCACGATCGGCGCGGATGAGCGCAATGGCGAACCGCGCGGCTTCGTGACGGTGGGCGGTATGACCATTGGGACCACCGGCGTGCTGGGCCTGTCGAAGATGGAAGGCCAGTGGACGCCTCGGGCATTTCCGGGCTGGCTCACGCTGCCGTCTTATCAGGATCTCGCCGCGGGCCGGCGCTGGCACTTCTTCTTTGCCTGGCTCTTCGTCATCAATGGCTTCGTCTATCTGACGTATAATCTCTTGAGCGGGCATTTCCGCCGTGATCTGGCGCTGAACCGCCACGAGCTCGCACCGCGCCACCTCTGGCAGGAGATCCTCGATCACGCTCGCCTGCGCTTTCCGGAGGGAGAGAAGGCCCGGCACTATAATGTGCTCCAGAAGCTCACCTACATCATCGTCGTCGCGGGATTGCTGCCTTTGATGGTGCTGACCGGGCTGACAATGTCACCCGGCATCGATGCTGCCTTTCCAGTTCTTCTCGACATCTTCGGAGGACGACCATCAGCCCGCACCATCCACTTCATCTCGGCATCCCTGCTTGTTCTGTTCGTCATCGTTCATGTCGCCATGGTCATTCTGTCCGGGCCTTGGAACAACATGCGTTCGATGATCACAGGCCGCTATGCCATCCGGAACGAGGGCCCTGACGCATGACTAGTCTTCTGACTAGACGGCGCTTCCTCATCGGCAGCACGGTTGCAGCTGGGGCGCTCGCGGTGGGCGGCTACGGCATCCTCGAACAAAACCCTGACGTCTATGCCGTGTTGCGATCGGCCGAAGCGCTGACGATGGGTGCGCAACGCATGTTGCTGCGGCACAGACCCTTGGCGAGGGAATTCTCGGCGGCGGAAATTTCGCCGACGTTCCGGGTCAACGGCACGCAGGCGCCTGACTCCGAGGAATATGCCGCGCTGCATGAGAACGGATTCGCCGATTGGAAGCTGAAGATCGGCGGTCTGGTGAATCGGCCGCTGGAATTCTCGCTGGCGGACCTCAAGAAGCTTCCTTCGCGTACCCAGATCACCCGCCACGACTGCGTCGAGGGCTGGAGCGCGATCGGCAAGTGGACCGGCGTGCCACTCGGCCTCGTGCTTCAGGCAGCGGGGTTGAAACCCAACGCGCGTTTCGCGGTCTTCCACTGCGCCGATGAACTGGAGAAGACTCTCGACGGCAGCGGCCGCTACTACGAGAGCGTCGACCTCATCGACGCGTTTCATCCGCAGACGATCCTCGCTTACGCGATGAACGACGCGGACCTGACGGTCGGACACGGCGCTCCGCTCCGGCTGCGCGTGGAGCGGCAGCTCGGCTACAAGCAGGCCAAATACATCATGAGCATCGAGATCGTCGAAAGCTTCGGCGACCTTTGGGGTGGTAAGGGCGGTTTCTGGGAGGACCGTGGATACGAGTGGTACGCGGGAATCTGAATGCACGACGAAGCCCCGATACCAAACGCATATGCCTCCCGGCACCTGTACCTAGTCCGCGGTTAACGGGCGGAAGGACGAACTGTGCAAATCGAAGCGGCCGCAAACGCGGAACTCGCCATGGTCGTCCCATTGCCGAACCGCGCCTACCGCGCTACCAGCGGCGAGGCGGTATGGACGACTGAGGTCCGGCTTCTCGCCGGAGATCGCAGTAGATACAAACAACAGCGACGTAAGGGTGCCCCCGTTTCATCTCACCCGGCGCGCCAGATTCCTCCGGTTCTCCGTCGCGTTGCGCGCTAGCCGGCGAGCCTGGCAGACGGTCGATGCCGCCGAGCGTATTTGGTCAGGGCACGGCCCTGGCAAATCGTTGTTCGAGGACTTCACTGCCCCATTGAGAGCCGGGGCGTTCTTCGGCCAGTTTGAATCCTCGCGTTTCATAGAGGTGCCGTGCCGCATCCAGCCCGGAGAACGTCCAGAGGTGCGTCTCCGCGAAGCCCCGCTGATCGACGAAGGCCAATGCTGCATCCAGAAGCTTCTTGCCGGCCCCGGAGCCGCGCATCGCGTCATCGACCACGAACCACCGAAGATGTGCGATGCTTGGCCTGAGATCTTCTCCATCGATAGCGATGGACCCGAAGACATCGCCGCCGCTCATTGCCGACCAGATCTCGTTCTGAGGTTTGCCTAGGCGACCTGCAAACTCGGCCAGTCCACTGGCGACGACGGACTCGAACGCCAGCCCAAAGCCGGATGTTCGCGTGTAATAAACTGAATGCATTTCGGTGATGCGTGCGATGAGACCAGGTCGATATCCTGTCTTGAGCTCGACCGCCGAAGCCGCCGGCGGCCCTGCCAAGGCTCTGGCGTAGAGACGCAGCCCGTCCAATACCATCTGACCTTGCTCGGCGGTCAGCTTTGCAAGCGCACCCATAACCTGCGCGCGCGCGAAACCATGAATATTGGCCAGCCGGTCTCTGCCGGCCGTTGTGAGCGACAGCAGCTTCACGCGACCGTCGTCCTCGCCAGTTTCCTCCACAACGTCCCCGGATGCTATGAGCTTCCGAAGCATCCGGCTCACGCTCGACTTTTCGAGATGCAGCAGCGCGCCGAGATCGCGGGCGGCCACCCCGCCCTGCTCAATCTCGATCAGCGCATGGACCGCAGAAGGCGACAATTCGGTACCGGCAAACGCATTTCCGGTGAACCCCAGTTCGCGCACAAGCTGGCGCGAAGAGGCGCGGATCGAGTCAACCGTTTGCGACAATGGCATCAATGGAGCGACCAGATAGTTGCATCATACAACATAATGATATCCGGATGTTCTTGTCGACAAAATTTGCGTTTCGACTACCGCGAGATTGGGTCTCGACGGTTTTGCCTGCCCAGCAGATAGGGCGGCCGCGGATCCTCGTCGCGCCACAGCTCCCTTTCCTGTCATTGCCTGGCTGACCCGGCCATCCCACCCTGGCGTGATGCCGTGCTGCCGCAAGGGAGGACGGATTGCCAACCGACTCGACAGAATGAGCGACCGGCCAGGTCTTCGGTCCGTGCCTTCGGCCTTGCTCGCGCATTCGAGACCGGTGGGCCTTGCCGTTCAAATCACGCTCGCCTGCTGAACTGGGGGCAGCGCGGCCGCACCAGCGCGAATGCGCCAAGTGAATGGGAAGGAGGGGCGCTGTAGCGATCCGGAAAGGCAGGCCGGAAGATTGCGTTAGCCTGTCGTTCGCCTTAGTTTGCATCGTTAGCAGCAGGAAAAGCCAACCGTGGAACGTGTCACACTCGGAGCGATCGCCGCGCAGATGGGCCTCTCTAAGTTCGCGGTTTCGCGGGCGCTTTCGGGCAAGAGCGGCGTGAGCGACGAGACGCGTCGGCGTGTTCAGGAAGTGGCGGCGGAGCTCGGCTATACACGCGCTGAGACTATCGCCAAGGTGATGACGCTTGGCCTCGTTTTCCACGATACCGATCTGATCAATTCCGAGTTGCATCTGCTTGTGCAGAACGGCGTCCAGATCGAGGCGCAGAAGCGTGGCTATCAGGTGCGCATCTGCTGGACCCATCTCCCGGACGAGGTCGAGGCCTTTATCCGGGGCTGTGACGGCGCTGCCCTTGTCGGCCCGCATGACCGCACGACCTATACCCGCATCTATTCCCTGGGTGTTCCGATCGTCCGCACCGGCTGGCTCGAACCGCTCGAACAGGTCGATTTCGTCGGCGGAACCGACCACGAGTCCGGCTCGGCCGTTGCCGAGTATCTCGCGCGCCTCGGCCACACCACCATCGCTTATGTGCATGGTACGCCTGGATATCGCGGGCGGATCGAGCGCTATTTCGGGTTTCGTGAGGTTCTGGAGGGACTGCCGCAGATCAAGTTCCTGCAGATGAAGTTCAACGACGAAATTCGCTTCACCGAACATCTGCGGGCGGTCCATGCCGAGGGCCTCTACCCTACTGCGTTCTTCTGCGCCCATGATGGACTGGCGGTGACGGCGATCTCCGAACTCCTGAGGCTCGGCTATCGTATTCCGGAAGATGCATCGGTCGTCGGCTTCGGCGACTATTCGGCCGCAACCCAGATCTCGCCGCAACTGACCACGGTGCGCGTCCACGGCCAACAGATCGGCGCCGCCTGCGTCCGGATGCTGGACGACCGCATCCATGACCGCATTCCGCGTGACCTGCCGCTGCGCGTTCATGTTGCCAGTCGGCTTATCAATCGGGCTTCGGCCGGTCCCGCGGCGCAGACCAGCCGCGAGAAGAAGCCGGACCTCGAGCCTACGGTCTGATTTCCAGGCCTGACTGCACCCCATCGTCGGTCGCCTCGTCCGCGAGAATGAGCGCTTTGCAACTCGTTGCGAGGGCATCGCCCCAATGAACCGATCCGGGCGCGATTTGGGCGTCGTTTGGGCGCGTTTATAGGCAGCCGGCAGCAGCCTGATCCATCCAGCCGATGCGGAACCGCGGCATGAAATCCATGCCAGCGGAACATAACGCTTTACCTAACATTCGACTAAAGGCACGTTTTCTAGCAATAACGATGCGACTTTCATGAGGGCGACGTTCGCCCCCGGAAGGGTCGTGCCGATGCATGCGATCCGGCCGTCGGGTGTGCCGATGATGTCGCGCGTCATCGGGGCATTGCCGGATGGGTGGGAGCGCACGGTGCCTAAATTCTCGGCCAATCTTTCCTTTCTTTATACCGATCTCCCTTTCATCGAGCGGTTCGCCGCCGCTGCGAGGGACGGGTTCGGGGCTGTGGAATATGTGTCTCCGTATGAAGAGACGCCCGAAGCCATAGCCGAAGCTCTTGGTGAGAACGGGCTGACGCAGGCGCTGTTCAATTTGCCGGCGGGCAACTGGGCCGGCGGCGAGCGCGGCATAGGCTGCCTCGGTGACCGCGTGGAGGCGTTCAGGCGAGGCGTCGACACGGCGGTTCGCTACGCTGCGGCGCTGGGCTGCACCCGTATCAACTGCCTCGCGGGCATCGCGCCGGCCGGCAGTACGGAGGCGGAGCGCGACGCGGTCTTGGTCGCCAACTTGAAATACGCGGCGCCGCGGCTTGCCGACGCGGGCATCCAGCTTTTGATCGAGCCGATCAACCTCCGCGACATTCCCGGCTTCGCCGTTTCGACAACGCATCACGCTGAACGGCTGCTCGACGCCGTCGGCTCCGACAACCTGTTCATCCAATATGATTTCTACCACGCGCAGGTCTCACAGGGCGACCTGCTGCCGACTTATGCCCGGCTGCGCGAACGCATCGCCCATGTGCAGATCGCGGACAATCCCGGGCGCAACGAGCCCGGCACCGGCGAAATCAACTACGGCTTCGTGTTCGCCGAGCTCGATCGCCTCGGCTATGGCGGCTGGGTCGGGTGTGAATACCGGCCCCTGGCCGGAACGACCGCCGGGCTCGGCTGGATGACTCCCTATCTCTGAGGAACTGCCATGAAGATCGGTTTTATCGGCCTGGGCGTCATGGGACGGCCCATGGCGGAGCAGCTCATCGCAGCTGGGCATTCGCTGGCGCTGCATCGGGTCAAGCCAGTGTCGCAGTATCTCGTCGACAAGGGCGGCAAGGCGCTGGAGAGCGCGCGCGAAGTCGCCGCAGCGTCCGACGTCATCATCCTGATGCTTCCCGACACGCCCGATGTCGAAGGCGTGCTGTTCGGCGCCGACGGCATTGCCGAGGCGCTGTCGCCCGGCAAGCTTGTCATCGATATGAGCTCCATATCGCCGATCGCGACCAAGGACTTCGCCTGGCGTGTCGAGGCCCTCGGCTGTTCCTATCTCGATGCCCCCGTTTCAGGCGGCGAGGTCGGGGCCCGCAATGCGACGCTGACGATCATGGTCGGCGGCCCGGAAGAGGCCTTCGCCCGCGCGCTGCCGCTCTTTCAGGCCATGGGTAAGAACATCACGCTGGTCGGCGACAACGGCGACGGCCAGACAGCCAAGGTGGCCAACCAGATCATTGTCGGCCTCACCATCGAAGCCGTCGCAGAGGCGCTGCTGTTCGCAGAGGCCGCCGGCGCGGATCCCGTCAAGGTCCGCCAGGCACTGATGGGCGGGTTTGCATCCTCGCGTGTCCTCGAAGTGCATGGCGAGCGCATGACGAAATCCACCTTCGAGCCAGGGTTCCGGATCGCATTGCATCGGAAGGATACGTCACTCGCGATCGATGCGGCCAAGGCCCTCAATCTCGCGCTGCCCAGTACCGCCGCGACCCAGCAGGTCATGAACGCGGCGATCGCGCGCGGCGACGGCGACAAGGATCACTCCGCTCTGATCCTCACCCTCAAGGCGCTATCGGGCCGCGGCGCCTAGATCGGACCCTCTCCCCACGCTTTCGGCCCGGAACGGAGCTGAGAAGCGAATAATCCGCGAAGGAAACGCCAATGCCCATCGACAAGCTGCCGCAAGTTCCATTCGGGGCGGTCTATTTCCGGAAGTCGAATCCGCCGCCCGAGGATTGGGAACGTGATTACGGCACCGCCGCAGAGGATGGCCTGAACGTCTTCAGGCACTGGTTCATGTGGTCCGCCATCGAGCGCCGCCCGGGCGAATATGACTGGGACGACTGTGACCGTCAGATGGACCTCGCAGCGAAGAACGGCATCAAGACCGTGATCGCCGAAATGAGCCACACCGTTCCGGACTGGGCCTATCGACGCTTCGCGCACGCCCGTCAGCTTCATGCCGATGGCCGGCCACTGACCTCGAACATGGGTGTCAGCGCGGCGACTGGCGGCTTTGCCAATAATGGCGGCGGCGCCGGCGCTCTGACCATGAATGCGCCGGAGGTGAAGCAGGCCGTCGGAGCGTTCCTGACGGCCCTCGCCAAACGCTATGTGGGCCATCCCGCGTTGCTTGGCTATGACGTCTGGAACGAGGTCAACTACGCTGCGGATGTCGACTTCTCGGAGCCGATGAAGGCTGACTTCCGCCTGTGGCTGAAGGCGAAGTATGGTGATCTCGATACGCTGGCGCGTGCCTGGTATCGCTATTCCTATGCGGAATGGGACGACATCGAGCCGCCGCGCGAGGTGGCTGCCTATCCCGAAAACTTCGATTGGCTCGAGTTCAAGCGGCACAACTATTACGATCAGATGCAGTTCAAGATCGACGCGATCCGCGCGGTCGACAAGGATTGCATGATCGCGGCGCATGGTGTTGGCGGCGCCATTCCGAACATGGCTGCCCACGGCTCGGACGACTGGCTCGCTGCTTCGAAGGTCGAGCTTTATGGACTGACCTGGGTCCCGAGCCGCAGGGGCTTCAAGCCTTGGCAGAACTTCTTCGGTCCCGATATCACGCGGGCCGCTAGTCGCGGCAAGAAGTGGTGGCATGCCGAGCGTCCCGGCGGGCCCCTTTGGCTGCAGCCGCAGGTGCTCGGCCGCGACAAGGAAGACGGCCGCGTGATGGATCCCGAGGACATCCGCACGCTGACCATGACGTCGTTCGCGGCCGGCGCGACGGGCGTGCTCAACCTCCGCTTCCGGCCGCTGCTCGACGGCCCCCTGTTCGGCGCATTCGGATCCTACGGCATGGACGGCTCGCGGACGCCCCGCTCCGACATGGCAAGCGGCCTCGCCCGCTGGGCCAATGCTTCGGCCCAGAAGCCTCTCTTCGAAGCGCGGCCGATCAAGGGCGATGTCGCCATTCTCGTCATCCCCGAGGCGCAGGCCTGGGACTACCTGCTCAACGCCAACCACAGGCCCGAGACCTATCGCGAGGCGATGTGGGGAGCGTATCGAGGCTTCTTCGATAACGGCATCCAGGCCGACTGGGTGCATATCGATCACATCGCCGATTACGAGACGATCTACGCGCCCTACCCGATCATGCTCACCGCCGTTCACGCCAAGGCGCTGGCCGATTGGGTGAAGGCAGGCGGAACGCTCATTTCCGAGGCGACGCCCGGCTATTTCGGAGATCGCGGCAAGGTCGGCACCGTGCAGCCGAATAACGGGCTCGATCATGTGTTCGGCGCGAAGGAGGCCGAGGTCGAATTCATGCCCGACATTGGCGACCGCATCCGTCTCTCGTTCGATGGCAGGCCCTTGAAGGGCGGCGGCTTCCTGCAGAGCTACGCGCCGACCACCGGCTCCATCCGCGGTTCATTCTCGGACGGGCGGATTGCCGTGGTCGAGAACAGCTTTGGCAAGGGGCGCACTTTGCTGGTGGGCACACATCCCGGCATTGCCTATTTCAAGGAAAGCAACCCCGAGAACCTCGCATACTTCTCCGACGTGCTGCGCTGGGCCGGTCGCCGGCAAGCGCTGAGCCTCTCGAACCCCGCTTTGCATGGACGGCTACACGTCGGCCCTGACGGACAGCGCGTTCTCTGGCTCATCAATCCGACGCGGAGCGCGCAGCGCGCGACGGTCGATCTGGCATCGGGCGAACTCTCGTTCGGCACGCCCTATTGGGCGGGGGAGGACGCTTTTGCGAGCGGCAACGAGGTGCAGGTTTCGGCGCGTGATGCGCTCATCGTCCCGATCGGCTGAACCCACTGTACGCGGGCTCGCCGGCAACGCTCCTGAAAGCGCTGCCGGCGAGGCGTCGCGGCAATGGGCAACAAGAGCGGGCCTTGGGTAGCATCGACATCCAGGGTTCGCGTCGCGCCACGGTTCCTTTTCCTGCCATTGCCGGACTTGACCCGGCAATGGCAGATAAACACGACAGCGACCGCCCGCCTTTCGCGAAGCTAATTGTCGAGCGGCCCTAGGCAGGCAGGATTTCGATCCAGTTTGGCCCGGCGCCTGTGCTGAGCCGATGCAGGTCCGTCAGTCGGCCTGTCGACGGATCCACCGCGCAGACGAGTGCGCTCGCTGTGTTTTCGCCGAGCGTGACGAGGAAGCGGCCAGTCGGATCGATGGCGAAGCCGCGCGGCGTGTCAGGCACGGGATGGCTCTCGGCCGGCGTGAGCCGGCCCGTTTTCGGGTCGACGATGAAACCGGCGACGACATTGCTTTCTCTTTCGCTCGCATAGAGCAATCCGCCATCCGGCGTGAGGTGAATGTCCGAGGCGAGCCGCGCCCCGACATGCCCCGCTGCCGTGATGTCATGCGTCTCCACGACCGTCATCGTCATATCGGCCGCCAAGGCCAGCACCGTCACGGACCCGCTTTCCTGGCCGACGACATAGGCAAAACGGCCATTGGGGTGGAGAACGAGATGGCGAGGGGCGCTGCCGGGCGCCAACTGCACCGCCGGGGGCGACATTTTCTCAAGCGTTCCTCCGGCTTTGTCGAAGACCAGACGTTCGATCCTGTCGGTCCCGACGCAGGGAACGAGGACCATGCCATCGTTCCCGACAGGGATGGTGCAGTGCGGCTTTTCACCGACATCGAGCACCGCGACCGGACCACCCGCGACACCGTCCGCTCCGATCGAATTCACGGAGACCGTGCCGCCGCCATAGGAGGCGCAGAACAGAAACCGTCCCGTCGGATCGGCCGAGAAATAGGCGATGCTGCCCGCCGTCGGCGCCGTGCCCAGATAGGTGAGGCCCGCCGCGGCGACATCGATGCGAAAGCTGAGGACCGCCGGCTCGCCGCCGCGAAAGGCAACATAGAGGATCCGCCGGTCCGGACTGAAAGCGAGCGGCGACGGACCGTTGCTCCCCTCTCCAGCCAACGGCACCGAGCCCCTCGCCTCAAGCCGGCCCTCAAGCGAAAGCCGGTAGAGCCCGATGGTCTTGTCGCGTGAATTGCAAACCAGCGCGAGGCTCCCTGTCATCGGATCGCCTCACCGGTTTCCCCGTCGAAGAAATGCAGCCGGTCGGTATCGAAGACCAGATCGACATCGTCGCCCATACGCAGCGGGGTGCGCGCATTCAGCCGGGCGACGCAATGCGCCTTCCCTGCCTCGCCATGGTTGAGCTCGTCGAGACTGTCCGAACTCTTCACCAGCGCCTGCCGGGCGTCGATCGAGAAATGCAGAACCTTGTCCGAACCGAGCGCTTCGACGAGATCGATGTTTGACCGGATCTTGCTCGTCGCCCCCGGCCGATCGGCGGCAGGGTAAATGTCCTCCGGGCGAATACCCACCACCACCGCCCGATTGGCGTAAGCGCCGAGCCTTCGGAGACCAGCAATTTTCTCGGTTGTCAGCAGAAGGGTCTGCCCGCCGAGCTTCAGCGTCGTGCCCGACGCCGAGACCTCGCCGAGTTCGCCCCACAACAGATTCATGCTCGGTGATCCGAGGAACGCCGCCACGAACATGTTGGCGGGCTCGTCATACATGACCGACGGCGGGGCCACCTGCTGCAAGTTGCCATCGCGCAGCAGCGCCACCCTGTCGCCCATGGTCATGGCCTCGACCTGGTCATGCGTCACATAGATCGTGGTGACGCCGAGCCGACGCTGCAGCTTGGAGATCTCGGCGCGCATCTGCACACGCAGCTTTGCGTCGAGATTCGAGAGCGGCTCGTCCATGAGGAAGACCGCCGGCTGACGAACGATGGCACGGCCCATCGCGACGCGCTGTCTCTGCCCGCCGGAAAGCTGACCTGGACGACGCTTCAGATAGTCCGTCAGCTCCAGCGTTCGAGCCGCATCCTCGACGCGGCGCCGGATTTCGTCCCGCGGCATGCCCGCGATCTGCAGGGCGAAGGCGATGTTGTCGAACACCGTCATGTGCGGATAGAGCGCGTAGTTTTGAAAGACCATCGCCACGTCGCGGTCTTTCGGGTGCACGTCATTGACGAACTGGTCGCCGATCCAAACCCCGCCGTCGCTGATCTCTTCGAGGCCGGCGATCATGCGCAGCGCGGTGGACTTGCCGCAGCCTGACGGGCCGACAAGCACCACGAACTCGCCGTCTTCGATCTCCAGGTTGAGATCGTTGACCGCCTTCAGCACACCGTTTCCATAGGACTTCGTAAGTCCTTCGAGACTAACGCTTGCCAAGTTTTTCTCCGAATTACTTGAAGCCCTGCGTGGCGATACCCTTGGTGAGCAAGCGCTGCGACGCGAGGAAGAACCCGAGCACCGGGGCAATCGAAAGCACGACCATGGCGAAGAGGCCGCCGACCGAGGACTGGCCGCCGCTCGGATCGAGGAACAGCCTGAGCGCCACCGGCACCGTCATGCTCTTGACGTCGGTCAGATAGATGAGCTGGCCGAGGAAGTCGTTGTAGGTATGAATGAATGTGAAGACAGCCGTGGTGACGAGCGCCGGCATGGTCAGCGGCAGAATGATCCGCCAGTATCTCTGCCAGTATGACGCGCCATCCAGCACCGCCGCCTGCTCAAGCTCTGCCGGCAGCGACCGCATGAACTGCACCATCAGGAAGATATAAAAAGCATCGGTGGCAAGAAACTTTGGCACGACCAGCGGCAGGATCGTGTTCACCCAGCCGATCTTCAGGAAGAAGATATATTGCGGGATCATCTGCGCATGGATCGGCAGCATGATCGTGCCCAGCATCAGCGCGAACCACAGCCACTTGAAAGGGAAATGCAATCGAGCAAACGCATATCCTGCCATCGAGCAGGAGATCAGATTGCCGACGACCGCAAGCGCCGAGATGATGAAAGAATTGATGAAGAACGCCGCGAAGGTCGGATTGCCGGAAAGCTGCCAGCCCTTCACATAATTCTCGATCGTCCAGGATTTCGGGATCAATCCCAGCCCGCCGAAGATCTCGTCCTCGGGCCGGAGCGAGCTCAGCACCATCCAGATCACAGGATAGAGCATTGCGATCAGAAGCACGATCAGGATCGCATGCAGCCCGATCCCGCGCAGGTTGCGCCGCAGCTTGCGCGTGCGGCGATGCGCGGCCAGGGACCTGCTGTCAAGCCGTCGGTCAGTCACCATAGAACACCCAGAAGCGCGAGGACCAGAACAGCAGCGCCGTGAACGCGGCGATCGTCGCGAGCAGGACCCAGGCCATCGCCGAGGCGTAGCCCATCTCCAGGTGCTGGAAGGCACGCTGGTAGAGATAGATCGTATAGAGCAGCGTCGAATCGACCGGCCCGCCCGTGCCGCCTGAGACGACGAAGGCCTGCGTGAAGGATTGGAAGGCGCCGATCGTGTTGAGCACAAGATTGAAGAAGATCACCGGCGTCAGAAGCGGCAAGGTGATCCGGCGGAACTTCTGCAATGCATTGGCGCCATCGAGCGAGGCCGCCTCGTAATACGATTCCGGGATCTGCCGCAGCGCCGCGAGGAAGATCACCATGGCGGCGCCGAATGTCCAGACGTTCAGCCCGATGACCGTGTAGAGCGCCGTTCCAGGGCTCGACATCCACCCGGCGCCTTTGATGCCAAAGAGCGCCAGAAAACTGTTGAAGATGCCGCGCGCACCAAAAACTTCGCGCCAGAGCATGCCGATGCCGACGCTCGCGCCGATCAGCGATGGGACGTAGAACAGCGACCGATAGATCGCGAGCCCCTTGAGGCCGCGGTTGAGCAACGCCGCCACGGCCAGCGAAAAGATCAGCACCAGCGGAACCGAAATGAGCACATAGCGCAGCGTGACACCAACCGAGACGAACAGGCGCCGATCGTGTGTCATGGCGACATAGTTCTGCAGACCGACCCACTGCGGCGGCTTGAGAACCCTGTAGTCCGTGAAGGACAAATAGGCCGACGCCAGCATTGGAACGACCGTGATGAAGAAGAAGCCGGCCAGCCAAGGCAACAGGAACCAATAGGCGGCACGATTTTCCATCCGGGACAGACTGGACCGCGACGTGTTGGGCGGCGGCCTCACCCTGACAGGCTTCGGCCTTGCAACGGAGGTTTCAACTTCAGACATCGACGGCCTCCGTTCTCAGGACGCGCTTGGACGCAACAGCCCTCTGGCGCGGCAAGGTTCGAGGAGACCGCCCCCAACGGGCGGGGGCGGCTCCGATAGCGCGATCGCTCAGTTGCCGATGGACGACAGGTCGGCGAAGACCTGGTCGACGGCTTCGTCGACGCTGACCTGACCGAAGGCGACGGCCTGGTAGTTGCGGCTCAATGCCTGTGCCAGCAGGCCGCTGCTATTGGCCGGCCAGAGGATCGGCTTGGCCTGCGGAGCGATCTGGCGGAACATCAGGATCTGATCCTTCTGTCCGCGGCTGGTGTCGGGGCTTGAGATCTGCTCTTCCTGCAGGCGATCGACGGTGACCGGGCCGAGATCCGATTCATAGATCTTCGCGGCGCGCGAATCCTGCGTGAAGAAATTCAGCCAGGCAATCGAGGCGGGGATCAGGTTCGCAGGGCAGTGAGCGCCGATGGCGATCCCGTTCGAACCGACATCCCAGCCACCGCCTGCCGGGCCGGCCGGAGCCGGCAAAACCGCCAGTTGCTCACCGGGCCGCACGGCATCGATCACCTTCTGGTGGCTGTCGAGACGGTTCGGCGGACGCGCCGTCATGAACGTCCGGCCATTGGCGATATCGGACGTCTCGATCAGGCTGCCATTTTCCTCGACCATGACGTCGGGCGTATCCGTCACCCCGTCCTTGCGGAGCTTTTCCCAGTACTCGAACCACTGGGCGAGCGTTGCCTTGGAGAAGGCGACCTTGCCATTGTCGAAGACCTTGTCGCCATGGGACTGCACCCAGCTGACGAACATGTCATTTTCCATGGCCATGTTGTGCGCCGCGACGGCGCCTTCCGGAACCTTGCCCTTCATCTGCTCGAGCAGGTTCGTCATATCGTCCCAGGTCCAATTCGAGGGCGGGACCTTGAGGCCGGCCTTCTCAAGCCAGGTGCGATTGAAGATGACTCCGTTGAAGAAGACACTCGACGGGATCTGATACAGGTGACCGTCGGCGCCACGGCTCGAATTCATGGCGCTCTCGGGAATCCCCTTCACGTCGATCGCGCCGCTGGCGACATAGTCGTCGAGCGGAAGCAATATGTTCGGATCAGCGAATGTCGCGAGCCAGCGGTTCTGCATCATCACGGTGCAGGGAATGTTGTTGGCGGAAGCCTGCAGCGTCAGCTTCTGCCAGTAAGGGTCCCAATCGGAGTTCTGCTCGACGACCGAAACGCCCGGATTGTCGGCCTTGAACAGCTCGATGATGCGATGGGTCTTGTCGGCGCGGGACTGGCCGCCGAACCAGGAAAAGGTGATCTCGCCTTCCACGGGACCGAGACTGTCGGCCAGGGCAGGCAGAGCCGTTGTGATGAGAAGAGCTGCGGCGACCGCAATCCGCCGCGCAGCTGCGCCATTCAGGTCAGTGAGCTTCACGTTATCCTCCCGGAAATCTCCACCCATGAGACGAAGCAGCTCATCCTCGGTGAACTGCCATCCCTGGCTCGCCGGCCGTATTTTCCGGCACTGCCGTTTTGCGTAGTTATGTCGACCGCGAGCCAGTATTTTATGTCAGTTACGGACTTTTAATGTCAATAAGCAGCCAACATAATTGGCTTTGTTATGTTCTGTTAGTCTCTCTTTAGGGCGTTGGCTCCCCAGAGATTCGGGTCGCCGTCGAATTCGAGGCTGGTCAGCCCGCCGCCCTGAAGGAGATCGGCCAGATCGCCCGATGCAGTCCCCGCGGGCAAGGAATCGGCGAAATCGGCCGCCCTGTAGCGCGGTTTGTAGCCGAGCGCTTCGGCCCTGCCATTGTCCCACCAGGCATCGGCATTGTCCGAAATACCCCAGACCACGTCGTTGCGGACATCGGGGTGCTCGATGCCGATCGCGATCAGCTGTGCGATGTCCTCGGGGTGATGAAAGGTCGAGAGCTCACGGACATTGCGCGGACGATCTATCGCGGTGCCGATCCGGATCGACAGCGTCCGCATGCCATACTTGTCGGCGTAGAGCGAGAGCGCCGCCTCGCCGAAGACCTTGGCGACGGCATAGCGCGAATCCGGCAGCATCCGCTCGTTGCCGTCGAGCCGCTCGCTGCGCGGATAGAAGCCGATGACGTGATTTGAGCTGGCGAAGACGAAGCGCTCGATCCCCAGGAGGCGCGCGGCCTCAAGTGCATTGATCGTCGTCTTCATCGAAGCGTCGAGAACCGCGTCCCAGGTGTTTTCACCGGGCAGGCCTGCCAGATGGACAATGCCGCGGACGCCCTTCGCGACGGCGTGCGCCTGGTCGAGATCGGTGAGATCGGCCTGATGAAATTCCTCCCCGGGAGCGAGCGCTTCGGGAGGACGCAAGTCCGTGAGCTTCACGGCACCGAAATGCGCCAGCAGATAGGGACGGATCATCGCGGCAACCTTGCCGCCCGCGCCAGTGAGCAGGATGGGTTCGCTCATCACATGTTTCTCGGTTACGAGGTCCTAGAGACGATCGAGATCGATGCGCATGACTTCGAGTTCCTCGATGCCGTCAACCTCGATCACAAGACGACCATCGACGGGCCGGCCTTCAACGGTCCTGCCAGCGACAAGCAAGGTCGCCTTCGATGCCGTGCAGCCCGGGGGCAAGGCGACAGACAGCGTCTGCGGCCCCACGGGATACACCTCGCGCATCGGACCCTTCATCATCATCGGGTTCGTCAGATTGAACATGGTCACGACGAGCATGTCAGGCGAGGCGCGAAAACCGACATCGAGCATCGACCGGCCGATTATCTCCAGCTGCGGACGGTCGCCGAGCGCCCACAGGACGGAATTGGCGATCAGCCGACCGTGGTCCTGCGCCTGCACCTCCCAGAAAATGCCGCCGATATTCCAGGGGAGATAGACCGTTCGTCCGCCGCCGGCATGGCTGCGGAGGATCATGGCGGGATCACGAGGTTCGTCGCGGACATAGACCTCCTCCATCGGAAGATCCGGGAAGTCTGGCACATGCAGCAACGGAATATCGGTGCCGGCGCCTGCCGTAACAGGTAGGCGGCGCGTTCCGCCCATGATGCGCTGGGCCCCGTCAAAGCCGTCGCGGATCGGGTGCTCGCCGCTGAACGCCACATAGCTGTTTTTGACCGGGCCGTCGGAAGGGCCGCGCAACTCGGCGCCCAAAAGGTCGCCAAGGCCAAGCCGCGGCCTCTGCCGTCCGGCCTCGTCGCGTGTTGCGGTCTCGAAGGCTGCCACCAGGTTGCCGCCGCGGGCGACATAGGCCTCGAGCATCGCGCATTGCGCATCGGAAAGGCAGCTCGAATTCGCGAGCACCACGACCTTGAAGCGATCAAGGCTCTCAGCCGTCATCGCCTGATCGGACAGGAGCTCAAACGGCAGCCTCGCCTCGACGAGGGCATGATAGAAGCCGAGGTCGTCCGCCTCGACCTCCTTGCGCATCTCCGGCCCCCAGTGCCGCAATGTGGTCGCGGGATCGAGGATCGCGATCTCGGCCTGCGGGGTCGTGGCGACGAGAGACGATTCGACACGCGCCTGCAGATCAAAGCTCTTCGCGATCGGAGCAACCCAGCGGTCGTCCGGAACCTTGCCGTTGAACTTGGTGAACCAGGCGAGCATTCCATGCGCGGTGCCATTGTTGACCCAGGCGCGGATCTCCGGCGCGGTCGTGATTGCGTCCTTCCACCGATAGACTTCCTCCGGCCCGATCGAGGTGATGAGCACGGCCGGCCGTTCCGGGAACGTGGCGCGCATGCGCTTGCCATTCCGACCAGCCATCCAGACAGGCTCGGTGCCATGCCGTCCCTGGTCGTCGACACACAGGAACGGGCAATGCCGCTCGATCAGGGCGGGATCGAACTCCATCAGCGAGGCGCCCCCCATATTGGGGATGAAGCTCGCATGCGGCTTGATCGCCTTGACCTCCTCGTCCCATTCCACGATCAGCCGCGACAGCAGCTCGCGCCGCCACCGCACCCATGCCTGCGACACGGGGTTCGATGCATCGATGGACGGCGGCAGGGCGAAGCCGGTTGCGTCGCGGAAGCGACGATGACAGGCCTCGCAATAACAGATGCCGTGCCCCTGCCAGCGATTAGCGAAGATGGCGTCGACATCATAGTCGCGCACGATCTCGCGGATGATTTCCGGCATGAAGAGCTGATTGTAGTCGCCGTAAGCGCATGTCACCCAGACTTCCGGAAACGCCCAATGGCGGCGCTTGTTGCCGTCACGATCAACGGCAATCCACTCCGGATGCGCGCTAGCGGCGTCGTCGTGGACGGCATGCGGATCGACGCGCGCCATGACATGCATGTCGAGCGCGCGCGCGCCGTCGACGAGCCGGCCGAACGGATCGGTGCCACCAAGATGCCGACTGACATAATGGTAGGGCACCTTGGACGGGTAATAGGCGATATAGCCGCCGGCGCTGAGGCACGTCGCGTTGGATTTCGTGCGCTTGAAGATGTCGATCCAGAAATCGGGATCGAACAGAAGCGGATCATCCTCGACCAGCGTCAGCTGCGTCCAGCGGGTCGCGGTACCGTACCATTTTGGAGTTCGCAGTGTGTCGGCCGACGCGCTGTATTTCTCGAGCATGTTTCCTCAGCCCTTCACTCGGCAGCAGCGGGCAACGCATGACGATGCCCGTGACGAGGCCTTTTTTGCGCATGCCGCCCTCGCCTCATCAACAAACAAATATGTATTTTGCGCAAAACTGTTATGTAAAGCGTTATGTTCCTCCGGCGTCTCGCGCGGGCGGAAGCTCAGCGAGGAGCGTGATGGACCTGCCGGGGCATCCGGCCGCCTGGTGCGTTCAACGCGGATTTGTCATCACCAGACAGGCGATGCACGCAGAGCTGACCAATTCGACAATGCGGGCGAGGCCGATCACGCCGTGTCGGACGGGCTCGGCTTGCGGTGGCGTTGCATGGAGCCGTTCCAGCCGGTCGACCCTAATGCGAGAACGAAAATCGCAGAATGCCGCAAGAACCTCGGCACGGTGCATTGCCGGCTGTCGCGGGAACAGGCCCGCGCCCGTCACTCGCCATAGGGCAGCCAGATGTTCTTCACCTGGGTTGCGCGGGTGAGGAATTCCCGGCCCTCGCCCTCAAGGGCCGAATACCAGTCGCGCTGCAGCGTCTCGGCCCACACCTGCTTCACGTTCGACACGGAGGCCACCTCGATCGTGCGCGCAGTCGCTGCGTCGCCAAACCACCAGAGCCCGTCGACCTCGGCATGAGCCGCGAGTTCCCGTGCGAGCGGGGCACGCAGGCCCGTCACGATGTTGACGACACCGGCAGGGACGTCCGACGTATCCAGGACCTGGTAGAAATCGGTCGCGGCGAGCACTTCGGACGTCGATGGCAGGATGACCACCCGGTTGCCCATGGCGATGGCGGGCGCCAGTGTCGAAACGAGCCCGAGCAGGCCCCGTTCCTCGGGCGGAGCGATGCCGAGGATGCCGACCGGCTCGTTCATGGCGAGCGCGACCCCGCGCATCGGCGGGCGATGAACGGCACCATCGAACTTGTCGGCCCAAGCGCCATAGGCGAACAGCCGCGACACGCTCGCCGCAACCTCCCGCAGGCCCTCCTGTCGGCGACGCCCGGTCATGGACGCGAGGCGATCGGCAAACTCCCCTGCCCTGGCCTCGAGATTTTCGGCGATGTAGTAGAGAATCTGCGCCCGGGCATGTTCCGAAGCCGAAGCCCAGCTGCTTGCCTTGCGCGCGGCCTCGACAGCATTGCGGATGTCCTTGCGGTTGCCTTCGCCGACCTCGCCGAGAAACGCACCGGCGGGCGAGACCACAGAACGTGAATAGCCACCGTCGGGCCGCATCTGCTTGCCGCCGACATAGAGCTTGGCGGTCCGGTCCAGCCCTGCCCCAGCCGGGAAGTCGGACACGGGTGGAAGGACGGGGGCCAGCGCTTCCGCGCGCGCCCTCGCCTGCCATTTCGGACGCGTGTAGGCCGAAAGGCCTTCGCGGCCGCCCTCGCGACCGAAGCCGGATTCCTTGTAGCCGCCGAACCCGACAGCAGCGTCGAACATATTGGTTCCGTTGACCCAGACGACGCCGCAGCGGAGCTTGGCCGCAATGTCGGTGGCGAGTGACAAGGTCTCGCTCCACACCGAGGCCGCGAGGCCGAATTCGGTGTTATTGGCGAGTTCGACGGCCTCGGCCGGGGTGCGGAAGGTCATCACAGTGGCGACCGGCCCGAAGATCTCGACCCTCGACACCGTGGCGGACGGCTGCACGCCGAGCAGCAGCGTCGGCGGATAGAAGCAGCCCCCTTCCGGCAGTGAAGTGCCGGGCTGATGCAATACGGCGCCCTCTTCGACGCCCGTCGCGACCAGCTGCTTGATGCGCTCCAGCTGGACCGGGTGCACGATGGCGCCGATGTCGATCGCCTTGTCGAGGGGATCGCCGACCCTCAGGGTCTCCATGCGGGCCTTGAGCTTGCCGACAAAGCGATCATGGACGCTCTCCTGCACGAGGAGGCGCGATCCGGCGCAGCAAACCTGGCCCTGGTTGAACCAGATGGCGTCGACGACACCCTCGACGGCAGCGTCGCAGTCAGCATCGTCGAAGACGATGAACGGAGATTTGCCGCCGAGTTCGAGCGTAAGGCTCTTGCCGGATCCGGCAGTGGCCGCCCGGATCAAGCGGCCGACATCGGTGGAGCCGGTGAAGGCGATCTTGGCGATTCCAGGGTGTTCGACGATCGCCTCGCCGGTGCGCCCGTCCCCCGTCACGATATTGACCACGCCCGGCGGAAGCCCGGCCTTCTGGCACATCTCGGCAAAGAGCAGCGCGGTCAGCGATGTGTATTCAGCCGGCTTCAGCACGACGGTATTGCCGAGCGCGATCGCCGGCGCGACCTTCCAGGCGAGCATCAGCAGCGGGAAATTCCAGGGAATGATCTGACCGCAGACGCCGAGGGCCGTGCGATCGGCAAGCTCGCTCTCCATCAGCTGCGCCCAGCCGGCATGATGGTAGAAATGGCGCGCGACCAAGGGGATGTCGATGTCGCGGGTCTCGCGGATCGGCTTGCCGTTGTCGAGCGTCTCCACGACCGCGAACAGGCGGCTATGCCGCTGGATGAGACGGGCGAGCGCATAGAGATAGCGGGCGCGCGCATGGCCCGAGAGCTTCGCCCATGCCGGCTGGGCCTTCGCCGCGGCCTTGACCGCGGCGTCCACGTCGCTGCTGCCGGCCGCCGCGACGCGAACAAGCACCTCGCCCGTCGCGGGAGACATTGTCGGGAAGCTCTCGCCGGATTTCGCCTTCCTAAAGCTGCCGCCGATGAACAGCCTCGTCTCGCCACCGAGCGACCGGATCCAGGCGCGGGCTTCCTTGTCGCTTTCGGGGGCGGGACCGTATTCCATCGTCTCGAGAATCTCTGCAATCGACATCGTTTTGTCCCCTCAGGCCATGCCGTGATGGCTGAAGGCCGCATAGCCGCCTGTGACATGGTGCTCGAGCTGGCGCTCGATATCGGCCAGCAGCGATGAGGCGCCAAAGCGGAAGAGATTGGGCTGCAGCCAGTCGCCTCCGAGCTCTTCCTTGACGAGGGAGAGATAGGTCAGCGCGTCCTTGGCGGTGGAGATGCCGCCGGCCGGCTTGTAGCCGACCAGATGGCCGGTCAGCGCGCGATAGTCACGGATCGCCCGCAGCATGGTGAGCGTCACCGGCAGCGTCGCGTTCACCGCCTCTTTTCCTGTCGAGGTCTTGATGAAGTCCGAGCCCGCCATCATCGCGACCCACGAAGCGCGCGCCACATTGCGCAGCGTCTGCAGATCGCCCGTGCCGAGGATGGTCTTCATGTGAGCGGGCCCGCAGGCCGCCTTGCAGGCGCGGATTTCGTCATAAAGCGCCCGCCAGTCGCCGCGCAGAACGTGTTCACGAGTGATGACGATGTCGATCTCCCGGGCGCCGTCCGCAACCGACGCCTCGATCTCGGCAAGGCGCGTCGACAGCGGCGAAAGACCTGCGGGAAATCCCGTCGACACGGCGGCCACGGGGATGCCCGATCCTTCGAGGGCCTCGACGGCGGCGCGGACGAAGCGATGATAGACGCAGACCGCTCCGGTCGTGACACGGCGTCCGGAAAGGCCGAGGGTCGCCTGGATATCCGGGCGCAACGGCCGCATGGCCTTGGCGGCGAGCCGCTGCACGCGCCCCTCGGTGTCGTCACCGGCGAGCGTCGTCAGGTCGATGCACTCGATCGCCCGCACCAGCCAGGCAGCCTGCCAGTCCTTCTTGACCGTCCGCCGTCCGCCCAGCGAGGCGACGCGCCGCTCGGAGGCGGACAGGTTGACGCGCACGGCCTCGACCGGATCGAGCGAGAACGCGGTACCGGGATTATCGGGATGCGGCCGCCCGGCAAAGGGTGCGAGCCGCAAGGGGCCTGCGACATTCATCGTCATTCCTCCCGTCGCGCGGGCTTCGCCCGCTGCAATCTTCGAGCGGCGGTCCGCCGCCTCGTGCCGCTCATTCGTCGATGACGACAGCCTCGTCGAGCGTCACGAATTCCTCGTCGCCATCGGTGCCATCAACGAAAGTGAGCGTTACGAACTCTGCCGGACCATCGAGCGCGGTCATGGGATGATGCCAGACGCCGGGTGCGTAATTGATGCCCATCGTGCCAGGCACGGCGAAGGCCAGCGCCCGGGCGGCATCCGGCATGCCGTCGGATGCGCGCGGCGGCACCACGAGCACCAGGTATCGCAAGGCGCCGCAGGGGATGAAGGCCTGCGCTGAATGAAGATGCCGCTCGACGCGAAGGGCCGTGAGTGGCAGCGATGTCGGCGCGAAAGCCGACCTGTTGAGGCGAGCCCTGGCGCTTGGCCGCGAATTGACCAGTTCGTCGATCAAGGTCGGCCGCGGCGCGCCGATGGCGGCGGCCGGGAGAAGCTGTCCGAACGGGGCAAAGGCCTCGGCGCTGATGAGCTGGAGTGTGATCCGCGGCATGTCACGATTCCCGATAGGGGTGGGTTTGCAGCCAGTGCCGCGCGATCTCGATGCGCCGGCACACCCAGACATCGTCTTTCTCTGCGATGTAGTCGAGGAACCGCATCAGGCCGGACGCGCGACCCGGATGGCCGAGCAGGCGCATGTGCATGCCGACATTCATCATTTTCGGGGCCGTGGCACCCTCCTGATAGAGGACGTCGAAGCTCTCCTTCAGGTAGGTGAAGAAGTCGGCGCCCGTCCCGAAATTCGCGGTCCCCCACTTCACGTCATTGTTGGTGAGCGTGTAGGGAACGACGAGCTGCGGCCGGCCCTCTGCGAGCACGTAATAGGGGAGCTCGTCATTGTAGCTGTCGCTGTCATAGAGGAAGCCGCCTTCCTCCATCAGCAGCCTGCGCGTGTTCACGCTGGCCCCATAGCGGCAGTACCAGCCGAGCGGGCGCTCGCCCATGGTGCGTTCGAGGCTCTCGATGGCGAGGCGGATGTGTCGGCGTTCCTCGGCCTCGTCGAGGCGGAAGTGCTCGATCCAGCGCCAGCCATGACAACAGATGTCGTGTCCCGCAGCACGAATGGCCGCGGCGGCATCGAGGTTGCGCTCGAGGGCCAGCGCGCAGGCATAGACCGTCATCGGCATCTCGCGCTCAGCGAAGATGCGCATCAGCCGCCAGAAGCCGACGCGGCTGCCATATTCGAACATCGATTCCGCGGCGAGATCGCGCTCTCCGCGTGGAACTGGCGAGGGCAGTTCGACGAGGCCGCTGTCGGTCACGCCGTCGCGATCGCCGATGCTATATTCCGAGCCTTCCTCGTAGTTGAGCACGAAATTGATCGCGAGCCGCGCCCCGCCGGGCCAACGTGGATCGGGTGGGTTCGCGCCATAGCCGATGAAATCTCGTTCGAGTGAAACTGCCATTCTGTCCTCGATGGGTCGCGTGGATGCGTGGGCGCTATTGGTCGAAGCGCCAGCCGCCATTATGCGCGTTGTCACGGGTGGTGCGGATCCCGACGATCACCATGGCGAGGATTGTCACGAGATAAGGGATCAATTGGAGGAGTTGCGGCGCGGCGCCCGTCACCTGCGGCAGGCGCACGGAGAGCGCCGTGGCAAGACCGAACAGCAGAGCGACCGCGGCCGTTCGCACCGGCCGCCCCTTGGCAAAGAAAATGGCGGCGAGCGCGATCAGGCCGCGCTCATTGGTCATCTGCTTGGCGAACAGCGAGACATAGCCGAGCGAGAGATAGGCGCCGGCCAAACCGCAGAAGAGGCCGCTGATGAGCATCGTCTGGAACTTGATCCAGTCGACACGGATGCCCGCCGCGAGCGCCGCATCCTCGGCCTCGCCGACGATCCGCACGCGCAGACCCCAGCGCGTCCGATAAAGCGTCCATGCGACGACCGGGATCGAGAGATAAGCGACATAAACCAGGAGCGTATGTCCGCTGACAAGCGGGCCAATGATGGGAATGTCGCGCACAAAGGGAATCTGGATCGCCGGAAAGGTCGGGATCTGGTCGGACGCAAAGACGCCGTCCTGCCCAAGAACGCTCTTGAGGAGGAGAGCCGTCAATCCATAGGCGAGGAAGGTGACCGCGATACCTGCGATGAAGATATGCGCGCGGAAACGGAGATTGAACAGCGCGAGGAATGCCGCGAGCAACATGGACGCGAGGACGCCCGCGATCACGCCGGCCGTGAGGCTGCCGGTCGCGAACGCTGTCGCGATCGCGGCGAAGGCGGCGATGATCATGAAGCCGTCGAGGGCGATGTTGAGCATGCCCGCCTGGAAGGTATAGAGGCCGCCGAGCGCCGCAAAGATCAGCGGCGTCGAGATGCGGATGGCCGAATAGGCGATGTCGGACAGCATGCGAGCCTCCTCTCAGGTTTCGGTGACGTGGGACTGGCCGGATTGGGGCACGGGACTTGCCGGCGGCACACGGTCGTCCGGCGAGCGGCGCTTCAGGAAGGCGAAGGAAAATTTCGCCGCGAGGATCAGGACGACGATGAACTGCAGGACCTGCACCAGATATTTGCTGATGCCGAGCTCCATCTGCAGGACCGAGCTGCCGCTGTTGAGCGCCCCGAACAGGAAGGCTGCCACGATCACGCCGAGCGGATGATTTCCGGCGAGCATCGCCACCGCGATGCCGTCAAAGCCGTAGCCGGGCGAGAAGTTGTCGTAGAAGGCGCCGTAGACACCGAGCACTTGTTCCGCGCCCGCAAGGCCTCCGACGGCGCCGCTCGCCATCATGATCGTCAGCACATCCCGCCGCACCCGGATGCCGCCGTAATGCGCGAAGCGTGGGTTGAGGCCGATCAGCTTCCATTCGAAGCCGCGCACGGTCGACCGGTTGAAGATCGCGAAGGCCACGCAGAGCGCCACGGCGACGAAGATGCCGGTATTGAGCTGGGAGAAGATCGAGTAATTCGTGAAGCGGGCGCTGTCGAGGATGTCGGGGAGCTTGTTGGTCGGCCCCGGCGCCTTCAGGGGATGCGTCGCGACATAGCCGGTCACGAGCAGCGCCGTCGGATTGAGCATCAGGCAGATGACGAGCTCATTGACGTTCAGATAGACGCGGAGCAGCGCCGGAATGGCCGCCCAGAGGGCACCACCGATTGCCGCAGCGACAATGCAGAGCGGAACGTGGAACGGCGCCGGCACCGGCAGGGCATAACCGGCGATGCCGGCTGCGAGTGCCCCCATCAACATCTGACCCTCGACACCAACGTTCCAGATGCCGGCCCGGAACGCCATCGCTACGGCGAGCCCGGTGAAAATCAGCGGCGTCGTGAGTTGCAGCGTGACCGAAAGATTGGCCCAGCCGACAAGGCTTCCGCTGAGCAGGAGCCCATAGACCGTCAGGGGATTCTGGCCGAGCAGCGCCACCAGAAGGCCGCCGATCACGAAGGCGACGACCACCGCGCTCACGGGGCCGATAAGCGGGCGCAGAAATCGAATCGGGGAGAAGCTCGCGGTACGATGCAGCGGAACGTCCGTCACTGTCCAACCCTCATCTCAGCCGCCACGTTTGGCAGGCCTGTTCCTCCATCCGCGTGATGGCCGTCGTGACCGTCGGTGATCCCACCCATCAGGCGGCCGACCTCCTCTACATCGACGGTACGGCTGTCGAAATCGCCCACGATCCGGCCGCGATAGATGACGAGGATGCGGTCGCAGAGCGAGAAGATCTCGTCGAGATCAGCGGAGACCACGAAGACGGCGCGCCCGTCGTCCCGCATCGTGACGAGCATCCGGTGGATGGATTCGATGGCGCCGATATCGACGCCTTGTGACGGCTGTTCCGCGATGATCAGGGGCGCAGAGCGCGTCAGTTCACGTGCGAGCTGCACTTTCTGCTGATTGCCCCCCGAAAGTGCGCCTGCCGGCGTGTCCTCTCGCGCGCCGCGCACATCGAAACGGCGGATGAGTTCGCGCGTCCTGAGGCGGGCAGCGGCGGCCCGCAGGAGCGGCCCTCTCCGGAATTCGTTCTGGTGACCGAGCGTCATGTTTTCCCAGATCGCGCTCTGCAGCGACAGTCCGACCCTGCCGCGATCGGCCGGAATATAGGCGAGCCCCGCCTGGCGAGAGGCGCGCGGGTCGGCCGTTGCAGGTTCCACGCCACAGATGGCGATGTGGCCCGAGACGGGTCGCCGAAGGCCGGCGATGCTTTCGACGAGTTCGTCCTGGCCGTTTCCCTGCACCCCCGCGAGCCCGACGATCTCGCGCGGACGAACCTGGAGCGAGAGGCCGTCGACGGCGGTGGCGCCGCGATCGCTGCGCACGGTCAGGTTCCGGATGATAAGCGCCGGCTCGGGATCCGGCTTTGCCTCCACCTTGTTGACGCGCAGCAGCACGCTGCGCCCGACCATCAGGCTCGCGATCTGTTCGGCGGTGACACCGTCATTGTCGCGCGTGGTGACGATGCGACCCTGGCGCATCACCGAAATGCGGTCGGAGGCGGCGAGCACCTCGCGAAGCTTGTGGGTGATGAAGATGACGGAGCGGCCGCTGTCGGCGAGCACGCGCATCGTTCGGAACAGTTCATGGGTCTCCTGCGGCGTCAGGACCGCCGTCGGCTCGTCGAGGATGAGCACCTCGGCGTCCCGATAGAGCGCCTTCAGGATCTCGACCCTCTGGCGCAGCCCGACGGGGAGCGTGCTCACCACGGCGCGTGGATCGAGATCGAGGCCGAAGCGCTTGCTCAGCGCCGCCGTCTGCTCTTCAGCCGCCTTGAGGTCGAGACGGGCAAAAGATTTCACCGGCTCGCTGCCGACGATGATGTTCTCGGCAACCGTAAATGACGGTGCCAGCTTGAAGTGCTGGTGCACCATGCCGATGCCGGATGCGATCGCCTCGGCAGGGCTGCTGAAGTGAACGGGTCGGCCGCGCAGCAAGATCTCGCCGCCTGTCCGCGGCAACAGGCCGTAGAGCAGGTTCATGAGCGTCGACTTGCCGGCGCCATTCTCTCCGACCAGCGCATGGATCTCGCCTGGCCGGAT
Source organism: Mesorhizobium sp. BR1-1-16 (assembly GCF_020165495.1). Classification (GTDB taxonomy): domain Bacteria; phylum Pseudomonadota; class Alphaproteobacteria; order Rhizobiales; family Kaistiaceae; genus Kaistia. The sequence continues at coordinate 122,613 of NZ_JAIUIE010000011.1, read as the reverse complement.
ATCGATAGAGGCATCGTGGATCGCCACGAAATCCCCGAAATACTTCACGATGCCGCGCATGGCGACAAGATGAGAACCGTCCATCGGACCACCCGGGCTAGAGATCGGAAGCGACGCGAGGCGCTTTCGCGCCTCGCGCTGCAGCGGTCAGCCTGCCTTGTTGATCACCGAAGGCGGGGAGGCCAGCGGCGGGGTGCCCATTTCCTTCTGGCCTGCCTTGAGGTCGAAGTAGTTCGGCACGACGATCTCGCCGGAGATGACCTTCTGCTTGAGCGCGTCGACCTGCTTCAGGACGTCATCGGCGATGAGGCCCTTGTTATACTGGTCCATCGCAGCGTCGACGCCGCCTTCCTTCAAGCCGTAATAGAGGACGGTGCCGCCCTTGAAGCTGCCGTCGGAGACCGACTTGATCATGTCATAGGCCTGGGTATCGACGCGCTTGACCATCGAGGTCAGCACCGAACCGGGGGCCAGATAGTTCTGGTTGGAGTCGACGCCGATAGCGAAGGTCTTGGTTTCCTTGGCCGCATCGATCACGCCGGCGCTCGTTGCACCTGCAACCGCGAAGTTGATGTCCGACTTCTGGTTGATGAGCGAGAGCGTGTATTCCTTGCCGGCCGCCGGATCGGTGAAGGTGCCCGAATAGCTTTCGAGCACATTCACGTTGGGGTCCGCCATCTTGGCCCCGTAGTAGTAGCCGACGAAGAAGCGGTGGATGATCGGAATGTCCTTGCCGCCGACGAAGCCGATCGTGCCGGTCTTCGTCGTCTTGGCGGCGATGACGCCGACCAGGAACGAGCCCTCCCAATCCTTTGTGACGCTCGACACGACGTTCGGCGCGACCGGATCGGGGCCGACATCGACGAGGCCGAACTTCTGGTCCGGGAAGGCGGCTGCCACGGCTTGCATCGGCTTGATCATGTCGAAAGACGAGCCGACGATGAAGTCGAAGCCCTGCCCTGCGGCGCGCGCCAGCGTCGACTGGAATTCCGAGATCGAACGCGGCTGGATCACGACATATTCGATGCCGAGGTCTTTCTCGGCCTTCTTCATTCCCTCGTTCATCATATCGTTGAACGAGCGATCGCCGAGGCCGGACTCCGACGTGATCATCGCCACGCGCAGCTTGGCGGCCTCGGCCGCCCCCGGTATCGCGAGGCTCGCGATAACGGCAGCCGCAAAGCCTAATGTAGAAAGAAGTCTCTTCATTTCCCTGCTCCTCTGAAAGAACTTGTTCTGCGTGACGCGGAGCTTCGCTCTCTTGTCGTATCGTCAGGTGGTCGACATCCCTCCTCTGGCCACGGCCATGAAGGATCGGACGCGTTCCGGATCGAAGGAACCGAACGCCGTCCCGCCGCCCTTGAGCGAGGAACTGACGATCGTGCCGTCGGCGACGGCATTGACCTCCGCAAGATTCGTCTCGGTCACGCCACCGCCGACGAGGATCGGCACGGAGCCGACAACCCGGCGCGCGGTGGCAATGAACTCATAGGTCTGGGCGCTGGTCTTGCCCGTCAGGACGAGTCCATCGGCGGTGCCGAGGCGCACCGCATAATCGAGGTCGTCCTCGAAATTGCCGGGAACGAGCGACCGACCGGTGCGATCATGCACATCGGCGAAGATCGCGACCTTCTCGGCATTCCAGCTGGTCCGCGCGCGGATCGCGGTATGCGCCTGGGCGCTCTCCACGCCGAACGGGGTCAGCATGGCGCCGACGAAGATCTTGATGCGGACGAAATCGGCATCGGCGGCCGAGGCTACGGCGAACATCGCCTCGGCATCGTTCTCCAGCAGGTTGAGCCCGACCGGCTTGCCGAAGCGCTGGCGGATCTCCGCCGTCACGCGGGTCATCCAGGCGACCTGCGCCTTGGTGGCATGGAGGTCGGTCGGAACGTCACCGAGATTCTGGACCATTAGAACATCGATGCCGTTCGAGGCGAGGACCTCCGCCTCGGCGACAGCCGGCGCCAGGATGTCGGCGATGCCGGCACCCCGATAGCGGCTGCTGCCAGGCAGAGCGCCAAGCTGCACCATGCCGATGACAGGCTTGGCGCCCGCCCGGACGAGGGAGAGCAGCTCGCTCATCAGGCAGCCGCCCCCGCTGCGTTCTTCTGCGCCGAATTGAAGATCTGGCGGAAATTGACTTCCTGGCGCTTGCGGTTGTCGAAGCCGAGGAAGGCAATGTTCTGCTTGTCGGCAATGAAGCAGGAAAGGTATTCGAACGGCAGCTTGTAGAGGAACGGCGACAGGGTCTCGGGAACCTTCGGCATCGCGAAATAGATGTCCGAAGCCGCCTCGGCCTCGGCATCGCCGATCTCGCCGATGATGATGACGCGCGAGCCCATGTCACGAGCGGCCTGCGCCTGCTCGAGGCCGCGGCTGTGGCCGGCCCCCGGCGGCAGGATGATGATCGTGTCGGTCTGCTCGTCGGTGAAGAAATACTGCTCGTGCGCCCATTCCTCGAGTTCGGACGGGTGGCACGGACGGGTCAGCCCCTCGAACCACTTGGCCATGCCGAAATAGGCGGTGGCATAGTTGGGCCCGCCGCCGAGGATGACCGTCTTCCTGTCGGGCGTGAAGCTCGCGGCGATGGACTCGGCGAGCGTCTTCACATGGCTGTCGGCCACCGCCATCGCCTCTGCGAGGGCGTGCAACTCGGCGATGTGCTTGTCGACAGCCGCAGCGTCGAGATGGCCGAGCCGCTCGCCGACAGCGATGCCCGCAATGAAGAGGCCGAGCATGCTCGCCGTATAGGTGATCGTTCCGGGGGTGACGACGCGCGTCCCATCCGGCTGTTCCTTGATGTTCGGCGTCGCGTTGACCTTGATCAGCGTCTCGGCCGTCTTCGCGAGCGTGTTGTCGGCGCTGACGGTGACGCCGAAGGTCCAGGCCCCCTTCTCACGCGCACTCCGGACACCCTCGATCGTGCGCGAGACCGTGCCCGAATTCGAGATGCCGAACACGAAGCTCGACGGCGGAAGATCATTGACCAGGTAGCGCGAGAACTCGAGCGCCTCGACCGGCTCGATGAAACGTCCGGTCATCTTCATCATGTGCATGCGCGCGGCGAGCGCGGCGCAATAGCTGTCACCGCAACCGATCATGAAGCCATGCAGGAGGGTACCCGGCTCGCGATCGGCCACGACGCCGCGCATGAAGGTCAGCATCTCGTCGATATTGTCGCGGACGAATGCGGGCTGCATCGCAATTTCCTGCAACATGATCGTCTTTTCGTTTTGCACCGCTTGCTCCTTGTCGATCGTTTGTTCCCGGCCCAAGCCGGTTTCCTTGCCGGCCGGAGCCAGCGTCCTCGCTCAGATCGGCTGCAGTTCCACGCGCTGCCTCAGCGCCTCGAGCCGTTCTTCGGCAATCTCTTGAGTGGCTCCGGCGAGGCCCGCCGGTCCCAATGTCTCGACGCAGAAGGAGGCCGAGACGGCGCCGTGCAGCAGCGCGTCGACGGCTTCCCCATCGATGCTGAAACCGACGAGCGCCCCGCCGCAGAAAGTGTCGCCGGCCCCCGTTGCGTCGTGGACTTCCACCGGAACCGCCGGCACGCGGATCAGATCGGCGCTGCCGACCGCATGCCCGATGCTGCCATCGGCGCCGCATTTGATGCCGATCAGCGGTACGTCGGGGCCGAGTTCGCGCAGTCGGCGCAATGCCTCGACAGGCGATGCGCCCGGAAACATGGCAGCCGCGTCCTGCCGGCTCGGCAGGAACAGATCGACGACGCGCAAAAGCTCGGTCACCCGCGGAAGGCCGGTATTGGCGAGATCGCGATCATCGAAGTCGATCGAGATCAGCCGCGTCCCGCAGTCCCTGAGCGTCGCCAGGAGTTCCGCCTGGACAGGCCACGGCATCGGCGCGAGATGCGCCGCCACCTGCAGGCCGGGCACGACGGCTGACGCGCGCGGACTGAAGGCTTCCCAGTTGCGGGTCGCGAAGCGGAAGATGAAGTGCCGGGAGCCGTCGTCTTCATAGAGGCCCCAGTTGCGCAGGCTGTTCGGCAGGCGCGGGGAATGGGAGACATCGACCTTCACGTCGAGCCCCTCCATCGGATAGTCGGACCCGAAAGGGGCTATTACGTGAGCCTCGGCCTGCCAGACTGCCATTCCGAGCGCTGCGTACATCGCGTTGCCGCCGGGGACGCGCCACTTCGTGGTGCCGTCCGCGAAGACGAGATCGTCGATCGAAAGGTTGCCGAACGCGCTGTAACCGCTGCTCACGACGACACCCATGTGCGCATGAGGCTGAAGTCGACGACTTCCGAATTGTGGTAGTTGACGGAATAGAGCACGCGCTGGCCGCTCTCGTCGTAATGCACTTCGCGCATCAGCAGCAGCGGCGCCCGCGGCTTCAGTTCCAGCCGCTCGGCCTGCGCCTTGCCGGCCGCGACCGCGGTGACCGCCATCTCGCTCCGCACCAGCTGCCGGCGGAGGCCCTTGGCCATGAATTCATAGATCGAGCCGCCATCGAAGCCCTCGACCAGCGCGTATTCACGCTCGGCATCGAAGAGAGGGATATATTCATAGCCGAGCGCGAGCGGCCTATCGTCGATCAGACGAACACGCGAAATCTCCGCGATCGGCGCGCGCGGCGAAAGTCCAAGCACTTCGGCGATCGCGTCGCTGGCCGCGGTGAGCTCGATCTTCAGTTCGCGGACGCGCGGCTCGCCGCCGACGGCCCGGATCAGGGCCGACATCGAGCGCATCACATCGAGCGTGCCGCGCACATGCGGCAGGTGTTCGGCAACGAAGGTGCCGACGCCATGCTTGATCTCGATCAGCCCTTCTTGAGCCAGCATCCGCGTTGCCTCACGCAAGGTCGGCCGGCTGATACCAAGCTGCCGTGCAAGCTCCGTCTCGCCCTTCAGCCGCGTGCCACGCTGAAGTTCGCCGGCCTGGATCTGTTCGCGGATCGCCGCCGAGACACGTGCGACGAGATCCTCGCGCGGGAGCCCCGCCTTCCAGATCCTGCTCGACAACTGACTGATTTGAAGATCGTCCAAAGCGATCACCCTTGAATTGAATTCAGAATGCAAACAGACGTCACCCCTGTCAACTGACATCAGAGGTCTGACCTGTTTAATTTTGCGACGGTGTCATCAAAGAGGCATTTCTTCAAGCGAGGTGTGTGGACGCGGAACCGGATGGAGTGCGCTTGTCGCGCCATGCGGCACGAACGGTCCCCGCCTCGGCGCGCATGATCCCGCGCGCGCCAAAATCTGACAGTGCGGCGGCGGCTGCCAGCGATCCGGCCCATCCCGCGCCTTCCAGATCGTCGGGCGCCTGAACGAGCCGAGCCATGAAGCCGCCGCAGAAACTGTCGCCGGCGCCAGTGGTGTCCACCACATCCGACGCAGCGGCAGCAATCCTGATGTCGCGACCGGATGGCGCGTGATGGATCAGGCACCCCTCGCCGCCGAGCTTGATCACCACCATCGACGGACCAAGCGCCGCAAACTGACGGGCGGCGCTGGACCAGTCCTCGGTCCCCAGCAGGCGCTTTGCCTCGATGGCGCTCGGCATGAAGATGTCGAGCTGTCCAATGAGGGCCATCAGCCGTACTTCGTTTCCAAGCAGATAGTCCTGCTGCGGATCGAGTGCGATCATCCGCGTCCCGCCACGCCGCAGGAACGGCACCAGGTCTTCCTGGGCTTTGAGGCTCATGGCGAGGAGGACCGCAGCGTCGCCGCCGAGCGCTTCAGCGGGGATGTCTTCAGGCCGGGGCGAGAGGTCGAAGAAATCGGCCTCGTCATAGGCAAAGGTCCAGCGGCGATCATCGGGGCCGCTATAGACGACGCTGGTCCGCAGGGTGGGGCGAGCGCGCCTCGGAAGCGCCTCGGCGAAGCCGCCCGCCTCGATGAAGGCCAGTGTCGATGCGGGCAGGTCGTCGCCGATCGGCGCCAGCATCCGCGCTCCCTCTTCGAAGAGCCGTGCGGCGAGCACGGAATAGAGTGCGTCGCCGCCGATGCAGTCGAAGTGCTCCTCACCATTGGGCAGAACGACGGTATCGATCGTCAGATTGCCGAGACAGAGAAGCCGGGGCGCCATGATCGTCAGGACATCGCGCGTTCCGCCGCGGCAAACTTCGCCATGGCGAGATGATAGGCGAAGAGCTGAACCGGAACAGTGTAGACGAGCGGCGCCAGCGGCTCCGGAATCGCCGGAAGGGAAATCACGGCATCGGCGACGTCCGACAGCAGCGGATCGCTCTCGGTGACGACTGCGTAGATTGTGCCGCCGGCCTTCCTCCCCTCCTCCGCCGTGTCGCGGGCCCGATGACGCGAAGGACCGGCGGGCGCCGTCAGGAACAGCGGCTCGCCCTTCTTCTGGGAGTGAAAATGATGAAACTCCTCGAGCGGTATCGCCAGAGCGTGGTCAGGCGTGCACTCCTTGACCTTGGCGGCGCCGAAGAAGGCTGAAGCGTAGCTCGGCCCGCCGGCAGCGAACAGGAACATTCCGCCGCTCGCCTCGCGCGCCGCGATCTCGGCGATCGTCGGCTCCGTCGCGGGAATGGCCGCATCGATCTGCCCGGCGATCCGATCGAGCGCCGCGGCATAGGGCGCGACAGCCGACGCGGCCAGTCCCCGTTCGCGGCCGAGTGCGATAGCAAATGCCATCAGGAGGCCCATGGACGCCGTACTGGCCTGGGTGGGCCAGCCCTTGCGCTCGGCATGGACGAGCAGTGCGAACTCGGCTTCCGCCATCAACGCCGAGCCAGGAGTGTTGCTGAGGGCGAGGGTGCGCGCGCCGAGCGCCTTGGCCATCATGAGCGCCTCGACCGTGCGAGGCGTCGTGCCGGTCGAACTCAACGTGACGACGAGCGTCTCCGGACCGATCGGGCGATTGAAGTAGTAAGCGAAGTCGAGCGCCTGCATCGGTTCGCAGGGAATGCCGAGCAACTGCTCCATGAGAAGGCGCGCGCCCATCATCACGGCCCAGGAATCTCCGCATCCGGTCATCACGATGCGCGAGAGCGGCGCACGACCGAGGTCACGGGCGATCGCGGCGACGTCGGCGGCCTGTGTATCCAGCGTCTTCGCAAGTGTCTCGGGCTGGCCGGCAATCTCGGTGCGGGTAATCTCGACGCGCCGACGCCGGATCGGATTGAGCGGATCATCACTCGGAAGCGCCCGTACGCGCTGCTGTTCGCGCAGGAACAGCGCCTCGACGAGAGACCGAGCGCCCGCGTCGAGGATGGAGTCAGCGGCCAGGAGGGGAGTGAGCGGTTCGGTCATTGGAGGGTCTTTTCTTTTCTCACGGGGCCACACGGCCACTTCGAATGGCGTCTCGATACGCGGTGATGCCCCTGGCGATGTCGAAATCCGGCCGCCAGCCGATGTCCGCGGCGGCGCGCGTGATATCGAAGGCCTGCTGGATGTCGGGAACATCGTCCCGGCCTGGAACAAGCTGCGCACGCAGCTGCGGAATCGCGATGCGGGCGGCCTCGACAATCTCGGGCATGGTGAGCGCCGCGCCGGCGCTGATATTGTATTCCCGGTGCGGCAGGTCATTGCTTTCGAGCGCCGCCGCGATCGCCGCGGCGACATCGTCGACATAGACATAGTGGTAGGCGAATGCGGGATCGCACGGGATCGTGGTTTCCTCGCCGCGCTCGGCATCCCGGATCAGAGAACCGAGATAGCAATTGGCGCGCCGGTAGGGACCGTAGACACGGGCGATCCTGAGGCTGACGCCATCAAGCCCGTACTCGGCCGCGAAGCCCTGGATGAGCTGCTCGCAGGCGACCTTGGTGGCGCCGTAGATCGATGTTGGACGGAGCGGCGTCGTTTCGGTGATCAAGCCGTCGCCGACACTGCCATAGACGCTGATCGAGGAGCAGAATACGAAACGGCGCATGGCGTTACGGCGCGCAAGTTCCAGAAGCAGCGCCGTCGCATCGATATTCGCCGAAACGAGCTTCAGCGGCTCGCCCTTGGCCAGCATCGGACCCGAGATGGCGCCGCAATGCACGATGGCCTCGATGCCAGCCCCTGCAATGAGCGCCTCGAGCGCCGGTCGATCGTCGAGCCATACAAGCCGGAGCTCCGGATCGTCCCGCCCGAAATCGGTGATGTCGATCGGCAAGACTTCATGGCCACGCGCCGCCAGCAGCGGTCGGAGCGCCATGCCGATGAGGCCGGCCGCGCCTGTCAGAAGGACTTTCACGTTCCCGCCTCCTAGAGAGCGACCATGCCGCCATCGACGCTGACATCGGCGCCGGTGATGAACGACGAGCCCTCCGAGCACAGGAAGAGGATTGCGGCGGCGACTTCCGGCGACTGCGCGAAACGGCCGATCGGCGTCAGCGGCAGAAAGGCCGCGCGTTGCTCGTCGGTGATATCCTTCTGGATCCCCGTCATCGTCGTACCGGGGGAGACGGAGTTGATCTGGACATTGTCGGCCGCATACTGGACGCCGGCCTGCCGGGTCAGAGCGAGCACCGCGCCCTTCGAGGCGCAGTAGGCGGCCGCGTTGCGAAGCCCGATATGGGCAGCCGTCGAGGCGACATTGCAGATCTTGCCGGATTTCTGTTCGACCATCGCCGGCAACACGGCCCGCATGCCGAGCCAGACGCCCTTGGCATTGATGTCGAGGATGCGGTCCCAGACCTCCTCGCTCACGTCGATCACCGTGTCGCCGGGAACAGCTATGCCGGCATTGTTGACGAGGATGTCAATGCGCCCATGACGCGCCATCACGTCCGCGGCGAGCGCCGACCAGGCGGCGGGGTCGCGGACGTCGATCCCTGCCGCCTCGGCCGTCCCTCCGGACGACCTGATCGACGCGGCGGCTTCTTCGGCACCCTGCCAGTCGGCACAGATTACCGTCGCCCCGCCCGCTGCGAGGCCTGCCGCTGTCGCAAGGCCGATGCCGCTGCCGGCTCCAGTAACGATGGCGATCTTGCCGGCGAATGGCTGAGACGAGGCGGTCATGTCGATCAATCCAGTTTGGCGATGGGAGCAGGCGAAAAGCGTTGCAATGCCGGATGCGTGCGAAGCATCTGGATGAGGTCTGCATCGCGCCCGTGAGCCGCGACGAGCTGGATGCCGATGCCGCCTTCCGCTTCGGTGAGTTCGAGGGGAACCGTCACCGCCGGAACGCCTGCGACATTCATCCAGCCCGTGAAAACGGCATGGCCGCGCGGACCGACGGGCTGTCCGGCGATGATCGGGGGATAGACTTCATCGGCCGGCCAGGCGAGCGCCGCCGTCGCCGGAGCGACCAGGATGTCGAAATCCTTGAAGAACGCACCCGCAGCGCGGCGGACTTCAGACGCAGCAGCGAGCGCATCGAGAAGCTCGGGCGCGGAGCGCTTCGCCCCATCGGCCGCAATCTGCCGGACGCTCGGCCCGAAGGCCTCCTGCCGGTCAGGAAAGCTGGCGAGATACCAGCTGACGCCGGCCGTCATCACGGTTGCCCATGCGGCGCCCGCGCCGGCAAAGTCGAAAGGCTCCTCCACCGTGACGACTTCGGCACCCGATGCCGCCAGATCGGCAGCGAAACCTGCAACCGCCGCCGCAATCCGGGGGTCGACCGGGTTGTTCCCGATCGCCGGCATGAAGGCGACGCGAAGCGGGCTCGGCCATGAAGGCAGCCTGCCAAGCGTGGCAAGCGACCGCGGATCTTCGACGTCGACGCCCTCGAGGATGCCGCGAACCAGTTCGAGGTCGCCAGGTGTCCGTGCCACGGCGCCGATGACCTCGAAATCCGACAGGATCGCCGGAAACCCGCCATGGCGCGGCACCATGCCGACGGAAGGCTTCAGGGCGAAGAGGCCGCAATGCGCCGCCGGCCTTCGCAGCGAGCCGCCGCCATCGGTACCGATGGCGATCGGGCCGATACCGGCAGCCACGGCAGCCGCGCCGCCGCCCGTGGAGCCGCCGGGGGTCCGGCCGGGCGCATGCGGATTGATGGTCGTGCCGAAGAGGAGATTGCTCGTATAGCCCTGAACCGTGAGCTCAGGCACGTTCGTCTTGCCAAACAGCACGGCGCCGGCGGAGCGCAGGCGTGCCACGGCCGGCTCGTCGCGATCCGGCACGAACTCGGCGAGCGCGCGGCTGCCCCATGTCGCCGGCAGGCCCTGCAGGTAAAGATTGTCCTTGATGCTGATCGGCACGCCGTCGAGCGGCGAGCGCGGCGTCCCCGCCCGCCAGCGCGCCGTCGATTGCTCGGCTGCGGCGAGCGCTCCATCGCGGTCGATGGCGATCACCGCATTGAGGGACGGATTGGCCAGGTCCATTCGCGCCAGAACGGCTTCGAGCGCATCGACCGGGGTGAATGCCCCGGCGGCGAAGCCGGCCGCCAGATCGGCGGCGCTCAGCGTCCAGAGCGGCGCGGCGCTGGTCACGCCGCCGCTCCAGCCGGCAGCGGCACGTCGCAATAGAGGCTCTTCAGCTTGGCCTGGAACTCCGGCTCGGTCTTGCGGAGCGTTCCCGCGACGGGGTCCGCACCGGCCAGCATGGTGTCGGTCGCATCACGCGAGAACTGGACCACGAAGCGCACTCGCTCGGCACGGCGGGCCTCGACACGCTCCGAGATATCGGCAAGCGGTCGGCCCGCGTCGAGTGCGGCCTTGATCTCGTCCACCACGACACAGGCATCCTCGCAGGCCTGCGTCGCGCCCTGCCCCAGCGTCGGCACCATTGGATGAGCGCTGTCGCCGACCAGCAGGATGCCCCGTTCGCGGCCATAGGCGACGCTGCCGTCCTGAAGCCGCGCCCAATGGATGCGGTCGGCATAGCGCTGAATCGCATCGATCAGATAGGCAGCCTCGGGGGAAGGCTCCCCCTCCTCGGGCAGATAGACGCGCCCGAGGAATTCGCGCTGCTTCATCTCATCCGGGATGCCGCTCTCGGCAGGGATCGGGAACGAGCCGGCGCAATAGATCAGATCGCCGGGCACGCGGAAGGCAAGCAACCGGTTGGCGCCGTTGAACCACTGCGCATAGTCGTCGAGCGGGCAATCAGGCCCCGCCGGGAACAGCACGCGGTAGAGGCAGACGCCGAGGAAGAACGGCTTCTCTTCCTCACCCAGCACGAATTGGCGAATGAGCGAATAGCGGCCGTCGCCGGCAATCAGAAGGTCGATACCGCCGATGCGCTCCACAGCGCCGGTAATCGTGTCCTTCCAGTCGACATAAGGGCCACTCTCGTCGCGGCCGCAGCCGACGAGTTCGGCATTGTAGCGGACATGCGGGCTGACCGCGGTGCGCAGCAGCGAATAGAGCTCGGCCCAGCGGATGCGGATGCCAGAATTCTCGGCGAGACTGCCAAGTTTCAGGTCCATGAGCGTCCGGCCGTTGGTGAGCGAGATCCTCCAGCTCTCCCAGGGAAGGCTGTTGGCGCGGATCAGGGCCGCGCTCTCGGGCAGGTGCAGGTCCAGCGCCTTCAGCGCGTTCGGTCCGATATTGAGCCCGGTGCCAGCCTCTGCGTGATCGGCCGTGCCGACACGTTCGAGGCAGATGAGTTCGACGTCGCCGCGATCCTTGAGGCCCGCCGCGATCAGGCTGCCGGCGATCCCGGCGCCGACGATGACGACCTTCTGCTTCCTGGCCGGCATGTCAGCGCCCCGCCCGGTCGGCGATGACGGCGATCATGCCGCCACCATCGGGTCCTTGATGCTCGGCGCCGCCGGAGACGAAAAGCGCCGTATCGTTCAGGATGCTCGCAGCGATAGCGCCGACCGCGCCGCGAATGTGGCGCTGCTCATTGATGTCGCCATCGTTGAGCATGGTGTGAGGCTTGCCGCGCACCATTCCGTCGCGTTGCGCCTCGCATTTGATGAAGGCAGCCTTCACGCGGGCGGCATCGGCGATCTGCGGGGCGGGCGGAAAGCCGAGCCTTTCGACCATCGCATGAATGCTCGCGACATCCAGAGCATCGCTCATCGTCGTGTGCTCGACGGCGAGCGAACCCGTCCATTGGCTGCTCATGCCGATGACGACGACCTCGTTTGCGACCACCTCGACGCCGGCCGAGATGCTCGCGACCGACGAGAAGAGAGAAAAGTCCTTCAACACGGCCGCCTCGACGGCCTTGTCAGCCGGAATTTCGCCAAGGGCCTTGGCGACGCCGAGCGCACATGCCGCCCGCCCGAAGCTCATGAGCTTGCCCGGATTGTCGGTCGCCGACGGCCGGCCTGCCTTCTGATCGGCCAGGATGTCGGCAAGGGTGAAAGCCGGACCCTTCACCTGGACAAAATGGACTTCGGTGATGCCGGCCTCGGCGGTGAGGCGCTCGACGCTCGATGCGACGGCGTCGATCTGCGCCTGCCGCCCGACATCGGAGGGCCGCATCGCCGCGGTGAAGCCGACACCGATTGCGAGGGCTTGCCCTCCGCCCACCGGCGCGTCGTCCGGGACGACCGTGAACACCGTGTAATGTGGCGAAAGCACGCCCTCGACGCCGCCCGAAAAGATGAACGGCACGCTCTCGCGCACGCTTTCGGCGCTGCGGCCGCTGCGGGCGCCGATCAGCAGCGAAAGGGACAGCATGAGATAGCCACGGGTGTAGTCGTTGACGAGACCGTTGCCATGGGTCTTGCCGATCACGGCGGCGATTGTCGACGGATCGATCGCGCCCGATGCGATCGCTGCATCGAGGCCGGACACGTCACTGGGATCGGACAGCGGGAAACGGTGGACATCGACACGCACGGCGCACTCCGGGAGAATTGAGGAAGGCGAAATGGAAACGTCAGAGGTCAGACGTCTAATGTCAACGCAATTGCTGCGTTGGTGCAAGTGCATTCTTGCGGCAGAAACGCAATCCGGACCTGCAAGCGCCTCCGAGACCAGACGACCTGCGATCGAGCGGATAGCGGGGGCGCCCGATGGCCATGTTCAGGCGCCGGAGAAGACATAGATCGAGTGGACATAGCCGAAGGCGAGCGCGCCATACCAGGTAACGACGAGCGCCAGCATCACCGCCATGACGGCATAGCTCGCGACGGTCATCCGCGGGCTTTCGACGAAGGTGCGCTGCGGATAGGCGCCGAACGCGCGCGATTCCATCGACATCACCATCATCGAGGCCTTCCGCAGGCTGCCGACGAGCAGCGGCATCGCATAGCGCTTCATCTCGCCGATGCGACTCGCGAGACCACGCTTGCGCACGACGCCGCGCACAGCCTGGGCGGCGCGGATCGTCTTGATCTCGGCCTCGATGGTCGGAACGATCCGGAGTGCGATGAAGAAGGCATAGGCGACGCGATACGGCACACGCATCTGCGTAACGAGCGCAATCGCGAGTTCCCGCGGGTCCGTCGTGCGGACGAAGACGAGCGACGACAGGATGATGGTGTAGATGCGCAGCGCCGAAGCAAGCGCGTAGTCGGCGCTTTCCGCATAGATGGGATGGCCAAGCACGGTGAAGGCGACATGCGTGCCGGGCAGCGTCAAGGTCTGGATGACCCAGAAGCTGACGCAGGCGATGCCGAAAAGCCAGGTGCCGCGGAAGATCACCAGCGGCGAGATGCGGCCGAGCGCCAGCGCCGTGAACAGCACCGCAAGCGCGATGAGGATCTGCACCCACGCAATATAAGCGCCGAAGGCAAGCAGCGAGATAGCGACCAGCCAGGCGAGCTTCGTCAGCGGATCGAGCCGGTGAAAGAACGAATTGCCGGATCGGAACTGGAATGCGGTCGAGCGGTTCATGCGCTGCGCCCTTCTGTGCCCGTGATCATGTCGACGAGATGCGGTAGCGAGAGCGTCGGCTGCACACGATCCGGCCTCTCCGCGGCGAGCGCACAGCTGATCTCGAAGACGGGCGGCGCGAGGAGACCCGCTTCCTTGATGAGGTCGGTATTGGCGAACATCGCCTGGGGCAAACCGTCAAAACGCAGCCGTCCGCCGGAGACGACGAGCGCTCGGTCAGCCCATTCGGCAACCAGGCGGACGTCATGCGTGATCATGAGGATGGTCGTGCCATAGCGCTCGCGCAGGCGCGCCATCAGCCCCATCAAGAGTTGCGCGCGCTCGTGGTCCTGCCCGATCGTCGGCTCGTCGAGCACGAGCAGGCGCGGTTCGAGCACCAGCATCGTGGCGACGCTGAGGCGACGTCGCTCACCGAGGCTGAGGCTGAAGGGCGACTTGTCGCGATAACGCTTGAGATCGACGATATCGAGCACTTCGCCGACCCGCTCTTCGATCGCATGATCGGCATAGCCGCGGACCACGAGCCCATAGGCGATCTCGTCCCATACGCGATCGGTGACGAACTGGTGGTCGGGATTCTGAAAGACGTAGCCGATCTCGGCCGAGATATCGCGCGCCGACAAGCCGGTGATGTCGCGCTCGCCCAGCATCAACGTGCCCGGCGGCGGCGCATTGATGTGCACCAGCAGCCTGGCGAGCGTCGTCTTGCCCGAACCGTTCCGCCCGCAGAGTGCAACGATCTCGCCCTCGCCGAGCGTGAAGTTGATGTCGGTCAGGATCGGCTGCTTGCGCTCATAGCCGAAGCTCAGATTGCGCACGGTGAGGAGCGGCTTCTCCGACGGGGGAATGGCGGCTCGCTCGGGCAAGGCCGCGCGCGCCCCGCTTGCAAAATGGGCTTCCGCGAAACGCACCGCCTCGTCGACATTCAGCGGCAGGTCGGCCGAGGGCGCCGGCGTCCCGCTGGCATCGGCCAGCGCCAGGGCGAATTCGGCAGCCTGAGGGAACCAGGCGCTGGACGGCACCGCATCCCCCTCCTCCGAATGCGCGGCCCTCCGCTTCGAAAAGGCGCTTCGCGGATCGCCGTCGAAGACAATGGATCCACGATCCATCATCACGACCCGCGTCACGCAGTCGGCAAGCTCGTCGACGCGATGCTCCACCATGACGATGGTGGTGCTCGCCTCGCGATTGAGCCGCCGCAGCACGCCGAAGATCTCGGCCATGCCGTTCGGATCGAGATTGGCGGTCGGCTCGTCGAGAACGAGCAGGCGCGGCCGCGCGGCGAGCACGGCAGCCACCGAGACGCGCTGCTTCTGACCGCCTGAGAGATCGAAGATCGAGCGGTCACCAAAACCGTCCAATCCGACGAAAGCCAGGGCTTCGGTCTGGCGGGCGACGATCTCGTCGGCCGGGCGACAGAGATTTTCGAGGCCGAAGCGGACCTCATCCCGGACAAGCGTATTGATGATCTGCGCTTCGGGGTCCTGGAACACCATCCCGACCTCGGTCGCGAAGCTGGCGACGCGGGTTTCCACGACGGACTTCCCGCAGACGAAGGCGTCCCCTTCGAGCCGGCCCCGCAGCGTATGCGGGATGGTACCGTTGAGCACTTGCAGCAGCGTGCTCTTGCCGCAACCGCTCGGCCCGAGGATCAGGACGAACTCGCCGTCGCCGACCTCGAGCGAGATATCGCGCAGCACCGGGTCGACCTCGCCCTCATAGGCGTAGGAGATGCCACGAATATCGACGACCGAACCTTCGGCGGCCATGGCCGCCCGGACGGAAGACGGCGCAACGGTGATCTCCTGGGCATCGTTCACGTCGAGGCTGCGGAGGCTCGCCATGCCTGCGGTGTTATCGACTGCCAGTTCCATCGCGCCGTCTCCTTTGGCTTTGCTGAGCTCAGGCTGGGGAACGCTGGGCGCTCACCGGGGCTTCGGCGGCAGCGAGCGCCGTACCGCGCAGGACGCCGGCGCGGGCAAGGGCGTGGGCGATCGGCTTCACCAGGATGATGGCGTAGACCGCGCCGGATGCGATGCGGATAGCGAGTGCGAGCATGTTGTAGCTGATGCCCATATCGCCGACACCGAAGAAGTAGACCTCGGGGATCTGCTGCAGGATCGGGGCCAGCGCGCCCGAAAGCGCCACCACCGACAGCGTCCACTTGCGATAGCCGTAGAAGGCGAAGCCGAGATCCGACATGAAGCCCTGCAGGAAGCCGGCACCGAGCACCATGATGCCGTTCGGATTGCCCGAGAGGACCTGCGCCACGCCGTTCATGGTCTCCGCGATCGTCGCGGCGCCCGGCTTGCGGATGATGTAGCCGCAGAGCGGGCCGGCAATATAGAAGCCGCCACAAACGGCCGCGAAGGCCAGGAAGCCGTAGCTGCCCGAGAAGGTCATGAACAGACGGCCAAGCATGGCATTCGGCGTGCCGAGGACGCCGTTGATCACGCCGATGATGGCCATGATCACGATTTCCATCAGCGTGAATGCGACGAAGAACTTGCCGTTCGTCCGGTTCATGAAATAGGCGATCGCGGCGAGCACGATGCCGATCACGGCGACGATCAGATAGAGCATCCCAACGGTCATGGGTTTGGTCCCGCAGCTTGGAGGAAGGTCCATCGCGGGCCGCTTCTGCCCTTGGCGGGCCGCGTTGCCGCAGCGGTTCAAACACTGGATTCCCGCCCCGGTCGATGAGCTGTCGCTTCACCTCGGCCCGGAGCGGAGGACCCGTAGATCCGACCGCCAAATGAATAATGCATTCATTTTTTGGGGTCAGCCAGTTGAAGATGTCATCAATGGCCGAGGCTTTTGCCGCAATTTTGGGCAGGCTAAGTTTTGACCATCCGTAGCCGTCTATTCAGCCGCGAGCACGGACGGATGCTTGCGCTCCGCGAGAGCCAGCATGGCCTGTTCGACGCCGCCGCTGCGATGCGGCACCGAATTGGCGCTCAGTCCCATCTCGATCGCGGCCAGCGTGCCGAGCAAAGCAGGATCGTTGAAATCACCGAGATGGCCGATGCGGAACACCCGGTCGGCCAGTCGGCCAAGACCATTGCCAAGGGACACGGAGGATCGATCGAGGATACCCGACCGCAATTGGTCAGCGGAATGTCCGGACGGCATCCGGACCGCGGTCAGGGACGGCGAAGCCTCGCCCGGATCGAGCGCCTGGATTTCGAAACCCCATTGCGCCACGCAGCGGCGTACGGCGGCTGCGGCGCGCAGATGCCGCTCGAACATGGCATCGAGCCCCTCTTCGGCGATGAGGTCGAGCGCGACCCGCAGCCCCTGCAGGAGGTTGGTCGATGGCGTATAGGGAAAATAGCCGGTTCGGTTGGCCGCCAGGATGTCTTCCCAGTCCCAGAAAGCCCGCGGCAGCCGGGCTGAACGCGCGGCCGCGCGTGCTTTCTCGGAAACGGCATTGAAACTGAGGCCCGGCGGCAGCATCAGTCCCTTCTGGGAACCGCCCACAGTGACGTCGACGCCCCATTCGTCGTGCCGGTAGTCGATCGACGCCAGCGACGAGATCGTGTCGACGAGCAGCAAGGCCGGATGCCCGCTGCGATCGATCGCGCGGCGGATGGCTGCAATGTCGGAGGCAACGCCCGTCGACGTCTCGTTGTGGACGACGGCGACAGCGCGGATGGTATGGCCACGATCCTCTGCCAGCCGCGCCCCGATCGCCTCGGCATCGGCGCCGCTTCGCCAGTTACCCGGGATCAGTTCGACATCGAGGCCGAGCCGTTCGGCCATGCGGCTCCACAGCGTGGCGAAGTGGCCAGTCTCGGCCATGAGGACGCGATCGCCTGGCGAGAGCGTGTTGACCAGCGCCGCCTCCCAGGCCCCCGTGCCAGATGCCGGGTAGATGACCACCGGGCCTTCGGTGCGGAAAACGTGCCGGATACGCTCCAGCACGTCGAGCGCCAGAATGCGGAACTCCGGGCCTCTATGATCGATGGTGGGGAGAGCGATGGCGGAGAGGATCCTGAGCGGCGTATTGGTCGGACCGGGGATCTGAAGGAAATGGCGGCCGGGCACACGGCTCATGGCAGAGAGTCTCCTGTAGGCGCCATGGCCGGCGCTCATTGATCGGTGGCCGGCGCGACGCGCCGGACCTATCCCATTATGCATAATGAATGCAAAATGGCACCAGCAATGATCGGACACTTTCGCGCGCAGGCGCCACCTCACGGAAATTCCGGCTTGCAGCGCTCGATTCAGCCATACCCAGCGCCGCAGCGGCCCCGCCATGGGCAAATGCGGACAGCCGGGTCTTGGGATCGAGCCGCATTTTGAATTCATACCAAACTGCGCAGTTGCGCCTCAGCCGGCTTCCCCCCATCTTGCAACAATCAGAGATTATCCAGGACATCCCGGAATTGAGTCCGTCCGACACAGCGCTCGTGGAGCGCCCTGCATCCATCGGCCGCCGCTATCTGCATGACGAGGTCGTGGTCAGGCTGCGCGAGTTGATCCTTTCGGGCGAACTCGAGCCGCGCTCGCGCGTGAACGAGGCGGACCTCTGCCGGCGATTCGATATCTCGCGCACACCGCTGCGCGAGGCGATCAAGCTGCTGGCGGCCGAGGGACTGCTCGACCTCCTCCCCAATCGCGGCTCGCGCGTCGCGGCGCTATCGGCGCAGGAGATCGAGGAGGTGCTCGAAGTCGTCGCCGCCCTTGAGGGCGCCGCAGGAGAACTCGCCTGCCTCCATATCACCGACGAGGAAATCGCCGCGATCGAAGTCCTGCACGCATCAATGGTCGATGCCTGGCAACGGCGCGATCCACCGCCCTATTTCGAGCTGAACCGGCGGATCCACGAGGCGATCATGGCAGCCTCGCGCAACAATGCCCTGCAGGGCGTCTACGCCACCATGTCAGGGCGCATCCAGCGCGCCCGCTATGCTGCTTCCAAGACGCCGGAGCAATGGGCGCTCGCCATCGCCGATCATGAGGAGATGATCATCCTCTTGAAGGCACGCGACGGCGCCACGCTCGGCTCGCTGATGCGGCGCCATGTGCGCAGCAAGCGGCCCGTGATCTCAGCTGCTTTCGGCAACGCCTGAGTCTTCCGACCGAAGCGACGTCGCGTCACGGCCTGCCTGTCGATCTCCGTGGAAGGCCTTTCTCTGTCATTGCCGGGCTCGATCCGGCAATGACAGAAGAGCGGACAGTGGTGCGACGCGAGCCC
Source organism: Mesorhizobium sp. BR1-1-16 (assembly GCF_020165495.1). GTDB lineage: Bacteria > Pseudomonadota > Alphaproteobacteria > Rhizobiales > Kaistiaceae > Kaistia. The sequence goes on along the minus strand of NZ_JAIUIE010000011.1, from coordinate 103,754 downwards.
TGAATGTCGATCCGTCCTAGGCCAGAGGACGATCGATCACCGCCGGCAATCGCGCCAAGCGCCTGGCAGCTCACGTCAAACCGCAGCGAAGCCCGACGCAGGTCGATGGCCTATGGCGAGCCGGATCCTGACCGACCATCGATGCATCCGCTGAACTGACCGCCCGTCGCGGCAGCCTGATCATTAGGCATGGCGCAAAAGCCATCAAAACGATCATCAGTTTGGCTTGACGACGGACATCAAACGTTTAACTAATGATGGCCGCTGGGAAAGGGCGACCTTCAACGCCCGCGCAGACAAAGCCTTCACAGGGGACCGACCATGTTCAGGAAGATGCTATCCGCCGCGGCGATCTTCGCAGCGCTATCGGGTTCCGCCTTTGCCAAGGAGCCCATCACGCTCTGGTTCTGGGGCGCGCCACCGAATCTGCAGGACGCCCTGCAACAGGCGCTGATCGATCCGTTCAACGCCTCGCAGGACAAGTATGAGCTGACGCTCGATTACAACAACGACGTCGACAACAACGTCCGCGTCGCCGTTCTGGCCGGCGAAGGACCCGATCTCGTCTATACGTCCGGCCCGTCCTATATCGCGCCGCTGGCCAAGGCCGGCGCACTTGAGCCGCTCGACGACTATTCGAAGAAATATGGCTGGGGCGAGAAGCTGCTGAAGCCGGTACTCGATACCTGCAATCAGCTCGGCCATCTCTACTGTATGCCACCCTCGCTGATCTCGGACGGCATGTTCTACAACAAGGCCCTGCTCGCTGAGAAAGGCTGGGCGGTGCCCAAGACCGCCGCCGAACTCGAGACGATCATGAAGGCGGCGCAGAACGACGGCCTCTATGCCTCGGTCACCGGCAACAAGGGCTGGCAGCCGGTCAACGAGAACTACGCCTCGATCTTCATCAACCAGATCGTCGGTCCGACGAAATTCTATGACATCCTCGCCAATGGCGCGCCGTGGGACTCCGCCGAGATGAAGAAGGCGATCGATGAGTCGGCACGCTGGTTTCAGGCCGGCTATCTGGGTGGGAAGGACTATTTCTCGCTCAACTTCGACCAGTCGATCTCCCTGCTCAGCCAGAAGAAGTCGCCGTTCTTCTTCGCGCCGTCGATCGGCTTCCAGTGGGCCACGAACTACTTCACCGGCGACCAGGCGGGCGATTTCCAGTTCGCGCCATTCCCGCAGATGGATCCGAGCGTCCCCTATCCAATGTATGACCTCGGCGTCGCGTTCACTCTGTCGATCAACGCCCATTCCAAGAACAAGGACGGCGCTGCCGAAGTGCTGAACATGATCTTCAGCCCGGAATTCGCCGCCCGCATGGCGAAGGTCTGGCCTGGCTATTGGGGTATTCCGCTCAAGGATTTCCCGAAGGACCCGGAGGCCACCGGCCTGACCAAATCGTTCCTCGATGCGATGGGCGCCATCTCCACTGCCGTCGACAAGGGAACGTTCGGCTTCAAGATCGGCACCTTCTTCCCGCCGGCGACCGGTGAGTTGATGTACAAGGATATCGAGGCCGTCTGGCTCGGCAAGGAGACGTCCGAGGAGATGCTGAAGAAGGCATCGGCGCTCTATGCCGAGGAGAAGGCCAAGGGCCTGACCCAGCCTTATCCGAAGCCGGCCCCCTGAGCCCTGCCAGCGACCGGGACGGCGGCCCGCATGGCTGCCGTCCGTCTACCGCGCCGGGCGCGGTGCCGGATCGCGCGAATACCCACCACCGGACCAGCCAGATTTCGAAAGAGCCGCTGATGTCGACCTTCGCCCCTTCCATGCGCGAGCAGGTGCTGGCCACGCCATCGGCCCTGCTCGACGCCTTCGACACGCTGGAGCGCACGGCGCGGCTCGTGCTGACGACGCCGCAGATCTATCGCACGCGGCGCATCCTGCTGACCGGCAGCGGAGACTCCTATTTCGCCGCCAAGGCCGCGGAATTCGCCTTCATGGCTCATGCCGGCCTGCCGGTCGAGATGCGTTCCCCGCTCGATGCCGGGCGCTACCATGCGCAGCTCGCCGACCGTCGCGACCTCGAGAACACGCTCGTCATTGCCCTGTCCAATTCCGGGGCCGCTGCCCGCGTCGCCGAGGCTGCGACGCTCTATCGTGCCGCCGGAGCGCCTGTGCTGGCCGTGACGAAGGCAGAAAAAGGCCGGCTCGCCGGCATCGCGTCGCAAACCCTGGTCCTGCCAATCCCCGAGCTGCCGCCGGGCCCGGGCTTCGGCCCCTATCTGTTCGCACAGACGGCTTTGCTGCTCCTCGCGATCCGGATCGGCGAGGTGCGGATGCGGATCACCATGGACGAGGCGCAGGCGCTCCGCGCATCGTTGAAGGCGACGATCGCCGCAATGGCGGCGTCGATTGAAGCCGCCGATACCTCGGCGGCAGCGCTCTGCGCATCGGTCCTCTCCCGGCCGATCGTCGAATTTCTCGGTGCTGGCCCAGACTTTGCGGTCGCGGACTATGGCGCCGCCAAGCTGTTCGAGGCGGTCGGTCATCACGCCTATGCGCGTGATCTCGAAGAGTGGACCCATCTCAACTATTTCGACGGCCGGCCGGAGGAGATCGCGACGGTGCTGGTCATCGCCGCCAACAGCCGGGCGCAGAGCCGCGCCGTGGAACTGCTCGACTACATGAACCGCCTCGGCCGGATGATCACCGTCGTGGGCGGCGGGCCGGCCGCCGACAAGGCCATTCGCCTCGGCCACACAGCGATTGCCGTCAGCGGTGACGTTGACGAGCTGTGGTCGCCGATGCTGCTGAGCGCGCCTTTGGCGCTCATCGCCGCCCACGCGCCGCAGTCCGCCAATCGCCGTCTCGGCTCCGAGCGATGGGCCGACAGCGCCGACGCGTCAACCGTCCAGAAAAGCGAGATGTGGGAGCCGCGCACGTGACCCTGTCCAATCACAAGCTGGAAACGCTGGCGAACGAGGCTTACGAGATCACCGCGACCATTCGCGAGGCGGTCTCTGCCAGCGGCGTCGCGGAGGGCCTCTGCGTCGTCTTCGTGCCGCATACGACGGCGGGCCTGTCGATTACCTCGTTCTGGGACCCCAAGGGTCTTGAGGATATCCACGATGACATCAATCGCCTGGTGCCGACGCGGATCGACTTCAAGCATCAGTTCGACACGCCGCAGGATGCCGCCGGACACGTCAAGTCGGTCATTGTCGGCGTGAGCCTGACATTGATCATCATGAACGGCCAGCCGCTGCTCGGCCATTCGCAAGGCGTGTTCTTCAACGAATTCGACGGGCCGCGGCAGCGCCAGTTCTTCGTCAAATGTTCGCGGGACTGAGCCTTTCGTCATGATGGCGGGCCGTGATCTCATCGCCTCGGCGGCGCTGATCGACACACTCCTGTTCGCCGATGGCCGCGCAGAAGAGAATGTCGCCGGAGGCGCCGGGCTCTACGCGCTGGCCGGCGCCGCGCTGTTCAGCGATGGCGGGCTGCTCGTGACCGGTACCGGCGAGGATTACGTCGACGCCTTCGGACCCTGGATGGCCCGCAATGGCCTTTCGACCGATGGGCTCCGTCTGGCAGACCCGCACACGCCGCGCAACCTGCTGCGCTATATCGACGAACGGACGCGGACCGAAACGCCCATGTTCGGCGCCGCGCATTTCCAGCGCATCGAGCCACGCGTATCGGACATCGAGCGTGTGCTGGACGGAGCGCGATCGCTCTATGTCTTTCGAGATACGGGGGCTGCATTCTGGGATGATCTCCTCGCCTGGCGCCGGCCCCGGCCGAAGATTGTTCTCTGGGAAATCAGTCTCGATGCGTGCCTGCCGGAGGAACTGCCGCGCATCGTAGCGCTCCTGCACCATGTCGACGCCTTGTCGCTGAATCTTGAGGAAGCCGGCCATATTCTCGGCCTCGACGATGAAGAGGCGATCTGCGCGCGCGTGGCGCAATGGCCGGCCCCCTCGATCTTCCTGCGCGCCGGCAGCCGCGGCAGCTACGCGATCGAGCGCGGCGCCGTTCATTTCGTGCCCAGCCTTGCCGTCGAGGCCGTCGATGTGACCGGCGGCGGCAACGCCTATTCCGGCGCAGCGCTGGTGGGCCTCGCCGAGGGCGCAGGCTGCATCGGCGCCGCCGCATTCGGCACGGTCGCGGCCAGCATCGCCATCAGCCAACTCGGACTGCCGGAGCCAAGCGACCCCGGGCTCCGTTCCCGCGCTCGACGCGATGCCGCGGCACTCGCCCTCGCAATCACCCAGGAGGCATGCACGTGAAAAAGGTCATCATCGATACCGATCCAGGGATGGACGACACCATCGCCATGGTTCTGGCCGCCAAGTCCCCGGAAATCCAGCTGCTCGGCATCTCCAGCGTCGCCGGCAACTATCCGCTCGACGTGACGACGACCAACGCGCTGAAGACCGTCGAACTGCTCGGCCGCACGGATATCCCGGTCGCGCGCGGCATGGGCAAGCCTTTGGCGCGGCCGCTTCCGCCCGATCCGTTCTCGCATGGCTCCGACGGACAGGCCGAGGTCCACCTTCCGCAGCCGACAACGAAGCCGGTGGCCCAGCACGGCGTCGACCAGATCATCGACATCGTTAGCGACCATCCCGGCCAGGTGACGATCATCACGCTCGGACCGCTGACCAATGTCGCGATGGCCTTCATGAAGGAGCCGGGCATCGTCCCGCTCGTCAAGGAAGTCGTCTCGATCGCCGGCTCGTTCGGCCTCAACAAATATGCCTTCGCCAACGCGACCGGCGACACGCCGCAGAGCGAATGGAACGTCTATGTCGATCCCGAGGCGGCCAAGCTGGTGTTCGAATCCGGCGTGCCGGTGCGAGCGGTCGGCCTCGACGTCGCCACCCATTTCGACATCAACTTCTCGGAAGCCGAACTCGCGGCACTGAAGGCATCGGGCCGCAAGGAAGCGAACATCGCCGAGCAGATGGTGCGCTTCGTCCAGGGTCGCGGCTTCGAATCCTATTGCGTGCTGATCGACTCGATGGCGGTCGCGGCCGTCATCGATCCAAGCCTGATCGGTACGCTGCCGGCGCGGGTCGGCGTAGAGACGCGCGGCGAGCTGACCCTCGGACAGACGGTCGCCGATTTCCGCCATCACCATGGCTGGGCGCATCTGCCGGAAATCCAGGTCGCGGCGACGGCTGATTATCGCCGCTTCCTCGATCTGCTCCTCAAGACGCTGATGGATTGACCATGGATCGCGCAACGCAGGAAAAGATCTATGCCGGCGTTCTCGGCAAGATCCTCGGCGTCTATCACGGCCGGCCGGTCGAGGGCTGGTCCTACGAGAAGATCCGCGACACATTCGGCGAGGTCGACTACTTCGTCAACGGCAAGCTCAGCCTGCCGATCATGCTGCCGGACGACGACATCTCCGGCACGTTCGCCTTCTTCCGCGCGCTTGAGGACCACGGCTATCCGAAGACGCTGACGCCGCACCAGGTTGGCCAGACCTGGCTCAACTACATCATCGAGGAAAAGACGATCCTCTGGTGGGGCGGGCTCGGACGGTCGACGGAGCACACCGCATTCCTCAACCTGAAGAATGGCATCGACGCGCCCCAAAGCGGCAGCCACGCCCAGAACGGCCCATGGATTCCGGCGCAGATCGGCGCCCAGATCTTCATGGACGCCTTCGCGCTCGCCGCGCCGAATGATCCCGATCGCGCCGCGCAGATGGTGCGTGCAGCCGCCTCGGTCAGCCATGACGGCATCGCACTCGACGCGGCCGTGCTGCTCGGGACGATGGAGGCGATGGCCTTTTCGGAGCAGAATGTCGACCGCCTGCTCGATGCCGGCCTCCGCTATGTCAGCGACCGGCATCTTCTCAACGTCGTCGACCAGATCCGGGCCGAATGCGCCAAGACGGATGACTGGCACAAGGTCCGCGCCTGGATCGCCGGCCATCACGGCTATGACCATTATGACGGTCCGTGCCACATGATCCCCAACCATGCCATCGTGTTGATGGCCCTCCTGATGGCCGGCGATGATTTCGGCCGCTCGCTGATGATCGCCACCAGCGCCGGCTGGGACACCGATTGCAATGCCGGCAATGTCGGCTGCCTCAACGGCGTCCGGCTCGGACTGGCAGCGCTCGACAAGGGACCGGACCTCCGCCGTCCGGTCAGCGATTTCCTCTATGTCGTAACCTCCGACGGCGCCTCCAGCATCAGCGACGCCGTGCGGGAGACCCGCGGCATCGTTGCGGCGGCGGATGTTCTGGCCGGACGGGAGCTTCCGCCCGCCTGTCCCCGCTTCGGCTTCGACTATCCGGGCTCGACGCAGGGTTTTGCCCCCTGCCCCCGCCATGTCGGCCGCCAGGGTGTACTGCTGCTGAGCAATCCGGAGGGCGCATTGACCGTCCAGCTACAGGGCCTGTCGCGCGGCGTCACAGGCACCCTGTCGACGCCGGTCTTCGTCGAACCTTTCGCGGCAACATCCAGCTTCGCCATGGTGGCGAGCCCGACGCTTTATCCGGGCCAGACGGCAACGGCGCGGATCACGGCCCCGGCCGGCGTCAAGGCGCGGCTCTATGCGCTCTATTACGCCGCCGGCGACGACATCGCCCGCCTCGACGGCGACTGGATTGCGCTCGGCGATGCCGACATGGCGGTTTCCTGGACCGTGCCGCAGACCAACGGCCTGCCGCTCTATCGCCTCGGCGTCGAATTCGGTTCCGACAGCCGCTTCGACGGCGAGGCGACGATCCACTCCGTCGACTGGAGCGGTGCGCCGGAGACCTATGAGATCAAGGGCATGCTGATGCCGTCGATCTGGAACCTGGCGCCGTTCTGGATCCGCGCCTTTGTCAGCTCCGCCCGGCACTTCGCTCCGGATTTCAAATACACGCTCTGCGTCTCCCACCCGTTCGATAATGGTCTCGTCACGACCGGCAGCCGCGACTGGGATAATTATTCGGTGGCGAGTTCGATCGACTATTCGATCAATGACGGCGGCGGCCTCATCGCCCGCTCGCGCGGACATCGCCGCTACTATGCCGGCATGCTCAAGGGCAACGAAGCCTGCATCGTCCGCCGATATGACGACGAGGTTGAGGTTCTGGCCCGGGCGCCGGTCGCAAGCGGCGCAGTGGGCAAACGCGACCTGATGTTTAGCCTCAACGGCGATGACCTCCACCTGTCGGTGGACGGCGTCGAGTGCTGCGCTGCCCGGGATGACCGCTTCCAGTCGGGCGCAGCAGGCTTCATCGTCGAGAAGGGAACCATCGTTGCCGACGGCTTCCTTGTCCGCGCGATCCACCGAAAGGGAGCATCAGCATCATGAGCCGAGACGAGGTCGCCAGCCGCGCCGGCCTGGCCGATATCCATCAGCGCTATGCCTATTGGAACCATGTGCCGCATCGCGGACTAACGGTGGACGGCCGGCCGGCGATGACCCGGATCGACCCGGACAAGGTTGGCGACTTTGTCCTCGTCACCGTTCGCGATCCCCTCATTCAATATGTCGGGGATCCTGCGCGCCACATCGCCGGCCTGTTGGATGATGCCGAGGTCATCGGCGAATCCGGCATGTTCACCAGCATTTCCGGCACCTATGAGGGCGCGCGGATCACCGTGGTCAGCGGCGGCAGCGGCTCGTCGGAGGCCGAGTTGCTGCTCTACGACTTCATGGAGTTCTCGAAGGCCAGCACCTATCTGCGCGTTGGCGGATCAGGCGGCATCGGCACCCATGTGAAGCCCGGAGATATCGTCGTTTCAAGCGGCGTCGTGCGCGAGGAAGGCATGACCCGCGCCTATGTCGACCGCGCCTATCCGGCGGCGAGCCATTACGAGGTCGTGGCGGCGATGGCGCAGGCCGCCGACGATCTCGGCACGCCCTATCACGTCGGCGTCACCCTCTCGATCGACAGCGATTTCGTCGGCGCCGGACGGCCGGGGGTCGGCGGCTACATGCAGCCTTGGAACATCGAGATGCTCGGCACCTACAACCGGGCCGGCGTCCTGAATGGCGACCGGGAGTCGGCCGCCGTCGTCACGTTGGCGGCGCTTTATGGGTTTCGCGGCGGCTCGGTATGCTCCGTCGCCGACAACGCGGTCATGAATCTCGATTTCTCGCATGGCGCCGGTCATGCCCGCGCCATCGACGTGGCCCTCAAGGGCTGCGCGATCCTCGATCGGATGGACAAAAAGCGCATCGCAACCGGCAAACGCTACTGGTTGCCGTCCATGGGAATGTGAGCCGCCCCCGCCTTATCCGGCAGCGCCCGCCTCATGAGGACGAGTAGCCTGCCGGCGGCGACGTGCTGTCACGCTTCATCAGGCGCACGCCGATGGTCAGGTGGCGAACGGCACGGCCGGGATCGGCGATCCGGTCCCGGAGCAGGCCGACGGCGGCCGTCGCCATGTCGGAGACCGACTGGCTGATCGTGGTGAGCGTCGGCGTCACGATCTGGGCCCACGGGATATCGTCGAAGCCGGTGACGGAAAGCTCGCCCGGGACGGCGATGCCGAGTTGCTTGGCCGCGCGTAGCACGCCGATGGCGATCTGGTCGTTGCCGCACATCACCGCCGTCACATCGCGCCGCGCAAGACGATTGAACAGCCGCCGATCGAGATCGATCGAATAGGCCGTCTTCACGTCCCAGACGATCTCGCCCTTGCTGGAAAACGCCTCGACAAAGGCCGCCCGGCGGTCGTCCATGCCATCCGGCACCGATGCGCCGGTCAGCACGCCGACGCGGCGATGGCCGAGCTTCAGAAGATGCCGGGCAGCCAGGCGACCACCGGCGGCATCGTCGGCGGTGACATTATCGACATGGCCCTCGGGGATGCCGATCACGACGATCGGAACCTGGAAATCCTCGGCCGGCCGGTCCTTGCGAGGCAATTGGCACCAGACCGCGCCGGCGATATGGCTCTCGATCTGACGGAGCGCCGCACCTTCGTCGTCGAACCTCGCGGTATCGATCAGCACGACGGCATAGCCCGCCTCGCGCGCCTCGCGCTCGACCGATTGCGCCAGCGCGGGATAGAACGGATTGTTGAGGTCGGGCACCAGCAGGCCGATGCTCATGGTGCGGCCGGTGCGGATCGCCTGCGCCATGCGATTGGGGCGATAACCGACACGATCGGCGACCTCGCGCACCTTGGCGCGGAGTTCCTCTCCGATCGTCCCGCGCCCGTTCAAGGCATAGGAAACCGTCGCCACCGAAACGCCGAGCTCGCGCGCGACGTCCTTGATGGTGGCCGGCTTGCGAAGCTGCGTCTTGGACTCGCTAATCGACAGGCTCCAGATGGCTGGCGGGGCTAGAGGCGGCGGCCGTCGCCATCGAAGAGATGGATCTGGTCGTGCTCGATATCGAAGCGGACGGCGTCGCCGGCATGCAGGCCGGTCATCCGACGCTGCTCGATCGTCACCGTAGCCCCAGCGGCCGAGTCGACATAGAGATACGACACGTTGCCGAGTTGTTCCACGACCTTGACCGTGCCCGCGAACGCGCCTGCATCGGTAATCGAGATATGCTCGGGCCGAACGCCGAGCGTCCGCACTGACGCGGACGATCCGGCAATCGCGCCGCCGAGTCCCGGCAGGCTGAGCTTGCCATCCGCCGGCACGGCATCGAGGAAGTTCATCTTGGGCGATCCGATGAATCCCGCGACGAAGATGTTCGCGGGCCGCTCATAGAGTTCGACTGGCGGGCCGGCCTGCTCGATGCGGCCGTCGCGCAGCACCACGATCTTGTCGGCCAGCGTCATCGCCTCGACCTGATCATGCGTCACATAGATCATGGTGGCGCCGAGCTGTTGGTGCAGCCGAGCGATCTCCAGCCGCATCTGCACGCGCAGCTCGGCATCGAGATTGGACAGCGGCTCGTCGAACAGGAAGATCTTCGGCTGCTTGACGATCGCCCGTCCGATGGCGACGCGCTGCCGCTGGCCGCCGGAGAGCTGTTTGGGCTTCCGCGCCAGATAGGGTTCGAGCTGAAGGATCCGCGCCGCCTCCAGCACCTTCGGCCGCCGCTCGGCGCGCGACTGGCCGGCGATCTTGAGACCAAAGCCGATATTGTCCTCGACGGTCATATGCGGATAGAGCGCATAGCTCTGGAACACCATCGCGACGCCGCGCTCCAGCGGCAGCATCGACGTGACATTGCGGCCATCGATCTCGATCGCGCCGCCGCTGACCTGCTCCAGCCCCGCGAGCATGCGCAGGATGGTCGACTTGCCACAACCGGACGGTCCGACCAGCACGGCGAATTCGCCATCCGCGACGGAGAGATTCACCGACTTGATGACCTCCGTCTCGTTGAAGGTCTTGGCGACGTTCTTGAGCTCGAGCCTGGCCAAATCCATCCGCTCCCTAGATGCGCCGAACCGAAAAACCGAGCGCCGGCACCGTGCCGCCCTCGATCAGAAAGCCGGCGCCGCCGGAGGCATAGTCGCCGTCGCGGGCGCTGACGAGACCGATGCCGTCGATGGACAGTTTGATCGCGTCGCCCTCAACCCTCAGCTCGAATGTCTTTCGGGCATTCTCCTCGAAGGCGTAGGGCACCGACGCCAGCACGGTCAGCGCGCGGTCGCGGCGCTTGACGATCTGCGCCTCGCCTCCCCGGACAATCCCGGCATAATAGCGCTTGTGACCGCGGGCCCGGGCAACGAGGCCGACCGTCTCATGCAGTTCCAGCACGAGTTCCGATGCGGCAGCATAATCCGTCCAGTCACGCGTGCCGGTGGTGATGACGCCCTCGCCGTCCGGATGCGACAGCGTGAAGGTGTTGTAGATATCGGTCGCATAATGCCGCGCGGAGCTGACGAAGCTCTTCGTCCAGAACGTGGTCGTGTCCCAGGGCGTGAGCTTCGGCGACAACTGCCGCGACGTTCCGAAATGCAGGTTCTCCGGCGCACCGGACCAGTCGAGATCGACCAGTGCAACGCAGCCCGTCAGCCGCCGGTCGGCCTCAAGCTGCAGGCCGAGCCGATGGATCGGATGACCCTCTGTATCCGGAACCTGCCAGGTGATGGCATTGTCGCCTTCGCCGATCGCGAGGCGCGGGCCGTCCAGCCGCTTCAATTGATCGGTCTCGTCGAAATAATGGATGAAGAAGCGCCCCGCCGGATTGTCGCTGCCGAACCCGCGGATGGTCGCCGTCAGCGTCTGGGTCGGATAGAGCGACGGGCTGGCGACCACCTCGAAATAACTAGTGTCGGAGACCCCGCGCGGCTTCGGGTCGATGAAGGTGGGCACCGAGACGCTGCCGGTGACGCCCGGAGCCAGCGCCTTGTAGGCGAGCACGAGGCCATTGCCCTCGCCGCTCTCGTTCAGATTACCGATTGCGGTGATGCCCTGGGCGCCGAGATGCAGCGGACAGGGCTCGAAGCCTTGCACGGAGCCCGGAAACTCGAAGGCGAAGCGGGTCTTCGGCGCCTCATAGGTCAGGCCGCCCAGCGCAGCGCTGGCCCTCAGCACCCGCCGCGTCTCGATGACGGCGTCGCTGACGCATTCGCCGCCATCGGCACCGACGACATAGAGGCGGTCGGCCACCGGGCCACGAAAATCGGGGCCGGTAGCGAGTCCCTCGAGGCCGAGGCGGATGCCGTTCAGCGCCCCGAGATTGCCGGCATTGCAATCGGTGTCCCAGCCGGAGGAGACGGCGATCTTCAGGCCCTTCTGGAAATCGTCGCCACCGAGAATGAAAGCGGCGATCAGCACAGCGTGGTTCGGCACCATCGGGCAGTTGCCCGGATAGCGCTCATAGCCATGTTCCGCACCGAGCCAGCGTCGGACGGCGCGCCAGTCATCGCCGGCCTTCGCGCAGTGCTCGCGCACCTCGCCGATCAGCCGGGCAAGGCTCTCGTCGCGATTATAGCGTAGGCCAAGATCGAGCAGCGTATCGATGTGGCGCTCCGTGAATGCCGCTGCTTCCATCGCTGCCAGCAGGCAGGCGGCTTCGATGGCAACTCCGCCATGGCTGACCGACGCCGCCTCGCGCGCCATCGCGGCGGCACGATCCGGATCGCCTGGATTGGCCATCGCCCATGTATCGATGAAGATCTCGGACCCGATCTGCTCGGCCATGCCGCGGCCGTTCATGGCCACCGAACCGCTTGCCGGCGCATCGGTGCCGTTCTTCAGACGGAGATAGGCGGTATGCTCGGTCGACCGGCCGAGACCGCCCCACCACAGCACGGTCTTGTCCTCGACGATATAATTGAGCCAGGTGTCGCCGATGGTGCGGGCGGCGATATCGCGCGGAAAGCCGTTGTCCTCCAGCGCGCGGTAGAACAGGAACGTGCCGGAAATATCGTCGTCGGGAACGATCAGCGGCCAGTTGACCCTATCGTTCACATAATAGGCGACCTCGCCGAAGACCCGCTCGATATCCTCGTAGAACCAGCCCTCGACGGCGCGCCCGAGATAGACGCCGATCAGCTTGCCGAGGACGCCGGCATAGGTCTTGTCCATGACGTCGCGCGTGATCGCGGGGCGTGAGGCTGTGTTCATGATCAACCCTTGACGGCGCCGGCCGACATGCCGGCAATGAAGAAGCGCTGCAGGATCAGGACGAAGATGATGATCGGCGCGACCAGGATGAAGGCACCTGCCATCATCGCACCCTGGTCGGTGGCATAGATGCCGTTCATCGACAGATAGCCAAGCGTCATCGTCAGGTTGCCGCGACCCTTCTGGAAGGTCGTCGTGATCAGGAATTCGTTCCAGGAATTGAGGAATACGATGATCGCGACGGTGATCAGCCCCGGCTGCATCAACGGCAAGATGACGTGCCGGAAGGTCTGCCAGGGTGTCGCCCCATCCATGAAGGCGGCATCGTCGATCTCGCGCGGAATGCCCAGCACATAGGCCCTGAGCAGGAAGATCGAGATCGGCAGGTTGATCGCCGAAAGGATGGTCGCGGTGGCGAGGAAATTGCCGATCAATCCCAGCTTCGCCAGCACGAAATAGAGCGGGAACAGGAACAACTGGATTGGAACCGTGGTGGCGCAGAGGAAGTAGATCGTCATGGCCTGCCAGCCACGGATCTGCCGCCGGGCCAGCGCATAGGCGGCGAGCGAGGCGCAGGCGAGCGTGATCAGCACCGTCGAGCCCGACAGGAGCAGGCTATTGACGATGCCTGTCGAGAAATGCCCACCGCGCCAGGCGCGGGTGAAATTGGCAAAGTTGATGCTGGTCGGCAGGCTGAGCGGATTGGCGACGATCGCCACATGCGGCTTGAACGTGTTGATCGCAACCAGCAGCAGCGGCAGCAAGGCGATCAGCACGGCGACGGCCAGATAGATATTGCCGGCGACACGCGCAGAATCCCAGCGGCTCGCCATGCCGTATTTCCCTCCACCCTGGCTCATAGCTGGATCTCCGAACGGCTCATGCGGACATAGACGAGCGATGCGATGAGGCCGAAGAAACTCATCGCCAGCGCCACTGTCGCCGCCTTGCCAACCTGGAACGATGTGAAGGCGAAGGCATAGGCGAAGGTCGACAGCATTTCCGTCGAACGGGCGGGGCCGCCCTGCGTGATCAGATAGACATAGTCGAAGGTCAGGAAGGAGAAGATGGTGACGAGGACCAGCATCAGCGCCACCGTCGGCAGGATGTTGGGCAGCGTCACGTTCCAGAACACCTGCCAGCCGCTGGCGCCCTCGATAAAGGCCGCCTCGAGCTGGTCCTCTGGTGTCTGGCGCATGGCCGCGAAGAAGACGACGGCCAGATAGCCCCAGAAATGCCAGATATCGACCCCGGCCACGGCATAGAGCGCGGTGCGCGTATCGGTGAGAGGATTGAACAGCGGAAACCAGCTGCGCGACACGAAGCCGAGCAGGCCGGAAATCGGATCGAAGATGATGTTCTGCCAAATGACGGCATTGGCGACCGGGGACAGCACATAAGGCAGCAGGAAGATGATTTGGAACACCGCGCTCGATCGCTTGCGCCGCATCAGGATCGACGCCGCAACCATGGCGATGGCCATGGGGATGGTGAGGAAGATCACCATCCACTGCACGTTGTTGAACAGCGCGCCCCAGAACACCGGATCGGAAAAGACGGCCTGGAAGTTCTTCAAGCCGACGAAGGTCGGCGTGCTGGCGCCGTCCCAGTCGGCAAAGGCGACAAGCAGCGTCAGCAGCGCCGGCAGCAGGACGATCGCGACGCTGACGACGAGCGCTGGCGCCACAAAAAGCGCATGAGAAAAGGCAACTGATCGAAAGCGCGCCATGCCATATCCTTGAGCACGCTCAACAGTTAAACGTTTGATTTCGTCGGGTCAATATGTCCACGGGGCTTCTGTTCCCGCCTGACGCAGGCAAGCCCCATGTTCTCTGCCGTGAGCGATGGATGTGGGGCTCGTGTCGAGCGCGAGCCTGCGGCCTCGTTGCGGCCGGAGACATGGCGAGACCAGAACCGGGCCGCCACGTCTCAGGCCGAATGCGGCTATTCCCCGTAGAGCTTTCCGCCATACCAGTCCTCAAAGCCGTTCTCCGTCACGGCAATGAGGATATCCTCCTTGCGGATGCCAAGCTTCACGAAGCGCTCGACGATGGCCCGGTAGAGCGCCCGCTTCTGATCGACTGGATGGTGATGCACCATGAGGATCTGGACGACGATCAGGTTTTGCCTGTCGACGCCGCCATAGCTCGGATCGAAGACCAGTTCGCCTGCTTCGCGCGGCCGGAAGATCTGGAATTTGTCGGCCGGGGGAACGCCTGCGGCCTCGACGAAGGCAGCCTGCAATTCGAGGCCGATAGCGGTCGCCTTTTCCTCGAACAGGGCGCGCGGCAGATCGATCTGGGCTAGGGGCATGCTGTATCCTTGGGGCTCGGCCGCATCAGCGCGGCGGTCTCTGACGTTCCGAGCGGCTCTGGCCGCTCGGGCTGGATCACAAGGTCGACCGACTTTCCGCTGGTCGCGGACAGGATGATCGCATCGGCCGCCTCGACGACATGGGCGCCGAATTCGGCCGACAGACGATGCGGGCGATGCGCGTCGATCGCATCGATCGTCTCCGCAAGCCCGATGCCGCGATAGTTGGCGTGCTGCGGCTGCCCGACCGGCCAGTTCGGTCGCGCGAGCGGCGCATCGTCGAGGGACACGTCCTCCCAATCGCCGCCGGGACGCGCATAGCGCAGCGGGCCGCCATGGAAATTGGGATGCGGCAGGCTGAGCGAGCCCTCCGTGCCATGGATCTCGATATGCGGCAGGCTGGTGCGCCAGACATCCCAACTGGCCGAGAGCGAGGCCTGAACACCTGAGCGAAAGTTCAGAAGGGCCAGTACGCTCGTCAGAACCTCGACCGGGACCGTGTTTCCCTTCTCCCGCCCGGGTGCCGTCACGGTCCGCGTTTCGAATCCCTTGAAGCCCGTCGCGCGCACGTCGGCCAGCGGGCCGAACAGGTTCATCATCACCGCCAGGAAATAAGGCCCGACATCGTGCACGGGCCCGCCGCCGCGGCGATAGAAGAAGGATGGGTTGGGGTGCCAGCCATCGGCGCCGTGATAGAGAATGGCGGCGTTGGCCATCAGCGGCCTGCCGATCGCTCCGCTGTCGATCATCGCGCGCGCCCGCTGGACGCCGGCACCAAGGACCGAATCCGGCGCCACCGCCAGCCTGAGCCCGCGTTGTGCGGCGAGATCTGCAAGGTCCAGCGCCTCTTCGAGATCGGCGGCGAGCGGTTTTTCGGTGAAGACATGCTTGCCGGCCTCGAGCGCTGCCCGCGTGACGGCATGGTGGGCCGCCGGCGGCGTGAGGTTCAGCACCGCCTCGATGTCGGACCGGCGCAGCAGCGCATCGACCGAAAGCCCTTCGACACCCCAGCCGGCGGCGCGGCGCCCGGCCTCCGCCTCGTCGCGCGAGGCGACCGCGACGACGCGGTAATTGCTCATCTGCCGCGAATTGAGGAGATAGACGTCCGCGATCGAGCCGACGCCGATCATGCCAACTTTGAACATGCTAGTTCCGCCCGCGCGCTGCCGTTAAGATCAGTGACGCCGTCATGATCAGCCCTTCAGCGCGCCGGCTGTCAGGCCGCCGATGAACTGCCGCTGCAGGATGAGATAGATGGCGACGACGGGCACCAGCGCGATCATCAATCCAGAACACAGTGCCGTATAATCAGTCGAATACTGTCCGATCGCCTGGAATACAGCCGACTGCACCGTCTTTTTTCCAGGCGTTATGATGAACGTGTTCGAGAACATGAACTCGTTCCACGTATAGAGCGACTGGATGATCACGACCGTGGCGATGCCAGGCCGGGCCAGCGGCAGATAGATGTACCAGAACACCTGAAAGTCGTTGCAGCCGTCGGTCCGCGCGGAATCGCCGAGTTCGCGCGGCAGGCTCAGGAAGAAGGTTCGCATCAGGAACACGGCGAAGGCCGTGCCGCCACCTACGAAGGAGAAGGCGAGCCCGTTCAGCGAATCGAGCAGATGCAGCGATTTGAGGAACTGGAACATCGGAATGAGGATCGCCTGCGGCGGAATCATCATCGCCCCGAGGAAGGCGTAGAAGACGATCTCACGCCCCGGAAAACGGTATCGCGCGAACGCATAAGCGGCCGGCGTGGCGAGCACGACCACCAGCCCGACAGTCAGCCCGGTGACATAGAGCGAGTTACCGAGATGGACCGGGAAATTCATCGCGTACCAGACGCGCGGGAAGTTCTGCCATCTGATTTCGCCTGGAAGCACGCTGTTGAAGACCTCGTGCGGATCCTTCAGCGACGTGACGATCATCCACACGAGCGGGAAGGCTTCGACGACGACGATCGCCACGAGGATGACGTAGATGAGGGTGCGCGTGAACGTCACCGCCCAAGGCGACGATGTGGCGGCGCGGCCGGTCCTCGCGGTTCCGGGCATTATCGAACTGCTTGTCATGGCTTTGCCGCCTCAAACCTCGATCTGGGCATCGAGATCGCGACGCCGTCCAATACGGATCTGGATCAACGACACCACGATGCTGAGCACCAGGATGACGATCGCGATCGCGGCCGCGTAGCCGAGCCGCGAGTTGGAAGCGCCCATGGCGCCGAATGCGATCGAGTAGAGATAGGTACCGAGTGTCGCGCTGGCGTAATTGGGGCCGCCGGCCGTCATCACCCAGATCTGGTCGAACACCTTGATTCCGTTGATGGTATTGAGAACCACCACGATCAGGATCACGGGACGGATCGTGGGAACCGTCACATTCATGAAGCGGCTCCAGGCGCCCGCCCCGTCGAGCGTTGCCGCCTCGTAGAGATCCTTGGGCACGCCCTGCAGCGCGGCGAAGAAGATGACGAGATAGAAGCCCAGCGACTGCCAGACCGACACGATGATGACACTCGGCATGACCGAGTTGGTGCCGGCGAGCCAGAGCGGCGTGTACGCCCCGAGACCCATCGCGCGCAGCAGGCTGTTGATGGCGCCGAAATTCGGTTCGAACAGCATGGCCCAGAGCAGTCCGCTGATGGCCAGCGAGATGATCACAGGCATGAAATAGAGGGTGCGGAACACCGTGCTGCCGCGGATGCCAGAATTGAGCAGGCTGGCGATCAAGAGCGGCAGGATCGTCTGCAGGATGACCGTGCAGACGGTGAAATAGAACGTATGCCAGAGGGCACGGAAGAATGTCTCGTCCTGCGCCAGCCGCACATAGTTGTCGAACCCGGTCCAGACCGCCGGCGTCATGGCGTTCCAGCGCTGAAGGCTGAGCAGGACGGCGTCGACCATCGGCACCGCCGTCGTTAGGATCAACGCGATGGCGGCGGGCGCGATGAACAGTCCCGGTGCGATGAAGGGCTGGAGTCGCGATGGAGCATTCATCGGGCGGCGCTCATGCTGGCGTTTCTGTCGGATGCGCTCCGCCGCCGCGGACGGCGACGGAGCCGGGACAGTTGTCCCTTTTTGCGTAGGCGCCTGTTAGTTGCTGCGCGCGGCCATCACGTCGGCCTCGATCTTCTTGGCGCCATCGGCCGGCGAGATCGAGCCGTCGAGTGCGCTCTGGCAAACATTCGAGACCGCGTCCCAGCTTCCCGGCCCGAAGAGGATGTGGTTGGCCGAGTCGGTGGCGATCCACGAGATCATCGTGCGGACCTTCGGGTTGTCGATCTGGTCGACGGCGCTCTTCATCGACGGGAACGACTGCAGGCCCTTGGCGCGCCAGTTGTAGACGTCCGGGCGGTAGAGATAGGCGATGAACTTGAGCGCCAGGTCCTTGTTCGGCCCGTCGGCGTTGACCGACCAGGCTTCGCCCGCGCCGTCGCCGGTGAAATGGATGCCGTCAGGCGTCAGCGCCGGCACCTTGTGCACCGAGTAATTGTCGAGCCAATCCTTGGTGCCGTCCTGGGCGAAAATGCCCGGGGTCCAGGATCCGCCGAAATACATCGCGGCGCGGCCCTGATAGGCAAGCTGGCGGCTCTGCGGATCGTCGATGCCGTTGATGCCTTCGGGGAACACGCCCGCCTTGGAGAGGCGTTGCAGCAGATCGAGCGCGTCGACAACCGGCTTCGAATCCCAGCTGAGACCCGGGGCCGTGTGATCGTCGAGCGCATAGACGTCGCCGCCATACTGGGCGATCAGCGGCAGGAAGAAGTCGGGGCAGGTATTGCGGGTCAGGTTGCCCCAGGACAGCGGAATATAACCGGCAGCCTTGAACTTCGGCACATCGGCGATCAGTTCGTCCCAGGTATTGGGAACCTCGACGCCGACTTCCTTCATGATGCGGTCATTGGCGAAGACACCGAAGATCTGCGCCATATCCGGCAGGCCATAGGGCTTGTCGTCGAACGTATATTGACGCAGCGGCCCCGCGTAGAACTGATCGAAGAACGCGGCGTCATACACGTCCTTGAAATTGACGAGATGCCCGGAGCGGCCGAGTTCGCCCGTCTTGGTGCCGCCGTTGAATACATCCGGCAGGGATCCCGCCGCGATCATCGCGGTCAGCGTCGGAAGATACTGGCCGAAGGCGACGAAATTGCTCTCGACCTTGACGCCGGGATTCTCGGCTTCAAAACCGGCGACGGTCTTGTCCCAGTAATCGGTGCCGGCGACATAAGCCGGCTGCCAGCTCATGACATGCAGCGTCGTGTCGGCGAGCGCCGGAAAGGCTGCGGCGGTCAGCACCGCTGATGCGGCAATGGCCTTCAATCTCTTCATGCTATCGACTCCCTATGCGCGATGATGGGGTCGGTTGCCCCGACCCTCGAGAATCTGACTTTCCAGGATGTGACGGCGCGGTCTGGATTGCGCCGGCACCCGGTCTCCAAATCGCAGGAAACCGGCAGTCCGCCTCGGGGAGAAGAGCACCGCTCGCCCCGCCGAGGCGTTGTTCACGCTGCATCGGCCGCGCTCGGCTCAAACGGACGAAGGGCCGAAGTCGAACCGTTGGCGGACCACATCGATTGGATCGCCTGCTCGCGATAGGGGTGCTCGCGCACCACGTCTTCGTCGAGTTCGATACCGCCGAGCCCGGGCTGATCGCTGACCACATAGCTGCCGTTCGACGGCATCGGACAGTTCCGGATGAGCGCCGAGCGCCACGAAACGTCGAAGGCCGAGAACGACTCCTGGGCGACGATGTTGGTCGTCGTTGCATTGAGCTGGAGAACCGCTGCGGTGGAGATCGGCCCGAACGGGCAATGGAAGGACACCGGCAGATAATGGCTGTCTGCGAGGGCGGCGATCTTCTTGGATTCAAGCAGTCCGCCGACCTGGATCGGATCGGGCTGCAGCACATGCGGCCGGCCCTGCGCCAGAAGTTGCGGCACCTGATAGCGGGAATAGCAGCGCTCACCGACAGCAATCCGCAGCCCGCGTGGCCGCGACACCTCGCCGAGCGCGATGAAATTCTCCGGGTCCACCGGCTCCTCGAACCAGTAGACGCCGAGATCGGCAAGCGCATGAGCCAGGTGGCTGGCGGTGCCCACACTGAAGCGGCCATGACCGTCGATCATGATCTTCATGTCCGGGCCAACGGCATCGCGAACGGTGGCGATCTCCTCGATGCCGCGGCGCAGGTCGGCGAGGTCCGGGTCGCGACCCTGGCCCCAGAAGGGATCGAATTTGAGGCCGCGATAGCCGGATGCGGCGACCTTGCGGGCCGCCGCGCCGATGTCGTCGGAACCCGTCTCGGCATTGAACCAGCCATTGGCATAGGCCGGGATGGTGTCGTGCACCTTGCCGCCGAGGAGATTGTAGGCCGGCTGGCCAAGCGCCTTGCCGCAGATGTCCCACAAGGCGAACTCGATCGCGGCGATCGCGCTGTTGAGGACCGGGCCGCCGCGCGCATATTCGTTGCGATACATCGCCTGGACGAGACGTTCGATCTCGAATGGCGACGCGCCGATCACATAGCGGCTGGCCATATGCTCGATCGCCGCTGCCACGGTCCGTGCCTGCCACTGCATCGTGCCTTCGCCGAGCCCGGAAAGCCCATTGTCGGTGTGCACGCGGGCGATGACGAGATTGTTCCACTCCCGCCCGACGAGGAAGACTTCGACACGGCTGATTTTCACGTTGGGGACCCCAGGCCAATTTGCATAGGCGATGCGCCATAGTGCATAGAATGCCATCAGGAATCTATAGAATATATCGCTCTTGACAGATTCTTTGCCGCCCCCGTTTCTGAATGGCTTCCGATCGACCCGCAGCGAGACCTCCTTGTCAAAAAATTCGAGCCTCTCCCACCGCGTGACAAACGACCTCCGCCGCGACATCGTGGCCGGGATCCTGCCCCCCGGCGCCTGGCTCAAGACCGAGGAACTGGCGGCCCGCTATGCGGTCAGCGCCAATCCTGTGCGCGAGGCTCTCTGGCGGCTGCAGGGCGAGGGTTTCGTCGTCGCCAATCCCAACCAGGGTGCGCGCGTGCGCATGGTCGATGACGATTTCGTCCGCAACATCTTCGAATTGCGCGAGGCGATCGAGCCGATCTTCGTCCGCCGCTTCTGCCAGCGCGCGACACCCGAGGACCTCGATCGGCTGCGCGCGGCCGCGGCGGACTTCGCGACGGTTGCCCGCGAGCAGCCGACGGATTTCGACGCTCTCGACGCCGCCAACCGCGATTTCCACAGCATCATGCTCGAGGGCGAGATCAATGTTCAGGCGATCGAGGTGATGCAGCGCTATGCCGGTCTGATCAATGCGACGCGCGCGAAGCTGCCGATCATGCCGTCGCGGGTCCGCCAGCGCGTCGCCCAGCACACCGAGATGGTCGAGGCGATCGTCGCAGCCGATGCCGATGCCGCCGCCCGCGTGGCGGTGGACCATATCAGGGCGGCCGGCGAGGACATGCTCAGCCAGATGCGGCAGGTCCGATTGACCGGTTCGCGCGTCGCGCGCAATCAGCCGGCACGGAAGGACGATCTGCCCGCAGGGTGAGCCGCCGCCGCTTAGGGTCCGCCCGCCTTAGGGCGGATGGGCATGGCCGGCGAGACGGTCGCGCCACCGCCGCTTCGGCACCCATCCGATGAGATCCGCCGCTTTCGCGAGGCTCACGGGCGTGGCGAATTCGCCGAACTCGTCCGCGATCACCGTCTTTGGAAAGTGGGCTTCAAACAGCGCGCGCGTGCCAACATTCATGATCGTGTCGGCCGCGGCAATATTGAACACTTCCGAACGGGCCACCGGCGCCTCGAGCGCGCAGACCACGGCGTCGGCGACGTCGAGGCTGTCGACATATTTCCACAGAGTCTCGCGGCGGACCGCCGCGTCCGCCCAGTAGCCCGGCACGAGATCATAGCCGGCATGGTGACCGGGCACGTCGTAAAGGATGTTGGCGCAGCGAAGACCGAGGAACACCGTCCCATGCATGCGACAGAGATGCTCACCCAATAGTTCGGCCGTCAACTTCGAGAGAGCATAGGCAGTCTGTGGCAAGGGCGCGTCGGATTCGAGAATCGGAATGCGCTCGGGATGAACGGCCACATAGGGGTGGCCCTGGACAGTCTCGCTCGATGCGTAGACGACGCGCCGAATACCGAGCTGGCAGGCAGCCTGGAACACGTTGAACGTTGCGATCGTGTTGTTCCGGAAACGGTCGGCGCCGGTGAAGAAGTCAGAATCGGGCCAGGGATTGGAGCCGAAATGCACGACGGCATCGGCGCCATGCAGGTTGGCGACGGTATCACCGTAGCATGTGAGATCGACGACGCGGCTGGGCTCGAAAAACGGATTTCGCGACGGAAGCACATCGATGGGAATGACCCGATAGCCGCCTTCCTCCAGGCGCCGACTGATGACTCGCCCGGCATTGCCAAGCGCGCCGGTGAGGGCCACCGTTCGAGTTGTCATGCGCTCCCCCTTTCCAATTCGACCAAACTATATATGATCTTGTCGTCATTCTATATAATATGGGGACAAGGATGCACACGGCGAGAGGTTCTGGCCAGCCGGCGGCGATCGCTGCCATCGCCGACACAGCATCCGTCGGCACGTCCCCTCCCTAGGCAGGCCGGGCGGCTTCGAGCCGCCGCCGATTCGATTTACCAAAGCGATAGACAAGGACTATTCCATGGCACTCAGCGTTCTCTATATCGGCGGCACCGGACAGATTTCGCTGCCCTGCGTCGAGGCATCCGCGGCCGCGGGTCATGACGTCACCGTCCTCAACCGCGGCAAGACCAGCGTCCCGCTGCCGACCGGCGTCAAGACCCTGGTCGGCGACATGAACGATGCCACCTATGGCGAACTGGCTGGCCGGCATTTTGACGTGGTGGCGCAATTCCGTCTCTACAACGCCGACCAGATGCGGCGCGACATCGACACCTTCTCCGGCAAGACCGGGCAGTATGTTTTCATATCCTCGGCCTCGGTCTACGAGAAGCCGGTCCGCAACTACATGATGACCGAGCGCACGCCGCTCGAGAACAAGTACTGGAAATACAGCCGCGACAAGATCGCCTGCGAACTGCTGCTGCGCGATCAGGGCGGCCTGCCCTACACAATCGTCCGGCCGAGCCACACCGTACGCACGGGCATGCCGATCCAGGTCGGCGATCCCGATATCGCGATCCGCCGGATGATCGCCGGCAAGCCCGTCGTTTTGACGGGCGACGGCTCCTCGCTCTGGACCCTCACACGGTCGGTCGACGTGGCGACTCCTTTCGTGCGCCTGCTCGGCAATGCGCGCGCCCTCGGTGACGACTTCCACATCACCACGGATCGCGGCTTCACCTGGAACCAGATCCACGACGCCATCGCGCGCGGATTCGGCGTCAAGGCCATCCACGCCCATGTGCCGACCGACACGCTGGTCCGCTTCGACAAGGAGTGGGAAGGCCCGCTGCTCGGCGACAAGAGCTGGTCGGCCCTGTTCGACAACTCAAAGGTGAAGAGCGTCGCCGGACCGTTCGAGGCCTCGCAGGATATCGACGTGATCCTTCACGACTCGATCGAGCACGCCAAAAAGAGGATCCAGTCGACCGCTGCGACCGAGACCGAGGAAGACCGGCTCATGGATCGCATCATCGCCGCTCAGGACGCGATCCGGCCCTGACCCGAGATACGGGTCGCAAGACGCGACCCGAGAACAGGGTTCATGAGGGCGTCCTCCTCGTCCTCATGAACAGGCGGCCGGTCTCTCCCCTCCTCCCGGCCGCTGCCTGGGGCGCCCGCCGGCTTCACCCGGCTGGCGTCCTCCAGGCTACCCGAGACCCAAGGCCATTGCGCCTAGATGAGGCCGGGCGAGGTCAACTCGCGATCCGCTTCGCCCAACGCGACACGGCTTCCGCGGTGGTCCTCAGATGGTCGGCTGCCGAAAAGCCGGAAACGCTCTTCCGCGGTTTCAGATCATGATCGCCATCCTCCAGCCAGAGGATCTCGATGGCCGGTGACAGCTCATATCCCGACACCTCCGCTCGCGAACCGAACGGGTCCCGCGTGCCCTGCACGACAAGCGTTGGTGTCTTCAATTCGGCGAGGTGCTTCGTCCGCAACTGATCCGGCTTGTCCGGCGGATGGAAGGGATAACCGAGGCACAGCAGACCGCGGATCGTCCCGGCTGCGAAAAGCTCGTCCGCGATCATGCTGGCGACGCGCCCGCCCATCGACTTGCCGCCGATGATGAGCGAACCCTCGGCCCCGAGCGCGTCCACGGCGGCGAGATATTCCGGATTGCGCTTTTCCGCCCGCGGCGGCGGCCTCCGAACCGCCTCTGTCCGGCGGCTGGCCATGTAGCCGAACTCGAAGCGGACAATGCGAAGGCCAACTGCGCCGAGAGCCTGCGCCGTTCGCTCCAGCGAGGGCGAATCCATCGGAGCGCCGGCGCCATGGGCGAGCAGGATCGTCTGCCTCGCCTGTTCGGGGCCATCAAAGACAAAGTCGCTGCCATCCATCCGCAGAGCCCCGGGCTGATATCTGGCTCGACAATGCCTATATTCGGGACGAGTTGAAACCAGGAGGTCCAGACCATGACGACGGAACGTGCTCTGCTTGCGGGCGGCTGCTTCTGGGGAATGCAGGATCTGATCCGCCGCTATCCGGGCGTGATCTCGACCCGCGTCGGCTATTCGGGTGGCGACGTCCCGAACGCCACCTACCGCCATCACGGCAACCATGCCGAAGCGATCGAGATCGTGTTCGATCCGGCGAAGATCGGCTATCGCGACCTGCTCGAATTCTTCTTCCAGATCCATGATCCGTCGACACGTAACCGCCAGGGCAACGATGTCGGCGCGAGCTACCGCTCGGCGATCTTCTACACGAGCGATGAGCAGAAGCAGGTTGCGGAAGGCACGATCGCCGACGTGGACGCCTCCGGTCTCTGGCCGGGCAAGGTTGTGACCGAAGTCGTCCCGGCTGGCGATTTCTGGCAGGCGGAGCCCGAGCATCAGGACTATCTCGAGCGCTACCCCAACGGCTATACCTGCCACTTCCCCCGCCCGAACTGGACACTGCCGAAGCGCGCGGATATCCGCCGCGCCAGCTAGATTTCTCCCTACCGCTCCAGCAACCCCTTTGCTGGAGCGATAGGCGTTCAATCAGTTTCCATACACGGAAAGTGTATGGCCAAGCCTGGGTCGCCATGCTATGGTTTCCACTCCTGGAAACCATAGGTGCGCCATGACCCTGACGCTGTACATACATCCGCTTGCCTCGTTCTGTCACAAGGTGCTCATCGCGCTTTACGAGAACGGAACACCCTTCGAGGCGAAGATCGTTGATTTCGGAAATCCGGGCTCGGCCGCCGCACATCTCGATCGATGGCCCGTCGGCAAGATCCCGGTGCTGCATGATGGCAGTTCCGAGCGCGTCATCCCGGAAACCACCATCATTATCGACTATCTCCAGCAGCATTTCCCGGGGCCGGTCCGGCTCATTCCCGACGACGCAGACGCGCAGCTCGAGGTTCGGCTCCTCGACCGATTCTTCGATCTTTATGTCAGCGTTCCCATGCAGAAGATCGTGACCGACCGCCTTCGCCCTGCAGGCCATAACGATCCTCATGGCGTCGCCGAAGCGCATGCGATGCTCGATCAGGCCTATGGCATGATCGAGCGACGGATATCCGACAGGCGCTGGGCGGCCGGCGATCACTTCACGATGGCTGATTGCTCCGCATGGCCAGCGCTTTTCTTCGCCTCGATCGTGCATCCTTTTGCCGACGACTACAGGCATCTCCCGGATTATTTCGAGCGGCTGTCTTGGCGCCCCTCTGTCAAGCGCGTCCTGGCCGAGGCCCAGCCCTATTTCGAGCTGTTTCCTTATCGCGAAGCGATGCCGAAGCGGTTCATCGACGCCGTCGGTTGACCGCCATGCAGATCGACCGGTTCGATCGCCTCTTCCAGGCCCTCGCAGATCCTTATCGCAGAGGGTTCATCGAGCGGCTTGCCAAGGGGCCCGCCTCCGTCACCGAGCTGGCCGAGCCAGCCGAGGTGGGACTGCCGGCCGTCCTGAAGCATCTCCGCGTCCTGGAGGACAGTGGCATCGTCGCATCCGAGAAGATCGGACGCGTGCGGACCTACCGCATTCATGCCGACGCGTTCGAGGATATCAATCAATGGATCGCGCAGCGGCAGGCCGACATGAACGCCGCCTTTGACAGGCTGGCAGCGCTGATGGCCGCGATACCGGAGGACAAGGATCACTGATGGGCGTCACCGTGAACCACCGCAGCTTCGTCATCGAACGTGCGTTGCCCGGCAGCGTCGGCCATGCCTTCCGCTTCTGGTCCGATCATGAATTGAAGCGGCGCTGGACCGGCTGCCATCCCGACTGGGAGGTTGTCGAGGACCGTTTCGATTTCCGCACCGATGGCAGCGAGCGCGTCATCTGGCGGATGCCCGACGGCACCGAGCAGGCCATGCTGGCTCACTATCTCGACATCCAGCCGCGCGAGCGCATCGTCTATGCCTATGTGATGCGGACAAATGGCCAGAGCATCTCGTCGTCGCTGGTGACCGTCGAATTCACCGCGCGCGGCGATCGACCACCATGACCTTCACCGAACAGGCGGTCTTCGGCAACGTCCGCGACGGCGACATCCGCGAAAGCGGGACCGGCACCGGATTCGACCGCCTGCGCGACATCATGGATGCAGAGCCGGCCTTGCCCGACCCGTGACCTCAATCCGTTTCGCTGATTGCACAACGTTGATGCGACCGACGCCGCCAAAAGCCGGCGCTGTTTGAGCGAGCGCAAAGCGAGCCACCTCGCCGAAGGCTATCCGGACATCGAACGGCAGGCCGAATGGCCCAGGCTTGCCGCATCGGGGGTCCATGCGGGCTCGAGGGCCACCGGACGCTCTCGCCATGAACGCACATGTCTCGCCGCCGCTGAAGGCACCGCTGCCAAGCCTTGCCGAGGTCGCGCGCCGCATGGTGCCACGTTACACATCCTACCCGACCGCGCCGCATTTCTCGCCGGCCGTCACGCCGCAGGCCTATGCCGGATGGCTCGAACAGGTGGGAACCCGCGACGAAGCGGTCTCGCTCTACCTGCACATCCCCTTCTGCCGCTCGATCTGCGCCTATTGCGGCTGCACCACCAAGGCCTCGCTGCGCGACGAACCGATCCGCGCCTATGCCGCAGCTCTGCATCGTGAGATCGCGCTGGTCGCCGCCCATGTCGGCCGCGTTCCGGTTTCGCATCTTCATTGGGGTGGCGGCACACCCAACATCCTGCCACCGGATTGCATGGCCGAACTGATCGACGATCTCGCTACCCGGTTCAATTTTCAGGCGGCCATGGAGCACGCGATCGAGCTCGATCCGCGCCATGTGACGCCAGATGGCGCGCGGCACCTTGCGGCGCTCGGCGTCAACCGGGCAAGCCTCGGCATCCAGACGCTCGACGCCGACGTCCAGGCCGCCATCGGCCGCATCCAGCCCTTCGACGTCGTCGCGACATCGTTCGCCGCGCTGCGGGACGCAGGCATCGATGCCGTCAATGCCGACCTCATGTATGGCTTGCCGCTGCAGACGCTGGCGATGATCGAGGACACCGCCCGGCGCATTCTGACGCTGCGGCCGAGCCGGATCGCCATCTTCGGCTATGCCCATGTGCCGTGGATGAAATCGAACCAGCGGCTGATCGACACCACCGCGCTGGCGAATTCCGAAACACGGATGGAGCAGGCGGCGCTGGCACGGGCGATCTTCGAGGCCGCCGGCTATGTCGAGATCGGGATCGATCATTTCGCCGCACCGGATGATCCGCTCGCCCTCGCGCGGAAGGACGGACAGCTGCGGCGCAATTTCCAGGGCTATACCGACGACGCCGCGACGACCCTGATCGGCATTGGCGCGTCGTCGATCAGCCGCACGCCGCAAGGCTTCGCCCAGAACGCCCCGGACAATCTCGGCTGGCAGCGCGCGATCGAGGCCGGCATGCTGCCGACCGTCCGCGGCAAGGCCTTCGAAGGCGAGGACGTCATGCGGGCGGAAATCATCGAGGCGCTGCTCTGCGGCTTCGACGTCGATCTCGCGGCGGTCTCGCGCCGACACGGCGTCACGCCCGCTACCTTTGCCGATGCCCTAGAGCGCCTGCAGCCGCTGATCGAGGCCGGGTTTGTCGCGAGGGACGGTGATCACATCGTGATCCTTCGGCATCGCCACGAAATCGCACGCGTCGTTGCATCCGAATTCGACACCTATCTCAGTCGTGGCGGCCGGCATTCGGTAGCGGTCTAGCTGTCGGCGCGAGGTTCCGGGGCGTGCGGTGAAGCGATTGCGGCGCTTCGTCCGGGCTGCCGCGACGCGGGATGCTTGATTGCCGCCGCCCCGCATGGCAACGAAAGGCATGTCCACGTCCGCCAGCCCCATCGCCGCCGATCCCGTCGCCCTGTTGAGCGCGCTCATCCGCTGCCCATCGGTAACGCCCGATGAGGGCGGCGCCCTCGCCTACCTGGAAAGCGTGCTGGCGCCGGCCGGTTTCCGTGTCGAGCGGCCTGTGTTCAGCGAGGCCGGCACGCCTGACGTCGAAAATCTCTTTGCGACCATCGGCTCCGGCGCGCCACATCTGGTTTTCGCAGGGCATACCGATGTGGTGCCCCCTGGCGATGCGGCACGCTGGCGCCATGATCCCTTCGGCGGAGAGGTCGCGGAGGGCTTCGTCTTTGGGCGCGGCGCCGTCGATATGAAGGGCGGAATCGCCGCCTTCGTTTCTGCCGCGCTCGATTTCCTCCAGGGTCGCGACGGTACGCCGAAGGGCACGATCTCGTTGTTGATCTCCGGCGATGAAGAGGGCCCCTCGCTCAATGGCACGGTCAAGCTGCTCGATTGGGCGGCGCGGGCGGGGCATCACTTCGACGGCGCCATCGTCGGTGAGCCGACCAATCCGAAGGCGCTCGGTGACGCGATCAAGGTCGGGCGGCGGGGCAGCCTGTCCGGCCGCATCACCGTCCTCGGCCGCCAGGGCCATGTCGCCTATCCTCATCTTGCCATCAATCCGATCCCGCAACTGGTCAAGCTGGTGCGCCGTCTGACGGCGGAGGCCCTTGACGACGGCTCGGAGCGCTTCGATCCGTCCAATCTCGAATTTGTCGGCCTCGATGTCGACAATGCGGCCTGGAACGTCATTCCGGCCGAGGCGAGCGCGCGCTTCAACATCCGCTTCAACGACCAGTGGACGGTCAATACGCTCGAGGCCTGGCTTGCCGCGCGGCTCGACGAGGCAGCCGGCAACGAGATTGCCTATGAGCTCGATCTTCAGCCGGGCTGGAGCCAGTCCTTCCTGACCCATTCGCCGCAATTGATCGACGCGCTCAGCGATGCCGTAGAGGCCGTAACCGGCCGCCGGCCCGAACTCTCGACATCCGGTGGCACCTCGGATGCGCGCTTCATCAAGGACTATTGCCCCGTGGTCGAGTTCGGCCTTGTCGGGCAGACGATGCACCAGATCGACGAGCGCGCGTCGATCGATGACCTCAAGGCTCTGACCGCCATCTATCGCCAGTTCCTTGACCGCTGGTTCGGTTGAGGCGCAGCGTCCGATGTTCAACCCCGCCTCCATCGGCGCGATCCGCAGCGCCTTCGATCTTTTTCTCGGCCGGCGCGATGCGCTGGTGCGTTTCGATGTGAGCGTCGACGGCTTCTGGCATTCGTTCCGGGCGATCTTCTACGTCCTGCCCTTCTTCGCCATCAACGCGGCGGTCGAGCATCGCATGATGCTGTCCGATGCGGTGGTCGAGAATGTCCCGGACGCTGCCTTCGTCGCGGCGCGAATCGTCGATTACGGCATCGACTGGATCGCCATGCCGGCGCTGCTGATGCTGTTCGCCAAGCGGCTCGGCATAACCAGGACGTTCGCCCCCTATATCGTTGTCCGCAACTGGGCGCTGGTGGTCATGACGGCGCCACAGGCGCTGGTCTCGCTGCTGCTCGGCGTGGGGGTCCTGTCATTCGAGATTTCGGCCGCGATGTCGCTGGTCATTCTCGGCGTGATGATCCGCTTTCACTACCAGATCATCCGCTGGACCCTTGGCAAGTCGTTCGGCTTCTCGATCGGCCTCGTCGCCGCCGATATTGCGTTAAGCCTCGTCCTCAGCGAGGTCATCGACCGCCTCTTCGGGCTTTGAGCCAGGCGCCGCGCCGTAGTCGACGCGGACGAGATACAGCCCGCCCGGCGGCGCGACCGGGCCGCACGCCTTGCGGTCGCGCGCTGCCAGCGCCGCACCGACCGCTTCGGGCGGCCATTTGCCCTCGCCGACCTTCTTCAAGGTGCCGACCATCGAGCGCACCTGATTATGCAGGAACGAGCGGGCGGAGACATCGAACAGGACTTCATCGCCCTGGCGCCGGATCGCGATCGCGTCGAGCGTCTTGACCGGGCTCCTCGCCTGGCAATCGGCCGAGCGGAACGTCGTGAAATCATGGTGCCCGACGAGATGCGCCGCGCCCGCGCGCATCGCCTCGATGTCGAGCCGGCGTCGCACATCCCAGACACGGTCAATATCGAGCGCGGCCGGCGCGCGGCGATCGATGATGCGATAGAGATAATGCCGCCGCGTCGCCGACCGGCGCGCATCAAATGCATCCGGCACGGGCTCGGCAGCGATGATGGCGATCGGGGCCGGCCGCAGTTGCGCGTTCAGCGCGTCGCGGATCCGGTCGCCACGCCAGACACCGGGAAGACCGAAATGACCGACCTGGCCAAGCGCATGAACGCCGGTATCGGTCCGACCTGCGCCCTGCAGCACGGCCTTCTCACCGGAAAAGCGGAAGATCGCTTCCTCGATCGTCTGTTGCACCGACGGCGCATTGGCCTGCTTCTGCCAACCGGCATAAGGCCGCCCGTCATATTCGATCAGGATCTTGTAACGCGGCATCAGCCGAGCCGGGCGCCGGGCGCAACAATCGCCCCGCGCAGAAAAGCTTCGGCGGCGAGTGGCTTGCCGCCGGCACGCTGCAACTCGACGAGGCGGATGGCCCCCGTGCCGCACGCGATGGTCATGCGATCATCGAGCACCCCGCCGGGCAGGCCGGAGCCTTCGGCCAGCGTCGAGCGCAGGATCTTGACCCGTTCTGTCTTGCCGGAGAGATCCATCTCGCACCAGGCGCCGGGAAAGGGCGAGAGACCGCGAATGTGGTTATGCACCTCGGCGGCCGGCCGCGACCAGTCGATGCGTGTCTCGGCCTTGTCGATCTTGGCGGCATAGGTGACGCCGTCTTCCGCCTGCGAAACCGCGCCGAGCGCCCCCCGCGACAGGGCCGCGAGCGCGCGCACCATCAGATCGGCGCCAAGCCGCGCCAGACGGTCATGCATGTCGCCGGTGGTGGCATCGGGGGGAATGACAAGCCGTTCGGCCATGGCGACGGGGCCGGTATCGAGGCCCTCTTCCATCCGCATCACCATAACGCCGGTCTCGCGATCGCCGGCCATGATGGCTCGATGAATCGGCGCGGCGCCGCGCCAGCGCGGCAGCAGCGAGGCATGCAGATTGAGGCAGCCTTCGCGGGGGGCGTCGAGGATGGCGCGCGGCAGGATCAGGCCATAGGCGACGACGACGGCGACATCGATGTCGAGCGCCGCGAAATCCGCCTGTTCCGCCTCGCCCTTCAGCGATCGCGGCGTGAAGACCGGGATGCCGAACCGCTCGGCGATGGCATGGACCGGCGACTGCCGTTCCTCCATGCCGCGACCGGCCGGACGGGGCGCGCGCGAATAGACGGCGACGACCTCGTGACCCTGGCCGATGATCTCGGTCAGCGTTGGCACGGCAAAATCCGGCGTGCCCATGAAGGCGATGCGGAGCGTCATCGCCTCACGCCTTTTCGTCTGCGCGAGACTTGAATTCCGGCTTGATGCCCGACTTGGCGGCCTTGACGAATTTGCGGATCACCATCTCGCGCTTGAGGCGCGAGAGATAATCGATGAAGAGCTTGCCATCGAGATGATCGATCTCGTGCTGGATGCAGGTGGCGAGCAGCCCGTCGGCATTCATTTCCTGCGGCTTGCCCTCGCGATCGAGATAGCGGAGCCGCACGCCCGCCGGACGCTCGACCTCGGCATAATAATCCGGGATCGAGAGGCAGCCTTCTTCATAGATCGAGTGATCGTCCGTGGAGGCGATGATCTCGGGATTGATCAGGAACAGCGGCTTCCTGACCTCGCCCTCTTCCCGGCCTGATACGTCGATGGTCACCACGCGGCGCGGCACGCCGACCTGGATCGCGGCAAGGCCGATGCCCGGCGCCTCGTACATCGTCTCCAGCATGTCGTCCATGAAGCGACGCAGTTCGTCGTCAACGCGCTCGACGGGCGCGCTGGCAAGACGCAGCTTCGGGTCCGGCAGGGTGATGATATCGAGCTTGGCCATGAAGTTCCTCGGTAGTGCCGCTCCAGATAGGCAATCGGGCCCAAAGGGTCAATCGCCGAAACCGGCCGGCAGCTTGAGCAATGCGGGGAAACGTTCTCGTTTTGATCTGGTTTCGCGGCAAAAATCTGCTATCTCGTTTGAGCCATGCAGCAATCGCTCTTCATCGTCGCCGGACGGTCCATCACTCTTGGCGAAGCCTTCGTCGCCCTCGGCGCGCTGGCGGCGCTGCTTGTCGTCTTTCTCATGATCGCGATCTGGCGCGGCCAGCGACGGCAGGCCGAGGCCGAAACGGACCGCTATGCCGAGGAACGCGCCGTCGAGGACCGGATCGGCGAACTCGTCCGCCTGCAGAGCGAGATGGCCGGCCGCATGAACGCCATGGCGGAGGTACTCGGACGCCGCCAGGCCGATCTGGTGCATGGGCTTTCGGAACGGATGGACATGCTGGGTCATCGCGTCGGCGAGAAGCTGGCCGACGCGACCCGCTCCTCCCATGCCGATCTTTCAAAGCTCAACGAACGCCTCGCTGTCATCGATACGGCGCAGAAGAACCTGACGGAACTGTCGAGCCAGGTCGTCGGACTGCAGTCGATCCTCTCCAACAAGCAGACGCGTGGCGCCTTCGGCCAGGGGCGTATGGAGGCGATCGTGCAGGATGGCCTGCCGCGCGGCCGCTATGCGTTCCAGGCGACGCTTTCGAACGGCAACCGGCCGGACTGCCTGATCGAATTCCCGAACGGCACGCCCGCCCTCGTCGTCGACGCGAAGTTCCCGCTCGAAGCCTGGAACGCCATTCGCGCGGCGTCAGGGCCGGAAGCGCTGCGCGCCGCCGAAACCCAGTTCCGCCGCGATGTCACCCGCCATGTGCGCGACATCGCCGAGCGCTATCTCATTCCCGGCGAGACGCAGGAAACGGCGTTCATGTTCGTGCCGTCGGAATCGGTTTTTTCCGAGATCCACGAGCGCTTCGAGGATGTGGTGCAGCAGGCCCATCGCACCCGGGTCGTCATCGTCTCGCCCTCGCTGCTGCTGCTCTCGATCCAGGTCATCCAGTCGGTGCTGCGCGATGCCGAGATGCGCGAGCAGGCGCATGTCATCCAAAATGAAGTGCGCAAGCTCGTCGAGGATGTCGGCCGGCTCGATGACCGCGTCCTGAAACTGCAATCGCATTTCGGCCAAGCGACCAAGGATGTCGAGGACATCCTGATCTCGACGCGCAAGGTCAAGCAGCGCGGCGCGCGTATCGACGGTCTGGAGTTCCGCGAGGAGTCCGAGGACGCCGCGCCGCCGTTGCAGCGCGACCTGCTGGCCGGAGAATGAGCGATCAGTAGCCGCGCCCGTGCTCCGCGAGGAATGCCGCCTCCTCCGGCGTGTTTTCGCGGCCGAGGACGGCATTCCTGTGCGGAAAGCGGTCGAAGCGGCGGATGAGATCGCGATGCTTGATCGCGAAGTCGAGATAGTTGCGATAGGTGTCCGCCTGCGCTTGCGGCGCATCCGCCAGGAGGACCTCATAGAGCGCGACCGAGAACTCCTGGTCGGCCATTTCCTCGCTGTGCTCGAACGGCAGATAGAGAAAGCAGCGCTCGATCAGCGCGAAACGCTCCACCCCGCTTTCGACGAGAACGCGTGCGTGGCGCCGGGCCGTGGCGTCATAAGCGAAGGCCCGGCCGTCCTTGCGGAAGATGTTGCGGGGAAACTGGTCGAGCATGATGACGAGCCCGATCGCCTCGTCGCGGTCGAGCTGATCGACCGGCCAGTCCTGCGCCGCGACGGCATCGAGAAAGGGACCGAAGATCGAGAAGATCTGCGCGTCGGTCGCGTCGCTTTGCTCGAACCAGATGGCCGCCTTCTCCGCCGGGAAATAGTCCTTGGACGGCAGATGGCCGCACCAGAAGTGATGCGCTTCGGCGAGGATATCGTCGGGAATCATGGCGGTCCTCAGAACGGTGTGCGCGCGCGGATGGCAGCGGAGAGCGTGCCTTCATCGAGATAGTCGAGTTCGCCGCCAACGGGCACGCCATGGGCAAGGCGCGAAACCTTCACCGGCAGTCCGGCCAGGCGATCCGTGATGACATGCGCCGTTGCCTGCCCGTCCACCGTGGCATTGACCGCGATGATCACCTCGGACACGTCTCCGCCGCTGCAGCGGCCGACAAGCTGATCGATCGTGAGATCCTCGGGGCCGACGCCATCGAGGGGCGACAGCGTCCCGCCGAGCACGTGATAGCGGGCGTTGATTGCCGCTGCGCGCTCGAGCGCCCAGAGGTCGGAGACGTCCTCGACCACGACGATCGTGCGGCCGTCGCGGGTCGGATCGGTGCAGATGATGCACGGGTCGGAGGTATCGACATTGCCGCAGACCGAGCACGTGACGATCCGATCGGCGGCGACGCTCATGGCGTTCGCGAGCGGAACGAGCAGCAGGTCCTTTTTCTTGACCAGCGCCAGCGCGGCACGGCGCGCCGAGCGCGGCCCAAGGCCAGGCAGCCGCGCCAGAAGCTGGATCAGCCTCTCGATCTCAGGTCCGGCGACGGCGCGCGGCATGACGGTCTCCGATTGGCCGCGATCAGAACGGCAGCTTGAGGCCGGGCGGCAAGCCGAGCCCGCCGGTCAGCGACTGCATCTTCTCGGCCAGCAGCTTCTCGGCCTTGCCGCGCGCGTCGGCATGGGCTGCGATGACGAGATCCTCGAGGATTTCGCCTTCGTCTGCCTTCAGCAGTGACGGGTCGATGGCGATCTTCCTGAGGTCCCCCTTGGCCGTCATGGTCACCTTGACCAGGCCGGCGCCGGCATTGCCCTCGACCTCGAGCACGGCGACCTCTTCCTGCATCTCCTGCATCTTCGACTGCAGTTCCTTGGCCTTGCTCATCATGCCCATGATGTCGCGCATCGGATTTCGCTCCTCTTCGTCAGCTTGAAATGAATCAGTCTTCGGCCTGTTCCGACGGATCGTCGGTGAGATCGCCCGCAAGCTCTGCAGCGGCGGGGACGGGCAAGGCCGCATCGGCGCTGTCGTCGCCGCGGATCTGCACGTCTACGATCTCGGCGCCGGGAAAGCGCGCGAGTACGGCGGCGACGAGCGGATCGGAGCGCGCATCGCTCTTCTGCTTCAGCTGCTCCGCTTCCTGCCGCTCGGCGAGCGTCTGGCTGCTCGCGCCGCGGCCGAGCGAGACCATGAACCGTTCGCCGGTCCAGTCGGTCAGCTTGCGGGCAATGTCGGCGGCAAGCGTGCGCGGCGCATCTTCCGTCGGCTCGAATTCCAGCAGCCCCGGCTCGAAACGGATGACCCGAACCTCGCGCTCCAACGCCAGCTTGAGCGGCAGGTCGCGCTTCAGCCCAACATAGGCAACAAGATCCTCGAACCGTTGAAAGCGGATGGCCGGAGCGGCCTTGGCGGTGACAGGCATCGGCGCGGGCGGCGCCGCGGCGGGCCGCGAAGCGGGTTCGGCCAGGCTGAGGCCCGGTCCGCTATGTCCGAAACCGCCAGATGATGGCGCGATGGCGCGCGGGCCCGGCTCGGGAGAAGAAGACGGCGAGGCCACGGAAGGCGAAGGCGCCGGCAACGCGCCACTCTTCAGGAGGCGCAGCGCTTCGTCGGGCGTCGGCAGATCGCTCACATGGGCGATGCGAATCAGCACCATGTCGGCTGCGGCCAGTGGCCGGCTCGAGCCCTGCACTTCCTCGATGCCCTTCAAAAGCATCTGCCAGGTCCGCGACAGCACGCGCAGCGGCAGGCTGGCGGCAAATTCGCTGGCACGGCGGCGCTCGTTCTCCGCCATCGCGGCATCGTCGCCGGCGCCCGGCACGACCTTCATCCGGGTCACCTGATGCGTGAAGGCGGCAAGGTCCTGCAGCACCACGCCCGGTTCGGCGCCGATGT
Organism: Mesorhizobium sp. BR1-1-16; assembly: GCF_020165495.1. Classification (GTDB taxonomy): domain Bacteria; phylum Pseudomonadota; class Alphaproteobacteria; order Rhizobiales; family Kaistiaceae; genus Kaistia. Next base: position 67,669 of record NZ_JAIUIE010000011.1, on the reverse strand, counting down.
CATACTGCGTCTTCAAGAGCGCCAGAGCCTCGGGCACGCGTCCGCCCATCAACGCCTCGAACAGATCGACCACGCGGCTGCGATCCGCAAGGCCGAGCATGCCACGCACGTCTTCGGCGACGATCGTGCCGGCGCCATGGGCAATCGCCTGGTCGAGCAGCGACAGCGAATCGCGCGCCGAGCCCTCGGCAGCCCGCGCGATCATCGCGAGGGCCTCCGCGTCGATCTCCACGCCTTCGCGGGCGGTGATCGATCCGAGCAGCCCGATGAGCCGGTCCTGTTCGATACGGCGGAGATCAAAGCGCTGGCAGCGCGAGAGCACCGTCACCGGCACCTTGCGGATCTCGGTGGTGGCGAAGATGAACTTCACATGCTCCGGCGGCTCCTCGAGTGTCTTCAAGAGGCCGTTGAACGCGGCCCCCGAAAGCATGTGCACTTCGTCGAGGATGTAGACCTTGTATCTCGCTGAAACGGGCTTGTAGCGAACCGCCTCGATGATCTCGCGGATATGGTCGATGCCGTTATTGGAGGCGGCGTCCATCTCGATCACGTCGACATGGCGGCCCTCCATGATCTCGGCGCAGTGGACGCCGAGCTCGGGCATGTCGATGGTTGGCTTGTCGACCTTGCCGGGCACGAGATAGTTGAGACCACGCGCCAGGATGCGGGCCGTCGTGGTCTTGCCGACGCCGCGCACCCCGGTCAGCATATAGGCTTGGGCGATGCGGCCGGTCTCGAAGGCGTTGCGCAGCGTGCGGACCATCGGCTCCTGGCCGACGAGGTCGTCAAAGCTCGTCGGGCGGTACTTCCGCGCAAGCACGCGATAGGCGCCCGATGCCGTGTCCCTAGTTCCGCCCGAGAATTCGCCGCCGTCCATGCCTCGTCCTGTCGCCTCGATCCGGCCGAGCGGACCTTGCGGTCCGAACTCAAATGGAGAGCCTGACCCTAGCACAGGCTATGGCCCAGGCTCAGCGGCGGATCAAGAAAGAAGGGGGTAAAGTAGGAGGCTGGCACGCGACCCGTGCCTGGCTCGTTGGGGCTGCTTCCTTCCGGACCTGACCCGATTGGCGAGTGGTACGTCCACCACCAACCTCCCGCTGGGACATATCGTCGTTTCGGCGCCGCTTGGCAAGTCCCCCGCACAACGCGATCGCCACTTCCGCCGAACGATGGCCAACGAGGGTCCGTCTGATGTCTATCGCCCTTGCGACTTCTGTGGCGTAATGCCGGCCTCCGCGCGCGCCGCGCCACGGCCGCCACCACACTCGCCGAAGTCCTCCACCATGACCCGATCGCTCTTCGACACGCTCCCCTCACCCGAGCCGAGCACGCTCACCGGATTTTCCGGCAACCGGCTCGACCGGCGCAGCGAGCAGCGCAACGAAGCGAGCCTTTCGGCAGCGCTCGCCGATCCTTCCGCGCGCGTCATGCTGCTGCGCGGCGACGAGGCGATGCTGAGGAGCGGCGAAGCGGCCAACGCGCTGTTCACGCTGCGCGAGGCCGAGGCCATCGGCGCGGATCTCGACGAGGTCATCCTGCTCGGCTGGGCGGACAGCGCACCGCGCCTTGCCGCGACGATTACCAGCGAGACCACCTTCGACGCCGATTCGTTCCACGCCGTTTCGATGCGGACGCTCGCGATCAACGGCGCCGCCGGCGGGCTGCTCGCCGATACGGCGGATCCTGAGACACTCGGCGCCCTAGCACAGGCGCGCGCCCTGCTGCACTGGCACCGCTCCAGCCGCTTCTGCGGGCGCTGCGGCACGAAGACGATGATGAGCCAAGGCGGTTATCGGCGGGACTGCCCGAATTGCGACGCGCAGTTCTTCCCGCGCACCGATCCGGTCGCGATCATGCTGGCGATTCGCGACGACCGCTGCCTGATGGGCCGCCAGGCACGCTTTGCCGCCGGGACCTATTCCTGTCTCGCCGGCTTTGTCGAGCCGGGCGAGACGATCGAGGACGCTGTCCGCCGCGAAATCCAGGAAGAAGCGGGCGTCCGCATCGGCCGCGTCGCCTATCACGCCAGCCAGCCTTGGCCGTTCCCGATGTCCCTGATGATCGGCTGCATCGCCGAGGCGCTCTCAAGCGAGATCGTGCCCGATACCGACGAACTCGAGGATTGCCGCTGGTTCTCGCGCGATGAAACACTCGCCATGCTGGAAGGCCGCCACCCCGACGGCCTCTCGACACCACCCCGGATGGCAATCGCCCACACCCTGATCAGGGCCTGGGCGGAAGGCGACTAAGGCCGCGCCCCAATGCAGAAACAGTTCGAAACAAAGGGACTGATACCAATACAAATCTCTCCGTGACGCTTTTTTCGGGTTCGATAATGTGTTTCGGCGCATCCGGACCGTGCGTTGGCGAACCTGATCGCTCCGATGAGGGCGACGTCTCGGGGGAGATGGCCAAGCGTGAAGACGATCGTTATCAGCCTCCCACGCCGCATCGACAGGCGCGAGACCTTCGAGGCATGGAACCGGGCGCAGCCACTCTGCTTTTCGTTTCTACCCGCCGCTGAGGGCGAGCATATCTCCCGGCACCGGCTGATCGAAAGCGGTCTTCTCGTCGAGGACGAGCACAATTTCGGCCCCGGCGCTCTCGGCAACGCGCTGTCCCACGCGGCGATCTGGCGCAACTGCGCCGATGGCACCGAGCCTTACATCGTCCTGGAAGACGATGCCTGCCTGCGTGGCGACTTCTGGAAGCACGCCAAACCGATCCTGGAGCGCAACCTGGCCGCCTGCGATCTACTCGCACTCGGCTACAACACGGATTCGGTCGTCGCCTTGCGCGGATCGGATGGCGTCGTCTCGGCGATGCGTTTCGACGAAACGGTCAAGAAGCGCCCAGGCTATTTCGAGACCTATTCCCGTCTGCACGATGTCCGGCCCAATCTGTTCCGCTGCGTGCAGTTCTGGGGTCTGCTCGCTTATGCGATCACGCCAGAGGGCGCGAAGGCGCTGCTCTCGGCCTGCCTGCCGCTCTCTTCGCGAGAAAGGGTGACGCTGATCGGCGAGGATCGCGTCATTCGGCCCTACGGCATGGACAGCATGGTCAATCTCGCGCTGCAAAAGGGCACGATCCGGGCGGCGGCATGCTATCCGTCGCTGGCGCTCGGTCCCAACAGTCAACTCACCTCGGACATCCAGACGACGGTCGACGCGCAACTCGCCTGCTGAGTCTCTCAGGCGCGTCCCTTGTCTCAGGCGTACCCTTGTCTCAGGTGTGTCCGTGCGCGCGGAACGAGGCCGCCGGATAGACCCCGAGGATACGCAATTCCTCCGAGAAGAAGGCCAGTTCCTGCAGAGCCAGCGTCAGGTTCGCATGGTCGGGATGTCCCTCGACATCGGCATAGAACTGCGTGGCCGTGAAGCGGCCGCCGAGCTGGTAGCTCTCGAGCTTCGTCATGTTGATGCCATTGGTCGCAAACCCGCCCAGCGCCTTGTAGAGCGCCGCGGGAATGTTGCGCACCCGGAAGACGAAGGTGGTGAGCACGGGGCCATTATCGGCCGGCGCCGTCACCGCCTCGCGCGACAGAATGACGAAGCGCGTCGTGTTGTGCTCGGCGTCCTCGACATTCTCGGCCAGGATGTCGAGGCCGTAAAGTTCGGCCGCAAAGCGCGGCGCGAGCGCGGCGCGGGTAATGTCGCCCGATTCGGCAATGATGCGCGCGGCACCCGCCGTATCGCCGGCGACGACGGCGCGATAGCCGTGCTCGCGCAGAATGCGCCGGCACTGGCCGAGGCCGTGCACATGGCTCTCCACCGTCTTGATCGTTTCGAGGGTCGCGCCATGCGGCGCCATCAACTGGAAGCGGATCGGCAGGAAAAATTCGCCGATGATGTGCAGGCCGGAATCGGGAAGGAGATGGTGGATGTCCGCCACACGGCCGGCGAGCGAATTCTCGATCGGGATCATCGCGAGATCGACATCGCCGCGCGACATCGCCTGGAAGCAATCCTCGAAGGTCGGCGCCGGCACAGCCTCATAGTCGGGATAGACGGCATGCGAGGCGATGTGGGAATTGGCGCCAGGCTCACCCTGATACACGATCTTCTTCATGGGATAGGGTCACTTCCGAACGTCGCCAGCGCGACGAAGCCTTTGGTCAGGCTAGGTTTTGCGAGCGAGCAGAAGGCGCGCCCTTTCAAGATCGGCCGGAGTATCGACACCGAGCGGCACAGCGTCAACGACCTCGACATCGATGCGCATGCCGGCCTCGAGCGCCCTCAGCTGTTCCAGCCGCTCGCGCCTTTCGAGGGGGGACGGCGGCAGCGCGACATAGCGTTCGAGCGCCGCGCGGCGATAGGCGTAGAGCCCGATGTGATGATAGAGCGGCCCGGCGCCCCACGGCGCGGTGGCACGCGTGAAATAGAGCGCCCGCAGCTGCCGCTCGGACAGCACGCCCCCGATCGTCTTGGGCGAGGCGACGATCTTGACGACGCTGTCATTGACCTTGTCGGCCTCGTCGGTGATGACCGCGGCGATGGTGCCGATGTCGACTTCCGGATCGGCGAGTGGCGCGAAGGCGGCTGCGACCGAAGACGGCTCGACGGTGGGCAGGTCACCCTGGACATTGACGACGAGATCGTAGTGACCAGCGGGATCGATGAGGCCGATGGCCTCATGAATGCGGGAAGAACCGTTCTCATGGTCGGCGCGCGTCATCACCGCCTCGCCGCCGGCCCGTCGCACTGCGTCCGCGATGTCGGCATCGTCGGTCGCGACGAAAACCGGCCCGATTCCCGCCTCAGCAGCGCGGCGCCAGACATGCACAATCATCGGTTCGCCGTGAATATCGGCCAGCGGCTTGCCCGGCAGCCGCGTCGAAGCCATGCGGGCCGGCACCATAACCAGCGCCTCTCTTGTCACGCTCATTCGCTTGGCTCCGCCCCGTTCACGCCGCGGGTGTCAAAAAGTCTCAACGGCGCGACCTTCATACGTATTGCGCGGCTTGTGCGAAAGCTTGTAGTTTCCGCGCCACATGCTTTGGCCCCCGTCATCCGGCGGGCGCGCCAAGTCCTTATTTTTATTGCGACTGGGGCCGGGACCGATGGATTCCTTCGAGGTCAACAAGATACTGGGCGCGGTCCTGTTCACCCTTTTGATGGTGATGTCGCTCAGCATTGTCTCCGAGGCGATCTATTCGCCAGCCGAGGCGGAGAAGCCGGGCTTCGAGATCGCGGTCGCGGAAGAACCGGCTGCCGGCGCCGCCGCGGCCCCCGTTGCCGCTGATCCGCCGATCGCGACGCTGCTCCAGACCGCCAGCGCTTCCGCCGGCGAGGCCGTCGCCAAGAAGTGCGCCGCCTGCCACAATTTCGTCGAAGGCGCCGGCACTAAGGTGGGTCCCGATCTTTACGGGGTCATCGGCAGGCCGATCGGCGATATGCAGGGCTTCAAATATTCGGCCGCCTTCGCCAAGGCCCATGAGGCCGGCGACAAGTGGACCTATGAGCACCTCTACCACTTCCTGAAGAAGCCGAGCGCCGACATGCCGGGCACCGCGATGGGCTTTGCCGGATTGGCGAAGCCTGAAGATCGCGCCAACGTCATTGCCTATCTGCGCACCCTGGCCGCGACGCCCGAGCCGCTGCCGGCGCCGGAAGCTGCTCCTGCGCCCGCGGCTCCTGACGCGGCCCCGGCTGCCCCGAATTCAGCCCCGACGGCTCCGGCGTCTCCCACGCCTGCCGCCCCGGCAGCGCCCGCAGCCCCGGCTCCCGCGGCTCAGTAGACGCGGCGCTTCATTAAATCTTGGAAAGCTTGGGCCGGAGCCAACGCTCCGGCCTTTTTCATGCCCGAATTGCCCAAGCTTCTTCGCAGCATGGTTGCCCTCGCGGCATTCAACGCTGAGAATGCTGCCAGCCTTTCGGAGAATCGTCCTTGCTCAGAGCCGCCTTCGCAGCCCTCCTCGCCGGTCTAGCCCTGCTGCCGCCCCTGGCGCCGAGCTTCGCCGAAGATGCGACCGCAACCGCGACGACAGCCGACGCGCCGAAATCGGACGCACCCTGGCGCCATGCGACCTCGCTGATCGGCGAGCCGAACTATCCAGACGGCTTCAAGCACTACGACTACGTCAACCCGGAAGCCCCCAAGGGCGGCACGCTGAATTCGGCAGCCGATGGCACCTTTGACAGCTTCAATCCCTACGTCATCCAGGGCAATCCGGCCGCTGGCTTCGCGGCGTTTGGCGGTGGGCTGCTCTATGACACACTCATGGATCAGGCAACCGACCAGGCCGGCACGAATTACGGCCTGATCGCGGAAGCGATCAGCTACCCGGCCGATTTCGCCTGGGCCAGGTTCCGTATCAATCCGGCGGCGCGCTGGCATGACGGACAGCCGATCACGGTCGATGACGTCATCTGGTCGTTCAACACGCTGAAGGCGCAAAGCCCGCTCTACAACAAATATTACGCCAATGTCGTGAAGGCCGAGAAGACCGGCGAACGCGAGGTGACCTTCACCTTCGACAAGCCTGGCAATCGCGAACTGCCCAACATCCTCGGCGATCTCGTCGTGCTGCCGAAGCACTGGTGGGAAGGAACCGACCCCTCGGGCAAGAAGCGCGATGTCACACGCTCGACGCTGGAACCGCCGCTCGGTTCAGGGCCCTACGAGATCGAGAGCTTCTCGCCCGGCAACCGCATCGTCTGGAAGCGGGTCGCAGACTATTGGGCCAAGGATCTGCCGACGATGGTTGGGCGCAACAATTTCGACAGCCAAGTCTACACCTATTTCCGCGATCCATCGGCGAGTTGGGAAGCGTTCAAGAAAGGCGGTCTCGACGATATCCGCCTGGAAAACCGCATCGCGCGTTGGCAGACCGAATACACGTTCCCTGCCGTCACGCGCGGCGATGTGATCAAGCGCTCCTTCCCCTATCACGCCGCCGGCCGCATGCAGGGCTTCGTGCTCAACCAGCGCCGCGAGAAGTTCCAGGACATCCGCGTCCGGCAGGCGCTCAATTACGCCTTCGATTTCGAGACGATGAACCGCACGCTGTTCTTCGACAAATACAAGCGCATCGAAAGCTATTTCGCGGGCATCGACCTCGCATCGAGCGGACTGCCCGAAGGCAAGGAACTCGAGATCCTGCAGAGCGTGAAGGACGAGGTTCCGCCGGAACTGTTCACACAGCCCTTCCATCTGCCGGTCAACGATACACCGCAGGCGCTGCGCGATAATCTCCGCAAGGCAGTCGAGCTGATGCAGCAGGCCGGCTGGACGCTGAAGGGCAATCGCCTCGTCAACGCGAAGGGCGAGCCCTTCACGATCGAGTTCCTGCTGAATGATCCGACCTTCGAACGCGTGGTGACCCCCTATCTGCAGAACCTGAGACGCATCGGCGTCACCATGACGATCCGCACGGTCGACCCGGCGCAGTATCAGAACCGCGTCAACAGTTTCGACTTCGACATGATCTCGTCGGTGATCCCGCAGTCGCAGTCGCCCGGCAACGAGCAGCGCGAGATGTGGACGTCGTCGTCGGCCGATCTTCCCGGCAGCCGCAATGTCATCGGCATCAAGAACCCGGCCGTCGACAAGCTTGTCGATCGCGTCGTGTTTGCGACCAATCGTGACGACCTCGTCGCAGCAACCCATGCGCTCGATCGCGTGCTGCTCTGGAATTATTACGTCGTGCCGAACTGGTACAACGACACGATCAACGTGGCCTACTGGAACAAGTTTGGCATCCCTCCGAAGCAGCCCGACTACAGCGGTATCGACACCAACTCCTGGTGGATCGATGCGGCCAAGCCTGCCGCAAGCGTGACGCCGGGAGCCGCGCCTTGACTGTCTGGCGGCCCTCGCGACGCTCCGTTCTTCTCAGCGGCATTGCCAGCGCATTCCTCGGGCCGGCATCGCAGGCGCTCGCAACCTCGCTCGCAGGCGTTGCGGGCAAAAGCGGCCTGCACGGGCTCTCCGTGTTCGGAGAACTGAAATATCCGCCTGATTTCAGCCATTTTGACTATGTAAACTCGGACGCGCCGAAGGGCGGCAGCTTCGTTTTCGCGGCGCCGAACTGGTACTACAATCAGAGCCCAAACACGTTCAATACGCTGAACGGCTACACCTTCCGGGGCGACGGGCCGCCGCGCATCGAGCTCGTGTTCGACACGCTGATGGTGCCGGCGCTCGACGAGCCTGATTCGCTCTACGGCCTTGTTGCGAAGAGCGTTTCGGTTTCGGAGGATGGCAACCGCTTCACCTTCGACCTGCGCGAGGAAGCCCGCTTCAATGATGGCACGCCGCTGACATCAGCCGACGTGGTCTTTTCATTCGAAACGCTGAAGCAGCATGGTCATCCCGACATTTCTCAGTCGATCCGGCAGATGTCATCCGTGACCGCCGATGGCGATCACCGTGTCATCGTCACATTCACGGGCGAGCAATCGGTCAAGGAGCCGCTGATCGTCGCCGGAACGCTGCCGATCTTCTCAACGGCCTTCTATGCCGGCCGCAATTTCGAAGCGGCGACCATGACGCCGCCACTTGGCTCCGGCCCCTACCGTATCGGCGCGGTCAGTCCCGGCCGGTCCATCGCCTTTGAGCGCGTCGCCGATTATTGGGCGAAGGATCTCCCGGTCACGCGCGGGCGCTACAATTTCGACCACATCCGCGTCGAGTTCTATCAGGACCCCGATGTCGAGTTCGAGGCCTTTGCCAAGGGCGCGGTGACCTGGCGTGAGGAGCAGGCCTCGAAGAACTGGGCGACGCGCTATACGTTCCCAGCCGTGCGCGAAGGCAAGGTCAAGAAACCGGATTTCCCCTCGGAGCGCCGCGCCGACATGTATGGCTGGTTCTTCAATCTGCGCCGCGCGAAATTTGCCGATCCACGCACCCGGCGGGCCATCGGCATGGTGTTCGATTTCACCTGGACCAACAAGAACCTCTTTTACGGCCTCTACCAGCGCAGCACATCGTTCTTCGAAGGCTCCGATTTTGCGGCAACCGGGCTGCCAAGCCCGGCCGAAGTCGCCTTGCTGCAGCCTTTCGCCGAGACATTGCCGCCCGGCTTTCTGGACGGGCCGCCGGTGATGCCGCCGCTTGCCGATGGCAGTGGCCGCGATCGCAAGCTCATGCAGGTCGCGGTGGGCCTCCTTCGCGACGCTGGCTGGCAACCCAAAGGCAACCGGCTCGTCAACGCCGCAGGTGAGCCACTGGCGATCGAATTCCTGATCCAGTCGCCCGCCTTCGAGCGCGTGCTGACGCCTTATCTTGCCAATCTTAAGGCCATCGGCGTCGATGCGTCGATGCGGCTGGTCGATGCGGCGCAGTATCAGCGTCGGAGGGGCGACTTCCAGTTCGACATCATCGCCAGCCGGACCATGTTCGACGCGACGCCGATCGACGGGATAGAGCAGATCTTCGGATCCGCGGCTGCCGATGTCAGCAGCGGCTCGAACCTCGCCGGACTGAAGGATCCGATCGTCGACAGCCTCATCGCGACCGCCGGCCGTTCGGAGAGCCGCGACGCGCTGATCACGTCGATGCGCGCGCTCGACCGCGTGCTCCGGGCGCGCGAAATCTGGATTCCGGCATGGCTGCCTGGGGCGCATCGCGTCGCATGCTGGGATATCTTCGCCTGGCCGGAGGCGAAGCCTGCTTATGGCTTCTCTCCGGAGACCACGTGGTGGTACGACCGCGAGCGCGCTGCCGCCATCGGCAAGCAGGGCTGACGGGAAGGATTTCGACGCGCTCATGGCCGCCTATATCATCCGACGCCTGCTGCTGATGATCCCGACCATTCTCGGCATCATGACGCTTTCGTTCATCGTGGTGCAATTCGCACCGGGCGGCCCCGTGGAGCGCGTCATCGCTCAGCTCCAGGGCAACGACGTCTCGGCGACGGCGCGCATTTCTGGCGGCGGCGGCGATGCCGGCATGGGTGCGCAGGATCAGACCGGGCGCGGCGGCGGACCCCTCAATTCGAAATATCGCGGCGCGCAGGGCCTCGATCCCGAATTCATCGCCAAGCTCGAAAGGCAGTTCGGCTTCGACAAGCCGCCGCTCGAGCGTTTCGGCCTGATGCTGTGGAACTATGCCCGCTTCGATTTCGGCCAGAGCTATTTCCGCGATATCAGCGTCATCGACCTGATCAAGGAAAAGCTGCCCGTCTCGATTTCGCTCGGCCTCTGGATGACGCTGATCTCCTATGGCATCTCGATCCCGCTCGGCATCGCCAAGGCCGTGCGCGACGGCTCGCGCTTCGACGTCTGGACCTCGGCCGTCGTCATTGTCGGCTATGCCATTCCGGGCTTCCTGTTCGCGGTGATGCTGATCGTTCTCTTTGCCGGCGGCAGCTTCCTCGACTGGTTTCCGCTTCGCGGGCTCTGGTCCGATCAATATGCATCGATGCCGTTCTGGCAGTGGGTCACCAGCCCGGCTGCGCTCGCCGATTATGCCTGGCACATCACCTTGCCAGTGATTGCGATGGCCCTGTCGGCGTTTGCGACGACGACGCTGCTGACCAAGAATTCGTTCCTCGACGAGATCCGCAAGCAATATGTCGTGACGGCGCGCGCCAAGGGCCTCACCGAAAACCGCGTGCTCTATCATCACGTTTTCCGCAACGCGATGCTGATCGTCATCGCCGGCTTTCCGGGCGCGTTCATCGGCGCGTTCTTTGGTGGCTCGCTGCTGATCGAGACCATCTTCTCGCTCGACGGCCTTGGCCTGCTCGGCTTCGAATCCGTCATCAACCGCGATTATCCGGTCGTGTTCGCCACGCTCTACATCTTCTCGCTGCTCGGCCTCGTCATCGGCCTGATCTCGGACCTGACCTACACCTGGGTCGATCCACGCATCGATTTCGAGAAGCGGGAGGTCTGAGCCTTGGTCGACATCGCATTTGACGCCGCCGAGGCCGAGCCGCGCCGTTTCACGCTATCCCCGCTGAACCGGCGCCGCTGGCAGAATTTCCTGCGCAACAAGCGCGGCGCCTGGTCGCTCTGGCTGTTCCTTGCCCTGTTTGCCGTGACGATGTGCTCCAACTTCATCGCCAACGACAGTCCTCTGATCGCCTCCTACAAGGGCGAGATCCTGTTTCCGGTCCTCGCCGATTACCCGGAGGAAAAATTCGGCGGCTTCCTCGCAACGACGAATTTCCGCGATCCCTTCATCCAGGAGGAGATCAACGCGCATGGATGGATGGTCTGGCCGCCGGTGCGCTATTCCTATGACACGGTCAACAACGAGATCGCCACCCCCGCTCCTGCGGCGCCGTGGTGGCTAATTCCAGCCGACGAACGCTGTCGCGCCTATCCGCTCGGTGCTGAAGATCCCAACTGCACGCTCGGCAATTTCAACTGGCTCGGCACTGACGACCAGGGCCGCGACGTCCTCGCGCGCGTGATGTATGGCCTCAGGATCTCGATCCTGTTCGGCTTTATCCTGACCATCGTGTCCTCGGCGGTCGGCATCGCCGCGGGCGCCATTCAGGGCTATTTCGGTGGCTGGATTGATCTCTTCTTCCAGCGCTTCATCGAAATCTGGACCTCGCTGCCCGAGCTCTACATCCTTCTGATCATCGCTTCGATCCTGGTGCCGGGCTTCTGGGTACTGCTCGGAATCCTCCTGCTGTTCTCATGGGTGCGACTGGTCGGACTGGTGCGCGCCGAATTCCTGCGCGCGCGCAATTTCGAATATGTCCGCGCGGCGCGGGCGCTCGGCGTCCGGAACGCCACGATCATCGTCCGCCATGTGCTGCCCAATGCCATGGTCGCGACGCTGACCTTCCTGCCTTTCATCCTCAACGGCTCGATCGTGACGCTGACATCGCTCGATTTCCTCGGCTTCGGCCTGCCGCCCGGCTCGCCCTCGCTCGGCGAACTGATGAGCCAAGGCAAGAATAACCTTCAGGCACCCTGGCTTGGCATCACCGGCTTCATCGTCATTTCGCTGACGCTCTCTCTGCTGGTCTTTGTCGGCGAAGCGGTGCGCGATGCCTTCGATCCCCGCAAGGCCTTCGGATGATGGCAGCCCATTCGATGCACCCCCTTCTCGCCGTCGACGATCTCTCGATCCATTTCGTGCAGGGCAACAGCCGATCCGTGGCGGTCGACCGCATTTCGTTCACGATCGGCGCCGGCGAGACCGTGGCATTAGTCGGCGAATCCGGCTCGGGCAAATCGGTGACGGCACTTTCGATCCTGAAGCTGCTGCCCTACCCGGCCGCCGAGCACCCTACCGGCCGCATCCTCATGCAAGGCGAGGATCTGCTCGCCGCATCGGATAGCGAACTCCGCCGCGTGCGCGGCAACAAGATCACCATGATCTTCCAGGAGCCGATGTCCTCGCTCAATCCGCTGCACACGATCGAGCAGCAGATCGGCGAAATCCTCTCGATCCATCAGGGTCTTGGCGGACAGGGCGCCCGCAAGCGCATCATCGAGCTGCTCGAGGAAGTCGGCATTCGCGATGCCGCCAAGCGGCTTGGCTCCTATCCGCATCAGCTTTCGGGGGGCCAGCGTCAGCGCGTCATGATCGCCATGGCGCTGGCGAACGAGCCCGAACTCCTGATCGCCGACGAGCCGACCACGGCGCTCGACGTCACCGTGCAGGCGCAGATCCTGAAGCTCCTGAAGCAAATCCAGGTCCGGCGCGGCATGGCGCTGCTGTTCATCACGCATGATCTCGGCATCGTCCGGAAGATCGCCGACCGCGTCTGCGTCATGACCAAGGGCAAGATCGTCGAAACTGGCAACACCGCCGATGTCTTCGCCCATCCGCAGCACGACTATACGCGCCACCTGCTCGCCGCGGAGCCGCGCGGCAAGCCGCCCGCGTCCGATGCCAGCGCGCCTGCGGTCATGGTGGCCGAGGATCTGAAGGTCTGGTTTCCCGTCAAGGCCGGGCTCTTCCGCCGCACCGTCGACAATGTGAAGGCCGTCGACGGTATCGACGTCACCGTAAGGCGCGGCCAGACGCTTGGCGTCGTCGGCGAATCCGGCTCCGGCAAGACGACACTCGGCCTCGCCATGATGCGGCTGATCTCATCGAAGGGCGCCATCAGCTTCAAGGGCGAGCGCATTGACGCGCGCGGCTTTGACCAGATGCGGCCGCTGCGCCGCGACATGCAGGTGGTGTTCCAGGATCCGTTCGGCTCGCTCAGCCCGCGCATGTCGGTCGGTGAGATCGTCGCCGAAGGCCTCCGCGTCCACCAGCCCACCCTCTCCTTTCGCCAGCGCGAGGCGAAGGTCGCGCATGCGCTGGAGGAAGTCGGCCTCGACCCGGCCAGCCGCCATCGCTATCCGCACGAATTCTCAGGCGGCCAGCGCCAGCGCATCTCGATCGCCCGTGCCATGGTGCTGGAGCCGGAATTCGTGATGCTCGACGAGCCGACTTCGGCGCTCGACATGTCGGTGCAGGCGCAGGTGGTCGATCTCTTGCGCGACCTGCAACAAAAGCGCGGCCTTGCTTATCTCTTCATCAGCCACGACCTGAAGGTCGTGCGGGCACTCGCCAATGATGTCCTGGTCATGCGCGCCGGCAAAATGATCGAATATGGCCCTGCCGAGCGCATTTTCGCTGCGCCCGAGGACGATTATACCCGCGCGCTGATGGCAGCCGCCTTCGCGATCGAAACCGCACCGGAGGGCGTCGTCTCGCAATGACGGCCGACGCAACGCTTCCCGGCGTTCTGGTCGCGTCCGGCCATTGGGACCCCGAACCCTGGGCGTTGCCCTTCCGCGCCGATCCCGGCCGTCCCGTGATGGTCTGGCCGAAGGTGACCGATCCGGCCGCCATCCATTATGTGCTCGCCTGGGCGCCGCCGCCCGAGGCCTTTCTGGGCCTTCCCAACCTCAAGGCGATCTTCTCGCTCGGCGCGGGTGTCGATCACATCCTTGGCAAGGCGGCGCTGCCAAACGTTCCGGTCGTGCGCATCGTCGATCCCGATCTCACCATGCGCATGACAGAATGGGTGGTGCTGCAGGTGCTGCTGCATCATCGCCGGCAGCTTGCCTATCTGCGGCAACAGGCGGCGCATCGCTGGGAGGAAATCGGTCAGCCGGTCGCGCGCGATGTACGGGTCGGGCTGATGGGCCTCGGCGAACTCGGCCAGGCCTCGGCGCGCGTGCTGCGGTCCCTTGGCTTCGATGTCGCCGGATGGAGCCGAACGCCAAGGACAGTGCCGGGCGTCACGTGCTTCTCTGGCACGGATGGGCTCGAACCCTTTCTCGCACGCACTGACATTCTCGTCGTGCTGCTGCCGGCAACACCGGAAACACGCGGCATCCTCAATCGCGCCCTCTTCGCGAAACTGCCGCGCGACGGCGCGCTCGGCGGTGCCGTGCTGATCAACGCAGGCCGTGGCGCCCTGCAGGTCGAAGCCGACATCGTCGAGGCGCTTGAGACCGGCGCCTTGATCGGCGCCAGCCTCGATGTGTTCGAGAAAGAGCCGCTGCCGTCGGAAAGCCCGCTCTGGTCGCGTCCTGACGTCGTGATCACGCCGCATGTCGCCGCGACCAGCGACGCTGCCGTTCTGGCGGACGGCATCCGCCGCGCGATCCTCGATTTCGAAGCCGGCAAGCCGCTGTCGAATCTGATCGATCCGAAGCGGGGTTATTGATCGAACGCGATCCGCCGCACCACGCTCGGCAGCCCGGCCGTGACAGCAATCCGCGCCACTGCCTCGTCGAGGGGCTCGGCGACGACCTCCATCTGGTAGCCGCTCGCATGCAGCAGCGTCTCGGGGTCGGCGAGGATGCCGACATGGCCCGGCCAGAATACGAGATCGCCGCGCAGCCGCGTTCCTGCGAGCCCTTCGGGCAGGACATCGCCGAGCGCAGCCGCCTGCTGGTCGCTGTCGCGCGGGGCCTTGATGCCCGCGGCGGCAAGCGAAAGCTGCACCAGCGCTGAGCAGTCGAGCCCGAGGCTGGTGCGGCCGCCCCAGAGATAGGGCGTCTCGATGAAGCGCTCGGCAACCGAAACGAAGTCGAGCGCCGGCGCATCGTCGATCGGCGCGACATGCGTTGCGACGACCGCGCCCATGCCGTTCTTGAGCAGCCGGTAGGGCGTGCCGCGCGTCACGGCCTCGCCGCCGAGCGCCAGGGCCGAGCCGAACGACAGGAGACCGAGCGGCGGACGCCGCAGATCGGCCTGGGGATAGATGAAGGTGCGCAGCGCCGTGACGCGGTGGGTCGGCGCCGGATCGAGGGGGCCGAGCGCATCGGAAGAGACATAGCCGACATAGCCGTCGGTCTCGAGCTGGAGGAATGCCCAGCCCTCGATGGTATCCTCGAAGACGCGCACGACTTCGCCATGCAGCGCCTCGCTGGCGATGCCGCCATCCGTCCGCGGCGCGCTGCGGATCGGCGTCGATGCCGCCGTGACGCGCTTCAGGACGCCCTCGACGAAACGTTCAGCCTCGACGCGCCCTTTGAGCCGCGCATCGGCAAGATCCGCCCGAAAGGCATGGCTGCGCGGATCGAGCAGCGAAAGAACGGTCATGGTGGCAGTTCCTTGTGACGGGCGATGATCAGATCGCCGAGGCGTTCGACGGCCAGCGCGCCGGCAACGGTCCGCTGCACCACGACATTGCGGCGATCCGCTGCGTCGCGATGCCGGCTGACCAGCCCGAGCCGGCCCATCGTGTCGAGCGCGCGGGTGATCGCCGGCTTGGTGACGCCAAGCTTGGCAGCAAGGCCGCGAACCGTATGCGGCGGCATTTCGAGATAGACCGTGAGCAGAACAGCCATCTGGCGCGCGGAGAGATCATGCTCGCCGTCGCGCACCAGATCGAAGGTGACGTCATGCCAGAGACGCAGCGCCTGGGACGGGCGCAAACTCGTGGGCATCGCCGGCTCCAGCTCACGCGATACGCAATCACGCGATACGCAATCGTTTCGGAACCGTTCTATTTAGCCAGAGGCCGAGCCCGACCGCAAGGAGCGTGCACGACCTATGTCACGAACCGCTCGCTGATCAGGCTGAACAGCGCGCGGATCGACTGCGCCTCACCGCCTTCCGGCCGTCCGGGGCGCGACATCGGGTTCCACGCGTAGATGTCGGCATGGATCCAGGGCACGCTGCGCGGCACGAAGCGATCAAGGAAGAGCGCCGCCGTCACCGACCCGGCGAAACCGCCCTGCCCGGCATTGTTGATATCGGCGATCTTCGAATCGATCATCGCCTCATAGGGCGCCCAGAGCGGCAGCCGCCATAGCGGGTCCCCGACCTCTTCGGCATGGCGGGCGAGATCGGCCGCAAGGCTGTCGTCATGCGTATAGAAGGGCGGAATGTCCGGGCCGAGTGCCACACGCGCAGCGCCGGTCAGCGTTGCAAGGTCCACCAGCAGGTCGGGCTTTTCCTCGGCCGCGAGCGTCAGCGCATCCGCGAGGATCAAACGGCCCTCGGCGTCGGTATTGCCGATCTCGACCGTGAGGCCGGCCCGCGAGCGCAGCACATCGCCGGGACGGAAGGAGGGGCCGGAAATCGCATTCTCGACGGTTGGCACGAGCAGGCGCAGGCGGATCGGCAGTCCCGCTTCCATGATCAGTTGCGCGAGGCCGATCGCATTGGCAGCGCCGCCCATATCCTTCTTCATCAGAAGCATGCCGCTTGACGGCTTGATATCGAGGCCGCCGGTGTCGAAGGTCACGCCCTTGCCGACCAGCGTCACCTTGGGGTGATCGGTATTGCCCCAGACGAGATCGACGAGGCGCGGCTGGCGGTCTTCCGACGCGGCGCGGCCGACAGCATGGATCAGCGGGAAATTCGCCGCCTGCAGCGCCGGCCCGACGATTTCCGAAACCTTGGCGCCATGCCGCTCGGCCAGAGCGAAGATCTGCAGCGACAGCTCGGCCGGTCCGAGGTCATTGGCCGGCGTATTGACGAGGTCGCGCACCAGCGTGACCGACCGGGCGAGGCTGCGGGCCGCAGCGATCTCGACGCCGCGCGGGATCACCAGCCGTGGCGTCGGCTGCCGCGTCGTCTTGTAGCGACTATAGGCATAGTTGCCGAGCGCCCAGCCAAGCGCGCCAAGCGCCGGATCCGGAAGATTCGTCACGAACTCATAGTCACCGGCCGGCAGGATCGCCGGCAGCTTGCCGATCCCGAGCGGCGCCCGCCGCCAGGCATCGGTCTTTCCAAGTCCGAACAGCACGCGGCCGATGCCGCCCTTGGCATCGGCGATGATGGTGACCGCGCCCATCGCCGCGTCGAAACCTGTCGCGCGGGCCCAGCTCGCCTCAACGTCGGACAGCGTTGAGAGAATTGCGTCGAGGCCTTCAGTCGGGACGGCGTGAACCGGAACGGAGACGTCCGAACCTTCGATGAGGCTATCTGGCAATGCACTGACCCGCGGTTAGGCAAAAGGAAGGCCGCGATCATGGACCACCCTCTCCCGCCCGGCAATGCGTCCATTGGACAGGGCCGGACGGCCGGGCGATTGCGTTGGTTAACCAGTCATTAGGGTTAACCAATTATTGCTTCACGGCAGTTCCCCGCGTCGATACGCATCCTCGGGTCCCCGCCATGCCGCTTGCCGTTTCCCGCTCCGAACGCTCCGTTGTCCGACGGTTTGGCTGGCCGCTCGCCAGTGCGATGCTGGTCGCCCAACTGGCGCTCGCCGGCTGCACGACGGGGTCCGGCGTCGATCGCGGGACGACCGGATCGGTCGGCAAGCCGCTGACAGCGGCGGACTTCCAGCAGGCCGTCTCCTATTGGAGCGCCCGCTACGCCAAGGATCCGGCCAACAAGCAGAATGCAATCAACTACGCCGCCGCGCTGCGCCGGGTCGGCAACACAGACCAGGCCGTCGCGGTGCTGCAGAAGGCGGCCATCCGCTATTCGACCGACCGCGAAGTGCTCGCCGCCTATGGCAAGGCGCTGGCCTCCAACGGCCAGTTCGAGCAGGCGCTCGACGCTGTCCGCCGCGCGCAGACCCCGGACCAGCCCGATTGGCGGCTGCTCTCGGCCGAGGGCGCCATCCTGGACCAGCTCGGCCATCCCAACGATGCGAGGGCGCTCTATCAGAAGGCGCTGGCGATCAAGCCGAACGATCCGACGGTCCTTTCCAATCTCGGCATTTCCTATGTGCTGACCAGCCAGTTGCCGGATGCGGAGAAGGTGCTGCGCGTCGCCGTGGCCCAGCCGGGCGCCGACAGCCGCATCCGCCAGAACCTTGCTCTGGTGGTCGGCCTGCAGGGCCGCTTCGCCGAGGCGCAGCAGATCGCCCGCACCGAAATATCGCCGCAGCAGGCAGACGAAAACGTCGCCTATCTCCAGGCCATGCTGGCGCGACAGAAGCAGATCGCACAGCCGACAAGGACGACTGCGCAGCCGATGCCGCCGGTCCAGAGCGCTGGCTGAACTACTATTCGTCCGACACAGGGCGGCGGCGCTTTCCCTAGTGGCGAACCTGCATGATCTGGATCGCGGCCGGGCCTGCGACCACCGCGAACAGCACCGGCAGGAAGAAGAGAATCATCGGAACGGTCAGCTTCGGCGGCAGCGCAGCGGCCTTCTTCTCCGCTTCGTTCATGCGCTGGTCGCGGCTTTCCTGCGCCATGACGCGCAGCGATTGCCCCAGCGGCGTGCCGTAGCGCTCGGCCTGCGTCAGCGCCATCACGACACTCTTGACCTGATCGATACCCGTGCGCAGCGCCAGATTATCATAGGCCTGCCGTCGATCCGGCAGATAGGAGAGCTCCGCGGTGGTCAGCAGCAGCTCCTCGGCGAGCGGCGGTGACTGGCTGCCGATCTCTTCCGCCACTTTGCGGAACGCCGCCTCCACCGACATGCCGGCTTCAACGCAGATCAGTACGAGATCGAGCGCATCCGGCCAGGCCTGCCTGATGGAGGTCTGCCGCTTCTGCACCTTGTTGGTGATAAAGATGACCGGCAGGTAGAAGCCCACTCCGCCGGCGAGCAGCGCATAGCAAATCTTCACGAAGAAAGGCTGCTCGGACTGAGAAAGCACGAAGAAATAGACGAGCGCCCCTGCAAAGACGACGAACGGCAGCATGAACCGGAAGAACAGGAACACGGTCAGCGGAGCCTGGCCGCGATAACCTGCCATGCGCAGGCGGCTGATCGTATTCTCGTCGACGAGGGCCTCGCGCAGATTGAAGCGTTCGACCACGCTTCGCATATAGGCGCGCGGCTCCGTGCGCAGCGAAATGCGGTTGCGCTCGAGCTTGGCGCGCTCGCGCGCCCTGATGCGCTCCCGCTCCACCGCCACCGATTTCATCCGGGCCGGCAGCCGGTCGCGATCAATCAGCGGCAGCGCGATGCCGATCACCGTTGCGGCGACGGTGATCGCCGAGAAGGCGGCAATCAACACCTGCGGATCGGTCAGCATATGGATGAAGGTCTGCAGCATAACGCCCGCCTAGATTTTGAAGTCGATCATCTTCCGCATCACCAGGATGCCGATCAGCATCCAGACGGCCGAGCAGCCGAGGATGACGTTGCCGAGCGGCTCCGTGAAGAGAAGCATGATGTATTTCGGGCTGCTCACGAAGGTGACGGCCATCACGCCGACGGGCAGCACGCCGATGATCCAGGCCGAAGCCTTGGCCTCCATGCTCATCGCCTGGATCTTGCCCGACATCTTGGCCCGCTCGCGCAGGACCCGCGAGAGATTGCCAAGCGCCTCGGACAGATTGCCACCAGCGCGCTGCTGGATGGCGATGACGATGGCGAAGAAATTCGCCTCGGTGACGGGCACCCGTTCCGGCAGCCGGGCAACCGCTTCGGCGAGCGGCAGCCCGAGCCCCTGCTGCTCGTCGACGATCAGCCGGAATTCGCTGCGCACCGGCTCCTTCGCCTCGGTCGCGATGATGCGCAGGCAATCACCGACTGGCAGGCCCGACTTGATGCCGCGCACGATGACGTCGACCGCATTTGGAAACTCGGCCATGAACAGCTTGAAGCGGCGCTTGCGCAGACGGCCGACAATCCAGCGCGGCAGGCCGAGCCCGGCGCCGATCGTCGCGGCCGCGACGGCATAGAGCGGCAGCCCCGCGAAAAAGGCGATCACGCCGATGACGAGCGCAGCCACGATGCTGATGACGACGAAGGTGCGGCGCGTCCAGTTGAGCCCCGCCTGCTGCAGCCGCAGCATCAGCGGCGGCGAGTCCGTGCGCTTCTGCCGTGCCTTCTGGTTGCGCTCCATCTCCTCGAGCGTTTCCTGGATTGTCTTGCGCCGTTTCGTCGCGTCGCTCGTCCGCCCCGCCGCCGCTACCGCCATAGACTTGGCCTGAAGGCCGGCGAGCCGGTTCTCGATCTGGTTCTCGTCGCGAATGCGGCCGGCCAGGATGACATAGGCGATGCTGCCGACGCTCAGCATGGTGAGCACGGCGATGGCGGCGATCAGCCCTGTCGATCCCAGCATCTGATCAGGCCGCTCCGACGGCATCCTCGCCCGCGTCGGCCGCATCGAGCGCGGCCGCAAGGCGGTTCTCTTCGTTGAAGTAGCGGGCGCGCTCCCAGAATTTCGGGCGACCGATGCCGGTCGAGCGATGGCGGCCGATGATGCGGCCGTTCTGGTCTTCGCCGAGGATGTCGTAGAGGAAGATGTCCTGCGTCGTGATGACGTCGCCTTCGAGGCCGAGCACCTCGGTGACATGGGTGATGCGGCGCGAACCATCGCGCAGGCGCATGACCTGGATGATGACGTCGATCGAGTTGACGATCATCTCCTTCAGCGTCTTGGACGGCAGGCTGAAGCCGCCCATCGTGATCATGGATTCGATGCGCGACAACGCCTCGCGCGGGCTGTTGGCATGCAGCGTGCCCATCGAGCCGTCATGGCCGGTGTTCATCGCCTGCAGCAGATCGAACGCCTCGGGCCCGCGCACCTCGCCGACAATGATCCGCTCGGGCCGCATGCGCAGGCAGTTCCTGACGAGGTCGCGCATGGTGACCTCGCCCTCGCCTTCCAGATTGGGCGGCCGCGTCTCCAGCCGCACGACATGGGGCTGCTGCAATTGCAGCTCCGCCGCATCCTCGCAGGTGATGACGCGTTCGGTCTGTTCGATCGAGGCCGTCAGGCAGTTGAGCAGCGTGGTCTTGCCTGAGCCCGTGCCGCCCGAGATCAGCACATTACAGCGCGAACGACCGATCACCTCGAGGATCGTGGCACCCTCCGGCGTGATCGTGCCATAGCGCACGAGTTGCGGCAGCGTCAGCTTGTCCTTCTTGAACTTGCGGATGGTCAGCGTCGGGCCGTCGATCGCGAGCGGCGGCGCGATGACGTTGACGCGGCTGCCGTCGGGCAGGCGCGCATCGCAGATCGGGCTCGATTCATCGACGCGGCGGCCGACCTGGCTGACGATCCGCTGGCAGATGTTCATCAACTGGGTGTTGTCGCGGAAGCGGATCGGCGTCAGCTGGACGCGGCCCTGCACCTCGATATAGGTGCGACCGGCGCCATTGACCATGATGTCGGCGATGTCGTCGCGCGCCAGCAGCGGTTCGAGCGGTCCATAGCCGAGCACATCGTTGCAGATGTCCTCGAGCAGGTCCTCCTGCTCGGAGATCGACATCACCATCGATTTCAGCGACACGATGTCGCCGACGATGTCGCGGATTTCCTCGCGGGCCGAATCGAGATCGAGCTTCGCGAGCTGGCCGAGATCGATCGATTCGATCAGCGCGGCGAAGATGGTCGCCTTGGTGGCGTAGAAGTCGTCCGATCGTCCGCCGCGCTCGTCGATGATCGACGGCGCAACGATCTGGGCCACGCGTTCGGGCGGCGCGGCGGGCCCGCTGGCGACGACGCCGAGCGGCCGCGCGACCGCCTTGTCTGTCGTGCCACCGCGCTTGCCGAACATCACGCGGCTCCGCTCTTCTTGCCGCGCAGCTTGGCGAGAAGCGGCGCGAGCGCGCCGGCTTTCTTGTGTCTCGCCTCGGCACGTCCGGTGACGAGCTGCGCGATCTGCTCGAAGGCGGCAGCCGCGCCGCTCTTCGGATCGGTCTCGGCAATCATCTGGCCGTTATTGGCGGCGGTGCCGAAGAGTTGCGGCTCGAACGGGATGACCGCGATCGGCTCGATGGCGAGCGCGGCGGCAAAATCGGCCACCTTGATCTCCGGCCGTTTCGGCACGCCCTGCTTGTTGATCACGAGCCGCGGCGGCGCATCGCTGCGACGCAACTGCCGCAGGAGGTCCATGAGGTTCTTGGCGTTGCGAAGATTGGCAAGGTCCGGTTCGACGGTCAGCACGATCTCGTCAGCTGAGATCAGCGTTCGCCGCGCCCAGGCCGTCCAGACATGCGGAACATCCAGCACCAGCGCCGGCACACCCGCCTGCGCCACCTCGACGATCCCTTCGAAGACGGTTTCGTCAAAATCGCAGGTGCGGTCGAGCGTCGCCGGCGACGCGAGAAGGCTGAGGTGATCCGAGCAGCGCGCGAGCAGCCGTTCGAGGAACGTGTCATCCAGCCGTTCCGGCGCGCCCAGCGCATCGGCGATGCCCTGGGCGGGATCCTGGTTGAAGTCGAGACCGGCCGTCCCAAAGGCGACGTCGAGATCCGCGATCACGACATTGCTCTGGAACGCCTTGGCGATCGCCCAGCCGACATTGTGCGCGATCATCGACGAGCCCGCACCGCCCTTGGCGCCGATAAAGGCGATCGAGCGGCCGAGCGGCGCCTTGGCGCTGTCGAGATAAAGGTCGGCGACCGTCTTGATGGCCCGTCCCATATCGAGCGGGACGACGAGATATTCGCTGACGCCGCGCCGGATCAGGCGGCGATAAAGCTCGACATCATTGGCATGGCCGATCACCACCACCTTGGTGCCGCTGTCGCAGACTTCGGCGAGATGATCGAGTTCGGCGATCAGCCGATCGCCGGTCTGGCGCGACTCGACCATGATGAGGTTTGGCGTCGGCGCCTGGCGATAGAATTCGCCTGCTGCCGCGAGCCCACCCATCTGCACCTTGACATGCGCCCGTGCCATGCGCCGGTCGGCCGCCGCAAGTTCCATGATCGCAGCGAGATCGGCCGACTCGCAGAAGACCTGGATCGAAATCCGCGGGATCGGCCTGACATCGACGAGCGAGGTCGCCTCCGCCTGCAGCGCCGGTTCGGCAGCCGCGTTGTCGAGCGCCAGGCTGAGCATCAGTTTCCTCCGAGGCCCGAGATCGTGTTGATATTGTCGAGCCCGGCATACGTTGCAGACGGATTCGTGCCCTGCTGATAGTTGCCGAGGACCGCCATGCGGCGCGTCGCGTCGGCCGGGGTCATGCCGCGGGGATAGAGCAGGTCGAGCGGATTGGCCGTTGTCGCCGCGAGGTTCTGCTGCGTCGCGCATCCGAAATTGTAATAGCTGCGGTTCTCGGTCTTCATCCACATCTTCTGGTCTTCCATCGGCCATTGGCCGCAACCATCGACATGGGCGCCGATCCGCGCGAAGGCGAGACGAACAGGCGCCCCGACTTCCTCGGCACCGGCCGGATAGGTGCGGACATCGATCTGACGGCGCGGAACCCCGGCAGCGACAAGCGCGTCGGCGGTCTGGCGCGCGATGCTCTGCGCCCTGCTTGTATCAGGGCTGTTGCTCGGAACGATGATCGCCATCGTGCCCGCGCCGGAGGCACGGTATTTCTGCGCGAAGCCGGTGATATTGCCCACCATGCGCGGCGCAAGCTTCGGCACCTCGATCCCGACAGGCACGTCGAGCGTCGCCAGCTGCTGGTCGATCAGGATCGGATGACGATAGCGATAGTCGTCCGGCCCAAGAACCGCGCCGGTCACGTCATAGGTGGTGTTGGCACAGCCCGCGAGCGCCGAGACGAGAACCAGGGCCGCGAGCGGCACCAGCACGCGCTTCGAGCGCGGCGCGGCGGCGGCCGGCAGGAACCTGCCGAAACTAAGCCGATGCAGCGAAATCATGATGTCCCCGCCCGATCAATCGTAGATGAAGCCGTAATTGCCGGCATAATTTCCGCGCGGCACCGGATGGCCGACCGTGCCGTAGATCCGGTTGAGCCGTCCGAGGAACGTCACCGATGCATCGCTCGGTGTCTCGAAGCCATCGTCGGGGCGGGCCAGCGCGGTGCGCGCGACCGGCTTCGCCATATAGGGCGTGACGATGATCACTAGTTCGGTCTGGTTGCGCTTGAAGTCGCGGCTCTTGAACAGCGAGCCGAGGATCGGCACGTCCATCAGAACGGGAAAGCCGGTGAGGGCCTGCTGGATGTTGTCCTGCAACAGCCCGCCGAGCACCAGCGAGCCACCTGACGGCAATTCGATCGTGCTCTCCGCGCGCCGCACCTTGAGGCTCGGAATCTTGTACTGCCCCATCGACACCGCCCCCTCATTGGAGATGTCGGACGCCTCGGTCTTCACCTTGAGGCTGATCCGGCCCTCTGAAAGCACGATCGGCGTGAAGCCGAGCGAAATGCCGTAGGACTTGTAGGAGACGGTGAGCTGATTGTTGGTCGCGTCATAGCCGGTCGGAACCGGGAACTCGCCACCGGCGAGGAACGTCGCCGGTTCGCCGGAAATGGCGGTCAGCGTTGGCTCGGCCAGAATACGCACCGTGCCGTTCTGCTCCATGGCCTGAAGCTCGGCCGTGACCCCCGAACCGCCGCCGGCCGAGGCGACGACTGCCCGGTTGACGGGTGAGAACAGCGGGCCGGCGATCGCAAAGGGATTGTTGGTCGCGAGCGCCGCGATCTGCCCGCCAACCGCGGTGATGTTGACGCCGAGCTGCTTGGCGACATTGCGATCGATCTCGGCGACGGTCACCTTGAGCTGGACCTGGTCCTCGCCTTCGATGGTGAGGAGATTGAGCACATTGCTCTTGCGGGCATCGCCATCCGACGAACTGGCTATGCCACCACCACTGCCACCGCTGTTCGCGCTCGACTCGCTGACGCTTGTGCCGGTGTTCTGGCTGCCATTGCCGAACATGTCGGCCAGCTGCTGCGCCTTGTTGGCGTCGCTGGCGTTCTTCACCGTGCCGGTCAACACGATGTTGTCGTTCATCAGCTCGACATGGATCCTGGAGTCCGGGATCAAGCGGTTGAGCATCGTCTGCAGAGCCCCCGTGTCGCGCTCGACGAGCAGCGAAAGATGGAGGATCTGCTGTCCGCCCTGGTCGAGCACAAAGAGGTCGGCCTGGCCGACGGTGACGCCGGTCAGGAAGATGCGGCGCGAGTCGCGCAGCACGGCCGTTGCGATGCGCGGATCCGAGACGATCACGTCACGGGCCGATTTCGGCAGGTCGATGATCTTCGACTTGTGATAGCCGAGCGAGAGGGTCTGCGAGGCGCCCATCGGCAGCGACACGGTGGAATCGCTGCCTGCGGCCTGCGCCATGGCCGGCATGCAGGCGAGGCTCGCCGCAATGGTCGCAGCCATCGCGAAGCGGCCAAACGCCGATGCGCGGCCGAGAGTGATCATCATCGGCTTCCCCACGAACGTCGCGACAGGCTTCGAAATCATCGGGTTTCCACCTGCTGGGTGACGCCGTTGCGAACGATGCGCACGGCCCCGCGCCCACCGCCATTCTGGATAAGATGCACCGCGTCAGGATCGGCGGTCGCCGTCGCGTCGGCGAGACTGCGCAAGGCCAGCGTCAGCTTCTGGTTCTGGCTCATCTGCTGCGCCACCGTCAGGATCTGCGCCTGCTCGGACGAGAGTTCGAGGGTCGCTGTCTGGCCGACCACGACCTTCTCGCCGTCCTTCTCGCCAATCGTCTGGTCGATCGCCAGCACGCGGACGTTGGAAAGGACCGTCTCGGTGGTAAAGCGGTCCTGCGCGCCGCCGCCGTTGTCGAGCTTTCGCGTCATGATGACGTCGACACGATCGTTCGGCAGGATGAAGCCGCCCGCCGATGTATCGGCCGAAATTGCGGTGGCGACGGCCCTTTGCCCGGCCGGCAGGATCGCCGACATGAAGCCGCGGTCGGAACGGATCAGCTTCGCCTCGTTGATCGGTTCGCCTGCCACGAAGCTCGTGCGCGCGATCGAGCCGGTCAGCTCGGTATCGGCGCCCGGCTTGACGTCGCGCGTGACGTAGCCGGCGGACACCCCGTCCTTTGGCCAGTTCTGCCACCTGAACGCGGATGCATCGAGAGCGGTGCCCATCGGCAGATCCCGGCTCGCGACCAGCACATCGGCCGAGGCGATGACTGGAGCCGCAGCAGCGGTGGCGACGGGAGTGGGCCGGTTGAGCAGTTGCCTCGCCAGAAGAGCGGCCGCCAGGCCTGCCACTACGGCAACGCCAATCACTGCGACACGCGCCGTCTTCATGGTGAGATTTCCTTTGAGGGGAGTAGTTCAGTTGATGGCGCAATCTCGCCCGAAAGTGGTATATCTATGGTTAACGAGAGGTGAGAATTATTGCTTAACAAAGTCTTACCGAGACTTCAGATCAAGCTTCCCGAAAGCGCCATGAACGGCGTCTCGGCATAGATCATCATGGCACCGGCAGCGATCGCGATGCCGTAGGGCACTCCGGCATCCCTGTCGTGCAGCCGCATCAGCCATTCCTGGCGCAGCGCAAAGGCGGGAACCATGCGCGAGCGGAAGGCCAGAATTCCAAGCGTCAGCATGCCGCCGAAAAGGCTCGCATAGACGAAGAAAACGAGAAGCTGGTCAAATCCCAGCCAGAGCGCGATGGCCGCCGCAAGCTTGGCGTCGCCGCCGCCAATCCAGCCGCGCGAAAACATGATGATGCCAACGCCGAGCACGAGAAGACCGGCGACAATGTGCATTCCAAACACCGCAAGGGGCATGCCGACAGCCAGAGCGGCGAACGGAAATATGAGTGCGAGAGCGGCTGAAAGCCGGTTTGGGATCGTCATTGTGACGAGATCTGAAAACGCCGCAGCGACCACGGCTACAGGAAACGCGAAGTAAAGGCAGGTTTCGAGAAACGCGCTCATGATGTGCCGTCCGTTATGGTATCTCGCCATCGCGCTGGCCTGAAGGCGCGCGATGGCGGGATGCAATGGATCACGGTCCTGTCGCGGCCGTGATGACCTGGTGTTGAAGAAGCGCCGCGTCAGCCGCCGGCCATCTTGGCAGTATTGTTGGTCAGGCCCGTGCCGATGTCAGTGAAAGCGGTGAGGAGCTTGGGGCTCAGCGCTGCCACGGCAGCGATGATGGCAACGCCCATCAGCGCGGCGATCAGGCCGTATTCGATGGCGGTGGCGCCGGACTCGTTCTTCACGAAACGGACGAAGAGAGACTTCATGGTATTTCCCCGATACTTGGATGATGACGATTTGAACTTGAATTTCTGAGGCTCACTGCGTGTTCGTTCGTGGCCCTCAACGAGGATCAACTTAACAGGCACCTCCTGAGCCTTAGTTAAATCAAATTGGAGTAAATCCCGTATCTTTCTACTGAAAATTAACCAGAATTCCCCGGCGAAACTGGAGACAATTGTAATTTATCGCTTTTTCAAATCGCTGTTCTTTTGTTGTCGACTTGTTAATCATGCCCCTTAACCCGGCATTCAGGATGCCCGGAAGTCGCTTTCCCGGAGGCAGCCTGAGCGACGCCAATGCACGCACCGTGTTCGCCGTTTCGGGGCACGGCGCCGGCCGGGAGGGTGGAATTCCCCGTTAACGCGTGGGCATGGCCAGCCACGGCGCCGGCAGCCGCGGCAACATCGCCGTTTGGTCCACCTGCAGGCGGTCATGAACGCATGCGCGTATGCGCGTGTAAGGCGCTGCCGCTCGCCTTTTTCTCGATGCCGGCCACACGGTCGAGCCTGTCGCTTAAGGCTTCATTCACCATCCTCGGCCATGCTTCCGACGAGGACTGGGCGCCTGCCGCGCCGCGCCGCGACACGAGGACTTCCCGAGCCATGCTGATGAACCGGTGCACCGCCGCCCATCCGCGCCGCCTCACGGCGCGCGCACGTTGCGCGGCGCTTGTGCTCTGTGTCCCGCTGGCGTTGGCTGCGGCGAGCGGGATCGCGCATGCCAGCGACGCGCTGGCGATCAAGATGGACCGCGCCAAGGTCATGCGCGTCTCGCGCCCTGCCGCGACGGTCGTGGTCGGCAATCCGGCCATCGCCGATGCGACCATCCAGGATCGGCAGACCCTGATCATCACCGGCCGCAGCTTCGGTACGACCAATCTCATTGTGCTCGACGAGGCCGGAGAGCCGATCGCCGACGAGTTGCTGACCGTTTCCGCCTCCGACGATCAGATGGTCACCGTCTATTCCGGCGCCGACCGTCGCAGCTTCTCCTGTGCGCCGGATTGCCAGCCGGTGCTGACGCTCGGCGATACCAATGGCGCCTTCGCCGACGCACAGTCACAACTCGCCGGCCGCAATGCGATCGTGCAGGGGGCCACCGGCCAGCCGAACTGATCCACCCGCACGGGGAGGGTTAACAGCACCTTGCCGTAGCGGGCCGAATTTTCGACAAAGCGGACAAACATTCCTCAACGCCTCGCTGGTAGCTCAAGGCGAGGCAAAGGGCGCGCATGGCGCGCGCTCGCTGGGGAGCTTCTGTTCATGGCCGCTCTGACCGCTGGGGCACAGCCAGACCGCTTGCGCCGCCGTTTTTGGGGCAACACCCGTGGCACGGCTGCGGTCGAGTTCGCATTGATCGCGCTGCCGTTCTTCGGCCTCGTCGCGGGCATGCTGGAAACCGGCATCATGATGTTCGCCGACAGCGCGCTCGACACGGCGACCAATAGCGCCGCCCGCCTGATCCGCACCGGCCAGGCGCAGCAGAAGAATTTCAGCATCAGCACCTTTCGGGACAGCGTCTGCTCCGAGGCGAACGGCTTGTTCGACTGCGCGAAGATCAAGGTCGATGTGCGCACAGCCGCCAGCTTCGGCGCCATGGCTCTCGCCACGCCGGTGAAGGCGGACGGATCGCTCGACGACAGCAATTTCGCCTACAGCCCTGGCCATGGTTCCGACATCGTCGTCGTGCGCGTCTATTACGACTGGCCGATCGTGCTCAACCGGCTGGCGACCCTCGGCACCGGATCGAACGGCAAGACGAAGCTGCTCAACGCCGTCGTCGCCTTCCGCAACGAACCTTTCAACTGGTGAGCACAGGACCGATGCAGATCGCCCTTTTCAGCCGCTTCACCGCAGCCATGACGGGCCCCGTCCGGTCGCGCTTCCTCAGATCGACATCCGGGCTCGCGGCGCTCGAATTCGCGCTGATCCTGCCAATGATGCTGACGCTCTATGTTGGCGGCGTGGAGGTCAACGACGCCGTCAGCATCAAGCGCAAGCTCAACCACGCTACGGCGGCCATGGCCGACCTCGTCGCGCAATCGAGCCAAAATCTCACTGCGACGAACGTCGCCGACATCTTCAATGCCGGCCAATCGATCCTCGAGCCCTATGAGACGTCGCTGATGAAGGCGACCGTCATCGGCGTCACCATGGATGCGAAAAAGAAGCCTACCGTCGCCTGGGCACGGGGGTATAACGGCGCCGCCTGCCCGGCCAAGGGCAGCGCGGCAGCCGTGCCGGCCAACCTGGCCGTCGCCAACGGCTTCCTGGTGATGGTCAATGCGAGCTATGCCTTCACGCCGAAGATCGGCTATGTGCTGACCGGCACCTTCAACATGAGCGACAGCATCCTGCAGCAGCCCCGGCTCGGCAAGACGATCACCGGGCCGACCTGCTAAGGCCGTCAGCGGCCGCCATGCGGCTTTGCGAAGGTCTCGGCCAGCATGTCGACGAAGCGGCGCGGATCGGCTGTGAGCGCGAGGTCGACATTCGCCGGAAAGCCCGTGCGGCGCTGCGTATCGACGATCGTCGTGCCGACCGTCAGCGGGCTCGCCGTCTCGACCTCGACAAAATAGGGACGCGTCGCGAGGATATCGCGATCGACGAGATAGGCGACGCAGACAGCGTCATGCACCGGCGCCGCGCCGCCATCCTCGCCCATCTTCTGGTACTTGTCGTGTACATCGATGCGGAAACGAACGATCTCCGCCGTGGCGGTCGCAGCCGGCGTGCCGAGCGCGGCGAGACGATCGCAATCGGCAATCGTCATCAGCGCCTGATGCGTCGCGTCGAGCGGCACCAGCGTGATCTTCTCGAAACCCGAATTCATCACACGCGCCGCCGCCTCGGCATCACCCCAGATGTTGAATTCGGCGGTCGCGGTGACATTGCCGAAGGCATAGCCGCCGCCCATGATGATCAATTCCGGCACGCGCTTGACGAAGCCCGGATCGGCGGCCAGCGCCGCTGCGATATTGGTGAGCGGCCCAACCGGCATCAGCACGATCGGATCCGTCGCTGCGCGGTAGGTCTCGATCAGGAACTCGACGGCCGTCTTCTCGGCCTTCCGTGACGTCGCATCCGGGATCGGCAGCTGCTCGACATGGTATTTCTCGCCGCCATCCTCATAACGCTTGGCGATCGGATGGCCCGTCCGCACCAGAGGGCGATCGGCGCCCTGGTAGACGCGGATGTCGGAGCGGCCGATATGGTCGAGAACGCGCAGCGAATTGTCCGTGCAATACTGGACCTCGACATTGCCGTTCACGGTCGTGACGCCGACGAGGTCAATTTCGGGATGCAGCGCCGCGAGCATGATCGCGACGGCATCGTCGGTTCCGGTGTCGACGTCGAGAATGAGTTTCTTGGGCATGAGACCGGAATCCTTGCGGGATGAGGAGAGACAGGCGGCCGAAACTAGGCGGCGGCTCGGCGCCACGTCAAGCAATCGGATGGTGTGCGGCCACCCCAAAGAACAGGCAGGGTGCCACAGAAAACGGCCGCGCGAAGGCGGCCGTTCGATGTTGTCGCGATCCTGTCGGGAAGCCTATTCGGCGTCGTCGGCTGGAGCCGCATTGAGCAGGGCGTAGCGTTCCTTGCCGATCTCGCGCAGGAGGTCGAGCTGGGTCTCGAGGAAGTCGATATGCCCCTCCTCGTCCATCATCAGCTCCTCGAACAGCTTCATCGAGACATAGTCGCCCGCCTCGTGGCAGCCGTCGCGCGCTTCCTTGTAGTAGTTGCGGGCCGTGTATTCGCCGCGCAGGTCCGCCTCGAGGATCTCCTCGATCGTCTGCCCGATCTCGAGCGGATCGAGCACCTGCATGTTCGGGAAGCCCTCGAGGAAGATGATGCGGGCCACCAGCCGGTCGGCATGGTGCATTTCCTCGATGGATTCCGCGCGCTCCTTCTTGGCGAGCTTGATGAAACCCTTGTCCTCGAGCAACCGGTAATGGAGCCAGTACTGGTTGACCGCCGTCAGCTCCAGCCGCAGCGCCCGGTTAAGATGCTCGATGACCCGCGCGTCACCCTTCATGTCGGCTCTCCTTCTGGAATGATTCCAGACGAAGCTAGGGCGCGCGGCGCCAGGGGTCAAATGGTCAATCTGGCAGGCGGGCGGCGCAGGCCGCTACGCGAACAGCGCAGGATCGCGCTCGTCCTCTGATCCGGAACCAAGCGGCTCGGGGCAGGTAACGGCAAGGCCCGACTCCATCACGAGCCGGCGGACCAGCGCGAAGCACACGGTGCACTGTGCGCGGACCTGGAGCACGCGATAGATCCGCGCCGGAGTCAGCGGCCGGCCGGGCTGCTCGCGCTGGAGCATTTCCGCCGCCGCGAGAATGTCGGCCTTGGAGAGGAAGTTGCAGGAACAGACGATCATGAACGGTTCTTCAGGCGCTGCGCTGAGCGGCAAAGTGGAAACTGCCGGTCAACATAGGGCTTCCGGCACCGTTCGGCCACCACCGGATGATCAGCGCCCCAACATCCCAAGGGCGTCGCACCGGCTCAGCGCATGATGGCGAGCGCCACGATGACCACGAGCAGAGCGATGAGGCCCCAGACATAAGGTCCGCCGAGAACGCCGCGTCCTGCCGCGACTTCGAGCTCCTGCTCGACCTCCTCCGCGATCTCGGAGACGTTTTCCGCCTCGTCGTCGACGCGGTGCTCGATGCGGTCGACAAGTTCGTCTTCTGCGGCTTCGTCGGGGCCGGGGGTGGCGAGCGGCGGCGCGATCACAGTGAGTTCTCCTCCAAGGCGCGCGGCGAAGGCCGCGAAAAAGGCGTTGGCCATAGTTTTGGCGGACGTATCGATAAGCCGGGATCCGAGCTGTGCCAACTGGGAGCCAACCTGTGCCTTGAGGGCATAGGACAGGATCGTCCCCTCGCCCGCAACGACGAGCTGGACATCGGCGGCGCCCTTGACGGCGCCGGCGGGCCCGCCATCGGCTTCCCCCAGCATCGTGCAGCGTTCAGGCTCCAGAACATCGGCGAAGGTCACGGTACCAGCGAAGACCGCTTCGGTGGGACCGATCCGGGTCCTGACGGTCAGGTTCATCCGGCCGTCTTCGGTGCGCGTCAGGGCTTCGCAGCCCGGAATGCAGGCCTTGAGAACCGCAGGATCGTTCAGCGCGGCCCAAACCACCTCGCGGCGCGCGGGGATCTGGTATTCGCCGTTCATTTCCATGGGAGCACCCTTCCCTCTGCAGGGCCTGAATACGCCGGCACTGCTTCTAGCTTGATAACGGCGAAACCATCGCAGGCGATCCATCGGTCGCCGTCAGCAGAGCTTTACGGTGGCACGGCGAATAGGGCAACGACAAGTCGCGAGGCTCGGGCCGGTCACGCTCGTTGAACCGGGAAGAAGGCCATAATCGGGAAGAAGGTTGGCTTTCGCGCGGCCGCGGACTATGAACCCGCCATGCAGAACCCTTCGCCCGCCGAGATGCCCGAATTGCGCAGTGACGGCCGTCCCGCCGCGCGCTGGCCCTTGATGCTGGAGACGGAGGGCTGGCCTGACTATGCGCTCATCGACAGCGGCCACGGCCGCAAGCTCGAGCGCTATGGCCGCTACCGGATCGTCCGGCCGGAAGAGCAGGCACTGTGGACACCGCGGCTTTCCGAGGCCGAATGGGATAACGCCGATGCGGTGTTCACCGGCGCCAAGGACGAGGATTCGGACGGACGCTGGCGCTACAAGAAGCCGATCGGTGAAACCTGGCCGATGGCCTGGAAGCTGCCGCGCGAAACCGGTGACAATGAGATCCGCTTTCTCGGCCGCTTCACAGCCTTCCGCCATGTCGGTTTCTTCCCGGAACAGGAGATGCACTGGGCCTGGTTCGCCCGTCTCTGCAAGCAGGCGACGCGGCGGCCGAAGGTATTGAATCTCTTTGGCTATACAGGCATCGCATCCTTCGTGGCGGCGCTTTCCGGCGCCGAAGTCACCCATGTCGACGCCTCCAAGAAGGCCATCGGCTGGGCGCGCGAGAACCAGACGATGTCGGGCATCGCCGACCTGCCGGTGCGCTGGATCGTCGACGACGCGATGAAGTTCGTGCAGCGCGAGGTTCGGCGCGGCTCGCGCTATGACGGCATTATTCTCGACCCGCCCAAATTCGGGCGCGGCCCGAATGGCGAGGTCTGGGACATCTTCGAGAAGCTACCGGAAATGATGCGGCTTTGCCGGCAGCTCCTCGCCGACGAC
Source organism: Mesorhizobium sp. BR1-1-16 (assembly GCF_020165495.1). Lineage (GTDB taxonomy): Bacteria > Pseudomonadota > Alphaproteobacteria > Rhizobiales > Kaistiaceae > Kaistia. Next base: position 34,291 of record NZ_JAIUIE010000011.1, on the reverse strand, counting down.
GCGCTCTTCCTCTGCCTCTCGGCCTATTCGATCCGCGCCTCATTCATGGCCGTGCACGAGCTTTCGGCCGAGGCGCTCAGAGGATTGCCGGGCACGCTCGAATCGGGCGAACTGCTGCTTCGCGAGGAAGGCGGCGGCCGCGTGCTGTCGACCTCGTTGTTCTCGCGCTGGTCGAGAGGGTCCTGATGTCCGACGACGCGTCGATCCCTACTCCCGGCCAGATCCGCGTGGTGACCAGCCTCACCAACCCAACGATCAAGGAAATCCGAGCGCTCGCGCTGCCGAAATACCGCAAGGAAAGCGGCCTCTTCGTCACCGAGGGCATGAAGCTGGTCGCCGATGCCGTCGAGGAGGATTGGCCGATCCGCATCCTCGTCTATGGCGCCAAGGTCGCGAACCATCCGGTGGTGCAGCGCGTGGCCCAGAGGGCGCATGCGCGCGGCGGCGATGTGCTCGAAGTCTCGGAAGCCGTGCTCGCCAAGATCACGCGGCGCGAAAATCCGCAGATGGTCGTCGGCGTGTTCGAGCAACGCCTGACCAATCCGGCGACGATCCGCCCAAGCGCAACCGGCGTCTGGGTTGCGCTTGAAGGGATCAAGGATCCAGGCAATCTCGGCACGATCATCCGCACCTCCGACGCGGTCGGCGCCGAGGGCGTGATCCTAATCGGCGATACCGTCGATCCCTTCGGCGTCGAAGCCGTGCGCGCCACCATGGGGTCGATCTTCCATATGCCGCTCGCCCGCCTGTCGGTGGCCGAATTCTTCGAATGGCGGAAGCGCTGGCCGGGCATCGTCGTCGGCACACATCTTTCCGGCAAGCATGACTACCGCGACGTCGACTATGACAAGCCGGTTCTGCTGCTGATGGGCAATGAGCAGTCCGGCATCGACGACCGCTTCGCGGCGGCCTGCGACACGCTGGTCAAGATCCCGCAGGCTGGCCGCGCGGATTCGCTCAATCTCGCGATCGCGACCGGCGTCATGCTGTTCGAGATCCGCCGCGACAGGTTGAAGCTCGCATGACCGACGCCTCGTCCGCTGCCACGCGGCCGCCCGGACCGCTCTCCCGGCTTGGCCTCTCGATCGTCATCGCCGTCGTCATCATCGACCAGCTTTCAAAGGCCGTCGCCGAGGCAAAGCTTGCCTACCAGCAGTTCATCGAATTGCTGCCGATCCTCGCGCTTTTTCGCGTCCACAACACCGGCATCGCCTTCTCCTTCGCGCATGGCTTCGACAGCCTGCTGATCGTCGGCGGCACAGCGCTGATCACGCTTGTCGTGCTCTATCTCTGGTCGACGGCCAGCGAGGGCGGCCGCATCGTGGCCATCGGCTTCGCGCTCATCGCCGGCGGCGCGATCGGCAATCTGATCGACCGCATCCGCTTCGGCTATGTGGTCGACTTTCTATATCTCCACCTCGGCGCGCGCGGCCTCTTCGTGTTCAATCTCGCCGATGTCGCGCTGACGATCGGACCAATCCTGCTCGGCTGGCACTATCTGATCGGCAGCCGGAAGGACTGAGCGGCAGCCTCAGAACACCGTGCCGTCGCTTTCGATGCGGAGCGGCGGGCCACCGCCTTCGCGCTTCTGCGCCGCGATGCGCCGGCCCGCCGACCAGGTCCCACCTTCCAGCACCTTGGCAAGCGGCAGCGCGATGCTGTCGACACCGAGGCGTTCGCGGATCATGTCGGCGGTATGATCGAGCAGCGCCACGGTCAACGCCCGCCATTCGACGATAAACTCATCGCCAGCACGCCAAAGCCGCGTGGCCGCATCGGCAGCGCGTGGCACCAGCACGCCCATATCGATGAAGAGGCCGCCATTGCGATATTCCGGCAGCCCGGTCAGCCCATCGACATCGACCACCTCGACACCGGTCCAGATCAACGGCTCCAGCAGGGAATAGGTCATCCACTGCGACAGCTTGTGGAATGGCATCAGTTGCGTCGTCTCGTCGTCGGTGACTAGCTTCGCATGCCGCCAGGTATCGCCGAGCGACACGCCATCCAGCGTGATGCGGCTTGGCCAGATCGAGCCGAGGCCATCGAGAACGAGCTTCAGGACATCCGGCGCCGCGACCTTGCCGTCGATGGCACCTTCCAGCACCTTGTCGAACAATCCGCCCGGCCGCGCCTCATCTTCACCAAAAATGTCCGCTCGCTCGGCAACAGCGCGGCCCAGCGCATTCAGAAGCTGGACCCGGCCTTCGAGCCCGACGATCGGGTTGTCGGGACCCGCCTGGAAGCCGTCGCCAAGCTCCTCGGCGGTCAGGGCGGCAAGCGCCGCCGCATCGGCGCGAAGCGGATCGGCCGGATCGCTTGAGAAAAGCCCCGAAGCGAACATCGCGAAACTCGCGACACCCAGGCCCTCGGAGCGGACAAATGTCTCGCCCGTCGCCGGCTCGACATAGCGCCAATCCGGACCGGCGCCGGCGTCGAGCAGGACGCCGACAATGGCGAGATCATAGGCCGCGCGACCGAAGCGAACCGGGTCCTCGGTCAGCCCCGCAGCCTCCGCGAGCCCCGCCCAGCGTGCGATCCCGCCGGCCTCGAAATGGCGCCAGCGCGAATGGAAAGGCATGTCGAGTTCGGGATAGTTCGTACGCATCGTCTCAAGGACGAAATCCGCCGTCGCCGGCAGCTTCTCCAGATGGACATCGAAATGTTCGAGTTCGCCCTCGATGCCGAGTTCATAGATCCGGTGCGCGCGCTCGCGAACGGCAGCGGCTGTGAGGAGAGAAGAAGCGGTAGCCAAAGCGGATAATCCTTGAACTGACGGCGACCGGTCCGGATAGCCGCCCTGTGAAGCCCTTACAGCGCAAGGCTCGATGATCGATCCACATGACAGCGGAAAGCCGAGCCAGCGAACATGTCCCCGTCTGTCATTCCCACGCGGGGTCCGTCAATCCAGTCCGCGCCCGTTCAAATTCGCTGCCCTCAACAAAGGAAGTCCGAATTGCCGGGTCAAGCTCCGGCAGAGGGATCGATGCCGGTACAAAGAAGGATCAATATTTCTCCAGCGGTCGCCCAACGGTCTTCGTCAGATCCTCGGCCGAAGGCGGCGGGGCGGGGCTGAAATAGCCGGCGGCCTTCTTGGCGTCCATCTCGACGCGCGCGTCGGGCGGGATCAGGTCTTCCGGGATCGGCACGCGCTCGACGATCTCGATGCCCGAGCGGGTGATGGCGTCATATTTCATGTCCGACATCGAGATGAAGCGGTCGATGCGCGTGATGCCGAGCCAATGCAGGATATCGGGCATCAGCTCCTGGAAGCGGGCGTCCTGGACGCCGGCGACGCATTCGGTGCGCTCGAAATAGGTCGCGGCCTGATCGCCGCCCTCTTGCCGCTTGCGGGCATTATAGACGAGGAACTTCGTCACCTCGCCGAGCGCCCTGCCCTCCTTGCGATTGTAGACGACGAGCCCGACGCCGCCCTTCTGCGCCTCCTTGATCGATTCCTCGATGCCCTGGATCAAATAGGGCCGGCAGGTGCAGATATCCGAGCCGAACACGTCGGAGCCGTTGCATTCGTCATGGACGCGGCAAGCCAGCGTCCGCCGGGGATCGCTGAGCGCCGCGGGATCGCCGAACACATAGATCGTGATACCGCCGATCGGCGGCAGGAAAACGTCGAGGTCCGGCCGGGTGACGAGTTCGGGATACATGCCGCCCGTCTGCTCGAACAGCGTCCGCCGCAGTTGGTCCTCGGAAACATTGAATCGCGCCGCGATGCCCGGCAGGTGCCAGACCGGATCGATCGCGGCCTTCACCACCGAGACGTCGCCGTTCTCGTGCACGATGTCGCCGTCGATCGCGAGGCGCTTCAGCCGGATCGCCTCATGCAGCTCGGCCATGGTGAGCCGCGCCTTGGTGATCGCGATGGTCGGACGGATGTCGACGCCCTCGGCGATCCGGTCGGCGAAGATCTGGGCTGCCCGATGGCCGAACGGATCGAGCGAAACGATCTTGCCCGGCGCCGACCATTGGGGATGCGGGCCGATCTCGATCACGGGCGACGTGTTGCGAAGGTCCGGCCGCTGGATCGGATTGAGCGCGCCGGAGGAGACCGCGAGCGCACGATAGAGCGAATAGGAGCCGCCATGCGTGCCGATGACATTGCGATCGGCCGGACGAACCACCGTACCGATCACCGGGCCGCGCTTTCTGGGATCCGCCTCGCCCCAGTGAATGGGAAAGCGGACTGGCGCCTGCGCGCCGGGATGGGACGTCAGGCGAATATGGGTCGAGCGATTGCTGCTCATGGAAGGCTTCCGGCCGGGAGCACCCGGCAGTTGGTAGAAGCCCTGAGAATGGGGTCGCCAACGAAGGAAGGGAAGGAGATTGTGCACTACCGGGCCGGAGCGCTACCCTACTTGACGCCCGGAGGCGTGGTTTCGCAGCCATTAGCCGTGCAGCCGCGAAACCGGTCATCCACCAACGATCAGCAGAAATCGTCGTCCTTGGAAGCGACCGCCTTCTGCCAGTTGGGGCCGAGCGTCGCCCGGGCCGAAATGGCACGGTCGAAGCCCGGATCGCCCTGCCGGAACATCTGGACCGTCAGGTTCTGGTCATAGCTGCCGCCAACGACCGCCTGGCCGCCGGAATAGGTCGTGGTCGACCGGCCCGTGACATAGCTCGAGTTGCCCCAGTCCGTGCCGACAGCATCGGACGTCGTCTGCGCCTGCACCGGCGTGTAGCCGACGACGCGCGTATTGTTGGCCTGCTGGATGCCGAGAATGACGAAATTGTCGAAGCCGCGCCGCAGCGTCTCGACGGCCGCCCGCTTCAGCGCCGCCTGCTGCGCGCCGCGCGGCCCGCAATCAGGATCGGCCTGCGCCGTCACCTGGATCGTGTCCGCCGACAGCGGCACCACCGAGGTGCTCGCGCAGCTGGCGACGGCGAGCACGGCGAGTGCCGAGCCGGCCAAGCGGAGAAGAATGTTACGCCCCATCATTTTGCCCTCGTTTTCAGCTTCCGAACCAACGTTCCGCTGCCCCGCCAGCGATGTGCCCTGTTGCCGTTAGCCCGCCTGTGCGCTCCGTCGCAAGGCTCAGCTTCGACTGAAGGCGAACAGAGTTTCCTGCCGGTAAACCTCCCCCGGCCGCAACACCGCGCTCGGGAAACCCGGCTGGTTGGGCGCATCCGGGAAAAGCTGCGGCTCGAGGCAAAGACCGGCATTGGCGCGATAAACCTCGCCATTGATGCCGGCATCCGCGACCGTGATCATCTGCCCGCCATAGAACTGGACGCCCGGCTCGGTCGAGAGCACCTCGAGCGCGACGCCGCTTTCGCCCGAGACGAGGCGCGCCAGAAGGTGCGGCGCCTCGGTCTTCGCATCGGTCACGTTGAAATTGTGGTCATAGGTATCGACGATCTCGCCGCCAACTGGGCCGATCGGCCGTGGTGCGCGGAAATCGAAATCCGTCCCGGCCACCGGCCGCCGCTCACCCGTCGGGATCTTCCCCGCATCAATCGGCAGATAGGTCTCGGCCGGAATGGTCAACTCGTGGCCGAGAATGCCGCCATGGCCGGCGAGATTGAAATAGCTGTGCTGCGCGAGATTGACGATGGTCGGTGCGTCGGTCGTGGCGCGGATGCTGGTCTTGAGCGTCGCCGGCGCTTCGATCGAATAGGTCAGCTCGACCGTCAGCGTGCCCGGATAGCCATTGGTGCCCGCTTCATCGACGAGGCCGAGCGTCACGCCCGATGCGTCCGAGCGCAGCAGCGTCCAGACCCGCGTGCCAAAACCGTCGGCGCCGCCATGCAGATGATTGACGCCCTCGTTCTGCTGAAGCTGGATCAGCGTTCCGTCCAGCGCGAAATGCCCCCCGGCGATGCGGTTGGCATAGCGCCCGGCGACGGCACCGAAATAATTGGGATTGCGCAAATAGCTATCGAGCGTCGGGAACCCGAGCACCAGCGGATGTGGGACGCCTTCGAGGCGGATGTCCTGGATCACCGCCCCAAAGGTGATCACGGTGGCCGAGAGCCCACCGGCCGCGATCGTCACGGCCTCGACGGGGGTTCCATCCGGCATCGTGCCGAAGGGTGTGGCTGGCATGGCAGGGCGTCTCCCAAGTTGCTTTCATCCGACGATAGACGAGGGAGAAGCGCCGCGCCACGCTGGAAACGACGGCTGTGGACAGGCGGCCGGTCGTCCCGGCCGCCCGCCGCGATCAGATCGTCTGATTGTAGGCCCCGACCTCGGGGTTCTCGCGCAGAACACCGTCGATGGCGTGGAACATCTCGCGCATCCGCGCCTCGGAGACCGGGCTTTCGACCACGACCACCATTTCCGGCTTGTTGGACGAAGCGCGCACCAGACCCCAGGTGCCGTCCTCGTTTACGACGCGAACGCCATTGACGGTGATGAGATCGACGATGGTCTGGCCGGCGACCGGCTCGCCCTTCGCCTTCATCGCCTCGAAGCGCTTCACGACCTTGTCGATGACGCCATATTTCGTCTCGTCATCGCAATGCGGCGACATGGTCGGCGAGCCCCAGGTCTTGGGCAGCGCGTTCTTCAGCTCCGACATCTTCTTGCCGGGGTTGCGATCGAGCATATCGAGGATCGCGAGCGCCGAGACGAGGCCGTCGTCATAGCCGCGGCCGACCGGCTTATTGAAGAAATAATGGCCCGACTTCTCGAAGCCAGCGAGCGCGTTCAGCGCGTTGACGCGGCGCTTGATATAGGAGTGGCCGGTCTTCCAGTAATCGGCGACGACGCCGTTCGCCTTGAGCACCGGATCGGTCGCGAAGAGGCCGGTCGACTTCACATCGACGACGAAGGTCGCGTCCGGATGCAACGCCGAGAGATCGCGTGCCAGCATCACGCCAACCTTGTCGGCGAAGATCTCGTCGCCGGTATCATCGACGACGCCGCAACGATCGCCATCGCCATCGAAGCCGAGACCGACCTCGGCGCCATGCTCCAGCACGGCATCGCGGATCGCGTGCAGCATCTTCATGTCTTCGGGGTTCGGATTGTAGCGCGGGAAGGTGTAGTCGAGCTCGGCGTCCATCGGGATGACGTCGGCACCGATCATTTCCAGCACCTTCGGCGCGAAAGCCCCGGCCGTGCCGTTTCCGCAGGCGGCAATCACCTTGATGGGGCGCGACAGTTTCGGCCGATTGGTCATGTCGGCCATGTAGATGGCCGGGAAATTGTCGTGGAACTGGTAGGAACCGCCGCTGGAGAGGTTGAAGGCGGCCGAAAGGACGATTTCCTTGAGGCGGCTCATCTCGTCCGGACCGAAGGTCAACGGCCGCGCCGCGCCCATCTTGACGCCGGTCCAGCCATTCTCGTTGTGCGAGGCCGTAACCATGGCGACGGCCGGCACGTCGAGCTCGAACTGCGCGAAATAGGCCATGGGCGTCACGGCGAGGCCAATATCGTGCACCTTGCAGCCAGCTGCCATCAGGCCCGTCGCGAGCGCCAGCTTGATCGACGCCGAATAGGACCGATAGTCGTGTCCGGTCACGATCTCGCGCTTGATGCCCATCTCGCCGAGCAGCGTGCCGAGGCCCATGCCGAGCGCCTGCACGCCCATCAGGTTGATTTCGTCGTTGAACAGCCAGCGCGCGTCGTATTCGCGGAAGCCCGTCGGCTTGACCATCGGCTTCGATTCGAACTCGTAGGTATTGCGCAGAAGCTTGGCGACGGGTTTCGGAAACACGTTTGGGAAACTCCCCTTGTGGATGGCTGTGAGTGAGATTTGCGCGGAAGGCCGCTGCAAAGCAACCGTTGACCTGCGCATAGCCGAAACCGCGTGTCACCACAAAGACAAGTCCAGACGCGTTGCACACGCCGCATCATGGTGTCAGCGCCATCTGGCGCCGGCTCCGCCGACAACGCAGCGCGAGCCGTCGGATGAAAGAAGGAACCGGCCGGAAGGCTTCAGCTCTCGCGCAGGGCAACGAAGCGCGCGGCCTCGGCCAGCGGCTCCGCGGCGGATCCAAACGGTGCCAGCAGCCCCTCCGCCTCGGCGACGAGATTGGCGAGGCGGGCCCGCGTCTCCTGAATGCCGTAGAGCGCGACGAGCGTCGCCTTGCCGCGCGCCTGATCCTTGGCCGTCGCCTTGCCCAGCGCCTCGGGAGTCGCGGTGGCGTCGAGAAGATCATCGGCAAGCTGGAAGGCGAGCCCGATGATCTCGCCATAGCGGCGGATCCGTCGGCGCGCCTCGGCATCGGCGCGGCCGAGGATGGCGCCCGCCTCGCAGGAAAACCGGATCAGCGCGCCCGTCTTCATGGCCTGCATCTCAAGCGTCGCCGCCTCGCCAAGCGCGCTGCTCTCGGCTTCGAGATCCCGCATCTGGCCACCCGCCATGCCGCCAAGGCCCGAGGCGCGGGCGAGGCCAAGCACGAGTTCGGCCCGGATGACTGCATCGCCGTCGGTCTCCGGCGCGGCGAGGATATCGAAGGCCAGCGTCTGCAGCGCGTCGCCGCAGAGGATCGCCGTCGCCTCGTCGAAGGCCTTGTGCACCGTCGGCCGGCCGCGGCGGAGATCATCATCGTCCATGGCCGGCAGATCGTCATGCACGAGGCTGTAGCCATGCAGGCATTCGATGGCGGCAGCCGTGCGCAGCACGCCGGCATCCGCGCGGCCGAAAAGCGCCGCAACTTCGAGCGTCAGCGCCGGCCGAAGCCGCTTGCCACCGCCCAGCATCGCATGGCGCATGGCATTCAAAAGCCGCGCCGGCCGCGCGATCTCGCCAGGCTGCGTCGTCTCCGCGAGGAGGTCTGCAAGCAGCGCCTCGATGTCGCGGGCGGTCTCGGAAAGACGGTCGGCAAAGTCTTGCAAACGAAAAGCTCCGGGCCAGGACCCGGAGCACATCGATGCGTGTCGGGCGCTGCCGGATTGGCAGCTTGCCGCGAAGGCGTCAAGCGGCCTCGGCAGCCTCGAGCGCGATCGCCGCGGACTGGATGATCGCGGCGAAGCGCACCGCCGTATGGACGATCTCGGTCGGCACCTCGGCCTTCTTCAACACGGCCTCATGGCTGTCCATGCACATGCCGCAGCCATTGATCGCGGAAACCGCCAGCGACCAGAGTTCGAAATCGACCTTCTCGACGCCGGGATTGCCGATGACGTTCATGCGCAGCTTGGCCGGAAGCGTGCGGTATTCGCCGTTCGAAACCAGATGCGTGAAGCGGTAGTAGACATTGTTCATGCCCATGATCGCGGCGGCCGACTTGGCCGCGGCGAGCGCTGCGGGCGTCAGATGCGGCGCGGCTTCGGCTTCGAGCGCAGCGCGCACCTCGGGATTGCGGCTTGCGATGCCGCAGGCGACCATGAGGCCGTATTTTTGCTGTGGCGTCAGCGTCTCGTCGGAGCCGAGCGTCGACAGGTTCAGACGAACGTCCTTGGCGAAATCAGGGATGCGTGACTTCAGGCTGTCGATCGACATGAGGGGCTCTTCGCGTTCGCGTCAGGAGGAGGCACTCCGGCGGACCGGAGCGCGAGGGTCGGCCGGTCGCGCGAGTGTCGCGCGCCGGCCGGATCGATCACGCCGCCAGCGTGTTGCCGCCGACTTCGCGGTTGCAGGCGCAAAGCTCGTCGGTCTGCAGCGCGTCGAGCACCCGCAGCGTGTCCTTCGGGTTGCGGCCGACATTGAGATTGGTCGCGTAGACGTGCTGGATGGTGCCTTCCGGATCGACGATGAAGGTCACGCGATAGGCAACGCCGTCGGGCGAGCGCACGCCGAGGCCATCGACCAGCGAGCCATTGGTGTCGGCGAACGACCAGATCGGCAGCCGGTCGAGATCCTTGTGGTCACGGCGCCAGGCCAGCTTGACGAATTCATTGTCGGTCGAGCCGCCGAGGATGACCGCGTCGCGGTCCTCGAAATCGCTGGCGAGACGCGCAAACTCGGCGATCTCGGTCGGGCAGACGAAGGTGAAGTCCTTCGGGTAGAAGAAGATGACCTTCCACTTGCCGGGGAACGAGGCAGCCGTCAGCGCTTCGAAGGCGCTCTCGCCGTTTTCCTCATGCTTGTTGAAGCCGGGCTTGACGCCCGTGATCGAGAATTCAGGCAGCTTGTCGCCGATGCCGAGCATGTCTTACTCCTGAGGGTGTTGAGGCAAGCGTTTCGGCAGCGCACGCAAAACCGGAGAGGCGCTGCTGCATGTGCGAGAAGGTGCCATGCTGCACCGCATCGGTCAAACCGTTAAAATCGAACACCACGATCGGATTTATCGATTGCTGATCATCGGCGTCCCCGTTATTGCAGGATCGATGCAACTCCCGACCCTCCGCCAGATGCAGTATTTCGTCGCGCTTGCCGAAAGCGGCTCCTTCAGTCGCGCGGCCACGGCCTCCAATGTCACGCAGTCGACGCTGTCGGATGCCATCCGTCAGCTGGAGGAGACGGTCGGGGTGGTCCTTGTCGACCGTTCCAATCGCATGGTGGCGTTGACGGCCGCTGGCGAGGCGATCCTCGAGAGGATGAAGGCGCTCCTCGTCGATGCACGCGAAATGGTCGATGCGGCGCGCGCATCGCATGCCCCGCTCGCCGGTCGCATCCGTCTCGGCGTCATTCCCTCGATCGCCCCCTATTTCCTGCCGCGGGCGCTGCCGCAGCTCCGCCGCCTCTATCCCGATCTCCGGCTGCATCTGCGGGAAGACCTGACGCGCCCCATGCTCGACGACCTGCGCGGTGGCAGGCTCGACGTCGTGCTGATCGCGCTGCCGGCGCCGGTCGAAGGGCTTATGATCGACATCGTCGCCGAGGACAGCCTGCTGCTCGCCGTGAATGGCGATCACAAGCTGGCGGGGCGAAGGACTGTGTCCGCCTCGGAGCTTGACGCCGAGACGCTGCTGCTGCTGGAGGACGGCCACTGCCTCAGCGACCATATCCGCGCCGCTGCACCCGAGCTTGTCGCCCGCGAAAGCGAGGACATTCAGGCCTCGAGCCTGTCGACACTGGTGCAGATGGTCGATAACGGTCTTGGCATCACCTTCCTGCCGCGCATCGCCACCGAAGCCGGCATCCTCTCCGGCACGGATATCGCGCTGATGACCATCGACCAGCGACCGACGCGGCGAAGCCTTGCTCTCTGCTGGCGCAAGGGCTCCAGCCGCGAGGCCGATTTCCGCCTGCTCGCCCGCTGCCTCGGCGGCTTCGCCCTCGAGCCGGCGCGGACGGCAGCATGACGTTTCCCGCCGGTGATCCCGCTGCCGATTCCGACCGTGCGGCCGCGTTTCCGGCGACGCCGAATGCCGAGTCAGATGCCGAGACGGAGGCTGCCATGCCGGTTGCAAGACGCCGTCGCCGCTGGCTCGTCCTCGCCTGCAAAGTCGCGCTCGTCATCATCGCGCTGCCGCTCGTGCTGACGCCGATTTACTGGATCGTCCCGCCGGTTTCGACGCTGATGCTCTGGTCGGGCCTCACCTTCCAGGGCATGCAGCGCGACTGGGTCTCGTTCGATGCCATCGCGCCTGCAATGGTGAATTCGGTGATCATGTCGGAGGATGGCCGGTTCTGCGAGCATGCCGGCGTCGATTGGGACCAGCTCAACCTGGTGATGGCTACGAAGGGCGGTCCCTCGCGCGGCGCCAGCACCATTCCGATGCAGACGGTCAAGAATCTCTATCTCTGGCAATCGCGCAGCTATATCCGCAAGGGACTGGAGATTCCCCTCGCCTATTACGCCGATTTCATCTGGTCGAAGCGGCGCCTGATCGAGATCTATCTCAACATCGCGCAATGGGGACCCGGCCTGTTCGGTGTCGAGGCGGCGTCGGAACGCTATTTCGGTCGTCCGGCACGCGACCTCACCACGCGGCAGGCGGCACTGCTCGCCGCGGCGCTGCCAAACCCGATCGCCCGCAATCCGGCTAAACCGTCGCGCGTCATGCAGGGCACCGCCCGCATCATCGAGCGCCGGGCCCGACAGGCCGGGCCTTACGTGGACTGCCTCTGACGCCTCGGCTCAGCGCCCTTCCATATACCGGTCGAAGGCTTCCTTGACCGTGCCGATATGGGAGCGCATTTCGCGCGTCGCCTGATCGCGATCGCCACGCAGGATCGATTCGACGATGCGGTCATGCTCGTCGAAGGAATCCGCCAGGCGCCCGACGCGGCGGAACTGTGCCCGGCGGAATGGCGCGAGCCGCGCCCGCGTCGCCAGCGTCAGTTCGGCGAGGTAGCCATTATGGGCTCCGGCATAGATGGCGCCGTGGAAGCGCTCATTGGCCTCGGCATAGCGCAGCGGATCACCCGACTTCACCAATTCACCGAGGACACGATGCACCCGCTCCAGTTCGCGCCGCTCGAGAAGGCTCATCGCCTCGGCAGCCAGCGCGGCGCAGAGGCTTTCGAGCTCGGCCATGACGATGAACATCTCCATCAGCCGGCTTTCGGAAGGCCGGGTGACGATGGCCCCGCGATGCGGGCGGATTTCGACGAGCCCGCTCGCCGCCAATTGCCGTAGCGCCTCGCGTACCGGCGTCCGCGACACGCCATAGCGCGCCGCCAACCCGGCTTCGTCGAGCGGGTCCCCGGGCGCAAATACGCCGCGCACGATCTCGTCGGCAAGCTGCAGCCGCAGGTCTTCGGTCCGCGTGCGGCGAACGGGTGTCTCTCCCGGATCGGCCGCGCGCGCCCTCACGATCCAGTCCCGCCGCCATCCGGATCAGCGATCAGGCTGACATGTGCCGCCGCGACCCGCCAGCCCGCGACCGTGCGCACCCAGGTCTGCGTCTGGCGGCCGACCTTGCCCGGCGCGCTATCGCGATAGAACAGGGTCGAGGCGACGCCGCAGTCGCGGCCATAGGTCGTGATGACGGTTCGCGCGAGCCGCCGCGCGAGGCCAGCCGGCGAGCGGCCGGAGCGAAACGCGGCAATCTCGTTGTAGCCGTAGAGATTTTCAGTCGCGCCATAACGGATCGTCGCCGGCGAAACGAGAAAGAGCTCGTCCAGGACGGCGACGTCATTGGCGACCAGCGCTGCCTCATAGCGGGCAAAGGCTTCTTCGAGTTCCGCCTTGGTCTCGGGATGATCGATCTCGATGGTCATGATGCCGCTCGGCCCCCGCGGTTCTCGATGCGTGCCCTCAGATCGTTGAGGAACGGGATCGAGGCATATTGGTCGGCCTGCACGAAGTCCCAGGCGACTCCCGTCGGCCGCGCCATGGTGGTGCCGGTCTCGATCAGGCCGAGATCCGTCGCGATGAAATCGAGGGGTGAATCGTGCGGCTGCATCGGCAGCAGCGCGTCGTCGACGACCTGGACCGAATGCACAGTCGTCGCGACCGGCGTCTCCGGCGTCACCTTGCCAAGCTCGCGGAAGATGCCGAGCTCAAGATCGGCAAAACCGCCGCCCTTGCCCGTGCGCCCGCCGGCGCGGCTGACGGCGACACATCCGACGACAACGAAATCGAGTTTTTCCATCTCTTCGAATTCCACCGGCTCGCCATGCTCGACAAAGCCTTGCGAAACGGCCGCGAGTTCGAATTGCACGCCCTTGGCCTCGAGCACCGCTGGATCGAGACGAACGAACGGAAAGCCCTTGGTCAGCTCCGGCACCGGCGCATAGAGGATCTTGCCGTCATAGAGGGCGCGCAGCCGGACCGGTATCTGCGGCGGATCGGGATTGCATTTGACGACGCGTGCATTCTTCCAGTCATCGAGCCGCGAGAGATGCAGCGCGGCGAGATCGGCACCGGCAAAATTCGGGATGCGGCTGTCAACCGGCCCGACATTGACGCCGTCAGTCTTGAGCTTCGCCCAGATGCGGTCGCGCAGCCGATCCTTGTCGTTGTTGCGGCCGGCCCAGCGGGCGTTGAGTTCGGTTTCGGTGGTCATGATCTCAGCATTCATAGGGGAGCGACGGGCGCCGCCGTGGCGCCGGCCTGATGCAGTGCCTCGGCAACCCGAAGCGCAATGTCTTCTCGCCACGCAGGCGCGATCACCTGCACGCCGATGGGCAGATGCGTGCCGGCGGGCCAGACCGGCACGGCCACGACCGGCAGGCCGATGAAGCTGATCGGCTGTGCGAAGATACCGATATTGGGCCGGGCCGGAACCCTGTTGCCGGCAAGCTCCACCTCTTTCGTGCCAGAGAGGAGCGCTGGAAACGGCGTCGCAGGCGCGAGAATGACGTCGACGGTCTCGAACAGATGCTCCATCTCGGCGCGGAACCATGTCCGGAAACGTTGCGCGGCCATGTACCAGGCCGCCGGCACCATCGCGCCGGAGAGGAAACGATCGCGCGTGTCGGGATCATAGTCCCCGGCCCGCGTCTGAAGGCGCTGTAGATGCAGGGCCGAGGATTCGCTGGTCGTGATGACATAGGCGGCAGCGCGCGCCCGGTGGACCTCCGGCAGGGTGACTTCCTGGCTCGCGCCAAGGGCCTTCGCGACATGCTCGACGGCCGCCAGGGCCTCGCTGCCAGCCTGGTCACGGAAATAGCCGCCGGCAACCGCGATGCGAAGGCCGCTGATGCCGGTTCCAAGTGCGCGCTCGACATCCAACGGACGCTGCGCCAGCTGATGACGGTCGTCGGGATCAGGAAATTGCAGCGCGTTGAACGCGGCTGCGAGATCGCGCGGCGAGCGTGCGATCGGCCCGAGATGATCGAGGCTGGCGACAAAGGGAAAGGTTCGGGCGCGCGAAAGGCGGCCAAACGTCGGCTTCAAACCATAAAGGCCGCAGAAGGACGACGGCACGCGGATCGAGCCATTGGTGTCGGAGCCGAGCGACAGGGCGACCATGCCGGAGGCGACCGCCGTGCCCGATCCTCCCGACGAGCCGCCCGACATGCGGGCCGGATCATGCGGGTTGAGCGATGCACCGTCATGGACGTTCTCGCCGGTGAAGTCATAGGCATATTCGCCCATATTGACGCCGCCGATCAGCACGGCGCCCGCCTTCTGCATCTGCGTCACGAGGCTCGCATCGGCGGTGGCCGGCGCATTGTCGCGATTGATTTTGGACCCGGCGCGGGTAACCACGCCCTCGATGTCGAAGAGATTCTTGACGGCATAAGGCACGCCCGCCAGCGGCAATGACTTGCCCTCGATCATGGCGGCATCGACACGGTTCGCTTCCTCGATCGCCCGCTCCGCCGTTACATCGGTGAAGGCGTTGAGCTTGCCGTCAAGCGCCTCGATGGCATCGAGCGCCGCCTCGGTCACTTCCCGGGCGGAAATGCGGCGCGCGCGAACGTCGGCGGCGATCTCATGGCCTGGTCGGAACAGGATGTCGAAGGCGCTCACGGCTTGAACACCGGCGCCGGCTCGACATGATCATCGAGCTTGAACTCGGTCACCAGCGCGGCGGCGCGCGCCGTGGCTGCCATGTTGGCGACAACCCCCGCCCGCCAGGCCTCGTCGATCGTGAGCCCCATCACCTGTTCCATATGCGCGACATGGGCCGCCGCATCGAACTCTTTCATCACTCCGTCCTTTCCTCACGCCGCCGCGGCTTCGAGCGACGTGAACGGCGTCACGCAGCCGACGATTCCGCCCTGCGCCGCGATCATCGAAACGGTCGCGGCCTTGTAGTGCGGGAAATAGCTCTCGGTCGCGTCCTCGATCAGCAGACAGTCGAAGCCGCGATCATTGGCCTCGCGCATCGTCGTCTGCACGCAGACCTCGGTGGTGACGCCGGCAAAGACGAGATGTGTGATGCCGAGGCGCGCCAGATCATCGCCGAGCGAGGTCGCATAGAAGGCCCCCTTGCCGGGCTTGTCGATCACGATCTCACCGTCGACAGGCTGAAGCTCGGGGATGATCGCGTTGCCGGGTTCGCCGCGCACCATGATGCGCCCCATCGGCCCGACATCACCGATCCGCATCGACGGGGCGCCGCGGCGGATCTTGCTGGGCGGGCAATCGGAGAGATCAGCCTCGTGACCCTCGCGCGTATGGATCACCGGCCACCCCTTGGTGCGAAAGAGGCCGATCAGCGATGCGACGGTCGGAATGATGGCCCGGAGCAGCGAGACATCATTGCCGAGGGATTCGCCAAAGCCGCCTGGCTCGACGAAATCGCGCTGCATGTCGATAACGATCAGCGCCGTCTTTTCAGGTGGAAAGGCATAGGGAAACGGCTTGGCGTCGACAGTGATCATGCTCAATGCCCCGCCATCGCCTTGCCGATGGAATTGCGGTCGGCCTCGGCGATCGGCACGACATAGTGGATACCGCCGCCCGACATCACTGCGACACGATCCGAAAGTTCCAGCACCTCGTCGAGATCCTCCGAAACCAGCAGCACGGCAGCGCCGCGATTGCGCTGGTCCATGATCTGCGAGCGGATTTCAGACACGGACGCGAAGTCGAGGCCGAAACAGGGATTGGCGACGATCAGCACATCGACCTGCCCGGAAAGCTCGCGCGCAAGGATCGCCCGCTGAACATTGCCGCCCGAGAGATTCTCGATCGGCTCCTCGGTCGAGGGCGTCTTGATGCGATAGGCGGCGATGAGCTCGCGCGCGCGCTTGCGCATCGGCTTCGGCGACATGAAGCCGAAGCGCCGGGCGATCGGCGGTTCGTCGAAGGAGCGGAAGGCGATGTTCTCGGCCACGGTCATGCGCGGCACCGCGGCATTCTTCAGCGGTTCCTCCGGCAGGCCGAACACCTTGAACTTTGCCATCTGCTGGCGCACCGGCTCGAAATTCTCCCCGTCGATGAAAAGCTGGCCCTCGGTCATGTCGCGCTGGCCAGACAGCACCTCGATCAGCGTCGACTGGCCATTACCGGAGACGCCGGCGACGCCGACGATCTCGCCTGCATGGACCTTGAGATTGACGGCATCGACCGCCGGCATGCCGCCATCGTCCTCGGCGCAGATGCCGGCGAGTTCCAGCGTCACCTTCTGACCGGTGAACGTCTTGCGGGCGGCGCGTTCACGGATCTTGGTGTCGCCGATCATCATGCGGCTCATGTCGTCGACGGTGAGTTCGCCGACCTTGCCGCCGCCGATCTTCTGTCCGCGCCGGAGCACCGTGACGTCATCGGCATAGGCCATGACCTCGCGGAACTTATGGCTGATCATCAGGATCGTCAGGTCGCCCGCCTCGGTCATGCCGCGCAACAGGCCGAGCACCTCATCGGCCTCGCCCGGCGTCAGCACCGAGGTCGGCTCGTCGAGGATCAGAAAGCGCTGGTCGAGATAGAGCTGCTTCAGGATTTCAAGCTTCTGCTTCTCGCCGGCCGAAAGGCTCGCGACCGGGACCGTCAGCGGCACCTTGAACGGCATCCGCTCCAGGAATTCCTCCAGCCCGGCGATCTCCTTCTTCCAGTCGATCACCGCCGGCGGATGGGCGCGGCTGATGACGAGGTTTTCAGCCGCCGTCAGCGAGGGCACCAGCGTGAAATGCTGGTAGACCATCCCGATGCCATGGGCATGGGCGTCACGCGGCGTCGCGATCACGACCTCCTTGCCATCGACCATGACCGTGCCACGGGTCGGCTGGTAGAAACCCATGATGCATTTGACCAGCGTCGACTTGCCGGCGCCGTTCTCGCCGAGCAGCGCATGCAGCGTGCCCGGCTTCACATGAACAGAGACGTCCTCCAGCGCGACCAGCGATCCGAAGATCTTGGTCATGCCGACGGTCTCCAGTTCCACCGCGCGACGCACGGCTCCTGTCGGTTCGGCGAACGCGGTCATGACGGCGATCCTTCTGCTGCGACAAGCGATGGGATGAGGCGGCGATCGGCGATGACCGCGACAGGGCCGCCGCCATCGGGGCCCTGATGCTCGGCGCCGCCCGAGACATAGATGCCGGCATGGCCGACAAGAGCCCCGAGGCTGCCGGCCACAAAGGCGCGGGCATGACGCGTCGACGAGATGTCGGAATCATCGAGCATCGTGTGACGGAGACCGCGGAGGCGCCCGCTGGTGCCGGCCTCGGCCTTGGCGAGCAGCGCAACCAGCGCCGGCCGTTCGCCCGGCGTCAGCTGTCCGTTGGCGGCGAAGCCGAGACGACGCAGCGCCGCGCGCACGGGTTCGACATCGATGCCGTCTGCCATCACGGCATGGTCGATGGCGAGCGGCCCCGACCAGTCGCGGCTCATGCCGAGCACGACGATCTCGTGATTGGCGAGCTCGACGCCGGCCGATGCCGAGGCACGGCCCGACCACAGCGACGCGTCGCGACCGATCGCGGCTTCATCGAAGGTTTCGAGCGCAATCTCACCGAGCGCGACGGCAACGCCGAGCGACGAAGCGCCGCGTGAGAGGCCCATGGATTTCAGAGTATCGCGCGTAGCGACGCTGGCGCCGCTCGCCTCGACGGCGGCGATGCGCTCCGCCGTCAGCAATGGGCATTTGATCTGGACGAAATGGACATCGGCAGCATCGGTGATGCCGGCATCGGCCATGGCGGCGCGAACGCCCTCGGCGACGAGTGCCACCTGACCGAGTCGGCCAAGCTGCTCGAAGGGCATCGCCGGCGTGTGCGCGCCGCCGACCGCCAGCGCCGGCGAGGGACCAGCATTGTCCGTCTCGCTGCTGCCAAGCACCAGGAAATGCGGCGACATGGCCCCTTCGGTGCCGCCGGACATCACATAGGACACCGCCTCGACAGCCTCGGGCGCGAGATGCGGCCGCAATGCGTCCTTGAGCGCGCGGACGGCAAAGGCGCGGGTGAAATCGTTGACGTTGCCATTGCCCTCGGTCTTGCCGAGGATCGCGGTGATGCCACGCGGATCGATCACTCCCGACGCGATCGCGTCCGAAAGCCCCGAAACATCGTCCGGCGATGCGGCCGCGATGCGATGGACAAAGGCCGTGCGTGTCATCAGACAAGCCCCGCGATCAGCGCATCAGACGTCGCAACGGCGCCGAAGACCCCGCCCTGCATCTTGACCATGTCGATGGCCGCGAGATGATTTTCGCGCTTCGTGGCGGCGGTGCAATCGCTGAGCAGCACGCATTCATAGCCAAGATCATTCGCATCGCGCATCGTGGTGTGAACGCAGACATCGGTGGTGACGCCGGCGAGCACGATGTTGCGGATGCCCTTCTGGCGCAGGACCAGTTCAAGGTCGGTGGCGACGAACGAGCCCTTGCCGGGCTTGTCGATGATCGCCTCGCCCGCGATCGGCTGCAGTTCCGGGATGATTTCCCAGCCTGGCTCGCCGCGCACCAGAATGCGGCCGCATGGGCCCTGGTCGCCGATCCCGGCGCCAATCCGCTGCGAGCGCCAGCGCTTGTTGGCGGGCAGATCGGCGAGATCGGGGCGATGGCCTTCTCGCGTATGGATGACGTGATAGCCCTTGGCGCGCATCGCATCGAGCACGCGGCGGATCGGCTCGATCGGTTCGCGGGTCAGCGAGATGTCGTAGCCCATCGAGTCGACATAGCCACCGGGCGCACAGAAATCGACCTGCATGTCGATGACGATGAGCGCGGTGTTGTCAGGCTTCAGATTGCCGTCGAACGGCCAGGGATAGGGGTCGGAGGCGATGGTACGGCCTTCGTGAACGAAAGCTGCGGCGACGCGCTCGTCGAGAGTATCGGAAGCCATGTCCACCTCCTACTCCGCGGCCTGCTTGGCATCCGGCGCGTCGGCGCGCTCGCCATGAAGCCGCGTCGGCGCAGCAAAACCGCAGGCAGTGCCATCCGTGTGCACCACCTCGGCCTCCCAGGGCAGGCGATAGCGGCCGGCGGCAAGATCGGTCATGTAGGTGTAGGGGCAATCCTGCGCGCCGCCCTTCACCGCGACATAACCGCGATGGCCGAACTGATAGATGTTGTTCTCGACGCCCCAGTGGATGCGCGCCTCGCGCACGAGATCGGGACGAACCTCGGCGGCGATGATCTCGTCCGGACGGCCGCTGGTGCCATGCGCGATGATCTCGCCGTCGAAATTGACGATCATCCCCTCGCCCATGGAATCGAACGTCCCGTCCGAGCCCGACATGCAGACATTCGCAGTGACCATCAGATTGCAGAAGGCGTTCGACTGATTGGTGAAGCGCCAGCTCTGGCGGATCGGCGCGGTATAGCCCGCCGTGCGGATCATGATCTCGGCGCCCTTGTAGGCGCATTCGCGCGCCATCTCCGGGAACATGCCATCATGGCAGATGATCAGCGCCAGCTTGCAGCCCTTGGGGCCGTCGATGACGGGAATGCCGATGTCACCGGGCTCCCAAGGCTCGACAGGCACCCAGGGATGGAGCTTGCGATAATAGAGCTTCAGCGCGCCGGTATCGTCGATGACGATGCCGGAGTTATAAGGATTGCCGCCGGGATTGCGCTCCATGATCGAGAAGCAGCCCCAGATCTTGTGCGTCGCGCAGGCTTCCTTGAAAGCGGCGACCTCCGGACCGTCGAGATCGCACATGATCTCGGGATTGATGTCCATCGACAGCCCGTGCAGCGCATATTCCGGGAAGACGACAAGGTCCATGCCGGCATTGTTGCGCCGCGCCTTGCCGACCAGTTCGACGACCCGCGCCGTCTGGCGTGCAAGATCACCCTTGGTGACGGTGACAGGCAGTTGCAGCTGCACAAGGCCGATGACGACGCCCTCGGGCGCCTTGTTGAGGCCTCCCAATCCATTCATGGCGATACTCCTACTTGGTGATCGACAGTTCGCCCGGCGCGCCCTTCAGCGAGCGCTTCGGCGAGACGGAGGCGATCATGATGAAGAGGGTCAGGAGGTAGGGCGCCGCGTTGAAGAAATAGTAGCCCTGCGTGATCCCGACCGATTGCAGCGCCGGCCCGATGGCGCCGGCCGCGCCGAAGAGGAGCGCTGCACCGAAGCAGAGCAGCGGGTTCCAGCGCGAGAAAATGACGAGCGCGACCGCCATCAGGCCTTGCCCGGAAGAAAGGCCCTCGCTCCAGGCGCCCGGATAATAGAGCGACAGGAAGGCGCCGCCGACGCCGGCGAAGAAGCCGCCAACCGTCGTGGCGAGAAAGCGGACGAGATCGACCGAATAGCCCATCGCGAGGGCCGCCGGCGCGCTGTCGCCGGTCATGCGGATGATAAGGCCCCAACGCGTGTTCTTGAACGCCCACCACATCGCGACCGCGAGCACGGCGCCGACCAGGAAGAGCGGATTGATCTCGAGCGCCGACTGGATCTGCGGGTAATCAGACCAGCCGCCGAGATTGATCGAGGGCAGATGCGGCGCCTGCGGCTGGATGAACGGCTTGCCGAAGAAGAAGGCGAGCCCCGTCCCGAACAACATCATGGCGATGCCGATCGCGATGTCGTTCACCTTGGGAAGCTTGCAGATATAGCCGTGGATGGCGCCGAAGAACATGCCGGAGATGCCGGCCGCCAGCACGCCGAGCCAGGGTGAACCCGTGAGATAGGAGACGGCATAGCCCGACATGGCGCCGAAGACGAGCGTACCTTCAAGGCCGAGATTGATCCGGCCCGACTTCTCGGTGAGGCATTCGCCGAGCGAGACGAACAGGAACGGCGTCGAGACGCGGATGGCGCCGGCGAACATCGCAAGCGGAACACCCCAGAAGCCGATATCGGTGCCGCTCATCGCTTGTCTCCTTTCGCCCGGAAGATCGGAAGTCGGCCGTAAAGCGTCTCGCTGACCAGGAGCACGACGAACATCAACCCTTGCAGAACCTGCACAGTGGCGTCGGGCATGCCCATGCGGCGCTGGATCAGCCCGCCGGCCGCCGCGATCCCGCCGAGGAAGATGGCCACCGGCACGATGGCGAGCGGGTTCTGCCGGGCGAGAAACGCGACCAGGATGCCGGTGAAGCCATAGCCGGCGGCGAGCGACGCATTGGCCTTGCCCTGTATCGCCGCGACCTCGAAGAAGCCGGCAAGGCCCGCGCAGGCCCCCGCGATGGCGCAGGAAATGACGATGAGCCGCCCGACGGGAAGCCCTTGCGCCCGCGCGGCGCGGACATTGCCGCCGGTGACGCGCGCCGCGAAGCCGAACGTGGTGCGGTTCATCAGCACCCACAGCAGGATCGCGACGACGATGCCGACCGGCAGGCCCCAATGCACGCCGAGGCCCGGCACATCGCCGATCATGTTGGCCTCGCCGATCGCCTGGGTCGACGGCTTGTTCGGGTTGGCCGGATCGCGCAGCGCTCCCTCGACGAAGAAATTCATGATCGCGATGGCGATGTAGGACATCAGCAGGCTGGCGATGGTCTCGTTGATGCCCCGGTAGTGCCGCAGCACGCCGACGAGCCCGATCCACAATCCACCGACGGCGATGGCGCAGAGGCACATCACAGGCAGCACCACAAAGCTCGGCGCGCCGGCATGAACCAGCGGGATCGACGCCACCGCGGCGGCAAAGCCGCCGAGTACCAGCGCGCCCTCGCCGCCGATGATGACGAGGCCGAGACGCGCCGGGATCGCGACGCAGAGCGCCGTGAGGATAAGCGGCGCCGCGCGCACCAGCGTGTTTTGCCACGAGAACCCGGTGCCGAAGCCACCGCGCCAGAGCAGCGCGAAGAACGTTCCGGGCGACTGGCCGAGCGCCAGCAGGAAGATCGAGAACAGGAGCCCTGCCACGAGGAGCGCGAACAGCGGGATCACGACATATTCGGACGATCGCCGCACCCGGTCGAGCGCCTCGGCGAAACCGCCGGAGATCGCCGGCGCGGCGTCCTGCTGTGCAATATCCACCATGGAAACGCTCCCGAAGAGAGAAGGGATAGAGGCGGCGGCGCCGCCCGTCGTGCCGCTCCGGCCAAAGCCGGGGCGGCGCTTTATTGCGGCGGGCCGTGCCCGCGCGGGGTCGATCAGGTGATGGAGCCGGTGACGCCTTCGACCAGGAAGTTGATCTGGTCGATCCACGGATCGTAAGGCGCATGCGACGTGCCGGCCGGGATGACTTCCTTGCCGGTATTGTCCTTGAGCGGCCCGACAAAGACCGGCACCTTGGCCTTCATCTCGACCTTGGCGGCATCGGCCGCCTTGATAGCCTCGGGCGTCGCACCGGCGCCATAGGGCGTGTTCTGCACGAAGTCGAGATCGTAGCCGCCCGAAAGGAAGTTCGGCAGTTCACCGCCCTTCGTCAGCGTGTCGGCATACTGCTTGTAGATCGTCTCCCACTTGTATTCGGCGCCGGTGATGAAGCCCTTCGGCGCGAGATCAGCCTGCGAGGCATTGTGGCCGCAGGACTTGACGCCCTTGGCCTCGGCGTTCTGAATGACCGTCTTCGGGCTGTCGACATGGCAGGTGATGACGTCGCAGCCCGCATCGATCAGCGCATTGGTGGCCTCGGCCTCGCGCACCGGCATCGACCAGTCGCCGGTGAAGATCACCTGGACGGTGGCGTTCGGATTGACCTTGCGGGCGCCGATCGTGAACGAGTTGATGTTCGAGAGCACCGAGGAAATCGGCTTGGCGGCGACGAAGCCAAGCTTGTTCGACTTGGTCGAGAGGCCAGCGGCGATGCCATCGATGTAATGGGCCTGGTCGAGATAGCCGAAATAGCTGCCGGCGTTCTTCGGGTCCTTGTCGGTCCACAGCGGCGCCGCATGGCGAAACTGGACATCGGGATATTTCTTGGCGGCATCGACCATGAAGGGCGAGTAGTAGCCGAAGGACGTTGCGAAGATCAGGCCGGCGCCATCAAGCTCGACCATCGATTCCATGGTCTTGGATACGGCGACCGTCTCAGGAACGTTCTCCTCCTCAACGACTTTGACGCCCGGGACAGCGGCGAGCGCCTTGGCCGCCACGGCATGCGCCTGGTTCCAGCCATAGTCATCGCGCGAACCGACATAGATGATGCCGATCGTCAGGTCAGCCGCGAAGGCCGAACGCTGGGTCAAAAGGCCCGTGGTCAGGCCAAGCGAGCCGATCGCGGCGCTCTTCAGCAGCGTCCTGCGATTGAGTGTGAATGCGGACATGGGCAGTTACCTCTTGCAACGGACATCGGCGCAGGCCTCCCCACGCCGGGGTGCTCCCGTTCCCCTGTCTCGCAACAGATGTGCCAAAGCGCGGCCAGCCGCCCGCCCCCGGCGCACATGGCCTTGCAGCCGGTTGAATTCGTTGAGTTAATTTCGTGCGAGATTCCGCTCGCCGATCGCCCGATCGGCTCCGCCGCGTTCAGCCGGCGGCGGGCATATCCTGAGATTGCATACAATAGCGCAGCATTGCATACAATTTAGACAGCCGTCTGATCGTGCCAGTCTCAAGGCCCAGAAATACGGCAGAGAAGACACTGCCGATGCGCCGACAGGACCCTGCTGACGGTTGGCATGGCCCGCCCCTCGTACTAGATTCCCCCGCCCGCCGGCCTCGACGCCGGCGCCCGAAAATCCAAGAGGACCGCCCCATGCCGTTCGATACGACACCTGCCTTTGCGCTGCCCCAGGATGCCGGCGAGGCCACGCTGGTCGGGCGGGTGTTCAGGCCCGACCTCGACGGTCCCTCGATCGTATCGCTGAGAGGTGACGAGGTCCTCGACATCACTGCCGAGGTCGTCACCATGCGCGATCTCTGCGAGATGGAGGATCCAGGCCGCGTGGCAGCCATGGCGGCGGGCGAGAGTCTCGGAAGCCTCGCCGACCTTCTCGCCAACACGCCGCTCGCGACGCGCGACCGTACCAAGCCGTGGCTGATCTCGCCGATCGACCTTCAGGCAGTGAAGGCGGCCGGGGTCACCTTCGTGGTCTCGATGCTCGAGCGCGTCATCGAGGAGCAGGCGCGCGGCCTGCCCGAGCGGGCCAATGCGATCCGCTCGGAGATCCAGACGACGATCGGCGACGATCTGGCGCGGCTCCGCCCCGGCTCCGAGCAGGCAGCGGCGCTCAAGGCCCTTCTGATCGAGAAGGGCATGTGGTCGCAATATCTCGAGGTCGGGATCGGCCCCGATGCCGAGATCTTCTCGAAAGCGCAGCCGATGTCGAGCGTCGGCCATCTCGCCGAAGTCGGCATCCATCCGATCTCGACCTGGAACAATCCGGAGCCCGAGGTCGTCCTCGTGGTCTCGTCCAGCGGCCATATCGTCGGCGCGACGCTCGGCAACGACGTCAATCTGCGCGATGTCGAGGGGCGCTCGGCGCTGCTGCTCTCGAAGGCGAAGGACAACAATGCCAGCGCCTCGATCGGGCCGTTCATCCGCCTGTTCGACGCGTCATTCTCGCTCGACGATGTCAGGCAGACCGAAGTTCGCCTGACGGTCGCCGGCGAGGACGGCTTCCTCATGGACGGCTCCAGCGCGATGTCGAAGATCAGCCGCGATCCGGAAGATCTCGTCAAGCAGACGGTCGGCAAGAACCATCAGTATCCCGATGGCTTCGTGCTCTATCTCGGTACGATGTTCGCGCCGGTGCAGGATCGCGACGGCCCCGGCCAAGGCTTCACGCACAAGATCGGCGACATCGTGACGATCGCCGCGCCGAAACTCGGCCAGTTGTCGAACCGCGTCGTGTACTCGTCCGACGCCGAGCCGTGGACCTTCGGCGCGAACGCGCTGATGAAGAACCTGTCGGGTCGCGGCCTGCTGTAGGGCGGATCGATATTCAGCCGAGCGCAGGCTGGCGATCGCGTTCTCGTTCGCGTGTCATTGCCGGGTCAAGCCCGGCAATGACAGCGGGATGGAGTGGCGGCGCGACAGAACATGAATGTCGATCCGTCCTAGACGGCAGGCTCTCCGCTCTGTGACGAAGCGTTGCCGGGCACGCCCGGCAACGTCAGGGACCTTACGCGCTCTGGCGCTCCAGCGTCGGATCCTCGGCGAACTGGTAGCGGTAGAGCTTCTCATAGAGGCCCTGCTTGCGCACCAGTTCGGCATGGGTGCCGCTTTCCAGCACCCTGCCATGCTCGATCACCGCGATCTCGTCGGCCGTCAGGATGGTCGCAAGGCGGTGGGCGATCACGATCGTCGTGCGCCCCTCGACCAGCTTGTCCAGCGCGGCCTGGATCATCCGTTCGGATTCCGAATCGAGCGCCGAGGTTGCCTCGTCGAGCAGCAGGATCGGCGCATTCTTGAGGATCGCGCGGGCAATCGCGATGCGCTGGCGCTGGCCACCCGAAAGCTGGACGCCATTCTCGCCAACCGTGCTGTCATAGCCGTTCGGCAGGTTCATGATGAAATCATGGGCAAAGGCATCGCGCGCTGCCTGCTCGACCTCGGCATCCGTCGCGTCGAGCCGGCCGATGCGGATATTGTCGCGCGCCGTGCCGGAGAACAGGAACACGTCCTGGCTGACAAAGGCGATGTGCCGCCGCAGCGAATCGATGGAGACGGAGCGGATATCCTGGCCGTCGACCCGGATCGCCCCCTTCTGCACATCGTAGAAGCGCTGGATGAGCGACAGAATGGTCGACTTGCCTCCGCCCGAGGGGCCGACAAGCGCAAGGCGCTTGCCGTGCTCGACCGAGAGGTTGATGCCGTGCAACACCGGCTCATTGAGGCGATAGCCGAACGTGATGTCATCGAGATCGATGCGGCCCCGCGTCAGCTTCAGAGCCGGATTCTCGTCGTTTTCGGTGACGCTGACCGGATGGTCGAGGATCGAGAACAGCGCCCGCACGCCGACGAGGCTCTCGGCCATGCCGACCTGGACACGGGCAAGGCGCTTGGCCGGCTCGTAGGCAAGCAGCAGCGCGGTGATGAACGACATGAACTCGCC
Organism: Mesorhizobium sp. BR1-1-16; assembly: GCF_020165495.1. Lineage (GTDB taxonomy): Bacteria > Pseudomonadota > Alphaproteobacteria > Rhizobiales > Kaistiaceae > Kaistia. The sequence continues at coordinate 7,761 of NZ_JAIUIE010000011.1, read as the reverse complement.
CGGCGTCTTGCCGGCCGAGATCGTGCTCCAGCCGGCATAGAAGATGACGAGACCGATCGAGACACCGCCAAGCGTTTCCATCAGCGGGCTGGTGCGGGCCTGGAGCTGCGAGATCTTGTTGGCGCGCTTCTCGACGGAGCCGACGGCATCGGACATGCGCAGGCGCATATGATCGCCGAGGCCGAATGCCTTGACGATCTTGGCCCCGTGCACGGTTTCCTGAATGATCGAGATGATCTGGATACCGGATGTGAACTCGGCCCGCGCGATGTTCCGGATGCGCTTCACAAGGCGCGTGATGAACATGATCGCCACCGGCGCGACCACCAGCGCGAAGACCGCCATGATCGGCGCCTGATAGACCATCACGAAGATGAGACCGATCAGCGTCACGAAATCACGGCCAACGCTGAGCACGAGCGTATCGATCACGACACGGATGCCGTTGGCGCCGGCGGAGATCGACATGATCATCTCCCCCGAGGCGCGCTCATTGTAGAAATTGAGGCCGAAACGCAGGATTCGATCGTAGAAGCGGTTCTGGTTCTCCGCGACGATGCGGTTACCGATCCGGCTCTGGACGACCATCTGCCCATAGGTCGCCGCACCCTTCACGACGAAGATGCCCACGACGGCACAGGAGAGGAGAACGAGCATCTCCTTGTCCTGCTTGACGAAAATCTGGTTGACGACGCTGCTCATGATCCAGGCCGACAGAGAGGTCATGCCCGCGACGATGAACAGGAAGAAGAAGGAGACCGTGTAGCCCTTCCAGTGCGCCTTGTAGTTGCCGCGCAGGATGCGCGCGATCATCGCCACCGTGCCGTCGGGATCAGCGAGATCCGCTCGGAACGACTGCCAGCGCCGGACGAGGAAGGAGGGACGAATGGCTTCTGCCAGAGTGTCCTCGGCGGCTTTGACTTCGGTTTGTGCCATGAGACATGAGCCCGTCGCCTCGAAGTGCAACGCGATCGGACGCGGCTCCCGTAGTTGATGATGCCGCCCTTTTACCGCCCCTGCCCGCTTCTGTCCATCGATCGGCCTTGCGGCTAATTCAAGCAGTGTCGGCCCTCTTGAAGAGCGGGCATGCGATGACCAGCCGCGACAAGCCCACTTTCAATTCGCCGCAGGACGCGGGATCGTCGGCTTCGACACATTCAAAAGGGGTTGGCGATGGCGGCAAGGGCGATCCGAGGCACGGTGGCGCGGTTTCAAAGCGACCCCTTCGGCGCGGCCGGACGCGAGGCTCTTGTCTTCGAGGAGGATCGCCTCGTCGTCATCGAAGATGGCCTGATCGTCAGCGTCGGCCCCGCCGAAGCCGTGCTGGCCAGCCTTCCGCCCGGCACGCCGGTCGATCACTATCCCGGCGCCATCCTGTCGCCCGGCTTCATCGACGCCCATGTCCATTATCCGCAGATGGAGATGATCGGCGCCGCCGGCGAGGAACTGCTGGCCTGGCTCAATGCGTTCACGTTTCCCGCCGAAGCGCGTTTCTCCGATCCGGCGCATGCTGACGAGGTCGCCGGCCGCTTCCTGCGCGAATTGCTGCGCGCCGGCACGACCACGGCCGCCGTCTATTGCACCGTCCATCCTCACTCGGTCGATGCATTCTTCGCCGAGTCCGAACGCTTCGGCACGCGCATGATCGCCGGCAAGGTGCTGATGGACCGCAACGCACCGCTCGACCTCACCGACACGGCAGCGAGCGGCACCGAGGAAAGCGCGGCGCTGATTGCCCGCTGGCACGGCAAGGGCCGCCAGCTCTATGCGATCACGCCCCGCTTCGCGCCATCCTGCTCTGAGGAGCAGCTCGAAGCCGCAGGCAGGCTCTGGAAGGCCCATCCCGGCACCTATGTTCAGACGCATCTTTGCGAGAACAAAGCCGAGATCGCCTGGGTCGCAGAGCTGTTCCCCGAGCGAACGAGCTATCTCGATGTCTACGACCATGCCGGCCTGACCGGACCGCGCGCCATCTTCGGCCATGCCGTGCATATGAGCGAAGCGGACTTCGCCTGTTGCCACCGCACCGGCTCGGTGCTGGCGCATTGCCCGACCTCTAACCTCTTCCTCGGCAGCGGGCTTTTCCGCCTGTTCGAGGCGAAGCGCGCCGATCGGCCAGTCCAGGTCGCTCTCGGCACGGATCTCGGCGCCGGAACGAGCTTTTCCCAGCTCCAGACCATGAACGAGGCCTACAAGGTGGCAAAGCTCGGCGGCACAACGCTTTCCACCGCCGAGGCACTGTGGCTGGCGACGACGGGCGCGGCCGAGGCGCTGCATCTGTCCGATCGCATCGGCGCCATCGAGCCCGGCCGCGAGGCGGATATCATCGTTCTGGATCCGGCCGCGACGCCGCTGCTCCAGTTCCGCACCGCCTACTGCCGCGACCTGACGGAAGCGCTCTCCGTCCTGATGACGCTTGGCGATGACCGCGCCGTCCGCGCGACTTATGTTGCCGGCACGCCGGTGTATGATCGCGACCGGGCCGGCGACCCGTTTGCCTATCCCGCCTGAGCGAGGCCCTTGGTTATGATCGCGCGATAGGTCTCGAAGCTCAGCTTGGGCGTGCGCTTCTGCGTCTCGAAATCGACATGCACAATGCCGAAGCGCCGTGCATAGCCGAACAGCCATTCGAAATTATCGAAGAGGCTCCAGACCATATAGCCGCGCAGATCGACGCCGTCCCGCTTCGCCTCGAGAGCCGCCGCGATGTGGCGCGACAGGTAGTCGGCGCGCAGTGGATCGACGATCTGCCCGCGCTCCATCACCTCGTCGCCGGGCCCGAAGCCGGCGCCGTTCTCCGTGATGTAGATGGGCGGATTGCCGTAGTCGTCGCGGATGCGTTCGAGCAGCGCCCTGAGCGCGTCGGGGCGCACCGGCCCGTTGAAGGCCTGCGGCTCGGGATCTGGATTGGTGTCGAACCAGCGATAGCCGAACGGCGCGGCCGCATCGCTGCGGATATAGGCCGGCGCGTAGAAGTTGACGCCGAGGAAATCCGGATGGTTCGCCGCCATCAGCGCGAAATCCGCATCGTCGATGCAGAAGTCCGGATCGAGGCGTCCGAAGATCTCCATCACGGCGTCGGGATAGCGGCCCTTGAACATCGCATCGAGGCACCAGCGGTTGATGATCGCGTCGGCGCGCTCGGCGGCCTCCGTATCGGCCGTATCGCCGCTTTCGGGAACCATCGGCATCAGCGGCAGCGCGAGGCCGATCTCGCCGGCGAAACCCGCCGCACGGAAATCGGCGATCACGCCGGCGCTTGCGACCATCCAGTGATGCAGAGCAATGCCCTGCCGGCCGAGCATCGCCTCGGTGACCGCGCCGCCCTCCTTGATGGCGGCGATCATCGGCTCCATCAGGAAGAGATCGATAAAGGGCTCGTTGAAGGTGATGTATTTCGAGACGCGCTCGCCAAGCGCCTCGCGCGCCACGCGGGCATACTCGCGGAACCAGTCGATGGAACGGCGGTCGTGCCAGCCGCCCTCCGTCTGCAGCGCCTGCGGCAGGTCCCAGTGGAACAAGGTGACGATCGGCTCGATGCCGGCGGCGATGAGTTCGTCGCAGAAGCGCTGGTAATGGGCGACACCGGCCGCACTGACTCGCCCCGTTCCATCCGGCAGCAGCCGCGACCAGGCGAGCGAGAAGCGGTAGCAATCGAGCCCGAGCCGCTTCATCAGGGCAATATCGTCAAGATACTGCGTTCGGTCATAGGCGTTGATCGCGACATTGCCGGTCTCGAACTTGCCAGAGACCGGCTCGGTCACGCGGTCGATATTGGTCCAGACGTCCCAATTGCTGAGGCCCTTGCCGTCCAGCTGCCAGCCGCCCTCGACCTGATAGGCGGCGCTGGCCGCACCCCAGCGGAACCCCGTTCTGTCCTTCGCCATGCTGCTCCTCCCCGAGATCGAGCATCTTTCGGCTCGGATTCGTTGATCAATCGAGTTCGATTGTCCACCCTGTGTAGACAAGCTTGTGCCGGCCGGCCGATTGTCTTCGCGCCCCCGAGAGCCGATCTTTGCGTCAGACAATAACTTCAAACGGGAGACTGCCGCCATGGACCTGACCCTCGGAGGCTTCCACCACCTGACCGCCATCACCGCGAATGCGCCTGGCAACCTCGATTTCTACACCCGCGTGCTTGGCCTTCGCCTCGTCAAGAAGACCGTGAACCAGGACGACACGACCGCCTACCACCTCTTCTATGGCGATGGCGCCGCGACGCCCGGCTCCGACATCACCTTCTTCGACTGGCCGGCCGCGCCCGCCCGCCGTGGCACGCATTCGGTCACCCGCACAGGCTTCCGCGTCGATCCGGCCAGCATCGGCTGGTGGCGCGATCACCTGGCCGCCGCTGGCGTCAAGATGACCGAGCCGAACGAGACGACCGGCCGCCTGTCGCTCGCATTCGAGGATCCGGAAGGCCAGCGCCTCGTCCTCGTCGCCGACGAGCGGATCGGCGCGCGCCATCCCTGGGAGAAGAGCACTGTGCCGCCCGAGCATCAGATCCTCGGTCTCGGGCCGATCACCATGAGCGTGCCGGCGCTTGGGCCGACCGAGCAGGTGCTGACCCGCGTCATGAACATGCAGAAGCTGCGCGACTATCCGGTCAGCGCCATCTCCTCGAACAGCGTCCATGTCTTCTCGATGGGTGAAGGCGGGCCGTCGGCCGAACTGCATGTCGCGGTCGAGCCAGACCTCCCGGTTGCGCGCGAAGGCGCCGGCGGCGTTCATCACGTTGCCTTCCGCACGCCGGATCACGAGGGGCTGACGGCGTGGACCGAACGCGTGCGCGGCTTCCGCATGCCCTCGTCGGGCGAGGTCGAGCGCTATTACTTCCGCTCGCTCTACTTCCGCGAACCGGGCGGCGTCCTCTTCGAGATCGCCACCGACGTCCCGGGCTTCACGGCCGACGAGCCGCTGGAGACGCTCGGCGAGCACCTGTCGCTGCCGCCTTTCCTCGAGCCGCGCCGCGCCTCGATCGAAAGCCGCCTGCAGCCGCTCTAGCCTTTCACGCGGCGCCCTCGCCGGCGCCGCGTCCTCTCCATCGCGATCGGATCATCATCATGTCCATCACCTCGACCCGCAGCGCGCCGCCGCATGGCGGCCGCCCCATCCTTGCCGCAGGGGTCGCGCCGGAAGAAGCGCGCGGCGCCGTCGTCATGCTGCACGGCCGTGGCGGCAGCGCAGACGATATTCTCTCGCTCGCCGCCTATTTCCGCCAAGGCGATCTCGCCTTTCTGGCGCCCGCCGCAGCCGGCAATGTCTGGTATCCGCAGCGCTTCATCGAGCCACGCGCTGTCAACGCGCCCTATCTCGGCGCGGCGCTCGAAACGGTCGGCAATCTCGTCGATGACCTCAACGCCGCCGGGCTGCCCGACGAACGCATCGTGCTGCTCGGCTTTTCGCAGGGCGCCTGCCTCGCGCTCGAGGCGGCCGCGCGGCGGCCTGCCCGCTATGGCGGCGTCGTGGCCCTGTCTGGCGGGCTGATCGGCACCGAAACCGAGCTCTGGCAGGGCGACAAGCGGCTCGCCGGAACGCCGGTGCTGCTCGGCTGTTCGGAACGCGACGGGCATATTCCGCTGTCCCGCGTCGAGGTTTCGGCCGAGCGCTTCGCGGCAAGCGGCGCCAGCGTGACGAAGCGGATCTATCCCGGCTCCAGCCACGGCGTGAACGATGATGAGATCGGTCTCGTCCGGACCATGCTGACCGGCCTCGGCGCCGAGGCTTGACGGACGAGGCATGGCAGGCTCCGATTGCGCTTTCGTTTGCCGGAGCGGAGCCTGCCCATGCCCGAAATCATCGTCTATGCCGTCGAGGGCCGATCCACTGAGCAGAAACGCGGCCTCGTCAAGGACATCACCGACGCCGTGACACGCAATTTCGGCGTCGCGGCAGAACAGGTCGTTGTACAGATCGTCGAAAGCTCAAAGTCGAGCAAGGCGCGCGGCGGCGTCCTGTTCAGCGCCCGCTGATCCTCACCACGCCTTGCAAAGATGGGCAGCGCGGCCGCCCGCATGGCCGCAGCGTACGCCTTAGGCCCGAGGCAGGCGTGGATGACCCGTCAAAGCACGCATCCACCTCTTGTCATCCCCCCCGCGTCCATGTATCACCCGCTTCGCGCGAACGGCGCCACCGCGGAGAGGTGGCAGAGTGGTCGATTGCACCGCACTCGAAATGCGGCATACTCGCAAGGGTATCGGGAGTTCGAATCTCCCCCTCTCCGCCATCTGCCCTAAGGCTATATATTTCAATGGTTTATGGCTCGTTTCTGGCGACCATACCCCACACGACGCCCCACACATTATCCCCCACCGGGCGTATCTCATCGGCGCTCGCGGCCATTCGCCTCATCCGTTAGCATAGTGCTAGCGAGTCGGGTTGGGGGAATTGCCAGCATGACGATAGGTAACTTGGGCGATGATGACATTAAGGCAATCCTAGGCCGTCATCTCACCCCGTCCGATACGATAAAGTCTCCTGAGCGGCTCTTCGGCCGGCACAAGAGTCTACAAATTATCGATCGCGCGTTGAGTTCTCCCGGCCGACAGATATTCATCTACGGAGATAGGGGCGTGGGGAAAACCTCCTTAGCCTTGACGGCGGCCTACCTGCATACCTCGGCCAATGCGGACCCAATTTTGGTAAACTGCGGTTCCGCGACGGGCTTTGAAGATGTCGTGCAATCAATTGGGCGCCAAGCTCTTCCACCCACCGCCGCCTTTGAAAAGACGACGACTAGAGCGTTCGGTGGGAGCCTCATGGGCAACGGCGTTAACATCGGGCCGAAATCAAATACAGAGTTCAACATCCCTCGCCCGCAAAACCTGGCTGAGGCACTTGAGATCGTTCGATACGTTGAGTCTCGGTCGGCTGGCGCAAAGCGAGTCGTCATCGTCGACGAAATGGAGCGACTTAACGACCCTCACGATCGAATGAAGTTCGCAGAGTTTATAAAGGGAGTGCCAACTGCATCGGACCGGATCAGGTTCATCTTTTGCGGCATCGGGAATGACATTCAAGAGATACTCGGAGCCCACCCTTCGACTGGAAGAACTTTTGAGCCCGTCGAGCTTAGCAGCCTCCGACACGACGAACTGTGGAAGATCATCACTACGACAGCCGATGAACTGGGCGTCACGGTCGATCGCGATAAGCTAATTCGCATTGGCGTAATTAGTGACGGTTTTCCCCATTACGTCCACCTAATTGGAGAGTCTCTCTTCTGGGCGGCTGCTGACGACGAAGATCAGATATCCGCCGTCCGATCCGAGCATTTCAAGGAAGCTATATCTACCGCCCTCCGCCGTACCGAGCCGCTGCTAAAGGCGCAGTTCAATCAAGCGACCAAAAAGACCAAAAATACAAACGACTATGAAGAGGCTCTTTGGTCGCTGGCTGATCGCTCGTCAGATCGCCGCCAACTTGGAGACATCTATGAGCAGTCTTATTCTCGAATAATGCTCGCTCGGGGCGAAAGTCGAGTGCAAATCTCTAAGGAGAAACTAAACCAGCGGCTCCTCTCGTTAAGGAAAGCGTCCCACGGCCACATAGTGGTTGGCTACGGCGCCGGTTGGTTCGGCTTTCGGGAAAACATAATGCGAGGCTATGTGAGACTTGATGCGGAAAGCAATGGCGTTCAGCTAGGTGGGAGCTAGGCTAAATCAAATTTGGGGTGCCTTATGTGAGAGGTCCCACGTATACGGCGGCTGAGAGTCTTTCCCCCCGTACTCGGCCCCCGCTCCCTCAATCGCAGAGAGACCC
>NZ_JAIUIE010000010.1 GCF_020165495.1 Mesorhizobium sp. BR1-1-16 | reverse complement strand
GGGGGCGGGGGCTGCGGGGGGGGGCCGCCCATCAGGACGCACTGCCGGAGGAGGCTGTGCGTCCTCAAGCATTCACGAGAAATGGGAGGGAGGGGCCCATGCCCGAGAAGATCAATATCGGCGTCATTGGCGCCGGCTGGTGGGCGACGCTCAGCCACATTCCAGCGCTGCTCGCCAATCCGCACGTCGGCTCAGTCGCTGTCAGCCGCCCCGATGCCGATGGCCTCGCCAAGGTCGCGGCCGAATTTCCGCGCGTGAAGCCCTATCTCCATACGGCCGAAATGCTGGCGAGCGAGACACTGCATGGCGTCGTCGTCGCATCGCCGCACACTTTTCACGCCGAGCATGGCCACATGGCGCTGTCGCGGGGCTTGCACACGCTGATCGAAAAGCCGATGGCAACCAATGCGGGCGACGCCCGCATGCTAGTCGAGACGGCAAAGGCGAACGGCGTCGAGATCATCCTCCCCTATGGCTGGAACTTCAAACCGATCACGGCGCTCGCGCACCGCCTTGTCGCCGATGGCTGGATCGGCGAGGTCCGCCATGTCGTGGCGCAGATGGCCTCGGCGCTCTCGGATCTCTTTGGCGGCGAGCAGATGGTCGAGACCAAGGATCATCTGTTCCGCCCGCCGGCTTCGACCTGGGCCGACCCCGCCAAGGCCGGCGGCTATGGCTGGGGCCAGCTGACCCACGGCCTCGGCGCGCTGTTCAGCATGGTCGATCTCGATCCGGTCCGCGTCTTCGCCAAGACCGGCCTCTCGCCGGCCGGCGTCGACTTCTACGATGCCGCCGTGGTCGAACTGGAGAACGGTGCCACCATCTCGCTGTCCGGTGCGGCGACCGTGCCGAAATCGCGAAGCTACCAGATGGATATCCGCATTTTCGGGACGGAAGGCATGCTGCTCTTTGACATCGAGCGCGCGCGCTGCGAAGTCATCCGCCATGACGGCAAGACCCATATCGAGCAATTGCCTGCCGATGCGGGCGCTTACGAATCCGTCGCGCCGATCGCGCTGCTCGTCGAGCTCTGCCGCGGCGCGGATGTCGTCAATCCCGCCGATGGAACGGTCGGAATGCGGGCGAGCCTGCTGCTCGACGCCATGTATCGCTCGGCCGCAAGCGGCCAGATGGAGAAGGTCGGATGATCCGCTTCAGCGTCACCAGCTGGTCGTTTCCGCAGCTGACCCTCGACGAGGTCGGCGGCCTCGCCAAGGTGCTTGGTATCGAGGCGATCGACATCGGCTACTTCTACCGCTCGGCCCTCGACAAGCAGCGGCTGCTGGCAGCGCCGAGATCATATGCCGACGAAATAAAGGCGCGGCTGCCGGTCGCGGTCTCGAACCTCTATCATCTGTTCGGAAACTCGGTGGCAGAGCGCAACCTCGCCGATCCGGCGTGGCGCAAGGAAAACGAGGCTGACTTCTCGAAGGCGCTGGAATTCTGCGCCGCTATCGGTTCCCCGACCATCTTCATCCTGCCGGGCGTCATCAACGGCGCGCAGAGCCGCAGCCAGGCGCTCGCCGAGACCGTGGAATCGCTGAAGCCGCTGGTCGAGGCCGGCGCCAGGGCCGGTGTCACCGTCTGCGTCGAGCCGCATGTCCATTCCTATCTCGAAAGCCCGGCAATCACGGCCGAGATGTGCGAACGCGCGCCCGGCGTGAAGCTCGCAATCGACTACGCCCATTTCGCGGTCTCCGGCTATCGACAGGAGGAGATTGACGTCCTTGCACCGTGGTTCGCCCATGCGCATCTGCGCCAGGCGCGCCCTGGCGCGCTACAGGCAAAGATGGAGGAAGGCACGATGAACTTCCCGGCCATGTTCTCGACCTTTCGCGATGCCGGCTATCAGGGCTGGCTGTCGGCGGAATATGTTCACCAAGGCTATTTCGACACGCTGCACGAAGACGTGCTGACGGAGACCATCAAGATGCGCGATCTGTTCCGCACCTGGAGCGCAGCATGAGCGCCGTCATCGTCACCGGAGGCGCCGGCGGCATCGGCCGAGTCATCTGCACGCGCCTGCATCGCGACGGCAACAAGGTCGTCGTTGCCGATCGCGACCGCGCCGCTGCCAGGGCGGCGGCCGAATTGATCGGCTGCGATTTCGAGGAACTCGATATCGGCGAGGAAGTCTCGGTCGTCACCGGCGTCAACGCCGTGGCGGAGCGCCATGGCGGGTTGAAAGCCGTCATCAACAATGCTGGCATCCACATGCAGTCGCTCGTCGTCGAGACAAGCGCGGTCGATTGGGACCGCATCTTCCGCGTCAACAGCCGCGGCACTTTCCTGATGTGCCGCGAGGCGGCGCGGATCATGGCCCAGCAGCGCTCCGGCCAGATCGTCAACATCATCACCAAGCTCGGCTTCGGCAATCCGTTTTCCTCAGTCTATGTATCGTCGAAGAATGCCGTCTGGGGCCTGACCCAGTGCCTCGCTGTCGAGATGGCGTCGAGCGGCGTCCGCGTGAACGCAATTGCGCCCGGTCATGTCGGCCCTGGCACCGGCATGGAAGCCGCCTTCCGCGCCAAGGCCGACAAGCTCGGCAAGAGCTGGGAGGATTTCGAACAGCAGGTGATCTCGACCATCCCGCTTGGCCGCTGGTGCACGCCCGAGGATGTCGCTGGCGGCGTCGCCTGGCTGCTTGGACCGGATACGACGTTCGTGACCGGCGAGATGATCAACATCACCGGCGGCTTCCAGGCCTATGCTGCGGCACCCCGCGACGATGACGTCCGCACGGCGGCAGAAAAGGGACCGAATTCATGATGAGCCTTGAAGGCAAGGTCGCACTCGTTACCGGCGCGCGCAGCGGTCTCGGTGCAGCAACGGTCGAGGCGTTGGCCAGGGCTGGCGCGACGGTCATCGCGTGCGGTCGCAAGGCGGGCGATTGCAATGCCACCGTCGAAACGGTGACGAAATCAGGCGGGCGCGCCTTCGATCTTGCGCTCGATGTGGCCGATATCCCGGGCATTCCGGCCAGGATCGAGGCGGCGCTGGCGCCGGCCGGCGGCATCGACATTCTCGTCAACAACGCTGCGACGATCGCGCCGATGGCGACGCTCGGCGAACTCGACGCAGTCAGCTTCGATCACGCCATGACCGTCAATATCAGCGGACCGGCCGCGCTGACCTCGGCGCTCTGGTCGCACTTCTCGGCCAAAGGCGGGCGAGTCATCAACGTCGTCAGCGGCGCTTCAAACCAGCCGCTGCTCGGCTGGGCCGCGTACTGCGCGTCCAAGGCGGCACTTCTGATGCTGACCCGCTCGATTGAGCTTGAAGGCGCAGGGCTCGGCATTCGCGGCTTCGCCTTCGCGCCGGGTCTCGTCGATACCGGCATGCAGGCGAATATCCGCGCCGCGCGGATCAACGAGGTCTCGAACATCCCGCGCGAGAACCTCGCCCCGCCAGAGCGCCCGGCTCGCATCATCGCCTGGCTCGCCTCGGGCGCCGGCGACGACCTCGCCGGCCAATATGTCGACATCCGCCAGGAGGGTCTGGCGGAGCGCGCGGGACTTTAGTTGCATTCGAGCGGACCGGCTCATGGAGCCGGTCACGCTATTTCGGCCAGCCGTTCCTGCCGCCGCTCAGGCCTGCAGAGCGGTGTCGTAGGGCTCGTTGGCGAGATTGCCGGCGAGCCCCGGCGAGATAACGGCGGCCTCATCGACGGAGGCCGTGACGAAATACTGGAGATGGAAGCGGCTCTCCGTGTAGTCAGCCGGAATCACTCCGACAAAGGCCCCGTCGGAAGGCATCATCGGCAATGTCGTCCAGCGCTCGGCCTGGTTGACGTGACGATAATGCAGCATCGGCGGAGCGTCGAAACGCCCCTCGACCCGCACCTCGAAGGGTTGGCCGGCATTAACTCGCTCAGAAGCCTTTGTCGCGAGCCGCCTTCCGGCGACGGGCCGGCGGCTCGCAATGGCGGCGAGCGCTGCCTCGACCGCGGGCGTCATCGGCGTGGTGTTGCCTTGTCCGGCTCCAGTATAATTCTTGACCGCCCCCCGCGAGGCTTCGATGTCCAGGATTTCGGCCCTGATCTCATCGAGCCGCGTGTGCCATGAGCCCCGCATCCAGCTCTGCGGCCCGTAGGTTATGTCGTTGTCATAGACCTCGCGGCTGATCGCGGCGACGCCTTCCCAGGCCGTCACGGAACGGCGAACATAGTCGAGCGCCGTGTCGATCACCGAGGTCACATGGGTCGCGAGCCATATCTCGGCATAGATGGCGGCGCGGAAGCGCTCGGCGAAGAACCGCGCAATCCCGGCCGCGATGCCGGCATCGATGACAAGGCGCTGGACGGAGACCCTGCCGGCTGCCCGGCGGGCCTTGATATCGATGAGGGCGTGCTCGACGCCGGCCGCGATTTCCTCGAGCCAATCCGCGACATCGAGCGGCGAATAGCGATGATCCAATCGACCCGCCAGAAGGCTCTCCGCATATTCTCGCGGACTGGAGAAGAGCTCGAAATCGAACGTGGCGACGTTCCCGAAGCGCGCCTCCCCCTCCATATCGAACGCATAGGCTCGGCCGTTATTGCCCGGGATGAGGCTGATATTCGTATAGATTTCCGGCCAGTAGTGGTTGTTGGATGCGGAGGGCGCGTGCGCGATGGAGACGAGCGGCAGAACACGGCTCGCGAGGCCGAGGGCCCGCTCGCACAGATCGGCCGCGTCCCCGCATTCGCTGCGCAGTTCGCGCATCCAGCTGTCGCGCGGCGCTTCGGGATTGTAGAGAAGCCGCCCCCAGACGCGGTATTGGTAGCGATATTTTTCCCAGTCATAGCGCGGCAGCAGGTCCTGGCGCTGATAGTTGAGGCGCCCGCCGGGTATGCCCGTTCCCATGCGTCCCTTGAAGCTCAGCGGCTCGCAAAGCTCGACGCCATCAGCGCCGGCGAACATCGAACTGCGCCCGTAGCCCGCCGCCAGTTCCGGATCTCCCCAGAGCAGCACGCGCTGCGTCCCCGGCCAGATGCGGAAGATGACCTTGTAGTCCTTGTCCTTCTGAAGAAGGTCGCCATAGCTGTAGCGCAGGAAGCTGCGCGACCCGGCGCTGATCCGCTCGCGATCGCTGCGCTCCGGGTTCTTCGGATATTCGCGATTGCGGATCGCGGATTGATGATAGGGCAGGCCCAGATGCTCGGACATGTATTTGGGCGAAGCCGCGAAGGGCATGCCGCTCCGGCGCGCGACATCGAGCATCTCGTAGTCGAGACCCTTGCCGTGCATATCGATCTCGACGGGACGGCCCGCAGCCGCCACGCCGGCAAAGACCTCCTCCCAGAAGTGATAGTCACCTTCGGAAATGCCGCCCTCGACATGAACGCGGAAGGTGATCCCGGTGATCTCGGGCACTTCCGTCAGGAGCGCGGCAACGGCGTCCCGGCAATAGGGTGCGAGATTGTCGGCGGTCACGCCCATCACCGCCTGGCGCGCCCTTGGAACATCGTCAAAATCGTAGCGCTGCGTCCAGAGCGCAAGCTGGAATTCCATGCCGCGCCTTGCCGTCTCCCGAGCGACAAACTGCAAGGTCTCGAGATTGTGCTGGCGCTCGGCTCTGCTCAGTCCTTCGACTTCCACGCCGTAGCCAGGCATATCGAGCAGGTAAGGATAGGCGAAGTAGAAATAGACGTCCGTGATCCAGAGATTGTGACCTGGATAGTTATAGCCCATGCCGAGGGTCAGCGAGAACCGGTTGATCCTGTTTGAGGCCAGCATGTCGAGATAGGCAGACCACTGGTTCCGGTCGTAGAACCAGATCTTGTCCTCTTCCTCACTGCAGAAGAGCCTTGCAATGGATCGCACCGCCGCGGTCGGCGTCTCGGCAATCGGAAATTGACCGAAAAGCGCTTCGCCCGGCACCGCATGCGACACGCGATCGGCCAGTTCGGTCAGCGCGTAGACGAGGCCGCGCTCGTCGGCGCCCCAAATGCCGATCCCGCCCTCCGTTTCGAAAAGCGCGTAGCTCTCCGGCCGATCGGATATCGCAAGCTCCGCGGGCGCAGCTTCTAGCGCGATTTCGAAGGGTGCGTCGGCGTCGAGGGCGATCTTGCGCTTCCCGAGGCTCGACTGCAGCTCTCCCAGCGCCCAGAGGACGGGGGACGACGAGTGCGAGACGGCAAGACGCACGGCATTCGGCCAGGCCATGGATATCCAACTCCGGGAAAAAGGCGCCGCCCGGACGGGCGGCGCAGTCATGGCCGATGAGGCATCGTCAACGGCCGTATACTCTGGTCAGGTGATCGTCGTCCGCGTGAGATCCCAGTCGGAGCCGCCCGACACCACCTCGTAGCCGAGTTCGACCCCGCCCCTTCGCACCATCAGGAATCCATTGGTGCAGATCGGAAGATAGACTGCGTCGCGCAGAACCTGCGCCTCGGCCTCGCGCACCAGTTCGAGGCGCTTGTCGAGATTGGCTTCGGAGAGGGCCGCCTCGATCTTGTCGTCAATACCCGGCATTGCGAGGCCGTAGCGGCTCAGATTCTGCCCGCCCGGCTCGGCGCTGGTCGAAGAGAGATACTGCAGCAGAGGCATTGTCGGAACGGGCGGGAACGCCGCCGACAGCATCGAGAGCGTATTGGTGCCGGACACCTGATTGGCATGGAACGTCGTATGTTCCTTGACCGTCAGGTTCATGGTGATGCCGGCGCGGCGAAGCTGTTCCTGGATCATCAGGGCGATGGAGGAATAATCTTCGCGCTGCGATGTATAGGCATCAAAGGTGAAGTTCGGCAGACCTGCTTCGGCCAGCAACGCCTTGGATTTGTCGACGTCTACGTTGTAGCGGATATCGGCGGGAATGGTTTCGGCCGTAAAGGCGCCGAGGAAACTCGGCGGATTGACGCCGAAGGTCTCGGCCCCGAACGGAGCCATGGCGTCTGCGATCTCCTTGCGGTCGATGGCGTAGAAGATGCCCTGGCGCACGCGCAGATCGTCGAAGGGCTTGATCTTCAGATTGACATGCATGCCGAAGAAGCTGCCGGGCCGGGAAACGTCGAACCCGAGGCCCGGCTGCTTCTGCTGGAGCGAGGGGACCCAGCCCGGCGCACGCACACCCTCGATCATGTCGAGATCGCCGGAGAGCAGTGCCAGTGTGCGCGCGGTCGTATCCGCCACATAGCTGAAATGGATGCGCGGCGTTGCCGGTTGCTGGCCCCAGAACTGCGAATTGGCCGTCAGCATGACGCCGTCAGCGGGGTTCTCGTAAACCTTCTCCACCTGATAGGGTCCGGTACCGATCGGATCGAACTCGATGGCCTTCTCGCCCTTCTCCTCGATCGCCTTCCGCGACATGATATTGGTGGAATAGCCGAGCAGCGAACTCACGGGAAACAGCGGATCGGGACGCTTCAGCTTGAAGACGACGCTGTAGGGCCCGTCCGGCTCGATGCTCTCGATAT
This sequence comes from Mesorhizobium sp. BR1-1-16, assembly GCF_020165495.1. GTDB lineage: Bacteria > Pseudomonadota > Alphaproteobacteria > Rhizobiales > Kaistiaceae > Kaistia. The sequence continues at coordinate 170,919 of NZ_JAIUIE010000010.1, read as the reverse complement.
TCTCGAAGACCGCGCGGGTGGTGCCTGAACGCTTCGGATCCAGCATCCGCTCCAGCGAGTATTTGACGTCGTCCGACGTCATCGCGCCATAGCCCTTCTGGAATTGCACGCCTTCGCGCAGCTTGAAGGTCCAGGTTCGCGCATCCTCCGAAACCGTCCAGGACAATGCGAGGCTCGGCTGCAACTCGTCGAGGCTCTTCGGATATCGTCCGAGGGGCGCCGTCACCAGGCGATCATAGACATGGTTGATGGTCCAGGCATCGGCGCCCTGGTTGATCTTGGCGGCGTCGAAATTGCGCGGCCCGCCTGCTGCAAAGGCGACCCTCAAAGTGCCGCTCTCCGCCGCGGCGAAGGCAGCTCGGCCTGCGCCGCTGGCGATGAACGCGCCCGCCGCACCAACTTTCAGAAATGTCCGCCGGTTTATCATCATTTTCCTCCCGCCCCGATGCACATACATGGATGCGCTGAACACACGTTATGCGAGGCGCTGATCGCGTCGGCCGGAATTAGTCTTGCTTTTCACGATGCAGAAGCATTCCGCATCGTGAAAACAACTTGCCGCCGGTGCGCGCCTCTACAGCGTCCTCTATTCGTTTCCCGGTGCTCGTCCGCCGAGCGAGATCGTCAATTCCCGCGCTATCTGCGCGACGACTTCGCCGACCGGCTCGACGCGTTCATAGGTGAGGCGCGCGGTCAGGCCAGATACGGAAACGGCGCAAAGAACTTCCGAGTGGGAATCGTAGACGGTGGCCGCGATGCAGCGCAGCCCGACCTGATATTCCTCGTCGTCGACCGCATAGCCTGAGCTGCGCACGCGCTCCAACTCCTGCTTCAGCGCCGACATGCGCAGGATGGACTTTTGCGTGAAACGCTGCATGCCGCGCACGGCCACGCTGGCGGCGACCTCCGCCGGCGAATAGGTGGCGAGGATGGCCTTGCCCAGCCCCGAATTCACGATCGGCACATGCCCACCGACACGACTGATCGCACGCATGATCTCGCGGCTCTCGACCTGCGACAGCACGACGACCTCGCCATCCTCGATATAGCCGAGATTGGCGGTTTCGCGCGTCAAGTCGCGCAGGCGCCTCAGATAGGGCAGCGCCGTCGCGACGAAATTACGCCGGCGCACGAAGCGCGCCCCGACGATGAAGCTCTGGCGCCCGACATGCCAAAGGCCCTCCGTGGAATCGAACTGGACGAACTGCCGCTTCTGCAGCGTCGTCAACAGCCGGTGCGCGGTCGATGGCGAAAGATTGGTCCGGCCCGCCAGATCGATCAGGCGGCACCCTTCCTCATCCTCGCCAAGAGCTTCAAGCAGAGAGAGCGCGCGATCGACCGACTGCACGCTTCCCGACCGGCTGGTCGGTTCGCGAGCCTCAGTCTTGCCAGGCGATACGGAAGCCATATCAAAGTCCTCCCTCAAGGTCGGCCACTTCCCGCCCCGCGGCGGTGATGTCACGCGCCCCGTTTTCGGAACGCGATCGGCAGGCTATTCCGCTACAATGTCAATAATCTGCGGCCGAGGCGGCTCGCAATTGACTCCCTGCGATCGACAGACAGCGGCGCGGCCGATGGGCCCTGCCCGTCTCCGATCGACGGTCACTCCAGAACAAACCACCGTTGCGGCGGCGACCCGGGCTCTTGCGGCAGAAGCCGAGTTCGGCCCGTCTTTTCCCGCGTTTCCGCCGCTTGTAGCGTACGCGACCTTGATCGCGACACCATGGACAGCTAGGCCGCCGGCGCCAGGCTCGACCAGTCTCCCGACCACTCCTGGACCAGATGACCTTCACCGAGGTCCCTATACTGCCGCATCGGCGGGACATAATCCACGCTGCGAATCGGACTTTTGATCTCGAAATTATCGACACCGCGCAATTGATTGCGCCGTGCCGGATCAGGAACGGGAACGGCCGCGATCAGCCGCTTCGTATACGGGTGCTGCGGATTGGCGAACACTGACCTGGTCGGGCCCACCTCGACGATCTCGCCGAGATACATGACCGCGACCCGGTGGCTCATGCGCTCCACCACGGCCATGTCATGCGAGATGAAAAGGTAGCTGAGCCCCAGTTGCTGCTGCAGATCCAGCAGCAGGTTGACCACCTGCGCCTTGATGGACACATCCAGGCCGGACACGGACTCGTCCGCCACGATGACTTTCGGCGACAGGGACAAAGCGCGCGCAATGCAGATGCGCTGGCGCTGGCCGCCCGAGAATTGCTGCGGGTAGCGATTGGCCACCTGCGGATCGAGCCCGACGCGTTGCAGAAGATCCGCAACCATAGCCTGCGCTTCTACCCGGGTGCCGAGCTTGTGCGTCAGAAACGGTTCCGCGACTGCCTCTCCGACGCGGATGCGCGGATTGAGGCTGGCGAACGGATCCTGGAAGATCATCTGGATATGACGGCGCATGTCGCGCATGCGCTCGGCGTCGAGGGCGAGCACATCGGTGCCGTTGATGCGAACCTCGCCGCCCTGCGGTTCGGTCAGGCGCATGATCGTGCGGCCGGTCGTCGATTTTCCGCACCCCGATTCCCCGACAAGCGACAGCGTCTCCCCGGGCATGAGATCGAACGATACGTTCTCTACGGCATGCACTCGGCCCTTGATGCCGCCGAAGAAGCCTGAAGGAATGTCGAAACGCTTGACGAGATTGCGGACCGAAAGCGCAGGCGTCGCGGCGCGTTCGACCGTGTCGGGGCGTGGCGCGGAGACGCGCAGTTGTCCCGTCGCCTTGTCGATCAGCGGAAAATGTTCCGGCTGCCCGCTGAGAGCGCTGCCAAGCTGCGGCACGGCGGCAATCAGGCTCCGGGTGTAGGCGCTCTTGGCCGACGTGAAGATGGCGCCCGTCGGACCTTGCTCGACGACCTCGCCGCCCAGCATGACCACAGTCCGATCCGCGATCTCGGCCACGACGCCCATGTCATGGGTGATGAAGAGGACGCCCATTTCCTCTTCCTGCTGCAATTCCTTGATGAGTTGCAGGATCTGGGCCTGGATGGTGACGTCGAGCGCGGTGGTCGGCTCGTCGGCAATCAGGAGGTTCGGCTTGCAGGCGAGCGCCATCGCGATCATGACACGCTGGCGCATGCCGCCCGAAAGGCTGTGCGGAAGGTCCCCGGAGCGAGCCTTGGCGGCCGGAATCTTGACGCGCTCGAGCAGCCGCACGGCTTCTGCCCTCGCGGCGGCGCGGCTTGTCTGGCCATGAATGGTCAGCACTTCCGCGATCTGATCGCCGATGCGGGCCAAGGGATTGAGACTGGTCAGCGCCTCCTGGAAGACCATACCAATCTTCCGGCCGCGCACGAGGCGCATCTGCGGCTCGGGAAGGCCGATCAGTTCCTGACCGGCGAGCGACACCGATCCCTCGATCCGGCTCGAGGCTGGGTCGAGAAGGCGCATGATCGAAAGCGCGGTAACGCTCTTGCCCGAGCCCGATTCACCGACCACCGCCAAGGTCCGGCTCGATTCGACATCGAAGGAGATGCCCTTGACGATCTCGGTCCACCCGGTCGGCGAACGGAAGCTGGTCCTCAGATCGCGAACCGAGAGAACAGGCGGGGAATTCGTGGCCGTCATGATCTCTCCCGCCTCACTCGGACGAAGTGGATGGATCGAGCGCATCGCGGATCGCATCCCCGACCAGATTGAAGGCGAGCACGACGAGCGTGATGGCTGCACCCGCGCCGATGATGGGCCATGGCGAACCGAAGATGTTGTTGAGGCCGTCGCGGATGATGTTGCCCCAGCTCGGATTGGGTGGCTGCGTGCCGATGCCGAGGAAGCTCAGCGACGCCTCAAGGCGGATCGCCGAAGCAACCCAGAGCATCGCAAGCACGACGATGGGCGCCATGATGTTCGGAATGATGTGCCTGATGATGATGACGGGCGTCCGCACCCCGACCGCGATGGCCGCCTCGACATAGGGCTCGCGCTTGGCGGCCATGGTCTGCGCGCGTGCGACGCGGGCGAAGCCGGGGACGAAGGCGACCGTGATGACGAAGATGACGTTCCAGAAGCCGCCGCCGAGCACCGCCGCGATGAGGATGGCAAGGAGCAGTTCGGGGAAGGCGAGCAAAAGGTCGACGACCCGCGAGATGATGCGGTCGACGATGCCGCCGAAATAGCCCGCGAGGATACCGAGTGCGCTGCCCACCACCGCCGCGCAGAAGGGCGAGATCAGGCCGAACAGCAGCGAGTTTCTCGATCCGTAGATGATACGCGAAAGGACGTCGCGCCCGAACTGATCAGTCCCGAGCCAATTTGCAGCGCTCGGCAGCCGGTTGATCTTGATCATCGATTGCGAGAGCGGATCGTAAGGAGCAAGAAACGGCGCGAAGGCCGCGACGAATACAAAGACGACGATGATGGCGACGGCGAATATCGTTCCCGGCTTGCTGAAAAGCGTCGTGCGCAGCAAGTCGAGCGTCGAGGGCTGGGGCGGCAGGCTCGGCCGCGCATCGCTGATGAGGCTCATTAGTTTCCTCGCATACGGGGATCGACCATGATGTAGACGAGGTCCATGATGAGATTGACGGCCACGACAATGATGGCGAAGACCACGACTCCGCCCTGGATGACCGCGTAATCGCGTTCCGAAATGGCATTGACGAGCAGCTTGCCGATGCCGGGACGATTGAAGACCAGTTCGATGGCCACCGATCCCGAGAGCGTTGCGAGAAGGCTCAGCCCGAGACCGGTCGTGATTGGCAGGAGCGCATTGCGCAGGCCGTGACGATAGATGACCCGGCGTTCCGTCGCGCCCTTGGCGCGAGCGGTGCGCACGAAATCCTTCCCGAGAACCTCGAGGAGCGAGGTTCTGGTGAGCCGGCCGATGAAGGCCGCCTTGACGAAGGCGAGCGTCAGCGCAGGCAGGAAGACATGGTACAATCGGTCGGCAAATCCTTCGCCGCCGCCGTTGATGGGGAACCATCCGAGATTGAGCGCGAAGGTGATGAGCAGAAGCGCCCCCAGATAGAAGTCGGGGACCGCATAGCCGATCAGCGAGAATACGCGGACGCCGCTGTCCGGCAGCTTGTTGCGATGCGTCGCCGCCATGACCCCGAGCGGCACCCCGGCGAGGACACCCATGATCATGGCGACGATCGTCAGTTCGATCGTGTAGGGCAGATTGTAGGCGATGAGCTGGGTGACCTGGCGTCCGTTCGACAAGGATGTGCCGAAGTCCAGCGTGAACACGCCACGCACGAAGGTCACGAATTGCAGCCAGAGCGGATCGTTCAGCCCCATTTGTTCGCGCAGGATCGCAAGCTGCTCGGGCGTCGCCGTATCACCGAGCGCTGCCAGCGCCGGATCGCCCGGCAGGATGCGCATCGCGAAGAAGACGAGGACCAGCACCAGGAAGACGGTCGGGATTGCATCGAGCAATCGCAAGATCAGAGTACGCCCCACGAGCCGCTTTCTCCGGTTTCCGGTAGATCGTCAGTCTCGGATGGCACGGCGGCGCGCCATCCTCGTCATCAGCTCGCGCGACGCGCGCGCCAGAGGGCCCAGGCGGCCCCGCCCGATACGACTTCGTATCCAAGATCGACGCGCGGGTTCCGCGCCACGACATAGCCGAGCGTGATGATCCCGAGACAGGGAAGATCGGACAGGATCTTGGTCTCGATCTGCTTGAAGATGGCCGTGCGGGCCTCGAAGCTCGGCTCCTGACGTGCCTGATCCAGAAGCTGATCGACGCCCGGGATCACCACGCCGTAATGGCTGTAATTGCCGCCGCCGGTACCGTCGGCCTTGACCGCCGCTGGCCCCGACACCTGCTGGGCGAAGATATTGAGCGGCAGCGGGGGATAGCTGGTCGAGTTCAGCGGCATGGCGTTCTTGTCGTTGCGGTTGTCCGCATGGAACGTGTTGTGCTCGATGACCGGCATATCGAGGGTGATGCCGACCGTGCGCAGCTGTTCCTGAACGATCAGCATGATCGTCTGATAGTCTTCGCGCTGGCTGACATAACAGGGGATGGTGACCCCGCCGCCGAGGCCGGCCTCGGCAAGCAGCGCCTTGGCCTTTTCCGGATCGTAGTTGTATTTGAGGTCCGCGGGCAGTTCGTCCTTGGTCACCGAGCCCTCGAACTGGCTGGCGATGAGGCCGACCATCGGCTTGGCCACGGCACCATAGGCCTGCGCGATCTGCTCGTTGTCGATCGCATAGCGGATTGCCTGCCGCACGCGGATGTCGTCGAGCGGCTTCCGCGTCAGGTTCAGATGCAGGAAATTGAAGCTGCCGGGCGAGGTCACGTCGAATTTCGTGTCGGCGGACCTTTGCTGCATGGATTCGATCCAGCCCGGCGAGCGGACGCCGTCGATCATGTCGATCTGACCGGAGGCGAATGCGAGCGTGCGGGCGGTGGTGTCGGCGATGAAGGTGAAGGTCAGTCGCTCCGCCGCGGCCTTCTCTCCATGGAAGTCGGGGAAGGCGACGAGCATCGCACCCTGCGCGTCGTCATAGCTTTCGAGCTGGAAGGGCCCGGTGCCGATCGGATCGAAATTGAAGCCGGCGCCCTTCTCCTCGAAGGCCTTCCTGCTCATGATTCCAGCCGACAGGGTCGAGACGACCGTGCCGTTGAACATCGGATCGGGCTGCGTCAGCTTGATGACGACGGTATAGGCGTCCGGCGCCTCGATCGACGCGATATTCTTGAAGTAGAGCTTGTTGACGGTGACCGTCTTCGGATCGAGCTGGCGATTGTAGCAGAACAGCACGTCATCGGCCGTCATCTCGCCATAACCTTTATGGAACTGGACGCCCTTGCGCAGGTGATAGGTCCAGGTCAGCGCGTCGCTCGTCGACTCCCAGCTTTCGGCGAGCGAGGGAAGGAAGTCCTCAGGCCGGTTCGCGTAGTTGCCGTCTGGCACCTTCACGAGACCCTCGTAGATCTGGAACATCACCCAGTTGTCAGCCCCGACCGTACCGGGCTGCTGCGGGCTCAGCCCGTTGAGCCCGCGGACCGCCAGCGCCATGGTGATGGCTCCGGCATCCTGTGCGTTCGCCTCGAAGCTGAAGCCGAACCCCGCGGCGATGCCTGCGGCACCCGCTGCACCAAGGAATGTCCTGCGCGATAGTGTCATTTGTCCCCTCCTCCCGGGATCACGTCATGCCTCGGCAAACGCTCCTCAGACGCGACGTCTGGCGATCTCATCCTCGTTGATGTCGAGGCCGAGCCCCGGACGGCTGGTCAGCCGGAACCGTCCGTTTTCCGGCCCGATAGGATGCGTGAACGCGATGTCGGTGCGCCCGGTGTCGTCGGCATATTCGGCCGGCTTGGTCATGTGCATCACCGTCGAGAGCACATGGAGATTGGCCATGTGGCCGATGCCGGGCTGGGTCTGGTGCGGCACGAACTCCACGCCATGTGCGAAGCAGATGGCGGCGCATTGCATGAGCCCGGTAATGCCGCCCATCTTGACGATATCGGGCTGCACCATGCGGACGCCGGACCGGATCAGGTCGACGAGCGCCTGGGTCGTATAGGTCTGCTCGCCCGCCGAGACGGTGATGCTCAGCCTTTGCGCCACCTCGCCCATGGCATGCACATGATAATGCTGCACGGGCTCCTCGAACCAGGCATAGCCGAGATCTTCGAGCACACGGCCAACCCGCATGGCACCGCTGATCGAATATTGATTATTGGCATCGAAGGCGAGCGGCAGGTCGGGACCGACCAGCGCGCGGACGGCCTTCACCTTCGCGATGTCGCCGGGAAGATCGTGGTCCTGCCGCGTCCGGTCGCCATCGAGCCTGATCTTGATCGCGGATGGCTGTTCATTGCGCCAACGCCGTTCGACGCGAGCCAGCGTTTCCTCGACGGTCGTGTCCTGGTTGCCGCCGATCGAGGAATAGAAGGGCAGCTCGGTGCGCCACGCTCCGCCGAGCAGCTTGTAGATCGGCTCGCCGAGCAGCTTGCCCTTGATATCCCAAAGCGCGATGTCGACGCCCGCCAAAGCGCCGGTTACCGCGCCTTCCGGGCCGAGCTTGACCAGCCTGTGAAGCGCCCGATCGTAAAGAACGGCATGATCGAGCGGATCGGCGCCGACGATCATCGGCGCGATATAGCGATTGATAATGTCGATCGAGTGCTCGCCGCCCAGCATCGGCGAAACCTCGCCGTAGCCGATCGTGCCACCCTCGGTTTCGACCCGCACCCAACCGCTGTTGGCCAGTCGCGAACTGCCGGGCTTCCAGGCGAGCTGGAATGCCTCCGCAGACTTGATTGTGTCGCTCATCAGGCTCTCCCTTTACTCAAGGGCTAGACGAGCTGCGGGATGACATCTTCACATTTGGTCGGGAATTTCACCATGTGGAATGACCGGCCTCGAAACAGAGGATTATTGACATTCCGGGAGGCAGGTTGCCGCTTGAGCAGGCACACGCCAAGCGCGATCGTTTCGCAAGACGATGCGTCAGGTCGAGCTTGGGCTCCCGATCGGGTGCCTACCGATTCGTCTGATATCGGGGCGCCCGACGTCTTCCACGACACGGACAGGATCAGGTCTCAACCCTAGCTGTGCGGCCGGCCCGGCGATATTCTTGTCGAGGGGGAACGGCGGGAGACCGGGCGGAGTTGAGGCAGATATGGCCGTGTCACCCAACGCGTACCGGCCAGCTCGGAGGTCCCCATGTTGTGGCGCCGATGGATCCTTGGAGCGCTTGCCTTGGCGCTCTTGCCGGGATGCAATACCTGGCAGAACTATCAACAATCGGTCGAGAAAAACTGCCGTCAGCAGGCAAAGTACAAATCCGATCGCTATTACGATTGCCTTCGGAAGGCTGCAGCGGTCGATCGCCAACGGCTACGCCACCAGGATGAAGCCTGGCTCGACAGCCTCGAGGACGCCAGTCAGTTTCCCATTGTTCCACTACGTCCGCAGTATCGGCCTCCTTATCATCACTGATGATCGGGGCGGCATAGCGCGCACTCGTGCTCAACGATCGGGTCCAACACTGAAGGGCATCATATGACCGAAAATTCAAATCGCTCACAACCGGACTACCCTTATCACCCGGAAGAAATGCGCGCGGCCTGGGACTGCAAGTTTGGGAAGAACATCACGCTGCAGGGCACCGCGCGCTGGACGCCAGCCGGAGTCGTCACGGCCGGAATCGCCGCGTCGGCCGTGCTGCTGTCGCTGGCAGCGTTGGTTCGGGCCGCACACAGGCCGTAAGGCATCTTGAGAGAGCGGCATCGAGAGCATCGTCGAAACAGACGCGGCGGCGGCGGGTGACGCACCACGTCGCCCTTCTCCTTGCGCGGTTGGCTTTTCCGAGGACCGAATTGGCGATCTCAAGCCGGCTCGGAGCGGCCCTTCGAATGGCTCTCGGTGTATTTGAAAGCGCTGACGAGCGCCGCGACAGTCACGGCCACGCCGACCCAATGCGGGACGGCCGTCACAAAGCCCATGATCAAGTCAGCGATCGCGCAGACGGCGAAGGCCAAAGCCCACACGCCTGATATCTTGTAGTTGACGCGGAGAAACTCGGGATTGCTCCAGAGCGCTCGCGGTACCGTTTCTTTCGCATATTGTATGGTGAATGGCTGCCCGATCGCGATGGAGATCGCCACAATAACGAAGAGGCCGCAGTCGACGACCAGCCGCACCAAGGGGATCGTCCATTCATGGGCGGTCACCGTCGTAAAGATCGCCAGGCCGCCAAACAGCACGACCGTTCCCACTTCGAGGATTTTCGGCGACTTACGCTTCAATAGACTGTCCCGAACGATCATCGCCGCCGATACGGCTGCCGCCGTCCAAAGGCCGGCGACCGTCAGCCCAAAATGGACCAGGACGGCAAAGACGATAAAGGGCGCGAAGCTGACGAGGATGCTCATAGCGCAGGCTCCTGGCTGGTGAATGCAACGATTGCGGAGAATCGCCTCGTCGGCAACGGGCAAGAGGATTTATTGCACTTATTGCGTTCAAGCGGATCCCGCAGCTTAGGGGAGAATCTGGTCCAGTGAGATTCTTGCCGGAATGCGCTGCGCCAGCCGGATCCACTCGAAATCGGGCCGACGATGCCTGCAGGCTGCCGACACAGTTGGATCGACCAGCCTTGCCGCGCTCACGCGACGGCGAGTTGCCGTACCAGCCAGTCCTCGCCGCCGAACGCTCCGGACTTCGAGAAGCAGGACACCCCACGCCACCGGCCGACATCCATCCGCGAGGCAGGGATGCCGGGTTCGCTCTCCCCCTCCACGAGAAGACGCACGGCGCCGAGCGCGGTGCAGAGCGCAGCAAATGTCTCCCCGCCGACGACGGTCAGCACATCGGGCGGCGCCATCTCATCAGCGAGTGCGCCGATCCAGCGCGCTATGAGCCGCGCCGCCTCGCCGCCATCCAGCGCGTCAGGCAGGTCGGGAATGGCGACACAGCGGCCCCGCGCGGACATCAGTGCCGTTATCGCCCGGGCGCTCGCCGCCGCATCCGCTCCGTAGCGGGCGATTGGCTCCAGGCTGCGTGCGGAAAACGCCGCGATCTGGCGAAGCGTGACGTGATGATGCGAGCCGACCAGCACGAGATGAGAGCCCGATGGCGGGGCAATAATCGGAGCCGGCCGGCCGGCGAGTGCGCGGGCGAGCCCGGCGGCGCCACACCAGAGCGTGCCGGCTCTGCCACCGTGGCGAGCGACGATGGCCTCGAGGTCGGCATCCGTCGCTGCGTCGAGCAGCAGGACCTCCGTGCCGCAATCACCGAGCGCGGCAGCTTCGTTCCCGACGGTGATGCCGTAGCGGGCGAGAGCCGCCGCCGGTTCTGCGACCAACGTAATCGCGCCGGTGGCATCGGCCAATATCTGGCGGCCGCCAATCGTCATGCGCCGCTGCGCAGGAAAGGCCGGCGCGAGGATGATTCGCCGAAACAGTCCCGACCGGGCGACCTCCGCGAGCTCGGCGGCCCAGTGACCACGCAAGAGGCTGTCGATCTTCTTGAAGGCGATGTCGCCCCCGGCAAGCACCGCCGTGGTGTCCCGCGTTGCCGCGATTGCCGCCGCCGCCTGCCCGTCGCGGCATGACATATTGATTGCGAAGGATCCGGTCGGACGATCCGCCTTCGGATCGACGACAACAGGAACCGGACCGATCAAGGCCGCAAACTGCGCGCTCGTGTCGAGCGCTCCGGTCAAATCGTCGGCGACGAGGCGAAAAAGCGTCATGCGGCGGCGGTCGTCGTGGCTCGCGACGGGACGACGGTCACCGAGACGCCGACATTGCGGACCCGCTCGATCTCGGAGGGGTCGGCTCGGTCGTCGGTAAAGAGCTCGTGGATATCGGTGAGTTCGCAGATCCTGCAGAACGCGGCCGCGCGGAACTTCGATGCATCGGCGAGCAGGACGACGCGCCGCGCCGCCGCAATCATGGCGCGCTTCATGGCAGCGGCCTCGAGCGAGGTTTCGCTGAGCCCAAGCCCCGTTATGGCATGCGTCCCGATCAGGGCGACATCGGCTGAAAGTTCGCGGAGCAGCCCTTCGCCCGGCTCACCGACCATGGTCAGCGAGCCCGCCCGAACCGTGCCACCGAGCACGACGACCCGCATATTGTTGGCCCCCACCAGCACTTGACCGATGCCGAGATCATTGGTGACGGCAGTCAGCGAAAGGGCCCGTTCGACACAGGCGCGCGCGGCCGCCAGAACGGTCGAACTGCTGTCGAAGAGCACGCTGGCGCCCGATTTCAGCGTGGCCGCAGCGGCGGAGCCGATCGCTTCCTTCTCGAAGCGGTCGAATTCCGCGGTGATTGCCGCCTCCGGCTCAAAGGTCGATTGCAACTGCTTCTGGATCACGGCCCCGCCATGCGAACGCTCCAGATAGCCGCGCTCCTCGAGATGCTCCAGATCGCGGCGGACCGTCGACATCGAGATGCCGATCGCCTCGGCCAGGTCCTGGATGGAGGCGGCGCCGCGCTTGCGGATAAGCTCCAGCATCGTCGCGCGGCGCTGGGCGGGGATGAGTTCGGGGCGTCGGGGTTGGCTCATTGATTCCGGACGGCGTTTAGGGGGCGCGACGGGCGCGGTCGATCAATAGCATCGCAAGAATGATGGCGCCGAACACCATCTGCCGCAACGCATCGGGGACCTGCATCAGCGAAAGGACCGAGGCGAGCAGCGTGATGAAGATGGCACCCATGAAGGTTCCAGAATAATTGCCGCTGCCGCCAAAGATCGATGTGCCGCCGAGGACGACTGCGGCGATCACCGGCATCAGATAGCTGTCGCCCATGCCCTGATAAGCCTGGTTGGCATAGCCGACAAGCAACAGCCCACCGAGGCTTGAAAGAAGGCCGGCCAGCGCGAAGACGCCGACGATGATCCGCTCGACCGGCGCGCCGGCGAGGAACAGAGCCCGCGGCGACTGACCGAGCGCATAGATATAATTGCCGAAGACGGTGCGCCGCAGCATGAACAGCACCAAGGCGCCGACGACGAGCCAGAGCAGGAAGGCATTCGGGATGCCGAGGGTCCGCTCGCGGGCGAGGAAGACCATCAGCGGCGGCGGCGCGCCGGCCGGCTTGGCACCGCTGGTGTAGAACACCGTGATCCCGAGCAGCATCGCATTGACTGCGAGGGTCCACACCATGGCCGGGATGCGGAAGATCGCAACGCCGAGGCCGTTGACCGCCCCGATGAGGAGCCCGCCGGCGAGCCCGGCGGGGATCGCGATAAAGGCGAGCGTCGGGTTACCCGAGCCTGCGAGCGAGGTGGCGAGGATTGCCGTTCCGGTGATGGTTAGCGGCACCGAGAGGTCGATCTGGCCGAGCAGGATGACGAGCATCGCACCCGTTGCGAGAATGCCGACGATTGACGCGATCTGGAGCTGCTGCAGCAGATAATTGACCGAGAGCACGCCTGGGGATTCGAGCGCGGCGCCGGCCAGCACCACAATGCTCGCGATCAGAAGGATGACCACCGAGCGATCGACGCCCCAAGAGGCCTTGCGGCCCGAGTCGGCTGTTGACGATGACGGTGCCGACATCAGAGGAACCGCTCCAGGCGGGACCGCACGCGAAGCATGCCCAGCGAGCCAAGGACGATGGCGATCGCGAGGATGGCGCCCTCGAAGAAGGGCTGGGCCAGCGGCGGAAGGTTGGAGAAAAACATAAGGGCCGAAATCGTCTTGAGGATGAAGGCGCCGAGCGCAGCGCCGAGCGGCGAGCCGACCCCGCCTGACAATGCAACGCCACCGATGACGACGGCGGCGATCGAATTCAGCGTGTAGGAAGGGCCGATATTCGGATCGCCCGTCAGCGTCAGCATGCTGACATAGAGGCCCGCGAGCGCCGCGAAGAAGCCGCCCAGCGAATAGGCCGCGAGTGTCATCTGCGGGACGCGAATACCGGTCATCACCGATGCGTCACGCGAGGAGCCGATGGCGTAGAGGCTCATGCCGAACCGGCTCCGCCGCAGCGGGATGGCGACTAGAATCAAGACGATGGCGAGTGCGATCAGCGCCGTGGGCACCCCATAGACGTCATAGGTCAACGCGTCGGAGAGCGTCTCATCGATCGCCCCACCCGGCGTTGGGCGCAGCAGCAGAGCAACGCCGGAATAGAGGCTGCCGAGCGCGAGCGTCGCCACGATCGGCGGAATACGGCCGACGACGACGGCGAGGCCGTTGAGCAGACCGCAGCCGATGCCGACGACCATGACCAACACGACTCCAAGCGCCACCTGGGCCGGCGAACCTGAGATGAGATAAGAGGCGACGACATTGGTCAGCGCGATCATGGGGCCGACCGAGAGATCGATGCCCCGCACCAGCACGACGAAGAACTGCGCGATGGCGGCAAGCGCCAGGAGCAGACCCTGGTTCGACCAGATGGTCAGCACATAGGTCGAGAAGCCGCGCGGCTGGATGCTGATGTAGAGCGCGAACAGGATCGCGAGCAGCACCGCCGAAATCACGACGCGCGGCACCTTGAACCTGCCGCTTCGGGATGAGCCGGTTTCTGTCATGTCGAGGCCGTGTTCGAGTGGGCGTTGAGTGCAGCGGCGATCAGGGCATCGGGCGTGACCTCGTCGCCGCTCATCTCGCGGACAACCCGCCCGCGATAGAAGACGTAGATACGATGGCAGAGATGGATCAGCTCCTCATAGTCGGTCGACTGAAGGATGATCGCGAGGCCCTCGCCTGCCAGTTCCTGGAGAAGGCGGTAGATCTGCGCCTTGGTGCGCACATCGATGCCACGCGTCGGATCCATCAGAAGCAGGCAGCGCGGCGATAGAGCGAGCCATTTGGCGAGCACGACCTTCTGCTGATTGCCGCCGGAGAGCGTCTTGACCGGGTCATCGAGGCTTTTCAGCTTGATCTCCAGCCGTTCCGTGAGGCGCGCGATGGCTGCATCCGCCGGGCCCGCCGCGTTTGTCAGTCCATAGGGCTTGCGGCTGAGCGCGGCGAGGCTGAGATTTTGGCCGATCGACATGTCGAGGATCAGGCCCTCGGTCTTGCGGTCCTCCGGAACGAGGGCGATGTCGACGCCCGGCGCCTTCGCCCGGCGCGGGGTGACACCCCCAAGCGGCTTGCCGTCGAGCGTCAGCGTTCCCTGCACACCCTTCAGGACGCCGAAGACGGCATGCATCAGATATTGCTGGCCCTGGCCGTCCAGACCGCCAAGGCCGATGATCTCGCCAGGCCGGACGTCGAAGTTGACGCCGTCGAGCCCGCGCTCCCAGCTGAGGCCGCGGCCTGAAAGCAGTGGTACGACGCCCTTGGCCGGCGCCGCGACTCGCGGGGGAAAGAGTTCCGTCAGCGGCTGCCCAACCATCAGTCCGATCATCTCGTCGCGGTTGCGCGTGCCGGCCGCGAAGGTCTCGACATGGCGGCCATTGCGAAACACCGAGACGCGGTCGGCCACGGCGTCGATTTCATACATCCGATGGGAGATGAAGAGAATCGCGCAACCTTCATCGCGCAGCTTGCGGATCACGGCGAACACTGTTTCCACGCGCTCGGCCGTTAGCGCCGCCGTGGCCTCGTCGAGGATCAACAGACGCGGCCGCCGATGGATGGCTTTGGCGATCTCGACAAGCTGCCGATCGGCAAGCGGAAGTTCGGAAACAAGCGCAGAGAGGCCGATATGGCTGCCGCCAACGCTATCCAGTGAGGCGCGCACGGCCTTGACGGCGGCGCCGCCAATGAGGCGCAGCATCGGCCCGCCGTCGCCGAGCAGGAGATTGTCTCGCACCGTCAGGTGCGGCATCAGCGACAGTTCCTGGAACATGCAGACAATGCCGAGCGCCGTCGCATCGCGCGGCGTCGCGAACTGCCGCTCGATGCCGTCGACCTTGATGGTGCCGCCATTGGGCGTGATCACGCCCGCCAGCAGCTTCATGAGGGTCGACTTGCCGGCGCCGTTCTCGCCGAGAATGGCGTGAACGGCGCCGGCTTCGATCGTCAGCGAGACGTCGGTCAGGGCCGGAATCCCGCCATAGCTCTTGGATACGGCGGAGAATTCGACGAGAGATGTCATTCCAACTGGCCTTCCGATGTCCCGCAGCGGCGGATCACTCCGCGTTCTGGGCGGTCTGTCCCAACAGTTCCTGCGGCGTGAAAACCGGGAAGCACTGCGGATAGCCAGTCGTTGTATAGAAGTTCGGAGGCAGGTCCGGGAAGTAGTCCTTGCCGGAAACGAGATCGGCATTGTTCTTGTTCGGGATCGGCAGGAAAACCTTCTGCGGCAGTGAATTGCCACCGAGCAGAACGACGGCCGCCTCCAGAGCCAGTGCCGACATTGCCGGCGCCTGCGCGGCCGTGATCCCCGGATATTTGCCCTCGACGGCGAGCTGGCGCGTACCGTTACCGGCGTCGACGCCGATCGGGACGACCGGGTGCTTGGCGGCCTGCATCGCATGAAGCGCGCCGATCGCGCCTTCCTGGACCATCACGCCATCGAAGTTGCCATTGGTGGCGATCGCGTCGGCGGTACCCTTCTCGGCGGTGCCCGCATCCCAGTTGCCGACGACCTGTACGACCTTCAGGTCCTTGTATTGGTCGAGCACCGAATGCATGCCCTCATGGTTGTCGCGATCGACGCTGTTGCCCGGCAGGCCCGAAATCTCGAGGACCTGGCCCTTCACATCGCCCTTGGCAGCCTTGATACCGTCGACGACAGCCTGCGCCTTCATGCGGCCGAGGTCGAACTGGTCCTCGTTGACCTGCACGATCTTGTCGGAATCGAGAACGTTGTCGAACGTGACGAGCACGACGCCGGCGCGCTGCGCGCGCTTCACAACCGCGTCGAAGGCGGTCGGGTTCACGGCGTTGATGACGATCGCATCATAGCCGGCAGCGATGTAGTTATCGATCGCGGCGATCTGCGCGGCGGAATCGTTGCCGACCGAGATCACCTTGAATTCGGACAGCTGCTTGGCATTGTCGGGGCGCGCGCCCCATGCCTTGGCTGACTGGATGGCGGTGATGCGCCAGTCATTGCCGACATAGCCGTTGACCAGCGCGATCTTGTACGGGCCCTTCTTGGCATCATACTGGATCGTCTTCTGATTGTCCTTGGCCGGGCTGAAGCACTCCGGCTTGTAGGTGTCGGCATGGGCGCCCCAGGTCAGCGCGGCGATCGACGCCGCGCCCAGGAGCCGGGTCACGAACTTCACGGATACCATGGCAAATCCTCCCTTTCAGATCGAGTGAGGCGCAGCAGCCCGCGCTCATATTCACTCGCCTGTGGTAGAAAGTGAGAGATTTCGAAAACTGTCAACTCCCATTCATCACGCTATCGGCGCCACTCACGCAGCTTTGTCCGTTTTTGTGCAGTGCGGTGACGTTTTCTGATAGAAAGTGGAATTATCTGACTTCCCAACGCCGCCAGCCTTCGCTAGCTTCCGTTCAAACAAGATCAGGTGCATCAGTGTCTCGACCCAGGATTGCCGTCACATCGGGAGACCCGGCCGGAATTGGACCGGAGATCATGGCGCGCGCAGCTTCGGTGCTGCGCCCGCGCATCGCCTCGGGCGAGTTCTCTCTCGTGCTTGTCGGATCGGCCTCGGCCCATGGCAATGCCGTGAAAGCCCTCGGCCTCGAGGATCCGGCGGTATCTGTTGATCCGGCCCAGCTCACCGACCCCGACGCGCCCGCCATTGCCTTTGTCGACGTCGATGCCGAGCGGCTCGACGTTCCCGTCGGGCGTTCAACCGCCGAGGGTGGCCGCATAGCCTATGACGCGATTGCGAGGGCCGTCGATTTCGCGATGGACGGGCGCGCAGATGCCATCTGCACCGGGCCAATCAGCAAGGAGGCCCTGAACTTCGCCGGTCATCACTACAGCGGCCACACCGAGCTGCTGGCGGACCTCACTGGCGCTCGCGACAGCGTCATGCTGCTCGCTCACGGCAATATGCGCGTCAGCCACATCACCACGCATGTCGCGCTTGAAGACGTGCCGCGCCGCGTCACCCCCGAGCGGATCAGCCGCGTCGTGGTGCTGACCGACGAGGCGCTCAAGGCGCTCGATCTTCCGCGCCGCAAGATCGCCATTGCCGCGCTGAACCCGCATGCGGGCGAAGGCGGCCTGTTCGGCCGGCAGGATATCGACATCGTCGAGCCGACGATCCGCAAGCTTCGCGACGAGGGCTTCGATGTCGAGGGTCCGGTCCCTGGCGATACGGTCTTCGTGAAGCTGCGCGCCCGTCAGTTCGATGCGGTGATCGCGATGTATCACGACCAGGGCCACATCCCGGTCAAGCTGCTCGGGTTCTCGGTGGACGAGAAGACCGGCCGCTGGGAGGCGCTGAGCGGGGTCAATGTCACGCTCGGCCTGCCGATCATCCGCACATCGGTCGATCACGGCACAGCCTTCGACATCGCCGGACGCGGCATCGCCAGCGAGACGAGCCTGATCGAGGCGATCGAGCTTGCCACCTCCTTCGCGCGATCGCGAAGCGCCTGACGCCGGAGGAGCGGGCTGAAAGGCCCGTCGGCACAACCATCATAGCGACCGGTTCGGGCCGGCCCGGTCGCACTTTGACAATGTCGGCCCCGGGGAGGACCTCATGATCTCTAGACGTACCCTCATGCTCGCGATGGCGGCGCCGCTTGCCGTCGCGCTGGCCGGCCCTGCCTCGGCGGCGGCCGACAAGCCGACCATCGGCGTCGTCGTCCCGACGCTCGCCGCGCAGTTCTGGAACAACTACATCGACTTCATGAAGAAGGGCTCGGAAGAGCTCGGCGTCAATCTTGTCGTGCTCAACGCCGACAACAAGCCGGACCAGATGGTGAAGTCGCTTGAGGACCTCGTCGCGCAACCGGTCGATGGCATCATCTTCACGCCCTATTGGGCGACGGCGGCCCGCGGCCTGACGCTTGCGAAGGACGCCAATATCCCGGTGATCCTGACCGACAGCTATCCCGACTTCCAGCCGCAGAGCGATCGCTTCCCGAACTATCGCGCCTTTGTCGGCCCGAGCGACGAGGATGCCGGCAAGCAGATGGCCGAGGCACTCTTCGCCGCCATTCCCGCCGACGCGAACGGCAAGAAGGTCATCGGCGTCGTCAATGGTACGGCCGGAACCTCGGTCGCCATCGACCGCCGCAAGGGCCTCGAAGACGCGCTGAAGGATCATCCTGAAGTGGTGATCGCGGGCGAAGTCGACGGCAATTTTGTCCGTGATACGTCGCAGACGGTGTTCGAGTCGCTCTATCAGGGCAACCCGGAGATCAAGGGGGTCTGGGCCGCCAATGGCGGCACCGCGACGGGCGTCATGACGGCGCTGAAGAATGCCGGCAAGCAGCCCGGCAAGGACGTCATGGTCGTCGCCATGGACCTCAACCCAGAAAATGTCACGGCGGTGAAGAACGGCGAGTTGCTGTTCGACATTGGCGGTCACTGGCTGCAGGGCGGCTTTGCTCTGGTCATGCTCTATGACCAGATCAAGGGTCACGCGATCCCGCAGGATCAGGACAACGTCAAGCTGAAGCTGCTGCCGCTGACGCAGGACCGCGTCGCGCAGTTCGAGGCCGATTTCCCCGGCGGCGTCCCGCCCTATGACTTCAAGGCCCACTCGCAGACCTATACGCCGAGCGCCGGCGCGGCCACGTTCGAGCTGAAATACTCGAAGTAAGGCCAGGCTATACCATCGCGGCCCGGCGGAGCTTCCGTCCGGGCCGCGACATCGCTTCGAACCGTCTCGCCCTGCTCTTCAGCCGGGCCGTCCGGGAACACGCCCTTGAAGATCGTCGCCACCGACATCGCCAGAAGCTTCGGCAGCACGCGGGCCCTTTCCGGCGTTTCGATCACGCTCGAGCCCGGCCGCGTCCACGCGCTTGTCGGGGAGAATGGCGCCGGCAAATCGACGCTGCTCAAGATCCTCGCCGGTGCCGAGCGCCCCGATACGGGCAGTATCGCCATCGACGGTAAGCCCTATGCGCCCCGGTCACTGGCCGAGGCGACAGCGCTTGGCGTCCGGCTGGTGTTTCAGGAAATCACCATCAATCCGTCGCTGTCGATCGCCGAGAACGTCTTCTCGGGCCAGTTGGCGCGGTTTCGCAGTCGCGGCCTCCTCAACCAGGCTGCTATGAACCGCGCGGCGCAGGCGCTGCTGGACACGCTGGCAGTCGATGTCTCGGTCGCGCAGCCGCTCGCACGGCTCGATCTCGGCCAATGGAAATGCATCGAGGTCGCGCGCGCACTCTCCACCGACCCACGCGCCGTCCTGTTCGACGAATCCACCGCCTTCCTCAATCATCGCGAGGCTGACCAACTGCTGGCCGCCATGCGCGCGCTCGGCGATCGCGGTCTCGTCGTCGCTTTCGTCTCGCATCACCTGGCCGAGATCGACGCAGTAGCGGATCAACTCACCATCCTGAAGGACGGCCGCAAGGTCGGCGACTTCGCCGCCGGTGAACTCGACCGCGAAGGCATCCAGAGCCGGATGGTCGGGCGCGACCTCTCGCGGGGTCTTTACCCTCCCCGTCCAGAGGCACGGATATCCAGCGGGCCGATGCTGCGTTTCAACAATGTCGCTGCCGACGGGCTCGAGCCGACCAGTCTTTCGGTCGCTCCGGGGGAAATCCTTGGTATCGCGGGCCTCAAGGGCGCCGGTGGCGAGCGCATCCTCGAAGTTGCGGCCGGCGTCGTCCGGCCGCGGGGCGGCAGCATCACGGTCGGCGGCGCGCCGCTCGCGGCAAAAACGCCCGCCGAGGGCTGGGCCGCGAGCATTGCCTATCTGCCTGGCGAGCGCACGACCGAGGGCCTCATCGTCGATGCGAGCGTGCTCGACAATCTCGTCATGGCAAAGCCGCCGCGACGCGGGCCGTTCTTCGATCGTACCAAGGCGCGCGCGATGGCGCAGGCGATGATCGCCCGGCTGCTGATCAAGGCGAGTTCCGAAAAGGCACGCTCCGGCTCGCTCAGTGGCGGCAACCTGCAGAAGGTCGTGCTGGGCAAATGCCTCGCCATCGATCCGCGCGTGCTGCTGCTCAACAATCCGACGCGGGGCGTCGATGTCGGCGCACGGACCGAAATCTATCGCTCGCTGCGCGAGGCCGCGAAGGAAGGACTCGCCATTCTGATGGTCAGCGAAGATCTCAACGAGCTCATCGGCCTCAGCGACCGCATTCTGGTCATGCGTGAAAAGCGCATCGCGGCGTCGATCGATGATCCGGCCGCCACATCCGAAGACGCCATCATCCGGCACATGACCTGAGGGAAACCCAATGTCCTCCGCAAAACCCACGGTCACGGGACGTTCCGAAACCGCGCAGCGACCGGCCGATGCGCGCTCGCGCCGAGACGACATCCGGCGCTTCTTCCCGATCCTGCTGCTGCTTGTCCTCGTCGCGGTGTTCTCCTTCGCTTCGCCGCGCTTCCTCCAGTTCAACAATCTGATGATCGTCGCCCAGCAGGCCGTCGTGCTGCTGGTGGCGGCCCTCGGCATGACCTTCGTGATCATCGCCGGCTCGATCGACCTGTCAGTCGGGGCCATCGTCGCCCTTGCGGCGCTCGTGGCGGCGGCCACATCGGCGAGCCTCGGCATCTATGCCATCGTACCGGCCTGCCTAGTCGGCGCTGCGGCCGGCCTTGTGAACGGCGTGGTCGTCGCAAAGGGCAAGGTGCCATCCTTCATCGTCACGCTCGGTGCGATGGTCGTCTATCGCGGCATCGTGCTCTTCTTCACCCGTGGCGCGCCGATCTCCATCGACGACGAGCGCTTCCTCGATCTCTATTCGGGTCGCACAGCCGGCATTCCGCATTCGGTATTGATTGCGATCCTGCTGATCGCCATCGCGGCCGTGATGCTGAACCTGACGGTCTTCGGCCGCGAGGTGCGGGCGATCGGCGGCGGTGAGCGTATCGCGCTCCTGACGGGCATCCGCGTCGACCGCGTCAAGATCGCCATCTTCGTCCTGTCGGGACTGATGTGCGGAATGGCCGGCCTGCTGCAGGGCGCCCGCGCAATGGCGGCGACCGCCCAGCTCGGAGAGGGGCTCGAGCTCGACGCCATCGCCGCTGTCGTCGTGGGCGGGACACCGCTGACCGGCGGCGTCGGCAGCATCCAGGGAACGATCCTCGGCGCGCTCATCATCACCATTCTCTCGAATGGCATGAACATCGTCGGCCTCGATCCCTATTTCCAGAACATCGTCAAGGGACTGGTGCTGGTCCTTTCGGTGTTCGTCACGATCGACCGCAAGAAGATCGGCATCATCAAGTGATCCACGAGATCTGCGAGCACGGATACAGGAGAAAGCGATCATGACGATCCAGACCATGCGTGATTTCGGCATCGGCGATGGCCAGCTGTTCATCGGCGGCCGGTGGGTCGATTCCGCAAGCCGCGAGCGGCGCGAGATCGAAAACCCGAAGGACCAGAGCATCGTCGCCGCCGTCGCCTCGAGCACGATCGAGGACGCCGACCGCGCCATCGCTGCTGCGCGCAAGGCGCAGCCGCTCTGGCGGCGGACCACTGCCGCCCAGCGAGCGGCCCTGCTCAATCGCTTCGCCACTCTCATCGACGAGAACGCCGAGACGCTGGCGCAGTTGCTGACGGCCGAGGGCGGCAAGATCCTGCGCGACTCGCGCATCGACGTCGCCTTCTCCGCCCTCCTCCTGCGCTATGCGGCGGAGAGCGCGCGCCATATCCAGGGCG
Source organism: Mesorhizobium sp. BR1-1-16 (assembly GCF_020165495.1). Lineage (GTDB taxonomy): Bacteria > Pseudomonadota > Alphaproteobacteria > Rhizobiales > Kaistiaceae > Kaistia. The sequence goes on along the minus strand of NZ_JAIUIE010000010.1, from coordinate 148,813 downwards.
AGATCATGCCGGGCGAGAACCCGGACGAGCAGATCTGGATCCAGCGCGTTCCCTACGGTGTCGCCGTCGGCATTACGGCCTGGAACTTCCCGGCCGCGCTCTTTGCGCGCAAGGTCGGCCCGGCGCTCGTCACCGGCAACACGATCATCATCAAGCCGCACGAACAGACGCCGCTCACCACGCTGGTGCTCGCCGAGCTTTCACGCCGCGCCGGAATTCCCGAGGGCGTGATCAATGTGATTGTCGGCGATGGTCGCACCGTCGGCGCCCATCTCGTCGCTCACAAGGGCACCGACATCATCTCGATGACGGGCAGCGTACGCGCCGGCGGCGAGATCTATGCGCTCGGCGCGGAGCATATCAAACCCGTCCGCCTCGAACTCGGCGGCAAGGCTCCGTTCATCGTCATGGAGGACGCCGATATCGACGAGGCCGTCGAGGCGGCCGTCGCCTCGAAGTTCTTCGCCGGCGGCGCTGTCTGCACCTGCAATGACCGGATGTATCTGCACCGCGCCATCCATGACGACTTCATGGAGAAGTTCATCGCGCGGGTTCAGAAGCTGACGGTTGGCGATCCGACAACAGCCGTCGATATCGGACCGCGCATCAATGCGAGCGAGGTCACGAAGCTGAAGGCGATGGTCGAACAGGCGCTGAAGCAGAAGGCGGCAAAGCTTGTCGATGCGACGCCGCTAAAGGCCGAGGCACGGGGCCACTGGTTCTACCCGACCATCCTCTCGGTGGACTCGAACGATCTCGACATCATGAAGCAGGAGACTTTTGGCCCTGTCATCGCGGCGCTCGCCGTCGATGATTTCGAGCAGGCGCTTGCTTATGCCAACGATTCCGATTTCGGCCTGTCGGCCTATGTGTTCACGCGTGATCATCGCAGGATCATGCGCAGCGTGAACGAACTCGAATTCGGTGAGATCTACCTCAACCGCGCTTCCGGCGAGAGCCCGCATGCCCATCATGTCGGCTATCGCAAGAGCGGCATCGGTGGCGAGGACGGCAAGCACGGCATCGAGGGCTATCTGCGCAAGAAGACCCTCTACAACAACTACGCCTGAACAAGACGGGGCGGCACGCGACGCGCGCCGCCCCCTTCGGAGAGAGCGATGATCACGCACTGGTTCGATATACGCGACGAGCGCTTCAGGGCGCTGATCCTGCCCAATGTGCATGTCGACGTGCTCTATGAGGGCGGCCGCTGGCTCGAGGGGCCAGTCTATGTGCCGGCCGCGCGGCACCTCCTCTTCTCCGACATCCCCAATGACCGCGTGCTGCGCTTTGACGAGGTGACCGGCGCGGTCACCCCGTTCCAGTCGCCTTCCTTCTTCGCGAACGGCCACACGCTCGATCCCTCCGGCCGCGTCCTCGCCTGCGAGCATCAGAACCGACGCGTGGCGCGTTTCGAGCATGATGGCTCGGTGACGACGGTCGCCGACAGCCACGACGGACGCCGGCTGAACTCGCCCAATGACGTGATCGTCGCCCGGGACGGATCGGTCTGGTTCACCGACCCGACCTATGGCATCGCGACGGAGTATGAAGGGGCGCGGACCGCAAGCGAGATCGGCAGCAACAATGTCTATCGCGTCGGCGCCGACGGCCGCACTGAGGCCGTTATCACCGACCTCGTGCAGCCGAACGGCCTCGCGCTCTCGCCCGATGAGCGCATTCTCTACGTGGCCGATAGTGGGTCGAGCCCGTCACGCCTCCTGGCCTATCCCCTCGGCGCCGATGGTCGGCTCGGCCCGCCCCGGTTGCTTTGCGAGGCGGAGGCCGGGATCTATGACGGCTTCAGGATCGACCGGCACGGTAATATCTGGACCAGCGCCGAGGATGGCGTGCATTGCCTCGCGCCCGACGGCACGCTGCTCGGCAGGATCGTGCTGCCCGAGGTCGCCGCCAATGTCGAATTCGGCGGCCGTTTCCGCAACCGCCTGTTCATCTGCGCAACGCAGCGCCTCTATTCGGTTTATCTGAACACGACCGCCGCCCGCTGAGGGCTCGGCCCACACCCCTTCGTCAGGAGGACAAGGCCTTGCACCCGCCTCGCGTCTCCCTGCACGCGGCTTGCTGAGAATCCACCCTAATGATTATAACAGTATAAACTCACAATCATCAGGCGACGGTTAGCCACGCGTCGTCTCAACCGATTCCGGGAGGACGTCTTGGCACTCGAAAAGATCGACGGGGTGCAGATCGCGGCGAGCGATCTGGAGCCTTTCATCACGGCCATCTTCAGCGCGGCGGGTACGGATCGCGCCAGTGCGGCCGCCGTTGCGACCGCGGTGGTCGATGCGTCGTCCCGCGCCTTCGACACGCATGGCGTCCGCCTGGTGCCCTTCTACATGCGCGGGCTCGCTGGCGGCCGCATCAATCGCACGCCGCAATTGACGATCGAGCGCAAGGCAGCGGCCGTCGCCCATGTCGATGCCGATGACGGGCTCGGCCATCTCGCGAGCTATCGCGCCATCGACGAAGGATGCGCGATCGCCGCCGAGACCGGAGTCGCTGTGGTCACCGTTGGCCGATCGTCGCATCATGGCGCCACAGGCTGCTATACCCGCCTCGCGGCGACGCGGGGCTTTGCCGCGATCGGCATGACGCATGCTGACAGCATGGTCATCCCGCACGGCGGTACGTCGGCGTTCTTCGGCACCAATCCGCTCAGCTTCGCCCTGCCCGCGCCCGGCGAAGACCCTCTCCTGCTCGACATGGCGACCAGCGCCGTTCCCTTCAATCGCGTCGAACTGCGCCGCGCGACGGGCACGCCGCTGCCCGAAACCGTTGCCGTCGACCGCGAAGGCGATTTCACCATCAACCCGCATCATGCCGTCGCGGTGGCGCCCGTCGGCGGCGCCGTGTTCGGCTACAAGGGTAGCGGCCTCGCCGCGATGATCGACCTGCTCTGCTCGGCGTTTACCGGCATGGGTCACGGCCATACGCTGGCGTCGTTTGGCGGACCGGACTTCTCGCAGCCAATCCGGATCGGCCACTTCTTCATCATCATGGCGCCGGCCGTCTTTCAGGCGCTTTCGCTGTTCGACGCGCGAATCGCGTCCTTCCTGGCCGACATTCGCGCGCAGCCGGCGAAGACAGGGATGCAGGTGCATGCGCCCGGCGACATCGAGAAGGCGGAGGCGAAGCGCCGCGCCATCGAGGGCCTGCCGGTCGACCTCGTGACCTGGGCCGCGCTGCAGGAGTTCGCGACCCGCTACAAGATCAAGACGCCAGCCGTGATCGGCTGAAGCCTGCATTCGGGCAGGGACGGCACGCCGCTCCTGCCCGCAACGCTCAGGAGGCGCGGCGTACCGGCGACGCCGACTTCAGGAACTGGCGGTTGACGCAGTTGGTCAGCCGGCCTTCCTCGGTATAAGCGAGGATGACCTCGACGGCCTTGCGCTGCATGTCGTTCATGGCGGCAGGGCTGTAGAAGGCGGCATGCGGGGTCAGGATGAGCCGCCCGTCGAGCCAGCTTTCGCGGCTGGTCCACGCCTTGACGAGTGGATGGTCGCTGTCCGCCGGCTCCTTTGGCAGCACATCGAGACCGGCGCCGGCGACGCGGCCGTCCTTGAGCGCGTCATACAGCGCGTCGAGATCGACGATCGGGCCGCGCGCCGTATTGACGAGCACGAGCCCGGGTTTCGCAGCCTCGAACGCCGCCTTGCCGACGAAGCCGCGCGTCTCGTCGTTGAGCGGCGTGTGCACGCTGACGATGTCGCTCATCGCCATGAGGTCTGTGAGGCTGTGCACACGTTCATAGCCGACCGAGAGTTCCGTGCCGTTCGGGAGATACGGGTCGTAGAAGACGACGCGCATGTCGAAGGCCGCCGCGCGGCGCGCCGCTGCAAGGCCGATGCGGCCAAGCCCGATCACGCCGAAGGTCGCTCCCTTATGGCGGCGAACAAGCGGCGCCGCGGAAAAGCGCCAGTTGCCGACCGGATCGCTGCGAAGCACGTCGCCATAGGTGGCCGTGCCGCGCGTCAATGCGAGCATCAGCGCGATCGCATGATCCGCGACCTCGGTGGTGCCGTAGTCGGGAACGTTGCAGACCGGAATCCCCCGCGCGCCCCAGCCCTCGAGATCGAGATTGTCGTAGCCGACGCCCTCGCGCACGACGATGCGGACATTTTCGAAATCGTCGATCTCTGCCGGCAGGAGATGCGTCGCCGAACAATTGATCAGCGCGTCTGCGGCGCGGCTGCGCTCGCGCGCAATCGTGTAGCCGGGATCGGTGGGGATCGGGTCGATGTCGAATTCGACCGTCTTGCCGTAGAGGCGCTCCAGCTCCTCGCTCTGAGGCGGATACCAATTGACCTTGAAGATGCGCATAATGTTCCTGCCGTTTGTCCGTCTGCTTTTTGCTGGCGCTCTCCAGATTGTTAACAGTAGGCTATGTGCATGAGCAAGAGTCCAGTTGCCCCCCACCTCCATCGCCGTGAGCGCCGGGTGCTGACCGACGACGTTTCCGACGCGATCCGCGAGGCCATCCTCTCGGGACGGCTCAAGGGCGGCGACCGGCTGATCGAGGACGAACTGGCCGAGAGCCTCAATGTCAGCCGCGGCCCAATCCGCCAGGCAATCTTCCGGTTGGAGCAGGAGGGCCTCGTCATCCACGAGACGCATCGCGGCGCAACGGTCGCGCAGGTCTCCGTCGAGGACGCCGCCGAAATCTACACGCTGCGCAAGGCCCTGGAGCGGCTTGCCGTCACAGCCGCCTGCGAGCGTGCCACAGAAGCCGACTTCGTGCCGCTCAACGCAATTCTTACGTTATTTCAATCTGTTCCGCGAGCATCGATGACGCGTCGGCGCGTCGCCGAACTTGATATCGACTTCCACGATGCGCTATTCCGTGCCTCTCATCACGTTCGACTTTACAAGGCCTGGGAGTCGCTTCGCTCGCAGATCTTCGTCTTCCTGCTGCTGCGCGACGGCCTGCCCAACGACTATCTGACGTCCTGGTACCGCGACCATTCCCGCCTGCTCGATCTCATCCGCAGCCATGATGTCGAAGCGGCTGGCGCCTGTATCGAGGAGCATATCGGCGGCGCCTATGAGCGGCTGAAGGCTCATATGGCCGAACGCAGCATCCTCCGTATCGAAGCGAACTGAGCGCAAGGTCCATCGCTTGACAGAAGAGGCTCACCTGTTATCGTCGGATTGTTAACAATCAACAAGTGGTCAAAAAGGCCACGTCGCCATGCCGCTTCGGCATGAGCCAGGGAGGAGACGACCATGAGCAGACCAGAAGGTGGCGGGGCTGCGAGCCCGACATTTCGGACGCGCCCGACCCGGCGCCAGCTCCTCGGCGGCGCAGCCGTCGTCGGCGGTGCGCTCGTTGCCGGCCCGCTGGTGCGTCAGGCACGCGCCGCCGACCGCATTCCGCTGAAAGTCATGAGCTGGGAGCAGTTCCAGCCGGGCGAGAAGGAAGGGTGGAACGCGCTCTTCAAGAAGTTCAACGAGTCCCAGTCCAAATACACGGTCGACTGGACGGGCTGGCCGGCGAGCCAGTACGTCTCCAATGTCGTGATCCAGGCCCAGGCCGGCGGCATCGACGCCGACGTGTTGATGGCGATGCCGGATCTCGCCGCGCAGGTCATCCGCAAGTTCAAGCTCGCAGAGCCGCTCGACGATGTCGTCTCCGCCCTTGGCATCACGCCGAGCGCCGGCCACGCGTTCCTCACCGTCGACGGCAAGCTCTACGGTCTCTCGGCGATCGATGTGAATTTCGCCCTCGTCTACAACAAGGCGCTGTTCGGCAAGGCCGGCCTCAAACCCGCGACGACGCCCGAGGAATGGATCGACACCACGGCGAAGCTGACGAAGCGGCCGGAGCAATTCGGCATTGCCCTCACCAATGTGATCGCCGATTCCGGCGAATGGTGGTTCCAGCTGCAGAATTTCTGCCTGCCGTTCGACGGGAAGTGGGCGGAAGGCAAGACGCCGCTGGCCAATTCGCCCGAGGTGGTGAAAGGGCTCGAACTCTGGAAGAGCCTCTACGAGGCCGGCGTGCCGCAGGGCACGGCCCAGAGCGCGATCATGAAGCTCGCAGCCGACGGCCGGGTCGCCCAGGCCTTCGGCGTCAACCCGACCGTGGTCGTGCTGCGCGCGACGAACCCGGCGATCTATCCCGACCTGCTCTCCGCGCCCCCGCCATGGCCGAGCCGCCGGTCGCTCGACCGCATCCATCCGCTGATCGCCCTCAAGGGCGCGAATTCGGAGGGCGCGAAGGAATTCATCAAGTTCGCCATGACGCCGGATGTGATGGCCGATCTTATGATCACCAATCTCTATGTCATGCCGCCCTACGACCTCGCCGCGAAGTCGGAGAAGTTCAAGCAGTTCCTGGCCGACAAGCCGTGGATCACGGGCTTCAACGAGGCGAAGCAGGTCTCGCCGATCGACGTGATGGGCGACTTCGCCTTCGTCGATGATCAGTTCGGCCGCATCATCATGCAGAACTTCCAGAGCGCACTGCGCCCCGGTGGCTCTGTGAAGGCGGCGATGGACGCCGCCCAGAAGCAGCTCGAGCAACTCGCGACGCGTATCTGACGCGGACAAACCGCCCCGTCGAGCCCGCATGGGCCCGACGCCTCCGCATCGCGCCACGCAAGGCATGGCAATTCGGCCGGCGCTCACTCGCCGAATGCGCCTATTCCCCGCCGGCGCGATGCGGAGACCAAGAAGGCGGAAGCGACGCCGCAATGAGCGGAGGCGGCCGAATGCAGGGCGACCGGTCCCGCCGCCGCTATCAGGAGGATCAGTTGGCATTGGCTACGGCGCTCCCCGAGACGGCCATCCGCCGCGCTCGCCGTCCGAGGACGCCGAGCGGCGTCGTGGGCAGCCGCAGCTTTCCCTATCTCCTGGTCCTTCCGATGCTGCTGCTCGAAGGCGCGCTCATCCTCTATCCGATCGTGCGCGGCGCGCTTTACAGCCTCGAGACGCCTGATGGTCTCGGCCTCGACAACTATGCGCAGATGCTGGTCGATCCCGACTTCTGGCGCATGATCGGCCGGACGCTCGTCTTCACCATCTCGGTCGACGTCATCATCCTCTCGGTCGGCCTGTCGCTCGCGCTCCTCATGAACTGGAGCTTCCGTGGCCGCGGGTTGTTCCGCAGCCTGCTGACCATTCCCTGGGCCATTCCCGAGGTTCCGGTCGCCATCACCTTCGTGCTGATGCTCGATCCGAGCTTCGGCGTCCTCAATGCCTTTGTCCGCTTCTTTTCCGGCGCCGACGAAAGCCCGCAATGGCTTCTCGACCCGACACTCGCGATGGGCATCATCATCGTGGTCACCGTCTGGAAGGGTTTCCCCTTCTATTCGCTCGTCCTGCTCTCGGCGCTCCAAGCGGTGCCGGACGAGCTCTACGAGGCGGCGCGCATCGACGGCGCGGGGCGCATCGCGCAGTTCCGCTACATCACCATTCCCGGCATCAGCAGTTCGCTCGCGCTGCTCGCCGTGCTCGGCTTCATCTATTCGACTCAGCAGTTCACGCTGATCTGGCTGATCACCGGCGGCGGCCCCGTCGATGCCACGACCACGCTCGCGCCGGCGATCTACATGCAGGCCTTCCGCTTCTACAACTTCAACTATGCCGGCGTGATCGCGGTGGTCGGCTTCCTCATCTCGGCCGTCTCGACCATTGCCTTCGTCGCAGTCCAGCGCCGCCAGCAGGTGCCGGAATGACATCAATCCGCGACAGCGATCGACCCGGCGCGGGCGGCCGCATCGAGACGGTGGCACGCTTCGCCGCGATCGTATTCGCGTCAGCGGTCATCCTGTTCCCGGTCTACTGGATGGTGCTGTCCTCGCTTCGATCCTCGGCGGAATCGCTGTCCTTTCCGCCGCCGCTCCTGCCGCATGCCATCGATCTTTCGGCTTACCTGCAGCTCTTCACCGACAAGCCGATCGGCCATTGGCTGTTGCTCTCGACACTGGTCGCCACGCTGACGGTGATCGGCACCATCATCCTCGTCATTCCCGCCGCCTATGCGCTTTCACGGCTCTACTGGCCGGGGCGTACAGCGGTCGGCCTGCTGCTGCTCTTCACGCAGATGATGCCGGGCGCCGTCGTCGTTGCACCCGTGCTCACGCTCTATCGGCAGCTCGGCTGGACCGACAATCTTCTCACGCTCGCTCTGCTGCACACGGCCTTCGTCGTGCCGCTTTGCGCCTGGGTGCTGAAGACGTCGTTCGACGCGGTGCCCAAGGAGATCGTGGAAGCGGCGCTCATCGACGGCTGCGATCGCTGGAAGGTGCTCTGGCTCGTCGTTCTGCCGCTCACCCGGCCGGGCCTCGTAGCCGTCAGCGTCATCGCCTTCTTCGCATCGTGGAACGAGTATCTGTTTGCCTCGACGCTCATCACGCGGAACGAGCTCTACACCGCCTCGCTCGGCCTCGCGACGCTGATGACGCAGCTCGACACGCCGCTGTTCGTGCTGATGGCGGCCGGCGTCACATTCTCGATCCTGCCGGTGTTCTTCTACATGGCCATCCAGCGCCACCTCCTGCGTGGGCTGACGGCCGGAGCGGTGAAAGGCTGAGAGCAGCGATGAAGATCACGAAAATCGAGACGCTCTGGTTCGAGGCGTTGCCGCAGACCGAATGGGCGAAGCTCAACCCGAAGGCGCGCCAAGCGCTGCCCAACAATCTCTGGGTCCGCATCTACACCGACAAGGGCCTCGTCGGTATCGGCGAGACCTATTATTTGCCGCGCGCCGTTGCCGCGATCATCCATGACATCTTCGCGCCGCTCCTCATCGGACGCGACGCGCGCGACATCGAGAACCACTGGCAGAACATGTTCGCGCTGGTGAATTTCTGCGGGGCTTATGGCGCGGAAATGCGGGCGATCTCGGCGATCGACGTCGCGCTTTGGGATCTTGCCGGACAGAACGCCGGCGAGCCGATCTACACGATGCTCGGCGGGCGCAGCCGCGACCGCATCCGCGCCTACAATACCTGCGTCGGCTACGGGAAATATGACGATCTCAACGCCTGGCTGAACGGCAAGGCGGGAGAACTCGCCACCGATCTCCTAGCGCAGGGCATCACGGCGATGAAGATCTGGCCGTTCGACCAGTTCGGCCCGACCCTTTCGGGGCCGGTCGACAGCCGGAAGCCGATGGTGATCTGGGGCGCGCAGACGGCGGCCGGCCCACGCGGCCATTCGATCACGCAGGACGAATTGAAGGCGGGTGTCGCGATCATCGAGGACATTCGCCGCGCCGTCGGCGACCGGATGGAAATCGCCATCGAAGGTCACGCGCGCTGGGATCTCGGCACAGCGGTGAAGATCGCGCGCGCGATCGAGCCGCTCGACATCCTGTGGCTCGAGGAAATCATGCCACCGGATAATGTCGAGCCGTATTTGAGACTGAAGCAGGCGACGAATATTCCGATCTGCCAGAGCGAGCGCGTCTTCACGCGGTTTGGTTTCCGGCCATGGATCGAGAAGGGCGCTGCCGATATCATCATGCCCGACCTCTCCTGGGGCGGCGGCCTGACCGAGGGCCGCAAGATCGCGTCGATGGCGGATACCTATTTCCTGCCCGTCACCTGCCACGACACGATCGGCCCGGTCGCGCTCTGGGCAGCGACGCATCTGATGCACCACATCCCGAACGCGCTGATCATGGAGACGGTCCGCGGCTATATCGACGGCTGGTATGACGACGTGGTCACCGACCGGATCGAGGTGCGCGACGGGCATCTCCTGCTGCCAGACCGCCCCGGTCTCGGCACGACACTTCGGGAAGATCTGTTCTCGCGCCCGAATGCGCGGGTCGAGGTCAGCACCGACGAGACGTTGAAGCGGTGGTGAGATGACACCCTTCACCGTCTCCTACACAGGCGACTATCTCGACGCGGAGGGACGGCTCGCCGTGCCCGATATCGCGCTCGATCTCTACGATGCCCATCCGTCTGTTCGCGTCGACTATCTCCGCGGCCAGTCGCCGCGCCCTGATGATGCGACCTATCAGAGCCGCCTCTATTCGCTGGAAGTGAGCGCTACCGATATCGCCGATGCCGACGGCATCGTCATCTTCCGGCCCTGGGTGAAGGCGTCCACTTTCGCAAATGGCGCGGAGCGGCTGACCGTCATCGGTCGGGCCGGCGCCGGCTATGACAAGATCGACCTTGCCGCCTGCACGGCGAACGATGTCGCCGTGTTCAACGCGCCTGACACGCTCACCCATGCGACGGCCTCCTCGGCTTTCCTGCTGATGATCGCGCTTGCCAAGCGGCTGCCGCAGCAGGAGCGGATCGTTCGCAGCGGCCGCTGGGACCAGCAAGCCGCAGCAATGGGCATCGACCTCCCCGGCAAGACACTCGGCATCGTCGGGCTCGGCGCCAGCGGACGCGAGCTCGCGCGTCTCGCCGCGCCATGGGGCATGCGCATCGTCGCTTTTTCGCCGCGCGCCGACGCCGCCGAAGCCGCGGCGCTCGGCGTCGCTCTCGTCGGCTCGCTGGACGACGTGTTTCGCAAATCGGATTTCGTGAGCCTTCACAATCGCCTCGACGCGTCGACACGCGGCATGATCGGCCCGCGCGAACTTCGCCTGATGAAAGCATCGGCCTATTTCATCAATGTCGCGCGCGGCGAGATCGTCGATCAGGCGGCGCTCGTCACCGCGCTTCGTGAGCGGTGGTTTGCCGGCGCGGGGCTCGACGTCTTCGAGCACGAACCCCTCCCCGCCGACGATCCGCTCGTTGCGCTCGACAACGTCATCCTGACGCCGCACTGGCTGCCGTCGACACTCGATGCGGCACGCCTGACCATGACGACGATGGCGAACGGCATCATTCGCGCCGCGGAGGGCCTCGTTCCGGCCCACGTGCTCAATCGCGATGTGCTCGACCGTCCAGGGTTCCGCGCCAAGCTCGCGCGCTTCGCCGTCACGACTGATCCCCTTCGCACCCACCGTTAGGACGCGCCCATCATGATCCGCAGGAACCGCCTCAAGGCCAAGCTCGCGGCCGGAGAGAAATCGTTCGGCATTTGGCTGCAAAGCGCAGATCCGACTTTCGCCGAAATCGCGGCACTGGTCGGATTCGATTTCTTCATCATGGACCAGGAGCACGGGCCGGGTGACATGCAGGCGGCGATCGATATGGCGCGCGCCGCCGCGGTGACCGATACGACCTCGCTGATCCGCGTGCCGTCCTCAGACCCGATCACGCTGCGGCGCATCGCCGACGGCGGGGCCGAGGGCGTGCTGGTTCCGATGGTGGAGACAGCGGAGCAGGCTAGGCAGATCGTCGACGCGCTGCGCTTTCCGCCGGTCGGGAAGCGCGGCAATGCCTGGGACATCACACGGGCTGCTGGCTATGGAATCGCCAAGGACTATCTCCAGCGCATCCATGACGAGTTCATCATCATCGTGCAGATCGAGACGGTGCTCGGCGTGAAGAACGCACGCGCCATCGCCGATGTCGACGGCGTCGACGTCGTCTTCATCGGGCCGACCGATCTTTCGGGCAGCGTCGGCCTGCCGGGCGAGACCAATGCACCCGAGGTCGAGGCGCTGATCGCCGAATGCGTCGCCGCAGTCGAGCCGACCGGCAAGCCGCTCGGCACCGTGCCACGGCGCGGAACGACCTGGCAGAAGGCCTTCGACGACGGCTTCGCTTTCGTGGCGGCCGGCAGCGACATCTATTATTTCCGCACCGCCGCCGAGGCTCAATATCGGGACTGGCTGCGCTACTCGGGCAGCTAGACGTCGGCTGAATGGCCTTCACAGCCTTGACGATATTATAATGATAACGTTACCATCACGTTCAAAACAGGGATGGAGCCATGGTCGAGACGGATGAAGACGGGAGAGGCGGAGGCGCCGCTCCGCGCGCCCTGATCACGGGGGCTGGCGGTGGCCTCGGCCGCCAGGTCGCCATCGATCTTGCGGCGCGCGGCGTTTCGGTCGCCCTCGCCGATCTCAACGCCAAGGGCGTCGAGGAGACGGCGGCCCTGTGCGGTCCGAACGCCAGCACCCTCGCCATCATCGGTGATCTCGCCGCCGGAGACGCGCCGGAGGCAGCGGTCGATACCGTCGTCGCGCATTGGGGCGGCATCGATATCCTCGTGAACAATGCCGGCTATGGCGGCATTGAGCGCTTCCTCGAGATGACGGCCGCGCTCTGGGACCGGACGTTTTCCATCAACGTCAAGGCGCTCGCCCTCCTCACCGCAGCCGCCGGCCGGGTGATGGCCGGGCAGGGGTCAGGCCGCATCATCAACCTCACCTCCCCGGCCTCGCGCATGGCGCTGCCGAACTACACAGCCTACGCGGCCAGCAAGGCGGCTGTGGATTCGATCACGCGCGCCGCCGCGGTCGCCCTCGCCCCCTCGGGCGTGCGGGTCAACAGCGTCGCGCCGGGCATGATGGATACCGAGATGCAGCGCTCGACCGAGGAAAAGCTCGCCGCGATCGAGGGCCGCAACGATGTCGCCGCTTTCCTCGACGAGCGGACGCGCCGGGTGCCGGTCGGCCGGCGCGCCGAGATCGGCGAGGTCGCCGCGGTCGTCGTCTGGCTGGCGCTCGATGCGCCCTCCTACATCACCGCCGAGCGGCTCAACGCCTCGGGCGGCCTCGACAAGGACTGACCATGGCGCTTCGCAACCACCTGCCGGCAGAGCCGGATATCGCCGCGATCCGCGCCCATGCGACGAACATGCGGCGACACATCCTCCTGATGGCCGAAGGACCGGGCCAGGGCTATGTCGGCCAGGGCCTCGGCATCGCCGATGTCCTCGCCGCGCTCTATTTCCACGAACTGCGTCACGACCCAGGCGATGTGCGGGCGCCGGACCGGGACCGCTTCGTGCTCTCGACCGGGCATTATTCCATCGCACTGTGGGCGGCGCTGGCTGAGGCGGGCGTCATTCCGCTTTCCGAACTGCCGACCTATGGCGCCGACGACAGCCGGCTCGACATGTCGACGCTCGATACGACGCCGGGTGTCGAGATCATCGGCGGCTCCCTCGGCCATGGCCTCGGCCAGGGCGTCGGCATGGCGCTCGGGCTGCGCCTCAAACAATCGGCGGCGCGGGTCTTCGTGGAGCTGTCGGACGGCGAGATGCAGGAGGGCGCGACCTGGGAAGCCGCAATGTCGGCCGGCCATTTCGGCCTCGATAATCTCGTGGCGCTGATCGACTGCAACGGCATCCAGGCCGACGGGCCCGTGGTGCTCAATATGGAGCCCGTCGCGGATAAGTGGCGCGCCTTCGGCTTCGCGACGCAGGAGATCGACGGCAATGATCTTGCGGCGGTCCTCACCGCGCTCGAAGAGGCGCGCCGGGCCGAAGGACGGCCGCATGCCATCGTGCTGCGCACCCGCCCCGGCAAGGGCGTGCCAACGCTGGAAAATCGCGAAAGGGCGCATTTCGTTCGGGTCGATGCCGGCGAATGGGCGGCGCTGCGAGCCGAACTTGAACGTGAAGCGGAGGTCTCCCATGGCTGAGGTGGCGCGCACATTGGCCATGGGCATCGACGAGGCCAGCGGCGAACGGCCGATCGTCGCGGCGCCGTTCGGCAAGGCTCTCATCGAGATCGGGCGGGAGCGACCTGAAGTCGTTGGCCTCACTGCGGATCTTGGCAAATACACCGACATCCTGCCCTTTCGCGATACGTTCCCGGAACGCTTCTTCAATGTCGGCATGGCCGAGCAGAACCTCGTCGCCGTGGCAGCGGGCCTTGCGCAGACCGGTTTCACACCCTTTGCGACCACCTATGGCGTGTTCGCCAGCCGCCGGGCCTATGACTATGTCGCCATCGCCGTCGCTCATGCGCGGCAGAATGTGAAGATCGTCGCCGGCCTGCCCGGCCTCACCACGGGCTATGGCGGCACGCATCAGGCGATCGAAGATCTCGCATTGATGCGCATGATCCCCGGCCTCGTCGTCATCGACCCTTGCGACGCGACCGACATCGCGGCGGCGACGCGCGCGGCCGCGGCGCATGATGGCCCCGTCTATATGCGACTCTTGCGCGGCAATGTTCCGGTCGTGCTCGATCCGGCGACCTACCGCTTCGAAATCGGCAAAGCCGTTCGCCTCTGCGAAGGCGCTGATGTCGGTATCATCGCAAGCGGCTTCATGACCGAGCGCGCGCTCGATGCTGCCGCCCGCCTTGACGCACGCGGGATAAAGGCAGGCGTTCTGCATGTCCCGACGCTGAAACCGTTCGACAGCGAGGCCGTTGCGAACTTCGCCGCCTCAGTGTCCCGCGTGGTCACGGCGGAGAACCACGTCATGCGCGGCGGTCTCGCCTCGCTCGTCGCCGAGACGCTGTTCGACGCCGTCGTGGCGAGACCGCTTGCCCGCATTGGCCTGCCCGACCGCTTCATCGAATGCGGCGCCGTGCCCACCCTGCAGCAGCGCTACGGCATCACGGTCGAGCACATCGTGTCCGCCGCCGAAGGAAGGATCGCATCATGAGGATCGAGGGGATCGAGACTTTCACGGTCGGCGCCGGCTGGAAGAACTGGCTTTTCGTCCGCGTCCACACTGACAAAGGGATTTCGGGCCTCGGCGAGGGCACGCTGAACGGCTTCATCCGGACGACGGAAGCTGCGGTTCGCGAACTCGAGCACTTCGTCATCGGCAAGGACCCGCGCCAGGTGAACCGCCTCGCCAAGGCCATGTTGGACGGGGTCTCGCTCGATGGCGGGCACATCCACCGGACGGCGATTGCCGCGGTCGAAGTTGCCTGCTGGGATATCCTCGGCAAATCGCTGGGCGTACCGATCCATCAGCTGATTGGCGGACGCATGCGTGACAGCGTGCTCGGCTACGCCAATGGCTGGTATCGCACCGAGCGGACGCCTGAGGCCTTCCTCGCCGCGGCCGAGACCGTGATCGCCAAGGGCTTCAAGGCGATGAAGCTCGACCCCTTCGGCACGGCGCAGGGCTTCATCGACGATGACGAACTCGACATCGCCTATGACATCCTCAGGATGCTGCGCGAGAAACTGCCGAAGGGCACGCGCCTCCTGATCGATGTCCATGCGCGCTTCACCGAGACGGAGGCGATCCGGGCGGCGCAGCGGCTTGCCCCGCTCGATCTCTATTGGTGGGAGGAGCCGACCACCCGTGACCGGCAGGAGACCGTGCATCCCGTCGCGCGCGTCTCGCCCATCCGCGTCGCCACCGGCGAGATGTACGATACGCTCGGCCAGTTCTTCACCCTCGCCGAAGGCGGCGGCGTCAACATCTTCCAGCCAGAGCCGATGTCGCTCGGCGGCATCACCAACACGCTGGCTGTTGCCAATGTCGCGCTTGCCCATGGCAGCTATATCGCGCCGCACCAGAGCGGCGGCCCGGTCGCGACCGCAGTGTGCCTGCAACTCGCCGCGGCCGTGCCGAACTTCCTGATCCAGGAACATTTCGACGCCTTCAACGAGCCGTGGACGCACGATCTCGTCTCCTGGCATCCGACGATCGATGCCCGTACCGCTCATCTCTCCCTCCCCGACGCTCCCGGCCTCGGCCTAGAGCTCGACGACGCGGTCGCGCGCGCCCATCCCTACGATCCCGCGGCCTTTCTCAACATCCATCAGCCGGGTTGGGAAAAGCGGCTTGGGACGCGGACGACCGGTGTTTGACAATTCAGCGTTGCGCCATCCACGGCGCTTGCCAATGTTATAATAGTATGTTCGTCTTTGTCGTCGCCTGGCACGCAAGTAGCCGGCGCGATTGGACCGGGCAGCCGTGGACACCGCAAGTCCGTCGCAGATCAGCGAGCACCCGCCGCCAGAAGAGCAGAGGAAACGCCAGCACACCGAATGCCGCCAAAAGAGCGGCGGTTAGTGCAATCCCAACAGGAGGAAAGCCATGCGCCAAAGCCATCGCCGCACCGTTCTACACGGCGCCGCCGCACTCGTTCTCGGTCTCCTCGTCACGTCGGCCATGCCGCGCGCGGCGGACGCGACGACGGTTGACGACATCGTCTCGGCCGGCAAGGTGACCATTGCCATCGACACGACCACCCCGCCCTATGGCATGATCGACAACGACATGCAGCCGTCTGGCTTCGACATCGAGTTGGCACAGCTGATCGGCAAGGCGATGGGCGTTCCGGTCGAATTCGTGACCGTGACCTCCCCCGGACGCATTCCCGCCCTCCTGACCGGCCGCGCCGACATGGTGGTCTCGATCTTCTCGATCACCGCCGAGCGCGCATTGCAGATCGCCTTCAGCATCCCCTACGCTTCGCAGTCTTCCGTGGTGCTGGCGCCGAAGAGCGTCAACATCAAGTCGGCCAAGGATCTGGCGGGGCTCAAGGTGGGGGTGACCCGCGGCACCGGCGAAGACGGGCTGCTGACGGCCGCCGCCAAGGATATTCCCGGCATCGAGATCCTTCGCTTCGACGATTACGCGTCCATCTCGCAGGCGATGCTGTCGGGGCAGATCGACGCCATGGGCGGCGGCGACTATGGCGACATCTATCTCAAGAAGAGCGCCAAGGGCGATGACTTCGAGCTGAAATACATCCTGAAGACGTTCTATTTCGGCATCGGCGTCCGAAAGGATAGTCCCGAGCTGCTGCAGTGGCTCAACACCTTCATCTTCACGCTGCGTCAGGACGGCACGCTCGACCGGCTGTCGATGAAATACAGGAAGGTCCCGCTGCCGCCGCTGCCGACCTTCTGATCAGCGACGCCGATCCAACGATCCCTGACCCGGCCCATGCGCGATCGGGTCGGGCGGCCTGGTCATGACGGGAGCGCGACGTGAACTATGTCTTCCAGTTTGGGCCGATCTTCCGTCACAGCGACGAGCTGATCTATGGCGCCGTGCGGACGATGGAGCTTACCGCCGCCTCATCGGCGATCGGCTTTGTCATCGGCCTCGCCGGAGCGCTGGCACGAAGCTTCGGCCCGATCTGGCTGAAGCGGATCGTCGCCGTCTATGTCGAGATCATCCGCAATACGCCGCTGCTCGTTCAGCTTTACTTTGTCTTCTTCTCCCTTCCACTGATGGGCGTGAAGCTGTCGAGCGACCAGGCCGCGATCCTCGCTCTCTCGATCCATCTCGGCGCCTATGCCGTCGAGATTCTGCGGGCCGGCATCCAGTCGATCCCCGGCGGGCAGATCGAGGCGGCAAAGTCGCTCGGGCTGTCGCGGCGCCAGATCATCAGGCATGTCATTGTCGTTCCAGCCGCCCGCGCCGTCTATCCGGCACTGACGAGCCAGTTCATCCTGCAACTTCTGGGCACATCGATCGTATCGGCGATCGCGGCCGAGGAACTGACGGCGGTCGCCAACAATCTCGCCATGCAGACCTTCCGCAATTTCGAGATCTACATCGTGATTGCCATCATCTATTTCATCCTGGTCCGCGCCTGCAGCCTGCTGTTCCGCCTGGTCTCGCTCGTGTTGTTCCGCTGGAAGGCGTGAGGACCATCAGATGAGCCTCCGCGAATTCGGCCCGAACGAACTCTTCTTCCTGCTGATGGCGACGCGCTGGACCATCCTGCTCGCTGTCGTCACAGTCGTCGGCGGCGGATGTCTCGGGCTTTTCCTCGCCGGCCTTCGTGTCAGCCCAAGCGCCCTCCTCCGGCATGCCGCGTCGGCCTATATCGGCTTTTTCCAGAGCACGCCGATCCTGATCCAGCTTTTCATGGTCTATTACGGCACCGCCTTCATCGGGCTTCGGCCCGATCCCTGGCCGGCGGCAGCCATCGCCTTCTGTCTCAACGCCGGCGCCTTCTTCGGCGAGATTTTCCGCGGATCGATCGAAGCCGTCGCCAAGGGACAATGGGAGGCGTCGAAAGCGCTCGGTCTGCGCTATGTCGCAACCCTTCGCCTCGTCATCATCCCGCAGGCGAGCCGCCTCAGTCTGCCGCCGACAGTCGGTTTCATGGTGCAAATCGTGAAGACGACCTCGGTCGCCTCGCTGATCGGCCTCGTCGAACTCTCGCGCGCGGCGACCATGATCAACACAGTCACCTTCCAGCCGGTAATCGTGTTCGGGACGGTGGCTGTCATCTATTTCGCGCTATGCTGGCCGCTCTCCCTGCTCGGCCAGCATCTCGAGCGCAGGCTGAACGGCGGCCGCGAGCGGGAGGTCGTGCTCTGAGCGGCGCATCTTTAAGCGCTTTCGCGGTCGATGATCTCAAACCCGATCGTCTCGACCTTCGGAATGTCTTCGCCGGCGAGGCTCTTCACCAGTTGTTCGACGGCGCGCCGGCCCATGCCGTAGCGATCGACATGGACGGTCGTGAGGCGCGGAAAAAGCTGCGACGCGAGATCGACATCGCCATAGCCGGCGATCGCCAGCCGCTCGGGAATGCGCCAGCCACGGCGATGGCACTCCTGGACCGCGCCGATCGCCAGCGTGTCGCTCGAGCAGAAAATCACGTCGAGCGCGGCATCGCGTTCCGTCAGGATGCTGACAGCATCCGCGCCGCCGGCCGGCGTGATCGGCAGTTCGACCTCGAGCGGCGCCGGATAGCTGTGTCCACGATCGAGGAGGGCCTGGCGATAACCGATGCGCCGCTGCTGCAGGCGGTCATTGCCGTGGACCGGCGTCGAGACGAAGCCGATGCGGCGATAGCCCTTGTCCAGGAGATGCGAGGTCATGGCATAGGCGGTGTCGAAATTGGAGACGCCGAGCGCCATGTCGATCGGGTCGCGGCCGCGCACTTCGCTGATCTCGACGATCGGCACACGGCCGGAAATAAGCAATCGCCGCGCCGCGTCCGATTGGACGAAGGCCTGCAGGATCAGGCCGGCCGGCTGCCAGCCGAGCAGCGTGCGGATGGCGTTTTCCTCGGCGCCGGGGGCGAAGTCTCCCTGGATCAGGAGGAGCTGGTGCCCGCTCGCCTGGCAGGCATCGGACATGCCCTGCACCTGCTCGGCGATCCCCGAATTGATGAGCGGCGGCACCATGGTGCCGATGATCCTGCGCGCGCTTCGCATACTGGAGGCGAGCTGGTTGGGAATGAAGCCCTCGCGTGCGACGACCTCCATGATGCGGGCGCGCGTCTCGATCGACACCTTGTCGGGGTCGTTGAGTGCGCGCGAAACGGTCATCGGCGCAACGCCGGCGCGGCGGGCGATCTCCTTGATGCCCAGCTTGCCGGCTGGCTCGGATCCCGAGTGAGGGGTGCGTTTCGCCATTGGCGGCTGCATCGCGGACAAGAGGAATCACCTACCAAGTCTAGCGCCGCGCGCGTCTCCCGCCATGGATGGAAAACGGGCGGGAAAAAACTGCGTCGCCCGCCCGGTTTGGCGTGACAACATTATAATATCATGTTTTTATATCGGTACGTCCCGATGTAGTGCGTCGGGGGAGGTTTGCCGAAGCGGCCCCGACGAATTCTCGTCGAGAGAGCGGCACGGCGGGAGGAGCGCTATGACCTTGGCTACGCAGGACGATGCGGCGCGCGCTGGCGGATTCGCCAACAAGATGAGAGTCCTGCTCTCGGTGAGCGAACTTGGCGTGCTTGTCGCCGTGATCGCGATCAGCCTCATCTTCTACAGCATCGCGCCAGCGTTCCTTTCGGCACAGAACATCCGAGCCATCATCAACTTCGTCTCGTTTGTCGGCATCATCGCGATCGGCCAGACGGTTCTGCTGATCGGTGGCGAGTTCGATCTTTCGGTCGGCTCGATCGCGGGCCTCTCGGCCTGCGTTACCGCGATGCTGATGAAGGATGCGCATCTGCCCATCTTCGTCGCGATCATCGGCGGACTGCTCCTCGGCGCCGCGGTCGGGCTCGTCAACGGCCTCGTGGTCGTCAAGCTGAAGATCCCGGCCTTCATCCAGACACTCGGCATGCTCTTCATCGGACAGGGGCTGATCCAGGTCGTGACCGGCGGCAACCCCGTCTACCCGCTGCCCGAATCCGTCGGCAATTTCGGCGCAACACGCGTGATCTTCGGTCTCGGCTGGAGCTTCATCTTCTTCTTCATCGCCGGCCTGATCGCCGACTTCGTGCTGAGGCGCACGGTGCTCGGGCGCAATCTCTATGCGACCGGCGGCAATGTGGAAGTCGCGCGGCTCGTCGGCATCAATGCGAGCCTCTACAAGATCTGTGCCTTCGTCTTCGTGTCGGTGATGGCCTCGATCTCGGGCATGTTCGTCATGGCCGATCTTGCGAGCGGCATCACCTCGATCGGCACCGGCTGGGAGTTGACGGTCATCGCCGGCGTCGTCGTCGGCGGCGTCAGCCTGTTCGGAGGCGCGGGAACGATTGTCGGTGGACTGCTCGGCATGCTGCTCCTGCAGGTCATCCAGAGCGGCCTCGTCGTGATCGGCGTCGGCGCCAACTGGCAGCAGATCGCCGTCGGCACGATCATGGTCCTCGCCGTTGGTCTCGATCTCCTTCGACGCCGCGTGTTTATCGGCGGCGAGGGCGCACCGTCTGGAAATGGCCCGGATGCGGCCGTCGCCGTCGATCCGCCGGCCATCGTCCCGGCCGCCGCCGCGGACTGAAACCAGCCAGTTCTCATAATAACGCCCGCGATTGTCGACGGGCGAACAGTGGAGGGAATGAAATGAAATTCGCACATTCGGCAGGGGCTCTCGCGCTCCTGCTCGCGCTCGGTTCCAGCGCGTATGCCGATAGCGGGAAGACCATCCTGTGGGTCCAGCCGCTGCGTGACCATCCGGTGCACAAGCTGATGCAGGCAGGCTTCCTCAACAAGTGCAAGGAGCTCGGCTACACCTGCGAAGTCGTCGGCAATCCTTCGGCTTCGACCTGGGACGTCCCGGCAACGCTGCCGCTCGCCGAAGCGGCGCTCGCCTCGAAGAAGTTCGACGCCGTCGCCGTCTATACGCCCGACCCGGCGATCTATCCGTTCATCGGCAAGATCTCCGGCGAGGGCCTGCCGGTGGTCACGTGGCACATGGTGCCCGAAGAAGGCACCGTGAAGGGCCTTCTCGCCACCACCGCGGAGAACGTCACCGAGGCTGGCACGAATGCAGGCGTCGCCATGGGCGAGAAGCTGGGCGGCAAGGGCACGGTCGCGGTGACGCAGTCGGGATCCAACGTCACCGAGAACGAGATGGCCGCCTCGTTCAAGAAGGCGCTGAACGACAAATACCCTGATATCAAGATCCTCGACGTCCAGTATGAGGGCGTCGAGCCCGGCGCGGCGCGCGCCAAGGCCGTCGGTATCCTGCAGGCGAATCCCGACGTGACGGGCGCCTTCTCAACGACCGGCTACGGCCCGATGACGTGGTCCGGCGCCAAGCGTGCCACCGGCCGCGACCTCGTCATCATCTCGATGGACTACACGCGCCAGAACCTCGATCTCGTGAAGTCCGGCGATGTCTACGGCCTCGTGGCGCAGCCGCTCTATGAGGAAGGCGCCAAGGCGGCCGAACTCGCCGGCGAAGCCGCCGAAGGCAAGAAGCTCGCTTATGTGAACACCCTCCCCGCCAAGGTGATCACCGCGTCGGATCTCGACCCCTACTACAAGATCCTCGATTCCGCGGGCCAGTAAGTCCTGCCGTCCTGCCGGGGCGGAGCTACCACTCCGCCTCGGCCCCGAAACCCGGCCATCAGGCCGGGTTTCCAGGATTTCGCTCCGGGAGGAGACCATGAGCGACGAGACCGCTATCAGGACGATCGGCATCGCAAAGAGCTTTGCGGGCGTGCCCGCGCTGCGCGGCGTCGATTTTTCCGTGCGCCGCGGCGAGATCCATGCGCTGCTCGGCCAGAACGGCGCCGGCAAGTCGACCCTCGTCAAGATCCTCAACGGCGTTCACCGCGCCGGCAGCTACAAGGGCTCGATCCTGCTGGGCGACAAGGACGTCTCCTTCCGCTCGCCGCTGGCCGCGCGCGCCGAAGGCGTCGGCTATGTGCCGCAGGAGATCGAGGTCCTCGAACAGCTCTCGGTGGCGGAGAATGTCTTCGCCGGCCACACGGGGCTTGGCCGCGGCGTCCTCCTGAACCGCCGTCTGCTCAACAAGCGCACCGAGGCGCTGTTCGCCGAACTCGGCCTTGCCATCAATCCGCGCTCGCTTGTGGCGATGCTCACCGCGGCGCAGCGCCATCTCGTGATGATCGCGCGGGCGCTCTCGATGCGTCCGAAGGTGCTGATGCTCGACGAACCGACGGCATCGCTGTCCGGCGCCGAGGTCGACCAGTTGTTCGCCGTGCTGCGCCGTCTCAAGGCGCAGGGGACGACGATGATCTACATCACCCATCGCCTGCCCGAGGTGATGGCGATCTGCGATCGCGCGACGATCCTCCGCGACGGACGGGTCGTAGCTGAGATCGATCGCGCCGACTTCAACGAGGAACGCATCATCTATGCGATGTCCGGGCAGAAGCTGCAGCGCCTCTACCCCCATCATGCGGCGCCGACGCAATCGGAGGTGCTGCTCAGCGTTCGCGACCTCTCGGTCGAAGGCCGTATCGGCGTGCATCGCCGGATCTCCGGCATCAATTTCGAGGTCCGTGCCGGCGAGATTCTCGGGCTGGTCGGCCTGCTGGGCTCGGGACGTACGGAAATCCTGCATGCCATTTATGGACGCATCCCCTGCAGCGGCAACGTCAAGGTCGCGAACCATGACGGACCGATCCGCAGCATTTCGGATGCGCGCCGGGCCGGTATCGCCCTCCTCACGGAAGATCGGAAGCGCGACGGTCTCCTGTTCAACCTTCCGGTCGGCGGCAACATCACGATCGGCAACCTCGAGAAGTTCGCTCATCACCAGCTTGTCAGCCGGACCAACGAGTCAAAGGCTGTCGTGCAGGCGATGCGCGCGCTGAATGTGAAGGCCCGGTCTCCGCAGGCGAGCGTCGCTCACCTCTCAGGTGGCAACCAGCAGAAGCTGCTCTTCGCGCGCGTGCTGATGAACGGGCCGCGCGTGCTTCTCCTCGACGAGCCGACCAAGGGCGTCGATGCCGCCACCCGCCACGAGATCTACCGCCTCATCACAGAGCTTGCCGACAAGGGCGTCGCTCTCGTTATCGTCGCCTCGGAACTCGAGGAGGTGATCGGGCTCAGCGACCGCTGCGTGGTCGTGGCTGACGGCCGGCAAGTCGACGAGTTCCAGCGCGGCGAGCGCGACGAAGAGCAGGTGCTGCGCATCATCGCGGCCGCACAGGCTGAACTGACGGGTCAGACAGCCCTGAGAACGGGAGTGGCGACGTGAACTGGACCGTACCGGGGTCGCCTTCGGTCGAGGGGCGGAGCATTCTCGTGACCGGCGCCGGCACGGGCATCGGGCGTGCAACCGCCGAACACCTTGTCGCCCAGGGCGCGCGCGTGTTCGGCATCGGCCTCGACGGCCAGGAAGGCTCGGAACTCGGGCGAAAGCATGCCGAGGCGGGCACAGCCCTCATCTTCCGCGAGACCGATGTCACCGATGATGCCGAGGTTCGTGCGGCCGTGGCAGCAGCCCTGTCAGCCTATGGACGGCTCGACGGCGTGGTGAATGCCGCCGGCATCTACATGACCGGCAAGCGGCTCGAGGACGTCTCCGACGCGGAATGGGACCGGACGATCGCCGTCAACCTGACCGCCATATTTCGTGTTTGCCGGGCGACGCTGCCGCATCTGCGTGCCGCTGGCGGCGGCAGTATCGTCAATATCGCATCCGTCCACGCGCTCGCGACCGTGCCCGGAGTGCCGGCCTATGCAGCCTCAAAGGCGGCGGTGCTCGGACTCTCCCGCCAGATGGCGCTCGACTACGCGGTCGACCACATCCGCGTGAACGCGCTGATCGTCGGCTCGGTGGCGACGCGCATGACGCTGGACGGCCTCGACGAGGCGGGCGGTGCCGAGGCCGCCGGGCTCTCATTCGCCACCGACCGGATCGCCCGTATCGCCGACCCGCGCGAGATTGCGACCGGCATCGCGTTCCTCTTGTCGGACGCGGCGTCCTTCGTCACGGGCAGCGGCTTCGTGATCGACGGCGGCATGACGGCAAGGCTCTTGTAGCGTCATCGCTCGCAACGCCCCGACCGTCAGATCTCGGCTTTTCGGGAGGCGCCAGACTTCGCCATGGGTCAGCCATCCGTGACGATGAAGCGAACAGAGCCGCTCATGGACTCGCCCGGCGCCAGCACGACGATGCCGAGATCCTCCTCGCCATGCTCCAGCTTGTTGGCGGCACAGGGGACATTGCTCTGCGGCTCGGCGCAGAAGAACGGCTTCTGCGGATCGGCATAGGTCATGATCTTGCCGAGGATGGGGTCCGCTTCCATCCGAAGCGTCAGCCCGCGGGCCGGAAAGGCGATCTCGGCGACCCCATTCCAGCCTGAATAGCAGTTGTTCCGAAGCGCTGGCGGCAGCACGGGCCCAGCGCTGAAGTCGAGTTCCGGCGGCACCGCAATCCGCGCGCCGGAGGTGCCATCGGGTCCGGATTCCCACACATGCGAGGCTGTAAAGCGCAGCGTGGCGTCAGCGTCGCGCTCGAACCAGGGATGATGGCCGAAGCCAAACGGCATCGGCCGTGGACCGACATTCTCCACGACGGTATCGAGCGTCAGCCCCTCCGGCGTCAGATCGAAACGCTGCGTCGCCCGGTAGAGATAAGGCTCGCCGGCGATCCGCCGGTCGAGCGTCAGGGTGGCGGATCTCGTGTCTGCCGCCGCGACGACCCAGGCGCTAAGCCAGGCATTGCCATGCACGTTGAAGCGTTCGGGCGGGTTGTTCGGTAAAAGCGCGTAGGTGACGCCCTCAAAGGTGAAGCCGTTGCCGTCGATGCGGTTCGCATAGGGGATCATCGGGAAGCTGGCGACGCCGAGGACATTCCGCTCCTCCTCGGCCTTCGCGGAGAGGGGCCGCATGATATCGACGCCTCCCTTTGTGAAGGCCGCGATGCTGCCGCCGAGTTCCGGCACGAGCGTCAGCACGAGATCGCCTGCGCTGAGTTGCACGCGCCTCAAGCTCTCAGAAGTTGCGGCCATAGCCCGCTCCCCAACCGCCATCGACCGCCAGCACCTGACCGGTCAGATAAGTGTTCATCGGATCTGCGAGGAAAAGCACGGCATTTACAAGATCGGCGATCGTGCCCGCGCTGCCGGTCGGCACATGGCTGAGCAGCGCCTGCCCGCCGGCGACAAAGCTGCCACTTCCATCCGAGATCGCACCGGCGCCGACTGCATTGACGAGAACCGTCGGGCCGAGCCGCATCGCCAGCGTCCGCATCGCCGCGACCGTCCGGGCCGTAGCGACCGACTGCGCGGCATGCCGGCGTGACGGCAGAAGCCCGAACGAGGTCGTCAGCACGATGAGCCGTCCGCCCCGCTCTGCCATGGCCTCGCCGATGGTCTCGGCAGCGTCAATCAGCCACTCGATGTCCTCAGCCGTGCCATCAGGCGACAGGTCATGTGCGATCACCGCGAGATCCGGAGGTGTCGTTGCGTTTTGGGTCGAGGCTTCGACCGGCTGACGGCGCGAGACTGCGGCGCCATTCTCAGCCAGAGCCGCCACAACCTGGTCGACGACAGGCCCGTCCCGGCCCACGACCAGCGCCAAGCGCCCGTCGAGCTCCACTCTCATGCATTCCTCCCGGACGTGATTTTCTTTTGCATCTTCCCGGAGACCAACATAACATCATGCTATTATAATCATAGATGCTCGTTTGGTCGTCTTGCTTCAGCAGGTTGGCACGGACGGCACAGAGGGAGAAGGCATGAGCGTCCAGGTTTCCCGTCCTTCCGCAGGGTCCCGCAGAGCGGGCTCCGAGCAGAAAACGCACAACCTTCCCGCCGGGCTGACTGCCGACGCGATGATCGAGCTCTATGAGAGCATGGTCCTGCTGCGGAAGTTCGAAACCGTCGCGCAAATGGCCTGCCGAAAGGGCGAAACGCCCGGTTTCTTCCACCTCTATATCGGGCAGGAGGCCACCGCGGTCGGCATCTGCGCGCATCTGCGCCGGTCCGACTGGGTGACCTCGACGCATCGCGGCCACGGTCATGCGCTGGCCAAGGGCATGTCCCCCGACATTTTGATGGCGGAACTCTATGGCCGCGTCGATGGCTGCTGTGGGGGGCGCGGCGGTACGATGCATCTCTATGACCGCTCGATCGGCCTGTTCGGCACCAACGGCATCGTCGCCGCCGGCATCAGCCATGCAGTCGGCGCCGGCATTAGCGCGCGCACGCGCGGCACTGATGATATCGGCGTCGCGTTTTTCGGGGACGGCGCGACGAACCATGGCGGTTTCCACGAGTCGCTGAATTTTGCCGGGATCATGCGCGCTCCGGCGTTGCTTGTCTGCGAGAACAATCTCTATGCGACGGCGACGCCGCTCGCCACGGCGACACTGAACCCCGAGATCGCCTCGAAAGCTGCCGCCTACGGCATTCCGGGCGTCGCGGTCGATGGCAACGATGTCATCGCGGTCTATGAAGCGGCGGGCGCAGCCGTCGCGCGGGCCCGCTCGGGCAAGGGTCCGACCCTCTTCGAGGCCAAGACCTATCGCACCGTCGGACATCACGAAGGCGACCACGTCACCGGCACCTATCGCACGCAGGCCGAAGTCGATGAATGGCTGGCGCGCGATCCGATCAAGCTCTACCGCCGGCGCCTCCTCGAGGACTTTGCCCTTGTGGCCGACGACGAGCTCGACGCGATCGATGCGCGGATCGATGCCATCGTGCAGCACGCGCTCGAATTCGCGCGCAATTCGCCCGAGCCCGATCCGGCGACGGTCGGCCTCCACATCTATGCCGACCCGATCAATCCCGCCGATGCGCTGGTGCAGGCGGCGCCCGCCGCGACCCGGACGCAGAGCTGGCTCGATGCGGTTCGCGACGGGATCGCCGAAGAGATGCGGCGTGATCCGAACCTCATCTATTTCGGCGAGGGTACGGGCGAGCGCGGCGGAACCTTCGCGCATACCAAGGGCCTCTGGACCGAGTTCGGGCCGGAGCGGATGATCGATACCCCGATCTCGGAACAAGGCTTCACCGGCGCAGCGATCGGGGCCGCGGCGACCGGCGCGCGCGCCATTGCCGACCTGATGTTCGCCGATTTCATGTTCGAGGCGGCCGGCCAGATCGTGCTGCAGGGCTCGAAGCTGCGCTACATGTCAAACGGCCAGATGAACGCGCCCTTCGTGGTCCGCGTGGGTGCCGGCACGGTGCGCAGCGCCGGCCCGCATCACAGCGGCACCTATCATCCTGTTTGGGCCCATATTCCGGGGCTCATCGTCTGCATGCCGGCAACGCCCGCCGACGCCAAGGGCCTGATGAAGACGGCGCTCAGGGCCGGCGATCCGGTCATCATGCTCGAGCCGAAGGCGCTGTTCGCCTCGAAGGGCGAAGTGCCGACCGGCGAGCATCTGGTGCCGTTCGGCGTTGCGAGGATCGCCCGCCCCGGCCGCGACATCACGATCGCCGCGGCCGGGCAGATCGTGCATCGCGCGCTCGAGGCGGCCGAGAAGCTCGCCGCGCGCGGCATCGAGGCCGAGGTCATCGACCTCAGGACGATCATGCCGCTCGACGTCGACACCATCGCCGCTTCGGTGGCACGCACGCATCGCCTTCTGGTCGCGGACGAGGGCTACGGCCCGTTCGGCGTCGGCGGCGAGATCGCGCAGGCGATCAACGAACTCGCCTTCGACGATCTCGATGCTCCGGTCGGCCGCGTCCACACCGAGGCGATGTCGCATCCGCTCGCACCCACGCTCGAACGGGCGATGATCGTCGATGCCGAGCGCATCGTCGCAGCGGCCGAGGGCGTCATCGCGGGTCGTCCGCTCCTGCCGCGCCGCTGGTATTCGATCGGCGGACAGCCCGCAGCAGCGAACGCCAGTGCTCCGGCCGTGGCCGATCCCGTCAAGGCTGCGCCGGAGGCGCCGAAAGCGGTGGTGCAGGCTGTGATCGGCGAAGGTGAGGCGATCACCATGCCGTTCGGCGATCTCACGATCAGCGAGGGCACGATCGTCCGCTGGCTCAAGGCGGCGGGTGATCCGGTCCAGGCCGGCGATCTGGTCGCGGAGATCGAGACGGACAAGGCCGTCGTCGAGATCGAGGCGCCGGTCGCCGGCACGCTTGGTCCGATCGAGCAGGATGTCGGCGCGGTTGTGCCGATGGGCGGCCGCATCGGCTCCGTGATCGGCGGAAAGTGAGCGGCGCCGATGTCAGCACAAGCCTTTGAGCGGATCGCCGCCTCCCCCTATGCACGCCGGCTCGCACGTGAGCGCGGCATCTCCCTTGCCGGCCGCCGCGGCTCCGGCCCGAACGGCCGGATCGTCGCCGCCGACCTCGCGGCGATGGTGCTTCCGGCTGCCGTTGCCGCGCCGGCCGAGCCGCCAGCCGCGGCACCTCCCGTCGTTTCACAGGCCGAACTGGCTCAGGTGTCACCTGCGCCGATGAAGGAAGCCGCGCCCCAGCGGTCGATCTCCGGCTTTGCGACCGGCCTTGACCTCTCGCTGCTGCGCGCGCTCCTGCCGACGATCGTCGATGTGGCGCCGGATGTGACGATCGACGATCTCGTGCTGAAAGCGATCGGCCGCGCGCTGCGGGTTGCCGACCTGCCGGTCGAAACGATCGACTGGCGGGACAAGGCGGCAGCCGTCCAAGCGATCATCCCACGCGCCGACGGGCTGGCGCCCTCACGCATCGCCGCGCTCCGATCCGGCACCGAGACGGATGCGGCGCGGGGCGCCTCCATCATCGTGTCGCGCATTCGCCAGGATGGGCTCCGGCCCGTGACCGCAGCGCTCGATCCAAACGTGCCGATCCGCCTGACGCTCGCCGTTGCGGAAGCGGATATAGCCGAGGCGCTGATCGTGTTCGACGAGGCAGAGATCACGGATGCCGCGGCGGCACAGTTCCTCGCCGCGCTTCGCGATTGTCTCGCGGTGCCGCTCCGGCTCCTCGTCTAGAAACTGTGCTGGACGGGCGATCTTCACATCGCCCGTCTCCGCTCACATCATGTAGCCAGCCGTCCAGCCGCCATCGACGGTCATGATGTGGCCGTTGACGTAGCGGCTTTCCGGCGCCGCCAGGAACAGCACCGCCTCGGCGATTTCATCAAGCGTTCCCGGCCGCCCGAGCGGAATATGATCCATGAACGCCTGAGTGCGGGCGTGGAATTGGCCGTTTTCGCCGTAGAAGAGCTTCTTCGTCCCGTCGGTCATGATCGACCCGGGCGCGACCGCATTCGTCCTGATGCCCTTGGCGCCGAGTTCCAGCGCCATCGAGCGGGTCAGGTGAATAATCCCGGCCTTGGCGGCGACGAATGGACTCTGCAGCCGCATCGCGGCGAGACCGACGACCGATGCGATGTTGACGATCGCTCCGCCCTCGCCGCGCGCCAGCATCGGCCTGAGCGCGCTGCGCGAAACGAGAAAGAGGCCGTCGAGGTCAACCGAGATGATCCGGTGCCATTCCTCAGTCGGAAAGGCGTCGATATCAACACGGTGCGCGAATGTGTTCACGCCGGCATTGTTGACGAGGATGTCGATCTGCCCGAACCGCTCCACCGCGCGGTCGACCGCCCTGTCAATGGCGGCCTCGTCGCGGATATCGACATGGCAGGCGATGGCGCGGGGCAAGGTGGCCGCGATGCGCTCGGCATTGGCGATGTCGATATCGGCGATCACCAGCGCGGCACCGTTATCGGCCAGCCGACGAGCGATAGCGCTGCCGATGCCGTTGGCCGCGCCGGTGACGAACGCGACTTTGTCCGAAAGATCGGTCTGCATGAATCCTCCCGGACCGCCGCCAGGCGGTCTCTTATTATTGTGATAGTATAATCTCTCTGCGAACCATGGCAATCTGCGTGAGCGCACCGGCGCGATGCAGGCTATTGTCGCCAATCGGATTCGGTTGGAATAATTCGCAGTATCTGCGCTGTGGAGCGCTGCGATCGAGGTGAAGACATCGCCCGGAAAGAGGCTGAAGGAATGGAACGCGAAACGGCGGCGAGCAGCGACCTGGCGGATATGGACGGTACGGCGTTGACCCTGCTGCCGGCCCGTATCCTCTCGCGCGACGACGGCCCACTCTACCGGCAGGTGACCGACCTGCTGCGCGAACCCATTCGCGGCGGCCAGCTCGTTGCCGGAAGTGCCCTGCCCCGCGAGGCAGACATCGCCGAGCGCTTCGGCATCAGCCTCATCACCGTGCGCCAGGCGCTGCGCGAGCTTGAGAATGAGGGCTATATCAAGAAGCGCGCGGCAAAGCCCGCGGTCGTGATTGCGCAGACGCCGCGCTCGAAGGCGAGCTTCGGCTTTTCCAGCCTCGCGGCCATCGCCGAATCGACCAAGGACCGCCGGATCGAGATCCGTAGCTACAGGAAGGAGAAGTCGGTGCAGGCGAGTGCCGTCTTCGGCCTTCCGGAGGACGAAAGCCTCTATTGCCTCCGCGCCGTACTCTTCGTCGGCGACCAGCCTGCCTGCCAGTGCACATTCTACTTTCCGGTAGCCATCGGCAGTCGCCTTCGCCGCTCCGATTTCGACGATGTGGTGGTGTTTCGCTCGGTGCAGCGTCATCTCGGCATCAAGCTCTCCGGCGCCCGCGTCAGCGTTCGTGCCGAACTCGCCGATGCCCCCCTCGCCCGCAGCCTCGACTGCAAGGCCGGCGATCCGATCCTCGTCACGGAAATGGTCTATCGCTCGGCGGATGGCGAGCCGGTCGAACTGACGATCAACAAGAACCGGGCCGACTATTTCAGCCTGATTTTCGATGCTCCGAACGACATCGTCTGAAGGCTTCAGACCACCGCGGGAGCCGCCGGCCTCGCTGGACAGGCATATACGATTATAATAGCATATGAATATGACCGACGGCTTGCCAGTGCGCAGCCAGACAGTCACTATGATAACGTTACCACAACGGTGGAACATACCGCCGGACCATGCATCCGAGGAAACGTGTCCAATTCTGGGAGGGACGACCTTGAGACAAATTGCGCATACAGTCGCGCTCGCTGCGACCGCGATCGGCCTGATGGCCGGTATCGCCGGCCATGCCGAGGCCGAGGCCAAGAAGTACAAGATCTATCTGTCGAACAACTTCGTCGGCAATGACTGGCGCCAGCAGATGGAGCGCGTCGCCAACGTCTCCGTCAGCAAAGGGCCGCTCGAAGGCCGCGTGGACCTCAAGATTGAAAATGTCGAGAACACGGTCCAGGCGCAGATCAACTCGCTGAACAACATCATCCGCTCCAAGCCGGACGCGATCCTTATCGACGCCGGCTCGGATACCGCGTTGAACCCGACGATCAAGAAGGCCTGCGATGCGGGCATCGTCGTGATCAGCTTCGACCAGGTCGTGACCGAACCCTGCGCCTATGCGCTCGAATCCGACTGGAAGCGCATCCCTGCCGTGATGGCTGAATGGATGGCACAGCAGCTTGGCGGCAAGGGCAAGGTCTTCGTCGACCGCGGCCTGGCCGGCGCGCCGATCTCGGCCGCGCTCGAGAAGGGCTATCTCGACGTCCTGAAGAAATATCCCGGCATCGAAGTCGTCGGCAGCTACAACGGCGAATACGCGCTCGGGCCGGAACAGGCCGGCGTCGCGAGCCTGCTCGCCGCCCATCCGCAAGTCGACGGGATCCTGACGCAGGGCTACGGCTCGGGCGCCATCAAGGCGTTGCAGGATGCGGGTCGGACGATCGTCCCGGTCGTCGGCTTCACCTACAACTCCTCTGCGCTGGCCTGCGCCAAGACTGAAGGCGCCAAGTGCATCCTCGGCTCCAACCCGGCCTATCTGTCGTCGGAGGCGATCAAGCTCGCCGTGGACATCCTCGACACCGGCAAGAAGCCGGCCGAACGCCACGTGCTGGTGAATGGCGACTTCCTGGCGACCGCCCCGTTCAAGTCGGAGCTCTATCCCGACGCGGTGACGCAGGTCATCGAGATCGGCAAGAACGCCTTCCCCGATGCCCCGCCCGGATTGACGCTGCCGATCACGCCCGACTGGGTGACGATCACGGCTGCCGAAGCCTCCGGCTCCTGATCCGACCGCGTCGGACCCTGCCCGCGGCGGCGACGCCGCGGGCCTGTCATTCCTGCGGTAGACGGGCGTTGGATCGATGGAACTGATCGAGGCTGTCGGGATCAGCAAGCGCTATGGCGGCATCGTCGCGCTGTCGCGAGCCGACTTTCGCGCCGATGCCGGCGAGGTGCATGCGCTTCTCGGCGAGAACGGCGCCGGCAAAAGCACGTTCATCCAGATTCTCGCCGGCATCATCAGGCCAAATGGCGGCACGCTCCATCTTGCAGGCCGGGCCTATCAACCAGCCAATGCCCGCGCCGCCGAGGCCGCCGGCATAGCGGCCGTCTTCCAGGAACTGTCGCTCGTCCCGGACCTCACCGTCGCCGAGAACATCTGGTTCCGCCGCGAGCCGCTCTCGCCGATCGGCACGGTCCGCAAGCGCCGGGAACGCGAGGCCACCCTTGCTCTGTTTGACCGCTACCGGATTCCCGCCCCGGCTCCGACGCGCGAGGTGCGGCGGCTGACGCTGGCCGAGCGACAGATCGTCGAGATCGCCAAGGCCCTCTCGCGCGATCCATCGGTGATCATCCTCGATGAGGCGACCTCCGCGCTGCCGCCCCGGGAGACCGAATGGCTGCTGCAGCTTTCGCAAGACCTCGCAGCCGAAGGCAAGCTCGTCATCTATATCTCGCATCGCCTTGCCGAGATCCGGCAGATCGCGCAGCGCGTCACCATCTTCCGCAACGGCGCCACGGTCGCGACCCACGACACCGCAGCCGTTGACGACGAAACGATCATCGCCGACATGCTGGGCCGGCGCATGGACCGCCTCTATCCGCCGCGCATCGCGACCGCGACCGACCGCACCGCCCTCAAGCTGCGCGGGCTGTCGGTCGGAGACCGCCTCGCCGATATCGACCTGGACCTCAAGGAAGGCGAGGTCATGGGCGTCGCAGGCCTGCAGGGACACGGGCAGCGCGAACTCTTCCAGGCGCTTTTCGGGGTCAGCCGGTCGCGCGGCGCGATCGAGGTCTGGGGCAAGCCCGTCGCGATCCGCAGCCCGCGCGATGCTCTTGTCGGTCGCGACGGCATCGCGCTGGTCCCGGAGGACCGGCGCAGCCATGGGCTGCTCCTTTCGAAGAGCGTTCGCGAGAACCTAACCTTGTCGGTCGTGCCGCGATTCACCCGGTTCGGCTTCCTCAGCCGCAGCCGCGAGCGCGCGCTGGTCGATGAACAGCTGCGCACGCTGCAGATCAAGGCGGGAACGCCAGACCAACTGGCCGGAACGCTTTCCGGCGGCAACCAGCAGAAGGTCATCTTCGGCAAGATGCTTCTCACCCAATCGCGAATCCTTCTGCTTTACGATCCGACGCGCGGCATCGACGTCGGAACCAAAGGCGAGATCTTCCGCCTGATGCGGGACCTGGCGGCGAAGGGGTATGCGATCCTGTTCTATTCCAGTGACCTGCCGGAAATCGTGAATGTCGCGGACCGGGTCGCCGTGCTGCGTAACGGCAAGCTCGCCGCG
Organism: Mesorhizobium sp. BR1-1-16; assembly: GCF_020165495.1. GTDB lineage: Bacteria > Pseudomonadota > Alphaproteobacteria > Rhizobiales > Kaistiaceae > Kaistia. Next base: position 115,415 of record NZ_JAIUIE010000010.1, on the reverse strand, counting down.
ATCCTTTCGGGCGATGACATTTCCGAGCACCGCATTCTCCGCGAAGCGATGGTCGAGGCGCGCGCGGCATGACGATGACGCTTCCCTCCCCGGCCAAGTCCGTGGCCAAGCGCGACGGCGACGCCGCGCGCGACCGTTCGACCTGGCTGATCGACCGCGCGCCGTTCCTCATTGCCTGCGGAATGCTGGCGGTGCTCGTCGCCATCTATGGCACGCTGCGCGAAGGCGTCTTCACCTTCGAGGAACTCAACCTCGACACGGCGGCCGCAATGACGCTGCTGCTCGCCGCAACAGGACAGACGATCGTGCTGCTGCGCGGCGGCATCGACCTGTCGATCGGCGGCATGATCAGCCTTGGAACCGTCCTCGCTGCCACCCAGTTCGGCGGCAGCCCGCTGCAGGTCGCGTTCGCCGCATTGATGATCGCGCTGCTCGGGTTCGCGATCGGCGTCTGCAACGGTCTTCTGATCTCCGTGCTGCGGCTGCAGCCTTTTCTCGTCACGCTCGCCACCTGGTCGATCCTGTCCGGCACCGCGCTGATGATCCTGCCGACCGATGGCGGCCAGTTGCCGGACTTCTGGATGGCGTTCGGTAACGCCTCGTTGCTGGGCGTCTCGTCCTCGGTGGGGCTGCTCGTGCTCCTGATCCTCTTCTGGGTGTGGTTCCGCGGCACGCGCCTCGGCATCGAGATCCGCGCCACCGGCTCCAATCAACGCTCGGCCGAATTGTCGGGCGTCTCGATCCTTCGCATCAACCTCCTGACCTACGGGCTTTCGGGCCTCTTCGCGGCGCTGGCGGCGCTTTATCTGACGACCCAGACCGGAACTGGCTCGCCCACCATCGGCAAGGACTACATCCTGCCCTCGGTAGCGGCGGCGGTGATCGGCGGCATCAGCCTGTTCGGCGGTCGTGGCGGCATGATCGGAACCATCGTCGGCGCCTTCATCCTGACGATCATCGGCAATCTCGTCTTCGTTCTCTCGGTCTCGAGCTACTGGCAGCCTGTCGTCTCAGGCGTGATCCTGCTCATCGCAGTGCTGGCCAGTTCGCTTGCCGAGAAATCCGCGCGGAGGAGCCTGTCATGAACGCCCTCCTCGCCCGCCACCGGGCCGTCTTGCTCGCCTATCTCGGCATGATCGTCCTGCTTCTGCTCACCTCCTTCGTGTCGCAGGGCTTCCTCTCCGGCAGCCATCTCAGGACGATGGCGGTGCTCTCCGCCTTCATCGGCATCGTCGCGCTCGGCCAGACCTTCGTCATCATCGGCGGCGGCATCGACCTTTCGGTGCCCTGGGTGCTGAACTGCGCCGCGGTGCTGGTGACGCTGATGGCAAATGGCGCCGATGGGCCGCTCATCTATGCGATTCCGATCGCGCTTGCCGGCGGCGCGCTGGTCGGCGCGCTGAACGGGTTCGGCATCGCGCTGTTCGGCGTGCCGCCGATCATCATGACGCTCGCCGTCAACGTCATCCTGCAGGGCGGCATCCTGATCTATACGGGCGGCGCGCCCACCGCCTCGGCACCGCCGTTGATCCAGTTCCTCGCGGTCGGGCGGATTGGGCCCCTCCCCGTCGTGGTGCTGATCTGGGCGGCGCTCGCCGTCGCCGCGACGCTGCTGCTCTCTCGAACCGCCTTCGGCCGCTATCTCTATGCGCAGGGCACCAGCGCAACCGTTGCCGAATTCTCCGGCGTCCCGACGCTGCGCATCACGGTTCTCGCCTACACGCTGTCCGGCTTCACCGCCGCGGCGGCCGGCATCCTTCTCACGGGCTATACCGCGCAGGCCTATCTCGGGATGGGCGATCCCTATCTCTTCACCTCCATCGCGGCGGTCGCGATCGGCGGCGCCTCGATCCTCGGCGGCAGCGGCAGCTATATCGGCACGATTGCCGGCGCTCTGGTGCTCACGATCCTCACCGGCCTCCTGCCGGCGCTCAACCTCTCCAATGGCGCGCTGCTCGTCGTCTATGGCGTTGTCATCCTGGTGACGGTGTCGCTCGCAAGCGACGCCGTATCGGATTTCTTCGCCGTGATGACGCGATCCTTCGGTCGCCGGGACAACGCTCAATCATAAAAGGGACGCCATGACCGACATCGAATGCGTGGTCGACGCCAAGGCCATTCTCGGCGAGGGCACGTTCTGGGACACGGGGGAGAAGGTGCTCTGGTGGATCGATATCTGGGCGCCCAACATCCATCGCTTCGATCCGAAAACGGGCGAGGATCGCATCTACGAGGCGCCGGAATATCTCGGCTGCCTGGCGACGCGCCGCAGCGGCGGCCTCATCGTCACGATGGCGAGCGGCTTCTACTTCTTCGATCCTGAAACCGGCCGCTATGATCCGATCGTCGATCCGGAAGCGCATATTCCGGACACGCGCTTCAACGACGGCAAGACCGACCGCCAGGGCCGTTTCTGGTCCGGTTCGATGTTCGAGGCCGCGGGACCGGCGCGCATGATCGGCTCGCTCTACCGGATGGACGCAGACCTCTCGGTGCACAAGATGGTCGAAGGCGTCGGCTGCTCCAATGGCCTCGCCTGGAGCCCCGACAGCCGCACGATGTATTATTCCGACAGCCACACGACGATCGTCTGGGCGTTCGATTTCGATCCCGCGACGGGCAATGTCGAGAACCGGCGTGTGTTCACCGATGTTGCGGATACTGGCGGCATCGTCGATGGGGCGACTGTTGATGTCGAGGGCTGCTACTGGGCGACGATCCCCGTGACCAGCAAGATCTGCCGCTACGATCCAGACGGCAGACTGATGCGCACGATCATGCTGCCGACCGACCTGCCGACCTGTGTCGGTTTCGGCGGCGACGACCTCGATGTCCTCTACTGCACCTCCGCCGTGCTCAAGCGACCGCCGGAGAAAATCAACGGTGCGGCGCTCGCCGGCGGTCTCTTCGCGATCGATGTCGGCGTGAAGGGCCTGCCCGAAGTCCCCTTCGAGGGCTGAGGTTCGGGCGGATCGTTTCAAGGAGAGATCATGACAGGGCCAACCGAGGCGCGGCCGCGCGTCGTCTGCATCGGCGCGGCAACGTTTGATTCCATATTCCGCATGGCCCGCCTGCCGACCGGACACGGCAAGGTCCTGCCGCTCGATGCGATCGAGGTTGCGCATGGCATGGCCGCGAGCGCCGCGGCGGCGATCGCGAAGCTCGGCGGGGCCAGCACGCTCTTTTCCCGGGTCGGAAACGACGGCGTGGGCGCCCGGATCATCGCCGACCTGAGGGAGGCTGGCGTCGACTGCAGCCATATCCGCCGCGTCGATGGCGTGCGCTCCCCGATCTGCACCGTGTTGATCGATGCCGACGGCGAGCGGCTCGTCATTCCGTTCTATGATCCGCGCCTCGGCAAGGACCCCGCCTGGCTGCCGCTTGACCTAGTCACTGAGGCCGATGCTGCACTGGCCGATGTGCGCTGGCCCGAAGGCGCAGCGGCTGTGCTGGATGCCGCGCGCGCGGCAGGAATTCCGGCGATTCTCGATGCCGATGTCGGCCCGGCCGAGATTATCGAAGACCTCGCCGCGCGCGCGACCCATGTCGTCTTCTCGGAACCTGCGGCGACGCTCCTTTCCGGCGAGACCGATCCCCGCGCTGCGTTGGAGGCCCTGGCGCCGCGCCTTTCCGGCTTCCTCGCCGTGACCGCCGGTCCTGACGGCTGCTTCTGGCTGGAGCGCGCGACCGGCGCCATCCGACACTTGGCTCCGCCTGAGGTGATCGCCGTCGACACGCTCGCGGCAGGCGATGTCTTCCATGGCGCCTTTGCGCTTGCCATCGCCGAGAAGGCGACGATCCCGGATGCGATCGCCTTTGCCAATGTCGCCGCGGCGCTGAAATGCCGGACATTCGGTGGCCGCATGGGGACGCCGGAGCGCGCGGAAGTCGAGGCCGTCCTCGCCACGATGGAGACCCGATCATGACCCCATCCGAATTGCGCGGCCGGCTCGCTGATGCGCCGATCCTGCCGATCCTGACGGTGCGCGCCGTCGAAACAACGATGCAGCAGATCGATCGGCTGGTTGCCTGCGGTATCGCCGCCATCGAGGTGGTGTTTCGCACGTCTGAAGCGGCCGGCGCGCTTGCGGCCGCGAAGGCGCGTCATCCCGCGACCCTCTTCGGCGCCGGCACGATCATGACCGCCGAGGCCGTCACTGAGGCCGTTGCGGCACGGGCCGATTTCCTGGTGAGCCCGGGACTCACGCCCTGGCTGGTCGATCTCGTGCGGCCGACAGGCCTGCCGCATATCCCCGGCATCCAGACGGCATCGGAAGTGATGACCGCCGTGCATTACGGCTATAGCCTGATGAAGTTCTATCCGGCACAGGCCTCCAACGGGGCCATGGTGCTTGCCGACTACGCCAACATCTTTCCCGATATCGGCTTCGTGCCGACCGGCAAGATCGATGCGGCCTCGCTGCCTTCCTATCTCGCGCTGGCCAATGTCGTGGCGGCCGGCGGGTCCTGGATGCTGTCGCCGGCGAGCCTTGCGGATGGATCGGAGCTTCGCGCCCAGATCGCTTCCGGCCGCGCGGCAAAGGCGGCCTCGGGGTGACGTCTTCCGCGTCCTGCCACGCCGTCAGGAGGGTTGGTCAAGCAGCCTTCACGATCCTGAAGCCATCGATCTCCTCGACGACAGGTAGCCCGGCCCAGCGTGCCGTATCGTGCAGGATGATGAGGCGGCTCAGATCGCCGCCGATTTCGGTGTTGATCCTGTCGATCGTCTTGAGCTGGTCCCAGGTGCTGCCGACGGCGTTGGCGAGCGGGACATAGACGCCGTCGTGATTGTGACCGCAGATATTGGCGGTCGTATAGATGCAGTCGCCGGCCACGACCAACCGGCCGCGCGCCGTCTCCAGGATGATGAACTGCTGGCCGATCGTGTGGCCCGGACCGGTCCGCACATGCAGGCCGGGGAGAAGATTGTCGCGGTCGCCATCCAAGAGGTCGAGCCGGTGCTCGATCGAAGCGTCGAAGGCGCGGCGCATGTCGTCCGGATTGATGATCGCGGTCAGGCCTCCGAACCGTGGCGGCAGCGCCAGCAATTCGACCCAGCTCAGGATCTCCTGCTTCTGCACATGGATCATGGCATTCGGGAATTTGCCGATCGAGCCCATATGGTCGAAATGCGCGTGGCTGAGGACGATGTCGGTGACGTCGCCCGCCTCCACCCCCAGCGCCTTGAGCATGCTGAGCGGCGAGATCCAGTCGGGGATGCCGAACTTCTCGCTGAAGGCGGCGCCGCTGCCTTCGCGCATGAAGCCCGTATCGATCAGGACAACCCGGTCGTCCCGTCGCGCGAGCACGAAGGAGAAGGGCAGATCGACGACGCCAGCATCATGCGCGCCGAGGATCAGGCCGGCGACCAACTGGTCCTTCGAGCGAGCGAATTCGAGGATATGCACTTCCCAGAGCGCTTGAACGTCGGTCATCGTCTTCTCCTCAGCTCTCGGAAATCATGCGGCCAAGGCTGGCCAGGCCGACGGCGACGATCAGGATCGCGCCCTGGAATATGTACTGTGAAAAGGTCGGGGCGCCGAAGATATTCAGGCCGTTGAAGCCGAACGCGATGATCAGCACGCCGACAAACGTGCCGAGCACATGGAACTCGCCGTCGCGCATCGTCGCCGAGCCGAGGAAGACGGCGGCGAACGCTGTCAGCAGATAGCTGTCGGCCGCGCTGGTCGTGCCGCTGCCGAGGCGCGAGGCGAGCAGGATGCCGGTCAACGCCGCACACATGCCGGAGACAACGAAGCCGAGGATCTTGATCCGGTCGACATTGATGCCGGCGAGACGGGCTGCCGCCGGATTGCCGCCGACGGCCTGGATCTCCTGGCCGAGAGCGGTGCGCTCGACCAGGATCCAGAGAGCGCCCAGCACGACGGCCATGATGATGATGTTGTTCGGGATGCCGAACAGCCAGCGGCCGAGCGAAAGCTGCAGGAAAGCCTCCGGCACGCCGGCGACGATCGGCACGCCGGCCGAATAGGCAAAGGCGAGGCCGGTGAGGATCGTGCCGACGCCCAGCGTCGCGATCACCGAATTGACCTTCGCCTTGGTCACGATGAGGCCGTTGACGAGGCCGATCAGCGCGCCGAGCGCGATCACGATCACGATGGCCAATGGGATCGGCAGCTTGTTGGCGACGATGAGGCCGGTAACGAGCACGCCGTGCAGGCTCGCCGCGAAACCGATCGACAGATCAAGCTCGCCGACGATGACCGCGAGCGTCAGTCCGCCGGCGATGATCATGGCCAGCGACGCCTGGTTCAGCACATTGGTGAAATTGCTCAGCGTTGGAAACGCCCGCGGCGACAGGAAGGCAAAGACGGCGATCATCAGCAGCAGGCCGATAATGGTCGCGTAGCGGGCGAAGAAGCCGAGTGCGGCCCTCGATGCTGGCGAAAGTCGCCGGCCGCCGCTCATCACCATGCTCATATCGTGGTCTCCTGGGTCGGCTGGCCACCGACAAAATAGCTCGCCTCGACAACCGCGTTGCGGGTGATGGCTTCGCCTTCGAGCGTTCTGATGACGCGGCCCTCGACCATGATCAGGACGCGGTCGCAAAGATCAGGAAGTTCATCGGGCTCGGAAGAAATGACGATGACCGCCATGCCTCTGGCGGCTAGCTCGCGCACCAGGCGATGGATCTCGCCTCTGGCGCCGATGTCGACGCCGCGCGTCGGTTCGTCGAGGATCAAAACCTTCGGCGCCCTCAGCAGCCAGCGGCCGATCACCACCTTCTGCTGGTTGCCGCCCGAGAGGCGTCCAACCGGCGTGTCGATGCTCGGAGTCTTGACCGCCAGATCGCGGACGATCTGCAGCGAAAGCGCCTCGCGCTTGCGGCGGTGGATCAGCGGCCAGGCCGGGCTGCGGACGATATTGGCGAGGTTCGAGATCTGCAGATTGAACGCGACGCTCTTCGTGATCAGCAGGCCTTCGGCGCGACGTTCCTCCGGTACAAGGCCGAGCCCCGCCTTGACGGCCTGGGTCGGGTTGCGTGGCGAGAAGGCGGCGCCATCCAGCGTCATGACGCCGGAATCGGGCCGGTCCGCGCCATAGATCAGCCGCGCCAGTTCCGTCCGTCCGGCGCCGACGAGCCCGCCAATGCCGAGCACTTCGCCCCGGCGGAGTTCAAAGCTCACGCCGTTGACCTTTGGCGCGCGGGTGAGCGCCTTAACGGTCAGGGCGACGTCCTTCCCGACGACCGGATGGCGCTCCGCCGCCGCCAAGGGTTCGACCTTGCCGCCGACGATCGCTTCGATCAGCGCCGGGCGGGTGATCGCGGCGCCCTCCAGGCATCCGACGGATCGGCCGTCGCGGAAGATGCTGACGCGACTGCAAAGCCGCATGATTTCGTCGAGCCGATGCGACACATAGAGCACCGCGACGCCGGATGCCGACAGGTCCTCGACGATCGCGAACAATTTTTCGGCTTCGGCTGCTGACAGCGAAGCTGTCGGCTCGTCCATCACAATCAGCCGGGCCTTTCGGACCAGAGCCCGGCAGATATTGATCAGCCAGTTTTCGGCCGTCGAGAGGCCCTTCACGCTGGCAAAGAGCGGCGCCTTGATGCCAACGCGCTCGGCAATCGGCGCGACGTCGCGCGCTGCCGCCTGCCAGTCGACCATTCCGAACCGCGTCTTTTTCGGAACGCCGAGCAGAATGTTCTGCAGCACGTTCATGCCGGGAATAAAGGCGAGCTCCTGATGGATGAAGCTCATGCCCAAATTCGTGGCGTGGTGCGGCGTCGGCAGCGATACCGGCACGTCATCGACCACGATCCGGCCCGCGTCCGGCTGGACGAGGCCAGCCAGAACCTTGATCAACGTCGACTTACCCGCGCCATTGGCGCCGACAAGACCGTGCACCTCGCCGGGCGCAATCGACAGCGACACACCCGTCAGCGCTTGCACACCGCCGTAAGCCTTGGCGATATTTTCGGCCACGATGAAAGGCTTCATCGTGGCCGAAGCGAATGTGTCGGATGAAAGCATAGACAGGCGGCTCGACGATCAGTTGCCGACGGCTTCGGGATGCTCGGCGATGAACGCCGCGACGTTGTCGGCCGAGATCAGAACAGCCGGGACTTCGACCGCCTTGGGCTGCCAGTCGGCCTTGGCCTTGATGATCTCGGGAAGCAGCTTGACCATGTCGTAGCCTTCCTTGCGGCTATCTTCCCAGGCCGTCGCGGTCATATGACCGTTCTTGATGTTCTCGATCGCCTGCGCGTTGCCGTTGACGCCGTAAACCTTGACCTCGGTCCGGTCCTGCTGGCGCAGCGAGCCGATCGCGCCGATGGCCGGATCGTCCCAGCAGCCCCAGATGGCGAGATTGCCGTCGCCGGCTGGATTCGATGCGAGCCAGGCGTTGGCATATTGTGCGCCGTCCTCGAAATAGCCGGGAATGCGGACTTCGTTCTTCGTCACCTTGATGCCGGGGTGCTTGGCAAGGACTTCGTCCAGCAGGGCCTCGCGATTGCGGCAGACTTCGCCCGTGCGGTAGGTCAGGGCCAGCAGGCTTGCGTTCTCACCGAGATCGGCGACCATCTTTTCAATGACCGGCAACGCGATCGGCGCGCCGGAACCGTTGGTCGCAGCAACCGAACTGCCGATTCCGCCGCCCCAGGTGACGACCGGGATGCCTGCGGTCTTCGCGGCCTCGAGGCCGGCGCCGATTGAAGAATACGGAAACACCATGTCGATGACGGCGACAGCGCCGCGCTGGGCAAAATTCTGGATCGCCGAATTGGCCTGATCCGCGTTTCCGGCCGCGTCGATGACAGACACTTCCCAGCCGAGTTCCTCGCCGGCAGCCTTCGCACCGGTGATGTAGCGAACATTGTTCGCCTCGGTCGCGGCGATCGAAACGATGCCGAGCAGCGGCTTTTCCTGCGCCGCCGCAACGCCCGTTGTCAGGACAAGGCTCGCCAGCAGCGAGATTCCGAATGTCATTCTGGTCATTGGATTCCTCCCCAAAAAACCGCTTCAACACGCGCCTACATGTAGCGAACGCGGACTAACCGTTTTGCTATGTGCACCCAAACCATCGGCTCTGGCAAGGGGGAGACGTAACTAATGGCCTAGACAAGCCAGTTCCGTGGGCTAAAATGCAGCGAAACGATTAGCTCGGTGTCGAATGACAACCATCAAGGATGTGGCGAAGGCCGCGGCAGTTTCCACCGCGACGGTGTCAGCGGTGATCAACGATTCCGCCTATGTCAGCCCTCTGCTCAGGGCCCGCGTGCAGGCGGCAATCCATGATCTGAAATACGAGCCGTCCCAGATGGCGCGGAACCTCAAGAAGGGCCGCAGCGAGCTGATTGCGCTGATCGTGGCCGATCTCGCCAATCCGTTCTTCGCGCGCATGGTGTGGGCGGCGGAGGCGGCCGTGGCGGCCTGGGGCTATTCGCTGGTCGTGTTCAACAGCGACGAGAAGCCAGAAAACGAGAGGAAGGCGCTCGCCCGCATTCGGGCTCTGTCTTGCGATGGCGCGCTGGTCGTTCCCGTAGGCCTACCGGCCCATTACGCCCAGCGCGACGCCGAGGGGCGCGGCTTTCCGACGGTGCTGTTCGGACGCGTCGTCGATGATCGGCATTCCGATACCGTCACCATCGACAACATTGCCGCAGGGAGCCAGGTGACGAACTATCTGCTTGATCTCGGCCACACGCGGATCGGCTCGATCACTGGTCCGCTCCATCTGACAACGGGTCGAGGTCGCCTGGACGGCATGCTGCAGGCGATGGCGCAGCGCGGCGTCGCGCCCGAGCCGGGCCATGTCCGCTCGGGCGAGTTTCGCGAGGATGTTGCCTATTCCGTGGCGCGGGAAATGCTCGATCGTCCGGACCGGCCGACGGCCTTGTATGTCGCCAACGGGGTGATGGCGCTCGGCGTGATGCGGGCATTGGCCGATCTGTCGATCCATTGCCCTCTCGATATCTCGATCGCCTCGACCGACACGATCTCCGGCATTGGCGGCCTCAGGCCGCGGCTGACACGCACCGAACACCCGATCATCGAGATGACGAACGAGGCGCTGCGTCTCCTCGTCGATCGCATCCAGCGCGGCAAGGACAAGCCGCCGCGAAACGTCGTCTTCCAACCTGCCCTCGTTCTCGGCGAAAGCTGCGCGCCCTTGAAACGGAGCTGACCGAGGATCGCGAAGGCAATCGCGCCGGGCAGCTTACGCAACGAAACAAGGTCCGGGCGGGCGCTGATTTAGCGCATGGCGGCTCATCAGCGGCATCATACCGCCAGAGCTGCCTTCAGCCGGGCCAGATCAATCTGGATGCGCGCATAGCTCGACCGGGCGATGCCGGCGCTCTCGGCTTCGGCGAGCAGACGACCGACGACATTGCGTGAAAGGCCCGCGATGTCGCCGAGTTCAGCCTGGGTCAGCGGGAGCTCGGAGGTTTCCGCCGCCCCGCCGACGCCACAGCCCAGACGCCAGAGTGTCGCCAGCAACCGCCGGCGCGGATCTGCCATCGCAAGGGTTGCGGATAGCGCCAGCGCATTATCGACGTGAGCGACTGTTATCTCCGAGATCCGGCGCCAGATCTTGGGGTCGCTCTCGGCCAGCTTCGAAAGCGATGCCTCGGAAACATACATGACCCTGACATCTGTTCGGGCGGCCAGGCCCACCCGCCTCGGTGTGCGCGTCAGCAAGGCCGCGTCTCCGACCCACCACCCACGGCCGGCGACATAAACAAGGATTGTCGGCAACGGCCCCGGGGCGATGAAGACGTCGACAAATCCATCGACGATGCCGTAGAGGCCACCGGGTGGATCGCCGAGACTGTAGACGGCGGCGCCCTTTGGGACACTTCGGAAGTCGGCAACGTCGAAAAGGCTTGCCTGAAACTCCCGCCCTTGCCGGGAGAGCCAGCCATGTTCCGCCATCACTTGCAGTGCTTGCGTGCGCATCATCGGCAAATCTGACCCAAATTGCACTTGGAAGTGCAAACTATCGCTCTATGATGTTGTAAGGAAGGACTGCGCAACATTGCAGAAAACAAGAGCATCGTCCGCCGACGGGGCAGCAACGTCGTAATTCTCCAAATTCTCGGGCGGTCTGTATCAGCAGACCGCCGCCTCCGCCCATTAAAGGGATTGATTGGCTAGACGAACACCGTTTGCGGTGCAGCGCGAAATTGGCCTATCGACACGAGGAGATCAACCATGACGCTGAGTCGAAGGGTAAGTCTGCTGATGATGGCGGCGGCGGGACTTTGGAGTGCCATGCCGGCAGCAGCGCAGGAGAAGACAAAGCCAAATATCGTCCTGATCCTTTCTGATGACTTCGGCTGGGGCGACATGGGCGCTTATGGCGGCGGTGACAACCGTGGCGCCGCGACACCTAGCCTTGACCGCATTGCCGCCGAAGGCATGCAGTTCATGTCCTACTACGGCCAGCCTTCCTGCACACCGGGACGCGCCGCGGTGCAGACCGGCCGCATCCCCAACCGCAGCGGCATGACCACGGTTGCCTTCCAGGGTCAGGGTGGCGGACTGCCGGCCGCGGAATGGACGCTCGCCTCGGTGCTCAAGACCGGCGGCTACAACACCTTCTTCACTGGCAAATGGCATCTTGGAGAAGCGGACTATGCGCTGCCGACGGCGCAAGGTTATGACGAGATGAAATATGTCGGGCTCTACCACCTGAATGCCTACACTTATGCCGACCCGACCTGGTTCCCGGATATGAGCCCAGAGCTTCGGGATATGTTCGCCAGGGTGACCAAGGGCTCGTTGTCGGGGATTGCGGGCCAGCCGGCGACCGAAGACTTCAAGATCAACGGGCAATATGTCGACACGCCCGTCATCGACGGCAAGGAAGGCGTCGTCGGCATCCCGTATTTCGACGGCTATGTCGAGAAAGCCTCCCTCGATTATCTCGACCAACATGCCCATTCGGACAAGCCTTTCTTCATGAGCATCAACTTCATGAAGGTGCATCAGCCGAACATGCCGGCGCCCGAGTTCCAGGGCAAATCCGCCGCTAAATCGAAATTCGCCGACTCGATCGTCGAGAACGACACCCGCATCGGGCGGATCATGGACAAGATCCGCGAACTGGGCCTGGACAAGAACACCTATGTGTTCTGGACGACCGATAACGGCGCCTGGCAGGACGTTTATCCCGACGCCGGCTACACGCCTTTCCGTGGCACGAAGGGCACCGACCGGGAAGGCGGTTCGCGCGTCCCCGCGCTTGCCTGGGGGCCGGGCATCAAGCCGGGATCCAAGAATTCCGAAATTATCGGCGGTCTGGACTATATGGCGACTTTCGCGTCGCTTGCCGGCGTGAAGCTGCCGACCGAGGATCGCGAGGGCAAGCCGATCATCTTCGACAGCTATGACATGTCGCCGGTCCTGTTCGGAACCGGCCCCGATCCGCGCACCAGTTGGTTCTACTTCACCGAGAACGAACTGACGCCCGGCGCAGTCCGCGATCACCAGTTCAAGGCCGTCTTCAATCTGCGCGGCGACGATGGTCAGCCGACCGGCGGCCTCGCGGTTGACACCAATCTCGGTTGGAAGGGCCAAGAGAAATACGTGGCCATGGTCCCCCAGGTGTTCGATCTCTGGCAGGATCCGCAGGAGCGCTACGACATCTTCATGAACAACTTCACTGAACACACTTGGGTCATGATCACGATGAACAAGGTCGTTCAGGACCTCATGCAGAGCTATATCAAGTATCCGCCGCGCAAGATGCAGGGTGAGGGCTACAACGGCCCGATCACGCTGTCGCAGTACCAGCGCTTCAAGTACTTGCGCGACAATCTCCAGGAGAACGGGTTCGAACTGCCGATGCCATCGGGCAACTGAGCGGGTTTCGACAACGGGCCGCCGAGGTTTCGCTCCGGCGGCCCTTCTCATTCATGGGGGAAGCAATGCTCAGACAAGGCCATCTGCGGATTGTTGCCATTTCGATCGCCATGTTTCTGCTCGCGCCGCTGGCCGCGGGTGCCGCCACGGCGACGCTGCCATCATGGAATGACGATGCCGCACGCCGATCGATCGTCGACTTCGTCGAGGCCGTGACAACGGCGGGCGGACCTGACTTCGTCGCTCCGGCGGAACGGGTGGCGGTGTTCGACAATGACGGAACGCTCTGGGGCGAGCAACCTATGTATGTGCAGCTTGCTTTCGCGCTCGACCGAGTGAGGGAGATGGCGCCGCAACATCCCGAATGGAGCACGACGGAGCCGTTCAAATCGGCGCTCGCAGGCGATTTCGCAGGAATTGCAGCGAGCGGCGACAAGGGGCTGCTTGAGCTTGTCGCCGCGACGCATGCCGGCATGACCAGCGACGCATTCACCCAAATCGTCTCCAACTGGCTCGCCACCGCCAGGCACCCGAAGACCGGCAAGCCCTATACCTCGATGGTCTACCAGCCCATGCTGGAGCTCATCAACTATTTGAAGAACAATGGTTTTCAGGTCTACATCGTTTCCGGCGGCGGCATCGAGTTCATGCGGCCCTGGACGGAACGCATCTACGGCATCCCGCCAGAGAACGTCGTCGGCTCCTCCATCAAATCGAAATTCGAAGACACGGAAGGTGCGCCACGGATTATCCGTCTGCCGGACATCAATTTCATCGACGACGGCGCCGGCAAGCCCATAGGTATCTACCAGCATATCGGCCGTCGGCCGATCGCCGCATTCGGCAATTCAGACGGCGACTTCCAGATGCTGGAATGGACGACATCGGGCCCCGGCCGTAGCCTTGGCCTCCTCGTCCATCACGACGATGCCGCGCGCGAATATGCCTATGACCGGCAATCGCATTTCGGCCGCCTCGATCGCGGCCTCGCCGAAGGCCCGCAACGCGGATGGACGATCGTCAGCATGAAAGACGACTGGAAGCAGATCTACGCGCCATAGCAGGAAGTCCACTGACACGTAGCGCTCCCTTACCGACAAACCGGAGTTCCGCTTGTTGGCAACGAGCCTTCGGACTGGGTGTCCAGCGTTGATCAATCGCGCTCAGATGGTATCGTCTTTGATCGAATGATGTCATGGCCTTTCACCGCCTGACATGTCTGGCGGGTGACGAGGACGCCCGCCGGCACGCTCATGATCTTTGGGAGGACCATTGAAACAGCTCTTCACGACGCTCGGGCCGCGGCTGAAGTCGGATCTCGGCATGATCCTTCCGCATGAGCACGTCTTCGTCGACCTTAGGACGCCGGACCAGCCAGGTTATGCCGAGGCGGAGGCGGGGGATGTTGTGCGGCTGATGGCGCCGCAGATCGAGCGCATCAAGGCGCTCGGCGTGACGGCGCTGGTCGAATGCTCGACGGGCGGCGTCGGACGGCGCGCCGATCTCGATCTCGCCGTCTCCCGCGCGACCGATTTCCCGATCGTCGTGCCAACCGGCAATTACCGCGAACCCTGGATTCCGGACTGGGTCAAGACCGCCAGCGAAGATGCGCTCGAGGCCTGGATGCTGCGGGAACTGGACGAGCAGATCGAGGAGACCGGATTTCGCGCCGGCTGGATCAAGCTCAGCGCGGGCGATGACGGCATCACGGCCCTGGAGGCGAAGATCCTGCGCGCGGCGGCGCGGGCCGGCATCAGGACCGGAGCGGTCATCGGCAGCCATACGATCAAGGGCCGCGTCGTGATGGACCAACTCGATATCATCGAAGCCGAGGGTTATCGCGCTGATCGCTTCATTTCGATCCACACCCAGGAGGAGCCGGATTTCGGCCTTAACCGCGCGGTCGCGGCGCGTGGCGCCTGGATCGAATATGATCATGTCGGACGCGCCCCGGACAGCGAGGTCGCCGACCTTGTGATGCGGGCGCTCGAGGCCGGGCTTGGCGGTCAGTTGCTGCTCAGCCATGACCGCGGCTGGTTCGATCCGGCGCAGCCGGGCGGCGGCGTTCCGCAGCCCTACACGCCTCTGTCGGAGGCGCTGCTACCGGAACTGACGCGCCGCGGCGTTGACGAGGCGACGATCACGCTTCTGACCCACACCAACCCATTCGAGGCCTTTGCGCGCTGACGGCGGCGCTGAAGGCGACAACAAGCCCGCAGAGCCCGGCGACGCTGCTCTGCGCCTGCCCCTGCGGCCATACCGATTTCCATATGTTGAGGAGAAAACCATGACCAATCTGCAAGGAACCGTTGCCGTCGTGACCGGCGGCGGCCGCGGCATCGGGCGCGAGATCGCGCTCCATCAGGCGCGCGGCGGGGCGAAGGTGGCGGTTCTCGCGCGAACCGCACGCGAAATCGAGGAGACCGCGGCCCTGATCGGGCAGGAAGGCGGGACCGCGATTGCCGTCCCCGTTGATCTCGTGGATACCGGAGCCGTCGAAAAGGCGCTGGCCGGCGTGGTCGACGCGCTCGGGCCGATCGACACGCTCGTCAACAATCATGGCTCGTTCCGCGCCTTCGGCCCGATCTGGGAGTGCGATCCGGAGATCTGGTGGAGCGATGTCGAGATCAATCTGCGCGGCACGTTCAACACCTGCCGTGTCGCGGCGCCGGCCATGCTGACGCGCGGCAGCGGCCGGATCGTCAATCTGGTTGGCGGCGGCACGGGTACGAGCTTCCCGAACGGCTCGGGCTATGCCTCGAGCAAGGCCGGCATCATGCGATTCACGGAGTGCCTCGACGACACGACCAAGGCCGGCGGCGTGCGGGCCTTTGCCGTCGATCCGGGTCTCGTGCGCACCGCGATGACCGAATTGCAGCTGAACTCTGACGCTGGCAAGGCTCATATGCCGAACATCCAGAAATTGTTCGACGATGGCATCAATGTCCCGCCGAGCCGCGCCGCAGCCCTCATCGCTGACATCGCGGCGGGGCGGTTCGATGCACTGGCTGGCCGCATGCTGCGCGGCGTCGATGATCGCGATGCACTTGAGCAGGACATGGAAGCGATCGCGGCAAAGGACGGCCGCGCGCTCCGCATCAGCAGTCTCGACCTGCAGAGCCTCTAGCGGGCGCGTGCCGGGCCGGTATCAATCGGCCCGGCATCCTCGGATGCACTTACGGAAGGATGTATCCGGCGGCGCGGAACAGGCGATACCAGTCCTCGCGGCTGAGCTCGATATCGGCGCCGCTGGCGGCTTCGGTGACGCGCTGTGCATTCGATGTGCCGAGTACGATCTGAATGCCGGCGGGGTGGCGCGCGATCCATGCGACAGCGATCGCGGCCGGCGTCACGCCATATCGCGCCGCGAGTTCGTCGAGGATGTCATTGAGCTCGGCATAGGTCTCGCGATCACCGAGGAACACGCCATTGAAGAACTGCTTCTGGAATGGTGACCAGGCTTGCAGCGTGATGCCGTTGATGCGGGCGTAGTTGATCATCTCGTTGTCGCGATCGATCGACTGGTCGAGGCCGGCCATGTTGCTCGCAACGCCGGAGGCGATCGTCGGCGCATGGGTGATGCTGAGCTGGATCTGGTTGACGATCAGCGGCTGGGACACCGCTGTCTTCAGGAGATCGACCTGGCCAGGCGTGTGGTTCGAAACGCCAAAATGGCGCACCTTGCCGGCTGCGTGCAAGGCATCGAAGGCCGCCGCGACTTCTTCCGGCTCGACAAGCGCGTCGGGGCGATGCAGCAACAGGATATCGAGATAGTCGGTCTTGAGCGCGGCGAGCGAGCCATCGACCGTGCGCAGGATGTGCTCCTTCGAGAAATCGAAGAAGCCCTTGCGGATGCCGACCTTGCTCTGCACGACGATGCTCGCGCGCTCCTCGCTCGACAGCGTCACGGCCTTGCCGAACCGGCTTTCGCAGCCATGCAGTTCCGGTCCGTAGACATCGGCATGATCGAAGATATCGATGCCGGCGTCGCGGGCGGCGGTGTAGAGCGCGCGAATGGCGGCGTCATCGAGCGCGGCAATACGCATCAGGCCCAGGATGACGCGCGAGGCCGATTTGCCGGTGCGTCCAAGCGGTACAGTGTTCATGGCGATGGCCCTTTTGAATCGATTTGATCGACCCTTGATGGCCGCACTTCACGACGGACGCAAGACCGAATCCGCCGTCTGCGCCTTCATCCGCGCTGGTAGACGGGGCGGATCGCGACGCCGCTGCGAGGGCGTCCCGTCAGCGGGCCTCGATCAGCGCGGCTAGGTGCCGCGCTGCCGCCGACCCGGCAATTCCAAGGTCCCGAACGCTGCTCATATGATTGCGCCCGACGAGATCGCAGCGCGAAACGGCCACCCGCTGCCCGCGCAACTGGCTGGCGAAGACATCCGCCTGATGGTGGAAAGGCGCCGTCTCTTCCGCACCGACCAGGACATTGACCGCGGTCGAGCGATCATGCGTATGGGTCGCCGGCGAGAAGGCGGCGACCTCCGCGTCGGTGATGCCGATTTCCTCGTGCAGGAACGACGACTGGAGCGGCTTCAACTCGTAGAGCCCGCCAAGCAGCAGCGCGCCACGGATGCCGGACGGCGTTTCGGTCTCGTTGAACAGAAAAGTCGCGAGATGCGCGCCGGCTGAATGGCCGCTGACCGTCAGGCGGCCGATATGGCCGCCATGCTCTGCAATATGATTGATTACCCAGCGTTTGGCGCGCCGGACCTGGTCGATGATCGTCGCCATGCGGACGGCCGGCATCAGCGCATAATCGACGATCACCGCAATGGCGCCGGCCCGGGTGACCGTCTCCGCGACATAGGAATAGTCGCGCTTCGAGAACATGCGCCAATAGCCGCCATGGATGAAGACATGCACGGGCAGATTGGTACGCGCTCCCGACGGGAAGAAGAGGTCGAGCGTCTCGCTGGGATCCGTGCCATAGGCAATGTCCGCTTCCATCGGCAGGCTCGCGCAGGCCGCCTGGCTGCGCGCCCTGATATCCGCGACGATGGCGTCGAAATCGCCGACATGATCACGGATGCGGAAGGGATCAGGCGCCATCGTTCCGCCTCCGTCAGAAGTTTGCAGCAATGTATTTCGCCTCCATGAACTCGGCGATGCCGTGATGCTGGCCGCCCTCGCGTCCGAGCCCGCTCTGCTTGACGCCGCCGAACGGGGCGGCCGGATCGGATACGAGGCCGCGGTTGAGGGCGATCATGCCGGCTTCGATGCGCGACGCGACGCGCATGCCGCGCGCGAGATCTCGCGTGAAGATATAGGCGGCGAGCCCGTATTCGGTATCGTTCGCCCGCGCGATGACTTCGCTCTCGCTGTCAAAGCGCGACAGCGGGGCGACCGGCCCGAAGATTTCCTCATGCGCCATCTCCGCGTCGGCGGGAACATCGGCCAGCACCGTCGGCGGATAGAAGAAGCCCTGCCCGGTTGTGGCCGCGCCGCCGCAAAGCAGCCGCGCTCCGCGCGCCGTCGCGTCCTTGACGAGACGGTCGATCTTGTCGACGGCCTTCCGCGTGATCATGGGGCCGCATTCAGTCGTCTCCTCGACGCCGGACCCCACAGTCATCGCCGCCATCCGGCGGCTCAAGCCCTCGGCAAAGGCGTCATAGATGCCGGATTGGACATAGATCCGGTTGGCCGCCGTGCACGCCTCGCCAGCATTCCGCATCTTGGCGACCATCGCGCCATCAAGCGCGACCTCGAGATCGGCGTCGTCGAAGACGAGGAAGGGCGCGTTGCCGCCAAGCTCCATCGAGCATGAGATGACATGCTTCGAGGCCTCGGCGAGCAGCGCGCGGCCAACTCCGGTCGAGCCCGTGAACGAGAGCTTCCGCACCCGAGGATCGGCCAGGATAGCGGCAGTCAGCGGACCCGGGCTTGTTGTGGTCAGGACGTTGACGACGCCAGGCGGCACGCCGGCCTCGGCATAGAGCGCGGCCAGCGCATAGGCGGTCAGCGGCGTCTCGCTCGCCGGCTTCAGGATCACGGTGCAGCCTGCGGCGAGCGCCGGCGCGATCTTCCGCGTCGCCATGGCCGCCGGGAAGTTCCAGGGCGTGATCAGGAAGCAGATGCCGATCGGCTGATAGTCGACGATGATGCGGTTGGTTCCGGCGGGTGCGATACCAAACTCGCCGGTGATGCGGACCGCTTCCTCGGCGTTCCAACGGAAGAATTCGGCCGCATAGGCCACTTCGCCGCGCGCATCACGCAGCGCCTTGCCATTCTCGAGCGAGATCAGCCGCGCCAGCGTCTCGGAGCGCTCGACCATCAGTTCGAAACAGCGCCGGAGAATCTCCGAGCGCTTGCGCGGTGCCGTGTTGCGCCAGCCTTCTGCAGCCTTGGCGGCGGCCTCGACGGCGGCGGTGGCATCCTCGATCGTCGCGTCGGGAACCGACGCCAAAACTGTTTCCGTGGATGGGTCGGTCACGTTGATGCTGCGCCCGCTCGCCGAAGGACGCCAGGCGCCGTCGATATGGAGCCCGCGTGCAGCGGCGCGGAGATCGGGTGCGTTTTCGTCGTGCGATGGGCTGTTCTGGTGGATGGCGGTCATCGTGTCATTCCTGAAAGGGCTATTGCGCTGCGGCGGCAAGGTCGCCGTCATAGGCGGCCTGGACGAGGCGTCGCATGGCGGGAAGATCGAGGCTGCGGGGATTGTTCTTGATCAGGCGGCCGATGCCGAGCGCCTGTTCAGCCGTCCAGTCGAGCTTGTCTGCCGCAAGCCCAAGGCCGGCCAGGGTCGGCGTGATGCCGATCGCCGCAAACAAGCGGCTCACTTCGGCAATCGCCGCATCGGCGAGTTCGTCGTCGTCCTGGCCCGGCTCGCCGAGACCAAGGGCGCGCGCAATCGCGGCCATCTCAGGCATCGCGACGGTGCGGTTATACGTCATCACATAGGGCAGCATGGTCGCGACGCCGAGCCCATGCGGGGTGTGGGTCAGCGCGCCGGCCGGATACTGGACCGCATGGGCGGCGGCCGTACCGGCGGTGCCGAATGCGCAGCCGGCGGCAAGCGCGCCCATCATGACATCGGCGCGGGCCGCCGCGTCGCTGCCGTCTGCGACGGCGCGTTCGAGACTGCGGCCGAGCAGCTCGATGGCCATCAGCGCGAAATGATCGGTGAGTGCGCTCTTGCCGACAAAGACATGCTGCTGCGCCAGCTCGTGATCGGCAGGGCGCCGCGCCGCGGTGAAGGCCTCGATCGCATGGGTCAGCGCGTCGGCACCTGCGATCGCCGTCAGGCCGCGCGGACAGGTCATGGTCAGGTCGGGGTCGCAGATCGCAACGGTCGCAATCAGATACGGACTGGAAATGCCGACCTTCAGGGTGCGGTCGGGATCGGAAATGACCGCGACCGGCGTCACCTCCGAGCCGGTGCCCGCGGTCGTCGGCACGGCGATGATCGGCAGGACAGGCGCCGGAACCTTGAACTCGCCGTAGTAGTCCTGCAACACGCCGCCATGTGACAGCAGCAGAGCCGCGCATTTCGCCATGTCGAGACAGCTGCCGCCGCCGATGCCGATCACCATGTCGGGATGAAACGCCCTCGCCTCCTCGGCGCAGACGGCCACGGTGTCGCGCGGCACGTCGGGCTGCACGCGGTCATGGACCATCACGGCGATGCCTGCGGCCTCAAGCTGCGACAGGATCTCGCCGAACATGTCAGTGGCCGCAAGCCGGCTGTCGGTGCAGATCAGGGCGCGCTTGCCGAGCCTCGCCGCGACGGTGGGCAGCGCATGGCGCTGGCCCGTGCCAAACAGGATCTCGCGCGGTAGCCTCAAGGCAGCGAAAAGGCTCAAAATGATTGTCCTTCAAGAACGGATGATGGGGATAAAGACAAGGCGTTGAGCGCGTCCCAGAGTGACGGCTCGATGTCGAAACCATCCCGGAGCGCGGCCGCGCGCCGCAGGCTCGCGCCATCGCCGGGGATGGCGACGGGCCGGCCGGCTTCGGACGGCGGGGACGTGCGGACGCTGTCGAGATAATCCGAAAGACGCTGCGCCAATTCAGGCGCGGCTTTGGGATTCACGACGATCAGGATGTCGCCCTTGTTGCAGAGCGCCTCCGCGTCGAGCGTGCCGCAAATGTCGGGCGCGAGGGCAGAGCCGGCGAGCGCGGCGATCAACACTTCGATGGCGATGCCGAGGCCGTAGCCCTTGGCATCGCCGAATGGCGCGATCGATCCGGATTTGGCGCGCGCGGCATCGGTGGTCGGCTTTCCCTCGGCGTCGCGCGCCCAGCCCTCCGGCATCGGTCGCCCGGTCGCGGCGTAGTGGTGGATCTTGCCCATCGAGACGGTGCTGGTCGCGAGATCGAGCACCAGCGGGCGACCGGCGGTGGGCACAGCGATGGCGATCGGATTGGTGCCCAGCATGGCGCGCGTCCCGCCAAAGGGATGCACGAGCGCCTCGCTCGACGACATCGCGACGCCGACATGACCCCGTTCCGCGATGTGCTCGACATAGTGCGCCAGCATGCCGAGATGATTGTTGTTGCGGATGGCGGCGATGGCGATGCCGGATGTCACGACGCGTTCGGCGAGACGCTCCACCGCCGCCATCGCCACAACCGGGCCGAGCCCGCTTCGTCCGTCGACGTCCCAGACGGCTTCCGCCCGCCAGAAGCCTTCGCCTTTGGTTCGCGGGTCGATGTGGCCGCGCTCGATACGCGCAATAATACGCGGCAGCCGCTGAAGCCCGTGTGACGGGTGCCCCTTCAACTCCGCCTCGACCAGCACCCGCGCCTGGCATTCAGCGTGTTCCGTCAATGCGTTGCGCTGAATGAGCAGGCGGGTGGCCAGAGCCATCGCTGAGCGTTCGCTGATTTTCACAAGGCCGCCTCTATATCAAATCCTATAGGATATAGTATTGCAGAGGCCGCAACATCCTGCTAGGTCTCTCCCCTGTCAAGGGCAAAGACGGCACAAAATGAACTCATCTCGGCTGACGGACACAACCACAGGCGGCACCCAGATCCCGCGGGCCAACAGCCTGGCGGGAGACGTCTATGAGGCGATCTTCAACCAGTTGATGTCGCTCAAGATCGCGCCCGGCGCGCGCATCACCGTCGACAGCCTGGTGAAGGAATTCAACGTTTCGCAGACGCCGATCCGCGAAGCACTCGGCCGGCTGGAGGGCGAAGGGCTGGTGCTCAAGACGCATCTCGTCGGCTATCGCGCCGCCCCGCAGATCACCCGGCGCCGCTTTGACGAGCTTTACGAACTCCGCCTTCTGCTGGAGCCGGCTGCGGCCGCCAAGGCAGCTGCGGCGATCGATTCCGAGAAGATCGAGATCCTGCGCGAAGCAGCGGGCGTGATGGCCGGCCGCGAAGGCAAGGACGAGCGCGTCCACTATTCGACCTTTGCCCGGCAGGACGGCATCTTCCATGACCGCATCATGGAATTCGCCGGAAACCAGCTCATCCGCGAAATGCTGAGCTTCCAGCACACGCACTTCCACATCTTCCGCCTGATGTTCCATTGGCGCGTCACGGAAGAGGCGCTGCACGAGCATCAGGCGCTGCTCGACGCGTTCGCGCGCGGCGACTCAGAAGCCGCCGCCGACGCGATGCGCGTCCATATCGAACACTCGCGTGACCGGCTGTTGCCGGCATTCGAGTGACACGGCCACCCTCGATCGCATTCGGACACGACCGCTCCATGGAACGCCCGTCGCAGCTTCACGCCGAAATGCCGGCCAGGCCGCCCGTGCTCAGGGCCGAAGCGCTGTCAAAGCAATATGGGCCGGTCACGGTGCTCGACGACGTCACGCTCGACGTTCACGCGGGCGAAATCCACGCCATCATCGGCGAGAACGGCGCCGGCAAGTCGACGCTGATGCGGCTGATATCGGGCTATGTGCATCCAAGCAGCGGTCACCTGTTCGTGGATGGCGAGCCGATGCACTTCTCGACGCCCCATCAGGCGCAGGATGCCGGCATCGTGCTCGTGCATCAGGAAATCCTGCTCGCCGAGGGGCTGACCGTCGCCGAAAACCTCTTCCTTGGCCGGGAACTGACGCGCAACGGCGTCGTCGACGATCGCACGATGCGGCGGATCGCGGCCGAGAAGCTTGGCGAGCTCGGTTGCCGTGTCTCGCCGAATGCGCTGGTCCGCGACGTCGCGCTCGCCGATCGCCAGTTGATCCAGATCGGCCGCGCTCTGCTCGACGCGCACAAGCTGGTGATCTTCGACGAACCGACTGCCGTGCTCACGGGCGACGAGGTGGAGCGGCTGCTCGAGATCATCCTCCGCCTCAAGGCGCAGGGGATCGGCGTTCTCTATATCAGCCACCGCCTCGACGAGGTGCAGCGGCTCGCGGACAGGCTGACGGTTCTGCGCGACGGCAAGATGGTCGGCACCTATCCAGGCCGAAGCCTCAGCCAGATGGACATGGCCGAGCTGATGGTCGGGCGCGAACTCACCGCGCTCTATCCCCCGCGCGGGAATGAAGCGAGGGGCGCGCCGATGCTGCGCGTCCGCAACGCCACGGTCCCGGGCTATGCCGAGGACATCTCGTTCACGGTGCACAAGGGCGAAGTGCTCGGCTTTGCCGGGATGATCGGCGCCGGCCGGACCGAGTTGTTCGAGGGCATTGTCGGGCTGAGGCCGGCGCATGCGAGCGTCGAGCTCGACGGTGCGCCCGTTCATATCCGCTCCCAGCGCGAGGCGATCGATGCCGGCATCGGCTACCTGACCGAGGACCGCAAGGCCAAGGGCCTTCTGCTGCAGGAACGCCTGGCGCCCAATCTGACGCTCTCCGCCTTAGGGCGTTTTCACCCTGGCCTCGCCATGAACAAGCGCCGCGAGACGGATGCCCTCGAGGGCGCGATCCAGAGCTACGACATCCGCGTCAAGAACCTCAAGGTGAATGCTGGCCAGCTCTCCGGTGGCAACCAGCAGAAGCTCCTGCTCGCGAAGGTCCTGCTCACCAACCCTTCGGTCGTGATCATCGACGAACCGACGCGCGGCATCGACATCGCCAACAAGGCGCAGATCTACACCTTCATCCGCCAGCTCGTGGGCGAAGGAAAGGCATGCATCGTCATTTCATCGGAGATGCAGGAACTGATCGGCATCTGCGACCGCATCCTGGTGATGCGCCAGGGCCGCATCAATGGCGAGGTCTCCGGCGAGGCCATGACCGAAAGCAATATCGCGCTGCTTGCCACCGCGGAAGCGGATGTCGGCCGCGCGGCCCTGGGAGGACTATCATGAGTGCCGTCATCCAATCCGCTCCGCCCCGACGGGAGAGAAGTTTCGCCATAGGCTGGGCGGATGCCGGGCCGTTCATCGCGCTCGCCGCCCTGCTGGTCATCGGATTCCTCATCAACCCGGATTTCCTCTCGGCCACCAATCTCTCGAACGTCATCACGCGCAGCGCCTTCATCGCGATCATCGCGGTCGGCGCGACATTCGTCATCTCGTCCGGAGGACTGGATCTCTCCGTCGGCTCGATGGCGGCGTTCATCACCGGCGTGACCATCATGTTCATGAACGGGATGGTGCCTCACCTCGGAACATGGTCGGTGCCGGCCGGCATGGCGATCGCGCTTTTCGCCGGCATCGCCTGCGGCCTCCTCAACGGGCTCATCGTCACCGTCGGCAAGATCGAGCCGTTCATCGCGACGCTCGGCACGATGGGCATCTTCCGCGCGCTCATCACCTATCTGTCGGATGGCGGCACGATCCCGATCGACCGCTCGCTGCGTGAGGTCTATCGGCCGGTCTATTTCGGCACTGTCACGGGCATCCCGATCCCGATCCTGATATCGCTGGCTGTGGCGGCGATCGGATCGTTCATTCTCTACAAGACCAAATATGGCCGCAAATGCGCTGCGGTCGGCGCCAATGCCGATGTCGCGCGCTATTCCGGCATTTCGATCATCAAGACACGAACCATCGCCTATCTGATCCAGGGCGCCTGCGTCGCCATCGCCGCGATCTGTTATGTGCCGCGGCTCGGTGCGGCGACACCGACGACCGGCGTCTTGTGGGAACTGCAGGTCATCACTGCGGTGGTGATCGGCGGCACGGCGCTGCGCGGCGGCAAGGGTCACATCTGGGGCACCGTCGCCGGCGCCGTCATTCTCGAGCTGATCGCCAACCTGATGGTGCTTTCGGACTTCGTCTCCGAATACCTCGTCGCTGCCGTGCAGGGCGTCATCATCATCATCGCGATGCTCATCCAACGCTTCTCGAAATAGCCCCGCGTCCGGACCACGCGGGTGCCGATCTCGACCGGTCCATCTATTGGGAGGATATTCAATTGACCAGAAACAAGTGGATCGCAGCAGCGGCCCTCGGCGCGCTTCTCGTGGCCGGACAGGCTTCGGCTGCCGACAAGAAGGTCGTCGCGGTGTCGATCCCGGCAGCCGACCATGGCTGGACGGCAGGCGTCGTCTATCATGCCCAGGCGGCCGCCAAGGAAATCAACGCCGCCTTCCCTGATGTCGAGGTGATCGTCAAGACCTCGCCCTCGGCAACGGCGCAGGTCAGCGCGCTCGAGGATCTCTCGGCCGGCCGCAAGCTGGACGCACTCGTGATCCTGCCGCAGACCTCGGAAGAGCTGACGATGCCGGTCAAGGCGGTCAAGGACAGCGGCGCCTTCATCACCGTGGTCGATCGCGGCCTCAACGACCCGGCGATCCAGGATCTCTATGTCGCTGGCGACAACATCGCCGTCGGCAAGAACACGGCCAAGTTCCTCGTCGACAAGCTTGGCGGCAAGGGCAACCTCGTCGTGCTCAGGGGCATCCCGACCGTCATCGACGACGAGCGCATCAAGGGCTTCCAGGACGGCATTGCCGGCACGGACCTCAAGATCCTCGACATCCAGTACGCCAACTGGAACAGTGACGATGCCTTCAAGCTGATGCAGGATTATCTGGCGAAATATCCGCATATCGACGCCGTCTGGGCCAATGATGACGACATGCTGCTCGGCGTGCTCGAGGCGGTCAAGGAATCCGGCCGGACCGACATCAAGTTCGCGCTCGGCGGCAATGGGATGAAGGACATCGTCAAGAAGGTGATCGACGGCGATGCGATGACGCCGGTCGAGACCCCCTATCCGCCGTCGATGATCAAGACCGCGATCTACATGACGGTCGCCAATCTCGTCGGCCACGCGCCGGTGCGCGGCAACGTCAAGCTCGACGCGCCGCTGATCACGAAGGATAACGCGGCCGAGTTCTACTTCCCCGACTCGCCGTTCTAACAACCAGCAGCGCGGGCGGATCTGATCCGCCCGCTCATCCCCATACGCGGAGGAGACCGCCATGCCCGGCAAGAAAATTCTGATGCTCACCGGTGAATTCACCGAAGAATACGAGATCTTCGTCTACCAGCAGGCGATGGAAGCCGTGGGACACACCGTGCATGTCGTGTGTCCCGACAAGAACGCCGGCGACCGGATCAAGACGTCGCTGCACGACTTCGAGGGTGACCAGACCTATACCGAAAAGCTCGGCCACTATGCCGACATCAACAAGACCTTCTCGGAAGCCGAACGCCAGCTCGACCAGTATCACGCCGTCTATTGCGCCGGCGGGCGCGGCCCGGAATATATCCGTACCGACAAGCGCGTGCAGGCGATCGTGCGTCACTTCCACGAGGCTCAGAAGCCGATCTTCACGATCTGCCACGGCGTGCAAATCCTGATCGCGGTCGATGGCGTCGTGCGCGGCAAGAAGGTCGCGGCACTCGGCGCCTGCGAGCCGGAAGTCATCCTGGCCGGTGGCACCTATATCGATCTCTCGCCGACCGACGCCTATGTCGACGGCACCATGGTTTCCGCCAAGGGCTGGACGGCGCTTGCGGCCTTCATCCGCGAATGCCTGAAGGTGCTCGGCACCGAAATCCGCCACAGCTGAGACACGGCCCTACGAACGAACAGCGGCCTCGTCACGGATGTGGCGAGGCCGCTGGCATTTGATGCCTGAGCTTTCAGCCGCGTCAGAGACGCTCGGCGAGCCACGCGAGCTGCGCCCGCTCCTGGAAGGCGCCGCCGCCCTCATGGTCGTTGAAGCCGTATTCGCGGAGCGTCTTGTCGGAGGACGCCAGCGCGTTGAAGGCGGCAAAGATCGTCGACGGCGGACATACGGTGTCCATGATCGCGACCGACATGAGCGCCGGAGCCTTGATCTTGCCCGCAAAACAGACGCCGTCGAAGTAATTGAGCGTCTTGAACACATCCTCGACACGGTCGCGATGGACGGCGAGGAAGCGCGAAATCTCCGGGAACGGATCGCGCGGCGTGATGCTGACCGCGCGGGGGAAATCGCAGAGGAATGGAACGTCCGGCATCAGCGCCTTGACGGAAGGATCGAGCGCGGCCGCAGCGATGGCGATGCCGCCACCTTGGCTGCCGCCGGTGACAGCGATGCGGCTGCCATCGACCGCGTCATGACTGCCCGCGGCTTCGATCGCTCGCACGGCGTCGGTGAAGACGCGGCGGTAGTAGTAGGTTTCCGGGCTCAAAATGCCGCGCGTCATCGAACCTGGATGGGCCGAATCCGAGCCGACGGGGTCCGGCGTGTCGCCCTTCGACCAGGTGCTGCCCTGCCCGCGCGTATCCATCACGAACGTCGCATAGCCGGCGGTCGGCCAGAGCAGGTGATCCTGCGGGAAGCCGCGGCCGCCACCATAGCCGATGTACTTGACGACGGCCGGAAGCGGAGCGGAGCGTTGGCGCGGCAGGATCAGCCAGGCCTTGACCGGATGGCCGCCAAATCCTGCGAATGTCACATCGAAAACTTCGACCAGCTTCAGCCCGCACTCGAACGGCTCGAAGGTCGCGGCGAGCGGAAACGCTCGCGTCTCGTCCAGCGTCCGCTGCCAGAAGGCGTCGAAATCCTGCGTCGGCACGACATCGCTGTGATAGGCGCGCAGGTCCTTGAGGCTGAAATCATAGATCGGCATGGTCGACTCGCTGTGGTCTTCGGCGGTCCAGCATCACGGCGGTCCCGGGCCGTGACAAGGCGAATTCGCGCCGCGTCTGCTTTCTCGGCAGCCGCAGACACGCGCCGCTACATGTTCGGATAGTTCGGCCCGCCCCCGCCTTCCGGAACGGTCCAGGTGATGTTGCGGTTCGGGTCCTTGATATCGCACGTCTTGCAGTGGACGCAGTTCTGCGCGTTGATCTGGTAGCGCGGACCGGTCGGCTCCTCGAGCCATTCATAGACGCCGGCTGGACAGTATCGCTGCGAAAGCCCGGCATAGACATCGTGCTCAGACGTCTTCTGCAGGGTAAGATCGGCGACCTTCAGATGCACAGGCTGGTCCTCCTCGTGATTGGTGTTCGAGAGGAACACCGACGAGGGAAGATCGAAGCTGACGATCCCGTCCGGCTTTGGATAGTCGATCTGGCGGACGGATGCGGCTGGCTTTGTTGTCGCGAAATCGGCCTTGCCGTGCTTCAGCGTGCCGAACACCGAGAAGCCGAACGTGTTGGCCCACATGTCGATGCCGCCGGCGAGAATGCCGCCGATCGTGCCGAGCTTCGACCAGAGCGGCTTGACGTTGCGTACTTTGCGAAGGTCGGCGCCGATCTCCGAACCCCGCCACGCCGCCTCATAGCCCACGAGTTCATCATGCGAGCGGCCGGCGGATAGCGCCGCGCCGAGATGATCGGCGGCCAGCATGCCCGAGAGCATGGCGTTATGGCTGCCTTTGATGCGCGGCAGGTTCACGAAGCCGGCGGAGCAACCGATCAGCGCGCCGCCTGAGAAGATAAGCTTCGGCACCGACTGAAAGCCGCCTTCGGTGATCGCGCGGGCGCCATAGGAAATGCGCTTGCCGCCGGCGAACAGCGGCGCGATCGCCGGATGCGTCTTGAAGCGCTGGAACTCGCGGAACGGCGAGAGATACGGATTGTCGTAATTGAGATGGACGACGATGCCGACCACCACCTGATTGTCCTCGAGGTGATAGAGGAACGAGCCGCCGCCCGTCCCGTTGCCGAGCGGCCAGCCGAATGTGTGCTGGATGAGGCCGGGCCGGTGCAGACTCGGGTCGACCTGCCAGAGTTCCTTGATGCCGAGGCCGAATTTCTGCGGCTCACGATCATCCGAGAGGCCGAAGCGCTCGATAAGCTGCTTCGCGAGCGAGCCGCGCGCGCCCTCGCCGATCAGCGTGTAGCGGCCGCGCAGTTCCATGCCGCGCTGGTAGTTCGGACCCGGCTCGCCGTCGCGGCCAACGCCCATATCGCCGGTGGCAATGCCGGTCACAGCACCGGCGTCGTCGAAAAGCAGCTCGGCTGCTGCGAAGCCCGGATAGATCTCGACGCCGAGCGCCTCGGCCTTGCCAGCGAGCCAGCGGCAGACATTGCCGAGCGAGACGACGAAATTGCCGTGATTCGACATCAGCGGCGGCATGATGAAATTCGGCAGGCGCAGGGAACCGGCGGGCCCGAGAAACAGGAACCGGTCCTCGGTCACGGCCGTCTTGATCGGCGTGTCCTCGCCGCGCCATTCCGGCAGCAGGCGATCCAGCGCGATCGGATCGATGACGGCGCCCGAGAGGATGTGAGCGCCAACCTCCGAGCCCTTCTCGACGACGACGACGGAGATCTCAGGATCGATCTGCTTTAGGCGGATAGCCGCGGCGAGGCCGGCAGGGCCGGCCCCGACGATCACCACGTCGAATTCCATCATCTCGCGCGCGGGCAGTTCGTCCGCCGTCATGACATGCTCCTCGGCCAACAGCCACGATCGGGCGGGCGACAGGGTGGCGCGCAACGGACAAGCATCTGTCGATCACGCCACGATTGATGCTGCGCAATACACCATCCCGCCCGGACATCGCCAGTCCGATGGCCGTTTGTCGGCCCAGGTTTCGACTGGGAGCCTGTCGCCGCTGCCACCACGCTTGCCAAGCCGCGTCGGTCGGCAGATGATACTGGTATGACGACTGAACATGATCCGATCAAGCGACGCAAGCTCTCCGATGAGGTGCAGGAACGGCTGCTCGCAATCATCGAGAGCGACCGCCTCGGTCCTGGCGACCCCCTCCCCTCCGAGCGTGATCTGATGACGGCGTTCGGCGTCGGCCGGCCAGCGATTCGCGAGGCGATGCAGAGCCTGCAGCGCATGGGATTGGTTGAAATCCGCCATGGCGAGCGCGCGCGCATCGCCGAACCTTCCTTCGGCCGCATGGTCGAGCAGATGTCGGATTCGATGCGGCACATCCTGTCGCATTCGCCTGCGAGCCTCGCCCATCTGAAAGAAGCGCGCGCCACCTTCGAGATGGAGATGGCGCGGATTGCCGCGCAGCGCGCCGGCCCGGTCGATGTGGCGCGTCTTCGGCGCACCATCGACAGCCAGGAGGCGCAGCGGAACAATCCGGCCAACTTCCTGCAATTCGATGCCCGCTTCCATCGCGAGATCGCGGCGATCAGCGGCAATCCGATCTTCACCTCGCTCAGCGAGGCGCTGCTGCGCTGGCTGCAGAGCTTCCATGTAGGGCTGATGCGGGTGCAGGGCCTCGAAAAGCTCACGCTCGCGGAACACCGGCAGATCGTCGACGAGATCGAGGCCGGCAATGTCGAGGGCGCCGCCAAGGCGATGCGCGACCATCTCTATCGCGCCAACGACCTCTATCATCAGGACAATCTCTCGCGTAACGACGCCGGCTGAGCCCTCAGCTCCCTCTCTTCAGCATTCGAGACTGGAGCCCCCCTCTTCGCCCTCTCTTACCGCCATCCGTCTCCGGTCATTCCCGGGCTTGATCCGCCAATCCAGCCTTTCGGCTTCTACCGAGTAACCGACGCGTCTATCATCAGGTGGACCAAGGAAGACTGGATTGCCGGGTCAGGCCCTGCAATGACAGAACGCAGAATGATGGATCGACAGGGCGATCACCGACCTTTCGCTCAGTTGAGCGCGCCCCGTCCTAACCCGCTCATCACCACTTCCTAACCTCCTGCGCCCGCCAGCAGTGCCGCAAGGCGCTTGTGGCACATCATCTTCTGGTATAATGACTGTTCCATCATAAGATCGAACCGCGGGGAGGATGATGGGCGACGTTCGATCCCAGATCTTCGCCTTCGGCACAGCGGAACCAACGGGCGCGACACGTCCGCTGGCAGCCGGCGGCTATACGCTCGATGTTGCCGACGGCGCCCTGCGCGGGATCCGCTGGCACGGCGTCGAGGTCGTGCGCGGCATCAATCTTCTGGTGCGCGATGCGCATTGGGGCACGCTTCCGGCCGAAATGCCGCTCGAAACGGTCGCGCGGGATGGCGAAGGCTTCAGCTATGAGCGCCGCTTCACGGTTGCCGATGGTGCCGCGCAATGCCGGCTGACGGCATCTACGCACGGCGGTGCCAGGCTGATCGTGACTGCCGAGATTGCGGCGCTTCGTGACCTGCAGACGAACCGGGCCGGGCTGACGCTTCTGCATCCGATTGCCGGCGTCGCGGGCATGCCGCTCACCGTCCACCACAGCGATGGCACCAGCGAGGACCGAAGCTTCCCGGCGCTGGTGATGGCTTCGCAGCCGGCGCTCGACATTATCGGCCTCGAGCATGTCGTCGAGGGAATCGCCGTTGCGATTGATTTCGCCGGCGAGGTCTTCGAGATGGAGGACCAGCGCAACTGGTCGGATGCCTCATACAAGACCTATTGCCGGCCGCTCGCACTGCCAACGCCCTATCGCCTCGAAGCGGGATCGACGCTGCGGCAGCAGATCGTCATCCGTTGCGCTGGCGCGATCGGCCCGCGCGGCGAAGTCGTGGACCTCGCGGGCACGCTCGCGCTCGGTCCTGAGGGGCGCAAGCTGCCCGAGATCGTCCTGGCGCTCGACGCGGCCGAGCCGATCGTGGGGGAGGCAGCCAACCTTTTCGATACGGCCCATATCCGATCCGTCGCGCTTCGCCTTCCGGCCGATATTGATGCTGAACGGCTCGCGGCGCTTCGACCCGTGATCGGTGACCGCGCGGTGACGATCGAAGTCGTGATCACCGATGGTCCCGATCCTTCTGCAGCATTGGCGGAACTCCGAGCGCGGCTCTACGCCGCCGACATCGTGCCGCGCCGTGTGCTCGCCTTGCCGGCAGCCTATCTCGCCTCGCACCAGCCATCCGGACCGTGGCCGGAAGGGGCGACGCCGACCGATGCCACAGTCGCTGCGCGGGCGGCGTTTCCGGATGCGGAGATCGGCGGCGGCATGCTGACGAGCTTCACCGAATTCAACCGCTGCCCGCCAGACCTCGCGCTCGCGGATTTCGTCAGCCATGGCATGACGGCGATCGTCCACGCCGCCGATGACCGATCGGTCATGGAGACGCTCGAAGCCCTGCCGGCGATCTTCGACAGCGTCGCCGCGCTTGCACCGGGCAAGCTCTATCAGCTTGGCCTTGTCTCGATCGGCATGCGGTCCAACGCCTATGGTCCCGAGCGGCCGGCCGATCCCGAGGGGCGCCGTCTGGCAATGGCCAAGGTCGACCCACGCCAGCGCGGTCTGTTCGCAGCAAGCTTCGCGGTCGGCGCCGTCGCGGCGACCGAGGGAAGCGATGTCGAGGCCATGGCACTCGCGACGCTCACCGGACCGTTCGGCATGATCCACAGCGCCGCGCGCTGGCCGCAGCCTTTTTTCGACGATCAGGCCGAGGCGGTAGTCTATCCGCTGTTCCATGTCGTGCGCGCGCTCGCTGGACTTGCCGGACTGCGGCGGCGCGCGGTCAGCGGTCTGCCGGCCGGCATAGCCGCTGTCGCGGCCGGTCCGATGCTCATCCTCGCCAATCTGTCGGCGGAGACGCGGGATCTCGCGCTGCCACGACAGGCGGTAATCCGCCTTCTCGATACGGACAGCTTCACGGCGGCAGCGGGCGATCCGCTGTGGCTTGACCGGCCGGGCGACACGGCTGATCAAATCACGATGGGCGCCTATTCTGTCGCCTTTCTCACTTTCACTGGAGATCTCCCATGACTGTCCGTCGCGGCGCCCTGATCGGATGTGGCTTCTTCGCGCGTAATCACATGAACGGCTGGGCGGAAGTCGAGGGCGCCGAGATCGTCGCCGTCTGCGACCGAGACTTCGCCAAGGCCGAGCGCATGCAGGCCGATTTCAAGGTTTCGCATGCTTATGCCGACGCAGAGGCAATGCTGCGGGCGGAAAAGCTCGACTTCGTCGATGTCGTGACGACCTCGCCGTTTCATCGCCCGCTCGTCGAACTCGCCGCCCGCCACGGCGTCGCGGCGATCTGCCAGAAGCCTTTCGCCGACAGCCAGGCCGATGCCGAAGCGATGGTCAGCGCCTGCGAGAAGGCAGGCGTGCCGCTCGCCGTGCACGAGAACTTCCGCTGGCAGCGGCCTTTCATCGAGATCGCCGACCGCATCGCCAAGGGCCGGATCGGCCGGCCGACCTATGCGCGCATCTCGTTTCGGCACAGCTTCGACTATTACAAGAACCAGCCTTATCTCGCCGAGGTGGAGCGGCTCAGCCTGATGGATATCGGGCTGCATCTCTACGACCTCGCCCGCCATCTCCTCGGCGAGGTTGAGACGCTCTCCTGCCTGACGCAGCGCGTGAACCCGATCGTGCGCGGCGAGGACGCCTTCACCTCCCTCCTCGGCCATGCCGGCGGCGCCGTGTGCGTCGTCGAATGCTCGGCCTTTGCCAAATATGAGCCGGATCCCTTCCCGCAGACCACGGCAGTCGTCGAGGGCACCGAGGGCACTCTGGAGCTGACCCGCGGCTACCGGCTGTTCGAGCATCACCCCGGTTCGGTCACCGAGACCGATGTCGACGTTGCCTTGCCCGCCTGGGGCGAGAAGCCATGGCAGGTGGTCCAGCAGAGCGTTGTCGCCTTCGAGCGCCATTTCATAGACGTGCTGAACGGCAAGTCCGAAGCGCAGCCTTCCGGCGCGCATAATCTCGGCACGATGGCGCTGGCGCTGGCGTCCTACGAGTCGGCCGCGACCGGCAGCATCATCCGCATGAAGGACTGGCGGGAGGGCGGCCGTGACTGAGGCTCTCATCTCGCCCGAGCGCATCGAAGCCGACTATCTCGTCGAGACGGCTTATGATCCGCGCGCGGCCATCGAATCCATGGCGGGCGAGCAATCGTCCGGCACATTCGTGCCCGTGCCGGGCGAGACGCCGGAATTGAAGGAACGCTCAGCCGCGCGGATCGAGGCGCTCGAAATGCTCGGCGAGGTCGAGGCGCCAAGCCTGCCCGGCGCCGGACGCCCCGCCGGCAGCCGGATCCAGCGCGTCCGGGCAACGCTCTCGTGGCCGCTGGCCAATATGGGACCCTCGCTGCCCAACCTGATGGCGACAGTTGGCGGCAATCTCTTCGAGCTGAAGCAGTTCTCGGGTCTGCGCATCCTCGATATCCGCCTGCCGACGGCGTTTGCTGACGCTTATCCCGGCCCGAGATTCGGCGTCGAGGGCACGCGGTGGCTGGCGGGCGTCGAAGGCCGGCCGCTGATCGGCACCATCGTCAAGCCGAGCGTCGGCTTCGGCCCCGGGGAGACCGCCGATCTCGTTCGCCTG
Source organism: Mesorhizobium sp. BR1-1-16 (assembly GCF_020165495.1). Taxonomy (GTDB): domain Bacteria; phylum Pseudomonadota; class Alphaproteobacteria; order Rhizobiales; family Kaistiaceae; genus Kaistia. The sequence continues at coordinate 81,068 of NZ_JAIUIE010000010.1, read as the reverse complement.
CTCGCGGAGGCCGGCATCGATTTCATCAAGGACGACGAATTGCAGGCCGATGGGCCGCATTGTCCGTTCGACCAGCGCGTCCGCGCGGTGATGCGGGTGATCAACGACACGGCCCAGCGCACGGGCAAGAAGGTGATGTTCGCCTTCAACCTGACCGGCGAGATCGACGAGATGCGGCGGCGGCATGATCTCGTGCTGGCCGAGGGCGGCACCTGCGTCATGGCGAGCCTCAATTCGGTCGGGCTCGCCGGCATGATCGCGCTCGGCCGCCACAGCGCGCTGCCGATCCATGCGCACCGCAACGGCTGGGGCTATCTCTCGCGCGCGCCGATGCTGGGCTGGTCCTATGTCGCCTGGCAGAAGTTCTGGCGTCTGGCCGGGGCGGACCACATGCATGTGAACGGCCTGGCCAACAAGTTCTCCGAGCCCGATGACAGCGTCATCGCCTCGGCGCGCGCCTGCCTGACGCCGATGTTCGCCGAAAAGCCCTGCATCGTCATGCCGGTGTTCTCGTCGGGCCAGACGGTGAAGCAGCCGCCGGCAACCTTCGCCGCACTCGGCTCCGTCGACCTCATTTATGCAGCGGGCGGCGGCATCATGGCCCATCCGGATGGCCCGGCGGCGGGCGTTGCCAGCCTCCGCCAGTCCTGGGATGCGGCCATTGTGGGCATCCCGCTCGACGCGCAGGCGAGGACGCATCCCGAACTCGCCAGGGCGCTGGGAGCAGGTGCATGACCGCTGCCGCGCTTCCAGAAGGCGTGCTCGTCGCCTGGTATGGCGATGATTTCACGGGATCGGCCGCCACGATGGAAGCGCTGGCCTTTGCAGGACTGCCCTCGGTGCTGTTCCTGGGGATTCCGACGCCTGAGGATCGCGCACGCTTCTCCGGCATGCGCGGCATCGGCATTGCCGGCATCGCCCGTTCCAAGCCGCCGGAATGGATGGACGAGCATCTGCCGCCGGTCTTCGCAGCGCTCGCCGAGATCGGCGCGCCGATCAGCCATTACAAGATCTGCTCGACGCTCGATTCCGCGCCGCATGTCGGCTCGATTGGCCGGGCGATCGACATTGCCGCGCCGATGCTGGGCGGCAGCTGGCATCCGCTCGTCGTGGCGGCACCGCCGATCGGGCGTTATCAGGCCTTTGGCGATCTCTATGCGCTCTACGACGGCGCGGTTTACCGGCTCGATCGCCATCCGACCATGAGCCGCCATCCGGTGACGCCGATGCGCGAGGCGGATGTCCGACGTCACCTCTCCGCGCAGACCGCGCGGCGCCTTGGCCTCGTCGACCGTCTTGGTCTCCATGCCGATGCTGGCGCGGCGCTCGCAAGAGCACGGGCCGACGGCGGCGAAATCATCGCCATCGACATCATGGACGCCAGTGACCTCGCATTGGCGGGCAAACTGATCTGGGAGCAGCGCGGCGCCCGGCAGTTCGCCATCGGTTCGCAAGGCGTCGAATATGCGCTCATCGAGCATTGGCGCCAGAGCGGGGCGCTCGGCGCATCACTGCCCCTTGCGAGTGCCGGAGGCGCCGGACCGATCGCAGTCGTCTCGGGCTCGTGCGCGCCCCAGACCGCGGCGCAGATCGCCCACGCCACCGCGAGCGGGTTCGAACACATCGCCGTGGATGCAGCGCTGGCGGTCGACGAAGCCAAATGGCGAAGCGAGATCGGGCGCGCAGTCGACGCCGCGCTCGCCGCGCTCGGACGCGGCCGCGATCCGTTGATTGCTACCGCCTCCGGACCTGACGACCCCGCGATCGGCGCCGTCGATGCCGCGATCGTTGCCAGCGGCATTCCGGCGGCGACCGTCAACGAGCGGATCGGGCACGGCCTTGGCTCGGCGCTGGACCGCATCATCACCGAGGCTGGCGTCAGCCGCGCGGTGATCGCCGGCGGCGACACTTCGGGCCATGGCGCGCTTGCACTCGGTATCCGCGCGCTGACGGCGCTCGCCCCGACCGTTCCGGGCGCAGCGCTCTGCCGCGCTCATTTCGATGATCCCGCGCGGCCTCCGCTCGAGATCGCGCTGAAGGGCGGCCAGATGGGCTCGCCCGATTATTTCACCTGGATCAAGGAGGGCGGCGGACCCGCCCGGATGAGGAGCAAGGCAGCATGACCAAGATCGCACTTCTGGGCGCCGGCGGCAAAATGGGCGTCCGCCTCGCCACCAATCTCAAGGGTTCGCGCTTCACCGTCGACCATGTCGAGGTTTCCGCCGAGGGCCGCACGCGCCTCAAGGATGCGATCGGCGCCGATTGCGTCAGCGAGGATGAGGCGCTCGCCGAGGCCGAGGTCATCGTTCTGGCCGTGCCCGACCGGCTGATCGGCAAGATCGCCCATTCGATCATCGCGCGCGTCAGGCCCGGCGCGGCGCTGATCGTTCTCGACGCCGCCGCCCCCTATGCCGGCGAGATGCCTGTCCGCGCCGATGTCACCTATTTCGTGACGCATCCCTGCCATCCCTCGGTGTTCCCCCAGAACGTCAAGGATGGCGAGCGCGATCACTTCGGTGGCGTCAGCGATCCGCAGGCGATCGTCTGCGCGCTGATCCAGGGACCGGAGGCGGATTACGCGCTCTGCGAGGAGGTAGCGCGCACGATCTATACGCCGGTCAATCGCGCCCATCGCTGCACGCTGGAAAACATCGCCGTCATGGAGCCGGCGATGTCGGAAACGGTCGGCGCCACGCTCTGCCTCGCGCTCCGCGAGGCGACGGACGAGGCGGTGCGGCGCGGCGTGCCGGAAGCTGCCGCGATGGATTTCATGCTCGGTCATATCCAGATCGAACTCGCCATCGCCTTCAACATCTTCAAGGAAGGCAAGTTCTCCGACGGAGCGCTGCACGCCATCCGCGAGGCACGGCCGCTGATCTTCAAGGAGAACTGGCTACAGGCAGTGTTCAGCCCGGAAGCCGTGATGGCATCGGTCAAGGATATCTGCAATCCGCGCGAGGCGGCTTAGCGAAAACAAGAACGCCGGGGCCTCGCAGCCCCGGCGCATTGCCTTAATCAATCCGGTCGGCGGGCTGACCCGCCGGTCCGAGACCTACGAGAACACCGCCGTTTCCTGTTCGCCGCGATGGAAACGGGCGATCTTTGCGAACATGTCCTCGAGAATGAAGCGCACGTCGATCGTGTCATACACCTTCACCGGCCGGTTGCGGCCGGTATGGACGTAGTTCATCAGCGGGCTGAACTCAGGCGCCGCTTCATAACGCCAGGTCCCGCCGTTCGGATTCATGATGACCGAGAGCGACGGTGTATCGCCGAGCGAGCGATATTCGATTGGGCCTTGATGAAAGCGCGTATTGAAGTCGATCAGCTGGTCGACGAGATAGGCGCCGAGCTTGCCCTGCGGAGAAACCTTCTCGAACAGCTCGGCATAAGAAACCGAAATCATCTGGTAGATCGTCATCGGGATCTGCCAGAGATCGACCTTCGACTTGAAGACGACATTGGCCGCGTGGATGTCGTTTGAAAGATTGAACTCCGAGCCGCCGACCGGCCACCGCCCGCCGCCGATCCAGACGACGCGAACATTGCGCTCGGCGATGCGCGGCTCCATCAGGAGCGCCGCCGCCATATCGGTCAGCGGCCCGAGGAACGCGATGTGGAGCGGTCGTGGATCGTCCTTCATCGCCTCGCGAATGATCAATTCGGCGCCTGGCGACGGACGTGCGGTCGTCTCGTCGGGCAGCGCCTCGGCGGCGCCATTGGCGACGGTCACCTTGCCCGACAAGCCCATGAGATCAAGAAGAAGATCGACCTCTTCGCGGCTTTCCTCCATCGAGCGCGTCGTCCGCCGCGTCCCGAAATGCGCCGGGATGATGCCGTGCAGCTCAAAGGAGGGCGAGAGCAGCGCCTGGACGACGCAATACTGGTCGTCGGCCTCGTTCTTGGCGTCCGTGTTGACGATGATCCGGGTGAGCTTTTCAGGCGGCAATGGCATGGGCGTTCCTTCGAGGTTGGCAATTTGAGACAGGGGCGATCCTGTCTCCGAAATCGTGGGCGCAGGACACCTGGTCAGCGGCGCGCGACGAGGACGGCGTCGAGCGGATGACCGTCATCATCCTCGCCCGGCGGCGCCGAGATCCGATCGCCAGGGGACCAGCTGAAGGGCGTCTTCGCGCCCGTGCGTGGATCGAACCAGGACAGGTTGGTGGCCCCGTGCAGATCGAGCCAGGCGTCACCGGCTGCTGGGAAGTAAACGACGATCAGCGAGCGGTCGGCATTTGCCAGCGCCAGCGGACGGGTGCCGCGTTCATAGTCCCCGCTGACGATATCATTTGCCGGCGCAATATCGGCAAAGGGCACCTCGGCGCGGAAGAATTTCTGGACCACATCGAGATCGGCGACACCAGGCTGATCGGAGCCAAGTTCCATCCATGGGGCCCAGGAATTCTCGAAACCGGCGATGATGCCGAGGCCCGACATGACACCGCGCCAGGCGCTGCGGCGCGTGTGGTTGCGATCGCAGAACTCGTGGCTCGGCAGCTTCAGATAGAAGTCCGGGTTCCGCTCATAGCCCCATTCCGCGAAGATCGCGCTGCCGCCCCAGCCCTTGAGGCTCTTCTCGATCTGTTCCTCGATCCCCGTCGCGAGCCAGCCCTTGTCGCGGTCGCGCGCGCCCCATTCCTGGAACATGATGGCGTCGACCGCCTCGGGATCGGCATGAAAGCGCTCGGCGAAGGGCGGCATCACGGGGCCATTGTGCATCGAGAGCACATGGCCGTGCGGCGCAGTCCGCTTGATCCAGCGCGCGATCCACAACGCCCAGCGGTCGGCCGCCGGCTTATGATGCCAATCGCCATTGGGGTAATATTCGTATTCGTTGAGCGGCGTCCAGAAATGCACGGCGGCGTAGGCGTCGTAGCGCGCGATCAGGTAGCGCATCCACAGCTCTTCCCATTCGGGCGTGAACCAGGCGCGATGGTTGAACGGAAACTCGAAGCCCCAGCCCTCCATGATCATCTCGATGCCCATGCCCATCCCGTCGATGAGCGCGACGGTCTCGTCGACGGAACGGAAATAATCGAGATTGAAGATGTCGAACCGGGGCGACGTCTCGCTGCCGCCCCATGGCCAGAGCCGCTTGGAGTGCCAATCGCTATAGCCTTCCGGCGGGTGAAAGCGGCTGATCGGCAGGCGGCAGCGGAAGAGGTTGAAGCCGTGCTTCTGGCGCCGCTTCAGAAAGCCTTCGACGTCGCCGCCGCAATAGGCCATGCCGAACAGGTCATAGACGGTGTCACCGAGAAAGAAGACCGGTTCGCCGTTCTCATAGTGGAAGCCCCAGGCTTTCCCGGGTGTCGCCTTCAGGAAGCCGCGCGTCTCGCGCTCCTCGACATCGAAGCTGCCCTCACCGGCGAGTTCCGGATCATGCGGAACCGAGGCGATACGGAACGTCCAACGGCCAGCCTCGCCGGGATTGAAGCGAAGCTTCCAGACGCCGTCGCCGTCATGGAAGCCCGGCATGATGAATTCCTTGCCGGAAGGACTGGTGAAGATGCCATCGACACGCACATCGGCGAACGGTGCCTTGTAGGCGCGCGTGCTCTTGAGCTGCCATTCGCCGACGCTGCGGCGCGGGAGAACGCTTGGGTTCGTCATGGGATCGGCTCCGGAGGATGGATGTCGAACGCTGGTCAGCCCTTGACCGCGCCGGCGGTCAGCCCGGCGACGAAGTAGCGCTGCAGGAAGATGAAGATCGCGATGACCGGAACAATCGAGATCAGGATGCCGGCCATCAGCAATGTGTATTGCGATGAATATTCGCCCTGGAACTGCAGCAGGCCGACCGGCACCGTGCGGGATTCCTTGGCGCTGATCAGCACGAGTGCGATCAGGAATTCATTCCACGTCGCCAGCACGTCGATGATGCAGAGCGTTGCCAGCGCCGGAACGGAGAGTGGCAGCATCACGCGCAGGAACGCCGTCCATTCGGAGGCGCCATCGAGCCGCGCCGCCTCGAGAAGCTCCGACGGGATCAGGCGGAAGAAGCCGCGGAGCACGAAGATCTGGAACGGCAGACCAAAGGCGACATAGGGCGGGACCAGCGCGAACAGGCTGTTGGCGATGCCGAGCTGCTTCATCATGACGAGGAGCGGCTGCAGCGTCACCTGCACCGGCACGGCGAGACCCGCCAGGAAGAAGATGAAGATGGCGCCGGAGAAGCGGAACCGGAGCTTGGCGAGCGGATAGGCGGCGAGCGCGGCGATGAAGATGCCGAGCGGAACCTTCATCGCGATCAGCAGCAGCGAGTTGCGGAAGTAGATCGAGAAATCACCCGTGCTCCAGGCCTCGGCGAAATTGCTCCATGCGATCTTCTTCGGCAGCGAGAACACGCCGCGGGCGAGCAGATCGCCCTGCCCGCGGATTGCCGAGAGCACCACCGTGGCGAACGGCGTCAGCCAGATCAGGGAGAGCGCCAGGAGGCCGAGAAAGATCACGGTCTGCTCGAGGCGGCGCTGGCGGCGAACGTCTGACATCATGGGCTTGCCCTCAGCCGCGCGACATGCGGCGGATATAGGGAATCGCGATCACGAGCACGATCGCGGCGATGACCCATGCCAGCGCCGATCCATAGCCGGCGTGGTAATACTGGAAGGTCTGGAAATACATCCAGGTACCGAGCACCTGCGTCGAGCGGCCCGGGCCGCCATAGGTCATGGTGTAGACGAGGTCGAACACCTTGAAACCGTTGATGACGGCGAGCGACAGCACGATCACATGCGTCTCGGCGAGGCCGGGCATGGTGACGTGGCGAAAGCGCTGGAAAGCGTTGGCGCCGTCGATCGTCGCCGCCTCGTAATAATCCTTCGAGATCGCCTGCAGCCCGGCAAGATAGAAGATCATGGGAAAGCCGACATGCGACCAGATGAAGGTCACAAAGGTCGCCGGCAGCGCCATCTCATAGTTCGAGAGCCAGCCATTGGCCCAGCTGCGCAGGCCGACCGCCTTCAGCGTGACATTCACGACGCCGAAATGCGGATTGTACATCCAGGCCCAGATCAGGCCGACGGCGACGAGCGGCAACACGGCCGGGCTGTAGAAGATGGTGCGGAAAAGCGTCGAAGCGGGAGCGCGGCGGTTCAGCGCCAGCGCCAGCATGAGCCCGAAGAATGTCGGCAAGGCGAGCGCGCCGATCGTCCAGAGGATGTTGTTCCACAGAGCGAGGCGGGCGACTTCATCGACCGCGAAAATGTTGATGTAGTTCTCGAGGCCGACAAACGTCATCGTCGGCGAGAGCCCGTCCCAATCGAAAAACGAGACATAGAGCGATTGCAGCATCGGGTAGACGAGAAAGGCCGCATACCAGAGCGTGGCGGGAGCGAGAAACAGATAGGGGATGGCGGTGACCGGAATCCGCCAGCGCCTGCGGCGGACGATGACGGGCCGGCGCGCGCCAAGAGTGATCTCGGACATCGGTTCTCTCGTCTTGCGGGACGGTGGACGGACGGCGCAGGAAGCGCCGCCCGCCACACCTCATCAGTCCCGGGAGGTCAGGACTTCTGCTTCGCCTTCCAGGCCTCTGCCTTGGCCTGCATCTGCGCCGCCGCATCGGCCGGCGTGATCTTGCCGGCGACGACACCGTCCTGGACCTCGAAGAAGCCGTCGATCAGTTCCTTGGTGAAGGCCTGGTCGGTCGGCGGATAGGTCGCCGAATCCGAGGTCAGCAACTTCTTCCACTCGCAGTCGCGCGGGGCCACCGCGCAGTCGGACTCGACCCCGATCGTCGCCGAAGCGGTGAAGGCCTCGGGATATTGCTTCTGCGTGTCGGCGATCGTCATCCAGTTGATGAGCGCCGCCGCCTGGTCCTTGTGCTTGGAGGACGTCGGGATCATCCACTGTTCCGGGAACGCGGAATAGCGCACCGGCGTATGACCGGTCGGCGGCAGGAAGAACTTGTAGTTCTCCAGCGGCTGCTCGTCGCTTTTCAGCACGCCCTCGAACCAGCCGCCTTCGAACACCATCGCCGCGTCACCCGAATAGACGGGCATGCGCGCATCGTTCGGCGCGACGTTGAGGAAGTCGGGCACCAGCCAGCCATCCTTCACCCACTGAGCCATGCGGTCATAGGCCGCCACGACGCAAGGCTGGTTCCAGCTCGATTGCAACATATTCAGCTTGTCGTGCTCTTCAGGCCCGCATGTCGTCTCGGTGAAATAGTCCAGAAGGCGCATGGTCTGCCAGCCGAACTTGCCGCCGAACGAAGCGCAATAGATGCCGTCCTTCTTGAAGGTCGAGCAGATATTGGCGAGATCATCGTATGTCTTCGGCTCCGAGAGGCCGTATTTCTCGAACAGGTCGACCCGGTACCACAAGCCCATGCCGCGAGCATGGAACGGCACGCCATATTTGTGACCGTCGCGCGTGATGCGATCGATCGTCCAGGGCGCGACGACCTTTTCCCAGCCGTATTTCTCATAATAAGCGTCGAGCGGCTCGACCTGGCCGGCCTTGATGAAAGGCCCGGCGATCTCGCCGCCCCACATGAAGAAGACGTCTGGCGGATCACCGCTCGCCATCGACGTGCGCAGCACGTCGGGATAGACGGCGGCGCCCGAACCGGCGACCGTCTCCATCTTCACCTCGACATCGGGATTGGCAGCGTTATAGGCCGCCAGAACCGGCTCCCAGAGCTTGACCGTCGGGGCGTCGAAAACGGTCATCAGGCGGAGCGTATCTTTCGCCTCGGCTCCGCCCGAGAAGGCGACAAACCCGGCCAGGGCCGTCGCCGCAAAGATCTTCAGTCCTCGCATGAATTCTCCTCCTCCAAAATAGCGTCGCAGGTGGCCGTTGAACGCGGCTCTCGATGCGCCGGACCTCACGGTCACGCCGTGCGGCTCCTCCCCGCACGACCGGCTGTCATTCGACCATATATTGAGATACTCATTATACCATCAACGCGCCAGTGGCAAGCCGAAGACGGGTTCACGGTCATTGCCAAAGCGAGACTGTGCGTAGCCTTTTCGCCGGGACCGTGACCGGCGACCGCAATTCGGATCAGCCCATCCCCATTCATCGTCCCGTCGACGACGGAGCGCCAACGGGCCGCGTCAAAGCCATGATTCGGCCAGAAGCCGGCGCTACGCGAAAGCGTTGATGCCTTCAGAAAGCCCGCGTTGTTGCCTTCAGAAAGCCCTTATGGCGCGGGCAACTGAAGGTGTGGGAACCTGGCCGTCGGGCGGCCGTCAATCGGGGAATTATCGTGTCACATCTGTTGAGATCAGCGCTGGCGGCTCTCGCCCTCGCGGCGAGCGCAACGGCCGGGCTTGCCGCCGAAACCAAGCCCAATATCGTCTATATCGTCGCCGACGATCTCGGTTACGCCGATGTCGGCTTTCATGGTTCGGACATCAGGACGCCGAGCATCGACGAACTCGCCGCCGGCGGCGCGCGGCTCGAGCAGTTCTATGCCCAGCCGATGTGTACGCCGACGCGCGCGGCGTTGATGACCGGGCGTTATCCGCTGCGTTACGGGCTGCAGAGCTTCGTCATCCTGCCCGAGCAGACCTACGGTATCCCGGCGGACGAGACGCTGATGCCGCAATTACTCAAGCGGACGGGATATGACACGGCGATCATCGGCAAATGGCATCTCGGCCATGCCGACAAGGCGCTTTTTCCCGATGCGCGTGGCTTTGACTACCAATACGGCCCGTTGATCGGCGAGATCGATTACAATACCCACAAAGTGCATGGCGCGCTCGACTGGTACCGCGATGGCAAGCCGCTGCATGAGGAGGGCTATTCGACGACGCTGATCGGCCAGGACGCGGTCCGCTACATCGATAGCCGCAGCACGGACAAGCCGTTCTTTCTCTATCTGGCCTTCAACGCACCGCACACGCCCTTTCAGGCTCCATCCGCCTATCTCGACCGCTACAAGGATATCGCCGACCCGAACCGCCGCGCCTATGCCGCCATGGTCTCGGCCATGGACGATCAGATCGGCGACGTTCTCGCAGCGCTCGACAAGAAGGGGCTCCGCGACAACACGCTCGTCTTTTTCCAGAGCGACAATGGCGGCGTGCGCGACGCGATGTTCGCCGGCGAGATCGCGACAAATGGCGACCTTCCCGCCTCCAATGCGCCCTGGCGGGACGGCAAGGGTTCGCTTTACGAAGGCGGCACGCATGTCGTGGCACTCGCCAACTGGCCGGGTCACATCCAGCCGGAGAAGGTGGACGGCATGATGCATGTCGTCGACATGCTGCCGACGATCCTCGGCCGGGCGGGTGGCGCGACCACCGGCACCAAGCCGCTTGATGGCATGGATGTCTGGAACACGATCGCGACCAATGCGCCGTCGCCGCGGAGCGAGATCGTCTACAATGTCGAGATGTTCCGCGGCGCGGTCCGGGAGGGCGATATGAAGCTCATCTGGCAGACGCCTCTGCCGCAGCGCCTCGAGCTCTACGATCTCGCCAAGGACCCGACCGAGAAGACCAATCTTGCGACCGAGCGGCCCGCCGACGTCGCGAGTCTTCAGGCGCGCATCCAGGCGCTCGCCGGCGAGATGGCCAAGTCGCAGTTCATGCAGGCGACGATGAAGGCCTATCTCGGCCGAGACCATGCCGACCCGGCCTTCCCGAACGAGCCGGGGTTCTTCGACCAGGTGGCCGACTGAGCGGAACCCAGTCGGCTCTAGAATAGCCGGGCGCTTCACTGCGCCCGGCTTCAGTCCTTCCAGTAGCTGGACGACCAGCGGCGCGCCTTCGAGCCGGAGCGCCAGGGCGTCAGCCAATATTCGGCGGCGATGACGAGCAGGAAGCTGACAAGGCCGAGCAATGCGAGGAAGACGATCGCCGCAAAGGTTCCGGCGGTATTCAGGCGGGAATTGGCCTGCAGCAGATAGGCGCCGATGCCGCCGCTGGTCGAGGCGGTCCATTCGGCAATGACGGCGCCGGTGACCGAGAAGGTCGCGGACAGCTTCAGCGCCGAGAACAGCGGCGTATAGGTCGCGGGCAGCTTCACATGGCGGAAGATGCTGAAGCGCGAGGCGCCCATCGAGCGGACAAGATTGAGGATGTCCTTGTCGACCGAGGCGAGGCCATCGAGAACATTGACGACGACCGGGAAGAACACGACCAGCGCCACGATCACGAGCTTCGGCGCGAGGCCGAAGCCGAGCCAGATCGTCAGCGCCGCGGAGATGGCGACGATCGGGATCGCCTGGCTAGTGATCAGGACCGGATAGAGAATGCCGCGAACTGGCCGCGAGGCGTCCATCAGGACGGCGAATACGAAACCGGCGATCGCTCCGGCGAGAAACCCGAGCAGGAACTCCATGAAGGTCTGGCCGAACCCCTTCACCAGCGCCGGCCAGTCGTCGGCGATGTGGTTTGCGACATCCATCGGCGAGGGCATGACATAGCGCGGGATCTCGAAGGCATCGACCGCGAGCGCCCAGCCGGCGATCACCAGAACCAGGGCGACCACGGGATATAGTAACTTCAGCAGCAGCGCGTAGCGTTCAGACATGCGCAAGCTCCAGAGCGGGGCTGTTTTCGTAGATCAGGTCGATGATCCGCTGCTTGATCGTGCTGAAGACCGGGCTGGTCAGCGCCGAGACCGGGCGCGGGCGCGGGATCGGAACCTCGATCACCTCGCGGATGCGGCCGGGCCGCGGCGACATGACGACGACGCGGTCAGAGAGGAACACCGCCTCGTCGATGTCATGCGTGACGAAGACGATGGTGCGCCGTTCGCGTTCCCAGACGCTGAGCAGCCATTGCTGCATCGCGAAGCGGGTCTGCGAGTCGAGCGCGCCGAAGGGCTCGTCGAGCAGCAGCACGTCGCGGTGCATGGCGAGCGTGCGCATCAGCGCCGCGCGCTGGCGCATGCCACCCGAGAGCGCCGAGGGGTAGTGATTGATGAAGTCGCCGAGCCCGTAGCGGCGGGCAAGCGCCACGCCCTCGGCCCGCTCCTTCGGCCCGGCCTTGCCCTTCAGCAGCGCGCCGAGCACGATGTTGTCCAGCACGGTGCGCCAAGGCAGCAGCAGGTCCTTCTGCAGCATGTAGCCGACCTCGCCGGCCCTCCCCGTCACGTCGCGGCCATCGATGAGCACGCGCCCGCCTGTCGGCTGCAGCACGCCGGCGATAATGTTGAACATCGTGCTCTTGCCGCAGCCCGACGGGCCGACGACCGAGACGAATTCGCCGGCGCGGACGGAAAGGTCAGTCGGAGAAAGCGCCAACGTCTCGCCGAAGCGCTGCGTGACGGCATGGAGGGCGAGCTTGGGCGGGGCGGCGTCGGTCATCGTATCGGGCTGGACCTTCAAATGACCGTGCACGTGTCGCGGCCGAACCAGACGAGATCCTCGACCTTGACGGCGATATCGTCCCGCGACGCAAACGGCTCGATCGCCCAGGCGCCCCACATCGGTGCGTCATTACCGGCATCGATGAAGTTGTGAAGATAGGCGGCGCCCGCCGTCAGCGAATGGCCGATATTGCCGAGGAGATCGAGCAGCACGAAACCGTCGGCGACCAGCAACTCGTGACAGAAGCCGAATAGTTCCTTGGCCGGCATGCCGGGCCGGCAAGAATCGAGCGTCTTGGCATGGATGCGCTCAAGATCGGCAAGCGCCGTCCTCGCCTCGGGATAATCACCGAGAACGCGGCAACGCGTGCAATCGCCCCAGGAGCCATCCGGCGTGATCGGATGAACGTCGAGCATCAGCACGTCGCGCTCCGCCGCCTTCATGGCGCCGGGGCCGTTGGTGGGGAAGCAGACCTTAGCGTTCTCGCCGAGCCCCACCACGGTGATCGTCCAGACATGCTCGATCCCGTTGCGGGCGAGAAAGTCGCTGACGACCAGGTCGATGTCCTGTTCGGTCATTCCCGGCTCCAGCGCGGCGAGCCCAACGGCGCAAGCCTGCCTTGCGAGGGCCTGCGCCCGAACAAGTCCGGGCGGAGGCGTGTCGGAGACATCCGGACCCGGCTTGTAGCTCCAGGCAGGTGTGATGCGTTTGACGGCGACGGGTCCGGACATCGACTGACTCCCTTGATTCTTGTTCTTGTGTGCGCCGACTACTTGGCGAGATAGGCGTTCGTAAAATAGGTCGAGGGCGCCGCGACCTCCTTGACGACACCGAACTTGGTCAGCGCGGCCAGAAGCGCGGTCCAGTCGGCCTCGTTATTGACCATCAGGTCCTCGCCCAGCGCACCGAACAGCGGGATCGTGTCGGTCCATTGCTGCGTGATGAACTTCTCGTCGAAGGCCTTGGCATAGAGTTCGTGGAAGGCAGCAACGCCCTCGGCCGGATGCTCAGCCGCATAGCGGATGCTCTTCTCGGTGGCGCGCAGGAAGGCCTTGGCCTGATCCGGGTGCGCCTTCAGCCAGTCGTCGTTGCCGGCGAGCATGAAGATGGGCGTGTTCGGCACGCCATGCTCTGTTGCCGGCAGGAAGGCAGCCTTCTGGTTGCCAGCCGTCATCATCTCGGTGCCCTCGGCATTGGTGATGCCGGTGATCGCGTCGACGCGGTTCTGGAGCAGCAGGGGCACGGTATCGTCGGCAGCTGCGACCATCTCGACATCGTCGAGCGTCAGCTTGGCGTCGGCCAGCATCATGCCGAGCTGCGCCTTGGTCCAGGCATCATTGTAGATGCCGATGCGCTTGCCCTTGAGGTCGGCGACCGTCAGCGGCTTGCCTTCGGGGCTGATGATACCCCAGTTGTTGCCCCGCCCGTAACGGGCAATGGCGGTCACCGGCGCCTGCTCGCCGCGCGCGAAGATCACGTCCATGACGGTGGTGAAGGCCACCTGCGCACGGCCCGTGCCGAGGAATTTCATCGTGTCGGCAACGGTCGGCGGCACGACGATCTCGAGTTCGAGACCCTCTTCGGCATAGAAACCCTTCTTGGAACCGAGGATCCACGGAATCCAGAAGCCGTCCGGCGTCGGCCATTCCTGAACGAAGGTCAGCTTCGTCAGTTCGGCGGCATTACCGGGCAGCGGAGCGCCCATCAGCGCAGTGGCAACGGCAAGGCTACCCAGCACCGCACGTCTCGTCAGCTTCATGCTCATGTTCCGATCCTCTTCCTCTGGTTCAGCTCGGCGCCCGCCGGACCTCTTTGGGCCAGTCGGCGCGCCGCTTCGATTGTTGCACCCAGCAGGACCCCCGCGCCGGCCACGACATGGTCCGGTTCGACGAATTCCCGCTCATTGTGACTGATGCCGCCGCGGCACGGCACGAAGATCATCGCGCTCGGCGCGATCGCGGCCATCGACAGCGCATCATGAAAAGCGCCTGAGACCATGCGGCGCGACGGCAGCCTCAGCTGCTCAGCCGCGACCTCGACCGCGGCGACCATCCCGGCGTCGAAAGCAGCCGGTGGCACGTCAAGGAGCACTTCGATGTCGAGGCTGCAGCCATGAGTGGCGGCGGCTTCCGAGAGCACCGCACGGACCTCCGCTTGCATCGCGGCGAGCCGGTCGGCCTTCGGATGACGCATGTCCAGCGTGCAGGACGCCCGCTGTGCGACTACGTTGATCGAATCCGGCCGCGAAACGAGGCGGCCGGCCGTGAAACGCGCGGCCGCATCGCTTGGCATGATGGTGTCCTGAAGCCGGGCGAGCGCGGCGATGAGGGCTGCCGCGGCGTCGCGGCGCGCATCGAGCGGCGTGGTGCCGGCATGGCTGCTCTCGCCGGTCATCGTAACGGCGAGCCAGGTGGTGCCCTGGATACCCTCGACGGCGCCGATGGGAATGCCCGCGCGTTCGAGGATCGGCCCCTGTTCGATATGCAGTTCGAGGTAACCGGCGATCGGAAAGCCAAGGGGCCGATCCGCCGTTCCAGCAAGGGCTGCGCGCGTCTCGGCGATGGCAACGAGAAGCTCCGCTCCATCGACGCCGCGCTTCTCGCCTGAAGGCATCACACCAGCAGCAAAGGCCTGCGATCCCATGGCGCCCGGTGCGAAGCGGCTTCCCTCCTCATTGGACCAGACCACCAGTTCGACGGGCGTTTCCGTCTCGACGCCGGCGTCCTCCAGTGCTTCCAGCACTTCAAACGCAGTGAGCGTCCCGAGCGCACCATCGAAGCGTCCGCCCGTCGGCTGGCTATCGAGATGGCTGCCGATCAGCAGCGGCGGCCCCATATCGGCACCGCGTCGGATGAACAGATTGGCGACGCTGTCCTGCGCGACCGAAAAGCCGCGTGCCAGCGCGAGATCCGCGATCAGACGGCGCGCCTGCCGATCCGCCAGCGAGAAGGCGGGGCGATCGACACCGCCATTGGCAAGACCCCCGATCGCTGCGAAGGCATCGAGCCGCGACAGAAGCCGTGCGCCATCGACCCGAGCGGGGCTCAAGGCGCGAAACCTGCGCCGACGATGATCTGAAAGCGGTTTGAAACGGGCGACATTGCCCAGGCCCCCTGCTACCGTCGCGCTCGTCCGTTTCGGCGAGGCTCGAAGTTCACAACATCATTCAAGAGACTTGAACTGATGTCAATGCGGTTGCGCAAGCGCGGCCAGCGGTGGATGATGTGCTTCCGATCCCGGGCGCGGACCGGCGGAATTGATTGGAATGACGATGGCGAAGCGGGCGAAGGTCGCGGACGAACTAGCTCTCACGGCGGAGATGCGGCTCGGCATGCGCGTGAAGCTGGCGCGGCAGATCCGTGGCATGACGCTCAAGGACGTTGCCGACGCGGCCGGCTGTTCCGAGAGCCTTCTCTCGAAGATCGAGAACGGCAAGGCATCACCGTCGCTGCCGATGCTGCATCGGCTTGTCCAGGTGCTGGAAACCAATATCGGCTGGATGTTCGAGGAGGTGGACGGCGAGGAAGGCATCATCTTCCGAGCCGGCGCGCGGCCGCTGATCGCCCTGGATCCGCTGCGCCAGGGCGACGGGATCACGCTGGAGCGCGTCATTCCCTATTCGTCGGGGCATCTGCTCCAGTGCAATATCCACCATGTCGACGAAGGCGGCGCCAGCGCCGGGCCGATCCGCCATGTGGGGGAGGAGGTCGGCTATGTCATTTGCGGCGAGGTGGAGCTCAGCGTCGGTGATCGCAGCTTTCACCTGAAGCCCGGCGACAGCTTCGTTTTCGAATCGGAGCTGCCGCATCACTATCGCAATGTCGGAACCGAGCGCGCGAGCATCTTCTGGGTCAACACGCCGCCAACTTTCTAGCGATTATTCAAGTCTCTTGACATTCATTGCGCAATTCCGGACGTCTTGCGCTGCAACAGATGAGGAAACGGGTCATGACGGGGTTGAAGGTTCTTCTGGCGGGCGAATCCTGGGTCTCGTCCGCAACACATTTCAAGGGCTTCGACCAGTTCAACTCGGTGACGTATCATACCGGCGCCGACCCGCTGCTCGCCCTTCTGCGCGAACGCGGGTTCGAGGTTACGTTCATGCCCTCGCATGAGGCGCAGCGCGACTTCCCGCAGACGGTCGAGGCGCTGGACGCCTATGACGCGGTGATCCTCTCCGATATTGGCGCCAACACGCTGTTGCTGCATCCCGACACCTGGCTCAATTCGAAGCGGACGCCGAACCGTCTCATCGCGCTCCGCGACTGGGTTGCCAAGGGCGGCGCGCTGCTCATGCTCGGCGGCTATTACAGCTTCCAGGGCATCAACGGTGCCGCGCGCTATCGCGGCACCGCGGTCGAGGCGACGCTGCCTGTCACCTGCCATCCCTATGACGACCGCGTCGAGGTTCCCGAGGGCTTCACACCTGTCGTCACCGGCGATGCCGCGCATCCGATCCTTGCGGGCCTCGGTGGCGAATGGCCGCCGCTGCTTGGCTTCAACGAGGTGATGGTCAAGCCGGACGCCGAGATCCTCGCCACCGTTTCCACGGAATATGGCGCACTGCCGCTGCTGGCGACGCGGCGCCATGGCGAGGGCCGCACGGTCGTGTGGACCTCCGATGTCGGCCCGCATTGGCTGCCGCCGGAATTCGTCGCCTGGGAAGGCTATGGCCGCCTGTTCGAGCAGATGATCACCTGGGCGGTCGCCCGGACCTGAGATCGCAGCACCAAGGGAGCCCGGACGATGCCCGCCACTCGCGTCAAGGAAGCGCCGCTGACGGTCGCATCGATCCAGATGGAGCCGCTGATCGGAGCGGTCGAGCGCAATGTTGCGCGCTCGGTGGCGTTGATCGAGGAAGCGGCTGCCAAAGGGGCGCGTCTCGTCGTTCTGCCGGAACTGTGCAACACCGGCTATGTGTTCGAGAACCGGACCGAGGCGCAGGGGCTGGCCGAGACCATTCCGGACGGACCCTCGACCCGCGCCTGGCTGGATGTCGCCCGCCGGCTCGGCCTCGTCATCGTCGCCGGCATCACGGAACGCGACGGCGCTCTCCTCTACAATTCAGCCGTCATCGTCGGACCGGACGGGCTGATCGGGCGCTATCGCAAGGTGCATCTGTGGGGCGACGAGGCGCTGTATTTCGCGCCGGGCAATCTCGGCTTTCCGGTCTTCGATACGCCTTTCGGCCGGATCGGCTGCCACATCTGCTATGATTGCTGGTTCCCGGAGAGCTTCCGCCTCGCGGCACTCCAGGGCGCTGAAATCGTCTGCGTGCCGACCAACTGGGTGCCGATCCCCGGTCAGGACCCGAAACGCGAGGCGATGGCCAACATCATCGTCATGGGCGCGGCGCATTCGAACTCGGTCTTTGTTGTCTGCGCCGACCGGGTCGGAACGGAGCGCGGCCAGCCCTTCATCGGGCAGAGCCTCATCGTCGGCCAGACGGGATGGCCGGTCGCCGGACCTGCAAGCCCTGACGGCGAGGAAATCCTGGTCGCAACCGTCAATCTCGCCGATGCGCGGCGGAAGCGGAACTGGAACGATTTCAACCAGGTCATGCGCGACCGCCGACGCGACGTCTATGACGAGATGCTCGGCAGCGGGCTGAAGCCCGGCTGGTATTGAACGACTTTCAATCGACCATGGATTTCGCCGGTCCGCACCGCTAGCCTGCCGCGGCTTTCCGCAGGGGCCGGCAGCGGAAGGCATGGCATTGGCGCCGAGCCAATTGAGCAGGGGTCGATCGACCATGGTTTCGTCCGAGAGGCTCGAGGACGCGTCACGGGCCGCGTGGCTCTACTACGTCGCCGAGAACACACAGGATCAGATCGCCCAGAAGCTCGGTGTCTCCCGCCAGGCCGCGCAGCGTCTCGTCTCGCTTGCCGTTGCCGAAGGCCTCGTCAAGGTGCGCATCGACCACCCGATCGCCGCCTGCCTCGAACTCGCGCGCCGCCTCACCGACCGTTTCCAGCTTCGCCATTGCGAGATCGTGCCGGCCGACCCGGCGGCGCCCGGAGCGCTCGGCGGCATCGCACGCGCGGCGGCGGCGGAAATGGAGCGCTGGCTGTCGCGAACCGACCCGCTCGTGATGGCCATCGGAACGGGGCGCTCGCTGCAGGCTTCGGTTGACCAGATGCTGCATATCGACTGCCCGCAGCATCGCGTCGTCTCGCTGACCGGCAGCATCCTGCCGGATGGCAGCACCTCGCATCACAGCGTGATCTATTCGCTGGCCGGACGGATCAGCGGCGCCACCTTCCCGCTCCCCTTCCCCGTCGTCGCCTCGTCGAGCCATGAGCGGGAAACGCTGCATGCCCAGGCGATGATCAAGCCGACCCTGGCCCTGGCCGAACGCGCCGAGGTCACCTTCATCGGCATCGGCGACATGGCGAGCGACTCAGCCATGGTTCTCGATGGCTTCCTCAGCGGCGGCGAGCAGGTACTGCTGGAGCGGTCCGGCGCCGTCGGCGAAATCATCGGTTGGGCATTTGATGCCGAAGGCCGCATCCTCGATATCGGGACCAATGACCGGATCGCTTCGGCGCCGGTGCCAGACCGGGATCTCGGGCTGGTGATCGGCATCGCCGCCGGCGCACGCAAGCGCCAGGCGATCGGCGCGGCCTTGACCGGACGCCTCGTCAATGGCCTCGTCACGGACGAAGTCATGGCGGCGATGCTGCTCGCGGACTGACGGCCGCACCGCTTCAACTCTCTCGCATTGTGCAACGCAAGATCGAATTTCGTTGACCGCCCCTGCCCTCTTGTGAGTATTTTCCCGCTCGTCGGGCAAATGCCCGATACAGGGAGGATGTAATGAAACTCAACCGACACCTTGCGGGCTTTGCCTCGCTGGTCGCGATCGCAGCGGCTGGACCGGCTCTGGCCGAGACCACGCTCACCATCGCAACCGTCAATAATGGCGACATGGTCCGCATGCAGACCATGACGGACGATTTCACCAAGGCCAATCCCGACATCAAGCTGCAGTGGGTCACCCTCGAGGAAAACCAGCTGCGCCAGAAGGTGACGACCGACATCGCCACCAAGGGCGGGCAATACGACGTGCTCACCATCGGCACCTATGAGGTCCCGATCTGGTCGAAGAACGGCTGGCTGGTGCCGCTCGACAATCTCGGCGCCGACTATGACGTCGACGACCTGCTCCCGGCCATCCGATCGGGCCTCTCGACCGATGGCAAGCTCTACGCAGCGCCGTTCTACGGCGAGTCGAGCTATGTCATGTATCGCAAGGACCTGATGGAGAAGGCCGGGCTGACGATGCCCGACGCGCCGACTTGGGACTTCATTCGCCAGGCGGCCGACAAGATGACCGACCGCGCCAATGGCATCAACGGCGTCTGCCTCCGCGGCAAGGCCGGCTGGGGCGAGAACATGGCGTTCCTCACCGCGATGTCGAACTCGTTCGGCGCGCGCTGGTTCGACGAGAAGTGGCAGCCGCAGTTCGACCAGCCGGAATGGAAGAACACGCTGCAGTTCTATGTCGACCTCATGAAGGCCGATGGCCCTGCCGGCGCTTCGTCGAATGGCTTCAACGAAAACCTCACTCTGTTCCAGCAGGGCAAGTGCGGCATGTGGATCGATGCCACGGTCGCTGGCTCGTTCGTGACCGACCCGAAGGCCTCGACCGTCGCCGACAAGGTCGGCTTCGCGCTCGCGCCGGATACCGGTCTCGGCAAGCGCGGCAACTGGCTCTGGGCGTGGTCGCTGGCGATCCCGGCCGGCTCTGCCAAGGTTGAAGCTGCCGAGAAGTTCGTCGGCTGGGCGACTTCGAAGCACTACACCGAGCTCGTTGCGGCCAAGGAAGGCTGGGCCAACGTTCCTCCGGGCACGCGCACCTCGCTCTACAAGAACGCCGACTATCTGAAGGCGGCGCCCTTCGCCCAGATGACGATCGACTCGATCAATTCGGCAGACCCGACGAAGCCGACGGTCAAGCCGGTGCCCTATACCGGCGTGCAGTTCGTCGCCATCCCCGAGTTCCAGGGGCTCGGCGACACCGTGGGCCAGATCTTCTCGGCGGCCCTCGCCGGACAGACCAGCGTCGATGATGCGCTGAAGCAGGCGCAGGACGTCTCGACGCGCACCATGACCAAGGCCGGCTACATCAAGTAGCGCAAGTATCGAGTGCCCGAGGCTTCGGCTCCGGGCACTCGTCTTGAACGGGATCTTCGATGAGGAGCCCGCGCGCCAATTCCGGCCTGAACAGGTACGGAGCGCGGGCGGGCGCCTTATCCAAGAAGACAGGGCTGGTGGGAGGCAGGAATGGCGGCGACCGTCAATACGCGCAAGCTGGCGCGGACCATGCTGATGCCGGCAGTGATCATTCTCTTCATCTGGATGATCGTGCCGCTGCTATTGACAATCTGGTACTCTTTCCAGAATTACAATCTTATCAATCCCGTCAATGCCGGCTTTGCCGGCTGGTCGAACTACAAATACTTCCTGACCGACCCGGCCTTCTTCCAGGCCTTCGCCAACACGCTGATCCTGACCCTTTCGGTGCTGGCGATCACCGTGATCGGCGGCATCCTGCTCGGCCTGCTGCTTGACCAGTTCATCTATGGCCAGGGCATCGTCCGCATTCTCGTGATCTCGCCGTTCTTCATCATGCCAACCGTCGCAGCGCTGGTCTGGAAGAACATGCTGATGAACCCGAACTACGGCATCTTCGCCTGGATCGCGACCCGGCTCGGATTTGCCCCTGTTGCGTGGCTCGAGACCTTTCCCCTGCTGTCGATCATCCTGATCGTCGCCTGGCAGTGGCTGCCCTTCGCAACGCTCATTCTCCTGACGGCGCTGCAGTCGCTCGACGAAGAGCAGAAGGAAGCGGCCGGCATGGACGGCGCCAATTTCGCCAGCCTGTTCGTCTACATCACGCTGCCGCATCTTGCCCGTGCGATCACGGTCGTCATCCTCATCGAGACGATCTTCCTGCTTTCGGTATTCGCCGAGATCCTGGTCACGACCAGCGGCGGGCCGGGCTATGCCTCCACCAATATCGCCTATCTGATCTATCATCAGGCCTTGCTCGACTATGACGTCGGCGGCGCCTCTGCGGGCGGTGTCGTGGCGGTCATCCTCGCCAACATCGTCGCGATCTTCCTCGTCCGCCTTGTCGGCAAGAACCTCGACGCGTGAGGAGAGAACCATGGCCCGCGCAATCAGCCCGCAGAAGAAATGGACCTTCACGATCCTGGCCTGGATCGTGGCGCTCATCATCTTCTTCCCAATCCTCTGGACATTCCTGACCGCCTTCAAGACCGAAGGCGACGCCATTCTCTTTCCGCCGGCCTTCCTGCCGCCGCACTGGACGCTGGAGAACTTCTTCGAGGTCCAGACGCGATCGAATTACTTCAAGCACTTCTTCAATTCGGTTGTCATCTCGGTCGGCTCGACGCTGATCGGCCTTGTCATCGCGGTGCCCGCCGCCTGGTCGATGGCCTTCGCGCCGACCAAGCGGACCAAGGATATCCTGATGTGGATGCTCTCCACGAAGATGATGCCGGCCGTCGGTGTGCTCGTGCCGATCTTTCTCATCTTCAAGAATCTCGGCCTGCTCGATACGCTCGGCGGCCTGACCGGCATCCTGATGCTGATCAACCTGCCAATCATGGTCTGGATGCTCTACACCTATTTCCGCGAGATCCCGATCGACATCCTCGAGGCCTCGCGGATGGATGGGGCGGTGCTCTGGAAGGAGATCGTCTACATCCTCCTTCCGATGGCGATCCCGGGTATCGCCTCGACGCTGCTGCTCAACGTCATTCTCGCCTGGAACGAGGCGTTCTGGACGCTGAACCTGTCGGCGGCGAATGCGGCACCGCTCACGGCCTTCATCGCCTCCTATTCAAGCCCCGAGGGCCTGTTCTGGGCGAAATTGTCCGCAGCCTCGACGCTCGCCATCGCGCCCATCCTGATCCTCGGCTGGTTCAGCCAGAAGCAGTTGGTGCGTGGCATGACTTTCGGCGCAGTGAAATGACTTTCGGCGCAGTGAAATAGACGACGGGGAGAGAAAAAATGGGCAAGATCGTCCTTGAAGGCGTCGAGAAGCACTTCGGCAACGTGAAGGTGATTTCGAATGTCAGCCTCACGGTCGAAGACGGCGCGTTCGTCGTCTTTGTCGGCCCATCGGGCTGCGGCAAGTCCACGCTGCTCAGGCTGATCGCCGGGCTCGAGGACGTGACCTCCGGCAAGATCTATATCGACGGCGTGAATGTCGTCGACTTGCCACCGGCCAAGCGCGGCCTCTCGATGGTGTTCCAGTCCTATGCGCTCTATCCGCATATGAGCGTGCGCGGGAACATCGGCTTCGGCCTGAAGATGGCCGGCATGCCGAAGGAGGAGATCAGGACGAGGGTCGACGCGGCTGCGGCAACGCTGAACCTGACACCCTATCTCGAGCGCAAGCCGCGCATGCTTTCCGGCGGCCAGCGCCAGCGCGTCGCGATCGGACGCGCCATCGTCCGCGAGCCGAAAGGCTTCCTGTTCGACGAACCGCTCAGCAATCTCGACGCGGCGCTCAGGGTCAACATGCGCATCGAGATCGCGCGGCTGCAGAAGAGCCTCGCCACCACCGCGATCTATGTGACGCATGACCAGGTCGAAGCCATGACGATGGCCGACAAGATCGTCGTGTTGAATGCCGGTTCGGTCGAGCAGGTCGGTTCGCCGCTAGAGCTTTATGAACGGCCCGACAACCTCTTCGTCGCCGGCTTCATCGGTTCGCCAAAGATGAACCTGATCACCGGAGCAACGGCCGAACCCTACGGCGCCGCGACGATCGGAATCCGTCCCGAACACCTTGCTGTCGCGGGTGACGGCGATGGCTGGGCGGGCACGATCAGCGTCGCCGAACATCTCGGCAGCGACACGTTCCTCTATGTCGAGGTGCCTGGTGTCGGCCTCCTCACGGCGCGAACGCAGGGCGAGGTGGCGTTCCATGCAGGCGAACGCGTGATGCTGCATCCAGACCCGGCACGGCTGCACCGTTTCGACAAGAGCGGCCTGGCGATCCGCAACTGAGCGCCGACGCCGTCACGGCCATGGTTGAATGTCGGCGCGCGGCCATGGATGATCCGGCCCGCCGCCGGCGGAGAATCGAGCGGCAACGCATCGAGTAGCGAGAAGAACCCCGAAATGGCGATCAAGCTGTCGACCACCACCCTGCCCGCGATCGCCGCCACGGCGCGCGTGCCGCATTATGACCGCGCGGCGCTCAGTGCCGGCATCCTGCATTTCGGCATCGGCAATTTTCATCGCGCGCATCAGGCTGCTTATCTCGACGATCTGTTCTCCACCGGGCGCGATTTCGATTTCGCGATCATCGGCACCGGCGTCACCGGGCATGATGGCCGCATCGCCGCCCTGCTCGCGGACCAGGACCTGCTGACGACTCTGGTCGAGCAGGAGGCGACGAGTTCGCTCGCCCGCGTCACCGGATCGATGATCGCCACCATCGCGCCGGGTGATCGCGAGAAGATTCTCGATACTCTCGCGGACCCTTCGATCCGCATCGTCTCCCTGACCGTCACCGAGGGCGGCTATTTCATCAATGCCGCCACCGCAGCCTTCGACCCCCAGAATCCGCAGATTGTTGCCGACGCTGCCGATCCGGAGCATGCAAAGACGGTGTTCGGCCTGATCATCGCCGGCCTCAGGCGCCGCCGCGATGCGGGCATCATCCCGTTCACAGTGATGTCCTGCGACAACCTGCCCCATAATGGCACCGTAGCACGCAACGCCGTCGTCGGCCTTGCCGCTCTGTCCGACCCCGCCTTCGCGGCCTGGATCAAGGACAATGTCGCTTTCCCGAACGGCATGGTCGACCGGATCACACCCGCGACGGGAGACCGCGAAAAGCAGTTGCTCGCCGACCAGTTCGGTATCGAGGATGCCTGGCCGGTCTTCTGCGAAGACTTCCGGCAATGGGTGCTTGAGGACAACTTCCCGGCCGGCCGGCCGCATCTCGAAGATGTCGGCGTGCAGTTCGTGCCAGACGTGACGCCCTTCGAGATGATGAAGATCCGCATCCTCAATGGCGGCCACGCCGTGATCGCCTATGCAGGCGGATTGCTCGACATCCATTTCGTCCATGAAGCCATGGAGCATCCGCTGGTTGCCGGCTTCCTCGAGAAGGTCGAGACCGAGGAAATCGTCCCCGTGGTGCCGCCGGTCCCCGATACCGACATCTCCGCCTATTTCGAGCTCATCAAGCATCGCTTCGCCAATCCGAAGATTGGCGACACCGTCCGCCGCCTCTGCCTCGACGGCTCCAACCGGCAGCCGAAATTCATCATCCCGACGATCGCCGACCGCCTGTCGGGCGGCCTGCCGATCACGGGCCTCGCGCTCGAATCGGCGCTCTGGTGCCGCTATTGCTTCGGCACGACCGACAGCGGGGCGACGATCGCGCCGAACGATCCCAATTGGGAGCGCCTGACGGCGACGGCGGCGCTTGCCAAGGACGACCCTCTCGCCTGGCTGGCGATGGAGGACCTCTATGGCGCGGTCGGACAGAACGACGTGTTCCGCAAGGCGTTCTCGGAGGCCCTCACCGCGCTCTGGCGCGACGGGACGGCTGCGACCCTGACGCGCTATCTCGCCGCCTGACGCAGGGCGAGCGCGTGCGCGATTTCGGGCTGGTGATCTTCGACTGCGACGGCGTCGTCGTCGATAGCGAACCCGTGGCGATCGCTGCTTTGGCCGAATTCCTGCAAGGCATCGGCCTGCCGGTCGCGGCGGATTATGTCTATCGCAATTTCCTCGGGCGGAGCTGGGCGACCGTCACAGCGCTGCTCGCCCGCGACTTCGCCATCCGCCTCTCGAGTGAAGAGATCGAGGCCTACAAGGAACTGCTGTTCGATCGCATTCGCGCGCGAGTCGAGCCGATGCCTGGCATCGCCACTGCCGTCGCGGCGCTGCGGCACCCGGTCTGCATCGCATCGTCGAGCACGCCGGAGCGCCTCGACGTTTCGCTCGGCAAGGCGGGGCTTCGTGAGCGTTTCATGCCGCATGTCTTCAGCGCGTCGCTCGTCAAGCGCGGCAAGCCCGCGCCTGATCTCTTTCTTCATGCGGCCAATGCGATGGGCTTTGCGCCTGCCGACTGCCTCGTCATCGAGGATAGCCCTGCCGGTATCGAAGCCGGCAAGGCGGCCGGGATGGTCGTCGCGGCCTTTCTTGGCGGCTCGCATATCGCGCCTGGAAAGCTGCGGCCGGTGGCGCTGGCGCTCGAACCGAACATCGTGTTCGAGCATATGAGTGAATTGCCGGCCGTTCTGGCCCGTTTCGACGCGATCCGCGCCGCCGTCCATCAGGCCGGGCGCGCGACGCCGCCGTAGTTCGCGGCAAGGCCCTTTTCGAAGGTCTCGCGCATTTCGCCCTCGGACAGCAGGATCGGGCCGCCGATCAACAGCGCGTTGAAATATTGCTGCGCGATGGTCTCGAGTTCGACAGCACGCCACATCGCGTTCGGCAGGTCATAGCCTGTCGCGATCGCACCGTGATTGGCCAAGAGCACCGCCGAGCGCCCCTCCATCGCCTTCAGGACGTTCAGAGAAAGCTGCTCGGTTCCATAGGTCGCGTAATCGGCACAGCGCACATCGTCGCCGCCGAACACGGCGATCATGTAGTGGCAGGCGGGGATCGCGCGCCGTGTCATCGCGAGGCTGGTGCAATACATCGGATGCGCGTGGACGATCGCGCCGACTTCGGGCCGGGCGCGCATGATGTCGCGATGAAAGCGCCATTCGGTCGAGGGCGGCCTCGGTCCCTCGAAGGCGCCGTCATCCGCGCCGAGCGACATCGAGACGATCTCCTCGGGCAGCATGCGATCATAGGGGATCGAGGTCGGCGTGATCAGCATGCGATCCCCGAAGCGAACCGAGATATTGCCGGATACGCCCTGATTGAGACCGTTGGCGTTCATCTTGAGGCAATGGGCGATGATGTCCCGGCGACAGTCGAGTTCGGTCATCAAAGGGGTCCTGAGCGAGGCGGTCAAAAGGGCGGCGACCTCCGCTCTTTGCCGGCCGCTAGCGCTGGGGTCAACGGGAATGATGGTTGCCGATTTTCCGAATGACCCACTGCTCGCAAATCAGGCTCGCATCGTCGCACGGCCTCGGATATTGCCGTCGCGAAGGATGCGGGTTGCATGGAGCAGCCCTCGTCATGTCCCTGCCGGGCACAGATGATCGAGGCGCGCCCTCGACCCGGCCATGCAGCCCCGGAGCAGTCCAGCCATGGCGCCAGCCGATCTCGTCATCCGCAACGCCCGCGTCGTCGCCCGGGATCGCGACTTCCGAGGCGGCGTTGCGGTCAGCGACGGGCAGATCACGGCCATCTTCGAAGGCGAAAGCGATTTACCGGCGACCGACGTGATCGATGCGGCCGGCCTCGTACTGATGCCGGGTCTCGTCGATGGTCACGTGCATTTCTCCGAACCCGGCCGTGGTCATTGGGAGGGCTTCGAGACCGGCAGCCGTGCTGCGGCGGCGGGCGGGATCACCACATTCGTCGAGATGCCACTCAACGCGCATCCGCCCACCGTCGATGCGGCGGCGCTGGCGTTGAAGCAACAGGCGGCCGAGAAGAGCGTTGTCGACTATGCGCTCTGGGGCGGGCTCGTGGAGGACAATCTCGCCGATCTCCCCGGCCTGCAGGCCGGCGGCGTCGTCGGATTCAAGGCCTTCATGTGCACCGCGTCGGATTTCCCGCGTGTCGATGCCAGGCTGATGCGGGCCGGAATGGCCGCGATTGCCGGCTTCGGCTCCTTCCTCGCCGTTCATGCCGAGGACGAGGCGATGACGGACGGGCTGACCGCGACGCTGCGCTCCGCCGGCCGCACCGATCGTGCTGCCTGGGGCGAAGCGCGGCCGATTGCGGCCGAACTTGCCGCCATTGACCAGGCGATCATTATCGCAGCCGAGACGGGAGCGCGACTGCATATCGTGCATGTCTCATCGTCCGCCGGAATCGACCGCATCAGCGCCGCCAAGGCGCGCGGTATAAGGGTCACCGCCGAGACCTGTCCGCATTATCTGTTCTTCGACGAGACCGATCTCGAACGGATCGGGCCGCTCGCCAAATGCGCACCGCCGCTGCGCGCGCCTGCCGAGCGGGAAGCGCTCTGGGAACGCGTGCTCGCTGGTGCCGTCGACGTCATCGCGTCGGATCATTCCCCTTGCCTGATCGAGGAGAAGACCGCCGGCGATGCCGACATCTTCAAGGCCTGGGGCGGCATCTCCGGGCTGCAATCGACCCTGCCGGTGCTTCTAACGGAGGGACCGAGACGCGGCCTTTCACTCGCCGCGATCGCGAGAATGACCGCAACCAACCCGGCCCGGCTATTCGGGCTCGATCCGCAGAAGGGCGCGATCACGGTCGGCGCCGATGCCGATCTCGTTCTCGTTGATCCCGATGCGGCGTTCACGCTGGCGGAGGAGGACCTCTTCTACCGCAACCGCCACAGCGCCTATGTCGGCGCGCATTTCACGGGCGCGATCCGCCAGACCATCAGCCGCGGGGAAACCGTGTACGTCGACGGAGTCGTGACGGCGCTTCCCCGGCGTGGCAGGCGGCTCGAAGGCCGCCGTTGAGTGAACAGGCGCTCAGCGCGCCGTCCAGCCGCCATCGACGAGGATGGTCTGGCCGGTGATCATGGCGGCAGCGTCCGAAGCCAGGAAGGCGACGACGCCCGAGACTTCATGCGGCTCACCGATCCGATGCAGCGCCGCGATCCTGTCGATGACGTCGGCACGGAAGGCTTCGTCGGCCAGCATGTCCGCGGTCCCATCGGTTCGGATGAAGGTCGGCGCGATACAATTGACGCGTACGTCGTAGATTCCCCATTCAACCGCGAAGCACTTCGTCATATGGGCCACGGCGGCTTTCGAAAGGCAGTAGACGCCCTCGCCCGGCAATGCCACGGCGCCGGCCTGCGAGCCGATATTGATGATCGCGCCGTGTCGGCGCGCGATCATGTGGCGCCCGACATATTGCGACATGAAGAAGGTCGAGCGGACGTTGACGTCCATGACGGCCGCGAAATCCGCCTCACTGACGCTCTCGATCGGCGCCATCGGGATGCCCCCGCCGGCATTGTTGACGAGAATGTCGATCTGCCCGAAGGCGGCGAGCGCCTTGTCGACAGCGAGCCGAGCCTGGCCAAGATCGCGCACATCGAGCTGCAAAGCGACCGCGCGGCGACCAAAATCCGCGATTTCCGCGACGAGACCATGATCGTCGGCAGCATCGCGGAGGCCGAGCGCGACATCGGCGCCCGCAGCCGCCAGCGCCAGGGCCGAGGCGCGGCCGAGACCTCTGCCTGCCCCCGTCACCAGCGCGACGCGGCCCGTCAGGTCGAAACTCGGCAACTTCGTCATGGTCATTTCCTCCAGGGGCCGGCGGCGCTCAGCGCCGCGGAACGGCCACGACGAGATATCCATAACCCCAATCCACCGGAAGAATGCCCGAGAGACGGTCGTCGATCCAGCCGATGATCGCGCGATGCGTCACGGCATATTCGGGCAGCACGCTCTCGCTGGTCAGATGCTCGATCGCGAAGCCGGCCACGGCAAGCTCGGCGACGATCTCCTCGCGGCGATAGAGATGATAGAATAGCGCGATGGTGTCATTGCCCGCATCGCGATTATAGCGGATATCGCCGGGTTCGAGGCCTGGAAAGACGGCTGCTTCCGCCTGTGCCGCACGAAACCTTCGCCGCACATTCGGCAGTCCGAGGACGAGCCGGCCACCTGGCGCGAGATTGCCGCGCAGGTCCTTCAGAAGGGCCAGCCGGTTTGCGCGACCCGCGACATGGCCGAGAACGCCGAAGCCCAGCAGAACCGCATCGAACCGGCCCGACCCGTTGACGAGACGCCGATATTCGGTGCCGCTGGCATCGACGACCGCGATCCGACCAGCGAGGCCCGCTTCGGCCACGGTCGCGGTCAAATGGTTGCGCGCCACCGGGCTGATATCGACAGCGACAACCTCGGCCTCGCGCTCGCGCGCCAGCGCGAGACAATAGCGCCCTTCGCCGGCGCCATAGTCGAGCAGACGCCCGCCGATCGGCAGCGCCGCGCGCAGGAAGCGCATCGTGCGGCGGTTCGGGCGCGGATAGCGCCTCTGGTAAAGGCCCGACGAGAAATAGGCGTCGTAGCTCTCCGCCATGTCGGGGAGCGGGAGCGCGCCATCCGGTGGGCAAACAGTCACGGGCATGGCTTTCCGGTGTCCGCCGGGCTTCGGGCTCAAAACGTCACGTCAATGTTCGAAATGCAGCCTGAGGATCGAGGTCCCCGGCTCTGGCCCGGCCCGGCTCGACAGACGGTCGGCGAGGCGGCGCAGCAGCGTGCCCGAAATGCTCGACATCGCCGCATCAATGGCCGAGTCGTCATCGCCATCGAGGAGGCTTTCCAGATCCGCCACCGCGACGTCGCCAACGGGCATCGGAGCGCCGGAATGGACCAGTTCGATATCGAGGTTGAGCTCGTCGAAGCTGCCGCCGATGCCGATAACGTGGCGGTCGCCCCCGGCCTGGTCGATCGCCTCAGCAGCTTCGACAGCGGCGAGCGCGGCGCGGCGGACGACATCGCGCCGTGCCGCCCAGGAACCACCGGCCTCCTCGATGAAATCGGTAATCTGGATCGACACCGGCGGGCCGTCGGCGGCGAGCTTGATCGCCAGTTGGCGTCGGATGCCGAGCCGGAAGACGAGGTTGAGCACGATCGCGATGACGCCAGTGACGATGAAGCCTGAACCGACGAGATGGCGCAGCGCCGGATGCGCCCGCTCGGCAAGGCCCGGCATCAGGAGCACCGTGACACCGCCAAGCAGCGAGATGCCGACGATGAAGATGCCGCGCGTATCGAGTTCGCGCGAAGCAATGAGGTCGATGCCCGCCGCCATCAGGAAGGCCGCCGCATAGAGCTCGATCGCGCCGATCACCGGCGTCGGGATCAGCGTCAGCGCCAGGGTCGCCTGCGGCAGGAACGCGACCAGCATCAGGATCGCCGCCGTGGCGAGCCCGACTGTGCGGCTGGTGACGGCACTCGCATGGCAAAGGCCGATATTGGCCGAGGAGGTGGCGGTCGGCATCGACCCGAGCACGCCGCCGATCAGATCGGCGATACCGGCGCCGAGCACGCCGCGGCTCGCCTGTTTCATGTCCGGACGGCGCCAGTCGGCATCGTCCATCCTGTCGAGCAGGATCAGGCTGCCGACGGTGTCGATCTGGGTCAGGATAGCGATGAAAGCGAGGCCAAGCAGCAGGCCGACCGGAATGTCGACGACCGGTGTCACGAGCTCGGGCATCGCGACCGGCGCTGCGGACATCAAGACCGCGCCGCCTTCAAGGCGTCCCATGAAGAAGGCCGCGGCAACGCCCGCGACGACGCCGATGAGAAGCGCCAGCAGCTTCAGTCGCCGGTTACCCCATACCGAGAGCCCGACGATCAGCGCCAGCGTGATCGACGACATGATGAGGCTCGGAATATCGATGACGAAGTCGTGGCCGAGACTCCAGGAGTGTTCGACCGCCTCGCCCACGAGCGACATGCCGCCGATCAGCACGACGAGACCAGCGACGATCGGGGGGAACAGGCCGCGAAGGCGCGGCAAGAGCGGCGCGATCGCCAGTGTTGCCACTGCCGAGACCACGGTCATCGTCACCATGCCGCCGGGGCCGGTCACGGCGAGGATCGGTCCTGCCAGCGGCACCATGAACACAGAGGGCATGTGGATCATCAGCGACCCTGAGCCGAGGCGACCGCCCCAGGCCTGCAGTGCCGTGCCGATCGCCATGGCGATAATGGTGACGGCAAGAAGATTGCGCGTCTGGTCGACAGAGAGATTGGCGTAGCGGGCGAGCGCCAGCGTGTAGGCGAGCAAGCCGAGCGCCATCACGGCATGCTGGAACCCGAGCGTGATCGCCGTCGCAATCGGCGGCTTCTCGTCGGCGGAGAAAGAAAGCTCATGCGGGCGCCGTCGCGGCCGCGACGGTGGCATTTTCAACGCAATCATCGTTCGGCTTGTCCGCCTCTTGCGCAGCGGTCATTGCCGCGACAATCCGATCGATGCATGCTGTTCCTCGCCTCGGCCTCGGCCCCGCGCTACATTGCCCGGTCGCTGGTGGCCTGCAAAGTCATTTTTGCCCCGGGCGCCATCCTGATCACGGATTGCGCGCAACCCGACCAAGAAACTGGAGTTGAGATGAACGTTACGTTCGAGAGCGTTGGCACTGCCTCGGTCATCGACCTCCTCGGCCGCCTCGACAGCGCCAATGCGGCAACGGTCGAAGCCGAGCTTCTTTCCTATCTCTCGGAAGGCAGCGGCGGCGTCGTGATCGATTTCCAGCGGCTCGACTATATTTCCAGCGCCGGTCTCAGGATCGTGCTGGTCGTCGCCAAGCGCATGAAGCAGGCCGGCCGCAAGCTCGTGCTCACCGGCTTCCAGTCGAACATCAAGGACGTGTTCGAAATCAGCGGCTTCCTCAATATCCTCGACGTCGCGCCCTCGCGCGCGGAAGCCGTGAAGCGGACCGAGGGCTGAAACTTAGGATTCGTCGCGGCCGCTGGGCGGCCAATCCGTCGTGTCATGATCGGGGTGCTGACGGTTGCTCGCCTTGATCCGCGGGAGATAGCCCATGGGATCATGCGAATAGGTCGGCCGATCGCCCGGCAGAGATACGAGCTCGGAGAACCATTCGACGCGGCTTTCGTTGCCATACTGGACGACCGGCGGGACGCGCGAAGGTTGGTCGAAGGCCCCGGCCATCACGCCGATATCCGGGAAGTCCGGATAGTCGAAGATCATCGGCGTGCCGCATGCGCTGCAGAAGCCGCGACGAGCGAGCGCCGAGCTTCGAAACCAGGAGAACGCGCCGCGCGTCACGCGAAAGTCCGACTTCTGTACCGGGCAGATCACCGCGAATGGACCGCCGACCGCCTTCTGGCACATGCGGCAATGGCAGACATGCACATTGCTCGGCGGCGTGTCGCAGGCGAAACGCACCGCGCCGCACTGGCACCCTCCGGTGAGGCGGCCATCGCCAGGTTGATCGGCCATGTCGGATCTCCTTCGCTCGACTAAGAGAGGATCGTCTCGACGGGTGGGCCGAGATAACGCACCACGAGACAGGTGATGTCATCCGATTGCGGGGCGCCGGCGACGAAGGCCGAGACCGCGCCCGTGACGGCCGACAGCACCGCTTCGACGGGCCGCATGGCGGCATCGCGCAGCGTCGCCTCGATGCGGGCTTCGCCGAATTCGCGCCCGGCGCTATCCATCGCCTCGGAGATGCCGTCGGTATAGAGGAACAGCGTGTCACCGGCGGCAAGACGCGCGAGCTTGTCGCCGTAGGGCATGTCCGGCATCACGCCGAGCGCCATGCCGCCCGTCCCCGGCAGCCCGGCAACGCTGCCATCGGCACGGCGAATGATAAGCGGCGGGTTATGGCCGCCATTGGCATAGGCAAGCTCACCGGTCTCGATATCGAGGATGGCGTAAAAGGCCGTGACGAACATTTCCATCGGGTTTCGGGCACACAGCACCTCATTGGCCCGTACGAGACAATCGCCGGGCGAGCCGCCATCCATGGCGCTCGCCTGGAGAACGGTGCGGGAGATCGCCATGAAGAAGGCCGCCGGCACGCCCTTGCCCGAGACGTCGGCGATGACGAGACCGAGGCGCCGTTCGTCGAGCGGGAAGAAATCATAGAAATCGCCGCCCATCTCGCGCGCCGGCACCATCGACGCCTTGCCGGCATAGGCCTGGCTCACCGGCAGTGATTCGGGCAGCATCGCGGCCTGCAGGGTCTTTGCGGCCTGCAGCTCCGCCTCGACGCGGCGGGCCGAATCTTCGAGCAGCGCATTCTTCTGCTCGAGCTCCAGTGTTCTCGCCCTGACCTCCGCCTCGAGATCTTCCTCGCGCCGCTGCACCTTTACGGCCATATCCTGGAAGACGCGGGCGAGCGTGCCGATCTCGTCCTGCCGGCCGGTCATCCGATCAAGGCTGTCGGGGTGGAAGCTCCGCGCCTCGATTTCGCGAGCCGCCGTCGTCATCGCGAGCACGGGACGAGCGATGCGCCGCGCCGAGACCGACGCGATGGTGGCGCCGGCGGCGAAGACGAGGGCAGCCGAACCGACGCCGTAGATGAGAAGATCGGAGAGCAGCGCGTCAAGGCGCTGGTTCGACATCTGGATCATCACCGCTCCGATGACGATGCCCGCCGTGTCCCTGATCGGCGCCGAAACCCAGAGATGGTGACCCTTCAGCTCGGATGTCGCCGCCCCGGTCGAGATCGTCTCGGCGGGCAGATCGACGAGGTCCTTCGGCGTCTTCTCCGCGCCGACCTGTGCCAGCGATTTCTGCTGGTCGTCGAGCACCTCGATCGAGATGATGTCGTTGCGATTGAGCATGGCCTGCATCAGCACGGGCACCGAATTGGCGGCACGGACGCCATCGAGCGCGCGAACGGACTGACCGACAATCAACGCCCTGCCCGGCCCGGCGCGGACGCCGACATAACGGACGCCATCGACGGCGGGGCCGAAATCCACGCTGTATCGGCGCCCTGAAACCAGCCCGCGCAACGCATCGCGCGACAGCGTCTCCGGCAGCGTCTGGCCGTTGATGACCGAGCCGTAATCGCCGACCGAACTTGCGAGGATGTGCAGATCGCTGTCGACCAGCCAGATCGAATCGAGATTGCCGCGCGCGACGATTTCGGCGAAGCGGTCGCTGACATCGGGGATCGAAACCTGCCCGACGTGATCCGCCGTCAGCGCCAGCGTCGTCAGGACGTCGGTGACGATCTCCTGCGCCTCCTCGAGCGCCACCTCGGAGAGACGCGCGCTCTCGGCAATGATGCGCGCCACCACCTGGGCCTGGCCCTCGGCCTGCTCGATGAGGGCATTGCGGCCGAGCATGCCGAAGACGAGCGACACGACGAGAATGGCGAAAGCGATGCAGCTCGCCACGAGAATGATAAGACGGCGGGTCAACGTCACGGCACGATACCGCCATCGGTCGTACCGCTTCGCATCATGACGAGACGCAGCGTGTTGCGGTCGCCCTGGCGGCGATAATAGGCCCGGTCGATCATGTTGCTGATGAGATGGACGCCAAGGCCACCGACTGGCCGCGTTTCCAGCGGGGCGTCGAGATCGGGCTCGGGTGCGTCACGAAATGGATCGAAGGCGTCGCCGCCATAGCCGAGTTCGACGGTCACCTCGTCCGGCCGGCGGTAGATCGCGACTGCCAGGCGCCCGTCCGAAGCGCCGCCATATTTGACGACATTGGTCACCAGCTCCTCGACAGCGAGCGACAGGCGGAACACGGCCGCCGAATCGAGCACGCCCTCACCCGCCTCCTCGACGCCCGACTGGATCGTCGCGATCGAATCGTTCGAGACCGGCAGGTCGAAGGTGAGATCCAGCACCGATTGGCCGCTCACGAATACGTCTCCTTCAGGCAGGGCCTGCAAGCTGTCCTCGGCCAGCGCGCTCCGTTCGCCGAGGTCGACCCGCGCTCCGGCTGCGGTCCCGGCCCGCTGGCTGAGCCGTAGCTTGGCATAGCCCATGAGCCGGGCCAACGGCCAGCACAGCACGAGGAACCACAGCATCGTATAAAGATAGATCCAGAGGATCGCGCGCGGATCGCCGACGGCGGCGATCACCGTATTGGCCCGCTGCACGATCTCCGGAACGCCGATCACCGATGCGGTCGACGATGCCATGATGATGATCAGAAGATAGGTGGTCCAGGCGGGGATGAAGTAGAGCGCCTCCACGCGTTCGCCGCGTTCGAGATGTCGAAGCGCGGAGAGCGCATTGTCGGAAACGAAGCCGGTGACGGCGACGGCAAGGGCCAGCGACGCCTTGAGCCAGTCCGGCAGCGGCACCGAAAAGGCACCGAGCGGAATCTCGGGCGGGACGACATAAGCGAGATAATAGATCAGCACGAAAGTCGGCGGCACGCGCGCCGCCGCGGTCAGGAACGCCGCGACGCCGGAACTACGCTGGCGCCCGCGGGCGAGCAGGAAGCCGAGCGCCGTGCCGATCACCATGGTCAGCAGGGAAATGCCGATATTGATCAGGAACCCGACGCCGAGATAGGGCGTCCAGGTCAGCAGCATCGGCAGGATCTCTCGCGCGTTCATTTCGCAAGCACCCGGCGCTCGAACACCGTGAAGAGATGCGCCACGGCGAGGACGATGACGACGTAGACGACGAGCAGGATGTTCATCATTACGGGGCCGTTGCCGTAGTCGGCGGCGATCGCCGTGCTGGCATGGACCAGTTCGGGCACCGCGATGGCGCTCGCCATGGCCGTTGCCTTCACCACATTGATCGAGCTGCCCATGATGGCGGGGTGCGCGAGCCGCAGGGTTCGTTTCAACCGGTGTTGTGGCGCGGCGCCGATCGTTGCGGCGGCCTCGGCGAGGGCCGCAGCATTGGCGGCACCGGCATAGAAGGAGAGGACGGCAACCGCACTCCAGAAGGCCGAGAGCGTCAGCCCGTGGATCGCGACCAGCCCGCCGATGCCGAAAAAGACCAGGTAGAGCTGCAGTAGCGGCGGCGTCATCCGCATCAATGTCAGCATCAGATGCAGGAGCGGCGTCAGCAGCGGAACCCGCCGGCGCAGCACGATCGCGCCGCCGGCCCCGATGCCGATGCTGCCGACCAGCACCGCAATGGCCAATGCGAGCGTCACCTGCAGCCCCTCGATCAGTCCGGCGCGGTGATAGCGGTCGTAAAATGGTGTCACGTCGATGCCGAAGCGATCGCGCAGCATGAGAGTAAAGCCGGCGAGGCCCACGACCTCCTGCGCCTCGATCAGATCGAGCTTACGGCAGGCAAGCGTCCAGCTGCCATCCTCCTGCCGCCGGCAGGTCAAACGACCATCGGCATCGTGGGCCGACCAAAGCGCGCCCGCGTCGCGAAGATAGGCCGAGGGCGGCAGCTTCCACTTGGCCTCGAGCGCGGCGAGGTGGCCATCGCGCAGCCATGTCGCGATCGTGTCGTCGAGCCGGATCGCGAGGCGGCCCTCGCTCGCCACTGCCACGGCCCAGGGCGACACGAAATCGGGTGGCAACAGACGGTAGCCAGGCCAATCTCCGCTGGAGATCTGGCGCTGCAGCGCAGCTTCGTCATAAAGCCAGCCATCGCAAGCCCCGTCGCGGAGCGCGAGCTCGGCATCGCGAATGCTGCCAAAGGCTTCGATACCCGCATTCAGCCGCGTTGCGACGAGGCGATTCCACAACGCGCCCTGCACGGCGCAGAGCGAGCGGTTTCGCAGATCGGTCCAGGCCCTGATCGGGCTCTGCTCCGGCAACAGCACGCTGGCGCCGCCGCCATAATAGCCAGGCTCGATCATGCGCACGAGGCGGCGACGATCGACCGTATCGCCGAGCGTCGCGACGACGGCGTCGATCTCGCCCGCGACGAGCTTCTGCAGCCGGTTCGCGCTCGTCACCGGAACCAGGACGAGCTTGACGCCAAGCGATTCGGCGAGGCCCGCAGCGACGTCGACATCATAACCGACGGTGTCGCCCGCTGCGTCGCGGAAGCCGAACGGTTCGTAGTCCGTCTTGACGCCGACGATGAGACTGCCGCGCGCCTCGATATCGTCGAGCTTGTCAGCACGTGCCGCCATGGCGAAGCCGACGACCACGATCGTTGCAAACAGGATCCTGACAAGAGCTCCCAATAGCCTTGCCCGTCGCACTGCAGCACGATCCGCCATTGAACTTCCGCCCTTCCCAACGCACCGTCCGATTGTCGGCAGCGACGATAAACGCTATCCCGTCACCAAAGCCTTCTCCAGAGCGACAGGGAGCATTGCGGCGTGGCCTCGAAGCAATCGACGATCGCGTTGGCACTCGCGCTGATGATGAGCCTTGTGGGCCTTACTCCCGCGAGCGGCGGAACGCTGGATCGCATCGCGGAGACGGGCGTCATCCGCGCGGGCACCCGCGCCGACGCCATACCCTTCGCCTTCGACAATGGCAGCGGCACGCCGGTCGGCTTCTCAGTCGATCTCATCGAGGAAATCCGGGCTGCGGCCGAGAAAGCCATCGGAAAGCCGATCAAAGTCGATCTTTCCGTGGTGACGCCGGCCAATCGGGTGCAACTCGTTGCCGATGGCAAGCTGGATATCGTCTGCGAGATCACGACGCCGACCTGGGCGCGCGAAAAACAGGTCGATTTTTCGATCCCGATCTTCCGCGACGGCACCCGCATCCTGACCTTCCGCGACACGCTGCGCACCGTCCCCAACCCGAAGGACATGCTGATCGGCGTCGCCGAGGGAACCACGACGGCAACGATCCTCCAGGAAGCGCTGCCGGGCGTCCGCATCAAGAACTTCCCGTCGATGGATGCTGCCTTCATCGCGCTCGGCAAGGGCGACGTTCAGGGCGTCGCCAATATCGGCGTGGTCCTGCTCGGCCTCTCCCGCAAGTTCGAGCCGAACCGCAGCGTCGTCCTGCTGCCGCGCTCGGCACCGTATGGCAACGAAACCATGTCCTGCATGCTGCCGCAGAACGACAGCGCCTGGCGCGATTTCGTCAATCACACCATCATCGATCTCGAAGATGGGCTCGCCGATTACCGCGGCCGCTACATGGACATCCACGACAAGTGGTTCGGGCGCGACGGCGTGATGGTCTACCCGCTCGACCGCTCGACCCGCGACTACCTGCTGCAATCAGATATCTGGGCGCGGTGAGCGCGCCGGAAGCCGATCGCTACGCCGCCGAGGCTCGGCCGGCGGCGGTTCCATAGTCCTCGCGCCAGGAGCGCAGCGGCGCGAGCGCCGTGCCGTCCGCGTCGAAGACATGGACATAGCCGGGCGCCGCGTCATAGGCGACGACCGCACCTTCGGCGATGTCATGGATGCCGCGCAGCGAGGCGATGACGCGCTCGCCGGACCCCAGCGCAGAAAAGAGGATCGTTTCGGCGCCTAGCAGTTCGCGCGCCGTCAGCTGACACTTCAGCGGTCCATCAGCAGCATGGATCAGATGCTCAGGGCGAACGCCGATTGTCACGGTCTTGCCGACGAGATCGCCCGGGCCTGCGACTGCGGCGCGGAGCGTTGCGCGGCCCTCATCGACGGAGAGACGGAGCCCGTTCTCCGACACGGCATCGACGCGGGCCGCGAGGAAATTCATTTGCGGGGCGCCGAGAAAGCCAGCGACGAAGCGGTTCCGTGGCCGGGCGTAGAGTTCGATCGGCGCGCCGGTCTGCTCGACGATACCGTCGCGCAGCACGACGATCCTGTCCGCCATGGTCATGGCCTCGACCTGATCGTGCGTCACATAGACCATGGTCGATTTCAGCCGGCGGTGAAGCGCCACGATCTCGCTGCGCATCTTCACGCGCAGCTCGGCATCGAGATTGGAGAGCGGCTCGTCAAACAGGAACGCCTGCGGCTCCTTGACGATGGCGCGGCCGATGGCAACGCGCTGGCTCTGGCCGCCTGAAAGCTGAGAGGGGCGGCGCTGCAGCAGATGGCCGATCTGCAGGATTTCCGCCGCCTCATTGATGCGGCGCTCGATTTCCGGCTTCGGGGTTTTCTGGTTCACGAGGCCGAAGCGGAGATTCTCGTAGACGCTCATATGCGGATAGAGCGCATAGGACTGGAACACCATCGCCATGCCGCGCGCCGAAGGCAGCAGATGATCGCACCGCCTGCCGGCGAGATGAACCTCGCCCGACGTGACCTCTTCGAGCCCGGCGATCATCCGCAGCAGCGTCGACTTTCCGCAGCCCGAGGGGCCGACAAAGACGGTGAAGGATGCATCCTCGACCGCTAGATCGATGCCGTGGATCACCTCGACCGACTGGTAGCTCTTGCGGACGGATTGGAGTTCGAGCCTTGCCATCTCCGCCCTCTCAGCCTTCTGCCTGAATGACGAGCGCCTCGCCGGCCTTGAGGCTGGCCGGGGTCGGCAGCACGACCACTTCGCCCTCGCGAATGGCGACCTTGCCATTCACGGTCACCGAACCCGCAAGGAAAGGCAACACAACGCGGCCAACGGAGAGTTCTCCGCCGAGAACCCTGAGGGTGGCCTTATCGCCTTCGACGGCGAGTTTGCCCCAGCCCTTCCCGGCCGACCAGAAATGCGTGCCGCGCGCTTCGCCCTTCGGCGCGAAGCCGATCGTGCCGCTGCGCTGGTCGAAGGTCAGCCCGCTCCAGGCATTGACCAGCGCATAGCTCGACAGCGAGCGCGCATAATAGCTGCCGCATTCGATCTCATTCCACGGGCTGCGATTGGAGCCGTCGTGACGGTCGCGCGCCGCGCGGACGATGGTCAGCCCCTCCTCGACGAGCCCGCGCATGATCATGTGCGAGGCCACCGTATATTCGAGGCCGGTCCACACCTCCTCGGCATAGGGAGCGGGAACGGCCGGCTCATGCGTGCCTTCAGGATAGGAGCAGAGCAGCGTGCCGCCCTCGTTCTCATAGGCATAGACGCGGCAGGGGTTGAAGTGATCGACGAGCGAGGCGCGATTGTTCTCGGCGAAGATCGATTTCAGCGCGGCGGTGACCTTCTCGGGCGCCAGGATGTCGCCGATGCCGGCGATATCGGCATGCCACTGGCCGAGGATCTGGTCAGTCAGGCAGCCTTGGCCGATCTGATATTTGATCTCGGAATATTCGTCCGACCAATAGGCGTCCATGAAGCTGTCGGCCAGCACGCCGGCAGCCCGGCCGGTGTCGAAGCGCTGGATGAAGGCCCTGTCGGAGAGATCGAGGCCCTGCGCGAACCAGCGCCCGTTGAAGAGATGCTGGTCAATATAGGCGCCGCCCTTCGCCGCCATGTCGCCAAGCTCGGTCGCGAACGCCGCCTCGCCCATGGCGGTGGCCATTTCGGATGCCGCTTTCAGCGCCGCGACATAGATCGACGACAGCCACGAATTCGGCCCGAACAGCTCCATGTCGAGCGTATGGTGCTGGCGCCCCCAGAGAATGCCGGTCTTTTCAGGGTCCCAAAGATCGGGATTGTCAGGCGACCAGGCATAGTCGAGCGCGCGGCGGATGTTGGGCCACCATTGCGCCAGCCAGGCATCGTCGCCCGACTGCCGCCATTCGCGGAACGTCTTGATGATCGCGCCGAAATGCCCGTCGGCGCAGGGGCCGATGATATCGAAGCCCGAGCCGAGCGGCAGGCGCTGGCGGAAGGTCAGGCCGCCATTCGGCAGCTGATTGTATTGCCACTCGGTATCGCGGAGGCTGCGCTCCAGCGCCGGGAAGAGAGAGGCGAGCGCCTGCTGGTAGTTCCAGACATGGGTGCAGGAGCCTTCGCATGAGCCTTCGCGCTCGTGCTGCCCCTCCCAGCCCCAGAGTTCGCCGCCTTCAAGCCGGATGACCGTGGCGGTGCGCAGCAGGCCCATCGTCCCGGTCGCCGCATCGATGATCTCGGATGGCAGCGCCGCGCCGAAGATCGCGTCCCGAAAGGCCAGCGTCGCGCCTGCCAGCTCGTCCCAGCGCGCGAAGGCGTCGCCAGCGCTTTCAAGTGAATCCGCCCATTGCGTGGCGTAGAAGTTCTTCCAGGTCGGCTTGGAGCCCTCGGTCGCGCGGCTGTCGGGCTTGTCGCGGCGATACCAGTAGATGCTGCCGAGGGGATAGTTCCAGGCGATGGCGAAGCGGATGGTGCGCTTCTCGCCTGGCGCCACGGTGATCCGCGCCGCGAGCGTGCCGTGCTCGGGCTGCGCGAACATGTTCTTCACCTCGCGCGGCTTGTCATAGTGCCGCTCCGGCATCCGTCCCGCGCGCGCGAATTCGCGCCAGTAAAGGCTGAGGCTGTCGAACCACTGGCCGCGGAAATGATAGTCGACATGCTCGACATCCTCGGCGTCGGTCATGATGGCGAGATCGCCGCGCTGGTCGGCGGCGCGATCCTCGTCGGCCGAGGTGAGATGCAACGCCGAAGTGCCGCCCGCCTGCACGAAGCGATGAATACCGCTGTCGCAGCCGAAATTCCCCAGCGTTCCCGCAATCGTGTAGTCGATCGGCGCGGCCGTCGTGTTCTCGACTTCGAAGGCGAACATCGCGACGGGAAGCGATGAATCCCTGTCATTGTGCGGAATGAAGGGCGACAGCGCCTGCATGCGCACGTCGCCGGGGAAGCGCTCGTCATGAAACGCGAATTCGGCGACCGGGAAACGGCCGACCATGGTGACGTCGGCAAAATGCGGCACGCCGGCCATGGAATCGCGGTTGGCGCCGAAGCCGAAGCCGTCGAACTTGCGGACCGAGGGCGAGCCGGTCGGCGTACCCTCATAGGGCCCGTTCAGCACCAGCGCCTTCAGCAGCTTGCCGTCCTGTTCGGCCTTGATGGCGAAATGACTGTAGCCGTTGAACTGATGCAGCTCGGGGCGATTGCGAATCGACCAATCCACCATGCGGCCGGCGCCGGTGATCGAAAACCCGCCGGCGCCGATGCCGCCAAGCGGAAAGATGGCATAGCGGCGGCGCGCATCGCGATAGACGAAGCGGGGGTCGATCGAAGCGAGATCGTTCAGCATTCCCTGGGTTCCTGTTCCTTGAAGAGATCGCGCGGTGCTATCCGCGTCAGTTCTTGATGCCGCTCATCGTCACGCCCTCGATCACCAGCTTCTGGGCAAGAAGGAAGATGAGGATCACCGGCAGGACGGCCATGCTCATCGCGGCCATGACCATCGAGAGGTTGCCCTGCCCCATGAAGCCGCGGAGCATGTCCATGGCGACCGGCAGGGTCATCGATTCCTGTGGTTCAAGCAGGACGCGCGCCTGGAAATAGTAATTCCAGGTCTGCGTGAAGGTGATGATGCCGAGCGCCGACAGAGCCGGCCGCAACTGCGGCAGAGAAATACGGAAGAAGATCTTGAAATAGCCGGCGCCATCCATGAGCGCTGCCTCTTCCAGCGCCTTTGGCTGCGAACGCATGAACTGCCGGACCAAAAAGACGCCGAAGCTCGAGGTCAGATACATGAGCGCCAGCCCGATCGGCCGGTTGAGCAGCCCCGCCTCGGCATAGCCGAGATAGATCGGGATGATCGTCACCTGCGCC
This sequence comes from Mesorhizobium sp. BR1-1-16, assembly GCF_020165495.1. Lineage (GTDB taxonomy): Bacteria > Pseudomonadota > Alphaproteobacteria > Rhizobiales > Kaistiaceae > Kaistia. Next base: position 38,721 of record NZ_JAIUIE010000010.1, on the reverse strand, counting down.
GGGAACATCAGCCCGACCAGCATGATGAAGAACAGGCTGTCGCGCCCCGGAAACTCAAGCCGCGCGAAGGCGAAGGCGGCGAGCGTACAGGTAATGAGCTGTCCGACCGTGACCAGCACCGCGATCTGGATCGAGTTCCAATAGATCTGGAGGAACGGGATTTCCGAGGCAAGCACGGCCCGATAATTGGTCAGGTCAAAGGTCGGCGGCAGGAAACTCGGCGGCATCTTGTAGGCGTCCGCCACCGGGCGGAACGACATCGAGAACAGCCACATGAAGGGCAGCAGCATGAACACGCCGAGCACGGCCATGATGGCGATGATGGCGCGATCGGTCCATTGCTGACGCGAGCGGGTCTGCATCGGCGGCCCCCTAGTAACTGACCCAACGCCGCGACGCGATGAGCTGCAGCGAGGTCAAAATGAGAATGACGACGGTGAGGATGACGGAGACCGAGGCCGCGTAGCCGATCTCGAAGGAGCCGAACGCTTCCTCGACGATGTAGATCGACATCGATCGCGTCGAGTCGCCGGGGCCACCGGAGGTCAGGATGACGATGGATTCATAGACCTGCATCGCGCCGATTGAGGCATAGACGATGTTGAAGAAGATGACCGGCGAGATCCACGGCAGGATGATCCGCGAGAAGCGCCGCCAATAGGAGGCGCCATCCATGATCGCCGCATCCATGATGGTCTTCGGCACGCCCTGCAGCGCGGCGATGAAGATGATCATGAAGAACCCGGTGTTCTTCCAGACATCCATGATGATGATCGACATCATCGCGGTCGAGGACGAGGTCAACCAGCGAACCGGCGTGATCCCGAGGCGGATCAGGTAGTAATTGATGATGCCGAGATCATCGCCATAGAAGTAGCCCCAGACGATCGACACGAAAGCGGCGGCGATGATCACGGGCAGGAAGAAGGCCAAGCGGAAGAAATAGAGCAGGAAGGCCGGCATGGCCCGGTTGAGCGCGAGCGCCAGCGCCAGGCCGACGCCAACATTGAAGGTCACGGCGAAGAAGGCAAACCGCAGCGTATTCCAGAAGATTTCAAGCGAACGGCCATCGGTGAAGAAGCGCTTGAAATTGTCGAGCCCGACGAAGCTCGCGCCGTCGATCGCATCATAATAGGTGAAGGCGAGCAGAAAGGTGACGATAACCGGGGCCAGCACGAATGTGAGATAGAGCGCGAAAGACGGCAAAATGAAGAGATAGCCGGCCCGCGCCTGCGCCCGCTTGAGTTCGGACCGTCGATTTGCGGCAATGGCGGTCATGTCCCGTTCCTGATCGATGGCGATTGTGCTCGGTCTTTGTCGTCGCACTGGCGAGAGCCCTCGCCCGCCCGCGGGAGCGTAGGGTCAGGGTTTTATTTGGCTTCCGGCGACGGCGCCGCTAGCGAGCGCCCTCGCCCAAGCCCTCTCCCGCAAGCGGGAGAGGGGGAAGATTGGCTCGGCCGGCGTCCTCAGCCGCCTTTGGCGGAGAGGCGCTTGAACGAGGCTTCGAGTTCCTCATGCGTCTTCTTCACGCCTTCCGGGATCGAGATCTCGTCCGCCATCATGGCCTGGTAGTTGCGGATGAAGATCTTCTCGACTTCCTGGAAGTTCGCCGGTGAGGGCACGGGCAACGTGTTCGGCAGCGATTTATAGTAGAGCGCTGCGCTCGGCGGGAAGGCGAGGAATGCCTCGGTGTCCGCTGCTGATTTGCGTCCGGGGACGCCGCCACCGCCCTCGCCTTCTTCCTTCTGCGTCTCGAAGCTGGTCAGTTCCGTGACGAGAGCCTTGGCGAGTTCCGGGTTCTTCGATGTGCGCGACACCGCATAGCCGCCGAAGCCGATTACGGTAATGCCGGTTTCCTTCTGCGGCGGGAAGGTCACGTCCATGTCGAGCTTGGCGCGCTTGGCGTTTTCGACAATCCAGTGCCCGCGCGAGATCATGGCGACCTGCCCGGCATTGAACTGGTTGTCCATCGTATCCTTGCCGGGGATCGGCGAAACCTTGTCGACGTGAATGAGGTCATGCAGGAACTGCAGCGATTCCGCGACCTTCGGGTCCAACATGTTCGAGCCCGACCAATCCTTGGTCAGGATCGACGTGCCATTCGAGAAGAACCAAGGCTGGACGAAGAAGAACTGGTTGGGCACCTCATACCCGAATTGCGTCGCATTGCCGGCGGTATCGCGCTTCGTCAGCTTCTTGGCCGTCTCGCGGAACTGATCCCAGGTCCATTCCGGCTTCGGATAATCAACCCCCGCTTCCTTGAACAAGGCGCGGTTGTAGTTGATCATGATGTTGTTCCAGCCGATCGGAATGAAGTAAGTCTTGCCTTCATAGGAAGACTGCTCGAACAGGCTGGGTGCGAAGTCGGAATATCCCGGATTCTTGGCGATATAATCATCGAGCGGGATAAAGAGCTTCTTGGTCTCGAAAGTGCGGAACGTCTCGATCGCCGTACCGTAGACGTCGGCGGCATTGCGGGCGTTGTACTGGCTGAGGACGCGGGTGACATAGTCGCCCCAGCCGGTCGAGATCGGATCCATCGTCAGTTCGACTGAAACCTTCGGATATTTTTGATTGAAGCGGGCAATGGCGTTTTTGATCGCCGCCGTCTGTGCCTCGCCGCCGAACGACATCAGCTTCAGCGTTGCCGTCTCGTCGGACTGGGCATGGGCAGCGGACATCGCGGCCAAGCCGATCGCAGCCGATAGTGCGAGTTTCGCAAGTTTCTTCAGCACGTTCCTCTCCTCCCTCCGCCGCCGGCGTCATGGCCGGCTCCGATGGCTGTTCCATCGTGGGTCGAAACGTTTCGCGCACAACTGAACAGAGAGGCCGCGGTCCAGCCTCCTCGCCGAACCGGCAGCGTCATGGCGCTTGCACGAAACGTTTCGAGTCATACACTGCGAGGCGCGGAAGGCAAGTGAGGAATCGTGGCCACCATCAAAGACGTCGCCATCAAGGCCGGAGTCGCCATCTCCACGGTATCGGCGGTTATCAACCGGTCGGCGCCGGTGAGCGAGGATGTCATCGCGCGCGTCGAGGCGGCGATCGCCACCATCGGCTACCTGCCGCACGGGGCCGCAAAGGCATTGCGAAGCGGCAATTCGCGGCTGATCGGGGTGATCCTGCCCGACATCACCAACCCGTTCTTCTCGATGGTGGCGAGGGTCATCGAGACGGTCTGCATGAAGGCCGGCTACATGACCTTCGTCTACAATACCGACGAGGATCCCGAGCACGAAATGCGGATCCTCCAGATGATGCGCATGCAGCGCGTGGCCGGCATGATCCTGATATCGACCCGCTCGGACGCCGCGCATGGGCGACGGCTGATGGCCGCGATCAATGTGCCGACGGTCCTGTTCGGCTCCAATGTCGAAGGCACACCCTACGACGTCATCACGCTCGACGACCGCAAGGCGGGCGCCCTTGCCATCGATCACCTGGTCGAGCTCGGCCATCGGCGCATCGCCATCATCGCTGGCCGCCCGGGTGTCTCGACCCATGACGAGCGGCTCGCCGCCTGCATCGAAGCGCTGCAGCGGCACGGCATCGTCCTCGACGAAGACCTGATCATCGCCGCCGATTTCGTTCAGCAGCTTGCCTTCGAGGCCGGGCAAAAGCTGCTGGCCCGCGCTGATCCGCCGACAGCGATCTTCGCGCTCAGCAACCTGATGCTGATCGGCGCTATGCGGGCCCTCCTGGCCGCCGGAAAAACCTGTCCGCGCGATCTGTCACTTGTCGGCATCGGCGATTTCGACTGGCCCGAGATCATGAGCCCGCAGATGACGGTCGTCGCGACACCGGCCGTGGCGATGGCGGAGTTCGCAATCGGCGCCCTGCTCGACGAGATCGACAGCAAGCGCCCGCCGGCGGGCAAGCGCACGCTCTTTGCGCCCGAGTTGATCATTCGCGGCTCGAGTGCAGCCGTTTCCATCGAAGAACCTCTTCGGGACCCGCTGGCAATTTGATGACCGCAGGGCGCGAAGCGTCTAGGCTTCTCGAACAAATGATAATCGAGGAAACGCCATGGCTATCTCGCTCCGAACCGTCCGCATTCCGGACTTCGGCATCCCGCTGGAGCGGCCAACGATTCCCGCAGCGATCTACGAGCAGCGGATCACGGCGCTGAAGGCGCGCGTGGGGACCGACTGGATCGCCGTTTATGCCGATCGCGAGCATAATGCCAACATCGCCTTCCTGACTGGTTTCGAACCGCGCTTCGAAGAAGCACTGTTCCTGCTCGGTCCTGGTGACCTGCGGATCCTCGTCGTCGGCAACGAGTGCCTCTCTTATGCGCCGCTCGCCGGTCTTCCCGGCATCGAGACGATGCTCTGCCAGACGATGAGCCTTATGGGCCAGGATCGAAGCCGGCGCCCCAATCTGCTTGCCGTGTTGAGGGATGCGGGCGTCAGCCGGGGCGCCAGCATCGGTCTCGTCGGCTGGAAGTATCTTGAGCCGGACGAGTGGAGCGGCCCGTTGCCAAGCTTTCAGGCCTCGGCACTCGTCGTCGATGCCCTGCGCCTCGCCGCCGGCGATCCGGCTGCGGTCGCCGATGCAACGCCGGCGATGATGCATCCGGAGCAAGGGCTCCGCGCGGTCGTCGACGCGCACCAGATCGCAGCAGGGGAATGGGGCGCGGCGCGCGCCTCGGCTGCCGTCTGGCGGATCGTCTCAGGACTTCGCGACGGCGATAGCGAATATGCGGCGGTTGCCCGTATGGGCTATGCCGGTGAGGCGCTCAACGCGCATGTGATGTTCGCCTCGGCCCGGGCCGGCGAGCCGGTCGTTGGCCTTCGCAGCCCGACGGCGCGTATTGTACGCGCGGGCGATGGCGTCACCACCGCCGTCAGCTATTGGGGCGGGCTTTCGTCGCGGGCGGGCCTTGCCAATGACGGCGACGACGCCTTCCTGGACGTTTCCAAAGCCTATTTTCGTGGGCTGATCGCCTGGTACGAGACCGCCGATATCGGCGTCACCGGTGGGGCGCTCTTCGACAGCGTCACCGGCGAACTCGCCGAAGGGGGCCTCGAATCGGCGCTCAATCCGGGTCATCTCGTCGGCTACGACGAATGGGTGCATTCGCCGGTCAGACCCGGTTCCACCGAGACGATCGGTTCGGGCATGCCGTTCCAGATCGACGTGATTCCCGTCCCGATGCCGGATGGCTGGGCACTCAATTGCGAGGACGCGGTCACCTTCGCCGATGAAGAGCTGCGCACCGAACTCGCATCTCTCTATCCGGATGTCTGGGAGCGAATCGTCGCAAGGCGCGCGTTCATGAGCGAGGAAATCGGCGTCGCCCCGGCTGCCTCGATCCTTCCGCTTTCCTCGACGCCGCTTTGCCTGCCACCGTTCTGGCTGGCGGCCGACCGGTTGTTGGCCCGCGATTGACGGCGTCTAGGGCGAGGGCCCGGATCGGGGCGGCTCTATCATCCGGCCTTCCTCGGCCTTGTAGTAATACTGGCTTGCGATCAGCCAGCCCTTCAGCGGTCGCAGCGGCGGAATGCAGGTTGCGAGCGTGAAGGGCAAGGTCGTGAACAGGTGCACCCAATAGGGCGCCGAAAACGCGGTCTCGATCCACAGGCCGAGCACGACGCTCGGGATGCAGCCAAAGCAGATCACGAAAAAGGCGGGTCCATCGGCCGGATCAGCAAAGGAATAGTCGAGGCCGCAAACCTCGCAGCGAGGCTTCAGCGTCAGGAAGCCATTGAACAATCGCCCTTCGCCGCAGCGCGGGCAGCGGCAACGGATGCCCGTCCGCAGCGGGCTGAGCGGCGGCCATTCTGCCTCAGGACGAGGCGTCCCGATGACATTTTCCGTGCCGGCAGTCATGATCGGTCCCTTTCGCGGCGACGATGTGATGTAATGTATGCATACAATTATCAATTGTAAGCACGACATGGCGTCGCAGCTAGATGACCAGCATTTCTTCGCCAGGAAAACGCGAAATCAGTGCCGAAAGTTGCAAGATTGCCGCCTTGAAATTCTCGCGGTCGGGGGTCGCGCCAAAGCCGATGCGTATCGCTTCGGGGGCAGCGTCGAGGGCGAATGCATCGCTTGCGACGAGGCCGAGGCCTGGGGCGTCGAGGCGGTCGAGGAAGGCGGCGCGGGTCCAGCCGGGGGGAAGCTTCAGCCAGGCGTGGAAGGCGGCCGGGTCGGATTGGAACAGGTCAGGCGGAAGCTGCGCTGCCGCGATGGCCTGCAGGGCGGCCGTCTCGGACCGGATGGCGGCCAGCAGCGCGGCGGCGGTGCCATCGCCGATCCAGCGGGTCGCGAGCGCAGCCGTGAGCGGCGAGACCATGGTGGCCAAAGCGCGGATGGAGCCGGCCAGCCGTTCGGCGATCGCCTCGTCCGGGACGGCGAGATAGGCGATGCGCAGTGCCGGCGACAGGCACTTGGCAAGGCCCGCGACGTGATAGGTCCGCTCCGGCGCCAGCGCTGCGAAACTCACCGGCGGCTTGGCCGGCAGAGCGCCATAGGCATCGTCCTCGATGATCGCGAAATCATGCCGCCGCGCCACCGCGACGATGGCCTGCCGGCGCTCGGGCGAGAGGGTGATCGTGGTCGGATTGTTGAGCGTGGGGTTGAGGTAGAGCGCCCGCGGACCATGCCGGGCGGCCCAGTCTTCGAGCGCGTCCGGCATCATTCCGCCTTCGTCGGCGGGCACGCCGACAAGCGAAATGCCGAGCCGGCCGGCAAGCGCGCGAAACCCGGGATATGTCAGGCGATCGGCCAAAATGACGTCGCCGCGGGTGGCCAGATGCATGGTCACCACAGCGAGCGCTCCCTGCGCACCCGGCGTGACCAGGACCCGGCCTGGATCGGTTCCCGGCATGCGGGCTGCCAGGAAGGCGGCACCCGCGGCGCGGTCCTCGGCCGTGCCGCCAGGCGCCTGGTAGCGCATCAAAAGATCGAGCCCCTGCGTCTCGCCAAGACCCGCAATGCCTTGCCACAGCCGGGCGGCGAGACGCGGATCGGCAGGGCGCGGCGGCATGTTCATCGCGAGGTCGATCCGGCCGGACGGCGGCCTTTTGTGGGGGCGGCGGACGAAGGTGCCCCGCCCGACCTGCGCCTCGACCAACCCTTGCCGCTGCGCTTCGGCATAAGCGCGCGTCACGGTGGTGAAATCGATCTCGAGCGACTCGGCAAGAGCGCGCTGCGGCGGCAGTCGGTCGCCGGGGACGAGCCGTCCGGCGGCGATGTCCGCGGCGAGCGCATCGACGATCCCGCGGAACAGAGGCCCGGCCCCACGATCCACAACCGGTTTCCACCCAGACATGACCCGATTTCGCCCTTTTCCATGCCAGACGGGATGTCCGGTTTTCGCCCGCAGACCCGGCTGATAGCGGCGACACCGGCGCCGCCGCGATATCCATACATTCGGAAATTGTATGGATCAAGCGGCCCGTTTCGCGAATGCGCGCGGCGGCAATGGACAGAGCGATCACGGCAAGCGAACATGGCGCGAACACCACGCCAGGCAGGGACCGAACGACGATGCTGCGCCGGCTGCTCGACCATCCCGTCCGGCTGATCGTCGGAATCGCGCTTGCGCTATTCATCGGCTACGAGATTAGCGTCCAGTTTCTCGCCTATACCGGCGACGCCTATGTCACGACCGATGTCGTCGTGCTGTCGGCAGAGGTCGACGGGCCGATCGACGCCATCCATGTCGAGAACAATCAGGCCGTCGCTGCCGGCGACGGTCTGTTCTCGATTGAGGCGACGCCTTACCAACTCGCGGTTACCGAGGCCGAGGCCATGTTGGCGCAGGCCAAGGCCGGGCTCTCGCTGGCAAATGACCAGGTCGGCGCCGCCAAAGCCGATATCGGCTCGGCGCAGGCCGTGCTCGACAATGCCAACGCCACGCTGACGCGCATCCGCAGCCTGACGGGGCAAGGCTTCTCGACCGATGCCAGCCTCGACGAGGCGATTCGGGATGCCGCAACGGCCAATGCCAACCGCCTGGTGGCGCAGGCGAGTCTCGGCGTCGCCAACCAGCGCGTGACGGTCGCCACGGCAGATGAAACCGCAGCGGAGGCGGCGCTCGCCAAGGCGCGCTATCGCCTCTCCAAGACCGAGGTTGCCGCGCCGATCGCCGGCCGGATCGTCCCGTTCACGCGCCGTCGCGGCGACTCGTTGGCGGTCGGAACCGAGGTGATGGCGATCGTCACCGCCGAAAGACCGCGCATCGTCGCCAATGTGGCCGAGCGGCATCTCTCGCATCTTGCCGTCGGCCAGCCTGCCTTGGTCACGATCGGCTCGCGGCCCTGGCACATCCTCAGCGGCCATGTCAGCGGGATCGCGGCCGGCATCGCGCGCTCTCCGGATGCCCAGCGGATCATTCCCTATATCGAACCGACCACAGATTGGATCCGCCTGCCACGCCGCTTCCCGATCGAGATCACGCTTGACGATGTGCCGCCCGACGAAGCGCTGCCGCTCGGCGCCGATGCGCGCGTGCTGATCCGGTTCTAGGCCATGACTGTGGTAGCGGCACGGACCGGGCCGGACGACGCGCTGACGCGCAAGGCCGTCGCGACGACGGTCGGGGTCGTCGGCGCCGTCTTTGTCGCCTTGCTCGCCGGCTTCGAGAACCCCTATTGGGCCGGGCTCAGCGCGCTGGTGATCGCCAACAGCGATCGCGACGAGCTGTTCACAAAGGGCCTGCTTCGCATCGCCGGCACCTTTGCCGGCGTGTTCGCGGGCTATATCGCAGCTCAGCTTCTCGCAGGCTTTGCGATCGGACAGGCGGCTGCGGCCATGCTCGCCGCAGGCATCGCGATCTATGGGCGCCAGCGCAGCGCCTTCGCGTATGCCTGGTTCTATGGCGGCGTAACGTTCCTGCTCGTCATCGTCGCCAGCATCGGCGACCCCGGTGGGCTCTATGATTTCGCGCAGAACCGATGCTACGAGATCGTGACGGGCGTCAGTGTCGCGACACTGGCGAGCTGGGCGCTCGGACCGGGCGCGGGTGGGACAACGCGGATCGTGGCGCATCCGTCTTCGGTCACACCGGCGGATGCGCGCCGGCTCGCTTATGCTGCGGCGCTCGGCACGCTCGCCATCCTCTTCGCGTGGACCTCGTTCTCGCTGCCGTCTCTCACTCAGGTCATCGTTTCCAGCCTCATCGTCATCGATGCCAATCCCGTTGCGACGCGTCACCGCAGCCTGCAGCGGATCATCGGTTGTTTCATCGGCGGTGCTGCCGGGCTCGCCGTGATCGGCATCGATGCGACCGGCTTTGTCTGGTGGACGGCCGCCCTGACGCTCGGCGTGTACCTCTCGGCGCGCATCCATCTCGGCGGTACAGCCAACGCCTATATCGGCACGCAGACCGCCATCGCCTTCCTGGTCACGCTCGTCGATAGCGGACCGCCGACGTCGATCGTGCCTCCGGTGCAGCGGCTGGTGGGGATCATTCTCGGCGTGGCGCTGATGAGCCTGGTGACCTGGGCTGTCGCCGGCCGCACGCACGGAAAGCCCGGCTGATCGCTCAGGCGTTCACGACAGCATGGCGGCCAGACAAGCGCTCGGTGGTCACCGCGACATCGGCGGGCCTCGCAAAGAGGTAGCCTTGGCCGAGCTTGCAGCCGAACTCGAGTAACCGGTCTGCCTGCTCTTGCGTCTCGATGCCTTCGGCCACGACCCGCTTGCCGAGCTTCAGGGCGATGTCGACGAGCGCCTTCACGATCACGGCGCTGCGCTTGTCCGTCAGCAGACGGTCGATGAAGGACCGATCGATCTTGATGATGTCGCTTGGAAAGCTCAGCAGATGTGTCAGCGAGGCAAATCCGGTACCGAAATCGTCCAGCGCGACCCGAATACCGCGCTGTCTCAACTCATCGACGAGATCCGCGACATTGTGCTTCGGGTCATCCATGAAGATGATCTCGGTGATTTCGACGATGATCTTGCTCAGTGGCACGCCGGTTAGTCCGAGAGCGGCTTCCAGCCTGGTGACGAAACTCTCGCCTACGAAATCGGCTGGCGCGACATTGATGCCGACATGGCCGCATTCGATTCCCGCCGCCATCCAGCCGGCAACATCCGTGGCCACCCCAGCGATCAGGCGGTCGGTCAGATTGTAAGCCAGCCGCGGATCTGAAAACACCTCCTGAAAATCCGCGGCAGCCACGATGCTTCCATCGCGTCTCTGCATGCGCAGCAGCGCCTCGAGCCCGACGATGCGCCCGCTGTCGATGTGCACGACCGGCTGGTAATAGGGGACGATGCGTTCCTCAGCGAGCGCGATCTCGACGTCAGAGTAGGTCGCACGCCGCTTCAGCGCGGCGGTCCTCAACTGCGGCTTGAAGCCGGCATAGCCGGAATGGAGATCCGACCGCGAGGCGGAGCGGGCGAGTTCGGCGTTCTGGCGCAACACCTCGGGCGTGGTCCCGTCAAGCCCGAACAGCGCGCCTCCGAGACTCACGCCGCGATCGACCGCTACAGACAGCCAGTCTCGTGACTGATGCAAGACGGACAGCACACCAAGGCCGACCTGGCGCAGCCGCTCGTGATCGGCGCAAGGCGAGACGATGACGGCAAAGAGACTACCGCCCAGGCCGAACGCCGATGACTCGGGGCCGAGGCCCTGCAATCTCAGCGAGAGTTCCCTGAGCACATTTTCCGAGGACAACTCCTCGACGCCGAGATCCAGCATATCGAGACGCTCTACGCCGACGAGAATCAGGCCAAAGAGGGCGCCGGAGGTTGCACAAAGCCTGCCGATGGCTGCATCGAACGAACGGCGGTTCGGCAGGCCGGTCAATGGATCAAAACTGGCGAGACGGTAGGCTACTTCCTCCGCGTCGCTGCGCTCGATCGCGATGGCGCTGAGATGGACGCAGGCTTCGACCAGGCGACGCTCGCGCGCTGTCGGGCCACGCGGCTCGTCGAAATAAAGCGCGAATGTCGCGAGAACACTGCCATCGGTGGCCATGATCGGGGTCGACCAGCAAGCCTTCAGCCCAAAGGGCGTCGCGAGATCGCGATAATCCGCCCAGAGCGGATCGGATTCGATGTCGCGGACCTCTATCGGACGGCCTGTCCAGGCCGCTGTGCCGCACGATCCGACATTCGGGCCAATGAGCAAACCTTGCAGCTTTGCGGAATAGGCGGCCGGCAAGCTCGGCGCGGCGATGGGAATAAGTCGACCACCCTTGATGCGGATGAGCGTGCACTTGGCGCGTGGGGCCAACGCCTCCACCTTGCGGCAGATCAGCAGCGCGACATCCCCGAAAGGGGTCCCGAGCGCGATGGCCTCGAGAATCTCGTTCTGGAACCTTTGAAATACAGATCCGGCCGGTTCGCCCATGGCGACCTCGACTTTCAAGCCGTCATATTCGTTCGCCTCACGAGACGCCGATTCCGGTCCGAGACGCGTGCGGTTCCCCATTCAGTTCCTTGACAATACATGCAAAGCCGCGATGTGCCAGTGCAGCCCGAGATCGCACTGTCCTCTTGAATGGATGACAGAAGGTTTCAATCGGCGCCAGATTCGCTGGAAGCGTGGGATCTTTCAGACACTTGACCTCGGCATTTCCGACGCACACAACAGGCCGCGACGCAGGCGCGAGGGAGGACACCATGAAAAGCGAGACCGAGCGGGTCTTTTTCGGACCGCTCTGGCGGCGCGTCGCCATGGTGGCCCTGATCGCGGTTTGGTTCGGATATGAGGCGCTGTTCATCCGCGATCCGCTGTGGATGGTTATTGTCGGCGGCATGCTGGCCTATGCCGCCTGGACCTATCTCATCCGTTGGGACGGCTCCGCCCCGCCCGAGAACCAGCCATAGGCTTCACGCGCCGAGACGTTGCGCCAGCCAAGGCACAGCGATGTCCAAAACAGCCGGAACCTCGGTCAGGCCGATATCCGTGCTGATAAAGCCGTGGTTGACGCCGGAGACATGGACGAGCAACCCCGAGACGCCGGCCTCGCTCATGCGCCGCGCCACCGCCCTGCCCTCATCCACCAGCACGTCGTGTTCGGCAAGAACGACGAGCGTCGGCGGCAATCCCGCAAGGCTCTCGGCGCGGACGGGAGAGGCGCAGGCTTCGCCGCGCCGCGCCGGATCGGGCGCATAGCAATGCACGAACCACGCGACATCGGGTGTCGAGAGACCGACATCGCCCGAGCCGAAGGCACGGTAGCTCTCGCCTTCGCCGATATCGACGAGATCGGCCATCGGATAGAAGGGCACCATGCCGGCAATGGCCGGGCCGTTGTCATCGCGGGCGCGAAGCGCCGTCGCGAGCACGAGCATGCCGCCGGCGCTGTCTCCGGCGAGCGCGATCCGCGCCGGATCCCCGCCGATCGAGGCGCCTTCATTCGCGGCGAAGAGCAGGCCGGCATAGGCATCCTCGACCGCGGCCGGATAGGGATGTTCCGGCGCCAGGCGATAATCCACTGAAAGCACCAGCCAATCCGCGCGCTCCGCAAAGCGGCGGCAGACGATGTCGTGCGAATCGAGATTGCCGAGGACGAAGCCGCCGCCGTGGAAATAGACGAGGATCGGCAGGGGTCCGGATGCACCCGAGCGGCGGTAGAGCCGCACCGGGATCGGACCGGCCGGCCCGGGAATGGTCCGATCCTCGGTCAGGAGACCATCGCCGGAGCGCAGCGGCAGGCGCGCCTCGACAAAGAGCCGACGCGCTTCGTCCACCGGCCGCTCATAAACCTGTGGCTGGCTCGCGCGCGCGGCGGCGAGCGCAATCAGGCGAGCATCCAGAGGGCGGGCGGAAATCCCGGTGGGGATGGTGATTTCTTCGAACACAGTGCGATTCCTGGACGATTGTCGCCGCGGATAGCCTCCGACGGCGTGGACTTCGCGTGATTTATCGGCGATTTCGCGAGCTTGTCCACGCTGGATGCCAGCGCGCCACGTCTTCGCTCCCTCCGCCTCGCTATTTCGTGAGGATGATCTCGGGCGCGCCGCGCAGCGTGTTGCTGACAGTGCAGATGTCGCCCTCCGCGGCCGCGATGATGGCTTCGCGCGTCGCCGCATCGAGATCGCCCTCGATCTCGAACCGCACTAGGAAGCGGGCGATGCGACCCGGCCCGTCTTCGGCCTTTTCGCCCGAGACATGGACGCGGACATGTTCCAGCCGGTCGAGCACGCCGAGCTGGCTCGCCGCGATGCGGGCACTCAAGGCGAGGCAGGCTGCAAGCGCGGAATGGAGCAGATCGAGCGGGCTGAACCCGGCCTCGGTCGCATGGGTGGTAACGGCGAGCGTCCCGCCGGTATCGGTCGTGAGCGCCACCCGGCCGGCCCTCGCCAGCGCGGCCTCGGCCCCCGCCTGCCGCGTCTTCACCCTTGCTTGCGCCATCATCGGTCCTCGAACGACAAACACTTCGCCGAAGTCTAGCAGACGCGGCGAGGCTGCGACGCATCGTGGCGGAAGCGCCAACCGCCCTTGCCGTCACACGGCCGGTGCCGCATAAGGCGGCGTCCTATTTGCGAGCGCGGGATTGCCGCATGCGCCTCGGCGCCGAAGCCATAGCGGGGAAACCCGGCCTCGACCGAGCACCGGCCGGCGGCAAAGACGGCTACAAGCCGCATGTCGACGGCCTCCGCGCCATAGCGATCGTCGCCGCCGTCGCCTATCACGCCGAGGTTCCCTGGTTTGCCGGCGGGTTTGTCGGCGTCGACATCTTCTTCGTCATCTCGGGCTATCTGATCATCAACCAGATCCTCGGCCAGATGGCGGCCGGCCGCTTCGGGATCTTCGACTTCTATGCCCGCCGGGCGCTGCGCATCCTGCCGAGCTATGGCGCGATGCTGCTGTTCACGGTGCTCGGCGCCGCGCTGGTGTTGCGTTCGCCCGGGGAGCTCGGCAACTACGCGGTCTCGGCGCTGCTCGCGCCGCTGTTCCTGTCCAATGTCTATTTCCTGTTCCGCAGCGGCTATTTCGACACCGGCTCGGCGCTGAAGCCGTTGCTGCACACCTGGTCGCTCGCCGTCGAGGAACAGTTCTACTTGGTCGTGCCGCTGCTCCTGATTGGCCTCGCGCTCATCGCCCGGCGGCGCCAATGGCCGATGGGCCGGCTGCTGGCCATCGCTGCCGCGACCATCGGGCTCGCCAGCCTGATCGGCTGCATCCTGGCGACGCCGCTCGACACCAATCCCTGGGCGGCGGAGCGCAACCCGGCCTTCTTCCTCACCTGGTGGCGCGCTTGGGAGTTCGTCGCCGGCGGCATCCTCGCTACACTGGCGGCACCGTTTGCGTCTGGCCGGCGAAGCCTCCTGCCGGGCACGCTCGCCGGCATCGCGGGCCTCGCGCTGCTCGCGCTCAGCATCACATTCACCGGCCTCGAATGGATGGGCGTCCGCCATGCCGAGCTCGGCCGCGTCATGGGCTTCCCCGGCGCGGCCGCACTGATGCCGGTCGTCGGCGCGATGCTGGTCATCTGGAGCGGGCTCGTCGCACCGCGCGGACCCGTGGCGCTGCTCCTGTCGCTGGCGCCCGTCGTCTATCTCGGCCAGATCTCCTATGCGCTCTATCTCTGGCACTGGCCGCTTTTGGTGTTCGGCCGCTTCCTGCCGCTGCAGGTGCCACAGGCCAGCGTCGATGCGATCGCGCTTACCATCGCCGTGCTCTTCGCCATTGCGACGCGCTATGCGATCGAGCTGCCGATCCTCGCCTGGCGCCGCCGCGTTAAGCTCGGCAGCGACCGCCGGCTGCCGATCCGCATCTTCCTCGCCAGCATCGCCGGCTGTATTGCGGTCACGGTCGTCTCCGGCGGCATCGTCGCGCTCGCCTATCGCAATGCCGGCGGCAATCCGATGGTCGCAGCCGTGGAGGTCTCGGCGGTCCATCCCGCCAACGGCTGCGCTTCGGAAGACATCGACGTCCAGACGAGCTGCCTCGACGGCATCGGCGCGCGCGGCCTGCTCGTCGGCGATTCGCATGCCTTCGCGATGATGCCGCGTATCGAATATGAGGCGGAGCAGCTGGGCATCTCGATCCTGCAGCTCGCCATGCCGGGCTGCGACCCGATCGACGTCATGCTCGACCGGCCGGCCGCGACCGCCAACAGCTTCTGCAAGCCGCTCGTCGAAAAGCTCGACCGCTTCATGCCGCGCGTCGGCGGCGCCGATTTCGTCATCCTCGACGGCTATTGGAACGCGCGCTTCCGCCAGACCGGCGATGACCACGCCGCGAGCGCGAAACGGCTGCGCGAGGGTTTCGCCGAACTGATGAAGACCTTCGCCGGCGATGGCAGCCGGCGCATGCTGATCGTGGCGCCGCTGCCATCCTTCTATCGCACCGACCCGTTCAACTGCCTCGATCTTTCGAAGGCGCTCGGACTTTCGACCGATCGCTGCGGCGTGCCCCGCGCCGTCGAGGAGGATTGGCGGCGCGAGACCATCGCGATCATGCAGGAGATCGTCGCGACCTATCCCAATGCCCGCATGATCGACCCGATCGATCTCTTCTGCGACGAGCGCATCTGCATGCCGATCAAGGACGGCACGCTCGCCTTCTTCGATTCGAACCACCTCAATGCCTATGGCACCAAGGTGCTGTTCGACGCGTTCCGCGACGACTATCTCTGGGCCTTCAAGGGTTAGCTTCGGGTTCGCCGGAGCCGGCAAGCGCAGGCGGCCGAGATATGGCCGAAATTAATCCCGTCTGCGGCATCGCTTGCGTGTCATCCGAAAGATAAGCTTGCGACTCAAAAACGAATCGCGCGCGCCAACGGTGACACTCATGAAAAACAAGCCAGTCTTGTCCGGTTTTCCTCGCACGCGCGCATTGAAGATCCTGGCAGTCGGCCTTGGCGCCGGCGCCTTTGCCTCTTCGGCCAAAGCGGAACCGCTGCTGGACTTCACTTATGTGCCGCTGAATTATGGCGCGAACGGTACGTTTCTGACCGGCATTCGCGGCGACAATATCGTCGGCAACTATACGATTCCGGGCACGGACGAGACCGGCGGCCTCTACTACAATATCGCTGCCGGGACCTGGGCAGCGTTGCCCGAGACGACGGCCAATGGCGCAAATTTTCCGGGCGCGATCGGATCCTCGCCCTATGGGCCGAGCTTCGGCACACCGGACGGCATCCTGCGCGCGGTCGGCAGCTACCAGACCGAGGCCTCGTCGCCCTACGATCTCAGCTATCTCTATGACGCCGCGGCCACGCCCGGTCAGAATCTGACCTATCTAGCCTATCCGGACGGACCGGGCGGGAAGACGCTGTTCACGATCGCGCACAGCAATTTCGGCAACCAGGCCGTCGGCGACTATGATACCGATCTCGCGACCGGCAATGCCTTCATCTACAATATCGATACCGGCAGCTACACGACGAACAACGTACCGGGCGCCGTTAGCACGACCGCCTATGGCATCTATGGCGACAAGATCGCAGGCGGTTATGGCGCCATCGATCCGGGCAGCGGGCTGTCGCTGCAGCACGGCTATATCTACGACCAGACGACGGGAACCTACACCACCTACGACCATCCCGGCTCGATACAGACGCATTTCGAAGGCATCACCAGCGCCGGCCGAGCGAACGAATACAATCTGGTCGTCGACTGGACCTCTGTCGATGGCGTGGCGCACCCGTCGGTGATGCATCTTGCCGCCGACGGCTCGGTCAGCTGGTATGATATCGATATTCCTGGCGCCGTGGTGTCGTCGAATTCGGCCTATGGCGAGAATGTCGTCGGCATCTACGTCGTCGACGGCGCCATCAACGGCTATCTCGCCACCATCCCCGGCATGTACAATCCGATCAGCAACGAGGGCGTACTGAGGTCCGGTACCGAGAATGCCGTGGTTCTCTCCGGCATCAAGGGCGACGACCTCGCCAATAGCGGCTCCATCTCGGTCAGTGGCATTGGCGGCGTCGGATTAAGCGGCGAAACCTATGGCGTCGTGGCCAATAGCGGCTCGGTGACAGCCTCCGGCAGCGGGGGAGCGGCCGTCGAGATGCATGGTCGCTATGGCGCGCTGCTGAATTCCGGCACTTTGCAGGCGGATTTCGCTGCCGATGCGGTGCGGGTGGGGGCGGATGCCGACGGCACGGTGATCGTCAACGCCGGCATCATCGACGGACGTCTCAATGCGATGGCCGGCTCGAACCAGCGGTTCGAGAACAGCGGCTGGCTCGGCATCTCGGGCATCGGGCTGCCGGTCACCGATTCCTTCAGCGGCACCTTCGTGCAGACGGCGGCCGGCACTCTGGCGCTTCGGATCACCGAAAGCGGCAACGATTCGCTCGACGTCTCGGGTACGGTGCGGCTCGCGGGCACGCTGGCGACGACAATTCAGGCGACCAACCTCCTGAAGTCTTACGAACTGGTCAGCGCGACGGGCGGGGTTACAGGCGCCTTCGACACCGTCACGACCGCCGGCCTGCCGGCTCTCTTCGCCACCTCGCTCGAGTATGCGCCGACGACCGTCACCATCGACGTTTCCTCCGCCCTCGGCAGCCTGCCCGCCACGGCGCCGAACCGGCTCTCGGTCGGCAGCGCTATCGACTCCATGATCAACGGGACGAGCGACAATACGCTGGCGGCGTTACCTGCCAGCCTGGAACCGCTTTATGCGCTCTCCGCCAGCCAGCTCCCAGTCGCGCTCGCCGCCCTTTCCGGCGAGGCCTATGCCAGCGAACAATCGGTGCTGGCCGGCGACAGCCTCTATAGCCGCCAAGCCGTGCTCGGCCGTCTTCGCCAGGGCACCTATGCCGAAGCGCTTGGCGCGATGGCAGCGCTTGCCGACGGCGGCCCGACCGTCACCGGCGCCGTCGCCAAGCCGAGCGTCACCGCATCCGGCGCCACGCTCTGGGGCCAGGCCTATGGCGGCTGGTCCAATCTCGACGGCGACGGCGACACGTCCGACGTCAGCGCCAATATCGGCGGCATCGTGTCGGGCGTCGACGTCAATGTCGACCGCTGGCGGGTCGGCGCCGCGCTTGGCTATTCCCGGTCGAATGCCGATGTCGCGGCGCTCGGCAGTTCGTTCGATGTCGACAGCCTGCTGGT
Organism: Mesorhizobium sp. BR1-1-16; assembly: GCF_020165495.1. GTDB lineage: Bacteria > Pseudomonadota > Alphaproteobacteria > Rhizobiales > Kaistiaceae > Kaistia. The sequence goes on along the minus strand of NZ_JAIUIE010000010.1, from coordinate 20,727 downwards.
CGCGCTCTATGCCGGCACCGAGGCGGGGCCCTTCAACCTGCGCTTCGGCACCAGCTATGCCTTCAACCAGATCGATGCCGACCGTACGATCGCCTATCCCGGCTCGCTGCAGCAGGCGAACGCGCAATATGACGGCGGGACGGCGCAGGTCTTCGGCGAAGTCGGCTACGGCTTCGCGGTCAGCAAGCTGGCGCTGGAGCCGTTCGCTGGCCTCGCCTATGTCAATATCGACACGCAAGACTTCTCGGAGAGCGGCGCGTCTGCCGGATTGGCGGGCTCTGCCGAGAGCCTCGGCATCGGGTATTCGACGCTCGGCATCCGCGCGGCGACCAATCTTGCCCTCTCCGGCGGCATGGTCCTGCAGCCTCGCGCGGCGCTCGCATGGCAATATGCGTTCGGCGACACGGAGACAGGCGCCGATCTCGCCTTCCTCAGCGCGCCCGGCGCCACCTTCTCGGTGAGCGGCGTGCCGATCGCCGAGAACACGGCGCTGGTGGAACTCGGCGCCGATCTGCTCATCAACCCGAAGGCACGGGTCGGCCTCTCCTATATCGGCCAGTTCGCCGACAATGTCAGCGACAACGCCCTTCAGGCCAACGTCGCCTGGAGCTTCTGAGGCAAAGCTGCGGCTTCACTCTTGTCATTGCCGGGCTCGACCCGGCAATCCAGGCTTTCTTGCAACGCGCGGCGTTTCAACCGACCGGCTGCAACCGTTCGACGCCCAACTCATCCGCGAGTGCATCGAAGGCCAGCCGGAGGCCTGGCGCGAGTGGGATGCCGTCGCGGCTGCGCTCGACCTCGACCTTCCATTCGCGGTCGCCGGGGGCCATGACGGCCTTTCCCGGCCGGGCGGGCGCGGCCCTGATGCTGGCGAGATAGGCCGCCATGCCGGCGTCATAGACTGCGCGCGGCACGAAGCGCTCGGGATCGATGACGATGAAGAAATGGCCGAGGCGGCGCGGCGTCGATTGATCGGGCCCGACCATGCCGAGCAGATCGGCGCAATGTGGCATGCCCGTCATCACGGCAGAGAGGATCTCCATCAGACTGGCGAGGCCGGCGCCCTTGTGACCGAAGCCGAGGCCGCCGAGCGGCAGCAGCGCGGCCGAGCGCAGCGGCTCGGTCGTCGGCTGGCCGGCCGCGTCGACCGCGACCTCCGGCGGCAGCGTCAACCCCTTGACCGCCATGTCCTGGACCTTGTTCCAGGGCACCATGCTGGTCGCCATGTCGAGCAGATAAGGCCGGCCGCCGGCAACCGGCGCCGCGAAGGCGAGCGGATTGGTGCCGTGGAACGGCGCGACGCCATCATGCGGCAGCACGAAACTGTCTGAATTGCAGAAGGCGAAACCAGCCATTCCGGCGGCCGCGGCGCGCATCGCGTAGCAGCCTGCGGCGCCGAAATGCGAGGAATTGACGACAGTTGCCGCGGCGATGCCGGCCGACCGCGCGAGACGCACCGCTTCGTCGACGGCGAAGAAGCTTGCATGGTGGCCGAAGCCATTGTCGCCATCGACGATGACCGTCCCGGGGCCGGTGATCTTGGCGGCGAGACGCGGCGCTGGATTGATGCGGCCTGTGCGCACGACCTTGGCATAGTGCAGCAGCAAGCGCGCGCCATGGCTGTCGACACCGCGCAGCGAGGCTTCCGTCAGCGCATCGGCCACCGACCGCCCGGCGTCCTCGCTGGCCCCGGCCGCGCGCAAGGCGTTGAGGATGAAGGCATGCACGGCGTCGGCACCCGCCCTGAACTCCGCGGCGCCTGAAAGCGCTTCATCGACTGTCATTTTGGCTTGTCTCCATCCCGCCCCTCGGCGGCAGGGGCCATATCACGCCGGCCGATCAGGCGTCATCCCTCGTCGACGCGCAAGGCCATCGGCGCTAGTCTTCCGAAGCTGGCCGTGGCCGGCGGATGAGGGAGGACATCGATGCCGGATGCCAACTGGGCGGATGAGCAGCCATCCGTCGCGATCCTCGCCGAGCTGGAGCGGAAGGTGCTCTGGCTGGCGGCGTGGATGATCCACAACGCCAACCACCTGCGCGACAATGACGAGGGCATCAAGGTCGGCGGCCACCAGGCGTCGTCCGCCTCGCTCGCGACGATCATGACGGCGCTCTATTTCGACGCCTTGCGACCGGAGGACCGCGTCGCTGTCAAGCCGCATGCGAGCCCGATCTTCCACGCCATCCAATATCTCTCCGGCCGGCAGACGCTCGACAAGCTGCGGGATTTCCGCGCCTTTCGCGGCGCGCAGAGCTATCCCTCGCGCACCAAGGACACCGACGACGTCGATTTCTCGACCGGCTCGGTCGGCCTCGGCGCGGCGCAGACGCTGTTCTCGGCGCTGGTGCAGGATTACGTCCGCGCCAAGGGCTGGACCTCAGGCGGCAAGGCGGGCCGCATGGTGGCGCTGGTCGGCGACGCCGAGATGGACGAGGGCAACATCTTCGAGGCGCTGCTCGAAGGCTGGAAGCATGGGCTTCGGAACTGCTGGTGGGTCGTCGACTACAACCGCCAGAGCCTCGACGCCGTGGTGCGGGAGGGTCTCTGGCAGCGTTTCGAAGCGATCTTCGCCAATTTCGGCTGGGATGTCGTCATCCTCAAATATGGCGTGCTGCTGGAGGCCGCCTTTGCCGAGCCGGGCGGCGAGGCGCTGCGCCAGTGGATCGACACCTGTCCGAACCAGCTTTATTCCGCGCTCTGCTTCCAGGGCGGGGCGGCGTGGCGGAAGCGACTTCTCGACGAGATCGGCGACCAGGGCGCCGTCACCGCGCTGATCGAGCGGCGCGACGACGCCGGACTCGCCCGCCTCATGACCAATCTCGGCGGCCATGACCTGCCGACGCTGACCGAGGCCTTTGCCAAGGCGCGGACGCATGAGCGGCCGACCTGCTTCATCGCCTATACGATCAAGGGCTTCGGCCTGCCGCTCGCCGGCCACAAGGACAATCACGCCGGGCTGATGACGCCGGCGCAGGTCGAGACGCTGCGCGAGAGCCTCCATGTGCGACCGGGCCATGAGTGGGACCGCTTCGAGGGGCTGGCAACGCCGGAAGCCGAGCTTGAGCGCTTCATCGCCGCGGCGCCCTTCGCACAGCGCCGCAAGAAGGCGGCGGCACCGGTCGTCGCGGTGCCCGGCGCCCTGCCCGTTCCGCCGGCCGCCGGCAAGCTGCTCTCGACGCAGGCCGGCTTCGGACAGATCCTCAACGAGGTGGCGCGCGGCGATGATGAGTTCGCGCGGCGCATCGTGACGACGGCACCGGATGTCACTGTCTCGACCAATCTTGGACCCTGGGTCAACCGCCGCGGGCTCTTCGCGCGCGAAAGCATGGCCGACCTCTTCAAGGCCGAGCGCATTCCCTCGACCTTCAACTGGGACTTCTCGCCGGGCGGGCAGCATCTCGAGCTCGGCATTGCCGAGATGAACCTCTTCCTGATGCTTTCGGCGCTTGGCCTTTCACACGCCATCAACAGTGAGCGGCTGCTGCCGATCGGCACCCTCTATGATCCCTTCATCTATCGCGGCGCCGATGCGCTCAACTATGCCTGCTATCAGGATGCGCGGTTCATTCTGGTCGCGACGCCTTCGGGCGTGACGCTGGCGCCCGAGGGCGGCGCGCATCAATCGATCGGCACGCCGCTGATCGGGCTGGCGCAGGACGGGCTCGCCGCCTTCGAACCGGCCTTCGTCGACGAACTCTCGGCAATCCTCGCCTTCGGCTTCGACTATATCCAGCGCTCCAAGGGCGACGCCGCGCCGGACGAGCGCACTGTTCTGCCCGACGAAGAGAGCTGGCTGCGCGACGAGACCGGCGGCTCGCTGTATCTCCGCCTCTCGACCCGGCCGCTCGAACAGCCGCAGCGCGCGCTGACGCCGGAGCTTGCGCGCGCCATCGTCGACGGCGCCTATTGGCTGCGCGAGCCCGGTCCCAATCCGGAGCTGGTCATCGCCTATCAGGGCGCGGTGGCGCCAGAAGCCATCGCGGCGACCGGGCTGCTCGCCGAGGACCGGCGCGATATCGGCCTTCTCGCCGTGACCTCGGCCGACCGGCTCAATGCCGGCTGGACGGCAGCGGCCCGGGCGCGCGAGCGCGGCCTCGTCCATGCCCGCTCGCATGTCGAGCGGCTGTTCGAGAAATTGCCGGCGCATTGCGGCCTCGTGACGGTCATCGACGGCCATCCGGCGACGCTTGGCTGGCTCGGCTCGGTCGCCGGGCATCGCACGCGCTCGCTCGGCGTCGAGCATTTCGGCCAGACCGGCACGATCGCCGATCTCTATCGCCATCACGGCATTGACGCTGCCGCGATCGCCCGGGCCGCGTCCGCTCTAGCACCCTTCCATCCGGTTCGCCACCTGAAGCCGGCGTCCTGAAATGGCGATGGATGAAGACCCCGCCGCCACGGTCGAGGCCGCCGTCAACGGCCTCGGCATCCTCGCCCGCCGCCGGATCGAGGCCGAGATCATCAAGCCGATCTACGAGGAGATGGTCGCCCGGTTCGGCAAGGAGGCAGCACGGGCGGCGCTGAAGGCGGCCATTACCAACGCGGCGATCGAGAGCGGTCGGCGGCTGGCCGCCGCCGAACCCGGCCCGACCGACCTTGCGACCTTCGCCGCGCTGCAGCCAAAATGGCGCCAGGACGACGCGCTCCGCTTCGAGGTCATTGCCGAGAGTGCGGATCGTTTCGACTATGACGTGACGCGCTGCCGCTATGCCGAGATGTACCAGGCCATGGGCCTCGGCGAGATCGGCGACATTCTCTCCTGCCAGCGCGACGGCACCTTTTGCCAGGGCTATGACAGCCGCATCACCATGACCCGCACGACGACCATCATGTCGGGCGCGAAACGCTGCGACTTCCGCTACCGCATCGACACCGACAAACCCGCCTGAACGCGACCTGCGCCGGCTGCCTCTTGACGCGCGCCGTTTCATGTAACATACAAAATTACATGAAACGCGACAGCCGATTGTCGGGCGTGCTGCATGTCCTGCTGCACATGGCCGAAATAAAGGGGCCCGTGACGTCGGAAACGATGGCGCGGGCCATGCAAACCAATCCCGTCGTGGTGCGCCGTATCATGGCGGGGTTGCGTGAGGCCGGCCTCGTCCGCTCGGAAAAGGGCCATGGCGGCGGCTGGACCATCGGGCGCGATCTCGCGGCGATCACACTGCGCGACATCTATGACGCGCTCGGCCAGCCGGACCTCTTCGCCATCGGCAACCGCACGGAAAGCCCCGGATGCCTTGTTGAGCAAGCGGTGAATGCCGCGCTCGACGACAGCCTCGCGGAGGCGCAAGCGCTGCTGCTCGCCCGCTTCGGCGCCGTCACCCTCGCCATGCTCAGCGCCGACTTTCACGCCCGGATGGTCGCCAGCGGCCGTTCCGTCGATCTGGAGACCAATCATGCCAAACTATGACGCCGTCATCGTGGGCGGCAGCTTCGCGGGCCTTTCCGCCGCTCTGCAAATCGCCCGCACGGGCCGCCCCGTGCTGGTCGTCGATGCTGGACGGCCGCGCAACCGCTTCGCCGATGCCTCGCACGGTTTCTTCACGCAGGACGGCAGCAACCCGCTGGCGATGATCGAAACCGCCCGCGCGCAGATACAGCGCTATCCGAATGCGCGGACGCTCGCCGGCGAAGTCATCGATATCAGCGGCAGCGACGGAAGCTTCTCGGTCACGACCGCCAGCGGCGAAGCATTCGCGGCCCAGAAGCTGGTGCTCGCCTATGGCGTCTCCGACACGCTCCCCGATGTGCCGGGCCTCGCCGAACGCTGGGGCGCGACCGTCCTGCATTGCCCCTATTGCCACGGCTTCGAGTTTTCCGGCCGCCGTCTCGGCGTTTTGCAGTCACACCCGATGGCGGCGCATCAGGCGCTGCTGGTCGCGGATTGGGGGCCGACCACGTTGTTCCTGAATGGCGGGCCGGTGCCCGACACTGAGACCGCCGCAAAGCTCGGCGCGCGCGGCATCGCGCTGGAGCCGGCCCCGGTCCGGACGCTCACTGGCGATGGCGGCGACCTCTCGGCCGTGGAACTGGTTGACGGCCGCAGCGTGCCGATCGATGCGCTCTATGTCGGGCCGGTGGTGCGCCACAACAGCGATCTCGCAGAACGGCTCGGCTGCGCGCTCGACGAGACCCCGCTCGGCCCGATCATCCGCACCGACGAGCGCAAGCGCACGACGGTCGCCGGCATCTTCGCGGCGGGCGACATCGCCCGCGCGCCGCATAACGCGACCTGGGCATCGGCGGATGGCGTCGCGGCCGGCGTCTTCCTGCATCAGTCGCTGGTGTTCGAGCCGCTGGCGGCCTGACATCCCGGCAAGGCCATGGACGGCGGCGACGCCGCGAGGCAGACTTCTCCGATCCGCGTCATGCAGCCGGAGGAGCGATCATGGGTTTGGCTTTCGTCAGTAGAGGTCTCGCGGCGGCGGTCTTCGCCGTCGCGCTCGCCTCTTCCAGTGTGTTCGCGGCAACGCCGAAGGACACGCTGGTCCAGGCCTGGCAGATCGACGACATCATCTCGCTCGATCCGGCCGAGCTGTTCGAATTCTCGACGACCGAGATCGCCGGCAACACCTATGAGCGACTGATCGGCTACGACCTCGACGACGTCTCCAAGATGTTCGGCGTGGTGGCCGAGAGCTGGACGGTTTCGGACGACGGCAAGACGATCAGCTTCAAGATCCGCGAGGGGCGGAAATTCGCCTCGGGCAATCCGATCACCGCAGCCGATGTCGAATTCTCGCTGCAGCGGGCCGTGCTGCTGGACAAGTCGCCGGCCTTCATCATCACGCAGTTCGGCATCACCAAGGACAATGTGAAGGATGCCATCAAGGCGACCGGCGATTACACGCTCGACTTCACAATGGACCGCCCCTATGCGCCGAGCTTCGCGCTCTATGCGCTGACGTCATCCGTCGCTTCGGTGGTCGACAAGAAGCTGGTGCTCGAACACGAGGCCGATGGCGATCTCGGCAATGGCTGGCTGAAAACGCATTATGCCGGCTCCGGTCCTTTCACGATCCGCGACTGGCGCGCCAATGAGGTGGTGGTGCTGGAACGCAACCCGAATTTCTCGGGCACCCCGACACCGCTTTCCCGCGTCATCTATCGCCACATTCCCGAGACCGCGACGCAGCGAATTCTCCTGGAAAAAGGCGATGTCGACATCGCGCGCAATCTCGGGCCTGAGCAGATCACGGCTCTTTCAGGCAACCCCGATATCAAGATCCAGCGGGCGCCCAAGGGCACGCTCTATTATCTCGGCCTCAACCAGAAGAATCCCAACCTCGCAAAGCCAGAGGTACGCGAGGCGCTCAAATATCTCGTCGACTACAGCGCGATCGTCGATACGATCATGAAGGATCAGGCCAGCGTTCATCAGGCCTTCCTGCCGAAGGGCTTCCTCGGCGCGGTCAACGACAATCCCTATGCACTCGATGTCGACAAGGCGAAGGCGCTCTTGGCCAAGGCTGGCCTGCCGGATGGCTTCACCGTCACCATGGATGTGCGTTCCACGCAGCCGATCACCGGCGTCGCCGAGGCGATCCAGTCGAGCTTTGCCAAGGCCGGCGTCAAGGTCGAGATCATCCCGGGCGACGGCAAGCAGACGCTGACCAAATACCGCGCCCGCGCGCATGACATCTATATCGGCGATTGGGGTTCCGACTATCAGGACCCGCATTCCAACGCCCAGACCTTCGCTTCCAACCCCGACAACAAGGATGACGCGTCGTCGAAAACACTCGCCTGGCGCAATGCCTGGCCGACGCCCGTGCTCGGCCCTGAGGTCGGGGCAGCAATCCTCGAGCGCGATCCGGCGAAGCGGGCAGCGCTTTACGAGAAGCTGCAGCGCGACGTGATGGCCGACGGGCCGTTCGTCATCATGTTCCAGAAGACGGAGAGCGCGGCGCTCCGGTCCAACGTCCAGGGCTTCATCATGGGTCCGTCCTTCGACAACAACCTCGCGACCAGCACGAGCAAGGATTGAGCCTCGATTCTGGCCTGATGGCTGCAACGACGCCGGAGCGGCGCGGACGCGCCGCTCTTGGCCTTGCCGGCGGCATCGCCGGCTTTCTACTGACCCTCGCGATCACGCTGTTCGGGCTCGTCGTCGTCACCTTCGTCATCGGCCGCATCGTGCCGATCGACCCTGTGCTGGCGGTGGTCGGCGACCGCGCATCCGCGGCCACCTATCAGCGGGTCAGGACCGAGATGGGGCTCGACCTGCCGCTCGTCGAACAGTTCCGCATCTATCTCGTGAAGGCAGTGACCGGCGATTTCGGGCGCTCGGTGCTGACGACCAATCCGGTCATCGAGGATATCCGCACCTATTTCCCGGCGACCATCGAACTCGCAACGCTCGGCACGCTGATCGGTACCCTCATCGGCGTGCCGCTAGGCGTCTTCGCCGCCGTTCGCTCGGGCAGCGTGCTCGACCACATCGTGCGGATCATCGGCCTCGTCGGCTATTCGGTACCGATCTTCTGGCTCGGGCTGATGGCGCTGCTGCTGTTCTATGCCAAGCTCGACTGGGTGGCCGGGCCGGGCCGGATCGATATCGCCTATGACTATCTGGTGACGCCGGTCACCGGCCTGCTGCTGGTCGACAGCCTGATGCAGGGCCAGATCGACGTGTTCTGGAATGCCGTCAGCCACATCATTCTGCCCGCCTGCCTGCTCGGCTATTTCTCGCTCGCCTATATCAGCCGCATGACGCGCGCCCTCGTGCTCAACGAGCTGGCGCAGGAATATGTCGTGACGGCGCGGATCAAGGGCCTCTCCGAGGCGCGCGTCGTCTGGCGCCACGCGCTGCGCAACGCCGCCGTGCCGCTTCTGACCGTGGTGGTGCTCTCCTATGCGACGCTGCTCGAAGGGTCCGTGCTGACCGAAACGGTGTTTTCCTGGCCGGGCATCGGCTCCTACATCACGTCATCGCTGCAGAACGCCGACATGAACGCAGTCCTTGGCGGCACCCTGGTGGTCGGCGCCGCCTTCGTGACGCTGAACCTCGTCTCGGACCTCCTTTACCGCCTGCTCGATCCGAGGACGCGCTGATGGCCGGCACATCCTCATCGCTCGCCGCCTGGCTCACCACCGCCGAGCCGCAATCGCGGGCGCAGGCGCGGCTTGGCCATGCCTGGCAGGGCTTCCGACGGCTGTCGCGCAATCCGACCGCCATGGCCGGCCTCGCCATCGTGGTGCTGCTGATCTTCGTCGCTGTCTTCGCACCGCTGCTCGCTACCCATTCGCCGATCGCGAGCGGTGATCTTCGGACCGAGCGACTGCTGCCGCCGGGACCGGTGTTCTGGCTCGGCACCGACGATCAGGCGCGCGACATCTATTCGCGCCTTCTCTACGGCTCGCGGCTGACGCTCGCCGTCGTCATCCTCGTCTCGGTGATCGCCACGCCGATCGGCCTCGCGATCGGCACGATCTCCGGCTATTTCGGCGGCTGGATCGACCGCATCCTCATGCGGATCACCGACATTTTCCTCGCCTTCCCGCGCCTCGTCCTCGCGCTCGCCTTCGTCGCGGCGCTCGGACCCGGCATCGAGAACGCGATCATCGCCATCGCCATCACGGCATGGCCGCCTTATGCGCGCCTTGCCCGCGCCGAGACGCTGACCATCCGCAACAGCGACTTCATCCACGCGGTCCGCCTGCAAGGCGGCTCGTCGCTGCGCATCCTCCTGAAGCATATCGTGCCGCTCTGTCTTTCATCGGTGACGGTGCGCGTCACGCTCGACATGGCCGGCATCATCCTGACCGCCGCAGGGCTTGGCTTTCTCGGTCTCGGCGCGCAGCCGCCGACGCCGGAATGGGGAACAATGATCGCGCAGGGCCGACGCTTCCTCATGGATCAGTGGTGGGTCGCGGCGGTGCCGGGCATCGCCATCTTCGTCGTCAGCCTCGGCTTCAACCTGCTCGGCGACGGGTTGCGGGACGCGCTCGATCCAAAGGCCGCGCGATGACCGCGCCGCTGCTTGAGGTGGAGGATCTCCGCGTCCGCTTCCCCCTTGCCGAGGGCACGGTCGAAGCGGTGCGGGGGATTTCGTTCACGCTCGGGCGCGAACGGCTCGGCATTGTCGGGGAAAGCGGCTCCGGCAAATCGCAGACCGGGCGCGCCATCCTTGGGCTCACCGCCAAGCCCGGCGAAGTCACCGCAAGCCGCCTCGTCTTCGACGGCATCGAGCTGATGACCGCATCGCCGCAGGTCCGGCGGAGCCTTCGCGGCAGTCGCATGACCATGGTGATGCAGGACCCGCGCTATTCGCTCAATCCGGTGATGACCGTCGGGCAGCAGATCATCGAATCCTACCGCGCCCATGCGCCCGTTTCGCATCGCGAGGCGAAGCGGGCGGCGCTGGCCATGCTGGAAGACGTCCGCATCACCGCGCCCGACCGCGTCATGGCGCTCTATCCGCATGAACTCTCCGGCGGCATGGGCCAGCGCGTGATGATCGCGATGATGCTGATCACCGGGCCGGAACTGCTCATCGCCGACGAGCCGACCTCGGCGCTCGATGTCACCGTGCGCGGCGAGGTGCTGCGGATCCTCGACCAGCTCGTCGCCGAGCGTGGCATGGGCCTCATCCTGATCAGCCACGATCTCGAAATGGTCGCCTCGTTCTGCGACCGCGTTCTGGTGATGTATGCCGGCAAAATCGTCGAGGAACTTGCTTCGGGAGCGCTCGGCGCGGCGCGGCATCCCTATACGCGCGGGCTGATCGGCTGCCTGCCGAAGCTCGCGGGCGACAGCCATCCGCTCCCCGTGCTCACCCGCGATCCGGCCTGGGCCCGATGACCACGGCACCACCCTTGCTCGAAGCGTCGCATCTTTCCGTCCGGTTCGGCGTCGGGCGGCTCACGGTCGCGGCGCTCGACGATGTCTCATTCACGCTGGCGCCCGGCGAATCGCTCGGCCTTGTCGGCGAGAGCGGCTCGGGCAAATCGACGGTGCTGCGCGCCATTACCGGACTTGCGCCGCTTTCAGGCGGCCATTTGATGCTCGATGGCGTCGCGGTTCCGACGCCGCGCCGGATGGACTTCTTCACCGCCGTGCAGATGGTGTTCCAGGATCCCTATGCCTCGCTGCATCCGCGCCACACGGTCGACCAGATCCTCGCAGAACCGCTGGCGATCCATCGGATTCCCGATGCCGAGGCGCGGATCGTGGCGGCGCTCAAGGAGGTCGGGCTCGGGCCGTCCTATCGCTTCCGCTATCCACATCAGCTTTCCGGCGGTCAGCGCCAGCGCATCGCGATCGCCCGTGCGCTGATCCTCCGGCCGAGGATCGTGCTGCTCGACGAACCGACCTCGGCGCTCGATGCCTCGGTGCAGGCCGAGATCCTCAACCTCCTGGAAGAGCTGCGTCGCGCCTTCGGCCTCGCTTATATCCTGGTCAGTCACGACCTCGCCGTGGTGGCGCATCTTTGCGAGCGGCTGATCGTGCTGCGCCAGGGCCGCATGGTCGAGGAGACGACGGCTGCGGCGCTCCGCGATGGGTCGGTGAAGGCTGACTATACGCAGGCGATGCTGGCGGCCAGCAAGGGGTTCACGCGGCCGGCGCCGGCCGATCCGGCTATTGCTCCTGCCCGAAATATTTGAGGCGCAGCTTGTCGATCTCGTCGTGCTCCTCGGACGAGAGCAATTCGATGGTCACGGGACGGCGCAGGACGCTGTTCTGCGGCGTGCCGAAGGCATATTTGCTCGGCTCGAAACGCGGACCGACCAGCCGCACATCGGCGCGGGGATGCGTGTACATGTAATATTGCAGCACAGGGCCATCCTCGATGATGGCGTCGACATCGCCGCTTTCCAGCGCTGCGATCGCCTCGTCGAATGTGAGGAAGGCGATATTGCGCAGGCCCTGCTCACGGACGAAATCATTGGAGACGGTGTCCTTGATCACGCCGATCGTACGGCCCTCGAGATCCTCGACATTGTGGATCTGGTTGGCAGCCGAGAGCGTCGCCATCACGGTGGTCACCGACGAGGTGACATAGGCGATGACCGCGACGCCCGCCATCAGCCAGACGCCCTGCCAGATGCGGCCGAGCCAACCGAACAGGTTCTTGCGCGTCGCCGGCTTTCCGGTCGTCGCGATCTGCATCACCGTGTAGAAACTGTCCGCGAAGCCATCACGCCAGCGCTTCGGGAAGGCGCTATCGAAATGACGATCGAACAACGTCATCATGATGGTCGCCAGCAGAAGGGCCAACCCGATCCGGGCATAGGTGGTGAGAAAGCCGGCATCGCGCAGTTCGCCGATCACGTCGAGGACGCTGGCGTGACTGCGCTCATTGATCATGATCCGAAGCCCGGCATCGAACCATGGCTGCGTGAAGTCGATCCGCCGCGCCCGGCTCTCATTCACGGTGATGTTGGAAACCGCAATATCGATCTGGTCGTCATGGGCAGCCTTGATCAGGGCGCCGACGGTCGGGAACTCCTGATAGGTGAATGTCCGCTGCAGATCACCGGCGAGGTTCTCCCACAGGTCGATCGCCATGCCGGTAAATTTGCCGCCACGCTTCATGACGAAGGGCGCGCTCACATGAACGCCGACCCGGATCGGCCGCTGCGGACCGACGACGACCGCGTCGCCATCATTCGCGCCGACGGGCGCCTCGTCGGGGGGAACAGCCGGCTCGGGAATGCCCTCTTCGACGGGCTCGGTCGCGGGTACGGTCAGTTGCGGCGGCGTGACCGGCTGCGCCTCGACGGCCGGCGGCTTTGCGCCCGCTGCCGGCGGCGTCGCGGGCGCCGGCTCCTGGGCCTCGCTCGATCCGACCATCACCGCAGAAGCGAGGACAAAGGTCAGGATTGCGGCAGCGCCTGCCAGTCGCCGGACGAAAGTCATATCCCCGCTCTTCCTCTCAAAGTCAGGCCGCCACCGCGACATCGCATCAACCGATGGTTCGTTCCAGCAGGCTCAGCCAGTTTTCCGAGCCCAGCCTGGTGAGCAGCGCCTCGTCATAGCCATGCGCGCGCATCGCGGCGACGAGGTTCGGCAGGCCGGCGGCGCTGCCGATCTCGGCCGGAATCAGCGCGCCGTCGAAGTCCGACCCAAACCCGACGCGATTCTCGCCGACATGTTCCATGAGATAGTCGAGATGGCGCAGCATCGTGTCGAGGCCGGTGTCGGTGCGCATGCGCCCGTCGGGCCGCAGGAAACAGGTCGCGAAATTGAGCCCGACCATGCCGTCGCTGTCGCGGATCGCATCGAGCTGGCGATCGGTCAGGTTGCGGGCCGACGGCGTGATCGCATGGGCATTCGAATGGGTCGCGACCAGCGGCGCCTTCGAGAGGCGCGCCACATCCCAGAAGCCGGCCTCGTTCAGATGCGAAAGATCGATCAGGATTCGCAGCGCATTGCAGGCGGCAACGAGACGTTCGCCGGCCTCGGTGAGGCCAGGCCCGGTGTCGGGCGAGCCCGGAAAGCGGAACGGCACGCCATGGCCGAACACCGTCGGCCGGCTCCAGACAGGGCCGATCGAGCGAAGGCCGGCGGCATGGAGCACGTCGAGCATTTCGAGCCCGGGATCGATCGCCTCGGCGCCCTCGATATGCAGGACGGTGGCGAATGCGCCACGCGCGATCGCGGCACGGATTTCGCCGGCATCACGGCAGATCGCGACGTCGCCAGCCGATTCCCGCTCGATGCGCAGGAGCAACGCGATCATGGCGAGCGCTGCCTCGCGCGCCTCGTTCATCGGCAGCATGCCGGGCAGCGGCACGTCGTAATTGGCGCCCATCATCTGCTCGGCATAGGCAAAGCCGCTGGCTGGCGGGGCGAAGACCGCGAAAAGGCCGCCAACGAGGCCGCCGGCACGGGCGCGCGGCAAATCAAGCTGCCCGTCTTCCGTGCCGTCCAGAAAGGCGCGCGCCGCGCCCTCGCGCCGCACGAGGCGGAGCAGAACGTCATTATGGCCGTCGAAGATCGGCAGAAGCGACATGTCTCTCTCTTTCAATCCCGAACGGGTTCATGCGCGGGCGCGCCCTCGTCATGCAACGCTTCGACATCGCGCGAGACGGTGGCACGCTCGCCGACAAGTCCGCGCGGCCGGACCAGCAAAATCACCGCGAGCGCCATGCCAATCGCGACGATCTGCAGCGCAGCAGCCCGGGCCTGGAACGCTGGCGCCACGAAGGTGCCGACCGCGAGGCTCGACAGGCTCCACAGCGCCCAGACGACGACCGCGCCGATAAGCGCGCCGCGATTATTGCCGGAGCCGCCGACGATCAGCATCGCCCAGACCTGAAAGGTCAGGATCGACAGATAGTTGTCTGGCGCGATGAAGCCAATGAAATGCGCCTGCATGGCGCCGGCAAGACCCATGATGGCGCCACCGAAGGCGAAGGCCTGCAGGCGATAGAAATTGACGCTCTTGCCAAGCGAGGCGGCGGCGGCCTCGTCCTCGCGAATGGCGCGCAGCACGCGCCCCCAGGGGCTGCGGGTCAGTGTTTCGAGCACCAGGAAGAGGCCGAGCACGACCGCGGCGGTCAGCGCCAGATTGGCCGCGTTGAAGGCGATCGGCGTTTCGGCAAGGCTCGCGAACGGGCGCGGAATGAAGGCGATGCCGAACGGACCGCCCGTGAGCGCCGTCGCGTTGAGCGCGACCACCTGGATCGTGACGGCGATGCCGAAGGTCGTCATCGCGAGATAGTCGGCGCGAAGGCGCAGCGTCGCGAGACCGACCAACGCGGCTGCGGCGCCGGCAATCAACATCGCGGCCAGCCAGCCGGCGAGGATCGGCCAGCCGAAACCGCCAATGCGCTCGGCCGCCTCAGGCGTCGTCAGGATGGCCGAGGCATAGGCGCCGATCGCCGCGAAACCGGCCACGCCGACATTGAACAGGCCCGTCTGGCCCCATTGCAGGTTGAGGCCGAGGCAGAGCACGCCGAAGATCAGCGCGTTGACGAGGAAGAAGGCGCCGTAGCCGAGAAGGTCGATCATCCCTCGCGCACTCCGAAGAGGCCGCGCGGCCGGACGAGCAGCATGGCGATGAGCAACACGAAGGCGACAGCCGAACGATATTCGGATCCGATGACCTGCACGGCGCCCGCCTCCGCGATGCCGACGATGAGACCACCGATGATCGCGCCCCACACACTGCCAATGCCGCCGAGAATGGCGGCGGCAAAGAGCGGCAGCAGCAGGTCGAAGCCCATTTGCGGCCGGATCTGCACCGTCAGCCCCAGCATGATGCCGGAGACGCAGGCAAGCGCCCCGCCGATGAGCCAGGTGGCGCGGATGACGGCAGCAACATCGATGCCGACCACGCGGGCGAGCGCGGGATTTTCGCTCACCGCCCGCATCGAGCGGCCGATATGGGTGCGTGTCAGCAGGAGATGCATCGCAATGACGACGACGAGGGCGAGGCCCATCATCGCCGCCTGATCGGGCGTCACGCGGATGCCGAAGCCGATCGGGATCGCGATCTGGATGGCGCGGCTGAAATAGGCCGGCTCGGAGGTGAACAGGAACTCCAGCATCGCCCTCAGCGCCAGCGAAGCGCCGAAGCTCGCGATCACCATGACGATACCGTGGCCGGTGCGGCGCAGCGGCTTGAACAGGGCCGCATCGAGCGCGAGCGCCAGCAGCCCGGTCAAAGCCATGGCGAAAAGCCCGCCGACGATGAGCGGCCAGCCGAAAGAAAACGGCATGAAGCGGGCGGCGGGCCCGATCCAGCCGGTCAAGGCGCTGACAACGCCGAGCGCCAGATAGGCGCCCCAGGAAATGAAGTCGCCATGCGTGAAATTCGAAAAACGCAGAATCGAATAGGTCAGCGTCAGGCCGACAGCGCCGAGCCCGATCAAAGCGCCGGCAAAGAGACCGTCAGCGAGAAATTGCAGGCTCATGGCGCGATCCTCCCGCCGACGCCGGCATCCGCGCCGCCGAGACCGAGATAATGCGCGGCGATATCGGGATCAGCCGCCAGCGCGGCGGCCGCCCCTTCATGGCGATTGCGGCCGTCGGCGAGAATATAGGCGCGGTCGGCGATGGCGAGCGCGGCGCGGGCGTTCTGCTCGACCAGCAGGATGGTGACGCCGCTTGCGCGAATTTCGGAAAGTTTGGCGAATACCTCGCCGACCAGCTTCGGCGAAAGCCCCGCAGAGGGCTCGTCCAGCATCAGCACCGATGGCTCGATCATCAGGGCACGGGCGACCGCCAGCATCTGGCGCTGCCCACCGGAAAGACGACCGGCCGCGAGGCGGCGTTGCCGCGCGAGGTCAGGGAAGAGGGCCAGCATGGCGGCGACACGGGCGGCGCGCGTTCCTGCCGGCGCGATATGGCCTGCCAGAACGAGGTTTTCCTCGACGCTCATGGTCGTGAACACATTTTCGGTCTGAGGCACGAAGGCGAGGCCCCGCCGCACCATCCTGTGAGCGGCCGTCCGGGTAATATCGACATCGCCGAGCAGGACGGCGCCGCGCGAAATCGGCACCAGACCGGCAATTGCCTTCATCAAGGTCGACTTGCCGGCGCCGTTGGGGCCAAGCAGCGCAACGATCTCGCCGTGGCCGACCGTGATGGTAGCGCCCTTGACGATCGGCAGGCCCGGTTCATACCCGGCCTCGATATCGCGGGCGACAAGAGCCACAGGCGCGGTCACGCGGCAGCTCCGCCAAGATAGGCCTCGACGACACGCGGATCGCGCGCCATCACCTGCGGCGCACCCCGGCCAAGCACGCGGCCCTCCGCCATCACGATCACCTCGCCGCAGAGCCGCGCCACGAGGTCCATATTGTGTTCGATGATCAGGAAGGTGACGCCGCCGCGATTGATGGTTTCGATCCGCGCCATGATCGTCTCCAGCAGCGCCGGATTGACGCCGGCGGCGGGCTCGTCGAGGAGGATCAGCTTCGGCTCGGCCATCAGGACGCGGGCAAGCTCCAGCAGCTTGCGCTGACCGCCCGACAGCGCCTTGGCCGGCAGGCGCTCGACGCGAGCGAGGTCGACGAAGGCGACGATGTCGCGGGCCCGGGCGATGTTGGCCTTCTCCTGCCGCTGCACATCAGCGCGGGCGAACAGGTTTGCCAGCATGCGCTCGCCGGGCTGCGACCGCGCCGCGACGAGCACGTTTTCCAGCACCGACATCTCGCCGAATGGCTTCGGAATTTGAAAGGTGCGGGCAAGGCCCGCCGCAATGCGCCGATGCGCCGGCTCATGCTCGACAGGGTGGCCTCCGAGGCGGATCGAGCCCGAGGTCGGCTGCAAGGTTCCGGCGATCAGGTTGAAGGTCGTGGTCTTGCCGGCGCCGTTCGGCCCGATCAAGCCGACGATCGACCCGGCGGGGACGACGAAACTGACGTCGTCGACCGCGCGGAAGCCGTCGAAGGACTTGGAAACCGATTGCACTTCGAGCATGCGTGCGCCAGACCAGAGGCGGGGGAGCGTGGCGGGCCGGACCGGCCCTCGCGTCCGTTCTACATGGCTCGGCCCAACTCTCAAGGGGCCAGTCATGGACCCGCCACGATGCGGCCCAGTCAATGAGACGACGAGGAGCGTGATGAGCGGCGTTACCGACGATCATTTCGAACTTTACGACCTTCGCGTCGAGGTGGTCGCGCCGCCCGGCGCCAATCTCTATTGCGGCGCTGTCGTCGGCGATCATTTCGAATTGCGCGGCGAGATGCTGCATCTGCCACCGGGACAGGGCATCTCGATCTATTCGCTGGCCTCGGTGCTGCCGCTCCTGGCCGCCAAACAGCGCCCGACTCATCCCCATGACTGGATGACGAGCGACGCCGAGATCGCCTGCCCCGACCCCAACTGCCCTTCGCGCCTCCGCATCACGCGCCTGGGCCTTCGCCGCTTCTCCCATGCCGCGACCACGGCCGTGCCGCTGCCGAAGGCCGAATGAAAGACACGACGATGGACCAATTCGACCTCGCCCCCGATTACACGATCTCCCGCGTTATCCGTGGCGGCTGGCAGCTTGCCGGCGGCCATGGCGCCATCGACCGCACCGCCGCGATCGCGGACATGGAGGCCTTCGCCGAGGCCGGCATCGTCACCTTCGACTGCGCCGACATCTATACCGGCGTCGAAGCGATGATCGGCGACTTCCGCGCCGCCTATGCCGCTACGCATGGCAAGGCCGCGCTGGACCGCATTCATGTGCACACGAAATGCGTGCCCGATCTCGCGATCCTCGACCGCATCCGCAAGTCCGACATCGCCGCGATCATCGACCAGTCGCTGAAACGGCTGAAGATGGAGCGGCTCGACCTCGTCCAGTTCCATTGGTGGGACTATGATGTGCCGCGCTATGTCGAGACGGCCGTCTGGCTCGACGAGCTGCGCCGCGAGGGCAAGATCCGCTTCGTGAGCGGCACCAATTTCGATGTTCCGCGCGTCAAGGAAATGCTGGATGCCGGCGTGCCGATCCGCACGCTGCAGGTCCAGTATTCGGTGCTGGACCATCGGCCGGAAAACGGGCTCGTCGCCTTCGCGGCCCGCCACGGCATCGACCTTCTCTGCTATGGCACCGTCGCCGGCGGCTTCCTCGGCGAGCGCTGGCTCGGGGCAGCCGAACCTGCTGAACCGCTCGAAAACCGCTCGCTGACCAAATACAAGCTGATCATCGACGATTTCGGCGGCTGGGCGCTGTTCCAGGAGCTGCTCGCCGCGCTTGCCCGCGTCGCGGCCCGGCATGGCGTCGATATCGCCACGGTGGCGAGCCGGCATGTGCTCGACCGTCCCGGCGTCGCCGCCGTGATCGTCGGCGCGCGCAACCGCGCCCACCTCGCCCGCAATCTCGCTATCGGCGCGCTGCGCCTGACGGACGCCGACCGCGCCGAGATCGACGCCGTGCTGGCCAAGCGGCAGGGGCCGGAGGGCGATGTCTACACGCTGGAGCGCGACCGGACCGGCCGCCATGGCTCGATCATGAAATACAACCTGAACGCCCAATGACAGCGCAGCATCCCCTCGTCGCCGCCGCGATCCGCGAGATCGAGGCCTCGCATGATTTCTTCGTCCGCTGGTTCCTCGGGACAGCGAGCGAAGACGAGTTCGCGCTCTGGCAGCGGACGACCGCACCGGAGTTTCGGCTGACGACGCCCGGCGGCACGATGCTGGCCCTGCCGGAAATCACGACATGGATCGCCGGCGCGAAGGGCTCGCAGACGACGCGCTTCGAGATCGGCATCGAGGATGTCGAGGCGGTCCATGTCAGCGCCGATGCCGTCTTGCTCATCTATGTGGAGCGACAGTATCGTGACGGACGCACGACGCGGCGGCAGTCGATGGCGCTGTTCCTCAAGGACGACAGCGCGCCGCGGGGGGTCGTGTGGCGCCATCTGCAGGAAACCTGGCTGCAGATGGACTGATTTCGAACGCCGGGGGCAAAGCCCGCGACAAAGCGGCAGGGAGAGTTTCCAATGACATCGAACCGCATGTTGCGCGCCGCCCTTCTCGGCAGCGTCATCGCGCTGACGGCCACGGGCGCCGCGCGCGCCGCCGATTGCGACGTCACCGTCGGCCTCGTCATGGAACTGACGGGCCCGGCCGGTGAATATGGCCAGGCCGGCGCCAAGTCCGTCGAGATGGCGCTGCGCGACCTCAACGATGCCGGCGGCGTCGCGGGCTGCAAGATCGTCACCGACACGCGCGATTCGCAGAGCCAGGGCACTGTCGCGGTCGACGTCGCGACGCAGCTTGTTCAGGTCAAGAAAGTGCCGGTGATCATCGGCGGCATCATCTCGTCGGTCTCGATCCCGATCCTCACCTCGGTGACCGCACCGGCCAAGATCCCGCAGGTCTCGCCCGCCTCGTCCTCGCCGACGCTGACCAAGCTCGGCCGCGAGGGCAAAACCAATGGCGTCTTCTTCCGCACCATCACCTCCGATGCGCTGCAAGGCATCGCGGCGGCGAAGTTCGCGATCGACCAGGGCATCAAGAAGATCGCGATCATCAACGTCAACAACGACTTCGGCGTCAACATGGCGGGCGAATTCAGCGCCGCCTACAAGGCGCTCGGCGGCGAGATCACCTCGACGACGCCCTACAACGAGAAGCAGTCGAGCTATCAGTCGGAAGTGACGGCGGCGCTCGCTTCCTCGCCCGACGCGCTCTATCTCGTCTCAACGCCGGTCGACGGGGCGACCATCGCGCGCGCCTGGATCTCGCAAGGCGGCCCGCAGAAGTTCCTGCTGAATGACGGCATGAACAGCGCCGAATTCATCAAGAATGTCGGCCCGGAATATCTGAACGATGCCTATGGCACCTCGTCGGGCACGGACGCGACCGCATCGACCGACTATTTCAACAAGGAATACAAGGCTTTCTCCGGCCTCGACCCGGCCAGCCCCGCCGCCGACCGCTCCTATGACGCGGGTGCGATCGTCGGCCTTGCGATCGCCGAGGCGAGCAAGGACACGGGCAAGGCGGACAGTGCCGGCATCCTCGCCTCTATCCGCAAGGTTCTCGACCCCAACGGTACGGTCATCCATGCTGGCAAGGACGAGTTCGCCAAGGCGCTCGCCCTCATCAAGGACGGCAAGCCGATCAAGTATGAAGGCGTCATCGGCCCGGTGACCTTCGACGAGGTCGGCGACATCACCGGCCCGTTCCGCCTGTGGCGGATCCAGAATGGCGAGGTGACCACCGTCGGCACGATGTCGACCGCCGACATCGACAAGGTAAAGGCCAGCCTCGCCAAATAAGGCGGCCACCCACTCAACCTTCGGGGCGCCGCACGCCGCGGCGC
>NZ_JAIUIE010000001.1 GCF_020165495.1 Mesorhizobium sp. BR1-1-16 | reverse complement strand
GCCCGCTCGTCCGCGACATCAGGTTGACGATCATCACGCCGACCAGGATGAAGCCGATTCCAACGGCGCCCCAGGTGTCCAGCTTCTGGCCGAACACCGCCCAGCCGATGGCCGAGATCAAGACGATGCCGATGCCGGACCAGACGGCATAGGCGACGCCGATCGGGATCGCCCGTAGCGTCAGCGACAGGAAATAGAACGCCGTGACATAACCGACGGCGACGACAATCGATGGTCCGAGCCGCGTGAAACCATCGGACGCCTTCAGCGACAGCGTGGCGATCGTCTCGGCAAAAATCGCGATCCCCAGATAGAGATAGCTCTGCATGATCAGGCGCCTTTCCGCGTCTGCTGGATGAGGCGGTCGTGCAGCGCCGCCCGATCGGCGGTCGTCACACCGAGGATGTCGGCCAGCCAGACGCCGTCGGCTGCGAAACGGATGATCTGCAAGGCATCGTCGCCATCCGTCTCGCGGTGGCGTTCAAGTCGCTGCCGCAGCCATGCGGCCCAGTCGGCGCGGATGTCCGGGTCGGCAATGGCCGAAATCCAGAGCCCGGCGAAAGGCGGGGTCTGGTGTCGTTCATCAGCGCGGAACACTGAGTGGACATAGGCGCGGGTAAAGCTGCCATACTGCTCGTCGTCTGCTGCAATCGCCTCGTCGATCTCGCGGTCCAGTTCGCCGAAAAGCCCTGCGAAGACCGCGTCGACCAGCGCCGCCTTGCTGCCAAAATGATGGAAGAACGCGCCTTTGGTCACGCCGGCCGCCGCGGCGACGGCATTGACGCTGAGCCCGGCAATCCCTGCCTCGACAACCATCGACCGCGCTGAGCCGAGCAGCGCGGCGCGCACCTGTTCCGGGTCCTTGGGTTTGCGATGCGCTTGTGTCATGAACGAAACATACCGCACGGTATGTTCGGAAGTCCAGCCTTGCGATCGCGCCTGACGGGCCTCATTTCTTGTATCTCGCATCAGGAGACTGCCATGCCGATCGATCACGACCGCTATGATGACGCCTATCTCCGTGACATCCTCGCGACGACGCGCACCATCGCCATGGTCGGTGCCAGCCCGAAGCCTGACAGGCCGAGCAATGGTGTCCTCGCTTATCTCAATCGCGCGGGTTACGAGACCTATCCGGTGCATCCGGGCCTAGCGGGCGGCAGCATCCATGGACGCAAGGTCGAGGCTCGCCTTGCCGACGTTCCCGTGCCGATCGACATGGTCGACGTCTTCCGCAATTCGGATGCGATCCCCGCCCTCGTCGACGAGGTGCTGGCGCTGGATCCGCTGCCGAAGGTCGTCTGGCTGCAGCTCGCCATCCGCAACGACGCCGCAGCGGCGCGGCTGGAGGCGGCCGGTATCAAGGTTGTGATGGATCGCTGCCCCGCCATCGAGCGCCCCCGCCTTATCGGACGTTGAACGCGGAGCACAAACGCGCCGATCGCATCGGAAACGGGGAAAATCCTTCTTTGCCACGCGCCATCGCTTCGCGGTATCGATAGAAAAAGTGCGCAGATGACCTGGTGCGCTGACGCAATCGGCTTGGGAGGAAATGATGGCTGAAGACAGGATTCCGGGGTTTTCGACGCTGGCGGTGCATGCGGGGGCGCAGCCCGACCCGACGACCGGCGCGCGGGCGACGCCGATCTACCAGACGACGTCCTTCGTGTTCGAGGATGTCGACCACGCCGCCGCACTGTTCGGCCTGCAGGCTTTCGGCAACATCTATACCCGCATCGGCAACCCGACCAATGCCGTTCTGGAAGAGCGCGTCGCCGCGCTCGAGGGCGGCACCGCTGCCCTTTCCGTCGCCTCGGGTCATGCGGCGCAGCTGCTCGTCTTCCACACGCTCTTGACGCCCGGAGACGAATTCGTCGCCTCCAAGAAGCTCTATGGCGGCTCGATCAACCAGTTCGGCAATGCCTTCAAGAGCTTCGGCTGGAATGTCGTCTGGGCCGATCCAGATGACATCTCGTCCTTCGAGCGGGCGATCACGCCGAAGACCAAGGCGATCTTCATCGAATCGATCGCCAATCCGGGCGGCATCGTCACCGACATCGCCGCAATCTCGGCGGTCGCCAAGCGGGCGAATGTCCCGCTCATCGTCGATAACACGTTGGCGACGCCCTATCTCTGCCGGCCGTTCGAGCATGGCGCCGACATCGTCGTGCACTCGCTGACCAAATTCCTCGGTGGTCACGGCAATTCGGTCGGCGGCGTCATCGTCGACGGCGGCCGCTTCAACTGGACGCGCGAGGGCCGCTATCCGAAGCTCTCCGCGCCGCTCCCTGAATATGGTGGCGTCATCCTTGCGGAAACCTTCGGCAATTTCGCCTTCGCTATCGCCTGCCGCGTGCTCGGACTGCGCGATCTCGGCCCGACTCTCGCGCCGCAGAACGCGTTCCTGATCCTGACCGGCATCGAGACGCTGCCGCTGCGCATGCAGCGTCATTCGGAGAACGCCCGGGCGGTCGCCGAATTCCTGGTCGACCATCCGGCGGTGTCATGGGTCAGCTATGCCGGTCTGCCCGGTGATCGTTATTACAACCTCGCCAAGCGCTATGTACCGAAGGGCGCCGGCGCGGTGCTGACCTTCGGCCTCGCGGGTGGCTATGACGCGGGCGTCAAGCTCGTCTCGTCGGTCAAGCTGTTCTCGCATCTCGCCAATATCGGTGACACGCGGTCGCTGATCATTCATCCGGCCTCGACGACGCACCGGCAGTTGTCCGATGCGCAGAAGGTGCAGGCCGGCGCCGGTCCCGATGTGGTTCGTCTCTCGATCGGCATCGAGGACAAGGAAGACATTATCGCCGACCTGCAGCAGGCGCTCGGCTGAGGCTTCGCGCGGGGCGGGCTCAGGCCGCCTGCCCCGCCGACCAGCCTGACGACCAGGCCCACTGGAAATTATAGCCACCGAGCCAGCCGGTGACGTCGACGACTTCGCCGACGAAGAACAGTCCCGGCACGGCCTTTACCTGCATCGTCTTGGAATCGAGCGCTGCCGTATCAACGCCGCCGAGCGTCACCTCGGCGGTGCGATAGCCCTCCGAGCCGTTTGGCTTGACCCGCCAGTCGTTCACCGCGGCAGTCACCGCCTTCAACACCGCATCCGAGCAATCGGCAAGGTTGGGCCTCGCGCCGGCCTCGCTCGCGATGAACTGCGCCAGCCGCTTGGGCATCTCCTCGCCGAGCAGCGTCGCCACATGCTGGCGGCCGTTCGCGGTGCGGGCGGCCTTGAGTTGAGCCAGCACGTCGATGCCGGGCAGGAGCGACAGGCTGATCGTCTCGCCCGGCCGCCAATAGGAGGATATCTGGAGGATCGCGGGGCCGCTGAGACCGCGATGGGTGAAGAGCAGCGCTTCCTCGAACGCGGTCTTGCCCGCCCGCGCGACGGCATCCACGGCGAGGCCGGCCAGCGGGGCGGTCTTCTCCAGCAGGGCCGGTTCAAAGGTCAACGGCACCAGCCCGGGCAGCGTCTCGACGAGAGGCAGGCCGAACTGACGCGCGATGCGATAGCCGAAATCGGTTGCGCCCATCTTCGGGATCGAAAGCCCGCCAGTGGCGATGACGAGTGACTGCGCTTCGACCGTCTCATCAGAGAGTGCGATTCGAAAGCCGTCCGGCCCATGCTCGACGGCGCTGACCGGAGTGCCGAGGCGCAGCGTCACGCCGCCCATCGCCATCTCTGCGATCATCATCTCGACGATCTGCCGCGCCGAGCCATCGCAGAAGAGTTGGCCGAGCTTCTTCTCGTGCCAGGCGATCTTATGCCGCTCGACAAGGGCGATGAAATCGCGTGGCCGATAGCGCGACAGCGCCGAGATCGCGAACCGCGGATTGGCCGAGATAAAGTTGGCCGGGCCGGCACCTGTATTGGTGAAATTGCAGCGTCCGCCGCCGGATATACGGATCTTCTCGCCGGCCGTCCGCGCGTGATCGACGATGAGGACGCGGCGGCCGCGCTTGCCCGCCTCGGCGGCGGCCATCATGCCGGCCGCCCCGGCGCCGATCACGACGACATCGAAGCGTGTCACGCCGGCCTCGGCGCGGCGAAGATCGCCTCGATCCCGGCAGAATCAAGAATGTGAAACGCGCCGGGTGGGAGCTCGTCCGGAAGGTCGAGCCCGCCGACACGGTCGCGATGCAGCGCAGCCACATGATTGCCGAGCGCGGCAAACATGCGCCGGACCTGATGATAGCGACCCTCATTCAGCGTCACGAAGCACTCGGTCGGCGAAACGGTTTCCATCGCGACGGGGAGCAGCGGCTTTTCCTCGCCTTCCAGCATCAGCGTTCCCGCGCCGAGCGCCGCATCCTCGCTGCCTTCGAGCGGACGGGCGAGCGATACGCGGTAGCGCTTCGGCACATGGCTCTTGGGCGCGATGATCCGGTGCAGCAGCGCGCCGTCATCGGTCATGAGAATGAGGCCGGACGTCTCCTTGTCGAGCCGGCCAACGGTCGAGATGGCGGGATCGCGTCGCCGCCAGCGTTCCGGCAGGAGGCTGTAGATCAGCGGGCCGATATCCTTCTGCGAGCAGGTGACGCCGAGCGGCTTGTTCAGCATCAGGATGAAGCCGGGCGCCGGATCGAGCGGCTCGCCCGAAACCGTCATGCGCGTCGCAAGGTCGGCCGTTACATAAACACGCTGCGCCGGATCGGTCTCGGCCTCGCCGTCGAGGATCACGCGGCCGCCCTCGATCAGGGTCTGTACCTCGCGGCGCGATCCATAGCCGAGATTGGCGAGCAGCTTGTCGAGCCGCGCGGTTGGCGCCTTGTTCATCGGATGGCCTCGAACAGTTTGTAGCCGTCCGCATCGCCGATGACGCGAACCACCTTGAAGCTCGCCTTGAGCACGTCCTCGTAGGGCAGATGCCGGTTCGCCGTGATGAAAGCGCGCCCGCCTCGGCGGAGGCTTCCGGCGGCGCGGCGGATAAAAGCCTGGCCAAGCGCCCGATCCTCGGCGCCGCCATCGTGGAACGGCGGGTTCATGACGACGAAATCGAGCGACTCGGGCAGCGCGACTGTCCGGACATCGCCCCAGAGAAAACTGGCGCGCGCATCGACGACATTGTGCTCGGCGCATTCGACGGCGCGGCGATCGATATCGACGAGCGTCAATGCGGTCACCAGCGGCGACGGCAGCACGGCGCGCGCCAGAAAACCGATGCCACAGCCAAGATCGGCGCCACGCCCTTCGAGAAGCGGCAGCACCTCGATCAGCGCGGCGGTGCCGGGATCGACCCGGTCGAAGGCGAAGACACCCGGCTGCGACCAGAGCCCCAAGTCCGGAACGATGCGCGGCGCGCCGTCTTTGATCGCGTCCTCTATGCCGGACAGCGGCCGGTCGATCACCACTTCGCAGACGCGGTGATGGCGGCGGGGGGCGGACGAAACCTCAAGACCGAACGCTTCGAGCTCTGCGACGAGGCGCGCGCCGCCCTTCTTCACCGGGGCCATCACGGTGAACCGTCCGCCCGGCGCCAGCGACCTCAGCGCGAGTGCCAGCGTATAGCGGCGCTCGATCGTCCCCGGTGGGGCCAGCATCGCCAGCGCGGCCAGATCCTGGTCGCGCGCTTCGAGCTTCGCGGCGCCTGGCATCAGCGGCGAGAACTGCACCGCATCCCTCGCCACGTCGGCGAGTTCCGCAGGCGGCTCGCCATAAACGCCCTGTTGCTTGCTGTCCGCCATGTCCCGCCACATCTGATGATCCGCGGCGTTCCTACCGCGCCACGGCGGATGACGAAAGAGCCCGGCACGTCGACGATGGCGCGGGTTGCCCGGAGGGGGCCGGCGATGGAAGGTGACGGCAAGGAGAATCATGCCGGCGATGCGTCCCGAAATCCTCAATCCGCTCTTCCGCTCCGTGACGAGCCTTGCCGGCGTCGGTCCGAAGGTCGGCGAGATGATCTCCCGCCTGCTTGGGCTCGATCCAAGCGAACCACCGCGCGTGGTCGATCTTCTGTTCCACATGCCGACCGGCGTCATCGATCGCCGCAATCAACCGGGCATCGCGCTTTCGCCGGAAGGGGCGATCGTGACGCTCGAGCTTCGGATCGATCGTCACCAGCCCCCCCCGCCCGGCAATCGCAAGCAGCCCTATCGCGTCTTCGGACAGGACGAGACCGGCGAGATCGCGCTCGTTTTCTTCCACGCGGAGACGGCCTTTCTCGAACGCACCATGCCGATCGGCCAGACGCGCTATGTCAGCGGGCGGGTCGAATGGTTCAACGGCCGGCCGCAGATGGTCCATCCCGATCATGTCGTCGATCGCGAGGGCTTCGAGAAGCTGCCGATGATCGAGCCTGTCTATCCGATGACCGCAGGGCTCGCGCGGAAGACGCTGGCGCGCGCCATCCGTGGCGCGGTCGACGGCCTGCCGCATCTGCCGGAATGGTTCGACGCGCCGCTGCTCGCCCAGCGGAGCTGGCCGGACTTCCACGACGCGCTCGATGCCGCGCATACGCCACGTGGCCCGGAAGACCTCGTGTCAAGCAACCCGGCGCTGATGCGGCTCGCCTATGACGAAATCCTCGCCAGCCAATTAGCCCTCGCCCTCACCCGCGCCAATCTCCGCCGCGCCTCGGGACGGGCGCGCCTCGGCGACGGCAGGATGCGCGCCGCGATCATCGGCGCCCTGCCCTTCAGCCTGACGGGCAGCCAGAGCCAGGCGATCGCCGAGATCGAGGCCGATCTCGTGGCGCCCGACCGGATGTTGCGCCTGCTGCAGGGCGATGTCGGCTCCGGCAAGACGCTGGTGGCGCTGATGGCTGCCGCGATCGTCATTGAAAGCGGCGCGCAGGTCGCGCTGATGGCGCCGACCGAACTGCTCGCCCGCCAGCATGCAAAGTCGCTGGCGCCGCTCGCCGAGGCAGCTGGCATCCGCCTCGCGGTCCTGACGGGCCGCGAAAAAGGCCGCGAGCGCGGCGCGATCCTCGAAAGGCTTGCCGAAGGCACTATCGATCTCGTGGTCGGTACCCATGCCGTCTTCCAGTCGGGCGTCGAATTTCGCGATCTCGGCCTTGCCGTCGTCGACGAACAGCATCGCTTCGGCGTGCATCAGCGCCTGGCGCTCGCCGGCAAGGGTGCCGCCACGGATATCCTGGTGATGACTGCGACGCCGATCCCGCGCACGCTCGTGCTTGCCGCGTTCGGCGATATGGATGTCTCGAAGCTCACGGAAAAGCCGGCTGGCCGGCGCCCGATCGAGACGCGGACCATTCCGCTCGAACGGCTGGATGAAGTCGTCGGCCGGATCGCGACCGCCATCGAAGGCGGCGCCAAGGTCTATTGGGTGTGCCCGCTCGTCGAGGAATCGGAGGAAGTCGACGCCGCTGCGGCCGAGGCCCGGTTCGCGGAATTGAAGGCGACGCTCGGTCCGGTGGTGGGCCTGGTGCATGGCCGGATGAAGGCCGCCGACAAGGACGCGGCCATGCTGGCCTTCCAGCGCGGCGACACGCGCCTCCTCGTCGCGACCACCGTGATCGAGGTCGGCGTCGATGTGCCCGACGCCACCATCATCGTCATCGAGCATGCCGAGCGCTTCGGCCTCGCGCAACTTCATCAGCTGCGCGGCCGGGTCGGGCGCGGTTCGAAACCATCGACCTGCCTGTTGCTGTATCGCGGCCCGCTCGGCGAAACGGCGCATGGGCGCCTCGCCATCATGCGCGAGACCGAGGATGGTTTCCGCATTGCGGAGGAGGATCTCCGCCTGCGCGGCGAGGGCGATCTGCTCGGCACCAAGCAGTCCGGAGTGCCCGGCTTCCGCATTGCGCGGTTTGAGGATCATGGCGCGCTGTTCGAGATCGCGCGGCAGGATGCGCGGCTGATCGTCGAGCGCGACCGCGATCTCGTTTCCGAGCGTGGCAAGGCGCTGCGGCTCCTGCTTTATCTCTTTGGCCGTGACGAAGCGATCCGCCTGCTGCGCGCCGGTTGATTCCGCCTCGCCTCGGCCGTGTTTTGCGGGTAGGCGTTTGGCTCCCGCCGAACCGTTCGAGCGTCATGCCGCCGCCCGCTTCCCCAGAACGTCCAATGGCGCGCGTCCGCGCCCTCTTCCGGTCCAGCGAACCGTCGCTGCTGTTGCTTGCAGCCGTGATCGGCGCGCTTGCCGGCTTGATCGTCGTGGCGATCTCATCGACGACGGCGGCGCTGCATGTGTGGCTCTACGGCATCGACCCCGGCAGCCAGCTCAGCGCCACGGCAGCGATCGAGCCGTGGCATGTCGCCATCCCGCTTGCCGGCGGCGCGCTGCTCGGCCTCGTCATCTTCCTGTTCCGCAAGCGTCGGCGCCTGATCGTCGATCCGATCGAGGCGAACGCCCTGCATGGCGGGCAGATGTCGCTCTTCGACAGCCTGCGCGTCGGCCTCGAAAACGTCATTTCAAACGGTTTTGGCGCCTCGGTCGGTCTTGAGGCGGGCTATACGCAGGTCGCGAGCGGATTCGCGTCGACGATCGGCACGCGGCTCGGCCTTCGCCGCACCGATCTACGGCTCGCGGTCGGCTGCGGCTCCGCCGGCGCGATCGCTGCCGCTTTCGGCGGCCCGCTGACCGGCGCGTTCTATGGTTTCGAGCTGATCATCGGCGTCTATTCGGTGGCGAATGTCGCGCCGGTGCTCATTGCGGCGCTCACGGGCTATCTCGTCGCGCGCACGCTCGGCCTCGATGTCCACATCATCACCATCCCGAGCGGCTTTCATGTCGATGCCTCGCACTATCCGCCCTTCCTGGCGCTGGGTCTGCTGCTCGGGTTGCTCGCCATCGGCATCATGCGGCTCATCACGCTGGTCGAACTGGCCTTCCAGAAGAGCGGCATTCCGCGCTTTTTTCGTCCGGCCATCGGCGGCGTCGCCGTCGGCCTGCTGGCGCTCATCACGCCGCAAGCTCTGTCCGGCGGGCATGGCGCGCTCTATCTCAATCTCGCGACGACCCCGGCGATCGGCACGCTGCTTCTGGTGATCCTCGTCAAGATCGCGGCAACGTCGGCCTCGATCGGTTCCGGATTTCGCGGCGGCCTCTTCTTCGCTTCGCTGTTTCTCGGCGTGCTGGTCGGACGGCTTTATGGCGCGTCGCTTGAACTCCTGTTTCCGCAACTCGATCTCGACCCGACCGTGACGGCGATCGTTGGCATGAGCGCATTGGCGGTCGGCATCATCGGCGGCCCGCTCACGATGACCTTCCTCGCGCTCGAAGTGACGGGTGATCTCCAGCTGACCGGCATCGTGCTGGCCGCCTCGATCCTCTCGGCAACGACGGTGCGGCAGTTCTTCGGCTACTCGTTCTCGACTTGGCGCCTGCATCTGCGCGGCGAGACGATCCGCGGCGCGCAGGATATCGGCTGGCTGCGTGATCTGACGGTTGGCCGCATGATGCGTACCGATATGCGGCCGATCCTCGCCTCGATGCGGCTCGACGCTTTCCGCAGCCTCTATCCACTCGGCTCGGCCCAGCGTGTCGTCGCGACGGATAATGCCGGCGGCTATGCCGGTATCGTGCTGGTTGCCGATGCCCATGCGAGCGCCGAGCCGGGCGAGCACACGGTCGCCAAGCTCTGCCGTTATCCGGACAGGATGCTTCTGCCCGACATGACGGCGCGCGAGGCTGCCGCGACCTTCGATGCAGCCGAAAGCGAGGAACTCGCCGTCGTCGACGACACGGATCATCGGCAGGTCATCGGTCTCTTGACCGAAGCGCATCTGCTCCGCCGCTATGCCGAGGAGCTCGACAAGGCACGGCGGTCGCTGTCTGGCGAGAGCTGAACGCTCCGGCTCAGGTGACGGGGATGCGCGGCGTTGGAGCGGGCTGCAGCCGTGCCGGATCATATTCGGGCGTGACGAGCCCAGCCGAAAGCACCACTTTCGCAGCTTCTTCGACCGTCATGTCGAGTTCGATCAGCTCGCTGCGCTTGACGAACAGCATGAAGCCCGCGGTCGGCGCCGGGCTCGGCGGCAGGAACACCGTCACCCATTCCTCGCCGTCCTGGCCGATGCGGGCTCGGATCTCGCCGCGCGTTTCAGTGGCGATGAACACGATCGCGTAGACGCCCTTATAGGGGAATTCCATCAGCGCGGTCTTGTGGAACGACTTGCCTTTTGACGAAAGCACGGTCTCGAACAGCTGCTTCAGCGCGCCATAGAGATTGCGCACCAGCGGCGTGCGACCGACCAGCGATTCGCCGAGGCCAACCAGCGTGCGACCGACGAAATTCGCCGTCAGGAAGCCGAGCAGCGTCAAAGCGATCACGGCGACCAGAACGCCGAAGCCGGGCACGGAAAACGGCAGGTATGAATCGGGGCTGTATTCGCGCGGAATGACCGGCTTGACCCAGCCATCGATCCATTTGATCAGCGACCAGGTGAGATAGATCGTGATCGAGATCGGCGCCGCGATCACCAGCCCGGTCAGAAAGTAATTCCGCAGCCGCTTCACGATCCGCCGGCCAGGCGAATCCAAGGGCACGGATAGCTGAGGCTCGTCCAGACTCATGCCATCTCCTGTCGCCTGAGAGCCAACTCTGCCACGGTATTATGACGGCTGCGAAAAGGATCGCCAGCCTCGATCCGCGCCAGGTGATGCTGGCCAGGGCATTCGGCCGGAGCGGTTACTCGACCGTGACCGACTTTGCGAGGTTGCGCGGCTGGTCGACATCCGTGCCCATGAAGACCGCCGTATGATAGGCGAGCAGTTGCACCGGGATCGCATAGACCAGCGGCGTCACCACAGCCGGCATTTCCGGCAGGATCAGCGTCTCGACCGTATCGATCGCGGCAGCCTCGCTGCCTTTCCGGTCGGTGATCAGGATGATGCGGCCGCCGCGGGCCGCGACCTCCTGCATGTTGGATACGGTCTTCTCGAACACCCGGTCATAAGGCGCGATCACGACGACGGGCATTTCCTCGTCGATGAGCGCGATCGGCCCATGCTTCAGCTCGCCCGCCGCATAGCCCTCGGCGTGGATATAGGAGATTTCCTTCAGCTTCAGCGCGCCTTCCAGCGCGATCGGATAGCTGGTGCCGCGGCCGAGATAGAGACAATGCTTGACCCTGGCGAGGTCGCGGGCCAGCGCCTCGATCTGTCCCTCGAGGCGGAGAGACTGGTGCATCAGGCGCGGAACCTCGCTGAAGGCGCGCACGAGCGACGCCTCTTCGGCGGCATCGATCGTGCCGCGCGCCCGTCCTGCGGCGATCGCGGTCGCGGCGAGGACCGCGAGCTGAGCGGTGAATGCCTTGGTCGAGGCGACGCCGATTTCCGGGCCGGCCAGGATCGGCAGCATGACATCGGCCTCACGCGCGATCGTCGACTCGCGGACATTGACGATCGCCGCGATGCGCTGGCCTTCGCCCTTGGCGTAGCGCAGCGAGGCGAGCGTATCGGCCGTTTCGCCGGACTGCGAGATGACGATCGACAGCCCGTCCTTCGACAGCGGTTGCTCGCGGTAGCGAAATTCGGAGGCGATATCGATGTCAACGGGCAGCCGGGCGAGCCGCTCGAACCAGTATTTGGCGACAAAGCCGGCATAGAAGGCGGTGCCGCAGGCGGTGATCGAGAGGCGGTCGATGCGCGCGAAATCGATGTCGGCGACTGTCTTGGCGGTGTTGGCGACAAGGTCGAGATAATGCGCGAGCGTCCGGCCGACGACTTCCGGCTGCTCGTGGATCTCCTTGACCATGAAATGGCGGTGGTTGCCCTTGTCGGCGACATAGGTCGAGCCGGCGGTCGTCGTAAGCGTCCTGACGACCTCGATATCGTCGGCATCGAAGATCGTCGCGCCGGCGCGGGTCAGGACCACGCTGTCGCCATCCTCGAGATAGGTGATCTCGTCGGTGAACGGCCCGAGCGCGATCGCGTCGGAGCCGAGAAACATTTCGCCGCTGCCCCAGCCAATGGCGAGCGGGCTGCCGCGACGGGCGCCGATCACGAGATCGTCCTCGCCCTCGAACAGGAAGGCGAGCGCGAAAGCACCGTTGAGACGCTTCAGCGCCGCCTGCACCGCATCTTTCGGCGCGAGTCCGTCGATGAGCCCGAGCGTCACCAGCTGGGCTACGACTTCGGTGTCCGTGTCCGAAGAAAAGACGCGGCCAGCTGCCTCCAGCTCGAGGCGCAATTCGCGGAAATTCTCGATGATGCCGTTATGGACGACCGCGACGCGCTCGGTCGCATGCGGGTGCGCGTTGCGCTCGGTCGGGGCGCCATGGGTCGCCCAGCGCGTGTGGCCTATGCCGGTGCATCCGCCTTTGCGGCGGCCGGCCAGCTTCGCTTCGAGATTGCGCAGTTTGCCTTCGGCGCGCAGCCGGTCGAGATGGCCGCCCTCGAGCGTGGCAATGCCGGCCGAATCATAACCGCGATATTCGAGCCGCTTAAGACCGTCGACGAGCAGCGGCGCGACCGGCGTCAGTCCGAGAATGCCGATGATGCCGCACATGCCGCGCGTCCCCCACGATTCGAGGCCGGCAATCACCCGGCTGATTTTCAGAGCCTGCCGCGAGAACCCTTAATAGTCCTTGGCAAACCCCGGAAATCACGTCCTGTTTCGGCTTTTCATGGATGCCTCAGACGCGCTTCCGCTCCGTCGCCGCCTTGGCGGCGCGGAAGCGCGCGGCCCAGCCGGGCTTTTCCACCTGGCGGGCACGACCGAGCGCCAGCGCATCCGGCGCGACATCCTCGGTGATGACGCTCCCCGATCCTACATAGGCGCCGTCACCGATATTGACCGGGGCGACGAGCGCGCTGTTGGAGCCGATGAACGCGCCCTCGCCGATCACGGTCAGCGCCTTGTCGTAGCCGTCATAATTGCAGGTGACGGTGCCGGCGCCGATATTCGCCTCCGCGCCGACATGGGCGTCGCCGATATAGGTCAGGTGGCTGACCTTGGCGCCGGCGCCGATCTCGGCATTCTTCACCTCGACGAAATTGCCAACCTTTGACTGCGGCCCGAGCTTGGCGCCGGGACGGAGGCGCGCGAAAGGCCCGACCGCCGCGCCGCCTTCGACCCGCGCGCCTTCGAGATGCGAGAAGGCATGGATGATCGCGCCGCTTTCGACCGTGACGGCGGGGCCGAACACGACATTCGGCTCGACGGTCACGTCGGGTTCGAGCAGCGTGTCATGCGCGAAGAACACCGTCTCCGGCGCGACCAACGTCACGCCGGCAAGCATGGCGCGGCGACGGGCGCGGTCCTGCCAGATCGCTTCGACCTCGGCCAGTTCGACGCGCGTATTGACGCCCGCGACCTCATCGGCGTCGGCCTCGATCGCGACCACGGGCAGCCCGGCGGCGTGGGCGACGCCGACAGCGTCGGTCAGATAATATTCGCGCTTGGCATTGTCGTTGCCGATCGAGGCGAGGAGATGCAGCAGTCCGGCTCCGGCGAAAGCCATCAGCCCGGCATTGCAGAGGCCGATCTGACGTTCCTCGGGCGTCGCGTCGCGCTCCTCGCGGATCGCGACGAGACTGCCCTTCTCGACGAGAAGGCGCCCATAGCCGGTCGGATCAACAGGCCGAAAGCCCAGCACGACCACGGCGGCGCCTGCCGCGATCTCGGCGCGGAGCCGCGCGATCGTCTCAGGTGTCACAAGGGGTGTGTCACCATAGAGCACCAGGACGTCATCGACCGGATCGGCCAACGCATCGCGGGCCGCGAGCACGGCATGCGCCGTGCCATGGCGTTCGGTCTGGATGAAGATCTGCGACGCAGGCGCAGCCTTGCCGACGAAGCGCTCGACGGCCTCCGCGCCGCTGCCGGCCACGATAGCGAAGCGGTCGATGCCGGCCGCCGCCGCCGACTTCAGCACATGGCCGATCATCGGCAGCCCCGCGACCGGGTGCATCACTTTAGGCAGGGAGGAACGCATCCGCGTCCCCTCGCCGGCTGCGAGCAGGATGGCGAGCGATGAGCGATCGGTCATGGGTCCTCCCTTCGTCGAACGGAGGCCAGCATTGCGCGATCCGGGCGCTCGCGGTCAAGCGCCGAGCCGCTTCATCGCTTCGGGCCGCGGTCAGCCGACCTGCTGCAACATCGGGAAGGTTTCGAGCAGGAAGAAGGAGATCCGCGACATCTGGCCCGTCAGGAACAGGAGGCCGGCAATGACGAGGAAGGCGCCCATGGCCTTCTCGACCTTCGGCAGATGACGGCGGAACTTTCCGAGCGCCTCGACCAGATGTTCGGCAAAGCCCGCGACAAGCAGGAACGGAATGCCGAGCCCGAGCGAATAGATCGCAAGGAGACCGGCGCCGCGGGCCACCGTGTCGGTCGAGCCTGCGACCGCGAGGATCGCCGCGAGCACCGGCCCGATGCAGGGTGTCCAGCCGAAGGCGAAGGCGAGTCCGAGTACATAGGCGCCGGCAAGGCCCGCCGGCTGCTTGTCGACGCGCAGACGCGCCTCGCGGTGCATCAGCGCGATGCGGAAGACGCCGAGGAAATGCAGCCCCATGACGATGATCACGAGGCCGGCGACGATCGAGAGGATGTCCTGGTAGCGCGCGACCATGCGGCCGACCACCGATGCGGTGGCGCCGAGCAGCACGAACACCGTGGAGAAGCCGAGCACGAAGGCAAACGAGGATCGCAGCACGACGCGCCGCACTTCGCGCTCCGCCTTGCGCGCCGTCACCTCTTCGAGGCTGAGGCCGGTCACATAGCAGAGATAGGGCGGCACCAGCGGCAGGACGCAGGGCGAGATGAACGACAGCAGCCCGGCGATGAGGGCGCCCCACAACGTGACATCAGACGGCATCGACAGCATGGCCTCGGGGCCAGGATGCGGCCCGCACCGTTTATAGGCAATCGGACGCGGCGGACCAGTCACGGAAATGCGATGGTGTCGTCAACGGTCGCCGCAACCCGTTCGCGGAGCCCCTTGGCGACGCCCCCGGCTTCCGGTAGATGGCTTTGAAACGTGGGGTCAGCACAGGGTGACTGGAATGATCGTAAGCTGCGGTGAGGCGCTGATCGACTTTCTGCCGACAAAGGACGCCGAGGGCCGAGACAGCTATCGCCCCGCGGTCGGCGGATCGCCCTATAATGTCGCGCTGACAACCGGACGCCTTGGCATCAGGACCGGCTTCCTCGGCGGCATCTCGACGGATTTCTTCGGCGACATGCTGGCGGCCGAGCTCGAGCGCAGCCATGTCAGCCTCAAATATGCCGGCCGCTCGGCGCGCCCGACGACCCTCGCCTTTGTCAGCCTCGCACACGAAGAGCCGCAATATGCGTTCTTCGACGAGAACAGCGCCGGTCGCCTGCATGATCCAGCCACGCATGAGCCTGTCGCCGATGACGTCGAGGCGCTGCATTTCTCGTCGTTCTCGTTGGCGACCGAACCCTTCGCCAGCCGCCTCGCGACGGTGATGGACCAGAATCGCGGCAAGCGCGTCATCAGCTACGATCCGAATGTGCGGCCGACCCTCATTCCTGATCGCGAGGCCTTCAAGGCGCGCGCGGAAGTGTTCGCCCACGGCGCCGACATCGTGAAGATCTCCGGGGCGGATCTCGAATGGCTGCATCCGGGCGAAGCGCCGGAGACCATCGCGGCCGGCTGGCTCGCTGGCGGGGCCGGCATTGTCGTGGTGACCCGCGGCGGCTCGGGTGTCACCGCCTATACGCGCACCGGCTCGATCTTCTCGCCGGTCCAGCCGATCAAGGTTGCCGACACGGTCGGGGCTGGGGACAGCTTTTCCGGCGGCCTGCTTGCGCGCCTTTCGGAGAAGGGACTGCTCAGCATCAACGCGATCCGCGGCATCGATCATGCTGCCCTCAAGGACGCGCTCGACTTCGCCAATCGCGTCGCCGCCGTCACCTGCTCACGCGTCGGCGCCGATCCGCCATGGCGCAGCGAGATCGCCGGCTGAGACGATCCGCTTTCATTCGTGCCGCAGTGCCTCGATCGGATCGAGATGCGCGGCACGGCGGGCCGGCACATAGCCGAAGACGACGCCGATCAGCGCCGAGAAGGCGAAGGCGATCACGATGATCGACGGGCTGAGGACGAACGGCACGCCCAGCGCCGTCGTGGCGCCATAGGCGAGCGCCAGGCCGAGCAGAATGCCGACGCCGCCGCCGAACAGCGACAGCACCATCGCCTCGACCAGAAACTGCGCCAGCACCTGTCCCTCGAGCGCGCCGATGGCAAGCCGAATGCCGATTTCTCGCGTCCGCTCGGTGACGGACACCAGCATGATGTTCATGATGCCGATGCCGCCGACCAGGAGGCTGACGGCCGCGACTGCGCCGAGCAAGCCGGTCAGAAGCTGCGTCGTGCCGGCCATGGTTTCGAGCATCTGCGTCATATCGTTGACCGAGAAATCGTCAGTCTTTCCGGCGACGATGCCGCGCCGCTCGCGCATCAGCCGCTCAAGGTCGCCCTGCACCTTGCTCGTCGCCACGCCGTCGCGCGCCGAGACCAGGATCGTGCCGATATCGCTCGATCCGATGATCCGCCTTTGCACGGCGCGCAGCGGCATCAGCACGGTATCATCCTGATCCGTGCCCATGCCGGACTGGCCCTTCTTGGCCAGGATGCCGATGACTTCGCAGGAGACATTTCCGACGCGGAGCGCCCGCCCCAGCGGGTCGGTGGCACCGAAAAGCTTGGTCCGCACAGTCTCACCAATGATACAGGCGGCTCGCCCGCCGCGCTCCTCCGTCTCCAGGAAGGCGCGGCCCGAGGCCAGGGACCAATCGAGCGCCACCAGATAGTCGGCCGTCGTGCCGATCACGCTGCTGGAGCGGCTCTCGCCACCGAAGATCACCGTCGCCGTGGATTGGGCGACCGGCGCCACGGCGCGAAGGCCGCCGATCTGGTCACGGATCGCCGCGACGTCGCGGTCGTTGAAGGATTTCGCTGTCGTGCTGGCGCGGCCGGGGCCGAACTGGCCTGGCCGGACGAATAGCATGTTGCTGCCGAGCTTGGCGATGTCGGCCGTGACGCGCGCCGTGGTGCCGTTGCCGATCGTCACGAGTGCGATGACGGCCGCCACGCCGATGACGATGCCGAGCACCGTCAGGAACGACCGCATCGGGTTACGGCTGATGGTACGGAGCGCGAGCTTGAGCGATTCGGCGAGCATCAGGCGGTGACCTCGAGCGCGCCGTCGGATTTCAGGCGGTCCGATTCGATGCGTCCGTCGACGAAGCGGATGACGCGGTCGGCGAAGGCGGCGATGTCGGGCTCATGCGTCACCATGATCACCGTGATGCCCTGCATGCGGTTCAGCGCCGTCACCAACTGCATGATTTCAAGGCTGGTGCGCGTGTCGAGATTGCCGGTCGGTTCGTCTGCGAGGAGGACCGCGGGATCCGTCACGATCGCGCGCGCGATCGCAACGCGCTGCTGCTGGCCGCCCGAAAGCTCGGAGGGCGTGTGCCCGGCCCTACCCTCAAGGCCAACACGGCCAAGCGCCGCCAAGGCGCGCTGCCGACGCTCGCCCGCTTCCATGCCGCGATAGACGAGTGGCAGCTCGACATTTTCCACCGCCGAGGTACGCGGCAAGAGATTGAAGCCCTGGAAGACGAAGCCGAGCTTGTGCCGCCGCAAAAGCGTGAGTTGGGTCCGTGTGAGCGTCGACGTCGCAACACCCTCGAAGAGATATTCACCCTCGGTTGGACGGTCGAGACAGCCGATGATGTTCATCGCCGTCGATTTGCCGGAGCCGGATGGGCCCATGATGGCGACGAATTCACCGCGATCGATCGAGAGATCGACGCCGGACAGCGCGCGTACCTCGGTCTCGCCGCTGCCATAGCGCTTGGAGACACGCTCGAAGGCGATCTCGGGCGCGGTCATTTCCGTGCCGTCGCGTCGACGATGAGGCTATCGCCTTCCTTGATGTCGCCACTCTTCACCACCGTATGCACGCCATCGGTCGCGCCAATCTCGATCGAGACGGGCGTCGGGACATCGTCGCGCAGCACGTAGACCCGGCGATCATGTCCGGTCGGCTCGGCGGTGGTGATCGCGCCCATATTCGGCGCGCGGAACAGTCCGAAGGCGCGCGGACTGCTGGTTGTCGCCGGCGGGACATAGCGCAGGGCCGCATTCGGAATGAGCGTCGCGTCCTTCACCTCCTCGACGACAATATCGGCCGTCGCCGTCATGCCCGGTCGCAGCAGCAGCTTTTCGTTGTCGACAGTAAGCAGCGCCTTGTAGGTGACGACATTGTTGGTCGTCTCCGAGACGAAGCGGATATCCTTGATCGCAGCCGGAAAGCTCTGGTCCGGATAGGCATCGACGCTGAAGGTCGCCTTCTGGCCGATGGCGGTCTCCCCGACATCGGCCTCATCGACATCGACCTGCAATTCCATCTGGCGGAGATCGCCTGCGATGACGAACAGCGTTGGAGCCGATAGCGAGGCGGCCACCGTCGCACCCGGATCGACGCTGCGGGTCAGCACGATGCCGTCGATCGGCGATCGGATCACCGCCTTCGAGAGGTTGGTCTCGGCGAGCGAGAGATCGGCCGTCGCCACATCGACCTCGGCATTGGCGGCTGCCTCGCTCGCGACTGCCGCGTCGTAATTGGCCTGCGCCTCGATCAGTTCCTGTGAAGAGGAGACATTGCGGCCGACTAGCACTTTCTTGCTCTCCAGCGTGCTTTCGGTCGAGGCGATGGTGGCGTGCGCCTTGGCGACATTCGCCTTTGCCGCTGCGAGCTTGGCGCGCGCGCTCGCCAGCGCCGCGTCGAGATTGTCGGTGACGAGCTCGGCGAGGACGTCTCCGGCCTTGACCGGACTGTTGTAGTCCACATTCACGGATTTGATGCGTCCCGAGAGCTCGCTGGAAACGTCGACCTCCTCGGTTGGCTGTACCGAGCCGGTCGCTGTCACCGTCACCGTCAGGCTGCCGCGCGTCGCCGGCGCGGTGGTGTAGGTTATGCCATCGCCACCGCCGGCAATGATCGGCCAGAGCAGATAGGCGGCTGCCAAGGCGACCACAATCAGGGCCAGCAGGCCCCAGCGCCGCCAGCGATGCGGCCGAGCCGCCGGGCCTATGATGTCGGCAAGGCGCGGGCTCTCTACCAAGCTTCGGGCGGGTTTCGGTTCCGACTGCCCTGCGCCTGCGCTGGTGTCGTCATCGGGCATCTGCTTCATCATGCGTCCTTCGTGCGCTCTTCCCTTATTTTGGACGTCGGTCCCCGGTCAAATGACGAGTTGTATCAATTCAGGACGCGATATTTCCGAGCATTGCATCGCTCACGGAAGCCTGATCGACATCGGCGTCACGTTTGCCCGCTCTCTCGCGTAGAAACGCTGAATGACAAGCGAGGTTCGATCGATGAGCGCACGCGAGGCGTCCCTGTCCCTTCCCTGGCTCGACCGCCGCGGCGAATTTTCAATGCTGAAGGCCGTCGTCTTCGCGGGGATCCTGCTGCCGGGCCTTTGGCTCATCCTGCGTGCCATCAGCGGCAACCTTGGGCCGCGCGCCATGATCGAGATCAACCATCAGGCTGGCCTCTGGACGGTTCGTTTCCTGCTGCTGACGCTCGCCGTGACGCCGCTGCGCTTCATCTGGCGCTGGCCGGAGCTCGTGTTCCTGCGGCGGATGCTCGGCGTCTCGGTCTTTGCCTATGCGGCGATCCATCTGGTCGCCTATACGGGCGACCTCGTCTGGGACGTTCCGAAAGTCGTGTCGGAAATCTTCGCCCGCCCCTATCTGACGATCGGCTTTGCCGCGTTTATCATGTTGATCCCGCTCGCAGCGACCTCGACTAACGGCATGATGCGACGCATGGGTGGGCTGCAATGGCGGGCGCTGCACAAGCTGATCTATCCGATCGCGGCGCTGGCATCGGTGCACTTCTTCCTGCAGTCGAAGCTCGGCGTCACCGAGCCGATCGTCATTGCGGCGCTCGCGATCTGGCTCGGCGCCTGGCGCGTGCTGGCGGCCAGGATCGGCGAGCAACGCGCCGGCTCGTTCGCTGTGACGATCGCCCTTGCCGCGCTCATCGTCGTCGCCACGGCCTTCGGCGAGGCGCTCTACTACTATCTGAAGATCGGCGTGCCGTTCTCACGCATCCTGCCGACCAATTTCGCCTGGAAGAGCGGCATACGGCCAGCGTGGATCGTCCTTGGCATCGCCCTCGTCGTGATTGCTGTCGCCTATGGGCGCAGCGTGCTCGACGCCCGCAAGCCGCGCGGCCGGCGCGCTCAGGCGGGCGTCGCAGCGAAACCTTCGTCCTCGCCAGCGCAACGGCAGGGAAAGGCCGCGTAGCGCTCGACGCTGTAAGGCTTTGCCGCGAGGCTACGGCAGAACGACGTCACCGCGTCCTCCAATCGGTTCGCGATCTCCATGTCGCCGGCATTCATCGCCGCAATCCGGTCGCGCGCCGCCTCGGCCTTGTCGGCGAGCGCGGCCATGTCGGAGGCGAGGTGGCGCCCGTCGCGAACGATGAAGCGCCCGTCGACCATGACATGGCGCACGGCCGTGGCATCCTCGGTGAGCACGAGCTGGTTGGCGGGATCGTTGATCGGCATCCAGTTCGGATGATCGAGCGTCAGGAACACGATATCCGCGCGCTTGCCGGGGGCGATGGCGCCGACATGATCGAAGCCGGTCAGCCGCGCGCCGCCGGTCGTTGCGGCCGCAACGACTTCCGGTGCCGACAGCCATAGCCGGTGATCCGGCTGACGGACGCAGGAAACCTGCTGCGCCGCCCGCATCGCCTCATACATGTTCTGATTATCCGACGACGTCGCTCCGTCGGTGCCGATGCCGAGATTGACGCCGAGTTCCAGCATGCGGCGCGAATCCGCGATTCCGGCGCCAAGCCGCATATTGCTGCCGGCATTGTGCGAGATCGATGCACCGTTGTCGGCGAGGCGCCGCATGTCGTCATCATCCAGCCAAACGCCATGCGCGACCGAGAAATGCGGACCGAGCAGCCCGAGGCCGTCGATATGGGCGACCATCGACTGGCCATAGAATTCGCGTGCGGCGAGCACCTGAATCTTCGATTCGCCGACATGGCTCTGCATGACGGTGCCGTGTTCCCGCACAAGGCGGTCGCAGCCGCGCATGAGCGCATCCGAGCAATGGGTCGGGATCGTCGGCGCGACACCGAGCTTGACGTGGTCGCGGTCATGCGGCCAGGCGGCGAGCGCCTCGCCCATCAGCTTCAGCACATGGTCGGTCGCATCGCCGTCATCGCGCGCTGCAAGGGCTTCCAGTTCTGGCGGCAGGCTTTCGATCAGCCCCGGAATGGCGCGATAGAAACTGATATCGGAGAGCATCGGCGCCATGACCGCGCGGATGCCGGCATCGCGATAGGCCTGGCCCATGGCGATGAGTTCCTCGGTCGTTGCCACGGGCACGCCGAAGGTCAGGTCGTAGGCGACCGTGCAGCCCTTTATCGCCATCTCGACGGCGCCGAGATAGGTGTTCAGATATTTGATTTCGGCGCTCTGGTTGCCGAAGCGGACCGGCGCCGCCATCAGCAGCATTTCGAGATTCCAGCGATCGCGGAAGCCGCGCGTCAGCGCGCCGGAACCATGCGTATGGCTGTTGATGAGGCCGGGATGCAGCAGATGGCGGCTCGCATCCACGATCTCAGCATCATCCGGAGCCGCAAGACCGGGCGCGCCGATCTCCCGGACCGCGCCGTCCTTGATCAGGATGTCGCGGAGCGGCGCCTGCCGTGTGGCGGCGTCGAGAAGGCGGCCGCCACGGATGATGGTGATATGCGTCATGGGGATCCTGCGAAGTCTTGTTCCTGCCGATTAGAACAGGATCAGCCAGCGAGCGTAAGAGCCCTCACCCCTCGCCCGCTTGCGGGAGAGGGCCGGGGTGCCGCCCGCCAGATCTAGATCTCGGCGCCGAATGGATAGGCGTGCACGCCGCCGTTCGGGTCCGTCACGGTTCCCGCCTCATCGACATAGTCAGGTCCGATCGGCACCTTGCCGTAGCCGCCGGGGATATCGAGGACGTAAGTCGGCTGTGCGAGACCGGAGAGGCGTCCGCGCAGAGCGCGCATCAGGGC
Organism: Mesorhizobium sp. BR1-1-16; assembly: GCF_020165495.1. GTDB lineage: Bacteria > Pseudomonadota > Alphaproteobacteria > Rhizobiales > Kaistiaceae > Kaistia. The sequence continues at coordinate 1,226,869 of NZ_JAIUIE010000001.1, read as the reverse complement.
CTGCCCCTCGGCGATCGACGTCCGGAAATGCGCAGTCCCCGGCGCAAGGTCCGCATGGTGGAGGTAATAGGGCTTCACCCGCGCCTCGACGAAGCACCGCATCAGCGCCGCCATCGTTTCGGGATCGTCATTGACGCCCTTCAGCAAGACGCTCTGGCTGACCAGGCCGATGCCCGCATTGGCGAGCCTTGCCAGCGCCGTGCGGGCGGCCGGCGTGAATTCGCGCGGGTGATTGGCGTGGATGGCGACATAGACGGCCTTGCCGGTGCCGGAGAGCGCCTTGACCATCGCCGCGTCGATGCGGTCCGGCGCGACGATCGGCACCCGCGTATGGAAGCGCAGCACGCGCACATGCTCGATCGGCCGGAAGCGGGCGAGCAGCAGCCCCAGCCGCCGCGACGCCGCCACCAGCGGATCGCCGCCGGTGAAGATCACTTCCCAGACCGCCGGTCGCGCGGCGACATAGGCCAGCGCCCCCGCGAAGGCCTCGTCGCCGAGCAGTGTCGGGCCGCCCGGCCCTACCGTCTCACGCCGGAAGCAGAAGCGGCAATAGACGGCGCAGGCGTGCACGAGCTTCAGCAGCACGCGGTCGGGATAGCGATGCACGAGGCCCGGCAACGGGCTGTGCGCATCGTCGCCGATCGGATCCTCGAGTTCGTCTGGCGTCGACTGGAGTTCCGCTACACTCGGCACGAATTGCGCGGCGATCGGATCGGCACCGTCGGCGGGGTCGATCAGCGCGGCCATCTCGGGCGTTACGGCGACGGCATAACGCGCGGCAACCTGATCGAGTGCTGCAACGTCTCGCGGCGCCACGAGGCTAGCGGAGGCCAGCGCGGCCGGGCTGCGCAATGTTGGGCGCGCTTCGAGCGGGATGATGGATATTTCGGACATTGCGGGCTTTTCCGTCATCGCGTCGCCGGTGTCCAGACGACGAGGTCGAGCCGCGGTGCGCCGGTCGCCAGCATCACCAGCCGGTCGAAGCCGAGCGCGATGCCCGAGGCCTCGGGCATGATGGCGAGGGCCGCGAGAAAATCCTCATCGAGCGGATAGCGCTCGCCGAACAGCAGCTCCTTGGCATCCATGGCAGCGATAAAGCGGCGACGCTGCTCCTCGGCATCAGTCAGTTCGCCGAAGCCGTTCGCGAGCTCGACGCCACAGGCATAGAGTTCGAAGCGCTCGGCGACGCGCGGATCGCGCGGGCTGCGGCGGGCCAACGCCGCTTCGGCAATCGGATATTCATAGAGGATCGTCGGCCGTCCGAGGCCGAGGCGCGGCTCGATCCTTTCCGAGATTGCGCGGCTGAAGACATCGCTCCAGCTATCGTCATCGACGACGCGCAGGCCCTGCCCCATCGCCGCAACCGCTAGGCCATCGCGATCGACCGCGCCGTCATCGGCGATCGTCGCGAGCAGATCGATGCCGGCATGCGCGTGAAAGGCTTCGGCGACGGTGATGCGCTCCGGCGCGGCGAAAGGGTCGGCCTCGATGCCGCGATGAGAAAAGCGGCGAATGCAGGCCGCATCGGCCGTCGCGCCAAGCAGCGCCGCGCAATCCGCCATCAGCGTCTCGTAGGTCTCGCTGGCCCGGTACCATTCGAGCATGGCGAACTCGTTGGCGTGACGCGGCCCGGCCTCGCGATTGCGGAACACCGGCCCGAGCGTGAAGATCCGCTCCTCGCCGGCGGCCAGCAGTTTCTTGGCGGCAAATTCCGGCGAGGTGTGCAGATAGAGCGTCTGGCGGGCGCCGTCCGGATCGATGCGCTCGGTTGCGAACGCGTGCAGATGGGTCTCGTTGCCGGGTGAATTCTGCAGGATCGCACATTCGACCTCGACGAAGCCCTCACCCGCGAACCAGGCGCAAAGGGCGGCCTTGATGCGTCCGCGCGCCAGGAGAAATGGCCGGCGGTCGGCATGGACATGCGGGGTCCACCAGGGCGAAGCGACGGGGTTCATGGTTCTGGCTCGCGAAACGTCAGGCGCGATCACTGCCCGCTGCCGCGCCGCGAGGCAAGGCCTGCCAAGCCCCAAGCTGCAGTTTGGGCTGGTATGCAGGCTCAGAATCGGTATGGTGCGCGCCATTCTCGCGCCCTTTCCGGGCGCGCCGCAACGAGGCGCCCCGTTCGGACGGCGCCGACACCAAGGACCGCATTGCCGTGAAAGTTATCGCCAGCCAGATCCGCAAGGGCAACATCCTCGAGGTCGAAGGAAAGCTCTATGCTGTGCTCATCGCGGAGAGCTTCCATCCCGGCAAGGGCACGCCGACGACCCAGATCGACATGCGCCGCCTTTCGGATGGCGTGAAGATTTCGAACCGGTACAAGACAACCGAGCAGGTCGAGCGGGCCTTCGTCGAGGATCGCGACTTCTCCTATCTCTTCGCCGATGGCGAAGGCTTCACCTTCATGAACACCGAGAACTACGAGCAGCTGATCGTCCCGAAGGACGTCGTCGGCGACGCCGCCCCCTATCTCCAGGAAGGCATGGTCGTCCGTCTCTCGATCTTCGAGGACCAGGCCGTCGGCATCGTCCTGCCGCAGCGCATGACGCTCGAAGTGGTCGACACCGAGCCGACGACCAAGGGCCAGACGGCCTCGTCCTCGTTCAAGCCGGCCATCCTTTCGAACGGCGTCCGCTCGATGGTTCCGCCGCATATCGGTCCGGGCACGCGCATCGTCGTGCTGACCGACGACGGCTCCTATGTCGAGCGCGCCAAGGACTGAGCTTCGGCTGCGTTCCGACGCATGATTTGCCCCGCGCCCCCGGCGCGGGGTTTTTCGTTTCGGCAGCAACCAGAGCGAATGACAGACCGGAGGCGACCATTCTTAACCCTCGGCAAAATGGTGGACTGACGTTAAGCTCGTGTTGAGGATAATGGTTTCTTAAATTGCCCTCGAAAGCCGAGAACACGGGTTGATTCCAGCATGACGCCGGGCGAGATGCATGAAGCGCAGCGGATGGGGAGTGACTGCGCGTGACATGGCGGTCGGCCATACAACTCTCGGTCGCACTCATCCTGGCTGGCTGCACCTATCTGCTGCTGTCGAGCCTGCGCATCATCCCCATCGCGACCGACTTTCTTGAAACCCATGGTGAGGTAGCAGCCGCTACGGTCGCGTTCTGCGGCATGGCCCTCGCCTTCCTCCTCCTCCAGCGATTCAGCCAGCTTACGGCACGCCTTGATGAGGCGCTCGGCCGCGAGCAGCAGCTCGGTCTCCTGTCGCAGATCGATCCGCTGACACGCATCCTCAACCGCACTGCATTTATCGAGGAACTTGGCCGCACCATTGATCGCCATCGCGCGGGCGGATCGCAGTTTGCGCTGCTGACGATCGATCTCGACCGCTTCCGCAACGTCAATCATGTTCATGGACACGGCGTCGGCGACATGCTGCTGGTCGAAGTCGCCCGCCGCCTCGGGACATTCCAGACGACGGGCGCGACCATCGCGCGGCTTGGTGGCGACGAATTCGCGCTGCTGATCGAGAACGATACGATCGAGGAACTGGCGCGACGCACCGCGCGCCGTCTGATCGATAGCATCGCGGCGCCGGTCTGGGTGCCGCAAGGCGTGCTTTCGATCGGTGCGACGATCGGCATCGCCACTTCGGAACTCAGCGAGGCCAGCGCCGAAGAACTGCTGCGGGCCGCCAATATCGCGCTCGGCGAGGCGAAGCAGGGCGGGCGCGGCACGTTCTACTATTTCGAGGCCAGCATGGGCGAGGCGCTGCGCCGCCGCTCGACACTGGAGACCGATCTTCGCCGCGCCATCGTCGCGGGCGAGATCGTGCCGTTTTATCAGCCGCTGATCGCCCTAGAGGATGGGCGGCTCATGGGATTTGAAGTCCTGGCGCGCTGGGATCACCCGCGCTACGGGCTCATCCAGCCATCGGCCTTCATTCCGCTTGCGGAGGAGCTCGGCCGGGTCGGCGATCTCTTCTATCGAATCCTTGCGGCGGCATGCGCCGACGCCAAATCCTGGCCGAAGGACCTCTCGCTCTCGGTCAATCTGTCGCCGACGCAGTTTGCCGAGCCGCAACTTGCCGCTCGCATCCTCTCGATTCTTGGCAGTGCCGGCGTCGATCCGAGTCGGCTGGAACTGGAGATCACCGAGAACGCGCTGGTAGACGAGGTTGCCTCTGCCAAACTGATGCTGAGTGCCCTGCGCGATGTCGGGGTCGGCGTTGCGCTCGATGACTTCGGCACCGGATATTCGAGCCTTCGCCATCTCAACGATCTGCCGATCGACCGCTTGAAGATCGACCGCCTGTTCCTCGAGGGCGCGCGGCAGAACATCGAAAACTGGAAGATCGTGCGCGCCATCGTGCAGCTTGCCCATTCGCTCGACATGGAAACGACGGCGGAAGGCATCGAGATTCCGGATGTCGCCGAAATCCTTCGCGACGTCGGCTGCGATATCGGTCAGGGCTTCCTGTTCGGCAAGCCGCTCTCCTCCGCCGCGACATTGGCCTGGCTCGCCGATATCCGCCTCGGCCGCGGCACCTATGTGCCGAAGCTCGTGAACTGAGCGGGTTCAGGCGGCTTTCTGCCATTCCATGATCAGGAAATAGGGCGCGCGCCGATAGCGCTGCGCTTGTGCGTCATCGGCGCCTGATGGTTCCGGCTCCGCGAAATGGCGGAGTTCGAAGCCGGCGCCGAGCAGGGCCTGCATATAGGTGCCGAGGGGGCGATGCCAGTTGACGATGCGCACGCCCTGCCAGGCGACCCACTGCGCGCGCTCGTCGAGATAATGGTCGATATAGAAGCGCCGTGATCCGTCGGGCTCCTTCGTCCATCCGGTCGGCGGCCCAGCCGTATTGAAGCTCTGCAGGTTGGCGATCAGGAAGGTCCCGCCCGGCCGCAAGACGCGGTGGACTTCACCGATCGCCGCATCGAGGCCGGGGATGTCGATCAGCGACAGATAGCTGACCGCGAGATCGAAGGCCGCCGTCTCCGCATCGAGCGCTTCGGCCCGCCCGACGCGATAGTCGCCCTTGGGATCACGCTTGCGGGCCTCGGCGACGAGCGCAAGCGTCGGATCGACACCGCATGTCCGGATGCCGCTTTCCCGCATCATGCGGCAGAAGCGGCCCTCGCCGCAGCCGATATCGATCGCCGTCGTGAAGCCGCGGCCCTCGACACGGGCCAGCATCGGCGCGTCGAGAACATGGCGACGCGACCAGTCGCCGTCATCGCCAAGGCCGTCGATCCAGGCCGCAGCCGATTCGTCCCAACCATCCGTCATTGCTTGGCCTCAGACGAGGCGCGACTGCTCCATGGCAGCCGCGATGAACGAAGCGAACAGTGGGTGTGGCGCGAGCGGCCGCGACTTCAGTTCGGGGTGATACTGGACGCCGATGAACCAGGGATGGTCAAGGAACTCGACTGTCTCCGGCAGGATGCCATCGGGCGACATGCCCGCGAAATGCATGCCGCAGCTCTCCAGGCGGTCCTTGTATTCGATATTGACCTCGTAGCGGTGGCGATGGCGCTCGGAAATCTCCGTTGCGCCATAGATGCCAGCGATCCGAGAACCGGGCTCCAGCACCGCGTCATAAGCGCCGAGCCGCATCGTGCCGCCGAGATCGCCCTTTGAGTGGCGCTTCTCGAGCATGTTGCCCTTCAGCCATTCCGTCATCAGGCCGACCACCGGTTCTTCGGTCGGGCCGAATTCGCTCGAGCTCGCATGCTCGATGCCGGCCAGGCTGCGGGCCGCTTCGATCACCGCCATCTGCATGCCGAAGCAGATGCCGAAATACGGCACCTTGCGGCGGCGGGCAAAGCCGGCAGCGTTGATCTTGCCTTCCGAGCCGCGCTCGCCGAATCCGCCCGGCACCAGGATGCCATTGACGCGCTCGAGATAGGGCGCCGGGTCTTCCTTCTCGAAGACCTCGCTCTCGATCCAGTCGATATTGACCTTCACGGTGTTGGCGATGCCGCCATGCTGCAGCGCTTCGATGAGCGACTTATAGGCATCCTTGAGGCCGGTATATTTGCCGACTACGGCGATGGTCACTTCACCTTCCGGATTGCGGAGCTTGTTGGTGAGGGCCTTCCAGTTGCCGAGATCGGGAGCCGGCGAGCCGTTGATCCCGAAGGCGGCGAGAACTTCGTTGTCGAGGCCTTCGGCATGATAGGCGGTAGGGACGTCGTAGATATGGGCGACGTCGAGCGCCTGGATGACCGCCGATTCGCGCACATTGCAGAACAGCGACAGCTTGCGCCGCTCTTCCTTCGGGATCGGGCGATCGCTGCGGCAGAGCAGGATGTCGGGCTGGATGCCGATCGAGCGCAGTTCCTTGACGGAATGCTGAGTCGGCTTGGTCTTCAGTTCGCCGGCGCTCGGGATGTAGGGCAGCAGCGTCAGGTGGATATAGACGACGTGATCGCGCGGCAGATCGTTACCGATCTGGCGGATCGCCTCGAGGAACGGCATCGCCTCGATATCGCCGACGGTACCGCCGATTTCGCAGAGCACGAAATCGACGTCCTCGTTGCCGGAGAGCACGAAGGTCTTGATCGCGTCGGTGACGTGCGGAATGACCTGCACCGTTCCGCCGAGATAGTCGCCGCGACGCTCCTTGGCGATGATCTCCTGGTAGATCTTTCCGGTCGTGACCGAATCGGCCTTCGAGGCCGGACGTCCGGTGAAGCGCTCGTAATGGCCAAGATCGAGATCCGTCTCGGCGCCGTCATCGGTCACGAAGACTTCGCCATGCTGATACGGGCTCATCGTGCCCGGATCGACATTGAGATAGGGATCAAGCTTCCTCAGGCGGACCTTGTAGCCCCGCGCCTGGAGCATGGCGCCGAGCGCCGCAGAGGCGATGCCTTTGCCCAGGGAGGAAACCACGCCGCCGGTGATGAATACGTACCGCGCCATGGGCTCTTACCTTAGCCTCCGATCCACCGATTCGCTTCGACAAAAGGTGTTGCAGCCGCGAAATGCGGCGGCCGCAAACACCATGAATGATCAAACGGGGCGAAATGGACGCCCCAAACGAAACGTCGCCGCGAAGGGCGGCGACGCCTCTGAATTCAGCCGTTCGGCACACGCCTAGTTGGTGCTGGGCACCGAAGGCGTTGCAGGCGCGGCCGGCGCCGTCGTAGCGGGCGCGGTCGTGGCAGGTGCCGATGCGGCAGGAGCCGTCGTGCCCGTTGCGGGCGCCGTCGTGGTACCGCCGGCAGCAGGCGCCGCCGAGCCGTCCTTGCGCGCCGGCAACTGGTCGAGAATGCCGCCCTGGCCGCCGGCAGGCGTCGTCGCTGGCGCGGACTGGCTCTGGATCCGGTCAAGGATCGAGGCCGGCCGGTCGCCGTAGCGGGTCAGCAGCGTCAGCGCGATCGACGTCAGGAAGAAGACGCCGGCGAGAATGGCCGTTGTCCGCGTCAGCACATTGGCCTGGCCGCGGGCACTCATGAAGCCGCCACCGCCGCCGATACCCAGCGCTCCGCCTTCGGAGCGCTGCAGCAAGACCACGGCGACGAGCGCGACGACCACCATGAGGTGGATCACGATGATGACTGTCTGCATCGATGACTCTGGTAGGAAGCTTCTGAAATCCGGCGCCTTGTACACGATCGACCGGGACGATGCCAGTGCCCGGCGACCCGGATATGGGAATGAGCGGTGCCAAGGCCAAGGCCTGGCCGCCGCTCGCCCTCATGCATAGGCAGCGGCGATGGCGAGAAAATCCGCCGCCTTAAGGCTCGCGCCGCCGACAAGCGCGCCGTCGACATTGTCGATGGCGAGGATTTCGGCCGCGTTCGCGGGTTTGACCGAACCGCCATAAAGGATGCGAATGCGCTCGCCTTCCCTGCCGAAGCGATGGTCGAGCCATTTGCGGATATGGGCGTGAACCTCGGCAATCTCGGCGTTGGTCGGCGTGCGGCCGGAGCCGATCGCCCAGACCGGCTCGTAAGCGAGCACGAGATTGGAGCCCGTCGCGCCGTGGGGGACGGACCCCGACAACTGGCTGTCGATCACGGCGATTGCCCGTCCGTCCATCCGCTCGGCTTCGGTCTCGCCAATGCACAGAATGGCGACGAGCCCGGCGCGGCGCGCGGCCTCGGCCTTGGCGCGCGCCTCGGCGTCGGTCTCGGCATAGATGGTGCGCCGCTCGGAATGGCCGACGATCACGAGGCCGCCGCCGCAATCGGCGATCATTTCCGCCGAGATGTCGCCGGTGAAGGCGCCGCTCTGCTGGGCGTTGCAATCCTGCGCGCCGATCCAGATCCGCGAGCCGAGCGCCGCGACGCAGAAGGTCTGGATGAGGGTCGCCGGCGGACAGACCGCCATCTGCACCTTCCAGCGCAGTTCCGGTCCATAGCCCTCGATCATGCGCCCCAATTCGGCGGCGGAGGCCTTGAGGCCGTTCATCTTCCAGTTGCCGACGACAAGCGGGGTGCGGAGGGCCATCGATCGATCCTGATTATCCGGCGAATATAACGGTGATGCTGTATGCGGCCACCTGACCATCCCGAGTCAAGAGGCCGTTTCGAGCGGCCGGATGGCCAAAATCGATCGATGACGGCTGCTATTGCTCCGGCGAGATCACCTTTCTATGATCGCGCGCCCCAGGCGGGGCCGTGCCGCCCCGCTCGCTCAGAGGATACCGATGCTCGATTCCATGCGTAAACACGCCTCCGGTCCGGTGGCGAAAGTCCTGATCGGTATTTTGATCATTTCGTTCGGCGTCTGGGGCATCGCCGGCGCGCTGAGCGGGATCGGCACCAATACGGTGGCGCAGGTCGGCAATTCGGAAATTTCCGTCGCTGCCTTTGATCGCGCCTATCGCCGCGAATTGCAGAGCGTCAGCCAGCAGGTCGGCACGCAGGTGACCCCCGACCAGGCGCGGGCCTTCGGCCTTCCGAATCAGGTCCTCGCCCGGCTGGTCACCGAAGCGGCGCTCGACGACCAGGCGGAGCGCCTCGCGCTCGGCGTGTCGCAGGATACGCTTGTGAAGGAAATTGCTGCGGATCCCTCGTTCAAGGGCCCGGCGGGAACGTTCGATCGCGCCTATTTCGTTCAGGTCCTGCGGGCGAACGGCCTCAATGAGGACGACTATGTGATGGAGCGCCGCAATGTCGAGCGGCGCAAGCAGATCGCCGACAGCATTTCGGGCGGTGCCACCATGCCGACCGTGCTGGCCGAGGCGCTGCACACCTACCAGACCGAGGCACGGACCATCCGCTACCTCGTCTTGCCGGCCTCGCTGATCACCGATGTCGGCGAGCCGACCGCAGAACAGCTCACCACCTTCTACAACGATCACAAGGCTGACTGGCGCCGGCCGGAGCTGCGCGAGATCGCGCTCCTCTCCGTGTCGCCGGAGGACGTCGCCCGGCCGTCCGACATCGACGATGCGGCGGCGCAGAAGGCTTATGACGCCGACAAGGCACAGTATTCAACGCCGGAAGCGCGTCACGTCTATCAGCTCATCTTCTCCGACCAGAGCACCGCCGAAGCGGCCGCTGCCAGCCTCAAGGGCGGCGCGACATTCGAAAGCGTCGTCGAGGGCGCTGGCAAGAAGCTCGTCGATACCGATCTCGGCGTGGTCACGCGGGACAAGCTGATCGATGCGAAAGTCGCGGACGCCGCCTTCGCGCTGCCTTCGGGCGGCACCAGCGACGTCGTCGTCGGCAGCTTTGGCCCGGTGCTGCTCAAGGTCACCGACATCACGCCGGCGACCGTGCAGCCCTTCGACAGCGTCAAGGCGGAGATCAAGAAAAACCTCGCGCTCTCCGCGGCCCGCAACGACATCGGCACTCTGCGCGACGCCATCGAGGACGCGCGCGCCGGCGGCTCGACGCTTCAGGAAATCGCCACCAAGAACAAGCTGGCCGTGAAGACGATTACCGTCGACCAGTCCGGCAACAGTGGTGATGGCACCCCGGTCGCCGACATCCCCACGAAGGACGCGCTGCTCAAGGCCGCTTTCGAAAGCGATGTCGGCATCGACAACCCCTATCTCAATAATGGCGATGGCGTCGTCTGGTATGCCGTGACGTCGATCGACCCGGCGCATGACCGGCCGCTCGAAGAGGTAAAGGACAAGGTCGCTGCCGCCTGGAAGCAGGCGACGATTGCCGAGCATCTCGTGGCGAAGGCCAAGGACACGGCAGCCCGGATTGCCAAGGGCGAAACGCTCGACGCGATCGCCGACCAGCTCAAGCTGACCGTCCAGACCGACGCCAACCAGACGCGCGGCAGCAAGCCGCCGGCCGATTTCTCGACCGATGCGCTGAAGGCAGCGTTTGCCGGACCGAAGGGGTATGCGACGGCTGTCGCCGGCGTTACGCCCGACCAGCAGATCGTGCTGCAGGTCGACGAAGTGACCGATACGCCGTTCGTCAAGGACGATACGACCCAGGCTTCCTTGACCAAACAGCTCGCCGATGCGATGCAGAATGACCTGCTGCAGCAATATATCGCCGAGCTGCAGAACGAGCTCGGCGCCAAGGTCAACCAGCAGGCGCTGCAGCGCGTCATCGGCGCGAGCTAAAGGGAAACGATGTCGTCTCTGTGCCCCCTCCTCCTGCCATCTTCGAGCCGCACGCAGCGGCCGGCGGCGGCTGGCTGCGGCAGGGGCGCCGGATCGGCTGCGCGGCGCTGGCATGGCGACGCGCGGTGGCATGCCGGGTGGCGATGGCGCTGATCGCCATGCCTGGCCATGCCGGGCTGACGCAACGCCGCCACAACCGCCGACATCCGGGCATTTCTGCCCGCCGAGACCCTGGACAGATATCATGCTGATCGAGCCGTCGCTTGAGACGATCGCGCGCAACTATTCCGCCGGCAAGGCGCAGGTCGCGTGGACCCGCCTTGTCGCCGACCTGGAGACGCCCGTCTCCGCCATGCTGAAGCTCTCCGCAGGCCGCGCCAACACCTTCCTGCTCGAATCGGTGGAAGGCGGCGCGGTGCGCGGACGCTATTCGATGATTGGCATCGAGCCCGACCTGCTCTTTCGGGCCCATGCCGACAAGGCCGAGATTGACCGGACCGTTGCGCCCGGGCGTGAAGCCTTCTTGCCAGCGGAAGGGCGCTCGCTGGATGTCCTCCGCGCGCTGATCGCCGAATCGCATATCGACCTGCCTGAGGAGTTGCCGCCGATGTCGGCCGGCATCTTCGGTTATCTCGGCTATGACATGGTTCGGCAAATGGAGGATCTCGGTCCGCCCAATCCCGACGCGCTCGGCCTGCCGGACGCGATCATGATGCGCCCCACGGTGATGGTCATTTTCGACGCCGTAAAGGACGAGATCACCATCGTGACGCCGATCCGCCCGGCGGACGGGGTTTCGGCGGAGGAGGCACATCGCCGAGCCGTCGATCGCCTGACCGATATCGTCGATACGCTGGAAGGGCCGCTGGCCCGCGTCGCGGGGGCCTCCGACGTCGATCTAGACGTGCCGGTCGTCTCGAACACGCCGCATGAGCGCTATCTCGAGATGGTCGCCAAGGCCAAGGAGTACATCGCAGCCGGCGACATCTTCCAGGTGGTGCTTTCGCAGCGCTTCGAAGCCCCGTTCAGCCTGCCGCCCTTCGCGCTTTATCGGGCGCTCCGGCGCACCAATCCCTCACCCTTCCTGTATTTCCTCGATTTCGGCGGCTTCGCCGTTGCTGGCTCCAGCCCCGAGATCCTCGTCCGCGTGCGCGGCGGCGAGGTCACCATCCGCCCGATCGCCGGCACGCGCCGCCGCGGCGCCACGCCCGAGCTCGACAAGGCTCTGGCCGCGGAGCTGCTCGCTGATCCGAAGGAACTGGCCGAGCATCTGATGCTGCTCGATCTCGGCCGCAACGATGTCGGCCGAGTCGCGGAAATCGGCTCGGTGAAGGTCACCGACAAGTTCTTCCTCGAATATTACAGCCAGGTGATGCACATCGTGTCGAATGTCGTGGGCCGCCTCGCCGCCCCTCACGACATGCTCGATGCGCTCGCCGCCGGCTTCCCCGCCGGCACGGTTTCCGGTGCGCCCAAGGTCCGCGCGATGCAGATCATCGACGAGCTCGAAGGCGAGAAACGCGGCATTTATGCCGGTTGCGTCGGCTATTTCTCGGCCGATGGCGCCATGGACACCTGCATCGTCCTGAGGACCTCGATCATCAAGGACGGCAAGATGTATGCGCAGGCCGGAGCCGGCATCGTCGCGGACTCGGTGCCCGAGAGCGAGCACCAGGAATGCATCGCCAAGGCACGGGCCCTCTTCCGTGCGGCCGAGGAAGCGGTAAAGTTCGCTTCCCAGGCCGGACGCGGGCAGTAGGCGGAGGAACGGCAATGGCATTTCTCGTCATCGATAACTATGACAGCTTCACCTACAATCTCGTCCATTATCTCGGCGAGCTCGGCGCGGAGCTGATGGTCCGCCGCAACGACAAGATCAGCGTCGACGAAGTGATGGCCCTCGATCCCGAGGGCATCGTGCTGTCGCCGGGCCCCTGCACGCCGAATGAGGCGGGCATCTGCCTCGACCTGATCGACCAGGCCGGCGCGACGATCCCGATCTTCGGCGTCTGCCTCGGCCATCAGGCCATCGGCCAGGCAATGGGCGGCGATGTCGTGCGCGCTCCCTCTCAGATGCACGGCAAGATCTCGACGATCAACCATACCGGCCGCAGCGTCTTTCGCGGCATCAACGGGCCGTTCCAGGCGACGCGTTATCATTCGCTGCAGGTTCGCCGCGAGACGATGCCGGACGTGCTGGAAATCACCGCCGAGTCCGAGGATGGCGTCGTGATGGGCGCCATGCACAAGACGCTGCCGATGCATGGCGTGCAGTTCCATCCGGAAAGCATCGCTTCCGAGCATGGCCACCGCATGCTGCAGAACTTCCTCGACATCGCCGGGGACTGGAACCGGCGGCATCGCCAGGCGCGGTCGGTGGCATGAGCGCGACACGATGAGCGATTTCAAGGCCTATATCGCAAAGGCCGCTTCCGGCAAGGCGCTCGACCGCGCCGAGGCCGAGGCGGCTTTCGACATCATCATGTCGGGCAACGCGACGCCCGCCCAGATCGGCGGCTTCCTGATGGCGCTGCGGGTTCGCGGCGAGACCGTGGATGAGATCGCCGGCGCTGTCGCGACGATGCGTTCGAAGATGTTGACCGTCGAGGCGCCCGAGGGCGCGATCGATGTCGTCGGCACGGGTGGCGACGGTTCGCATACGCTCAACATCTCGACCGCCTCGGCTTTCGTGGTGGCCGGAGCCGGCGTCCCAGTCGCGAAGCACGGCAATCGGGCGCTCTCATCGCGCTCGGGCGCTGCTGATGTCCTGATGGCGCTCGGCGTCAATGTGGATGTTCCGCCCGAGACGATCGCCACCGCGATTCGCGAGGCGGGCATCGGCTTCATGTTCGCGCCGGCCCATCATGCGGCGATGAAGCATGTCGGGCCAGCGCGCGTCGAGCTCGGCACGCGGACGATCTTCAACTTGCTGGGACCGCTTTCCAATCCGGCCGGCGTGCGGCGGCAGCTGGTCGGCGTCTTCGCCGCCGAATGGCTCGAGCCGCTCGCGGCCGTGCTCGCGGCGCTCGGATCGGAGCGCGCGTGGATCGTGCATGGTGCCGGCGGCGTCGATGAAATCACATCGACGGGACCGACCCGCGTCGCCGCGCTGGAAGACGGCCGGATCGAGACCTTCACCATCACGCCGGAAGAGGTGGGCCTGCCACTTTCCCCGCCCGAAGCGATCAAAGGCGGCGATGCAACCGAGAATGCAGCGGCTTTGCGCGCGCTGCTCGGCGGCGCGCCAGGGGCCTATCGCGATACGGTGCTGCTCAATGCAGGCGCGACGCTGATCGTCGCCGGCAAGGTGACGTCGCTGGTCGAGGGCGTCGCCCGCGCCGCGAACGCAATCGACACCGGGGCAGCGATGGCGCGGCTCGACAAGCTCGTAGCCGTTACGAACGGATGAGACGATGACCGACATCCTGAAGAAGATCGAGGCGACCAAGCGCGACGAGATCGCACTGGCCAAGGAGCGCATCCGCCCGAGCGAGATGGAGGCGCGCGCGATGGATGCGGCCCCGGCACGGGGCTTCGGCGACGCGATCCGCCGCAAGCTTGCCGATGGCAAGCCGGCGCTGATCGCCGAGATTAAGAAGGCGAGCCCATCCAAGGGCCTGATCCGGCCGGACTTCGATCCGCCGGCTCTCGCCAAAGCCTATCAGGACGGCGGCGCGGCCTGCCTGTCGGTGCTGACCGATACGCCGTGGTTCCAGGGCGCGCCTGACTACCTGATCGCTGCCCGCGACGCGGTCGATCTTCCCGCGCTCAGGAAGGACTTCATTTTCGAGCCCTACCAGGTGTTCGAATCGAAGGTTCTCGGCGCCGACTGCATCCTGATCATCATGGCCGCAATCCCCGAACAGATGGCGCGCGAGATCGAGGACGCTGCGGCAAGTGTCGGCCTCGACGTGCTGATCGAGGTGCATGACGAGGCAGAGCTGGAGCTTGCGCTTCGCCTTAATTCGTCGCTTATCGGCATCAACAACCGGAACCTCCGCACGTTCGAGACGACGCTCGAAACATCGGAGCGCCTGTCGCCGCGCGTGCCTGCCGACCGGATCATCGTCGGCGAGAGCGCAATCCATACGCCCGATGACATCGCCCGCCTGCGCGCCGTCAATATCCATACCTATCTCGTCGGAGAAAGCCTGATGCGGCAAGACGATGTCGCCGCCGCGACCTCGGCGCTGCTGACGCCGGCAACCTGATCATGACGGTGACGATTCGCGCCCTCCTTCCGGAGGAGGCATCCTGCCTTTCCGCGATCGAGCGCGACGCCGCCGAACGCTTTCGCGAAGTTGGCCTTGCGGCAATCGCCGATGATGTTCCGACGCCAGAGCCGTTCATTCGCGCGGTCGTCAATAAAGGCGTTGCGTTCGGAGCGGCGACGGAACGCGACGGGCTGGTCGGGTTCGTCCTTGCCGGCCTTCTCGACGATGCGCTTCACATCTACGAGCTTTCGGTGGCCTCGGCTTCGGGCCGCCGAGGCATCGGTAGCCGGCTGCTCGCTGAGATCGACATGGCCGCTCTCGCCCGCGGTCTTGGCGCCGTCACGCTTTCGACCTTCGTCGACGTGCCCTGGAACGCCCCCTTCTATGCGCGGCGAGGCTTCAAGCCCGTCGAAATAGAGGATTGGGGGCCTGCCTTTCACCTGCTGAATGGCGCGGAACACGCGGCCGGACTGCCGCTTGATCGCCGGGTCTTCATGCGCAAGGAGCTTGCCCGATGACAGCCCGCCTCACCCATCTCGATGATACCGGCGCGGCCCATATGGTCGATGTTTCGGAAAAGGCGGTGACGAGCCGCGTCGCGGTCGCGGAAGGCGCCGTCGAGATGCAGCACGAAACGCTGGCGCTCATCACGGCCGGCAATCTCGCCAAGGGCGACGTGTTCGCGACGGCGCGCATCGCCGGGATCATGGCGGCCAAGAAGACGCACGAACTCGTGCCGCTCTGTCACCCGATCATGCTCGCCAAAGTCACGATCGACATCGAGGTCGACGAGACGCTGCCGGGCCTTCGTGTCCGCGCGACCACCAAGGTCGCTGACAGAACGGGCGTCGAAATGGAGGCGCTGACAGCCGTTTCCGTCGCCTGTCTCACGATCTACGACATGGCCAAGGCGGCCGATCGGGGCATGGTGATCGGCCCCATCCGGCTTGTCGAGAAGCAGGGCGGGCGCTCCGGTCATTGGAAGGCGGAGCCTTGAAGGAACTTCTGCCCGTCGAGGAGGCCATCAGGCGTGTGCTCGACGGCATCGTTCCGCTCGAGGCCGAGGCCGTCGCGCTCTCTGCCGGCCTCGGCCGTGTGCTTGCAGCGCCGCTGGCCGCGCGCCGCTCGCAACCGCCGCGCGATGTCTCCGCTATGGATGGCTATGCCGTTCGCGCGGCGGACGTCGCTACCTTGCCCACCAAACTCGTCGTCATCGGCACGGCGCCTGCCGGGCACCCCTTCGCCGGTCTGATCGGTCCGGGCGAAACGGTCAGGATCTTCACCGGAGCAGTCGTTCCCGAAGGGGCAGATGCGATCCTGCTGCAGGAGGATGTCGAGCGGTTGTCGGAGGCTCGCATTGCTGCCCGCGAGATCGTCCGGCCCGGCCAGCATATCCGCAGGCGTGGTCTGGATTTCGAGGCAGGCGCAGAGTTGCTGCCCGCCGGACTGCGGCTCGACATGCGCCAGCTCGCCCTGGCGGCGGCGCTCGACCATGGCACACTGCCAGTCCGCCGGAAGCCGCTCGTCGCGATCATCGCCACCGGCGACGAACTTGTCCCGCCTGGCAGCGGCGCTGCGGAGGACAGCATCGTCGCCTCCAACAGCTATGGCATCGCCGGCCTTGTCCAATCGCTCGGCGGCGACGTGCGCGATCTCGGCATTGTTGCCGATGACAAGGAAAAGCTTGCCGCCGCGATCGATGCGGCAACGGGCGCGGATATCCTCGTGACGCTCGGCGGCGCCTCTGTCGGCGACCACGACTTCGCGCAGGAAGTGTTGACCGCGCGCGGCATGGAACTGGGCTTTTGGCGCATCGCCA
This sequence comes from Mesorhizobium sp. BR1-1-16, assembly GCF_020165495.1. Taxonomy (GTDB): domain Bacteria; phylum Pseudomonadota; class Alphaproteobacteria; order Rhizobiales; family Kaistiaceae; genus Kaistia. Next base: position 1,210,335 of record NZ_JAIUIE010000001.1, on the reverse strand, counting down.
TGCGGCCCGGCAAGCCGCTGATCTACGGCCGGCTCGGCGCGATGCGCGTTCTCGGCCTCCCCGGCAATCCGGTTTCCAGCCTCGTCTGCTCGCTGCTGTTCCTGCGGCCGCTCGTCGAGGCGATGCTCGGGCTCGCGCCCGTCGAGCCCCTGGTCCGTGCCCGACTTGGCGGTCCTTTGCGCGCCAATGACAGTCGGCAGGACTATCTTCGCGCCAACATTGCCGTTGCCGCCGATGGCACGCGGATCGCGACACCTTTCGAACGGCAGGACAGTTCCATGCTGTCGACCTTCGCAAAGGCCGGTTGCCTCATCGTCCGGCCGCCGCATGCGCAGGCGGCTATCGCTGGCGATCCATGCGACGTCATCATCTTGCCTTGATTTGAATAAAAATTGTGCCTGCGCGTGAACTGTTAATAAAACATTCACTTTTAATGAGAACGCGCGTACTACTTCTGGACCACCCGTATCGGATCAAACGGAACGACTCCCGTACCGGAGCGTTCACTTCCGATGGTCGAATGCCGGGAGGGAGATCATGGAACGCATGCCGAATAAGGCTTCTGTCAGTCCGCGTAATCTCGGTATCGGATCAAGCCTGGCCGCCGGGGCATTGATGCTGTGCCATATGAACAGCTCAGGCCTGACTCGCTACGACAATCTGATTGCGGACCTGAACCGGCTCAATGCAACACCGCCGCCGTCGCGGCTGCCCCGCCGCAGCGACCGGCCGCAGCGTGTTCATTCACGCTGGGTAAGCTGGATCTATCGCTGATCAAGGTTGCCTGCTGGACGTTCCTCGGCGCCATCAAGGCGCCGGGAAGGTGATGTTGGTGCACCGGCAAAATCGCCGCAGTGACCGTTAGCTGGCTCACATCGTGCTGACGCGCTTTTTTGACCCATGGTCACGGGCGTCGTTGGCCCGGATATCGATATCGACGACAAGTGGAAGATGGTCCGAGGCAACGCGCGACAGCGGCGTGCGCACGACCTCGACATTTTCAACCTTCGCCCTCCCCCGCAGCCATACGTGGTCGATCCTCAGCGTCGGCATTCGCCCAGGAAATGTCGGCTTTGCCTTGCGGTCACCCCACTCCTTCTGGACGTCGGTAAACTGTGCCGCCAGCCGCCGATAAGGCGACAGGCCCGGCGGCGCGTTGAAATCTCCGACGAATACGACGGGATCGCGGCAATCGGGATGGCCGAGCCAATCGGGCCCAAGCAGCGTCGAAAGCTGAAGCATCTGCTCGTGCGGCCAGACGCCGAGATGCGTATTGACCACTTGCAGCGCGGCGCCGCCGACATCGATCGACGCCCAGAGCGCGCCGCGAGGCTCGACCTTGATGCGGTCATGAAAACCCGGCAATGGACCGGTCCGCACCATCGAGATGGGCAAGGCCGTCAGTATCGCATCGCCATAACGTTCGGGCCCAACATGGGTAGAGGCGTGAAAATGCGCTTCCATGCCGAGCAAGGACGCGAGCGTGCGCGCCTGATCGATGCTGCCGGTGCGCGGTCGTCCGACATCGATCTCCTGCAATGCGACAATATCGGGCTTGCAGCTCGCGATGACATGCGCCACCCGCTCCGGCGAATGCTGCTTGTCCGTGCCGATGCAGCTATGGACATTGTAGGAGAGAATGCGAAACCGGCTCATTGATTATCCTTGTTGCCGCCTTTGGCAATTCGCACAGGCCGGGCTCGTTCCCATCAATGGGTCGTCTTCGGCGCATAGGCGGCGGGATCGACGGCGGCCGGGCGGCCAGCGAGGTTGAGGGCGGCGGTGCGCGGCGGCGTCTCGGCAATCACCGTGCCGCGGCGGACGACCGTGAGGCGCGCGGCCCGCATGCGCACGGCCTCGATTGTATCGGCGGCCTGCAGAATGACGAAATCGGCATTGTTGCCCGGCGCCAGACCATAGCCTTCGAGCCCAAGGATCGCTGCCGGCACCGTCGTCACGGCCTCGAATGCCCAGCGGATGGCTTCGCGACTCGTCATCGGCGCGGCATGGACGGCCATGCTCGCGACATCCAGCATGTCGGCATGGCCGAGGCCGTACCACGGATCCATGCAGCAATCCTGACCGAGCGCCACGGGAATGCCAAGTGCCCGCATTTCGGCAATCCGCGTCAGGCCGCGGCGACGCGGATAGGTGTCGTGGCGGCCCTGCAATGTGATGTTGATCAAGGGGTTGGCGATCGCGGCGACGCCAGCCTCGCGCATCAGCGGCAACAGCTTCGAAACGTAATAGCTGTCCATCGAATGCATCGAGGTCAGATGCGAGCCGACCGCCCGCCCGCCAAGCCCGAGGCGATGAACTTCCGATACCAAAGTCTCGATATGGCGCGATAACGGATCGTCACTCTCGTCGCAGTGAACATCGATCATCAGCCCGCGCTTGGCCGCGATTTCGCAGAGTGCCTTCATCGAAGCAGCGCCATCGGCCATCGTACGCTCGAAATGCGGGATGCCACCGACGACGTCGACGCCCATGTCGAGCGCGCGCTCGAGATTGCGCGCGGCGGTGGGCGATCGATAGTAGCCGTCCTGCGGAAAAGCGACGAGCTGAAGGTCTAGATAGGGCTTCACCTTTTCCCGCACTTCGAGCAATGCCTCGACAGCGAGCAGGCGATCGTCGCAGACATCGACATGGCTGCGCACTGCCAACAGGCCCTGCGCGACCGCGAGGTCGCAATATTTCAACGCACGCTCGATCACCGCCTCATGTGTCAGCAGCGGCTTGAGCTCACCCCAGAGCGCGATCCCCTCGAGCAACGTGCCCGACTCGTTCATCCGCGGCAGGCCGAGCGACAAGGTCGCGTCCATATGAAAGTGGCAGTCGACGAATGGCGGCGTGACGAGATACCCCCGCGCGTCGAGGATTCGCCCAGCCTCTGCAGCAATGGACGGCTCGACCGCACTGATCTTGCCCTTGTCGACGGCAATATCGACGCCGGAGCGTCCGTCCGGAAGAGTTGCGTTCTTGACGATGAGATCGAATGCCATGCATGCCCCGACTGTGCTGATCCTGATATCCGATCAGGACCAGCGCGGCTTTGCAAGCATTGCCGCCTTCGCAGCGTCGTTGACGCTACTGCGGATTATACGGCGCCGTGGTGCCCGCATAGGCTCCGGCGAAGGCCGCACCGGCATCGGCACCGAGCGAGGCTGTCACCTCGCTGCCGACCTGTTCGGCCTCGGCCTTCGGCAGCGTCGCCGCTGCGGTCGCGAGGGCGGCCGCGAGCTGCGCCGCGTCGCTCGCGCCTAGCTTCGGATTGCCGCCGAGCTTCGGGTCGGTTTTGTACTTGCCGAGCATCCGGTCGATCATCGGCTTGCAGGAGGACTGGCACTCCTCGAGCGCTGCGAGGTCATCCTGAAAACCGAGCGCCGCCATGTCCGGCGTCGCGTTCATATCCAGCTTCTTTTCCATCTGCTGCATCTGCTGGTCGGTCGACTGAGCCAGGCCGTTGCCCGGCGCCGTGGAAACAATCAGCCCTGCCGTCGCTGCCAGCGTCGCTATTTTGAACTTCGACAACATCTTTCGCTCCCCCCTCGCGGTCATGCGCAAGCGCTCAATCGGCGGTCATGGCCGGCACGGTCGATGCGACGGCAGATTTCGGCCCCCGGCCCCGTTCTTCAAGACGCTGGAGCACCGTGAAGAAGGACGGCACGAACAGAACCGCGAGGCAGGTCGACGCCAGCATGCCGCTGACAACGGCGATGCCGATCGAAGCGCGCGAACTTGCGCCGGCGCCGGTCGCGAACACCAGCGGCAGCACACCGAGGATGAAGGCGAACGACGTCATCAGGATCGGGCGGAAGCGCAGCCGCGCCGCCTCGACCGCCGCCTCGGCAATCTCCATGCCCTCTGCTCGTTTCTCACGCGCATATTCGACGATCAGAATCGCGTTTTTCGCCGCGAGCGCAATGAGCAGGATGATGCCGATCTGCGTGTAGAGATTGTTCGCGAGGCCGAGCGAGGTCAGCGCGATCACCGTCCCAAGCAAGGCCAGCGGCACCGCGAGGATGACCGAAAGCGGCTGGATCCAGCTTTCGTACTGGCCGGCCAGCACGAAGTAGACCAGCACCACGGCCAGCGCGAAGACGAAATAGATGTCGTTGCCGACAATTTGCTCCTGGTACGACATCGCCGTCCAGGCATAGCCATAGCCCGGCGGCAGAGTCTGATCCGCGATCTGTCCCATAAGCTGCATCGCCTGGCCGGAGCTGAAGCCTGCTGCGGGACCGCCAACCAGCGTCGCGGCCGGATAGAGATTGTAGAGCGTGATCAGCGGCGGACCGTCGGTGTTGTCGAACGAGATCAGCGTGCCGAGCGGCACCATGTCGCCGGTCTTCGTCTTCACCTTGAGGTTCAGGATGTCCTTCGGATCGACGCGGCTCTCGGGCGAGGCCTGCACATAGACCTGGAAGACGTTATTGAACTTCGTGAATTGGTTGACATAGGTCGAGCCTAGATAGGCCTCGATGGTCGAGAACACCTGACCAACCGTGACCCCCAGCGTTTCCGCGAGGATGCGATTGATCTTGAGGGTGAACTGCGGCGTCGTGGCGCTGAAGCTCGAATTGACGCGCTGCAGGCCGGTCTGCGTCGCGGCATTGGTCTCCAGCTGGCCGACAGCTGATTGCAGCCTGTGGAAGTCGGAGCTGCCGTCCTTGACCAGGACTTCCATCGTAAAGCCGCCGGTGCTGCCGATACCCTGAATGGGGGGCGGCACGATCACGAAGGCGGTCGCGTCCGACATGTTGTTGAGGGACGCCGAGAGATTTTCGTAGATCGCGCGGAGGCCTTCGGCCTTGCCGCGAACCGACCAGTCCTTGAACATGACGTAGACAACGCCGGCATTGAACAAGGTCGCGGAATTGTCCAGCACCGATACGCCCGTAATGCCGATCGCATTGGCGACGCCGGGCGTCTTAAGCGCGATGCTCGTGGCTTCCTGGACGACACGATCGGTGCGCTGCAGCGAGGAGCCCTCAGGCAGTTGCACCGAAATAACGACATAGCCCTGATCTTCATTCGGCAGGAATGCCGTCGGAATGCGGCTCATGCCCCAGAAGGCGACGCCGACCAGGATTATGGCGACCAGCAGCATCAGGTAGCTGGCTTTGACCATATGACGGATCAGGCCTGCGTAGTGCCGCTCGCACCAGTCATAGACATGATTGAAGCCGCGGAAGAAGAAGTTCTTCTTCTCCGGCGCGATCGGCGGGCGAAGCCAGAGCGCGCACTGCGTCGGCTTCAGCGTCATGGCATTGATGGCGGAGATGAAGGCCGTTGCGGCGATCACGAGCGCGAACTGCTGATACATCTGCCCGGTGAGGCCCGGCAAAGCCGCGGAAGGCAGGAACACGGCCATCAGCACCAGCGTGATGCCGATGATCGGGCCGAACAGCTCGTTCATGGCCTTCACGGCCGCCTCGCGGCCGGTCATGCCGGCCTCCATATGGCGGGAAACGCCTTCCACGATCACGATCGCGTCGTCGACGACGATGCCGATCGCCAGGATGATGGCGAACAGAGTCGCGGTGTTGACCGTGAACCCGAGCGCGGCCATCGCGGCGAACGCACCGATGATCGTGACGGGAACGGTCGTCGCAGGCACCAGCATGGCGCGCCAATCCTGCAGGAACAGCAGGATGACGATGAGCACGAGGATCGCCGCCTCGATGAGCGTCTTGTAGACCTCGTCGATGGAAGCGGTCACGAATTTGGTGGTGTCGAACGGAATTTCGTATTTGAGGCCCGGCGGGAACGCCTTGGAGAGTTCCTGCATCTTGGCCGAGACGGCATCTGCAACGGCAAGCGCATTCGCGTCCGGCAGCTGGAAGATACCAATCGCAGCCGCCGGCGCATTGTTGAACGTCGCCGTATGGCTGTAGCTCTGCGAGCCGAGCTCGACGCGGCCGATATCGCGCACCCGCACGATCTGCCCGCCGTTCTGGTTGTTGACCTTGACGATGATGTTTTCGAAATCGGGCGCGTCGCTGAAGCGCCCGTCGACATTCACCGTATACTGGAAATTGAGGCCATCCGGCGCCGGGGGCATGCCGGTCATGCCGGCCGTGACTTCCTGGCTCTGCTGCTGGATCGCATTGACGACGTCATTCGGCGTCAGCCCGAACGACTGCAACTTGTCCGGATCCATCCAGATGCGCATGGCATAGGGCCCGGCGCCGAACACCGTGACATTGCCGACGCCTGGAATACGCGCCAGTTCGTTCTGGACGTTGATGACGCCGTAGTTCGACAGATAGAGCCCGTCATAGGTCTTATCCGGCGAAAACAGCGTGATGAACTGCAGGATCGCGGTCGATTTCTTCTGGACGTTGACGCCCTGGACCTGGACCGACTGCGGCAGCGAGGCGAGTGCGATCGAGACACGGTTCTGGACGAGGACCTGCGCCTCGTTGGGGTCTGTGCCGATGTCGAATGTGACGACGAGATTGTAAGTGCCGTCGCTGGCACTCGTCGACTGCATGTAAATCATGCCCTGAACGCCGTTGACCTGCTCTTCGATCGGCAGGGCGACGGTGTCCATCAGCGTGCGCGCGCTGGCGCCGGGATAGGATGTCGAGACCTGAATCGTCGGTGGCACGACATTGGGATATTGCGACACCGGCAGCGTGTAGAGCGCAACCGCGCCGAGCAGCACGATGACGAGCGCGAGGACGTTCGAAAGAACCGGCCGCTCGATGAAAAACTTTGAAAACATGAAAGCCGCCTGCCCTGGGGTCGCCGATATGTCGCGTTAGGTCGAAGCCCTCACGGGGTCGCTGGAGCCGGCGCCGGCGCCGGCGTAGCGGCGGGAGCCGGTGCTGATGCTGGTGCAGGTGTCGTCGATGCCGGAGCTGGCGTCGCAGCGGGGGCCGGTTCGGAGCCGGCCGGCGGTGCAACCGCCCGTGCCGGCGCCGCTGCGGGCTCCGCGGCACTCATGTCACCCTTTTCCGGATCGACCGTATTGCCCGGAACGGCGCGTTGGTTGCCGCCGACGACAACCCAGTCGTCCTTGGTGAGGCCGGAATCAATCACGCGAAGCTGGCCTTCGAGCTGGCCTGGCTTCACGATGCGCTGCTCGACCTTGTTGTCGGAACCGACAACCAGAACGTAGCTTCCCGCCTGGCTCGTGGCGATCGACGTATCATTGACCAGGATGGCGTTCGGCTGCTTCTGCAGCGGCACGCGCACCTTGGCGAACAGGCCCGGCAGCAGCGCCGAATCCTTGTTGTCGAACACGCCACGCACCGTCAGCGTACCAGTGTTCTGGTCGACATTCGGCGCGATGTAGTCGATGACGCCGGTGTAGGGATAATCGGTGTCGATCGAGAGGCCGATCTCGACCGGTATGTCGTGCACGTCGCGCAACGTCTTGCCGCGCTTGGTCAAGGCTTCCTTGATCAGAAGCACCTGCCGCTCATTGACGCTGAAATAGGTGTAGATCGGGTCATTCTGGACAATCGTCGCCAGCTTTGTCGGGCCGCTATAGCCAACAAGCGCGCCGATATCCTGCAGGTGATTGCTGACCACGCCATCGAACGGCGCCTTGATCTCGGTGTAGCCGAGATTGATCGTCGCCACCTCGACATCGGCCTGTGCCTGCGCCGTCGCCGCGATCGCCTGGTCGAGCTGCGCCTTGGCGTCATCCGCCTTGGCAACCGAGGTCACCTGCTGCTGCACCAGAGTGTTCTGGCGGTTATATTCGAGCTGCTTGTTCTCTTGCGAGGCCTGGGCGGATGCCAGGGCCGCCTTCGACTGATCGAGCTGCGCCTGGTAGGTGTCGCGCTGGATCGTGAAGAGAACGTCGCCCGCCTTCACCTTCTGGCCGTCGACATATTTGATGCCGGTGAGGAAGCCCTGGACGCGCGCCTCGAGATCGACCTGATTGATGGCATCGGTGTTGCCGGTCAGCTCCATATAGAGCGTCACAGACTGCTGCACCGGCTGGGCGATCGTCACCTTCTGAGGCGGTGGCGGCACGTAAGCGTTCTTCTCGTTGCAAGCGGCCAGCGAGAGCGCAGCGACCGACGCCGCCGCGAACAGCAGTCCGCGGCCGGTTCTCACAAGGCTGAGGTCGCGACGGCTCATTCTATCTCCCCCGAGCGGCCCGATCACGGCCGATATCAATGACGGTCACACCGCCGCTGGACGTTCAGCGAATCCGCTAACACCTTCCTCAGCGACAAGAGCATATAGCCGCCCTATTGTTAAGGAGCGGTGGCAAATGTCGGCCACGTCTGCATCCGTCCGATCGCAGACACAAAAAAAGCCGCTGACCCTTCGGCAGCGGCTTTCCAATCGGCGAGCGACACGTTCAAAACGCGTTCGCGTGTAACAGCGATGTCGGTGTCAGCAAGAGTATCTTGACGTCGTAAAGCGGCGTCCACTTCCGGATATAGGCGCGGTCGCAGCGGAGACGCATCTGGATCTTGTTCATCGCATCCGTCGGCCCCCGATGGCCTTCGATCTGGGCAAGCCCGGTGAGGCCTGGGCGAACCAGATGGCGATCGGCATAGTTCGGCAGGATGCGGCCAAAGGTGTCGTCCATCGGCACGGCGTGCGGCCGCGGCCCAACCAGCGACATATCCCCTTTCAGCACATTGAAGAGTTGTGGCAGCTCATCAAGGCTCGTCCGACGCAGAAAGGCGCCGACCTTGGTGATACGGCTATCGCCCGCAGAAACCTGCTTGAATGCACCATGCGTCTCCAGCACACTCATCGAACGGAACTTGTAGAGCGTGAAGATCTCTCGACCTACACCATATCTCTTCTGCCGAAAGAAGACCGGCCCGCGGCTCTCCAAACGAATGACGAGTGCGATGATCAGCAGGACAGGCAGAAGCACGACGAGCAGCCCAGCGGCGCCGACGAGATCAATTGCCCGCTTGAAGCGTGAGGCATTGATTTCCGACGCCCTTGCGACGAGCCTGGCGTTCGGTATAGCCACGTCGTGCGTCGCGGCGGGGTCTCTCTCTGCGGCGCGGAAGAGTCCAAGGTTGGTGGAGTCGGGTGCAACAGCTTGAGCAGTTTCGTCAAAAAACATCGGTAGTCCCCGCGGATCGCCCGATTTTTGCGCTGCACAACTTATCTCGCACAGCAACATTACTAGTTTGTAACGCGTGCTCCGGTTGCCAGCAAGCGCTTTCTTGCGTCGTCCGGAACTCGAGCCCGCCAACTATGCGGGCAAAACCGTCTTCAACATTGCCGCGACAATTCCTGATTTATGGATAACGAGCCGCCATCGGCTCCGCTTTCATTCTAGAATTCATCGAAAAAAATGCTCGATGAAAGGATGAGCGCAGCCATCGCCTGTCGTTTCGCCCATCGACGATCAGAGAGCGCAGCAAAACAGGCGACTGGGGCAGGATGATGACCGCCGCGATCGAGGGGTTTCACTCTGTGCGGCCCAAGCACGCCGCGTCCGTGTCAGCGCTATAGTTTATTGTGTCGCTCACGGGTTCACTTTCTCTGCAAGCATAAGCTTCGCTGCAGTCGGATTTTGACACCTCCATCCCTATCAATGCCATGGCGGACATTACGCGACGCAGCAAGTTGCACGGCCGCTCAGCCGCCACGTCGATCCATTTTACGACGGCAAGTCATTATTCTGTTTTTGTTATGTCACAAAGCATTGAGGCATTTTGGCAACGGATATTGCGGGACATCGCGTCCTTCGAATTGTGACATTCTCTTCACATGCCAGCGCTGTCGGCGCCCGCTAGGTTCCGCTCAACCTGACGCGAGGGGTCGTGACAGGCCGCGGATGCTGAATGCAGCCGCACTATATTATTTCTGGGGGCACCTGACCGAAAGATAACCTGACGGCGAAGCCATCGCGCTTGGCCGGTCAGCTTATCCAATCGTGTCTTGTTTCTTCCTCAACACGAGGTCAGACATGAATTTCAAGCTGTTGCTTCTGGGGTCGGCTGCTGCGATCTTCGCATCCGGCGCCGCCCAAGCTGCCGATCTTGCTGTCGCCGAGCCGGTTGACTATGTGAAGGTCTGCGATGCGTTTGGGAAGGGTTTCTTCTACTCTCCTGGCACTGACACCTGTATCAAGGTCGGCGGATACCTGAAGTTCGGTACCGCTTTTGGCGATACCGACTTCGGCATCTATAACAAGATCTATCCGAACAGCCAGTGGTCGAACTTCTACACGGAAGCTTCGGTACAGCTGACGGCTTCGTCTGTCACCGAGTTCGGTAATCTGACCGGCTTCATCGACTATCGTGCTCAGTCCGGCAACACCGGCTCGTTCACGCAGTCGGCGACGCAGACGGTCAACGCTTCGACCAATTCGGCTTATGTCGACAGCGCCTACCTCTCGCTTGGTCCGATCAAGGCCGGTCGTTTTGACTCGCTGTACGACTTCGGCCAGGGCTACACCGATACGGGCAGCTTCGCGTCCGACACCAAGACCGACCACATCCAGCTGACCTATGCCGTCAATGGCTTCGGTCTCTCGGTCTCGGTCGAGGACCAGCGCGACCGCGGCGCTTCCGGCAACACCGGTGATGCCGTGCTCGCTGGCGCCAGCTACTACCAGGGCGGTCAGAACAACATCCCCGACATCGTCGGTGCCGTGGCCTACGCCTCGGGCATCTTCTCGACGAAGATCGCTGCGGCCTATGTCAATAACGCGGTTGACATCAACGGCGGCACCGGCTCGATTGCCGACCCGTACGACATCAACGCGAAGACTGGCTGGGCCCTCGGCGGCAGCGTCGAGTTCGCGCTCGACAGCTTTTCGGCCGGCGACAAGTTCTTCGTCACCGGTTCATACGGCGACAATGCCAACTCCTACACCGGCATCGCTGGCGGCACCTCGGTCGCGAACCTGACCGGCACCGTCGATGGCAGCTTCGTCGCCGCCGCCGCCCCCGGTTCGAGCTGGTCGGCTCTCGCCTCCTATAAGCATGTCTGGACGCCGTCCGTCTGGTCGGCGGTCACGGGCGGTTACGCTTCGTATGATGGCGATGGCTACTTCGACAACTTCACCGTCGATGCTTATCGCGGTGTGTTCTCGACGGGCTGGACCCCGGTTACCGGTCTCGACCTGATGCTCGATGGCCAGTACTCGCATGTCGACCTGTCCGACGGCGCCGGTCCGAACAAGTCGGAGAAGGATGGCGACGCCTGGACCCTCAATCTCTGGATGAAGCGCACCTGGTAAATCCGGAGGTCCGGCACATCGCGCCGCCGGACTTTCGCTGACAATCTGGCCGGCGCCGCGATCCAGCGGCTCCGGCCATTCGTTATTGGAGGGCAACCGCGCGAGGATTCCATGCTCAACGCCCTCACCTATGCAGTGACGCTCATCCTGTTCGCCGCCATCGACTCTGTCTGGCTCGGCAGCATGGCGACCCGGATCTATCGCCCGTTGCTCGGCAACATCCTCGTCGAGAGCTTCCGGCCAGGACCAGCCGTCGCCTTCTATCTCTTCTATGCCGTGGGGCTTCTCGTTTTCGCGGTGCTGCCGGGCGTCAAGGGCGCCGGCGCGGGCCATGCGCTGCTTTGGGGCGCGCTGTTCGGTCTCTTCGCCTATGGCACCTACGACCTCACCAATTTCGCCACGCTGCGCAATTGGGGCATCGCGATCACCGCGATCGACATGACATGGGGCACAGTGCTGAGCGGGGTCACAGCCTGGCTCGCCACGATCATCACGAGCTGGCTCGCGCGGCAGTTCGGCCTTGCCTAGGCTTTTTGCCGGCGCGGCGGCCATGGGAAGAAGGCCGGCACGCGGTCGCGATATCCTGCGAAGGCATCGGGCCGGCTGCGCATCATGTGCGCTTCCAGGGGCGGAATGCCCGAGACATGGACCAGCAGCCAATAGATGAAGGCGGGACCGGTCAGCGCAACGAAGCCGAACGGATAGCCGCCGCCCAGATCAATCGCGAAAATCGGATAGGCAAGCCAACCGAGCCACTCGAAAAAATAGTTGGGATGGCGCGACCAGGCCCAGAGCCCATCCTGGCAAACAGCCCCGGCGATCGCGTTCGGTCGCTCGCGGAAACGCTGCAACTGCCTGTCCGCGATGGCCTCGCCCAAAATCGCGACGAGAATGAGAGCGACCGCCACCGCGTCCTGAAGACCGAGCCCCATCCGCGCATTCTGCGCTGCGGCCAGTATCGACAGGCACAGGAACCAGCCGGCCGCAGCCTGGATCATCAGGAAGATGAAGAGGCGCCGTTGGAAGTCGGCGCCCCATTCCTTGCGGAACGCGGCATAGCGCGCATCTTCCTCACTACCGCGCGAGCGCGCGGCAATATGGCTCCCGAGACGAATCGACCACACCGCCGCCGCGATTGCGACGAGGAGCTGGCGGCCGGTTGGCCAGTCCGCACCCACGACAGGCAAAAGCGCGAGACCAACGCCCGCCAGCCCGACCCCGAACGACCAGAACGCATCGGACCATCCGGCATTTCCAGTAACACGCTGGGTCGCCCAGGCCGCCGTCATGACGAGGATCAGCAGGAGCGCTGCGCCTCCGAGTCCCGCGACGATCACGGCCATTTAGATACCCTATGAGGATGGTTCGCTTCCCCGCGACGGACTATCGGGTCGTCGTTGGCAACAGATCGAGGCAAGGCGGTTCCTTCGGCAGATCTCCGGCAAGCCCGTCGGTCGCTCGCCTCAGCGGAGCACATAGCGGCCGAATCCGCCGCGCATAGCACCGCCGGTGAATTTGCCCTCCTGCTGCCGGCTGGCGAGATCAGGCGCTGCGATGGAGCGCGTGGTTGAAGGCCTTGGAGAAGGCCGCATCGAAACCGCCGACGAAGCCAATGGCAAACTGACCCGCCATCGAAACCACCACCATCGCGACGACGATCGCACCGATCTGGGCGGGACGAAGTTTCAGGACCAGCGCGACGACAACCGTCACCACGACGAACGCCGCGAAAGCGATCAGGACGGTCGATCCGGCGAGCTGGGCTACACATGACGCAAAGAAGCCGGCGGCCGCCGCAATAAGCCCGACCCAAAGCGGCGCCTTGGTGAGATAGGCGCCAAGCGCTCCGCCACAAAGCGCAAGCACTGCATAGAACACCGTGAACATGGAAATCATCGCGCTTCCTCCCTACGAGTTCTCCCAGGCTAGCGAGAGAGACTTTAGGAAAAGTCTCTAAGGACCGGATCTTTTGAACAAATACCTCAAAGCGCGCCCCACTGTGGCGTCCATCGGACCGTGACCGTCGCACGTCCAGGCCGCATGTTGGCAGCCCGAAAAAGGCGGCTGCAATTCGGGCCAGGCGACTATATAATCCATATACGAATCGTATAGGGAGACCTTGATGGGCATCGTGAATATCGACGACGAACTGCATGAGCAGCTTCGCCGGGCCAGCAAGGTGTCGTACCGGTCCATCAACGCCCAGGCGGCCTATTGGATCAGGCTCGGCATGCTGTGCGAAATCAACCCGACGCTGAGCTTCAGCGAGATCATCGGCGGCGAGCTCCGATCGGCGGGTGTCTCGGCAGCACCACTGGCGCCGAGCCATTCATGACGAAGCAGCCGCATGAATTGGCCCTGCTCGCCGAATCCGGCCGGCTGCTGGCCTCGGTCTTCGAGATGCTCGATCGCACCTCTCTCGCAGGCCTTTCGACGCTGGCGGTCAACGACCTGGTCGAGCGTTTCATCGTCGACGATCTCAAGGCCCGGCCCGCCAGCAAAGGCCAATATGGCTACGGCTTCGTCTTGAATGCGTCGGTCAATGATGTCGTTTGCCATGGCGTTCCGTCGCCATCGGACGTGCTCCGCGATGGGGACATCGTCAATCTAGACATCACGCTGGAACAGAGCGGCTACATCGCCGATTCCAGCAAGACCTACCTCGTCGGGGCGGTAAACCCCGCAGCGAAGCGGCTGGTCCAGACGACCTATGACGCCATGTGGGCCGGCATCCGGACAGTCCGCCCCGGCGCGACGACCGGTGATATCGGCTGGGCAATCGAGCGACATGCCCGACGCAACGGCTATTCGGTCGTGCACGAATATTGCGGCCACGGAATTGGCCGGGAAATGCACGAGGAGCCGCAGATCCTCCATTTCGGAAAACCCGGGACAGGCCTCGCCCTTCGCGAAGGCATGGTCTTCACGATCGAACCGATGCTCAACCGCGGCCGGCGCAGCGTGAAGACGGAAGCGGACGGCTGGACCGTCACGACGCGGGACGGATCCCTCTCCGCCCAGTTCGAGCACACCGTCGCCGTCACGGCCTCGGGCGTCCAGGTTCTGACGCTACGCCGCGACGAACGCGGACAGGCCGCTCGGACGGCGCACGCGCAGTGAAATGAGACGAGAAGGAATGGCGGAGAGGAAGGGATTCGAACCCTCGAGACGGTTTTAAGCCGTCTACTCCCTTAGCAGGGGAGCGCCTTCGGCCACTCGGCCACCTCTCCGCCGCCGGGTCTACAAGACGCAAACGGTCGAAACAAGGTCTTTCGGCAGTTTCCCAGAACTATGTCGCCTGCCGGCGATATCACTGCGCTGTCGTAGCCTCCGCGATTTGCGGGACCCATGTGAGGGCCCTTGACAGGCCGCGCGGATCAGATAGACGTGAGTAAACGATAACCCAGTAGCGCGGAACGCCAACATGGCGCGCTCGAAGGTCTCCCTTCAGGACATAGCAGGGCAGCTTGGCGTCTCGGTCAAGACTGTCTCCGGCGCGCTCAGCGGCGATGGCGGCATCCGCATGGCGGAGGATACGCGCCAGCGCATCCGTACGCTCGCCAATGAACTCGGCTACAAGCCCAACCTCATTGCGCGCGGCATGCGGCAAGGCGTGATGCCCATCATCGGCATCGTGGCCGACGGGCTGATCACGCAGCCCTTCGCGACCGAGATCATGCGGGCCTTCGATAACTCTATGCGCAACGACGGTCTCTCGGTGATCGTCACAAGCACGGGCAGCGGGCGATCCGTCGAAGCCGGCATCGCCGAGTTGCAGCGGCTTATGCCGCAATCGATCGCCTATGCGACGATGTATCACCAGATCGTCGATTTTCCGGCCGCTGCACAGGAGTCGCTGGCGCTGATGATCAACTGCAGGGACAGCAAGGGTTCGCTGCCAGCGCTGGTGCCTGCCGAGCGGCTCGCAGGGGCGGATATCACCCGCCGGTTGATCGCGGCCGGCCGGCGGCGCATCGCCTTCTTCAACCTACCGGGCCTTCTCGCCGGCGAACTGCGCGCCGAGGGCTTTCGCGAGGCTCATGCGAGCGCCGGCATTACGGTGGACGAGACGATCCTGCGTCCGGCCACGCGCGGAACCTACAGCAACCAGGCGCGCAGCCTCGTCTTCGAGCATGTGGCGGAACTCTTCAGCGGCCCGGCGCAGCCCGACGCGATCCTCTGCGGCAATGATCGCGTCGCGCTCGAGGTCTACGGTGCCTTGCGCCGCCACGATCTTCGCATTCCGGACGACGTTTCGGTCGCCAGTTTCGACAATCAGGTCGAGATCGCGGCGCGGCTCGATCCGCCGCTGACGACCATGGCACTGCCGCACAGGGCCATGGGCAGACGCGCTGCCGAGATCCTGGCCGGACATGGCGCTCCGGCCCGTACCATTGAAGAAATCCCGTTTCGTCTTGTGGAGCGGGCTTCGATCTGAAGCCCCGCGGAACGGTCTTAAGAGGGAGAGAGGACGCCATGGCGTTTCATCTGAGTAAACGTTTACTGAGCCTATTCTGCGCTGGCACCATGCTGGCCAGCGCCCTGACGGCGGCGGAAGCGGAAACGCTGAAGCTGATGTTTCAGGGCGATGCCTATGAGATCAAGAACATCACCGCGACGGCGCAGAAATTCGAAGCTGCCAATCCCGGTGTGACGATCGAGCTGATCAACACCCCGCATGACGGCTACAACGAGAAGATCGGCGCCGCAGTGTCCGCAAAGGCACTGCCGGATGTCATCGAGCTCGATGGTCCGTTCCTCGCAAATTATGTCTGGTCGGGCCTGCTGCAGCCGATCGAGGGCTTGGTCGACCAGGCGATCATCGACGACATGACCCCGTCGAATGTCGCGCAGGGCACCTATCCGATCGACAAGAAGCTCTATGCGATCGGCCTCACCGATTCGACCGTTGTGCTCTATGGCAGCCGCAAGCAGCTGACCGAGCTTGGCATCCGCATCCCGACCTCGGTTGACGATGCCTGGACCAAGGACGAGTTCCAGGCTGCTCTGGAGAAGCTCTCGACGGCCCCTGGCGTGAAGTGGCCGCTCGATCTCTTCCGGTCCTACGGCACCAAGTCGGAATGGATCACCTATGGCTATGAGCCGCTGCTCGTCTCCATGGGCTGTGACGTCATCGACCGCACGACGTGGAAGGCCGAGGGCATGCTCGACGGCGCGACCTGCGTCGAGGCCGCCAAGATGATGCAGGACTGGGTCAAGAAGGGCTGGGTCGTTCCGCAGTCGGCGGGTGGCAACCAGTTCTACGCGGCCGGCCGGCCGGCGGCGCTCGCCTGGGGCGGTCACTGGTTCTATGCCGAGGCCGAAGCCCAGATGGGCGACGACCTCGTCGTAATGCCGCTGCCGAAATTCGGCGAAAAGGGCGCCAGCCCGAATGCCACCTGGATCTATGCGATCTCGAAGGATGCGGCCAATCCGCAGCTTGCTGGCAAGTTCCTCAGCTTCATGCTGCAGGATTCCGATTATCGCGCCGGCTATCGCGACCATGCCGGCTTCCCGGGCCTGAAGTCGTTCGCCGCCGCCTCCCCGCTCTACGCTCAGGGCGGCGCCATGGCGGTTGCCTTCGAGCAGGCCGGCAAGACGGCCGTTCCGCGTCCGCCGCATCCGGCCTACCCGACCATCACGCTCGCCTTCCAGCAGGCGATGACGAA
This sequence comes from Mesorhizobium sp. BR1-1-16, assembly GCF_020165495.1. Lineage (GTDB taxonomy): Bacteria > Pseudomonadota > Alphaproteobacteria > Rhizobiales > Kaistiaceae > Kaistia. Next base: position 1,193,478 of record NZ_JAIUIE010000001.1, on the reverse strand, counting down.
CATCTTCGATGGCGCCGACGCCCAGCAGGAGCTGACCAAGGCGGCCAAGGAGATCGACGCCGACATCGAGGACAATGACGGCTATCCGCCGTTCGGCGAGGCCAATTAGGCCGGCGCGCGGCGGATTCGCCGGCGCAGAACCGCAAGTCCAACAGCGCCGCGTTCCCAAAGGGGACGCGGCGTTCTCCAAGAGGCGGAGATGATCCAGATGTCTACCGAAACCCTGACGGCCGGCCGGCGACGCCGTGCCCCGCTCTGGGGCGGTCGCTTTCAGGAACTTGGTATGCTGCTGCCATCCCTGGCACTCATCGCCGCGTTCCTCCTGCTGCCGTTCCTGTCCTCGTTCCGCATCGCGCTCACGAACGAGCGCTTGATTCCCCGGCCCGTCCCGGCCCGCTTCGTCGGCCTCGACAACTTCCAGAAGGTCCTGACCGACCATGACTTCTGGCAGGCGCTATGGAACGTCGCCCGCTTCACAGTGATGGTGCTGCCGGTGCAGTGTGGCTTCGCGCTCGCCATCGCGCTGTTGCTCAACCAGAAGCTGCCGTTCCGCAATTTCTTCCGCGGCCTGTTCTTCCTGCCGGCAATCACGTCGATGGTGGTCGTCTGCGTGATCTGGGCGACGCTGTTTCAGTATCCGACGGGCCCGTTCAACCAGATTGTCGGGTTCCTGTCGTTCGGCATGGTGCAGCCGATCGACTGGCTGGGCGACCCGGCCTGGTCGATGCCGGCCATCGTGCTGCTCTCGGCTTGGCAGGCCTATGGCTTCCAGATGATCGTCTATCTCGCAGGCCTGCAGGGCATCTCGGATTCGCTCTATGAGGCGGCCTCGCTCGACGGCGCCAATCGCTGGCAGAAGTTCTGGCACGTCACCATGCCCTCGCTCCGGCAAACGCATGTCTTCGTGCTGATCATCACGACGATCCAGGCCTTCAAGCTGTTCACGCAGGTGAACATCCTGACCCAGGGCGGCCCGCGCGGCACGACTGAGACCGTCGTGCACTACATGTTCTCCGCCGGCTTCGTGAACCAGCGACTGGGCCTTGCCTCCGCCGTCGCCATCATCCTGTTCTTCATCGTGCTCGCCGTCTCGCTCGTTCAGCGCCTGGTTGTGAGGGACCGCAAATGACCGTCATCTCAGAACCCCTCGCGGCGCCCCGGCGCGCCTCTTCCGAGCCGCGCGACATCGGCGGTATCATCAAGCTCGTCGCAGTCTCGCTGATCGCGCTCGTTATCGTCTCGCCGCTCATCGTGCTCGTCGTCGGCAGCCTCAAGGCGGACCGTTTCCAGATCCTCGCCGATATGGGCACGTTCCGCGCTTTCTGGGTCGACAATCCGACGCTGCAGAATTTCCGCGACATGTGGGTGTTCTCGGGCGCCCTGCCCTTCGGCCGCTACCTACTGAATTCGCTGGTGATCCTGTTCGTGACGGTGATCGGCGGCGTGTTCCTGAACTCGATGGCCGCCTTCGTGCTGGCCTGGGGCCGCCTCCCGGGGCGCGCCGTCATCCTGGCGGCGCTCGTCGCGCTCTATATCGTGCCGCAGGAATCGATCGTCCTGCCGCTCCTCACGATCATCAACAGGATCGGACTGTCGGACAGTTTCGCGGCGCAGATCCTGCCCTTCATGGCGAGCCCGCTGTACATCTTTCTCATCTACCAGTTCTTCATCCAGATCCCGCGCGACATCTACGATGCCGCGACGGTCGATGGTGCCGGACCATTCCGCATCTACTGGTCGGTTTTCCTGCCAATCAGCCTGCCGGTCCTCGCGACGGTCGCCATCCTGCTCGGCATCGAAACCTGGAACCAGTATCTTTGGCCGCTGATGGTCACGCAGACCGACTATGCGCGGCCGATCTCGGTCGGCATCGCCTCGTTCTTCGGCACGGGCACGATATACTGGAACAATGCGATGGCGGCTTCGGTCATGATGATGATCCCGGTTCTCATCTTCTATCTCGCCTTCCAGAGATGGTTCGTCAGCTCGTTCATCTCCTCTGCCGTCAAAGGCTGAAAAGCCCGTCAGGATTGCCATCATGAAGATCGACTTTGCGCTCAACCTGGGCGAGACGCTGCACGTTTTCCAGAAGCCGGTCGGGGACGCTGCCGGATCCGTGGTTGTGCTGGCCACCGCGGATAGGGGGGAACGCGTGCTGCGCGGGCCTGTCTCGGACGACTTCACGCAAACCGAGGCGCGAGATCTCGCCGCCGGGCCCGCATCGCTCTCATTCGACGACGGAGCGACGGCGGTGTCGCTCGCCTATGCCTTTGACCCCAAGACCGTGTTGAAGACTGGCATCCGCACGCTCTTCACCACCGAGCGCAATCGGCCAAATACGGCCCGCCACCTGTTGCATCTGGCGCCCCCCTTCGGCTGGATGAACGATCCGAACGGGCTCTCGCAGGCCGAGGGCCTGACGCACCTCTTTTACCAGCACTATCCGCATAGCCACCGCTGGAACACGATGCATTGGGGTCATGCCGTCACCTCGAACGGCGTCGACTGGACCCATCTGCCGATCACGGTGCTGCCGCGGCCAGAACTGCTCGCCTCGGACGAGAAGGTCGGCGGCGTTTTCTCAGGCTCGGCCATCAACCTGCCGGATGGCGGGCTGCGGCTCTACTACACCGACCGTGAGGACGATCGCCTTCCGAACTGGGAATGGCAGATGACCGCGGTGACGAAGGATCTCGTCACGGTCGGACCCTCGTCACCCGTCGTGAGCGAGACACCCAGCCTGCCCGGCTTCGGCAAGAATTTCCGCGATCCCTATGTCTTCAAGGGGCCGGACGGGCTCTGGAAGATGGTGCTCGGCGGCGGCACGGACACGGCAGCCGTGGTGCTGCTCTATGAGACTGATGATCCCGATGGCGTTGCCGACTGGCGCTTCGTCGGAGTGGTGCATCAAGAGCCGACGACGCAGAAGCTGCCCGCCGAGTGCCCGTGCATGGTGGCGCTCGACGGCGAGGGCGAGGGCCTACACGCGCTCATCCTCGGCCTGCTCGGCTCACGCGACGAAGTCAGCCGCCGCCGCAACGTTACCGTCGCGATGATCGGCCGGTTCGATGGCAAGAGCTTCGCACCCATCGAGCGCTTCGAGCTCGACTATGGCACCGACGCCTATGCCTTCCAGGGCATTGCCGGTGCCGATGGGCCGTTCGGCTTTGCCTGGGCGGCGAACTGGACCGACGTCTTCAAGGACCGCGACTTCGCGAGCGCCATGACCTTCCCGCGCCGGCTGGTCTGGAAGGACGGTAAGCTGTTCACGCCGCCGCTTGAAACCGTCGCTGCGCTGCGCCTGCCGGAGCCGCCGATCACGCTTCCGCCGGCCGCCTCCCCCGTCGCCTTGAACATGGGGCTCGGCGAGATCGAGATCGAGATCGGCGCCAAGGGCGAGCCGTTCGACCTGGCCTTCGCGCATCCGACCTTTGGTCTGTCGCTCGGCTTCGATGGCCATATGCTCGAGCTGCACTTCAAGGCCCCGGGCACACGGCCCTCGCCGCGCTACTTCATCGAGGATATCGCGCCCGAGAAACTGCGCATCTTCGTCGATGTCGGCTTGATCGAGATCTATGTCGACGATGGTCGCTGGTGCATCACCAAACGGATCGACAGCGATGAGCCGATAGAATCGGTGACGCTGAGTGCCCGGCCCGACACCATAGCCTCGGCAACGCTGCGCCATCTGCGCCCGCAGGGCACCTGACGGCGCTTCGGCGCGGAGCTTACGCGATGATGGCCGCCGCCATAGCCTCGGCGGCCGTCAACAGATCGGCCGGGGACAGACGGATCTGCAAGCCGCGCTGGCCGCCATTCACATAGATGTACGTCTCGCCCATCGCGGCGGTCTCGACGGCCGTGCGCAGCTTGCGCTTCTGCCCGAACGGGCTGACGCCGCCGACCTTGTAGCCCGTTAACCGCTCCGCATCGGGCACCGGCATCATCGCCGCCGACTTGCCGCCGAAGGCGCTCGCCACCTTCTTCATGCTCGCTTCGCGATCCGACGGCAGCACCAGACAGACCGGCTTGCCGTCGACTTGCGCAATCAGCGTTTTCAGGACGCGGTGCGGCGGCTCGCCGATGGCCTCGGCCGCCTGCAGGCCGACCCGCTCCGCACCGGGATCATAGTCATAGGTCACGAGTTCGAAGGTGATGCCGAGCTTGCGAAGCGCGACGGTCGCAGGTGTCGTCAGGGCCATCAGGAGCATTCCAGCAGAGTGAACGCCCCTTGATGCGGGATGACAGGCCCTTGTCGCAAGCCCTTCCCGCGACCGGATACCGTCAGCGGGCCTGATCGACGATCAAGGCTGCGGCGCCGACGAGGCCGGCGTTCTCGCCGAGGCCGGCCGGGACGACGATAACGTCGCGGAAGGCAGGCATCAGATTGTCGCGCATGACGCGGTGGATCGTGGCTTCCATCAGAGCGAAACCGGAGGTGACGCCGCCGCCCATGATGACCCGCTCCGGGCTGTAGAGATGAACGAGGCTGGCAAAGCCACGCCCGAGCAGCTGCGCCTCCTCATCAACCAGCGCGCGGGCCACAGGATCGCCGTCACGCGCTGCCGCCATGACATGGCGCGCGTCGACATGACCTTCCCGCGCCAAAGCACCGAGGGCACTTTCAGGATGAGCGAGCGCAGCAGCGCGAGCGCGCTTGCCGAGCGCCGTGCCCGAGGCATGCGCCTCGAAGCAGCCGACCACGCCGCAGGGGCAGCGCGGGCCATCCGGCGTCATGCTGAAATGGCCGACATGGCCAGCCATGCCCCGGCGACCATGCAGCACTCTTCCATCGGCGATGACGCCGCCGCCAATGCCGGTCGAGACCGTGACATAGACAAGATGGTCGAGGCCCTGCCCGGCGCCGTGACGCCACTCGCCAACGGCGGCGGCAATGCCGTCATTTTCCAGACAGACGGTCCGACCGGTCGCTTCATGAAGACGGTCACGAAGCGGATAATCATCCCAGCCGGGCAGCGTCGGGATGTGCAGGATCGTGCCGGTGACGCCGTCGAGCGGTCCCGGCGCCGAAATGCCGATACCGGCGATTGCGGCCCGATCCGTATCTGCCTCGACGCTGGCGATGAGCCGTCGCATCTGTCCGAGCACGGCCTCCGGGCCACCGGCTGCATCCGTCGGCTCGGCCGCACGCCTCAGCACTTTGGCGCCATCGACAAGGGCGGCGCGCAACTGCGTCCCGCCGAGATCGATCGCTATGGCGAGCCGGCCACTCATGCTTCAGCGGGCGAGCGGCAGGCTGTGGACCCAGTCGATGCGTGCCGGAAGATCCGGCGCGCCGAAGGCGAGCGAACCCATGACGATCGTCTCGGCGCCGCTCGACCTCAGATCCGGCACGGTGTTGTCGCGAATGCCGCCATCGGCGGCGAGCCGGAGATCTCCGGTGCGGCCGGCGCGCTCGATCAGCTTAGCCGCTTCGCGAAGGCGGGTGGTCGCAGACGGATCGAGCCCCTGCCCCTTCACGCCGATGCGTGTTCCAAGCAGCGTCAACAGGCTGATGCGATCGAGATAATCGGCTACGGCCGCAACGGGCGTCTCCAGTTTCAGGACGATGCCGGACGGGAGGTCGAGCCGCGCGATCAGGTCGAGCCCGGCGTCGAGATTTCCGTTCTCGGCATGGATGCTGATGAGATCGGCGCCCGCCTCGGCAAACTGCTCGATCTGCGCCCCGAGGATGGCATCCTCGACCATCAGGTGAACATGAACCGGTTTGGCCGTGACCTTGCGAACGGCGACGAGAAGATCGGGAAAATACAGGAGCGCGGGGGAGAAATGGCCGTCCGCGACATCGACATGATAAATGTCCACGAATGGATCGACCCGCGCGACATCCTCGGCGAGGCGCCCAAGATCGGCCGACCAGAGCGAGAACTCGGCAAGAAGACGGTCTTTCGGCAAGGCCTCGAACCAGCCGGCTTCGGGTTTCATGGCGAAATCTCCTTCAGGAAATCGGATAGCGCGGCGCGGGCATCGCTGACATAGGCTTCGCGGCTCACGGCTTTGGGCGTGATGCGGGCGAGCCGGGCCGAGGGAATTGTTGCTGCCAGCTTCTCCGCATGGCGAAGCGGATGGATGGCGTCCTGCTCATGCGCGATGACAATCGTCGGAACATCGAGCCCGGCGATCGCATCGACGTCGATGCCAGGCCCATCGGCGGAGATGCGGAGGAGCAGTTCCGACGTCGTGGCGATCGGGGTGCGCTGAAAGAACCCCCGCAACGACGCGAGATTATCCGGCGCGCGCTCGGCAAGTTCGGCAGCGACAGAGGAATTCTCGAACAACACGCGCGCTTCGGCGGGAGCGTGATCGCGCAACAGCTCGCCCACAACAGCGTTCGGCATCATGTTGGCTGGTGCGGCCTCGACGAACCAGGCGGGGCGCACGAGAACGAGGCCGGCGACGAGATCGGGCCGCGTGACCGCCAGGCGGAGCGCGATCGCCACGCCCATCGAGACCCCACCGATGACGACCGGGCCCCCCGCCTCCGCCTCGATCAGCGCCGCGACATCATCCGCGAAAGTCGCGATCGAGAAGCGGTCGGCCGGGCCAGCTTCGGAAAGGCCATGGCCGCGGCATTCGAGCGTCAGGCACGACCAATCCGGAAGCCGTGGAAACAGTTCGGCCGGCTGGGCGGCGTCGCCGCAGAGCCCGTGCTGGAACAGCATCGTCCGCCCCTGGCCGCTCCGCGCCGTGGAAAGGGCGAGACCTTCTCGGTCGAGGCGCCCCCGGATCATTCGGAGGCGCCCGAGGCTTCGAGGAAGGCCGCGACCCGGGCGGCATCGCCCGCCGCAAGCCCATGGGTCACCAGCGGGCCGTCAAAACCGGCCTGCCTCAGGGCCCCGATGAAATGCCGGAAATCGATGACGCCGTCCCCGGCGGCCGCAAAGCTGCCATCGGCGTGGCGGTCCTTGGCGTGGGCCATCGCGATGGCGTCGCCCAGCAGTTGCACCGCCTGGTCGACCAGCGTCTCGCGCTCAGCGGGCGATGCGATTTCGAACAGATTGGCGGGATCGAGCACGATCCTGATACGTGGGCTGCCGAAGTGATCGAGCAGCTCCCGTGCCTTCACCGCCGACGAGACGACATTGCCGAGTTCGGGCTCGACACCGATTGCGATGTCATGCGCTTCGGCGATCGGCAGCAGATGCTCGAATTCCGCCATCAGGTCGTGCCATGCGGCTGGGCCATCATTGTCGGGATGGTGGCGCCATTGGTCGTCGGCGTCGCGGCTGCCGGTGCAGACCGTGAGGAGCCGCGTTCCCATGATCGGCGCGGCCGCCGCGAGCGCCGCGAAGCTGGCGCGGCCCTCCTCGCGGACCGATAGATCGGGATGGATCATGTTGTAGGTTGCCGAGAGCGCCGCGATCGCGACGCCTGTGTGTTTCGACGCAGCCGCGACCGCACGGGCAATAGCGCGATCGATCGACACCGGCAGTGAAGGCAGCCCCGAACAGGCCATGTTGTATTGCACGGCCCCATAGCCGGCGTCGCGCGCGGCGGCGAGCACGGCGTCTGGCGTCGTGCCCGGGAAGGTCTTGGCGAAGATCCCGAGCTGCATCAGAGCGCTCCCGACACGTCAGCCAGCTTGACCGGCTGGCCGATGCGCGCCGATTCCGCGACGGCCACCATGCCGCGCACACAGGCGACGCCATCCTCGATATCGGCACCACGCATCGGTGCGCCGTCAAGGATTACCGATGCGAATCCTTCAAGCTGGCGCCGGTAGAAATGGCCGTCGGCGCCGAGCACGCGCGACGTTGCACCAGTCGCCTCGCGGAAAATGTCGACGTCGGAGCTCTTGTAGTACCAGGGGTTATAGGTCTTGCCGACAATGCTGCCGCGCTCGCCATAGATCTGGAAGCCCTCGTGCCAGTCCATGCGTACCGGGATCGTCAGGTCGAGATGGCCGAAGGTGCCATTTTCGAAGGCGACATCGACAAACCAGCAATAGGCGTTGAAGCGCTCGCGGAAATGCGCATCGACCTCGACGATCGGTCCGGCGAAATAGCGCGCCGTATCGAGCAGGTGGCTGCCGTGGGCGAGCATGAAATAGCGGCGGAGATCGGCCTTCGGATTGCCGGACGGCCGCTTCGAGCCGGCGCTCGTCACGATCAGCGGCTGCACGGCGTCGGTCATGGCGTAGCGATGCGTCGAATCGCAGTACCACGCCTTGAGCGCCAGCATCTCGCCCATTTCGCCGTCGATGAAGTCCTTGGCGCTCTCGAGACCGGCATCGAAACGCTTCATGTGTCCGACCTGCAGCACCTTGCCGGATGCCTCAACGGTCGCCTTGAGCGCCTCGACCTCCTCGACGGTGATGCCGATCGGCTTCTCCGAGAGAACATGCTTGCCGGCGGCGAGCGCCGACTTGGCGGCCGGTACATGAAAAGCGTCGGCGGTCGCGATGATCACGGCATCAAGCTCGGGATCGGCCAGCATGGCGTCGTAGCTATCGAAGGTCTTTTCCGGCGCATGCATCGCGGCCATACGGGCGAGCAAGTCCGGGGCGACGTCGCAGATGGCGAACAACTCGGCATTCTTTGCCTTGGTCGCACTCTCAAAATGCGCTGCCTGCGCGATCTGCCCGCAACCGAGCACGCCGACCTTCAGCCGTCGCTCATCCTTCGCATCCATCGGATACCCTCTCGCACGCCGCCGGACCACCTCGTCATTTAATATCTTTACTAAAGTAACAAATGGAAGACAAGGGGCTCCCTCAGGTGTCCCGGACCGCCAGATCGAAATTGGAGAGATCGAAAGCGCGGTGATGGGCAATCGTCGCGGCGCCGATGGCACATTCATGCAGGCCGAGCGCCGAAAGGCGAATATCGGGCATGCGCATGCCCGGCACGATCCCGGCAGCCACGACGGCCTCGAACACGGGGATCATCCGCTCGATCACGGGCCGCATCACCCCGCCCAGGACGATCATGGTTGGATTGAAGATATTGACGAGGCTGACCACGCCGCGGCCGAGCCGTTCGGCGAGATGGTCGATGGCGATGACGGCGCCGGGATTACCGGCCTCCGCAGCCGCGGCGACCGTGGCCGGCAGCATGGTCGCCTCGCTCTCGCCGGAGTGGTCGCGGCCAGACCAGAGACTGGCGAGCGCTGCAAGATTGACGAAGGTTTCGAGGCAGCCAACTTGGCCGCAAGAGCAGCGCGGCCCCTCATCGGCGATCCGCACATGCCCGAACTCGCCGGCTGTCCCTGAGCCGCCGCGGAGCAGACGGCCGTTGATGATGGCCGCACCGCCAAGGCCGGTGCCGAGCTTTAGGAAGATCGTGCAGTCGCTCGGCAGTTCCGGCTGGGTGTAGACGGCGCCGAAAGCCGCGGCGGTGGCGTTGTTCTCGACGATCGCGGGGAGCGGAACCGCTGCGGCGAGCAGCGCCTTCAGATTGAGTTCCTTCCAGCCAAGGATCGGCAGATGAACGACATAGCCGTCGAGCGTCACGAGGCCGGGCACCGTGACACCGACCGAACGAATTCGGCCGCGGAAGCGCGGATCCGCCGCGCGGGCCGCGAGTTCCTCGCCGATCATGACGGCGATGGCCTCGGGCGGCGTCGTTCGCGGAATGATCCGTTCGGATGTCAGCGTCACCTTGGCGGCGAGATCGAGCAGCGCAAAGCGGAGGACGCCAACGCCAATCTCGACGCCGAGGAAATAGGCGCCGTCGGGGGCCAGGGCGACGCCCACCGCCGGCCGGCCAGGTTCCCGCCCCTCCCGCGCCGCGCCGCGCGGCTCTTCGCGCACAAGGCCGCGCTCGATCATCTCGGTCACGAGGCGGGTGACAGTTGCCGGAGTCAGAGATAGCTGCCGCGCCATGTCGGCGCGGCTTGACGGTCCGTGGACGCGCAGAAGCGTCAGGACGCCCCGCTCGTTGACATATCGGGCCAGCGTCTGGTCGGCCATGCGCCGCGAACCTCTCCTCAGGGCCAGTCGCAGCCCTTCGGATGATCTATCTGATCAGCGGCGCAATGTCAGTCGAGCTGTCAGATGATGGAACGGCGAGAGGCGATGCCACCGTCGACGGTCATGATCGTGCCCGAGATGTATCCGGCGCGATAAGAGGCCAGGAATACGACAAGATCGGTGACCTCGTGCACATGGGCGGGGCGCCCAAGCGGATAGGTGGTTTCGAGCTCGCCATAGCGGTTTTCATCGCCGAAGACGTCCTTGGCGCGTTTCTTCAGCATGTTGTAGATGCGGTCCGTATTCACCGGCCCGGGATTGACGCCGACAACGCGGATCTTGTCGTCGAGGCTCGACCCGCCCAGTGCACGGGTGAAGTGCATCAGGCTGGCATTGCCGACCGCGCCGGCGATGTAGCGCGGGTCGGTCACCTCGCCGCCATTGCCGATATTGTTGATGATGACGCCGCCACCGGCGGCCTTCATGCGCGAATAATAGAGCCGGCAGAGATTGATGTAGCCGAAGACCTTCAGCTCCCAGCCGGCACGCCATTTGGCCTCGTCGATGTCAAACAGCGAGCCCGACGGAATGACCCCGGCATTGTTGATGAGCACGTCGACATCGCCGGCGACTTCCACAAGACGTTCGGCCGCCCCGGTCTCTGTCAGGTCGAGCGGCACCAAGGTGACGGTTCTCTCCGGCATCTCGTCGGTGATCTCGGCCTTGATGGCGGCAAGCCTTTCGGCGTTACGCGCTGTCAGGACCAGTTCGCAGCCCTCCTCGGCGAATGCCTTGGCAAGCCCGGCGCCGATCCCCTGCGAGGCGCCGGTGATCAACACCTTCTTGCCGGTCAGACGCAGATCCATGGGGGTCTCCTCTTGATTTCGAACGGTCGTCGCGACCGGTGGTGAAAATGGGCCATCCCCTAGGGGGATGAAGACGGTGGGAGCGTGTGTTGGCGGATGTCGCTCCAGAGGCCGGTTCTGACGGCGCCGTCGGCGACACTCTCGGGGGAGAGTTGACCATTGCGGACGAGGAACTCATTCGTGCCCCGCGCGGTCGCGACTGACAGATATCCGAGCCCGACGGCTGTTCCGTCGCCCCAGAGGGCCAGCTTGGCAATCTCGGCGATCATGATTTCCTGGAGGTTCCGATCGAGCGAGGGATCGCGTCGCAACACGCTTGAGACGGCCTCGCCCTGATGGTCGATCGCATGGCGCCAGCCGCGGAGGCTCGCCGACACGAAGCGTCGAACAAGATCAGGCTCGGCGTCGGCCATCCGTTCGGACGTGATGATCGGATCGCGCGGAATCGAGACGCCGTGGTCGGCCGGATCGAAGAGGATGAGGTCGTCGATGCCTGCTGCCAGCAGCTTGGGCAACTGGTTGTAGAAAGTGGCGGCCGCGACATCGACCTCGCCATCGAGGAACGGTTGCATTGAGCCGGCCTGCACGACCTCCCGGATGGCGCCCGGATCGACGCCGGCCTCTTTCAGCATAGCCCGGAGGATCAGATGGATGCCGGTGTACCATGTGCTGACGCGGCGACCGGCGAAGTCGGAAAGCGCTCGAATGCCAGATCCGGCCCGGGCAATGTAGACGACGTCGGTCTTCTGGAAGACAGTTGCTGCCGCAACAACCCCGAGACCCTCGGCGCGGGCCGCCAGTACACTCTCGAGCCCGCCTCCCTGTGCAAAATCAGCATCGCCGTTTGCAACGGATCGCTCCGGATCCACGCCCGGCCCTCCAACGCGGATGTCGACATCCAAGCCGGCCGCCTCATAGAAGCCCGCGTCTGCTGCAACGTAGTAACCCGCAAACTGGGCCTGATGGAGCCATTTGAGCTGCAGGCAAACACGATTTCTCATCATTTATCCCCGCCCGTTGCGGCGAGCACGACGTCCAGCGGTACGGGGCGGAGCGGAATGCGTGGGGGATTGAAGCCGGCGGCTTCGGGCGATGTCGCCGTTGCAGCAGCGGCGATTTCGGCGACCGCAAAGCCGCAGATGCGACCCTGGCAGCGACCCATGCCCGCGCGCGTCCACAGCTTCGCGCCGGCGACACCCTTGGTTCCCCCGGATAGAGCCGCGGTGATGTCGCCCTTCGTAACCTCCTCGCAGCGGCAGACGACGGTGTCGTTGCGCACCAGCGAGGTCAGTGTCTCGGGCGCCGGATAAAGCCGGCCGATGGCCTCGCCGAAAGCGCGGGCGTCATGCAGACGGCGGGCAAGTTGGGCTCGGCGGTTGGCGTTGTCCGTCACGGCGAGGCCGAGATCCGCGGCCGCGGCGATGCCCGCCAGTTCGCCTGACAATTGCGCCGGTACGGCCCCCGCAATGCCCGTCACCTCGCCGGCGGCATAGACGCCCGGAACCGATGTCCGGCCCGTCTCGGGCGCCACGCTGCAATACCAGCCGCCCAGATCGCGATCATAGGCGTGGCGACAGCGCAAAAGCGCGGTCAGTTCGATCATCGGCCGGAAGCCCCAGCCGATCAGCAGGGCGTCGATGTCGGGGATCGTTTCGGCGCGCGCGGCGTCGATCGCACCGTCATGGCCGATGGGGGCGATCCGCACGGCCTCGATGCGGTCGCCGCCGAGCGCCTCCGAGACGACATAGCCGCGGCGGCGATCGAAGATCGCGCGGGCAGCGGCGAGGAGTTTCATTGTTTCGGCCCAGCGTGCCGGATGGCGGGAAATGAGCCGAGCGGGTCCACAGCGCGCCTTTCCGGCCTCGACCAGCAGCACGGGGGTCGCATTGATCGCCCGCAGCGTCGACGCAACGGCGTACAGAAATGGACCATTGCCAGCGAGCGCGATGCGGCGACCCGGCGCGACGCCGCCGAGCTTCGCAAGCCGTTGTCCGGCGCCAGGCGTCATCACGCCCGGCAGGGTCCAGCCCGGAAAGGGCATGGCGCGATCATGCGCGCCGCTCGCAACGATCAACGCGCGATAGTGGAAGGCGAGCGGACCATTCGGGCCGTTGGCGAGGATTTCGCGCTCTGGAAACGCCCCCCAGACCTCGGCGCCGCTGTGAACGGCGACATTGGCTGCGATGGCAGCCCGCGCTGCCGCCGCACCTTCCGCCTGCTGGCGGGTTGTTGGCGACCCGACCGGATCCTGCATCCAATATTGTCCACCCGGCTGCATGCCGGCGTCGACGAGATCGACTTTGGCCCCTGCCCCCGCAGCGGCAAGCGCCGCCGAAAGTCCGGCGGGGCCCCCACCGACGACGAGGACGTCCGTCTCGATCCGCGTCATGATCGGCCCGTCTCGACGCGCATGCCGTCGCTGACCGGCGTGACGCAGGCGCGAACGCCCGGCCGGCCATCGATGGTGACGAGGCAGTCGAAGCAGACGCCCATGCCGCAGAAGAGGCCGCGCGGTTCGTGCCGCCTGGCCGTATGGCGGATGATCGGATTCCCCTCGCCATGCAGCACTGCACCGAGCGGTCGCCCGGCCTCCGCCTCGACGCGACGTCCATCGACGAGAAGGGTGATCCGTTCGTTCATGCCGCTGCCTTCGCGGCAAAGCGGCCGACTTCATAGATGTCATCCCGGAAGGGCGGCAGTCTGCCGTCGATGCGGTCCGCGATGATCCGGGCCATGCCGAAGGACCGCACGAAGCCGGTGCCGCCATCGCCGGCCGCGATGAACAACCCGTCGGGTCCGGCCGGACCGGTCAGGAACCGATCATCCGGCGTTACCGCCTCGTAGCGGACCCAGGAGCGAAGCAGTTCGAGCTGGGCGAGCCCGGGAAAGAGGTAAAGCAGCGTCGCGACGGAATCGTGCACGAAGGTCCGGTCGACTTCCGGCAACACATCGGGGCTGCCCATGGCCGTCACCCCGCCTTCGAGCACGGTGTTGAAGAGGACCTGACCGCTTGCGGCCTGCTGGATCTGCGTATAGCCGGCGTCGACCCCGCCCTCGGCCTTGCAGGCACCGACGACCGTACGGATGACGGGATCGGTTCCGACCGTGGCGAGGCACTGGGCCTTTCGTGGCACGATGGGAAGTTCCACATCGGCAGTCGCAGCCAGATTCTGGGTCCATGGACCGCCCGCGATGACGACAATGCTGGCCTCGAAGCGCCCGACTGACGTCTCGACACCTGCAATGCGTCCGCCCCGCGTCACGAGCGCGGTCGCCATCGCGCCCGAAAGGATTTCGCCTGCACCGGCCCGTGCGGCATCCATCAGCGTCCGCACGGCGAGAAACGGGTTCACCACGGCTGAATCCGGCGACCATGTCGCGGCCACGATGGGGCCGGTCAGCACGGGCTCGATCCGCCGCACCGCTTCTGGATCAAGCATTTCGGGCCGCAGCCCCGCAGCGCGCTCGATATCGATCCAGGCCTCGGCCGAACGCCGCTCGCCCTCATGCTTCAGGAAGCGGAGCTGTCCGCAGCGCTGATATTCGAAACGCGGCGCGCGGCGATTGAGCTCGGCCCAGACATTGCAACACCAGGCGAGCAGCGGCAGTTCTTCCTCGTCCATCATATGCGTGCCGATGCAGGCAAGGCTTGCACCGGAAACCGCGCCGCCCGGCACGCCTTGCTCGATCACGAGCACACGGCGCCCGCGCCTGCCGAGCAGCGCGGCGATCGCGGCACCCACCACGCCAGCGCCGACCACGATAACGTCGGCGCGTTTCACCATACCCGGCTCCGCACGGCTTCGGGGGCCGCTGCCCAGAAGCGCGTATCGACGAGATCCGGATCGGCTGGCGCGGCATGGCCCTCGATTTCAGCGACGGCGCGGAGTGCCTGTTCCATATGGCGAGGGTCTGGATAGCCGAGGCCTTCCGAAAGCGTCGCTCCGGCAAGGGCCAGGGCTCTTATCTCGGCGAGCTGCCCTTCCTGCTCCAGTCGCGTCATGTCCGGCCTGAGGCGAACGGTCAGCGAGATCGCGGCGTCGAGATCATGGAACGCCTTGGTCCAGCCGGCGAGCACGGCATTGACGACGCTCTGCGTTGCCTCCGGATTGGCTTCCACGAAATCGCGCCGTGCCACGAGCCCATCCTTCAGCAGCGACGCTCCATAATCGGCGGCGCGGAAAATGATGAAATCGTCGAGGGTTCCGGCCGCGTGTTCGAGATGATGGATCTCGTGATAGGTCGTCATCTGCGCGCAGTCGACCTTGCCATCCAGCATGGCCGAAACGGTGTCATTGACCGCTACGCGCTCATAATCGTCGGGCGCGAGGCCGGCGCGATACAGCATCCATGTGAGCTCGAGATCCTCGCGGCCGGGCCAGACACCGAGACGCCGCCCGGCCAGATCGCGCGGCCGTTCGATGCCGAGGCTGCGGCGGGCGGGATAGACGAGCGAGGAAGCCTGCTGGATCGTGAGCAGGAAGACCAGTTCATCGGCTCGGCCGCTCTCCATCATGTGTGCCGGGCTTGCCACCGCGAAGGATACGTCGCCGTCGAGCACGGCTGCGATCGGCCCCTTGGCAAAATCGAGCGGGACGCAGCGGATATCGACGCCCGCATCGAGGCCGAGCCCCTCATGTTCGGCGATGAGATAGCCGGCGAATTGCGGCTGCGGATGCCAGAGCAGGCGGATGCGGATCGTCTTCATATCGGCCTCGTTCATCCGTAGCGCTTGCCGCCGGCAAACCAATCGTCAAAGCCGGTAGCCGTGCTCACGACCACGTTGCGCTTGCGCTGGTAGCTTTTAAGCGCATCCCACCCATTCTCCCGGCCATAGCCGCTGTCGCCGAAGCCGCCCCAGATCGAGCGCGGATCATTCTTGTGATGATCGTTGACCCACACCATGCCGGCGCGGATTCGTCCTGCAACGCGGTGTGCGCGCGCAACGTCGCGCGTCCAGACGGATGCCCCCAGCGCATAGGGCGAGTCATTGGCAAGGCTCAGAGCCTCGGCTTCATCCGAAAACGCCGTGACCGAGGCGACCGGACCGAACACCTCTTCGCGGAACAGCGCCATGTCTGGCTTGACGCCGTCGAAGATTGTCGGTTCGACATAGAAGCCGCCATGAAACGGTTCCGGTAAGTCCGGCACGTCACCACCGGCGACGCACCGTGCGCCGGCCTTCGCCGCGCCGTCGATATGACCGAGACAGCGCGCCTGCGCGGCCGCCGAGATCACGGGACCCATATCCGTCGCTGGATCGGCGGGGTCGCCGAGGCGAAGCGCCCTCGCCCGCCTGGCAAACGCCGCAACGAACGCATCGTGAATGCTGTCCTCGACGATGAAACGGCTCGCCGAGACGCAGGTCTGGCCCGCCGCGACAAAGGCCGCAAAGGCGGCGCCGGCCGCCGCCTGTTCGATATCGGTGTCCGCGAAGATCGCCACCGGCGTCTTGCCGCCGAGTTCCAGCGTGCAGGGAACCAGCCGCTCCGCCGCCGCCGCAGCCACCTTGCGGCCCGTGGCCGTGCCGCCGGTCAGGTCGATATGCCTGACCTCGGGCGCGGCGCAGACCAACGCACCGGTGGAGCCGTCGCCGGTGACGACGTTGACGACACCGGCCGGCAACCCCGCTTCGGTGCACCAGGCAGAGAACATCAGCGGCGTCGCAGGCGCGAGTTCGGACGGCTTGATAACGACGGTGTTACCTGCTGCGAGAGCCGCGGCGAGCTTCTTGACCAGGATCAGGATCGGATGGTTCCACGGGGTCAGCAGCGCGCAAACACCGTGCGGTTCATAGGCCGTATAGGCGAGGAAGCCGCCGCGCAGACGGTTTGATTCCGCCTCGAGCCCGGCTGCGATGCCTCCGAAATAGTCGAGCCATTCGGGAATGCGGCTCATCTGCGCCCGCATCTCGCGGATCGCGCGGCCAGTGATGGCGGATTCGAGCGTCGCCAGTTCGCCCATGCGCTGGCGCACGATCTCGGCGATGGCGCGAAGGTGCCGCCCGCGGTCGAGCGCATCGAGCGCTGCCCATTGCGGTCCGGCGGCTTCCGCTGCCGCCACAGCCGCAGCGACATCGGCTGCATCTCCGATCGGGACGGCGCCGAAGACTTCTCGGCTCGCCGGGCTCGCCACTTCGATACGGCCGGTGCCGGAAGCGACGCGCCATTCCCCGCCGATATGCAGCATGCTGCCTGAGAGCATCAGGTCTTTATCGGTCATCACGGCCGCTCCGGGCGATCGAGTCCCAAATGATCGCGCAGGGTGGTCCCTTCGTAGTCGGCGCGGAAGAGGCCTCGTTCCTGCAGGATCGGTACCACCAGATCGACGAAGTCGTCGAGGCCGGCGGGGAAATAAGGCGGCATTACGTTGAACCCGTCGGCGGCGCTGTTCTCGAACCAGTATTGCAGCGTGTCGGCCACCGTCTCGGCCGAACCGGCCAGCACCCAGTGGCCGCGCGCCGCAGCCGTCAGGTTGTAGAGATCGCGGAGCGTCATGTTTTCCCGCCGCGCCTTGGCAAGCATCACCTTGGCGAAGGCATGATAGGCGTCGTTTTCGCCGAGATCCGGCACGGGACCATCGAGGTCATAAGCGCTCATATCGGTGCCGAGCCGATCGGAGAGCATCGCGAGCGCATTGGTCGACGAGACGAAACTCTGCAGCGTCTTCAGCTTGTCGAAAGCCTCGCGGTCAGTCCGGCCGACCACAGGCATGACGCCCGGCAGCATCGTCACCGCATCCGCCCCACGGCCGAAACCCGGCAGCAGCGACTTGAACGATGTGTATTGCGCCTTGGCTTCGTCGAAATCCTGAACGACGGAGAAGACCACATCGGCGGTGCGCGCTGCCAGTCTCTGGCCCGGGGCAGAGCCACCCGCCTGCAGCACGACCGGCTGTCCCTGCGGCGAGCGGCCGATATTGAGCGGACCCTTCACCTTGAAATAAGGCCCGTCATGGTCAAGCGTCCGGACCTTGGCCGGATCGATATAGAGGCCTGTTTCGCGGTCCTTCACAATGGCGTCGTCAGCCCAGCAGTCCCACAACCCCTTCACCGTCGAGACGAATTCCTCGGCGATCTCGTAGCGGAGGCTGTGATCGGGATGGGCGCGGCCAAAATTGGCGCCCGAAGCCGCATTCGAGGTGGTGACGGCGTTCCAGGCGGCACGCCCGTTTGAAATATGGTCCAGCGAGGCGAACGCCCGCGCGGTCGACCATGGATCGCCATAGGTGGTCGATGCGGTCGCGCCAAGGCCGATATGGCTCGTCGTCATGGCCAGCGCCGACAACATCGTCATCGGCTCGAGCCGCAGCGTATAGGACGGGTGGGCCGCCGGATCGGCATAGAGATTGTCGCCCATGAAGATGAGGTCGAACTTGCCGCGCTCGGCGCTGCGGCCGATCTCCTGGATTGCCGCGAAATCCTGGAAACTGTCGAAGGCCCCGGGATACCGCCAGCCTGCGACATGGCTGCCAGTGCCGAGAATGAACAGGCCGAGATGCATCTGGCGCTTCATCATTTCAGCACCTGGAGGAGCATTTCCGTGAAGGCCGCGGTGTCGGCGCGCCTGACGACCCGTGCGTTGGCGTCGCGGTCCGCCCAGCGCTCGACAAGGCGTGGCGGATGCACGCTCGACCATCCACGTGTCGTCTCGCCGCCGACTTCGACATCGACGACGGCATCGGCGCTTTCGAGGATCAGGCTCTCATCGATCGCCATGGCGCAGGTGAGCGAGTCCGGATGCGTCGAGATTGTGCTGCCATAGCGTGCGAAAGCAACGCGGCGCGGTGTTTCGGTCACGTCCATGAAGAACTTCGAAAGCGGGGTGCCGAGCGCTTCGATGCGCCCGACCGCTTCGGCATCGATGGAGCCAGAATTCAAGGTCAGCGTCCACGTCGACAAGGTGATGTTGAAACCCGCGCCAAACACGATCTTCGCCGCTTCCGGATCGACGTAGAAATTGAACTCCGCCGCAGGCGTCACATTGCCGACAGCGTTGTCGGTGCCACCCATGATCCACAGATGCTTCAGCGCCTTGGCGATACGGGGCTCCTTGAGGAAGGCGAGCGCGATATTGGTGAGCGGCGCCTGCGCGACGATCGAGATCTCGCCGGGATTGGCCATCACGAGGTCGATGATCGCGTCGATGGCGTGCTTGGCTTCAGGCCGCTGCTTTGCCGGGGCGAACACCATTTCGCTCATGCCGTTCGAGCCATGGAAGCTTGCCGCCTCCCAGCGCCCCATCAGCGGGCGGGCACTGCCGAGATAGACCGGCACCTCCCCGCCCCGGCCGGCGGCCTCGATGGTATGGAGCGCGTTCTCGACCTGCTGGTCGAAGGCGACATTGCCGTTGCAGATCGTCACCGCCTCGAGACGCGCGGCAGGATGGCGAAGGCCCAGCAGCAACGAAAAGCAGTCATCGCCAGCCGTGTCGGTATCAATGATCAGACGCGTCGTCATAGGGTGTCACTCACTCGAGGAACGCGAAGCCCATGGTTCGCGCGTGGTAATGCAGGCCGCCATCCTGGACGATCAGGAACATTGCCCGCTCGGCGCTGTCATTGTGATGCGAATGGGGTTCTGTCGCCGGGGTCACAAGCGTCGCGAAGGGCGACCACGCGCATTTCTCCCCGCCAACCATCGAATAGCAGTCCTCGCCCCGAAGGATCAGCGTGATGGCAGCCGAGTTGTGCCGGTGTGCACGCTGCTGCTCGCCGGCCGGCACCGTGTTGAGGGAGAGCGTCAGCGTCGGCATGATGTTGCGCGCTTTCTCCTGCCGATCGGATGAGAAGATCAGCGCGATGCCCGACGTGGTGGCGTTCTGGGCGGCCTCGACCACCTTACCAAGCTGGGCGGCGATCTCGGCTGCCGGGTAGTGCACCACGTCGATGGGCGCGTCACTGCCCGGCGCGGGCCGCGATCCATCAAAGGCAAGCTGCGGCTCGTTGGTTACCACCCAGAGCACGGCGCCGCCGTCGGTCGCCGTCAGCTTGGACGGAACGCCGCCTGGGGCGAGAAAGACGTCACCGGGGCCGAAGTCGATCCGCTCCGGGCCGATCTCGGCCGAGCCGGAGCCGCGCATGACGTACCAGATCGCGCCCGTCGCCGCGAAATCGGCCACGAGCGTGTCGCGCGGGGCGATTGCGGCATAGCGGGCCAACATGAGTGGCGTCGTGGCCGCGAATTCTGTGCCGATCGCCGCCGACTGGTCACAGGGATAAAGGCCAGTCCCGCCTGCATCGAGGGCGGCTTCGGCCTCGGCACGAAAGCAGCTTGCCGGGACCTTCGGCAGCTTCACGTTGAAGGCATTGCCGGAATTGAAGAAACGCGCCCGGGCTTCGGCCGCGCCGGCCGGCGCTCCCGGCAACTGGACCGGCATGTCCGCCATGTCAACGGGGGACGATTTCGTGGCGACGGTCGTCATCGCAAGTCTCCTCTTCAGCCAGGCCGTGACATCTCAAACCAGATCGGGTCGGCGGCGATGCCAGCTTGTCACGCCCTGATAGGCGTGAGCGGCCCGGCAAAGCAGCGCTTCGGAAAAAGGCCGACCGACAAACTGGAAACCGATCGGTATGCCGTTCTCGCTGGCGCCGCAGGGCGCGGTGATCGTCGGATAGCCGCAGACGTCGAAGGGCGCCGTGAACGGACCGATCGCCAGAATGGCATCGGGATCCTCGCCAAGCGAGGCCATATGGGCAAGCGAGGGGCCGGCAACAGGCAGGCCAGGCACCAAGAAGAGATCGACCCCCTCGAACATCTGAGCGACCGCGCCGTTGAATTCCCGCCGGTCCTTCTGCGCGTCGCCAAGCTCCATGGCGCCATACCGATGTCCGCGATCGAGAAGCGCCGTCAGGCGCGGGCCATATTCGCTTCGGCGCGCGGGGAACGTGTCGCGGTGCGCGATCGCGGCCTCGACGGCGCATTGCACGGCCCAGCCGATGAGGATCGGCCGCGTCTCGGGAAAGTGAACATCGACAAAGCGCGCGCCGAGCCCTTCCATCACCGCAACGACTGCCTCGATCGAGGCCGCGACCTCCGCCGTCGCCTTGGCCGCGATAAAGGCCCGATCGATGCCGATCGTCACGCCCGCGACGCCCTTGTCGATCTCGCCGAGATAATCGGGAACCGGCATCTGCGACGCCGTCGGATCGGCCGGATCGGCGCCTGCTATGATGCCCAGCAGCGCAGCGGCGTCCTTGGCCGAGCGCGCCATCGGACCAACATGATCGAGCGATTCCGCCAGCGGGAACACGCCATGTCGGCTGACACGGCCCCAGGTCGGCTTGATCCCGACAATGCCGCAGCACGAGGACGGTAGACGGATCGATCCGCCGGTATCCGTCCCGAGCGTCGCATAGGAAAAGCCGGAGGTGACGGCGACGCCCGATCCGCTCGATGAATTGCCGGTCCAATGGGCGGCGCCGAAGGGATTGATCGGCTCGATGACCGAGGGATGGTGCTCGGCATAGACACCTTCGGTGGCGGTCAGCTTGCCGAGCATGACGGCTCCAGCCGCCCTTAGCCGCGCCGTGGCGGTTGATTCATAGGGCGCCTTCCAAGCGTCATAGATCGAGGAGCCAAGGCCGGTCTTGATGTCGGTTGTATAGAAGACATCCTTGACCGCCATCGGGATGCCATGCAGCGGGCCGCGCCACTGGCCTGCCGCGATTTCCGCGTCGGCCTTCGCTGCGTCGTCGCGGGCGACATCAGGGGTAAACGTGATAAAGGAATGAAAGCCGGCGTCATAACGCTCGATGCGCGCGATCATGAGTTCGGTCAGGGCCAGCGACGTCACCGCGCCCGTCCTCAGATCTGCTGCCAGCTCGGTGAGCTCCATGCTCCAAAGCTGCTGCTGGGGCATCTTTCCTCCGGACCCATGTCGCGGGTCGACCGAACGGTCGCCCCTTGTTCTGTATACATTACCCAAGATTCTGGATAACGAATGCCCATAATCTGGGCTTGGCGCGCCCAGATTGACGGCGTGATGGCGGATCGTTCAGTGCTGATCGGCGATATCTGGCGGAAACGAAGCCCATACCGGCATGTTTGATCTGGCATGCATATTGCTGAGGCCTTTCTGCATACACAGACGGAGGGTCGTCATGTCGAATTTCACTATCCGCGGTGTCGCCGCGGCATTGCTTGCAGCAACCACCGGGCTCGCATTCGTTTCGGCAGCGTCCGCCGGTGAGGCTGCCTCGGTGCGGCTGAAATGGGTGGCGCAGGCGCAGTTCGCCGGCGTCTATGTTGCCAAGGCCAAGGGCTTCTATGAGGCGGCCGGCCTCGACATGACCATCAATCCGGGCGGCCCCAACGTCAATGTCGAGACGCTGGTTGCCTCCGGCGCCGATACGTTCGGCGTCGCCTCGGGCACGGAGGGCGTCCTCTATTCCCGCGAGAAGGGGTTGCCCCTCGTCGCGATAGGCATGTCGCAGCAGATCACGCCATTCGCCTATGTCACCTATGACGACACCGGCATCAATTCGGTCAAGGATTTCAAGGGCAAGCGTGTGGCGACGTGGATGGTCGGTCCGCAATACACGCTCTATTCGGTGCTCGCCGCCGAGGGCCTGAAGCAGGACGAGGTCAATATCGTCTCGCAGCCCTTCTCGATGCAGCCCTTCATCGACAAGCAGTTCGATGTCGCGACGGTCACGCTCTACAACGAGCTGAACACGCTCAAGGAGCAGGGCATCACCAACATCAAGATCTTCATGCCCGACGACAGCGGCGTCACGACACAACAGGACGCGATCGTCACCTCCGAGAAGATGATCAAGGACAAGCCTGCCGAAGTTCAGGCCTTCCTCGACGCGACGCTCAAGGGCTGGAAATATGCCTTCGAGCATAAGGCCGAAGCGGTCGACATCGTGATGGCTGCCGGCTCCGGCCTTGAGCGCAAGCACCAGGAGCTGATGCTCGACGAGATCGAGCGCGTGATGACCGCGAAGGCCGGCACCACCGAAGGGCTCGGCTTTATCGACATGAAGTCGATCGAGACGGTGCAGGCCGACCTCATCAAGTTCGGCGCCATGAAGACCCCAGTCGATCTCAAGGCCGCCTTCGACAGCACGTTCTGGGACAAGGTCCCCGCTGCCGACAAGAAGATGTGATCACGGCCGCGGCGGCGCGATCAGACGCCGCCGCGGCTTCGTTCTGCCGGCCATGCGCCGGGAAGGAGACCGATCTTTGCCCGATCCGACGACCGTGCCCGCAGCGACGCCGCATCTCCAGCTCGTCAATGTCTGGAAGCGCTTCGGCGAGGAACCGCAGCAGACCATTGCCGTGCGCAATGTCGATCTCTCGATCGAGCCCGGCGCCTTCGTGACGCTGATCGGGCCGTCCGGCTGTGGCAAGTCCACATTGTTCAGCATGATCGCCGGCCTGCTGCCGCCCGACTCCGACGGTTCGCTGCTGCTCAAGGGCAAGGTGCAGCAGGACGGCGCGATGCTCGGCAAGATCGCCTTCATGCCACAGCGCGACCTGCTCTTTCCCTGGCGCACCGTGCTCGACAACGCGACGCTGGCGCTGGAGGTCGAGGGCATGCCGCGCCGCAAGGCCCGCGCCAAGGCGGAGGCGCTGTTCCCGGAATTCGGACTTGGCGGCTTCGAGCAGCATTACCCGCATCAACTCTCCGGCGGCATGCGCCAGCGCGTCGCCTTGATGCGCACATTCCTGTTCGAGCGCGACCTGATCCTGCTCGACGAGCCGTTCGGCGCGCTCGACGCGCTGACGCGCAGCATGATGCAGCGCTGGCTGCTCGACATCTGGGCGAAGCACCGGCGGACCGTCCTCTTCATCACGCATGACATCGACGAGGCGATCTTTCTTGGCGACAAGGTCGTCGTCATGACGGCGCGGCCGGGCACGATCAAATGCGAGGAGGTGATCACGCTGCCGCGTCCGCGTGATCCCGGCGTCGTGACCACCCCGGAATTCATGGCGATCAAGAAGGAGCTCCTCGCCGTCGTGGAAGAGGAAAGCCTGAAGACATTCGCGGCGGTGCCTGCATGAGCATGAGCCTCAGCGCCCTCGCCCGCTCGCCCGTCGCATCGATCGTCTATGTCGCGATCGCGTGGCTGGTGCTGGTGCCGCTGTTCCGCATCGAGCCGCGCTATCTGCCGCCGTTGCCGGTGGTCATTGCCGATGGGATTTCGGTCTGGCCCGACCTTGTCGCAGGCTTCTGGCGCACATTGATCGAGACCGTGCTCGGCTTCCTTGCAGGCGTCGCGCTCGGCGTCGGCTTCGGCATCGCCTTTTCGGCCTCGCGCATCATGGAGCGCGCATTCCTGCCGATCTTCGTGGCGCTGCAGACGATACCGGTCATCGCGTTCGGCGCGATCGTGGTGATCTGGTTCGGCAATACGATCATGGCAAAGGTCGTTATCGCGCTCTATCTCGCCTTTTTCCCGGTCGCTGTGAACACGCTGCGCGGGCTCGAACTCGTCGATCCGCAGCGGATCGCGCTGATGAAGAGCTTCGGCGCGTCGCGGCTGCAATTGTTCCTCAAGCTTGCGCTCCCGACGGCCCTGCCCAACATCCTGATCGGCATGAAGCTCGCCGTCGCGCTAAGCCTTGCCGGCGCAATCGTCGGGGAGTGGTTCGGGGATACGGTCGGCCTTGGCGTCATGCTGCTGCAGGCGCTCTATTTCGAGCAGATTCCGCGCGTCTGGATGCTGATCATCGCCTGCGGCGCCATGGGAACCCTGCTCTATGGTGCTCTTTCCCTTCTCGAACGGAGGTTCGTCTGGTGGCGCGCGGACTGAAATTCCTTCGTTCCGCCTGGCCGGTCGTCGCTGCGCTCGCGCTGCTGCTGCTCCTGTGGCAATTCGGCGCCGCGGCCCTCGACATCCCGACCTATATCCTGCCGCGCCCGGCCGAAATCACCGTCACTGCGGTCGCCAAATGGCCGCTCCTCGGCAATGCGCTGATGGTGACGCTGATCGAAGCGATCGGCGGCTTTCTGCTCGGGGCGGCGATCGGGATCGTGCTCGCCGTCCTCATGATCCTGGTGCCGCCGCTCGAAGCCCTGCTGATGCCGATCGCCGTCGTCATCAACGCCGTGCCGTCGATCGCGTTCGTGCCGCTCGTGCTTTTGTGGTTCGGCCTCGGAATGGAATCCAAGATCGCGATCGGCGCGCTGGCCGTGGTTCTCGTCGTGCTGCTGAACCTGCTTGCCGGGTTGAAGCGGCCGGAAGCCGATGCGATCAATCTGATGCGTTCGTTCGGCGCCGGGCGGGTTGGCATCCTCTGGCGCCTGCAGCTGCCGGCGGCCATGCCTGGTCTCGTCACAGGTCTTCGTGTCGGGCTGGCGCGCAGCACGATCGCTGTCATCGTCGCGGAAATGATGGGCGCCTATAGCGGCATCGGCCAGGTCATCTATCAGGCGACCGGTCAGGTCGATTATCTCACGGTCTGGGCGGCGGTTTTCGTCGCATCGCTGGGCAGCCTCGCTCTCTATGGCGTGCTGGTCGCGATCGACCGCAAACTCGTATGGTGGAGGTAAGGATGGCGTTTCCGACCAATATGGATCCAGCGCTCGAAGTGGCCCCGACAAGCGAGGCGGCGCTCAGGATCCAGCTCGCCGCCTGCTTCCGCCTCGTCGCCCATTTCGGCATGGACGACCTCATCTACAACCACATCTCCGTCCGTCTCCCCGGCCCGGAACACCATTTCCTCATCAATCCTTACGGCCTGCTCTTTTCGGAGATCGACGCGTCGTCCTTCGTCAAGATCGATCTCGACGGCAACAAGGTCGAGCCGAGCGAGCTTGAGGTGAACCAGGCCGGCTTCATCATTCACAGTGCCATCCATTCCGGCCGCGAAGATGCGCTCTGCGTGCTGCACACCCATTCGGAAGCAGCGACCGCCATCTCGGCGCTTGAGGAGGGACTGCTGCCTCTCAGCCAGTTCGCCATGCGCTATCAGGGGCATATGGGACTGCACGACTATGAGGGCGTTGCCATCGACACCGACGAACGCCAGCGCCTCATCAACGATATCGGTCCGCACAACACGCTGGTGCTTCGCAACCACGGCGTGCTCACCGTCGGCCAGACGATCCAGGAGGCCTTCATCCTGATGTATTATTTCGAAAAGGCGGCGCGCGTGCAGTTGCTCGCTCAAGGCGCCGTTGCCGGCGGGGCGCATTTTGCCGTTCCGGCGGCGGAGGTCACCGACAAGGCGGCGCGGCAGTTCAACGATCATCACGGCGATATCCGCGCGCCCGGATCGCGCGAATGGCCGGCCTTCATCCGCCTTCTGGACCGGATCGATCCTTCCTATCGAAATTGAGCCGAATCGGCCGGTTGGATGCACAATCGGCTTCCTATGGTCGAATGGCCGTTTCAAGCGGTCCTGCACACGGTGACGGATAATCATGACAGCGCGAGACGCCATCGCGGCCAGCGATCCAGACGAGGCTGCCCCCCTTCGCGGACGCGGCAGCACGCTTTCCGAGGATCTTCGGTCAGCGCTCGAGGAGATGATCGTCTCCGGCCAGCTGCAGCCTGGGACGCGCCTTGACGAAGCTGAGATCGCGGCCCGGTTCAAGGTGTCGCGGACACCGGTGCGCGAGGCGCTCAAGGCCCTGATCGCCACAGGCCTTGTCGAGGTGAAGAGCCGCCAGGGCGTCACCGTCGCGACGATCTCGATCCCGATCCTGCTCGAAATGTTCGAGATGATGGCAGCGCTCGAGGGCCTTTGCGCCAAGCTGGCTGCGCGGCGCGCCACGACATCGGAAAAAGCCAATCTGCGCGCCATCCATGGCCGCCTGATCGAGGCGCTGGACGCGAGCGAGCCCGAGCGTTTCTATGCCATCAACCACGCCTTTCACGATGCGCTCTACGACGCGGCCCATACGCACTTTCTCGCCGGCCAGACCCGCCAGCTACGGCGCCGGGTCGCCGCCTATCGCCGCCATGTCACCCATCAGCCCGGCCGGATGGCAGCGACGATCGGCGAACATGCCCGTATTCTCGAGGCCATCGAGCACGCCGATGCCGAAGGCGCGTTCCGCGCAGCCAGCGAGCATGTCAACCTGCTCGGCGACGACATGGCAGACTTCATCTCCTCGCTGCCGCCGGCCCTGACGCAGGCGTCCTGATCCTGGGGGACATACGTTCAGGCGAGACGCTCCTTGAGAACATCCGACAGCAACGCATTGAATTCGCTTGGGTTCTCCAGCATCGGGAAATGACCCACGCCTTCCATCAGGCGAAGATCGATCCCGGCAAGTTCGATGAGTTCGTTGCGCCTGGCGAGAACTGCTGAGTTGATCGTCGTCACCGGCAAACTGCAGAGGCTCCAGCGGGGCCGGATGTCCCATGAGAGCAGCGCCTCAAGCGCACTGAGCGCAGCTTGCGGGTCTGTTGCCGCCATGGCGCTGCCGATCCAATCGATAAGGTCCGGGTCGGTGCTCTCCCCGGTGATCGCCGCGATCATGCCGCGCATCGTGCTCGCGAAATCGGAGCCGAACACCGCCTGCCGTTCCGAGATCTCGTAGCTCGGCCGCCCTGCATAGAACGCCGCCTCCGTGAACGTATCGACACCGATCAGTCCTCGGCACCGCGAACCGAGCCGAAGCGCGGACTCGAGCGCTACGGCGCCGCCCATCGAATGCCCGACCAGAATCACTTGGTCGGCACCAGTCCAGTCGGCGACCGCCGCGACATCGGCGCCGTACTGAGCCATAGACCAGCGGCCCGACGGGCGAAGCCGGTTGGCCCGTCCATGCCCCGGCAGATCGAGGGTCACGACACGAAAGTCGCGCGCGAAATACTCCGTCTGCCGGTCCCAGAAGGCCGCGCTGCAACTCCAGCCATGAACCAGGATGACGACCGGCCCAGCATTGCCATGCACCGTAACGGGGATAGCCGCACCGTCCCCCGCCATGACGACTGCGGAGACCACTTTTTCAGAAGGAGGCGCCACTGAGGCACCTGCGTTGCGCGACAGCCCAGCCAATTACTGATCCCATGGACACGAGCTTATGCCCTCACCTTCTCCGGATCATGCTCAAAGCGACAGCACGCGGAGACTGCTATTTCCGCACGCAGCGGCCTTGACCATGCTTATGCGGAGAATGAATAGTTGCATACAGAAACCGCATCTGCGTGGACATCAGATATGACAGCAGTCTCCTCGCCCCGCCCTCTCATGAGTAGCGGACGGTTCTTCGCGATGCGCCTGAAACCCGGCGAGGATGTGCTCGATGCGCTGCAAGCCTTCGTCGCGGCAAACGATCTGAAGGCGGTCGGCATCGTCACCAGCGTCGGCAGCCTGACGCACGCCATGATCCGCTATGCCGCGCGCCCGGTCGGAGCATTGCGCGAGGGGCTGTTCGAGATCGTGTCGCTGATCGGGACCATCGAGCCGACGGGCTGCCACGTCCATATCTCCTGCTCGGACGAGAATGGCGACATGTTCGGCGGCCACATGCTGTCCGGATGCCTGGTGCGCACGACTTGCGAACTCGTGTTGGTCGAACTGACCGACATGGCCTTCAGCCGCGAATATTGCCCGCTTTCAACCTGGGACGAGCTCGTCGTCTCCCCTCGGTCCTGACAGCCTTTTGAGGAGCAGACCATGAAGTTCGACACGCGAACATTGATTCTGATGGCGGCCGCGGTGGTCATCAACATCATCGGCGGCCAGATCGCCCATTTTCTGAAGCTCCCGCTCTACCTCGACTCCATTGGGACGATCCTGGTTGCGATCCTCGGCGGACCGCTGGCAGGCGGCATCACCGGCCTGGTCACCAATCTCGTCTGGGGCCTGATCCTCAATCCCGTGGCCGCGGCCTTTGCGCCGGTGGCCCTGGTGATCGGCGTCGTCGCCGGATTGCTCGCCCGCGCCGGCTGGTTCCGGACCTGGTGGCAGGCAACGATCTCCGGCGCCATCGTCGCCGTGCCAAGCACGATCGTGGCGGTTCCGATCATCGTCTACATGTTTGGCGGCGTCACTGGCGGCGGCCCCGATTTTGCTGCAGCCTATCTTCTGGCAGTCGGGCAATCACTGGTGCAGTCCGTGGCATTCTCCAACCTTGGCATCAACATCATCGACAAGGCGGTCACCGCGCTCATCGCCTGGATCGTCGCAAGCCGCTTGCCGCTGCGTCTGACGAGCAATTTCGGCTTCTTCGAACATTCGAGGGTGTGAGGCGGTGGCAAGCGGGAGCAAACAGGAAGCCGGTAAGCAGAGTCTTCTCTTCACGCCCGGCGAAAGTCTGCTCCACAAGGCCAATCCGCTGACATCGCTGGTCATCATGCTCTGGATGATCTCGGCCGCCGCGGTTCTCCCAACGGCCGGGACAGCGATCCTCGTATTGGCGGCCATCACGGTGTCGATGGCGACGGGCGTCGGAAAGCGGTCGGTCAAGCGGCTGCTTCTCACCATGACGCCCATCGGCGTCGCGCTGATCGTCGTGCATGGACTGCTCATCGAGCGACCCGACGAGACGAATATCGGCTTTATCGCCGTCAGTCCTGACGGCCTCGACTATGCGCTGAAGGTGTTCATGCGGGTCGCGGCGATGCTGATGGCGACGCTGCTCTTCGTGACGACGACGCATCCATCCGAGATGCTGAAGGCGCTTGACCAGCGCGGCGTGCCTCCCGGCGTCGGCTATCTCGTCGCAAGCCCGCTGCTGCTGATCGAGCCGTTCTCGGATCGCGCCAAGGCCATTCGCGATGCGCAACGCGTGCGCGGGCTCGACCTCACCGGTTCGTGGAAGGCACGGATCACCGCGCTGCCGGTCCTCCTGATGCCCCTGATCACGCTGGCGCTTTCGGATCTAGACCAGCGCGCGTCGATCCTTTCGGGCAGGGCTTTTCGCGCCTATCCCCGGCGCACCGTGATCAACGCGCCGCACGACTCGACCTTTCAGGTCTGGTTCCGGCGCATTCTCCTCGCCATCGCCATTCTCCAACTTGGGATCCCGCTGCTGTGGCGCTTCTAGAAGTCCACGATCTCGTCTTCCTCTTCCCGCGCGCGAAAACGGCAGTGCTCGACGGTGTCTCGCTTTCGGTCGAGCGCGGCGAGCGGGTCGCGATCCTTGCGCCTAACGCCGGTGGCAAGACGACCCTTGCCCGCTGGCTGGCCGGATTGCTGCCGGACGGCGTGCTGAAGGCCGAGCGGGGCCATGTCAGCATGGACGGCAAGGACTGGACGGAGTGGCACATCGCCGAACGATCCGCTGCCATCCAGTATGTCGGCCAGGTGCCGTCGCAGCAGATGACCGGCTGCGCGTTTACGGTGTTCGAGGAGATTGCCTTCGGGCCCTGCAATCTCGCGCTACCCGAGGCGGAAATCCGTGCCCGGGTCGACGAAGCGATGACGGTCTGCAACCTGCGCCATCTCGTCGACCGCGATCCGTTCACCCTCTCTGGCGGAGAGCAGCAGCGGCTCTCGATCGCCGCGGCGCTGGCCATGAAGCCGCGCGTGCTCGTTCTCGACGAACCGACCTCCAATCTCGATCCAGAATCGCGTGATGACTTGCTGGCGCAGCTCGAACTTCTGCCGGGCGAGCTGACGATCGTCGTGCTTGAAGTCGCGCTTCGGCCGTCCCTGGCGCTCGCCGACCGCTTTCTGCTGCTCGATGGTGGCCGGATCGCGGCCGATGGATCAGCGCTCGATGTCCTGACGCATCCACGCTGCATCGAGACACTCGGCATGACCGCGATCACCGAGGCGGCCTGGCGCATTCAGGGCGCTGGGGGCTGGGAGAGCGGGCGACCGCTTCCGCTGACGCTGGACGACGCGCTCCAGACCTTGAAGGTACCCGATGCTGTCCGTTGACGACGTCACCTTTTCCTATGTCGCGGGCGCGCCCGTGCTGGCCGATATCGATTTCAAGGTCGCAGCCGGCGAGGTCGTGGCCATCGTCGGTCGCAACGGTGCCGGCAAGAGCACACTGCTCCGCCTGCTGAACGGGCTGTATCAACCGGAGACAGGCGCCATCATCGTCGCCGGCAACGCGACTTCGGATACGCCGGTGCACGTCCTCGCCCGCTCGATCGGCACGGTGTTCCAGGCGCCGGAGCAGCAGATCTTCAATCCGCGCGTCCGTGACGAGATCGCCTTCGGTCCGAAACAGCTGGGGCTCACCGGCGCGGCCCTGGAGGCCCGGGTCGCCGAGGTGCTGGAGCGCATCGGACTTTTAGCCGAGGCCGACGCCCATCCGCTCGACATCGACCAGTCGGCGCGGC
Organism: Mesorhizobium sp. BR1-1-16; assembly: GCF_020165495.1. Taxonomy (GTDB): domain Bacteria; phylum Pseudomonadota; class Alphaproteobacteria; order Rhizobiales; family Kaistiaceae; genus Kaistia. The sequence continues at coordinate 1,162,476 of NZ_JAIUIE010000001.1, read as the reverse complement.
GCATGGTGGCGATTGGCTCGGTGCTCGCCATGCAGCCGCCGATCCTGCTGCTGGACGAGGCGCAGCGCGGGCTCGACAAGGCCGCGATCAACCGGCTTTCCACCATCATCGAAACCGAGAAGGCGCGCGGGACAGCCGTCATCCTCGTCTGCCACGACATGGATTTCGTCGCCCGCCAGGCTGACCGGGTGCTGGGGCTGGCGGGCGGCCGGCTTGCCGCTGACTTGCCGACCGAAGCATTCTTCACCGATGCAGAACTGACGGCCTCGATCGGCGTCGAGGTGCCGGACGTGCTCGCACTCTCGGCGGCGCTCGGACTGCCGCCAGCATTGACGCCGGCAGCTTTCGCCGAGGCCTTTATGGCGCGCGAGCAGGCTTGACGCCGCGTGTCCTGCCCGAATAACTTTTGCAATGCAGCATCGAACCCGAGAACGGGAGGTGCCGCAGTGATCGCGACATCAAGAGAGTTCGTTTCAATTCGTCCCCCGATTGCGAAGGGCATGAAGCCTGGCGTCGGCATCCAGCTTGGAAAGCAGGATCCGCCATGGTGAAAGACGGCAAGCAGCATCTCGCCAGCCTTCGCGACAGCCGCACGATCTATATCGACGGGCGCAAGGTTGCCGACGTGACCACAGACCCGGCCTTCGCGAATGCCGTCGCGACGTCGGCCGCGTTCTACGACTACCAGGCCGCGCCCGAGAATATCGAGGCGATGACCTTCCGCTCGCCGACCTCTGGCGACCAGGTCAGCCGCGCCTGGCACCTGCCGCGCAATCATCGCGAACTGGTCGAACGGCGCGAGGCGCTGACGCGCTGGGCCGAAATGACCTGCGGCATGGTCGGCCGTTCGCCCGATCATGTCGCTTCGACGCTGGCCGGCTTCCGCATGGGGCTGCCAGCCTTCCGCGACTATGATCCGGCGCGGGCTGGCGCGGTCGAATCCTATTTCGACTATGCGCGCGATAACGACCTTTACCTCTCCTACGTCATCATCAATCCGCAGTCGGACAAGGCGAAGTCGGCCAGCGGGCAGCCGGACGCGCATCTCGTGGCGTCGGTCGTCGACGAGGACGCAGGCGGCATCACCATCCGCGGCGCCAAGATGCTGGCGACCAGCGGCATTATGGCCAACGAGATCATGGTCTCGGGCTTCAACGCCCTGCAGGCCGGCGATGAAGCCTATGCGTTCACGGCGGTGCTACCGATCGGCGCCAAGGGCCTGACGCTGATGTCGCGCCGCAGCTACGAGCAGGCGGCGACGTCGGAGTTTGACTACCCGCTGTCGGCCCGCTTCGACGAGAACGACGCCGTGGTCTATTTCGACGACGTGAAGATCCCGTGGGATCACGTCTTCGTCTACAAGGACCTCAAGATGGCGCAGGCGCAGTGGCACGACAGCCGCGCGCATGTGATGCAGAACTACCAGTGCATGATCCGCCTGATGGTGAAGCTGAAATTCCTGCTCGGCATCACGCGCAAGATCGCTGAGACCAACAACATCATCAACTATCCGCAGGTCCGTGAAACGCTGGGTCTCGTCGCGGCCAAGGTCAACAATATCGAGGCGCTCGTCGTCGCGATGGAGGCGGCGGGCGAGCATTTCAATGGCTATTACGTCCCGAACCGAACGATCCTCTGCACCGCGCAGGTGATCGCACAGACCACCTATCCCGAAGTGGTCGAGGCGCTGCGGACGCTTTCAGGCGGCGGCATGATCATGGTGCCCTCCTCCTATGCCGATTTCGAGACGCCGGAGACACGCGCGATCATCGAGAAGACACAGCGCTCCATCGTCACCAATTCCGAAGGGCGCGTGAAGCTGATGAAGCTCGCCTGGGACGCCGTGGGCTCGGAATTCGGCTCGCGGCACCTGCAATATGAGATGTTCTATTCCGGCCCGACCTTTGTGACGCGTGGCAACTCGTTCCGCTTCTTCGACTGGGATGGCGTCAAGGGCGCGGTCGACGGTTTCATGGAGACCTATGGCCTGCCGGCCCCCGGTCTCCGTTCGGCCGCGGAATGAGCGTCATGGACCTCGCGGAAACGCCGTCCCGGGAGATGATCGCGCATCTCGCATTCGTTGATCATGGCCGGGACAGCCTTCAGCTTGCGAGCGACGGTCCGCTCGCTGGGCTCGACTTTGCGGTGAAGGACCTCATCGACGTCGCCGGCTATCGCTCAGGCTGGGGCAATCCCGACCGTCTGCGCGATACGCCACCGGCAATCGCCACGGCGCCGGCCGTGCTGGTGCCGCTGATGGCCGGCGCGCGCATGGCCGGCAAGACCGCGACCGACGAACTTGCCTGCGGCATGTTCGGGATGAACCCGCATTTCGGCATCCCGATCAACCCGGCGGCGCCGGATCGTGTGCCTGGCGGCTCATCGAGCGGCTCTGCCTCGGCCGTCGCGGCGGGGCTTGCCGATTTCGCGCTCGGCTCCGACACCGGCGGATCGATCCGCGTACCGGCGAGCTTCTGCGGCCTTTATGGGCTGCGCACGACGCATGGTCGCGTCTCTGTCGCCGGCGTGATGCCGATGGCGCCGAGCTTCGATACCATCGGCTGGTTGACGCGCGACATCGCCATGATGAAACGGGTCAGCGCCTGCTATTTCGGCACCATTGAGCCTGCGGCGGCGCCTCGGCTGATGATTGCCCGCGATGCCTTCGATATCCCCGAGCATGGCATCGGCGCGGCGCTGCTGCCGATCGCGAAGGGGCTCGGCGTCTCCACCGAAATCACGCTCTATGAGGAGGGTGTCCAGTTCTGGCTAGAGACGTTCCGTCCGCTGCAACTGCACGATCTCTACGCGACGCTCGGCGCCTTTGCGGCAGAGCCGGGCCGGCGGCTGTCGCAGGCCGTCGCCGAACGGTTTGCGCTCGCCGCAACGGTCAAGGCTGAGGCCGTCGCCGCAGCAATGCCCCGCCGCGAGGCCTTGACCGACCGGCTCCTCGCCCTGCTCGGCGATGACGGCATCATCATCCTGCCGACGGTGCATGACCTCCCGCCGTTGCGCGATGCGCCCGTATCAGCGCAGATCGCCTTCCGCGAAAAGACGCTGGCGCTGACAGCCGTCGCCAGCCTGACGCGACTGCCACAGCTCGCCATACCCGCCACGACATTCGAGGGCTGCCCGATCGGCCTGTCGCTGATCGGCGGACCGCGCAGCGAGAAACGGTTGATCGCTTTTGCCGAAACCATGGGCGACCTCACACGCAAGGCTGGCGTGTGATGCCCATCGCAGACGGCATCCGTGACTTCGTCGGCTATGGCCGAACGCCGCCCGATCCACACTGGCCCGGCGGCGCGAAGCTTGCGCTCGTCGTCGTGCTGAATGTCGAAGAGGGAGCCGAGCCATCGATCCCAGACGGCGACGAGGCCAGCGAGGCCGCGCTGACCGACGCCATCCCGGGCGAAGTCGGCGGCGGGCGCCGCGACTTCGTGGCCGAGACGCTGTTCGAATATGGATCGCGCGTCGGGTTCTGGCGGCTCACGGACCTCTTCGCAGCCCGTGGCGTGCCGCTCACAATCAATGCCTGCGCGGCTGCGCTCCGCCGCAACAGCGAGATTGCTGCCGCGATCCGGGAGGGCGGGCTCGATCTTTGCTGCCATGGCGATCGCTTCGTCCGCCATTACCGCATGGATGAAGCCGAGGAGCGCACCGCGATCGCCGCCGCCTATAGCGGCATCGTCGACCTGATCGGACGGCCGCCGCTCGGCTGGCAGAGCCGCTATTCGTCCAGCGAGGCGACGCGCGCGCTGCTCGTCGAGCATGGCGGGTTTCTCTATGATTCAGACAGCTATGCGGACGACCTGCCCTATTGGGTGACGCTCGGCGGCGCGCCGCACCTCGTCGTTCCGCACTCCTTCACACATAACGACAATCGCCTTGCGACAGCCAAGCTCGGCACCGCCGAAGATTTCTACAATCACCTCGCGAGCGCCTTCCGCGTGCTGCATGCCGAAAGCGCGCGGCGCCCGCGCATGATGACGGTGAGCCTGCACAGCCGCATATCCGGCCAGCCCTCACGCTTCGAGGCGATGCAGCGCTTTCTTGATCTGGTCGCCAGCCATGCCGATGTTTGGTGTGCCGGTCGCTCAGAGGTCGCCCGGCACTGGATCGCCACGCATCCGGCCGAGGCGACGTCATGACAATGATGGTCATCACAGGCGGGCTCGTCGCCGATCTTGCAACGGGAACGGCGACGGCGCGCGACCTTTTGATCGATGACGGCCGTATCACCGCGATCGAGCCGCCCGGCCACATCGAGGCCGTCGATTGCTTGGTTCACGATGCCACGGACAGGCTGATCCTACCGGGCTTCGTCAACAGCCATACCCACGGCCATGCCAACCTCGTCAAGGGCGTCGCCGACCGCTGGACGCTTGAAGTCTCACTCACCAATGGCCCCTGGATGGGCGGCGCGCGCGACGCGGAGACGATGTATCTCTCGACGCTGATCGGCGCCGTGGACATGCTGTCGAAAGGCTGCACCGCCTGTTTCGACCTTGTCTACGAATTCCCACGCCCGACCGTGGCGGGCTTCATGGCAGTAGCGCGGGCCTATGCTGACTCTGGCATTAAGGCCGCGCTCGCGCCGATGGTCGCCGACAAGACGCTGTTTACGGCCATTCCAGGCCTGACTGAGTCTCTCCCGCCGGACCTTCGCGAGACGGTCGGCCGCTTCGCGCTCGGCAATGGCGAGGGGACGCTCGAAGCGGTCGAGGCCATCATCGCCGAACGGGCAAACCTGCCGCCCGGCATTTCATTGGCACTCGCACCGACCATTCCGCATCACTGCTCGGAAGGCTTTCTGCTCCGACATGCTGACCTGGCCGAACGGCATGGCCTGCCACTTCATATGCATGTCGCGGAATCAAGACTGCAGGCCACTGTCGCGCGTGATCTCTGGGGCCAATCGCCCGTGGCCTATCTCGCGGAGCGCGGCGTGCTCGGGCCGCATTTCATCGCGGCACACGCGGTCTGGCTCGACGGCGCCGATCTCGACCTGCTGGCGAGCCATGGTTGCCGCGTCGCTCATATCCCGGCCTCGAATTTCCGCCTTGGGGCCGGCGTCGCGCATGTGCGGCCCATGCTCGAACGAGGCATCGGTGTCGGCCTCGCGACGGACGGCGCCAATTCCTCGGACGCGCTCTCGATGACGCAAGCGATCCGCCTCGCCTCTTATGCCTCGCGCATGTTCCACGCGCCGCGCGAGAGCTGGCTTGGCGCCGCGGAAACGCTCCGCCTCGCCACGGAAGGCGGCGCCGATCTGCTCGGCCTGCCGCGCTCCGGCCGGATCGAGGTCGGGGCATCGGCCGATCTCGCCTTCTTCGACCTTGGCCACATCGATTTCCTGCCGCTTGTCGACCCGCTCAACCAGGTTGTAACGGCGGCCGATTCCGGTGCGATCAGCGATGTCATGGTCGATGGCCGTTTTGCGCTGCGGGACCGTCAACTCACACGGGTCGATCTGGCCAGCTTGCGCACCCGTGCGACCGAAGCCGTCGCCCGGCTTGGCCACAGCCTCGCCGAAGCGCGCGCGATCGCGGGGCGGCTCGAACCCCATGTCGTCGCCTTCGCGCGCAGCCAGCGCAACAAGCCGCTGCCCATCAATCGTTTCCTGTCCGTCGAAGGGGAAATCCAGTCATGACCAGCCCTGTCGACCCGACGGACTTCCGCCGCGCCTGTTCGTTCTTTCCCACCGGAGTCGCCGTCGTCACGACGCATCACGGCGACGTCTTTGCAGGGATGACGATCAACTCCTTTGCTTCCGTCTCCCTTCAGCCACCGCTGGTGCTTTGGAGCATCCGGGAGAATGCCCGCTCGCGCGCGATTTTCGAGGGCGCCGGCCGTTTTGCCGTCAACGTGCTCTCGAGCGAGCAGATGGACGAGGCGCGCCATTTCTCGAAGCACACGCTGGAGGCGTTCGACGGCGAACCGATGGCGATTTCGGAGCGTGGCCTGCCGCTGCTTCCCGGCGCTCTTGTTCATCTCGAATGCGAGACGCGAGCGATCCATGATGGCGGCGATCACCGCATCATGGTCGGCGAAGTCGTCGCTCTGTCCGCCCGCGAGGGCGACCCGCTGATCTTCTTCAACGGCCGCCTCTCGGCCGGCTTTCACGCCTTCGAAAAGAGCTGATTTTCATGAGCATCGCGCGCATCGGCCATATAACGCCCTCCTCCAACACGCACCTCGAGCCGCTTACCTATGCGATGAACCGCGCGCTCGATGGGCAGCTCGCGCATCATTTCTCGCGCATCCGCGTCACCCATCTGGCGCTCGAGGCCGCCTCGGACGCCCAGTTCCGGCTCGAGACGATGCTCACCGGCGCCCGGCTGCTGGCCGACGCGCCGCTGACCGGCATCATCTGGAATGGCACCTCGGCGAGCTGGCGCGGGCTCGAGAACGATATCGCGCTCTGCGAGGCGATCACCCGCGAGACGGGCCTGCCCGCCTCGACCTCGACGCTCGCCTTCTACCGCGCGTTTCGAACCTTCGGCTGGAAGAGCGTAGCGCTCGCCGTTCCCTATACCGAGGACATCACCCGGGACATCGCAAACGAATATACGCGTCAGGGCTTTCCAGTCACCGGCTCGGCCTCACTGGGCATCCGCGAGAATGTCGACATCGGTGCCGCGCCTGCCGACGAGATCCGCAGGGTGCTTTGTTCGGCGGCCGCAAGCGGACCGGACTGCATTGCCGTCGTGTGCACCAACTTCAACGCCACTGAACTCGTCGAGGAAATGGAAGCCGAACTTGGCATTCCCATCGTCGATTCCATCGCCGTCACATTCTGGGAGGCCTGCAGGCTTGCAGGAATTTCAGCCCCCGTGGCCGGCTGGGGCAAGCTCCTTGCATCGGAAGCTGCGGCTTCGGCCTGAAGATGGAAAATGACTGAAAGAGGGAAGTGATGGCCAAGGAAATCTTCGTCGCCTACGGTATCGATGTCGACGCTGTCGCCGGCTGGCTGGGCTCCTATGGCGGCGAGGACAGTCCCTGCGACATTTCTCGCGGCGTCTTTGCCGGTGAAGTGGGCACGCCGCGTCTTTTGAAGCTGTTCGATCGCTTCGGCATCAAGACAACCTGGTTCATTCCCGGCCATTCGATCGAGACCTTCCCCGACGAGATGGCGGCGGTCGCGGCGGCCGGGCACGAAATCGGCATGCATGGCTACAGCCATGAGAACCCGCTGATGATGACGCGCGACCAGGAGGCCGCCGTTCTCGACAAGTCGATCGCGCTCATCGAGAAGCTGCAGGGTCGCAAACCTTCAGGCTATGTCGCGCCGTGGTGGGAGTTCTCCAACACGACGATCGAGATGCTGATCGATCGCGGCATCATCTACGACCACTCGCTGATGCATAACGACTTCTTCCCCTACTATGCCCGTACTGGGGAAAGCTGGTCGAAGATCGACTACGGCAAGCCGGCCGAGACCTGGATGACGCCTATGAACCGCGGCACGGAGACGCCGCTCGTCGAAATTCCGGCGTCCTGGTATATCGACGACCTGCCGCCGATGATGTTCATGAAGGCCGCGCCGAACAGCCACGGCTTCGTCAATCCGCGCGATATCGAAGAGCTTTGGCGCGACCAGTTTGACTGGGTCTATCGCGAATACGACTATGCCGTGTTCACCATCACCATTCACCCAGACGTTTCCGGCCGCCCGCAGGTTCTCATGATGCATGAGCGCCTGTTCGGCCATATGACGAAGCACCCGGGCGTCAAGTTCGTCACCTTCGAGGATATCGCCAAGGACTTCCTTGTGCGCCATCCCAAGGGAACGCCTGGCCCGAAGCCGTAGGCGGCCGGTTCAGCAGAGCGGCTGCATGCGCAGCGGGCATGCGACCTACTCCTCGGTTCGGCCCGAGGTCTCGCGGTCGCGTTCATATCGCCTTGCCAGCGGAAAGGGCGGCAACCAGGACTCGCGGCGGATGGTCCAGCTTTCGTAAGTGGGCTGCATCTGGTCTGGAGCATCCAGTGAGCCGAGATTGATCTCGATTTCGTCGTCGGTGCGGGCATAGACCGACGAACCGCAGCGGGGACAAAAGAAACGGCCGGCATAAGATCGCGTTTCGCCCTCGACTGTCACCGCGTGTTCAGGAAAGATCGCCGAGGCGTGAAAAAGGGCGCCGTGAAATTTGCGGCAGTCGAGGCAGTGACAGATGCCGACCCTATAGGGACGGCCCGAAACGACGAAACGGACATCGCCGCACAGGCATCCACCGTCGAATTGTTCCACGATGCGTTTCCTTTGCTTTTCGCTAGACAGGATATCGTCAACCGGCAACCCGCTCGAGGGTTTCCCATAACCTCCCGGGGTAAAGTCCTTCGATGTGCGGCCTCTGCGGAATCTTCACCGAAATGCACTGGACGGCCGCGCCTGTATCGACAGCCCGCCCCGGTCTCGGTCGAACCCAGCTTGCGGCGGCCGCCGCCGAAATTGCAGCGGAATCCGGCGTGCGCATCGCCGTCTGGGGTCAGGGGTTCCGTGTGATCGGGCCGACTGGACGCACCGAGATCGTGGCTGATCTCGCAGCGCTCTGGCGCGCCATCGATCGGCTCGGCCGGGCGCAGCCGGATCCGCTCGGCGAGCCCCGGCGATGAACGAACCCATCGCAGTCGATATTCTCACCGGTTTTCTCGGCAGCGGGAAGACAAGCATGATCCGGCGGCTGGTCGAGGGGCGTGCGCTTCGCGAGACCGCGATCCTCGTCAACGAATTCGCAGACCTGCCCGTCGATGGCCAGTTGATCGGGCTTTCCGGGGCCTCCGCCTCCGTCATCGGCGACCGCTGCCTCTGCTGCGTCACCGACGGCAATCTGCGCGCCGCCATCGTCGCGCTGATCGAGGGGCAGGCGGACGGGAGGACGCCGTCGTTCCGCCGCATCCTGATCGAGACGTCCGGCATCGCCGATCCGACTCCGCTGATCGCGACGCTTGCGACCGATCCCATCCTCAAGGCTCGCGTCCGACTCGGCCGCGTCGTGACACTGATCGATCTTTGCCACGGCGCAGCGACGCTCGACGAATCCGCCGAGGCCATGGCGCAACTCATCGCCGCCGATATCGTCCTCTTGACCAAGGCCGAGCTTGCCGAGGCCGGAGCGGCTGAGCGCCTCGCCGACCGTATCGGCGCGATCAACCCGATCGCCCGCACTTTCGCGGCCGGAGGTTTTGATCCGTTCGATCGCGCACTCCTGCCGGATCAGGCCCTGCCGCCCCGAGCCGCCCGCTCGTTCACGGCGACGGCGGCAACGCCGATCCATGATCGGATCGCCGCATCCGTGCTGACAACAGACGCGCCTGTCGCCTGGGCGCGCTTCGCCGCCTGGCTGTCGCTGCTGCTGCATCGGCATGGCGACACGATCCTGCGGGTCAAGGGATCTGTCGGTATCGAGACGGCCGACGGGTCCATCGGCGTGGTGGTCCAGTCGGTGCGACATGTCGTGCATAAGCCCGAGCATGTACCGGCCGACCCCGACGCACCTCGAACCGCGCTGGTGGTCATCGCGCGCGGCCTCGATCACGAACGGCTGGTCGCCTCGTTTCATCGTCATGTGACGGCTGACAAAGGCGTCGATATCGCTCAGTGAGGGTCGGTCGATTGATCCATGGGCAGCCGATGCACAGCGTTTCGGCAGCAGACCGATAGCCCCGTCCGGTATCTGGCCGCCATCGGTTGGTATGCGGATTGCTTGGAAGAGTTTCGTCCGATCGACCGGAAAACCGGATCGGGCATTCCCGAACAAATAGCCCGGCGCGCAGCGCCGCGAAGTCGTCCGTCTGGCGCAAGCCCATGGTGCGGACGAGTCTGGAGTGCGTCGCATGACGATGAACTGCCTCGACGACTTGGCGAAGCGAGTCCGCTTCGAGCTCGATTGCGTCGCCTATCCGGCGCGTGAATGGGTGGCGCCGCGTTCGCGGGATGGCGAGGCGGTACTGGACGTGCTCATCGTTGGCGGCGGCCAGAACGCCCTCTCCCTCGCTTTCCGGCTGCTCCGCGAGCGCGTCACCAATATCCGCGTGCTGGACCGGAGCCCGGCCGGCGAGGCCGGGCCATGGATTACCTATGCCCGCATGCAGACGCTGCGGACGCCGAAGCATGTTTCGGGTCCGGAACTCGGCCTGCCAAGCCTCTCCATCCGCGCCTGGTATGAGGCGAAATTCGGGGCAGAGGCCTGGGCCGGCATCGGCAAGATCCCGCGCCAGCATTGGCACGACTATCTTCGCTGGTTGCAGGCCATGGCCGGGATCGACGTCACCAACGACGCCGCGGTGACCGATATCGAGCCGCTGGCGGACGACCTCTTCGCCGTCCACTCCGTGATCGCCGGCAAGCCGGAGCGGCTGCTGGCGCGGCATGTCGTGCTCGCAACCGGCATCGAGGGCGCGGGGCAATGGCAGGTGCCTGCCATGATCGCGGATGCCTTACCCAGGGAGCGCTATGCCCACACGTCAGAACCGATCGATTTTGCCGCGCTGAACGGCCAGCGCGTTGCCGTCATCGGCGCCGGGGCCTCGGCCTTCGATAACGCCGCGATGGCGCTCGAAGGCGGGGCGCGCGCCGTCGACCTCTTCGCGCGGCGGAAGTCGCTGCCGAAGGTGAACCCGAACCGCTACATCGAAACCACTGGCTATATCCGCCATTTCGCCGACCTCGACGACACCCTGAAATGGCGCTTCATGCGCCGTTATTTCGCGCTCAACCAGCCGCCGCCGCAGGATACGTTCGAGCGCTGCGCCCGTTTCGACGCCTTCGACCTCCATCTCGGCAGCCCGCTTGAGAGCGTTTCGTTTGATGACCGGAGCGTTCGCCTCGGCACACCCGGCGGCGTGTTCGACTACGATTTTCTGATCGTCGGCACGGGCTTCGTCATCGATTTGAGCCTGCGGCCTGAGCTTGCGCGCTTTGCAGACAAGATCGCCCGGTGGTCGGATCGCCATCAACCGCCGGAAGGCGACGAAAGCCCGACGCTCGGGGCCTATCCCTATCTCTCGGGCGCGTTCCAGTTCACTGAGAAGGAACCGGGCACAGCGCCCTTTCTGGCGCGGCTCTACTGCCATTCCTTTGGCGCCATGATGAGCCTCGGCGCGACTGCCGGCATCTCTCAGCTCAAATTCTCCACCGAACGCATCGCCTTTGGCATCACGCGCCAGCTCTTCCGCGACGATGCAGAAGCCTTCATCGCTGGTCTCGATCAGTATGACGAGGTCGAACTCGACATCTCCGCCTTCGAAGCGCGGCGCGCCGCCCGCGCTGCGAAGGTCGCCTAAAAGGACGAATAAAAGCGAATGGTCACCGTCACCGACCGCGCCCAGCGCATCACTGAATCCGCCGAGAAGATCGAAAGCCCGTTCGTCCTCGATCCGACGCTCTGTCTCTACAGCCCGCAGGACAATGTCGACAGTCTGACCCATCCGCGCATCGCAGCCTGGCTCGACTTTATCAGAGACCACTACGAACCGGAGCTGCCGGCTGCGAAGCGCAAGGTGCTGCTCTTCATGCCCTGCACGAAGACCAAGCCCTATCCCTTTTCATCCGAGCACAAGGCGATCAACCAGCGTCTGGCCGATAGCGGCTTCCGCCCGACGGCACGGCATGCCCTGCCGCAGGAGCTGCAGGCGCGGCTCGAACCGGAATTCTCGCAGGACGTCCTCAATCTCTCGCCGCTGATCGACGATGCCGGCACGCTGATCCACCGGATGGTGATCTCCGAGCCGATGGGCGTCGTGCCCTATGAACACATCATCGACTATCCCGGCGGCGCCTCGCCGGCCACGGCTTATGACGACCCCGGACTCTTCGAAAAGCGCGGCAATGCCGTGTCGCCCTGGCGCCCGGATTCGACGGCTGTTGCCATTTCCAAGACGCGCTGGAAATGGGGCGATGAGGAGCGCCGACACTATGCCCTGATGCATAACGCCATGGCCGAGGCGGTTGCGGTCGTCGTCGGGCGCATCGGGCATCACTATGACGACGTCGTCTCCTGGGTCGCGCCGGGCCTGACGCATCGGAGCTTTGTCATCGGCAAAGGAGAACGCGCCGCCAACAATGTGCCCGCGACCCGCAAGGTCGCCTCCGGCCGCGTCGACCTCATCGGCGCCAACGATCATCTGGGCGGAGGCGCCGCCATCGTCTGCCTGCCGACGCTCGACCAGTGCAAGGACGCCATCGACCGTCTGTCGGCCCGGCTCGGTATCGACACGGTTCAGGCGACCGGCATTTACGCCCGCGGCGGCGCGAACGCGACGCCGCTCGCGCTTCCCGAATTGCTCGACGTGCTCGTCGCGCGGCTACGCGACTACAAGGACCATTGAGAATGACGCTCCTGAAACTCACCATCGGCGCCAGCGACAGCGACCGTACCCGGCCTATCGCCAATCGCGAGGTCACGATTGCCGGGGTCGATCCCGACGTGACGCTGATGGGCGTGCAGGCGCTGTTCAACAAGCAGCTCGGCTCGCATCATTTTGACGCCTGTGAATTTCCGCTCGCCACCTATCTGCGCACGCTGGAGCGGCCAGATCGGCCCTATCTCGCGGTGCCGATCTTTCCCTCGCGCCATTTCCGCTTTTCGAGCGTGTTCATCAACAAGGCGAGCGGCATCGAGAAGCCGGCCGACATGGCCGGCAAGCGGATCGGCCTGATGGTGTTCGACATGGCCGCCGCCGTCTGGCAGCGTGGCTTCTTCGAAGAACACTACGGCCTCGACCGTACCGCGCCAATCTACGTTACCGGCGGGCTGGAAGCGCCGCGCGCCGGCGACGAGCATCCGCAGGTCTATCCCGCGCAATTCAAGGTTGAGCGAACCGACAAGCCGCTCGCTCAGATGCTGGCGAGCGGCGAGATCGACGCGCTCTACACGGCTCGCGCGCCAAGCACATGGCCGTCGGCCAGCGTAGGGCGGCTGTTCGAGGACCCGAAGACGGCCGAACTCGATTATTTCCGCAAGACCGGCATCTTTCCGCCGATGCACATCCTCGCGGTCAAGCGGCCGATCGCGGAGGCCAACCCTGGCCTCACCAAGGCTCTGTTCGATGCTTTTGCGGAAGCGCAGACCGTGGCACGGGCGAAGCTGTTCGATCAGGTGGCGCTGTCGACCATGCTGCCCTGGGCGCTCGAATCCCTGCTTGAAGCCGAACGCGAGCTCGGGACTGACTATTGGCCGGTTGGGTTTGCCAAGAACCGTGCGATGCTGGAGGTCATCATCCGTTATCTGAACGAGGACGGGCTGATCTCGACCGCTTTCAGGCCGGAAGACCTGTTCGATGGCGCGGATATTCTGGCCACCTGAGAAGGAGCATGCGATGACGGTTTCGGGCTTCGGCTGGCGCGATCTCTCGACCGACGCCGTTCCGGCTGCCGAGAGGCTCGACTACTGGCGGGAGGCGACCAACAGCCTCTTCCCGCCGACGCAGCTTCGCCGCGACGGCTTCGAGGGTTTCTATGGCCATGTCGCCTGGCTCAGCCTCGGAGAGGTCACGATCGCCGATATCGTCTCGACCAGTCTCGATGTCGTGCGCAGCGAGCGCGAGATCCATTCGGGCGATGATCGCTGGTATGAACTGACGATCCAGATCGACGGCGAATGCGCCTTCTCGCAGGATGGCCGCGATATCGTGACCGGCCCGCGATCGATGGTTCTCTATGACAGCCGCCGGCCCTACCAGATGCGCTTCCGCGGGCCATACCGGCAGGTTTCACTGAAGGTGCCGCGCGCGGCACTGCGCGAACGCGTGCCCTCCGTCGACCGGCTGGTGGCGCTGCATCTTGCTGCCGACCGCATTCCAGGCCGCTTCATCTACGATCTCGCCAGCGGGCTCTGCGAGCGGCCAAACGACATTCCCGCCACGCTGTCGAGCCGGCTGGAGCAGCATGTGCTGGAACTGACGGCAACGGCATTGATGGATGTCGGAAGCGGCGAAGCCATTTCGGTCTCCCGCGTTTCGCAGCTCGACCGGATCAAGGCCTATATTCTCGCTCATCTCGACAATGCCGACCTGTCGCCGCGCGATATCGCGGCGGCGCATGGCATCTCGCTGCGGCGGCTCTATGAACTCTTCGAGGGTGAGGAACAGCAGGTTGCCCGCTTCGTGCAGGCCCAGCGGCTTGACCGGATCCGCCGCGAGCTGGCCGATCCGCTGATGCGCGGCCTCCCGATCAACACCATCGCTCTTCGCCGCGGCTTCAAGGACTTCTCGCATTTCAGCCGGGCCTTCCGGCGCCAATTCGGCGTCGCACCGGGCGCCTTTCGCGCAACCTCGACGCACTGAGCGGAGAGGCGCACGCATCGCCATGCTTTTGCGCCAGCACAGCACTTTCGCCCTAGCGGCCCAGACCGCCTAATGCGCTCCTGAAGATGCGAGGAGCAGACGAACATGGCCTACCGGGAAATGGACACGCAGGGCTGGCAGGTGCTGGACCGCGCCCATTATCTGCACCCTTTCACGGACCATGCTGGCCTCCGGCAGGGCGGCGCACGCGTCGCCGTGCGTGGCGAGGGCATCTATGTCTGGGATACCGAGGGCACGCGGATCATCGACGGGCTCTCGGGTCTCGGCAATGTCAATATCGGCTATGGCCGGCGCGAACTGGTGCAGGTGGCGGCCGAGCAGATGCTCGAGCTTTCATACTGCCAGTCCTTCTTCAAGACGACGCACCGCTCGGCGGTTCTGCTCGCCGAGAAGCTGACCTCGATGCTGCCTGACAGCCTCAACCACGTCTTCTTCCAGTCATCCGGCTCCGAGGCCAACGAGACGGCGATCCGCCTCACTCGCCATTATTGGGACCTCGCCGGCCAGCCACAGAAACGGATGATCATCGGGCGCGAGCTCGCCTATCACGGCTCGACGCATATGGCGGCGAGCCTTTCCGGCATTCCGCCAATGTACGGTGCTGGCGGCGATATCCCGATGCCGAGCGTCACCCATATCAAGACCGCCTATCAGTATCGCAACGGCTTCGGCATGGACCCGGCCGAGTTCGGCGTGCTCGCCGCAAGCTGGCTTGAGGACAAGATCCTCGAACTCGGCCCCGACAACGTGGCGGCCTTCATCTCCGAGCCGGCCCAGAGCGCCGGCGGCGCGCTTTGCCCGCCCGAGACCTACTGGCCCGAGATCCAGCGCATCTGCAAGAAATACGACGTTCTGCTGATCCTCGACGAGGTCGTGATGGGCTTCGGCCGGACCGGCCACTGGTTCGGGCATCGCCGCTATGGGATCGAGCCTGATATCCTGCAGCTCGGCAAGGCAATCACCTCTGGCTACCTGCCGCTCTCGGCTACCGTGATCTCTGACCGCATCGCTGATCTCCTCATCGACAAGGGCGGCGAGTGGGCGCATGGCTACACTTATTCCGGCCATCCGACCTGCTGTGCCGTTGCGCTGGAAAACATCCGCATCCTCGACGAGGAGAAGCTGGTGGAGAATGCCGGCGCGACGCTGGCGCCCTATTTCAAGACGAAGCTCGATGCGTTCATCGAACATCCGTTGATCGGCGACGTCCGTTCGGTCGGCCTGATGGGCGGGCTGGAGATCGTGCAGAACAAGGCGACGCGCGAAGCATTCCCATATGAGGCGCATATTGGCGATTTCTGCGCCGCTGAGGGCCTGAAGCGCGGCCTAGCCTTCCGGGCCAATGGCGACACCATGAGCCTCATGCCGCCGCTCGTCACAACGATCGAGCAGTTCGACACGATCTTCGACATCGCCCGCGAAGCACTCGACGCAACCGCCAAGCATTTCGGCGTGGCGGCATGACCAAGCCGACCGGCCTCGTCTGGCATGAGCTGCTGATGTGGCACGATACGCATGCGCTGGCCGGCTTCATGCAAGCCGGCCGGGGCGTGATCGAGCCCGACGAGCCGTCAGAAAGCGCAGCAGGCAAGCGGCGGATCAAGAACCTGTTGGATGTCGCGGGACTGACCGAGCAGTTGCATCTCATCAAGCCGCGGCCGGCGCGAGAGGAAGAACTGCGCCGCGTTCACCATGCCGACTATATCGCGCGGCTGCAGGCGATGAGCGATGCCGATGGCGGCGACGCGGCCCTCGGCGATCCAGTCGGCGTGACACCCTTCGGGCCCGGTGGCTACGAGATCGCTGCCCTGGCAGCGGGAGGCATCCTCGAAGCCGTCGACGCGATCGTCGAGGGCCGCGTCGCCAATGCCTATGCGCTGTTGCGGCCGCCCGGCCACCATGCCGAAGCGGCCCGTGGCTTCGGCTTCTGCATCTTCAATCACGGCGCCCTCGCTGCGCGCCACGCGCAGCTGGCGCATGGCCTCAGACGCGTCGCGATCCTCGACTGGGACGTCCATCACGGGAACGGCGCGCAATCGATCTTCTGGACCGATCCGAGCGTCCTGACGATCTCAATCCACCAGGACAATTGCTATCCGCCACGGTCGGGACTGATCGACGAGTTTGGCGCGGGACCGGGCGCCGGGTTCAATCTCAACGTGCCGCTGCCGCCCGGCTCCGGCAGCGGCGCCTATCTCGCCGCCATGGACCGCGTCATCCTGCCGAGGCTGAGGGCCTTCGCGCCGGACATGATCATCATCGCGTCGGGCCTCGATGCTGGCGCCTATGATCCGCAGGGGCGCATGATGCTCGGCGGCAGCGCGTTCGCCGCGATGACGCGGCGTGTCATGGACGTTGCAGACGATTATTGCGACGGGCGTCTTTTGCTGACCCATGAGGGCGGCTATCACCGGCCCTCGGTTCCGTTCCTTGGCCTGGCCATCATAGAGACACTGTCCGGCCTCAAGGGCAGCGTCGAAGACCCCTTCGAGCCAATCATCGCCGGCATGACCGGCCAAGACCTGCAGCCGCATCAGGACGCCGCGATCCGCAGTGTCGAGGCGCGGCTTGCGGGCCACTGAGAAAGAAGACGCCGTGGCCGCGACCACCAGCTTTTATATCGACGGCGCCTTCGTCGCTCCGCTCTCAAGCGAACGGGCGCCCGTCATCAACCCGGCCACGGAAGAAACGATCGCAACGATCGGACTCGGCAACGCGGCCGATGTCGATCGCGCGGTCGCAAGCGCAAGGCGCGCCTTCCCTGCCTTTGCGGCGACAAGCCGGGAAGAACGGCTGGCGCTGTTCGCCCGCATCGTCGCGGCATTCACGGCTCGCCGAGAGGATCTGGCCGCAGCTGTCATGGCAGAAATGGGCTCGCCGAAATGGCTCTCCTGGGAGCTGCAGACGGCGTCGAGCATCATCTATTTCGAAAGCGCGGCAGAAGTGCTGCGCACCTTCGCCTTCGACGTGCCGCATGGACAATCGCTGATCACGCATGAGCCGATCGGCGTCTGCGGGCTGATCACGCCCTGGAACTGGCCGTTGAACCAGATCGTCACCAAGCTCGCTCCGGCCCTCGCTGCGGGTTGCACCGTGGTACTGAAGCCATCCGAGCTTTCGCCGCTTTCGGCCCTCATCCTCGCCGAAGTGATGCATGAAGCAGGCGTGCCGCCCGGAGTCTTCAACCTCGTCAATGGCACGGGACCTGTCGTCGGCGCTGCGATTTCGGCCCATCCTGATGTCGACATGGTCTCCTTCACCGGCTCGACCCGCGCCGGCATCGCCGTCGCAAAGGCCGCGGCCAACACGGTGAAGCGCGTGCATCAGGAGCTTGGCGGCAAATCGGCCAATATCGTGCTGCCAGACGCCGATCTCGATCTCGCGGTCACTGATGGCGTCAAGCGCTGCTTCATCAATTCAGGCCAGTCCTGCATCGCCCCGACGCGCATGCTCGTTCATGCCTCGCAGCTGAACGAGGTCATCGACCGCGCCCGTACGGTGGCTGCAACCATGATCGTCGGCGATCCGACGCGCGCCGAAACCACCATGGGGCCCGTCGCCGGAAGCGCCCAGTTCGCCAAGGTGCAGGGGATGATCGAGGCCGGCATCGCCGAGGGCGCACGCCTCGTCGAGGGCGGACCCGGACGCCCGCAGGATCTCAATCGCGGTTATTTCGTGCGCCCGACGATCTTCGCCGACGTGACATCCGACATGACGATCGCGCGGCAGGAGATCTTCGGGCCCGTTCTTTCGATCCTCACCTATCAGGACGAGGACGAGGCGGTGCGGATCGCCAATGACAGCGTCTATGGCCTTGCCGGCTATGTCTATTCGAGCGACGAAGACCATGCCCGCGCCACGGCCCGCCGCATCCGCGCCGGTCGCGTCTTCATCAACAATCCCTGGTTCGATTTCGAGGCGCCCTTCGGCGGCTACAAGCAATCCGGCAACGGTCGCGAGCTCGGCGATCACGGCATGCGCGAGTTTCTCGAGGTGAAAACCGTGCTGGGTTGGGACGCGGAGGCGGAACGATGAGCGAGCGTCTCTGGATCAAGCACCCGATCGCTATCCTCACTGATGGCGCCGAACGCGGCATCGTCGTCGATGGAAGCCGGATCGTTGCGCTGGTGGGCCGCGATGATCCCGATCCGCAGCATGACGACGTGTTCGATGCCAGCCGCCATGTCGTGCTACCCGGCCTCGTCAACACGCATCATCACTTCTTCCAGACGCTGACGCGCGCCCATCCGGCCGCCATCAACAGGGAGCTGTTTCCCTGGCTCAAGGCGCTCTATCCGCTTTGGGGCGATCATCTCGACCGCGACAGCTTCCGCCTCGCGACGCGCCTCGCACTGACGGAACTGCTGCTTTCGGGCTGCACGACCGCATCCGACCATCTCTTCGTCTTCCCGGCCGACATGCCGGATGCGGTCGACATCGAGGTCGAGGAAGCTGCGAAGCTCGGCATGCGCGTTGCGCTGACGCGGGGTGCGATCAATCTCGGCATGACCAAGGGCGGTATCGCCGACGAGCGTCTGATGCAGGACGACGATGTCGTGCTGGCCGATTGCGAGCGCGTCATCGGCCGCTATCACGACCGCCGCCCCGGCGCCTATTCGACGGTCGCGCTCGCGCCCTGCGCGCCCTTCAACGTCACCCGCGAAATGATGTGCGCCGCGGCGGAGCTCGCCGAGAAGCACGATTGCCGCCTGCATACCCATCTCGGCGAGACCGAGGACGAGAACGATTTCTGCCTCTCGCGCTTCGGCATGCGGCCGCTCGATTATCTTGAGGAGGTCGGCTGGCTGAACGACCACGCCTGGCTGGCGCATGGCATCCATTTCGATGACGCGGAGGTTGCCCGGCTCGGCCGCCACCGCGTCGGCATCTGCCATTGCCCGACATCGAACATGGTGCTCGCCTCCGGCATCTGCCGGACCAAGGAACTGGAAGCGGCCGGCGCCATCGTCGGGCTTGGCGTCGACGGCTCGGCCTCGAATGACAGCTCCAACATGATGGAGGCGGTGCGCCACGCCCTGATGATCGGCCGGCTGCGCTACGATGCGGCGACGGTGACCCATCTCGACGCACTCCGCTGGGCCACCGAAGGCTCGGCCGCCTGCATCGGCCGGTCCGATATCGGCCGGATCGCGGTGGGCATGGAGGCTGATCTTGCGCTATTCACGCTCGACGAACTGCGCTTTTCGGGTGCTGGCGATCCTATCGCCGCGCTCGTCCTCTGCGGCGCCCACACGGCCGACCGTGTCATGGTCGGCGGCAACTGGCGCGTGATCGACAGCGCGCCGGTCGGCGTGGATCTTGCGAGGCTGCGGCATGAGCATGGCGCCGCCGCCCGCGCTTTCCTGACCGCACTCTGACGAAGGACACCGCACGCCAGCCATGAACGCCCTGCCCGCGCGAGAAAGCCTGACCGCACCCGAAGGAACCGAACCGACGGGGCCAGTCGACGTCATCATCGATCAGGCCGGCAAGACGTTCCAGACAGTACGCGGACCCATACGGGCGCTCGACCCCATTTCGCTGAAAGTGCCGCGCGGTGCTTTCGTCGCGCTGATCGGTCCCTCGGGTTGCGGCAAGTCCACGCTGCTGAGGATGATCGCCGGCCTGGAGCAACCCGACGAGGGCGGCGCGGTGCTGGTGCGCAGCAAGCATCCCGAGCAGTTCCGCAAGGAGGGCGAACTTGGCATCGCCTTCCAGGATCCGGCCCTCCTGCCCTGGCGCAGCGTCGCCGACAATATCGCGTTTCCGCTGCAGATCCTCGGCCGACCGGTCAAGCGGCACGCCGCGACGATCCAGTCGCTGATCGACCTGGTGGGCCTCAAGGGCTACGAGGCGGCGCTGCCGGGCCAGCTTTCGGGCGGCATGCGGCAGCGCGTCGCCATCGCCCGCTCGCTTGTGACCGACCCGTCCGTGCTGCTGCTCGACGAGCCGTTCGGCGCGCTCGACCAGATCCTTCGCCGCGCGATGAATGTCGAACTGCAGCGCATCTGGGCGGCGCGGCAGACGACGACCCTTCTGGTGACGCATGGCATCGACGAGGCCGTGTTCCTCGCGGATACCGTGGTGGTGATGCATGCGCAGCCCGGCCGCATCGCCGAAATCGTCAACGTTCCCTTTGCACGGCCGCGCCTGCCGAGTTTGTTCAGCAGCCCCGATTTTCACGCGCTGTGCGACCGGCTGACCGAGAGCCTGCATGGCGGGGACGCCTCGCCATGAAGACGCAGCCTGCGCGCGAAAACGCCCGCATCCTGTTCGGAACGCTCATCTTCTTCGCGATATGGGAGTTTCTCGGCGCTACGACATCGTGGGGCATCGCGATGGTCCCGGCGCCTTCACGCATCCTGATGCAGGCCTTCGCCGACCGAGAACTCTACTGGCTGCATGGCACCGCCACGATCCAGACCTCCGCGATCGGCTTCGCGATCGGCGTCACCGTCGCGGTGGTCGCTGCGCTGCTGTTCTGCCTGTCGCCAAGGTTGGAGCTCGCATTTCGCGGCATCAATATCGCCCTGTTCGCGACGCCCGCCATCGTTATCGGACCGCTGCTGGTGCTATTTCTGAAGGGTGACTGGCCACAGACTGTGCTGGCGGCGCTGATGGTCTATTTCCCGGCGATGTCGGCGACGCTGCTCGGCCTTCGGACGGTCGATCCGCGCATAGCCGATCTCGTCGCGGCCTATGGCGGCGGCGAGGGGAAGCTGATGCGATATGTGCGGCTGCGCGGCGCCCTGCCCGACCTGTTCGCTGGCTTTCGCGTGGCGGCGCCGCTTGCCGTACTCGGCGCTGTGCTCGGCGAGTTCGGGTCGGGCACGCGTTGGGGCTTTGGCGCGTTCCTGCTTTCCGCCCTGCCGCAGGGCAATCCCGCGCGGCTCTGGGGCATCGGCCTCGCATCAAGCGCCATCGCGCTCGCCGGCTATGCGCTGTTCCTGCTGCCGGCCCGCCGCCTCTCGGCCTCGAGCACAGCCGTGACGCTCGCGGCCGTGCAGAAGGCGGCGCGGCCATCCGGTGGCTGGGCTTGGCAGCGGATCGCGCTTGCGGGCATCGCTGTCGCTCTGCCTTTTGTCATCTGGTGGCTGGCCGTCACGCTCACGCATGTCAGCCCGATCATCGCGCCCGGGCCTGGCCGCACGGTTATGTTCCTGATCGAGGGCCGGCAGGCTGCCGGCGCGCGCGCCGCGCTGTTGACGGCGCTGGGGCAGACGCTGCCGGTCGCTCTGCTGGGTCTGCTGGCCGGCCTGGCCTTTGCCTTCGCGCTCGCTGCGCTCTCGTTGCTCGCGCCGGCCGTTGCGCGGGCCCTGCTACCGATCGCGCTCGTTGCGCAGAACATGCCGCTCGTCGCCGTCGTCCCCTTCGTGGTGCTGATCTTCGGCCGCGACGTCACGGCTTCCGTGTTCATGGCCATGCTGGTCGTCTTCTTCCCGGCCTATGTCCTGCTGCATCAGGGATTCACGACAGTGCCGCGCGCGGCGAGCGATCTCGTCAGCGCCTATGGCGGCGGCCGGTGGAAGCAACTCGTCCATATCGCGGTGCCCTATTCGGTCGGCCATCTGTTCGCGGCCGCCAAGCTCGTGGCACCGCAGGCGCTGCTCGGCGTCATGGTCGCCGAATGGCTGCTTTCGGGTGTTGGCCTCGGCAATCTCCTCAATGTGTCGCGCGGCGGGCTCGATTACGACATGATCTGGGCCGGCGCGCTGATCTCCATTCTCATTTCAGTCGCCGCCTATGAGGCGGTCGGCTTCATCGAACGAAAGGTTGGCCGATGACCGCCGCGATCCGCTGGCATCATGCCTCGCTGACGGTTGCCGCGATCGATCCGGCCATCGCTTTCTTCAGCGCCGTATTCGGATTTACCCCGCTCTTCATCGAGCGCGACATGCGCGACGATATCATCGCCCTGACGGGGCAGGCCGGCCTTTCCTGCGACTTCACGCAGATGCGCTCCGATGCCTATCCGCTGATCCTCGAACTGATCGCATTTCATTCGAGCGCCGAGCCGCGCCCGGAAGCCGATAGTTTGCCGTGGCGGCCGGGCGTTGGCCATGTCGCCTTTCATGTCGATGATTTCGACGGCGTCGTCGCCCTGGCCGTCGATCACGGCGCCAGCGTGCTCGGCCGCGCGATCGATTTTCCCGGTGGCCGCTCGATCTATTGCCGCGCGCCCGGCGGCGCCTTCTTCGAGATCGAGCATCTCGACATGGTTGCTATGTGAGGCGCAACGCCGTGGCTCCGATCGCCCTGCCCGACAACAGCGCTGGTTCTCGCAAGTTTGGGCAGTCACTGCCTATAACTTGGACGCAAGATTCATTCAGTCTGCATATTAGGCAGTTGAACCTGGATGCCCTGACGGTAAACTCCGTATCCAAGGTTCCGATCGACCGAGAATTCGGGTCGAACCGACTGCCGCCGCGATCTGGCCTCCGGGACGACCGAGGGCCAGTCGAAGCTGGACCGTCGACCACACAATCCGTTCGCGCCGCCAAAGGCCGATGCCGCTCCGCCTCCCTCGGGGCCGGCACGCCTTCGCGGAATGTCAAACCCCTCCGCTGATACAGGAGTCGATCCATGATGCTCACGCAGACCCGCCGCGCCTTCGGCAAAGCTGCCTTCGCAGGTCTCGCCGCTGCGGCCTTCGCCCCGATGGGACGCGCCCGCGCGGCCGAGACGCCGCTCGCCTTCCAGTCGATCTGGATCAACGATCCCGAATTCATCGGCTATTTCATCGCTATCGACAAAGGCTGGTACAAAGAGGCGGGCCTCGACCTGACCTATTTGCCGGGCGGCCCCGATGTCATCCCGCAAGCCTCCTTGCTGACGGGGAAGGCTGACATCGCGCTGACCTCGCTGATCGAGACGGCGTCGGCCGTTTCAGAAAAGGGCGCGACGTTCAAGATCATCGGCGCACAGTTCCAGAAGAGCCCGGACAGCGTCATCAGCCTCGAAGCCACCGGCATCAAGTCGATCAAGGATCTGGTCGGCAAGACGGTCGCCTGCCCGCCGCTCAGCCTCGGCACGTTCAAAGTGCTGCTCGGCCTCAACGGCGTCACCGAGGATCAGCTCAAGATCGTCCCCTATGCCTTCGATCCGACGCCGCTCGCGACCGGCCAGGTCGATGCCGTCGTCGATTTCATGACGTCGCTGCCGTTCATCGTCGAGCAGACCTCGGGCAAGAAGGCGAGCTATCTGCTGTTCTACGATTTCGGCCTACCCTTCGGCCAGGACCTCGTCACGGTCAATGAAGAGACGCTGAAGACCCGGCGCAAGGATATCGTGGCGTTCATGCGCGCAAGTCGCAAGGGCTGGGACGAGG
Organism: Mesorhizobium sp. BR1-1-16; assembly: GCF_020165495.1. Taxonomy (GTDB): domain Bacteria; phylum Pseudomonadota; class Alphaproteobacteria; order Rhizobiales; family Kaistiaceae; genus Kaistia. The sequence continues at coordinate 1,138,841 of NZ_JAIUIE010000001.1, read as the reverse complement.
ACTTCGCCAATCCGGAAAAATACACGAAGGAATATGAGAACACCTGGTTCAAGGGCAATGGCTACACGCCGGAAGCAGCACTCTACCATTCACGCATTCAGGTCGATCTCATGAAGAACCCGAATGGCGTGTTTGCGATGGATGACGCGTGGATCGCCAGCAACCTCGCCACCCTCGACAAGGTTGGCGTCAAGGCCGACAAGAGTCTGTTCGATACGAGCATCCTCGCTGAACTCTGACCAGGACGGCCGGCAACGGTCTTGAATTCATGGCAAGCCTCTTTGCGCACCTGACCATCAGGGGCGTGACCTTCAAGAACCGCATCGTTGTCTCGCCGATGTGCCAGTACGCCGCGATCGATGGCTTCGCGACGGACTGGCATTTCGATCATCACGCACGCTTCGCGCTTGGCGGGGTCGGCGGTGCACTCGTCGAGGCGACCGGCATCACGCCGGATGGCCGCATCACGCCTGATTGCCTCGGCATCTGGGACGATCGACATGTCGACGGCCTCGCGCGGATCGTCGCGACCTATCATCGTCAGGGCGCGGCGATCGGCATTCAGCTCTCGCATGCCGGGCGGAAGGGAAGCTCGACGGCACCGTGGCAAGGCGGCTGGGCGATCCCGGCCGAAGATCCCGCCGCCTGGCAGACGGTCGCGCCGTCTCCCATCGCTTATCACGAGGACTGGCCGGTCCCGCATGCGCTCAATAAAAGCGAGATCGCCGACATTGTCGCGGCGTTTGTAGAAGCCGCGAAGCGGGCGGTTACGGCCGGCTTTGACTTCGTCGAAATCCATGGCGCGCATGGCTATCTTCTTCACAGCTTCGTCTCGCCGGTCTCCAACCAGCGGACGGATCGCTATGGCGGCACGGCGGAGAACCGCATGCGCCTCTCCGTCGAGGTGGCCACCGCGATCCGGGCGGCGATCCCAGAGGGCATGCCGCTCTTCTATCGCGCCTCCTGCATCGACCGCATCCCAGACGCGGGACTGACACTCGCCGACGCGGTTGTGTTGGCCAAGGCGCTGAAAACGGTCGGCGTCGATGTGGTCGATTGCTCGGCCGGCGGCATTCTGGTGCGCACCAATCCCGGCCACATCCAGGAAGGCCCAGGCTTCCAGATCGGTTTCGCCGCGCGCATCCGCGAGGAAGCGGAAATTGCGACCATGGCGGTCGGTGCCATCACTGAGCCCGAACAGGCAGAGGACGTGATCGCCAGCGGCAAGGCCGATCTGGTTGCGATCGGCCGCGAATTGCTGGCCGATTCCAATTTCGCGCATCGCGCAGCCGGGGCGCTCGGCATCGAAAGGCCCGATTTCGTGCTGCCCGAACGCTATGCGTTCTATCTGCAGTTCAGGCGGCCCGCATCGTGATGGCTCCGATCGCCCAGGTTCCGCTCGGGCGGCGGTCGGAGCTGACCGTATCGCGCGTCGGCTTCGGCTCGGCGCCCCTCGGCGACTTCTTCGAAAGGCTGGACGAAGGCGAAGCGATCGCGACCGTCGCGGCAGCCTTTGCCGCGGGCATCACGCTGGTCGATACGTCGCCGCATTATGGCAATGGACTCGCGGAGCACCGGATTGGAACGGCGCTTCGTTCCATGCCGCGCGAGAGCGTGGTGATATCCACCAAGATCGGTCGCGTGATGAACCCCGCGACGCTTGCTGGCGGCTCGGCCCCGCCGCCGGCGCGGGGCTTTGTCGGCAGCCTGCCGCATCGGCCGCGCTTCGATTATTCCTATGATGGCGTCATGCGCTCGTTCGAGCAGTCGCTGCTGCGCCTCGGGACGGATCGCATCGACATTCTGCTGATCCACGACATTGACGCGTGGACGCATGGCGAGGATCAGGTCGAGGTGCGCTACCGCGAGGCGCTCGACAGCGGCTATCGTGCGCTCGAACAGCTTCGCGCGGAAGGCAGCGTCAAGGCGATCGGGCTCGGGCTCGACGATCATGACTGGTGCGAGCGCTTCCTGCGCGCCGCCGATTTCGACGCCGTTCTGCTCGCCGGCCGCTATTCGCTGCTCGAGCAGCCAGCGCTGGCCACCTTGATGCCGCTCGCGCTCGAACAAGGCGTCGGCATCATGCTCGGCGGCATCTTCAATTCTGGCATCCTCGCCACCGGCGCCATTCCGGGTGCCCGCTACAATTACGAGGCCGCGCCGCCCGGGATCATCGATCGCGTCGCCCGCATCGAGGCCGTCTGCCGAGCGCATGGCGTGCCGCTGGCGCGTGCGGCGGTGCAGTTTGTCCTCGGCCATCCGGCGGTGTCTTCGCTGGTGCTCGGCGCCGTCAAGCCGGCCGAAATCGCCCGCAATCTCGCCGCGCTGGACCATCCTGTTCCCGAAGGCCTCTGGAGCGATCTCAAGGCCGAGGGCCTGCTCGATCCAGCCGCGCCGACGCCCAACAAGGAGCCGCCCGTGCTCCAATCCAGGGAGACCGCCTGAATGCCCCTCAACGCTCCGGCCACGACGCTGTGGATCGACACCGACACCGGCTCGGACGACGCCGTCGCGCTCGTCATGGCCTTCATGAACCCCACCGTCGAGATCGCCGGCATCTCGGTCGTGATGGGCAATTGCTCGCTGGAAAAGGCGCTGCAGAACGCGCTCTACACGCGCGAGATCTGCGGGGCCACGCATGTGCCCGTTTATGCAGGCATCGGCAAGGCGCTGATCCGCGGGCCGTTCGACGCCGTCAATGTGCATGGCGAGGACGGCATGGGCGATATCGGCCTGCCGCTCTCCGGGCGTAGGCCTGATGAAGGCCACGGCGTCGACAAGATGATCGAGGTGATCCTGTCGCGCCCGGGCGAGATCACTCTGGTCACGCTCGGGCCGCTCACGAATGTGGCCGTGGCGCTCGCGCGCGAGCCGCGCCTCGCACAGGCGGTCAAACATTGCATCATCATGGGCGGCATCGGCGATGGCCCCGGCAATGTCACGCCGGCGGCGGAATTCAACATCTATGCCGACCCGGACGCCGCTCGTATGGTCTTCCAGTCCGGCATGCCGATCGTGATGTGCGGGTGGGAGATTTCCTGCCGCCATGCCGTCGTTGAGCCGGCCGATACGGACGAACTGAAGCGCATCGGGGGCAAGCTCGGCGACTTCTGTGTCGATATCCAGCGCTGCTTGGTCGAGTTCTCGACCAAGATCTCGGGCCTGCCGGGCATCGACCTGCCCGACCCGATCACCATGGCGATCGCCATCGATCCGTCCATCGTCGTGAAGTCGAGCGAGGCTTACGTCGAGGTTGTGAACGCCGACGGCCCCGCGCTCGGCCAGACGATCGTCGATCGCAAGCTGCATGCCGGCAAGCCGGTCAACGCCACCGTCGTCGATATCGCCTCGCGCGACAGGTTCATGAAGATGCTGACCGACGCGGTGACGCGCCCGATCGGCTGATCAAGCGAAACGCTTGGGACGATCGTCCCACGGTTGCCAGAGGCGGGGGAACGCTGAAGGCCAAGAAGGATGCCGACCGAATGGCCGGCCGGATAGGGTCTCTCTTCTCTGGGGAACATCATGAAGTTCGACAACAGAACGCTCGTGCTGATGGCGGCAGCCATCGTGATCAACATCGTCGTCGGCCAGATCGTCGCCTGGCTGAAACTCCCTCTGTTCATCGATTCGATCGGGACGGTCCTGGTCGGCATCCTAGCTGGTCCGATCGCCGGCGCCATTGTCGGCACGCTGGCATGCCTGATCTGGGGCCTGATCCTTGATCCGGTCGCGGCCGCATTCTTTCCCGTCGCGCTGGTTATCGGCGCCACTGCCGGCATCCTTGCCCGCTATGGCTGGTTCTCCAGCCTCTGGAAGACGGTCGTTTCGGGCGCCATCATCGCGGTCATCTCGACGATCGTCTCCATCCCGATCATCGTCTACATGTTCGGCGGTGTGACGGGCTCGGGCACCGACTTCGCCACAGCCTATCTCCTGGCCATGGGCACGCAGCTCATCCAGTCTGTCGCGATCTCGAACCTCGTGCAGAACCTCGCCGACAAGATCATCACGGCGGTCATCGCCTGGCTGATCGCGACGCGCCTGCCGCGGAACTTCACGACCGGCCTGCCCTTCTTCGCCTACACGAAAGCCTGATCCGGCGATCACGACCAAAACGGAAAGCGGCCGCCCTCAGCAGGGCGGCCGTTCTTTTTTGCGGATCGGATCAGTGCGCCGGAGCGACTGTCTCGGGCGTCGCAGGCTTCGGCTTCCGGCGATCGGCGACGCGGCGGACGACGACATAGAACATCGGCACCATGAAGATGCCGATCGACGTCGCCGCGAGCATGCCGCCCATCACGCCGATGCCGACTGCATTCTGCGCGCCCGAGCCGGCGCCCGTCGCGATGGCGAGCGGCAGCACGCCAAGAATGAAGGCCAGCGACGTCATCAAGATGGGACGGAGGCGCTGACGCGCGGCGAGGAGCGTCGCCTCGACCAGTTCCTTGCCGGCGGCCTGCTGGTCTCGCGCGAATTCGACGATCAGGATCGCGTTCTTGGCCGAAAGGCCGATCGTCGTCAGCAAGCCAACCTTGAAGTAGACGTCGTTCGATTGGCCAAACAGCTTCGCCGCCACGAGCGCGCCAAGGACGCCGATCGGCACGGCAAGCATGACCGAAAACGGAATCGACCAACTCTCATAAAGTGCCGCGAGGCACAGGAAGACGACGAGGATCGAGATCGCATAGAGCGCCGACGCCTGGTTACCGGAGAGCTGCTCCTGATAGGAAAGGCCGGTCCAAGCCGCCGTGAAGCCCGATGGGAGCTCCGAGACGAGCGTCAGCATCTCGTCCATCGCCGTGCCGGAACTGACACCTGCTGCGGACGAACCCTGGATGCTCACCGCCGATATGCCGTTGTAGCGGTCGAGTTTCGGCGACGCCCGCGTCCAACTCGATGCGATGAAGCTTGAAAAGGGCACCATCTCGCCGCTCGCATTGCGAACGAACCAGCTGTCGAAACTTCCAGGTTCTGTGCGAAATTCGGAGTCGCCCTGCACATAGACAGGCTTCACCTTGCCGCGATCGATGAAGTCGTTGACATAGGAGCCCGCGAAGGCGACCGAGATCGTGCTGTTGATGTCAGCGAGATCGACGCCGAGTGCCTTTGCCTTGGCTTGGTCGATATCGACATTGAACTGGGCCTGATCCTCCTGACCACCCTGACGGACGCCCACGACGAGCGGATCCTTGGCCGCTGCAGCGAGCAACTGGTCGCGCGCCGCCTTCAGCTGGTCCTGACCAGCCCCGGCCGTATCCTGCAGATACATCTCGAAGCCGTTCGACTGACCGAGATTGGGGATGACAGGCGGCGCCAGAGCGATGACCTGCGCGTCGCGGATCTTCGAGAAGGCAGCCATCGCGCGTCCCGCGATCGCCGCAGAAGTCTGGTCCTTGCCTTTGCGCTCGTCGAAATCCTTCAGCTTGATGAAGGCCATCGCCGAGTTCTGGCCACTGCCATTGAAGCCGAAGCCGAGCGCGGAGAACACCGCGTCGACATCGCCTTTTTCCTCGTTGAGGAAATGCGCCTCGACCTGCTTGACCACATCGAGGGTTCGGGCCTGCGTGGCACCGGATGGCAACGTGATCATCGTCATCAGCACGCCCTGATCCTCCTCCGGCAGGAAGGAGCTCGGAAGCCGCACGAAGAGCAAGTAGACGCCGGCGACCATGATGAGGAACAGGGCAAGGAAGCGCCCCGGCCGTCGAATGATGCCGCCGACGCCGCGGACATAGCTGTCGGTGCCGCGATCGAAATTGCGATTGAACCAGCCGAACAGCCCTTTTCGCTCGCCATGCTTGGCAGGCTTGAGCATGGTGGCGCATAGCGCCGGCGTCAGCACGATAGCGACCAGAACGGAGAGCACCATCGCCGTGACGATCGTGACCGAGAACTGGCGGTAGATGACGCCGACCGAGCCGGAGAAGAACGCCATCGGCAGGAAGACGGCCGAGAGCACCATGGCAATGCCGATCAGCGCGCCGGTGATCTCGCCCATGGATTTCTTCGTGGCCTCGCGCGGCGACAGCCCCTCCTCCGCCATCACGCGCTCGACATTCTCGACAACGACGATCGCGTCGTCGACGAGAAGGCCGATCGCCAGAACCATGGCGAACATCGTCAGCGTGTTGATCGAATAGCCGAAGTAGGCGAGGACGCCGAAGGTGCCGAGCAGGACGACGGGCACCGCGATGGTCGGGATCAGCGTCGCGCGAATGTTCTGAAGGAACAGGAACATCACGAGGAAGACCAGAACAACGGCCTCGGCAAGCGTCTCGACCACCTTCTCGATCGAGAGCTTGACGAAGGGCGTCGTGTCATAGGGGTAGACAACCTCGATCGACGACGGCAGACCGGCCGACAGCTTCTCCATCGCCGCCTTGACGCCGGCCGAGGTGTTGATCGCATTCGCCCCGGTTGCGAGGTTGATACCAAATCCCGCCGCCGGCAGCCCGTTGTAGCGCGAGTACGAGCCGTAGCTCTCCGAGCCGATCTCGACCCGCGCGACGTCGCCAAGATGCACGATCGAGCCGTCGGTCGCCGTCTTCAGGATGATGTTACGGAATTGGTCAGGTGTCTGGAGCTGGCTCTGCGCCGTCACCGTGAAATTGAGCTGCTGCCCGGCCGGGCTTGGCAATCCGCCAAGCTGGCCCGCCGAAACCTGCCTGTTCTGGACTGAGATCGCAGTCGAGATATCGCTCGGCATGAGCTGGTACTTGGCGAGCTTCGCCGGATCCAGCCAGATGCGCATCGCAAAGCCCGAGCCGAAGACGTTGATGTCGCCGACGCCCTCGACGCGCTTGATGACATCTTCAAATGTCGACGAGAAATAGTCTCCAAGATCCTGCGACGACAGGCTGCCGTCTTTCGACACCAGCGCGCCGACCATCAGGATGCCGGAACTCGACTTGGTGACGCTGATACCCTGGTTGACCACGGCGTCGGGAAGCTGTGACTCGACCAGTTGCAGCTTGTTCTGGACCTGAACCTGCGCGATATCGGGATCGACGCCGCTGGCGAAGGTGAGCTGAATCGAAGATGAACCGGTCGCGGAACTCGATCCGGACATGTAGTCGAGACTTTCGAGCCCAGTTAGTCCCTGCTCGATGACCTTCGTCACCGAGTTCTCGACCGTCTCGGCGCTGGCGCCCGGATAGCTGGCGGAGATGCGCACGGTCGTCGGCGCGATTTCGGGATATTGCGCAATCGGCAGCGTATAGATGCCGAGCAGTCCGCCGAGCATTACGGCAATCGCAAGCACCCAGGCGAAGATCGGACGGGCAATGAAAAAGTCAGCGATCGAACCGCGCTTCATTTCGCTGTCTCCTTCTCGCCAGAAGCTGCCGGCTCCGATTTGACCACGCCGTTTTCGTCGAGCGTGACGGCGACGGGCGTGACTGCGGCTCCATCACGGATCTTCTGCAAGCCGTCGACGATCAGGCGGTCACCATCCTTGATGCCCTCGTCGACCAGCCAGTTGTTGCCGACAGCCTGAACCGTATCGAGGATCCGCGTCTCCACCTTGTTGTCCGACGTCAGGAACATGGCCGTGGCAGCGCCCTTCGCATTGCGATCGACAGCGCGCTGCGGGACGAGGAAGCCCGCCTTGTCATCGCCGAGGCTGACGATGGCGCGAACATACATGCCGGGCAGCAGCTGTCGCGTCGGGTTGGCAAAGGTCGCTCGCATCGAGAAGGTGCCGGTCGTCTGGCTGACGGTCGCTTCGGACGATTGCAGCGTCCCTGTCTGATCATAGGTGCTGCCATCGTCGAGGATGAGCTTCATCGGGGGCGGTCCCTCGGAACGCTGAAGCCGTCCGCTATCGAGCATGGCGCGAATGCGCAGAAGACTGGTCGTCGAGTCGGTCACGTCGACATAGATCGGGTCGATCTGACGGATGGTCGCGAGCGCGGTTGTCTGGTTCGCCGTCACCAGCGCCCCCTCGGTCACCGTCGACGTGCCGATCAGCCCGCCGATAGGGGCCTTCACATTGGTGAAGCCGAGATTGATCTCTGCCGCCTCCAGCGCAGCCTGGGCAGCCGCCACATCCGCTTTGGCCTGCGCCAGCGTCGCCTTGGCGTCGTCAAGACTCTGGGCGGTAACCGAATTGACGCCGACGAGCTGGTTGTAGCGATCGACCTTCGCTTGGGCGCTTGGAACAGCGGCCTCCGCCTTTTGCAGCGACGCCGCGGCGGAATCGTAGGTTGCCTGATAGGTGCGCGGATCGATCTCATAGAGGAGATCGCCCGTCTTGACGGTCGATCCCTCGGTAAATACGCGCTTCTTGATGATGCCATCGACCTGCGGCCGAATATCGGCCACTGCCGAGGCGGTAGTGCGGCCCGCGATTTCGACGGTGATCGGAACCGGCCCCGATTTCAGTGTCACGAAGCCAACCTCGACGGTGCCCCCGCCCGGAGGTCCGCTCGGCGCGTTTTCGCCGGAACAGGCAGCCAGCCCGGCCAGGAGGCCAAGCAAGAGCAGAGGCCTGAAGGTGCTCGTGTTCATATAAGATCTCCGGCAAAGAAACGACGCCACGACAAATCTCGACGTTCTACGAGCGAGATCTGACGACGGGCTACAATGTAAGCCCGATAGCTAGCGCAAGAGTGTGTGCCTCGTAGGTCCGAAAGACACTCAATATTGCTGCAGCTGGCCGTTTCGTGTCGGAGCATGTCCGTGAGGGGACCGCGACATCTCCCGTTACGATTTGTTTCCGGGCCTAGAAGTCGAGGCCGATATCGAGGATCGGCGCGCTATGCGTCAGCCAGCCAACCGAAATCAGGTCGACACCGCTGGCCGCGATCGTGGGCGCCGTTGTTGGGTTAACGCGGCCGGACGCCTCGGTGATCGCGCGGCCATCGACCATCGCGACGGCGCGCGTCAGCATCGCCGGGTCCATGTTGTCGAGCAGAACAGCGTCGACGCCGAGTTCCAGCGCCTCAGCGAGCTGGTCGAGGGTGTCGACCTCGAGCTCGATTTTCACGAGATGGCCGACATGCGCCTTGGCTCTTTCGAGCGCTGGGCGAATGCCGCCGGCGATGGCGATGTGATTATCCTTGATCAGCACCGCGTCATCGAGACCGAAGCGGTGATTGGCACCGCCGCCAGCCCTGACGGCATATTTCTCGACCGCGCGGAGCCCGGGCGTGGTCTTCCGGGTGCAGACGATCTGCGCCTTGTGACCGGCGACCGAGGCGACGATCGCCGATGTCGCGCTGGCAATGCCTGACAGCCGGCAAAGAAAATTGAGCGCCGTCCGCTCCGCCGTCAGGATGCCGCGCGCCGGCCCGCTGATCGTTGCGATCAGATCACCCGGCGCAACTTGAGTGCCATCGACCCGCGCCACTTCGACCGCGATCTTTTCGTCTATCAGACGAAACGCGAGGCGCACCAGATCGATGCCTGCGACGACGCCCTCTTGGCGCGCGACGAGCCGCGCCTCAGTCAACGCGTCCGCGGGAACGACGGCATCGGTCGTGAGATCGCCGGCGCGGCCGAGATCCTCAAGGAGAGTCGCCCTGACGAGGGGCTCGATCATGATGAGTGGCAAAGGGTTGATCGACACGATCAGGCGCTCCGGGCGGCTTGAAAGGCGGGTTCTGCAATAACGCTGGCGGCAGCAAGCGCCGCTTCGGCCGTGATACGGGTTCGTACGGCCCCGGCCGCTCGATCGGGATAATCCGTCCGGGAATGCGCGCCGCGGCTTTCCTGGCGCTCGAAGGCGGCGACGGCGATCATCAACCCGACAAGCGCCGGATCAGCGGCGGCCGAGTGGCCGAGTGCGCGTGGCAGCAGCGCGGCGATGGCGGCCCTCAGCCCTTCGCCGTCCCGGAGGACCCCGGCATGGCGCGACAGCAGGGGCCGCACGAAAGATGGATCGGGAGTTACCGGCACCTCGGCAAGCGGTGCCGGGCGAGGCTGCCGTCCGAGCGTCGCAGCAACGCTTTCAGCGACGGCCGCCGCCGCGACGGCTGCCTCGGTCAGCGAGTTGCTCGCAAGGCGGTTGGCGCCGTGCAGCCCGGTCGAGGCGACTTCACCAGCGGCCCAGAGGCCCTCGACGCTGCTGCGGCCGTCCGCGTCTACAGCGATGCCGCCCATGTGGTAATGCGCGGCGGGGCGGATCGGAATGGGATCGATAGATGGATCGAGGCCGGCCTCGCGGCAGAAGCGCGCGATGGCAGGAAAACGCGCACTGAAGCCGGCGCCCGGATGCTCTCTCGCATCGAGGAACACGCTGTGGCCCGCGGCAAGCTCACGCCAGACGGCGCGGGCGACGACGTCGCGCGGAGCGAGTTCGGCGCCCGGCTCGCCGGCCAGGAAGCGCCGGCCGCTCTCGTCGACAAGCTTTGCGCCCTCGCCGCGGACCGCCTCGCTGATCAGCTTCATCGGCCGCGCCGCCGAGGCGAAGGCGGTCGGATGAAACTGCACGAATTCGGGATCGGCGATCACCGCCCCGGCGCGGGCCGCCAAGGCAAGACCCTGGCCGAAGCAGGCGAGCGGATTGGTGCTCTCCTCATAGAGACCGCCAATTCCCCCGGTCGCAAGGATAACGCGCGTCGTCGAGAGGACCGTCGCGCCAGAGCTGCCTGCGAGAACGATGCCCGCCACCCTGCCCTCACCGTCGAGCACGAGGCGACGCGCTTCGACATGTTCGAGCGCCGTGATGGAGGGGGTCCGCCGGACAGCGGCGACAAGCGCGCGGATGATCTCGCGGCCGGTGCCATCGCCATCGGCGTGAACGATGCGGTTACGGCTGTGCGCGGCCTCGAGCCCGAGGCGAAAGCCGCCCTCGTGACGATCGAAACCGACGCCGAGGGCGGCAAGCCGGGCAATCGCGCCCGGAGCGGCTTCGACGATGCGCTGCACGGCCGCCGGGTCGCAGAGCCCGTCGCCGGCCGCGAGCGTATCCTCATGATGCAGAGCCGGACTGTCGTCGTCGCCCATGCTCGCAGCCATGCCGCCTTGCGCCCAAGGGCTTGAAGCCTCGCCGCCGAGCGGCGCCTTGGTGACCAGAACGACTGGCTGCGGCGCAAGAAACAGCGCCGTCGCCAACCCCGCGAGACCAGCGCCGACGATGACGGGCTGCCCGCGCAGCCCCGCGAGATCGGCGCTCATACCGCCAGCATCCGCTCGACGGAGAGGCGGGCCCGATCCGCGATTTCGGGATCGATGGTGACGACGTTGCGGTTTTCCTCGAGCGCGCGGCGGATGTTCTTCAGCGTGATCCGCTTCATGTGCGGGCAGAGATTGCAGGGGCGGATGAATTCGAGATCGGGGTAGTGGACCGCAACGTTGTCGCTCATCGAGCATTCGGTGAGCAGCACGACGCGCGGCGGCCGATGGTCGGCGACATAGTCCGTCATGGCGGCGGTGGAACCGGCAAAGTCGGCCTCGGCCACCACTTCGGGCGGACATTCGGGATGGACGAGCACCGTGACGCCCGGATGAGCGGCGCGCAGTTCGCGGACGTCCTCGGCCGTGAAGCGCTCGTGCACCTCGCACTGTCCGGCCCAGGTTATGATCTCGACACCGGTCTCGGCGGCGACGTTGCGGGCGAGATACTGGTCCGGCAGCATGATGACCTTGGGCACGCCGAGCGACTCGACGACGCGCTTGGCATTGCCCGAGGTGCAGCAGATGTCGACCTCGGCCTTCACGGCGGCGGTCGTGTTGACATAGGCGACGATCGGCACGCCCGGATAGGCTTCGCGCATCAGGCGGATATCGGCTGGCGTGATCGAATCGGCGAGCGAGCAGCCAGCCTCGGTGTCCGGGATCAGCACGGTCTTGGCCGGATTCATCAGCTTCGCGGTCTCTGCCATGAAGGAGACGCCGGCGAGGACGATGATGTCGGCCTCTACATTCATCGCCTCGCGAGCGAGCGCTAGGCTGTCTCCGACGATGTCGGCGACGCAGTGATAGATCTCCGGCGTCTGGTAGTTGTGCGCGAGGATAACCGCGTTCTTCTTGCGCTTCAGCGCCAGGATTGCCTCGACGTCCTCGGCGAACAGCGCCCAATCGGCCGGCGGCACGACGCTGCGGATCGGCGCGTAGAGCGCTGCGGTACGATCGAGAAGCGCCGTGAGCGATGCGGCGGTGTGCGGGGCGGGAGCGTCCATGACAATACTCACTTTGAGCATAAGTTGGACATATGCTTACGCTGAGCATAAGCCGTGTCAAGACCGGATCAGCGGTAATTTCGTTCCGGCGATGGCGCGCTCGACCTCGACGGCATGGCGGAAGCGGAACAGCTTGGCCGGCCGACCGAGAGTTTCGGCAGCGGTTTCGCCTGTTTCTTCAACGAGTTCCTGCTGCTCAACCAAACGGCGAAAGTTCTGCTTGTGCACGAGCCGGCCGCCGAGCGCCTCGACGCAGCGCTGCAGCTGCAGCAGCGTAAACATTGGCGGCATCAGCTCGAAAACCACGGGGCGATATTTGATCTTGGCCCGGAGCCTGGCGATTCCCGTCGCGAGGATGCGCCGATGATCGGCCAGCATCGCGCGTCCGGGGACGCCGGAGCCCTGTTCATCCGCGCGCGGCTGTTGTGCCTCGGCAACGAGGCCGGCTTCATAGAGCAGCTCATAGCGCTGCAGCGTCAGGTCCTCGTTCCAGGGATTGCCGCCGAGACCGAAGGCGAGCGCGACCCGGTGGCGTCGCTCGGCACTGCCCGTCTCGGCCCAGACCGTGAGCGCCGGCGCGACGACCTTCTCGATCACGGCCGGCGGACCGGAGCGCCAGTCCTCCCATGGGAAATAGTCGTACCAGCTCCGCCAGCCTTGGGCGCTGTCGCGGCCGACTTCCTCGCGGGTCAGTCCGAGATAGCTGATCGAGATGACGCGCGCTGCCGCCGGTCCCGCGCCGCGATCACGATCAGCGAAGGTGTAGAGCTGTTCGACATAGCCGAGCGGATGATGCGTTTGCTGCTCGACCCAGTCGCGGAGGCCGGATTGCAGCGAGCGATGGGCGAGTTCGAACGGTCCGGACGGCAAGGCACGGCCACCGTCGAGCGTCATCACGCGGGGCTCACCCGCGGTGACGGCGACGAGCACGGCAATGAGATCGACGACTGCCGACCGTCCAGCCGGATCGATCCCGCCGCGCTTGCCGCCCTCTTGTTCCGCCACGCTTCACCCCGCCGTCACCGAGCCCGATCGCGAGCACAGCAACGATTGTCGTGAAGTCGGCCGCGGACGCAAGCGCCGAGCGGCTTTCATGGCCGGCATCTACAATTAGCTGCGCGTCAGCGCCCGCACCCGGCCTTCGCGCGCGAGCACATTCACGACCACTTCCTGCCCGCTTCGCCTGAGCGCGACATCCATGCGGCCGCTGCCGACGCGAAGGCGCCGCAGCACCACTTCATCCAAAAAAGTCGGCAGCACCGGCTCGTCGAAGAGAATTTCGCCAGCGGCCGGATCGAAGCGAAGGCCGAGGCAGGACTGAATCAGCGAGAGCGGCGAGCAGGCTGCCCAGGCCTGCGGCGAGCAAGCGACGGGATAGAAAGTGGGACCGCGGCTGCGCTGGCGCGGAAAGCCGCAGAAGAGCTCGGGCAGGCGCCTGAGCTCGATATAGATCGACGCTGAGAACAGGCCCTCGGCGAGGCGCGCCGCCTCGCGGCGATAGCCATAGCGCGCAAAGCCGGCACCAATCAGCGCGTTGTCATGCGGCCAGACGGTGCCGTTGTGATAGCTCATCGGATTATAGCGCGCCTCGGTCGAGGCGATCGTGCGAATGCCCCAGCCGGAAAAGGACGCACTATCCATTAGCGTCGCGACGAGGGTTGCCGCGCGTTCGGGATAGGCGATGCCGGTATAGAGCGCATGACCGGCATTCGAGCTGCGCACGCGGCAGGGCCGCTTGGCGCCGTCGAGCGCCAGGGCATAGGTGCCGAGCGCCTCGTCGAAAAAATGCTCGTCGAAACGGCGGCGCAGCGCCTCCGCCTTTCCTTCATACATCGCCGCGTCATCAATCCGCCCGAGCGTCGCCGCGATGCGGGCCGCGGCACGCCAGGCGCCATAGACATAGGCCTGTACCTCGACCACGGCGATCGGCCCCTCGGCGAGCCGTCCATCGGCATGGAAGATCGAATCGTGACTGTCTTTCCAGCCCTGATTGATGAGACCCTCGGCGCGCTTGCGGCCATATTCGACGAAGCCGTCGCCGTCCCGGTCGCCATCCTGTTCGATCCAGCGAAGGGCCGCCTCGACATGCGGCAGCAGGCGCGCGATGGTCGCGACATCGCCGGTGCGGTCGAGATAGGCGCCGGCCAGCATGATGAACAGCGGCGTGGAATCGACGCTGCCGTAATAGCGGCGGAACGGCACCTCGCCGAGTTCCGCCATTTCGCCGCGACGAACTTCATGCAGGATCTTGCCCGGCTCGGCATCGGCGGCCGGATCATAGACAGTCGCCTGATTGGCCGCGAGATGCAGCAGCACGCCGCGCGAAATCGCGGGATCAAGCCAAAGCGTCTGCAGCGCGGTGATCAGCGCGTCGCGGCCGAACACGGTGCTGTACCAGGGAATTCCGGCATAGGGATAAGGCCCCTCCGGCGTTTCCGTGATCAGCATATAGAGATCCGAAACGCTGCGCCTAACCGCCTCGTCGAAAAGCTCGTTTGAGGTCGTGATTGCCGTCGCCCGGCTCGATGAGGCCCGAAGGGCGCGTCGCGCGTCGCGGAGCGCGAGGAAGAAGGTCCGGCGGGATGCCGTAGCCGTCTCATGGGCGCCGCAGCGGATTTCGACGAACAGCAGCTCGGCCGCATTCGGCGCGAGGTCGATCGTGAACGTGACACGGTCTGCCGTCACCGTTTCCGGGCGGGGATCGAAACGGAGACTGGTCTCCCGGCGCTCGCCGTCGAGGCCGGTATAGGCGAGCACGACGCCGTCCTCGCTGATCTCGGCAGGATGATGCTCGCCATGTCGATCGCGCTTGGTGCCGCGCACCTCGAACAGGTCGGCGAAATCCGCCGCGAAATCGATCGTAAGCGTGATGCGGTGCGGAACCTGATCGAAGTTGCGGACGGCGATACGCTCGAAACAGGTGGCGTTCCAGAGAAACCGCGACCGGCGGATATGGATGAGGTCGTGATCGAGCACGCGCGTGCCGTCCGGCCCGAAGAGATCGGGATTGGCGAGATCGCAGGTCAGCGTCGCGTTGTCGTCACGCAGGGTCGAACTGAGCAGGATCGGCCTGTTGCCCGCAACGTTAAGCGCCAGATGCGACAGATGACGGGTGTCGCGGTGATACACCCCCTCTGGGCTGCCCGGCCCAGAGGCGGCGTCGCCATTGTGATCGAAGACGCCGAACGTATCGCCATGCTTCAGCGTGCGCGGCCGTCGCTCCTGCAACGAGGCCGTGGAGGGAATGAACAATTGGGGCGTGGCGGTGACCTCTGGACCTGCCGTGACAACGGCATGGGGAACCTCCTCGGCCGCATGCTTGTTCATGAATTCCGCTCCATTGCATCGCCGCCCTGCCCCACCGCCGTGGACGTGCTCTGGAGCAATGCGCCGGCTGGAGCCGCGTTCCGCGTAAATCGGAACGGCGACCTCCGAGCCGGGGGCGCTTGACAGCCGCCGCTCGGCCGTTACGCCTGACACATGGCAATCATCGAAACGATCATCATTCCAACCTCGGGCCAAGGTCTCTACGAGTTCACCGACGCGGCCGAGGATTTCCTCGCCCGCTCGGACATCGAGACCGGACTTCTGACGCTGCTGGTGCGACACACCTCGGCCTCGCTGCTGGTGCAGGAGAACGCCGATCCCGATGTGGTGCGCGATCTCAAGACATTCTTCGCACGGCTCGTACCGCCGGCGACCGACCCTTCAATGGCCTATCTCGTCCACCGCCTCGAAGGCCCCGACGACATGCCGGCGCATATCAAATCGGCGCTGACGCAGGTGTCGCTATCGATCCCTGTGCTCGATGGACGAATGATGCTCGGCCGCTGGCAGGGCCTCTATCTCTTCGAGCATCGCGATCGACCGCACCGGCGCGAGATCGTCCTCTGCGCCAGCGCGTAAATCAACCGCCGACCGCGGTCAGGCCGCGCTGCGCGGCAGAAGCTGCTCGGCCAATGTCGCCCAATAGCTCGCGCCGACCGGCAGGACCTCGTCGTTGAAATCGTAACGTGGGTGGTGAAGCTGGGGATCGTCGTCCGTCCGGGCGCTGCCGAGCATGATGTAGCTGCCCTGCTTCGCGTTGAGCATGAAGGAGAAGTCCTCCCCGCCCATGGTTGGCTGCGGCAATTCCGAGACGCCGCGTTCGCCAGCGACCGCTTCCGCCGCGCGCTTCGAGAGTTCGGTCGCCGGACCGTCATTGATGGTAGCCGGATAAGTCCGCTCATAGACGAGTTCGGCCGTCGCGCCGTAAGCCTCGGCGGTAGCGCGGACGATGCGCTGCATCGCGCTCTCGATAAGGTCGCCAATCTCCGGCAGATACCAGCGCGTCGTGCCGCGCATCATCACTTCCGAGGGAATGACGTTGAATGCGCCGCCGCCGCGGATTTCGCCGATGGTGACGACGGCGCTTTCGAGCGGCGGGACATTGCGCCCGACAATGCTCTGCAAAGCTGCGACGATCGCGCCGGCGACGACGATGGGGTCGACGCCGTCATGCGGCTGCGCGCCATGGGCGCCGCGGCCGGTGATCGTGATGGTGAAGCGAGAGACGGCCGCCATGGTCGGACCAACGCGCCACAGAAATTCACCGGCGGGGGCCTTCGGCCAGTTGTGCATGCCGAAGACGAGGTCCATCGGGCAGCGCTCGAACAAGCCCTCGCGCACCATCATGCCGCCGCCGCCATGCAGTTCCTCGGCTGGCTGGAAGATCGCATAAACAGTACCGTCGAAATTGCGCGTCTCGGCGAGATAGCGCGCCGCACCCAGCAGCATCGCAGTGTGGCCGTCATGGCCGCACGCATGCATCACCCCTGCCGTCGTCGAGGCGTGCGGAACGCCGCTCTCCTCGTGGATCGGCAGCGCATCGATATCCGCCCTGAGGCCGATCGCCCGGCCCGGCTTCGCGCCGTGGATCACGCCGACGACGCCGGTCCCGGCGAGCCCGGTGATGATCTCATCGACGCCGAATTCCTTGAGCTTCTCCTGGATCACCGCGCTGGTCCGATGCTCCTCGAGCGCCACTTCTGGATGGCGGTGCAGATCCTGACGCCAGGCAGTCATGTCGGCGTGGAAGTCGGCGATGCGGTTGACGATGGGCATGGGCTGTCCTTTGGCAGAGGATGGTCAGGCGGCCGCGAGCGGGCGCAGCACGAAATGGCCCGGAGCCACCTCGTCATAGCTGGACGGCTCGACGGGAGCACCGACCGGGAAGATGGGCGAGGAGAGCGGCCGGAAGCTGCGATCGTCATGCGGCCGCCGCCGCGCCGGATCGGCGATTGGCACGGCGTCGAGCAGCGAGCGCGTATAGGCATGGCGCGGGTTTTCGAACACCGCGGCGCGCGGGCCGATTTCCACGATGCGCCCCAGATACATCACCGCCACATTGTGCGATACGCGCTCGACCACCGCCATGTCGTGGCTGATGAACAGGAACGACAGCCCGAGATCGGCCTGCAGCTCCATCAGCAGATTCAGGACCTGCGCCTGCACCGACACATCGAGCGCCGAGACGCTTTCGTCGGCAACGATCAGCTTCGGGTTTGGCGCGAGCGCCCGTGCGATCGCCACGCGCTGGCGCTGGCCGCCGGAAAGCTCATGCGGGAAACGGCGCAGGAAGCTGCGCGGCAGTTCCACCCGGTCGAAGAGATGCGCGACGCGATCATGCAATTCGCTCCCCGAGGCGAGGCCGAAGTTCACCAACGGTTCCGCAACCTGGTCGAGCAGGCGCCGATAGGGGTTGAGCGAGGCGAACGGGTCCTGAAACACCATCTGCATGTCGCGCCGGGCATGCCGCAGATCGAGCCGGCTGAGGCCGCGCACATTCCATCCATCGAGCTGGATCTCGCCGGAATCGGCTTCGACCAGGCGCAGGATCGAGCGGCCGCAAGTGGATTTGCCGCAGCCGGATTCGCCGACCAGCGACAATGTCTCGCCCTTCGCGAGCTGGAAGCTGACATCCTCGACCGCATGGACATTGGCGACCGTGCGCCGCATCAGGCCGCCCTTGACCGGGAAGCGCGTCGTCAGGTTCTTCACAGTCAGCAGCGGCTCGCGCCGTGTCCCGATAGTGGGCGGCGGCGCGGCTGACCGCAACGTCTCGTCGCCGAGAATGCGCATCGGTTCCGGCGCCGGCTTGTCGCGCATCTCGCCGAGCTTCGGTACGGCTGCGAGGAGCGCCTTGGTATAGGCCTCGCGCGGCTGCTCGAAGATGTCACGGACCGGGCCTTCTTCGACCACGTCGCCGCGATACATCACGACGACGCGGTCGGCCATCTGCGCCACGACGGCCATGTCATGCGTGATGAACAGCACGGCCATGCCATTCTCGCGCTTCAACCGATCGATCAGGCCGAGTATCTCGGCCTGGATCGTGACGTCGAGCGCGGTGGTCGGCTCATCGGCAATGAGCAGCCGCGGCCGACAGGCCATCGCCATGGCGATGACGATGCGCTGGCGCATGCCGCCCGAAAGCTCATGCGGATATTGCGTGAGCCGCCGTTCTGGCTCGGGAATGCGGACTTCCTTCAGCAGTTCGAGCGCCCTGCCCCGCGCGTCTTCGCCGGTCAGGCCGCGATGGCGCTTCAGGCCGTCGGTCAGTTGCCGCTCAATCGTGAAGACCGGGTTGAGCGAGGTCATCGGCTCCTGGAAGATCATGCCGATCTCGTTGCCGCGGATGCTCTGCATCACGTCCGGCTCGGCCTTGGCAAGGTCGATCACCTCGCCGCTGCCACGCGCGAATTCGAGAGATCCCCCCGCGATCCGGCCGCCGCCGAATTCGATCAGGCGCAGGATCGACAGCGACGTCACCGACTTGCCCGATCCGGACTCGCCGACGACGCAAAGCGTCTCGCCCGGCTGGATCTCGAAACTGACATCCTTGACGCCGGCGACCATGCCGTCATCGGTCTGGAACTCGACCCGGAGACCCGAGACCTTGATGATCGGGTGACCTTCGGCTGGATGCATGGCTGTCGCCCCGGTCATCACTGTGCCCTCGGATCGAGCACGTCGCGAAGGACGTCGCCGAACATGTTGAGCGCCAGCACAGTGAGCGCCACGGCGGCGCCCGGCGCGAGCGCGGTCCAGGGCGCGACATCGAGATAGTCGCGCGAGGCCTGGATCATCAGGCCCCAGGAGGAATTGGGCGGCTGCGTGCCGAGGCCAAGGAAGGACAGGCCCGCCTCGGCGAGGATCGCGAAAGCGAGACTGATCGTGGCCTGCACGATCACGAGCGGCATCACATTCGGAAGGATATGCCGCCAGATCATCGCCGCGTCATTGGTCCCGGCCGCACGCGCCGCCTCGACATAGGGCATCGCCGAAACCCGCAGGGCCTCGCCCCGGATGATCCGGGCGAGGAACGGCGTGAAGGCGATGCCGATCGCGATGATGGTGTTCGGTATGCTTGGCCCGAGCATCGCCGAGATCGTCAGAGCCAGGAGCAGGGCCGGAAAGCTCAGCAGCGTATCGACGAAACGCATCAGCACATTGTCGAGGGCGCCGCGTGCATAGCCCGAGATGATGCCGAGCGGCAGGCCGATCAGGACGCTGATGGCCACGGCCGCGCCGGCGATGCCGAGCGAGGTGTGGGCGCCCAGCAGCACACGGAAGAAGATGTCGCGACCGAGCTGATCCGTGCCAAACGGATAGCCCATGCTCGGCGGCTTCAACCGCATCGTCATCTTCATCTTGGTCGCCATGTCCGGCGGGATGATCAGCGGCGCGAAAATGCCGATCGCAACGATGATGACGATCAGCGTGAAGCCGATCACGCCTTGCGGGGTGAGAAAGCGCTTCACGACTATTGCATCCTGATGCGGGGATCGACGAGCAGGTAGAGCAGGTCGACCACGAAATTGGTGAGCATCACCACGGCGGCGATGAAGAACACCGAGGTCTGGATCAGTGGCACGTCGCGATTGAGCAGCGCCTGATAGGTGATCCAGCCCATGCCGGTGTAGTTGAACAGCGTTTCGACGACGATGATCGAGCCGAAGAGATAGCCGACCTGCAAGCCGGCCACGGTCATGATCGGCCCGACCGCGTTTCTGAGGCCGTAGCTCCAGACGACGCTCTTCTCCGAAAGCCCCTTGGCGCGGGCGACGCGGATGAATTCCTGATTCAGGATGCCGGTCATCGTCGAACGCGTCACGCGGGTCAGGTGTGCCATCAGGCCGAGACCAAGCGCGAGCGAAGGCAGGAAGGCATGACGGATGGCGCCAAGGAAATCGACCGACGGGTCGGTAAAGCCGCTTGAGGGAAACCACCCAAGCGTACGCGCGAAAAGGAGGATCAGGACGATGCCCCAGAAGAAATCCGGCAGGCTGATGCCGAACAGTGCGGCGCTCGACGAGACGGTGTCCTGCCATTTCTTGCGGTGAACTGCGGCCCACACGCCGAGAGGCACGGCGCAGATGAGCGCGATCGCCATCGACATGACGACGATGAGCGCGCTCGCCTTCATCTTCTGCGCCATCAGATCGGCGATGGGCTCCTTGAACACCAGCGAATGACCGAAGTTGCCGGTGAGCATGCCGCCGATCCAGCGGCCATATTGCGCGACGAGCGGATCATTGAGTCCGAGTTGCTCACGCAGACCGGCGAGCGCGGTGGGATTGCTCTGCGTACCCAGGATCATCATCGCGACGTCGCCGGGCAGGATGCTGGTGACGGCGAAAGTGATGACCGAGATGAGCCAAAGTGTCAGGACGATCGAAAACAGGCGATTGAGGAGATAGGTCATCGGCTCGGTGGGTCATGGGCAGGGTTGCCCGGCCGGCATCGGGAAGCCGACCGGGCCGCCGAAGCAGCCCGGCCGGCCGGGGGATCAGCTGTTGAGCCAGACCTTGTGGAAGTTCAGGTTGCTGCCGTTCGGATGAACGATCGTATCGAGGCCTCCGACAGACTTCTGGGCGCCGATCGTTCCGTTGCGGAACCAGAGGATCACGTCGAGCGTCTGATCGGAGATGCGCTGCTGCACCTTCTTGTAGAGCTCCGCGCGAGCGGCCGGATCGACCGTGCCGCGTGCTTCCTGCGTCCAGGTATCGATGTCGGCGTCCTTGATGTTGCGATAGTTGAAGGCGCCGGTTGAATTCCAAAGGCTGTAATAAAGGAAGTCCGGCTCCCAGAGCGTGAAGAAGTTCATCATAGAGATCTGGAAGTCGCGGTTCACCCAGACCTGACTGAGCCAGTCGCTCCACGTCAACTGCTCGATCGTCATTTCGACGCCGGCAGCGCGGAACCATTCGGCCATGATCTGCGCCGACTCCACATGATACGGATAGTTGGTCGTCGTCTTGAAGACGAGCTTCAGCTTGCCCGGCCCGTAGCCGGCCTCGGCGAGCAGCGCCATCGCCTTTTCGATATCCTGCGGACGCTGCTGAAGGGCGGCGTCGTAGGAGCTAGAGGTCGGGAAGCTCGGCGAGGCCGTCAGCTTGCCCTGGTCCCAAAGCGCGCCCTGCAGCAGCTGCTCCTTGTCGATCATCAGATCGAAGGCCTGGCGGACACGGGCGTCCTTGAACGGCTCGTAGTCGTGGTTGAAGTTCAGGAAGTCGAAATTGAGCGGGAACCACTTCAGCGTCTGCAGCGTGTCGATGCCCTCGACCTCGGAAACGCGATCGGCCGGGATGTCGTTGATCATGTGCAGTTCGCCGGTGCGCAGCCCGGTCAGGCGCACGGTCGGCTCGGTGATCTCGCGCGAAATCACCTTGTCGAGATAAGCGGGGCCCCCGAAGTAATCGTCGAACCGAACCAGCTCGACTTCATGGCCGAACTCGCGGCGGACGAACTTGAACGGCCCGGCGCCGATCGGCATGTTCGCCTGACCCTCTCCGGAATCCGCCGGCATGATCACGCCGGCGCCGTTCTCGGCAAGGCGGCTCAGGAACGGCGCATTGACGCGACCGAGCTTGACGATGACGGTGTTCGCATCGGGGGTCTCGATCGAGGTGACATCCTTGAACACCTCGAAATTGACGGCACCGGTCTTGGGGTCACGCACCCGGTCGAACGAATATTTGACGTCTGCCGAATCCAGCGTCTTGCCGTTGTGGAACTTGACGTCCTTGCGCAGCTTGAACGTGTAGGTCATTCCATCGGGGCTCTCCTCGAAGCTCTCGGCGAGCATCGGGATGACGTTGAACGCCTTGTCGACGGTCACGATCGGGCAGTGGATGTTCTCAAGCAGGCGGAGCGTCGAGGCCGAGCCGGTGACGTGCATGTCGAGGCTCTGCGTTGTCTCTGAGTGCCCCCAGATCAGCGTGCCGCCCTTCTTCGGTGTCTCCTGGGCCAGGAGTGCGCCCGGCCAGCCCGTCATCATCAGCGCGCCGCCGCCCAGGAGGGCCGTGGTCTTCAGGAACTCTCTGCGGTTCATTGGAAAATCCTCTTGCGGCGATGCGGTTGAAAGAATGACTGAACCCGAACCTTGCCGGGGCATGCGATTGGCTTGATCAGGCCGGCAGCTGAGGACGCTGGGACGCGACGCCGAGCGCGCGTTCGAGCGCGACACCGAAATTCACGAGCCGGCCTTCCTCGAACAGGCGCCCCCAGAGCGAGATGCCCTGGGGCACCTTGAACAGCGGACCCTCGCCGCCGGGCTCGCCGGTGGTCAGCTTGCCGGCGCCGAGCGAAGCGGCGCCGCGGGTTGCCAGATCGAGGAAGCCGGCGCGCAGATGCAGGCAGGGATGGCCCGTGAAATTGCTGGCGACCAGCATCGGTCCGGTCATGAACGGGCCGATCAACACGTCGACATCGGCAAAGAGCGCGTCCAACGCCAGCATCACCTGGTAACGCAGCCGGTCCAATTGGACATGGTCGACCGCCGACAGGAAGCGCGCCTTGCGGAACGTGTTCGGCCAAGCGCCATCGTCCTGCCAGGTCAGCGTGTCATCGAGATCATCGAGCGTCAGCCGCTCGAAGGCCGCTGCGGCCTCGGCATAGAGGATGTTCATCAGGGCGCCATACGGCAGGTCCGGCAGCGTGACCTCCACGACATCCACGCCAAGCGTCCGTGCAGCGGCGAGCGCTGCATGGTCGACAATAGTGGCGCCCTCGCCGAAGGCTTCCGGCAGATAGCCGACACGGAGTCCTTCGAAAGAGGCCGTGGCGTCGAAATTGAACGAGGCGCCAAGCGAAGCGCGGTCGGCCGGGTCGAAACCATTCAGCGCCGCAAGTACCATCGCCGTGTCTTCCGCGCCGCGGCAGATCGGGCCGACCTTGTCGAGCGACCAGCAGAGCGCCATGGCGCCGGCGCGCGATACGCGGCCGAAGGTCGGGCGCAGCCCCGTCGTGCCGCAGCGCTGACTCGGCGAGGTGATCGAGCCGAGGGTCTCGGTTCCGATGGCAAAGCCGCAGAGGCCAGCCGCCGTTGCGGATGCCGAGCCGGCGCTGGAGCCGCTGGATCCCTCCTCGAGATTCCAGGGATTGCGGGTCCGGCCGCCATACCAGATGTCGTTATAGGCCAGCGCCCCGACGGTCGTTTTGCCGAGAAGGACAGCGCCGGCCGCCCGTAGACGCCGAACGATGGCCGCATCCTCGGCCGGAACGCGATCCTGGAACGGTTCGGCGCCCCAGCCGGTGACGACGCCCTTGGTGTCGAAGAGGTCCTTCACGCCATAGGGGATGCCGTGCAGCGGCCCGAGCCAGGTGCCGCTCGCCAGCAGCGCATCCGCTGCGTCTGCCTCGGCTAGTGCCGCCTCGGACATGACAGCCGCGTAGCAGAAGAGATGCGGATTGAGCGCGGCGATGCGGGCGAGATAGATTTCGGTCAGGCGCCGGCTCGTCAGCGCGCCCGAACGGATCCAGGCCGACAGATGGGTCAGCGGCGCGAATGCGATGTCCGTATCGTCATCCGGACAAGGCGTCGTGACGGAAGAATAGACAGGTTCGGTCTGCGGTGACGGCACGGGTGTCGTCGGCAGGCGCGGATCAAACCGGCTCGCCATTGGCACCGTGTTGTCGAGCACGACCGCGCGCCGGGCAACCGCCGAAGCGATCTGGCCTTCGAGATTGTCGAGCATCTGCGCGCGCTCAGCAGGCGTGTAGCGGATCGCCAGCAGGTCTTCTGCCGCCGCGATGCTTTCGAGGGTGATCATTGGAGGTGCTCTGCTGGCCGGCGCATCACGCGCTGCGCACTGGTTTGGCGAGGCGCGGACGCTGGTCATGAAGCGATTTCGGCGCGGCCGGCTGACGGGCGCCGATCACACCCTGCTGCAAGGCCTCAGCGGGATAGCGGTGGCTGTCGTCCACCAGAGCACCATACAGCTCAGGCCGGCGGTCCTGCAGCAGGTTGAGCCCAAAGAACGCCTCCGTGCGGGAACGCAGAATCTCGGCCTGCAGATCGGCCTTGTGGACGACGAGCCCCTCTTCGTCGGCGAGATAGGCAACGACCTTGCCGGTCGGGTCGACGATCTGGCTGCCGCCATAATAGTCGCTGCCCGACGAATAGACGCCTTTCTCGCAATGATTGGAGACCACCAGCCAGAACTGGTTGAAGAAGGCATTGGACTGCGCTGCGAGGTCCATCGCCCAGCCATGATAATCGGTCGCTCGGTCATGGCCCTTCATCGGCCACGCCGTCGACATCAGCACGACTTCCGCGCCCTTCACGGCGAAGCTGCGCAGAAGCTCAGGGAAGGCCAGATCGTAGCAGATGAGGCTGGCCAGCGTGCCATGCGCCGTCGCGACGACCGGCATCTCCTCGCCCGGAGAGAAATAGGGGAACTCAAAGGTGTTGTGCGTCTTGCGATAGATGCTGACCACACCATCGGGGCCTACAAGCGCGGTCGAATTGTAGATGGCATTGCCGTGCAGCGCGCGCTCGGCGAGGCCGACCTGAACCAGCATGCCGTGGCGGCGCGACAAGGACGCGATCGCGTCGGTCGCCGGGCCCGGAATGGTCTCGGCCTCGCGGAAATAATACTGCTTCTGCTCGGCCGCCTCTTTTGAACCCATGGCGAGCCCGAAATCAGCGTAACCTTGCAGGCCCATTTCGGGCAGCACAAGGATGTCGACATCCGACGCCCCCGCCTCTTCGATAAACTCGCCGAAGCGCTTCAGATTGCGGGCCTTGTCATGGACGATCTTGACGTTGGCAGCAGCCAGCGTTGTCTCAGGCATGGGATCTCTCCAGACGCGGGCCGCGCAATGTCGCGCGCCCGCCTCAACAGAACAAAACGGAAATCTGCCTTCATGCTAGCAGCCACCCGAATGCCGACGAAGTCCAAACCGTCATCATCTGGTGACTATTCTTTAGCCAGATGCCCTTGGCGGCATTCTTTTCGTTGAACAAGTCTTGTCGGTTACATTCAACGTCGCTACGGCACGCCACTATATTCGCCGCAACAACTTTGCGTCGTTCCAAAGTTGATCAGCGCACACCACCGCAACCTTCGCGCGACAGCCGCCTCGCCTTCACTCCTGTCCGATTGGTGATCGCCCTGGCTCGGCTTCGCCATCAGCTTGAGCGTCACGATGGGCCAAGACTGTCAGGCATTTTGAACCGCGTCAATACATACATACATGCTTGCATGTTTCTGGGAGGCTGATACTTTCGCGCCATGCAACCCGCCCCTGACAAAGCCCCCCGCACACAGGAAGAGCGGACCGCGGCCACCCGATCCCGCCTGATCGAGGCAACGCTCGATCTCCTGCTTTCGAAGGGCTATGCCGGCACGTCCACCGTCGATATCGCCGCGCGCGCCGGCCTGACCCGGGGCGCCCTCGCCCATCATTTTGCGGGCAAGGACGAGCTGGTGGTCGAGGCCTTCGACAAGCATCTCACCATGGTGACGAGCGACATCCGCACCTATGCTGGATTGGTGCAGGGCGGATCGCTCAGCCTCAGCGATTTCATCGACCGTGTGTGGATCATTTTCTCGGGCCGCTTCTTCATGCTCACGCTCGAAGAGGTAACCGCGGCCCGGCACAACGACTATCTTCGCGTGCGGCTCGAAAAGCGGACGCGGGTGTTTCACGAGCATCTGGACGCCATCTGGCGCCACTTCTTCGCGGGCACCGGGCTTGGCGCGCTGGAGATCGAGGTCATGCTGAACGCGACCCTCTGCCTGCTGCGCGGCATGGGCGTCCAGACGGTCCTGCGTGACGACCCGGTTTATTTCAGGCGGTTGCTCCGCTTCTGGAAGGCCATCCTCAAGGAACAGATCGAGGGCGCGACCCGCGCGGCTTCGGCGAAAACACCAGACCCGGAACCACACGCATGACCTCGTCTTCGGTCGTCTTCGAGAATGCCCGCATCCTGGACGGATCGTCGGATGAAGGCGAGCATGACCGCTTCGTTCGCGTCGCCGACGGACGCATCGTCGAGATTTCGGACCGGCCGATCGCGGACGGCAGCGCTGTCAGGATCGACTGCCGCGACCGCACGCTGATGCCCGGCCTCATCGACTGCCATGTGCATGTCACGGCGACGATGGCCGATCTCGGACGCAACGCCCGGCTGCCCGACGCGCTTGTCGCCTTCGGCGCCGCGCGGATCATGTCCGGCATGCTGAACCGCGGCTTCACCACCGTCCGCGATGTCGGCGGCGCCACGCATGCTCTTGTTGAGGCGCTGGAGCAGCGCCTCATCGAGGGACCGCGCCTCGTGATCTGCGGAAAGGCGCTGTCGCAGACCGGCGGCCATTCGGACCTTCGGGGACGCTATGACAACCGGCCCGCCGAAGACCTGACCTACCGGCTCGGCACGATGGGCCGGCTCTGCGACGGGGTCGAGAGCTGTCGCCTGGCCGCGCGCGACGAACTGCGCCAGGGCGCCACTTTCATCAAGATCATGGCCAATGGCGGCGTCGCCTCGCCGACGGACCCGATCCATGTCCTGCAGTTCTCGCGGGCCGAGCTGGAAGCGATCGTCGAGGAAGCGCGCAACGCGCACACCTATGTCTCGGCTCATCTCTACACCGACGAGGCGATCGCCCGGGCCGTCGAATGCGGCGTGCGCTCTGTGGAGCACGCAAACCTGATCGAGCCCCCGACCGCCCGGCTGATGGCCGAGCGCGGCGCCATCGCCTGCCCGACGCTGGTCACATACGAGGCCCTGCATAGTGAGGGCGCATCGCTCGGCTTGCCGCCGGACTCGGTCGCGAAGATCGACGACGTGCGCATCCGCAGCCCACGTTCACTGGAAATCCTGCGGGAAGCCGGAGTGCCGATGGCCTACGGCACCGATCTTCTCGGCGCGATGCACCGCTTCCAGTCCGACGAATTCGTCATTCGCGGCCGGATCCTGCCGCCAATCGAGGTGATCCGGTCAACGACATCGGTGGCGGCGAAGCTTATCGGCATGACAGGCGAGATCGGCTGTATCGCGCCCGGCGCCCATGCCGATCTCGTTCTCGTCGATGGCGATCCGCTCGCGGACCTCGCGCTGCTGACCGGCGAAGGCCAGCACATGCCGATCATCATGCAGGCCGGTCGCTTCGTGAAGAACACGCTGCAGGCGGCGGGCTGAGCTGAGGAAAGTGATGAGAGGGCGACCGTGGCCGCCCACTCGATCCGTCAGACCGCGACGCGGATGACGTTGTAGGAAAGCGGCGGCAGCTTCGACTGCAGCTTGCCACCCTCGACCGCGGTTCCCGATACTGTCTTCGGCACGACATTGTCCGGGTTCGCAGCGGTGTTGATCGCGTTGAGGTCCGGATGCGTCATCTGGATGTGCTCGACGAGGCGCGCACCGGGGAAGCCCTCGAGCGTCGCTGCGAGATCCAGCGTCTCCGTCAGGTGACGATTGACGATGAAGAATGTGACTTCATCGCCGGCAACCGACCGGACGGCTGAGACGTCGAGATAAGGGACATCGTCCCCGAACTCGCTGTCATAGGTCGGTCCATCGACAATGGCGCGCAGCGACGTGCCGCGGCCATAGAGCGAGGCGTAGAAGAACGGATAGTAGATGGTCTGCTTCCACGCCGGACCGCCCTCTTCCGTCATGATCGGCGCGATGACGTTCACGAGCTGCGCGATGCAGGCGATCTTCACGCGGTCGGCGCGGCGGATGAACGTATTCAAAATGCCGCCAACCTGCAGCACGTCCTCGAAATTATAGAGATCTTCGAGGAGATGCGGTGCATCCGGCCACGCATCACCCTGGAGGATCTTCTTGTCTTCCTCGCGGCTGTGATACCAGACGTTCCACTCGTCGAACGAGATCTTGACATCCTTCTTCGAGCGTTTCTTGGCCTTGACGTAGTCGATGATACCGCCAACCGTATTGATATAGCGGTCGAGCTTCTCAGCCTTCGCCAGATAATTGAGCGTATCGTGCTCGTTATTGGCGAAATACATGTGCAGGGAGATATGGTCGATCGAGTCATAGGTATGATCGAGAACCGTCGCCTCCCAGTCGGGATAGGTCGGCATGTCGGAATGCGACGAGCCGCAGACGATCAATTCGAGCGACTTGTCGAAGAGGCGAAGCGCCTTTGCCGTCTCATTGGCGAGGCGGCCATATTCCTCAGCCGTCTTGTGACCGACCTGCCAGGGCCCGTCCATCTCATTGCCGAGGCACCAGAGCTTGACGTTATGCGGGTCCTTCCAGCCGTGCTGACGGCGAAGGTCGCTCCAGTAGGAGCCGCCCGGATGGTTGCAGTATTCGACAAAGTTGCGCGCCGCATCGAGGCCGCGCGAGCCGAGATTGACGGCCAGCATCGGCTGGGTATCGGCCTTCTTGCACCAGTCGACGAATTCGTTGACGCCGATGCGATTGTCGTCGCGGGTGCGCCAGGCGAGGTCAAGGCGGGTCGGACGCTGATCGCGCGGGCCGATGCCGTCTTCCCAGTTATAGGCCGAGACGAAATTGCCGCCGGGATAGCGCACATAAGGCGTCTTCACCGCGCGGACGAGATCGATCACGTCGCCACGGAAGCCATCCTCGTCGGCGGTCGGATGTCCGGGCTCATAGATACCGGTGTAGATCGCGCGACCCAGATGTTCCAGGAACGAGCTGTAGACACGATCGTCAATCGGAGAGACCGCGAAATCCTTGTGGACGATCACGTTCGCTTTCACGGCAACCTCACTGTGCGTTTCCCAAAAATATGTATCATTATTCCTGATACATAGCTGTGAGTATGATCCGCACGGCACACCCTGTCAACGCAGAACAGGTCGCGAGAAGGCATTCTTCAGGTGGGCTGTCGGTAAAGCCGCATGACGATATCCTGATCGAAATTACCAAAACCTCGGCCGAAGATATTGATTCCACCCGGATTTTTGGCATTCTCAGCGATGCCGATGCGCAGCCGGATCGAATGATGGCGGTCGATATCGAGATCCCCGAGGTTTATATCAGAAATCTTGATATCGTCGATGAACGAACCGCGCTCGGAAATGGTCCAGGTCTTCAGCGTGCCATATTGCGAGCCTTCGAGCTTCCACCATCGGGGCGTGAAGAGACCACGCTTGTCGCCATAGTCGCCGGGCGACGTCCAGGTGCCGACGGCAACATTATTGACCCAGAGCGTGATATCCGACGGCCAGTCCGGGTTGGTCCCCGGCACCTCCGATGACAGCTCCATGGAAAA
Source organism: Mesorhizobium sp. BR1-1-16 (assembly GCF_020165495.1). Lineage (GTDB taxonomy): Bacteria > Pseudomonadota > Alphaproteobacteria > Rhizobiales > Kaistiaceae > Kaistia. The sequence continues at coordinate 1,109,176 of NZ_JAIUIE010000001.1, read as the reverse complement.
TTCGACGGCGCTGATCCGTTCGTTGAGCAGCCTGGCATTGTTGGGAAACTTGTATTCGACAAAGCCACGGCCGAACCAGATCAGGCCGGCCTGCATCCGGCTTGGATCGAGAAAATGGTTCGGCACATCCAGCATGCCTATGACGCCCTCTGTCGAGCAGAGGCCGCATGGCGCCTCGACAGCGCAACTCGTGTAGAGCCCGATCGGCATCGAAACCTCGATCGCCTCGTCGTCGGGGGCTTTCATCTCCTTGTCGAAGCGGATGACGATCTCGGCATAACGGGCGGAGCAGATCTTCTGGTGCCCCTTGCGCGCCTTAACGGTCTTTGTGTCGATCAGATCCGCCTGTTCCAGCGCCTGTACGCTGGTCGCGACCGTCGATTGCGGCAGGCCAAGCGCAACGCTGATCTCGTTGACGTTCATCGGCCCTTCCGCATGCAACAGCCGCAGAATGTCGATCCGCGCAGGCGAGGACAGCGCCCGGACAGCCGCGTGGCTCTCCGCGGCGTCCAGGGTCAAAAAATTCCTGTTCAAGGGCGAGCGCTTCCTGGTCGCGGGTCCATCGTCAATTCGGATTCATATCACCGCACTTGATGGAGTCGAGGCGAGAACATCAGAGCATTCCAAGGAACGGAAACCGTCTCGGCGGGGATCGCTCTGCCCATTATTTCGTCATGACGGCAAATCATGCCGGGAACTAGTGTTTCGTGGGTGCATGACCATGAATCGATAAAACGGAGGGATGATGAGCAGGGCGAAGATCGTGCGCGAGAGGATCTGGGAAAAGTTGCGACCAGTCGCAAAGCCGGACTCCAGGTTTCACCTCGATTTTGCGGAGGTCATTCCGGATTTCGAGGGCAGCGCCGCCGCCACCGACCGCCTCGTCTCGCAGCCCTTCTACCAGGCTGGCACCTACGCCTTCATCACGCCGGACAACGGCCTCGTTGACCTGCGTCGCCGCATGCTGGAGGCGGGCAAGACGCTGGTCATCTCGACCTATGGCATCTATCGCGGCTTCTATCTGCTCGAACCGGCGATGGTTCCGCCGGGCCAGGCTCTGTTCGCGGCCTGGCTGGATGGGCTTGAATATTTCGGCCGCCCGATATCGCTAGCGGAGATCGCCGATCGCGGCCGCTTCGATTTCATGGTGACAGGCGCCTCGGCGGTGTCGCTCGATGGCGTGCGCTTCGGCAAGGGCCATGGGTTCTTCGATCTCGAATGGGGCATGTTCACGGAGATCGGTATCGTCGACGAGACGACGCCGGTTGCCGCGATGGTGCATGACGTGCAGGTCGTCGAGGAAACGCTGCAGCCGAGCGAAACCGATATCCTCGTCGATGCCATCGCGACGCCGACGCGCTTTCTCAGCGTCAAGCGGGCAGCGCGGCCGCGTGGCATCAAGTGGGACATGCTCACGCCCGAACAGATCGACGCGACACCTCCTCTCTTGGAGCTCAGGCAGATGCAGGGTTTGGCCGCGTCGGCCTGACAGGAAATCGCGACCGGCATGACGCAGTCAGGCGCCCTCGATCATCCCTGTCTGGCGCGCGACCGACAGGGCGAGATTGCGCCGGCTGACGCCGAGCTTGGCGTAGAGGTTCTTCAGATGGAATTTCACGGTCGCCTCGCTGAGGCCGAGGTCGCGTGCGATTTCCTTGTTGGTGGAGTTGCCGGCCAAAAGGTCAAGCACCTCGCGCTCGCGGGCACTCAGGAGCCCGCCGCGATCGCTTTTCGGCCGCGCTGGTCCGCCCTGCTGCCATGCGCCGGCAATGCGGCTGACGAATTCCGACGTCTTCGGGCTGAAGGTCGAAAGCCCAAAGCGGCGTACGATGCCGCGCACCGCCTGCGACAGCGGCAATCCCTCGTCGAGGAAAACCTGCAGCCAGTCCTGCGGCCGCGCCAGCGCAATGGCGGCAAGCAACGCGCTGCGCGCCTCATCGAGCCGGCCGGCGGCCCAGAACGCCTCGATCGAGACGACCGTTCCGACCAGGAGATGATAGCCGCGATCATGCTCGCGCGAGCGCTGGCCGAGCCGTGCGAGCACTGGCAGCGCCTCCTCCGCCCGTTCGGTGCGCAGCAGGATCCGCGCCAGCGCGATAGAGGCATCGCTCCATTCGCGCCAGGTCGGCCAAGCACTCTCGTCATCGATCGGCGGCAAGCGCTCGACGATATGCAGCGCGGATTCGAGAAGTCCCGCGCGCGTCATCAGTTCGATGCGGACGATATCGACGGCAAGCCGCAGGCGCGGCAGCCCGCGCTCGACCGCCACCTCCTCGGCGCGATCGGTCACTGCCAGCGCTGCCTCGATGCCTGCGCGGGCAAGCTGGCAACGGGCAAGCGTGCCATAGCCGCGCATGAAGAGGTCGACCCAGCCTTCGCCGCGCGCGAGATAGGGCATGCCCTCGCGCATCATGGCCTCGGCGGCGTCGCATTGCGTCTGCTGGTAGAGAGCCTCGGCCAGCGGAATATGCGCGATCGCGATCAGGTTGCGGTCGCTCCATTGGTGGCGCTGGCACAGCTCCTCGGCTTCGCGGCCGAACATGATGGCGGTGGCCGGTCGTCCTGCCAGCATTGCGACCAGGCTCATATGGATCAGCATGAAGATCTGGCCGTATGAGGATTTTTCCTCGCGGTAGCAGGCCAGCGATTTCAAGGCGTTGGTACGGGCCGCCTCAAGATCGCCGCTGACCGTGTAGGCGATGCAGAGATGATTGTAGATCCAGCCCCGGCCGAAGGTCTCGGCCGGACCGAGGCGCCCGGCGATCCCTTCCAGCCGCGCGATCTCGGCCGCGTCTGAATTGCGGTCGTTATAGATATTGATCAGCCCCTCGATGTGATCGAGCGCGGAGATGGGGATGGCGAGGAACGGCGACGGCTGCCCGGATTCGGCGGCGTGACGGAGATCGACGATGATGTCACGCGCCATCTGGACGCGCCCCTGCTTGGCCAGGACCAGCGCATAGGAGAGCTTGAGGCTCGGCGAGCGATGGATGACCTCCGTCGGGATGTTCTCGATCACGCCCGCCAGGACCGAATGTCCGGCCTTCAGGAAGATGCTGACGCCGCCCGCCTGCCGGATCGCCTCGGCCGCGAGCGCGAAATCGCCGGCGCGGGAGGCGTGGCTGACCGCCTTTTCCAGATGGCCGCGCTCGGCAAACCAGGCGGCGGCACGGCCATGCAACGCCGCAACCCGCTCGGGCGGCAGTGACTGCAGATGCGCCGCAAAAGTGGCGCGGACAACCGGATGAAGGCGCAGCCAGCCCGGCCGCTGGCCGACCGGGACGAGGATCGGCGCGAAATCCTCGAGGTCACGGAGCGATCGCGGCGCCACGTCGACGCCGGAAAGATGGGCCGCCAGATCGAGCGGAAACTCCGCCAGGATCGAGCAGACCGTCAAGGCCTCCCGCATGTCCGGCGGGATCTGCGGTGCCACCTCCTCCAGCACGAAGTCGCGGTAGAGCCGATGCGTGCCGGCGATCAAGTCTGCGCGCACTTCCGGGCTCGCATCGCCGGTCAGCAGCGGCACGGCGAGGCTCACCAGCGCCGGCCAGCCGCCGGTCACCTCGGCGAAGGTCTCGAACTCTTCGTTCGACAAGCCCTTGCCGGCAAGCCGTCGCATCTCCGAGCGCGTGAAGGCGAGCTCGTCGGCGAGGATCTCGGTCAGGAGGCCCTTGAGGCGGATGCGCGACAGCGCCAATTCTGGCCGGCGATGCGTAGAGATGACGATCCGCAGCGGCTCGGGCAACTGGCGAAACAACGCATTGCAGAACGACGCGAACGCCTCGCCTTCCGCCGCCTGGAACTCGTCCAGCACCACAATGGGCCGCCCGCCCTCAGCGACCAGACGGGTGAGCAGCAATTGCCGGGCCCGCTCCAGCCCCAGTCGTTGCGCAGGCGCGATGTCGAGGCCGAGCGCAGCGGCGAAATTATCGAGGAAGACGGCTGGATCGGCGTCCTCGTGCGAGAGCGTCAGCCAGGAGAAGCGCTCCTGTGCCGTGTCGTAGCGCGCCTGAGCGGCCGCCAGGAGTTCGCTCTTGCCAAAGCCGGGCGGGGCGCGCAGCAGGACGATCTGACCGGCCAGCCCATTGCGCAACCGATCGACGAGGAACGGCCGTTCGATGACGTCAGCTGCGCCACGCGGCATGCCGAAGCGTCGCGGCAGGACGTCGATCCGCTCGACGAAGGGCAGAACCGCCATGACCCGATGCACCTCCCGCTTCGTTCAGCTGCCTCCGCCAGCTCTATCAAGCAATTTCCAGGCCCTTTGCCGCGTCACGTCGAAAGTCCGAGCGGGCGATAGGCGTGATCAAGACCGAAGGCCTTCGGACCGAACACGTCAAGCGCCTCGGGCGTACGCATGATCGGCGGAACGCGCACGGCCAGGATGTTGACGCGCTGGCCATAGCGCAGGCGTTCTGTCGTGATCGCCTCGCCGGTATCGACGTCGAGGAGAGAGATGAGATCAGGCACGATGGCGAGAATTTCGCCCGCCTGCTCGGCGACCAGATTCTCGTTCTGGATCTGGATGCGGATCGGCTCGGCGCCGCGCTGAAACGGCTCGATCGTCACGATCCCGACCGACCAGCCGTTCTGGACACGCCTGGAAACGTCGACGACCTTGCCCGAGCCGACGACCCGAGCCTCCTCGTAATGCGTCCCCGCGAAGAATTCGATCAGACTGTCGAGACTGTCGCGATGCTGGGCCTTGGCTTCACGCATCGTGCGCCCGATGCCGAGCGCCAACGAAACCGTGCCAGGAACCGAGACGCGGCGGCAGGTGGCGCCGTCCATGCCGTAATTGGCGATGAATGATTGACCACCCATGCGGATCGTCAGGCCGCGCGCGATCCATTCGGATTTCGCAGCCGCCTGAACCTCGATGATGCCGGTGTTGCCGCGCTCGTCCGCTATGGCAACCGGCGCCGCCGGCACCCCATAGACATTGAACGTCTCCATCTCGAGCTGCGGGAACGCCCGGCCCATGCCATCGGCATCGACAACGGGAAGACCCCGCTTCGCCGCTGCCATCAGCGGAATCGTCGAGTTGATTCCACCCGCCTCGAAGGGAATGAGCGCGTCGAGTGTTCGGCCGGTGTAGCGCTCATAGAGGTCTAGCGCACGGCCCATCTCCTCGCCGCTCGGCAGTTTCTCGATCAGGATTGTCGGCGCCCCCATCGCACCGCAGGCGACGATATTGAAGGCATCCGGCAGTTCGTCGACCGGGATCAGCGGAACCGGTCCATGCGCCTCGATCGCGGCACGGGCCATCAGCTTGCCCATATAAGGGTCACCGCCACCGCCCGTGCCGAGAATGGCGGCACCGACCGCGAGGTCGTCGAGATCATCCAGGGTGATATGCGTGCGCATGGTCAGGTCATCGTCTCGATGGGCGTGAAGGGTTCGTCGAGGCCGAAACAGCGCGGCCCAAAGACGTCGAGCGCCTCGGGCGTCCGCATGATCTCGGGCACCGCGACGGCGACGACCGTGACACGCTGGCCATAGCGCAGATTCTCGGTGGTAATCGGCTCGGCGCTTTCGCTGTCCATGATGCAGATGAGATCGGGAACGATGGCCCTCACCTTGCCGTCGACACGGGCGATCAGGTTCTCGTTCTGGATCTCGATCTCCATCGTGCCGCGCCAGGGTCCGAGACCATCGATTCGCGCCCGACCGATCGAGAAGCCGTTGCGCGTCTCGCGCGCCACATCGACGATCTTGCCGGTAAAGATGATGCGGCCGTGATTGTAGAGCGTCTGCGGCAACAGCCGCAGCAGCGCGTCGAACGGGCTCTCATGGTTCGCCTTGGCCTCGCGTAGGCAGCGGCCGATGCGCATCGCGAGCGTCATCGTATTCGGCACGGCCGTGCGCTTCACATCCGCGCCCGACATCGAATATTCGGCGATATAGGCGCAACCACCCATGCGGATCGCCACCATGCGCGAGAGCCACTCCATCTGCTTGTTGTCGGCGCCGTTGAGCAAGGTGGAATCGCCATATTCGTCGGTCACGACCATCGGGCTGCCCGAAACGCCATAGACGCCGAACGTCTCCATCTGCAGTTCGGGAAAGGCGCGGCCCATCCCGTCCGCATCGACGATCGGCAGGCCGAGCCGGGCGCCGACGACGAGCGGGATGGTGGAATTGATCCCGCCAATCTCGATCGGCATCGTGGCGTCCGCCTTGCGCCCGAGATAGCGCTCCAGCGCGCGCAGCGAACCGATCGCCTCCTCGCCGCTCGGCAGCTTTTCGATCAGCACCGTCGGCGCGCCCATCATGGCAGTCGGGATCACCAGCGCATCGTCGGCAAGCTCCGAGGGATCGATGACGTCGACGCTGAGCCCCTCATCCAGGCAGCGTTGCACCATCAGCCGCCCGACATAGGGATTGCCGCCGCCGCCCGTGCCGAGAAAGGCCGCGCCGATGGCGAGGTCGTGCAGGTCTTCGGATGTGAGTTTCATGGCCGCCTCACGCCATGACCAGATCGCCGACGGCCTTGACGCGAATGCGCGTCGCGCTGCCGGGCAGATAAGCGAGCGGTACCTCCTCGATGTCGACGATCTTCACCGTGGCGGGATCGGCGCCGGCCTTCGTAGCCCGTTCCGCGGCTTCGGCCTTGGCACCGTCGAGGACCACGTCGCGCGAGGTCCCTTCCAGCGAGAAGATGCGGTCGACTTCGCCGCCGACCTGCGCGATGGCCGCGCCGATGGCATTGGCGACGGAAGCATTTTCCGGGCGGATCACTTCGGAAGCGGAGGGAAGCTGCCGCGAGACGAGGATCGAGCCGCCGCCGACCAGGATGACGGGCAATGGCTCGGCGCTGGTCTTCATCCGATCGACCGCCTCGTCGACCATGCGGTGGATCGTATCGAGCGCGGTGGCGATGGTCTTCGCCGGGATATGCGCGACGCGCGACCGATCGCCGATATCCTCGAGACCCGCCGCCACGATGATATCGGTGGTCGTCAGCGTATCGCCGCCGAAGACGAGCGCCTTCGAGGTGATCTCATAGCCGACAGAATCCGGCCCGATGCGCGCGCCGTCGTCGCGGACGAGCGAACCGCCGCCAAGCCCGACGGCCAGAACATCCGGCATGCGGAAATTGGTGCGCACGCCGCCGATATCGACCGCCACGGCGGATTCGCGCGGAAAGCCCTGCATCAGCATGCCGACATCCGAGGTGGTGCCGCCGATGTCGACCACCATTGCCTCCTTGCGCCCGGCCAGCATCGCGGCGCCGCGCATGGAGTTGGTCGGACCAGAAGCAAAAGTCAGCACCGGATAGCGTTCGACATAATCCGGCGTCATCAGCGTTCCGTCATTCTGGCTGATGAAGAACGGTGCTTCGATCGCAAGCTCCTTGAGCGCGTTGCGGAACGAACTGACGACCTTTGCCGAGAGGTCGGCGAGGCAGGCGTTCATGATCGAGGCGTTCTCGCGCTCGAGAAAACCGACGCGGCCGATCTCATGGCTCAGCGAGATCGCGAGACCTGGGATTTCCGCCAGCAGGATTTCCGCCGCGCGCTGCTCCATGACCGGCGTGACCGGGGAGAACACCGACGTCACCGAAGCGGTGCGGATGCCGCGCGCCTTGATCTCGCCCGCGATCCGCAGGATTTCCTTCTCGTCGAGCGGGGCGATCTCGCGGCCGTCGAACTCGTGGCCGCCCCGCACCATGAAGGTGTGGCGCCCGAGTGTCGTTGCGAGGTCGCTCGGCCAATCAGTCATGGGCGGGAGCGCGCGGGTCGCCGGCAGTCCGAGACGGATGGCTGCGACCTCGAGCAGGCGCTTTCGCTCGACGACGGCATTGGTGAAATGCGTCGTGCCGATCATGACGGCCTGGATCTCGGACGCCGCAACGCCGGTCATCCTGAGCACCTCCTTCAGCACGGCGATGATGCCCGAGCTGACGTCGGCGGTGGTTGGCGTTTTGCAGGCGCCCTTGACGGTGATGCCGTCCATGAGGGCGGCGTCGGTGTTGGTGCCGCCGACGTCGATGCCGATGCGCATGGATGCGAACCTTCGTTGTTGCGTTTCTGTGTTTGACGATCAGGCGGTGAGCGCCTCGGACCAGCCGGGATCCCAGCCGATCATGATTTCGGTGCCGGGCGCGAAGCGCTCGACATGCGCCTGGTTCTGCCGTTCGGCGACGATCTCCTGGCTGCCGAGCTTCAGGCGGTAGCGGACAAGCGCGCCTTGATAGGTTTCGCTGAGAACCGTCGCCGCAAGCCGGGGCTCCCCGTCGCCGAGCGCCGCGCCCATCAGGATGTTCTCCGGCCGCACGACCAGCTTCGCCGATGCTCCCGGCTTGAGATCGGCCGCGCCGCGGGCACGCATCTCGCGGCCATCGAGCACGACCACGGCCATGTCGCCCTCGCGGCCCGTCACCGTCACGTCCAGGACGTTGGAGTGGCCGATGAAAGACGTCACGAACAGGGTCTTCGGCCGCTCGTAGATCTCCTGTGGCGAGCCGACCTGCACGATGCGCGATTTCGACATGACGCCAATGCGATCGGACATGGTCAGCGCCTCGTCCTGGTCATGCGTCACATAGACAGTGGTGATGCGGAGCTTCTTCTGGAGATCCTTGATCCAGAACTTCATCTCCTCGCGCAGCCCCTTGTCGAGTGCCGACAACGGCTCGTCGAGGAGCAGGATGCGCGGTTCGGTGACGAGCACGCGGGCCAGCGCGACGCGCTGCTGCTCGCCGCCGGAAAGCTGGCGCTGGTAGCGATCATCATAGCCGGCAAGGCCGACCTGCTTCAGCGCCGCCTCGATGCGGCGGGCGATCTCGGCCTTCGGCAGCTTGCGGAGCTTGAGGCCAAAGGCGATGTTTTCCGCGACATTCATATGCGGGAAGATCGCGTAATTCTGGAACACGATGCCAATGTCCCGCCTTTCAGGCGGCAGCGCCGTGATGTCGTCGCGACCGACGAAGATCTGCCCTGATGTCGGGCGGATGAATCCGGCGATCATGCGCAGCGTCGTCGACTTGCCGCAGCCGGAGGGTCCGAGAAGGGAGAAGAACTCCCCCTCCCCGATTTCGAGATTGACCTCGGAGACGGCGTTCCCCTCGCCATAACTTTTGGTGAGGTTCACAAGGCGGATGTCGGACATGGCTCTTCCGGTTCCGGGATCGATCTATCGGGGCGATCAGCCGGCAAAGATGCCGTTGACGGTCTCGACGATGTCCGCCTCGTTCTCGTTGTAGCTCTTCCAATCCGGCGTCCAGTAACCGGCCGTGGCGTCCGCCGTATTGGTGACGCCCTTCGAGGCGAGGTTCGGCGTGACGACCACGTCCTTGTTGACCGGCCGCTGATAGAACTTCTCGCACATGACGGACTGCAGCTTCTGGTCGAGCGTCAGATTGAGCAGCGCGTAAGCGAGCTTCTTCTGCACAGGCTCCAGATATTTGCTGATGGTCTTGGTCTGGGTAAGGATCGGCTTCTTCTCTTCCCAGAGATAGGGCGCGACCTTTATGCCCCGATCCATCATCTGATAAACCTCGGCATCATGCTGGACGGCCAAGATGACTTCGCCGCGCTCCAAAAGGGTCTGCATATTACCGGTGAAATCGGAGATCTTCATCGGCATGGCCTGCTTCATGGCCTCATAGCCGGCGTCGAGATCATACTGGTCCTTGCCGAACAGCGCGCAGGAGGCGATGAAGAAGTCCATCTGCAGACCGTTCGACGTCACATAGGTGCCGCGCTTCCCAGCGAACTTCTCTTCCCAGAAGTCCTTGAACGTCTTGATCGCCGGATCGACCAGGTCGGTACGATAGGCATAGCAGTAGCGCGTGTAGCTCCAGGTGACGCCGACACCGGTCGCCGTCGCGAAAGGCCAGATATTCTTGGCGTTCGGAACATTGGCGATGACTTCATCCAGCGGCGTGAAGAAATCACCGGCCGCCGCCGTCTTGAACATCTCGCCATAGTTCCAGTTCGCGATCGCGAATGGCGGCTTTTCGGGGCCGCCGGCCACGAATTTCGGGAACCATGGGAAGGAGCTCTCATAGACGATCTTGCAGTTGAAATCCTTCTCGAAGGCGTCGAGCATCTCCTTGCGGACGATCTCCTCCCAGAAGCCGCCCCACTCCGCGATGTTGAGCGTCGCCCCGCCGGCATCGAACACGCCACCCTCATAGACGGCGTCGGCCGACCAGGCATGGTTGATGTTGAAGAGGTTGACGCCGGCGCCCATGGCCGCGAGGCCGGCGGTGCCCTTCAGGAATCCGCGGCGGGTGGCCCCGCCTCCCTTGCTGCTGCTGGTCATTCTTTCCCTGTCCTTTTTCGGTATGAACCGCGGCCGTCATGCGGACGCGGCGGAGCTTGCGATCAGGCGCGGAAGACGCGCCGGAGGCTGACCAGCCGCGATGAGACGACGGTCGAAAGGGCAACGAGGGCGATGGCGAAGATGCCGGCCGCAGCGGCGGTGGGCTCGAATTTGTAGCGAAGCGAAATATACATCGCCATCGGCAGCGGCTCGTGGTTGGGAACCGTCAGGAACAGCGTGGTCTCGAACTGTCCGAACGACACGATGAAGGCGAAGATCGCACCAGCCGAGATGCCCGGAGCGATGAGGCGGAGCGTGATTTTGCGGAAGGCCGTCCAGGGCGAAGCACCGAGGCTGCGCGCCGCTTCCTCGAGCGAGAGGTCGAAGCCGACCATCGAGGCCGTGACGGTGGCGATCACGAAGGGGCATGTGACCAGGACATGGCCGATCAGGAGCCCCGCGAAGGTCCGCGCCAGGCCGATATCCGTCGTGACATAGAAGATGTAGAGCGCGAGGCCGAGAACGACGCCGGGCAGCACGACCGGCAGCATGAAGAAGCCCCGCAGCGCAGCTGCCGCTCCGCTGCGCGATCGCGACAGATAAAGCGAGGCTAGCGTGCCGATCACGGTCGAGATGAGCGTCGCGACCAGCGCCAGGACGAAGCTGTAGACATAGGCGGACATGAACGTCGCCGAACCGAGAAACGCCACCACCCAGCGCAGTGACAGCCCCTTGGGCGGGAAGGTCAGGTAGTCGCCAGCGTTGAGCCCGGCGAGGACGACGATCACGACCGGCAGCAGCAGGACGACGAGCGTCAGCATCGCGACGGCCTTGAACAGCAGGGACACGGCGGCCTCGTCGCGCATCAGGTGCGGCCTCCCGAGGTCCAGACGGCGGCCCGGTGATAGACAAAGACGGCGATAAGGCTGGTCACGAACAGCACGGCCGCAACCGCGGCGCCGAACTGCCAGCGGCCGGATTCGGCAATCTGCTGGTAGATGTGGATCGGCAGCACCACGACCTTCCAGCCGCCCATCAGCGCCGGCACGACATAGGAACTGATCGACAGCGCGAAGACGAGCAGCGACCCGGCGAGAATCCCCGGCATCGAGAGCGGTAACACGATCTGGCGGAACGCTTCCGCCCGCGTCGCGCCGAGGCTCCGCGCGGCTTCCTCGAGCGAGGGATGGATGGCTCGGATGATGCCGATCAGCGACAGCACCATGAAGGGCAGCGTGACTTGGACGAGCCCGACCACCACCCCGAACGTGTTGTACATCAGCGGCAGCGGCTCATGGATCAGGCCGCTCCAGATGAGGGCGCTGTTGATGAGACCGGTATCGCCCATCAGCACCATCAGCCCGTACATGCGGATGACCATGTCGAGCTGCATCGAGGACAGCACCAGGATCATCAGCAGCGTGTTGCGGCCGGGATGCTCGGTCTTGGCGATGAGGAAGGCGAGCGGATAGCCGAGGACCAGGGCAATCGCGGCGACGACGATGCCAATGCCGATCGAGCGCAGGATCGACCTGTAGTAGATCGACCGCGTGAAGATCCGCTCGAAATTATCGAGCGTGAACGCCGTCGTCAGCGTCATGACGCCGGGCACGGTTTTGTTGAACGAGATGGCGAGCAGCGAGACGAGCGGGACGAGAAAGAAGGCGAGGAAGAACAGGAACGCTGGCAACACCAGCCACCACAGCCGAAAGCCACCAAAGGCCTCCGTCACGGAGAAGGCGGGCCGACGCAGAAGGGTTCTGCCTGCGGTCTCGCTCATCGCATTTCGCCCCCGCGCCGCTCGGACATGTTCATTCCGCGGCGATCGCGGAGGGTAGGACGATGTCGTAGCCGGGCATCTCCTTCACCGGCGGTGCGGGATAGGTCAGCTTGCTCTGGCTGAGACCGACCCGGGCGAGCGCCGCCGCAATGGAAACCGCTGTCGGGATCGGGTCGATGACGGGAATGTCGATGCCGCGGGCGAGAAGTCCCTCCTTGACCGCCGCAGCGCAGCCGAGCAGCCCGGTGCAGCCGAAGATGATTGCCTCTGCGCCGTCAGCTTCGACAGCGAGGGCAGCCTGCTCGACGAGGCGCGCCTTTGTTTCCGGCAGATCGTCCTCCAGCGCCAGCACGGGGATGTCGACATGGCGGACAGACGCCAGCTTGCTCGACAGACCATAGACGGCGGCCTCGTTTTCGAACTGAGCCCTGAGACGCCGCATCACCGTGACGACGCTGAAGCGATGCCCGAGCATCGAGGCGAGATGCATCGCGGTTTCGGCCGGACCGAGCACCGGGATCGAGACCACCTCGCGGACGGCACGCAGACCAGGATCGCCCATGCAGTCGATCACGATCGCATCGGCGCCCTCGCCTTCTGCCTCAATCGCCTTGGCGATCGTGCCGGGCGCCGACATGGCGATCTCGTATTCGCTCTCGATCGAGGCCGGACCCCGATCGATCTGGCTGTAGCTGACGACGACGCCGTCATATTCGAGCGCCTTCAGATCGGAAGGTCGCCGAAAGCCCCTCGTGGTGATCGGGGACAGCACCCGCACATCGACTGGAACGCTCATCGCGGCCTCGTTCGTCATCTCGATGCACGAACGGTCGCATCAGCGCGGCAGAGGACCAAGCGTCGTGCGAGATAGGGACGAAACTGATTCGGAGGGTAGGTCCGCGCAACTTTCTGTCGCCTCCCTATCCGTCCGGATAGGAATCACCCTGATGGACGCTTGATTCCATTGCGGTTTCCGCTGGGCGCGACTGCCTGCGCATTACGCCGTGTCCATTTTAAGGGCAGTCCCACCTGCCCGTGCCGTTTGACAGCTCGCCGTCCGACGGGAAACCTCAGTCTCGCCGATACGGCCAGTCGGGCCGCCTCGCGTCGCTTCCTCAAGAGATCGCGGCCGCCTCGCCCATGCCCCCTCGCAAAGCCAATCGCCTCACTGACATCGTTCCCCGCATCCGGCGTCAGGCGTCTCTCCTCCGCAATTTCGCCTATGACTATCGCCGCTTCACGCGCGCCTCGTACCTGAACGGTCCGAGCAGCCGGGAAAACCGCAAGGCGCAGATCCATCTGCTCGCGCATATGATCGAACACGGGCTGTCGCTGCGCGATCCCCGGCCGGCTTTCGGCATGCCGAAGGTCGCCGAGCTCTGTGCGGACACGGCGCGCTATATCGATGATTTCGGCCTCGATGCGAGTACCGAGATCGCAGTCAAGGCTCTCGTCGCCTATGCCGCCTTCAACAAGGCCACGGGCGGGGACATCGGAACGCTCGGCGGTACGATCGCTGGCCTCGAACGGCGGGTCGAAGCGGCACGGGCGGAAATCTTCGGCGGCACCGAAGACGTCCTGGCCGACGAGGTCCGCCAGCGGGCTTCGATGGACTTTCTCGGCTTCATGGATGCGCGCCATAGCGTGCGCCAATATGCCGATCAGCCGGTCGCGCCGCAGGTCATCGAGCGCGCGGTCCGCGCCGCACAGCAAACCCCATCGAGCTGCAATCGGCAGACCTGTCGCGCCTATGTCTTCACCGCAAAGGACGATATCGCCCGCGTTCTCGACTTTCAGGAAGGCCATCGCGGCTTTGGCGAACAGCTCGGCGGGCTGGCCATCGTCACCAGCAATCTCAGCCACTGGTACGCGGTTGGCGAGCGCTATCAGGGCTGGATCGACGGCGGCATGTTCGCGATGACGCTAGCGCTCGGCCTCCACGCCGAAGGCCTCGGCGCCTGCATGCTGAACTGGAGCACTACGCAGGACGTCGACCGTGCCATGCGGGACTTTGTCGGCATTCCCGACGACGAACTCGTCATTACGATGATCGGCTTCGGCCATATGCCGGAGAGCTTCAAGGTGCCCCGCTCGCAGCGCAAGCCGGTCGGCGACGTGCTCCACCTGTCCCCGCCGCTTCCCCGCTGAGGCCTTCGCATGTCACCCCAGCCCGTCGCCGTCTTTGACGGCCACAACGATGTTCTGCTTCGCCTCTATAATGAAGGCGGCGAGGCGGGAATCCGTGCTTTCCTGGAAGGCACGGATGCCGGCCATATCGACCTGCCCCACGCCCGCGCCGGCGGGCTCGCCGGCGGCCTCTTCGCCATCTTCCCACCCTCGCCGATGGCGGCCGACTTCATGGAGGCGATGACCGGCGAGAGCTACGACCTGCCGTTGCCCGACCCGCTCTCGATCACCGAGGGCCAGGCTTCGACGCTCGCGATGGCGTCGATCCTGTTCCGACTGGAGCGGGAATCCAATGGCGACCTCGTGGTCTGCAGAAGCGTCGCAGACATTCGCACCGCGATGCGGAAGGGCGCGCTTGCAGCCGTCATGCACATCGAAGGCGCCGAGGCGATCGGGTCTGACCTCGCTATGCTCGATATCCTGCACGCCGCGGGGCTGCGATCGATCGGACCGGTATGGAGCCGCCACAACCGCTTCGGCCATGGCGTTCCGATGCGCTATCCGTCCTCGCCCGACACGGGACCTGGCCTGACCGATATCGGCTGCGAACTCGTCAAGACCTGCAATCGCCTCGGCATTCTCATCGACCTCTCGCATATTACCGAGCAGGGGTTCTGGGACGTGGCTGCGATCTCGGATGCACCGCTCGTGGCGACCCATTCGAATGTCCACGCGATCGCGCCGGTGTCACGCAATCTGACGGATCGCCAGCTCGATGCCATCCGCGAGCGGAACGGCGTCGTCGGGCTCAATTTCGCAACCGCCTTCCTGCGGCCCGATGGACGCATGCTGGCGGATACGACGCTCGACGTGATGTTGCGCCATCTCGACGCCCTGATCGAGCGGCTCGGAGAAGGCGGCGTCGCTATCGGTTCCGATTATGACGGCGCCGTCGTGCCGGAGGCGCTGTCCGACGTTTCCAAGCTGCCACTGTTCTGGGAACAGCTGCGCAGTGCGGGCTATGGCGAGGCACTCATAGCCCGCATCGCACGAGACAACTGGCTCGACCTTCTCGACCGAACCTGGAAGGCGTGAGATCTCGCCTGCCAGGCGAGGAATTCCGCTCAAGCGGTTGGCAGTTCAAGCCTTTCCAGATCTTCGATGAGGCTCGGACCGATCGGCTCCCAGCCGAGTTGCTGCCGCGTCCAGGCGCTGGAGGCGGGCATGTCGAGCGTGGCGAAATGCGCCAGCCAGCCGAAGAAGTCGGCGGCCTCTTCCGAAGGGATCGATCGGGTCGGCAATCCGAGTCGCCGTCCGACGGTACCGGCGATCTCGCGCATCGCGACGCCCTCTTCCGCCACCGCATGGTATTTCGCGTTCGGCTCGGCCTTCTCGATCGCCAACCGGTAGAGGCGCGCAACGTCGACGACGGGCGCCGCTGGCCAGCGATTGAGGCCGTCTCCGACATAACCGCACACGCCCTTCGCACGATAGGTCGCGATGGCATAGGTGATGAGGCCTTGCGTCACTGGGTCGTGCACCTGAGGCAGCCGCACGACGGAGACGTTGACGCCGTCTGCCGCAACGGCAGCTGCCGCTTCCTCGGTTGCGGCGCGCGGGTTCACGGCCGAACCGACGGTCGCATTGTGTTCCCGGGCCGGCTCACCGGGGACCGTATTGGCGATCGGTGTGCCGGACGTGACGATCAGCGGCCGATCGGATCCGGAAAGGACCGAGCCCAGCGCCGCAATCACGGCGCGGTCATCCTCGCAATTCTGGACGAAGCGCGAGAAATCGTGATTGAACGCAAGGTGGATCACCCCGTCCGATCGCGCCGCGCCATCCTTCAGACTGTCGGGGTCGGCGATCGATCCTCGATAGACTTCGGCGCCCGTCGCGGCCAGAGCTGCAGCCTTGTCGTCGGATCGGCAGAGACCGATCACCTGGTGCCCTGCGGCCATCAGATCCGTCACGACGCGCGAGCCGATATTGCCTGTTGCGCCGGTTACAAAGACACGCATGACCATCTCCCGTTTTGATGAGGACAATATCGGCCACGGCGCTATGGTGGTAAAGGCGGGACATCAAGGTAGTATAATGACTGTCAGCATCAGCGGCCTCGGGGCCGGCAATCAGCTTGGCAACTATCTTCGCGATCGGCGTTCGAAGCTCGACGCCGCGGCACTCGGCTATCCGACCGAGCGGCGGCGCACGTTGGGGCTCAGGCGCGAGGAAGTCGCGCAGCGCGCCAATATCAGCCCGACCTGGTATACCTGCCTCGAGCAAGGGCGCGGCGGCGCGGCATCGTCGGATGTGCTGGACCGGCTGTCGCGCGCCCTCATGTTGACCGACGTCGAGCGCGAGCACCTTTTCCTGCTCGGCCTCGGCCATCCGCCGGAAGTCCGCTATCAGAAGAGCGACAGTGTCACGCCGCGGTTGCAGCGGGTCCTCGATGCGCTCGATCCGAGCCCGGCGGTCATTCGGACCGCTATCTGGGATGTCCTCGCGTGGAACCGCGCCGCGACGGTCCTGCTCGCCGATTATGCGGCGGTTCCGGCCAGCCAGCGCAACATCCTCCGCTTCATCTTTCTCGATCCGCGCTCACGCGCGACACAGTATGACTGGGAAAGCGTGGCGCGCTTCGCCGTTGGCACCTTTCGGGTCGACGCGGCCCGCGCCGGAGCGGCCGAGGATGTGAAGCCGCTCGTCGATGAGCTGTGCCGGGAGAGCCCCGACTTTCAGCGCCTGTGGCAGGAAAACGATCTCCAGGGCCCTCATGGCGAGATCGTGAAACACATCCGCCACGCGGTTCTCGGTGATATCGCCTTCGAATATTCGGCCTTCGCTGTCGACGGACGCAAGGACCTGACGATGGTCATCTATAACCCGGCGACGCCCGCGGACGCGGAACGCATCCAGTCATTGCTGCCGCAAACCTGATCACTCGCGGCGAACGAACCCTGACTGCAGGCGTTGGCCGCTCTGCCGGCGCCGTGGCGCAGCCGTTCCGGCTCAGCAGACGATGCGTCCTGCGCGAACCGCATGAATCTGAACTTTTCGGCCTCCGAGAAGTTAGGGCAGAACGACAGATGAGTCTGCCAGCGGCCTTAAGCCACGAACCGGGACCATCCCTGTCCGGCACCGCCGCAGCAGCAATTTCAAAACGGAGAGCGCGTCATGTCCAGCGCAACCATCTCTGCCGAGCACGTCGCTTGGCCACCCCTTCATCCGTTTCTCGCCTGTATCGTCGCCACCTGCCTGACGAGCGCGATGCTGACGGACATCGCTTATGCCTCGACCGCCGTGATGATGTGGGCCGACTTCTCGGCCTGGCTGATCAGCGCTGGAACGATCCTCGCCTGGCTCTTCGGGCTCGTCGGACTCATCGAATTCGGCGTGAGGCCGGCCCTCCGGACGCGACATCACGTGCTTCCCTATGCAATCGGCAATCTCGTCGTCATCGTGCTCGCCACCATCAACATGTTGATACACACCCGCGACGCCTGGACCTCCGTGGTCCCGACCGGCCTCGTGCTTTCGATCCTGACGGTCGTGACCCTTCTTGCGACGGCATGGTTCGCGGTCTCCGTTGTCTCCTCCGACCGTGTGGAGGTCATTCGGTCATGAAACGCTCAGCTTCCCTCACTCTGGCTGCCGCGGCAGCCATCGCCCTATCGACCGCCACAGCGCTGCAGGCGCAGGACATCGGTGATCCGCAGGCTCAGGTCGGCCCCAATCCCCCGCTGCCCGAACCGCATCAATCGCTTTTTCCGACGATGCATCTCGCCGATGTCGTCGGCTGGAAGAATGGCGAGACGCCCTCGGTTCCCCAGGGACTTCACGTCGCGGCGCTCGCGACTGGCCTTCAGCACCCGCGGTCGGTCTATGTCCTGCCGAATGGCGATGTGCTCGTAATCGAATCCAAGGCGCCTGGAACCGAGCCGGTGAAGCGTCCGAAGGACATCGTCATGAGCTGGATTGAATCGTGGGTCACCTCGGGCGGCGATGCCGGTCCCAGCAACCGGATCACGCTGCTGCGCGATGCGGATGGCGACGGCAAACCCGAGACGCGGACGGTCTTCCTCGACCACCTCAACTCGCCCTTCGGCGTCGCCTTGGTCGGCAATGACCTCTATGTCGCAAATACCGACGCGATCGTCCGCTATCCCTATACGACCGGCGAGAACACGATCACCGCGCCCCGCACTGTGTTGACGCCGCTTCCAGGCGGCCCGATAGACCACCACTGGACGAAGAGCCTCGTCGCCACGCCCGATGGCAGCAAGCTTTATGTCGGCGTGGGGTCAAACAGCAACATTACGGAAAACGGCCTTCAGGCCGAGAAAAACCGCGCGGACATCCTTGAGGTTGACCGTGCGAGCGGGCGTTGGCGGATTTTCGCGAGCGGGCTGCGCAACCCGAACGGACTGAGTTGGGAACCGACCACGCAGGCGCTCTGGGCAGTCGTGAACGAGCGCGACGAACTCGGGCCGGATCTTGTTCCGGACTACATGACCTCCGTCAAGGATGGCGGGTTCTATGGCTGGCCGTACAGTTATTGGGGCCGCCATGTCGACCCGCGGGTCAAGCCACAGCGGCCGGATCTCGTCGAGAAGGCCATCATGCCTGACTATTCGCTCGGGTCGCATGTCGCGCCGCTCGGCCTCGCTTTCTACACAGCGGACGCCCTTCCGGCGCAATACCGGGATGGTGCCTTCGTCGGCGAACACGGCAGCTGGAACCGCGATCACTTCAATGGATACAAGGTCGTGTTCGTGCCCTTCTCGAACGGCATGCCGAGCGCCAAGGCAGAAGATGTCGTCACCGGTTTCCTGACCGATGACGGCAAGGCGCATGGCCGGCCGGTTGGACTGGCGGTCGACCGCTCAGGCGCGCTGCTCATCGCTGACGATGTCGGAAACACAGTATGGCGTGTGACCGGCGCGCCGGCCCGCGTCGGCGCCGCTCAATTATAGCTGAAGGCGGAGCCGCATCGCCTGGTTGCAGAAGCTTCATACCGTGTCAGATGATCCGATGCGATCAGCACGCCGAAGATGAGCAGCCAGGCCGCGGAACCGATGCGGAGGTCGCAGGGCGCACCGCTCGGCGTTCCCAAGCTATACTCCAGGGTTCAATGACTTGCTGCAGACCTCGATCGAGCCACCCCTGGGAAGGAATGTTCCGAGGGGACGCCCCGCGCCTCATTTCACTGTGAGGAAATCAAAACTGACTCCGCCGGCTTGCTGAAGTAAGCCCGTCCTGAGCCGTCTTGTGCGGTTTCCTGTCGACCGTTGCTTCGGTACCCGGTCGCCGAACCTTTGGCCGATCGATGCTTTCGCTATCCCAGCTTCTCGCGATACTGCTGACGGCTACCGCCACGTTCGCGTGGGTCAACCATCGCTTCATTCGTCTTCCCGAGAGCATCGGTCTGCTGGCCCTGGGCGTCGGCGCGTCGCTTTTGCTCATTGTGACACGGCACCTCTTCCCCGGACTTGGGATTGATGCAGCTCTCACGAAGAGCCTCCGCCAGATCGACTTCTACGATGCCGTCATGCACGGGATGCTGGGTTTCCTGCTCTTCGCAGCCGCTCTCAACGTCGACATCTCCCGCCTGAAGCGCCGCCTTTCGGTTGTCGGAGCGCTTGCCACGATCGGCACAGCCATCTCCACAATCATCATCGCTGTCGGACTTTGGCTGGCTACGAAGGCTTTGGGCGCACCGATCGGATTTGCCTGGGCGCTCGTGTTCGGGGCGCTGATCGCGCCGACTGATCCGGTGGCCGTGCTGTCGACGTTGCGCTCAGTCAAGGTTCCTGCGGCGCTCGAGACAGACATGTCGGGCGAAGCGCTGCTCAATGATGGCATCGCTGTGGTTCTGTTCGCCGTGTTGGTGCAGTTCGCCGGCGGCGAGAGCAACCCGAATGCGGTCGAGATTGCGGAGTTGTTGGTTCTGGAGGCCTTCGGCGGGGCGCTTCTCGGCCTCTGCACCGGCTATATCGCCTATCGCGCGATCCGTTCCATCGATGATTACTCCATCGAGGTCATGATCTCCCTCGCCCTTGTGACTGCGACTTACGCCGCCGCCGACGCCCTTCATATGAGCGGGCCTATCTCGGTTGTCGTCGCTGGCGTCCTGATCGGCAATCGCGGTGCCGAGCATGCGATGAGCGAGGTCACGAAGCGCTATGTCTTCGGTTTCTGGCGGCTGGTGGACGATATCCTGAACGCCGTGCTGTTTCTGCTTATCGGCCTCGAGATAGCCGTCCTGCCCATCGATCCGGGCTTCGGCTTGATTGCGCTCGTCGCCGTGCCGATCGTTCTTGCGGCGCGTTTCGTGTCCGTGGCCGGGTCCGTATTGCTGCTCTCGCGCTGGCAGTCCTTCGCTCGCGGCACGATTGCGGTGCTCACATGGGGCGGCGTGCGCGGTGGCATCTCGGTGGCGCTCGTCCTCTCCCTCGAGGACAGCCCTGCCCGCGTCCCGCTGCTGGCCGCCACCTACGCGGTCGTCCTCTTCACCATCCTCGTCCAGGGTCTGACGCTGGGTCACGTGATCCGCAAGACCATCGAACCCGAAGAAAACGGACATTCCTGAGCGCGGAAGGGATCGCCGCTTGTCGATCGGGGCCCGCGCCGATCATAACACCTGACGCAACTCCGAGCTTCAGCCGTTGTCAGCCGAGCAATTTGTCGAGCTTCTCGATCGAGGCCCTCGCGGCTTCGTGCATGTTGGTGAGCGCCCCCTCCAGCGCCTTGTCGGCCGCCGCATCCTCGGCGATCGCCTTGTTGGCGAGCTCCGCTTTGCCACCGAGTTCCTGATCGCTTTTCAGTGCCCGTTTGAAGGCATCGGATGTGAAGGCCTCCGCGAGTTCGGCGCGCTCCGCCTCGCGGCTTCGGAGGTCGGCGGCGACCTGGCGCAGCGTGTCCTTGATGGCAGCCTCGAACTGGCTGTTCAGCATGCTCGCTGGATCGGATTTGGCTGGCTTGGTCGCTGCCGGCTTGATGCCTGGCGCGTCCGGCACCAGCACCACCGTTCCGGGCTTGATCCTGCCGGCGCTGAGTTCGGGGTTGAGATCGCGAA
The DNA here is from genome assembly GCF_020165495.1 of Mesorhizobium sp. BR1-1-16. Lineage (GTDB taxonomy): Bacteria > Pseudomonadota > Alphaproteobacteria > Rhizobiales > Kaistiaceae > Kaistia. The sequence goes on along the minus strand of NZ_JAIUIE010000001.1, from coordinate 1,087,919 downwards.
TGCGCTTGAGCGTCGCCTCGTTCTGGGCCTTGCTCACGCGGCCGTCGATCAATTCGGCACGGATATCCGCCAGTGTCTGGCCCGACTTCACGATGAAGGTGCGCATCGCTCTCTCCTTGATGGACGCGTCAGAAGCGCAGATTGAGGGGCACGAACGGCCCCGGCACATTGGTGATGACGCCGCTCGTGATATTGCCCACGACTGTCGCGACCTTCGCCTCCAGGCGGATCGACGCCTCGCCACCGTCGACATGGTTGTTTGAGACCACGGCCGTCTGGGCGCGAAGCGCGACCGCCTCCTTCTGATTGAGACGCGCCTCGACCCGGTTGCCACCGAAGAGGCAGTGATGCGCGCTGATCTCCACCGCGAGCTGGTTTCCGCGTGAAATGAACGTATTTCCGAGCACTGAGCCGCTCGGACGCCTGTCATCGGCCACCGCGAGATCCGCAACGAAAGCCTCGCCGGCGGCACTGAGGACCAGGGCGCGACCGTTCTGCAGGTTGACGGTTGTGAAGGTCCCGACCGTGCTGGCGACCTCGCCGCCATCCTGAATGAAGAGCGCCACCCAGTTACCGCCCCCTTCCTGGTTGAGAATTCGGGCATCGCGCTCGATACGGTTGTGCTGAACCTCGAATTCGCGCAGCGGCGCCGAGAAGACGATGCCGCCAGTGCGGCCGAGCGCGTCCCCCGTCGGACCGATCGCGATCGCCTCGTTGTCGCGCACCCTGGCGCGCTCGACGGCCACGGTGAGCACCCCAGTGCGCAGGCGCGCGGTCTCGCTCAGCGTGCCGACAGCGCGAAGTGTATTGCCGGCGATGTTGGCCGAAAGGGCCCGCACCACGGAAATACCGCTGACGGTTCCGCCCTCGCCGCGCTGGCGCATGTCGATATCGCGCAGATGGTTGTTCTCGATCGACATGGCGCCGCCATCGGAATGGCCGATCGCGAGGATACCGTTGCCGCAGGCGGCGATGATGTTGAGCTTGATCATCAGATCGCGCACCGGCGCCGATACACGGATGCCGGCCTCGCCATAGCCGTCGATCTGGTTCGCCAGAATTTGCGCCATTGCAGTGCCGGCTCGTGCCAGCCCGCGCTCGATCGCGATTCCGGCCGTGTCGCTATTTTCGGCGCCATTGCGCAGCTTGTTGTCCTTGATCCACAGGCCTTCGCAGGAGGAGCGGATGCCGGCGCCGGAGGCGGAGATGAAGTTGTCGGCAATCGTCATCTGCGAACCGGCGAGCCCGACCCCGAGCGTGCTGATCGCAGCGACGGTGGATGCCAAAGCGTGGTTACCGGTAATGTCGGTCGCAAACATGTGCAGCACACGCCCGTCGAGAGCGATGGACCGCCGGCTGCAGAGGAAAAGGTTATCGCGGATGGAGAGCGCGGCCGCCAGCAACATCGGCTCCTGCGCATCCTGATCGCGCGGCGCGGTCGGGTCGTTGGCCAGCACGCCGATTTCGGAGAACACGATATTGTCGTGGATCGCAGCCTCGATCAGCGCGCCCTCCAGCGCGATGGCGGAACTGCGGCTGTCGCCGGTCACATCGAGCGCGACGACGATGAGATTGCGCAACGACAGTCGCGCCGCCGATTGCACTGTGATGGTCGGTCGGTTGCCGACCGAGAGCATTGCGAGGTCTTCGACCCCGACAGCGATCGAGTTCTGGATGAGGAAGGCGCCGCTGGCGGACGCCAGGACCGTGGCCGGCCCCTGCCCCTTGACCAGCACCGACCGGACGCCGCTCAACCGCACAGGTTCGCGCAGCGGAAACTGGCCGGGACCGATGCAGACGGTGCCGCCGGTCTCGGCGGCGCGGTTGACGCCATCCTGGATGGTGAAGCTGCCGTCGGCATGCGAGGCCTCGGTGACGCAGGCGGTGCAGCTGCAATCATGGCCCTCGCCGCCCTCGGGCGGCCAGTGGTTGCGGCAATCGGTGACGGTCGCGGCGCCAACGTCCCAGATGCCGAGCCTTGCATAGTGATGGTGAATGCCGCGCGGCGGCGCTGCGTCGAGGATTTCGACCGCGGCGTCGGCTGTGCGGGCGGCGAACACCCAGTAATCGCCCGGCTTGAAGCCGCGCTCGCCAGTGCTGGCAAAGCGGACCGTGACGCCATTTTCAAGGAGCAAGGTCGTGTTGGCAGCGGGTATCGCGATGACGCCCGCCGAGCCGGCGGCGTCGAGATCCTGCACCTCAACCGTGGTCCCGTTCGGGCCGGTGCGGAAGATGCGCCGCGCCTGGTCCCAGCGCCGGACCCGCAGGTTGCGGGCATCGGGAAAATCGTTGTTGGGGAAGTTGCCGGGCAGCATCGCGGCCGGCAAGGCCGGGGCGAACTGCAGCCGCCGCGTGTCGGGATCGACCGTCACCTTGCGCATCTCGCCCGCGACTTGCGCGAATTCCCGCGCGTCGTCGATGATTTCCACCCAGTCGCCGGTCTTGATCGAGAGAACATCGTCGCGGCCGAGGGTTTCCAGCTGCAGCTCCGTGGCAGAGATCATGCTGGCGACGCGGCTACCGACGCTGGCATTCTCGCGCGACCATTTGAAGGTGGCGCCGGCACCGGGCTGGCCGCCATCGTGAACCTCGACGCGGTAGAGCTGGTTTTCAAGACCGCGATAGCCGCCGGTTGGCGGCAATTCGCAGGGATCGTCGACCGGCGCGACCTCGAAGGTGCCCGTCGTCAGGACGCCGGTCGATGGCGCAATGATGTCGTCCCAGCCCGGCACGGCTTCGTCCGGCGTGGCGCAGGTCGTCGCGGTGCCGACATCGGCCGTGACACGCACCTGCCAGACTGTCTGCAGCCGCGATGTCGTCTCGACGCCGATGGCAGTTTCGACAAGCTCAGGGCGCTCCAGATGGGTGACTTCGCGGTTCCACACATCGAGATAGACGAGGTGCCGGCCCGCGGTCGGCAGCGCTGGAGCCGCGGGAAGGTAAGGCTGTGCGGCATAGGCAATCGGACCGGCGAATTGCGGTTCGCCCATCAGCGGGTCGAAGAGCCGGTCAGCAGCGGCAGGCGACACAGCGCCATGGTTCTCGGCCAGGAGGCCGTCGACATAGAGTCGGCCCTTGCCGATGAGAGGTCCGGCACCGGAGAGGGTGATTTCGAACGCATCCGGCGTCGTCGCTGACACTCGTGACCGACCCAGCACATCACTGGCGAGCGCACGCAGCCGGCGATCGAGGATCGCCGTCAGCTCGTTGGCGTCGGCATCCAGCATGACCGCGCCTTGCTTCAGCTCCACGCCGGCAAAGTCGAGCAGCGGATCGAGCCGAACCCTTGAGAAGTCATTCGCCATGGTCGTACTCCTGAAGCTCTTGGTTCAGCTTGCGTAGAAGAAACCCGCTCTCAATCCGAAGCGGAGATATTCCTCGAGCCTGATGCGCAGATTGGTCTCGCGCTGCGGCTGGAACAGCGCGTGCAGCACGCCCATTTCGCTGTCGTTCTCCGCTCCGGAACGGATCGATGGATCGGTGACGCGGCGAAGCTGCCCATAGGCAGGTTCGCCGTAACGCAAGGATGTGAAATGCGGCAGCACGCCCGGATGCGCTTCGTCCGGCACGCAGCGATAGCGCCGTGGCGTGATTGACCCGGTCGGCACATAGGAGAACCGCATGCAGCCTTCCTGCCGGCGATCTGCCAGCACGGGCGCTGCCCAGGTCCCGCCGGGCGGCTCGCCCAGCCGGGAGAAGAAGATCGAGTTCGATGCCAGCTCGATCCGTCGGGCGCGAACCTTGCCGACGATCGTGCATTCCTTCGCGGTCAGCGTGCCGCCGGGCTCATCGTCGGCCAGCCCGGCGAAGGCGATCGCCTCGGCGGAGCCGGCATCGACGATGCAGTCCTCGAGGCTGATTTCGGCATCGTCATCGATGCGGATCGGCCCGGTGATGCAACGCACCAACGTGACATTCGCGAATGGGTGCTCGACGACAAGGCTCGGAGCGCCCGGCGAGAGCGCCGAGCCGTCCGTCTCAAGGCGCAGGCCCGGAACCAGCGTGCAGTCGCGCAGCACCAGCTCCACCGGCTCGCTGCCGGCCAGCGCCGGCAGGCGCAGCGCGCCGCCGGAAATGACGAGGCCATCGAGGACGAGGCGGCCGCGCGCACCGATGTCGAGCGTTATCTCGCTTCCTGAGGCAATCAGCGGACGCGCGCCATCCTTGGCGGCGATGACCACCTCGTGCGAGGGCAGCGCTTCGTCGCTTTCCCCGTCGACGCCGAACACAGGTGTTCCGGAATAAGTCAGGCTGTCCTCGATCAAGAGGCGCCCTCCTCCCGTGATGGCATCGAGCTCCGGCTGCAGCGCGGCGCCGCCGTTCACTGTGCGCTGCAGCGGCAGGTCGGCGCCCGCCGGATCGCGCTCATACTCGCCGCCGCCGAATGGGCGCGTTGAGCCATAGTGGAATGTCGCCAGCAGCGGGCCATCGGCGGGCTCGCCCAGCAGCACGCGCCCGCGCTCCGGGTCGACACCGATCGAGCCGGGCAGGACCGCCGCCTCATGGTTCCAGCCGGCAAAGACCCCGCCGCCATCGAACACGTCGCGAAGGTCGCAGATGCGGATATCGTTCACGGACACGGCGCCGGGCTGACCAACGCGGGACAGCACGAAACTCTCGCCCGCGCCGTAATCATCGTCGCCGGCCTCGTCTGGCGGGATGATGGTACCAGCCTGCGCCGCCTTCACGCCGAGCGCGGCCAGCCGCACCGTGAGCGGTTCCGGCACGTTGATCGGCTCGGCGAGGTGGCCGATGTCGTCTTCGGTCAGGCCATGGCGGAACAGCTTCATATCGGCGCCGAGCGGATTGAAGCGGAAGCGCCGGCCGCTGGCGTCTGCCGGGTCGGGCGTCAACGGAATGCCACTCAGCCGGAGCGGCACGAGGCGCCACAGGAAGATGCCGATATTAGGGATGTTGTAGCGTCCAGAACCCCCTTCCGGCGCCCGCATCTCCGCCGTATGGGCGAAGCTGTCGAACGCGCCGCCGACACGGAACGTCGCCGCCGTGTCGCGCAGATCGGCGCTCGCCCTCGCATGAAGACGCGGATGCTTCATGTATTGCGTCGTCGCAAGCAACTCGAAGAACTCGACGGCACGGGCCGGCCAGCCGGTGACGTCGCCGGCCAGTTGCTCCAGCATCAGCGCCGTGCCCTTGCGGCGGCGATAGGCGATGGTATTGGCGACCTCGGCACGCGGCGAGGCAACGTTGGGCGCAACCCCGTGCAACGGCCGGTAGCCGATCAGCGCGCCGATATAGGGCGCCACCCAGTCGGCACAGGTCTCGATGAACTGGTCATCATAGAGCTGCTCGACATTCTCCTCGAGCGCGGCGAATTGCTCGGCCATCGCGCCGATCAGCGCGCGCAGCGGCCCGCCTTCCGCCTCGTCCCGGATCCGATAGATCGCGGGCAGAAGCGTATAAAGTCGTTCAGCCGTCAGCGATGTCATGGCATCTCCTCCAGCAAGTCGAGCGGCCCTGCAGCGAGGGTCAGCAGTTCCGAGGGTCTGGCGGTGCCGTTCTCGACCCGCATGCGCGAGGCAAGCAGCCGCACCTGCTCCGAAACCGCCGTCTGTTCGACGGGCCGCGTGCCGCCATAGAGCCGCGTCAGGTCGAGCGCCACGACGCCAGGAACCTTCTGGACCACGGTGATGACGTCGGATTGCTGCACAGGCTGGCTGAGCTGGCGCTCGGCGAAGGAATAGCGCGCGCGCAGCGCCGCTTCGACCGAGGCCAAGACGCGCGCCGCTTCGAAGGCGGGATCACATTTGACGCGCAGACCGAGGCGGAACGTACTCGCCTGATAGGGCAGCAAGGCCACCTGGACATGGGGGTCGCCGCTGGCGCGCAGCGCGCCGAGAAGGTTCTGCCAGACCGGGCTCGCTTCCGTCAGTGCCGCTCCGTCGGGCGCTGCCAGCGTGATGGCGACCATCCGGCCGTTGCGTGTGTTCAGGACCGCCGCCTGCGCTTTGGTGATGCCGGAGAAGGCGCGCGCGAAGTCTTCATAATCGAGCACGGAGACGACGCGGCCGAGCGTGCGCGTCGTCAGGGGGATAGTGCGGCGCGCGGCGCTTTCATCTTCCGGGTCGGTGCCGCCCTCTGCCGCCAGCGGATTGGCGACGCTCTTGAGGCCGAGCGGCCTGCTGACCAGTTGAGTGAGACGGCCGGCGGCGACATTGCCCTCCCCGCCGAGGCCCTTGCGATAGGTTGCCCGCACATTGTTGACGCCGCTTGGAAGCCGGGCGCCGCTGGCGCCGTCGCCGAAGTCGACGAAGAGCCGCTCCTTCTCGTCAAAGGCGAGCGCATAGGCCTTGGCTGTCGGACCCGCGGCATAGAGCGAGCGCCGCTCGTTCCATTTGACATCGCCGATCCGCACCGTGAGTTCGGCGGCAGCGCCCGTCTCGCTGGCCGTCGCCCGGTAGGTCAAGGGCAGTTGCTTCAGTTCGAAGCGCTGGAAGCTCTGGCTGCCATCGCCGGAGCCCAGCACCTGCGTCACAGTCTCGCCATGCGAGGCCCCCGCCACATTGGCATGCACGACGATGCTGTCGCGGCGCAGCGTTGATGGCAATGACGGGGAGATCTCGAGTTCGCACCGGGCCGCATCGACCGGGTGGACAGCAACGAGGCTCGCCTGCATCGTCGTCAAAGCGCCGTCGCTCGCACGCGCGCCTTTCACGATCAGCTTGCGGCCGGCGACCAGCCCGTCCGCGGCGATATTGGCTGGAATGCGGTTGCCCGACACGGCCGTCGTGACCGGACGGAACGCGAGCGGCAACAGCTCTGACTTGCCGAAGACCGTCGTTTGGCGGACGGCGTTGAAGAACACACTGAGGAGGTTTTCGCCTTCGACATTCAGGCGGGTCACCTTCGCCGACATGGCGAAGTCAACGCGCGACAGCTCGCTCGTGCTGCCAACGCGGTAGAGTTCCACATAGGTCCCGCTTGGGTAATTCTCGTCCGGCCGGTTGTAATTGCCCTTGGCCAATACGACGAGGCTGCGCTCCGCGACGTTGCCCGGCTTGTCGGCGGTGATATCGCCATAGACGCTATCGAGATCGACGGAGCCGCCGCTCGTATCGTCGGCATTGTGCTCGCCGTTGATGTGGAAGTGGCTCCAGGCTCCGCCCGAACCCTCGATGAACTTCGGATCCGGCGCGTTGTGGCCGAAGATCGCAGCGCGCTTGCGCAAGGCGTAGACGAATGGCAACGCGGACGGCGCGCTAGCAGGATTGGTTGCGCCAAGTCCGCGCGCCCAGGCAATCCGGGTCCGGTCATTGGCCGCGTCAGGCTCGACGGATGTGAGGATACGCAGATCCCAGCGGTCACTGCCGGCGTTCTGGAAGAACTCCGTCCCCACCAGCACCACCGCATCGCCCGGTTTCAGATGGGTCGCAGCGCCGGCCAGCCATGCTTCGCTCTCGCCGCTCGCAGGAACATGCGCCTCGCTGGTCCAGGGCTGGATCGCGTTCCAAGCCGGGCGCGCTTCGGCGAGTTCCTCCACAGTCTCGAAGGTCTGCGGCTTTTCGTCGGGACCGGGGATGCTCTGCACCTTGAGCCCGAGCGGCAGGCTGATGGCGGCCGGCATGCCGGTGACGAAATTACCGGGATCATTGCCGATACCGGCCGGTGGCGACGGCGGGGTCTCGACCGCGAAAGCGAGCCAGGTCTCGGCGGCGACGCCTGGGCGGAGGCGATAGCCGACGAGCCTGCCCATTTCCTGCATCGAGATGCGTTCGGTCGCGGTCTCGAGCCAGGATTCGTTGGCAATGCGCTCCTGATAGAACGTCAAAACATCGGCCGCGCAGGCAAACGCATCGATCAGGCCGATGGTGAAATCGTCCTCGTCGCGTGTGTGGAGTGCCCGGAGCGGCGTCCAGGCCGACGAGGAGAGCGCCGCCTGCAGGCCGGCACGGAAGTCGCCATATTCTCCAACGCGATAGGAGACCTCTGAAAGGCCGCCACGATTGAAGATCTCGAGCGGCGTCGTCGCCTCGACACCCTCGCAGCACCCGCAGCAATCGCTGCCCGGCGCGGGCGGAGGAACGTGCGGCTTCAGATCCGGCAATGGAGTGGTCATTTGCCACCTCCCGCTTCGACGGTCAGCCTGCCGCGCTCGCGGAAGTTCGGGTTGTTGGCAAGCTGGGCGATTTCGAGTCCCCCGATCGTGACGACGCCCTCCTCAAGCGAGAGCGGGTCTGGGTCGACCATGCGCCGGAAGCGATCGACGCGGACGGAATCGACCCCCTCCACCGTCTGGGCGGCAGCGATCACCCCGCTCAGATAGACGGGCTCGCCGAAGGAGAACCGGTCGGGATGGAAATGGCCAAGCTCGCCGCTGGGCTGAACGCCACTGGAGAGCGCGACTTCGACGGCGCGGCGCACATCGCCCCGGAAATAGTCCGGTTTGACGCAGACATGGAGTTCCACGTCCAGCGGCACATAGCGCGGCGCGGTGACGTCGAGGTCGTAGCCAGCCATCCGGAAGCGCTCGAGATGGCGGCGAAGTCGCGCCGCATAGGTCGCGTCGATATCGCCGCCGCCGAAGCGGTCGGGCGTGACGAAGACGGTGTGCCAGCTGCCGGTCCAGCGGAAGCTGGCCGCGGCGCGCTGGACGTCCGGGCGCCGCTCGGCGGCGGCAGCGTAATCGGCGGCTGTGACGGCCCGCTCCTGCGTCCGGAAGGCTTCGGGCGCATCCCGGCGCACGACCTCGACATCTTCAGGATCCACACCGCCAGCCGCCGGCAGGGGATTGCGCACGCTGGTGACGAAACCGGCGGCAGCGCTGACGACATGGGCGATCGCCTCGGCACCGACATTGCCGGCGGCGCCGTTGCCGACGCGGTAGGTTGCCGTGAAGGCGGTTTCGGGATCCGGCCGCTTGCCACGCTCGTCATTGCCGAAGCGCAGCCGCGCGCGCCCGCCATCCTCCATCTCGGCCACGAAATCGGTGGCGCTGCTCTGACTCGACATCAGATCGCGACAGGCTGTCCAGTCGTCGCTGACGAGGCCGAGCGTCCCGGTGAGTTCGGAAATGAGAGGGGTCGCGGCCCGGGGGTCGATCTCGAGAAGCGACGTCGCAGGCCAGAATGGCCTGTTCGCGGCCATCGGCAACAATGCGTCGATGGCGAAGCCATGCGCGAGCGGGGCCTCGGCCAGCGCCGGGCGATATCGGGGCGGCACCATGCGCCGTTCCTGCCGGTCGCAGCTGCACCCCTCTGCCGATGCCGAGACGAGCGCCATGGTCTCGCGCGGCACAGCGCCGAGATCCTCACCGACAATGGTTCGACCGTGGTCGACGATGACAATGTTACCGCGCGCCACCGAGATTTCGAGGCCGGGCCGTTCGAGAACGGAGAAGCAAAGCGCGAAAGGAAGCGCGTCGGCGGGATCCCAACCGATCTCGGTGACCGCGACCGCCTGATCAACCGGCGGATCCTCGAAGAGCCCGCCTGACGGGTCTTCCGACCCCTCGACCCGGGTCAGTCTCACCGCGCATCGATGGGCCCGATCCGCATCGCCCTCGATGAATGTCGTCGGACTCACAACCTCCTCGAAGATCAGAATATCGCCGGGGCGAAGCAGTTCAGAGAGGTCGCCGCGCAAGGTGGCGAATGTGGCGCCGCGTGGCAGGCAGCATCCGCCATCGCCCCAGGCATAGAAGGACAGCGTCTCCAGCCGCTCGTCGAGCCGGTCGGCTCGGTGCGCTGTCTCGAACACCAGAGCGCCCGCCATGAGCGCGTCGCGATGCTCTGGACCGTCAGGCGTGACGATCGTCGCGAGGTCAGGGATACGGGTCAGAAGCTGTGTGCCCTTTTCGAGCTGACGCAGCGCGCCATTGACGTTGACCTGGACGAAGGCGCGGGCGTTGCAGCCCTCATGCATCGGATAATCGACCAGACGGGCGTGGCGGCGCACCGAGATGCGCTGGCGCGCGGTGGCGAGATACGCCTCGTTGGCGATCGCGTCCTGCCGGTAGGAGAGATTGTCGGCGGCATAGGCGAGCAGCTCTACCAAAGTGACGCCGAGATCAGCCGCCGAGCGCTCGGTCCAGCCTGGGATCAGCAGAGCAAGGCGATCCAGCATCAGGCGACGGAAGCCCTGATAGTCCTTTGCCAGATAGTCGATCTGTGGGTTCGGCAGGACTTCTGGGGCGCAGACAGTCGTGTCGGCGCAATCGAAATCCGCAGGACACTCGACCTTGAACGAGAATTCGATCGATGCGAGGCGCGGATCGAAATCGGGGTGCGGCAGCTCGCTGCCGAGCCCGCTGACGATGCTGAGGGTATATTGCGAGAAGTCGCCGGCGCTGTCGGTGCGCACGACCAATGTCAGGTTCGGCTCGGAGACGCTGTCGGCAAGTCCTGCCTCCGCCTCCGCAGGGAGCGCGCTGGCTGGCGCGCACCAGAGGATGCCGACCTCCGGAATGCGTTCACCGCCGCTGATCGTCAGGTTCGCCGGATTGAGCGCGAAGCCGCTGCGGAGCAGCCGCACGAACAGTGTCTGCTGGCGCGGCGCGCCCGGCGGTGCCGCGCGATCGAGCACCTCGACAAAATCGATGCCGTTGGCTGACCCGAGATTGCGGATGACGTCCAGTCGCCGCTGATCGCAGCAATGATAGATCATCGCGCGCCTCCCGGAGCCGTGAAGCTCGCCTGGTGGAGCGACTGGTCGAGAAGGACCGCATAGCTGACATCGATGCGCAGCGCGGCGTCGTCATTGATCACCTCGACCGCCTGAACCGCGATGAGATGCGCCAGATGCAGTTGCAGCGAGCTCTGAACCAGCATCTGCGTCGCCGCTGCCAGCGCACTGCTATTGGGTTCGAAGACCAACGCCAGCAGCCCAGCCCCGAAATCCGGGCGCATGACGCGCTCGCCGGGCGCGGTGAACAGCACCTGCTCGATCAGGTCGCGAATGTGTTCGTCCCGGTCCGTGACGGCGGTGCGCCCGAGGCTGGAGAAGCGATAGGGATAGTCGAGCGTCTGCATGGCCCGCCTCCTCACGTCGCCAGGACGCGGGTCTGCGCCACGACCGGCATCATCGGCGCGCCGGTCGGAATGCAGGTGGATGATCCGGTCATCGTGGCGACCGGCACGCCGCCGGCCATCACGCGGACTGCGCCGACCAGCCACTGGCCGGTGACGCAGGGCGGCGATGGCACCGCAGCGAGCGTGCAGCCCGCCACAGCATAGGGCGAGGCGATCGTCACGGCTGGCTGGCCCGACAACAGGACCCGGGGGAATGGCGACAGCGGCGTCGCCTGCCCGGCATGGCTGCAGAGGACCGTGGCGCCGAGATGCAGGATGGGTGCTGGCATGGCTTATCGCTCCTCGCTAGACGACCGTCAGCGCACCGACATTCACGTCGACCGTCGGCCCGGTCATGCTGATGATCGCGCCCTTGCCATTGGAGATGATGATGCCGGTGTCGCTGACCGAGATCATCGCGCCGGTGGTGGTCTGGATCATGATGCCGCCGGTCGGGCCAGGCACGTCGCTGACGACGATGCCGTTCTTCAGCGTCGTCTGCAGCGTGATGCCGCAGACGCCGGGCGGCACCGTATGCGCCAGGACCGGCACCTCGGCGGCGCTGCCCCAATAGCCGCCGACCCAGATCGGATAATCCGGATCGCCACGCTCGAACTCGATCCAGACGCCGGAGCCGATGACGGGAACGGTGAAAACGCCGCTGTTGATCCCGGCCAGCGGCAGGCAGGGCATCGCCCATGTGCTCGGCACAAAACCGGTCACGTCGGGCACCATTGCCTGGATGCGCCCGATCTGCATCGGATCGACATTGTTGATCACGGTGCCGCGATATTTGCCGTAGAGCGGGCTGTCGGAGGTCATGTCGGCACCGTCGGAAAGGTCGAGATCAGCGCGTTGCGGGCGAGCGAGAAGCTCTGCTTGTAGGAGCCGCGTTCGATCTCGTGGGTGACGCTCTTGACGTAGTAGAGCCCATTGAACGGCAGGCCGGCGCCGCGGACGCCGACGAGGCGGCGCGATTTCAGCAGCCGGCCATATCGGGCGACATCGAGCTTGCCGGTGCCGAAGACCGAGTCGCTGTTCTGGCCGGCATAAGCGAGGCCCGCCATCAGCGCATCCGGCGCCGACATATGGGCCGTATCGTCCAGCTTGACGATCGTTGGCGGCAGCGGTGGCACCACGCCGAGGGGCGGATTGAGCGGCGTCACGTCCGGAATCGGTACCGGGATCGGCGCCTTGCTGACCGCCTCCTGGAAAAAGACGATCGGCAGCTTCTTCTTCTCCTTGTCGAAATTGAAGGAGAGCTGCTCGACATTGGTCTGCGCGTCCATGCTGGTGGTCAGCGCCGGCTGCGGCGCCCCTACCCTGATCTCCGGCCCCCAATAGGCCTTCGACGTGCCGGGCGACCCCGGCTCGAGATAGAAGACATAGCCGACCCGCTCGGCCAGCTTCTTCACATAGGCATAGTCGCTGCCGCGCTGCGCCGGGATCTGCTGGATCGGCAGAGGCGGAATGTCGGCAAGGCTCGGGATCACCATCGGTATGACGCCGAGCACCGCATATTTGGCCAGGATCAGCAGTACCCGCGCCGAAGGCGGCATGGCCGGAAATGGCAGGCCGGGTATCTCGATGATGTCCATCAGCGCCGACAGGTCCTTGCCCTTGACGACGAGGCGCGAAACGCCGCCCTCGCCGGGCTGGGTCTCGACATTCGTCACGACGCCATCGACGATCGACTGGGCGATGCCGCTCATCGTGACGATGAGAACGACGCGCATCAGTGGCAGCGAACCCGTCCCGCCGGTCAGAAGGAAGAGTGTCCGCAGCGGCGAGCGCAATGGCAGCTCGAAGACCATCTCGAATCCGCTCTGCGTTCCGCCCGAGCCATCCATCACCTTGACCGAGATCAGGGCGTCGGTGACTTCGCGCGGCGCGGCGATCGGCACTGGGCCGATGCGGAGCGAGAGCTGGACGCCTGACAGCACGAGCCTTCTCCTCTAGAACCCGGGTGGATTGGGAATGATCACGTGCTCGCCGAGCTCGTCGGTCAGCTCGAGCGGATCGGTCACGGCATTGGCGTCGGCGATCCGCCAATAGAGTTCGGGATTGCCGAAGGCCATTGCCGCCAGCAGATCGGGCCGGTCGCCGCTGCGCACCGTGTGCTCGACCATGGCCGTCACCTCGCGGCGCTGCGGAATGAAGCGTCGGCGCACGAAGGGCACGCCCTCGTCGTCCGGATGACGCCGATAGAGGGCCAGCGGAACGCCGGCATAGCGGCTGTCCGGGCCGAAGGTTTCGGACGGGATGGCGCCGGCATCGATCAGCGCCTGGATGGGATCAACGCTCATGTCGCATTCTCCTCATGGCAGGCTGCTGAGGCCGAGGGCGGAGAGCGCCGCCCGGCCTGCCGACTGCGCGAGCGCCTCGCGGTTGCGCAGATAGCTCAGGAACATTGTGCCGCCGCGATGCGTGAAGCCGAGATCGTCAGTGGTCATGACACGAAGTCCGAGGCTCACCTTGGCGCGGATCGGGTTCAGCGCTGGATCGAACGCCTCCTCGGTCACCGAGATCTCGCTCACGCGCACCGGCGCGACACGGTTCTTGCCCCAGACGAACAGCACCAGCGGCGCTTCCGGCGGCAATATCTCCAGCGTGCCACCGGCCGCCTGCGCCGCCACGGTCAGCAATTCGCTGACGCTCGGATTGATCAGCGCTTCGAGGACCGCGAGCTGCGGCACAATGCCGGACGCCGTGACAACCGGGTTCTCGTTCGGAAACGCGAGCTGATCGGTGGCATCGATCTCGGCCTCGAGCTTGATGGTCTCGACCGCCGGTCCCTTCAGGCGGAAGGGCTGCGCCCGCTCGCCGCCACCATCGCCGCCGACGCCCTGCACCGCGTAGCTCATCTGCAGCTGATCGGAATTGTACTGCAGCGTGATGATGTTGCGCACAGCGCCACCGCCGGGGGCCAGCACGATCAGCCCGCCTTTGATCAGCCTCGGGGAGGTGCTGAGGCTCATGGCTTTGTGATCCTGACCGGCTGGGGCTGTGGACGCGGCAGTGTCATTCGCGGCCGCCGTGTCGCGAGATATCGTTCGATCGGCATCGGCTCGAAGCCGAGACATCCGACGGCGTCGCCTTGGGGCGCGGCGATGATCGCGAGGCCGCGATCCGGCATCACGATCTCCCCACCTTCGATAACCGAAGCGCCCCAGACGACATCGAGGCGGACGACCCGGCCGTCGCCCGCTTCAGGCGCGGGACGCGGACGGCTCGTGAGGTCGCATTCAACGAGGAGCGGCCGGCCGCCCGTATGCCAAACCACGACCGGCGCGGTCTCCAGCGCTGCTCGTATGCACTGCGTGCCATCGCCGAGAACCGCCTGATGGTCGAGTTCGGTAGAACCTCCAAAGCTCCGATCGAGCGCGACGAGCGAACAATCTGCCGGGAGACCGGCCCAGCCTTCCCAGCGGCCGTCCAGCAGCGCCCGCACCGCATCGGCGCACGATCCGTCAGGAGCCCGGCCAGCCATCATGGACCTCCGATGAGATCGATGCGGCCCTGGAAATAGGCGGCATAGAGATTATGGATGCCGACGACGCCCGCGAGGCGGACGGCATTCTCATAGTTCGCGTAGCGGCGATGGGGGACCTTCGGCAGGAGGTTGATATCGAATGGCAGCCCTGCCTTGACGGCGTCAGGTTCCACCTTGCCGCGGACCTCCGGTGTTCCAGCATGCTGCACGGCACTCGACCAGGCGATCTCCGTCAGCAGCGAGTCGACGCCTTCGATGAGCGTGTTGCCCTGGGTGCTGTGCTCGCCGCCGAGATCATCCGCGTAGTCGTGATAGGCCTTGGCCGCGAGCTTGTGCAGGTATTCGTGCATCAGCACGAAGTACATGTCCCACAGGAATACCCGGTCGGCGACAGGGCTGGCATTCTTGAACAGCTGGATGAAGATGTCGCCACCCTGCTGGAAGGCGTCCCAGCCGCGGCCGATCTCGAACAGCTGTCGCTTGTCCGAGATGACGAAGGGATCGCCGACTTTGCGGATAGCCTTCGCCTCGTCGTTGAGAGCGACGGAGTCATCGCCGAAGGATGGCGACGCGTCATGCGCCGTGTTCGTGTTCGCGACACTGTCCGGGGCCGACGCGTCATTGTCGTTCTGGATGAGATAGAACAGCCAGAACTTGGCGCTCGCCTTTTCATATTGCGGATTGGCCTTCCGGCGATCCTGCTCGACCTGCCACACGTCGCGCAGATTACCCTTTTTGGTCAGCACACCCGAGGGCGTGCGCTTGTCGCCCTGGAATGCCTTGAACTTCGACGCGTCGTAGAGGTGGCCGAATACCAGGTCGACCTCGTCCTTGGCCTGGTTGGCAACCACCTGCATGTCGTTCATCGACCGGCTTTTGGTCGGGTCTTTGTGCTCGACTTCGGTGCGGGACTTCGCCTGCGCGTCATGGTGCGCCTTTATGAGCCCCGGGATGCGCTTCTTGATCTTGTCTTCATAGGTGTCGGTCTCGCCCGGAAGCGGACCCGGCTTGAAGACCGGCGCGGGCGGCACCGCAACACCTTTGGCCTCTGCCTCGATCGACGCCGTCGTCTGAGGAGCGATGGCCTCATTGGCGGCCTTCTTGGTCGCGGCATCGAGTGGCGTGGCCAGGTTCTGGAAGGCAGCCTTCGCCGAAGGGGCGGCCATCGCAACATCGCGGAACGCGGCCTGCAGCGAAAGATCGAGTAGCAGGACTTCGCCCTGCAGCAACATCTTACGGCGGCCGAGAGTATCCTTCTCTGCCTGTGTCGGCGCCTTGGCGATGTCGCTGTCGATGGCGCTCGACTGAGCGTCCTTCCTTGCCCGGTCCCGCGACATGTCCCGGCCGGCGAGCGCCTGGTCGGCGGAGGATAGCAACGCCAGCTGCGCCTGCAGTTGGCCGGATTCGGCGCGGGCAAAATCGTCGATCAGAGCATCGCGGTCCTGCACGGGCCGGTCGCGGACGATCAGGGCCATACGTGCGAACCGTTCGTCGATCAACGCGCGCAAATCGGCATAGACATAGGCTGGCGCGAGCGACTTGTCGGCGACAGCCGCGAAACCACTGACCTTGTTGTCGAGCGCTGCCTTGCGGCCGCCGATGAACAGACGATCATAGAAGGCGCGCAACGCGTCCTCTTCCGCGCCGTGGAAATCGTCGTCGAGGTCTTCCGGATCGAGCTGGCCTGGCCCGAACATCGCCTCAACATCCGGACGCGCGCTCTTTTCCAGCAGGTTGAGGATGGCACGCTCGTCGTCATCGCCTGTGAAGCCCGACTGCATTTCTCTGATCAGCAGAACCTTCAGCTCCGGCTCCAGCACGAAATCGTCGCCGCCCTGCACCCATTTTCGAACGACACCGCGCGCCTTGTCGTCGCTGTCGCCCTTATCCTCGATCACTTTCGCGCTGCGCAGCTTGGTCAGGTAGGCGAGAAGCGACGCGTCGGTGAAGGAGCCGGCGTCGAAGTCGCTGATGTCGAGCGTCGACTTGCGCCATACCGTGCGCCGGTCACCGGTGCCCTTCCCCGCGCCATGCGCGAGTTCGTGAGCCAACAGATGAAGGCCCTGCGCCGTGTCAGGCCGCCACTGGCCCCTGCCGAAAACCACGTGGTCGCCGCTGGTGAAGGCGCGCGCGCCGATCGCGGCCGCAGAGCCATGCGCGGTCTGATCGTTGTGGATACGGACGTTCGAAAAGTCGCGCCCGAAACGCGGCTCGAGAAAGCCGCGCGCCTGCCGGTCCAATGCCTGCCCCGATTGGCCGAGCACAGTTTCTACGAGGGGCGGTGCAGGTTCGCCTGTAACGGGTCCGGGCGAAGCCTGCCCCGGCGACGCAACCGGTCTGCTGTCAAAACGCGTCACGACCCGTGCGGCCATGGCATCGGCGTCGCGTTCGCCGGCATGGTTCGAAGGGGCGATCCGGCGCACCTTGCTTGCGCTCCGGCCATCCACGCCGGCGCCGTCATGACCGGCTGCCTCGACGGGCGCCCTAGTGCTGGCCATGGCGACCTCCCGCTTCAGAAGGGCCGGTTGCCGCCGATCCGGCGATGGCAGATGCTGGCAGACGCGCCGAGATCGCATCGGCGATCCGATCGGCGAGTGGATGTGGCGATACTGCCGCGTCACCGCGGATCCGCGCCGCGATCGCCTCGCTGAGCTCTGCCATGAAATCCGCCTGACGCATGCCGCCGAGCGCGCTGCTGTCCACTGACAGCCTGCCGATGCGGACATGAACGGGACCTTCGGGGCTCTTCATGACGCCCCTCCTGCCGAATGACCGAGGCTCCGCTCCAGCTTGGCGAACTCCTCATGCGCCGCCGTCATCAGCAGTGTCTGGTCGATGGCTGTTCCGGCATCCGCCGCCTTGAAGGCCGCGTTGACGGCGATGCTGCGGATATTGCCGCCACAGATGTTCAACCGTGCCAGCGCCGTGAAATCGATGGTCCCGAGCGGCGCGGCGGCGGGAAACTGCCGGCGCCAGATTCGTTCGCGCGCGGCCTGATCGGGCATCGGGAAATTCACGACGAAGCGGATGCGCCGCAGGAAGGCGCGATCGAGCGCGCTCTTCATGTTGGTCGTGAGTATGGCGAGGCCGCGATAGGTCTCGACCCGCTGCAGCAGATAGGCGACCTCGATATTGGCGTAACGGTCGTGGCTATCCTTCACGTCGCTGCGCTTGCCGAAAAGCGCGTCCGCTTCGTCGAACAGCAGCACCGCGCCGCTGGCTTCGGCAGCATCGAACAGCCGCTTCAGGTTCTTTTCGGTCTCGCCGATATATTTGCTGACGAGGCTCGCCAGATCGATCCGGTAGAGATCAAGCCCGGCTTCGGTGGCGATTGCCTCAGCGGCAAGCGTCTTGCCGGTGCCGGATTCGCCCGAGAACAGCGCGACCAGCCCCTGCCCCAGCTGATATTTTTCGGCAAAGCCCCAGTCGCGATAAACCCGTTCGCGCTGTCGCAATTGCCGCGCGATGTCGCGCAGCATGGCCGCCTGGCCTGCGGGCACCACCAGATCGTCGAAGCCGGCGCGACTGGCGACGCGCTGGGCCACGGCGTCGAGGCCGCCGCGCACCGCCTCGCGGGCCGCTGGCCAGACGGCCTCCGCGCGCCGGCCGGCCTCGGCCGCGTCGATCCGCTCCAGGAACCCGTCGACCGCGCCGGATCCAAGCTGAAATTGCTGTGCTGCCCGGACGAGTTCCGCTTCGACGGTGCCATCGGACTTGCCCGCATTGCGGAGGCGCCAGCGCGCCAGCAACCGCGTCGAGGCATGGGCGACGTCATAGTCCGGAAGATCGAAGCGTAGCGCCGACTTCCGCCGCGGTGTGGCATCGAGTCCAGCTGCCGATGTTCCGTTCCAGATCAGGCCGGTGGCAAGCCGCCCTGCCAGCGCTACCGCGCGCTGCTCCGATCCGGGCTCGGCCAAGAGGACGAGCGTCAGAACGCCCAGCGCGGCTTCCCGATCGAGATGGCAGGCGCACTGCGCTAGGGCCCCGGCATCGGATGGCAGGTCGCGGGTATCGATCCACAACACGTCGCGATCACGGAGGGCGCTCACCGCCAGCGCCCAATCGCGGCGGGCAGCGTCGTTGCCGCCGCTGAGGACCGCAACACTCCCGGCGTCGAGTGCCGCCACGATGCGCCTCGCAAGCGGCACATGCTCCGCTTCGAGAGTCTCGCTCGGCGCGACATAGGTCGCGATGCCCGCAAGCGCGCTGTCCGTGGCGCCGATGCCGGCGATGAAATGGAGGATCCGCTCATCGAGCTGCAACGGTGCGCGGCTGAGGATCGCGGCAGGCTCTGGCGCGATCACCCGCCAGCGGCGCAGCGGCGCATCCGGCGACAATGCATCCCAATGCGGCGACGTCAGGATGCCGAGCGCCAGGCCGAAGCTTGGCCGGGCCCCACCCGCCACTTTGGCAACGGACTGGCGCAGAGCATCATCCAGCTCGATCCCGGCCAGCAGCAGCAGCAATTCGCGTTCGAAGGGCGAGAGACCGAATGCCTTGGCGCAGATGAGGAGCGCCGGCGTGAATCCAGCAATGGCGGACGGCTGCACACAGTCGACAGGCTCGGTCGGTTCGCCATCGCTCGCTTCGATCCGTTCCCGAAGTCGTGCGAAGGCGCCCACCAGCCATTGCCGATTGAGCGCTTCCCAGCTGTGCAGCTGGATCGCGGCCTCCGGCCGGACGGCATCGGCGGCAGTGTCCATCATGGCACCACCAGACTTTGGTCGGCCGCGAAGATGGGTGTCGGGCCGGCAAGATCGAGGAAGATGCTGTCGGCGCCATCGACGCGCAGCCGGGCGGGCTGGGAACCTGCGGCGAGCTCCGGGCTGAAGCTGAATTCCAGCGGATCGGAGGGAAGTTCCCGCGGGGCAGCGACCGCTTCGGCCGTACCGATGATCAGCACGGCCTTTTGCTGCGGCCGAACTTCCGGCACCGCACCGAGTTCGACGGTCACCGCGTCGGCAGCGCGCTGCAGCGTCGCTCCGGCGAAGTCGGCTGTCGGGGCGAGTACGAGCGGAATGCTGTTCGTCTCGCGCGGCGCCGTTTCACCGTCCGGCTGCAGGCGGAGGCCGATCGAAATCTGGCCGGCCGCAAGTGCCGCTTGCGCGGCCGCGTCATCCGGCAAGGTGAAGACAAGCGACATTCCGTTGGCCGCGACCGAATCCGGCGCCAGCTCGAACGGAGTGTCGTTCAGGCGATGGCGGAGCAGCACCATGGGCCCGGCTCCCGTCAGCCGCGCGCCGCTGACAGTGACCGGTTCGCCGAGCCGTGCGCCGCTCTGCCCCAATTGCGGCTCGGCGCGGATCAGCGTCGGCACGGACGGCAGCAGGTCCGGATTGACCACGACGCCGCGCTCGCGCTGCGTCACCGGATCGCGCAGACCGCGGGAGAGCACGGGCAGTGGCGAGACCCCTGGCCGCGTGCCTTCGATCAGCACGACCGAGGCCTGATAAGTAGCTGATGGCCGATAATGTGACTGGATCGCCGACCAGATCTTCGACATGTCGTCGGTCGTGGTCGCCGATGGAGTCAGCTTGATCTGCTCCAGCTGGTCGGCGAGGTCGGAGGCCACCAGCGCCTGGAAGGCCGGCGGCAGCATGCTGACGTCGAGCGGGCTTGGATCGAGCGCACGCCGGATCGCCTCGCGGTCCAGCACCGGCCGTTCGTGCAGGAGATGCATGGCATAGCCGAGCAGGATCTCCGCCTGAAAATCGGCCCTGGCATACGCCGTAAGCAGATAATGGAGGTCGAGCGCCAGCGGCGCATTGGTCAGCCGCTCGCCGGTAACCGAGCTGCGCGACGGCAGTCCGACATTGCGCCACCCCGGATTGGGGGTGACCTGGTAGAGGAAGAGGTTGAGGCGCGGTCCCGCCTCGTTATCCTCGAGATCGATCGTGTCCGGGGCGACGGCGCTGACGTCGACCGTCACGCCCATCGCATTGCCGGCTTCGATCAGGCCGTTGTCGAGCAGATTGCGCAAGACGGCGGAAACCGCACCGATGGCGAGGGGCGAGCTCATCGCCGCGCCCCCAGATAGTCTGCCAGCGAGATCTGTGGCTCCGCCCGGGCGCGCTTTGGCGCCGGCTCGGCCTTTGCCGCATCGCGTGGCGCCCTGATGTCGATCCGATCGATGGTGACATGAACAATCGGACGCGGCTCCCGCTGCGCCGGAGCTCGGTTCGCGACGGTTGCAGCGGTCAGCGGCGCGCGCGGCGGGACGGTTCCGATCTCATCGCGTGATCGCGGCGGTAAGGCGTCGATAGCCGGCGGATGTGCGATTGGGACATCCACCTTGGTCGGATGGTTCTCCCGGACGGGGGCAGTGGGGATCGGCCGGCCCGGCTCGGGGGACACGATGCGGATCGGCGCCTCCGTGATGCTGGCGGGCCGTTTCGGCTCAGATGTCTGTGCAGATTTCGGCAGCGGGCGCTGTTCGACTGAGACCTGCGCCGGTGATTTGCCGGCGAGCGGTTCTGCATCAGGCACAGTCTCGACGGGTGGGCGTGATGCCGGCTCGACGATCGGGTCTGCTCTCGCAGCGTCGACCGCCCTTCCCTCCGCCTGTGTCTCGATCCAGCCCGCATCAGGCACAGCCGCGTAACGCGGCGGCAATGACAACCTTGCGGCCCCCGGCGGTGGGACACCGAGCGCCATTCCGGCGAGGCTGGTCAAGAAGCTGCTCATGACGCTTCCGCCAGCTGCAAATAGGCGGCGCGGCGCATTGGTGAGAGCCGAAGGACCTGATCCTCCGTCCAGCCATAGACCCTCGCCAGGGCATCGACGTCGAGGAACAGCCGCTCCGCGTGACTGCGTACCTCGCTCCAGAACGTCTCGGCGATATCGATCGGCGCCGGCCAGGCATGGCCGCAGTCGGGGCAGACTAGTTCGAAGGCGATGATGGCAGCCGGATCCAGCGCCTCGAGCTCGTGCCCGAGTTGGTCCAGCATGGCGCCGTCCAGCGTGGAGACGTCGATGTCGCCGCTGACACATCGCTCCAGCAGCATGCGTCCGGCAGCCTCTATAGTGCCGGTCGACGCAGCCGCCCTGAGATCGTCGATCGTGGCCGGGCGCGCCGTCAGCAGGCGCCCGTGGCAGGAAACCGTGCCGCTCGCCGCGGCTTCGAGCCCGGCAAGGCTTTCCGCGAGGATGGCGCTGTCGACCTCGAATTCCACCGCGACGTCGCAGGCCGGGCACGCGCAGGTCATCAACCACGCGCCGTGGAAATAGGCGTTGCGGAGGCTGAGCAGCGCTGTGTTGCGGGCGCCCAGCCGGCGCGGCGGTGGCGCTGTGGCCGATAGCAGCGCATCGTCACGGCGCCAACGGTCCAGCCCGACACCGCGCTCCCAAAGGTCGAGGAGCTGCCGCCCGCGGGCGCGATCGGATTGCATGGTCTTGCCCTATCAAGCCGGCTCGGTGAAGCGCGGCTCCGAAGGCTCCACCACATCGAGATCGCGCTCCCAGCCTTCGTTCTCCAGCTTGAGCGTCTGGATGGCGACGGCATTGGCGTTGGCATCGAGGTCTGGCAGCGCCTGGTATTCCGATACCCAGCAGCGCCAGATCTTGTAGGCCAGCACCAGCTGTCCGGCCTCGTTGTAGACTTCGAGGATGAGATCCTTGCGGAAGTCCTGCAGCGACACCTCCGCGCCGAGCCCCGAACCATAGTTCCAGATCTTGTTGGCCCAGCGTTCGAATTCGAGGTCGTGCGTGACGCCGCGCTCCAGCGTGATCGCTTCGTATTTGGTGCGGCCCGGCGACTTGCGCGATGTCGAAGGATCGCCGCCCTCGCGGTGCTCAACCACTTCGGTGCTGCGCTTCATCGCCGACACCTTGCTGACGCCCGCGACGAAGCGGCCGTCCCATTTCACCCTGAACTTGAAGTTCTTGTAGGGGTCGAAGCGCTGCGGATTGACGGAAAACTGTGCCATTATGTCTTTCCTTTCCGCAACTTACGTGGCGATGTCGCCGGCGATCTGTTGAATGCGCAGCACGACGAACTCGGCTGGCTTCAGCGGCGCGAAGCCGACGTGAATGTTGACGATGCCGAGATTGATGTCGGCCTGCGTCGTCGTCTCGCGGTCGCATTTGACGAAATAGGCCTGGCGCGGCGTCGCACCCTGGAAGGCGCCCTGGCGGAACAGGCCCTGCATGAAGGCGCCGATGTTCAGGCGGATCTGCGCCCAGAGCGGCTCGTCGTTGGGCTCGAACACGACCCATTGCGTGCCGCGAAACAGGCTCTCCTCCAGGAACAGCGCCATGCGCCGCACCGGCACATATTTCCATTCCGATCCGCGCTGGTCGTCACCATGCAAGGTGCGCGAGCCCCAGACGATGTTGCCGTAGACGGGCATGGTCCGCAGGCAATTGACGCCACGCGGGTTGAGCTGGCCGTTTTCGGCATCGCTCATGGTAATGGCGAGGCCGAGCGCCCCGTTGAGGCTGGCTTCGGTGCCGGCTGGCGCCTTCCAGACACCACGGGTCGCGTCCGTGCGCGCCATGACACCGGCGACATAGCCGCTCGGCGGAAACGCTCGCACGGCGTTCGCCCGCAGCGGATCGGCCGCGCGAACCCAGGGGAAGAAATAGGCCGAGTTGCGGGCATCCGCGCCTGTGATCGTCGGCGCGAGGTCGCCGACATCGCCCACTACGGCATCGGGCGAGCAATCGACCACGAGGAAGGCGCGGCGCTCGCGTGCGTTCGTCTGCAAGGCACCGATGGCATCGACGTCGGTAAGGCCGGGAACGCAGATGATGTTGAACAGATCGATGCGATCCGCGATGCCACCGATCGCGAAAGCCGCGGCGAGCGGCGTCGTGAAATCGGCGTCATCGGGCGCCAGCACCGTGCCGTCATCTCCGCCGGCGAGCGCTTCGGTCCCGGCCGTCGGCGCCGCCGGGGGATCGGTCGCGAACACGAGATCATCGATAAACGCGGAGCGGCCGTTGATGACGTTCGGCGCGAAGCGGTCATCTGCCGGATCGAACGACAGGTTGGCGAAGCTCTCCAGCACGGCATTGTTCGCCCCGGGCTGGATGACATCGAGGGTGAAGCGCGCGTCGTCAGGCGCCGGCCGGAAGGCGATACGAACGCTGAAATCGCCTGCCCAGCCTCCGGGCGAACTCGCCGAAACCGTCAGGTCACCGAGAGTCGCCGTCGCCGTATCCGCGTCGTCGGCGGCGATGCGCAGGACATAAGCGTCCGAGCCGCCATTCTGGTAGAATTGCCGGACGCCATATCCGAGAAACGCGTTCTCGTCGGCATTGAGGCCTCCATAGAGACGCTCGAAATCGGCGAAGCTGGTGAGCCGCAGCGCCCTGTCCGTCGGGCCGCGACTGGACCAGCCGATGAACAGGGTGATCGAGGTTGCCACACCGGTGATGGTGCGAACGCCGCTCGGCACTTCCTCGATGTAAACGCCGGGGTGGAGAAGGGCTACGGGCATGTCGACTCCTCTTCTTCCCTCGCCACCGACCGCCGAGGCAGCCATGCCTATCGCCGTGCCAGGCGCGGGTCGGCGGGAATTCCGTCGGCGGAAACTCTGTCACCGTTCGCCAGCGAGCGAATGAGCCAAAAGGCCCAGTCTCGACACGGAAGGGATCTGGATCACGCTCGGCGACATCGGCGGTGAGCGATTGGCGCGGCGCAGCCAGCAATGGCCGGAAAGGTGCTGATCAGCGGCCATCGGCAGAGCTGCCGATGGCCTGGACGACACGGAAGGTGGATCGAAGGATCTAGACCGCCCTTATCAAGGCGACGTCTTGAAACCTCCGCCTTACGGCTGAGCGTAACTGACTTGGCTCGCAGCCGAATGGATAGTCGGCCCGAAGGGATGGAACCCTTCAGGATCGCCCGCCGCGATCGTGCGCAGCCGGCCGCTGACCTGGCTGCGACGGCTCAGCCGCATCTTGCTCAGGATGTTGTGGACATGGTTTTTGACCGTGGCGTTCTGGATGCCGAGCGCGAGGGCGATCTGTTTGTTCGACAGCCCCTCGCCGATCAGCACCGCGATGCCATGCTCGCGCGGCGTCAACTGATCCGTTTCCCAGTTTTGCGCTGGCGCGGCTGCAAGAGCGCCGATGCGGTTCAACAGCATGCCGGCTAGGCGCGGCGTGCAGACGAGCTCGCCGCGCAACGCGCTCTCGATTGCCGCCACCACGGCATCGGTCGAGGCCTCCGGTGCGATGAAGCCCGAAATGCCCGCCTGCGCGCAGGCGAGCAGCATTGCATCGGAGCCTGCGACCCCGATTGCGACGATCTCCAAGCCATGGCGCGAGCCGCGCAACGTCCGCGCCGTCTCGAGCGCGCCCGGCGTTCTGATGTCGAGCAGCACCACATCGGGAACGAGCCGCGACGCAACGCGGACCGCGTTCTCAGGCGCGACGGCGCCGAACAATTGCAAGCGGCCATCGCCGCCGAGCGCCTTGGCAATGCCATCGCGAACGATCCGAACATCGCTGACGACGATCAGGGACGCGCGATGTCGCGCCAAACCTTGCGGACGAGCCGCGGTTGAGGTCGATAAATTGCTCTGCTCGTGCAGCATAATGCCTCCAAAATATGCTGCACAGGAGACCCAAACCTGTGCAAATCAGGAATAACGCTGCCCCAAAGTCTCAATTTGTGCCGATATAGATCATCATATCGATTTATTACCAAAACAGATAACAACAGCAACTCTCGATTGCGTCGCTACAAAACGCGGCTCATGTAATGATCGTACTTCCGACAAGGTGAAGTCGCATCTCACCAATACGATCGGTGAGATCATGAAGCAAGATTGCCATAGAATAGCAGAGGCGACGCGTCCTCAATGTAGCCGAGCCGCCCGACGGCGCGCAAGCTTGTAGAAGGTGATTTAGATCACATCAGCAGGCCCCTCGTCTGCCAAGCATCGATCCATTTCGAAGTGGCGATGGGCGCTGCCGCGACGCGACGAGTGCAGCCCTGCAAACGCTGCGTGTCGGAACTACGACCTTGCGACGGAACGGCCCCGGATCAGTCGATGAATGCTGCCAACTCGTCGGGTGCACCAAGGGGGAATGCGGTCTTCAGGTAGGCTAGAAATGCTGAAACCCGCGCGCTCAGGAGCCGGCGCGATGGATACAGCGTCCACAAGGTGGTCTCGGGTCCGTCTATATCAGCCCAGTGCATCAGCCGCCCGCCACGAAGGTCATGACTCACCAGCGAAAGCGGCAGGCGGGCGGCGCCGACCCCTTGCCTAACTGCGTCGCGCACCATCATGAGCGAGGAGAGCGACAGGACCGGATCGATCGCGATCGTCGACCGGCCATTGGCCGTTGTCACGTTCCAGCCACCCTGCGGATCGGCCGATCCACGCACGACGGCCCGAACAGCCGCTCCGTCTGTGGGCCGGGAAAACGCGGGTGCCGCGACGACCACAAGCCGATCGTGCAGGAATGGCCGGCCAACCAGGCTCTCGTCGACCCGCGGATTGACCCGGATCACCAAGTCATAGCCCTCCTCGATCATATCGACCTCGCGGTCGTCCGCCGTGATTTCGAGCCGCACCGCGGGATGCGCCAGCGCGAAGCCTGCGGCGAGCTTTCCCATCGCAGTCTGTGAGAAGAGCAGCGGAGCGCTGATCCGCAGCCGGCCTCGCGGTGCGTCGCCACCCGCCGCTATCGCCGCCGCAGTCTCGCTGAGTTCGGTCAGCAGCAGTCCCGTCCGTTCATGGAGCGCCCGTCCCTCCTCCGTAAGCTTCAGATCGCGTGCGCCGCGCTCGAACAGGCGGAGGCCCAATGCGGCCTCCAGTTCAGCGACCCGCCGCGACAGCGTCGCTTTGGGGCGTCCGGCGGCACGCGCCGCCCGTCCAAACCCACCGTGCCTGGCAACGAGATTGAAGTCAGCGAGGGCGAGAAGATCCATGTGTTCCACCAGAGAGACGGTACGTCCAATAATAGCGGCTATTGGCACGTCTGTGGATCACTAATTTCCAAGGCGTCAATCACGACACCTCAGGAGAAACACCATGACCATTCTCGTTATCGGCGCGACCGGCCGCGTTGGACGCCATGTTGTCGACCAGCTCGTCAAGCGCGATGTCGCCGTGCGCGTGCTGACCCGCGATCCCGCCAAGGCTGACTTTCCCGACAGCGTGGAAGTCGCGCAGGGTGACCCGCTTGATCTCGATGCGCTGCGCGCTGCCTTCAACGGCGTTGACGCGCTCTTTCTGCTGAACGCGGTCACCGGCGACGAATTCACCCAGGCGCTCATCCCACTCAACATCGCACGCGAGGCGGGCGTCGATCGTGTCGTCTACCTGTCGGTCCTCCACGCCGATCACTTCCTCAACGTCCCGCATTTCGCCGTGAAGTTTGGCGCCGAGCAGATGATCGAACAGATGGGTTTCAGCGCCACATTCCTGCGCGCGTCCTACTTCATCGACAACGAGCATATGATCAAGGACGTCATCTTCGACCATGGGGTCTACCCCATTCCGGTCGGTAGCAAGGGCATCGCCATGGTCGATGCGCGCGACATCGCAGAAGTCGCGGCGATCGAACTCGTGCGCCGTGTCGCAGCACCCAGCAAGCTGCCGGTCGAGACCATCAACCTCGTGGGGCCCGACACGCTGACTGGATCCGAGATCGCCGCCATCTGGTCGGATGTCCTTGGACGCCCGATCGTCTATGGCGGCGACGACCCGAGCGCTTTCGAGCAGAATGCGGCCGGCTTCCTGCCGAAATGGCAGGCCTACGAAATGCGTTTGATGGCCGAGCGCTATGTCAGCGACGGGATGATCCCGGATGCCGGCGACGTCGACCGTTTGACCGGCATGCTCGGCCGTCCGCTGCATTCATACCGCGACTTTGCGTCTGCACTCGCCATCTCAAAGCGGGCGGCCACAGCCTGAATACCGAGACGGAGTCGGCGGGGCCGCTCTTGAACAGCGGCCCCGTCTTCGGTTCTGCCTTCGCCGGGAGGTGTCGCTAGTAAGCGAGCCGATACAGTCCGGCCGCGAGGACTTCGATGCCGGCTACGATGTCCGGGATCGACGAGAACTCCTCGGGCGTGTGGCTGCGTCCGTCCTTGGAGCGCACGAAGATCATCACGGTGCGGGCGATCTTCGCCATCTGCTGCGTGTCGTGTCCGGCTCCGCTGGCCATCGTCAGGGTGGGGACGCCCTGCGCAGCGGCCGCCTCGCGGAAGGTGGCGACGAGCGCCGGATCGCTGAGGCACGGCACCTTCTCGATGCCTATCTCCCATGTGATCGTGAGGCCGCGTCGCGACGCCACCTCGCGCATCAGCGCCTCGTGCAATGCATAGAGCTCCAGACGCCTCTGCGGATCGGGATGGCGCGCATCGACCGTAAAGCTCACGGAGCTCGGCACGACGGCGGCGCCGTTCGGATCGGCGGCGATGCGACCGATCGTGGTGACCGCCGGCCGTCCCATCCGGTGCGCCGTATTGATGACGCCGCTCGCGATCTCGGCGAAGCCCGCCATCGGATCGCGCCGGAGGTCCATCGGAAAGGCGCCGGCGTGGTTCTGCTCGCCCGTCAGCGTCACATGATAGTGACGCAGACCCGTGATCGCATCGACGATCGCGACCGGCAGGTCGGCATGTTCGAGGATCGGGCCCTGCTCGATGTGAAGCTCGACGAAGCTGTCGATGTCATCGCGGCGGGCCGAGGGGATCGCCGCGGGAATGAGACCGATCGCCCGCATGGCCTCCGCCATGGTTTCTCCGGAATAGCCCTTCATCGCCTCGGCGTCGCCCGGCGCGATCGCGCCCGTGATGGCGCGCGAGCCCCAGAAATTGGCACCAGGAAAGCGGCTTCCCTCTTCCTCGCAGAGCGACAGCGCCTCAAGCGTCCGCTTCGGCGGGCCGAACTGATCGGAAAGGGAGCCGAGCGCGATCAAGGCGCTCAGTGCGCCCAGTGTTCCGTCATAGCGCCCGCCAGGCGTCTGGGTATCGATATGGGAGCCCGAGACGATCGACTTGCCGCCTTCCGTCCCGGCCAGCTTCGCCGAGACATTGCCGACGGCGTCGCGACTGACCGAAAGGCCGGCCTCGCTGCTCCAGCGGGCAAAGAGATCATTCGCCGCCACCCATTCGGGTGAATAGACGGTGCGCCAGACGCCGGTGCCGCTGTGAGCGCCGATGGCGCCCATTTCCATGATCATGGCCTCGACGCGGGCCGGGTCGATGTGAATGCGCGTCATGACAGCCGCTCCTGCCGGCCTCGAACCAATTGCGAGAGACAGACGGCGATCACGAGCGCGCCGCCATAAAAGAGATCCTGCACGAAGGTGCTGATCCCAAGGATCGACAGTCCCGTGATGCCGGTGACGAGGAAATAGACCGCGATGACTGACCCGATCGGGTTGAAGCGGCCGGGCGTGATCGTCGTCGCGCCGAGAAAAGCGGCAGCAAAGGCGGGCAGCAGGTAACTAAGGCCGGAGTTCGGATCCGCCGCTCCCAGCGAGCCAACGGATAGGATCCCGGCAAACCCACCCAGGAGACCGGAGACGAGGAAGGTCGCCGCCCGAACCTGATCAACGCGGATCCCTGACAGGCGCGCGACCTCGCGGCCGCGTCCGACGAAGAGCAGCCGCTGGCCGGCGGCCGTGAAGGTGAAGACATACCAGATGATCGCCGCGATCAGCAGCGCATAATAGAACGCGAGCGGAATGCCGAACAGCCGCGTGACGATGACAACATTCGCAATCGCGAAGTCGATGCCGCTGATGGTGTTGGAATTCGATATCCAGAGCGTGATGCCATGCAGGAACGTGCCCATGCCGAGCGTCACGATCAGGGAATTGATGCGAAAGAAAAGCACGAGGAACGCGTTGACGGCTCCGATCGCCAGCCCGACCGCCAGCGCCATCAACGCGGCGGCGAAGATGGGCCAGCCGAAATAGACGTTGAGCACGGCGATCGTCATCGAGCTCAGTGTCAGGTTGCCGGCGATCGACAGGTCATAATCGCCTGCAGTGAGCGGGATGATCAGGCCGAGGGTCATGACGACAAGCACGGCCTGTGATCCGAAAATCGTCGAGAAGTTGGCCCAGGACAGGAAGATTCCGGGCTTCGCGAGGCCAAATGCGGCGATCACGATCAGCCATGCGATCAAAAGGCCATAGCGCTCGCCGCGATCGATCCAGATCTGTCGGCGGGCGGCATCCTGGGCAGCGATGTCGGCGCTCATGGTGCGGGGGCTTCCTTGGCGGTCGTGCGGTCGAGATCATCGGCCGTGAGATAACAACTCTCGGCGATGGCGGATTTTGAGATGGCGTCGCCGGCAAGCTCGGCGACCAGCCGGCCTCGCGAAAGGACAAGGACGCGATCGCAGATGGCGGCGAGCTGCTCATGGTCGGAGGAGGCGCAGATGATCGCGGCGCCCTCACCCGCCATCGTTCGGATCTCGGCGAAGACCTGGGCGCGGGCACCGACATCGACGCCCTGCGTCGGCTCGTCAAGCAGCACCAGGCGCGGATTCATCTGAAACCATTTCGCCAGCACGACTTTCTGCTGATTGCCTCCCGACATCGCGCTCATCAGCGTATCGGGACTGCGCGGACGCACGTCGAAGGCCTCATTGCGTCCGGCCGCGAAGCTGCGCATGGCGCGCCGCGACAGCATCACATTGCCGCCGAACCGATCGAGCACGGGCAGCGTAACATTGTCGGTAATGGAAAGGGTCGGAACGATGCCCGCCGCGAGGCGATCTCCGGGTATGAGCACGATACCCATGCCAACAGATCGATGCGGGCTGGCCAGCGCCAGGTCTTGTTCAGCGCCGTGCAATGTCAGGAAGCCGGCCTCCGCGCGGACTGCGCCGAAGCACATTCCGACGACATCGTCATAGCCCGAGCCGATCAGCCCGGTAACACCAACCACTTCGCCGGCACGCACGCGAAAGGTGAGGCCTGCGACGCCGCGTCCCTCAAGGCCGCTGACCAGCACTGCCTCGGGCCCGAGTTCGCGCCGTGGCGGGCGCATGCCCGCAAGGTCGACCGTTCGCCCGACGATGAGCTCGATGATCTCAGCCTTGCTTGCCCCTGCGGTATCGAGGGTACCCGCGACGCGGCCGTCGCGGAGCACGGTGATCCGATCGGTGATCTGTGCGACCTCGTCGATGTCGTGCGAGACGAAGATGACGCTCGCCCCCTCCGAAACGATGTTGCGCACCAGCGCGAACAGCTTCTCGACGTCCCCGGCCGGCAGGAATGGCGTCGGTTCGTCGAGGATCAGGATGCGGGCAGCAGCCTCGGGCGTCTGCTCGAGCTGGTCGAAGGCGCGCACGATGGCGAACAGCGCCCGCTGCACCGAGCTCAGCCGTTCGACTGGCGCGAACGGATCAAGCGTCAGTCCGAACCGCGCGAACAAGGCCAGCGCCCGCTCGGCCTTCCGGCGCCAGCCGATCTTCCAGTTGGCACGCGTCGCATGCTCGCCGACCAAGAGGTTCTCAAGCACCGTCATCGACGGAACGAGGCCGAGATGCTGGTGCACGAAGGCGATGCCGATCCTGCGGAATTCTCCCGGCGGCAGCGGCAGATCGATCTCGCGCCCCGCCACCACCAGCCGCGCGCCTGGATCGGGCGCATGCATGCCGGCGAGCACCTTGATCAGCGTCGACTTACCCGAGCCGTTCTGCCCCAGCAGTCCATGGACCTCGCCGCGCCGGACCTCCAGCGTGACATCGGCAAGCGCCCGCGCGCCGCCGAAATGCTTCGAAAGTCGCTCGATGCGAAGCGCGATCGCGGGCGCGGTATCACCCGCGCCCGCAGTACCCGCTGAAGAGCCTGAAGTCACAGCTTCCACAGCGCCTTGTAGCCCGCGAGATAGGCGTCGCCGTAGCCCTTGGAGGATTCCGCCGGCGTACCTGCGGTCGCCGCATTGCTGGCGTCGAAAATGAGGAGCGGGATCTTGGGGTCCTTCACGGCCGGGAGGCCGCAGAGCAGACGCATCTGCGCATCGAGCAGACCATAGGCGATCCAGTCGAGGTTCTCGCCGACATCCATCTCGACCTGCCCGTTGCGGATCATGTCGAGCACGAATGGGGTCCCGTTGAAGGTGGCGACCTTCACACGATCCGTCGCGCCGGTGATCGTCAGCGCCGGGACCACGAACTGGGACATGCTGTCATAGATCGGGATCACGTAGTTGAGGCCAGGATCAGCAATCACGGCCGACTGGACGTTCGGCTGGATCTTGCTGGCCCAATCGGGGATCGAGACGTTGACGATCTTATAGGTGCAATCAGGGCAATCGGCGAAGGCCTCCTTGAGGCCGGCGACCATTGAGTCGGTCGACAGGACCTCGTTGGTGACGAGCACCAGGGCGTTGGTCTTGCCACCGGTCTTGGAGATCGTCCATTCGGCCAGCAGCTTGCCCGCCTGCTTGTAGTCGATCGGGATCGCAGCGGAGACGCCGCCCGGGACATCCTGCTCGAAGCCGGTAACGTGCGATGCCGTGACGGTGACGCTGGCATCGCGGGCGGCCTTGATCTGCGGAACCAGCGAACGCGGATCGGCGCCGGCCAAGAGATCGATCAGGTTGAACTTGTTGGCGACGCCATATTCGATGCCTTGCACCCACTGCGTCGGCTGGCCCTGGTTCTCCCAGATCTGGAACTTGAAGCCGACATCCTTGGCGATCCGCGCCATCGAGGCATTGATCGTGGCCAGGAACGGGACGGAACTCGAACCGGGGATCGAGAGAATCGACTTGTCGGCCATGCAGGCCTTCGCGTCGAAGGGCTCGCCCGCCGCGGTGAAACCGGGGATCGACGTATATTTCGCTATATCCGCGGCCGCCTTCGCCGGGGCGTCCTCGGCATGAGCGCTCCCCATCGCGAGGCCGACGGCCAAGGCCGCACCGGCCAACCTGATTGCGTTCCCTGACATCATTGCTCCCGTCCTCTTGGTAAGTGCCGCTTTGCCGTTGGTATACATAGTTCACTATTCACAGCCTGTTTTCCCGTGCGCGTCAACGACTGTTTGGCTCAGCTACCGCAATTCTCGCCCGCAAGCAGCCCATCCTTTCGAAATGGTTCAACCATTGGCAGGCCGCCGACAAATCAGGCAGCAGATGTACAACAACTGACCATTGGCCTCCCCGAGCGAACGACAGGAGGCAGGAGGACAGCCAAGTGAACCGGCAAGACCGCTTCGTGCTGGACGTCGGCGACAAAATATGGACTATGAATCCATAGTACCAAATCGATGGGCGGATAGCCTTCGGAGAACATGATGAGAACAATCGGCGTCGATGTCGGCGGCACCTTCACGGACCTGGTCTATTGTGACATGGACAGCGGCGCGCTCGCCATCCACAAGGTCTCGACGACGCCCGACGATCCTTCTCGGGGCGTGATGACCGGCATCCGCGAACTCTGCGCCGCGAACGACGTCGATCCGGCGACGATCGACTATGTCTTTCACGGCACGACAACCGCAACCAATGCGGTGCTCGAAAACAAGGGCGCGCGGGCTGGCCTCATTACCAATGACGGTTTCCGCGACATCATCCATATCGGGCGGCATCAGCGCGTCGAGCACTACTCGATCATCCAGGAGCTGCCCTGGCAGCATCGCCCCCTTGTAAAGCGCCAGCACCGCAAGACCGTCCCGGGCCGCCTCGTGCCGCCGACGGGCGAGGTACTCGTGCCGCTGGATCGCGACGCGGTCCGCAGCGCCGCTCTCGAACTGAAGGCAGAAGGCGTCGAGTCCGTCGCGATCTGTTTCCTGTTTTCCTATCTCAACCCGGCGCATGAGCTCGAGGCGAAGGCAATCGTCGAGGAGGTGATGCCCGGCGCCTTCGTGACGACATCGTCCTTCATCTCGCCTCAGTTCCGTGAATTCGAGCGCTTCACCACCGCCGCGCTCGCCGCCTTCATCGGTCCCAAGGTCGATCGCTATATCGACCACCTCGACACGGCGCTCCGCGACAGCGGCATCAACGGCGATCTGAGGATCATGGCGTCGAATGGCGGCGTCGCGACCACGAAGATGGTGGTCGAGAAGCCGACGCTGACGCTGTTGTCGGGCCTCGCGGCCGGCGTGCTGGGCGGCAAGTGGATCGGCGACCTGACCGGGCGCAGCCGACTCATCACCTTCGACATCGGCGGCACCAGCGCGGATATCGGCATCGTCGTCGACGGCGTCTTCGCGGAGACGGATGCGCGCTCGACTTCGATTGCGGGATTCCCGCTGCTGACGCCGATGATCGACATTCACACAATCGGCGCCGGCGGCGGCTCGATCGCCCATATCGACCGCGGCGGCGCGTTCCGCGTCGGGCCGCAATCGGCTGGTGCAGTGCCGGGCCCTGCCGCCTATGGCCGCGGCGGAACCGAGCCCACCGTCACCGACGCGAACCTCGTTCTCGGCCGCCTCATCGCAGAGGATTTCCTCGGCGGCGGCATGACGCTGGACGAAGCGGCATCGCGGCGCGTGGTGACGGATCTCGCAGGACGGCTGGGGCTGCCAGTCGAGGAGACAGCGCACGGCATCCTGACGATCATCAATGCGAACATGGCGAACGCCATCCGCTCCCGCACGATCCAGAAGGGCATCGATCCGCGCGGCTTCGCGCTCGTCGCCTTCGGTGGCGCAGGTCCGCTGCACGGCGTCGAGGTTGCCGCGATGCTGGGCATCCGCGAGGTCATCGTGCCGCCCTATCCGGGCATCACCTCGGCCATGGGCCTGCTCACGACCGACCTCAAATATGATGTGACGCGAACCCAGTTCCAGGTTTCCGGTGCGGTCGATCTCGGCCGGCTCAATAGCGATATCGCGGCCATGGAGGCCGAGCTGTCGGCGCAGTTCGCGGCCGATCACATCGACCAGGCCGACGTCTCGTTCCGCCGGATCGGCGACCTGCGCTATGTCGGTCAGGGATATGAGCTGAAGATCCCCTTCCCCGAGGGCGAAATCACGGCCGAGAAGCTCACCGAGACGTTCGAAGCCTTCCATCGCACCCATGCGTCCGAGTACGGCCATGCCTTCCGCCAGAGTCCGATCGAGATCGTCAATCTTCGGGTCAGCGGCATCGGCCGCATGCCGAAGCTAGACAAGCTGACGGCGCCGGCGGGCGGCAGCCTCGCAGAGGCACTCGTCCGCACGGCACCCTCCGTCTTCCGCGCCGGCGACCGGCTCGAAACCTTCGAGACGCCGATCTATCGCCGTGCGGCGCTACCCGTCGGCGAGGCCTTCACAGGGCCGGCCATCATCCTGCAGACGGATTCCACCACGGTGATGCCGCCCGGCACCCGCGCCGTCGTGGACGCCTCCGGCAGCATCCTGATCACGATCGAAGCGGCGAACTGAGCGAGAGAGAGATGAGCGAAAACACGCTGAGCAAGACTTCCGCCGGCCGCGCCGCGGCGCCGACCCGCGTCGATCCCGTCACAGGCGCCGTGATCCAGGGCGCGCTCGAGAACATCGCCGTCGAGATGGGCCACAAGCTCATGCGCATGAGCTATTCGAGCATCATTCGCGAATCCGAGGATTTCGGTACCGCGCTGACCGACGCCACGGGCCGTCAGCTCTGCGAATGCCGCATGAGCACGCCGCTGCAGTCCGGGCCCATACCGGGCTATATCCGCGGCATCCTCAAGCAGATGGCGGCGCGCGGCGAGACGCTGCAGCCCGGCGACGTCATCATGCACAACGATCCCTATGGCGGCGCCAGCCATGGCCCGGATGTCGGCTTCGCGGTGCCGGTGTTCCTGGACGGCACGCTGATCGGCTTTTCCGTCACCACGGCGCATCATCTCGACATCGGCGCCCTGACGCCAGGCAGCACCGGCATCGTCGACGCGGTCGACACCTTTGCCGAGGGCCTGCAGTTCAAGGCGATCAAGGTTGTCGAGGCCGGACGGCGCAACGAGGCCGTCTGGTCGATCCTCCGCGACAATATCCGCGCGTCGGCGCTGGTCGTCGGCGATATGGAAGCCCAGGTGCAGACCGCCCAGATCGGAGCCGAGCGTTTCCTGGCGCTGGTCAACCATCATGGCCTGAAGACCGTGATGGATGCATTCGAGGACCTGCTCGATTATTCCGAGCGGCTGATGCGCGACGCGATCTCGGCGCTGCCCGATGGCGACTACGCGGCGACGACGCATATCGACGGCTTTCTCGACGATGCCGATCCGTCGCGTCGCGACCTGCCGATCGCGGTCACGCTCAAGGTCCGCGGCGACAGCATCACGGTCGACCTCACGGGAACGGCACCGCAGCTGCCGGACAAGCCGATCAACATGCCGCTTGTCGGAACGGTCGATATCTCGATCTGGCTGACGCTGCGCTCGATCCTGCTCGACAGCGTCGTCTACGGCAACATTCCGCAGAACGAAGGGCTGACGCGGCCGATCACCATCGTCGCCCCGCGCGGCACGATCGCCAACCCGATCTTCCCGGCCCCCGTTATCGCGCGTTTCTGCCCCGGCAATGCGCTTGCCGACACGGTCATGAAAGCTCTGGCACAGGCGGTCCCGCGCCAGGTCTCGGCCGGCATCGGCAATCTGCGCGTCGTCGCCTTTTCGGGCATGCGCGAAGGCAGCCAGTGGGTGCACATGGAGATCCTGGAAGGGAGCTATGGCGGCCGCTTCGGGTCGGACGGAATGGACGCCGTCGACACGTTGTTCGCCAATACGCGCAACAACCCGATCGAGGACATCGAATCGCATCTGCCGATCCGCGTCGACCGTTACGAACTTCGGCACAATGCGATGGCCGCCGGGCGCACCCGCGGCGGCATCGGCACCATCCGTGAGTTCACCTTCCTCGACGACGGCGCCTTCTCAGTCGAGGGCGACGGCCATCGCTACCGTCCGTGGGGCTATGACGGCGGGCAGGACGGCTTCCAGGCTTCGCTGAAGCTGATCCACAAGGCCGGCGGCGCCGAGGACCTCGTTTCCAAGGTGCCCTATCACAAGATCAGGGCCGGCGATCACCTCATCTCGGAGGGGCCGAGCGGAGGCGGCTATGGCAACCCGCTCGAACGCAGCCCGGAATCGGTGCTGACGGATGTTCTCGAGGACCTTATCACCGCCGATGTCGCCGAACGCGACTATGGCGTCGTCATCGTGTCCGGCAAGGTCGATGCCGACGCGACCACCGCCCGCCGGTCAGCGGCTTGAGCAAATGGGCCGCGCTCCGGCGCGGCCCTCACGCTTCCAGAAATTCACGCCAGCGCCGGACGAGATAAGTGTGCTCGTCCATGAAGGCATTCCACACGCGGACACGCGACATCCGCTCGAAATAAGAGCCGCCCTCGCGTATCTCGCCGGGCGCAATCGCGGGCTGGCCGAGCGGGTCGCTGAGGGCCGTCGCGGCCGGCTTGCCGGCATACCAATAGTCCCACTCGGCAGCCGAGAGATGTGGCCTGACCAGTTCGGGCTGGGCGAAATAGTAGCCCTGCCGCGTGGTGACCGCACCGCCCTTCCCGTTCATCCACCAGTTGAGATAGGCATAGGCGGCATCGAGCTGGCCGCCCTTGGCAGCCGACGAGATGCAGAGATCGACATGCCAGCCGCGATAGCCCTCGCGGGGTACGGCAGAGATGACCGGGATGCCCTGGCTTCGAAGCATGGCGAGCGCCGGCGAGAACATCGACTGTAGGACGACGCCGCGCTGCA
Source organism: Mesorhizobium sp. BR1-1-16 (assembly GCF_020165495.1). Taxonomy (GTDB): domain Bacteria; phylum Pseudomonadota; class Alphaproteobacteria; order Rhizobiales; family Kaistiaceae; genus Kaistia. Next base: position 1,050,792 of record NZ_JAIUIE010000001.1, on the reverse strand, counting down.
TCGAGCGGGCGCATTCGCGGTAGTTTCCCCAGATCGTCTTGAAATGGCCGAGCTTCTTCCGGCGCAGCAGAATATCGACGATGATGTCGATTTCCTCAACCGAGAGGTTGCCGACATCGGCAATGCGGATGCCCTCGGCCGCCTCGACCGCAAGCGCCGCCTCGATCATGCCCAGCACCGGATCGCTCATGATGGACACCCGCCCCGCAAGCCGGGGATCGAGCAGCCAACCCCAGCTATTCGGCGTGCCGTCATCGAACTCCCTGATGACGGAGGGAAGATAGGCGAAGGCATCGACGCCATGCAGCAGCGGCAGCATCACGATCCGGTCGGTTGGCGCCGAGCCGAGCGCGCCTGACGGCTGCAGGAAGAGCTGGTTGAACACCGAGCCCATGGCGCGGCCATCACCCTGCCGCCCGAGCGCCTGGCCGCGAATGAGATTGGCATGGTCGATGCGGGAGAGGTCGATTGCCTGGACGGCACGTGCTGTCCAGATCAGGTCGACCGTATGCCACTGGTGATAGACGTCGAAGGTCTCCGGACTGGAGACGACGCGCTGGAGGCCCTTCACGCTGTCGATGAGTTCGAACTCGATATCGAAGGGTAGATCGGCGGCGGCCTGCTCCAGGACCGGACGAGGCAGGACCTCGCTGCGGCCGATGACGCGGAGCTTGGGCGGGCTGGACAAACGGCACTCCTGGAACGGTGCTAGTGGATCCGGATGAGATAGGGAGCGATCTCGGCAGCATCGAAGACCGAGAGCACCTTCAGCCGTGCGCGGCTGCGAGCATGGTCGGCGTCGAGGTGATGCCGCATCGCGGCGCTGGTCCCATCCGCATCGCCGAGCAGCATGTGATCATAGACGAGCGCGTGCTCCCGGAGCATTTCGATCTCGTCATGCAGGCCGATATAGGTGGCGAACAGCCTATTGATGACAAGCGACACCTGCTGGAGCCGCACGGCTCCGGCGAGGCGCCGGTTACGGAGCGCATCCAGCGTGTCGACGTGCAGCTCCAGCTCGATCGCGTCCACCTCTTCGACAGAAAGTGCCGCCGATCGCGACAGCGCGGAGGCAACCGTGGAACGCCCGTCGCTCAGGAAACCTTCGGCCAGCAGCGGCATTGCGGAGGCGAGCGCACCCGGTTCGATCAGGCGGCGAATTTCGTGGGCGTCGTCGAGCATCCGCGCGCTCAGCGGTCCCGCGATCCAGTGCGAAGTTCGATCCTTGACGATCAGTCCGCGCGCATCGAGACGCGAAAGCACATCCCGCACCACCGTTCGGCTGACATCGAAATGCTCGCCGATGAGCGACTCGGAGATCTGGAAGGTGCCGAAGGGAATGCTGTTGAGGATCTCCGCCTCGACGGCCTCGAAGATCCGTTCCCAGCGCGCCTGCCCGAGATTGTCGCCGAGCTCGGGCGGAAGGTCGAGCTGCAGGCGATGCAGGTTTGTACGCTCCGGGCTGGTTTCACCGCTCGCCGCGCCGACGACATAGCCCTGCGAGCTCAGCGCCGTCACGACGCCATCCGCCGCGAGCAATTCCAGCGCCCGCTTCACTGGCGGCCGGCTGACGCCGAGGCGATCGGCTACGGCGGTCGTCAGCAGCCGTGTCCCGATCGGCAGATTGCCATTCGCGACATTGGCCGAGAGAACCTCGCGCACGATCTGGTAGTAGGGCTTGCTGCCGTCGGACGGGGCTCTGGCCATGGCTCTTGGTCATGCGGACTGCGCCGCGAGGGATTCATTCCCTTCTAGCCCATCCGCAGACATTCCGGCAGCACTCCCTGATGTCCCATCGCCGCATCACCTGCCGGCAAGGTCGGGTCCAGCCGTTCGCTGCCGCGGTGAGTGTGCTGTTGGCATCTCGGTCCGCCCATAAGTTAGGCATCCGAAAGAATGCAATTTTCGTTGGCAGATCGCTTGATCGAGGCGTCCTGTTTGGCATAGGGTCTGAACTATAAACCAAAAAAGTGGTCCTGATGCAGTTGGACGTCGATCGCGCCATAGAGACCCACAGCGAGGCCGCCTTTGCCTTCCTCGAGCGGCTGGTGCGTGAGCCCAGTATCGTCGGCTCAGAACAGTCGGCGATGGAAGTCTTTGCCCGCGAGGTTTCCCTGCTGGGTTTGGAAGTCGAGCGCCTCCCCTTCGCCAGCGGCCCTCTCATGGATGATCGCGCTGGCATCGCGCCGCGCGTGGAGAAGGTGACACCGGGCCGCTACCAGGTGGTGGCGCGGACGCCCGGCGATGGCGACCTGCTGCTGCTGCTCAATGGACACATGGACGTCGTTCCGGCCGAAAATCCGCAACTCTGGACACATCCGCCCTTCGAGCCGATGCGCCGCGATGGCCGGCTCTATGGTCGCGGCGCCGCCGACATGAAAAGCGGATTCGCGGTCGGCCTGCTGGCGCTTCGCGCCGTTCTCGACGTCGCGCCTGACCTCTTCGCCGCTAAGCGCCTCGGCTTCATTGCAGTGGTCGAGGAAGAGTGCACCGGCAACGGCACCCTGCGCTCTGTCAGCGAACACGGCGTCCTCGCGCCCGAAGTCGTCTTGCTGGAGCCGACCGATCTCGGCTTACTGGTCGGCGGCGTCGGCGTGATGTGGCTCGACATAGCCATCGCCTCGCCTTCCGGCCATGCGCACGACGCGGGCGCGCATAGCAGCGCCATCGATAAGGGCCTTCGGCTGATCGAGGCGCTGCGCGCGTGGTCAGAGGATCTCGGCCGGTCCGAGCCCGAACCGAGCATGGCGACCAATCTCAACCCCTACGCGCTCAACCTCGGCAAGGTGCAAGCCGGCGACTGGACCTCGACGGTTCCCTCCCATGCAACCTTCAGCGTCCGCGCCGGCTATCCGCGCGCCTGGACGCCGGACAAGGCGGAGGCGGCGCTTCGCGAGGTGATTGCGCGTTTCGCCGCGCAGGCCGACTTCCCGATCCAGCCTCAGGTGAGCCTCACCGGCTTTCGGGCACGGGGCTATCTGCTGGACGGCGAGGCGAGACTGGTCCGCGATCTGTCGGCCGCGCATTACTCCGCCCATGGCGCAGCCCCTGCCGTCTACAGCCTCGGCAGCACCACCGATGCGCGGGTTTATCTGAACGATTTCGACAAGCCCGCCATCTGCTTTGGCGCCGTCGCGCATGACATGCACGGCATCGATGAATCGGTGGAGCTTCAAAGCATCGTCGACGCAGCCAAGACCCTCGCGCGGTTCATCCTGATGCGCTTCAAGGGCGAGGACGCGCAATGAGCGGGCGCAGCATGGCCGCGAAGACGCCAATCGTTCCGCCCGCAGCGATCGAAACCGGCGACGCCAGTGCCCGGCACTGGAGCGCGCCCATTGTGACGCGGCATGTCGCCGACGACGTCGTCGATCGGCTGGTGACCGCGGTGGCGCTCGGTGTCTATGTCACGGGCCAGCAACTCCCCACCGAGCGTGAGCTCGCTGCCATGCTCGGGGTCTCCCGCACTTCGGTGCGCGAGGCTCTGAAACAGCTGACGGACACCGGCTATCTCGAGGTGCGTCGGGGCCGCAACGGCGGCTATTTCGTCCTCGCCAATTGGGGTCCGAAATCGGCCGAGCATGTGCGGCGGCAAATCATCGCCAAATGGAGCGAGTTTGAGCACATCTTCGATGCGCGCACGCTGGTCGAGCCGATGATCGCCCGCACGGCATCGATACGGCGCACCGACGGCGATATCGCCGCCATGGCCAAGGCGCTGCAGGCCTATCTCGACGCGCCTGACCACGACGCGTCTCGGCGCGCGGATTCGGCGCTGCATCTCGCGATCGCCGAGGCGACGCACAATCCGATTCTCGTCGCGATGTCGGTGGATCTTCGCGCCAAGATCACGCTCAATCTCGGCGCCGAACCCTATACCGACGCAGCGCGGCGCACAGCAATCGGCCAGCATACCGAACTGGTTGCGGCAGTTGCCGAAGGAAACGGCGACGCGGCGGCGGCGATCGCGGCCAAGCATTTCACCCTCTCCGAAAATCTCATCCGCCAGCTGGTCGACCGGGCCGAGCATGACGGGTCTGAGCCCGGAGCAACCCCATGAGCCGGCAACTGGGGTTTATCCTGCGGCGGCTGCTCCTCACGATCCCCATGCTGTTCGTCATGAGCGTCGTGGTCTTCCTCATCATCCGCCTGGTGCCTGGTGATCCGGTGCGCACGATGCTAGGCTTCCGCGCCACCGATGCCAATGTCGCGGAACTGAGGCATCGGCTCGGTCTCGACCAGAGCCTTCTCGATCAATATCTCGGCTGGGCCGGCGCTCTGCTGCGCGGCGATCTCGGCAAGGACATCGTCAGCCACGCCCCGCTCGCGCAATTGCTGGCGCAGCGCCTGCCAGTCACCTTCGAGCTCACCGGTCTTTCCATGCTGCTCGCAGTGCTCGTCGGCGTGCCCCTTGGCGTGCGGGCGGCGACAGGCGGCCGCTGGATCAAGCGGCTGACCGAAGCTTTCGTGATTTTCGGCATCAGCGTTCCCGACTTCTGGCTCGGCATCATGCTGGTGCTCATCTTCGCGGGCACCCTGGTGATCCTTCCGCCGTCGGGTTACGTGCCGTTTGCCACCGATCCGGTCGGCAATCTGCGCTACATGGTGCTGCCGGTGCTGACGCTCGCCACCGGCGAGGCCGCCTATATCCTTCGCACCACGCGGGGGGCCGTCGGTTCGGTGATGAACCGGCCGTTCATCACCTTTCTCCGCGCCAAGGGCATCGGCACGCGGCGCATCATCTTCGGCCATGCGCTGCGCAATGCCGGGCCATCGATCGTCACCGTGATCGGTATCCAGGTCGGCGTGCTCCTCGGCGGCGCCATCATCATCGAGACGATGTTCGCCCTGCCCGGCGTCGGCCGGCTCGTGGTCACGGGCATCAACCAACGCAACTATCCAACCGTGCAGGTCGGAATTCTCGCCATCGCCACGATCTTCATCGTCGTTTCGCTGATCACCGACCTCGTCGTTGCCTGGCTCGATCCGCGCGTCGCGGATGGAGGCGGCACATGACCGCAACGGCCAACCTACCGGCCAAAAGCCTTGAAGTCGGCACCCCGCGCCGCTCGCCGAGACACTTCATCCTGCTCGGCGGCCTGATCCTCGCGTTGCTGGCTCTTGTCGCGATCGCCGCGCCGCTGATCGCCCCACACGATCCCGAATCCGTCGACGTCCATCGCGTTCTCGGTGCGCCGGATCTGCAGCATCCGTTCGGCTCTGACGTATTGGGGCGCGACGTGGCGAGCCGGGTCATCTACGGCCTTCGCGCGAGCCTTCTGGTATCGGTTTCGGCGGTTCTCGCCTCGCTCATCCTCGCGGTGCCGCTTGGGCTCCTCGCCGGCTATTTCGGACGCTGGGTCGACAGCACCATCTCGCGCACGCTCGATCTCATCCTGGTGTTCCCAGCCATGTTGCTGGCGGTGACCTTCATCGCCATCCTCGGGCCGGGTAGTGTCATTGCCGCGCTCGCCATCGCGGTGATCTACCTGCCGATCCTCGCCCGCGTCATGCGCACCAGTACGCTGATCGTGGCGCGCAACGATTATGTTGCCGGTTCCCGCGCCCGCGGCGCCAGTCACTTGCGGGTACTCGTGACCCATGTCGCGCCGAACGCCTTCGGCCCGGCCATCGTCCAGGCATCGGTGCTCAGCGCTTTCGCCCTGCAGCTCGAGGCCGGCCTCAGCTTCTTGGGGCTCGGCACGCAGCCGCCGACCCCGTCGCTCGGCGGCATGCTGGCCGATGGGCGCGAGGTTTTGATCCAGGCGCCGTGGGTCGAGATATTTCCCGGCCTCGTGATCGTCGTTGCCGTGCTGGGCTTCACGTTTCTCGGCGAGGGGCTGCGCCGGATCTTCGATCCCCGCGGGGTGGGCGAATGAGCGTGATACTGTCGCTGGACAATGTCGGGGTTCGTTTCAACACGGCCGGCGCCGCGCAGCCGGCGCCTGCCGTCGATGGGGTCTCGCTTCAAGTCCATCGCGGCGAGATCTTCGGCATCGTCGGCGAGAGCGGCAGCGGCAAGAGCACGCTTGCGAACGCGGTGATGGACCTCCTGCCTGCGAATGCTGCGGTCAGCGGTAGCATCAGGATCAATGATCGCGAGGTGGTCGGCCTCGATGACGAAGCGCTCCGCTCGATGCGCGGCGATGAAGTCTCGATGATCTTCCAGGATCCAACCGCCAGCCTCGATCCAACCTGGCCTGTCGGTGACCAGATCGCCGAAACGATCCGGGCCCATTACCCGGTTACGGCCCGCCAGGCCAAGGCCCGCGCTATCGCCTTGATGGGCGAAGTGGGCATTGCCGATGCCGCCGCCCGCTATGGTGACGTGCCGCATCGCTTCTCGGGTGGTCAGCGCCAGCGCATCGTCATTGCCGCCGCCCTCGCCAACAATCCGCAATTGCTGGTCGCCGACGAGCCGACCACCGCGCTCGATGTCACCATCCAGGCGCAGGTGCTGCAGCTCATCGACAAGCTCCGGCGCGATCACGGCACCACGGTCCTGCTCATCACCCACGATCTTGGCGTGGTCTCGATGATCTGCGACCGGGTCGGCGTGATGTATGGCGGCAAGCTGCTCGAAACCGCGACGACCGAGGCGCTGTTCGCCAACCCGGCCCATCCCTATACGCGCGCGCTGTTCGCCGCCAACCCCGCCGGTGCTCCGCGCGGCGCGCGCCTGCCAGTCATTCCTGCGGAGTGGAGCGTCGAGAGCCTGCGTGAGGCCGAACTGCTGCGTGCCGCCATCGGAGCTGCCAATGGCTGATCTGCTGCGGGTCGAACATCTGCGCAAGAGCTACACCAGCGGCAGGCCATGGGGCCGCAAGCCGCCGCCAGCCCTCAACGACGTCTCGGTCTCCGTCGCGCGCGGCAGGACGCTCGGGCTCGTCGGCGAGAGCGGCAGCGGCAAAAGCACGCTCGGCCGCTGCATCCTGGGCCTCACGCGGCCGGACAGCGGCGCCGTGATCTTCGACGGCGTCGAGGTGCAGGCGCTGTCGGGTCGCGCCCTCGCCGATTTCCGCCGCCGCGTCCAGCCGGTGTTCCAGGATCCGTTCGGCAGCCTCGATCCACGCTGGTCAGCCGGCCGCAGCGTTCGCGAATCCCTCGATTGCTTCGGCATCGGCGCACCGGCCGATCGTGAGCGACGGGTTCTCGACCTCTTCGACCGCGTCGGCCTCAACCCTGCCCTCGCCGGGAGATTGCCGACGCATCTCTCAGGCGGTCAACGCCAGCGCGTCGGCATCGCGGCGGCCCTCGCCAGCGAGCCTGAACTGATCATCGCTGATGAGCCCGTGAGTGCGCTCGACATGAGTGTCCAGGCTCAGATCCTCAATCTGCTCATGGACCTGCAAAAGGACCTCGGCGTCGCGTCGGTCTTCATCAGCCACGACCTCGGCGTCGTCGAGCATGTGAGCGACGAGATCGCCGTCATGTATCGCGGCGAGATCGTCGAAACGGGCGACACCGAGACCGTCATGACCAGCCCGCGCCACGACTATACGCGCACCCTGCTCGCCGCCATTCCCCGCCCTCGCTCATCCGCGCCAAGGAGGCCGCCTTGCCCACAGCCCACGTGAACGGAATTACGATCAATTACGAGATCGACGGCGACGCGGCCGCCCGAGAGACCATCGTTCTCGTTAATGGCCTCGCCGACGATCTGCTCTCATGGGGCTTTCAAATCCCCGCATTGGTCGAGGCCGGCTATCGCGTGCTGCGCTTCGACAATCGCGGCATCGGCAAGAGCGACCGACCGCAGGGACCCTATAGCTCCAGGCAGATGGCGGCCGACACCAAGGCATTGGTCGATCACCTCGGTTTCAAGGACTTCCATCTCATGGGCGTGTCCATGGGGGGCATGATCTCCGAGGAATACGCCATCGCCTATCCGGACGACGTCAAATCGCTGACGCTCGCCTGCACCTATGGCAAGCCAGACGCCTTCTGCCAGACGATGTTCGCGATGTGGGCCGACATCGCCAAAACGATCAGCGTTCCGTTCGTCATGCGCGACGTGGCGCTGTGGGCGTTCACTGGCCCGTTCTTCGAGGAGCGCCCCGAAGACGCCGCCGAATTCGCCGCGGCCATGGCGGCTCTCGACCAGACCACCGACGTCTATCTCGCGCAGCTCGCCGTGATCCAGGACCACGACGCAACCGACCGGCTCGGCGCGATCAAGGTGCCGACGCTGGTGCTCGCCGGAGAAGAAGACATCCTGATCCCGGTCCGCCTTTCCAGGAAGCTGCAGGAAGCCATTCCCGGCGCGGAATGGAAGACCGTTCCAGGCGGTCATGCCTGCCTGTGGGAAAGCCCCGATCCGTTCAATAGCGCCTTTATCGATTTCGTTCGCAGTGTCTCCGCCTAAATCATCCGATCAGCCAAGGAACACGATCATGCAATTCGAAACCCGCGGGCGCCGCGGCGGCGCAAGGAAGCTGACCCTCATCCTCGCCGCGCTGTCGCTCGGCGCGCTCATCGCCGTGGCCGGCAGCCCCGCAATGTCTGCCGAGATCAAGGACGGCGGCGATCTCAGGGCCGCACTTACGGGCGAGCCGGACGTGCTCGATCCCGCGACGTCGTCGGTCTATACCGGCGCTCAGGTCTATGAGGGCATCTTCAGCAAGCTCATCGACATGGACGCGTCAGGCAAGTTCGTGCCGGATCTCGCCACATCGTGGACGCAGGTGGACGACAAGACCTGGAAGTTCGACCTCGTCGGAAACGCCACGTTCCATAACGGCGAAAAGTTCACCTCGGCCGATGTGAAATACACCTTCGGGCGCATTCTGGATCCGAAGACCGCGAGCGCCTATGCGGGGCTCTATGCCCAGATCGACTCGATCGATGCGAGCGACCCTGCGGTTGCCGTGTTTCATCTGAAATCGGGCTTCGGTCCCTTCCTGACCAACCTTGCGACCAATGGCGAGATCGTCAACCAGAAGGCGATCGAGAGCGGCGATCCGACTCGCAATCCTGTCGGCACGGGTCCGTTCGAATTCGTCGAATGGGTCCAGGGCGATCACATCGCGCTGAAGAAGAACGCCACCTATTTCAAGGCGGGCCTGCCGCATCTCGACACCGTCACGTTCAAGTTCCTGCCGGTCGACCAGAGCCGCATCGATTCCCTGTCTGCCGGTGAACTCGACTGGGTCGACGCCGTGCCGCTCAACCTGGTGCCGTCGCTGAAGGCCGATACGCGCTTCACCTATGTGACGAGCCCGGTCGCCGGCATCCCCGATTTCCTGGCCTTCAACACCAAGCAGCCGCCCTTTGACAATCCAAAGGTTCGCCAGGCGGTCGCCCTCGCCATCAACCGCGCCGACATTCGCGACGTCGCCTATCTCGGCACCGGCGAGCTCGGCCTCGAGGAAGTGCCGACCGGCTCCAGCTGGTACGACCCGACTGGCATCTTCGCCGCCGAGCCCGATATCGCCAAGGCCAAGCAATTGCTGTCCGAAGCTGGATTTCCCAATGGCCTCAGCGTCGAATATCTTGGCCTGCCGCAATATCCGGAATTGCTGAAGACCGGCCAGGTCGTGCGTGATGAACTCAAGGCAATCGGCATCGACATGACGATCAAGCCAGTCGATGTCTCGGTCTGGTACGACGCCTATGTCTCGGGCAAATACCAGATCACCAGCGCGTATCAGGAGCGCACGATCGACCCCGATAATTTCTATTCACTGGTCATCAAGTCGGGCGGTCCCATCAACACCGTCGGCTATTCGAACCCTACCGTCGATGCGCTTATCGACAAGGCCGCCGCGAGCTCCGACGAGGCGGCTCGCAAAGATCTCTATCAGCAGATCCGCACCATCGTCACCGGCGATGCCCCGCTCGTCTTCTCGCACTACGAGACGCTGAATTATCTGATGAACAAGAATGTTACCGGCTCGGCCATCACGCCGACGCTCAGCCTCCACATGGAGAATCTGGGCTTCACCCAGTAACCAGGAGCAGGCCGGACCACTGAAGCGGGCAGTCCCGAAGGAACTGCCCGCACAATCGTGAGCGCCCTGGTCGTCATCGCGGCTGGTGCCCGGGCCGCGCTGCGGGAATGTTCATTTCCGGACCGACCAGCGACGAGAAAGCGCGGCGCGCGCTCTTTCCATCCGGCCAACATCCCGCCATTTGAACAGGGCCACGCAATCGCGGAGATACGAATGACGGATTCCCAAGACTATGTCCCTCCCAAGGTCTGGACCTGGAACCAGCCGAGCGGCGGTGCTTTCGCGAATATCAACCGTCCGATCGCCGGCCCGACGCATGAGAAGGACCTGCCCATCGGCCGCCATCCGTTGCAGCTCTATTCGCTCGCGACGCCGAACGGCCAGAAGGTGACCATCCTGCTTGAGGAATTGCTGGCGCTCGGCCATTCCGGGGCCGAGTACGATGCCTGGCTGATCAAGATCGGCGAAGGTGACCAGTTCGGAAGCGGCTTTGTCGCGGTCAACCCGAATTCGAAGATCCCCGCTCTCATGGATCGTTCGGGCGCGACGCCGATCCGTGTCTTCGAATCGGGATCGATCCTCGTCTATCTCGCCGAGAAGTTCGGCGCCTTTCTGCCGACCGATCAGCCGGCCCGTGCCGAATGCCTGTCCTGGCTGTTCTGGCAGATGGGCAGCGCGCCCTATCTCGGCGGCGGCTTCGGGCATTTCTATGCCTATGCCCCGATGAAGATCGAATATGCCATCAACCGTTTCGCGATGGAGGTGAAGCGCGAGCTCGACGTGCTCGATCGACGCCTTGCGGAGAGCGAGTTCCTGGCCGGCGACATCTACACGATCGCCGATATCGCCGTGCTGCCGTGGTATGGCGGGCTCGTCAAGGGCATGGCCTATAATGCCGCCGAGTTCCTCTCTGTGCATGAGTACAAGAACGTGGTGCGCTGGGCGGATGCGCTGTTCGCGCGACCAGCCGTGCAACGCGGCCGCATGGTCAACCGCACCTTCGGCAATCCTTCCGAGCAGCTGCACGAGCGGCACGACGCTGCCGATTTCGAGACGAAGACGGCCGACAAGCTCGCCAAAGACGGCGCATGAGACGGCAATAGCCATCGTTGCCAGGCCGATCGGCGTTCAACATCGTCGATCGGCCCTCGCCCGGCAGGCGTTCTACGCCAGGCCGCGCTGGCTCATATGAGCGCGCAACCCGGACAGGCGGCAGATCAGACGCCTGTCGACGCCGAGCGAGCGCTCTTTGCCTTGGCGGGCTCGGTCCGCCCTTCCTTATTGAGTTCGATGATCGCCGACTCGCCAGCGTGGGTCGTGTAGTCGCGGAGCGCCTTTTCCGCGGCATCAGCATTGCGCGCGGCGACCTCTTCGACGATGCGCGTAATGGACGTGATGCTGTCCTCGATCTGGCCAGGCGTGTTCATCGATAGGATGCGCAGCATGTTGATCCGCGCGAGCAACTGGTCGTAAATCTCTGCGCCGACTTGGTTATCGGCGACTGCGGCCATATGGTGCAGGAAGCGTGTAATGATCCCGATAAGGGCCGTCTTGTCGTGGCGCGCGCCGGCAGCCGACAGTTCCGCAAGGATGCCGCGCAAGACTTCAATGTCCGCGTCGCTCGCCGTGCGCACAAAGGACCTCAGGAAAAGCACCTCGATTTCCGTCCGCAGTGCATAGATTTCGCGCACCTGCTTTGGCGTGAGCATGGCGACGATCGGGCCGCGATGCGGAAGGACGTCGATGAGCCGCTCGGCCTCGAGGTCACGGAGCACCTCGCGGACAACGGTGCGGCTGACCTCGAGCGCCTCGCAAAGCTCGCGTTCGACGAGGCGCATGCCCGGCCGAAGCCGGCCGGCGATAATGGCGTCCCGCACGATGGAAACCGCCTGCTCTCGCATGAGCTTCGCTTTTCCATGCGGCCTGAAATACTCGACGAGCCGCGTCGGACCGACCTCGGCATTCCCCGAATTCACCGTTCGGCCTGCAAAGGCCTCTTTCAGACCGGACATCGGCGCTTCCTACGCGAAGTCAGACGAGACTCGTCCTGCTGCAATGCAGGCAGGTCCTAGCTGCCCTACTGCCCTGTGCGGGGTCAAGTTGAACAATAAATGAGCAGATAAAAAACTGCCTGCCACATCAGCAAAACCCGGTTGACGAGCCGGTTTGGCCGATGCTAGCCTCCGGATTGTCATACAATCCAGCTGTGACATGAGCAAGTTCGAAACCGGACCTGCGGAGCGGACGAAGGCCTCCTGGCGTCCGTCCGGTGGAGCGCTGGATGCAGCCGAATTCGAGAAGGGGCGACTCCCCTTCCTTTTCTCGCCGCAGGCGCCGGGCATCGCGCCTCCAAACGCACAGTAAGGAGACGGGCATGACACTTCAGAAGGACCAGACTTCCGACTTCCTGCTCAAGTTCAGGCAGGGTCGGATCAATCGCCGCCAGCTCTTGCACTCGCTGACGCTTATCGGCGCGCTCGGCGCGGCGAACGGTCTCGTGCCCGGCCTCGGGCTCATCAGCTCGGCCCGCGCCCAGGGCAAGACGCCGAAGCGCGGCGGCACGCTGACGGCCGCGACGATCGACAAGCCGGTCAACATGGATCCGGCCTTCGCGGAACTCTATTCCTCGATGCAGGTCTACCAGAACGTCTTCAACAAGCTCGTCTATGCGCAGCGCGACGGCACGCTGGCGCCCGGTCTTGCCAAGTCGTGGCGCCAGGTCGACGACAAGACCTGGGAATTCGAGCTCGTCGACAACGCCTGGTTCCACAACGACGAGAAGTTCACTGGCGCCGACGTCAAATATACGTTCGACCGCCTCGCCGATCCGAAGCTCGGCGCAGCCAACCACGTATTCGTGCAGCCGCTCGAGAGCGTCGAGGTGGTGAGCGATACCAAGGTCCTCTTCCACACCAAGCCGAACTGGGGCGGCCTCCTGCTGGCACTCGCCGCGATCGGCGAGATCGTCAACAAGAAGGCGATCGAGACGAATGACCCGAAGCTGATGCCGATCGGCACCGGGCCGTTCAAGTTCGTGGAATGGGTCAAGGACGACCACATCACGCTCGAGCGCTGGGACAAGTACTTCAAGCCCGGTCAGCCCTATCTCGACAAGCTGATCTTCCGCGCCATCGCCGACGATACGCAGCGCCTCAATGGCCTGCAGACCGGCGAATATGGCTGGATCGAGCAGGTGCCGCTGCACCGCGTTGCCGAACTGAAGCAGAATCCCGAGTTGAAGGCCAATCCGGGCGGTCAGTTCTTCCCTGACATCTTCCTGCTCAACACCACCAAGCCGCCCTTCGACAATGTCGCCGTCCGGCAGGCCATGCAATGGGCAATGCCGCGCAAGGCGATCGCGAATGTCGTCTGGCACGGCCAGGCCGTGCCGTCGCTCGAGCCGGTCTCGCCGAGCAATGTATGGTACTCCGGCGTCGATACCTATTCGGGTGCGCCGGATCTCGCCAAGGCGAGGGAAGCCTTGCAGAAGGCAGGTATCGATACGCTGGACATCTCGTTCGCCTCGCAGCCGCAGGTTCCGACGCAGCCTCTGGTCGGCCAGCTGATGCAGCAGCAGTTGCGCCAGATCGGCATCAACATGCAGGTTGAGTCCTTCGAATCCGCCCGCTGGTTCGAGGAGCTGACCACCAAGCGCTACCAGATGACGGGCACCTATTGGAGCGTGACCCTTGATCCGGTCGGCCACTGCCTCGGCCCGCTCTCGCGCTCGGGCTCGGCCTGGAACTTCTCGGGCTTCGACCAGTCGCCGGAACTCGATGCGGCCATCGACAGCTTCAACTTCACCGTCGATCCCGAGGCCCGCAAGAAGTCCTACGCGACGCTCATGAAACTGCATGAGGAACTCGCGCCGATGATCTTCCAGGTCAATTTCGACCGGACCTACTGGACGCACCCCAACGTCTACGGCGTCGAGACCTTGCCCTCGCTCGAACTGCGCATGGAGGATGTCTGGATCGACGCATAAGCGTCGGTTCGGACAAAGAGGAGAAGCCGGCGTGACTTCGACCGTCAGAAGACTGCTGTTGCTGCTGCCGACCTTGTTCGGCGTATCGATCGTCGTCTTCCTGCTTCTCCGCCTCATTCCCGGAGACCCGGCCCAGGTGATCATGGGCCTCCGGGCGACACCCGAGGGTCTCGCCGCCATCACGCGGGACCTCGGCCTCGACCTGCCATTGCACGAACAATATGTGCGCTGGCTCGGCGCCCTGTTCTCCGGTGATTTCGGGCGCGACTATCGCAGCAACGTCCCCGTCACGCAGCTCCTTGCAACGCGTCTGCCGGTGACGCTCGAACTGACGCTGCTCTCGCTCCTCCTGGCGCTCATCGTCGCCGTGCCACTCGGCGTCCGCGCCGCCGTGCATCCGAACGGCATAGCCGACAAGGCCGCGAGCGTGCTCGGCCTCATCGGTATCTCGATCCCCGATTTCTGGCTTGGCATCCTGCTCGTGCTCGTCTTCTCACTCACGCTCGGAATGTTCCCTTCCTCCGGCTTCGTGCCGTTCTCGGACGGTATTTTTGCCAATCTTCGCGCCTTCGCCCTGCCGGCGCTGACCTTGGCGACGGGCCTTTCGGCGGTGTTGGTCCGCGTCACGCGATCCGCCGTCACCGAAGTCCTCTCGCGCGATTTTGTCCGCTTCCTCAAGGCGAAGGGCCTGCCGCCGCGGGCGATCATCAACCGCCATGTGCTGCGCAATGCCAGCGTGCCGATCATCACGGTCATCGGCATGCAGTTCGGCTATCTGCTCGGTGGCGCCGTGATCGTCGAGCAGGTCTTCGATCTTCCGGGCGTCGGCAGCCTCATCGTCACGGCAACGATGGAGCGCAACTATCCGGTCGTTCAGGCCGGCATGCTGGTCGTCGCGCTGCTGTTCATCCTCGTCAATCTGGGGACCGATCTGCTCTATGCCTGGCTCAATCCACGGCTGAGGGGAGGAGCGCGATGAGCATGGCCGCATCCTCTCGCCTGAGGGCCCTGTCGAAGCCGACTCCGGCCGCCATCGGCGCAGCCATCGTGCTGCTTCTGGCCGCGCTGGCCGTGCTCGCGCCCTACATCTCGCCCTATGATTCCGAAAGCATGGACTTCAACGCCGTGCTCAGCCCGCCGTCGCTGGCGCACCTCTTCGGCACCGACAATTTTGGACGCGATGTCCTCACCCGCGCGCTGTTCGGCCTCCGCGTCTCGCTGATCGCCGCCATCGGCTCCGTCGCGGCCGCTATGGTGGTCGGGGTACCGCTCGGCCTTCTTGCAGGCTATCGGCGCGGGTTCGTCGATGCCGTGATCATGCGGCCCGTCGACGTCATCATGGCCTTCCCGGCCATCGTGCTGGTCGTCGCGCTCGCGGGCGTCTTCCGCCAGAGCCTCGGACTGATGACGCTTGCGATCGGCTTCGTCTATTTCCCGATCATCGTGCGCGTCATGCGCGGCGCCGCCATCGAGGTCAGCGACGCGCTGTTCGTCGAAGGCGCACGGGCCCGCGGCGCGTCGCGTGTCCGGATCATGGCGCGGCATGTCCTGCCCAACGCGATCACACCCGTCCTGGTGCAGGCATCGGCGCTGATGGGGGTGGCGATCCTGATGGAGGCGGCCATCAGCTTCATCGGACTCGGGGTGCAGCCGCCAACGCCCTCGCTCGGGCTCATGCTCTCCGACGGCCGCTCCTATATGGGCGACGCGCCCTGGCTCGTCATCTGCCCGGGCCTCGGCATTCTCGTCGCGGTGCTCGGCTTCAACCTGATGGGTGACGGCCTGCCGCGCCTCCTCGACGCTGCGAATCGGAGGCGCAAATGAGCCTGCTCGAGGTCAATCATCTCCGCACCGAGTTCGAAACCGGCGGCAATTGGCAGGAGGCCGTCAGCGACATCAGCTTCGATCTTGCCGGCGGCGAGGCGCTTGGCCTGGTCGGCGAATCCGGCTGCGGCAAGTCGACGGTCGCGTTCAGCCTGATGCGCCTCCTCCCCGGCAACGCCCGGCTCGCCGGGGGCCGCATCGGCTTCGACGGCAAGGACCTCGCTGACATCGGGGAAGATGAGATGCGGCGCATGCGGGGCGGCCGCATTGGCATGATGTTCCAGAACCCGATGACCGCGCTTGACCCGGCCTTCCGGATCGGCTCGCAGATCGGCGAGACGCTCCAGACGCATCTCGACGTCGACCGGAAGGAAGCGCGCCGCATGGCGCTGGAACTGCTGAGGAGCGTCGCGATTCCTGCCGCCGAGGAAAGGCTCGATGCCTATCCGCACGAACTCTCGGGCGGCATGCGCCAGCGGGCGGCGCTGGCGATCGCCATCGCCTGCCGGCCCCGCCTCCTCATCGCCGACGAGCCCACGACGGCGCTCGACGTGACCATCCAGGCGCAGATCCTGCGCCTCATCCGCACGCTGCTCATCGAGGAGCGCGGCGCCGGCGTTCTGCTCATCACGCACGATCTCGGCGTCGTGGCGCATACCTGCGACCGTGTCGCGATCATGTATGCCGGCGAGATCGTCGAGACCGGCACCGTCGCCTCGGTCTTCGCGAACCCGCTTCATCCCTACACGCAAGCCCTGCTCGAAGCGGCGCCCAATGCCAGGACGCCGCGCGGCAGTCTCGCCACCATCCCGGGCCGCGTGCCGGCGCTCGGCATGCGTCCGTCCGGCTGCCGCTTCCGAGGACGCTGTGCATTCGAGCGGCCGGACTGCGCCGATCCGTCCGGCCCACCGCGCGTTCGTCTCGACAAGCATCGGGAGGTGGCCTGTGTCCTCCACGCCGCCTGACGACATCATCCTCCAGGCCCAGGGCCTCACGCGCCAATTCCGGTCGGGCGGCAGCCTGATCGGCGGCGCCCATACCGTCACCGCGGTCGACGGAATCGACCTCGAAATCCGGCGCGGGCAGATCTTCGCGGTGGTCGGCGAGTCCGGCTCTGGAAAAACGACGCTCGGCCGGATGCTGGCCGGCTTGCTGCAGCCGACCTCCGGCGGCGTCTTCTATCGCGGCCGCGACATCGCGTCTCTCGATCGGCGCGGGCGGGCTGATTTCCGCCGCCGCATGCAGATCGTCTTTCAGGACCCCTACTCCTCGCTCGATCCGCGCATGCGGATCGGCGCCCAGATCCGCGAGCCACTGGATATCCATCGGATCGGTACGTCGGCCGAACGTCGGAAACGGGTCGATGAACTTCTGGAGCGCGTCGGCATGGCACCAAGCTATGCCAATGCCTTTCCAGCCGAACTCTCAGGCGGCCAGCGGCAGCGCGTCGGCATTGCGATGGCGCTCGCGTCCTCGCCCGAAGTGATCGTCGCAGACGAGCCGACCTCGGCCCTCGATGTTTCGGTGCAGGCGCAGGTCCTAAACCTTCTCGCTGAACTGCAGCGTGAGAACAACCTCACCATCATCTTCATCACGCATGATCTCGGCGTGGTGCAGCACTTTTCCGACCGCGTTGCGGTGATGTATCTCGGCCGGGTCGTCGAGGAGATGGATACGGCGCCGCTGTTCGCCGATCCGCGCCATCCCTATACGCGCATGCTCTTCTCCGCGATCCCGGATCGCGATCCGTCCCGGGCGGTTCCGCTGCAGATGCCGACCGGCGAACCGCCCTCGCCGCTCGCGCCGCCGCCGGGCTGCACCTTTCATCCGCGTTGTCCCGTCGCGCTCGACGCGTGTTCGGCGGTGCAGCCAGCGCTCGTCGGTGCCGGAAACCGCCATCTCACGGCCTGCATCCGTGTCGGTCCGGACGGAGCCAGAGTGCCGGTCGCCGCGGCAGCGCCGTCCCCAATCCGTGAAGCAACCTTGTCGGGAGCTCTCCCATGACCACGATCGCCTTCCGCGCCGATGGACCGCTCTGGTCCGGTGCCTACCGCGCGGCCAATCTCCTGTCGCGACGGGGCCTGCAGCCGCTCTGGACCAGCCGCGCCTTCTCGGGTCGGACGCCGGACGGATCGACCGCGACCTTCCCTGCGGGCACGATCGTGGTGGAAACCAGCGCAGCCGACCTATCGCACAGTCTCCCATCCGAGCTCGACGTGGAGACCGTCGAACTCGCGACCACGGAAGGGCTCGAGGCGCTGCCTGTTCGGCCCGTCCGCGTCGCGGTCTATGGTGGCGGCGGGGCACCCTATAACCACGCCGCCTCCTATGGCGAACTCGGCTTCGACGTGGATTTCGTCTTTCCCGAGGACATCCTGGACGGTGCACTGGCCGACTTCGATCTGCTGGCAGTGCCGGGTGGCGGAGCACGCGCCATGCAGGGTCAGCTCGATCCGCTCGGCGAGGACGGATGCCGCGCCATCGCCGACTTCGTTCGCGAAGGCGGCCTCTATCTAGGCTGCTGCGCGGGGGCCTATGACGCGTCCCTTGTCGCGCCGAGCTTCCTGACGATCTGTCCGCAGCAGCAGCAGATGCGGATGATCAACGCCGCCGTCTGGAACAAGGGCGACGAATGGCTCGGCCTGCAGTCGCCCGGCGTCGGGGTGCTCCGCGCCAAAGTCGCCGGCGAGCATCCGGTCACCTATGGCATGCCGAGTGCTTTCCCGATCACGCACTACAACGGTCCGCTCTATCACATGGCGCCCGGCACGCTCGATGGCGTGCCGGATGCGGTCGGCCTTCTCGCCGTCGCCGGGACGGAAGATGGCTTTACCCCTTCGGAAGGCTTCCTCGGGGTTGCCGGTGATGATCGGCTGGTCGATCGCGCCGTCGTCGCCGGTGCCTTCAATGCCGTCGCCGGAACCTATGGCAAGGGCCGCGTCGTGCTGTTCGGTTCGCATCCCGAAATGGGATTGAGCCTGTCGATGGACGTGCTCGATGCGCCGGCGCGCATGCTTGCCAATGCCGCATTCTGGCAGGGCGCCGCAACGAAGAGCGCACGGCCCGTGCAAGCCGCCGGCGATCCTGCGGTCGCTGCCGCCGACGCCCTCGATGGTCTCGCTGAGGCAGGGCCGCTCATCGACGCTGTTGTCGCGGCCGCCGAGGCGCTTCTCGCGCGAGACACAACCGGCGCGGGCTGGCTCGACGACGCTCTGGCCATGTCGACCTTCGGCGTCGCGGCCCGCACGATCTGGAACGATGGGCTCGCCGGCTTCGGTCCGGCCGCGGCCGCCATGAAGGCGCGCATTGCCTCCATCGAGGGGCGGCTCAAGCAGGCGGAGGATCCGATGGCCGGGCGATCCGATTACGTCAGCGCGGTTGTCTTGGACCTTGACCGCGCCATCAACCATCAGACGCCGCCCGACTGGAACATCGACTTCGGCTATGAGGGCCTGCTTCAGCATCTGGAGCGAGCACGCATCATGCTCGTCAAGGCCAACGCGAATTTCGGCCTGGATTTCGAACCCGTCAGCAACCCCTACGCCTATCTCGACGCGAGCCCGTTCCATCTCGCAGTCGGATCCTATCTCGCGGCGGCCGGCGTCTTCGCCAATTGCGGATTGCTGCTCCGCCTCCACGACGAGCGGCTCAAGAACGCGCTGCTGATCGCCTCGAACTCCGCCGAAGCAGTCCACTGACCAATGACTGGCCGCGGGAAGGCGGGCGCTCGCGCCCGAGCCTCCTGCTCGCCGCTGGAAGGACCACACGACCATCATGGACACGATCGAACCCACTTTGAAGGCCGTCGCGCCTGCCGCGCGGCCCGTCTGCGACGCCGTCACGCTCGAGATCATCCGTGGCGCCATCTCTGCTGCCCAGCGCGAGATGGAGGCGCTGATCGAGCGAACGGCGATTTCCGCCTTCATCCGCGAGAAGAAGGATTTCTATACTGCGCTCTTCGACGCGGACGGCGTCATGGCCGTCGGCTCGATGGTGCCGATCTTCGGCGATGTCACGACGCCGGTGCTGTCGCGCTTCCCGGTCGAGACCATGCAGCCGGGCGATGTCTATTGGTACAATGACTGCTATGGGTCGCAGGGCGCTGTGTCCCATTCCAACGATCAGGTGTTGCTCGCGCCGGCTTTCGAAGGCGGACGCCTTTGTGCGTTCGTGATGAGTTGGGCACACTTCGCCGATATCGGCGGCCTGCATCCAGGATCGATCAGCCCCGATACGACCGAGATCTTCCAGGAAGGCATTATTGTCCCACCGACCCGGCTGGTGACGGCCGGCGTGGTCAATGAAGCCGCACTTGCGATCTTCCATCGCAATTCGCGCTTCCCCGAACAGAGCATCGGCGATATGAGCGCGCTGATGGCCAGCGTCGAGCTCGGGGCCGCCCGCATCACGGAGATCTTCTCGCGCTTCGGCCATGACATCGTTGCCGACGCGCTGGCCCAGCTTCTGGCCCGCACCCGCCGCCTCGTCCGCCAGAAGCTCGCCGAGACTTTCTCCTATGGCACGCACCGGTTCACCGATGCGATCGACGGCGACGGCCATGGCCACGGACCGCTCAAGATCCGTTTCGCGCTAACGCGAGAGAAGGGCGACGACGGCGAAGACCGTTTCATCTTCGATGCGACTGAAACCGACGACCAGACACCGGGACCGGTGAACCTCCTGATGAATCCCGGCGTCCCCGGCATGGCGCTCGGACTCTATTATCTCGGCGGCGACCCGGCACAGGTCTGCAATGCCGGCGGGCCGAAGGCGCTCGACGAGGTTCGCCTGCGCGAGGGATCGTTGGTTCAACCGCGCTTTCCGGCCCCGCTCGGCATGCGCGGGCTCACCATGATGCGCGTTCTCTCGGCGCTGAACGGGCTCGTCAATGTTGCCGGTGGCGGCGCCCCCGCCTCGCATTCGGCCTATGTCATCGCCCTCCTCCGCGGTCGATACACCGACGCGGAGGGGGCATCGCAGCGGTTCCTGCTCGCCGACGGAATCGGCGTCGGCTATGGCGCCCGCGCCTTTGCCGACGGGCTCGATGCCGTTTATTTCGTCGCCCAGGAAAACTTCCCGCTCGAATTCCTGGAACTCGGGTATCCCGTCCGCCTTCGCACCTATGGCGTAAAGACCGATTCCGGCGGACCCGGCCGCTATCGCGGCGGCTGCGGCATCGTCCGCGAATATGAGATCCTTGCCGACGAGGCGATGCTGGCGAGCCGCATCGACGGCATCACCAATCCGCCCTGGGGCTTCGGCGGCGGCATGTCGGGCGGCGTCGGCCGCGTCGTCGTCAATCCCGGCACCCCCCAGGAGCGCGAACTCGCGCCGCTCTCCGACGGCAATATCGTCAGGGCGGGAGACGTGGTGCGCGTCGAAACCGGCGGCGGCGGCGGCCACGGCCATCCCTTCGATCGTCCGCCCGAGGCGGTGCTCGAGGACGTGCTCGGAGGCTTCGTGAGTCTCGACGCCGCAGCACGGCACTACGGCGTCGCCATCGTCGATCGCCGCATCGATGCCACCGCGACGCTCGCGCTCCGCACAAAGCGCACCCCTGTTCGTACCTTCCATCGCCAAGAGTATGCCGATGCCCTCTCCTGACACCGATCTTGCGGTTGCCGTTGATATCGGCGGCACCTTCACCGACGTCGCGCTGCTCGACCGCAGGAGCGGCAGGATCTGGCGCGCCAAGACGCCCAGCATTCCCTCCGATCCGTCCGAGGCGTTCCTGAACGGCATCCGCCTTGCACTCGCCGATGCCGGACATGAGGCGCCGATGCTCGAACGCGTACTGCATGGCACGACGATCGCGACCAACATGATCCTCGAGGACAAGGGAGCACGCACCGCCCTCGTCACGACGCGCGGCTTCCGCCATGTGCTGGCGATCGGCCGCCAGGACATCCCGCGCAAGGCCAATCTCTACACCTGGATCAAGCCTCGCCGTCCCGTATCCCCCTCGCACATCGTCGAGATCGACGAACGCATTTATGCCGGCGGCGAAATCGGCCTCGCGCTCGACGAAGCGAGCGTGCATGCGGCCGCCGACGCGATCGCCGAGATGGACATCGAAGCCGTGGCCATCTGCCTGATGCACGCCTTCGCCAACCCCGCCCACGAACAGCGCACCGCGGCGATCCTGCACGAGCGCCTGCCGGGCGTGGCGGTAACGATCTCGACCGATGTTCTGTCCGAGGTGCGGGAATATGAGCGATCGCTGACCGTGGCGCTGAACGCGTCCGTCATGCCGGGCGTGACCACGTATATCGGCAAGCTGGAGCAGAGGCTCGCCAACGAAGCGGTGGCGGCACCGTTGCTCCTGATGCAGTCGAATGGCGGCGTCGCGGGCGCAGCCACCATCCGGCGCGCCCCGGCACTCACCGCTCTCTCGGGGCCGGCCGCGGGCGTCGTTGGCGCTCGCGCGGTGGCAGAAGCGGCCGGCATCCGCGATCTCATCACGGTCGATATCGGTGGTACCAGCGCCGATATCTGCCTCATCAAGGATGGCAAGATCGGCCTCACACAAACCGGCCATGTCGGCGAATGGCCGCTACCGCTGCCCATGGTGGACATGGTGACGATCGGCGCCGGTGGCGGATCGATCGCGGCCGTGAAGGACGCAACGCTTTCGGTCGGACCGCGGAGCGCCGGTGCGCGCCCGGGTCCCGCGGCCTATGGGCACGGCGGCACGCTGGCGACCGTTACCGATGCCCATGTCGTGCTCGGTCACCTGCCCGCACGCCTGCTGGGCGGCCGCATGGCGCTCGACCGCGATGCCGCGCGAGCCGTGATCGAGAAGAACGTCGCAGTGCCGCTCGGCATCGACGTCGAAGCGGCGGCGCGCGGCATCCTCGCGATCATCGACAACACGATGGTCGGAGCGCTGAGGGTCGTGTCCGTCGAACGCGGCCATGATCCGCGCCAGTTCACGCTCGTCCCCTTCGGAGGCGCCGGACCGCTGCATGGCTGCGCGCTCGCTGAACTCCTCGGCATTCGCCGCGTGATGATCCCGACCGCGCCCGGCGTTCTCTGCGCGGAGGGCCTGCTCGCCGCTGACCTCAAATCGGAGTTCAGCCGGACGCTGCCAAAGGCCGGACCCATCGACGTCGCCGCTGCGGAGGCGGTTTTCGCCGAGCTTGACGCGCGCGCCGAGGACTGGTTCGCGGAGGAAGCAGTGCCCGAGGCCGACCGCCAGACACGGCATGTCGCCCTCCTCCACTATCGCGGCCAGGGCGGCGAACTCGCCGTTCTTTGGACGGGGACCGTAGCGGAGACCGAGCGCAACTTCGTCGACGCTCATCGCGCGCTTTACGGCTTCAACCTTGCCGCCCCGATCGAGCTCGTGACGTTGCGCGTCGAGGCAACCGGCGTCGGCAAGGGGTTGCCGCGCAGCGATCTCGCCGTCGCGCCCGTGGCGGAGCCGACGGAGATGGTTCCCTTGCATCTTGCCGACGGACTGAAGGATATCCCGCTCTTCGATCGCGCCACGCTTGGCGCCGGCGCAGTCGTCGTCGGCCCCGCGATCATCGCGCAGCTTGATACGACGACGCTGATCCTACCTGGATGGACAGGCGCGATGCATGCAAGCGGCGCACTATTGCTGACCCGGGAGGATGCTGCATGACGATCGTTGATCCTCTCGACCCCGTCTTCGCCCATATCGAGGCGAACAGGGAATCGTTCATCGCCCGACTGATCGACTATGTCCGGCATCCAAGCATCAGCGCCCAGGACATCGGCATTCGCGAGGTTGCCGCGCTGCTGGTCGACAAGCTCACCGCGCTTGGCATGTCCGCCGAAGCGATCCCGACGGCGGGGCATCCAATGGTGCTCGGCCGTTCGCCAGAACGCCCGGGGCAGCCGACGATCCTCCTCTACGGCCATTACGATGTGCAACCGCCGGAGCCTCTCGACGCCTGGATCAGCCCCCCGTTCGAGCCGACGATCCGCGACGGGCGGATCTATGCCCGCGGCGTTGGCGACAACAAAGGCCAGCATTTCGCTCAGCTCCTGGCGATTGAGTCCCTCATCGCCGTGCATGGGGCGCTGCCCTGCAATGTCATCGTGCTGCTCGAAGGCGAGGAGGAGATCGGCAGTCCGCAAATCGCCGATTTCACCCGCGCCAACCGGGAGCGGCTGAAGGCCGATCTCGTCGTGACGTCGGACGGTCCGCTGCATGAATCCGGCCTTCCTACCGTCACCTTTGGCGTGCGGGGCATGGCTTCGTTCGAGCTTCGCGCGCGAACGGCGAAGCGCGACACCCATTCGGGCAATTTCGGCGGCGTGATGCCGAACGCGATCTGGACCCTCGTCCATCTGCTCGGCACCATGAAGAACGCCAACGGCGAGATCACGATCGAAGGCATCGGCGACAAGATCGTTGCGCCGACCGAGGCGGAACGAGAAGCGGCGCGCCGGTTGCCGCTCGACCTCGCGGCGGTCGAGGCGGATCTCGGCATCAGCCGCCTCGATGCCCCCGCCGATCGGCCTTACTTCGATCGCCTGATGTTCCACCCGACGCTGACGATCAACGGGCTCCACGGCGGCTATGGCGGACCGGGCGTCAAGACCGTCCTGCCGGCCGAGGCGTTCGCCAAATGTGATATCCGCCTAGTCGAGGCCATGACGCCGGACGACGTGCTCACAAAGGTCGAGGCGCATGTGCGGAAGCACGCGCCCGAAGTCGAGTTCATCCCGCGCGGAGGCATGCTGCCCTCGAAGACGGACTTCGACAGTCCCTATGCGACGGTGTTGCGGGCGGCGATCCTGCGGGCGCGTGGGGTCGAACCCCTGCTCTATCCGACCATGGGCGGCAGCCTGCCAGACTACGTCTTCACCAAAATCCTCGACGTCCCGGCTTTCGTCGTCCCCTACGCCAATGCGGACGAGGCGAACCACGCGCCGAACGAGAACCTCAAGCTCTCCTGCTTCATCGACGGTATCCGCACGGGCGCGGCGCTGCTCTATCAGCTCGGACGAAGCACGCCATCCACGGAGGAGTGACAGTCCGGCAGCGCGTACGGGCTCGACCGCGAGACGGTCGAGCCCGTACGCACCGCCACCGACGCCGTGCGCGACCCAGGCACACGCCTTTTGAAGTCCGGCGCAAGCCACCGACCTTCAGTCGGTGAACATGTCCTTTCGCAGGATGGCATGAACCCCGATATTGCCGTCGACGACTTGGCTGATGCCGAAATCGACGGCGACCGACATCAGCGATATCGCCTCGTCCTCGGAGAGATTCTTCGTCACCATGAGGAAACGACGCATCTTGCGGAAGGCATCGCGCATCGCGGCGTCGATGGTCGAGGTCGTGAAGACCTCGTCGCTTCTCTCTGCGAGATCAGCAAGATAGTTCGGATAGCTGAAGCCGTGGATCACCCAATCTGCGGCCGTCTCCAGCAGCGGATAATCGAGCCCTTCGAGAGGCGTTCCAGCGAGCTCGCCGCGCTTATGCAGGACGAACTGGAACGTGCCAGTCAGCGAGCATTCGATCGCCGTGCCGCAGAGCTCGGCATCGCCTTGGGAAGCATGGGAGTCGCCGACGGAAAACAACGCTCCCTGAACCGCGACCGGGAGGTAGATCGTGCCCCCCTTGCCGATCCGCCAGTTGTCGATATTGCCGCCGAAATAGCCGGGCGGAATGCTGTTGACCATGTCCGCCTCTTTCGGCGCGACGGCCACGACGCCGAAATGCGGTCGGATCGGCACTCGGACGCCCTTCAGGACGTCGAAGTTCTTCTCGATCGTGCCGTGATCGACCGGCACGCCCGGATAGTCGATGGTCGGATGCAGCTTGCCGCAAGGGTCGTGCTGAGGCGTCCAGCGATAGTTGTAGACGGCTTTCGCCCAGGGATCCTGCCCGGCCGCGTCGATCTCATAGATCGTGATGACCTCGCGCGGCTTCGGCTCCGTCAGGAGGTCCCTGTAGTGGAAACCCCAATTCGCCGCGGCATTGCTGCCGAAGGTCCGGCCGGCGTATTTCGGCAGCGCGGCCGGACGCGGACGAACGTCGAGAATGCGCACTTCGAGAACATCGCCGGGCTCCGCGCCCTCGACATAGATCGGCCCCGTGCAGATATGAACGCCGAACCCGCCGCCGTCAGCCTCGGTGCCGGCGCCTCGGCGCGGGACGGCCTTCTCGCTTTCGGTCCAGCGGAACACGCTCTCGGCGCCGCTATCGCCCTCGACCATCCGCTCGGCGTCGTCATTGGCGTGATGGGTCAGGACCTCAATGGTCGCAAAGTCGCCAGAGCGGACTGATGCCCTCGGCGCCAGTTCCTTGCTGAAGTAGCCCCAGTGGACCGTTTCAGCATTGGCGGCGAGGAAGATATGCCGGGGCGCGCCTTCCAGGCTCTCGGACCCGGTCGCTGCGCAAACGAACCCCTCGTTCGCCGTCTTGTTCGAATCCATCGTTTCGATCCCTCGTCTCTGGCGATTCAAGCTGGCAGCGCCACGTCCTCGTCGGTCTTTTCCTCGACGAGGCGGAGAAAGCGGCGCGTCCGCTCATGCTTCGGGTTGCCGATCACCGCGGCCGGAGGACCTTCCTCGACGATCCCGCCCTCATCCATGAAGATCACCCGGTCCGCGACGTCCCGGGCAAAGCCGATCTCATGGGTCACGACGATCATGGTCATGCCGAGATCGGCGAGTTGACGGAGGACGGCGAGGACTTCGCCGACCAATTCGGGATCAAGCGCCGAGGTCGGCTCGTCGAACAGCATCAGACGCGGCGAGATCGCGAGTGCGCGGGCGATACCGACGCGTTGCTGCTGGCCGCCGGAAAGCCGATGCGGCAGGTGATCGGCATGGTTGCTGAGGCCGACCATGCCGAGAAGCCGCGTCGCCGTATCAAGCGCCTTCTCGCGCGTCTCGCCATGGACATGAACCGGCGCTTCCATGACATTTTCGAGCGCGGTCAGATGATCAAAGAGATTGAAGTGCTGGAACACCATGCCGATCCGCGCCTTGGCACGGGCGGAGGCAAGGTCGCCAACGCTCCTCAGGGCACCATTGACCTTCGCATAGCCGATATAGTTGCCCTCGACGGTGATCTCTCCGTCGTCGATCGACTCCAGGTGATTGACCATGCGCAGGAGCGTGCTCTTGCCTGAGCCGCTGGGGCCCATGATGACCACCACCTCGCCCTGCTTCACCGTGAAATCGACGCCTTTCAGGACTTCGCGATTGCCATAGGACTTCCAGAGGCGCCGTCCGACGACGAAGGGCTCGCTCCGTTCCGAACCACCGTCACGTCCCGTCAGTGTCTTCAGCCAGACCTTGTCGAGTTCGACCGCGCCGCGCTTCGAGGGCTTGACCGCCGGAGCCGGCAAAGCGAGCGCCGGAACAGCCGTGCGGAGGCGGAAGCCGAAGAACCGCGCGGCATCATCCGGATTGCCCTTGAGCTCAAAATTGAAGCGGCGCTCGAGTACGGCCTGCAAGGCCGCGATGGCGCTGGTCATCACCAGATAGATGATGCCGGCCGCGGCAAAGACGGTGAAGAACTTGAAGTTCTGTCCGACGATCTGCTGGGCGCGAAATGTCAGCTCATTGACGAAGATCACCGAGGCGATCGACGTCCCCTTGATCATCGAGATCGTGTTATTGGCCATGCCCGGCAGGATCGCCCGCATCGCCTGCGGCAGGATGATGCGCCGCAAGGTCAGCAGCGGCGACATGCCGAATGCAGACGCCGCGATCGACTGACTGCGATTGACCGACAGGATGCCGCCGCGAATGATCTCGGCACTGAACGCCGCTTCGTTAAGGGCAAAGCCGACGACCGCCGTCGTGAACGTATCGAGCTTGATGCCGATGATCGGCAAGGCGTCGTAGAGAAAGACAAGCTGCAGAAGGACCGGCGTGCCGCGCACGAACCAGATATAGGACCACGCCAGCCAGCGAACCGGGGCTACCGGCGACAGGCGCATCAATGCGAGAGCGAGGCCGAGAAGCACACCGCCGACCATCGCCACGGCGGCGATTTCGAGCGCGGTCAGAGCCCCTGCGAGCAGGAAGGGCTGGACGACATAGCCGGCGAGCTCCTTCAGAGAGTCAAGCATCGTCACCACCCCCGGAACTTGATGTCGGGGCAGCACTCCAGAGTGCCACCCCGCCCATGGCTCTAGTGCTACTTGGTCAGAATCTCTGTCGGCAGCGCCTGCTTGTGGTCGAAATTATACTTCTTGTAGATGGCCTCTTCGGTGCCGTCAGCCTGAAGGATCTTCAGAGCGTCAAAGACGGCCTGCGTGAGTTCCTTGTTGTTCTTCGCCACGCCGACGCCAACCTTGTAGTCAGTCAGGATCGAGAAGGCGAGATCGAAGGCATCGGGGTCGGCAGCGATGAAGCTGTTGACGAGGCCGAGATCGATCATCAGCAGATCGGCGCGATCGTTCTTCACAAGCCGCGAGCCCGCCGGGATGTCCGGGAACGTGACGATCTCGATCTCCGGCTTGCCGGCGGCGACGCATTTCGCCGATAGATCGCGGAAGACCGCCTCTTCCGTCGATCCGAGCCCCGCCGTGGCGCGGACGCCGCAGACATCATCAAGCGACTTGATCTTCTTCGGATTGTTCTTCTGGACGAGGCCGCCGGTCGCCGCGCGGAGATAGACGACGAAGTCTGCCTCCTTGGCGCGCTCCGGCGTGTAGTAGAGGGTATCCCACATGACGTCGGCCTGGCCGGCGATAACCGCCGGGAGGAGGCCCGACCACGAGCCGACCATGAAATCGACCGGCAGGCCGATGCAGGCGAACGCGGCCCGCGCCATGTCGTTGTCGAGCCCGATCAGGTTATCGAAGTTGTTCGGATCGCGCATGCTGTAGGGCGGCGTCGCGCCGTCCGTCGCGATCTTGATCGTCTTGCCGACGAGGCTCGGATACTTGGTCGCGAGCTGCTCGGGATGGCATTTCATGTCGTCGGCCATGGCCTGGCCGACGCAGAACGTTGCCGCAGTCGCCACTGCGACAATGGAAAGAATGCGTTTGACGCCCGTTGAGATCTGCATTGTCCGACACCCTGCTGCTTGAGTTTTCTTGAACGCATTTCGGTAGGCCAACTGGCCCCGACATGCCCCGCTCAGGGCTTGTGATGCCGGTGCCAGTGTTCGGCGACATCGCGGCCGGTGCAGAACCAGACGCGGTCGTGTTTCATCACGTGATCGAGGAATTTGATCAGCCCGACAGCCTTGCCGGGCCGACCGATGAGCCGGTCATGCAAGCCGATGCTCATGAGCTTCGGGCTCTCGGCACCTTCCTCATACATGAGGTCGAAGGTGTCGATCATATAACGTGCGAAGTCGTCGGCGCTGCCGAACCCGGTATTACTGTCGAACCGGTTGTCGTTGGTTTCGAGCGAATACGGGACGACCAGGTGTTGCTGACCCTCGACATCGACCCAATAAGGCAACTCGTCATTGAGGGCGTCGCGGTCGTAGAGGAAACAGCCGGCCTCGACCAGGAGCTTACGGGTGTTCGCGCTCGGCCGGCCGTTGAACCAGCCGACAGGAGCGCTCCCCGTCATGGCCTTCATGCTCTCGACAGCGAGGCGCACATGCTCGCGTTCCTCGTATTCGCCCATCTGATGGTAGTCGATCCACCGATAGCCATGGCTGACGATCTCATGGTCGTCGGCGAGGAAGGCGGCGACTGCCTCCGGGCATTTCTCGAGCGCGCGCACCACGCCAAGAATGCTGATGCGGATTCCGTATTTCTTGAAGATCCGGAGCAGGCGCCAGACGCCCACGCGCGGACCATATTCGAACACCGTCTCTACGATGGGGCTGCGGACGCCGACATAGGCCGGAAAGCCGATATCCGTCAGCATGTCTTCCGACTGATTGTCGCCCTCGAGGAGCGACCGTTCGCCGCCCGCTTCGAAATTGAGATTGAAGTTGATGGCAATGCGAGCCTCGTTCGGCCAATGCGGATGCGGCGGATTGGGGCCGTAGCCAAAATAGTCTCGCGCTGGACCGAGGTTCCGCACCGAAGGCGCGGCTGTGCTGCTGCCGGTCATAAATCAAACTCCCGGTTATCGATGCTTATTGGGCGGGAGTTGGATGGCAGATGCTCGCGTCTTGCCCGGGCAACTCCGCAAACAGAAAGCTAGCAGGAGGTCGTCTTGTCGGCAAACCATTTATAAATTGGTTCCATCGTTGGTTCGGCCTTGTTTGCGCTGGGTTGCTCACCGGCTGGGCAAATCACGGCTAGGCGCTCCGGAAAGTGCTTTTTTCTGGCGAATTATGCGGCATTTCTTGCGCTTGAGAGGGCGTGCGTCGCCCAAATTTAGCGCGCTAATAAAGGTCGCCAGAGTCGAGCTAGCCGAACTAGTCGATGACTGGAACTGGAACCAATTAGCGAATATGGTTCCAGCATATGACTGATTCCGAAGGAGCGGTGGTGGAACGAGACGCACCGAAAGACATCGCATTGGCAGCGTTGCGGCGCCGCCTGGACATGGGCGAATTCGCCAACAACCGGCTCCCTCCTGAGCGGGAACTTGCGGTGATGCTTGGCGTCAGCCGGCGGGCCTTGCGCGAGGCCCTCGACACTCTGGAGACCGAGGGGCTCGTCTGGCGCCGGCAGGGACAGGGGACGTTCGCCGGCTCGCAGGGTGCCCTCAGCGAGCAGGAGATCTCTCGCCTTTCGCACCGCGTCAATCCGCTCGAGGCCATCGAGGCAAGGCTGTCGATTGAGCCGATGCTCGTGCGCCGCTGCGCGATGCGGGCCTCACAGGCCGAAATCGACGTCATGGTGCGTTTGGCGAATTCCGCGCGCACGGCGAAAGACGCGCGTAGCTACGAGACCTTCGACATCGCTTTTCACCGCAAGATTGCGACCTGCGCCGGCAATGCGCTCTTCCTCTCGATCTTCGAGATGATCATCAGCGTGCGCGAGAAAGCAGACTGGAAGCATGTCCGCGAATACTATTTCGACCATGGCGGTGCGGAACGGTCCTATATCGAGCACAGGGCCATCATCGATGCCGTCATCGCGCGCAACCCCGCGGCCGCTGAAGCCGCGATGCGTCAACATCTGAGCCAGATCGCGTCGGATGTCCTCGGGATCGATAGTCTCTATTTCACCGTCGCGCGGTAAGAACCGACGGGCCGCCGGACCTCAGCGGCCCTCCGCGACCGCGAGGACGAGTTCGGCCATGCGGCCGATACGCTCTTCGCATTCACCTGCCGGTCCGCGGTGACGTCCCGTCATGAAGCACATGATCACCTTCGCGCCGCGTGCCGGCGTGGCGATGGCAATGTCGGAGGCGATGAAAGGCGAGAAATTGCCGGTCTTGTGCGCGAACCGTGCACCCCAGGCGTGGCGCGGGATCATGTCGTTCAACTGCTGACCCTCGAGAATCGTCCGCATCAGGGCGCAGGAGGCCGGAGACGCGCAGGCATCGGCCTCGATCATCGCGAGCACGCTGCCGAGCGCGCGCGGCGTCGCCAGCGAGAACGGCCGCCCCGTCTCGAAGTGATAGCGCGAACGCGCGTCGGCGAGACCCTCTGGGCCGAGCGGAGGATAGCCGCGTCGCGCAAATTCTCCCGGCGCGATGTGCCCAAGCTCGGGATCCATACTGCTGCCAAGCGCCCTGAACCAGTCGAGCGCCGTGCCCGTCATCTCGATCCCATCGATGCCAAGCTCGCGTATCGTCGCGTTGACGGCGTCGACGCCGCCGGCCGCAGCGAGACAGATATCCGTGGCGGTGTTGTCGCTCACCACCTCCATCATCCAGGCCGCGTCGAGAAGCGAGAAGCTCGCGCCCGCGCCGAAGAGACGGAGCACGCCCGTCCCGAGGCGCTTCATGTCCTCGTCGAGGACGACACGCGTTACAAGATCCACCTCGCCCCGGTCAACGCGCCGCATCAGCGTCACGAGGATCGGCACCTTGATGAGGCTCATCGTGTCCATCTTCCGGTCGGCACCGATGGCGATCTCGTCGCCATTGTCGAGGAAGCGGACATAGATGCCCCAATCGGCCGCGATACCTGCCGCAAGCGTGCCGATACGACGTTCAAGAAGCGCCAGGACGGAGGGAGCGGTGCTCATATCAGGACGCCAGCAATTCGCGGAACTGACTATCGATGAACGCGGTATCAGCAGGGTTGGCTCCGCAGGCGCCGGCGACATGGCCCCAGATGCTCGGGATGGGGACGCAGCGTGCATTCGGCATGGCGGCGACCTCGAGCATATTGTCGGCGACCGGGAAGTAGAGGTCGGTCTCGCTCGGCATGACTGTTGCGCGCCCAGTGATGCCCGCGAGCGCCTTTTGCAGATCGCCGCCATAGCGCGCGCCGGCCGCGATGTCGGCATGCTGCCACGTCCACACCATGAGCAGGAGGTCGTTCGCATCGCGTTCGCTGAACAGCGTGTCCCAGTAGCCTGAGAGGAAATCGTCGACCGAGGCGAAGCCCATGATCTCCATGTCCACCTTCTCGCGATAGAAGGCCTGCGAGAAAGCCCAGCCCGCATAAATGCGACCAAAGGTCGAGAGGCCAGCCCGCGGCAGGACCTCGTAGTCGCCGCCATTGAAGGTCTGGTCGGTCTCGATCGCCGCCTTGAGGCTGGCGAGGAAAACATAATTGTGCCGCGAACAGCGCGCTGCGCCGCAGAAGGGAGCGATCCGCCGCACAAGCTCGGGATGATGCGCGCCCCAATGGAAGGTCTGCAGCGCCCCCATAGAGAAGCCGGCGACCAGCTCGATCCCGGTGACGCCGAACTCTTTGGTGAGCATCTGGTACTGGGCGTTGACGTTGTCGGCGACAGTGACCATCGGAAATCGCGGGCCGTCGAATGGTGCCGGCATATTGCTCGGCGAGGACGACTGTCCGTTGCCGAACAGGCCCACCACCACGACGAAATAACGCTCCGGATCGATCGCCATGCCCGGCGCCATCCAGCCGTCATATTCCTCGACCGCCCCGTTGAAGGCTCCCGGTATGACCACGACATTGTCGCGCGCCGGCGACAGCGTGCCGAAGGTCTTGAAGGCGAGCCGGGCGGCCGGGAGAACCACGCCGTTTTCCAGCGTGAAGTCGCCGAGCTCGTAAAGCTGATAGTCTGTCGAAGTCATGATTACCTGCACATGTAGCCGCCGTCGGCGACGAGTTCGGAGCCGGTGACATAGGACGCATCATCGGATGCCAGAAAGCAGACGACCGCCGCGATCTCGTCCGGCCGGCCGAGGCGAGCCATCGGGACACGCGCCTTCAGCCAGGCGGTGCCGGATTCCGGATCGTCCATGATGCGGACCATCGACGTATCGATGACGCCGGGTGTAACGACATTGGCGCGAATGCCCTGCCCTGCCCATTCGGCGGCCATGCTCCGGGTGAGAGCGACGAGGCCGGCCTTGCTGGCGCTGTAGGATAGCGCCGCGTCGCCGGTACCGGACCGGTAAGCACCTGTCGAAGAGATGTTGACGATCGCCATCGGCCGCCCTTTCGCCGATGGATCGGCTGCACGGGCCGCGACGGCAGCCTGGGCAACGAAGAACGGCGCGCGGAGGTTGATGTCCTGGTTGGCGTTCCAGTCGGTCTCATCGACCGCGGCGGCAGCGGCGAGCACATAGACCCCGGCCGCTGATACGACGATGTCGGCCGCACCGCCGAGAACGGCAACCGCCTCGTCGACGGCGGTCCGCGCGCCCTCGACCGTACTGAGGTCCGCGACGACGGGATGGACCTGCGATCCATCCGATGCGGCAGCGCTGCGATCGATGGCTGCAACCATCGCCCCTTCCGACACGAGACGGCGGACGATGGCAGCGCCAATGCCGCCTGCTGCGCCCGTGACGATCGCGCGTCGGCCTGCGAAGCGGCGGTTGTCGGTCATCGTGATGATCCTTTCGGCAGAGCGGTCTCTGCGAGTGCGGCGACTTCGCCGCAGGTGGCGATCCAGAGATCGTCGCGCGCCTTCATGGCCCCGATCAGCCGATCGAGCAGCGCCACCCGGGATGGCCGCCCCATGACCTGGGGGTGCATGGTGATAATCGTGTGGCCGCCGAGCGCCGAGATGCCCTCGAGCTCCTCCATCCAGAGCTGCTCGACATGGCGGGTCGTCTGCACGGGCCGGTTCATCTGCCCCGGCCCCATCTGGAAATGCGGCCAGTCATCGAGGAGCCACTGGATTGGCAGTTCGATCAGGTCATGATGGTCATGGCGATAGGGCCGGATGTCGGCCATGTACTGGCTCGAATAGCGGAAGCCGTGCTTCTGCAGGAGGTCGAGCGTTACCGGGCTCACTTCCCAGGATGGCGAGCGATAGCCCGTGATTGTGGCGCCGGCGCCTTCGAGCAGCGCCTTGGCCTTGACGAGTTCGGCTTCCTCCTCGTCCGGCGTCAGCAGCGAAGGCGGCGTATGGGTATAGCCGTGCACCGCGATTTCATGGCCGCCATCGAGGATCGCCGCCACGCGGTCCGGATAGAGTTCGACATTCTTGCCGACGACGAAAAATGTTGCTCTGACATCGTGGCGGGCGAGCGTGTCGAGGATCAGCGGGACGCCGACCCGTGCGCCATAGACACCGATCGAGAGCGCCCCCGGGCGCCCGGCATTGGCAGGGTCCATTGCCAGCCACACGGACTCGGCATCAAAATCGAAGGTCAGGCTTGCAGCCGCCTTGCGGCCACCTGGCCATGAAATGCTCATGAGGACGCCTCCTCGGCGAGTGGGGAAGGAACGCGCGTGGCGCGGCGGCGGCGGATGGCGGGGACGAGGGTCCAGAGTGACCAGAGCCCGCCGGGCAGGAAGCGCAGCGTCAGCACGATCAGGACGGCGACGATCATGTAGCGGATGTTGCCGAGTTGATGGAGGCCTTCGGTCCCGACCGTCAGCACGATCGCCGCGACGATCGGGCCATAGATCGTTCCGGCGCCGCCGACGAGCACCATGCTCAGCAGGAGCGTCGTCAGCGAAAAGGAAAAGACGTCTGGCGAAGCGACGATGAGATAGTGGGCATAAAGGCAGCCGGCGAGGCTCGTCGGAATGCTTGACGCCATGATCGCCAGCACGCGCTGGCGTCGTGCGGGGATCCCTCGGGCCACGGCATAGGCTTCATAGTCGCGCAGCGCGACGAGGCTGAGGCCGAAATGCGACGTCGCCAGCCAGCGCATCGCGATGGTGGAGAGGATGAGCAGGACCTCGGCCGCATAGAAATAGGCATGCGGCTCCGAGCCGAGCTCGAAACCGCGGATCTCGAGGTCCGGCACGCCGATGAGGCCGACAGGTCCGCCGGTAATGTCCTTGGCGCTGTTGATGAGCGCGACGCAGAGCTGCGTGAGCGCAAAGGTGACGAGCGCGACATAGATCCCGCGCAGGCGCAGGGCGAGCGCCGAGACCAGACCGCCGACCGCCACCACGACCACGACGGCCAGTATGAGATCAAGCCAGACCGGCACGCCGAACTGCAGCGTCGCGATGGCTGCGACATAGGACCCGATCCCGAAAAAGGCGACATGGGCGAAGTTGAAGATGCCGGCATAGCCGAGCGTCAAGTCCCAGTTCGACGCAACGACGGCGTAGAGGATCGACAGGACGGCGAGGTTCTGCGCGACGCCGCCGGTCAGCACCAGCGGTGCGACAGCCGCGACGGCCAGCACGACGACGATACTCGCGATGCGGCCAATTCTGGTCCAGTCCTTCTTCATGTCGGTCGCCCCATGAGGCCGGTCGGACGGACGACCAGCACGCCGATCAGCACCACGAACAGGACGACCGGCGTCCAGTAGATGCCGATATAATAGGAAGAGAAGGCCTCGATCATCCCGATCGCATAGGCGCCGAGGATTGTGCCGGGTAGGCTGCCGAGCCCGCCGAAGACGACGACGACGAACGCTCGGAGGAGCGGGTCCGTGCCCATGTCGGGGCTGATGTTGAAGAGGCCTCCGAGAAGGATGCCAGCAACGCCCGCGAGCACCGCGCTGACGGAGAAGGTCGCGATATAGATGCGCTCCACGCCGATGCCGAACAGCTGCGCGGCATCCTGGTTCTGGGCCACCGCTCGAATGGCGAGACCGGTCCGATTGCGCGTCAGGAAAAGCCACATGGCGATGAGCAGGACCGGCGCCAGGATGATGACGAGGAGGTTCTGCGCCTGGATCGTGGTCCCGCCGATCGCGACGGTGCCGGTCACCACCTGATCGATCGTCTTGTAGCGGCCGCCGAAAATCTCGAGGATCAGGTTTTGCAGGAAGATCGAGCCGGCGATCGTCGTCATGATCACGGCGAGCTCGGCATTGGCCTTGCCGATCCATGGCCGCACCAACAGCAGATAGACCACGAGACCCAGCACCACCATGAAGGCGAGCGCCCCGACAATGCCGATCCCGAGGCCGAGTCCGAGGCCGTCGGGCGAGGAGATCCACCAGGCGGCATAGGCGCCTGTCATGAGCAGAACGCCATGGGCGAAATTGAAGACGCCGAGCGATCCCCAGATCAGCGAGAGCCCGGCGGCCACAAGAGCATAGAGCGCTCCCGAGACGAGGCCCGAAACGATGATGGCACCCATCAGGCGGCACTCCCGAAATAGCGCTTCAGAACATCCTGGTGCTGGATTGCCGACCGATCGACGACGTCGAGCGCCACCCTGCCCTGCTCGATGAGATAGAGGCGGTCGCAGAGCCCGAGCAGCATGTCGATGTCCTGGTCGATGACGAGGAGCCCGACCCCCGTGGCGGCAATGGCGTGGATCGCCTGCGCCAGTTCGGCGCGCAGCTTCGGCGCGAGACCGAGCGTCGGCTCGTCGAGCATCAGCAGCTTGGGGCATCCCATCAGACCGGCCCCGATCGCCGCCATCTGGCGCTCACCGCCGGAAAGCGTGTTGCAGCGTTGCGCGCGGCGTTCGGCGAGGCGGGGGAAGAGGCTGAACACCTGCTCCATCGTAGACCGCCGCCGCGGCCAGGCCCGCCTGGAATAGGCGCCGAGCGTCAGCGCCTCGAGAACGGTCATGCGCGGCAAAAGGGTGGAGCCCTGGGGGACATGGACGAGCCCCTCGCCGACGATCGATTGTGGCGAGCGGCCGGTGATGTCCTTCCCGTCGAAGATCACGCGGCCCGCGGTCGGGCGGATTAGTCCGGAGATCGTCCGCAGCAGCGTCGTCTTGCCGTGCCCGTTCGGACCGAACAGCCCGACACGCTGGTTGTCGACCGCGATCGAGATCTCGTGCAGCACCCGCACCCGGCCATAGCCGGCCGAAATCGCTTCAACCTGCAAGCGCATGAGCTGCCTCGCTCTGTCCGCCAAGATAGGCATCGATCACGCGCTGGTCGCGGGCGACCTCCGAGGGCGGTCCCTCGATCAGTTTTCGGCCGAAATCCATCACCATGACGCGCTCCGAGATGCCGAAGAGCAGAGGCAGGATGTGCTCGATGAGAAGGATCGCCATGCCGTCGTCGCGAAAACCGAGGATCAGCGACTGCAGATCGGCGACCTCGGATGCCGTGAGGCCGGAGGCCGGCTCGTCGAGCATCAGCAGCTTGGGACCGACGACGATGGCCGATGCCAGCATCAGCCGCTTCGTTCCATAGACGGTCAGTGACGAAGCCGGCTGCCGGCGCATCGCCGACAGGTCGAGCCGCTCGAGCGCCGCGTCGACCGCCCGCTCGCGGGCCCGGCCGGACAGGCCGGCGCCGTAGGTCGCGCCGAGCGAGACATTCTGTTCGACAGTGAGGTTTGCGAAGGACGCCTCTTTCTGGAAGGTCCGCGCGAGGCCGAGACGGAAGATGCGGTGCGGCGCCATACGGTCGATGCGGGTGCCGCGAAAGGTGACGCGCCCGCTGTCTGGAAAGAAGGGCGTGCCGGTGATGAGATTGAACAGCGTCGTCTTGCCGGCCCCGTTCGGACCGGCGATGCCGAGGATATCCCGCTCGCGGAGCGCGAAGGAGACGTCCGCGACGGCCGCCAGCGCGCCGAACGACTTGCCGACGCTGGCGACCTCCAGCAAGGGCGGCGATCCCGTGGTCTGCATGCGCGATCCCTGCATGGACATTCCCGATCCTCTGGATGCGGGCGGCCGCGAGGCGGCCGCCCGTTGTCGGAAACTGCCGCGAGCTACTTGGCGGCCGGCTTGGTCGTCATCCAGTAGGGCTGCTTGAAGGTCTGCTCGGCATAGGCCGGCGGGCTGACGATCGCCTTCCCGCCATTGTCGACCACCTGGTAGAAGACCGTCGGCATATAATCGTCGCCCTGCATGGCGAGATGCGTCTTCGGATCGAAGGCGAGACGACCCGACGGCGTATCGACGTCGAGGCTGCCGATGCACTTGCCCATTGCGAGGTGGTCGGCCGGATCGACACCCTTATTGATGCACAGGGCATAGACCATCATGTTCGTGTAGCCGGCGACGGAGAAATAACCGCCGGCGCCGAATTTCTCGGCGAAGCGCTTCGAGATGTCCTTGGTGTCGGCACGGGAGTCGATCGCCCCGCCCAGCATGTTGAAGATGACGCCGTTCGCCTTGTTATGCGTCATCTCGTTGAATTCGGGGATGACCGGCGCGTATTGCTCGAAGAGCAGCGAATCCGTCGGCTGTTCGATGAACTGGTTGAAGAAGGTCGCGTCGGATGCAGGCGACCATTCGGTCAGCACGATCATGCCGGGCTTCAACTCGCGGATCTTGGCGAGCTGGGTGCGCCAGTCCGTAACCGACTGGAACGGCACGGTCTCGGTGCCGACGACCGACCAGCCGGCCTTGGTGAAGCTGTCCTTCAGCCCGTCGGCGATGGTCGTGCCGTAGGGATCGTCCGAGCCGATGATGTAGACCGTCTTGGCGGGCACGGCGAGATTGCCAGCCTCGATGTTCTTGTTGATCAGAGGCGGCAGGTCTGTGCTGTAGCCGCCGTAATCGGGCACGCGCGACCAGACGGTCGGGAAGCCGTCCGGATTCTTCGAGATGATACCCTTCGTCGCTTCGGCGCCGCCGGAGATGATGTAGGGCATCCCGGCCTTCGCCATCAACGTGATCTCGAAATTGGTCGTCGAGGCGTAAGGCGCGAAGATCATGTGGAGGTCGGGATCGGCGGTCAGGCGGCGGACGGCCGTGATCACGGCGTCGGAGCGCTGGCCCTCGGTATCGCCCTTCTCGAACGTTACCTTGTAGCGCGCGTCCTTGCCACAGATGCCGCCGGCGGCGTTGAGTTCATCCGCAGCCATCATCGCCGCGTTGCCGATATCATTGGCATCGGCCGCCATGCCGCCACCGCTGAACGGCGCGAGAATGCCCACCTTGATGGTCTTCACGTCCTTGGTGTCGCAAGTGGTGAGCGAGGCCACCGTTGGCGCCGCTTCCGGCTTGTCGGCGGCGAAGGCTTGCGGGACCGCACCCGTGGCCACGCAAGCCATGACGGTTGCAGCGCCTGCCGCCAGCATGGATAGCCGGCGGGTATTGCGAGAGTGCACTGGCCTGTTCTCGATCATGATGTTTCCCTCTGAGGAGCCGCCGATTGCCTTCGCGGCGAAGGATCGCCCGCGTCTTGTCCGCGCGGGTGCGAATTCTGATTGTTCACGGCCTCTGCAAGCCGCTGGATGGTGAGGGCGAGCGCCTGCGCCCGCGGCACGAGGCTGTCGATCTCGACATACTCGGCCGGCGAATGCGCCCCGCCGCCGACAGGCCCGACACCGCAAAGCGCGGCAGCGCCCATCGCCGCGGCGAAACCGGAATCGGCGCAGCCGCCGGTCGCCTCGCCGCCGACTGAAAAGCCGATTGCCTCCGCGGACGACCGATAGAGGTCGAACAACGCGGTCGAGGCGGCGGTCGGCACGATCGGCAGGAAGCCGCCGGTGACCTCGAGCCGCGACCGCGTCCCCGCCGTCCAGGATTTCGCGACGATGGCCTCGATCGCCGCCATCATACGCGCGCGATCTTCGGGTTCGCGGAAACGGAGATCAACAAGCGCAGTGGCGCTTGCAGCCGTGGTGTTGACTGACTGGCCGCCATGGACCACGCCGACATTGAGGTTGATGCCTCGCTCCGTATCCGTCAGCGCGTGCAGCGCGACGATCTTGTGGGCGAGTTCATCGATTGCGCTGATGCCGGCACGTGAATCGACACCGGCATGCGCGGCCTTGCCCTCGATCGTGACGCGCATGAAAACACCGCCGCGGCGGGCGGTGACGACATTGCCCGATGCCCGCCCCGGCTCGGCATTGAATGCATAGTCGGTGTGTCGGGCTTCCGCTTCGATCAGCGGGCGATAGGCCGGAGATCCGATCTCTTCGTCAGCGGTGAAGAAGCCGACAAGCGGCGGCAAGTCGCCGCCCGTAGCTTTAAGCGCTGCCAGCACGAAGGCGATGAGGACGAGGCCACCCTTCATGTCGGCGACCCCAGGGCCGTAAGCCCGGTCGCCGACGATCGAGAACGGACGGCGCGCCGCTTCTCCGTCCGGGAAGACCGTATCGAGATGACCCATCAGGAGGATGGGACGAGCGGACTTCGCACCGGGAACAGTGACCCTGAGGCCCGCCCCGCTGCCCTTGACGACGACCGGTTCCGTCTCGATGCCCGCCTCGGCGAAGAATGCCGCGAGGCGCGCCGCAACCTGCGCGATGCCGCGGTGATTGGCCGTGCCGCTGTCGATCGCGACGAGCTCTCCGAGAAGCGACAGCATCGCTTCACGGCGAGACGCCAGCCATTCCACCACCGCCGAGGGCGCGATATCCGACATCAGACGCCCCGTCCGCCGGCCTTGAGGCCGCTGACGTCCCAATGGCTGAGCGAGCGCGCCGCCTCGACCACAAAGGGCGAGAAGCGACGCTCATATTCCTCCGAGTCCCATTTGGTCAGAGTGCCGGCGACATGCACGGCCGCCACGGGCCGCCCGGCGGCATCAAGCACGGGGGCTGCAACCGTCACTTCGCTCGGCGCGCTCTCGTTGACCACGAAACCGTAACCGCGCTCGCGCGACTTGCGGACCTCGTCGAGGATCCGGGCCGGATCGGTGATCGTATCGGGCGTGCGCGGCGTCAGATCGGATTCGGCGATGATCTCGGCGACTTCCTCATCCGGCAGCGCCGAGAGCATGGCGCGACCGCCCGCCGAGCAGAACGTCGCCATGCGGCGGCCGATCAGCGTCGAGAACTGCGGATATTCGCGCTTTCCGTGCAGGCGGATGGCGTAGACGAGCGTCGTGCGATCGAAAAGGCTGAGATTGGTGCGCTCCGCACAATCACGCCGGAGCTGCAACAGGATGGGCGTCGCCGCCATCACGAGCGGGTGCGTCCGGAGGAAATGGAAGCTTAGATCTAGGCACTTCTTGCCGAGGCAGAAGCGGCCGCTCTTCGGGTCCTTCTCGAGATAGCCGGTCGCAACAAGCGTGTGCGTGCACCGCTGCGCCTGCGGCTTGTCGAGGCCCGACAGGACGACGATCTCGCTGAGCGCCAGGTACCTCTCGCTCTGTCCGAAAACTTCCAGCACGCGCATGACCTTGTCGAACGAACGAATGAAGAGCGGTGATTGATCCATGAGGCCTTTCCGTCGATTGAGCGGGTCAACCGACGCCCGCCTCATTGGATTGTCACTACATAGTATTGAAATGCAATACGATGAATTGAACTATCGCATGAGCGTATCGTATCGTCCATAGGCTTCGCACAGAAAACACCCAGCGCTCCTGACTGCCTATGGAAGGTGCAGAATAAGCTGCGAGGACGAGGGGGCCTGCCTCAGGCTTGGGCGGCTAGCGGCGACGGAAATGGCGGTTTGCCGGCTCGACCCTCGTGGAGGAACATCGCCACAGATCGTGCCAGATGGCGCTCGCTGACTGAGCGGCGGCTAAGATGAGCCATAGCTCTGTGCAATCTGCGGTGCGCTTGACAGACCGTCAGAAGATCGCTTAGCTCAACTGGACTTCTGGTCCGACCAGTCAAAGTGTTGGCATGCCGCTGCAACGAAAATCTGGTGATACCGCGCATCTGACGGAGCTCCCGACCCTTCGGGAAGCGATCGTCAAGCGTCCTATTACCAATGTCATCGCCGACAAGATTGCCGGGCTGATCGCCTCGGGGATCCTGCAGGTCGGCGACCCGCTGCCGAGCGAGCGAGAATTGTCGGTCGCGCTCAACGTCAGCCGCGATGCTGTACGCGG
This sequence comes from Mesorhizobium sp. BR1-1-16, assembly GCF_020165495.1. GTDB lineage: Bacteria > Pseudomonadota > Alphaproteobacteria > Rhizobiales > Kaistiaceae > Kaistia. The sequence goes on along the minus strand of NZ_JAIUIE010000001.1, from coordinate 1,008,951 downwards.
CGGCATTCAGATGCTGGCGGCCAAGGGCATTCTCGAGATCTCGCAGGGCGCGCGAACGCGGGTTCGCCGCAGCGATGTCGGACCCGTAACGGTCGGCTTCGCCACGGCGCGTGCCGTCGACGCCTATAATCTCGATTCCGTCCATGCAGCGCGTTTGCTGGTCGAGCGGCAGGTCGTTACCGACGCAGCGATCGGCATCGACGCCCGCAGGATCGTCCAGTTGGAGGCATTGCTGGCCTCGCAAAAGAGCGCGCTCGACGATCCGGTCCGGTTTCTAATCAGCGACCGTGAGTTTCACGTCGCGATCTACCAGGCTTCGCCGAACCGGCTGCTCGCCGACTTCAGCACCGATCTCTACGCCTACATGATGGAATATCGCCGCGAGGCCGTTGGCCGGCCCGGCGCCATCGCCACCAGCTACGCCGATCACGTCGCCATCGTCGAGGCTCTCAGGGCGCATGACCCGGTCGCTGCTGCCGAGGCCTTTGCCGTCCATACCGGACGGATCTACGCGACGACCCAACTCCTCATACAGGGAGAATCCGGATCGGACGCTTGAGGAAGCGCCGGGCCGTCTACGCACGAACAACTCTCAGCCGGCATTGGCTGAACATCGGGAGGAATCAAATGGAACGCAGGACATTTCTGAAGCTTGCCGGCGGCACCTCGCTCGCCCTGGGCACCGGTTTTGCCGGACTTCGCACAGCGGCAGCAGCCGGCAAGGATATCGTCTATCTGACGCCTGGCCTCGACCTGCCCTTCTGGCGCTATCTGTCGAAGGGCGTCGAGTCTGCGGCCAAGAAGGGCGGCTTCGGCTTCCAGGCACTCGACTCTCATAACAGTGCGCAGACGCAGCTGCAGAACGCGCAGGATTCGATCGCCCGTGGCGTCGCCGGCATCGTGATCTCGCCGACCGATTCATCGACGGCGCCGAGCGTGCTCCAGCTTGCCAAGCGCGCCAATATTCCGGTCGTGATTGCAGATATCGGCACCAATTCGGGCGACTTCGTCTCGTTCATCTCGTCCGACAATTACCGCGGTGCGCATGATGTCGGTGTCGCGCTGGCAGACGCCCTGAAGAAGAAGGGCTGGGAGGGCGGCTCGGTCGGCATCGTCGCCATTTCGCAGGCCCGCAAGAACGGCCAGGCCCGCACCAAGGGCTTCCTGGACGGCCTGAAGGAAGGCGGCTTCACCGGCAAGGACGCCGGCATGCAGCAGATGCAGAGCTACACCGCCGACGAGACCTTCAAGTTCACGCAGGATCTGCTCACTGCCAATCCGGACATGCGCGGCCTGTTCGTGCAGACCCACCAGCCGGCGATCGGCGCGCTCCGCGCCATCAAGGCCGCGCGGCGCAATGGCGAAGTCCTCGTCGCCGCCTTCGACGGCATTCCGGAATTCGTCGACCTCTTGAAGTCCGGCGAGCTCGTCGTCTCCGGCATGCAGCAGCCCTTCCTCATGGGCGTCCGCTCCGGCGAGGCCATGGTCGACGCTCTGGCTGGAAAGACGCCCGCCAAGGAGATCACCGTCCCGATCCTCGCCATCACCAGCGAGAACATCGAGAAGGAACTGCCGATCGTGAAGGAAACGGTCTTCGCCAACGAAGTCTGAGCCGGCCGGCGTCGCAGTCCTGGGCTGCGGCGCCGATCCTTGTTTCGTTCAGGCCGACTTTGGGGAATGCTCCTTGTCCATCGCCGATTTCGACCGTTCACCCGAACTGGTGACCGCGCCGCTGCTCACGATGCGCGGCATCACCAAGACATTCGACCGTACGCGGGCCCTGCAGGGCGCCGACTTCGAACTGCGCGAAGGCGAGATCCACGGCCTGCTCGGCGCCAATGGCGCGGGTAAGTCGACCCTTTCCAAGGTCATTTCCGGCCACCACGCCTTTGACGAAGGCGAGATGGTCTATCGCGGCCGTGAGATCCGGCTGCGCGGCACGCGCGACGCGCTCAATATTGGCATCGCCATCGTCATGCAGGAGACGAGCCTCGTCCCTGACCTGACCGTCCTTGAAAACATCTTCCTGCCCGAGCTCGGCCGGCCCGGTCGTCTCAACTATGGCGCGCTCCGCCAACGCGGCGAAGAAATTCTGGAATCGCTCGGCCAGCAGGACAGCCTTCCCTTCGACTGGGATGTCCGCCGCCTTTCGTCGGCGCAGAAGCAACTGGTCGAGATCGCCAAGGCGCTCGGCGTGCAGGCGAAGCTGATGATCTTCGACGAACCGACGGCCTCGCTCAGCCCCGGCGAGGTCGAGCGGCTGTTCGACGTGATGGCGCGGCTCCGCGATTCCGGCCACGGCCTCGTGTTCGTCTCGCACCGCCTCGAAGAAGTGTTCGCCATCACCGATCGCGTCACGGTGCTGCGCGAGGGCCGCACGGTGATGAATGCGCAGCCGACGGCCGATCTCTCGCAAGCGGAACTCATCCGCGCCATGGTCGGCAGCGAGCTTGGAGCGATCTATGCCCGCAATGAAGAAGCGCCGGACATCGGCGGCGCAATAGCGCTCGAAGTCAAGCATATCAGCGCCTTTCCCATCGTCCGCGACGTGTCGTTCTCGGTGCGCAAAGGCGAGATCCTCGGCCTCGGCGGGCTGGTCGGCGCAGGCCGCTCTGAAACGGCCGAGGCGATCTTCGGTCTCCGCCCCCGGAGCGGCGGCGAGGTGCTGCTCGGCGGCCAGCCGCTCAGGGGCAACAGTCCGAAGACCGCGATCCGTGCCGGTCTCGGTTTCGTCGCCGAGGATCGGCGGACGCAGAACATCGTTCCCGACCTGTCGGTGAAGGAGAACCTCCTCATCGCCCATCTCGGCGCGCATCGCGGCTTCTTCTGCGGCTATGGCGCTCGGGCGAAACGCGTCGACGAATTGCTGGCGAAACTTGGCCTTCCCGGCGATCGCCTGCTTGATGCCTCGATGCTGAATTTCTCCGGCGGCATGCAGCAGAAGATCATCATCGCCCGCTGGCTGCTGCTGGAGCCGAGCGTGCTCATCCTCGACGAGCCGACCAAGGGGGTCGATATCGGCACGCGCGCCAGCATCTACGCCATGCTGCGCGACATCGCGGCCGAAGACGTCGCGGTGGTCGTCATATCATCAGATTTCGAGGAGCTGCTCGGTCTTTCAGACCGGGTTGTGGTGGTGAGCGACGGTCGCTCGATCGCCGACCTGCCGAGCGCGATGCTGGACGAGGAGAAGCTGACGCTCCTCGCCGCGCCGCGCACATCGATGGCGCGCAACACCGCGCTCCTGAACGAGCTCACGCGCGAGCATGGCGGCGCGGGTTTCTGGGCGCTGATCGAGGATGACAGCCTGATCTGCCTCAACGCCGTGGTGAGCGACCCGGCACTCGATCCGGGCTTTCGCGCCGGCGAGGCGCGGCGCCTGTCCGAGACCCGCCTGCCAGCCGCGCTGGCCCAGCGCCACGGCGCCTTCGTCGCGGAAGCTGGCGGTGGACGGACGACGCTGGTCGTGCCGATGACCAGCCCGCGTGGCCACGATCTCGGCTGGGTTGGCCTCACCCTCAAGGAAGGCGATACGCTGCCCGCGCCAGAAACCATCAAATCCCGCATCGACACCATGGCGGCAACGCTATGACCAAGGAACGATCCTCCATGGCCACCACCCTCGCCGCCGAACCATCGAGCCGGCCGCCCTTCATCAAGAAGCTGGCCCGGCGGCTCGAGGTCCGCATGATCCTGCTGGCAATCGCGATTGCCGCCTGCCTCTCGATCCTCTCACCCTATTTCCTGACGCATTCCAACATCTTCAACATGCTCGACCAATCGGTCGTGATCGGCATCATCGCGGTCGGCATGACCTTCGTCATCCTGACAGGCGGCATCGATCTCTCCGTCGGGTCCGTCGCCGGATTGACCGGCATCATTCTCGGCCTCGCGGTGCAGCAGATGCCGATCGTCCCGGCCATTGCCGTCGCAGTTGCAGCCGGTGCCTTTATTGGCCTGCTGTCCGGCCTGCTGATCAATGTCTTCGGACTCGCAGCCTTCGTGGTGACGCTTGGCGTGATGGCGATCGCGCGCAGCCTCGCCTACATCTTTTCCGGCCAGACGGCGATTTCGAACATCCCGGATTCGATGCAGAACATCGTCTACACCAGCGTGTTCGGAATACCGTCCAACGTCCTGTTCCTGCTGGTTCTTTATGCGCTTGCCTGGGCCTACCTCACTTACACCAAGGGCGGGCGGACCATCTATGCGGTCGGCTCCAACAAGGAGGCCGCGCGGGCCGCGGGCCTCAACACACTGTTCTATTCCGTGCTTCCCTATGTGCTCGCGAGCGCGCTTTCCGCCGTCGCGGTGACGTTCTCGATCGCCCAGCTTCTCTCGGCCGATCCGCTGATGGGCAATGCGCTGGAACTCGACGCCATCGCTGCAGTGGTGATCGGAGGCGCGAGCCTTTATGGCGGCCGCGGCTCGATGATCGGGACGCTGATCGGCGTGTTCATCATGGTCATGATCCGCAATGGTCTCAATCTGATGGGCGTCTCGCCGTTCTGGCAGGGCACCGCCATCGGCACGATCATCATCGTGGCGCTGCTTGCCGAGCGGCTGGTCAGTTCGCGAGTGAACCGATGACCAGCGCGCCCTCTCTCGCCGTCCGCCTGTTCGGCACCGAGGAGCCGGTCGTCGCGCCGCGTATCCTCGTTGCAGGGGCGCTCTCCGCTGAACTCGACACCGGCAATCTCCGCCATATCCGCTTTGGCGGCGTCGAGATCATCCGCGCCATCTCCTTCATCGTCCGGGACCGCAACTGGGGTACCTACAATCCGGTCATCGAGAACCTCCAAGTCGACGAACGGGCGGATGGCTTCACGGTTAGCTATGAAGCGCGCGCCGGCGACGATCGCCAGGCCTTCCGCTACAGCGCCCGGATCGAGGCCGATGCGGACGGCCGTCTCGATTTCTCGGCAACCGGCCTCGCCGAGACGGACTTCCTGACCAATCGCACCGGCTTCGTCGTGCTGCACCCGATCGTCGGCGTCTCCGGCCGTCCCGTCACGATCGAGCATGTCGACGGCACCATCGAGCACAGCCATTTCCCGGACGTTATCGATCCCGTCCAGCCGATGATGGCGCTCCGCGCGCTCACCCACGAGGCCGCGCCGGGTCTTGTCGTCACCTGCCGGATGGAAGGCGACACTTATGAGATGGAGGACCAGCGCAACTGGACCGACGCCTCGTACAAGACCTATGTCCGTCCGCTCGCTTTGCCCTGGCCCTATACGGTCGCCAAGGATGAGCGGCTAGAGCAGGCGGTACGACTGAGGGTCGCCAGTGATGCGCCCATGCGTGTTTCGGGCAAGGCCTCGACCCGTATCGTCCTTGGCCCGCCCGGCCGCTCCGTTCCGAGGCTCGGCCTCGGTCTCGACCCGAGCGAGATCGCCGACACATTGGCCAATGCCAGCCTGCTCAGTTCGGTCGGTGCCTCGGTCCTTATCGGCTACTACGACCCGCAAAAGGGCCACGACCGCAGCACGCTGGAAGGCATCGCCGCCGCTGCCCGCGCCCTTGGCGCCGAAGCATGGCTTGAGGCCGTCATCGTCTCGGTCGATGGCTTTGCGGAGGAAGTGGCGGCGCTCGGCCGTACCGTTGCGGCGCTTGGCTCACCCTTCTCGACCGTGCTGGTCTCGCCGGCGCCCGACCTGAAATGCACCCTGCCCGGCAGCGTCTGGCCGCCAGCGCCAGAGCCGCGCGCTCTGTTCGAGGCGGCAAGGACCGCCTTTCCGGGCGCTCGTCTCGGCGGCGGGATGTTCAGCCTTTTCACCGAGATGAACCGCAAGCGGCCGCCGGTCGATCTTCTGGACCTCGTCTCGTTCACCACCACGGCAATGCTGCATGCAGGTGACGACGTCTCGATCGTCGAGGGCTTGGAGTCGCTGCCAGCCATCGCGCTTTCGGCCGCCACGATCGCCGGCGACCGGCCCTTCGCGGTCGGACCGAGCGCCATCGGCATGCGTATGAATCCCTATGGCGACGCGCCGTTTGCCAATCCGAACAACATCCGCCAGGCGATGAACTTCAACGACCCGCGCCATCGCGGTCTGCTTGGCGCAGCATGGGCGCTCGGCTTCTTCGCCCGCTTCGCGGCGGGCGGCGCCGAGACCGTGACGCTCGGCGGGACGACGGGCGCCTTCGGCCTCGTTTCCGCGGCGAGCGACTGGCCGAAGCCCTGGTTCGACGAGGCCGGTGGCGTCTTCCCGATGTTCCATGTCCTCTCTGGCCTCGCGCAGCTTTCGGGCCGGCCCATGCTCGCAGTGGAAGCATCGCCCTTTATCGAGGCGATCGCCGCCGAGACGGAGAACGGCACCGAGCTCTGGCTCGCCAACCGGACGGGCACGCCGCAGGACGTGACGCTGCCCGGCGCACCGCGCGATGTCTTCGTGCTCGACGCGGAGAGCTTCGTTGCCGCCAGCGCCAATCCCGCAGCGCTCGACCATCTCACGCGGTCCTTCACTGAAAGCGAGACCACGCTCGCGCCCTATGCGGTCGCCCGCTTTCGCTTCTCCTGAGTCATCATTTTCCAAGGGGCTTTCCCATGCATATCCTGATCATCGGAGCCGCCGGCATGGTCGGCCGCAAGCTCACCGAGCGCCTCGTGGCCGATGGCGGCCTTGGCGGCCAGCCGGTCGACCGCCTGACTCTGGCCGATGTGATCGAGCCGGCCTCGCCTGCCGGCTTTGCCGGTGCCGTCTCGACACGGGTCGCCGATCTCTCGACGCCCGGCACGGCCGAAGGCCTGATAGGAGATCGACCTGATGTCATCTTCCACCTCGCCGCGATCGTCTCCGGCGAAGCAGAACTAGATTTCGACAAGGGCTACCGGATCAATCTCGACGGCACCCGCTTTCTCTTCGACGCGGTCCGCCTTGAGAGCGCCAAGGGGCTCTACAAGCCGCGCCTCGTCTTCACCTCGTCGATTGCCGTCTTCGGCGCGCCCTTCCCGGCCACGATACCGGACGAATTCTTCACCACGCCGCTGACCAGCTACGGCACGCAGAAGGCGATCGGCGAATTGCTGCTCTCCGACTATACGCGGCGCGGCTTCTTCGATGGCGTCGGCATCCGTCTGCCGACCATCTGCATCCGGCCCGGCAAGCCCAACAAGGCGGCGTCGGGCTTCTTCTCCAACATCCTGCGCGAGCCGCTGGTGGGCCTCGAAGCCGTGCTGCCCGTGGCCGAGACCGTGCGCCACTGGTTTGCCTCGCCGCGCGCCGCCGTCGGCTTCCTGCTGCATGCCGCGACGATCGACAGCGCGGCGATCGGTCCTCGCCGCAACCTGTCGATGCCTGGCCTCTCCGCCACGGTCGGCGAAGAGATCGAAGCGCTGCGCCGCGTAGCGGGAGACCGTGCCGTCGCGCTCATCCGTCGTGAGACCGACCCAGCCATCGTCCGCATCGTCGATGGCTGGGCACCCGATTTCGAGCCGAAACGCGCTGTTTCGCTCGGTTTCCAGGCCGATGCCTCATTCGACGCGATCATCAAGGCCCATATCGACGATGAACTCGGCGGCAAGATCGCCGTCTAGCCGATAGGGGCAGGACCAACCATGACCGATCATCCCTTCTCGCTCGCCGGTCGCGTCGCCGTTGTCACCGGCGGCGGCAGCGGCATCGGACTCGCAAGTGCCGTCGCCATGGCGCAAGCCGGCGCCCGCGTCGCCCTGCTCGATCGGGCGCCTGACAAGACCGACGCGCTCGCGGCATGCGGGAACGCTGCTTTCGGCGTGACGGCCGATGTTGCTGATGAAGCGGCGCTGGAGGCTGCCTTCGATACGGTGATGGCTGAGGCGGGCCGGATCGACATCCTCGTCAACAGCGCCGGTCTCGCCATCCGCAAACCGGCGCTGGAACTTTCGGTCGCCGATTGGGACAAGGTCGTTGCCGTCAACATGACCGGCACCTTCCTCGCCTGCCGGGTCGCCGCGCGCCACATGATCGCCGGCGGCCGCGGCGGCGCGATCGTCAATGTCTCGTCGATCATGGGCTTTTCGGGCGGCGGCCTTTATCCCAACATCTCCTACCAGACGACGAAGGGCGCCATCGTCAACATGACGCGGGCGCTCGCCATCGAGTGGGCAGGCCTTGGCATTCGCGTCAACGCGGTGGCGCCGACCTATGTCCGCACGCCGTTCATCGCGCCGCTGACCTCCGATCCGGTCCTCGTCGGCAGGATCGAGGCGATGACGCCGATGGGGCGCCTGGCAGAGCCGGAAGAGGTCGCCGCGGCGATCCTCTTCATGGCAAGCCCCGGCGCATCGATGATCACGGGACATACGCTGCCGGTCGACGGCGGCTTCCTTGCACAATGACGCGTATTTCAGAGAGAAACGCCATGTCTGAAACGGGAAAGATCGCGCTCGTCACGGGGGCGGGCACGGGCATCGGACGGGCCGTCGCCCTTGCTCTGTCCGCCGCCGGCTATCGTCTGGCCGTTACCGGCAGGCGCGAGGAGCCATTGCAGCAGCTTGCCAAGGAGGCCGCCAGCGAGGTGCTGGTCGCGCCGGCCGACCTCACCGATCCCGCCTCGGTCGCCGCTCTCTTCGACGCCGTCAAGCACCATTACGGCCGGCTCGACGTGCTCTTCAACAATGCCGGCGTCAATGCTCCGCCCGTCAATATCGAGGACCTGCCCTTCGAGCAGTGGAAGGCCGTCATCGACACCAATGTCACGGGCGTCTTCCTCTGCACGCAGGCCGCCTTCCGCATCATGAAGGACCAGAGCCCGCGCGGCGGACGGATCATCAACAACGGCTCGATTTCCTCGTCCAAGCCGCGCCCGAACTCCGCTCCCTATACCGCCTCGAAGCACGCCGTGCTTGGACTGACCCGCTCGACGGCTCTGGACGGCCGCAAATACGACATCGCCTGCGGCCAGATCGACATCGGCAATACCGAGACGCCCATGGCCGCCAAGATGAAGAGCGGCGTCCTGCAGCCGGATCTCTCCACCCAGGTCGAGCCGACCTTCGATGTCGAGCATGTCGCGAACGCCGTCGTCCATATGGCCGGCCTGCCGCTCGACACCAACATCCTGGAAATGACCATCATGGCGACGAAGATGCCGCTGGTTGGCCGGGGCTGACGGCTTAGCGCTGCCGTAGCGCCGCGACCTGCTCCGGTGTGAGCGGACGGGTCTTGTGGCCGTCGAGGAGGAGATAGAGCTTCGCCGTCTCCTCGAGTTCCTCGGTCGCGTACTGCGCCTCGCGCAGCGTCGCGCCCGAAACGACCGGCCCGTGATTGGCGAGCAGCACCGCACTATGCGCCTTGGCCTGCTCGCCGACCGCAACAGCGAGGCTTTCATCGCCCGGCGGGTAATAGGGCACGAGCGGCAGCGATCCGACGCGCATGATGTAATAGGCCGTCAGCGGCGGCAGGACGTCGCGCGGATCGACATCGGCGAGAATGCTGACCGCGACGGAATAGGTCGAGTGCAGATGCACGACGGCGCCTGCCTTCGGCCGCTCGCAATACATGCAGCGATGCAGGAAGGCCTCCTTGGTCGGTTTGTCGCCGTCGACATGGACGCCTTCTGCCGTGAACCGCGACAACCGCGCCGGATCGAGATCACCGAGCGAAGCATTGGTCGGCGTCATCAGCATCTCGCCGTCCGGCAGGCGCGCGCTGATATTTCCGGTCGACCCGAAGGTCAGTCCGCGATTGAAGATCGAGGCGCCGACCCGGCAGATCTCGTCGCGCAGGCGTGTCTCGTCGGAGATCGTTGCGATGGTCATGCGAGGAGCTTCCAGGCCTTGAGGAAGAAGTCGTCGGTACCGAAATTACCCGACTTCAGGGCGAGCGCGACCGGGGCCTCGTCGCCGAGGCTCAGCGTCCAAGGCACGCCGGGATCGATCTCGGGGCCGATCGTCAGCGCGCTGACACCGAGCGCCTGCACGACCGCACCGGACGTCTCGCCGCCCGCAACGAGGAATCGCCGATACCCCCGGTTGCGCAATTCAACTGCGACGTCGGCGAAGAGATGTTCAATGATCGTGCCGGCGCGATCACGGCCGAGCTTGATCTGCGCGTCCGTCACGGCAGCCGGATCGGCGCTCGCATAGACCAGCGCCGGGCCCTCGCCTGCCGCCTCGATGAACGCCAAAACCTCGGCGGGCGTCTCCGTCCCATCGGCAATGGCAAGCGGGTCGATCTGGCGGGCCGGCAGCCCGGCGGCGATGGCGGCAGCAACCTGCCGCCGCGTCGCGGCTGAGCAGGAGCCGGCGAGGATCACGGAGCGTCCTGCAGGCGCGGCCAGGCTTTCCGGTGCGCCGCGGCCTTCGATCAACCCGGCCCGGCGGAAATTCTCCGGCAGGCCAAGGGCGATGCCCGACCCGCCTGTGATCAGTTTCATGTCCGATGCGGCCTCGCCGATCGCCCGCAAGTCATCATCCTCGATCGCATCGACGATCAGCATTCGCGGACCGTCGGATGCAGCAGCGGCGAAGCTCGACCGGATCGCCTGAGGGCCTTCCGCCACCACTTCGCGAGCGACAAGGCCGACCGGAACATTCGTCTGCGCCTGCAGCACGCGAACCAGATTGGCGTCACGCATCGGCGTCAGCGGGTGATCCTTCATCGGACTGTCGGAGAGCAGGAGGTCGCCAACGAAGAGATGGCCGCGATAGACCGTCCGCTTGTTGGCGGGAAAAGCGGGACAGGCGATCGTGACGCCCACCCCGAGCAGGTCCATCAGCGCCTCGGCCACCGGGCCGATATTGCCCTTGGACGTTGAATCGAATGTCGAGCAATATTTGAAGATCAGTTGCCTTGCGCCGCTGGCGAGCAGCCAGCGCCCCGCCTCCAGCGAAAGCGACACCGCCTCGGATGCAGGAATCGTGCGGGACTTCAGCGCGACGACAACCGCTTCGGCATCGCCTGTATCGAAGCCTGCCGGCGGCGTACCGACCACCTGCACGGTTTTCATGCCCTCGCGGGCCAGCATCAGCGCGAGATCGGTCGCACCGGTCAGATCGTCGGCGATCGCGCCAAGCAGCATCTCGTCTCTCCTCGCCTCAGGCCGTCTCGCCGGCCTCGATTTCGTAACCGGTATTGATGATCGCGGTGTCATCGGGTCGATCCGGGCGAGCGACCAGCGCCTCCGCCGCCAGCTTGCCGATCAGGAAGCGGTTCGAGCGGACCGTGGAGAGACGAAGCGGCAGGGCAGCGCCGATCTCCAGCCCGTTGAAACCGAAAAGACCGACATCGCGCCGCGGCTCCAGCCCCGCCGCGAGGCAGTGGAAATAGCCACCGACAGCCATGTCGTCATTGGAGAACACCACCACATCCGGCCGCTCGCCGGTGGCCAGCAAACCGGCCAGCGTTTCGCGACCGGCGAGGGTCGAGCTCGGGCCGGCAATGCGCCGCTCGGCGACGACACCAAGCCCTTGGGCGGAGAGTTCATCCACCAGTCCCTCAAAGCGCAGCCGAGCGCGATGATCACTGTCCCAATCGTGACCGACATAGCCGAAGCGCCGATAGCCGCGCGAAAGCAGATAGCGCGCGATATCGCGGCCCGCGCTCCGATGCGACAAGCCGACCGCGACATCGATCGGCGTCGCGTCGATATCCATGATCTCGGCCACGCGAATGCGGCTCGCCGCCAGCATGCGCCGCGTCCCATCGGTATGTTCAAAGCCCGCGAGGATGATCGCCGCCGGCTGCCAGGCGAGGAGCGAGCGGACGACCCGCTCCTCTTCGTCGGCGTCATATCCGGTGACCCCAACCACCGGCTGGTAACCGGACGGCGCCAGCGCTTCGTGGATGCCGCGCAGAACGTCGGCGAAGACGATATTGGTCACCGACGGCAGCACGACGCCGACCAGCATCGAGTCGGCCGAAGCGAGCGCGCCGGCAAGTCGGTTCGGCACATAGCCGGTTTCGGCCACGGCATGAAGCACGCGCTCGCGCGTCTTGGCCGAGATCGGGCCCTTGTTGCGGATGACGCGCGAGACGGTGATCTCGCTCACGCCGGACAGACGCGCCACGTCGGCGAGGACAGGCAGCGTGCGCTGCGGCGGAGCACTCCTTCCAACTGACATGGGCGCATCTCCAATCTGAGAATGACAGCGCTAACACAAAATGATTGCACGATGCTAGAGGCTATGGCATTCACTAATGACAGCGCTGTCATTTGTCGATAACGGAGACCTTCATGTCGGAAAAGCCGCTCAATGTCGCCGTGGTCGGCCTCGGCTCGATGGGCCTCGGCATGGCCCGTTCTCTTCTCCGCGCCGGCTTCGATGTCTCCGGATGCGACCTTTCGGAATCCGCGCGATCCGCGCTGGCAGATGCCGGTGGACGCCCTGAGGCAACGCCTCGGCTGGCCGCAAGGGGCGTAGCTGCCGCCCTGATCGTCGTGGTCAATGCGGCCCAGACCGAAGCTGTGCTTTTCGGCGAGGACGGGGTCGCGGCCTCGCTTGCACCCGGAGCCGTGATCATCTCATCCGCCACCATGGCCCCCGGCGAGGCAAAGCGCTTTGCCGCCCGGGCCCAGGCGGCGGGCCTCCTTTATCTCGATGCGCCGATCAGCGGCGGGTCCGGCAAGGCTGCAAGCGGCGAGCTGACCGTGATGGCCTCTGGTGCGCCGGAGGCCTTCAGCGCCGCGAGGCCGTTGCTCGATGCCATCGCTGCGCGTGTCCACGAACTTGGCCCGGATGTCGGGATCGGCTCCTCCTTCAAGATCGTCAACCAGCTCCTTGCCGGCGTTCATATCGCGGCGGCGTGCGAGGCCATGACGTTTGCGAAGAGCCTCGATCTCGATCTCGCGCGCGTCTTCGAGGTGATCACACAATCGGCCGGCACAAGCTGGATGTTCGAGAACCGCGTGCCGCATATCCTGGAGGGAGATTACAGCCCGCGCAGCGCGGTCGCGATCTTCACCAAGGATCTCGGCATCGTCTCGGATATCGGCCGAGGCGAAAACTTCCCGCTGCCGATCGCCAGCGCCGCGCTGCAGATCTTCCTCGCCACGGCCGCTGCCGGCATGGCCCGTGACGACGACGCCTCCGTCGCGCGCCTCTACGCCCAGATCGCCGGTCTGGAATTGCCTATGCCGAGGAAGGAGACCGCCTGATGCCGCGCTTCGCCGCCAACCTGACGATGATGTTCAACGAGTACGCCTTTCTCGATCGGTTCGAGGCGGCGGCAAAGGCGGGTTTTGAAGCCGTCGAGTTCCTCTTCCCCTATGAGTTTCCCGCCGAAGCCATCGGCGAACGGCTTTCTGCGCACGCCCTCTCGGTCGTACTCTTCAACCTTCCACCGGGCGATTGGTCGAAGGGCGAGCGTGGTCTCGCAGCCCTCGACGGCCGGCAGGCGGAATTTCGCGCGAGCGTCGAGACCGCCCTCGCCTATGCGAAGGTCCTCGGCGTGCCGCGGCTTCACATGATGGCCGGCATCGCCGACCGGTCGGACGTGATGGCCGCCGCGCGCTACCGCGACGCGCTCGCCCACGCAGCCGACGCAGCCGGTGAGAACGGGCTCGACCTTCTCATCGAGCCTCTCAATCGACGCGACATGCCGGGATATTTCCTGAATGATTTCAACCAGGCGGCCGACGTGATCGCCGAACTCGACCGGCCGAACCTCAAGCTGCAATTCGATATCTACCACCGCCAGATCCTGCACGGCGACATGCTGAAGGGCCTTGAAAGCCTGCTATCGATCACCGGCCATATCCAGACTGCCTCGGTGCCGGGACGCAACGAGCCTGGCACCGGCGAGCTGGACGATTTCCGTATCTTCGCCGCGCTTGATGAACTCGGCTATGCCGGCCATATCGGCTGCGAATACCGTCCGCTGGCAGATACGGTTGCGGGGCTGAGTTGGCGGAACCGGCTGAACCGCTCCTGAAGCAGGCCCTTCGTCATCCACCGGCATCGAACGGCTATCGCTTTCCGCGACTGCTCCAACCTCGACGCCCGCAGCGAGCGGGCGTCGTTATTTCGTTCGGTCCTCGTCGAACTCCAGCACCGGCGCCTGCGGGCGGGCGAGGCCATCCAGAGCGAGATCCATCATGCGGTGAGCCTGCGCCTCCGCATTGGCGCCGACGGGAATAAGCCAGAGGAAACTCATGAGCAGCAGCGCCCTACACGCCGCGACACGACTTCCAGGGCATCTCCGACGACCGCGAGCTCCAGCGCATCATGCCGCTGATCCCAGGCTTCACAACACCGGCGCGATGAGCCGGACCGATAGAGCCATGGCGGCACCGGGACCGGCGTGGCGTGGCGTGGGGCTTCACCCCGCCATCGGCGGATTAAGGCGCGCGAAGCCTTCCTGACGCCGATAGGGGAAATGGGGATAGGGCGCGGTGGCGGCGCTCGCCTCGTCCAGCTTCGCCACCTGTTCGGAGGTGAGGTTCCAGCCGATCGCGCCAAGGTTTTGGCGAAGCTGCTCCTCGTTGCGCGCGCCTATGATGACCGAGGAGACGGTCGGGCGTTGCAGCAGCCAGTTGAGCGCGATCTGCGGCACCGTCTTACCGGTTTCCGCCGCTACCGCGTCCAGCGCATCGACGACGCGATAGAGATGTTCGTCATCCACCGGCGGGCCAAAGCTCGCAGTCTCGTGCAAGCGGCTGCCTTCGGGCAGCGGCGCGCCGCGCCTGATCTTGCCGGTGAGCCGGCCCCAGCCGAGCGGACTCCACACCAATGCGCCAAGGCCTTGGTCCGCATCGAACGGCATCAGATCCCACTCATAGTCGCGCCCGACCAGTGAGTAGTAGACCTGGTTGGCGACATAGCGCGGCCAGCCATGGCGCTCGGCGACCGCCAGCGACTTCATGATCTCCCAACTCGCGAAATTGGAGACGCCGATATAACGGACCTTGCCGGCGCGCACGAGCGCATCAAGCGTCGAAAGCACTTCCTCGACCGGCGTGCCGGCATCGAAGGCATGCAGTTGCAGCAGGTCGATATAGTCAGTCTGGAGCCGGCGCAGCGCGTCCTCGACCGCCCGGATCAGCCGGAAGCGCGAGGAACCGGCATCGTTGGGACCATCGCCCATGGGCAGGCTGGTCTTGGTCGAGATCAGCACCGCGTCGCGCCGGCCTTTGACGGCCTCGCCGAGCACTTCCTCCGACGCACCGCCGGAATAGACATCGGCCGTGTCGAACAGATTGACGCCCGCCTCCAGGCAGATGTCCACGAGGCGGCGGGCTTCCGTGGCGTCGGATTGGCCCCAATTGCTGAAAAGCGGGCCGGAGCCACCGAATGTGCCAGCGCCGAAGCTGAGAACCGGCACCTTGAGGCCGGATCGGCCGAGGGATCTATAGTCCATGGGATCGTCCTTTCATTCCGCAGGAAGGAAGTCGGCGGCCGAGGCGCGCGTGGAGGTCCACGATGGCGCGCCGGGCATCGCCTGGTGTTGCATAGCTCAGCTTCGAGGGATCGGCCGCGATTGCCGAGCATCGCGGCGTCGGCTGCCCGCATCGGCCGCGAGAAGCGCGACGGCGATAGCTGCGGCCGGGAACAGCGCAGCCGCCAGCGGAAGCACGGCGAGGCCCGGCCCGTGGTCGATGACCATGCCGCCCGCCCATGCGCCGATGGCGTTGCCAAGGTTGAAAGCGCCGATGTTGACGCTGGAGGCGAGGCTCTGGCCTGCACCTTCAGCTTTCGAGAGAACCCACATTTGCAGGGGGGCCACGGTGGCGAAGCCCGCCGCGCCAAGCAGGCCGGTGAAGATGACAGCCGCAATCGCGCTGTGGAACGCGAAGGTCATCAGGCCGAGGATGACGGCAAGCGCCGCCAGAGTGCCGAGGATGGCGCGGATCAGATTACGGTCGCCGAGCTTTCCGCCCAGCAGGTTTCCCGCGACCAGACCGCCGCCGAAGACCAGCAGGATCGGCGAGACCGCACTGACCCCAAAGCCGCTGATCTCGGTCAGCAGCGGCGCGATATAGGTGAAGACGGCGAAGACCCCGGCATATCCGAGCACTGTGGTCAGCAGCCCGAGCAGCACGGGACGGCGGGCGATGGCGTGCAGATCGGTCCGCCAATCGGAGGCTTCGGGCGGCGTCCTATCCTGAGGCACCAGCGCGGCGAGAACGCCAAGTGCGACCAGCCCCACCAGCGTTACCGCCCAGAAGGTGGCGCGCCAGCCATAATGCTGGCCGAGCCAGGTCCCGAAGGGCACGCCAAGCACGGTCGCGACGGTCAGGCCGGTGAACATGATGGAAATGGCCGAGGCGCGCTTGTCTTCAGGCACAAGGCTGGTCGCGACCACCGCTCCGACGCCGAAGAAGGTACCATGCGTCAAAGCGGTCAGAACGCGCGCCGCCATCAGCCATCCATAGGTCGGCGCAAGCGCGCAGGCGGCATTGCCGATGACGAAGATGACCATCAGCCCGACGAGCACATGCTTGCGCGGCCAACGGGCAGTCAGCACGGTCAGGACGGGCGCGCCGATGGTGACGCCGAGCGCGTAACCGGAAATCAGCAGCCCGGCAGCGGCGATGGTGACGTTGAGGGCACGACTGACCTCCAGCAAGAGGCCCATGATGACAAATTCGGTGACGCCGATGCCGAAAGCTCCGGCTGTCAGGGCATAGAGCGCGAGCGGCATGATCCAATCTCGATCCACATTCTGAACGGTGGCCGACAGATAGACGCTCGATGCTGGATGAAATAGAATGCGGAGCGGAACATCACTTGTGAGATCAACTCATCATGGCGCGACTTGAGGTAAACCGATCGGGCGAGATGGAGGTCTTCGTTCGCGTCGTCGAACTCGGAGGCTTTTCCCCCGCCGCTCGCGCCGCGCGCATGACTCCTTCGGCGGTCAGCAAGCTGATAGCGCGGCTGGAGGCGCGGCTTGGCGCAAGGCTGCTCAACCGTTCGACACGGCAGCTTCAACTCACCTCGGAGGGCTGCACCTTCTACGAGCGGGCTACGCGCATCCTCGCTGATCTGGAGGATGCCGAGCGCGTGGCGGGCGTCGGCGAGCAAGCGATCGGCCGCGTGCGGGTCAACACCAGCGCTTCCTATTTCAGCCACATCCTCGCCCCCGCGCTGCCGGCGTTTCTGGCGCTGCATCCGGGCGTGACACTCGACGTCGTACAGACCGACGCCGTGGTTGATCTGCTCGCGGAGCGCACCGATCTCGCGATCCGGGCGGGGCCGCTGAAAAGTTCCAGCCTCGTCGCGCGCAAGCTTGGCGAGACCGCGCTGATGATCGTCGCCGCTCCGTCCTATCTCGAACGATACGGCGAGCCGCGTTCCATCGCCGATCTCGAACGGCACAATCGCCTCGGTTTCGGCTACACGCGAGCCGTCGACGGCTGGCCGCTGCGGGAAAACGGGGAAGTCGTCACCGTGCCCGCCACGGGCCGCGTGCAGGCGAGCGACGGCGAAGGTCTGCGCCAGCTGGCGCTTTCCGGTGTTGGCATTGCTCGGCTCGCCGGTTTCACCGTGCGTGCGGACATCGCGGCCGGGCGGCTCATCTCGGTGCTCGACGATCTGGATACGGGCGAGATGGAAGCCTTTCACGCCGTCTATGTCGGCCAGGGCGGTCCGCTGCCATCGCGCGTACGGGCGCTGCTCGATTTCCTTGCCGAGAACGGCAGGGTTTCGTGAGCGATCAGACCGCCGCGCGGGCGACGGCAGAGAGACGCAGGACCGCGCCAGTTCGCCGCGTCCCGGACGAGCGCGGCGCCGAATATGGCCCCTTCAACAGGACCGGCCGAGGCTTCATCCGCGACATCGCTCATTCTCTTTGATGCTGGACGTCGCCCCGATCAGTCGCGAAATTCGATCACGGCTTCGATCTCAACGGGAATTCCGAAAGGCAGGGAAGCAACACCCACCGCCGATCGCGCATGGCGGCCAAGGTGGGGAAAGACCTCGCCAAAGAGGTTCGAGCATCCATCGATGACAAAGGGATGGCGCGTGAAATCCGGCGTCGCGTTGACCATTCCGAGTAGCTTGACCACCCGACTCACGCGATCAAGGCCACCGAGCTCGGCGTCGATGACGGAGAGCAGGTTGATCCCGACGAGACGGGCAAAGCCCTGCGCCTCCTCGGCTGTGAAATCGGCCCCGACCTTTCCTACGATCGGCCGGCCCTCGGCATCAGCCGGGGCCAGCCCCGAGATGAACAGCAGATTGCCCGTCCGGACGGCCGGTGTGAAATTGCCCACCGGTGACGGCGGCCGTGGCAGGACGATGGCTAGGCTGGCGAGCCGCTCGGATATCGACATTTCTGGACCTGGCGGAGAATGGCGCCGCGGCCAGGCAGGCCACGGCGGGGGCTTGGCGATCGCTATTTGAGATCCGAGAACCCGGTCGCGACGAAGAGTTCCGACTGCAGCGATGTGAGCCTGGCCGAGCTGCCGGGCGGCGGCCAGATGCCTTCCTTGCTCGCCTGAGCGCGCGCCTTCACGCGGTCCTCGATCGTCTTGTAGGGCCAGATATGCACCATTTTCTGCGGCGCACTTTCGACCGAACCCATGACCATCAGCAGCTTCGACATCGAATTGCGCCGGTCGACGACCTTGCTCCAGGCCTCCGACGTCTCGGGCAGGCCGCCCGGCTGCAGCGTGTAGGTGCGGATTTCGTAGAAGGGTCCGTATTCGCCCGGCTCGATCGGGCCCATGAAGGACAGGGGCTCGAAGGCGGTGCTGCTGATGCCGCCGAGATAAGGCGCGATCCCGTAGGGATTCTCCGCCTGCATCAAGCGCGCCCGCTCGGCGGTCAGCGCCTCAGCATTCTCGTAGGCTGTCAGGAAAGCGAAGCGGTTGAGCACGCCAAATTCGCAGGAAAAGCAGCCGAGCGGCCGGCCCGTGCTCGAGAATTCCTTGTAGGTCTGCGGCAGAAGCGGCAGCACCGCACCCAGCGTGTTGGGCAGCAGCGACAGGATTGTCAGGTCATACAGCATTCGATCGTCCCGGAATTGAGCCATTCATGGCAAGGCTTTCCAAACTCGTCCAGCATTGGTACACCATGGGAATGCCAAGTGCACGCCGAATTTCGTTCTGCATCTGGCGCCACGCATGCGGAGGGCAGACAGGATGTACGATCTCGTAGTGAAGGGGCGTGTGGTGGCTCCCGCCGGCATCGTCGAGGGCGGCTGGATCGCCGTTTCCGACGGTCTGATCGCCGCGATCGGGACGGGTGCCGCGCCGACGGCGTCAACAAGCCGGGACTATGGCTCGGCCTATCTGCTCCCCGGCGTCATCGACGGGCAGACCCATGCCGGCAGCCAGATCGGGTTCGCCGGAATGGGGCCGACCAGCCGGGCGGCGGCAATGGGCGGCGTCACGACCATTGTCGATATGCCGTATGACGATCCCGATCCCGTCACGACCGGCGCGCTTCTGTCCGAAAAGATCGATGCGGTCGAACGGCTCGCCGTCTGCGACGTCGCTCTTTACGGCACGGTACCGACGAGCCCCAATCGGGAGCACATCGCCGAGCTGATCGCAGGCGGGGTCTGCGCGTTCAAGATCTCCTCCTTCGAAGCGCACCCCCACCGCTTTCCTCGCATCGGCAATGCCGCAACGCATTGGCTTCTGGAGACGCTCGGAGGCACCGGCCTGCCAGTGGGATTGCATAATGAAGACCAGGAGATCGTTCGAAGCCTCGCCGCGACGTTCCGCGCCGAAGGTCGGACGAGCCCGTCTGACCACAGCCCAAGCCGGCCCGAAGTCGCTGAACTGACCGCGACTGCGAATTTCCTCGAACTCGGCGCCGCGACTGGCTCGCATCTCCACATCGTGCACATCTCGATCGCCGAGGGCTTCGACCTCGTGCGCGCCTATCGCGATCGCGGCGTGAACGCGTCCGCCGAGATGTGCGTGCACTATCTGCTCTTCGACGCGGCGCATGACACGCCGCGCCTCGGCGGGCTGCTCAAGGTCAATCCACCCATTCGCTCGGGCCAGAAGGACGCGCTCTGGCAGGTGTTGGAAGCAGGCGGTTGTACGTTCGTGTCGTCAGACCACAGCGCCTGGCCGCTCGATCGCAAGCAGAATGCCTCGATCTTCGACGTCGCGGCCGGCATGCCGGGGCTCGAAACGCTACTGCCGGCCTTCTTCACCGGCGCATCAGCCCGCAGCGGCGGCGACGCAGCGGCGCGGATGACGGCGGATCTCCTCAGCGACAAGGTGGCGACGTTCTTCGGCCTGCCCCGCAAGGGCAAGCTCGCGCCGGGCTTCGATGCCGACATCGCCGTGCTCGATCCGACGCCTGGCGTCTACGATTCAAAGCGCAACGCCGACGGCCCCGGCTGGAGCGCCTATGACGGCGTGGAGTTCGCGGCGACGCCAGCCGCGACCTTCGTGCGCGGCCGGCAGGTCTGGGATGGCGCCGCCATCACGGCGCCGGCCGGACATGGCCGGTTCGTGGCCCGTCCGGAGCGCTGACGCTTCAGCGAATAGCGCCGGACAAACGGTCGATCAGCGCCAGCTTCACGGTTTCGATGTGCCTGGCCATGGCGGCCCGTGCGCGCTCGCCATCGCCGCTCTCGATCGCATCGAGCAGCAGCGTATTGTCCTCGACGCCGAAGCTCGGTGTCACGGATTTGCGCGAGGCATTGAAGACGTGAGTCCGGCGGCGAAGGTCGCGTATCATCGAGGCCATCAGCACATTGCCGGCCGTATCGGCGATCTCGCCATGCAGCAGGTCGTCGACCTCCCAGATGTCGCTCAGGGTCGGCTTGGGATTCCCGGCGATCTTTTCGAGCGCGGCGCGCATGATCGCCATACGTTCCGGCGGGATGCGACCAGCGGCGAGCCTCGCCGCTTCCGCCTCGAGCAACTGCCGCACGTTCAGGATCTCGACAAAGACTTCGGTCGAGAACGGGCTGACGGTGACGCCGCGATTGGGCTGCTTGTAGACCAGCCCTTCCGCCTCGAGTCGGCCCAACGCTTCACGGATCGGCGTGCGCGAGGCGTTGAGCTTTTCGGCCATGCGCCGCTCTGTAATCACGTCGCCTGGCCTTAAGTCGCCACGGATCAAAAGATCGATCAGTTGCTCATACACCTGTTCCGTGAGGTTGGGCCGGTCCGCGGACCCCACGTCCAGATCCAGTACATCGATTTCACTCAAGCGCCCAACTCCCAGCTTTGCGAGGCAGTCATATATCCCACTGTCTGCCAATGGAAGACACTGGGAATTGCTTTGGTATTCCAGCGACTGCCTCGGATTTAGAGCCGAGTTGAGCCATCATGCCGACAATTCGGGCACAGCACACCCCTGCCCGCGATTTCAGCGAAACCTCATGCAGCGGGGCTTGCAATTCGAAACGGCTTGGTCGATACCTAGTGGTATACCACTGGCGTGCAACCAATCCGCCACTTGCATAGAGGCCGTCCCATGCCGATAAAACCCTGGCGCGCAACCAGCATTCAGATGCGCAGCGAGCGCGCCACGCAGGCCCCCGATGACGCTGCCGCGAAGGCGCTCATCCTCCGGAACCTCGATCGCCTGATCAGCCTGATCACAGAGGCCTGCGCCTCGTCGTTGAAGCCCGATCTCGTTGTATTTCCCGAGTTTGCCCTGCAGGGGCCTCCGCTGCAGATGCATGTGCGCGAATGGATTGATCGCGCCTGCTCGACCATTCCCGGACCGCTGACCGAGCCGCTGCAGGAACTGGCGCGGCGCGAGAAGATCTACATTGCCGGCAACATGTTCGAGGCGCCGGCCGAATGGCCGGGACGCTATTTCAACTCGTCTTTCCTAATTGACCGCAACGGCGAGGTGATCCTCAACTATCGCCGGATCAATACGGCCGCCTTCCCCTCGCCGCATGATTTCATGTCGGACTACATGGCCGCGACGCAGCAGGAACAAGTATTCCCCGTCGTGGAAACCGAGCTCGGCCGGCTCGCCGTCATCCCCTGCGGCGAGATCAATATTCCGGAGGTCTCGCGCGTTTTCATGATGCAGGGCGCCGAGGTGATCCTGCATCCGACCAACTCGAAATATACGGTCGGCCAGGAGGCCGCCAAGGTCGCGCGCACAGCCGAGAACATGTGCTACCTGGTCAGCGCCAACGTCGCCGGCCCGATCGGCTTCTCGCCCGACAACACGATCATGGGCGGCCGCTCGCACATTCTCGACCATCACGGCAATACGATCGCATTCCAGGAAGATGCGTCCGAGGGTGTGGGCGTCACCGGCATGATTGATATCGAAGCGCTGCGCACCGACCGTCGCGCCGATACCGGCATGCACAACCCCCTGCTGCGGGCGCGGTTCGAGATGTACCGCCCCTACTACGCCAGCGCCGAATTCTACCCGGCCAACCATTTTCTGGCGTCACCGATGACCGACACCGTACAGACGCGCGAAAGCGTCGAGATCGCCCGCGCCAATCTCGAAAAGCTGCGCGTGCTGCAGCCGCTGACGAACTGATCCCAGGAGCCCACCACGATGATCACAGCCGAAGAAAACGAACAGCTTTGCCGCGTCGGCAAAGGCACTCTGATGGGCAACTTCTTCCGTCAGTTCTGGATGCCCGTCTGTCTCTCGTCCGAACTCAAGGCCGATGGCGACCCGGTTCGCCTGATGATCCTCGGCGAAAAGCTTGTTGCCTTCCGCGATAGCGAGGGACGTGTCGGCGTGTTCGATCACCGCTGCCCGCATCGCTGCGCATCGCTCTTTTTTGGCCGCAACGAACTGGGCGGCATACGCTGCGCCTATCATGGCTGGAAATTCGACGTGACGGGCAAGTGCCTCGACCAGCCCAATCTCGAGGACAAGTCCAAATATCCAGCCGGCACGCCGGCCATTGCCTACCGCGTGCAGGAATCGGGCGGGCTCGTCTTCGCCTATATGGGCGAGCGCCAGGAGAACCCGCCGCCGCTGCCCGAGATCGAGGCGATCATGGGCGAGGGTCATGACGCAAACATCGCCCTCACGCATCGCGACTGCAACTACATGCAGGCGCTCGAGGGCGACGTCGACACCTCGCATCTCGGCTTCCTGCATGTCGGCGGCATCGATGGCGAAAAGCTCGACCTGAGCGATCCGGAAGCCTTCACGGTCACGGAAAAGGCGCCGAAGATCAACGTTTCCGTCATGCCGTTCGGCACGATGTATTCCGCCCAGCGCAATGCCTATGAGGGCACGGAGCATCATCGTTTCGCGAGCTATATCTTCCCGATCTGGGTGACCTATCCGTCGGGGCTCATGGACGACAACGTCACCGTCAACGCCTGGGTCCCGATCGACGACGAGAGCACGATGATCTTCAACATCGATCTCGGCCGCATCAATGGACGCAGGAAGAACCTCAAATACAAGGACGGCACACTGGTCGGCGGCCTTGCCCGCCCGCTCGAATACCTGCCGACGACCACCGACTGGAAGGGCCGCTGGCGTCCCGTCAAGGATGCCTCCAACGACTACGGCATCGATCGGGAATGGCAGCGCAATGGCGATAGCTACACCGGCATCGTCGGAGTTCCTCTGCAGGACCAGGCGATCCAGGAAAGCATGGGTCCGATCGTCGATCGCACCATGGAGCATCTGGCCGCCAGCGACCGCATGGTCATCCTGACGCGTCGCGTCATGCTCGACGCCGCCAAGGAATATGCCGAGACCGGCAAGCTGCCTGACGTCGTTGATCGGCCAGAACTCTGCCGTGACGCCCGCGGCGGTGACATCGTCGTGCCTTATGGTACGGATTGGCTTGATGGCTATGAAGAGAAGATGGCCGCCATCAAGGGCCACCGGCCGAAGCTCTTTGCCGCCGAATGACGACCGTTCTTCGAGATCGATCCGACGCGGGACTCGCGTCGGATCCCGTTCAAAGGCCGTCGAGCGCGGCGGAGCCTGGCCCGCTCCGCCTCCGCGTCGAAGCGATCCGCTTCGAAGCCGAGACGATCCGCTCTATCGAACTGCGCGCGCCTGACGGCTCCACCCTGCCGCCCTTCAGCGCCGGCGCGCATATCGATCTCGCCTTGCCGGGCGAGCTCTCGCGCAGCTATTCGCTGATCAATGCGGACGAAGACGGCGACCGCTACGTCGTGGCCGTCAACCGCGACGCGGCAAGCCGAGGCGGCTCCGCCTATCTCTGCGAGACACTCCGGGTTGGCGAGATTCTCCCGGTCATGCCACCACGCAACAGCTTCCCTCTGGTCGAGACAGCGCAAGAGAGCGTGTTCTTCGCCGGCGGCATCGGCATCACGCCGATCCTCGCCATGATCCGTCGTCTTGAAGCCATCGGCAGACGCTGGCGTCTCTTCTACGCCGTGCGCGATCGCGCCAATGCGGCCTTCCTGGCGCAACTGGCAGCCCTCGAGACAATCGAACCCGGTCGCGTGCATCTGCATGCCGACACCGAGGCCGGCAGCGTCATGGATGTGGTGGCCCGCGTCGCCGAGCTACCGGCCGATGCGCATCTCTATTGCTGCGGCCCGACCCCGATGATTGCCGCGTTCAAGGCCGCCGCGGCCGGGCGTCCGGATGATCAGGTTCATATCGAGCATTTCGTCGGCACGGCCGCCAAGCCGACGGGCGAATTCAAGATCGTGCTCAAACGCAGCCAGAAGGAATTCACCGTTCCGGCCGGCAAGACGATCATGGATGTCCTGATGGAAGCCGGCGTGCGGGTCGCGCATTCCTGCCGCGAAGGCGTCTGCGGCACCTGCGAGACCCGTGTGATCGAAGGCGTCCCCGACCACAAGGATAACGTGTTGTCGGCGCGCGAGCGCGCCTCGAACAAGCTGATCATGATCTGCTGTTCGGGCGCCAAGTCGGATCGTTTGATCCTCGACCTCTAGCCCCCGGATACCTGACAGGCGGAAGCCTCCTGGCGAACGTGTCATTGCCGAGACAAGTCCCGGCAATGACGTCGCATGGCATTCGCCGTTACGGAGCCGCCAGCGCCAGCGATGCGCCGCTCTGGGCCAGCCGCCGCAGCAGGCGTCCGTTCAGCCAGTCGAGTTCGCGATGGTCTTCCGCGTTCAGGCGGGGGCCGGGCGAACGCACATGGGCCGAGGCGATGGCGCCGCGCCGGCGCAGCATTTCCTTGCGCAGCGCGATGCCGATGACCGGCATGGCCTCGTGCCGCAGCAGCGGCAGATAGATGTCGTAGAGATCCTCGCCCTGCTCAACCTCGCCACGCGCGAAATGGGCGCAGACATCAACCAGCAT
Organism: Mesorhizobium sp. BR1-1-16; assembly: GCF_020165495.1. Classification (GTDB taxonomy): domain Bacteria; phylum Pseudomonadota; class Alphaproteobacteria; order Rhizobiales; family Kaistiaceae; genus Kaistia. The sequence continues at coordinate 983,849 of NZ_JAIUIE010000001.1, read as the reverse complement.
CTCCGGATAGGCGAAGCCCGTCATGGCGCCGTGCGCGCCGCGCCGCAGCTCCTGCGGCAGGTAGAGACCGCCATTGCCAACGAGAATGCTGATCTTCCGCCCCTCGGCGCCGATGAGACGGCTGAGCTTGTTATGGCCCGGCCAATCCTCGTGCTTGAACATCACGACATTGGGATAGCGATCGACGATGCGCCGGATCGTCCCAACCGAGATGTTGACATTGGTGACGAGCGGAAAATCCTGCAACACGACCGGCGCATCGCCGAGGCGATCGAGCACGTCGCTGAAATAACCGTAGATCTGCTCTTCGGTGCGAACCGTCGGCACTGGAGCGAGCATGACGCCGGCCGCGCCCTGCCCCATCGCCTCATCCGCGAACTGCACCAGCGGATCGGTGCCAGCGGCCGAAACACCGACCACCACCGGCACCCTGCCATTCACGCGCTTCATGTAACGGTCGAGGACCAGGCGGCTTTCGTCGGAGGTCAGCTTGTGCGCTTCCCCCATCATGCCGAGGACCGTGATGCCCGCGACGCCTTTTTCGAGATAGAACTCCACCACGCGGTCGATGCTCGCCTCGTCGATCCGACCATTGTCGGTGAAGGGCGTAACCGCGATGACGAAGACGCCGCTCGCGCTCTCGTCGAGCTTGTTATTCACTGTGTTCTCCCAGAATTTCGATATGCGGACGAAGCGATGCCCTGATCAGGCGTCCGTTTCGGACAGGCCGCGGTGGCGCCACGGAATGACGACGCGCTCGAGGCGCTCGATCACCATGAAGAAGACGACGCCGATGATGGTGATGAGGATGATGGCGGCGAACTGGCGCGTGATGTTGAAGCTCGAGCCCGCGACCAGGATCAGATAGCCGAGGCCTTTATCGGCGCCGATGAACTCGGCGACGATTGCGCCGATCACCGACAACACGGTCGCGAGCTTGAAGCCGGCAAACATGCTCGGGAGTGCCTGCGGCAGGCGGAACTTCCAGAACTGCTGCCAGCCCGAGGCGCCCATGGAGCGCGCGAGATAGACCATTTCGCGCGGTGCGGACTTCAGCCCCATCACGGAATTGATGACGATCGGAAAAAACGAGAGCAGCACGACGATCACGATCTTCGGCGCGAGACCGTAGCCGAACCAGGTGAGCAACAGAGGCGCAATCGCCACTTTCGGCACGGTCTGCGAGGCCACGATCAGCGGATAGACGGATCGCTCCATGAAGCGCGAATAGGCGATGAAGACCGAAAGCGGCACGCCGATCAGGACCGCGCAGAGGAAGCCGAACACGACCTCTCCACCCGTCACCATCGCGTTGGGCAACAGCCGATGCCAATAGGCGCCGAATTCCGCCAGAATGGCGGAGGGTGCTGGAAGGATATAGTTGGGAATCTCGCCGATCTTGACCGACAGCTCCCATACGATGATCAAGACGATCACGGACCACAACGCCGGCGGCACCATGGCGAGCAGGCGATTGAGCACGTTGACCTTAGGCACAACTGGCGTTTCGGCGGCGATCGACATGGCTCAATACTCCTCCCTGAAGACGCCGAGACCCTTGAAGATCTGGGTGAGCTCGCGTGTGTATTCGATGAACCTCGTGTCCTCGCGCATGGCGAGACGGCGCGGGCGCGGCAGGTCGATATCGATGATGCTTTCGATGCGACCGGGACGGGGCGACATCACCACCACGCGGTCACTGAGGAAGATCGCCTCCGAGATCGAGTGCGTGATGAAAAGAACGGTCATGTCGTTGTCGGCGCAGAGGCGCAGCAGATCGATCTGCAACTGGTCGCGCGTCATCGCGTCCAGCGCGCCGAAGGGCTCGTCCATCAGCATCAGGGGCGGACGATGCAGCAAGGCGCGGCATATCGAGACGCGCTGGCGCATGCCGCCCGAGAGCTCCTTCGGATAGGAGTTCTCGAACCCGTTCAGCGAGACCATCTTGAGCAGTTGCAGCGCGCGTTCTTTCGCCTGCTTCAGATCGCCCTTCCTGATCTCGGCCTGGATCATTACGTTTTGAAGCGCGCTGCGCCATTCAAGCAGGACATCCTGTTGAAACACGATCCCCGCATCGGCGTTCGGACTGTCGATATGCTTCTTGCCGACCGTGATGCGGCCGGCGCTGACGGACAGCAAGCCGGAGACGAGCATCATGAGCGTGCTCTTGCCGCAGCCACTCGGGCCCAGCACGGAGACAAATTCGCCCGGCTTGATATTGAGGTTGATGTCCTTCAGCGCATGGACTTCGCCCTGGCGGCCATTGAACGTCTTGGAGACGCCCGAAATGGAGATGTAGGACTCGGCGGCACTGATCATGGTGCGTGGTGCTGGCATGACGTTCATGTGGTGCGGACGACCTTTTCGGCCGGTCTCCTCTGTTGCCCCGAGGGCCTGATCTCTTCCGTCCGTGATGCGGCCTAGATCGAGCGGATGGCGCCGCCATCGACGCGGATGACACTTCCGGTCACGTAGCTCGCAGGCACGCTGGCGAGGAACGCGGCGACGGCGCCGAATTCCTCGATCGTGCCGTAGCGGCCGGCCGGAATGGATGACGCGGATTCCCTGGCGATCTCATCTTCGCTGCGTCCGGTCCGCTTCGCCTGGGCGCTGTCGATCGATTGGGTTCGGGCGGTGCCGATGCGGCCGGGCGCCATGACGTTGACGGTGACGCCGTCGGCCGCAACCTCACCGGCCAGGGTCTTCATGAAGGCGACGAGCGAGGAGCGCAGTGCATTCGAGATGGGCAGGTGCGGGATGGGCTGGATCACGCCACTGGACGTGATCGTGATGATGCGCCCCCATCTGCGCGCGCGCATGCCCGGCAGGAGCGCGAGGGTCAGCGTCATGATCGGCTGAACCATCTTGTCAAACTGTCCGCGCATTTCGTCGATCGAAACGCCGCTCGGCAATCCGGTCGGCGGGCCGCCGGAATTATTGACCAGGATATCGACCACGCGGCCTTCGCGCTGCGCTGCCCGAAGGATGTCCTCAACCGCATCGGGCTCGCCAAGGTCAGCCGCGACGAGGTCGCAGCGCGCCTGCTCATCCTCGGCAAGGCTGGCTCGCGCGGTCGCCAGCCGCTCCATGGATCGGGCAACAAGCGTTACACTGGCACCCTCCCCAAGCAGGGAGCGGGCTACGCCGAGGCCGAGGCCCTGGCTGGCCCCGAGCACGATCGCGTGCCTGGTCCTCAATCCCAAATCCATGTCGTCGAATTCCTGATCGTCGCCGCAAGGGCGATAGAAAAGCAATTTGGGCACCACCAGAGGAGCCGGCGGTGCCCAAATTTCAGCCATTACTGAGGAAGGTAGCTGCCGTCATAGATCAGCTCGGGCGTGAGGCCCGGCTTCATGCCACTGTATTTTTCCAGCAGGCTGATGGTCTGCTTGATGTCCTCGGGGGCGATCCAGCCGAAGGGCTTGCCCTTGCTGGCTGCGGTCTGGCGGTAATTCGGCATCACCTTGATTTCGCCGAGGATGATGTCGCGATCGGAGTCAGGACGCGCGGCCATGATGATGTCCGCGGCACCTTCGGGATCCTTGTCGACATCGGCTTTGCCCTTGGCCAGCCCGGCGAGGAAGCCGCGGACGATTTCGGGATTCTTGGCGAGGTAATCCTTGCGGACGATCACGCTGCTTCCGAGGATGTTGACGCCGTAGTCAGCGAAGAGGATCGGCTTTTCGATCGGCTTGACCTTGGCGATCTTGTCACCATCGGGGTTCGCCCAGACGTTGACGAAATCGATATCGCCCTTGAGCAGCGCGACCTGCTCGCCGCTATTGATGATGATCGTCTCGACCTTCGACATGTCGATGCCGTTCGCTTCCGCGAAAGCCGTGATCATGCCGTCCTGGAGGTTACCGGCGTCAGTACCGAAACGCTTGCCCTCGATGTCCTTCGGCTTGACGATGCCCGAACCTTTCAGGGAGACGATCGATGACGGGTCCTTCTGCAGAAGACCGGCCACGGCGATGATGTCATTGGCGCCCGAGGCCTGCTGGGCCTGCGCCGTCGCGCCGAGACCGGCGATGCCGATATCGAAGTCGCCGCTGCCGACCGCCTGGATCGTCCCGGTGCTGCCATTGCCGTCGACGATCTCGACGTCCAGCCCCTGCTCTTTGAAATAGCCCTTGGCAGCCGCCACGAATGTCGGGGCATCGACGCCACCGGTGATATAGGCCAGGCGCAGGTGGACCTTCTTGAGATCCTGCGCCATGGCCGGCGACAGGGTCACAGCGCCCATCATCGCCAGCGCCGCGAACGGCGCGGCCGCCCGCATGAATTTGTTCATCATCTGCATTCCCGTCCTACCGCTCAGTGTTGGCATTCAGATGGTATGCCACGGGAATATCTTGAGTCAATCTGCTTTGTCGCTATATTGAGCAAGAACATTATGTGACTATTTTTTGATCATAACGCTCGGATCGTTGGCAGATGCCAAGACCTGAATACATGCCGGCAAGTGATTGATACATTTTGATTTTCGGCCACGGCAATGGGCCCGGATTACGAGCTGGTCCGCCTTCATATTGAGCGGTGGCCACCGTCGCGGTGCGTTCGGATCAGGGGCGAACTACCAAACGCAGCAGGTCACGCGTCGCGTCAGCGCCCATTGAGCCGGTACCACGGCCTCGGTTCGGGCAAGGTCCAATCGCGGTAGAAGTCTTCGATATAGGGCAAGATCCGCCGCGAGAAGCTGGCACGCGCCAGCTCGTCCGGGCGATCGGGGCGATCAAGATCCGCCGCTAGCGCCGCGAAGACAGCCTCCCGGTCGATAAACGTGAAGCGGCCATCGCGATAGACGACGCGGCCCTCGATCATCGTGGCAGTGACGTGCTCGGTCTTTGCGCGGTGGATCAGCGCCATGACCGGGCTCACCGAATCGGACGTGAAGGGGCGCGTCATCCGGGCATAGTCGAGAACGACCAGATCGGCGCGCTTGCCAATTTCGATCGATCCGATCTCGGCCCCGAAGCCCGTGGCGTTGGCGCCGTTCTCGGTCGCCATCTGGAAAATCTGGGCCGGCGTCAGCGGTGTTTCATAGAGGCCTGGAACGCAATGCAGGTGCTTGACCAGCCGCATTTCCTGCAGCATGTCGCGATCATCGTTCAGCCCCGCCTCGTCTATGCCCAGCGCGACCGGGATGCCACGCTTCAGGAACTCCTTGACCGGCGCGATGCCACTGCGCAGTCGCAGGTTGGAACTGGCATTGTGGCAGATGCAGACGCCATGGCCGTGGATCAGGTCGAGGTCGTTCTCGTCGATCCATGTGCCATGCCCGAGTGTCAGATGTGGGCCGAGAAAGCCGATATCGGCCAGATGCGCTACGGAGGACTTCCCGAACCGGCGGCGCGAGAACTCTTTCTGATACGGCGTTTCGGAAAGATGCAGATGGATGCCGATCCCGTATTTCCGCGCCCATTCGGACGTCAGGGTCAGCAGGCGATCGGAAGCGCGCTCGAGATTGATCGGCGCCAGCCAGAGACGGACCAAGGGATCGTCCCGCGCACCGAAACGCTCGATCATCGGCTGAAGATAATCAGTCTCGAAGTCCTCAAGCCGAAAATGCGTGCGCTTCAGAAATGCGGATGCGTCCTCGCGGAGATCGGTGGGTAGCGAAGCGATGAAGACATCGTCGTCTGCATAGACCAGGCGATGCTGGTCCCGATTGCAGCAGGCGTAGCTGACGCGCATGCCGATATCGCGATAGGCCGAGATCACGGCGCTCGCAGGATCCGGCCAGCCCGCGACGGGCGCCGGCATCATGCGGCCGAGATGCTGCACCGCGGTCACGCCGGAGGCGATCAGTTCAAAGGCCGAATAGAGCGTGTCGAGATAGGGATCGGGGCCGCGATGCCGGATCTGGTGCGTGAGCCAGAGTTCGAGCGGCAGATCGGGACTGCCGAGTTGCACAGGCGTCATCCCGACATGGTGATGACTGTCGACGAGCCCCGGAATGACGAGGCTGTCGGCATTGCCGATGATTTCGACGCCGGAATGCGCTGCGGAGATGTCGGCGAACGACCCGATGGCCGCGATCCGGCCGGCCACCTGGAGTATCGCGGCATCATTCAACGTCTCGACTGTGTCGTCGTCGATTGTCCGCGTCAGGATATGCCGACCGCGGACGATCGATGTCCCGGCAAGATGGACGCTCGCGCCCTTGTCCTTGATCATGTGGCGGGCTCCCATCCGGCCGACATCGAGAAAATGTCAGTCGGCGCGCAGGACGCCGGCGGCTACGGCATTGGCGATCGCGCGTTCATGCACCGGCACGAGGTCTGCGACCGTCTCGATCGGCGCTTCGGCCAGCGCGTTGGCGGGATAGAGTTCGGCCGACGCATAATGCGACTTGTATATTTCGAGACGCTGGCGGAGCAGTCCGTTGCCCATGCCAGTATCGCGGCGCGCGGTCTGAAGCGCTTCGATATCGATCATCGCCGTGACCGAGACGCTCTCGGCCGCCTCGCCATCGAAGGCCAGATAGTTGCCGTTGAAATCGATGATCTGTGAGTGACCACCTTTTTCGTCACCGGAGAGCGAGAAGCCGATGCCGCCCGCGACGTTGGTGCTGATGAGGTAGCACATGTTCTCGGCCGCCCGGCAGATCTTGGCCGCCTCGGCCTTGGGCCCGATCGGCTCGTTCGACGGATGCAGCAGCACTTCGGCGCCGCGCAGCATCAGCACGCGCGAAAGCTCGGGGACGCTGATCTCGCCACAAGGGAAGATCGCGAGGCGTCCGAGTTCCGTATCGGCCACCGGAAAAATGCCGTCCTCGCCATAGGCCGCGCGATACTGATCGAGGATGTCATGCGGCGACGTCCAGCTCGCCGTGTTGATGCGCCGGTAGCGCAGGATCACCTCGCCCTTCGGGTCGAGCAGAAACGAAGAATTGAAATAGCGGTCGGGCCACAGCGGATCGACTTCGAAATGATTGCCGGCGATGTAGATGTCCAACCGTCGGGCGACGTCGGCTAAACGATCCGTGATCGGACCCGGGATCGTGGCGCAGGCCCGTTCGATCCAGTCACGCACTGGCGTCGCGCGCGGCGGCCCCTGGAATGCGAATTCCGGCAGCACAACGAGGCGTGGCGGAGTCGGACCAGCACAGGCGGCTTCGATCATGGCGATCGCGTTGGCGAGGTTGCCATCGATGATGGCCCACGCCTCCCGACGGCTGGTCGCATTGCTCGCGACGACGCTCCCCATCTGAATGCAGGTCGCCCGCCAAGGTTGAATGGCCATTCTGTTCTCCGCCAGTGCCCGTTCACGGGTTTGTTTTAGGTGTTCCATTGGAATACCAATGGCACACTCGCGCCGTCAAGCGCGACGCCGATGCGGGCGAACGATTTCCGGTTAGATGCCCCAGAGCGGGATCATTGACAGTTGGTATATCAATGGTCTACCACGCAAGAAAGCGAGGGGCATGCGATGGATCTGGTCATACCCGTTCAGGAGGCGCGCGAGCGTTCGACTGCGGGCAGCGCAGAGGTCAGCCTCAGCGAGTTCGCCTATACGCAGATCCTTGAATTGATGCTCTCCGGCAAACTCCAGGCAGGCGCCGTCCTTCAGGAGCGACGGCTGGCCGAAATGCTGGCGATCTCACGCACCCCCATCCGTGAAGCGCTTGGCCGCCTGGAAGCTGAATCGCTCGTCTCGCGGCGTCACGGACGCGTTCTCGTCGTGTCGGATGTGAGCGTCGAAAGCTATGTGAGCTTGCTTGACTTAAGGCGCATCATCGAAGTAGAGGCAGCCGCTCGTGCGACCGGACGAATTACTGTCGAACAGTGCAAGGCCATCGAGGTCGCCATAGACGAATTGCGCCGCGTGACGGTCATCACGCCCGCCCATCACTGGGCTGTCGACGAGATGGTTCATGGAACCATTGCCGAGGCCACCGGCAACCCTATGGTCGTCTCCGCAATCCGCGATCTGCGGCGACGAACCCACATCTTCAACACCTCGCGCATTCCCCATCGCCTCCTTCCAGGCGCCTCGGAGCATCTGGACCTGCTGCACGCCGTCACCGGCAATGATCCTGAAGTGTCGCGCCAATTGATGGGGCAGCATCTCGACAATGTGCGCGATGCGATCATCGATTTCATTCTGGGAAGACGGCGGTCGTGACCGGCCGGCCCTGGAACACGGCGAAAGGCAATCCGTATTGAGTTCCATTCTCATCGCCGGCGCCAGCCGCGGCATTGGTCGCGAATTCGTTCGGCAACTGCTTGAAAAAGGCTGGCGCGTGCTGGCGACAGCGAGGGATCAGGCGGGCTGCGCGGCCCTCGCCGAGCTTGGCGCCGAGCCCTTCATCCTCGACATCACGGACGACCGCTCCATCGCGGCGCTGGCAGCGAAGCTTGGAAGCACCCCGCTCGATGCGGTGCTCGCCAACGCCGGAATTTCCGGCGATCAGTCCATGCCAATGGAGGCCGTGACATGGGCCGAGATGGTTCGCGTGATGGACACCAATACGCTGGGCGCCGTGCTGCTGGTCGCGGCGCTGAAGCCTAACCTCCTCGCGGGCGAGCGGCGGCTCGCACTCGGCATGTCCAGCCTGATGAGTTCGATCTCATCCAACAATTGGGGCACGCAATATTGCTATCGCGCCTCAAAGACCGCCCTCAATGCCATGTGGCGTTCGCTGGCCGATGAATGGCGTGTCGACGCGATCACCTGCGCGCTGCTGCGTCCGGGCTTCGTGAAGACTGACATGACCGATCACAATGATCGCGGCCTGGATGTCGATGTCAGCGTCGCCGGCATGGTTCGCGTCATCGAACAGCTTGCCCTGGCTGATACCGGCCGTTGCATCGGCTTTGACGGGAAGGACGTACCGTGGTGAGAGCGCCGCTGCATGTCGTGATCGTCGGTATCGCGACGCCGATCGGCGCGGCGCTGGCCGGCCTCTATCGGAACGCCGGCGCAAGGGTGACCGGTTCGAACATCGACAGCGAGCTTGAGGTGGAGGCCACACGCCTTGCCAAGGAACCCATCGATATCCTGATTTTCGCCGATGCGTTCACCGCTCCTGGCGGCAGCGCGGCTAAGCTCAAGCGGAGCGCGTTCGAGGCCGGATTGTCCATGCTGGCTTTCAAGCCGTTCTGGCTTGCCAATCGGCACAAATCCGCCCTCGCCGGCTCCGACGGGCGCGGCAAGCTGGTTCTCATGACCCGCAGCGCCGCAACGATGACGGCTCCCGATCCGGCGGGCAGCTATCTGGAGCGGCCGTTCCGCGCGGCCGCCCATGCGCTTTGGAAGTCGATGTCGGTCGAATGGCAGCCGCTCGGCATCGACTGCCTCGTCGTGGCCATCGACGACGCCACGGCAGTTGATAACGCACTGCTCGCGACAATCAGCGACACCAACGTGCCGCCGGCGGGCTGCGTGCTCCAGGACGAGGCCGGCCGGCCGCTCGGCTGGTAATCGCCTTCAGGCGCCGAGATCAGCCCGCTTCAGGCGTTCGATTGTCATCAGGACACGCTCGGGCGTCGCCGGGGCGTCCATGCGCGGCGCAATCCGATAGCCGGCGACGCTCGCGGCTGCCATGCCCAGCGCCTCGAACACCGAGAGCGCCAGCATGAAGGGCGGTTCGCCGACGGCCTTCGAGCGCCCGATCGTTGGCGCGTGGTTCTCCGACCACTCCGCGAGGCTGACATTGAAAACCTTCGGCACATCGGAAACGACGGGGATCTTGTAGGTCGACGGTGCATGGGTGCGCAGTTGGCCCTTGGCGTCCCACCACAGTTCCTCGGTCGTGAGCCAGCCCATGCCCTGGATGAAGCCGCCCTCGATCTGACCGATATCGATCGCGGGATTGAGCGAGCGGCCGACGTCGTGGAGGATATCGACGCGGTCGACCATGTATTCGCCGGTCAGCGTATCGACGGTGACTTCCGAGCACGATGCGCCATAGGCGAAATAGAGGAACGGATGGCCCTTGCCGGCGTCGCGGTTCCAGGAGATGCCGGGCGTCTTGTAGAAGCCGGCGGCCGAGAGCTGGACACGGCCGAGATAGGCCTGCTCTGCAAACTGGGCCCATGAAAAGCGCTTGTCGCCAACGACCACTGCATTCGGCTCGAACAGGACGGTTCCGGGAGCAACGCCGTATTTCTCCGCGGCGAATGCGATGAGCCGGTCGCGGATCTGCTGCGCCGCGTTTTCGGCCGCCATGCCGTTGAGGTCAGAGCCGCTGGATGCGGCTGTCGAGGAGGCATTCGGGACCTTGTCCGTCGACGTCGCCGAAACCTTCACATGATCGAGGTCGATCTGGAAGACGTCGGCCACGACCTGCGCAATCTTAGTGTGAAGCCCCTGCCCCATCTCCGTCCCGCCATGGTTCAGATAGACCGAACCGTCGCGATAGACATGGACAAGCGCTCCGGCCTGGTTGAGCGCCAGCATGGTGAAGCTGATGCCGAACTTGAGCGGTATCAGCGCAATGCCGCGCTTCAGGATCGGTGATTTCTCGTTAAAGGCGAGGATTTCGGCGCGGCGGCGCGCATAGTCCGCGCTCGCCTCGAGTTCGCCCACCAGCCGCCCAAGGATATTGTCGGAGATCGTCTGGTGATAGGGCGTGACGTTGCGCTCGGTCTCGCCGTAGAAATTCGCCTTGCGGATTTCGAGCGGATCCTTGCCAAGCGTGTAGGCGATGTCCTCGATCCAGCGTTCGCAGGCCAGCATGCCCTGCGGTCCGCCATAGCCACGAAACGCTGTATTCGAGACAGTGTTGGTGCGAAGCGGCAGCGAGCGGACGCGCACGGCCGGATAGAAATAGGCGTTGTCGGAATGCGTGAGCGCACGATCGGTGACGCCGCGCGAGAGATCGGCCGAGTGGCCGCAGCGCGCCGCAAAGACGGCGTCGACAGCTTCGATCCGGCCCGCTTCGTCGAAGCCGACATCATAATCGACGACGAAATCATGTCGCTTGCCCGTCATCTTGATGTCGTCATCGCGATCGGGACGCAGCTTCACCGCGCGCTTGAACGTCCGTGCCGCGATGGCGACGACGCAGGCGAAGAGATTGCTCTGCGATTCCTTGCCGCCAAAGCCGCCGCCCATGCGCCGCACCATGACAGTGACAGCATGGGCCGGCACGCCGAGCACGCGCGCCACCATGCGCTGAACTTCATCGGGATGCTGCGCGCTCGAATGCACGATCATGTCGTGGTCCTCGCCGGGAATGGCGAGCGCGATCTGGCCTTCGAGGTAGAAATGCTCCTGTCCGCCGATCGTGATCGAACCGGAGACGCGGCGCGGCGAATCGGCCAAGGATGAGGCGACATCGCCTCGCTCCAGCGTCAGGCCGGGCGTGACCAGTTTACCGCCAGCATTGCGGGCCGCAGCGACGTCGAGCGCTGGAGGCAATTCGCGATAGGTGACCTTGGCGAGCCGGGCAGCGCGACGGGCGGCATCACGGGTCTCACCGATGACGACAAAGAGAGGCTGACCCGAGAAGGTGACCTTGTGCGCGGCAAAGACCGGCTCGTCATCCTTGTGCGATGGGCTGATGTCCCCCTCGCCCGGAATATCATCGGAGGTCAGCACGCCCACGACGTCAGGCGCGCTACGGACGGCATCGAGATCCATTGCGACGATATCGCCATGGGCAATGGTCGAGAGCCCGAGATAGGCGTGCAGCGTGCCGGCAGGCTCGACCATGTCGTCGATGTAGTCGGCACTTCCGGCGACGTGCTTGTGGCCGGAATCATGCCGGTGAGGCGCGCTCATGCCACCGACGATCGACTTGCGTTCGACGAGCGTGTCCATCAGGCGACCTCGTGGCGCTGGATGCTGACTTCGGGCTCACCGTGCATTTCGAGAAAGAAGCGCGACAGGAGGTTCTTCGCGACCAGCATTCGGTATTCAGCCGATGCGCGCCAATCCGACAGAGGCTGGAAGTCCTCTTCAAAGGCAGGCAAGGCAGCCTCGATCGCCGTGATTGTCCAGGGCGCACCGATCAGCGCGGCTTCGACGGCCCGAGCCCGTTTGGGCGTTGCTGCCATGCCGCCATAAGCGATGACAGCATCGCGGACGATACCGCCCTCGACATGCACCTGGAAGGCGCCGAGCACGGCTGTGATGTCCTCGTCACGCCGTTTGCTGATCTTGTAGGCCGCGAAGAAAACGTCGGGCGGCGGAATGGGAACGGCGATGCTCTCGATGAACTCGCCTTTCACCAGATCTTGCCGGCCATAGGCGATGAAGAAGTCCTCGAGCCTTATCGTTCGCCGCGTACTGCCCCTACGCAGCGTGAGTTCTGCGCCGAGCGCGATGAGAGGCGGCGGCGTGTCGCCGATCGGCGAGCCATTGGCTATATTGCCGCCGATCGTGCCCATATTGCGCACTTGCCCGCCGCCAATGCGATCCCAGAGTGGAACGAGTTGCGGGATGTGCTCCGCGATCGTGGCGAACGAGCGGCTGTAGCTGACGCCGGCGCCAATGCGGATGACGCCGTCATCGACCGTGATTTCGTCCATCAGCCCTTGTATGAAAATGACCGGCGCGATGTCGCGCATGAACTTGGTCACCCACAAGCCGACATCCGTCGATCCGGCGATGAGCGTGGCATCCGGCATTTCCTGCCGGATAGTCGCGAGATCATCGACATCGGCCGGAATGATGAACGGCCCCCTCGGGGAAGACACGGTGACCCGATGCCCGTCCCGCAGGGCCTGCAGCCTGTCGCGCATGGTCTTGCGTTCGACCTCGAGCGCATCGGCAGCGGCTTCGCCATAGTTGGAAATCGCGCCAGCTGCCCGCACGATGGGCGCATAGCCCGTGCAGCGGCAGAGATTGCCTTGCAGCGCCTTTTCGATTTCCGGCAATGAAGGTTCTGGATTGGTCAGCCAGAGCCCATAGAGCGACATCACGAACCCGGGCGTGCAAAAGCCGCACTGGCTCCCATGATAGTCGACCATGGCCTGCTGCACCGGATGCAGCGTCCCGTCGGTGCGCCCCAGATGCTCGACGGTCACGACATGACAGCCATCCAGCGAGCCGACCAGACGGATGCACGCATTGATGCTCTCATAGATCAATCCGGACGCATCGAGCCGCCCGACCAGCACGGTGCAGGCGCCGCAATCACCCTCTGCGCACCCTTCCTTCGTTCCCCGCATGACCCTGTCGAGGCGCAGGAAGTCGAGCAAGGTCCGATCCGGTGCAACTTCGGACAGCGTGACGAGGCGATCGTTGAGGTAGAAACGGATGTGGGAACGAATGGGCGGCAAGGGAATATCCCGCGGAATGCCTATGGTACTTCCTTGGTATTCCACGTGGCCGACTTTGGCAATGCGGAATGGCCGGGGGACCGCTCCGAGTTCCTCACCTGTCTGGTTCGTCAAGCGTAGCGGTCGAGGCTCAGATCGCTTGTGTCGATGGCCGCTGGCTTGCCGCTGACGAGGTCTGCCAGGACCTGACCGGATCCGCAGGCCATCGTCCAGCCGAGCGTACCGTGGCCGGTGTTCAGATAGAGATTGGGGTAGCGGGTCGCGCCGATGACCGGCGTGCCGTCCGGGGTCATCGGGCGAAGGCCCGTCCAGAACGTCGCGGCCTGCAGGTCGCCGCTGCCGGGGAAGAGGTCGCTCACCGACTTCTCCAGCGTCGTGCGCCGGGCTGGTGGCAGGTCCTTGCTGAAGCCTGATATCTCGGCCATGCCGCCGACCCGGATCCGGTTGCCGAGCCTCGTGATTGCGACCTTGTAGGTCTCGTCCATCACGGTCGAGATCGGCGCCCGGCCGGCATCGATGATCGGAATGGTGATCGAGTAGCCCTTGACTGGATAGACCGGGACCGACAGGCCGAGCGGCTTCAGCAGCGGCGATGAATAGCTGCCGAGCGCCGCGACATAGACGTCTGCGCTCTCTAGCCCTTGGTCAGTCTCGACGCCCAGGATGGCGCCGTTCTGCTGGCGCAGGGATCGGATATCGCTGCCATACCGAAAGCGGACGCCGCGATGTTCTGCCAGCGCGGCAAGCGCCACCGTGAACTTGTAGCAATCGCCCGTCTCGTCATTCGGCAGGCGCAGGCCTCCTGCGATCATGCCCCGGACGCCGGCGAGCGCCGGTTCTGCGGCGATGCAGCCATCGGCATCCAGCACCTCGAACGGAACGCCATCCTCGCGCAGAACGGCGACATCCTTGCCGATGCCGTCGAGTTGCTTCTGCGTGCGGAAGAGCTGCAGCGTTCCCTGCATCCGCTCGTCATATTGGATGCCCGTCGCCGCACGAAGCTCGATCAACTTGTCACGGCTATATTCGGCGAGGCGGACCATGCGGCTCTTGTTCACCGCGTAGCGGCCCGCCGTACAGTTGCGCAACATCTGCACCAGCCAGGCCGCCATCGCCGGATCAAGCTTCGGCCGCAGCACCAGCGGAGCGTGCTTCATGAGCAGCCAGCGGACCGCCTTCTGCGGAATGCCGGGTGCCGCCCAGGGCGATGAATAGCCTGGCGAGATTTCGCCGGCGTTGGCGAAGCTGGTTTCGAGGCCAGGGCCCGCCTGGCGGTCGAGCACGGTCACCTCGTGTCCGGCTTCCGCGAGATAATAGGCGGACGTTACGCCGATCACCCCCCCGCCAAGGATCAATACTCGCATTGCCGCCTCGATTGCGCATGAAGGCCATGTGCAAATGAAACAGGCGCGACGCAGCCTGTATCGCTTGCCATGCAGTTGGAAGCGTCAGCCATGAATGACGGGGCGATCGATCGTGCCCTTGCGAACGATGACATTGCCATAGAATGCCGTTTCGCCGGTTGCCACAACGGCAAATGCTTCGCTGGCGCGGCGATAGAAAGCGTGGCGCTCCAGCAGTTGTAGTTTGACGCGATCATCCGCAAGCGCTGCTGCGGCGCTGATCTCGGCATGCATGGGAACGCGTTCGTCGGGGTTGCCGATGACTTCCATGCCAAGGACCGGGTCCGGCTCGGACTCGTCGATCGGCAAAACCGCCAGGATGGCGCGCAGCACCCGGCGGAGGCCGACGCCATCGAGCCGAACGAGGCGCTTGGCCACGGTGGTCGCCGGGAAGCTGCCATCGGCGATGACGATTTCATCGCCATGCCCCATGGCACGCAGATGCGACAGCAATTCGGGCGTCAGGACAGGATCGAGGCCGATCAACATCGGGAAGCTCCATCGGATGGAATGAAGGGACTGGGCGTCTTCGGCCCAGTTGGCAATGAAAGGGTCGAGCGCGCGTCGAACTCAGCCGAGCGCCGCGGCTGCGGGGATCGGCGCGGACGCGGCGATGAGGCCATCGGCCAGCAGATCCCCCCAGAGGTCCGGCGGAATGACGACGGAATAGAGGGCGACATTCTCCCGGATCTCTTCCGGCGTGCGGGCGCCGGTCAGTGTCGCGGCGACGGCCGGATGGGCGGCCGCAAACTGCATGGCTGCGGCCTTGAGAGGAACGCCGTGTCGCTGGCAGACCTCTTCGATGCGAAGGGCCCGTTCAACCAGCGACGGGTCGGCATCGACATAGTTGAACTTCGCGTTGGCGCGCGGATCGGCCAGGATGCCGCTGTTATAGACCCCCGCGGCGATGACCGAGATGCCGCGCTCCTCGCAGAGCGGCAGGAATTCGGCGAGCGCGCCCTGATCCAGCAGCGTGTATCGGCCCGCGAGCAGGAAACAGTCGAACACGCCGTCCCGCGCAAATCGGGCCAGCATCTCGCTCTGGTTCATGCCGGCGCCGACCGCCCGGATCAGCCCCTGCGTCCGCAAGCTGTCGAGCGCCCGGTAGGCGCCGTTCAGAGCGGCTTCGTAGTGATCGTCGGGGTCGTGAATGTGGAGAATGTCGATGCGGTCAGCATCAAGGCGGACCAGGCTTTCCTCGAAGGCGCGCATGACGCCGTCATAGCTGAAGTCAAAGACAGGCCGCTCGGGCGGCGTCCCCTTGTAGTAGGCGTCCTCGCCGGTCGGCTCGGAAGGAACGCGCAGAAGACGACCGACCTTGGTCGCCAGGACATAGTCCTCGCGCGCCTTGGTCTTCAGGAATGCGCCGAGCCGTCGCTCGGATAGTCCATTGCCATATTGTGGCGCGGTGTCGAAAAAACGCACGCCGGACGCCCAGGCCGCTTCAAGGGTCTGAAGGGCGACGTCATCGGGAACGGGTGTGTAGAGCCCGCCCAGGGGCGCGGTGCCCATTCCCAATTCCGCGACAACGCATGACGAACTGCCGAGCCGGTGCTTTTCGAAGATCATCTGTCACTCCTGAGATTGCGCCGACCTTGGCCGATCGCGAAAATCGCGTCAACGAAAATATTCGTATACGAAAATCACTATTGCATTTGGCAAATTGATGCGCCAGCTTGGGGTCTCGACCGATCTGGAGCAGTGATGTCCGAAACTCCCGACTTTTCCCGTGGCGCCGCCTTTTGCGACGGCCACTTTGTGCCGATATCCGACGCGAAGATCTCGGTGCTGGACTGGGGTTTCACGCGCTCCGACGTGACCTATGACGTCGTTCATGTTCGAGACGGCGCGTTTTTCCGACTGGCCGACCATCTCGATCGGTTCGAGCGTTCCTTGAGGGTCTTTCGCCTCGCCCCGCCCTATGGCCGTGACGAAATAGCTCGGATTGCGGCGCAATGCGTGGTGCTCAGCGGATTGCGCAACGCTTACGTGGCGATGGTCTGCACCCGCGGACGGCCGAGGATCGCCGGTTCACGCAGGCCGGCAGACTGTGACAATACGTTCCTGGCCTACGCCATCCCGTGGATCGACGTGATCCCGCTCGATGTCCAGGCGAGAGGCGCGCATATCTGGATCGCCAGCACGCAGCGCATTCCGCCGCAATCGATCGATCCAACGGCCAAGAACTACCATTGGGGCGATCTGACCCAGGGCCTCTTCGAGGCGCATGATGCGGGCGCCGATACGGCAATCCTGCTGGACGCCGATGGCTTCGTCACGGAAGGACCCGGCTTCAACGTCTTCATGATCCGCGACGGAGAAGTCCTGACCCCGGACCGCGGCGCGCTGGAGGGAATTACCCGACAGTCCGTTCTCGATGTCTGCGCGGCTGCCGGCATCCCGGCACGCGTCGCACCGCTGCGCGCGGAAGATTTCCTGGAAGCCGACGAGGCGTTCTGTGCCACGACGGCCGGCGGCGTCATGCCGGCATCGCGCATCAACGGCCGCATCCTGTCGAACGATCGACCCGGCCCGATCACCATGCAGCTGCGCGAACTCTATTGGAAATTGCATCAGGCGGAGCGGCATCTGACGCCGCTGAACTTCGACGATCCTGAACAGCCTTTCAAAAACGACTGGCGCAAAGCCACTCCAGAACCAGAGGGATATCGCAATGAACAGACGTGAGTTCCTGACTTCGACAGGCATGGCCCTTGTCGCCGCCACGGGCGGACTTTCGATCGCAGCCAGCGTCGCCCGTGCCGCGACCAAGGAGCTGCGCGTCCTGACCTGGGAAGGCTATGCCGACGAACAATGGGTCAAGGAGTTCGAGCAGGCGAACGACGCGACCGTCAAGATCAGTTACACCGGCAGCGTCGACGAGATCTTTGCCAAATTGCTCGCGACCAATGGCGACGACTTCGATGTGATTGCAATCGAGACGTCATCCTACAAACGCCTCGTCGAACAGAAGTTGCTGCAGGCGCTCGATCTTACTTTGCTGCCAAATCGCGCCAATCTCGGACCAACCTTCGCCAATGTCAGCTCGATCGTCTTTGACGGAAAGACCTATGCAGTTCCCTTCGCATGGGGGTCGATTCCGCTCATCTACGACCGAAAGGTGTTTTCGGAGGCGCCTACGAGCTGGTCAGTGTTCTGGGACGAGAACTATAGCGGTCGCGTGATCGCCATGGATGATGCGACCAACGCCATTGTCACCACCGCGCTTCTGCTCGGCATCAAAGACCCCTTCAACATGTCCGCAGATGATTTCGCCGCGGTGAAGGCCAAACTTATCGACCAGAAGAAATATGTCCTGACCTATTATGCCGGCTTTGACGATGGTGTCTCGATCATGGCGCAGGGCGGCGTCGATGTGATGATGTCGATGGGCGAGCCACAGGTCCAGATGCTGCAGAAGAAGGGCATTGACGCGGCCCTGACGATTCCGAAGGAAGGCGCGATCGGTTGGATCGACTGCTGGACGATCAGCGCCGGTGCGCGCGATGTCCCCCTCGCCCATAAGTGGGTGGACTTCATGCTCGACAAGCGCATCGGCAACTACATCAGCGAGAAGACAGGCTACGGCAATACCACCGATCTCGCGGCAAACGAGAAGATCGGCCTGAATTATGCCGACCGGCTCGTATTCCTGCAGGCTCCGGAAGACCAGGGCAAGCGCATTGATCTCTGGAACGAAGTCAAAGCAACGCCCGCCCCCTGATCGCATCACAAGGAGCCGCGCATGCCGCAACACGCGATATTGAACCTGGTGGGAGTGAGCAAATCCTATCGGGATGTCGAGGTTTTGCAGCCGACCGACCTGGCGATCGAGGATGGTGAATTCATCACCGTTCTCGGCCCCTCGGGTTCCGGCAAGACCACGATCCTTCGAATGATCGGTGGTTTCACAGCGCCGACAAGCGGTCAAATCCTGTTTCAGGGCCGGGATATTGTCGATGTCCCGACGTTCCAGCGGCCGTTCAACACCGTGTTCCAGGACTATGCCCTGTTTCCGCACATGCGCGTCGTCGACAATGTCGGCTACGGGCTACGCGTGCGCGGCGTTGCAAAGGCGGAAATCGCACGCAAGGTTGCGGAGGTCCTGCAGATCGTCGATCTCGGCGACAAGGCTGATCGCTTTCCAAATGCGTTGAGCGGCGGCCAGCGCCAGCGCGTTGCGCTGGCCCGAGCGATCATCTGCGAGCCGAAGATCGTGCTCCTGGACGAGCCACTTGCCGCACTCGATGCCGAACTGCGGCGCTCGATGCAGGACTTCCTGAAGGACCTGCAGCGTCGCATCAAGACGACCTTCATCTTCATCACGCACGACCAGCAGGAAGCCATTTCGATGGCGGACCGCATAGTGGTGATGAACCATGGCAAGATCGAACAGATCGGCTCGCCACGCGAAATCTATCGCCGGCCCGGCAGCGAGTTCGTCGCCCGCTTCTTCGGCGAGAACAACCTGATACCCGGCATCGTCGAGCAAAACGCTGCTGGAGAGGCCTGCATCGACAGCGCGCTCGGGCGGGTTATCGTTCCGCGCGATGCTTCCCTGGCCGTGGGAAGCAAGGTGGTCATGGCGGTCCGGCCCGAGCATATCAAGCTGGTTCCGGCAGGATCGACCGTTTCTCAGTCGGTTGCGGCGGAGGTTCGCTCCGTGACCTTTCTGGGCGCGACGTCGCAGATCGCGCTGACAATCGCGCCGCAGGGTAATTTCGCCATAAGAGTCAGCCTACCGACCAACGATTTTCCGTCTCTGTCCGTTGGCGATCAGGTCGTTGCCGCCTGGGCCCCCGACGACCTCACGATATTGCACTGAGCTCATGACAGTCCTTCCATCAGTTCCGACAGAGATCGACCGACTGGCAATGCCGGGGGCTCGACCGCGTCGCCGTCATCCGGGCGCGATGATCCGCTGGTCGCTCGTCCGGCTCGCTGTCTATGGCATTCCGACCTTGCTGATCCTTTGTCCGATGGGGCTGTTTCTGCTCTCGAGCTTTTGGTCCATGTCGGGCAACAAGATGAGCCACAGCTGGACGCTGGCGAACTACCGCGCCTTCTTCGCCAATGCCAGCTATTGGGGCATCTACCTCCAGACGATCAAGCTTGCCGGCATCGTTGCCCTATTCGGCCTGGTCAGCGGTTATATCGTCGCCTATCTGATCTGGCGGCAACGCGGGCCGCTCCGCTATATGCTGTTGCTCTTCAGCGTCATCCCGCTCGCCATGAACTACATCGTCAAGATCTACGCGATGCGCGGTATATTGGGCTTCAACGGTGTGCTCAATTCCGCGCTTGTCTGGAGTGGCCTTCTTGCCAAGCCCAGCACGATGTTCGTGTTCAATCAGACGGCGGTGCTGATCGCCATGGCCGTCATCTATCTGCCATTTGCGATCCTGCCGATTTTCCTGTCGCTTGAGCGGATCCCCCATTCGCTTGTCGAGGCTTCAGCAGACCTCGGTGCGCCGCCCGGACAGACGTTCCGCCGGGTCGTGCTCCCGCTCAGCCTGCCCGGATCGGTCGTCGGCGGTCTGTTCGTGATGGTGCTGTCGCTCGGCGACTTCCTCACACCGCAAATGGTTGGCGGCAGCCAGGGCTTCACCTTTGGCCGGGCCATATGGAGCCAGTTCGGGATGGCATTCAACTGGCCGTTTGGCGCTGCGCTTGCTGTCATGCTGCTTCTGGCCATCGCCATCATCCTGATCGCAGCGCGGCTTCTCACCCGGTATCGGAGGACGTCATGACGAGGAGCGAGCGCATCACGATTGCCGTTCTTTGGGTTTTCGCCAGCTTCGTCTTCGTCCTGCTCTATGGGCCGGCGGTCCTGGTCGCGACACTCTCCTTCTTCGACATGGACCGAGGCCAGATCGCATGGGGCAGCTTCTCGCTGGCCCATTATGCGAGCCTGCTTGAGAACAAGTCCATTCTCGCAGCGCTCGGCAACACCTTGATGGTAGCGTTCACGTCCGTGGCAATTGCCACGATCCTCGCGCTCGGCCTCGCCTACTACATGCGAACCGGTGAGCGACGCGGTCGCGCCTATGTCGAATTCATCATCTTCCTGCCCTTCGTCCTGCCGGCCATCATCACAGGCATTTCGCTGCTTGTGGCGTTTCGGGAAGTCGGCGTCGACCGAGGCCTGACCACCATCGCCATCGGCCATATCGTCGTGGTGATCGCGATCATCTACCGCATGGTCATGGTGCGCCTGGAAGCGCTTGAGACATCGCAACTCGAAGCCTCCGCGGATCTCGGCGCAACGCAATTCCAGACATTCCGGCTCGTCGTCGTGCCGCAGCTCGCCTCGGCCATGGTGACTGGGGCTCTGCTGGCCTTCACGATCAGCTTTGACGAAACCCTTGTGACATTCTTTCTCGCCGGGAGTGATCCGACACTGCCCTTGCGGCTCTGGGCTATGATGCGGGTCGGCTTCTCGCCCGAGATCAATGCGCTCGTGACGATCGTGTTGCTCGGAACCATGGTGCTGGCGACGCTTGGAGCCTTGTCGCTCCGGCGCGGCATAGCAAAAGAACGGGCTTAGGATCGGGATCCATGACAGAAGAAAATCCGCCTCTCGGCCTGTTGCTGCGCGAGCGCAGGGCCCATCATGGCTGGACGCTCGCCGACGTGGCCTCGATGACTGGGATATCGGTCTCGACCCTGTCGAAGATCGAGAACGGCCTGTTGTCGCCGACCTATGACAAGATCCTGCAGTTGAGCCGTGGGCTGAACGTCGAAATCGCCGATCTTCTGGAGCCGCCCGAGCCGGTCGACAATCGCGAGCGCATTCTCGCTCGCAAAAGCGTGAGCCTTCAATTCGAAGGCCATCCGCTGCAGACCGAATATTATACCTATACCTATCTTTGTTCGGACGTTGCTCACAAGCGGATCGTGCCGATCCACATCGATGTGCGGGCGACATCGGAAGCCGAAATGGGCGAGCTCACATCGCATGTCGGCGAGGAATTTCTCGTTGTCCTGCACGGCAAGATTCGCGTCTTCAGCGAATATTATGAGCCAATCGATCTCTCCGCCGGTGACTCTATGTATTTGGACAGTACGATGAAGCATGGCTATCTCTCGCTGGAGCCCGGCGGCAGCAAGATCCTCGTCAATTGCTCCAGCGCGACACCCAACCTTGCCCAGACTCTGCGCGAAATCATCAAGAACAAGATCGCCGAAGAGAACCAGGCTGCTCCTAATCGTAAGCGTCGGCCTGAATCAGCCTGATCCGGACAAGACGGCCGCTCAAGCGCTCACGTAAGCAAAAGGTTGGAACTTGGCTGCTTCGTTCGATCTCACGGGAAAGGTCGCCATTGTCACCGGCGGCAATGGCGGCATCGGCTATGCGATGTCGGAGGGGCTCGGCGCGGCCGGGGCCTCCGTCGTCGTGGTCGGCCGGGATGGCGAAAAGAATGCCCGCGCGCTCGACGCCCTTGTGAGCCAGGGCATCCCGGCGACCGCCGTCCGCGCCGACGTCACCATCGAGGGCGATTGCGCTCGCTATAGAAATCATGCGCTCGCGAGTTACGGCCGGATCGATATTCTGGTCAACAATGCCGGCACCAACATCCGCAAACAGCCGGAAGATTATACGCTGGACGAGTGGCGGACGCTGATCGACATCAACCTGACCAGCGTATTCCTTTCGTCGATGGCCGTTCTGCCGAGCCTGCGCAAAAGCGGCGGCAAGATCATCAATATCGGCTCCATGACGTCGATCTTCGGGGCTTCCTTCTCGGCCCCTTATGGCGCCAGCAAAGGGGGCGTCGTGCAATTGACCAAGGCGCTCGCGTCCGCCTGGGCCCGCTACGACATTCAGGTGAATGCGCTTCTCCCCGGCTGGATTGAGACAGATCTGACGATCCGCGGCAGGACGGCAACGCCCGAACTCCAGGAAAAGGTGGTCGCCAGAACGCCGGCCGGACGCTGGGGCAAGCCCGAGGATCTCGTGGGCGCGGCGGTGTTTCTCGCCAGCGCCGCCTCGGACTTCATCACCGGCGCTGCAATCCCTGTCGATGGTGGCTATTCAGCACAAGCCTGATCGCTCGAATTGCCACCCACCCAACGTTCCCTTGGAGGAAAACGTGCAAGACGCAGACGCATATCGATGGCTCAATCCGCCCCAATACTGCGAATTTCGCGATGGCGATCTCTTTGTTCGAACCGCCGACCGGACGGATTTCTGGCGCGGGACATTCTATGGCTTTTGGCATGATAACGGCCATTTCTTCCATCGCTCGGTCGAAGGCGATTTCACGGCCAAGGTCACGATCGACGGACGCTACGACACGCTGTACGACCAGGCTGGGCTGATGGTGCGCCTGAGCGAGACACATTGGATCAAGGCCGGGATCGAATTCACCGATGGGGCCCTGCACTTCTCCGTGGTCGTGACCAATGACCAATCCGACTGGTCGATGCTCAAGATCGTGCCGCCGACACATGGGTTGCGGCTGCGCATGACCCGCCACGGCGAGGCCATTCGCGTGCAGTACCTCGATGCCGAGGACGGCCATTGGAAGATGGCACGCCTCGCCTATCTGCCTCGCTCATCGTCAATCGACGTCGGCATGATGTGCTGCTCGCCGCAACGCCCCGGCTTCGAGGTCACGTTCCACGACTTCAAGCTCGGCCCGGCCATCGCCCGCGACCTGCACGAATGAGGCCGATCGCTTCGCCAGCGTCTCTTCCTCCCGTGAGGATTGCTTCATATCCGGAACGATCGCTTTTCTCTTGAAGTGCGAGCGATTTTTTCGGCTCAGCCGTTCAGCGTTCGGCCGCCGTCGACCACAATCTCGGCCCCGAGCGTCCAACGAGACTCCTCGGATGCGAGGTAGAGGACGGCATTTGCGACTTCCTCGGGCGTGCCGAAGCGGCCCGCAGGGATGGTCGAGCGAATGTCGCTGTCCACCTGCGCGCGGTAGGCGTCAGGGATACCGAGCTTGTCGTAGAGCGGCGTTTCGATGGGACCCGGGCTGACGGCATTGAAGCGAACGCCACGGTCGAGCATCTCGGTCGATAGCGTCTTTGCCATGTTAAGAAACGCCGCCTTGGTCGCCGCATAGACCGACGAGCGCGCCGCCCCGACATGGGCGTTGATCGAGGTGTTGAGTACCACGGAGGCTGGGTTGGCGAACACCGGCAGGAGAGCCTGGATAAGGAAATAGGGACCCTTGACGTTGATTGCGAAAGAGCGATCAAACGCCTCCTCGGTCCACTCCTCAATCGACTGCCAGACAGAAACGCCCGCGTTGAGAAACGCTATATCGAGTTGACCATATTCTGCGGCGATTTTCCGAGCGAGATCGCGCTGCGCATCGACGCTGGCGGAGTCCGCGCTGAGCACGGTGACGTTAGAGCCGAGCTCGGTCTGGGCTTTGGCCAAGCTGTCGGGGTTGACGCCGGTGACGATGACGCGCGCGCCTTCTTCGAGAAATAGTTTGGCGGTGGCAAGGCCGATACCGCTCGTGCCGCCGGTGATCAGAGTACGTTTGCCGGAAAGACGGGCCATGGAATTCTCCTTGAGGGTGTGAAGGCCGACGATTGCCGCCTTCCATGACCTCCTGGATAGACCTATGCAGCAATTGCCTTAAGCCTTGGAGAATGCATAATATTCATGCGTTTTCGGTATGAATGGAAAAAACGTGGATCGCTTCGTGCTCATGCAATGCTTTGCGCGGACTGTTGAAACCGGAAGCTTCTCCGCTGCAGCACGGGACCTGGGCCTCAGCCAACCCAATGTCAGCCGGTATGTGGCTGCGCTGGAGAGCCATCTCCAACGCCGGCTTTTGCAGCGCTCGACCCGAAAGCTTCACCTGACGCCAGAGGGCGAACGATACTATGCTGAGGCTCGGAGAATTCTTGACGCCTTGGCGGAAGCTGAATCCGCGCTGAAAAGCGAGGTCGCACCCTCCGGCCTGTTACGAGTGGCTTGTCCCACTGCGCTGGCCCATGAATTCGTCATGCCTCAGGTTTCAGCCTTTCTGAATGCCTATCCTGACCTCGAACTCGACCTGCAAATCTCGGATCGCTTCGTGAACCTGATCGACGAAGGCGCCGAACTCGCCCTGCGGGTAGGCCACCTGAACGACAGCGCGTTGCGAGCCCGGCGCGTCGGCCTGTTTGAGCGCATCTGCGTAGCAGAAACCGGCTACCTCGCCGAGCGGGGCACGCCGCAAACGCCTGAGGATCTGAGCGGACACGACTGCATCGTTTATTCCCTGCTTTCGACGGGCACTGTCTGGCAGTTCGCCGAGATGGAGGTGCCGGTGTCCGGCCGTATCCGGGTGAACTCACCGCAAGCGGTGCGCGAAGCGGTTCAGGCTGGTCTCGGCATTGCCCTCGGTCCCTCCTGGTTGTTCGACAAGGGCATTGAAACCGGCAAACTCAAACGCGTCCTTACCGGTTACGAAGCGTCGCCCGTTCCCATCCACATGCTCTACGTCGCAAACCGCCTTCTGCCCCGGCGAGCAGTGGTGTTCATGGACTTCATCACGAATGCCTTCGCCAAGATCGAGGCGCTGAACGTCAGCTCCTAGGACGAGCTGATAGCTTTACTGCGCTGTTTGCCGCACCTGCGAGCCGGGGCGGCTAGCGCTTAGCGACCAGATCGGGAAAACCACTATCGCCATATCAGTGCGGGTGAACCACAGAGGCCGACGCGCAAATTCGCGCAACATCTCGCGAAGCAGAAGTTATCATTCGCGCCGATCGCAACGAATGCGCCAGCCCTGGCACAGCCCGATCCGACAAGCCTGGAGAATCGACTGATGACGTAGCCGCCTAATCGCGAACCGGGCTGGTGGTCCCGCATTGCGCAGGCAGGTTCGATCCGCCGGAGCACCTCCGACGGATCTTTGTTTCGTTACCAGGGCAGCTCTTCGCTGATCGACGCCGTGAACGTGCCCGTTGGACCTTCGCTACCGAGAAGTGCGACGCGAACGGCTTCGGCGGCACCCTGTTCGACGGTCTCGGTCCCCTCGTAATTGTTGAGAGCCGTACTGGTGAAACCGGGTGTTACCGCGTTGACCTTGATCCCCCCGTCTTCGAGATCGATTGCGAAGGCGATCGTAATGGCGTTGAGCGCGGTCTTTGAAGCAGCATAGCCCGGGTTGAAGATCGCGCGGTAGGGATTGGCCGTCGACATCGTGGTGAGGGAGCCGAGACCGCTCGACACATTGACGATACGGGCCGCCCGTGATTTTCGCAGCAGTGGGACGAAGGCCTGGGTGACGGCCAGAACCCCGAACACATTCGTTTCCCAGATAGTGCGCACTTCGTCCACGGATATCAGCGTGGCACGCGAGCGCTTCGTGTAGTCCTGCATAGACTCGCTCTCCAAGCTATTTGCCCGTGAGATCGCGGCGTTGTTGATCAGGATGTCGAGACGGCCGAACGTCTCCTCTACCTGCGCAACGGCGGCGCGGATCGAAGCATCATCGGTAACGTCCAGTTGGATGGCATGCACATTGCCGGTAACCGACTGGGCGGCAGTCTTGCCACGGCCGAGATCGCGTGAGCCAAGGAGCACGGTGAGCCCGCGAGCGGCGAGGTCCTTGGCGATTTGGAGTCCGATGCCCTGATTGGCGCCGGTAACAAGTGCGATGCGTGTTTCTTCAGTCATGGAATGATCCTGTCATGATTGACAGGACCAAGATGGTCACGGGCTGCTGGACGTTCTATATCGCGACGTCCAGAGTTTTTTCGACTGAGTCCAAAATGTCTGATCCCTTGGCTGAGATTGTCGGCCTGCTCCAACCCGGCGCGCCATTTTCCAAATGCGTCACCGGCTCAGGGCCTTGGCGCGTGAGGCGGACCCAATCGCCCAACCCCTATTATGCGGCCGTGCTCCAAGGGAGACTGCGCTACAGGGGTCAGAATGGTGAAGAGGTCATCTTGGGTGCAGGCGACTTCATCCTCATTCCCTCGGCGCAAAACTTCATGATGCTGAGCGATGCGCCGAGTGCGGAAGCGGACATGGTGATCGATCCGGTCATCCTGCCGGATGGTGATTATCGGGTCGGCAGCGTCAATGGACTGGTCGATATGCGGGCGCTTGTCGGCTATTGCGTTTTCCAGTCCGACGACGCCACGTTGCTGGCCTCGCTGCTGCCGGAACTGGTTGTGGTGCGGGGCGAGCATCGGCTCCCCATGCTGATGCAACTGTTGGGGGAAGAGGCTGCGGGCGGCAAGCCGGCGCGAGAAGTGATGCTGCGACACCTGCTGGAGGTATTGCTGATCGAGGCGTTGCGATCGGCCGCTGAACTGGGGGATTTGCCGGGATTGGTGCGGGGTCTGTCGGACGAGCGTCTGGCCATGGCGATCAGGGTGATGCACGCACGGCCCGAACGTGGCTGGACAGTCGCCGAACTCTCGCGGGAGGCTGGCATGTCGCGATCAGGTTTCCATGAGCGGTTTCAGACGGCTGTGGGCATGGCGCCGATCGAATATCTGAAGACGTGGCGGTTGGCGGTTGCAAGGAACCTGTTGCGCAAGAGGGAAGCGAGCGTCGGGGAGATCGCCCGTAAAATTGGATACCGCTCGACAAGCGCTTTCAGTGTTGCGTTCACGCGAGAAATCGGCGTCTCGCCGGCTCGTTATGCGCGCGACACGAAGGCATTGCCCGGCCTGGACGGAACGGAATTTGACGGCGCTATCGCCTGATACGAGCAGCTAACTAGCGAGATTATAGCGGAAGGGGGGCAGCGCCAAATGACAGAAGAAGACCTGCTGGCGGAAGCGGATCGACGAGCCGCGTCCTATCTTCGAGATGCGGCACGGCGTCGGCCATTTCCCGACGCGCGGGCGCTCGCGGGCCTTGCGCTGTTCGACGAGCCGCTGCCCTCGAAGGGTAGAGGTGGCGCGGACACGCTGGCGCTGTTCGACGGAGCGGGCTCGCCTGCGACGGTCGCCTCCAATGGGCCGCGTTATTTCGGCTTTGTGCTCGGGGCCTCGCTTCCGGCGGCTTCGGCAATAGACCGGATGGTTTTGGCGTGGGATCAGTGCGCGTCGTCGCACGATACTTCCCCGGTCTCTGCAGCCGTGGAAAAGGTCGCGGCTCACTGGATCCTCGAAATCCTGGATCTTCCCCGCGAGAGTGGCGTCGGCTTCGGAACCAGCGCGACAACCGGAACGATCACGTGCCTCTCCGCTGCGCGCCGGACGCTGCTAGCGCGGGCCGGTTGGGACTTCGATCGCGACGGTTTGGCGGGTTCGCCCGGGATCAGGATCGCGCTCTCCGCCACCGCGCATATCTCCGTCAGGAAAGCGGTCCGTCTGCTGGGCTTTGGGAACGCCCGCGTGATCGAAATTCCCACTGACGACGGGGGGCGCGTCGATCCTGCAAGACTGCCGGCGCTGGACGATCGCACGATCGTCTGTCTGCAGGCAGGCGAGGTAAATACGGGGGCTTTCGATCCTTTTGAAGCCGTCATTCCCGTCGCCAAAGCGGCGGGGGCGTGGGTCCATGTCGATGGCGCCTTCGGTTTGTGGGCGCGCGCTTCCAACCGACGCGCCCTGACGGCCGGCATAGACGCAGCCGACAGCTGGACGACCGACGGCCATAAATGGCTCAATACGCCTTATGACTGTGCCGTCGCCATCTGCCGTGATCGTGACGCGATGGCGCAGGCCATGAACAGCGACGCGGCCTATTTCTCCGCAGCCGCAGATTCGCAGAAAAACATGACGATGGAGTTTTCGCGCCGTCCGCGAGGCGTTTCCATCTGGGCTGCGTTGAGAAGCTTGGGGCGGGACGGCGTTGCTGCGCTCATCGAGCGCCATTGCGACTATGCGGCTTATCTTGGCCGTCGCCTGCTCGAAGAAGGCTTCGATGTAGTCAACTCTGTTTGCATCAATCAGGTTCTTGTCCGCTGCGCCGACGATGTCGAAACCCTGGCGGTGCGTGAGGCGGTGCTGGACAGCGGCCGCACCTGGTTCAGCCCCACCAGTTGGCAAGGCCGCCCTGCTTTCCGGCTGAGCATATCGTCGTGGCGAACCGAAATGGCAGACATCGAGATGCTGATCGAGGCGCTGATCGACGCCAGACAGTCTGTCATGACGGCCGCCAAGACAATGAGCTGACATCTGGCCGGCGGCAATCCTTCCTCTGCCCGTGTCCGCTCGACCGAGGGTCTGCGATCCCTCCGGTTCATGAAAGCAGACGAAGGTGCAGGCACCGCGATCTTGAACTGCGAGGAGGCGAACAGGCACCGGTAGAGATACGGGTCGCGATAGAAATCGCGTGACCAAGCAGAAAAGGCTGCTCGCCCATCTGCTCGCCCAGTGAAACGACCGCTTTTGTAAGGATGTTGGGCGCCTTTCGGGCGCTACCGACGCAGCGCCGCTTTCCAGCGACAAATAACCTGAGACAATTTCTGGCGTGGAGCGGCGATCCACCAAAACCCGTCTGGCATCACCTGGCGCGCCGAGACGATCTGGACACGTTCACGGCTCAAGGGGCTCGTCCTGATCACCGCGCGATACTCAGGAGGCTATTTGCAAGGCTCTGTCAGAAGGGCTTTGATTGCGACTGCCCGTCCGCAAATTCAGCCACCAGCCGGCTTGTCAGATCGAGCTTCTCAATCTGCGGAAAGTGACCCGCTTCCGCGACTGTTTCAAAACGGGCGCCCGGCATGCTGGCAGCGAAGGATAAGCCATATTCGATCTCCACAATCCTATCGCTGGCGCCCCACAGCACCATTGCGGGCACATCAAGACGCGCTAGGCGGTCACGCAACGTCGGGTCGTGCATGAATGGATCGCCGGCATAAACCATGAGAGCTTGCTGATTTCGCCTGAGCCTTTCCAACGCTTCAGGGGTCTGCGGGGCTGCTGCGAAGGTCGCCGGATCATGAAACGCCAGCGTGGCTCGCTCGGCGGGTGGCACACCCAGCGGATCGACGATTGGCTTGCCTGTCGGCTTCGGATCGATGCCGACCGCATTGAGAAGAACAATCCCGGCAATGCGCGGCGACCGGCGAAGCGCCATTTCCGCCGCGATCCAGCCGCCCGCCGAGTTTCCGACAAGGGTAACGCGTGGAAGATCCAGCCGCTCGATCAGAGCCAGATAGATCGTGGCCAGATCATGGATGGTGTGGAGCCATTCAGGCCGAGGTCTCTCATCAAAGCCGGGATGGACAGGGAGAATCAGCCGATGCGATGCCGACAACGCCTCTGCGAGCCCTACCATCGATGCGGGCCCGGCTCCGCCGTGGAGAAGGAGGATGGCTGCACCGTTGCCCAAATCCGTGAATGCGAGCTCCGCAGAGCCGGCGAGAACCTGCATCTTCTTCATAGCGGCTGGCCCGATTGATCGATTGACATATACGTTTGTTTATACAAACATGTTTATATGTCAACAGATGCTGAAACGCTGGGCCTGCTGATCAAGGCTGTTCAACACCGCCATCATCGCGCGCTCGATACGGCGCTGAGCGCGATCGGGATCACGCTGGTTCAATGGAATGCGCTTCGCGAGATCGATCGCAATCCTGGGGCCTCGATGCACCGGCTCGCCGAACTAACCTTCAACTCCGACCAGGCATTCGGCACGCTGGTCAACCGACTGCTTCAGGCCGGACTCGTCGAACGGCAGCAGGGCCGAGGTCGTGTGCTCGTCCATGTCCTTACCCCGCACGGCGGTGCAATGGTCAAGAAAGGCGCGAGCCTTCACCACGAGGTTCTGCAACATTCTTTTGCGGCGATCTCAGAGGTGGAGCGTGACATCCTCTTTGAGATTTTGTCAAAATTGGCAAGAAATACGGCCTCGCCCTGAGCCAACAATCACCCTCGACTATGTCGTAGCTTCGGATGGCTGTCTGGATGCTGCGCGACGAAGATCACAGCCCACGCCCTGCCCCCAGTTTTGGATTGTCGGTGGTGGAGTTTTCCGGCTCTGATCACGATGACGCGCCGCGTGCGCCCTCGGGATTATGCAGGTCGATAGGGACGTCGTAATCGATCGCGCTGGGGATCCGACCTCGCTATCGTCTATTCTCCAAGCCTCCGGCTCTTCACTTGCGTCTGCAAGGTCCATGAACCAGTGGGCTTTGAGGCATTCCGCGCTGAGCCTGCTGTTAAGCAACGCCGCAATCCGCGCCGGCTCTCCCGGTGTGAGCGCCTATCAGATGAGCAAGGGCGCCGTGGCAGCGCTGGTCAAGGGGGTCGCACTTGACCTCGCCCCGCGCCGCATCACCCTCAATAACGTCCAGCCCGGTCCCATCGGAACGGATCGCCTCCTCGACCATGCCGCCGCCGCTGGCGCCACCGCTCTCAAGCGCACTGGCACGCCGGAAGAGGTCGCCGGACTTGTCTCCTACCTGGCGCGCGACGAAGCGGCCTTCATGACTGGCGCCAGCGTCACCATGGATGGTGGCTACGTCCTATGAGGCGTGCTTGGCGCCGCCGGGGCGGCGCCACAAACGCACAATGCGCCTGTGCCGCTTCGCTCACCCGGACGCTTTGACGAGGCCGAGCCGGACAAGGCTCTGTGCGGTCGCGATGATCCCCTCTTCTCTTGACCGGGGAACCCATCCCAGCATGCGCCGGGCCTTTTCGCTCGTCGCGTTCAAGTTCACACCGAGCATCGGCACGATGCCCTTCACAGCGGGGTCCCGAAGCGCCGCAAGGCGCACCAGCCAATTGGGCAGCGCGCGCGAAGGCACCCTGCGCGCCGCCGCTCCCATGCGCTCCCGCAAGACCTTCGCGACATCGATCATCCACATGCTCTCGCCCGAAATCGCGAGAAAACGCTCCCCTTTGGCGGCGGGATTGGTCATGGCGCTCAGGTGAAGGTCGGCCACGTCGCGCACATCGACAAAGCCGGAATTGATCTTTGGACAACCGGGCTGACCGTCCATCAGACTTTTGATCAGGCGGATCGAATGGGAAAAATCGGGTCCGAGCGCGGGACCGAGAACCGCGGTCGGGTTGATGGCGGCGAGTTCAAGCGCGCCCCCTTCCCGCGCGATGAAATCCCATGCCGCACGTTCCGAAAGGGTCTTCGATTTCTGATAGGGGGCGACCCTCCCCGTCAGATCGCTCCAGTCGGTTTCGTCGAACGGCCTGCGCATCGGCTTGTGCCCGACGCCGATCGCACCGAAGGCCGAGGTGAGGACCACCCGCCTGACACCAGCGTCTCGTGCGGCGCGCAGGACGCGGAGATTGCCGTCGACAGCGGGCTTGATCCAGTCTTCCTCCCCCACCTGATCGCCCGAAGGCGTGGGCGACGCACCGTGCAGCACATACGCGCTGCCGGCGGCGGCCTCCGCCCAGCCACGATCGTCGCCCAGGTCGGCCGCGACAAAAGACAGGCGGTCGCCTGCCTCCACGCCGCCCGTCTTGAGGTTGCCGCGCACCTCCGCCTCGCGCGCCAGCGAACGAACTGTGGCTCGCACGCGATAGCCGCTGCCTAACAGCACCAGGATGCAGTGCTGCGCGATGAACCCGGTCCCGCCCGTGACCAGCACCAATTCGTCATTCGCCAATTTTCCAAACTCCCGGAAAGGCTGCCGCTCAGCGATCGATCGTCGCCATGACGAAGTCGGGGTAGCGGTTGCCGGAAATGGTCCCCGCCGCCAGTGCATCGTCGAGCTTGCTCATGTCGCCCGCATCAAGGTGGATCGCGGCGGCGGCGATATTGTCTTCCAGATGAGTGCGGCGCTTGGTGCCGGGGATCGGCACGATGTGATCGCCTTTGTGCAGCAGCCATGCGAGCGCGATCTGCCCCGGCTTGGCACCTTTTGCTTTGGCGATGTCGAAAACGATCTGCGCCGCCTTGACGTTGGCGTCGTAGTTCGCGCCCTGATAGCGCGGGTCGATACGCCGCGTATCCCCTTCCGGATAATCCTCCGCGCGCTTGACACCGCCGGCCAGAAATCCGCGCCCCAGCGGGCAGAATGGGACCAGGCCGATGCCCAGTTCCTCTACCACTGGCAGGACGTCCGGTTCGAGATTGCGCTCCCACAGGGAATATTCGCTCTGCAGCGCCGAAACAGGGTGGACAGCGTGGGCGCGGCGCAGATTGGCGGCGCCGATCTCGGAAAAGCCGAGGAAGCGGACCTTGCCCTCGCGCACCAGGTCGCCGACCGTGCCGGCGAAGTCCTCGATCGGCACCTTCCGGTCGAGCCGGTGCTGGTAGAGCAGGTCGATATGGTCGGTCTGCAGCCGCTTGAGCGAGCCCTCGACCGCCTTGCGTATGCTTTCCGGGCGGCTATCCGTTTCCGCACCCACCTGTCGGCCATTTTCGAAGCGGAAACCGATCTTGGTGGCGAGGATCACCTGATCGCGGCGATCCCGGAAGGCGCGTCCGAGCAGTTCCTCGTTGGTAAAGGGACCGTATCCCTCGGCCGTGTCGAAGAAATCGCCTCCCAGCTCCAGCGCTCGATGAAGGGTCGCGATCGATTCCGCCTCGTCGGCCGGACCATAGGACTGGCTCATACCCATGCAGCCCAGGCCGATCGCGCCGACCTCGAGCCCCTGATTGCCAAGCCGCCTTTTGTTCAATGTCATGATGACTTTCCTATTCCTGAGCGTTGGTTGCGGCGCTGATCATGGTTTCGCTCAGCGCCCAGAGACGACTGGCCGCGACCTGATCCAGAGCGAACGACCGGACCCCGCCCGTGGGCCGGACACCCTCGGCGATCGAGCTCTTGCCGCCAGCGGGCTCGATCGCGACCGCGACATCGCAGTTTTCGCAATAAAGGCCGCCAAGCCCGTCAAGCTGCGCACTCGTCGCGCACCAGACGCTGGTCGCCGCGCCCTGTTCGATTGTCTTGAGATTGCGCGACGGGTCGCGGATCGGGTTGCCCTCGGCATCCAGCACCCCCGCATCGATCAGCATCTTCGTGGGAATATGCTTTTCAAGGCCCGTCCCGGCGATCGATCCCGGATGCAGGGAAAAGGCGCGGATGCCATTTGCCTTCTCGCGCGCGTCAAGTTCGATCGCGAAAAGGATGTTGGCGGTCTTGGATTGGCCATAGGCCAGCCACGGTCCGTATTCGCGATGCTCGAAGTTGATATCGTCGAAGTGCACCGGCGAATAGCGGTGACCGAGGGAGGACACCGACACCACGCGTGCGCCCTTCGCGGCCCGAAGCGCTGGGAGTAACCGGGTTGTCAGCTCGAAATGGCCAAGATGATTGGTGGCAAACTGGAGTTCATAGCCGCGCGCATCCAGCTCGCGCTCAGGCAGCGCCATGATGCCGGCGCTGTTCACGAGGATATGGAGCGCCGCATTTTCGTTAAGGAAGCGCGCCGCAAACGCAGCGATCGAGCGGGAATCCAGAAGGTCCGTGGACCAGATCTCGACGCCCTCGATCCGCCGCAACGCCTCGCGGGCGCGATTCGTATCGCGCGCCGGAACTATCACGCGCGCACCGGCACCCCGAAGGACGCGAACCGTTTCGCGACCGAGGCCCGAATACCCACCCGTGACGATCGCCGTCTTGCCGGAGAGATCAACGCCGCGGATCACCTCGTCAGCCGTCGAAGCGGCCCCGTAGCCGGATTCGAGAGGATGTTGTTGTGCGTTCAAAACGATGGTCCCATTCAACTGTTGTGCTTGCCGGCACCGCGGCACTTCAATCGCCTTGACGATGCTCTGCCGACGCGCGCCTCGGTTGTCATCGCGAGAGATGGGACGCGCACGCCGCATTATGAATGATTGAAAGTCCGCTTTACTTGCGCGATGGTCCGGAAATGACCGTTGATCCCTTTTCCGAAATCCTGAGATTCACGCGCGCAGAGACACTGGTGACGGGCGGGTTCACGGCGGGCGGCCCTTGGGCCATCCGCTTCCCGGTGCCGAAGACCATCAAGTTCTTTGCCGTCGTGAAAGGCACCTGCCGGGTCAGCATCGATGGCGAGCCGGAGCCGGTTCTATTCGAAGCTGGCGATGTCGGCCTTCTCGCGGCGCCACGGTCGTTTGTTCTTGCCAGCGAGCCGGGTGTCGTTCCTGTCGACGCGATGAGCCTTTTCTCCGGCGCAGGCAAATCGACGGCACAACTTGGTGACGGGGAAGACTTCGCTCACATCGGCGGCCACGTCCTGCTGGATCCCGTCAGCGGTCGGCTGCTTCGCGATGTTCTGCCGCCGTGGATCCATGTGCGGGCGGCATCGCCCCGGGCGAGAAATTTCCGCGCCCTTCTCGACCAACTCGTCGAGGAGCAAGCGAGCGGGCAACCGGGTGCGCAGCTTGCCTCGGCGCAACTCGCCCAGTTGCTCTTCATCCAGATATTGCGGGTTCATCTGCAAACGGCCGACCTCATGTCCGCCGGGTGGTTGCGCGCATTGGGCGATCCGCGTATCGCGCCCGCGCTTCACCTGATGCACGGCGCACCCTCCCGAGCTTGGCACCTTGAGGAACTCGCCAGGGCTTGCGCCATGTCGCGAACCACGTTCGCGTCGCATTTCAGGGCGATTGCAGGCGTCGCGCCGCTAACCTATCTCACCGAATGGCGCATGCGACTCGCCGAACGCGCCTTACGCGATGAGGCGACGCCGGTGACGGTGGTTGCCCGATCGATCGGCTATGGATCCGAAAGCGCCTTCAGCAATGCTTTCAAGCGGGTGACCGGACATTCGCCCCGAGCTTTTCGGACGGCTTGCCAGATATTGCCGGAGGAAGCCCAGACAAACGATTCAGTGGCCGAGCGCTAGATCGGCCGCCCGAAGCGACCTTACCGAATGAAATTCACCCGACGCCTGCCCAACTCCGCCGCGATTTCTCGCTAACAGCACGCGCGCGCTTGACCTGGTAAGGTCTCGATGACATCCAGACTAGATCGCCGGCGCAAGCCTGATCAGCGGCCGTATCGCGCCAGCATCAGGGCGGTCGCATTGTCCACGACCGCGCGCATCTCCGCATCGGTGCCGCCGCAACCGGGCGCGATCAGTTCGGGCCAGAACGACTGCCCGGCAATGAGCGCGAGGAACTGGCCCGATGCTGCCCGAATGTTATCGACCGCCAGATTGCCAGCCTCCACCTCGGCTATGAGATATCTATTGAGGCGTTCCTGATAGGGGCCCTTGCCCTTGTCGTAGAGCATCTGGCCGAGATCGGGGAAGCGCAAGGCTTCAGCAATGATCAACCGATAGATGGCCTGCATGTCCGGTTGGCGCATCCGTGACGCATAGCCCAGCCCGATCTTGCGGAGGCCATCCACCGGATTGCCAACCGGAAGTGTCCCGCCACATTCCTCATTGTCGGACCAGAACTCTTCGACGATGGCCTCGAACAAGGCTGCCTTCGTGGGAAATCGCTTGAACAATGTGGCTGTCGAGAGATCGGCACGTTTGGCAATCTGCTGGAGCGAGGTTCGCTCATAGCCCTGCTCGAGAAACAGCTCCATTGCGGCGTGGATCGCAGCCGAGCGCTTCTCCTGTTTGATTCTCTGATGATAGGTCTCGGCCGTCATGCCCCGCTCCTGTTTTCCGGCTTTTACAGGGCGCGGACACACCCGCCAATCATCAAAGAAAGATAAGCGGCTTACCTTGATGTGCAAGTGGCGCCTCCCATCTAAGCCGAGCCACTTACCTTATACCTTCGATTGGCGAACTGCCGGTCCACGATCGGCGCCAAACGCACGTCCAGGAGCTACCCGATGCCGAACATCCTCATGATCCTCACCAGCGCCACAAAGTGGAGCCAAAAGAACGGCGTCCAGAAATCGACCGGCTTCTGGGGCGAGGAATTCGTGACCCCGCACCAGATCTTCTCCGAAGCGGGAGCGGATATCACGATAGCCACGCCCGGTGGCCGCCCCTCCATCGTCGATGGTCTCAGCCTTTCGCCCGAAGCCAATAATGGGGACACTGCAAAGGTCGCTGAGGTGACCGCGTATCTCGACCAGCACCAGGATCTGTTGAAGTCTCCGAAGCGCATCGAAGACGTGGACATCGCCGATTACGATGCGGTTGTCGTGCCGGGCGGGCACGGTCCCATGCAGGATCTCGCAGTCAATGAGGCGGTGGGGCGCGTGTTGACCGCGGCGCTGGCCGACAGCTCAAAGGTGGTCGGCGCGCTGTGCCACGGTCAGGCCAGTTTTCTTTCCGCGGGCGATGCGGAATCCTGGCCATTCGCGGGTCGCAAGCTCACCTCCTTCACTGACGAGGAAGAAACGATGGTCGGGCTCGCACAAAACGCTCCCTGGCTGTTGGAAGACCGTCTGCGCGCCGGTGGCGCGGAGTTCTCGTCGGGTGGCGCATGGAGCTCCCACGTCGTCGTCGACGGCAATCTCGTGACGGGGCAGAACCCCCAGTCAGCGCACGGCACGGCGAAGGCTATCCTGGAGCAGATTGCCGAGCGCGCATAACGTCGCGCCGATCGCGGCCCTGATATGTCGAGCGGCGCTTGCGCAGGCAGCGCCGCTCGATCGGGTCCCGCATCGTTCCGACTGACCCTGATCCCGATTTGAATTCCGGCCAGAAGGAGAGATCCGGCGCTTCTGATCTCGAGTTGGTGAGGTTGCAAGAGGCCGGTCTGCACAGGCGTCAACCAGTGCAGCGGGTCGGCCGATGTAGATCGGCTCGGTCGCCGCGTCGAGGCATTGCTGGAGCATCTCAAGACAAGTATCGGCCACACGCGCACCGGCTGGCTGCCAAGACGTTCGGCCGGCTCAGCGATCCGAAACCACCGCAAATGTATGGGACACTGACGTCGACCCAGGCACTAAGGGCGCTGCAATCAGGCTCTGTGCCATACGCACCGTGCCTGAACGCCCTTAGCCCATCTGGTAAAGGCGACATTACAAGCGTTGCGGTCCACCGGCTTCTATTGGACGATCTTCGTCGCCGGTTCCGCGATTTGGTATCCGCGCATATCCAAAACTACGACCCTTTACTCCCACTCGATTGTCCCCGGCGGCTTGCTCGTTACGTCGTAGACGACGCGGTTGATGCCTTTTACTTCGTTGATGATGCGCGTTGCGGCGTCGGCGAGGAAGGTCATGTCGTAGTGGTAGAAATCGGCGGTCATGCCGTCGACCGAGGTTACGGCGCGCAGCGCGCAGACGAAATCGTAAGTGCGGCCGTCGCCCATGACGCCCACCGTCTGCACCGGCAACAGCACCGCGAAAGCCTGCCAGATCGTGTCGTAAAGGCCGGCCTTGCGGATCTCGTCGAGATAGACGGCGTCGGCCTTCCTGAGAATATCCAGCTTCTCGCGCGTGATACCGCCGGGGCAGCGGATCGCGAGGCCGGGGCCCGGGAATGGGTGGCGGCCGACGAAGAAGTCGGGAAGGCCGAGCTCGCCGCCGAGCGCCCTCACCTCGTCCTTGAAGAGCTCGCGCAGCGGCTCGACCAGCTTCATGTTCATGCGCGCCGGCAGGCCGCCGACATTGTGATGTGACTTGATCGTCACCGACGGGCCACCGGAGAAGGAGACGCTCTCAATCACGTCGGGATAGAGCGTGCCCTGCGCGAGGAATTCCGGCGCGCCCTTGCCATCGCTGGCGATCTTCTTCGCCTCGGCCTCGAACACATCGATGAAGAGCTTGCCGATGATCTTGCGCTTGGTCTCTGGGTCCGACACGCCCTCGAGCTCGCCGATGAAAAGATCGGACGCGTCGACATGGACGAGCGGAATATTGAAATGCTCGCGGAACAGCGACACGACCTGATCGCTCTCACCAAGCCGCATCAGCCCGTGGTCGACGAAGACGCAGGTGAGCTGCTCGCCGATCGCCTCGTGGATCAGCACCGCCGCGACCGCCGAGTCGACGCCGCCGGACAGGGCGCAGAGCACGCGCTTGCTGCCAACCTGAGCGCGGATCTTGGCGATCATCTGCTCGCGATAGGCCGCCATGGTCCAGTCCGACTTCAGCCCGACCACCTGATGGACGAAGTTCGCCAGCAGCTTGCCGCCATCCGGCGTATGCAGCACTTCGGGATGGAACTGCACGCCGTAGAGACGGCGCTGTTCGTTGGCGATTGCCGCATAGGGCGCGCCCTCCGAGACCGCAATGACCTCGAAGCCCTCGGGGATCGCGGTGATCTTGTCGCCATGGCTCATCCAGACCTGATGGCGGCTGCCGGGCTCCCAAAGGCCTTCAAACAGCGCTGACGGCTTCTTGACCTCGATGAAGGCGCGTCCGAATTCGCGGTGGTGACCGACTTCGACGCTGCCACCGAGCTGCGCGCTCATTGTCTGCTCGCCGTAGCAGATGCCGAGAACAGGCACGCCGGCCTCGAACACCGTCTCCGGCGCGCGGGGCGAACCGATATCGACCGTGCTTGCGGGGCTGCCCGAGAGAATGACGCCCTTCGGCTTCAGCCGCTCGAAGGCCTCCTCGGCCTTCTGGAACGGATGGATCTCACAATAAACCCCGGTTTCCCGAAGGCGCCGCGCGATGAGCTGCGTGACCTGGGAGCCGAAATCGATGATGAGAATGCTGTCTGGCATGGGCGGATCCGGCGAAGAGAGGTTGAGCGGACGGGTGGCAAGGCTGCAGGAAGCAGAAGGCCGGCGCTCGGGCCGGCCTCCACTTTCATCAGGGCGATGTCGTCGCGGGGTTCGGCGTGGCCGGCGGCGCGGCAACGGGCGTGCTGGCCCAGCTCGGATAGGCCGCGCAGCCCTCGGGGGCCGTGATGGCGCCGAAGCGTTCCTTCAGCTTGTCGCAGGCGAATTGGCGCGCCTGCTCAGGCATGTGCTTGTTGATCTCGACGCCGAAACGATCGTTGGGGTCAGCAGCGGCGAACACGTAATAGGCCCAGTAGCCGCCGATCACGACGATGGCGAGAACGATGAGCCTGACAAGCCCGCGCATGGATGATCTCCGTTCCTAAGTCCTGAGCCTGCCCTTCTAGTGGCGGGCTGGCTGGGTGTCGAGGTCGGCCGAGCGCCGTCCTCAGCTTCGCCGTGCAAGCACAGCGATGAAAAAGCCGTCGGTGCCGCTCTGTCGGGGCGTCAGCATCAGGCCGAGCGGCAGGCGGCGCACGGCCGAGCCGGTCTCGATCATCGCTTCAGCCTCGAACGCCGAAACAAGAGTGTCCGGAGCAACCACATCAAAACCCGGATGGTCGGCCAGGAAGGCGGCGACACGGTCCGAATTCTCCGATTCAAGCAGCGAGCAGGTGATGTAGGCCAGCCGTCCGCCGGTCTTCACATAGCGCGATGCCGCCTCGATCACCGCCGCCTGGTCCTTCTGCCGCTCGGCGAGGCTGCCGGGGCGGATGCGCCATTTGGCGTCCGGATTGCGCCGCCAGGTGCCGGTTCCCGTGCAGGGCGCGTCGACGAGGACGAGGTCCATCCGCCTCTCGAGATCATCGAGTACGTCGGAGCCCGGCTTCGGCGTGCGGACCTGGACATTGCGGATGCCAGCGCGCGCCAGCCGGTCATGGATCGGCGCCAGACGGCGGCGATCGGAATCATAGGCGAATATCTGTCCATGGTTCTGCATCGCAGGGGCCATCGCGAGCGTCTTGCCACCGCCGCCGGCGCAGAAATCGAGGACCTGCATGCCGGGCCGCGCGCCGGCGAATTCGGCCGCGAGCTGGCTGCCGAGATCCTGGATCTCGATATGGCCCTTGAGGAAGCATTCCGTCGAGGCGATGTGCGGCTCGCCGCGCTCAGGCTCCAGCGGCAGGCGCAGGCAGAGCGGGGAGAGCGGCGGCCGTTCGGGCGCCCGGCCAAGCTCGGCGGCCAGCTCGCGCGCGGCATTGTCGGGCTCGGATTTCAGCGTGTTGACGCGAAGATCGAGCGGCGCGGACGCTGCCATGGCCTGCATCTCGGCGACGACATCGGCTCCGAAGACGCGGCCGAGCTCATCGGCGAGCCACTCCGGATAATCGCCGCGAACATGATCGGGCGCACCAGCGAGGCAGTCCGTGCCGAGCGCAGTGCGTTCCTCGTCGGTGAGCGGCGGCGGCGCGAAGCGCTCGCCGGAGATCAGCTGTTCGATCGCAGCCACATCGAGGCCGCGATGGACGCGGAAGAGGCCGAGGATGATGGCGCGGCC
The DNA here is from genome assembly GCF_020165495.1 of Mesorhizobium sp. BR1-1-16. Taxonomy (GTDB): domain Bacteria; phylum Pseudomonadota; class Alphaproteobacteria; order Rhizobiales; family Kaistiaceae; genus Kaistia. The sequence continues at coordinate 943,247 of NZ_JAIUIE010000001.1, read as the reverse complement.
ATTCTCGCCGCCGGCCGCGAAGGCCGAGGAACTGCGATGGCGCAGCGCGTCGAAGACGAGGTCGCCGATCGCGCGCCGATCCTTTGATCCGGCGAAGCGATGCGCGAGCCCCCAGTCCTTGAGCGCGTCGGCAGCCGGGCGGCGGCGGTCGATGATGTCGTCGAGAACCTCGATCGCAGCCGAAATGCGGGCGACAGGCGTCATGAAGCAGCGTTTCCCTTGTCGGCCGTCACCATGGATAGGCGGCCATGACTATGAGGCCGCCGACGATCAGGCCATGCGACAGAACGACATTCACGTCCAGCGTCCGTGCCATGCCCTTCTTGTTCCAGAAGTCATGCACCATCGCCGTGGCGGCGATGACGAAGAGGGCCATGGCGACGAATACGGCCGGAAGCGCCAGACCAGCAAGCGCGGCCAGGCCAAGCACGATCTCGACACAGCCGCCGGCGATGGCAATGGCGAGCGGCTGTGGCAGTTTCTTCGAGCCGAGCAGCATCGCGACCGCGCGGCGCCCGATGACGAGGCGGACGCCGATGACGACAAACAGGGCGCCGACAAGAATGCGGCCCGCGAATGCAGCGTTGGTTAGATCCATCGGCCCCCTCGCCGTCTCAGATGAGACGGATCGCGAGATCCGCCCAGAGCGCCACGACTATCAGAAAGGCGGCAAAGAAGCTTGCATGGCGGAGCATCAGCGGCCCCTTGAGGCTGCCGATCATCTGCAGCGCCCTGAATATGACGAACACCCAGGCCAGAGCGAGTTCGATGATCGAGACGCCGTCAATCATCATCAGGAAGCCGATAACGACGAAGAACAGCACCGGCAGTTCAAACTGGTTGGCGACAAGACGCCGTCCGGCGGCCGATTGAGGCGGCTCGTTGCCGGGCGGGAAGTCAGTATCCTTGGCCAGCCCATTCCTGACCGCCGCGGAGCGGGCACGGCCGAGATTGACGTAGGCGAGGAAGATGAGGACGGCCTGCGCGATGGCGGGCCAGAGGATGACGGTTTTGAGCATATGGATCAGCCAATTCCCGGATAGTTCGGGCTCTCTCGCGTGATCGTCACGTCATGGGTGTGACTTTCGCGGAGCCCCGCCGAGGAAATACGGACGAAGCGGGCCCGTTCCCGGAAGGCGGGCAGATCCTCGGCGCCGACATAGCCCATCGCGGCGCGAAGACCGCCTGCAAGCTGGTGCAGAACGCCTGAAACCGGCCCCTTGTAGGGAACCTGCCCCTCGATACCCTCGGGCACCAACTTCAAGGTATCGCGGACCTCGGCCTGGAAATACCGGTCAGCCGAGCCGCGGGCCATAGCGCCCACCGAACCCATGCCGCGATAGGCTTTGAACGAACGGCCCTGGTGCAGATAGACCTCGCCGGGGCTTTCCTCGGTGCCGGCCAGCAGCGAGCCGATCATCGCACAGCGCGCGCCGGCGGCGAGCGCCTTGGCGAGATCGCCCGAATATTTGATGCCGCCATCGGCGATGACAGGGACATCGGCATTATCGGCGACGGCGACCGCTTCCATGATGGCGGTGAGCTGAGGCACGCCGACGCCTGCGACGACGCGGGTGGTGCAGATCGAACCAGGACCAATGCCGATCTTCACGGCGTCAGCGCCGGCATCGATCAGGGCGCGTGTGCCTTCGGCGGTGGCGACGTTCCCGGCAATGATCTGGACCCGGTTGGACAGCTTCTTCACGCGCTCGACCGCGTCGAGAACCCGCTGCGAATGGCCATGCGCCGTATCGACCACGATGAGATCGACACCGGCGTCGATCAGCATTTCCGAGCGCTCGATGCCGTTCTCGCCGACCGTGGTCGCGGCGGCGACGCGCAGACGCCCCTGCTCGTCCTTGGCGGCGTTCGGATTGAGCTGCGTCTTCTCCATGTCCTTCACGGTGATCAGACCAACGCAGCGATAGGCTTCGTCGACGACGACGAGCTTTTCGATCCGGTTGGTGTGCAGCAGCCGCTTGGCCTCGGCCTGGCTGACACCTTCCTTCACCGTGATGAGGTTTTCCCGCGTCATCAGCTCATAGACGCGCTGGCCCGGATTGGAGGCGAAGCGGACGTCGCGATTGGTCAGGATACCGACGAGGCGGCCGGGATTGCTATTGCCCTCGACGACCGGAATGCCGGAAATGCGGTGCGCCTTCATCAGCGCCAGCGCCTCGGCCAGAGTCGCGTCGGGCCCGATCGTGACGGGGTTCACCACCATGCCCGATTCGAATTTCTTGACCTGACGGACTTCCTCGGCCTGCTGCTCGGGCGTCAGATTGCGGTGGATGACGCCGAGGCCGCCGGCCTGCGCCATCGCGATCGCGAGTCGCGCCTCGGTGACGGTGTCCATCGCCGAGGAAATGATGGGAATGTTGAGTTCGATGGTGCGTGTCAGGCGGGTTCGGATATCGACTTCGCCGGGCATGACGAAGGAATGCCCCGGTTGAAGCAGCACATCGTCGAAGGTCAGAGCCTCGCGACCGGTCGTGAGCTCGATGATCTGTGCCATGCCAACGCTTCCCTTCGAATGTGAAAGACCGGCCGGGGGTCGGGCGACCACCGGCGGGCAAGAACGAAAATGAGGTTGGCGCGTGCCATTAGCATGACGGCGCGGACCTTGGAAGGCATGAAACGACGCGTCGCACGCAAGGCAGCCATGCACGGCGCGTCGGGCCGTTTAGCGCACCACCGTCAGCCGCTCGGCGGCCCGCGTGATGCCGGTATAGAGCCAGCGGCCGCCATGCTCGCGAAAGGCCCAGCTCTCGTCGAACAGGACGACATCATCCCATTGCGAACCCTGCGCCTTGTGAACGGTCAGCGCATAGCCGAAATCGAACTCGTCCGAGGCGCGGCGCTGCGGATAGGAGAGCCCCTCCCCGCCATTCTCGAAGAAATCGGGGTGCACGGCGACCTTGACCGCCTTACCCGACGAATCCTCCTCCGGCACGACATCGAGCCGGATCAGGCTCTTGCGCGGCGCACCGAGTTTCGCGACCGTCCAGGTGCCGCCATTGAGCAGCCCCTTCTGCTTGTCGTTCCTGAGGCAGACGAGCTTGTCGCCGACGGCTGGCATCGGTGAGAGCAGGCCCTTCAGTTCGCGGATGCGCTGGTTGTAGGACCGCCGCGTCTTGTTCGTGCCGACGAGGACCTGGTCGGCATCCAGAATCTGCGTCGCGTCGATGTCGCGCCGCCCGATGACGCGGCTCTCACCGAAATCGCCATAGTCGAGCGTCCGTCCCTCGCGAACGGCCATGGACAGGCGGATAATCGGATTGTCCTGCGCCTGTCGGTGCACCTCGGTCAGCATCAGGTCGGGCTCAGCGTCGGTGAAGAATCCGCCCCCCTTCACCGGCGGAAGCTGAGCGGGATCGCCGAGCACCAGCACAGGCGTGCCGAAGGAGAGGAGATCGCGGCCGAGCTCCTCGTCGACCATCGAGCACTCGTCGATGATGATCAGCTCCGCTTCGCCTGCGGCACTGTCGTGATTGATGGCGAAGACCGGCTGCTCCTCGTCGTCGCCAGAGCGCGGACGATAGATGAGGCTGTGGATCGTGCCGGCACCTTCGCAGCCCTTGGATCGCAGGACATGCGCCGCCTTGCCCGTAAAGGCCGCGAAGGCGACCTTGCCGTCGATGCCCTCCGCGATGTGCCGGGCAAGCGTCGTCTTGCCCGTTCCGGCAAAGCCGAACAGGCGAAAGACCGGAGAATCGGCGCGCTTCAGCCAGGCCGCGACGCCTGAAAGCGCATCTTCCTGCTGGGGCGACCAGCGCATGGCATTTCCTTCGAAGCGGAGGACGAGGCCGAGAGATGGCTGATAGCCGATTCAGGGCTCTGGACGACAGAGAGAATGTGACATTGCAGCAACATTGACGGCGTTAGGTGACATCGTGGCGCAACTGAGGCCGCTTTGCCTTGGTTTCGGCGGAACTGTCGCTGAATGAAAACGATGAAGGGGTCGACCCCGGACGGCCTTGCCCAGAGTTGTTGCCGAATTGTCATCCGGGCGGATTTTCTCGGCGGTCCGGCAAGACGGTTACCATTCCTATGCTAAGGCGAACGAAAATAGCGACAACGGTTCAGCGACGGTCATCTGCCGGCCTTGGGCCAAGTCGAAACATTTTGTCTTATCCCGTCCATATGTAGTCGAAAGGGTCAGGCTTTGAACCAAGCGAAGCCTAATGAGACGACTGGAAAGCTCAGCCGTCGCAGTTTCATGATCGGCTTGCCGATCGCACTTGCCGGCTGCCAGTCGGTCGATGTCACGGCTCCGACCGCGACGGGACCGGTTATCGATCAGGGTTTCGCCCAGATGTACGCAGCCATCGACACGGAGCCATTCCCGGTTCCGGCCGTCGACACGCGAAAGATGGATCCGCAGTTCCTGCGCCAGGTCGTCACGATCCCGGTGGGTATGCAGGCCGATCCCGGCACCATCGTCATCGATCCGCCGAACCATTTCCTCTATCTCGTGTTCGAGAACGGTACGGCAATACGCTACGGCGTCGGCGTCGGTCGCGAGGGCTTTGCGTGGTCTGGCGACGCCAGGATCCAGGCGAAGCGTGAATGGCCGATGTGGCATCCTCCGAAGGAGATGATGGCGCGCGATCCAGAAGCCGCTAAGTGGCCGGACGGCATGCCGGGTGGCCCCGGCAATCCGCTCGGTGCCCGCGCGATGTATCTCTATCAGGGCAAAGTCGACACGCTTTATCGCATCCATGGCACCACGCAGCCCTGGTCGATCGGCAAGTCGCTTTCATCCGGCTGTATCCGCCTGATCAACCAGGACATCATCGATCTCTATAGCCGCGTGCCGATCGGCACGAGGGTGCAGGTGCTCGGTAATGTCGAGCCCGATCCCGTTGCCGTCTATCAGAGCCATGGCGGCGCCGTGCCGGATCCGGTCCCGCCGCGGACCTCGTCCAACACGACGATGCCGACCGGCGGCGCGAACGGCTGACGTCTTTCGCCTTTCTTCGATCCTGAAATCGAGGCCCTCTCCGGAGGGCCTCTTTTTTTGCGTGAAGAGCCCGCCTAGACCGGTGCCGACTTCATTTCCGGTTGAACCTCCAGGCGCTTACCTCCACCTTGGCCTTACCACCTGCCCCGAACCGGAAAGTGACCCGTGCCTCACTACACGCCGCTCATCGCGACGATCGTCATCGGCCTCGTCCTGGCCTTCATCCTCGGCGTCATTGCCCACCGCCTGAAGATCTCGCCGCTCGTCGGCTACCTCCTCGCCGGCGTCCTTGTCGGGCCGTCGACGCCAGGTTTCGTCGCTGACCAGGGACTTGCCAACGAACTGGCCGAGATCGGCGTCATCCTGCTCATGTTCGGCGTGGGGCTGCATTTCTCTATGAAGGACCTGATGTCGGTGAAGGCGATCGCCCTCCCCGGCGCAATCGTTCAGATCGGCGCGGCGACGCTGCTTGGCATGGGGCTCGGCTGGTCGGTCGGATGGCCGCTCGTCGGCGGCCTCGTCTTCGGTCTCGCGCTGTCGGTGGCCAGCACCGTGGTCCTGCTGCGCGCGCTGCAGGAACGGCGGCTGATGGACACCGACCGCGGCAAGATCGCCGTCGGCTGGCTGATCGTCGAAGACCTCGCAATGGTGCTGACGCTGGTGCTGCTGCCGGCGCTCGCGGAAATCCTCACGGGCGGCGCGACCAGCGGTTCCGGCCTTGCCGGTTCGAGCGGCTTCGGCCTTGCCGGCATCCTCGCTTTGACTGTGGGCAAGGTGGCCGCCTTCGTCGCCTTCATGCTGATCGTCGGACGCCGCCTGATCCCATGGGCGCTGCATTACGTGGCGCATACCGGATCGCGCGAACTGTTCCGCCTCGCGGTGCTGGCGATAGCGCTTGGCGTCGCCTTCGGCGCGGCCTCGCTGTTCGGGGTCTCCTTTGCGCTCGGCGCGTTCTTCGCCGGCATGATTCTCAGCGAATCACCGCTCTCACAGCGTGCGGCTGAGGAAACACTGCCGCTACGCGACGCCTTTGCGGTGCTGTTCTTCGTGTCGGTCGGCATGCTGTTCGACCCTCACATCATCATGAAAGAGCCGCTGCTTCTCCTCGGCACGCTGGCGATCATTCTCATCGGCAAGTCGATCGCGGCGTTCGTCATCGTCAAGGCATTCCGCTATCCAACCTCAACAGCCCTGACCATTTCGGCGAGCCTCGCCCAGATCGGCGAATTCTCTTTCATCCTGGCGGCGCTTGGCGCCGATCTCGGGCTCATCAACGAGACGGCGCGCGACCTCATCCTCGCCGGCGCGATCCTCTCGATCCTGATCAATCCAGTCATGTTCGCCTTGGCAAAGCGCATCTACCAGCGCACCGGCGAAGGCCATCGCGCCGCCGTTCGGGCCGCCGAAGCGAGCGAAGCCGCGGCACAGGCGCGCGATCTCTCGCCGACACGGCTTTCCGGCCATGCGGTGGTGATCGGCTACGGACGCGTCGGCCGGATCGTCGCCGAAGGGCTTCGCAAGGCTGGACGACCCTATCTCGTCGTCGAGAACGGGGATCAGCGGGCCAAGGAGGCCATTGCGACCGGAGCCGAGGTCATCGTCGGAAACGCAGTCGACAGCGAGGTGCTGGCCGCGGCCAATGTGGCGGGGGCCGGGCACCTTCTGATCGCGGTTCCCGATGCCTTCGAAGCCGGGCAGATCGTCTCGAAGGCTCGGGCCCTCAACCGCACCATGCAGATCATCGCGCGCGGCCGCACGGATGCGGAGGTGACGCATCTGGTCGACTATGGCGCCAATCTCGCCATCATGGGCGAGCGGGAAATCGCGCTTGGCATGCTGGGATCCGTCTCGAATGGCCAGGCGGAAGACAAGCCCGCCTCTCCTGGCGCGGATGCAGCCGCGGTCGGCGCCGTCTGAGCGTTGCCGCAACAGCGCAACGCCATCGCAAATCGCCGATCCGCCGGCCGTTTGAGCGCGCCGGCTTCACCATGACATCGGCCGTCTATAGTCTCGCACCACAACCGCGGCATCGGGGGCCGGTCAGGTTCGAGAACAGGAGCAACAATGCGCGCCGGCAACGACAGGAGAAATCGCTGGCGCGGGTTGCTGGGATTGGCACTGACGACACTCTTCCTCGCCGGCTGCGCCTCGCGGCCCGAAGGTGCCCTGACGCCGGTCGCCGCCGATCCGGCGGCTGCCAGCAGCGTCGACATGTTGGTCGCCACCACGCGCGCCGCTGATCCGACGCCGGGGGTCTTCTTCAATGGCGAGCGCGGCAGTGGGCTGTCGCTGGCCAATATCGTCATCTCGATCCCGAACAATCGGCCGATCGGACAGGTTGAATGGCCGCGCCAGGTTCCGGGCAATCCGGCGCGGGATTTCGTCGCCACCTCGGTAACGCCGGTCAAGACCGCCGATATCTCGAAATGGTTCACGAAGCGCAATGGCAAGGCGCGCCCCGTGCTCATCTTCGTGCACGGCTTCAATACGCCGTTCGACGCCTCGGTGTTCCGCTTCGCGCAGATCGTGCACGATAGCAACGAACAGGCAGCGCCGGTACTCTTCTCCTGGCCATCGCGCGGACGGGTGCTCGACTATAATTACGACCGCGAGAGCGCCAATTTCTCGCGCAGTGATCTCGCTTTCGTCATCCGCGCAGCGGCCCGCAGCCCCAATGTCTCGAGCGTGACCGTGATGGCGCATTCGATGGGCGGCTGGGTGGCTGTCGAAGCGCTCCGTCAGATCGCACTCCAGGACGGCCGCATCCCCGCGAAGGTCAGCAATGTCATTCTCGCCTCGCCCGATCTCGACGTCGATGTCTTCCGTCGCCAGATGCAGGAAATCGGGCCGAAGCGGCCGCATATCACGATCTTCGTTTCATCAAACGACCGCGCCCTGCGTGTCTCCCGCCTGCTGTCCGGCGGCGTGACGCGCGTTGGCGCCGTTGACCTGACGCGGGAGCCCTATCTCTCGCAGTTCGAGAAGACGAACGACGTCACGGTCATCGACCTTTCGGCGCTGAGCAACGGCGACCGCCTCAACCATTCTAAATTTGCAACCAGCCCGGAGATCGTGCAATTGCTGGGCGGGCGCATGGCTGCCGGGCAGCTCATATCCGATGCCGACGCGCCGGCCGCCCAGATCGGCGCCACGGCGCAGGGCGCCGGCCAGACGATCGGCTCGGTCGCCGGGGTCGTCCTTTCAGCTCCGGTGATGATCTTCGGCGGAATAGCGCGACAGTGAGGCGGGCAAAGGCTCAGGCCGTCGCCCGCGCGCTTGCCGCCGCCGCAACCGGAAACGGCGCCAGCAGAAGGCCGATAGCCCAGCCGAGATAGAACCGCGCATCCATCCAGAAGCTGGACGGACTGTAAAGCATGGCGGGCGACGCACCGATCAGGCCAAGAAGGGCGCAGACGATCGCGGCTGACACGAGCCAGACCGCCGCCACCAGGACGAGGCGGCGCCCGGCCCGCACAAAGGCCTCCTCCAGCGGATCTCTGCCGATCTCGCGATAGCCGAGGGCGAGTATCGCCAGGCATGGAATGACCGAGCTGACGATCTCGAACAGCGTCCAGCCGAACAGCCAACCGGACAGAGCAGCCGACACGGCAGCAATCGCGCCCATCGGCAGCCTCAGCCAGCGGCTTCGGGCGCTCACCCAGGCGAGTGTCGTGGCGAACGGGACGATGGCCCAGGTTGCGGTCAGCGCGATGCCGGCTGCAACTCCGGACGCCTCGCCCGCATGCCCGCCGTCCCCACCCGCGACGAAGGCGATCATCGCGTCATGTACGCAGACTGAAGCGAAGGCGAACACGAAACCCATGGACGCCGCGAACAGGGCGTTGCGAGGCCTCGGCGAGGCGCCGCTTGTGCCGCGCTCACCTTCAACACGCGCCTGCAAACGCCGCATCAGCGGTTCGACGAAGAAGGCGAGAACGAGGCCGATAAGGAGCGCTGACAGCACATCGCCGACGTCGAGATGCCCCAACGTGATCTTCAGCCCGCGCCAGATGAATTCCGGAGCTGCGGCACAAATCGCCACCCAGAGCGCAGACGACAATCCCGCGGCAATTGCGAGGATCAGCGATCCTGCGCGCGCCGCCGCACGCCCCGGTCCGGTGACCTGCTGAACCGTCATCGCGCGACTCCGGGGACGAGGATCATCGCCAACAACGACTTGATGATCGGAGCCGGTTGGACCTGCATGACTGTTCGATCTTTGAAATGACTATCCGGTGATCAGGATGCTTTGTCGTCATGTCGGCCGCATGGCATCGCCGCCAAGCGGCTTGGCGCCGGCGCGGTCACCGAGCCAATCCTCGACATAGAAGCGGATCAGCGCGATGCGGCCGATCGCCATCAGCGGCATGGCGAGCGCGACGCCGAGCGTCCCGAACAGCGTGCCGGCGATGACGATGCCGACCAGCGTCCAGGCGGTCGGGACATCGGCGGTTCGCTTCTGGATCAGCGGGCCAATGACATAGCCCTCGATCGTCTGGATCAGCGTGTAGATGCCGACCGCCCAGACGAGCGGGCCGATGCCGAGCGGCATCGCCACCAGCGCGATCGGCACGGCGGCGACGATCGGTCCGAGATAGGGGATGAAATTGAGGATACCGGCCTGAACACCCAGGACGAAGGCGCCCGGCACGCCCAGCCAATAGAGAGATCCCCAGACGACGACGCCCATCAGCAACATGCGCACCGCCTGACCGACCAGCCAGGCCCGCAGCGCAACGCCCATCTCGTCGAACACGGCGCGTACGCGGGCACGGCGGCCGATCGGGACGCAGCGAACGATGCTGTCGCGATAGACACCCGGATCGAACGAAAAGGAGAGGCCGATGAAGATGATGAGGATCGTCGTCATCAGGACGCTCGTCGCCGTCCCGACCGCGACCTGCGCATGGCCGAACAGCTGGCCCATATCGGGCAGCAGGCCCTGGAAGTTGCGGCCGCCTTCAGGGCCGAGCGAATCGATGCCGAAGGCGAGAAGCCTCTCCTGCAGCACGTCGATCTGGCTATCGATGATCGTGATCAGGCTGCGCACCTGCTCGGGCAGTTGCGCCGCGCCACGCACCGCGCCGAAGCCGACGATCAGCGTCAGAACGGCAATGACCGTGGCGAGGCGCAGCGTGTGGCTCACCGGGAAGACCGGCCGCAACGAGCGCGCGCAGGCATCGAGAAAAGCCGCAAACAAGATGCCGGCGAAGATGACCAGGAGGCTCGACGCCGTGAACCAGACGAGGGCGAGACCGAGCAGGACAACGAGAACGATCAGCGCAGTCGAAAGCCCGCTGCGCCAGCGCGCGGGCTCACGCAGGGTCGCGTCGCCAGAAACGGGAAGCGGCGGCGGCAGGTCTGTCATGTCAGGTCCTCGGCTTCAGCTGGCGCGCGAGGCGCCCGCCCCGAGCCACCCCGCACATTGGCTTCAGGCGGCAACCGGAGCGCCGGGCGTTGCAGCGGCGGGCGGGGTCGGCGCTGCCTCGCCTTCCTTCACATTGAAGAAGGTGACGTAGAGCGTCGGCAGGAAGACCAGCGTCAGGACCGTCGCCACGGACAGGCCACCCATGATCGCAAAAGCCATCGGCCCCCAGAAGATGGTCGGCGCAATCGGGATCATGCCGAGGATCGTCGAGATGGCGGTCAGCATGATCGGCCGGAAGCGGGAGACCGTGGCGTTGACCACGGCATCCCAGACCGGCTGGCCCGTTCGCCGCTCCGCCTCTATCTGCTCGATCAGGATGACGGCGTTCTTGGCGATGAGCCCCATCAGCGAGAGGATGCCGAGGATCGCCACGAAGCCGAGCGGCCTGTTGAAGATGAACAGCGCGCCGACGACGCCGATCAGGCCGAGCGGCACGACGCTCATGACGAGCAGCAGGCGGCTGAAACTCTGCAGCTGCGCCATCAGGAAGCTGATCATCAGGAACAGCATGAACGGCACGACGACCATGACGGAAGCCTGCGACGAGGCGCTCTCCTCCACCGTGCCGCCGACCGCGATGTGATAGCCGGCGGGCAGCGTGGCCGACAGTTTGTCGATGCCCGATGTCACGGCGTCGACCACTGCCTCTGGCGAGCTGCCCGGCTTGACGTCGGCCTGCACGGTCAGTGTCGGGACGCGGTCGCGCCGCCAGATCTGCGGATACTCCTGTCCGAAATCGAATGTCGCCACCTGCGACAGGGGCACGCTGCGCCCATTGGCGAGCGGGACTTGCAACGTACGAAGATTGGCGAGCGACAGACGCTCCGCGCTCGTCGCCCGCGCGACCACGTCGATCAGGTAGATATCGTCGCGAACCTGCGTGACCGTCGAGCCGGAGACGACGGCGTTCAGGGCCGAGGCCAGCGCCTGCGAGGAGAGGCCGAGCAGCCGCGCCTCGTTCTGGTCGATCTGAACGCGGACCATCCGCGCCGGCTCCATCCAGTCGTAGTTGACGCGCAGCGCATCCGGATTGGACGACAGCACGCTGGCGAGCTGCTGCGCGATCTGGCGTACCTTTTCGATATCCGGCCCACTGACGCGATACTGGACGGGCCAACCGACCGGCGGGCCGAGCTCAAGCGGCGAGACGCGCGTCACTGCGCCGGGGAAGTCCTCGGCGAGGACCTTTTCGAGCTTTTCCTGCAGACGAAGGCGGGCGGAGACGTCCTTCGCGATCACCACAGCCTGCGAGAAGAACGGATTGGCGAGTTCGACGTTGAGCGGCAGATAGAAGCGGACCGCACCGCGGCCGACATAGGTGCTCCAGCGCGCGACATCCGGATCGGCACCGAGGATGGCATCTAGCTTAGCCGAGGCATCGGCGCTCGCCTCGATCGAGGCGTTCTGCGGCAGGCGAAGATCGACCAGCAGTTCGGCGCGATCCGAAGCCGGGAAGAACTGGCGCGGCACATGGGGAAGGGTCAGCAGCGCCAATACGAAGAAGGCCACGGCGACGCCGATCGTCAACCAGCGCATGCGCATCGCCGTCAACAGGATCGTGCGGAACGTCCGCGCAACTAAGCCGGGAGGAGCGTCGACCGTCTTCGGTTCCGGCTTCTTCAGGAGGAGCACGGCGATCAGCGGCGAGAAGGTGACCGCGCCGATCCACGAGACGACCAGCGCGATGCCGACCACCGCGAAGATCGAGAACGTGTATTCGCCGGCGGAACTCTGGGCGAAGCCGATCGGCACGAATCCGGCGGCGGTGACCAGCGTCCCGGTCAGCATGGCGAGCGCCAGCGTCTTGAAGGTGTTGGCGGCGGCCGCTTCCTTGCTCTCGCCATTGGCAAGCCGCGAGGAGATCGAATCGACCGTCGTCATGGCGTCGTCGACCAGCAGGCTGAGCGCGATGATCAGCGCGCCGAGCGAAATGCGCTGCAGGTCGATGCCGGCAATGTCCATCACCGCGAAGACCATCGCGAGCGACAGCGGGATCGCGAGCGCGACAACGGTTCCGGCCCGGATGCCGAGGCTGACGAAGCTGACCACCGCGATGATGGCAATCGCCTGCCAGAGGGAGGCCGTGAACTCGCCGATCGCGTCGTCGACGACCTCGGCCTGGTCCGCGACGAGCGTCGGCTCGATGCCGAGCGGCAGCTCGGCCGTGATCTCGTTCATCGCCGTGCGGATATTGCCACCGAGCGCGAGGATATCGCCGCCATCCTTCATCGAGATCGCCAGGCCGATCGCCGGCTTGCCGTTGACGCGGAACATCGGCTGCGGCGGATCGGCAAAGCCGCGATGAACCTCAGCGATGTCGCGCAGACGGATGAGGCGGCCATTGGCCACGAAATTGATGTCGAGCAGGTCTTTTTCGGATTCGAACGCACCGGTCACGCGGACGGCGATGCGTTCGTCCCCCGTTTCCAGCACACCCGCCGGGCTGACGACATTCTGCGCCCTCAGAGCCGCGATGAGCTGATTGCGGTCGATGCCGAGGCCGGCGAGTTGCTCGGCCGAGAATTCGACATAGATGCGCTCGTCCTGCGCGCCGAGGATGTCGATCTTGGAGACGTCCGGCATCGAGAGCAGCTTCGAGCGCACCCCCTCGACATAATCGCGCAGCTCACGATGCGTGAAGCCATCGGAGGTGAAGGCGTAGATCGTCCCGAACGTGTCGCCGAAATCATCGTTGAAGACCGGTCCGACGACGCCTTGCGGCAGGGACCCGCGGATATCACCGATGCCCTTGCGGACCTCGTACCAGATGTCCGGCACCTCAGCTGAAGTGATCTTGTCCTTGAGGTTGACGAAGAGCGTCGTCCGGCCAGCGCTGGTCTCGCTGCGGATATCGTCGACCGCGGGAATCTCCTGCAGCTTGCGCTCCAGCCGCTCGGTCACCTGCTGCAGCGTGTCGTCGAGCGTCGCGCCCGGCCAGGCTGCGCCAACGATCATGGTCTTGATGGTGATCGCCGGATCTTCGGCACGGCCGAGATGAACGAAGGCGGCGGTGCCGGCAACGACGATCGCGATCATCCAATAAATGATGAACGACCGATGGCCCAGCGCCCAGGCCGAGAGATTGACGCCTTTCATGGCGTCGCCCCGACGAGGCGAACGGTCTGGCCCGGATGCAGCGCCTGGACGCCGGCCGTTACCACGACCTCGCCCGGCGCGATGCCGTCAGCGACGATGACCGTGCCTGGATCATGGCGCACGATCGCGACATTGCGCAGCGAGACTGTGGAGGCGGCCGGATCGACCACCCAGACCGCGGGCTTCTGCTCACTGGTCGTGAGCGCGGTCGCCGGAAGCGCGATCACCGGAGCGCCGCTAATATTGAGCGTGCCGGTCACGGTGGAGCCGAGCAGCATGGCAGCCGGCGGCTCATTGATGCCGACTCGAACCGCGAAGTTGCGGGTCTGCGCATCGGCCTGAGGCGCCACTTCGCGCACCCGGCCAATGGCAGTCACACCAGGGTCGGATGTCAGGCGGACCGTGATCTCGGCATCGGGCGGGGCCGTGCGCAGCACCTGCGGCGGCACGTCGAACACCGCATCACGGCCATCACGACGCGCGAGCTGGACGATCATCTGACCGGCCTGCACGACCTCGCCCGGCTCGGCGCCGCGCGCCGTCACCGTTCCATCCACATCCGCCTTCAGCTCCGTGAAGCTGACGCGGTCCTGCGCGAGCTCGAGCTGTGCCTCGGCGTCGTCCACCTGCGAACGCGCGGTGCGGAGCGCCTGTTGCGCCTGATCCCAGTTGGCCCGCGTGGTGAAGCCGCTGGCGAGCAGGCGATCCTGCCGCTCGAAGGCGTTTTCCGCCTGGACCAGTTGGCCCTCGGCCGCAGAGAGGGCTGCATTGGCTGAGCGCAACGTATTGAGCTCGTTGACCGGATCGAGCTTTGCGAGGATCTGCCCGGCCTTGACGCTGTCGCCGACATTGACGGGACGCTCGATCATGCGCCCGCCAATGCGGAACGCCATCGAAGCCTCGTTCTGCGCCTGGACCTGACCGGTGAGAACGACCGATTCGGTTGCCGGCGCGCGCTCGACAGTCACCGTCCGCACGGGCCGCGGCGCCGGGGTCTTGGCCTCTTCCTCGCGGCTGCAGGCTGCCAGCAGCGGCAAGGCCAAGGCCAGGATGGCAGCCGCGCGCAGCACCGATGAACCCGCCTTCGCCGTTTTTGCCGATATCGTCACGAGGAGCATCCCAGCGTTTGAACCGTCGACAGAAGAGCCACGCAAGTCGCAGCGACGCAAGTGACACTGGCGACATGGCACCCCGTGCCGACGGGCCGCCATCTCCTGATCAATGTGCCGCAGGCGCGTGTCCCGCGCCATTCGCGCGGAACCTATCTATTCGGCCGACCCATGTGATGAGCAATCCGTCCCATCGCTGTGCCAGGAATCCCAAACCACCATGTCGTGCGCGTGACCATGGAAGGCGCTTGTCACCGCAGCCGGACTTGACCATCCTCGCGCGAGATTCAGCTCGCCGGTTGCGGCATCATCGTTCTCGGCGACTGTGGCTCGCGAATCGCAAGGGGTGGCAGGCGAATGGCCAAACGGTCGGGCCGATCGAAGCGTGACGCGCGACCAGTGCCTTCCTGGTCTCTATTTCGATTCGCGTTGTTCCTGCTGCTGTGGTGCGCACTGAAGGGCATTTCTCCGACCGATATCGTGGTGGGCATCGCCGCCGCGCTCGCCGCGACGGTGGCGAACCTACGGCTGATGCCCCAGGGCACCCATCCGCTCGATATCGCAGCGCTGGTCCGCTACACCGGCCGTTTCCTGAAGCAGTCCCTCCTTGCCGGCATCGACGTCGCCCGGCGCGCGTTTGATCCCGCGCTGCCGCTCGCGACTGGGCTTGTCACATTTCGCCCTTCTCTCGGCCGCGGCTTCGCGCGCGACCTGTTCACGACGATCTCCAGCATGATGCCCGGGACGCTTCCCGTTGGTGAGGACGGCAAGGACGGTCTGGTCGTGCATTGCCTCGATATCCGCCAACCCGTGGCGGTCGACATGGCACGGGACGAGGCACGGCTTCGGCGCATCGTGACCCGGAGCCGACCCCATGGCTGATGCGCTGACCGTTGCCGCCGTCATTGTCCTCGCCATTGCCGCTGTCGGGCTTGTTCGCGTTCTGCGGGGCCCGTCGCGCATCGACCGCATGATGGCGGTCCAGTTGCTCGGCTCCGGCAGCGTCGCCGTCCTCGTCCTGCTTGCGGTTGGAAGCGGCACTGACGCGCTCGTCGATATCGCGCTGACGCTGGCGCTGCTCGCGGCCTTCGCCTCGATCGCACTCGCGACCACGCTCGCGCAGAAGGCGACCGCCGCCGCGAAAGCGGAGCATGCGCCAGGGACGCCTGCGTCATGACGGCGCTCGTCGCCCTGTTCTCGACCGCGGCGATCGGCGCCGGCATCATCTTCTTTCTCGCCGGCACGGTCGGGTTGATCCGCTTTCCCGATGGGCTGACGCGGCTGCATGCACTGACCAAGGCCGACAATCTCGGCCTCGGCCTTATCGTGATCGGCCTTCTGCCGCTCTCGAGCAGTGTCGGCATGGCGCTGAAACTCGTCGTGATTTGGGCGCTGGTACAGTTTGCTGGTGCGACCGTGGCACAGCTGATCGCGCGCGTGGCCCGTTCCACCGAGCGGGGCGAGTGATGCTCGGCCTTGCTCTCGATCTGCTGATCGCGGCGCTCGTCATCGGCGTCGCGCTCTGGACCGTGCGGACGCGCGACGATTTCGCGGCGATTGTCGGCTTCGTCGCCTATGGCCTGCTGCTGACCCTCGCCTGGGCGCGGCTCGCCGCCTACGACGTCGCCCTGACCGAGGCGGCGATCGGCGGCGGTGTCACCGGCGTCATCCTGCTCAGGGCTAGCATTCGCCTGAAGCCGGTCGCGACCGCGCGGAAGCCGATTGGCGCCCGCATCCTTGTCGGACTGCTCTGCGCGGCGATCAGCGCCGCACTGGCCGCCGTCGTCCTGTTGCCCATGACGCCGGCGCCAAGCCTTGCCATCGAGGTGCGTACGCATCTTGCCAGCACCGGCCTCGGCAATCCCATTGCCGGTGTCCTCATGGCCTATCGTGCGCTGGACACATTCCTCGAGACCGTGGTGGTGCTGCTGGCGCTGTTCGGTGTCTGGTCGCTGACGCCGGACGCGGCCTGGGGCGGCCGACCCGCAATGGCGGTCCCTGCCGCGGCGTTCGGCCCGCTTCCCTTGTTCGGACGCCTTCTGATCCCGGTCGGCATCGTCATCGGGGTCTATATTGTCTGGGTCGGAGCCGACGCGCCGGGCGGCAAATTCCAGGGCGCGACCATTCTCGCGGCGATGTGGATCCTCGCCATGATGGCCGGCCTCACCCAAGCGCCGTCGATCGGGCGCTGGCGCCTGCGCCTGCTGCTTGCAGCCGGCCCGATCGTCTTCCTTGCCATCGGCCTTGCGGGCATCCCGCTGGCCGGGGCGTTTCTCGCCTATCCCGAAGCGCTAGCAAAGCCGCTGATCCTGCTGATCGAAGTCGCGCTCACGCTCTCGATCGCTGCAACACTCGGCCTGTTGGTCGCCGGACCGCCTGACGTCACGCCGGGGGTCGAACCATGAGCCTTGCAACGCTGGACGCCGCGACGCTCTACGGCCTGATGGGCGCGGTTCTGGTCGGGATAGGCCTCTACGGCATCGTGCTGCATGACGTCTTCATCCGGCGTCTACTTGCCTTCAACCTGCTTGGCGGCGGCGTGTTCATTCTGTTCGGCGTCATCGCGCGGCGGGGCGCGGGCGCTGGGTTTCCGGGCGACCCGGTGCCGCAGGCCCTCGTCATCACCGGCGTCGTCGTTGCCTTCTGCGCCACCGCGCTGGCGATCACGCTGATCGAACGGCTGGCTGCCAAAGACGAAGCCAGCGACGGGGACGACCACTCATGACCGCGGCCTTGATGGCGACGACGCCTGGCGGGCTGCTGCTCGTGCTGGCAGTCGTCGTGCCGGTCATCGGCATCCTTGCGCTCTGGCTCGTGCGTGCGCGCGACATCGAATGGGTGGCGATCGCCACGCTCGCCGTCAATCTCTTCCTGTCGCTGGCGACGCTGCAGGCGGTCCGGGCGAGCGATGCGCCGCTCGTCTATCTCGTAGGCGGCTGGCTGCCGCCACTTGGCCTCGCGCTTCGCGTCGACGGCATCGCCGCCGTGCTGATGGCGATGACCGGCGCGATCGTCGCAGTGACGGCGCTCTATGCACGCGGCCAGTTCGGCTTCGACCCGCAAGGCCCCGAGCGGCGCCGACCGATGGTCTTCTGGACCATGCTCCTCGCCATCACCGGCGCCCTCAATCTCATCTTTGCCGGCGAGGACCTGTTCAATCTCTATGTCGCGCTGGAGCTCTTGACCTTCGCGGCCGTGCCGCTGGTCAGTCTCGACGGCAGCCGCGACACGCTGGAGGCAGCGCTGCGCTACCTCGTCTTCGCGCTGGCCGGCTCGGTGCTCTACCTCCTCGGCGTCGCGGTGATCTATGGCGCCTATGGCACGCTCGATCTGGTGGTCCTGAGCGAGATTCGCGGCGCTGAAGGAGCGCTGCTACTGGCGATCGCGTTGATGACGGCCGGACTCATCGCGAAAACCGCCCTCTTCCCGCTGCATCTGTGGCTGCCGCCGGCCCATGCCGGGGCACCCGCGGCCGCAAGCGCCATTTTGTCGGCGCTGGTCGTCAAGGGCTCGTTCTTCCTGATCCTGCGGCTCTGGTTCGACCTGCTGCCGCCGGGGCTCGGCACGATCGGAGCGAACGGCCTCGGCCTGCTTGGCGCCGGCGCGGTCATCGTCGGCAGCGTGCTGGCGCTCCGCCAGGCGCGGCTGAAGCTGCTGGTCGCCTATTCGACCGTCGCGCAGATCGGCTATCTTTTTCTGATCTTCCCGCTCGCGACTGGCAGCGAGGCGGCTTCGCCCTTCGCCTCGCTCGCCTGGACCGGCGGCGTGCTGCAGCTCCTCGCGCATGCCTTTGCCAAGGCGGCGATGTTCATGGCCGCCGGTCTTGTCTATGAGGCGATCGGCCATGACCGGATCGATGGCTTCCGTGGCCTCGGCCGGCTTGCCCCGATCACCGTGTTGACGATGACGCTTGCCGGCCTGTCGCTGATGGGCCTGCCGCCGAGCGGCGGCTTCTCGGCCAAATGGCTGATGCTCAGCGCGTCACTCGGCGAAGGCGCCTGGTGGTGGGCGGTGGTGATCCTGGCTGGAGGGTTGCTCGCTGCCGGCTATGTGTTCCGTATCCTCATGCCCGCCTTTTCCACGCCGGATGCACCGGCCGAGCGCCTGCATCCAGTCGCGCTCACGCGCGAACTCGCGGCATTGTCGCTCGCGGTGATCGCGATCCTCATCGGCTTCCTGCCGCTGTCGCCCTGGCCCCTGCTCGCCATCGGCCGCCTCATTCAGGTGTCGCCATGAATGCGCTGTTGCCGATCGCGGCACTGTTTCCGCTGGCGCTGTTCGTCCTCTCCGCGCTTTGGCCGGCGTGGCGTCCAAGGGTCGCGCGCCTGCTCTGGCTCGCGCCTCTGCCGGCGCTCGCGGCCGCGCTGTTCGCGATCGGCGGTGCGCTTGCCCTGCCGGGTCCGCTAGCCCTTGCGCTCGATTTTCCCGGCGCCATGCTGCTCGGTGCCGCCGGGCTGATCTGGATGGCCGCGGGCATCGCCACGTTGGCCTTCTGGGGCGAGAAGCTCGAAACGCTGCCCTATCAGTCGTGGTGGCTGCTCACGATGACCGGCAGTCTCGCCGTCTTCATGGCGTCCAACCTCGTCACTTTCTATCTGGCCTTCTCCTTGGTCAGCCTTGCCGGCTACGGCCTCGTCACACGCGATGGCAGTGCTCGGGCCCTTCGCGCCGGACGCGTCTATTTCACCCTTGCCGTCATCGGCGAGGCCTTCCTGCTAACCGCTTTCGTGCTGCTTGCGGTCGGCACGCCATCCGGCAGCATCGCGATCCCCGATGTCGTCGCAGCCCTCGCCGCCTCTCCGCTGCGCGACGCAGCGCTCCTCTTTCTGCTGCTCGGCTTCGGCACGAAGATGGGCCTGGTGCCGCTGCATGTCTGGATGCCGCCCTCCTACACCGCGGCCCCCTTCCCTGCGGCCGCGGTGCTCAGCGGCGCAGCGGTCAAAGCCGGCGTCATCGGACTTGCGCGCTTCCTGCCTTTCGGCACCGCTCTATCCGGCTGGGGCGAGGCGCTCGCCATCATCGGCTTCTTCTCAGCCTTTTTCGGTGTCGCCATCGGCCTCACGCAGCGCAATCCGAAAGCCGTCCTCGCTTATTCGAGCATCAGCCAGATGGGCGTCATCGCCGCCGTTGCCGGAATGTCGCTGGCCGGCGGACGCGCTGCGGCTCCGTCCGAACTCGCCTTCTATGCCCTGCACCATGTCTTCGCGAAGGGTGGCCTGTTCCTGGCGCTCGCAGCCATCGCGATGACCGGCCCGCGCCACCTTCGTCCCATCCTGTGGCCGGCCGTCGTTGTCGCGCTCGGCATCGCCGGGCTGCCCCTGACCGGCGGCGCCCTGGCTAAGCTCGCCGTCAAGGATGCGCTCGGCGACGGGCTCGCCGGCCTGCTCGGATCGCTCTCGGCAGCCGCGACTACGATGCTGATGCTGCATTTTATCGTGCGAGCCCGCGCGACCGCCGCTTCCGACACGAGCGCAGAGGCGCCCTTCGCAATCCGCGCCGCATGGTGGGGTGCCGCCGCCGCGGCGCTGCTGCTGCCCTGGCTGCTGTTTCCTTCCGTGGCGGGAAATCTCCGCAAGGCAGTGGAAGCGAAATCGCTCTTTGCCCTCGCCTGGCCCATGCTGCTGGGCGGCGCCGCCTTCATGGGCTGGTCGCGGCTGAGGCATCGGCCCGAATTGCCGCCGGGCGACGTGCTTGTGCTGATGCGGCCCGCCACCACGAGGTTCTACCGGCTGGCCGACCGCATCGCAGGGATGGAGGCGTGGATCACGACCTGGCCGGTGGCTGGCACGCTGCTGCTTCTTCTCGCAATCGGCTTTGCCGGCGCCATGCTGGCCGCGCGTTAGGAACTTCGCCCTTACGCGCCGAGACCGGCGAGGACATCGGCGAGCCCAGACCAGCCCCGCGCCGGCGCCGGCCTGCGGACGAGCGGCAGCATTGCATTCGCCGAAGCTGCAGCGCGCGCATAGCTTGGGCTGTAGCCGAACTCCTGCCTGAAAGCGCGGCTGAAAGCCGATGGATCACCGAAGCCCACTTGCTCTGCGAGCTTGACGATCTGACCGTTGTTCAGTGGATCAGTCAGCGCGGCATGGGCCGCCAGCAGGCGCTGGCGGTGAATGTAATGGGCAACCCCGCCGAGTGGTTCGAACAGCCGATAGAGCCGCGACCGCGACACGCCGAGCATGCGGCAGAGCTGCTGCGGACCGAAATTCGTGGCGCCAAGATTCTGGTGCACGATCTTCCGGGCGCGGCCGACGAGCGACACCACCATCACGTCCCGCGCCGCCTCGACGCGATCAGCCGACGGGATGAGACACGCAGCGATGAGCTGCCGTGTCGCCTCGACCAGGCCGGGCAGATCATCCGCCGAGATCGATGGCAGGCGACGATCAAGACTGATCAGATGATCGATGAGAATGCCAACCAGCGGCGTATCCGGCATCCGGTCTGAGAGCGCGTCCAGCGCGGCGGCCTCCCTTCGCATCAGATCGCGCGGCAGATAGAGGCTGATGACGGCACGATCGTTGCCTTGCCCTTCGAAGGGCAAGGCCAGCGAGCGCATGGATAGAGAAAAGGCACCGTCCGCCGCAGCGCCGCGGCTGACGACGATGCACCAGTGATCGAGCGGATCGCGCCTCAAATGGCGCCAGTGCCGCATTCGCCCGCCAGCCGGCAGCACGGCATGCGACAGCGCCAGGCTGCCGAGATCCCACACGGTCTGAACGGCTTCGAAGCCCTCGGCAGGATCACCTTCGCGTGTCACGTCGATGGTCGCGGCCATGAAGTCGCGCCAAGCCGTGAACTGATCTTGTCGGTCCAACAGACCCGTATCGAAGCGCAGCGGGACCGAAGCGGAACACAAGCTCGCCAGGGAAGCCTGGGGCTGCATCGCTTCGTGTCGATCGCGCGGAACCGCAGATCCCATGGTCTCGCTCCCCCAAGCGTTTGCCCGCCAATTCTACGCCAGGCTGTCGTCAAACGACAGGCAGCCATGCGCGAAAGCGTCATGTCGCAGTGCAACAAGCTGTGATGATCGCCATGCGCCGGTTTGATCAACAGGGGTTTGATTGCCATGAACAACCATGTGTCGATGAATAACCCACCAATTCTGATCGACCTGGCCCTGCAGGGTGGTGGCTCGCATGGCGCCTTTACGTGGGGGGTGCTGGACCGTCTCCTGGAAGAACGGCGCTTCCGCATCGACGGAATCTCCGGGACATCGGCTGGCGCCATGAACGCCGCCGTGATGGCGTCTGGCTTCGTGAAAGGCGGTGCCGACGGCGCCAGGGCTGCGCTCGAAGCCTACTGGCGCCAGGTCGCCAACGCGGCGCAGTTCAGCCCGTTCCAGCGCGGCCCCCTCGATGTCCTGCTGGGACGATGGACACTCGATACATCGCCGGTATTCGTGGCGATGGACATGATGTCCCGGCTGTTTTCGCCCTATGATCTCAACCCGACGGGGCGCAACCCGCTGCGCACAATCCTCGACGAAGCGATCGATTTCGAGGCGCTGAAGAGCTCCGAGATCCAGCTCTTCGTCACGGCGACGAATGTGCGCACCGGCAGGGGCCGCGTCTTCCGCAACGGCGAGATCACGGCGGACGTCCTGCTCGCCTCGGCCTGCCTGCCGACGCTGTTCCAGGCGGTCGAGATCGATGGCGAGAGCTATTGGGACGGCGGTTATTCCGGCAATCCAACCATCACGCCGCTGGTGCGCGACCTCGAATCCGACGACACAATCCTCATTCCGGTCAATCCGGTCGAACGGCCGGGCACGCCGCGTTCGGCTGCCGACATCCTCAACCGGCTGAACGAGGTGTCGTTCAACAGCGTGTTGCTGAAGGAACTCCGCATGGTCGCGCTGCTGCGCCAGGTCGCGGATCCGGGCAATACCGAGGGCGCGCGCTGGGCGCGGATGCGCATCCACATGGTCCGAAATGATGTTATGGCATCGCTCGGCGCTTCCTCGAAGCTCAACGCCGAATGGCCGTTCCTGACGATGCTGCGCGACGAGGGCCGCAAGGCCGCCTCCGAATTCCTGGCACTGAACGGTGACGATATCGGCCAACGTTCGACGCTCGATCTCGATCGCCTGCTGGAGGGGGTGTGACATGGGTCTTGCCACAGGTCTTCTCGGCATCCTGCTCGGCCTCGGCCTCCTCATCGCCCTCGCCTATCGCGGCTGGAGTGTCCTCTTGCTCGCGCCGGTCGCTGCGCTGATCGCGGCGCTGCTGTCGGGCGAGCCGCTGCTCGCGCACTGGACGCAGACCTTCATGGGCAGCGCGGCCACTTTCATCGGCCAGTTCTTCCCGCTGTTCCTGCTCGGCGCCCTGTTCGGCAAGCTGATGGAGGACAGCGGGGCGGTGGCCTCGATTGCCGAGTTCATGACCGAGAAGCTCGGCACCAAGCGGGCGATTCTCGCGGTGGTCCTGGCCGGCGCGATCGTCACCTATGGCGGCGTCAGCCTCTTCGTCGCGCTCTTTGTCATCGCGCCGATGGCCGAGGCGCTGTTCCGCTCGGCCGATATCCCGCGCCGGCTGATGGCGCCCGCGATCGCGCTCGGCACATTCACCTTCACGATGATGGCCCTGCCGGGCACGCCGGCGATCCAGAACGCCATCCCGATGCCCTTCTTCGGCACGACGCCGTTCGCAGCGCCTGGCCTCGGCATCATTGCTTCGGCGATCATGCTCGGCTTCGGCCTGTGGTGGCTCGCCCGCCAGGAAGCAGGGGCACGGCGCAAGGGCGAAGGTTTCGGCGACGGGAGTGGCCTGTCGGCTCCGGCCGCGCTTGATGACACGACGCTGCGGGAGCGCGCCACGACGACCCGCGAGTTCGACCCCGCCGAGATCAGGCATGGCTTCCAGAGCGCGGCGCATCCACCGATCGCCATTGCGGCGCTGCCGCTGGTGCTCGTCATCATCGTCAATCTGGTGATGTCCTTCTTCGTCCTGCCGCGGCTCGACTTCGCCTTCCTGGCCGAGCCGCGCTGGGGCGGCATCTCGCTGGCCTCGGTCAGTGGCGTCTGGTCCGTGGCTGTCGCCCTCGCGGTTGCGATCGTCGCGAGCGTGGCGCTCAACTGGCAACGGCTGCCCAAGCTGCGCGACACCATGGATGCCGGCGCGAACGCCGCCGTGCTGCCGATCATGGGGGTCGCCAGCCTCGTCGGCTTCGGCGCCGTCGTGGCCGCTCTGCCGGCCTTCGCGCTCGTCCGCGACTGGGTGCTGTCGATCGGCGGCGGGCCGCTGGTCTCGCTCGCGGTCGCGACCAACATACTCGCGGCGCTCACCGGTTCTGCCTCGGGCGGGCTCACCATCGCGCTTGATGCCCTCGGCAGCACCTATATGAAGCTCGCCGCCGAAATCGGCATGGACCCGGCGCTGTTGCACCGCGTTGCGGTCATGAGCGCCGGCACGCTCGACAGTCTGCCGCATAGCGGCGCCGTCGTGACGCTGCTGGCGGTCTGCGGCGCCACACCCAGGCAGAGCTATCGCGACATCGTCATGGTGGCGATCGTCGGCGCCATCCTGGCGCTGGTCGCCGTGATCATTCTCGGTTCGGTGTTCGGCTCTTTCTAGCGTCACCAACCCGTCAGGGAGTCGCCGGCTCCGGAGCGGCCAATCCTTCGAGGGCCGGCGTGTTCGGCGCAGGCACTTGCGGAGCTGGCACTTGCTGAGCCGGCGGCGGCGCAGTGATCGGAGACGGCGCTGGCGCCGACGCGGACGGGACGATGCTTGCCGCAGCGTCGCCGCCGGGCAAGCCAGCCAGCACGCGCTCGCGCACGAAGGGAAAGAACGGGTTCCACGACATCCGGAGCAGCCAGTCGAGGCTGACGATCAGCGCGCTCCGTTCGCCATGGGCGGCAATCGTGCCGAGATGGATGCCGAAGTCGTCGGCAGGATCGGGATGATTGCCATAGAGGCCATCTTCCGGCGGGAATGGCACGGCGACATGCGACAGCGAATAGA
This sequence comes from Mesorhizobium sp. BR1-1-16, assembly GCF_020165495.1. Lineage (GTDB taxonomy): Bacteria > Pseudomonadota > Alphaproteobacteria > Rhizobiales > Kaistiaceae > Kaistia. The sequence goes on along the minus strand of NZ_JAIUIE010000001.1, from coordinate 918,686 downwards.
CGTCGGGGGCATAAGTGAGCCCCAGCGGCTGAACAGTCTCGTTCGTCGATCCGGCCGGCGTACTGCGAGCAACGACGTCATCGGTGGTCGGATCGCGGTTGCCGAGCACCGTCAGCCGGTAGTTTCGCGGCGCTGGTGTCACGAGGCTCGGCAGAAGTTCTTCGGCGCGGGTGCGAAACAACAGGCTGAGTTCGGTGTGGCGGTTGATGTCGAACAGCACGAGTTCGCTGCCATTGTCCGGCAAATTGCCATAGAGCGCATTGACGACGGCCTGGACGCTCACGGTGGCATCGAGCACAGACTGGAAGGTCAGCACCGGCGCGAGGCCGCCGAGCTTGCCCTCCTGAGCCAGGCGCGTGATCCGGTCCTGCACTGCCATGGTCAGTGCATAGGATTGGCGCGCGGCATTGACCGGGAAGGAGTTGTATTTGAACGGATTGAACTCGGGCAGGAGATCGAGCCAGGCCGTCTTGGCGAAGGCTGGCAGCAGCGCGGGTAGTCCGGCCAGGCCTGAAAAACGGGCAAACCGCGTGACGCCGATCATCGGCGACATCAACACGATGCGTGCGGGCCGCGCGAGGCTCTCGTCCTCCTGCGCGTCGAGCGCATAGAGCAGCGCCAGCGCGCCGCCATTCGAATAGCCGACGATATGGATCGGCGCGTCCGGCCCGGCCTTCAGCCGTGCCTCGCGCATTGCAAGCCGCACGGCCGCCATCCAGTCCCGCCACGCTACCGCCGTCAAGCCGCCCGGCACCGTGCCATGACCCGGCAAGCGGATGCCGATCGCGACGAAGCCGCGGTCCCGGTAGAGTTCGGCGAGGTGACGGAGACTATAGGGCGAATCCGTCAGTCCATGCAGGAACACCGCGGCGCCGACAGGCGTGCCCTGCGGCATCAATTCGAACGAACGGTTCCAGTCTGTCGCAAAGCGCTCCGGATTGACCGGGCTACCGGCAAAGTAGCGGTTGAAAGGCACGCGCTCGGCAGCATCGAGCTTATCCGTCACATGGCGGCGGATGTCGGCGAAGATGGCGTTCTCGGCCTTTTGATAGTCAGCGAAGCTGGCGCGCTCCATCGCCTCGTCCGACATCTCCTTCGGCACATAGGTGTGCCATGGCTCGAGCGGCGGGCCGCTCTCGGCCAGATAGATGCGGCCGCCGAGCAGCGACACGACGACGACGATGACGAGAAGCACCAGGCGCCTCAGCTGCCTGCCAAACCAGCGATGCATCGAAATCCCCGCGCGGTCCTGAACCTTTCAAGGTTCTAGCCGAGTCCTGCATCGCCGTCGCGCATCGGCGTTCCCATCGGATCGTGCGGCCAGTCGCGGCATCGCGACGGCCGCACGATCCGTCCTGCCCCCAGGACAGGGTCCCGGTCAGTAGTCGACTGCGTCGCGAATGATCGGGCAGGTCATGCAATGACCGCCGCCGCGACCGCGGCCGAGTTCGGCGCCGGTGATTGTGATGACCTCGATGCCGGCCTTGCGCAGCAGCGTGTTGGTATAGGTGTTGCGGTCATAGGCGTAGACGACGCCCGGCGCGGCGCAGACAAGGTTGGCGCCGGAGTCCCATTGTGTGCGCTCGCGCATATAGGCGTTGCCGCCCGTCTCGACGACCCGCATCTTCTTGAGGCCAAGCGCATCGCGCACGGTTTCGATGAACGTGCCCTTGTCCTTGTGCAGTTCGAGGCCGCCATTGCCATCTGGCCGGTAGGAGAAGGCCTGGATGCCATCGACGATGTCCGGATAGGACAGGACGCAGTCGCGATCCGCGAAGGTGAACACGGTGTCGAGATGCATCGCCGCCCGAAGCTTGGGCATGGCCGCGACGATGACACGCTCGGCGCCCCCTTCCGCGAACAGCCGCTCGGCGACCTGGCTGATCGCCTGGCGGGAGGTGCGCTCGCTCATGCCGATCAGCACATTGCCCTTGCCGATTGGCATGACGTCGCCGCCCTCAAAGGTGGCCATGCCCCAATCCGCAGTCGGATCGCCCCACCAGACCTTCACGCGGCCGGCAAAATCGGGATGGAAGCGATAGATAGCCGCGGCGAGGATCGGCTCCTCGTGGCGCGCCTTCCAGAACAGGGAATTGATGGTGACGCCGCCATAGATCCAGCAGGTCGTGTCGCGGGTGTAGAGCGTGTTCGGCAGCGGCGGCAGCAGATATTCGGTGACCCCGGCCGCCTCGCGAACCAGCTTCAGCATCTCGCCGCCATGGATATCCGGAAACTCTTCCGTCGAAAGCCCGCCGATCAGCGTTTCGGCAAGTTCACGATGCGGCAAACCTTCCAGATAGCTCCGGATCTCGTCGACGAGGCCGAGACCGACCTGGTTGGGGATGATCTGGTTGTCGAGGATCCACGCCTTCGCTTCAGGAATTGCGACGGTTTCGGTCAGCAGATTGTGCATTTCGACGACATCGATGCCGCGGTCGCGCATCTTGTTGACGAAATCGAAGTGGTCCCGCTTGGCATTGTCGACCCAGAGGACGTCGTCGAACAGCAGTTCGTCACAATTGCTGGGCGTCAGGCGCTGATGGGCCCGCCCCGGCGCGCAGACCATGACCTTGCGGAGCTGACCGACTTCGGAATGAACCCCGAACGGGGTGGGTGTCGCGGTTTCGGCCATGGTTTCGACCCTTCTGTACGGCGTTGATGTCAAGGCGTGATGACGCCGGTCACGAGACCGACAGCGCCGGCAACGGCGGCGAGCGCCGTGACGGCGAAGGCGATGAGTTCTGGCGATGAGAACAGGCGAGCGTTCTGCTCGCGCCGAGCCCAGACATAGAGCACGGTGCCGGGCACATAGAGGACTGCGACGAGCAGTACGTATTTGAGACCCGCCGCCAGGAACATGACGATCGTGTAGGCGACAGCGATAGACGCGAAGATCTGGTCGCGGCGGCGCTCCAGCGGCGTCGTCTCATAGCCTTCGCCGCGCCGGGCGATGAGCACGCCATAGCCGGCCACCAGCAGATAGGGCAGCAGCGACGTCACGCTCGTCATGTCGAGCATGAAGTTGAAGGCGTCGCGCGACCAGTAGGTCGAGATCACGAACAGCGACACGACGATATTGGTCAACCAGAGCGCATTGGCCGGCACCTTGTTGCCGTTCTGGGCAGCGAAGAGCCGCGGCATGTCCTGCGACTTGGCGGCGGCGAACAGAACCTCAGCGCAGATCAGCGACCAGGCGAGATAGGCGCCGAGCACCGAAATGAGCACGCCGATGGAGATGAACACCGCGCCCCAATGGCCGACGACGATTTCCAGCACACCGGCAAGCGAAGGCTGCTGGACGCCCGCAATGGTGGCGCGTGGCATGGCTGCGTAAGGCAGCAGCGTGACGGCGACCATCAGCCCCATGACACCGACAAAGCCGAGAATAGTGGCCGAACCGACATCGGCCCGCGTCTTGGCGAAGCGCGAATAGACGCTGGCACCTTCGATGCCGAGGAAGACGAAGACGGTGATCAGCATGGTGTCACGCACCTGCTGGAACAGCGACTTGTCGGGCATGCCGATGCCGCCGAAGAAATTCTCGGAAAACTGGCTGTAGTTGAAAACGAAGATGAAGATGATGATCGCCACGATGATCGGGACGATCTTGGCGACTGTCACGACACCGTTGATGAAGGCGGCCTGCTCGACCCCGCGCAGAATCATAAAATGAAACGCCCAGATGCCGATCAGCGAGACGATAATCGCGGTCGGGCTGCTGCCGTCGCCGAATATTTCGGGAAAGAAGCGCCCGAGCGTCGAGCCGATGAGCACCCAGTAGAAGACGTTGCCGAGGCAGCTGCCGAGCCAGTATCCGAAGGCCGACAGGAAGCCCATATAGTCGCCGAAACCAGCCTTGGCATAGGCGAACACGCCGGAATCGATTTCGGGTTTCTTCTCGGCCAGGGCCTGGAAGACCCGCGCCAGCATGTACATGCCAGTGCCGGCGATCGCCCAGGCGATGATGGCGCCGAACGGGCCTGTCGCCGTGCCGAAGCGGCCCGGCAGGTTGAAGATGCCGGCGCCGACCATCGAGCCGACAACCATGGCGGTCAGCATGGGAAGCGACATCTTCCCCGTCGTCCTGGAAGCCATTTCCTGCCCTCGATCTCGTTGTGACCTGCGCGCCGGTGATCGCGGCTTGCCGCATCTATGCACCTTAGCGGGCCCGGGAGCATGAGCCGTGCGTTCCATCCCTGTGCAGAGCGTCCAAAAAAGAGGCAGTCTTTGATTTCGTTGTCGCTCTACACCGGCTTGACGAGCGCGGCCGATGCCGGGACGCTCCGCCTCCTGAAAACCTTGCCAAGGACCGAGCCATGCAGCCTTCGCGCGATATCGCCCGCCTTATCGAGATCATGGCGGCGTTGCGCGCGCCGGTCGGCGGTTGTCCCTGGGATGTCGAGCAGACGTTCGAGACGATCGCGCCCTATACGATCGAGGAGGCCTATGAAGTTGCCGACGCCATCGAGCGTGGCGATCGTGGCGACCTGCAGGAGGAGCTTGGCGATCTGCTGCTGCAGGTCGTCTATCACGCGCGCCTGGCCGAAGAGGAAGGCGCGTTCGCGTTTGGCGACGTCGTCGAGAGCATCACGTCCAAGATGATCCGCCGGCATCCGCATGTCTTTGGCAGCGCCGAGGCGCGCAGCGCCGGCTCGGCCAAAGGCTTCTGGAATGAGATCAAGGCCGAGGAGAAGCGGCTGCGCGCCGAGCGCCGGGCCGCAGCCGGCTTGCCAGACGAATCAGCGCCGGGGCTGCTCGGCCAGGTTCCCGCCGGCCTGCCGCCGCTCGCGCGCGCGGTCGCCCTGCAGAAGAAGGCATCGACGGTCGGGTTCGACTGGAACGACCCGAATGCCGTGATCGCCAAGATGCGGGAGGAGATCGAGGAGGTCGAGGAGGAACTCGCCAGACCGGAGCACGCCCCGGCGCGGCTGCAGGACGAAGTCGGCGATCTGCTCTTCGCCGTCGTCAACCTCGCGCGCCATCTCGATATCGATCCCGACACCGCGCTGCGCGGCACCAACGAGAAATTCCGTCGACGTTTCGGCCATGTCGAGCAGCGCCTCTTTGAAATCGGACGCAGCCCCGGTGAAGCGAGCCTCGACGAGATGGAAACGCTCTGGGCAGAGGCGAAGACGCTGCCGGATCGGGAATAGGTGGAAATGGTGGGCGGTACTGGGATTGAACCAGTGACCCTTCGCGTGTGAAGCGAATGCTCTCCCGCTGAGCTAACCGCCCTTTCGCCGGACGCGCCGACGAGATGGCGGCATATAGAGACATGGCCGCCGCCGCGTCAAGCGGGCGACCGAGCCGGTTTTTCGCCAGCCTTGCAAAAGCCTGCATCGGCGCTCACCAGACCATATTGTATCCACCGTACGGCGCGCTATAGATAAGCCGCTGATCATCCAAAGCGCTTTGGATGGGCACAAGCGGCCCCCCCGCGCCCATCTCGAGTCGCCTCCGAAATGCGCCCGTGCCGCGGGTCGAAAGTGTCACCGAGGAACCCTCAAGGGAGAATGAGATCATGACGATCCGCGTCGTCGTCTGGGGCGAGAACGTTCACGAGCAGGAGAACGAGACGGTCCGGAAAATCTATCCGGAAGGCATGCACACCACGATCGCGAAGGGTCTCGGCGAAGACCCCATGATCGAAGCGTCGACCGCGACGCTGCAGGAGCCCGAGCACGGGCTTTCCGTCGAGCGCCTCGCCAAGACCGACGTGCTGATCTGGTGGGGCCACAAGGCGCATGGCGAGGTCTCCGACGAGATCGTCGAGCGCGTCGCCAATCGCGTCTGGGAAGGCATGGGCCTCCTCGTCCTGCATTCCGGCCATTTCTCGAAGATCTTCAAGCGGCTCATGGGCACTCCCTGCTCGCTGAAGTGGCGCGAGGCTGGCGAGAAGGAACGGGTCTGGGTCATCAATCGCAATCACCAGATCGCTCAGGGTCTCTCGGACTATTTCGAGATCGAGCAGACCGAGATGTATGGCGAGCCCTTCACGGTTCCCGAGCCGATGGAGACGGTGTTCGTCACCTGGTATGAAGGCGGCGAAGTGTTCCGCTCGGGCCTGACTTACCAGCGCGGCGGCGGCAAGATCTTCTATTTCTCGCCCGGCCATGAAACCTACCCGATCTACTACAACACCGACGTCAAGCAGGTGCTGAAGAACGCGGTCAAGTGGGCCAACAACCCCGCGCCCGCCTGGGCTGGCATCACCAATGCCCCCAACACCCCCGCCGACAAGGCCCCGAACGGTCCGCTCACCATCAAGGGCGAAACGCTGCACAAGGCTGGCGAGGCTGGCTTCCGCTAGGGGAAGCTGTATCGCGCTCAGGAGCTCATACCCACCATCATGGCCAAGATCCTTATCCTCGGCACCGGCAGCATGGCCGTCAGCCACGCAACAGCTTTTGCCGCAGCGCCCGACACTGAACTCGTCGCGGCGGTCGAGACCGACCCGGCGCGCCGCGAGGCATTCGGCAAGCAGTTCGGCATCACCGAGCTTTTCGCCGACCTCGAATCGGCAATCGCATGGGGCGGCTTCGACGCCGTCGCCAATGTGACGCCCGATGCGGTGCACTATCCGACGACGATGCGCCTGCTCGCCGCCGGCAAGCATGTGTTCTGCGAGAAGCCGCTCGCGACCAGCTACCCCCTCGCCCTCGAAATGGCCGACACGGCCGAGGCGAAGGGCGTCATCAACATGGTCAACTTCACCTATCGCAACTCGCCCGCCTTGCAGAAGGCGCGCGAACTGGTGATGGCCGGCGCGATTGGCGACATCCGCTATTTCGAGGCGTCCTATCTGCAGAGCTGGCTCGTCAGCAAGGCATGGGGTGACTGGCGCACCGAGTCGCGCTGGCTCTGGCGCCTTTCAGCCCAGCATGGCTCGAAGGGCGTTCTCGGCGATGTCGGCGTGCATATCGTCGATTTCGCCAGCTTCGCGGCGAACAGCGAGGTCGCCAATATCGACAGCCGCCTGAAGACCTTCCACAAGGCCGAGGGCGACAAGATCGGCGATTATCCGCTCGACGTGAACGACTCCGCCGTGATGACAGCCGAATTCGCCAATGGCGCGCTCGGCACGATCTCGGCGACGCGCTTCGCGACCGGCCATGCCAACGACCTGACGCTGCGCCTGTTCGGCACAGCCGGCGGGCTCGATGTCCGGACCGACGGCAAGGTTTCCTCGCTCAAGATCTGCGAAGGCCCCGACATCGATTCGTCGAGCTGGAAGCCTGTTGAATGCCCGCCGGTCCCCACGACCTATGCGCGCTTCGCCAAGGCCTGCAACACCGGGATCAATGACGAGCCAACCTTCCGCCGCGCCGCGGAAGTGCAGCGCATTCTCGATCTCTGCTTCGCGCAGGAAGCCGCCCGCGCCCTGCATGCGGCTGCGCCCGTCGTTACTGAATAGCGCTTCGGCGGCCCGGCTCCGGCCGGGGCCCCATTCTCTACTCCCGCAGCCGCTTTGTGTCTTTTTGGACACAGACACCCGCTTCCAGAGCTTCGACGTGGCACTTCGCCGCGGCGACGGCTTGGCATGCGCCACGACTTGCAGTACATATTGTCCTCCTGAAACGTCCAACGAGGGAGGACTGCATGGCTTCGATGCATATGGCTGCCGCGCCTGCCTTCCCCGTCCCGGAACATCCCGGGCATTAGTTCGGACGGCGGGCGCATCCGGCCCCGGCTCTCAGCCGCGCCCGGTCTCCGCCCTTCTCCCAGCTTCCTCTTTTTCGCCGTGTGACGGCGCGCCCTTGCGGCGCCGCGTCCGCCGATCGTCGTCTTTCTTTTTGAGGCCGGAACCGCGTCGAGCGGCCGGGTCGTCATCATGGTTCGCATCACATTTCCGCGGCCGCGCAGCCGCTGGCTGTCCGGCCCGTTCGCAAAAGTCTTCGCTTTCACCTTTGCGCATTGGCGCAAGGAGAAGAAGATCGCCGCCTTCGTTGCTTCGGCAATGCTGCTGGAGACGCTCGCCCATGTCCTGCTGCCGCTGTTCGCAGGCCGCATCGTCGATGCGCTTGCATCGAGCGGCACCGAGCGTGAGGCGGCGCTCGCCATTGCGGTGCGGGCCTTCCTGATCGTCATGGGGCTCAGCCTCTGCATGGTCGTCGCGCGGCATCTCGCCTTCATGGGCATCATCCGCCTGACGCTCAACATCATGTCGACCGTGGCGGAGAATGCCTTCTTCCGCGTCCAGCGCTTTTCGACCAACTGGCAGGCCAACAGCTTCGCCGGCTCCACCGTGCGCAAGATCTCGCGCGGCATGTGGGCGCTCGACCAGCTCAACGACACGCTGATCCTGGCTTTGCTGCCGTCGATCGTCGTGCTGGTCGGCACCACGCTGCTGATGGGCACCTATTGGCCGATGATGGGCGTCATCGTGGCGATCGGCTCCGTCGTCTACATCACGGTGACCGTGTCGCTGTCGCTGTTCTATGTCGCGCCGGCCGCAAGCCTTGCCAATGCCTGGGACACCAAGCTCGGCGGTGCTTTGGCCGATGCGGTCAGCTGCAACTCGGTCGTCAAGGCGTTCGGCGCCGAGGCGCGCGAGGATGCGCGGCTAGCCGGCATCATCGGCAAGTGGCGCGTCCGGACCGCGCGCACCTGGGTCCGAGGCACCAATAACGGAACGTCGCAGAACGCCATGGTTGTGATCCTGCGCGGCGCCGTCATTGGGCTCGTCCTGTGGCTGTGGTGGCAGGGACAAGCAAGCCCCGGCGATGTCACCTTCGTGCTGACCTCGTTCTTCGTCCTCGAAGGCTATCTGCTGGATGTCGGCATGCATGTCCGCAACCTGCAGCGCTCAGTCAACGACATGGAGGAGTTGGTCGGCCTAGAGGACCAGCCGCTCGGCATCGAGGATCAGCCCGATGCACGGCCGATGCGCATCGGCGCCGGCGAAATCCGCTTCGACGACGTGACGTTCCATTATGCCGGACACGACACGCCGCTCTATGAGGATTTCAACGTAACCATAGCTGCCGGCGAGAAAATTGGTCTCGTGGGGCATTCGGGATCCGGCAAGACGACCTTCGTCAAGCTGATCCAGCGTCTCTACGACGTGAACCGAGGCCGCATCCTGATCGACGGGCAGGACATTGCCCATGTCACGCAGTCATCGCTGCGCGGCGAGATCGCGATCGTGCAGCAGGAGCCGATCCTGTTCCACCGCTCGCTGGCGGAGAACATCGCCTATGCGCGTCCCGGCGCTTCGATGGATGAGATCATCGAGGCGGCGCGGCTCGCCAATGCGCACGACTTCATCGGGCGGCTCCCGAAAGGCTACCAGACCTTGGTGGGCGAGCGTGGCGTGAAGCTCTCCGGCGGCGAACGCCAGCGCGTCGCGCTTGCGCGGGCCTTCCTTGCCAATGCGCCTGTGCTGATCCTCGACGAGGCAACGTCCAGCCTCGATTCGGAATCAGAGGCGTTGATCCAGGAGGCGATGGAGAGGCTGATGGAGGGACGCACGGCGATCGTCATCGCACACCGTCTCTCGACCGTTCGCTCGATGGACCGCCTGCTTGTCTTCGAGCGCGGAAAGATCGCCGAGGAAGGCACGCATGACGTGCTCGTCAGGCGCGACAGCGGCATCTATCGCCGTTTGTTCGAGCGTCAGGCGCTCGAGCTTGCCAAGGGCCTCGACGTCGCAGCGTGAGCGACCAGTCATGAAAACCGAAAGCGGGCGGCCCCGGGCCGCCCGTTTTCATTGGTCGATGCCATCAGTTGATGTAGCGGACCTTGCCGCCCGAGGTCACCATGCAGTTCACCTCGACGTCATTGACCACGAGGTTGACCTGGGCTCCCGACTTGCCGGCCTTCACCTTGCGTACCTCGACATTGCCCTTCAGCGCGTTGTGCTGGGTGGCGGCGGCATTGATGCAGACCTGGCGCGCTTTGCTCGCGCTCACGGCACTGGCCGGAATGGTGGACACCGCCATAAGCGCGGCGACGGTTGAAACGACGATCGCGACTGTCTTCATGATGGGAATCCTGTGCAGACGAGGCACCTCTTGCCTCTCCCATCAATGTCAAAGCCGGGCCGAACGTTCCGCCGCGCTCAAGATGCGGCCCGCGCCGCGAAGAAAGCGCTGAGGCCGGCGCGCGCCCGTGCGAGATGCCGGTTGAGCACGGCCACGGCCTCGTTCTCATCCCGCGCGCGGCAGGCAGCGACGAGCGCGCGGTGCTCGGCCTGACCCATGTCGCCGTCGGTCGCAAGGTGAAAGCGGAGATAGCGATCTGCGGCCACCAGATGCTGCTCGGTGAGCGCCAGCAGGCGCGGGAGGCCCGCGCCAGCATAGAGGGTCATATGAAAGCGCCGATTGAGCTCGCCCATGCGGGCGGGGTCGTTCTCGCTGTCGATCTCGGCGATCAGATCTTCTGCAAGCGCGAAATCGTCTGGCCCGAGATGCGGGAGCGAAAGGCGCAGCGCCTGCGGCTCCAGCGCGCTGCGGATCGCGAAATTATCGTCCGAGTCGGCCAGCGTGATCTCGACGACGATCGCCCCGCGATGCGGTTCGAAGTCGACAAGGCCCTGCGCCTCGAGCTGGCGTAGCGCCTCGCGAATCGGCATGCGGCTCATCTCGAAGCGGGTCGCCAGTTCCTCCTGCCGCAGCGGCGTGCCGGGCAGCAGCGCGCCCGAGAGGATCGCCTGTTTGAGGGTCGCCTCGACGAATTCCGTCGCCGTGCGAAAGCGTCGCCCCCCGGCCTGGATCACCTGGTCCAGCGATGCCACAGCGCTCTCTCCCCCTACCTGACCTAATCCCGCGCATCGGCGATGACCGATCCTTCGCGACCCCATGCCCCGACGCGCAGAGATGTCGGCGCCGCTTGCCTGTCGATTGGATCCAATCTAACAATTGCACTCCGCCCTCTCTATCGCAAGCCCCGCATGACCCTCCAGGACAGTTCCGATCATCCTCAGGCCGGCCTCGCACGTTCAGGCGACCTGCAACCAGTTCTTGCCGGCATCATCGCGGCCTTTGTCGGCTATGCCGGCGTCTTCACGGTGATCATCCAGGGCTTCATCGCGGTTGGCGCCACGCCAGCCCAGGCGGCTTCGGGCCTTCTTGCCATCTGCATCGTGCAGGGCTTTCTCTCGATCCTCTTCAGCCTTCGGTACAAGCTGCCGATTTCGATTGCCTGGTCGACGCCAGGCTCGGTCCTGTTCGCAGCGACAGGCATGCTCGATGGCGGCTTCCCGGTGGCGATCGGAGCCTTTATCGGCGCGGGTGTCCTGATTATCGCCGCCGGCATGATCAAGCCGTTCGGCAAGCTCGTGTCGTCCATACCGCCGGTGCTGGCCAGCGCGATGCTGGCCGGCATTCTGCTCGGCCTCTGTCTTGCCCCGGCCAAGGCGGTCGCGACCGAGCCAAGCCTTGCCATACCGGTGGTGCTGGTCTGGGCGATCGTCGGGCGGATCAAGCGGATCTGGGCCGTTCCGGCTGCGGTGGCGACCGCGGTCGTCATGATCGCGCTGCATGCGCCGTCCGGCGGGCTGATGTCAGCCCATTTCATGCCCGATATCGCATTTGTCTGGCCGCAATTCAGCGCCACGGCGATGATCTCGCTCGCCGTACCGCTGTTCATCGTGACCATGGCGGCGCAGAACCTGCCCGGCCTCGCGGTGCTCCGACTCAATGGCTACAATCCGCCGGTCAGCTCGATCTTCGTCGCGACAGGAATCGGTTCGATCATAGCCGCGCCGTTCTGCGGCCACACGCTGAACCTCGCCGCGATCACGGCCGCGCTCTGCGCCGGCCCCGACGCGCACCCCCATCCGGGCCGACGCTGGATCGCTTCCTTGTCGGCCGGGGTCACCTATCTCGTGCTCGGTCTCGGCGCCACAACCGCCGCAGCGCTGTTGACCATCGCACCGCCGGTTCTGATCGAGGCCGCGACAGGGCTTGCGCTGTTCGGAGCCTTCGGCGGCGCTCTGGCCGGTGCCGTTGCTCACCCCGCCGATCGAGACGCAGCGATGGTAACATTCGTCACCGCCGCATCGGGGCTTTCCTTTCTCGGCATAGGCGCGGCATTCTGGGGGCTCGCAGCAGGCGGAGCCTTCATGCTTCTCAACAAGCGCTGGAGCCGATGACGGTCGCGGGCCTGGTCCTCGCAGGCGGTGGCTCGACACGAATGGGCCGGGAAAAGGCGCTCGTGCCCTTGGCCGGGCAGCCGATGCTGGCGCATGTGATTGCTCGGCTGGGGCCACAGGTTGGCCCGCTTGCGCTGAATGCCAATGGCGATCCGGCACGCTTTGCCAGCTTCGGACTGCCTGTCGTCGCGGATGATCGTCCCGACACCGGGCCGCTCGGCGGTGTCGAGGCGGGGCTCGATTGGGCCGCGCGGCTCGCCTCTCCCCCGCGCCTTCTTGTCACGGTGCCGGTCGATGGTCCGCTGCTGCCAGCCGATCTGGTCACGCGCCTTGCCGAAGTCGCGGGCGAGGCCGACCGGATCGTGATCGCGGCCTCCGGCGACCGCGACCATCCCGTCTTCGCGCTTTGGCCAGTCGCCCTCGCGACGATGCTTGCTGACTGGCGCAGGACAGCAAAAAGCCAGGGCGTCCGCGGATTCCTCGCCGCCGTCGGCTTTTCGGTTGCGACCTGGCCGGTCGCTGCCGGTGGCCCCGACCCTTTCTTCAACGTCAACGCGCCCGACGACCTCATCCGCGCCGAGGCGTGGCTTGCGGTCTGACGCGGATTGTGATGCTTATCAAAGCACGCTCAACGCTTAGGCAAGCGGATCAATTGGAGCTGTTCCGATCCGGTGCCTGAGGTGCCAGGCGCCCGGATTGTGCATCCACTCTGTCCGATGCTAGCAATGAACAGTGGTTCCTTCAGGAGCCGAAGAAACATTGGGATTCATGAACATGCGCCTGTTCAAGACAATTGCCCTGACGGCAGCGACGCTCGTCGCGGTTACTCTCTCGGCGGAGGCCAAGGATTGGTCGACCATCCGCATTGGCACCGAGGGTGCTTTCCCGCCTTTCAATTTCATCGATTCCGACAAGCAGATCAAAGGTTTCGACATCGACATCGCCAAGGCGGTCTGCGCCAATCTGAAGGCGACCTGCACCTTTGTCGCCCAGGATTGGGACGGTCTCATCCCCGCCTTGCAGGCGAGCAAGTTCGACGCGATCTTCGCCTCGATGTCGATCACCGACGAGCGCAAGCAGGTCGTCGACTTCTCCCGCGCCTATTACAACACGCCCACGGCCTTCATCGCCGCGAAGGGATCGGGGATCACAGATGTTTCGCCGGCCGGTCTCAAGGGCAAGACCCTGGGCGCCCAGTCCTCGACCATCCAGTCGAGCTATCTCGAGCAGACCTATCCGGGCTTCGACGTGAAGCTCTATCCGACGCAGGACGAGGTCAATCTCGATTTGGCCTCGGGCCGCATCGACGCCTTGCTGGTCGATAAGCTCGTCGGCATGGAGTGGCTGAAGAAATCCGACGGCGCATGCTGCGAGATCGTCGGCGAAGTTCCGGTCGGTGGCGGCATCGGCGCGGCGGTGCGCAAGCAGGACACCGACCTCCGCGACGCCATCTCGAAGGCAATCGAGGCGATCAAGGCCGACGGCACCTACGACAAGATCAACGCCGAGTATTTCCCGTTCTCGATCTGGGCTAACTGAGCGCGGACTAGCCCTTCGCGGCCTCGCCCGATCGGCAAGGCCGGAAGGCGCGGCGGAGGAAGAACGGCTTGGATCTTCTCGGCCTCATCAGTTTCGGGCCTGGCGGCTGGGGCAATGCCCTGGCCGCCGGTACCTGGCTGACGATACGTCTCGCCCTCGCAACGCTGCCCTTCGGCCTCGTTCTCGGCCTGGCGATCGCGCAGGCCAAGCGCAGCGACAACCGCCTCCTGCGCGCCTTCGGCAATCTCTACACCACCGTTTTTCGCGGACTGCCCGAGCTGCTGACGATCTTCATCGTCTATTTCGGCGGGCAGATCGCGCTTCAAAAGCTTGTCAACCTGGTCGTGCCCGGGCAGACGATCGAGATCAGCGGCTTCGTCGCCGGCATGATAGCGCTCGGCGTCGTCTTTTCGGCCTATGCATCGGAAGTCTTGCTCGGCGCCTTCAACGGCATCAGCCGCGGCCAGTGGGAAGCGGCCAAAGCGCTCGGCCTCAGGCCCTTTCCGACGCTCAGGCTCGTCATCCTGCCGCAGCTGATCCGCCTCGCCCTGCCCGGCCTTGCCAATCTCTGGCTGATCCTCCTCAAGGATACCTCGCTCGTTTCGGTGATCGCGCTCGATGATCTCCTGCGCATGACCGGCATCGCGGTCCGCGTCACAAAGGAGCCCTTTTTCTTCTTCGGCGTCGCCTGCCTCATCTATCTCGCGATGTCGATGATCTCCTCGATCGGCATCACCGCGATCGAACGGCGCGTTGAACGCGGCCACAGGCGGGCAGCATGAACTGGGAGCTGCTGCAGAATTACGGCCCCCGCATGCTGCAGGGCCTCATGGTCACGCTGCAACTCGTCGTCATCGCGATCAGCCTCGGCGCGCTGCTGGCCGTTCCGATCGCGCTCGGGCGGATGAGCAAGAACCGCCTCGTCGGCGGCCTCGCCTTTGCTTATGTCTATGCCGTGCGTGGAACGCCGCTTCTGGCCCAGACCTTCCTCGTCTATTACGGCGCCGGACAGTTCCGACCGGAATTGCAGGCGGTTGGTCTCTGGTGGCTGTTTCGCGATGCCTTCTTCTGCTGCGCGCTCACATTCACGTTGAACACCGCCGCCTATCAGGCTGAAATCTATCGCGGTGCGATCCTGGCGGTGCCGCGCGGCCAGAGCGAAGCCGCGATGTCGCTCGGCCTCAAGCCGCGGGCCATCTTCCGCATGGTCGTGGTGCCTCAGGCCGTGCTGCTGGCGCTTCGCCCGCTCGGCAACGAGATCATCCTGATGATCAAGGGTTCATCGGTGGCGGCGATCGTCACGGTGTTCGATCTGATGGGCGTAACCCGCCTCGCCTATTCGCGTTCGTTCGATTTCCAGGTCTATCTCTGGGCCGCAGTGCTCTATCTCGCGCTCGTCGAGATCATCCGCCGGGTCTGGGACCTGATCGAGCGGCGGCTGACGCGGCATGTGCGCCAGCACTGACCGGCAGGTTCAATCGCCGATCAGGCAGCCGCGATCGGCCGCAAGCGGGTCGTATCCTCGCCGCGGTGCAGGGCACGCGAGAGGCGGAAGGAGTTGGCGATCCGTTCGGCGAAGGCAATGACGACGGCAGCCGCATCGGGCTCGAACGAGCGCCGTGCCGTTGCGGCGAACAGCGAAAGCCAGCGCTCGAAATGCGCATCCGAGAGATCGGCGAGGCGAAGATGCGGCGCCAGCGGGCGGCCCTCATAGCGGCGCGTCTTCAGCAGCACCGAAGACCAGAAGTCGCACATCTTGGCGAGATGTTCCGGCCAGCGGCCATCCTCGACCTCGCGGGCAAAGACCGGCCCGAGCAAAGCGTCCGCCTGCACCGCGTCATAAAAGCCATGCACGAGGCGGCGGATGCCATCCTCGTCGACACCTTCGGGCGTGCCCAATGTCAGGGGCACACGCCCGCGTGGATCGGTCGGCTGGTTCATCGTCTCATTCTCCCGCTCCAGCGGACTTCTGCTCGGCCAACGGCGTGCCAGCCTTGATCGAGATCAAGGGCCAAGCGGTCAGGCGACACCCTTGTCCTTTTCGAGCGGCACATAGTTCAGCGGCAGGGCCGTCGCATATTTGATCTGTTCCATGGCGAAGGCCGAGGAAACATCGGCGATGTCGATGCGCGTGATCAGCCGCTTGTAGAAGGCGTCATAGGCCTCGATATCGGGCACGACGACGCGCAGCAGATAATCGACCTGCCCGCTCATGCGGTAAAACTCGACCACCTCAGGCACGTCGCGGATCACCTCGGCGAAGCGCTTCAGCCATTCCTCGTTATGCTGGCTCGTGGTGATCGAGACGAACACGGTCACCTTCGCGTTGACCTTGCGCGGATCAAGCACAGCGACGCGGCGGAGGATCACGCCGTCTTCCTCGAGCTTCTGGATGCGCCGCCAGCAGGGCGTCGTCGAAAGGCCGACCCTTCGCCCGATCTCGGCGACCGGGATGGTTGCGTCCTCCTGCAGGATCTGCAGGATCTTCCTGTCGAGCCGATCGATCATCTGTGAATTGTCCCCAGAGTGCCCAAGCGAGCGACCGGACGAATTTTCCGCCTGAGCCGCCGCAAGCACGATAGATGAGAATAATATTCTCTCCCTAACGCGTCGACCTGTCAAGACGACCAAGCTGGTCGAGTATGCGCGCCCGCAGCTCCGGTAGCAGTTCTGTCTCGAACCAGGGATTGCGCTTCAGCCAGCCCGTGTTGCGCCACGAGGGATGCGGCAGCGGGAAGACGGTGGGCGCGGTGGCAGACGCGACGATAGTGCGCCAGCGGCGGACCGTGTCGTCGACGCCGCCATCGGCCTCTGGCCCGAGATGCCAGCGCTGCGCCGCGCCGCCGATCGCGAGCACAAGCTTGACGGCCGGCAGCACGGCAACGAGCGGCGCCCGCCAGGCCGGCGCACATTCACGCCGCGGCGGACGATCGCCACCCTTGGCGTCGAGGCCGGGAAAGCAGAAGCCCATCGGCAGGATCGCGATGAAGCCCTCGTCATAGAAGGTGTCCGTGTCGACCCCCATCCAGTCGCGCAGCCTTTCGCCCGAGCGATCGTCGAATGGGACGCCGGAGGCGTGAACGCGCGTGCCTGGCGCCTGGCCGGCGATCAAGATCCGCGCCTCGGCCGAGCCACGGATCACCGGCCGCGGCTCATGCGGCAGCGGCGCGCCACGCGGCGCCGTAACGCAGAGCCGGCAGGCGCGGGCACGGGTAGCGATATCATCGAAAGACGCCACTCCGAGCTCAGCCGGAACGGCGTTCGGATCGGTTGGACGCATCATTGCGACCCCGCATTAACCAGCCCGTCGAAAGGGGACTTAAACCATCAGCGGTTAAGCTCGACAGTATCGGGGTCCATCCCGTCCGGGAAACTTTGAATGCACGGCGTATCGGACCTCATTCCGAACGACAAGATCGCCATGAACAGCGAGCGCGCGGAGCGGCGGCGCGCGCTTGCGCGCACCGTGCGCCATCACCGCGAAAGCCTCGCCTCCACAAGCGGCACCAGCCCGAGCTTCGACCACGAATTGTTGGTCCATTATGCGCGCACGCGCCTGTCAGCGGCCTATGCCGTGCCGCTACTCGTAGCGCTGGTCGCGCTCGTGGCGACGGTCTGGCTGCCGCACGCCGTCATCGTCGCCTGGGCGGCCGCGACACTTTTCGTGCATTGCGGCGGCACCCTTCTCTGCCACCGCTTCGTCAGGAGTCCATCCGACCGGGTGTCGATCCGCCGCTGGACCCGCATTTTCGTCGCGACGGAATTTTGCTACGGGCTGACTTGGATCGCCCTGCTCGTCGCCACGACCAATGCGCAGGCCCCCGGCATCGAGATCTTCCAGTTCGCGACCATGCTGACCATGCTTGCGGTCGGCACCATGTTCGCGTCGAGCATTCCCGCCGGCGCGGTCGCGAGCACGGCGCCGATCGCGCTGACCATGGTGGCGCTGTTCGCGATCCGCCAGGATGTGCTCTATCTCGCCCTCTCCTTCCTCTCGATCGGCAGCGAGATCTTCTTCCTGACGCTGTCACAGCGCCTGCAATCGACCACGATGGGCATGATGCGCTATCGGGCCGAGAAGGATCATCTCATCGCCGAGCTCGGAACCGCCAAGGCGATCTCGGACGAGTCGCGCCGCCGCGCCGAGGAGGCCAATCTCGCCAAGTCACGCTTCCTGGCGACGATGAGCCATGAGCTGCGGACGCCGCTCAACGCCATTCTCGGCTTCTCCGAGGTGATGAAGAACGAGGTCCTCGGGCCGATGCAGAACGCGACCTATCGCGAATATGCCGGCGACATCCATTCGAGCGGCCAGCATCTGCTGGCCCTCATCAACGAGATTCTCGACCTTTCGCGCATCGAGGCCGGGCGCTACGAGCTGAATGAGGAAGCCGTAACGCTCGCGCATGTCATCGAGGAGTGCGAGAACCTCGTCCGCCTCAAGGCGCGCAACAAGAACCTCAAGATCACGCAGCTGCTGGAGCCCAACCTGCCGCGGCTCTGGGCCGATGAACGCGCCGTGCGCCAGGTGATCCTCAATCTGCTCTCGAACGCGATCAAGTTCACCCCGCCTGGCGGCGCGATCGACATTCGCGCCGGCTGGACTGCCGGCGGCGGGCAATATGTCTCGATCCGCGACAATGGCCCCGGCATATCCGAAGAGGAACTGCCGATCGTCATGTCCGCCTTCGGACAGGGCGCCGTCGCAATCAAAAGCGCCGAGCAGGGCACCGGGCTCGGACTGCCGATCGTCCAGGCGATGATGCGCATGCATGACGGCACGTTCGAACTGCGCTCGCGGCTGCGCGAAGGCACCGAAGCGATCGCCTGCTTCCCGCGCTCGCGCGTGATGGATCCGCTGCCGCCGGTGGTCGAGGAGGCCGATCGGCGGCCCGAACGCCGCCGCCACGTCGCTGAAACAGTTCAATCGAGCGGCGGCATCCAGGCACGGCGCACGGCGGGATAGGTCGTTCCGACCACGAACAGCGCATCGAGCCGACTGCCGCCATCAGGCGGGTCCTCAGCATCATGCGTCGCGATAAACGGCGGCGCGACCGGAGCGTCCGCGTCGATGGACGGTGCATCTGTGGCTGCCTCGTCGCTCGACACGATCGCTTCGTCACTCGACGCGAATTCGTCGCTGTCCGTTGCCATCGCGGCACCGCGCGATCGCGGCAGACTGGCCGGAGCCGGCAGCGGAACGGGCCGCGCCGCCAGCGCAATGGCGCCCGAGCGTGCCAGGCGGGGACGATCGACGACGGCGGTCATCGCGTGGCAAGCCGCGGGCGCGACCAGAGGCGTCACGACCAGCGCCGCCAGCCGGCAATCGTCTGCGAAGGCGGCGCGATCGAGCGCCAGCGCCACGACGCGGCCATCGGGAAGGCGGCCAACGCAGCCGATGCTGTCGCAGGCGGTGCCATCCTTCAGGGCCGGGTCGGCTGGATCGCGCGGATTACCATCGGCGCGCAGCCAGATGCCGGCGCCGAACTTGTCGACCTTGCGTGCCAGCACCTGAAAACGGCCGTCCGCGCCGCGATAGGCGACCGACAGGCCGTTGGCTGCAATGAGCATGTCGGGCCGCGCCGGCAGGAACGCCATCGCGCCGCCAAGCAACATCGGCACGAGTCCCGCGAGGCGCCAGCGGTCGCCCATCAGCGCGAGCCAGAGAAAGCCGGCGATGAAGATCAAGAGCGCGGCGGCCGAGGGCATCGCGGCACCACCCGACCCCTCCGACCAGGCGGCGACACGGTCCGCGACCACCATCATGCCGTCGATGCCGAAGCCCATCACCGCGAGGAAGGGCTGGTCGAGTCCGAACGGCATCAGCAGCACGGCAATCAGCGCCATCGGCATCACCAGGAAATCGACCAGCGGCATCGCAAGCACATTGGCGACGATCGAGAGCGGCGCCATGCGCTGGAAGTGATAGAGCGCGAACGGCGTGGTGCCGAGGCCGCCGAGCAGCGACGTCACCGCGAGACCGGCAACCAGGGCGGCGACCCAGCCAAGGACGCTGCCGGCGATCGAGCGTTCGGCAGCAGGTCCGCGGCGGCGGCGCCGATATCGCGACAGGGCCTCGAAGCCGGCTACCAGCGCGACCGTGGCCGCGAATGACATCTGGAAGCCCGCGCTGAGGATGCTTTCGGGCGCCAGCATCAGCACGACGAAGGTCGCCACCGCGACATTGCGCATCGAGATGGCGCGTCGATCGACGAGGATGGCGCTGAAGACGATCGCCGTCATGATGAACGAGCGCTGCGCCGCGACATCGAGGCCGGAGATCAAGAGATAGAAGAACGTCACGCCGATCGCGCCGGCCGCCGCCCATTTCTTGATCGGATATCGAAGCGCCAGCGTCGGCACGAGCGCCAGCAGCGCGCGGATCATCCAGAAGGCGGCGCCCGCGACCAGCACCATATGCAACCCCGAGACGGACAGGACATGGGCGAGCCCGGACTGGCGGAGATCATCCTCCGCGCGGTCGCTGATGCCGCCGGGATCGCCGATGATCAGCGCCGAGGCGACGCGGCCGGTGTCGCCCGAGAGCGCCGCGAGCACGCGGATACGGATCGCCTCGCGGACATATTCGAGCGGTTCGCGGAGCCGGATCGTCAGCGGCACCGGCCCGAGATCGATCGTTTTGGACGGTCCATAGGCGAAACCGGTCGCGCCGATCCCCTCATAATAGGCGTTGCGCGCGAAATCATAGCCGCCGGGGAGCACGGGGCCCGAGGGCGGACGAAGCCGGGCGAGCATGCTGACCGCATCGCCAACCTCCGGCGCCGCGCCGCGCACCGTGACCGTGATCCGCGTCGGCGGATGGCGGAGCTTGGCGCCGGAAATCGAGGCGACGCGCAGCGTCAAGCGATAGCCGCCGCGTCGCCCTTCCCGCCCCTCGACCCAGCCGGTAACAGTCGCCGTGACCTCGCGCTCGAGGATCGGGGCTGCGACAAGATCGGTGCGGAGCTTGGTGACCGCGATGCCGGACGCCAGCATCGCTCCGAGAAGCAGCAGGCGGAAAAGCCCAGTCGTTTCCCGCATCCGCCACGCGGCGGCGACAAGGCCGACCGCCAGCAGAACCAGCGCTGGCGCGAACGGCTCCGATGGCAGGGCGAAATAGCAAAGCGCGCCGGCACCGAACGCCACTGCGAGCCAAGGAAGGCCGCGCGCCGCATCGAGCTCACGCTCGAGGCTCGCCCCCATCGCGAGCCAGAGCCGATCGAGCGCGAAGCCGAAGCCCTGCCACGGTCCGCCCGGGATATGCGGCATCAGCCGGCGGCGGCGCCCCTCGGCTGGCCGGTCCGTCGCGACAAGCGTTTCGCGCCGATCGCCCCCGGCCATGTTCCCCGCCTTTCGCCCAAGCGCAGCTCCATGCTACATGCTGCGCCCACAAACGCGAACACGCGGCGCAGCCGCCTCGCTTCCCCCATCAGCGCCGCCTCGAACTGCCCAGCCTGGAACCGCCCATGTCCAAACCGGTCGTCACCCGCTTCGCCCCGTCCCCCACCGGCTTCCTGCATATCGGCGGCGGCCGGACCGCGCTGTTCAACTGGCTCTATGCCCGTCACACCGGCGGCAAGATGCTGCTCAGGATCGAGGACACCGACCGCGAACGCTCCACGGAAGCGGCGATCGGCGCCATCATCGACGGCCTGAAATGGCTCGGCCTCGATTGGGAGGGCGAGACCGTGTTCCAGTTCGCCCGCGCTCCGCGCCACCGCGCGGTCGTCGAGGAGATGCTCGCTGCCGGCAAGGCCTATCGCTGCTATTGCACGCCGGCCGAGCTCGAAGCGATGCGCGAGAAGGCGCGCGCCGAGGGACGTTCGCCGCGCTATGACGGCACCTGGCGCGACCGCGACCCGTCCGAGGCGCCCGAGGGCGTCAAGCCGGCGATCCGCATCAAGGCGCCGCTCGAGGGCGAGACCGTGATCGAGGATCAGGTGCAGGGCCGCGTCGTGATCCCGAACAAGGATCTCGACGATCTCGTGCTGCTGCGCTCCGACGGCAACCCGACCTACATGCTGTCCGTCGTCGTCGATGATCACGACATGGGCGTCACCCACATCATTCGCGGCGACGATCACCTGACCAATGCCGCGCGACAGATGATCATCTATGCGGCCATGGGCTGGGATGTCCCGATCATGGCGCATATCCCGCTGATCCACGGTCCTGATGGAGCCAAGCTCTCTAAGCGCCACGGCGCGCTCGGCGTCGATGCCTATCGCGCCATGGGCTATCTGCCCGAGGCGATGCGGAACTATCTCGTGCGCCTCGGCTGGGGCCATGGCGACGAGGAGATCATGTCGACCGAGCAGATGGTCGAGTGGTTCGACATCGTCGATGTCGGCCGCTCCGCCTCGCGCTTCGATTTCGCGAAGCTCGAAAACCTCAACGGCCACTATATCCGGACGATGGACGACGCCAGGCTGCTCGCTCTCTTCATCGAGACGCTGCCGCATCTGCCGGGCGGCGCGGCGATCGCCGAACTGCTCGACCAGGCCAAGATCGCCCAGCTCGCGATGGCCCTCCCCGGCCTCAAGGAGCGCGCGAAGACGCTGGTTGAACTCAAGGACGGCGCCGCGTTCCTGTTCGCTGTCCGCCCGCTCGTCCCGGACGAGAAGGCCGCCGCGATCCTCGATGCCGACGCCCGCGCCCTGCTCGGCCGGCTGCATGCCGTGCTGCTGGAAACCGCATGGACGATCGAGGCGACTGAGGCGGCGGTGAAGGCATTCGCCGAGGCCGAAGGGCTGAAGCTCGGCAAGGTGGCGCAGCCGCTGCGCGCCGCGCTGACGGGCCGCTCGACTTCGCCCGGCATCTTCGATGTGTTGATGACGCTCGGCCGCGAGGAGAGCCTCGGACGCATTTCGGACCAGGCTGTCTGAGGCGCAAAATGCGCTGCGGACGCCTTGTCCGCGACGGCCCGGGCGGCGCTCGAATCAACGTATGGGGGCCTTATCTTTTTGTCCACCTGGCAGCGCGGTATTGTCTACCGGAGGGCTGCCTTGCCGCGCTGCAGTAAATGAGCTACGCAATTGCACACTCGTTTCCCTGCGGCACCGTGCCGGCCTTCCGGACCGTCGACGCCCCGGGTTCCCGCCAGAAGAATTTCGCTTTCTCCAAGGGGTTGGCTGCATGACCGAAACCAAAGCGACACTTACGATCGGCGATCAGTCCTGGGACTTCGGCGTCAAGGAGGGGACGATCGGCCCCGACGTGATCGACATCGGGTCGCTCTATGCCAAGACCGGGCGTTTCACCTATGACCCCGGCTTCACCTCGACCGGCGCCTGCGAC
This sequence comes from Mesorhizobium sp. BR1-1-16, assembly GCF_020165495.1. GTDB lineage: Bacteria > Pseudomonadota > Alphaproteobacteria > Rhizobiales > Kaistiaceae > Kaistia. The sequence continues at coordinate 895,756 of NZ_JAIUIE010000001.1, read as the reverse complement.
TCAAAGATCACCTTCATCGATGGCGACGAAGGCGTTCTGCTCTATCGCGGCTACCCGATCGACCAGCTCGCCGAGCATGGCGACTTCCTCGAAACCTGCTACCTGCTGCTCTATGGCGAACTGCCGACCGCAGCGCAGAAGGCCGATTTCGACCAGCGCGTCACCTATCACACGATGGTGCACGAGCAGATGTCGCGCTTCTACACCGGCTTCCGCCGCGACGCCCATCCGATGGCGATCATGGTCGGCGTCGTCGGCGCGCTCTCGGCCTTCTATCACGACTCGACCGACATCTCGGACCCGCACCAGCGGATGGTCGCGAGCCTCCGCCTGATCGCCAAGATGCCGACGATCGCCGCGATGGCCTTCAAGTACCATGTCGGCCAGCCCTTCGTTTACCCGCTGAATTCGCTCGACTATGCGTCGAACTTCCTGCGCATGTGCTTCGCGGTGCCGGCGGAAGAGTACAAGGTCAACCCCATCCTCGCCCGCGCGATGGACCGCATCTTCATCCTGCATGCCGACCACGAGCAGAACGCCTCGACCTCGACGGTGCGTCTCGCAGGATCGTCGGGCGCCAATCCCTTCGCCTGCATCGCAGCTGGCATCGCCTGCCTCTGGGGACCGGCTCATGGCGGCGCCAACGAGGCAGCACTCAACATGCTGCAGGAGATCGGCTCGGTCGACCGGATCCCGGAATATATCGCCCGGGCCAAGGACAAGAACGATCCGTTCCGCCTGATGGGCTTCGGCCACCGCGTCTACAAGAACTACGATCCGCGCGCCAAGATCATGCAGCGCACCTGTCATGAGGTGCTCGGCGAGCTCGGCATCACCGACGATCCGGTGCTCGAAGTCGCGCTGGAGCTGGAGCGCATCGCGCTCAGCGACGAGTATTTCATCGAGAAGAAGCTCTATCCGAATATCGACTTCTATTCGGGCATCACGTTGAAGGCGCTCGGCTTCCCGACCACGATGTTCACCGTGCTGTTCGCGGTCGCCCGCACCGTCGGCTGGATCGCCCAGTGGAAGGAAATGGTCGAAGACCCGGGTCAGCGCATCGGCCGCCCGCGCCAGCTCTACACCGGCGCCGACCGCCGCGACTACGTCCCGGTTTCCAAGCGCCGCTGAGGGACAGACAACGACGAGAAGAGGGACCGGCGGCCGAGCGCTGTCGGTCCCCTTTTTCAAGACAGTCGTGCCGCGTTCCAGCCGCCAAGGGGCATCAATTGCGCAGCGAACGCTTCATTGCTAGCCTCGTCGGGGTTGTAGCTGGAGCATGCAATGAAATATCTGGTGGTCGCTGCAGCTTTGCTGGCAGCTTGTTTGTCATCAGCTGCCGCTGCCGAGTCGAGCGCCGATCGATCCCTGAACGCTGAGTTCAAGAAGATCGAAGCACGGTTGGCCGGGGATGCCGATACCAAGAAGCTCTTCGTGGAATCGCAACGCAAATGGATTGCGTTCCGCGACGCGGAATGCGCATTCCAGGCCTCGCAGTCGCAAGGTGGCAGTGTCTATCCGACCGTTATTGCGAGCTGTCAGGACGATTTGACCGCACAGCGGATCAAGGACTTCAAGCGCTATCTCAGCTGCGAGGAAGGCGATCTGAGCTGCCCGGTGCCAGCGCAATAGCTGGCTGGCGACAGAAAGGATGAGCCTCTGTCCGCCGCTGAGCGACGAAGTATTTCGGAAATGAAAAAGGGCGCTTACGGCGCCCTTTTTTGTTGTCGCAGATACGAGAGGGCCGTACAGCGCCACTGTCGCTGCCGGGCTTGACCCGGCAATGACGGACCTACCCCTTCAGTCGCTCAAGTGCTGCATCGACCTTGGCGACGAGGGACTCGGCTTCGGCGAGGCGTTCGCGCTGTTCTTCGATCACTTCTTCCGGAGCGCGGCTGACGAATTGCTCGTTGCCGAGCTTCGCCTGGATCTTGGCGATATCCTTCGAGGCCTTGTCGCGCTCCTTGCCGAGGCGGGCGCGCTCGGCATCGAGATCGATGACGCCGGCGAGCGGCAGCGCGATCGTCGCCTCGCCTACCATCGTCTGGACAGCGCCCTTCGGCGGCGCATCGGCGACGGTAACCTCGGCCGCGCGGGCGAGGCGCCGGATCAGCGCGTCATGCGTGACGAGCCGCGCCCTGGTGGCTTCGCTGGCGCCGACGATGATCAGCGGCACCATCGCGCCCGGCGGAACATTGATCTCCGAACGCACCGAGCGGACCTGTGAAATCAGATCGACGAGCCAGTTGATCTCGTCCGCCGCGGTCGCATCCTCGAAATCGAGCGCCGGCCAGGGCGTCAGGATCAACTGCCGGTCGCGCGCGCCGCCCTCGGGCGCCGTGCGGCCCCAGAGCTCCTCGGTGATGAACGGCATGAACGGGTGCAGCAGCGTGACGATGCGATCGAGCGTCCAGCCAATCGCGGCCCGCGTCTCGGCCTTGGCCGCCTCGTCCGCGTCCTCGTTCATAAGGACGGGCTTCACCAGCTCCAGATACCAGTCGCAGAAGGTGTTCCAGACGAAGCGGTAGAGCGCGTTGGCAGCATCGTTGAAACGATAGGCCTCGAGCGCCTCGGTGACGGCGCGCGCCGTGCGCGTCGTCTCGGTGACGATCCAGCGATTGAGCTTCTCGGTCGCCGCCTCGGGATCAAACGGAGCGCCATGGACAGCGCCGTTCATCTCGGCGAAGCGGGCCGCATTCCACAGCTTGGTCGCGAAGTTGCGATAGCCTTCGACACGGTTGGTCGCCAGCTTGATGTCGCGGCCCTGCGCCGCCATCGCGGTCAGCGTGAAGCGCAGCGCATCGGCGCCATACTGGTCGATCAGACTGAGCGGGTCGATGACGTTGCCCTTCGACTTCGACATCTTGGCACCCTTCTCGTCGCGAACGAGGGCGTGCATGTAGATGTCGCGGAAAGGCTCGGCCTTCATGAAGTGAAGGCCCATCATCATCATCCTGGCAACCCAGAAGAAGATGATGTCGAAGCCGGTCACCAGCGTATTGGTCGGGAAATAGCGATCGAGCTCTGCCGTCTCGTCGGGCCAGCCGAGCGTCGAGAACGGCCACAGGGCCGAAGAGAACCAGGTATCGAGAACGTCCTCGTCGCGCTGCAGGCTGATTTCCAGCACGTTGCCGGCGTCATCGAGCGCACCGGCCTCGAACGGGCCGATCACGACACGCTCGAGGTTCGGGGCCATCGGCACGCCGCCCTCGGCGCCGAACTTGTAGTGGCGATAGGCCTGGTCCTTGGCCTCGTCCTCGCTCGCGGCGACGAAGAACGCGCCATCCGGCCCGTACCAGGCCGGGATCTGGTGGCCCCACCAGAGCTGGCGCGAGATGCACCAGGGCTGGATGTTCTCCATCCACTCGTAATAGGTCTTTTCCCACGTCTTCGGATAGAAGACGCTCCTGCCCTCACGAACCGAAGCGATCGCCGGCTGCGCCAGCGTATGCGCATCGACATACCACTGGTCGGTCAGGAACGGCTCGATCGGCACGCCGCCGCGATCGCCATGCGGCACCGCATGGGAGTGATCCTCGACTTCAGCGAGATAGCCGCCCTCCTCCATCATCGCGACGACGGAAGCGCGCGCGGTGAAGCGATCGAGCCCTTCCAGCGCGTCGATCAATTCGATCAGCGACCCGCTCTTCGGCAGGTCGGCAAGAAAATCGAGATTGCCGGCCAGCGTGACATTCGCCTCTCGGTCGAGCACCGAGATCATCGGCAGATTGTGCCGCTTGCCGACCTCGAAATCGTTGAAGTCATGCGCCGGGGTGATCTTGACTGCGCCGGAGCCCTTCTCGGGATCGGAATATTCGTCGGCGATGATCGGGATGCGGCGGCCGACCAGCGGCAGGATCGCGAACTTGCCGATGAGATGCTGCCAGCGTTCGTCGTCCGGATGGACGGCGACGGCCGTGTCGCCGAGCATCGTTTCCGGCCGCGTCGTGGCGACCGTGATGAATGTCGACGGGTCCTCTGGATCAAAGTCAGCGCCTTCGACCGGGTAGCGGAGGTGCCAGAGATGGCCCTTGGTCTCGACCTGGACGACCTCGAGATCGGAGATCGCGGTGATCAGGGCCGGATCCCAGTTGACGAGGCGCTTGTCCTTGTAGATCAGGCCTTCTTCGTACAGAGCGACGAACACCTTCACGACGGCGCGGGAGAGGCCCTCGTCCATGGTGAAGCGCTCGCGCGACCAGTCGGCCGAGGCACCGAGGCGCTTCAGCTGCCCGATGATGGTGCCGCCCGACTCCGCCTTCCAGTCCCAGATCTTCTCGACAAAGGCTTCGCGGCCGATATCGCGGCGGCCGGGCTCCTGCCGTTCCATCATCTGCCGCTCGACGACCATCTGCGTCGCGATGCCCGCATGATCGAGGCCGACCTGCCAGAGCACGTCGCGGCCGCGCATGCGCTCGAAGCGGACCAGGATGTCCTGCAGCGTGTTATTGAGCGCGTGCCCCATATGGAGGGAGCCGGTGACGTTCGGCGGTGGGATCACTATGGAGAACGGCTTCGCCCCAGGCGCCGCTCCGGCCCCGGCCTTGAAGGCGCCAGACTTGTCCCATGCATCATAGATGCGCGGCTCGACCGCGGCCGCGTCGTAATTCTTGTCAAGCATGACCGTTTCCGGTTGATCGTCGTTGAGGTGCTGTAAACCGGATGGACGGCGCCAAGTCAACCAAAGGCTCGGTCACCGTGCCGGCTGGTGCCGAAGTTCAGGCGGGAAGCGAGCCCGCGCCTAGCGGCCGCGCGATACGCGCTCGATCTCATCGCGCACCAGTCGCTCGACAAGCGGGGGCAAATTGGTGTCGAGCCAAGCCTTCAGCATCGGCCGCAGCATGTCCTTCACCAGATCCTCGATCGTGCGCGCATTGCCCGAGAGCAGCGTCGTTGCCAGATCACCAAACGAAGCGGTCACGGCGGCATCGGCCGCGGGCGAGAGCAACTGACGGCCGGACGGCACGTCCTCGGCCGGAAGTGGGGCCGCCGGGCGCTTTGCCTCCAGCGGCGAGCGTTGTGGCGCCGGCCCGGGCTTGGCGGCTGCCGCAGGAGGAAACAGCGGCGCGCGCGGGAGGGCGGGATCGGGACGCGGCGGCTCTGCGCGCAGCCGCGGCTCAACCTGCAGACGTGGCTCGGGCGCCGCCCGCAACTCCGCCTTCCGGACTGGCTCTGCAACGGCCGTTGCGGGCGGATCCTGACGCAGGAAAGATGGGACCGGCGCGGCATCGTCGCCGGATGTCCGGGCGCCGAACAAGGCATCGATGGCTTCGGTCGAAATCGAACCGCCACCATTTTCGGCGGTTGGCGCATCGTCGCCATCGTCGGAGATGATCCGCCGGATGGAGGCCAGGATCTCCTCCATCGACGGTTCCTGCGCCTGACTGACCTTGGCCATCGTCACCCCGTACCCTGAACCGCCAATGCTGCGAATCGCTTGATTCTCATGCGGTTTCAAGGGGAACGCTAGCGAAATCACCGAAGTCGCGAAACCACGCCGCAACGTTGTTCACGCTTCAATCCGTCCTTGCCATCACTGCGCCCGCAAAACGAACGACGCCGGCGCGAAGGCCGGCGTCATGATTTCGAAAACGCCGGTTCGGCTAACGTCCGTCGGGCGTCCTCAAGCCAAACCACTTGTCGCGGACGGCGTTGTAATGCTGCTGCGGCTTGTAGGTCGCGACCTTGAGGCCGAGACGATCTGCAGAAAGCGCGCCGATCGACGACAGCACCGAATAGGCGGCGACAATGGCACTCCGCTGCGCGATGACGAGCGTCTCGCGAGCCTGGATCAGCGTCTGCTGCTGATTGAGGACGTCGAGCGTCGTGCGCTGGCCGACCTTCTGTTCCTCGATGACACCGGCAAGGGCGAGCTCGGATGCCTTGACCTGCGCATTCGCCGAGACGATCGCCGCGCGGGCTGCGGCCAACTGGCCCCATGTGGTGTCGACCGCCGAACGGACCTGATCGCGGGCGCTGTCGAGCAGGATACGGCGCTGGCCGAGCGTCTCCTTGGCCTGACGAGCCTGCGAGTAGACAACGCCGCCCTCATAGAGCGGAACCGTCAGGTTGGCCGTGACGGAAGCCGAATTGCTCCAGGTGCCAACGGAAGACTGCTCGTCGGCATGGGCCACCGAGCCCTGCAGCGAGACGGTCGGCAGCAGCTGGCCCTCGATCGACTTCACGTTGAAGGCTGCGGTATCGACATTGAACGACGCCGTCAGGATCGCCGGATGGTTCTTGAGGCCTGTGGCAATCGCCGAGTCGAGCGATTTCGGCAGCAGGCGATCGTTGAAGACCGGAATGACGAGCGACTTCGGCTGCATGCCGATGACCTGCAGATAGGTCGCCTTGGCGGCATTCAGGTTTGAAACCGCCACGTCGTAATCGGTCTGTCCCTGGCTAAGACTCGCCTCGGTCTGGGCCAGATCGGTGCGCGTGCCCTCACCGACCTTCAGCCGGTCGGTGGCGGCGCGAACCTGCTCCTGCAGGAAGACGATGTTCTGCTCGCGCAGCGTCAGGATGGCCTGCGTCTGCAGCACGTTGGTGTAGGCGCTTACCGCGTCGACGAAGACGTCCTGCTCGGTCGAGCGCAGCGATTCACGTCCGGCAAGCACGGATGACTCGGCCTGCTTGACGTTGTTCTGCGTCTGGAAGCCGCGAAACAGCGGCTGCTCGATCGTGATCCCGGCGGTGCGCGGCGTGAGGCTCATGCTGCCCGAGGATGAGTTCAGGCTCGTCAGGCCGATCGATGCGGTTCCTGTCACGACGGGACGGTAACCGGACAGAGCCTGTGGAACGCCTTCGTCTGTGGCGCGCAGAGCGGCACGCTGAGCATTCAGCGTCGGGTTGGTGTTGTAGGTGGAAGAAAGAGCGGCAGCCAGCGTATCCGCGTGCGCCACTGGAGCGGCCGCAAGAAGCGCGACCAAAGCCACGGACGTCAAAGAGACCCGGGAAAACGACACTATCGAACCTCGGCGTTGCGAGGCGACGTCCCCCTACCGGACGTCCACCAGCGGACAAGACGCCGCTAAGATACGCCGGGGCGGATGACGGTCAAATGGCGTGATCCACTCAACCGTTGATAAAGTGTATGCTGCGGCGCGAAAGCCACAGCCTGCGATCGGTAAAATTTGACCAGATCGTTACCAAACCGTTGATTTCACGAGCCTTTAGAACACGAACGCCTTCGGACGCTGGAATTCCGGCAACAATTTAACATGCGTATTGAACACCGGACGGCCGCTGGTGGTTCCGCCTGTGCGCGTGAAAATCGTCGCTTTGGCCGCCAGACCGTTCACGCCGACCACCGCAACGATTCGTCCGCCCTCGGCGAGCTGACTTTCGAGCGCCGCCGGAACGAACTCGATCGCGCCCTCGACGATGATCACGTCGTAAGGGGCTTCGGCCGCGTAGCCTTCGACGAGCGAGCCCGAGACGACGGTGACATTGGTGACGCCGAGACGCGCAAGATTGGCACGGGTCGCATCCGCAAGCGCCGGATCCGGCTCGACCGCAACGACGCGCGCGGCGAGGCGTGCGAGAATCGCCGAGGAGTAGCCACCGGCCGGCCCGAGATCGAGCACCGTCTCGCCCGGCTGAATTTCGGCGAGCTGGACGAGGCGGGCAAGCGGCCCTGGCTCCATCACATAACGCGCCGGGGTGCCTGGCGCCGAGACGAGGAGGTCCTCATCGATATAAGCGAGCGGCTTCAGCGCGTCCGGAACGAACTCCTCGCGCGGCACCGCCGAGAACGCGTCGAGGACGTCATAATCCGTCACGTCGACGGTCCGGACCTGGCAATCCACCATCGTCACCCGCGCCTTGGTGAAATCGACCATGATTCCGGAACCCCATCTGAATGTTGTGAGTGTTCTTTGTTCAATACCGAGCCGCGACAGGGGTGACAAGCCGCCGCGCCGCGCCGCGGCGCCGCAGGGGGCGCAGCGACAGGGGATGACGGCGAGAAAGTACTTGCCTAGCGGCTCACCTTACCTCTACATCCGCAACCCGAGGGCCTCGTGGCGGAATGGTTACGCAGAGGACTGCAAATCCTTGCATCCCGGTTCGATTCCGGGCGAGGCCTCCAAATCCATCATGGGCGGATCACGCTCATGATGCGACGAGATGGCGTGCCAGCCTTCCGCCGCCACTGCGGCGCCGCTCCTTCCCATGGCGCCAGCGCTACTTCCATCCTGTCGACCTCACGATCGCTCACCGAAGGCTCAGCCGTTTCAGGGTGCGTGCATCGCGCCGGGCATACCTGCGACCAGCATAATCGGATCATGTTGCCGCTGAATGCGCTGTGTATAAAAGGATACACAGACTTCGCGTCTCGCATCATTCATAGATCGTCGATCCGTGTGCAACGACATCGGGAACCCTACAGAGCGTCTCAGGCGCCATTCGATGCTTAACGATGCTTTTTCTTTCTGATTAAATCTCGATCAGTACTCCTTTTGGCTAGTATCATCCGATTTCACATGTTCTTCTAGCGTGTCACCACGACTTCAGCGAAGGAAGAACGGGAATGTCGGAAATGAAATCTCGCCGAGAGTTTGCGAACCTGGCGCTCGGCAGCGTTGCAGCCATGGGGCTGGTCGCAGCGACGACGGCGACGGCCGAGGCCTATCAGGGCAATATGGAGCGCGCGCTGTCGTCGCTCTATGAGGCGCTCGGCTCGCTGCGCGAGGCGTCGAGCAACAAGGGCGGTCATCGCGTCAAAGCCATGAACCTGATCCAGGAGGCCATCTCCGAGGTTCAGCAGGGCGTCGAGTTCGCCGACGATCACTAGCGGGACCCGCGGCACGGCGTCCGAGAGGACCATCGATCAGCCCAACCTCCATCGGCGCGCACTGCGCGGCGATGGAGACCAGTGTGCCAGAATCGTCCCGCATCCTTGCGCCGCAGGGCGAAACCGGGCAAAGGCGTTTGCTTCGACAAGCGCCGAGGCTCGCCCATGTTCAGGAATGACGATGCGCCTCGCCACGGCGGCGGCCTTGCGGCTGCCGCGGCGCGTTATGGCATCGCCATCGAAGAGTGGCTCGACTTCTCGACCGGCATCAACCCCCTGCCCTATCCGGTTGCGCCGCTTGAACTTTCGGGAGCTACACGGCTGCCCGATCCAGCCGCATTGGCGGGACTAATCAAGACTGCGCGAACAGCCTATGCTGTCAGCGCCGCCGCCCGTATCGTGCCGGTGCCAGGCAGCGACCTCGGCCTTCGCCTGCTGCCGCTGCTTGTTCCGGCCGCGCGCGTCGCGATCCTCGCGCCTACCTATTCGGGCCATGCAGAAGCGTGGTCGATGGCGGGTCATCAGGCGGTGGCCGCCGCTAGCCTGGAGGCAGCCGCCGGCGCCGATGTCATCGTGCTGGCCAATCCGAACAATCCCGACGGCAGGTGCCATGACCCGGCCGCGTTGCGCGCGGCGGCCGCGGCGCTGCCCCCGCATGGCCTTCTTGTCGTCGACGAAGCCTTCGGCGATCTTGAGCCAGCGCTCAGCCTGGCTGGTGCGCTCGACGATCCCCGGCTCGTGGTCCTGCGCTCATTCGGCAAGTTCTACGGCCTGGCCGGCCTCAGGCTCGGCTTCGTGCTTGGCAGCGGCATGGCAGTGCGGCGCCTCGAAGGGATCGTCGGCGATTGGCCGCTCTCGGGCGCTGCCATCACGATCGGCACAGCGGCGCTGGCGGACCTTGGCTGGCAAGAGGCGGCGCGGCAGAGCCTTGCCGAGCGTCGCTGTAAGCTCGACGACCTGCTGGCCCGGCATGGTCTTTCAGTTGCGGGCGGCACCGACCTCTTCCGACTGGTCCGCGCCGATGACAGCGCGACCCTTCACCGGGAATTGGCCAGGCTCGGCATCTGGACGCGCATCTTCGCCGATCTTCCCGGCACCATCCGCTTCGGGCTGCCGCCGGATAGCGGCTTCGAAAGGCTCGATGAAGCGCTTCGTAGCCTCAGAAGGCGCGGAAGGTCATGATAGTGCGGGTGTCGCGAATACCCTCGATGCGCTGGATCGACTCGGTCACGAAATGGCCGGGGTCGATCGTGTCTTCCAGATAGCATTTCACCAGCAGGTCGAAATCTCCGGCGGTGGAGTAGATTTCCGAGGCAATCTCGGCGTCGGCGATGGCGGCGGCGACTTCATAGGCACGGCCGAGTTCGCATTTGATCTGGACGAATACAGCTTTCATCGAACCCTCCGTGACGGCCGGCTCTCGGGATAGCAGGCGCCACGCCGGCCCTGCAATGGCTGGCTCGCAAAACGGTTCATTTCGCGACCTGGCACCTTGCCGGAGCGGACGGCGAGGCTATCTCCCTGATGACCAGCCGGTCGCCGCCGACGAAGGACGCCAGCCATGAAGCCCGCCGCAGTGCTCACAGCTTTCCTCATCGCCGCTCTGCCGCTCGCGGCGTTGGCCGAACCTTCAAGTGCCGACAAGGACGCCTTCAAGTCGCTGGTTCAGGGTCAGCTGCAGGCGTTCCGGAAGGATGATGCCGCCACCGCCTATGGAAAGGCCGCCCCGGGAATCCAGCGGATGTTCCCGAGCCCCGACCTCTTCATGACGATGGTGCGGCAGGCCTATCCCCCCGTCTATCGCTCATCGAGCGTTGCCTTCGGCGAGGTCGCGGACGGGCCGGCCGGCCCGATGGAGAAGGTCTATCTCACCGCGGCCGACGGGACGAACTGGATCGCGCTCTACACATTCGAGAAGCAGGCGGACGGCAGCTGGAAGATCTCCGGCTGCCAGCTCGTCAAGGACAATGCGCCGACGATCTGATCAGAGCGCCGCGATGTCGCCGCGCGCCCAGCCTTCCTTGGTCGCGAGGCGGAAGTCCTCGAAGCGGTCTTCGTCGATTGCCGCCCGGATGCCGGCCATCAGGCTCTGGTAATAGGCGAGGTTGTTCCAGGTCAGCAGCATGGCGCCGAGCGTCTCGTTGGCCTTGAAGAGGTGGTGCAGATAGGCGCGGGAATAATCGCGGCTCGCCGGACAATCCGAGGCTTCGTCGAGCGGACGGTGGTCCTCGGCGTGGCGGGCATTCTTGATGTTGACTTTGCCGAAGCGCGTGAAGGCGAGGCCGTGCCGGCCGGCGCGCGTCGGCATCACGCAATCGAACATGTCCACGCCCCGCGCCACGGATTCGACGATGTCATCCGGCGTGCCGACGCCCATCAGATAGCGCGGCTTCCCTGCCGGCAGGATCGGCGTCGTCATCGCGAGGATGCGCAGCATCACCTCTTGCGGCTCGCCGACGGCAAGGCCGCCGATCGAATAGCCCTTGAAGTCCATGTCCCGAAGCGCCAAGGCAGATTCGGCGCGCAGCGGCTCATTATCGCCGCCTTGGACAATGCCGAAGATCGCCTTGCCCGGCTGGTCGCCGAACGCGGCCTTGGAGCGCTCCGCCCAGCGCAGCGAAAGCTGCATCGCGCGCTCGATCTCCTTCTCCTCGGCCGGCAACGCGACGCATTCGTCGAGCTGCATCTGGATGTCGCTGTCGAGCAGGCCCTGGATTTCCACCGAACGCTCGGGCGTCAGCTCGTATCGGCGGCCATCGATATGGCTCTGGAAGGTCACGCCGCGCTCGTCCATTTTCCTGAGCTGCGACAGCGACATGACCTGGAAGCCGCCGGAATCGGTCAGGATCGGATGCGGCCAGTTGGCGAAAGTGTGCAGCCCGCCGAGCTTCGCGACCCGCTCAGCGCCCGGCCGCAGCATCAGGTGATAGGTGTTGCCGAGGATGATGTCGGCGCCGAGCTCGCGGACCTGTCCCGGATACATCGCCTTGACCGTGCCCGCCGTGCCGACCGGCATGAAGGCCGGCGTGCGGATCGTGCCGCGCGGCATGGTGATCTCGCCGCGCCGGGCCATGCCGTCGGTCTTCAGAAGCGTGAAGGTGAAGCGCTCGCTCATGCGATCTCCGCGGGATAAAGCAGCGACGCATCGCCATAGGAATAGAAGCGATAGCCACTGGCGATCGCGTGCTCATAGGCGGCGCGCATGGTCTCGAGGCCGGCAAAGGCAGAGACGAGCATGAAGAGGGTCGAGCGCGGCAGATGGAAATTGGTCATCAGCGCATCGACCGCGCGGAAGCGATAGCCGGGCGTGATGAAGATGCTGGTCGGCGCGTTGAACGGGCGGATGATCCGGTCCTCGCCGGCCGCGCTTTCGAGCAGGCGCAGCGATGTGGTGCCGACGGCAACGACCCGCCCGCCTCGCGCACGCACGGCGTTGAGCGCATCCGCCGTTTCGGCGGTCACCTCGCCGCGCTCGGCATGCATGCGATGATCGGCGGTGTCGTCGGCCTTGACCGGCAGGAACGTGCCGGCGCCTACATGCAGCGTCACGAAGTGGCGGGCAATGCCGCGCGCGTCGAGGCGCTCGAACAGCTCCGGCGTGAAATGCAGCCCGGCCGTCGGGGCGGCGACGGCGCCCTCCTCGCGGGCATAGATGGTCTGGTAATCGGTGCGGTCGCGCTCGTCCTCGCCGCGCTTCGAGGCGATATAGGGCGGCAGCGGAATGTGGCCGACGCGTGCAATCGCCTCGTCGAGCGCCGGGCCGGAGAGATCGAAGGCGAGAACGACCTCGCCCGCCTCGCCCTTCTCGGCCACCGTCGCCGCCAGGCCGGCAATGAGGCAGGCGCGATCGGTCGTCTCGCCAAACAGGATGCGGTCGCCCGCGACGATCTTCTTGGCCGGCCGGACGAAGGCGCGCCAGCGATCGGCCGCCTCGCGCATATGCAACGTCACGCCGATGCCGGCCGAAACGCCGTCGCGCACCCGCTCGCCGAAGAGTTGGGCCGGGATGACCCGCGTATCGTTGAACACCAGCGCATCACCCGGCTGCAGCAGATCGGGCAGTTCGCGCACGATGCGATCGTCCAGGGCGGCGCCCGGGCGCACGAGCAGCATGCGCGCCGCATCGCGCGGCTGCGCCGGTCGCAGCGCGATCCGTTCATCGGGAAGTTCGAAATCGAAGAGGTCGACGCGCATTGTTGCTTGTAACGGTTCTCGAATGGGAACGGGCGCCCAACGGCGCCCGGTCTCTGGTGGTTGATGTCGGCCTAGGGGCCCTCACCCAAACCCTCCCCCTAAGGAAGAGGGCGTTCGCTGGCCTCAGGCGGCGTCGACGTCGGCCGCGACGCGCATGGTGACGATCTTGTCGGGATCCTTGACCGGCTCGCCGCGCTTGATCTTGTCGATGTTCTCCATGCCCTCGATGACCTTGCCCCAGACGGTGTACTGGCCGTTCAGGAAGCTCGCGTCGCCGAAGCAGATGAAGAACTGGCTGTCGCCGGAATCCGGGCTCTGGGCGCGCGCCATCGAGAGCGTGCCGCGCAGATGCGGCTCGCGGTTGAACTCGGCCTTCAGCTTCTTGCCCGAACCGCCCATGCCGGTGCCGGTCGGATCGCCTGTTTGAGCCATGAAGCCTTCGATGACGCGATGGAACACCACGCCGTCATAGAACTTCTCGCGCGCCAGTTCCTTGATGCGGGCGACATGGTTCGGAGCGAGGTCGGGGCGCAGGGCGATGACCGCCGTGCCCTTGGTCGTCTCGAGGATGAGCGTGTTTTCCGGGTCCTTGATATCGGCCACGTTTTTTCTCCAATGAGGGTTTGAGCAGCGCCCGGAGGCGTTCTGCCATTATTTCGCGTCGGCCGCGACCTGCATCTTGATGATCTTGTCGGGGTTTGCCGGCGGCTCACCCTTCTTGATCTTGTCGACGAATTGCATGCCATCCACCACTTCGCCGAACACTGTGTACTGGCCGTCGAGGAAGCCGCCATCGGCGAACATGATGAAGAACTGCGAATTGGCGCTGTCGGGATCCTGCGCGCGGGCCATGCCGAGGGTGCCGCGTTTGAAGTGTTCCTGCGAGAACTCGGCCTTCAGATCGGGCTCGTTCGAGCCGCCGGTGCCGGTGCCGGTTGGATCGCCTGTTTGAGCCATGAAGCCATCGATGACGCGGTGGAAGACGATGCCGTTATAGAAGCCTTCGCGCGTCAGCTTCTTGATCTGCGCCACATGAGCCGGCGCCAGGTCGGGACGCAGCTTGATGACGACGCGGCCGTCCTTCAGGTCGAGATAGATGGTGTTCTCGGGATCGAGCTTCTCGCTCGCGGCCATCGCCGGCGCGACGAAGAGGAAGGCCGCGACAACAGCCGCGATCATGCCAAGGGTACGGTTCACGGACATCTCCGGTGGTTGGATTGGTCGGCGGCGCCCGAAGGCGGGCCGCTCAGGAAGCGAATTTTTGTGTCAGCTTTCGGGCGACGAAGGCTGGAACGAATGGTGAGACATCGCCGCCGAGCCTGGCGATCTGGCGAACCAGCGTTCCGGTGATCGGCCGCGTCTCGGGCGAGGCCGGGAGGAAGACGGTCCTGATCGCCGACTGCAGCACGCCGTTCATCCCGGCGAGTTGCATTTCATAGTCGAAATCAGTGCCGTCGCGGAGGCCGCGGATGATGATGGTTGCGCCCGCCTCGCCTGCCGCCGTCACCGTGAGGCCACTGAAGGCCCTGACATCGACGCGCCCCGCAGCATCGGGGAGCGTGGCTGCAAGTTCGCCGATCAGCGCGACGCGTTCCTCGAAGGAGAACAGAGGCGCCTTGCCGGGATGCGTGCCGATCCCGACCACGACGCGATCAAACAAACCGAGCGCGCCCGAGAGAATGTCGGCGTGGCCATTGGTGATCGGATCGAATGAGCCGGGGAAGAAACCGATGCGGATCACGCGGCGACAACTCCGGGTTTGACGGACACGATCGCGAAGCTGTGACCGCGCTGCCTCGGAAACTTCAAGGAACCGCCTCGAAATTGCGACGTTGAATACGCAACTGTAGAGCAGGCGAACGGCTTCCAGTGAAGCGGTTCATAGCTCTGATGGCGTGATGTGTCCAAGATGAAATCGGCCGCGACACGGAGAAGAGACATGACGACGTGGTTCCACATGATGATCCTCGCAACCTGTGCCGTAGCGACGATTGCTGTTGGCGTGGCGAGCGCGGCCGTTTTGAACGGATCCCACGCACCGCTTGCCAAGAAGCAGGATCGCCTCATGACGGTGGCCGACGCCACCACCGGCCCCGAGATCACGATCGAGCAGCGGACGGACGGGATGTCGATCCTAACCCGCGTCCCCGCGCCGGTCGCCAACTGACTTCTATCGGCTAGCCCCCACCCCATAGGTTATCCGACCTCCAGAAGAGAAGACCTCCCCCAAAAACTGAAACGCCGGCCGCAAGGCCGGCGTTTTTCTTTTTGGTGCGCCCGTAACCGCGCTTACGGCTCCTTGGCGACCTCACCCTCGATTTCGGCTTCGCTCTCTGAGAGGCGATCAACCGAGACGACCTTCTCGCCGTCGGCGGTGTCGAAGACGATGACACCTTGCGAGCCGCGCGAGACGATGCGAATCGGCTTGTCGCCGCCGACCGGCATGCGGATCGTCTGGCCACCGTCGGTGACCAGCATGATCTGATCGGTATCCTCGACCGGGAATGAGGCGACGAGCTTGCCGTTGCGATCGTTGACCGCCATGGCGACGATGCCTTTGCCGCCGCGCCCCGTGATCCGGTATTCGAACGACGACGTGCGCTTGCCGTATCCGTTCTCGGAGATTGTCAGCACCAGTTGCTCGGCAGCGCTCATCGCGATGTAGCGTTCCTGCGGCAGTTCGCCATTCGCGCCAGCCTCCGCGTCCACATCGACGACGGCTTCTTCGCTCTCGGCCTCGCCGCGCACCGCGCGGCTCATCTTGAGATAGGCCGAGCGCTCGTCGCCCGTCGCATCGAAGTGATGCAGGATCGCCATCGAGATAACGCTGTCGCCCTCGGCAAGCGCGATGCCGCGGACGCCAGTCGAATCGCGGCCCTTGAAGACGCGCACATCGGTGGTCGCAAAGCGGATGCACTGACCGGCGGCCGTGGTGAGCAGCACGTCGTCGTGCTCCGAGCAGAGCTGGACGTCGACGATCGCGTCGCCCTCCTCGTCGAACTTCATCGCGATCTTGCCGTTGCGATTGACCTGGACGAAGTCCGACAGCTTGTTGCGGCGAACGGTGCCCCGTGTCGTCGCGAACATGACGTCGAGCGTTTCCCAGCTCGCCTCGTCCTCCGGCAGGAGAAGGATCGACGTGATGCGCTCGCCATCCTGCAGCGGGAGGAGATTGTTGAGGAATTTGCCGCGTGCCTGCGGCGCTGCGAGCGGCAGCCGCCAGACCTTCATCTTGTAGGCGATACCGCGCGAGGAGAAGAACACCACCGGCGTATGCGTGTTGGTCACGAACAGGCGCGTGACGAAATCCTCGTCCTTCGTCGCCATGCCCGAACGGCCCTTCCCGCCGCGGTTCTGCGCACGGTAGGTCACAAGCGGCACACGCTTGATGTAGCCCTCGTGGCTGACGGTGACGACCATGTCCTCACGCTGGATCAGGTCCTCGTCGTCGAAATCGGCGCCACCATCGAGGATCTCGGTGCGGCGCGGCGTCGCGAACTCGTCACGAACCGCGATCAGTTCCTCGCGAATGATCGCGACGATACGGGCGCGCGAGCGCAGGATCTCCAGATAATCGGCGATCTCGAGCCCGAGCTTGTTGAGCTCCTCGTCGATCTCGTCGCGGCCAAGCGCGGTGAGCCGCTGCAGGCGCAGGTCGAGGATCGCGCGGGCCTGCGTATCCGACAGCCTGTAGGTATTGTCCTCGGCGAGGCGATGGCGCGGGTCGGCGATCAGCGCGACGAGCGGAGCAATATCGGCGGCCGGCCAATGACGTTCCATCAGCCGCTCGCGCGCCGTCGCCGGATCGGGCGCCGTGCGGATGAGATGGATCACTTCATCGATATTGGCGACGGCGATCGCGAGGCCGACCAACACATGCGCGCGGTCGCGCGCCTTGTTGAGCAGGAAGCGCGTGCGCCGCGCCACGACCTCTTCGCGGAAATTGACGAAGGCCTGGATCAGGTCCTTCAGGTTCATGACCTGCGGCCGGCCGCCGGTCAGCGCGACCATGTTGACGCCGAACGACGTCTGCAGCGGCGAGAAGCGGTAGACCTGGTTCAAAACCACATCTGCCACAGCATCGCGCTTCAGCTCGATGACGACGCGCATGCCCTGGCGGTCGCTCTCGTCGCGGATGTCGGAGATGCCTTCGACGCGCTTGTCGCGCACCAGTTCGGCGATCTTCTCGATCATCGTGGCCTTGTTCACCTGATACGGGATCTCGGTGATGACAAGCGCCTCGCGCTCCTTGCGGATCGTCTCGACGGCAACGCGGCCGCGCATCAGGATCGAGCCGCGGCCTTCGTGATAGGCCGAGCGGATGCCGCCGCGGCCGATGATGATGCCGGCCGTCGGAAAGTCCGGCCCCGGCACGATCTCGATCAGATCCTCGATGGTGATCGCGGGATCGTTGAGATAGGCGATGCAGGCGTCGACGACCTCGCCGAGATTGTGCGGCGGGATGTTGGTGGCCATGCCGACCGCGATGCCGCCGGCGCCATTGACGAGCAGGTTCGGGAAACGCGCCGGCAGGACAACGGGCTCGCGCTCCGAGCCGTCGTAGTTGTCCTGGTAATCGACCGTATCCTTGTCGATGTCCTCGAGCAGCGCATGGGCCGGCTTGGCGAGACGGACCTCGGTGTATCGCATGGCCGCCGGGCTATCGCCGTCGACCGAGCCGAAATTGCCCTGGCCGTCGACCAGCATGACGCGCATGGAAAATTCCTGCGCCATGCGGACAAGCGCGAAATAGACCGACTGGTCGCCATGCGGATGGTATTTACCGATGACATCGCCGACGACGCGGGCCGACTTCCTGTAGGCCTTGTTCCAGTCGTAGCCCTGCTCGTTCATCGAATGCAGGATGCGGCGATGAACCGGCTTCAGACCGTCGCGGGCGTCGGGAAGCGCGCGGCTCACGATCACGCTCATCGCGTAATCGAGATAGCTGCGCTTCATCTCGTCGGAGATCGAGATGGTTTCGAATTCGGAGGGGCGGCCGTCACCCGGCTCCTCGGAGCGGGGCGGCTCGTTTGTATCGGACAAGGGGGGTTCCGGAATCAGTTTCGTTGCGCGCGATCATAGAGACCCCATTGTGGCGGTTCAAGGAAACCCGGAAGAATCGCCGATTTTCAACGGATTTTCCCCGCTGCGGGATCGCTGGCGGATGCTTTGCCGCCTGTCTTCCCGCTCTCATTGGCAGGGCTGCTTGCGCACCGCCATCGTTGCATGCGAGATAGCGGCCCTCGGCGGGGGGCCGGCGTCGTCAATCGTCATGCCTTCGAATGAAACACGGTTTCGTCTTTCTGCGGCGCGGCGTCGATGCTCTTCTCCACACCCGAGTTCATCTTCCTCTTCCTGCCCGTCGTCGCCCTTCTCACCTTCGCCATAGGTCGCACCTCCGACCTCTATGCCAAGATCTTCCTCATCCTCTCATCCGTGTATTTCTACACGGTCTCGGGTGTGCTCGACGTCCTGGTGCTGGGTCTCTCGCTCTTCGCCAATTTCGCGCTGGCCCGGGCGATCGAGCGCGGCCGTTATGCCGCTGCGTTTCTCGCCTTCGGCATCACCCTCGACGTCGTGATCCTCGGCTATTTCAAGTATTTCAATTTCCTGACGGATACGGTCAACGCCGCCTTCGGCTATCAGGTCTCGCATGGCGAATTCCGCCATCTGCCGCTCGCCATCAGCTTCTTCACCTTTCAGCAGATCGCCTTCCTGATCGATGTCCACCGCGGCAATATCCGGCGGCCAAACCTTCTCAACTACATCTTCTTCCTGTTCTTCTTCCCGCATCTCATCGCCGGTCCGATCACCAGCTATCTGCCGATCAGCCGCCAGGTCGATCTGAAGCGGGTGTTCACGCCGCGCGTCCGCAATATCTGCTTCGGCCTTGCCCTCTTCGCGGTCGGTCTCGCCAAGAAAGTGCTGATCGCCGATCCGCTCGGCGGCTATATCAAGCCCTTCTTCGACAATCAGGATGCGCTCGGCTTCGGAACCAGCTGGCTCGCAGCGCTCGGCTATTCCTTCCAGATCTATTTCGATTTTTCCGGCTATAGCGACATGGCGATCGGCCTTGGCATGCTGTTCAACATCCGCCTGCCGCTCAATTTCGCCTCGCCCTACAAATCGCGCTCGATCCAGGAATTCTGGCGTCGCTGGCACATCACGCTTTCCAACTGGCTGCGCGACTACGTCTATATCTCGCTCGGCGGCAACCGGCGTGGAGACATCCGCACCTATGCCAATCTTATCGCGACCATGCTGATCGGCGGCCTCTGGCACGGCGCCGGCTGGGGCTTCGTGCTCTGGGGCCTCGCGCATGGGCTCGCGCTGGCGGCAAACCGCTGGTACACGCGATCCGGCCTGCCGCGCCTGCCCGCTTTCGCCGGCTGGCTGCTGACCTTCCTGTTTGTGACCTTCGCGTGGATCCTGTTCCGCTCGGCAACACTCGCCGGGGCGGGCGTGCACCTCCTGGCCATGGTGGACGTGTCGGCGATCGCGTCCGATAATTGGCGCCCGTTCCTCTCGGTGGCGGAACTCAACCGGATGATCGCGCTCGTCGCCTTCGCCGCGGCCGTGGCCTTCTTCGCGCCCCCCGCCACCCAGATCGCCGGCGCAACGATCCTGCCCGATCGACGCCTCGCGCTTCGCGCGGCCTGCTTCTGCGGCGTTCTGTTCGGGCTTGCCATGATCACGTTCACCGGCCACACCTCGACCAATGAATTCATCTATTTCCGCTTCTGAGCAGAGGCGCGTCGTCCGCGCGGGCCTCACGACAGGAGCGCGCCGCTCGATTGTCGCGATGACCGTGGCCGCGCTTCTGGCGCCCGTGATCTATGCGCTGCTGGTGGTCTTCCAGCTCGGCAGCTGGAACGGCGCGCAGTGGTGGCTGAACGACATCATCACGCTCCGCCACGCGCTCTATACGAAGCACCTGCGCGGCGTGCCGGCAAACGAGCGCAAGACACTCATCGTCGGCGGATCCGCGACGCTTTTCGGCGTCGATAGCGGCGCCATCGAGCGGGCAACCGGCGCCCCGGTGCTGAATTTCGGCCTGCATGCCGGGCTCGATGTCGACCTGCTGCTGGCAGAGGCGAGCAGTTTCATCGATCAGAATGACCGGGTGGTGCTGCCGCTCGAATTCGACCATTACAGCCGACCGGCCGTGACCGATTTGACCGCCGAGAGCTTCCTCGCCTTCCTCTATCCCTTCGCCGACGCCATTCCGATATCGCGTCTGGTGCCGATCGCTCTGGCCACGCAGGCCGCCAGCGCCATGCAGGGCGTCGCGGATCGTATCGCCGCGCTCGTGGCCGGCCGCCCGGCGGGCAAATGGCATTCCGAAGCCTTCCTGCTCGATGACTGGCGCCGGATCCGAACCTCCGGCCAGGCGGGACCGGACCACAACCCCTACGACTATTCGACCATGAACGCCCATGGCGACAAGGACCTCATCCTCGAGACGCCGGCCGCCGACGAGCGGGCGATGCGCGCGCTGATCACCCCTTCGACGGCCCTGCTCACCCCCTATGCCGCCGAGGCGCTGACGACGTGGAAGCAGACTCTGGCGGAGCGCGGTGCCGAAATGCTGTTGACCTGGCCAGTCATCATCGAGGACGATGCCGGCACGATCTTCCAGGAAGGCTATTGGCGAAGCTTGATCGGCCTTGCCCGCGCCGCCGACGCGATCGGCCTGCCGATCCACTGCGATCCGATCGACGCTCTGGTTCCCGTGCAGTATCGCTACGACACCGTCTATCACACCAACGCCAAGGGTCAGGCGATCTATTCGGTAGGCCTTGCCGCCTGTTTGCCATCCATCGAGACTCAAGTCTTCGATTGGAAAAACGCGGACCCGAAGGATCTGGCGGCACGGGCCAAGGCGCGGATCACGGCGTTGAAGCAACCGTCCGACCCGCTGGTGTTCGGATATGAGCGCAATATCCGCCAGCTCCAGGCGCTGCACGATGCGATCGAAGCCGATCGCGCGACCTCCGGCCACTATCCGGCATCACTGCCACGCTTCGATCCGGCCGTCCCCGTCGCGGAGGTTGGCGCGGCTCCGTTCCAGCCCGTCTACCGCTCGGACGGGACGGACTACAAGCTCGTCGCGCCAGGAAGGGCCGACTGTTTCGCGGTTTTCGAAGGCTGGCCGGAACTGATCGACCCATCGCGTACCAAGGACGGCGCCTGCGCTTACGGCTATTGGACGCCCGGCGCCGCCAGCTGGTAGCCGCAGCCGCCTCGCCATGCGAAGCTCCGCCCGCAGGGTGAATGCGGAGGCGGGCGTGGGCGACTATCTCTTGAACGCTTTGGTGACGCTGGCGGTCACGATCGACCCGATCGGCCTCGCGCCGATCTTCGTCGCGCTGACGCGCGGCATGACCAGCCTGCAGCGCCGGCAGACTGCGATCCGCGCCACGCTCACGGCGACGCTGATCCTCTTCGCCTTCGCGCTCGGCGGCGAGAAGCTCATCACCTTTCTCGGCATCTCGATCCCCGCCTTCCGGATTGCCGGCGGATTGCTGCTGTTCTGGATCGCCTTCGAAATGGTGTTCGAGCGGCGCGACAAGCGCAAGCAGGTCAGCGCCGACCGCGCGCTTGAGGAGACCGCCTTCGACGCCGACGACGTCCGTCATCTCGCGATCTTTCCTCTCGCGATCCCGCTCATTTCCGGCCCTGGCGCCATCTCGGCGACGATCCTGATCGCCTCCGGTGCGCCGGATACGCTCGGGCTGATCGGCCTTCTCGTCATCGTCGCGCTGCTGGTCTTTTCCTGCCTGCTGGTCTTCATGCTGGCCGGCCCGCTTGACCGCGCACTCGGCGACACCGGACGCATCGTGCTGACGCGGCTGCTCGGAGTGCTGCTGTCGGCGCTTTCGGTGCAATTCGTCGCCGACGGCATCGTCGCGATCGTCAAGGCGCAGGGGTTGCCGACTGGCTAGCGGCTATCGGTCTGCCCGAACACGACTTCATGCATGATCCGGCCCGGCAGGAAGGTGAAGATGCCGGCGATCACCAGAGCGCCAATGAACAGCTTCTTCATGCCATTCGCATGTTTCGGGACCTGATGGCGGTGCGCGGCGAGGACAGTGCCGGGCAAGACCACCAGCACCAGGATCGACAGCAGGTGGATTACGCTGAAATCGCCGAATGTCCTGATGGTGTGGATCCAGAACGACGACACGGCCACCGTAGTCATCAGGACCACCCATAGCCATCCGGTGCTCCGATGCGGCAGCGTCCCTTTTGGCGCGGCGAACTGCACCAGACCTAGTCCAAAGGCCGCGATCGCTGCAAAGGCGTGCAGCTGGATGACGGGCGGAGCAGCGAGGAGCGGTTCGAGCGACATGGGCTAGACCAGCGTCAACCGGTCGCCGGGCGCGACGCGGCCGCCTTCGATCACCTCGGCATAGACGCCGCAATCCATGTGATCGAAATGCTGCTGCAGCGTCGCGGGGATCGCCATGTCGCGCTCGGCGGTCGCTGGATCGACATTGGTCGCGACGCAGCGCCGCGTCCGTTTGGTGATGGTCACCCTCGCTTCGCCAAGCCGCGCCTCCCGCCCGACAAGGTCGAGCTCGGCGAAGGGCGGCCATCCCGTGAGATTGATATTGGCGCGGAAGCGCAGCGGATCCACCGTCCGGCCGATGATGACCGAAAGAGCCGCGACGGAAGCAAGATTAATGAGCGATACGAAAGGCTTGCCGACATCGGAGAAACTGTGGCCGGGCGCCGAGAGCACGCGCAAGGGGCCGCGCAGCTCCTCGCCCATGAACGCCGCCAGCCAGGCCTCGGCCGCCGCCCGCCCCTCCGGCTGGGCGAGCTCGGCCGTCAGGCTGCCATCGGCGCCTTCGACATGCCACGCATGCGTCCCGGGCTCGAGAACCGTCCGAAGTTTTGCGAGACGGGCATTCTTCATCAGGCAGAGAAACTTTATCTTCGGCTGGAAGGCCGGCGCCGCCGGATCGAAGCCAGATGGCCCATTCTCGATGGCATAGATGCGGTCGCCGCGAATAGGCCGGCCCGGCTCCAGCACAACCTCGCCAAGCGCCTCGGGCGAAAAGCCCTTCACGGGATAGCGATAGAGCGTCTCGACCGTCGGCGTCATCCTGCCCTCACCTTTCAACGTCCCGACGCGTGCTTGAACGCCGCCGCAGCGGCCGCGATCCGGCCGAACAATTCATGCCAGTCGCCGCGGCGCGACTGCCTGAACAGCCGGGCGGACGGATACCAGTCCGATGTCTCGCCCTCCGGCCGCCAGCGCCATTCCGGCACCTGCTTCAGAGCGACGAATAGCGGGCGTCCGAGTGCGCCGGCAAGATGCGAAACGGCCGAATCGATCGAGACCACCAGATCGAGATTGGCCATGACGGCGGCCGTGTCCATGAAGGAATCTGGCCCCGCCGCGAAATCATCGGGCAGCACGGTCACCGCCATGCCCTCGGGCAGGCGATCGAGCTGGTCGAGGCCGTCGCCCTTCTGCAGGCTGACGAGCTCGACGCCCGGAATGGCCGCCAGCGGCGCAAAGACTTCGAGCGGCACCGAGCGCAAGCGATCGACGGCGGCGCGCGGATTGCCCTGCCAGGCGATACCGATCTGGAACGGTCCTTCCGGAAGCCGCGCCCGCCAGGCCTCAACGCGAGCGGTGTCGACGGCGAAATAAGGCACGCGGTCCCTGCCGAGCCGGTCGCCGACATCGAGCAGGAAGGGAAGGCTCATCAGCGAGGCGTGGACGTCATGCGCGGGCGGCGGCTCGGCCTGCGCGCACGCCTCGATGCCCGGCATGGTTGCCACGAGCGCGCGAAGGCTCGGCTGCACTTCGACGATCACCCGAGCCCCCTCCGCCGCGACATCGGCCGCGAAGCGGACAAACTGGATCGTATCGCCGAGGCCCTGTTCGCTGTGCAGCAGCACTGTGCGACCGGCCAGCGGGCTGCCGTCCCATTCAGGCGTGCCAGCGCCGCGCGGCCGCCAGACGGCCGTGATGCGTCGGTGCTCGAAACTCGGCCAGCCCTCGGCGGCGCGTCCAAGAAACAGCAGCAGCGTACCGCGGCCGTAGAGCGCCGGACCGTGTTCAGGATCGAGCGCCAGCGCACGATCATAGCTGGCCAGAGCCTCGTCGAACCGGCCGCATTCGCGCAGGGCGTTGCCGCGATCGGTCCAAAGGCCCGGATGGGCCTCGTTGGCCACCAGCGCCCGATCGGTGGTGGCGGCCGCATCCTCATAGCGCTGCAGTTCAAACAGCGCGCTGGCCTCGATCACTGCGAATTCCGGCTTCGTCCTCAGTGCGGCAGGAGCCTTCGCCAGCGCTTCAAGAACGTCATCCAACCGACCGAGATCGAGCAATGCCTTGGCCTTGTTGAGGCGGAGCGCTGCATCGGCGGGCGCCATGGCGAGACCCCGGTCGAAGCTTGCCAGCGCCTCATCGGCGCGGCCGGCGCCAAGAAGCGCGAGACCGCGGCTGTTCTGAAGATCGGGCCGCCCCGGCGCCGCCGCGATGGCGCGATCAAGGCTGGCCAGCGCCGCATCGGTTCGCCCGAGATCCCGCAGCAGGCGGCCGCGATTATGCAGCATCGGCACGTGATCGGGTCGCACGGCCAATCCGCGATCATAATCAGCCAGCGCCGCTTCGAGCTGGCCGGCAGCCTGCAAAAGCACCCCACGATTGTTGAGCGCCTCGACGAAATCGGGCCGCGCCGCGATCGCCGCAGCATATCCCGCAATGGCGGCGTCCTGCCGGCCGAGGGCCTCCAGCGCCGTCGCCCGGTTATAGACGAGTTCGGCATTGCCCGGCGACGCCGCGAGAGCCTCGTCATAGCAGGCAACGGCGTCGGCAGGTCGGTTCATCGCCTGAAGGGCAGCCGCCTTCGCGGCAAGCACTTCCGCCATCTTCGGCCGCAGCGCCAACGCACGATCGAAGCTCTCGACGGCCTGTTTGTGCGCGCCGCGGCCAGCCTGGATCAGGCCCATGAGGAAGCGAGCGTCGAACAGCTTCGGCAGCGCGGCGATGACGAGGCGGCAATGCTGCTCGGCCTCGCCGAGGCGCCCCGCCTGAAAAGCCGCAACCGCCTTGCCGAAGGTGAGCTGGAGCTGCGGTTGCGCCTTGTTCATGCTGTCCCCGGAGCGTCGTTTGCGAGAGGCTTAGCGATGGCGGCAGGCGAGATCAACCGGCGCGTCAACACCAGTTCGCGCCAGGGTTCGATCGACCAATACGAGCCTGCGGCGCCGGACGGCGAGGTCAGGACATGGACGGCGGTCGAGCCGATCCTGTCGGGCAGCAGGCCATAGGCAATCCGGCTTGTCGGGCGGCCGAGCGCGAGACTGGCCGCGCGCTTGCTGGTGAAGGCGATGCGCCGCGGCGCGAAACACGCGATCTTCTCGTGCAATGCCGCGGCATCGACCAAAGCGAGATCGATCACATCGTCCTGCCCGATATGCTCCTTGGCGACGTCGGTCAGACCGATGCCATAATCGAGCACGGCTGGATATTCGGCCGGCATCAGCAGCCGAGGCGTCAGGCCGACGGCATGGAGCGTCGGCCAGAACTTGTTGCCGGGCTTGCCGTAATAAGCGCCGACCCGCGCCGACCAGGCCCCCGCCCCCGTGCCGCAGAACACGATATCGAGGCCTTCAGCCAGCACATCGGGAAGGACGGGCACCTTGCAGCCGGGACCGGGCGGATGTCAGCCCTAGAACGGGATGTCGTCGTCGAGATCGGCGGCGTAGGACGAGCTCGACGCTGCAGGCTGGCGCGCTGCACCGGCTCCGGCGCCGCCGCGCGGGCTCTGCATCGGGCTCGACCGACCGAAATCGCTGCCACCGCCGCTGTCATAGTCGCCGCCTTCGGAGCCGCCTGAACGGCCGTCAAGCAGCGTCAGCTCGCCACGGAAGCGGGAGATGACGATCTCGGTGGTGAATTTCTCCTGGCCGGACTGGTCCTGCCATTTGCGCGTCTGGAGCTGGCCCTCGATATAAACCTTGGAGCCCTTCTTCAGATACTGCTCGGCGACCTTGGCGAGGTTCTCGTTGAAGATCACCACGCGGTGCCATTCGGTCTTTTCCTTGCGCTCGCCGCTCTGCTTGTCGCGCCAGTTTTCTGAGGTCGCGATATTCAGATTGACGACAGGTTCGCCGGATCCCATACGCCGGATCTCGGGGTCGCGTCCGAGATTGCCGACCAGGATCACCTTGTTGACGCTACCGGCCATGCTGTTTTTCCTTCTGTCCGCTGTCGCCAAACCAGACCGTCTCGGCGCCAAAGCGCAGCCAGACTAGACCTAAATGCCGGCCCATGCGCCCGACATCGCGGCTTGTCCACAAAGCTTCGGCCGTGATCGGTGCCCGGAAGACTCGATGTTCTCTTTTCGTTCTAGACAATCGCAGCGTTGATGGCAAGATCATGGGGACGATTCGACGGGAGTTTCGGCAAAAGGCGGCGCGACGGGCAGGCATGCAGCGGTGTGCCTTGTCTGGCGGCGGCGAAAGCTTAGATTTGCGGTTGGCCCAGGCCGCTCCCCACCCGATGGACCACGAAGACCCATGGCTCATGACATTGAGACCCGTTTGTCGGGCGCGACGACCGGCAAGTTCATCTCGGTGCGCGGCGCGCGCGAGCACAATCTGAAGAATGTCGATGTCGACATCCCCCGCGACAAGCTGGTGGTGCTGACGGGCCTTTCCGGCTCCGGAAAGTCTTCGCTCGCCTTCGACACGATCTATGCCGAGGGTCAGCGGCGCTATGTCGAGAGCCTCTCGGCCTATGCGCGGCAGTTCCTCGAGATGATGCAGAAGCCCGATGTAGACCAGATCGACGGGCTGTCGCCGGCGATCTCGATCGAGCAGAAGACGACCTCGAAGAATCCGCGCTCGACGGTGGGCACCGTCACCGAGATCTACGACTATATGCGCCTGCTGTTCGCGCGCGTCGGCATTCCCTATTCGCCGGCGACGGGCCTGCCGATCGAGAGCCAGACGGTCAGCCAGATGGTCGACCGCGTCATGGCGCTCCCTGAGGGGACGCGGCTCTATCTGCTCGCGCCAATGATCCGGGGCCGCAAGGGCGAGTATCGCAAGGAACTGGCCGAACTGCAGAAGAAGGGCTTCCAGCGCATCAAGCTCGACGGCGTCTTCTTCGAGATTTCCGAAGCGCCGGTGCTGGACAAGAAGCTGAAGCACGACATCGACGTGGTCGTCGATCGCATCGTCGTGCGCGAGGACATCGCCGCGCGGCTGGCCGACAGCTTCCAGACGGCGCTCGAGCTTGCCGACGGCATTGCGCTGGCCGAATTCGCCGACGAGACGGATGACCGCGACGAAGCGCGGCGCATCACCTTTTCCGAGAAGTTCGCCTGTCCGGTCTCCGGCTTCACCATCGCCGAGATCGAGCCGCGGCTGTTCTCGTTCAACAATCCCTTCGGCGCCTGCCCGGAATGCGACGGCCTCGGCTCGGAGAAGAAGATCGATCCCGATCTCGTGGTGCCGGACGGCTCGGTATCGCTGAAGCAAGGCGCGATCGCGCCCTGGGCGAAATCGTCCTCGCCCTATTATGCGCAGACGCTCGAGGCGATCGCGCGCCATTACGGTTTCGAGATGACCGATCCGTGGGACGATATCCCCGAGATCGCGAAGACCGCGATCCTGCACGGGACCGGCAAGACCGAGATCGAGTTCGTCTATAATGACGGCACGCGCGCCTACCGGACCAAGAAGAGCTTCGAAGGCGTCGTCACCAATCTGGAGCGGCGCTGGCGCGAGACGGAATCAAACTGGGCGCGCGAGGAGATCGAACGCTATCAGGGCTCGACGCCGTGCAAGGCCTGCGGCGGCGCACGGCTGCGGCCGGAGGCGCTGGCCGTCAAGATCGCCGGCAAGCACATCGCCGACGTCTCGGCGCTGTCGATCCGCAACGCCCATGCCTGGTTCGAGGCCCTCCCCGCCTCGCTCAATGACAAGCAGAATGAGATCGCCGTGCGCATCCTGAAGGAGATTCGCGAGCGGCTGTCCTTCCTCGTCGATGTCGGGCTCGACTATCTGATGATGTCGCGCAACTCGGGCACGCTGTCGGGCGGCGAAAGCCAGCGCATCCGCCTTGCCTCGCAGATCGGCTCGGGCCTCACGGGCGTGCTCTATGTGCTCGACGAGCCATCGATCGGCCTGCATCAGCGCGACAACGAAAGGCTGCTGGAGACGCTCCGTCATCTCCGCGATATCGGCAACACCGTTCTCGTCGTCGAGCATGACGAGGATGCGATCATGACGGCCGACTACGTCATCGATGTCGGGCCCGCGGCCGGCGTCCATGGCGGCAAGATCATCGCAGAGGGTACCCCGGCCGAGATCATGGCGAACCCGGCTTCGCTCACCGGGCGCTATCTGACGGGCGAGCTCTCCGTGGATATGCCGGAAAAGCGGCGCGCGATCAGCAAGAACCGGCGCATTCGCGTGGTCGGAGCGCGCGGCAACAATTTGAAGAACGTCACGGCCGATATCCCGCTCGGCACGTTCACCTGCGTCACCGGCGTCTCCGGCGGCGGCAAGTCGACCTTCCTCATCGACACGCTCTACGCGGCAGTGGCAAGGCATCTGAATGGCGCCCATATCCATCCGGCCGAGCATGACCGGATCGAGGGCCTCGAATTCATCGACAAGATCATCGACATCGACCAGTCGCCGATCGGGCGGACGCCACGCTCCAATCCGGCGACCTATACCGGCGCCTTCACGCCGATCCGCGAGTGGTTTTCCGGCCTGCCGGAAGCGAAGGCGCGCGGCTATGGCCCGGGTCGCTTCTCGTTCAACGTCAAGGGCGGGCGCTGCGAGGCCTGCCAGGGCGACGGCGTCATCAAGATCGAGATGCACTTCCTTCCGGATGTCTATGTCACCTGCGAAGTGTGCAAGGGCAAGCGCTACAGCCGCGAAACGCTCGACGTGAAGTTCAAGGGCAAGTCGATCGCCGACGTGCTCGACATGACTGTCGAGGAGGCGAAGGACTTCTTCCAGGCGGTGCCCGGCATTCGCGACAAGATGGTGACGCTCGACGAGGTCGGCCTCGGCTATGTCAAGGTCGGCCAGCAGGCCACGACCCTCTCGGGCGGCGAGGCGCAGCGCGTCAAGCTCGCCAAGGAGCTGTCGCGGCGGGCGACCGGCAAGACGCTCTACATTCTCGACGAGCCGACCACGGGCCTGCATTTCCACGACGTCGCCAAGCTGATGGAAGTGCTGCACAGCCTGGTCGACCAGGGCAACACCGTGGTGGTGATCGAGCACAATCTCGAAGTCATCAAGACGGCCGACTGGATCATCGATCTCGGCCCCGAAGGCGGGGATGGCGGTGGCGAGATCGTCGCTGTGGGAACGCCTGAGGATATCGCCAAGGAGCCGCGCTCCTATACCGGACGCTTCCTGAAGCCGGTGCTCGACAAGGCAAGGTCCGCGCGGCGTCGACGCAAGGCCGAGGCGGCCGAATAGGGCCACGCCGTCAGCCAGCGACCACGCGATTGCGTCCGCTGCTCTTGGCGGCATAGAGCGCCGCGTCGGCAGCACGGAACATCGTGGTGACCGATTGGGCCGGCTCGCACACGACGAAGCCGGCGCTCAAGGTCACTGACCCCGCCACGGGATGCGCCGCGACGGTCACGAGCTGGCGTACGCGATCGGCCAGCCTTGTGGCGACATCGGCGTCGGCGCCATCGAGAATGACAAGAAACTCCTCGCCGCCCCAGCGTCCGACAAGATCGTGCGCGCGCATCTGGCTGCGGATCAGTTGCGCCGTGGATACCAGAACCTCGTCGCCAATCAGGTGGCCGTGGCGGTCATTGATGGACTTGAAGTGATCGATGTCGAACAGCATCAGCACGACCCGACGATCATGCGGACCGGCGTCGCGCCGCTGCATCCATTCTTCCAGCGCCCGCCGGTTGGCGATCCCGGTCAGCGTATCAGTATTGGCGGCGTCCTCCATGTTCCGGGCATGGGAGGCGATCCGGTCGAATTCGTCTCGGAGGATGAGAACCAGCGAAAGCAGCAGCAGCACGAGGAAATGCGAGACCAGCGCGTTGATCATCAACGCCGGAAGCGTCGGCTCACCGCGGCTGGCCGTGATGACCGTGCCGCTGATCAGCGCCACCGCCGAGAGAGCGAATGTGACGCCGACGGCAACCATGGCGCGGCTGCGCGAAAAGAACATGAAGGCGCCGACATAGAGTACCGGCATCCACAACAGCGCAACCGCGATGGTGTAGATGCTGGTATTGGGCGGACCGAACGACAGATAGACAATCTGGGTCAGGAGATAGAAGGCAACCGCGAGAAAACAGAGAACCTCGGCGATCGGCTGAAATCGCGGTACGGCCGCGATGACGAGCAGATTGGCGCTGAGAAAGGCGATGATGATCGGATAGGCCCACCGATCACTTTCCAGGATGATGCCGACGTTGCTCTCGAAGGCCCATAGACCGGCGAAGACCAGAGTTCCCGCGGCGATGAAGGCAACGACAATCTGCTGACGGCGCCTGATCCACCGCTCACGCAAATTCATCATTTCAAGCCCGCGATCCCGATCACCCGAACGATTTCGACAGAAGACGCGCACGCAATAGCCCCGTGCCGCCGGTGGGAACTACCCTACCGCCAGCACAGGTCTTTCACCATGCATTAAGCGCGGACCATCGAGCCCGCGCGGGAGCCCGCAGCTCGCGAGCAAACCGGCGTCATGAACCGGATGGCTGCAGGGCAACCGTCCTTCGCCGAAGTTCAGGAAATCTGCCGGAACCGGGATGGATCAGTAGCTCGCCTGGCGACGGAACTGCTCGGCCGTCGCGGCTGCTTGGGAAGCGGGAACCAGGACATAGCCACGACCCGACATGCAGCTTTCAGCGGCGCGGAGCGAAGCATTGTCTCCGGGCGGGGCGACACAGGCGGCGCGATCCGAAGCAAACTGGTCAGCAAGGGCCGGATTGGCCCGACCGCTCTGGCCGTCCTTGCGCACCCAGGCAAGCGGCTCGTTTGACGGCGCGGCCATCATCGGCGCAGACACCTGCATCGGCTGGCTCTGGCAGCCGGCAAGACCGGTCGCGGCAAGGAGAACGAGGGCGGCGTAGGTGTGCTTCATGGGGGAGGCTTCTCTTGGTCGGGCGTTGCATTCGACCGTCAATGCGCGAGATGACGAGTCGGCTCCGATAAAATGATAACAGATCGAGCGGCGAGACGCGAACGGCGCCGCACGATCACCTCAATGCGGCAGCGCTCCGCCGGCCATTTCCGACATGCCGGTGATGACGTCCTCGACGGCCGCGACGCTCGTCGTCTTCGGATCGATGTCATCGGCGACCACCTTGCCGCGCCGCATGACAACGATGCGATCCACCACCTGGAAGACGTGATGGATGTTGTGGGCGATGAAGATGCAGGAATGCCCGCTATCGCGGGCGTTGCGTACGAAGGACAGCACGCCCTGCGTTTCGGCGACGCCGAGATTGTTGGTCGGCTCATCGAGGATGATCAGGTCACTGTCGAAATGCATCGCCCTCGCGATGGCGACGGCCTGGCGCTCGCCGCCGGACAGCGAGCCGATCGGCGTCGTCGGCGGGATATTCTTGGAGATGCCGACCTCGCGCAGAAGCTCCCGCGCCACTTCGTTCATCTTCTCCTGGTCGAGCCGGTTCAGGAAGCGCGGTCCCTTGATCGGCTCGCGACCGAGAAAGAGGTTGCGCGCGATCGAGAGCTGGGTGACGAGCGCGGAGTCCTGATAGATCGTCTCGATGCCGGCCGCGATGGCGTCGCTGGTCGTGCGGAACTGCACCTTGCGGCCGCGCACGAAAATATCGCCGCTGGTGAGCGGCACGGCGCCGGACAGCACCTTGATCAGCGTCGACTTGCCGGCGCCATTATCGCCGAGCAGGCCGACGATTTCGCGTTCGTTGACATGGAAGGTCGCGTCGTCGAGCGCGAGCACGCGACCGTAGGACTTGCGGATATTCTGCATGCGGATGAGCGGTTCGGCCATGATCACGTCCCCGCCTGATGCCGGCGTTCGAGCCAGGAATGCAGCGCCATCATGCCGAGGATGATCGCGCCGATGAAGATGTTGTAGGCAAGCCCCGGCACGCCGATCAGCACGATGCCGTTCCGCATGATGCGCAGGATCAGGATGCCGAGAACGGTACCGATGATCGTGCCGCGGCCGCCGGTCAGGGCCGTGCCGCCGATGACGACCATCGCGATGACCTCGAGCTCATAGCCGGTGCCGCTGTTGGGATTGGCAGCCGAGGTGCGGACTGACGAGATGATGCCCGCCAGCGCCGCCATGACCGACGACAGCATGAACAGGCCGATCTTGACGCGGTCGACATTGACGCCGCGTGCCCGCGCCGCGCCGGGATTGCCGCCGGCAGCCTGGATCCAGTTGCCGGTGCGCGACTTTGTGAGCACATAGCCGAGAATGATCGCGGCGGCGATGAACCAGAACAGCGAGGCATAGATGCGGAACG
Source organism: Mesorhizobium sp. BR1-1-16 (assembly GCF_020165495.1). Classification (GTDB taxonomy): domain Bacteria; phylum Pseudomonadota; class Alphaproteobacteria; order Rhizobiales; family Kaistiaceae; genus Kaistia. Next base: position 863,275 of record NZ_JAIUIE010000001.1, on the reverse strand, counting down.
GCCCGACATAGAAGTCGCCGACCAGGGCCTCGGCCAGCACGCTGCCGCCGGCGCTCCAGGTGCGCTGCGGGAAGCCGTCGGTCACGAACAGCGCCGTGCCACGTACCACCAGCAGCATGCCGAGCGTCACGAGGAAGGACGGAATCTTGAGCTTCGTGACGAACCAGCCGTTCACAAGGCCGATCAGGGCCGCCACGATCAGCGCGACGACGAAGCCAAGCTCGAGCGGCATGATGTGGGCGTTGAAAAGGGTCCACATCAGCACTGGCGAGAAGCCGAACAGCGAGCCGACCGACAGGTCGAACTCGCCCGAGGTCATCAGCAGCGTCATGGCGAGCGCGATCAGGCCGAGCTCGACCGTGAAGGCCAGCGTATTCGAGATGTTGAGCGGTGAAAGGAAGTCGGGGTTGATCGACCAGAAGATCGCGACCTCGACGAGAAGAAGCACCAGGGGACCGAATTCCGGCCGGCCGATGAAGCGCTGGATGAACGATCGATGTTCCACTTTGGTCCCGCATGATGAATGGACAGCGGTGCCGCCCGGCGCGCCTGGCGGATGCTTAAAGCGCGGCGGCAGGAGCCGCCGCGCCATTCACGATCTTCGGTGCTATTTCTTGCCGGAAAGAATGTCGTCGTAGACCTGCGCGGTGTCCTTCTCGTACAGCGCGCCGGTGATGACATTGAAGCCCGGAGGAATGCCGCTGGCGGCCATATTGGCCAGCGACAGCGCGACATAGCTGGTCGCCTGCGGGTCCTGCCACTGCCCGGCATTGACATAGCCGGTCAGGACTTCCTGGGTCGTGTCGAGCGAATTGCCCCAGCCGACGACCGGGATTTCGCCCGGCTTGACGCCGACCTGGTCGAAGACGCGCTTGACCGAACCCGTGACGAGGTCGCCAAGACCGATGATCGCCTTGACCTTGGTCTTGTTGGTCGTGAGATAATCGACCATGCGGTTGATCACCTCGGCCTGGTCGAGCGTCGCTTCGGTCACCTCATAGGTGATGCCGAGCGGCTCGAACACGCTCTTGATGCCCTCTTCTTCCTGCACGCCATAGGTGGCGCCCGGAATCTCGACCGGCATCCAGACGAAATCGCCCTTCTTCACCAGCCCCTTGTCGACGAGATACTGCGCCCAATGCTTGCCGAAGGTGACGTTGTCACCACCGACATAGGCATTGAAGCTCGCCTTGGGATCGGGCGTGTTGAAGTTGATGATCGGAATCTTGGCGGCGTTCGCTTCCTTGGCGATCTCGACCAGGCTGCCCGGATCGGGGCTCGTGGTGACGATGCCATCAGCCTTGGCGGCAATAGCGGCGCGCACGGCTTCCTGCTGCGAGGCAACGTCGCCATTGTGGAACGAGGTGTTGACGGTGTTGCCCGTGTCGGACGCCCACTGCTTGGCGCCGGCGAGGAAATAGGTCCACACCGGATCGGCGGGGCCGCCATGCGAGACCCAATAGAATGTCTTGGCTTCGGCGGCGAGCGGCATGGCGACAGCCATGACCAGACCCGCCACGGCGAGTGTCAGCTTCTTGAACACGGTTGTCCTCCCGAACAAACTCTTTGTCTTTGTCTTTTATGAGCCGGCGTCATGAGAGAGCCCGCGGCCTCCGGCTGGTCGCGGTTCGTCAGTCGCGGATCCGGGTTCCTCCCCTCATCCTCGCGGAGACTGGCGTCTCAGCGACAGACTGACACAGTGGCGGCGGCACCTCAACCGCCGCGGCACCGCCGACCGGAGGAATTTCAATCGATTGAGGTGGCAAGCAGCCGCACGACCGCCGGCAAGCGGCTCAACGCTAGAGCCGCGCCAGCAGTTCGGCCTTCTTCGCGGCGAATTCCTCATCCGAAAGGATGCCGCGTTCCCTGAGCGTCGCCAGCCGCTCGATCATCCCGATGATATCGCCCCCGGCGGACGATGAAGACGACGCGGTCGCTGTCGCAGGCCAATCCGGCGCTTGAGGCGTGAGCTCCGGCGCAGGGGCTTCATTACCTTTTTCGCTTTCGCCGGCCACGCGCCGCAGCGCGTCGAGACGGACGGTGCCGTATTGACTGGTGAAGGTCAGGCTCTGGTCGCCGGATTGCTGCTGTGAAACGCCGCCGATGGCATGATCGGCGGTGTCATAGAGCGTGATGTGACCGCCCTTGCGGATGGCGAGGCGCCGCGTATCCGGGAAATAGGCATAGTGCAGATCGTTCTGGGCACCGCTCGATGCGGGCGTTCCGAGATCATCCGGCCAGTTCGTCGCGGCGAAGCCGCCGCCCGGCGCGAACAGGCCGGCGCCCTCCCTGCCATCCCGCCGATCGGGAGCTGCCGGCTCGAACAGATCGCCGCCCCGCAACGCCGTCGCGAGCTCGCTCAGGAAGCCGTCGATCTGGTGCTTGAGGCCGTTGTTGAACATGTCGCCAATCATGATCATGCCGCCGGCCGACCATTGGCCCATGCCGCCGAGCTCGGGATGATTGAACTGCGCCTGACTGCCGCCTCCGACGACCAGTGCGGCCAGCAGCGTTTCCGCCGCGTCCTGGCCGACGCCATGGCGGGTGGAAAGATCGTCCAGAACGCGTCGTCCTGTGCTCGAAAGCTGCTGCATGGAGGCTCCTCTTCTTGCTGGTGCATCCACCACATCGCAGACGCGGGATTGTGATCAGTCGAAATGATGAAGCTGCGCTATCCTGTCGCAGCTTCGGGAGCGGCGCCAGTGCTCACCACCCGGGAAGTCCGCCCCGTTCGACGGCCGCTTGCTGCGGCAGAGGGAGGATCGGCTCATGGCTCTATCCAATGTGATCACAGGCTCCGTCGCTGATGGCGCGGTGCCGGCAGTTCGCCGGATCGGCATCGGCGACATCGGGTCCGCGCTCCGCGCAGGTCTCGACGACTTCCTGGCGATGCCGTCGCATGCGTTCTTTCTTGTCATCATCTATCCGGTTCTCGGCCTGGTCCTCGGACGGCTGGTCTATGGGACGGCCGTGCTACCGCTGCTGTTTCCACTCATGGCCGGCTTCGCGCTGGTCGGTCCGATCGCGGCTCTCGGCCTCTATGAGTTATCGCGGCGGCGCGAGCAGAAGCTCGATACGGCGCCTGTCCATGTCCTCGACATCCGCCATTCACCGTCCTTCGGAGCCATCATCGCGCTCGGCCTGCTGCTGATGGTGATCTTCCTCTGCTGGCTGGCCACCGCCCACGCGATCTATGTCGCCACATTCGGCTATGCAGCCGCAGCCTCGATGCCCGATTTCCTGGGCCGCGTCCTGACAACGCCGGAAGGCTGGACGCTCATCGTCATCGGCAATCTCGTCGGCTTCCTCTTCGCGGTGCTGGTGCTGGCGATCAGCGTCGTTTCGTTCCCGCTGCTTCTCGATCGCGACGTCGGCGCAGCGACCGCGATGCTGACATCGCTGAAGGCCGTCGTGGCCAACCCGGGACCGATGGCGCTTTGGGGCGTCGTCGTCGCCGTGTTGCTCGTGCTTGGCACCCTGCCCTTCTTCCTCGGCCTTGCCGTGGTGCTGCCGGTGCTCGGCCACGCCACATGGCATCTCTATCGGCGCATCGTCGTCTAGATCGGCGCGCACGCGAACCCGACGATCCCGCGTCGCGAAACGCGAGTGGCCGGAGCGCCAGGGGTCCGCTTCAGCGCTGGATGCTGCATCGCACAATAGCGATGAGTGCGCATGCTGCCTTGCATCATCCGCATTCCAGCCATGCGTTTTTTCCGGCTGCTCATATCCGCGGGTCCCTCCTACATTCGGATCAACAAAGGGCGAGGCAAGAAACAAACTGTTGCCACCCCAGAGATCAGATTGAAGGATGTCCGCGATGAACCTCATCAACAGCTACAAGAATTGGCTCAAGTATCGTGAAACCTATAACGAGCTGGCGCGTTTGACCCGCCGTGAGCTCGACGATCTCGGCATCAACCGTGCCGACATCACCAAGGTGGCACGCAACGCGGTTGCCGGTTACTAAGAATTCAGTTTCGCAGGGACGAACCTCCTCCCTCGTCCCAGCGATCAGGCGACTAGCGAACCTCTTCCCTCGCGACGTCGCCACCTCTGAGAAGCGCCCGCCGATCTCCTCCCCGGCGGGCGTTTTTCGTTTGTCCCGGCTTCCAGCCGGGCGGATGGTTGTTTGCAGCGCGCCGGCGCCATAATGTCCGCGCCATGACCTCCATCGATCCGACTTCAAACAGCGCGGCAACGCGTCCGATCCACATCATCGGCGGCGGCCTCGCCGGCTCCGAGGCTGCCTGGCAGATCGTCCGGCGCGGCGTGCCGGTCGTGCTGCATGAGATGCGCCCGGTCCGCAAGACCGACGCCCACCAGACCGACGGCCTCGCCGAGCTCGTCTGCTCCAACTCCTTCCGTTCCGATGATGCCGAAGCCAACGCGGTTGGCCTGCTGCATGCCGAGATGCGGATGGCTGATTCCCTCATCATGGCGATGGGCGACAAGCATCAGGTTCCCGCCGGCGGTGCACTGGCCGTTGATCGCGAGGGCTTCTCGGCCGCCGTGACGGCCGTTCTCGCCAGCCACCCGCTCGTCACGATCGAGCGGGGCGAGGTGGCGGGGCTGCCGCCCGAGGACTGGGACAATGTGATCGTCTCGACGGGGCCGCTAACCTCCGCGGCGCTTGCCGAAGCCGTGCGCGGCCTGACCGGCGAGGATTCGCTCGCCTTTTTCGATGCCATCGCGCCGATCGTGCATTTCGATTCCATCGACCGCGACATCGCGTGGTTTCAGTCGCGCTACGACAAGGCCGGGCCTGGCGGCACCGGTGCCGACTATCTGAACTGCCCGATGACCGAGGACGAATATCACGCATTCGTCGACGCGCTGATCGCGGGCGACAAGACCGAGTTCAAGGACTGGGAAGCGGCGACGCCTTATTTCGATGGCTGCCTGCCGATCGAAATCATGGCCGAGCGCGGCCGCGAGACGCTGCGCTTCGGGCCGATGAAGCCGGTGGGCCTCACCAATCCCAACAATCCGACCGTCAAACCCTATGCCGTCGTGCAACTTCGCCAGGACAATGCCCTCGGCACGCTGTTCAACATGGTCGGCTTCCAGACCAAGCTGAAATATGGCGCGCAGACCGCGATCTTCCGGATGATCCCGGGGCTGCAGAATGCCGAATTCGCGCGTCTCGGCGGACTGCACCGCAACACGTTCCTGAACTCGCCGAAGCTCCTCGACCCGACGCTGCGCCTCAAGGCCATGCCGCGCCTCCGCTTCGCCGGGCAGATCACTGGCTGCGAAGGCTATGTCGAATCGGCCTCGATCGGGCTTTTGACGGGCCGTTTCGCAGCGGCCGAACGTCTTGGCGAGGCCCCGTCGCTGCCGCCACCGACCACGGCAATGGGCGCGCTGCTGCGCCACATCACCGGCGGTCATATTGTCGCCGACGAAGGCAGCACGCGGTCATTCCAGCCGATGAACGTCAATTTCGGCCTGTTTCCGCCGATTGAGGTTCCGAAGGAGCCCGGCAAGCGGCTGCGCGGCGCCGAAAAGACGCTGGCCAAGAAGCATGCCTTGACGGCTCGCGCCCGGGCCGACGCGGCCGCCTGGCTCGCAGGAGGCCTGCGCGAGGCGGCCGAATAGGCTGGTCTCAGCCGAGACTGCGCACCGCGCGCACCTCGATCGAACCGTAGCGCGCCATCGGGATTCCCGAGGCGACGGCGAGCGCCGCCGCATGGTCGGGCACATCGATCAAGATGAACCCGCCGATATGCTCCTTGAGCTCGGCGAACGGCCCGTCGGTGTAGAACGTCTCGCCCTCCCGCACGCGGAGGGTTGTCGCGGTCGGCGGCTCCCTGAGCGCATGAGCGGTCACAAGGATGCCGCGCTCCGTAAGTTCGCCATCATAGGCGAGCGACTCGGCGGTGATGGCCCGATGCTCGGCCTCGGTAAGGCCTTCGATGCGGGCCGGGTCGACGATGACAAGGCAGAGATAGCGCATGGCAGATCATTCCTTGGGATGAGGCATCTCGAGGACGAACGGCGGACGCTGTGTCCGACACCCCGGCGCCTACTCCGCGATCGCCACGCCGAGCCGTCCGGCCAGGTCGAGCGTGAACTGCCAGGCGACCCGGCCGGAACGTGCCCCGCGCGTCGTCGCCCATTCGAGCGCCTTCCAATCGAGATCGGCCTCCGGCAACTCGAGCCCGAAATGGCCGGCATAGCCGTGCACCATCGCCAGGTAATCCTCCTGGCTGCATTTGTGGAAGCCAAGCCACAGGCCGAAGCGATCGGAGAGCGACACCTTTTCCTCGACCGCCTCGCTCGGATTGATCGCCGTCGAGCGTTCGTTCTCCATCATGTCGCGCGGCAGGAGATGGCGGCGATTCGACGTCGCATAGAACACGACATTCTCGGGCCGTCCCTCGACGCCGCCATCGAGCGCCGCCTTCAGCGACTTGTACGACGTATCGTCATTGTCGAAGGACAGGTCGTCGCAGAACAGGATGATGCGCCGGTCGGACTTCCTGAGGATCCCCATCAGCTCGGGCAGGCTGTCGATGTCCTCGCGATGGATCTCGATCAGCTTCAGGGCATGGCCGCCCGGCGATGCGGCGGCCGCGTGGTTGACGTCGGCATGCGCCGCCTTGACCAGCGAACTCTTGCCCATGCCGCGCGCGCCCCAGAGCAGGACGTTGTTGGCAGGAAGGCCGCGCGCGAAGCGTTCGGTATTGTCGACGAGAATGTCGCGGACCCGGTCGACGCCCTTCAGAAGCGTCATGGCGACGCGATTGACCTTCGGCACGGGCTGGAGGCTCGCCGTGGTGGCCTGCCAAACGAAGGCATCGGCAGCTTCGAGATCGATCGGAGGACGCGCCGGCGGCACCGCGCGCTCGATGAGGGCGAGCAGCCGGTCGAGCCGCTCGGCGATCGGGGTCAGGTCAAGCTCGCCCATTCCGCGAACGCTCCTTGATTTATCGGGGTCGACAGTGGATGAAGACGGCCTGCGGTAACACGCTGGCGGCTGCATTTGCAAAGGCCGGCCTCGCCGCTATAGTCCGCGCCGTTTTGCAAGCCGCTGTCTCTCCCTATGTGAAGGCCGGCGCAAGCGACGCGCTTTTTTTGATGCGTTCCCTCCGGATCGCAGAAGCATAGGGAATCGTCGATGTTCATCAGCCAAGCCTTTGCCCAGGCAGCCGGCGCGGGCCCCGCCGGCAGCATGGAGATGCTGATCCAGTTCGTCCCGTTCATCTTCGTCTTCGCGATCATGTGGTTCCTGATGATCCGGCCGCAGCGTCAGCGCGCCAAGCAGCATCAGGAGATGATCAAGAATGTCCGCCGCGGTGACACGATCGTCATGACCGGCGGCCTTATCGGCAAGATCTCCAAGGTCGTCGACGACAGCGAGCTGCTGCTCGAAGTCGGCGAAAACGTGCGCGTCCGTGTGTCGCGCTCCGCCATCGCCGACGTGCGCGCCAAGGGCGAGCCGGTCAAGGAAGGCGAATAGTCCTTTCACCGATAACGGCCGGTCACACGGTCGAAGCCATCTGGAACGCAAACTCCCATGCTCCACTTCACTCGCTGGAAGATGATCGGGATCCTGGCCATCGTGCTGGTCGGGCTCCTGGCCGCTGTACCGAATCTCTTTTCGAAGGAAACGGTCGATTCCTGGCCGAGCTGGGTGCCGAAACGCCAGATGGTCCTCGGCCTTGATCTGCAGGGCGGCGCCTACCTGCTCTACGAGGTGGACAAGCAGGACTATGTCCAGCGCCGTCTGCGCACGCTGGTGAGTGAAATCCGCAAGGCGATGCTGCAGGAGCCGCGCATCGGCTATTCCGGCCTTGGCGTCCAGGGACAGGGCGTGCAGTTGCGCGTCCGCGATGTCTCCCAGCTCGACCTCGTGCGGACGCGTCTCGAACCCTTGCGCAACCCGCTCGGCAATTCGCTCCTCGGCGGCACGGCGATCAACGAGTTCGACCTGACCGTCGGCAGCGACGGCCTCGTTCAGATGACCTATTCGGAAGCCGGGCTCACCCAGCGCATCCGCCAGATCGTCGACCAGTCGATCGAGGTCATCGCGCGGCGTATCGATCAGCTCGGCACCGTCGAGCCTTCGATCACTCGCCAGGGCCAGGACCGCATCCTCGTCGAGGCGCCCGGCCTCGGCGACCCCGAGCGATTGAAGTCGCTGGTTGGCCAGACCGCGCAGCTCACCTTCCATCTGGTGGATTCGTCTTACCAGACCGGCCAGACCGAGCCGCAGCGCAAGCCCGGCACGATCGTCCTGCCCGGCCAGGACAATCCGAACGTCAACTATGTGCTCGACGAAACGCCGCTCATCACCGGCGAGGATCTGACCGACGCGCAGGCGACATTCGACCAGCGCTCGAACGAGCCGGTGGTTTCCTTCCGCCTGACGACCGGCGGCGCGCAGATCTTCGGCGATGTGACGCAGAAGAACGTCAACCGCGCCTTCGCCATCGTGCTCGACGACAAGGTCATTTCAGCACCGGTCATCCGCGAACCGATCCTCGGCGGCTCCGGTCAGATCAGCGGCTCGTTCTCGATCCAGTCGGCCAATGATCTCGCGATCCTGCTGCGCGCCGGCTCGCTGCCGGCCAAGCTGACGATCGTCGAGGAGCGCAATGTCGGCCCGGGTCTCGGCGCCGATTCGATCCGCGCCGGCAAGATCGCCGCGATCATCGGCACCGCCGCGGTCTGCGCCTTCATGATCGCGACCTATGGCGTGCTCGGATGGATCGCCAACATCGCCGTGATCGTCAATGTGGTGATGATCTTCGGCATCGTGACCCTTCTCGGCGCGACGCTGTCACTGCCCGGTATCGCCGGCGTCATCATCACGGTCGGCACGGCGGTCGATTCCAACGTGCTCATCTATGAGCGAATCCGCGAGGAATACCGATCCGGACGCTCGGCAATCGCATCGATCGATGCCGGCTTCCATCGCGCGCTCGGCACCATCCTTGACGCGAATGTCACCACGCTGATCGCGGCGGTGGTGCTGTTCTATCTCGGCTCCGGCCCGATCCGCGGCTTCGCGGTCACCCATGCCATCGGCGTCGCGACGACGATGTTCACCGCCTTCACCTTCACGCGCCTCCTGGTGGCGATGTGGGTGCGTTGGCGTCGTCCGACCAAGATCTCGCTCTGAGCGAACGAAGGACAGTCATCATGCGCCATCTTCGCCTCGTCCCGGACAACACCAAAATCCCGTTCATGCGCATGCGGCGCTGGACGTTCCCGATCGCCGCCTTCCTGTCGATCATGTCGGTCGTGCTGTTCTTCGCGATCGGCCCGAACTACGGCATCGACTTCCTCGGCGGCACCGTCATCGAGATCCAGACCAAGGATCCGAAGCCGGATCTCGGCAAGCTGCGCGGCTCGCTCAACGGCCTCGGCATCGGCGACGTGCAGGTTCAGACGATCGGCGAGGACAATTCGATCCTCATCCGCGTCGGCCAGCAACCGGGCGGCGAATCTGCGCAGCAGGACGCGATCAGCAAGGTCCGCGGGCTGATTGGCGATACCGCCGAATTCCGGCGCATCGAGATCGTCGGTCCCCGCGTTTCGGGCGAACTCGCCTTCAATGGCGGCCTCGCAATGCTCGTGACCTTCGCGGCGATCGCCATCTATGTGTGGTTCCGCTTCGAATGGCAGTTCGCCGTCGGCAGTATCATTTCGGCGGCGAATGTCGTCGTCATGACGTTCGGCTTCTATGTGGTCACGCAGCACGAATTCAACCTGACCTCGCTCGCGGCTATTCTGACGACGGTCGGCTACTCGCTGAACGATACGGTCGTGGTCTATGACCGAATTCGCGAAACGCTCCGAAAATACAAGAAGATCTCGCTTGGCGACCTGATCGATCGCGCCATCAACGACATGCTGGGCCGAACCGTCATCACGACCATGACGACCCTGATCGCGTTGTTCTCGCTCTACATCTTCGGCGGCGAGGTCATCCGCGCCTTCACGCTCGCCATGATCTTCGGCGTGATCGCGGCGATCTTCTCGTCGATCTGCGTCGCGGCTCCGGTGCTGATCTATTTCGGCCTCCGCTCCGACGCGATGAACGACAAGAAGAAGGACGAGGGCGCGGCGCCGCAGAAGGCCTGACCGGCCATGGCGCTTTTCAAACGCCCCGCGCCGATCGTTCCGCGCCAGCAGCATCTGCCGCAGCAGGTGCCGATCGATGCTTATGGCGGCGAAGCGGGTTTCCGCTTTGCCGAAATGGCGCATCCGGGCTCGATCCTGGCGCTGCCGAGCGGGATCTATGGCTGGGCGCCGAAAAGCGCCGCTGAACTCGACGCCGAGACGCTGGCGCCAGTCCTCGACGAGGCGTCTGCCATCGCCGTGCTCGTCATCGGAACTGGACGCGACATCGCCGCAATCTCCGCCCCGCTCCGCCAGGCGCTCCGCGAGGCGTCGATCGGCGTCGAGATCATGGCGACGGGTCCCGCCGTGCGTACCTACAACATCCTGCTCGCCGAGGGCCGATCGGTCGCGGCGGCGCTGATCGCGCCCTGAGCGGCCAAGCCGATGGACGCCTTTGCCTTCGCTGCCAGTGAAGTCCGCCAGCACGACCCCGAGCGCTTCTTCGCCGATCTCTTCGCGCCCGAGAGCGAGCGGCGCTACCTCTTCGCCCTGCATGCCTTCAATCTCGAAATCGCCCGCGTCCGCGAACGTGTCAGCGAGGCGCTGCCCGGCGAGATCCGGCTGCAATGGTGGCGCGATTTGCTCGAAGGCACGGCCAATGGCGAGGTCGCCGGCAATCCGGTCGCCGCAGCGCTCATCGAGACAATCGGCCTCAACAGCCTGCCACGCGCCGCGCTCATCAACCTCATCGAGGCGCGCGTCTTCGATCTCTACAACGATCCGATGCCGAGCCTTTCCGATCTCGAAGGCTATGCCGGCGAGACCGCCGCAGCCCTGATCCAGTGTGGCGCGCTGGTCCTCGCCAAGGGTCGCGATCCCGGCAGCGCCGATGCCAGTGGCCACGCCGGCGTCGCACAGGCGATCACCGGGCTTCTGCGCGCCCTGCCCTGGCACGCGCGCCGGCAGCAGCTCTATCTGCCCGCCCACCTCATGGCGAAGCATGGCGTCAAAGCCGAGGATATCTTCGCGGGTCGCGCGACGCCGGCGCTGATGGCGCTCCTTGCGGAGATGCGCGCGATCGCCCGCAGCCATCGCGACAAGGCACGAGCCGCGATCGGGCGGCTCGACACTGCGCTCCTGCCGGCCTTCCTGCCCGTGGCTCTCGTCGAGCCGACGCTTCTCAGGATGGAAAAGCGCGGCTACGACCCGTTCCAGACGGCTGTCGCGCTGCCGCAATGGCAGGTGCAGTGGCGGCTCTGGCGCGCGGCCCGGCGCGGAAATATTTGAGGCCGGCGCGGTTTTCCCCGGCCGGCCTCGAATTTCAAGCGCTTCTTTCGCGGATCAGCCCTGCAGGTAATCCATCGGATTGACCGGCTTGGAGCCCTTGCGGAGCTCGAAGTGGAGCTGCGGCGCGCTGACCGAGCCCGAGGTTCCGGCGCGCGAGATGATCTGTCCGCGGCGCACGGTATCGCCGCGCTGCACCAGGATCTGGCTGTTATGGGCATAGGCCGAGACCCAGCCATTGGCATGGCGGATCAGCACCAGATTGCCATAACCCTCGAGCTCGTTGCCGGCATAGATGACGGTACCGGCCTCGGCGGCCTTGATCGATGTGCCTTCCGGCACCGCGAGGTTGATGCCGTCATTGCGCTCGCCGGTCGCGGCGGTGCCAAACGAGCCGATAATACGGCCCCGCACCGGCCAGCGGAACGACGTGCCATTCGTCGACGGTGCGTCGGCGACCGGGGCAGAGGCGGTCTGATCGGCCGGGGGTTGCGGCTTGGCGGCAGCGGCCATTTCCTTGGCCGCATCGCCGGCAGCTGTGTTGCTCGGAACGGGCGCAATCGAAGCGGTCGTCGCGGGGACGTCGACTTGCGGATTGGCCGCAGCGACGGGCGTGCCTTCCGGGTCGTCGCCCTTGGCCTGCTCGGGCTTGCGCGCCGGATCTGGACGCATCGCGACCGTGCCGGATGGCGTGGGCCCCGGGATCTTGATCTTCTGGCCGCTCTTCAGCGTGTCGGCGGCGTTCAGATGATTGACCGCCGCGATTTCCTTGGGGCTCACATTATAGAGCCGCGCGACCTGATCGAGCGTCTGGCCGGGCGTCACGGTATGCAGGCCGCCGAGCGAGGTCGATGCCTCGGCGCTCGCCAGCTTCTTGTCTTCCGCAGTCGCCGCGACGGGCTTCGGAACCGCTCCGGCGACGCCATAGGTCGGGATCGTGATGCGCGTGCCGATGCCGACGGCGGACGGATCCGAGATGTTGTTGACGCGGGCCAGTTCCTTGACCGGCACGCCATAGCGGCGCGAGATCGACGACAGCGTCTCGCCATTGCCGAGCGTCACGACCGTGCCGCCGGCCGTATCCCAGCCGCCCTTGCTGGCGACGGCGGCTGTTGCAGCCGGACGGGCCAGGGGCTGCGGCTCGGCGGCCGTGGCCACCGCCCGCTCGCCGGGCGCAACGCCAGGCAGGAGTGCATCCTGCTGCGCCGATGTCGGCGGAATATCGGAACGCTGGACCTGGGAAGGCGGCGTATAGGGGCTCGGCTGAACCGGGGCCGGCATCGGCTGGTCGCCGCCGATGATCGCCTTCTGGTTCGCGGTGCTGCCGGTGAAGGCAGGAATACCGAATCGCGATGCATCCCCGCTGCATGCAGCTGTCAGCCCTGCGAGCAGGGAGATAACCGCAACCTGGCTCAGAACGCGGGACCGAACAGAGAGAACGCTTCTACGCATCGGTGAATACTCTCGACGCCACAAAATTTCGATGTCGCGAGTAGACAGCGGTAACGTTGACAAAGGCTTAAGCGACTCGGATTCGTCTTCGAAAAGCCCAAGCGGCGCCTTGAGATCGCGGCAGACCTGCGGCATGGGCGCCACGAATGTCCGTCAACCAATTCGCGATGTGGATGTGGACAACCCGCCCCGGGCGCCGGCGCGTCAGAGCCGGACGGCTTTGCCGGGAATCACGGGCACGAAGCGCACGGGACAGATCGGCGTCGATTCGATGCTGCGATCGACGCGCTGGAAGCGGGTCAGCATCTGCAGGCCATCGGCCGGGCCGACCGGCATGATCATGACGCCATGCGGCGCGAGCTGATCGATGAGATATTTCGGCGGCTGCGGCGCCGAGGCCGTGGTGACGATCCGATCGAATGGCGCCTTCTCGGACCAGCCGTGGATGCCGTCGCCGAACACCGATGTGATGCTGTCGCTTCGAATGGCCGCGAACCGCGCCTCGGCCGCGCCGGCCAGCGTGCGGAAGCGCTCCACGGTGTAGACATGCCGCACGGACATCGAGAGCACGGCGGCGAGATAGCCGGTCCCCGTGCCGACATCGAGCACACGCTCGCGCCCGGTCAGGGCGAGTGCCTTCAGCATCCGGGCTACGATGATCGGCGGCGTATTCTGCTGGCCGCAGGCGATGGGCTGCGGCCGCTCGGCAAAGAGCGGTCCATGCCGCGCCTCGCCATCGAGAAACAGGCTGCGCGGGACGGCTTCGAGGGCGGCCAGGATCTGGCGGTCGACGATGCCGATCTGGCGCAATCGCAACAGGAACTCGGCGATCGGAATCCGCGTCCCGTCGTCGAAATCATCCGCCGGATGGAATTGGACCGCCCCGAGTGCCATACGCTACGCGCCCTCGCCTTCTTGTGACGAGTGATGCACCAGCACTAGTAAACGGGTTGTTAGTGCAACCTAAGAGGCTGTTTGAAAAATCGGTCGGGTCGGTCGGCCGGGTCTTTTCGCGCCGCAGTTCGTCAATGATCTCGCCGATATCGAAGGATATCGCCTTCGATCATCTCCTGCTGCGCCACCAAAATCCCTCGGGCCGCCCTCAGCCGCCGACTTTTCAAACAGCCTCTCAGGAATCGCCAAACAGCATCTTGAGGCCAGCCAGTTCGTCATAGGCGGTCATATCGAGCCGCAGCGGCGTGACCGAAATCGCCCGATGCGTGATCGCGTGCATATCCGTCCCGGCATCGTGCTCCTGCGCCGCACGCTGGTATTTGAGCCAGAAATAGGGATTGCCGCGCCCGTCTGTGCGCTCCTCGATCGCGAGGCCATGGCTGACGACGCCCTGGACCGCGACCTTGAGGCCGGTCACCGCCTCGGCGGGGCAGCCCGGGAAATTCACGTTGTAGAGCACACCGCGCGGCGCCCCGTGCGCGACGAGCTTTTCGATGATGGCCGGCGCATGGCGCTCGGCGGTCTCGAAGGCGATCGTCCGCCGCCCATCGACCGAGTGCGAAGCCTGGCTGAGCGCGATCGAGGGAATGCCGAGCAGCGTCCCCTCGATGGCGCCGGCGACCGTTCCCGAATAGGTCACGTCGTCGGCGGCGTTCTGGCCGGCATTGACGCCCGACAGCACGAGATCCGGCACCCCGCCAAGCACCTTGTGCACAGCCATGATCACGCAGTCCGTTGGCGTGCCGCGCAGCGCGAAGATCTTTTCCGAAACCTGGCGCAGGCGGAGCGGATCACTCAGCGTCAGCGAATGCGCGAGACCCGACTGGTCGGTCTCAGGCGCCACCACCCAGACATCATCCGAAAGCGCATGTGCGATGCGCTCAAGTGCCGCGAGGCCCGGCGCGTGGATGCCGTCGTCATTGGTCAGCAGGATGCGCATCGTCATTCTTTCAAGCGGAAAGCCTTGCCTTCAAGCGGAGATTTTTTCGACGCCGCCCATATAGGGCCGCAGCGCCGCGGGCACGGTGACGCTGCCATCGCCGTTCTGGAACGTCTCCATCACCGCGATCAGGCAGCGGCCGACCGCCGTGCCGGAACCGTTCAGCGTGTGCACGAAGCGCGTGCCCTTGGCATCGCCTGCCGGGCGATAGCGCGCATTCATGCGCCGCGCCTGGAAATCGCCGCAGACCGAAACGGACGAGATCTCGCGATAGGCCTTCTGGCCCGGCAGCCAGACTTCGATGTCATAGGTCTTCTGCGCGCCGAAGCCCATGTCGCCGGTGCAGAGCGTCACGACGCGGTAATGCAGCTCCAGCGCCTGCAGCACAGCCTCGGCACATCCGAGCATCCGCTCATGCTCGTGAAGCGAGGTCTCCGGCGTCGTGATCGAGACCAGCTCGACCTTGTTGAACTGATGCTGGCGCAGCATGCCGCGCGTATCGCGCCCGGCCGAACCCGCCTCCGAACGGAAGCACGGCGTCAGCGCGGTGAAGCGGAGTGGCAGTTCCTTCTCGTCGAGAATGGATTCGCGAACGAGATTGGTCAGCGGGACTTCGGCAGTCGGGATGAGCCAGAGACCTGCGCCTGCGCTTTCCGCTTTGGAAGTAAAATCTGCAATCTTGCGATCCAGCTTCTCTAAATCATCAGCCAGTACTCGAATATCGCGCTGTCGCTCAACAACCGCAGGGCTGCTCTCAGAGGTCTCAGCTTCTATGGCGAAAAGAGCATCGCCACCATTCAATGACACCCAAAGCTTATCTTCTGCAGTGCGCTTAGTGGCCGCGAGATCTTCCCTAGCCATTTTCCAGTGTTCAAGCTCTCGAGCGAAAGGGCTGCGAGCCATGTACAGGTCGGATTCGAATTTCGGCAATTGCGCCGTGCCATAGAGCGCCTCATCCCGCACCAACAATGGCGGCTGGACTTCGGTGTAGCCGTGTTCCGTTGTGTGCAGATCGAGCATGAACTGGCCGAGCGCGCGTTCGAGCCGGGCGAGACCGCCCTTCAGCACGACGAAGCGGCTGCCGGAGAGCTTGGCGGCCGTCTCGAAATCCATCTGCTTTTGCGCGACGCCGATCTCGAAATGCTCGACCGGCTCGAAGTCGTAGAGCCGCTTCTGGCCGGACATCGACTTCTCGACATTGTCGTGCTCGTCCCTGCCATTCGGTACGTCGTCGAGAGGGATGTTCGGCAGCGTCGCGAGGAGGCCGTTCAGCGCCGTGTCGAGTTCGCGCTCCTTCTCCTCGGCATGAGCGAGAAATTCCTTAATCTCGCCGACTTCGGCCATCAGCGCGGCAGCGGTCGCCTCGTCCTTGGCAGCCTTGGCCTTGCCGATTTCCTTGGAGGCCGAATTCCGCCGCTCCTGCGCCGACTGCACCTTCTGGACATGCGCGCGCCGCTCCTCGTCGAGGCCGAGGATCGCCTCGGCGGCCGGCGGCGCGCCACGACGCGACAGCGCGCGATCGAAGGCGGCGGGGTTTTCGCGGATCCACTTGATATCGAGCATGACAGGGGTCTCGGCTTGACGCCGTCCACAGATGCGCGGCGGCGCCTGAGGGATAGAGGGAGACGGGACAGGGATCAACCCGCCGGGTCAATCTCGCGGGCCGGAGCGAGTGCGCGGGGGCTCGCGGTTCTACAGGAGCTGCCCTCGGATGTGTCGCCGGCCGTTTCAACGCTCAGGCCGTCATGGCCGCACTTGTTGCGGCCATCCACGACTTGCTTGATGAAACGCGGCGATGTCCCCGACATCAAGAGCAAGACGTGGATGCCCGGGACGAGCCCGGGCGTGACGGCGGAGTGTTATCGGCGAAGGGAACGACGACGACCGCGCCCGCCCCTACTCGCCCTTCGCGTCGGCCGCGGCCTTTGCTGCTTCAGCAGCCTTCCGCTGGCGCTCGATCATGCGCACGGAGAAGATCGAGATCTCGTAGAGCAGGATGGCCGGTACGGCGAGTGAGATCTGGCTGATCATGTCCGGCGGCGTCAGGACGGCGGCGATGATGAAGGCGACGACGATTGCGTAGCGCCGCTTCGACTTCAGCATCTCGCTCGACACGATGCCGGCGCGGCCGAGCAGCGTCAGAATCACCGGCAGCTGGAACACCGTGCCGAAGGCCAGGATCAGCGTCATGATCAGGCCGAGATATTCGTTGACCTTGAACAGCGCCTCGATTGAAGCCTTGCCGTTGCCGCCTGTCTGCTGGAACGACAGGAAGAAATGCAGCGCCAGCGGCAGGATCAGGAAATAGACCAGCGCGGCGCCGAGACAGAACAGGATCGGCGTCGCGATCAGATAGGGCACGAAAGCGCGGCGCTCATGCTTGTAGAGGCCGGGCGCGGCGAACTTGTAGATCTGCGAGGCGATGACCGGGAAGGCGATAAACACTGCGCCGAACAGCGCCAGCTTCATCTGCGTCAGGAAATATTCCTGCGGCGCCGTATAGATCAGCTTGACGTCCTGTGCCGGGCCGACCGCCCATTCATAGGGAATGACGAGGATGTTGTAGATCGTGCCAGCAAAATAGAAGCAGACCAGAAAGGCGACCAGGATCGCCCCGATCGCCCACATCAGCCTTTGCCTGAGCTCGATCAGATGATCGAGCAGCGGCATGCGGCTGGCTTCGATCTCGTCTTCTTGCGTCGGCTGGTCGGTCATCAACTGCGCTCTTCAGTCGGCGGCGCGGGGGTCGGCGCAGCAGCGATCTCATTGGCCGGGGCGGCCGGAACCATCGGCGCGAGCGGCGCAGCCGGCGGGCTGAGCGACGAGGCGAGGTCGAGTTGCAAAGGCTCCGCAGCCGGTGACGAGGTCGTCGGCGCAGCCTTGGCCACGGGTTTGGCACGCGGCGCGCGCGGCTTCTTCACCGCCGCGACAACCTCGGCTTCGGCGACAGCTTCAGCCGCTTTCGGTTTCGCGACACGCTTCGGCGCGGGCGGCGTTTCGCCCTCGGCGACGTCTGCCTTCGGCTTCCGCTTCCGAGCAGGCTTCTTC
The DNA here is from genome assembly GCF_020165495.1 of Mesorhizobium sp. BR1-1-16. GTDB lineage: Bacteria > Pseudomonadota > Alphaproteobacteria > Rhizobiales > Kaistiaceae > Kaistia. The sequence goes on along the minus strand of NZ_JAIUIE010000001.1, from coordinate 845,526 downwards.
TCCGCCTGAGCGGCCTGATCGACCGGCAGCGGATCGGCAGCCGGAACGAGATCGGCGTCGGTCATCGGCTGGGCGAGCTGATCCATCGGCGGCGGCACAGGATCCGGCGCGGGCTTTGCCACAGGCTCGGGCTTGGCGAGCGCTGCCTGGATCGGGTCGAGCTGCTTGCGGATCTCGTTCATCGGATTGAGGCCGCGCAACTCGTTCAGCGAATCCTTGACGCCATCGAGCTCTGCTTCACGCAGCGCCTCGTTGAACTGGCTCTGGAATTCGCCCGCTGTCTTGCGCAACTTCGAGACCATGCGGCCCGCCGCGCGCAACATCGGCGGCAGGTCCTTTGGCCCGACCACGACAATCGCCACGATGGCGATTATCAGGATTTCGCTCCAGCCTATATCGAACATCGATCAATGCCCGCCGACACGCAAAACCACGCCCCGTCGACGACGCGGCGGTCTCTCATGTCCGGCGGCTCCTCGAATGCTAGCTGCTGGCGCGCGTCTTTTCGTCGGTCGTCGGCGTGACGATGTCGGCGGGCTTGTGGTCGATATTGCCAGTCGGACGCACGACCGTCTCGTCGTCATCCGCGAGCCCCTTCTTGAAGCTCTTCACGCCTTTTGCGACGTCGCCCATCATGTCCGAGATCTTGCCCTTGCCGAACAGCAAAAGCACGATCACCAGAACGATCAGCCAATGCCAAATGCTAAGCGAACCCATGAACCCTCTCCAAAGCGCCTTCTGCGGCGCAGCCGGAACGAACTATCGCAGACCCGTCCCGCTGCCGCAACCTGACCTCATCCTACGCGGCATGTAGGGCTATTGTACGGCTTTATCAAATACGAGCACGTCGCGCTCCTCGAGCGCGATCGACACGGTGTCCCCGATCCGATAGGGCACCGGCCCGCGCGTGCGCACTTTGACCGGAACGTCGCTGCCATCGACCGCGATGTCGTAGAGGTCGACCTCGCCGAGGAAGCGATGGCCGACGACGCGTCCGGCGACGCCTTCATCGCCAAGGCGAATGCCCTGCGGGCGGATGCCGACCGTGACCGCGCTGCCCTCCCCGCGCGCCCCCGCATCGACGGTCCCGGCCGGTGTTTCGACCCGGCCGCCGCGCACAATGCCGCCGAACTCGTTCATTTCCGAGAAGAATCGGGCCGCGTAGAGATCGACCGGCCGCTCATAGAGATCACGCGCCGTACCGATCTGCAGCAGGCGACCGGCCCGCATCAACGCGATCCGGTCGCTCATCCGCATCGCCTCTTCCGGGTCATGCGTGACGATGATGCAGGTCGCCCGGGTCTCCCGGATGATGGCCAGCGTCTCGTCGCGGACATGGTCGCGCAGGCGCTTGTCGAGGCCGGAAAACGGCTCGTCCATCAGAAGGACCCCCGGACGCGGCGCTATGGCGCGGGCCAGCGCGACACGCTGCTGTTCACCGCCCGATAATTCATGGGGATAGGCAGAGGCGAAGCCCTCGAGACCGACACGGGCAAGCGAGCGATGACCCTGCCGCTCCGCCTCGGCGCGCGGCGTCGAGGCAAGTCCGTAGATGACATTCTTCAGGATCGTCATATGCGGAAACAGCGCATAATCCTGGAACATCAACCCGATGCCGCGCTTTTCGGGCGGCACATGCGTCTTCGGTCCGGCAATCTCGCGGCCGTTGATGGTCACCCGGCCGCCCGAGGGCATTTCGAGCCCGGCCGTCACGCGTAGAAGCGTGGTCTTGCCGCAGCCGGAGCGACCAAGAAGCGAGACCACCTCGCCCGGCTCGACCGAGAGATCAATGCCGCGCAGCGAAATCTCGCTGCCATAATGATGGGTGACATCCTCGAAGCCGAGTCGCGCTGCGATCGTGACGCCGGCGGTTCCCCGGCGCCCCCATGCGGTTCGTTCGAGCGAAGGTGCGCTTTCCGGCGAGGCGCTGGCGGTGGCTGGTATATTGGCGGTCATGCTGCGGTTTAGCCTGAAGGAACGCCGAGGTCGACAGGATTGAGGGGCTCAATCCTCTCGAAGCGCCGAGGGCAGGAGATCCTCCGGGTCGAGCGGGTCCTCGTCTTCGGTCAGATCGGGCGCGTCACGCGGCTCGGGAACGGAGAAGCCCGGCGGAATGCGGCCATCGAGCAGGCCCGCACCACGCAATTCCTCGAGACCAGGCAGATCGCCGACCGATTCGAGGCCGAAATGGATCAGGAAGTCTTCGGTCGTGCCATAGGTAATCGGCCGCCCAGGCGTCTTGCGGCGACCGCGCATGCGCAGCCACCCCGTTTCCAGGAGGACGTCGAGCGTGCCCTTGGATGTAGAGACGCCGCGGATTTCCTCGATTTCGGCCCGCGTCACCGGCTGGTGATAGGCGATGATCGCCAGCGTTTCCAGCGCCGCGCGCGAGAGCTTTTTCGGCTCGTCCTGCTCACGCCGCAACAGGAAGGCGAGATCATCCGCCGTCCGAAACATCCATTTGCCCGCCACTTTCACGAGAGTCACGCCACGTCCGGAATAGGCGTGCTGCAACTCGCGCAGGAGGCTCGCGACATCGCTGCCATCAGGCAGCCGCGAGGCGATCTCGTCGGCGGAAAGCGGCTCGGCGCTCGCGAAGAGAATCGCCTCGACCATGCGGAGCGCCATGCGCTGCGCTTCGGGGGCAAGCGACGTGATCGCGGTGGGCTCAGCCATCATCGTCCCTCGCTGCGGCATCGCGGAGCAGGATCGGCGCGAACGCGCCATCCTGGCGCAGTGCCAGCTTGCCTTCCCGCACCAGTTCGAGGCTGGCGCCGAAGGCACTGGCCCGCACGCTCGGCCTGATCTCCGGCGAGACGAGATAGGGTGACAGGAAGACCTCCATCGGCGTCCATTCGGCGATCGAACCGATCATCCGCTCGAGCAGTTCACGTCCTTCGGCCAAGGACCAGACCTGGCGGCGGCGCACATGGACGATCGAAACCATCTGCCGCTGACGCTGTGCGGCATAAGCGGAAAGAAGTTCGAAAAGCGAGGCGGAGTAACGACTTCGGCGCAGGAGCTCGACCGGTTCCGGCGCGCCGCGCGGGAAGACGTCGCGGCCGGCGCGGTCGCGGTTGACAAGCCGCGCCGCCGCATCGCGCATCGCCTCGAGACGCTGCAGGCGAAAGGCGAGCGCCGCCGCCAGCTCCTGCCCGCTCGGCTCGTCGCCCGCCTGCGGTTCGGGCAGAAGAAGCTTCGATTTGAGGAAGGCCAGCCACGCCGCCATCACGAGATAATCGGCCGCAAGCTCAAGCCGCAGCTTTCTGAGCTCCTCGATATAAGCGAGATACTGATCGGCCAGCGCCAGAATGGAAATGCGCGCGAGATCGACCTTCTGGTTGCGGGCCAGCGCCAGCAACAGATCAAGCGGCCCCTCGAAACCGTCGACGTCCACGACGAGCGGTGCGTCGGCGTCCGCCTTCGGCCTGTCTGGACGTTCCCAGGTTTCCGGTCCGCTGCCCTCGCCGCGCGCGGCTTCCGCCATCGGGCGCCTCAGCTGACGGCCGGCGGCAAGCCCGACCGCTCGGCGAGGATCATGAATTCGGCCTCTGCCGCCTCGCGGTCGAACGGATGCGCGGCAGTCCGGTGGGCAAGAGCGGCGGCGGCGCGTTCGGCCGCGCGGCCTTCGAGCATCGGCACGCTGGCAGCGACGGCGCGCATCTCAGCCATGTCTCCATTGCAGTGGAGCACGATATCGCAGCCGGCACCGATGACCCGCGCGGCGCGTTCGCCGACATCGCCGCCGAGGGCCTTCATCGAGAGATCATCGCTCATCAAGAGTCCATCAAAGCCAATCTGCCCGCGAATGATCGTCTCGATCACGCTGCTCGACGTCGTCGCCGGTTGGTCGGGATCGATCGCCTTGAACACGATATGAGCGGTCATCGCCATCGGCAGCGCGGCCAGCGCCCGGAATGGCGCGAAGTCGGTCTTCTGCAAGGTGGAGAGGCTGGCGGAGACTTCCGGCAGGGCGTGGTGGCTGTCGATCACCGCGCGGCCATGGCCGGGCATATGCTTCATGACCGGCAGGACGCCACCGGCCAAAAGGCCCTCGGCGGTCGCCGCGCCCAGGATGGCGACCATGTCGGGGTCGTGGCCGTAAGAACGATCGCCGATCGCGGGATGGGTCTCGGCGGTTGCGACATCGAGCACCGGCAGGCAATCGACCGTGATGCCGAGATCGGCGAGATCCGCCGCGATCAGCCGACCCTGCAGCCAGGCCATGCGACGCCCGGCAGCCTCATCATTTGCGTAGAGCGTTCCGGCGAAACGCACGGCCGGGCGGCTCTTCCACAAAGGCGGCGCGATGCGCTGGACCCGTCCGCCTTCCTGATCGATGAGCACAGGCCGCTCGGGATCGCCCAGAACCTCGCGAAAGGTTGCGACGAGATCGCAGACGTCTTCCGGTGTGCCGATATTGCGCTTGAAGAGAATGAGGCCCCAAGGCCTCGCCTCCCGGAAAAAGGCGATCTCGTCGGCAGTGAGAGCAGTCCCGGCGCAGCCGGAGATGAAGGCCTTGGCTGTCATTCTGGCGATGCTCGCTCATGCGCTCGACGGTCCGCGATTCGGCGGAGCGTCCCAGTTCCTTAGCGTTCCGCGCTTCGGCGGCCGAAAGCAAGACCGGCCGCCCGCTGTCCGCAACGGACGGCTGAGGCGGCCGGACAAGAGATGATCAGTTCTTCTGGACGATACAGGTCCCGCCGGCCGCGCGCAGTTGCTCGCAGAAATTGACGGCTTCGTCGCGTGTCGCCATCGGGCCGACGCGGGCGCGGTAATAAATGCCCTTGGCGCCGAGATCGGCCTTGGCGATATCCAGCGGGCGGTCGCCCATCAGGCTCGGGAACTTCCGCTGCAGGTTCTTGTAGGCCGTCTGCGCGGCAGCCTCCGTGCGCTGCGAGGAGACCTGGACCACGAAACCGCCGCTCGAAGGCGTTGCAGCCGGCGCCGCAGGCTGAGGCTCGGGCGTTGCCGGAACCGGCGTCGGTGCAGCAGCAACCTCGGGCTCTGCGGGGGCGGGAGCCGAAAGCTGCGAGGTGTCCTTGGCAGTGGCCGCAGCGGGCGGGGTGTCGTCTGCGACAGCAGGCGGGGTGTCGAGGCTGCTCGCTGTCGGCGTCTGCATGGCGGTCGCGGCGGGCGGATTGGCGCTGGCGACATCGGTTGACGCCGGCGCGCCGCCACGCGGCGTGGCTTCGCTGGAAACGATGGTGCCGTCCGGCTTCACGACAACAGTGCGAACCTTGCGCGGGCCGGCATCGTCGCCGGTGTCGGCTGTATTGTCGCCCCCCGGAACGGCCGGGCTCGTCGACTGGTCGCCTGGCCCACCCGGCAGGATGATGCGCGAAATCTCGCGGCTCGCCTGGCTCTCGTTCGACTGCGCGGTCGCATCCGCGGTGCCATCATCAGGAATCTGCAGCTGGTCCGGCGACGACTTGTCGGGATCGACGCGGTCGTAGATCAGCTTGTTCTGCTGCGTATCCTGGTTCTGCGTCGGCTGAACGGCGGGCTCGACCTTGGTGGGGCTCTGGTCCGCCGCAATCACCTGCGGCGTGCCGCCGCCACTGACCGAAGACCGCCCTTTCAGCGCCAGGGCGCCGAGGCCGCCGGCGACCAGCACAGCGAGAACCACGCCGGCGGTTATGAGCATCTTGCGCGAACGGCGCGGGGGCTCGGGCTCGAAATCTGGATCATCGAAATAGCCGTCGTCGCCGCCATCGTAATCGGCGCGCAGATCGTCGTCGTCGATGTATTCGTCGCCGTAATCATCGTCATCGCGAGCCGGCGGAACTGGAGGGGCCGGCGGCGCGACAGGGCGACGCTGCACGGATTCCGGAACACGGCCGCGACCGAAATCCGGCGAGGCGACATAGGGGTCGGGCGCAGGTGATGCCGGCATCGCAGCGCGTGGCGGCGCAATGGGCGCGCCAGGGCGAACAGCCATATGATCGAAATCGTCGACGCGCGGCGCCTCAGGAGCAGCGCGTGGCGGCACCCGGACCGGCTCCGGCGCGCGCGGCTGGGACATCCTCGGTTCAGCGGCCCGCGGCTCTGGCGCACGCGGGGCCGGCGCCGATCGTGCACCAGGGTCGAACGAGGAATGCAGGTCGTTCAGCAGCTCAGCCTCAAGGTCGAACGAGGTATCGCGCGGCGGCTGCGCAGAACGGGGTGCCGCCCGGAGGGGTGCCTCCTGCGGCTGATAACGCGAGCCGAGGATCTGGTCGAAGCTCTCATTGCCCGAAACGATGCGGGCCAATTCTACCAGCGGATCGTCCTCGGGAAGGTCGGCCGTGTCATCACGACGCGGAACCTCGCCCGCCGGACGGCGCGCAAAAGACTTGTCAAAGCGATCTGCCATCGCGTTACACTCTCCGCCTGCCCGCTCTCAAGCGGGCCGAAATAACGCTCGCGATGAAATGCTCAGCGCATCTCGTCGGGCGCGCTCACGCCAAGCACATCGAGCCCGGATGACAGCACCTGCTTTATGGCATGAACAAGGGCAAGCCGAGCCATGGTCGATGCTGGCTCATCAGCGTTAATAAAGCGTAATTGCGGCAGATCCTTGCCTCGGTTCCACTGTTGGTGGAACTCGGCGGCAAGCTCGTAGAGGAAGAAAGCGACGCGGTGGGGCTCGTGCGACTCCGCGGCGCCCTCGATGAGGCGCGGAAATTCGGCGAGCCGCCGCTGCAGGCTGATCTCGCCCTGATCCTGAAGGATCGAAAGGTCAGCCCCGGCAAGGCTTTGCGCTGAAAGGTCGATGTCCGGAACCTCGATCGCAGCGTTCCGCAAGATCGATGCAGCGCGGGCGTGGCCATACTGAACGTAGAAGACCGGATTGTCCTTCGACTGCTCGGTGACCTTCTGGAAGTCGAAATCGAGCGGCGCATCGCTCTTGCGGTAGAGCATCATGAATCGCACCGCGTCGCGGCCGACCTCTTCGACGACGTCTCGCAGCGTCACGAAATCGCCAGAGCGCTTCGACATGCGCACCGGCTCGCCGGCCCGGAACAGCTTCACCAACTGGCAGAGCAGCACCTCGACGCTGACAGTCCCGTTTGAAAGAGCCCGGCCAAGTGCCTGAAGACGCTTCACATAACCGCCATGGTCGGCGCCAAGGACATAGATCAGGCGCTTGAAGCCCCGATCGACCTTGTCCTTCATGTAGGCGACATCGCCGGCGAAATAGGTGTAGCTGCCATCGGACTTGACCAGCGGCCGGTCGATGTCGTCGCCGACATCGGTCGCGCGGAACAGGAGCTGTTCGCGATCTTCCCAATCGTCGGGAAGCTGGCCCTTCGGCGGCGGCAGCGTACCGCTATAGACGAAGCCGCGCTCCGTCAGGTCATCGATGGTGGACTTGATCTTGCCGCCATTGCTCCCGGCGAGCGAGGCTTCCGAGAAGAACACGTCGTGATGGACATTGAGAAGCGCGAGATCGTCGCGGATCATCGCCATCATCATGTCGATCGCGGTCTGCCGGACCACAGGCAGCCACTCCGCCTCAGTTTGCGCCAGGAGCGCATCGCCAAAGCGCTCGACCAGCACCGCGCCGACCGGCTTCAGATAGTCGCCCGGATAAAGTCCCTCGGGAATGGTGATCGTCTCGCCCAGCGCTTCGCGATAGCGCAGGAAGGCCGAGCGGGCGAGGACATCGACCTGGCCGCCGGCGTCATTGATATAATATTCCTTGGTGACGCCGTAGCCGGCGGCGGCGAGCAGGTTGGCAAGCGCATCGCCCACCACCGCGCCACGGCAATGGCCGACATGCATCGGGCCGGTCGGATTGGCCGAGACATATTCGACATTGACGCTGGTGCCGCTGCCGATCGTGCTGCGGCCATAGGCGGCGCCGGCGAGGATCGCCGCCCGCAGCGCCTCGGCGCGATAGCCTTCCGAAAGCGTGATGTTGATGAAGCCAGGGCCAGCGACATCCGCCGAGGCGACGTCCCCGTCGTCGCGCAGCCGACCGGCGATGGCCTCGGCGAGATCCCGTGGCTTCAGCCCGAGCGGCTTTGCCAGGACCATGGCGGCGTTGGTCGCCAGATCGCCGTGAGCAGCATCGCGCGGCGGCTCGACGACAACGCGCTGAAGATCCGTGCCCGCATGGCCTCCGGCGGCGAGGATGACCTCGACGGCCGATGTGACGCGCGCGGTGAAGTCGCGGAAAATATTCATGATCGGGCGGACGCTTTCGGCGAGGCTCTACGGGATGCTGGCGCCTAGCCCAAATCGGGCCATGCGTCAAACAGGCGCTTATGTTCGCGGAGCGCATAGCGATCCGTCATGCCGGCCAGAAAGTCGGCGATCCGGCGCGCGCGGCGGACTGGATCGGCATCATCTGACGATGGCCGCCACTCGTCCGGAAGAGCGGCTTCGTCGCCCAAATAACGCTCAAACAGCCGCTCGACGACATGCTCGGCCGAACGCATGACCGCCATCACCCGCTCGTGGCGATAGACACGATGCTTCAGATGAGCCTTCACAGCGCGATCGGCAGCGGCCATTTCCGGCGAGAATCCGACGAGTGGCCGGCCGAGGCGGCGAATATCGGCGATCGACGCGGGCTCTGCAGCCTCGATCCGGCGCAGCGACTCGCCGATGACGTCCTCGATCATGCGCGTGATGACCCGTCGGACGATCTCGTTGATCAGCCTTGGCCCGGCAACGCCTGGATGCGCACGCTCGATATCCGCCATGATCTTCGCGAGAAACGGGACTTCGCGCAGCCCTTCGATGCTGAGAAGCCCGGCGCGAAGGCCATCATCGATGTCGTGCGCATCATAGGCGATGTCGTCGGCAATCGCCGCCGCCTGCGCCTCGGCGGAGGCGAAGGTGGAAAGCTCGAGATCCTGCTCGGCGGAATAGGCCCGGATGGCAGCGGGGAGCGTCGCCGGATCGGCACCCGGCGCCAGCAGCGGGCCGTTATGCTTGACGAGCCCTTCCAGCGTCTCGAAGGCGAGGTTGAGGCCGTCGAAATCCGGATAGCGGCGTTCGAGCCTGGTGACGACGCGCAGGCTCTGCGCATTGTGATCGAAGCCGCCATAAGGCGTCATGACGCGATCAAGCGCCCGTTCGCCGGCATGGCCGAAGGGCGTGTGGCCGAGATCATGCGAGAGAGCCACAGCTTCGGCGAGGTCTTCATCGAGGCGCAATGCCCTCGCCAGCGCACGCGCGATTTGCGCCACCTCGATCGTATGAGTCAGGCGAGTGCGAAAATGGTCGCCTTCGTCAAACAGGAAGACCTGTGTCTTGTTGTTCAGACGGCGAAAGGCCGTCGAATGGATGATGCGGTCACGGTCGCGCTGAAACGGCGTCCGCGTCGGGCTCGCCGGCTCGCGGTGGAGGCGGCCACGGCTTGCCTCGGGATCGGCGGCAAAAGGCGCCCGGTCCGACCCGCCGAATCCGATCAATCCGTCGAATTCCCGCTCCACGCTGTCGCCACCCTTCCATTCGGCGCATTGACACTGCCGATCGCGTTCTTAACTATCGCGAAGGGCCTGCCAAAGGTAGGCCGGCAACGGAACAACCTCATGACGACTGCAACGCTCGACATCACGCTTTCCGACCGGGCCGCCAAGCGCATCGCCCGTATCCTGTCCAAGGAAGCGGGGGGCACGGCGCTGCGCATCAGCGTTTCGGGTGGCGGCTGTTCCGGCTTCCAGTACGGCTTCGATCTCGATACGGCGCGCAATCCCGATGATCTCGTCCTCGAGAAGAACGGCGCGACTGTGCTGATCGATTCGGTCTCGATCCCCTTCATGGAAGGTTCGGAGATCGACTTTGCCGACGACCTGATCGGCCAATCGTTCCAGATCAAGAACCCACTCGCCACGTCCTCGTGCGGCTGCGGCACCAGTTTCGCCATCTGATCTGTTGCGCTCAAGCGCGATGAACGATCGCGCCGCGCGCCTCGATCTCGGCCGTCATCGTATCTGGTACAGACGCTTCCGTGACGAGATGGGCCACCGCCGTCATCGGCGCGACGCGATAGGGCGCGGCCGTCGCCAGCTTGTCGGCGATCGCGGCCACGGCAACGCTTCGGCTGTTGCGGACCATCGCCCGCTTTGCCTCGGCGTCATCAGGATCGAAGGCCGTCACGCCCGCTGACGCGTCGAGCGCGCAGGCGCCGAGAAATGTCAGGTCGCCGCTGAGCCCATCAATGGCCCGCACGGTGTCGGCGCCGAGACAGGCGCCTGTCGAGGCCTCGAACGCGCCACCAAGAACGATCAGCTTCACATCGGGATTATCGGCGAGAACGCTGGCGACGCCGAGCGCATTCGTGGCGACCGTCAGTTCCATGCCCGGCGGCAGCGCGCGTGCAATAGCGATGTTGGTCGAGCCTGCGTCTATGAAGACGAACTGGCCCGGCACCAGAAGCTTGACCGCTTCAGCAGCCAGCCGCGCCTTGACCGCGGGCGCGATGGTGGCACGGACGCCGACCGGGCCAAGATCGGGAGCGGCGGCCACAGCGCCGCCATAGACACGGCGGCACGCCCCGGCCCGTGCCAGTTCGCGCAGGTCGCGACGGACGGTGTCTTCGGAAACGCCAAAGCGCGCCACGAGGTCGTTCGCCAGAACCTGCCCATGCGTCGTCAGCAGGTCACGGATAACCCGGTAGCGTTCCTCAGCGAGGATATGAATGTTTACACCCATTCATGCACGTTCTTGCATGATTGGGCGGAGCATGCAATATCTCGCCTCCCCCAGGGTGCTGCTTCGGCCCGCCTCCCGCCCTCCTTCGATCGAGAATAGCGATGCGCTTCGGCCTGCCGCTCGGACCTCAGCACCGCATTTATGCGGCGTTCGCCGTCTACGCTTTCAGCATGGGCAACATCTTCCCGCGCCTGCCGGACATCAAGGCCGCCATGGGCGTGCAGGAAGGCGCGCTCGGGCTCAGCCTGATCGGAACGCCGCTCGGCACGCTCGTCTCGCTGACGGTTGCCGCACCTTTTCTGGAGCGCATCGGCTTCCGCCGGGCACTTCTGCCGCTCATTCCGCTCGTCGCGCTCGGCTATGCGATCGCGAGTCATGCCCCCTCGCCGCTCGCCTTCTTCCTGCTGCTGTTCCCGGTCGGCGTCCTGCTCGGCTGCGTCGAGATCATTCTCAACGTCGAGGCCGACCGCACCGAGTTCCTCGTCGGGCGGCGGATCATGAACCGCGCGCATTCCTTCTGGAGCATCGGCTTCTTCAGCGCGGGCCTGTTCGGCGGGGTTGTTGCCCATCTCGGCGTGCCGGTGCAAATACATCTCGCGCTGGTCGTGCTGATCTCCATCCTCGGCGTCACGGTGTTCCTCGGCGGCTACCAGCCCTCGCCGAAGCGCGAGACAAGCCAAACGGCCACGCCGAAATTCGCGCGGCCGACCGGGGCCATCCTCGTGCTTGTCGCGGTGACGCTGTCGGCGATGCTCATGGAGGGTGCCAGCCTCGACTGGTCGGCCATCTATATGCGCAACGTCTTCGAAGCGGGGCCTTTCCTCGCTGCGTTCGCGGTCGCCGTGTTTGCCTTCTGCCAGGCAACGACCCGCTTCTTCGCCGACAGCTTCGTCGATCGCCATTCGCCGGCAGCGGTGGCACGCACGCTGATCGTCGTCATGGCCGTTGGCATCGTGCTCGTGTTCTTCTCGCCGATGTCGGCAGTGTCGCTGCTTGGTTTCGCGATGCTTGGCGTCGGTTCCGGGACGCTGTTCCCGCTTGCGGTCTCGGCGGCAGCACAGCGGACCGACCGGCCCGCGGCGATCAATGTCGCCGCGCTGACGCAGATCGCGTTCGTCGTGTTCCTGCTCGGGCCGCCGCTGCTCGGCTTCGTCGCCGAGCATTGGGGCATCCGCTCGGCCTTCGGGCTCGGCCTGCCGCTGGTCGTCGTCAGCTTCCTGACCGCCGGCTCGCTCGGCAAAAAACCCGTTCGCCCCAAGCCGGAAGGCGAAGCTGTCGCCAAGGCCTCGGCGCATCAGGACGCCTTCTAGGTCTGCTCAAAAGAAGGTCTCGAGAAAGGCTGCGGCCTCGTCCGAGAGGCCGACGATCTTGTCGGTCGCCTGCCGGTAGAACTTGAAATTGAGCTCCGTCCCGGGCTGGTCATCGCCCCATTCCTTGAGCGGCTTCAGTTCGAGCCGCCCGAGCGGACGCAGTGCGCGGCCGGTTACGCGCACCGCGATCGAGACGCGCGGCGTTTGCCTCGCAATGCCCGCGGCGAGGGGAACTGCATCTGCCCGCGTTACCGCGCCGCGCGCGAACAGGCCGCGCCCGCCCTCATTTTCGCTCGCGAAGAGATAGATTGTGTCGCCGACGCTGATCTGCTTGCCGCCATACATTGTCTTGGCGGCTTCGAAGGCGAAATGGGCCGCAGCGATATCGGCCACAGCCGCCTTGATCGCATAGGCCATCCGACCTGCCCCGCCGGCCCGCTATTGGAAAGATGGCTCGGTGAAGCTGCGAAGCTTGCGCGAATGGAGCCGCTCCGGCGCCATCTCGCGCAGCTTTTCCAGTGCTCGGATCCCGATCTCGAGATGCTGTCCGACCTGCGTGCGATAGAACTCCGAGGCCATGCCGGGCAGCTTCAATTCACCATGCAGAGGCTTGTCGGAAACGCAGAGCAGCGTTCCATAGGGCACGCGGAAGCGGAAGCCGTTGGCAGCGATGGTGGCCGATTCCATATCGAGCGCTACCGCGCGCGACTGCGAGAACCGCTGCACCGGCTCCCGATGGTCGCGCAGTTCCCAGTTGCGGTTGTCGATCGTGGCGACCGTGCCAGTGCGCATGATCCGCTTCAGATCATAGCCCTCAAGCCCGGTGACTTCCTCGACAGCCTCTTCCAGCGCCACCTGCACTTCGGCGAGCGGCGGGATCGGGATCCAACTCGGCAGATCGGCATCGAGGACGTGGTCTTCGCGGACGTAGCCATGCGCCAGGACATAATCGCCAAGCGCCTGGCTGTTCCTGAGGCCCGCGCAATGGCCAAGCATGAGCCAGGCATGCGGGCGCAGCACCGCGACATGGTCGGTGATCGTCTTGGCGTTGGAAGGGCCAACGCCGATATTGATCATCGTGATGCCGGCTGAGGCGCCGAATTTCAGATGATAGGCCGGCATCTGCGGCAGGCGTGGTGGCGCGCGGCCTGAAATCGGCTCCTGGTGCCCGGCCGGAGTCACGAGATTGCCGGGTTCGACGAAGGCCGAATAGCCACCCCCGCCCTCGGCCATCAGCTTTCGGGCGCGAACGCAGAACTCGTCGATGTAAAACTGGTAGTTGGTGAAGAGCACAAAATTCTGGAAGTGCTCGGCCCCGGTCGCCGTGTAGTGGGCGAGCCGGAACAGCGAATAATCGATCCGCGGTGCCGTGAACGGGGCCAGCGGCAGGGGCGTGCCCGGCACGGGTTCATAGGTGCCGTTGACAATCGCATCATCGGTGACGGCGAGATCCGGGACATCGAAAATGTCGCGCAGCGGACGCGCGATCCGCTCGGCGAGCTCGCCCTCGACATGGACGCCGTTTGGAAACGCGAAATGCAACGGGATCGGCAGGCTCGACGGCCCGATCATCACGGGGACGCCGTGATTGCGCAGCAGCAGGCGGATCTGCTCGGTCAGATAGGTCCGGAACAGATCCGGCTGCGTCACTGTGGTTGCGTAGTCGCCCGGTCCGGATACATGGCCATAGGCAAGGCGCGTGTCGACCTTGGCGAAGCTTGAGGTGCTGATCGCGATCTGCGGGTAAGTGGCGCGGACGCGGCCTGCCGGCACGTCGCCCTTCAGCATGGCGAAGAATCGATCGCGCAAGTGCTTGGTATGGGCGTCGTAGATTTCGATCAGCCGGGCGACGGCCTCGACGGCGTCCGTGAAGCCTTCAGTGGGAAACGGAGGCGGCAGATCGAACGGGATCGTCTCGCGCGGATAGTCTCGTGTCATCATGCACCCCTCAATGGGGCGAGACTGTCCGCCAGCCGGCCTGCCCGGTCAAGGCATGCCGGCTGGGACAATTGCACTCTCTCAGACGAGCTTGGCGTCGAGCGAGATCGGCACGGCCTTCAGCGCCTTGGAGACCGGGCATCCTTCCTTGGTCGCTGCCGCGATCTCATCGAAAGCCGCCTTGTCGATGCCCTGCACCTTCGCTTCCGTAACGAGCTGGATCGACGTGATCTCGAAGCCGCCGGAAACCGGATCGACCTTGACCTTCGCGGTCGTCTTGACACTGTCGACCGTGTGGCCGGCGCCGCTCAGGCCGGCAGCCAGCGCCATCGAGAAGCAGGCGGCATGCGCCGCGGCGATTAGTTCCTCGGGATTGGTGCCAACGCCGTTCTCGAAGCGCGACGAGAAATTGTACTGGCCCTCATAGGCTCCGCTGCCGAGTTTCACCGAACCTTTGCCGGCCTTGAGATCGCCCTGCCATTCGGCGTCCGAAATACGTGTCGGCATTCGTTTCTCCCTTGAACGGCCACCGGCAAACCCGGCGGATTGCAATCGGGACCGTTGCGGCCCCGCGCTTCAAACTAGGGTCGGGAGATCACCACGCCAAGACGCGACCATGTCGCCAAGTCCGAAAACCACTTCAATGCGCGCCGAACACGCCCTCCTTGGGCCTTGCATAGCGCGGCAGGAAAAAGGTCAGGAAGCCGACGATCACCATCGCGGCCGCTCCGAAGCCGGTCGACCAGACGAAGGCGCTGACGAAATCCTGCGCCGTGATGGCGAGACGGCCAAAGAACACGACCCCGGTCAGCGCGATTCCCATCGCGGTGCCGACCTGGCCGACGGCACTGACGACGCCCGAAGCCGAGCCGGCGTGGCGCACGGGCACGTCGACCAGCACGAAATTGAATACCGGCGAGACGATCAGCCCCATGCCGATGCCACCGATGATCAGCGTCGGGATCATGTCGACCGGCGTCACGTCGTGACCGAGCCAATCCGCCGTTACGCCAAGGCCCGCGATGGCGGCGGCCAGCACGAAGCAGCCTACGGTCAGCACAAGACGCCCGAAGCGCGGCACGAGCAGCGGACCCGACGCCCCCGCCGCTACCGCGACGCCGAGCGAGAACGGGATGCCCGTCAGGCCCGCCTCGAGCACGGAGAATCCGAGACCGAGCTGCATGTAAAGCGTCTGTGTCAGGAAGAAGCCGCCGACGACGCCGAAAAAGCTGCCGGCGATCAGGATGCCCATGACAAAGGACCGGTAGCGAAAAAGGCCGGGAACAACGAGCGGCGAACCGTCGATGCGATCACGCCGCCGCTGGCTCCAGGCGAACAGCAAGAAGGCCGGAAAGGACGCCGCGATCATGACGAAGCCCCAGAGCGGCCAACCCTGCTCGCGGCCCTGAATGAGCGGGAAGGTCAGGAGGCTCATCGCCAGCAGCGCCAGCACCGTGCCGGTCAGGTCGAGCTTCAGCGGATGCGGCGATCGCGCGTTCGGCAGCGCGAACCAGGCGGCGACGAGCGCGAAAATACCGACCGGGACATTGACGAGGAAGATCATGCGCCAGCCGAGGCCGAAGAGGCTGCTTGCCACCAGCAGCGCCCCGAGGATCGGCCCCAGCACGCTGGCAAGGCCCGCAATGGCGCCGTAATAGGCCGAGATGTGCTGCCTTTCGCGCGGATCGACATAGAGTATCTGGATCATCGACATGATCTGCGGGACCATGATCGCCGCAGTCGCCCCCTGGAACAGGCGGGCGGCCACAAGGCCATGGCCCGTCGTCGAGAAGCCGCAGACAGCTGAGGCAAACGTGAAGCCCGCCATGCCGATCAGAAACATCGTCTTGTAGCCGTAGATATCGCCGAGCCGGCCGCCCGGGATCAGGAACAGCGCAAAGGTGAGCGCATAGCCGGCGACGATCCACTGGATGGCAGCGTAGTCTGCGCCGATACCGTTCTGGATCGAGGGTATGGCCACATTGACGATAGTGCCGTCGAGGATGTCCATGAAGAAGGCGAGAAGGACCACCAGAACCGCAATGCGTCGCGCCATGCCTTTGAGAGGCGGTTCGACGGTTGGATCCGCCACGGCGCTCGTCTGTACATCCAACGTGTCGTCTCCCCTTCGGCAAGCCCGTCCTGAGCCTTCAGCCGCCGTCACGCTCCAGCGGACCGCGACGGTATATACGAATTCTCAGCCGGCGCGGTGCCCCTTCGATGCTGCGACCGAATGAACCGGAACGACATTTCCGAAGCGGACGTGGATGAGGACGCGGCGACCTATGCACCGGCGCGCTCTCGCACTAGTGTGCCGCCCATGAAGATAGCCACCTGGAACATCAATGGAGTGAGGGCCCGCATCGAGACGGCCGTCGCCTGGGTGCGCGAGGCCCAGCCGGACATCGTCTGCCTGCAGGAGATCAAGACGGTCGACGAGGGCTTTCCGTCCACGGCCTTCGAGGATCTCGGCTACAATGTCGCGACGCATGGCCAGAAGGGCTTCAACGGCGTCGCCTTGCTCTCGAAGCTGCCCTTCGACGAGGTCAATCGCGGCCTGCCCGGCGATGATGGCGACGAACAGGCGCGCTTCATCGAAGGCGTGTTCTCAGTGCCGTCGGGCGCCCTTCGCGTCGTTTCGCTCTACCTGCCGAACGGCAATCCCATCGGCACCGAGAAATTCACCTACAAGCTTGCCTGGATGGAGCGGCTCAGGACCTGGGCCGCGTCGCGGCTCCTGACCGAGGAACCGCTGGTGCTAGGCGGTGACTACAATGTCATCCTCGAGCCGCGCGACGCCAAGGATCCATCGCTCTGGACGGCCGACGCGCTGTTCCAGCCCGAGAGCCGCCAGGCACTGCGCGCGATCGAAGCGCTCGGTTTTGCCGATGCGCTGCGCGCCACGACGGATGCAGGCGGGCTTTACACGTTCTGGGACTACCAAGCCGGAGCCTGGCAGAAGAACAACGGCATCCGCATCGACCATCTGCTGCTTTCGCCGCCGGCCGCCGATCATCTTGTGTCGGTCGGAATCGACAAGCATGTCCGCGCCTGGGAGAAGCCGTCAGACCATGTGCCGGTCTTCGTCGAGCTTTCACTGTGAGCGACGCCATTACCGGCGGCTGCCTGTGCGGCCGGATCCATTACCGGATCGACAAACCGCCGCGCCTCGTTTGCCACTGCCATTGTCGCCTCTGCCAACTCGCGGGCGGGGCGCTGTTCTTGACTTGGGCAACGTTTGACGCCGCCGCCTTCCATCTGACGGCCGGCGAACCAGCGATCCACGAATCGTCCGCGCTTGGCCGGCGGCATTTCTGCGCCGATTGTGGCACGCCCCTGATGATGACGATGACCGACGACAACATCCGCGTCGACGTCACCCTCGCCTCGCTGGACGAGCCCGACCGTTTTCCCGCCCAACATAATATCTGGGTCGGCAGCCGCCGTAGCGCTGCAAAGGGGTTCGATAGCGCCCTGCCCTCGCATCTCGACGAACCTGAAGGCTAGAGCGGTTATGATTGATCCGCTTCAGCGGTCAACACTGCCAGTCCGCTAGCCCTTGTTTCAGGCGCTCGGCGTGAAAGTCTACGCCTCGCCAGAGACAGCTTTCGTCTGTCGAAATCAGTGTTCCTTCAGGCGCTATCCTTCAGGAATCTGTTTTTCCTACACTTCCGTGCATCACAGCTGCCGATCCCTGCGGATCGCAGTTCAACCGTTATTTATTCTGGTTTTGACTGCGGCTGATCAGTATTGCTAGCTTGTAGGGAAGCCATGTCGGCAGACTGCGATAGGGATGGCCCTTGGGCAATCTCAAGCGATGACGCCGGGCGTTTCTTGCTTCATAGCGAGCTCGACGCGCACTCATAGGTAGAGGATAGATGCTCACCGCCGGATCCACCGGCCTCATCAACGTCATGACTGCTCCTGAAGAGTACATCGTTCAGCACAGCAAGTTCCATCGCGCCGCATGTCTGCGGCACGCGCTCATGATTCACCGATACAATTGAAACTGCTGTACTTTTTGCCACCCCGCGTGAAACATATCGGCTTGCCCTACCCGGCGGAATGGCAAAAAATGGATCAGTTTCAAATCGCCGAACGAAAACCGCAGGTAGGCGTTGATTCGTACGACGAACCCAAATGGAGCGAGGTCGGCAGGTTGTGGTGATAGATTTCGACACGCCGATCTCTGCCTCGTGGCAGGGAACTGCCAATGAAGCAGTGGCGGCGGGGGCAAAAGCTTTGCGAGCGTTGCCGCAGTATAATTCTGAGGTTACCGCGCTTTTAGTCGAATTACTTGAGAATTATACGTCCCGTCCGCTATTGCATATTGTTATGAACGATCGCGGCCGGTTCCTTGTAATGCTGTCCGCGCGCCATCTCCACCATTCGCCCGATAGAAGAGGCCACAGACTTTCAAAGGTCCGTCTCGCTGCTTTTTGCGAAGAATGGCAAATCTGCAGTCGCGGACGGGCACGCGCGATCGCGTCGACGTTGCGCTGGGCTGGCTTGCTCACGGCCGGTCCGAGCGTCGAGGATGGGCGCGCAAGGCCCATCGTGCCGACCGCGGAAATGAACGAGGTGCTGGATGGCCTCTGGCGGCGGCTCTATGAGATGATCGCGCGTCTCTTTCCGCAGCACGCCCATATCCTCATGGGCCTCGATGACAACGAGGCATTCGTCCGCAGGGCCGAATGGGCGCTCATCTCGCTGAACAAGTCTGGTCTTCGCCTTCTCGACCACGCCCCTCGGCTTCGCGCGCTCGCCGAACGCAACGGCGGACTTGCGATTGCCGTCGTCACGATGTTCAGAATCGCCAGTGGCCGGCCACCGCAGTCCGTCGCCGCCCTGGCTCGTCAGTTCAGCGTCTCGCGAGCGCATATCCGTCAGGTGATGCAGATCGCCGAGATGGACGGCCTTCTCAGTACCGGCGCTCAATCTGCCGGTGGCGTCGAGGATTTTCGGCTGTTCGACGAACTCGCCAATCTGGTGGCTTCGCTGCTGGTGATCCTGATCGAAGCGGGATCGGCGAACGCCCACTCAGCGGACGCTCCCTGAGCCTACCGCTCCGCGAGGCGCCGGCCGACCTTTAGCGGCTATCTCGGAAATTCAATCCCCATCTCGCGATAGCGCTCGGGATCGTCACCCCAGTTTTCCCGAACCTTGACGAAGAGAAACAGGTGGACGGGCTTTTCGGCCATCTGCTGAATGTCGGCGCGTGCCGCCATGGAGATCGCCTTGATGGTCTCGCCCTTGTGGCCGATTACGATCCGCTTCTGGCTCTCGCGCTCGACATAGATCGTCTGCTCGATCCGCGCCGACCCATCGTCCTGATCCTTCCACTGCTCCGTCTCGACCGTCGAGGCATAGGGCAGTTCGTCATGCAGTCGAAGGAACAGTTTCTCGCGCGTGATCTCGGCCGCCAGCGCCCGGAGCGGCAGGTCGGAGACCTGATCATCGGGATAGAGCCATGGTCCAGCGGGAACAGCACCAGCGAGATAGCTTAGGAAATCCCCGCAGCCATCGCCTGAGAGAGCCGAGATCATGAAGGTCTGTTCGAAGCGTACCCGATCGTTGGCCTTCATGGCCATTTCGAGCAACACGTCGCGCCGGACCTGATCGATCTTGTTGAGGATCAGAATCTTGGGCTGGCGCACATCCGCAAGCTTGCCAAGAATCCCGTTCACATCATCGCCAAGCCCACGTTCTGCGTCGACCAACAGCGAGACGAGATCGGCGTCCTTGGCGCCGCCCCAGGCCGTATCGACCATGGCGCGGTCAAGCCTGCGCTTCGGACGAAAGATGCCGGGCGTGTCGACGAAGATGATCTGGGAGACGCCTTCCAGCGCGATGCCGCGCATGATCGCGCGCGTCGTCTGAACCTTGTGAGTGACAATCGAAATCTTGGTGCCGACGAGACGGTTTAACAGCGTCGACTTGCCAGCGTTCGGCGCGCCGATCAGCGCCACGAAGCCGCAGCGGGTCTCGAGCGGCTTCAAAGGCGCGTCTTCGGACGTCCTGTCTGCGGACGTGTGATCATCAATGGGTGCCATGGGTTTCGGGCCTCCAGACCCCCTGTGCGACCAGAACGGCGGTCGCCGCCTTTTGCTCGGCCTCTCGTTTGGATCGCCCGGCACCGATCACGATGGGCATGCTGTCGATGGTGACAGCGACGCGAAAACTCGGCGCATGGTCCGGACCGCTGCGCTCCACGATTTCATAGGTCGGAGCGGCAAGGCCCCGGCCCTGGACCCATTCCTGAAGGGTCGTCTTTGCGTCGCGCAACGGACCGTTCCAGTTGAGCATCCGCGCCTGCCAATGGGCAGCGATGAAATCATGCGCCACCGTAAGGCCGCCGTCGAGATAAAGTGCGCCGATCACCGCCTCGCAGACATCGCCGAGGATCGCAGCCTTCTTGCGGCCACCAGACTGAATCTCGCCGCCGCCAAGGCGGATCCAGTTGCCGAGCCCGATTTCGAGCGCCACCTCGGCGCAGCTCTCATTGCGCACCAGGGCGGTCAGCCGGCGCGCGAGTTCGCCCTCCTCGGCCTCAGGAAAGGCGGCAATCAGCATGTCGGCAATGACCAGCGCCAAGACGCGGTCGCCCAGGAACTCCAGCCGCTGGTAGCTCGCGGCATGGCCGAGATGCGCTTCCGCCACGGCGCTCGCATGCGTCAGCGCACGTTCGAGGAGATCGATCGTCGTGAAGCGATGGCCAAGACTCTGTTCCAGGGGAGCAAGACCGTGGGGCATCAGATCAGCTTGAAAATGCGGTCAAAGCGAACCGTCCAGGGCCAGCGCCAGAACTGCCAGGCCGGCTCGCCTTCCTTGACCGAGAAGAAGATCAGGCCGGCGCGGCCGACGAAATTCTCGAACGGGACATAGCCGACCGCGCCGAGGACGCGGCTGTCGGTGGAATTGTCCCTGTTGTCGCCCATCATGAAATAGTGATCGGGCGGAACCTCGAAGACCTGTGTGTTGTCGGAGAAGCTGTGCGGATCGAGGTCGAGCACTGTATAGCTCACGCCGTTCGGCAGCGTTTCCTTGTAACGCGAGACCCGCACCTCGGCACCGAACTCATCCGTCGTCGTATAGTCGTCGATCTTCTCCTTCGGCACCGGCTTGCCGTTGATCTGGAGTACACCGTCGATCATCTGGATCTTGTCGCCCGGAAGGCCGATCACGCGCTTGATGTAATCCACGGACGGATCGCGCGGCAGTTTGAAGACCGCGACATCGCCCCGCTCCGGCGGCGATGACCAGATGCGCCCTGAAAAGATGTCCGGCGCGAAGGGCAGCGAATAGCGGCTGTAGCCATAAGCGTATTTCGACACAAACAGATAGTCGCCGACCAGGAGCGTGTCCTTCATCGACCCGGAGGGGATGTTGAACGGCTGAAACAGGAAGGTGCGCACGATCAGCGCCAGCACCAGCGCCTGGACGATGATCTTGACGGTTTCGCCAAAGCCGCCGCGGTCAGACTTGTATGTGTCGCCGGCCAAGCTCATCCGCCTTTCCATCCATCGCGCCGTGAAACCCTCTCAGGCGGATGGTTCTCTTATCGGCTTCTCCGGCAGCGTGCAACGCGGCGGCGGGACCCTGCGTCACGGTGCAGACGGCAGCGCCTCAATGATGACGAAGGCCTGGGCGAGTGGATATTCGTCGGTGATCGTCAAGTGGATGACCGCCCGGTGTCCGGCCGGCACGAGATGCGCCAGACGATCGGCGGCGCCACCGGTCAGATGCATCGTCGGCTGGCCGGTCGGCAGATTGACGACGCCCATGTCGCGCCAGAATACGCCGTGGCTGAGCCCGGTTCCGAGGGCCTTGGCGCAGGCCTCCTTCGCGGCGAAACGTTTGGCATAGGACGCTGCCCGCTCCTTGCGGCGGTCGGAGCGCGCCTTCTCGGTCTCGGTGAAAATACGGTCAATGAAGCGGTCGGCAAACCGCGCGATCGACTTCTCGACGCGGCGAATATCGATCAGGTCGCTGCCGAGGCCGATGATCATGTTGCTAAAGCCTCTGTTCGGCTGGCGACCCAGAAACAAATCCGCCGCAAACCTGATTCCGAAGATTTTCGTAGGCCCGCGCCTCGGCTTCAAGGCCTCGCCACAGGTCACTGTGCAGGGCCTGCGGTTCGCCGCAGACAGCGCGGAGAGAACTCGCAGTCCGCAGCAGAGACACCCTGTCGCGGTACACCGGACACTTCACTCCAATGTCTGCACTGGCGACCTGCGCCAGTTGCTCATCCGATCGGACCAATGCGGTCTGCAGGTCAACAATGCGTCCAGAGCAGCTCGACTCGACGTGCGTCGTCCTTAGGACAAGAATGCCCCCCAACACCAGCGCCACGCACGCGAATGCTAAGGCCTGCACCAGACTCGGCATCTCAAAGCTCTCCGGGCGCTATCGAACAGTCTGGTGGATAGGATCGATCCGATTCTGTCCGAAGCCCCGCGCCTCGTCCATCGCCACGCGCATTCGCCGTATGGAAGCTTCCAGTCCGACGAACACTGCCTCGCCGATCAGGAAGTGGCCGATGTTGAGTTCGCGCACTGCCGCAATCGCGGCCACGGGACCGACCGTATCGTAGGAGAGGCCGTGGCCGGCATGGATCTCCAGCCCGGCGGCAGCGCCGTGACGCGCGGCCTCGACGAGGCGGTGCGTCTCCGCGGCGAATGCGTCGGCGCCACTTTCGTGGGCTTCGCAATAGGTTCCGGTGTGAAGCTCTACGACCGGTGCGCCGAGTTCGGTAGCGGCTTCGATCTGGCGCGGGTCGGGCGCGATGAACAGCGAGACGCGAATGCCGGCCGCGCCGAGCTCATCGACGATCGGCCTCAGGTTGGCGATCTGCCCGGCGGCATCGAGGCCGCCTTCGGTCGTGCGCTCCTCGCGCCGTTCCGGCACGATGCAGGCGGCATGCGGCCGATGGCGAAGGGCGATCGCCACCATCTCGCGCGTCGCCGCCATTTCAAAGTTGAGCGGCACGGTCAGCTCGGCTTTCAGCCGATCGATATCGGCATCGCGGATATGGCGACGGTCTTCACGAAGATGCGCCGTGATGCCGTCCGCCCCGGCAGCCACAGCGAGCTCAGCCGCCCGCAGCGGATCGGGATGGGCGCCGCCTCGCGCGTTGCGGATCGTGGCAACGTGGTCGATGTTGACCCCAAGGCGGAGCGGTTCGAAACGAGGCATCGGACTTTGCTCCCTCAGGGATGGACGATCAAAAACGACTGCCATGCAGTTGGCGCCGGCGGATGGCGAAGCGTTCACGGCGCGCCGTCTGGAACGCCTCGGCCGCGAAGAACACGGCGATATAGGAGATTCCGCCCGCCACGATCGCGATTGGGATAGAGCCGATCAGCATCGGCTCGATGACCGGCCAGATGTTGTGAAACGAATCCGTCAGCAAGCGATGCGTCAGCTCTTCCGCCGTCTTGGAGTGATTGGCTCTGCCAAACCAGCCAAGGATGACATTGCCCGTCTCGTAGGTCGCAAACCAGATGAAGGGAAAGGTCAGCGGGTTGCCTATCGTGGTGCCGAGGACCGCCGCCAGCACATTGCCGCGCACCAGGAAGGCAGCCACAAAGCAGAGCAGATAATGGAAACCGATGAACGGCGTCATGGCCAGCGCGATACCGGCAGCAAAGCCCGCCGCTATCGAATGCGGCGTTCCCGACAGGCGCAGCAGCCGCTTGCCATAATAGCGCAGCGCTCGTCCCCAGCCGCGCTTCGGCCAAAGGAAATGGTTGAGCTTCTGGTGGAGACGCAGGGGGTGACGACGACGAAACAACATGACGGCGAACTATAGCCGATCCATTCAGGAGAGATTGCGGCTGCCGGGCTTGACGGCGGGAATAGATTTGAGTTCCGGCGGCAGATCGTCGACGGGATAGGCCGGCACCTTGTAATCCGCCAGCGCGATGAGCGGAACGCCGACATCGGCTTCGCCGGCCGACCGATCGATCAGGCAGGCAACCGCGACTACAGTGCCGCCCAGCGCCTGGATCGCCTCGATGGTCTCGCGGCTTGAAAGCCCCGTCGAGATGATGTCCTCGACGACGAGGACGCGCGCGTTTTCCGGCAGGTCGAACCGGCGGAGACGGAAGACCCCGCCTTCGCGCTCGACCCAGAGGGCAGGCACGCCCAGATGGCGCGCCGTTTCATAGCCTGGAATGAGCCCGCCCAGCGCCGGCGAGATGACGATATCGAATTCGAGGCCGCTCGCGCGGACTTTTGCGGCGAGCGCCTTGCAGAGCAGTTCGGTGCGATCCGGATACATGAAGACGCGCGCCTTCTGCAGGAAGACCGGGCTGTGCAGGCCGGAGGACAGGATGAAATGCCCCTCGAGCAGCGCGCCGGACTGGCGGAAGACGTCGATGACCTCGTGCTGTTCCATAGTGATTCCCAGACTGATGACGCCGATCAGGCGTTGACGCGATTGGCCGAACTGACGACGTGGCGCTCGCGCAGGTCGCTCAGCAGGCGGTTCAGATGCTTGACGTCCCACACTTCCAGATCAATCTCGATCTCGGAAAAATCAGGGGCGCTCCTGATGATTTTCAGATTGGAGATGTTGCCGTCATTGTCGGCGATGACCTGCGCCACCTGAGCCAGCGTGCCAGGCTCGTTGATCGCAACCACCTCGATGCGGGCCGGGAAGCGCTCGCGATTGGCGGCGTCGATATCCCAGCGCACATCCAGCCAGCGGTCCGGCTCGTCGTCGTAATCCTTGAGGCTCGGCGACTGGATCGGATAGATCGTGATGCCCTCGCCCGGCGTCATGATGCCGACGATGCGATCGCCGGGCACGGCGCCCCCCTCGGGCGCGAAACGCACCGGCATGTCGCCATGCAGCCCGCGGATGGGGATGGCATGCTCGGCATCGGCCGGATCGCCGCTCGGCACGCGGAAGATCATGCCGTTCGCCTTCTTGAGGCCGAACCAGCCAGCCTCGCCGCCGGTGCCAGCTCCGCCCTTCGGAACGGAGACCCGCTCTTCCTTGTGATCGGGATAGACGGCCTTCAGGACGTTGACGGACGGGATTTCGCCGCGGCCAACCGAAGCCAGCATGTCCTCGATATTCTGCTGCGCGAGGCGCGGCAGCGCTGCCTTCAGGCGGTCTTCGGAATAATCGCGGCCGGCGCGCTCGAAAGCGCGCTCGACAATCTTTCGGCCAAGCCCGGCATATTGCTTGCGGATCGCGGCGCGGGCGGCGCGGCGGATCGAGGCGCGCGCCTTGCCGGTGACTGCGATGCTCTCCCAGGCCGGCGGCGGGATCTGCCCCTTGGAGCAGATGATCTCGACCTCGTCGCCATTCTTCAATTCGGTCGTCAGCGGCATCATGCGACCGTTCAATTTGCAGCCGACGCAGGTGTCGCCGATGTCGGTATGCACCGCGTAGGCAAAATCGATCGGGGTCGCGCCGCGCGGCAGCGCGATCAGCCGGCCCTTCGGCGTGAAGCAGAAGACCTGGTCGTGGAAGAGCTCGAGCTTGGTGTTCTCGAGGAACTCCTCCGGCGTATCACCTTCCGCCAGCATCTCGACCGTGCGGCGCAGCCATGTATAGGCCCGGCTCTCGTCAGAGAGCTTTCCGCCGACCTTGTCCTTGTAGAGCGCATGCGCGGCGATGCCGTACTCGGCGACCTCGTTCATGTCCCAGGTGCGGATCTGCAGCTCGACGCGCTGGCGCCCAGGACCGACGACCGTCGTATGGATCGAGCGGTAGTCGTTCTGCTTCGGCGTCGAGATATAGTCCTTGAAGCGGCCGGGCACCGTCGGCCATGACATGTGGACGATGCCGAGCGCCGCATAACAGGCGGCATGCGTATCGACGATGACGCGAAAGCCGAGAATGTCGGAGAGCTGCTCGAAGGAAATCGCCTTCCGCTCCATCTTGCGGAAGATCGAATAGGGCCGTTTCTCGCGGCCATAGACCTGCGCCTTGATGCCGTTCTTCTCGAACTTTTCCTTGAGATCCTTTTCGATCTCGACGATGAGGCCCTGATTGCGAACGCGGATCTCGGCAAGGCGGTCGGTCACCGCCTTGTGCGCCTCGGGATTGACGACGGCGAAGGCGAGTTCCTCGAGCTCCTCGCGCATGTCGTGCATGCCCATGCGGCCCGCGAGCGGGGCATAGATCTCGAGCGTTTCCTCTGCGATGCGGCCGCGCTTCTCCACCGGCATGAAGTGGAGCGTGCGCATATTGTGCAGGCGGTCGGCGAGCTTCACCAGGAGGACGCGGACATCCTCGGAGATGGCGAGCAGCAGCTTGCGGAAATTCTCTGCCTGCGCCGCCTTCTTCGAGACGAGATCGAGCCGCTTGATCTTGGTGAGGCCTTCGACCAGCCGGCCGATATCCTCACCGAAAGTCGCGTCGATCTCGGAGCGCGTCGCGTCCGTATCCTCGATCGTGTCGTGCAGCAGCGCGACCGCGATCGTCGAATCGTCCAGCTTCAGATCCGTGAGGATGCCGGCGACTTCGAGCGGATGGGAGAAATAGGGATCGCCATTGGCGCGCTGCTGGCTGCCATGCTTCTGCATGGCGTAGACATACGCCTTGTTCAAAAGCCCCTCGTCGGCCTGCGGGTTGTACCGCTGGACACGTTCGAGGAGTTCATATTGGCGCATCATGGCGCGGCTATCCGATGACAGACTTCTGGACCGGGATCGGGCCCGGTCCCTTGCATGTCATATAGGATCGCGGCCCGCGCCGAACGACAAGCGGTTTGACGCACGCAAAGATCGCGCGCCCGCAGCCGACTAGAAGTCGTCCTGCTTGTCCGGCGGCACCATGCTCTCGAGGCCACGCAGCAGCTCTTCCTCGGACATGCGATCGAAGGCGATGGCATTGTCCTCGGCAACGTCGTCATCGCCGCCAGCGAGCAGCGGAACGTCCTGCTCCGGCTCGTCGACCTCGACATATTTCTGCAGCGAGTGGATGAGGTCCTCCTTGAGGTCCTCCGGCGCCACGGTCTCGTCGGCGATCTCGCGCAGCGCGACCACCGGGTTCTTGTCATTGTCGCGAGCGATGGTCAGAGCCGAGCCGCTGGCAATCATGCGGGCACGGTGTCCGGCCAGCAGCACGAGCTCAAAGCGATTCTCGACCTTGTCGACGCAATCTTCCACGGTCACGCGCGCCATGGCAGGTCTCCTGGAAACATGTTCGGGTTCAAGGGGGATGAATAGGTGTCGAGGCCGCAGAATGCAAGCCCCGCGCCGAAATGGCTCTAGCGTAAGCCGGCGACGGACAAGCGACGGCGAACCAGCGCCGATTTACCATCTCCACAACTTCAGGCGCCAAACCGTTTGCGGGCCGCCAGCCAACGTCCTATTTGATTCAAATCACCCGCGAAGGACGACCCGTATTTCCGTCCGAACGCGGAACGCCATTTTCAGCATTTGGATAGTCGCATCATGTTTGATTCACGCGAAAAGATAGCGCTCTTCATCGACGGGGCGAATCTCTATGCCACCGCCAAGGCCCTGGCTTTCGATATCGACTACAAGAAGCTTCTCAATGAATTCAACGGCAAGGGCAATCTGATCCGCGCCTATTATTATACGGCGCTATCGGAAGATCAGGAATATTCTTCGATCCGGCCGCTTATCGACTGGCTCGATTACAACGGCTACTCAGTAGTGACCAAGCCGACCAAGGAATTCTACGACGCAACCGGGCGCCGCAAGATCAAGGGGAATATGGACATCGAGCTCGCCGTCGACGTGATGGAGCTTGCCGACCATATCGACCACATCATCCTGTTCTCGGGCGATGGTGATTTCCGTTCGCTGGTCGAGGCGGTGCAGCGCAAGGGCCGCAAGGTCAGCGTCATCTCGACGCTTGCGACGCAGCCGCCGATGATCGCCGATGAACTCCGCCGTCAGGCCGACCATTTCATCGATATCACGACGCTGCAGTCGCGGATCGGCCGTGACCCGAGCGAGCGCGCCGTGCGCGCCGCCGAACGGGCGCAGGCGCAGGAAGCCTTCGACGACGGCTTCGACGAGGGCGTCTGATCGCGGGTATCCCGGTGAGCCTCGCCGACAGCGATGCGCCGCGCGACTGCCCGTTCTGTCCACGCCTCGTGGCATTTCGCGAGGCGTGGCGCGTCCGCGAGCCGCACTGGCACAACGCCCCGGTCCCGTCCTTCGGCAGCGCTGACGGGCGCCTGCTGATCGTTGGCCTCGCGCCAGGGCTGCGCGGCGCCAACCGCACCGGGCGTCCGTTCACGGGCGACTATGCCGGCGACCTTCTCTACGACACGCTCATCCGCTTCGGCTTCGCCGACGGGGTCTTCGAAGCGCGGCCCGATGACAGCCTCAGCCTCGTCGATACGGCGATCGTCAATGCCGTGCGTTGCGTCCCGCCCGAAAACAAGCCGACCACCGAGGAAATACGCACCTGCAGGCCGTTCCTGGCCGCGACCATCGCCACCATGCCGCGCCTCGAAATCGTCGTGGCGCTCGGCAAGATCGCGCATGATTCTCTTGTCGTTTCGATGGGCCAGAAGATGGCACACTTTGCCTTTGGCCACGGCCGTCAGCACCGGATTGGAAGGCTGGCGATCTTCGACAGCTATCACTGCTCCCGCTACAACACGAATACGGGCGTGCTGACCCCCGAGATGTTCAGGGCCGTCTTTGCAGCCGTCAGGGCAGCGCTACCGGCCTGATCAGGCTTCGTGCCAAAATAGCCACAATTGCTGGTTGATGCGCGCCCAAGAGCATATTGGCGCTCCGCAATTTGATATGTTTGCATTACCATGAGCATGTCTAGTTGGTTTGGCGGCGCGGCAAAAGCTTCGGGATACCGCCTTAAATGATCTAGAAATATTCTAAGGGTGCCTTACGCCCGCCCGCAAAGGCCAGCGTCTCCCAGTGACGGCGCGGCCCTCGAACGGAGTTTCTCAGATGCGATTGAAGACGTTCATTCTCTGCTCCGCCGCGAGCTTGGCCACGATTGGCAGCGCCCAGGCCGCCGATCTCACGATCGCCGAGCCCGTCGACTATTTGAAGGTCTGCGACGCTTTTGGCGAAGGCTTCTTCTACTCCCCCGGCACCGACACCTGCATCAAGGTCGGCGGCTATTTGAAGTTCGGCACGGCGTTTGGCGACACGGATTTCGGCTACTACAACGACAGCTATCCGACGAGCCGGTGGAGCAATTTCTTCACCGAGGCCTCGGTCCAGCTCACCGCATCGTCCGTCACCGAATTCGGCAATCTGACCGGCTTCATCGATCTTCGCGCGCAGTCTGGCAATCAGGGCAATTTCAGCGAGTCGCTGACGCAGCTCGTCAACAGCGCCACCAACTCCGCCTATATCGACAGCGGCTACCTTCAGCTCGGACCGGTCCAGGCCGGCTATTTCACGTCGCTGTTCGATTTCGGCCGCGGCTACACGGATACCGAGGCGTTCGGCTCGGATTCGACCACCGACCACATCCAGTTCACCTATGCGACCGGCGGCTTTGCCTTTGCCGCCTCGGTCGAGGACCAGCGCGACCGTGACTCCGCCGGCAGCACGGACGGACTTACCAATGTCGACGGCATCTACACGATCGGCGGACAGGACAATATTCCCGACCTGATCGCGGCCATTTCCTATTCGTCGGGGATTGTCAGCGGCAAGCTGGCGGCGGCCTATGTCAACGAGGCGGTCGACGTCACTGGCGCCGGCACGGCGAGCGATCCTTATGTCGGCGCTGGCAAGGACGGCTGGGCAGTCGGCGGCGGACTGGAATTCTCGCTCGACAGCTTCTCGAAGGATGACCGCTTCTTCGTCTCCGGAGCCTATGGCAAGAATGCCAACAGCTTCACCGGCATCGCGGGCGGCACGTCGGTCTCGGATCTCGGCGGCTTCATCGACAACGAATATGCCTCGATCGCCTCGGGCACCAGCTGGAGCGCGCTTGCGTCCTACAAGCACCAGTGGAACGAAGCCGTCTATTCGGCGGTCACCGGCGGCTATGCCGAGTTCGACGGCGACGGCGCGCTGTTCAATGACTACAGCTTGAAGGCTTGGCGCGGCATCTTCTCAACGAGCTGGACGCCGGTCACCAATCTCGAGTTGATGCTGGACGGCAGCTATTCGCGCGTCGAGCAATCGGATGACAGCACCGGCGACGCCTGGGCGGTCAATCTCTGGATGCAGCGCTCCTGGTAAGCAGACACTCAGCGATCGCGGGACGGAACTTCTCCGTCTCGCGATCGATGCAGTCGAAGCTGACAGGCACGTCCGCACAAACCGGCGCCCGACAGGGCATCTCCGCCCTATGACAACCTAGAATATCCCATTTATTCAATGACTTATCGGAATAGGCCGATCTTTTGAGTCAACCGCGGTCGCGCAACACGCGGCTCTTTTCACGGTTCCAGTCGCGTTCCTTCTCGGTGGCGCGCTTGTCATGCTGCTTCTTGCCGCGCGCCAGCGCGATCTCGACCTTGGCGCGGCCCTTGTCGTTGAAGAAGATCTTGAGCGGCACGATCGTCATGCCCTCGCGCTGCACGGCAACGGCAAGCCGGCCGATCTCCTTCTTGTGCAGCAGCAGCTTCCGCGGACGGCGGGTCTCGTGGTTGAACTGGTTCGCCTGCAGATATTCCGGGATATAGGCGTTGTAGAGCCAGACCTCGCCGCCCTTCTCCGCCGCGTAGGAATCGCCGATCGTCGAACGGCCGCCGCGCAGCGACTTGATCTCGGTGCCGGTCAGCATGATGCCGGCCTCGAAGACCTGGCCGATCTCGAAATCATAGCGCGCACGGCGATTATCGGCCGCGAGCTTATAACGGGGATCGCCCGTTCCGGCGGACATCAGCACATCCTCAGTTGGTCAGACCGGCATGCACCAGGGCAGCGCGGATCGCGGTCTTCGTGGGTTCGGTGATTCCGACCAGCGGCAGGCGCACGTCGTCTTCCATCTGGCTCAACACCGAAAGGGCATACTTCGCTCCCGTCGGGTTAGGCTCGATGAACAGCGCCTGGTGCAACGGCATCAGCCGGTCCTGGTAGATCAGCGCCTTGGCAAAGTCACCGGCGAGGCATGCTGCCTGGAACTCCGCACAGAGCTTCGGGGCGACATTCGACGTCACCGAGATGCACCCGCGTCCGCCATGCGCCATGAAGGCGAGCGCAGTGGCGTCCTCGCCCGAGAGCTGGATGAAATCCGGGCCGATGGCATGGCGCGTCTGGCTGACGCGCTCGAGCTTCGCGGTCGCATCCTTCACACCGACGATGTTCGGCAGTTCGGCGAGGCGGGCCATGGTCTCGACGCTCATGTCGACGACCGAGCGCGGCGGAATGTTGTAAATGATGATCGGCAGGCCAATGGCGTCGTTGATGGCCTTGTAGTGCTGATAAAGCCCCTCCTGATTGGGCTTGTTGTAGTAGGGCGTCACCACCAGCACGGCATCGGCGCCGGCCTTCTCGGCATGGCGGGCGAGATCGATCGCCTCGCGGGTGTTGTTCGAGCCGGCTCCGGCGATGACCGGCACGCGCCCGGCGGCCATCTCGATGCACATCTCGACAACGCGCTTGTGCTCATCGTGGGACAAGGTAGGGCTCTCGCCTGTGGTGCCGACGGGGACGAGCCCGTTGGAGCCTTCGGTGATTTGCCAGTCCACGAAGCTGCGAAATGCCTCTTCATCGACGGAGCCGTTCCGCATCGGCGTGACGAGTGCCGTGATCGAACCCTTGAACATCGCGCGATTCCGCCTTGTTGCCGTCAATCGGCCCGATTCCGCCCGGATAGAGTTCGGTTGCGGAAGGGGATATGCTACGGCGATTGTTGCTCTTTCCTTGAGGCCGGGACCATAGATGGTGGCTCGCGGCAGGGCAAGAACCGCCGTCGAACGGCGCGGCGTCAAGTCTTTGTTCACCACGCGGCTCTAGCATCGGATGGTCGGTCCGGCGTGGTTTTGAATTCCTGACCGTCCGGGCTTGGGTTGTGTGTGAAGGAAGAGCGGGCATGATGGCGACTTCTCCGGGCGGGAGGCGGTGCAGGACGCAGTTGATGGCGCGGGTTGCGCTTGCCGCGCTGCTGGCCGCGACCATGGCCTCTGAAGCACTCGCCGAGTCCGTGCCGCGCCCGCGCGCCCATCCATCCCGCTCGGCCGATGCGACCGACGACCTCACGACATCCGCGATCACCCCCGTCGCCAGGCCGACGACGACCAAGGCGTCGGCGGCCTCGCTCGCCAACGACATTTCTTCGTCCTTCTCGCCGAGCCAGCTGGGTCTCGAGGCCGCGCTGAAGCTGATCGATAGCGGTCAGATCGGCAAGGCGATGGCGATCGCCCAGTTGATGCCGGATCAGACCAACCGCCATATCATCCAGTGGCTGGTCGCCCAGAGCGGCAGCCCGGATGTTTCGGTCACCCAGATCACGCAGACGGCACAGGAGCTCCCGGATTGGCCGGGCCAGGCGCTGATGCGGCGTCGCGCCGAGCAGGCGCTGCAGCGGATGAACGCCGATCCCGAGGCAATCGTCTCCGCCTTCGCCAACACCAAGCCAGGCTCCGACGAGGGTCTGATCCTCCTGACCGGCGCGCTGGTCGCAACCGGCCGGACCAAGGATGCCGCCGCGCTGCTGCGTCCGCGCTGGCGCAAGGATTCGTTCTCCGCCAGCAACGAAGCCGCCATCCTGAAGCAATTCAGCGGCCTCCTGACCCCCGCCGATCACAAGGCGCGGATGGATATGTTCCTCTACAATGATGACGCAGCCGAGGGCCTCGCGATGGCCAGGCTGCTCGATGGCAATACGCAGGCGCTGGCCGCCGCGCGCGCCGCCGTCATCAACAAGTCGGCCAATGCCGGCGCGCTGCTCGGCAAGGTGCCCGGCTCGCTGCGCAAGGATCCCGGCTACATCTATTCCGCGACCCAGTATTTGCGCCGTTCCGAGCGCTACAAGGAAGCGGCGGCGATGATGCTGACCGCGCCGCGCAATGGCGAACTGCTGGTCGATCCTGATGCGTGGTGGATCGAGCGCCGTGTGCTTTCGCGCGAGATGATCGATCTCGGCGATCCGCGCACCGCCTACAAGCTCGCCTCCGAGCATGCTGCCGAGTCGAGCGCCAACCAGGCCGACGCGGAATTCCACGCCGGCTGGTACGCGCTGCGCTTCCTCAACGACCCGGCCACCGCACGCCGGCATTTCGCGGCAATCCAGGCGGCTTCCTCGATGCCGCTCAGCCAGTCGCGCGCCGAATATTGGCTCGGCCGTGCTGCCGAAGCGATGGGCGACCGCAACGAGGCGATCGCGCAATACCGTCTCGCCGCTGCCTATCCGACCACGTTCTATGGCCAGATTGCCTCGGCGAAGCTCGGCATGAAGCAGCTGACCCTGTCGGGGCCCGGCAGCGCCGACAACGCGACCAGGAAGCGTTTCTTCAATCGCGAGATGGTCCAGGCCCTGCAGCGCCTCTCGGCGGCAGGCTATGACGACCGCGCCCGCGCCTTCTACATGCAGCTTGCCGATACGCTGACCAGCCCGACGGAAGTCGGCCTGCTCGCCCAGATGGCCGAAAAGGAAGGCCAGCATCAGGTGGCGCTGCAGATCGGCAAGAAGGCTTATGTGCGCGGTCTGCCAGTCGACACCCTCGCCTTCCCGATCGCGGCGATCCCGCGTGCGGTCAAGACGACCGCCGTCGAGAAGTCGGTGGTCTACGCCGTCGCGCGGCAGGAAAGCGCCTTCAATCCCGCCGCCGTCAGCCATGCCGGCGCGCGCGGCCTGCTGCAATTGATGCCGGGCACAGCCAAGATGGTCGCCAAGGCGGCCGGTGTCCCCTATTCGCTGCAACGCCTCACCAGCGACCCCGGCTATAATGCGACGCTCGGCGCCGCGCATCTCGGCGATCTCGTCGGTGATTTCAACGGCTCCTACATCATGGCTTTCGCGGCCTACAACGCCGGCAAGAGCCGTGTCGTGCAGTGGGTGCAGCAATATGGCGATCCACGTGATCCCGATGTCGACGCGATCGACTGGATCGAGCGCATTCCCTACACCGAGACGCGCAACTATGTGATGCGCTGCACGGAAAACCTGCAGGTCTATCGCGCCCGTCTCGGCGAGCCCGCCTTGGTGATCAATCGCGACCTTCACCGTGGCGGCCCGACCTGAGCCGTCGCGATGGCCGAGGATTTCACCTATTTCGGCCGTGACGGACTGAAGCTCGCAGGCCGGGACCATGGCCAGCGCGAGTCATCGCTATTGCCCGTTGTCTGCCTGCCGGGCCTGACGCGCACCACCCGCGATTTCGAGCTTCTGGCGGCCGCACTTGCCGCCCGTGGTCGCCGCGTCGTCGCCTTCGATTATCGCGGGCGCGGCCGTTCGGACCGCGATCCGACGGGCCTTTCCTATACGGTGCCGACCGAACTCGACGACGCCCTGCTCGGCATGACGTCACGCGGCGTCGGCCGGTCCATCTTCGTCGGCACTTCGCGCGGCGGCATCATCACCATGAGCCTCGCCGCCGCTCGGCCCGACCTCGTCGCCGGAGCCGTGCTCAACGATATCGGCAGCGTCGTCGAGGCCGCCGGCCTTCTTCGCATCAAGTCCTATGTCGGCAAGGGTACGCCGCCGGGCGACTGGGGCGAAGCGGCCGGCATGCTGCGCGCTCTGCACGGCGCTTCCTTCCCGGCATTTTCGGATCTCGACTGGCAGACACAGGCCCAACTGACTTTCGCCGAAGAGGACGGACGGCCTGTTGCCGACTACGATCCGCTTCTGGCCCGCGGGCTCGAGGGGATCACGGAGGCGACGCCCTCGCCCGATCTCTCTGCGATCTTCGCGGCGCTTGCGCCCGTGCCGACGATGCTGATCCGCGGCGGCACCTCCGACCTCATCACCCGCGAGACCGCCGACGCCATGGCGCGCCAACATCCGGGTCTCCGAACGATCGAAGTTCCCGGCGAGGGTCATCCGCCGATGCTGCGGGGAACCCTCATCAACGCGATCGTCGATTTCATCGCCGGCATCGGCTGACAGCCGTCATGGACGGGGACGACGGCCCGGCCCATCCGCTGCGGCGAACCGGGCGGCCTGTCCGACCCAGTCTTCGCCATCAATGGCATCGCCGAGATTGAGATAGCCGGAGACCCAGGCGATCTCCTGCGGTGTCCACGCCGCGATCTGGCTGAAATGATAGACGCCGATGGCGTAGAGCCGATCGGCATGACGGCGAGTGAGGCCAGGGATGCGCTGCAGCTGATCGGCCCTGCCCTGCCGTGGCCCGGCAAGGGCTGGCGGACGCATGCGCGGCGGCAGCTTGGACGCGCGTGGCTTCGGAGCCTCTCGCGCGGCGGCCGCTGGCGACGCCTCGACCGGTGTGGAGCGCGCCTCGATCGTGAAAGTCGGCTCTTCCCGGCGCGGCGTCGGAGGCCGAACGGTTGCGGGCTGGGGCAACGGTACTAGCATTGCCGGCGTCTCTTCAGCTGCCTCCTGGGCGGCTGCGCGCCGAGCGAAGAGCGGCCGCATCAGGCGGGCAAGGAGCCAGCCGACTATCGCGCCAATTAGGAAGCAGCAGGCGAGGATCGCCCAGAGTTCGGCCGCGAAAAGGATCATCGCCCGCGCCTCCGTGGCGCCCGCGGCTCGGCTGCGCGACGCGCAGAGGCGCGCGCCGCCAGCACGGCACCGATAAAGCCGGAGGCCAGCCCGAGCAGGGCGGCGGCCACCATGAACGGCCAGATATGGAGCAGCAGGTAGTCCATGCGCGCCCCTATCGATTTTCGACTGTGAAGGCGATGCGGCTATTGCGGTCGCGGCCCTCCGCCGTCGCATTGGAGGCGATCGGCTGCGATTCGCCATAGCCGACAGTCGTCAGCCGTTCCCGGCGCACCCCATTGGCAACGAGACGTTCGAGCACCGCTCCAGCCTCGTCCTCACTGATCGCCTTGTTCCGCTTGGCGCCGCCAGCGGAATCGGTGTGGCCACCGATCTCGACGCGCGCGGCCGGACAACGCTGAACGATGGCCGACAGACGGTCGACGAGGCCAAAGCTCTGCGGCTGGATCGAGGCGCCGTCGTCGTCAAACACGATCTGCTGGCCGGAAAGCTCGGCATCCAGCGCCTGCTGACATTCGGTTGCCGAAAGCGGATCGCCGCCGACCGCGACGATGACTGCCGAACTCAGCGCATAGCCTTCCGGGAGAGCGGCCTTCAGATCGGCCTCGATCGCCTGCCGGGCGTCCTCGGAAACGGCGGCGCCAGCCAAAGTGAGCTGCTGGTCGGAGAGCGCTGCATGGCCGGCGGCAAGACGACTGACCGCCTGGACCGCGGCGACCGCGACCGCCTGCAATCCATCCGGCGCGCCGCTCGCGCGCTCGAGATTAAGTTCGACCTCGCCGCCGCGAAATCGCGGCTTCGCGGCGGCAAGGATTTCGGACGCCATCTCGTCGGTCGGCACATAACCCGAAAGCGTCAGGCCACGCTCGGTGCGGACAATGCCGAAGACAAATGGAGAGACCACGGCCGGCGCAACGGCGTCTTGCACGAGCGTCATGCTGGCCGGCAGCGTCCGCTTCAATTGATCGGACAGCGTCTTGAAATCGGCAACCGACGCCGCCTCCCCCTCGATGCCATAGTCACGGCCAGTCAGCGACACAGCGCCCTTGTCGAGCAGCGCGAGCTGGCCAAGGCTGAAGCGGAGCGCCCCGATCCAGTCCATCTTCGGATCGCCGGCCGCTATCGCGAGGCGGTCCTCGATCCTCACTGCCGGAAACTGCCGCGCCGCCTCCGCCGCGACCTGCTGCTGAGCGGCCTCGGTCGGGACGTAGCCGGACAGGATCACCCGGTCCGCCTCACGCGTCGCGCGCCACACATAGGGATCGACGAAAGGCGGCTCGACATCGACGGCGCCGATCGTCACGCCGTCGCCGGCCTGATCGCGGCGCATTCCGAGATCGGCCAGCATCGCCTGATGATCGGCGACCGACTTCGCCTTGCCGGACAATGTCAGAACGGTTCCCTCGATCCTGGCCGTGCCTTCGGCGAGTCGCGGCAGCTGCGCGGCGGCGAAGGCGGCGGCCGAACCGAAACCTTCAGGCGCGCCCGAGGCGAGCCGCGTCTGGTCGTCGATGCCAATGCCGGGGGCGGCCGCCGTCAATGCGCTGCGAATGGCGCCGCGCACCAGTTCGGAGGGAACGAAGCCCGTGATGGCCGCGGTGCGGCCGTCAAAGTTCATACTCCAGGTGAAGCTCGCGGCCCGCGGCGGCAGGATGCGCACGGTCCGCAACTCGATATTGGCGGGCAGGCCATGGGTCAGGGCAGTTGCGGCGGCGGCGAAGCTTGCCTCGTCCCGCGCGGTTCCATCGATCGAGAGCGAGGGACCCGCGAGCGTCGCCGTACCCTCCGCGAGCTCGGCTGTGCGCGCGATTGCAAATTGTGCCAGGCCGACGAAATCGACGGGCTGTCCGCGGGCCAGCGTCGTCCTGTCCGTGACGGCAAGGCCGGGAAACAGTGCGGTCATCTCGGTCTTGAGCGCGAGGCGCACATCCGCTGATGGCAGATAGCCGGTCAGCGCCAGCCCTTCGGCGGACCGGACCAACGTGAAGACATAACTTGGCTGGAGCGGCAGGATCGCGCTCGCATCGACCACCCGGCGGATGCCCCAAACGCCGGTTGCAGCCGCGACCGCGCGCCGCTGCGCCTCGAGAGTCGGCGCAGTCCCTGAGAGAATCGCCGTCTGGCCGTCGACGGCAACGCTCGCCCAGGACTGGCCGGCATCGACGAGTTGCTGGTCGACCCGCGCAGCGAGGTCGCTCGCCATCGGGCCCGCCACCAGGACGAACATCGCCGCGGTCAAAAGCGAAACGAGGAGGATTCCCGCGGCGAGGACGAAGCGGAGCCCGGTCATGAGCGGCCCATTCCGGGGCGTTGGCCGGCACGGGAGCGACAGGCCGCGGACGCGGCGCGCGACGCAGCTTCCCGAGGCGCCGAGCGCATCGGGTCTCTCGCTTGCAGCGGGTCAATGCCGGCCGTCATCCTATCTCTCCGGCAACGCCGCCCGCTGCAAGCGCCGGCCGGCGCCGCCGCGAGACGGGGAGAGAATGGTTGCCGAATTCAGGGGCTCGCCGCAAGCCGCCTTGGCACCGCGGCAGTGGATGAGTGGCTCAGCGAGAGGCGGTGGCGGCGTTCTTGCTTAACCAGTCGTCAGCCAGAGCCAGCGCGGTGCGACGCTCGGTTTCCGTCGCAATCGAGAAGGCTTGTTCCTGTAGCTTCTGGATCCAGGGATCGAGCGGCTTGGCGCGGTCGCGCGCAACGGTCAGGAACATGAGGCCGAGCACCGGCTCGCGATTGACGCCCTCGCCTTCGAACAGCATGTGGCCGAGCAGAGCCTGCGCACCGACATTGCCCTTATTCGCGGCCAGTTTCGCCCAGCGAACGGCCTGGCGCGGGTCACGATCCCCGCCCTCGCCGTCATAATACATGCGGGCCAGATTGAGCTGCGCGTCGGGATCGCCGAAATAGGACGCCGCATAGGCGAACATCTGCCGGGCGCGGCCGAAATCCGGCTGGATCGCGCTGTTCGGGATGCCTTCGCGATAATAGGAGCCGAGTTCGACAAAGGCATTGGCGACAAAGCGGGCCGAACTGCCGTCGGGATTGTCGTCGGCATGATCGTCAGCAATCTCGCTGAACATCTCGAATGCCTTCATGTCGTCCTTGGCGAGGCCATCGCCTTCGGCATACATCCGACCGAGCTTCCACTGCGCCCCGGCATGGCCCTTCTCGGCCGCATAGGTCAGCGCCTCGACCGCGGCGGTCTTGTCACCCTGCTTGTAGGCATTATAGCCGAAGCGGAACGCCTCCATCGGCGTCGCATTCTTGTCGAGCGTGCGCGCATCGAGGGCGTAAGCCCCCGTGAGGCCGCTGAGAAGTCCGATGCCAAAGAGGGCGGCACCGCCAAACGCGCTAGAAAACCGCATAGCTTGCCACTTCATTATGGACAGCCGACCACGCTGCGGCCAAAGGCGGCCACACGGGATCAAGGCAGGCCGCGTCGCCGCGGCCGTTATTGGATTGGATGAGAGAGTGCACCCGGTTTCCGGCGAAACCTTGGCCGCCATGCAACCGGCCGAATGAATGACTCATCCCGGCCCTCAATGCGCAAGCAAAAGAGGTATTTCCCACAACACGCCGCAAGATCTGTCCTATCCGCCCCCGGATGCAGGCGAAGCTCGTGTCGCTTTATGGCTGAAAGGCGGCGGATCATGTCTGGCGAAGACTCTGCGACGATAATGGAACCCGCTGTTGCCAGACCGCCACAGCCTGATATCGGCACCATGAGACGCCGAGGCCCTTGCCGTGGCGAGGTCAGAGGCCCCTGTATGCGATCATACCTTCGTGCGGCTCGCTACGAACAAACAGGAAACGCTCTCGCCGCCGGGCGCGGCGCATGGCAAGATTCATGCTTGATTCGGATGGCCTGTCCGGCCATGTCAGCGGCCGGACCCAAACGGAAGACCCATGGACGACACCAGCGATCTCTTCGGATCGGCAGCGGCCGAGACTGTCACTGAGAGCAGCGCGACGACGGCTGCCGCCAGCAAGGCTGCGGCCGCGCGCCGATCAAGCCAGGCCGCCGCCGAAGCAGACTATTCCGCCGCCGACATCGAAGTGCTCGAGGGGCTCGAGCCCGTGCGCCGTCGGCCAGGCATGTATATTGGCGGCACCGACGAAAAGGCGTTGCACCATCTCTTCGCCGAGGTGATTGACAACTCGATGGACGAGGCCGTCGCAGGCCACGCCAATTTCATCGAGGTCGAAGTCTCTGCCGACGGCTTCGTCACCGTGACCGACAACGGCCGCGGCATTCCGGTCGACCCGCATCCGAAGTTCAAGGACAAGTCGGCGCTCGAAGTCATCATGACGACGCTGCATTCCGGCGGAAAGTTCGACTCCAAGGTCTACGAGACCTCAGGCGGCCTGCATGGCGTCGGCGTTTCGGTGGTGAACGCGCTCTCCGAGGTGCTGGAGGTCGAGGTCGCGCGCGGCCGCAAGCTCTATCGCCAGACCTTCGCGCGGGGCGTTCCGACGTCGGGGCTTGTCCTCGTCGGCGACGTACAGAACCGCCGTGGCACCCGCACGCGCTTCAAGCCCGACGCGCAGATCTTCGGCGCCGCGGCACAGTTCAAGCCGGCTCGCCTTTTTGCGATGTCCCGTTCCAAGGCCTATCTCTATGGCGGCGTCGAGATCCGCTGGAACTGCGCGCCGGAACTGCTCGGACCGGACGCCGCCACGCCGCCGACGGCTGTGTTCCACTTCCCGGGCGGGCTCAAGGACTTCCTCGCGGCGGACCTCACCGGCGAGAAAACCGTCACCGGCCAGATCTTCGCCGGCCGCACCGACAAGACTTCCGGCCATGGCGCAGCGGAATGGGCGGTCGCCTGGTTCCCGGGCGATGGCTATGTCCGATCCTATTGCAACACCGTCCCGACGCCGGACGGTGGCACGCATGAGCAGGGCCTCCGCTCCGCGCTGCTGCGTGGGCTGAAGGCCTATGCCGAGCTCACCGGCAACAAGCGCGCTTCGGTGATCACCGCCGATGACGTCATGACCTCCTGCGCCGCGATGCTGTCCGTCTTCGTGCGCGAGCCGGAATTCGTCGGCCAGACCAAGGACCGCCTCGCCTCAGGCGAGGCGACGCGCATCGTCGAGAAAGCGCTCGGCGATCCGTTTGACCATTGGCTCGCCGCCTCGCCGCAGGACGCAACCCGCCTGCTGGACTGGGTGATCGAGCGCGCCGAGGAGCGGCTGCGCCGGCGACAGGAAAAAGAGGTCAACCGCAAGAGCGCGGTGCGCAAGCTGCGCCTGCCGGGAAAGCTCGCCGATTGCAGCCAGACGGCGGCGCAGGGCAGCGAGATCTTCATCGTCGAGGGCGACTCGGCCGGAGGCTCGGCCAAGCAGGCACGCGACCGCGCGAGCCAGGCGATCCTGCCGCTGCGCGGCAAGATCCTCAATGTCGCCAATGCCGGCCGCGAGAAGCTCGGCGCCAACCAGCAGCTTGCCGACCTGATGCAGGCGCTCGGCGTCGGCCCGCGCAATCAATATCGAGATGAGGACCTTCGCTACGATAAGGTCATCATCATGACCGACGCCGATGTCGATGGCGCCCATATTGCCTCGCTGCTGATCACGTTCTTCTATCGCGAGTTGCCGGAACTGATTTCGACTGGCCATCTCTATCTCGCCGTGCCGCCGCTCTACCGCATCACGCAGGGCGGCAAGACGCTTTATGCGCGCGACGATGGACATAAGGACGAGTTGCTGGCGCAGGAATTCACCGGCAGGGGCAAGGTCGAGATCGGCCGCTTCAAGGGCCTTGGCGAAATGATGCCGGCCCAGCTCAAGGAAACGACGATGGACCCGAAGAAGCGCATGCTGCTGCGGGTCGGGATCGTCGATGGCGAGATCGAGCTGACGCGCGATACGGTGGAGCAGCTGATGGGCAACAAGCCCGAGGAACGCTTCCGCTTCATCCAGGACAACGCCGCCTTCGCGACCGAGATAGATATCTAGGCGGGAGCCACTTTTGGGCTGCGAAGAAAGCGTGGTGCGGCTGCTGGCAAAGGTCCTTCAGGCGTCCGCCTGCCAGGGAGCCCGCACGTCGTGCAATCGCTTCTTGTCGGCATCGAGGGTCAGTGCAGCTTCGGCGCGTGCCATCGCCATTTCGGCCTGTCGCCGCGCCGCCGCGCGGACATCGACATCGCCCATGGCCCCGAGCGCAAAGAGCGCCTTCTGGATGCGCAATTGCACCTCGATCATCGCCGCGCCGTCGCGCGCCATCAGCATGAAGGCGTCTTCGAGCAGATCGTCGGATTCGAGCGGCGGAACATGCACGCGCTTGTAGCGAAGAGCTTCCGCATCCGGCGCGGGTCTGGCGGCCCAAAGGCTCAGCAGGCGCGTCACGCGGCCGATGACATCGATCGCGGTTCCTGAATCGTTGATCCCTGGCGAGAGCGCCCGTGACCCGATCTCGCTCAGGACCGCGAGGCCGAAGCGGGGATCCTGGTCGAAGCTCCGCTCGGTGCCGATCGAAAAAGCGCGCCTGATCGTTTCAACGATTTCGCTCACCGCCTCGTCATCTGGCCGCTGCTCGAGGCAGGCGAGCGGCGAATGCGGGAAGGTGAAGGCTCCGGGCGTGGCCGCCAGGACGATATCGCAGTTGATCTCCTCGGCGAGGCTCTCCAGCGCTTCCATGTCGACATGCAGCACATAGCCGATCGAGTCGGCGGTGACAGCCCATCCATCAGCGGCTCGTGCGCGAAGCGGCGCTTCGAGCGGGACGCCGCCGAGACAAGGCTGCTCGATCCGCGCCTCCAGCGCCGCCAGTGTCGCCTCCTCGACGCGGTTGGTGGTCTCGCCGACGCGGCCGAGCCGGGTCAGATGGTCGATCCAGCGCAGCAGCGTCACGACGATCAGGACGATCACGCCGATGGTGACAAGAAACAGGATAACGCGGCCG
Organism: Mesorhizobium sp. BR1-1-16; assembly: GCF_020165495.1. GTDB lineage: Bacteria > Pseudomonadota > Alphaproteobacteria > Rhizobiales > Kaistiaceae > Kaistia. Next base: position 803,168 of record NZ_JAIUIE010000001.1, on the reverse strand, counting down.
CGATCCCCATAGGCGCCTGTCTTCAGGACCACGATGCCGACGATGCTGAACAGGAACGAACCAATGAAGGTGGAGAGCACGTTTTGGGTGACGCGGTCTTCCATCAGCAGCTTCGTGGCGCGCGGCGTGACATTGTTCGTCGCCGAGCCATAGGCGGATGTCATGACGCTCAAGGAGAAGGTCGTGACGGCCAGCATGCTGGAGGCGATGATATCGAGAATGCCTCCAACGGCGTCGGCGCCAATCTTTCCGGGCAACTGCCAAGGGATGTAGCGCTCGATAACGGCCGCCAGAACCGCCGCGACGACCCCGAGCGCCCCGATCAGGCTCGCCCGGACCCAGAGGCGCCGGGTGAACTGCTTCCAGAGCCATTGCCAGCGCGACATGCTTTGCCCCCCTATCCTGCCGCCGCCAGAGGGGCGCCGATTCCTTTGGTTCTATGTAGCGCAGTCTCCGCCGCGAGCATCAGGTATGAAGCGATAACGGGATAATGGAACTCGCCGGACTGTTCACAGCGGCCTTTCTCGCGGCAACGCTCCTTCCGGCGCAATCCGAGGCGGTGCTGATCGCGCTGCTGCTCAAGGGCGACGTCGCGCCCTGGCTGCTGGTCGCGACGGCCAGCGCCGGCAACGTTCTCGGCGCGATCGTCAACTGGCTGCTCGGCCGCTTTCTCGAGCATTTCCGGCATCGCAGCTGGTTTCCGGTCAGCGAAGCGGCGCTTGTCCGTGCACAGCGCTGGTACCACAAGGTCGGCCGATGGAGCCTGCTCCTGTCCTGGCTGCCCGTCGTCGGTGATCCGCTCACGGTCGTCGCCGGGACATTGCGAGAGCCGCTCGGGAGCTTCGTCCTGCTGGTGGCGATCGGCAAGGTCGGCCGCTATGTCGTGCTCGCGGTCGCAACGCTGGGAGTGGCTGGCTAAGCCGATGTCGTATCTTGCCGGCAGCCCGCAATGACGCGATAGGTGACGCATCTCGGTCGTCCGGACAGGGAGGACATCATGACCAAAAGCTTTTGGCGCTCTGCCGCACGCGCCGCCGCGGCGCTGGCAATCGCCGCCCCCCTGCTCGCACCGATCGCCGGGACTGCGCATGCCGATGGGGTCTCCGACACGATCAGCGCGCTCGATCCTTCGGTCCAAGACCTCCGTATCGCAGGCAGCTGGGAGAAAGACGGGCGCAAGGGCGTCTATCGCCTTCTCGTTGCCCGCACAGCGGCGCCGAAGCCGACAGCACGGCTGTTCGTGCAGTGGATCGCGACCGGTGTCGACGGGTCGGTCCAGGTCGAGCGCTCGATCGAGATCACCGAGCTTGCCGAGCTCAAGCTCGACGTTTCCGATTTTGTCGCCGAATCGGACCCGGACGGATTGAGCGTCTTCGTCGAGGTCGTCGACCCAGCCCAGGACACCGACCAGAGCTACGAACTCTTCGTCGATGACGACGGCACCTACCGATTTGGACCCGCCAGTAACTAAGATCGGCGCGAATCGCCGCCAAAAGCGCCGAATTCCTTCAAAAGATTTGACAAATCGTCACCGATGCGGGTATTTGCCAGCGTCACTCATCGATGGTGATGGCGTTCTCTCGCTGTCCCACGCAGCCTTCGGGCCTTTTTCTTCTTGACCACATCCTTCTCTACGCTCGGGCTCAGTCCCAAAGTGCTGGCTGCCGTTGAATCGAGCGGCTACACCACGCCGACGCCGATTCAGGCCGAGGCCATTCCGCACGTGCTCAACCGCCGCGACGTTCTGGGTATCGCCCAGACCGGAACCGGCAAGACGGCCGGCTTCGTGCTGCCCATGATCACCCTGCTCGAGCAGGGCCGGGCTCGCGCCCGCATGCCGCGCACGCTGATCCTCGAACCGACGCGCGAACTCGCGGCGCAGGTCGAGGAGAATTTCAACAAATACGGCCAGAACCATAAGCTGAATGTCGCCCTGCTCATCGGCGGCGTCTCGTTCAACGAACAGGAAAAGAAGCTCGATCGCGGCGTCGATGTTCTCATCGCCACGCCCGGGCGCCTGCTCGACCATTGCGAGCGCGGCAAGCTTCTGATGACCGGCGTCGAGATCCTCGTGATCGACGAGGCCGACCGCATGCTCGACATGGGCTTCATCCCGGATATCGAGCGCATCAGCAAGCTGTTGCCGTTCGGCCGCCAGACGCTGTTCTTCTCGGCGACGATGCCGCCGGAGATCGAGCGCCTCGCAGACACGTTCCTGTCCAATCCGGCCCGCATCGAGGTCGCCAAGCAGGCGACGACCGCGAAGACCGTGACGCAGATCTTTGTCGCCACCGGCCGCGAGCCGGCCGACAAGCGCGAGACGCTACGCGAACTGATCCGCAATGCGACCGATCTCAAGAACGCGATCATCTTCTGCAACCGCAAGCGCGAAGTGGCCGTGCTGGCCCGCTCGCTCGAGAAGCACGGCTTCTCTGTCGGTGCGCTGCATGGCGACATGGACCAGCGCGCCCGTATGGCCACGCTCGACGCGTTCAAGACCAACAAGATCACGCTTTTGGTCGCGAGCGACGTCGCGGCCCGCGGGCTCGACATCCCCGATGTCAGCCACGTGTTCAACTTCGATATTCCGACGCATGCTGACGACTATGTGCACCGGATCGGCCGCACCGGCCGCGCGGGCCGTTCAGGCACGTCGATGACGCTGGTGGCGCCGTCCGACCAGAAATACCTTTCGGCCATCGACAAGCTGACCGGCGATGGCGTGAAGTGGCTCGGCGATCCTGTGGGCGCGGCGCCCAGTCGCGAACGGACAGAGCGTCCGGAGCGCGGCGAGCGTCCCGCGCGCGCACCTCGGGCAGAGCGGGCGCCTCGCGCTCCGCGTGCTGCCGAGGCGGCCAAGTCCAGCGAACCGCACGAGAATGTGCCAGAGGCGAAGCCTGTGGCTACGACACCGCGTGTCGCAGAGGAGCCGGTCCGTCCAAGCGCGGAAGGCCGCCGCGAGGCGACCCGTCGGCAGCAGGCCGTCCGGCCAGAGCGGCCCCAGCGCCGCGACCGTGACGATGGTGGCGAGCGGGTGATCGGCCTTGGCGATCACGTGCCGCAGTTCCTTCTGCGCCCCGTCCGCATCCCCTCCTCCTGACATTCTTCGTGTCGGCGCGCTGGCGAAGGCCGGCGATCCGGATGTTCAGGTTTCGTTAAGTACAATAGTCGACAGTCTTTGCGCTGCGGCTGGCACTCGGCTTGCATTAGGTCCTCGTTAGAAGTTCGCGTCCAGATTGCACCCGGCGCAATCGGGGTTTGATCGGCGCGATCAGATCGGGGGATCATGGTCGGGGGCAGCTTCAAGGATACCGCACTGCTGGCGGACCGTGCGCTCGCGCTTTTGAAGGCATACGACCTTCCGGCGGAGCCACAGTATTACGCGCTCTTGTATGCCTATGTGGCTGAGCGCGACCCTCTCCTGAACGAAGCAATCGACAGCATCATTCGAGAGCGCGGCCGTCTCTCGTGCGAAGAGGTCGCTTCCCTCCACCGGGTGTTCCTGGGCGATGCCTCCGACCTAACGGCTGTCGACGGCTCTCCGGCCAAGCTGGAGGCGATCTTCGAGATGATCGCGACGGCGGCCCTCTCCGACGCTTCAGATACTGCCATTCGCCTCGCCATGGCACGCGATGCGATCAACGATCCCGATGCGCACTATTCCACGGCAGATCTCGTGAACCGTCTCGTAGCGGCTTCACGCATCATCGACCAGCGCAAGCGGCGGATCGAGATGGAGCTCGCCGAAGCCCGAGCCGAACTCGACCTGCTGCAGACCAGCCTCGATCACGTCCGTCATGAATCGCTGCGCGACGAGCTGACGACGCTGGCCAGCCGCAAGCATTTCGACGACGCCTTGTCGGCCGCGATCATGGAGGCCGCAGCGACCGAAACTCCGTTGTCGCTGCTGTTCACCGACATCGACAATTTCAAATCGTTCAACGACCGCTACGGCCACCAGACGGGCGACCATGTTCTGCGCCTCGTCGCTCTTGCCGTGAAGCAGAATGTCCGCGGCCAGGACACCGCCTGCCGCTACGGCGGCGAGGAGTTCGCAATCATCCTGCCGCGCACACCGATCACCCAGGCGACCATCATCGGCGAGGCTATTCGGGAAGCTGTGATGGGTCGGGAGATCCGGCAGCGTTCGACCGGAGAGCGGCTCCGGCGTGTCACCATCTCGATCGGCATCGCCGGCTTCCGGCCCGGGGATACGATGCAGACGATCATCGAGCGCGCCGACACTTGCCTCTATGGCGCGAAGAGCGGCGGCCGCAACCTCGTCGTGGTCGAGGTCGACCCGCTGCGGCGACACTCGGTCTGAAGGCGCCAGCACATCATCGCGACTAGCCAACGGTCGCGCCGCGGCTGTCGCCGGACAGGCTGGGTCCGACCAATCTTGAATACCGATCCGAGCTAGAGCTTGACCAGCACCCAGCGTGCGAGATCGACCAGAACGATGTCGAGCGCCGCACTGAGGCCCGCGATCGCTTCCGGGGCCGTATCGGCGGCGACCGGCGCGGTGGCCTTGAAGACCTTGAAATCGACGATGCGGCCGTTGCGGTCATTGAGGATGCGCGCCGAGATTTCCACTTCGGCCACCAAGCCGGCGGGGCCGACAACGACATTGAAGCTGCGAATGTCGGTCAGCAGCTGGTAATCGATCGACAACCCCTCGCCGGGACGCCCAACGGCATGAGCCTGCTTCGAACGTTCGAAGGTCTCGATGATGCGAGCCTGCAGGACGTTCGGCAGCGTGTCCGGATATTGGGCGTTTGGATAATAGGCCATCAGTGCGCCGCGCGAGACGACGATGCGCTGCGTTGCGAGAATCTGCAGCGCCGATGGCGCCGGCACCAGGATCTGGGCACTACCCGCCCCGCCCACCTTCGGCAAGTTCGTTGGCCCGGCGATGTCATAGGTGTTGGGCGGCGGCGCCGTCACCAGCTTGCTGACGCAGCCGGCGAGCAGCATCGCCAGGGCAACGGTCATCACGGCGCCATATGGCAGGGATCGCTTCATCGCAGCCATCGACTTGGGCCTCGCTCTGCCGGGAGACGGGATCAGAAGGCTCATTTCCGGTTATAGTCCTTGACCGTCGGATTGCCGAAAACAAAGCCCTGCGGGTTGCTCTGCACGGAATTCAGCGTGCGATTGAACTGGTTTGTGGCGCGCTGCAACTGAAGCACGAGCTGATCGATGTTGCGAAGCCCCTGCCCAGTGAAATCCGCGATGTTCTTCGAGATCTCGGGCGCGCGGCCGGAGAAGGCGTCCGCGACCTTGCGGATCGATGCGGCTGCAGCAGCAGCCTCCTTGAAGAAGTTCTTGCTGTTCGGGTCGTTCACGATGTCGTCGGCGCCGCCGAGGATCGAGTCGAGCCGCGCAGACGCCTGATTGAGCCGGCCCATCAATTGGTCGGTATTGGCGACAATTTGGTCCACCTGCGGCTGCTGCTTCTTGACGAAACCGACAAAGTCGCGCGCATCGCTGACCGCCTTTGCGGCATCGGACACGATCTTGTTGATATCGACCGTGGCGGTCTGCACACGCCGCGCGACGGTCGCGACATCCTGGATCGTGCTCTTCACGGCCTCGACCTGAACCGCATCGATGATCTTGCGGGCGGAATCGACCGTATCGGACAGCTGTCCAGAAATCTTCGTCACGTTGTCGACGATCTGCGGGAAGGAATCGGCAGCTGTCGAGAGCTTCTTGACCACCGTATCGATCTGATTGATCGCGTCGCCAACCTTGCTTGGATCGACGGCCGCCAGGATATTGTCGGCCTTACTGACCAGACCCTGGAGATTGCCTGAGAGATCGCCGATCTTCTTGGAAAGATCAGAGACATTGGCCAGGAAATCATTGACGCCGTCAGAATTCTGGGCGAGCGCACCGGTGAACTTCTCGACATTTGCGAGGGTCGTATTCACCGAAGGCTGTGCGGTATCGAGCACCGTGTTGATCCGGTCGACCGTCCCGTTCGCCTTTTTCAGCAGTTCCTGAGCGCTTTCGAGGATTTCGCTGAGGCCGGAGCCTTGCGCCGTCAGCGTCGGGATTTCCTGCTCGTCGAAAATACTCGGCAGATTGGCCGAGCCGCCACGGAACTCGATCGAGGCGATGCCGGTCAGGCCCTGCACGCCGACCGAGGCCTTGGTGTCGGACTTGATCGGCTGGTTGGGATCCACCGAGACCATGGCCTCGACCTGATTGGGGTCCTGCGGGTTGATCCGGAGGCTGGTGACGTCGCCGATGCGGATGCCGTTGAAGAGCACCTGGCTGCCTGTTGCGAGGCCGGTGACGGATCCCGGGATCAGGACGCGCATTGGCTTGCGGGCGCCATTTTCGTCATAGCGCGCAAGCCAATAGACGAAGGCGAAACAGGCGACGATCACCGCGAGGGTGAAAATGCCGATCGTCGCGTAGTTGGCCCGGGTTTCCATGCCTGTCGCCTATGCCTCAAGGCGACGCGCGCGCGCGCCGCGGAAATATTTCTGAACCCAGGGATTATCGAACGCCAGCATGTCCGCCATCGTTCCTTCTATCAGAACGTGCCGATCGCCAAGTACCGCGATTCGATCACAAACCGTGTGCAAACTGTCGAGGTCGTGTGTGACCATAAAGACGGTAAGGCCGAGAGTCGCGCGCAGCGTCGCGATCAATTCATCGAACTCGGCAGCGCCAATCGGATCAAGACCCGAGGTCGGCTCGTCGAGAAAGACGATATCGGGATCGAGCGCCAGCGCCCGTGCGAGGCTCGCTCGCTTGATCATGCCGCCGGAAAGCTCCGAGGGCAGGCGATCCGCCGCCTCGGGCGCGAGGCCGACCAACTCGATCTTCAGGCGCGCCAGCTCTTCCATCAGCCGCGGCGAGAGCCGCAGATGCTCCCGCATCGGGAACTCGACATTCTGCAGAACGGTCAACGAGGAGAAGAGCGCGCCCTGCTGGAACAGAACGCCGAGCCGCTGGTCGATCTGAGCCCGGATCGCCGGCTCCGCATCGTCATAGGGCTGGCCGAGGATCTCGACCGAACCACTTGTCTTGGCCTGAAGCCCGAGAATGGTCCGAAGCAGCACGGATTTACCGGTACCGGAGGCGCCGACAATACCGAGGATTTCGCCGCGATAGACGTCGATATCCAGATCCTCGAGAATCTTGCGCTCGCCGAAGCCGACAGTGATGCCGCGCCCGCGGATGACAACCTCACTCTTGACTGGAACAGCGTTTTTCCGAACGGCCATCGTCAGTAGCTCACGGCGCTGAAATAGATGGCGAACATGCCGTCAACGACGATCACCATGAAGATCGCCTTCACGACTGAGGAGGTCGTGCGCGCGCCGAGCGACTCGGCGCTCCCCTCGACGCGGAAGCCCTCGGTCGCCGCAATGATGCCGATGATCAGCGCCATGAAAGGCGCTTTGATGAGGCCGACCATCAGCGTATTGATCGCCACCGCATCGCGCAGGCGCATGATGAACGCCGAGGGTGGCAGCCCCACATAGATCCAGCTGACGAGACCGCCACCGACAAGCGCGGCGAAATCCGCAATGATCGTGAGCAGCGGGAGCGCGATAATCAGCGCGATGATCCGCGGCAGCACGAGCACTTCGTTGACATCGAGACCGATCACGTCGAGCGCGTCGATCTCCTCGCGCATCTTCATCGAGCCGATCTCGGCCGTGAAGGCGCTCCCGGAGCGGCCGGCGATCATGATGGCGGTGAGCAGCACGCCGAGCTCTCGAAGAACCAGCACGCCGACAAGATCGACGGCATAGACCTCGGCGCCGAAGCTGCGCAGCTGGAAGGCGCTCTGCTGGGCGATGATGGCGCCGATCAGCAGCGACATCAGCGCGATGATCGGGACCGCGCGCAGACCGGCACGATCGATATGAAAGACAACCGAAGTGATGCGGAAACGCGAGGGATGGCGCACCGCGTTCAAAACGCCGACGGCGACGCCGCCGAGAATGTTGAGCCCTGCCTCGAGATCGGAGACGGCGCCGTACATCGCGCGGCCGATCCCCTCGAGCAATTCGAGCCCGACACCGATCTGCTTCCGGCGCGGAGGCAGATCGCGCTCAACGGATTCGAGCGCCGAAAGCAGGCGCATCACATTGTCGGAGCCGCCCTCGACATCGACCTTCCCGCCCTTCGCGGTGATCTCGCGTTCGAGCCGCGTGATCAGCCAGCCGCCGGCTGTATCGATGTGGTCGACGTCGGAAAGATCGATCAGCGTCGCCTTGTCAGAGGCGGATGCAACGGCCTTGTCGACCTCGGCTTCGAGCTGGTCGGCATTGCTCAGCGTCCACGGACCATGCGGAACGAGCCGAAGCGCGCCATCCGAATCGTTCGTTTCAAGATGAGCCGCTGCTTCTGCCGCCACAACCATACCGTTGATGAGCCCTTCTCGGACCTGGCGCCCGTGGCAACCCTTGTGACGCCTTGCGGTCGCCCATAAGCTCCCGTCCGAAGCATCCTAGTGACACGAGGATGGGAAGTCCGGCAAGCTCCCACTGAAAGGAAGCCGTTCGATGCAGATCGTGACACCCTATCTGTTGTTTTTGGGTGACGTTCCCGATGCTCTTGCCGCCAAAACTGCCCTCGGCATCGTCGACTGGCGACCGGAATGGTGTGTCGGCCAGCTGCGACTCCCCGGCTGCAAGGCCGATGCCGGCGTGCCCGATATGACGATCGCCGAAGCGAAGGCGGCCGGCGTCGGAACGATGATCGTTGGCGCGGTGAACGCCGGAGGCGTGCTGCCTCCGTACTGGGTCGACAGCATCGTCGCCGCGCTCGATTCTGGCCTCGATGTCGCCAGCGGCCTGCATTCCCTTCTCGCCGACAGCCCCGCCATCCGCGACGCGGCCGCTCGCAATGGCCGCGCTCTGCATGATGTTCGTCATTCGAGCGAGCGCTTCGCCACCGGCAAGGGCACCAAGCGTCCTGGCAAGCGGCTGCTGACCGTCGGAACCGACTGCTCGGTCGGCAAGAAATACACCGCGCTGGCGCTCGAAACCGGCATGCGCAAGGCTGGCCTCGACGCCGATTTTCGCGCGACGGGCCAGACGGGCGTCTTCATCTCAGGACGAGGCGTCGCGATCGATGCTGTCGTCGCCGACTTCATCTCGGGCGCCGTCGAGTGGATCGCTCCCGCTGCCGCGCCTGATCACTGGGACCTGGTCGAGGGTCAGGGGTCGCTGTTCCACCCCTCCTTCGCCGGCGTTTCGCTTGGTCTCCTTCATGGCGCGCAGCCCGATGCCTTCGTCGTTTGCCACGAGCCGACGCGCAGCCACATGCGCGGCGTCGCTCATCCGCTCCCCTCGATCGAAGAGGTGATCGAGCTGACGGTGACTTGCGGCCGGCTGACCAATCCGGCGATCCGCTGCGTGGGCGTCGCAATCAACACCGCGGCCCTTTCCGACGACGAAGCGAGGGATCTGCTGCGTGACACCGGAGCGCGGCTCGACCTGCCGGCGGTCGACCCGATTCGGACCGGCGTCGAACCGATCGTCGCGGAGATCCTCCGCCTCTACGGCGGAAGCGACCTGATATCATGACCATCCGCAAGCTCTCGGTCGCCATCGAACGCTGGCCGATTGCCGGCTCCTTCGTCATCTCGCGCGGGGCGCGCACCGAGGCGACCGTGGTCGTCGCGACGATTGAGGACGGCGTCGATGTCGGTCGCGGCGAATGCGTTCCTTATGCCCGCTACGGCGAAACCGTCGAGGGCGTCGTCGAGACGATCCGCACGCAAAGCTTCGCGATCGCCGGCGATATCGACCGCCTCGGCATGCAGGTTGCGCTGCCGCCGGGCGCCGCGCGCAACGCCCTCGATTGCGCGCTATGGGATCTCGAAGCCAAGAAGAGCGGCATCAGCGCCGCCGAGCGCCTCGGAATCGCCGCGCCGCGGCAGCTGACGACGGCCTATACGCTGAGCCTCGGCACACCCGAAAGCATGGAGGCGGCCGCGCGCAGCGCGGCAGGCAGGCCCCTGCTCAAGGTGAAGCTCGGCGGCGAGGGCGACGAGGCAAGGATCGCCGCCGTGCGGCGCGGCGCCCCGGCAGCTCGGCTCATTGTCGATGCCAATGAAGCCTGGTCGCCCGAGGCGTTTACATCGCTCATGCGTGCCTGCGCGGATGCCCGCGTCGAACTGATCGAGCAGCCTTTGCCCGTTGGCGCCGATGACCTGTTGCGCGTCGCGGAGCGGCTCGTTCCCGTCTGCGCCGACGAGAGCCTGCACAGCGCCGAGGACTGCTCTGCGCTGGCGGACCGCTACGACGCCGTCAACATCAAGCTCGACAAGACCGGCGGGCTCACCGAAGCGCTCGGCGTGCTCACAGCCGCCCGCGCCAATGGTCTCGCCGTCATGGTCGGTTGCATGGTCGGCACGTCCCTTGCCATGGCGCCGGCTGTGCTCTTGGCCCAGCAGGCGGATTTCGTCGATCTCGACGGACCGCTGCTGCTCGCGCGTGACCGCGAACCCGGCCTCGAATACCGCGGAAGCCTGGTCAGTCCGCCGACGCCTGCCCTTTGGGGCTGAGCGTGACGCGTGTGGCGAGGATGATGATCGCGGCGAGCGCGGCAAAAGCCGTCATCACCCAGAACGCGTGCACGCCGAGCTGCGCATAGAGCGGTCCGGCCATCAGGGTTGTCAGCGCCATCAGCCCGCCCGCCGCCATCATGCACAGCCCCTGCGCGGAGGCCGTCATTTCCTCAGGCACCGTGCGCGCGATGGCGAGCTGCATGCCGACAAAGGCGGCGCCGAAGGTGAAGGCATGCAGCGATTGCAGCAGGAGATTCGCCGCAAGGCTCGTCACCAGCGGCAGGAGAGCCCAGCGGATGGCGGCCGCGATGGCGCCGGAGAGAATGAGCGTCTCGGCGCGAAGGCGCAGGAACCGGCTGGATATCGCGAACATCACGATCTCCGCGACGACGCCCGTCGCCCACAAGAGCCCGATCTCGCTGCCTGAAAAGCCGAGCGCCTGCCACTCGATCGTGCCGAAGGAATAGAAGAGGCCATGGCTGGCCTGGATCAGGCCGGTGGTGGAGGCGATGACGAGGAAGGCCGGGCTCAGCAGGATCTTGCGCGCCGACTTGCCCGGCTGACGGTTCGCATCGTCTGCCAGCCGCTCGGCTTTCGGCGTAACCGGCAGCAGAAACGCGCCCGTGAGGCAGATGGCGAAGGCGGCGATGATCATGGGCGCCAGGATCGGCGCGCCGAAGGCCCCGAAGATGGCGCCTCCCGCGAGGCTGGCGCAGACGAAGCTGATCGACCCCCAGACGCGCATCCGTCCATAATCGAGACCGAAGCGGCGGACGCCGGTGAGCGACAGCGCATCGACGGCCGGCTGGATCAACTGCCAGGACGTTACAGCGAGGCCGGTCAGCACAAGGGTCGTCAAATTGTGCCGAACCAGTGCGGCCGGAATGAAAAACAGCAATCCGATCACCGCGAACACGACGATCGCCATACGGCGGTTCGGCACCCGATCGGCCAGCCAGCTGCCGGCCGGCGTCGCGATCAGCCGGGCAGCCAGCGGAAAGGCAAGACAGGCGGCGATCTCCTCTGGACTGAAGCTGCGATCCTTCAGCCAGACGGGCAGAAACGGCACGACGATGCCGCTGACCAGAAAGGACGCAGCGTAGAACAACGAAAGACGAGCGCTGAAAAGCGGGGGCGCGGCGGGCATGAGCGCAATCGATTTGGAGAAGGAAACGGCGCGACGGGGGACTGCGCCTGCAAGGCTGACATCAGGTTTCGAAGCGTATCAACCCTCGCGCGGCAAGGCCATTCCATAAGACCGCTTTGCATCTCCTTCAACCGGCTGCGAGGGCGCGCGCCAACATCGCCGCATCGACATTGCCGCCGGAGAGCACGATGACCACCGTGCGTCCCGCCGCGTCAAAGCGGCCGGCGAGAAGCGCGGCCAGCGCGACCGCCCCGCCCGGCTCGACGACGAGCTTCAGCGTGTGGAAGGCGAAGGCCACGGCCGCCAGCGCTTCAGCATCCGTGACGGCAAGCGCACCTGCGGCGAGGCGTCGATTGATCTCGAAGCCGATCGCACCCGGCGCCGCCGCCTGCAGCGCATCGCAGACCGAGCCGGAGGCGGCCGCGTTGTGTTCGATGCGCCCTGAGGCCAGCGAGCGGCCGTAATCGTCGAATGCCTGCGGCTCGACGAGATGGACGCCAGCCTGTGGCATCCGGTGATGCATCGCGAGCGCGACACCGGAGGAGAGGCCGCCGCCGCCGCAGGGCACCAGAACGGCATCGGCAGCGATGTCACGGGCCGCGAGATCCTCGGCGACCTCCAGTCCAATCGTGCCTTGGCCGGCAATGACGAGAGGCTCGTTATAGGGATGGATCAGCCGGCCGCCTGTCTGTGCCGTGATCTCAGCCGCAATCGCCTCGCGATCGGCCCCGCCGGCGCGATGATAGGTGACGACGGTGGCACCCAGCCGACGCGTGCCCTCGAGCTTCGCCTGCGGCGCGTCATCCGGCATGATGATGGTGGCGGAAATCCCGAAAAGTGCCGCCGCTGCGGCGACGCCCTGCGCGTGATTGCCCGAGGAGACCGCGACGACACCGGCGGCGCGCTCTGCCTCCGGCAACGCCGCAACGGCGTTGTAGGCGCCGCGAAACTTGAACGAGCCGGTCCGCTGCAGCGTTTCAGGCTTGATCAGGACGCGCCCGCCGAGCCGTGCGTCGAGCGCCGCGCTCGCGAGAAGCGGCGTGCGAACGGCTTCGCCAGCAATGCGGTGGGCGGCAGCTTCGATATCGTCGATGGTGATCATCAGCCTCGCTAGCAAGGCGAGCGAGAGGGCGCAAGCGCGATCAAGCGGCACGCGTGGATCGGGCTATTCTCAGCACCATTGGGGATCGACGGCGGGCATGGCCATGGACGCGGTGCGCAAGGCGCTCTGGTATATCGAGCACCATTTCGAGCGACCGGTGACGCTGGACGAACTCGCCGCCTTGGTCGGCCTGTCACGCTTCCACCTGTCGCGCAGCTTCGCGCTGACGACCGGGCGATCCTTCTCGCAGCATCTCCGCGGCCGGCGCTTGTCTGAGGCCGCCCGCGCGCTCGCCGCCGGCGCGCCCGACATCCTCGCCGTCGCCCTCACGGCCGGCTACGGCTCGCATGAAGCCTTCTCGCGCGCCTTCCGCGACCAGTTCGGCCTGACGCCGGATGCGGCCAGGGCGCGTGCGTCTCTCGCCGATCTCAAACTCGTGGAGCCAATCCTGATGCCCGACACAGTGCCCGATACGATCGAAACGCCAGAAATCCGCCCCCTCGACAGCATTCTGCTTGCCGGTCTTCGCCGCTTCTTCCGCTATGAGGACCGCGGCGGCATTCCGCTGCTGTGGCAACGCTTCGGGCCGTTCATCGACACCATCCCCGGTCAGTTGCGGACGCTCGACGCCTATGGCGTCTGCTTCAAGTCCGAGGACGAGCGCGACGACGGCTTCGACTATCTGGCCGCGGTGCCCGTGCGCTCGCTGGACGAACTACCCGACGGGCTGGTGGGGGTGCGCATCCCCGCGCTCAGCTTTGCCGTGTTCCAGCATCGCGGCCATGTTTCGGCGATCGGGGGCACCTGTGGCGCCGCCTTCGAGTGGATGGCGCAGAACCAGCGTGGATACCCGGACAGCAGCGTGACAATGGTCGAATACTATCCGCCGACCTTCGATCCGCGCACCGGTCTCGGCGGCTGCGAGGTCTGGATTCCGGTCCGCGACTGACCGCCCTCACGCGAAGGCGTGGCTCGCGAAAGTGCGGTGGACGCCGGATACGTTGTCGAGGAACTGACGCGTTGCCGACTGCCAGGAGCTTTGCAGCGCAATCTGGCGGCAGCGCTCGCGCGGGATCGCGAGCGCTGCGAGCGCCGCAGCCTGGAGGTTTTCGTCGAGAATACCGGCGCCCGAATTGCCGACGACATCGCGAGGACCGGCAACAGGAAAGGCAGCGACCGGCAGGCCCGAGGCCATGGCCTCCAACATCACGACGCCGAATGTGTCGGTGCGGCTTGGAAAGACGAAGCAATCCGAGGCGGCATAGATATCGGCGAGTTCCGTGCCGACGCGCGTGCCGAGAAACGACACTTCGGGATGAGCGCGGCGAAGCCCCTCGAGCGCGGGCCCGTCTCCAACCACGACCTTGCTGCCGGGCAGCTTCAGATCGAGGAAAGCACCGATGTTCTTCTCGACCGCGACGCGGCCGACATAGAGATAGATCGGCCGCGGCAGGTCGAGCACCGCGCGGTTTCGGCCGGGATGAAAGATTTCGGCATCGACCCCGCGCGACCAGCGCATCAGATTGCGGAAGCCGCGGCCCTGCAATTCCTGCTCCATCGAGCGGGTCGAGACCATGCAACCTGACCCGGCATTATGGAACCCGCGCAGCATAGCATAGGTCCAGTTGACCGGAATCGGCAGGCGCGCCGCCAGATATTCCGGAAAGCGGGTGTGATAGCTCGTCGTGAACAAGCGTCGGCGACGGATGCACCAGCGCCGCACGGCAAAGCCGATCGGCCCTTCCGTCGCGATATGCACGTGATCGGGATCAATCGCGTCGAGCTTGCGGGCGATGGAGCCGGGCGGCGCCACCGTCAGGCGGATTTCAGGGTAGGTCGGGCACGGGACCGTATTGAACCCGTCGGGCGTCAGCATGATTGCGTCCGCCCCGAATTCGGGAAGATGGCGCGAAAGACGCTCCAGCGTCCGCACCACCCCGTTGATCTGGGGGTGCCAGGCGTCGCTCGCGATGAGGATCCGGCTCATGCCGCGACCTGATCGACCTTTGTATCGGAATCGACGATAAACGCCTCGTCCTTGGCGATGGCAGACCATCGAAGGATCTCGAGCCGTCCGTCATGATGCTCGGCGATCGCGGTGCAGCTTTCGACCCAGTCGCCGGTGTTGATATAGCGGATGCCGAACTCGTCATGCAGCGCCGCATGATGGATGTGGCCGCAGACGACACCGTCAGCGCCGACCCGCTTCGCTTCGGTGACGAGCGCGTTTTCGAAGGTGCCGATGAAATTGACGGCGTTCTTGACCTTGAGCTTCGCCCAGGCCGAAAGCGACCAATAGTCGAAGCCGAGCCGGCGGCGGATCTTGTTCAGGATGGTATTGAGGCCGAGCGCCAGCGTATAGGCGCCGTCGCCGAGGAAGGCGAGCCACTTGGCGTGTCGCACGACCACGTCAAACTGGTCGCCATGAATCACGAGCAGCCGCTTGCCGTCGGCTGTCTCGTGCACGATGCTGTCGACGAGTTCGACGCCGCCGAGCTGCGTGCCGAGATAATCACGAAGAAACTCGTCGTGATTGCCCGGCAGGTAGACGAGCCGCGCGCCCTTGCGACCCTTGCGCAGGAGCTTCTGAACCACGTCATTGTGCGACTGTGGCCAGTACCAGCTCTTCTTGAGCCGCCAACCATCGACGATATCCCCCACGAGGAAGATCGTCTCCGCGTCGTGCCATTTCAGGAAGTCCAACAGAAGATCAACCTGGCTGCCACGCGTGCCAAGGTGAATATCCGAGAGGAACAACGTTCGAAGATGGCGGGGAGCAACCGCGATCGACATGATCCTGATTCGTCCTCGGCTGATGGAAAATTAAAGACCGCTTAGCCCAAGCGAACAACAGATTTGTGACGCCACCGCCGCACGCCCTGCCCCTCATAGCAGGGTCGGCACCATGCTCGCGACCAAAAGTACGGCCATTGTCCCGTTGAAAATGGCAACCCGGCGGTCGCTGTCGAGGTAGCGCGAAATCGCGATGCCGAACAGGCACCAGACAACCGTCGAAGGAAAAGCGGTGAGCGCGAAGGCGAGCGCAACCCGCGAGGCCGACGAAATCGCCGGCTCGTCAGACACGACATAGAGGGCGAGCGCGCTCACCGCCATCACCCAGGCCTTGGGGTTGACCCATTGGAAGAGCGCCGCAGCGACGAAACTCATCGGCTTGCCGACGCGGATGCCTTCGCGGTCGACGCGACCCGCGAAAGCGAGCTTCCAGGCCAGAAAGAGCATATAGGCGAAGGCGACATAGGCGAGTACGCGATGGGCAACGGGATAGGCTTCCAGCACGCCGCCGAGGCCGAGTCCAACCCCGAGCACCATCGCCGGAAAGCCGAGGCTGACGCCAAGCAGATGCGGCACGCTCCGCGCGAAGCCGAAATTGGCGCCGGAGATCATCAGCATGGCGTTGTTCGGTCCGGGCGTAAACGCCATCACGAACGCAAAGCCGAGCAAGGCAAGCCATTGGTCCATGATGTCCTCCACCCTTGCGCTCGTGTCTCATGCGCGGGTCGGATCGGTCAATCATTCTGACCTTTCCTGGCGATGAAAGGCGTCAGCACCTGTTCCCCCGCGGCAACAATGCATTGCCGGATGAACCCTTCGCGGCGCTTGCATCGCCCGGGGGCCTCGACCATGATCGCCGCCGCCAACACGGAGAATAACGATGAAAATCCTACGCTTCGGCGCCGCAGGCGCGGAGAAGCCGGGCCTGCTCGACAAGGACGGCACGATCCGCGATCTCTCGGGCGTCGTCTCCGACATTACCCCGGAAACGCTCAAGAACGGTGCGATCGCCAAGATCGCCGCTGTCGACCCGTCCACGCTCCCGGCCGTTGACGCCGGCGTCCGTCTCGGCCCGATTGTCGAAGGCGTGAGGAACTTCATCGCCGTCGGCCTCAATTATGTCGACCATGCGCATGAGACCGGCGCGGCGATCCCCTCGGAACCGATCCTGTTCAATAAGGCGCCGAACTGCATCGTCGGCCCGAACGACACGGTGATCATTCCGAAGAATTCGCAGAAGACCGACTGGGAAGTCGAACTCGCGATCGTCATCGGCAAGACCGCCAGCTACATCGAGGAAGCCGACGCGCTCTCCTATGTCGCAGGCTTCTCCGTTTGCCACGACGTCTCCGAGCGCGCATTTCAGACCGAGCGCGGCGGCCAGTGGATGAAGGGCAAGGGCTCGCCCACCTTCGGACCGCTCGGCCCCTGGCTGGTGACGCCCGACGAAATCGCCGACGTGCAGAACCTCGACATGTTCCTGGACCTGAACGGCACGCGCGCCCAGACCGGCAACACCAAGACGATGATCTTCGGCGTCGCCCATCTCGTGGCCTATATCAGCCAGTTCCTGCAGCTCGATCCCGGCGACGTCATCACGACCGGCACCCCGCCCGGCGTCGGCATGGGCATGAAGCCGCCAAGGTTCCTGAAGGACGGCGACAGCGTCCGACTCGGCATCACCGGCCTCGGCGAGCAGCAGCAGACGTTCCGCGCCTACAAGGGCTGAACCATTCGCCCGCCGTGACGTGCGCGATGGGCCAGATTCGGCGATGACACATTGAGGCGCGCGCCCACAAGGATGCGCGCCTTTTCAGTTACCACCAGGCATGGAAATGATGCACCGGCCCATGGCCCTTGCCGATCGTCAGCCGATCTGCAGCGGCGATGGCGTCCGTCACATAGCGCTTGCCGGTTTCGACGGCGGTCTCGAGATCCTGGCCGCGGGCGATCCCGGCGGCGATGGCCGACGATAGCGTGCAACCGGTTCCATGCGTGTTTTTCGTCGCGATGCGGGGCGCGCGATACCAGCGCTTGCCAGTTCGCGTCAGCAGCAGGTCGGCGCTTTCATCGCCCTCGCCATGACCGCCCTTCAGCAGGACGGCCCGCGTGCCGAGCGCCAGAATAGCGGCGGCCTGCGCCTCCATTTCCGCTTCGCTGGAGGCGACATCGCCGCCCACCAGGCGCGCCGCTTCGCGCATATTCGGCGTCAGCAAGGCCGCGCGCGGCAGGAGATCGCGGATGAGCACCGCGACAGCCTCCTCGCGCAGCAGCATGTCGCCGCTGGTCGCCACCATGACCGGATCGAACACAACCTTCGTCTGCTGCCATCGATCGAGCCCGGAAGCGACAGCGCCGATCACCTCCGGCCGCGACAGCATCCCGATCTTCACGGCGTCGACCGCAAGATCTGAGAAGACGGCATCGATCTCGGCCGTGACGAAATCCGCTGGCACGTCATGGATGGCGGTGACCCCCAACGTATTTTGAGCCGTCAACGCGGTGATCACCGACGCGCCATAGACGCCGAGCGCGGAAAACGTCTTGAGATCCGCCTGAATGCCCGCGCCGCCGCCCGAATCCGAGCCTGCGATGGTCACTGCGATCGCCGTCATGGGTCTCCTCGTCATTCAGGTTTCAGGATCGAAGGACGTCGCCGCAGCAGCCTCGCGCGCCCGGCGGCGACCCAGTTGCTGCTCGCGATAGATGACGAACATCCCCGATCCGATCACAATCGCCGATCCGGTCAACATGGTGAGACCCGGCAGCGTATCGAACAGCAGATAGCCGACAAGGATCGCCCAGACCATCGATACATATTCAAACGGCGCGATCAGCGAGGCCTCGCCATAGCGGTAGCTCTGCGTCAACAGCACCTGGCCGATCCCGCCCGCAATGCCGCAACCCACGAGAAGCGCCCATTCGGTGGCGCCCGGCATGACCCAGCCGAAGGGCAACGTCACCAGCATGAACAGCGCCGTGAAGATCGAGAAGTAGACGACGATGGTTGTCGGCTCCTCCGACCAGGTCAGCCGGCGTGTCTGCGTTGCGGCAAGCGCCCCGAAGGTCGCCCCCGCCAGCGCGAACAGCGCGCCGACGGCGCTGCGATCCGGGCCCTGCGGCTCGACATAACCCGAGAGGATGACCACCACGCCGATCAGCCCGATGACAACAGCCGTCCAGCGATAGATGCGAATGACCTCGCCAAGCAGGAAGACAGCGAAGATCACCGTCAGCAGCGGCGCCGCATAACCGATGGCCGTCGCGTCCGAAAGCGGCAGCAGGCCGAGCGCCGTGAAGCCGCAGAACATCGACGACGCGCCCGCGATCGACCGGAGAACGTGGCCCGATATCCGCGGCGTGAGGAACACGGTCGGCAGCTGGCCCCGCAGCCCGACAAAGGTGAGCACCGGAATGAGCGCAAATGCTGAGCGGAAGAAAGCGACCTCACCTGCGGGAATCCGGTCCGCCAGCAGCTTGATCTGCGTCGCCATCGCGGTGAAGGCGATGGTCGATATCACTTTCAGCAGCACCCCGAACAGCGGATGCCTGTGGCGGGCGGTTTCCATGTCATGTCGGGGCCTCTTGCGGGCCCGTTTCCAAATGAGGCGGCCACAGGCCGCGTCTTCAAATATCGGTTATCGGCATTCGCGCCGGCCGGGGGAGATGGCGCCGGGATAGAGCTGGAGCGCCTGCCCGGACTCCTTCGAAACGGCAGGGAAAAGGGCCATACAGGTCGCCTTGGATCATAGGTCGGGATCGCCAGCCGAAGCAACCGGCGACCGCAGGTTCCCGCCTATGCCTTTTCGCCGCCGGAATCGCGTGTTAGAGCCTTTAACATCACTGCGGCGATGTGGATTCTCCAGCTTCCCATGACATTCAGCTTCGTGCGCCGTTGCGGCGCGATCGGCCTCCTCGCCGCAGGAACCCTGCTCGCGGTCGCCCTGCCCGCCTCCGCCGAGCGGATCACCAATCCCGTCGCCGAATTTGCCGGTCTCGACAAGATCACCGGCCGCATCATCACATTCGACGTCTATATGAACGAAACGGTGCAGTTCGGCGCGCTCCAGGTGACACCGCGGGCCTGCTATTCACGGCCCCCGACCGAGCCGCCGCAAACCGACGCCTTTGTCGAGGTCGACGAGATCACTCTCGCCCGCAAGGTTCGCCGCATTTTCACGGGCTGGATGTTCGCCGATAGTCCCGGTCTCCACGCCGTCGACCATGCCGTCTATGACGTTTGGCTCGCCAACTGCAAGACCTCGTCGACCGTCGCGCCGCCCGCCAAGCCGTAGAAATCACCCTCGATCGTCAGGGCCGCCTCAAGACGCGCGTGATAGGCGTCGCGGTCGATCTCGATCGCGCCGAAGCGTTCAAGATGTTCGGTGGTGAACTGTGCATCGAGCAGGCTGAACCCGCCCGCCTTCAGCCGCGCCACCAGATAAACCAGCGCGATCTTCGAGGCGTCGGTCGCGTGGCTGAACATGCTCTCGCCGAAGAAGGCGCCGCGCAGGCGCACGCCATAAAGGCCGCCAACCAGCCTGCCGTCCTGCCAGGCCTCGACGGTGTGGCAGAAGCCGAGGTCGAACAATTCGGCATAGAGGCGGCGAATGCGGCGGTTGATCCACGTCTTGTCGCGATAGGGCGAGCGCGGATCGCCGGCACAGCCCTCGATCACGCCTTCGAAATCAGTATCGACGCGGATCTCATAGGGCTCAGCACGCATCGTGCGCGCGAGGCGGCGCGGCACATGGAAGCTTTCGAGCGGAAAGATGCCGCGGCTCTCGGGCTCGATCCAATAGAGGCCCGGATCGTCAGCCGAATCCGACATCGGGAAGATGCCGCAGGCATAGGCCTTCAGCAGCACCTGCGGGGTGATCTGGAGCGAGGAATCGGTCTGCCTGGCCATGCTTCGTCCGCGTGGGCGCGGCCGGGAGGCGAACCCTCCTGCCGCAATGATGCCTGACGCGCCCGCCCCGGCGACGAATCACAGCATGCCACGCGAAGCGCCCGCAAAGAAGAGGCGACCGCCGTTGCGACCGGGCGGCTCGCGGCCGCCCCCGCCGCTTACTGGTGGACCGCGAGCTTCTTCTCGAGCCAGTGGATGTCGTAACGGCCATCGGCGATGTCCTGGTCATCGACCAGATCGCGGAACAGCGGGATCGTCGTCTTGATCCCGTCGACGACGAATTCGTCGAGCGCCCGGCGAAGGCGCATCATGCATTCCACGCGATTGCGGCCATGCACGATGAGCTTGCCGATCAGGCTGTCGTAGTAGGGCGGGATCTTGTAGCCCTGATAGACGCCTGAATCGACGCGGACGCCGAGGCCGCCCGGCGGGTGGAAATAGGTGATGAGGCCCGGCGACGGCGTGAAGGTCCGCGGATCCTCCGCATTGATGCGGCACTCGATCGCGTGGCCCTGGAACTTGACCTCTTCCTGGCGGAACGAGAGACCGCTGCCGGCGGCAACGCGGATCTGCTCGTTGACGAGATCGATACCGGTCACAGCCTCGGTTACCGGATGTTCCACCTGAAGGCGGGTGTTCATCTCGATGAAATAGAACTCGCCGTTCTCATAAAGGAATTCGATGGTTCCGGCGCCGGAATAGCCGAGATCGCCGATCGCCTTGGCGCAGACGGCGCCGATGCGGTCGCGCTCTTCGGCGTTGAGTGCCGGCGAACCAGCCTCTTCCCAGACCTTCTGGTGACGGCGCTGCAACGAGCAATCACGCTCGCCGAGATGGACGGCATAGCCCTTGCCATCGCCAAGGACCTGGATCTCGATATGCCGCGGCTTCTGGAGATATTTCTCCATATAAACGGCGTCGTCGCCGAACGCAGCCTTTGATTCCGAGCGGGCCGTTGCATAGGCGATCGGCAGTTCGGCCGCAGAATGGGCGACCTTCATGCCTCGCCCGCCGCCGCCGGCCGAAGCCTTGATCAGCACGGGATAGCCGATCTCGGCGGCGCATTTCAGCGCGTCGGCCTCGTCCTTCAATGCGCCGTCCGAACCGGGCACAACCGGGATGCCGAGCCGCTGCGCCGTGCGCTTCGCCTCGATCTTGTCGCCCATGATGCGGATATGGTTCGAGCTCGGCCCGATGAAGGTGAGGTTGTGCGCCTCGAGGATCTCGGCGAAGCGCGCATTCTCGGAGAGGAAGCCATATCCCGGATGCACGGCGTCGGCGCCGGTGATCTCGCAGGCCGCGAGGATCGAGGCGACGTTGAGATAGCTGTCGCGTGCCGGCGGAGGGCCGATGCAGACGCTCTCGTCGGCAAGGCGCACATGCATCGCGTCGGCATCGGCGGTCGAATGGACCGCCACCGTCTCGATGCCGAGCTCCTTGCAGGCGCGGAGCACCCGGAGGGCGATCTCGCCGCGATTGGCTATGAGGATCTTGTTGAACATCGGCTGAATGGTGCTCACTCGATGATCAGCAGCGGTTCGCCGTACTCGACCGGCTGCCCGTCGGTGACCATGATCGCCTTCACGGTGCCTGCCCGCGGCGCGGGAATCTGGTTCATCGTCTTCATCGCCTCGACGATGAGCAGCGTCTGCCCCTCCCGAACCGTGTCGCCGATCTCGACGAAGGTCTTCGCACCCGGCTCCGGCGAACGATAGGCCGTTCCGACCATCGGCGAGGGAACGGTGCCCGGGTGACCGGCAAGGCTCGTCTCGGCGGGGACCACAACGGCAGCGGCCGCCGCCTGTGGCGCCTGGGGCGCGACCTGATACGCGACGGGCGCCGCCTGGAGATTGCGCGCGACGCGGATGCGCAAATCGCCATGCTCGACCTCGATCTCGGTGAGATCAGTTTCGGTCAGCAATGTCGCCAACTGGCGGATCAGTTCCTGATCGATGGTCGATGTCTTGTTCGTCATGAGTTTCGCACTTTCATGGAGCGACCTTGCCTTGTCCGTATCAGACGACATGCGGCTGAAGCGCCGTCAGCGCCAGCTGGTAGCCGAGCGGGCCGAACCCGCAGATGACGCCGAGGGCGGCCGGAGAAATGTAGGAGTGGTGACGGAACGTCTCTCGGGCAAAGACATTCGACAGATGCACTTCGATCGTCGGCAGGCCGACCGCACGAATGGCGTCCTGCAGCGCAATGGAGGTGTGGGTGTAGGCGCCGGGATTGATGACGATACCACGGCAGCGCCCGAGCGCCTCATGGATCCAGTCGACCAGCATGCCTTCGTGATTTGACTGGCGGAAGTCGACGCTGATGCCGAGACCGGCGCCGAAGGCCGTCGTCTCTTCCTCGATCTCCGCGAGCGTCCGTGCGCCATAGACGCCGGGTTCCCGCTTGCCGAGCATGTTGAGATTGGGGCCGTTGAGGACCAGGACCGAAATCGTCATCGAATGGCTTCTGCCGCAACCGTTGACCGCCACCGGCCATGCGAAAGCGCACGGGCCGGAGCGCGCCGGTTATAGGGGGTCGGCCGGCAAAGGAAAAGCCCCGCCCTCGGAGGGGCGGAGCTTTGTGGATTGCAGGGCTCTTGCGGCAATCAGCAGGTCGCCTGGCCGCAGTCGCGGACCGACTTGATCTTCTGCTTCAGCGTGTCGTAGCCGACGGCGCCGACCACGACATCGCCCTGCATCACATAAGTCGGCGTTCCATTGATGCCGAGCGCCTGTGCCAAGGCGTATGATTCGTTGATCGTCGCGGCAATCTCGGGCTCCTTCAGCCGCGCCTTGATGGCGTCCGCATCGAGGCCGATATCGGTCGCGACCGCCAGCGCCCGGGCGCCGTTGACCTCGCCCTTGCTCATCAGCAGTTCGTCGAAGAAGGCCTGGTACTTGTCGGGCGCCATCTCGTGCACGACGACAGCGATCTGCGCGGCTTCCTCGGAGCCGGGTCCAAGAACCGGGAATTCCTTCAGCACGACGCGAAGGCCCTTGTCCTCGTCCATCAGCCGCTTCATGTCGGCATGGGCGCGCTTGCAGTAACCGCAATTGTAATCGAAGAACTCCACAAGCGTGACATCGCCGTCTGGATTGCCGAGTACGACCTGACGCTTTGAATTGAACAAGAGATCGGCATATTTCGCGACATTTGCCTTCTTGGCATCTGCTTCAGCCATCTGCTGGCGACGATCAAGTTCCTGCATCGCGTCGCGGATGACTTCCGGATGCTGCATCAGGTAGTCCTTGACGATCGCGCCGATCGCCTCCTGCTGCGTCTTGTCGAAGGCAGCCTGATCGGCCTTGGCCACCGCCGGTGCTGCGGCAAGGCCGGCAACGACCACCGCTGCAAGACCGGCGCAAGAGGCCATCCGCAGCGCACCGCGCGCTGCCGCCCTTAAGGGACTTGTCGGGAAAATCTCGAACATGAAGCACGGACCCTTGCTGGAAATGGAGGCGGCGGCGGCCGGTTGAGGTCACACCGCGAGGATAGGTCAGCCCGGTTGCGCGGGAGTAAAGGACACGATGTCGTCGGCCCGAAGCCAGGCCGGCGAGCCGCGCTTCAGGGCACCTTGCGCCCGCGCGGCATGGGCCTTGGCAGCGGCGTAGTTGCCGGCGGCAAACTCGCCCTGCGCGGTGGCGAGATCCGCCATCGGAATCTCGCCGCGCATCGCATAGGCGCGGGCAAGGCTGCGATAGCCGATCGGCACGTCCGGATCGTCGCGGAGACCGATGGTAAGGTTCTTGACCGCTTCGTTCACGGATTTCGGATCGCCCGATTCGACCAGCGCCTGGCCGAGCATGATCTTCAGGAGACCGGAGCGCGGCGCCAGCGCCACCGCCTTGCGAAGGCCGGGAACGGCGAGGCCGGCGCGGCCGTTCTCAAGCTGGATCTGGCCTTGCAGCTCCCAGAAATAGGGGTTCTTCGGCTGCGCCCTCAACAGTGAGTCCAGCATGGTGAGACCACCCTGCGAGTTGCCGTTGCGATAGGCTGCAATGGCGCGGGCATATTGTGCCGGCAAGGACGTGTCGCTCGGCGGATAGCGCCGCATGATCGTGTCCGTATCGCCAGTGAAGCCGACGAGCTTTGCCCGCACCATGTTATGGCGCGCCTGCAGGGCAGCGGAATCCTTCGCGTTGTAAAAAGGGCTCGCCTTCGCCTCGCGCTCGATCAGGTCGATACGCTCGCGCGGCATGGGATGGCTCTGCAGATAGGGATTGACCCCGCGCGAGGAAAACAACGTGTTGTCGGCGAAGCGATTGAAGGTCGTCAGCATGCCCTTGGCGGACTGGCCACTCTTCTTCAGATAGACCAGCGCCGACTGATCGGCCGCCATCTCCTCCGAGCGCTGATAGCCGAGCAGGGAGCGGCGGGCGGCCTCGCTCGATCCGGCGACGATGCCGCCGCCGGCACGCGCGGCGTCGCCCGATCCCGTC
The DNA here is from genome assembly GCF_020165495.1 of Mesorhizobium sp. BR1-1-16. Taxonomy (GTDB): domain Bacteria; phylum Pseudomonadota; class Alphaproteobacteria; order Rhizobiales; family Kaistiaceae; genus Kaistia. The sequence continues at coordinate 778,238 of NZ_JAIUIE010000001.1, read as the reverse complement.
GCCGAGCCGGCGATTGCAGCGCCGATGCCCGCCAGGGCGCCAATCGTGGCCAGCGTATTGGCACGATCGACCTGTTCGCGCAGTTTGGCCTGATGGTCACCGGCAAGATGGCCAGTCTCGTGCGCCAGCACGCCGATCAGTTCGTTCGGCGTCTTCGAATCGATGATTGCGCCGGTATTCACGACGAGCTTCTGGCCCGAGGCGACGAAGGCATTGAACGACGGATCCTCGACCAGGAACAGCTGAACGGAGCTGGAGCGCACGCCCGCCGCCTTGAAAATCGGCCCGATATAATCCTGGATCAGCGCCTCGGTCTCGGCATCGCGAATGAAGTTGCGCCTGTCAGCGCTTTGGGCGATCGCAGGAGAAAGGCAGGCCGTCGACAGCATCGACACGCCGGCTGCCGCTGCCAGCAGTCCGCGTGCCATGCCCCGCAACTTGCGCCCCGCCGTCATCAACATGCCCTGAGCCCGTTCTTCCTCTTGAAGGTCCGGCGCTGTAAAAGCGCGGCCATCGCATGGTCAGCCTATCGATGGCCAGATCAATGGGGCAATAGCAAGACTTGGCCGGCAAGGACAACACGCTGCATGAATAGAGACGAACAAGTTCCGTTGATCGGCCCGTCCGACGGGCCCTCGCGCCGCAGCGCCGTTGCGCCGTTCATCGCCATGGACGTGAAGTCGGCAGCCAATGCCCTGGAAGCGGCAGGCCAGCGTGTTCTCCACATGGAAATCGGCGAACCCGGGGCTGCGACGCCGCGCCTCGTGCGCGAAGCGGCGCGGGCGGCGCTCGATGGCGGCCGGCTCGGCTATACGGAAGCGCTTGGCTGGCGGCCTTTGCGTGAGCGGATCGCACGCCACTATGAGGAACTCTACGGCATCACCGTCCCGGCTTCGCGCATCGCGGTGACCACCGGCTCGTCGGCGGGTTTCAACCTCGCCTTCCTCGCCGCCTTCGACCATGGCGACCGCGTCGCGATCGCAGCGCCCGGCTATCCTGCCTATCGCAACATCCTCGCGGCCCTCGGACTGCATGTCGTCGAGCTGCCGACGGCCGCGCGGGACCGCCACGCCGTGACACCGGAGATGTTGGAGCGCGCCCATGCCAGTGGTCCGCTTGCCGGCGTGCTGATTGCGAGCCCGGCCAACCCCACCGGTACGATGATGACGCCCGCGGCGCTTGGGGCGCTGATCGACAGCGCCAATCGGCTCGGGATCCGCTTCATCTCGGACGAGATCTATCACCGCCTCGTCTATGAGGGGACGGAGACGACCGCCCTCACCTTTTCCGACGAGGCGATCGTCATCAACTCATTCTCGAAATATTACTGCATGACCGGCTGGCGCATCGGCTGGATGGTGCTACCGGAAGCGCTGGTCCGGCCGGTGGAGCGCATCGGACAGAGCCTCTACATTTCGGCACCCGACCTCTCGCAGCGCGCCGCGCTCGCCGCCTTCGAGGCGACGGAGGAACTGGAAACGATCAAGGCCGGCTATGCCGCCAATCGGCGCCTGCTGCTGGAGCGGCTGCCCGAAATCGGTTTCGACGACTTCTTTCCCGTCGACGGGGCGTTCTATGTCTATGCCTCGACGCGGCGCTTCACCAATGATTCCGCCGCTTTTGCCAAGGCCATGCTGACCGAGGCTAGCGTCGCCGCAACGCCGGGGCTCGATTTCGACCGCGCGCGCGGCGACGGCTATATCCGCTTTTCCTTTGCCGGCGCCGAAGCCGAGATTGCCGAAGCGGTTGACCGCATCTCGGGATGGCTGAAGCGCTGACGGGCGCCGCTCATGCCTTGGCCGGAACCCCGGCCGCCGGCAGCGGCGGACGCTTGCGCGCCGGGACGGGCTCGTGGTCGGAACTTGCGAAGACCTCGCGGTCGAGACGCTGCAGCGCGCCCGCGAGAATGCCGACATCGACAAGATCGTCTTCGGGCGAAAGCACCTCGATCTCGGTCATGTTGGCGATCTCCGTCACCAGCCCTTCTTCGATGCCGGTGTTGAAGCCCTGCTGCATCAGGTCGAAGGCAGCGATGCCGCGTCCGGTGAGAACGACGCGTCCGGGGTTGATGAGGCCCATCATGCGCGAAAGTCCGTAGCCGAGCGCAAGACCGGCCTGATGATAGGCCGTGCGTACGCGATCATCGCCTGCGCGCGCCCGCGCCTCGAGCTTCGCCATGGTCTCCGCGTCGGGATCGATGTCGGCGGGCGGCTCATCGGGCGGAAGGCGCTCGATCGATCGGTAGATGGCATAATCCGCGACATAGGCTTCGACGCAGCCGCGGCGGCCGCAGCGGCACAGCGGGCCGCCGGGCACATGATTCGTGTGGCCGAACTCGGCACCGGAGCCAAAGGCGCCCGAGAACAGGCGACCATTGACGTAAAGGCCCATGCCGATGCCATAGGCGATGAAGATGACCGCGAATGTGCCGCCGTAATGCACCGGATCGCGCGAGTTCAGGGCCTGCGCCATCATGTCGACGTCGTTGGTCATCGAGACCGGAACGCCTAGCGCCTCGCTGAGAGGGCCCGGCACGGCGCCGACATCAACCGAAACGGTCGGGCTCCAGACGAGACGGCCCGTGGTCCGGTCGACGACGCCTGGAATGGCGATGGGTATCTCAGGAACCTGGCCGAGCGGGATGTCGCGCTGGCGCAGATAGTCGCGGATCGCAGCGGCGAGACGCGGCACGAATTGCGGCGCGTCGGGTCCCATGGTCGGGATCGGCAGGCGCGTCCGGTCGACGAGATGGCCGGAATAGTCCGACAGGATCAGCGTCACCGAATTCAACGAGATCTTGACGCCGAGCACATAGCCGGCCTCGGGATTGAGCGACAGCGCGACGCGTGGGCGCCCGCGCCCGAGCGGCTTTTCGGCCTTGTCGTCGATCGCGGCAGTCACGATGAGATTTTCGGCGAGGAGGTCGCCCGTGATGGCCGAGATGGTCGCCGGGCTCAGACCCGTCGTCCGGCCGAGTTCGACCCGCGCCATCATGCCGACCCGCCGCAGCGCCTCGAGCACTAAGCCGCGGTTCTGACGGCGAACCAGTTCGGTGTCGGCTTTGCTTTGCAAGACTTCACTCTAAAGGACTCGTGTCTCAACGCGGGCGAGAATGGTCGATCAGGCTTGGCTTTCCAAGGACTTTCAAGCCAAGCCCCCAGCGGGCGCACAGCCTTGCCTGAGAGCGAACGCCGTCGTATGTCCTCTGGGCCCCGCCTTATGCGAAGGATGCACTCTATGACCGCCGTCCGAACAGCCGCTGTGGCGGCCGAAGTTGCCAACGCCTTCTCTGCCCTCCGCGCTCATAAGGACCGCGTCGAAGCGCAGTCGATGCGCCAGATGTTCGCGGCTGATCCGCAGCGCTTCCAGCGGCTTTCGCTGACGGTCGACGGATTGCTGCTCGATTATTCCAAGAACCGGCTCGACACCGCCGCCGTGATCGCGCTGCTCGATCTGGCGCGTGCCGCCGGGGTCGAGGCGCGCCGGGCGCAGATGTTCGCCGGCGAGAAGATCAACGTCACCGAGAACCGCGCCGTGCTGCACGTCGCGCTGCGCGCCCAGCGCGGCGAATCCTATGTCGTCGATGGCACGAACGTCGTCGACGAGGTGCATTCCGTGCTGGATGCGATGGCGGCGTTCGCCAATGGCATCCGCAGCGGCGCGATCGCCGGCACCGGCGGCAAGATCACCGACGTCGTCAATATCGGCATCGGCGGCTCCGATCTCGGGCCTGCGATGGTGACGCTGGCGCTCAGCCCCTACCACGACGGTCCGCGCGCGCATTTCGTCTCCAATGTCGACGGCGCCCATATCCACGATACGCTGGTCGGCCTCGATCCCGCGACGACGCTGTTCCTCGTCGCGTCCAAGACCTTCACCACCGTTGAGACCATGACCAATGCCGCGACGGCGCGGAAGTGGATCGTCGATGCGCTCGGCGAAGCGGCGGTCGGCGACCATTTCGCTGCGATGTCGACGGCGCTCGACAAGGTCAACGCTTTCGGTATCTCCAGCGAGCGCACCTTCGGGTTCTGGGATTGGGTTGGCGGGCGCTATTCGGTCTGGTCGGCGATCGGCCTGCCGGTGATGATTGCCATCGGCCCCGACAATTTCGGCGATTTCCTCGCCGGCGCCCATGCCATGGACCATCATTTCCTCGACGCGCCGCTCGACCGCAACCTGCCGGTGCTGCTCGCGCTGGTCGGTATCTGGAACCGCAACGTGCTCGGCTTCCCGGCCAAGGCGGTGCTGGCCTATGATCAGCGGCTGTTGCGCTTTGCCGCTTATCTGCAGCAGCTCGACATGGAATCAAACGGCAAGCGCGTGACGCTCGACGGTAGCTCGGTCTCGCATTCGACCGGCCCGCTCGTCTGGGGCGAGCCCGGCACCAATGGTCAGCACGCTTTCTATCAGCTGCTGCACCAGGGCACGGATCCGATTCCGGCCGATTTCCTCGTTGCGGCCCGGGCGCATGAGCCCGACGATATTCATCACCACCTGCTGATTGCCAGCTGCCTGGCGCAGACCGAGGCGCTGATGAAGGGCCGCACGACCGACGAGGCGCGCACTGAGCTTCTCGCTGAAGGCAAGGTGCCGACCGAGGCCGACCGTCTCGCGCCGCACAAGACGTTCCCCGGCAACCGGCCGACCAATACGATCCTCTACACGCTGCTCGATCCGTTCACGCTCGGCCGCCTGATTGCGCTCTATGAGCATCAGGTGTTCGTCCAGGGCACGATCTGGGGCATCGATTCGTTCGACCAGTGGGGCGTCGAACTCGGCAAGCAGCTCGCCAAGGAACTGCTGCCGATGATCGAGGGCACGGAAAGCGCCGAAAAGCGCGATGCCTCGACCGCTGGCCTCGTCGCCGCGATCGCTGCTCTGCGCTGAACGGCCGGCCCGACCGGATCAACGTCCGCGCATCGCATCACGCCAAGGCTCGGGAGACCGAGCCTTGGTCGTTTGAAGTCGACGCTAATGGCTTGGCGCCGCTTCTTGTGGTGATGGCTGAGCGGACCCGTGGAGGTGGCCATGACACGGCAACTTCTCTTCGTCCAGGGTGCCGGCGAAGGCACGCATGACGGCTGGGACGAGCGGTTGGTGGCGAGCCTCGCGGGTCACCTCGGGTCCGGCTACGCAATCCGCTATCCACGCATGCCGGCCGAAGACGATCCCAACGTCATGCGCTGGGCCGCGGTGCTGCGGGAAGAGATCGATGCGCTCGGTGCGGGCGCCGTGCTGGTCGGCCATTCGATCGGCGCCACGATCCTCGTGCATTTCCTGGCCGATGAGCCGCCTGCGCATCCGCCCGCCGGCATCTTCCTGGTCGCGATGCCCTATATCGGTGATGGCGGCTGGCCGAGCGACGAGATCGTCCCCAAGGCCGATCTCGGCTTGCGGCTCTCGCCGCCGACGGCAGTCTATCTCTATCACGGCGATGCTGACGACATCGTCCCCGGCGCGCATGCGCATCTCAACGCGAGGGCCATCCCTCAGGCGCGGCTGAAGGTTCTCCCGGGGCGTGATCACCAGTTGAACGACGACCTTTCAGAGGTTGCGGCGGATATCCTCGGCCTGGGCGCTGGCGAGCCGGTCTAGCGAACCCCGCACGCGCAGAGATGCGTGGTGGACGATCAGCATTCCCTGACCGTCCGGTGGACGATGATGTGATGACCGTCGATTGAGAGACGGCCCTCCTTGATCAGGGCGCGAATCTGCTTGTTCACGGCCTCGCGGCTCGCGCCCAGCATCTGCGCGAGGGTTCCCTGGGTCAGATCGAGCTCGACCACCGCCTGATCGCGGTCGATCCGCCCATGGATGAGCGCGAGCTGGCGCAGCAGCACCAGCAGGCGATGACGGAGATCGTGAAACACGGCGCGGTTGACCTGGTCGTTGGTCTGGCGCAGCCGCTCGCAGAGGCTGAGAATGATCTGGCGCTGCAGCCGCGGTGATGAATCGAGCAGCGACATGAAGGGCTGGCGCGGCACGAAGATGAGCTGCGTCGGCGTCAGCGTTGCCGCGCCAGCGCTGCGCGGCAGGCCATCGATCAGCGCGATCTCCCCGATCACCTCGCCTTCCTCGAACAGCTGGATCGTCAGTTCGCGGCCATCCTCGGCGGTCAGGAAGATGCGCACGATTCCGGTGGCGACCGCATAGAGCCCGTCGGATTCATCGCCCTGCGCGAACAGCACCGTCTCGGCCGGATGGGTGGTGACGCGGATGATCTGCGCAAGGCGGACGAGATCGTCGCGCTCAAGACCATTGAAGAAGCTGGTGCGCCCGAGCCTCGTGACGATATCCGCTATCTGCACAGTGCCTGCCCCTTAAATCCACGGTCCCCAACGACTTATTACCATTTTACGACATGATGAACGAGCCACCAGCTGTCGGGCCTGCCGCGATGATTCGCTCGACGATGAGATGGCCGAGCTGGCGCGGCGGTCCCGTCGCGACCAGGCCGAGCTTGCCTGACACAGCCAGCGTCGAGATGCCGTGCAGCCCCGCCCACATAGCGACGACCGTCTCACGCCGCGACGCCTCCGGCCAAGCGCTCATGACCGGTTCAAGCGCGGCGACGGCGCCATCCACGAGAGCGGCAAGGCCATCCCGGTACCAGTCAGGCAGCGATATCCCTTCTGGCAGGCGATGCTCGAACAGCACGGCCCAGAGCTGCGGCTCGGCCTCGACGAAATCGAAATAGGCGTTCACCAGCGCCGATGGCCGCGCCGCCACATCGCCAGTCGTGGCGGCCGCGGCGAGCGCGGCGCTGAGCCGGCCCAGCGTCTCGCCATTCAGGGTGACGATCAGCGCATCCAGATTGTCGAAGAGATTGTAAAGCGTACCCGGCGCATAGCCGATCCGTTCGGCCACCCGGCGCACGGTAAGGCCGCGCAGTCCCTCAGCGGCCGCGATCGCGCGGGCGGCATCGAGCGCCAGGCGGCGGAGATCCTCGGGCGTATGATCACTGCGACGGGCCAGGACGACTTCCCCAAATCCGGCTGGCTTCCAGCCAAGGCGACAACTACCGATAGCACATATTGAACGTCGTTCAAAATACTGCTAGATAATTGAACATTGTTCAGAACAATCCTGCTTGCCACGTCGATCAAAGAGACAGACGCTCAGCCCATGGACGCCAACCCGCATAGCCACACCGCCGCGCCCTCGCTCATCGCGACACCGGGCTTTCTCCCCCTCTTCATCGTGCAATGGTTCGGCGCGTTCGCCGACAATGGGTTGAAGAGCGCGTTTGGCTTCATGGTGGCCTATGGCGGCGCTGACCTGTTCGGACTTTCACCGCAAGTGGCGGTGACGCTGGGCGGCGCGGTGTTCATGCTGCCGTTCTTCCTGTTCTCGGGCCTTTCGGGGCGGCTGTCCGACAGCATCGACAAGCGGCTCGTCGTGCGCTGGACGCGGCTTGCGGAGGTCATCCTCGCCATCATTTCGTCCATCGCGATCATGATCCATTCGGCGCCGCTCGCGCTCACGGGCATGTTCCTCTATGCGGTGCAATCGACGATCTTCGGGCCGGCCAAATATGCGATCCTGCCGCAGATGGTCGAGCGCCAGCGCCTCGTGGCGGCGAACGCGTTGTTCGAAGGTTCGACCTTCGTCGCCATTCTGCTCGGGACCTTGTTCGGCGGCCTCACGATCGGCCTCGGCGGCACCTGGATTGCGGTGGCGGGCCTTGTTGGCGCTGCGCTCGCGGGCGCAGTCGCAGCCTTCTTCGTGCCCTCCGCACCGCCGGCGCACGATGCGGCGCCGTTCCGCCTTTCGATCATCGAGGCCAATCGCGGCGCGTTCGCCGCCATCCGCCGGCGGAAGTCGGTCTACCTCGCGGTGCTTGGGATCTCCTGGTTCTGGATGATCGGCCTCATCGTGATGTCGGTCTTCCCGGAATTCGCCAAATCGACGCTGAAGGTCGACGAGATCGTCGCCAACCTGCTCGTTGCCGCTTTCGTCGTCGGCATCGCGCTCGGCTCGGCCGCGACCAGCAAACTGCTCGGGGGGCAGATTTCGGCCCGCCACACGCCGATCGGCGGCGTGTTGATGGCGTTCTTCATGATCGACCTCTCCTTCTCCGCAGCCCATCTCGGCGCCCTGCCCGGAGCCGAGATGCTCAATGTCTTCGCCTTCGCCTCGTCGGCGGCGGGGCTGCGCGTTCTGTTCGATCTTGTCGGTATCGCCTTTGGCGGCGGGCTTTTCACCGTCCCGCTCTATGCGATGCTGCAATCGCGCGCCGCTGACAACGAACGTTCGGCCGCGATTGCCGGCAACAACATCATGAACGCGGCGCTGATGGTTGCCGGCACGGTCGTCGCCGCGGCGCTACTCGCCTTCGGCGTCACGACACTGCAGCTGCTGTTCTGGCTCGGCATCGCCAATATCGGCGCCGCGATCATCTGCCTGAAGCTGATGCCCGACGAGATCGTCAAGGCACTCGGCCACCGCCTGCTGCAGCTCTTTTTCGGCGCACGCGTCGAGGGCGCGGAGAATTATGGCGACGGCGAGACTGCCGCTGTCGTTGTCGTCAACCACACCTCGTTCCTCGACGCGGTGCTGATCGGCTGCCTGCTGCCGGGCAAGCCCGTCTTTGCCATCAACTCCTTCATCGCCGACCGCTGGTGGGTCAAGCCAGCCTTCCGCTTTTTCGAACTGGTGCCCGTCGATCCGACCAGCCCGTTCTCGGTGCGGCGCATGGTCAAGCTGGTGAAGGAAGGGCGGCGGCTGGTGATCTTTCCCGAGGGGCGGATCACGGTCACCGGGGCCCTGATGAAGGTCTATGACGGCCCGGCGATGATCGCGGCGCTGGCCGACGTGCCGATCATCCCGGTGCGCATCGTCGGCGCCCAGTATTCGATCTTCTCACGGCTGAAGGGCAAAGTCCGCCGGCGCCTCTTCCCGCGCATGCATCTCACCGTATTGCCGCCGCGCCGGATCGCCCTGACCGAAGGGCTTGTCGGCCGACGTCGCCGCGCGGAAGCCGGCGCGCATCTGCAGGACATCATGACGGACATGGTCTTCTCGACCAGCGAGCCGGCTCGCACGCTGTTCGAAAGCCTCGTTCATGCGCGCCATCTCAATGGCAGCCCTCCGGTTCTCGAAGACGTCACCCGCGCGCCGGTCGGCTATCGCGAGCTCATTCGCGGCGCTTTCGCACTTGGGCGGCCGATCGCCGCGATGACGGCGCCCGCCGAGCGCGTCGGACTGCTGCTGCCGAACACGATCGCCGCGGTCGTCACGTTCTTCGCCCTGCAGGCGACCGGCCGGGTACCGGCGATGCTGAACTTTTCGGCCGGGCCGGCGGCGATCGATGCCGCGCGACGCGCAGCCGGGATCAAGCTCGTGCTGACCTCGCGCCAGTTTGTCGAAAAGGGCCGACTGCAGCCGCTCATGGGGGCGCTCGCGCCGCATTGCCGCATCGTCTATCTCGAAGATCTGCGCTCCGAGGTCGGCTTCGTTGCGCGATTGCTCGCGCTGTTCGGGGGAATGGCTCCGCTGGCCATGAGCCGCCTCGCCTTTCGCCGGGCAGGCGCCCCTGGCGACGAAGCGGTCGTGCTGTTCACCTCGGGCTCGGAAGGCCTGCCGAAGGGCGTTTCGCTCAGCCATGCGGCAATCGAGTCGAACCGGATGCAGATTGCGAGCGTGATCGATTTCTCGCGCGAGGACGTGGTCCTCAATGCGCTGCCGATCTTCCACGCCTTCGGGCTGACGGCAGGCTGCCTGCTGCCGCTCTATTCCGGCGTCAGGCAAATGCTCTATCCTTCGCCGCTGCACTACAGGATCGTGCCCGAGATCGCCTATGACGTGAACGCGACGATCCTTTTCGGCACCGACACATTCCTCGCCGGCTATGCCCGCATGGCACATCCTTATGATTTCTACAGCTTGCGCTATGTCTTCGCCGGCGCTGAGGCGGTCAAGCCCGAGACGCGGCGCGTCTTTGCCGAAAAGTTCGGCCTGCGCATCCTCGAGGGCTATGGCGCCACGGAGACCGCCCCCGTCATCGCCATCAACACGCCGATGGCGAACAAGGCTGGGTCGGTCGGCAAGCCCCTGCCCGGCATTGAGACACGCTTGGAGCCTGTCGCCGGCATGGCCGAGGGCGGCCGCCTCTCCGTGCGCGGACCCAATGTCATGCGCGGCTATCTGCGCGCCGAGGCGCCCGGTCAGCTCGAGCCTGTCGACGGCGGTTGGTATGACACCGGCGACATCGTCACCATCGACGAACGCGGCTTCATCACCATTGCGGGCCGGGTGAAGCGCTTCGCCAAAGTCGGTGGCGAGATGGTTTCGCTCGCCGCTGTCGAGGCACTGGCCGGCGACTTCTGGCCCGAGCATCCCAGCGCCGCAACGGCGATCCCCAGCGAACGCAAGGGCGAGGAAATCGTGCTGGTGACGGAGCGGCCGTCGCCGGATCTCGGCGAACTGCAACGCTTCGGCCGCGCGCGGGGGCTCTCCGAAATCCAGCTTCCAAAGGCCGTGGTGACCGTTGCGAAGTTGCCGCTGCTCGGTTCGGGCAAGCTGGACCTCGCCGCGCTCAAGGACATCGCGCGCGGTGCCGTCCGCGGCGCGCCGATCACCGAAGCACCCACTGCAGAAGCACCGGTTGCATCATGACGCGCATCGCTCGCGCCGCACCCGGTCCGGTGCCGCCGGCCGTCTTGGAGCTGCCGCAATCCGGGCCGATCACAGCATAGTCCGGCGCGGCAGGGGTTGCCCGGACAGGAAGGCCGCCGCGTGGCGGCTCGGGGAACAATCATGACGGCGTTGAAGAAGAAGACCGCATTGCGCGTGGCCATGCTCGGCGTGATCGCCGGTCTCGGTATGTTGGGCGGCACCGCGTCAAGCGAGGCGGTGGTCTATTGCAAGGCGGTGGGCTATCCGAAGGGGTGCATCGTGCGGAAGCCAACGGTCGTCTATTGCACTCGCGTCGGCTATCCGAAGGGATGCGTCGTCCGCTGAGGCAGCGCGGCAACGGATCACGACAAAGGCCGGGGCAACGTCTGTCCCGGGATGCTCCGGCTCGACAGGTCCCTGTATCGGCGGTACATTTTCCGCCGAACATTTCGTTCTGTCGAGTTCGGGGGCTCCCATGCGGCTTTTCATTATTCTCGTGCTTGCTACCATCGGCCTTTCGGGTTGCCAGACGGCTCAGCAGGCGGGCTCGTCGGGCTCTTGCAACCAGGCGGGTTCGACCATGGACGCGCCGGTGATGTGCCCCGACAGCTGATCGGAGCAACGATCGATCAGAGCTTTGGCGCCGCCTTCGGGCGGCGCTTCGTTTTATCCGCCTTGGCGGCGTCCGCGTTGCGGGCGACCATGATCGCCGCCCGCGACCAGCGGACGAATTCGTCCGGCTCGTCGATCAGCCGCTCCGGCATGCGCCAGTAGCTCAGCGACACCGCGCGCCCATCCTTGCGCGGATAGGTGAAGGGCTCGCATCCTTCAGCCGCGAAGTCGGCCCGGGTCGTCTCGTCGGATTCAGATAGATCACGTCGGCGATGACGATGGCGAACATCAGCCCGTTGCTGAAGGCGCCGAGGCCGCCGAACATCCGCTTCAGTTCGACCCGCCCTACTGGGGCGAACAGCTCTTCCAGGAAATCACGGTCGCCCATGCTGGTCACCCCGCGCGATCGAGGCCCATCTGCCAGAAATCGGCTTCCAGCCTGACTGCTTCGTCGAAAATCACAAGCAGCTTCTCGTAGCGGGCTTCAGTCAGGAAGATTGCGGCAAGCCGGTCGATCTGCGCCAGGCTGTCGGCGGCGAGCGCCTGATAACCATCGCCTGCATATTCGCGGATCCACGGCGCATAGGGATTGCTCCCGTCTGAAAGCCCGGTTGCGGTCGCTGCGAGCGCCTTGCCGATCTCGGCATAGCCGACGACGCAGGGCGAAAGCGCCACGACCAGATCAAGCATGTCGCCGCGAAGTCCCGCCTCCTGCACGAAGCGGGTATAGCCGACGGTCGCACGCGCCTGCCGCGTCGCGGCCACGGCATCGGGCGAGAGACCCCATTCGGCGCACAATCGCAAATGCAGGCTCGTCTCGCCGAGAATGGCCGCGATGCCGTCCGACGCCTTCTTCATCTCGGTGAGATCCGGCGCCTTGTAGACGCCGATCGCATAGGCGCGGGCGAACTCGATCAGGAAGAGGTAGTCCTGCACCAGATAGTGCTGGAAGCTCGCGCGCGGCAGCGAGCCGTCACCGAGGCCGCGCACGAAGGCATGATCGACATAGGCCGACCATGCGAGCGCGGCGTCGCGCTTCAGCCGCTCGAACAGCACTCCCGGCATGGTCTGGGCTTAACTGGCGGCAGCGGCGCCGGGCATTTCGGCCGGCTTCAGCATCACCGATTCGCCGCAGCCGCATGCCGAGACTTCGTTCGGGTTGCGGAACACGAAGCCGGAGCGAAGCTTGGTCGTTTCGAAGTCCATGACGGTGCCGAGCAGGAACAGGACTGCCGAGGGATCGACGAAGACGCTGACGCCCTTCTCCTCGATGCGTTCATCCTTGGCATCGGGCGCAGCAACCTTCTGCATGGTGTATTCCATGCCGGCGCAGCCACCCTTCTTGACGCCGATCCTGAGGCCGGCCACCGGCTCGTCGGCATCCTCGACGATCTCGCGGATGCGCTCGGCGGCGGCGTCGGTCAGCGACATGACGGCAAAGCGTGAGCGAACGCCCATGGCTCTTCTCCTTGCAGCGCGCGATTTCGCCGCCGCATTCATATGATCAGTTATCCCTAAGATCGGTGATCCCAAGGACATCGGCAAGGGCTGCCGTGGCTCTCAATCGGTTTCCGGGTCGTTGGCCCAGATGCCAGGCGTCGCGAGTTCGACGGCATGGCCGTCAGGATCGCTGAAATAAAGGCTGCGGCCACCCTGCGGCCACGCCATTTCACCAGTGAGCGCCACGCCCTTCGCCGCGAGATGGCTGCGCCATGCCTCGTACGCGCCAGGCGGGATGCGGAGCGCGAAATGCAGCGGGCCGTGGCCGTCATGCGCGGGAATCGTCCCGCCGGGCAACACGATATCCTGCAGCGTGCCGCCACGGCGAAAGACGAGCAGCACGCTCGAAGGCCCGGCATCGAGCGCGGCGAACCGCAAATCGCCCTCGCCTGCCAGCAGTCTAAGGCCGAGAACATCGCGATAGAAGGCAACCGCGCGCGCGACATTCTCGACATAGATGGCCGTTTCGAGCACGCCGGTGATCGGCGGCGCCGCGGGAGCCGTCGTCATTTCAGTACCAGTCGAGCGCGACTCGCGCCTCGTCCGACATGCGGTCCTGAGACCAGGGCGGATCGAAGGTCATGGTTACGTCGACGCGTCCGACCCCGGGGATCGCGCCGACGGCATTTTCCACCCAGCCCGGCATTTCGCCGGCGACCGGACAACCCGGAGCCGTCAGCGTCATGTCGATGGCGATGTTGCGATCGTCGTCGACATCGATCTTGTAGATGAGCCCGAGTTCATAGATATCGGCGGGAATCTCGGGATCATACACCGTCTTCAGCGCGGCGATGATATCCGCGGTGAGCTGCTCGAGCTCCGCGGCCGGGATCGAGCTCGGCGCGCCCAGCGGCAGCGCGGCATCCTCGGCGGTGTCGGTCGCTTCGTCGATCGTGCTGGTCATGACGGCTTCCTCGGACATTTCCATTCCTCAGCTGAAGAAGCGCTGCGCCTTGAGCAGCGCCTCGGCGAGGCGATCGACCTCGGCCATGGTGTTGTAGAGACCAAACGAGGCCCGGCAGGTTGACGTCACGCCAAAGCGGCGGAGCAACGGCTGGGCGCAATGCGTGCCTGCGCGCACCGCGACGCCCTCGCGATCGATGATCGTCGAGATGTCATGGGCATGCGCGCCGGCCATCTCGAAGGAGATGATCGCGCCCTTGTCCGGCGTCGTGCCGAAGATCCGCAGACTGTTGATCGCCGAAAGCCGCTCCTGCGCGTAGACGGCGAGGCTGTGCTCGTGCGCGGCGATATTGGCGCGGCCGAGGCGCTCCATATAGTCGAGCGAGGCGCCGAGCCCGATCGCCTCGACGATCGGCGGCGTGCCCGCTTCGAAGCGGTGCGGCGGATCGGCATAGGTGACAGCCGTCCCCGTGACGTCGCGGATCATTTCGCCGCCGCCCATATAGGGCGGCATGGCCTCGAGCAGCGCCTTCTTGGCATAGAGAACGCCAATGCCCGTGGGTCCGTAGACCTTGTGGCCCGTGAAGGCATAGAAATCGGCGTCGAGATCGCGCACGTCGACCGGCAGATGCACGGCGGCCTGGCTGCCGTCGATCAGCACCTTGACGCCATGCGCATGCGCGATGCGGATGACCTCCTTCACCGGAACGATCGTGCCGGTGACGTTGGACATATGCGTGATCGCGACAATCTTGGTGCGCGGCGTGATCAGCTTTTCGAAGACATCGAGGCGGAACGCACCGTCGTCATCCACCGGCGCCCACTTGATCACTGCGCCCTTGCGCTCGCGCTGGAAATGCCACGGCACGATGTTGGAATGGTGCTCGAGGATCGAGAGAATGATCTCGTCGCCCTCGCCGATCGCCATACGGCCGAACGAGTCGGCAACGAGGTTGATCGCCTCGGTCGAGGAGCGCGTGAAGATGATCTCGTCAGTCGAGCCGGCGTTCAGGAAACGGCGCACGGTTTCGCGTGCATTTTCATAGGCTTCCGTGGCGACATTCGAGAGGTAATGCAGGCCGCGATGGACGTTGGCATAGTCCTCGGTATAGGCCTTCATCACCGCGTCGAGCATGGCCTGCGGCTTCTGGGCCGAGGCGCCGTTATCGAGATAGACGAGCGGCTTGCCATAGACCTGCTTCGACAGGATCGGGAAATCCCGCCTGACAGCCTCGACATCATAGGGCGCCGTATCGGCTTCGATCACGCTCATGACAGCGTCTTCCGATCAGCCAGCCAATCCCGCGCCACCTGCTCGAACGCCTCGCCGATGGCCTCGTCGCCGAGCCCTTCGATTGCCTCGGCTAGGAACGCCGTGACCAGCAGCGTCTCGGCCTCGGCACGCGGAAGGCCACGGGAGAGCAGATAGAACAGCATGTCCTCGTCGATCTCGCCCGAGGTCGCGCCATGGGCGCACTGGACGTCGTCGGCGAAGATCTCCAGCTCGGGCTTGACCGAAAAGGACGCATCTTCCGACAGCAGCAGGCCCTGCGTCATCATCTTGCCGTCGACCTTCTGGGCGCCCGGACGCACAACGATGCGGCCCTGGAAGATGCCGTCGGCCTTGCCGTCCATCACCGCCTTGAACAGTTCGCGGCTGGCGCCGTTCGGAACAGCGTGATCGACGCCGAGCATGATGTCGGCATGCTGCTTGCCGCCGATCATGGTGGCGCCAAAAAGGCCGGCGCGCGCGAACTCGCCGCCATAGGTGACGAAGCTCTGAGAACGCGAAATCGAGGCGCCCGTCATCAGGGTCAGATGATCGAACTGGCTTTCGCCGCCGATCGAGACCGCCGTGGTGCTGAGATGCACCGCTGCGTTGCCCTCGGCCTGAAGCTTGGCCCAGGTGACCTTGGCGCGGTCTCCGATCACTGCCTCGGTGACGATATTGGCAACCGAAGCGGCAGCATCGGGACCCGTGAAACTCTCCACGACACGCAGGGAGGCTCCGGCACCGACGCTGATGAGATTGCGGGCGAACACCGAATAGGCGCCGCTGGTGACATGCGCGATTTCGACGGCACGCGTCACGTCGAGCCCGGCCGGAACGCGGATGGCGACGCCGCCCGTCATCATCGCCGTATTGAGCGCGACCATCGCGTCATCGAGCCGGCCAGCCAGCGCGCCGACGCGCTCGTCGCCCTGGTCGAGAAGCGTCGCAAGGCTCGTCACCTCGACGCCGTCGAGACCGGAAAGATCGGAAAGTTCAGGCCGGTAAGCGCCGTCGACGATGACCAACCGCGCCCTGTCCAGCCCTGGCAGCAGAGCGGCCGACGCAATTGAAGCCGGCGCGGCCGGCGGTGCGGGCGGCACGCTGCGCAGGAGCACGCGCAGATCGGTATAGCGCCACGCTTCCGTCCGACGATGCGGCAGCCCCTTCTTCTGAAAGGCGTCGAAGGCGACGGCGCGCGCCGCTGCGACAGCGGCATCGCCCGGCAGATGACCGCGCGAGGCAGAGAAGGCTTCGGCGAGCGTGACCTCGGCCGGCGTATTGAGGATGCGGGGCTCGGCGTTCATGACCATGCTCACGCCGCTGCCGCGCCGACATAGTCAGCATAGCCATTGGCCTCGAGTTCCAGCGCCAGCTCCGGCCCGCCGGAGCGGACGATGCGGCCGGCCGCCATGACATGCACGACGTCGGGCACGATATGATCGAGCAGGCGCTGGTAATGGGTGATGACGAGCATCGAGCGATTGGGCGCGCGCAGTGCGTTGACGCCGTCCGAAACAGTCTTGAGCGCGTCGATGTCGAGTCCGGAATCGGTCTCGTCGAGGATCGCGAGCTTCGGCTCCAGCAGCGCCATCTGCAGGATCTCGTTGCGCTTCTTCTCGCCGCCCGAGAAGCCGACATTGAGCGGCCGGCGCAGCATTTCCTGAGTCACATTGAGCTTTTCGGCGGCAACCTTCACGCGGCGCATGAAGTCCGGCGTCGTCAGCTCCGCCTCGCCGCGCGCCTTGCGCTGCGCATTCATCGCCGCCTTCAGGAAGGTCATCGTGGCGACGCCCGGGATTTCGAGCGGATACTGGAAGGCGAGAAAGATGCCCTTGGCCGCGCGCTCCTCGGCCGGCGTCTCGACGATCTCCTCGCCGCCGAACACGATCGAGCCATCGGTGATGTCATAGCCGTCGCGCCCGGCAAGGACATAGGAGAGCGTGGATTTGCCCGAGCCGTTCGGCCCCATGATGGCGTGAACCTGACCGGTGGGCACCTCGAGGTTGACGCCGCGGAGGATTTCGCGATCGCCGACCGAGGCGTGAAGGTTCTTGATGGAGAGCATCTTGATCTGTCCGTTCATCCCGGCGGCCACACTTCGCACCGCCGTCATGGCCGGGATTTCCGACCATCAACGTCTGTTCATCCACCGCCGAAGTCGTGGATGCCCGGGAAAAGCCCGGGCATGACGGTGGAAAGGCGAATGGCTATCCGACCGAACCCTCGAGGCTGATCGAAATCAGTTTCTGCGCCTCGACGGCAAACTCCATCGGCAGCTGCTGGATCACGTCCTTGACGAAGCCGTTGACGATAAGCGCCACCGCTTCCTCGGATGTGAGCCCGCGCTGCAGGCAATAGAACAGCTGATCGTCGGCGATCTTCGAGGTGGTCGCCTCGTGCTCGAACACCGCGCTGGCATTCTTCGATTCGATATAGGGCACGGTATGCGCGCCGCACTGGTCGCCGATCAGTAGGCTGTCGCAATTGGTGAAATTGCGCGCGCCGCTCGCCTTCCGGTGCGCCGAGACCAGCCCGCGATAGGTGTTGTCGGAGCGGCCGGCGGCGATGCCCTTCGAGATGATCCGGCTCCGCGTATTCTTGCCGAGATGAATCATCTTGGTGCCGCTATCGACCTGCTGATAGCCGTTCGAGACCGCGATTGAATAGAACTCGCCCTGGCTTTCGTCGCCCCGCAGGATGCAGGACGGGTATTTCCAGGTGATCGCGGAGCCTGTCTCGACCTGCGTCCACGAGATCTTCGAACGCGCACCGCGACAATCGCCACGCTTCGTCACGAAGTTGTAGATGCCGCCCTTGCCGTCCTTGTCGCCCGGATACCAGTTCTGGACCGTCGAATATTTGATCTCGGCATCATCGAGCGCGACCAGTTCAACGACGGCGGCGTGAAGCTGGTTTTCATCGCGCATCGGGGCCGTGCAGCCCTCGAGATAGGACACATAGGCGCCCTTCTCGGCGATGATCAGCGTGCGCTCGAACTGGCCCGTATTCCGCTCGTTGATGCGGAAATAGGTCGAAAGCTCCATCGGGCAGCGGACGCCTTCCGGCACATAGACGAATGAGCCATCCGAGAAGACAGCCGAGTTCAGCGTCGCGTAGAAATTGTCCGATGTCGGAACCACCGAGCCGAGATATTTGCGCACGAGATCGGGATATTCGCGGATCGCCTCGGAGATCGCGCAGAAGATCACGCCGGCCTTCTTGAGCTCTTCCTTGAAGGTCGTGACCACCGAGACGCTGTCGAACACCGCATCGACGGCGACGCGGCGATCGCTCGCCCCTTCGACGCCAGCGAGGATCTCGCGTTCGCGCAGGGGAATGCCAAGCTTCTCATAGGTCGCCAGCAGCTCCGGATCGACCTCGTCGAGAGACTTCGGCCCCTTGGTGCTCTTCGGTGCCGAATAATAATAGAGGTCGTCGAAATCGATCTTCGGATAATGGACGCGCGCCCAGGTCGGCTCTGTCATGGTCAGCCAGCGCCGATAGGCCTCAAGCCGCCATTCAAGCATCCATTCGGGTTCGTTCTTTTTCGCCGAAATGTAACGGACGATATCCTCGGACAGGCCCTTGGGCGCCCGGTCGGACTCGATGTCCGTCACGAAACCATATTTGTACTGATCGACGTCGATCCGGCGAACCTGATCGACTGTCTCCTGGACTGCAGGCATTTCAAACTCCGTCGCCGCGGTTTCAAGGACCGCGGGTTGAGCAGTGCATTCAGGCGGCGCGCGTCATGCCCGGCATCAGCCGCGACAGCACCCGTCCCCAGACTTCACCGAACCTAGATATGTCTTCTTGCGTCGTTTCCCAGCCAAAGCTGAGCCTTACTACCGACCCTGCGCGCATATCGGCAAGGCGCATCGCCCTCATGACATGCGACACCTGCACCTTGCCGGACGAGCAGGCCGAGCCCGCCGAAATGGCGACGCCTTCAAGATCGAGGGCGATCACCAGCGTCTCGGCGCGGAGACCATCCACCGCAATCGCCGCCGTCTGCGGCAACCGATCGGCGCCGGCCCCGACAAGGACCGCGCCCGGCAACGCCGCGAGGTCATCGCGCCAGCCGCGCCATTCATCGAGGCGTCCGAGATCGGCCAGGGATGCCTCGGCAGCCGCGCCAAATCCGGCGATCGCGGCGACATTCTCCGTGCCGGCACGGGCATATTTCTCTTGGCCGCCACCGGTCACCAGTGGCAGCGGCGAGACGAGGTCGCCGCTGAGCACGATCGCGCCGATGCCCTGCGGCCCGCCGAGCTTGTGGGCGGAAAGGGTCAGGAAATCGACGCCAAGCGCCGCGATGTCGACAGGCATGCGTCCCGCGGCCTGGATTGCATCGGCATGAACCAGCGCGCCGAAGCGCCGGGCAATGCGAGCAATTTCAGCGACAGGCTGGATCGTGCCCGTCTCATTGTTGGCGAGCATGACGGAGACGAGTGCGCGCTGGCCGGCCGGCAACGCAGCGAGCGCTGCCTCCAGATGATCAAGACGGATCACCCCCGCGTCGTCGACCTCGACACGATCGATCTGGTCGGCCGCGAAACGTCCGCCCGCGAGAACGGAGGGATGTTCAGTCGCACCGATGATGAGACGTTCAAGACGAATTTCACCGGCGCCGACGCGCTGGCGGGGCGAGAGAACCGTGACATTCGCCTCGGTGCCGCCGCTGGTGAAGATGACACGATCGGCCGAGCCGCCGACCAGCGTCGCGATCTTTCGCCGGGCCGCCTCAATGCGTCCCCGAGCTGCTCGGCCCTCGGCATGAACAGACGAGGGATTGCCGACCGACTGCAGCGCTTCGATCATGGCCGCACGGGCCTGCGGACGCAGCGGCGCGCCGGCATTATAATCGAGATAGATTCGCGCCCGCGTCAAAGCCGCCTCCAGGCACCCGGCCTGAAGCCGGGCCCGGACCCGCCGCCAATGGCAGGGTCCATGTCGCATTATGCTTGAAATCCGGACCCTGCATCATGCTACAAGGCCGGCTTCCGGCCGGTATCAACCGGCCGTCCCATTCGAACTGTTCTAAGGTGTTCTAGAAACCCTGAGGATCAGAGTCAAGTTCCGGAGCCGGACCATAGCAGGGTTTTGGCCGATGGAACACGCCAGAGGTG
The DNA here is from genome assembly GCF_020165495.1 of Mesorhizobium sp. BR1-1-16. Taxonomy (GTDB): domain Bacteria; phylum Pseudomonadota; class Alphaproteobacteria; order Rhizobiales; family Kaistiaceae; genus Kaistia. Next base: position 758,201 of record NZ_JAIUIE010000001.1, on the reverse strand, counting down.
CGCGCCCGTCCATGCCCGAAATTATCTTCACCGGCCCCGCCGGCCGTATCGAGGGGCGGTATCAGCCGTCCAAGACGAAGAACGGTCCGATCGCCATCATCCTGCATCCGCATCCGCAATTCGGCGGCACGATGAACAATGCGATCACCTACCAGCTCTTCTACATGTTCGCGAAGCGCGGCTTCGCCGTCCTGCGGTTCAATTTCCGCGGCGTCGGCCGCAGCCAGGGTGAGTTCGACCATGGCGAGGGCGAACTTTCCGATGCCGCTTCGGCGCTCGACTGGGCGCAGACCGTCCATCCCGATGCGCGCGCATGCTGGGTCGCCGGTTTTTCGTTCGGCTCCTGGATCGGCATGCAGCTTCTGATGCGCCGCCCGGAGATCGAGGGCTTCATCTCGATTGCCCCGCAGGCCAATCTCTACGACTTCTCGTTCCTTGCGCCCTGCCCGTCCTCCGGTCTGATCGTCCATGGCGACCAGGACAAGGTCGCGCCGCCGAAGGATGTGCAGACGCTCGTCGACAAGCTGAAGACGCAGAAGGGCATCGTCGTCGAGCAGACGATCATGCCAGGCGCCAACCACTTCTTCGAGGGCCAGGTCGAACCGCTGATCGACATCTGCGGCGCCTATGTCGACAAGCGCCTGAAGGCGATCACCGAAGCCGCCTGACCCGCCACGGTTGCGCGAGATCAAGGCGTCCGTCGCTGCCTCTGCCATCCTGGATGGCGGAGGCAAAACATGGACGCCATTCGATTTGGCTACTGGTCTGCGATAGCCGCCTTCGTCTTCAGCGTGGGCTACGGCATTCCTCAGATCCTGCAGGTCGGCGGCGTCCTGCATTTTCCCTTGGACGAGATCCTGATCTTCGCGCCTTCGCTGGCGCTGGCGCCGAGCTTCGTTCTCGCCATGGCCGGCCTCCATGCGACGAGGGCTTCGTCTCTCGGCGTCTGGAGCCTTGCCGCGCTCGCGCTCTCCGTGATGTACGCGACGCTGGTCAGCATCGTCTATTCGGTCCAGCTTGCGGCAGTCATCCCCGCAAAGCTTGCCGGCGGCAATGCGGTATCGGCGCTGTTCGGCTGCTGCGCCATGGGCAATCCGCTCACCGCTGTCGATCTGCTCGGCTACACGCTGATGAGCCTCGCCACTCTGATCGCAGCGCCCGCCCTGCCGGCGCGTTCTGCGCTGCGTCGAAGCTTCATCGCCAATGGCCTGCTCGCGCCGTTTCTCGTCCTGCAGACGGCCTGGCCCGGCCTGATCTGGATCGGGGCGCTGTGGCTGCTCACATTCCCGCTCGCGATGGCGCTTCTGGCGCTCGATTTCAGACGGATGACGCCGGCTAGCGCGATCCCTCCTCGTCGAGCGGCATCGACGTGACGGCGGCGGCGAGCGCAGCCGCACGGGCCGCCGCCTTTCGAAGCCGACGCTCCTTCAGATAGGTGACGATCTCTCGGCGGTTCTGGAACAGCGGCAACTTGCGGCGTGGGGCGCGGCGTTCCAGCGCGAGGCCGACTTCGGCGATGCCGTCATGGTCATCCAGCCTGCGGACGATGAGATCGACCGGCCCAGCCGCAACGCGGTCGCCCTCCTCGATGTCGCCGGCGAGCGAGCGGCGCATGACGGCCGCGACGGTCTCGCCGCGCTCCTCAGGCGGCAACTCGAAGCCATAGGCATCGGCAAGGTCGCCGAGCTTCACGCCCGGATCGATGGTGAAATCACCAAACAGTACGGACGTGTCGGCGGTGTCGGCGGGCCTCGCGAAGAGCTGGTCGAGCAGGCGCACATGTTCCGTCGCCGCGATGATGTAGACCTGATCGCCGGGCACGAGCGGCCCAGCGGTCTCGAACCGCATTGAGCGGCCGTCGCGAAGGATCAACGCCGGCCGCGCCCAGCGCGGAATTCGCCGGCCGCGGCCAACGGCGCTGTCCGGCATCACGCGATAGGTGACGATCTCGTGGTCGCCGCGGCCCGGCAATTCGACGTCGATGCGCTCGACCGGGCCGTAGCGCGTCGGCACCACGAGCCCGAGCCATCGCGCGACGGGCGCGATCGTCCAGCCCTGCAGCACGAGCGAGCAGAGAACGACGATGAAGGCGACGTTGAACATCGTCTGGCCATGCGAGACGCCGCCGACCATCGGCAGGATCGCCAGCAGGATGGAGACGGCACCGCGCAGGCCGACCCAGGCGATGAAGGCGGTTTCATTGCGCGAAAAGCCGAACGGCACCAGACAGAGCCAAACTGCGACCGGCCGCGCGATGAAGATGAGCACGGCGGCGATCGCGATCGCCGGCGGCAGAACGCTGCCGAATTCGCTCGGCGTCGCAAGAAGCCCGAGGGTCAGGAACATCGCGATCTGCGCCAGCCAGCTCATGCCCTGCAGCACGCGGCGAAGCGCCATAATCTGGCGCATGCGGACATTGCCGCAGATCAGGCCAGCGACATAGACGGCCAGAAAGCCGCTGGCGCCGCCGATCCCCGTCGCCGCGAACAGCACGAGCACCAGCGACATCACCAGGATCGGATAGAGCGCAGCTTCCAACTCGACCCGATTGACGATCCGCACGATGACGAAACCGCCGATGAGGCCGGTGAGCGAGCCGACGCCGATCTGCAGGAAGAAGGATCGGAGCAGGCTGAGAAAGGCCTCGCTCTCGCCTTCGGCGGCCGTGGCGATGCCGACCAACGCCACGGTAAGAAAAATCGCCATCGGATCGTTGGAGCCCGACTCGACCTCGAGCGAGGATCGCACCCGCTCGCGCAGCGAGATACCGCCGACGCGAAGCAGGAAGAAGACCGCGGCCGCATCGGTGGAGGCCACGATGGTGCCGAGCAGCATGGCCGAGATCCAGTCCCAGCCGAAGACGAAGCGCGCGGCGAGGCCGACGATCCCGGCCGTCACCAGAACGCCGATCGTCGCCAGCGTCAGCGCCGGCAGCGCAGCGGCGCGAAAGGCCGAGAACCGCGTTTCGAAGCCGCTTTCGAACAGGATGATGGCCAGCGCGATCGAGCCGATGAAATAGGCGATGCGGCCATCGCCGAAATGAATGCCGAGCCCGTCCTCGCCGGCCAGAAGGCCGAGCAGAAGAAACACGAGCAGCAACGGGGCGCCGAACCGCGTCGAGAAGATCGAGGTGAACACCGCCACGCCGACAAGCAGCGAACCGATCAGAATGGCGACATACATGCTCTCGATCATGGGGCGTAGAAGCTCGCTTCTCCTTTGGCGTGGAACGGACCGGCCCGCGCGCTACCGAATGATTCGTACGGTAGCGGCCCGGCACGGCGCCAGCGTGGCGGTCGTGCAAGAAAATGACGACTGCCGACGCAAGCCAACAAGGCAGCGCCCAGCCGGCCTTATGTCAAGGGAGCGATAGCACGCCGCCGGTCATCGGCGCAGGACAGCCGGTGGTTTCGGGGAAGCTGATCGGCAGGCCGGCACGGTTTCTCGCGGCGAGATAGGCGAAGGCCTGCGCCTCAATGAAATCGACCGACCAGCCATGCGCATCGGCTGTGGTGACGTCCGCCCGGCTCATGACCGCGAGCTGGCGGAGAATGGCGGGATTATGGGCGCCGCCGCCGCAGACGACGATCCTGTCGGCCCCGCCGGCGAGCGCGATGCCGCGGATGATCGCCTCGGCGGTGAAGGCCGCGAGCGTCGCGGCGGCATCCGCCGTCGACAGCCTCGCCACCGGCCGGCGCGAGAATGCGTCGCGATCGAGCGATTTCGGCGGCTTCAGATCAAACCAGGGATCGGCGATCAGCTCGGCCAGCGTCTGCGCCTGCACCTTTCCCGAGAGCGACAGCCGCCCGTCGCGATCCATGGCTGCGCCGGTGCGCTCAAGCATCAGGTCGTCGATCAGCGCATTGCCGGGGCCGGTATCGAAGGCGATCAGGGAGCCATCGGCTGCGACCCGCGTGACATTCGCGACCCCGCCGATATTGACCACGGCAACATCGCCCGAAAGCCCGGCGGCCCGGACGAGCGCACGATGGAAGATCGGCACCAGCGGCGCGCCCTGGCCGCCCGCGGCGATGTCGGCGGCACGGAAATCATGGACGACAGGGATGCCCAGCCGTTTGGCTAGCGCGGCTCCGTCGCCGATCTGTACGGTGAGCCGCCGCGCCGGGGCATGGAAGACGGTCTGGCCATGAAAGCCGACCAGCGAGACCCTGACCGCGTCGACATCGTCGCGCGCGAGCAGCCCCTCGACCGTTTCGGCATGCGCGTCGGTGACGATGCGCTCGGCCTCTGCCAGGACGCCAGGCCGCGCTGTCCGGTCGGTCAAGGTGGTGGCGGCGGCGAGAGCTGCACGCAGCACAGCGCGCTCAGCGTCCGAATAGGGCCGGAAGGCGGTCGGCCCGAAGTCCTCGACATCCTCGCCGTCGGTGGCGATCAAGGCCGCGTCGATGCCATCCATCGACGTTCCGCTCATCAGCCCCGCCGCGACAATCCTGCGCATGATTCGGATCCCATCTCCGCCCGAGCGCTCTGTTTCGCCAGCCGCCGCGCCCGCGTCAATCAAGGAGGTGACAAAGTCCTGCGGCTCGGCTATAGCCTCGCTCATGAACCTCTCTGCCCGCACCTTCTTCTTTGGTTGGTACTTTAGCTATCCGTTGCCGGCGGCGGAGGCAGGAGCGCGCTCGAAGTAGACAATCGAAGCATCCACCACCAAGCCGCCAAACCGAGTTGGCGGCTTTTTTGTTGGCCGCTGCCGGGAAACTCCAAGGAGCCCGAACCGTGCCCGACACCACCGACGACCTGCGCATCAGCGCTTTGAAAGAACTCTCGCCGCCTTCCGCAGTGATGGCGGAGTTCCCCCGCACCGACGTGGCCAGCCAGACGGTCGCCGCGACGCGCCGTTCGCTACACGAGATCCTGCATGGCCGCGACGATCGCCTCGCCGTCGTGATCGGACCGTGCTCGATCCATGATCCCGACGCGGCGATCGATTATGCCCATCGCCTCGTCGAAATGCGCCAGCGCCTCGGCTCGGAGCTCGAGATTGTCATGCGCGTCTATTTCGAGAAGCCGCGCACCACGGTCGGCTGGAAGGGGCTGATCAACGATCCCGACCTCGACGGCAGCTTCCATATTGACAAGGGCCTTCGCCGGGCTCGCAGCCTGCTGCTTGAGATCAACAAGCTCGGCCTTCCGGCAGGTTCCGAATTCCTCGACATGACGACGCCGCAATATTTCGCCGATCTCGTCGGCTGGGGCGCCATCGGCGCGCGCACGACCGAGAGCCAGGTGCATCGCGAACTCGCCTCCGGCCTCTCCTGCCCCGTCGGCTTCAAGAACGGCACGGACGGCAATGTGAAGATCGCTGTTGACGCGGTGCTCTCCGCCTCGCAGCCGCATCATTTCCTGGCGGTGACCAAGGATGGACGATCGGCAATCGCTGCCACGACCGGTAATGACGACTGCCATATCATCCTGCGCGGCGGCAAAGCACCGAACTATGATGCACCCAGCGTCGACGCGGCCGCGGCCGAGCTCGCAAAGGCTGGGCTGCCGCCCTTCCTGATGATCGATGCGAGCCACGCCAACAGCCTGAAGAAGCCGGAAAACCAGCCGCGCGTCTGCGAGGAGATAGGCGCTCAGATCGCCACCGGCGACGACCGCATCATGGGCGTGATGATCGAGAGCAATCTCGTCGCGGGGCGCCAGGACCTCGTCCCCGGCCGTCCGCTCGTCTACGGCCAGAGCATCACCGATGGCTGCATCGACTGGCAGACTTCGATCGGCGTCCTGGAGCAGCTTGCCGAAGCCGTCGCCCGCCGTCGCGAGCGCGCCCGGCCGGAAGCCCGCCTCGCCACCGCCGTCTGAAGCAACCCTCGTCAAAGAGAGCCGCCGCTGATGATCTTTTCAGCGGCGGCTGCTAAAGCCTGCCACGACACCCACCCTTTCGAGACGATGCCATGACCGCGTTCAAGTCCGATTTCCTGCAGGTGCTCAGCGAGCGCGGGCTCATCCACCAGATCTCCGACCCCGAGGGGCTGGACGCACAATGCGTCAAGGGCCCGATCACGGCCTATGTCGGCTATGACGCGACTGCGACCAGCCTTCATATCGGCAATCTGATTTCCGCGACCATGCTCCATTGGCTGCAGGAAACCGGCCACCGGCCGATCGCGCTGATGGGCGGTGGCACGTCGATGGTCGGCGATCCCTCGTTTCGCGACGACCAGCGCAAGCTGCTGACCGTCGAGGAAATCGACCGCAACATCGCCGGCATCAAGCAGATCTTCTCGCGTATCCTCTGCTTCGGCGATGGCGCCGGAGATGCGGTCATGGTCAACAATGCCGACTGGCTGCTCAAGCTCAACTACATCGAATTCTTGCGCGATGTCGGCCGGCATTTCTCTGTCAACCGCATGCTGTCGTTCGATTCGGTGAAGCTGCGGCTCGATCGCGAGCAATCGCTCTCCTTTCTCGAATTCAACTACATGATCATGCAGGGCTACGACTTCGTCGAGCTGAACCGCCGCTATGATTGCGTGCTGCAGATGGGGGGCTCCGACCAATGGGGCAACATCATCAACGGCGTCGATCTGGCTCACCGGATGGACCGGCCGCAACTCTATGCGCTGACGACGCCGCTGCTGACCACCTCTTCGGGCGCCAAGATGGGCAAGACGGCCAAGGGCGCCGTCTGGCTGAACGGCGATCTCTTCAGCCCCTATGATTTCTGGCAGTATTTCCGCAACACCGAGGACGCCGATGTTGGCCGCTTCCTCAAGATCTTCACGCGGCTGCCGCTTTCGGAGATCGCGCGGCTCGAAGCGCTCGGCGGCGCCGAGATCAACGACGCGAAGAAGATCCTCGCCACCGAGGCGACGGCCGTCGTGCATGGACGGGAAGCCGCCGAAGCTGCGGCGGAGACGGCCCGCCAGACCTTCGAGGAAGGCGCGCTCGCCGAGTCGCTGCCGACGATCGAAGTGCCAGCTGCCGAGTTCGAAGCCGGCATCGGCGCGCTCGGCCTCTTCGTCCGCGCCGGCCTCGTCGCTTCGAATGGCGAGGCGCGGCGCCAGATCAAGGGCGGCGGCCTCAGGGTCAACGATGCGGCGCTGACCGACGAAAAGACGATGATCGGCCCCGGCCTGCTCACGCCCGAAGGCGTCGTCAAGCTCTCGCTCGGCCGCAAGAAACACGTCCTGATCCGTCCGGCCTAAAGAGGCGGCTCGTTAGGGCGCCGCCTCGACCACGATGGCGCGGATCGCTCCTTCGATCGGGCCAGATCCAAATCTCCGCTCCAGCGCTTCGGCGGCTCTCTCCGTTGCCTCGATGAGACCGCCGGGCCGGCGCGCCTCGATCTCGGCACGCAGGGGCGTTCCCTGGCAATAGGTCATCGCCACTTCGCGCGCCGAGCCGCCATGGCTCGTGTGGGAGACGGTTTCGGTGTCGACGGAACGGAAACCCGCCGCAGCGAGGTCGTCACGAATGCGGGTCTGGTCGAAATGGCCGTGGGGCGTGCGCGCCATGAATAGCGGCGGATCCTCGGGAAACATCTCTGTCAGTGCCATCGTCACGGTCTCGGCGAACACATTGGCCGGCAGCGCATCCCAGACGTTGAAGAGATAACGCCCGTCCTGACGCAGCAGGCGGAGCACCTCGCGATAGGACGTCACCTTGTCGGAAAAGAACATCACGCCAAACTGGCAGGCAACGACATCGAACTGGTCGTCCTCGAACGGCAAGGCCTGGGCATCGGCGAGTTGGAACGTGATGCGCGGATCGTCGGACTGCTGTGCAATCGCGCGATCGAGCATTGGCTGATTGAGATCGGTGGCGATGATCGTCGTATCGCGCGGAAGGCGGGCCGCGAGCGCTCGGGTCAGCGCGCCTGTTCCCGCCGCAACCTCGAGCAGGCTCTTCGGGCGCATCGCAGCGATACGATCGGCAAGATCCTCGGCATAACTTTGAAAGATCAGCGGGACCAGGAGACGGTCATAGAGATCAGGAATAGCACCCGCGAAGACAGAATCGTTGGTACCCATGATTTCCCTCCGAAGCGCAGCGGAAACCTGTGCGCCCCGGAATGAATACACCCGGCGAAGCCTCGAAACGAGGCCGGCGTCAGTTGACCGGGAACTCGAAGATCTTGCGGAAGATGCCGGGCGTGATCATCGACAGCGGATTGACGGTCAGGCTCGGGCCGGAGATTGGCCCCTCGACCTTGAACGTGACGCCGAACAGGCCGCCCTGGCTACCGCCTCCGAGCGCGAGGCCGATCAGCGGCAAGCGGCCGAACAGATTGTTGACCGCATAGGCCGGCAGGTAGGTCCCCGCGACGGAGATCATCTGCTTGGCGAGGTCGATCGTGCCGTTGAGCGTCGCGCCAACCGTGGCGCCGCGCAGCACGGCATCCTCGATGACGATCAGCGAGCCGCGCTTGGTGTAGTCGAGACGCATCCTGTCGAATGGCACATGGTCGGGATCAAGGCCGCTCGGCTGGACATTCTCGCCGGTCCCCGTCGACGCCGAGACGAGCTTGCGCATCGAGGCTTCGTCGACGATCGTGAAGCTTGCGACGTCGAAGACGCCCGAGAGCGGCCCCTTGGCGCCGCTGCGCTCGCCCGAAAGGCGAAGCTTGCCGCCGCTGATGCGACGGTAGAGGTCGACGAAGCTGAAGAGATTGCCGGCGTCGGCGGACTGGAGGTCGAGGCTGGCGCCGGACGAGCCGTTGTCGTTATAGACCATGGCGACGCCACCGCCGGGCAGAGCCCCCTTGAGGCTTGCCTTGCCGAGCGCGCCTCCGTTCGTCGAAACCAGAATGGCGCTGTTCGAGAGCGTGACCTGGCCAAAGCCGGTGATGCTGTCGATCTTGGCATCGACCGACAGCGACGCCGCGCCGTCGTCGGAGCCCTGCGTGTTCGACTTCAACTGCGCAATCAGCCCGCGCGCATCAAAGGAGGCGCCCCGCGCCGTGATCTGGTAGCCGTCGCCCTTGCGGAGCAGCGTTACCGAGATCTGGTCGCCCTTGCGCAGCGCGAAACGGTCGATATCGGCAGAAACGAGCCCGTATTTCGCATCGAGCATCGCCTTGCCGCGGAAGCCGAAGCCGTCGCCGGTCGCCACCATGTCCTCGACGAGGAAGCCGCCTTCGGGCCGCGGCACCATGTCGAAAACCAGCTTGGCGGGAACGCCGATACCCTTGGTCCAGCCGAGCGCCTGCAGGACGAGCCGGGCCTGTTTCAGGTCGAATTCGTAATGCTGTCCTTTGCGGCCGTCGCTGAGATCGGTGATGGAGGCGCCGACCGTGCCGCCGAGCATGTTGTCGAGGCCGATGCCGAGACGCTTGCGGGCATCGGCATCGAGCACGAGTTGGACGCTGCGCCGCGCGGCCTCGCTATCGCCCTCGCCAGTCCGCAGCGGCTGCGTCAGGTCGATCGTGGCCGGCACGCCGTTGATCGTCGCCTTGCCCTTGATCGAGAAGGCGTCGGCACTCGCCACCATGGCAAAGGCGCCACTTTTGATGATGCGGCCATCAATGGGCGCGGAGCTCGCGAAACCGGTGGTGTCGAGGGTCGCGCGCCATTTGATGTCGCTCGGCAGCAATCCCGGCTTCAGCGGCATGGTGATCGAAAGGCTGCCGCTCCCGTCGCCGGAGAGATTGGTCGGATCGATGCCGTTTCGCGACATTGCCCGCATCGGTTCGGAATTGGCGATCTCCGCGATCGCGCCGACATCGCCCTCGAACTGCGTCTCGATGCGGCTCTCTGCGTTGGCGACCGCCGTGTTGGGGACGGCAAAGATGCCGGCCGTGATGTCGACCGATTTGCCGGACGGCGCGGTGATCGTGCCCTTGTCGATATCCATGCCGAAGGTCGAGCCGGCAACCACCGCATTGCCGCTGACATTGGTGATCGTCGGGATCGTGCCGACCGTATTGAAACTGACATCCTCGAGACGGGCATCGAGCCGCATGTAGTTTTCGGGCATCGTGACGCGCTCGCCGGTCCACAGCACGCCGCCAGGCACCGCCGCCTCGAAATGCGCCGAGGAAACGCGGCCGTCGGTCACATGCTCCAGCACCCATTTCCGCGCCGGCCCCGCCAGTGTCGGCGGCCAGATCTGCTTCACGGCCGAAATCGACATCGGCGTGAACGATGCAGAAAGCGCCAGCGATGGCGTCGCCCCTTCGAGCCCGAGCGTTCCGGCCGCGGCAACCGATCCGACGGGCGTCGTGATGTCGAAGTCCTTGATGTCGATCCGCTTGCCCGGAAAATCGGCCGTCCCGACGAGAGCGATGCGATCGGCGACGATCGGCGGCGAGTTGGTGTCGCTCGCCAGCATCGCGCCGCGCGTTTCGAATTCGAAGCTGTAGCGACCGTCCGACTTGTCGCTGAGCGGCTTGATAGCGCCAGTCAGAATCGCCGAGGTCGGACCGAACTGGAAGTTGGAGGGTTCGAGGACCAGGCTGCGGCGGGCGATGTCCCAATGGACGCGGATCGTCGCCTCGTCGAGCAGCACCGTATCCTTGCCGAAGCCCGAGACGAATTTGCCCGCGCCGAGATCGAACCGAAGCTGCGCGTCCTTGACGTCACCATCGGCGCCGAGCACGACCGTCGCGCGCCCGAACAGGGGAATGTCGGAGACGATCAGGCTTTCCGGCCGACCGAAATTCGGCTCGATGTCGGCGAGCGTCAATTGCGAGAACGAAAGCGTGAGGTTCCGGTCGCCGGTCTTGGGATCGAGCGAGCGCTCGCCGATGATGCCCCAGCGGCCCGAATAACCCGATGTCGCGAATGTCGCCTTGATCGTCCCGCCCGGATCGAGGTTGAGCGAAAGATCGGTATGGGGAAAGACGCGCTGCTGCAGCTTCTTGGCGTCCCAGATGTGGATCGTCCCGGCATCGACGTTGAGGCGCTGGAAATTGCGGGCGATCGCTGCGTCGATAGCCGGCTCCAGCCCGCCATTCATGATGTGCAGCGCGGTGAAGAGATCGGGAAAGCCGCCGTCGATGGCGTCGAGGGCCGGCGGCTGCGCGGCCGGAGCGGCGGCTGCTGGCTTCGCATCCGGCGCGGCCGGCGCAGCGTGTTCCGCCGTTCCGAGATAGATGCGTCCGTCGCCGCCGCGCACCAGCGAGATATCCGGGTTTGTGACCTCGACCTGCGTGATGTCGAGGCGCAGTCGCAGCAATGACAGAGGATCGATGCCGAAGCGCAAGGTCGGGATATGCGCCACGGATGAGCGACCGCGATCGTCGACCTTGATGTCATCGATGCGAGCCATCAGGCCCATGACCGGATCGACGTCTATCAGTGCTGCGCCAACACTGACGTCATAGCCAGGGCCGAGTTGACGGCTGATCGTCTCGGCGATGCGGTTGCGCAGGACGTCGAGTTCGACGGGTCCAGATGCAAGGATGAAGGCCAGCGCGCCGAACAGCACGATCAGCAGCAGAATAAGCGTGCTCGCAACACGCAACAGGATGCCGAGCCAGCCGCGCCGGCGGGTCGGCCCCTTGGCAACGAGCGGTCGATGAGCCCGCGCCGAGGGAAACTGGTCGAGCCGCGTTGTCAGGCGTGAAAACCCTCTGTCGTGACGATAGCCGACGGCGCCGCGGCCAGGCTGGCAACAGTTCCGGCGGCATATGCCATATGCGGGGCCCATCCGCGCAATTCGCGGGGCGTCCGGCTCAACATGCCTTGTAACCTATTCCCGTTTTCTGTTTCTGAGGCCAGACAAACCCGACAAAAGGAAGGCAAGAATGGGCCAGCTCGTCCCGGGTGACAACGCCCCTTCGTTCGAACTCCCCACCGATGGCGGCGGTTCCGTAGCGCTATCCGCCTTTCGCGGCCGAAAGCTCGTGATCTTCTTCTATCCAGGCGACGACACGCCGACCTGCACCACCGAGGCACTGGACTTCACAGCTGCGAGAGGCGATTTCGAAGCGGCCGGAACGGCAATCCTCGGCATCTCGCCCGATTCGGTGAAGTCGCACGAAAAGTTCAGGCAGAAGCGCAGCCTGGGTGTCTCGCTCGCCTCGGACGAGACCAGGGATGTTGTAGAGGCCTATGGTGTCTGGCAGGAGAAGCAGATGTATGGCCGAACCTATATGGGCGTCGTGCGCACCACGTTCCTGATCGACGCCGAGGGTCGCATTGCCCGCATTTGGCCGAAACTCCGGGTGAAAGGCCATGTCGCCGAGGTGCTGGCCGCAGCGAGAGCGCTCTGACGATGGCCGCTTTCGCCAGCCTTGCCGATGCCTCGGCCCGGATCGTCGCTACCGCCGATCTCGACGAGAAGGTCGACATCGCCTTCGCGGCAGCCAAGGGCTGGTTTGGGCGGCGCCTTTCGTTGCGCGGCGCCGAAGATCGGCCGATGCCGGACCGGCCGGGTCGCCCGGAGCGCCCGTTGCTGGTGCCGCCACGGGCGCTGCCGAAGCGGTCGGTCGCGTCCGCGCATGGCCGCACCGCTCTCATTCACTCGCTTGCCCATATCGAGCTCAACGCAGTCGACCTGACCTGGGATCTCGTCGGCCGCTTCGCGCGCGTGCCGATGCCGCGCTCGTTCTTCGACAATTGGGTTCAGGTCGGCCTCGAGGAGGCGAAGCATTTCTCGCTGCTCTCCGAGCATCTCCGCGCGCTTGGCGCTGCCTATGGCGACCTGCCCGCTCATGACGGGCTCTGGGAAGCGACGCAAGAGACCGGTCATGACCTGATGGCCCGCCTCGCGGTCCTGCCACTTGTGCTGGAAGCGCGCGGCCTCGACGTCACCCCGCCCCTGATCGGCAAGCTGGCGGAACAGGGAGACGAAGCCGGCGCCGGGATCCTCGAGATCATCTATCGCGACGAGCGGCGCCATGTCGCCTTCGGCTGCAAATGGTTCCGCTTCCTCTGCGACCGCCATGGGCTCGCGCCCGAGCCGACGTTCCGCAAGCTGGTGATCAAGCACTTCCGCGGCCCGCTGAAGCCGCCCTTCAACGATGCGGCCCGCTCGGAAGCCGGCATGACCCCAGGCTTCTACCGCCCACTCGTTCGCGCGCTTGACGTGTAGCGGCGGGTGCCCGGGGTAACCAAGGCTTAACCTTAACGCTTTCTAATCGGCGATGAACCGGCGACCCAAAGCGCCGGTCGCGGTCACCATCGCCAGGTTGAAGCGCCCATGCTGCCGAATGCCAGAGCTTCGCGAATCCGGCCGGCTCCCGCCCCCGATTCCCGACCTCCGCCTCGCCAAGAAGCCGGAAACAAGACGCAGAAATCCGAGACGCGCATCATCATCGCGCGCGGCGATCGCCTGCAGGCGATCCACTTCAATCCTCGGCTGATGGCATTGGCCGGGGCCTGCTTTGTGCTCTTCTCGGTCTTCTATTTCGCATCCACCGCCTATCTCGTGTTCCGCGACGACTGGCTGCGCCGGGACTCGGGCGGCGAGGCCGTGCTTCGCGAAACCTATGAGGATCGGATCTCGGCACTGCGCAATGAGATCGAGCGCATCACCTCGCGCCGGCTGGTCGATCACGCGACAGTCGAGCAAAAGGTCGAACAATTGCTCGATCGGCAGGACGAACTCGGCCAGCGACAGGATATGCTCGCACGGCTGACCGAAGCGGCGCGCCGGGCCGGTTTCGACGTCACGCAGCCGCCGCCGCTGCGCAGAGACGGCAAGCAGGCCAGCGCCGACACCATCGCCGTCCCGACGGTAAGCCTTGCTAGTGCGGCCGGCGCCACGGCCGGCGATCCCCTCGCCCCTCTTCCCGGCACGGACCGCATCGCCTCGATCGAGACCGACATCGCCGCCATGGAGACGGCGCAGGATGCGACCATCACGGAACTCGCCAGCGGTGTGACGACCCGTGCCGACCGGATTTCGACGCTCCTGAAACGCGTTGGACGCAAAGTGCCGCGGCCCGCCGCGGAGGACGATGTCGGCGGCCCCTTCGTTCCCTTGCCCACAGCAACCGAGCCCGATCGCTTCGCCAGCGGTGTTGCCGTGCTCTCAGCCGAGCTCGATCGCCTCGCCACCGTCCGCAAGGTGGCGCTGTCGCTGCCGTGGAGCCAGCCGATCGCCAATGCGCCAATATCCAGCGGCTTCGGGGCGCGTGTCGATCCCTTTCTCGGCCGGCCTGCCATGCATACCGGCATCGATTTCCGCGCGCCGCGCAACTATCCGGCCCGGGCAGTCGCTGCAGGGCGAGTGATCGCGGCGGAGTGGAACGGCGGCTATGGCAATATGGTCGATATCGACCACGGCAATGGCGTGGTCACCCGCTATGGCCATCTAGATTCAATCTCGGTGCGGGTCGGCGATCAGGTCGCGGCCGGCGGCAGGATCGGCCGGGTCGGATCGACGGGACGCTCGACCGGCCCGCATCTTCATTACGAAATCCGCGTCGATGGTGAGGCAATCGATCCGATGCGCTTCCTGATCGCCGGCAAGGAGATGACACGGCTGCTGTAGCGAGGCGCCGATTGTCGCATGCGCGCCTCTCATGGCGACCGCCTAAAGCCTGTGCCTTCGCCTTATGAACCCGGCTCTCTATCCCCAATTCTTCGGCTTTTGAAGCGCTTGCGTAACAGACGGTTAACCGTGCCCGGGCTGTAGTGAGGCATCAGCCGATCCTCCTCGGACGGCCCGTCACGATATCCCGCGCCAGCTTGAACGGACGCCATGCAGACTGCTCACCGCCCGTCATCGCACAGCCCTGTGGCGCCCTCGGGGCGCCCGGCGGCGAAGCGGCGACCAGCACCTCGCCCCCAGCCTGCCAGGTCCGGAACGCGCGTCATCGTCGCGCATGGCGACATACTCCATGCGGTGCATGTCAGCCGGCGCCTGATCGTCTCAGTGGCGATCGGCCTGTTGCTGCTGGTCGGCATTTCGGCGGGCGGCGCCACGCTTTACTTCAGCCGCGAGACGCCGGCGGTCTTCACCGACGCCGACGAAGCCGTGCTCAGGCAGGCGATGGAGACGGTCATCCGGCAGCGCCGCGAGGGCGAGCTGAAAGCCAAGCTCTCCAACGCCTATGAAAGCAAGCTGGCCGACCTCAAGGGCGAGATGGACCGCCTTGCCGAGCGCCAGCAAATGGACAAGTCGACCGTCGAACAGGCGGTCGGCCGTGTTCTTGACCGCCAGGAACAACTCGCGAAGCGGCAGGACCTGCTGGCCAGGATCACCGACGCAGCCAAGCGAGCCGGCTTCGACGTGAAGGTCCCCGTTGCGACGCCGCGTCCCAAGAAGAAGGGCAATGGCCCGAGCGCCAGCGCGACGCCCGTCGCGCGGCCACAGATCCAGCTCGCGAGCGTTGCCGGCGGCCATTTGAAGCCGGCCGATGTCGCGCGCATTGCGAAGATCGAGACGGATGTCGACGCGATGGAGAAGGCGCAGGAGGCGACGGTGGCCGGACTGACCCGTTCTGTCGCGACACGCGCGGATCGCATCGCTGCCGTATTGAAGCGCGTCGGACGCAAGGCGCCGGGCGCAGGCAACGATGACGACGCTGTCGGCGGGCCCTTCGTACCGCTGCCGGACGATCCGAGCCCTGCCCGTTTCGCCCTCGGCGTGAAGACGCTGAGCGCCGAGCTCGACCGCCTCGCGGCCACCCGCCGCATCGCGCTTTCGCTCCCCTGGGACGCGCCGCTCGGCAATGCGCCGATCTCCAGCGGCTTCGGCGCGCGCACCGATCCGTTCCTCGGCCGTCCGGCCATGCATACAGGCGTCGATTTCCGCGCACCGACGGGATATTCGGCGCCAGCCGCTCTTGGCGGCACGGTCATCTCGGCGGGCTGGGACGGTGGCTATGGCAACATGGTCGACATCGACCATGGCAATGGCATCGTAACCCGCTACGGCCATCTCTCGGCGATCAAGGTCAAGGTCGGGCAGAAGGTGGCCGAAGGCCAGGAGATCGGCAAAGTCGGCTCGACCGGCCGGTCGACGGGATCGCATCTCCACTACGAGATCCGCATCAACGGCAAGCCGATCGATCCGATGACCTATATTGTGCCGGGACGAGACATGGCGCGGTTGCTCTAGAACCGATCGACATCCCGCATGTCCGCCTGGAGCGCAGCCATGACGCCGATCCTGCTGGTACCTGGACTCCTCTGCACCGCGGAGGTCTTCTCGCCACAGATCCCGGCGCTGTGGCCGCACGGTCCGGTCACGATCGCCTCAACACTCGAAGGCAGCACCATCGCCGCCATGGCCTCGGCGATCCTCGAACAGGCGCCGGCCGGCTTCGCGCTGGCAGGCATCTCGATGGGCGGCTACATCGCCTTCGAGATCATGCGGCAGGCGCCCCAACGCGTGATGAGGCTTGCGCTGATCAGCACCTCGGCGCGGCCCGACACACCCGAGCAGACAGCCCTCAGACGGGCGATGGTGGAGCAGGCGCGCACCGGCGATTTCGACGCGCTTATCGCCGCCACGACCGACGCGATCCTTCATCCCGAGCATCGGGGCGATGCTTCAATTCACGCCGTCAATAACCGCATGGCTCGGACCATCGGCGTAGACGGCCTCGCCCGGCAGCAGGAAGCGATCATTGCGCGGGCGGATTCGCGTCCCGGACTGCCGGCCATCTCCGTGCCGACACTGGTGATGGTCGGTGACCAGGACCCGCTCACGCCGCCGGACCGCGCCGCGGAGATTGCGGCGGCGATCCCCGGCGCGCGGCTGGTCACACTGGCACGCTGCGGCCATGCCTCGACGCTGGAGCAGCCCGAAGCGGTGAACAGGGCCCTTGCCGACTGGCTGACGCGCTGAAGCGGCAGGCCGCCGGGGACCGGCGGTCGCGCAGCCGATCAATCGATATCGGAAACCTCGACATCGGCGCCGCCGAGGCGCTGCGCGAGCGCGGCTTCCATGAACGTGTTGAGGTCGCCATTGAGGACGGTCTGCGGATCCGTGCTTTCGACGCCCGTGCGCAGATCCTTCACCAGCTGGTAGGGCTGCAGCACATAGGAGCGGATTTGGTGCCCCCAGCCGATGTCCTTTTTGGTCGACTCGGTCGCCATGGCAGCTGCCTCGCGGCGCTTCAGCTCCGCCTCGTAGAGACGGGCGCGCAGCATGTCCCAGGCCGCGGCCCGGTTCTTGTGCTGCGAGCGCTCGTTCTGGCACTGCACGACGATGCCGGACGGCATATGCGTAATGCGCACGGCAGAGTCCGTCGTGTTGATGTGCTGGCCGCCCGCGCCCTGCGCACGATAGGTATCGATGCGACAGTCGCTCTCGTTGATCTCGATATCGATCGAATCATCGACGACCGGATAGACCCAGATGCTGGCGAACGACGTGTGCCGGCGCGCGCTGCTGTCATAGGGCGAGATGCGGACCAGGCGATGAACGCCAGATTCGGTCTTCAGCCAGCCATAGGACTGTTCGCCCTTGACGAGGATGGTCGCCGACTTGATGCCAGCCTCTTCGCCGTCATGCACTTCAAGCAGCTCGACCTTCTTGCCGGTGCGCTCTGCCCAGCGGGTGTACATGCGCAGCAGCATGTTGGCCCAGTCCTGGCTCTCGGTGCCGCCGGCGCCGGCATGGACCTCGACATAGGTGTCGTTGCCATCGGCCTCGCCCGACAGCATCGAATTGATCTGCCGGCGGCGCACCTCATCCTTCAGGGCGAAGATCGCCTTCTCGGCCTCGGCGACGATCGAGGCATCACCCTCGGCCTCGCCAAGCTCGATCAGCTCCAGATTGTCGGCCAGATCACGCTCGCTGGCCTCGACCGCCTTGATCCCGTCCTCGAGATTCTGGCGTTCGCGCATCAGCTTTTGTGCCTTCTGCGGATCGTCCCAGAAGGTCGGCGTTTCAGAAAGGGCGTTCAGTTCGAGCAGGCGACGCTTGGCACGATCCCAGTCAAAGATGCCTCCTCAGCAGGGTTATGCCCTGCTTGATTTCGTCGACGATCGTCTCGATCTCGGCTCGCATATGCTAGGAATCCAGCTCGTGATGGCAAGGAGCGGGGCTCGCCCCGCAGCGTGGCGCGACCATAGTGGCGCCCTTCCCGCCTGTAAACCTGAGAGGCGCGCATGACCAATCCCCAAGCCAAAGCTCATCCGGCAAATCATCGCGCCAGGGCATCGCTCGCCGCATTGTTGCTGTTGGCGGCCATCCCCGCCGCCCACGCCGACGGCACGCTGGCCGAGCGCACGCTGACATCGGCCGACAAGGCGCGGCTTGCATCCTTCGACAAAGCGCGGAGCGACGCGGTCGCCGAAGCCCGGGCCGGCGGCAGCAAGCAGGATCTCGCGACACTCGACGACGTGCTTGCCGGTGGACCGAAGCCGATCCTCGGCGTCGATATCCGTGGCAACTACCGGTGCCGAACCATCAAGCTCGGCGGCAATCTGCCGCTCACGATCTATGGCTGGTTCAAATGCCGGATCGACGAGGACGATATCGGCTACCGTCTCGTCAAGACGAGTGGCTCGCAGCGCCTGTCTGGCCATTTCATCGACGACAGCGAGAAGCGGCTGCTGTTCTACGGCGCCGGCCACTACGCCGACGAGAAGCCGCGCGCCTATAAATCCGATCCAGACCGCGACATGGTCGGCTATTTCGTGAAAGCGGACGCCAAGCGCTACCGGCTCGAACTACCGCTGCCGAAGGTCGAATCGACGTTCGACATCATCGAGATGGAGCGGCGCTGAAGTCGAGACGTCGGCGGCGGTGCAGCACCGCCGCCGACAATTCCTAAAGCAGCGTCCCGTGCAGGATCACCGAGGCAATCGAGAAGTAGATCACCAGGCCGGTGACGTCGACGAGGGTGGCGACGAAGGGCGCTGAGGCGCTGGCTGGATCGAAGCCGAGACGCTTCAGCACGAAGGGCAGCATCGATCCCGTCATCGAGCCGAAGGTGACAATGCCGACGAGGCCGGCGCCGACTGTGAGCGCGACCAGAAGCCAGAACTGGCCGTAGTCGTGTAGCCCGAGCATCTGCCAGGCCGTGATGCGAGCGAAGCCGAGCGTTCCGAGAACGAGGCCGAGCGAGAGGCCGCTCGGCAATTCGCGCAACGCCACCCGCCACCAGTCGCGCAGCCGGATCTCGCCAAGCGCCAGCGCCCGGATGATCAGCGATGTCGCCTGCGAACCCGAATTGCCGCCCGAGCTCATGATCAGCGGGATGAACAGCGTCAGCACGATCGCCTTTTCAAGCTCCGTCTCGAAGTGCTGCATCGCCGTCGCCGTCAGCATCTCGCCGATGAACAGCGCCGAGAGCCAGCCGGCACGCTTCTTCATCATCCTCAGGAAGCTGATTTCCATGTAGGGCTCGTCCAGCGCCTCCATGCCGCCGAACTTTTGCACGTCCTCGGTGCTCTCCTGGAAGATGGCATCGATGATGTCGTCGACCGTGACGATGCCGATGACATGATGGCGCTCGTCGACGACAGGGACGGCGAGAAGATCATATTTCGAGAAGAGGCGCGCCGCTTCCTCCTGGTCGGTGGTCGGGGACACCGTGATCGGACGGCTGTGACGCGCGGCCGTCAGCACCAGTGCCGACGGCTCGCTGGTGATCAGCCTGCGCAGCGTCGCGGTCTGCAGCAGCGCCCCGGTTTCAGGGTGCAGCAGGCAGATCGTGTAGATCGTCTCGCGGCTCTTCTCGACCTGGCGGATGTAGTTGAGCGTCGCGGCGACCGTCCAGTCGGCCGGTACGCTTACGACCTCCGTCGTCATGATCGCGCCAGCGCTGCCCTCGGGATAGCCCGCGAGGCGCGCGACGGCAGCGCGGGTTTCATGGTCGAGACGGGCGATCAGCCGGGAGCGTTGCGGCTCCTCGATCTCGCCGAGGAGATCGGTGGCGCGATCGGCCGACATGCCGGACAAGAGCTTGGCTGCCCGGTCGAGCGGCATGCTGGAGACGACATCGGCGGCATCGTCGAATTCGGGCTGATCGAGCAGTTCGACCGCCCGATCGTCAGGAAGGCCTGCCAGGACGGACGCGGCTTCCTCGGGTTCCTGATGGTTCAGATGTTCGACGACATCTGCAACATGGCCGTGCCGAAAATCGAGCACGACGTCCTGCGCATCCGCGCCGCGGAGGGCGTTGATCTCTTCCATGACTCACCTCATTGCGGCCGGCCGCCCGGCCGGTCACGGTGAGCCGATCGAACGCGCGATCAGGCCGTGCGGGCCACGGGCGGCAGACTCAATCGACTTCGACTGTCGCTTGGCATTTTGTCCTGCGGGTTCAGATCGACGGCCCCGAAACAGGGGCCGTACAGCCAAGCTGGGTGCGCCAAAGTGGCTGTTGGGTCAAGTGAATTTCCGGCAATGCCCCCTGCGGCATCCTTACCGCAGGGCGACCAGCACCGAGCCAGTGGCGATAAGCAGAATGCCGAGCCAGTTGCGCGGCGAAAGCCGCTCGCCGAGCAGCACCACTCCGGCGATTGCGACCAGGACAACGCTGAGCTTGTCGACGGGCGCTACGCGGGCGGCATCGCCAAGCTTCAATGCGCGGAAATAGCAGAGCCACGAGGCGCCGGTCGCGAGGCCCGACAGAACCAGAAAGGCATAACTGCGCGTCGAGACCGTCCCGAACGGCTGCCACTGGCCGGTCGCGGTCAGGATGAACGCGACCGTCAGCAGGATCACGATCGTGCGGATGAAGGTCGCGAAATCCGAGCCGACATTCTCCACGCCGATCTTGGCGAAGATGGCCGTCATCGCGGCGAAGACCGCCGAGAGAAATGCCCAGAAGGGCCATGAGACCAGAACCGCCTTCATGGATGCCTTCTCGCGCGCGGTCGTACTGCTTTAGTAGAGGCCACCCGTACCGGACATGATGGCGCGGTCGGACTCGCTCGAAACCGTGCCACCATCCGAGGAGCCGATGACCGAATAGGTATCGGCTGGACCCGTGCCCGGCTTGAACGCTTCCATGATCGTGCCCGGCGCGTCAGGCGGCGCACGCATGCCCGTCCGGCGATCGATCGAAACGAGCGTCAGGCCCTCCGGCATGCGGAAGGGAATGGCCGGCTTGTCGGCAAGGGCGAGCTTGAAGAACTCGGTCGCGATCGGTGCGGCAACTTCACCACCGGTCATGCCCCGGCCCATCGGGCGCGGATTGTCGTAGCCGATGAAAACGCCAACGACGAGATCGGGCGAATAGCCGATGAACCAGGCGTCCTTATAGTCGTTCGAGGTACCGGTCTTGCCGGCGATCGGCTTGCCGACCTGCTTGACCACCGTTGCCGTGCCCCGCTGGACCACGCCTTCCAGCATCGACGTGATCTGGTAGGCCGTCATCGGATCGAGCACCTGCTCGCGATTGTCGGTGACGACGGGCTCGTCCTGATTGTGCCAGCTATCGGCATCGCAGCCATCGCACACCCGCTCTTCATGCTTGAAGATCGTCTTGCCGAAGCGATCCTGAATGCGGTCGATCAGTGTCGGCTTGACCTGCCGGCCGCCATTGGCGAACACGGAATAGCCCGCGACCATCCGCATCACGGTGGTTTCGGTGGCGCCGAGCGCATTCGGCAGATAGGGCCCGAGATTGTCATAGACACCGAAACGCTTGGCGTATTCGGCGACCAGCGGCATGCCCATGTCCTGCGCAAGGCGGACAGTCATGACGTTTCGCGATTGCTCGATACCGGTGCGCAGCGTCGAGGGACCGTAGAATTTCTGCGCGTAGTTTTCCGGCCGCCACATCGGCTGACCGAAGCCCGGATCGATCTCGATCGGCGCGTCGAGCACAACCGAGGACGGCGTGTAGCCATTGTCGAGCGCGGCGGCATAGACGAAGGGCTTGAACGAGGACCCCGGTTGGCGCAGCGCCTGCGTCGCGCGGTTGAACTCGCTCTCGGCATAGGAGAAGCCGCCGTCCATCGCCAGCACGCGGCCGGTGTGGGGGTCCATCACCACCATGGCGCCCTCGATCTCGGGCACCTGGTGCAGGCGATACGCGCCCGGCTTGCCATCGGCAGCCTCGACATAGATGACGTCGCCGACCTTCAGAACGCTGTCGACCGAGCGCTTGCCGCGCAACGCCCATTTCATCTCATCAGCCGGGATGACGCCGGTCTCGCGCTCGGCGAGCAGCTTGCCCGTATCGCCGCGTCCCGGCTGCAGGCCAATCTCGGCTTCGGTCTTATTGACGGCGGTGACGATGGCAAGGCGCCACTCGTAGACGTCGGAGAGCGCCGTGACCGAGCCGATGGCCGTGCCCCAATCGTCGCCGAGCGGCAGGTTCTTCACCGGGCCGCGCCAGCCACGATCCTCGTCGAAGGCGATGAGGCCGTTCATGAGGGATTGCCGCGCCATGACCTGCAAGGCCGGATCAAGCGACGTGCGGACTGACAGACCGCCGTCATAAAGCGCCTTCTCGCCATAGATCTGCAGCAACTGGCGACGCACTTCCTCGACGTAATAATCGGCTGCGAAGATATGCGGGCTGGCGATGCGCGTCTTGACGCCGAGCGGCTGGGCCTTGGCGGCCTCGCCCTCGTCGGCCGTCGCATAGCCGTTCTCGACCATGCGGTCGATGACCCAGTTGCGACGCTCGATCGCGCGCTCGGGATAGCGGAAGGGATTGTAGTTGTTCGGACCCTTGGGCAGCGCGGCGAGATAGGCGGCTTCAGCCAGCGTCAGCTCATGCACCGACTTGTCGAAATAGCTGAGCGAGGCGGCAGCGACACCATACGAACCAAGGCCCAGGAAGATCTCGTTCAGATAGAGCTCGAGAATCTTGTCCTTGGAATTGGCCTGCTCGATGCGCAGCGACAGGATCGCTTCCTTGATCTTGCGATCGATCGTGCGCTCGTTGGTCAGAAGGAAGTTCTTGGCGACCTGCTGCGTAATGGTCGACGCGCCGATCATGCGGCCGTTCGAGGAGAGCGCGGCGACGTTCTGCAGGCCGGCACGCATGATCCCGACATAATCGAGACCCGAATGCTGGTAGAAATTCTTGTCTTCCGCCGAGATGAAGGCAGCCTTCACGCGATCCGGAATCGCCTGGATCGGCAAATAGAGGCGTCGCTCATGAGCATATTCCTGCACGAGCTGGCCGTCTGCCGCGTGGATACGCGTCATCACCGGCGGCTCGTATTTCGCGAGCACCTCCACGGATGGAAGTCCGCCCGTCAGGCCCGAGACATACCAGGCCACGCCTGCTGCAACCACCAAGAAGAACACAGCGCCAATCCCGAATAAATAGCCGATCAGTCGCAGAAACATGTTGTTTGCGATCTCCGTTGGCTCGCCTTCATCGGCATTTCTGCTGAGCCGATGGGCGCGCCCCGGTCAGAAACCCATTCTGTCGCCCGGAAGCTGCCGCTCCGCGAACTGTCGCTTCATCAGAAAGCCCGCCGGCCCGGATCCCGCGGCTTCGGCATCGCTGCCCTGCCCCGCGTCCACGTCCAAAGTGTCGGACGCGGTTTCGATAGACCCTCGTGAAGCGTTCTTCCAGTTGATTTGTGGAGATTGTGGGGCGCCGGCACGGCAACGACACGTGCCGAGCGTCGCCGTTGTGTTCCCGCAACAGCCCATCACTGCTCGACCGTCGCTGGATCGATCGAGCCGGTGGTCGTCTGAGCGACGCGCAGGCGGAAATAGTTGTCGACAGCACGCGTCATCGCATCGGCCGTCCTGTCGCACCAGGCATCAGACGTCAGCAGCTTCTCGTCCTCCTGATTGGAGAGATAGCCCAGCTCCACAAGGGCCGACGGCACATCAGGCGCCTTCAGCACCATGAAGCCCGCCTGCTGGTGCGCATGCTTGAACAGCCTCACACTCGGCTTCAATTCCTTGATCATGTTGCGCGCAAAGACGACCGCGAAGTTCTTGGTCTCACGCCGCGCCAGATCGATGAGGATATCGGAGACCTCGCTCGTATCCTCGGTGACGGCGACACCGGCGAGAATGTCGGACTTGTTTTCCGATTCGGCGATCTGGGCCGCCATCTTGTCGGAGGCGCGATCGGAGAGGGTGTAGATCGTCGCTCCCCTTACATCATCGCCCCAGAAAGAATCGGCGTGGATCGAGACGAAAAGATCTGCGTGATGGCTGCGCGCAAAGGCGACGCGCCCGCCGAGCGAAATGAAGCTGTCATCGGACCGCGTCATCAGAACCTGATAGCGGCCGCTCGCTTCCAGCTTCTTGGCGACGATCTTCGCGAAAGCGAGAACGACATTCTTCTCAAGCGTCCCTGACTTCCCGATGGCGCCCGAATCGATGCCGCCATGCCCGGGATCGATGACGACGCGCAGCCGTCCATCGGAGGGCGGGGGCGCCTGCGGAGCGCTGGCAGCCGCCGCCTGCTGCTCCTTATCGCGATAGAGGCGCACGGCAGAAGCAAAGCTCTGGCGGCTCGTCGGCACGAGATCGACCACCAGCTTCGCCGGTTGGCCGTCGGCGGGCGGCAGTACGAAGGACTTGTCGACCGCGACCGGCCCATTCACATCGAGCACGATACGCGACTTGCCGGCTGAGATCTGGCCGAAGCGGAAGGCCGTGACGAGACCCTTGCCGTCATGCCCGGTCCCCTCCGGCAGGGCAAAGCCGACATCGGGCAGGTCGATGACGACCCGGTCCGGCTCGTCGAGCGGAAAGACCGTGAACGTCGTCGTGTCCGTCAGGTCCATGACGAAACGCGTGCGCGCGCCGTCGCCGACGACCTTGGCATCGCGTGCGACAAGGGAGGAGTTTGGTGCAGCCTGATCGCCAGCGTCAGCCGCCGCGGCCGGGCCTGGAAGGCCGCCGGTAATCAACAGCAGAAGCGTCACAGCGCGCAGAAGCGGCGCGACGCACCGGCTCGGAAAAGTTGTCAGTTTCAGCAGCATGCCACTCGTTCGATCGTCACCTGCCCTGCCCCATCTTTACCGTCTGTAGACGATTAGGCCGGATTGGTTAACCGCGCATTAAGTCTTTGATGTCGCGCCCGCCTCGGCCCTTCCCTTGCCGGGAAAGCCGGACCGCGCATCAACCTTGCCTAGCTATTATGCACTGCGGAGCCCGGTGCCGCGATGCGGTCAAGAGTCTTGCACAGACTCGCCGTCTTCCATACAAGGGGAATACGGAATTCATCCTCCGCCCGGACGGTCGCCTAGAGCGGCACTCCGGCATGATGCGATGGGACGATCGAGGCAAACCGGCACAGTGAGCCAGGTAGCCGGCTGAGCGTTCCGCGATCAGTTCGGTGCTCGGTCGTTGGATGGGACAGGCATCCTCGCCGCGCATGGTCGAACCCGTGACCTTTAGCGCCAGAGTGGCCTGCAACTTGCGGCTTCAGGACGATCCGTGCCTGCGGCCCAACCTCGGCGGCACGGCTTCCGCGCCGCCAGAATGAACAGGCTCGAAGCGCGTACCCATGTCTTTGCCGCATCTTCCCCGTTCCGCTGCCCTCGAACCGGCCATTGCCGGCGCGGCAGCGTCATCGGGTGCGGCCCCGGGCGGCGCAATCATTTTCATCCCCAATGATGGCTCTCGCGCGGCACGCGCGGCATCGGCGCAACGCGCCGGCCGCAGCGTGGAGCGTCGGAGCCACGGAGACATTCCGCCATGGCCAACAAGATGCTCATCGATGCCACCCACCCGGAGGAGACCCGGGTCGTGGTGGTTCGCGGCAGCCGGGTCGAAGAGTTCGACTTCGAATCCGCATCGCGCAAGCAGCTACGCGGCAATATCTATCTCGCCAAGGTAACGCGGGTCGAACCCTCGCTTCAGGCAGCTTTCGTCGAATATGGCGGCAACCGCCACGGCTTCCTCGCCTTCTCGGAAATTCATCCCGACTATTACCAGATCCCAGTCGCCGATCGTCAGGCGCTGATCGATGCGGAAGAGCAGGAAGAGCGCGAGGCCGACGAGCGCGCCGCTCGCCAGCAGTCCCGGCGCCAGCAGCGCGGCCGTCCGGCCAGCGCGCGAAGCGAGAGCGTTTCGTCGGAACCGACCGAGGGCGCCGAGCCTCATGACGGCGAACATGCGGCGACGGAAGGTTCATCCGGCGAAGGCCATGAGCATACCGCCGAGGCTGAAGCCGCGAGCGAGACGTCGCTGCCCCCTGCTGGCGAGGCGTCGCCCGACGAGAATGATGCGCCTTCTTCCGAGGACAATGGCGGCGACAGCTTCGCCCATCTCGAAGCGCCGGCATCCGACCACAGCGTCGAGGAAATCGGCCACGACGAAGAAGAAGAGAACCCCGAGGACGCCGTCGAGTCGGTTGGCGCCGAGGATGCACTCGAGGAACTGCCGGAGCGTCGGCGCGCCCGCGCCCGCCAGTACAAGATCCAGGAAGTCATCAAGCGCCGCCAGGTTCTGCTCGTTCAGGTCGTCAAGGAAGAGCGCGGCAACAAGGGCGCTGCTCTCACGACCTATTTGTCGCTTGCCGGCCGCTATTCCGTGCTGATGCCGAACACCGCGCGTGGCGGTGGCATCTCGCGCAAGATCACCAACACGGCCGATCGCAAGCGCCTTAAGGAAGTCGCCCAGGATCTCGACGTGCCGGAAGGCATGGGCGTCATCCTGCGCACGGCCGGCGCCTCGCGCACCAAGGCCGAGGTCAAGCGCGACTTCGAATATCTGCTGCGCCTTTGGGAGAATGTGCGCGAGCTGACGCTCCGATCGGCGGCGCCGACCCTCGTCTATGAGGAAGGCAGTCTGATCAAGCGGTCGATCCGCGATCTCTACAACAAGGACATCGACGAGGTTCTCGTCGCCGGCGACGATGGCTATCGCGAGGCGAAGGACTTCATGCGCATGCTCATGCCGAGCCATGCCAAGAATGTTCAGCCCTATCGCGAGACCCAGCAGATCTTCGCGCGCTACGGCATCGAGACGCAGCTCGACGCGATGTTCTCGCCGCAGGTCACGCTGAAGTCGGGCGGCTATCTGGTCATCAACCAGACCGAGGCGCTCGTCGCCATCGACGTCAATTCGGGCCGATCGACGCGCGAGCACAATATCGAGGATACCGCCTACCAGACCAATCTGGAGGCGGCCGAGGAGGTCGCCCGCCAGCTTCGCCTGCGTGATCTCGCCGGTCTCATCGTGATCGATTTCATCGACATGGAGGAGAAGCGGAACAACCGCGCCGTCGAGAACAAGCTGAAGACGGCGTTGAAGAACGACCGTGCGCGCATCCAGGTCGGCCGGATCTCGCATTTCGGCCTCATGGAGATGTCGCGCCAGCGCATCCGCACCGGTGTCGTCGAAAGTTCTATGGAGGTCTGCCCGCATTGCCATGGCACTGGCCATGTCCGTGCGCCGGCCTCGGTTGCGCTGCATGTCCTCCGTTCGATCGAAGACACGCTCATCAAGGGCGCCACGCACGACCTCATCATTCGCACCCGCACGGCGGTTGCGCTCTACATCCTCAATCAGAAGCGCGGCCATCTCGCCGAGATCGAAAGCAGCTTCGGCATTTCGATCACGGTGCTCGCCGACGACACCGTGACGGCCGCGACGCATTACACCGTCGAGCGCGGCGAGCCTGTCGTCCCGCGCGAACTGCCGGTGCGCGATGCCCGCGCGATCGTGCAGCCAGATTCGATCGAGCCCGATGACGAGGTCGAGATCGAGGAGCCGGTCGAGAGCGAAGAGACCGAATCCGAAGGCGAGACCGAGAAGCCGACGGGTGCGCAGGACGATGCCGGTGGTCGGCGCAAGCGTCGGCGCCGTCGTCGTCGGCGGAGCGGCGACGCTCCCCGCGATGGCCAGGCCGACGGCGCCCATGATGGCGAGGACGACCATGAGGACGGCGACGAGGGCGAGGAGGCCGTTGCCTCTACCGCCTCCGAGCCGACTGAAGGCGACAATGATGCCGAGGCTGGCGAAGCCGAAGGCGAAGGCACCGACGCCGAGAACGAGGCCAAGCGCCGCCGTCGTCGTGGCCGTCGCGGTGGCCGTCGTGGCCGGCGCGAGAATGGCGAGGGCGCTGCTGCCGAGGGCGAGGCCGATGCCAATTCGGAAACGCCGTCCGAGGACGCAGCGCAATCCTTCGAAGACGATCAGCCGCGGCTGGAGCTCGACGAGACGGGCGAATTGCAGTCGACACGCTTCGTCGAGGACGAGCCCGAGGGCATCCGCGATATCGATCCCGAGGATGCCGGCGAGCGGTTGATCGCACGCGACGTTCCGATCGCCGACATGGCGGAGTACGAGGCACCGCTGCTCGACGGTATCGACGAGGAGCCGGAGCTCGACATGCCGGAAGTCGGCGACGACGAAGATGACGAGCCTGAGGACGAGAGCTCGGATCTCCGCGTGATCGACGAAGACTCGATCGAGGAAGCCGAAGGCCCGCAGGAGCCCGACGAATCGGTCGTGCCGCCGGACGCGCCGAGCGATCCGGTCTCGGACACCGCCGAAGAAGACACGCGGCCGAAGCGCGTCGGCTGGTGGCGCCGCCGCAGCTGAGCCCATCCCGCCGCATGCCGGCGGACATAGCCAAGACAATGAAGGGCCCGGCATTGCCGGGCCCTTTTCTATTCAGCCGGCGAGGACAGCCAGGCGGACGTCGAGATTGGCGCGCGTTGCCTCGGAATAGGGGCAGACGACGTGAGCGCGTGCGACGAGGTCCTCTGCAACCGCCTGCTCGACGCCGGGGATCGACACGTCCAGCGCGACATCGAGGCTGAAGCCGGTGCCATCATCGCGCGGGCCAATGCCGACCTTGGCGCTGACTGTGGTCTCGGCCGGGAGCTTCACCTTCTGCTGGCCGGCGACGAATTGCAGCGCGCCGAGGAAACAGGCGGAATATCCAGCGGCGAACAGCTTTTCCGGATTGGCGCCCGGCCCGCCCGGTCCGCCAAGCTCCTTGGGGACCACGAGCTGGAAATCGAGCTCGCCGTCCGCCGAGCGCGTCCGCCCGCTGCGCCCGCCGCCCGTCGCCGTAGCTGCCGTCTGGTAGAGGACCTTCATCATCTGCACTCCGAATAAGAATCGAGCGGCTATCCGCTCTCCCTGCTTTATATCGCACACGATAAAATCGTAAACGATTATTATCGGGATATATCGCCGCGGTGCGGCAGGGCGGCGCGACGGATGCGCGCAATGCCGTGGCTGATGGCCGATCGGCCGCCCGGCCCTTTGACTTGGAGGGCGTGGGGCGGCATAAGTCGTCGAAATCCTTGCGAGAAGAAGGTGCCGGATATGGGCTGGTTTCTGACCGAGATGTTCACCTGGTGGAACGGCCAGACCATCGGCACGCGGTTCTTTACATGGCGCAAGGGCGAGCGCGTCGGCAGCGATGAGTTCGGCAATGTCTATTACCGTTGCCCGGACAAGGACCGTACCGCTGGCGGGGCACCGGAACGGCGCTGGGTGATCTATAACGGCTATTCCGAGGCCTCGAAGATCCCGACCGGCTGGCATGGCTGGATGCATCACCGCACCAACACCCCGCCCCCCTCTGCCGACTATAAGCCGCGCGAGTGGCAGAAGCCGCATATCCCGAACCTGACCGGAACGCCCTACGCGTATCGGCCGAAGGGCTCGATCGTCGGCGCTGACCATCGCCCACGGGTCACCGGCGACTACGACGCCTGGACGCCGTAGCAGCTTCCCGCTTCCTCAAGCTTCCCTGCCCGGCTCGTGACGCCGGCGCGCACTGCAATGCACGCCGCAGTTTGGCTGGACGCTGATGGTGGCCGAGTTGCTGGTGACCAATTTCGGCGCGAGCTTCTCCTTCTGGCGTAACGGCTATCTGATCACGCTGGCGGAACGAATCGACGAGCGACCGCTGGCCAGATGACGGCAAAGGCCGCGAGGCGCCGGCCGGCGCGCAGGTCGCATACAGGTCACCTCCAATCGCGTTGCCGAAACGGGCGCGGCGCCGCGCACTGCTGGCCACTGACACAGTCCTCACGAGCCACGGCCGACGGTGTGGCAATCGGGTCGCTCTTGCCGAAACTGTGGACATCGATCTGACACATGACAGCGCGACGACCAAGTTCTTCACCGCTCGTCCACAGCCCGTCCCATCGCCGCGCGTCCGGCAAGCCCTTGTCCCGTCTCGGCTTCGGCGAACCTTGCCGCCGATGATCCCCATTATGCACCGGATGGCGCTGCCACCCTGCGGTGCAATACGATATGTAGCCCCCCAAGCTTCAGGCACCACTATTCCTTGACGCTCCGGCGGGACTCGGAATAGCTTCCGAAGTGTTAAGGGCGCTGTGCCCAGACGGACGGCTCGTTCGGAGTTCCCCCAAACTTGTGACCTTATTGGAAGCGCGGAGCAGGCGTATGCTCTGCGCGGGGCGGAGCTTTTGTCGGCGTTGGCACAGACGATTTGCGTGGAAAAAAGCGGCTCTCAACACTATATTTAGAGTCTTGCGGTAGGGTACACACAAGATGAAGGAGCGGGGTGGAACGACCGCCCGTGTCCTTCATTGATCAGGTTGGCAGCCGGTCGGATTTGGACCGGGAGTGCCCGCTGGGCAGCGGCGCGCTCGCACAAGAGGAATGGACGACGATGCGGATCGAACGGCGCTTCACCACCAGCGGTCAGTCGGCTTATGCCGGGATCGAGTTTCGGACCACGAAGAGCGAGATCCGCAATCCGGATGGCTCGGTCGTGTTCCGCCTGGAAGGGATTGCCGTTCCCTCGACCTGGAGCCAGGTCGCGAGCGACATCATCGCGCAGAAATATTTCCGCAAGGCCGGCGTGCCGGCGCGTCTGAAGCGCGTCGAGGAGAATGACGTTCCGTCCTTCCTGTGGCGCTCGGTCGCCGACGAGAAGGCGCTGGCCGAACTGCCCGAGGCCGAGCGCACCGTTGGCGAAGTCGATTCGCGTCAGGTGTTCGATCGTCTGGCCGGCACCTGGACCTATTGGGGCTGGAAGGGCGGCTATTTCGACAGCGAGGAAGACGCGCAGGCCTTCTTCGACGAGCACCGCTTCATGCTGGCGACGCAGCGCGTCGCTCCCAACTCGCCGCAGTGGTTCAACACCGGCCTGCACTGGGCCTATGGCATCGACGGGCCGAGCCAGGGCCATTTCTATGTCGATTACAAGACCGGCAAGCTGACCCGCTCGAAGACCGCCTACGAGCATCCGCAGCCGCATGCCTGCTTCATCCAGTCGGTCTCGGACGACCTCGTCAACGAGGGCGGCATCATGGACCTCTGGGTCCGCGAGGCGCGCCTCTTCAAGTATGGCTCGGGCACCGGTTCGAACTTCTCGCGGCTTCGCGGCGAAGGCGAGAAGCTCTCGGGCGGCGGCAAGTCGTCCGGCCTGATGAGCTTCCTGAAGATCGGCGACCGCGCCGCCGGCGCGATCAAGTCGGGCGGCACGACGCGCCGCGCCGCCAAGATGGTCGTCGTCGACGCCGACCATCCCGATATCGAGAAATACATCAACTGGAAGGTGCATGAGGAGCAGAAGGTCGCGGCGCTGGTGACCGGCTCCAAGATCAATGCGCAGCACCTCAAGGCCATCATGAAGGCCTGCGTCAATTGCGAGGGCTCGGGCGAGGATTGCTTCGATCCGGCCAAGAACCCGGCGTTGAAGCGCGAGATTCGCGCTGCCAAGAAGGCGCTGGTGCCGCAGAACTACATCCTGCGCGTCATACAGTTTGCCAAGCAGGGCTATACCGACATCGAATTCCCGGTCTACGACACCGATTGGGACTCGGAAGCCTATCTCACGGTCTCCGGCCAGAACTCCAACAATTCGGTCTCGATCTCGGACGAGTTCCTGCGCGCCGTCGAGACCGATGGCGACTGGAAGCTGATGCGTCGCACCGACGGCAAGGTCGCGAAGACGCTGAAGGCGCGCGAGCTCTGGGAGCAGATCGGCCACGCAGCCTGGGCGTCCGCCGATCCGGGCCTCCATTTCAACACGACGATGAACGAGTGGCACACCAGCCCGGCCTCGGGGCGCATCAACGCCTCCAATCCGTGCTCGGAATACATGTTCCTCGACGACACGGCCTGCAATCTCGCCTCCCTCAACCTGTTGCAGTTCCGCGGAGCCGACGGCGCCTTCGATGTCGATCGCTATATCCATGCCTGTCGCCTCTGGACGGTGGTGCTCGAGATCTCGGTCCTGATGGCGCAGTTCCCGTCGAAGGAGATCGCCGAGCTTTCCTATCAGTTCCGCACGCTCGGCCTCGGCTATGCCAATATCGGCGGCCTCCTGATGACCTCCGGCATTCCCTATGACTCGACCGAAGGCCGTGCCATCTGCGGCGCTCTGACGGCGATCATGACCGGCACCGCCTATGCCACCTCGGCCGAGATGGCGAAGGAGCTTGGGCCGTTTCCGGGCTTTGCCAAGAACCGCGAGCCGATGTTGCGCGTCATCCGCAACCATCGCCGGGCCGCCCATGCGGTGACGCAGGGCTATGAGGGGCTCTCCACCCTCCCCGTCCCGCTCGACCATGGCTCCCTCAAGGACCAGCGCCTCGCCGAGGCGGCGCGCAAGGCCTGGGACGATGCCCTGGCGCTCGGCGAGCAGCATGGCTATCGCAATGCGCAGGCGACCGTGATCGCGCCGACCGGCACGATCGGCCTCGTCATGGATTGCGACACCACGGGCATCGAGCCGGACTTCGCGCTGGTGAAGTTCAAGAAGCTGGCCGGTGGGGGTTATTTCAAGATCATCAACCGCGCCGTGCCCGAGGCGCTTCGGACGCTCGGCTATGCCGAGCACCAGATCGCCGAGATCGAGGCCTATGCCGTTGGCCATGCCTCGCTGCGCCAGTCGCCCGGCATCAACCACACGAGCCTCAAGGCCAAGGGCTTCACCGACGACGTGCTGGAAAAGCTCGAAGGCACGCTCGCCTCGGCCTTCGACATCAAGTTCGTCTTCAACAAGTGGTCGCTCGGCGAGGACTTCTGCAAGGAAGGCCTCGGCTTCACCGAGGCGCAGCTGAACGACCCGGCGTTTGAAATGCTGCCGGCGCTCGGCTTCTCCAGGAAGGAGATCGAGGCCGCCAATATCCATGTCTGCGGGGCGATGACGCTGGAAGGCGCGCCGCACCTGAAGCTTGAGCACTATGCGGTGTTCGATTGCGCCAATCCCTGCGGCAAGCTCGGCAAGCGCTATCTCTCGGTCGAGAGCCATATCCGCATGATGGCGGCGGCGCAGCCCTTCATCTCGGGCGCAATCTCCAAGACCATCAACATGCCGAACGACGCGACGGTCGAGGACGCCAAAAGCGCCTATATGCTGTCGTGGAAGCTGGCGCTGAAGGCCAACGCGCTCTATCGCGACGGCTCGAAGCTGTCGCAGCCACTGAATTCGCAGATCCTCGCCGATGACGAGGAAGACGCGGACGAAGCAGTCGAGGCGCTGGTGGCAAAGCCCGCCGCCGCGCGCGCCGAGCAGATCGCCGAGCGCATCGTGGAGCGGATCATCGAGCGAGAAGTGCGCCGGCGCGAGAAGATGCCGGATCGCCGCACGGGCTACACCCAGAAGGCGAATGTCGGCGGCCACAAGGTCTATCTGCACACCGGCGAATATCGCGACGGGCGCCTCGGCGAGATCTTCATCGACATGCATAAGGAAGGCGCCGCCTTCCGCGCGATGATGAACAATTTCGCCATCGCCATCTCGCTCGGCCTGCAATATGGCGTGCCGCTCGAGGAATATGTCGAAGCCTTCGTGTTCACCCGCTTCGAGCCGGCCGGCATGGTCACCGGCAATGAGGCGATCAAGAACGCGACGTCGATCCTCGACTATGTGTTCCGCGAGCTCGCCGTGTCCTATCTCGGCCGCAACGATCTCGCCCATGTCGTCCCCGAGGACAACAATGCGACGACGCTTGGCGGCGGCGACCAGCCGACCTCGCGTCCGGCCCCGGTCAGCCACGGCCTCGTCCGCGGCAAGACCGAGCGCTTCAAGCTGATCGAGCGTCCCGGCGAATCGAAGGGTGCTGCCTCGGCGCCTGTGACGGCGGCTTCCGTCGTGACGGCGCTGCGCACCTCCGGCCTCAGTGGCGGCGCCGCGGTCGCCTTCAAGCGCGACGTCGTCACCGAAACCGAAACGACGATCGAGACGACGGTCGGCATCGCCGAACCCGCGCCGTCCCAGCAGCCGAAATCCTCAGTCGCCGAACAGGCCGCCATCGCGCGCATGAAGGGCTATGAGGGCGAAAGCTGCACCGAATGCGCCAACTTCACGATGGTGCGCAACGGCACCTGCCTGAAGTGCGATACCTGTGGGAATACGAGCGGTTGCAGCTAGTATCTCAAGCCGGCCTGCCGGCCCCGGCCTCCTCGTTGGAGACTTGGGGCCGCAGGCCGGAGGATGCTCTCATCGATACGATCGTCCGACAGCAAGGGCGGTTGGGATCGCTGACCCAATCGCCACGCTCCTCCGATGTGATTGCCGGGCTTGACCCGGCGATCCAGACTTCGCTGGCCAGCAACATAGCTGCTGGATTGCCGGGTCAAGCCCGGCAATGACAGGTCCGCAGAATGCATGTCTTGCGTCGTCAGATCGCCGACCTTGCGTCCGCATCTCGCCTGCGCGACCGCGTCACACGCCAAAAGCCGGATGAAACCGCGCTTCTCCCGTCGCTCTCTCCGCTCCAAACCACTGCACCATGAGATGTCCCGGTGGCAGGCCTTCGAGCGTGACTGACAGGTCGTGCTCAAAGCCGAAACGTCGGTAGTAGGCTGCGGCGCCCAGGAGGATGCAGCCCTTGGCGCCCGCATTGCGGAGACGCTCCAGCCCTGCCGTGACCAGCGCGGTACCGATCCCTTCACCCTGGCACTGCGGATCAACCGAGACTGGGCCGAGGGCAAACCAGCCGGAAGCGTCGCCACCGATCGTCGCCGGCGAAAACGCAACATGGCCGATAACGCCGTCCTCGGCATCGGCAGCCACCAGCGAAATCGTCAAGGCGTCGGCCGCGCGGAGAGCGTCGACGATGGCGGCTTCGGTTCCGGAGCTATAGGGACGGCCTGCAAAGGCGGCGGTCGTGAGCGTCGCAATGGCCTCGACATCAGCCGGCTGCTCATCGCGCAAGACCCAGTTCCTCATGCTTCCCTCCTCGCGGCAAGTCGATGTTGTCACCGGTTGCCCACTGTTACTGCCAAGCTCACGCAAGCGTGGCTGGCCGAATGGGCCGGAGCGACCTATCTCCGTGTCGTACAACGACTTCAAGGATAAGCGCCATGCGCACGCTGCTCATCATTCTCGCCCTTGCATCGGCCGGGGCCGGTCTCTCCGCTTGCACCACGGGCGACGACAGCGCGGCCAACGCGCGTGCGATCGCTGCCTTCGAG
Organism: Mesorhizobium sp. BR1-1-16; assembly: GCF_020165495.1. Classification (GTDB taxonomy): domain Bacteria; phylum Pseudomonadota; class Alphaproteobacteria; order Rhizobiales; family Kaistiaceae; genus Kaistia. The sequence goes on along the minus strand of NZ_JAIUIE010000001.1, from coordinate 723,080 downwards.
CCGGTGAATGCCTGCGGCCCGGGCGGGACGCAAGACATCAACCAGTGTCCGAGCGGCCGCTGAGATAAGCGTTGGCCATAGGGGCACGGATTTGCCCGGGGCGCGAGATCGGTCTATCTGAGGCAGGAATAACCGGCAGGAGGATTTCCGTTGCGAACGTTGGTCCTGACACTTTTTCTCGCCGCCGTCGCGGCCGGCGTCAGCGGATGCGCTGGGGGAACGAGCGATCCCTATGACCCGGCGATCCGGGCCATGGAGCCGGTGAATTCCTGCGGCACCTTCGGCAGCGAGAACATCAACCAGTGCCGCGGCCACCCCCGTTAGGCGTGGGCATCGAGGGCTCCGTCGCCCAGCGTTCCATCAGCCGTCACTGCCAGGCCGACCCGGCAATAGCGGACGAATGCAGGCCGGGCGAAGACGACGGATGGAACTGCGCACCCTCAAAGTGACGGGTGCCGATCCATTCGAGGACCCATCACGGCCAGACAGCAAAAAGGCCCGGTTCATCGCCGGGCCTTTCACATTCCAGAAGCCGGAGAGCGCTATTTCGGGATCTTGCCGAAAACGCTCTCGAACGGCCGATAAGCGTCCTTGGCAAAATCGGTCATCATCGAGCCGATCTTGGAGAGTTCGCTGATATAGCCTTCATAGGTCGCCTTCAGATATTCGTTCTGAATCTCGACGGCCTTTTCGACGCTCTTGGCGGCAACGATCTTCTCGATCGCCGCGGCGCCGGTCTCATAGCTCTTCTTCTGATAATCAGCTGTCTCGACGGCGAGCGCCTGGATGCCCTTGCTCATGGCCTCCACGCTCTTCATCGCCTGCTCGATATTGTCCTTCGAGGCCTTTTGGATATCGTCGAAACCCTTGATCATCTGCTATTCCCCGCCCGCGCCTACAGATTGTCGCTCACTGGCAACATTCATCCAAAATCGGTCGGCCCTTGTCAAGCGAAATGCTGCGGTGCACAAAAGGCGTATGCCGCAGTGCGGGACCGCCGGGAGCGGAGACTTCGATCTCTTTGGTAAATTTTTACGGATTCGTAACGGCGAGTCCCTAGCTTCCTGGGTGATCGATGGGGAGGACGCACAGGGCGGCTCGAACCTGACGCCGTGAACGCAAAGCGGCTCAAACATGCGGCCGGCAAGGCCACCGAACTTCCTTTGTGACAATCCCTCGCCGGCGCCTCAAAAAAGTTCCGGTGCTCGTTCAAAATCAAGTTAGGCGACGCAGGCCCTCTGCTGGCGCCGCAAGATTACGGAGTTCTATTCGACATGCTGTGGGGTTCCAGCGCGTTCGTCCGGTTTCACGCCCGGTCTGCCCGAGGTGCAGTTGCCGCCTTGATGGTTGCAGGTGCGATGGTCGCGACGACTTCGGTTGTCGCTGTGGCCGCCCCGAAATCGGCAATCGTCGTCGACGGCAAGACCGGCAAGGTGCTCTATCAGAGCGACCCCGATGGCCTGCGCCACCCTGCCTCGCTCACCAAGATGATGACGCTTTATCTGCTCTTCAGCGAGCTCGAGAGCGGCAAGATCAATCTCAACACGCGTCTGAAGGTCTCCACCTACGCTTCGCGACAGGCACCGACCAAGCTCGGCCTCAGGCCCGGCTCGACGATCGCTGTCCGCGACGCCATGCTCGGCCTCATCACCCGCTCGGCCAACGATGCCGCCGTCGTCATCGCGGAAAATCTCGGCGGCTCGGAGAGCGCTTTCGCCCAACGCATGACGGCCACCGCGCGCTCGCTCGGCATGTCGCGGACAACGTTCCTGAACGCCAACGGCCTGCCCAATCCGAACCAGTGGACGACGGCGCGGGACATGGTGACGCTCGGACGCGCACTGCAGGAGCGCTATCCGACCTATTATCGCTATTTCTCGACACGCAGCTTTGTCTACAACGGCAAGACGATCGGCAATCACAACCGCCTGCTCGGCAAGGTTGAAGGCGTCGACGGAATCAAGACCGGCTACACGAACGCGTCCGGCTTCAACATCGTGTCATCCGTCAAGCGCGACGACCGCTACATCGTCGCATCGGTGATGGGCGGCGGCTCCGCTGCCTCGCGTGACAAGCAGATGGTGGGCATGATCGACCGGTACATGCCGACGGCCTATGCCGGCCCTGCCAAGGGCGGCTCGATGATCGCCCGCATGTTCAAGGGCAAGAGTGCCGGTCCTGTGGATGATGTTCCGCCCCCGGTCGCCATCGCGAAGCCGGTGCCAGCGCCCGACACGAATGATGACGTCGCCGTTGCCGCGCTCGCTCCGCCGCCGGTCGCCAAGCCCGAAGCCGCGCCTGAAATCGTCGAGGCCTCCGCAGCGCAGATGCCTTCCGCCGCGCCGCAGCCGCTGGCGCTCGCTTCCGAGCCCGAGCCGGCCGTCGATGGGCCGCGCATGGTCTTCGTGCAGGGCCCGAGCGGCAAGCCCGTCGCCAGCCCGGTCGTCGTCACGGCTTCCGTGACCGGCCCCGTGCCGACCGCAGATGACGACAGCGCCTCCAACGACACGGGCGCCATCGGCGAAGGCGACGCTGAGGACGCAGCGCCAGTCCGCACCGGCTCCGGCATTTCGGGCTGGAAGGTCCAGATCGCCGCAACGGCGAGCGAGGATGGCGCCCAGTCGCTGCTCGACGCTGCCAAGGCCAAAGGTGGCAAGGCGCTGGCCGCCGCTCAGCCGAGCATCGAAACTGTCAAGAAGGGCGATGAGACCTTCTTCAGGGCTCGGTTCGCCGGCTTTGAAACGAAAGCCAAGGCGCGCGCAGCCTGCGACGCACTCAAGAAGCGCGATGTGAGCTGCCTGGCCATTCCCGATTGAGGGTTGGCCTTCCATCACCCGTAATCTTCTCCCTTTTTGTACCGCGTATGGGAGTTAGCGATGTCTGCCGAGGAGTCTTTCCTTCGCCTCGTTGATCTGGGCGGCCAGGAACGTCGAGCCGCCCTGATCGGGATGGACGCGCTTCATCAAACGCCGATAGGCCGCGCTGATTTCAGCCTCGGTGGCGCCGGGCGCAAGGCCAAGGATCTGGTAGGCCTGCTCATCTGTCATGGTGCCCGCGCCCGCCGGGCGGCGCGCCCGGCCTGCCGCATCACGATCGACGTCTTCACGCCAGCCGGGCATCCGGCGGTCGAGATAAGCTTCGAGGACTAGGCGGTCGCCAGGCCGCGCTGCGAGCTCGGCATGGAGCGTCGCAAGTTCGCGCGGCGCCAGCTCGTCGAGCCGCCGGCCGGCGAAGCGACCCGATGTAACGCGCCCGTCGAGGATCCGGCCCCCGCGCTCGAGGAAGCGCGGCCGCCAGAGCGACAGCGCAAAGACGATCAACGGTACGCCGACGAAAATCTTGCCCGTCGCGATCATCACGGCCGCCAGCGCGAGAAGCGTACCGGCGGCGCCCTTGCGGGCAGCGAGGCGCAGGCTCCCCTTCCCCTTGTTGCCGCCAAAAGTCCAGGCAAGCCAGATCCCGAGCGCGAGGACGGCGGCGAACGGCAGAACGAGACCCATCACATCTCCCAGGAGGCCACACGACGCAGCCGCTGCCAACACATGCGGCGTTGCGGCCGGCGCTGCAATGGGGAGAACAGCCGCACGACGCTTCGGCAGGCTCCAGCCCCTTCCCAACATGCGGGAATCGCGCGACAGAAGCACCATTCCCGCGAGGTATCGCCATGAACCATCCCCCCATCGTTCTTCGCACGATCTCTGACCTCCGCGCCAACACGGCGAGTTGGCATTCGGAAGGCCTGACAGTCGGCATGATCCCGACCATGGGCGCGCTGCATGACGGCCATCTGGCGCTGGTCGCCGAGGCCCGCCGCCGGGTCGACCGGATCGTCGCGACCATTTTCGTCAATCCGGCCCAGTTCGCACCGACCGAGGATTTCGGCGCCTATCCGCGCACCGAGGCGAGCGATGTCGCGAAGCTCGCCGCACTCGGCGTCGAGGCCGTCTTCGTCCCAACGGCGCAGGAGATGTATCCCGTAGGTCACGCGACGACGATCTCGCTGGCCGGCCCGGCGCTCGGCCTCGAGACCGATTTCCGGCCGCATTTCTTCACGGGCGTCGCGACGGTCGTCGGCAAGCTGCTCATCGGCGGCTTCCCCGATATCGCGATGTTCGGCGAAAAGGACTACCAGCAACTGCTGGTCGTCCGGCAGATGGTGGCCGACCTGCATCTCCCGACCGAGATCGTCGGGCTGCCGACCGTCCGCGAGACCGATGGCCTCGCCCTCTCCTCGCGCAACGCCTATCTCTCGCCCGAGGAACGGCGCACGGCCGCGAGCCTTCCGGAAGTGCTCAACGAGACCGCGGCGGCGATCCGTGCAGGCGGCAACGCTGGTGAAGCCTGCCGGGCAGGGCTGGCGAAACTGAAGTCGGTAGGTTTCCGCCCTGACTATCTCGAACTGCGCAATGCCCTGACGCTGGCGGCTCCGACGCCCGGCGATGCGGGACCGCTTCGACTTCTCGTTGCCGCCTGGCTCGGCAAGACACGGCTCATCGACAATATCGCCGTCTGAATCGAAGCCGCTAGAGGAGGCCGAGCTCGGCAAGCTCGGCCTTGAGCGCAGCGGGCATCTCGTCGCCAGCGCCGCGGCCGAGTGCGGCGAGGTCGCGCGGCACATCCTTGTCGAGGAGATAGCGCCAGCCCTGGAAGGGGCGTTTCGGCTGCCATTCGGTGAGGATCACCGCCGGGTCGAACACGATCTCGCAGCGTTCGATGCCGTCGGCGCCCGTGATGGCTCGGAGGTCAGTGATACGCTGGCGGCACTGGACCTGGCCCTTCACCACCCAATAGAGCGAGCCGCCGTCCAAAATCTCATCGATGCGGCGCGGCGTCATGCGCGTGACATGCGTATCTTCGGCAGGGATGCCCAATGCGCGCTTTCGGGCGAGATCCTGCTCGATCCAGTCGACGATCTCATCGACTGTCTCGACCCCGACGCAGAGCTTGATCATGTGGAGCGGCATGTCCCGACCCTCGGCTCGTCCGGCTTCGCGGTCAAACGGAGGCTGCCATTTTTCCACAGAGGCGACTATGACGGAGAGACATCGCCACAAAGACGAGAGTCATGACCGACCTGCCGCCAGCCAACCTGCCCCCATCCAACATCCATCTCCTGGCCAGCCGGGTCGCCACCGTCGGCATCGTGGCCGGCCTCGTCCTGACGGCGGCCGGGATGATGCTGCGCTCGCCAGTCGCGGGCGCGGCTGGCATCATCATCCTCGCAGTGCTGGTGATCTTTCGCGTTCCGATCGCCCGCCTGCTGGCGCGGAGCCGCTCGTGACTAGCCGTCTCGAAAATAATCGCGCGGGCGTGCGGCGATGCTGACGGCAGCCTCGATGATCGACCTGCTAGCGGTCGCCTGGTTTGTCGGCGCCTGGCTGATCTATTCGCTGATCATCTGGCATTTCTCGTTGAGCGGCCGGTCGCTGTCCTCCGCCATGGACCACCAGCGGCGCCAATGGATGCATACGATGGCGCGGCGGGATCTCAGGATGATCGATACCGGCATCATGAGCGGGCTGCAGAATGGCACCGCCTTCTTCGCCTCGACCTCGCTGATCGCCATTGGCGGCGGCTTTGCGCTGCTCAATTCGACCGATCAGGTCTATGGCGTGCTGCGCGACCTCTCGATGTCGGAAGCGGCGCCGCGCGGCCTGTTTGAAGTCAAGGCGATCGGCCTCACGCTCATCTTCGGTTTCGCCTTCTTCGAGTTCGGTTGGTCATATCGCTTGTTCAACTACGCCTCGATCCTGGTCGGGGCGACCCCTTCGGCCGCCCATGCCGGCGAGATGGAAGCGATCGCCGCCGCCGACCGGGCCGCAACCTTCACTATCGCCGCAGGACGGCATTTCAACCACGGCCTCCGGGCCTTCTTCTTCGCCGTCGGCTATCTCGGCTGGTTCATCAATGGCTGGGTCCTGATCGCGACGACCAGCCTCATCCTGATCATGCAGCTCTATCGCCAATTCCTGTCGCCGGCGGCCCGTACCGTGATTCTCGCTGCCGGAAAGGACCGACCATGAACGATGCTGCGAACACCAAGAGCCGCGCGCCCAAAAGCGTGACCGCCAAGCGCCGCGATATCGAGGCGCTGATGCGCGAGCGCCTCTCTGCGCTCGAACCGGGACGAAGCCTCGATCCGACCGAACTGGCCCGCGCGCTGGCCGGCCCCGACGAAAAGGTCTGGCGGCTGCTTATGGGGCCGATCCGCGACGCGGCGATCCGTCTTACGGAGGCGGGCGAAGCGACAATCCTGCGCAAGGGCAAGATGGCCGATCCGGCCGCCTTCAAGGGTGTCTACCGCATCGGCCGCCCCGAGAGCGCCGACGCGATCGACGCTGCGACATGACGACGGCAGGTGCGCCCTCGCTGCGCCTTTCCGGCGGCTGCCTTTGCGGCGGCGTTCGCTACAGCGTCGACGATGCATTTCTCTACGCCGTGAATTGCCACTGCTCCAACTGCCGCCGCACCACGGGCTCCGCTTTCAAGCCTTTTGCCGGCATCGCCAGCGAGCAGCTGGAGCTGACTGCCGGCGCCGACAACATCCTGCGCTATGGCGGTGACGAGGCCCACGACGTCCACTGCCGGACCTGCGGCTCATTCCTCTATTCGATGCTTGACCATGGCCGGCGCATCCATCTGGCGATGGGTACACTTGCCGATGCGCCATCGATCCGGCCAAGCGCGCATATCTTCGTCGGCTCGAAAGCCCCCTGGTACGACATCACCGACGACCTGCCGCAGTTTGACGGCCATGCCAGCTGAATGATCCCGTCAGGGTGCCGGGAAGAGCGCATCCGTGCGGCCGAACAGACGATAGGCGACGAGGCCGACCCATTCCTTGGCGGCGACATCGACCATGGCCAGACCATAGGATGCGCGCGGCATCAGAATGGAGAGATCTTGCGATCCGGCGGTGCGATAATCTGTCGGCCAGGCGATGACCGGCCAGCCGGCGGCCCTGAACGTGCCGACCGAGCGCGGCATGTGCCACGCGGATGTGACGAGCAGCCAGCGCTCGCCGGGTTTGGGATCGATCAGAGCTTTGGTGAAGCGTGCGTTCTCGGCCGTGTCGCGGCTCTGGTCCTCGACGATGAGCCTTTGGGGCGGAATCCCCATTTCGGCGAAGAAGCGGCGCGCCGCATCGGCCTCGGTCGGACCATCGGGCGTCAGGCTTGCGATTCCGCCCGTGAAGACGAGCTTCGCGTCGGGATAGCGCCGCGCCAGGGCGACGCCTTCGGTCAGTCGCTCGCCAGCCTCCGTCAAGGTGGTGACGCCGCGGGCGACGCCGATCGACTGGTCGATGCCTCCACCGAGTACGATGATACCTGCGACCGGCCCATCAGGCTCTGTGCGCGGGAAGCGATCCTCAAGCGGCAGGATCATCAAGACGCCGAGCGGCAGCAGACCGGCGACGAACAACCCGGCGGCGGCCAGCATCATGGCGAGCGCGCCGCCGCGCGTCCGGCCGAAGCCGATCGCGACGATGCCGGCTATGAGAATGAGGATGAGCGCCGTCGAGGGTTGCAGGACAAACCAGATCAGCTTGGCGGCGATGAAGAACATCAGATCATCCTTCGATGCTGAAGCCTATCGGTCCCATTGCGGAGCGAATGACGGATCGCAGATGCGCCGCCCCTCGGCGCCGAGGCCATCAAGTGCCGTCATGTCTCCCGCCTCGAGCGCGAAACCAAAAATGTCGAGGTTCTGGCGGATGCGGATCGGATGCGCGCTTTTCGGGATGCTGACGCAGCCTTTCTGAAACTGCCAGCGCAAGATGACCTGCGCGGCAGAACGGCCGATCCGGGCCGCGATATCCTGAACCAGCGGCTCGTCCAGCGCCTCGGCATGACCGAGCGGACAATAGGAAACGAAGGCAATGCCGTGGCGGGCCATGGCGGCCCGGAGCGTCGTCTGGTCGAGATAGGGATGATGTTCGCACTGGTTGGCGACGATCGGCTCATCGCTGGCGGCGACCGCCTCGTCGAGAAGCCGAACGGTGTAGTTGGAGACGCCGATGTGGCGCGCGAGGCCACGGCGCTTGGCGGCGCCGAGCGCACGGATGGTCGCGGCGGCGCTCAGCGAGCGGCTCGGCCAGTGGATCAGCAGCAGATCGACGCAATCGAGCTTCAACCGCGACAGGCTGCCCTCGGTGGCGCGCAGAAGCGCGCTTTCTTCGAGTTCGTCCGACGGGATCTTGGTGGTGATGAACAGCGCGTCGCGCGCGATGCCGGAGTTGCGGATGCCCTCGCCGACATCAGCCTCATTGCCATAGGAGATGGCGGTGTCGATATGGCGGTATCCCGCCGTGATCGCCGAGGCGATGGCACTCGCGCCCGATTCTCCGGTGAGGCCGTAAGTCCCGAGGCCGATGGCCGGGATCGACGCGCCCTGGCTCACGATCAACGGTGCGGCGACTGCGGATATCATCGGCTTCTCCAGCTGGCTCGGACGGGGCGGCACTGTCCTTGGCCGCTGCATCGCCGTCAAGCGCCGCTGCAGCGAGCGCCCTACTCCGCGGCTTGCCAGACGAGGTCGCGCCCGCCGCGCTTGGCGGCATAGAGAGCCTCGTCGGCACGGATCATCATGGTTTCAAGCGGTGCCCGCGCGCCACGCGAAGCCGAGACGCCGGCGCAAGCGGTCGCGGCAACCTTGATGCCATCGAGCAGGGCCGTTCGGCGCGCAAATTCGGCACGGACCTGCTCAGCCAGAAGCGCAGCGCTTTCCCGGTCAACGGCCATCAGGAGAGCCGCGAATTCCTCGCCACCCAACCGCCCTACGGGGTCTCCCGGCCGCAGGACATGCCGCACGGCATCGGCAAACGCGACCAGAGTTCGATCTCCAACGGCATGGCCGAACGTGTCATTGATATCCTTGAAGAAATCGATGTCGAACACGAGCAGCGCAACATTACGGCCGTCAAGGCGGGCAGCTTCGACCAAAGCCTCGGCCTCCTCAAGAAAGGCCCCGCGATTGAGCAGCCCGGTCAGGGCATCAAGGGCAGCCTTTCGCGTCAGCACCAGTTCCCGCCGCTCCTGCGTCAGGCCAAGGCCACAGATCAGCACACCGAACAGAACCACAAGCGGCTCCAACAGGCCCACCGAAACAAAGAGCGGATCGAGGGACATTGCCCCACCGAGCCCGATCCAAAAGGCGCCGAGCCCGCGGAGCAGCGTGAAGGTGGCGTGGAAAAAGCAGAGCAGCGCCATGGGTCTGCGGGCAGCCAGATGATCCGGCCCGTGACGCCACACCTCCCTGCCGAGCAGAGCGCTGAGCACGCCCGTAAGCAGCGAAGCGACGACAACACGATAGGGCTCCGACTGCGCGATAACGGGCACCATGCAGGCGAGCAGCCAGAGTGCCGGCGCGATGGCTACGGCGAGGCGCCGCGGCCTCCGTCCGCTGAATTCGCGAACGCCGTTCAATGCAAGGCCAAGCGCCCCAAGGATCAGCGCATTGGCGATCTGGATCGAAAGGAAACCAGGAATCATGCTGCGGAAGGCGAGACCAACCACGCCAAGGCCGCCCACCAGGCAGGCGACGCCCCAATAGAGCACATGGGTGTCGTGGCGCGAACGCAACCAACGCGTACCGAGCGTTGCCCCTGACATGAGAGCAACGCCTGCCAGCACGAACAACAGCGTGGTCGGGTCCAGCGACATGCGGGCAGTCTATAGCATTGCCTTCGCCGGAATTGCCGAATGAATTCGGCAGGTAGCCGCAGATTCTAAAGGCGTTCAGCCCCGCCGGACATGCCGCGTCACCGCATCGATCACCCTGTCGACCTCCTCGTCGGTCAGATCGGGATTCATCGGAATGCTCAGCACGGTTTCCGCCAGTCGTTCGGAGACCGGCAGCGGGCGCTTGGCGACTTCGGCGAAGGCGGGATGATGGTGCAGTGCGACGCGGTAGAACAGCGCATTGCCGATGCCCTCGGCATCGAGCGCGGCCTTGAGCGCATCGCGCCCCGCCAGCGTCACCGTGTAGAGTGCATTGGCTGACAGCGAGCCAGCGGGACGTGCCTGCACGCCGACGAGGTCCGACAGCGCGGCATCGTAGCGGCGCGCAATCGCGTCGCGGCGATTGAGTTCGTCCTCGAAGATCTCGAACTTCGCCAGCAGGATAGCCGCCTGGATCGTATCGAGACGGCCCGTCAGCCCATTGCGGACGGCGACGTCACCGGTCCCCTGCCGGCCATGCGAACGCAGCGTGCGGACGGCATCGGCAATCGTGTCGTCATCGGTCAGGATGGCCCCGCCGTCGCCGTAGCAGCCGAGCGGCTTGGTCGGATAAAAGCTCGTGGCGGAAATCGGCGCCATGCCGCCGACGCGGCGGTTGCCGGAGCGCCCGCCGAAGCTTTGTGCGGCGTCGGAGAACACTGTCATGCCGTGACGGGCGGCGATCTTGCCGATGGCCTCGTAGTCGGCCGGCAGGCCATAAAGATCGACGGGAATGACGGCGCGCGGCTTCAGGCGCCCCTCGGCCTCGACCTCGGCGATCGCGCGTTCGAGATCGGCGGGATCGAGATTGAAGGTCGCGGGATCGACGTCAACGAAGACAGGCGTCGCATTCACAGAACAGACGGCGCCGGCGGTGGCGGCGAAGGTGAATGCCGGCACGAAGACCGCATCGCCCGGGCCGACGCCGAGCGCCATCAGCCCGATCATCAGCGCATCACGGCCACTCGACACGCCGATCGCATGCGGAACGCCGGCAAAGGCCGCGAGCTGGTTCTCAAGCTGCTCGACCTCCGGGCCGAGGATGAACTGGCCGTGGCTCAGCACTGTATCGACGCGGGTCCGCACCTCGTCATGGATCCGGCGCTGCTGGCGCTGCAGATCGAAGAAGGGGACGCGACCGGACGCGACGGTCACGGCAGGGCGGGACTGGGAGACCATCAGGACGACACTCCGTTCATCGAATACTGAGCAGCCTCTGACGGCCGCTTGATCGCGCGCATGATGCGCTCGGCGACGTCGAGCGCCCGCAGGCCCGCCTCCCCGTCGACGACGGGAGGCTGCCGCCGAGCGACGGCGTCAAGAAAGGAACCGATCTCGAGCGCGAGGTTGTCGCTCGGAGGAACGGCAATCTCATGGCGATCATCGGCGCCATGCGCCGTCCATGAGACGGTGCGCGCGGCGAGATCGGCCAGGACGACGCGGTCCATGTCGACGACGCGGATGGTGCGTTCCTGCCGGTCGGCCACGCGGCTCGCATGAAGATGCGCTGCCGCGCCGTTCTCAAAGCGCAGCAAAGCATGCGCGAAATCATTGGTCGGCGCACGCACGGCGGCGCCGATCGCCTCGACCGACGAGACGGGGGAACTTATGAGCGCCAATGCCAGGTCGATATCGTGGATCATGAGGTCGAGCACGACGTCGACATCGACAGCCCTGCCCTTCCACGGACCGATCCGGGTCAGTTCGATGACGCGCGGCGCCTGCGTCGCCCGGGCTAGCTCGCCAAACACCGGTGAGAAGCGCTCGATATGGCCGACCTGGAGCACGACGCCCGCCGCAGCCGCGCGCCTGATCAGGTCGCGCGCTGCCTCGGGCGACTCGGCGATCGGCTTCTCGATCAGCACATGGATGCCGGCGTCGAGAAGATCGCCGGCGACGGCGTGATGCAGCGAGGTTGGCACGGTAATCGAGACCGCGTCGACCTTGCCGATGAGATCGCGATGATCGAACAGCGGTTGGGCGCCATGCTCGGCAGCAACCGCTGTCGCGCGACCATGATCAGCATCAACAACCGCAACCAGACGTGCCCTCGGATTGGCGGCATGCTGGCGCGCATGGAACGAACCGAAATAGCCGAGGCCGACGACGCCCGTCCTGATCTCGTTTTGGTCCAAACCGCGCCTTTCCCATGATTCATGGCGCGCGCTGAGACGCACGCCGCATTCCGGCTCTCGTCTAGCGCTTTTTCCGCCGATGTCGACGCCTTCGGTCAAACGGCAGGTCACATTTTGCCGAGCGGGGAAACAATGCGCGAAGGCCAGCAAGCCACCGGCTGCTAGCTGAAGCCGAACCAGAGCGCGGCAAACCCAAGAAACGAGAAGAAGCCGACGAGGTCCGTCACCGTGGTCACGAAGGCGCCGGAGGCGATGGCCGGGTCAAATTTCAGCTTGTTGATCGCGAGCGGGATCAGGATGCCGCCAAGCGCCGCCGCGACGAGATTGACCACCATCGCGGCCGCGATGACGACGCCAAGATCGATAATGCCGAAGCGAAAGACCGCGACGGCCGCCACGATCGTGGCGAAGAACACGCCGTTGAGCAGGCCGACGATCAATTCGCGGCCGACGACGCGGCTCATATTATGGGGGCCCAGTTCGCGTGTCGCGAGGGCGCGAACGGCAACCGTCATCGTCTGTGTACCGGCATTGCCGCCCTGGCTCGCAACGATCGGCATCAGAACGGCGAGCGCCACCATCTTCTGCAGCTCATGCTCGAAGAGGCCGATGACGCTGGAGGCGAGGATCGCGGTGCCGAGATTGATGCAGAGCCATGGCAGCCGGCTACGCGCGATCGACCAGACGCGATCGGACACTTCTTCATCGCCCACGCCTCCGAGGCGCTTGATGTCCTCGTCGGCCTCCTCCTCGATGACGTCGACGGCGTCATCGATGGTCATGATGCCGACCAACCGCTCCGCCTCGTCGACGACGGCGACAGAGATCAGGTTGTAGCGCTGGAAGAGGCGGGCGACCGAGGACAAGTCGTCGGTTGCATGGATCACCGTCGCGTCCTCATCGACGATTTCCGACATCTTCACCGGCCGGCGGGTGCGCAGCAGACGGTCGAGCGGCACGCGGCCGAGCAGGCGGAAGGCCGGGTCGACGACGAAGACCTCGTGGAAGGTCTCGGGGAGCTCCTCGGCGTCGCGCATGTAGTCGATCGTCTGGCCGACGGTCCAGAACGGCGCGACCGCGATGAACTCGGTCTGCATGCGCCGGCCGGCGCTATCTTCCGGAAAATCGAGGCTGCGCTTGAGCGCGAGCCGTTCGACCGACGGAATCTGCGCGAGAATCTCGTCGCGATCCTCCTTGTCGAGATCCTCGAGGATGTAGACGGCGTCGTCGGAATCGAGGTCGCTGATGCCCTCGGCGACGGTTTCGGGCGGCAGATCCTCAAGAATCTCGACGCGGGTCGCCTCGTCGAGCTCGGTCAGGGCGGTGAAGTCGAATGAATCGCCGAGAAGCTGAATCAGCGCCGGGCGCTGACCCGGATCGAGCTGCTCGAGAATGGCGCCGACATCGGCCTCGTGCAGATCCTCGGTCAGGCTGCGCGCCGCAGCGGCGTCACCACCCTCGATGGCCGCAACGAGCGCGTCCATGAACTCCGACGAGAGGTTGTCATTCTTGTCGCGAAGTGGCGGCATGACGAAACCCGGAGTCTCGTCTCGCTCGATGGTCGTCGGCTCGGTTGCCGGATCGGTCATGGAACCTCCGCTTGGGAAGGACGAGATGGATTTTTGAGGGAGGTCTCGCGTCGAGACTTAACGGTCGCGGCGGGCTGCGGCAAAGGAAAAACCGGGCGCGATGCCGCAATGCAAACGCCACGTCGCAGACTGTCGTTCCGTCGTCCTGTCCAGCGAGCGTGGCCGGACGGCAAAAACGAAAACGGCGACCCGAAGGTCGCCGTTTTCGCGAGGATTTCTTCGGGTTCTGGTGCGGTCGAGAAGACTCGAACTTCCACGCCTTGCGGCACAGCGACCTCAACGCTGCGCGTCTACCAATTCCGCCACGACCGCGGAACCCGAGCCGGCGAACCGGCGCGGCGTCGATGTAGCAAAACCCCCGGACGGTTACAAGCACGCATTCAACGGGGTTCGACAGCCATGTGGATAGTGTCGCTCCGCGGTGCTGCGATCGATGCGGAAATCGGCCGCGCGCTCGACTATATGTAGGGGATGGACGCCATCACCAAACTGAACTCGATCCCCCGCGACGCGCTCGATGCCTCGATGCTGCCGAAGGCCGGCAGCATGCCGGTCGAATGGGTGATCGCCGATGCGCCGGTCGCCTATCCGGATGCCATTGCCGAGATGGAAGCGCGCGTTGCGCTGATCGCGGCCGGCGAGGCGCCCGAGCGCGTCTGGCTCGTCGAGCATCCACCGCTCTATACGGCCGGCACCAGCGCCAAGGCAGAGGATCTGGTGGCGCCCGGCCGTTTTCCCGTCTTCGACACCGGCCGCGGCGGGCAGTACACCTATCACGGCCCCGGCCAGCGCGTGGCCTATGTCATGCTGGATTTGACACGGCGGAGACAGGATCTCCGTCTCTTCGTGGCAAGTCTCGAAAGCTGGATCATCGCGACGCTGGCGAATTTCAACGTCACCGGGGAGCGGCGCGACGACCGCGTCGGCGTCTGGGTGCGCCAGCCGGAACGCGGCATCGGTGCGGAGGCGAAGATCGCTGCGATCGGCATTCGGGTCCGCCGCTGGGTGACGTTCCATGGCATCTCGCTGAACGTCGATCCCGACCTTTCGCATTTCGACGGCATCGTGCCCTGCGGCGTGCGCGAATATGGCGTCACCAGCCTTACCGATCTCGGCCGCATCATCTCGATGGCGGAGACCGATTCGGCCCTGCGCGCCGAATTCGAAACCCTGTTCGGGCCAACGGTCGCTGTCTGAGGCCCCTCTCGGGAGTCTGCGCGGCGGCCGAGAATGTCCACCCGCCACCACCGATCAAACACGCGGCCGCTCTTCCCGATAGCCCGGTCATCGGCAATTCTCGACCTCGCCAGCCTGCCAGCCAATTGGGTATCACCTTCTCGCGGGCGAATCAGACGTCGCGGATGCTGGAGGCTTCAAGCTTCGGCGCACCGGGGCCGAGGTGCTGACGCTCAGCCTTGCCTCGCCGGCAGCCCCGGCGCGCCTCGCGACAGGTCAGGCAGGCATGCACGAGCCAGCTACCGCGAGGTCACCGCCGCGATCTACGCAGTGAGCTCATAACTTCTCATCCATTCAGGCGGACGGAAGCGAGAGCTAGGGCTGCGAGGACTTCTGGCCAGTTTGTCGTATCGCGTGGCGATGCGTCGGAAGTGTTTGAGCTTGCAAAAGAAGCCCTCGACAAGGTTGCCCTTACGGACCCGGCGCGATTTGATGCCCTACTCTCTGGGGCCGTGTCGCCCCGAGGCGTGACCGCAGGCGGGAGAGGATGAATGGCCGAGACTGACGGCGAAGCGGCTGTGCTCGTCTCCCAATCCGGGCGGTTCGATGCGGGATGGTACGGACGCCTACGCCCTCATCTCTATGGCGATGCCCAAGCGCTCGCCGACTATCTCCACCATGGCTGGCGCGCAGGTCTGGCGCCCTCCGCGCGCTTCGATCCCGCAGCCTATCGTGCGGCGAACCCGGATGTAGGTGAGGTCGATCCACTGCTACATTATGCGCGGGAGGGCCTGCTACAGGGCCGACGCCTCAAACCGGACGTCGGCGACGCGAGCGCCCGGGACGGCATCGGGATTTCCATCATCCTACCGACGCGGGACCGTGGATGGATCGTCGAAGAGGCCATTCATTCGATTCTGGTGCAAACGCATCGCCGATTCGAGCTGATCGTCGTCGACGACGGTTCGAATGATGGCACCGCGGCGCAACTGCGCGCGCGCCATGCGGGCGTGCTTGCCGAGGGGAGGATGGTGCTGATCGAGCTGCCAAAGCCGCGCGGCGTGGGTCGTGCGCGAAATGTCGGGCTGGCCGCGGCGCGCTATACCTGGATCGCCTATGTCGATTCCGATAATCTGGTTGAGCCGCATTTCCTTGAGACCTTCGCCGACGGCATTCTCTCCAATCCCGACGCCCAGTGCTTCCACGCGGTGTTTTACCATCAGGGCAGCCGGCATCATCTCGGCCGACCCTTCGACCGGGCGTTGCTGCGGGCCAGCAACTTCATCGATCTCGGCGTGTTCGTCCACCATCGCGACTGCGTGGTCCGCCATGGCGGCTTCGATGAGGCGCTGCGGAGGCTCGTGGACTGGGACCTGATCCTCTCTTACACGCGCGATGTGTCGCCGGTTTTTCTTGACGAGCAGGTGATGCTCTATCGCGAGATCGGCGGAGAGGGGCGGATTTCGTGCGCAGAATCGCTGGAGATAGCGCTGGAGGAGGTGCGAGCCAAGCACGACATAAGGCCCGAGGAATATGCGTAGCGGCGGAGCTGGAGGCCGACCCGGGCGCGCCCCACCCGAGCTGCCAGACGCCGAGCCCCATTCGTACGAAGTGAATTCCGGTTCGCGTGCAGAAAACGTGTAGCATCTAAGACCTGGAGCCTTTTCCAGAGAATGGTGATTCACCGAAAAGGCGTTAGAGACTCGGCGCGACCATGAACGGACCGTCGACATCGGACGGCTCGGCAATGAGTTCGACGGTTTCCACGCTAGCGTGGCGCGGCCCGCCGCGGCAGGCGTCCAGCATCGCAGCCACAGCGCTTTCATCGCCTGAGAACAGCGCTTCAACGCTGCCATCACGGCGGTTGCGAACCCAGCCCGAAAGATTGAGCGCCACGGCCTCCTGCTCGACAAAGGCGCGGTAGCCGACGCCCTGGACGCGCCCTGTGACGCGGACCTGTACGATTTTCCGCGCCATTGCGCTCAAAGCCCCAGTTCAGCCGTCACAGCCGGCACCAGCGCCGGCACGTCACGCACGATACGGTCTGGCGGTGTCGCTTCGAATTCCGCCTCGGAGCCATAGCCCCAGCCGACGGCGATCACCTTGATCCCATTCTTCCGTGCGCCATCGATATCGTGGCGCCGGTCGCCGATCATGACGCAGCAGTCCGGATCGATGACCTCCCTTTCAAGCACATAGGTGATGAGATCGGCCTTGTTGGCGCGGGTGCCATCGAATTCGGAGCCATGCACGCGGATGAAGAACGAGCCGAGGCCGAAATGCTCGATGATCCGCTCGCAGAACACGCGCGGCTTGGAACTCGCGACGAAGAGCTGGACACCGGCGCCCTTCAGATTGGCCAGGACTTCGGGGATGCCGTCGAACACCTTGTTCTCGTAAAGGCCGATCGGCGCATAGCGCTCGCGGTAATGAGCGAGCGCTTCCTTCGCCAGCAATGCATCGCCGCCGAGCATAGCCGCGAAGCTCGCTTCGAGCGGCGGACCGATCGCCGCCCGCAACGTAATTTCGTCGACCGGCGGGTGGCCGAGCTTGTCGATTGCGTAGAGAATCGAGCCACTGATTCCGGGATATGGATCGGTCAGCGTGCCATCCAGATCGAACAGCGCGGTCGGCGCGAAACGTGTCATCGGTTCCTTTCCCGGCAAAAAGGCGGACTTCCGTCCGGCGAAACGACACATTTGTGCGGTTTCACGGGTGGGTCTTGCACGCGGAGCAACCCTCCGTCTAGTTATTCATTGTCGTCATCAGGGCGTAACTTAGGTCAGTCACCTCCTCTGAGCCGAAGGGCCCCCTGCCCGCACGGCGGCATTGTCGGGAAGTCAGCCACGAAATGAAGCGCGCCTCGCATACCGCCAGTCGTCCCTGCCTGCGGTCACAACCATGACCGCCGATCTCATCACTGCCCTCATCTGGTTCACGGCAGCGTTTGCCGTGGTCACCGCAGGCGTCCACTTCATCAGCATCCTGGTGGTGACGCTGCGCGGACGCATTGCCGTCAGGCGCATCCCGGCCAAGCTGCCGGCGCACCCCCCGGTCTCGATCCTCCGGCCCGTCTGCGGGCTCGAGAATTCCATCGAGGAAACGCTGCGGTCCGGCTTCACGGTCGACTATCCCGAATTCGAGATGATCTTCTGTGTCGCCAAGGACGATGATCCGGTCATCCCGCTCGTGCAGCGGATCATCGCGGAAAATACACGCATCCCGGCGCGCCTCCTGATCGGCGATGATCGCATCAGCATCAACCCGAAGCTGAACAACCTCGTCAAAGGCTGGAAAGCCGCCCGGCACGACTGGATCGTGATGGCCGACAGCAATGTGCTGATGCCGACGGATTATCTCGCCCGCATGCTCGACCGCTGGGTGCCCGGCACCGGGCTCGTCTGTTCGCCGCCGCTCGGCAGTGCGCCGGACGGCGCCTTCGGCGAGATCGAATGCGCGTTCCTCAACACGTTCCAAGCGCGCTGGCAGCTCTTTTCCGATGCGATCGGCAACGGCTTCGCGCAGGGCAAATCGATGCTGTGGCGCCGCGAAAATCTCGACCGCCATGGCTCGATCGAGGCGCTCGCGGCCGACCCGGCCGAAGATGCGGCCTCGACCAAGGTCATCCGCCGGGCCGGGCTCGATGTCCATCTCGTCCATCTGCCTTTCCCGCAGCCAATCGGCCGCAGGACGCTGAAGGCCGTTTGGAGCCGGCAGTTGCGCTGGGCGCGCCTCCGCCGTGTGACCTTTCCGGTGTTCTTCTGCGCGGAGCTGGTGGTGGGCGGTCTCTTCCCCATCCTCGCCATGGTGTTCCTCGCAGCCGTCGGCGCGGTGCCCGACTGGACGGTCGCGGCCTTTGCCTTCGCCTGGTATGGCGCGGAGGTGCTGATGGCGATCGGGCTCGGCTGGCGGGCGGGCGTGCGACCGACTCTGGCGCTCGTCGTGCGGGATCTCCTGCTGCCCGCGCTTTGGCTGGCGGCCGTTTCCGGCAGCGGCTTCGAGTGGCGCGGCAACCAGATGAACGTCAAGAAGGACAGCCTGCTCGCCGCCGAATAGGCGCTGGGCCCGAGATCGATCGCGCGGCCTGTCAGGCGAAGCGCATGATCTCGGCGTCGACAGCGAGGCTGTCGCCCGGCTTAACCTTGATGGCCGCCACGACGAGATCGCGCTCGGCGCGCAGAATGTTCTCCATCTTCATCGCTTCGACGATCGCCAGGGTCTCGCCCGCCTTGACGGCCTGGCCTTCGGTAACGGCGATCGACAGCACCAGTCCCGGCATCGGGCAGAGCAGCGTCTTCGAGGTATCGGCGAGGCGCTTTTCCGGCATCAGGGCATCGAGCGCCGCGACACGGGGGCTCATGGCACGCGCCAGCACCTCGATGCCACGATGAGCGAGCCGCCAGCCGCTGCCGTCCCGCGCCACCTGAATGGTGGTTGCGCGGCCGTCGACACGCCCCGACCAAAGACGGTCGCCGGGAGCCCAGGCGGCGTTCACGACGATGTCCCGGCCGGTCTTGGTGGTGAAGGCCTGGCCTGTGCCGGCGCCTTCGCCCAGCGTCAGCGCGACATCTGTGCCGCCGATGCGGACGATCCAGTCGCGGCGCGGGGCGACGGCACCGGGACGCAGCCGGCCCGGAAGGGTTGCCAGTCGCGCAGCAGCAGCGATCTCCATCGACGCGGCGACAGAGGCAAGTTCCTCGAGGACTTCCGGATCCGGGACGACACCCGTAAAGCCACCCGGAAATTCATCGGCAATGAAGGCGGTCGAGAGATCGCCTGCCTGCCAGCGCGGATGCGCCATCAGCGCAGCGAGGAACGGCACATTGTCGCGAATGCCGTCGAGTTCGAAAGCGTCGAGCGCGTCGGACATGGCATCGATCGCCGCCTGCCGCGTCGGGGCGTGGGTCACGAGCTTGGCGATCATCGGGTCGTAGTGGATCGAGATCTCCGATCCCTCGACGACGCCGGTGTCGTTGCGAATGGTGACGCCGCCCTTCGTCGCTTCAGCCGGCGGCCGGTAGCGCGTCAGCCGGCCGATCGAGGGCATGAATTCGCGATAGGGATCCTCGGCGTAGATGCGGCTTTCGATCGCCCATCCATCGAGGCGGACGTCCTCCTGCGTCATGCGCAGCGGTTCCCCGGCGGCAACGCGAATCATCTCCTCGACGAGATCGAGGCCGGTGACGAGCTCCGTCACCGGATGCTCGACTTGCAGGCGAGTGTTCATTTCCAGGAAGAAGAAGCTGCGGTCCTGACCGGCGACGAACTCGACCGTGCCGACGGAATCATAGCCGACGGCGCGGGCGAGCGCGGCAGCCTGCTCGCCCATCGCGCGGCGCGTCGCTTCATCGAGCAGCGGCGACGGCGCTTCCTCGATCACCTTCTGGTTACGCCGCTGGATCGAGCATTCGCGCTCGCCGAGATAGACGACGTTTCCATGCTTGTCGGCGAGAAGCTGGATCTCGACATGGCGCGGCTCTGTGATGAACTTCTCGATGAAGACGCGATCGTCGCCAAAGGAAGACCGCGCCTCGGAGGTCGCGGCCCGAAAACCCTCGCGCACGGCAGCCTCGTCGGCAGCGATGCGCATCCCCTTGCCCCCGCCGCCGGCAGATGCCTTGATCATGACGGGAAAGCCGATGTCGCGGGCAATCCGGA
Organism: Mesorhizobium sp. BR1-1-16; assembly: GCF_020165495.1. Classification (GTDB taxonomy): domain Bacteria; phylum Pseudomonadota; class Alphaproteobacteria; order Rhizobiales; family Kaistiaceae; genus Kaistia. The sequence goes on along the minus strand of NZ_JAIUIE010000001.1, from coordinate 702,803 downwards.
CGGCCTCCGCGTCGTCGGCGATGACACCGAGATGGCCGGGAACCGTGGACACGCCAGCAGCGGCTGCAACGCGCTTTGATTCGATCTTGTCGCCCATCGCCGCCATCGCGCGGGCATTGGGGCCGATGAACGCTATCCCGGCAGCGGCGAGCGCCTCGGGAAAGGCCGGACGTTCCGACAGGAAGCCGTAGCCTGGATGCACAGCCTCGGCGCCGCTCAGCCGCGCGGCTTCGACGATCCGCTCGATGACGAGATAGGACTGGCTGGCGGCGGCCGGGCCGATCGCGACGGCCTCGTCGGCCATCTCGACATGCAGAGCGTCCCGATCGGCCTCTGAATAGACCGCGACGGTTCGGATCCCGAGGCGCCGCGCAGTGCGGATCACGCGGCAGGCAATCTCGCCGCGGTTGGCAATCAGGATCTTGCCGAACATTCCCTACCCCGCATCGCCGAAGCCGTTGTCTTCCAGCTTCTCCTTCACATCTTCTAGGGCGGGCCAGCCGCAGCCGCAATCCGGGGTCCGGGCCGCTCTGCCATTTCGAGGCCTCGATTGTTCTGATAAACTGAAGCTTGGGCGCGACGACCTTGGGGCTGGCGTTGCGTTCCTTCCGCGCCCGGGACATGAACGTGTCCGGGCGTGGTTCATTTTTGGAGTGTGCCGCAGATGGCCCCGGTCAGCCGCATCCTGGTTTCAGCGCTCGCGATGGCGATCCTTGCCATGCCGATGGCGGAGCTTGGCTATGTCGGCGCGATGCCGATCCATCAGTCATTGCTGCCGAAGCCTGACCATGCGGGCTTCGCAGCGGTCAACGGCGTCAAGATCTGGTACGGCATCTACAACCCCAAGGGGCCGGATCCAGTCATCCTGCTGCATGGCGGACTTGGCAGTTCCGTAGACTGGCGCAACCAGATTCCGGCGCTCGTGGGCAAGCACAAGGTGATCGTCGCCGACAGCCGCGGCCAAGGGCGCAGCACGCGTGCCGGCCAGCCGATCAGCTATGACCTCATGATGGGCGATGTGCTGGCGCTGATGGACCACCTGAAGATCAAGAAGGCGGCCTTTGCCGGCTGGAGCGACGGCGGCATCATCGCGCTCGACATCGCCATTCATCATCCCGACCGGATCAGCAAGCTGTTCACCTATGGCGCCAACTTCAATCCCGATGGGCTCTTCCCCGATCCCGGCGCAACGATGATGTCCAACCTCCGAATCCGGGTGGCCAGCCTCGTCGACGAGCATGCTGAGACAGTCCGGGATGTGACCGAGATGTGGAACGAGGAGCCGGACTTCACGCCCGAGGAGCTTGGCAGCATCCATATCCCGACCATGATCGCCGATGGCGCCCATGAAGAGGCGATCAAGCCCGAGCATACGCGCGAACTCGCCGAGATGATTCCGGGGGCGGAACTCGCGATCCTGCCGAATGTCGGTCATTCGGGCCTGCTTGAAGATCCGGCCGACTTCAACAAGCTGCTGGTCGGCTTTCTCGACGGTTCCTGACCGCCGCAGCTTCGACTACTACCATCCGTCCGTAGAGCTCGGCACACATGTCTGCCGGGCGATGGACACAATGACGGAGCTCCCACCATGAAGATCCTTCTCGTCGGTGCCTCGGGCGTTCTCGGCACGGCCGTGGCGCAGGAACTCGGCGCGCGCCATGAGATCATTCGCGCCGGCCGCAGCGGCGCAGACGTCGCGCTCGACATCACCGACGCCAACGCGATTCGCGCCGCGTTTGAGAAGATCGGCACCGTCGATGCCGTCGTGTCGGCAGCCGGCAAGGTGAAATTCGCGCCTCTGGCCCAGATGTCCTCCGAGGATTACGGCATCGGCATCGCCGACAAGCTGATGGGCCAGGTCAATCTGGTGCTCATCGGCCAGCGATTCCTTTCCGAGCGCGGCTCCTTCACGCTGACGAGCGGCGTGCTCTCGCATGATCCGATTGTCGCAGGCTCCTCGGCGTCAATGGTGAACGGCGCCATCGACAGCTTCGTCCGCGCCGCCGCGATCGAATTGATGCCGCAGCGCATCAACGCCGTCAGCCCCGGTGTGCTGACCGAATCCATGGCCGGCTATGGGCCGTTCTTCCGCGGCCATGAGCCAGTGCCGGCGGCGCGCGCAGCGCTTGCCTTCTCGAAGAGCGTCGAGGGCGCCCTCACCGGCCAGATCTTCTCGGTCCTTTGACTTCGCTCCTGCCTGCGGTCTCGATCGACCGCCTTGATCGCGCGACAACAGGGCGCACGCTGATCATGGGCGTCGTCAATGTGACGCCCGACAGCTTTTCTGACGGCGGTGATCATTTTGCGCTCGAGGCCGCCATTGCCGGCGGGAGACGGTTGGCGGCTGAAGGGGCCGACATCCTCGATATCGGCGGCGAATCGACCCGCCCCGGTGCGACACCCATCGACGCAGCGACTGAACTCGGCCGCGTGCTGCCGGTGATCACGGCGCTGGCCGGCGGCGATGCGCTGCTCTCGATCGATACCTACAAGGCAGAGGTAGCGGAGACCGCGCTCAAGGCGGGCGTGCGCATCGTCAATGACGTGACCGGGCTCCGGCGCGATCCCGATATCGCGGCGGTCGCCGCGGCGCATGACGCGGCGCTGGTGATCGGGCACTGGGAGCCGGAGGCTCACTATGAGGCGTACACGCTGATCGACGCGCTTCTGCGCTTCTTCGATGCGTCGATCCGCATGGCGCGGACAGCAGGCGTCGCGGACAGGCGGATCGTGCTCGATCCCGGTATCGGCTTCGGCAAGAATCGCAGCGAAGAAAATCTCGCCGTCCTCGCGGGACTCGACCGGATCGTGGCGCTCGGCTATCCCGTGCTGGTCGGCGCATCGCGCAAGCGCTTCATTGGCGCCCTGACCGGGCGCCCGCCGAAGGAGCGGCTGGCCGGATCACTCGCCGCTCATATCCTCGCCGCGACACGCGGCGCCTCGATTATCCGCGCCCATGACGTTGCGGCGCATCGCGAGGGGCTCGCGGTCGCGGACGCCATCCTAGCATCTGGTATCCAGGAGACGACTGAAGAACGATGGCCGACCGCATCCTGATCAGCGACCTGCGCTACTTCGCCTTCCACGGGCTGTTGCCCGAGGAGACGACGCTCGGCCAGCGCTTCCGCATCGACGTCGCCTGCGAGCTCGATCTGTCCGAAGCCGGCACCAGCGACGACATGACGAAATCGGTCCACTACGGTCATTTGATCGCGTCCATCGAGCGCGTTGTCACCACGCGTCGCTTCAAGTTGATTGAAGCGCTGGCCGAGGCAATCGCAGCCGAAATCTTCGCGGATTTTGCACGGGTCGAGTCCGTCTCGGTGACGGTCACAAAACCGGAAGCGCCGGTCCCCTCGGCAACGGGCATCGTCGCGGTGCAGATCGAGCGGAGGCGGCCTCGTGGTTGAGGCCTTTCTCGGGCTCGGCAGCAATCTTGGCGACCGGCACACGCTGCTGCAAGCGGCGGTCGACGCGCTGGCGGCCGCAGATGGCGTCATGATCCGCGCCGCATCGCCGATCTACGAGACGCCGCCCTGGGGTCCCGTCCCGCAGGGGCCGTATCTCAATGCCTGCCTTGCGGTGGAGACCAGCCTCCCCGCGCGAGCGCTGCTCGATCTCAGCCTCGCGATCGAACGCGAGCACGGACGCGAGCGCGCGATCCGCTGGGGTCCGCGAACGCTCGATATCGATCTCCTCGCCTATGGCGACGTCGCGATCGGCGAGCCGGGGCTGGTGGTTCCGCATCCGCGCATGAGCGAGCGCGCCTTCGTATTGGTGCCACTCGCCGATATCGCGCCTCGGCTCGTCATCGCGGGCGAGCCGATCGGCGCATGGCTCGACATGCTCGACACAAGCACCATCATCCCGCGAAGCGATCTGGCCCCGCTGACGACACCAGGCCGCGACCGCGCGGCCTGATCCGCTTTTGGAATCAGCCCGCTACAACGGAATGTTGTCGTGCTTCTTCCAGGGGTTCTCGAGGCTTTTGCCGCGCAGCAGGCGGAGCGCGGCGGCGATGCGGCGGCGGGTCGAGTGCGGCATGATCACCTCATCGATATAGCCGCGCTCGGCCGCGATGAAGGGTGACAGGAAGCGGTCCTCATATTCCTTCGTCCGGGCCGCCAGCGCATCGGCGTCGCCGTTCGACGCACGGAAGATGATCTCGACGGCGCCCTTCGCCCCCATGACGGCGATCTGCGCCGATGGCCAGGCATAGTTGACGTCTCCCCGCAAGTGCTTGGACGCCATGACGTCATAGGCGCCGCCGTAGGCCTTGCGGGTGATGACGGTGATTTTCGGCACGGTCGCTTCGCCATAGGCGAACAGCAGTTTGGCGCCGTGCTTGATCAGGCCGCCATATTCCTGCGCCGTGCCCGGCAGGAAGCCGGCCACGTCGACAAAGGTGACGAGCGGGATCGAGAAGGCGTCGCAGAAGCGCACGAACCGCGCCGCCTTGCGCGAGGCGTCGCTGTCGAGAACGCCGGCCAGGACCATCGGCTGGTTGGCAACGAAGCCGACCGTTCGCCCCTCGATGCGGCCAAGGCCAGTGACGATGTTCTTCGCGAAGGCCGCTTGGATCTCGAAGAAGTCGGCCTCGTCGACGACCTTCAGGATCAATTCCTTGATGTCGTAGGGCTTGTTCGGATTGTCAGGAACGAGTGTATCGAGCGACATCTCGATCCGATCCGCCGGATCGGCCGTTTCGATCTCGGGCAGCGGCGCGCGATTGTTCATCGGCAGCAGATCGACGAGCCGGCGCATCGCGACGAGCGCCTCGACATCGTTGTCATAGGCGCCGTCGGCGATCGAGGAGCGCGTCGTGTGCACGCTCGCACCGCCGAGCTCTTCGGCGGTTACGGTCTCGTTGGTGACCGTCTTCACCACGTCCGGCCCTGTGACGAACATGTAGCTTGAATGGCGAACCATGAAGATGAAGTCGGTCATCGCCGGGGAATAGACGTCGCCGCCCGCGCAAGGGCCCATGATGACCGAAATCTGCGGAATGACGCCGGAGGCGAGCACGTTGCGCTGGAACACCTCGCCATAGCCGCCGAGCGCCGCAACGCCTTCCTGGATCCGAGCGCCGCCGGCATCGAACAGGCCGATGATCGGCGCGCCGTTTTTCAGCGCCATGTCCTGAAGCTTGGTGATCTTCTCGGCATGCGCCTCAGACAGGGAGCCGCCGAAGACGGTGAAATCCTTGGCGAAGACGAAGATCGGGCGGCCGTTTACCGTGCCCCAGCCGGTGACGACGCCATCGCCGGCGATCTTGGTCTTCTCCATGCCGAAATCGATCGCCCGGTGCTGGACGAACATGCCGAACTCCTCGAAGGAGCCCTCGTCGAGCAGGATCTCGATGCGTTCGCGCGCCGTCAGCTTCGATTTGGCGTGCTGGGCGGCAATGCGCTTCTCGCCGCCGCCAAGCCGCGCCCCGGCGCGACGGACCGCGAGTTCCTCAAGGATATGCTTCACCGCCTCGCCCTCCCCGCATGTCAACCGAAGGCGAGTTATAGCGCCTCACGCGACTCTTGAAACGGGCACTGGTGGCGAGACTTTCGAGGAGCGCGACGAGCCGATCGCTCGAAGTTTCGTACCCGCGGCAAGACAATGGCAATGGATGCACGCTAGGCTTGTGTGCGACGATCCCGTCGTCCGAAAATTCAGTGGAACAGACCCATGACCTCGCTCCGCCGGTTCGTCCTCGTCGCCCTCCCGGCGGCCGCGCTCGCAGCGGTCGCGGGCCACGCCGCGGCCGAGCCGATCTCCGGCAGTTGGAGCGGGTCGTTCAAGCAGTCGACCCAGCCCGAGTCCTACGCGATCGCGATCGATTTCTCCCGCGAGCCGGCCACCGTCGACTATGCCGACCAGTCCTGCGGCGGGACCCTGGAAAAGGTCGGCGAGAAAGGCGACACCAGCTTCTATGTCGAGACGATAACCCGCGGCGGTATCGATCCGGCAACTGGCCATGGCTGCATCAACGGCGATGTCACGCTGATCCGTTCCGGCGACAAGCTCGTGTGGGGCTGGATCGGCGAGCACAAAGGGCAGCCGCTGTCGGCGACAGCAACGCTCGAGAAGGCGAAATAGCGCCCCTGCCCGCTCTGGCCGCCCGGCTCAATCCCGTCCGAGCACCAGAGCGGCGGCCTGAAACTCCCGCCAGCGCGCCTCTCGACGCGCTGTTGCCTCATCGTCCTCGCCCCAAAGGCTGATCTCGAAATCCTCGTCGACATGCGCTGCCGCCCAAGCTTCGGCGGCGGTCAGACGACCATGCAGCACGGCGAGGGTCAGGATCGCCGAGCCGGTGAGCGTATTGATCGTGCTCAGCCCCGCAAGCTGCAGCATGTCGGGTGCACCGAGGGCCTTGTCGACGGCCGCGATCGTCTCGGGAAACTGCGCGACATGGACGATGCCCTCGGCGAGCAGGAAACGCGCGCCTAAGCGCTCATGCATCCAGTCGATCAGCGGGTTCCAGGCGGCGTCCTGCAACGCGACCAGCCGCTCGGGGGCGTCGGCGCGATAGCAGAGGAGATCGGTGCCGGCATAGTTGAGGATTTCCGCCCGCACGGCATCGGCGTTTCGCGCGACACCATCGATCGCGGAATTGACGAGCCGGGTCACCGGCATGGTGGCGGGATCGATGAGCGTGCCCTGCGCCGCCCATTCCGCGACGATGGCAGCGGCAATGCGCTCCTCGGCAACGGCCAGCGTGGCCTTGGCAGGCGTCTTCACCGTTCGGCCGTCGAGATGGATCACATAGGTGCCATCCGCGCCGCGCGCATGCGTGGCAACCTCATAGAACCGCTTCGGCAACGCCCTGCCACTCTCGGCCGATCGCATCGGGTCGCGGGGTTCGTGGCCCTCCGGGCCGATGTCGAACAGATCGCTCATTCTTCGTCCGGCTCCGCCTCCCCGCCGAGATCGGTATCGAAACCGAGCAGGTTCCAGCTCTGCACCATATGCGGTGGCAGCGGCGCGGTGACATCGAGCGTGCCGCCGGCCGGATGCGGGATCACGATACGGCGCGCGTGCAGGTGCAGCTTGTTCTGCAAGCCACCCGGAAAGGACCAGTTGGTGTCGGCCTCGAAATATTTCGGGTCTCCGATGATCGGATGACCGATATGGGCGGCGTGCGCGCGGAGCTGGTGCGTCCGGCCCGTGACGGGGCGCATCGTCAGCCAGGCCAGCGCCGGGCCGGCATTGTCGACCACCGAATAAAGCGAGACGGCATGGCTGGCATCGTCGTCGCCATGGCGGGCAACCTTCATCTTTTCGCCCGTTGGGCCGCCATCCTTGGCGAGCCAGGTCGAGACACGGCCCTGCGGCGGGCGCGGCACGCCCTTCACCAGCGCCCAATAGATCTTGCGCGTGGCGCGGGCGCGGAAGCTGCCGGCGAGCTTCGAGGCTGCGAGGCGGGTGCGGGCAACGACGAGGACGCCAGTCGTCTCGCGATCAAGGCGATGGACAAGGCGCGGCTTCTGGCCCTTGGTGTCGCGCAGCGCCTCGAGCATGGCGTCGACATGGGTCGAGAGGCCCGAGCCGCCCTGTACGGCGAGACCCTGCGGCTTGTTGAAGACAAAGACGTGATCGTCTTCATAGAGGCACATCGCCATCAACTCGTCGGCGGCGCTGCCGCGCGCACCGGCAGGCCGGGCGACATGCGGGCTGCCGCCGGCGTCATCGACGCCAAGAGGCGGGATGCGGATGGTCTGGCCGGGATGCACGCGGTCATTCGTCTTGGCGCGGCCGCCATCAACGCGGACCTGGCCGGAGCGCAACAGCTTCTGCAGATGGCCGAATGAAAGGCCGGGATAATGATCCTTGAACCAGCGGTCGAGGCGCATGTCGGCCTCGTCTGATGCCACTGTCTTGGTGACGACGGTCGCCATGATCGGGAGTGTCCTTCTTCTGAAGGCGCCTCATATCATCCGGCAAGCGCTCTGACGAGCGCCAGCCCGCCGGCGAGCCCGGCGAGGCCGAGCACAAGCGAGCCGCCGACATAGAGGGCGGCAGCCATCGGCGCGCCCCGCTCCCAGAGATAGATGGCATCGAGCGAGAAAGTCGAGAAGGTGGTGAAGCCGCCGAGGACGCCGGTTGTGAGGAAGATGCGCAACTCCTGCGTGCCGCCCGGACCCGGCCTCAGGACGAACCAGGCAGCGATGACACCCATCAGGAATGAGCCGAGAATATTGACGGCCATCGTTGCCCAGGGGAAATCAAAACTGAAAAGCCGGGATGCCTGGACGCCGATCGTGTACCGGACGACGCCGCCGATTCCGGCGCCGATGAAGACGAGGGCTGCGAGAAGCATGGGAGGTTTCCGGGAGCAATGAGGAGGCCGACCGTCATCATAGGACGGCGGGGTTGTTCGGAAACCCCCCGCGACCCGCGACACGAGGAACCGCCCGTCGCATAACGTCTTCACTACATGCGGGCACTGTTCTTGCTCTCGCCATGAACTTGTTTACAAAATGCCGGCCGGACGTGCATCGGCGGCGTCGCCGGCGCCAAGAAACCGTTCCCTGGAGGACATAATGAGAGTCTCGATTTCAGGCCGAGCCGCCGCACGCGGCCTGGTGCTCGTCTCAGCCCTTCTCATGACGACCACGGCCTTCGCCGCGTCCGATGCCAAGAAGGTCGCCGACGACATCGTCGCGGCCCTGCAGGCCAAGGGCGGCGCCAAGGCGACCTATGGTTCGGCCGGTGCCAGCGGCGACATCGTCACCATCACCGATTTCAAGGTGACGTCGCCGAAGGATGGCGAGGTCACCATCCCCTCGCTCGTCGTCACCTCGCCGACCGACCGTCAGCCGGGCGGCTTCACGGCGACGTCGATCGCCTTTGACAGCGGCCTTTTCGTCAAGGGCGACAACACCGCCAAATGGACCACCGGCATCGTGAATGATGCGGTCGTGCCCGCGCCGTCCGAAGTCGATTCCAAGGCGAAATTCACGCCCTTCACGCATTTCGGCATCGGCGCCATTTCGGCGACGAACAAGAAGGATCAGCCGGAGCCGGTCACGATCGACAACGTCTCGATGGACCTCGCCAATGTCGTCGACGGCACCGCGAACGACGTCAAGCTGCAGATCAGCGGCATCGCTGTGCCGCAGGCGGTGATCGCCACCGAGGCGCAGGCCAAGGCCACGCTTGATCAGCTCGGCTATACGAGCCTGCTGATCAACGTGAACATTGACGGTGGCTACGACCCGACCAAGGAATCGGCGACGATCCGAAAGATCGAGATCGACAGCAAGGACATGGGCAAGCTGACGATCACCGGCAGCTTTGGCGGGCTGACCCGCGACAAGTTGCAGAGTTCGGATGCGGTCAACAATGTCGCCTCGACCGCGACGCTTGAAAACGCCTCCGTGCGCTTCGACAATGCCGGCATTGCCGAGAAGATTCTCGAAATGCAGGCGAAGTCGATGGGCACCACCCGCGACAGCCTCGCGATGATGCTGCCGGCGGCGCTGCCGCTCGCTTTCGGCCAGCTCAACATCACCGATGAGCCCTTCCAGAAGAAGACCGTCGATGCAGTGACGGCCTTCCTGAAGGATCCGAAGTCCTTCACCGTCACGCTGAACCCACCGACCCCGGTGCCGCTCGAATCGCTCGGCCATCAGGCGATGTCTTCGCCGTCCTCGATCCCGGGGCTCCTGGCGATCGACGTCCAGGCCAACAACTAGACCGCATGACGCCCGGCTTCGGCCGGGCGTCATCTTTCCAAGCCCATCTGAGCGAAAGAGCGCCGCCCCATGCCCGGCACGACCCTCCGCAACCGCATTGTCGCCGCCTGCTTCGGCACGGCGCTGCTGGTTTCCGTCTCGCCGGCTTCGGCAGCGGAGCCGGTGGAGACCGCGATCCGAAGCTGGATCTCGGCGCTCGACGCCTCGCCGAACTGGGTAGCCGGCTTCGATACGCTCACCTATGACGACGCATCACGCACCGCGACGCTGAAGAACCTGACCATCCGCAGCGAGACGCTTTCGACAAAGATCGAGGTGTCATTCGGCAGCATCGCCATCACCGGCTATGGCGACACCGCCGATGGCGGCTTCACGGTCGTCGCGCTCAAGGCCGATGATAGCCGCGTCGTGATCGGGACGGTCAGCGACACCAAGCTGAAGTCGATCTCGGCGGACAGCGTGACGGTGCCAAGCTTTGCCAGCTACGTCTTCGACCCGCAGAAGATGTTCACCTCGATCGTCAAGGCCTACGCCATTGTGGCGCAGACTTCGATCGCCTCGCTGAAGATCGACGACGTCGATTCAAGCCAGACCTTCGAAGGCCAGACCTCTCATGCGACCTATGGCGGCTTCGAGCTTGCCAATATGTCGAAGGGCATGATCGAGCGGATGTCCATGGGGCCGTTCAAGCAGGAATCGCCCTCCCCGGATGGTCTTTTGACCATGCGAGCCGACAAGCTCGAAGCGCTCAAGATGGACCTGAACGCCGTCGTGGACGTCTTCGATGCCGATCGCTATGTCGGCGGCGTCGGCGACTGGAAATGGCGGACGGCGCTTGCGCTCGAGACCTATACGAATTTCTCGATGGAAATCCCGGGCGGGCAGTTCCGCGTTGGTTCGGTTGAGCTGGAGAAGCTCAACCTGCGACAGCCGCCGCAGAGCTTCTCCTCCTTTTTCGATGAACTCCTCGCCAATCCCAATATGGATGAGGCGGCGCTCGGCAAGTTGACGGCTGATTACCTGCCGCAGATGTTCTATGCCTTCGGCATCGGCGCCTTCCGTTTCACCGATCTCGATGTGATGGCGCCCGATGTGCAGCGCTTCCATCTCGGCGATTTCCACCTCACGGATTTCTCGAGTGATGGTCTTGGCGAATTCGGGATCGGCGATCTGGACGTTGCCGCCGACAAGACCTCGATCGGTGCCGAGCGGCTGGCCTTCGGCGGAATGACCTTCCCGTCCCTTGACCGCATTTCGGCGGCGGCGCGGGCCGGCCAGTCCGGCCTTGAGGCCGATCCGCTGTCGCTCATCCCGACGCTCGGCTTCGGCGAGGCCGTCAATGTGAGCGTGGTCCAGGATGGCAAGGCGATCGGCGCGCTCGATCGCGGCCGCATTGATCTCACCGATTATGTCGGCCCCGTGCCCACCACGATCGGGCTCGATCTGCGCGGCATCAATCTGGACCTGTCGCAGGTGACAGACCCAAGGGCCCGCGAGATGATCGCCGGCCTCGGCTATGACCGGCTGCTGGCCGATTACGGCTTCAAGCTGAACTGGCGCGAGGCGGATGAGAGCCTGTCTCTCAGCGACTTCCGCCTGACGGTCAAGGATGTCGGATCACTCGTTGCCGATGTCACGCTGACCGGCCTCAAGCGCTCGACGATCGAAGACCCGCGGATGCTGGAAAGCGCTTTGCCGAACCTCTTGTTCTCGCGCGGCAAGGTCGTCGTGAAAGATAGCTCGGTGGTCGACCGCGCGGTCGCCATGCAGGCGAAGAAGAAGAACCAGACGCCGGAGAAATTCCGCGAGGATCTCGCGGGCGCCATGCCGTTCACGCTGATGCTGGTGCTGAAGAACCCGGGCTTCCAGGCGAAGCTCGCGCCGGCCCTGCAGGCCTTCATCCGCACACCGGGCACCATGACGCTCACAGCCGCGCCTGCGACGCCGGTGCCGCTGCTCGCGATCCTCGCCGCCGCGCAGGAGGATCCGCGCAAACTGCCGGATCTCCTGTCGGTAGACGTCAAGACGGGCGACTGATCGCCCGTCTCCCCGCAGAACGGTGTCAGGCCGCGATGCGGCTTGCGAGGGCGCGCGCCGTGTCGTTGGCGCGGCTTGAAGCCTCGGTGACGCCCTGCGCCGCGCGATCCGCCCCCAGCGACTGGCCCTCGACATAGATGACCTCGACATCGGTCATGCCGAGGAAGCCGAGCATGAAGCGCATCCAGGGCTGCTGATAGTCGTGGACCTTCATGGGGCCGTCGGAATAGATGCCGCCCTTGGCTTCGACGACGACCACCCGCTTGCCCTTGACCAGCCCCTCGGGGCCGTTCTCGCCATAGCTGAACGTCCGGCCGCGGCGGGCGATGAAATCGAACCAGCTCTTCAGCGTCGACGGCACGGTGAAGTTGATCATGGCCGAGGCGATGACGATCACGTCGGCGGCAAAGATTTCATCGACGAGCTGATCGGAGAGCGCGAGCAGGCGTGTCTGCTCCACGGTGTGCGCCTCGGCCGGGCCGAAGATGGCACCAAGGAATTCGCCGTCGAGATGCGGCAGCGGATTGGCAGCCAGGTCGCGCCGCGTGACGGTCGCGGTCGGATCCTCGGCGCGAATCCCGGCGATGAGTTGCTCTGCGACCTTGGAGGACTGCGAAGCGGCGCCGCGCGGGCTGGACGAGACGAAAAGGATGTTGGTCATAGCGGTTCCCTTCACTATCTTGGGTCAGGACGCGTTTGTCCGCCAAGATCGGTACTGTTCGGTAACATGATCAAATGTTACCGTTGAGTAACAGGATTTCAAGCCCGTGCCCGCGCAGCTTTCTGAACAGTCCGTTCACCGTATGAGAGACGGAGCTCTCCCGCCGCGCCAGCGCATCATCGTGGCCGCGCGCGAGCTCTTCTATCGGCACGGCGTGCAGGGGGTCGGCGTCGAGGCGATCGCGGAAGCGGCCGGGACTAACAAGATGACGCTCTACCGGCACTTCGAATCGAAGGACCTGCTGGTGGCCGAATATCTTCGCGGCCTCGCCGAGGAGACGGCGCGCATCTGGGACGAGATCGCCGAACTGCATCCGGGCGATGCTCTCGCGCAGATCCGGGCCTGGCTCGATCGCGTCGGCGGCCATGGCGAGCGCCATGACGCAAGCGGCTGCGCATTGGTCAACGCCGCCATCCAGATCAGCGATCCCGAGCATCCCGGACGCAAGTTTGTTGAATCTGCGGCGCGGACACGCCGGGAACGGCTCACGGCGCTCTGCTGTGCGTCGGGCCTCACCGAACCCGAACAATTGGCGGACCATCTCTTCCTGCTGGTCGAGGGCGCGCGCGCATCCTATCGCAGCGTCGGACCGGATGGGCCGGGCGCCGGCCTTTGTGCGCTCGCCGCCGCATTGCTCGCCTCGCACCGGGCGACGGATCACGCTCCGCCGGGTTAACCGATCTCAGCGCGAGGCCTCGACCAGCCGGCCGTCGTCGAACTTGAAGATACGGTCGACCGCCGCTCTCGGCAGCGCGGCGTGGGTCGCGACGACGAGCGTTCGTCCTTCGGTCGCCGTCAGCAGGTCGCCGAGAAACTCTGCCTCCGTCTCGCCGTCGAGCCCGGCGGTCGGCTCGTCGAGCAGGATCAGCCGGGCTGGCGAAAGCAGCGTGCGCGCAAGGCAGAGGCGCCGCGCCTGTCCGGCCGACAGGGTCGCCCCGGACTCGCCGAGCCAGGTATCGAGCCCCTCAGGCAGGCTGCGCACGAATTCGGCCAGCCGCGCATTGCCGAGCGCCGTATAGAGCGTTGCGTCGTCGGCGAAAGGCGAGCCGATCCTCAGATTGTCGCGCACCGTGCCAATGAAGACCGGCGCATCCTGCGTCAGGAGAGCGATGTGGCTATGGAGGTCGGCCAGCGCGGCATCGCGAATATCGATGCCGCCAAAGCGGATCGCGCCGGCGCCGACGTCGTCGAGCCGCATGATGAGGCCGAGCAACGTGGATTTTCCTGAGCCGCTGGCGCCGAGGATGGCAATCCGCTCGCCCGGTTGCGCCTCGAGGGAAATGTCGGCCAGCACCGGTCGGTCGATGCCGTAGCCATAGCTGACGCGGTCGATGACGAGGGCGCCCTCGCCCGGCAGTCGCGCCGGCACGAGCGGATCGCGGATCGACGGGACGGTCGCCACGATGTCCGAGACGCGGCGGGATGCGGCCAGCGCCGAGCCGATGCGCCCGGCCCCGCGCAGGATCGGGCCGGTGACCTCGAAGAGGCCGAGAATGGCGAGGAGCACGCCCGTCAGGACGGGTCCACTGATCCTGCCCTCGGCGAGCGCGCCAAGCCCGAGCCAGAGTGTCGCCGCCATTGTGAGGCCGGCACCAAGTTGTGCGAGAGCAGGACCGAGCGCCACGCGCCGCGCCTCCGCCAGCCGGGCGGCACGCAGGCCGGCGGCGGCCTCGGCGAAGCGGGCGATGCCGGCCTCCGTTGCGCCGAGCGCCACAAGATCAGCGTGGCCATCGACGGCGTCGAGGGCGGCGACGCGCAGATCGGACGAAGCCGCAACCGTCGCAGCACCGATACGGCGCCCGCCGAGAACGAGCGCCAGCGGGACCGCGAGCGCCGTAAGCGCGAACCCGGCGACGCCGACCGGAACCGCCTCCGGCAACGTCAGCCACAGCATCAGCGCGAGGCCGGCGGCGGCAGTGCAGGCGGTCAGCAGCGGCAGGACGGCCTGCAGCATCACCATGTCGAGCGCTTCGATATCGGCCGTCAGGCGCGCGACGAAATCGCCTGTGCGGCCGGCGACGCCTTTCATCGGCACCAGCGGGATCAAGCGCGCAAATAGCGTGCTGCGCAGTTCCGAGAGCATCGCGAGTGTGACGGCGTGGCCGGTCATCCGCTCGCCATAGCGCGCGCCGATCCTGAGGAAGGAGAGCCCGCGCACCGCCGCCGACGGCGCGAAAAGCTCGAAACCGCCGGCAGCGCCCGCCAAGGCCGCGCCGGTCAGAAACCAGCCGGAAACGCCGAGCAGGCCCGCGCCGGCGGCAAGCGTCAGCACCGAGAGCGCCAGCGCCAGCAAGAAGCCGGGGGCGCGGCGAAGCACGAGCGGCAGCAGGAGCTTCATGGCGCGTCTCCCCGTTCGCGCCGGGCGGTCGCCATGCTGGACGGACGGTGCGGCACCGGCAGGAGACGGCCGCCGGCAATCCGGTAGATCCGGTCCATGCTGCGGGCGACGGGTTCGGAATGGGTGACCACGACCAAAGTGCGCCCTTCCGCGAAACGGAGAATGGCGGCGATAATCCGCGCCTCCGTCGCGGCATCGAGATGGGCGGTGGGCTCGTCCAGCAAGATCAGCCCCGGATCGCGCAGGAAAATGCGCGCGAGCGCCACGCGGTGGGCCTCACCACCCGAAACGCCCCTGCCCCGCTCGCCGATTGCCATCTCGAGGCCGTCAGCCGTCCGGTCGGCGAAATCGCCAACAAGCGCCTGGTCGGCGGCACGGCTCACCGCCGCGGCCGTCGCATCGGGCAGCCCCAAGCGGATATTGTCGGCAATGGTGCCGTGGAACAGCTTCGGCCGCTGGCCGAGCAGAGCGACCTGGCGGCGCATCGATGCCTCGTCGATCTCGCCGAGTGGCACACCGCCGATGGCAATCGAACCTTCGAAACTGCGCAGGCGCGCCATCGCCTCGATCAGGCTCGATTTTCCGATGCCGCTCGGGCCGAGAATCGCGATGCGCGCACCGGCGGGGATGTCGAGATCGACACCATCGAGGATGACGCCCCGCCCCGCGGCATGGAGCGTGAGTTGGCGGATCGTAACCGACAGCGCACCAGCCGGAAGAGGAGTCGTCGGAGCGGGAACACCGGCGACGGCATCCGCCGATCCGTTGATGAGCGCCGCAAAATCGGCAACAGCGGCCTTGGCAGCCGCGCGGTCGTGATAATGGGCAGCCAGCGTCCGCAGCGGCATATAGACTTCGGGCGCCATCAGCAGACAGAACAGACCGGCCTGCAGGCCGAGAGGCGAGCCACGCAGGTCGATGAAGCCGACATAGGTCAGCCCGACATAGAGCGCGACGCCGGCGACGCCGATCGCCGCGAAGAATTCGAGCACGGCCGAGGAGAGGAAGGCGATGCGCAGCACCTGAAGCGTCCGCGTGGCGACGTCATCGCTCGCCGCCTTGACGCGCGCCACCTCGTCCTCGGCGCGACCGAACAGCTTCAATACGAGAATGCCGCGCAGCCGATCGGCGAACAGCCCGGACAGACGGGTCAGCGCGGTCATGTGGCGGCGGCTCGCCGCCTCGGCACCCCAGCCGACCAGCGCCATGAAAAGCGGAATCAGCGGCGCAGTGACGAGGAAAAGCGCTCCGACCACGATATCGACAGGCATCAGTCCGATGGCGAAGGCGACCGGTAGCACCGCCGCCGCGATCATCGCCGGCATGAAGCGCGCGAAATAGCCGTCGAGCGCCTCGACGCCGTCGACGAGTTGGCTCGCCAGCACCCCGGAGGAGCGCTCCCGCAGCCATTCCGGACTCTTCGCCATGATCGAGGCCTGCAGGCTCTGGCGGATGGCGCGCTTGACGTCCTCGGCAGCGCGGCTGCCGAGGCGTTCGCTGACCAGCGCCAGAACGGCGCGGCAACAGATGATGGCAACGAGCAGCAGCACGAGGCGGATTTGGCCGGCGGGAGCGACATGGCCGACAAGCGCGCGGTCGATGATCGTTGCCAGCGTGAAAGCCTGCGCCACGGTGAAAAGGCCAGCGACCAGCGGAACCGCGATCGCAACACGTAGCCAGAGCCCGCCCGCCCGCCGCTGCGTCTTCAGCCACGCCATTTCCGCCGCGCCGAGGCGCGACGCTGAACTGGCGGGATCGTGCTCGATCGTGCTCATGATGTCGACCATGAAGCGTCGAGCCGCAGCCGGCAACGTGGCCTGAGGTAGCAGTCGTGGCTCAGGCTGCCGTTGCGCCGCATGCCGGCAAGGTGATCAATGCTGCGGGACGCGCGAAGCATGGCGGACGGGATGCAGGAGGCAGAGCGATGAGCGGTTCGGGGGCACGCCCGGCACTGGCGGCCGAGGCTCCGGGGGCGGCAGAAGACGGGCGCGTCCTCAGGGTGGTCGCGGCTGTCGCCGTGGCATTTCTGCTGTTCGGTCTCGCGTCGGATCGTCCATCCGTGATCGTCAGCGGTCTCGGAAAGATCCTCATCGCCCGCGACACGCTGATCACCGATTATATCGGCGTCGGCGGCATGGGCGCAGCCTTCGTGAATGCCGGCCTGCTGACGCTTGTCGGCTGTCTCATCTACCAGCGCGCGGGCGCAAAGATGACCGGCGGCGCCGTGGCGGCGCTGCTGCTGACGCTCGGCTTCGGGCTGTTCGGCAAGAATCTGCTGAATGTCTGGCCGATCATCGCCGGCGTCTGGCTCTATTGCCGTGTCAAAGGCGAACGCTTCGCCGCCCACGCCAACACCGCCTTTTTTGGCTGCGCGCTGGCGCCGATCTTCTCCGAGATACTGTTCTCGACGACGATGCCGCTCACCGCGACGCTGCCGCTCGGCCTCGTCACCGGGATCATCATCGGCTTCGTGCTGGTGCCCGTCGCGGCTCAATTGTTCAAGGCGCATATGGGGTTCAGCCTCTATAATATGGGCTTCGCCGCCGGCATCCTCGGCACGCTGGTCGTGGCGCTTTATCGCTCCTACGGCTTCGTGCCGGAGCCTGTCTTCATCTGGACGAGCGGCAACAATCTCTGGCTCGGCATCTTCCTGTTCGCGGTCTTCGCGGCGCTCGCCGGAGCTGGCCTCGCGATCGACCGCGGCGCGCTCGGCGGCTTCAGAACCATTCTAGCGATGACCGGCCAGGCACCGGCCGATTTCATCGGCGCGGCGGGCCTCGGTGCAACCCTGGTGAACATGGGCGCATCAGGCGCGGTCGGCACCGCCTATCTCCTGCTTGTCGGCGGAGACCTCAATGGTCCGACGATCGGCGCGATCATGACCATTGTCGGCTTCGCAGCCGCCGGCAAACACCCGCGCAATATCTGGCCTGTAATGCTCGGCGTGTTCATCGGCACGCTCGCCAAGCCGTGGAACGCCGATATGCCGTCGCTCCAGCTCGCAGCGCTGTTCGGCACGACGCTGGCGCCGATCGCCGGGCGCTTCGGCTGGCACTGGGGCATCGTGGCCGGGTTCATCCATTCGTCGGCCGCTTTGGCCGTCGGCGACCTGCATGGCGGACTGGTGCTATACAACAACGGCTTCGCCGCCGGCCTCGTCGCCGCCGTGCTGGCGCCGATCATCATCGCCTTCAGGCGTGAGAAGCCCGACGCGCTCAGCTCTTCGCCGCCGCCGGCCGCGCCATCAGGAACAGCCAGGTGACCAGCACGAAGGGCATGGTCATAGCCGGCAGCGCCACAGGAGCGAGCGCGGCATTCATCGCCACCTGAGCGATGACCGTGATCACCGTTGCGAAGGCGGCATAGGCCAGACTGCGCGGCGTCGGGCTCGCGAACACACAGCCAAGCGCGACCGCTGTCAGCACCGGACTGAAACCAAGCAGGCCGCCGGTGACGAGATCGCTTTCCGCGCCGGCAAGGTGGGCGATGATCACGGCAATTAGGGCGCCGGCAAGGGCGAGCAGCGCGGCGGGAATCGAGGAAACCGCCAGCCCGACGAGGAAGAGCAGCGCCGCAACGAGACTGTCCTTCAGGAAAACCTGACTGATGCTGAGGGCGACGCCGCCGACGAAATCGACCACGCGCAGCGGATCGGATGCAACGATGATAGCCGGGGCCGTAACGGCGCCGGCCGGCAGGCCGCTACCAGCAACACCGGCAAAGCCATGGCTGGCCAGGAGGAAGAGCCAGCTCGTCGTCACGAAGGGAAAGGTCAGGCCGGGAATGCCGTACGCCGCCAGCCAGCGCTGGGTGGCGAGCGTCACGACCACCGACACCGCGGCTCCGAGGATCACGAACACGATCAGCATTGGCCCGGGCGCAAGGAACGTCGCAAGGGCAAGACCGGTCAGCACGCCGTTGAAGCCGTAGAGACCGGCGCGCCAGGCGGTCCGGTCGACGCCGAGCGCAAGCGCCGTAGCGGTCGCCACGAGGAGCGCCAGCACCCCGCCGATCGCCACGAAGGGCTGCCCCGTCGCGACGGCGCCCCAGATGATGGCGAGCAGGAAGAAGAGCCCGGTGAGGGGATTGTCCTGGAACATCACCTGGCCGAGCCCGCGCAGCGCGACATCGACGAATCGAAGCGGTGGCGAGGCCGCGGCCGCGCGCTCGAACCTCTCGGCAAGGCTCTGCATTTTCATCGTCCCCCCGGTCTGCCACGCAGTTCACGGCTGAGCTTGCGATTCGCCGATCCACCTTGCAAGCGCCGTGGCACGGGGTGCCGGCCTGCGGCACTTCGTCCGCAGCGCTCTCTCCGCCGGACCGCCGATGCGACATCGCCGCCGGGCTTGATTCTGATCAAGATCGCCTTCCGAAACGCGTGTCAGCGTCGATCATCACGTTTCGAGGATCGCCCATGTTCGACATCGACGTCGTCACGCTGTCACGGCTGCAATTCGCCGCCACAGCCATGTACCACTTCCTGTTTGTTCCCCTGACGCTCGGGCTGTCGTTTCTGATCGCCATCATGGAGAGCGTCTATGTGATGACAGGCCGCGACATCTGGCGACGGATGACGCTGTTCTGGGGAACGCTGTTCGGGATCAACTTCGCCATGGGCGTCGCCACCGGCGTCGTCATGGAGTTCCAGTTCGGCATGAACTGGTCCTATTACAGTCACTATGTCGGCGACATCTTCGGTGCGCCGCTGGCGATCGAAGGCCTGATGGCCTTCTTCCTCGAAGCGACCTTCATCGGCATGTTCTTCTTCGGCTGGGACCGCCTGCCGAAGGTCGGGCACCTGGCCGTCACCTGGCTGGTCGCCTTCGGCGCCAATTTCTCGGCGCTGTGGATCCTGATCGCCAACGGCTGGATGCAGAACCCCGTCGGCGGCGTGTTCAATCCGGACACGATGCGGATGGAGATCAGCGACTTCATGGCCGTGATCTTCAATCCGGTCGCGCAGGCAAAGTTCGTCCACACCGTCAGCGCCGGCTATGTCGCCGGCTCCGTCTTCGTCATCGCGGTCAGCGCCTGGTTCCTGCTGCGCGGCCGGCACATCGAACTGGCCAAGCGCTCCATGGCGGTCGCCGCCAGCTTCGGCCTCGCAGCGTCTCTCTCCGTCGTCGTGCTCGGCGATGAGAGCGGCTATCTCGCGACCGAGAACCAGAAGATGAAGGTCGCGGCGATGGAAGCCATGTGGCACACCGAGCCGGCACCGGCAGCCATCAACGTGATCGCCTTCCCGAACATGGCGAAGCAGGACAACAGCTTCTCCATCTCCATCCCCTATCTGCTCGGCATCATCGGCACGCGCTCGCTGAGCCAGGAACTGCCGGGCATCGTCAACCTCGTCGACAACGCCAAGGTCAAGATCCGCAACGGCATCACGGCCTATACGGCACTGCAGAAGATCCGCGCCGACAAGAACGATGCCGCGGCACGGGCGACCTTCAGCGAGACCTGGAAGGATCTTGGCTACGGCCTTCTCCTGAAGCTGCATCGTCCCGACATCGAGAACGCGACCGAGGCCGATATCACGGCCGCCGCCAACGAGACGATCCCGGACGTCCCGGTGCTGTTCTGGGCGTTCCGCATCATGGTCGGGCTCGGTTTCTACCTGATAGGCTTCTTCATCGTCGCCTTCTGGACGGCATCTCGGCATCGCCTCGGCGACAAGCGCTGGATGCTGTGGGTGGCGCTTTTGAGCCTGCCGCTGCCCTGGGTCGCGATCGAAGTCGGCTGGATCGTCGCCGAATTCGGCCGCCAGCCCTGGATCATCGAAGGCGTCCTGCCGACCTTCTACGCCGCCTCCGGCCTCACGCTCGTCGATCTCTCGATCAGCCTGGCGATCTTCCTGGTGCTCTACACCAGCCTCGCCATCGTCGAGGTCTACCTGATGGTCCATGCCATCAAGAAGGGCCCCACGGCGGCCGAGCCGATGGAGCCACAGGGCGGCACCATCCTTCCCGGTGCGGCATTCGCCCGTCCGCAGCAGCATTAGTGGAGCACAGACGATGATTCCCTTCGTTCCCCTCGATTACGAGACGCTGCGGCTCATCTGGTGGCTGCTGCTCGGCGTGCTGCTGATCGGCTTCGCCATCATGGATGGCTTCGACCTCGGCGTCGGCGCCCTCCTCCCCTTCGTCGCCCGCAATGACGACGAGCGGCGGATCGTCATCAACAGCATCGGCCCGGTCTGGGAAGGCAACCAGGTCTGGCTGATCCTCGGCGGCGGCGCGATCTTTGCGGCGTGGCCCATGCTCTACGCCGTGTCGTTCTCCGGCTTCTATCTCGCCATGATGGTGATCCTGATCGCCATCATCCTGCGCCCCGTCGGCTTCAAATATCGCAGCAAGATCGCCGATCCCCGCTGGCGCGAGACCTGGGATTGGGCGCTGTTCGTCGGCGGCTTCATTCCCGCGCTGATCTTCGGCGTCGCGGTCGGCAATGTCCTGCGCGGCGTACCCTTCCGCTTCGACGATTCACTGCGCCCGTTCTATGAGGGCGGCTTCTTCGGCCTTTTGATGCCGTTCGCCTTGCTCGCCGGGCTTGTCAGCCTGTCCATGCTGGTCGCTCATGGCGCTTCGATGCTTATGCTGAAGACGAGCGGTGCCATTTCAGAGCGCGCCCGCATCTATGGCAGCTATGCCGCGCTCGCGACTATCGTGCTGTTCGCGCTTGGCGGCATCTGGGTGGCGCTCGGCTTCGACGGCTATGTTGTCACCAGCGTGCAGGACGTCGCCGGCCCTTCCAATCCGCTCGCCAAGACGGCGGTGCGGCAGTCCGGCGCCTGGATCGCCAATTACGGCGCCCATCCCTGGATGATGGTTGCGCCGCTGCTCGGCTTTCTCGGCAGCGCCATCGCGCTCTTCGCCTATGCGCGGCGGCTTGCAGGTCTCGCCTTCATCGGATCGGCGACAGCAATTGTCGGTGTCATTTCGACCGCCGGGCTGTCTCTCTTCCCGTTCCTGCTGCCGTCCTCGCTCGATCCGAACGCCAGCCTCACCGTCTGGGACGCCTCGTCCTCGCATCTGACGCTCTGGATCATGCTGCTGGCGACGCTCGTCTTCCTGCCGATCGTCCTCGTCTATACCGCCTTCGTCTATCGCGTGATGCGCGGCAAGGTGACGACGGAAGGCCTCGGCAGAAACCCCAACGCCTACTAGAAGCGGAGCAAAGGCATCATGTGGTATTTCTCCTGGATCCTCGGCATCAGCCTCGCCTGCGCTTTCGCGATATTGAACGCGATGTGGTACGAGATGCGCGACGACGCCCGCGCCGGCCGCCAGCCGGCCCGCGCGCCCGTGGCCAAGCGACGCTGACGGATACCTTCCGGCGGCCCGCCGCTCGCCGGGAGGCCTACTGGCCCGCCGCATTCAATGCGGCGGGCTTTTTGATGCCCGCCGCCTAATCGAAAAAGCCGAGCCGGCGCAGCAGATACAGCACAAAGGCCGAGGCGCCACCGGCGATCGCCACCGCCACGATCGTTCCGTGCCCGCCCTGCTCGAGCCAGAGATCGCTGGTGTTCATGCCGAAAATGCCGGTGACCAGTGTCGCCGGCATCAGCATCGCGGTGAGAATCGAGAGCACATAGAGGTGGCGGTTGGTGTTGTTGGCGATCTTCGCGGCGATCTCGTCCTGCAGGAACCGGGCGCGATCCTGGATCTCCAGCACCTCCTGATCGAGCGCTTCGATCCGGCGAAACAGCCGCTCCGCGGCAGCCCGCGACCCCGCCTGGATTTCGTTATCCGCGTGCTCCTCGGCGAAATGCCTGAGAATGCCACGAAATCCCGCGAGCTGCCGGCGCAGCCGAACGGCCGTCCGCCGCAGCGGCGCCAGACGGCGGGACTCGTCGTTCAGGCGGTCGTCCAGAACGCGATCCTCGATCGAATCGGCGGTGAGCCGAAGATCGCGCAGCGTTTCCGCGATCGCCCGCAGCACTTGCGCGATCATCAATTCGAACAGCGCCACCGGGCCACCCACGAGATGGCCAGCATCGATGCGACCGCGCATCAAGGCGGCGGACCGCACGGGATGACGCCGACCGGAGACCAGGAACCCGTCGCCGAGGACAAAGCGCATCGGCGCGGCGCGCAGCGAATCGTCGTCGGGATCCTGGATCGTATCGATGAAGACACCCCAGACTGCCGTCTCGTCACATTCGAGCAGCGCCGTCTCATCGGTCGACAGCAGCACCGCCCGCGCCGCCGCCGGCAGTCCAGCCGTCTTGTCGATCCAATCGCGAACCAGCCGATCAACGAGATCGAGATGCAGCCAGAGAAAACCGTCATTCGGGTCGAACAGCTCGAAAGGCTGGTCGACCGGCTGCGCGTTCGCCCGTCCGGCCGGGTCGAAACGATAGAGCCAGATCACGCCGGTGGGCGGGCGTCCGGACGGAGGCGGCACATTGGGGTTCAGCACGGTCATGGCGGCATTGCGTGAGCGGCAGGCGCCAGACACGAAAAAATGCGGTCCGGCAGGCTTCGTCCGCACAAAAGCACAAAACCGGCGAACAATTCATGACGGGTCCGCCCGATCAGCAAAGCGCGCGTCCGACAGCGAACCGACTTAGCCGCTCCGAGCCTTTTCAGCGATCGCCGAGAGCACGGTTTCGGCCGCGACACCTTCGGCCGGCACACCATGCGTGCTCATCAGCGCATCGAGGCGGGCGAAGCGCGCAAGCTGGTCGGCCCGTGCAGGGCCATCCGCGAGCAGAGGCAGCAGCGCATCGGCGAGCGGCCCCGGTGCACAATCCTCCTGCAGGAGTTCCGGCACCGCCACCTCGCCAAGGATGATATTCGGTAGGATCACCGTTGGCGTCGTCAGCACCCGACGCGCGATGAACGCCTCCCAGGCCGGGACGCGGTAAGCGCCGACGGTCGGCACGCCCGCAAGCGCCAATTCCAGCGTGACCGTTCCGGAAGCCGCCAGCGCGCCACGTGCCGCGCGGAAGGCGGCTTGCCTCGCCGCCTCGCCGACGACGATATCAGGCGGTATCGGCCAGGCCGCCGTCGCTGCACGCAGCGTCGCCTCGAGGCGCGGCAGCGTTGGAAGCACCACTTCGGCGCGCTGCCCCAGCGAACGAAGCCGGCCGAGAGTCTCGCCAAAAATCGGCGCGAGCGCCGCGACCTCACGCTTTCGGCTGCCAGGAAGAACCAGCAACAGCGGTGGCTCGCTCGCCCGGCGCAGTTCATCGTCCGGCCCGGGCCGAAGGCGTGCCAGTTCGCCGAGCAGGGGATGGCCGACATAGGTCGTCGGTGGACCGCCTAGCCGCGCCATGACCGCCGGCTCGAAGGGAAAGAGCGCGAGCACATGATCGATGACGCCACGCATCGCCCGCGCCCTGCCCGGCCGCCAGGCCCAGACGGTGGGCGCTACATATTTGACGATCGGAAGGAATGGCAGGCGGCGCCGAACCCGCGCGGCCACACGATGCGTGAAATCCGGTGCATCGACGAGCAACAGGACATCGGGAGGATCAGCAAGAATCGCCGCAACGGTCCCGCGCAGGCGCCCGATCAACCGCGGCAGCTTGCCGACCACCTCGCCGATACCGATTGCCGTGAGATCATCCATCGGGAACAGGCTGTGCAATCCCGCCGCCGCCATCCGCGAGCCGCCGACGCCGCGGAACATGACGCCGCCCGGCACCCGCTCCGCCAGCGCGCCCATCAGCGGCCCGGCAAGTGCATCGCCGGACTCCTCCCCGGCGAGGATGAACACACGCAGCGGCCGCGTCGCGGGAAGGCTCATGAATCGAGCCCGACGATGAAGAGGCCCTTTTCGTCGGCGAGGCGCACCATCGCGGCGACATCGACAGCGATCACGCCGCCGGCCTCTACCGCGATGCCGGCGAGCCCGGCGGCAGCGGCGCCCTCGATGGTCTTGAGGCCGAGCGAGGGCAAATCGAGCCGCCGGTCCTGACCGGGCTTCGGCGCCTTGACGAGAACCCCGGTTCGCGCCGGCAGGCGGACGCGACCGATGGCGCGCAGATGGCCGCAGCGCTCAAGCATCAGGTCCGTTCCCTCCGCCGCCTCGACCGCCTGGACATGGCGCTTCGCAACGACAACACACTGACCGACGTCGAAGGGACCGAGCGTTCGGACGAGATCGAGACCGATCCGCGCATCCTCGGCATCGGCGGGCCGCATCGCGACACGGCCGAGTTGGCCGGCGGGCAGTAACAGATCCGGCGCGATTTCTTGCGCGCCGACCAGTTGGAAGCCCTGCTCCTCGAAGAAGCCGCCGACGCGCGAGAGGAGATGGTCATCGCCGCCGCGCAGCGCCGCAATGAAGCGCGGCAGCACGCGCAACATCGTCCAATCCGGACGAAGGCTCAGGAGACGCGGGCGAAAGACATAGCCGAGCATGACGACCTGCCGGCAGCCATGACGGCGGAGCGTCGCGATGGCCGCGCCGACGGCACCGAGGCTGAGCCATTCAGCCGGCAGCCCCGCCCGCGCGACGGCCTCGGGATCAGCATAACCCCGCAGAGGCAGCAGCACGACCCTGCGGCCGTCGCGGACCGCCGATTCGGCAACCGCCAACGGAAACGCCCCACCGCCGCAGATGATGCCGAGCGGCGCCTCGGTGATGTCGGATACGGAGGCGGCCGGCACCACGGCCACGCCTCAGCTTTCGTCGTCGTGGTGCTCGGCGGCGCTGCGCGGGACCGTGATGCGCCGCTTGCCGCGCTGCCGGATGAACTCGACGATATGCATGACGTTCTCGTCACCCGCATAGCGCTCGCCGACAGCCTCGACCCGGTCGACGAAATAGCCCGGGCCGAAGAAGAGGTCACGATAAGCAGCGCGCAGGCTCTGAATCTGCGGCCGCGAAAAGCCGCGCCGCTTCATGCCGATGATATTGAGGCCGCCGAGACCCTCGGCACCTTCGCGGATCGCACCAAAGGGGATGATGTCGCGCCAGACCGGGCAAAGGCCGCCGACGATCGCATGATCGCCGATGCGCACGAACTGATGCAGCGCGCAAAGGCCGCCCATGAAGACATTGTTGCCGATGGAGACGTGTCCGCCCATCGTGGCGCAGTTGGCGAGGATGACGTCGTTGCCGAGCGTGCAGTCATGCGCGACATGCACGCCGGTCATCAGGAAGCAGCGATCGCCGATCTTGGTCTCGCGCGCGCCGACAGACCCGAAATTGATCGTCACATTCTCGCGGATGACGCAGTCGGCTCCGATCGAGATCGTGCCGGGCTCGCCCTTGTAATGCACGGATTGCGGGACACCGCCGATCGAGGCGAAGGGGCTGACGACGGTCTTGGCGCCAATCGTGGTGTGGGCCGCAACCGAGACATGGTTGCGCAACTCGACGCCGTCGCCAAGGACGACATCGCGTCCGACAAAGGCGAATGCACCGACGCTGACATCGGCGCCAAGCTTGGCACCGTCCTCGATCACCGCTGTGGGATGGATGGTGGACATGGAACTCCGTTACTGCCCCACCAGCATCGCGCTGATGTCGGCTTCGGCGACCTTGACGCCGGCGACCTTGGCTTCGCTCTGGAAGCGCCAGAGACTGCCGCGGTTCCTGATTTTTTTCACGTGGTATTCGAGCACATCGCCCGGCTCCACGGGCTTGCGGAACTTGCAGTTGTCGATCGTGAGGAAGTAGACGAGCTGCGGCTTGCCCGGCCGTGCTGCGAGACAGATCGCGCCCGCCGTCTGGGCCATGCCCTCGATGATCAGCACGCCCGGCATCACCGGCTTGCCCGGAAAATGGCCCTGAAAATGCGGCTCGTTGATCGTCACGTTCTTGATGCCGATCGCGCTGTTGTCGCCGTCGATCTCGATGATCCGGTCAACCAGCAGGAAGGGATAGCGATGCGGCAGGAGCTCCAGGATCCGCGCAATATCGGCGCTGCCGAGGCTCTTCATTTCCTCGCTCATCAACCCTCTCTCCCCTCGTCATCCTTAGGCGGCGCGCCGGCGCGCTGAGCGAGACGCCGGAGCGCGAGTTCTTCGCGGTACCATTCCTTTATCGGACGAGCCGGCGCTCCGCCATAGCGGCCGCCGGCGGCGAGATCGTCCTTGACGCTCGCCGTCGCAGCGACCTGGGCGCCGTTCCCGATCACGACATGACCGTTGACGCCGGCCTGGCCGCCGATGACGACAAAATCGCCGAGCGTCGCGCTGCCGGAGATGCCGACTTGCGCCACGATCACGCAATGGCGGCCGATCTGCACATTGTGGCCGATCTGGACCTGGTTATCGATCTTGGTGCCCTCGCCGATGACCGTGTCACGATTGGCTCCGCGGTCGATCGTCGTGCCAGCGCCGACCTCGACATCGTCCTGGATGACCACCCGGCCGATCTGCGGCACCTTGGCGTGGCCCTTGCCGCTCATCAGATAACCGAACCCGTCCTGCCCGATTCGGACGCCCGGATGCAGGATGACGCGGTTGCCGACCAGCGCATGGATGACTGTCGTTCCGGCGCCAACATGGCAATCGCGCCCGATCCGCACGCCGGGCCCGATCACCGCCCCCGGCCCGATCACGCTGCCGCTGCCGATTTCTGCGCCAGCGCCAACGACCGCGCCGGGCTCGACCGTCACATCGGGTTCGAGCCGGGCATCGCCATGCACATGGGCGGCCGGCGAAATGCCAGGAGCGAACAGCACCTGTGGCCGGAGCGCGGCGGGAAACATCAGGCGCAGCACCGCTACATAAGCGTCATGCGGGCGCGGGCTTTCGAGCGCCACGACGCCGGCCGGTACCGAACCGACGTGCTTCGGGCCGGCAATGCAGGCTGCCGCGCGCGTTTCGGCGAGCAGCGGGAGATAACGCGGGCTGTCAATGAAGGTGATGTCTGACGGCGTGGCCAGATCGAGCGGCGCGACGCCCGAAATGCGCCTGCTGCCATCAGCGCCCTCGGCAAGCCGGGCACCGGTCAGCGCCACGATCTCGGCGAGCGTCGGCTCGGAGGCCGGCAGGAAGAAGACGGGATCGGCCATGACGGCAGGAGTCCGGGAACGGTTTTCAAAACGCGAAGGACCGCCGGTGAGCCCGGCGGTCCCTCGCGTTTCTATAGGCGATCTCAGAACTGGGTGCCAGCGCTGAAGCGGAACACCTGCGTCTGGTCGAAGGTGGCCTTGGTGAGCGCCTGGCCGAAATCGCCACGCAGCGGACCGAAGGGCGAGTTCCAGATGATCGACACGCCAACGGACGAACGGATCTGCGAGGAGTCCTCGATATCCAGACCCTCAAGCCCGTCATAGCCGAACAGCGTACCGGCATCGGCAAACACCGCGCCGCGCAAGCCGAACTCCTCGGGAAGGATCGGGAACGGGAATTGAACCTCGACCGTCGCGTTGTAGTAGTTCGTACCACCAATCGCGTAGGTGTCTTCGAGGCCGACATACCGCGCGCCGTAACCGAAGGACTGGAAGCCGCGGATCGTCTCACCGCCACGGTAGAAGTTGTCCAGAACCTGGACCTGCTGCCCGTTGAGGCCGGTGATGTTACCCGCGCCCGCCTTGACCAGGCCGACGATATCGGAGTCGGGCATGATCTCCTTGTAGTAGCGCGCATCGATGGTCGAGCGCACGAACTGACCGTCGCCGCCGACGCCTGCGAAATCCTGAGCGAAGCGAACGAACGTTCCGCTGCGGGGTTCCTGATAGTTGTCGATGGTCGAGTAGGTGAGCGTGTAACCGACCGACGAGTTGATCCAGGTGCCCAGCGGATAGAGCTCGGCGAAGGCGGGCCAGTCCAGGATGTACTGCGAGCCCCACGACACGACGTCGCGCTGCGAGAGCTTGTAGTTGAACTGCACGTCGAAGTCGTCGGTGATCGGCAGGCCCAGGCGGATCGTGCCACCCGCCGTGTTCATGTTGTACGGGCGATAGTCGGTTTCCTCGGCCTGATTGTAGAGCAGGTCGAAGCCAAGGGACATGCGCCGCCCGAGGAAGAACGGCTCGGTGAAGGCAAGGTTGAACGTGCGATCCGACTGACCGCCGCCGACCGACACCTTCAGATACTGGCCGCGACCGAGGAAGTTCTTCTCGGTCAAGGCGACCGTGGCGATGAAGCCGCCGCCATTGTCGGTCGTGTAGCCACCACCGACGGAGAACGAACCGGTCGACTGGTCTTCGACATTCACGACGATGACGACGCGATCAGGCGAGCTGCCGGGCTGAGTCGTGACATTGACGGTCTTGAAGTACCCGAGCGCCTTCAGCCTGCGTTCAGCCTGATCGATCAGCACCCGGTTATAGGCATCGCCTTCCGAGACTTCGAACTCACGGCGAATGACATAGTCACGCGTGCGGGTGTTGCCGCGAATCTCCAGCCGCTCGACATAAAGCCGCGGGCCCTCGTCGACCAGATAGGTCAGGTTGATCGTGTGGTTTTCGTAGTTGCGATCACCACGCGGACGGACCTGGGTGAACGAACGGCCCTGCTCGAGCAGCGCAACGCTGATCGCTTCCGTCGACTTCTCGACGAGCGTCGAATTGAAGACGGCGCCGGGCTTGGTCTTCACATATTTCAGGAGCGCCGGGCCGTTGATGTCGGGCACCGAGCTGTCCACGGCAACGGCGCCGAAGTGATAGCGCGCGCCCTCGTCGATCGTGATCGTGATGTTATAGCGGTTCTTCGTCTCGTCGAACACGGCGTCCGTGCTGACGATGCGGAAGTCGGCGAAGCCGTTGCGCATGTAGAAGCGGCGGATCAGCTCGGCATCGGACTGAAGCTTGGCATCATCGAACTGGTCGCGCTTGGAGAACCAGGACGTGATGTTCGTCTTCTTGATCGTCATCACATTACGCAGGCGACCGGACGAGAAGGTCTTGTTGCCGACGAAATTGATCGACGAGATGCCCGTGCGCGATCCCTCATTGATCTTGAAGGTGACATCCGTACGGCCGCTCTCGCGCGGCTGGGTCGTCACTTCGACCGTTGCCTCGGCGCGGCCGTTGCGCTTGTAGAGCTCCTTCAGCCGCTCGACGTCGCTCTGCAGCTTGGCTTCGTTGAGCACACCGCGCGGCTTCGTCTCGATGATCGAGGTGAGCATGTCGTCCTTGAGCTTCTTATTGCCCTCGAACCGCACACTGCCGACGATATTGTTTTCGCTGACCGAAACCACCAGCTGGTTGCCGCGGCGGTTGATCTTGACGTCAGAGAACAGCCCAGTCGCGTAAAGCGCCTTGACGGAGGCGTTGATGTCCTCCGCCGAGAAATTCTTGCCGGGCTGGATGGTGACGTAGTTTCGAACGGTCTCGGAATCGATGCGGGAACTGCCCTGCACGACGATGCTGCTGACGACCTCGGCACGGGCCTCGGTGGCACCGATCAGCGAGACATGCGCGAACAGTGCCAGGGCCGCAATCGCCAACAACGCGGCGCGGGCTGCCCCCCGGGTGAAAGTCCTGAACAAATACATGGGGTTCAAACGCCCTTTTCGATTCCGACTTTCCAGCCTTCTGCGGAGCCTGAGAGCCCTGCAAGACTGAACCACTCTCAAAGTTTGTGGCAGGCTTTGACCCCAATCGCAAGCCGAGGGGAAGAATGCCACGGGAGAATTTAACCGTCCGTTGCCGTGCTGCCACGCCGTTCACAAAGGCGCGGATAGCGCGTTCAGGACAACCTATAGCGATGTCAGATGAACAATATCATTCCATGTCGTGAACAACATGAGCATGACGACAGCCGCAAGGCCGATCCTGAAGCCGATGTCCTGAGCTCGCGCACTGAGCGGACGCCCGCGGATTGCCTCGATGGCGTAGAAAAGCAGGTGGCCGCCGTCGAGCATCGGCACCGGGAACAGATTGAGCAGCCCGATGCTGACGGATAGGACCGCCGCCAGATTGACGAGCGCCGCGAAGCCGAGCGTCGCCACCTGGCCGGAAACCTGCGCGACCCGGATCGGGCCGCCGAGCTCGTCGGTGGATTCGCGCCCGGCAAAGAGACCGCCGATATAGGCAAATGTCCGATCGACGACGAACCATGTCTCCTGCGCGCCCATCACCAGCGCCTGCGGGAAACTGAAGCGTTCGACTTTCACATTGCTGCCGGATGCATCACGCGAGAGACCGAGCTGGCCGATGCGATGGACGTTGCCGAAGCGATCCGTGACCTCGCGCCGTTGCGGCGTCGCCGACAAGGTCAGCTGCTGGCCGCCGCGTTCGATCACCACCGCGAGCGGCAGATCGGCGCTGGTGGAAACGATCCGCTGCAGATCGTTGAAGGTGTCGATCCTGGACCCATCGATCGACAGAATCAGATCACCCGGTTTGAAACCGGCCTCCTCGGCGACGGAGCCGGGCACGACCTGATCGACGCGCGCCGTCGTCACCTCACGGCCGTAGAGCGTGAAGATCGTGGCAAAGATGACGATGGAGAGCAGGAAATTGGCGAAAGGACCGGCCGCGACGATTGCGGCCCGCTGCCAGACCGTCTTCCCGAAAAAGGTGTCGCGCCGCTCGTCCTCGGAAAGGCTGTCGAGCGCGGCGTGATCGGGCGTCGAGGCGACGTCCTCGTCGCCGAAGAATTTGACATAGCCGCCGAGCGGAATCGCCGAGATCTTCCAGCGCGTGCCGCGCCTGTCATTGAAGCCGATGAGCTCCGGGCCAAAGCCGATCGAGAACGCCTTCACCTTGACGCCGCACCAGCGCGCAACAAGGAAATGCCCGAGCTCGTGGAAGAAGACGACCGTGGTGAGGACGAACAGAAACGGGATCAGGTAACCGAGCGTCCCCGTTCCGAAATGACCGATCTGGCCGAGAGCTTCCATGCGAAGACGAACCTCTTATCTTGCGCGAACCGCGCTTCAAACTGCCTCGAGCCGCCGCCGAGCCTCGATAACCCCGCGCGCGATCCGCCTCCCCTCGGCATCGATGGCCAGCGCCGCCGCAACCGAATCGATCGGCACTGACCTGTCATTCGCCGCGATGCGATCCAACGTCTCGGCCACGGTCGCGGCGATGTCGAGAAAGCCGATCTCGCCCGCGAGAAAGGCCTCGACGGCCACCTCGTTGGCGGCATTCAGGACATTGGTCGACCGATTGCCGCCCGACAAGGCCTGACGGGCGAGGCTCAACGCTGGAAAACGCTCCAAATCGGGCTTTTCGAAGGTGAGACTGCCGACCGAGACCAGGTCGAACGGCTTGGTCGACGCCGGGAATCGCCTGGGCCAGCCGAGACAATGGCCGATCGGGATCCGCATGTCGGCGGCGCCGAGCTGCGCCAGGATCGAGCCGTCGGCATAGCTGATCCAGCCATGCACAACCGACTGGGGATGGACGACGACATGAAGCCGCTCGGATGGCAGGCCGAACAGGAAATGGGCCTCGATGATCTCGAGACCCTTGTTCATCATCGTCGCCGAATCGATCGAGATCTTCCGGCCCATCGACCAGCGTGGGTGATTGAGCGCCTCGGCGATGGTTGCGCTCCGCATGACGTCGATCGAGGCCTGCCGGAACGGGCCGCCGGATGCGGTCAGCGTGATGCTCTCGACGGCAGAGAGATTTTCCGCCTCGAGCGCCTGGAAGATGGCGTTGTGCTCGGAATCCACTGGAAGGACATGGACGCCCGCAGCTTCCGCACGAGCGAGGAAAAAGGTGCCGGCGCAGACGAGGCATTCCTTGTTAGCGAGCGCGATATCGGCGCCGGCATCGATCGCAGCGATCGTCGGGGCAAGGCCGGCGGCGCCGACGATGGCCGCCACCACGAGTTCGACCGGACGAGAGGCCGCCTCGATCACGGCCGCCTCACCAGCCGCCGCTTCGATGCCGGTGCCGGCCAAAGCGGCCCTGAGCGTTTCGTAGCCGTTCGGATCGGCGATGACGGCGATCCGCGCCTTCAGGCGGATGGCCATCTCGGCGAGTTCACGCGCCCGGGTTCCCGCCGTCACTGCCTCGACGATGAATGCATCAGGGCGGCCGAGAATGACGTCGGCCGTGCTTGCGCCGACGGATCCCGTCGCGCCGAGGATCGAGATCCGACGCGGCGCTCCCGCCTGCATGGGCTTCCGGCCGAGGGAGAGGGGTGTTTTCACCAGATGAGAACTCCGACGGCAATCTGTTCCGCTCCGGAATGCAGCCATCCCACGACAAGCGCAAGCGCACCGGCGAGGACGAGGCCATCCACACGGTCCATCATGCCGCCATGGCCGGGAATGATGCCGCTTGAGTCCTTCTTGTTGAAATGGCGCTTCACGGCGGATTCGAGCAGGTCTCCCGCCTGGCTGGCGAGGGAAAGAAAGACCAGGAGCAGGGTCAGACCCATCGTCACTGCGATTCCGGCCATCGCGGCCGCAACGAGCGCCGCTGCCACGCCGCCGATCAGCCCGCCGATCGAGCCCGACCATGTCTTCTTCGGCGAAACGCGCGGCCAGAGCTTGGGCCCGCCAATCGACCGGCCCGCAAAGAAGGCAAAACTGTCCGTGCCCCAGACAAGCACCAGCAGGACGATCAACGCCTGGAACCCGTAGTCCGGGTCGGCCCGCAGCGCCGCAATTGCGATGCCGAGCATGGCGGCATAGACGACGCCTGCGACGAGCCAGGCCGAGCGGCCGAGCGCCGCGACGCCAAGCGCGCCGGCCGCGGCAACCGCCAGAGCGGCGATGACGCCGCTCGAACCAGCGATGAGGCTGGCAAGGCCGACGAACACGACGCCGAGCACAACTTCGCGCCGGCGCGGCAACAGGCTCTCTGAACAATCAACCACATAGGCCCATTCGGCGAACACGATCATCGCCCCGGCCGCAGCGAGACCGTAAGTCGGCCAGGAACCGAACCAGGCGCAGACGAGCGCAAGCGGCACGAGAACGGCCGACGATATGAGGCGGACGCCCAGATCGGCGTTGGCGCTCTTGCGAGCAGGCTCAGGGCTCGGACCCCGGTCGCCGGTCAAGTGCTTCTCCGCGCGGCGATGCCGCCGAAGCGGCGCGCGCGGTTTGAATATTCCTTGACGGCCTCGAGATAGGCGGCGCGATCGAAATCGGGCCAGTAGAGCGGCATGAACACCAGCTCTGCATAGGCCGCCTGCCAAAGCAGGAAGTTCGAGAGCCGCATTTCGCCGCTGGTGCGGATAACGAGGTCCGGATCGGGCATCGAGGCCGTGTCGAGATGGGCGCCGATCACCGCCTCATCGACGGCATCAGCCGTCATGCGGCCGGCGGCGACGTCCTCGGCGATGGCGCGCACGGCACGGGTGATCTCGTCGCGGGCGCCGTAGTTGAAGGCAATCACCAGCGTCAGACCGCGATTATGGCAGGTCAGCGTCTCCGCCTGGTCGAGCAGCGCGCGGATATCGGCCGCGAGGCGCACGCGATTGCCGATGACGCGAACGCGGACATCGTTGCGATGGAGATCGGCGAGATCGCGCTGGATGAAAAGCCGGAGCAGGCCGAACAGGAACTGGATCTCAAGCGGCGGCCGCGCCCAGTTCTCGGACGAGAAAGAAAACAGGGTCAGATAGGAGACGCCGAGTTCCCGCGAGGTCTCGACCGCGGTCCGCACCGATTCCATGCCACGACGGTGGCCCTCGGTGCGCGTAAGGCCCCTGCCCTGCGCCCAGCGGCCATTGCCGTCCATGATGATGGCGACATGCCGCGGGATGCGAAGCTCCCCCGCATCTCCTTCCGCCGGCGTCGCCAGGATCTCGGCGCCCGAATCATTGGCTTTCGAGTTCATGGCAGCGCCGGAGCCTGTCAGATCTGCAGAATCTCTGCTTCCTTCGCCGCGAGCACCGAATCGATCTCGGCGATCGTCTCGTCGGTCAGCTTCTGGATCTTATCCGTCAGCCGCCGGCTTTCATCCTCGCCGAGGCCGTCGGCCTCGCTCTTCTTCAAGCCGTCCATGCCATCACGGCGCACATGGCGAACCGCCACGCGCGCGCCCTCGGCATATTTATGCGCCGCCTTCACGAATTCCTTGCGCCGGTCGTTATTGAGCTCGGGAATCGGAATGCGGAAAACAGCGCCTTCGACGATTGGGTTTAGACCAAGGCTCGACTCGCGGATCGCCTTTTCGACGGCCGGCGCGGTGCCCCGGTCCCAGACCTGGACCGTGATCAGCCGTGGCTCCGGCACATTGATGGTCGCGAGCTGGTTGATCGGCATGATCGAACCATAGACGTTGACCGTGATCGGATCGAGCATGCTCGAGGAGGCACGGCCCGTGCGAAGGCCGGAAAGATCCGCCTTGAAAGCGTTGATGGCGCCCTGCATGCGCCGGCTCAAATCGTCGAGATTCATCTCGTCCTCTTATCGTCTTGGCGACGGCGAACTCTGCGCCTGTCCTTGCCTATTGGTCGGCAATGATCGTGGCGCGGCCCTGGCCGTGCAGAACTTCAACAAAGGCGTTCGGAGCCTGGATCGAGAACACGATTAGCGGAATATGGTTGTCTCGGGCAAGCGCTACGGCAGCGGCATCCATCACCTGCAGCCCGCGCGCCAGAACCTCGGCATGCGTGATGCGGTCGAAACGCACGGCATTCGGGTCCTTCTTCGGATCGGCCGAATAGACGCCGTCAACATTCGTGCCCTTGAAAAGAGCGTCGCAGCCCATCTCGGCAGCCCGGAGCGCCGCACCGGAATCGGTCGTGAAGAACGGATTGCCGGTGCCACCGGCGAACAGCACGACGCGGCCACGCTTTAGCGCACGCTCGGCCCGCTGCTGCGAGAAGGTCTCGCAGATCGTCGGCATAGGGACGGCGGAGAAGATGCGCGAGGAGATGCCCCGGCGCTCGAGCGCCTCATGCATGCCGATGGCGTTCATCACCGTCGCCAGCATACCCATGTGATCGCCGGCGACGCGGTTGCCGCCGGCCTTGGCGATCGTCATGCCCCTGAAGATATTGCCGCCGCCGACCACCAACGCCACTTCGACGCCCGACTCGACCGCCTGGCCGACTTCGCCGGCAATCCGGTCCACGACCTTCTCGTCGATGCCGAAGGGCTGGGAACCCAGCAAAGCCTCGCCCGAGACCTTGAGGAGCACGCGTCGAAACCGGGCGGGTGCCGCCATACCGTTGTCCTCGCTGTCGTGAATGGGCAAATCCCGATACACGAAGGGCGCCGGATTGTCATCCGGCGCCCCTGGCATTTCAGTCGGGAAGCACTTGTTTCCCAGAACTTATTTGGTTCCGGCAACCGCCGCGACTTCGGCCGCGAAGTCGCTTTCTTCCTTCTCGATGCCCTCGCCGAGGCGATAGGCGACGAATTCAGTGAGCTTGATCGGCGCGCCGACATCAGCCTCGGCCGCCTTCAGCGCCTTCTCGACCGTCAGGTCGGGATTGATCACGAAGGCCTGCAGCAGCAGGACGACTTCCTCATAGAACTTGCGCACGCGGCCCTCGACCATCTTCTCGATGATCGCCTCGGGCTTGCCGCTCTCGCGCGCCTGCTCGGCATAGACGGCGCGCTCGCGCGCGACGACAGCCTGGTCCAGCGCGTCGGTGTTGACCGAGAGCGGGTTCGCAGCGGCGATGTGCATCGCGATCTGGCGGCCGAGCGCAAGGAGCTTGTCCTTGTCGCCGGTCGATTCGAGCCCGACGAGAACGCCGATCTTGCCGAGGCCGGGAGCCGTCGCCGCATGAACATAGGTCGCAACAACGCCGTCGGACACCGCGACGCTCGCCGAACGGCGCAGGCTCATATTCTCGCCGATCGTCGCGACCGCTTCGGTGATCGTCTGCTCGACGGTCTTGTCCGAATTGGGGAACGACGCCGCCGACACGGCCGCAGCCGATCCATCGGTCTCGAGCGCCGCCTTGGCAACGTTGAGGACGAGCTGCTGGAACTCGGCGTTACGCGCGACGAAATCGGTCTCGGAGTTGACCTCGACCACCACGGCGCGATTGCCCGAGGCAGAGACGCCGACGAGACCCTCGGCTGCCACGCGGCCGGCCTTCTTGGCGGCCTTGGCGAGACCCTTGGTCCTCAGCCAGTCGATCGCCGCCTCGACGTCGCCCGACGTCTCGGTCAGCGCCGTCTTGCAATCCATCATGCCCGCGCCGGTCTTTTCGCGCAGGTCCTTCACCATCGAAGCGGAAATAGCCATCGTCTGCCTCGTTCCTTGTTTTTCTAACGAACAGCCGGGCAAAGGGAGCCCGGCTGCGTCGCGTCACCATTCATGAATCGCCGCCCGCTCGGGCGGCGCAAGCGATCAGGCTGCTGCAGTCGCCTCGACCTCTTCAGCGGCGGCTTCCGGAAGAGCCTCTTCGTAGACTTCTTCCTGAGCGCCGAGATCGAGACCCGACTGGCCCGCGGCACGCGAGATGCCGTCAAGCGCCGCACGGGCGATCAGGTCGCCATAGAGCGTCAGTGCACGGCCAGCATCGTCATTGCCGGGGATCGGGTAGTTGATGCCGTCCGGATCCGAATTGGAATCGATGATCGCTGCGACAGGAATATG
Source organism: Mesorhizobium sp. BR1-1-16 (assembly GCF_020165495.1). Lineage (GTDB taxonomy): Bacteria > Pseudomonadota > Alphaproteobacteria > Rhizobiales > Kaistiaceae > Kaistia. The sequence continues at coordinate 665,634 of NZ_JAIUIE010000001.1, read as the reverse complement.
AAGGCGGCGCGCTTCCTGGATCGCGAGCGCTTCCTTGTTGGTGTCGATCACGAACAGGAGGTCGGGAATGCCGCCCATGTCCTTGATGCCGCCAAGGGCGTTCTCAAGCTTGTCGCGCTCGCGCGACAGCGTCAGACGCTCCTTCTTGGTCAAGCCCTGCACGTCCGAGGACAGCAGTTCGTCGAGATGACGCAGGCGCTGGATCGAATGCGAGATCGTCTTCCAGTTGGTCAGCATGCCGCCGAGCCAGCGGGAATTGACATAATACTGGGCGCAGCGCTTGGCAGCGGCCGCGACCGGATCCGACGCCTGGCGCTTCGTGCCGACGAACAGCACGCGGCCACCACCGGCGACCGTGTCGCTCACCGCCTGCAGGGCACGGTGCAACAGCGGCACCGTCTGCGCGAGGTCGATGATGTGGATGTTGTTGCGCACGCCATAGAGATACGGCGCCATCTTCGGGTTCCAGCGATGCTTCTGGTGGCCGAAATGGACGCCGGCCTCGAGCAGCTGGCGCATCGAGAAATCAGGAATAGCCATTTAATTCAGTGTCCTTCACCGGTTGAACCTCCGTGGGGAAAGCCGAACGGTGTTCGGCACCGGTGGGTCCCGACGAACGCAAAAGCGCCGCCGGAGCCCGAGCCCCACGTGTGGAATGCGCGCCTTATAGTCGGGAAAGGCGAGAAGAGCAAGCTTGACGCCGGATCACCGGCTTCGCATCGTGCCAGACAACATTCATCGGTCGCGTGAGCCGCTCCGGTCGCAGAGGAAAGAGCCATGATGCCGGACCGCGGCTGGGTCAGCGCTCAATGACCGAGGTGCGGAACCCAGCAAGCAGCGGCCCGCTCGCCAGCTCCAGAATCGACACGCTGACATCCTTGCGATTCTTCGCGGCACTCGCGATAGTTATTCATCACCTCCGCGACTTCGGGTTCGGAACTCCCCTGCTGGAGGATTTGCCACTCGATAACGGCGTCTCGTTCTTCTTCATCCTCTCCGGCTTCATCATGTTCCTCGTCCATGGCGACATGGACGACGCTTCGCAGCGCAAGTCCTATCTGGTGGCGCGCATCGCGCGGATCTACCCGCTGCATCTGGTGACATTCGTACTGCTGTTCCTGCTTCTGGATGGGGATCCAGGCCGGTTCGGCGCCGGTGAGAGCAGCTGGCTCTCCGGCGTCCTCAACGTGCTGCTGTTGCAGGCCTGGGTACCGGTCGGCACCGTATTCTTCGGCTTCAACAGCCTCAGCTGGACGATCTCGGTCGAGATGTTCTTCTATGTGGCCTTCATTGGCTTGGCGATCGACTTCCGCCGCCGATGGCCATGGGCGCTCGGCGGGAGCGCCATGCTGGTCCTGGCGTTGATCATCCTCTCCGACGCTCTTCATCTCGCCAACTACGACGATCCGATGCACCGCGTTAACGCGGCGGGCCTCCTCTACATCAACCCCCTCGCCCGCCTGTTCGAATTCGTCCTCGGCATGTGCGTCGGCCTTGCATGGATCGCCGCGCGGCATTTCCGGATCAACAACGGGCTGGCCACCTTCGCTGAACTGGGCGTGCTGGTCCTGTTCGTCGGCAATGCCCTGCTCGTCGCGCCGGTCAGCGCTTGGTTTGAGAAAAGCATCAGCGCGTCATCCAGCGTCTGGATCAGCCACGGCGGCGCGATCTGCCTCTCGACGGCCCTTCTCATATTCGTCATGGCCTTCCAGGCGGGCCTCGTCAGCGCGCTACTCCGCCTTCCTCTCCTCGTCTTTCTGGGTGAGATCTCCTTTTCCATCTATCTGATCCACCAGATCCTGCTGCGATCCTACGCCACGCATCTCAGCTGGTTCAGCGGTATTCCCGCCGCAGCGACGCTCGCGCTCTATTTCGCCGTCCTGCTCGCGGCTTCGACGCTCTTGTGGCGGTTCGTTGAGCTGCCGGCTCGCCATTCTATCCGCCGAGCCTATGCGCGAAGGGTCGGAAGCGGCGGCGAGAAACGCGCAATCGAACCTGCAACAGAGCCGCCGATTGCCGCGCGGATCGAATGAAGCCGCGAAATCAAGACTGCCACGCATTCAGAACTTGATTCCGGCGAATGGGCCAACACCCTGACGGATCTGCGCTTTTGACGTGCGGAGCGCCAATCGCAACCGCCCGCCTTTGCGACGGCGCGAACCCGTCCCGGCGATACTGCCGCTGACGGGACCGGCAAGTGCGGCTCTGCTCCGCCGCGCGACGAAACCAGCAATCTGCTCGCGCGAAGCGAGCGTCACGCCTTATAGAAGAGGGCGAGGCAGCATTGAGGAGCGCCGACAGCCGATGGATACCTTTCGCTGGATGTCGACTGTGTTCTCGCTCATCCTCGGGCTCGGCGTCGCGCGCATCCTTCTGGCAAGCATCGCTCTCTTTCGGGCGCGCGGGCTCGTCCGCATCGACTGGCTGCCCTGTGTCTGGGCCGCCATCATCTTTCTGCAGCAAATCACCTTCTGGTGGAGCATCGAGGAGTTGGCCACAACGATCCCGAGCTGGACGTTTCCCAATTTCCTGCTTCTCGTCAGCCTCGTGCTGACCTTGTTCCTCGCCGCGGCCTCGATCCTGCCGACAGAGGGCCTCGCCACCGGCAGTCTTCGGGACTTCTTCGAGCGTGATGGACGTTGGGGGCTGGTGGCGCTTGCGGCGTTCAATGCAATTGCCATCCTGCTCAACGCATTATTCTGGCACGTCGACATCCTGTCGGCCGGAGAGCTGCTCAATCTCGGGCTGGTCGTGCTGCCGTTGATTGCGTTTGCCGGGCCTCGGAAGGTCCAGATAGCTGCAACATTGCTCTACGTACCACTCGGCCTTTTCGGCGTGATGCAGCTCGTTCCCATGAGCTACTGAGCACGCGGCACCGTCGGCGGGTCTATACCAGCTCGACATGCTCGATGCCGCGGACCGCGCGCAAGGCGCTCGCGATCTGCGGCGAGAGCTGGTAGCGGCCAGGCAGTTGAACCTCGACCTCACGGCTCCCTTCGTCGAGCAGGAGCACGAGGCTGACATCGCCGTCGCCGCCGCGCGGCAGATGGCGCTCGATGCTTCCAAGCGGGTCCTCGGCGCGCAGGAACACGCGCAATTGCTTCAATCCGCTCGACATCGCATCGAGCGGCTTCACCGAGATGATACGGACGCTGATACCCTCAGGCCGATCCTCGGCCGCAACCTGCACCACCACCGAGCGGCCGGGCTCCAACTGGTCACGGAACGCGTTCAGTGCCTCGGCGAAGAGAATCGCCTCGAACTGGCCTGTCGGATCCGAGAACTGCACGATGCCCATGCGGTTGCCCGTCTTGGTCTTGCGCTCCTGCCGTGCCGTTACGGTGCCGGCGAGCCGTCCTGCGGCGGCGCCGCGCCGCACAGCTTCCGAGAAATCCGCCCAATTCTGCACGCGCTGCTTCTTCAAGACCGGCGCATATTCATCGAGCGGATGGGCGGAGAGATAGAAGCCGACCACGGCGAATTCCTTCTGCAACCGATCGGCCGGCATCCAGGGCTCGGCCGGCGGCAGCACGAGCGGCTCGGCCGCCCCTGCCCCGCCGAAAAGCTCGTCCTGGCCGAGCGCCACGCCTTCGACGACGCGGTTGCCGATGCCCATGATGCGCTCGATGCCGGCAAAGACGCGCGCGCGGTCGCGTTCGAGATCATCGAAGGCGCCGGCGCAGACAAGGCTCTCCAGCGTCCGCTTGTTGAGGATGCGCGGATTGACGCGCGCAGCGAACCCGGCAAGGTCGCGGAACGGCTTGTTTCCCCGCGCTTCGACCAGATGCTCGACGGCCTGCGCGCCGACGCCCTTGATTGCCGCCAGCGAATAGAGAATGCGTCCATCCTCGACATCAAACACGGCACCCGAACGGTTGACCGAAGGCAGCCCGACTTCGATGCCGAGCCGCATGGCCTCGCGGCGGAAATCATTGACCTTGTCCGTGTTGCCCATATCCAGCGTCATCGACGCCGCGAGGAACTCGGTCGGATAGTTCGCCTTGAGATAGGCCGTGTGATAGGAGACCAGCGCATAGGCGGCGGCATGGCTCTTGTTGAAGCCGTAGTCGGCGAACTTCGCGAGCAGGTCGAAGATCAGATCGGCGCGGTCCTTGGCGAGGCCCTGTGCCACGGCGCCGTCGACGAAGCGGGTGCGCTGCGCATCCATCTCCGCCTTGATCTTCTTGCCCATCGCGCGGCGCAGCAGGTCGGCTTCGCCGAGCGAATAGCCCGACAGGATCTGCGCGATCTGCATCACCTGTTCCTGGTAGATGATGACGCCGTAGGTTTCCTTCAGCACCGGCTCCAGCAGCGGATGCAGATAGTCTGGTTTCTCCTCGCCATGCTTTCGCGCGTTGTAGACCGGAATATTGTCCAGCGGACCCGGGCGGTAGAGCGCGACGAGGGCGATGATATCCTCGAAGCGGTCCGGCTTCATGCCGACCAGCGCCTTGCGCATGCCCTGACTTTCCAGCTGGAACACGCCGACGGTCTCGCCGCGCATCAACATGTCATAGGTCGGCTTGTCGTCGAGCGGCAAAGCCGAAAGATCGAGCTTGATCCCGCGCTTGGCGACGAGTGCTACAGCGGTTTCGAGCACCGTCAGCGTCTTGAGGCCGAGGAAGTCGAACTTCACGAGGCCGGCGCTCTCCACCCATTTCATATTGAACTGGGTGACCGGCATCGACGAGCGCGGATCGCGATAGAGCGGCACCAGCGCGTCGAGCCGCCGATCGCCGATCACGATGCCGGCGGCGTGGGTGGAGGCATGGCGATAGAGGCCTTCGAGCTTGCGCGCCATGTCGAGCAGCCGCGCGACGGTCGGATCCTCGTCACGGGCAGCCCGGAGGCGCGGCTCGTCCTCGATCGCCTTGTCGAGAGACACGGGATTGGCGGGGTTCTGAGGCACCAGCTTGCAGAGCCGGTCGACTTGGCCATAGGGCATCTGCAGCACGCGCCCGACATCGCGCAAAACGGCGCGCGCCTGCAGCGTCCCGAAGGTGATGATCTGCGCGACCTGGTCGACGCCATATTTCTGCTGGACGTAGCGGATCACCTCGTCGCGGCGATCCTGGCAGAAGTCGATGTCGAAATCCGGCATCGAGACGCGCTCGGGATTGAGGAAGCGCTCGAACAGCAGCGCAAAGCGCATCGGATCGAGATCCGTGATCGTCAGCGACCAGGCGACGAGCGAACCGGCGCCCGATCCGCGGCCCGGACCGACAGGGATCCCCTGCGACTTGGCCCATTGAATGAAATCGGCGACGATGAGGAAATAGCCGGGAAACTTCATCTTCTCGATGACGTTCAGCTCGAATTCGAGCCGGTCGCGATAATCCTCCTCGGTGAGGCCCGGCGCGAGGCCATGGGCCGACAGCCGCTTGGCAAGCCCGGCGCGCGCCCCTTCTTTCAACGCCTCGACCTCGGCCGCCTCTGCGGTCGCCGCGTCGGCATCGGCCCCGGCGAAGCGCGGCAGGATCGGCTTGCGCTTGACTGGCCGATAGTGACAGCGCAGCGCGACTTCGACCGTGTTGGCTGTCGCCTCGGGCAGATCGGCAAAGAGCGCCATCATCTCGGCGCGCGTCTTGAAATAATGCTCCGGCGACAACCGCCGCCGCTTTTCCTCGGCGACCACGGCGCCCTCGGCAATGGCGATCAGCGCGTCGTGCGCCTCGTAGTCATCACGCTTCGGGAAAAAAGGCTCATTGGTCGCGACCAACGGCAGGCCATGCCGATAAGCAAGCGCGACGAGTTCGCCCTCCACGCGTTCGCTCTCGCCGCCATGGCGCTGCAATTCGACGTAGAGCCGATCGCCGAACGCCTCGGCCAGGCGCTGTAGCCGCGCCTCCGCAACGCTGCCCTGCCCTGCCCGGAGTGCCTGGTCGACCGGACCGGCCGATCCGCCCGTCAAAAGGATCAGGCCGGCATTCGCCGCTTCGAGATCCGCGATCGCGACGTGTGGCCGGTCAGCGGCATCGGTCTCCATGAACGAGCGCGACACGAGTCGGACGAGGTTCCAGTAACCGGCCTCTTCCGCGGCGAGCATGACCACGTCGGCCAGTTGCTTCTGTCCCGACGGCCCTTTTCGCCCCGGCTCGAAGCCATCGTCGAAGGCGATCGCCATCTGGCAGCCGATGATCGGCTGAATGCCGATTTCAGCCATCTTCTCGGAAAATTCGAGCGCCCCGAACAGATTGCCCGTGTCGGTCAAGGCCAGCGCCGGCATCCGGTCGGCAATCGCCAGCTTGCTGAGCGTCTTCAGCGGCAAGGCGCCTTCCAGCAACGAATAAGGTGAATGCACCCTGAGATGCACGAAGCCGACTTCGCCCGCTCCGGGAAACTGGCCGTCCATCGTATCACCTCATCGTCCTTGGCCACCCTCACCCCTTATCGGCGAGTCGGGCGACCGACGTCCACCACCCGAGCGCCGCAGCGCCGAGCGGCGTGCCGTCAAACGACGCGGGCGATCAGTTCGGACCACAGCGAGATCATGGCAACGAACGAGGCGAGCGCGGCAAGGGCAGCGAGATCACGGATCATCATCGACATCGGCTTTTCCTCCGAAACCACCAAGCTGTCGCTATATGTTCATGTTTTGTTCTCATCGTCAATGGCCGACCTCATCCGGTCGTGTCTCCGTTTGAAATCAGCCCCTGATCCGCCCCAGCCCGATCGGCCCGATGCCTGACGGTAAGCATAGGGCTAGTCTGGCATGCGCGACTGTCTACGTGCGACGGGGCTGGATATCTCGAATGCGAGGCCTGCGAGGGCTCTGGCATTCGCGTCTCGCTTCTCCGCATCCTACATGGGCTCAGATGTGTTGCATGCGCCGGCAGCGCCCTGCGATCCTGCGAGCGATCAGCGCCGCGAAGCTGCCCATCTGCGCGCCCTTGCCAAGCAGACACCGGCGCAAGCGGTGCTGCTTGCGGTGCCGGTCCACTTCGCACGGCGTGGACCAGAGGTCTCAACCGGGCGACGTCAAACTGGCATGCCCGTGGGTGTTCATCGGTCCTTCCATGGACCCCGAAGTCTCACGACCTCAACTTCCCCGGCGAGACCGATGCACGACCTCTTGACGGATCACATCGATCGGGTGCCGGCCACAGGGCGTGGCAGGCTCCCAACCGCTGAGCGCGAAGCGATGATACCGGGCGTCAGAACGGGATCGCGAAGCGGGCGCTCGCCTCCTGGGCCAGATAGTCCTCGGCGAAGTCCGCCTTGTATTCGGCGCGGATCTCGAAGCTTTCGGTGCGGTAGAGCTGAACGCCGGCGCTCAAGTTAAGCAGTGCCGTGGGCGCGTTCGATTGTGCTACGAACGGCTGGTTGTCCGTGCCGAGAGCGAGCGTGCCACTGACATTCATGCCGTCATTGGCAAACAGCGTCGCGCCCACGGTCGCATAGGGACGCAGCCAGGTTTGCTCGTCGAGATTCACGCGGCCGCCGATTTCGATATTGGGGCTGAAGGCGGCATTCCAGCTGGAGGCGCCGTCGAACCAATAGACCGTGCCCAGAACATCGCTGTATTCGCTGTGCGCCGGCACCTGGCTGTAGAGCAGGTCAATATCCGCATAGGGTTTGAAGTACCAGGTCGGGAAGGCAAACTCGCGGCTGACGCGGAAGCGGCTGCCCGCGTTGAAGACCTCAGAATTGCCCGAGGTTTGCCACGCATCTGAGCCGATCACCACGGTCCGGTCGGTATCGAAGCTGCCATAGCCAAGCTGCCCGCTCAGCGCGAGCAGCCAGGGGCCGATCTGGTGCTTCAGCGCTGCCGATGCATCGAACGAATTGCCGTCGGTCTGCGAGAATCCGTCACTGTCGGTGAGCGACGACCAGGTGTAGGCGGCCGAGCCGCCGAGGAACCAGTCATCCGCAACCTCATGTTGGCCGCCAACCCGCCAAGCCACGCCGTCGCGGTCATAGCCCGCGGCGTCATCGTTCTGGTTGCGACTGACGACTTCACTGGAGACCTTGGCCCAGACGCAGTCCGTCTCGACAAGGAACGTGTCGGGGCCTTCGAAAGCCGGACAGCTCAGCGAGGAGTTGAGCGATGTTCTGGCTGCTGCTGTCCGGGCGGAGCCGACATTGAACGACTCCTCCGGCGAGATACTGTCGATGGCACGGACATAGTCTTGGGCCGAGCCGACGCGGGCGAAATCACCATAGATCATAGCGCCCAGCGCCGACACCGTCCCTCCAGCATCCCAGGTGTCCTGCAGGGCGGCGCGAGCGGAGTCCTCCGATCTGGTCAGCGCCATGCCCTGAGGGACATAGAAGTTCGCGCTCGGACGCACGACCAGGGTGTTGTTCTCGGCCGACGCGAGCCAGGTGAAGGGCGACCAGGTGTTCCGGTCCGTGGCCGTCGCGTTCTTGGCCGACAACGTGCCGTCGGAGGTCACGATGGCGAACTTGTCGGGCCACAGTCCACCGACAACGTTCACGGACAGCGTCGCGCCATCGAAGTAGGTGGACGTGTTGCTGTGGAAGTTGATCGTGTCGTTCTTCGAGCCGCCGGACGGCGTGCTGGTAACGTCGATGAGTGTTTCCGACGAGGTATGGAAAACCGCCGCTGAGGCCGTGATGTCCAGCGAGCTGATCTTGCCAACGCCTCCGATATCGACGATGCCGCTTGAGGTGAAGAAGCCGCCACGGTAGTCACGGCTCACCTTGACCCAGCCGTTCTCGACGCTTTGATAGCGGCTGCCGACTTGGCCGGTGTAGTTGCCGCCATAGGTGGGGCCAAGAAGATCCATATTGCCCACGATCGCGCCGGCATTGGTCACGGCCACTCCCGGAGCAAGGATGGCGGTCCCGGATGCGGCGCTGACCGTCGAGCCGGCCGAGAGCGAGATGCTGCCGCCTCGCGCGTCGTCGATACGGATGGCGGCGCCCTTGCCCGAGCCGCCCTCGATCTTCCCGGAATGGCTGATCGTCACGGCGCCGCTCCCGAGTTTCGCATAGTCGATCGAGCCGTCGGTCTTCTGGAAGCCGCTCTGCACAAAGATGCCGTAGGAATTCGCCCCCTCAGCGACGATGTCGCCCCTTGTCGTGATCGTCACGGCGCCGCCCACGCCCTTGGACTTGGTGCGGGCGATGCCGCCGGAGTCTTGTGCCGGCGTCGAGAGGCCGTTCACGTCGAACACGGAGCCGCCTCCTCCGCCGACAGACTGGACATAGATGCCGTGCGCTTCCTGGCCGATGGTATGGATGTCGAGTTTGGCCGTTGCGTCGGCTTCCCCCTTGGCATTGACCATGTCGATCGTGATTGCGCCGCCATTGCCACTACTGGCGCCCTCGCCGATAAAGGCCGGCTTGGTCCCGCTGTGAAGGGTGTAGTCGCCGACGCCGCCATAGCCGCCGCCGCCGCCGATCGACTGCAGCAGCACACCATGCGCACCGTCGCCCTCGGTCGCAACGGTGGCGCCGTTGCCGACATGAAGCTTCACCTCGCCGCCATTGCCGGCGGCGCCGCCGCTGCCACCGAACGAACCGCGGAATTCGTTGAAACCGGTCAGGCTGCCATCGGCGCCGAAGCCGCCGCCGCCGCCGACCGACTGGCCGAATATGCCGATCGCGCCGATGCCCTTGGTTCCGATCGCGCCCGAATGGGTGATCTCGACCCTGCCGCCATTGCCGCCCCCGGCGCCACTGCCGCCGATGGACACGGAGAAGCTCGGCAGTGTCCCGAATGACGTGGTCGAGTCGGAGACCTTGCCGCCGCCGCTGCCCGCCGGTGTGCTGCCTTGCATCGCGCCGGTGGAGCTCAGGATGGCAAAGAGGTCTTCCAGCGCCTCGACGTCTTCGGCGTTGCTAGCAAGTGCGATCGGCGCGGTCGGGTCGGCCTGGCTCACGGTGATGGTTCCGCCGCCGCCGCCGACGCTCTGCGCGACGATGCCATGCGCCTCGCGGCCCTCGGTCGTGATCGAGCCGCTGTTGGTGACGGTGACCGTGCCGCCATCCGAACTGCTGCCTGCGCTGCCTCCCATGCGAAAGCCGCCGCCGAACGAGATGCTGTCGGCATTGCGCACCGCGCCGCCGACACCGCCGCCGCCGCCAACACTCTGGGCAAAGACGCCGAAGGCGGCACCGCCCTTTGTCGTTACCGAGCCGCTATTGTCGATCTTGACGTCACCGCCCTTGCCGCCGTCGCCGCCGCCGGCCCCGAGCGTCAAGTCGATGTTGATCTTGTTCGTGCCCGACGATACGGCTGCCCCGCCGACGCCGCCGCCGCCGCCAATTGACTGGCCGAACACCCCCCAGGCGTTGGCGCCCCGGGTCGTCACCGCACCGGCATTGGTAACGGCGACTGCGCCGCCATTGCCGCCATCTCCTCCGCTGGAACCCAACGAAAACAGCAAATCGATGCTCGGCAGTGAGGCGCCTTGCTTTACGGAAACCTGCTTATAGGCGTCCTTGATCGACGACTTCAGTTTTTCGAAAGCCAAGCCCGCGGCAACCGTCCCACCTGCTTTGATAAGGCGTTCTCCAAAGCTCTTGTCTGTATCGGCAAGGATTTTTACAATCTTCAGAACGTTCCTTGCTTTATCCAGAAATTGCTGAGTTGGGCTGTTCTTGTCGAGACGGCTGTACTCGTTGAGTTCTTTTTTGGCATCGCTGCCGAAAAGATTGGAGACGACCTTGTCGGCTTTCAGCAGATCGTCGGCTGTAGCGATGATTGCCTTTCCCACAGGGCCATCAAAGTTCGCGACCGCTTTGGTTTCACTGCTTAGGCTCCCTCCGCTGCCGCCGCCACCCCCGACGCTCTGGGCGAAGATCGCGGCCGATCCTTCGCCGGACGTCTCGATTGCGGCGCCCTTGGCATTGTTGACAGTCACGGCGCCGCCAGAGCCGCCGCCGCCGCCGGACCCGCCATAGCTGGCCTTGAGAGCGATCGAGCCGGATCCTGCCGCCGACGCACCGGCCGAGCCAGCCGCGTCACCGCCGCCGCCGCCCACGCTCTGCGCGAAGATGGCCTGCGAATTCGTGCCTTTGGTGGTGATTGTACCGGCGTTCGTGGTCGTCACGTCGCCGCCCTTGCCGCCCTTGCCGCCGCTTCCTCCGACGGCAACATTGGTCGATATACTGTCGGCGCTCGGCACACCATTCTCTGCCAGGGCCTGCGCTGTGTCGTTCCAGGAGAGACCGTTCTTCGCCTGCGCCTTGCCGGTGCCGCCCTTGCCGCCGCCGCCGCCGACGCTCATCGCGATGATACCGCGGGCATAGTCGCGCTCGGTGCGGATGGTGCCCTGATTGTCGACCGCGACCTTGCCGCCATCGCCGCCACCGGCGGTGCCGCTGCCGCCGATCGCTACGCTGACACCGACATTCGAAAAGAGGCCAAGCATGTCGCTGACCGATTCCGCCGCGCCGCCGCCGCCGCCGCCACCACCGATACTCATCGCCTCGATGCCGGTCGAGCCTGTCCCCTTGGTCGTGATCACGCCGAAATTGCCGACATCGACATCGCCGCCGGCACCGCCCTTGCCGCCGCTGCCACCGAGCGAAAAGGTGAGCGAGACGCTAACTCTGTCGGGGGGCGCGATGGAGAGAGCATAAGCCTTGGCACTCCCGGCTTCACCGCCACCGCCACCGACGCTGCGTGCCCTGATGCCCACCGACATCAGCTTTTCGGTCGTGATGATCGAATCGCTCTGGACAGACACTGTGCCGCCTTTGCCGCCATTGCCGCCATTGCCGCCGACCGCAACGCTGAGCGAGACGACAGCCCCGGCGCTTTTAGCCGCTGCGCTACCGCCAATGCCGCCACTGCCGCCGACGCTCATTGCGACGATGCCGTGGGAAGAGATGCCGTGCGTGGTGATCTTGGGCTGCGGCGAAGCCAGCGGGATATTGGCGCGCTTGACGAGCACGGAGCCGCCGTCGCCGCCGCCGCCGCCACTGCCGCCGAGGGCTATGCTGACGCCCGGCGCGTAGCTGGATGCCGATCCGCCCGCCCCGCCGCCGCCGCCGATGCTCTGCACGAGCATGCCATAGGCGTTCATCCCGAAAGTCTCGATGACGCCGGAATTGGTGGCCTCGACGCGGCCGCCATCGCCGCCGGTTCCGCCGTTGCCGCCCCAGAACAGGAACGCCCGGCCGCCGGAACCGCCGCCCTGGGTCGAGGCGCCCGGCACGAGCGGGCCGCTCTCGAACGCCGCCGCGGCGTTGCCGCCGCCGACGGACTGCGCCACCATGCCGATCGCGTTGGCTCCCCTGGTCGTCACGGTTCCAAGGTTGGTCGACGTCACCCAGCCGCCGGCACCGGCCGAGCCGCCATCGCCGCCACCGAAATAGCCATAGCCACCCTTGCCGCCGGAGCCGCCGACCGACTGGACCAGCGTTCCCGCGCTGAAATCGCCCTTGGTGGTCACATCGCCGTCATTGACGAGATTGGCATTGCCGCCGTTGCCACCCCAGCCACCGGGCTGGCCGCCCGAATCGCCCTGGTTGCCGCCATTCCCGCCAATACTCTGGGCGACGAGGCCGAGCGAATGGCCAGCTTCGGTGATCACCGTGCCCCGGTTGACCAGACTTACCGAACCGCCGAGACCGCCGTCCGAGATATAGGGCTTCGCGAAGAACGAATTGGAGCGGTTACCGCCGGCGCCCCCCAGCGACTCGGCGATGACGCCGGGCGCCATCTGTCCGTTCGTCCTGATTTCCGCGTCGGATCCAATCGCGACGACGACCCTGCCGCCGCCGCCGGCCCTGAGACGGTCGGTGAGCTCCAGGAGTGTGCCGCCGCTGCCAGCGTCGCCGCCGAGCGAGCGGGCCCAGACCGAGGCGAATCGGTCACCCTCCGTCACGACCGGGCCGACCACCGTCAGGTCGACGGTCCCGCCATAGCCGCCGGCGCCGAGCGAGTTGTTGCCATTGCCGCCCTTGCCACCCTGTGAATAGACGAGAAGATTGGCTGTGCCGCCGGAAAGCTCCCAGCGCGGATCGCTGCTCGCCGGGAAGCCGGGCCGGTTCGGCGAGGCGCTGGCCGCCTGATTACCGCTTGCGAAGAGTGCCCCCTCCTGGAAGATTTCAAGATCGCCGCCCCGCCCGCCGGCCGATGCGGACTCATCGCTCAGGAGCGCCGAAGCGCCCTGGCCGCCCATGCCTCCGGTCGAGCCGATCTGGACGGCCGTCGTCGACGTCGAGCTCTTGGACGAACTGTGGGTGTTGGTGATGACGACGTCCGCGCCACGGGCGCCGGGTGTCGAGGTCACGCTCGAAAAGCCGGTATTCGCGTCGCGGCCATTGGCCCCGAACGTCTCGCGCCGGGTAACGTCCTCCGCCTGTGCCGATGCGGCCACCCCCGAAATAGCGGCAAGCGCCACTACGCTCGCCCCGCACAGCAGCAACGCCCGCGACGGCCTGAAACAGCCGCCGGCCGAACCCTTGTAGAACGCCATCATTTGCCCCGTCGCTGGTTCGCCGACGGATTCGTGGAGTCATTCCCCACGTGCTGTTGCGCCGAAAGAAACGAGCGCGTCAGCCACCGCCCGGCCACGAAACCTGCCTGTCCCGGCAGCAAGCTAGGATGCCAGCAAAAGTTGCGTCAAGGCGATTCTACAGGCATGTAAGACCATATTGCATGCAATCTGTTTGCCTTATCATCTCGGCGCCGGTCGAGGTTCAGCGGTGTGGGGCCAAAAGACGTTATCGGCTGCTTTAGGTGCGACATAGGAGCCGAGCGCGTCGGATAGAATCGGCGGCAAATGTGCGGGTGTAGTGGAATTGGTCGACGCTCAGGATTCAAAATCGAGGGTCCGACAGGAGTGCCGGCTAGACCCGGCCACCCGCCCCACCGTTTTCGTCAGGGAAAGTCGATGTCGGCGAATTCCGATTTCTCGAGGTCCGCTGATCCCGAGACCGCGTATACTCTCTGACACGTCACGACGACGAAGATAGTCGCTACGTTGACGCCATAGTCCGGGAGGGCTTACTGGGGCTTCGCTCACAGGGGCAGCGTACCAAATCCAACAACACGGAAAACGGCATCCAAACTGCTGTCTAGATCACCTTGACGATGAGCGAGCAAACAGTCATTATTTTGGTGTGAAAAGGATAGGGCAGATGGCGAGACCCCTGAGTGAGGACCGACGGAACGCAATCCTATCCGCAGCGACGGAACTTGTCGCTCAGCAAGGCTTGGGGGCGGCGACGGCGGAAATCGCGAAGAGGGCTGGTGTTCCTCACGGTTCCGTCTTCACATATTTTGAAACGAAGGGTGCCCTTCTGAATGCCCTGTACCTGGAGCTGAAAACCGAACTGGTCGATGCAGTGAATTTGCAGCCAAGCTCGAACGACGATGTCCGTGACCAATTCCAGCATCTTTGGTTGACCTGGACGCGTTGGGGGGCAGCAAATCCCGCAAAGCGGCGTGCTTTGGCGCAACTTGGCGTTTCGGATCAGATCTCCGAACTAAGTCGGAAACAAGCCTTCCAGTCGGCTCATGCTTCTTTGGAACTGGTGCGCCGAGCAAGCATGAATGGCGCGTTGCGTGATGCGCCTCCTTACTTCGTTGGCGCTTTGGTGGAGTCCAGCGTCTCTACGACAACCGACTTTATGATCAGACAGCCTGAGCAGGCTGAACGGATTTGTACGCTAGGGTTTGAAGCGATGTGGAAGGCGCTCAACTAAATTTCAGAAATTGAATGACTGTTTGGACAGTCATAGGTAGCGCCGATTTCTTTCGCTGTTGCGCGAGCACCGTCGAAGCGTCTTGGAGTTCAATCAGACCTTCAGGGCGCAGACGTGGAGAACGACCGGAAGACTATCCCCGAGCAGTTCGCCAACGGACACCCGGCGGGTTCAGACGTCCGGCTTTGGACAGGAACACGACGCGGCAAGGATGATCCCGTTCACAAATGCAGCGATCTTCGACTGAGCCCATCCACAGTTCAAGGCCGAAAAGGTTTCGTCTCGAAACTGCTCCGCAAGAGGAGCCATGTAAAAGGATAGACTGATGAAAGCGATCCAAGCCACTCAGTTCGGAGATCCGAGCGTTCTTGCCGTTGTTGATCTTCCAGACCCTACGCCCGGACCTGGTCAGATTGCGATCGACGTCACCCATGCCACAGTGGGCTTGATTGATGTCCTTTTCCGCCGAGGGCTGTTTAAAGACGTCCCAGGCATGGCCCAGCCCCCTTTCGTCCCTGGTCTCGAGGTCGCTGGTAAGGTGCGCGCCCTCGGCGCGGGTGTGACGGGCCTCACCATCGGCGAGAAGGTCGTGTCGATGTCGGCCGGGGCCGGCACCGGAGGTTATGCCTCCATCTACATAGCGCCTGCCAGTGCAGTCATCTCGATCGAACGCGACAACATTGATCCCATACTAGCCGTCGCGTTTATCCCCAATGCCGCGATGGCACATGTCGCCCTCACTCAGGTCGCTCACTTGAGCGCAGGCGAAACCGTGCTGGTGCATGGGGCACTCGGCGGCTTCGCCGCTGCGTTTCCTGGCATAGCCAAGCAGCTCGGCGCATCTCGCGTGGTCGGGACCGTACGCGCGAGTAAAATGGAGGCCGCAAGGAAAACAAGGTTGCCCTACGACCGGATCGTCGATTCCGCGGATTTATCGAGCGCGCTCGGCGACGAGAGGTTTGACGTCGTCATCGACCCGGTCGGCGGCGTTCTGCGCAGCAATAGCTTTACGGTGATGAAGCCGGGCAGCCGCCTCATCGTCGCGGGGAATGCCAGCGGCGATTGGGATCATCAAATTAAGTCCAACGACTTGTGGCTGGGGAGCACCACTGTCTCCGGTTTTAACGCGGGTGCCTATCTTCCAACTCACCCACAGGCCGTTCGCCTTGCTCTAGAGGCTGCGGTGAAAGCCGCCGCATCAGGATTGGGAGACATGGAAATCGACGTTCTCCCTTTCAAAGAAGCCGTCAAGGCGCATGAGCGTATGGAAAGCCGCGACCTCGCCGGCCGCATCATCCTTACGCCAGAGCAGTAAGCCCCGCGGTACCGCGCCCGATCCAGCATCGTCGTGTCAGCGAGCGTTCTCAATCCGCTCCTTGACGAAGCTGGTTATGTTTCGAGGCGGGCGCTCCGGTCGTCATACGGGCCGCCCGCCGCATCAGGCCGATGGACTGGACTGAAGAGCCCGGGAAAAGCCATCGCGGAGCCAATTCACCGTCGAACTCGATATAGCCGCTCCCGACGGACGTGATCGATTGCAACAGCGGCGATCAGGATGACGCCGACGACAATGGTGTTGTACTGCGGCGGTACCGCCGCCACGATCAACGCGTTGTCGATCGTCGAAAGCAGGATCGCTCCGACGGCGACGCCGGTGATGCTGCCGAGTCCGCCGAGCAGGCTGATTCCGCCAATGAGCACCGCGGTGACTACGGAGAGCGTGACGCCGGAGCCTCCGGCCGAAACCTGGCCGCTCCCGACACGTGCCGCATAGATGATCCCGGCCAATGACGCCGTGAACCCGCCCAGCATGTAGAGCACCGTCTCGATGCGCTTCACCTTGAGGCCATTCGCGACAGCCGCTTTGCGATTGCCGCCCACGGCACGCACCTCGACGCCGAACGGAGTGTGCTCAAGCACGAACCAGGCGATGAACCCGATGACCACAGCATAGATGACGACGAAGGGCACACCGAGCACGGAGCCCTGGCCGAGCCGCTGAAAATCCTTGGGGAGCGGCACGATGTCCTGTCCGCCCGTGATCTGGACGCACAGACCGGTGAAGATGAAGAAAGTGCCCAGCGTGGCGATGATCGGCGGTACATGCAGCCGCGCAATCACCTGGCTGTTCGCGTAGCCCGCAAGCGTCCCGACCAGCAGGCCGACAGCAATCGCGAATGGCCACGACAAGCCCGCATGAGCCATGAGCCACGCCGCGGTGATGCCGCCGAGCGTGAAGACAGAACCGACCGAAAAGTCGAGCCCGCCGCCGATCATCAGCAGCGAAGCGCCGCATGCCATCACGAAGTAGATGACGGCAGCACGGGCAATGTCCGTCAGGTTACCGACGTTCAGGAAATTCGGGTTCCTGAAGGCCGTGGCAATGCCAATGGCGAGGATCACGGCAATAAGGGTGGTCTCAGGCCGCAGGAAGGCTTCTGCATTGAGCCGGCGAGGAGCTTGGCGAGAGGCGCCGTTTTCCGTCTTGATGCTCATGCTGCACCTGCGCGTTCTGGATCGAGTGCTTCGATAGTCCCGGTGATCATGCCGACCACTTCATCGCGGGTCGTGTTCCTGCGCATCAGAGTTGCGACCGAATTGCCGAGGCGCATGACCGTGATGCGGTCGGCATGGGCGAAGACGAATTCGAGGTCATGGCTGATGCAGATCACCGTCTTGCCCTGTCTGCGCAGCTCGTCGAGAATGTCACCGACATGCGCTGTCTCCCTGACGCCGAGCGCTGCCGTCGGCTCATCCAGCAGAATGATCGGCAGGTTCATGCGAACCGCCCGCGCGATGGCCACGATCTGCCTTTCGCCGCCTGAGAGCAGTCCGATCTGCGTCCTTACGGAGCCGACGCGGATCTTGAGATTCGCCAGTACCTCGGCGGCGTCCCGTTCCATTCGCGCGCGGTCCAGCATGAAGCGGCCGCGACGCGGGATCGCTCCGAGCGCCATATTGGTAGCTACGTCGAGGCATTCGACCAGAGCCAGGTCCTGATGCACCACGGCGATGCCATGCCTGTGCGCCTCGGAAGCGTCGCGCATATGCACGGGTTGCTGGTGGATCAGCACCTCACCTTCGTCGGCCTGATAGATGCCGGACAGGATCTTCAGCGTCGTCGACTTGCCGGCACCATTGTCACCCACGATGAAATGGATCTCGCCGGGATAGGCCGCGAGGTCGACACGGGCCAAGGCCTTCACTTGACCGAAGGCCTTGCCGATGCGCCGCAGCGCGAGGGCTGGCGCCCCAGATTGCTCCGGGACGCCATCTGCCTTTTCGGAGCGCGCGCTCATTGCCAGCCCTTGGCGATGTAGTCCTTGATGCCGTCCTTGCCGAACATCTGGATGCCGACATCGACTTGCTGGGGCAGCGTTTCGCCGTTGTTGATCTTCACCAGCGATGCGACGATCTGGGTGCCGGCGCCGCACATGTCCTGCATCAACAGCTTGTAGACGGTGCCGTCGTCGAGCCCTTCGACGCCGCCGCCAGCCGCGCCATTGGCGACCATCACCACCTTTCCGACGAGATCCTTCGCCTTGATGGCAGCCGCCGCCCCCTGTGTGGCGGTGCCCATATGCGAGGCGATGACGTTGATCTCGGGATGGGCGATCAGCAGCGCATTGGCCTGGTCGAGCGCCTTGTTGGCGTCGTCACCCGTATTGACCGTGGCGATGACCTTCACGTTCGACGTCTTGGCGGCAGCCGCCTCGAAGCCCTCGGCATAGGCCTTGCCCGCGCCGGTCGGGCCCTGAATCATCAAGCCGACATTCTGCTGGCCTTCGCGCTCGGCAATGGCCTGGACCATGACTTCGCCCATCTTCGCGAAATTGGCCCCGACATTCACCTGCGAGCCTGTAGCCGTCCCGGCGGCGCCGTAGAGCGTGCCGACCATGATGCCGGCGTCCCGCGCCTGCTGCAGCAACGGCATGAAGCCGTCCGTCGCCGGGAATGTCACGATCGCGCCGACCTCGTTGGCGATACCCTGCTGCACTTGCTGCATCATCATGGTGGTGTTGAGCGTGCCGTCGGTGGGGCCAGACTCTGTTGCGGCAATGTTGTTGGCCTGGGCCTCCTTGGCCACGCAGTCGCCGATGAGCCGCCAGGCCGGATATTTCGGCAGCGGATTGACGAACAAGATGGATTTGATTGGCGCCGCCTGGGCGGCGGTCAGCGACGTACCTATCAGGACCATGGCCGTAGCAGTCGCCAACGATAGGCGGACCAAACTCCGCCGGTTGTGCAGGTTCGACATTGTCTTCCTCCCTCTCCTCGCCTTCGCCGGCTGCCAGGCAGCGCCGAGCGAGACCTCAATTGTTGCATATGCCTGGCTAAACGATCGCGCTTTCGGCCGCCCATCCTTTGGGGCAGTGGCCCTGCCGAGACGGCAGCAAGGCTGTCCCGGAGTTATCGCCTAGCGACATGGGCAGCTTTCGCTCGACCCGTCCCCTGCTTGCATCGCCCTCCAAGCGCTACAATTGCTAATGGCTGAGCGAGAGGATGGTGCCGACGCGGCGAGGACCTCCGGAGCTGCCCTCGTGCACAAGTCGACGGATTTCCTTCAGCGCTACAGCCATCCCTCAGTACCGTATCACTACTCAATAACTAATTCAGTCTGATTTAATTGTCAACCTAAAAAGGTGAGGTCGACGGCGCCCGCCATCGCCCTGTAGCCGGCGTCGTTCGGATGGATGTGGTCGCCAGAATCATACTCGCCGAGGAGGCGCACCGGATGGGCCGGGTCGCGCATGACGGCGTCGAAGTCGACGACGGCATCGGCCCGGCTATCCTCTCGAATGAAGCGGTTGACGGCTTGCCGAAGGCGCTCTTTCTCGCCCGTATAATATCCGCCGCGCGGAAACTCCGGCAGCGCGCCCTCGAATGGCAAGATCGTGCCGAGCATCACCCTGATGCCCGCCAGCCTGGCACGCGCGATGATCTGCTGAAGAGCGCCGATGATGTCGCTGGCGCTGACCACCTCCTGTGGCCCCGCCAACGCCGTATTCGGCCAGACGATGTCGTTGATTCCCTCGAGCATGATCAGGTGCGACACGCCATCGATGCTCAGAACGTCTCGGTCGAAGCGTTCGAGCGCCCGCGCGCCGCGTCGGCTGTGAATCAGGCGGTTGCCACCGATGCCCTGGTTTAGCACCGCGACGCTGCCGAAACCCCTTGCAGCGAGCAGCCTCTCCGCCAGAACATCCGGCCAGCGGCGATCGGCATCGATCGAGGATCCATACCCGTCGGTGATCGAATCCCCGAAGCAGACGACGGCCCGAGCAGTCCGCGGTGCACGCGTGTAGATCGCGGAAAGCAGATAGTGGCTCGTCGTCGTCCGCTGAACGATCATTTCCCCCGCTGCCACGAAATTGCCCGGGGTGGAAATATAGGCCGTCTGCTGCGCTTCGAGATGGTGGGTCTCGACGGGAATGAAGCCTGAACTGAAATAACTCACCGAGAGTCGGGCAAGCGGTCCCACGATCATGTCGACGGGATCGCTCAACAAGGGTGCTCCCGGATGGATGATCGCGCTTCCGCTTCCCCCGAACGTCAAAGGCCGCGTCGAAAGCGGCTCGAGGCGGCCGGCCTCGCCAGCGCGCGCGATCTCCGCCGCCTCGATGTGGATAGGGGTCGTTCCATGTTCGTTGGTGAATCGAACGACGACACCGCTGCCCGCGACGCTGGTACGCGCGATCTCGCGGATCGTCTGGCCGTAGAATCCGGACGGCGGAGCATCCGGTCCCCAGACGTTCATGGGAGCCGCGGTCCAGGATGCAATCCAGCGAGTATCCATTTCCGGTACCTTATCCAGTTGTGTCTCGATATGACTACGCTTGACCCGGAAACGCGGTCAATCAATAAGTCAGTATGATTTAATTAAGTCGCGCGGCGATGACTGTGGAGACGCGTCTATGACCGGCCATATCCCAGGAACCACGGTTCTCCGAACTTCGACTGTGGTGCAGCAGGCCGGCCCCGGCTCGAACCATGTTGCCCTGCGCGCTGCGAATGAACGTCTCGTGCTTTCGTTGATCCGCGCCCATGGCCAGCTCTCGCGAGCCCAGATAGCCGAACTCTCGGGGCTCACGGCCCAGACGGCATCGGTCATTTCCCACAGCCTTGTCGACGCCGGCCTACTGCTCGCCGGCAAGCCGGTCCGTGGCAAGGTCGGACAACCCTCCGTGCCCCTGAGCTTGAACCCCGACGGCGCGATGTTTCTCGGCGTGCATGTGGGCCGAGGAGACATGCGCGCGGCACTCGTCGATTTCACCGGCCATGTCATCTCCGAACGGTCGGGGGCGATCGCCGAGCCCGACGTCGATCGCATCGTGCGATTTGTTCGGGACGCGGTGACGAAGATGCGGCCCGCGCATGACCCGGACCAGCGCGCCCGTTTTCAGGGGGTCGGCCTTTCCATCGCCAATGGCAGCCTGGGGCGCGATCGCGCCCGAACACCCTGGCTACAGGTTGAAGAGGCACTGGACGGGGTCGGCCAGACACTGGACGTCGCGACATATGTTTCGAGCGAAGCGCTGGCCGCCTGCAGCGCCGAACTGATCTATGGCCTGAGCAGCGGGGCGCAGAATTTCCTGTATGTCTTCATTGATGAATCGGTCAGTGGCGGGCTCGTGCAGGATGGACGCATTCGTTTCGCCCGCGACGACATGGGTCCCAATCTCTGCAAGATCCTCGTTCCTGGCGCGGATGGCGCCATGACGCCTCTCTGGAGCCTGGCGCCGCTTGTGGCGTCCGGCTCGGCGGAACCCGAAGCCATTGAACAGCTCGCCCGCGGCATTGCCTATGCCGTCAGCGCCGCCGTGGCAGTGGTGCCCTGCCGCACGGTGATCGTCGACGGATCTATCCCGATCGATGTGTTGCAGCGGATCTGCGTCACGCTGCGCGCGTCGCTCGCCCAATTGGGCACCGTCGAAGCCATGGATCTGTCGGTCCGCGAGGGATCGCGCGACCGGAAGGCCGTTGCGCTCGGCGCTGCCTGCCTGCCATTGGCCGATCGCTTCTATCCCTCCGAGACGATCGGCGGACGGTCTCTCTAGCGCAATCTGGCTGTGGCCCCGACGGCCGCGATAGGCGGCTGAGTTCAATCAGACGCTGGCGCGGCGGAGCGACTGCGGCGGCTGGCCGAAATGGCGGACGAATGCCCGGCGCATGCGTTCGGGATCATGAAAACCCGTCGACGAGGCAATCATCTCGATCGGCTCGCGCGAATTTTCGACACGTTCTCGCGCGACTTCCAGTCTCAGCCGCTCCACCGCCTTGGCCGGGCTGACGCCGACAATACGCGTGAAGGCGCGGGAAAAGTTACGCGGGCTCATCGCCATCCGCTCGGCAAGCTGCTCGACTGCCAGACGCTCCGACAGATTGGAGCGGATATAGGCGATCAGCGGAGAGAAGACCGTGGCATCGCTGCCAAGGTCGGCGAGAGCAGAAAACTGTGACTGCCCGCCGGGACGGCGATAGTAGACGACCATCTCCTGCGCGACGCGCCGAGCGATTGCTTCGCCAAGATCTTCCGCGATCAATGCCAATGTCAGATCAATCCCGGCGCTGATCCCCGCCGAGGTCCAGATCGCGCCATCGCGGATATGGATGCGGTCCGCTTCGACCCGCACCGCCGGAAACAGCTGTTGCAGTTGTTCCGCTCGGTGAGGTGGCTTGCCGATATTGCAACCTGCGATCTGATCTGCGTTGCGGGCGGCGCCACGGCGACGAAGGTGGCGCTCGATGCGGCGTTTGTTGGCGAGATCCGCCGATTGGGCCTCGGTGCGCGCTATGTCACCTCCGTCTGTACCGGCTCGCTCATCCTCCGTGCGGCTGGCCTGCTGACCGGCCGGCGCGCAGCGTGCCATTGGGCGTGGCGGCATCTGCTGCCGCTGTTCGGTGCGATCGCCGATGATGGGCGCGTGGTGCGCGACGGCAATGTCATTACGGGCGGCGGTGTCACCGCAGGCATCGATTTTGCGCTGGCGGTGCTGGCCGAGATCGGTGGTGCGGAGATCGCACAGACCATTCAGCTCGGCCTCGAATATGCCCCCGAGCCGCCGTTCAACGCGGGGCGCCCGGACGTCGCTCCCGCCGCGATTGTGGCGGCCTGCCGGGAGCGCTTGACCAGCGTTCTGCCGCTCCGCGAAACAGAAGCCCGCCGGGCCGCCGAGCGCCTGACAACCGCAGTCCGCTAAGGCCGCTCTCGCCAAGTCTCGACGTCTCGTCGCTGCCGACGAGATGTCGAGGCCTTCGTGGCATCCCGTTCAAGGCACCCTCAGGTGATCAGGGCTCCTTCTTGAATAGATCCTGGAAAATGAGCCGGCCCCATGTGCGGCCGCGCGCGTGTACCAGCGCGCCGCCCTCGCTGAGCTTTCCCAGGTTGACGGGTGCGAATCCGAGCTGTTTGGCCAAGGCCGCCACGGGCTCGATCGCGTCCTCATCGTCACTCGACAGGAAGACGACCCGGTGTCCGCTCTCGACAACCGGATCGGTTGCGAGGGTCGCCGCGATCAGGTGATTGAAGCCCTTGACGAGCCTGGCACCTCTGAACGACTTCGCAACAAAGGCGGAGGATGGGAGGTCGACCAGTTGCTCTGGCGGCACGCCATAGACATTCGTCACATCGACGATGGTCTTACCCTGCCACGAGGGCAGCGCCTTTCCGACATCTTCGTGCTGCTCGAAGCGGACGGCCAGGAAAATGACGTCAGCCTTGATGGCTTCCTCCAGCGTTGTCGCTCTGATCGTGGGGCCGATCGCGGCCGCTTCGGATGCAAAGCTTTCCGGATCGCGCGTCGTCGCGACGGAAACTTCGATTCCCTTGCGGGCGAACGCTTTGGCAAGAGCGTGACCGATGCTGCCGAAGCCGATGATTGCGGTGCTCATGATGATTTCCGATCTTCTGTGGCGCCGTGTCAGACCTGGGCCATGCCGCCATCGACGGCGAGATCAAGGCCCGTGATGTAGGAGCTCTCATCGGAGGCGAGGAACATGACCGCAGCCGCGACTTCGTCCGGCTTGCCCCTGCGACCCATCGGAATTTGTGAGGCGAATTGGGCGGCGGCCTGCCTGGCTTGCTCAGGGGTAAGACCGGTCGTCGTCTCCAGGGCCGGGGTCTCGATTGGCCCGGGGCTCATCGCATTCACGCGGATGTTGCGATCTTTCAGCTCCAGCGTCCAAGCGCGGGCGAAATTGCGAACAGCCGCCTTGCTCGCGGCGTAAGCGCTGAATCCTGGCAGTCCCAACACGTTCGAGACCGAAGAGGTCAGGATAACAGAGCCGCCGTCTCTGAGGAGCGGAAGGGCCTTTTGCACCGTGAAGAACAGGCCCTTCACGTTGACGTCGAAGGTCTGGTCGAAATGGGCCTCCGTCGCCACCGCGAGCGGCGCGATGGTCCCAGCGCCTGCATTCGCGAAGAGAATGTCGATGTGACCATGCTTCTCTTTCACGACCGCATAGAGCCGATCGAGATCATCCAGTCGCGATACGTCGCCGACGACGGTCGTCACGTTGCTGTCGATGAGAGCCGCGGCCTCTTTCAGCTCTTTCTCTCGGCGTCCGGTGATCACGACATGCGCGCCATCTTCGACGAAGCGCTTGGCCGTGGCCAACCCGATACCGCTGCTGCCGCCGGTGATAACCGCGACCTTGCCTTCAAGTTTTTTCATGATTTTCCATCCTTCATTGTATGGGCCGAGGGGGAATCGGGCGGATCAGAGCTGCGCCAGACCGCCGTCGACGGCGACCTCGCTGGCGGTCATGAAGCTGCTGTCCGATGAGGCGAGAAAGGCAGCGACTGCGCCGATCTCGGCCGGATCGGCCATGCGCTGGAGCGGTGTCATCGAGGCGAACACCTTTTGCCCCGCCTCGCCCAGCGCTTCCTTGGCGAGTTCGGTCGCCGTCGCCCCCGGCGACAGGACGTTGACCCGGATGCCAGTGCCCTTCAGGTCCTCCGCCCAAGTTTTGGCGAGGTTGCGCACGGCCGCCTTGCTTGCGCTGTAGGCCGTCATCCCCGGAGCGCCCGTGGTGCCGGCGCTCGATCCCGTCAGGATGATCGACCCGCCCTCGCGCATCAGCGGCAGCGCCTTCTGGACGGTGAAGATCGTGCCCTTCACATTGGTGTCGAAGGTTTCGTCGATGTGCTCGGCGGTGATCTCGCCGAGCCGGAGCTGGCTACCCGCCCCCGCATTGGCGAAAACGATGTCGAGCGTTCCGTACTCGTCCTTCACCGCCGCATAGAGCCGGTCGAGGTCGGTGAGATCCGAGACCGAGCCCTTCACCGCGCGGGCGTTGGCTCCGAGATCGGCCAGCGCGTTGTCGAGCGCTTCCTGACGACGACCGACGATGAAGACGAAGGCCCCCTCCTCGATGAAGCGCTTCGCCGCGGCGAGGCCGATGCCCGTTGCGCCGCCGGTGACGACCGCCACCTTGCCTTCTAGCTTTCCCATTTCTGCTTCCTTCAAGGCTCTGTCTGGACTGCCCGGGGAGGTCCCGAGACGCTGGAAATGGGACCGCCAGCGTCAGCCGCGCAGTGCGGAACCGTGCATATCGGTGGTGCGAAATCGATCCGACCGGAAACCTGGCGTCTGGCTTGAGGACAAGCGGTCGTGATCCCGCACTACGACGCGACCGCCGAAATTCTCATCCTTCACAGCACGATCTGTCGTTCGGCGTGCTAGAGAGGCAAGATCGAAGGGGCACCGCGCGGTGCTGGATTGCACCATGATCGACTGGGATGATGTTCGCTATTTTCTTGCCGTCGCGCGCGGAGGCTCAGTGCGGGCTGCCGCGGGGCACCTCGGCGTCAATCACTCGACCGTGTTGCGGCGCATCGCACAGCTCGAGAAACGCCTCGGGGCGCGCATGTTCGAGAAGCTGCCTTCGGGCTATCGCGTGACGGCGGCTGGTGAGGAAGTCATCGAACTCGCGAGCCAGATGGAGACCTTTTCGCATCAGTTGGAAACGCGCGTCTTCGGTCGCGACAAGAGCGTGCGCGGGCTCCTGCGCGTGACGCTGCCGCCGTTCCTTGCGACACACCTGCTCATGCCTGACCTCGCCGATTTTGCGCGTATCCATCCGGAGATCGAGATCGAGATCGTGTCGACCGGCGATGTCGTGAACCTGACCAACCGTGAGGCGGACGTCGCGATCCGCATCGTCGCCGATCGCAGAAACCTGCCCCTCAATCTTCACGGGCTGAAAGGCCCGGAGATGTTCTCAGGCGTCTATATGTCCCGCGACCGACTAGCCGAGTGGCAAGAGGGCGAGCGGGATCCGATCCGGCCGATCGTCATCGGCGTGCAGGGCGTTCCGGACTGGGCCAACGAGGGTGAGGTCCGCGCCGCAGGGGTTCCGTTCAGGACGCCGGACGCCGAGGCGCAGATCGCCGCAGCACGGCAAGGCATCGGCATGACAAGATTGCCGTGTTTCGTCGGGGATGCAGATCCCCTTCTGGCGAGGGTGCCAGGCGTCGATCTGAACGCACACGCAACGCTCTGGCTTCTGACGCAGGGAGAGACACGCAAGACGGAGCGCGTGCGGCTCTTCACCGAGTTCGCATCTCGCAGGCTCGCCGCGCATGCTTCGCTTCTCGCGGGGCACTCCGTATCAACCGGGTGAAGCGCGGCAGTCCGCTGACCGTCGATCGCAACAACGGCACGATACGCCGCTCCATCGCCGCTATGCGTCTACGAACCGATAGCCGACACCCGGCTCGGTGCGGATGATGGCCGGATGGGCAGGGTCGCGCTCGATCTTCTGACGGAGCTGACCAACGAAGACGCGCAGATAATGCAGATCCTCGCCATGCGCTGGGCCCCAGACCGCAGTCAGGAGCGTGCGATGCGTGACGACGCGCCCGGCATGGCGCGCCAGCAAGACGAGGAGGTCATATTCCTTCGGCGTCAGCTTCACCGTCTCGCCGTCGCGCGTGACCAGCCGGCGCAGGGTGTCGATCTCGACACCATCGACTGAAACGCTTTCGAATTCGCCGGCCTGTCGCATCCGATGGCGAAGCGCCGTGCGGACGCGGGCCGTCAATTCGCCGATGCCGAACGGCTTCTCGATATAGTCGTCTGCGCCGAGGTCGAGTGCGGCGATCTTCTCGGTCTCGCGGTCGCGGGCCGACAGAATGATGATGGGCACCTCGCTCCAGCCACGCAGCTTCGCGACGACGTCCTTGCCGTCCATATCCGGCAGACCGAGATCGAGGATGACGACGTCGGGCGCGGCCGTAGCTGCGAACTTCAAGGCCTCGGTGCCGGTTGCGGCCTGGATCACCTCGTATCCTGCAGCCGTGAGCGCCGGCTTCAGGAAGCGCTGAATCTGCGGCTCGTCATCGACGACCAGGATCCGGTCACCGCTCATGGCCGCACCGCCATCGTCTCGTGATGATCCGGCAAGGGGAAGCGGATCACCATGCGCGTGCCGCGGCGACGCTGAGCCGGGCTTTCGGCCTTGATCGTGCCGCCCATCGCCTCGACGAAACCGCGCGCGATCGAAAGCCCGAGCCCGGTGCCGGGCGCACGGCCATCGGGCTGGCCGCGGCGATAGAATTTGTCGAACACGGTCTCAAGCTCAGCCTTTGCAATTCCGCTCCCCTGATCGGTGACCGAGATGACGATCGCATCCGCTTCCTTGCGCGCATAGATGCGGACAGGCTCGCCGGCCGCATATTTGGACGCATTGTCGAGCAGGTTGAACAGAACCTGTCCGAGGAGAACACCGTCGCCCTGCATCAGCGGCAGCCCCGGCGCGATGCTGGTCTCGACCACCAGACCGGGGAAATAACGTCGGCAGCGCTCGACCGCGGCGCGGATCACATCGGCGATGTCGAGCCACTCCCTGCGCACTTCGAGCGCGCCGGCCTCGATCCGCGTCATGTCGAGAAGGTTGGCGACGAAGCGGCTGAGCCGAGCGCCTTCCTCCTCGATCGTCAAGAGCAGATCATCGCGGCTTTCCGGGCCCATGCGATCGCCGAGTTCGCGAAGGCTGGTGACGGCGCCCGTGATGGTGGCCAGCGGCGTGCGCAGATCGTGCGAGATTGAGGAGAGCAGCGTCGTGCGGAGCGCTTCACCTTCCAGCCGGGTTGCGTGCGCGATGCTCTCTTCGGCAAGGCGCGCGCGGTCGATGGCGATCGCGGCCTGATCCATGACGGCAAGCAGCATGCGCTCCGACTGACCGTCGAGGTCCTGCTCGCCCCAACCGATGCCGCAGACGCCGACAATGCCGTGCGGGCTCTCCAGCGGGCGGAACTGGTAGGCGCCTGCCGGGAGGGTTCCCGTTCGGCGGCCGGCGGCCTCGTTGTGTTGAAAGGCCCACCGGGCGGCCGCCGTCTCGGAGATGTCGAGCTCGACGTCGGGCGGCCAGGCTGCGGCCGTCCGTAATTCGTCGCCCGACGGCAGCAGCAGCACCGCCGGACGCCCGAAACTCTCGTTGAGTTGCGAGACCGCTGCCCAGAGCACGTCCTCCGTCCGCGCCGTCCGCGACAGTTTGCGAGCGAAGTCATAGAGCGACTGCACCGCGATCGCGCGGGCACGCGCCGTCTCCGCCTGTTCGCGGACACGCGAGGCAAGCCCGCCCGCGAAGATCGCTGCGGCGAGAAACACCGCGAAGGCGAAGACCTCATGCGGTGAGGCGATCGTGAAGGTGTAGAGCGGCGCAATGAAGAAGAAATTATAGGCGAGGCCCGACAGAACGGCAGCGGTGAGCGCCGCGACATAGCCGGCGCGATTGGCCGACACCACGACGGCGAGCAGGAACAGCAGCGAGACATTGGAGAGCGGCACCAGATGGCCGATCGCGAGCCCAAGCGCGGTGGCGAACGCGACCGTGGCCACGGCGAGCGCGACCGCAGGCGCGTGGATGGCGACGCGGCGCCGGGCGCGCGCCGGGCGCAGCGGCTCGTCACGATCTTCCGTGATCAGATGGACCGCGAGCCCGCTGGCGCGGGCGACCAGCGCCTCGCCGAGCGAGGGCGCGCGAAATGGCCACCAGCGGCGACGGACATTCGCGCCGACCACAAATTGCGTGGCATGCTCGCTGCGCGCGAGCTTCAGCAGATCAGAGACGAAGTCGGTGGAGACCAGCCGCCGCGTCTCGCCGCCAAGGCTTTCGGCAAGACGAAACAACGCGTCGATCCGGCCGGGATCGGCGGCCTGTGCCTCGTGATCCGCCCGTTCCAGCGACACCACGATGAAGGGGGCGTTCAGGCCCGAGGCCAGACGGCTCGCCGTACGGACAACGCGCTCGGAGAGCGCATCCGGCCCGATGCAGACGATCAGCCGCTCGGAGCTTGCCCAGGCGCCCTTGATGGCATGCTGCTTCACATATTCGACGACATCGTCGTCGACGAGATCAGCAGTGCGCCGCAAGGCCAATTCCCGCAGCGCCGTCAGATTTCCGAGGCGGAAGAACCGTTCGCTCGCCCGCCTGGCATTGTCGGGCAGATAGACCTTGCCGTCCTTCAGCCGCTCGATGAGTTCGGCCGGTGGCAGATCGACCAGCACGACCTCGTCAGACTTGCTGAGCACCACGTCGGGCACGCGCTCGCGAATGCGCACCCCGGTGATGTCGGCGACAACGTCGGCAAGGCTTTCCAGATGCTGGATGTTGAGCGTCGTCCAGACATCGATGCCGGCGCCGAGGAGTTCCTCGATATCCTGATAGCGCTTCGGATGGCGCGAGCCGGCGGGATTGCTGGCGGCGAGTTCGTCGACGATCATGACGCGGGGATGACGCGCCAGCGCCGCGTCGAGGTCAAACGCCTCGATGCCATGGCTCGCGGCAGCCGGACGGCGCGGCAGCACCTCGAGACCGCGGAGGAGGTCCGCGGTCTCGGTACGACCATGCGTTTCGACGAAACCGACCGCGACATCGACGCCGCTGCCCCGAAGCCGAGCAGCCCGCGACAGCATCGCATAGGTTTTGCCGACGCCCGGCGCCGCGCCAAGGAAGACGGTCAGCCGTCCCCGCCCCTCGCCGCCGGCCGAGGCCAGCAGCAGGTCCGGATCGAGCCTTTCGTCATTCCTCGTGCGGTCCGACATGTCGGCGGATCAGCCCTGCAGTTTGTCGAGCGCCAGATTGAGCTTCAGCACATTGACGCGCGGTTCGCCGATGAAACCCATGAGCCGCCCCTCCTGAGCATTCGTGATGAGATCCGACACATCCTTCTCGCTCAATCCGCGCGCCGCCGCTATGCGCGCCGACTGTGCATGGGCAAATTCGGGCGAGATATCCGGATCGAGACCCGAGCCGGACGCCATCGCGGCGTCGGCCGGAACCGACCCAGTCACGCCGGAAGCACGGAGTTTCGCGATGTTGGCAGCGACGCCATCGCGCAACTTGGCGGAGGTCGGGCCGAGATTGGAGCCGGACGAGGCATCAGCGTTGTAAGGGTCGGGTCCGGTCGCGGATGGCCGCGGCCAGAAGTAGCGATCCGAGGCGAAGGACTGCCCGATCAGCGCCGAGCCGACGACCTTTCCGTCGCGCTCGATGAGGCTGCCGCTAGCCGCGCCTGGAAAGGCGAGGCCAGCGACGCCGGTGATCGCAAGCGGATAGGCAAGGCCAACAAGAAGGGTGAACAGCGCCATCAAAACGAGCGCGGGCCGGATTTGAGCGAGCATGACTACACCAGATGGAGTGCGTTGACGGCAAGATCGACGAGCTTGATGCCCGCGAAAGGCAGGACGAGGCCGCCGAGTCCATAGACGAGAAGGTTGCGGCGGAGCAGCGCCGCCGCGCCGACCGGGCGATAGGAAACACCCTTCAGCGCGAGCGGAATGAGCGCCACGATGATCAGGGCATTGAAGATGACGGCAGAGAGGATTGCCGAGCGGGGCGATCCGAGGTCCATGATGTTGAGCGCTGCCAGCGCAGGATAGGTCGCAACGAACAGCGCCGGGATGATCGCGAAATACTTCGCGACATCGTTGGCGATCGAGAACGTGGTCAGCGACCCACGGGTCATCAGCAACTGTTTGCCGATCTCGACGATCTCGATGAGCTTGGTGGGGCTGGAATCGAGGTCCACCATATTGGCCGCTTCCCGCGCCGCCTGCGTGCCGGTCTGCATGGCGACGCCGACATCGGCCTGTGCCAGAGCAGGCGCGTCATTGGTGCCGTCGCCGCACATGGCGATCAGCCGGCCGCCCTCCTGCTCCTTGCGGATGTAAGCGAGCTTGTCCTCCGGCTTCGCCTCGGCGAGAAAATCGTCGACGCCGGCTTCCGACGCGATCGCCGCGGCAGTGACGGGATTGTCGCCGGTGACCATGACGGTGCGGATGCCCATGGCCCGCATCTGCTGAAAGCGCTCCTTGATGCCGGGTTTGACGACATCCTTCAAATGGATGACGCCAAGCAGGCGCGATCCCTCGCAGACCGCGAGCGGCGTTCCGCCGGTCCGAGCCACACGATCGACGTCAACTTGGAACGCGGCCGGGACGTTGTTCGGGCCGATACCGGCAAACCGCAGAACGGAATCGACCGCGCCCTTTCTGATCCGCCGTTCGCCGATGTCGACGCCGGACAACCGCGTTTCCGCCGCGAAGGGAATGATCGCGTCCGGCGTCACGTCGGGAGCGGGAATGCCATAGTCGCCCCGCGCCAGCGCAACGATCGAGCGGCCTTCAGGCGTTTCGTCCGCGAGGCTCGCAAGCAGCGCCGCTTCGGCCAGATCGCCTTCGCTCACCTCCGGAGCCGGCAGGAAATCGGTCGCCATCCGGTTGCCGAAGGTGATCGTCCCGGTCTTGTCGAGCAGGAGCGTATCGACGTCGCCGGCTGCCTCCACGGCCCGTCCGGACGTGGCGATCACGTTGAACCGCACCAGACGGTCCATGCCGGCGATGCCGATCGCCGAGAGCAGGCCGCCGATCGTCGTCGGAATCAGCGTGACCAGCAGCGCGGCGAGCACCGTCACCGAAAGGACCGTGCCGGAATAGAGAGCAAGGCTCCAGAGCGTCACCACGGCGATCAGGAAGATCAAGGTGAGGCCGGCCAGCAGGATCGACAGCGCGATCTCGTTCGGGGTCTTCTGGCGTTTCGCCCCTTCGATCAGGGCAATCATGCGATCGACGAAGCTCGAGCCGGGCGCGGTCGTGATACGGATCTTCAGACGGTCCGACAGAACTTCCGTGCCACCCGTCACGGCGGAGCGATCACCGCCCGCCTCGCGGATGACGGGCGCGGATTCGCCGGTGATGGCGCTTTCATTGACCGAGGCGATGCCGCTGATGACCTCGCCGTCGCCGGGGATCAGCTCTCCCGCATCGACCAGCACGAGATCGCCGACCTTGAGATCGGTAGCCGCAACCCGTTCCGTGGCATCGCCATGGCCGGTAAGCCTCATGGCGTGGAGGTCGGAGCGGCTGCGCTTCAGGCTATCCGCCTGCGCCCGGCCACGTCCCTCGGCGACAGCCTCCGCGAATGTGGCGAAGAGCACGGTGAACCAGAGCCACGCGGCGATCTGGCCGGAGAAGCCGGCTCCGTCATGAACCAGGAGATCGCGGATGAAGAAGAGCGTCACCAGCGCCGCGACGATCTCGGTCACGAAGATCACCGGATTGCGCATCAACTGGCGCGGATCGAGCTTCGCGAAGGCTGATCGGACGGCTGGAAAAAGGATTGCCGGATCGAGCACTCCAGGCGCCCGGTTCGTCGCCGGGACCGAGTGATGAGTAGAAGACATGATGTTTCCCTTCAGAAAGACTGGCCGGCGAGCATGGCGAAGTGCTCGACGATCGGTCCGAGCGCCAGGGCCGGAAAGAATTGCAGGCCACCGAGGATGAGGATCACGCCGATCAGCAGACCGACGAAAAGCGGGCCATGGGTCGGAAATGTGCCGCTCGAGGCCGGCGCCCGGACCTTGGCGGCGATGGAGCCGGCGATCGCGAGGACCGGGATCACATAGGCGAAGCGTCCTAGCAGCATGGCGATGGCGAGCGTCGTATTGTACCAGGGTGTGTTGCCGGAGAGCCCGCCAAAGGCGGAGCCGTTGTTTCCCGCCGCCGAGCTATAGGCGTAGAGGATCTCGGAAAGTCCGTGCGGCCCCGGCGTGCCGATGCTGGCGACGGCTGCAGGCAGCATCGCCGAGACGGCAGTGAAACCGAGGATCGCCACCGGAAGGATCAGCACGGCCAGCATGGCGAACTTCATCTCGCGGCCATCGATCTTCTTGCCGAGAAATTCCGGCGTGCGGCCGACCATCAGGCCGGCAACGAAGACGGCGAGAATGGCGAAGACGATCAGCCCGTAGAGTCCTGATCCGACGCCGCCCGGCAGGACCTCGCCAAGCTGGATCAGGAACATCGGCACGAGGCCGCCAAGTCCGGTCAGCGAACCATGCATGGCGTTGACGCCGCCGTCGGACAGTCCCGTCGTGACAGCGGCATAGAGCGCGCTCGCCGATTGGCCGAAGCGGACCTCCTTGCCTTCCATGTTGCCGGCCGATGGGTCGATCCCAAGCGCGGTCAGGATCGGGTTGCCATGCGCCTCGGCCCAGTAGATGACGCCGACCCCTGCAATGAGCAGGATCGCGATGGTAGCCACAAAGGCCCAACCCTGCCGGCGCTCGCCGACCATCTGGCCGAAGCTGTAGACGAGCGCGGCGGAGACGGAGAGCATCGCGAAGATGTTCAGGAGGTTCGACAGCGCGCTCGGATTTTCGAAGGGATGAGCGGCATTGACGTTGAAGAAGCCGCCGCCATTGGTGCCGATCTGCTTGATCGCCTCCTGGCTGGCGACGGGACCGAGCGCGATCACCTGACTTCCCCCTTCGAGGGTCGTCGCCGTTACCGAGGACGTAAGCGTCTGAGGCAGGCCCATCGCCACGAAGACGAGCGCGACCACGATCGAAAGCGGAAGCAGCACATAGAGCGTCGCCCGGGTGAGATCGACCCAGAAATTGCCGAGCGTCTTTGCCCTGGAGCGCATGAAGGCGCGTGTCACAGCCATCGCGATAGCGATGCCGGTGGCGGCCGACAGGAAGTTCTGCACGGTCAGCCCTGCCATCTGGCTGAACTGGCTCATGGTCGTTTCGCCGGCATAGTTCTGCCAGTTGGTGTTGGTGAGGAAGCTGACGGCCGTGTTGAAGGCAAGATCCGGCGCCACATCACCGAAGCCTTGCGGGTTGAGGGGCAGAACCGCCTGAAGCCGCAGGATGGCGTAGAGCACGACGAAGCTGGCGATGGAAAAGGCCAGCATCGCGAGCGCATAAGCGAGCCATCCCTGCTCGCGCTGGTCATCGACCCCGGCAAGCCGGTAAAGCGCCTTTTCGGCCGGCATGAGCACGGGCGACAGAATTGTGCGCTCGCCCGAAAAGACGCGCGCCATATAGAGGCCGAGCGGCTTGATCACCGCGAGAACGGCAAGACAAAGGGCTGCGATCTGCAGCCATCCGACGAAGGACATGAAACGCTCCGTTGGCCTAGAATTTCTCTGGATGAAGCAGCGCGATGACCAGATAAGCGGCCACCAGCAATGCGACGCCGAGGCCGATGAGGGGCTCGATCATGAAAGCCTCACATCAGCCGGGCGAGCAGCCGGCCATAGGCGCCGAGCGCCAGAAGCGAGCCGATGCCGATAACGAGATAGATGACGTCCGCCATGATGCGTCCCTTGATGATTTCGCAGGGACGAAAATGGGCGGATCGACGTCAGTTATCGATTGCGGAGGCAGAGCAGCCGCATCAGGAAAAGATAAGGAAAGGAGGCTGGGCGACCGGGGAGTGGCTCTTCGCGCGCTAACGGTCGAGCGTCATGCAAGTGAGGGCGTGGGCCGCCGATTTTTCGCGAAACACCGTGCGCATCTCTGGCCAGATCTCCAAGTCGACGGCACGGGCGACGACAGCCTCGATCATGGCGGAGGCCGCAGACTGGGTGGCCGCGTCGCCTTCCGCCAGCGCGCGCTCGATCCCGTCGAACACAGGCTCGCTGGTGCCGATGCCGGCCGCATCAAAATCGTCGGCCAGCCTGTGGCCAAGTGCCAGCAGCAGGACGGCGGACGGAACTTCCTTCGGCGACCAATAGCGCACGGCTTCGTCGCGCGCGGTCCTGAGAGCGGGCGAGAGAGTTGCCATCTCGTCGATGAACGGCGCGGCAGTTTGATTCATGGATTTCACAGCCCGTCTTTGCCCCGAAGAATGAAGATGGGGCGGCAAGCTGCGAAGTCGAGGGAGGCCGGCGACGATGATCCTCGCCCCGGCCTCGATGTTGCCTCACCCGCGGCGGGCCGCCTCGATCGCGGCGATATCGATCTTTGTCATGGACATCATGGCCTCGAACGCGCGCTTCGCTTCGTCGCCGCCGGCGGCGAGCGCATCCATCAATGCGCGCGGCGTGATCTGCCAGGAAAGACCCCATTGTCGCGGCACCAGCCACAGGCGCTCTCCTGGCCACCATTGCCGACGATGGCATTCCAGTAGCGGTCGGTCTCTTCCTGATCATCGGTCGCGATCTGAAACGAAAAGGCCTCGCTGTGCTTGAACATCGGGCCACCATTGAGACCGAGGCATGGAATGCCGGCCACCGTGAACTGGACGGTCAGGACGGCGCCTTCCTTGCCGCCCGGGAAATCGCCCGGCGCGCGATGGACGGCATCGACGGAACTGTCGGGAAAGACGCTCGCATAGAAATTCGCGGCGGCTTCGGCCTCGCCGTCATACCAGAGACAGATCGTGTTCTTCGCCATGGCGCTTTCCTCCGCTGCTGGCTTGATGAATTCTCGTCTGAACGAGGCCACTGGCAGGCGTCGTCCACCTCTGACTTGCGTCACCGCCGATGCATAACATCACATCGCCTGACGCAACGGAGCTGAAACCAATCGGTGCCATGGTCAGCCCGAAAATGGCGCCTGATCGACGAACACCCTTTCGCCCGCGCCCTGATGACGGACACAGCCAATGATGAACCTGTCGATACGCCACCGGATCCTCGTCAGCTTCCTGGCGGTCCTCGTGGTCCTGACAGCGATCGCTGGCACTGCCTATTACTGGTTCCGGCAGACGGAGCGCGAAGCGACGATCGTCGAGACCAACTCGGTTCCCTCGCTTGTGGCAGGGCTCAAGATGCGCGCCGCCTGGAGCGAGGGGGTCGCGCTCTTGCGCCAGCTCGCGCTCGACGAGACCCCGGCGGCAAGAGCCGGCACCATCGCGGCGATCCTCGAAAATCGCCAGAGATTGAACGCCCTCATCTCCGATTTCCGCCAGAGGATCGATACCGATCAGGATCGCGAAAGCGACCAGACGCTCCGTGCGCTCGGCGATGACTATCTGACGGCCGAGGACACGATGCTGAGCGCTGCGAAGTCGGGCGCTTCCGCGCCAGCGCTTCTTGCGACGCTACGCGGTGACCTCGAACCGCGGCTGCAGAAGATCCTCGTCTCCATCGAAACGATGGCGGCCAACAATCAGGCCGAGACATCGATCTCGACGCAAAAGATCGTCTCGATCGTGCGCTCAGCCGAGCTCGCCCTCGCGATCGGCTTCGTCATTGCGGTTATCCTGGCCCTGCTGGCCGGGATTGTGCTGTTTCGCGCCGTCACGATCCCGCTGGGCAAGCTGCTTGGGCTCGTTGAAACGATGCGTCAGGGCGATTTCAGCCGGCGGCTTCAACTCGATCACCGGGACGAATTCACGACTCTCGCCGACGGTTTCAACAGCATGGCCGACGACCTCACCACCCTGATCGGCCAGGTCCAGCGCTCGAGCATCCAGGTCAACACCTCGATCACCGAGGTGGCCGCGACATCGAAGGAACAGCAGGCAACCGCGAGCGAGATTGCCGCCACGACGACTGAAATCGGCGCGACGTCAAAAGAGATCTCGGCAACCTCTAATGAACTGGTGCGCACGATGGACGAAGTCTCCGCGATCGCGGATCACACGGCAACACTCGCCGGTGGCGGCCAGGCCGGTCTTGCACGCATGGAAGCCACCATGCGGCATGTAATGGAAGCCGCCAGCGCGATCAACGCGAAGCTCGCAGTGCTCAGCGAGAAGGCCGGCAACATCAATCAGGTCGTCACCACGATCACAAAGGTTGCCGACCAGACCAATCTGCTTTCGCTGAATGCCGCCATCGAGGCCGAGAAGGCGGGGCAATATGGCCGCGGCTTCGCTGTGGTCGCGACCGAAATCCGTCGCCTCGCCGACCAGACCGCCGTCTCGACCTATGACATCGAGCAGATGGTCAAGGACATCCAGTCGGCCGTGTCCGCCGGCGTAATGGGCATGGACAAGTTCTCCGAGGAGGTGCGGCGCGGCATGCTCGAGGTGCAGCAGGTCGGCGGGCAACTGACCGAGATCATCCAGCAGGTGCAGGGTCTGGTGCCCCAATTCGAGATCGCCAACGAGGGCATGCAGGCCCAGGCGACGGGCGCCGGACAGATCAGCGAGGCGCTGTCACAGCTTTCCGAAGCGGCACAGCAGACCGTCGAATCGCTGCAGCAATCGACGCTTGCCATCGATGAACTCAACGAAGTGTCGAATGGCCTCCGCGGCGCGATCTCGCGGTTCAAACTGCGCGCCTGAACGAGCGAGAGCGAGGGTCCGCGCATGCTGTTCCTGATGTTCCGCGTCGGCAAGGACCGCTATGTTCTCGACGCCGACCAGATCGAGCAGATTCTGCCCTTCATGGAAGCGAAGGCACTGCCCGGCGCGCCGCACGGCGTCGTCGGCGTGATCAACTATCATGGCGCGCCCGTCCCGCTCATCGATCTTTCGAGCCTCGCCGTCGGGCGACCATCGGCCACGGTCATGAGCACGCGGATCATCCTCATCCGATATCCATCTGCCGAAGGGACGGATCGCCGCCTCGCCCTTTGCGCCGAACACGTGGTCGAGACGGTATCCCGGCCAGCGTCAGATTTCGTCCCGACGGGTGTCGAGGCGGGCACCCCCGCCTATCTCGGCCCAGTCGCCGCCGATGCCGAAGGGCTCATCCAGTGGATCCGCGCCGAAGCGCTGTTGACGGCTGAAATCCGCGCCATCCTGTTTCAAGACAGCGGGGCGGCGATATGATCACGGCCGACATCGAGAGGCTGCTCCGCGACACGATCGGGATGAATGCAGACTCGGTCAGCGGCTCCGTCATCCAGTTCGCCCTCAAACAGCGCATGGCGGCGACGCAGATTGCAGAACCCGCGGCTTACTGGCGCCTTGTGACGGAATCGCGCCACGAATTGCAGGAGTTGATCAACGCCGTCGTCATCCCGGAGACTTGGTTCTTCCGCGACCGCGAGGCCTTCGCCGCGATGGTGCGTCATGTGCGGGCGAACCGTCGGCCGGGTCAGCCGATCCGCATTCTCAGCCTGCCCTGCTCGACCGGCGAGGAGCCCTATTCGGCGGCGATGGCGATGTTTGATGCCGGCTTCTCGCGTTTGGACTTTCGCGTCGAGGGCATCGACGTCTCGACGCGCAACATCGCCGAAGCGGAGCGTGCCGTCTTCGGCCGCAATTCGTTTCGCGGCGAGGATCTGGCCTTTCGCGGACGCTTCTGCGAGGCCGTGCCAGGTGGCTATCGTCCCATTGCAGCGGTGCGGGAACAGGTCACGTTCCGCGCGGCCAACCTTTTCGACGTTGCCGTGCCTGTCGCACCGGAATCCTATGACATCGTGTTCTGCCGAAACCTCCTGATCTATTTCGACCGCACGCGCCAGGAACGAGCTCTGGGGCGCCTCCGCCAGCTTCTCGCGCCGGGCGGCATGCTGCTGGTCGGTCCGGCGGAGTCGAGCCTTCCGACGCTGTGCGGCTTTGTTTCGGCACGCATGCCGATGGCGTTCGCCTTCCTGAAGCAGAGCGCCGAGACGGTTTTGCGGCCAGAAGCAGTGCCGCCGCCGAGGGCGAAGCTTCCGCCGCGGCGGTCCGCACCGGCCGTTACCCGGCCGATCCAGCGGCGCCGAGACATCGCCCCTCATCTGGACGCCGCGACGGATCCTGCCAAAACCAGCCTGGCAGCGATCGAGCGCGCAGCCAATGCCGGACAGCTGAACGAAGCAAAGGCAGCGGCTGGCCAGCATATCGATCGTTTCGGGCCCACTGCGGATGTCTATTACCTGCTGGGCCTCGCGCATGACGCAGCTGGAGAGCCTGCCCTCGCCATCGAGAACTATCGCAAGACGCTCTACCTGGCGCCTGATCATCGCGAAACGCTGGCGCATCTGGCGCTGCTGCTGCAACGTCAGGGTGACGTTACCAGCGCCAAGATGATGAACAACCGGCTGGCGCGGATCGAGAAGAGGAGCCGTGCGCCATGAGCGGCGATTCCGAACCGGCAGAGAGAAAGGCTGGCGCCAGCGCGAGCAGCCTGCTCGACCGCCCCTTGCCGCCTGGCTATCGCGAGGACTGGGCGCGCCATTTTGCTGACACCGCTGCCGTCTCCAATAGGGTTGCCGATTCCGCCTCAGCTGATCAGACCGTCGTGATCTTCCGCATCGGCGCGGAGTGGCTGGCGTTGTCGACCGCCCTCTTCCATGAGATCGCCGAACCGAGACGCATCCACTCGCTGCCGCATCGGCGCGACGACATGCTGCTTGGCATCGTCAATGTGCGCGGCGAGCTGCTGGTCTGCGTGTCACTGGCGGCGCTGCTGGGCATCGGCGATGGCCCATCTAGCCAGCGCAGTGACCGCATCAAGACCTTCGCGCGCATCGTCGTCATCGGCCGCGAGGGACGCCGTCTGGCCTTCCCGGTCGACGAAGTGCACGGCATTCACCGCTATGCGGAGGCCGACCTCACGGCGACGCCGGCCACCATCGGCAAGGCAGCCGCGCGCTTCGCGACGGCCATGATCAGTTGGCAGGGACGCAGCGTCGGCCGGCTCGATGATCAACTCGTTCTCGATACGCTCGATCGGAGCATCGCGTGAGCGAAGATCTCAGCCAGTTCTCGCTGCTTGATCTGTTCCGCGCCGAGCTGCAATCGCAATCGCAGGCCCTGACGGACGGGCTTCTCGCGCTTGAGCGGGATCCCGTTGCCGCCCCTCAGCTCGAGGCCTGCATGCGCGCGGCCCATTCGCTGAAGGGCGCCGCTCGGATCATCGATCTGGCCCCCGCCGTCCGCGTTGCGCATGCCATGGAGGAGTGTCTCGTCGCCGCGCAGCACGGCCAGCTTCGCCTTCGCCGCGATCACATCGACATCCTGCTGAAAGGCGTCGATCTGCTGGGTTTGGTCGCATCCGGAGCGCCGGAAGGCGGCGATGCGGCCCTCCCAGCCGTCGTCGATTTCGAGCGTCAGCTTGAACTGGCGTCGAGCTCCGATGCCCCCGACCTAGACCAACACCCAGGAGCTTTGGCGCCGATGCCGGCCGCCGAGCGAAACGCCGCATCGGAGGCTGCGTTCAGCGAGGCTTCGCCGACCGCCGTCAGTTCGGACCGGATCGTCCGGATCACGGCCGAAGGCATGACCCGCCTGCTGGGGCTGGCAGGGGAATCGCTGATGGAGGCGCGCCGCCTCCGGCCTTTCGCCGATGCCCTGCTCCGCCTGAAGCGTCACCATTTGGCCCTGGCCAAAGCCGTCGACGATCTCCGCGCGACGCTGCCGCCGCAGGGCAGCGACCCTCGGGTTGGCCAGGCATTCGCCGAGGTGCTGGACCGGCTGGCCGACAGCCGCGATTTTCTTGCCGAGCGCCTCGCCGAACTCGACACCATCGACCGCCGCGGGACGGACCTTGCCAATCGGCTCTATGCCGAGACCCTCCAAAGCCGGATGCGCCCCTTCGAGGATGGCGTGCGCCATTATTCGCGCATGGTGCGCGATCTCGGCCGCGCACTGGGCAAGGACGTCAGTCTTGAGATCGTCGGCGGCTCCAACAGTATCGACCGCGACATTCTCGACCAGCTCGATGCGCCGCTCGGCCATCTGCTGCGCAACGCCGTCGACCACGGCCTCGAAATGCCCGAGGAACGAGTAGCTGCCGGCAAGCCCCCGGAAGGCGTGATCCGCCTCGAAGCCCGCCACAATGCCGGCCTGTTGCAGATTATCGTCGCCGATGATGGGCGCGGCGTCGATCTCGACCGGCTCCGCCGCGCCGTCGTCGCGCGGGCACTGACGAGCGAAGAGACCGCCGAACGCCTCAGCGAGGCGGAACTGCTCGAATTCCTGTTCCTGCCCGGCTTCTCGATGAAGCCGACCGTCAGCGACATTTCCGGCCGGGGCGTCGGGCTCGATGCGGTCCAGAGCATGGCCAAGCAGGTGCGCGGCGTCGCCAGCGTCACGACGCAGCCGGGCGCGGGCACGCAGTTTCAGCTGCAACTTCCCCTCACCCTCTCGGTGGTGCGGACCCTGCTCGTCGAGATTGCCGATGAGCCCTACGCATTTCCGCTCGCCGGCATCACGCGCACCTTGCGCCTGCCGCGCGACGCGATCGAACTCCTGGTCGGACGGCCGCATTTCCGCTTCGGTACGCGCCAGATCGGGCTCATCACGGCGCATGAACTTCTTGAGCGCGGAGAAGCGCAGGCGGGCGATGGCGATCTCGCGGTCGTCGTAGTCGGCGAAGGCGAGGACTCGTATGGTCTGATCGTCGATCGCTTTCTCGGCGAACGGGAGCTCGTCGTGCGTCCGCTCGATCCGCGCCTCTCCAAGGTCAAGGATGTCAGCGCCGCCGCCCTCATGGAGGATGGCTCGCCGGTCCTGATCATCGATATCGACGATCTGGTCCGCTCGGCGGAGAAGCTCTCGGGCTCGGGACGGCTGCGCACGTTGCAGCGCAGCGCTGCAATGAGCGGCGAGCGGCGGCGCAAGCGCGTTCTCGTTGTCGACGATTCGCTCACGGTCCGCGAACTCGAGCGCAAGCTGCTGGACCATCACGGCTATGAGGTCGAGGTTGCGGTCGACGGGATGGACGGCTGGAACGCCGTTCGCGCCGGCAGTTTCGACCTGGTGGTCACCGATGTCGACATGCCGCGCATGGACGGGATCGAACTGGTAACACTGATCAAGCAGGACGGCCGCCTCGGCGCCCTTCCGGTGATGATCGTTTCCTACAAGGACCGCGAGGAAGACCGCCGGCGCGGCCTCGACGCCGGAGCGGACTACTACCTCACCAAGGGGAGCTTTCACGACGAGACATTGGTTCATGCCGTCGCGGATCTGATCGGAGAGGCATCGGAATGATGCGAAGCGTGGCCTGGCAAGGAGCGAGCCCATGAGAATCGCGATCGTCAATGACCTTCCGATGGCTGTCGAATTGCTGCGACGGCTGATTGCGACAACGCCGGAACATCAGCTGGCCTGGACGGCCGCCAATGGACGCGAGGCGGTCGAGGCCTGCCGGCGCGACCTGCCGGATCTCGTGTTGATGGACCTCACGATGCCCGAGATGGATGGCGTCGAGGCAACGCGGCGGATCATGACCGAAACGCCCTGCCCGATCCTCCTGGTCACGGCAAGCATCGATGCGAATGTCGCCGGCGTCTACGACGCCATGGGCTACGGAGCGCTCGATGTGGTGGACATTCCAGCTGTCCGCCCGAATGGCGATCTCGCCGAACAGGCGGCGCTGCTGCTCTCGAAGATCACCACGATCCGGAAGCTGACTGGCGACGGCCGGCCATCGCGGGCGACACATGATCCGCTCCGCCGGGAGACCGGCACCGCGCGGAAGCTCGTTGCGATCGGCGCCTCGGCCGGCGGCCCCGCCGCCGTCGCCGCGGTTCTTGGCGGGCTGCCGGGCAATTTCGGAGCGGCGCTCGTGCTGGTCCAGCATGTCGACGCGAAATTCGCGCCCGGCCTCGCGTCATGGCTCGGGCAACAGACAGCGCTTGGTGTCAGAACCGCCGAGGAAGGGGACCGGCCGGAGACGGGCGTCGTATTGGTCGCGGCGACGAGCGATCATCTCATCTTCAAATCGACCGGCGAACTCGGCTATACGTCCGAGCCACGCGACTATCCCTATCGCCCATCCGTCGATGTCTTCTTCGAGAGCGCGGCACGACGGTGGCGCGGCGAATTGTGTGGCGTATTGTTGACCGGAATGGGCAGGGATGGAGCCAAGGGCCTGAAAATGCTTCGAGATCGTCATCATTTGACGATTGCACAGGACAAGGCGACCAGCGCCGTCTACGGGATGCCGAAAGCGGCTGCCGCGCTCGCTGCGGCGGCCGAAATTCTCCCACTCCATGCGATCGCCGGCCGGCTCGTCGAAGCCAGCATGCGATCCTTCTGAAGAGAGGCAGCATGACTGGCCAATCAGAGGCGGCCGCGGCACCATCGCTTGCGCCGGCTGAGAGCTACAATTCCATGGTCCTGCTGGTCGACGATCAGGTGCTGGTCTGCGAGGCGGTGCGGCGCGCCCTCGCGGGAGAAGCGGATCTCGACTTCCACTACTGCACTAATCCGCTCGATGCCCTGCGCGTCGCGGACGAAGTCAAGCCGACGGTCATCCTTCAGGACCTCGTGATGCCCGGCATCGACGGGCTGGATCTCGTACGGCAATATCGCGGCAGGGCGACGACGCACGCCGTTCCGGTCATCGTGCTCTCCACGAAGGAGGACCCGACCACCAAGAGCGAAGCGTTTCAGGCCGGCGCCAACGACTATCTGGTCAAGCTCCCCGACCGGGTCGAACTCATCGCGCGCATCCGCTATCACACGCGCGCCTATCTCGACCACGTCCAGCGCGATGCTGCCTATGCCGCTCTCCGGGAAAGCCAGCGCCAGCTGATGATCGCCAATCTGGAACTCGAGCGGCTGACGCGGATCGACGGGCTGACCGGTCTCGGCAACCGGCGCTACTTCGATGAGTATATCCAGGCGGAATGGCGGCGCGCGGCGCGCACCGGTACGCAGATGTCGCTCATCATGATCGATGTCGACTATTTCAAGCGCTACAACGATACCTATGGACACCTCGCGGGCGATGAAGTCCTGAAGAAGGTTGCCGGCGTCATCCAGAGCGGCGCCAGCCGTCCCGCAGACCTCGCGGCGCGGTTCGGCGGCGAGGAGTTCATCATCGTTCTGCTCGATACGCCGCTCGAAGCGGCCGGAATGGCGGCCGAACGTCTCGTTCAAAGGGTGCGCGATCTCGCCATTGCCCATGGGGACAGCTACCTGACGATCAGCGCCGGCGTCGCCACGGTGACACCCCATGAGGGGCTTACGCCCGAGAGCGTCATCAATGCTGCGGACCTTGCCCTCTTCCGCGCCAAATCGGCCGGGCGGGCCCGGGTCGAGCTTTCCAACATCTAGGCGGACTGGGAGACCGGCGGGTCGCGCAACCTCCGATACGCCTCATGCCATTGCGTGAGCGCTCATGGCAAATGAGATGCGGCCTTCATCTTGAGCGGCTAGGATGCCGATCTATTTGCTCCAGGACGCGATCGCAGGGACAACGAAATGTCGGACACGAGATTGAGCCCACTCGCCGGAAAGCCCGTCCCTCGCGCCATGCTGGCTAACATTCCCCGCCTGATGACGGCCTATTTCGCCCTGACTCCCGACGCCGAGATTGCGACGCAGAAGGTCTCGTTCGGCACGTCTGGCCACCGCGGCTCAGCATTTGCCGCCGCTTTCAACGAATGGCACATCCTGGCGATCACGCAGGCGGTCTGCCTTTATC
Organism: Mesorhizobium sp. BR1-1-16; assembly: GCF_020165495.1. Taxonomy (GTDB): domain Bacteria; phylum Pseudomonadota; class Alphaproteobacteria; order Rhizobiales; family Kaistiaceae; genus Kaistia. The sequence continues at coordinate 621,450 of NZ_JAIUIE010000001.1, read as the reverse complement.
GCCGCCAGGCCGGGATCACCGGCCCGCTGTTTCTTGGCATGGACAGTCACGCGCTTTCGGAAGCGGCCCAGACAAGCGCCATCGAGGTGCTCGCCGCGAACGGCGTCGAGACGATGATCGACGCCGCGGGCGGCTATACGCCGACACCCGTCATCTCGCATGCGATCCTGACCTATAACCGCGGCCGCACCGAGGGCCTGGCCGATGGGATCGTCATCAGCCCGTCCCACAATCCGCCCGATGAAGGCGGCTTCAAATACAACCCGACCAATGGCGGGCCGGCGGATGTCGACGTCACCGGCTGGATCGGCAAGCAGGCCAACGCCTTGCTGCTCGCCAAGCTCGAAGGCGTCCTCCGCATGCCCTATGAGCGCGCTCGCAAGGCGGCATGCATCCATCCTTATGACTTCGTGACGCCCTATGTCGCGGACCTCGTCAATGTCGTCGACATGGAGGCGATCCGCAGTGCAGGCGTCAGGATCGGCATCGATCCCCTCGGCGGCGCGGCGGTCCATTACTGGCAGCCCGTCATCGAGCGCTATGGCATCGACGCAACCGTGGTCAACGACGTCGTCGACCAGACCTTTGCCTTCATGACGGCCGACTGGGACGGCAAGATCCGGATGGACTGCTCGTCGCCCTATGCGATGGCGCCGCTGATCGCCCTTCGCGACCGGTTCGACGTGGCCTTCGCCAATGACACCGATGCCGACCGGCACGGGATCGTCACGCCATCAGGCGGGCTGATGAACCCGAACGCCTTCCTGGCGGCGTCGGTCGCTTATCTCTGCGCCAACCGGCCGGAATGGGACAGCGCCAGCGGCATCGGCAAGACCGCGGTCTCCAGCGGCATGATCGATCGCGTCGTCGCCAAGCTGGGCCGGCGGCTGGTCGAGGTGCCGGTCGGCTTCAAGTGGTTCAGCAAGGGGCTGATCGAGGGCACGCTCGCCTTCGGCGGCGAGGAGAGCGCGGGAGCTTCGTTCCTGCGCCGCGACGGCTCCGTGTGGACCACCGACAAGGACGGCATCATCATGGGCTTGCTCGCCGCGGAGATCACCGCGCGCACCGGCATGGACCCGAGCCAGCTTTATGCCTCGGAAACCGCTGATCTCGGCCAGTCCTTCTATGCGCGCATCGATGCGCCGGCGACCGGCGAGCAGAAGGCCCTGCTTTCGAAGCTCGATCCCGTCAGGATCGAGGCGACCGAACTTGCCGGCGAGCCCATCGAGGCAAGGCTGACGCGCGCGCCCGGCAATGACGAACCGATCGGCGGCGTAAAGGTGGTCACCCGCAACGGCTGGTTCGCCGCGCGCCCCTCGGGAACGGAAGAGGTCTACAAGATCTATGCCGAGAGCTTCCTGAGCGCGGAGCATCTGAAGGAGGTGCAGACGGACGCCCAGGCAGTGATTTCCAAGGTTTTCGCGGCGAAATAATCGGGCGGGCTCGCTCGCCGACGTAAGCGAAAGGCGACGCATCCGGCCGCTTTTTGGCGGCGGGCCAGCAGTTTGCGCTGCCGACTCTCATCGATTTCAAGAATTCGGCACGCCGCGCGCTGGTGACCAGCCGAATCCCTCCTATATCATTGTGCAGTGCAGCATGAACCGTTCATGTTGCCTCCCGAAACGGGCGTCCGTCTCCCGCGGATCGCTGCCGAGGAGCCACAATGCGCAACCTGTCCGATACGATCGCTCGCCTGGCTGCCTTCAAGCACATGAAGCAGCCAGCCCAGCCATCACCATCCGTCGACCGCCTTGCGTATCTCGGCCCGTTCGGGTCCAATCCGGGGGCGCTCAAGGGGCGGATCTACATTCCGAAGCGCCCAGCCGCCGCGATGCCGCTCGTGGTGGTCCTGCATGGCTGCACGCAGTCTGCCGCGCAATATGACGCGGGGACCGGCTGGTCGATGCTTGCCGAAGAGGCGGGCTTCGCGCTGCTGTTTCCCGAGCAGGGGCAGGCCAACAACCTCAATCGCTGTTTCAACTGGTTCCAGCCGTCGGATTTCCAGCGCGACCAGGGCGAGGCGCTATCGATCCGGCAGATGATCGACCATATGGTTGCGACCCATTCGATCGACCGAAGCAGGGTCTACGTCACCGGGCTCTCGGCCGGCGGCGCCATGGCGCTCGTGATGCTCGCCGACTATCCAGAGCTTTTTGCCGGCGGCGCGATCATCGCCGGCCTGCCCTATGGCGTCGCCACGACGATCCCCGGTGCCTTCGATGTCATGCGGGCACACGGGCTTCCAGACGGTCCAGCTTTGCGCAAGCTGCTGCCGGACGCCACGCCATCAACCGGCTGGCCGACCGTCTCCGTCTGGCAGGGGACCGGCGACCAGACCGTCAGCGCGGCCAATGCCGACGCGATCATCGAGCAATGGCGCGGTGTGCATCAGGTCGCGGCCAAGCCGGACGACGTCAGCAAGGACGGACGTGTCACGCGCCGTGTCTGGCACGATGCCCGCGGCGACATCCGCCTCGAACAGGTACTGATCGCCGGCATGGGCCATGGCACCCCCATCGACGACAAGGGACCCGATGCGCTCGGCGCCGCCGGCCCGTTCATCCTCGATGTCGGCCTCTCGTCGACCCGCCTTATCGCCGCGCGTTGGGGGCTCACGGCCGAGCACGCGGCCTCGAGCACTGCGACCACGCCCCACGCTCTGGACCCGGACGAGTTGCTTGTGACGACAGAGATGCCGGTGCAGCCACAAGCCGACGACCGTCAGCGAAACGGAACGACGGCTCCAAACCGGTCCGCTCGCGAAGATGTCGGCGGCATTCGCAAGGTAATCGAAGACGCCTTGCGCCAGGCAGGCCTCATGTAGCTGAAGACCGCCGATCGGCCGGCGCGACGCCATGCAGTGCCAGCCGATAAGCGGTCCACGTCGCCTTGATACCGGCTCTGACGCTGCGGAGGTCGGGCGCAGCAAGGCGTATGCCGACGCCTGCGCGCATCGGCAACGGACTGGCGGCGCCATAGAGATCGCCCAGCGAGCCGAGGCGCTCCGTCAGCGTCCGAGCGAGTTCATCACACATCGCGAAGCTGTCCGGCAGCGCCAGCAGCACGGTTCCGAACGCTTCAAATCGGACGGCGCGCCGGCGTGGCAGTGCCGCGATATCGAGCCGGTCGATCACGGCCGGATCGCCGGCTCGCGTCAGCACCGTGGACGAGGTCAGCCGGCGAAAGGGGCGATGCTCACCTGCGGGATCGTGGACCGTGAACGCATCGGCAATGATGGCCGCACCTGAGGGCGCGACCTCGATTTCCACCGTCTGGTCCAGCGCGGCCTCCGGAAACAGAATCCGTGGTTCCTGCAGGAATTCGAGTTCTCCGCCGGGCGCGACGTCGAGCTTGATCGCCTCACGGCTGGTGAAGCCCGGATGAGCGCGGTGCACCGCTGTCGCGCCCTGGGTGGTTACATGTGCCGCCGCACCCGTCGCGACACGGATGCGCTGGATCAGACGATCCTCGCCATGCACGGCACCACTGCTCGTCTGCACGATCACCGTGAGCATGTGCGCCGGAACAGTATCGAGAGCGAAGGACCGCGTCAGCACGAAGGGCCAGGCAAACAGCCGACGAGCCATCACGGTCCGCTCGCCGCGCCGGGCAAAGCCGAGATCAAGCTGCGCGTGGTTGGCCGGTGAGGCGATGGTCACGCCCGAAACAGCACGTCTTTTTCAATCATCGCGATCACGGCCTCGATCCCCTCTCCGCCCCTGCAATTGGTCAGCAGCACCGGCCGATTGCCGCGCACGGTCAGCGCTTCGGCATGCATGCGGGCAAGATCGACGCCGACATGAGGCGCAAGGTCGGTCTTGTTGATGATGAGGACATCGCAGCGGATCGGACCCGGTCCGCGCTTGCGCGGAATATCGTCGCCGCCAGCCACATCGATGACGAACAGCCAGAAGTCGGTGAGATCGCGCGAGAAGGTCGAGGCGAGATTGTCGCCGCCGCTTTCGATCAGGATCAGTTCGACGCCGGGAAACTGCCGCTCCAGCGCGTCGGCAGCTTCGATGTTCAACGTCGGATCCTCGCGGATCACGGTATGCGGGCAGGCACCGGCCTCCACGGCCGAAACGCGCGCCGGATCGATCAGACCCGAGCGGCGGATGCGCTCGGCGTCCTCTGCCGTCACCAGATCATTGGTGATGACGGCGAGATCGATGCCCCGCGCCTGCAATGCCGGAATGAGGCGTTCGACCAGCGCGGTCTTGCCCGAGCCGACCGGCCCGCCGATGCCGACCCGCGCCGCGGCGACGCGCTGGGGCGCCGTAGATGTCATCATATTCATCGCAGCATATATCTCCGAGCGAGCGGCACCTTCACAGCGGGCGGGCACATCAGCAGCTTGCCATCGGCTCGCACTTCGAAGGTCTGCGGATCGACCTCCACAAACGGTTTGGCGCTGTTTCTCAGCATGTCCGACTTGCCGAGCTTACGGACATTCCTGATCGGGACGCTTTGCTTGCCAAGGCCAAGCCGCCCGCGAACGTCGGCCTCGATGGCGAGGCTCGACATGAAGTTGACGCCGAGATGTCGCGGCGCTGCGCCGAGCGAACCCCACATCGGCCGCTGGATCATCGGCTCGGAGAGGCTGAGGCTGCCATTGCCGTCGCCCATAGCGGCCCAGGCGACGAAGCCGCCCTTGATGACCATGAACGGCTTGATGCCGAACGAGGCACGCGGCCAGATCACCAGATCTGCCATCTTGCCGGGCTCGATCGAGCCGACATGATCGGCGATGCCGACCGCGATCGCCGGATTGATGGTGAGCTTGGCGATGTAGCGCTTGACGCGCTCGTTATCGGCCCGAGCCGTCGTCTCTTCGGCCAGCCGGCCGACCCGCTCCTTCATGACGCTGGCGAGCTGCCAGCAATTGGCGACATTCTCCGCCAGCCGGCCCATGCCCTGCGTATCGGTGCCGAAGATCGAGATGGCGCCCATGTCATGCAGGAAGTCCTCGGCGGCCATAGACTGCGCGCGGACCCGCGCCTCGCCGAATATGACGTCCTCGGGCGTGTTGTAGTTGAGCTGGTGCGCGATCATCGTCATCGGCACGCCCTCTTCCATCCCATAGCTGGTGTAGGGGTTGGTGGGGTTGGTCGAGGATGGAATGACGTTTTCGTAGGAAACAACCTTGAGAAGGTCCGGCGCGTGGCCGCCGCCGGCGCCTTCCACGTGATACATATGGATGGTGCGGCCATCGACGGCCGCCATCGTGTCCTCGCAGAAGCCGAACTCGTTGATCGAATCCGTATGCAGGTGAACCGCGAAATCATTGCGGTCCGCCGCGATGAGGGTCTGGTCGATCACAGCGGGGGAAGCGCCGAAATCCTCGTGGATTTTCACTGACATACCGCCTGCGGCGACCGATTCCTCGACCGCACGCGGATCGGAGCCGCCGCGCCCGAACAGCGCGAAATTGAGCGGCGAATGCTCGGTCGCCTGCAGGAAGCGCCCGAAGGTCGCCGTGCTGCCGCTGCCGACTTCGAACACGGGCCCCGGACCACCGCCGACCAGGGTCGTGGTTCCCCCGGCAAGCGCATGTTCCGATTGTTCGGGCGACTGGATATGAGCGTGGCTCTCGACGGCGCCCGCCGTGACGATGAACCCTTCGCCGGAGACTGGCGACGTCGTGTGGCCGACGATCAGATCCGGATGGACGCCCGGCATGACATCGGGATTACCGGCCTTGCCGATGCCGACGATCCGCCCGTCGCGGATGCCGATATCGGCCTTCACGATGCCGGCCACCGCATCGATGATCGTCGCATTCTTGATGACGATATCGAGGATCTTGTCGGACGAGGTGCGATAGGGATTGATGCCTTCGCCGTCGCGCAGGTTCTTGCCCGCTCCGATCAGGAGTTCGTGGCCATAGACGGTGTAGTCCTCCTCGATCTCCACGAAGAGCCAGGTATCGCCGAGGCGGACCAGATCACCTTTGGTCGGCCCATAGAGATCGGCATAGGCCTTGCGGTTCATCGTTGTCATGATGCTCCTCACGCGCCTCGATAGCCGCGGGCGCGGGCGAGCTCGAGCGATCGCTCCCGCGCACCGGGCGCATCGAGCGGCCCGTTCACGAGACCGGCCTGGCCCATAACGATGCGGGCGCCGTCGATCGGGACCAGCCGCACCGCCTTGACGACGCCCGGCTCGAAGCGAATGCCCGTTCCGGCGGGACGATCGATCTTCATGCCGAAGGTCACGCCACGATCGAACTGCAGCGCGCGGTTGACCTCGAAGAAATGCGAATGGCTGCGGACCTGGACGTCGCGGTCGCCCGTATTGACGACGTCGACCACCACGACCGGCTGATCGGCGAACATGGCGATGTCGCCTTCGCCGCCGATGATCTCGCCCGGCACGACGTCATCGAGCAAAGGCGCCGGCCCGCGCGAGATCGGCTCGAACAGCGCCATCACCTTCGTGCCCTCGGCGAAATGGCATTCGATGTAGATCATCGCCACCATCTCGGCGACGCCCGGCTCGACGTCGTCGGTCGTCAGCAGCTGGCTCGCCATGTCACGGATTTCGGCATAGGGCATGTCGCGCCGCGCGGCGAGCATGACCTCGTCGGTCAAGAGCGCCACGGCCTCCGGATGGCTGAGGCGGATGCCGAGCGCGCGGTTGCGACGCGCCATTTCCGCCGCCGTGAAGATGACGAGGCGGTCCATTTCGGTCGGCGTCAGGTTCATCATGGCTGTGCCCCGTTTCAGGTCGTGAACATGCGGACATGCCGCGAGGGATTGCGCGAGATCGCGATATCGATCAGCGGCGTGAAGCTCGACGGGCGCTGCTCGTCGGGACAGGGCTCGGCCACAAGCCGCGCCAGATGCCCGCGCGCCGCGGTGAGGCTGCTTTGCGCCTCGACATGGCCGATGACGCCGAGCCTCACGGCAGCGCTGGCGAGACCATTCACCAGCGTCCAGCCGGAGACGAGCTCCGCCGCTTCCAGCGCGAGCCCGCCGTCGCGATAGACGACCGCCTGCACGACCGGCAGATGGCCGAGCCGCTCATTGCCCTCCAGCATCGCGCGATAGGCGCGCGAGCGGGAATGACCAAGCCGTGCCGAAACGCCCAGCAGCGCCCGCCCAGCCCGGCGCGAGCCCTCACGCATCGGCGCGGAAGGGGTTGAGACATCGGCGAGACGGTCGATCGCGGCGACCGCCTCGAGGTCGTCGGCGCGAAAAGCGCGGCGCAGCAGGGGACGGTCCATCGTGTTCCAGCGCGCTTCGAGATGCTCGCCGATCAGTTCGTCGAGATCCGCGGACCCTTCCAGCAAGCCGTCGGCGGCAAGCCCCTCGACGCCCCACGAAAAGGCGAAGCCCCCTGCGGGATAGGCACTGTCGCCATATTGGCAGAGCGCCAGCGCGGTGAGAGCGTCAAACATCGGCAAGTTCCGCGACCTCGCCCTCGGCCATCAGCGGCTGGATGCGGGCGCGATAATCGGCGAGCGGCCCATCGAGCAGCACGAGAAGGCAATCGTCTTCGAAGCGCACACGCCAATGCAGATTGCCGGCATTCCAGCCAAGCTTCAGCGCTGCAGCCGCTGTCGCGGGACGCAGGCGCCAGATCGCCTGGGCCCCGAAACGCGCAATAATGGCGCGGTCCGGCCCAAGATACAGCAGCGCTCCGTCGACGAGTTCCTCGTCGCGATCGAGACTGACGGCGCAGTCTGTGCCGCGATCGGTCGCGAGGCGGAAGCGCTTGCGCCCGGCGTCCTCCGGCGGAACGAACAGCAGCTCGATGCCGTCATGGTGCTCGAGCGAATGCAGCCGCCCGCGATAGGCCGGGTCCGTTTCCTGGCCGATGATCCCGTGAATTCGCAGCATCGCCGTCATCCTCGCGCGCCCCTCAATGTGTGTCGAAGACGTGCTGATAGGCCGCCACCGCCGCCTTCAGGGCCTCGACCTCCGCCGCCGTCGGATGCGCCGGATCGGCGGCCGCCGGCAGGCTGCCGAACTTCATCAGCGCCGCCATCAGCAGCAGGCGCGCCTTGGTGGCGGTGAGGTTCATCCCGGCGATCGACAGCGGATCAGGATCGGCGAAGCCCTCAGGATAGCCGCGGCCGACACGCACGACCGGCGCACCGCTAAAGCTCGCCCGGCGCAGCATGGCGGTGCGCAGTTCTGATGTCGCCATGCCATAGGGGACGAGGCCCTCAACGACGAAGCCGACCAGCCGGCCGCTTTCGAGGCGATGGCGGATCAGGAAGCCGAGATCGGCCTCGGCCTCGGGATCATCGCCGAACGCATCGGCGGCGAAGCCGCCGTCCTTGACGATGGAGACGAGCGGAATGGCGTCGCCGCGCAGCGCCCCGTCGTCGTCCTTCACCCGCACCTCAACCCTGTAGATGCCGCCGGGCGTCAGCCGCGTCGCTGTCACATGCGTCGGCAGGCTGGTGAGCTTGACCGCCGACGAGGCCGTATGGCGGTAGGCCGGCAGATACATGAGATAGGGTTTGCCGGTATGGGTGACCTGGCCGAGGATGCCGCCATGTCCGCCGGTTGCGACATAGCCGCCGGGCCGTGCATCGACCTTGGCAACCTCGCGAGCGGCGAAGAACTGCTGCTCCTGGATGACGACCGTTCCGCAGCGGTTGCCACCCTTGCCGTCGTCCCAGATGCGCGACTGGAGATAGGTGACGGAATCGACGATGTTGGCCGGACCGTCATTGCTGATCTGGCCCTGCGGCCGCTGCGCCGCGTTGCAGGCGATCGGCAGGTTGGTATCGATGAGGAGATTGAACCAATAGGCGATCTCCTCGACCTGCGGGCTGCCCTGCGTCCAGATCGCGCCGTCATATTTCCCCGAGGCCATGATCGCCTGGACGTCATTGGTGATCTTGGCGAGAACGGGCCGCGGCGGCGATTTGGCGAGTTGGAAGGGTTTGTAGGCGAAGAAGTCACGGCCGAGGCTCTCCGGCGCGATATCGCCTGCGCCGGTATCGGCGCGGCGATCTTCCGCCAGGCCTTTGGTGAATCCGCCCGGTGGGCAGACGCGGTAGAAATCGACCTCGGCACGGCCGCCGATCAGGTTGCCCTGACCATCCGCCCCGATCGAGAGGCGATCAATTTCCTCGAAGCTGCGCGAGCCATCCGGGAAGAACCCCTGCCGCGAAACCGGCCCGCCGGGGACGACCGCCTCCTCCTCCCAGGGCGAGCCATCCAGCTGCAAGGCCATATAGGGGAGCGGATAAAGACCGTCTTCCGGGGCAAGCTCGATCTCGTAGACCGGCTTGTCCTCCTCCGCGCGGCGCTCCTTGCTGAACACGCCGTCGGCGCCGACATAGCCGTCGGGCGGGGCATAGAGTTCGGCGCTGTCGGCCTCGAGCGGATGGGCTGAGAACTGTTCGACATAGACCTTGACCGGGGCCGCGAGCCGCTGGGCCCGCAGTGCATCGAAGGCCGGCGCTCCGCCCTCACCCGCCGGCAAAGGCGTCAGCCCCTTCGCAAGCCGGGCCTTGTTCGAAGTGACCAGCGGAGGCGTATTCTGGATCGTCGCCGTGGGGCCGGCGAGATGGGCAATCCGGATCCTCGTCATGATCAATGTTCCTTCCGCGGGGTGAGCAGTTTCTTTTCGATCATCATGTGCACGCCCTTGGAGACATTGACGGTCTGGGTCACGTGCAGATCGCCCGCGAGGCTGCAGAGCATGTAGGCGTCGGCGGCCGAGAGCCCCGTTTTCTCGCCGATCAGCGTGATCATCTCGCGCAGCGCCTTGACGGCGCATTGGTCGAGATCGGGATCCATGCCCATCGTGATGTAGTGGGTTGGAGTCTCGGCACGCGGATAGGTGAAGGCGAGATCCTTGTGGAGGATGAATTCGAACGTGCCGCGAAGCGCTGTTTCGATCGCCGTGACGCAAACTTCGCCGTCGCCCTGCGCGCCATGCCCGTCGCCGCAGGAGAACAGGCCGCCCTCGGTGAAGACCGGCAGGAACAGCGTGCTGCCGGCTGTCAGTTCCTTGTTGTCGAGATTGCCGCCGGTCGCCTGAGGGGCAATCGACGAGATGCGGCCCCAGCCTTTCGGCGGCGCAAAGCCCATGACGCCGAAGAACGGCTTCAAGTCGAGTTCCAGCCCCCACGGGAGGATGCCGACATTGCGCGCCCGATCGAGCGGAATATTGACGTGGCGCGGCTCGTCATAGTCATGCGGAAGCGTGCCGAGCAGCGGCAGGATGAGATTGAAGCCCCAATCCTGCAGCAGCGACACGTCATGGATGCGGATCTCGACGACCATGCCGGGCATGGCGCCTTCGATAAAGACCGGACCGGTCAGGATATGCGGCCCCTCGGGCCGAAGCCCTGCATGGATGGCGTCAAGCGCGTCCGGAATATGGAACTTCGTGCGGTCTGGGATGACGTTCGGCGAGCCCGAGACCGTGTCGATCGTCACGGTATCGCCACTCGAGATCGTGAGCGCCGGACGCTGCTTCGCGTCGAAATAGCCCCAATGGCAGGTTTCGACACTCGGCTGCAGGTGGAAATTCGCCACTCTTCGGTCCTCCAGGGACGGCGTGAGCCGGATGATGCAGCCTCGCGAGGGCGGCCCAACTCCGGATCGCAGGGAATATGATCAGGATGGAAACGGTTTCATTCAGCAGTGATCAGGCAGACCGGCCCAGCATTTCCGCACGCTCTGCGGCCATCGGCGCCGGTGTTGCCCGACCGCCTGGCGGCAACGCGGATCCGTTGAAGGCAAGCCGTTTGCCTTCGAGCCCGACGCGATAGCAGCGGGCCATGTGGCGGCTCGCATCGACGGTCTCGGATGGCATCGCGACGGCGCATTCGGGCTCCGCATAGGCGCAGCGCGGCAGGAAGCTGCAGCCCTCGGGAAGCGCCCTCAGATCCGGCGGACTGCCGGCGATCGCCTCGAGTGGAACGACGCGCTCCTGGTCCTTCACCGTCGAGGCGAGCATGGCCTGCGTATAGGGATGCTGCGGGCGGTTGAGGACGTCGCCAACGCTGCCATATTCGATGATGCGGCCGGCATACATGACGGCGACCTTGTCGGCGATCTGCGCCGCGACGCCGAGATCATGCGTGACGAAGATCATCGACATGTCCATTTCCCGCTGCAGCCGGCGCAGCAGCACCAGGACCTGGATCTGCACGGAGGCATCGAGGGCCGTCGTCGGCTCGTCTGCCAGCAGGAGGCTTGGACGACAGGACAGCGCGACGGCGATCATCGCGCGCTGGCGCAGACCTCCGGAAAGTTCGTGCGGATAGGCCTTCAGCCGGCGCTCGGGAGAGGGAACGCGCACGAGTTCCAGCAATTCGAGCGCCCGCGCCCATGCAGCCTCGCGGCCCAATCCCTCATGGCGCCGAACCGTCTCGGCGATCTGGTCGCCGATGGTGTAGAGCGGATCGAGCGCCGTCATCGGCTCCTGGAAGATCATCGAGATCGTCGAACCGCGCAGCTTCGACAGCACACGGTCGCTGACGGTGCCGATGTCATGCTCGCCGACCTGCATGCTGCCTTCGATCACTGTCCGCTTCTTGGGATGAAGGCGCAGCAGCGAGCGCATCATCACGGACTTGCCTGAACCGGATTCGCCGATGACGCAGAGAACCTCGCCGCGTGCGAGGTCGAAGGTGACGCCATTGACCGCGCGCACCGTCGCCTCGCGACTGACGAAGCGGACACGCAGGTCCTTGACGCTGACGAAAGGCGTGGCCAGCGGCTGGGATCCAGACAGGTTGGGGGTCGTCATGTCGTTCATGTCGTTCTCCTGCGCCAAAGGTCAGGCACGAACCGGAAGGGGTGCACGGCTGTGGCCCGAACCGGGATGAACCATGTGGCAAGCGGCCAGATGGTCGTCGGCGGACGATCTCAGGACATCGCCAAGGCCAGGTGCCTTGGCCATGCAGACGTCCTCCATGAAGGGGCAGCGTGTGTGGAAGCGGCATCCCGATGGCGGGTTGACCGGATTGGGCGGATCGCCGGCCAGCGGCGCCGCCTCGACCCGCTCCTCGGGATCCATCGACAGCCGGCAGGCCAGCAGAGCCTGGGTGTAGGGGTGCTGCGGGTCCTCGTAGATCTGGTCCACAGGACCGATCTCCACCACCTGGCCGAGATACATCACCAGGACGCGGTCGGAGATGTAGCGGACGACGTGGAGATCGTGGGAAATGAAGATGTAGGTGAGATTAAGCTGCTTCTTGAGGTCTTCGAGTAGGTTCAACACCTGGGCCTCGACGGATTTATCGAGCGCCGAGACCGCCTCGTCGAGGATCAACAGCCGGGGATCAAGCGCCAGTGCCCTGGCGATATTGACGCGCTGCTTCTGGCCACCCGAGAGTTCATGCGGATAACGCTGCGCGAACAGGTTCGCCTTCAGGCCAACCTTCTCCATCAGGGCGCGGGCTTGCGCTTTCGCCACTTTGGATGATGCGCCCTGCACCTTCGGACCATAGGCGATCGACTGTTCAATCGGCAGGCGTGGATTGAGCGAGGAATAGCTGTCCTGGAACACCATCTGCAGCGCGCGTCGAAGCCCATCGAGGGGCACGCCCGTTTCCTCGCCGACAAGGTCGCCATCAAGGATGAGATGGCCCTCGTCGCGATCGACGAGATGCATCAGCAGCCGCGCCAGGGTTGACTTGCCGCAGCCGCTCTCGCCGACGATGCCGAGCGTCTCGCCCTTCAGGACGTAGAACGAGATGTCGTCGACCGCCTTGACCTCGGCGACCGTCCGGTTGAGCACGCCGGCGCGGATGGGGAAGTATTTCCGGATGCCGTCGACGATCAGCATCGGCTGGGCCGGGCCGCCACGATCACGCGGATCCTCGGCGGCAACAGGCGGCGGCGATAGGGCCATCTGGGTCATCTGCGTCCCTTTCGATCAGGCCTTGACGTCCATGGCCTGGCGCAAGCCGTCGCTGACCAGGTTGAACGCGATGGAAGTGACAAGGATGGCGACGCCGGGAATGGCGGAAACCAGCGGCTGGACATAGATCGACTGCCTCAGGGTCGAGAGCATCAGCCCCCAGTCGGCGGTCGGCGGCGAGACGCCGAGCCCCAGGAACGACAGGCCGGAGGCAAGGATGATCGAGATGGAGACGAGCGTCGACGCGTAGACGAGGACCGGCGACATCACGTTGATGAGCACATGCGTGAAGAGGATCGATGTCGTCGAAGCGCCGGTCGCCCGCGCTGCGTCGACGAAATCCATGTTGCGGACCTGGCTCGTCGCTGTCTCGGCGACACGGCAGATCGGCGGAATGAGGACGACGGTCAGGGTCAGCATCTGGTTGGTGATGCCGCCGCCAAGGCTGCCCGAGATCGCCACCGCCAGCAGGACCGAGGGAAAGGCGAAGAAGATGTCCATGGTGCGCATGATGCCCATGTTGACTTTTCGCCCGTAATATCCGGCCACGACGCCGAACATGCCGCCGACCAGCGTCGCCAGGAGGACAGGGACGATCCCCATCAACAGCGAGACGCGGCCGCCATAGAGCAGGCGGCTCAGCATGTCGCGACCCTGTTCGTCGGTGCCGAGCAGGAACTGCCTGTAGCCGATCGGCCTCAAGCGATGGGCCATCGAGGACTTGTAAGGATCGAACGGCGCGAGCCAGGGCGCGAACACCGCCGAAAGCACGATCAGGATGATGAGGGCGATGCAGAACAGCGTGACATAGTCATAGCGCAGCCTCTGCCAGACCCCGCCCCAGTAGCTGCGGACGCGCGCGGCGGGTGCAGACTGGACTGGAGCAGCGGCGAGGGAATTGGCGAGAGCGTCGGTCATCGGATGCCTCTCAGCTTCGTTTGATGCGCGGATCGATGAGCGACTGCGCAAGATCGACGACGAGATTGATGAGGACGAAGGCCGTTGCGAGCACCAGGATGGTGCCCTGCAGCAGCGGGATATCGCGGGTCAGAATGGCCTTGTTCAGCAGGTAACCGGTGCCCGGCCAGGTAAACACCGTCTCGACCAGTACCGAGCCGCCGATCAGATAGCCAAGCTGCAGCCCGAGCATCGCGACCGCCGCCGGCATGATGTTGCGGACCGCATGCACCATCACCTCGAACTCGGACAGGCCCTTGGCGCGCAACGTCTGGACAAAGTCCTGGTTGAGGATTTCCGAGAGCGAGGATCGCGTCGTCCGCGTCATGATCCCGAGCGGCGGCAATGCCAGCGCGATGATCGGCATGACGGCAAATCTGAAATCGCTCCAGCTCAGATAGTCGAAGCCCTTGGAGCCGCCGGCACCCATTCCGGTGGCCGGCAGCCAGGAGAGGTTGACCGCGAAGATGATGACGAGGATGACGCCGAGCCAGAAGGTCGGCACGCTGATACCGAAGACCGCGACGGCCGTGATCGCCTTGTCGACGAGGCCGCCGGAACGATAGGCGGCGGCGACACCAAAGATCGTGGAGAGGATGAAGGCGATCACCACGGCTATCATCGCGATCACGATCGTGTTGGTGAATGCGCGAAGCACCTCGCCCGTCACCGGCGTGTTGTTGGCGATCGACATGCCCATGTCGCCGACCAACACCTTGCCGAGCCAAATCACATATTGGACCGGAAGCGGCTTATCGAGGCCGTAGGCGGCGCGCAGTCTCTCGGCGTCGGCCTGGCTCGCCGTCGGCGACAACAGGTTCTGGATCGGGTCGCCCGGCGCGATCTGCACCAGTGCGAAGCAGATAACCGTCACGCCGAAAAGGATCGGGATGGTCAGGATGATGCGCCGGAGCGCGTAAAGCCACATCACTTGCCTCCAAAGTACGGACAGTCCCGCCCGGATGGTCCACCCGCCGGGAAAGGGCCGCGAACAGAAGCGTCCGCGACCCTTTGAGGCGTCACGTCATGGTGCGACCACGATCGGGGTCAGGTCCTGGAACCAGCTCTGGGCCTGCACGAAGCCGGAGAGCTTTGGCGAAAGCGCGCGGGGATTGAGATCGTGGACGATGTAGAGCTCCGCCGCGTCGGCCACGGCCATCTCGTTCATCTGCGTCAGCAGGACGTTGCGCTTCGCAGGATCGAATTCACCGAGGGCCTGCTTGCCGAGCGCGTCGAGCTTTGGATTGGAATAGAAACCCCAGTTGCAGCAGGCTGGCGGCTGGTATTCGGTCATCCACTTCTTGAGGATGCCCTGAACCGGGTCGATCGGTGCCATCGAGAAGTTGATCGCATTGAAATCGCTCTTCCCCGCACCTGACAGGAAGACGCCGATCAGCGCATTCCAATCCATCGGCTCGAGCTGAACCTGGAAGCCGACTGCCTCAAGCTGCTCCTTGACCAGTTCGTTCATCGGCAGCGGCTGCATCTGCCCGGATCCCGAGGTCGAAATGCCGACCTTGATCTTGCACGGCGAGCAGTTCGCTTCCTTCAGCAGCGCTGCAGCCTTGTCCGGATCGAATTCATACTTGACCGGATGTCCGTACCAGGGCTGGGACTCGATCAGCGTTTGGTCGGCAGCAACCGCGACGCCCTGCAGCATGTCGACCATGTCCTGCCGGTTCATTGCGTAATTCGCGGCCTGCCGGACGCGGATATCGTTGAAGGGCGGCGTGTCGACGCGGAGCATGTAGTCCCAGTTATGGGGATAGGGCACCGTGATGATCTGCATCCCAGCGTCCTTCAGGCGCGGGATCGTG
The DNA here is from genome assembly GCF_020165495.1 of Mesorhizobium sp. BR1-1-16. Lineage (GTDB taxonomy): Bacteria > Pseudomonadota > Alphaproteobacteria > Rhizobiales > Kaistiaceae > Kaistia. Next base: position 605,836 of record NZ_JAIUIE010000001.1, on the reverse strand, counting down.
TCAGGCGATGGCGCCTCGACGAAATCGACCTGGCCTGAAAGCAATGCGGCTGCGCGGGTCGATGCTTCCGGCATCGGCAGGAGCACCAGGCGGTCATGCTTGGGAATACGGGCCGGGTTCCAGTATTTGTCGTTCTTGACCAGCTCGAGCCGTTCATGCGGAACGACAGAATCGAACTTGTAGGGTCCCGTTCCGGACGGCTTCTTCATATAGACGTTATAGTCATTGCCGGCCGCAGTCACGGCACAATTCGAAATCATGTAGTACATCGCCATTTCATAGGGAAACAGCGAGCTCGGTGCCTTCGTATTGATGGCGATCTTGTAGTCGTCCAGCTTGTCGACGCTGGCGATGTTCACAACATAAGTGCCCATCTGGCCGACATGGCGGGCGTTGAACTGCGGCGCGGTCGGGTCCATCACGCGCTTGAAATTCCAGATCGCGGAATCGGCATTCCACGGGCAGCCATCGTGATAGGTGACGCCCTGGCGGAGATTGAAGATCCAGCGCTTGTTATTCTGCGGATCGATTTCCCAGCTCGTCGCGAGACCGGGAACGATATCCGCGGCCTTGTCGGAGCTCGACAGGTCCCAGAGGGCCAACGCGTCGTAAAGCGTGTAGCCGGCGAAACGGTAGCCCTCATAACCCTGATCGGGCGCGCCGGTATAATCCGGGATATCCGCCGCCGTCATCGCAACGCGCAGGACAGACTCGGCCGATGCGTGTCCGCCTAAGCCGAACCCGAACACTGCAATGGCAGCCAGCTTCAGCACGCCTCGCATTCTCGATGAGTTCATATGTTCTCTCCTGATTATCGTCCGCGCTGCTCGGCAGGCGCCCATCACCTATTTCGCAAGGGCTGTGCCAGCGACGTCGCGAGACGACCAAGCGGAGAGGAAAAGGCCAATTATCGCGGATAAAAATATTCGAGATCGTATATTTTCCGCCATCTCCATGCAGAAGCGATTTTTTCGAGAGCACCGCTGTGACGTGCCCGGCTTCGGCTCCTCATTGGCTTCACTGCAGAAGCGGCGCGCATTTCTCAGGCAGCATGACCATATTTTCAACATTCAATATTATCGTTTGCAACTAATTGGTTTTCACATATAACCGCCTTCATTCCCTATGGAGGCATGATGAGCCAGACGAGCAAGGCACCCTGCCCGCGCCCTCACCCGACCGAAGCATCGTTGCGGCCGGCGGGCGGATCACGATGAACGCGCCACTGCACTATGCCTCGCTGCTCGAGGTCTCCGCGCTGATCGCGGCCGGCGAAATCTCACCTGTCGACCTGACCGAACTGATGCTGGAACGGATCGCGGCGGTCGACCCGGCCCTCAATTCCTATCTCCTCGTCACCGCAGAGAGCGCCCTCACCCAGGCGGAGGCCGCCGAAAACGAAATCCGGTCCGGCCGCCGTCGGGGCCCTCTGCATGGCGTTCCCATCGCCATCAAGGACCTCTTCCATACAGAGGGCGTCGCCTCGACCTTCGGCTCGCTCGCCTACAAGGACTTTGTCGCCAATAGCGACGCGACGCTGGTCCATCGCCTGAAGATGGCTGGTGCGATCATTCTCGGCCGCCTGCATCTGCATGAAGGCGCATTCGGCGAACACCATCCGTCCCTCGGGCGCTGCATCAATCCGTGGAACGAGGCCTATTGGCCGGGCGGATCTTCGTCGGGTTCCGGTGTCGCCACCGCAGCCGGCCTTTGCTTCGCCAGCCTCGGCACCGATACCGGCGGCTCGATCCGCTTTCCTTCAGCCGCCAACGGCGTGACGGGCCTGAAGCCGACCTGGGGCCGCACCAGTCGCTATGGCGTATTTCCGCTCGCCGATTCCCTCGACACGATCGGGCCGATGGGGCGCAGCGCTGCTGACGTTTCGGCGATGTTCAGCGCCATGGCCGGCGCCGACCCCATGGATCCAACCAGTCTTTCCGCGTCGGTTCCGGATTATCTGGCGGCGCTCGACGGGATTCTCGGCGCGCGCGGGCTGCGTATCGGCATTGACGAAGCCTATCTCGAAACCGGCGTCGACGACGAGACGGTCGCTGCCATCCAGGCGGCGATCACGGTCTTTCGCGAATTGGGCGCAACGCTCGTGCCGGTCGCCGTGCCCGATCGGCGCGACGCGATGCTCGCCCAGATGGTGATCACCGACACGGAGAGCGCTCTCTTTCACAAGGACGTCTACGAGACCGACAAGAGCGTGTTCGGCCCCCAGCTCGCCGCGGCGCTTGAACGCGGGCTCGCCTATGATCCGTTGACGATGTCCCGCGCCTATATCAAGCGCGACCGCTTCAAGGGCGAGATCTCCAGGCTTTTCGCCGATATCGACGTCCTGATATCGCCGGTGTATCCGATGGTCGGCGCGCTCTACGACCAGATGGACGCCCATCTCGCCGATCTCATCAGCTTCCTCGGCTTCACCTCGCCCTTCAATGTCAGCGGCAGCCCAAGCATCACGCTGCCCTGCGGCATGGCCGCGGTCGGCATGCCGATCGGCATGCAGCTGATCGGGCCGCATCTCTCCGAGGCGGCCTTGCTGCGCGCTGCCCATGCTTTCCAACAGGCAACCGACTGGCACACCCGCCGTCCGCCTGGCTTTTGACCTCCAGCAAGGAAGCCTCCGCAATGTCCCTCGGCGACATCCACTATCAACCGCTCACCGCCATCGCCAAGCGCATCGAGGCGGGCGATCTCTCGCCTGTCGCAGTGACGGAAGCGATCCTCACGCGCATCGAGGCGCTCGACGGCGACCTCAAGAGCTACACCACGGTCACCCCGGAACTGGCGCTAGAACAGGCCGGGAAGGCCGAAGCGGAAATTGCCGCCGGGATCTATCGCGGTCCCATGCACGGCATTCCGATCGCCGTGAAGGATCTCTGCTTCACCAAGGGCATCAAGACGACGGGGGGCATGACGATCTATGCCGACTACATCCCGGACCATGACGCCACCGTCGTCACGCGGCTCGCAGAGGCCGGCGCCGTGCTGCTCGGCAAGCTGCATATGACCGAGGGCGCGACCCTCGAGCATCATCCCGACCTGCCGGAGCCCGTGAACCCCTGGAAGAACGACCTCTGGACCGGCGTGTCCTCGTCCGGATCGGGTGTCGCAACCGCCGCGGGCCTCACCTTCGCGGCGATCGGGTCGGACACGGGCGGATCGATACGCTTTCCCTCGGCATGCAATGGCCTGACAGGGGTCAAGCCGACCTGGGGCCGGATCAGCCGCTTCGGCATTTTCGATCTCGCCTCGACCTTCGATCATCTCGGCCCGATGGCCCGCTCGGCCGCCGACGCGGCTGCGATGCTGCAGGCGCTGGCGGGTTGGGACCCGAAGGACTCGACCTCGCTGTCGACGCCCGTTCCCGATTATCTCGGCGAACTCGATGGCATCTATGGCGCCCGCGGTGTGCGCATCGGTGTCGACTGGGACTATTCCGGCGCGGATGCTGATCCGGTCTCGCTTGGTTTTATCGAGGATGCCGTCGACGTCCTCACCGAGATCGGAGCGCTGACGCAGCCGGTTCGCTTTCCCTCGGTCGAGACGCTGCTGCAATACACGATGCCAATGACCATGGCGGAAATGGCTGTGCACCATGAGGCGACCTATCCCTCGCAAGCCGAGAAATATGGCGGCTGGATCACTGAAGGTCTCAAGGCGGGCCATGGCGTCGGCGCGCTTGAAATCGGCAAGGGCATCATCGAGCGCTACAAGTTCCGCGGTGCCGTCGCGCGGCTGTTTGACGATATCGACATCTTCGTCATGCCCGTCTTCCGCACGGGGACGCCGACCTGGGAGGAAGTGCGCGCCGCGGTGGCCGAGGACTTCAACATCATCGGCAAATTCACTTCGCCCTTCAATGCAACGGGCACTCCGACGGTGACGCTTCCGTGTGGCTACACCGAAGATGGCCGCCCGGTGGCGATGCAGCTTGCCGGCAAGGCCGGGTCGGAGGCTCTGCTCCTGCGGGTGGCGCACGCCTATCAGCAGGCGACCGACTGGCACACCCGCCGCCCGCCGCTCCTCTGATTTCAGATCAAGCTCGGCTGCGCACCATCTTCGCGCGGCCGAAGCGTTTTCAGGTCCCGGAACCGCGCAAACCGCCACCGACCATCCGAGACGAGCCGATTCAGCAGCTACTGCAGCAATTCGCGCAGGAGATTGCGGAGTTCGGCCGCCCTTTCGGACTCGAGCAGTTCCACGATCCGCTGCTCCTGCGCCGTCGAGACGCCGCGGAGGCGCTTGAACAAGGCCTTGCCGCCCGGAGCGGTGACGATCAGGACACGGCGGCGATCATTCGGATCGGGCGCGCGATAGACGAGACCCTCGGAAACCATCTTGTCGACGATCTTGGTCAGCGTCGGAGGCTCGATCAGCGACTGGCTGGCGATCTCGCCCATCGGAGCTGGCTCGCTGGCGTCGAGCACCTCCAGAATGCGGAACTGCTCGATCGGCACGCCGCCGGGGCGCAGCCGTTCTTCAAGGTCATTCTCCAACTGACGATTGAGGCTCGCGATCAGATAGGCGAGCTGATCCTTCATCCGTACCGGCGCCATATTCCCCCCTGTCGATTGCTTATTGTTGCTTTCATTCTCTATCGAAACGCCGTCAAACCGCTGGTTAGGGTGATCCCACGCCCGACGAGGCAGGCAGGACTCGCCCGAGCGGCCAAAGCGGTTCCGTTAGCATCGCCATCAACGTTTGACAATATTCCGTTTTCAATTATTTCAGCGCGTCATCGCGGTGACGACTTCGAGCCTGACGCCGTCGGCACGGCCGATATAGACCGGCGGACACTGGCCGACCGGCTTGTCGTCGAGCATATGGCGAACGGCCGGCCGGGATATGGGGCGATGGAGATGATTGGCGAGCGCGCGGCTGTCGCGGGTCCCCAGATCATGGGCCAGCCCAGCCAGGACATGCAGCGCTTCATAGTAGCTGACGCTCGCGGCCGAAACGGGGGGCGCGAAGGCCCCGAAGGCGTCATGATACCGCTCAAGGAAATCATCGTTCGAGCGCGACTGGTTGACAGCGAAATAACTCGCCGCAGTGAAGAGATTGGTAGAAGCATCCGCGCCGATGCCGCAGATCACGGTCTCATCGACGATGAGGCCGAAACGGAGCATCTTCTGATCGAGACCCGCGGCCGCGAAGTCTCGATTGAATTCGACAGCACACAGCCCGACCAACGCCTGGATAACGACTTGGGCGCCACTCGTGGCAATCTGCTTCAGGACTTCAGTATTGTCGGTCAGGCGGGTCGGCATGATCGCCTGGCCTACGAGTTCGCCACCCTGCTGACGCAGCAGCCGGCGTGTGGTCGCGAGCGCCATGCGCGGCCAGATATAGTCATTGCCGACGAAAAAAAAGCGCTCGGCTCGCTTGGCGTGACGCAGCCAGTGCAGCGCCGGCCCAAGTAGTTCCTGGTCCGTGCTGCCGATGGCGACGGTCGAGGGCCCGCAGGCCAATCCCTCATATTGAGGCGTGAAGATATAGGGAACCTTGCTGGAGATCCGCTGACTGACGGCGTCGCGGATATTGCTGGTGTGACCGCCGATGATCACCTCGGCGCCCTCGACCTCGATCAACGCATCCACCGCGTCCACCGCCTGGCTGACCGCGAAACCGCAGTCGCCGAAGACGAGTTCGACCTCCTCGCCCAGAATGCCGCCGGCGGCATTGAGTTCGGCAGCCCCCAGCGTTGCAGCGGCATCCATCGCCGGCGCCCACATGCCCATGATGCCACTTCGAGGATGCAGCAAGCCGACTTTCATGTCCCTGCCCTCTCCAAATCCATGAACGAGGCGGCTCGGGTCGCGAGGCCGCCGCACGGCCACGCGCGAACTGGCAACACGGTTCAACGGTCCGCATACCAACCCGATCAGCGGCGCACCCTCGCACTGCAGCACCGGCCCTGTCAAACAAATGCCGAATAAGTGGCCGCGATACTGCGATGCCTACCGATTAGGCACATTGATGCCCTCTTCGATATTTTCAAATGAGATATTTCATGAATTAATAATCTCCAGTGAAACGGCACCGCGTTGTGGCCGATGCCGAATGCGATGACCGCGACGTCGGAAAGGACCTCCCATGCACAAAATCTCGATCCCGGATCATGTGGCGGCGCGTGGTCGCCTTCAGCGCGGCGGCCGGGAATTCATCTTCGACAGGCTGGATATGAGCAAAGTCGCCCATGTGATCGTCGACCTGCAGAACGGCTTCGTGGCGGAGGGCGCAGCCGTTGAGGTCCCGGTCGCACGAGAAATCGTCGGTCAGGTGAACGCCATCGCCAAGGCGGTGCGTGTGGCTGGCGGGCTCAACTGCTTCCTGCGTTACACCTATGACGGCAGCGAGAAGCTGCCATGGAATGTCTGGTTCGAGAACTATATGAGCCCGGCGCAGTTCGAGATCATGAAAGCCGCCTTCGAGCGAGGCGCCGATGGCTGGCAGCTCTGGCCGGAACTCGATGTTAGGGACAGCGACCTCGTCGTCGACAAGACGCGCTTTTCGGCGCTCATTCCGGGCACCTGCGAGATGGATCAATTGCTGAAGTCGCGCGGCATCGACACGCTGATCATCACTGGCACGCTGACCAATTGCTGCTGCGAGAGCACGGCCCGGGACGCATTGCAGATGGGCTACAACGTGATCTTCGTCACCGATGGCAATGCGACGCTGAGCGATGAGGAACACAACGCCACGCTCCTCAGCATGTCGGCCATCTTCGCCGATGTGATGGACACCGAACGGCTGCTCGGCCTCATCGCCGGCTCGGCCGAGGCCAGGGCAGCGGCGTAAGGCAGGTCCCTGGCCACACAATGTAGCCCGCCTTCCCCGGCGCCCCTGATGCCCAGTCCGGCGGCGATGACCGTCGGACGGTCAACCTTCCATCTCCCGATCGAGGAAGCCTCCCATGAACGCGCCCGTATTCCACAAACCGGCTGCCGAGATCGATGTCGCCGAGCTGACCCTTGGAGAAATCCAGAAGGGCTTCGCTGACGGCCTCTATACCTCAGAGGCGCTGACGCACGCCCATCTTGCCCGCATCGAACGTTTCGAGCCCTATTACAACGCCTTCACCTTTATGAACCCGTCGGCGCTCGATGATGCCCGTGCGATCGATGCCCGGCGAGCGGCCGGGGAAGTCCTTGGCCCGCTGGCCGGCGTGCCCGTGGTGGTGAAGGAGGCGATGGACTTTGCCGGCCTGCCCTCGACCGGCGGCTGGGCGCCGCTTTCGAGCGCCGCAGGCGGCACCGATCTCATTCCCGAGCGCGACGCGCCGGTCGTGGCGAGATTGCGCGCCAGCGGCGCCGTCATTCTCGGCAAGACCAATATCCCCGCCTTCAGCCATGACGGCGCCCGCGCCAATACCAGCTGGGATGGGCCGACCTTCAATGCCGTCGATCGCGCCATCGCGCCCGGCGCGAGCTCAAGCGGAACGGCGACGGCTGTATCCGGCAGTTTTGCCGTCGTGGGTCTCGCCGAGGAGACGGGCGGATCGATCCAGAATCCGGCAGCCGCGCAGAGCCTTGTCAGCGTCAAGCCGAGCTTCGCGCTGGTGCCGAATGCCGGCGTTACGCCGCTCGCCGGCTCGACGCGCGACGTGGTGGGTCCACACGCCCGAACCGTCACGGACGCAGCCCTGCTGCTCGACATCCTGGCCGGCTATACGGTCGAAGATCCGAAGACCGTGGCGTCGATCGGCAACATACCCTCGGGTGGCTATACCAGCCACCTCGGCACCGACACGCTGAAGGGCAAGCGGATCGGGCTCTACGGTCCGGGCTGGCGCCGTCAATCATTGTCCGAAGAAGCGGCTGCGCTCTATGCGGCGGCATGCGCCGAGCTTGCGGCCCGCTCCGCCATCCTCGTCGAAGATCCCTTTGCCGGCAGCGGCTTCGCCGATCTCGCCCTCCGGAAGTCGGGTGGCTTCGACGAGCGCGGACTGGAAACGGTCGCCTATGACATGGAGCTCTATCTGAAGCGTCTCGGTCCCTCGGCGGCGGCGCATTCGCTGGCCGAATTGACGGCGCTCACCGGCGAGGATCCGTTCGCGCCGGGCGGGATCCTGGCGATGCATGCGGCGATGCCCGTGCTCGCGGCCTCTCTCTTCGACCCGGCTACCCCGCCTGACGTCGGCCCCTTCCTCGCCGTCAGGGAAGCGTATCTGGCGATCTTCAACGCGGTGATGTCGTCGCATCAACTCGATGCGCTCGCCTTCCCGCAATCGACGGCGACGCTGCCGGGCATTTTCGATGAGGCGCCCTATCCGGCAACGACCGTATCGGAGATCAATATTGCCGGCCTTCCCGGCGTGACGGTTCCGGCCGGGCGCTTCTCCAACGGCGCGCCCTTCAGCCTGATCTTCGTCGGGCGCATGTGGAGCGAAGCGGACCTCCTCGCCTACGCCTATGATTATGAACAGGCGACGCGCCATCGCATCGTTCCGACCCTCGTCGAGATGCCCTATCAGCCAGCGTCGCATCCGATGGCGGCGGAGACCGCCTGAATAAGGCGCACGGGCTTGCGTCACGAGGTGCCGGAGGCCGGGTCGGCGGGAGAATAGCCAGCGCGACATCATGATCGTAGGGTGTTAAGGAACCGGGCCTATACTGTTCGCGTGGCCGTCTCGTCCGGCTGCGAACATGGTTCAGGATTTCGGCCTATGGCGACCCTTCGCTCTCTTCTGCTCCTGGCGCTTCTCGCCTGCGGTCTTGCGGCCTGCACGACGGGTGAGCGCGACACGCGCGGCATGCAGCCGATCCCGGCCAAGCTCGTCGCCCAGATGCGCGAGAAGGGCATGAAGCCGTCCGACCCGATCATGATCCGCATCTACAAGCAGGAAAGCGAGCTGGAGGTCTGGAAGCGCGATCGCAGCGGCAGCTACGCACTCCTGAAGACCTATCCGATCTGCCGCTGGTCCGGGAAGCTCGGGCCCAAGAAGCAGGAAGGCGATCGTCAGGCGCCCGAAGGCTTCTACGCGATCACCATGTCGCTCCTGAACCCGCAATCGCAGTTCTATCTCTCCTTCAATCTCGGCTTCCCGAACAAGCTGGAAGAAGCGCTCGGCTATGAGGGCGCGGCCCTGATGGTGCATGGCGCCTGTTCCTCGTCCGGCTGCTATGCGCTGACCGATGCCGGCGTCGCGGAGATCTACGCCGTCGCGCGCGATGCGCTGATCGGCGGCCAGACCTCGTTCCAGGTGCAATCCCTGCCCTTCCGCATGACGCCGAAGAACCTCGCGATGCACCGCGACGATCCAAACATGACGTTCTGGCTGAATCTCAAGCAGGGCACGGACCAGTTCGACATCACGCGGCAACCGCCGAAGGTTGAGGCCTGCAATCGTCGCTACGTTTTTGGCGCGCAGCCGATCGATCCGAGCGCCGTCTTCGATCCACTCGGCCCTTGCCCGGCCTATCAGGTCGATCCGTCCGTCGCCGCCAAGGTGGCGCTGAAGACGGCTCGCGATGACGCGCAGATAGCCTCGATCGCCACCGCCGCTCCGCCAATCTCGCTGGCCTATTCGGATGGCGGCATGAACGAGGCGTTCCGCGAAATTCTCAAGAATGCAGGGCCCGAGAAGCTGTCTCGCATGACCTCGGCCGGCTTCCCGATCAGCCGTCCGTCCGCAGCGCTTGCCGACCCCTACCAGCCGCTGGGCATCGATCAGGTTCAGACGGCGACTGTCGCGGGCCAGCAATAGACTGCCAAAACCTGCGTGAGGGAGAGAGCTGATGGACATCAAGCGCAGCGGCTCGCAAACATCCGGCAAAGGCCCGACTGATTGGTTCAGCGGCAGCGTCCGTGTCGACCCGCTGTTCCAGGCGCCGGCACCTGCGCGGGTGGCCGGAGCGGCGGTGACGTTCGAGCCCGGCGCACGGACAGCCTGGCACACGCATCCGCTTGGCCAGACATTGATCGTGACGTCAGGCCTCGGCCGCGCCCAGCGTCAAGGTGGCCCGGTCGAAGAGCTACATCCGGGCGATGTCGTCTGGTTCCCGCCGGGCGAAAAGCACTGGCACGGCGCATCGCCTCAGACGGCGATGACGCATATCGCGATCCAGGAAGCCCTCGACGGCAAGACAGTCGAGTGGCTCGAACACGTCACCGACACTCAATATGGCGATTGACGGCGCCGCCGAAAGCGGCGGCGCTTGATTAAACCAGCCTGAATGCGCTCGCCGAGAGATTGAGATTGGACGAGAGCTGGGCAACCTGCTTGGCCGGGTTCGAGCCGGCCCCGTCTGAATCGTAGCTGAGCGTGCCCGTCGTTGCATTGTAGATCATTTCGCCCAGCGTACCGCTGGTCGAGGGCTGCGTCGAAAAGCGGAACGAGGACGCGGCCAGCGACCCAGCCGCCGGGCCTGACTGCAGGGCGGTGTAGATCGACTTCGACAGTTCGATCGTGTCTGAACCGACCGTGAAGTCTGAGATCGTATCGACATTGCTGCTGTTGACGGCCGAGTCGAAGACGAACGTATCAGCACCTCCATTGCCTTTCAGCACGTCATTGCCTTCGCGACCCGCCAGACGGTTGGCAAGGCTGTTGCCGATCAGAGTATCGGCGTGGGTCGAGCCGATGGCGTTCTCGATCGAGGAATAGGTGTCGCCCTGCGCATCGCCGCCGGTGCCGACGCCGGTGCTGAGATCAGCCCGAATCCCTGTCGCTGATCCGGTATAAGAGGCGGTATCGGAACCGCCACCGCCAATCAGGGTGTCGCCACCGGCGAGCCCCGCGAAAACATCGTCGCCTTCGCCGCCTTCCATCCGGTTGGCGCCCGCCGTGCCAGCCAGCGCATCCGCAAAGGCGGAACCGATGATGTTCTCGACCGACGAAAGGACATCGCCCTCGGCATCGCCGCCCAACCCCTTGCCGGTTGCGAGATTAACGCGAATGCCTGCGGTGGAGTCGCTGTAAATAGCCGTGTCGATGCCATCGCCACCGATCAGCGTATCGGCCCCTGCCCCACCCGTCAGACCGTTATTGAAGTCGTTGCCAACCAGACGGTCGTTGTACCGCGAACCGACGAGATTTTCGATCGAATCGAGCGTGTCACCTTCCGCCTCGCCGCCGAGCCCGGTCCCGAGCGAAAGGTCGACGCGCACGGCTGCCGTGGATTCGCTGTAGCTCGCCGTGTCGGTACCATTGCCGCCGATCAGAGTATCGGCACCTTCACGACCCGACAGCAGATCATTGCCGTTGCCACCTTCGAAGTGGTTGGCGCCGGTCGTGCCGATGAAAACGTCGTTGTGAGCTGAGCCGATCGCGTTCTCGATCGAGGAATAGGTGTCGCCCTCAGCATCTCCGCCGGTGCCAACACCGGCCCGCAGATCTGCCCGGATCCCGACCGTAGACGCCGTATAGGATGCGGTGTCGAAGCCGCCACCGCCAATCAGGGTGTCGCCTCCGGCGAGCCCTGCGAACACATCGTCGCCCTCGCCGCCTTCCATCCGGTTGGCGCCCGCCGTGCCGGCCAGCGCATCCGCGAAGGCCGAGCCGATGATATTCTCGACCGACGAAAGGACATCGCCCTCGGCGTCGCCACCCAGCCCCTTGCCGGTCGCGAGATTGACGCGAATGCCAGCGGTCGAGTCGCTGTAATCAGCCGTGTCGATGCCATCGCCGCCGATCAGCGTATCGGCACCTTCACGACCCGACAGCAGATCATTACCGTTGCCACCTTCGAAGCGGTTGGCGCCGGCCGTACCGATGAAAACGTCGTTGTGAGCCGAGCCGATCGCGTTCTCGATCGAGGAATAGGTGTCGCCCTCAGCATCACCGCCGGTGCCGACACCGGCCCGCAGATCAGCCCGGATCCCGGCCGTAGATGCCGTATAGGATGCGGTGTCGGAGCCGCCACCGCCAATCAGGGTGTCGCCGCCGGCGAGCCCCGCAAACACATCATCGCCCTCGCCGCCTTCCATCCGGTTGGCGCCCGCTGTGCCGGCCAGTGCATCCGCAAAGGCCGAGCCGATGATGTTCTCGACCGACGAAAGGACGTCACCCTCTGCATCGCCGCCGAGCCCCTTGCCGGCTGCGAGATTGACGCGAACGCCAGCGGTCGAGCCGCTGTAAACGGCCGTATCGATGCCATCGCCGCCGTCGAGCCTGTCCGCGCCGACGCCGCCATCCAACCGGTCATCACCCGCGCCGCCGAGCAGGATGTCCCCGCTGCCATAACCGAACAGGGTGTCGTTGCCGTCGCCGCCTTCCAAACGGTTCTTTCCGTCTTGGCCGATCAGGGTATCGTCAAAGCGCGATCCGGCGAGATTTTCGATGGAGGCGAGCGTGTCGCCCGCGGCATCGCCGCTGGTGCCGGTGCCAACCATGAGGCTGACCGAGACCGCAGACGACGAGGTGACATAGCTTGCGGTATCGCTGCCCGAACCGCCATCCAGCGCGTCGGCACCGGCGCCGCCGATAAGGACATTGTTGATGCCGCTGCCGATCAATGTATCTGCGAAGGCCGAGCCAACGAGGTTTTCGATCCCGATGAGGACATCGCCTTCAGCATCGCCGCCGCTGCCGGTTCCTGCCGACAGGTTGATCGATACAGCAGCGTTCGACGCGCTGTAGCTGGCAGTATCGACCCCACCGCCGCCGCCGCCATCCAGACGGTCCGCTCCCGCGCCGCCGGTCAGAACATTGTCATTGCTATCGCCGGTCAGCGTGTCGCCAAAGGCCGAGCCGATCAGGTTTTCGATGCTGGAAAGAACGTCGCCTTGTGCGTCGCCGCCGCTCCCGGAACCGCTCACGAGATTGATGGATACCGCAGCCGACGAGGACGCATAGCTCGCCGTGTCGCTGCCGGCACCGCCCGTCAATGTGTCAGCCCCCGCACCGCCGGACAGGACGTCATTGCCATCGCCGCCAGTAAGGACATTCACGCCCGAGGTACCGACAAGGACGTCGTCGAAGGCGGAGCCAGTGGCATTTTCGAAGCCGGAAATGACATCCCCAGCGGCGTCGCCTCCAGAGACTACCCCCGAAGTAAGATTGACGGCCACGCCGGTTGAGGAGGACTCATAGCTCAACGTATCGATACCGCCGCCGCCAATGAGCGTATCGGCGCCCGCGCGACCCTCGATCAGGTCGTCGCCGTCGCCGCCATCAATCCGATTGGCGCCCGCGTCCCCGCGCAGGACGCTCGACGACGATCCGTCGACAAGGTTTTCGATCTCCGTGAGCGTCGCGGTCCCCATATAATAGGACGCGGTTCCTGCCGCGATATCGACGACGACATTGCCCGTGGCGGAGAAATCCGCGGTATCGCTGCCCGTGCCGCCGATCAGGACATCCGTTCCTGTTCCGCCCAGAGCCAGAATGTCGTCGCCAGCGCCGCCATTCAGCGTGTCGTTGCCGTCGCCGCCATTCAGGTAATCATCGCCGCCATTGCCGGTGAGCTTGTCATTGCCCGTCCCACCAAACAGCCGGTTGGCGAGGTCGTTGCCGGTGAGCGTGTCGCTCTGGGCGGAACCGACGACGTTTTCAATCGAGACCAGAGTGTCGCCACCTGCCTGTCCGCCGCTGGCGGTCTGCGTGATCAGATTGACGACCACGGCAGCCGATGCGGCGTAATCGATCGTGTCACTGCCACTGCCACCGTCCAGCAGGTCGGCGCCGCTGCCGCCAATCAGGTAGTCGTCATCGTTGCCGCCATAGAGGAAGTCCGCGCCGACGCCGCCGTTGAGCGTGTCGTTGCCATCGAGGCCCGTCAGCGTATCGGCGCCATCGCTGCCAGTCAGGACGTTGGCTGCGCTGTTGCCGGTGAGCGTGTCGTCAAAAGCCGTTCCCGTGACGCTCTCAATTTCCGAGATGACGTCGCCCGCCGCGTCGCCGCCGGAGGCCGTGTTGGCCGTGAGGTTGATCGACACCCCGGCCGACGAATTGGTGTAGTAGATCGTATCAGACCCATCGCCGCCAATCAGCGTGTCGGCGCCCGCGCCGCCCGTCAGCCTGTCGTCTCCAGCCCGCCCTTCGAGCCTGTTGTCCCCGGCATCGCCAACCAGCGTGTCACTGCCGCCCGAGCCGATGACACCTTCGAACTCGGAAATGAAATCGCCCTGGGCATCGCCGCCGGAAACGGCCTTGGTCGCGAGGTTAACCGAGACGCCACTGCTTGACCCCTCATAGCTGACCATGTCGAAACCGGCACCGCCGGCCAGCGTATCCCCGCTCTTGCCGCCGCGCAGGACATCGTCGCCCGCGCCTCCATAGAGGCGGTCCGGACCTGTCGAGCCCAGCAGCAGATCATTGTGATCCGAGCCATAGACATTCTTGACCGCGATCAGCGTGTCGCCTTCGGCGTCGCCGCCATAGCCCTTGCCGGTTGCAAGGTCGATCGTCACGCCCTCGGCCGAGGTGAAATAGCTGACGCTTCCAGTGGGCGTAAAGCTGCCTGAATTGAGAATGTCAGCGCCCGCCCCACCGACGAGGATGGTGTCATTCTGTCCAGCGCTCAGATAATCATCGTGGGAAGAGCCGATCAGGAATTCGACATCCGGGGAGACGTAGTCCCCCTTACCGTAGCTCTCAACCGATACATCGATCTGGTCGACAGTGACCGTCACGCCTCCCGGAGCATTGGCATAGGACACCGTGTCGATGCCATTGCCGCCAGACATATAGTCCGTTCCGGCACCGGCGAAGATGAGGTCGTCACCCTCACCGCCATTCATCGAGTTGGTTCCGCCGCCGCCTGTCAGCGTGTCGTTGCCATTGCCGCCATTGATGGTGTCGTCGCCATCGGAGGTCGTAACCGTGTCGGCACCGGTCGATCCCGTGAAGGTCACGCCGCGGCCGAGGAGCTGGCTTGTGAGATCGACCGTCCCCGGATCGGACAAGGTCAGCTGGACGGAAGCCGTCAGGTTTTCCGGGCTGTAGGCGATCGTATCGAAGCCCTGAAAATAGCCTGCGGTACCGGTGATCGTGGCGCCATAGGTGTACAACGTACCGGGCAAGGCTCGCACTCCCCTGTCAATCGATGCTGTCGCGCTGCGGCGCGTCTCGCGGAATCATGCACCGCGCCAAACGGGAGCGAAACGCGATTCCGCCAGAAGACAATTGCTATGTGAAACTTACAAGATCGAGATTCCGGATACCAGCCTTGAGTTGTATTCACCTGTCGGTAAGATGCTTGTCCTCTGCTGTTGAGCCACCTCAATACAACCCGAGATCTTTGCCGCATCGATCAGGCACATCACCGTGTTCCATCGCTCGGCGCGGTGAATTCGTGTAGGTTGCATCGTCGCTGGCTGGCCCGGTGGCGCTCACCTTTCATCCGGCGCTCGCGTGGCGCCTATCGCGGCGAGGTCATGACAGCCCCAGTTTCCCCGGGACAGGTCAACCAGCCGTCGCCCGACGACGGCTTGATGGCGCTTGCCGGTATCGCCGCCTATTTCCACATCCCGGCTGACCCGGTGGCGCTGCGGCGTGAACTCGCGCTCCGCAGCGGCGCCAAGGCGAGCGCCGACGATGTCGTCCGGGCGGCACGCCTGCTTGGGTTGAAGGCTGCGGCGGGGGCGATCAGCGGAGCGGCAGGGGTCGAAGGCCTTGTGGCGCCGTCGATCGTCATGCGCCGCGATGGCAGTTTCGTGGTGTTTGGCGGGCGTCAGGCCAGCGGCGGCTTTCGCATCATCGATCCGGTAACGCGTACCGATCGGCTCGTCGATGTTGCAACCTTTCTGGCTGACTACGAGCCGCGCGCGATCCGCATCGCGCGGCGTTTTCGTGGCGCGGGCATCCGGCCGCAATCCTTCGGCTTCCGATGGTTCCTGCCGTCGATCTGGCGTTATCGGCGGCCGCTCGGCCATGTGCTGCTCGCCTCGCTCTTCGTCCAGCTTTTCGCGCTGGTGACGCCGCTGTTCTTCCAGGTCGTCGTCGACAAGGTGCTGACGCATCGAAGCTTCTCGACGCTCAGCGTGCTGGTCGTCGGGCTCGTCGTCATCGGCGTCTTTGATGTGCTTCTGCAATATCTTCGCAGCTATGCGCTGTCGCACACCACGAACCGGATCGATGTCGAGCTCGGCCAGCGACTGTTCCGCCATTTGCTGCATCTGCCGATCGGCTATTTTGAGAGCCGCTCGGCAGGCCAGACCGTTGCACGCATGCGCGAGCTGGAGACGATCCGCTCGTTCCTCACCGGACAGGGCCTCTTTGCGGCACTCGATTTCCTGTTCGCCTTCGTCTTCATCGCGGTGCTCTTCGCCTATTCGACCACGCTGACGCTGATCGTGCTCGGCACCATTCCGGTCTATCTCGCCTTGACGCTGGCGATCCGTCCGGTGCTGCGCCGGCGCGTGCAGCAGAAATTCGACACCGGCGCCCTCAGCCAGCAATTCCTCGTCGAAACCGTGGTCGGCATGGAGACCGTCAAGGCATCGGCCGTCGAGCCGATCATGCAGGCGGAATGGGAGGATCGCCTCGCCGCCTATGTGCGATCGTCCTTCGACGCGTCCATGCTCGGCTCGCTCGGCCAGAACGCCATTCAATATGTGTCGAAGCTCTCAACGGCGCTTCTGCTGTTCTTCGGGGCACGCGCCGTGATCGATGGCCAGCTTTCGGTCGGTCAGCTCATCGCGTTCAACATGATCGCGAGCCAGGTCGCGCAACCGATCCTGCGGCTTTCGCAGATGTTCCAGGATTTTCAGCAGGTCCAGGTCTCGATCGAACGGCTTGGCGATATTCTCAACGCGGCACCCGAGCGAACGCCGAGCGCGCATGCGGTTCCTCCGTCGATCAAGGGCGCGATCGAGTTGCGCCGCGTCAGCTTCCGCTACCGTCCGGGCCTGCCGGAAGTGCTGAAGCAGGTGTCGCTGTCGATCCGGGCCGGAGAGGTGGTTGGGATCGTCGGTCCATCGGGGTCCGGCAAGTCGACGCTCGCCAAGCTCATCCAGCGCTTCCACGTGCCGGACGAAGGCCAGGTCCTCATCGACGGCATGGACCTGACTCAGGTCGATCCATCATGGCTGCGGCGCCAGATCGGCGTGGTGCTGCAGGAGAACCTGCTGTTCAACCGAACGATCCACGACAATATCGCGCTGGCCAATCCCGCGATGCCTCGGGCGCAAGTGATTGCCATTGCGCGGCTATCCGGCGCTGATCCGTTCATCCAGCGGCTGCCCGAAGGCTATGACACGATGATCGAGGAGCGCGGCGCCAATCTCTCAGGCGGCCAGCGCCAGCGTATCGCGATCGCCCGCGCGCTCGCGACCAATCCGCCGCTGATGATCTTCGACGAGGCGACCAGCGCGCTCGATTATGAGAGCGAGGCGCTGATCCAGTCGAACATGCGCCAGATCAGTCGCGGGCGAACGGTGCTCATCGTTGCGCACCGGCTGGCGGCCGTGCGCCATTGCGACCGCATCATCGGCATCGACGACGGCCGTATCATCGAGCAAGGCTCGCATGCCGAGTTGCTCGCCCTGCCCGGCGGTCTCTATGCACGGCTCTGGGCCATGCAGGCCGAGGGTGCGCCGACATGAGCGCCCAATCGCCGCTGCCACAACCGCCCGCCATCCCTCCCCCGCAAGTGCCGCCACCGCGAAAGCCGATCGACCAGGCGTTCCTGCCCGCCGCGCTCGAAATCATCGAGACGCCGCCATCGCCGGTCCGCATGGCGATGATCCTCTCGATCGCGGCGTTCTTCGCCGTCGCGCTGATCTGGAGCTTTTTCGGACGTGTCGATGTCGTCGCGACGGCGCCTGGCCGTGTCCAGCCAACCGGCCGCGTCGGGGCGATCCAGGCAGCCGAGGGCGGCCGCGTGGCGGCGATCGATGTCGCGAATGGCAGCCATGTCGAAGCCGGCGACCGCCTAATCGCGCTTGATGTCCGCGAAGCGGCGGCCGATGTCGCCGAGCTGCAGGCCGCCTATACTTCAGTCCGTGCCGAGGCGATCCGCCGCCATGCGGCACTGGCAGCCGCTGAGGATATCGGCGGCCCTGTTCCCGAATTGGCCTTTCCAGCAGATATTCCACCGGCTCTCCGCGATCGCGAAAGCCGGGTTCTCCAGGGTGAAATCGGCAAGCTTGCCGCGGAAATCGCCTTGGTCGAGGCGACGAGCCTTGAAAAGGATGCCGAGCGGGGACGCCTCGAGGCGACCATCGCTGCGCAGGAAGCCCTGCTCGCGACACAGAGCGAACGCGTCGACATGCGTTCCGAACTCATGGCGCGGTCCGCCGGCTCCAAGGCCCAGCTCATCGACGCCGAGGAAGTGCGACAGCTGCAGCAGGTGACGCTCGCCACCCAGCGGGGGCAACTCAGCGAGGCGCGTGCGGCGCTGCAGCGGCTCGCCCGGCAGCGAACCGAAATCGTCGAGACCTTCATTGCCGAAAACGGCCAGAAGCTCGCCGACGCCGAACGGATGGCGGATGAGAGCCATGAACGGCTCGCCAAGGCCGTGGCGCAGCTCGAGCACATGACCATCCGCGCGCCGATCGCTGGCAATGTCGCCGCGCTCGCTGTGACCGGCACCGGCCAGGTCGTCAGCCCCGGCCAGGAGGTGATGCGCATCGTCCCTGACGGATCGAAGCTCGAGGTCGAGGCCTATGTCTCGAACCAGGATATCGGCTTCATCCATCCGGGACTGGCGGTGTCGATCAAGATCGATTCCTTTCCGTTCACCCGCTATGGCGTGCTGCATGGCACCGTGAAGCAGGTCGCGCGCGATGCGGTGGCGCGATCCGACATCGAGACACGGCTGGCGTCGCCGACGGCTGCTCCGCGCTCGATGGGCGCAGGCGGCACGCAGGCTGTGCAGGATCTCGTCTTTCCGGTCACGGTCGCGCTCGACGATCCAGCGATTGCGGTTGATGGCGTGCGCGTGCCGTTGACGCCCGGAATGTCGGCCACGGTCGAAATCAAGACCGGCAGCCGGAGCATTCTAGACTACCTGTTCTCGCCGCTGGTGGAGGTCGCTTCGGATTCGCTGAGGGAACGCTAACAGCCATTGGAATGGTCGCAGCGCGTCATCGAGCCTCCACAGAGCCCGGCTAGTCTTTCGGCATCCTGAGAGTTGCAACCGGCTTTGACGGAGCGATCCGCCATGCAGCGCGAGTATCATCGCTGGTATAGCGAGCGCATGTCTCGCGACATGGAATTGCTGGTCTTTGGCCATTCAGGCGCCAAGGTGATCGTCTTCCCGACGCGCGACGGGCGATTTCACGAATATGAGGATCTTGGCCTCGTCGCGAGCCTTCGCGACAAGATCGCGGCAGGCCACTTGCAGCTCTACTGCATCGATGGGTTCGCGGGCGAAAGCTTCTATTGTTCCTGGCGGCGGCCGGCCGACCGGGTCGCGCGGCACCTCGCCTATGAGGACTATGTTCTTTCGGAAGTGCTTCCGCTCGCCCATGCCCGCAACAGCCATCCCGCGACCATCGCTCATGGCTGCAGCCTCGGCGCATTCGGCGCAGCGAGCATCGCCTTCCGGCGGCCGGAGCGCTTTTCGAAGCTGGTCGCCTTTTCGGGCCGCTATGATCTGACGCAGGCCGTCGAATGCTTCGGCGACTTGCTCGACGGGCATCGCGGCGAGGATGCCTATTACTGCATGCCGTCGCAATTCCTGCCGCGCCTCGGTTGCCCGGAGCGGCTCGGCCAGATGCGGCGGCTCGATATCGTGCTGACGATCGGCGCCGAAGATCCCTTCCTCGGCAACAACCGCCATCTGAGCAATGTCCTTCGCGACAAGGGCGTCGGACATGCGCTGCATGTCTGGGACGGCCGCGCCCATCGCGGCCGCTCCTGGCGCCAGATGGCGCCGCTCTATCTCTAATCCGCTCAGGGCGTGATCGCGACCTTCAGAACGCCGTCGCGCTGATGCGAGAACAGGTCATAGGCCGCTTCGATATCGTCGAGCTTGAAGCGGTGAGTGACCAGCGGCGTCAGATCGATGCGACCCGAGGCGACGACGCCCATCAGGCGGCGCATGCGTTCCTTGCCGCCCGGGCAGAGCGAGGTGACGATCTTGTTGTCGCCGAGGCCCGCTGAGAAGGCTGCAAGCGGGATCTTCAGATCGGTCGAATAGACGCCGAGGCTGGACAGGGTGCCGCCCGGACGGAGCGAACGAAGGGCCGATTCGAAGGTCTGTTGCGTGCCGAGCGCCTCGATCGCGACATCGACGCCGCGACCATCGGTGATCGCCATGATCTGCTCGACCGGGTCGCCGGCCTTGAAGTCGACGACATGGTCGCAGCCGAGCTTCTTCGCAACAGCGAGACGCGCGGGGACCGTATCGACGCCAATAATGGTGGTCGCACCCAGAAGCTTTGCCCCCGCAACAGCGCAAAGGCCGATCGGCCCAAGCGCGAAGACGACGACGGTATCGCCGATCCTGATGCTGCCATTCTCGGCGCCCGAGAAGCCCGTCGACATGATGTCAGGGCACATCAGCACCTGCTCGTCGGTCAGTCCATCAGGTACGGGCGAGAGATTTGCGGTCGCGTCGGGGACGCGGATATATTCCGCCTGCGCGCCGTCGATGGTATTGCCGAACCGCCAGCCGCCCATCGCCTTGAAGCCATGCTTCGTGCCCGCGCCATCCTGTGAAGCACAGCCGCACATGCAGGCGTTCGATGTGAAGCTCGGCGTGATCGCGCCGGCAATGACCCGCTGGCCTTCCTTGAAACCGGCGACCGCCGATCCCAGCTTTTCGATGATGCCGACCGGCTCGTGGCCGATGGTGAGGCCCTTCGCGACCGGATATTCGCCCTTCAGGATGTGCACATCCGTGCCGCAGATCGTCGTCGTGGTGAGGCGTACCAGCGCGTCGAGCGGCCCAATATCGGGAATGGGTTTCTCGTCAAGCACGATGCGGCCGGCTTCAACGAAGATCGCAGCTTTCATCTTGGGCATGCTCGTCCATCCTTTTTTTGCGAAGGGCCGCCGGCCCGGGGAAGCCGTTGCGGCGGATCGCGCGCAGCATGGTCTGTCCTGCCGGCGCGACATTGATGCCGATCAAGCTTTCCGACGATGACGCACTCTGGGCCGCAAAGCCGCGAGAGGGCCTTGTCGCGACGCGGCGGGCGCGATACGCCGAAACCGCTGATTGAAGTGGAAAGATGCCGATGAAGCCGTTCGCCTCGCTCTACAGCCATGATTTCCTGCGCATCGCATCGGTCGTGCCGCGCGGCGCCGTGGCGGATCCGGATTTCGCAGCCAGCGAAACGGTGCGGCTCGCCACTGAGGGTGACGCGGCCGGCGTCGCGCTGATGCTCTTTCCCGAGCTCGGCATCTCCTCCTATTCGATCGACGATCTCCTGCTGCAGGACGCACTGCTCGATGCCGTCGAGCGGGCGATCGGGCGGATTGCCGAGGCCTCGCAGGCGCTCTTTCCCGTGCTGGTCGTCGGCGCGCCACTGCGGCGCGAGGGCCGGCTCTACAACTGCGCCGTCATCATCCATCGCGGCACCATTCTCGGTGCGGTGCCGAAGACTTATCTCCCGAATTATCGCGAATTCTACGAGCGGCGGCACTTCACGTCCGGCGCCGGCGTCACCGGTCTCGCAATCGCCATCGACCGCCATGACGTTCCCTTCGGCACCGACCTGCTGTTCCGCTCGACCGGCAGCGTGCCGTTCACCTTCCATGCCGAGATCTGCGAGGACATCTGGGTTCCGCTGCCACCCTCGACCCATGCGGCGCTCGCCGGCGCGGAAGTACTGCTCAACCTTTCGGCTTCCAACATCACCATCGGCAAGGCCGATACGCGGCGCCTGCTCTGCGCGAGCCACTCGGCGCGGACGGCGAGCGCCTATGCCTATTCGGCGGCCGGACCCGGGGAATCGACAACGGACCTCGCCTGGGACGGTCAGGCCTCGATCTTCGAGAACGGCGTTTTGCTCGCCGAGACCGAGCGTTTCGCCATCGAGGCGACGATGGCGGTCGCCGACATCGATCTCGGCCGCCTGCGGCAGGAGCGGATGCGCCTTACCAGCTATGGCGACTGCGTCGCCCTCGAAGGACCGCGCGCACCTCGCTTCCGCACGGCAGCCTTCACGCTCGACGCGCCGGAGCCGCCGGTCGCACTCTCCCGCGTGGTGGAGCGTTTCCCCTTCGTGCCGGCGGATCCCGCGCGGCTCGCAGAGGATTGCTACGAGGCCTACAACATCCAGGTGCAGGGCCTCGCCAAGCGCCTTTCGGCGACCGGCCTCAAGCATTGCGTCATCGGCGTCTCGGGCGGTCTTGATTCGACGCAGGCGCTGATCGTGGCGGCGCGGGCGATGGACCGGCTCGGCCTGCCGCGCGAAAACATCCTCGCCTATACCCTGCCCGGCTTCGCGACGTCCGATCACACCAAGTCGAACGCTTGGTCGCTGATGCGGGCGCTTGGCGTCAGTGCCGCCGAGATCGATATTCGCCCTGCCGCGCGGCAGATGCTGACCGATCTTGGCCATCCCTTTGCCGGCGGCGAGCCGGTCTATGACGTGACCTTCGAGAATGTGCAGGCGGGGCTCAGGACCGACTACCTCTTCCGCCTCGCCAACCAGCATCACGGTCTCGTCGTCGGCACCGGCGATCTGTCGGAGCTGGCGCTTGGATGGTGCACCTTCGGCGTCGGCGATCACATGTCGCACTACAACGTCAACGCGTCAGTCTCGAAGACACTGATCCAGCATCTCATCCGCTTCGTCGCGATATCGGGCGACGTCAGCGCGGAGGCGGCGGCGACGCTCTATGCGATCCTCGCGACCGAGATTTCGCCGGAACTCGTGCCGGTTGCCGACGGCAAGCCGATCCAGTCGACGCAGGCGATCGTCGGTCCCTACCCGCTGCAGGACTTCACGCTCTATTACCTGACGCGCTTTGGCTTCCGTCCGTCGAAGATCGCCTTCCTCGCCCATCACGCCTGGAGCGATGCCACGCGCGGACCCTGGCCGAAGGATATGCCGGCGGACGAGCAGCGCGCCTATTCGCTCGCCGAAATCCGCAAGTGGATGCAGGTGTTCATTCGCCGCTTCTTCGCCAACCAGTTCAAGCGCTCGACGATCCCGAACGGGCCGAAGATGTCGTCAGGCGGCTCGCTGTCGCCGCGCGGCGACTGGCGCATGCCGTCGGATGCGGAAGCGAAGGTCTGGCTGGACGAGCTGGAAGCAAACGTCCCCTTGGAATGATCAGGCGAGTGCAGCGCGCTTCGTCTCGATGCGATCGACGATGCGGCCGGCGATCGGCAGCGCCGAGGTGGCGGCAGGCGATGGCGCGTTGCAGACATGGAGCATGCGCGCGCTCTCGACCATGACGAAATCCTCGACCATGCGTCCGTCGGCCTCGACAGCCTGGGCGCGGATGCCGGCGGGATAAGGCTGGAGATCGTCCAGTTCGAGCGCGGGGTAGTATTTGCGGCACTGTTCCAGATAGCCGCGCTTGTTGACCGAATTGACGAATTCGGACGCAGCCGTGCGCCAGTTCGCAGCGGCCATCTTCCAGAAGCCGCCGAAGCCCGCCATGGCGCGAAGGTCCGCCGCATCCATCTCCCACTTGCCTTGCCGCTCGCGCGAAAGGCCGAGCACGGCGTTGGGGCCGACCGTCACCGATCCGTCGATCATCAGCGTCAGGTGAATCCCGAGGAAGGGCAGCGCCGGATCGGGCGTCGGATAGATGAGGTGGCGAATGCGGTTCTCGTGCTTCTTGGCGAGCACGTAATATTCGCCGCGGAATGGTACGATGCGATGGCTGATCGGTAGGCCGGCAAGGGTCGCGAGCCGGTCCGACTGCAGCCCGGCGCAGGCAACCAGCATCTTCGCCTCGACCTCGCCCTTGTCGGTCGAGACCCGCACCCCGGCGCCATGCTCGGCAATGCCGATGACCCGTTCGCCGAGGCGGACTTCGCCGCCGGACGCTGCGATCCGCCGCCCCATGGCAGCGCAGACAAGGCGATAATCGACGATCGCCGATGAGGGAACGTGCAGTGCGCTGACACCCTCGATCTCCGGCTCCCGTTCGGCGAGCCCGGCCTTGTCGAGGCGGATCACCTCGATGCCATTGCGGCCGGCGCGCTCCTCGAGCGCCAGCAGGCGGGTATGCTCGGCATCGTTGGTGGCGACGATCAGCTTGCCGCAGGTGCGGAAGGGCACGTCGTGGCTGAGGCAGAAGGCCTTGGTCGCCGCCGAGCCCGCGCGGCACAGTTCGGCCTTCAGGCTGCCGGGCGCATAATAGACGCCGGCATGGATGACGCCGGAATTATGGCCCGTCTGATGCTGGGCAAGCGCCGCTTCCTTCTCGATGAGCACAAGGCTGGCGCCTGGATCACGCGCGAGCAATTGCATGGCGGTCGCGAGGCCGACGATGCCGCCGCCGATAACGCAGTAATCGTAGATCACGCTCGCTCCCGATCCAGAAAGGCGGTTGCCCGCCGGCAGCGCAGAGTTTCACTCCTTGGCGCCGACGGGAAGTCCCTCAAATGATCAGGATGAGCCGCGCGCCGCCGCATCAAGCGCCGCAAAGGCGTCGTCTGACAAAGTCAGCGCCGCGGCGGCGACATTGTCTTCGAGATGCGAAACCTTGGACGTGCCGGGAATTGGCAGCATCACGGGGCTGCGCTTCAACACCCAGGCGAGCGCCACCTGCGAATGCGTCGCGCCGAGCGCCTTGGCCGTCTCATCAAGCACCGAGCCCGGTCGGGCCAGATTGCCAGAGGCGAGCGGCGCCCACGGGATGAAGCCGATCGACTCGCGCTCGCAATAGTCGAGCACGTCCTCGCTGTCGCGATCGACGAGATTATAGCGGTTCTGCACGGTTACGACCGGGAAGACGGCGCTCGCAGCCTGGATTTCGGCCACTGAAACCTCGCTGAGGCCGGCATGCGCGATGATGCCTTCGTCGAGCATCTGCTTCACGGCGCCGAACTGTTCGGCGCGCGGCACCTTCGGATCGATGCGATGAAGCTGCCAGAGCGCGATCTGCTCGACGCCGAGTTTCTTGAGGCTCTTCTTGGCTTCCTCGATCAGATAGGTCGGGTCGCCCTTGGGCGTCCAGCGATTGGGCCCCTCGCGGGTCAGGCCGCCTTTGGTGGCGATCAGGAGGCCGGAATAGGGATGCAGTGCCTCCCGAAGCAGCTCCTCGGAAACGTCTGGGCCGTAGGAATTGGCCGTATCGATGAAATTGACGCCGATCTCGGGAAGGCGCTTCAGCGTGCGGATCGCTTCAGCGTGGTCGGCAGGCGGCCCCCATATGCCCGGGCCGGTGACGCGCATCGCGCCAAAGCCGAGGCGGTTGATTTCGATTTCGCCGCCGACCTTGAAGGTGCCGGAGGCGGATGCATTGAGCGACGATGTCATGTGAAGGCTCCCTGGCGAGCGACGCCGTCCTTTGCGCCGCCTTGGCTCGGTCCTTCAGCTAGGCCACGCACGCCTTGTCGACAAGGCCGCGCCGCATCACAGCAAAGCGAGAGCCTGTGCGGGGCCAACATCGCGAAGGGTCGCGAGCGCCGCGGCCGTCTTGGCAACCAGCGCCGCACGATGCGGGCTGGCAGCAGCAAATCCCGCAGCAGCGAACACCGCCTCGACCACGACCTCCGGATCGCCGTCCGCTTTCAGCAGAGGTGCGAGAACCGCGTCGAGCGGATCGGTGAAGGCAGGCGGGGTGCCACGCCCGGCGAGCGCCGCGATCCAGGTGGCGAGCGCGAAGGCTGAACGATCGACGCCGAGCCCCTCGTCCATCCGATCGAGCGTCGCCGCGACGATCCGCTGTGGCAGCTTCTGCGAGCCGTCATTCGCGATCTGCGCCGTGCGGTGACGGAGCGCGGTATTGGCGAAGCGGCTGGCGAGGCGCTCGATATAGTCGGCGGTGTCGAGGCCGGCATCCGCCGGCAATGTGGCGATGAAATCCTGCCATATGCCGTCGACGAAGCGACGGATTGCGGGATCGGCGAACGCGTCGGCGACGGTCTCATGGCCAAGCAGCTGCCCGAGATAGGCAATGGAGGAATGCGCGCCGTTGAGCAGCCGCAGCTTCATTTCCTCATAGGGCGTCACGTCCTCGACCATGGTGACGCCGAAGCGTTCCCAATCTGGCCTTCCCGCCGGGAAGTGATCCTCGACCACCCATTGCATGAAAGGCTCGGTCGGCACCGGCCAGGCATCGGTTAAGCCGAGCGCCGCGCTGACGCGGGCGCGATCGGCATCCGTCGTTGCCGGGACGATGCGATCGACCATGCTGGACGGGAACGCGACCTCCTCGGCGACGAAGCACCCGAGTTCCGGATCGCGCAGCGCCGCGAACTGCGCCATCACGCGGCGCGTGGTGACGCCGTTGTTCGGCAGGTTGTCGCAGGAGAGAACGGTGAATGCCGGCGTCCCGGCCGCGCGGCGGCGGGCCAGCGCTTCCACGATGAAACCATGCGCGGTGCGCGGCGAAGCCGGCGCGGCGAGATCGGCGCGGATGTCCGGATGGTCAGCGTCGAGATCGCCGGTCGCATTGCGGAGATAGGCCTTCTCCGTGACGGTCAGCGTGACGATGCGCACGGCGGGATCGACCATCACGTCGAGAAGAACAGCCGGATCCTCCGGCGCGACGAAGAGGCGAAGCAGCGCGCCGATGACGATCAGCTCCTCGCGATCATCCGCGCGCACGGCAAGTGTGTAGAGCCCGTCCTGCGGCGCCAATGCATCGCGCGTATCGGCGCTTCTGAGCGAGGCACCGACGATGCCCCAGTCGGTCTCGCCCGCCGCGAGACATTCGTCGACATACGCCGCCTGATGAGCACGGTGGAACGCGCCGACGCCGAGATGGACGATGCCGGGCGTGACGGCATTGCGGGCATAGGCTGGCCGGCGCACCGAAGCCGGCAGGCCGGCAAGCGTCGCATTCGAAAGGCGCATCGGGGTCTCCTCACCACGCGGATCGTCGCAGGGCTGCATAGAACACCGGCGCCGCGCCGCCAAGCGGCCTATGCCGGCAACGAGGCCTTGCTGCCGGCCGGCGCGGCCGCGCCATCCGCCGGCAGAAAAGCATGGCGCGCCGATCGCACGCGAGCAGCGATATAATCGGCTACGGCTGCGACGCGGCGAGTCTCATGCGTATCCGGATGGCTCGTCAGCCAATAGCTGCGACGGAAGGCAATCTCCGGCAGCAGGCGGCGAAGTTCAGGGTAAAGCGCGGCCGTGTAATCGTGCAGGATTCCGACGCCGACGCCGGCTCTTACGGCCTCCACCTGCCCGACCACGCTGCCGCACTCATAGCGGCGGCTGCTGACATGGGCGAGCTTCGCCGCATAGTCGAGCGCGCGGCTATAGGCGAGGTCCTCGACATAGGTGACGACGAGCCGCCCGGCGAGATCGGCCTCGCGGCGAATGGGGCCCGAGCGCGCCAGATAGGCATCGGAGGCATAGATGCCGAGGCTGTAGTCGGTGAGCTTGCGCACCACGAGCCGGCCGCTCACCGGCCGGTCGAGCGTGATGACGATGTCCGCCTCGCGCCGCGACAGCGAGAAGGTGCGGGGCAGCGGCACGAGCTGGATGATCAGCTCGGCATGTTCCGTCGCGAGCCGGCCGAGCTCAGCGGCGAGAAAGTAATTGCCGAGTCCGTCAGGCGCTCCGACGCGCACCGTTCCGGCAATACCCGCCGACGCGCCGGAAAGCTCCGCCTCGACCCGCAGAAACTCGGACTCCGCCCTCTCCGCCGCCGCCATCAGCTGCTCGCCGGCTGACGTCAGCTGGCAGCCATTGGTGCGCCGCTCGACCAGCTTAGCCTTGGTCTCCTCCTCGAGCGCAGTCAACTGGCGCGAGACGGTGGCATGATTGAGCCCAAGCTGACGCGCCGCGCCAAGGATCTGCCCGGTGCGCGCGACGGCGAGAAAAATGCGGATGCGCTCCCAATCCATCCTACCACTTTAATTTCTGCACAACGGAGCCGCAAGACTGGCGATTGCTGTGCGAATTCGAATGCTGCATGGAGAGGCGGGTTCAATCCGGAGAGACGCCATGTCCAGCTTGCCGATCGTCGACCATTTCATCGCGGGCCAGCGCTCGGCCGGAGCCTCGGAGGCGACGCAGCCGGTGTTCAATCCGGCGACGGGCGCGGCAGCCAAGGCCGTGCGTCTCGGCGGCGAGGCCGAGGTGAAGGCAGCGGCAGACGCAGCCAGGGCGGCAGCGCCGGGCTGGGCCGCGACGACGCCGCTTCGCCGCGCGCGCATCCTGAACAAGTTCCTGCATATCATCGAAGAGCGGATCGATGATCTCGCGGCCGTCATCACGGCTGAGCATGGCAAGGTGCTCTCCGATGCCAAGGGCGAGATCCAGCGCGGCATGGAAGTGGTCGAGTTCGCGACCGCCGCGCCGCAGCTTCTCAAGGGCGAAGTGACCGAGAATGTCGGCACGCGCGTCGACAGCCATTCGCTGCGCCAGCCGCTCGGCGTCGTCGCCGGCATCACTCCGTTCAACTTCCCGGCCATGGTGCCGATGTGGATGTTCCCGATCGCGCTCGCGGCCGGCAACTGCTTCATCCTGAAGCCGTCCGAGCGCGACCCTTCGGCTTCGCTGGTGATCGCCGACTGGCTGAAGGAGGCTGGCCTGCCCGACGGCGTCTTCCAGGTGGTGCATGGCGGCAAGGACGCCGTCGACGCCATCCTGACCAACCCCGATATCCAGGCCGTCAGCTTCGTCGGATCGACGCCGATCGCACGCTACATCTATGAGACCGCCGCGAAGAACGGCAAGCGCTGCCAGGCGCTTGGCGGTGCCAAGAACCACATGATCATCATGCCTGACGCCGATATGGATCAGGCCGTCGACGCGCTGATGGGCGCCGCCTATGGCTCGGCCGGCGAGCGTTGCATGGCGATCTCGGTGGCTGTCCCGATCGGCGAGAAGACGGCAGAGGCGCTCATCGCCAAGCTTGAGCCGAAGATCCGCGCGTTGAAGGTCGGACCGGGCACGGATCCGGAAGCCGAGATGGGGCCGCTCGTCACGAAGCAACATCTCGACAAGGTGCGCGGCTATATCGATGCCGGCGTCGCCGAGGGCGCCAAGCTCGTCGTCGATGGTCGCGGCCTGAAGCTCCAGGGTTACGAAGACGGCTATTTCGTTGGCGGCACGCTGTTCGACAATGTCACGACCGACATGACGATCTACAAGGAAGAGATCTTCGGGCCGGTGCTCGCCATTGCCCGCGCGCCTGACTATGCCACCGCCGCGAAGATGATCAACGACCATCCCTTCGGGAACGGCACGGCGATCTTCACCCGCGACGGCGATGCGGCGCGCGAATTCGCGCATCAGATCCAGGTCGGCATGGTCGGCATCAACGTGCCGATTCCCGTGCCGATGGCGTTCCATTCGTTCGGCGGCTGGAAGCAGTCGCTGTTCGGCGATCATCACATGCATGGCATGGAAGGCATCCGCTTCTATACCAAGCTCAAGACCATCACGACCCGCTGGCCGACCGGCATCCGCGCGGGCGCCGACTTCGTCATGCCGACGATGAGCTGATCGCCAAGGCACTGATTACCAAGGCACTGATTACGGACGGGCCGCCCCTTGAAAGGCGGCCCCTCCCTTGAGGGCATTTGCCAAGCCGCCGTTCCCGACTAATCTGGCGACAGAGGGGGAATGACGGGACTTGAGAAGCCCGCGTCTCCCAGGGAACAGGGAGACAGCATCGAAATGACCTCGATCCTCAAATCGACGATCGCGCTTGCTGCCATTGCCGCCTTTGTCGGCCAGGCGACCGCGCAGCAGGCGACAATCGGCGCCGGCGAAGGCGCTCTGAACATCGTCGCATGGCCCGGCTATATTGAGCGTGGCGAGAGCGACAAGGCCTATGACTGGGTCACCGATTTCGAGAAATCGACCGGCTGCAAGGTTTCGGTGAAGACGGCTGCCACCTCGGACGAGATGGTGACGCTGATGAACCAGGGCGGCTTCGACCTCGTGACCGCATCGGGCGATGCATCGCTGCGCCTCGTCGCAGGCAAGAAGGTCGTGCCGGTCAATACCGCGCTGATCCCGAGTTGGTCGACGGTGGACGAGCGGCTGCAGAACGCGCCGTGGTTCACGGTCGGCGCTGATCACTACGGCGTCCCCTATCAGTGGGGGCCGAATGTCCTCATGTACAACACCAACGTCTTCAAGGAGGCGCCGACCAGTTGGTCGGTTGTCTTCGAGCCGCAGGACCTTCCCGACGGCAAGCCAAATGCCGGCCGCGTCCAGGCTTATGACGGGCCGATCTACATCGCCGACGCCGCGACCTATCTGATGGCCAAGAAGCCGGAGCTCAACATCAAGGACCCCTATGAGCTGACCGAGGACCAGTATGCCGCCGCGCTCGACCTCCTGAAGAACCAGCGCAAGCTCGTCGGCCGCTATTGGCACGACGCCGCCGTGCAGGTCGACGATTTCAAGACCGAAGGCGTGGTTGCCTCGTCATCGTGGCCGTTCCAGGTCAACACGCTGCAGTTCGACAAGCAGCCGATCGCCTCAACCATTCCGGCCGAAGGCGCGACGGGCTGGGCCGACACGACGATGCTCGCTGCCAATGCCGCGCATCCGAATTGCGCGTATCTCTGGCTGGAGCATTCGCTCTCTCCGAAGGTCCAGGGCGATGTCGCGGCCTGGTTTGGCTCGGTGCCGGTGGTGCCAGCCGCCTGCAAGGGCAACGAACTGCTGACCGATGCCGGCTGCGCCACCAACGGCTTCGACAATTTCTCGAAGATCCGCTTCTGGAAGACGCCGGTGGCCAAATGCACCAGCCAGGATGCCTGCGTTCCCTATTCGCGCTGGGTATCCGACTATATCGCGGTGATGGGCGGGTAGTTTCCGAGGGTGATCAGGCATTCGCAGCCGCCCCACCTGTCATTGCCGGGCCTGACCCGGCAATCCAGGCTTCAGCGCAAGGGACCGTGTTGCCGGGCCAAGCCCGGCAATGACACCGGTCGTGCATCATGACAGTCGCCGTATCGCTCCGCGCCGTCTCGCGCCACTTCGGAGCCGTGAAGGCCCTCGACGCCGTCGATCTCGATATCGAGGCGGGAGAGTTCTTCGCCATGTTGGGGCCGTCCGGCTCGGGCAAGACGACCTGCCTCCGCCTCATCGCCGGCTTCGAGCAGCCGACATCAGGCCACATCGAGATTTTTGGCGAGCGGGTCGAGGGCGTCCCGCCCTATCGGCGCAGCGTCAACACTGTGTTCCAGGACTATGCGCTGTTCCCGCATATGAATGTGATCGAGAACGTCGCTTATTCGCTGATGCTGCGGAAGGTGCCGAAGGCGGAGCGGCTGAAGACGGCGGAGGCTGCGCTCGATCTCGTGCAGCTCGGCGGCTATGGCGCGCGGCGGCCGGGGCAGCTTTCCGGCGGCCAGCGCCAGCGCGTTGCGCTTGCCCGCGCCATCGTCAACAAGCCGAAGGTGCTGCTGCTCGACGAGCCGCTCGGCGCGCTTGACCTGAAACTGCGCGAAAGCATGCAGGAGGAACTGAAGAGCCTGCAGAAGCGCCTCGGCATCACCTTCGTTTTCGTCACGCATGACCAGGGCGAGGCGCTGTCGATGGCTGACCGCGTCGCTGTGTTCAGCGATGGCCGCATCCGGCAGGTCGGAACGCCCGAGGATATCTACCAGCGGCCCGACACCCCCTTCGTCGCCGATTTTGTCGGGTCGTCCAACGTGTTGCCGCCCGATCTCGTCGAACGGCTCGCAGGGGTTCGCCGCTTTGCCAGCCTCCGCCCGGAGGCGATCCGGCTCGGCGGCGAAGCGCGGCTCACCGGCACGGTCGTTGCGCGCAGCTATCTCGGCCCCGTCACGCGCCTCGCCATCGAGGCCGTGGGATTGAAGCTCCATGCGATCGTGCCCTCCGGCGCTGACCTGCCCGGCGAAGGCGATACGATCGGGCTCGGTTTCGATAGCGTTGCGCTCCATCTGATGGGCACAGAGCCTTGAGCGCGCTCGACACTGGCTGGACACCGCCGCCGCAATCGCTCGCCGGCCGGCTCGGTGACCTCTTCTGGCGCCGGCCGGGCTTGCTCGTCGCGCTCATGCTGCTGCCGCCCGTGCTGTGGCTCGGCATCGTCTATATCGGTTCGCTGCTGACGCTCCTGTTGCAGAGCTTCTATTCGCTCGACGAATTCTCCGGCCTCGTGGTGCCGGAATTCACCCTCGCGACCTATGCGGAACTGTTGCGGCCGTCGAATTTCGACATCATCCTCCGCACGGTGATCATGGCGGCGCTGGTGACAGTCGCCTCCGCGATCATCGCCTTCCCGATCGCCTATGTCGCGGCGCGCTATGCCCGCGGCAAATGGAAGGCGTTGTTCTATCTCGGCATCATGCTGCCGCTCTGGTCGAGCTATCTGGTCAAGGTCTATGCCTGGAAGCTGATCCTCGCCAAAGAGGGCATCCTGACCTGGCTGTTCGCGAAGCTGCACATTTCATGGCTGCTCGACGCGATCCTCGCCATCCCAGGCATTGGCGGCAACTCGCTTTCGGTCAGCTATATCGGGACGTTCCTCGTCTTCGTCTATATCTGGCTGCCCTACATGATCCTGCCGACGCAGGCGGCGTTGGAGCGCGTTCCGGCCAATCTGATCGACGCCAGCTCCGATCTTGGCGGCACGCCTGCGATGACCTTCCGCAACGTTATCCTGCCACTGGCCTTTCCCGGCATCGTCGCCGGCTCGATCTTCACCTTCTCGCTGACGCTCGGCGACTACATCATCCCGCAGATCGTCGGGACCTCGCGCCTCTTCATCGGCCAGGCCGTCTACACGCAGCAGGGCACCGCCGGCAACATCCCCCTCGCCGCGGCCTTCACCGTGGTCCCGATCGTCATCATGGGGATCTATCTCACCGTCGCGAAGCGGCTCGGAGCCTTCGATGCGCTCTGACGGCGACCGCGCCCCTCTCCTGCTCCGCCTCGCCGCCGCCGGCGGGCTCGTCTATCTGCTGGCGCCGCTCGCCATCATCTTCGTCTATGCCTTCACAACCGAAGAGAAGAGCTTCGTCTGGCCGCCGCCGGGACTGACGCTGAAATGGTTCGCGGTCGCCTGGGCGCGTCCGGACATCTCAGCCGCGCTCCTTCTCTCGCTGCAGGTCGCCGCCGTCGCGACAGCGCTGGCGCTCGTGCTCGGGACACTGACCGCCGCCGCCGTGAGCCGAACGCGCTTCTTCGGCCGCGAGACGATCTCGCTCTTAGTGATCCTGCCGATCGCCCTCCCCGGCATCATCACGGGCATCGCGCTCCGCTCGGCCTTCTCGACCTTTTCGATCCCGTTTTCGTTCTGGACCATCGTGCTGGGGCACGCGACCTTCTGCATCGTCGTGGTCTACAACAACGCCGTCGCCCGCTTCCGGCGCACCTCGGCCTCGCTGGTCGAAGCCTCGATGGATCTCGGCGCCGATGGCTTCCAGACCTTCCGCCATGTCATCCTGCCGAATATCGGCACGGCGCTGCTCGCCGGCGGCATGCTCGCCTTCGCCCTTTCCTTCGACGAGGTCATCGTCACCACTTTCACGGCGGGGCAGCAGCAGACATTGCCGCTCTGGATGCTGGAAGAGCTGATCCGCCCGCGCCAGCGCCCGGTGACCAATGTTGTCGCGATGTTCGTCGTCGCCGCCACCTTCCTGCCGATTCTCGCGGCCTTCTATCTCACCCGGGGTGGCGACGAGATCGCCGGCTCTGGCAAATAATCCAGGAGAGACGTCATGCAGCACGCCATGCTGATCGGATCACGGTTCGAGGACGGCACCGAGGCCGAGGAAGCGATCCTCAATCCGCGCACCGGCGCCACCATCCTGACGCTGAACGAAGCCTCAACCGCGCAGGTCGACGCGGCCGTCGCCGCGGCGCGCAAGGCCTTCGCGGGTTGGTCGCGGACCACGCCGGCGCAGCGCGCGGCCTATCTCCTCAGGATTGCCTCCGATATCGAGGCTGATGCGGCGGCGTTCGCGGCGATCGAGGCGGAGAATTGCGGCAAGCCGATCAATGCCGTCCTGAATGACGAAATCCCCGCGATCGTCGACTGCTACCGCTTTTTCGCCGGCGCTGTGCGCACCATGCATGGCCAGGTCGCGGGCGAATACCTGCCGGGCCATACCTCGATGATCCGCCGCGATCCGATCGGCGTCGTCGCCTCGATCGCGCCGTGGAACTACCCGCTGATGATGATGGCGTGGAAGCTGGCCCCGGCCCTTGCCGCCGGCAACACCGTCGTCTTCAAGCCCTCCGAGCAGACACCGCTGACCGCACTTCGCCTCGCCGAGACCATCGCCGCCGTGCTGCCGGAAGGCGTCGTCAACATCGTGCTCGGCCGTGGCGCCACCGTCGGCAATGCGCTGATCAACCATCCCGGCGTCGACATGATCTCGGTCACCGGCGATATCGGCACCGGCAAGAAGGTCATCCAGGCGGCTTCGAGCACCGTGAAGCGCACCCATCTGGAGCTCGGCGGCAAAGCGCCGGTGATCGTCTATGACGACGCCGATCTCGATGCCGTCGTTAATGGCCTCCGCGCCTTCGGCTATTACAATGCCGGGCAGGATTGCACCGCCGCCTGCCGGATCTATGCCGGCGCGAAGATCCACGACAAGCTCGTCGCAGACCTCGCCTCGGCCGTCTCGACGCTGACCTACAACAATGCCGATGACACGAAGAACGAACTTGGACCGCTGATCTCGGCGCGCCAGCGCGACCGCGTCAAAGGCTTCGTCGAGCGCGCATCGGCGGAAAAGCACATCGAGATTGCCACCGGCGGCCATGTGGGCGCCGGCTCAGGCTTCTATTTCGAACCGACGGTCGTCGCCGGGGCGCTGCAATCAGACGAGATCGTGCGCCGCGAGGTGTTCGGTCCGGTCGTCTCGGTGACGCGCTTTACCGATCCCGACGACGCGGTCACCTGGGCCAACGAGTCCGACTACGGCCTCGCCTCCTCCATCTGGACCAAGGACATCGACCGCGCCATGCAGACTGCGGCGCGACTCCAATATGGCTGCACCTGGGTCAACACGCATTTCATGCTCGTCAGCGAGATGCCGCATGGCGGCCTCAAGCAGTCCGGCTACGGCAAGGACCTCTCATCCTACGCGCTGGAGGACTACACCGTCGTCCGCCACGTGATGATCGCGCATGGGTAGCCCAGCGCGGTCTGACTAGACGACGCGCTGTCCCGCGATCCAGATGGCGCGGATGACCGGCACGCCTCCGACGAGCGAGACGCGGACGAGATCGGCGCGGAGGCCCGGGACAATGCGGCCACGGTCGGCAAAGCCCGCCGCGTCGGCGACCTTCGACGTCACGAGGCCGATCGCCTCGGGGATCGGCATGCCACGCGCCGCCAGGATGAATGGCGCCTGCAACAGGCTGGTCGGTACATAGTCTGAGGTCAGGATGTCGAGCAGCCCGGCATCCGCAAGCTGCGCCGCGCCGACATTGCCGGAATGCGAGCCGCCGAGCACGATATTCGGCGCGCCCATGACGATCGCCATGCCAGAGTCGCGCGCGGCCGTCGCGGCGGCCAGCGTGGTCGGAAACTCGCTGATGGCGATGCCAAGGCCGCGCGCCTCCTCGACATCGGCGACGCTGGTATCATCATGGCTGGCAAGGCGGATGCCGCGCTCCTTCGCCGCCGCAGCGATGGAATCGCGGCCGGCGGGGACATAGTGCGCCTGATGCGCCCGCCGCTCGGCCATGTAGGCCGCGAACTCGTCGTCGGACCAGACGCGCGCGTTCTTCTTGCGGCGGAATTCGCGATAGAGCCCGACATCGTGCCACTGCCGTTGGCCGGGCGTGTGGTCCATCATGCTCATCAGGCGGAGACCCGGATTGTCGATATGCCGCCCGACAATGTCGAGCAGTGCCGGATCGGACAGTTCGCAGCGAAAATGGAAATAGTGGTCGACCCTGAGCAGGCCGGCGCTACGCGCCTCGGTCAATCCGCCGATGGCAGCGTCGAGCATCGCTGTGCGCGCGCCGCGGCTGTCATAATCGCCGAGCGAAAGGGCATCGAGCACCGTCGTGATGCCGGCGCCGAGCACCTGCCAGTCATGCGCCATCACCGCGCCGAGCGTCGACGGCCAGTTGACGCCGGGGCGCGGCTGGAAGTGGTGCTCGATATTGTCGGTGTGGATATCGATGAGGCCCGGAATTAGAAAGTCGGCTGCGCCGGCGTCTGGCCGTTCCTCGCTCTCGACTGACTGAATGCGGCCGTCATCCACGGACACGCTGCCGAAGACGACGCGGTCTTCAAGAACGATGTTGAGCGGTTCGGATAGGGTTGGCATCGGCACTCCGGCGGGACTGGGTCAGAATTCGGCATGCGGTCCCGTCAGGCGGCGGGCGGCATTCGCCGCGGCCAAGAATCGCGGCAGCAACGCACGAAATAAGGGGCGGCGTCTCGTGTCGTCCTTATGACGCATGCGAGACCTGCCGGCGACCCCTGAAGCGTCTGTCGGTGTCGCCAGGCAACGCGGCTCACGCCGGTTTCACCGTCGCGTTCCGGCCCGGCCGCACCGGGCCAGACTTTCGCCTCGGACCACGGCGCCCTGCCAGCGCCACCAAGCGGCGGAAAGTCGGGCACGCCATATGCGAGGGCGCAGGACAGTCCGCGACATGGCGCAGGGTATCACGCAAGGCCGTCAGTTCGCGGATCTGGCGGTCGATGGCATCGGCCTTTTCATGCAGCGCGGCGCGCGGCAGGTCGGGCCCGCCGCCCTTGCCAAACATGCCGGCGATCTCGTCCAGCGCGAAGCCGGCGCTCTGGCCCATCGTGATCAGCTTCAGCTGCAGCAGCACGTCCGGCTCGAACTGCCGTCGCAGCCCATGCCGCGAAACGGAGGCGATCAGGCCGATTTCCTCGTAATAGCGCAGCGCCGAAGCCCTGATTCCGGTCTCGGCGACCACATCGCCGATATCGAGAAGATTCATGCTTGACCTCAAGTCGACTTGAATTTGTAGCGTGCCTCTTGAAGACCATCGAGACAAGAGGAAACGACATGGACCAACTGGCAAAGGCGGTATCAGACAAGGCAAACCGGGGTGTTCAGGCAACGCTCGCGCTCTCGATGCTGCTCGCCTCGCTCGGCACCAGCATCGCCAATATCGCGCTGCCGGCGCTGACGGATGCGTTCGCCGCGCCGTTCTCCGCCGTGCAATGGGTCGTCGTCGCCTATCTCGCCGGTCTCACGGTCTCGGTCGTGGTCGTTGGCCGGCTCGGGGATCGTTACGGATTGCGACGCATGCATCTCGCCGGTCTTGCTCTCTTCGCGGCGGCCTCGCTCCTGTGCGGCCTTGCACCGAGCCTGCCATTCCTGATTGGCGCGCGGGCGTTGCAGGGGATCGGTGCCGCATTCCTGATGACGCTTTCGATGGCTCTGATGCGTGAGAATGCCGACGAGGCGCAGATCGGGCGCGCCATGGGCCTGCTCGGCACCGTTTCGGCGCTTGGCACGGCGCTTGGACCTTCGCTCGGCAGCGTTCTGATCGCGCTGGCGGGGTGGCGCGGCATCTTTCTGGTTCAGGTGCCTCTGGTGGCGCTGGCGCTCGCGCTCGCCTTGGCCACGCTGCCACGCGGCGCGACGGCTAGGAAGGCGGCGCCGCAGTCGCTCTGGACTGCGCTCGACCGGTCTATCGTGCCCAGCCTCGTCGTGAATTTGCTGGTCGCTTCCGTCATGATGACGACGCTCGTCGTCGGCCCGTTCTATCTCCGCCTTGGTCTCGGCCTCAACAGCGCGCTGGTCGGGCTCGTGATGTCGGTCGGGCCAACGATCTCGATCGCCACCGGGGTACCATCAGGCTGGCTGGTCGACGCCCTCGGCCCGCGCCGTGTCCTCACGATCGGGCTCGCGCTCCTCGGGGCCGGATCTTTCCTGCTGGCGATCCTGCCGGGCATGATCGGCGTCTTCGGCTATGTGCTCGCCATCATGGTGCTGACGCCGGGTTATCAACTCTTCCAGGCGGCGAACAACACCGCAGTGCTGGCCGACATCCCCCGCGAGAGGCGTGGCACTGTCTCGGGACTGCTCAACCTCTCTCGCAATATCGGCCTGATCACCGGTGCCTCGGCGATGGGCGCCGTATTCGCCTATGGCGTCGGCACGTCCGATTTCGCACATGCCGATGCGGCCGCGATTGCGGCTGGCATGCGTGTCACGTTCCTGCTCGCTGGAGGCCTCGTCCTTGCGGCGATTGTGATCGCCCTCTTGCCCACTGAAGCTATCCTCCGCGGCAAGGTGGCGCGACCACCGGCGTGATCGGGAAGGATCGGCAACAGCCGTCCGGTCTGACGCCCGTCCTGCAGGCGGGCGCCAGAACGGACGATGTCAGCGGCCGTTCAACAGCGAGACCGAGCCATTGCCATCAAGGCCGCGCGTGATGCTGCCATTCGGCGGCAGCAGTGGGATCAGACAGGCCTGAACGGCGTGGTAGATGTCCGGCCGTCCCGTGAACACGCGATTGACCTGCTTCAGATCGGCGTCGAGTTCCGGGATCCAGCCGCCATGCTTCCGATCGATGATGTGGTTGCTGACGAAGCCCCAGATGCGGCGATACCACTCCTCGAACTCCGGATCGCCATCGACGCTGCCGAGAACCGCCGCGGCAGCAATGCCCTCGGCGCACGGCCACCAATAAAGATCGCTGCAGTCCGGCTGATCGTCCCAGCCGAGCGTGTAGTAGAAGCCGCCGGTGGTATTGTTCCAGCCCGTCCCAACCGTCTTGAGGAAGAGGTTCCTGGCGGCGTCCAGCATCCAGGTATGGGTCCGCCCGCCAAGTTCCCACAACTGGACCAGGAGCCGGCTCCATTCGAGCGCATGGCCCGGTGTCGTGCCCCTTGGCCGGAACATCGGATCGCCGAGATAGTCGCGGTCGACCGTCCAGTCGCCCGTGAAATGCTCGGCGACGCGCCAACCTTGCTCGCGGGCGTGGCGGTTGATGATGAGATCGGCGATGCGCTCGGCCATCGACAGCAATTGCCGGTCACCGGTGGCCTCGAAGGCGGCCATCAGGGCTTCGGTCAGATGCATGTTGGAATTCTGGCCGCGATAATCGCTGATCACGCTCCAGTCGGCCCGGTATTCCTCGGTCGTCGCGCCGGCAGCCTTGTCCCAGAATCGCGTCTGCAAGACTTCAAGGATGTCGCTCATCAGCCGGTCGGCGTCAGGATGGCCGATGACCTTGGCTGACGAGGCCGCAAGGATCACGAAAGCATGGCCATAGGCCTGCTTGTTGGGATTGGTGGCCTTCTCGTCGTCGACGCCCCAGAAATAACCGCCATTCACCGTGTCGCGATGACGCTTCCAGATGAAGTCCATGCCGTGATCGACATTCCGGTCGGCACCCGGCAGGCCGAGCAGATGGGCAACGGCCGAGCAATGCACCATGCGCGTCGTATCATGAAGCTCGCGTACCACGCCGGCATTGCCGGGCTTTGGCGGGTTTGGCAGTCCCTCGTCCGTTAGCGTGAAGAAGCCGCCCTTCGGATTGAAACTGGCGAACTGGAAGAAATCGAACAGCGACGAGGCCTGGCCGAGCAGCCAGTGGCGATGCGCGGCACGGTCGACGAAACGCGGGCCCGTCGTCCCGGTCCATAATGGTTTGGCGTTGTTTGGCATGGGGCGTCTCTTCAGACCAGGGATTGAACTGTTTTATGCGGCATAGGCCGAGACCGACAATCGATCCCCGAGCCCTGCCGACACGATCTTGGACCAGGTCGAGAGACCGGTCGCTCAATCCATAGCCGATTCCGCCACGCCCGCCGAACGCTCCATTGTCAAAGGTCGCGGAATTCTCTCCGTCAGCCGCCCGGTTCGCTCACGGAGCCCCCCGGCCGATCTTTGCCTATGAGGGGGGCCGCCAAAATGCAAAAGGCCCGCCGGAGGCGGGCCTTTCACATGATTTGGTTGCGGGGACCAGATTTGAACTGATGACCTTCAGGTTATGAGCCTGACGAGCTACCGGGCTGCTCCACCCCGCGATAAGTGGAGGCGCCTTGTAGGCTGGCGGCTCCGGGAACGCAAATGGTTTTCGGAGCCGGATCAGAATTTCCGGTTGCGGCCGTCATCAGCAGTCGGCCGAGCGGAACGGCTCAGATCGAGCCGGCTTCGACCATGTAGTTGTTGGCCGTGCACATCGCGCTGTCGTCGGAGGCGAGGAAGAGCGCCATGTTGGCGAGATAGACCGGCTCGATCAGATCGGGCAGGCACTGGCGTGCGCGCTGCCGCGCCAACCCCTCCTCCGTGACCCAGAGCGCCTTCTGCCGCTCGGTCATCACCCAGCCGGGGACGATGGTGTTGACGCGGATGCGATGCGGGCCGAGATCGCGCGCGAACGAACGCGTCATGCCGTGGACGGCCGCCTTGGCGGAGGTATAGACCGGCATGCCGCCGACAGCCTCCATCCATGAATTGGAGCCGAAATTGATGATCGAGCCACGGCCGGCGGCGATCATCGCCGGCGCGACGGTCTGGATGGCGAAGAACATGTGCTTGAGGTTGGAGGCGATGCGGCCGTCGTAATATTCGGGCGTCACCTCCTGCCAGCCATGGCGATCGTCATGGGCGGCATTGTTGATGAGGACTTCCGGCGCACCGACCCGTGACGCGAGGCGGCCGAAAGCTTCCTGGAGCGCGCCGATGTCGCGGAGGTCGCAGGCTTCGAAGGCGACGTCATGCCCCTTGGTGGCGAGTTCGGCGGCCCGCGCCTCGCCTCTCGGCGCATCGATATCGACAAAACCAACGCGCGATCCCTGCCCGGCAAAGGCGTCGACGAGAGAAGCGCCGATTCCGGCAGCGCCGCCGGTGATGAGAACGGACCGGCCCTTGAGGCTTGGATAGGTGGCGAACGTCATGCTGATTTCCTTCTGGGCAGGCTTTGCGTCAGCCGGCCATAGACTATGAACTCTGTTCTGGCGAGTGGGTCAGGGCGCGATGATCGTCTCGACGCCCGATAGTTCCAGGGCCGATGCCAGGGCGGGCGGCGGCGCCGCATTGGTCACGAGAACATCGATCTCGCCGAGCGGCGCAATGGTGGCGAATGCGCTCTGCTCGAATTTGCGCGCATCGGCGAGAACGATCGTCCGCCGTGCCAGTCGCGTCATCGCGAGGATCATCTCGGCCTCCATGATGAAGGCCGTCGATATCCCGGCCTCAGCGCTGATGGCGCGCACGCCGATCACCGCCGTATCGACATTGACCCGCCCATGGGCCGACAGCGCGGGCGGTCCGAGCATCACCTTCGTCGCCGGCTGATATTCGCCGCCCACCGCATAGACATTGGAGAAGGCGGCGGGATTGAGCTGGTCGAGAACCGGGACGCTGTTGGTCACGAGATTGAGCGAACGATGGCCGGACAGCGCCTTGATGAAGGCCAGCGTCGTCGAGCCTCCATTGACGATCAGCGCCTCGCCATCGGCGATCAGGCCCGAGGCCGCAGCCGCGATGCGTTTTTTTCCGTCGGATTCGGCACCGATGCGGTCGGTCACCGGCGTGATGCGGTCGCCACCCGGCATCCAGACGGCGCCGCCATGGGCGCGCACGAGCTTGCCCGAATCGTGCAGCGCATCGAGATCGCGACGGATCGTATCCGTTGAAACCCGAAACAGATCAGCAAGTTCCGGGACAGACGCGCTGCCGCGCTCGGTGACGATACGGATCATTTCCGTCCGCCGGCTCATCGGCAGCGAGGCCGTTCGCTTTCTTGCCATCAGGGGGGCTCCGGTTTGTCCTGGCAATCTAGAGGATGCCGCTTGACGGCACCAGAGTGAAGGCATAACAGACATTAAGCGCATAACAACGCATTTAACCGCATAAAGACGCAAAGGGGCTGCGATGCCAGCCGCGACCATCCCCGGCATAGACGAACCGGCTCCAGCGCCCGCCACCGAGGACTGGGCAACGGCTTATGCGGCGTTGGCAGATGAGCTTCCCGCCATGGCCGCCCGCGCGCGGCCTGTGATCGCCGGCTTCTCCGCCTTCGTCGACGCGCTGGTGCGCCTCGAACGCGCCGATGCGCTTTTCGCGGCCGAAGCATCGGCGGAAGCCCGACATCTCGGCCATGAACTGGCACGGCGGGCGAAAGCTGGGATCGGCGGCGAAATCGCACTCGACTGGCCGGCCGGCGACGATGCTCTCGGCGCGACGCTGCCCCATTGCGATCGCGTCGGCGGCACCTCGGCGCAGATCGCCAATGTCCTGGCGCCGCTTGGCGTCGACGTCTTGCTGGCACTGGCCGATCGCAGCGCCGCGCAACTCGGCGTACTCGATCAGGGCGTGTTGTTGGCCGAGGACGAGAGCCTCGCGCGGCTGGGTGCGGTTGCGCCCGGCAGCGGACAGGCCAAGCCTCGCCACTGGATCTTCGAGTCCGCTGTTGGTGCCTCGATCGATGGAGAAGCCGTGCGCCGCTCGACGCGCGTCATCGTGCGCCTCGTCGACGACGCCCCGGAATGCGACGAGGCCTTCGCGCGCGTCAGTTCAGAGCTTGCCACACGTGCCGGCGCCGCGGTGCTGTCGAGCCTTGTCTCGACGCCTGACAGCCAGATCGATCAGGCGATCGCGATGGTGGCGCGCCTTGCGGGGCAATGGCGGGCGGCCGGCTTGCCGCTGATCCATCAGGAACTCGCCGACTATGGCAGCCGCCCTGCTCTGCCGGAAAAGCTGCTCTCGGCGCTCAAGGGAACGGTGACCTCGGTTGGCATGAGCCTTTCCGAATGGCGCGCGATTTCGAACGACGCCGCGGTGACCGATACCGACGCTGTCCGACGCTTTGCCGAGCGCTGGTCGCTCGATCGCGTCACTGTTCACGCCGACGAATGGGCCATGACGGTGACGCGCAATGACCCCGCGCAGGAGAAGGCCGCGCTGATGACCGGCTGTCTTCTGGCCGCGGCGCGCGCCGGCCTCGGTCGCCATGCACTGCCGGTGCTCTGCCCGACCGGCGCAAGCTTCGGACCGCTGCCTGCCTTCGAATTTCTGGACGGCGGCTGGTCCGTCGTCGCCTGCCCGTCCCCCTATCTGCCGAGCCCTCAAAGCACGATCGGGCTTGGAGACACCTTCGCTGCCGGCTGCCTCCTCGTTCTCAGCCAGCCGGCCCCCTGAGCATTCCCTGACAATGGAGATTTGACCGTGACCGCAGCCACTGCCTCCGCGCGCGCCCCGAAACCCGCCATTCCTGACCCCGGCAAGATCCGTGGGCTGCAACGCGTGACGA
Source organism: Mesorhizobium sp. BR1-1-16 (assembly GCF_020165495.1). Classification (GTDB taxonomy): domain Bacteria; phylum Pseudomonadota; class Alphaproteobacteria; order Rhizobiales; family Kaistiaceae; genus Kaistia. The sequence goes on along the minus strand of NZ_JAIUIE010000001.1, from coordinate 562,705 downwards.
CCGCCGACGGCTATTTTGCCATTCTGGCGCTCGACCATCTGCTGAGCTTCAAGGACCTGCTCGCCGACGACCGTTCGAAAGTGAGTTATCAGCAGGCCGTCGACGCCAAACTCGAGCTCGTCCAGGCCGTGGCGCCTGTCGCCAGCGCGTTCCTGCTCGAGGCGCAGTTCAGCCTGGCGCAGGTGATCGCTTCCCGCGCTCTGCCGGGCGCCACCGGCCTCATTTCCTCGATCGAGGGCGAAGGCTTCGACGTCGTCGACGGCGAGCGCCGCACGCGCATGCGCCCCGGCTGGGACGTGCGCAAGATCCGCCTGCTCGGCGCCGACATGGTCAAGCTGCTGTGGTTCTATCGCCCCGAGGCCACGACGGCCGAGCTGCAGCGGCAGGTCGTGCGCGACCTCGTCGTCGAATGCGCCGCCGAGTCGATTCCGCTGGTGGTCGAGCCGATCTGGTTCGCGCTGCCCGGCGAGGACCAGAAGAGCACGGCCTGGCTCGATCGCCGCGTCGAAGGCATCGTCGAATCCGCGCATATCTCGGCCGAATTCGGCGCCGACATGCTGAAAGTTGAATTCCCGGGCGATGTCTCGACGTCGGAGGGCCGCAAGGCCGCCGCCAAGGCCTGTCAGCGCCTCAATGACGGCATGAAGCAGCCCTGGGTCATCCTCTCGGCCGGCGTCGGCTATGAGGAATTCCGCGATCAGGTCGAGGTCGCCTGCTCGGCCGGCGCGTCCGGCTTCCTCGGCGGCCGTTCGATCTGGCAGGACGCGGTGGCAACCCGCGACCCGGCGGCGCGCGCCGTCGCAGCGACCGAGGCCGCCGCGCGGCTTTCGGAACTGACGGCCATCACGCGCAAGCATGGCCGCCCCTATGCTCCGGCATTGACCGGCGAAGCCCTCGCCGCCGCCTTCCCCGACGGCTGGTATCGCGACTGGCAGTAACGCCCGTCCATCTCGCGGAGCCGCGTCCTTATGGGGCGCGGTTTCGCCTTTTCCCCTCCCCTCAAGGACTTCATCCATGCAGATCGAACTCGAGGGCCGGACGGCCTTCGTGACCGGCGGCGCGTCCGGCATCGGCCGGGCCATCGTCGAGGCGCTTATCGCGGCCGGCGCCCGTGTCGCCTTCACCTATTCCAGCAGCAGCGAAGCGGCCGATGACATTGTCGCGAAGGCGCCGAAGGGTCGTGCGCGCGCACTGTTCGCCGACCTGAAGGAGGCGAATGCTGCAGACCTCGCAGTTTCAGCGACCAATGCCACATTCGGAACGATCGACATCGCGGTCGCCAATGCTGGCGGCCTGATCCAACGCAGCCGTGTCAGCGATTGCTCGCTCGAGCTCTGGAACGAGGCGATGGCCCTCAATCTCACCAGCGCATTCCTGACGGCGCGCGCGGTGATCCCGCAGATGATCGAGGCGCGGTCCGGCGCGATCGTGCTGATGAGCTCGCTCGCGGCGCATGATGGCGGCGGCATGGGCGCCGCGCATTATGCGGCCTCCAAGGGCGGCGTCTCGACTTTGTCCCGGGCGCTGGCGAAGGAACTCGGCCCGGAGGGCATCCGCGTCAATGCGGTCGCTCCCGGCTTGATCGGCACGCAGTTCCACGACCGCTTCTCGACCGCCGAAGGCCGCAAGGCGACGGTCGATCGGACGCCGCTGCGTCGCGAGGGCCGGCCGGAAGATGTCGCGAACGCGGTGCTCTACCTCGTCTCGCCGATGTCGTCTTTCCTGGCCGGGGAAATCATCGAGGTGAATGGCGGCATCGGCGCCTTCTGACGACGCGAGCGTCGGTCGTGTCATGATTGCGAATGCCATGACACGACGAAACCGTTACCCTCCTGCAGGCTTCCGGAAGCCACAATGGAGGGAGTGGATACCATGCTCATCATTTTCGGCGGCCTGCCGGGCAGCGGAAAAACGACGATCGCGCGTGCACTCGCGCAAGAGATCGGCGCCGTCTATGTCCGGGTCGATACGGTCGAGCAGAATATCCGCGCTGCTGACGTGCTCAGATCGGAAGTCGGACCAGCGGGATATATGGTCTGCTACGGGGTCGCCGAAGACAATCTGACGCTCGGCAATCTGGTCGTCGCGGACACCGTCAACCCTTTGACGATCACGCGGGACGCCTGGCGATCGGTTGCAGAGCGCTCGGGGACGGCATTTGCCGAAATCGAGGTTATCTGCTCCGACAAGACGGAGCATCGCCGGCGGGTTGAAACGCGGGCAACCGATGTTCCGGGATTGATCAAGCCGGGCTGGGACGAAATCATGGCCCGGCACTATGACGACTGGGGACAACGCCCCCTCGTCATCGATACCGCCACAGAATCTGTCGAGCAGTCCGTCGCTACACTGATCTCAAAGCTTGGGCTCGCCCGAAGACACCAAGGGCACGATGCCTGACGCGATCTTGCCGGGCCGGGCGATCTTGCTGACCGCATCGATACGAAAAAACCTGCCGACCCGGGGACGGGAACCCGGGTCGGCAGGCAGTTCGGGAAGCGTCGCTCGGGAGGGAAACCGCGACGCTTGCCGATGCCGGCCAGGAAGGATGGCCGGCGATGGTTCAGTAGCCGAGCCCGCGCATCGTCTCGCGGTTGCGGCGAACGGCGACCGCAGCGTCGCTGGCGGCCTCGTCTGATTCCTCTTCCAGCACCAGCCAGCCGTTGAAATGCGGCGCTGCCGTGACGATGTCGATCACGTGTGGTGTATCGCAGACACCAGCGCCGAGCATCGCCCACTTGCCGGACGCATCGACATCCTTCAGGTGGAGATAGCGGATGCGAGCCTGATAGTGGCCGAGTGTGTCCAGCATGTCCGGATGGCCACGCAGCATGTGACCCGTATCCGGCACCCAGCCGACGCTGTCGTCGAGGAGCGCGAACAGTCGGTCATAGTCGGCGCGATCGAAGAGCAGCGTGTTGTGATGCGAGCTCGGATGCACCGCCACGCCGACCCCCGCCGCCTGGCCGAGAGCCGCTGCGCGATTATAGAAGTCGGCGGCCGTTGCGAATTTCGCGGCGCGATCGCCCGGCGACATCACGGTTGCCGAGCCGATCGAGACCAGCGCGCCCGGGAAGGCTCCGGCAAAGGTGATGGCGCGGGCGACATCCTCGAGATCCGCCTCGACCATGGACGGCTCGGTGAAGCCACTGTCCGAGCCGATGGCGAAGGCCACGAGGTCGAGGCCGCGCGTCGCAAGCGCTTCGCCGAAGGCGCTCGGACGCCCGGCATAATGACCGATCATCGTGTCGGTGATCTCGATACCGGCATAGCCACCGGCGGCAATGGCGTCAAGCAGGTCGTCGGGGCCGCCCCGCCAGGCATTGCCCAGCATTTCCCATGTGAAAGTCTGGCAGCCGACTCTGACGTCGCGTTGCATGGTCACTCCTTTACTCCGCCCTGCGTCAGGCCTTCGATGATGTGCTTCTGGAAGATCAGCACCAGCACGATCAGCGGCACGGTCACCACCACGGAGGCGGCGGCGATGTCGCCCCATGGCACGTAATAGAGATTGGTGAAGTTTGCGATGCCGACCGGCACAGTCTGATGATCGATCGAAGATGTGAAGGCGAGCGCGAACATGAACTCGTTCCAGGCGGCGATGAACGCGAGCAGGCCCGTCGTCACGAGGCTCGGCAGCGAAATCGGCAGGATGATGCGAAAAAGGAGCCCAAGCGTCGAACAGCCATCCATCCGCGCCGCCTCGTCGATCTCGCGCGGCAGCGTTTCGAAATAGCCGAACAGCACCCATGTCACGAGCGGCAATCCGAGCGCCAGATAGGTGATCACGAGGCTCGCATAGGTATCGAGCAGCCCGAGATCGGAAGCGAGCAGATAGAGGGGGCCGACAATGGCGATCTGCGGAAACATCGAGATCGACAGGATAATGCCGAGCACGCCGAACTTGCCGCGAACATCAAGCCGTGACAGCGAAAACGCTGCGAGCGCGCCGACGAACAGGCAGAAGAGCGTCGTCAGACTGGCGACGATGATCGAATTGTAGATGTATTCCTGGAAGCTCTTCTCGACGACGAGATTGACATAATGCTCGATCGTGAAGGGTGCGGGCCAGAATTTCGGCGAGCCGGTCGTCAGCTCGCGGTCGAGCTGAAACGAGCTCGACAACTGCCACAAGAACGGGCCGCCGGACCAGATGAGTGCCAGTAAGGCCCCGAAATAAAGACCGATGCGGCGCAGTGGGCTGTACGCATAAATCATTTCTGCCGCCTGAGCCGTTCATAGAGGAAGATGCAGAAGCCGAGTGCGATGAGCGCCTCCGTCATGAACATCGCCGTCGAGATCGCCGAGCCGTAGCCGAACTGCAGCGTCGAGAAGAGCGTCTTGTAATTGAGCGTCGACAGCGTCTCGGTCGAATCCGCCGGGCCGCCGCCAGTCAGCACATAGACGAGGTCGAAGACGCGGAAAGCGTCGAGCGCGCGAAAGAGGCCGGCGATAAGGAGGGTCGGCAGCAGCATCGGCAGCCTCACATACCAGAATGTCGCGAGCGAGCGCGCGCCGTCCATGCGGGCTGCCTCGATCAGCGATTTCGGGATCGTGTGCAGGCCGGCGAGCAGCAGCAGCGCCATGAAGGGCGTCGTCTTCCAGACATCGGCGAAGATGATCGTCCAGAGCGCATTGTCGACCGAGCCGAGCCAGTTGACGTTGTCTTTGATGATGCCTGCCGATTTCAGCAGGTAATTGATGAGGCCGTGCTGGCCGTCGAACAGCCAGCCGAACATCTTCGACGTCACGACCGTCGGCATGGCCCAGGGTACCAGCATCGCCGCGCGCACGACGCCGCGAAAGGCAAAATGCTCAAAGAGCAGTAGCGCGATGGCAAGCCCGAGCAGCGTCTCGGCGAGCGTCGAGACGGCCGTGAAGGTGATGGTATGCCACCAGGCATTCCAGAAGAGATCATCCACCCACAGCAGGCGATAATTGCCGAAGCCGATGAAGTCGTGCTCCTGCGTGACCAGCGATGTATTGGTGAAGGAAAGCCAGAGGCCTTTCAGGATCGGATAGACCGAGACCGAGGCGAGCGAGAGGAACGCCGGCAGCAGCAGCAGCCAGGGCGTCACAAATTGCCATCGGAACGGATTGCCGGCCCCCTTTCGGGGACCGGCGATGGCAGAGGCTGTCTGTTGCAGCGACATCAGGTGCCGAGGATCGCGTCGATCTTGGAGGCGGTCGCGGTGAGCTCCTTCTTGATATCGCCGGAGACAAGGCCGCGCGAGAAGCCAGACTGCAGCGCCAGCGAGACCTGGGCATATTTCGGCGTCACGGGACGTGGCGTCGCGCCGGTGAAGACGCCCTGCAGCGTCTGCATGAACGGCTGCTCCTTGGCGAGTTCCGCCTCGTTGAAAACCGCCGGGCGCGTTGGCGCCAAGCCGAGATCGACCGCAAAACGCAGCTGCGTCGCCGGCGACGACATCCAGGTGAGGAATTCCACCGCCGCCTCGCGATTCTTGGTCGAGGCATTCACGCCATACTGGTAGCCGCCGAGGCAGGCCGCGCTCTTGCCGCCCGCGAAATGCGGCAGCGGCGCGACGCCGACCTTGTCGACAACGGACGACGCGCTCGGATCCTGTGCGATGCCATAGACATAGGACCAGTTGCGCAGGAATGCCGCCTTGCCGGCCGTGAACGGCAGACGCGAGGGCTCCTCATCCCAGGACAGAACATCCGCCGGGCTGATCTTGGTCTTGTTGATGGTGTCGTAGAGGAACTGCATCGCCTCGACGGCCTGGTCGCTGCCGACGCTTGCGGTCTTGCCATCGGAGGAGAGGATCGAGCCGTTGTTCGACGCGATGACCTCGACCGCATCGCAGACGAGAACCTCAGCCTGCTTGCCCTGCCAGAGATAGCCGAAATCGACCTTGCCGCCCTTCTGGAGCTCGGCAGCGATCATCGCCATGTCGGCCCAGGTCTCGGGAACCTTGGCGCCGGCAGCTTCCAGCAGGTCCTTGCGGTAGAAAAGCATGCCGCCATCGACGATCCAGGGCAGCGCCGTCAGCTTGCCCTGATAGGTGCAGGCATCGATGAGGCCCGGGAAATATTCGGCGCGCGCCGCAGCCGGGAAATATTCGTCGAGCGGCAGCGCCCAGCCGGCGCCGGCAAATTCCGCGATCCAGACCACGTCCTGCGTGAAGACGTCGGGAGCGCCGTTGCGCCGGGCCAGCTGCTGCACCAGCGCCTGGTGCACTTCCGTCGAGGAGCTCGGCGGCGGCAGCTCGATATATTTGACGTGGATCTTGCTCTGGCTCTCGTTGAAGGCGTCCACGATCTGAGCGATCGTCTTCTTGGCGTAGAACTTGGCGCTGGCGAACGTGATCTCGGTGCGGTCAGCCGCGCGGGCGCCTGATGATGTCGAGGCGAGAAGGCCGCCACCCAACGCCATAGAACCCGCCGCCAGACTGGCACCCTTCAGCAGGCTGCGGCGGTTGAGCGATGCGGCAAGCGCTGTCTTCGCAGCCGAACGGCCGGATTCATCCTGAGACATGTCTCTCTCCCTTTGTCCTGCGGACCTTGCGCCGCGGATCTTTTCTGTTCAGGCCATCTTGACCGGGCTTGACGCACGGTCAAGCATTCTTTCGCAAAAAACAGCATGCAAAAAAATGCACAAATCGGAATGAAGCTTTGGTTTAGGATCGCGTATCGGATCAGGAGCCAAGCCCGCGGGGGCTGCACACAAGCCGGTCCAACAACAATGAGCGGGAGGATTTCATGAAGCATCTGCGCATCGGCATCGTCGGCTGCGGCAACATCGCGATGACCTATATGCGCAACGCCGCGCTGTTCCCCGGCGTCCGCCTGGCCGCCTGCGCCGACATCGCGCCGGAGCAGGCCGCGCTGCGCGGCCGCGAATACGGCATCCCGGCCATGAGCGTCGACGAGATCATTGCGTCCGACGATGTCGATCTCGTGCTCAATCTCACTATTCCCGCGGCGCATTTCGACGTCTCGATGGCTGCGCTCCAGGCCGGCAAGCATGTATTCACGGAGAAGCCGCTCGCCGTGACGGCCGCCGAGGGCCGCCAACTCGTCGAGGCTGCGCGCGCTGGTAACCTCGCGATCGGCTCTGCGCCGGATACCTTTCTCGGCGCGGCCGGTCGGCTCGCACGGCGGCTGATGGATGAGGGCGCAATCGGCAAGCCCGTTGCCGGCACCGCCTTCATGATGGGCCGCGGCATGGAGCACTGGCACCCCAATCCGCAATTCTACTATCAGCCCGGCGCCGGCCCCGTGCTCGACATGGGCCCCTACTACATCACCATGCTGGTGAGCCTGCTCGGGCCGGTTCGCCGCGTCCGCGCCGTGGCGACCTCCGGCCAGGCCGAGCGGCTGATCACTGCAGCCGGCCCGTTCCAGGGAACGAGCTTCCCGGTCGGAACGCCCACGACGGTGATGGCGCTGCTCGAATTCGCTGGAGGCGCGGTGGTGACCCTCGTCATGAGCTGGGATGTCTTCGCCCATGGCAACCATCCGATCGAACTCCATGGCACCAAGGGCTCGCTGCGCCTGCCCGATCCCGACACGTTCGGCGGAACGGTGGCGATCAGCGACGCGGGCGCGCCCTGGCAGGAGCATTCGACGGCCGAATTGCTGCACGGCCGGATCAACTGGCCCTACGCCGCGCCCGATCGCGCCAATTACCGCATGCTGGGCGTCGCCGATCTCGCCGCATCGCTCGCGACCGACCGCAAGCCTCGCGCCTCGGGCGAGCTCGCGCTGCATGTCCTCGACATCATGGAATCGATCCTGACCGCCGGCCTCGAAGACCGCACGATCGAGATCGAGGCTGCGCCCGATATCCGCCCGGCCGCGCTCGGCGAGGCCGAGGCAGCTGCCCTGCAGGGTCTGCCGGCCTCTCCTTGAGGCCGGCCATTTGCGGGCGCTTGTCAACACGGGCGCCCCTCCCCTAGCCGCTCGCAGCCGGCTTCAGCGGCGCTTCGGTCACGGCAAGATCGTCCTCAAGCGAACGGATCGAGGGGATACCGGCGTCCTTCAGCTTCGCGTGATAGGTCCTGACGGCTTCCGCCGGCAGGATCGTCCCGTCGGCGACTTCGCGCATCAGGCGGATGATTTCGAGCGGCGCCTCGGCAAGGTTGATCTTGCGCCCGAACAGCGCCAGACGGCCGCCATAGCGCTCGGCCTGATAGATCAGCTCGAACGTATCGCGCGCCGTTCCCGCTCCGCCGCCGAGCACGCCGACGACCAGCGAGGGATCGAAGGAGGCGAGCTCCTCCAGCGCCTTGGCGCCGTTATAGGGGATCTTCAGGAACAGCGGCCGGTCGGCGATCGAGACGCCGGACAGCGAGCGGATGATGCAGTCATTGACGTAATGCGGGATCAACTCCGGATCGACGCCGCAGGCGACATTCGGATTGAACACCTCATAGAAGTAGCGCAGCCTCCAATGCGCCGCCTCGTCGCGAAACGCCGCGAACTCCTCGAGAGACCGCAGGTCGGATTCGACGTCATTGTTGAAGGTCACTGAATAGAGGCCGAGATCGGTCAGCGGCTCGCCCGGCGTCGGACCGACAACGGCCTGCATCACGCGGCCGAGATCGGCCGTGCGGAATGGTCGGCTCGGCGTCTTGCCATAGGTCTGGCCGCGCACGCCGCCCCAGCAGTCGGTCGCGTCATTGGCGCGGATTGCCGGCTTGACCGCGGACCCGACGAACACGCCCATCTCGACCAGCCGCTCCAGGTTGGAAACCGAGGTCAGCATGATGTCGACGATGTCCTGCTCGACGATCGCCCGGATGCCCTCGAGGAATTCCTGCCGCGTGCGATAGCGCGACCAGCTTCCATCGGCGTCGCGCTTTGGCGCGGCATAGGTGACGCCCGATCCCATATCGCCGTCCTTGGCATCGGCAATGATAAAATCGCTGCGCCGATAGCGGCCGGCACGGATGTTGGCGAGCTTGGATTCGAGGCGAGACACGTCTGGGAGCTCCGACACTGACTGAACGAGTTTGGAATATTTTAGGAGATTATTGCCGCAGAATGATCCGTCATTGCGCAAGTCGTCAAGCGATTGCTCATAAATCCGCTGCCGCGCTGCACAAACAGGTTAGAATACGTCGTTCGCACCTGCAGCATCAGCTACACACCTGAGTTTCGCTCTAAAATATTCCAACGCCTTTCAATATATCCCATTGACGCTTCGGCTGGGCGCCCTCTAGCCTTCGAGAGCGGCGACAATGGAGGTTCCGCAGTGAGCGCAATGGATTGGCAGGCGGCCTATGAGCGATTCCTGCCGCGTTTCGAGCGCTATATCGGTGCATCGCGCCTGGCGCTGTGCGGCTTCTCGGCCTGCATCGACAGCCGCTTTCAGCTCGCGGCGCTCGCCGATCAGCTCGGACAGCTACCGACGGCCGAGACGGAGGATTTCGTCCGCCGCCTGATCGCCCGTGCCGCGGCAGGCATTGGCGGCGAGTTCCGCGAGGAATGGCCAGAAGGCCCGGCCCTTCTGGCGAAAGCCGCGCCGCCACGCACTGCCTTTGGTGGCACGGGCTCGCACATCGCCTGGGCGCTCGGAACGCTCGGCGCCAGCGGACTGGTTGCGCTTTCCGATCGCAGCGCCTTTACACTCGAACATGTCGACCCATCGATCCTGATCGCCGAAGACGGCCGCGCCGTACCGGCATCAGAGGCACAGCGGCGCGGCGATCCCCGCCCGCCCATTCATGTCTTCGAATATGACGCCGGCCGCCCATTGGCCGGCCATCTGCCGCCACGCTCGTCGCGGATCATCGTCCGCTTCGAGGATCCGGGTCTCGAGCATGACGCGGATTTCGACCGCCTCAGCGTTACGTTGGCGCATGAGGCCGGCGCGGCGGTCGTCTCGGGTTTCAACGGCGTCGCATTGGCGGACATGGCCGGGGAGACGGCGAGGATCGGCGCGATCGTGGATGCCTGGCGCGATCGCGGCGTCGCGACCGTCCATTTGGAGCTTGCCGGCTACGCCACGACGTCGGCGCGCGATGCGATGCTGGCGGGTCTCGGCAAGCGCGTGACCTCGCTCGGCATGAGCCTTTCGGAACTCAATGCCCTCTCCAATCCGGCGGACAGCATCGAAGAGCGACTGATCGGCCTCGGCGAGGATTTTGGGCTTCGCCGGGTGTGTGTCCACGCCGACGAATGGGTGGCAAGCGCGACGCTCGACGATCCCGCGCTGGAGCGCGATGCTCTGATGGCGGGCGCGCTCCTCGCCTCATGCCGTGCCGCGGCGGGCGTCCCCGTGCATCCCCGGCAGACGCCGCAAGGCGCCCTCTTCCTCGATCCGCCACTGCCGCCGGTTCAGCGGATCGGACGCTGGGCGATCGTCGCAGTGGCGGCGCCCCACCTCAGCAACCCGCAGACGACACTCGGGCTCGGCGACACATTCACCGCAGGCTGTCTGCTCGCGCTTGGAAGCAAGGTCGGCGCTGCGATTGCCGATGACGAGCGCATCGTCTATCCCGAAACCATGACTTCAATCGAAAGCCGAACCGTCCATGGAACCTGTCTCTAAACGTGTAGAGATCATTCCGGTCAAGCGGCGGGCGATGATCCTTGAATGGTTCCGCAAGCACAGCGCGGCCTCCATCCAGGAATTGTCGGAGAGCATCGGCGCGTCGGCGTCGACAATCCGTCGCGACCTCGAATATCTGACCGATGCCGGCTATCTCGAGCGCACACATGGCGGCGCCGTCCTCGCGACGCCGACCCGCGCCACGTTCGAACTCGACTCCTCGACCAACGCACAGCTATTCACCTTGCAGAAGCGCGCGATCGGCCGCCTCGCGGCGACCCGCCTTTCATCCAAGGACAGTGTGATCTTCGATTCGAGTTCGACCGTGCTGGAGGCTGCCCGAGCCGCGGTGGAACGGCGCGTCGAACTGACGGCCCTCACCAACAGCCTGGATATTGCCAGCCTCTGCCGCGCGGCGCCGGCGATCCGCGTCATCGTGCCCGGCGGTTCGCTGCGCGTCGGCTCGCAGACACTGGTCGGCGATCCCGGCGAGACCTTCCTGAAGACGGTGCACGCCGATCTCTGCTTCGTCGGCGCGCAGGCGATCACCGGCAACCAGCTCTCGGACGCGGCCATCGAGATCGCCTCGATGAAGCGGATCATGCTCTCCTCGGCGCGGCGCACGATCCTCCTGATCGACAGCTCAAAATTCCATGCGCCGGCCTTCTGCACCTTCTGCGAGGTGCAGCGGATCGACGAGATCATCACCGACAGCGGCGTGACGCCGGAGAACCTGGCGAGCCTTGCCGCCTTCGGCGTCACGGTCACTGTGGCCGAGGTCGATCCGTCCGAAGCCGGCTGAGCCTTGGGCCGGCGCGCTACCGCGCCAGCACGACATGCATGGCGAGTTCGGTCGTTGCGTGTTCCTTGACCTTGAAGCCGAGGCCCGGCAGGTCGATGCCGGCGAACATGGCTTCGCCGCGCCCGAGCACCACCGGCGAGATGGCAAAATGCAGTTCGTCGATCAGCCCGGCCAGGAGATATTGCCGCACGGTGCTGACGCCGCCGCCGATCTTGACATCGAGGTCTCCGGCCGCCTCCCGCGCCCGCTCCAGCGCCGCCTCGATGCCTTCCGTCACGAAGACGAAGCGGGTGCCGCCTTCCATCTCGATCGGCGCGCGGGCATGATTGGTGAGGATGAAGGTCGGCGTGTGATAAGGCGGGTTGTCGCCCCACCAGCCCTTCCAGGCGTCGTCAGGCCATTCGCCGCGGATCGGCCCGAACATGTTGCGCCCGAGGATGAACGCGCCGAACCCGCTCATCGACCGTGACGCATAGGTCTCGTCGACGCCGTCGGATCCATCTCCCTGGCCGAACATCGCGCGGAAGGTCCGCGTGCCAAAGAACCAGCGATGCAGGTCGCGCCCACCTACTCCAAGGGGATTGTCGAGGCTCTGCTCGGGACCGGCCCCGAAGCCATCGATCGAAAGCGCAAAACCTGCGACGCGCACCTTACCCATGACACTCCTCCGATTGCGATTTGCAACTGGTTGTTATCTCGCATGACCGATCTTATTTTGCAATCGGTTTCAATGGAGATGATCTTGGACATCGAAAGGCGGTCGGGCTGCCCGATTAATCTGGCCATGGAAGTGCTGGGCGACCGCTGGAGCCTCGTGATCATCCGCGACATGATGTTCGGCAATCGGCGCCATTTTCGCGAACTTTTGACGCGATCCGACGAAGGCATCGCCTCGAACATTCTGGCGGCGCGGCTGAAACGCCTTGTCGCCCTCGGCCTCATCTCGAAGCAGGATGACCCCAGCCACAGCCAGAAGTCCATCTACAGCCTGACCGAGCCTTCGATCCAGCTGGTTCCTGTCATTGCGTCGCTCGGCGCCTGGGGCCGCCGACACCTGCCGGTCAGCGAGGCGCTGAGCATCCGGGCCCGTCTGCTTGAAGAAGGAGGACCAGCCATGTGGGAGGCATTCATGACGGATCTTCGCGCCATCCACATTACGCACCCCATCGACGGCGCGAACGGCACCATCGGCTCACCAGTCCTCGACGGATTGACGGCCGCCTATCGTGCAACGCTGGCGGCAACACGAGATCGCGACGATGGCGGCACGCCTCAGATGCCCTAACGGACGCCGACGCTATTTCGTTGGCGCTTTCGGACGCGCCACTGAACGGCGGCGCAGGATCTGGCAGTCGAGCACCTCGCGACGCGCCGCGGCAGGCTTGCCGCGGCGGCGCTCCAGGATGCGGCGGACGGCCTGGCGTGCCATCGCTTCATGCGGCAGCACGGCCGTCATGAGATTCGGGAAGAACGCCGTCACCAGCGGGTCGTTGTCGAAGCCGGCGATCGAGAGATCACGCGGCACGCTGACATCCCGGTCGCGCGCCGCCTCATAGGCCGCCAGCGCCATGCGGTCGTTGAAGCAGAAGATCGCTGTCGGCGGATCGGCGGAATCGAGCAGCGCGCAGGTGCTGGCATAGGCGTCCGAGATCGCGGAGCCCTGGTGCAACACCAGTTCCGGATCAACCGTTATCCCGCCAGCCTCCAGCGCCTCGCGATAGCCGAGCAACCGGTCGCGGCCGCCATCGAGGAAGGTTTCGCCGGCGAGATGGGCGATGCGGCGATGGCCGGCATTCACCATGGCGCCGACCAGCGCTTTCGCCGCGCCGCGATCATCGGGCAGGATCGAATCCTGCTCGCCGCGCGGGTCGTAGCAGTTGAGCAGCACCAGCGGGATGTCGGGCGGCACCACTGGCGCCGTCACCTCGCGCGTGAACAATGTCGCGTAAATGATGCCGGCGACGGGCCGCTGCAGCATGGACTGGATCGCGGCTTGCTCCATCGGCTGGTTGTTGCGGGTCGAGATCACCTCGACGACGCATTCCTCCTCCCATGCCGCCTCGCGCGCGCCCTCCATGAAGTTCACCGCGAACGGGCTTGCCATCAGGTCGTCGATGACGAGGCCGATCGAGGCGCCGTCGCGCCAGTCGGCGCGCACGCGCGATGAGCGCTTGTAGTCGAGCCGCTCCGCGGTCTCGATGATCCGCTGCCGGGTCGCCTCGGAGACGCGGACCCCGGCGACCCCGTTGAGCACGAGCGAGACGGTCGCCTGCGAGACCTGCGACTCGCGCGCGACATCGAACATGGTGGGCTTTCGGGTACGGGCCGTCATTTCTTCCCCTCGTTGCGGGCAGCATGCCATGCGGCGCCCGGCGATCAATGGGGCGGAAGCGCACGGATTAAAATATCACTTGCTGAAGATAATAAAATAACTAATCCTGCATTTCGCCGCCGGAGGAGAGGACCGCGGCAGCGCCGGGGGCTGGAAGGCCGCTGCGCTTCGGCCCCTCGGCCAAACAGGGAGGAATGACAATGAAACGGATCGCAGCTCTGGCTTCCGCGTCGATCGTCGCGATCGCCGCCACGGTTTGCGGCTCGGCCGCGTTCGCCGCGCCGCTGACCTTCTGGAACGGATTCACCGGGCCTGACCGGCCGACCATCGAGGCGCTGACGAAACAGTGGAGCGATGCGCATCCGGACACGCCGGTGCAGATGGATATCGAGCCCTGGGACAGCATGCTGCAGAAGCTGCAGGCCGCCATGGCGAGCGGCTCGGGTCCCGACGTGGTGGCTTTCAACTTCGCGCAATTGCCGCGCTATGCTGAAAGCGGCTTCATCATGGACATCACCGACGAGGTGAAGGCCGGCGGCGCGCTCGACCCGTCTGTCTGGTCCGACGGACTGAAACAAGTCCTGCAGTACAACGGCAAATACTACGCGGCGCCGCTGAACTTCGCGACGCTGATGATGTATTACAACAAGGACATCTTCGCGAAGGCCGGCATTTCCGAGCCGCCCAAGACCTGGGACGACTGGGTCGCTGCGATCAAGAAGACCACGGTGACCGGCAGCAATTCACAATATGGCCTGCTGATCCCCGATCACGAGACGATCCCGAACTGGCCGATCCTTCTCTGGGGCAATGGCGGCGACGTCATCAAGGACGGAAAGCCCTATCTGGACGATGCCAAGACCGTCGGGGCCCTGACGCTGTGGGGCGACCTCGTCCTCAACGACAAGATCACGCCGACGGGGCTTTCCGGCGCCGATGCCGACAAGCTCTTCCAGTCCGGCAAGGCGGCAATGGAGATCACCGGCCCGTGGATGACGAACGGCTTCACTGCCGCGAAGCTCAACTATGACGTCGCGCCGATCCCAACCGGCCCCGGGGGACCGGTGACGCTGGCCGATTCGATCGTGCTCGTCATCAACAAGGCAACCAAGGATCCGAAGGCGGCTCTCGACTTCGTCGCGATGTGGAACTCGAAGGCAGCCCAATTGAAGATCGCCAACGACACCGGCTTCCCGCCGCTGCGCACCGATCTATCCGGCAGCCCCGAGCTCACCAATGAATGGGCGGCGAAATTCTCCACCGTCGTGCCGGTCTCGCGGTTCAGCCTGCCGAACCAGGTGAATTTCGCGCAGATCGACGGCGACGTGTTCACGCCGATGATCCAGTCGATCACGTTCGGCAAGGAAAAGGCGGCCGAGGCCGCGCAGCAGGCGAACGACCAGCTTTCCGACCTGCTCAACCCGTAGAGCCTCGAGGATGGGCGGCTGCACCGGCCGCCCATCCTTCCTCGCTTCGATCCGGAATGCCGCCCATGTCTTCTCGAACCGCACGGCTTCAGCCGAGCCGTCCCTGGCCGGCGATGCCCAACAGGACGACGATCGCGGCCTGGTGCTTCCTGGCGCCGAGCCTCATCGTGCTGGCCGTCTTCGTGTTCTGGCCGATCGTCTATTCGTTCGACCTCAGCCTGCATAAGTGGAAATTCTCGGCCGACGCGCAGGAGTGGGCGGGCTTTGCCAATTATGCGCGGATGTGGCGGGACGCGCGCTTCTGGAACGCGCTCGGCAACACGGTCTACTACACCGCCTTCACCGTTCCGCTTGGCGTGGCGCTGCCGCTGGCGCTCGCACTGGCGCTCAACCGCGCCATCCCCTTCCGCGCCCTGCTCCGCAGCGCCTTCTTCCTTCCGGTGATCGCCTCCTTCGCCATCGTTGCGCTCGCCTGGCGCTTCATGCTCGATCCCGATATCGGCCTGCTCGCCTACTGGCTGTCCTTCCTCGGCATGCCGCATGTGAGCCCGCTGCGCGATCCCAACCTGGCCATGCCCGCGGTGATCATCGCGAGCCTCTGGAAGAATCTCGGCTTCAACATGGTGATCTATCTCGCCGGCCTGCAGGCGATCCCGATCGTGCTCTATGAGGCAGCGCGGATCGACGGCGCCAACAGCTTCCAGCAGTTCTGGAACGTCACCTGGCCGCAGTTGCGGACGACCAACATCTTCGTGCTGGTAATCTCGATCATCGGCGCTTTCCAGGTCTTCGATCCCGCCTTCGTCATGACGCCGGGTGGCGGGCCGCTGTTCTCGACCGAGACGCTGGTCACCTACATCTACCGCCAGGGCATCACCAACCTAAACCTCAGCTATGCGGCCTCGATCGGCATCTTCCTGTTCGCCGTCGTGTTCCTGCTGACGCTCGCGCAGTTGCGGATTACCCGCAGCTGGGAGGATTGATCATGGCCGATGTGCTCGACGGCGCCGGCCCCGGGGCGAAGCCGACGACCCTCTTCACCACCGTCACTCTGGTCGTGCTCGGTCTCCTGGCGCTCGCGGTCGTGTTTCCGTTCATCTGGATGTTGTTCACCTCGCTGAAGCCAGAAAGCGAGATCGCGACCTTCCCGCCGCAGCTTCTGCCGCATCGCTGGACCTTCGAGAACTACGAGAATGTCTGGACCCGCATTCCCTTCGCGCGGCTGTTCCTGAACTCGATCCTCTTCGCCGGCGGCGTCACCATCGTGTCGCTGCTGCTCGATTCGATGGCCGCCTACGCTCTGGCGCGGCTGCAATTCAGGGGTCGGAACGTCATCTTCGTGCTGATCCTGGTGGCGCTCATGCTGCCGTTCCAGGTGATGTTCGTGCCGCTCTTCGTGACGGTGCACGATCTGCACATGCTGGACAGCTATTCCGGTCTGATCGTGCCGCGCGCGACCAACGCTTTCGGCATCTTCATGCTGCGGCAATTCTTCGTGACGCTGCCGAAGGAACTCGACGAAGCGGCGCGGATTGATGGCTGCGGCGAATTTGGCATCTACTGGCGCATCATCCTGCCGCTCTCGGGCCCGGCGATCGCGACGCTCGCCGTCTTCCACTTCATGTACAACTGGAACGACTTTCTGTGGCCGCTGCTGATCACCTCCTCGATGGAGATGCGCACGCTGCCCGCCGGCCTCGCGCTCTTCGTCGGCAGCCATGTGGTCGAATACGGCGTCGTCATGGCCGGCGCGGTGCTTGCGCTGCTTCCGCTGCTCGTGGCGTTCGTCTTCGCCCAGCGCACCTTCATCCAGGGCATCGCCATGAGCGGGATCAAGGGCTGATGGCGCCCATCCCTCCCCTGGCTCTTCAAAATATCTCAACGCTTGAGGATCTGACGTGAGCGAACTCTTCGACCTCTCACCAGACGGCTTCGTCTGGGCCGCCGGCATCGAGAACACCTTCATCGGCCAGACCGAACGGATCGGCGAGCGGGTGCTCGACGAATTCGCCCTCACCCACCACTACCAGTATTTCCGCGAGGACCTCGACCGCGTGAAGGGTCTCGGCGTCCGCGCCATCCGCTACGGCATGCCTTGGTACAAGGCCGAGCCCGAGAAGGGGAAATTCGACTGGGACTGGATCGACCGCGCCATCGACCATGCAGCGGGAACCGGCGTCGAGATCGTGTTCGACCTCATGCATTACGGCGTGCCGCTCTGGCTCGAAAACCAGTTCCTCAACACCGACTATGAGAAGCATGTCGCCGATTGGGCCGCGGCGTTCACGCGGCGCTACAAGGACCGCGTGAAGTACTACACGCCGTTCAACGAGCCGCTGATCTGCTCGGAATTCGTCGGCCTGCGCGGCATGTGGCCGCCTTACCTCCGCGGTGCCGACGGGCAGGTGAAGATCATCCGCAACATCTCGCGCGGCATGACGCTGTCGGTGCAGGCGATGCGGGCCGAGCGCGGCGACGCGATCATGGTGCAGGTCGATGCCGCCGGCGAGGTGCTGCCCGATACGCCTGATCTGGCCGAGGCCGCCGCTTTCGAGACGGCCAAGACCTTCATGGCGACCGACCTGCTGCTCGGGCTCGTCGGCGACGACCATATCCTGCGCGACTGGTTCCTCCAGCACGGCATGAGCGAGGCCGATCTCGTATGGCACCTTGAGCGCAAGCAGGATGTCGAGATCGTCGGCACCAATTATTACCCCGAGACATCGCAGCAACGCCTTGTCCGCCACGGCAAGGACGAACTGATCCGCAAGCCGATCTCCGGCCGCGCCGCCGGCATGGAGAGCTCGGTTCGCCAGTTCTGGGAGAAGTACAAGCGTCCCGTCGTGGTGACCGAATCGAGCCTCAACGGCACGATCGAGGAACGCGCCCAATGGCTTGCCGAAGCGGTCGACGCCATTCCGAAGATCCGCGCCAAGGGCCTGCCGCTTGTCGGCTTCACCTATTTTCCGGTCTTCGACCTGATCGACTGGGTCTATCGCGCCGGCCGGCCGCTCGAGGAATACATCACGCGGCAGGGCCCGCGGCAGCTGAGCCCCGAGCAGATCGCGAATTTCATGCGCTATATGCGCTTCACCACGATGGAAAACCTGCCTTTGGAAGCCTTCATCGCGCCGATGGGCCTCTGGACCATGCAGATGGGCTTCGACGGCACCTTCGAGCGCGTGGAGACCCCGCTCGTCGCCCAATATCGCGAGGCGGCAGCCTCACAGGATGTCGGCGATATTCCGCAAGAGACCGAGTAACGCGCGGCGGCACTTCGTATCGCCGAAAAGCAAAAGGCCCGCCGGAAGGCGGGCCTTTTACACGACTGGTTGCGGGGACCAGATTTGAACTGATGACCTTCAGGTTATGAGCCTGACGAGCTACCGGGCTGCTCCACCCCGCGACAAGCGCGTCGGCGAGAAGAATTTCTCTGTCGCCGTCGCGCAACGGTCATATAGGCGCTCGTGCGCCGGCTTGGAACCCCGGCCGGGACGATTTTTGATTTCGTCCACAGGCCGGATGGCAATCAGCTCGCCGGGTTGATGCGAATGCCGAGTTCGCGCAGCTGGCGCGTCGAGGCCTCGCTCGGGGCGTTCATCAGGAGATCCTGTGCCTGCTGGTTCATCGGGAACAGCGTGATCTCGCGCAGGTTCTGCACACCGCAGATCAGCATCACGATGCGGTCGATGCCCGGCGCCATGCCGCCATGCGGCGGTGCGCCATACTGGAACGCGCGATAAAGGCCGCCGAAACGCTCCTCGACCGTCGTCTCGTCGAGGCCGACCAGACCGAAGGCTTTCACCATCAGCTCCGGAATGTGATTGCGCAGGCCGCCCGAAGCGATCTCGAAGCCGTTGCAGACGAGATCATACTGATAGGCCTTGATCGTCAGCGGATCCTGGTTTTCCAGCGCATCGAGCCCGCCCTGCGGCATGGAGAAGGGGTTGTGCGCGAAATCGAGCTTCTTCTCTTCCTCGCTCCACTCATAGAACGGGAAATCGACGATCCAGGCGATCTCGAAGCTCTCGGTATCGACGAGGCCAAGCTCGGTGCCGACGCGCGTGCGCGCATCACCGGCGAAGCGATAGAAATTCTTCGGGTTGCCGGCGACGAAGAAGACGGCGTCACCATCCTCAAGCCCAAGCTGCTGACGCAACGCGTCTGTGCGCTCCTCGCCGATATTCTTGGCGACAGGCCCTGCGCCTTCGAGCGCGCCGTTTTCCGTGCGCCAGAAGATATAGCCAAGCCCCGGCTGGCCCTGCTGCTGCGCCCATGAATTCATGCGGTCGCAGAAGGCGCGCGAACCGCCGCCCTTGGCCGGGATCGCCCAGACCTCGGCCTTGGGATCGGCCTCGATCATCCGCGCGAACACCTTGAAGCCCGAGCCGGCGAAATGCTGCGTGACGGCCTGCATCTCGATCGGGTTGCGGAGGTCCGGCTTGTCGGAGCCATAGGTGCGGATCGCGGTGTCATAGGGAATGCGGCGGAAGGTGTCCGTGACCTTCTTGCCGTCCGCGAATTCCTGGAACAGGCCGCGCATCACCGGCTCCATCGTGCCGAGGATGTCGTCCTGCGTCACGAAGCTCATTTCGAGATCGAGCTGGTAGAATTCGCCCGGCAGGCGGTCGGCGCGCGGGTCCTCGTCGCGGAAGCACGGCGCGATCTGGAAATAGCGGTCGAAGCCCGCGACCATCAAAAGCTGCTTGTACTGCTGCGGCGCCTGCGGCAGCGCGTAGAACTTGCCCTGATGGATGCGCGAGGGCACGAGGAAATCGCGCGC
The DNA here is from genome assembly GCF_020165495.1 of Mesorhizobium sp. BR1-1-16. Taxonomy (GTDB): domain Bacteria; phylum Pseudomonadota; class Alphaproteobacteria; order Rhizobiales; family Kaistiaceae; genus Kaistia. The sequence goes on along the minus strand of NZ_JAIUIE010000001.1, from coordinate 542,842 downwards.
GCCTTCAGGCGAAGACGCGGTGAGGATCGGCGTCGAGAATTCGGTGAAGCCGATCTCGGTCATGCGGCGACGCATCGAGGCGATCACGGCCGTCCGCTTCATGATGTTGGCATGCAGGGTCTCGCGGCGGAGATCGAGGAAGCGATATTTGAGGCGCGTATCCTCCGGATAGTCGGGCTCGCCGAAAACCGGCAGCGGCAATTCCCTGGCGGCAGAGAGCACCTCGATCTCGCTCGCGAAGACCTCGACTGCGCCGGTCGCAAGGTTCGGATTCACCGTCTCGGGCGTCCGCTTCTTCACGAGGCCGTCGATGCGCACGCACCATTCGGAGCGAAGCTGTTCGGCCGTGCCGAAGGCGGCCGAATCCGGATCGACGACGATCTGGGTCAGGCCGTAATGATCGCGCAGATCGATGAAGAGCAGCCCGCCATGATCGCGCACGCGATTAACCCAGCCCGAAAGGCGAACATTCTCGCCCGTCTGGGTTTCGCGAAGTTCGCCGCAGGTGTGGGTGCGATAGCGATGCATGATGGTCGATCCGAATTCTGAACGGCGCGGCGACGGACGGCCGCCGCGCGCGGGATTAAAGCGGAGGCAAGGGCCTGCCGCACGCGCGCGGGAGAAGCGCATGCGTGCCATTTGTTGTCAAGCAACGAGCCGTCCCGGTTCGGCTTCAGGCGTCCCGCCAGGCCCTTGCAAAGCGCGACCTCGACACCATCTAAGTCTCATCGCAGCGAGAGCCGCGGGACTGGTGCCCCGAAAGGGCGCCTCCCCTGTCGGCCAGGACGGATGTACTCCGGCCGGCGCGCTCACAGGCAGACGATGCATCGTCGCCGATGCTGCGATACCGATCGCCCAAGCCCGTAGCCGATGGATGTGCATAGACAATCATGCGCGCCATTGCCGGAGCTTGGGCTTTCTTTTTGCGCCTCTCCTCTACGCGACAAGCGTTCGGACCTGCGCTATGAGAAGCGCATGACGGATATCATTTCTTCAACAGAATCTCTCGCCGCGGCCTGTTCCCGTTTCGCCACGTTCGACTTCGTCACGGTCGATACGGAATTCATGCGCGAGACCACCTATTGGCCGAAACTCTGCATCATCCAGATCGCCAGTACGGATGAGGCGGTGATCATCGATGCGGAGGCGCCGGGGCTGGACCTCGCCCCGTTCTTCGCGCTGATGGCGGACGAGACCGTGATGAAGGTGTTCCATGCCGCGCGGCAGGACATCGAAATCGTCTGGCATCTCGGCGGCATCCTTCCGCATCCGATCTTCGACACGCAGGTCGCGGCCATGGTCTGCGGCTATGGCGAGTCGATCTCCTATGATCAGCTGGTCGGACGGATCACCGGCCACCCGATCGACAAGTCCTCGCGCTTCACCGACTGGAGCCGCCGCCCGCTCACCGAACATCAGGTCGATTATGCGCTCGCCGATGTCACGCATCTCCGCGATGTCTATCTTGCGCTGAAGGGTAAGCTCGAAAGCCAGGGCCGCAGCGACTGGGTCGCTGAGGAAATGAACGTGCTGACCTCAGTCGACACCTATCAGGTCGAGCCCGAAAATGCCTGGAAGCGGCTGAAGATGCGGATCAAGAAGCCGCTGCAGCTCGCCGTCCTGATGGAAATCGCCGCCTGGCGTGAACGCGAGGCGCAGGCCCGCGACGTGCCGCGCGGCCGTATCATCAAGGACGATGCGATTTACGAGATCGCCGAGCAACTTCCCACTACTGCCGAAGCGCTTGGCCGGCTGCGCACCATCCCGAAGGGTTTCGAGCGCTCGCGCACCGCCGAGGACATCCTTGCCGCGGTCAAGCGCGCCGCCGCCATTCCGAAGGATCAGCTGCCGCGCGTGCCAAAGACCCGGCCGATGTCGGATGGCAACGGCGCCGCCGTCGATCTGCTCAAGGTACTGCTCAAGATGACGAGCGAGGAGCACGGTGTCGCCGCGCGCGTCATCGCGACGGTCGACGAGCTGGAGGCGATTGCAGCCGACGACGACGCCAGTGTGGCGCCGCTTGCGGGCTGGCGGCGCGACCTCTTCGGCGAGAATGCGCTGAAACTAAAGCGCGGTGAGATCGCGCTTCGCCTCGACGGCCGCCGCGTGGCAGTCGTGCGCGAGCGGGACCCCGCCTCGACTCTGTGACGGTGGTCACTTCGTAGCGCAGCATCGACGGATAAGCCTCCTGCAACCTCAGGAGGATGCCGATGCGGAAGATTGTGGCTGTCGCCGGCGCGATCGTGCTGGTGATTGCGATTGCCGTGGCCGGTCTTGCCGGCTTTGCCTGGTTTGGAAGCGAGCACAAGCGGAACCGCATCGTCGCCGTCGATGTGGCGCCGGTGGCAATCGCGATCGATCCCGAAGGCATCGCGCGCGGCAAATATCTCTATGAATCGCGCGGCTGCACCGATTGCCATGGCCGCGACGGCGCCGGCAAGGTCGTCATCGACGATGGCGCCGGCATGCTGGTCCGCGCGCCGAACATCTCCACGGCTGTCGGCGCGGCGACGAATGCGCTCGGTCCGCTGGATTGGGTCCGCCTGCTGCGCCATGGCGTCAAGCCAAATGGACGGCCGGTCCTCATCATGCCGAGCGAAGACTATGCGCGCATGAGCGACGACGATCTCGGCATGCTCGTCGGCTATGTGAAGACGCTGCCGCCGATCGAGGGCGAGGTGGCGGAGATCAACCTGCCGCTGGTCGTTCGCTTTCTCTATGCGAGCGGGTTCATCAAGGATGCGGCCGAAAAGATCGACCATACGCTGCCGCCGGCTCAGCCTGTCGCCCCGACCGAGACGGTCGCCTATGGCGATTATGTCGCCAATTCCTGCCGAGGCTGCCACAACCCGGCCCTCTCTGGTGGCCCGATACCAGGCGGCCCGCCGGATTGGCCCGCCGCCGCCAATCTGACACCCGGCGCCGGTAGCGCGATGGCGCATTATGCGGACGAGGCGGCGTTCGCGGCGATGCTGAAGAGCGGCAAGCGACCGGACGGCTCAGCGGTCAGCGCGGTGATGCCGTTCGAATCGCTTCGAGAACTCAACGCCGCCGACATCGCGGCGCTCTATGCTTTCTTCAGGACACTGCCGCCCAAGAAGCAAGGCGAGGTTTGAGCCCGGCCGGCACGGCCGGGGCCTTGCCTATTCGAGCATGATGCGCGGTGTCATCGCGCAGAGCTTGGCAAGCTGCGTCACGCGGCGGGAGAGCCGCGATCCAATCAACGCCGCCTTGTCATGCGGCAGCACCAGGGTGAGTTGATCGCCTTGCGCCTCGAAGCGCGTGCGCGGAATGACGCCGGCCATCGAGCCGGAAATCATGTAGGCCACCCGCAGCGCCGCGCCGAGCGCCCGCGCCCGCTCGATGAGCCGCGTCGTCGCCAGTTCGCGTATGCGCGAGGAGATGTTCTCGTCGACCAGCCCCTCGTGCCGGTAATAATTGGCCAGCGCCAGATAGGCACGGCCGGGATGATCGATGCCGACAAAGGCGCCATGCGAGATCAGGTTGAGGCTCTGTTCGCCGCGATAATCGGGATGGCCGCGCCAGCCGATATCGGCCAGCAGGCAGGCCGCGACCCGCAGCCGCTGCTCGTCCTCGGTCTCCTCGAACCCCATCGCGGCCAGAGCCTTGCCTGTCCATGGACCGAGCTCGCGGGCATGGCCCGGCGAGCGCGAGCGCAGGATGGCCAGTTCCTCCGAGGCGGCGATCAGCGGATCTTCCGTCTTTTCATCATCGGGGAGCAGATCATAGAGCAGCCCCTCGCGGACACCGAGCGCCGAGAGCACGATCTCCGACGGCTTCATGTTGCGGATCAGCTGCTCGAGGACGATCGCGCCATAGGGCAGCAGCGCGCGGCGGCTTTTCGAGACGGCTTCGATCGAATCGAGCGATTCCGCGTCGCGCCGTGCCACCATGCGGCAGAAGTCGAGGGCCTCCGAAGCCGGCATCGAATATTGATGCATGATGTGCAGCGGGTAGCCCTTCTGCCGCATATGCAGCCGCGCCAGCGACCGCCAGGTGCCGCCGATCGCATAGAACGCACGGCCCTGCCCGCCCGCCAGCACTTTCGAATTGGCCAGCGCCTCGACGACGATCTTCTCCGCCTTGCGGACGGTACGGTCGGAGACCTCTTCAAGGCGCAGCCCGCCCAGCGGGAAGGTCTCGCCGATGCCGATCCGCCCATTCTTGACGTCGACCACCTCGAGGCTGCCACCGCCGAGATCGCCCGCGATGCCATCGGGATTATGAATGCCCGAAAGCACGCCCATCGCCGACAGCCGCGCCTCTTCCGGGCCGCTCAGAAGCGCCGGATGAAGGCCCGTGATGGCCTCGACGGACTCGAGGAATTCCGGTCCGTTGCTGGCATCGCGCGCGGCCGCCGTGGCGAGGACGTGCATCGTCTGCACGCCCATCTGCTCGCACAGCGTCTTGAAACGGCGGATCGCGTCGAGCGACGTCGCCACGGCCTCGTCATTGAGGCGCCCCGTGGTCGCGACGCCGCGCCCGAGACCGGCCAGTTCCTTCTCGTTGAACAGCGGCATCGGCGTCCGGCTCATCCGCTCGTAGACAACGAGGCGGACCGAATTCGAGCCGATATCGATGATCGCGACCGGCCCGCTGCCGTTCAGCCGCCCCGGCGCATATTCTGACGGTTCCGCCGCGCCGCCTCCATCAATGCTTGGGCGACTTGCCCCCGATTGATCGCGGCGAACTGTTCTTGAGGGATTTTCCACGTCCGGACAAACTCGGGTTGGTCATGAAGTATTGGTGGGCGTTGAAGAGTTCTTCGCCCTTGCGGGGAACGATGCGACGCGAGGTGCCGTCAGAGAGGATTTCCCAGCTCTGTTGATTGTCCTTGAGGTTGGCGACCATGATCTGGTCGAGGACCTGCTCGTGCACGGTCGCATTCTGCATCGGGATCATCGCTTCGACGCGGCGATCGAGGTTGCGCGGCATCATGTCCGCTGAGCCGATATAAACAATCGCCTCAGGCGACGGCAAGCCGTGCCCATTGCCGAAACAGAGGATGCGGGCATGTTCGAGGAACCTGCCCACAATGGATTTGACGCGGATACGCTCGGAAAGGCCAGGAACACCCGGCCTGAGGCAGCAGATACCACGCACGACGATTTCGACATCGACGCCGGCGCGGCTCGCATCATAGAGCGCGTCGATGATCTGCGGATCGACGAGCGAGTTCATCTTCATCCAGATGGCGCCCGGACGGCCAGCCTTCACATGCTCGATCTCGGCGTAGATCAGGTCGAGGATACGCTTCCTGAGGAAATGCGGCGAAGTCGACAGCCGCTCGATCTCGACCGGCTCGGAATAGCCGGTGATGTAGTTGAAGACGCGCGCGACATCGCGGGCGATCGCCGGATCGTCGGAGAAGTAGGATAGGTCCGTATAGATCCGCGCGGTGATCGGGTGGTAGTTGCCGGTCCCGATATGGACATAGCTCCTGAGCTGGCCGCCCTCGCGGCGCACCACCAGCGAGAGCTTGGCGTGGGTTTTCAACTCGATGAAGCCATAGACGACCTGCACGCCGGCGCGCTCCAGATCGCGCGCCCATTTGATATTGGCCTCCTCGTCGAAGCGCGCCTTGAGTTCGACAAGCGCAGTAACCGACTTGCCGGCTTCCGCCGCCTCAGCCAGTGCCTGCACGATCGGCGAGTTCTTCGAGGTGCGATAGAGGGTCTGCTTGATCGCGACCACGTCCGGATCGAGCGCCGCCTGGCGCAGATACTGCACCACGACATCGAACGATTCGTAGGGGTGGTGGACGATCAGGTCCTTCTGGCGGATCGCCGCGAAGCAGTCCCCGCCATGCTCACGAATGCGTTCGGGAAATCGCGCCTGATAGGGCGGAAATTTGAGCGTCGGACGGTCGATCCCGACGAGCTGCGAGAGATCGTTGAGCGCGAGCATGCCTTCGACGAGAAAGACCTCGTCGGGCAGGACGGCGAGAGCCCCCGCAACGAAATTGCGCAGCTTCTCAGGCGTCGCCGATTCGATCTCGAGACGAATCACCGAGCCGCGGCGGCGGCGCTTCAGCGCCGTCTCGAAGAAGCGGACGAGATCCTCGGCCTCTTCCTCGACTTCAAGCTCGCTGTCGCGGATGACGCGGAACGCGCCTTGCCCCTCGACGACATAGCCCGGGAAGAGGCGCGAGGTGAACAGCGACACCGTCTGTTCGAGACTGATGAAGCGATCGACGCCCGGCGCCGAGTCCGGCAGGCGGATGAAGCGATCGATGGTCATCGGAATACGCAACAGCGCCGTCATCCGCGCGCCGGAAGACGCCCGTGCCAGTTGCAGGATCAGCGAGAAACCGAGATTGGGAATGAACGGGAACGGATGAGCCGGATCAATGGCGAGCGGCGTCAGGATCGGAAACACGGCGTCGAGGAAATAGGCTTCGAGCCAGATGCGATCCGCTTCCGTCATCTCGGCCGGGTCGACCGTCACCACGCCGACCGTGTCCATTTCCTTCTTCAGCTCGGCCCAGCGCGACTGCTGGTCGGATGCCAGCCGGGCGACCGCCTCGCCGATCTTCACGAGTTGCTCGCTCGGGGTCAGCCCGTCATCGCTGGTGAGGCTGATGCCCTCGCGCTGCTGGCCCCGCAGGCCGGCGACGCGCACCATGAAGAATTCGTCGAGATTGTTGGCCGAGATCGAGAGGAACCGAAGGCGCTCCAGCAGCGGATGGCTGGCATTGCCCGATTCCTCGAGGACGCGGCGATTGAACTCCAGCCAGGAGATTTCGCGATTGACGAAACGCTCGGGGCTGTGGCGCAGCCGCTCGGCTTCCTGGTCGATCCGTGCGACTTCGGCAAGCGCTGCGCTGGCTTCGGGGTTCGTCTGGTCCATGGGGCGGTTCCGATCGAGGTAAGGCCGCCGCACCATAGTGTCAGATTGTGACGGTTTCGTCATGGCCGCAGAGATTCAGCTCTCTTCGCCAGCAAGGCGCGCGAGCACCTGGGCGGCGAGCTGGCGCGTCACCGGGCGCGCCGCCGCGAGCGCCTCGGCGTCGAGCGCGGCCACGACCTCGCCCGCCGCCTGCAGCGAGCGCTCGATGCGGCGGCTGAGATAGTCGACCAGGCTGGCGTCGACGGGAAGCTGCCGATCGGCGAAGAGCTTGACGATCACCTGGGCAAGCAGCGCGTCATCAGGCGCGTCGAGCTCGACCGGAACGGCAGCGCGGAGGCGGGAGCGGAGGTCCGGCAGATCGAAGGCGAGCTCGACCGGGCGCGAGCGACTGGTCAGAAGCGCATGCGCTTCGCTTTCGCGAACGAGGTTGATGAGGTGGAACAGCGCCGTCTGGTCCGTCTCCGGCGCATGGATATCCTCGACAAGCACGGCACCGGACGCCATCAGCGTGCCGAGATCGGCACCGCCGAGATCGCGCGCCGCGATTTCCGTGGCATGGCTGGTCTCTCGCCAGATGGCAGCGAGATGCGTCTTGCCCGAGCCCGGCGGCCCGACCAGGACAGCAACGCGGTTCGGCCAATCCGGATAGCGCTCGATCATGGCGACCGCTGCCTGATTGGCGGCACCGACAACAAAATCGGCGCGCGTCAGGGCCGGCGGGTGCGGCAGTTCGAGCGCCAGCTGGCGCGATTCATTCATCAGGATTGGTTTCAGCATCGCCGCGATAGATGGGGCTGGTCAGGTAGCGCGCAATGACAAACCGCACCAGCACGCCGATCGCCGCCGACGCCGGCACCGCGATCAGGAGGCCAACGAAGCCAAACAGCACGCCAAAGGCAAAGAGCGCGAACATCAGCCAGACCGGATGCAACCCAACGCTGGCGCCGACGAGACGCGGCTGCAGGATGTTGCCTTCGAAAAACTGGCCGACGAGGAAAACGCCGATCACCGCGCCGACCCAATACCAGTCCGGCCAGAACTGGACGATGGCGACGCCGACGGAGATGACGAAGCCGAGTGTCGTTCCGACATAGGGAATGAAGGACAGGATACCGGCCCCGATACCGATAAGCAGGCCGAAATTGAGGCCGAGCAGAGCAAGGCCGAGGCCATAGAACGAGCCGAGAATGAGGCAGACGAGGCCCTGCCCGCGCACGAAGCCGGCGATGGCCCGGTCGGAATCGCGGGCGAGCATCCGCACCGTCTCGACATGGTCGCGCGGTATCCAGCTATCGATCCGCGCCACCATGCGGTCCCAGTCGACCAGCATGTAGAAGGCGACAACCGGCGTCACCACCAGCAGCGAGACGACGTCGATCAGCGCCGAACCGCCGCTCCACAGCGATTTGAGCAGCGTCGACAGCCAGGATGCGCCCTGGCTCATCAACTGGCCCATCGAGCTCTGCAACTGGGCAGCATCGACGCGGAAGAGCTGACCAAACCGCGTATTGAGCAGCGAATTGGCCAGCGCCTGCAATTGCTGTGCATAGGCGGGAATGCGCTCGATGAAACCCGCAAGCTGGTTGGCGAGGATCGGCACGAACAGCACGAACATCAGCACCAGGAGCACGACGAAGACGACGAGAATGACCAGCGAGGCCGCCATCCGGCTGAAGCCGCGCCGTTCGAACCAATCGGCAACCGGATCGAGCGCATAGGCGACCGCCATGCCGGCGATGAAGGGCAGCAGCACAGTGCGGAAGACGACGAGAAACAGGATGAAGGCGGCGAGCGCTCCCACCCAGAACATCATCTGACGCTGCAGGCTCAAGGCGCTGGTCTCCCCGACTGGCGGCCGGCCCCGATCGGACCTTTTGCGCGCAAGACCAGATAGGACGATGGCCGAAGTCGGGTCAAGCACGGCGCCGCAGGGCGCGTTGCGCGCGGCCATCTCCTGAATATCGGTTGACGGAGCGGCGCTGCTGTGATCCTCCCTCCGCATCGAAACCGGATACCGCCGATGACCGACAAGAGCACCCGTGCCAATGCCTTGAGCTATGCCGATGCCGGCGTCGACATCGACGCGGGAAATCGGCTCGTCACGCTGATCAAGCCGCTGGTGAAGGCGACACGCCGCCCGGGCGCCGACGCGGAAATCGGCGGCTTCGGCGGATTGTTCGACCTGAAGGCTGCCGGTTTCAAGGACCCGCTTCTGGTTGCGGCCAATGACGGGGTCGGCACCAAGCTGAAGATTGCCATCGACACGGGCATCCATGACACGGTCGGCATCGACCTCGTTGCCATGTGCGTCAACGATCTCGTCGTGCAAGGCGCTGAGCCGCTGTTCTTCCTCGACTATTTCGCGACCGGCAAGCTCAACCCCGCAGAAGCCGCGACCGTGGTCGCCGGCATCGCGGAAGGCTGCCGCATCGCCGGCGCCGCGCTGATCGGCGGCGAAACGGCGGAAATGCCCGGCATGTACAAGGCGGGCGACTATGATCTCGCGGGCTTCGCCGTCGGCGCCGTCGAACGCGAGCAGCTCCTGCCTTCGGCCGATATCGCAAGCGGCGACGTCGTGCTCGGCCTCGCCTCCTCCGGCGTACATTCGAATGGCTATTCGCTCGTCCGCCGCATCGTGGAGCTTTCCGGCGCCGCCTTCGACGGGCCGGCGCCGTTCAATCCGTCGCTCACGCTGGCCCGGGCGCTGATGGAGCCGACGCGCATCTATGTGAAGCCGCTGCTTGCCGCCTTCCGTGCCGGCGCGGGCATCAAGGCGCTCGCCCATATCACCGGCGGCGGTTTCATCGACAATATTCCGCGCGTGCTGCCCGAAGGCCTCGCCGCCGCGATCGATCTCGACGCAGTCGCCGTGCCGCCGGTCTTCGGCTGGCTGGCGCGCATGGGCGGCGTCGCGGAGCAGGAGATGCTGCGCACGTTCAATTGCGGCGTCGGCATGATCGTCGTCGTGGCGCCCGAAGCTGCCGATGCGGTCGCTACTCTCCTCACCGGCGAGGGCGAACAGGTCATGCGGCTCGGCACGCTGGTTCCGGGCCAAGGCGTCGTCTTCAGCGGAAGCCTTGCACTGTGAGCAGCAGCCGCAAGCGGGTGGCCATCCTGATTTCAGGCCGCGGCAGCAATATGCGCTCGCTGATCGAGGCGGCCGAGGATGCCGATTTTCCGGCCGAGATCGCGCTGGTCCTCTCCAACAGGCCCGATGCGGGCGGCCTTGCCGTGGCACAGGAAGCCGGCATCGCGACGGCCGTGGTCGATCACAAGGCGTATCCCAAGGACCGGGCAGGCTTCGACGCCGCCGTCGATGAGGTGCTCCGCGAAGCGGAGATCGAACTCGTCTGCCTCGCCGGTTTCATGCGGTTGCTGACGCCCGGCTTCGTCGAGGGCTGGCGCGATCGGATGATCAACATCCATCCCTCGCTGCTGCCGCTTTTCCCCGGTCTCCACACGCATGAGCGCGCCATCGAGGCCGGCATGCGCCTTGCCGGCTGCACCGTTCACTACGTGCGCCCCGAAATGGACTCAGGTCCGATCATCGCCCAGGCGTCGGTGCCGATCGCCTTCGACGACACGCCGGAGACACTGGCGAAGCGCGTGCTCACGGTCGAGCACGAGATCTATCCACTGGCTTTGGCGCTTGTCGCGGCCGGTCTGGCGCGGGTGGAAAACGAGCGCCTCGTCATCGACCCATCCTTGCCGCTCGACACCACCGACATGCTGATCGCGCCAAGCTTCGGCGGCTGAGGCCGCCGTTCAGGCGGCTTTCCGGACCCAGCACTTGTTGTCATGCACCGCCGCGCCGCCGAAAGGCGCCACGGGGTCGGCGCCGGTCAACGTGTTGATCCCGTTGCCGTCCTCGAAGGCACTGTTCGGCCAGATGCCCTCGGAGATCACGACGCCGCGCTTCAGGCCCTCGAACAGCCGCGCATGCACCGTCACCGTCCCGCGCGCATTGCCCACCGCGACGCGTTCGCCCTCGGCAATTCCGAGCGCCGCTGCATCCTCCGGATGGATCATCAGTTCCGGCCGGCCCTCGCGCGTGATCGAGCCGGGTGTCTCGTTGAACGAGGAGTTCAGGAACGAGCGCGCCGGCGAGGTCGCGAGGCGGAAGGGATGCGTCTCATCGGCCGCTTCGATCGAGCCCCAGTGATCCGGAAACTCCGGCATCGCGGCATGGGGTCCGACGGCGCCGTAATTCTCATTGTCCACGGCCGCCCAGTCGACGCGGAAATGGAACTTGCCATCGGCATGGCCGAAGCCGTCGAGGAAATGCGCGGTCTCGAAGGGTGTCTGGCAGTCGATCCAGCGCTTTTCCTCGAGCTCCGGCAGCGTTCCCCAGCCTGACGTCTGCAACATCTCATCGATCAGTTCGCGCTCGCTCATCGCAAAGCCCGGATGACCCAGTCCGAGGCGCCGTGCGAGGCCGGTGATCACCTGATGATTGGTGCGGCACTCGGCCGGCGGCTCGATCAGCTTGCCGCCAAAGAGGATATATTGGTGGCCGCCGCCCTTGTAGATGTCGTCATGCTCCATGAACATCGTCGCCGGCAGCACGATATCGGCCATCTTCGCCGTGTCGGTCATGATCTGCTCATGCACGGCGACGAAGAGATCCTCGCGGGCAAAACCACGCTTCACCAGCGTCTGATCCGGGCAGACCGAGACGGGATTGGTGTTCTGGACGATCATGGCCGTGACAGGCGGACCGCCCTTCAGCGCGTCGGGATCGCCGGTCAGTACGGGGCCGGTGCGCGACTGGTCGAGCTGCCGCACGGAGGGATCGATGAGCTCCAGCCCCTCGATGGCGGTCTTGTCCAGATGAAAGATGCCGCTGTTCGAATGGAACGCGCCACCGCCCTCATGCTGCCAGGCGCCGGTGACCGCCGGGATCGACAGCGCGGCATGCATCGCCACCGCGCCGTTGCGCTGGCGCGAGAAGCCATATCCAAGGCGGAAAAAGGTCCGCTTCGTCGTGCCGACCAGCGTCGCAAAGGCCTCGATCTCGTCGACTGACAGGCCGGTGATGGCAGCCGCCCATTGCGGCGTGCGGGTCGAAAGATGCGCCTCCAGTGCGCCTGGCGCATCCGTGTAGCGGGCCAGATAGGCGCGATCGGCATGGCCGTCGCGGAATAGCACATGCATGACGGCGCTCGCGAGCGCGCCGTCTGTGCCCGGCTTCAGGCAGAGCGCGATGTCGGCCTGCTTCATCGTGTCGTTCTGGTAGATGTCGATGGCGACGATCTTGGCGCCGCGTTCCTTGCGGGCGCGGATCGCATGGGTCATCACATTGACCTGCGTCGCCACCGCATTGGTGCCCCAGAGCACGACGCAATCCGACTTCGCCATCTCGCGCGGATCGCTGCCGGAAAGACGGCCCGTGCCGGCGATATAGCCGGTCCAGGCCATGTTGGTGCAGATTGTGCCATAGAAGCCAGAATAGCGCTTCTCGTGGCGCAGGCGATTGATGCCGTCGCGCTGAACGAGCCCCATGGTGCCGGCATAATAATACGGCCAGACCGTCTCGGCGCCGAAGCGCGCCTCGGCCTTCACGAAGGCCTCGGCGATCTCGTCGAGCGCATCCTCCCAGCCGATCGGCGCCCAGTCTCCGGCGCCCTTTTCGCCCTTGCGGCGAAGCGGTTGCGTCAAACGGTTCGGATTGTGAATTCGCTCGGCATAGCGCGCGACCTTGGCGCAGATGACGCCCGCCGTATAATCGTTGTCCTTCGCCCCGCGCACCCGCCCGATCCGCCGCCCCTCGATGATCTCGACATCGAGCGCGCAGGTGGACGGACAGTCATGCGGGCAAGCCGAATGGCCGATGCGAAGGGCGGCAGGTGCGTTCATGGAGCGATTTCAGTCCCGGGGGGCGACGGGGAACTTATCGCGCGAAGACGGACGGGTGTCGAGGCGCGGCCGCGCCGCACCCTCCCTACCCCAGCAGCCTTTCGGCCCATTTCTCGACCGGATCGCCCGAGCCGAAATCGGGCTGGACGAGGCCGTTGACCATGAAGCTCGGCGAGACGTGGATGCCGTTCTGGCGGGCGTATTTGGCGTGCCATTTGATCTCCTTGTCGAGATCGGGAATGACGAAGGCGTCCCAGAGGTCGATGCCGCTATAGGCTTCCAGCCGGTCGATGATCTGGCGCGGCGTCGCGTCGAGATTGGCGCCGCCGAAATGGTGGTCGAATTCGAATTCCTCGCGCTTCTCGGCGATCGCCGCGAGAACGGTCCTGGCATTGTCCTTGCCACCGGGAAGCGTCGAGGATGCCAGCACGCAGCGGACCAGAACGCCCGAGAACATGTGCCAGGGCTGCGAGACGAAGCGGAGCTTGATGGTGATCTTGTCCTCGCCGGCGAGCGCGAGCAGCGCATCGAGCTTGCCATAGGCCTTGCAGGAATAAGGGCAGGTCGGCTCGAGGAAGATCTCGAAATGGCTCGGACCATGGCCGAAGGTCAGCGGATCGGCGCGCCATGTCGGCTGGGTCATGTCGGATCTCCTCACGAAAGGGCGGATGAAACGGATCGGCGCATCGCCGGGCGGCAGAGACACGACTTATCAGGGAGGGCCCCGAACGCGATGAGTGGCCAGCGGATGCTTCGCGATTTATCGCGCGGCGCCACGGACCTGTCGAGGGCGGGCAAGCGCATCTCAGGCCGTTTGGGGTTCGACATCCGCCTCATCGCCCTCATCCGCCAACAGCATCATGCGGAGCGGCGCGATCGCGAAGCGGTCGCGGCCTCGGGTCTTTGCCATGTAGAGCGCGGCGTCGGCGGCACGTTCGAGCACCTGCGCCGATGCGCCGGGCCGCCAGGTGGCGCAGCCGATTGAAAGCGTCGCCGGCAGCTCGTGTTGGCGCCAGACGAAGGGCGTCGCCCGCGCGGCGTCCAGCAGCCGCTGCGCCACCGCGTTGGCCTCTGCCTTGTCCCGGCCGGGCGCCAGGATCGTGAATTCATCGCCGCCAGTGCGCGCCAGGATGTCATCTGGCCCTAGATTGTGCCGGATTGTCTTCGCGACGTGAACGAGACAGGCATCCCCTGCCGCGTGGCCGTGCGTGTCGTTGACCTCCTTGAAGCGGTCGAGATCGACGATCATCAACGAGAATAGCCGAGCCGAGGCCTCCGCTTCGGCCATCAGGGCATCGAGGTGGCTGTCGAAGGCGCGCCTGTTTGGAAGCCCCGTCAATTCGTCCTGGAGCGCCTGCCGCCGCAGGGCCGTGTAGAGGCGATCGGTCACCATGAGGACAAGCCCGAAATTCCAGAGCATGCCGCTGAAGACGACGAGCAGGACCACGGCAGGCTCGACCAGTGTATAGGTCGCGTGTGCCATCAGGCCCGTTCGTTGCAGCAAATTGCTTGTCAGCTCGATGGCATGGACCAGGATACCAAGTGCGAAGCCCGCTTCGGCGAGCCGCGAGCCGGCTCGTCGCTCGCTCGACAGACGGAGATCGACGATCGCTGCGAGCAAAGGCGCCGACTGGCAGATTGCATAAATGAGGTTGCGAGCGCTCGGCTGCGGGTCAATGAAGGTCGGCACGATGAGGACAGCCATGGCCGAACCGGTGATCGCGAAGCTCTCGCGCCATGGCAGCGGCCGGCCCTGGATCTCGCGCACGCCGATCCAGTAAAGGCAGAAGCCGAAGATCACGAAGCCGTTGCCGAGATAGATCGGCAGCAGGGTTTCGAAGACGGCCGCGCTCGCCAGCACGCCGCCGCCAATCGCGGTGACGCCGCAGGCGGCCACCCACCACCTGGCTGCCGCAAATCGATCATAGGCGACGTAGATCACGCTCCAGACGATGAACATCAGCAGCGTATTGCAGAGGATCACGACATAGAGGGTGGTAAAGTCGAGCGGCATGCTTGCTTCCTGTCGCCTCGCGCAGGGCCAAACCCGGTGACGTGGCTAAATCCCAGTTGCCGGCGGCCTTCGCAACTCAAAATTGTGCGACATGAAAAATAGTTCTGCGGCGCAGACGCGGCCGCTCAACGCGCGCTGGCGCGGTCCCGGCCGGGGCGTTAAGGACAGGCATGAACTATCGCCACGCCTATCACGCTGGAAATTTCGCCGACGTCGTCAAGCATGCCGTGCTGGCGCTGCTCATCGAACGGCTGAAGGCGAAGGACAAGGGCTTCCGCGTCATCGACAGCCATGCCGGGATAGGCCTCTATGACCTCGCCTCGCCGCTCGCCGCCAAGACCGGCGAATGGGAGCACGGCATCGGCAAGCTGATCGGGTCGGATCTGAAACCTGTGTCCCTCTCGGCGAAGCTCGCCGAGGCGCTCGCGCCCTATCTCGCCGCCATTCGCACGGTCAACCCCGATGGGCGGCTCCGCTTCTATCCGGGCTCGCCGATGATCGCCCGCGTGCTGATGCGCGAGGTCGACCGGTTGACGGCGGTCGAGCTCAACAGCGACGACGCCAAGCTGCTGGTGAACCGTTTCGCGGGCGACATCCAGGTCAAGGCGATCGAACTCGACGGCTATCTGGCGCTCGGCTCCTTCGTGCCGCCCAAGGAGCGACGCGGGCTGGTGCTGGTCGATCCGCCCTATGAAGAGCAGAACGAGTTCCGGACGCTGGCCGACGGGTTCCTCAAGGCCTATGAGCGCTGGCCGACCGGCGTCTATGCGCTGTGGTATCCGGTCAAGGACCTCGGGGCGGTCAAGAACTTCCACAAGCGATTGCATGACAGCGGCGTCCAGCGCCTCCTCGGCGCCGAACTCTGGGTGCGCGATCGCGCGACGCCGGAGCGCTTCAACGGCACTGGGCTCGTGCTGTGCAATCCGCCGTGGAAGCTCGAGCACACGCTGGAGACCCTCCTCGCCGGCCTCGTGCCGCTGCTCGGCGAGGACGACGGCGCCGGCCGCCGCGTCTGGTGGATCCGCGCCGAGGAAACCCCGGCGCGCTGAGGGTTCAGCCGTCCTGCTCAGAAACGCGCGTGCCTGGCGCGTCGAAATCAAGGATCGGACCGAGCGGCACGATGCCGGTCGGATTGATCGTGCGGTGGCTCTCGTAATAATGCCCCTTGATATGCGCGAAATCGACGGTCTCGCGGATGCCCGGCACCTGATAGAGCTCGCGCGTATAGGACCAGAGCGCGGGATAATCGCTGAGGCGCTTCAGGTTGCATTTGAAGTGGCCGACATAGACGGGATCGAAGCGCAGCAGCGTCGTGAACAGCCGCCAGTCAGCTTCGGTCTGCTGATCGCCGGCCAGGTATTTCTGGCGTGACAAGATCCCTTCGAGCCAATCGAGGCTCTCGAACAGCGGCTTCACAGCCTCTTCATAAGCGGCCTGGGTGGTGGCGAAGCCGGCCTTGTAGACGCCGTTGTTGACCGTATCGTAGATGCGCGCGTTGAGCGCATCGATCTCTGGCCGCAGCGCCTCGGGATAATAGTCGCCCGCCTTGGCGCCGACGCCGTCGAAAGCGGTGCCCAGCATGCGGATGATCTCGGACGACTCGTTCGAAACGATCTTATCCCCCTTCTTGTCCCAGAGCACCGGAACCGTGACGCGGCCCGTATAGGTCGGGTCGGCGAGCGTATAGACCTCGTGCAGGAAGGCCTTGCCGTTGGCCTTGTCCTCGGTCACGCCGGGACCGGGCTCGAAAGTCCAGCCGTTTTCCAGCATCAGCCAATTCACGGCCGAGTAATCGATGATGGTCTCGAGACCCTTCAACGCGCGGAAGATCATCGCGCGGTGCGCCCAAGGACAGGCGCGGGCGATATAGAGATGATAGCGGCCCGGCTCGGCCTTGAAGCCGCCCTCGCCGCTCGGGCCCGGACTGCCGTCAGCGGTCACCCAGTTGCGGAAGCCGGCATTCGAACGCTGGAAGCGGCCGCCGGTCTTGCCGGTGTCGTACCATTGGTCGTGCCAGACACCGTCGATCAGAAGTCCCATCGTGCCTCTCCGTCATGTGCGTCGGCATCATGTGATGCCGTGGCGGAAATGTCGCCAGTGCCGATCGAGACGACAAACCGTTCACCGCGGTCGCGGCTTCGGCTTGACCCTTGCTGCGGCGCGACGCATCGTCGGATCGGTCTCTCGTCCCCGGGAATCATTGCCATGCTGCGCGCCGTCCTCGCTACCACACTCCTTCTCGCCGTCGGTGCTTCGGCCGAAGCGGGTTCTCGCTCGCTTGATGATCCGAGCGTCACGGTCGGTTCGTGGAGCCGAGGCCAGGTGCCGCTGTGCGATGCGCAGTCGGTGCTCAACAACATCGCCAATCGCTATCACAAGGCCAATGTCGAGACCTGGCAGACCGGGCTTTCGATCGGCACCGTCACCAAGATCGACCAAGTGAAGTTCGAGCCTGCCAATCCGGGGCTGATCGACCGCCGCTTCTGCCATGCCCGCGTCGAGCTCTCCAACGGCGCGCCGGCGGATATGTTCTACCTCATCGAGGAGCGCCAGGGCGTTGCCTCGATCGGCTGGGGCGTCGAGTTCTGCCTGCCGAACCAGGATCCGTGGCGCGTCTATGACAGCTCGTGCCGGTCGATCCGCTACCAGTAGACGTCTTGGGCGACGCATAGCCGGGGGGATCGATGCGGCGTTTCGGCCTGTTTGGCCTCCTGATGTCGGCCTTATTCGCCATCTCGGGCCATGCGCTTGCGGGCGGCCGAGCCGGTGATTTCGATTTTTATGTGCTGTCGCTGTCCTGGTCGCCGACCTATTGCCTCGACAATGGCCATACCGACCGCATCCAGTGTGGCAGCCGTCCCTTTGCCTTCGTGGTTCACGGTCTCTGGCCGCAATATGAACGCGGCTATCCGAGCGATTGCCCGACGAACCAGCCGAGCCGCGTGCCACGGCGCGACGTCGACGCGATGCTCGACCTGATGCCGAGCCCGGCGCTTGTCCGCCATGAATGGCTGCAGCATGGCACCTGCTCAGGCCTCGACCAGATCGACTATTTTTCGCTGATCCGCTCCGCCCGGGCACGCGTCGCCATCCCGCCGCCCTTCGTCGATGTCGCGAACCAGCTGACAGTCACGCCCGCTGCCGTCGAGAACGCCTTCCGCAAGGCCAACCCCGGCATTCCGGCCGACGGCTTTGCCGTGCTCTGCGATTCGCGGCGGCTGAAGGAAGTTCGCGTCTGCCTTACAAAGGACCTCGCCTTCCGCAGCTGCCCGGAGGTTGATCGCGGCGCCTGCCGGCGGCCGCAGATCGTGATGCCGCCGGTCCGCTGACGGCCGTCTGGCGATTCGAGCCTTCCCGACCGTCCTCCAGCGGATAGCCTGCCATTTCTCCGATTTTCTCCAGACCCGGACACCAGACATGCTCATCCTGCGCAGTTCGCCCGCCTCGCCTTTCGGCCGCAAGGTGAAGATCGCTGCCGCCCTGCTCGGTCTCACGGACCGGATCGAGATCGTCAATGCGGATACGGCCGACCCGTCGGACAGCCTTCGGAGCCAAAACCCGCTCGGCAAGATCCCGGCGCTCGTCCTCGAAAATGGCGGCGTGATCTATGATTCGCGCGTCATCGTCGAATATCTCGATCATCTGGCGGGCGGCGTCCGGGTGATCCCGGCCGATCCGGCGCGGCGCTATCCGGCGCTGGTAATGCAGGCACTGGCCGATGGCATCATGGATGCCGCATTGCTGCAGGTTTACGAGAAGCGGTGGCGCGAAGAGCCGCTGCGGCATGCCGGCTGGCTGGCGCATCACGCCGACAAGGTCGCGCGTGGCCTCGCGGCGCTGGAGGCCTCGGATCTCGGTGGCCCCATCCATATCGGCCATATCACGGTCGCCTGCGCGCTCGGCTATCTCGATCTTCGCTTCGGCGATTCGTGGCGGCAGGCCCATCCCGCTCTCGTCGGCTGGCTGGATGGCTTCGCCGCCAGCGTGTCCGCCTTCGACAAGACCCGGCCGACCGGCTGAACCACCCCCTTCATCGGAGCCATCGCATGACCTTCTCTGCCCGCGACATCGCGACGGTCGCCGAAATCCTCAATGAAGCCGCCACGGCCGAGATCCTTCCGCGCTTCCGCCGCCTTTCCGCAGGCGCGGTGCGCGAAAAGACATCGGCAGAAGACCTCGTGACCGACGCCGATGTCGCTGCCGAAAAGCGGATCACTGCCGCGCTGGAACAAGCCTTTCCTGGCGCAGTGGTCCTCGGCGAGGAAGCGGTCTCGGAACATGGCGAGGGATTGCTCGACGCGCTCGCCGATGCGCCGCTTGCCTTCGTCGTCGACCCTGTCGACGGCACCCGCAATTTCGCGTCGGGGCTGACGCTCTTCGGTGTCATGACGGGCGTGGTCGCCAAGGGCGAGATCGTTGCCGGCGTGATCCTCGATCCGATCGGCAAGGACTGGTCGGTAGCATTGCGCGGCGAAGGCGCGTGGACCGAGACAGCGGACGGGGGGCGGCTCGACCTCAAGGTCGCCAAGCCGAAGCCGGTCGACGAAATGTCAGGCTTCGCAGCGTGGTGGCTGCTCGAGGATCCGCTGCGCTCGCAGCTTGCCGCCAATCTCGCGCGCACCGGCTCGGTCTCCAACTATCGCTGTGCCGCGCATGAATATCGTCTGCTCGCCGGCGGCCATGCGCATTTCTCGGCCTTCAGCAAGCTGATGGTCTGGGATCACGCGGCCGGCTGGCTCCTGCATCAGGAGGCCGGCGGCTTTTCCGCCCGCTATGACGGCAGCCCCTATTCGCCGCTCCACCGCGCTGGCGGTCTTCTGTGCACGCCGGACGAGGAAAGCTGGCACGCGCTGCATGCGGCGCTGTTCGCGGGGACGGAATACGCGCGCGTCTAGTGGCACGGCTGGCGTCATGGCCGAGCCGAACCCGGCCATGGCGAGACCATGTCGAAGGGCGTCGGTGTGGCCGCTTGCGGGGCCACACCGCGCGGCGGCTCAGAACTTGTAACCGAGGCCGGCGCGGATCGTGCCCGTGGTAAAATCGACATCCGATGCGGTGCCGACGCCCGTGCGGTAGAGCTGCGAGCCGTAGTCCGCATACTGGTATTCGACCCGCGCGGTGACATGATCGGTGATCGCCGCTTCGGCGCCTGCACCGAGCGTCCAGCCCAGATGCGTGGCCGAACTCGAGAACGCGCCGGTATCGACTCGGGCGCCCGAGACGGCGGCGCCGCCCGTGCCATAAGCCATGACGCGGCCGAAGGAATAGCCGGCGCGGGCGCGGATGGTCGAATCCCAGGTCTGGTCGACGCTCCCGAAACTGCGCGTGTTGCCCTTCACATCGTCCCAGTTGAGATCCATCTCGCCGCCGAGCACGACATTGTTGCTGAGCTGGTAGTTGTAGCCGGCATAACCGCCGACCTTGCCGCCTTCGGCGTCGATCGACCGGCCGCCAAGCAGCCCGTTTGAGGCCTGGAACGTGCTCCACGTATAGCCGACGATGGCGCCGAGATAGGGGCCGGTCCAGGTGAAGCCGACCGGCGCGGCAAAGGCCGTGCTGGCAACGGGGTTGTAGGAATAATCGTCAGCGATTGCCGGAAGCGCGCCGAGCGCGAAACAGGCGACGCCGAGGGAGAGGGTGCGGATACGCAGCATCGTGATCTCCAGGATACAAAGGACGGGTCAACAGGGGGATGGCCAGTCCGAAAGCGCATTGAAGCGGCGCAATGCGGCGAAAAAGTCCAGCGAAGAAGGCCCCCATGAGGCAAGACCAAGCGTTGCCGCACCGCAACAGACACCGGCAACCCTTTACCAAAAAAGGATTTTCTGTCCGTTCCTCAGATGTTGAATCAAGCGTCTGCCACAGACGCGCCCAATAGGTTGAAAGCGGTTAACCGCGCCTAACAAAGGCTTACCGAAAGACCCGGTCCGCCCTATCTTCCGCTTCCGGCACGAGAGGGGAAACGCATGTCGCAGCAAAGGCGCGTGGCGCTGGTCACGGGAAGCGCGCGGAGAATCGGCCGCGCGATCGTGGAAGATCTCGCCCGTGCCGGCTTCTCAGTCGCGATCCACTGCAATCGCTCCCGGGATGAGGCTGAAGCCGTTTCGGCCGGGATCGTCGCGCAGGGAGGCACGGCTATGGTCGTCGCCGCCGATCTTGCTGATCTACAGGGCGTGCCGGCCATCCTTGACAGGGTCGCCGCCGCAATCGGCGCGCCGACGCTTCTCGTCAACAATGCCTCGGTGTTCGAGGACGATGGGATCGGCAACTTCGATGCGGCGCGCTTCCAGCGCCAGCTGGCCATCAACCTCACGGCGCCGGTGCTTCTCGCCGACGCCTTCGCTGCCGCACTTCCAGCAGCCGAACAGGGCCTTGTCGTCAATATCGTCGACCAGAGGGCCTGGAAGACGACGCCCTATTACATGTCGTACCAGCTATCAAAATCATCATTGCTCACGGCGACGCGGACACTGGCGCAAGCGCTGGCGCCCCGCATCCGCGTCAATGCCATCGGCCCCGGACCGACCGTCCCCTCGCCGCGCCAGGACGTAGAGGACTTCCGCCGTCAGGCCGAGGCGGTGCCGCTTCACCATGGGCCAGAGCTGGCTGAATTCGCCCGCACGATTCTCTATCTGTATGAGACGCGTTCGATCACGGGCCAGATGATAGGCCTCGATGGCGGCCAGCATCTTGCCTGGGAGACACCGGACGTCGTAGGGATCAAAGAGTGAACAGATTGCCTATCGACAGCAGCGTGCCGGAACCGGCCGCCGCACCGGACGACGAGACCGCGCTGCCCGAAGGTGCGCTGCTCGACGACATGACCGCAGCGGATGAACTGGCCGAGGATGAAGCCAGCGCGGAGACGCTTGCCATCAACGTGGCCGAAGAGGCGCTTGCCGACGAGGAGGCGATGACGCCGTTCGAGGCGGGCGGCGAGCGCCTGTCACGCGGTCAGGGCGCCGCCGTGATTGCGGATTTCGTCAAGCGGCTACCCAATGCGCCGGGCGTCTACCGGATGTTCGACGCCAGCGGCAACGTGCTCTATGTCGGCAAGGCGCGAAACCTCAAGAAACGCGTCACGAGCTATACCCGCATCGGGCTGCAGTCGAACCGGATCATCCGCATGATCCAGCAGACGGCGACGATGGAATTCGTCACGACGCGGACCGAGACCGAGGCGCTGCTGCTCGAGGCAAACCTCATCAAGCGCCTCAGGCCGCGCTTCAACGTGCTGCTGCGCGACGACAAGTCGTTCCCCTATATTCTCATCACCGATCACGAAGCGCCCCAGCTGGTTAAGCATCGAGGCGCACGAACGCGGAAGGGCGAGTATTTCGGACCCTTCGCCTCGGCCGGCGCGGTCGGCAACACCGTCTCGGCGATGCAGCGGGCATTTCTCATTCGCACCTGCACCGATAGCGTCTACGAGTCCCGCACGCGGCCCTGCCTGCTGCACCAGATCAAGCGCTGCGCGGCGCCCTGCACGCGCGAGATCTCGCTTGAGGACTATGCTGAACTGGTGCGCGAGGCGAAGGGCTTCCTGACCGGCAAGTCCTCGGCCATTCGCACCGACCTTGCCCACGCGATGAGCGAGGCCAGCGCCGAACTCGATTTCGAACGCGCCGCAATCTATCGCGACCGTCTTGCGGCGCTCAGCCATGTCCAGTCGCATCAGGGCATCAACCCGCAAGGCGTCGACGAAGCCGATGTCATCGCCGTGCATCAGGAAGGCGGCCAGAGCTGCGTCCAGGTGTTCTTCTTCCGCACCGGCCAGAACTGGGGCAACCACGCCTTCTATCCGCGGGCCGACAAATCGCTCGGTCCGAATGAGGTGCTCGCGGCGTTCCTGGCGCAGTTTTACGAGGACAAGCCCTGCCCGCGTCTCATCCTGATCAGTCATGAGATCGAGGAAGCAGAGCTGATCGCCGAGGCGCTCGGCGAGCATGCGGGACATCGGGTCGAGATCGCCGTGCCGAAGCGCGGCGAGAAGAAGGACCTCGTCGACCATGCCATGGCCAATGCCCGCGAAGCGCTCGGCCGCA
This sequence comes from Mesorhizobium sp. BR1-1-16, assembly GCF_020165495.1. GTDB lineage: Bacteria > Pseudomonadota > Alphaproteobacteria > Rhizobiales > Kaistiaceae > Kaistia. The sequence continues at coordinate 520,057 of NZ_JAIUIE010000001.1, read as the reverse complement.
ATCTTGCGGAGACGTCGAGCCAGGCGCGACTTCTTGAAGGAGTGGCGGCGGCCTTCGCGCTTGAGGCGCCCCCGCGGCGGATCGAGGTCTATGACAACAGCCACATCATGGGCACCAACGCGGTCGGCGGCATGATCGTCGCGGGGCCGTCAGGCTTCGTGAAGAACCAGTACCGCAAGTTCAACATCCGCTCGGAAGAGATCACACCGGGCGATGATTTCGGCATGATGCGTGAGGTGCTGACCCGGCGCTTCTCGCGACTGCTCAAGGAGCACGGCTCGCGCGAGGCGGCCCCGCGCGGCGAGGACGGATTTGGCCCCTGGCCCGATCTCGTGTTCATCGATGGCGGCGCCGGCCAGCTCTCGGCCGCGCGCGGCATTCTCGAAGAGCTCGGCCTTGTCAGCGAGGTGCCGCTGGTCGGCATCGCCAAAGGCCCCGATCGCGATGCGGGCCGCGAGAAATTCTTCATTCCCGGCCGCGAAGCCTTCATGCTGCAGCCGCGCGATCCGGTTCTCTATTTCGTGCAGCGGCTGCGCGACGAGGCCCACCGCTTCGCCATCGGCACGCATCGCGCTAAGCGCAAGGCGGCGATGACCGCCAATCCGCTCGACGAGATCGGCGGCATCGGCCCGACGCGAAAGCGCGCGCTGCTCGGCCATTTCGGCACCGCCAAAGCCGTCAGCCGCGCCTCGATCCCCGATCTCATCGCCGTTCCCGGCGTCTCGGCCCAGATGGCGCAGGCGATCTACGACTTCTTCCACGAGCGGGGGGAGTAGTCCGGCTCCCCATCGCAACAACCTTTGCACGAACCGGCAGAGCACCGCCTCGATCGAGAGCTCGTCCAGCGCCAGATTGCGGCGACAGGGAGCACCGCCAAAAGGCGTAGAGGTATCAAAACAACCTAGACTTTTGACGTAGTCACAGGTTCAATCCTCGCGTGCACCCAGAGCAAGGTGCGGCGGGGGTATTTATGGGATTAAAGGCGTTCGTTAGTCGTTGGCGGGGATCAAGACGATGGGAAACTGGAGAATGGAAACCTGTCAATCTTCTCTGGCCGATGCGCTTCAAGGACGAGACAACGGTCTTCATCGAACGCCGTGAGCGGGAGGACGGCGTGATCGAGATTCGTCGGCGCGACGCGGGTGATGACGAGATCTGGTTTCACGCCATAAAGTGAGAGGCCGCCGACTAAGCAGCGGCCATCAGGCCAGAAATGGAGCAGCGACGGGATCCGTTCAGGCAGCACTCCCCCAGTGCGGGAAGGGATCGTCGAGATTGGCGGCTGCCGCTGTCATCCCTGTGGTTACGCTGCCATGCAGGCAGGCGTCGAGGCTGGCACGGATCGCTGCCTCGTCCATGGCGGGGCCGCCGATGAAGACGAGTTCCTGGCGGCGATCGCCCCAGGTGTCGTTCCAGTTGCGACGCATGATGGAGACCGACTCCGCATCGCGCGGCCAGCGCTCCTTCGGGACGGCCGCCCACCAGTAGCCGAGGCCCTCGGTGCGCAGGATCGAGCCCGCGATCGAAAGTTCGGCCAGCCATTGCGGGCGTGTCGCGATCCAGAAATGGCCCTTGGCACGCAGCACGCCGGGAAAGCCTCGCCCGAGCGCCTCATGCAGCCGTGCCGGATGAAACGGCCGCCGCGCGCGATAGACGAAAGAGCGAATGCCGTATTCTTCCGTCTCGGGCACATGGCTGGCGAAATTATAGAGTTCCTTCATCCAGAGCGGATGCGCGCGTGAGCGTTCCTCGTCATAGAGGCCGGTATCGAGAACGAGATCGAGCGGGGCCTGAGCGAAATCCGTCTCGATGATGCGCGCATCGCCATTCAACCCGCGCACCACGCGGCGCACCTCGGCCAGTTGCTCCGGCGTGACGTCGCGCACCTTGTTGATGACGACGATGTCCGCGAACTCGATCTGCTCGACGAGGAGATCGACCAGCGTGCGAAAATCGTCCGGTCCGGCGGTCTCGCCCCGCTCGCTCAGGAGATCCTGCGAGGCGTAGTCCTTGAGAAGGTTGGCGGCGTCGACGACGGTGACCATCGCATCGAGGCGGGCGATGTCGGAGAGCGAATACCCCTGCTCGTCACGGAATTCGAACGTCGCGGCCACCGGAAGTGGCTCGGCGATGCCCGTGCTCTCGATGAGCAGCGCGTCGAACCGGCCCTCGTCGGCGAGGCGGCGGACCTCGTTCAGCAGGTCGTCGCGCAAGGTGCAGCAGATGCAGCCATTCGTCATCTCGACCAGCTTCTCGTCGGTGCGCGAGAGATCGGCGCCGCCGTCCCGAACAAGGTCGGCGTCGATATTCACTTCCGACATGTCGTTGACGATCACCGCGACCTTTCGGCCCTGACGGTTGTTGAGCACATGGTTGAGCAGCGTCGTCTTGCCAGCTCCGAGGAAGCCTGAGAGCACGGTGACCGGCAGTCGCCGGTCATCTGAAGCGCGAAGGGACATGCGATCCTCATGTAACGTTATAACATAACGTTCCGATGTAACCGCATCGTCCTGCCGATTGCAACGTCGCGCGAAGAGGCGCGGCGACACGTCGCTTATGCCAGCACGGATTTCAGCAGCAGGCCGTGCACACCCTTCTCTCCGTTCACGGTCTGCGTGACGTGAAAATCGGCGGCGAGCGAGGCAAGGCGATAGGCATCGCCGCGGCTCATCCCCGTGCGTTCGACGATGAACGTGATCATCTCGCGCACAGCGATGCGCATGGCTTCGTCGAGATCGGAGGAAAAGCCCATCGTCATATAGGCAGTAGGCGTCTCGCCGCGCGGCAAGGTCAGCAGCGGGGCGGCGCCGGTCTTCTTGTGGAGGATAAACGTGAAGGTCCCCGTCAGCGCGGTTTCGAGCGCGGTGACGCAGACTTCACCATGGCCCTGGACGCCATGGCCGTCACCGCAGAGGAAATTGCCGCCCTCTGTCCAGACCGGCAGGAACAGCGTCGAGCCGGCGCCCAGATCCTTGTTGTCGAGATTGCCGCCATGCAGCCGCGGCTCGCGCGAGGACAGTTCGCCATAGACAGGCGGCGGCGCCACGCCCATGACGCCGAAGAATGGGACCAGCGGCAGCTCGGGTCCAAAGGGCAGCTTGCAGGTCTTCGCGTCCCTGTCGATCGGGATGTGGATCAGGTCGAGCTCGGGCAGGATGAAATCGCCCGGCAGCGTGCCCTCGAACGGCACGATGGCATTGAACCCCCAATCGGCGCCAAGCTCGATCGCTTCGATCCGCACTTCCAGCATGTCGCCCGGCTCAGCCCCTTCAACCGCGACCGGCCCCGTCAGCAGGTGGCCGAAACGGACGGGCAGATTCGCGGCATGGATCGCCCGCAAAGAAGGCGAAACGGTCATGCCCGATCCCTCCGGCGGCAGCAGTTCGGGCAGCGCCGTCAGCGTCTCAATGACAACCCGGTCGCCCGAGGCAATGGTGAGAACCGGCGGTGTCGCCGCGGCGAAGCGCCCCCAGAGCACGGTTTCGGGGGTCGCCTTCAGGTGATGCTCGGACATGGGAATTCCTCATGCGAATACGGACGGGGCATCCATGCATGCAAATCCCGCGCCTTAAAGCACTATCCAGTATCAAGGACCTGCCGGGATCAACGGCCTGCCGAGATCGTCGGGCGGCGTCGAGCGACACGCGTGAACAGGACACTTGCAAGGCATCCAAGGCCAGCGAAGCCCATCACCCAGCCCATCGGAGCCGGCGTCCCGTTGGCCAGAATCCCGACCAGCGCGGACCCCACCATGCCGCTGCCATACTGGATGGCGCCGAGCAGAGCCGAAGCGGTCCCTGCCTTGTGGTGCACGCTGGACAGTCCGCCAGCCACCGCGTTGGCGAGGATCAATCCATTGGCGGTTGCGAACAGCAGTTGGCCCGCCAGCAGGCCCCAGACACCGCCGAGATCGGTCGTCGTGACGAGAGCGAGACCAAGTCCGCAAACCGCGGCGCCGAAAGCACCGATGATGAGCAGGCGATCAATGCCGATGCGCGTCACCAGGCGGACATTGATGATATTGGCCGCCATGACGCCAACCACGCCGGACGCAAAGACCAGCCCATATTGTTGCGGCGTCAGATGATGATAGCTGATGAAGGCAAATGCCCCGCCGGCGATATTGGCGAAGATGCCGCAATAGTAGAAGCCGATGGCGGCCGCATAGCCAATCAGCATGCGGTTGCGCAAAAGCGGCGGATAGTCTCCGAGCGCATGCCAGAGAGGGCTGGCCTCCCTTGCGTCTGAGGGGAGCGTTTCCGGCAATGCCAGGATGGCCGCCAACGTGGCCGCACCGATCACGACCAGGAACCAGAAGATCGCCTGCCAGGAAAAAGCCGCCAGGATCTGTGCGCCGGCGCTCGGCCCCAACAGCGGCGCGACGGCCATCACGGTCATCAGGCCCGAAAGGACCCTGGCCGCATGGTTGCGGTCATAGAGATCGCGAACCATCGCGCGTGCCAAGGCAACGCCCGCGCTGGCGCCCAGCGCCTGCACGATCCGCCAGCCGACGATCTGCCAGACATCCGTCGACAAGGCGCAGCCGGCCGAGCCGATCACGAAGATCGCCACTCCGATCGCAACCGGGATCCGGCGGCCGAACCGGTCGCTGATCGGCCCCCAGAAGAGCTGCCCGAAGCCGAACCCGAGCAGATAGGCCGAGATCGTGAATTGCAGTGACCCTTCGCTGGCATTGAGCGCTCGGCTCATCGTCGGCAGCGCTGGCAGGAACAGGTCGGTTGAAATCGATGCGAAGGCGAGCAGCACACCCAAGGTGACGAGCATCTGGGTGCCGTGTCGAACGGTAGTGGTGGCAGAAGTCACTGCGGAAGCGTCTCCGAGACGAAGCTGATGATGGCCGTTGTGGCCGCTCCTCCCAGGCTGCCGACGCCAGACTATCGGGAAGGAAGGCGCCTGTCGCCCAGCCCGACAGCTGTGGATCGCGGGCGGATCGACATTCTTCGGCGCAGATGACGTGCTAGGTGTTTCTGTCGGGATCGCGACTCGCGGAGTAACTGGGCGCATGAATATCGAGCTCGGCAAGGTGGCCGGCCCCCATGGCGGGGGCGCGGAAGCGATGCTCGATGTCGAGGAATTGCTGGCGACCCGCCTTCTGGTCCAAGGCAATTCCGGCTCGGGCAAATCGCATCTGCTGCGCCGGCTGATCGAGCAGAGCGCACCTTACGTCCAGCAGGTGATCATCGACCCCGAAGGCGATTTCGTCAGCCTTGCCGAGCGCTTTGGTCATGTCGTGCTGGATGCCGAACGCGGTCTCGGCGAGCTGGAGGTCATCGCGACCCGCGTACGCCAGCACCGTGTTTCCGCCGTGCTCAATCTCGAAAGCCTCGATGTCGAGATGCAGATGCGTGCCGCCGGCACGTTCCTGAACGCCATGTTCGATGCCGATCGCGAACACTGGTTTCCCGTGCTCGTGGTGGTCGACGAAGCCCAGCTTTTCGCTCCAGCCGTCGCCGGCGAGGTTTCGGAAGAGGCACGCAAGCTTTCGCTCGGCGCAATGACCAATCTGATGTGTCGTGGCCGCAAGCGCGGCCTTGCCGGCATCATCGCAACACAGCGGCTCGCCAAGCTCGCCAAGAATGTCGCAGCAGAGGCTTCGAACTTCCTGATGGGCCGCACCTTCCTCGATATCGACATGGTGCGCGCCGCCGATCTGCTCGGCCTCGAGCGGCGGCAGGCCGAAACCTTCCGCGATCTCAGCCGCGGCCAGTTCGTGGCGCTCGGCCCGGCCCTGACACGACGGCCGATTACCGTGTCGGTCGGCGCCGTCGAGACAGCGCCGCGCGCCGGAACGCCGAAGCTGACGCCTCTTCCCGCCGAGGCCGCCGCCGCCCAGCGCGAACGCGTGCTGGCCCCGGTACCGGTTGATCTCGTGCGACCGATCGAGCCGCGCATGGCGGCGCCGAGTGCGCCGACCATGCATGATCTCCTGGCGAGCCTGGCGCGGGAGGCACCGGCCGAGGCCGTCGAAGCGCCGGACGATGGGCTGACGCCGCAGGAGCGCGAAGCGCAGTTCCTGGCGATTGCCCGTGCCGTCATGGCCGAGCCGGGTGCGCCGTTTCGCGGCGAGGCGCCGCTCTATCAGGATTTTCTCGTCCGCTGCCGGATCCAACGCCTGCCGGCGACCCTGCCGCTGGCGCAGTTCCGCTTCCTGCTCAATCTCGCGCGGACCGGCATCGATCCGGCGCTCGCCGAGACGGAGGATTGGCAGCGCGTCGTCGAACTCGCCCGCGCATTGCCCGACGAGGCCCAGCTTTCATTCTTGCTGATCGCTGCGGCAGCACTGACCAGCAGCCCCTGCCCCTCCGACGCCGAACTGGCGCTGCGCTCCGGCACGCATTCGGCGGGCCGCGCCCGCAGCCGGCTGCGCCATCTCGAAAAGAGCGGTCACATCGTGCTGCGCGTCGATATCCGCGGTCATCGCGCGGCCGTCCTCCCCGATCTCGGCATCGAGACGGCGGCGGGCGACGCCCGCGCGCCCTGTGGCGACGGCTCCATCGCGGCCGAATAAGGATCGGCCTCAGTCGAGAGACCGCACGAGATCCGGGAGTTCGCCAAGATCGGCGATCTGGCGGAAGCGCGGATCCTCTGTCGGCGGCTCGACATGCTCGAACGACCAGGTCAGCGGGTGCGGCACATAAACGCCCCAGCCTCCGGCACTGATCGCGGGCGCAATGTCGGACTTCAGCGAATTGCCGACCATCAGCGCGCGCTCGGGACCATCGGCATGGCGGGCAAAGACCCGGCGATAGGTGTCGACTGTCTTGTCGCTGACGATCTCGACGGCGTCGAACAGGTCGCCAAGGCCGGATTGCGCCAGCTTGCGCTCCTGGTCGAACAGATCGCCCTTGGTGATGAGGATAATGCGATAACTTCCCGAAAGGCGCTCGATCGCGTCGCGCGCATGTGGCAGCGTCTCGACGGGATGCGTGAGCAATTCACGGCCGGCCGCGAGGATCTCGCTGATGACGGCGGCATCGACGCGCCCTTCGGTAATTTCGATCGCCGTTTCGATCATCGAGAGCGTGAAGCCCTTGATGCCGAAACCGTAGAGAGCGAGGTTGCGCGTCTCGGCAGCGAGCAGACGGCTTGAAATCACTTCTTCCTCGCCATGCGCTTCAAGCAGAGCCGTGAAGCGCTGCTCCGTCAGACGATAGAAATGCTCGTTCTGCCAAAGCGTGTCGTCGGCATCGAAGCCAATGGCCGTGATGGCGTGGTCGCTCATGCCGCCCTCCTGATTGTGGCAGCAATCTAGCGCCGCCGGGCCGCCGCTGTCACCGCAAGAGACGGCAATCCTGACGAACGATGCCAACGCCTCGAATGAGACGACGGCCGTGCGGGGCCTGCCTCGTCGGGGTATCGTCAGCCATGTGAATCGAAGGAAAGGACACGAGGCCGCCATGACGCCCGAGGCGCTATCCGCGATCTATCGCGGCTATATCGATTGCCTGAACAGACAGGATTGGGCGGTGCTCGGCAGCTTCGTCGATGAAGCCGTTGAATATGGCGGGACAACCATCGGCCTGGCTGGCTACCGCGCCATGCTGGAGCGCGACTTCGAGGCCATTCCTGATCTTCGCTTCGTAATCCAGCTGCTGGTCTCGGACCCGCCACACATCGCCAGCCGGCTTCAGTTCGACTGCACACCGCGCGGGCTGCTGTTCGACCTTCCGGTCAACGGCAAGCGAGTCCAGTTTGCGGAGAATGTCTTCTACGAATTTGCGGACGGGAAAATCCGGACCGTATGGTCGATCATCGACAAGGCCGCGATCGCGCAACAGATCTGAGCGAATTCAGATACTGCGCACCTGCATGCGGGAACGGTCGATTGACGGCCTTGAAGATCGGAATGCCGCGTTTGCTGCTCAGGCGGTCGCCTTGGCCACGCGCTTGGAGCGCGTCTTCGGCGGCGCTGCGGCGATCGCGGCGCGCTCTTCTTCTTCCTTGGCCATGCGCAGCGCCTTCAACTTGGCAGTACGCTCACGCAGGGACTTCGACGCGTCGACGACACCCTTCTGGGTCTTGTCGAACTTGGCGTCGGCTTTCTGACGGGCATTGGAGGGTTCGGGCATCATCGTCTTTCCTTGGTGCAAGACCTTGGTACAGAGAGCCCTGGCGGCCGGCCGCCCATAGGGGCGCCGACCGTTCCGGCAGTATCAGCGCGTCCGACTCAACGAGCCGCCGGACGCGGAGGAGCACCCTTGGCACCCGCGACGCGGGGCTTGGGCTTCGGTGCTGCGATCAGACCCTCGCGGATCGCCTGCTTGCGTGCGAGCTTACGGGCACGACGAATGGCCTCGGCCTTTTCGCGCACGCGCTTCTCGGAGGGCTTCTCATAGGCGTTGCGCATCTTCATTTCACGGAAGACGCCTTCACGCTGCAGCTTCTTCTTGAGAACCCTCAGCGCCTGATCGACATTGTTGTCGCGAACCAAAACCTGCAAATTCTATCCTAACGTTTTTACTGGACCGCCCGCTTCCGGGGGCGCGATGAAGACGCGCGAGCGAGAGGGCGAAGTTTGACCATTACCATAGATGTGCGCGGCCTGCCTCCCCGGAAAGCAGGCTGCGCCGCTTTTTTGAACGCGGACGGATCGGCAGCGTTCCTCGGCTTTCGCCGCGATCAGGCTTCCTGGATCGCAGAAAGCTTCCAATCGCCACCAGCGCTGCGGACAAATGTCCACAGTTCGGTCGCCTCGGTCGGGTGCGATTCGTCTCCCGAGACGACAAGCCCATCCTTGCGATCACGCATCACGTCGCGGCTTTCATAGCGCATGGCGACCGTCGCATAGTCGCTGTCACCTTCGCGCCAGGCTTCGGCGACGTCGCCCTGCAGCAGCTTGACCTCCGTGACGTCGTTGCGGACGCCGGATGTCGCATTCTGGCTGAGCTCCTCGGAGAGATAGGACATGATCTCGGGCGTCGTCAGCATGCGCAGCCCGGCATAGTCCTCCTTGCCGAACGCGGTCTGAACCTTCGTCAGCAGTTCCTCGAATGCATCGAGGTCGCTGTCGAGGATGCCGACTTCGTCATTGGCATTACGGGCATTGGCCGGACGCGGCAGACGCGCGTCGACCGAGCCGCCGCCAAGGCCAAAGCCGCCGAGACCGCCGAAAGCCGGGCGTGGCGATGCGGGTTCGTCAGGCGCTTCCCGATAGGACGGGCCGGACGCCATCGCCGTCTGCGGCGACTGCTGGCGACGATTGGCGAGGAAGCGGAACAGGAACATCGCGCCGAAGGCGAGCAGTGCGATCTGCAGGATCATGCCGAACGCGCCGGCCATGCCGCCAAAGCCATGGCCGAGCAGCAGGCCGATGAGGCCGCCGATCGCGAGGCCGCGCAGCATCGAGCCGCCGAAACCGCTGAAGAGACCGGGACGCGCGGCCTGCATGCCGGCGGCAGGAGAAGCCGCAGGGGCCGTCTGCTGCGTCATCGAGCGCTGCATCGGCTGCGTGGCCGTTGGCGCCGTCGGTGTGGTCGCGGGCGTCGAATAAGTGCGCGCACCGCGGCTGCCGAAACTGCCGCCACGACGGGCATCGGCGGTATCGACGAAGGCAAGGCTCGTCGTCAGCAGGATGGCCAGGACGGCGAGCGGCGTCGTCAGGCGCTTCCAGAATCGCATCGGTTCTCCCCAAGGCAAATGTTTCACGCGAGATATATAGGGACGGCATCCGGTGATTTTGAGATGCGCAACACTTCGACCACGCGGCAGGCCGTGCTATGAGCGCCGCTCCTTTCCCTGCCGGCTTTGCCGGATGAGCTTGACGGATCTGCCATGAGCTTCACGGTCGCCGCCTTCTATCGCTTCGCCGCTCTACCGGATTGCGCGGAGATTCGGCCTGAACTCGAAGGCTTCTGCGCCGCCAACGGAATCAAGGGTACGATCCTTCTCGCCCATGAAGGCATCAACGGTACGGTGGCCGCCGAGCCCGTAGCGATCGAGGCGCTGCTGGCGCTGTTTGCCCAAGGAGAACTGTTCGGCGGGCGGCTCGCCGGAATCGACGTCAAGCTCTCGTCGGCGGCAGCGATGCCGTTTCGTCGCCTCAAGGTGAAGCTGAAGCGCGAGATCGTGACGCTCGGGGTCGAGGATATCGATCCCACCACGCAAGCCGGAACCTATGTCGACCCGGCCGACTGGAACAAGGTGATCAGCGATCCCGACGTGCTGGTGATCGATACGCGCAACCGCTTCGAAGTCGCGATGGGGAGCTTCGAGGGGGCAGTCGACCCCGAGACGCGCAAGTTCTCGCAATTTCCGGATTATGTCAGCCGTTCGCTGGACCCATCACGCCACAAGCGTGTCGCGATGTTCTGCACCGGCGGCATCCGCTGCGAAAAGGCGAGCGCCTATATGCGCGCGCAGGGATTTTCGGAGGTGCTGCACCTCAAGGGCGGCATCTTGCGCTATCTCGAAGAAGTGCCGGCCGAAGAGAGCCTCTTTCGCGGCACATGCTTCGTCTTCGACGAGCGTATCGCGCTCGGGCCGGGCCTTGCCGAAGCCGGCCCGGCAGCGGAAACTGATCTCTAGGCGGACGGTTCGCTCTCAGTCGTATCGTCACGCAGATAGGGCTCGACCGATCCGGTCAGCTTGATCGTCAGCGGATTGCCGAAGCGATCGCGTGCCTTGCCGGCGGCGACGCGGACCCAGCCCTCGCTGACGCAATATTCCTCGACATTGGTCTTCTCGACGCCCTTGAAGCGGATGCCAATGCCACGCTCCAGGAGTTCCGCGTTGTAGAAGGGGCTGCGCGGATCGCTGGACAGCCGGTCGGGCAGGGTTTCGCTCATCGTATTGTTCTCCTTGGCCCGGTTCGCGGGATGGCTGCCGGCCCCAAGGCCCGGCGAACCCGCGATGCAATAGCCGCCCTCGCCTCGGATGCCAACTGCCTGCCTGTGGCGACGTGCCATGCGGCAGACAGTCCGTACACCGGATCACGCCTTCCCAGCCGGGGCAGCGCCACTCAATATGAGGGATCCCCGGTTCAGAAAGCGATCCCATGGCACTGAAGCTCAATATCATCATCGTCAGCACGCGGCCCGGCCGGATCGGACCGCATATTGCGCGCTGGTTCCATGACTATGCCAAGGAGAACAGCGCGTTTGACGCCGAACTCGTCGATATCGCCGACTTCAACCTGCCCGTCTTCGACGAGCCGCGCCATCCGCGCCTGAAGCAGTACGAGCACGCCCACACGAAGGCCTGGAGCGCCTCGGTGGAGGCCGCCGACGCGTTCGTCTTCGTGACACCGGAATACAACTATTTCGCGCCGCCCTCCTTCGTGAACGCCGTGACGTATCTCTCGAGCGAATGGGCGTTCAAGCCGGCGGGTCTCGTCTCCTATGGCGGGATTTCGGGCGGCCTGCGCGCCGCACAATCGGAGAAGTCCCTGCTCACGACCGTCAATGTCATGCCGATCCCGGAGGGGGTTGCCGTGCCGATGGCGCCGAAGCTGATCACGGACGGCGTGTTCGAGCCGAACGAACTGATCCTGGCCGGCGCCAAGCCGATGCTGGACCAGCTTCACCGCTGGGCAACCGCGCTGAAGACGATGCGCGCGCCCGTCAGCGCGTGACGAAGCTGACCGCAGTCAGAGCGACGAGATAGATCCCGGCCGTCGTCAGCATGAAGAAGACGGCGGCGGAGCCGAGATCCTTGGCCCGCCGCGCGAATTCCGAGCGCTGCGGCGAAATCTCGTCGACAATCGTCTCGATGGCGGTGTTCAGGGCTTCTACGGCCAGGGCCGCCATCGCCAGAAGGCCAAAGACGCCGATTTCCGCGGGCGATCGGCGAAGGACAATCAGCCAGGCAACTCCCACGATCGCCGCCGCCAGTTCCATCCGCGCCGCGACTTCGCTGCGGAACAGGATAGCGACGCCCGATGCCGACCATTGCCAGGCGGAGCCGAAATGTTCGATCCAGGTGCGCATGTCGGCTTGCCACTCCATAGACGGCTGAGGACATGACCGTCCGGTTATCCGTTTTTTGTGTGATTTGAATGTCGGTCGCGGCCGCCATAATTCCAGCCCCTCCCCTGCACGGAGGCGAAACCAGCGACCTTGGCTTGTGGCCGGACGGGTCGGATGCGATATGAAGCGGAGCGCGAGGGAGATGGCATGAGCGAGATTCACGGCTTCGAGGCGAGGCGGCCTCAGCGGGCACTTCTCCTGTCGCTGCCCAATATCCTCACTTATGGCCGGATCGTTGCCGTGCCGCTGGTCGTGTTCTGCGTCGTCGGCGGGCGCGACGCCTGGCGCTGGATCGCGCTGGCGCTGTTCATCCTCGCCAGCATCACCGACTATCTCGACGGCTATCTCGCGCGGATCTGGAAGCAGCAATCCTCGCTCGGCCGCATGCTCGATCCGATCGCCGACAAGCTGCTCGTCTCGGCCTGCCTGCTCGCGCTGGTGTTCGAACGGACGATCGGCGGCGTCGCGATCTGGGCCGCCCTCATTATCCTTTCGCGCGAAATTCTCGTTTCGGGCCTTCGCGAGTATCTCGCCGAACTGCGCGTGAGCGTGCCCGTGACGCGGCTCGCGAAATGGAAGACCGCGACGCAGATGGTGGCCATCGCCTTCCTTCTTGCGGGGCCCGCCGGCGACCTCCATTTCCCCTATACGACGACCATCGGCCTCGGCCTGCTCTGGATCGCGGCGCTTGTCACGCTTTACACGGGCTACGACTATTTCCGCGCCGGGCTCGGCCATATCCTGGACGAGGAGACATGAAGCTCCTGTATTTCGCCTGGGTGCGCGAGCGCATCGGACTGAGCGACGAGACCATCGAACCACCCGCCCATGTCGGAACCGTCGCCGACCTTCTGGATTGGCTCAGGACCAGAGGCGAAGGCTATGAAGCGGCCCTTGTCGAGCCGGCCGCCATCCGCGTCGCGCTCGATCGGGATCATGCCGAACACGACGCCTCGATCATCGGGATTCGCGAGGTCGCGCTCTTCCCGCCCATGACCGGAGGCTGAACATGGCCCTGATCCGCACCGCCGTCACCGACGCACCGCTCGATCTGGCGGGCGAATTCGCCGGAGTTTCGAACAGCCGCGCCGATGTCGGCGCCGTGGTGACCTTCACCGGGCTCTGCCGCGACGAAGACGGCCGGCTCGAGGCGCTCGAACTCGAACATTATCCGGGCATGGCCGAGGCCGAAATCACCCGCATCGCGACGCTTGCCGCTGAGCGCTGGGATGTCCGTGCGCTGACCGTGCTGCATCGCTATGGCAAGGTGAAGCCCGGCGAGGCGATCGTGCTCGTGGTCGCTGCATCGAGCCATCGTCATGCCGCCTTCGAGGCGGCGGAGTTCGTGATGGACTTCCTGAAGACGCATGCGCCGTTCTGGAAGAAGGAACACGCAACCGACGGCAGCGCGACCGGCTGGGTCGAAGCGCGGATCACCGACGACGAGGCGGAAGCCCGCTGGAGCAAGGACGCGTGACGTCTGAGGAGATCGGCCGCGCCTCGGCCCGGTTCGGCCGCGACGCGGCGCTGGCGGCTGCGCTCCTGCCGCATTCGGTCGCCGCTGGCGATGGCGCCCATGACATTGCCCATATCCTCCGCGTCTGGAAGGCGGCGGAGGCCATCCACGCTGCCGAGGGCGGCGACCGCGCCATCCTGGCCGCCGCCGTGCTGCTGCATGACTGCGTGGCGGTCGAGAAGGATGCGCCGGACCGAAGCCTGGCCTCCCGCCGCGCAGCCGAGCACGCCTCGCATCTCCTACGCGACCTTGGATGGAGCGAGACCGCAATTGCTGCGGCCGCCCACGCCATTACCGCGCACAGCTTCTCGGCCGGCATTGTGCCCGAGACCATCGAAGCGAAGATCCTGCAGGACGCCGACCGGCTCGATGCGATCGGCATGATCGGCGTCGCGCGCTGTTTCTATATCGGCGGCCGTCTCGGCAGCGCGCTCTATGATCCGTTCGATCCCGAAGCCGAGGCGCGGACGCTCGACGACAAGCGCTATGCGCTGGATCATTTCGAGACCAAGCTGCTGAAGCTCTCGGCCGGGTTCAATACCGAAATGGGCCGCACCATGGCGGCGGTCCGTCATGCCCGCCTCGTCAGTTTCCTGGATGCGCTCGCCAGCGAAATCTGAGATCGTCGCCGGGCAATCGGAAGGGGTTTGACCATGCTGACCGTCTGGGGCCGCAACAATTCCAACAACGTCAAGAAGGTGCTCTGGTGTCTCGACGAGATCGGGCTCCCCTATGAAAGCATCCCCGCCGGCGGCGCCTTTGGCCTGACCGGGGAAGCGGCCTATCGGGCCATGAACCCGAATGGCCTCGTGCCGACGCTTAAGGATGACGACCTCATCCTCTGGGAATCGAACGCGATCGTCCGTTATCTCGCGGCCCGCTATGCGCCCGGGGAACTTGCGCCAGCCGACCCGGGCGAGCGGGCGCTCGCCGACCGCTGGATGGACTGGACGTCATCGACCGTCGCGCCGGCGATGGGGCCGCTGGTGCTGGGCCTGCTCAGGACAAAGCCCGAGAACCGCGACCTCGCCGCGATCGAGGCGGCCCGAACGCGGGCAGCCGCAGCGCTCGCGATTGCCGATCAGGCCCTTGCCAAGACGCCTTATCTCTCAGGTGAGAAGTTCGGCATGGGCGACATTCCGCTCGGCGGCTTCGTCTACACCTGGTTTGGCCTGCCGATCGAACGGCCCGACCTGCCGGCGCTGGCCGCCTGGTATGATCGCCTCACCGAGCGGCCGGCCTTTCGCAAGGCCGTCATGATCCCGCTGAGCTGACCAACAAAAAGGCCGGGCAATGCCCGGCCTTTCCGATCAGATGGCCCGACTGCGATCAGCCGACGATCTCGACACCCGAGAACCAGTAGGCGATCTCCTGCGCAGCCGTCTCCGGGGCGTCAGAGCCATGGGCCGAATTCTCGCCGATCGACAGCGCGAATTCCTTGCGGATCGTGCCTTCGGCGGCGTTGGCCGGGTTGGTGGCGCCCATCACTTCGCGGTTCTTGGCGATGGCGTTCTCGCCTTCGAGAACCTGCACGACCGTCGGGCCGGCAGTCATCGTCTCAACCAGTTCGCCGAAGAACGGACGATCCTTGTGCACGGCGTAAAAGCCCTCGGCCTGCGCCTTGGACATCCAGACGCGCTTCGAGGCGACGACGCGCAGGCCGGCCTCTTCCAGCTTGGCGACGATCTTGCCGGTCAGGTTGCGCTTGGTCGCGTCGGGCTTGATCATCGAAAAGGTGCGTTCGATCGCCATAATCCGTCTTCATCCTCGATTGGGGAAATTCGCGCGCTGTATAGCGGCGGCGCTGCATTGCGGCAAGGGCAGCCCGATAAGCCCGGCAATTGCGAGGCTCGGCACCTGACCCTAAGATCGTGCGCGAAGCCGGCACGTTCATATGAAGACCGGCGCTCTCCGGGGACCGGCAGGAGACATGCCTTGAAGGCCCATTTCATGATGTTCGCCCACTATAATCGCTGGGCGAACGAGCGCGTCTATCGCGCGGCGCGGCTGCTGTCCGACGCTGACTTTCACGCCGACCAGGGCGCGTTCTTCCGCTCGTTTGCAGGCACCCTCAACCATATTCTCGTCGCGGACCAGATATGGATGCGCCGCTTCACCGGCGAGGGTCCGAAGCCAACCCGTCTCGACGAGACCCTCGCCGAGCATCTGGACCAACTTACTGCGCTTCGGAACGCGGAGGACGCACGCATCATCGCCTTCGTCGAAGGGCTCGACGAGGCGGCCCTGCTCACGCCGCTCACCTATGGTCCCCTCACCGCGACGGGCACTTTCACCCAGCAACTCGGCGCCCTCCTCGCTCACTTCTTCAACCACCAGACCCATCACCGCGGACAAGCAACGGCACTGTTGACGCGGCTCGCCGGGCAGGATGCCGTCGAGCCGCTCGATCTCGCGGTGTTCCAGCGTGCCAGCGGCTTTGGGGTGGTGCCAAACTAAGAACCGGATCGTGCCATGGCCCGTCTCAAGGAGATTGTGTTCGACGCCGACCGGCCGTCACAGCTCGCCCGGTTCTGGGAGCAAGTCGCGGAGGGATACCATGTCCGCGCTTATGACGACGCGGAGATCGCGCGGTTGGCAGCGCTCGGCCTGACGCCGGAAACCGATCCGGTCGTCATGCTCGATGGACCGGGGCCGGTCCTTTGTTTCCACAAAAGGCCAGGACCGCGGCCCTATCGTAACCGCGTGCATCTCGACCTCCACGCACCGGACCGCCCGAGGGAAGTCGCGAGGCTGCTGGCACTCGGCGCCACGATACGACGGACAGAGGCTGACTATACGGTGCTGGCCGATCCCGAGGGCAACCAGTTCTGCATCACCGACTGGCCTTGATCGACCGCCACCGTAGTGGATGCCGCGGTCCGAGGTGGCAACCATCGCAACGGCTTCGCGTTCTCCCAGCCTAACCAAGGAGACCGCAATGGCCAATGAAGAAGACACCGGCAAGACGCAAGCCGAACTCGAATCCCATGTCTGGAAGCTCGCCGAGAAGATCCAGTTCGCGCTCTACACGGCCCGCGATGGCAACACGATCGCGCAGTGGCCGCTGACCGCGAATGTCGACAGGGAGGCGAACGCGATCTACTTCCTCGTCGACGATAATGGCACGCGATATGACCACCTCACCCAGTCGCCCGATGTCTCGCTCGGCTTTGCCGACCATCCGAAATATGTAGTCGTTCATGGTGCGGCCGCGATCTCGAATGATCGCGCCAAGATCAAGGAGTTGTGGTCGCCTTTCGCCAAGGCGTGGTGGGACTCTGCTGATGATCCGGCGATTCGGCTGCTCACCGTTATTCCCTCCCGCGCGGAATACTGGGACTCCGGCAATTCACTGGTCGCATCGGCGGTGATGCTGACCGCCGCGGTGACGGGTACGAAGCCGGCCGTGGGTGAACATGCCAAGGTGGCGCTGTAGCGCCCCTCACCTGCCATCCATGTTCATGAGATGCGTGCGCCCGGCCCTCCCTGCGGAGGGCCGGGCGAATTTGTTTCCGGGCGGGCCGCGGCCATCACGACGGCGTGAAACATGATTGAAGAAACCTGAATCCGGCCATTCCGTTGATTACCCGAAATGGAACGAAAAAGGTGGCGGGTATGAACCGGTACTTTACCAACACTGTTCTTCCGATTGTTTCAATGATCTGCTTCGAGATCACTGCGCTCGTCATTGCGATCCAGGGTTTCGTCTACGTGACGCAAGGCAACTGGATCAGCGCTTCGCTCGGCGATGTTCTGGAAACGGTCGGCATCGGCCCGCCGCCCGCCGATTGGATGAACGGCAGCGTTTACGACATGCTGTGGAATGAGCCGCTCGCCCTCACCTGTCTCGTCCTCGGCCTGCTCGCCGCGACCTATGCCGGCATCGGGCGCTATGAGGAAGAAGAGACTAAGCCGGCTTTCGTCTATCCCTGATCCCCGAGAGTGGGTACAGGCCAGCTAAAAAGATGGGGCTAGTGACGGGCGTCGCTTGTCAATCCAGGCTTCCCAGCGCAGAACTCGCTGCAGTGCATATAAGCGAGTCACCATGGCGCGGACCGTCCTTCCCATCATCATCGCGGCGCTTCTGGGATCGACTATGGCCTGCCAAGCGGCAGCCCCGATGATCGAGCCGATGACGCCTCATGCCATGACGGATGACGACATGGCGGAGATTGTCGACTTTGTGGTCGGCAATGCGGTGTTCGCGCTCTACCATCAGGCCGGCCACATGCTGATGCAGCATGACGGCGCCGTGCCAAAGGGCATCGGCAATCCCGAACGAACGGCAGATGCGTTCGCGGCCCTCATGCTTCTCGATCCCCGCTCCGGCGCCGGCGATCAAACGATTGTCGATGCCATCGACAGCTTCAAGCTTTCACGCGTCGATACTCTTTCCATCGCCGCGCCAACCCTGTCGCAGCTTGATCCGCATGCTGTAGACGCGGAGCGCGCGGCTGCGCTTGTCTGCGACCTCGTCGGCGCTGATCCGCAGGGCTTCGCCGATATCGCGGACGCCGCCGGTCTCGACGCCGCGCAGAAGCGCCTCTGCGGCGCGACATGGAAGCGCGAACAGGCTGCGTGGTCGACGGCATTCGCTGCGATTCCGAAGCCCGGCCCTGCGCCGGCAGCCTTGGCCACCCGTTACGATCAGGCTGACGATGCCGACGGAGCCGCTGCGACCATTCTCGAGGACAACCGCGTTCTGGAGGAAGTGGCCGAGAAGCTCGCGGGACGCTTCGCCTTTGCCGCGCCGCCGTCGCTGCGCGCCGAGAATTGCGGCGTGCCGACCACGCGTTACGACCAGAAAGCCAACGAGCTCGTGCTCTGCTACGAACTTTCGACCGCCCATGCCCATCTCATCATGCGCGATATCGAACGGCGCAACTGATCCGCCACTCTCGCGGCGCGTTTGCATGCGAAAGCCATTCGCGCGCTTGCATCGGAGAGCGCGGCACGGCATCTAGCCGACCATGCTGCATGTCAACGAAGTCACCTATCGCATCGCCGGCCGAACGCTTCTGGAAGGCGCGAGCATCGCGTTGCCCGATGGCGTGAAGGCCGGATTCGTCGGCCGCAACGGCGCCGGCAAGACCACGCTGTTCAAGCTCGTCACCGGCGACATCGCGCCTGAGAGCGGTTCGATCGGTCTGCCGCGCGGCGTGCGCATCGGTCAGGTCGCGCAGGAAGCGCCAGGCACCGAACAGGCGCTGATCGACTTCGTGCTCGCCGCCGACATCGAGCGTGCGGCGCTGATGAAGGAAGCCGAGCACGCCACCGACCCGCACCGGATCGCCGAAATCCAGATCCGCCTCGCCGATATCGGCGCCCATGCCGCAGAAGCACGGGCCGGCACCATCCTCTCCGGCCTCGGCTTCGACAAGGCCGCCCAGCAGCGCCCCTGCTCGGCGTTTTCAGGCGGCTGGCGCATGCGCGTCGCACTCGCCGCCGTGCTGTTTGCCGAGCCGGACCTGCTGCTGCTCGACGAGCCGACCAACTATCTCGATCTCGAAGGTACGATGTGGCTCGAGAATTATGTCGCGCGCTATCCGCACACGGTTTTCCTGATCAGCCACGATCGCGACCTGCTTAACCGCGCGGTCGACATGATCGTCCATCTCGACGCCGGCAAACTCGTCGCCTATCGCGGCGGTTATGACAGTTTCGACCGCCAGCGGCGCGAGAAGCAGGCGCTGCTGCAGAAGCAGGTGAAGAAGCAGGAGGAGCAGCGCAAGCATCTCCAGGCCTTCGTCGATCGCTTCAAGGCCAAGGCCTCGAAGGCCCGCCAGGCGCAATCGCGCATGAAGGCGCTGGAGCGGATGCAGCCGATCGCGACGCTGATGAACGAGGACGTGACGCCGTTCTCGTTTCCGCCGCCGGCACGAATCCTGGCGCCGCCGATCATCGCACTCGACGACGTTTCGGTCGGCTACGAGGCGGGCAAGCCGATCCTGAAGCGGCTCGACCTTCGGATCGACACCGAGGATCGGATCGGGCTGCTCGGCGCCAATGGCAATGGCAAGTCGACGCTGGCGAAGCTGCTGGCCGGCCGCATGCCGGCGATGTCCGGCACGATGCGACGCGCCGACCGGTTGGAGATCGCCTTCTTCGCGCAACACCAGCTTGATGATCTTCGTCCGGCCGATTCGGCCGTCCAGCACATCCGCACGCTGATGCCCGAGGCGACGGAGACGCAGGTGCGTGCCCGGGTCGGCGGCATGGGCTTTCCGACCGCCAAGATGGATACGCCGGCGCGGGAGCTTTCAGGCGGCGAACGGGCGCGTCTGCTGCTCGGCCTCGCCACGTTCCGTGGCGCCAATCTGCTCATCCTCGACGAGCCCACCAACCATCTCGACATCGACAGTCGCGAAGCGCTGGTCCAAGCGCTCAATGATTATCCCGGCGCGGTGATCCTGATCAGCCACGACCGCCACCTCATCGAAGCCTCCGTCGACCGGCTGCTGCTGGTCGGCAATGGCGGCGTTGCGCCTTTTGATGGCGACATGGACGATTATCGCCGCCTGATCGTGCAAGGTCCGGATGCTGGCAATGGCGACCGGAGGGAGAGCGAGCAGGACAAGGGTTCGTCTGCGCAGGAACGGCGCAAGGAATCGGCGCAGCGTCGCGCCGAACTCGCCCCCTTGCGAAAAAAGATCAAGGATGCCGAATCCTTGATGGAAAAACTTCAGAAAGAGATTCAAAAGCTCGATACGGCGCTGGCCGACACTGCGCTTTATGTGCGCGATCCGGCCAAGGCCACCAGCCTGGCACGCGACCGGGCCGAGGCGGCGAGGAAGCTCGCCGCCTGTGAAGAGAACTGGCTGGAAATGTCGGCCGATTTCGAGGCCGCCGTTTCCGACGCCTGAGGCGGTGCGCCCTTCCCTTGCAACAGGGCTGCAACGGGTTGACGCGGACCGGAACACTGCGAAGTCGAGGCTGGCCGAAGGCGTGAACTGTCATGCGGGTTGAGGGCGAACAGATGTCGCAGGATCAGGGCGTGGCCGAGGCTGCAGTGCCAGCGGGCCACCCGCACGCGCCTTCACGGCTCACAGTGCCGTCTCTGCTCTTTCCGCTGATCGCTCTCGTCCTCGCGGTGGTGCTGCACCTGTCCGATACCGTCATCGAGGCCCTGCCGCTGACGATGGAGATTGCCCTCTCCGTGGGCGTCGTCGCCGTGATGATCATTACGGTGTTCGTGGTGCTCGGCCATGCCGAGGCCGTGGCGCATCGGGTCGGCGAGCCCTACGGAACGCTGATCCTGACCATCGCAGTCACCGCCATCGAGGCCTCGGTCATCGTCTCGATGATGATGCACGGCGCCAACAATCCGACGCTGGCGCGCGAATCGGTGTTTTCGACCGTGATGATCGTCTCGGCCGGCGTCGTCGGCATCTGCCTCACGATGGGCGGCCTCAGGCACCGGGAGCAGGATCTCAAACGGCAGGGTACGAGTGCCCTTCTCGCCGTCGTCATCGCGCTCTCCGTCCTGACGCTCGTGCTGCCTGATTTCACGTTGACCGCGGGTCCCGGCAACTTCTCGACGCTGCAGCTGGCCCTGGTGAGCCTGCTCTGCCTGCTCCTCTATGGCAGCTTCCTCCTGGCTCAAATAACGCGGCACCGCGAAGACTTTGTCGATGCGCTGGCTCCGCCGGACCACGCCGGCGGCGCCGCGGCGCCGTCCAGCCTGCCGGTGCGGCTGTTGCTGCTGATTCTCGGCCTGGTCGGGATCGTCATGCTGGCCGAATATGTCGCGGCCGGCATCGAACAGGGGCTCGGCGCGCTTCAGGTTCCACAGTCGGATGCGATCGTCGGCGCGTTCATTGCAACGCTGGTGCTCCTGCCTGAGGCCATTTCAGCGATCAGGGCCTCATATCGCAACGAGCTTCAGCGAAGCCTCAACATCGCGCTCGGCTCCGCCTGCGCCACGATCGGCCTCACCATACCGGTCGTCGCCGCTGCCAGCCTCATCACCGGTCGCGGGATCACGCTTGGTCTGGCAACCGGGGATATCGTGCTGCTCGCGCTCGCTTTGCTGATCAGCATGGTCAGCTTCGGCACCGGAAGGACCAACGCGCTCACGGGCGGCGTTCACCTGGTTATCTTCGTCGCCTATCTGCTGCTGATCGCCGTCCCCTGAACGGCGTGACGCCGAAGCAGCGCGTCAGGCCTTCTTTTCCCAGCGGCCATTTGCCGACTGCTGCCAATAGGTCGCGGCATGCCCCTCGGCCTTGGCGCGACGCCAGTCGTCGCGGGCGCGGGCCAGCGCATCTTGGTCATTGCCATCGAAGATCAAAATGGCACGGTCGAAGCCGTCCGCCGGCCCGAGCGGCGCACCGTCCACGGCAAACCGGACTGTCGCGCCATTCGGATTGACGGTTTCGCTGGCGAGCACCACGGGATGCAGCGCGGCATTCGGCTCACGCGCCGTCCCGTGCGGCAGGAATGCTTCCTCGCGAAACGTCCAGAGGAGCGCATCGAGCGCATCGACGCGCTCCGGCGTGCCAGCCTCGACGACGACCCGCCAGCCACGCTCGATGCATTTCTCCAGCATCGGCGGCAGGACCGCATCGAGCGGCTGCCGCTCCAGATGATAAAAGAGCACCTCGGTCATCGCCGCGGCTCCTGCCCTGCCATCAATCCTCGTGATTGTCGGCAACGAAGCGCTCGAGCAGCCGCACGCCCCAGCCCGAGGCCCAGGAGCGGTTGGTCTCGGTCTGCGGCGACCCCATCGCCGTACCCGCGATGTCGAGATGCGCCCAGGGCGTGCCGTCCTTGACGAAGCGCTGCAGGAACTGCGCCGCCGTGACGGAGCCGGCATCGCGGCCGCCGGTGTTCTTGATGTCGCAGAATTTCGATTCGATCTGCTTGTCATAGGCAGCGCCGAGCGGCATGCGCCAGACCTTCTCGCCCGTGACGAGGCCGGCGCTCAAGAGCTGGCTCGCCAGCGCGTCGTCGGAGGCGAAAAGGCCTGCATGATCATGGCCGAGCGCCACGATGATGGCGCCGGTCAGCGTCGCGAGATCGATGATAAGGCTGGGATCATAGGTCTTCTGCACATACCAGAGCGCGTCGGCCAGCACGAGGCGACCCTCGGCGTCCGTGTTGATGATCTCGATGGTGACGCCCGAGGCGGCTTCCACGATATCGCCCGGCCGCTGCGCATTGCCATCCGGCATGTTTTCGACGAGGCCGATGACGCCGATTGCGTTGGTCTTCGCCTTGCGGCTTGCCAGCGCATGCATGAGCCCGACGACAGCCGCGGCGCCGCCCATGTCGCCCTTCATGTCCTCCATGCCGCCGGCCGGCTTGATCGAGATGCCGCCCGTATCGAAGACGACGCCCTTGCCGACGAAGGCAATCGGCTTTTCTTGCGTCTTCGAGCCGTTCCAATGCATCACGACGAGGCGCGGCGGTCGCACGGAGCCCTGCGCGACGCCGAGCAGCGCGCGCATGCCGAGCTTCTTCATCTGCTTCTCGGTCAGAATATCGATGGTGACGCCGAGTTCAGCCAGCGCCGCCGCCTTCTCCGCGAATTCGAGCGTGCCGAGGACATTGGCGGGCTCATTGACCAGATCGCGCGCAATCAAGGCGCCCTCGCCGACAGCGGCGCGGCCCGACCAGAGCTTCTTCGCCTTACCGGCCTCGGCGTGGACGATCGTGAGCGACGGTGCGCTCTTCTGCTCCTTGTCGTCCTCGTCCGCCTTGCGGCTCTTGTAGCGATCGAACGTATAGGAGCGGAGCAGAGCGCCGAGCGCGATCTCGGCTGCCTCGGCTGGCGTGATGGCAACGGCGTCGGGGCGACCGGCCAGAAGGATAGCCCTCTCGCCCTTGCGCAGCGCACCCATGACGGCGCCACCGAGCCGCGACCAATCGACCTCCTTCAGCGCCTCCGCCTTGCCGAGACCGAAGACGAGAATGCGCGATGCGGCGACGCCAGACGGCGCCAGCAGATCGAGATGCGCGAACCCCTTGCCCTTGAACTGCGCCGTGGCGGCAGCGCGGGCCACGAGATCGCCGATCCCCAGCGCTGCTGCGGATTCCGTAAGCGCCAGGCTCTCGTCAGTGAAGATGACGAGCGTGTCGCCCTCGGCCGGCTCAAGCGACTTGGAGAACGAGATCGAAGGACGTTTTGCCATGAATGGGATTCCGCGCGACTGGGTGCCGCACCGCGGGGAAAATGCAGCCGGCAGAAGCGCGCACTTTGCCGCCGCTTCGCCATCTATGGCAAGAGCTTGCGGTTCAGGCTAGACGTTTACCATTCGCTAAGGATGTTCCTTGGCTGATCATTTACCGCGATGGTTCAGGCATGAGAGCGGATGACAATGCGCGCCGGGAAGGGATTCGGGTCCGGTCTTATTTCGGCCGCGCTTGCTCCGATTGTAACGCCCGCATTGGCCGCGAGAAGGAACACTCGGTCCTGAAATGACGCTGATCGGGCGATACATCTTCAAGCGCATGCTGGCGGCCTTCCTGCTCAGCCTTGGCGGCCTTTCGGGCACTGTTTGGCTCAGCCAGGCCCTGCGCGAGCTCAACCTGATCACGACTCAGGGCCAGAGCTTCGTGACCTTCGTCCAGGTGTCGGGACTGATCTTCCCTGGCCTGCTCTTGATCGTCTGCCCCGTCGCGGTGCTTGTCGGCGTGATCTATACGCTCAACCAGCTCAACGCCGATTCGGAACTTGTGATCGTCAATGCGAGCGGGGCCTCCCCCGTCACGCTGCTGAAGCCAGCCCTTGCGCTCGGCGGTCTCGCCATGATCGTCGTCGGCGTGATGTCGCTTTATCTCGTGCCGCGCTCGCTGCAAGCGGCGCGCGAGATGATCACCAATATCAACACGGATTTCGTCTCGACCTTCATTCAGGAAGGCGCCTTCGTGCCGATCGGCGATGATCTCGTGTTCCATATCCGCGACCGCAAGCCGGATGGAACTCTCGAGGGCATCTTCATCCAGGACGAGCGCGACAAGACGCAGAGCACGGTCTATGTCGCCGGCCAGGGCATCATTCTCAAGAACCCGCTCGGCACGTTCCTCGTCATGCGCAATGGCACCATCCAGCAGCGCTCGATCGAGAAGGATTCGATGTCGATCATCCAGTTCGAATCCTACGCCTTCGACATGTCGACCTTCGGCAGCGCCGGCAGCCTGCCGGCCTATAACGCCTCCGAGCGGAGCACGAGCTATCTCGTCAATCCGGCCCCCAACGACCCCGAATTCCAGAAGCGGCCCGGCTCGTTCGCAGCCGAACTCAACGACCGCATATCCTCGCCGCTCTATACGCTCCTGTTCGCGATGCTGCCGGTGATGGCGCTCGGCCAGGCCCAGACGACGCGCCAGGGACGGGGGGTGCTGATCCTCTCGACCGTGCTCGTCGCCGTCGCCATCCGCGTCGCAGGCCTCATCCTTGCCGGGCTGGCCGCGACCGAGACCTATCTGATCCCGCTGCTCTATGTCCTGCCGCTCGGCGGCATCGCCCTTTCGCTGGCCGCGACACTGAAAGGCTTCCGCTTCGCGGCCTCCGAGGGGCTCGGCACAATGGCGATCGAACTGATCCAGCGGCTGTTGCCACGCCGGCAGCAGGCGGGCGGCCGGGCCTGAGCATCATGTTCCGCAATCCGACGCTCACGATCTATTTCGCCCGGCGCTTTGCGAAGATGACTCTGATCATCTTCCTCGTCGTGTTCGTGCTCATCGCCTTCATCGACTATCTTGAACTCGCCCGGCGCGCCGTGCAGCGCTCGAATTTCGACGCCCTCATCTATCTCATGGTGTCACTGACCCGCGTCCCGACCGTGATCGAGCGCGCCCTGCCCTTCACGATCCTCTTTGCCGCCATGGCGAGCTTCGTGCTCGCCAACCGACAGCTGGAGCTTGTCGTCGCGCGGGCCTCCGGCTTGTCCGCCTGGCAATTCGTGCTGCCGGCCGGTCTCGTCGCCGTGCTGTTCGGGATTTTCGCGACCACCGTGTTCAATCCGGTCGCGACGGGGCTGAAGGAAGAATCGATCGCCATCCTCAATAGTGCCGCCGACGGCGCGCTTGGCGCCGATGGCGGGACGAACCAGCAGAACAAGCCGATCTGGATCCGACAATCCGGCCGCGACGGGAATTCGATTCTCGGCGCGAAGAACAGTTTCAACAAGGGCCTGTCGCTTTCCGGCGTGTCGGCGTTCGTGTTCGATCCGAGCGGCGCGCTCGACCATCGCATCGACGCACGCTCGGCCGAATATTCCAGTGGAGAGTGGCTCCTGAGCCACGGCACGATCACGCGGTCCGGCGTCCGTCCCGAGACCTTCGAAGAGACCCGCCTCGCCACCGATCTGGGGCCAGACCAGGTGTCTCAGCAACTCGCCGATCCGCAGACAATCTCCTTCTGGCTTCTGCCGCAATTCATTGAAATATCTCGTAAAGCCGGCGTTCCCAGCGCCGGTTACGAGATGCGTTTCCAGTCCCTCCTGGCTCAGCCGCTACTGTTCCTGGCGATGGTTCTGGTGGCGGCCACGGTGTCGCTCCGCTTCTCCCGTTCCCGTGATCTCGGGCAGGTAATTCTGACTGGTGTGATCGTGGGCTTCGTGCTTTATGTCGTCACAGAACTGGCGATCGGACTCGGCAGGAGCGGGATCGTCGCACCGGCGATCGCGGCTTGGTTTCCGTCGGTCGTTGCTTCGCTCGCGAGTGTCACAGTGTTGCTTTATCGGGAGGACGGATGATCGGGGTTTCCGTTCCCAGCCGACAAGCACGCGGTGTCGCCGGATCCCTCCGTCGCTGCGCCGCGATGCTGGCGCTCGGTCTCCTCACCGTCTTCGCAGCACCGGCCGGTTCCGCCTTTGCACAGTCGAATCCTGGCTCTCTCGGCTTTGGCTCGGACGATAGTTTCAAGCCGACGCCCGGCGAGCAGATGCTGCTCGAGTCAGACCGGCTCGACTACGACTATGACAAGTCGACCGTTTCGGCCGTTGGTGGCGTCAAGATTTATTATGACGGCTACACGCTCGAGGCGAAGAAGGTTACCTACGACCAGAAGAACAAGACGATGGTCGCCGAAGGCGGCGTGAAGATCGTTGACCGCACCGGCGCCGTCATCAACGCCGAAACGATCGACATCACGCAGGATTTCGCGACTGGCTTCGTTACGGCGCTCAAGCTCGATACGCCTTCGCAGACGCATTTCGCGGCCGAGAAGGCGCTGCGCAAGGACGGCAAGACCACCACCTTCTATCGCGGCGTCTACACCGCCTGCGAACCCTGCCTGGAGAAGCCCCAAAAGGCGCCGGTCTGGCAGGTGAAGGCGGCACGCATCATCGCCGACCACAACGAGCACATGATCTATTTCCGCTCGGCGCGGCTCGAATTCCTCGGCATTCCCGTCGCCTATTTCCCCGCGTTTTCGGCGCCGGATCCGACCGTCAAGCGCAAGAGCGGCTTCCTGTTCCCGGCGGCCGGCTACAAGTCGGCGCTCGGCGCCTTCGCCAAGGTTCCCTATTTCTGGGCGTTGGCGCCGAATTACGACCTGACCTTTTCTCCAGCTGCCTACACGAAGCAGGGCCTGCTGCTCGACGCGGAATGGCGCCACCGGCTCGATAACGGCGTCTACACGCTGCACATGGCCGGCATCGACCAGCTGGACCCTGAAGCGTTCGTCGAGGAGGGCACGCGCAATTCCGGCGACGTCCAATTGCGCGGCGGCCTGCGCACCACCGGCACGTTCTTCCTGAATCGCCTCTGGACCTTTGGCTGGGACGCAACACTGCTCAGCGACCGGACCTTCACGCGCGACTACAACGTCCTCTACAATTCGACCGACGTCGCCGTTTCGACCGTCCACCTGACTGGCCTCAGCGCGACCAATTATTTCGACGCGCGCGGCTACTATTTTCGCGTCCTGACCAATGATACCGGCGCCCAGTATGACCAGGGCCGCCAGCCGCTGGTCGCGCCCGTCGTCGACCAGAGCTACCTCTTCGACGACAGCATTCTCGGCGGCCAGCTGAAAATGAAGAACAATGTCGTCAGCCTGACGCGCGATGAGACGGATTGCGTCGACGCCAATGGCGACGGCATCTGCGAGCGGGGCGACGCGATCCTCGGCCTCAAAGGCAATTTCAACCGCGCCAGTACCGACTGGACATGGCAGAGCCAGACCATCGGTCCCGTTGGCATGGTGTTCAAGCCCTTCGCCTATCTGCAGGCCGACGCCTTCTACCTGTCGCAGGACGAGATCCTGTCCGGCATCTACGACAATGGCGACTACTACCGCGCCATGCCGGCCATTGGCCTCGAATGGCGCTGGCCGATCATTGCGGCCGGCATGTCGTCGAGCTTCACCTTCGAGCCGATCGCGCAGGTGATCGTTCGCCCGGACGAGCAACTGGCCGGCAACCTGCCGAACGAAGACGCGCAGTCGCTGGTCTTCGACGATTCGTCCCTGTTCGACTGGGACAAATTCTCAGGCTATGACCGCGTCGAAGGCGGCACACGCGCCAATGTCGGATTTCGCTATGCGGCCGAACTCGGATCGATGGCCACCATTTCGGGTGTCGTCGGGCAATCCTATCAGCTCGCGGGCCTTAACTCCTTTGCCGTCAACGACATCACCGAGACGGGCAGTGTGTCGGGCCTCGAAGACGACGTATCCGACTATGTCGGCAGCATGACCCTTGATTCGGGCCACGGCTATTTCGTCACGGCACGCGGGCGCTTCGATGCCGAGACGTTCGACGTCAACCAGGCGCAGGTCACGGCGACGGGCAAGATGGGCGACGTCACCGCGTCCGCATCGTATCTGTATCTTCGCGAGCAGCCGGCGATCGCCAGTTCCAACAGCGGCACGCCGACCGATACGATCAGCGGCAAGGCGAGCTGGCAGTTCACCGAATCCTGGCGCGTCTTCGGATCGATCGCGTGGGATTTCGAGGAGAAGCAGCTCGCGGCCAACAGCATAGGCATCGCCTATGACGATGAGTGCACGACGTTCTCGATCGCCTATAGTGAAGTCACGCAGGATTATACGGACCTGCAGACCTCAAAGTCGCTGATCGTCAGCCTCCAGTTGCGCACCCTCGGCGGCACGCAGTTCCAGAGCGATATCAGCGGCAGCAGCAATTGACGTCACGCTGGCGGGCTTTTCATCGTTTCGCCGGATTTGCCTTGTCTAGCGTTCAATCCTGGCGGCAAAGAAGCGATCGCTGGAAGCCAGCACGACGGCGGGAAGGAAATCGGATGCGGATCGAAACCATGCGCGGCATTGTCGGGGCCCTGATGATTGCGGCGGCAGGCATCGGATCTGTCGCCATCGGCACGGTCAGCGCCGAAGCGCAGCAGGCCGTCCGCGCGAGCGTCAACGATCAGCCGATCACCAATTACGACGTGCAGCAGCGCGTGAAGATGCTGACGCTGTTCCGCCAGAAGTCGGGTGACAAGCTGGCGCTGGACCAGCTGATCGACGAGTCGCTCGCCGATCAGGTCGCCAAGCGCGCAAACCTGACGCTGCCGACGGATGCACAGATCAATGAGCGCATCGCCGGCATTGCCAAGCAGGTCAAGCTGTCGATCCCGCAATTCGAGAAAGCGCTCAATCAGCAGGGCGTGCAAATCGATACGCTGAGGAAGTTTTTCCGCGGTCAGATGACGTGGGCGACGGTGCTGCGCGCCAAGGCTTCGAGCCTGAAGCCGGATGTCTCCGAGTCCGATATCCAGGCCGAAATGGCCAAGGAAGGCGTCTCGGCCGACACGGCGACGATCAAGGAATTCAAACTCCAGCAGATCGTGTTCGTCATTCCGAAGGGGTCGCCCGCCGGCATGGCCGGGCGCCGCACGGCCGAGGCAGAGTCCTTCCGCAAGCGCTTCCCGGGTTGCGATGGCAGCCTCGCGCTCGCCAAGACGCTCAAGGGCGTCGTCGTGCTCGATATCGGCCGTCGCGACTCGACGCAGGTCGAGGGCGATGCCGCCGCGGATCTGATGAAGACCCCGGTCGGCGGCACGCTGAAGCCGAGTGTCACGGATCGCGGCGTCGAAGTCATCGCCGTCTGCGACGTCAAGGAAGTGCAGAGCACGGCAGGCGTCCGCGCCAATGCCGAGCGCACGCTGCTGCAGCAGCAGACGGAAGGCCTCGAAACGAAGTTCAAGGCAGAGCTTCGCGACAACGCCAAGATCGTCTATAACTGAGCGATCATGGATCAGTTGAGCACGTTCCGCCCGCTTGTCCTCACGATGGGCGAGCCGGCGGGGATCGGCCCGGACGTCACACTCGCCGCCTGGGCTGCCCGCTATGAACGCCACCTGCCGGTGTTCTATTGCCTGGCCGATCCGGACACGATGCGGCGCAGGGCCGAGCGGATTGGCATCAAAATTCCGATCGAGGTCGTGACGCCGGACGAGGCTGCGGCGGCCTTCGATCGTGCCCTCCCCGTTGTCCCCCTGGAAGCGCATTCCACCGCTGAGCCCGGCCTGCCGGAACGCGCCTCTGCACATGGGGTCATCGAGGCGATCGCGCGCGCCGTCGGCGACGTGCGTGCGGGCCTGGCCGCCGCCGTCGTCACCAACCCGATCAACAAGAAGGCGCTCGTCGACGCCGGATTCCAGCATCCTGGCCATACCGAATTCCTCGGCATGCTCTCGGCGGCGTGGAACGGCGTTCCGGCGCGCCCTGTGATGATGTTGGCGGGGCCCGGCCTTCGCGCTGTCCCCGCAACCATCCATGTGCCGATCTCGGCTGTGCCGGGGCTTCTCACGGAAAGCCTGCTGCTGGCCACTGGCCGGACCATCGATCGCGAAATGCGGCAGCGGTTTGGCATCGCGCGGCCGCGCATTGCCGTAGCCGGCCTCAATCCGCATGCCGGCGAAGGCGGCGTCATGGGCAGCGAGGACGCCGCGGTGATCGCGCCGGCCGTCGCCCGGTTGCAGGCCGAGGGGATCGACGCCTTCGGCCCTCT
Source organism: Mesorhizobium sp. BR1-1-16 (assembly GCF_020165495.1). Lineage (GTDB taxonomy): Bacteria > Pseudomonadota > Alphaproteobacteria > Rhizobiales > Kaistiaceae > Kaistia. Next base: position 489,635 of record NZ_JAIUIE010000001.1, on the reverse strand, counting down.
CGCACCCGACACCATGTTCCATGCCGAGGCGCGCGCGCGCTATGACGTCGCGCTGTGCATGTATCACGATCAGGCGCTGATCCCGACCAAGACGGTCGCCTTCTCCGAAACGGTCAATGTGACGCTCGGCCTGCCCTTCATCCGCACATCGCCGGACCACGGCACGGCCTTCGACATCGCCGGAACCGGCAAGGCCGACTTCTCCAGCCTCGCCGCGGCGTTGCGCCTTGCCGACGAACTCGCCCGCCACGAAGCCGATCATCTCGCCGGAAACACTGACAGCGCCAGGCTGTCGGCGTGACGGCTTTCGACGGCCTGCCGCCGCTGCGCGAGGTTATCGCCGCGCACCGCCTCAATGCGGTTCGCGCGCTTGGTCAGAACTTCCTGCTCGACCTCAACCTGACCGGCCGGATCGCCCGCGCCGCGGGGCCGCTGGAGGGCGTGACGGTGATCGAGGTCGGCCCCGGTCCGGGCGGGCTGACGCGGGCGCTGCTCGCCGAGGGCGCCGACAAGGTGATCGCGATCGAGCGTGACCGGCGCTGCATCGCCGCGCTGGAAGAGATCGCCGCGCATTATCCAGGGCGGCTTCAGGTCATCGAGGGTGATGCTCTGACAACCGACATGGCCTCGCTCGCCACGGGCCGGGTGCGCATCGTCGCAAACCTCCCCTACAATATCGCGACGCCGTTGCTGATCGGCTGGCTGAGGACGGACCCGTGGCCGCCCTTTTATGAGAACCTGACGCTGATGTTCCAGCGCGAGGTGGCCGAACGCATCGTCGCGACGCCTGATGACGACGCCTATGGCCGGCTCGGTGTCGTCTCGGGATGGCGGACCGAGGCGCATATCCTGTTCGATATCTCGCCGAAAGCGTTCACGCCGCCGCCGAAAGTCACATCCTCGGTCGTTCAGATGATTCCGCGCCCGGCACCGCTGCCCGCCGATATGGCGAAGCTTGAACGGGTCACCGCCGCAGCATTCGGCCAACGCCGGAAGATGCTGCGCCAGAGCCTGAAGAGCCTCGGCGTCGATCCGCTGCCGCTTCTGGCCACTGCCGGCATCCTGGAAACGGCCCGCGCCGAGGAAATCGACGTTGCCGGTTTCGTTCGGCTGACCAACGCGCTCGGGTAGCCATCCAGCGGCCTTATTCGGCCTCGCCCTCGATCAGGGCCGTTCCCGAGGTCGCTTCCCGCACGCCGACGAAGCGAAAACCAGTCGACTTCATCAACGATCGGTATTCAGCGACAGTGCGTTCGCGCCCGCCGACCACCGCCAACATGACGATGTCGAGCGCCTTGCCGGGATGGATTTGCGGTCCCTCGGGCAATGGCGTCTCGATCAGCGTCAATCGAGCGCCGGGCGCGGCCGCCGCGCGGATCGCTGCCAGAATTTGCAGCGCCGCTTCATCGCCCCAGTCATGGATGACCCGTCGCAGCACATAGAGGTTGGCAGCCGGAAGCGCATCGACAAAGAAATCGCCACCGACGGGGACGATTCGCGAATGGGCAGGGGCGCTGTTCACGACGTGAGCCTGGTCAAACAGGATACCCTGGCTCCGCGACGCCGCATCGAGCACCGCCCGCAGCAGTGATCCGTTGCCCCCGCCAATATCTGCGATCACCGGAAAAAGGCTGAAGTCGCCGGCTTCGACGACGGCCGCGAGGTCGCGGTGCGACCTGCTCTGCATCGCCGCGTCGAACATGGCCTGATCGGACGGGTGATCGGCGAGATAGGCGAAACTATCGACACCGAAGACATGGCTCATCCCGGTCTCGCCGGTCGCGAGCGTATGGCTCAGCGCGCCGAGGGACTCCCACTGCCATGTCGAACCGATCATGCAGGCATAGGCCCACATCGAGCCTGGCTCATCGGAACGCAGAAGCTCGGAGGCCTCGTTATTGGCATAGCCCGCAGGCGCTGCCGTGAAGATGCCCGACGAGACGAGATAACGCATGATCCGATCGAGCGCGTCCGCGTCGACCCCGGCCTTTGCGGCCAGCATCTCGACAGCATCGGCTCCCGCGCCGAGATGATCGGCAATGCGGGCCTCGGCTATGACATGGACGCAACGCGCCAGCCAATGCGCGGTGATCGCTGCGAGAATTTTATCCTCTGGCGCGCCCTGCATAGCATCCCCCCGGTGCGACATCGCGCGGATGCTAACTGCAGGCGCGCCGCCCGGCTATTCAGTCATTCGGCTGAACACCGCTACGTCATGTCTCCGACAGCAATCCAGCGACGAAGGTCTCCAGATACGTATCGCGGGCACGGCGCATGCGCTCCGCATAGAGAATGGCGCGTGCCTTCTCCAGCGAAGTCTGCAGGTCCTTGTTGATGATCACATAGTCGTAGTCCCGCCAATGCTCGATCTCGGAGCGCGCGTTGGCGAGGCGCTTGGCGATCACCTCGGGCGTATCCTCGGCGCGCCGCTCGAGCCGCGAGGCGAGTTCGCGCATGCTCGGTGGCAAAACGAAGATGCGCACCAGATCTTCCGGCATCGCGCGCGCCACCTGATCGGCGCCCTGCCAGTCGATATCGAACAGCACATCCTTACCCGAGGTCAGCGCCGCCTCGACGGGATCGCGCGGCGTGCCGTAACAGTTGCCGTGCACCTCGGCCCATTCGAGCAGTTCGCCGCGGTCGCGCATCAGGCCAAAGGCCTTCTGGTCGATGAAATGATAATGCACGCCCTCGATCTCGCTCGGGCGCCGGCCGCGGGTCGTCACCGAAACCGACAGGACGATGTCCTTGTCGCTTTCCATCAGATAGCGGGCGATGGTCGACTTGCCCGCACCCGAGGGCGAGGACAGCACCAGCATGAGGCCGCGGCGTGGGGGCTTTGCAAGATCCGACATCGGCGGCGTCTTCTTTCTATTCGAGGTTCTGGATCTGCTCGCGCAACTGATCGACGGTCGACTTCATGTCGAGTCCGATTGCCGTCAGCGAACGATCATTGGCCTTGGAGCAGAGCGTATTCGTTTCGCGGTTGAATTCCTGAGCGAGGAAATCGAGCTTGCGGCCGACGGCGCCGCCTTGCGACAGGAGGCTCTCAGCGGCAACGACATGGGCAGCGAGACGGTCGAGCTCTTCGCGGATATCGGCCCGCGTCGCCAAGAGCGCTGCCTCCTGATGCAGGCGGTCGGCGTCGAGATTGATCGAGGCGTCGAGCAGCGCGGCGACCTGGTCCTTGAGGCGGCGGCGAATGGCCTCCGGCGTCCGCGCCGGCGAATCCTCGGCCGCTTGGCGCAGCCGATCGATTTCGACCAGCCGCGTCCTCAGCACCGCGCCGATGGCGGCGCCCTCCCCGGCGCGCGCCTGCACGAGGTCTTCCAGCGCCCGATCGAAATCCGCAGTCAGCAGCCGCAAAAGCTCGGCCGCCTTATCGGGATCATCCTCGGCATCGACGGTTTCAAGGATGCCGCGAATGGCGAGGATGCCGTCGAGGCTCGCGGGTGCCGCATCGATGCGACCGCCGATCCGTGTGAGAAGGGCAAGCACCTGCTCGAGCAGCGGCTCGTTGACGCGAAGCTGGGTCGCACTCTCTTCCTTCTGCAGGCTCAATGAGACCTGAAGGTTGCCGCGTTGCAGCCGCGCCCCTATGCGCTCGCGCACGGGCTGTTCCAGTGCATCGACTCCGGGCGGCAGGCGGAGGCGGATATCAAGGCCCTTGCCGTTGACGCTCCGCAGCTCCCACGTCCAGCGATAGCCGAGACCAGCTCCGGCGGCCCGGGCAAAGCCGGTCATGCTCATCAGCGTCATGCGATTGTCCGATTGCTCCGCTCCGCGAGAGCGGCGACCATAATCGCAGCGGCCGGCAGCCTCAAGAGCGCCTGAAGCCGAGCCAGCAGCGCCGGCGCATCCACGGCGGCGCCGTCGTCCTCAGAGCTACGCGAATGCCGTCACGGCTGCGCCGGCTTGGCTTTCGGGGCCGGGCTCTTGGCTGCCGGCGCGTCCCCCGACGGGTCATCGACCGGCGCCTCGTCCTGGTCGCCTGGGCCCGCCCCCGCCGCGTCGGGCGCGGCAGCGTTTGCCTTCTGGTCCGCAATCACTTCCCGGTAGCGCGCGACGTTCTTGCGATGGTCGGCATAGGTCTCGGAAAAGGCATGCCCGCCGCTGCCGTCGGCAACGAAATAGAGATCTTTGGTGCGCGAAGGGTTGGCCGCAGCAGCAAGCGACGCGCGGCCCGGATTCGCGATCGGCCCTTTCGGCAGACCGGTAATCTTGTAGGTATTGTAGTCGTTCTCGGCCTCGAGATCGGCCTTGGTGATCGAAACGCCCGACGGCAGTCCGTCACCGCCATAAACGCCATAGATCACGGTCGGATCGGACTGCAGGCGCATCTTCTGCTTGAGCCGGTTGATGAACACGGCAGCGACGCGGCTGCGCTCGTCGGCGATGCCCGTTTCCTTCTCGACGATCGAGGCCAGCGTGACGAGGTCATCCGGGGAAGCGATCGGCAGATCCTTGTCGCGGCCGTTCCACACCGTGGTCACGACGCGATCGTGCTCGCGCATCATGCGGTCGATGATGTTCTGGCGGCTGTCGCCACGCGTGTAGCGGTAGGTATCGGGCAGCAGGCTGCCCTCAGCCGGAACGCTTTCCACGGCGCCGAGAAGCACGGGATCCGCGTCGAGCTTGTCGACGATCTGCTTGCTGGTCAGGCCTTCGGGGATGCTGATCGAATAAAGAATGCCCTTGCCGCTCACCATGGCGTTCATGATGTCGCGCATCGAGGCATGGGCGGGAATGAGATATTCGCCAGCCTTCAGCGCCTCTTGCTGCGCGGAGGCCCGCACGCCGACGATGAAGATCCATTTCGACGAGATCAGGCCACGGTCGTGCAACTGCTCGGCGATGTCGGAAAGCCCGGTGCCGCGCTCGATCATGACGGTGCGTGGCTGATCAAAATGGCTGCGCTCTTCGAAACGCATCTTGCCGAAGAAGAACAGACCCGCCGCACCGAGCACGCTGACGACGATGATCGTCATCGCGAAATTCATGATGAGCACGATCGGATGGCGCGCCTGCTGCGATCGCGGCGGCGGCCCGGGCACCCGTTCGGGACGAAGGGCGTCGCTCGGGCTCCTGGGATTGATGCGGCTCGAACCGAACCCCTTCGAACGACGGCCGGAAGCCTCGGTCGCCTTGTCATCGCCTGCGCCGGACGGCTCGGTATCGCTCATCACACCCCTTGATCCGCTTTCCGGCCGCGCGATCCGAGATCCACGGCTCGCGCGACTTTAGGGAGGATTATGGCGAAAGCGCGGGCGGAGCCGACCGGCCGCCGCTCAGGCGTCATGCCGACGGAAGACCAGCGACGCATTCGTGCCGCCGAAGCCGAACGAATTCGACAGTGCGACATCGATCTTGCGCTTGCGCGCCACCTTCGGAACCAGATCGATCGCTGTCTCGACGGAGGGATTGTCGAGATTGATCGTCGGCGGCGCGATATTGTCCCGAATGGCGAGCAGCGAAAAGATCGCCTCAACGGCTCCCGCTGCGCCGAGCAGATGGCCAGTCGCCGACTTGGTCGAGGACATCGATACGGTCGAAGCGGCATTGCCGAGCACGCGCTCCACCGCCGCGAGCTCGATTCCGTCCGCCATGGTCGACGTGCCATGCGCGTTGACATAATCGATATCCGCCGGCGTCAGTCCGGCACGCTTCAGTGCCGCCTGGACGCAGCGATAGGCGCCGTCGCCGTCCGGCGCCGGAGCGGTGATGTGATAGGCATCGCCCGAAAGGCCATAGCCGATGATCTCGCCATAGATCTTGGCGCCGCGGGCAAGCGCATGCTCGCGCTCCTCCAGAACGACGACGCCGGCGCCCTCGCCCATGACGAAACCGTCACGGTCGCGGTCATAGGGGCGCGAAGCCTGTTCGGGGCGGTCGTTGAAGCCGGTCGAAAGCGCCTTGCAGGCCGCGAAGCCCGCCAGTGCGATCCGCGAAACCGGGCTCTCGGTGCCGCCGGCGATCATCACGTCGGCATCATCGAGCGCGATGAGCCGCGCCGCGTCGCCGATCGCATGCGCGCCGGTCGAGCACGCCGTAACAACGGCATGGTTGGGGCCCTTGAAGCCGAACCGGATCGAGATCTGGCCGGAGGCCAGATTGATCAGGCGGCCGGTGATGAAGAACGGGCTGATCCGACGGGGACCGCGATCGCGCAGCACATGGCCCGCTTCGACGATTCCTTCGAGACCGCCGATGCCCGAACCGACCATGACGCCGGTACGGATCTGATCCTCATAGGCGGTTGGCTGCCAACCCGAATCAGTGACGGCCTGCTCGGCGGCTGCGAGCGCGAAGGCGATGAACTCATCGACCTTGCGCTGCTCCTTCGGCTCCATCCAGTCGTCGGGATTGTACTTGCCTTCGTCCCGCGATCCGCGGGGGATCTCACAGGCGATCTGGCAGGGCAGATCATCGGTCTCGAATTTCGAAACCCGACCCGCGCCACTCTTGCCGGCCAGCAGATTCGACCAGGTAACGTCGACGCCGCAACCGAGCGGCGAGACCATACCCATCCCGGTGACGACGACACGTCTCATACGCTTCTCCCGAGCCGGACCCTTCCGGGTCCGGTCGTTCGTTTCTTGTTTATCGGGGACGAGGACGCCAATCAGCCGGCGTTCTTCTCCAGGAAGTTGACCGCGTCACCAACCGTCAGGATGGTCTCGGCCGCATCGTCGGGAATCTCGACGCCGAATTCTTCCTCGAACGCCATGACGAGCTCGACGGTGTCGAGGCTGTCCGCGCCGAGGTCATCGATGAAGCTCGCGCCCTCGGTCACCTTGTCGGCGTCGACGCCGAGGTGTTCGATCACGATCTTCTTAACCCGGTCAGCGATATCGCTCATTTCTCAAAACCTCGACTGTTTCGTGTCACTTTTACTCAGCGCGATTTCTCGCACGCAGAAACCTGGCCGGAAAGCCCGTTCCCGGAAAACGCACCGCGATATCGTCCTGAGGATCCGTCCCCCTGAAGGTAGAGAGCCTCTTCTGCCCGCGATCGTCAATCCACCGCATCCCCGTCGCGCAAACGCGGCGGGGAACCCGTGTATTCTTCGGCGGTCCTAACATAGTTTCAGAACCTTGACCAGCGGCGCCAAGGCCGCTGAAATCGCTTTGGAAGGTTCTTGAGCGAACGCCGATTCGCTTTTTAGATCATAGCCATACCGCCATTGACGTGCAGCGTCTGGCCAGTGACATAAGCCGCCTCGGCCGAAGCAAGATAGACGACTGCGGCGGCGATGTCCTCGCCGCTGCCAAGACGCTTTGCTGGCACGCGTTCGAGCAGCGAGGCCTTGATCTTGTCATTCAGCACATCGGTCATCGCTGTCTCGATGAATCCCGGCGCGACACAATTGACCGTAATGTTTCGGCCGGCAACTTCCTGCGCGAGAGACTTCGACATCGCGATCAGGCCGGCCTTCGACGCTGTATAATTGCCCTGCCCGGCATTCCCCGTCACGGCGACGATCGACGTTATATTGATGATGCGGCCCGAACGCTGGCGCATCATGCCGCGCAAAGCGGCGCGCGTCAGACGGAACGGCGCCGTCAGGTTGACGTCGAGCACATCGCTCCAGGCCTCGTCGGAGAGACGCGCGAACAGCATGTCACGGGTGATGCCGGCATTGTTTACCAGCACGTCGAGCCCGCCGAGCTTCTCCTCGGCGGCCGGGACCAGTGTCTCGACATCCTCGGCGCTGGAGAGATTGCAGGTCTGGATGAAGACGCGATCACCGAGTTCAGCCGCCAGCGCGTCGAGCGCTTCGCGCCTTGTGCCGGAGATCACGACGCTCGCGCCCTGACCATGCAGGGCGACCGCGATCGCGCGGCCGATGCCGCCGCTCGCGCCCGTTACGAGGGCGCGCTTGCCGGTCAAGTCGAACATCGCGGAACTCCTTTGTCGATCGGGTGATGCGGCGCGCTCAGCCGAGCAGCGCCATCGCGGCCGGAACGTCGTCGGGCAGACCGACCGACTGGGTTCGGACCGCGGGTGCGATTCGCTTGGCAAGTCCGGACAGCACTTTGCCGGCGCCGACTTCGAGGAGAAGATCGACACCCTGGCCATCCAGCCAGATGACAGTCTCGCGCCATCGGACCATGCCGGTGACTTGCTCGACGAGCCGGCTGCGGATTGCGTCCGGATCGCTGATCGGCGCGGCCAGCACATTGGCGACGAGCGGCACGACCGGCGGGGCGATGAGCACCTCGGAAAGGGCCTCCCGCATCGCGTCGGCGGCCGGCTGCATCAGAGCGCAGTGGAAAGGCGCACTCACCGGCAGCAGCAGCGCGCGTTTGGCGCCCTTGGCCTTGGCGATCTCGATCGCGCGCTCGATCGCGGCACGCGAGCCCGAAATCACCACCTGGCCGGGACCATTGTCGTTGGCAGCCTCACAGACATCGCCTTCGGCAGCTTCCGCCGCTACGGCGACGGCGGTCTCGAAATCGAGGCCGAGCAGCGCCGCCATGGCGCCCTCGCCGACCGGAACCGCCGCCTGCATGGCGGCGCCGCGAATGCGCAGCAGGCGCGCCGCCTCGGCGATCGAGAGGCTGCCCGCCGCCGCAAGCGCGGAATATTCGCCGAGCGAGTGCCCGGCCACGAAGGCCGCCATCTTTCCGACGTCGAGCCCGTTCGCCTCCAGCGCGCGAAGTGCGGCGAGGCTGACGGCCATCAACGCCGGCTGCGCATTGGCCGTCAGTGTCAACGTCTCGATCGGGCCTTCGAAGATGATGGCCGAGAGATTTTCGCCAAGCGCGTCGTCGACTTCCGCGAAGACGGCGCGGGCCTCGGGATAGGCTTCGGCGAGGGCCTTGCCCATGCCGACCGCCTGGCTTCCCTGGCCTGGAAACGTCAGAGCTGTCGTCAAGAATTCCGCTCCCGGTCTGCCCTTCGCGAGCCGGCGGCCCGCAGCATATCGGCGGCGGCTAATCGCGCCTTCGTGAGGCGAAGTCAAGCCCGGGCGCCGCCGCTACGCACGAAAGCGGCCGTTCCGTCGGCCTCCCAAAAATGTGATAGTATGGCTGACTTATTAAATTTCGTTCATCTGGCTTACGAACGCTTGCGCACCACAATTGGGGCTTCAAATCCATAATGTCTCACGACGTTTCAGCCGGCGCACCAGCGGGTGGCATTGCTGCAAATGGCGGGTGAGGACAGGACGATGATGGAGACCGTCATGAGAAAGATCGCATTCGTTCTTCCCCTGGTCATGGTGATGGGTTCTGCGGGCGCCGCGCTCGCGGTGGATGTGGACGCGGGCACCGTGAGGACCCTCGACAACGCTTCGGGGTCGGTGACGCTGATCGACGGACGCACGTTCAAGGTCAGCAATCCCAGCCTTTTGATGGGCCTCATCCCCGGCGAGAAGGTCGTCGTCACCGTCAATGATGACCAGACTGTCGGCCTGTCCGAGGACAGTTCGCAGTGGGACGGCAGCGGCCAGCTCGCCGGCCATTGATGCGAGGGGGGCTACTCGCTTGAAGGGGTCGGCATCGCGCCGGCCCCTTTCGTTTTGGTCGGCACCGCCTTTGGATGATCATAGCGCGCTGTATCGCCCGGATGCTCAATGAAGCAGGCGCCTGAGGTCTCGGGACGTCCGGCAGCCATCAGATCACTGACGGTGACGAATTCATAACCGCGCGCCCGCAACTGCGGGATAATCGTCGCCAGCGCTTCGGCTGTATGGCGGCCGCGCCCATTGGCATGCATCACGATGATCGAGCCCGGCTTAACCTCGCCGAGCACGCCGCGCGCCATCGGCGCCGCCGCGACGCCGGACGGATCGCCGGAAACGACATCCCACTGGATCGGCACCAGCCCGGCGGCCCGGACCGCCGCAGGCCCTTCGGCGCCACAGGCGCCATAGGGAAAGCGGAACAGACGGGTCTTGGGCGGCAGGCCCGCCGCGGGGCAGGTCTTTGCGAGGCGGGCGGAGAGACCGCCAATGACCGCTTCCGTGCGCGCAATCTCGAGATCGATCCGTGCAGCGTCGGCATGAGCAAGGTCGGCATGATCGTAAGTGTGGTCGCCGACTTCGAACAGCGGATCGGCGAGAAGCTGCATCGCCCGTTCTTCATGGCTTTGCGCCCAGCGCCCACCCATGAAGAAGGTGGCCGGAACCTTCAGAGCGCGCAGGCGGTCGACGATCGCGCCGTCATAGCCCGCAACCTCGCCTGAACCCTCGCAGAGATCGAATGTCAGCGCGACAAGCTTGCGGCGGTCCCGGGGCACGACACGACGGACAACGCCCGATCCGGGCGATGCCACACTCGCATTCGGAGGCGATGCCTGCGGCACACTCACCTGATCCGACGGACCCGGCCTGTGCTTCGCCACTTCATCGGGGCGTCCGGCCAGCGCCGCGGCCGACCAGCAGGCCGCCGGCGGATCGGCGCGCGCGACACCGGCCAAGGCCATGGTCACGACAACGCAAGCGAGAACGAGCGTGGGCTTCAGTTGGGTCATGATGGCATCCGTCCGCATGAACAGCGGACGGTCACCCACACCGCCTTCCGGGCGGAAGCATGGCAAGGCCGCGGGCGCGCGGCCCGCGCGACGAAACGCCCCTAGTTTCGCTTCGGCTCGACATTGGGCAGGAATGCCGTCAGCAATCCGATCACCGGCAGAAATGCGCAGACCTGGAACACGAAGGTGATCGAGGTCATGTCAGCCAGTTGTCCAAGCGCGGCCGCGCCGATGCCGCCCATGCCGAAGGCAAAGCCGAAGAACAGGCCGGACACCAGGCCAACCTTTCCGGGGATCAGCTCCTGCGCATAGACGATGATCGCGGAGAAGGCCGAGGACAGGACGAGGCCGATGATCACCGAAAGCGCAACCGTCCATGCGAGATTCGCATGCGGGAGCGCCAGTGTGAACGGCAGCACGCCTAGGATCGAGAACCAGATGACGAATTTGCGGCCGAACCGGTCGCCGATCGGCCCGCCGGCGATGGTCCCGACCGCGACCGCGCCGAGGAAGACGAACAGCAGCAGCTGCGAATCGCGCACCGAAACGTGGAACGTGTCGATCAGATAGAACGTGTAGTAGCTCGACAGCGCCGCCATGTAGAAGAACTTGGAGAAGATCAGCAGCGCGAGGATGATGATTGAGCGCGTGATGACGGCGCGCGGCAGCATCACATGCGTCGACTTCGCCTGCTTGCGGCCGATACCGGCACGGTGCTGCGCCCGATACCAGAAGCCGACCCGCGACAGGATGATGATGCCGGCCAGTGCGGCGAGCGCGAACCAGGCCACGGCGCCCTGCCCGCGCGGCAGAACGATGAAGGCGGCGAGCAGCGGGCCGATGGCCGAGCCGAAATTGCCACCGACCTGGAAGAGCGACTGAGCGAGACCATGGCGGCCGCCGGAGGCCATGCGGGCGACGCGGGACGATTCGGGATGGAAGATCGACGACCCCAAGCCGATCAGTGCGACCGAGATCAGGATGACGGAATAATGTCCAGCCGTCGCCAGCAACAGCAGCCCGAGCAACGTGCAGCCCATGCCCACCGGCAGGGAGAACGGCATCGGCTTCTTGTCAGTATAGATGCCAACGACCGGCTGCAGGATCGAGGCTGTGCACTGGAACACAAGCTGGATGATGCCGATCTGGCCGAAATCGAGCGAAAACTCTGTCTTCAGAATCGGATAGATCGCGGAGATCACGGATTGCATGAGGTCGTTCAGCAGATGCGACATGCTGATCGCGACCAGGATGCCAAAGGCGGTCCGGCCGACAACATCACGGCCCGCTGCGGCGGGCATGGCAGCAACCCTCTCAGTCACGATATAGTCCTCGGTTGAAGCGTCGATCGGCGGGAGCGTGCGGCCCGAATGCGGGGCGCCGCCAGCGATCTGCTTGAAGGTGAGGCACTATGCCGATGGATCAGGCGAAAGAAAAGCGGCGTTCTGCTGATGAACGCATCACGAATTTCGATGGGTGACCTTATGATCACACCATCCTCCCGAAAGCCGCCGAGCCGTTCGGTCCATTGCATCTGACTTTGGGCCATGGAGCGAGGCATGGCGTATCTGGCGGCAAGGCTTGCCTTCCCGGGCCTTTGGATGTATGCACCGCCCGTCGTTATGACACCCGGCCGGGGGTTGAACGGAAGGCGGCGCTTGCCGCAGGGATCAAAGGATCCCGTCTTCCCGTGTCTCCGCTCTCGAAGTTGTACCGCTTGCCTTCCCTCGAAGGCTTCGGTGAGGCTTGGCGCCGGGAATTGAAAGGGAAAGGGCAATCATGCCGCTTTACGAACACGTATTTCTGTCCCGGCAGGACGTGTCGGCGCAGCAGGTCGAGACGCTGACCGAGACGTTCAAGGGCATCCTCGAAGCCAATGGCGGCTCCGTCGCCAAGATTGAGCAGTGGGGCCTGAAGTCGGTTGCGTTCCGCATCCGCAAGAACCGCAAGGCTCACTACACGCTGCTCAATATCGACGCGCCGGCAGCTGCCGTTGCCGAGCTCGAGCGTCAGCAGCGCATCAACGAGGACGTCCTTCGCGTTCTCACCATCCGCGTCGACGCGCTTGAGGAAGGTCAGTCGGCCATGCTTCAGAAGCGCGACCGCGACGATCGTGACGGCGACCGCGGCGGTCGCTTCGGTGATCGTGGCGACCGGCCGCGCAGCTTCGGCGGCGGCGGTGGCGGCGGTTTCCGTGGCGATCGTGAAGGCGGTGGAGGCGGCGGCGGTGGCTTCCGCGGCGAGCGCCGTCCCCGCAGCGAAGAAACCGAAGGTGGAGCTGAATAATGTCTGATTTCGGTGGTTCCAGCGCTTCCACGACCTCTACCAGCAGCGGCGGTGGTCGTCGCCCGTTCTTCCGTCGCCGGAAGACGTGCCCCTTCTCCGGCCCCAACGCGCCGAAGATTGACTACAAGGACGTCCGCCTTCTGCAGCGCTACATTTCCGAGCGCGGCAAGATCGTTCCGTCCCGCATCACGGCCGTTTCGGCCAAGAAGCAGCGCGAGCTCGCCCAGGCGATCAAGCGCGCGCGCTTCCTCGGCCTGCTGCCCTACGTGATCAAGTAGGACGCCTGCCGGCCTTGAGCCGGCGCGAACAAGGCCTTCCGGCATTGCCGGGAGGCCATCCTGTCTCCGGGACGACGTGTTCGTATCCGTGAGGCGAGACCTGGTTGGGGCCGGCGCATTCCGCGACCTGCCTCTAACCGCTCCGACGAGCGGGACAGCGAAAGCACGATGACGCGAAACATCCTCATTGGCCTCGGCGCCGGCCTCGCTGCCGCGCTCCTGTTTGCCAGCGTCATCAGCGGCACCGCGCTGGCCTTGCCGCTTTTCCTGCTCTCCCCCCTCCCCGTCGCCATAGCCGGCATCGGTTTCGGCACGCTTTCGGGCGCAACGGCCGCCCTCGTGGCCGCCGCGATTATTGCCGCTGCCTTCAATCCGCTTGCCGGACTGCTGCATCTGCTCGTCTTCGGCGCGCCGATCGCCTGGGCGGCTCATCTCGTCGGCCTGTCGCGGCCGCATGACAGTGCGCCGGAGGCTGTCGAGTGGTTTCCGCTCGGCATGGTGCTCGCCCGCCTGGCGCTCGCGACTGCCGCCGGCATCATCGCTGCCGGCGTCATGCTCGGCTTCGATCCGGCAACGCTGGTGACGCAGACCGTCAAGGCATTCGAGGCGTGGCTCGCCGCCGGCGGCGCCAGTTCCGACGCGCCGACGACCGAGCAGTTGACGCCGATCGTCAGCTTCTCCGTCGCGCTGATGCCGGCCACCGCTGGCTGCTTCGCGCTCGGCGCTGCGGTGCTCAATCTCTGGCTCGGCGGCCATATTGCGCGCATGTCCGGATTGCTGCGGCGCGGCTGGACACCGATGTGGACGGTCGTGCCGCCCGCTTTTCTTGTGCCGGCGCTCGGCGTCGCGCTTGTCGGCTGCATTCTTCCTGGCGGTGCCGGCCATATCGCCGCCGCCTTCGCCGGGGCGCTCGGCTTTGCCTTCGCGCTTGCCGGATATGGCGCGATGCACGCGCTCCTCCGAGGCAAGCCGGGGCGATTCGCGATGCTGTTCCTCGTCTACGCGGCGAGCTTCGTCTTCATGCTGCCGATCGTGATGATGGCCGTGCTGGGCGTTGCCGACACCGTTCTCAATCTCCGTTTCCGCCGGTCCGCCGGCGGGACGGGTGCTTCCACATAACTTTGAAATCATTGAACAAGGAGAACTGAACATGGACGTCATTCTGCTGGAACGCGTCGCAAAGCTCGGCCAGATGGGCGAGATCGTGCACGTCAAGAACGGCTTTGCCCGCAACTTCCTGCTGCCGCAGGGCAAGGCGCTCCGCGCGACCGAAGCCAACAAGAAGACCTTCGAGGGCCAGAAGGCCCACCTCGAGGCGCGCAATCTCGAGCGCAAGAAGGAAGCCGACGTTGTCGCCGAGAAGCTGAACGGCCAGTCGTTCATCGTCGTGCGCCAGGCCGGCGAAACCGGCCAGCTTTATGGTTCGGTGTCGAGCCGCGACATTGCCGATCTCGTCACCGAGGCGGGTTTCTCCGTCGCCCGCAACCAGGTCGTGCTCGAGCATCCGATCAAGACGATCGGCCTGCACCAGATCGCCATCGCGCTGCATCCGGAAGTCGAATCAACCGTCACGATCAACGTCGCCCGCAGCGCCGACGAGGCCGATCGGCAGGCCCGTGGTGAAGATTTGACCGTCCGCGAGCAGTTCGAACTCGAGCCGCTCGAGGACGAGGAAGAGCTCGAGGTCGCTCTCGACGAGGACGCCGAAGAGGTCTGAGGGTCCGCAGAACCCAAAGGACGCCTTACTTTTTGAAGGGGCGCGCTGCATCAGCAGCGCGCCCCTTTTGCATTCTCTGGAACGACTTTCAGCCTGCTCAGCTAGCCGCTTGAAATCGTGGCAAAATCGGGGCTAACATCTACCCGACGCCAAGATAGTGCGCCGCCTCACAGCCGAAGCCTCTCCCGCACAGCCGGGATCATCCGAAAGGGCAGCGGGTCTTCACCATGAATCGGTTGCTCACCAACTATATGTCGAGCGTGCTCAAGAAGGGCTCGCTCGAAATCATCGACGCCAAGGGTCGGCTGCATCGCTTCGGCGATGGCAGCGGCGATACGGTTCGTGTCCGCTTCACATCGAAAGCGGCCGAGCGCGGCGTCATGCTCAATCCCGAGCTGAAGCTCGGGGAAGCATTCATGGACGGGGGATTTGTGATCGAGAAGGGCTCGATCTACGAATTCCTCGCCGTCGTGCTGCAGAATATCGGCGGCACGGGCCGATCCTGGTGGATGCGCGCGATCTATCGCGTGCGGGTCTGGACGCGGCGGTTCCGCCAGTGGAACACGCCGTTCCGCGCCCGGCAGAATGTCGCACACCACTACGATCTCGATGGCCGGCTCTATTCGCTGTTCCTCGATAGCGATCAGCAATATTCCTGCGCCTATTTCGAGACGGCCGATGCGTCGCTCGAGGAAGCGCAAGTCGCCAAGAAACGGCATCTGGCGTCCAAGCTCGCGCTGCAGTCCGGACAGAAGGTGCTCGATATCGGCTCAGGCTGGGGCGGACTCGGGCTCTATCTCGCCGATCACGCGGATATCGACGTCACCGGCGTGACGCTATCGGAAGAACAGCACAAGGTTTCGAACGCCCGCGCAGGCGAGAAGGGTGTCGCCGACCGCACGCGCTTCCTGCTCAAGGACTATCGCCATCTGACGAGCCGCTTCGACCGCATCATCTCGGTCGGAATGTTCGAGCATGTCGGCGTCGGACATTATCGGGAATTCTTCGAGAAGACGCGCGACCTGCTGGCCGATGATGGCGTCATGGTGCTGCATGCGATCGGCCGGTTCGACCTGCCGGGCGAGACCAACTCCTGGATCCACAAATACATCTTCCCGGGCGGCTATATCCCGTCGCTGTCCGAGGTGATCCCGGAGATCGAGCGCGCCGGCCTGAAGATCACCGATATCGAGATCCTGCGACTTCATTATGCGGAGACGCTGCGCGAATGGCGCGAGCGCTTCATGGCCCGGCGTGACGATGCCCTGAAGCTCTATGACGAAGTGTTCTGCCGGATGTGGGAATTCTATCTCGCAGCGTCAGAAACGGCCTTCCGCTACCAGGACATGATGATCTTCCAGATCCAGCTTGTCCGCGATCAGCACGCTCTGCCGCTGACGCGCGACTATATCTGGCATGCGGAAGAGGCGCTGCGTCACCGCGACCACGCCGGACAGCGCCCCTCGCTGAA
Organism: Mesorhizobium sp. BR1-1-16; assembly: GCF_020165495.1. GTDB lineage: Bacteria > Pseudomonadota > Alphaproteobacteria > Rhizobiales > Kaistiaceae > Kaistia. The sequence goes on along the minus strand of NZ_JAIUIE010000001.1, from coordinate 473,407 downwards.
GATCGCCGGCGAATAGCCGGCGGTTCTTCTCCTCAGGCGACAAGACCTGCGATCGGGCGCACGCCGATGCTGCCGGGAAAGATCGTCGCCGCCAGCACGGGCTCGGCGATGCCGAGGTGATCGCGCAGCACGCCCTTCAGCACCGCCCGCAGATCCATCGTCGGGGCAAGGTCGCGCTGCTGGTAGAGCTTGTCCGGCGCAAGGCCCGGCCAATCGGCGAGCACACGCCCGCCCTTGACGGCGCCGCCGACCAGGAAGGCAGTCGTCGCCGTGCCGTGATCGGTGCCGTCGGTGCCGTTGACATGCACGGTGCGGCCGAATTCCGTCATGACCGCGACCACGGTATCGGCCCAGGCCGGGCCGAGTTCCGCCTTCAAGGCGTCGAGGGCTCCATCGAGGGCGCCGAGGCGGCGTCCGAGCTGGCCATTTTCAGGCCCTTCGCTCGCATGGGTGTCCCAGCCGTCGAAACTGATCGCGGCGATGCGCGGCCCGTCCGGCTCTGCCAGCAAGCGCCCGGCACCGACCGCGATGCGGCGGAAGCTTGCGCCGATATCGCCACCTTTCACCGCTGTTCCGCCAGCCGCCATGCGGTCGATGGTGCGGCCGGCGCTGAAAACCCCGGCGAGTTCCGGATCGGCGTGATCGTACAGACCGGCGAGGCGGTCGGCAGTGTCCATGCCGACAGGCATCAATCCGTCCGGCATCCAGGTGAAGACCGGCGCACCGCCGCGCAGCACCAACGGCACGGTCGGGCTGACCGCAAGCCCACTTGCCGGCCGCACCGCCTCGCCCCGCGGCAGCGCCGCGACGGCGCGGTTGAGCCAGCCGTCGCGGCTGGCGCCCGGCTGCGTCAGGCCGCTTTCCAGCACATCCTGTCCGTCGAAATGCGAGCGGTCGCGATAAGGTGTCGCGACCGCATGGACGATCAGCGCTTCGCCTGAGCCATAGAGCTGCTTCAGCTTCGGCATGGCGTCGTTCAGAGCGAAGAAGCCGTCGAGCGGAACAGTGCCGGCGATGCCGGGACTGCCAATTGCGATGTCGCCACGCAGTTTGGCATAATCGGGATCGCCGACGGGCGGCACGGCAGCGAGCCCGTCCATAGCCCCCCGCAGGATGACGACGACGAAGCGCGGATCGCGCGTGCCGGCAAAGGCGGCGCGGGGCATATGCGCCCAAGCGACGAAAGCCCCCGCCGAGGCGAGGAACAGGCGGCGGGTTGGCGCCAGGGAACGGGTCGAACTGGGATTGCGGTCGCTCATGGCTACCTCCAAAGGAATTCGGGGCTCATCACGACGAGAGCCAGCGCCTGGCGTTCTGATTCGGCGCGGGCAACGGCCTGGCGCGTATCCGCCGAAGCGGACGGCCCGAGTACAGCCGCGACGAGATCGGCCGGCGGCAGGTTGACCTTCGCCTTCTGCGCAAACTGATCGGCCACATCGAGCCGGCTGGTCATCGCGTCAGGCGCGAGCCAGGTCGCCTTGTCATCATGAAAACCTTCAGGCGAGATCGGCGCCCAGATCGGCTGTCCCAGCACGTTCAAGGTGCGAATCAGCATCGGCGCATCGATCGAGGCGTCGAGCGCCCGCATGGCTGCGATCGTGAATTGCTGCGGGGTCGCGAACTTGCGCGTCGGCGCCCAGGCTTCGTCGGATTTCAGCAGCGTCTCGGTGACGGCCTTGAGATTGCCGTGCGTCGCCGTGAAGGTCGCGGCAAGACGGTCGACCAACGGCTTCGGCGGATCATCAGCGACGAAGTGTCGAGCTAGCTTGAACGCAAGGTGCTTGGCCGTTGCCGGGCTTGCAGCCAGATCATGCAGGACGGCGAGGCCTTGCCCCTCGTTTCCTACGGCATAGACGACATCCTCGCGGTAGGTCCGGCCCATGACGCGTTTGTCGCCCGGTTCGTGCAGGCCGGGATTGAAGGCAAAATCTCCGGCGCTGGGCCGGGCCCGGTCGCGCACAAAGGTCCACCCGGTCAGGACTTCGGCCAGCGACGTCACGTCGGCCTGCGAGTAGCCTCCGCCAACGCCCACTGTGTGAAGCTCCATCAACTCGCGGGCGTGGTTCTCGTTGAGGCCAAGGCCGCGCTTCCTGCCGACCGGCGAATCGGGACCGACCGAACCGGCATTGTCGAGCGAGAGCAGCATCGCCGGATGACGCGTCGCGGCGAGCAGCATGTCCTCGAAGCGCCCGAGCACGAAGGGCCGGATCGCCTCGCGCTCGAAGCTGCCGGCAAGGCCGCGCACCATCTCGTCCTTGTCGCTCTGGACGGCAAAGTGATTGGCCCAGAACTGGACCAGCCGCTCGGTGATGCCGATCCCCGCACTGTCAGCTGCGGCGATGCGGCGGCTGATCTCGTCGACATAGATCTGCCTGGCGACGTTTGGGGCCGGCTTTGCATCCTTGGGCTTTGCAACCGCTCCCGCGGCATCCGCCATGCCGTTCGGACCCGCGGGCCCTGCCATCGATGCCCGCTCGGCATCACGCTTCATCTTGCGGGCTTCCTGATCGGCGCGAATGGCGACGAAGACGTCGGTCGCATCGGGGCTCGCCTCCGGGCCGAGATTGTCCGGCGGGGGCATCGCAAGCTCGGCCAGGAGCGCGCCGCGCGGATCATCGGCGATGCGCGCGGCATCGCCCGGCCTCGGTCCGAGCCCAAATCGCTTCAGCGCGAAGATCGCTTGTTCCAGTGTCATCGGCTGCCTCATCGGGTGAAAGCTGCCCAGTCCCGGTGACGTAACGCATGCTGACCGGGCCTCCCTACGCGCGGGGGCCCGAGAAAAAACGCAAAGACTGTTATCCCCGCTACGCTCCACAGATGGCGGTGTCACGATTCGGACACGCGCAAGAAGCATTGCGAAGCCATCAGACATGCTGTTGATTGCGGGATGTCCTGCGTCAGGCGCGATGATTCGTGCGCCACCGCGTTGCATTCGCCACTCCCCCGGCTCCTATGGACTCTACGGGATTGAGAGCGAGGACGATGAACCTTCCAGCACGAGCTTTGCCGCAGCAGGCCGCGGATTTTTATCGCCAGCCGCCGCACAATATCGAGGCCGAGCAGGCTCTCCTCGGTGCGATCCTCGTCAACAACGAGGCGTTCTATCGCGTCTCCGACTTTCTTGAGCCGGTTCATCTCTACGAGCCGATCCACCGCCAGATCTACGAAGTCGCGTCGAGCATCATCCGCGCCAACAAGGTGGCGACGCCGGTCACGCTGAAGACGTTCCTGCCGGCCGAGCTTGCCATCGGCGACATGAACCTCGCGCAATATCTGGCGCGCCTCGCCGCCGAGGCGACGACGATCATCAATGCCGAGGATTACGGCCGCGCGATCTATGATCTCGCGCTGCGCCGCTCGCTGATCGGCATTGGCGAGGATGTCGTCAACATCGCCTATGACGCGCCGATAGACATGCCGCCGCGCGCGCAGATCGAGGATGCCGAGCGCCGGCTGTTCGCGCTGGCCGAGACCGGGCGCTATGACGGAGGCTTCCACTCCTTCGAAGAGGCGCTGAAGAACGCCATCGACATGGCCAGCGCCGCCTATCAGCGCGATGGCCATCTTTCCGGCATCGCAACCGGCCTTGACGATCTCGACAAGCAGATGGGCGGTCTCCAGCCTTCCGATCTGATCGTGCTTGCCGGCCGTCCCGCCATGGGCAAGACCTCGCTCGCCACCAACATCGCCTACAACATCGCCAAGGCCTATCGCGGCGAGTTGCAGCCGGACGGCGCGATGAAGACGGTGAATGGCGGCATTGTCGGCTTCTTCTCGCTCGAAATGTCGGGCGAGCAATTGGCGACGCGCGTCATCGCCGAGCAATCGGGCGTTTCGTCCTCGCATATCCGCCGCGGCTCGATCGACGAGCGGCAGTTCGCCCGCGTCGTCGCGGCGGCACGCGAGATGGCGCGCATCCCGCTCTATATCGACCAGACCGGCGGCATCTCGATCGCCCAGCTCACCGCGCGCGCGCGGCGGCTGAAGCGCCAGCGCGGGCTCGACCTTCTGGTCATCGACTACCTGCAGCTCCTCTCGGGCTCCGGCAAGCGCAGCGACAACCGCGTGCAGGAAATCACCGAGATCACCACGGGCCTCAAGGCGCTGGCCAAGGAACTGGCCGTACCGATCCTCGCGCTGTCGCAGCTGTCGCGTCAGGTCGAATCGCGCGACGACAAGCGGCCGCAGCTCTCCGATCTTCGCGAATCCGGCTCGATCGAGCAGGACGCCGACGTGGTGATGTTCGTCTATCGCGACGAGTATTACCTGAAGAGCAAGATGCCGAAGGAAGGCAGCGAGGAATTCTTCAAGTGGCAGGCCGAGATGGAGCAGGTCGCCGGCGTCGCCGAAGTCATCGTCGGCAAGCAGCGCCACGGCCCGACCGGCACGGTGCAGCTGCAGTTCGAAGCCGAGGTGACGCGCTTCTCCAATCTCGTCCGCCGCGACCAGCTGCCAGAGGCCTATGACTGATCCCGGCAGCCGGTCGCGATCCGGGCTGGTGGCCGCCGCTTTGCTGGCTTAAGCAGGCGCGATCGACATTCGCCAGCGAGAGTTCGACATCCCATGGTCGCTCTGCCCGTCCTGACCGACGCCTTCATCCCGGAACTGCCGAACCGCTATAGCGGCAAGGTTCGCGAGAATTACGATCTCGCGGACGGCCGGCGCATCATCATCGCGACCGATCGCCTGAGCGCTTTCGACAGGATTCTGACCGCCATCCCCTACAAGGGTCAGGTGCTGACACAGACGGCGCGCCACTGGTTCGAGGAGACAGCCGATATCTGCCCGAACCATGTCCTGGCCTATCCCGATCCGAATGTGGTGATCGGCACGCGGCTCGACATATTGCCGGTCGAGATGGTCGTGCGCGGTTATCTCGCCGGCACGACCAGCACGTCGGTGCTGACCAAATACAAGCGCGGCGAGCGCAACATGTACGGCCTCAGTCTGCCTGACGGGCTGCGCGATAACGAACGCCTGCCTCAGCCGATTCTGACGCCGACCAGCAAGGCCTTCGACGGCGGCCATGACGAGCCCCTCTCCGGCGCGGACATCCTGGCCCAGAAGCTGTTGACGCCCGAGCAGTGGGACACAGTCTCGCGCTATGCGCTGGCGCTGTTCGCACGTGGCCAGCAGCGCGCCGCCAAACGCGGCCTCATCCTCGTCGACACCAAATATGAGTTCGGCGTCGACCGCGATGGCCGCGTCGTTCTCGCCGACGAAATCCACACCGCCGACAGCAGCCGATACTGGCTGGCCGACCGCTATCAAGCCGCCTTCGAGGCTGGCGAAAGGCCGCCGAGCTTCGACAAGGATTTCATCCGCGCATGGGTCGCGGCGCGCTGCGATCCCTACAAGGATCCGATCCCCGAAATTCCGGCCGAACTCGTCGCGCAGACGTCCAAAGTCTATATCCAGGCCTTCGAGACGATCACGGGCCTGACTTTCGAACCCGACCTTTCGGGTCGGCCGATCCTCGACCGCATCCGGTCGAATCTCGCGCCCTATTTTTCCTGACGGGCCTCGATCGTCTCAGCCCTTCGGCTGCAGGAGGTCCCAAGTGTTGCCATAGAGATCCTCGAACACCGCGACGGTCGCGTAGGCCTCGTGGCGCGGCTCTTCGCGAAAGGTGACGCCGGCGGCGAGAAAAGCCGCGTGATCGCGAGCGAAGTCATCGGTCTCGAGGAAGAAGCCAACGCGGCCGCCGGTCTGGTCGCCGACCCGCGCCGCCTGAGCCTCGCCTTCGGCCTTGGCGAGCAGCAGCCGTGCACCCCCGCCAGCCGGCGCCACCAGCACCCAGCGCTTGCCGCCGCCGAGCGGCGTATCGGCCACCAGAGCGAAGCCGAGCTTCTCCGTGTACCAGGCGATCGCCGGGTCATAATCGTCGACGACGAGCGTGACGGTCGCGATGCTCATGCTGGTCATGTCAAAACTCCTGCGGATGGCCGGGTGAAAATCACCGGCGGACGATGGGTCCGCAATAATCTCGCCGCGAATTCCCGTGTAAAGTCGCCCCATGGAATCGATTGATGACGCGGCCGCCGGGAATTGGGGGGGCGGCGGTCGCCTGACCGTCGATCTTGGTGCGCTGGCGCGCAACTGGCGCACCCTTGCCGATCGCGCCGGCGGCGCCGAGACCGCCGCGGCGGTCAAGGGAGATGCCTATGGCATCGGCCTCGCAGAGGCCGTGCCGGCTCTGGCGAAGGCGGGGTGCCGCACATACTTCGTCGCCCTGCCCCAGGAAGGCATCCAGCTGCGCACGCTCGCGCCGGCCGCCACGATCTATGTCCTGAACGGCCTCATCCCCGGAACGGCGACCCTCCTGGCAGAGAGTGCGCTGCAGCCCGTGCTTGGCTCCCTAGCGGAGATCGACGAATGGGCGGCCTACAAGGCGGCTGGAGGGGACGGCCGCGCGGCGTTGCATGTCGATACGGGCATGAACCGGCTCGGCGTCACGCTCGATGAGGCGGCAGGGCTGGCGGACCGTGCCGAAGCGCTTGGCCTATCGCTGGTCATGAGCCACCTCGCCTGTGCCGATCAGCCGGATCACCCGCTCAATGCCGCGCAGCTAGCCGCTTTCGGGACGGCGGCGCGCTTTTTTCCAGCGCTCCCCGCCTCGCTCGCCAATTCGGCCGGGCTGCATCTTTCGCCGGACTATCATTTCGATCTCGTGCGCCCCGGCATCGCGCTTTATGGCGGGCGGTTCGGAGATGCCTTCGCGGCGCTCGAACCTGTCGTCTGCGCCGAAGCGCGGATCGTGCAGGTTCGCCAGGTGGGCGTCGGACAATCGGTCGGATATGGCGCCACGCAGCATGTGACCCGGCCAAGCCGGATCGCGATCCTCTCGGCCGGTTATGCGGACGGCTATCATCGCCAGGCCAGCTCCAGCGACGGCGCGGCAGGCGCCAGCGCCTTCCTGCATGGCCGGCGCGCGCCGCTCGTTGGCCGGATCTCGATGGATCTTCTGGCGATCGATGTGACGGATATTCCGGAGGCGCAACGCGGCGATCATGCCGAATTGTTCGGCCCCAACATTCCGGTCGACGAGGTTGCCGCCCATGCCGGGACGATCGGCTATGAACTCCTGACCAGCCTCGGCAAACGCTACCGCCGACACTATCTGGGAGGGGCATGATGGCCTGTGCATCCTGATGGCCAAGGGTTTCTGATGGCCAAGGATCTTTGATGGCAAAGGCTCGTCTTCAGTTCATCTGCCAAAATTGCGGCGCGGTCAGTCCGCGCTGGCAGGGCCGCTGCGAATCCTGCGGCGAGTGGAACACGCTCGTCGAGGAGAACACGTCCGGCGGCATCGGCGGCGGGCCGGGCAAGGTTGCGGCGCGCGGCCGCGTCGTCGAGTTGCAGGCGCTGGCCGGCGAGAGCAAGTCGCCGCCGCGCATTGCCTCGGGCATCGCCGAACTTGACCGGGTCACCGGCGGCGGCTTTGTGCGCGGCTCGGCTCTGCTGCTCGGCGGCGATCCGGGCATCGGCAAATCGACGCTGCTGCTGCAGGCTTCGGCGGCGCTCGCGGCGCGCGGCGAACGCGTCGTGTACATCTCGGGTGAGGAAGCGGTGGCGCAGGTGCGGCTTCGTGCCGAACGCATGGGCGTTTCCGCCGCGCCTGTCGCGCTCGCGGCCGAAACCAGCGTCGAGGACATCCTCGCGACTCTTGAAGCCGGCAAGCCGCCGGCACTGGTCATTCTCGACAGCGTTCAGACCCTGTGGACCTCGACAGTCGAATCCGCACCGGGCACGGTGACGCAGGTGCGCGCGTCGGCGCAGGCGATGATCCGCTACGCCAAGCAGTCGGGCGCCACCATCATCCTGGTCGGCCATGTCACCAAGGACGGCCAGATCGCCGGCCCGCGCGTCGTCGAGCACATGGTCGATGCCGTGCTCTATTTCGAAGGCGAAGGCGGCCACCACTTCCGCATCCTCCGCGCCGTGAAGAACCGCTTCGGCGCCACCGACGAGATCGGCGTGTTCGAGATGACCGGCGGGGGTTTGAGCCAAGTGCCGAACCCATCGGAGCTTTTCCTCGGCGAGCGGAACGCGGCCTCGCCCGGCGCGGCCGTCTTCGCGGGCATGGAGGGCACGCGGCCCGTGCTGGTCGAGATCCAGGCGCTGGTCGCGCCTTCGCCGCTCGGGACGCCGCGCCGCGCCGTCGTCGGCTGGGACGGCGGACGGCTCGCCATGGTCCTTGCCGTGCTGGAATCGCATTGCGGGGTGAAGCTCGGGCCGCATGATGTCTATCTCGCGGTCGCTGGCGGCCTCCGGATCAATGAGCCGGCAGCGGATCTTGCGGTCGCGGCGGCGCTCGTCTCCTCGCTCTCCGGTATTGCTCTCCCCGCCGATTGCGTCTATTTCGGCGAGGTCAGCCTGTCTGGTGCCGTGAGGCCCGTCGTTCATGCCGCGCAGCGCCTGAAAGAGGCGCAGAAGCTGGGTTTCGCAAAAGCCGTGCTGCCAGTCCAGTCGATCGACAAGGAACAGGGCGAGACACCGGGTCTCGTCGGGATCGATCAGCTTGCCGGTCTCGTTGCCTCCATCGCGGCCTCTGGCCCGCCGGTGGCGCGGGAATTGATGCGCGAGGCGGTCGACAAGCGGCCGGCGCCGCGACGGACTGGGACGACAAGGTCGGACTAGCGAAACTTGGTTCGGTGAAGCCTCCGGCGTGGGGCGGTTCTGGGGGTCAACGGGACGATGTCGGTCACCATCCTCGATGGCGTTGTCGTAGTAGTCGTACTCATCTCGGCATTGCTTGCCATGGTGCGCGGCTTCGTGCGCGAGGTGCTGTCCGTTGCATCCTGGGTGCTGGCGGCGGTGGCGGCGTTCTATTTCTACAAGCCGCTGCTGCCCTATGTTGAGCCCTATATCGCCAACAAGAACATCGCCATCATCGCGACGGCTGCGGCCATCTTCTTCATCGCGCTGATCATCGTCAGTTATCTGGCGATGCGGATCTCGGATTTCGTCGTCGACAGCCGAGTCGGCCTGCTCGACCGGACGCTCGGATTCGTGTTTGGCGCCGCGCGCGGCGTGTTGCTGGTCGTCATTGCCTTCGCCTTCCTCAACTGGATCCTCTCCGACCGGCAGCCGGATTGGGTGGCGAATGCCCAGACAGCTCCCATATTGAAGCGACTGGGCGACCGCCTCGTGGCGGCGCTTCCCGAAGATATCGAAAAGACGATCCAGGAGCGGTTGCACGGCACGGCGCCCGAAGAGGCGACGCCTCCGGTCGACGCTCCAGCGGATTCGCCCGATGCCGCGACCACGCCGCCGGCCGCCATTCCGCCGGCGGCGACCGATCATCAGGCCCCGGCCTATGGCGGCAAGGAGCGGCAAGGGCTCGATTCGCTGATCGACAATGGCGACGCGCCGGCAGAAGAACCGGCGGCACCGAACGCGACCACCGGGGGACAGGCGAAACCGTAAGAGGCGCGCGGCCGGACAGTCGGCGCGGATAGGACATCATGGACGACTTCTCGCTGTTGCCCGCCCCGTCCGACGACGACGCGTTCCACGAGGAATGCGGCGTCTTCGGCGTTTTCGGCCATCCCGACGCCGCCGCGCTCACGGCGCTCGGACTGCACGCCCTGCAGCATCGCGGCCAGGAGGCGGCTGGTATCGCCGCCCATGATGGCCGCCAGTTCTCGATCGAGCGGCATGTCGGCCTGGTCGGCGACAACTTCACCCGCAAGGCTGTGATCGATCGCCTGCCGGGCATGCGCGCCATCGGGCACAATCGCTATTCGACCACCGGCGGCGCCGGGCTGCGCAATGTGCAGCCGATGTTCGCGGAATTTGCCGGTGGCGGCTTCGCGGTCGCCCATAACGGCAATCTCACCAACGCGATGGCGCTGAAGCGGGAATTGCAGCGTCGGGGCTCGCTCTTCCAGTCGACATCCGACACCGAGACGATCATCCACCTGATCGCGACCAGCAATCACGGCCGCCTGCTTGACCGCTTCATCGACGCGATCAGGCGCATCGAAGGTGCCTATTCGCTGGTGGCGCTCTCGGAAAAGAAGATGCTCGGCTGCCGCGATCCGCTCGGTGTACGCCCGCTCGTGCTCGGCAAGCTCGAGGATGCCTATATCCTCGCCTCCGAGACCTGCGCGCTCGACATTATCGGCGCGAGCTATGTCCGCGACATCAATGCCGGCGAAGTCGTCATCATCACCGATGAGGGCATCGAGAGCCTCTATCCGTTCGAACGCCAGCCCTCTCGCTTCTGCATCTTCGAATATGTCTATTTCGCCCGGCCGGATTCGGCTGTCGACGGGCGCGGCGTCTATGCGGTGCGCAAGCGTATCGGCCAAGAACTCGCGCGCGAAAGCGGCATTCCCGCCGATATCGTCGTGCCAGTGCCGGATTCCGGCGTGCCGGCCGCGATCGGCTATGCCGAGGAAGCCGGAATCCCGTTCGATCTCGGCATCATCCGCAACCACTATGTCGGACGCACCTTCATCGAGCCGACCGATGCCATTCGCCATATGGGCGTCAAGCTGAAGCACAACGCCAACCGCGCGATCCTCGCCGGCAAGCGCGTCATCCTCGTCGACGATTCGATCGTGCGCGGCACGACCTCGATGAAGATCGTCCAGATGGTGCGAGAGGCCGGCGCCAGCGAAGTGCATATGCGCATCGCCAGCCCGCCAACCACCGACAGCTGCTTCTATGGCGTCGATACGCCTGAGAAATCGAAGCTGATCGCCGCGCAGATGAGCGTCGACGAGATCGCCCGCTACATCAAGGCCGACAGCCTCGCCTTCATTTCGATCGACGGACTCTATCGCGCCGTCGGCGAGGCCAAGCGCAATGGCGAGGCGCCGCAGTTCTGCGATGCCTGCTTCACCGGCGAATATCCGACCCGCCTCGCCGACTATGAAGACCGCGGCAAGGTGCAGGCCCTGCCGCGTCTGGCCGAAGCAAGCTGAGACGCCGCCGCGAGCGCGGCGTCTTCCATTTTGCCACCAGGGCACAGCGGCGCGCGGCTGGTCCCTGACGACGCCAGCCTCGCGAATACCCTCTAGCCAAAGCAAGCCCCATGACCTCTCCCGATCTCTCCGGCCGCATCGTGGTCGTCACTGGCGCTTCGCGCGGCATCGGCTGGAACGCGGCGATCGCGCTCGGCGCGGCCGGCGCCCATGTGATCGCCATCGCCAAGACCGTCGGCGCGCTGGAGGAGCTTGATGACGCGATCAAGGCCAAGGGCGGCAGCGCCACGCTGGTACCGCTGGATCTGCGCGATCTCGACGCGATCGATCGGCTCGGCCTCTCCATCTATGAGCGCTGGGGCAAACTGGACGGACTGTTCGGCAATGCCGCATTGCTCGGCCTGATCACGCCAGTGGCGCATCTCGACCAGAAGGACTGGAACGACGTCATGACGGTCAACGTCACGGCGAACTACCGGCTGATCCGATCGCTCGATCCCTTGCTGCAGCGCTCGGACGCCGGCCGGGCGCTCTTCATGACATCGAGCGTCGGAACCGCTCACCGACCGTTCTGGGGCGCCTATGCAACTTCGAAGGCGGCGCTCGAGATGCTCGTCCGCACCTATGCCGCGGAAGTCGCCACGACACCGATCCGCGTCAACCTGTTCGATCCCGGCCGCCTCAGGACGCAGATGCGCGCCAAGGCAGCGCCGGGCGAGGATCCTACGACCATCGAGCATCCGAGCGTCGTCGCGCCAGATATCGTCCGCATGCTCGCACCCGATTTCATGGATCACGGAACGCGTTTCGAATATCCCTCGCGCAGCGTGACGCGGCTCCTCGCATGAAAACGGCGGCCCCCTCGCCGGGCGCCGCCGCATGTTTCTCTTGGGGCTTGGTCAGGGTCCGCTTACTGGCTGCCCTGTGAGCCGGCTGTGACGGCTTCCATCACACGGCTCAGATTGAAGCTGCCCGGCTTCTGACGCGGCGGGAAATCCTTGAAGCTCTGCAGCCAGGCGCCGACATAGGCGCCGGCCGGAGCCATGGCGAACATCCGTTCCATGTACCAGCGCTGGAAGCCCATCGCGTTCTCCTCTTCGGCCCGTTCGAACGGATCCATTCGGAGATTGGTCAGGAGCGGCGCGCGCAGTTCCTTGAACGGGTCCTGCCAGACGCGAAGACCGAGCGCATCCTGCTCGAGGAACGTGACCTTCCAATTGTCGTAGCGCAGCGCCGCGACACTGCCGTCATCGGTCCAATAGATGAACTCGTGCCGGGGCCAGGCGCCGTCGCCCTTCAGCGCCGGGCCGAGATCATAGCCGTCGAGATGAACCTTGTAGTCGCGGCCGCCGATGGTCTTGCCCTTGAGAAGCTCGTCCTTGGCGTTCGGATCTCCGGCGGCGGCGACCAGCGTCGTCAGCATGTCCTCATGCGCCGCGATGTCGTTGACAACCGTGCCCGGCTTGATGACGCCAGGCCAGCGGATCACCGAGGGGACGCGATAGCCGCCTTCCCAGTTGGTGTTCTTCTCGCCGCGGAACATCGTCGTGCCGCCGTCGGGCCAGGTGAAGGTTTCGGCGCCGTTGTCGGTCGAATACATGACGATGGTGTCATTCTCGATGCCGAGCTTTTTCAGCTCGTCGAGCAGCTGTCCGACCATCCCGTCATGCTCGACCATGCCATCGGCATAGATGCCGAGCCCGGTCTTGCCTTCAGACGACGGCTTCAGATGCGTGAAGACATGCATCCGGGTCGAATTCCACCAGACGAAGAACGGCTTGCCGTCCTGATGGGCCTTGTCCATGAAGTCGAGAGCCGACTTCGTGACTTCCTCGTCGACCGTCTCCATCCGTTTGCGAGTCAGCGGACCGGTGTCGACGATCTTCTGGCCGCCATCGGGCAGCGCCCAGGAATGGATCACGCCGCGCGGTCCGAATCGCTTCTTGAAGTCGGCGCCGGCCGGATAATCCGGATTCTCCGGCTCCTCCTCGGCATTCAAATGGTACAGATTGCCGAAGAACTCGTCGAAGCCATGCGCGGTCGGCAGCATCTCGTCTCGGTCGCCGAGATGGTTCTTGCCGAACTGCCCCGTCGCATAGCCAAGCGGCTTCAGCAGCGTCGCAATCGTCGGGTCTTCGGCCTTCATGCCTTCTGGCGAGCCAGGCAACCCGACCTTGGTAAGGCCTGTGCGGATCGGCGACTGGCCGGTGATGAAGGCGGCGCGGCCGGCCGTGCAGCTCTGCTGGCCATACCAATCGGTGAAAAGCGCGCCCTCATGCGCGATCGAATCGATGTTGGGCGTGCGGTAGCCCATCATTCCCTGATTGTAGGCGCTGATATTGAAGCCGCCGATGTCGTCGCCCCAGATCACGAGAATATTGGGCTTCTTGTCGGCAGCTCCCGCAGCGGGCGCGGCCAGCGCGGCAGCGGTGGCGAGGCAGGCAGCGAGCCAGCCACCTCGAAACGATCGTCTCATGATTGTCTCCCACAGTGATGTGGGGCGAACGCCTCCCAAGCTGCCCGCGCCCCTTGCGAGACGCGACCCCTCGACGGGCCCCCGGCGTCCGCCCTCGCCGTTGCCTAACATGGCGGACGGTGGGAGACTGTCCGCCGACGGACAATGCGAGGAAAATCGATGACGTCGATCGAGGCCGCGCGCGAGATCGCGATACGCGATACCTGGCTTCGTGAAGCGCCTGAGAGCTTTCGCTCCGCCGTGATCGAGCGCTGCGTGCTGCAGCGGTTCGACCCGTCTCAGGTCATCTATTCGGTCGGCGACGGACCCGGCGGCATCTACTGCCTGATCTCGGGCAGCGTCCGTGTCAGCGTCGCCTCAGCCGAGGATGGTCCGTTCTTCGCCCATATCATGCAGCCAGGCATCTGGATCGGTGAAGGCCCGCTGATTTCGCGGGGGCCGCGCGTCGTGGGTCTCTCGGCGGGGCGTCTCAGCGAGGTTCTGCTGCTGCCGCTGCCGGCGATCCTGTCGATCCTGGAGAGCCAGCCGATCGGTTGGAAGGCGGTCGCGCGCCTGACCTTCGATCATGTCAGCACCGCGATGACCGCGCTGAACGATCTGATGATCCGCGACGACCGGCGCCGGATGATCGCGACGCTGCTGCGACTGGGCGGCTGCCGCCTGGCTCCGGGTCTGGACCCCGTGCCACCGCCGATCGATCTCAGCCATGAAGATCTGGCAGCGATGGCCAATCTCGCCCGCACCACTGTGGCTGCCATCCTGCACGAGCTCAACGAGGCCAAGCTCGTCGAGCTGGCCTATCGCCGCGTCATCCTGCGCGAGCCGGACCGACTGCGCGCCTTGCTCACACATGTTTGAGCCGTAGCGCCTCGATCAGCGGCGCTTGTCCTTGTCGTCATAGGGATTTTCGCCCTTGCGCATCACGAGGCGCAGCGGCACGGCCTTCAGGTCGAAGGCTTCGCGGAGACCATTGATCAGATAACGGGTATAGGCCTCTGGCAGCGCTTCGGGGCGCGAGCAGAAGGCGACGAAAGTAGGCGGACGCGCCTTGTGCTGCGTCATGTAGCGCAGCTTGATGCGGCGGCCGGAGACGGCTGGCGGCGGATGATGCTCCAGCACGCCGGCCAGCCATTTGTTGAGCGCCGCGGTCGGAACGCGCTTGTTCCACGTCGCATAGACCTTCATGAGCTCGGTCATCAGCTTGTCGATACCCGAGCCTGTCAGGCCGGAGAGCGGCACCAGCGGAACGCCGCGCACCTGCGGCAGCAGCCGCTCGGCCATCTCGCGCAGCTCCGCCATCGCCTTTTGGCGATCCTCGATCAGATCCCACTTGTTGAGTGCGATCACGAGCGCCCTGCCCTCGCGGGCCACGAGATCGGCGATCTGCAGGTCCTGCTTCTCGAACGGCATGGTCGCGTCGAGCATCAGCACGACGACTTCCGCGAAGCGGATCGAGCGCAGCGCATCACCGACCGAGAGCTTCTCGAGCTTCTGTTCGACGCGCGCCTTCTTGCGCATGCCGGCCGTGTCGAAGAGGTTGATGCGGCGGTCGCGCCAGACCCAGTCGACGGAAATCGAATCGCGGGTGATGCCGGCTTCGGGGCCTGTGAGCAGTCGCTCCTCGCCGAGCATCGTATTGATCAGCGTCGACTTTCCGGCATTGGGGCGGCCGACGATGGCGACCTTGATTGGCTTGGCGGGATCGATCTCCGGGAAGATCTCTTCGCCGTCGGGGCCGATCAGGACCTCGTCCTCGCCCTCTTGTTCGTCCGTTTCTTCCTCTCGGATTTCGAACGGCAGGAGCGCATTGAAGAGATCGGCCATGCCCTGGCCATGCTCGGCCGAGATGGCCACCGGCTCGCCGAAGCCGAGGCTGTAGGCCTCCATGACGCCGTCCTCGCCGACCTTGCCCTCAGCCTTGTTGGCGATGAGCACGACCGGCTTGCCGACGCGGCGCAGCAGATCGGCGAAATGCTCGTCAACCGGCGTCACGCCGACGCGCGCGTCGATCAGGAACAGCGAGACATCCGCCTCGGCAATCGCCGCTTCAGTCTGGGCGCGCATGCGGCCCTCGAGGCTGGCGGGATCGGCTTCTTCGAGGCCGGCGGTGTCGATGATCGTGAAATTGAGATCGCCGATCCTCGCCTCACCCGGACGGCGGTCGCGGGTGACGCCAGGGGTATCGTCGACAAGGGCGATCTTCGAGCCAACAAGCCGGTTGAAGAGCGTCGACTTGCCGACATTGGGACGGCCGATAATGGCGGCGGTGAAGGACATGATCTCGTGCTTCCGGTTGGACCGGGCGTTCCCGATCATCATAGCCCGCCGCCGCGCCGCCGGCCAAGCCGGCAACGCCAGCCTCGCCCTACGCGAAGCTGCGCCGGGTCGTCCTCAGTCGATCACGTCTTGGCGGGCGCCTTGACGTCGCCGACCTTGGAGCGGATCAACTCCAGCATGAGATTGGCGCGGGCCTTGGTCGACTGCGGCGCCGTCGGATCATCCGAGATTTCGGTGAAATAGCCGCGTGCCGCCTCGAGATCGCCAACCCGCCAAGCCGTGAGGCCGAGCAGTTCGCGCGCCGAGTTGCGCCAGGGTCCGCCGGTCGCGGCGAGATCGTCGAGACGCGTCTTCATGCCCGCGAGATCGACGGTATCGACCAGCAGCATGGCGGCGCGGAGGCGCGCCATCGCCTTCAAGAGCGGAGGCGTCGAGCCGTTCGAAGCGATCGTGTCGAAGGCCTTGACGGCATCGTCGGTCTTACCGGTGCCCGCCATCTCGGCCGCGGCGCGGAACTGCGCGAGGACGGGGTAGCCACCAGTGCCGGTCTGCGAGAGGTCCTGCAGCGCCTTGAGCGCCTCGTCCTTCTTGCCGTCCTCGGCGAGTTGCAGCGCGGCGACGAAGCGATCACCCGTCGCGGCAGCCTGCTGCTCACGCCAATAGAGCCAGCCGCGCCAGCCGGCCGTCCCGACGACGATCAGGACCGCGACGATGAGGACATAGGGTCCAAAGCGACGCCAGAGGCGCTTCGCCTGCTCCCTGCGCAGATCCTCTTCGACTTCATGAAAGATATCGGTCATCGTTCCCCGTCCGGTCGCCGGTCAGCGGCCGGCACCATATAGAAGCGCCTACCGGCTGGCAAATGGCCGGATTCCGCGATGAATCCGGCGGCTTTCTCAGCGCTTCGGCTGATAGACATTGTCTTCGCCGGGGAAGGAACGCGCGCGCACTTCCTCGGCATAGGCGGCCACCGATTCTTCGATGAGCGCCCCGAGCGCCCCATAGCGCTTGACGAATTTCGGTACGCGCGGCGAAAGGCCGAGCATATCCTCCAGCACGAGAATCTGCCCGTCGCAAGCGGATGACGCGCCAATACCGATGGTCGGGATCGGAACGCGCGTCGTGATTTCGCGGGCGAGCGGTTCGACCACGCCCTCGACGACCATCGAGAAGGCGCCGGCCGCCGCGATCGCATCCGCATCGGCCAGAACCGCCGCAGCGCTCTCCTCGCTGCGACCCTGAACCTTGAAGCCGCCCATCGTGTTGATCGACTGCGGCGTCAGCCCGACATGGCCCATCACCGGCACGCCGCGCTCGACGAGAAAGCGCACGGTCTCCGCCATGTGGCGCCCGCCCTCCATCTTGACCGCGCCGCAGCCGGTTTCCTTCATGATGCGCGCCGCCGAGCGGAAGGCCACAGCCGGGCTCTCCTCATAGGAGCCGAATGGCAGGTCGACGACGACGAGCGCCCGCTTCGAGCCGCGCATGACCGCCTGCCCCTGCAGGATCATCATGTCGAGCGTTACCGGAACAGTGGTCTCGAGCCCGTGCATCACCATGCCGAGCGAATCACCGACCAGCATGAAATCGACGAAGCGATCGATGATCGATGCGGTATGGGCGTGATAGGCGGTGAGCGAGACGATCGGTTCACCGCCCTTGCGGCCCCGGATATCGATCGCCGTCAGGCGGCGGGTATTGACCTCGACGGACATCAGCGTTCTCCCGGTGCGGCGGTGCCGCGATCTTGTTGCGCCTTAAGTAGGGTGAAAGGCGGCCAAGCCGAAGCGTTTTCTTGTGCAGGCTGCCATGCCTCCAGCGCAGCCGATGGCAGCCCGAAAACCTTGCCCCACCCCGCGGATACCCGGGCTTCCTTACGAGTTATTCAACATTTTCGTGCAACGTCTGCGCTCATCGTACAAGCCGAGCGAGCGTTTACTTTCATGCGCATGTCTTTCAGGCGTTCGACTCTTCCCGCTATCGTCGGGGTCTTCCTCGCCGTCTTTCTCTTGCCTTCGCTCGCACGCGCCGAGGTCGTCGCGCAGGTCAGCCTCGCGTCCCAGGCCATGGTCGTCTATGTCGACGGCATTCCGCGCTATGACTGGGCCGTCTCTACGGCGCGCGCCGGCTATCGCACGCCGACCGGCTCGTTCCGGCCGACCCGCATGCATCGGATGTGGTATTCGAGGAAATACGACAACGCGCCGATGCCGAGTTCGATCTTCTTCCTCGGCGGCTATGCCGTGCATGGCACGTCACATCTGAAGGCGCTCGGCCGGCCAGCCTCGCATGGCTGCATCCGCCTTCATCCCGACAATGCGCGCACGCTCTACAGCCTGGTGTCCGATCAGGGCATGGGGAATGTGCGCATTGTGATCACACGTTAGGAAAATCGAAGCAGAACGGCGGGAATTGTGACGATTGTCACTGACCACGCCGGGTTGCTTCGCCTAGAACTTCTCGAACTGGGCCGAGCGTGGCGCAAGGTCCTCATCTCAACCTCTCAGCCGGCCTTCACATCCCCATGACCGTCCGCTTTTCGTTTGCCGCCCGCCTCACCGCCTCAGCCGCCGTCCTCGCAGCGTTTGCCGCTCCTGCCTCGGCCAATGTGCTGTTTCCCGGCCCCGCCAGTGTCTATGCCAAGGTCTCTATCGCCGAGCAGCGGATGCAGGTCGTGATCAAGCGCGGCGATGGCAAGAAGGAAACCTATAGCTGGAAGATTTCGACGGGGCGCAAGGGTTTCGAAACCCCGCCGGGCCAGTTCCGACCCGACTATATCGACGAGCTGCACCACTCGACGAAATACGAGAACGCCCCGATGCCCTATTCGGTGTTCTTCAATGATGGCATCGCCGTCCATGGCACGACGGAGCTGAAGCGTCTCGGCAGCCCGGCTTCGCATGGCTGCGTACGGCTCGACCCGCAGAATGCGGCCGTGTTCTTCCGCGCCGTCGCCGATATCGGCATGGAACGCACGGCGATCATCGTCGAAAAATAGACTTTACGGACCGCCGGGGCCGCCGCCACCGCCACGCCACCGGTCGCCAAGGGCGCCCGGTGCCAGGCCGAGCACGCCGCGGCCGATGCCTGTGCTGCCGTCGGGCGTCGCCATCTGCTGCTGTGACACCTGCCCCGCAGACTGGTCCTGCATCCGGCCGATCACGCCCTCGCGGAGCGTCAGGCCGCCGCCATCACCGCCGCCGGCGCCGCTGCGGATGTTGCCCAGGCGGCCGCCAGATGCGCTGCCGAGATCGATATTGAGGATAGCGGGCTGGCCAGGGGCCATGGTGGCAACGCTTCCGGACGAATCATTCACGACGAAGCCGGATCCGGTCTGCAGTTCGCTGCCATTGCGTGAGACGTAAGCCTCGATCGACAGCCGCGTGACGCCGGGGCCATCGGGGAGCCCGGCTAGCGCGATGCTTCGAACCATCAATCCGCGCAATGTGCGGTTGCCCCGCACGACGACACGGCGGCCGTCATAGCGCGCGTCGGGGCCGAAGAGGGACAGCCCGCCGATGTAGAGCGTCCAGCCTCGATAGGTGCCAGTCCCCACGACCTGATCGGGACGACCGCCGGCGGGCTCGACAAGGCGGGCAATGATGGTTTCATCCGGCCGGCGCAGCCCGCTCACGGCCACGCGCTGGCCGAGCACAAAGTCCTGGCTCCCGGTCGTGCCGAGGGAAACCCGCTGCCCGAGCACGATCATGCTTTCACCGTCGAGCGCCTCGACCGGACCGACGACCTCGCTCAGGATGTCGATATGGTCCGTCTGCAGCGTTCCATCGCGCTTGTGCGCCACCGCGCTGACGACCTGGCCGATCCGCATGTCGACCGGCCGGCTGCGCCGTCCGTCGATGGTCACGGCGACATCGTCGGCATAGGCGATGCGGTCGCCGTTGACGAAGATGCTGCCGAAGCGCTGGATCGAACCGAAGAAGCCGATCGATTCAGTCTGCGAGGATATGCCGGTTCCGCCGATGCCGCGATCGGATGGCGGCGTTTCATCGGCGAGCCCTGGCAGGGCACGCATGCCGACGAAACCAGCCAGCCCGAGGAGCAGTCCGCGGCGCGAGAGGACGAGTGGCCGACTCATTTCGTGCCCTCCCCTTCATCCTGCCCGGCAGGCCCATCATTATCGCCCCCGACACGCTCGGAATAGACATAGACGCCGAAATTCCATCGCCATCCGCCATCCGCGACGCCTTCCGTCGCCGTATGCGCCTCGCGATTGGCCGTTGTCAGCGCCTCCATCGCGATCTCGCGCGAACGCTGTTCGAGCATTTCGGCGATCGGTCGTGTCAATCCGTCATAGTGAACCGCGCGTTCGAGAAAGCGTGGGCGCTCACCCTCGACATTGGCAACGGCCGCCGCGATGTGGTCATGCAGGTTGCGGCCAAGATAATAGAGCTGCTGGTCGCTGCCGCTCTTGGGGATGAAGGCCTGCTCGGCGAGCAGGATTCGATCGTCGGCATCACGAGTGACGAGGCCGCGATCGAGCCATTCGTCGAGCACCACACGCGGCCGGACATCGCGCGTCACCGACTCGACCAGCCGGTCGAAGGATGGCTCGACATCGCTGCCCGTGCGGGGCAGCGGACGGGGCCGCCCGGCCCCATCTGAAAAATCGCTGTCGGCAAGCCAGCGCGCCAATATGCGGCTGGTACGCGAGATCGAGACCGGAACGACATTCACCGGCGCGCCAGCGCCACGCAGCCGGCTGACTTCCTTGCGGTGGATACCGGTGAGAAGGCTGACACGGCTGTCGGTCTG
The DNA here is from genome assembly GCF_020165495.1 of Mesorhizobium sp. BR1-1-16. Classification (GTDB taxonomy): domain Bacteria; phylum Pseudomonadota; class Alphaproteobacteria; order Rhizobiales; family Kaistiaceae; genus Kaistia. Next base: position 452,947 of record NZ_JAIUIE010000001.1, on the reverse strand, counting down.
GCTTTTCGACGTCAGTGCAAAATCGTTCTCGGCGACATTGACGTAAAGCTCGCGCAGGAGATCGACCAGCGCCGGAAAGGTCAGCCCGCTGCGGATGGCGAGGCGGACGAGCGGACGCAGCAAGCGCGCAAGTGGCGCTTGCAGCCGCCCCGCATCGAGACCTGTCCGATCCTCTTCCGTCATCCGATCATTCCTATCGAGCCGTGGCCGGGAGACAATCCCTGTTCCGACAATTGTCCCTGGCATGGGCGAAGTCTCCGCTCGCTGTCTACGGGCGACACGGCTGCGCACCAGTGCCCCTCCTATAGACTGTGTGATAAATTCCCACAATCCCATCGAAACCAATTGACGTGGGAAAATTTCCCACGTATCAGTCCAGCAATGGCTGACGCATGGGACTGCGCCGAGCCTGACGCGAACACTTTCGGAGTGACGGCTTTGGACAAGCTCTATATCGACGCGACTGTGCCCCTGCGCTGGGGTCCCCATCCCCCGGTGGGCATTCCGCGCGTTGAAACGGCGATCGTTCGTCAGGCCATGCGCAGCGGCCGTTCCGAAAAGTCGCGCGAGGCCCGCTTCTTCATGATCAATCGCAATGGCGAGGCCCGTTTCCTCGATCGGCGCGAACTGGCCTATCTCGGCGATCTGGTCGAGGGCCGCGTGTCGGCGATCGAGTCAGGTGCCGGTGAGACCCTGTCGAAGCGCATCGAAATGGTCATGAAAGCGATCCGCTCCGGGGCGATGAATTCCGGCAAGGAGTTCGATCGCGTCTCGGCATCCTATATTTCCGGGCGCAACGATCGCCGCGGCCTCGGCTATCAGACGGCAAAGACGTTCATCCGCGCCGCCAAGCTGGTTGCCGGCCGGCCGGCGAAGCGCCTGCCCGAGCCCGATCCGCTCGCCGATCCGGGCGCGAACTGTTTCATTTCAACCGCGGGACTCCACAGCCTTGCCAACAGCGAACGCCGGTACGGCATCGCAGCGAGCCTCGCAACGGTGCTCCACGACCTGATCCCGCTTGAGCATCCCGATCTCGTCGACCGCAGCCATGCCCGCAATTTCGAGCGCGACGTCGAATGGATGTTCGCGCACTGCGACCGCATCATCACGGTTTCGGCTCACACCGCGGAAGCGGCACGAGGCTATGCCGCGAAGCATGAGATGGATCGGCCGCCGGAAGTCGCCGTGTCGCGGCTCGGCTCCTTTCTCAAGGAGGGGCTGAAGCAGAAGGCGCTCGATCCCGTCGGCGCACTCGCGGGCCAGCGCTTCGCGCTCTATTGCTCGACGATCGAGATCCGCAAGAACCACATCATGCTTCTAAAGACATGGGCGCGGTTGATCCCGCTCCTCGGCGAGAGGCTGCCGAAACTCGTCTTCTGCGGCCGTTGGGGCTGGATGAACGATGAGGTCGAGGCCTATATCGCCGCCCATCCGGAACTCCAGAGCCACCTTGTGCTGCTCCAGGACATGAGCGACGCACAGCTCGGCTGGCTCTATGCACATGCCGATTTCGGCCTCTATCCGTCGCTGGCCGAAGGCTGGGGGCTCGGCGCCGCCGAATGTCTCGATTTCGGCCTGCCCGTCCTCATTTCCGACACGCCCTCACTGGCCGAAGCCACTCAGGGCCTGATGCCGGTCATCGAAAGCGGCGATGTCGAAGGCTGGGCCGCTGCGGTGACGCGCGCCGTCCTCGAGCCGGAATGGCTGCAGGAACTCACCACGCGGATCATGATGGGATACAAGCCGATTTCGGAAACCCGCTTCAGCAGCCGCGTGCTGTCGCTGGTGGCCGATGAGGAAAGCGAGCGCGGCAGCGAAGGCGTGAGGGCCGAACCCACCGGCCTGAAGCAGGCGCTGCCGCGTCTCGCCCCCTGGCGGGGGCAGCAGCCTAGCCACGAAAATGCCCGGCTCGCCGGCATCTGACCGATCGGCTCAGGCGCCGAACATGTTGCTGAGCCGTTCGGGCGTCCATCCGAGAACATTGTACGCATACCAGAGGCCAACCATCAGGATGGCGCTGACGATCGACGTGATGATCGCCTTACGAACCAGCATCGGCTTCCAGGGAGCGCTCGGCGTCGTGCCGAGCGTTACCTCGCCTTCCTCCTCCTGCGTCCGGATGCCAAACGGCAGGATGGTGAAGATCACCAGCCACCAGATGATGAAATAGATCGCAATCAGGCTGTAGATACGCATCGTCTCAAGCCTCCTCGAGTTCGAGCAGCGTGCCGATGAAATCCTTGGGATGCAGGAACAGCACCGGCTTGCCATGCGCCCCGATGCGCGGCCGGCCATCCCCAAGAATGCGGGCGCCTTCCGCTGTCAGCCGGGCAGCCGCGGCGGCGATGTCATCGACCTCGAAACAGAGATGATGCACCCCGCCCTCCGGAACGCGCTTCAGGAACGCCGCGATCGGCGATCCCTCGCCCAAGGGAGCGAGCAGTTCGATCTTGGTATTCGGCAATTCGACAAACACGGTCGTCACGCCATGTTCCGGCAGGTCTTGCGGCGCCGAGACGCGCGCACCGAGCGTGTCCCGATAGATGGCAACGGCGGCGCCGAGATCTGGAACCGCGATCGCCACATGATTGAGCCGCCCGATCATGGCTTGCTCCTTGTCGCGGCCGCCGTTGCGGCGGCCATCAGCCGAGCGTCATACGGCTGCGACGAAGATCGTGCAAACGGGCTTTTTGCCCCAGATGTCGCGGACGGCAGCCCGCACCGCCCGCCGAAGCGCGTCGCGCACCAGTTCGACATCGCGCCGCCGCGCCCGCGGAATGCTCTCGATCGTGCCGAGCACAGCGCTCATCACCGTTGCCTCGAACGGCTCGCCGGTCGGGCCGATGAGCGGGAGGCCGACAAGCCCGACCTCCGGTTCGCTGGCGAGCCCGCCCTTGCTGTCGAGCACGACCGACACCGCCACATGGCCTGCAAAGGCCAGCTTCTTGCGATCCGGCACGCCGACGCCATCGAGATCGGCGGTGATGCTGCCATCCTTGTAGAGCCGGCCGACCGCGACATCGTCGATCGCTCCGGCAGGACCGGGCGCAAGGCGGACCATGACGCCGTCCTCGATCTCGATGACGCGCGGCACGCCCTGTTCCTTGGCAAAGCGGGCATGGGCCGCGAGATGCATCGGCTCGCCATGCACCGGGATCGCGATTTGCGGACGCGTCCAGCGATACATCTCGGCCAACTCGTCGCGGCGCGGATGGCCGGACACATGCACGAGGCGGTCGCGATCCGTCACGACGATTACGTCGTCGGAGGCGAGCTGGTTGATGATGCCGTTGATCGCCTTCTCGTTGCCCGGAATCGGGCGGGCCGAAAAGACCACGGTATCTCCAGGCGAAAGGCCGATGAATTTATGATCGTCAGCGGCGATGCGCGCCAGCGCGGCGCGCGGCTCGCCCTGGCTGCCGGTCACGATGGCCACGACTTTGGAGCGCGGCAGATAGCCATAGGATTCCTCGTCGAGGAATGGCGGCAGGCCTTCGAGATAGCCGAGTTCATGCGCAACCTGGCAGGCGCGATGCAACGCCCTGCCGACAAGGACCACCTGCCGCTCGGCTGCCAGCGCCGCGAGCGCGATCGAGCGGATACGAGCGATGTTCGAGGCGAAGGTCGTGAAGAAGACACGCCCTTCCGCCTCGGAGACGAGCTTGGCCAATTCGCGCGCGACTTCCGTCTCGCTGGGGCTGCGCCCCTCGCGCAGGGCATTGGTCGAATCGCAGACAAGCGCGAGCACGCCCTCGTCGCCGATCGCCGAAAGTCGGGCCGCGTCCGTGACGGGGCCGATCACCGGTTCGGGGTCGAGCTTCCAGTCACCGGTATGGATGACCGTGCCGAGCGGTGTGCGGATCGCCAGCGCCATCGGCTCGAGGATCGAATGGGCGACCGCAATGAACTCGACGTCGAACGGACCGATGCTGCGCCGCTCGCCCGGTCGTACGATCGTGACGGGGATTTCGGGTGAGCCCGGGTGCCCTGCCCGCTTCGCGGCCAGAAGCCCTGCGGTGAAGGGGCTCGCATAGACGGGAACCCGCAGCCGCGGCCACAGATCGAGCAGCGCGCCGAAATGATCCTCATGCGCATGCGTGATCACGATGCCGGCGAGATTGGTCCGCTCTTCCTCGAGATAGGCGATATCGGGGAAGATCAGATCGACGCCCGGCAGATCCGGACCCGCAAAGGCGACACCGAAGTCGACCGCCAGCCATGTGCGCGCATCCGTCGGCCCGAGCCCATAGACGGCGAGGTTCATGCCGATCTCGCCGACGCCGCCGAGCGGCAGGAAGACGAACTCATCAGTCTTCGAGCGCGCGGCCTTCATGCGCGCACCGTGGCGACTGCGCCGAAATGCACTTCACCGGCGGCAATGGTCCGCGAAAGACCGCTCGCCGAGCGGACCACGAGACGGCCCTGCTCGTCGATCGTCTCGAAGGCGCCGGAGAAGACATCCTCGCCGACCCGTACCGCGACCGGCTCGCCAAGCCCGGCGGCGCGTTCGAGCCAGAGCTTGCGGATCACTGGGAAGCCGCGTCCACCGTCCCAGATACGGATGAGCCCGGCAAAGGCGTTCGATAATGCAATGAACACGGCTGGCGACGCGATGCGCAGTCCCAGCATCGCCAGCGACGTCGCGGGATAGGGCAAGCCCTCGGGCGCCGCTACGACGTTGACGCCGATACCGATCGCGACTGCCAGTTGGCCACCATCGAGGCGCTCCGCCTCAAGGCCGATGCCCGCCAGTTTGCCACCGTCGAGGAGCACGTCGTTCGGCCATTTGAGGCGCAGCCGATCGGCCCGGCCGGGCGCGCCGACACCGTCGAAGGCGTCGAGCCCGATACGGACAGCGAGGTCGGGTGCTACGGCCCGAAGCGCCTCGTCGAGCGCGAGACCGGCCACGAAGCCGAGCGTCGCCGCGGTCGCCGGGTCGTGCGGCGTGACGATCAGGAGCGTTGCGGCGAGATTGCCGACAGGGGCAACCCAGGCCCGACCGCGCCGGCCGCGACCGGCCGTCTGTTCGGCGGTGACGAACCAATGCGCGCCCGGATCACCGGCGCGCGCGGCAAGGATCGCCTCCTGATTGGTGGAGCCGATCGCGGGATAGGCGGTGAGCCGATAGCCGGCCGACAGTGCCGAGGGTCCGAGCGCGAATTCCACGTCAGAAGAAGGTCTTGGCGGCAGCAGCAGCCGCCTGGCCGAGCGGGCCGGCGAAGACCACATAGAGGATGACGAAGGCGCCCGAGAGACCGAGAACGACCCGGAGCGAACCCGACATCGGCTCGAAGGCACCGGCCGGCTCGTCGAAATACATCACCTTGACGAGGCGGAGGTAGTAGAAAGCGCCGACGACGCTGGAAAGCACACCGACGATCGACAGCATGTAGAGATGCGCCTCGATCGCCGCCAAGAAGACGTAGAACTTGGCGAAGAACCCGGCGAGCGGCGGGATGCCGGCGAGCGAGAACATCAGCATCGCGAAGATGAACGCGATGACCGGATGGGTGCGCGACAGGCCGGCGAGATCGCTGATCTCCTCGACCGCGCTGCCCCGGCGGCGCATGAAGAGAATGACGGCAAACACACCGAGCGTCATGGCGACGTAGATCGCCATATAGACGATGACGCCCTGGACGCCCGCCTGCGTGCCAGCCGCGAGGCCGACCAGCGCAAAGCCCATATGGCCAATCGACGAATAGGCCATCAGGCGCTTGATGTTACGCTGTCCGATTGCCGCGAAGGCACCGAGCAGCATCGAAGCGAGTGCGACGAAGGTGATGACCTGCTGCCAGTCGGCCACTGCCGGGCCGAAGGCGCCGGCGAGCACGCGGACGAACATGGCCATCGCAGCGGCCTTGGGCGCCGCGGCCAGGAAGGCGGTGACCGGGGTCGGCGCGCCTTCATAGACGTCGGGCGTCCACATGTGGAACGGCACCGCCGAAACCTTGAAGGCAATGCCCGCAATCACGAAGACAATGCCGAATACGAGCCCAACCGAAGCCGGCCCGCCCGAAAGCGCCGCCGCGATGCCGGCAAAATCGGTATGGCCGGTGAAGCCGTACACCAGCGAGGCGCCGTAGAGCAGGATGCCCGAGGAGAGCGCGCCGAGGACGAAATACTTGAGGCCGGCCTCGGACGACTTCTCCGAGTCCCGGTTGATCGCGGTGACCACATAGAGCGCCAGCGACTGCAGCTCGAGGCCGAGATAGAGCGAGATCAGGTCGCTCGCCGAGATCATCAGCATCATGCCGAGCGTCGCGATGACGATCAGCACGGGATATTCGAACCGGTCGAAGCTCTCGCGGCGCGCATAATCCGCCGACATAAGGATCGCGAAGCCGGCGCCGATCAGCGACAGCACCTTCATGAAGCGCGCAAAGGGATCGAGCACAAAGGCGCCGGAGAACGTGACGCCATCCGGCGTCATGAACAGAAGCGCGAGGCCGGCAATGACGACCACGACCACCGACAGCGACGTCACGAGCGCGGTGCCGCGCTCGCCCTTGAAGACGCCGATCATCAGGAGCACGAGCGCACCGATCGCCAGGATGAGCTCCGGCAGCACGGGCGAGAGGACGGGCAGAGGCGCGAGTTCCATCATAGTGCGTCCTGGTTCGTCACTCGGTTCGTCATGGGGGCGGTCTTTGTCATCAGTTTCACTTGGCCGCGACGGCGAGCTTGCCTGCAGCCGAGAGGGCCGCCTGGTAGTTGGTGATGAGATTGTCGACCGAAGCCGACGTCACGTGGAAGATGGGCGTCGGGTACACGCCGAAGAAGATCGTGAGCACCACCAGCGGCACCAGGATCGTCAACTCCCGGCGCGACAGGTCGAAGATCGACATGAGCGCCGGCTTGTCGAGCGGCCCGAGCATCACGCGGCGATAGAGCCACAGCGCATAGGACGCCGACAGGATGACGCCGGTGGTCGCGAAGAAGGCGACCCAGGTGTTGCTGCGGAAGGCGCCGAGCAGTGTCAGGAACTCACCGACGAACGCCGAGGTGCCGGGCAGACCGACATTCGCCATCGTGAAGAGCAGGAACACGGCCGCATAGAACGGCATGCGGTTGACGAGGCCGCCATAGGCGCTGATCTCGCGGGTATGCATCCGGTCGTAGATGACGCCGACGCAGAGGAACAGCGCGCTCGCCACGATGCCGTGTGACAGCATCTGGAAGATCGCGCCCTCGACGCCCTGCGGGTTCATCGTGAAGATGCCCATCGTCACATAGCCCATATGGGCGACGGACGAATAGGCGATCAGCTTCTTCATGTCCTCCTGCATCAGCGCCACCAGCGAGGTGTAGATGATGGCGACGACGGAGAGCGTATAGATGAAGGGTGCGAAATCGGCCGAAGCGAGCGGGAACATCGGCAGCGAGAAGCGCAGGAAGCCGTAGCCGCCCATCTTCAGCAGCACGCCGGCCAGGATCACAGAACCGGCGGTCGGCGCTTCCACATGCGCGTCTGGCAGCCAGGTATGAACCGGCCACATCGGCATCTTCACCGCAAAGGACGCGAAGAAGGCAAGCCATAGCCAGGTCTGCATCGAGGCCGGGAACTGGTGGTTCAGCAGCGTCGGGATGTCGGTCGTGCCCGCCTGCCAGTACATCGCCATAATGGCGAGGAGCATCAGCACCGAACCCGCGAGCGTATAGAGGAAGAACTTGAACGCCGCATAGACGCGGCGCGGCCCGCCCCAGATCCCGATGATCAGGAACATCGGAATGAGGCCGGCTTCGAAGAATACGTAGAACAGCACCAGATCGGTCGCGCAGAACACGCCGATCATCAGCGTTTCGAGCAGCAGGAACGCGATCATGTATTCGCGGAAACGCTTCTGGACCGAGAACTTCGACGCAATGATGCAAGCCGGCATCAGGAAGGTGGTCAGAATGACGAACAGCATCGAGATGCCGTCGACGCCCATCGAATAGCGGATGCTGCCGCCAAGCCAACCGGCCTGCTCGACGAACTGGAAGCCGGCGCTGGTGTTGTCGAAATCCTTCCAGATCAGGAGCGAGATCACGAAGGTGATGATCGTCGTCCAGAGCGCGATCCAATAGATGTTGCGCCGCGCAGCCGCGTCGTCGCCGCGGATGGTCAGCAGCAGCAGCGCGCCGACCGTCGGCAGGAAGGTTACGGTCGAAAGGATCGGCCAGTCGGTCATTTAGGTCAAATCCTCAGCGCGCGAACATCATCCATGTGACAAGCGCCGAGACGCCGATCAGCATGGCAAAGGCATAGTGGTAGACGTAGCCGGTCTCGAGACGGACGACGCGCTTGGTGACGTCCACGACGCGGGCGGAAATACCGTCCGGACCGAAGCCGTCGATCAGCCAGCCATCGCCCTTCTTCCAGAGGAAGCGGCCGAGCCACTTCGCCGGGCGGACGAACAGGAAATCGTAGAGCTCGTCGAAATACCACTTGTTGAGCAGGAACCGGTAAAGCAGCGGCTGCTCCTCGGCGAGGCGCTTCGGCACCTCGGGCGAGCGGATATAGAACCAGTAGGTGAGCGCGAAGCCGATCACCATCATCAGGGTCGGCGCGAGTTTCACCCATTCCGACATCTCATGCATGGCATGGAGGACATGATTGTCCGGATTGGTGAACAGCGCGCTCTTCCAGAACTCGGCATAGCCTTCGCCGATGAACCGGTTCTCGAAGATCATGCCAGCGAACAGCGCGCCGAGCGACAGCACGATCAACGGTATCGTCATCGACTTCGGCGATTCATGCACATGGGCCATGACCTCTTCCGAAGCGCGCGGCTTGCCGTGGAAGGTCATGAAGATCAGACGCCATGAATAGAACGACGTCAGCAGCGCCGCCGCGACCGTCAGGAACCAGGCATAGCCGGCGAGCGGGTTCTCTGCGACATAGGCCGCCTCGATGATGGCGTCCTTCGAGAAGTAGCCGGCCGTGAATGGGAAGCCTGTGATCGCGAGCGTGCCGGCGATCATCGCCCAGTAAGTGATCGGCAGGTGCTTGCGAAGGCCGCCCATCTTGCGCATGTCCTGCTCGCCGCTGACCGCATGGATCACCGAGCCGGCGCAGAGGAACAGGAGCGCCTTGAAGAAGCCGTGCGTCAGGAGATGGAAGATGCCGGTCGCGAACGCACCCGTGCCGAGGCCGACAAACATGTAGCCGAGCTGCGAGCAGGTCGAATAGGCGATCACGCGCTTGATGTCGTTCTGGACCAGTCCGATCGTCGCCGCGAAGAAGCACGTCGTCGCGCCGAAGAACGTGACAACTGTCAGCGCCGTTTCCGACAGGCCGAACAGCGGCGACATGCGCGCGACCATGAAGACGCCAGCCGTCACCATGGTGGCGGCATGGATCAGCGCCGAGACCGGGGTCGGGCCTTCCATCGCGTCCGGCAGCCAGGTGTGCAGCAGAAACTGCGCCGACTTGCCCATGGCACCGACGAACAGCAGCAAGCAGACGGTGGTCAGAGCGTCGAAATCCCAGGACAGGAAATGCAGCTTCGTGCCGACGGCTCCGCCCGCATTGGCGAAGATCGTCTGGAAATCGACCGAGTTGAAGAGGACGAAGATGCCGAAAATGCCGAGCGCGAAGCCGAAATCGCCGACGCGATTGACCACGAAGGCCTTGATCGCAGCGGCATTGGCCGACGGGCGCTTGAACCAGAAACCGATGAGCAGATAGGAGGCGAGGCCCACGCCTTCCCAACCGAAGAACATCTGCACGAGGTTGTCGGAGGTCACCAGCATCAGCATGGCGAAGGTGAACAGCGACAGATAGGCGAAGAAGCGCGGTCGGTGCTCGTCATGGGCCATATAGGCCCATGAATAGAGGTGGACGAGCGAGGAGACCGTCGTCACCAGAATGAGCATCACCGAGGTGAGCGTGTCGATGCGGAACGCCCAGTTGAAGGAGAGCGTGCCGGAAGTCACCCAGGGCAGCACGTTCACAAAGACAGGCTCGCCGCTCGGCGCGGTCACCGTCAGGAATGCGATCCAGGCGAGAATGGCCGAAATGAACAGGAAACCGGTCGTGATGATCTCGGCCGGACGCGAGCCGGGCGCCGCTGGCGCATGATCGTCATGACCATGGCCGTGATCGTCATGCGCGTGCGCATCGTGGCCATGGTCGTCATGTGCGAGGGCGGCATGATCATGGTGGCCAGCGTCGCTGCCCTCGGCCGGCGCGCCGACCATCGCGGCGCGGTAGCTGCCCGAAAGCGCGATCACGCCGGCGATGATGGCGCCGATGAGTGGAAGGAAGACGATCGCGGAATACATCGGAGCCTCAGCCCTTCATCAGATTGATGTCTTCGACCGCGATCGAACCACGATTGCGGAAGTAGACCACGAGGATGGCGAGGCCGATCGCTGCTTCAGCGGCAGCGACGGTCAGCACGAACAGCGCGAAGATCTGGCCGACGAGATCGCCGAGGAACGAGGAAAACGCCACGAAATTGATGTTCACGGCGAGCAGGATCAGCTCGATGGACATCAGGATGACGATGACGTTCTTGCGGTTGATGAAGATGCCGAACACGCCGATCGTGAACAGGATCGCCGCGACCGCCAGATAGTGGGGGAGACCGATCTCCATGATTGTGATCCGTTCCCTCTCTAGACGCCCTGGCCGGGCTTGACCGCATGCATGTCCACCTTCTGCGACCGCGACACCTGGTCGGCGATGACCTGGCGCTTGACGTTCGGCTTGTGGCGCAGCGTCAGCACGATCGCGCCGATCATCGCGACGAGCAGCACGAAGCCCGCGACTTGGAAGAAGAAGATGTAATGCGTGTACAGCAGATGGCCGATCGCCGCGGTGTTCGAGACCTCAGCCGGATTGGGGATCGGCGATGTCGCGGTCGCGATGGCTTCAGGCGCGAAGGTCCAGCCCGAGAGGCCGATCAGCAGTTCCGCCAGCAGCACGATGCCGACCAACGCGCCAACCGGCAGATATTGCAGGAAGCCCTGGCGCAGCTCGACGAAATCGACGTCCAGCATCATCACGACGAAAAGGAACAGCACCGCCACCGCGCCGACATAGACCACGACCAGCAGCATGGCGAGGAATTCGGCGCCGAGCAGGACGAAAAGGCCCGCGGCGTTAAAGAAGGCGAGGATCAGGAACAGGACCGAATGGACGGGGTTCCTCGCCGATACGACCATCAGGCCGGAAGCGATTGTGATCGCCGAGAACAGGTAGAAGAAAAGGGTGTGAATGATCATGATCGCTCACCGATACGGCGCGTCGATGCTGATGTTCTGGGCGATTTCCCGTTCCCAGCGATCGCCATTCGCAAGCAGCTTCTCCTTGTCATAGTAAAGCTCCTCGCGGGTCTCGGTCGCGAACTCGAAGTTCGGACCCTCGACGATGGCGTCGACCGGGCAGGCTTCCTGGCAGAAGCCGCAATAGATGCACTTCACCATGTCGATGTCGTAACGGGTGGTGCGGCGCGTGCCGTCATTGCGACGCGGGCCGGCTTCGATCGTGATCGCCTGCGCGGGGCAGATTGCCTCGCACAGCTTGCAGGCGATGCAACGCTCCTCGCCGTTCGGATAGCGGCGCAGCGCATGCTCGCCGCGGAAGCGCGGGCTGATCGCACCCTTCTCATAGGGATAGTTCAGCGTCTTCTTCGGCTCGAAGAAATAGCGCATCGCCAGGAAGAACGCCGAGACGAACTCGGTCAGGAAGAGGGATTTCGCAGTCTGGTCGAGGCGCATTAGGGAGCCCATCCCATGATCTGAAGAACGGCGGCGACCACGACGACCATGCCCAGCGAGATCGGCAGGAACACCTTCCAGCCGAGGCGCATCAGTTGGTCGTAGCGATAGCGCGGGACGAAGGCCTTGACCATCGCGAACATGAAGAAGCAGAGCAGTGCCTTGAGGACGAACCAGATGATGCCGGGCACCCACGTGAACGGCACGAAGTTGAACGGCGGCAGCCAGCCCCCGAGGAACAAGATCGTCGTCATCGCGCACATCAGGCAGATCGACGCATATTCGCCGAGCATGAACATCATGTACGGCGTCGAGCCGTATTCCGACATGAAGCCGGCAACGAGCTCGGACTCGGCCTCGACGAGGTCGAAAGGCGGGCGGTTCGTCTCGGCCAGTGCCGAGATGAAGAAGATGATGAACAGCGGGAACAGCGGCACGAAGTGCCAGTCGAGGAAGCTGCCGGGAAGGCCGAGCTTGGTGCCCAAACCCGTCTGCTGCGACAGCACGACATCGGAGATGTTGAGCGAGCCGACGCAGAGCAGCACGCCGACCAGCACAAAGCCGATCGAGACCTCATAGGAAACCATCTGCGCGGCGGCACGCAGCGAAGACAGGAACGGATATTTCGAGTTCGACGCCCAGCCGCCCATGATGATGCCATAGACACCGAGCGAGGAGATCGCGAGCAGATAGAGGATGCCGACATTGATGTTGGCGATCACCCAGCCTGCATTGAACGGGATCACCGCCCATCCAGCCAGCGCCAGCGTCACAGTGACGAGCGGCGCCAGAAGGAAGATACCCTTGTTGGAGCTGGACGGGATCACCGGCTCCTTGAATACGAACTTCAGCAGATCGGCGAAGGATTGCAGCAGGCCGAACGGGCCCACGACATTCGGTCCACGGCGCATCTGCACTGCAGCCCAGATCTTGCGATCGGCCAGCAGGATGAAGGCGATCGAGACCAGCAGCAGCACCAGAACCAGAAGGCTCTGGCCGATGAGAATGGCACCCGGGATCAGGTAGCTGTCGACGAAACCGTTCATGCGCCCCTCACTCCGCTGCCGCCGCGACCAGGCCGGCCGCCAGCGCGGAACATTCCGCCATCACGGCGGATGCGCGGGCAATCGGATTGGTCAGGTAGAAATCGGCGATCGGATTCCTGAACGCCGTGCTGGCGAGGCTGCCAGCCAAACTGGCCAGCGCCGCGACATCGCCGAGCCCAACGGGCTCGACATGATCGATCATCTGAAGATGCGGATAGGCCGCATAGAGGACGCGGCGCAGTTCGGCGAGCGAGTCATAAGGCAGCCTGTGGCCGACAACATCCGACAGCGCCCGCAGGATCGCCCAATCCTCGCGCGCATCTCCCGGCGGGAACGAGGCGCGGTTGGAGAGCTGGACGCGGCCCTCGGTGTTTACATAGGTGCCCGACTTCTCGGTATAGGCAGCCGCCGGCAGGATGACGTCGGCGCGGTGTGCGCCCTGATCGCCATGCGTGCCGATATAGACCACGAACGCAGCGCCGAGCGCTTCGGTATCGATCTCGTCGGCGCCAAGCAGGAAAAGAACGTCGAGATCCCCTGCCCCCGCCGCCTTGACCATGCCCGCCGTGTCGAGCCCGCCCGACGCTGGCACGAAGCCGACATCGAGGCCGCCGACGCGCGAGGCCGCTGTATGAAGAACCGCAAGACCGTTCCAGCCTTCGTCACGGCCTTCGGCCGTTGCGATGGCAGCGGCAGTTGCGAGCACGCCGGCGCCGGCCGCTCCCGCGAGCGCGCCCTGCCCGACGATGACGATCGGCCGCTTGGCCTTGGCGAGCGCTACGCCAAAAGCGAGACGACCCGCCGCGATTTCGGTGAGCGTATCGGTGCCGGCGCCGAGATATTCATAGGGGTAGGTCAGGTCGGCCTGCTCGCCAATGACGCCGATGCGAACGCCGCCAGCACGCCAGCGCTTGCGAATGCGCGCGTTCAGCACCGAGGCCTCGCGGCGCGGATTGGCGCCGACGATGAGGATCAGGTCGGCCTGCTCGATGCCGGCGATGGTCGGATTGAAGACATAGCTCGCCCGGCCATTCGACGGGTCGAGCGCGGCGCCATCCTGGCGGATGTCGAAATTGCCGGAGCCGAGCGAGACGAGCAGCTGCTTCAGCGCGAAGAGATCCTCCACCGAAGCGAGATCGCCGCCGATGGCGCCGATGCGATTGCCCGCCGTCGCCTTGACCTTGCCGGCGATCGCGGCGAACGCCTCGCCCCATGAGGCAGGGCGCAGCTTGCCGCCGACGCGGAGGTAGGGCCGATCGAGACGCTGCGTACGCAGGCCGTCCCAGACGAAACGCGACTTGTCGGAAATCCACTCCTCGTTCACAGACTCGTTGAGACGCGGCAGGATGCGCATCACTTCGCGGCCGCGCACATCGACGCGGATGTTCGAGCCGACGGCGTCCATGACGTCGATCGCCTCGGTCTTGACCAGTTCCCACGGACGGGCGTGGAAGGCATAGGGCTTCGAGGTCAGCGCGCCGACCGGGCAGAGGTCGATGACATTGCCCTGCAGTTCCGACGAAAGCGCCTTTTCGAGATAGGTAGTGATCTCGGCGTCCTCGCCGCGGCCAATCAGGCCCATCTCGGAGATGCCCGCGACTTCGGTCGTGAAACGGACGCAGCGCGTGCAATGGATGCAGCGGTTCATCGACGTCTTCACGAGCGGGCCGATATATTTGTCCTCGACGGCGCGCTTGTTCTCGGCGAAGCGGTTCTTGTCGACGCCATAGGCCATGGCCTGGTCCTGCAGATCGCACTCGCCACCCTGATCGCAGATCGGGCAATCGAGCGGGTGGTTGATCAGCAGGAACTCCATCACGCCTTCGCGCGCCTTCTTCACCATCGGCGACTTGGTGAGCATGACCGGCGGCTCGCCATTCGGCCCGGGCCGGAGATCGCGGACATTCATGGCGCAGGAAGCCGTCGGCTTCGGCGGGCCGCCCTTCACCTCGACAAGGCACATGCGGCAATTGCCGGCGATCGACAGCCGTTCGTGGAAGCAGAAGCGCGGCACTTCCGCGCCGGCCGCTTCCGCGGCCTGCAGCAGCGTGTAGTCCGGCGGGACGTCCACTTCGATGCCGTCAACGATGATCTTGGCCATTACTTCGCCTCTTGCGCCGCATGATAGGCGGCCTGCAATTCGGATATCAGGACCCCGTCGACCCTGGCGCCTTCAATCAGGCAGCCCTCGATCGATACGCCCATCAGATTGACCTTCGACAGCCTCGCGCCCGACAGATTCACGTCGGTGATGCGCGCTCCCGAAATATTCGCGTCTTCGACGGAGAAACCCGCCAGGTTGACGTTCTTCGCCGTCCAGCCCGACATGTTCACATCATCGAACGAGGCGCCCGAAAGATTGACGTCGACAAAGTTCGAACCCGCAAGGGTCGACCTGTTGACCTCCAACTTCTCGATGACGCCGTCGAGCCTCATCCCCCTACTCCGCCGCTTCCATCATCTCGCGCTCGATCGGCTTCGGATTGGCCGAATAGAGATCAATCCGCTCTTCGATGAGCGGACGGAAATGACGGATCAGACCTTGCACCGGCCAGGCGGCCGCATCGCCGAGCGCGCAGATCGTGTGACCCTCGATCTGGGTCGTGACCTGCAGCAGCATGTCGATCTCGCGCTTCTCGGCCTCGCCGCGCGCCATGCGATCAAGCACGCGCCACATCCAGCCCGTGCCCTCGCGGCAGGGCGTGCACTGGCCGCAGCTCTCATGCTTGAAGAAGGCCGAGATGCGGGCGATCGCGCGGATCACGTCGGTCGACTTGTCCATGACGAGGACGCCGGCCGTGCCGAAGCTCGACTTCACCGCGCGGGTGCCGTCGAAATCCATGATCAGCTCTTCGCAATCCTTGGCCGGAATGATCGGGCAGGATGCGCCGCCGGGGATGATCGCGAGGAGATTGTCCCAGCCGCCGCGGACGCCGCCGCCATGCTTCTCGATCAGCTCGCGGAAGGGAATGCCCATCGCCTCTTCGACGATGCAGGGCGTGTTCACATGGCCGGAAATGCCGAACAGCTTGGTGCCGACATTGTTGGGCCGGCCGATCGAGGAAAACCACGCCGCACCGCGCCGAAGAATGGTCGGCGCAACCGCGATGCTCTCGACATTGTTGACCGTGGTCGGGCAGCCATAGAGGCCGACATTGGCCGGGAATGGCGGCTTCAGGCGCGGCTGGCCCTTCTTGCCCTCGAGGCTCTCCAGCAGCGCGGTTTCCTCGCCGCAGATATAAGCGCCGGCGCCGTGGGCGACATAGATGTCCATGTCCCAGCCATGGACATTGTTCTTGCCGATGAGGCGTGCCTCATAGGCCTGATCGATCGCCGCCTGCAGATGCTCACGCTCGCGGATGAACTCGCCGCGGACATAGATGTAGGCGACATGGGCACCCATCGCGAAGGAGGCGATCAGCGCGCCCTCGACGAGATGATGCGGATCATGGCGCAGGATCTCGCGATCCTTGCAGGTGCCCGGCTCCGACTCGTCGGCATTGATGACGAGATAGTGCGGGCGGCCATCATTGACCTTCGGCATGAACGACCATTTGAGGCCGGTCGAGAAGCCCGCGCCGCCGCGACCGCGGAGGCCCGAGGCCTTCATCTGGTCGACGATCCAGTCGCGGCCGGCTTCCAAAATGGTCTTGGTGCCATCCCATGAGCCGCGCTTCAGCGCGCCCTGAAGGCCCCAATCCTTGGCGCCGTAGATGTTCGTAAAGATGCGGTCCTTGTCAGCCAGCATGGTCCGCCCTCAATCCTTCTTGCCCGACTGGGACACTTCTACCTTGCCCGCGTCCGGACGAACCGACGGATCGGACGCCGGCTTCGACTGGTCGACCTGGTTCGGAACCTTTTCCTTGTCCGCCTCGCCCTGGATCTCGACGGCCGGAGCGACCGGATCCTTGGCCGGCGCCGGATCGGCCTTGGCAGCTTCGGCAGCCCTTGCCTCTTCGGCGACCTTGGCTTCTTCGGCGAGTTTTGCTTCCTCGGCCGC
This sequence comes from Mesorhizobium sp. BR1-1-16, assembly GCF_020165495.1. Classification (GTDB taxonomy): domain Bacteria; phylum Pseudomonadota; class Alphaproteobacteria; order Rhizobiales; family Kaistiaceae; genus Kaistia. Next base: position 436,192 of record NZ_JAIUIE010000001.1, on the reverse strand, counting down.
CTTGGCGCGTGCGGCGATCGCGTCCTTGGCTGCGGCGAGACCCGCGCCCTGGCCGATCATCGAGCCGTCATAAAGTTCCGCGCTGACCAGAACGCGCTGGCCACCGACCGGCATCGACATGAAGCGATCGACCTGCGGGCCGGGCTTCAGCGGTTTGCCAGCCTCGATGTCGTCGATGAGCGTGTTGAAGCTCTCGACGGTGAGGTCCTCATAGGTATCCGGGACGATCTGGACCATCGGCGCGTTGACGCAGGCGCCGAGGCACTCGACCTCTTCCCAGGAGAGATCCCCGTTCGCCGAAACATGCAGCGGCTCGGCATGGATGCGGCTGCGGCAGACCTTGAGCAGATCACCAGCGCCGCGCAGCGCGCAAGGCGTGGTGCCGCAGACCTGGATATGCGCCTTCCGGCCTACCGGAGCGAGCAGGAACATCGTGTAGAAGGTCGCGATCTCGAGCACGCGGATGAACGGCATGTCGAGCAGCTCGCCGACAAAGCGGATCGACGGCTCGGAAATCCAACCTTCCTGCTCCTGGACGCGCCACAGGATCGGGATCACCGCCGAGGCCTGGCGCCCGGCGGGGAATTTCAGGATCTGCTTCTCCGCCCAGACGAGATTCTCCGGCGTGAACGCGAAGCTTTCGGGCTGTTCGGATGCGAGACGACGAACGGACATCAGCGGTCAACCTCTCCGAACACGATGTCGATCGAACCCAGCACCGCCGAGACGTCGGCCAGCATGTGGCCGCGGCAGAGGAAGTCCATCGACTGGAGATGCGCGAAGCCGGGCGCGCGGATCTTGCAGCGATAGGGCTTGTTGGTGCCGTCAGAGACGAGATAGACGCCGAACTCGCCCTTCGGCGCCTCGACGGCGGCATAAACCTCGCCGGCCGGCACGTGGTAGCCCTCGGTATAGAGCTTGAAGTGGTGGATGAGCGCCTCCATCGAGCGCTTCATCTCGCCGCGCTTCGGCGGAACGATCTTGTTGTCCGTATAGGACACCGGACCGCTGCGCTCGGTACCGAGAAGGCGCGCGACGCACTGCTTCATGATGCGGATCGATTGGCGCATCTCTTCCATGCGGACGAGATAGCGATCGTAGCAGTCGCCATGCGAGCCGGTCGGAATATCGAAATCGAGTTCTGAATAGCACTCATAGGGCTGCGAACGGCGCAGATCCCAGGGCGCGCCACAGCTCCTCACCATCACGCCCGAATAGGCCCAGCGCCAGGCTTCCTCGAGCGTCACGACGCCGATATCGACATTGCGCTGCTTGAAGATACGGTTGCCGGTCACGAGGCGGTCGAGATCGTCGAGACGCTTCAGATAGGGGTCGCAGAAATCACCAATGTCGCGGATCAGCGCCTCGGGCAGGTCCTGATGAACACCGCCGGGACGGAAATAGGCGGCGTGCATGCGCGAACCGGAAGCACGCTCGTAGAAGATCATGAGCTTCTCGCGTTCCTCGAAGCCCCAGAGCGGCGGCGTCAGCGCGCCGCAGTCCATGGCCCAGGTCGTCACGTTCAGCACATGCGAAAGCAAGCGGCCGATCTCGCTGTAGAGGACGCGGATCAGCTGGCCGCGCTTCGGCACTTCGATCTCGAGCAGCTTCTCGACCGCGAGAGCGAAGGCATGCTCCTGATTCATCGGCGCGACATAGTCGAGCCGATCGAAATAGGGCACAGCCTGCAGATAGGTCTTGGCTTCGATGAGCTTCTCGGTGCCGCGGTGCAGCAGGCCGATATGCGGGTCGACGCGATCGACGATTTCGCCGTCGAGCTCCAGCACAAGGCGCAGCACGCCATGCGCCGAGGGATGCTCGGGGCCGAAATTGATATTGAAGGTGCGAACCTGGGCTTCAGACATTCAGGGCCTCAGCTCGGCTTCGTTGCAGGCGGAGCGGTTTCCTTGGCCTTCTCGTCGCCGGGGATGACGTAGTCCGTCCCCTCCCAAGGCGAGAGAAAGTCGAAATCGCGAAATTCCTGGGTGAGGCGGACCGGCTCATAGACGACGCGCTTCTGCTCGTCGTCATAGCGGACCTCGACATAGCCGGTCAGCGGGAAATCCTTGCGCAGCGGATGACCGTCGAAACCATAATCGGTCAGGATGCGGCGCAGGTCCGGATGGCCGACGAAGAGAATGCCGTAAAGATCATAGGCCTCGCGCTCGAACCAGCCGGCACCCGGCAGGATCGGCGTAATCGAGGGAACCGGCGTGACCTCGTCGGTCTCGACCTTAAGGCGGATGCGCAGGTTCCGCTTCGGGCTCGTAAGGTGATAGACCACGTCGAAGCGGTTCTCGCGCTCGGGATAGTCGACGCCGCAAACGTCGACGATGTTCACGAAACCGCCCTTCGGATCATCCATCAGCCAGCCGACGACGTCGAGGATAGCCTCACGGGCAACGTTGACGGTCAGCTCGCCATAGGCAACGCAATGGCCGAGGATCGCCTCGCCCTTGGTCGCCGCGATATAGTCGCCAAGCTCGTTGAGCGTCTCGTCCATCTCAGTCCTCAGCGCTCAATGGTGCCGGTGCGGCGGATCTTCTTCTGCAGAAGCAGGACGCCGTAGAGCAGCGCCTCAGCGGTCGGCGGGCAGCCGGGTACATAGATGTCGACCGGAACGACGCGGTCGCAGCCCCGCACGACGGCGTAGGAATAATGATAATAGCCGCCGCCATTGGCGCAGGAGCCCATCGAGATGACGTAGCGCGGCTCCGGCATCTGGTCATAGACCTTGCGCAGCGCCGGGGCCATCTTGTTGGTCAGCGTGCCGGCGACGATCATGACGTCGGACTGGCGCGGCGAAGCGCGCGGCGCGAAACCGAAGCGCTCGACGTCATAGCGCGGCATCGAGACCTGCATCATCTCGACGGCGCAGCAGGCGAGACCGAACTGCATCCACATCAGCGAGCCCGTGCGGGCCCAGGTGATGAGATCGGACGCGGCGGCGACAAAGAAGCCCTTGTCGGCCAGCTCGCCATTCACTTCCATGAAGAAGCGATCGTCATGGCCGATGGCGCGCCCGGAGGCATCGACCAGACCACGCGGGCGCTCGGCGACGAGCGGCCCCTTGGCGGGCGCCGGTGCGGGGGTCGGGGTCAATCCCATTCGAGCGCTCCCTTCTTCCATTCGTAGACAAAGCCGATCGTGAGAACGCCGAGGAAGATCATCATCGACCAGAAGCCGAACCAGCCGAGGCTGCCGAACGTCACCGCCCACGGAAACAGGAAGGCGACCTCGAGATCGAAGATGATGAACAGGATGGCGACGAGATAGAAGCGCACGTCGAACTTCATGCGCGCGTCGTCAAAGGCATTGAAGCCGCACTCGAAGGCCGAAAGCTTTTCCGGATCGGGATTGCGGTAGGCGATGAGGAACGGCGAAACCAGCAGCGCGAGACCGATCACGAGCGCTATGCCGAAGAACACGACGATCGGAAGATATTCGCGCAACAAGACGTCCATGATCCGGCTCCGATGCTCCACCGGCCGGGCGGCCGGTGCTGCGGCGCAAAACGCCGCCAAGCGCTTCACTCTGTTATCATATCGGACGGCGACAAGGCCACCTGACCCGCACGCGCGACGGTCGAAAACATTACGCGAGCCTTAGCGGAGGCGGTTAGGCGTGGCAAGCCCCGTGCCATTGCTGCGGCAAGGTGCTGCCGGGTCAGCGCCGCAGCATCTTGGCGGAATTGCGCCCATCCTGGAATTGGAACAACGAAAACAAATCTCCGCGCGGCGAAATGTCCCGTCGCCGCAGCCTCAGATGGCTGGCCGCCGTCTGCACCAGCGGCGACTCACGAAGGGTGGACTTCCCCAAGGTCCGGCGATCTGGTCTTGTCGCGCGGTTCACCTTCACGGGCGACCAAAGCCCCGTGCCGATGGAGGCTCGCTTGTCGGCAAGAGACACGATCAGGTCGGCGATCGACGGCGCCGTGCGTCTCGGTTTCGATCGCGAGACGATGGAGCGGTCGATCCGCTTCACCTTCACCGTGATGGCGCCAATCATCGTCACGCTCGCGACCGGGCCGAAAAACTGGCTCGTCTATGCAATGGTCTCCGCCATCGTGGCCTTTGCCGGCGATGCCGGCGGCCCTCCCCTCGCCCGGCTCGGCTGGATGGCGATCGGCCCGCTGGCCCTTTCGATCGGGCTTGCGCTCGGCGCGCTGGCGACCGGACATCTCGTGTTCGTCTTCGCGCTCTCGATGTTGGCGGGCCTTGCCTATGGCCTTGTCGAGACCGCCCATCCGCATCTGCTGCTGGCGACTCGCTTCTTCGCCTTTGGTGTCGTGCTCGCCGGGCTGGTCGGCGCACCGGTGCCGGTCGATTTCCTCGCCATCCTCGTGATGCTCGGCATTTCCTGGCTGATTTCCCTGGCAAGCGACCTGCAGGACGGGCAATGGCATCCGCTATCCGTGCCGCCTGCCGCCTCGATCGGGCTCAGCCTCAAGGGCCCCGCCGGTCCGCGCGTCGCCTTCGCCATCGCCGTGATGCTCTCGATCGGCGCGGCGCTGCTCGCGGCGCAGCTGCTTGGCTCGCTGCGGCCATCCTGGACATGCCTCACCGTCCTCCTCGTCATGCGCTCAGAGGTCGTCAGCAGCTTCCGCCTTGCAGTCGAACGCGTGGTCGGAACACTCGGCGGCGTGTTCGCGGCCGTCCTCATCGCCGATGTCGGCAATCATCGGCTGACGCTCTTCGCCATGGCGCTCGCTGCCTTCGTGCGCTGGCCGGCCCAGCAATTCCACAATGCGCTTGGTGTGTTCTGCCTGACGTTGTTCGTCCTGCTGATGGTGGAGATCGTCTCGCCAGACAGCCGGATGACGGCGCTGCTCCTGCATGAGCGTCTCACCGATACGATCATCGGCGCGCTTGCCGCAGTGATCGGGCTCGCCGCGTTCAAGCTGCTTCAGGACGCTACTGCCACCAGGTCGTCTTGACCGGCGCAGAGACCCCTTCTCAGCCGGCGGCAACCGTCTTCGGCAGTCCGATCCTGTAGGTCAGCGCCTGATTTCGCGGCGGTCTTGCCGAAACGTGGAAGCCGCCATCGCTGACCACCGTCAGCAGGCTATGGTCGGCATCGATGTAGAAGCCCTCGATCGCCTGGCACTGGTCGAGATTGGCGAAAGCGACGACATCACGGCCGCCCGCGAGGTCATAGGAGCGGATCGAGCCGTTCCGACCGTTCCGACCCACGCTGTAGAAGAGCCGGCGTGACGGCGCGTCATAGACGAGATGGTCGGGCGTCGAATCGAGATTGGTGCCCTCGACCCCGAGCGTGATCGTCTCGACGAGGCGCTCCGTCTCACGCCCGATCCGGTAGACCTTGTTGCCTTGATAGAGCGACACCAGCACCGTGTCGGTCGAGAGGTCGATCGCAAGGCCGTTCGCCGATCCGGCTATGCCGAAATCGGCAAGGTCGATGCGATCGGCGACCCTCTCCCGGCCCGCGTCCTCACCATAGAGATCATAGCGTCGCACGGTGCCGGTCGCCGAGCAGGCGGCCCAGACGGTGTCGATCTCGCCGGACCTGTCCACCGCGACACCCTGCAGACTGGCCCCCGGCGCACCAGGGATCGTTGCAACCACCCTAGACCAGTCAGGCGCCACGATATGGATCGCGCCGCGCAAGGGGGACCCGTCGCCCTCTTTCAAGCGACCGTCGTCGCCGACCACCCAATAACCAGACCAGTCGCCGCGAGCGATCCTGTCGAGGCCTGTGCCGGTGAATCCCGGTGGTGCACGGCCCGGCGCGGAATCCGGCAGCGGCCGTGCTGCAATCAACGGCGGCCCTTTGGGACCGAGCAATCCACGGTTTCTCAAGTCTGAATAAGCCACGGGCGCTGCAAAGCCGAGCGCCAAGAGGCCGGCCAGCCCCATTCCGGAACGCACAACAAAGCGCCGCCGGCTGATCCGCATGGTTAGGTCGGACATCCACCACCCGTCTGTCACGTCGACGCATGTTGCGCCTGGGTGGCAGAACGATAGTGATACAACTTATTGGAGTCACGGCCTTGGCGTGCATTTTACAGCGATACAACCGCTTTTCGCCGTCAGGCAAACCGGCCGCGTCCTCTCGCGCAGGCGTTGTGCGCCGAGCGGCCAAACCTGTCATGGGTTGAGGGTCGGAAATCGAAACGGCCGCGGGCGATCAAGCGCAGCAGATCGCGGGCAGGTTGGCGCGAGCGGGATCACGGCAGCAGCCGGATGGCAAGCCGGCTCGCGAAGCAAGAAGCCCAGCGCGGCCGCAGTGATCATCGATGTCGTGAGGAGATAAATGGCGGGAGTGACGGGGCTCGAACCCGCGACCTTCGGCGTGACAGGCCGACGCTCTAACCAACTGAGCTACACCCCCGCTGGGGTCCCTCGTGGAGGGCCGAAGCGGCGTCGCCGCGTCGTGTGGGCGTCTGGTACGGCACGCCTTGGGACAAGTCAAGCGCGGTGGCGCCCGCCTTGTGGATAAGCCGACAACGCATTTGTCATCGCAGACAGAGGCCGTGACAGCAGGGGCCGATCCGGCTCAGGCGCCAGCCCTGCCCCCGATCCGGAATCGCCTCCGATGACCGCGCAGACGCCTTCCGATCTTCCAGCCATTGTCGATTGTGACGAGCCGATGCTCGCGGCCGCAATCTCCCTTGCGGCTCGCGTCGCGGTCGCGAGAGCGGCCGAAGGAGAGAGTCTTGCCTGTGAGGCGACGGGCGCAATCGTGGGGAGGCGTTTCGTCACCGGAGTGCGGCTACCACCCCGCTCAAGGCGTTCGTGGCGCTGCTGACCGTTCTGTGCGCTGACACCCGCGCCGTGCAGGCCGGATGATGGTGGGCGGTGAGAGACTCGAACTCCCGACATCCTCGGTGTAAACGAGGCGCTCTACCAACTGAGCTAACCGCCCGCACGCTGGAGGGAATGCCTCCGGTGGGCCGACTGGCGGCCCGTCGTATCGGTCTAGGCCAACACGGGCTTCGCTTTCAAGCTGATCCCGCAATCGTCCTCATAGAAAAGCAAGAGGCGGCCCCGGCGCGAATGGCGCAGGGCCGCCTCCAAAATAACGACCGCCCTAGTTGACGGCGTCCTTGAGGCCCTTGCCGGCCTTGAACTTCGGCGTCTTCGAGGCAGCGATGGCGATCGTTTCGCCGGTGCGGGGATTACGGCCCTCGCTCGCGGCGCGAGCCGCAACGCTGAAATTGCCGAAACCGATGATCTTGACTTCGTCACCGGACTTCAGGGCGGCGGTGATCGCGTCGAACGTTGCATCGACAGCCTCCGCGGCAGCGGCCTTCGAAGAGTTGGTACGCTCGGCAACGGCTGCGATGAGATCGTTCTTGTTCATGATGATCCTTTCCCTGGTCTCGAGGTCGGTTCGCCTGAGTCGAACCTGACCTTGGCGCGACATCTCACCGAATTGAGCGCCGCTGGCAAGGGAAAATGGCTGTTTTCCGCGGGTTTGGAGCACAATTCGGTGAATTTCGACACGAAAACGCCCGCCGGAGGGCGGGCGTCGTCGTTTTGCGGGCTCAGTTTGCCTAATGTGCCGTCAAGGCTAAACTTGCATCATCCTCAGTCGCGACCGGCTTTTGCGCCGCCGCCTTGGCCTCGTCCCACACGATCGGGACCGGCTTTCTGACCAGCGCATGAGCGAGAACATCGTCCATGCGCGCGACCGGAATGATCTCCAGCCCGTTCTTGACGTTGTCCGGGATCTCAGCGAGGTCCTTCGCATTGTCTTCCGGGATCATGACGGTCTTGATCCCGGCACGCAGCGCCGCGAGCAGCTTTTCCTTGAGACCGCCGATCGGCAGCACACGTCCGCGCAGCGTGATCTCGCCGGTCATGGCGACATCCTTGCGGACCGGGATGCCGGTCATGGTCGAGACGATCGCCGTCACCATCGCGATGCCGGCCGACGGCCCGTCCTTCGGGGTCGCCCCCTCGGGAACGTGGACGTGGATATCGCGGCGGTCGAAGAGCGGCGGCTCGATGCCGAAATCGACGGCGCGGCTGCGGACGTACGACGCCGCGGCCGAGATCGATTCCTTCATCACGTCACGCAGATTGCCGGTGACGGTCATGCGGCCCTTGCCAGGCATCATGACGCCCTCGATCGTCAGGATCTCGCCGCCGACTTCCGTCCAGGCGAGACCGGTGACGACACCGACCTGGTCTTCGAGTTCCGCCTCGCCATAGCGATAACGGGGCACGCCGAGATAATCCTCGACGACCTTCTCGTCGACCGCGATCGACTTCTTCTTCGAGAGCAGCAGTTCCTTCACCGCCTTGCGGGCAAGCGTCGCGATCTCCCGCTCGAGGCTGCGCACGCCGGCCTCGCGCGAGTAGCGGCGGATCACGAACCGCAGCGCCTCGTCGGTGACCGAGAACTCCTTCGCGTCGAGGCCATGATTTTTCATGACCTTCGGCAACAGGTGCTTGTGCGCGATCTCCAGCTTCTCATCCTCGGTGTAGCCGGCGATCCGGATGATCTCCATGCGGTCCATCAGCGGGCCGGGGATGTTCAGCGTGTTCGCCGTCGTCACGAACATCACGTTCGACAGGTCGTAATCGACCTCAAGGTAATGGTCGTTGAATGAGGAGTTCTGCTCCGGATCCAACACCTCCAGCAGGGCCGACGAGGGATCGCCGCGGAAGTCCTGGCCCATCTTGTCGATCTCATCGAGCAGGAAGAGCGGATTGGACTTCTTGGCCTTCTTCATCGACTGGATGACCTTGCCGGGCATCGAACCGATATAGGTCCGCCGGTGGCCACGGATCTCGGCCTCGTCGCGCACGCCGCCGAGCGACATGCGAACATATTCACGGCCGGTCGCCTTGGCGATCGAGCGGGCGAGCGAAGTCTTGCCGACGCCGGGCGGGCCGACGAGGCAGAGGATCGGTCCCTTCAGCGTGTTGGAACGGCTCTGGACGGCCAGATATTCGATGATCCGGTCCTTGACCTTGTCGAGGCTGTAATGGTCCGCGTCGAGCACCTCCTGCGCATAACGCAGGTCGTTCTTGACCTTGGACTTCTTGCCCCACGGAATCCCGAGCAGCCAGTCCAGATAATTGCGCACGACGGTGGCTTCGGCCGACATCGGCGACATCTGGCGCAGCTTCTTGAGCTCGCCCTGGGCCTTTTCACGGGCTTCCTTCGACAGCTTGGTCTTGGAGATGCGCTCCTCGAGTTCGGCGAGTTCGTCCTTGCCGTCCTCCTGATCGCCCAGCTCCTTCTGGATCGCCTTCATCTGCTCGTTCAGGTAGTATTCGCGCTGCGTCTTCTCCATCTGCCGCTTGACGCGGGAGCGGATGCGCTTCTCCACCTGAAGAACCGAAATCTCGCTTTCCATCAGCCCGAGCACGCGCTCCAGCCGCTCGCCAACCGTGCGGAGGGCAAGGATCTGCTGCTTCTCGGGGATCTTGATGGCCAGATGCGAGGCGACGGTATCGGCAAGCTTCGAGTAATCCTCGATCTGCGTCACCGCGCCGACGACCTCGGGCGAGACCTTCTTGTTCAGCTTCACATAGTTTTCGAATTCGGAGACGACCGAGCGTGCCATGGCCTCGACCTCGACCTTGTCGCCTTCAGCGTCGGGCAGAGGATGGGCATAGGCCTCGTAATAGGGCTCATGGTCGGTGTAGTTGCGGATTTCGGCGCGCGCGATGCCTTCGACCAGCACCTTGACGGTGCCGTCGGGCAGCTTCAGCAGCTGCAGCACGCTGGCCAGCGTCCCGATCGGATAGATCGCATCGGGCGCAGGATCGTCATCGCCGGGGTTCTGCTGCGTCGCCAGCAGGATCTGCTTGTCGGCCCGCATTACCTCCTCAAGCGCACGGATCGACTTCTCGCGGCCGACGAACAGCGGCACGATCATATGCGGGAAGACGACGATGTCGCGCAGAGGAAGGACGGGGTAGAGTTCGTCGCCAGGAGGAAGGCCGATCGAACGCTTGGTATCGGATGTCATGCTCGTTCCTTTCGCGACCGGCACGGCCCTTGATAGGCACCGTTCGGCTCATGGACGCGTCTTATGGGCTGGAGGGAAGCGATCCCGTTCGACTCGTCAGCGCTGCGTCTTGCGACGCGGTTGTCCCATTAGGTGGCGTTGCAGCATGGGGGTGTCAAGCGGCGCCGCATCCCACTATGCGGCGACATCAGCGTCCACCGCGCGCCGGCCGTGGGCGACCGGCTACTGTCCGGAAATGCGTCGACGTCGATCGAAGTCATCAAGGCTTTCCGAACGTCTTTGTGCGACGGTCATTCGCGTGTCCCGCCTCTCACCACTCGGGCGCGGAAATCGGGGAAGATCATGAAGTTCTGTGTTTCGAAGCTGGTTGGCAGCGTCGCGGCTTTGGCGATAGCCGCTGCCAGTATCCAGTCGGCCGCCGCTTGCACGCGCGCGCTCTATGTCGGCGATGACGGCCTTGTCATCACCGGTCGGTCGATGGACTGGGCCGAAGACATGCACACCAATCTCTGGTCGATGCCGCGCGGCATCGCTCGCGACGGTGCAGGCGGGGCTGGAACCCCGAAATGGGTCTCGAAGTATGGAAGCGTCGTTGCCACGGGCTACGACGTCGGCACGGCCGACGGCATGAACGAACAGGGCCTCGTCGCCAATCTGCTCTACCTTGCCGAATCCGACTACGGCCAGCCAGACGGCAAGCCGGTCCTCTCGATCAGCGTCTGGGCTCAGTACGCACTCGACAACTTCGCCACCGTTTCCGATGCCGTCGAAGCGCTATCGAAAGAGCCGTTCCGCATCGTCGCGCCAAAACTTCCGAACGGCCAGGGTGCGCAGCTGCATCTCGCCATTTCCGACGCGACCGGCGATAGCGCGATCTTCGAGTATATCGGCGGCAAGCTGGTGGTTCATCACGGCAAGCAATTCAACGTGATGACCAATTCGCCGAGCTTCGACCAGCAGTTGGCGCTCAACGCCTATTGGCAGGGCATTGGCGGCCTGACCTTCCTGCCGGGCACGAACCGCGCGGCGGACCGCTTCGCACGGGCCTCATTCCTTGTCGAGGCGATCCCGAAGAAGGCCGACCCAGCCTATATCACTGCGGTGCCGGACCAGAAGTTTGCCTTCCAGGCGGCCGCCAGCGTGCTCGGCGTGATGCGCAGCGTCAGCGTGCCGCTCGGCATCACCACACCGGGCCAGCCGAACATCTCGTCGACGCTTTGGCGCACGGTGTCTGACCAGACCGACAAGATCTATTATTTCGACAGCGCGACCAGTCCCAACGGCTTCTGGGTGCCGCTCGCCGATCTCGACCTTAAGGAAGGTGCGCCGGTGAAGAAGCTCACTGTAGCCGGAGGGAAGGTTTACTCCGGCAATGCGGCCGACAAATTCGATGCAACGCCTGCCTTCACGTTCCTTCCTTCGACAGGAATGTAGCCGGCGCGGAAGGTCGCGTTCTCGAACGCGGCCTTCCCTTCGATCGCCCGGCATCGCGGCGAGACGGCGCCTGGACGCTCTGCGGATAGGATTCCAGCTGCGACGGCCTGGCCTTCGCCAATCTCGACTGAGCACAAAAAGGCCCGGCGGATCGCTCCGCCGGGCTTTTTCAATTCCGTCACAAAGAGAGCGTCAGCCAGCCGTGGCGGTCGCCGTTTCTTCCTGGCGCTCTGCATAGATATAAAGCGGACGCGCCTTGCCCTCGACAACCTCGGCCGAGATCACGACTTCCTGCACGCCATCAAGGCCCGGCAGGTCGAACATGGTCTCGAGCAGGATCTGCTCCATGATGGAGCGAAGGCCACGCGCGCCGGTCTTGCGCTCGATGGCGCGCTTGGCGATCGCCGTCAGCGCGTCGGGATGGAAGGTCAGGTCGACATTCTCCATCTCGAACAGACGCTGGTACTGCTTGACGAGCGCATTCTTCGGCTCGGTCAGGATCGTGATCAGCGCAGCTTCGTCGAGATCCTCGAGCGTCGCCAGGACCGGCAGACGGCCGACGAATTCGGGGATCAGGCCGAACTTCAGCAGATCCTCGGGCTCGACATGACGGAACAGCTCGCCCGTGCGGCGATCTTCCGGACCAGCGACGCGGGCACCGAAGCCGATCGACGTCGAACGGCCGCGATCGGAGATGATCCGCTCGAGGCCGGCGAACGCGCCACCGCAGATGAACAGGATGTTCGTCGTGTCGACCTGCAGGAATTCCTGCTGGGGATGCTTGCGCCCGCCCTGCGGCGGCACGGAGGCGACCGTGCCTTCCATGATCTTCAGCAGCGCCTGCTGCACGCCCTCGCCCGAGACATCACGCGTGATGGACGGGTTGTCGGACTTGCGGCTGATCTTGTCGACCTCGTCGATATAGACGATGCCGCGCTGCGCCCGCTCGACATTGTAATCGGCCGACTGCAGCAGCTTGAGGATGATGTTCTCGACATCCTCGCCGACATAGCCGGCTTCGGTCAGCGTCGTCGCATCGGCCATCGTGAAGGGCACGTCGAGGATGCGGGCCAGCGTCTGCGCGAGCAGCGTCTTGCCGCAACCGGTCGGTCCGATCAGCAGGATGTTGGACTTCGCCAGCTCGACGTCGTTGTTCTTCGTCGCGTGGTTGAGGCGCTTGTAATGATTGTGCACGGCGACAGAGAGCACGCGCTTGGCGTGGCGCTGGCCGATGACATAGTCATCCAGCACCGCGCAGATCTCCTGCGGCGTCGGAACGCCGTCGCGTGACTTCACCAGCGAGGACTTCGATTCCTCGCGGATGATATCCATGCAGAGCTCGACGCATTCATCGCAGATGAAAACCGTCGGCCCCGCGATCAGCTTGCGCACCTCGTGCTGGCTCTTGCCGCAAAACGAGCAGTAGAGCGTATTCTTGGTGTCGCTGCCGCTGACTTTGCTCATCCGTCTACCTCGCTGTCGTCGGGCCCGGGGAAGCGGGACGACTCATCTCACATGTCAGTCGGTTCGATCCTTCCGACCTCTTGACCGGAATCCGGCCGTCTAAAGCCCCTAGCCGACGGACGCAATCGGCTGATTGCGATCCAACCATGCTAGTCGGGACTTGATCAAGACATACTTAACGTCGAGGCTGGCCAAATCGAGACCCGATCACAGGCCAGCCATCGACAGAGGCTTCCGGCTTAGCCGGATCAGTCCTTCTTCACCTGGTCGAGCGCGTCGCGATTGGTCAGCACCTGATCGATGAGGCCGAACTCCACCGCTGCATCCGCAACGAGGAAATTGTCACGCTCGAGCGCATGCTCGATCGTCTGGTAATCATTGCCGGTGTGATGGACATAAATCTCGTTCAGGCGCCGCTTGAGGCTCTCGACCTCGCGGGCGTGGATGAGAATGTCCGTCACCTGGCCCTGATAACCGCCCGAAGGCTGGTGCACCATGATGCGGGCGTTCGGCAGCGCGAAGCGCAGGCCCTTTTCGCCGGCCGTCAGCAGCAGCGAGCCCATTGAGGCAGCCTGACCAATGCACAGCGTCGACACGGCCGGCTTGATGAACTGCATCGTGTCATAGATCGCCAGGCCCGATGTCACCACGCCGCCCGGCGAGTTGATATACATCGCGATCTCTTTCTTCGGGTTTTCGGCCTCGAGAAAGAGAAGCTGCGCGGTGATGAGGGTCGACATGTAGTCCTCGACCGGGCCGGTGACGAAAATCACCCGCTCCTTGAGCAGCCGGGAATAGATGTCATAGGCACGCTCGCCACGGTTCGTCTGTTCGACGACCATCGGCACGAGCGTGTTCATATAGAGGTCGATGGGGTCTCTCATGATCTTCCTTCGGCGTCTCGAATTGCCACAGGTTCCGCCCATTCGCCCCGGCCGACCTCACTCGGTTCGACCGAATCCCGGGGCGTTGGAGGACCATACATATGGTAGCCGGTACCGCTTCGGAAGAGGCGCCCTCGCAGAGCGCCGCCGCGACGATCCCGCGGCCGGATGAACGGCGCCGAGGCGATGAGGCCGCGGCGCCGAAAGGCGATCAGTCAGGACGCGCTCAGGCCTTCGCCTCGGCGTCCTCGTCTTCCTTCATCAGTTCCTCGCGGGAGACGTTGCGATCGGTGATGTCGGCAAGCGTCAGCACGTGGTCGACGACCTTCTCCTCGAAGATCGGGGCGCGCAGGCTGGCCAGCGCTTCCGGATTTTCCTTGTAGAAGTCGTAGACCTGCTTCTCCTGGCCCGGGAACTGGCGGATCCGGTCGACGAGGGCGCGCTGCACCTCTTCGTCGGTGACCTGGACATTCGCCTTCTCGCCGATCTCGGAGAGCACGAGGCCGAGACGGACGCGGCGCTCGGCAATCTTGCGATAGTCGGCCTTGGCGTCGTCTTCGGTGGTGCCTTCGTCCGCGAAGCTGCGGCCCGAGCGCTCGAGATCCTGCGTCACCTGGCCCCAGACATTCTGGAACTCCTGCTCGACCATGGTCGGCGGCAGTTCGAATGCATGAAGTTCATCGAGCTTGTCGAGCAACTGACGCTTGATCTTGGTGCGGGTGACCGCGCCGAGCTGGTTCTGCATCTGCTCGCGCATGGTCTCGCGCAGCTTCTCGAGCGATTCGAGGCCGAACTTCTTGGCCCATTCATCGTCGAGCTGAGCTTCGACAGGCGACGCCACTTCCTTGACGACAACGTCGAAGGTCGCGGCCTTGCCGGCCAGATGCTTGGCGCCGTATTCCTCGGGGAAGCTGACATTGAGGACACGTTCCTCGCCGACCTTTGCGCCGACGAGCTGTTCCTCGAAACCGGGGATGAAGCGGCCCGAGCCGATCGTCACCTGGCCGTTTTCGTCGGCGCCGCCCTCGAAGGGCTCGCCGTCGATTTTACCGACATAGGAGATCGTGACGCGGTCGCCGTCGGCGGCCTCGCCGTCCTTCGGCTGGAAGTCGGCCGAATCGCGGGCCAGCTTGCCAACCTCGGCATCGACCTCGGCGTCCGAAATCTCTGCGACGGGACGATCGATCTTGATGCCCGCGAAGTCGCCCAGCTCGAAGCTCGGCAGCACTTCATAGGTCATCGTGTAGGCAAGGTCCTTCTTGCCTTCCAGAACCTCGCCCGCCTCGGCCTCGTCCTCCGGCAGCACGAAATTCGGCTGCATGGCGGCGCGCTCGCCGCGCTCCTCGATCGTCTTGCGGGCGGTCTCGTTCAGGATGTTCTGGACGATCTCGGCCATCGCCGACTTGCCGTAGAGCCGGCGCAGATGCGCGGTCGGCACCTTGCCGGGGCGGAAGCCGTTCAGCTTGACCTGGCCCTTGAGCTCTTCGAGACGCGCCGAAAGGCGGCTGTCGAGTTCAGTCGCGGGGACCACGATCTTGATTTCACGTTTCAGGCCCTCTGCGAGGGTCTCGGTCACCTGCATGTTCAGCGCTTTCCGTGTCGTCGATTGTTGAATTGGCGTATCGCCGCCGTTTTTGTCTTCTTCGCGGCGCTTTGGTGCGGGCGGAGGGACTTGAACCCCCACGGCGCAAGCCACTGGAACCTAAATCCAGCGTGTCTACCAATTCCACCACGCCCGCAGCTGCCGTTTTATTGGTCCGGCCAAGGCGCCGCCTCTATAGCATCCGCAAGGGTCGGGTCAATCAAAAAGCCGCTGGAACACCCGCGGCAACGCCTCGGGCAGGTCCTCGGCGATCAAACCGCGCCCAAGAACGAGGGCCGCATCGCCATGCAGGAAGGTCGCAGCGCTTGCCGCCTCGAAGGCCGGCATGCGCTGCGCCAGCAGCCCGCCGATCATTCCGGCCAGCACATCGCCTGACCCGGCAGTGGCGAGAAAGGGCGGCGCGTTGTCGGCGATCGAGGCGCGTCCGTCAGGCGCCGCGACCACCGTATCCGGCCCTTTCAGCAGCACCACTGCCCCTGCCCGCTCTGCGGCCGCGCGTGCCCGATCGAGCTTGCCCGGCTCCTCGGCGAGATCGGGGAAGAGGCGCGCGAACTCGCCATCATGCGGCGTCAGCGTGACCGGCGCCTGGCGCCCGGCAATGGCAGAGAACAGCCGTTCCGGCGCTTCGCGAAAGGCCGAGATGCCATCAGCGTCGAGCACGACGGCGGCTTCCGAGGCGAGCGCAGCCTCGACCAAGGCGCGCGTCGCATCGCCGCCACCAAGGCCCGGACCAAGCACGACGACGTTCAGCCGTTCATCGCCAAGGATCTCGGCCAGACCGGCGGCGCCATCCATCGGCCGGAGCATGATCGCAGTCAGTTGAGCGGCATTCTCGGGCAAAGCGTCGACCGGCGAGGCCAGCGTCGCGAGCCCGGCGCCGATGCGCAAACCCGACCGCGCGGCCATGCGCGCCGCACCCGTATGCCAGGCCGGGCCGGAAACGACGACGAGATGCCCCTTGTCGTATTTATGCCCGTCGATCCGCGGGACAGGAAAATGCGGCAGCCAGAGATTCTTGCGATTCTGGAAGGCGCGCGGCGCGATCGCGGCGAGGACATCTGGACTGATGCCGATATCGGCCACCGACAGGCGGCCGCAGCGAAGACGGCCCGGCAACAGCATGTGACCCGGCTTCGGCCGGAAGAACGTAACCGTCTCGTCGGCCTGGACCGCCTCGCCCATCGCCGCGCCGGTGGCACCGTTGACGCCGCTCGGCAGGTCGACGGCGATGATCTCGGCACTCGCGGCATTCATGCGCCTGACGGCTTCGGCCGCTTCACCCGTCAGCGGCCGATCGAGACCGGCTCCGAACAGCGCGTCGATGACAAGATCGGCCTTGGCGAAATCGAGCGCCGAAAGCGGCACGACCTCCCCTTTCCAGCGCTCCGCCGCCAGCGCCGCGTCGCCCTTCAGCGCCGCGACGGGGCCGAGGAGACCGAGGCTGACGCGGTAGCCGCGCTGGACGAGGATCTCGGCCGCCACGAAGCCATCGCCGCCATTATTGCCGGGGCCGCAGGCGATCGCGACCCGCGTGCCGAGCGGTCGACGCGTAGCGACATCGGCGACCGCGCGCCCGGCGGCGAGCATCAGCTTGAGGCCGGAGGTGCCCGCAGCAATGGTCGCGGCGTCGGCGGCGCCCATCTCGGCAGGCGTCAGCAATTCGCTCATTCGGTCGTCCTCGCAAAGCTATGGCGGCGGCGTCCCGTTTTAGCCTCACAAGGTCGATGCGACGATGGAAAAGCCATCTGTTGCACACAGTTTGTTCATTTGCCTATTGATGCACCGCCAAAGCCGCGCTTCATTGCCGCTATGCGCTGATCGCGAAATCTGGAAGCCCGATTTTTCGGCGTTTCGTGATCGGCGCAGAGATGGCACGGAGCCTGCAAGCGTTGGGATATGGGCCGGTCATACGGCCGGGGCCAGGTCAGCATCGGAGATGCGGAGGCAATGAAAAAGATCGAAGCGATCATCAAGCCGTTCAAGCTCGATGAAGTGAAGGAAGCGCTGCAGGAAGTCGGCCTCCAGGGCATTACCGTGACGGAAGCCAAGGGGTTCGGCCGTCAGAAGGGCCATACCGAGCTCTATCGCGGCGCCGAATATGTCGTGGATTTCCTGCCGAAAGTGAAAGTCGAGATCGTCCTCGGCGACGACCTGGTCGAGCGCGCGGTTGATGCCATCCGTAAAGCAGCCCAGACCGGCCGCATCGGCGACGGCAAGATCTTCGTCTCCAACATCGAGGAAGCGGTTCGTATCCGCACCGGGGAAAGCGGCCTCGACGCAATCTGACGTTCCCCACTGGCAAGCTCCGCCAGCCCTGATAATCTCTTGGACCGTATCCGCTGGGAGCCGGCAGTGCCTTTGGGCCGTGCCGGCCCCTTGAGTCTGAGAGAGGACACCCGTCATGACGACCGCCAAGGACATCCTGAAACTGATCAAGGATCAGGATGTGAAATATGTGGACTTCCGCTTCACTGACCCGCGCGGCAAGTGGCAGCACGTCACTTTCGACATCGATCTGATCGACGAGGACATCTTTGCGGAAGGCACGGCCTTCGATGGCTCGTCGATTGCCGGCTGGAAGGCGATCAACGAATCCGACATGACGCTGGTGCCGGATCCGGACACCGCCTTCATCGATCCGTTCTTCGCGCAGACGACACTCGTCATCGTCGGCGACATCATCGATCCGATCTCGGGCGAGAGCTATAACCGCGATCCGCGCTCGATCGCCAAGAAGGCAGAGGCCTATCTCAAGCAGACCGGCATCGGCGACACCGTCTATTTTGGTCCTGAGGCCGAGTTCTTCATCTTCTCCGACGTCAAGTACAAGGTCGATCCGTACAACACCGGCTTCAAGCTCGACGACCAGGAATTGCCGATCAATACCGACACCGATTACGAGGGTGGCAATCTCGGCCATCACGTGAAGAAGAAGGGCGGCTATTTCCCGGTTCCGCCGATCGACGCCTACCAGGATCTCCGCGGCGAGATGCTCGCCCAGATGAAGGCGATGGGCGTCTCGGTCGAGAAGCACCATCACGAAGTCGCGTCGGCCCAGCACGAACTCGGCATCAAGTTCGCGCCGCTGACCCGCGTCGCCGATCACCTTCAGATCTACAAATACGCCATCCACCAGGTCGCGCAGGCCTATGGCAAGACGGCAACCTTCATGCCGAAGCCGGTGTTCGGCGACAACGGCTCTGGCATGCATGTGCACCAGTCGATCTGGAAGGACGGCAAGCCGGTGTTCGCCGGCAACCAGTATGCCGACCTCTCGGAGACCTGCCTCTATTATATCGGCGGCATCCTGAAGCACGCGAAGGCGCTGAACGCCTTCACCAATCCGTCGACCAACTCCTACAAGCGTCTCGTTCCCGGCTATGAGGCACCTGTTCTGCTCGCCTATTCGGCGCGCAATCGCTCGGCCTCGGTGCGCATCCCCTACACCACGTCGCCGAAGGCCAAGCGCCTCGAGGTTCGTTTCCCCGACCCGACCGCCAATCCGTATCTCGCCTTCTCGGCGCTGCTGATGGCCGGCCTCGACGGCATCAAGAACAAGATCCATCCCGGCGAGGCGATGGACAAGAATCTCTACGACCTGCCGCCAAAGGAGCTGAAGAAGATCCCGACGGTCTGCGGCTCTCTGCGCGAGGCGCTCGACACGCTGCGCAAGGATCACGCCTTCCTGCTCGCCGGCGACGTGTTCACCCGCGACTTCATCGAGAGCTATATCGAGCTGAAGTGGGAGGAACTGATGGCCTATGAGATGACGCCGCATCCGATCGAGTTCGAGATGTACTTCTCGGTCTGATCAGAACGCGAACGCGGCGGAGTCAGCGGCTTTCCGCACGGCTTCGTCGCCCTTTCCTGCCGGGGCAGTGCCGATAACCAGCACGGCGCGGGATGGGGCAGACAAGAAAATGGGCAGGCAGCGTTTCCGCTGCCTGCCCTTCTTTTTGCGCTCTGGACGAGCGCCTACCAGGAGTAGGTCAGGCGGCCGGTGCCGGCATAGGTCTGCGACGAGTCGGACAGCTGGCTGTCGAAATAGGCGCCGACCGAGAGGCCCTGCGAGAGATTGATGTCCGCACCCGCCGACGCCAGCAGGGCATTGGACGCGATATTGGCACCGCTCACGGTGAAATCCGATCCGGGCAGCGTCTGGAAGCTTGCGTCGATGAGCGCGTTGCCGCCCTCATTATGCGCCCAGGCGAGACGCATCCTGAGCGCCAGCGTCGATCCCTGATCGATAACGAAGCTGCGACCGAGGCGCACGCCGAGTTCCGTATGCGCCATGGTGGTGGTGTCCGAGCCATAGTCGAGCGAGAATGGCGAGGCCCCCGAATAGCTGGTCTCGCCGTAGGCCGGGGTGAAGAACGCCTGCAATTGCAGCGCGGCATAGGGTGTGACCCATCCTGCGCCCGGAACGCCGGCCATGGCGGGAAGATCAAATCGGTAACCGCCCTCGATCTGGCCGGCCACGTCATAGGCCGAGAAATCGGCGGTGAAGCGGTCATAGCCGACAGTGCTGATGCTGCGATCGGTGGACACGTCGTTCCAGGCGGTCGCAAGCGCCGTCGAGACATAGGCTTGGCCGAAATTCGTCCGCCCATAGATGGCCGCCTGATAGATATCGGAACTGCCGCTTCCAAGTTCGTCGGAGAGAGCGAAATCGGCTCGTCCGGCGCCAACGGCGAGGCCGATTCGCGTGTCCGGGCTGACGAGATAGTCAAAGCCGCCAGCAAAGCCCACCGTGCTGATCGAGCGATCATGCGAGCCGTCATAGGCATCACCATCCGTGTAGCTCTGGTCGCCATAACCGGCCAGCCAGGCACTGATGGGCCGGGGATCGACATAGGCGCTCGCAGGCAGCTTTTCGACCGCTGAAATCGTCGTTGCCGCCTGCTGGATCCGGGGATCCTCCGTGACGTAACCGAGCGCCTTGACCGTCATCGGCTTGTCGCTCTCGCGCGGGACCGGCTGATTGGTGCCGAATGCGCCATGCTGGTCGCCGAGGCGGCTGAAGATCTCGGTCAGAAAGGCATTCATCGCCTGGTTGCCGGCCGGCGCCACGGCCGTGCTCGTCTCGCCGGCAATCTCGGAAAAGGTGGTCTTCAACTGGTCGGCGGTCAGGAGATTGAGAACCAGCGGTGCCGTATTGCCTGCGGCGACGAAGCTATCGAGCGCACCGGCGACATTCACCACATTGCTGCCGACAGGAGGCGTCGACGCACCGCCGGCGGTGGGTGTAGTCGTGCCTCCAACGCCAGACGTCGCGCCTCCAACCGTGCCACCGGTGGCAGGCGTGCCGCCCGTCGTGGACGTGCCGCCGGTCGTTGGCGTTCCCCCGGTGGTGGGCGTTCCCCCGGTGGTGGGCGTACCACCCGTGGTCGGCGTACCACCTGTGGTCGGCGTGCCGCCGGTCGTGGGCGTGCCGCCACCCGTATCGGTCGGCGTGGTGACGACGGCGCCGAAGGTCGCCTTGTTGACCGTACACACGGAGATCCGGTTGGTGTCGAGCGTGACCGCACCGTTTCGCGCCAGCACCGCACCACACAGCACGTTGGCGCTGGTATTGAGCGTGATGCTGGTCAGCGCCAGGATCTGGCCGGCGAAAGACGTCGAGGTTCCGAGGGTCGCCGAGCTGCCCACCACGAAGTAGACATTGTTAGCCTGCGCACCATTGATGAGCGCCACACTGGAGCCGCTACCGGTGGTCAGCGTGCTGCCGACATTGATGATGAAGATGGCGTTCGGATTGTTCTTGGCGTCGAGGGTGACGGTTCCGGTCAACTGCGCCGAGGTGTTATACGAATACACGCCCGGAGCCAGTACAAGGCCGGCGAGATCTTTTCCGGTCAGATCTGACGTCGCAGGACGATTGCCGAGATTGTTATAGGCGGCCACGAGATCGACCTTGGCCTGAACGGCAACGCCATCATTGAGATGGATCGCTGACGGCGCTACCACGACGCCCGGCGGAAAGCCGGTCAGCGCCGTGCCCGGGCTGAGCCCGATATTGCCGCTGATCACGCTTGTTCCGGTATTGGTAATGGTCGATCCGGCGAGAATCGCGAAGCTCGACAAATCTTCCGCATGCACAACGGCGGGGCCGGCAACCGTGATTCCAGCCAATGCCAACGCAGTTCTGGCTAGATTTGTCGTCTCCAGATGCTTCATATTTATATCCCCGGGCGCCAATTTATATTTATGGAACTTACCGGGTTTCACGAAGTTATTATGAGCAGGATAGCTCACTATTTTCTCAATAAACGACAAAAAAGCGAATAACCAAGACAGGGATATATTTGTGACACTCCAAGACCCGCCTGATGTAGACAGCGAGCATTTCCTCAATATCGCTGGATCGGGACGCTCTCTCTCGAACTATCCGAAAAAATTCACACTCTTCACGCAAGGTTCGATCGCCGAGTCGGTTTTCTATATCCGCCGCGGAAAGATCAAGCTGACGGTCGCGTCTTCAGGCGGCAAAGAAGTCGTCATCGCATTGCTCGGGCGCGACGAATTCTTCGGCCAAGGTTGCCTCGCGGGACAGACCCGGCGCATGGCGACCGCGACCGCCCTGACCGATTGCGCGATCACACGGTTCGATCAGGATTCGATTTCAGCGCTTCTCCAGACCGATCCTGCGTTTTCGCGATTCTTTCTCGAGCGAATGCTCAAGCGGTCCATTCGCGCGGATGAAGACTTGGTCGACCAATTGTTCAATTCCAGCGAAAAACGCCTGGCGCGTGCGCTGCTGCTGCTAGCCAATTATGGCAGCGACACCCCTGTCGAGCCTGTACTCCCGAAGATCAGCCAGGAAACATTGGCGGAAATGATCGGGACAACCCGCTCGCGCGTCAGCTTCTTCATGAACAAATTCAGGCGTTTGGGCTATATCAGCTACAAGGCTCAACTTGAGATCCACGCGTCCTTGCTGAACGTTCTCGTCGACGAACCCGACGATACCGGCCGCCCTTCAGAACATGAGTCCGGCGCGTTCCCCGCGGCGTCCATCATGCAACCGCAGGGCGCCGAACCCAGGTTCAGGGGGTGACGACGACCGGCGTGCCGACGCTGACGCGGTCGAAGAGATCGAGAATGTCCTCATTGAACATCCGGATACAGCCATAGGACACGAATTTGCCGATCGAAGCCGGCTTGTTCGTTCCGTGAATGGCATAGAGACCGCCGGCGATCGTCATGGCGGCGGCGCCCATCGGGTTTTGAGGCGATCCGGATGGAATGATCTCAGGCAGCGTCGGACTGTCGCGACGGATCTCGCTCGGTGGCTCCCAGTTCGGCTTGAGATATTTGCCGCTGATGGAGGAAGCACCCTTCCACTGGCGCCCGGTCTTGCCAACGCCGACGCTGTATCGCATGGCAACGCCAGGGGCGACGACGAGATAGAGCCGGCGCTCCTTCGTGTGGACGATGATCGTCCCGTTCACGGCGCCAGCGCTGTCGAAGGATACGACCTCGCCTGCCGAGGCGCCTGTGGCAGCGGCGAGGCTCATGAGGAGGGCCGCCCAGCAAAGGCGCCAGCCGGCCGTGCGAACGATAGTCTTCTGTGCTGAGATGGCTTTCCCGATTCCTGTCTTGATGCCCCTTCACGAAGCATCGATCCCTGTCGTCATGTGCTTGACGTTACGAGCTTCGCTGGCGACTAGATACACGCGATTGTCAACCGACCGGAATTGCCGGTCGTCCTTCGCGGGCCCAAGGCTGAACAGCGGTCCGGCCATGCCGGTCTCCGCGGCGGTCACGCTTCTTGATAGCCGCGAAACGCCCGCCGCACTCTGGCTGGCGCCATCTGGGGGAAACCATGTCAGCTCATGACCGCTTGAGGATCGCCGTCGTCGGTGTCGGTAACTGGGGCCTGCAGCATGCGCGTGTGCTGGCGGCGCGCGAGGATGTCGACTTCCGGGCCGTGGTCGGCCGAAATCCGGAGCGTGTCGCCCGGCGCGCGGAAGCATTCGGCGTTCGCGGCTACACGGACGTTGCCGCGATGATCGAGGCTGAGCGTCCCGATCTCATCTGCGTCTCGCTGCCCAACGAACAGCATTTCGCACCGACGCTGGACCTGATCAAAGCGGGCATCCCGCTCTTTGTCGAGAAACCGCTGGTGTTCGATCTTGCCGAGGCCGACGCCTTGATCGAGGCGGCATCGCAGCGCGATCTCTTCTTCGCGATCAATTTCAATCACCGCTACGCGCGGCCTGTCGTGATGGCCCGCCACGCCATCGATGCGGGGCGGCTCGGCGCCATGACCTTTGCCAGTTGGCGTTTCGGCGGCGAAGGCGGACTCAGCCATCCGTTCAACAATCTGATCGAAACGCAGTGCCACGGCTTCGACATGCTGGAGTTCCTCGTCGGGCCGATCGTTTCGGTGATGGCCGAGATGACCGACATCACCGAGGCAGGCACGTTCCGGACGATGGCGCTGTCGCTGCGGTTCGCAAATGGCGCGGTAGGAAGCTTGATCGGCTCCTATGACACCTCCTACGCCTATCCCGATACGCACCGCGTCGAGATCAGCGGCACGGCTGGCCGTCTCCTGATCGAGGACACCGTGCGACGGTTCACCTTCAACGCCGCCGGCAGCGAAACGGCGGAAGTCTGGCAGGCCGGCTATTTCAACGATCGCGATCGCAGCTTCTACCTGACATTCGATGCGCACATGGACGCCGTGATCGCCGCGCTGCAGGCGGGTGAGCCGCCGCCGGTGCATGCGCGGGCCGGGCGAAGGGCGCTGATGCTCGCCGACGCGGCCATCCGGTCATTCAAGAGCGGGACGCGGATCGCCGTCGAGAGCGAAAGCTATGATCCCGCTGTTCGTCCTCCGCTCAGCGCGGCGCCTGCCAATCCCTAGACGCGGCGGATCAGCTGGCGGGCCGAAACGAAAAGGGCCGATGCATCAGCTGCATCGGCCCTTTGAATTCTTCTTCCAACGAAGCGGATCGTCGCCTGTGGCCGTCTGCATCCGGTGCGGGCATCAGTGGCGGCCGGCCGTGTCGTCTTCGTCGATGGCCACATCGTGATACCAGCTGTCGCCATAAACCGTATTCGGCAGCGACGCCATTTCGCGCTCGATGCTGGTCAGGCCGAGATGAGCCTCAAGACCGCGCGCACGTGCTGCACGTCCACCAGTGGGAAATTCATAGATCTTCGCAGATTCTCTTTGAACACTTGCAGTCACTGCACTCACTCCATTGTTGCGCGGTCATCCGCTGGTCACTGCATATGGTGATTCATAACATGGATTGCACACGTCTTGCGCTATAAAGATGCAAAATATGCAGCAGTTGACTACAATATGATCAACCATGACTTTTGGTGCTCGGATCAGCAGTCGCTGGATGGTGCTTCTCGTGGCGACGGCGCTGCACCGCCCGCTGCATGGGCGTTTTGACGCGCCCTGCTGCCTCACAATGCGTCATGCCGCTTTTTGGCGCTCAAGAACGGTGCGTATCTACTGCCCCAATCGCGGCCCCCACCCCCGGCAGCGGCGCCGTAGAATGCGGCATGCCTGTCGATTCATCCGCCGGCGAACCGGTCGCGACGCCGTGCCGCGTAGAATGGCATGCAAAATGCTTCATCATGGACGGCGCTAGCGATCCGAGCAGGCCGCGGGCTGGCAGCGAGAGGTTCTGGGGCGCTTTGCGTCATCACCTAACGAGAGACCTAAATGACAAAGTTCAAACTGGAGTACATTTGGCTCGACGGGTACACGCCCGTTCCGAGTCTGCGTGGCAAGACGCAGATCAAGGAGTTCGACGTATTCCCGACCCTTGAAGAGCTTCCGCTTTGGGGCTTCGACGGTTCGTCGACCATGCAGGCCGAGGGCCGCAGCTCGGATTGCGTGCTGAAGCCGGTCGCTGTCTATCCTGATCCTGCCCGCAAGAACGGCGCCCTCGTCATGTGCGAGGTCATGATGCCCGATGGCGTCACGCCGCATTCCTCGAACAAGCGCGCCACGATCCTTGATGATGCCGGCGCCTGGTTCGGCTTCGAGCAGGAATATTTCTTCTACAAGGACGGCCGCCCGCTCGGCTTCCCGGAGAGCGGCTACCCCGCTCCGCAGGGTCCGTATTACACCGGCGTCGGCTTCAAGAATGTCGGCAATGTCGCACGCGAGATCGTCGAGGAGCATCTTGAGCTCTGCCTCGCGGCCGGCATCAACCACGAAGGCATCAACGCGGAAGTCGCGAAGGGCCAGTGGGAATTCCAGATTTTCGGCAAGGGCTCCAAGAAGGCGGCCGACGAAGTCTGGATGGCCCGCTACCTGCTGCTGCGCCTCACCGAAAAGTACGGCGTCGACATCGAGTTCCACTGCAAGCCGCTTGGCGACACGGACTGGAACGGCTCGGGCATGCACGCCAACTTCTCGACCAAATATATGCGTGAAGTCGGCGGCAAGGGTTATTTCGAGCAGCTCATGGCGGCTTTCGAGAAGAACCTGCACGACCACATCGCGGTCTATGGTCCGGACAACGACAAGCGCCTGACTGGCAAGCACGAGACCGCCCCGTGGAACAAGTTCAGCTACGGCGTGGCTGATCGCGGCGCCTCGATCCGCGTCCCGCACTCGTTCATCAAGAACGACTACAAGGGCTATCTCGAAGATCGCCGCCCGAATTCTCAGGGCGACCCCTACCAGATCGCTTCGCAGATCCTGAAGACGATCTCGGAAGTGTCGATCGAGAGCGAGGCGACTGCCGCTGCCTGATCAGACAGGAACGACTGACACGGCGGTGCGGAGCGATCCGCGCCGCCGTTTTTCGTTGCAGTGGAGGTTCAGGTGCCCCCGATCGACCAGCGGACGCCAAAGGCGTCCTTGAGCTGGCCGTAGCGATCACCCCAGAACATCTTTTCCAGCGGCACGACGATTTCGAGGCCCGCTTCAGCGGCGCGGTTCCACCAGACGTCCGGATCGGCCACCTGCAGATGCATCGTGAAAGCCTGCGGCGGCACGGGCGGATAGCCATGCTCCGGATAGAAGTCGCACAGCATGACCGATCCGCCGTGGATCTTAAGGTGGATATGCATGGTGCGTCCCTGATCGTCGACGGGATGGCGCATGAGCTCCTCGGCGCCGAACGCCCGCATATAGAGCTCAGCCGCCTTCACGGCGCCGTCGACGCTCAGATAGGGCACAACGCCGACGATCGTGTTGG
Source organism: Mesorhizobium sp. BR1-1-16 (assembly GCF_020165495.1). Taxonomy (GTDB): domain Bacteria; phylum Pseudomonadota; class Alphaproteobacteria; order Rhizobiales; family Kaistiaceae; genus Kaistia. Next base: position 409,681 of record NZ_JAIUIE010000001.1, on the reverse strand, counting down.
ATGGGGCCGTCGTCTCGGTCATCTTCTGCTCCTTCATGTCGAGCCAAGCCGCGCTTCGGCCAGCTTCACTGCAAGGACGATCAAACGGGTCGCGAACCGACAGAAGTGCCGTTCAACCGCCGGAGGCCGGTATCGTTGCCGGCGACGCCGCCAGACGGTCGAGATGCATGCGGATATGGGCCGCTTCCGGCGCTGTCCGCGCCAGCGCGATCGCCCGATCATAGGCGTCGCGCGCCTCGTCGACGCGCCCAAGCTGAGTGAGCAGCGCGCCCCGCAGGCCAAAATAATGGAAATAGCCGCCGAGCGGATCAGCCAACGGATCGATCATCGCCAGCGCCGCCTCAGGTCCTGCGACTTTGGAGACGGCGACGGCTCGGTTCAGCGTCACCACCGGCGAGGGCTGGATGTGCTCCAGCGTCGCATAGAGAAGATCGATCTGCGGCCAGTCGGTATCCTCCGGTCGCGCGGCGCGCGCATGCAACGCGGCGATTGCTGCCTGGATGAGATAAGATCCCGGTCGGCGATGGCGCATCGCCTTGTCGATCAGCGCAAGGCCTTCGGCAATCATGGCGCCGTTCCAGCGGCTTCGATCCTGATCGTCGAGCAGGACGACGGCGCCATCCGCATCAAAGCGGGCGGCAAGGCGAGCGTGCTGGAGCAGCATCATCGCCGTCAGGCCCATAATTTCGGGCTCTGCCGGGAAGAGGCGCAGCAACAGCCGCGCCAGCCGGATCGCCTCGTCACAGAGCCTCGCGCGGGCAATATCTCCGGACGCGGCAGAGTAACCCTCGTTGAAGACGAGGTAGATCATGGTCGCGACTGCCGCGAGACGTTCGGCGCGTTCGATCGGGCCTGGCGTCTCGAACGGCACGCCCGCCTTTGCCACCCGGCTCTTGGCGCGGGTGATGCGCTGTTCCATCGCGCTCTCCCCGACCAGGAAGGCCCGTGCGATCTGCGGCACCGTGAGGCCGGAGACGATCCGGAGGGCCAGCGCGACCTGCTGCGTGGCGGCGAGGTCAGGGTGGCAGCAGATGAAGAGCAGCCGCAGGATATCGTCGCGATAATGCGCGTCGTCGAGCCTGTCAGCCAGCGAGCTCTCGGCATCCCCGAGGTCGGACAGCACCGCCTCTTCGGGAAGCTCGGCCTCGCGACTGCGTCGGCGGACGACATCGATGGCGGCGTTGCGGCCAACGAAGATTAGCCAGGCACAGGGATCACGCGGAGGCCCGTTCTGGGGCCAGAGATTCAGCGCCTTGAGGCAAGCCTCCTGGAAAGCCTCCTCGGCGATGTCGAGGTCTCGGAAATAGCGGAGCAGCGCGCTGATCGCCTTGGGGCGCGCCGCCGAAACCGCCGTCTCGATCCAGCCGATATCGGTCACGGTCTCAATGCCCCTGGAAAGAAGTCGCCGACCGGCCGAACCTCATAGGCCCCGCCGGGATTGGCCGCCGCGAGTTCGCGCGTCGTGTCGAGAATGTCCTCGAGCGAGCCGCCCTCGACGAGATAAAAGCCGAGGAGCTGCTCCTTGGTCTCGGCAAAGGGGCCATCGAGAACCAGCGGAGGATCCTGATCCTTGCGCAGCGTCGTCGCGGCCGTCGTCGGTAGCAACCGTGCCACGGGACCGAGCCGGCCCTCGCTGGCCAGCTTCTGCTGGACGATGGCGAGCTTTGCCATGACGGCCGCATCCTCCTCCTTGGTCCAGGAACCAACGACATCTTCGGAATGATAGCAAAGGATGGCGTAGAGCATGGGTGTTCCCTTCCACATCGAAGCTAGGACGATTGGCACGACCGCCGACCGACAGATGATCACAGAATGAGTGACGATTGCCGATGCCAGCGCAACTTGCTGTCGCGATCAAGGGGGGAGTGTCGGACCCGGCACGCCAGATCCTGCCGATCCGATCGTTTTTCTCGATGACGAAGCTGGCGTTCACCGAAGCCTTTCGTGCAATTGCCGAAGGCTTTCGAGACGACCGACACCGCGCGCTGCCCAGCACCAGCCGGCAAAGAACCGGGCTGCAGATGGAAGATGTAATTCCACGAAGGAAGGGGCCGGTGACCGATCAATGGGGGCACCGGTCCACGCTTGGACGGGACGGCCGGCCGGATGAGCCGGCCGTCCGTTGATCTTCCTAGGGACAAACGTCCCAGAAGCCGGTCGTCTTCTGCGGGTTGGTATAATACCAGCAATAGCCGGGCTTCGGCGCAGCGCCCGCTACCGAGACGGCGGCAGCGCCAGCAATGAAGCCAATCGCTGCGCCTGCTGCAACGGCGCCGCCCGGCGCCCAGTAACGGCGCGGATTGACCACCACGACGCCCGGCGGGCGATAGACCGGATGGCGGTAGACCGGCGCCGGCCGATAAGCCGGACGGCGGGTTGCGCCGGCGGCGCATCCATATCGACCGCAGCCGGCTGCCGCGCAGCCCCGCGGGCCGCAGGCGGCGGCGGCACGCGCCTCGGCCGGCGCAGCGGCCAGCAGCGGCAGCGCGACGGTGGCAAGTACACCCAATGTCAGCACCAGAATTCTGAATAGCCTGTGCATCGAAAACTCCCCGAAAATGCGCGAGGAATGTAGCACCGTTGCAAACGCGGCGGGAGCAGCTCGCATACGGGGGTGCTCAATGCCGGCGCGATAGCCTAGACTTGACCGTGACAACAAGCTGGAGTTCGCGTTGAGCCACGATCCGAAAACGACGAAGGCCCCCCCCGCCCATGTCGAGACATCGCTCGACGCCACGCCGGACCGGACCACCATCCCGGTGATTCGCACGATCGCCATGCCGCACGACACCAATCCGGCGGGTGACATTTTCGGCGGCTGGCTGATGTCGCAGATGGATCTCGGCGCCAGCACGATCGCCACACGCCGCGCGCGTGGCCGCACGGTGACGGCAGCCGTCGAAGGCATGTCGTTCCTCAGCCCGGTTCAGGTCGGCGACGAGGTGACGATCTATGGCCGCATTGTCTCGACCGGACGCAGCTCGATGCGGGTTTTCGTCGAGGCCTGGCGACGCAACCGGGAAAGCGACGACATCACCAAGGTGACCCACGCCACTTTCACCTTCGTTGCGATCGACGCGGCCCGTAAGCCACGCCCCTTGCCAAATGCGGACGACGCGGCCGGCTGAGCCGGATCAGTCCCGAAATCGAGCGCTCGCGAGGAGCCCCCGTCAGGGAACCGTAACCTGGCTGACCGCGAAGCCGATGATCGTATCGCCGCTCAGCAGGTAGTTGAGACTCTGAAAGGTCGTTGCGCCGCCCTGCATCGCAGCGCTCTGATTGAGGTAAGCCACCATGTTGTCGCGGGCAGCGACCTGCCCGAAGGCTGCCTGGAGATCCGAAGCGCTCGCGCCGAGGCCGGGCGATTGCATCTTCAATTCGGTGAGGGACGAGGGCGCCGCGTCGCAGCCATCCTTCGGCGGCGCATAATTAGCGGCAACGAGCGTGACCTCCTGCTCGGGCCCGCCGGCGTGGCCGTCGGAGACGAACCAGATCAATTGCTGTGTGCTGCCCGATCCCGCGGCATAGCAGAGCCAGTTCGCGGATGCGGTGCCATCGCCTGCATGCTGCAGCGTGCCGCCAAAGGCGTCGTACAGGTCCCCGAGCTTGGTCTGCCCAAGCACGATCGTTGCCGCTCCCGCCGTAATCGTCGGAGCCGGCATATTCGGTATTTCATGCTGCGTGCCCTCGGCAGCATCGCCCGAGAGCAATGCGGATGGCAGGCCGGTCAGCCGCGAGCCGTCAGCAAGAGCCGGGCCGGCAAGGAACACGAGCAGCAGCGTGAGGGTGGTCAAAGGTCTCATCGTGAAATCCCGAAAGCGCGACGCAGGAGCGCAATTCCAACCTAAGCCAAGCTCAGGAAACAGCCAAGCTCAAGAAGCAGCGCGCTCAGACCGGCTCGACGCCGCCAAACTCGGCCACATGGCGGATTTCGAAGGGCGCGCCGCGCTCGGGCTCCACGAAAACAGCCAGGCGATCGATCACGAACGGCCGCCCCTCGAGACCGGCGAAGTGGCGTCGCAAGGCCGCATCAACCACTTCCATGTCCTCACGCGGAACCCGGCCCGTCAAGGACATGTGGAAGCGAAACGCATCGAAGACATAAGGATAGCCCCAGCGCAGCAGATTGGCCTCTTCATCGAGCGTCAAGCCCGACTTGCGCCGGCGCTCGATATCCGCCTCCGAGAGAGGCGCCCGAAAGGCGTCGAAGTCGCGGACGATCCGGCCCGCCCAGGCATCGAGTGCTGCTACCGGCTCATTCGGCACCAAGGCGAAGAACCGACCAAGGCGGCGAACGACCAATTCCGGAATCGTAATTCGAGCCGAGGCGGCGGCAACGCGGTCAACGGCCGCCAACAACCCCGCCTCGTCGGCCCCCTCAGCCAAAGAGAAGGGCGCCTTGAGCGTGCCGTGAAAACCGTAACGAGCCGGATCAGCGAGATAGGCTTCCAGAGTGCCCGCCGCGAGCCCCTCAACCTCCGGCAGCGGCCCTTCGACGTCTCCGAACGCGTCGCGCCCAAGCCATCGGGTGGCGGCGCGGCAGAGCGGATCATCGGCGGCTGGCGTGGCGTAGAGAGCGTAGCGCAAGGAAGGCCTCGGACGTGAACAGGACGGCGGCGCATGGCCGAATCATCCCATTATCGCCGAAGTCCGGACAAACGCATGACGCACTGTCGCTTTTCATCGTCGCAGCGAACCGGCCGCGCGCCGCCACGTTATAGAAACACTCACGGCGATCGGGCATGATAGCCCTCGCTTGAGGCCCGTTGACGACAGAGACCAGGAACGCCCGCCATGATCCGCTCAGCCACGATGCCCATTGCCGCCGCCTTCGCTTCGGCTCTCGCGCTGATGGCAGCGTCGACCGGTTCGGCGCAAGCGTTCAGCTACTACGACGGGCACACCGCCCCGGTGCCGGACTGGGAGGTGTTCGGTTTCGACCTCACCAGTGTTCCCGGCGATGTCGCGTCACTGATGGCCTTCAAGGCGTCGCTCGACCCGAGACTGCAAGTGGCCATTAACAACCGCTGCAAGCAGGACATCGTTTCGATGCCCTGGCGCTACTCTCCGAAGGTCCGCATGTTCTGCTGGGGACACTAGCCCTACCCTTGGCTGACGCGGTGTCGGTCTAGCATCGCGAACCAGAACGCAACAATCCTGTCGGAACAAACTTGCTCCCTGATCGTTTAGATCCAGTGACGGAACAGTTCACCGTCGATCTAACGAGGTTACGGCGATGTCATCCGCCGAAATCACATTCGCTGCACTCGACTTCATTGCAGTGCGGCATGTTCAGGGAGACGGCCAGTGATTATTTCCAAGTATAGCAAACTTTTGACCGCCGGTGCTATCTTCGCGACTTTGTCCATCGCTCCGGCCTTCGCGCAGGACGCCAACAACCCTGCCGTGCAGACACCGCCAGCAGTGTCAACGCCGACGCCGGCTCAGTCCGACAATGGCCAGTCGGCCGAATCGACGAGCGAAGCCGACAAGCCGGGCGGACCGATCGCCGACCAGGACGTATTTGGTTTCGACATCACGATGGGCACGGCGAATCTGACGCCTGAGCAGCTGACGGCTGCCCAGAATACATGCCGCGACAACGTCACCATCGACCCGGTGCGCTATTCCACGGCGGTCAAGAGCTTCTGCGACCAGCTGAAATAGCGCCTATAGAGGCCTGAAACCCGGCCGCGGCTCGCTATCGGCGAGTTCGCGGCCGATCCATGTCAGGAATTCCCGGCGAGCCGCCGGTTCAGCCATACCGCGCGGCTGGTAGATATGCCGCTCCAGAAAATGACCCGTAAGGCGGAAGGCTTCATCCACAGCGCCGCGTCCGTCATTCGCGCCATGCTGCCCGAGCAAGAGACGCGGCAGAGGCAAGAGGCGATCCTCATAGCCAGCCGCCGCCGATCCGCTGACCGCACGCCCGGTCCGCGGCGAAACGAAGACGAGCCCCTCCGTATCCCCGGTTACGGCACATCGGGAGAGGTCGAGGCCAAAGCCGCTTTCGTTGAGGAGCGCGAGTTCGAAGCGGGCCACGAAACCGGCAATCGCCAACGCGCCTGGCCCCGGCCGTTCTGCGAAGCTGTCGAGCGCGGAATCGACGGCGCCATGAAGTTCCGGATGGCTTTCGCGCTCGGCGAGCAGGCCCAGATGGCCAGCAAGAACCTGCAGCGCAAACAGCGCCAGCGGCCGTTCGATCAATCGTGCCGCCCGCAAGGTCACTGGCTCGATGGTGAATAGCCCCAATTGCTCGTCGAGACGCGCGCGCCAGGTTGCCTCGACCCGGTTGCCCGGCTGAAGCATCGGCGCGAGGCGGCGCGAACGCGCGCCGCGCACCACGCCAAGATGCCGGCCGCGCTTGGCCGTCATCAGCTCCAGAATGGCGCTCGAATCACCAAGTCGTCGCATACCCAGCACGATGGCCTGATCGGTCCACTGCATCAGCGACTCACGGGCAGGCGAGGGAAACGACAAGGCCGGTCGTTCGGAACGCCGGCAGGATCTGTCGTGAAAAACTGGCGACCGGCCGGGTTGAACGAGGCGCGACTGCCCTCCCCGTCCAGCGATCTGCCGGCACGAGCCAGGGTCCGGCTCGATGGCCAAGGCTGTTTCATCTGGACTGAACCTATGCAGCAGCGTCGCAAAGGCACCGGCATGACACTCATCGCAGGTAATCTCGGTCCCGACCGCCTCAGAGTCTCGGCAATGCCGGCACAGCGGCAACCAGGCCAGCACGGCGTCAGGGCGTCTATATGGGCTTCCGGGACTGATTTCGCAGACTGAATTCGCGGCCGTCAAATGGAACAGCGGCCCTCGCGGCCACTTCGATCAGCGCAGACCGCCGATAACAAGAAGCGCTTCTTTTTACAGGAGCAGAGCGACACCGCCACAAACGAAAAGGCCCGGCGGAATGATCCGCCGGGCCTCTTTATCTCCGAGGAGAAGAGCTTACCAGGAGCGCTTCATCCAGAGGTTGACGGTCCAGGCGTCGCCATCGTCGTCATTCTGGACAAGGCCGCGGCCGTCCGAGATATCGACATGCGAGTACTGGCCATCGAGCATCAGGTCGAGACCGGTAACCGGGGTCCAGCCCGTCGAGAACACACCGCGATAAGCATCGACGGTGAAGTTGTCGAAGTAGCCGTCGCCGTCATACGAAGCGTAACCGCCCGAGATCGCCGACCAGACGGTCGGGGTCCAGACATGCTTGTACGAAGCAAGAGCCGACCAGCTGGAACCAGGAGCGGCCGAAGCGATGAACGAGCCATCGTAGCTGCCGGTCAGGTTCGCAACCGACGTACCGCCGGCGATGCCGGTGTACGAGTTGGCGTTGTCGCCATACGAACCGGTGACGAAGAACTTGTCGCCGGGCGAGAAGCTGTCGAGAGCGAACTCGACGCTGCCGCCGATGGCCCAGCCCGTCTTCGCGTTGATGTCGTACGGATCGGCAATGGTGCCCGAGCCGCCGTTGACGTCGATCGCGTTATTGACATACGCCGCAGCGATCTTCGTCGAGAAGATGCCCGAGGCGTAGGTCACAGCACCGACGATGTCGGGGATGTTGTTCTGACCGCCCTGGTAGTAAGCCGTGCCGCCAGACACCGGGTCGCCGGTGTTGCCAGCAGCGCCACGATCGCGCTGATCTTCGACCGAGATCGCCAGACCGAAGCCGTTGACGGCGTAGGTCAGCTGGATGTGATCGGTGGTGGTGTCCGAACCGAACGCGCCGGTGTCGGTGTAGCCACGGCCGAAGTCATACAGCGAGGTGAAGCGACCAGCCTTGATCGGACCAAGCGACAGCCAGCCGCTGTCGATATAAGCCGAATTGGTGGAGGCGTTGACCGTCTGCGTCGCCGACTGCGTGAACGAGCCGGTGTTGCCGGACTGAGCACGATAGTCGATGAAGCCGGTCAGGTTACCGAACTCGGTGACCGACGAAGCCGTCAGCTGAACCGAAGCTTCCGTGTAGAAGTTCGACCACTGGCTGTTCGGGTAGATCGAGTTGTACGTACCGAAGTCGGTGTCGCCAAAGGCGGTACCGAACTTCAAGTAGCCACCGACCTTGATGCAGGTGTCGGTGCCGGGAGAGTAGAAGAAGCCAGCGCCAAAAGCGTCGCAGACCTTCACGTAGTCGACCGGCTCGGCGACCGTGAGATCCGCCGCCTGAGCGCCACCAGCCACGATCATCGCAGCGGCAGAGCCGAGGAGAAGGGTCTTGAAGTTCATATCCTGACCTCCAAAAGGTTAAACCAGGAGACTGTTTCTTTCTTCTCGTCGCCCCCGAGACGATCTATTCGATCATCCCAGTCAGTCGGCTCGCTCGAAGTCCGTCAAATCCCCGTTCAGCTGCATCTGCCCGATTTGTCCCCCACCCCTGGGTGACAGGCAAAGCAACCGGAACCGCTTTCGATTCCGTAAAGTGATCATAGCGAAAGGGGCCGGGGGCGCTATGACGGAAATGCAACACTGCAGGGTATCGTCATGCTTCGACGCTTAAGGCTTCGGTAACATCTATTAACACACTGACAACGAACAGCTTTCGAGCCATGCGCCGGGGCGTCGCCTTGCGCGAAAGCCGAGGTAGACGCATGGTTGCCGCCGAAAAACAGCTCAAGGATTCCAAGCCATGGCCTCTATCGACCGCGACGCGATTCTCGCGCGACTCACAGACGTTCCCGGACCGGACGGGAACGGGAACCTCGTTTCGCTCGGGCTCATCTCCGATATCGTCATCCATGGCGGCAAGGTCATGTTCTCGATCACCGTCGATGCCGCGCGCGCCAACGCGCTTGAGCCGCTCCGCGAGCAGGCGGCAGCTGCAGTGCAGGCGCTGCCGGGCGTCGAGAGCACGCTGGTGATCCTGACCGCCGAGCGTAAAGGCGGCGCGGGCGCGCCGCCACCGCCTCGGCCCGCACGGCCCGCGCCGCCAGCGACCTCGGCCAGTGGCAAGCCCGGCATTCCCGGCGTCGGCGCGATCATCGCCGTCGCCTCCGGCAAGGGCGGCGTCGGCAAGTCGACCACCGCCGTCAACATCGCGCTCGGGCTCGCCGCCAATGGGCTGAAGGTCGGCCTGCTCGACGCCGATATCTATGGTCCCTCGGTGCCGCGCCTTCTCGGCCTTTCCGGCAAGCCCGAAACGCAGGACGGGCGCACGCTGAAGCCGATGGAGGCTTTCGGCATCAAGGCGATGTCGATGGGCTTCCTCGTCGAGGAGGAGACACCGATGATCTGGCGCGGCCCGATGGTGATGTCGGCGCTGACGCAGATGCTGCGCGAAGTCGCCTGGGCGCCGCTCGATGTGCTGGTGGTGGACATGCCGCCAGGCACGGGCGACGCGCAGCTCACCATGGCGCAGCAGGTGCCGCTCGCCGGCGCGGTGATCGTCTCGACCCCGCAAGATCTCGCCCTCATCGATGCGCGCAAGGGCCTCGCAATGTTCCGCAAGGTCGACGTGCCGGTGCTCGGCATCGTCGAGAACATGAGCTATTTCCTCTGCCCGCATTGCGGCGGCCGTTCCGACATCTTCAGCCATGGTGGCGCGCGGCATGAGGCGGAACGACTCGGGGTGCCCTTCCTCGGCGAGGTGCCGCTCGATCTCGTCATCCGCGAGACGTCCGACGCCGGCAGGCCGATTGTCGCCAGCGCGCCGGATGGCCCCCATGCGCGCGTCTATCGCGACATCGCCACGCGAATCGGCGCAGCAATCGCGGGCGGCGCCGGAGCAAGGCCGGCGCCGCGTATCGTCATAGAGTGAGGATCAGCCCTTCGGCGCGAGCGCCGTGCGGTTCTCAAACAGGAAGTCGCGGACGCTCTGCGGCTCCCGTCCCGTCCAATCCTTGACGACCGACGTCGTGATTGCATGGAAGCCTTCGGCGGCCGCGACGTCGAAGGCCACCAGACCTTCGACCAGGCCGGCCGGTAGCCCTGCAGCCGTCAATCCCTGGCGCAGGCCCTCTGCCGGGACCGCGACATGCTTCACCGGTTTGCCCGAAATCTCGCTGGCCAGCGCCGCGATCTCGTCCTGCGTCAGCGGCGCCGGGCCGGTGACGTCGAGCGCGGACTTTCCGGTCGCCTTCGCGAGCACTGCGGTCGCCGTGTGTGCGCAATCTTCCCGCGTGACATAGGAGCGGCCTCCGGTCCCGGTCGCCGTATAGAGCGTCCCGGTCTCGATCGCGTGCGGCAGCGAATAGAGGAGCAGATCGGTATAGAGATGGTCGCGCAGGAACGTGAAGTCCGCGCCGCTGGCGGCAATGGCCTGCTCGGTCCAGTAATGGTCGCCAATCAGGCTCGGCTCGGGAGTCGGATAAGGCGCTGGCGCCGAGAGATAGACGATGTGCTTCACCCCGGCCGCGACCGCCGCCTTCACTGCTGCGCGCTGCTGAGCAATGCGCCTGCCGTCGGCTCCAACGGCATCGGTCGAAATCAGCAGCATGCGGTCGGCGCCTGCGAAGGCCGCGGCCAGCGTCTCTGGCTTGTCGAAGTCGGCGTGGCGGATGTCCGCCCCCTTGGCCGCCAGATCCGCAAGCTTCGCGGGATCGCGCGTCGTGCCGATCACCTTGCCGGCCTTGGCCGCCAATAGCGCCTCGATAACCTGGCGGCCGAGATGGCCGCTCGCGCCCGTGACGAGAAGTGTTGAGTCGCTGGTCATGTCCATTCCTTCGACAGCAGAGGGATGTGCGCGGCAAAGGCCGGCCCAAGTGGTTACGAACCGTAACTAGGCGCTTGACCTGCATCCGTGAAGAACGCATCTCTACGTCGCCAGGGCACACCGGCGGAACCGTGCCGGGCAAAAGCGTGGAGAACAGGACATGGTCGACGCGGCACCAGCTCCGATCGAGGCCGACTGGAGCGAGGCGGACAACTGCGCCGGGGCGCTGGGTGCGCTCGTCGGCGGCTTCGGCGCGTCAGCCCGGTCGGCGGCTGATTGCCCGGTGCGCGACGTCCTCGATCGTCTGGGCGACGCCTGGAGCTTCCTGGTGGTTCTGCGCCTTGCCGACGGACCTGTGCGTTTCAATGAACTGAAGCGGCAGGTCGGCGGCGTTTCACAGCGCATGTTGACCGTGACACTGCGCGGCCTGGAGCGTGACGGGCTCGTCGATCGTACCGTCTTTCCGACCACGCCGCCGCGGGTCGAATACCGGCTGACCGCGCTGGGGAATTCCCTGGTCGAGCCGATGACCGCCCTCACCCGTTGGGCGGCCACAAACCATGACAGCGTCCGCGCGGCCCGCGCGCGGTACGACACGCTGCCGGCCTGAGCCCTCGGCCGACCCAGCCCGGGCGAACGACTGCCCCTGGCGAATTATTTGCCGCACTTGATGTTGTAGGTGCCGGCGACCGCGACGCCCTTGGCGCCCATGCCGCTGCGCTTCAGCCGCATGGTGACGCTCGATCCCTGCACCAGTTCGGCGGCGCCCGCGTTCAGGACGACCTCTCCCTTGGTGCCGACCGTGCTCTTGTACTCGATGATCAGCATCGCGTCGGCCGGAACGCCGCCGACCCCAACCCGCCAGATGTGATTCTCCGGCGTCTCGGCGATCAGCGCCTCGCCCTCGCTCATGCCCTGCGGAACCGAGAGGGTCCATTTGCTCGGCCTGCAAGCCGGATCCTTGGCTGCGGCCGCAGCTGTGCCGCCGGCGAGACAGGCGAAAGAGACGGCGGCGGCGGCAAGGAGAAGCGAGGATCTGAACATGAGGGAATTTCCGTTCCTGGCGAGCCGCCTGTAGCGGCGGCAAAAAATGCGTGTGGCGGAGGATACATCAATGAAGGCGGGCGCCAAGGTCCTGCGCGGCGCTCCAACCGAAGGTGTGATCAGCGGGCAAGAAGGCCCTTCAGCGCGGCATATTGCAGGAGCATGATGGTCTTGGCATCGCAGATGCGGCCATCGAAGCTCATGGCCAAGGCCTCCTCGAAAGGAAGCTCGAGCACTTCGATATCCTCGCCTTCGGAAACATGACCGCCGCCGGCGCCGTGGCGATCGCCCGGGCGGTAGCGGGCGACGAAGAGATGCACCTTTTCGACGATGCTGCCCGGCGACATGAACGCCGCCATCACCAGTTCGGGCTCGTCGATGGCGACGCCCATTTCCTCCTCGGCTTCCTTCTTGATGCAAGTCACCGGATCGTCTGCGTCGAGCAGGCCCGCGCACACCTCGATCAGCGGTTCATGGTGGCCGCGTTTCCAGGCGGGAAAGCGGAATTGCCGAATGAGCAGGACCGTGCCGCGATCCGGATCATAGGCGAGGACACCAGCGCCGTCGCCGCGATCATAGGTTTCGCGGGTCTGACGTTGCCACGATCCGTCCGAGCGCTGATAGTCGAAGACGTTCCGGTCGAGCTTGCCCCAGTTGCGGGAGAGTTCGACCGTCTCGACGAGACGGACGCGGTCGTTCCAATCGGTCATGGGATTCCCTCAGGTCACGCTTCGGCATGCATAGCCGATCGGGAGAGCGAGGAAACGGGGGGCGGCTGATTTCATGCCGCGACAGAGCGCAGCGGCCGGCAGCCCGGGCCGAAAAAAGTTCAGGCAAAATGTCGTCTCGTCCGCACCCCCGATCGTCATCAAGATGGTGCCCCATCGGGGCCGCAACGAACCGCGAAGGGAGAAAGCAATGCGTGTGATGGTCTTTGTGAAGGCGACAGCGGATTCGGAAGCCGGCGTCATGCCGACGACGGAGCTGTTCGAGGCGATGGGCCGTTTCAATGAGGAACTCATCGCGGCCGGCATCATGCTGTCCGGCGACGGGCTGAAGCCATCCTCGAAGGGAAAGCGCGTTGCCTTCGATGGCGCGAGCCGCATGGTCATCGATGGCCCGTTCGCGGAAACGAAAGAGGTCGTCGCCGGCTATTGGCTCTGGCAGGTGAAGGATCTCGACGAGGCGATCGCATGGGTGAAGCGCTGCCCCAATCCGATGCCGGGTCCGAGCGAGATAGAAATCCGTCCGCTCTATGAAATGGAGGATTTCGCCGATGTACTGACGCCCGATCTCACCGCACTTCACGACGGCAATCGCGACAAGATCACGGGCGGCTGAGGCGGCGCGGCAGGGCGTCCGGACCCGCATGACGGACGCCCTGCGCCTTTCGCTCAGACAGACGTCGGACGGCCATGCGTCAGGGCGATCTCGCGCTTCAGCCAATCGCGGAAGCGGCGAACCTTGTTGCTGCGCGATGAAGCAGCCGTGCTGACGAACCAATAGGCGAACCGGCTTTCGACCTCGATATCGAACGGTCGGACGAGGCGGCCGAGCGCCAGCGCATCGGCGACAACCATGTCCCATGCCAGCATGACGCCCTGCCCGGCCATGGCGGCTTCGAGACCGAGGACAGGATCGGAAAAGCGCGGACCGGCGAGTTCCGGCATCGGCGTGCCGGCTGCAGCGAACCACTCACGCCAGTCGACCATCGTCCCTTCGTCGTGGATGACGGGGACCGTGGCGAGATCGGCCGGGGACCTCAGCTTCGCGCGCCATTCCGGCGTCGCAACTGGGAAGAAGGGCTGAGGCAGCAGGCATTCCGCCTTGAGATCCGGCCAGTTGCCCCGACCGAGGCGGACCGCGCAATCGATGTCGCTATGATTGAGGTCGACCAGCGCAACGGTGGCCGAGAAGCGGATTTCGATCTCCGGATTTTCGCGGGAGAACCGCCCGAGCCTCGGCACCAGCCAGCGCGCAGCGAAGGCTGGCGCGGCCGAAAGCGTCAGCGTGCCGCTATGGCTCTGCTCGATGGCCGCGACACCGGCAGCGAGCGCCTGAAAGCCGCGATGCAAATGTGGCAGCGCCACGTCGAGGGCGGGCGTCGGCCGCAATCCGGCGCGATCCCTCTCGAAAAGAACATAACCGAGCCGCTCTTCGGCCCTGCGGATATGTTGACTTACTGCTCCTGGCGTGACCCCGAGCTCGTCCGCCGCAGTCGAAAGCGTGCCGCCGCGTCCGACAATTTCTATTGCCCTAAGGGCGTTGAGCGGCACCTTGAAGGGGTTGGCCATAGAGATTTTCTATAGTGTGACCGAGATCATGTCGATGGGTTCGGCTCCGGTCTATCTCCATATTCGGTGATGTCAGCCACAGGAGAGCAGCCATGTTCCTCGCCAGCCTCTATCGCGCCATCACCGACTGGGCCTCACGCCCGGTGCTCACGCATGACAACGAGAACGCCCTCTGGCGCATGAGCGCCCACGAAATTGCCGATCTGCCGATCGGTCCCGAACCCGAAGACGAAGGCGCCGCCTTTGACGCGGCCAAACAAGACCGCTGCGCCTGACGCGGCGGCACAATAAAGGAGAAGACCATGTCGCTTGACGTCGCCGATCAGAACGCCCGCCATCACGAGGCGGGCGAGCAGCGGCTGCAGGACCACTACAAGTCGCTGGGGCCGCATCTGCGGGCGGCGGTCCTGCATGCCCGCCAGCCGGAACAGCGCGAGCGTCCGGAGCCATGCGGCGGTGATTCCGACATGGATTGATGCGGCGGCGCCGCTGGGCGCCGCGCACTGTCGTGAAGCCACTGCCGGACTTTGCCGGCAATGGCCGTCTTAAGGCTCCTTAGCCCTTGTCGAGCCAGGCGACCTGGTCCGGCGTCAGGCGGATATCGAGCGCCGAGAGGCTATCCTCCAGTTCGGCCGGCGTACGCGGACCGATCAGCGGGACAACCGGGAACGGCTGGGCGAGCACATAGGCGAGCGCGATATGGATCGGGCTGCGGCCGAGCTTGCCTGCGAGTTCGATCGCCCGGTCGCGACGCCCGAAGTTCTTCTCCGAATACCAGCAGCGCACGATCTCCTCGTCGTCCATCTTGCCCCGGCCCGCACGCTCCGTGAAGAAGCCGCGGCCCTGGCTCGACCAGGCGAAGTTCGGGATCTGATGCGCGTTCAGCCAGGACTTCCACTCGTCATCCGAAGCATGGACGCAGCCGGCCCAGATCGGATCGACCATCTCGGCGAGCGAGAAATTGTTGGAGAGCGCGCCGGGCTTGGTCTTGCCGTTCTTCTCGGCATAGGCGATCGCGGCGTCGAGACGTTCGCGCGTCCAGTTGGAGCCGCCGAATGGCCCGCGGATACGGCCGGCCTTCACCTCGGCATCCATCGCATCGACGAATTCGCCAACCGGCACGTCGGGATTGTCGCGATGCATGAAGTAGACGTCGACATGGTCGGTCTTGAGCCGGTCGAGCGTCTGCGTCAGTTGCTTGCTGATGATGTCGGGATAGACGAGCGGCGAATGGGCGCCCTTGCCGATCACGACGAAATCGTCACGTGCGATGCCCCGCGAGGACTGCCACTCACCGAACAGCGCCTCGGTCTTGCCATTGCCATAGACATAGGCTGTGTCGAACAGGTTTCCGCCCGCCTCATAGAAGGCGTCGAGCAGGATCGAGGCGCCCGAGAAGTTCGGGAAGAACTCGAAGCCGAGCGCGACCAGCGAAGTGTCACGGCTGACGCCCGGCAGCGACCGCTTCGGAATACCCGCGCTCGGCCGGCTGATGACGCGGCCGGAAACGGTGCGCGGCCGATTGGCCGGGCGCTCGATGTCATATTCGAGGCCGATGGCGGCGCGCCACTTGTCGAGAACCGCGAGATTGCCGAGCGTGTCGGCCCAGGTCATTCCAGGCGGCGACAGTTCCTGCTTCCCAGCGCGGATCGCCTCGCCGGCGGCATCGACTTCGAAGGAATAGAGCCAGCCCTCTTCCGGCACGGTGACGGTTTCAACCGAGCCGTCCGGACGATGGACCGTGATCGCACCCGTGCCGCCCTCGCGGCCGCCCGCGAACCAGAAATCCTTGACCTCGATCCGGCCCGTGGTTCCGAGGATGCGAAGCACATTGTCCTGCGCCAGTGACACCGAGCATGAAACTTCCGCGAGAATCTCGTTCGGGAATTTCAGCAGCGCCGAAGCCCATTCATCGACGCCGGACTTGCCGAGATGTCCGATGCCGTAAACTTTTTCGGGCTCGAGGAATGGCTGGCCTGCCGCCGCGCCGGCGATCAGTCGGGCCATCGATACCGGATAGCAGCCAACATCGAGGATGCCGCCGCCGGCCAGTTCATTGGCATAGAGGCGATGCGAGGCATCGAAACGCGGCATGGCGAAGCCGAAGCTCGACTTGATCGCACGAACCTCGCCAATCGTCCCGGCCTTGACCAGTTCCACCAGCTTCGCGGTCTGCGGATGGACGCGGTACATGAAGGCTTCGGCAGCAAAGGTGCCGGCCTTCTTCGCCGCGTGGAACACCGCGCCAGCCTCGAACGACGTCAGCGCGAGCGGCTTTTCGACGAGGACATGCTTGCCGGCTTCAGCGGCCTTGATCGCCCATTCGGCGTGGCCTGGATGCGGCGTCGCGATGTAGATCGCCTCGACCTCGGGATCGGCGAGCAGCGCGTCATAGCCATCGAGGATACGCGCGCCGGGGAAACCGTCGCCGAGGCCCGGACGCTCAGGATCGCGGGTTGCGATGGCGACCAGCTTGCCGGTCTTCGAATGGGCAACGCCGCCTGCAAAGGTCTTTGCGATGCTGCCGGGGCCGAGAATGCCCCAGCGGACAGGATTGGAAGTCACTTGGTGGTCCTCTTCAATCGATCGAATCAAGAGCTTGGAATCAGCGCAGCCGCTTGCCGGCGCTATCGAAAAGCAATGCCGCCTCGGAGGGGATGGAGACCGCTATCGTATCACTATCGCCCATGTGGCGTTCTTCCCGCTGGATGATCAGCCGTTCGCCACCGCCATTGGCATAGACATAGGTGGTCGAGCCGAGATGCTCGGCGACATCGACGGCGAGAGTGAGGTCGGTGCCCGCACCTGCCACGCCGAAATGTTCGGGACGAATGCCGAGCGTCACCATCTCGCCTTTTCGCGGCAGCGGACCGCCGATCGGCTTGGTGAGGCGGACGCCGCCATGATTGACCAGCGCGATCGAAGCCGTGCCAGCGCCGGCATCGACGACCTCGCCGGACAGGAAGTTCATCTTCGGCGAGCCGATGAAGCCGGCGACGAACAGGTTGTTGGGGTCGTCATAGAGCTGCAGCGGCGTGCCGACCTGCGAGACCTCGCCCTCGCGCAGCACGACGATCTTGTCGGCCAGCGTCATGGCTTCGACCTGGTCATGCGTGACGTAGATGATGGTCGCCTGCAATTCGCGATGCAGGCGAGCCAGCTCGATGCGCATGTGGACGCGAAGTTCAGCATCGAGGTTGGAAAGCGGCTCGTCGAACAGGAACACGTCCGGATGGCGCACGATGGCGCGGCCAATGGCGACGCGCTGCCTCTGGCCGCCCGAAAGCTGCGCCGGCAGGCGATCGAGGAGCGGCCCGAGTTCCAGGATGCGGGCCGCCTCGTTGACCTGCCGGGCGATCTCGTCCTTGGGCTTTCCCGCGAAACGGAGCGCAAAGCCCATATTGTCCCGCACGCTCATATGCGGATAGAGCGCATAGGACTGGAAGACCATGGCGATGCCGCGCTTCGACGGGTCGACATCGTTCATGCGTTTGCCGCCGATTTCGAGCTCCCCGGCGGTGATCGATTCAAGGCCCGCGATCATGCGCAGCAAGGTGGACTTGCCGCAGCCTGACGGTCCGACGAAGACGACGAATTCGCGTGAATCGACGCTGAGATCGACGCCCTTGATGACGGGAAGCGACCCATAGGACTTGCGGATGCCCTTGAGGCTGAGGCTCGTCATGATGCATTCCTCATTTGACCGCTCCCAGCATTCCCTGCACGAATTGCCGCTGCAGAACGAAGAAGATGACGAGCGTGGGAGCCGTGGCGAGCACGGTGGCGAGCAGGATGACGCCGTAGTCGGGCGTGTAAGCTGCAGTGAGTGTCGAGATCACGAGCGTGATCGTCTTGTTATCCGGCGTCTGCAATACGATCAGCGGCCAGAGATAATTGTTCCAGGCGTTCATGAAGACAATGATCGTCGCCGCCGCATAGGTCGAACGCATGGTCGGCATGTAGACGAAGAGGAAGATCTGCCATTCCTTCAGTCCGTCGACGCGGGCCGCATCGCGCAGTTCCCGCGGGAAAGCCTTCGTGGCCTGGCGGAAATAGAACACGATGAAGATCGATGCGATGCCCGGCAGGATGACGGCCGTGAAGGTGTTGTTCAGCTGAGCGCGCGAGATCATCACGAACAGCGGCACCATCAGCGCGGCGAACGGGATCGAGAGCAGCAATAGCAGCAGCTGGAAGATGCGCTCGCGGATCCGCGAGCGGAACATTTCGAACCCGTAGCCGGCGAGCGACGAAACGATGAGCGTCAGCAACGTCGAGACAACGGCGATGAAAAACGAATTGCCGAACACCCGCGGCAGGTCGACCTGGGTCATGAGGTGCTGGAAATTGACCAGCAGATTGCCGCCGAAGCCCAGCTTGCCGCGAACGATATCCGGCGACTGATTGGTCGCGCCGACCGCCATCCAGTAGAACGGAAACACCGACAGGAAGGTGGCGATCGAGAGAAAGACGTAGACGCCACCCCGGCGCAGGAGCGCGAAGCTCATGACGCCCTCCGTCGATCGCGGGCGATCATGAACTGGATGAAGCTGAGGATCGCGACGATCACGACGATGACCCAGGAGACGGTGGCCGAGTAACCGAAGCTGGGCATCATGCGGAAGGTCAGATTGTAGATATACATCGAGAGCGTCAGCGTGGCATTGCCCGGGCCGCCCTGCGTGATGTTGTTGACCTCGTCGAAGAGCTGCAACGTCCCGATGGTCGACAGGATCGTCGTGAAGAGGATCACCGGCTTCAGCATCGGGATCGTGATGCGCGTGAAGCGGGCCCATGCCGGGACGCCATCGATTCTGGCGGCCTCGTAGATCGACTTGTCCACATTCTGCAATGCGGCCAGATAGAAGATCATGTTGTAGCCGGTCCAGCGCCACGTGATGGCGGTGATGATGACGACCCGCGCCCAGAAGGGGTCCGACAGCCAGGGGATCGGCGTGCCGATCACATGGAGCGTCAGCAAGGTCTGGTTGATAATGCCATCAGCCGAGAACATCGACTTGAACAGGCTCGAATAGGCGATGAGCGACGTGACGCAGGGCAGGAACAGCGCCGTCCTGAACAGGCCCCGGAACCGCAGCGTCGGATCGTTGAGGGCAACTGCAAACAGCAGTGCCAGGACGATCATGATCGGCACCTGGATGAAGAAGAATATGCAGGTGTTGGTGAGCGCCTTGATCAGCAGGGCGTCATTGGCGAGGCGCTGGATATTGGCCAGGCCGCCGAAGGAGAAGTTTGCGCCGCGACCAACCTGGAAGCTCATCCAGAGCGACCAGATGATGGGGTAGATCATGAAGATGCCGAGCAGGACCAGAGCAGGCATGACGAATGCCCAGCCGTTGACTTGCTCGCTACGGTCTAAACGCGTCTGCGCCATGCGCCCTTCCGATCATCGATGCCGCACATCACGGTGTAGCCCCTGAGCCGCACCGGGAAGAACCTGCTGGATCGGGACGGGCCTTCGGCCCGCCCCATGGAAAGGAAACGCGATTATTGCATCTGCTGGCGCAGCTGCGCGTCGATCGCCTTCAGAGCGTCGTCGATATTGCCGCCATTGGCGATGTTCGGGATCTGCGCCCGGACGGCCATGCGAGCCTCAGGCGTGAAGGTGCCGTAGTCGACGGTCGGGACCTTGGCCAGCCAGTCGGAGAAGTTCTGCCAGACCGGCTCGCCGTTGAAGAACGGGTCGCTGGCCTTGTAGGCAGCGCCTTCGCGAGCGGCGAGCAGCGAACCAACGGCGCCCTGGTTGATCAGGATGCCCTGGTAGAAATCGACATCCGAACCCCAGACGGTCTTGAGGAAGTCGACAGCCTCATCCTGATGCTTGGACGAGGCGAGCACATACCAGCTCGAACCGCCATTGCTGGTGAAGTGGGTCGCCCCTTCCACACCCTCGAGGATCGGCATCGGCGCCACGCGCCACTTGCCAGACTGCTCAGGCACCGACTTGATCGTGCCGGTGATCCACACGCCCTGCGGCACCGTGGCGACCTGGCCGGAGGTGAACGAGCCGGTGTAGTCGGTCCAGCCCGAGACGGACTTGATAACGCCAGCCTGCGCCATCTTCTGGAAGGTCTCGAGCGCCGTCTTGAGCGCGGGATTTTCGAGGATGTTCGGCTCTTTGCCGTTCTTGAGATACCACTGGCCGGTCGACTGCATCATCAGAACGATGAGGTCGTCGCCGTTATAGTCCATGCTGATCAGCGGATGGCCGGTCTTGGCCAGCACGTCCTTGCCGATCTCGAGCAGCTTGTCCCAGGAGATGCTCTGCAGATCCTCGGGCTTGTAGCCGGCCTGCTCCAGATAGTCGGTGCGGTAGAAGAGGCCCGCGACACCGGAGTCAAAGGGCAGCGAGTAGGACTTGCCGTCATAGGTCGCCGCGGCGACCTTGTAGTCGGCGAACTTCTTCATGTCGATGGAATCGGACAGCGGCACGAAAGAGCCGGGGAACGACTGCAGGAAGCGCTGGATGTTGTCGTCCTGAATCAGGACGATGTCGGGCAGGCCATCGGTGACGCCCGCAAGGAACTGCGTCTGCAGCTTCTGGTTGATTTCATCCTGGGTGATGTTGGCGACGTTGAAGGTCGTGTCGGGATGCGCTTTCGTATAGCGCTCGCTCGCGTCCTTCATGGCCGGAATGTTGAAATTCGGATCCCAGCACCAGACGGTGAGCTCGGATGCCGAGGCAGCGCCGACGAAGGCACTGCTCGCCAGCATCGCGGCACCGACCAGAGCGGCCGCAAGGCGACCACCCGCCCGCGCGCCAAATCCCAATTGCGTCATCTTTCTCATCAGACCCTCCCGTTATGTCCGGATCCCGCCCGACGCACCGAGCAGAATGGCCATTCGCCATCTCCTCCCGCGCGACACGCCGAGCGCGTTCATCCGCCTCAATTCCGGGATCATTAGGAGTGTCGGGGCGCATATTGTCAAGCTGTCGCACCCTTTTAGGCAGCACCTTTCTCACACTCCTGAAGTAAATAGAGCCTGATCAACATATGCCATCAACGATGCAGCAAAGCACAACATATTGATATGCTGCGCTGCACGTTGATCACCAGCCTTTGTGGTCAAACTTACTATTCCGGATTTTCAGCCAACGATTCCGGAACCGTTTCAGCCAGCCTTGGACCGCAAACAGCGATCGGGTGGGCTCAACCCGCTCATCGCAATTGACCGGCCAGCCCTATTGCGGCCAGTGGCCGTGGAACAGAAACTCGGCAACCTTGCGCCGATGGCGAGGCTCCATCTCGCGTGCGGCCCCCTCGCCAAGCAGCGCCGGATCGCCCGCGTAACCAATGGCGAGGCCGGCCACGGGCTCGAAATCGCTTGGGATACCTGCGGCCGCGATGACCTTTTCGCTGTCGAAGCCGCCAAATGGATGCACGGCAAATCCGTTCGCGGTCGCCTGCAGCAGGAGATATCCGAGCGCCATGCCCGTGTCGTGTCGGTTATGCCAGAGCGCGCGGCCGCTGTCGGAATGAAGCCGGGCAACCGAATAGGCAAGCACCGAGGCTCGCTTGACCCAGGCCTGATTGCCGGGGACCGCCGCGGCAAGCAGCGCGTCGAAGGCCGGCTCGCCGCGGAAGGCATAAACAAAGCGCCAGGGTTGGGAGTTGCTGGACGACGGCGCCCAGCGTGCCGCCTCGAACAGCGGGACGAGATCGGCCTCTGTCATCTTCCGCTCAGGATCGAACGCGCGCGGGCTCCAGCGCTCCACGATGACGTCAAGGATGGGTATGTCGGTCTCGGCTGGCTTCCGCATCGGGGGTTCCTGCTTTAGGGGACGCCGGCTGCATCCGGCCGAACGGAGACTAGGGCGACCGCCGCCCGCTTGCCAGCCATGGTCAGGAGCGACAGGCGCAAAGCGCCGCCAGCCCTCATAGGGCGTTGCAGCAGCGGATTAGTCCGCTATTGAGTTGCCTGCACGGACGGCCGTCGCAATCGGCAATCAACCGATATCGGGGAGGAAGACCATGAAGACGGTGCTCGCCTTTGGCGACTCCAATACCTTCGGCGAGGCGACGGTTTCACGGCCGGACAGCCGCTATGCCTTCGAAGAGCGCTGGCCTGGAATCATGCAGGCAACGCTGGGCAGCAGCTGGCGCGTCATCGAGGAAGGGCTGCCAGGTCGCACCACCGTTCATGACGACCCGATCGAGGGGGCCCATATGAACGGGAAAGCCTATCTGCTGGCTTGCCTCAGGAGCCACCGGCCGCTCGACGTCGTCGCGATCATGCTCGGCAGCAATGATTTGAAGGCGCGGTTCGCGTTGCCCGCAGCCGACATTGCAGCGGGCGCTGGCGAATTGATCAAGCTCGCGAAGCTCGCCGAAGCTGGACGCGATGGCGGCGTGCCGAAGATTCTCCTCATCGCGCCACCACCGATGCTCAACCATTGCGGTGAAGCAGTGCATATCGAGCGCATGTTCGTCGGCGGCTATGAAAAATCGCTGCAGCTCGGCGCGCTCTACGCAGCTGTCGCGGCCACCCACGGCGTCGCGTTTCTCGATGCCGGCACCGTCATCAAATCGAGCGCCTATGACGGGCTGCATTTCGATCCGGATGCGCATGACGCCTTGGGGAAGGCTGTAGCGGCCACGGTTGCGACGCTCGCCTGAGGCCCGGCGCCTCAGCCTGACCAGGGCAAGACAAACGCCGAAGGAAGGGTGGAGAGAAGAAAACTCGCCACCGCCTGGGCGGTCATGGGCCGTGCGAACGCGTAGCCTTGCAGATAGTCGCAGCCGGCCATTCGCAGCAGCGCAGCTTCGCGCTCCGTCTCGACGCCTTCGGCCGTCACCCTGAGGTCGAGCGCCCGCGCGAGCGCGATCGTCGCTTCGCAGAGCTCTCGCGCCGTCTCGTCGGAGGTGATGCCGACCACGAGCGAGCGGTCGAGTTTCAACTTGTCGAACGCAAAGCGCCGGAGATAGCCGATCGACGAATAGCCAGTGCCGAAATCGTCAAGCGCAATGGTGACGCCGCGCGCGCGCAGGTTGGCGATGATGGCCTGGGCGCGCTCAGGATTGGCGACGAGATGGGTTTCGGTCATCTCGATCTCGAGGCGTTCGGCCGGAAAGCCGACCTCGGAGAGCATTTCGGCCAGCGCGACATCGAACTTCGGATTGCGGAACTGGACCGCCGAGACATTGACCGACAGCCTGACGTCGGGCCAGTCAAGGGCATCGCGGCAGGCGCGCCGGATGACGAAGGCGCCGATCTGATCGATGAGCCCACTTTCCTCCGCGATCGGTACAAAGATGTCCGGCGGCACCAGCCCGATCTCCGGATGCAGCCAGCGGACCAGCGCCTCGACACCGGTCGGCTGCATCGAACCCGCATCGAAGATCGGCTGGTAGACGACCGCAAGCTGATCAGCCTTGATCGCTTCGCGCAGCTTGTCGGCGAGCGCCATGCGCTCCGACCGGGCCGCATCGATGGACCGGTCGTAGAACGCGACCCGGTTGCGGCCGAACTCCTTGGCGAGATACATCGCGACATCGGATCGCCGCAGCAATTCCTCTGCCGACAGCGCTTCCTGCGCCATCACTGCCACGCCGATGCTGATGCCGATCGAGACCATGCGGCCATTGACCGCCGCAGGCTGATCCAGGAAGCGGATGAACCGCTCGCACAAAACCTCGGCCCGCTCGACGGTTTCGGCCCGATCGAGCAGCAGGGCGAACTCATCACCGCCGACGCGGGCAAGCGTGCCCGAACCCTCGCAGATCGAGGCGAAGCCGGACGCGACATATTTCAGCAGGAAGTCGCCAGACGCGTGACCATAGGCGTCGTTGACCTCCTTGAAGCCGTCCAGATCCATGTAGACGAGGGCCACCGGCGTTTCCTCTCGCCGATGCTCGACCGTGGCCCTGTCGAGCATTCGGCTGAACGCCGCACGGTTGGATAGACCGGTGAGCTCGTCATGATTGGCGGCAAACACTGCCTGCCGCTCGCGCTTGCTGAGCTCGACCAGATTGAAATAGCCGATCGCCATCAGGAACAGCATTGTCAGGCAGATGAGGCCGACCGCCAGAAAGGCCGTCGGCAGCACCCGCTGAAAGGCCTCCAACCCCTCGATCGAGGGCGACCATGTCAGCGTCGCGATTTCGTTGCCGGAGGGATCGTTGATGCGGACGCCGGGTCGCAGCGGTGCTGAACTGGAAACGAATGCCAGCCCGTCCAGCGCGAATTCCTGGCCTATCCGCTGCAACGCGGCGCCATCCAGCGAGCGGCCGAGTACCAGGAGCCTCGGGCGGCCGAGCGGTCTCGCCACCGCATTGCTCGAAGGCATGACCGACCCGACGGCGATCGCATAGATCGCGCCCGCGCGGTCGCGCAGGAAACCCGTCTCGGCGTCATAGGGCTTCGACTGAGCACGAACCTTGGCGACGAGCACTTCGAGCGCCTGGCCGAATTCGTCGCTCGCCGCCCGCATCGCCACGCTGCCATGCGTGTAGCCGAGGATCGACCGGTCGTTCTCGTCGAGGAGATAGGCGGTGTCGAAGAGAATTGCCTGACGCGTCGAGTCGGCGAGATTGCTTTCGGCAAAAGCGAGATCGACCTTGCCGTAGAGATCACGGACGGCATCGTCCCACACTGCGTAATCGCCATGGGTCTCGCGCAGCCGCGTCAGGAACGAATTAAGCGCTGCGTTGACCGAGCGTTCGACGCTCCGCGTTTCACTGCGGTCGACCTGATCGGCCATGTCGTTGAGAATAAGATGTCCGGCGAAGATCGCGGCGGCGACGATCAACAGCGCGGGAAGCGCCACCTGGACAGCGAACCTCGCCGTCGGCCGTCGGAAAAGTCTCATTGGATCCAGGGCCCGCTACAATCTAGCCATTAAGAGGCCCTGGAGATTTAAAGACAGATGAAGTCTTCGCACAAAACGCGGGGCGATTCTGAAAATGCAGGTCTATCGCGATAGCATTGCCGACAGTGAGAGAGCCGCCGCATCCGTCCCGCCAATAGCGATCTCGCCAAGCTCGAGCCATGTCGCGAGGTGAACTAGTTCGGCGGCGAGCGCGGCGAGTACAGGCTCGGACCGCTTGACCTTCGGCTCGAGAAAGACGCCAGGAACGCGCAGGACGCTGGCAGCGCGATCCGCCTTCAGGTCGACGCGGCCGACAAGAGCGCCGCGATAGAGGAACGGCATCACGAAATAGCCAAACACGCGTTTTGGTCCCGGCGTGTAGAACTCCAGCCGATAGTGAAAATCGAAGATCCGCTCCGTCCGCGGCCGGTGCCAGACGAGCGGGTCGAATGGCGACAGCAGCCCCGAAGGGCCGAGCTTTCCGGGCGAGCTTGCACCGGCCGCCAGGAAGGCTGGATGGCGCCAGCCCGCCACCGTTGCCGGCAGCAACGTGCCCTCCTCGACCAGCGCCGCGATGGCCTGGCGGGTCTCAGTCACGGGCAAGCGAAAATAATCGCGAAGATCAACCTCGGTGGCGACGCCCAGCGCGACCGCCGACCGGGCGACGAGGCTGCGGATCGCGTCAGACTCGTTGGGCTCCGGCGCGGCCAGGATTGCGGCTGGCAACACACGCTCGGGTAAATCATAGACACGCTCGAAGCCGCGCCGGAACGCGGTTGTGACCTCTCCGGTCCAGAACAGATATTCGAGCGCCGTCTTGCCCTTGTGCCAGCCCCACCATGGTCCACTGCGTTCGCCGGGGTCATCGAGTTCGGAGGCGGCCAGCGCGCCGCGGGCGCCGATTTCGGCGAGAACCGCAGCGACATAAGGTGCATTCTCACTGGCGAAGCGATGGACCCCGCCATAGATGCCGCTGCCTGCCGCCGCGCGGCGCATTCGCCACTTCATCAGTGGGTAGAGTTCGAGCGGCAGCAGCGAGGCCTCATGCGCCCAGAACTCGAAAAATGCGCGGCGCTTGCCGCTCTCGAAGGCGCGGGTATCGAGCGCGGCACGTGGATAGGCGCCGATCCGGCTGAACACCGGCAGATAGTGCGAGCGCACCAGAATATTGACGGAATCGATCTGCAGCAGCGCCATCCGCGCCACCGCCGCCTCGATCTGCGGCCAGCGCGAGGCGGCAGCCGTACGGCGTCCACCGAACCCTTGCGCGGCAAGAAAGAGATGGCGCGCATCGTCGGCGGAAAGGCTTACACCGGCCGTGTCGGGAAGAGTGGGCATGCCGGAGCCTCGTGCTGGCGGTCGCGGAAACAGCTAACCGTCGATGGGGGCTACCAGGTCGCGCATGCGATCAACTGGTGCGTTCGGCTGCGTAACCCGAGTCGGAGGGGCCGGAAAACATCCGCCTTCCCTCGCCGAGACGCGCAAGCAAGGCCGTGATGTCGGCCGCCGGCATCGGTTTCGCGAGATGATAGCCCTGCACGAACTCACATTGCAGCAGCCGCAGCAGCTTGAGTTGTTCGCCTGTCTCGATCCCTTCGGCCACCACGGCGATATCCATCGCGTCGCCGAGGGCGATCATCGACTGGATCAGCGCGTTTGCCGTCGGATTGGTGCCGAGCTCGGAAATGAACGATTTGTCGATCTTGAGCCAGTCGAACGGGAATTGGCGCAGATAGCCGATCGACGAGAAGCCGGTTCCGAAATCGTCGAGCGAGAGACCGAATCCCATGGACTTCAGCCGCGCCAGCTTGCGCTTGGCGATCGTGGGATTGCGGACCAGCAGCCCTTCCGTCAATTCGAGCTTGAAGCGGTTCGGCACGACACCGTTGCGACGTGCAATGGAGGCGAGATCATTGGCGAAGTTCGGGTCGCGGAGCTGCGCCGGTGAAACATTGACCGAGATCTTGAGGCCAGGCCAATCCGCCATGTCCTCGCAGGCCTGCTGAAAAACGAAGCGGCCGATGTCGTGGATGAAGCCCGTCTCTTCCGCGACGGGGATGAAATCGGCCGGCGAGACAGGGCCGAACTCCTTCGAATTCCAGCGCACAAGCGCCTCGAGCGAGACGACCGCAAGATCGCTGGCGCGGACGATCGGCTGATAGACGACGGAGAGCGCCTTCTCGTCGAGAGCCGTGCGCAGCGCGAAGCCGAGCCGCTTCTTGTGCAGTGCGCCGGTCTCGAGTCCCGAATGATAGGGAACCGCTTCGCGCTCGGCGGAATTCTTGGCCTGATACATCGCCAGATCAGCCCGGCGCAGCAGTTCGGATGGGGTCGTTTCGTCGCCTTCGGCAACAGCATAGCCGACGGCGGCCGTCACCTGGAACTGGAAGCCGCCAACCGTGAAGGATTGATCGAGCGCATGCACCATCGCCGAGGCGACGCCGGCGACGGCCTGCGGC
Source organism: Mesorhizobium sp. BR1-1-16 (assembly GCF_020165495.1). Lineage (GTDB taxonomy): Bacteria > Pseudomonadota > Alphaproteobacteria > Rhizobiales > Kaistiaceae > Kaistia. The sequence goes on along the minus strand of NZ_JAIUIE010000001.1, from coordinate 382,399 downwards.
GCGGCGCGGCCGACAAGCGCCAGCGCGAATTCGTCGCCGCCGACGCGGGCAAACCGCGCGTCCGGCGGCATGATCATCGAGAGCCGTTCGGCCAGCCGGCGCACGAGTTCGTCGCCGCCCTGATGACCGATCGAATCGTTGACTGCCTTGAAGCCATTGACGTCCAGATAGACGATCGCCGCCTCGCCGCGCCGACATGCCTCGGCAAATGCCGGCCCCTCGCTGAGCTCGCTGAAACCGAAGCGATTGGTCAGCCCGGTCAGGCTGTCGGTTCGGGCGGCGCTGACGGCATGCTTTTCGCTCTGAGCCTGCAGCAATGCGAGGCGCCGGGCACGGAGCACCGTCCACATCGCGATGAGGCAAAAGACGAAAAGCCCGCCAGCGATTGGCGCGACGACGTTTTTCAGGACAGCGAAGCCGGGTGTCGGCGGCGTCCACACAAAGGCCCCGATCAGACTTCCGTCAAAATCCCGGATCGCAGGATAATCGTCGTTGAGCTCGGCCTGACTGGGATTGAACTTGATCGTGAGATCTTCGATCAGGAACTGCTTGCCGAGTTCATGCAGCCGCTTCTGGTCGAGGTAGATGCCCTGCACAAGGAAGGGCAGCGTCGCCGGGTCCACTTCCGAGGCACGTGAGACGGGAGCTATCCGCGCGACCGCGATCAGCAGGATGCTGTCGCCAACGCGGAAATAGGCAACCCGCGCAGCCTCGTTCTCCACAGGCATGCCGATTGCGAGTTTCGCAATCTTGGCGCGGATATCGGGCGAGAAAATCTCGCGCGGCGCGCCATGGTCGTCGTCGATGGCCCAGGCATAGGGGATATCTCCCTTCGGTGAGATGATCACCAGAATGTCGGAGATCTGCGTATCCTTGATACCGGAACCGAAATTCGCGTCGACCCAGGCCGTGTCATGGGCCATGTAGGCGTTGTAGCCGGCTTCCCACCAGGCGTAGTCATTGGCAAACGCCTTGACGTTGTCCTCCATGGCCACGATGCCACCCGTGACCATCGTGCCCGTGTTGATCTGAGCCTGCTTGTTCTGCTCCTCAGCCATCCACGACACGGCTGCGGTCACCGTGACGACGGTGACGAAAATCGCCGCGACGAGATTCATGGTGATCCGGCCGGCAACATTCGACATCGGCAACAGGCTCCAATCTACGCCGCATTCTCCGCCATGAAATTTGACATTGGCTTAAGAAGCACGCGCATATCGCCGCCATTTTCCGGGCTTGCCCCCTTCTGACGGCTAGCAAGCTGCCGGGGTGGAGCGACCACTCGACACCTAAAAACTAGCACAGGAGTGCGAGGCGTTCTTGAACTCGATCGCGCGCTCCACTAAAGTTAACAATGCGTTGATTTTCTCGCTCAGGTTGTCGCCACGCAACTGGCCAAGTCTTGTTGTTCTGCGTAAAGAGGCACGCAATGCGTCGGGGACAGGTCGATGAGGAGCCGGTTGCGGCTCCGTCCGGGATGGGCCGCTGCCCTGTCTCGTCGGCAACGGGCGTTGTTTCAGAATCCGATTTCGAGCAATGGCGTGACAACGATGTCCGCTGCTCGGCGGGCAAGCGGGAATTCCAGCTCGGTCGCTATATGGTCGAGCATATTCGCAACGGCTATCAGTTCCTGACCGCGCTGGAATCGTTCCGAAGCGAAGTTGAGGCGCATCGCAAGACGGGTTTTCTGGCCATCGTTCCGAGCCTCGAGACCGACTATGCCGATTCGCTCGGGGAATTGCGCAAGCTCGGCGAGATCATGACCGATGCCGGGTTTGCCGACAGCGCCGGCGCTTTGATCAACGCGCAGACGATCGCGATTCCCTTCGAGATTGAGTGCCCGGTCACAGGGCTGACCACCACCTACGAGTTCTTTCCGGTCGCCTTCTGCCGCCACGCCGGAGCGATCGCCGATCCACTTTACGACCCATCGCTGAGCGCCCCGTTCCTGGCGATCAACACGACGTCGGACGCGTTTGCGTTCGGCATGCTGGTCAAGGATCTCGCCAAGCGGCACTTCCACTGCGCGCCGCATCAGATCGACAAGCGATCGGACTTCGAGCGGCTCCTGCATCGCTGTGCAACGGCCTGGCAGAACATGTCCGAGAATACGATCTCGATGTACAACCGGGTCTCGGCCGTGCCGCAGCGCTCCGTCGCGCTGTCCGAAGATCGCCGCTCCTGGACCGCCCCGCACAACGATCCGGTCTTTGCCGAAACGGTGAAGGAAACCCATAGCCACGAGATGCCGGTGGTCTACGCCGAAAGGCTCTGCCGCAAGTGGATCGCCGCGCGCTTCGAAGGTGCCGAGTTCGTCGCAGGCCGCGACGGTCAGTCGGGCGGCATGTACCTGCCCGTACAGGATATCGTCTCGGAGCTCCGTTTCTGAGCGGAACACGGCCGTCCGGCTCCGGCCGCAGCCTCCAGGGAGCTTGCCGATCGTGCGGTCATGGCGTGTCGCTGGCATTTTATGCCTGATCGGAACCGAGGCGCTGCTTTATGGCTACAGCTATCCCTTCTTCTCGCTGGCCCTGGAAAAGCGCGAACTCGCGAGCTGGCTGATCGGTTTCAACGCTTCGCTGGCCGGCGTTGGCATCCTCTTCGTCGGTCCGTTCCTGCCCGCGACGATCGAACGACTCGGCATCGGCCGGCTGGTCGCGGTGCTATTCGCGGTGCCCTTCCTGTCCTTTGGCGCCATCCTGCTCGTTCCCCATGTCGCGGTCTGGTTCGTCGCGCGCTTCGTGATGGGCACGTGCTTTTCGGCGCTGTGGACGACGACGGAAATCTGGCTCAACGGCGAACTCGACGACAGGCGTCGTGGCCGCATCATCGCTGCCTCCGGGACGCTTTACGCGATCTGCCAGTTTCTCGGACCGCTTGCGCTCGGCGCAACCGGCGTCACCGGATCCTGGCCGCTGATCGCCGCCATGATCCCGCTCGCCGTCGGTGCCCTGCTTTCGGCCGTGCTGTCGACGCGTTCCGCGTCCGTCGTCGAGACCGAGCATGATGCGGCGCCGGAGGGCATCAGCCAGTGGCGCCTCGCCATCGGCCTCGGCGGGCCGATCCTGCTCGTTGCCTTCATGTCGGGCATCGGCGAGACGGCCATGCAGAGCCTGCTGCCGCTCTATGGCCTGGCACATGGACTGTCCGATGCGGCCGCGTCCCGCCTCGTGGCGACGTTCGCGCTCGGCGAGGCTGTGCTGGTCGTTGCGCTCGGCTGGTTGGCCGACCGCCACGGACGACGCATCGTGCTGGTCGGCGCGACTCTCATCGCGGCTGTCGCGACGGCATTGTTGCCCTTCGTCATGGGCGAGGGAATCGCGCTGCAGCCCGTCCTGTTCATGGCCGGCGGCACGATCGCCGGCGTCTATACACTCGGCATCGTGCTGATCGGGCAGGACTTCCGCGGCCAACGTCTGGCCATCGTCTCGACGGGCTTCGGCATGGCCTATTCCGCCGGATCGGTCATCGGCGCGACGCCGATCGGTTATCTCATCGACCTGTTCGGCGCCGAAGCACTGCCGGTGTCGGTCGCCGCCGGCTTCCTGGCGCTGATGGTGTTCCTGGCCAGGCCGGCGCGCCAGCCAAGCAGAAGAGACGTCTGAACCGGCTCTCGGATCAGATCGTCATTTGCGTCCCGATTTCGACCACGCGGCCGGTCGGGATGTGGAAATATTCGGTCGCATCGCTTGCATTGATCGCAAGCTTGATGAACAGCTTGTCCTGCAGGCGCGAGAAGATGCGGTCCTTCGCCGGCTTGATCGAGCGGCGCGACAGGAAGAACGACGTCGACATGATGTCGTATTTCCAGCCCTGCTTGCGGCAGAGGCCAAGCGCCTTCGGCACGTTCGGCGTCTCCATATAGCCGAAGGTCATGAACACCCGCGTGAAGCTGTCATTGACCGGCTCGATGCGGATGCGGTCGGCATCGTCGATATGCGGCACGTTGGACGAGATGACCGTCAGCAGCACGTTCTTCTGATGCAGCACGCGATAGTGCTTGAGACTGTGCAGCAGCGAGGACGGCGCGGTTTCCGGGTCGCTGGTCAGGAACACCGCCGTCCCGGGAACGCGGACGACGCTGCTCTTTTCGAGGTTCTTGACGAGTTCGTTGAGCGGCACGTCGTTGCGGCGGCTCTTGTCGAACAGGATCTTGGTGCCACGAACCCAGGACCGCATGATCACCATGATCGAGAAGGCGAAGAGCAGCGGCACCCAACCACCCTCGGTGATCTTGATCAGATTGGCGCCGAGGAAGACGAGATCGATGACGAGGAACGGCGCGATGAGCAGCGCGGCGACCCAAACCGGCCAGCGCCAGAAGCGCCAGACGACGATGAAGGCGAGGCAGGCCGTGATGACCATTTCGCCGGTCACCGAGATGCCATAGGCGGTCGCCAGGCGGCTGGACGAGCCAAACAGCACGACCAGCATCAGCACAGCGATCATCAGCAGCGTATTGACCTGCGGCATGTAGATCTGGCCGGCATGCTGCTCCGACGTGTGCTCGATATCCATGCGCGGCAGCAGCTTCAGCTGGATCGCCTGACGCGTCATCGAGAACGCACCGGTGATGACGGCCTGTGACGCGATCACGGTCGCCATGGTGGCGAGAATCACGACGGGCAGCACCGCCCATTCCGGGAACAGCAGGAAGAAGGGATTGGCGATAGCCTCGGGGTGGGCCAGCACCAGCGCGCCCTGCCCCAGATAGTTGGCGGCAAGCGCCGGAAACACAAAGCCGAGCCAGGCAGCCTGGATCGGCTTGCGACCGAAATGCCCGAGATCGGCATAGAGCGCCTCGGCCCCGGTCACCGACAGGAACACCGCGCCGATGACGATCAGGCCGGTGTGGCCGTTGACCCAGATATAGCGCACCGCGTGATAGGGGTTGAGCGCCGCGAAAATCGCAGGATCGTCGGCAATATGCATGAAGCCGCCGATCGTCATGACGATGAACCAGACGGCGGTGATCGGACCGAACAGCGAGGCGACGCGCGCCGTGCCATAGCGTTGCACGAGGAACAGCGCCGCGATGATGGCAATGGTGATCGGCACGACGAAATCGTCGAGCGCCGGTGTCACCAGCTTGATGCCTTCTACGGCGGAGAGCACCGAGATGGCTGGCGTGATGACGGCATCGCCGTAAAACAGCGCCGCGCCGGCCACGCCGAGAACGAAGATGATCGGCGCCGACTTGCCCACGGTGCGGGTCGCGAGCGCCATCAGCGACAGCGTGCCGCCTTCGCCATTGTTGTCGGCGCGGAGCAAAATGACGACATATTTCAGCGTGACGATGATGGTCAGCGTCCAGAGGATCAGCGAAATGATGCTGATGACATCCTCGCGGATGACCATGCCATGCGCGCTCCGCGCGGCATGCAGCGCCTCGCGCAGCGCGTAGATGACGCTCGTGCCGATGTCGCCATAGACGACGCCGACCGAGCCGAGGGCCAGCGTCCAGAAGCCGGCATGCACGGAACCGTGACCGGATTGCTCGGCGGCGGGCGAGCCCGCCACAGGAGCCGTGGCCTGAGCCTCGTCTCCGCCCTGCACATTCAGAACCATTGACAGGTCATCTCGTTCACCGCGCGCACCGGCGGCCGGGCGTGCTTATAGCAGATGGAGTGCACCGCACAACGATAGCGGAACAGCGGGTCGAGACAAATGCCTCTTCGCAGCGCCCCGCCGCCCGCCGAAACCAAGCCGCAATGGGCGTTAACGAATGTTGACGCTTTTTCGCGCTTCTCCGCAAACAATGATTAATTCGCATCCGCTTCAAGATTTATCGAACCGGCGCCGCCTTGTTTGCCGGGCCCCGCCGCCAGGACGAAGCGGTGGCGACCAGTGACCGGCCGAGGCAGACCAACGATGTGGCGGCCTAGTGCCGATAGATGGTGCATGCGTGGCCCGGCGGCAACACCGCCGCCCGATTCAGCTTCGTTTCCATTGCGCTCGTCGCGAGCATTGGCGCGACGATTGATCTCTTAAGCGAAAAAGGGGCACCCGGAGGCGCCCCTTCCATCACAGCCCACAGCGGCTACCGCCGCCTTCGTTCAGACCTTGGTCCAGACGTTACCCGCCTGCGATGACTTCACAGCCGCTTCGATGAACTTCATGCCGATGAGGCCATCCTCGATCGAGGGATAGATCACGTCGGCATCGACCGGCTTGCCTTCGCGGGCAGCGCGGATGGCGCGGGCCGCTTCGGTATAGATGGTGGCGAAACCCTCGAGATAGCCTTCGGGATGGCCACCCGGCACGCGGGTGACGCGCGCCGCTTCCGGCCATGCGCCAGCGCCGCCACGGGTCAGCAGCTGCTTCGGCTCTCCGAACTTCGTGAACCACAGATAGTTCGGATCGGCCTGCGTCCATTCGAGGCCGCCCTTGGTGCCGTAGACCCTGAGCTTCAGTCCGTTCTCATGGCCGACGGCCACCTGGCTCGCCCAGAGCATGCCGCGGGCACCGCCCTTCCAGCGCAGCAGGATCTCGACGTCGTCGTCGAGCAGCCGTCCCTCGACGAAGGTCGAGAGCTGCGCCAGCAGTTCGTCGAGCTCGAGGCCCGTGACGAAACAGGCGAGGTTATAGGCATGCGTGCCGATATCGCCAATGCAGCCGCCGGCGCCGGAACGCTTCGGATCGGTGCGCCACTCGGCCTGCTTGGAGCCCGTGGCCTCGGCCTTCTCGGTCAGCCAATCCTGGGGATATTCGGCCTGCACGAGGCGGAGGGTGCCGAGTTCGCCGGCCGCGACCATGGCCCGCGCCTGGCGGATCATCGGATAGCCGGTGTAGTTGTGCGTGACGGCGAAGACCTTGCCGGACTTCTTCGCGAGCGCGACGAGTTCCTCGGCTTCGGCGACGGTCGTCGTCAGCGGCTTGTCGCAGATGACGTGGATGCCGGCTTCGAGGAACGCCTTGGCGGCAGGCGCATGCATGTTGTTCGGCGTCACGATCGCAACGGCCTCGATGCCATCGGGACGCGCGGCTTCCACTTTCGCCATTTCGGCGAACGAGCCATAGGCGCGATCGTCGGCGATGCCGAGATCCTTGGCCGATGCCTTCGCCCGCGCGGGCTCGGAGGATAGCGCGCCAGCGACGAGTTCATACTGGTCGTCGATGCGCGACGCGATACGGTGGACTGCGCCGATGAACGCGCCCTGCCCGCCGCCCACCATGCCGAGACGGATGCGTCCGCCCGCGGCTTCTTCCTTGCTGCCTTCAATGGCCATGTCGTGTTCCTTCACTGAAGCGTTGCCGGGCGATCCGCGGAGGACCGGCGACGACGCAGGATAAGCGGACGTGAAGCGGCCTCGCGAACTCCGGTCCGCGAAGCCGCGATGCGTCAGGCGATGCCGAGAATACGGCGGTTGGCGGCCTCGTCGGTGCCAGCACCGGCGAAATCGTCAAAGGCGTGCTCGGTGACGCGGATGATGTGGTGCTTGATGAACTCGGCACCCTCGCGCGCGCCGTCCTCGGGATGCTTCAGGGCGCATTCCCATTCGAGCACGGCCCAGCTGTCATAGTCATAGGCCGTCAGCTTCGAGAAGATGGCGCCGAAATCGACCTGCCCGTCGCCGAGCGAGCGGAAGCGGCCGGCGCGATTCACCCAGCTCTGATAGCCGCCATAGACGCCCTGGCGGCCGGTCGGGTTGAACTCGGCATCCTTCACATGAAACGCCTTGATGCGCTCGTGATAGATATCGATGTAGTCGAGATAGTCGAGCTGCTGCAGCACGAAGTGCGAGGGATCGTAGAGCAGGTTGGCGCGCGGATGATCCTTCACTTCGGCGAGGAACATCTCGAAGGTGATGCCGTCATGCAGATCCTCGCTCGGATGAATCTCGTAGGCGACGTCGACGCCGTTCTCCTCGAACACTTCGAGGATCGGCGTCCAGCGACGGCCGAGCTCGGCGAAGGCTTCCTCGACGAGGCCAGCCGGCCGCTGCGGGAACGGATAGAGGAACGGCCAGGCGAGCGCGCCCGAGAAGGTCGGATGCGCCTTCAGGCCGAGATTCTTCGAGGCGCGCGCACAGCGCTTCAGATGATCGACGGCCCATTCCTGGCGTGCCTTCGAATTGCCGCGCACCGCGGGAGCGGCGAAGCCATCCATCAGTTCGTCATAGACGGGATGAACGGCGACGAGCTGGCCGATGATGTGCGAGGCGAGCTCGGTGATCTCCAGGCCATGCTTGGCGGCAGTGCCGGCGAGTTCGTCGCAGTAATCCTTGGAATCCGAAGCCTTGTCGAGGTCGATCAGGCGGCTGTCCCAGGTCGGGATCTGGACGCCCTTGTAGCCGAGCGAAGCGGCCCATCCGCAGATGGCGTCGAACGAATTGAACGGGGCCGCGTCGCCGGCGAACTGGGCGAGAAAAATCGCCGGACCCTTGATCGTCTTCATGAGCATCCTCCTTGTTGAAATAAAGCCTCCGGGCACGGCATCGGCCGCGCCGATCGGGCATCAGGGAACATTGTCCCTGACAAAGATGTCGATCCGAATCCGCTCCTGCCCGGGAACGATCGGCATGCCCTCGCGCGCCGCCAGCAGAATGCGGGCCGCGCTGCGGGCCATGTGGCCAGCGTCCTGATTGATCAGGGCGTCGATGGTGCCGCGGATCAGCTGGCGACGATTGGGCGGCGTCAGTTCATGCGCGATGAACACCACCTCGCGCGCGCGCCCGGATCGATCGAGCGCGGCGACGATGCCGGCCGTTCCTGCGCCGACATTATAGATGCCGACGAGATCGGCGTGATCGGCGAGCAGCGCGTCGGCGACGCGCTCGACGCGGTCGTCGTCGTCGCGACCCTCCCTGATCGGCAGGACCTCAAGATCCGGATATTCGCGCTGGACCACCTGCTCGAAGCCATATTGGCGTTCGGTGTGATCGCGCAAGGCGAGCGAGCCGGCGATGAGGCCGACCTTGCCGCTGCGGTGACCGAGGAACCGGCCGAGCAGCGTCGCAGCAGTGCGGCCGGCGGCGTAGTTGTCGATGCCGACGAAATGCGCGCGGCGGGTCCCCGGCAGGTCGGAGACGAGCGTCACGACAGTCGTGCCCCGATCGGTCAACATATTGACCGCCTCGGCGACAGCCGGATGATCGAGCGCGACCAGGGCGACGCCGTCGAGGTCGACGGGAAGGCGCTCGAGCGCCATTGCCAGCGCCTCGCCATCGAAGACGTCGACATGGGTGAAGGTGATGCGAACCCGTTCATGCATGTAGCGATCGGCGGTATCGCGAAACTCCTGCTCGAGCAGGCGCATGAAGTCGTTCGCCCCGGTCGGCAGGACGACCTCGAAACGATAGTCTCGGCCGCGGGCGAGGCGCGAGGCCAATCGATCCGGTTGGTAGTTGAGCCGGTCAATGGCGGCCTGGACGCGCTCGATGGTCCGCGCATGGACGCCGGCACGGCCATTCAGCACGCGATCGACCGTCGCGAGGCTGACGCCTGCTTCCCGCGCAACATCCTGGAGCGTGGTCTTGGTCAAGCGCTGTCCTCCCGCCTGATGAGTTACCATCAGAAACTGAGGTAGGCAACTCAATCGGAGCGGTGTGCACCCGGTTCGTAAGGCACCCCACATATTTTCGGTGGACCCACTTTGCCTTTCACCCACAATCGTCGGTTGATCGTTTGCGCCGGGGCTGAAGTTATGGAAGATTCCCTCAAGGCATGGGTCCAGCATCGGGAAAGCGGTGCAGACAGCGCTGTCTGCCACACCTGCAAGAGATATGTGAACCGTCATCTCAAGACGGCACCGTTCGGGAGGACAAGATGAAGGCAGCCGAGGCGCCGTTCAGACTGGTCGACTATACGCCGCCGTCTTTTCGCATCGACAAAGTCGATCTCGACGTGCGGCTGGACAAGTCGGCGACGCGCATTGCGGCGCGGCTGGCGATCCGCCCCGAGCCCGGCGCGCCAACCACGCTCGAGCTCATCGGCGATGAACTCCAGTTTTCGGGGTTGAAGCTCAATGGCGTTGTTCTTGCGCCGGGCCGCTTCACCGCGACTCCGTCGCTGCTGACGGTCATCGACGTCCCAAGCGGTCCGTTTACGCTCGAGGTCGAAACGATCGTCGACCCGTCCGCGAACACCAAGCTGATGGGGCTTTATCGCAGCAGCGGCACCTATTGCACCCAATGCGAGGCCGAGGGCTTCAGGCGCATCACCTATTTCCTCGACCGGCCCGACGTGCTGGCCGTCTATACGACCCGCATCGAGGCGCGGAAGGACGAGGCGCCGATCCTGCTCGGCAATGGCAATCCCGCAGGCCATGGCGACATTCCCGGCACCAACCGCCATTTTGCGATCTGGCACGACCCGTTCCCGAAGCCGTCCTATCTGTTCGCCCTCGTTGCGGGTGATCTCGGCTCGATCCGAGACAGCTTCACGACGCAATCCGGCCGTGTCGTCGATCTCAGGATCTATTGCGAGCATGGCAAGGAAGCGCGGTGTCTCTATGCGATGGACGCGCTGAAGCGCTCGATGCGCTGGGACGAGACGGCGTTCGGGCTCGAATATGACCTCGACGTCTTCAACATCGTCGCCGTGTCCGATTTCAACATGGGCGCAATGGAGAACAAGGGGCTCAACGTCTTCAACGACAAATACGTCCTCGCCGATCCCAACACCGCGACCGACATCGACTACGCCAATGTCGAAGGCGTCATTGCGCATGAGTATTTCCACAACTGGACCGGCAACCGCATCACCTGCCGCGACTGGTTCCAGCTCTGCCTGAAGGAAGGCCTGACAGTCTTCCGCGACCAGGAATTTTCGTCCGACATGCGCTCGCGGTCCGTGAAGCGCATCGCCGATGTGCGGACGCTGCAGGCGCGGCAGTTTCCCGAGGATGGCGGCCCCCTCGCTCATCCCGTCAGGCCCGAAATCTATCACGAAATCAGCAACTTCTATACACCGACGGTCTATGAGAAGGGCGCTGAGGTCGTGCGCATGTTGAAGACGATCCTCGGTGAGGATGGCTTCAGCCGCGGCATCGATCTCTATTTCAAGCGCCATGATGGCGACGCCGCCACGATCGAGGACTTCCTCGCCTGCTTCGAGGAGGCGACCGGCACGGACCTTCGCCAGTTCAAGCTGTGGTATGCCCAGGCCGGGACGCCGCAGGTCACCGCGAAGGGCCAATATGACCCCGCGAAGCGGCGCTATCGCCTGACCCTTGCGCAGAGCCTGTCGCCAACGCCAGGGCAGCCGGTGAAACGGCCGATGCACATCCCAATTCGCTTCGGCCTGATCGGGCCGAATGGCGGTGATCTCGACTATTCGGCCGCGACCGGTTCGCGCGTCGATGGCGATGTCATTCACCTGACCGAAGCAAGCCAGACCGTCGTCTTCGAGGGCGTCACAGCGCGGCCGGTGCCCTCGCTGCTGCGCGGCTTCTCCGCTCCGGCCCGGCTCGCCATCGATATCAGCGCCGAGGATCTCCTGTTCCAGGTCCGCGCCGACAGCGATCCGTTCAACCGCTGGCAGGCGGCGCAGACGCTGGCGATGCGCAACCTCGTTGCCGGCGCCGCCAACGGATCAACGACCGAACCCGCCGATCCGGCGCTGGTCGATGCGCTGGGCGTCGTCATCGATGACCAGCGGCTCGAGCCGGCGTTTCGCGCTCAAGTCTTGCAGTTGCCGAGCGAGGCCGACATCGCGCGCGAAATCGGCGAGAATGTCGATCCGGACGCCATCGCCATCGCTCGGCGTCAGTTGCGTCAGGCAATCGTCGCGAGCCTCGGCCCGAAACTCCTGGCAATCCACGCCGCGCTGGCGACGGAGAGCGGATTCACTCCTGATGCGTCCAGTGCCGGCAGCCGCTCGCTGCGCAATACGATCCTCGATCTGATGGTCGCCTCGGGCAGCCGAGCCGCAATCGGCGCGGCCGTGTGGCAGTTCGAAACCGCGGACAACATGACCGATCGCCTCGGTGCGCTGGCGGCGCTGTGCCATGCGGCCCTGCCGGAACGCAAGGCTGCGCTCGACATGTTCCACGACGCCTACCAGCATGACCCGCTGGTGCTCGATAAATGGCTGACGCTCGAAGCCAGCGTCCCCTCACCTGAAACGCTCGACCGCGTGAAGGCGCTGCTGGCGCATCCCTCCTTCGCCGTATCGAACCCCAACCGCGTCCGCGCCCTTGTCGGCAGTTTCTCAAGCGCCAACCAGACGCAATTCAATCGCCCAGACGGCGCTGGCTACGATTTTCTTGCCGATTTCGTCCTCGATCTCGACCAGCGCAACCCACAGACGGCGGCCCGGCTGCTGATCGCCTTCCGTTCCTGGCGCTCGCTGGAACCGCTGCGCCGCGCGAAGGCGGAGCGGGCCTTGGAGAGGATCGCGGCCGCCTCCCGCCTTTCGCCCGACACACGCGACATCGTCACGCGCACCCTCGCCTGACCCAGCGAGGCCTCGGCCGCGCGAAGTACGCGGCTTCCGCATGGCTCTCAGAGGCCTTCCACAGACGGAAGCCGAGGGTTTCCGCGTGGTTAATGAATATGATTAACGAAAGGTGAATTCAGCCTAGACAACCTGATTCGGGTCGATTCAAATGGACCTGATTCGGGGTGTGGCGTCGCCCGATGACAGCATAAATCAGGGGGCTGGCATGGCGCGGGCAGAAACAGCCGGTGCGTCTCAGAGCGAACATTTGCCTATCGCCAAGACCATGTTCGCAAGGAAGCAAGCTGTGCGCGGTCACGCTCGACTGCTCGCTCAGCCGACCTACGAGAAGCTGCTGGCGGCCGAGCCGATCCTTCGCCGTTGCATCCCCGTCATCATCATCATCTTCCTGCTGTTCGTTGCCTTCTCGCGCATCGTCCATCTCTACGACCTCCGGCTCGAGCGCGAGGCGGAGGCGCGCGACATGCTCAGCATGGTCGCGACCGTCGTCGCCGAACGGCTGACCCGCCAGGAGCCGTCATTGCCGACCGAAGGCTATGCGATGGCGCTGCAGACCGTGCTGGATGCGGCTCTGCCCCCGGTCGCGACCGATATGGGTCGACGCATCTTCGTCACCGATCCGACGGGCCGCATCCTCGCGACCGCGCCGCGCTCGCCCAGCGAGGAAGGGCTCGACTTCGACAATGTCGTGCACGACGCCCAGCCGATGATCATCTTCGGCGAGCGCGCCGGCGTCCTGCCGGTGCAGCTCGAAGGCGACGGGGCTGCGCTTGGCACGCTGCGCCAGCTCTCGGGCGGGCTCGGCTATGTCGCCGCGACGACGCCGCTGGCCGCCGTCTATCGCGGCTGGCGCGACGACGTCTCGATCAATGTCACGGTCTTTGTCGGTACGAGCGCGATCCTGCTCGTCATCCTCTATGGCTATTTCGCCCAGTCGGCGCGGGCGCAGCAGGCGGATCGCATCTATCACGAGACCTATGCGCGGTTCGACACGGCGCTCCGCCGCGGCCGTTGCGGCCTCTGGGACTGGGATGTCGCGCGCGGACGCCTGTTCTGGTCGAAATCGATGTTCGAGCTGGTGGGCATGACGCCGCGAGACACGCTGCTCGGCTTTGGCGAGGTCAACGCGCTCGTCCATCCCGACGACGGCGATCTCATGGATCTCGTCGAGGCGCTCTACGAGACCGGGGAAACCACGGTCGATCGCATGTTCCGGATGCGGAAAGCCAGCGGCGGCTTCGTCTGGCTGCGCATCCGCGTCGAACTGGTCGACGCCGACGAGGCCGAGCCGCATCTGATCGGCATCGCGGTCGACGTCACCGAACAGATGCGCCTCGCCGAGAGTTCGCGGACCGCCGATATCCGCCTGCGCGACGCGATCGAGACGATCTCGGAGGCCTTCGTGCTCTGGGACACCGAGAACCGGCTGGTGATGTGCAATTCCAAATACCAGCAGCTGCACGGCATTCCGGATTCGGTGCTGCAGGTGGGCACGCCCTATGCCGAGGTCGTCGCCGCCGGTCGGCAGCCGATCGTGCGCACCCAGATCCCGACGGATGAGCGCCATGAGGCCGGTGGCCGCTCCTTCGAGGCCCAGCTCAATGACGGCCGCTGGCTGCAGATCAATGAGCGGCGCACCAAGGATGGTGGCTTCGTCTCGGTCGGCACCGACATCACCACGATCAAGCGCCACGAAGAGAAGCTGATCGATGGCGAGCGGCGTCTGATGGCAACGATCGCCGATCTCCGGCAGTCACGACAGAAAATGGAGCAGCAGGCGCGCGAAATGGTGGAACTGGCCGAAAAGTATTCCGAAGAGAAGGACCGGGCCAACGCCGCCAACCAGACCAAGTCGGAGTTCCTTGCCAATATCAGCCATGAGCTGCGCACGCCGCTCAACGCGATCATCGGTTTCTCGGAGATCATGCGCTCGGGCCTGTTCGGGCCGCTCGGCTCGCCGCGCTATCTCGAATACTGCGAGGACATCCATGCGAGCGGCAATTTCCTTTTGAACGTCATCAACGACGTGCTCGACATGGCCCGCATCGAGGCCGGCCGGATCGCGCTCGACATGGAGCCGCTGTCGCTGGACGAGATCGTCGACGAGGCCTCGCGCGTCGTCGGCGCCGAGGCGGAGCTGCGCCATGTCTCGGTCGAGGCCGATGTCGAGCCACATCTGCAACTGGTTGCCGATCGGCGCGCCGTGAAGCAGATGGTGCTCAACCTTCTGTCCAATGCCGTGAAGTTCACGCCCGAAGGTGGTCGCGTCAGCGTGCGCGCCCGTCGGATCGGCACCGCCGTGACGCTGTCGATCGAGGATACCGGCATCGGCATTCCGAAAGATGCGCTGAAGAAGCTCGGCCGTCCGTTCGAACAGGTGCAGAACCAGTTCACCAAGAGCCACAAGGGCTCGGGTCTCGGCCTCGCCATCACGCGCTCGCTGGCGGAGCTGCATGGCGGCGCGATGCGCATCCGCAGCCATGAGGGCAAGGGCACCATCGTCTCGATCCGCCTGCCGACCGGCCACGAAATCGGTGCGCCAACCCCTACAGGCGCCTCGGCCGGCGCCGCGCTCAGGCTCGGGGCTTCGGCGGAACCTTCCCGATAATCCGCACGAAGGCGGCGCGGACATCGGCTTCGGTGGCGCGGAGATGCGCGTCGAGAGTCGCGAAATCGGGGAGCTCGGCCGCCCGGGCCAGCAGCGCCAGCAAACCCTTCGGAACCGCGTCTGCGCTGAACGCGCCGCCGACGCTGAGACGCAGGATCTGCGTCAGCCGCTGGAACAGCCTGAGCGACGGCAACAGCACCTCGGCCTCGGCCGGCGGCAAGAGGCCCGCCCGCGAAGCGGCGGCCAGCACCGTTTCGGTTTCGGTATCGAGGATAGCCGGATGCGCCGCGCCATGCACCAGTTGCAGATATTGCGCGACAAACTCGATATCGATCAGCCCGCCAGGCGCCTGCTTCAAATCCCAAGGGCCTTCAGCCGGCTTTTCGCTCTCGAGCAAAGCGCGCATGTCGAGCACATCAGCGGCGATCTTCTTCGCCGCGCGCGGCTGAGCAAGGACTTCCGCCACGACTGCCGACGCCTCGTGCATCAGCGAGGCGTCGCCGGCGATCGGGCGCGCCCGCGTCAGTGCCATATGTTCCCAGGTCCAGGCGGACTTGGTCTGGTAGTCCTTGAAGGCGCCGATATGAGTGGCGAGAGGACCGGCATTACCCGACGGCCGCAGCCGGAAATCGACCTCATAGAGCGCGCCCTCGGCGGTCGGCGCCGAGATGGCCGCGATCAGACGCTGTGTCAGGCGCGCAAAATACTGGCTGCCCATCAACGGCTTCTCGCCGGACGAGGCCGGTTCGCTCTCGTCGAAATCATAGAGCAGCAGCAGATCGAGATCGGATGCTGCCGTCATTTCGCGGCCGCCGAGCTTGCCCATCGCCACCAGCGCGATACGCCCATCCTTGACGCGGCCATATGACGCCTCGAATGCGGCCCGGACATGATCGAGCAGGCGCGCGAGCAGCAATTCGGCCAGATCGGCATAGGCGAAGCCGGCAGCACGCGCGCCAACCGTCCCGGCGATGACGCGGATGCCGATGAGAAAGGCTTGCTCCTTGCCGAAGATGCGGATGCGGTCCAGCACCTCTTCAAGAGCAGCGGCGTCGTCCAGCATGGCATCGAGCCGCGTGGCGATGGTCGCGCGATCCGGCAGCCGGCCGAAAAAGGCGGGATCGAGTAGCGCGTCGAGCACATGCGGCCGGGCCGTCACGATGTCGGCGAGGCGCGGCGCGGTTCCCATCACCAGCGTGATGAGATTGAGCAGTCCAGGATTGGAGCTGAGCAGCGCGAAGAGCTGCACGCCGGCCGGCAATCGCGCCAGCAGCCGGTCGAAAGCGTTGAAAGCAGCATCGGCATTGTCCGAGGTCGCGAACGCCTCGAGAAGCGCCGGCGTGATCTCGGTCAGACGCTCGCGGGCAGCCGCGGACCGCATCGCGGGATAGCGACCGAAATGCCAGCCGCGCACAGTCCGGCTGACCTCGCGCGGATTGGTGTAGCCAAGCTCGCCTAGCGTCGACACAGTTTCCGGATCTTCGTCATCGCCCGTGAAGACCAGGCTGCCGATGCTCGCAGACAGCGGCGGTGCGGTCTCGAACAGGCGGATATAATAGTCGCGCACCGTCTCCATCGCGGCGCGCAACGCTGCCGAGAACGCCTTGACCGTGCGGAAGCCGGAGAGCCGCGCGACCGTATCGAGCGCGTCGTCATCCGCCGGCAGCGTATGCGTCTGCTGGTCGGCGATCATCTGCAGCCGATGCTCGACCTGACGCAGCAGCCGATAACAACGCGCGAGATCAGTGGCGGCCTCCGGCTCGATCCAGCCCTTCGCCACCAGGGTGTCCAGCATCTCGATCGTGCTGCGGCCGCGCAGATCGGGATCGCGGCCGCCTGCGATCAACTGCTGCGTCTGCACGAAGAACTCGATCTCGCGAATGCCGCCGCGGCCGAGCTTGATGTTGTGACCAGCGATCGCCACGCTCTCATGGCCGCGATGATCGTGGATCTGCCGCTTGATCGAATGAATGTCGGCGATCGCGGCGAAGTCGAGATATTTGCGCCAGACGAACGGCGTTAGCTCACCCAGGAACGTCGCGCCAGCCGCGATGTCGCCGCCGACCGGCCGGGCCTTGATCATCGCGGCGCGTTCCCAGTTCTGGCCGCTCGATTCGTAATACTGGAAGGCCGCCGGGGTCGAAAGCGCGAGCGGCGTCGAGCCGGGATCAGGACGAAGGCGCAGATCCGTGCGGAAGACATAGCCATCACCCGTTCGCTCCTGCAGCAGCTTGACCAGCCGTCGCGTCAGGCGAACGAAGAAGGTGCCGATCTCGTCGCGGTCGGCAACGCGGGCGCGCTCGGGATCGAACAGCACGATTAGGTCGATATCGCTCGAATAGTTCAGCTCAGCCGCGCCGAGCTTGCCCATCCCGATGATGATCCAGCCGCTGTCGCGGCAGGGTGCATCGGGATCAGCCAGTGTGAGAGCGCCAGCGGCTGCCGCATCGGCCAGCAGAAAACTGGCGGAAGCGTCGATCGCGGCATCGGCAAATTCCGTCAGCCGGCGGGTCACATCCTCGACCGACCAGACGCCACCGAGATCGGCGAGCCCGACGAGCAAAGCGACCTCGGCGCGGGCGTGGCGGAGGCCCGCCATGAGGATAGCCTCCTCGCCGCTCCGCCAGAGTTCGCCGACGCGGGCCAGAATGCGCTCGAAGCGCGCGGCGGGTGGCGCGGCGAGGATCTCGAGCCAGCGTGATATGTCGGCGAGCGCTGTATCCTTCAGGAAGGGAGAGGCCGCGAAGACCGATGCGGTGAAGGACGCGAGATCGGCATGCGCATCGGTAAGTGCAGACCAGATCTCGCTGCAGTCCGCGCTCTTCACCGCTTCGGCGAGATCGCGAAGGGCCGCCTTCCGCGCCATCGCCTTTGGCGGCGCGACGAGCGGGCGGATCAGCGATGCGAGCGATGCCATAGCGGTCTGATCCGAATCATCCATGGCGAACGGACGCCTCCCCGCGTCAGCCTTCGGCTGGGAAACGGAGCGTCACGACGAGCCCCGGTCCAGCGTCACCGAGCGACAGGCTACCATGGTGGAGCCGCGCGACGGCATCGACAAGACTGAGCCCAAGGCCGCTGCCGGGCTGGGAGCGGCTCTTCTCCAGCCGGACGAAGCGTTCCAGCACACGCTCGCGCTCGGAGGCGGGAATGCCGGGACCATTATCGGCAACCTGGATGACGATGTCGCCGCCCTCGCGCCGCGCCGTCACCTCGACGCGTGCCGGCGCGGGTGGCTCGTCACCGGTCTTTACATATTTGATCGCGTTGTCGACGAGATTGCCGAGCGCCTGGCTGATCAGTTCGCGACTGCCGAGCATCGGCAGCGGCTCTTCCAGCGACAGCGCCAGATAGACCTCGGCCTCTTCCGCCACGGGCTCGTAGAACTCGGCAACATCGGCGACGACGCGCGCGAGATTGATCGAGGCCATCGCCCCATCCGGTGAACCGGCCTCGATGCGGGCGATCATCAGCAGCGCATTGAAGGTCCGGATGAGCTGATCCGAATCCTCGATCGTCGCTTCCAGCGCCGCGCGATATTCATCCGTCCGCGCAGGTCCGGCCAGCGCCGCCTCGACGCGTGTGCGGAGGCGGGTCAGCGGCGTCTTCAGGTCATGGGCGATGTTGTCGGAGACTTCCTTGAGCCCGGAAAGCAGCGCCTCGATCCTGTCGAGCATCGCATTGAGGCTCGCGGCGAGACGGTCGAACTCGTCGCCCGTGCCGGTCACTTCGAGGCGGCCTGAGAGATCGCCGTCCATGATCCGCCGGCTCGTCGCCGAAACCTGATCGATACGCTTCAGCACGCGGCGGCTGACGAAGAACCATGAGAGCAGCGCCAGCGCGATGAGCAATCCGACGCCGATCATCATCGCCTTGGCGACCACGACGCGGATGCGCTCGA
The DNA here is from genome assembly GCF_020165495.1 of Mesorhizobium sp. BR1-1-16. Taxonomy (GTDB): domain Bacteria; phylum Pseudomonadota; class Alphaproteobacteria; order Rhizobiales; family Kaistiaceae; genus Kaistia. Next base: position 363,488 of record NZ_JAIUIE010000001.1, on the reverse strand, counting down.
TATCGCTGACATCGCGGCCGACCAGCATGCGCAGACCGTTCGGCAGCGGCAGGACGCGGACCATCGCGAGATGGCGCGTGCTGTCGCCCTCGAGCCGCTTATAGGGAATGGTCACCGGATCGAGGCCGCTGCGCTGCAGCAGTGCCGAGGGCACCTCGGTCACGTTACCGGCGACGACATTGCCGCTCGCATCGGCGATCACATAGAGACTGGCGCCGGGAACGCGGCTGCGCTGCTCGATCGCCGCGACGATGCCGGTGAGGCCCTTCGAGAGACCTTCGTCGGCGAGGACGCCGATCTCCGCCTCGATCGAGTCCTGGACTTGCTGGGTCAGGATGCGATCCGTCTCGCGCGAGATCCAGCCGACGAATACTACGGCGAACACGGTGAAGACGACAAAATAGGTCGCCGCCAGCTTGAACGCGGTCGTGCGGACGACCTTAGCGATGGCTGTCACGGATCATGTATCCAGCGCCGCGCACCGTATGCACGAGCGTTTCGCTGAAGCCCTTGTCCACCTTGGAACGCAAGCGCGAGATATGCACGTCGATGACATTGGTCTGCGGATCGAAATGATAGTCCCAGACATTCTCGAGCAGCATGGTGCGCGTCACCACCTGGCCGGCATGCTTCATCAGATATTCGAGCAGGCGGAATTCGCGCGGCTGCAGCGGGATCGGTGTCTGTGCGCGGCGCACAGTATGGCTGAGGCGGTCGAGTTCGAGGTCGCCGACGCGCAGCAACGTTTCGGCCTCGCCGGGCTTGCGGCGGCGGGCGAGAACTTCGACACGGGCGAGCAGTTCGGAAAACGCATAGGGCTTGGCGAGATAGTCGTCGCCGCCAGCGCGAAGGCCCGTCACGCGATCATCGACCTGCCCGAGTGCCGAGAGAATCAGCACGGGCGTATCGTTGCCCTTGCCGCGCGCCTCGGCGACGAGCGTCAGCCCGTCCTTCTTCGGCAGCATGCGATCGACGACCATCACATCGTAGCGGTTGGTCTCGGCCAGAAAGGCGCCCTCCTCGCCGTCAGCGGCATGGTCGGGCACATGGCCGGCTTCCTTCAGCGCCTTGACGAGATAGGCGGCGGTTTCTCGGTCGTCTTCGACAAGCAGGATGCGCATTTCGAAACGTTAGCCGATTCAGAGGGAGGACGGCAGCGCCGGAACAACGGGCGCGCGAAAAGAAAACGGCAGGCGGGGGGCGCCGCCTGCCGATCTTGCGGTGGCTCGCAGCAAAAACACACCACGAGCGGACCGCGAAGCGGGTAGCCCGATCGCCGAGGCGATCGGGCCGGGTTTGCTGATCAGGCCTTGCCGAACGGCAGTGCCACGAAGCGGGTGTGGTCGCCGGACTTGATGCGGACGAGAACCGCCTTCATGCCGGCCTTCTTGGCATCGACGACCTCGCGCTCGACATCGCCGGGGCGAGAGACTTCGCTGCCGCCGACGGCGAGGATCACATCGCCGGGCTGGATGCCCTGCTCGGCAGCCGCGCCATCCGGATCGACTTCCGAGACGACCACGCCCTTGTCGTCAGGCGCCGCCGTCAGCGCGAGGCCGAGATCCGCAACCGATGCCGGCTTGGCCGGCTCGTCGGCGCTCGCCATCTTGTCCTCGCTCGGCAGCTTGCCCAGCTTGACCTCGACGGTCTGGTTCTTGCCGCTGCGCACGATCCCGAGCTTGACCGTCGTTCCCGGCGCATAGCCGGCGATGATCTGCGAGAGATTGCGCGCGTCCTCGACGGTCTTGCCGTCGACGCTGACGATCGCATCGCCCGACTTGATGCCGGCGAGCGTGGCGGGGCTGCCCTCCTGCGGCTCGGCGACGAGCGCGCCCTTGGCGTCAGCCATGTTGAGGCTGTCGGCGATATCGCGGGTGATCGGCTGGATCTGGACGCCGAGCCAGCCGCGGACGACCTCGCCGTGATCCTTCAGATCGCCGATGACGCGCTGCGCCGTGGCGGCCGGAATGTCGAAGGCGATACCGACGCTGCCGCCCGAGGGCGAATAGATGGCGGTGTTGATGCCGATGACCTGGCCATTCATGTTGAAGGTCGGGCCACCGGAATTGCCCTTGTTCACCGAGGCGTCGATCTGGATGAAGTCGTCATAGGTGCCGGCGCCGATGTCGCGGCCGAGCGCCGAGACGATACCAGCCGTCACCGTGCCGCCAAGGCCGAACGGATTGCCGACGGCCACGACCCATTCGCCGACGCGGACATCGCCGGGAGCGAATTCGACATAGGTGAACTTCTGCTTGGTGTCATCGACCTTGAGCAGCGCGAGATCCGTCTTCGGATCGGTGCCGATCAGGCGAGCGGTATATTCCTTGCCGGCGGAATCGGTGACCGTGAAGTCGGTCGAACCATCAACGACATGGTTGTTGGTGACGACATAGCCGTCCTCGGAGATGAAGAAGCCGGAGCCGAGGCCGATCGCCTTGTGCATCTGCGGACGCTTGTTGCCGCCCATGCCGTTCTGCTGGTCCTGGAACTGCTTGAAGAAGCGCTCCATCGGCGAGCCGGGCGGGAACTGGCCGGGGTTCGGCATGCTGAAGCCATTGCCATTGCCGCTGTCTTCATCCGACGCATCGGCGACTTCCGACTTCACGCGGACGCTGACGACCGCCGGCTTCACCTTGTCGACGAGGTCGGCGAAGTTCGGCAGCTGCGGGGCGGCCGACTGCACGCGGACGGCGTCGGCATAAGCAGGCGAACGGCTGCCGATGACGGCCTCGCCGGCAAAGCCGCCGACAATCAGCGCGGCCGCCGCGGTGCCCAGCACCAGGCGGGTGCGGAGGCGGCTGCCAACCTTCGGGGTCTGTTCGGTCATCTGGTTTTCTCTCCAACGTGGAAGCATCGGGTGAGCTGTTGGTCCGGGGGGAACCGAAGCTCTCGAGGGAGAGAATGCTGCCGCCCACCTTACGGACGGCTGTCACACGCATGAATGTTTCGTAATGTTGCGGCGCTTCAATCGTCGCGGGCGAGAAGTGCCTCGACGCGGCGCTCTTCGTCGGCCGTGAGCGCGGCCGGCTCGGCGGCGCGGCGGCGGCGGAAGAGACCGAATGAGAGGGCAGCGCCAATGATGAGAACCAGCGGCGCGGCGGCCCACAGCAGCAGCGTATGCCAGGCAAAGGCCGGGCGCAGCAGCACATATTCGCCGTAGCGATCGACGAGGAAGGCCTTCACCGCGGCGTCGCTGTCGCCGGCCTTCAGCCTTTCGCGGATCAGGATGCGGAGGTCGCGGGCGATCGTCGCATCGGAATCATCGATCGACTGGCTCTGGCAGATCAGACAGCGCAGTTCGGCCGAAAGCGACCGTGCCCGCGCCTCCAGCACCGGATCGGGCAAAACCTCGTCGGGCTGGACGGCAAAGGCCGGCATGAGCGAAACGACCAGGAAAAGAGCCGCGAGCAGCCGCCGCATCAGGGTCATTCCGCTGGCACTGCCGCGCTGGCACGGGCCGGTTTCGGGGCGCCGACGCGCAGCCGGCGATCGGACAGCGACAGAGCCCCGCCGAGCGCCATCACGATCGCGCCGAGCCAGATCAAGAGGATCATGACCTTGTAGTAGATGCGCACCACGGTGGTGCCATCCGCCTTCACGTCGCCGAGCGAAATATAGAGCTGCGACAGGCCGAAGCTGTGGATCGCCGATTCCGTCGTCGGCATGTTCTGGACCGAATAGAGCCGCTTCTCCGGCGCCAGCGTCGCGACGGTCGTGCCGCCCTCGCGGACCGTGAAGCGGGCGGCCGTGCCGGTATAAGTGCCGCCCGAAACCGGCAGGAAGCCATCGAGCGTCACGATGCGGCTCCCGATCGTCACGCTGTCGCCGGGCTTCATCGTCGTGATCGTCTCGGTGTTCCATGTCGTGGAGACGATGATGCCGAGCACGGTAAGCCCGAGGCCGCAATGCGCGAGCGTCATGCCGAAGGCTGCACGCGGCAACCCGCGGGCGCGGCGGACGCTCTCGGCGAGCGGCGCCCGGAACAGCTTGACGCGAAAGGCAAATTCCGAGAGCGAGCCGACGAGCAGCCATATGGCGAGCGCGATGCCGAAGAAGGTCAGCGCCTTTGACGGGCCCGCGAAGAGGAGACCGACGCCGATCGTCAGCAGAACGGCGGCAAAGGCTGCGAAAAGCCGCTGGCTCGCGGCCAGCAGATCGCCCCGCTTCCACGCGAGGAACGGCCCAAACGGCACCGCGATCAGCAGCGGCACCATCAGCGGGCCGAACGTCATGTCGAAGAAGGGCGCGCCGACCGAGATCTTCTCGCCCGTCAGCGCCTCAAGCGCCAGCGGATAGAGCGTGCCGACCAAGACCGTCGCGCAGGCCGCCGTCAGCAGCAGATTGTTGAGGACGAGCGAACCCTCGCGGCTGATCGGCGCGAAGAGGCCGCCTTGCGCCAGCGTGCCGGCGCGCAGGGCGAACAGCGAAAAGCTGCCGCCGATGAACAGGCAGAGGATGACGAGAATGAAGATGCCGCGCGTCGGATCCGTCGCAAAAGCGTGCACCGAGGTCAGCACGCCGGAGCGAACGAGGAAGGTACCGAGCAGCGAGAGCGAGAAGGTGAGGATCGCGAGCAGGATCGTCCAGACCTTCAGCGCATCGCGCTTCTCCATCACGACGGCCGAATGAAGCAGCGCCGTCGCCGCGAGCCAGGGCATGAAGCTCGCATTCTCGACCGGGTCCCAGAACCACCAGCCGCCCCAGCCAAGTTCGTAATAGGCCCAGTACGAGCCCATCGCGATGCCGAGCGTCAGGAAGATCCAGGCGGTCAGCGTCCAGGGGCGCACCCAGCGCGCCCAGGCCGCATCGATGCGGCCGTCGATCAGCGCTGCGATTGCGAAGGCGAAGGAGATCGAGCATCCGACATAGCCGAGATAAAGCAGCGGCGGATGGATCGCGAGGCCGATATCCTGCAGCACAGGATTGAGGTCATTGCCCTCGACCGGCGCCGGGACCAGCCGCAGGAAGGGGTTCGACGTCGTCAGGATGAACAGCAGGAACGCCGTGCCGATCGCCGATTGCACGGCGAGCACCAGTGCCTTGAGCCGCATCGGCAGATTGTTGCCGAAGGCCGCGACCAGCGCGCCGAACAGCGCAAGGATCAGCACCCAGAGCAGCATCGAGCCTTCGTGATTGCCCCACACGCCGCTGATCTTGAAGATGAGCGGCTTCAACGAATGCGAGTTCTCGACGACGTTGCGAACCGAGAAATCGGAAACGAGATAAGCGTGCGTCAACGCGGCGAAGCTTGCGGCGACAAAGACGAACAGCGCGATCGAGACAGGCGCGGCAATCGCCATCAGCCGCCTGTCACCGGCCAGCGCGCCATAAAGCGGCAAAGCCGCGCAGGCGATCGAAAGCGCCAGAGCGAGGACGAGTGCGTAATGACCGAGTTCGACGATCACCGCGTCACCGATTTCGGTTCGGGGCCCGTTGCCTCGGCTTCCGGCCGCCACTCGCCACTCTTCTTCAGCGCCTCGACGACTTCCTTCGGCATATAGGTCTCGTCATGCTTGGCGAGGATCGTATCGGCCTGGAAATAGCCGGCCGCATCGACCTTGCCTTCCGCGACGACGCCCTGCCCTTCACGGAAGAGATCGGGCAGCATGCCCGTATAGCGCACCGGGACCGCCGCCTTGCCGTCGGTCACCGCGAAACTGATCTTCGGTCCGTCCTTGACGACGCTGCCCGTCTCGACGAGACCCCCAAGCCGCAACCGTCGATCGGGCGCCGGAGGATTGGCGGCGATCTCTGAAGGCGTCGCGAAGAAGGCGATGCCATCGGACAGCGCGAACAAAATGAGCCCAACGGAACTCGCGAGCACAAGGCCTGCCAGTCCGATCAAGGTGAGACGTCGCTGCTTCCGCGTCATCCTGGATTCCGCCTCACACGCCCATCATCACGGTTTCGCCGCCGCAACGCCATTGTCCACCGCGGCCTTCTCGACGCCCGCAAGAAGGTCGGGCTTGCCAGCCAGTGCCGTCCGCGCGCGCGCCAGGGCGGCCGTGGCCTCATCCGGCCTGCCGAGAACCATATAGGCGCGGAAAAGCCGCGACCATCCATCGGTATCCTCTGGCGCGGTATCGAGCCGCGCGGCGAGGCCGGAAACCATGCCCTCGATCATCGCCTGCTGCTCGCCGGTGGATTTGCCAGCGGCATCGGCCATGTCGGCGGCGCTTGGCCCGGGCGCGGGATTGGTCACGCGCTGCAATTCCGCCTGCGCCACCGGCAGCCAGGGTGCGTCGGCGGGCGCGCCTGCGATCAGCGTCTTCCACGCCGCGATCGCAGCGTCCTTGTCGCCGGTCTGTCCGACGGCGACAGCTTCATAGAAGCCGGCCCGGTCATTCTTCGGATCGAGGTGCAGCGCGCGGTCAAACGCCGCCTTGGCGTCGGATGTGACGAGGCCCCCCGCCTGGCTGGTAAGCGCCTCGCCGAGCAGGGCCTCGCGATCGGCGGTCGAGCCGAGAATGCGGATGGCATTGCCATAGGCGCGCACCGCATCGTCGAAGCGACCAAGCTTCAGATAGACGGGACCAAGCAGCTCCCAGCCGGCGCCGTCGCCGGGATCATCGCGCAGATGCTGCTCGACCTTGCCAATCAGCGTCGCGATATCGGCATCGGCCGCCACCGTACTGCGGCTCGCCAGCGGCTGATCCGGCGTCGCTGGCGATCCGAGCGCGAGATAGGTGCCGAGCGCCACGATCGGCAACAGGATGGCCGCGACGATGAATCCGGCCGCTACGGCCCGGCGGCCGCCCCTTTCGGAAGTCGATCGAACGGCGTCGGGCCGGAGCAGGCGGCGGGACAATTCGATCCGCGCCGCCTCGGCCTCCTGATCGCCGATCAGGCCGCGCTCGCGCTCAAGCTCGAGCTCGTTCAGCTGATCACGATAGATTGAGCGCGCGGACCCTTCGGCATCGGCCGGGCGGCGGCCAAGCGGCACCAGCACGGCCAGCGAAGCGAGGGCCGTCATCGCGGCCATGAGGATCCATTGCAGCATCGGTTCCATCCCGGCCCACTCAATAGCGGGCCGGGCAGCGCTCCGCATCCCGCAATCTGTCGCGGGCTCAGTTCACCGGGCGCCAGGTGCCGTCGGGCTGACGGCAAGCGGTGCCGCGGGCCGTCTGGGGCTGCCCATCGATCCAGATCTGATGCGTATAGTCGCGACACTCATAGGAGTTGACGCGGTAGCGCGGTCCGGGAATGACTTCGCCGCGGGCGCCGCCCTGCTGCCAATCAACCGGAGCGCCGGGACGGCCGGTCTCGAGCGCCTCGAACTGGGCATCGGCAGCACGCTGCTGCTGCTGCGCATCGAGGCTGACACCGATCGCATTGCCGATGAAGGCACCGACGAGGCCGCCTGCGATCGTTGCCGCCACCTTGCCACTGCCCGATCCGAACTGATTGCCGACCAGGCCGCCGAGCGCGGCACCGCTGACGATGCCGACCTGCTGATTGGTCGGCCCGCCCTGACAGGCGGCCAAGCCAAGGCTCGTGACCCCGATGACGACGAATGGTGCGATCCGCATGCTGCCTCTCATCCTTGCGACGCTTCGGCGTCGTTTCTACTGGGCGCCCTTCCTACAACAGCATGGCGGAAGTTTGATTACCGGAAGATGATCTTCAGTAATCATGCCATGACTGCCGGCAGTCGAAGCTCGGCCCTGAGGCCGCCCAGCGGCGCGCGGCTCATTCGGAAATCGCCCTCATAAAGGGCGGCAAGATCGGTAACGATCGAAAGACCGAGGCCCGAGCCTGGCTTGCTCTCGTCGAGCCGCCGTCCGCGCCGCGTCGCTTCCAGCATTTCCGGCTCGGTCAGGCCCGGGCCATCATCGTCGATGCGAATCACCAGCGCCTGATCGTCGTTCTCGCGCTCGAGCATCGCCGTCACGACGACGCGGCTCTCAGCCCATTTGCAGGCGTTATCGACGAGGTTGCCGACCATCTCCTCGAGGTCCTGCTGCTCGCCGCGAAAGCGCAGCCCCGCCGCGACATCAAGTTCCAGGTCGCGGTCGCCATGGATGCGGCTCATGGCGCGGACCAGTCGCTCCAGCGCCGGCTCGACTTCGGTGATGGCGCCGATGACCTTGGAGCGCGCAGCGATCCGGGCGCGGTCGAGATGATGGTTGATCTGCGTCCGCATGAGCTCGGCCTGCTCGCTGACTTTCGCGGCGAGCGGCCCCTGCCCGGCCCGCGCCTCGTTGGTGATGACGCTGAGCGGCGTCTTCAGCGCGTGGGCGAGATTGCCGACATGCGTCCGCGCGCGCTCGATGATCTCCTGGTTCGAGGCGATGAGCGCATTGAGCTCCTTGGCCAGCGGTTCAAGCTCGGCCGGGAACGGGCCTTCGAAGCGCTGTTCGCGGCCGCTGCGCATTTCGGCGAGCCCGTGGCGGACACGGTCGAGCGGCTGCAACCCCCAGCGGATCTGCACGCCGACCGCGACGATGAGCCCGATGCCGAACACGGCCAGCGTCAGCGCGACGCTGGTCTGGAAATTGCGGATCTCGGCTTCGAGCTGGCTGGCATTGCCGGCGATGAGAACATCATAGCGGTGATCGGCATCGAAGATGATCGTCCGGCTGAGGACGCGCAGCTCCTGATTGTCCGGACCGGTCAAGACGGCAGATTCGACGCCGTCGACCGTCCCAACATTGGTCGCCTTGGCGATATCCAGCGTGTCGGTGGCGAGCGAGCGCGAGGCGAGTACCACCGGACCGCCGGATTTGCGAACCTGCCAGTACCAACCGGAATAGATGAGCTCGAAGCGCTGTTCGCCGAGATTGCCGGGATCGCCGAGCTGGCCGGGCGACTGCATCGCGAGATTGCCGACCAGCGTCTTCAGATAGACGCCGAGGCGCTCGTCAAAGCCGCGCTCCACCGTTTCCCGATAGAGCGAGGTCAGGATGAAGGCGGCGGCGATCAGCGCCACGGCAGCCCAGACCGAGGCGCCCGCGACGAGGCGGAAGGCGAGCGAATCGAAGCGCGGCTTCATGAGGCCTTCGGCGTGATGATCCGGTAGCCGAGGCCGCGAACCGTATCGATCAGATCAGGCGCCACCTTCTTGCGCAGCCGGCCGACAAACACCTCGATCGTGTTCGAGTCGCGATCGAAGTCCTGGTCGTAGAGATGCTCGATCAGTTCGGTACGCGAGACGACGCGGTCGCGGTGGTGCATCAGATATTCGAGCACCTTGTATTCATGGGCTGTGAGCTTGATCGGGTTGCCGTCGACCGTGACGCGGCCAGCCTTGGTGTCGATGCGCACGGGTCCGCATTCGATCTCGTTGGTCGCATGACCGGCGGCGCGGCGCACCAGCGCGCGGATGCGGGCGAGCACTTCCTCGATATGGAAGGGCTTGGCGACATAGTCATCGGCGCCGGCGTCGATGCCCTGCACCTTGTCGCTCCAGCGGTCGCGCGCCGTGAGGATCAGGACCGGCATGTTGCGGCCTTCCCGGCGCCAGGCTTCGAGCACGCTGATACCGTCCATGCGCGGCAGGCCGATATCGAGGACGACAGCGTCATAGGGCTCGGTCTCGCCGAGGAAATGGCCCTCCTCGCCGTCGCGGGCGCTGTCGACCGTGTAGCCGGCGGTTTTCAAGGCATCGGCCAGCTGGCGATTGAGATCGGGATCGTCCTCGACGACGAGAATGCGCATGAATTCCGCTCCGCTGTCAGCGACCGGCGATCGCGCCGCTACGGGCGTCGATCTGCAGCCGTTCGACCTTGCCGCCCGCCCCGAGCACATTGACGACATAGACCAGCCCGCCGCCGCCATGGCAAAGCTGGGCCGAGACGACATCGCCCGGCAGATTGCCGCGCACCTGGCTGAGCGAGATCGCCTCGCCGTTCTGCACCGCCTGCCGCGCCTCGCCGGGCGAGAGGCAGCCCTGCGCGCGGGCAGCCCCGCCCATGCCGGACAGGGCAAGGGCGGCCACGAGAAGCACGGCGCTGATGCGATGCGTGAACATGGGGCCGTTTTAGCAGGAGCGGATGAACACCGGCTGAATGGGTAGCGCGGAACCGCAGGCGGAACAACGCGTCAGCGGCTTCCGAGCGGCACCTTGGCGACCCAGCGTCCATGCAGGGCAATCAGGGCGCCCGCTATGCTGCCGCCGGCCATGGCGATGTCGATCAGCGCCGAGCGCTCGTCGGCGCCGAGCTCATGGCCGGCAAGAAGCGCGATCAGTGGTGCGAGCGCGGCGATGATCGCGCCCCAGGTGACCCGCGAGCGATACCAGGGCTCGGCATTCGTGACATGGCCGAGTGCCGGATCACCCGCAATGGCGTCGGCAACCGCTATCCCCAGCGCCGGCAGCTCCGCGCTGGAAATGACGGTTCCATTTCGCCCGGCCGCGGCCGCGATCGCTGGCGTGAGCGCATCCGCGAGGCGGCCGGCGAGGTTCGAAGGCTGTTTGTCGTCCTGCATCTTGTATCTCCCTTGATGCATGGCGCGGCCGGCTAAATGCCATGCCTTCGCCAGAATTCAGCGCAATAGCTTGAGCGCTGCGGGGCAGCGGAGCGGTTAAATGCTGAAAGCGATTGTCGTTTCGGCCCTCGGCGGCATCATGTCCGGCCATTTCGTGCGCAACGGCTGGAAAGCCCTGTTCCTCGTCGTCGCGCTGATCGGCGCGGAAACGACCTACGAGGTCATCCACCATCATTGGTCGGGCAGGCACGATGTCGGCGTCTTCGGACTGCTCGACACCATCGGATCCGGAGCCGTCCTGGTCGGCGAAGCCCTCTCGGTCTGAAAAAAGCAGTATCTGCCGGAACCACATCGATGGCGCGCGATTGATTGAGCGGATCGCGCAAGCGGTCCACCAGCCGGTCCCACACCGGTGAGCCCGCCGATCCCCCGACGGCGGGCTCTTCTGTTTTCTGCGCCCTGCACCGCTCTTTTCTTGCGATGGCGCAATCTTCATCATTCCGCAATCAATTATGACTCTGCTCCGCGCGGGATCTCGCGGGCATCGGGCGGTGCGGGATTCGTCTCTCTCCTGAAAGGCCGAAACATGATGAAGCAGATGTCGTGGCGCGCCGCAGTCCTATGCGGTTTTCTCGGACTGGCGCCGTTTGCGGCACCGGCCCTGGCAGCGGACGAAGCGCCGAAGCCGATCATCGAGCAGGGCGCGCTCGATCTCCTGAAGAAGATGAGCGACACGCTGAAGGCGGCGAACGCCATCGAGCTGTCGATCACCGATTTCCGCGAGGTGCCCTCCTCGCAGGGCCAGATGATCACCTTGGCGACCACCGCCGACATCACCGCCGAGCGGCCGAACAAGTTCCGCGCCGAAGCGGTCGTCAACGGCGCCGAGACCAGCTTCATCTATGACGGCAAGACGTTCACGGCGCTCGACAAGGCGAAGAACCTCTATGTTTCGGGCGAGATCGGCGCCGACAAGATGGAGACCTTCTTCCAGAAGCTCGCCGAAGCGCGCGGCATCGAATTCTCGGTCGCCGATTTCCTGTCGAGCGATCCCTATGCGATCTTCTCCAAGGGGCTGACCAACGCCTACGACGTCGGCACCGCGACCATCGATGGCGTTACCACCGAACATCTCGTCTTCGCGGCGAAGGGCCTGGAATGGCAGCTCTGGATCGATCCGGCGACGAACCTGCCCCGCCTGTTCACGGTCATCTACAACGACGTGCCGCGCGAGCCTCGCTTCCTTGTCAGCTTCCGGTCGTGGAACCTGAAGGCGACGCCGGCTGCCGACAGCTTTACCTTCACTCCGCCGAAGGACGCCACGGCGATCGGCTTCCTGCCCGCTGGCACGCCCTGATCCGACCCCGAGACGCTGAAGGAAACATCATGTCAAAGAACCTTGTTTCGAAAACCGTTCTCTCGCTTCTCGCGGCCGGAGCCCTGATCGCTTCGGCGATGCCGGCCTCCGCCTGGGTGGCGGCGCATGGCGGCGGCGTATGGCGCGGCCCGGCTGGCGGCGTTCACGCCTATAGCGGCGGCTTCGTTGCTGGCGGCCCGCGTTATGGCTATGCGCCCCGTTACGGCTATGGCTGGGGCGCGCCAGCAGGCGCTGTCGCCGGTGCAGCAGTTGCCGGCGCGGCTGTCGGCCTCGCGGTCGGCGCCACCGTCGCCTCGCTGCCGCATACCTGCACAACGATTGCCGGCCCAACCGTCATTTATGGCTGCGGCGGCGTCTACTACAGCCCGTATTACGCGCCATCGGGCGTCGTCTACCAGGTGGTTCCCGCTCCTTATTGAGTGAACCCGGCTGGGCGGCGCTACAGCGCCGTCCAGCCCGCGACCTTGCGGACGACAACCGCGTCCGCAGCCTTGTCATAGGCAATCCAGCCGATTTCCGGCGTCACGAAGAGCCAGGCGCCGTCGACGAACAATGCCAACGCACCGTTTTGTCCGGCCCAGGCACCCGAGGGCGAGGCGCCGAGCAGATAGCGCGCGCCTTCGACCGGACTGCCTGGCGGCGTGACCGCGCCCGAGGCCTCGACGGCCAGCTGCACGATCCCGTCCAGCAGCCGCAGCGCCTCGTTATGCGTCACGTGCTTCTGCGCCTGCGCGGCGGCGATATAGGGCAGCGCCAGATGCGGCGTCGCGAGCGGGTCAGACATCGATCGTGATCTCCGTGGCAAGGCCCGCACCAGCGGTGGGGCTCAACTGGCAGACGCGGGCGGTGAAGACCGCGTCCGGCGACGACAGCACGGCCGCGAGTTCGCCGGCCGTGAACAGCGCGACAGGGCTGGCGACGACACGGATCGCCTTCAATGCGGCCGCCTCGAAAAGCTCGACGCGATAGGCCTCGCTTTCCTCGCCGAGCGGCACTTCCAGCTGGTCCCAGCGGTCGCCGCCCTGCCGCGTCTGGCGGATCCATGTGAGGGCGACATCGCCGGTGGGATCGCGTCTCCCACGCACATGCACCGGCGCCAGCGGGAACAGACCGCGCCCCGCGACCATGAACCCGCGATCGGTGAATTGATCGGCGTCATAGGGACTGCCGAGCGGCCCTGCGCGCAAACGCTTCGAAAGCCCGATTTCGCCCGCATCGAGCGCGAAGAGCGGCGTCGCGGCATTCAACCGAACGAAACGCGCACCGGCCGCGTGGCCACGCGCCGCAAGATCGCCGGTGCCGCCCTGACCACGCAGCAGGCCCGACAGCCGCCAGCGTCCTGCGCCAACGAGAACGGCCTCGCAGAACTGGATCAGCTCGAAGCCGTCGTCCTCGGTGCCGATCGCGGCGAGATTGCCGCCGTTCAGCACGGCCTCCAGCGGCAGCGCCGACAGCGCCCCGGCGGCGAGCGCGACCTCGATCACGGTCGCCTCGTCGAAGCGCGCCATCGGTCCCGGTGGGATTGCTGCGACGATGGCGCCGAGCACCGCCCGCTGATCGACCCGTTGGCGGGCGATATAGCCGGCCTCGGCGCTGCCGATCGCGATCGATACAGGCCCCGACCAGGGATCGGCAAAGACTGCAAGCCGAGGTGCCGCGCCGGGCTCGGCCCCGGAGAGCGATGGCAGGTCAAGCACCACGACATCCGGCGGCCCAGCCTCGGCGCGCCAGGTAGGCGGCGTGCTCGCGCCGCTGCCGACCGGCTGCGCCGAGGCAGTCGGATCGAGGGCGCGCGTCTCGATGCGCCTCATATCGCCATCCTCGATCCGCGTGACCTGCAGGAGACGCGTTCTGCCCTCATGCGTGAACGAGACGATGTCCGCCGCCTCGATTGCCAGCGCATGCGGCGGCAGTGCGAAGGAAACGGTTTCGCGCGCCTCCCAGATATCCTGCAACCGGGCGTCGGCCAGCGCCACCGCGACGCCATCATCGGTGACCATCGCCGCGCTCAGCGAGGATTGTCGGCGGCTCACGGTTTCCAGCCGCCGCGAGGTGACCTGACGGCTGCGGTAATCCGAAAGACCATCATAGAAGCCAAGCGCCAGCTCCGCTGGCAACTCAGTCTCCTGCGCCCGCCGGATCGTCACGAGCGCCGAGCTTTCTTCCTCGACGAGATCGTCCGTGTTGATCGCCAGCCGCGGCAATCCGCGCCTGACGAAGCGGACGCCCGCGCCCGATTCCGCCACGGCAAAGGCGAAGATGTCGGCGAGCGGCTTCAAGGCATCGCGCGCCGAGCCAATGCGCTCAACGACATAGCCGTCGAGCATGCCGTCGAGATCGCCGACCATGCCGCCGGTGATGCCATAGTCATAGAGAATGCGGCCAACGAGCCGGCTGACCGGCAGCGCGCCGAGGCGGCCATTCAGCCAGTGACCGGTCTCCCAATTGCCGCCATCCGACCAGACATCGCCAAGCAGCGGAAAAGCCGGATAAGGCCGCGAATCCCAGGCCCAGACATGGCTCCAGCCGACATCGACCATCCGCCCGCCATAGACAGGCGAAACCGGATTGCGGTTTGCCACGAAGCCCGGTGCAGCGGGATCGCGATAAGCGAGCAGCGCCGACAGCGCGCGCTCCTGCATCAGAGCGTCGCGGCCGCCATGCGAAAAATGCGGTAGTCGCGCGCCGCCGACTTTCGGATCGGGAAAGACGTTCGGCTCATTGGCGCCCTTGTCGACCGCGGGGCAGCCGAGCTCGGTGAACCAGATCGGCTTCATACCGCCGATCCAAGCCGTAGGGGTTCCCGCCTCGACGCCGCCCGGCCGATCGACATGCCGGTTCGCCCACCAGTCGCTGATCCCCTTGAAGCGATAAACCCATGGCTTGCCATAGGCACCGTCGGTGATCGGCGAGCGGATCTGCGCCGCGCGATCGGCGGTGCTGGCATAGTACCAGTTGAAGCCTTCGCCGCCCTCGATATTGGCCTGGAGATAGGCGATGTCGTGCCCGCTTTCGGCGACCTCGGCATCGCGATGCGTGCTGCCATCGCGCCAATCGGCAAGCGGCACGTAGAGATCGATGCCGACGGCATCGATATTGGCATCGGCCCAGAGCGGATCGAGATGAAAATGGACATCGCCGCTGCCATCGCCCGGCTGGTGACCGAAATACTCGCTCCAGTCGGCGGCATAGCTGATGCGCGTTGTCCCGCCGAGCACAGCGCGGACATCTGCTGCAAGCGACCGTAGCGCGGCGACGAAGGGATAGGTGGAGGGGCCGGAGCGGAGCGTCGTCAAACCAACGAGTTCGGAGCCGATCAGGAAGGCATCGACACCGCCGGCCGCAACGCAGAGATGCGCCGCATGCAGCACCATGCGGCGATAACTCCATTCGGGCGGTCCGGAATACACAACACCGCCACCGACAATGGAAAAATCGCCCGGCGCGGCGCTGCCCATGAAGGCGGCGACCTCGGCCGTCATCGCCGCCGTCTTGTCTGGCGTGCCGGGCCGCCCCGGCGCGATCGAGGCCGTGATCCGCCCGCGCCAGGGATAGGCCGATTGATCGCCATAGCCATACGGGTCGACGAGGCCGCTCGACGGGGGCACGTCCATCATCAGGAACGGATAGAAGGTGACGCCGAGGCCTCGCGCCTTGATGTCGGCGATCGCCCTGACAACGCTGCCATCGGATGGCGTGCCGCCGAATGCGGGCCGGCCGTCGATCTGGTTGACGAGACGGGCCGTGCCGCGGTCGAGCCCCGCGACGCTCCAGCCGGGCGACGTGCTGCCCGACGCGGTTTCCACGCGCGGCGCCACAGTGCAGCGATCGGCGCGAAGGTCATCGCCAAACCAGCTTACCGCGAGAGCGGCGCGTTCGAGATGCGGGCAGATCTCCTGCAATTCGTCGAGTGAAGCGCGCCAATCGGTCTTGGCACCGTCGGTGTGGCGGTTCACCGTCTCTCGGCTCCCCGCCGTCTCGACGCGATAGACCGGCTCGGGATCATAGGCGAATTCCGACGCGGCCGGGATGATCACCACCGCGCGGATCGCTTCCTCGACCCCGCTGATCGGGCGGAAGACCTCGAAGGCCATTTGCGGCAGGCGGTTGCCATAGTCGCTGACCGGAAGCCGCTCGAACACCACGACCGCCGTACCGCGATACGCCGGCGCGCCGGAGGCTCCCTGCTTCGCCTCGATCAGGCTGTCGGCGGGCTGCCCTTCCATGCCGGTCGAGAGCCGCCACGTCACGGTCGAGAGATCGAGTTCCTCGCCATCCGCCCAGCAGCGGCCGATGCGCGCCACCGGCCCTTCGCAAAGGCCGATGGCGAAATTGGCGTAATAGGCATAGTTCGTGACGCTCGGGCCGCCCTTGCCGCCCTCCTCGCTCGTCACTTCCTCGAAGCGCGTCGCCCAGATCACCTGCCCCGAAAGCCGCCCACGACCATAAAGGCGTGGGATCGGGGCGCCCTCCTCCGAGCGTTGGACATCGAGATCGGAGAGCCGCGCACCTTCGGTCGACGTACCGAACAGAGACTGGTCGATGACGCTGCCGGCCAGCGCGCCAACCGCCGCGCCAAGCGTCGCGCCGAGCGGCCCGAACACGCCGCCGATCGCCGCGCCGGCAGCCTGGAGGACGATGGTCGCCATCAGTGGGTCACTCCCGGAAACGAAAAGACAAAGGCGAGCCGTCGCGCCCACCAAGGGGTGAGCGAGGCCATCGCGACGGCGGCGCCGTCATGGGCATGGATGAAACGGCCGGGCTCGGCGAGGATCGCAGCGTGTTTGGCCGGCAATCCCTCGCGCCAGCGAAAGAGCAGCAGGTCGCCCGGCAGCGCCGACCCCGGATCGAGGGGCGTCATATGACGCGCGGCGGCATCGCAGAGGGTCTCGGCGCCCCGCGCTTCGGCCCAATCCGGCGTATAGGCCGGCATCGCCTCCGGCTCTTCGCCATAGACCTCGCGCCAGACGCCGCGCACGAGGCCGAGGCAATCGGCACCGATGCCTTTCAGCGAGGCCTGATGGCGATAGGGCGTGCCGAGCCAGCCCAGCGCGGCCGAAACCAGCGCCGCGCGCGTGACGGATGTCATGAGATGGGTTCCGATCGGTTCAGGAGACGACCGGGCTGCCGTCATTATGGCTGCCCGAGCGGGCATAGCCGAGGCTGAAATCATTGCCCGGCATATGCGGGAAGCCGCGGAAGTTGAGCGCATTGGCGAAACGATCGCGGCAGGTGACGAAGCGCTTGTCGCATCCGGCGGTGAGCGCGATCCCATCGCCAACGCCGATCGTGAGCGGCGCGGCGGTCCAGAGTTCGAGTGTCATCACACCCTCGATCACGCGCTGCGTCTTCACGGCGCTGGCAAATCCGGCATTGGCGCCGCTCGCGAACACGGCCCGCCCGCGCTCGAACCAGCCCGGCGCGAACGCATCGATCCCGCTGACGGCAATGAGGCGGCCATTGCTCGATGCCATGACCGTCGCGCTGGCCGCGAAGGCCGCCGCCGTCAGGTCGACGCCGCATCTCACATCGCCGAGATCGGCATCGCAGGCGGCGCGGAAGCTGCGGCCGCGCGGCGCGTCGAGCGCCGCGAGCGGCCCGCGGATTTCGGCGCGGAAGGCACCATCCTCGCGCACCACCTCGCCGATATGGCCGGCGCTGACGAGAAGCCGCTCGGCGGGCGCTTGCCAATTGACGGCGAAGACCTCGACGCAGGCATGATCGAAACGGCCCGTTGCGAGGTCCGCATCGCTGACCTTGTCGGACGACAACGCCCCCGCGACCTCGAGTCCGCCGGTCGAAAAACCTTCGGCCGCCGCCGCCTCGCTGGCTGACAGGCCGCTCGCGGCTTCGAAGACCGTGCCCTCGAAGCTCACGTCGCGGTCATGGTCGGTAAAGCCGAGCACGGTGCCGTCCTTCAGTGTCACGCGCCAGCATTGGCAGAGCGTCGTCGTCTCACCTGACACATGGGCAGCAAGTCCTTCGGGCAGCGTCTTCACGGCCGGATCTCCACCAACGGGATCGAGGGGATTTCGCCAGCCTCGAAGGCGGCGAGATTGATGGTGAGTTCGTCGGTGTCGAAGCGCACGGGAACATCGAAGCGAAACCCCGCCGTCACCAGCGCCCCGGCCGGGGGAACATGGCCGGCGGCGAAGGTGACGATCCCGGTCGCATGGTCGACCGCGACGTTGGCGGGATCGGCGGCGACCGAGGCGACGGCGACCACCACGCTGCCGGCGACCGGCTTGGCGATGACGCGGTCATAGGCTGCAAAATCGCCGCCATAGCGTTTCACGAGCTGGAAGCGCGCCGTTGCGCCGTCTCCGGTGCCGATCGGCTGGTCGAAGGGCGTCGGCGCAGTGCCGGGCGGCGCCGAGGCGTCGTCGGTGCGGTCGCGCCAGCGGAAGCCGAACAGCCGCCCGCGCCGTTCCTCGAAGAAGGCGATCACGTCATGGATATCGGCCAGCGAGCGCACGCCATAGCCGGCATCGTAGCGGCGGCGCGAGTCGGCCCAGCGCTGGTTGCGCTTCTCACGGCCAGAGCCGAGCGCCACGATCTCGGTCTTGCGTTCCGGCCCGCCGCTTGAGCGGAAGGCGATCCCCGTCGGGAAGCGGACATCATGAAAACTTTCGATGAGCGGCATGGTCTCTCCTAAAGGCCGCGCCGGCCGCGGCCGACGGCGCGCGCGAGCGAGGCCGTGACCTGTGCTTCCGATTTTCGGAAGCTCGCGGCGTCCGGGGTCTGGATGGCGACATTCACGGTGACATTGCCGGATCCGCCGCCCGCACCGACGCCGAGCCTTCCGTCGGCGCCGCGCTGCAGCGGCAGGATCGCCTCGGCGCCCGCCTCCCCGGCAAGGCCGAGACCGCGCCCGAGCGGGAAATAGCTCGGCCGCGAGACGACGCCGCCATCGGCGAACGGCACGACGCCGCCCTTGGCAAAGGCGGTGGCGCCGGCCTGGCCGATGAGGCCCGAGAGCAGGCTGCCAACGCCGCTCTCGATCGGCTTCAACGCCGCGCCGAGCGCGATGGAGGACAGCCTGAGCGCGAGCGATTTCAGCACGTCCTCGAAATCCTTGCCGCCCGTCACCGCGCCGGTGAAGGCCTTGGCGATCACGCCGGAAAAGCTGTCGGCGCGCTTGGCGAGTTCATCGAGCGCCGTGCGGAAGCCGCTGGTATCGGCGCTGACCTTGACGGAAAGTTCGTCGACGACGGTCGGCATGGCTCAACCTCCTTGGCTGAAGTCGGGATAGCGCCGCGCCAGCGCGTCAAATGCGGCGCGGTCCAGCGGCTGTGCGGCGCCGCCGCCGAGGCCCTCAATCGCGGCGGCCAATTCGCGCGGCGTCAGGGCCCAGAAGTCATGGCTCGAGAGCTTGAGCACGCCAAAGCCGATCGCCATGGCATCGCGCCAGGGAAAGGGCCTCGCGCTCACGCCGCCGCCTCGCCGCCGAAGGTCGCGGTCAGGAGATCCGCCGCGATCCGCGCAAAGCCGCCGGCCGCGCCCTCAGCGCGCATCGCGGCGACATCGGCGTTGCTCAGGCTCGCTCCCGCGCCGCGAAGACCCGCGCCGATGATGCGGACAAGATCGAGCGCCGTCAGCCGTCCTTCCGAAAAGCGCCCGGCCAGAGCCGAGAGATCCGCCGCCCCAAACGCTGTTTCGAGCTCCGCCAGCGCGCCGAGCGTCAGGCAGAGAACATGGCGCCGGCCATCCAGCACGGCGTCGATTTCGCCTCGATGCCGGTTGGCGACCGGGCCTTCAATCGGTCCGGTCATCCTCAAGCCTCCGCGAAGGCGATGGCGCCGGCGGATTCGAGCGCCAGCTCATAGGTGACGGCGCCGTCATGCTCGCCGGCATATTCGAGCGCGGTGATCTGGAACGGGCCGGAGATGGTGCCGAAATCCGGGATGATCAGCTGATAGCCGCGGATCGTCCCGTCGAAGAAGAGGCTGCGCATCGCGGCGTCAGTGGCGGCGTCGCGGAAGATTCCGGCGCCCGAAAGGCTGGCGCGGCGGACGCCGGCCCCCGCCAGCAATTCCCGCCAGCGGCCGGCTGAATCCGTGTCGGTGATGTCCACCGTCTCGGCGTTGAAGGCGATGCGCCGCGTGCGCAGCCCGGCAACGGTCTGGAAGGCGCCGGCGCCGGTGGTGTCGAGCTTCAGCAGCAGGTCCTTGCCCTTCTGCGCGGTCATGAGATGTCCTTTCGGCTGTGGATTTGCGCCCTCGAACGGCCGCGATGCGCGCTAGGATCGGCGCGGAAAGCGGAGGGCGCGGAATGAGTGGATTGATCGGATCGGTGGATGTCGCGCGGGCGGGGCCCGAAGACCTCGCCTTCGTGATCGCAACCGAGCGCATCGAGGCCTATGCCGATCTCGTCGGCCGTTCGAGCGAGGCGCAGCACCGCGTCCTGATCAACGACACCCGCCACGCCTATTTCATCGGCCGGCAAGAAGGCCGCCCGATCGGTTTCGTCATCATCCGCGACTGGCAGTCCTGGGACGGCGTCGCGCTGGTGAAGCGCATCGTCGTCACCGACCCCGGCCGGGGACTTGGCAGCGCGCTTCTCGCCGGCGTCGTCGATCGCGTCTTCGAGGAGACGACCTGCCATCGCCTGGCGATCGGCCTCTTCCCCGAGAACCAGCGCGCCCGCCGCACTTATGAACGCGTTGGCTTTCGCATCGAGGGAACGGCCCGCGGCGCGGTGTTCTTTCAAGGCGAGCATCGCGACGAACTCGTCATGGCGATGCTGCGCCCGGATTGGGAGACCCGTCGGCAGGCCAGATGCGCTCCGGCCTAGCCTTCCACCAGTGCAGCAAGCCTGACGACGCCATGCTCGGTGATGCCGTCGGGATCGCGGCTGACTTCGGCGAAGGCGACCCGCAGCGTCACGAGGTGATGGTCGGCCAGCGCCAGCGGCTCGTCGTGCAGCAGGCGCATCAGGATGCCGGCAATCGCCCAGGCCTCCTTCTTGCCGGCCTGGCGCGACCACACATGCAGCGTGAGGCTGACATCGCCACCATCGGCCGTTCCATCGCTCCAGTCGGCTTGGCCCGTATCGCCAAGCGTCACATAGGGAAAGTCCGTGCCGCGCGGCGCGCCGTCATGGATGCGCGGCCCGCCCAGCGCCGCCAGAAGATCGGCATCGGTGACAAGCCGCGCGCGAATGGCAGCCTGCAGGTCGAGTGCGGCCGGGTTCATGTCGTCCTCCGTTTCATCCGGCCGATGGCCGGAGCAATGACCGGGTCGCTGGCGCTGTCGAGCGCACCGAACTCGCGGGCGAAAAGGCCAGGGCCGGTGAGCGTCACCAGTGCGCCGCCATCGCGCGGCAGGATCGACGCGCTGGTTCCCGGCGCGCTTGCCGCCAGAAGGCCGGCCGCGCGGCGCGCCTCGCCGCCGAGCGCCGCCGCGATCGGTCGGCGCGCGGCCGCCATGATGCGACGGGTCATATCCGTTCCGCTCATGTCGTCTCCTCGCGGGCCTCGATCAGAAGAAAGCGGCGGCGCTCGTCGGGGTCGGTGACGGTGTTGATGGCCAGCAGGCGGCCGCGATGGCGGATGCGCATGCCGGCCATGACGTCGGTGCGATGACGGATGGTGACGCGGTGGGTGATCGCGCTGCCGAGCCGGTCGGAGCCCGTATCGGCCACGGCGCGCACGGGCTCGATGGCGGCCCAGACAGCGACGAGCGGCGCCCAGCTGGCGATGCTGCCGCCTGCGCCATCCGCGCTCTCGGCCGCCTGTTCGATCGTGATGCGATGGGCGATCCAGCCCGGTTCGAATTCACCCCTCACAGCTGGCGCACCTTGTAGGGCGCGATGAGCGCATCGAAGCCGGGCGGCGCGATGGCTCCGGCGAACTCATGCCCGACCATGCCGCGCGCCTCATACCAATTGGCGACGAGCACCATGACAGCCTGGCGCAGCGGGGCCGGCACGTCGATCGAGGAGACGCCATAGCCGGCAACGACGTCGATCTCGATGCCATTGTCATAGAGCGCCGGCTGGGGCCGAAGCTTCGCGATGAGCCGAGCCGGCGAGGCGGAAACATCGACGCGCCAGTTCTCGGCGCCCCACTGCCGCGGGACCCCGGCGACGTCGTAAAACGTCACCTGATTGACGGCGATCAGCGGCGACAGCGGGATCGGCACGGACCGGCCCTCGGGCCATTCGTCGAGATAGATCCGCCAGAGCTGGTGCACGAGGCAGCGCCGCGTGACGGCCTCGATATGGACGCGCGCCGCGACGATCGCCGCCTGCAGCAGGCGGTCCTCGTCGGGCGTATCGAGCCGCAGATGCGCCTTCACATCGGCGAGCGTCACGGGCTCGATCGTCGGGCCGGAAATGAGCGCGGTGGTCATGAATGCCTCCTTGAAAATGCCTGCCGGAGAAAAAAGAAGCGGCGCCCCCGTGGCCGTGGCGCCGCCCGGGCGTCGGCTGCGGCGGGAGGCGCGCCATCAGCCAACACCGATTTCAGAAGCTTGAGAACAGGGGGCCGCCCTTGGCAGGGCCGACCGGGTGCCATCCCGCACGCAGGAAAGGTGGCCGGTTGGGTCAGGCCGTGCCGAAAAGGGTGGACTACGAGAACCGGAGCGGAGCGTACGTCAGTACGTGAGCACCGGAAGCGCAGAAGACCGCCCTTTGCAGGCCGGCATGGCCCAACCTGCCGCCCTTCCTAGGTTGTGCCGAACTTCAGCAGCTTGATCGCGTCAAAATCCTGCACGCCGCCGCCGACGCGCTTGGTGGTGTAGAAGAGGACATAGGGCTTGGCCGAATAGGGATCGCGCAGCACGCGCACGCCGAGACGGTCGACGACCAGATAGCCGCGCTTGAAATCGCCAAAGGCGAGCGCGAGCGCATTGGCGCCGATATCCGGCATGTCCTCCGCCTCGGTGACCGGAAAGCCGAGCAGCGAGGCATCGCCACCAGCAACGGCCGCCGGCTGCCAGAGATAGTTGCCATCGGCGTCCTTGAGCTTGCGGATCGCAGCCTGCGTGCGGCGGTTGAGCACGAAGCGGGCATTGGCCCGGTAGCCGGCCTTCAGCGCATAGACGAGGTCGATCAGCACATCGGAGGGGTTGGAGGCCGGCAGCGCGCCGGAAACGCCGGTCAGGATGTAGCCGAGCTTGCCCCAGGCCCAGGCCGATTCCGCCGCCGTCGTGTAGCTCAAAAAGCCCTTCGGCTTGTTGGTGCCGTCGCCGGTGACGAAAGCGGTGCCCTCCTGCGCCGCGAAGGCGGCCTCGACCTCGGCGCCGAGCCACTGATCGATATTGACGGCGCTGTCGTCAAGCAGAGCCGCCGTCGCGGCCGGCATGGCGTAGAGCTCCATCGCCGGGAAATCGAGCGCGGCGATGGTCGGCGATGCGGTCTGGCTCCGGGCGTCGGTCTCTCCTGCCCAGCCGACCGCCGGACCGGCCGTCATGAAGGGTTTGCGATAGATGCCGCTCGAGACCTGCCGCACATCGGCGATGGCGCGGATCGGCGAGATGGCGGCAAGACGCTTGCCGATCTCGGCCTCGGTCTCGATCGGCACCAGATAGCCGCCATCGGGATTGGAGCCGGACGAGAGCGCCTTCTGCTCCAGCCGGCGCATGCCGTCCTCATTGCCGCCGCGCACATAGGCCTCGAACGCCGCCTTGTGCTCGCTCGGCCGGCGCTCGCCACGCGGTTCGCCGGAAAGCGGCGGCCGGCGGCTCTTCAGCGTCAGCTCGTCCAGCGTGCGGTTGATGCGGTCGAGTTTCTCGACGGTCAGCGGGTCAGCCGACAGCTTCTGCTCGATCTCACCGAGCCGCTCGTCATTCGTTTCCTTGAACGCCTCGAAGGCATGCAGGAAATCGTCGAAAGCGGCGCCGATCTCGCCATGCTCGGCGGCCTTGGTCTCGGACGGCTTGGCGTCCGCGGCCTTGCGTTCCGGCGCCATGAGGCCGGGGGCTTCGACTGCACGGATGTCAGTGATCGGCTGGTTCATTTGGGGTTCCTTTCGTTGAGGGAGCGCGCCGCGCGGCGCATGCGGAGCGCAAGCCGGGCAGCCGGCTGTGGAGCGCGGGACTTGACGGCCTGGACGCGGGCATCCGGCTGCATGGGGAAGGTGACGATCGAGATTTCCCAGAGGTCGATCTCGGTCAGGTGGCGCACGCCGCTCGCCCGGTCGGCCCGGGCGCGCACCGTCTTGAAGCCGATCGAGAGCCCGTCGAGCGCGCCGGCTCGCATCAGGCTCGCGACCTCGCGGCCACGCGCCACGTCGAGCATCAGCCGGCCCCGGACGTAGAGGCCGCGCTGATCTTCCCGGATCTCGGTCCAGACGCCGATCGGTTCGGTCGGGTCATGCTGGTAGAGCATGCGGATGCCAGAGACCTGTCGCCGCGCGATCGAGCGCAGGAAGGCACCGGGCATCACGACATCGCCGGAAAGGTCGGCCGAGCCGAACAGGCTCGCATAGCCCGAGAAGGCGCCCTCGGCATCGACGCCCGAAAGATCGACCGCCGCGGCCTTTTGTTCAAGCGCGGGAAACGCGGCCGGATAGCCAGGTTGAGACATGCATTCTCCTTCGCCGGCCAGGGTGGGGCCGCGTTGGCTGGACAGATTTTCAAGAGGGGTCGGAGGATCGATTGACGATCGGGGAGGCCGTGACTATTTTTCTGGTCATCAAACGGAGGCCGAGATGCTCACGGTCAATCTGGCTCACGCCAAAACTCATCTCAGCGAGTTGCTCGACAGGGTCGAGGCGGGCGAGGACATTGTGATCACCCGTCACGGCCGGGCGGTTGCTCAGCTTCGCGCCGCCGAAACGCCGAAGACGTCGATCCCGTTCGAGGAACTGGCAGCCTTGCGTGCCAGTCTGCCGAAACTCGACCGGTCAAGCGCCGAGCTGTTGCGGGAAATGCGCGACGAGGAGCGCTGAGCAGCCGCGATGGTCTATTTCGATACTAGCTTCCTGGTGCCCTTGGTTTTGCCGGAAGAGACCAGCGGCGACATCGTGTCCTTCATGGTCGCGTTCGGCGAACAAGCGGCCGCGACCAGTCACTGGACGCGGGTCGAATTTGCCTCATTGGTCGCGCGGCAGGTGCGCATGCAGCGGATTGATGCCAATGCAGCAGCGCGGACGACGGCCGGGTTCGAGGCCCTGATCGAAGGCCGTTTCACCGTCATCCTGCCTGGACAAGATGATTTCGACCTCGCGCGGCGCTATCTCGCACAGTCTGAGACCGGCCTTCGCGGCGGCGACGCCCTGCATCTCGCAATCGCCGCCAATCGGAACGCCGAGCGTATCTTCACGCTGGACAAGGGCTTCGCGCGGGCCGGCACTATGCTGGGGCTGCCGGTGTCCGGCCTCGCGGCCAGTTAGGCATCTCACCGTCGCGCGAGCAGCCGTTCCAGCACGCCCGCGAAATCGCGGAAAACAGCGCGATGATCCTGCCTCGAGTGCTTCAGAAGCTGCTTGAGGATTGCGGGCATTGTCTCGTCTCCCGAATGGGTTAGCCGTCGTCGTTGAAAAAGTGATTCAGCCGCGCGATCTCGGCGACGAAATCGTTGAAGCGGCGATTGGAGGCGGCGAGCTCGCGCAGCGTCCAGATCAGCAATCCGCTCGAACTGGTCGCCCAGAGGAACAGCGCGAGATGGGCGAGATCCCCGCGCGTGGCGAAGGCGCGGGTCAGCTCGTCCATGCCGCGTCCCCTTCCCCGCCTGCATCCTCGGCCGGGCCATAGCCGACTGCCTGGCGCTTCTCGTCGCGCGTGATGAAGCTTGCCGCCTCCACGCGCCGCCAGAGCGACTCGCGCTCGGCCGCCAGCGCGTCGATGGCATCGGCGTCGTAGGCGAGCCGCACCGAACCGCCATAGGCCGGGCGGAGCCAGCAGGCGAACGCCGCCGCCGTGCGTCCGACCAGCGGCAGCACGGTCTGCCGCCAGAACGCGCGGTTGGCCTCTGCATAATTGGCATAGGTGTTGTCGCCGGGCAGGCCGAGCAGCATCGGCGGAATGCCGAAGGCGAGCGCGATCTCACGCGCCGCGCCATGCTTCGCCTCCATGAAGTCCATGTCGCGCGGGGTGAGGGCCATCGACGTCCAGTCGAGCCCGCCTTCGAGCAGCAGCGGCCGCCCGGCCTTGACCGCGCCGGTATAATTCGTCTCCAGCTCCGCCTTCAGCCG
Source organism: Mesorhizobium sp. BR1-1-16 (assembly GCF_020165495.1). Taxonomy (GTDB): domain Bacteria; phylum Pseudomonadota; class Alphaproteobacteria; order Rhizobiales; family Kaistiaceae; genus Kaistia. The sequence goes on along the minus strand of NZ_JAIUIE010000001.1, from coordinate 337,542 downwards.
CTCGAACTGGTCGGCGGAGAGCGTCGCGCCGCCCTCGCCGCGATAGACGAGCGCGCCGGAGGGTCGAGCGGAATTGTCGAGCAACGCCTTGTTCCAGGCGCCGGCGGCGTTGTGAATATCGAGCGCCATCGCCGCCGCCTCGATCGGCGCGAAGCCATAGTGATCATCGAGCGGATGATGCAACCGCAGTTGCAGCACCGGCGCGATGCCGCCCTCTCCGGGATCGTGGAAGCGCACCGTCTGGCCGCCGACTGCATAATCAAACGCCTCCGGCCAGCCATCGGCGCCGGGCACGACCTTCATCCTGTCCGGTCTCAGCGCATGCAGCTCGGCCGGCGCTCCGCCGAGCATCACCAGCTCGGCATAGGCGTTGCCCGCGACGAGCAGATTGGCATAGAGCGCCTCGAAAAAAGCGGTGCCGCTCTGGTGGCGGTTTGGCTCGGCGAGGAGCGCCAGCAGCGGGTGATCCGCCTTTTCGCCCGCCCCGTCGAACACGGAGAGCGGCACGGACGCGGCGCTCTCGGCGATCGTCATGACCGCGCGATAGACGACGGCGTTCTTCATGAAGCCCTCGCGGGCCAGGCTCGCCGCATCGCGCGGCGACCAGACCGCCCGCCCCTGCGCCTGCAGCGCGATGAGCGGGGCGGTGCGCGAGGCCTTTTCTTCCGGCGGATGCGGCGCGGCGCGCGCGAAGAGCCGCGCCCTCAGCGTTTCAAACATGATGTCATCCCTGTTGAAGAGGCTCAGAACGCGCGAATGCGCGGCTCGGCCGGCGGGCGCAGCATCAGCCGCGTCAGCGCCCAGACCAGCGCATCGAGCCGGTCCGGCGAGCGGCCGTTCGAAAGCCCGTCCGGGCCGAAATCGGCGAGTTCATCCTCAAGCGCCGGAAACGTGCCGGCATGGCGGACACGACCCTGCGCATAAAGAGCGGCGACCGGCTCGGCGCGGAGATATTTGCCGCGCGTCGCCCTGACGCTCGTCACCGGCACCAGCGGATCGACCTCGGCGATGACGCTCGCGACCATGTCGCCGCCCTGGTTGACCTCGGCGACGAGCATGTCCGCCTCCAGCGCATGATAGAGCGCGACCGCGGCGCCGGCCCAGCGCGCCGGCTTCACCTCGGCAAGGCTCGCATCCGCCAGCACATAGCCCGTCCCATCCTCACTGACGCCGCAGGCGATGATGCCGCAGGCGTCCGCCCCCTTGCGGCTCGTCGCCGGCGGATCGACCGCGACGACGATGCGCTGAAGCTTCGGCGCCGCGCCGACCCGCAGCGCCTCGATCGCATTGCGGCTCCACAGCGCATCGACGCGATCGTCGATCAGCTCGCCATCGATCTCCTGCCGGCCGAGCCGCGTGCCCTTGTAACGGCCGATGACGCGCTCCAGGAAGCCCGGCGCGAGATTGCCGAGATTGGCGCTGGTCCCGGCCCGCGTGATCACCGTCCGCTCCGCCTTGATCAGCCGCTTCAACAGAGGCGTCGGCCGCGGCGTCGTCGTCACCAGCTGGCGCGGCAGCGCGCCGAGGCGGAGGCCGAATTGCAGCATGTCCCAGCAGGACTCCTGATGACGCCATTTGCCGAGCTCATCCGCCCAGGCCGCCTCGAATTGCGGCCCGCGCAGGCTTTCCGGATCCTCAGACGAAAAGCAGAGCGCGCTCGCCCCGTTCGGCCATTCGAGCCGGCGCCGCGAGGGCTGCCAGTTCGGCCGCTCGCCCTTTGGATGCACCGCGAGCAAGCCCGAGACCCCCTCGATCATCACATCGCGCACATCGGCCAGCGTCTCGCCGATCAAGGCGATCCGCCCGACCGGCGCTGTCGCATAACCCTTTCGCCCGAAGACGAGCCCGCGCACCCATTCGGCGCCGGCCCGGGTCTTGCCCGCGCCGCGCCCGCCGATCATCAGCCAGGTGAGCCAATCGCCCGGCGGCGGCAGCTGATCGTCGCGCGCCCAGAAATCCCAATCGCCATGAAGCGCCGCGAACTCAGCGTCGGTCATCCCCGCCGCCATCCGCGCCGTCAGCTCCAGCGGCGGCCACCCCGTATGGACCGAGCGCTTCCAGGCGTCGCGCAAGGCGCGCCCTGAGATCGTCGAGATCGACGCTGCCTTCATCCACCGGCCCCCCCCGTTCATCGCGCATCTTGGCGAGCGTCTCGAAGGTCCGCGCCAGGACGCTCAAGGTGCGCGCGTCCTTTTCCTCGACGCTGCCGGCGCCGGACAGAAACCGCTGCTCGAGATCGGCGACCTGCCGCTCGAAGGCGCGGAAGAGCCGCCCGAGCAGCCGGTCGTCATCGCCCATCTCGGGAATCTTCGGCGCCGCGCCCGGCCTCGCCCAGCCGGCGCGCTTCGCATGGCGCCACAGCGCCTCATAGGAAATGCCCTCGTCGGAGGCGATGGCGCTCACCGCATCGCGCGTCGTCTCGTAACGCACCCGCATGACGGCCCACTGCGCCTCGGAAACCTTCGGCAAGCCCGCCTCCCAAAAACAAAAAGGCGCCCAAGGGCGCCATTGAAACCATCATCCATCGCAAGAAGCCCGCCCCGTCAGGGCGATCGCTCCCTCATGCCCCCATCATGGCCGCCCTCGCATGAACGCGCCACGGCCGAACCTCTATTCCGCTGCCAGGGCCGGACGCGCGGTCCTCCATCATTGGCTGCAACTCCGTTCCGTCATGGCCCGGCTCGCCCTTCTGTCATTGCCGGCTTTCGCTTCTGTCATGGCCGGCTTTCGCTTCTGTCATGGCGGGGCTCTCGCTTCTGTCATTGAAGGGCTCGACCCGGCAATCCAGACTTCCTTCCGCCCGCACAGCCGACCCGGCCGTCCGCCCCGCGAAACCACGCCAGAGGACTGGATTGCCGGGTCAAGCCCGGCAATGACATCAGAGGGACAGGGAGCGCCCAACCGGCAACGCCGCAATCCCGGCGACGGCCAAGAACGCCAACCGACGCCGATCAGCCTCGCTCCCGGCCTTCGCCGGGACGACGCCCCTCATCAGCGCCACCGCCCCGAAACGCAACTTTCCGACTATGCCTGAAAGGTACCGAAGCAGCGTCACGCTGTCAAGGATTTTATTCCTAGCTACTTTGTCAGAGAAGACCCCTGATTGCCGGAGAATGCACGGAAGGCCTGCCCGTGTATGGGTGAGTTGACAGAAATTGCGTCTCGCCTTGCGGGATGGGAGGCGTCAGGCCAATCGGCTGCGCAATTTGTCGATGAACTTGTTTGTCTCATGAGGGGCCGAGCACCCGAGATCCTCGGCTATCCAGTCCCAAAAGTCACAGCAGATCGATAAGGCCTCGTCGCTGATTTCTTCGATTTCAGCGAGTTCAAAGTCTGTGAAATCCAGCGCGCCATCATCGAGGCTGAAACTAGCAAATCTCACCCATCCACCCTGCTTCTTCCATGTCTTACCCTCCCAGGTTCCATAGGAGACAACCCCGTGAATGATCTTGTGCCGATGTCGGGCGACTTTGGAAAAGCGGGCGATCAGCGATTCGCCTCTCGATAGATGAGGCGGGTCGAACGGGACTGTCTTCAAGAACGACTTGAACGCTGTCACTCGTCGTTTAGTGCTTCTTGGCCTCTGATAGAGCGGGTCCTCGATGATTTTCGACATCATTTCGAGACAAACATCCACTGCGTCTTCGGCTCCGGACCACCAGGTTGTCAGCCTACCAACATGAAAATAGATGTAATCCAATTTCAGTGGCTTGGTCGGAAAGTACGGTGTTCGAACCACGATGGACTCTGAGAATGAAGACAGACAATTTGAGCAGACGGTAAAGATTCTGCTCCGGAGGGCGCCGAAGCCGCGCAAAGAAGCGGATCGTTTCAAACCACCCGGTCCGGCCAAGACTCCAGCAGAGTCCGCCAATGAGGGCTGATTCGCAACATTGCCGAGTTCGTGCTTATTACCCATCGTCCTGACGGGGGGGGATTCATTTGGCCAGAAGAGTTTCTGTTTTTTCATTGAACATTGCTGCGAACCCGCACGAAACGGGTGCATACAGGGGGATTTTTGCTCGCGCGGCGCGGATAATCGTCCAGGCGCGTGGGGTTGATTATGCTCGAATCACTAATCCTACGCAAAACGAGAGATATAGGCATATCCTGCAAGGACAAATTCTTATCTGGACAGAGATCGATCTTGAAGGGCCATGGATTGACCTCGATAAGGGTCAGCAGATCGACCCAGACCTAAAAAAGACTATTTCCATACCGCCTAACGCGCGACCAAACTTCCGCGCGTTCGATTTCGTATTTAACGAAAAGACGCATCAGCTGTATTTTGAGACGCGTAACGACCTCGACCAAACGGTGGGAGCGACGGTCGTTCACCGAATATTCGCCGGACTGCTAAGCGCTACGGTGCTAGGTTCAGATTTTCCGACTGTAGAAGTGACGTTGGTGCCGGAGAAGGATGCAGTTGAGAAAATATTGGCACTGCCAAGGCTGGACACGCTGTTCATCAGGGTAGTTAGGCCGAACCCTGATGGCGCGTCACCTCAGGCAGTGAAGCGCATAAACGATAAGCTCGATGCCCTTCATGCGCAAAAGCTCGAAACAAGGATACAAAAAGCCCCTGAGGCGGCGCGAATCACTCTTGATGCCGAATACCGGGAACAAGCTGAAGTTGGTGCCACGAACGGCGTAGTGAAGGGCGAAGGGCGATACGCCGATGGCACAAAAGCGGAGCTCTCTACTCGCGACCAGCCTAAGAAAATTGTCGTCGAAATGGAGAAAGGTGACAACTTCTTTGCGCGTCTACTTTCAACGATATCTGGCCTGGGCTGAATTTAGCGTCTTCGCTAACGACTTTGCGCATTACTGGAAGGTCTATGGTGGCAGCCTGGCGCTTCTGAAATCTCCGGCATCGCTATTGGCAGCACTGATGTCACTTTTAGCGCTTCTCACAGGGCGACTGGAATTTTGGTCTCTTGGCGCTTTGGCGAGCTTGCCCGCCTTGCTCGGCTTTTCGCTAGGTGCGATGGCAATTGTTCTCGCCTTCCCGACCACGAGTATGTTCAAGGTGCTTGCAGAGGAAGGCAGAGAAGACTCCTACTACATTGACCTCGCCTCAAAATTTGTGCACTTTATCTTGTTTCAAACTGCTGGCCTTATGTACACACTCGTCATTCCGGCTAAATTCCTGCTTCTTCTGGACCTAGTAGGGTTTTGGTTGCTCACCTATGCAGTACTTATGGGGTTGGTCGTGGCAGTTTCACTGTTTGGGACGGCACGACTCTACAATCATCCGGGCTCGCATTAACTGCGATTCGCTTATTTGAAGGGGAACGGGTGCAGACTCGCTTTGTTAGGCAAGGTAACGAAACGCCGCGGCTAGAATGACAAGCGCCAGCGTGCACCCGATAATCATGGCCACAGCGCCTTCGGCCGAGAGCCGCAGGCGGGCCTTTGAAGCATCGATCTCGATCTTGCTCATTCTGCACTTCCATTGGAAGCGCAGCGCTCGAGGCACCGCACGATCCATGCGTTGAGGGATTGCTTGTTTTCTTCGGCACGGATCGCGAGCTTGTTGCGGAGGCTTTCCGGCAGGCGCAGCGTGTATTTGATTTCGCCCGACCCGGCCTCCGGCATGGCGCCAAATAGGGCTTCAATTAGTTCGGGATTCCAGCTCGTTCTCTTTTCGAGCCAGATCTGCGCGTCCTCCGGGGTCAAGGGCTCGATCTTCTCGTAATCGTCTTCGTTTGCCCCTTCGAGATACCAATACCGAAAAAAGGCTCCAAAACGAGTTTGATAGAGGTACTCGCCCGTGTCCCAGGGACCATCAGTATCCTCATCCCATCCGGCAATCTGGGTTGCCGTTTCTGTGTTGTAGGTCTTGCCGTCGATGATCCGCTTGCACTTGATCGCCCGCATGGGTGCCTCATTCAGTTGCCGTCATGTGATTAGAGTATGATCACATGCCGTCACCTGTCAACACATGCCGTCAGGTGACCGAAGGCTGTCGTTTCTTTTTGCTCAGCATTTGCTTCCTCTCCCCACCCTTCCCCCTGACCCCGCGCCGTGCGATCACGGCGCATGGTCCGTCTTGCCCCGCCTGCCGCCCTGAACGCCGAGCAGTCCGTTCTTCGCGTTTCCATTGTCGCCACCGTTGCGCTGGCGGTGTTTGGCGTGCTGGTCGGGTTGATGACCGGGTCTTCGGCGATCATCTTTGACGGCGTCTATGCGCTCACCGACGCTGCGATGACGCTGGTTGCGCTTTCGGTGGCGAGCCTCATTGCCGGCTCGACCTCGGGGCTTTCGCCGCGCGGCAAGCTCGCCGAGCGCTTCACCATGGGGTTCTGGCATCTGGAGCCGATCGTGCTGCTCCTGAACGGCACGCTTCTGATCGGCGCGGCCGTCTATGCGCTGATCAACGCGGTCAAGACGCTGATCACCGGCGGCAACGCGTTGCCCTTCGCGGCGGCGATCCTCTATGCGGGGATCGCGCTTTCCGCCGCGCTCGCCATGGCGCTTTATTGCCGGCGCGCCAACCGGTCGATCGGCTCGGATTTCGTGGCGCTGGACGCCAAGTCCTGGCTGATGTCGGCGGCGCTTTCGGGCGCGCTGCTCATCGCCTTCCTGTTCGGCTTCTTCGCGGAGGGGACGCCGCTCGCCTTCGTCGCGCCCTATGTCGATCCCGCGGCGCTGGCGCTCGTTTCGCTCGCCATCATCCCGATCCCGATCGGCACGGTGCGGCGGGCGCTGGCCGATATCCTGCTGGTGACGCCGCCGGAGCTGAAGCGCGCGGTCGACGCGGTCGCGGCCGGGATCGTCGCGCGCGAGGGATTCCTCTCCTATCGCGCCTATGTGGCGCGGGTCGGCCGGGGCCGGCAGATCGAGATCTATTTCATCGTGCCATCAGGGCTGCCGGCGCGGCCGCTCGAGGATTGGGATCGCCTCCGCGATGAAATCGGCGCTGCGATCGGCGACGAGAGCCCGGACCGCTGGCTCACCATCGCCTTCACCACCGATCCCGAATGGGCCGATTGAGCAGCCGGCCAGCGCCGAAGCGCGCCGCCTGACCGGGACCGGCGCGGCGGAGAGGGCCGATCCGGCTCGGGCGGGCCGCTGGCCGGAGCGAGCGGGGAGCGACGCGCCCCCACGCTTCGCTCGCCCCCTCTCTCCGGCCGCGCCCTCCCGGGCCTTGCCGGCCGCGCCATCCCGCGCGGCCGATCGCTTCAGGCGCTGATCGCCCTAATCACCGTTGGCGCCATGCGCGCGCATCTCGGCGAGCCAGGCGGCGCGCTTTTCCGCGCTCGCGCCCTCGACATTGCCGTAGAAACTTTCATGGACCGGCCTGATGCCGACGAAATCGAGGATGTTGCGCTCCATGCCCTTGACGCCATGGGCGCCGAAGAACCAGCGATAGAGCGGCGCCGGCATGCCCATGGTCACCACCAGGCGGGCCGAATGGCCGGCGAGCAGCTTCTTCGGGAAGCGGCCTTCCTGATAGGCGAAGCCCGTGCCCGGGCGGAACACCTGTTCGAAGAAGGCCTTGACCAGCGCCGGCATCGTGCCGAGCCAGAGGGGGAAGATCATGACGATGTGATCGCTGTCGCGGATCGCCGCCGCCGCCGCGACGAGGCCTTCCGGCACGCCGCGCTGCTCGAAGTCATCCTTCGAGCGCAGGAGCGGAATGTCGAGGCTGGCGAGGCGGATCGTCTCCACGCTGCGCCCGGCCTCGCGCGCGCCTTCGGCATAGGCATCGGCAAGCGCATTGCAGAAATGCCCGCCGGCCGGGTCGGGATGTCCGTCGAGGATGACGATCCGCTGGCTCAAGGCCCTGCTCCCTGGTCGATGGAGCCAGCCTATCGGCCGTCGCCGCGCGCGCGTTGATGCGGATCAAAGCGCGCGGGCGTTGGTGGTGCGTCGCGGCTCAGACGAAGCCGGCCACCGCATGCGGCACATAGGGCGCCTCGAGATGGGCGATCTCGTAGTCGTCGAGCTTCACCGAAAGCGCGCCGGCGGCATCCTCGAGATGCTCGATCCTGGTCGCGCCAACGATCGGCGCCGTCACCGGCGATTTCTGCAGGACCCAGGCGAGCGCCACCTGCGCGCGGGCGATGCCCCGCTCCGACGCGACGTGGGCAACGGCCTCGACGACCTTCTTGTCGGCCTCGGCGGTCTTGTCATAAAGCGTCTTGCCGAATTCGTCGGTCTCGGCCCGGGCGGTCTTCTCGTCCCAGTCGCGGGTCAGGCGGCCACGCGCGAGCGGGCTCCACGGAATGACGCCGATCCCCTCCTCGCGGCAAAGCGGCAGCATCTCGCGCTCCTCCTCCCGGTAGAGCAGGTTGACATAATCCTGCATCGAGACGAAGCGCGCCCAGCCGTTTTTGTCGGAGGTGGCGAGCATCTTGGCGAACTGCCAGGCGAACATCGAGGAGGCGCCGATATAGCGAACCTTGCCGGCGCGGACGATATCGTTGAGCGCTTCGAGCGTCTCCTCGATCGGCGTCGCGGGGTCGAAACGGTGGATCTGGTAGAGATCGACATAATCGGTGCCGAGCCGCTTCAGGCTGGCGTCGATTTCGGCGAGAATGGCCTTGCGCGAAAGGCCGGCGCCGTTCGGTCCGGGACGCATACGGCCGAATACTTTGGTCGCGATGACGATTTCGTCGCGCTTCGCATAGTCTTTCAGAGCGCGGCCAACATATTCCTCGCTCGTCCCCTCAGAATAGGCATTGGCGGTATCGAAGAAATTGATGCCGAGATCGAGCGCCTTCTTGATGAAGGGCCGGCTCTCTTCCTCGGGCAGCGACCAGCTATGCGTACCCCTGGCCGGGTCGCCATAGCTCATGCAACCGAGGCAGATCCGCGAAACTTCAAGGCCAGTCTGGCCGAGGCGCGTATAATCCATGGCGCGTATCCTCCAATCATGGTGGGAAAAACGATGCGAAAGGTAAGGCAAGCTTAGCGCAGACGTCGCCGCGATCGTAGTCGACATTTCGTGATTGTACCGATCGGCGGCGGAATCCTGCGGTTAATCCGGGCGCTCGGCCGGCCAGGTCACCAGGAAATCCTCATAGTCCTCGATCGGGATATCGGCCTCGCTCACAGTGCGTCCAGTCACCGAAATGCCAGCTTCATGCACGGTTTCCGCATCGCCCGAGACGAGCGGATGCCACCAGTAGAGGTCGCGTCCCTCGGCGACGAGCCGATAGCCGCAGGTCCCCGGCAGCCAGGAAAGCGTGCGCACCTTCTCCGGATCGAGCGGGATGCAATCAGGAACCCGCGTGCTGCGGTTCGGATAATCCGAGCACCGGCAGCTTTCGTCGTCGAGCAACTGGCAGGCCACCGCCGTCCAGACGATCTCGCCGGTGTCCCAATCCTCGAGCTTGTTCAGGCAGCAGCGCGCGCAGCCGTCGCACAGCGATTCCCATTGCGCCTTGCTCATCTCCTCGAGCGTCAGGCGCTTCCAGAAAGGAAGATCGGGATCGAGGGCCTTGCCGTCTTCTTGAACGGGCATGGGAGTTGCGTATCCTTAATCAATCGTCCAGAACCGGATGGTCCAGGCGGCATTCTGTCCGACATTGGAACAGATGGCCGGCGGATGGTCCACAACGTGCCCCGGAACAGGCTTTGGCGAACGTCCTCGATCGTATCACGACTTGGTTCGGACGGCGGCGCGGCCTTTTTGCGCCAGGCGCCGATGCGGCAAGCCGGTCCGGCAGCGAGATCGTCAAGGCGCTGCGCGGCGGCGAGACTGTCGATCCCTCCCAGTCGGTCGCGGGCCAAAATCCGACAATCGTTGCGCCGCCGCCGAAAAGGCAGGCGCTCCGGCTGATCGAGATCGACGCGCTGATCGATTCCGGCCTCTTCACGCTCTGGCACCAGATGGTCGAAAGCGCCGAAGGCGCCTCGCGCTTCATGCGCCGCTTCCGGGTCAGCGGCCTTGCCCGCGCGCCGATCGAGCTGCTCGGCGATGGGCTGACGCTCGCCTGTGGCGGCGGCATCGTCCTGCTGATGCTGGCATTGCCAGCCTTCGACGCGACACATGGCGACTGGATGGCGCAGCAGGACTATTCGGTCACGTTCCTTGATCGCTTCGGAACCGAAATCGGCAAGCGCGGCGTCCGCCACTCCGACGCCGTGCCGCTGGAGGAGATGCCCGACAGCCTGATCAAGGCGACGCTCGCCACCGAAGACCGCCGCTTCTATACGCATTTCGGGATCGACATCCTCGGAACGACCCGCGCGCTCTTCGAAAACCTGCGTTCCGACGCGGTTGTCCAGGGCGGATCGTCGATCACGCAGCAGCTTGCCAAGAACCTCTTCCTTTCGAACGAACGCACGATCGACCGCAAGATCAAGGAAGCTTTTCTGGCGCTCTGGCTCGAAAGCAATCTTTCCAAGCACGACATCCTGCAGCTTTATCTCGACCGCGCCTATATGGGCGGCGGCAATTTCGGGGCGGCGGCAGCGGCAGAGTTCTACTTCGGCAAGAAGGTCACCGATCTCGACCTTGCCGAGTCCGCGATGCTCGCCGGGCTCTACAAGGCGCCGACCCGCTACGCGCCACATGTGAACCTGCCGGCGGCCCGGGCGCGCGCCAATGAAGTGCTGACCAATATGGTGCAGGCCGGCTTCCTGACCGAGGGCCAGGTGCTCGGAGCACGGCGCAAGCCGGCAGATGTGATGCGCGCCAGCACGGTTGCCGAACCCGATTATTTTCTCGACTGGGCCTTCGACGAGGTGAAGAAGCAGGTGCCGAACGGCGACCGCAGCCTGACGGTGCGCACGACGGTCGATCTCGGCCTTGAACAGGCCGCCGACGACGCGATCGAGAGTTCGCTCCGCGAATCCGGCGAGCGCTATCGCGTCAGCCAGGCTGCGATGGTGATCGCCGAGCCCGACGGGGCTGTGCGCGCAATGGTGGGGGGACGCGACTATGGCGAGAGCCAGTTCAACCGCGCCACGGATGCGCTTCGCCAACCCGGCTCCTCGTTCAAGCCCTTCGTGTACACAGCGGCCATCCAGCATGGCTATACGCCGCAGACCATCGTCCGAGATGCGCCGATCTCGATTGGCAACTGGTCGCCGAAGAATTATGGCGGCAAGTTCATGGGCAACATTCCGCTCACGACCGCGCTGATCCACTCGCTGAATACGGTGGCTGTCAGGCTCGCCGGCGTCGTCGGCCGCGAGACCATTATCGACCTCGCCCACCGCATGGGTATCACCACCAAGATCATCAATTCGAAGTCGCTGCCGCTCGGCGCGACCGAAGTCACCGTGCTCGACATGACGGGCGCCTATGCCGTGTTCGCAAATGGCGGTCTCAAGGCCAAGCCTTATGCCTTCACCGAGATCACCAACAGCCAGGGCGAGGTGGTCTTCGACCGCAAGCGCGACATCCCGGCGCCGCAACGGGTTCTCGACGCCGATACCGTCGCCAAGATGAACTATATGCTTTCGCAGGTCCCCGAGCGCGGCACGGGCCGAGCCGCAAAGCTGCAGGGCATCAAGACCGCCGGCAAGACCGGCACGACAAACGCCTATCGCGATGCCTGGTTCATGGGCTTCACCGGCAACTATGTCGGCGGCGTCTGGTTCGGCAATGACGACTTCACCTCCTCGAACAAGATGACCGGCGGCTCGCTGCCCGCGCAGACGTGGAACAAGGTGATGACGGTCGCCCATAACGGCATCACGCTGAAACCGATCCCCTATCTCGATGACCCGCCGCAGGATGGCGAACGCCCCGAGGCGATGGCGTCCGTGAACGCTGCCGACCAGGCTCCGCTGATGATGTCCGGGGCGACGACGGCCCGATTGATCGAAATCGATACCCTGCTGCGCAATGCGCCGCCAGTCCGCCCCGCCAAGGCGGCGGCTGTCACGCGGACGCGCGCGACGGGCCTCGCGGAACTCGAGCAGGCGAGCGGAAGCCTGACCGCCATCACGCGCTGAGCGGACGTGCTGCCGCCCACCCTCGCGGCCATTGTCCCGATGACTGGGACGAGGTTGATTGACCTCCATGCCCTCAAAGCTCGTGCGAAATAGACGAACGCCTATTGATTGAGTCGTCAGCGTGTGTCGTCTGATCGAGAACAAGACGACGCGCGACATCCTCGACCCCAGCTGACGCAAGACTCGCCAGGAGAACCCAATGCCGGAGCCGCTCTTTCGCAAGATCGACAACCTGCTGCTCAAGGTCGACGACCTCGACGCCGCGCTCGCCTTCTATCGCGACAAGCTCGGCCATCGGCTCATCTGGCGGGACGAGGAAGCAGCCGGTCTGGCCCTGCCGGAGACTGACGCCGAGTTGGTCCTGCACCGTCGCGTCGGGCCGGAGTCAGATCTTCTGGTCCACGATGTGGAAGCCGCTTTCCAGCGCTTCTTGGAAGCTGGCGGCGAAGCGGTCGAGGCGCCGTTCGATATCGCGATCGGCCGCTGCGCCTGTGTCCGGGACCCCTTCGGCAATGAGCTTGTGATGCTCGATCAATCTAAGGGCCCGTTGACCGTCGACGCGGAGGGATACACAACCGGCGTCGAAGCACGAGCGGCCGATCATGGCCCCACCCCTGCAGCGGCGGAGAGAACGTGAGCGCATCACCCGAAGCCCAATTCGCCCCCGGCGCCCTTGCCGCCCGGATCGATGCCGTCATCGACGCGGCTGTCGCCGAGAGCCGCATCGTCGGCGCCGTGGTATTGGTCGCCAAGGACGGTGCGATCGCCTATGCACGCGCCGCCGGCCATGCCGACCGCGAAGCCGGCATCCCGACGAGCCAGGACACGATCTTCCGTCTCGCCTCGGTCACCAAGCCGATGGTTGCCGCGACCGCACTCGCCTTCGTCGACGACGGCATCATCGGCGTCAATGATCCGGTCACACGGTTCCTGCCGGGCTTCCGCCCCAAGCTCGCCGACGGCAGCACGCCGGTCATCACCATCCGCCATCTGCTCACCCACACCAGCGGCCTCATCTACGGCTATGATGCCGCCGCCGGGATCTGCGAAGGCCTCGCAGGGCCGAGCCTTTCAATGGCGGAGAATCTTACGCGTATCGCCGCGCAGCCGCTGGCTTTCGCGCCCGGATCGGCCTTCCGCTATTCGGTCGCGATCGATGTGCTGGGCGGGCTGCTCGAACGGGCCGCTGGCGCCAGCCTGCCCGAACTCGTCGCGGCCAAGGTGACGCGGCCGCTCGGCCTTGAGGATACCGAGTTCTATCCCTCGAAAGTCGACCGTCTCGCCGCAGCCTATGGCGACGGGGCGGACGGTGCCGTGCGCATGGACGACCCGCACACCATCGGCAATCCCGAGTCGAGTGTCACGTTCTCGCCGTCGCGCGCCTTCGACCGGGCGGTATTCGCATCAGGCGGCGCCGGCATGGTTGGTAGCGCGCCCGACTTCCTTCGTTTCCTGGAAGCCGTGCGCCAGGGTGGCAGCCCCATCCTCTCGCCGAAGAGCGTCGCCCTCTTGTCCGAGAACGCCATCGGCGCTTTCGACACAGGCGTTGCCGGACGCGGCTTCAGCCTAGGCTGGTCGATCCATCATCATCCCGAGGCAAGCGGGGCGCCGTTCTCGCCGGGCACATGGCAATGGGGCGGCGTCTACGGCCATTCCTGGTTCGTCGATCCCGCGCGGGCATTGTCGGTCGTCTCATTCAGCAATACGGCGCTCGCGGGTGTCGGCGGGGCCTATCCCGACGCGATCCGCGACGCCGTTTATGGCTGACCGGCAGCCTGGCCCGCGCGCCCCTTCAAGGGCGCGCGATGATTGGCGCTGCGCCGGGCAACCCGCTATCGTCGATGACCTTAACCGGGTCCAAGCGTGCGTCTGCTGATCAATCTTCTCGTGGCGATCGCCATCGCAGTCATAGTCGGCCTCGGCTCTGCCTGGCTGGTGCTCGATCGCGAGCGGATCTTCGGCGCGGTCACGCGCGGTGCCTGGACGGCCTGGCCGGAACTCGGCAGCCCGAATGCCGACCCTTACAGCCGGGCGGAGCTCGCCCGCAGCGGCGCGCTGCCGCTCGGTGACGGCGAGGGCATCGCCTTTGTCGCCGACACCGACGACAGCGGCGCCGCGCTTACGGCGCGGTGCAGCTATTTCATCAACGGACAGACACCAGCGGCACGGCTCTGGACGCTCACAGTCACCGACAAGAACGGCAACCTGTTCGAGACACCTGCGCATCGAAGCGGTTTCCATGCTCGCGAGATCCTGCGCCGCGAGGACGGAAGCTTTGCGATCGCCCTCGCCGGAGATCCACAGCCGGGCAACTGGCTTCCGGTTACCGGCAGCGGCCCGCTACGCCTGACACTCCGGCTCTACGATACGCCGCTGACCTCCAGCGGCATCGGCGAGGCAACCCTGCCTGCGATCGCAAGGCGGTCTTGCCGATGAAGCATCTCCTCCTCTACGGCCTTGGCGGGCTGCTGCTCGGCGGTATCATCCATATCGCTGCCATCCTGCTCGTACCGGATTTCGCGACGCGCGATGCCTGGACTTCGCTTGGACGGCTCGGCCCGGACGGCGCCTTTCATCTGCTGCCGGCAAACGCGCCGGTCACGAAGCCGCTGACCGATCTCGATCCGGCCATGGCTCATGCCGCTTGCCGTTTCACTCTGGAGGAAGGGCCGATCCGTATTCGCGCGACAATGCCGGAGGAATTCTGGTCGCTGGCCGTGTTCGATCGGCGCGGCAGCAATGTCTACAGCCTCAACGACCGAACGGCAGAGCGCAGCGATATCGACCTCGTGATCGCGACACCATTGCAGATGGCGAAACTGCGTGAGAATCCGCTTGCCGCGCTCGACCGCGCCATCGTCATCGAACTGCCACTGGAACGCGGCTTCGTGCTCATCCGCGCCTTCGTCCCGAACCCGACGCTCGCCCCGGCCACCGAAGCCGCGCTCGGTGCGGCAGACTGCCAGGCCAGCCTGACGGCGCCCGGCAATGGAAGCGGCACGGCTGGTTCCTGACGAGGGGACTCGCCCCCGACGCCGAGCCTCATTCAGGCATTTCGGGCTGAGCCGACGGGCACGCTGGTTCGGTCCGTAGCCCGCTGCTCAGCCAAGGATGTCGCTCCGCAAAGGGTGACAGCTCTTCGGCGCAATACTGCCGGAGCTCGCCCGTCGCCTCCGATCAAGTCCTATGTCGGTCTCAGCCGCCTGCCTTGGCGGGAGCCGGACGCGGCATTGTTGGAGGCGTAGGGGCGTCGCGCTCGATGCGGACGCCCGGGAAGATGACGATCTCGCCGCGCGGCGTGCCCCTCGGTAAAGGGCGCGTGCGGCGACGCGTCGCCGTCGTGTAGGGCAGGATGCTTCCCATGCAGCCCCCTCGGAGACCCCAGGCGTTCGACCGCGTCGACCGCCATGGATGCTCTCGTTCTGATGAAAATCATTAAACCGCCCGCAAGGTTAACAGTCCGTCAACGACTTACCGCGAGACTGAGCATCGAGCGCTTCGCTCTCCTGGTATCCGCGTCATCATGCATCCCTCATTTCCTTCGGATGGTCTCATGGCCATGGCCGTGTCCAACCTGCAAAGCCGCGATGCCGCCCTCCTGAGGGCCACCACGGAGCTGTTCGTGCTCGAGGCAACCCACGACCCGGATGAGATCCGCCGGTTCGAGGAACTCGCAACCCATTTCCTGCCGCGCGTCTCGGCAGCCGATCGCGCTTTCGTCGCCGAGCGATTGTCGAGGAGCCAGGATGCGCCATCGGCGATCCTGCGCCAGCTCGGCAAGGATCTCCTCGAGATCGCAAGCCCGATCCTGAAGCGCTCGCCGGCGCTGGGCGAGTTCGATTTTCTCACCATCATGGCCTCGACCGGACATGGCCATCACCGCCTGATCGCGACCCGTGCCGATCTTTCTCCCCTCGTCGTTGCAGCGCTCCGGCTCACCGAAGATGCGGACGTGATCGCCCGCGTCGCGCATTATCCTGAGGTGATGACGGAGTGCGAGGCCCTCGCCATCGAAGACGAAGCCGAAGCCGATGCATCGCAAGCTGTCGAAGAGGATATTCCGACGGTCGAAATGACGGTGGCCGATACGGCCGAGCCTGACGATCAGGGCGCCGCGCCGGAGGAAACACCGGCAGACCAGGAGCCGGCGCCCATGGCGCCGATCAGCGCCGAAGCGCGCGAAATCTTCGCTGCGGTGCGCGCCCTCGCATCCACCTTCGAGGCTCAGGACCGCGAACGCCATTCACGGATCTCGTCTTCGCGCTCGCCTGAAACGGCTGAGGCTGCCGCTGCTGAGCCCGAGACATCGGCGCCGGAGACACGGGTCGAAACCCCAGGTGTCGCTGCGCAACAAGGCGGCGCCGCGTTTCTCAACCTCGATCGGACCGGCCGGCTTGCGCTCCTGCAAGAGATCGCTGGTCACCCGACATCGCCCCATTCAGGCACGTCGGTTATCGACGCCGACCACGCTTTCCGGCTGGCGCTCGGCCGGGCGCGGCTCGCTTCTCTCGCCCGCCAGCGTCAGCGCGACGCCCTGGTTCGTACGCTGGCGCAGGGTCTGCGCCTGCCCGAGGCCGAAGTCGCGGCTCTGATGGACGACCCCTCGGGCGAGGCGCTGGTGGTCTTGCTGCGCGGCATCGGCCTTTCCGACGACGAGGCGCAGCATGTGCTGCTGTTCGCCAACCCGGTGATTGCAGCGGGCATCGAGAATTTCGAACGGCTGGCCCGGCTGTTGGCGGAGACCAAGGAGAGCGTTGCGGCGGAGTTGATCGCCGGCTGGCGAAGCGGCGCCCCACCGCAGAAGCCGGCTCATGCGCCGCTCTTCGCCGATCTGGAGCTGCGGCGCAGCCTGGCGCCGGCTGCGATGCAGCCGCGGCGCGAGGCTACCGTCCAGGAACCGCCAGAACGCAGCACCTTCGGCCTGCGCGGCCGCTGATCACTCGACAAGGTCGAGGAGCGGCTCGCCAGTTTTCTGCTCGAGCTCCACGACCCAGAGATCAGGATCGAACCGCGTCTCTGAAGCGATGCGGGCCGCGAGGCGTTCGCGATCGATCGCGCCCTCCACCAAGGTGAACAGACGGTCGGCCGGCCGATCCGTACCGAATGCGCTTTGCGGCGCCTGGCCATAGAGGTCGAACATGCCGTCAAGGCGGTCGACGACCACGAAGATGGCCCCCGCCTCCTGCGCGCCGCGCCGCGTCACCGCCGCGAACGCGCCCTCGACAAAGGCCCGCCGCACATAGGCCGCAACCCAAAGGGCCGACGTCACGCGCATCGTTTCCGTTCCTGGCTTCACGTTTGAGGATGACTCGCCAGCCGCGATCTATGCGGCTGAATGGTCGCCATGACATCAACAGTCAACCGGCAAGCCGATCGTATGTTGCCGATTTAGATCGATTTCATTGCGCCGATCATGACGAGCTTGGCCATCAGCGCGTCGTCGGCTTCGCCGGTGAGCGCCAGCCCGTTGTCGAGCTGGAAACGGCGGATCGCATCCTCGGTGTCGCCGCCGCCCTTGCCGTCGACCCGGATCGGACCGTAGCCGATGTCGTTCAATGCTGTCTGCACCTTGCGGATGCGCGCAGCGGACTGGGCGTGATCAATGGATCCAGTTGCGGTGGGGTCGGACGCAGCCACATCGGGAGTGCCGCCCGACGTCGCCGAAGTCGGGATGAGCGCCGGCGGTGCGATCTCGGCTGGCGTCGCGGCGCTGCTGCGCGGCAGTGCCTTCTTCAATTGCACCAGAAGGCCAGGGCTCGGCTGGCCAGTGGGGACGAGGCCGATCCGCATTTCGAAGGATGACAGCGCAGCCCGGGTCTGCGGACCGATCTTTCCATCGATGGGCCCGTCATAGAGCTTCAGCTCTGCCAATGCGCGCTGCGTGTCGGTCACGAGGGTTACGCTGTCCGGGGCGGCGGTCGGCAGGGGCGGAATGGTTGCGGCCGGAGCCGCCGCTGAATGGGTCTGGGTCTGGCTCTGACTTTGCGTCGGGGCTGGAGCCGCATCGACGCGCGCTTTCGGCATCGGCGCTGCCGCATCGTTGGCGGCGCGCGTGACGAAGAACGGTGCGGGATGATGAGTCGTCTGGAAATAGGCCGCGTTCGAGATGATCGTGCCGATCACCATCACGACCATGACGAAGCCCCCGGAGCGAACCGGATTCTCGATGACGAGATCGGTGATGCGGCCGAACAGACCGTCCGCCTCGGTGTAGACATCGCGCCGCCGAACCGGACGCGGTTTCGCCGCCCGCTCACGCAATGCGCCGCTCCCTTTCGAATGCGACCTCGTCCGCACCGCTCGCGCGCCACTCGGCCGCCGGCTTCGCCTTATCAGCCGGAAGCGTCACCGAGACACTGGTGCCTCGACCAGGTTCGCTGGCAATAGCCATGGTGCCGCCATGCAGATGAACGAGGCCTTTGACCACGGACAGTCCGAGGCCCGTGCCCTCATAGCGGCGATTGATGTCTGAATCGGCCTGAACGAATGGCGTACCAAGACGAGGCAAGTCGTCAGCGGAGATGCCGATCCCGGTGTCGACGACTTCGATGACGACGCCGTCCCGGCCCTGGCGGCTCGCGATCGTGATGCTACCGCCGGCTTCGGTGAACTTGACCGCGTTCGAAATGAGGTTGAGCAGGATCTGCTTGCAGGCCCGGCGATCGGCCACGATATCGGGCAGTCCGGGCTCGACGCGACGAACCACCTTGAGCTGCCGGCTGGCGATCTGATGGGACATCATCTCGATCGCGCCATCGACGAGGCCTGCGACCGCAACGGGTTCGACATGGATCTCGAACCGTCCGGCCTCGATCTTCGACATGTCGAGAATGCTGTTGACCACGTCGAGCAGATGTTCACCGGACGAGCGGATCAGGCGGGCATAGTCGCGATGACGCTCGAATTCGAAGCGCCCGAACAGCTGCTGTTCCAGAATGTCGGAGAAGCCGATGATCGCGTTGAGCGGCGTGCGGAGTTCGTGACTCATATTGGCCAGGAACTGGCTCTTGGCGCGGTTGGCCTGCTCGGCCGCGCTGCGGGCTTCTGCAAAGGCCGTCTCCTGCGCCTTGCGACTGCTGATGTCGCGCGTGACGGCGATCACGGTCCGCCCCGACGCCGGATCGATGACCGGCCGGCAGCGCATTTCCGCCCAGAGATAGGGACCGCCCTCGCCCGCTCCTGAGCGCAGACGGAATTCGGCGGTGATGCTGGCGCCGGTGCGATCGGCCTCCGACAAAGCGCGCAGGAAAGCGGGACGGTCCGCGATATGAACACGATAGAACAGACCCTGGCCGACGAGATCGGCGGGCGGACATCCGACCAGAGCGCGCGCCGCCGGCGAGGCGAAGGCGACATCGCCATTGGCGGTGTGACGGGTGATGAGATCAGTGGCGTTATCGGCAAGCAGCCGATAGCGCGTATCTCCGAGCCGGGCCGCCACACTCGCCTCGCTATGGACGGTCTCGATGCGGATGGCGACCAGCACGGCATACAGCACGGCGCCACCGACGACAGCCGGAGCAAATAACGGCGAGATCCCCAAGGGGTCGGGGGAGAGGCCGGCCGATGCGAGCGCCCAGAGAATCGCGAGCGCCGCGGCGGCCAGGGCAGCCGCGCTGACGACGACACGGCGCGAGCCGGATAGCGCAGCCTCGGCGGGCACGACCGCAAACCAAGCCAACGCCGGAGAGGCGAGCCCGCCGGTAAACGCGGCGATCCAGCCGACGAGACCGGTCAACGACAGGGCTGAAAGGAGATGCGCGTCAGCATAGCGGCCGGTGCGCGAGAGAAAGGCGGCGATCGGCAGCGGCGTCACCAGCCAAAGGAAGGCGACAGCGATGGCGGGCGACGGCAGGCCTGCGAACGCCAGCCAGAGAGGCATCGCCATCAGCGCGGCGAGCCCCGCGGCCAGATGAGCGGCGATGAATGCGCGATGACGGCCTGCGACAAGCGCATCGCCTGTCGCCGAGCCATGCACCAGCCCATCCATGATCCGCCGCAAGGGCTCGAAGGAAACCGTCATACGCAAAACACTGTTGGCGGCCGTTCCGGCCATCGGCCGCGCCCCGCAAGACGCCTCTGGCGGGATGAGTTCATGCTCGCAGTTCCGGCTTAAGGAACGCTGAAGGCACGGCCTGCGCCATCTCTTCGGGGAGGCGCGCGCCTTCAGGATGATCGATACAATTTGAATCAATATCAGCCGTAGAGCTGAACGCAGCCTTCAGCCGCCTGGTGCATTGCTCTCGTCAGATCACGGAAAGCGTGGCGACCTGGACTTTGTATCTGCGTTCGGAGGGCACCTCATGTTCATCATTCGCGCCGTGTTCTGGCTGTCGATCGTGCTGCTGCTCATTCCGGGCGATCCCGCGACGGGCGGTAAAAGCGCGAGTGTCGGTGCCGTGGACGCCGTCCTGGCAGCGCGCGGGATCGTCGCCGATCTTTCGGGGATCTGCGCAAGGCAGCCGGATGTGTGCACGCATGGCGGCGCGGCTTTGCAGGCCGTCGGAACACGCGCCTGGCACGGTGCAGCGACCCTCGTCTCCCGTTTCGATGCCAAGGCGCCATCCGAACCGGCTGCCGCCGCGCCCGTTGCCTTGGGTACGCTGACGACCGAGGATGCGTCCCCCGCATGGCAGCCGCCGGTCAAGGCGACGAGCCATCCGCCCAAGCCTCTCGCCAAAGGCGCCGGCAACGCCTGAGCATTCATTTCGGCGGCTCGTCCGCCAAGCGCCGCCGGGTCCCTGCCCTTCTTCGGCGTCGCCTTTTCTTCAGCCGGGATTGCTGCCGCTGCTGTTCCCCTGATGGCGACGAAGCGCTATATGCCCGCCATGACCACGAGCGCTCCCCCGACCATCGAACAGATCATCGAAGATTTCGGCTTCCTCGAGGAATGGGAAGATCGCTATCGCTATCTGATCGAACTCGGCCGCGCGCTCGCACCAATGCCGGCCGAAGCGCACAACGACGTCAACAAGGTGCAGGGCTGCGCCAGCCAGGTCTGGCTGCAGAAGACGATTCGCGATGAGGACGGTACGCGGCGGATAGACTTCCTCGGGGACAGCGATGCGCTGATCGTCAGCGGCCTCGTGGCGATCGTCATCGCGCTCTATTCGGGCCGGACGCCGGCCGAGATCCTCGCCGTCGATGCCGAGGCGATATTCGCGACGCTTGGCCTCAAGGATCACCTGTCGCAACAGCGCTCCAACGGCCTGCGCTCGATGGTCGCCCGCATCCGCAACGAAGCTGCCGCCGCAACGCTCTGATCTCTCAGCCGGCGCGCTGCCGGCTGGCGGCAGCGCCGACATTATCGAAGCCATAATGCCGGGCCAGAGCGTCAAGCCCGAGCCGCAGCACCAGCTTGGCCGATCGCTTCGGCCAGCCGCGTTCGCCCTCGATCTGGTCGATCCCCTTCAAGAAGCAGCAGAAATCCACCACCACGCCTGAAAGCTCCGGGCCTACGGCCCGCAAGGCGCGTTCGACGCGCATGCGCGCCGCGAGGCCCGCCTCCGTGATCTCGGCAATGCCCCCAGCGCCGCCGGCGCCGCGGCCCCCGCCTCCTGCCGGGTTCCAACTGGCGGTGATGCCGGGCATCAACTGGCCGCGCGTGAAATCGGCGCGCAGCCGCTCACCGGCGGCAAAGGCCGCATCGTCGATCAATGGCTGCCCATCGCGGCCCTTGCGGGCCCGGAGCCAGCCAAGCGGGCTTTCGCCGGCATCGACGGTCACCGCGTGGCGCACGCCATCGGTTTCGATGATCCGCCGTTCGCGTGTCTGATGCTGCAGCGTGAGATCGTCCCCGCCGGCCAGCATGCGGCGAACCATCGCTCGGCCCGCATCCGACAAGCGATAATGCCCCCTGGCCTCTTCGAAAAGTGCGCCACGTGCGCGCAACCGGCGGAGCGCGCCGGCATCGACATTACCGCGTCGTGCACCGTCGCAGCCGACCAACCAAGCCTCGCCCGCATCGTCGAGTTCAGCATGAGTGCCGGATCCAGCGAGGCGTCGGGCGAGCCGACGCTCGGTCATATCCGCCTTCATGGCCGCACCTCGCCTGACCTCAGCCGGGCGACGACCATCTGATCGAGCCGATCGACAAGGGCATCGGTAGCGGCATCGTCACGCGATTCCTCGATGCGGCGGCAGGCGTGCGCTGCAGTCGTGCGGTCGCGCTGAAACAGGCGTCCCGTTTCGGTGAATGAAAGTCCAAGCCGTGTCCGGGCGAGATAGATTGCCAGCTGACGAGCGAACGCAATGCGCGCCGGCCCGCGGGCTCCGCCCAGAATGCGGTCGGGCCGGATCGCCAGCGCGGTCCCGATGGTCTCGGCCAGGAGGCGGCGCGTCGCCTCATCGCAATCGCCAGAACGTCGCCGTCCCGACGCTTCACCGCCGCTTTCAGTATGCATGATGACTCAATCCTCGCACCAACTTCAGATTGCCTGATTAGGAATTACTTCCTAGTGGTAGGCTAATCCAGTTTGGCGGAGCGGGGATAGATTTCTTTGGGCTGCGGACAAAAGCCCCCAAAAAAGCAGAAGCCCGGCCAAGGCCGGGCTTCAAGATCAGGCCGTTCGAGGTCGGATCAGCGGCGCTTGCGCTGCTGTCCGAGGCCCATCTTCTTGGCCAGTTCCGAACGGGCGGCCGCATAGCTCGGAGCGACCATCGGATAGTCGGCCGGCAGGCCCCACTTCTCGCGATACTCTTCCGGCGACAGGTCGTAATGCGTGCGAAGGTGCCGCTTCAGCGACTTGAACTTCTTGCCATCTTCGAGGCAAACGATGAAATCCGGGAAAACCGACTTCTTCGGATTGACCGCCGGCTTCAGCGGCTCAGGCTCCGGCTCGACGACACCGCCATGAGTGCGGCTCAGAGCCTGAAAGACTTCCGAGATCAGCCCCGGCAGATCGTGCGCCGAGACGGAGTTGTTGCTGACGTAAGCCGACACAATGTCAGCTGTCAGATCAATCAAGTCACTACCGACGATTTTCTCGCTCATCATTCCACCAAACCTCTATCGATAACTCGTGCAAATAACCGGGGCGCTCCGGGACGACTTGCCGACCCCTCTGGCAATTCTCAATTGCCGTGGAACCAACACACCGCGACGGGACGCAGCCTGAACGTATATTTCGTGCGTTCTATATAAGTCGAAGTAGGAGAATACAAGTGCACACAGGGTGGAAAAAATCGACATTACACATCTTTCGAAACGCGTCGATTGGTCTCCAGTGGACCTTGTCGTTTCCAGCAGAATTGATCGGCCATACCTCACATGGCGGCGATAAACAGGCAAATGCCGAGAAGCGCCGTCGCGACGAGGGCTATATCTCCCGTCCGCCAGTTCCCGGCGTCCATCGTGCGCTGCATCCAAGCCTCTGACAGATCACGGATTTTTTTAGCCTCGACTTCGGCCCTGGACGGAATCGTTGCGACCCCTCTCCGAGATATCGCACGAACAGCATTGACCAGCAATTGTGGGAGTGATCGCCACAACCAGTCTGTATCCCGTATAGCGCGCGCACGCGGTGCAAGTAATCCCAGAAACAAAACGAAACAAATAGATGAGCCAATGAGGAGCTGCAGCTGAAAGAGAATATGATCTGGCGTGAGCACCGCGACGGCATCGATACCGGGTACGATTCGCATCAAGAGACTCGGCGCCACTCCAACGACGAGAAGAACCAGCCCAACGCCTCCCATCGCCAGCTTCATCGCCGGTGCAGTTGCCAGGCTCAATGGTGGAGGCGTCGATGACCGCAGCATGGCGAACCAGGGCAGGCGCAGGCCCGCATACAGCATCGAGCCGGCCGAGATGGCCGTGAGCGCGAACCAGGCGACCGCGGCATGCTCTTCGGCGAGCGCCTGCATGATCGCGGATTTGCTGACAAAGCCGGCGGTAAGAGGCATCGCGGCGAGCGCCAGTCCGCCAAGGATCATCGCTGCCGTGGCAAAGGGCATCGACCGGGCGAGACCACCGAGCGCCGTCAGGCGCGTGGTTCCGGTCGCCCGCAGCACCGTCCCGGCAGCCATCATCAGCAGGCCCTTGTAAAGGATGTGCACGAAGGCATGCGCCGCAGCCGCCGCAAGGGCCAACGGCGTCCCGATCCCGATGGCTACGACCATGAAGCCGACCTGGCCGACGATCGAATAGGACAGCATGCGGCGGATGTCATTCCCCAGCAACGCATAGACCATCCCGTAGACGGCCATGATCAGTCCGATCGGAACCAGCGCCGCCTCCCCGGGGAAAAGGCGGATCAGGACGGCGACCGCGGCTTTGGTCGTGAAGGCGGAGAGGAATACCGCGCCGGACCATGATGCGCGCGGATACGCATCGGCGACCCAGGCGGATACCGGCGGCGCGCCCGCGTTGACCAGGATTCCGGCCAGCATCAGCACCGAGCCGATCGAGTCCGCCGCGAAGGGACGGATCGCCGTGCCGCCGCTGCCGATCGATGCGGCGATGCCGGCAAAGAAGAGGACGCCGCCGAAGGCATGCATCAGCGCGTAGCGAAGGCCGGCTCTACTGGCGCCGTTGGAGAAGATGACAACGGCAGAACCGATCGCCATCACTTCCCAGAAGAGGAACAAGGTGACGAGATCGCCCGCGAAGACCACACCCTGAGCCGACCCGGCATAAAGTAGCGCGGCGGCCCGCTCGGTGCTGCTGCGCTGTGGCAGTGCGAAGACTGCGCCGCCGATCGCGGCGAGCGCGAAGGCAGTCCCAAAGAGGCGGGCCGTCGGATCCGACGCGATCGGCATCAGCGTCAGTCCGAGCCAATCGATGCCGGGACCTGCCGCCTGCGGCACCATCCAGACAAAGACCAGCGCCAGCATCGGCGCGGCGACGAAAACGACATCCTGTACCAGGCCGCGCAGCACCGCGACGAGCACGCTGCCGACGAGGAGCGGCAGCCAGGGCGCGAGAAGCAGAGTCTCAGCCATCGCGCTCCTCCTCTTCGGCCACGATCTCGCTACGACCAGCGATCCGGCTCCATCCAAGCGCCAATGCAATCGCGACGGCCGAGGCGATGATGCCAAACCAGGCGGCGAAGCCCGCCGTGCCGTCAATGCCGAAGGCCGGATGATGCGCGACGAACAAGTCAGCGACGACGCACACGGCCAGGAACGCGGCCAATGCTCCCGCGATGAGACGGCGCCTCATCGTCATCGGACCAATCCTTTCGGCGTCAATCGCTTTCGAAGGGATCATCGGCTCACCAGAGCGCTTGCGAGGCGATAGGGAACCTCGGGGAAAAGGAAGAGCAGGATCGTACCGACCGCTGTCGCCGTGAGGGCCACGACCATGGCAAGCGGCGCCTCGGCCACCGGACCACCGGCGGGTTTCAGGAACGCCCGCGTCACGATCGGCAGCAGATAGGCTGCATTGAGCACCGTCGAGACGATGATGACTGCGACCGCAAACCAGTCATGCGCGCTGCCCGCGCCCGAAAGCATGAACCATTTTCCGAGAAAGCCGGCGGTCGGCGGCAGGCCGATCATCGACAGCGCGCCGATGGCGAACGCCGCCATGGTCCAGGGCATGCGCCGGCCAATACCGTCCATCTGGCTGACCTTGTCGACATGCTCGGCCGTATAGACCGATCCGGCTGCGAAGAAGAGCGTGATCTTGGAGACTGCGTGGGCCGCGATGTGAATGGCGGCGCCGATCGCGGCGGCGGGGGTCGCGAGTGCCGCGGCCATGACGATGTAGGAAAGCTGGCCGATGGTCGAATAAGCGAGCCGGCGCTTCAGATCATCTGCCGTCATCGCGACGAGCGAAGCGGCGATAATGGTGAAGCCCGCGACATAGACGAGCCATTGCGACGCGCCGGTCGCCTGCAACGTATCGAGGCCGAAGATATAGATGGTGACCTTGAGGATGGTGAAGACACCCGCCTTCACGACGGCAACCGCGTGCAAAAGCGCCGAGACCGGCGTCGGCGCGACCATTGCCGCCGGCAGCCAGCGATGCAGCGGCATCACGGCCGCCTTGGCGGCGCCGAAGACGAACAGCCCTAGAAGCACCGCCATCGCCAGCGGGCCGATCCTGCCGGCGAGAATGCCCCCGATCTGGAAATTGGTCGTTCCCGCCACGAAAGCCGTCCAGATGATCGCTGGCAGCAGCAGGATCATCGAGGCGCCGATCAGCGTCAGCAGATAGATGCGGCCGGCGCGCATCGCAGCTGGCGACTGCTTGTGCGTGACCAGCGGATAGGTCGAGAGCGACAGAAGCTCGTAGAACAGGAACAGCGTCACCAGATTGCCGGCGAGCGCGACGCCCATCGTCGCCGCGATGGCGACGGCGAAGGCCGCGAAGAACATCGTCTGCCGCGGTTCCTGATTGCCGCGCATATAGCCGATTGAATAGACGGAATTGGCGATCCAAAGCGTCGCCGCGACGATCGCGAACAGCATGCCGAGCGGCTCGACCCGGAGGATGAGCTCCAGCCCCGGCGCGATGCGAACGAGCGGCAACGCCGGCCGCGCGCCCGCCAGGACATCGACCAGCAAAGCGCATATCGCGATGAACAGCAGCAGCGCGCCGACAAGGCTGGCCGCCTCGCGAAGATCCGGCCGTCGCCCGAGCAGCATAACCAGAACGGCGACGACGGCGGGTATGATGAGCGCGAGCCCCAGCAATGAGGGTCCACTCATCATCGCGCTCATGGACAAAACGGTCATGGCCGCCCCCCGAGAAGCGCCGACGCCGCAGCGCCGGCCAGCCGGGCGGGGAACTCGGCGTCGATACCGAAGAGGATCGTGAGGCCGGCCAGAAGCAGCGTCGGCAACAGCATGCCGAGCGGCGCCTCACGCGCAGCGAGCGCGGTTTTGCTGGGCTCGCGGAACCAGACGACCTCGAGGATGCGGCCGACATAGAGAACGGCAATCACGGAGCTGGCGACGATCAGGAAGGCCAGCCACCCCTTGCCGTCGTCGAAGGCGCCGAGAACGAGATACCATTTCGACACGAAGCCGCTCGTGCCGGGCACGCCGATGAGGCCAAGACCCGCAATGGTCAACGCGACCGACGTCGCCGGCATGGTCCGGCCGATGCCCGCAAGATCGTCGAGCCGCGACGAACCACACCGCAGCAGCACAGCGCCGATCGCCATGAAGGCGGCGCCCTTCATCAGCGCGTGGTTGACGATATGCAGAAATGCTCCGGTCAATCCGGCCGGATTGGCAAGCGCGAGGCCAAGCGTGATGTAGCCGATCTGCGCGACCGAGGAGAACGCAAGCAAGCGCTTGACGTCGCGCTGGAATACCGCGGCGGCGGAGGCGACGAACATCGCGCCGAGCGAGAGCACGATCAATACGCCCGTGACCGAAACCGGCCCGAGCTCGACATGAATGCCAAAGACGCCGAACAGGAAGCGCGCCATCAGGTAGACCGCGACCTTGGTCGCGGTCGAGGCAATCAGGACCGTCGCCGCCGAGGGCGCATAGCCATAGGCGTTGGGCAGCCAGGCATGCAGCGGAAAGAGCGCCAGCTTCAGGGCGATGCCGACGAGGATGAAGGCTTCGGCGGCGATCAGCGCGCGCGGCGACGTGACGTCCGGCAGCCGCTCGATGATCAGAGCGAGATTGAGCGTGCCGGTGGACAGATAAAGGAGGCCGACGCCAATGACATAGAAGGTCGCGCCGATCGTTCCGACGATCAGATATTGGTAGGCGGCGACGAGAGCCCGCCGGTCGCGGCCGAGTGCAATCAGCGTATAGGTCGAGAGCGAGGAGATCTCGAGGAAGACGAAGGCGTTGAACGCGTCGCCGGTGATCGCCATGCCGAGCAGGCCGGACATCGCCACCAACATCATGGCGTAGAACCACGGCACGCGTCCGCTATCGATCTCATCCGCGACGCTCCGGCGAGCATAAACCAGCGTCGCGAGGGATATGCCCGTTACAAGAAGCAGAACGAGCGCGTTCACCGCATCGACGCGATACTCGATGCCGAGGTCCGGAGCGAAGCCGCCGAGGCGATAAGAGACGACGCCGAGCGTTTCCACGCCGAAGACAAGGCGGAACGCGGCCATGGCACTGACGAGCGCCGCGATGACGGCGATCGGCCATGAGGCGATCTCGACGCGGATCAACGCCACCAGCAGCGCGCCGAGCAGCGGCGCGAGCACGATGATAACCGGCAGATGCTGGTCGACTGCGGCGATGAGGCTCATCCGCGCGTGCCCGCCTTGCGGGTGGCGGGACTCGCCTGCCCGCGATCCCTGGCCAGCACCTCGTCCTCCTCGATGGTTCCGTAGGCTTCCTTGATGCGGATCGCGAGAGCAAGGCCGAGCGCCAGCGTGCCGATGCCGACCACGATCGCGGTCAGAATCAGAACATGCGGCAGAGGGTTGGCATAGACATCGAAACGCGGATCGAGGATCGGCGCCGTGCCGCCGAATATCTTCCCGGGCAGCAGATAGAGCAGGTAGACCGAGGACTGGAACAGCGACAGTCCGACCAGCTTCTTGATCATGTTATTGCGGGCGATGACGATATAGAGCCCCGCGACCATCACCAGGACGATCGTGAAACGCGTCGCCTCGGAGGCAAGCATCGCCACGAGGCTCATGACGCCCTCCGGCTCGCGAAAGCATAGTAGATCGCGATCATGCTGGAGAAGACAGTGAGGAACACGCCGGCCTCGACGAAGAAGACGCCCCATTCCTGGCCGTGGACTGGGTCATGTGCCAGGGGATTATAGTCGAGGAAGTTGCCGCCAAGCGCCATCGAGACGAGGCCGACAGACGCATAGACCAGCACTCCGGCAGGGATCAGCCGCTCGACCAGAGCCATTGATACCAGCCTCTGCGCCGCGCCTAGGCCATTGATGATCGCATAGAGGATCACGCCCGCCGCCGCGATCACGCCGGCCTGAAAGCCGCCGCCAGGACCGTAATCACCATGAAACTGGACATAGAGCGCAAAGAGGATGAGCGGCGCCATGATGAACTTGGCGGCAACGCGCAGCACGATATCGCGGCGCATGGCTATGACCTCTCGCCGCTGCGTCGGCGCAGCAGCACCAGCACGCCGATCGCCGCCGTGAAAACGACCGCGGTCTCGCCGAGCGTATCGAAGCCGCGATAGCTTGCGAGCACTGCGGTCACGACATTGGGGATACCCGTGTCGGGCAAGGTGCGACCGAGATAATCAGCGCCGACAGCGTGGATCGGCTGCGCCGACGAACCAAAATCAGGCAGATCGCTCATGCCCCAGACCAGCACGGCGGCCGTGACGGCGGCAACGAACAGCGGCGCGATCCGGCGTGCCGTTCCCGTGGCTTCCTTGACGTCGGTCAGATAGAGCGCGCCGAGGAACAGCACCGTCGAGATGCCGGCGCCGACCGAAGCTTCTGTCATCGCGACGTCGACGGCATCGAGAACGACGAACAGCGTCGCCATGACGAAGCTGTAGGCGCCGAGCAACACGACGACTGCAAACAGCCCGCGAATGCGGACGATCGCGACGGCCAGGACCATGACCAGCAGCATCAAAGCCAGCGAAAGAAACGCCTCGACGAAGACCGGATCGATGGTGCTCACCGCCGCCTCCCCTTCTTGGACGTGTTCTTGGGCGTGTTCTTCGGCACTTTTTTCGGAGCTGCCTTCGCTTCCGAGGTTGCAACGGTCTTCACGGTGTCGGCCGCCTTGCCGGGTCCTTTCTTGGCAGCATGGCGCATCGCGCCAAGCGGCTTGACCCCGGCCGCCAGCGCCGCGGCCGCCAGCGCATGCGTGGTGGCCGGTCCCATGAACAGCAGGAACAGGATGAGGAAGACGAGCTTCACGGCGGCGACGGTAAAGCCGGCATGGACGGCGAGGCCAGAAAGGATCAAGGCCATGCCGGTTGTATCGGACAGCGAAGCGGCATGCAGGCGCGTGAAGAGATCGGGCATGCGGATGAAACCGATCGCGCCCGTCAGGAAGAAGCCGGCGCCGGCAAGAATGAGGACGCCGCTGACGATATTGGCGAGGATATCGGTCATCGCGCCTCCTCCGCCTGTTCCTCGTCTTCGGAACCAGCACGGAAGAATTTCAGCACAGCAAACACGCCGACATAGTTGAGCAGCGCATAAGTCAGCGTCAGGTCGATGAAATCCGGTCGCTCGGTGAGAAAGCCATAAAGCGCCACGATCAGGATCGCGCCATTGCCGATGGAGTTGGCAGCCAGCAGTCGATCGAAGGTCGTCGGTCCCGCCACGGTACGGAACGTCATCAGAACAACGGCGACGAGAACGGCGAGGAGGGCCGCAAAGAGAATCACGCCGGGCCCTCCTTCTCGAAAGCCACGACGCGCCGATCCATCTCGCCGGACCGCACGCCTTCAGCGCCTGCCTTGGTCAACGCGTGCACGGTGAAGCGGTCATGCTCCCGATCGATCCCGACCGTCACGGTACCCGGCGTCAACGTGATCGAATTGGCATAGGTGACGGCGCCGACGGCTGTCTTGGGGCCAACGGAAATCTCGAACAATTCGGGCTCGATCGGCCTCCGCACGTC
This sequence comes from Mesorhizobium sp. BR1-1-16, assembly GCF_020165495.1. Taxonomy (GTDB): domain Bacteria; phylum Pseudomonadota; class Alphaproteobacteria; order Rhizobiales; family Kaistiaceae; genus Kaistia. The sequence goes on along the minus strand of NZ_JAIUIE010000001.1, from coordinate 307,126 downwards.
GAGGATCGTACGCGCGACGTCGATGGAGGACTTCACGATCTCAATGACGAGCCACGGCCAGTAGCCGAGGCCGCCGACGATGCGCTCGACGGGATGGCCCTCTTCGTCCGCGAAGCCCGTCAGGCGGCCGACAAAAGCGATCCCGGCCGAAATCACGATGCCTGCACTGACAAGCCACAGCGTATAGTGGCCGGAAAGCAGCAGCCAGAAGGCGAACAGCCAGAGCGCAAGGCTGACAGTGCGGATCATCGGGCCCTTGTCGTCGGAGGCGCCCCCGGGCGCGTTGCGATTCGTGTCCGCGCACACCAAAGCATGCAAAAGCGATCAACCCAAGACGTAACCGGGCCGGACCAGTGCTTGGCGCCGCGCGAGCGGGCCTCTATCTAGGCTGCAACGAACATCCTGGCCCCGCCATCTGCCCCTCCGGAGATTTCCCGCTCGTGAATCCGCCCATTGCCGCCAAACATCCCGTCACACTCCAAGCCCATGGCATCGCGCGCCAGGACGACTATGCGTGGATTCGCGCCGACAACTGGCAGGAGGTGATGCGCGATCCATCCGCGCTGGCGCCGGAGATCCGGGCGCATCTCGAGGCCGAGAACGCCTATACCAAGGCCGAGATGGCCGATACCGAGGCGCTGCAGGCGACGCTGTTCAAGGAGATGCGCGGGCGGATCAAGGAAGACGATTCCTCGGTTCCCGCTCCGGACGGCCCCTATGCCTATGCCTCGCGCTATCTCGAAGGCGCCGAGCAGCCGCGCATCGTGCGCACAGCGCGCGAGGGCGGGCCGGAAACCGTGCTGCTCGATGTCGATGCGATGGCCAAGGGTCACGCCTTCTACGAGATCGGTGGCGCCGACCACAGCCCTGATCATGCGCTGATCGCCTGGGCCTATGACGACAAGGGCTCGGAGGCCTATACGCTCCGCGTGCGCGAGGCCGAGACCGGTATCGACCTCGCCGACACGATCGAGACGACGACGGGCGGCGCCGTCTGGGCGGCCGACAGCCGGACGCTTTTCTACACGGTGCTCGACGACAATCATCGCCCCTGCCGGATCTATCGCCATCGCGTCGGCAGCCCGACCAGCGAGGATGTGCTGGTCTTCGAGGAGACCAATCCCGGCTTCTTCCTCGGCATCGGCCAGACCCAGTCCGGTCGCTACCTCTTGGTCGATTCGCACGATCACGAGACGTCGGAAGTGCATCTCATCGACGCCGAGGCGCCCGAGGCGGCGCCGCGTCTGATCGCACCGCGTCGTCCGGCCGAGGAATATGACGTTGACCACAACGGCGACACGTTTTTCATCCTGACCAATGCCGACGGCGCCGAAGACTTCAAGATCGTCACGGCGCCCGTGGCCAATCCGGGCCGCGAGAACTGGACCGACCTCGTGCCGCATCAGCCGGGCCGGCTGATCCTCGGCCTCACGGTCTACAAGGACTTCATGGTCCGTCTCGAGCGTGAGGGCGGGCTGCCGCGCATCGTCATCCGTGAGCTTGCAAGCGGCGAGGAACACGCGATCGCCTTTGACGAGGAGGCCTATTCGCTCGGCCTCGGCGATGGCTATGAATTCGACACCACTATGCTGCGCTTCACCTATTCCTCGATGACGACACCGTCTCGTGTCTATGATTACGACATGGCGACGCGTGAGCGGGTGCTGCGCAAGGAGCAGGAGGTCCCCTCCGGCCATGACGCGAGCCAGTATGTGACGCGCCGCGTCTTCGCACGGGCCGGCGACGGCGAGACCGTTCCGGTTTCGCTGCTCTATCGCAAGGATACGCCGCTCGATGGCAGCGCGCCGCTGCTGCTTTACGGGTATGGTTCCTACGGCATCACCATCCCCGCATCATTCAGCATCACGCGTCTCTCGCTGGTCGATCGCGGTATCGTCTATGCCATCGCCCATATCCGTGGCGGCAAAGACAAGGGCTTCCGCTGGTATGCCGATGGGCGGCGCGAGAAGAAGCAGAACTCATTCCGCGACTTCATCGCCGCCGGCGAATATCTGGCGTCGGAAGGCTTCACATCGCGCGGCAAGATCGTCGGCTGGGGCGGTTCGGCCGGCGGCATGCTCATGGGCGCGGTCTCGAACATGGCGCCCGATCTCTTCGGCGGCATCGTCGCCGAGGTGCCGTTCGTCGATGTGCTCAACACCATGCTCGACGCCACGCTCCCGCTGACGCCGCCGGAATGGCCGGAATGGGGCAATCCGATCGAAAGCGCGGCCGACTACCAGTCGATCGCCGCCTATTCGCCCTACGACAATGTCGCGGCCAAGGCCTACCCGCCGATTCTCGCCATCGGCGGGCTCACCGATCCGCGCGTGACCTATTGGGAGCCGGCGAAATGGGTCGCGAAGCTGCGCGCCACCAAGACCAATGATGCGCCGCTGCTGCTCAAGACCAATATGGACGCCGGTCATGGCGGCGCTTCCGGGCGCTTCGACAGCCTGAAGGAGACGGCGTTTGCCACCGCTTTCGTGCTGAAGGTCGCCGGCCGCGCTTGACGTCTCCGCAGGCGGCGACACTTTGCAATGACGGTCCCGTCGATCGACGGGACCGAGCCAGCCTGGGGAGGTCCGCCAATGTCAAAGACCGCGATCAGCTCGACCGCAGCAGCCGCCATGCTCGCCTTCGCCGTCGCCTCCTGCACGGCGACGACGCCAGGCGGTGGTCAGCGCTTCTATGGCATCCAGGGATTTGGCGACAATGTTTCGGCCGGCGACTGCCGGGCGCTGGCGGCGCAGGTCGGGCCGCAGAATGTCTGGTTCTCGCGCTTCTCGGGCTCCAAGCCCAACCCCTGGGATACCGGCCTCTGGCCAGCCTGGGGCAATGGCTGCTTCAAGACGCAGGCGGCGTGCAAGCGCTGGCTCTACGACGTCCAGTCAGAATGGCCGCAACTGATGGACTTCACTTTCTGCCAGCGCGGACTGCAGAAGGCTTGAGGCGCAAACTCATATTGTTGGTGGCATCGGCGGCTCGTCGCCAGCGTCGATGTCCCGATCAGCCAAGCTCTTCGGCCAGGCCAATCAGAATCCCTTCAGGCCCGCGGATGTAGCAGAGCCGGTACATGTCGCCGTACTGGACGACTTCGCCGACGAGTTGAGCGCCGTGACTGCTGAGCCTTGCAAGGGTCTCGTCAAGGTCGTCCACCGCGAACATGACGCGGAGATAGCCGAGGGCATTGACCGGGGCGTTCCGGTGGTCCGCGACGACCGGCGGCGCTATGAAGCGCGAGAGCTCCAACCGGCCATGGCCGTCCGGCGTACGCATCATGGCAATCTCGACATGCTGATCGCCCAGTCCGGTGACCCGCCCGGCCCATTCTCCTTCGATCGTGGCCCGCCCTTCGAGCTCAAGGCCAAGTTCGCGAAAGAAATCGACCGCCGCGCCAAGGTCGTCAACGACGATTCCTACGTTGTCCATCCGCTTGAGCGCCATCTCGTCAGACTCCCATATTTGGCCTCGGCGTGAAATCCAGCGCCAGCATCCTCGTGACCATAAAACAAAAGCCCCGGCACTAGGCCGGGGCTTTCCAATTCTTGCTTCGAGCAGACGCCCTAGACGGCCTTTTCGTAGAGCTCCAGGACGTAGTCCCAGTTGATCAGGCTGTCGACGAACGCCTCAAGATATTTCGGGCGGGCGTTGCGGTAGTCGATGTAATAGGAGTGTTCCCAGACATCGACGCCGAGGATCGGCGCGCCGCCATGGACGAGCGGGTTTTCGCCGTTCGGCGTCTTCGAGATCTCGAGCTTGCCGTTCTTGACCGAAAGCCAGGCCCAGCCCGAGCCGAACTGCGTCGTGCCGGCGGCGATGAAATCGGTCCGGAACTTGTCGTAGCCGCCGAGGTCGCTGTCGACAGCGGCCTGCAGCTTGCCGGGGAGGCTCTTGCCCCCGCCGTCCTTCTTCAGCCACTTCCAGAAATGGATGTGATTGTAGTGCTGGCCGGCATTGTTGAAGAGGCCGGCATTCTTGCCATAGCTCTCCTTGACGATCTCTTCGAGGCTCTTGTCCTCGAGACCCGAGCCCTTCAGCAGGTTGTTGCCGTTGGTGACGTAAGCCTGATGGTGCTTGTCATGGTGGTATTCGAGCGTCTCCTTCGACATGAAGGGCGCGAGCGCCTCGTAGTCGTAGGGGAGCGGGGGAAGTTCGAAGGCCATCGGAACAACTCCTGTCGACGATAGGTTTGGAAATCGGGCTACCGCGTCGAAAACGGCCTGCCGCGATGAACGTTCCGGCTGCACCATAGGCACCCTGCCGGCCAGCGGCAACCGCAGAGATCGGGTTTGCACCGGCTCCGAAACGAGCCGTTCGCGTTCTGCCGACAATGCGCAACGCCCTGCCCCACGCATCGATCACGGCACCATCATTTTTGCGTTATGGCGGGCCTCCGCCTTGCCCCGCGAGGCCGCTTCGCGTCACAGTCTGGACCAGTTCCGAACAAAGGGGATTCAGGGATGCGGAAAATCATTGCGGTCATCGGCTTCACAGTCGCTGTCGCGTCGGCCGGCCTTGCCATGGCGGCGTCCGATCTCGGCAAGCAGCGCGAGGCCGACATGAAGGCGATCGGCGGGGCGATCAAGACGTCCGCGGGCTTTGCCATGGGCAAGGTTCCGTTCGACGCCGCCGCGGCAAAGGCCGCCATGGAGACCGTCGCTGCGAAGGCCACCGATTTCCCGACCCTGTTCCCTGCCGGCTCCGAGACCGCCGATAAGGGCGCATCGCCCAAGATCTGGGAAAACAAGGCCGACTTCGAGGCCCATGCCGCGAAGCTCGCCAGCGACGCCAAGGCGGCCGCAGCCGCGGCCGATCAAGGCGCCGACGCGTTCAAGGCGGCCTTCGCGGTCGTCGGTGCGAACTGCAAGAGCTGTCACCAGCTTTACCGCCTGTCCGACTAAGCGCCGATGCTCCGCCGCCTTGTCGTCGCGATCATTGTCCTCGCCATCGTCGGTGGCGCGGGCTTCTGGTTGCTGACTGAACCGAAGCCGCTTTCGGCGGCGGAAATTCCGGACCGCCCGGGGGATCCGGCCAAGGGCGAACTCCTGTTCTGGGCGGGTGGCTGCGCCTCCTGCCACGCCGCGCCGGGCGCCAAAGGCGACGACAAGCTGATTCTGGCCGGGGGCGAACCGATCGTTTCGCCCTTCGGCACCTTCCATCCGCCGAATATCTCGCCGGACAAGACGCATGGCATCGGCAACTGGTCGACGCTCGACTTCGTCAACGCGATGAAGCGCGGGCTCGGGCCAGGCGGCGAACACCTTTATCCAGCCTTTCCCTATACGTCATACCAACGCATGCCGGTCTCCGACATCGTCGACCTCAAGGCCTATCTCGATACGCTGCCGCCGGTCGCGACCGACAGCCCCCCGCACGAGCTGCCGTTCCCGTTCTCGATCCGCCGGGGGCTTGGCCTCTGGAAACTCCTCTATCTCAATGGCGGGACGTTCGAGCCCGACCCCACCAAGAGCGACGAGATCAACCGCGGCGCCTATCTCGTCGAGGGCCCCGGCCATTGCAACGAGTGTCATACGCCGCGCAATGCCATCGGCGGACTGGACTTCACCCATCATCTGGCCGGCGCGCCCAACCCCTCGGGGCAAGGCTTCGTCCCCAACATCACCGGCGGCAAGGGCGGCATCGGCGATTGGTCTGCCGAGGATATCGCCAACTTCTTCGAAACGGGCATGACGCCTGATTTCGACTCGGTCGGCGGCACGATGGTCGACGTCCAGGAAAACCTCGCCCACCTGCCCGCATCCGATCGCGCGGCCATCGCGGCTTATCTGAAAGACCTGCCGCCCCTCGATCGATCCGATGGCCGAACCGCCTCCGACTGAAGACGGCGATTTTTTCCGCGCTGCAGATGTCGAAATGAGCGACGCTCATCCGACATGGCCGTGAAGAGGGGATCTTCCCGCTTCCGGCCAGGGCGCCGAACCGATCGGAGACCGTCATGCAGTACGCGATCATGTTCTACGAGACCGAGAAGAACTTCGAGACCCGCGACCATCGCGAGGACGACTCTGCATATTGGGGCGCCTGGCGCGCCTATATCGACGAGATCGTGGCCAGCGGCGTCGTCCGCGGCGGGGCGGGCCTGCATGCGCCACAGGCGGCCACCACGGTCCGCCTCAAGGACGGGCAGCGCCACGTCCAGGATGGTCCGTTCGCCGCGGCCAAGGAGCAGCTCGGCGGCTTCTTCCTGATCGATGTTCCCGATCTCGACGCCGCCCTCGGCTGGGCGGCCAAGGCCCCCTGCGCGGCCACGGGCGTCGAGGTGCGGCCAACGCTCCCGTCGGAGATGTGAGGCGATATAAGGCGCCATCGCGCCGGGTTCGTCCCGGCGCGACCGGCTGCCTTTCAGGAGGGTTCCGCTTTGCAACCTGTCGAGCAGGCCGTTCGCGACAGTTTCGGCCGGCTGGTCGCGATCCTCGCCAGCCGCGGCCGTGACATCGCGGCTGCCGAGGATGCGCTCGCCGATGCCGTCGTGGCGGCGCTGCAGCGCTGGCCCGAGAGCGGGGTTCCCGATGCGCCCGAGGCGTGGCTCGTCGCCGTCGCGCGGCGACGTATCACCGACCGGCTCCGCAAGCGAACGGCCGACGCGGCCCTGGAGCGCTCGCTGCTGCTGTTATCGGCGCTCGCCGAGGAGACAGATCCGATGGCGCCGCATTATCCCGACGAGCGGCTGAAGCTGATGTTCGTCTGCGCCCATCCGGCGATCGACGAGGCGATCCGCGCGCCTTTGATGCTGCAGACCGTCCTCGGCCTCGACGCCAGCAGGATCGGCGCCGCGTTCCTGGTGCCGGCGGCGACCATGGGCCAACGGCTGGTGCGCGCCAAGGCGAAGATCCGCGATGCCGGCATTCCCTTTGCCGTCCCCGAGCGGACCGAACTGCCGGCGCGGCTAGCCAGCGTTATCGAGGCTGTGTATGCCGCCTACGGCAGCGGATGGGACGAGATCGCCGGCGGCGCCGGCGCCCGCGCGCCGAGCCTTGCCACCGAGGCGATCTGGCTCGGGCGGGTTCTCGCTGCGCTGATGCCCGGCGATGCGGAGCCGCTCGGCCTTCTGGCGCTGATGCTTTATTGCGAGGCGCGGCGCCCGGCCAGACGCGCACCGGACGGCCGCTATGTGCCGCTCTCCGAGCAGGATACAGCGCTCTGGTCGCGCGAGATGCTCGCCGAGGCCGAGCTCATGCTGGGGCGTGCCGCGGCGCTGGATACGCCGGGGCGGTTCCAGATCGAAGCGGCGATCCAGTCGGCGCTCACGGGGATGCGGCTGATCGGCCGGCCCGACGCCGCGATGATCGCGCTGCTGCATGAAGAACTTTGGCGGCGTGCGCCGCGCATCGGCGTCGCCGTCGCGCGCGCTGTTGCAGTCGCGGATGCGGAGGGCGCGACCGCCGGTCTCGCTCTCCTCGCCGAACTTGAGCCTGAGCGAGTCGCGGGCTACCAGCCCTATCATGCCGCGCATGCCGAACTTCTGGCCCAGGCGGGCCGCGTCGACGAGGCCGTCGAGGCCTTTCGAAGCGCCATCGCATTGGCGGAAGACCCGGCCATTCGCGCCTATCTCGACGAGCGGGCGCGACGACTGGTCAGTTGATCCTCAGCGCTGGCCAGACTTGATCCATTTGGTGATCTGCGGCGGCTGATAGTTGCGATAGCGCTGGATCAACTGCTCCGGATCATTCTCGACGATCAGCATGTCGCGATGCTCCCGCCGCATGAAGCCTTCCTCCGCCTGATGATCGAGGAAGGCGAGCAGCTTGCCATAGAAGCCGGCGATATCGAGCACACCAACCGGTTTGCCGTGATAGCCGAGCTGCGCCCAGGTCCAGATCTCGAACAGTTCCTCCAGCGTCCCGATCCCGCCCGGCAGCGCGACGAAGCCCTCGGCCATGTCAGCCATCTTGGCCTTGCGCTCATGCATCGAGCCGACGACGTGGAGCTCGGTCAGGCCGTGATGGGCGACCTCCTTGTCGACCAGCGCCTGCGGAATGATGCCGATCACCGTGCCACCTGCGGCGAGAACCGCATCGGCCACAGCCCCCATCAGCCCGACCTTGGAACCGCCATAGATGAGCGCCGAATCATGCGCGGCGATGGTCTGGCCGAGCGCGACTGCAGCGTTACGGTATTCCGGGCGGAACCCTTCATTGGAGCCGCAGAAGACGCAGAGCCTCATTTGCCAGCGCCTTCTGAAAGAGCCGCGAGGATCCGCGCCCAGGAGCGGATGCCACCATGATAGCTCGAAAGATTGTACTTCTCGTTCGGCGAGTGGATGCGATCGTCGTCGAGGCCGAAGCCAACCATCAGGGCGTCGAGCCCGAGGATGTTCTTGAAATCGCCAGCGACGGGGATCGAGCCGCCCGCGCCGATCGTGACGCAGGGCTTGCCCCATTCGGCGCTGAGTGCGTCGCGCGTCTTGACGAGCGCAGGGCTGTCCGAGGGAAGCCGCACGCCCTTCGAGCCGCCATGGCCGATGAATTCGACGCTGCAGTCGGCGGGCAGCATCGAGCGGATATAGGCGCGAAAGCTCTCACGGACCGCCTCGGGGTCCTGCTGGTCGACGAGGCGGAAGGAAACCTTGGCATGCGCCTTGGACGGGATGACCGTCTTGAAGCCCTTGCCGGTATAGCCGCCCCAAATGCCGTTGACCTCGCAGGTCGGCCGGGCCCAGATCTTTTCGATCACGCTGCGCCCCGCCTCGCCGGCCGGGATCGAGAGGCCGACCTCGCCAAGGAACGCCGCCTCGTCAAAGCCGAGGCCTTCCCACTGCTTCCGGATCGCCTCCGGCAGTTCGCCGACGCCATCATAAAAGCCGGGAAGGGTCACGCGGCCGGTTTCGTCGCGAAGACCGTCGAGAACATTGACGAGGACGTGGATCGGATTGCGCGCGGCGCCGCCATACATGCCGGAATGCAGGTCGCGCGAGGCGGCGGTGATGGTGATCTCCTCGCCGACCATGCCGCGAAGCATGGTCGTGACGGCTGGGGTCTTCGCATCCCACATGCCGGTGTCGCAGATGAAGGCGAAGTCCGCGGTGAGTTCCTGCCTGTTGGCCGCCATAAACGGCGCCAGATTGTGCCCGCCGGATTCTTCCTCGCCTTCGAGCAGTACCGTCACGGGGATCGGCAGCGCGCCGGTCACGGCCTTCCAGGCGCGGCAGGCCTCGATGAAGGTCATGAGCTGGCCCTTGTCGTCGGCAGTGCCGCGCCCGACGATCTGTTTCGTGCCGTCCGCGGCCGTCACCAGCTTTGGCTGGAACGGCGGGCTCGACCAGAGCTCGACGGGATCGACGGGCTGGACGTCGTAATGGCCGTAGAACAGCACATGCGGCCCTGCGCCACCGGCTGAGCGGCCGACGACCATCGGATGTCCCGGTGTCGGCCTGGCAGCCGCCTCGAACCCGATCGCGCCTAGAGCGTCGGCCAGCCACTCCGCCGCTTGCAGGCAGGCGCCGGCATAGGCGGGGTCAGTCGAAATGCTCTCGATCTCGACGAGGCGGAACAAGCGCTCGACGCTCTTGTCGAGGTCGGCATCGATATAAGCGAGGACGTCGTCGAGACGGTCTGTCACGGCAGGGGCTCCATCGGACGGGGGCGCTGATGTCCTCAGGACATACGCCGAGCCTTTCGCGAAGGAAAGACACTCGATCAGCGCAGCACGACGGGTCGCGAGTGCCGGACGCGCTTATCCAGCGCCTTGGGTCACCGCCTCAGGATGCCGCCGAGCATGCCGCGGACAATGGCACGGCCGACCGAGGAGCCCATGGAACCGCCGATGCTCTTGCCGATATCGGCCGCCACCTGTCCGGCGACGCGGTTGGTTACGGTGCGCGTCACTTCCCGGGCAACGCGCTGGGTCGCCGTCAGCCGCTCGCCGCGACGGGTATTGGTCCCGAGAAGCCCGCCGAGAATGCCGCCGAGATCGATACCGCCGGCAGGCGCGGGCGCAGGTGGCGCGGCGGGATCCGTTCCAGCTGGCACGGGGGCAGGCGCTGTCGTCGTCAGTTCCCCGGCCTGGCGACCGAGCACCTCATAGGCCGACTCGCGGTCCACCGTCTTGTCATAGGCGATGCCGATCGGGCTCGCGGCGATGATCTGCCGGCGCTCCTCGTCGGTGATCGGGCCAAGCTGCGAGGATGGCGGACGGATCATCGTCCGCTCGACGATGCTCGGCACGCCCTTCGGCTCCAGCGTCGAGACGAGAGCTTCACCGACGCCAAGCTGCGTGATCGCTTCCATGGTGCTGAAGGCTGGATTGGGCCGGAAGGTCTCAGCAGCGACTTTCACCGCCTTCTGATCGCGCGGCGTATAGGCGCGCAGCGCGTGCTGCACGCGATTGCCGAGCTGGCCAAGCACGGTATCCGGCACATCGAGCGGGTTCTGGCTGACGAAATAGATGCCGACGCCCTTCGAGCGGATCAGCCGCACGACCTGCTCGATCCGCGCCAGCAACGCTTTCGGTGCATCGTCGAAGAGGAGATGCGCCTCGTCGAAGAAGAAGACGAGCCGCGGCTTCTCCGGGTCGCCGACTTCGGGCAGCACTTCGAACAGCTCCGACATCAGCCAGAGCAGGAAGGTCGCATAAAGCTGCGGCGCGGCCATCAACTTGTCGGCCGCCAGTACGTTGACGACGCCGCGCCCGTCGATCGTCGTGCGCATGATGTCGGCGATGGCAAGCGCCGGCTCGCCGAAGAAGGCGTCGCCGCCCTGATTCTCAAGGATCAGCAGCTGGCGCTGGATGGCGCCGACCGAAGTCTTCGCGACATTGCCGTAACGGGAGGCCGCGGCGGCATTGTCCGAGAGGAAGCCAAGCATCGCCCTCAAATCCTTGAGATCGAGCAGCAGCAGGCCGTTCTCATCGGCCATGCGGAAGGCGATGTTGAGCACGCCCTCCTGCGTGTCGTTGAGCCCCATCAGCCGCGAAAGCAGCAAGGGTCCCATCTCGCTCACGGTCGTGCGGATCGGATGGCCCTGTTTGCCGAAGAGATCCCAGAACACCGCCGGGCAGGCAGCGAATCGATATTCGTCCTTGAAGCCGATTTCGTCGGCCCGCTTCAGCATCGAATCCTTGGCGGTACCGGCCTTGGCGATGCCGGAGAGGTCACCCTTGATATCGGCGCAGAAGACCGGGACGCCGGCGTCCGAAAACCCTTGCGCCAGCACCTGCAGTGTCACGGTCTTCCCCGTGCCGGTCGCGCCCGTGACCAGCCCATGGCGGTTGGCGAGCGGCAGCAGCAGATATTCCGGCTTTTCGCTCGCGCCCATGAAGATCTTGTCGGGTTCGAGAAGGGGCATCGAGGCGTCTCCGGGCAATTGGCGCTTTCCTGCGAACCGGCAAGGTCGCGATTTGGCGGCACGAAATCAAGCGACGCCATCATATTGCCTTCCGCGCCGCATGGCGCGAACATCCGCAATGGCCGCGTTCCGTCGGCCTGCTGCTGAGGGAGGCATGTGTGAGCTATCCGATCATCGACATCGAGGGCATCGGCAAGACATTCGCCGAGAAGCTCGGCGCTGCCGGCATCAAGTCGACCGACCAATTGCTTGAAGCGGGGAAGGATCCAAAGGGCCGCAAGGCACTCGCTACCACCACCGGCATCGACGAGACGAAGATCCTTGGTTGGACAAACAAGGCCGACCTCATGCGCCTCAAGGGCGTCGCGGAAGAGTTTTCTGATCTTCTGGAGGCATCCGGCGTCGATACAATCAAGGAGTTGAAGCAGCGTCGCGCCGATAATCTGACGGCGAAGATGGCGGAAGTGAACGCGACGCGTAAGCTCGTGCGCCAGCTACCTTCGGAGACGCAGGTAGCGGACTGGATAGAGCAGGCCAAGACACTGCCGGCCGTCATGACCTATTGAGGGCGTGGTCCGCGATCGCATCGATCGCGCCACCCCTCCAGGCTGAACGCGTCGCAGCTTTATAGCGGCGCGACACAGCGTTCGGGACCGAACGCAGGAGCAGGCCATGCAGGATCATCCGGCCGGACCTTGGCCGGCGCCGAGTGAAGCCGACTGGCAGCGGCTCGCCCAAAAATCGCTGGCCGGACAGCCGCTTTCGACATTGGCGGCAAAGATCGAACCCGGAATCGCGATCGATCCCCTCCTTCCCGCGGTAGACAGGCCGCCGCTCTGGTCGCGCAGCGGCAGAGCGTGGACGCGGTTGCAGCGGCTCGGGCGTGGAACCGACGCCACAACCATCGCATCCGCACTTGCGACCGGAGCCGACGGGTTCGAAGTCGTCTCGGCGGGGTCGGCAGCGGACTATGGCGACGGCCTGTCGCCGGCTGCCCTTGCGGCGCTCTTGGCAGATGCGCCGCTCGATCGCGGCCATTGGCGCCTGTCGGGGGGGTCGGATGGAGAGGCTTTGGCCAACGCAGTCGACGCTGCGGTCGCTGACGGTCGGCTGGATCCGCAATTGCTGATGATCGCGTTCGGTCTGGACCCGATCACCGCCCCTATATCCGGCCGGTCCGATGCCGCGGACATGCCGGCATTTGCAGCGCTGGTCACCCGCCTTGCCGCGCGCGGCTATGGTGGGCCCTTCGCCTGCGCCGACGCGCGCCTCGTCCATGCCGCCGGCGGTACGCCCTCGATGGAGCTCGGCTATGCCCTCGCCGCGCTGCTGGCACAACTCCGCGCACTACTCGACTGCGGCACGTCCGAAGACGTCGCCGCCCGTGCGATCGATGTTGCGCTCGCGGCCGATGAAGACCAGTTCGTCACCATCGCCAAATTCCGCGCAATCCGGCTGTTGCACGCCCGCCTGTTCGCGGCCGGCGGCCTGCCACGGCAGCGCCTCGCGCTGCATGCCGAAACGAGTTGGCGCATGCTGGCCGCCGAGGACATGAATTCCAATCTGATCCGGACGACCATTGCCGCGCTTGCCGCCGGCCTTGGCGGCGCGGACTCTCTCACCGTGCTCCCGTTCACCGCGGCGGTCGAACCGCATGATGTCGAAGCCGAGCGGCTCGCGCTGACGACGCAGGCCGTCCTGATTGAGGAAGCGAGGCTCGCAAGGGTCGCCGATCCCGGTGCCGGCTCGGGCACGATCGAAGCGTTGACGGAGGCACTTGCCGAGGAAGGATGGCGACGCTTCCAGATGATCGAACGCGACGGCGGCCTGTTCCAATCAAGCGCATGGGAGCGGCTGCAGGCCGACGTGGCGGAAGCCGCCGAGGCGCGGCAGACGGCGCTCGCATCCGGCGAACGCGGCATCGTCGGCGTCACGCATTTCCGCGCTGAAGGTGCTGGGAGGCCAGAACCGCCGATCGCGGGCGAAGGCGGCCAAACGGCGGGGCTGCATCCCCGGCGGACATCGGCGCCGTTCGAAGGCGCCGCCTCATGATTTCCCTTCCCGATTTCACCGCCATTCCGTTCGCTGTCGAACCTCTCGACGACAGCGGCACCGCAACGCCGCCCGCCGTGACGGCCGAAGGGATCGCCATTCACGACAGCTACGGCCCCGCCGAACGCGCTGCGGCCAGTTTTGCCGAGACCATGCCCGGCCTGCCGCCGTTCACGCGCGGTCCCTATCCGACGATGTATGTCCAGCAGCCCTGGACGATCCGCCAATATGCCGGCTTCTCGACCGCCGAGGCCTCCAACGCCTTTTATCGCCGCAACCTTGCCGGCGGGCAGAAGGGCCTATCGGTGGCCTTCGATCTCGCGACGCATCGCGGCTATGACAGCGATCATCCGCGCGTCGCCGGCGATGTCGGCATGGCCGGCGTCGCGATCGATTCGATCCTCGACATGCGGCAGCTCTTCGATGGAATTCCGCTCGACAAGATGAGCGTGTCAATGACGATGAACGGCGCCGTGCTGCCGATCCTCGCGCTCTACATCGTCGCGGCGGAAGAACAGGGCGTCCGGCCAGACCAGCTTCAGGGCACGATCCAGAACGACATCCTCAAGGAGTTCATGGTCCGCAACACCTATATCTATCCGCCCGAGCCTTCGATGCGGATCGTCTCGGATATCTTTGCCTATACCTCGCGCGAGATGCCGAAGTTCAACTCGATCTCGGTGTCGGGCTATCATATGCAGGAGGCCGGCGCGACGGCCGATCTGGAGCTAGCCTATACGCTCGCCGATGGGCTCGACTATATCGCCGCCGGGGTTGCCGCCGGCCTCGATGTCGACGATTTCGCCCCGCGCATCTCCTTCTTCTGGGCCATCGGCACCGATTTCTTCATGGAGATCGCCAAGTTGCGCGCCGCGCGCATGCTGTGGTCCCGCCTCGTCGCCGAACGCTTCGCACCGAAGCGTGCAAAGTCGCTCGCCCTCCGGGCACATTGCCAGACATCCGGCTGGTCGCTCACGGCGCAGGACGTCGCCAACAACATCATCCGCACGGCCGTCGAGGCTATGGCGGCAACGGAGGGCGGCACGCAGTCGCTGCACACCAATGCCTTCGACGAAGCCCTCGCGCTGCCGACGGACGCATCGGCCCGCATCGCCCGCAACACGCAGCTCATCCTGCAGCTGGAAAGCGGCATCACGCGCTTCATCGATCCTTGGGGCGGGTCGCATTTCGTCGAGACCCTGACGGCGAATCTCGCGGCGCGGGCGATGGCGCATATCGCCGAGGTCGATGCTCTCGGCGGCATGGCGAAGGCGATCGCCGCCGGAATTCCGAAGCGCCGGATCGAGGAAGCCGCAGCGCGGGCGCAGGCGCGCATCGACGCCGGCGACCAGACCGTCGTGGGCATCAACACCTATCGCCGGGAGGATGAGGCGACGGTCGACGTGCTGAAAATCGACAACTCCGCGGTGCGGGCCGCGCAGTTGGAAAAGCTGGCGCGGTTGAAGCGGGAGCGGGACAACACGGCGACGTCACAAGCGCTTTTGGCGCTCACCGAGGCCGCGCGCGGAAACGGCAATCTGCTCGCGTTCTCGATCGAAGCCGCCCGTGCCGGCGCGACGGTCGGGGAGATCAGCGCCGCGCTCGAAGCCGTGTTCGGCCGACACGAGGCGACACCGAGCGCTGTCGAAGGCATCTATGCCGGCGAGAGTTCGGCAGGCGAAGCGATCGCGCATGTCCGTGCGCTCGCCGAAGCATTCGAGGAGAACGAGGGCCGCAGGCCGCGCATCCTCGTCGCCAAGGTCGGGCAGGATGGCCATGACCGCGGCCAGAAGGTGGTTGCCTCCGCCTTTGCCGACCTCGGCTTCGATGTCGAGATCGGCCCGCTTTTCCAGACGCCCGAGGAAGCTGCCGCCGAGGCCATCGCCGGCGACGTCCATATCGTCGGCGTCTCCTCGCTTGCCGCGGGTCACCTCACGCTGGTCCCTGCCCTGAAAGAGGCCCTCGATGCGGCCGGGCGCGGCGATATCATGATCGTCGTCGGCGGCGTCATCCCAGGCCAGGACTTCGCTGCTCTGCACGCGGCGGGGGCCGAGGCGATCTTCCCGCCTGGCACCGTCATCACGGACGCCGCGGCTGATCTCCTCGAGCGCCTCAATGACCGCCTCGGCTATGCGCAGGCGCGGCCCGCCGACTGAACGGCAGAAGCCGCCCCGACGCTATGCGTCGGGACGGCTCCGCCTCGGGCTGGCGCGGGTGACCAGCCTCCGGCAGCGGATTGGCCGTTGATTAGCCCGGCAGAAGCACCGTGTTGATGACGTGGATCACACCATTCGACTGCATGACGTTCGGGATGGTGATCTTGGCCTTGTCGCCCTTGGCATCGACGATCGTGATGGACTTGCCCTTCACCATGAAGGTGAGCGTTTCGCCATTGACGGTCTTGTACTCGGCCTTGCCGCCCATCTTCTTCGCGGCTGCCATGATGTCGGCTGCTGTGACCCGGCCAGGAATGACGTGATAGGTCAGGATGCTCGTCAGCATCTTCTTGTTGGCGGGCATCACCAGCGTATCGACAGTGCCGGCCGGCAGCTTGGCGAACGCTTCGTTGGTCGGGGCGAACACGGTGAACGGACCGGGGCCCGACAGCGTGTCGACGAGACCAGCGGCCTTGACCGCTGCAACGAGCGTCGTGTGATCCTTCGAGTTGACGGCGTTCTCGATGATGTTCTTCGAAGGATACATCGGGGCGCCGCCGACCATCACGGTCTTGGCAGAAGCCGGCGCCTCGAAGGCAACGGTGCCGGTAAGGGCGACAACGGCGATGGCGGCCGCACGGGCCAGAGTGGTCATACGAAACATGCTTTATCCTCCAGTTGGATTTTCATCGGCCCGACGGACCGACACAGATCTAGAAGCAAACTCGACCAGCAGGTGGCACTTCTTTGGACAAAATCTACCCGCTCAGAGAGACGATACTCTCTGTTCTTACTGCGTTTATTTATGAAGTGACTTCCGCTCGCTCTGTGAGCTCTGTCGTTGCTTACAATGACTGATACGAGGGCCCGAGCAAACCGGTTTCATTTCGCGTAGGAAAAGATGATCACGAGCGCGTGATCTCCCGAGTTTTCAAATCCGCCGCGGCTTGGAGCATCGCTTTGCTTGCGCAGGTTCTGGGGCGGACATAATGTCCGCCGCCGAGCGGAGAATTTCATGAAGCCGACGAACCCCGTCTATACCGGGCTGCCGACGACGATCTTCGAGGTCATGTCGCGGCTTGCCATCGAGCACAAGGCCATCAATCTCGGCCAGGGTTTTCCGGATGTCGACGGGCCGGAGGACGTGCGCCGCTTCGCAGCCGAAGCCCTGCTGGCCGGTCCCAATCAATATCCGCCGATGATGGGCGTGCCCGAACTACGCCAGGCCGTTGCGGAATCAAACGCGCGCTTTTACGGGCTCGATGTCGACTGGAAGAGTGAGGTGCTTGTCACCTCCGGGGCGACCGAGGCACTGTCGGATATCATCGCCGCGCTGATCGAGCCGGGCGACGAGGTGGTGCTGATCGAGCCGCTCTACGATTGCTATCTGCCGCTCGTCCGCCGCGCCGGCGGCATTCCGCGGCTCGTGCGCATCACGCCGCCCGAATGGAAACTCGACGTCGCCGCGCTCGAAGCGGCGTTTTCCGAGCGCACCAAGGCCATCCTGATCAACAATCCGATGAATCCCGCGGCCAAGGCGTTTTCGCGCGAGGAACTCGCCGCGATCGCTAAACTCTGCGTGCGATATGACGCCTATGCGATCTGCGACGAGGTTTATGAGCACATTCTGTTCGATAATCGCGCGCATATCCCGCTGATGACGCTGCCCGGCATGCGCGAGCGTGCGATCCGCATCGGCTCGGCCGGCAAGACCTTCTCGCTGACCGGTTGGAAGGTCGGGTATGTCACCGCCGCGCCTGCCCTGCTCGATCCGATCGCCAAGGCGCACCAGTTCACCACCTTCACGACGCCGCCCAATCTCCAGAAGGCCGTCGCTTTCGGACTTGGCAAGACAGACGCCTATTATGGCGATCTTTCGGGCGCGCTCGCGGCGAAGCGGGACCGGCTTTCGGCTGGCCTCACCCGTCTCGGCTTCGAAGTCGTACCCTGCAGCGGAACGTATTTCGTCACGGCAGACGTATCACCTCTCGGCCTTACGGGCGGGGATGTCGAGATCTGCCGGCAGATGACTCTGGAAGGCGGGGTCACCGCCGTTCCGGTATCGGCGTTCTATGCGGGAGAAGCCCCGTCCAATTTCGTGCGCTTCTGCTTTTCGAAGCGCGACGAAATTCTCGACGCGGCCCTGGACCGGCTCGGCGCCTGGCTCCAGAACCGCGACCGCGCCGTCGCCTGAGACCTCAACGCGCGAGACGCTCGCGCGACATCACGAGCCGCGCATCGAGGCCCGTCTCTTTCCACTGGAAATCGATCGAGCCGGCGAGCTGGCCGACAATGCTCATGCTTGCGAGACGGCTGCCGAAGCCTTGATGGCGCGGCGGTCCAGACACCGATGGTCCTCCGCTCTCGATCCAATCCAATTCGAGCTTCGTCTCGTCGCAGCGCACGGTCACGTCAAGACGACCCTTCGAGGTCGAGAGCGCACCATATTTGGCCGCGTTGGTAGCCAGTTCATGCAGCACCAGCGCAAGGCTCGTCGCGGCGGTTACGCCGATCTCCACCGGCGGAGCCGTCAGCGTGAACTGTTCGGGTGAATAGAGGTGCGGCGTCAGGATCGCGGTGAACAGATCGGCCAGCGTCGTCTGCTCGGTATGGCCGACCTCCGCTGTGATGGCCGGTCGAATCAGTTCGTGCGCCGCTGCAAGCGCAACCAGGCGCCCGCGCAGAACATCCGCCATCTCGCCGACATCCGCGGCTGAGCGGGCCGTCATCGTCACCATGCCGGCGATGACAGCAAATGTATTTTTGATGCGGTGATGAAGCTCGCGGATGAGCAGGCGGCGCGCTTCCTCCGCCTTCTTGCGATTGGTGATTTCGACAGCCGCCCCCGAGAGGCGGGCGGGCTGGCCATCTGCATCGGGGAAGCCCGTGCCTCGCACCATCACCCAGCGCACCGATCCGTCACGACCGATCAAGCGATGCTCGATCGAGAGGTCGCCCCCACTGGCGGCGACGCGCTGCGTCTCCTCCTCGACATAGGCGCGGTCATCCGGATGAACATGAGCATCAAACTCGGCGCGCGGCGCGCCCGTCGATGCTCGCGTTGCATCGACGCTGTAGAAATCGGCGAAGCGCGCATCGGTGAACATCAGATCGGTGTCGAAATGCCAGTCCCAGATGCCGATTACGCCCGCTGCGCTCAGCGCATGACTGAATCGCTCCTGCTTGCTGTGCAGTTCGTCCTGGGCGAGGTGGAGCGACGTCACCTCGGATACGACCGCAAACACGGCGATAATGTTGCCGTCCTCGTCGCGGAGGGGACTATAGTTCAGGTCGAACCAGGTCTGCTCGGGGAAGCCGTTGCGTGTCAGCGTGAGCGGCGTGTCGTGATAGGTGAGGCTTTCGCCGCCGAGACAGACATCGAGAACATGACCGTTGAACTCGGCCGCTTCCGGCCAAGCCGCGAGCACGCTGCTACCGAGTATAGCGGGATGGCGCTTGCCGCAGACCTCGGCATAGCCGCGATTATAGATCAGCAGCCCCTGGCGGCCGCATAGCAGCGCCATGGCCGGCGTGGCCGCCAGAATCATCGAAACTGCCGACTTCAGGGATGCACTCCATCCAGCGATCGGGCCAAGTTCGCTCTGGCTCCAATCATGAGCCGCTATTAGCTCACCCATCTCGCCGGACTGCCGCAGAAACGCGGGCAGGTCGTCTTGCCCTGAATGTGGCGCGACCTCTTCAAGCATCGTCATTCCCAACCACAAACGTCCGCAGAGTCACGAAGTGCAACGCCAACATGGACATTGGGTTGCCTTCCTTGATCAATGCGGCAGGAATTGATCACGAAGCGCCCTCATTCAGCGGGCAACAGCGTACCGATATAGACCACCGGGCCCGTCGCCTGGCCGGTCGGAGAACCGCCCTTCGGCTCGACGGAAATCGCCAGCCGCTCGCCGGGCTTCAGCGAGACATCCAGAGGCTTCAGTTCGCGCTCGCTATCGGCAACGCCGAGCGAGACGGTCGGACCGCTCTCCGGCACCTTCCACAATTCGAAGCTCTTGTCCGGAGGCGGCGCCGTGCCGACGCGGCGCAGGCGGATCGTGCCGGCACCGGTATCGACGGAGGCAACAAAAGCCGGCGCTCCGCCCTCCCCACCGAGAACCGCGACATAGCTCGCGCCTGGCGGAGGCGACGGCGGAACCAGCGCCTCGCGGGCAACGATGACGGCCAGCAACGCGGCAGCGATGCCGACCATCCCCGTCGCGACGCGCCAACGCTTCAGCGAGCGTTCGAGATGGATCACCTGACCGACGCCGACATCCCCGCCGATTCGGGCGGCGATCGCACTCCAGACGCGATCCGGCGGCGCGAGTTCGCCGGCATCGGCATCGAGCGGGGAAAGCCGGTCGGCCCAGGCGGCAACCGCCGACGCCATGACGGGTTCGCGCAACATGCGCGTCTCGACGGCGCGGCGCTCGCCTCTGTCGAGCGCGCCGATGACATATTCGGCCGCCAGGGCGTCGACATCGTCGTCCAACGGCCCGGGTCCTCTTTCGTCGTCAACGGCCACCGAGACACTCCTTCAGAGCGATCAGGCTGCGGCGCAGCAGCGTCTTCACCGTCGCCACCGGCTTGTCGTAACGGCGCGACAACTCCTCACGGCTCCAGCCCTGGCAATAAGCGAGTACCACCATGCCCTTGCGATCTTCCCCGAGCGCTTCCAAGCACCGTTGCAACTGACGGCCCGCCAGGCTGTCCGTCATCGTCGATGGTCCAGCGAGCCGTTCGGCCATTTCTTCGTCGATCACCACCGCCGCCGCCGACACCCGCTCCGCCCCGCGGCGAATGGCATCGATGGCGGCATGCCGCGCGATCGTCGTCATCCAGGTCACCGGCGAGGCAAGGGCCGGATCAAACCGATCGGCATGATTCCATATCCGGAGGAACGCCTCCTGCAACGCTTCTTCCGCCGCTGCCTCGCTTCCAGCTATACGGCGGATGACGGCAAAGAGTTTCCGTGACGTCTGCTCATAGAGGCGACGGAACGCGGCTTCGTCACCATGGGCGACCGCCGACATCAGGGTGTCGAGTTCGCCTGGCGGCGTCTCCCGCACGGTTTCGATCAAATCGCCTCTCCCCTGACCGACCTAGTCGCCCGAAGCTTTTTAGTGCGGTTCTAAGCCGAGGACCATGGGGCACGTTCGAATTCACGCCACGGCGCTTGCCTCGGGCATGCCGGCACCCTTACATCGCGCCCATGGCTCCTCCCCTTCTTCTGCTCCAGGACATCCGCCTCACCTTTGGCGGCCGACCGTTGATCGAGAATGCATCGCTTTCGGTGTCGCCGGGCGAACGGCTCTGCTTCGTCGGCCGCAACGGGTCCGGCAAATCAACCCTGCTCAAGATCGCCGCCGGCACGATCGAACCCGACGCCGGCACGCGCTTCCTGCAGCCAGGCGCGACGCTGCGCTATCTGCAGCAGGAGCCGGATCTCTCCGGCTTCGCGACGACCCGCGCCTATGTGGAAGCTGGCCTCGGGCCGGGCGACGATGCCTATCGGGCCACCATGCTGCTGGAGGCGCTGGGCCTCACCGGCGAGGAACAGCCGGCAAGTCTTTCGGGCGGCGAGGCCCGGCGCGCCGCGCTGGCGCGCGCCATCGCGCCGGAGCCCGATATCCTGCTGCTCGACGAACCGACGAACCATCTCGACCTGCCGGCCATCGAATGGCTGGAGGAGACGCTGCGCGGTATGCGTTCGGCCCTCGTCCTGATCAGCCATGACCGCCGCTTCCTCGAGCGATTGTCGAAGGCGACGCTCTGGCTCGACCGTGGCAATACGCGACGTCTTGAGCAAGGTTTTTCCGCCTTCGAAGAATGGCGCGACGCTGTGCTGCACGAGGAGGAGAAGGAACGCGAGCGGCTCGATCGCAAGATCTCGCAGGAACTCGACTGGGTCCGCTACGGCGTCACCGCACGGCGCAAGCGCAATATGGGTCGGCTCCGCAAGCTCGAGGGACTGCGGACCGAGCGGCGCGAGCAGCGCGGCGCGGTCGGTCAGGTCAAGCTGGTCGCGACCGAGGGCGAATTGTCCGGCAAGTCGGTGATCGAGGCGCGCGGCATTTCGAAATCGTTCGGTGATCGTGCGATCGTGCGCGATTTCTCGATGCGCATCCAGCGCGGCGACCGGGTCGGCCTCGTGGGGGCTAACGGCGCCGGCAAGACGACCCTGCTCAACCTGCTCACAGGAGCGCTTGCGCCTGATAGCGGTTCTGTGAAGCTCGGCACCAATCTCGAGATGGTGACGCTGGATCAAAAGCGTGACAGCCTCGACCCCGCCATGACGCTTGCCGAGGCTCTGACCGACCGCCGCGGTGACACGGTGATCGTCAATGGGGAGGCACGTCACGTCATCGGCTATATGCGCGACTTCCTGTTCCAGCCCGAACAGGCGCGCGCACCGATCACCGCGCTGTCCGGCGGCGAACGCGGCCGCTTGATGCTGGCGCGCGCCCTCGCCCGCCCGTCGAACCTTTTGGTGCTCGACGAGCCCACCAATGATCTCGACCTCGAGACGCTGGACCTGCTGGAAGAGCTGCTCGACGACTATCCTGGCACCATCCTTCTCGTCAGCCACGACCGCGACTTCCTCGACCGCGTGGCGACCTCGGTCATCGTCGCGGAGGGCGATGGACGCTGGACCGACTATGCCGGCGGCTATTCCGACATGCTGGCGCAGCGGGGCGCCGCAGCGCCGCAGCGCTCGGTCAACAAGGCGGAGCCAAAGGCAGCAAAGAAGCCGTCCGAGCCCCGAGCAGCCGCGGCGCCCAGCCGGGCGAAACTCTCCTTCAAGCAGAAACATGCGCTGGAAACGCTGCCGGCCCAAATCGAGCAGCTTTCGGCCGAGATCGCGAAGCTCGAGGCAGCGCTCGCCAAGCCCGGCCTCTACTCGAACGATCGCAAGACCTTCGACACGGCCTCGGCGCGCCTCTCGGCCGCCAGCAGCGAACGCGCGGCGGCGGAAGAGGAATGGCTGACGCTTGAAATGCTCAAGGAAGAGCTCGGCGGATAGGACGCCCGCTCAGAGCCTCCTCACACTCTCGCGGATGATCAGTTCGCAAGGCAACCGCAAATGCGTGCGGGGCAGCGTCTCGCCCTTCGCCATCATCCGCCGCAGCAGGTCGGCTGCGGCGAGACGGCCGAGCTCGGTTCGCGGCTGGCGCATGGTGGTCAGCGCGGGATCGTAATGTTCCGCATATTCCGTATCGTCGAAACCGACCACGGAAACGTCGTCCGGCACCGAGACCCCGTGATTCTTGAGGCCACGCATGAAGCCGAGCGCAATTTCGTCGGCCGCGGCGAAAACGGCGGTCGGCCGCTCGGCCGCCGAGAGATAGAAGGCCGCCGCGCGATCGCCGGAAACGAAATCAAAATTGCCGGCGCCGCGCCAGACGAGAGCGTCGTCCACCTGTAGGCCCGCCTCGGCATGCGCATCTCGGTAGCCAAGCAGCCGCTCTTCCGATTCCGTGCTCCCCTCGGGGCCGAATATGTGGGCGATACGCCTGTGACCCTCGGCGATCAGGTGACGAACCAGGGTCGCCGATGCCAGGCGGTTGTCGACATCAAAAACCGAGAACTGATCGGTGCCGGGGATGTCGGAGAACATCAGCGAAATCGGCACCGTTTCGGGGACGGCCACGAATTCCTCGTCACGCGGGACATTGCCGGTGATCACGAGGACGCCGTCGACCTGTCCGCCGCGGATCAGCCGCGCGTAATGAGTCTCGCGGCTGCGGCTCTGCCGGGCATAACCGACCAGCACGCCATAACCCTGGCTTGAAAACACCTCCTCGAGCGCGTCCAGGACCGGCGTGAAAAATGAATTGCCGAGGCCCGGCAGCAGCACGAGAACCATGCGCGTGGCCTTGGCGCGCAGAGACCGCGCTGCAGCATTGGGGGTGTAGCCGGTCTCGCGGATCGCGGAAAATACAGCTTCCCGCGTCGCCTCGGCGACCCGATCAGGCAAAGCGATGGCGCGGCTCACGGTTGCCGTCGATACGCCGGCAAGCCGAGCAACGTCTTGAATCGTCACGGTCCTCGCGACCGGCGCGATCTCGTCTTCAGACATGGCCCCACCCGTCTCCTACCCGTTTGGCCGGCATTCTTTTGCACTGCAAAATAACTTGGCGTTGACAGCCGACCCAGGAAGCATACAGTAGATGTAATCGATTACAAGAATTCGGACGGCCAGTATCGCGGGGAGTGGTCTGGCTATCCGTAGCGATAGGCGCGTTGCAATTTCTGCGCCTGAACCTGGGAGGGATTCCGATGAAGCGTATGACAAAGGCGATGTTCGGCGCGGCTGCGATGGTTGCGCTGATGGTCGGTTCGGCCAGCGCGGCCGAAAAGGCTGAGGTCATCCATTGGTGGACGTCGGGTGGCGAAGCTGCCGCCGTGCAGGAGTTTGCAGCCGCCTTCAATGCGGCGGGTGGTGAATGGGTCGATGCGGCCGTTGCAGGCGGCGGCGGCGACGCGGCCCGCACCGCCGGCATCAACCGGATCGTCGGTGGCAATCCGCCGACCGCCATGCAGTTCAACACCGGCAAGCAGTTCGACGAACTGGTGACGCAGGGCCTGCTCTCCCCGCTCGACGACGTCGCCGACGCCGAAGGCTGGAAGCAGCACATCAATCCGCTGGTGCTCGCCGCCGTGACGCGTGACGGCAAGATCTACGCCGCGCCCGTGAACATCCACTCCAATATCTGGCTGTGGTACTCCCCGGCGGCGCTCGAGAAGGCCGGCGCGACCGCACCGAAGAATTGGGACGAGTTCTTCGCCGCGGGCGACAAGCTCAAGGCAGCGGGCATTGTCCCGGTTGCCCAGTCGGGCGATGCGTGGACGCAGGTGCTGACCTTCAACAACGTCCTGATCGGCGCCGGCGGCAAGGATCTCTATTACAAGATCTACAAGGATCTCGACGTCGACGCCGTCAAGTCGCCCGAGTTCAAGAAGGTCGCCGATATCTTCGCGAAGCTGCGCGACTATACGGATGCCGGCATGCAGGGTCGTCAGTGGAACCAGGCGACCGCCATGATCGTGACCGGCCAGGCTGGCTTCAATTTCATGGGTGACTGGGCCAAGGGCGAAGTCATCGCTGCCGGCAAGACGCCGGGCACCGATGTCGGCTGCATTCCCGGTCTCGGCAATCAGGAATTCTGGATCGGCGGCGACGTCTTCGTGTTCCCGGTCAACAAGGATCCGGAAGCCACCAAGGCCCAGAAGCTGCTCGAGAAGGTTCTCCTGTCGCCGGAAGCGCAGGTCGCCTTCAACAACAAGAAGGGCTCGATCCCGGTTCGTGACGATGTCGATCTCTCCAAGGTCGACGCTTGCGCCGCCCAGGGCATCGCACTCGCCAAGGCCGGCAATGTCGTCGAATCGACCGACATCCTGATCTCGCCTGACGTCTCGGGCTCGTTCACCGACGCGATTGCGAGCTTCTTCTCCGACAAGTCGAAGACCTCCGACGACTTCGTCGCCTCGATCGCCTCGATCGTCGAAGGCGCCAAGTAAGAACGGCAACGGGGCGGGCGCAAGGCGCTCGCCCTAGCCCTTTCAGCGCGTGATAGGCTGGCCCTGCCGGTCTATCGCCAGCGCTTGGCCGGAGGACCAGCATGAAACCGCGCTTTTTCCGCTCGATCGCGGCCCAGATCGCCCTGCTCCCGGCTTGGCTGATCGTGATCTTCGCCTATCTCGGGACGATCGCCTGGACGATTCGGATTTCCTTCACGAGCACCAAGGTCTTTCCGACCTACGATTTTGTCGGCCTGAAACAGTATGAGCGGCTGTTCGCGACCGAGCGCTGGATCATCTCCGGTCAAAACCTCTTCATCTTCGGCGCCTGCTTCATCATTGGCTGCCTGATCTTCGGTTTCCTGCTGGCGGTCTTCATCGACCAGAAGATCCGCGCCGAAAGCGTGTTCCGGACGATCTTCCTCTATCCCTATGCCATGTCCTTCATCGTCACCGGCCTTGTCTGGCAGTGGACGCTGAACCCGACGCTCGGCGTGCAGCAGACCGTGCGCAACTGGGGCTGGCAGGACTTCACCTTCGACTGGCTGGTGCGCGGCGACCGCGCGATCTATGTGATCGCGATCGCCGGCATCTGGCAGGCCTCGGGGCTCGTGATGGCGATCCTGCTCGCGGGCCTCAGAGGCGTCGACCAGGAGCTCTGGAAGGCCGCCAAGGTCGACGGCATCCCGACCTGGCGCGTCTATCTGCACATCATCGTGCCGATGCTCTCGCCGATGTTCGTGACGGCGACCGTGCTGCTCGCGACCGCCGTGGTGAAGGTCTACGACCTCGTCATCGCGCTGACGGGCGGCGGGCCCGGCATTTCAACCGAAGTCCCGGCGAAGTTCGTCATCGACTATCTGTTCAACCGCCAGAATGTCGGCCTCGCCACCGCAGCCTCGACCGTGATGTTCATCACCGTGCTGGTGGTGCTGGCGCCCTGGCTCTATTCGCAATATTTCCGCGGCCAGCGCGGACGAGGTGCATGATGTCGACCACGACCATGGAACCGCAGGGCCCGCGCCCGACCCGGCTCACGCCCGCGCGGATTGGCGTCTATGCCTTTCTCGTCGTCTCGGCCGCGTTCTTCCTGTTGCCGCTCTATGTGATGCTGATCACCTCGATCAAGCCGATGGCCGAGATCCGCCTCGGCAATCTATTCTCCTTCCCGCTGGCGCCGACCATCGAGCCATGGATCAAGGCCTGGACCTATGCCTGTACGGGCGTCAACTGCGACGGCATCAAGGTCGGCTTCCTGAATTCCTTCCGCATTCTCGTGCCGAGCGTCATCGTCTCGATCGCGCTCGGCGCCACCATCGGCTACGCCCTGTCGTTCTGGCGGCCGCGCGGCGCGAACTTCCTGTTCGCCGTGCTGCTGCTCGGCGCCTTCATCCCTTATCAGGTGTTCCTCTATCCCCTGGTCCGGATGCTCTCGACGGTCGGGCTCTATAATTCGCTGCCCGGCATCGTCGTGGTGCACACCATCTTCGGCCTGCCGCTGATGACGCTCCTGTTCCGCAATTTCTATGCGGGCATCCCGATCGATCTCTTCAAGGCGGCGCGCGTCGATGGCGGCGGGTTCTGGGCCATCTTCTTCCGCCTGATGCTGCCGCTGTCGACCCCGATCATCATCGTCGCCGTGATCCTGCAGGTGACCGGGATCTGGAACGACTTCCTGTTCGGCCTGATCTTCGCCGGGCGCGAAAACTTCCCGATGACCGTCGAGCTCAACAATGTCGTCAACACCACGACCGGCGAGCGCGAATACAACGTCAACATGGCGGCAACCATCCTGACCGCGCTGGTGCCGCTCATCGTCTATTTCGTGTCGGGTCGCTGGTTCGTTCGCGGCATCGCCGCCGGCGCCGTGAAGGGGTAATCCATGGCCACCGTTTCCATCCGCGATCTCGAGATCGATTTCGGTACGCTCAAGGTTCTGAAGACGCTCAATCTCGACATCGCCGAGGGCGAGTTCATCGTCCTGCTCGGACCGTCGGGCTGCGGCAAGTCCACCCTCCTCAATGCCGTCGCTGGCCTGCTGGACGTTACGGCGGGCCAGATCTGGATCGGCGGCAAGAACGTCACTTGGGAGGAGCCGAAGGACCGTGGCATCGGCATGGTGTTCCAGTCCTATGCGCTCTACCCACGCATGACGGTGAAGGGCAATCTGTCCTTCGGCCTGAAGATGGCCAAGACGCCGCATGACGAGATCGAGAAGCGCGTCGCCAAGGCCGCCAAGATCCTGCAGATCGAGCCGCTGCTGGGTCGACGCCCCTCGGAGCTTTCGGGCGGACAGCGCCAGCGCGTCGCGATCGGCCGGGCGCTGGTGCGCGATGTCGATGTCTTCCTGTTCGACGAGCCGCTCAGCAATCTAGACGCAAAACTGCGCACCGAGCTGCGCGTCGAAATCAAGCGGCTGCATCACGAACTCGGTTCGACGATGATCTATGTGACACATGACCAGATCGAGGCGCTCACGCTGGCGGACCGCATTGCCGTGATGAATGGCGGCGTGATCCAGCAGCTGGCAAGCCCGAAGGAAATCTATCGCCGGCCGATCAATCGCTTCGTTGCCGGTTTTGTTGGATCGCCTGGCATGAATTTCGTCGATGGCACGCTCGCTCTTGGCATCGGCGCGCCCGGCTTTGTCCTTTCGGACGGAACGCGCCTCGACATCAGCGGTTATGAATTCTCAGGCGACGCAAAGGACGGACAGCCAGCAACGATCGGCATCCGTCCCGAACAGATCGAGCTCAAGGAGAAGGCCGAGGACGCGACCATCCTGCCGATCCATCTCAACCTCGTCGAGCCGATGGGCGCCGACAGCCTTGTCTGGGGCCATGTTTCGGGAACACAATTCGCGGTGCGCATCGATGGCGACGATCATGTCGCCACCCCCGCGACGGTCGATGCCTTCTTCTCGCCTTCGCAGGCGTCGATCTTCGATAAAACAGGTGGTGCACGCCTCTGATTCCTCGCGACGCGGAGCGCCGCCTCCCCTCGCCCTTCTCACCCGCCAGATCCACGAGAGCCTCCATGCCCAAGCACAAGATCTCCTTCCAGCTCTATTCCGCACGCAATTTTCCGCCGCTCGAAACCGTGCTCGAGGGCCTCGCGAAGATCGGCTATGACGCCGTCGAGCCCTATTATCCGCTCTATGGCGAAGACCCGGCCGGCTACCGCGCCAAGGTCGATGCCGTTGGCTTGGCGACGCCGACTTTCCATGCGCCGATGGACGGCGTGACCGGCGAGACGGCGCGGTTCATCGATATCGCCAAGACGATCGGCGCTCACACCATCGTCATCCCCTATCTCGGTGCCGAAGACCGGCCTGCCGATGTCGATGGCTGGAAGAAGCTGGGCGAGAAGCTCGCGGCCACGGCGCAGACGGTGAAGGCGGCCGGCCTCGGCCTCGGCTATCACAACCATGATTTCGAGTATGCGACGCTTTCCGATGGCTCGCGTCCGATCGATCATCTGATCGGCAATGGCGTCGCCTCGGAACTCGATCTCGGCTGGGTCGTCCGCGCCGGCAAGGATGCCGCGCCCGAGATCGACAAGCTGGCCTCGGACGTGATCGCGTTCCATATCAAGGACATCGCTCCGGCCGGCACCACCGTAGAGGATGGCTGGGCCGATGTGGGTCATGGCGTCGTCGATTGGGCCGCGCTGTGGCCGCATATCCAGAAGGCGCCGAATGCCGGCCTTCTCGTCGCCGAGCATGACAATCCGGCCGACTGGAAGCGCTTCGCCGAGCGTTCCTTCGCCGCCATCAAGTCCTTCGCTGTCTGAGAGCTGTCATGACCACCATCCACAAGATCGGACTCATCGGCGCCGGCAACATCTCACAGGCTTATCTCAAGCTCGCGCCGCTCTTTCCCGGCACGAAGATCGTCGCAGTCGCCGATATCGTACCGGCCGCCGCCAAGGCCCGGGCCGATGCCTTCGGCGTCCGCGCCATGACAGTTGACGAACTGCTTCAGGACGGCGAGATCGACACGGTCATCAACCTGACCATCCCGTCGGCGCATTACGAGATCAGCCACGCCATCCTCTCCGCCGGCAAGCACGCCTATTCCGAGAAGCCGTTCGCGCTTTCGGTCGAGGACGGCAAGAAGCTGGTGGCGGAAGCCGACGCGCGCGGGCTGAAACTCGGCAGCGCGCCGGACACGTTTCTCGGCGGCGGCGGCCAGACGGCACGCAAGCTGATCGACGCAGGCAAGATCGGCCGTGTCGTCTCCGGCACCATGCATGTGATGAGCCACGGCATGGAGCATTGGCACCCCAATCCCGGCTTCTTCTTCCAGCCGGGCGGCGGGCCGATCCTCGATCTCGGACCCTATTATATCGCGGCGCTCGTCAACCTGGTCGGACCGGTCACCCATGTGACGGCCTTCGCCTCGAAGGGTTTCGAGGAGCGTACCGTCACGGCCGAAGGGCCGCTCAAGGGCAAGACCGTGCCGGTCGGCACGCCGACCACCATCAATGCGGTGCTTGAATTCAAGAGCGGCGCGCAGGTGACGCTCGCCGCCTCATGGGACGTGTGGAAGCACGGCCATATCAACCCGATCGAGCTCTATGGCTCGGAAGGCACGATGCTGGTGCCGGACCCGAACTTCTTCGGCGGCACGATCCAGTATTCCGAGCGCGGCGGCGACTTCATTGCAGTCGGCACCGAGGACGCACCGTTCGGCAAGGGTAACTGGGGCGACGATCACGGCCATGCCAATTACCGCATGCTCGGTGTTGCCGACATGCTGGATGCGGCGGAAAATGGCCGCGAGCCCCGCTGCTCCGGCCGCGTCGCGCTGCACGCCCTCGATGTCATGGTCTCGGTGCTCGAGGCAGCGGCGTCGCGCCAGGTGATCACGCTTTCAACCACCACCGAGCGTCCGGCACCACTTACCGCCGAAGACGCTGCGCGGTTGCTCGCGCCACGCTGAGCGAGGGCTTCGTTTCCTCCCAACTGGGGCCGCTTCGGCGGCCCCTTTTCTTTGGGAATTTCGCACGCCGCACCATTGATTGTTACGCGTCGCGACGGCGGTCCGGTCTGTCTTCCGCAGCTCGCTCAGTCATCCTGCGGCTTGCCGAGCGCAGCGCGCTGGTCGGCCGGCAGGGCGAGCACCGAGTCGAACGTGCGCGACTGGATCTGCTCCTGCATGGCGCCGACCTCGATACGGATCTCGCGGAGATGCTCGTCGATGGCGGCGCGATCTGGCTCCGGCGCGGCGGCGAGAACGGCGAGTTCGGCGCGCAGCGTCTTCAACCGCTGAAGCCGGGTCAGCACATCCGGCTTCAATTTATCCAGCGATGCCTCGATCGTGGTGACCGAATCCGGCGAGAGCCGGTCCTTCAGCCAGCGCAGCTCCATCTTGACGGCACGGGGACCGCCATCGCCATGACGGAAGCCAAGCCGCTCCGTGACGAACGCGCCCAGCACGAAAGCATTGACCGCCAGAGAGCATACGAGCGCCAACCACAGCCAGCTGATCCGCCGTCGCGGCTTCAGGTCGATCGTCATCAGAAGCCGAACTCGGACGGGCCGAACAGCAGCGGATCAAGCTGAACGACGCTCGCGACCCGCATGTCCTCGCCCGCCGGCGCGAAGACGAAGCCCGAAGCGCCGCCGAGCGCGCCGGCCACGACGACAACGGCTGCCGCGGCCGCCAGACGGCGGTGCCAGCGCACGGGCCGCGGCGCCGCCTTGGCAAGAACACCGGCACGGATACGGTCAAGCGAGCCGGCGGCAATCCGTGCATCGAGGGCGGTGGCTACCGTCTTCAGCCGGATGTCGAGCGCCTGCGCGTCGTCGCGATAAGCGCGGAAGGAGCGGTCGGCGAGCAGGGCCTCTCGCCCATGCGCGGCCAGAGCGCGGTCCGGCCAACGCCCGAGATCGGCACCCCAATGATCAACGGCGTCGCGCAGCCCGATCGGACCGCGATGCAGCGCCTCGGTTTCGTGTTCGCTGGTGTTGCTCATGATTCCGTCCATTCCTCCCGGTCTCCCGTCTCCTCCCCCGCAAGCATGCCGCGCAGGCGGCGGCGAGCGCGGGCGAGCAGGGATTCGTAGGCATGTTGGCTCATGCCCATCACAGCCGAGGCTTCTGCCTGGCTCAGCTCCTGAAAATGCGCGAGGACGATCACGGCTCGCTGCCGATCCGGCATCCGGTCGAGCGCTTCATGCACCAACCTTACGTCTTCAACGCGGACCAATTGCCTTTCCGGCGTCGGCGCCTCGTCCTCGAGAACATTTTCAAGCTCATCGATGTCGATATGCGGCCGGCGGCGGCGAAGGCGATCGATGGAGAGGCGATAGGCGACACGATGCAGCCACGTCCCGATCCGGCCGCGCGGTTCCCAGGCTTCGGCGTTGCGCCAGAGCCGGATCAGCGCCTCCTGCACGACTTCCTCAGCCTCGGAAAGATCGCCGAGGACGGCAGCGACAAACCGCGTCAGCCGCGGCGCTTCGGCCGCGATGACGCGGCCGAAAGCCTCGCCGTCGCCATCGGCAACCGCGCGCATCAAGGCCTCGTCGCTTCGGACCGCGTCGGCCGCCGCTTTTTCGTCGATCTCGCTCAAGGATGAGCTTTCGTCCTTCATCCGGGCCGCGCCGGGCGCCGATTCAGCCTTACCGCCGATCATGAGACGATAACGCATCGGCGCCGCAGTGGCAGCCTCGCGTCCAGCATTCATGACGGGTGACCGCGCCATCTCGCCTCACTCGGCCGCGATCTGCAGCGGCGGCCGCGTGTCGGCCTCCCCCGCTTCGGCGGCTTCCTTGCGGCGGCGACGGTCGTCATCTTCGGCGGCGGCGAGTTCGCGCATCAACCGCTCTTCCTCCGCGACGCGCGGCTTGCTGAGCCCGGCAAGCAGCAGGAAGGCAACTGGCGTCAGGAACAGCGTTGCCAGCGCCGAGAAGCCGAGCCCGCCGACCATGATCCAGCCCAGCGCCGCCCGCGCCTCCGAGCCGGCACCGCCGGTCAGGATCAGCGGCAGGCCGCCGAGCACGGTCGCGATCATGGTCATCAGAACGGGACGGAGACGGACGAGACAGGCCTCGCGAATGGCATCGCGTACCGATAGCCCCTCGTCGCGGAGCTGGTTGGCGAATTCGACGATCAGGATGCCGTTCTTCGCCATCAGGCCGACCAGCATCACAAGGCCGATCTGGCTGTAGATGTTCAGCGAACCGCCCGACAGCATGATCGCATAGATGCCGGAGGCGACACCGAACGGCACCGTCGCGAAAAGGATCGCGGCGGCGACGAAGCTCTCGAACTGCGCCGCGAGCACCAGGAGAATGATGATCACAGCGAAGCCGAAGGTGGTGAGCACACCGCTCGAGGTCTCGTTGAGCGTGGCCGCCTCGCCCGTATAGACGATGCCAAGCCCGGCCGGGAGTTGCTTCGCCTCCTCGTTCAGGACACTCATCGCCGAGCCAAGATCGACGCCTTGCGAAAGCGTCGCTGTGATCGGAACGGCGCGGCGCTGC
Source organism: Mesorhizobium sp. BR1-1-16 (assembly GCF_020165495.1). Taxonomy (GTDB): domain Bacteria; phylum Pseudomonadota; class Alphaproteobacteria; order Rhizobiales; family Kaistiaceae; genus Kaistia. Next base: position 274,593 of record NZ_JAIUIE010000001.1, on the reverse strand, counting down.
GACTGGCGCGCGAGCGTCGGCGAGGTCGATTCCTCGCTGACCGTGACAACCGACGACAGCGGGATCATCGTGCCGCCCGCCGTACGCACCTGGACATTCTCGAGGTCGCCCGGCGTCACGATCAACCCATCCGGCGCCATGGCGCGGATGTTGATCTTGTCATCGCCGATATAGAAGTCGCCCATATCGGCGCTGGCGAGCAGCGTCGAGACAATCGTGCCGACATCGGCGACGGAAACACCGAGATCGGCGGCGCGGTCGCGGTCGATCTTCACCTGAAGCTGCGGCTGGTTCAGATCATAGTTGAGCTGGACATTCGAGAAGGCCGGATTGGCGGACAGGGTGTTGATGAGGTCCGTCGCCCCTTTCGAGATCGTGTCGTAGTCGAGACCGGTCACCGCAAAGGTCAGGCCCTGACCACCGCCGCGGATGCCAAGGCTGTTCGGCTGGCGGATATTGACCACGGCGCCCGGGATGTTGCGGACCTTCGCCGCGACCTCGGCGCTGATCGCCTGCTGGCTGCGGTGACGTTCGCTCCACGGCGCGAGCGTCACGAACATGAAGCCGCTGTTCGGGTTATTGAAATTGCCGGCGATCGAGAAGGAATTGGTTGCCTCGCCCGAATCGAGCAGCGGCTGCACGGCCGCCTGGACCAGTTGCATCTGGCCCTGCGTGTAGTCGATGGTCGAGCCCTGCGGCGTCGAGAGCGAGACGATCACCGCGCCGCGATCTTCCTGCGGCGTCAGCTGTTGCGGCAGGGTTTCGAAGGCGAGAAACGCGCCGCCGGCGAACAGAACGCTGATCAGGATGACGACCACAGGCGCCTGCAGCGAGGCGTCGAGCAGGCGCTCATAGAGCCGATGGCCGCGCCGTCCGATCGCGCCGAGCGCGCGATTGAAGAGGTTGCCCTTGGCCTCGCCGCCATGATCGCCATCACCGAGCAGGCGCGAGCCCAGCATCGGGACGAGGGTCAGCGCGACAAAGGCGGACAGCGCCACCGAAAAGGCCAGCACGAAGCCGAATTCGGAGAAGAGGCGACCCGCGGTGCCCTTGAAGAACGAGATGGGAATGAACACCGCGGCGAGCGTCGCCGTGGTCGAGATGACGGCGAAGAACACCTGCTTGGCGCCGAGCACCGCTGCGGCGCGCGGCCCCATGCCCTCGTGACGGCGGCGGGCGATGTTCTCCAGCACGACGATGGCGTCGTCGACGACGAGGCCGGTCGCCAGCACCAGCGCCAGCAGCGTCAGGATATTGAGCGAGAAGCCCATAAGATACATCGCCGCAATGGTGCCGAGCAGAGAGACGGGCACGGTGACGGCGGGGATGAGCGTCGTGCGCAGCGAGCCGAGGAACAGATAGATGATGCCGATGACGATCGCGATCGACAGGACGAGACTGCGCTCGACCTCCTCGAAGGAACCTGCAATGAAATTGGCGTCATCGGACGTGATGCGAACGCTGACATCGGCCGGCAGCGTCGCCTTCAATTCGTCGACCGCCTGGCGGATGCCCGTGGAAATGGTGAGCGTGTTGGAGCTCGCCTGGCGCACGATGCCGAGGCCTACGCCCGTGCTGCCATTGACCTGAAGCGTGGAGGATTTCGCAGCGGGACCGAAGACGACATCGGCGACATCGCCCACGCGGGTGTCACCTTTGATGCGGATGGCCTTGACGTCGTCGGCGCCTTTGACGCTCGCATCGGCGCGCACAAACATCGTCCGGTTGATGTCGGTGAGATTGCCAGCGGGCACGTCGAGCGCCACGGTCGCGAGCGCCGTCTTGAGATCGGCGACGGTCAAGCCATAGGCCGCGAGCCGCATCGGATCGACATAGATGCTGATCATCGGCGAGCGGTCGCCATTGACCTGCACGGTGGCGACACCCGCCACCGATTTCAGGCGATCGACGATGGTGTCGTTCACGAGCTGGGTGAGTTGCTCGATGTTCTGGACCTTCGAGGTGACCGCAAGCCGCATGATCGCGTCGCCATTGGTATCGGCCTTGGCGATCGTTGGCGGATCGGCATCCGTCGGCAGATTGCGCTGGGCATTGCCGACGGCATCGCGCAGATCATTGGCGGCGACGTTGATATCCGTCGCGTCGGAAAACTGGACGGTGACGCGGCTGCGGCCGCTCGTCGACTGTGACTGGATGTCGGTCCAGCCGGAAACGCCGGCGACGGCGTTCTCGATGACGCTCGTCACCTCCTTGTCCATCGTATCCGGCGTCGCACCATCATAAGTGGTGGTGATGGTGACGACCGGCTGATCGATGTTCGGCAGTTCGCGGATTTCGACGCCGCCGATCGCGGCGAGGCCGGCGACGACGATCAGGATATTGGCGACGATCGCGAGCACCGGCCGGCGCACGGACAGCGCCGAAATGCCACTCGGCTTCGTGCCCGATTTCGGGATCGGATCGTGCTCGATCTCGTGGTGATGGTGCTGGGGCTCGGCGCTCTTGTCGGTCATGCGTCAGCTCCCCTGGGCCAGCGGCTTCGCGCCATTGCCACCACTAGCCGCAGGCTTGACGTCAGACGCCTGCCCGGCCTCGGCGATCTTGACGCCTGGCCGCAGCCGCTGCAGTCCCTCGACGATGATCCGGTCGCCCTCCTTCAGATCGTCGGACGCGACCAGGACGCGGCCGCTCTGCCGCTCGAGGATCGTGATTGGCGCCCGCGCCACGCCGTCACCGGCGACCTTCCAGACATAGGAGCCGCTGCGGTCCCACTGGATCGACAGCGCGGAAACCGCCAGCTGCTTGTCCCCCGGGAAGGGCAGCTCGACCTTGATCGCCATGCCGGGCCTGACGCCGATTGCCTGCGCAGCCGCCGCATCCAGCGTTGCCTCGAGCTTCAGCGTCCGGGCCGTCGAATCGACACGCGTATCGATCGCCGTCAGCTTGCCGTTGATGACCGTCCCCGGTTTCGACTCCGCCAAGGCAGTGATGGCCTGGCCGAGAGCGACGCGGCCGGCATAGCGCTCGGGAATGAGGAAGGTCACCTTCATCACCGAGGGATCATCGAGCGTTGTGATGACGGTCGTCGGCGTCACCAGGTCTCCGATGGAGAGATTGCTGATGCCGACGACGCCTTCAAAAGGTGCGTTGATGGTGCGCCGATCGAGCGCGATCTGGGCGCTGAGCACGCCGATCTCGCCCCTGCGCTCCGCCGATTGCGCATCCTGAAGCGCTGAAAGCGTGAGGTTGTTCGTGTTGGCGAGTTTCTGCGAGCGATCAAGCGTCTTCTTGGCGTCGCTGAGCGCCACCTGCGCGAGGTCGAGCGCGACCTTCTGGTCGGCATCGTCGAGGCGGACCAGCGCTTGTCCCTTGGCAACTTTGTCGCCAGCCTTGAACAGTATTTCGGTGACCTCGGCGGTCACCTGCGGATAGACGTTGATCGATTGCGGCACCAAGACAGTGCCGACCGCGCGGACATTGTCAGTCACGATGTCGCTGCCAACAGGCGCAGAGACAACAAGCGTCGGACCAGCGGCGAAACCGCCGCGCCGGCCACCGCCCGCGCCGCCCTGCTGTCCGCCTGCTCCGGCCGCCTGCTGCCCTTCCGCCCCGCCGAAAAGTGCGTCCCGATGCTGGTAGGCGTACCAGCCGCCGCCTGCAATCACGAGGACGACGACGCATAGCAGCAGTTGCTTCCAAACGGCCATAGGCTGATCCGGCTCCGAGGTTCGACCAGCATGATACGAACCAGAACACGGCATCCGTCGCCCGCCGATGAAATAATTCGTCGCCGGCTCGATCAGATCGCTGCGGCGGCGCGGGTCTCCCGAAAGCTGCGGCGCATGTCGCGCGGCGTGCAGCCATAACGCTCGCGGAACGCCTCGTAGAAGCGGCTGAGCGAACCGAAGCCGGCCTCAAAGGCGATGGCCGCGATATCGCCATCGCTGGCGAGCAGGCGGCCATGCGCCAGCATCAGCCGCTGGCGCGTCACATATTCATTGATCGTCATCCCGAGCGTCCGACGGAACAATGTCATCGCGTAGTTGGGATGCAACCCGACGGACGCCGCGATGTCGGCAACGGCGATCGGCGCCGTGGCATGCTCGGCGATATAGCGCGCCATGCGATGCACCTTGTCGCGGTGCGGCTCGGCGGCGTCGGGATCCGCCTCGCGGGCACGACGCTCCTCGTCGTCGGAGGCGAGGTCGCGCCAGCCGTCGAGTTCGAATCGCCGCAGCCGCGCCGCAAGCTCGTCACGCACCACCGCCAGCATCGTCTCGCGGCGTTCGGTCAGGTCCCGGTGCCAGGATTCGAAGAGCGGCTGCTCGAAGGCATGCACCTTGGCGGCCACAAGAAGGCCGCCCTGTAGCAAGGCGGTCTTGAGCGCTTCGCAGCCCGGCATTGCCAGGCACATGTCGATCGGCAGGTCGCTGCAGATGAAGCGGGTCCCCGCCTCCACCTCGATGACCCGATGCGGAATGGCCGCCCAGAACATGCCGAGATCGCCGCGTTTCAGCGTCACCGTCCGGCCATTGAACAGATAGGTCATCTGTCCCTCGACGATCAGGTTGATCTCGACATGGCTGTGCACATGCGCGGAGCGCATGAGGCGGACGCGATTGATGCTGCCCACATTGAAGGAGCCGCGCTCCGGCGTTAGATGGTCGGGATCGACCAGGAATTCCTGATAGTGCATGAGGGTTGTCGCCCGATTGGACGGGCGGATCATAGCGCAGGCGAAGGCGAGCGCCAGCGGCCATACCTTATCAAACTAGCGGGATCGTATCAGCAAATGACGATTTCGTACTTTACTCCCGCCTTAGGATCGTGGACGTTAGCGCCCGGAGGAAACTAGCCTGTTATGGGCTTGGAATGCCTCGGCGTTTCGCGCCCTCACATTTGGGAGAAAGTTCAATGGCAAGTCTGACGCTTCGTCAGGTGCAGAAATCGTTCGGCGAAGTGCCGATCATTCGCGGCGTCGACCTCGAGGTCAAGGACGGCGAATTCTGCGTGTTCGTCGGGCCGTCGGGCTGCGGCAAGTCGACCCTTCTCCGTCTGATCGCGGGCCTCGAAGGCACCACGGACGGCTCGGTTCGGATCGGCGATCGCGACGTGACCCGCCTGGCTCCGGCTGAGCGCGGCGTTTCGATGGTGTTCCAGTCCTACGCTCTTTATCCGCACATGACCGTGGCCGAGAATATCGGTTTCGGCATGAAGATGGCGAAGATGCCGAAGCCTGAGATCCAGGAGCGCACCGCCAAGGCGGCGAAGATGCTGCACCTCACGGAGCTGCTCAATCGCCGTCCGGCCCAGCTTTCGGGCGGTCAGCGCCAGCGCGTCGCCATCGGCCGTGCCATCGTGCGCGAACCGGACGTGTTCCTGTTCGACGAGCCGCTGTCGAACCTCGACGCCGCGCTGCGCGTGCAGATGCGCATCGAGATCTCGCGCCTGCATAATGATCTCAAGGCGACGATGATCTACGTCACGCACGACCAGGTCGAAGCGATGACGATGGCCGACAAGATCGTCGTGCTCAGCGCCGGCCGCATCGAGCAGGTCGGCTCGCCGCTCGAGCTTTACCACCGCCCGAACAATCTCTTCGTCGCGACCTTCATCGGCAGCCCGAAGATGAATCTGTTCAACGTCAACGTCTCCGAGGTCACCGGCGGTTCGGCGATCATCGCTCTGCCCGGCGGCTCGACCATCGCGATCCCGACCCGCGGCGCTTCGATCAGCCCCGGCCCGTACACGCTCGGCGTTCGTCCGGAGCATCTCACGATCGCCCCGACCGATACCGGCGTCCCCGGCAAGGTCGTGCTGTCCGAGCATCTCGGCGGCGAGACGATGATCTATGTCGATGTCGAGGGCACCGAATCGACGGTCGTGAAGGCCGACGGACTCGCCGGCCAGCGCTCGGGCGACAATGTCCGCATCATCATCGACCCGAAGACGGTTCACCTCTTCGACAAGGATGGCCAGGCGGTCGTCAATGGCTCGCTGATCTGATCAGACGCGCACGCGTCAACGATTTTGAAGGCCCGGGAGCCCAGCTTCCGGGCCTTTGCTTTGCCCGCCCTCCGCTGGCCGGCGGTTGAAACCTTCCAAAGGAGACTTTAAGAAGGATCTTTAGTGCCCATAACAGGCTGGCCCGAACGGGGCCGCCATCGGGTGTCAGCGAGGGATGTCGCATGCGTCTTACCCAGCAGACGAGCTATTCGATCCGCGTGCTGCTCTACTGCGCCGCCAATACGACGGATAACAGCCGTATTCGTGATATCGCCACGACCTACGGGATTTCCGAGCTGCATCTCTTCAAGATCATGCATGTGCTGGTCGAGAGCGGCTTCGTCGAGACCATTCGCGGCCGCAATGGCGGTATCCGCCTGGCGCGTCCGGCGCATGAGATCACCATCGGCGCCGTTGTCCGCGCCACCGAGAGCAACTTCTTCCTGACCGATTGCTTCGACACCGCCAATCGCGACTGCCCGCTGGTCGATTCTTGCGGCGTGAATCGGATTCTCAGCGAAGCGCTCGGCGCCTTCTTTGCAGTGCTCGATCGCTACACGATCGCCGACGTGGCGCGTGATCGTGGCGCATTGCGCAGCCTCCTGGATCTCTCGGCCGAATCGATGCCGAGCTTCGCGGATGCATCGCTGCCGATGCACGTCTCCTGACCGACCCGGGATCGCGGGCGCCGCGCCCGACTCTCGACGAGAGATCATCATGGATATCCAGGACGTTCTCGGTCGAATCAGCCTGTTCGCCGACGCCCTGACGCCGCAACAGCGCAGCGAGTTGGCGACCCGTTGCCGCCTCGTCACTTATACGCGCGGCATGATCGTCATGAACGAGGGCGATTTCGGCGGCTTCATGCTGGCGATCGTCACGGGGCGCCTCGGCGTTGCCGTCGCGGACCGCCGGGCGGCACGGCCGGTGGCGACGCTCGGACCCGGCGAGATCGTCGGTGAGATGTCGATGCTCACCGGGGCCCGGCGGGCCGCGACCGTCACGGCGATCGAGACGACCATCGCCGTCGAAATCACCAAGGTCGCGCTCGAGGCGATGTTCCGCCGCTCGCCCGATCTCCTCGACCGGATGGGCGCGCTCCTTGCCGAGCGTCGTACGCGGCTGAGCTCGCCGGATGCGCCGCGCGCTACCGAAAGCCGGACCCGGGAGATCATCGAGGCGATGCGCCGACTGTTCGGGCGACAGCCGCCCGTCAATCCGTGATCGGCAGCAGGACGAGCACGATGCCGAGATAGGTGATCTGGTGCGCGAACTGATCGATGCCGAGGCCTCGCCAATAATCCTTGTCGCGCACGGTCCAGCCATAGAGCTCGCCGGTCACGGCCTTCACCCAGTCGATGTGATAGTGCAGCACGCATTCCGCCGCGATGATCGCGAGCGCGACCGGCAGGCTCGCCGGCAGCACAAAGAAGATCGGCAGCGTGGCCGCCGCATGCAGCGCGGCATGGCCAATGCCGGCAGGGTGGCCGTAGCGACCCTTCATGGCGATCTGGCGTGGCGTCTGGAGAAAGAAATCGCAGAGCAGATGCTTGACCTGCAGCAGGCCGAGAGCGGCGATCACGGCAAGCGCTGTGTCGTCCAATCCGGGCTCCCCTCGCGTCCGGGCAGAGAATGCCGGCGGACGAACACTCTAGAATCGCTTGGGATGAGGACCTGTGACGTCCGTCACAACTCGCGGTCAACTCAGTTGATCAACCACAGATAGTAGCTGTCCGGATCGAGGAGGCGGAAGTCGGTCCGTCCCCCGCATCGGTGCCGCCGCCAGCGGGCCAGCCGCTGGCGCAGACACGCTCATGGAGGCGAACGACGTCGTCGACCCCCAGCACGATCTCCACGCCCTTGCCAAGCGGGATATCGGAGCCCGCCGACATAGAAGGCGAGCGAACGGGCAACGTCATCGACGAAAAGCTCGAGCCGCGGTTGCGTCGACCTCACTCCAGACGTCCCGACCGCAGGTCAGGCGGCTTCGGCGGCCGGCGGCGCCATGGCTCCCGTCATGATCGCGACAGCGTCCGACATCGAATGCTTCTTCGGATCGATGACGGCGATGCGCTTGCCGAGGCGGTGGATGTGGATGCGGTCGGCAACCTCGAACACATGCGGCATGTTGTGGCTGATGAGGACGATGGGCAGCCCCCTCGCCTTCAGCCGCAGCATCAGTTCGAGCACCTTGCGCGATTCCTTGACGCCCAGCGCCGCCGTCGGCTCGTCGAGAATCACCACGCGACTGCCAAAGGCCGCGGCGCGGGCGACCGCGACGCCCTGCCTTTGGCCACCGGACAGCGTCTCGACCGGCTGATTGATGTTCTGGATCGTCAACAGGCCGAGCTCGGACAACTTCTGCCGCGCCTCGCGTTGCATGTAGCTGCGGTCGAGGGTCCTGAAGATCTTGCCGATCCAGTCGTCACGCCGTTTCTCGCGGCCGAGGAACAAGTTGTCCGCGATCGACAGGGCGGGCGAGACAGCGAGGTTCTGGTAGACCGTCTCGATGCCGCGGTTGCGGGCATCGATCGGGCTCTTGAAGGCGATCGGCTGCCCGTTGAGACGGATCTCGCCGAAATCGGGAATGACCGCGCCGGTCAACGCCTTGATCAGCGTCGACTTGCCGGCGCCGTTATCGCCGATGACCGCAAGAATCTCGTTCGGCATCAGGTCGAAATCGGCGTTGTCGAGCGCGACAACGCGGCCGTAGCGCTTGTTGAGGCCCCGGGCCTGAAGGATCGGTTCCGTGCTCATGCCGATAGCTTCCTGATCCACTGGTCGATGGTGACGGCAACGATGATCAAGACGCCGACCGCGAAATCCTGCCAGAGCAGTTCGAGACCGGAGAGCGCGAGACCATTGCGGAACACACCGACGATGAGCGCGCCGATCAGCGTGCCGATGATCGAGCCGCGCCCGCCGAAGAGGCTGGTGCCGCCGATCACCACGGCGGTGATCGAATCGAGATTGGCGGTCTGCCCGGCCTGCGGGCTGACGCCGCCGATACGGCCGATGAGAACCCAGGCCGCGATGGCGCAGATGAAGCCGGCCAGCGCATAGACGCCAATCAGCGTCTTGGTCGTGCTGATACCGGCAAGGCGGGCGGCGTCGGGATCATCGCCGGTCGCATAGACATGGCGGCCGAAGGCGGTGCGGTTCAGGATATACCAGACGGCGAGCGCGACCAGCAGCATCACGATCGAGCCGTAGGTCAGCACCCAGCCCTTGAGGAAGGTCCAGTCGAGCCCGAGCGTCTTCGAAAAGAAATCATACGGTTTGAACAGCGATCCGGTCCATTGCAGGAACGGCGCCGCCTCTTGCATGTCCTGCGATCGGATGGTCTCGCTTCGCGAATACCAGACATTGAGCGCGCCGAAGATGCTCCAGGTGCCGAGCGTCACGATGAAGGGCGGCAGGCGCAGCAGCGTGACGATCAAGCCGTTCACGAGGCCGCAGGCGATTCCGCAGATGAGGCCGAGCGGAAAGGCGATCTCGACCGGGACGCCATAGACGACGGCGGTCCGGCCCATGACGACCGAACAGAGGATCATGATCGCGCCGACCGAGAGATCGATGCCGGCGGTCAGGATGATCAGCGTCTGCGCGACGCCGAGCACCGCGATGATCGTCACCTGCTGAAGAACCAGCGAGAAATTGAAGGGCGCAAAGAACTTGCCCGGCGCGGCGACCGAGAAGATCGCGACGCCGATGATCAGCACGATGAAGGGAATGCTGGTCGGATATTGATGCAGGAAACTCTGGATGCGGCGGACAAAGCCGACATCGTTTTCGTCGAAGCTGGCGACCGACTGGTCAGCGCCGGCAAGTCCGCTCTCGGCAGACGTCGAGCCCGAAGCGTTGTCACTCATGCGGCGAACTCCTCCCCTGTCGCCAGACCACGGGAGCCGCTGCTGCGGCTCCCGCTTTCTATACGGCCGGGCCGAGGCCCGGCCTCAGGCTATGCTCAGCCCCAGCAGAGCTTCAGGCCTTCCTCGACCGAGATCGCGGGCACGCCGTCGACCGGCTTGGCGGTGACGAGCTGAGCGCCGGTGTCGAAGAAGCCGACGGCCGGATCGATGGTCGGCAGCGTACCGGAATGGATCGCCTCGAGGGCCATCGCAGCCATCTTCAGCGGATATTGCTGGCTGGTAGCGCCGATGACGCCGGCCTGGACGTTCTTGACGCCCGGGCAGCCGCCGTCGACCGAGACGATCATGACGCTGCCGTCATCCTTGCCGACGGCCTTCAGCGCTTCCCAAGCGCCCGCTGCGGCCGGCTCGTTGATCGTGTAGATCAGGTTGACGTCCGGGCACTTCTGCAGCGCGTTCTCCATCGCCGTGCGACCCTTCTCCTGGTCGCCCTGGCTGATTTCGTGCGTGCAGATGCGTGCATCGTCCTCGTCGCCGTACTTGTTCGGGTCCTTCACGTCGATGCCGAAGCCCTGCATGAAGCCCTGGTCGCGCAGGTAATCGACGGTCGGCTGGTTGGTGGCGAGATCGAGGAACACGATCTTCGCGTCCTTGGCCTTGTCACCCATCGTTCCCTTGGCCCATTCGCCGATCAGCATGCCCGCCTTGCGGTTGTCGGTGGCGAACGTGGCGTCAGCGGCGTTCATCGGGTCGAGCGGCGTGTCGAGCACGATCACCTTGAGGCCGGCATCCCGCGCCTTCTGGATGGTCGGGACGATGGCCTTCGAATCCGAGGGCACGATCGCAAAGCCCTTGGCACCAGCCGCGATCAGATTTTCGATCGCTGCCACCTGGCCGTCGTTGTCGCCGTCGTATTTGCCGGCGGCGGTCTGCAGTGTGATGCCAAGTTCTGTCGCCTTCGCCTGCGCGCCTTCACGCATCTTGACGAAGAACGGGTTGGTCTCGGTCTTGGTGATGAGGCCGATGACCTCATCGGCCAGAACCGGCATGGCCGACAGCGTCAAAATGCTGGCGGCGAGCGCGATTTTCTTGAGCATGACTTCTCCTCCCTGGTCGGTCTTCATCTTGCGCCGCGGAGCGACCAGTCCCCCCGCAACACGTCCGGCTCCTCCCGGATTTCAGGCGGCCGCCCTCCAGCGACCGCCGCATTCTAGGCTTCGACGAGAAGGTCCCTCCCCCCTCGTTCGTCGTCCGCACGCGTCAGGATCGAGGCGCGCGGTGCAAAATGATAGAACATCGGCAGGCTCGCGGCGCCAATGGCGCCCGCGTCGCGGCCGAACGAGCCACGCTGCAGCTGCGGAGGACGTCGCGCCTCCGGCTTTGCCGCATCAAGGGCCGCGCCGAGGCGGCTGAGCACCGCGCCAACGAGCCCGGCATCGATGTCCGCATCGACGACGACGAGCGGAACATCGAGCAGCGCGATCGCTGACCAGACGGCCGGCGCGAGGGCGTCGACCATGTCGTCGAGCCATTCGTCGACGGCATGATGCTGCCGCCGCAACGCAGTCTCCAGCGCCAGTGCACTGTCGGAGGGTTCGCCATAATAGGAAAGATGGCGCGCCAGGGCGTTCAGCGACGCCCGGGTGATGAGCAGGTCGCGCCCGTCAACCGGTGCCGGCGCCGACGCAAGGCGGCTCGGCGCCACCGGCATGACGGCGACGTCACCAGCATTGCCGTGGCTGCCACGCAGGCAGTCGCCGCCCGTCACGATCCCGCCGCCGATCGCCGGACCGATGAAGAGATAGAAGAAGTCATCCGCGCTGCGCCCGACGCCATAAAAGAGCTCGGCGATGGCGGCAGCGCTGCCATCATTCTCTGCGAAGACCGGCAGCCCGGTCTCCTCTTCGAGACGGGCAGGGAAATCGAACGCGTCCCAACGTTCGAACGCCGACGGCGGCAGGCCGAGCCGGCCGAGCCAGGCGCCGAGATTATAGGGCTGGGCGACCCCGATTCCGGCGAAACGCGCCCGCGCGTCCGGAGCCAGCATGTCATGAAGCTCAAAGATATCGCGCGCCACCATTGCAAGCGCTTCTTCAGGCGCCGGCAGCACGCCGTCATAGTCCCGGCGCGCCAGGATGCGTCCGCCAAAATTGATCAGCACGGTTTCGATGGACCGACGATCGAGGCGGACGCCGATGCCATAGGCGCCTTCCGGATTGGGCCTGAGGATTGTTGCCGGCTGGCCGCGGCCGCCGCCATGACGCTTGCCAACCGCCTCGATCAGGCCGAGATCGACCAGCTTCTCGATGATGCCGCCGATAGCGGTGTTGGTGAGGTCGGCGGCGCGGGCAAGATCAGCCTTCGAGGCTTCGCCCGCGCGGCGGAGCCGCTGCAGGACGAGCCGCTCGTTATAGCGTCGGAGCTGCGCGGAATTACTCCCGCGTCCGTTGCCCGGCCTCTCCACCGATACCCTCCCTGCGCCCTATCGGGCAGCGACGTTTTCGCCGCTTCATTAATTCATTCTGGTGCAGTTAATCGTCGGCTCCCTCCGCGAGTCAACGCAATTCGTTGCTGCGCCGCGGCACGAAATGGCGGCGCTCTGCCGTTGTGCGGCTAAAGCCGGACGCCGCCTCATCGATGAGCATGACGCCGTGCATCTGCACAGAACACGCCGTGCCGACCGCTGCGGCACGTTCAGCTCTTGCGGACCCGACCCGCCGGTCAGCCGAGGGGCGTCACAGGAGCCCGCGAAAACCATCTCCAGAACTGTCAAAAAACGGAAATCCTTGGCTGGTAGCTAGGCGGCCATCGGCGCCATATGGGCGTCGCATCGCACCGATGCCGCGGGAATTTGACCAACAGCTTGCACCGCGAAACCAACGCTAAAGCGCCACGGACAAGAGGTTCGTGGCGGAAAATCTCTTCACGAGGAGGCTTCCGTTGACCCTCGATCTCATGTCCGCGAACACCCAATCCGCGCATCGTGTCCGCTGTCGCGGCGGGCGGAACCAAGCCTGACGTCCTGCATTGGAACGAGCCGGCCGATGGGCTTCCCTTCGGCTGACCCGACCTTCGAAAACAATTGCTCAATCGTGGCCCGGTCCTTGCTTGGAACGAGGTTGGCGAATGGAGGCTATCGGTGTTCGACAACTACATCATCGAAATCGACGACAAAGCCGCGGGTATTCTGGTGAAATCCGGCCGCGCCTTCGCATTCCACGCCCTGGAGCGCACCTTTGCTGCGCTGGAAGGGATGATGTTCCCCGACGCGATCGCGGCTGAGCGTGCCGCCCGCAAGGTCCGGCGTCGCTTGGCGCCCGCCTTTGCCCTCGGCGCCGCCGAATAGATCGGGCGGCCCCGCACGTAAGGCGCGCGGGGCCTTCAATTCCGCCGAAACTGTGCGCTATGCTGGCCCGAAGCATCGGGGGCCAAGAGCGTCAATTGCATTCCATCGATGATCTCAGCGGCAAGGCAAATGTCGGCCTAGCGCGCGAATCCGCAGCCATCCCGTCTGATCTCCCGGCTTCAAAGGCGCGCTCGGAGCGCGCGCATGATCGTGATCCCGGCGGCTTGCCGTTGCCGCGGGTACTGGCATCACCTGCGACATGTGGCGATATCGTCGAACCTCCCGTCCTTTTGATAGCGGAGGCCTCCGACATCGTCGCCGGCGCAAGCGAGGCCAGGGCATGAATCGATTCGATCCGCAGGAGGCCGAGGCCTTCCTCGCCGCGCATCCCGAGGTGGAGCAGTTCGAGGCTTTCATCACCGATCCGAGCGGCGTGCAGCGCGGCAAGATCCTGCGCCGCGAGGAGCTGGTCGGCGCTTTCCGGCATGGCCGGCCCCTGCCCTGCTCGATCCTCTCGCTCGACATCACCGGGGCCGATGTCGAGGAAACCGGGCTCGTCTGGGACGAAGGTGATTCAGACCGCGATTGCATTCCCGTTGCCGGGACGCTGACCGCGGCGCCATGGCTCGCGGTGCCGACCGCCCAGATGGTGTTGACCTCGTTCGAGAAAGACGGAAGCCCGAGCGATGCCGATCCCCGCCATGCGGTCTCGCGCACCGCGTCTGCGCTCATCGAAGCAGGCTATCATCCGGTCGTCGCGATCGAGCTTGAATTCTATCTGATCGACCGCGCCGCCATGCTGGAAGGGCGGCCGCGCCCGCCGCTCGGAAAGAGCGGCTTCCGCCAGGAGCGCTTGCAGGCCTATCTCCTGCAGGATCTCGAGGATTTCTCGCCCTTTCTCGATGAGGTCTATGCCGGGGCCAAGGCGATGGGCCTGCCGGCGAGAACGCTGATTTCGGAATATGCCCCAGGGCAGTTCGAGATCGTGCTGGGCCATCAGACCGACGCCTTGCGCGCTGCCGACGACGCCATCCTCTTCAAGCGGCTCGTCAAGGGCGTCGCCGAAAAGCACGGCTATGTCGCGACCTTCATGGCCAAGCCCTATGCAGGCTTTTCCGGCAGCGGCATGCATGTCCATGCCAGCCTCGCCGATGCCGAGGGCAACAATCTCTTTGCCGGAGAAGGCGAGGCCAATCCGCTGCTGAAGCACGCGATCGGCGGCCTTCTTGCGACCATGGCCGAGAGCATTGCGATGTTCGCGCCGAATGCCAATTCCTATCGCCGCTTTAAAGCCAATTCCTATGCCCCCGTCGGGCCGGCCTGGGCGATCGACAACCGTTCCGTGCCCGTTCGCGTCACTGCCGGCCCGCCCGCGAGCCGCCACCTCGAGCAGCGCGTCTGTGGCGCGGACGCCAACCCCTATGTTGCGCTCGCGACAGTCCTTGCCGGCATGCTGGAAGGCATCGAGAAGGCGATCGACCCCGGCCCGCCGATCGTCGGCAACGGCTATGAGCAGATCGCTCCGAGCCTGCCGACGACCTGGCATGGCGCGCTCGCTGCGGCGCGCGTCTCAGACTTCCTGCCGCGACGACTGGGTGCGCGCTTCGTCGATCTCTTCCTGACCATCAAGGAAGCCGAGTGCGAACGGTTCTTCGCCGAAATTCCCGATCTTGATTTTCAGCTTTACTTGCGGCTCGCCTGAAAGCTTGACTTAAGTCAATTCGGGTAACCTGACGCAGGTCTGCACGGCCAATCATGAGGGCGATGTGATCGGGGCTGTCAACGATATCGAAGGGAGCATCGACGACGCGACGCATTTCTGCGACGTGCGCGACCTGCTGGCGGCCTGGAAAGCTGCAGAAGCCGATGCCTGTGGCATTCCCGAGCGTGCGACGTTTCTCGCCGGTCCAGCCGGCAAGATCGCGGACCGGCTGATGATCCTTTCGCCTGTCGACGGCACATTGGTCTATCGCCAGGTCGGCTCAACCATCATCTCGCTGTTCGGCCATGATCCCACCGGACGGCGCCTGTCAGACCTGGATAATCCCGGCGTCCAGCCCTTCGTGCGGCGCTATACCGATGCCGTTCGGGGTGAACGGCCGCGTCTCGCTGTCCAGGACCATATCGGTCTCAATTCGATCGGCACCAATGAGCGCCTGCTTCTGCCAGTTCGAACCGGCACGACCCGGGAACTCGTCGTCTATGTGCGCAGCCGCGAGGACGCAAAAGACCTGATGCGGTCGGTGTTCAACGCCAGTACCGACAGCATCAGCGTGATGGAAGCGGTTCGCGACGAGACCGGCGGGATCTGCGATTTCAAGACGATCGCCATCAACGCCGAAGGCGCATCAAGGATGAAGAGAGAGCCGGATGCGGTCATCGGCACGTCCTTGATCCAGAACTTCCCTATTGCCGCTACCAACGGCATCTTGCAGCGGATGATCGCCGCCGTCGAAAGCCAGCAGCGCGACGTCTTCGAGACGCGCTACTCGCAGCACGGCGAGATCGTCGAGCGGCAACTGCGCATCGCGCCGAACGGCGATCGACTGACCGTGACCAATGTCGATCTGGGACCCCAGCGTAAAGCTGCGCGCGCGATCGAGCGCCAGCGCAACGAACTGCTCACGGCCAACCGACTGCTCGCACTGCAAGCCGAGAATCTCCGCGCAACCAACGAGGCGATCGAAGCGTCGTCCGGCGAACTACGCGCCGAAATCGAGCGCAACCGAGCGCTCGAAGCCGAACTGATCTACCGCGCCCGCTTCGACAGCCTTACCGATCTGCCAAACCGCAGCTATTTCGAGACGCGCTTTCACCAGATCATCGAAGACGCCCGGCGCACGGGGCGTCGGGTGGCCCTTTGCATTCTGGATGTCGACCATTTCAAGGACATCAATGATCGCTTCGGACACAGCACTGGCGATGTCGTCCTGCGCGAGGTCTCGGCGCGCCTGACACGAACCATCCGCTCGACCGATGTCGCGGGACGGCTTGGCGGCGACGAGTTCGCCGTCCTGCTCATCGACGCCATCGATGCCGAAGCAGCCCAGAGCGCCGTTGCCCGGATGCTGGCCGAGGTGATGCGGCCGCTGACGGTCTTGCGCCAGGATGTACCGGTGAGCATCAGTGCCGGCATCGCCGTCTTTCCCGGCGACGCACAGGGCGAAATGGAGCTGATGGCCGCGGCGGACCTCGCCGTCTATCGCGCGAAGCGCAACGGACGCGCCCGCCCGGTCTTCTTCGAGCCGGCGATGCGCGCCGAGGCCGATCGGCGGACACGGCTGATGCAATCGCTGGCGCGCGGCATCCTCGCTGGCGAGGTCAGGCCCCATTATCAGCCGCTTCTCGACCTCAGGACCGAGCAGCTCGTCGGTTTCGAGGCGCTCGCGCGCTGGCATCATCCGACCGAAGGCATCCTCACGCCGGCCCGGTTCATCGAGGCCTTCGACGAGCCCGATCTCGCCCGTGCCATCACCGCGACAATGATCGACCAGGTCACGCAGGACCTCAGCAAATGGCGCGGAAGCGCCATTCCGCTGCATGTGAGCCTCAACGTGACGGCCTTCGATCTGCGAAGCGAGGCCTTCGCCGCAGATCTCCACCGGAAGATGGCACTGCGCGGTCTTTCGAGCAGCCAACTCTCTATCGAGGTGACGGAAACCACCGTGGTATCGCGCGATGGCGAGAAGATGGTGGCGACGCTCACAGCGCTGCGCGAACTCGGATTTTCTGTTGCGCTCGACGATTTCGGCACCGGCTTCGCATCGCTGACCCACCTCATCACCCTGCCCTGCGACACGCTGAAGATCGACCGGACCTTCGTGACCGACCTCGATAGCAGCCCGAAGACGGCAGCCGTGGTTCGGTCGATGGTCGCGCTGGCGACGGCCCTCGGCCTCGACATCGTTGCCGAAGGCGTCGAAACCCGCGCCGAAATGGAGGCGATCCGGGGTTTGGATTGTCACCTCGTTCAGGGTTACCTCATCTCGGAGCCGCTCCCCGCCGAAGCCGTTCCCTCGTTCATTGGGAGCTTCGCGACGCGCTCTGCCGGGCGCCGCGCCGCGAGAGCCTGATCGGCAAGCCGACGAAACCGCAGGCTCCAGGCGATGCCAGTCGGCCCTTCTTTGTTATTATTCAAAATCTAATCTTTCAATTCTTAGAATTACTTCTTGATTCCTCGGGCGTCCTACTGCAGTCATCAGGCCGCCAGTGCGATCTACATTGGATCAATTGTAGATAAGCACTTTGAAATCATTCTGAACTGCGGGGATGGGCTGCCATGACCAAGCGGGCGCCGCTCGACCTGACTTCACTCTTTGCCGGGCTGTTCACGGCGGCTGCGATCGCCGTCATGGCGATGCCGGCCGCTGCGCAGACGTCGGCTCCGGAAAGCGAGGCGGCGGTTGCCAGCCTGCTGCCCGAATCGCTCTCGCCCTGGACGATGGTGCGCGATGCCGACATCGTCGTGCAGGCGGTCATGGGCGGGCTCGCCTTTGCCTCGCTGGTCACCTGGACGATCTGGCTCGCCAAGGCGCTCGAACTCCTGGCCGCGAAGCGCAAGGCGCGGGTCGCGACGCGGCGCCTCGCCGAGGCGGAAAGCCTCGACCAGGCGATCCGCGCGCTCGGCGGCGGCTGGACGCGATCCGGCCCCGTCGCGGACCTTGCACAGGCGGCGACGCTCGAACTGCGCCGCTCGGCGCATCTCTCGCCGGAGGGAATCAAGGAGCGGCTGGCGATCCAGCTGTCGCGGATCGAGGTCCGTGCGGGACGATCGATGTCGCGCGGCACCGGCGTGCTCGCGACGATCGGCTCGACGGCGCCGTTTGTCGGCCTGTTCGGCACGGTCTGGGGCATCATGAACGCCTTTATTGGCATCAGCCAGACCAAGACGACCAGCCTTGCCGTCGTCGCACCCGGCATCGCCGAAGCGCTGCTCGCGACGGCCATCGGCCTCGTCGCCGCCATTCCGGCGGTCATCATCTACAACGTCTTCGCACGCTCGATCGCCGGCTACCGCGCCCAGCTCGCCGATGCCGCCGGCGAAGTGATGCAGCATGTCTCGCGCGACCTCGATCGCGGACGGCTGGCTGTCGCCAGCAACGCCCCGCGCCCGCGCGGTGTCGACCTCGCTGCGGCGGAGTAGACCATGGCCGTTTCGCTCAAGAATACCGACAACGACGACGTCGCCGAGGTCTCGGAGATCAACGTCACGCCGTTCATCGACGTCATTCTCGTGCTGCTCATCATTTTCATGGTCGCAGCACCGCTCTCGACGGTCGATGTCGCCGTCGACCTGCCATCCTCGAATGCCACGCCTGCCGAGCGACCCGAAAAGCCGCTGTTCCTCACGCTGAAACCGGATCTTTCGCTGGCGCTTGGAAACGACGCCGTTGCCCGGGATGCCCTGCAGGGCCAACTCGACACGGCGACAGGCGGCGATCGCACCAAGCGCGTCTTCCTGCGCGCCGACGGCACCGTCGCGTATCGCGAGCTGATGGACGTGATGAACCTCCTGCGCGCATCCGGCTATCTCAGCATCGCGCTGGTTGGCATCGAGGATACCGGCGCTGCTCCGGCCGGGGCGGCGCCATGAGAACGAAGGGACGCCCGTTCGCTCGCATGGCCGCGGGCTCGCTGCGCTGGCTGCTGGCGGGAACATTGGTGGCGACCGCCCACGGCGCCGCTGTCTGGCTCGCCATCGAATGGCAGCCCCTTGAAGCCGCGGCGAGCGAACCGCCACCGGCGATGATGATCGAACTGGCGCCGCTCGCCGTGACGCCTGACATTGTGCCGATCCAGTCGGTCGCGAGCGCCGAAAGCACGCCTGACGAGCAGCAGGAGCCGCCGGCCGAACCAGAGGCGCGGCCTCCATCGCCACCCGAGCCACCGCCACCGGAGCCGATCAAGCCGCCCGACCCCCCTCAGCCACCGGAGCCGGTCAAGCCGGTCGTGCCCGAAAAGCCGGCCGAGCCTTTGCCGCCGCCGGAACCCGTGAAGCCGCCGGAGCCTGTGAAGCCGGTCGAGCCGCCGCCGCCACCCAAGGCAGAGCCATCGCCGACCTTGCCTGAGCCAGTGACGCCACCGCCCCCGCCCGAGAAGACGCCGCCGCCTGAGCCTCCGAAAGTGCCCGAGCCACCGAAAGTCGAGCCGCCCAAGGCGGAGGCCCCCAAGCCTGAGCCGCCCAAGACGAAACCGGTTCGCACGGCAGAGACTGCAAAGCCGAAGAAGCCGGCCGAGCGAAAGGTTGCCGCCAGGCCGAAGAGCCTCGCGGCACCGCGCAGTGCCGACGCGAAGGCAGCGAAGGCGTCGAAATCGGCGGCCGCGGTTTCCGGCGCCGGTCAGGCCTCGGTGTCGCCCGCCTCGTGGAAGAGCCGGCTGCTTTCCCATCTCAACCGGCACAAGCGCTTCCCGCGCGGCGCCAGCGCCGGCACCGCGTCGGTTGCGTTTAGCATCGACCGGCTCGGCCGTGTGATCTCGGCACGGCTTGCCAATTCGTCGGGCGACGGCCGGCTCGACGACGAGGCCGTGAGCCTCGTGCGCCGTTCCAGCCCGGTTCCGGCGCCGCCTGAAGGTTTCGGCGGCGGCCGGATCTCCCTGACGGTGCCCGTGCGCTTCAGCCGCTGAGCATCAGGCGCCGAGCGCTGCCTGCTCAGCGGCGATGCGGTCCATCAAGGCGTCGGAGGTTGCGGTGTCCGGAGCCGGCTTCGCAAGGCGCAGCTTCAGGTGACGCAGCGATTCCTCGAGGATCGTGTCCAAATCCTCGGCGCAGGTGAAATCACCGGCGACACGCTTCACCTTGGAATTGTCGAACAGCGCCGCCCAGGTCTTGTCGCCCATCAGCGGGCCTTCCCACTCGGCGTTATAGCGGACGAGTGTATCGGTCGGCACATGCACGATCTTCGCCTCGACGCCAAGACCCTTGGCGATCGCGCGATAGATCTGATCCCAGCCATGGCCGCGATCGGCGGTGATGTGGAAATCCTCGCCCAGCGCCGCCTCCTTGCCGAACAGGCCGACAAACGGCTTCGCGAGATCGACCGAGCGCGTCAGCGTCCAGGGTGACGTCCCGTCGCCACAAACCAGGACGGGCTTGCCGGCCAGCATGCGCCGGGCGGTCAGGTCGCCATCATTCATCATGCTCGGCAAGCCGTTACGCACCGTGTGGCTCGGCCGCACGATCGTGAAGGGCAGATCCTTCGCGGCCTTCAACTTCGCCTCGGCGGCGATCTTCTTCTGGCTGTAGGGCCAGAAGGGATTCACCGTCGGCGTCTTCTCCGTGATGACGTAGTGCTGCGCCGGCTTCTCATAGACGGAAGCGGACGAGATGAAGATGTACTGTCCGGTCTTGCCTGCGAAGACGCGGATATCCTCGTCCATCTCCTCGGGCGTGAACAGCATGAACTGGCAGACGACGTCGAACCGGCGGTCGCCGAGCGCGCCATAGACGGCGGGGTCCTTCATGTAGCCGATGATGGTCTCAACGCCGGCCGGCAGCGTTTCGGCAGAACGGCCGCGATTGAACACGGTCACGCGATGACCTGCCGCGACCGCAAGTTCTACGCAAGGCAGCGAAATCTGGCCGGTACCGCCGACGAAAAGCACATTGAGCGACATGATGAATCTCCTCCGGAATGAGACATAGCGTTAGCGCCGGGACTGAACCGGTTCAAGCGGGGACGCGACAGATGGCGGCCCTGTTCAGCGACGCGCGGCGGCGCCCCACCAGGTCGCGGCGAGCGGGCCGCCGCCGACGAAGGCATCCGCCGGCAAGGCCGAGCCGATGCGAAGGCACTCGTTCCATTTCGCCATCCGCTCCGAGCGCGTGAACGAGCCGACCTTCAGTTGTCCCGCGCCAAGGCCGACGGCGAGATGGCTGATCGAGACATCCTCGGTCTCGCCCGAGCGTGCGGAAACGACGGCACTCCATCCCGCCTGTTCGGCGACGGTGAAGGTTTCGACCGCCTCGCTGACGGTCCCAGCCTGATTGACCTTGATCAGCACCGCATTGCAGGCCTGATCCGTGACGGCGGCCTCGACGAGGCGCGCATTGGTGACGAGATAATCATCGCCGATGATCTGCAGGCGCGCTCCGAAGCGGGCGGTGAAGGCACGCATGCCATCCGGATCGTTCTCGGCCAGTGGATCCTCGATCGAGACGATCGGATAGGCATCAATCCAGCGTCCGAGCATGTCGATCATGCCGCCGGTATCGCGCTCGGTCTGGTCCAGCGCGAGGCGATAGCGCCCGCCTGCTGCGCCATCGCCGAATTCCGATGCAGCGATATCGAGCGAAATCACGACGCGCTTGCCGGGCGTCTCGCCGGAGCGATGGATCGCCTCGGTCAGTGTCTCCAGCGCCTCCTCGTTGCTGGAGAATTCCGGCCACCATCCGCCCTCGTCGGCGACGCCGGCGAGGCGCCCCTTGCGGGCCATCAGTTCGCCGGCGGCGAAGTAGACGCCGCTGGTGAGTTCCATAACCTCGTCGAAGCTCGTGGCCCCGGGCACCATCACCATGAAGTCCTGGATGTCGACGCGCCGGCCGGCATGGGCGCCGCCGCCGAAGATCTGGATTTCCGGCAGCGGCAGCGACGGCACGCGGCCGTAGTGATCCGCGACATGGCGCCAGAGCGGCTTGCCGGCCGCGGCAGCAGCAGCATGCAGCACCGCCAGAGACACGGCGACGGTCGCATTGCCGCCAATGGTCGCCTTCAATGGCGAGGGATCGAGCGCAATCAACGCCGCGTCCACCCCCGCCTGGTCGCTTGCCTCCCAGCCGAGAAGCGCCGCCGCGATCGGCCCGCCGACATGGGCAACTGCGGCCTGAACATCCTTGCCGCGCAACCGGTCGCCGCCATCGCGCAGTTCCAGAGCCTCCCGCGTGCCCCGCGATGCGCCTGACGGCGCGATGGCGCGACCGAGCACACCGCCCGCCAACGCCACTTCCGCCTCGACAGTGGGGTTGCCGCGCGAATCCCAGACGCGGCGGCCGCGTATCGCGATAATCTCAGCCATGGATCGAGGCGTCCCATACAAGCCGATCGAGGAAAGCGGACAGCCCCGACGGCGGTGATGCGAGAAGCGGGATCGCGAGCTGGCGGACACGCTCGCGCTCGGCTTCGCCGAGATATTCGACCGGCGACTTGCCGTCGATGCGAGCGAGCATCAGCGCCGGCAACAATGCCGCGACACGCACTTCCAACGCGTCCGCATCCTCGAATGTCACATGGGCTGCATAGGCAATCCAGAACCGGCGGATGCCTTCGATGAGGGCCGGACGGATCGCCGGGACATGCACCGCCTTCAAGACCAGATGATTGAGGCAGAAGGCCACGTCGAACGCCGCATCGCCCATGGTCGCGCATTCCGCATCGAGCAGGATCGGCGTGCCGCCGCGCAGCAGGATGTTCTTGGGGCTGACATCGCCATGCACCAATACCCTCCGTGCGACATCGAGACCATCGGACAGCGCATCAAGACGTTCTGCCAGCGCCGGATGGCGTCCGGCGGTGAAGCGGAGATAGGGATCGAGCCGCAGCGCGCGGAAATCCTCGGCATTCTTGAACGGCCCGTCGTCGAAATCTCCAGCCGTCGAGGCCGCATGGATGCGCCCGATCAGATCGCCGACCGTGGCGGCCTCGTCTTTTGGGGTCGTTGCCGCGAGCAGTGCCGCTTTCCAGAGCACGATGTCGGAGCCGTCGAGATACTCCATCGCGAAGCCGTTTTCAGCCGCCGACCAGCCAAAGAGCGCCGGCACGGAGCGCGGCACGACGCTGCCTGCGAAGGCGAGCCAGGCATATTCGGCCCGGTTGCGACGCACCGGCGCATGCCATTCGGCCGCGACCTTGAGCCTTTCGAGCGCGAATTTGACACAGATCTTGCGATCGCCGAGATCGACGACACCGATATCCGACGCAACCCCGCCCGCGAGTCGTTCGGCGCTCCGCACGGCCTCTGCCGGCGCAAGGTCGAGATCGGCGACGAGCCGCCGCACCCGCGTCTCGAAATCAGCGGCCGTCATCGCGAGACGCTCCGCCCTGCCGCCGGCTCAAGGCCGGCAGCGCTCATCCCGCGACGCATCCCGATTTCCTCCCGAGGCGCTGGGTCTCTCTCCTTTAGCCGCACGGGAGGTGAAGCACCATATCCGCCGCGGCGAGACTGGAAGTCGCGCCGCTAAGGCGCGACCTCCTGCCAGGCCGGGGTCGGATTGAAGGTCCGCAGCGCGGACGCGACCTCACTGGTTGTCGAGCCGAGATTACGCTCATAGACCGTGCCGCGCTGATCGCAGAGGAAGGTCATGATGCCGCTCTCGCCCCAAGCCGCAGGCCAGGCCAGCATGGCGAAGCCGGCAAGCATCCGTCCGCCGACCAGATAGTCATACGCGCCGCCAGGCGCGGCCGTTCCCTGTCGCGTCAAGATCTTGAAGCGATAGCCATGATAGGAACGCGGCGCCGCCGGGTCATCGCTGGTCGCGACGGCGGCCGCGACGATGCGATCGCCGAGCGGGCTGCGATCGCTCGCGCTCGCCGGCTCCCAGTAGAGACCATCATGCCTGCCCGGCGTACTGACGAGCTTTCGGGCGAACTGCTGCACCGGCTGGTCGTCGTGCAAGCTCTGGAAATACTCGTTCTGCGCGGCGACGAAGTCCGCGCAGGCGCCGATCGCGACGAGTTCGTTCTCGCCGATCGTCATATCGCGGACATGCTGGCGCCCGGCGGCAATATCGAAAGCCCAGCCAGCGCCGTCCGCCTTGAGAGGGACCGGGAAACGCCAGCCGCCCTCACCGAAAACCAGGACCTTCCGGCCATCGTCGCCATCGACGACCGACTGGCCTTGTGCCGCGAGACTGACGAAATCCGCGAGATTGCGGGCATCGGCTTCGGCATCGCCCGACGACAGCAAGGCGGTCGCTTCACCACCGAAGATGGCGTCGAGCTTGCCGCTGCCGGGCGCCTTGGCGGCGTCGACGAGCGCCGTCGCCGCCGCCGCAGGCGAGGTGAAGACGGTCTGAGCCCATGCGGCGGGACTGACGGCGACCATGCCGAGCAGAAGAGCCGCCCTGATGATGACGAATATCCGCATGATCGTTCTCCCCCTAGCGCCGGCCGCCACGACCACCACCGCCTCGCGGCATCGGGGCGTGTCCCCCGCGCCCGCCACCGCCATGCGACATCTGCGGCCGGCTGCCCCCCGGGCGCGCGACCGACTGGCGGCTGATCGCGCCGCGATTGACCATCGCGCCGGACGCGCCGCCACCGAGGCTTGCTCCGCTGAACGCGGTGTTTGAAGGCCGATTCGGAGCGGGACGCGCCTTTGCCATCGCTGGCTTGCTGGCTGCCCTGCTGGCTGCCTTGGCTGACGGCTTGTTGTCAGCCCTGGCAGCGGCCGCCTGCCTCGAGCCACCGCCCTTGCCGACAGCCGCGCTTTTGGCACCAGACATTTTGGCGCCAGCATTCTTGGCAGCACCCGAATTCTTGAGCCTGTCCGCACCCGCGCCGCTTGCTTTGGCTGCTGACAGCTTGTCGCCGGCGGACGACATGGCGGCGCCGCGCTCGCCGCCGCCCGGCCGTGCGTTGGCGATGCCATCCGGCCGATTGCCAGCGCCCGGCCGTGTGCCGGGACCGGCGCCGCTCACGCGATTGGCGCCGCCCGAACCCGGGCGATTGGCGAGGCCCGGCTTCGAGCCCTGGCCTGGATGATATTTCCCGGCATCGGGCCGCCAGGGGCGCATGTTGCCGGCACCGATATTGACGTCGTTGCCGATATTGATGTTGCCGTTGTTAATGCCGCCGCCATAGCCGGGACGATAACCGGGATAGCCGGGCCAGCGTGGCGGATAGACCCAGCCGCGGCCCCAGTCCCAGGCATTGTCGATCGCGACACCGACCGCCACGCCGACGCCGAAGCCAATCACGCCGGCCGCCACATTGCTGTTGTCCTCGTAATAGACCGTCGCCGGATCATAGCTCGGCACATAGATGACGCCGGGCTCGGCCGGCTCGATCACGACATAGTCGGTCGTCGCATTATTGCTGCCGGTCTGCTGCTGCACCGTCACGGTCTGCTGCGGCGTCGATTTCAGCGACCCGGCCTTTTGCGCCTCACGGCGAAGGTCCTGGATCACCGCCGCAACGTCGTCGGGCTGGTTGACGAAGGCATCGCCGAGATCGCTCGTCGCATCGAGATCGGTGTTGAGCCGCTCGATGATGTCGGGGAAGCGTACCAGCGCCTTCACCGAAGGATCCCAACCCTGCGCATCGGCACCCGAGAAATCGCCCTTCCCGACGGCCGCCGCGTTCTTGTCCAGCCAGCGCGCCGCCATCACGATATCGACCGGATAAGCCGTCGCGGGAAGCAATTGCGCGAGCAACGCATCGGGATAGAGCGCGATCGGCGCCAGCAGCGTGCGCAACTCTTCCGTCGTGAACACCGCATCGGCCGGCACGGGCGCATCGCTCGTCTGGCCGGCGGCGGGAGTGGCCGCTTCCCCAGACGTCTCGGCCGCATGAATCGGGACCGCGAACGTCAAGCAAGCGACAGTCGCCATTAACAAGAAGCCAAGCTTCTTCCGGCCGTCCAGCCTGTTCCCAACTGTCATGTCGCCCTCCCCGGCCACGCTTTTACTTTATTCTAGCACGGAGCCGGCGAAAAAGACATTTGCCCCTGGAAGGGACACCGACAGAAACGTGCGCTGCCATCAATGGAAGACGGTCACGACACAACCGCATTGCGCCAGATCAATTGCGCACGCCTCGGCAATCTGCGGCGGCGGGCGCACGCGATCGCATGGACGGCATGACGCTCGCCCACGGGAACACGCGGCATCAGACATTGATGATGGGGATTTGGCGATGGTCGGAGTGGCAGGATTTGAACCTGCGACCCCGTCGTCCCGAACGACGTGCGCTACCAGGCTGCGCTACACTCCGTGACCATCGCGAGCGGGGTTATAGCGACGCCCTCGATGCGCCGCAAGCGCCGAAATGCCCCTGTGGATGAATAGGAAGCGGCGTTCGATGTCACGGTGAAGCGGATGGGCAGCGGGACGCCCGAATGGCGGGACGAAGGCTGTGCGCGCGGCGGATCGTCGGGGACGCCGCTGCGGTGCCGGGTGCAGTGACGCGTGGATGGAACGAAACCAAAGGCGGCAAGGTCTGCGGCAGCGAGATGCGGCGTCTTCAGCCGCTCCCTGCCGCCAGCGTGTATGCCACCACCGCATTGGCGTGGCCGTGGCCCATGCCATGGTCATTCTTCAGCATCGCTACCAGGTCCATGTGCTTTGCTGGAAGGTGGCTGCGCACCAGTTCTTGCCAATGGGCGATGGGTTTCCCGTACTTCTTTTCGATGGAGGGAAAGTAAGAAGCCGGTCCTTTGATTGGCTGGTCAGTCATGGCGGTCATTCCTCCGGATCACGCGCTGACGCCAGTTTCATCAGAAGGCCGGCAAGGCGCAAGCCTTCGCCAACGCCTCGTGCCGTCTGGCTAGTATCGTCGCAGCGGCGGCGCCTGTCCGTCCGAGTGGGGCATGATACGGGCAACGACTGCGTATCACGGACCATCCGGTATGCGGAGCGTTCGCACCGTCGCCGCCGTTGCAGCCCGTTCGCCTTCCGGCTATAGCACCAGCGTTGCGGCGCCAGGCCGCTCGACACGATGGGGCGTCGCCAAGCGGTAAGGCAGCGGTTTTTGGTACCGCCATTCGGAGGTTCGAATCCTCCCGCCCCAGCCACTTCCCGAAGACGCGGAAGTCGGCTGTTTCTTGGATGTCGCTCATCGAACGCGAATAGCGGCCGTGCAGTGTATTGACCGGCAGACCACGACGGCAGCCCCCTCGACACCGGCGCCACGGTCGTTCTTGCACCGTTGTGCTCCCGGAAGGGACGATTTACGCCGATGCCATTCACAGCTCTCGCCCCTGGTATTTTGTTTTACACCGAAGCCAAATATCAGCCGTCGATTGCGCGTCCGGGCGCTGCGATGCCGCGTCATTTGGTATAATTTTGTCGGCACGGTGCAGTTTCGCGACCACAGGAGTCATGATGCGGACGACAAAGGCTTTCCTACGCAAGGGGCTTCTCGCTTCGGCCATGCTGCTCTCGGCCTCCGGCTTTGTGGCGGCAGCCGCCGATTTCGACCCCACGGCGACGATCCGCATCGGATCGCTCTACGAGCCGCAGAACCTCGACAACACTGCGGGCGCCGGCCAGGGCATAAACGAGGCCTTCAACGGCAATGTGTATGAGGCGCTGTTCCAGCTGACAGATGCCGGAACGGTCGAACCGCGGCTGGTCGAAAGCTTCACCACAAGTGACGACGGGCTGACCTATACCTTTAAGCTGAAGGGCGGCGTCAAATTCCATTCCGGCGATCCGCTGACGTCGGCCGACGTCAAGGCGTCGATCGAACGGGTGACGGCCGAGGCCTCGAAGAGCTCCCGCAAGAAGAGCCTCTCCTCGATCGCCAAGATCGAGACACCTGACGACCAGACCGTGGTGATCACGCTCTCCAGCCGGTCGATCTCGCTGCCCTACAATCTCTCCTATGTCTGGATCGTCAACGACGCCGCGGGCGACATCACGGGCAAGGAAGACGGCACGGGCCCCTACAAGCTTTCGGAATGGCGGCGCGGATCGGCGCTGGCGCTCGACAAGTTCGACGGCTACTGGGGCACGGCGCCTACAAACGACGAGGTCGTGTTCAATTATTTCACCGACGCGACCGCGCTCAACAATGCGCTCCTGACCAACGCCGTCGACGTGATCACCTCGGTGCAGAGCCCGGACTCGCTGGCGCAGTTCAAGGACAATCCGGCGTTCAAGGTGACTGACGGCGTTTCGACGACGAAGGAGATCCTCGCTTATAACGATCGCGTCGCGCCGTTCGACAATGTGAAGGTGCGCAAGGCGCTGGCCCGCGCTGTCGACAAGGCCAAGCTACTCAATTCCATCTGGGGCGACTACGGCACGCTCATCGGCTCTTTCGTGCCGCCGACCGACCCCTGGTATGAGGACTTGACCAAGGTCGATCCGTACGACGTCGAGAGTGCGAAGGCGCTGCTGGCCGAGGCCGGATTCAAGGACGGCTTCAGCTTCACGCTCGATACGCCCGATTACGACCCCCATCCGATCGTCGCGCAGTTCCTGCAGGCTGAATTCGCCAAGATCGGCGTCAAGATGAACATCAACATCATCACGCCCAACGAGTGGTATACGAAGATCTACAAGAGCCATGATTTCCAGGCGACGCTGCAGGAGCACGTCAACCACCGCGACATCGTCTTCTATGGCAATCCGGATTTCTATTGGGGCTACAACAACCCCGAAGTCGTCAAGCTGATCGCCGAGTCCGAGACGGCCACCTCGGCCGATGAGCAGACGGCGAAGCTCAAGCAAGCCAATCGTCTGATCGCCGAGGATGCGGCGAGCAACTGGCTCTACCTCTATCCGCAGATCGTCGTTTCAGCGGCGAATGTGTCGGGCTATCCGGTCAACGGTCTGAATTCCCAGTTTTACGCCTACGACATCAAGAAGACGCCCTGACGTCCGCTCCTGACGCCGCCACGACGCCTTTCGCAGGGTGATCGTGGTGGCGCGAGGCTTCGCATCCGGCCTGACTGGTGATAGCTCGGGTGCGGGCAAAGCGGCGAGAGGATTGAACGTGGCCGGTTACATCGCGCGGCGATCTGTGATCCTCATCCTGTCGCTGTTCGTCGCGGCCATCGTGCTGTTCGCCCTCCTGCGCCTCTTGCCGGGCGATCCAGCCAATGCGCTGCTCGGCGTCGGCGCAACCTCTGAACAGATTGCCGCGGCCCGCGCACAGATCGGTTCCGACCAGCCGCTAATGGTGCAGTTCCTGCGTTTCATCACCAGCCTTGCCCGCTTCGATTTCGGCACATCCTTCGTCAGCAAAGCCCCCGTTCTCGGCGAGATCGCCAACCGCATGAGCGTGACCGCGCCACTGACCCTCGGCGGCTTCCTGGTCGCTGTCGTCATCGCCGTGCCGCTCGGCATTGTCGCGGCAGCGCGGGCCAACCGCTGGTATGGCGCGGCGATCTCGATCTTCAGCCAGTTCGGAATCGCGATCCCCGTGTTCTGGCTCGGGATCCTGCTCGTCGCGCTTTTCGCCATCCGCTGGCGGATCTTTCCTTCGGGCGGCTTCCCACTGAAGGGCTGGGAGCGGCCGGGGGAAGCGGCGGTCGCACTCGCCCTGCCGGTATTGACCGTCGCGCTGGTCATCGCGGCATCGCTCATCCGCTATGTCAGGGCGTCGACGCTCGACGTCCTCACATCCGATTATCTGCGCACTGCCCGTGCGCTTGGCGCCCGCTTTCCGGAAGCGCTGGTGCGTCACGGCATCCGCAATGGCGCGGTCCCGGTCGTCTCGATCCTCGGCATCGAACTGGCGACCACCCTGCTCGGCGCCGTCGTCGTGGAGAAGGTGTTCGCGCTGCCCGGCCTCGGCTTGATGCTTCTGCTGGCCATCCAGCAGCGCGACTATCCAAACGTCCAGGGTGTCCTTTTTGTCTCGACGCTGATCGTGCTGCTGATCGGATTTGCGGCGGATATCCTGCAACGATTCATCGATCCGCGGCTCCGCACAACGGGGACCGGCCGATGACGGCCGTCGCTGCCTCAGCCCCCCGGCGCACCGCCTCCTGGACATGGCGGATCGGCCTCGCTCTGGTCGGCCTCCATGTCATTGTTGGCCTGCTGACACTCGTCTGGACGCCCTATGATCCGGGCGCCATGACCGGCGGCCGGCTCAGCCCGCCCTCGCTCGCCCACTGGGCCGGCACCGATCGCCTCGGACGGGATGTGCTGACACAGGTCATGATCGGATCGCGCATCGCGCTTCAAGTCGGGATTGGCGCTGTTGCAATCGGAGCCGCGATCGGGGTCACGATCGGGATCATCGCTGCCTTCGCCACCAGATGGCGCGACGACGCGCTCGCGGCGACGCTCGACATATTGATCGCCTTCCCGACACTGCTCATCGCGATGCTGGTGGTCGCCGCCAGCGAGCAGGCCTCGCTCGGCACCGCCATCCTGGCGCTCGGCATCGCGCTTTCGGCGGTGGTCGCCCGGCTGACGCGCATCCTCGCCAAGCGGGTCATTCTGACGGACTATGTCACCGCCGCCCGCGTCTCCGGCTCGTCCTGGCTCGCGATCGTGCGCGAGCACGTGCTGCCCAATATCTGGCCGACGCTCTCGGTCAATCTCGCGCTGCAATTCGGGCTTGCCGTGATCGCAGAGGCGTCGCTGTCCTATCTCGGCCTCGGCGCGCCGCCGCCGAACGCATCCTGGGGCCGGCTGCTGCAGGAGGCGCAGGGCACTGTCTATAGCGCGCCATTCGGCGCCATCGCGCCCGGCCTTGCCCTCGTCTCGTTGACGATCGGCGTCAATCTTTTTGCCGACGGCCTGCGCGATCTTGCCGATCCACTCAGGAGGGCGCGCGCATGAGCCTGCTCACAGTCCACAATCTTTCCATCGTCGCGCGCGGGCGACGCCTCGTCGACTCCGTCTCGTTCAAACTTGATGCCGGCGAGAGGCTGGGGATCATCGGCGAGTCCGGTTCGGGGAAGTCACTGACGGCCTCTGCGATCATCGGCCTGCTCCCGGCTGGCCTCGGCGCAACCGGATCGGTGCGGCTTGATGGCCACGAAATCATCGGCGCGACTGAGCGCGAACTGACCGCGCTCCGGGGCGCCGTTGCGGCGACCGTATTCCAGGAGCCGCTGACAGCGCTGGACCCGTTGATGCGGGTTGGCCGCCAGATTGGCGAAGTCGTGGAGCGAACAGAGCGTCGAGCAGGACGTCCCCATGGGAAGAGCGATATCCGCCAGGCCGTGTCGGGCCTGATGGACGAAGTAAGCCTGCCTGAGCCTGAGCGGATCGCAGGCGCTTTTCCACACGAGCTTTCCGGCGGGCAGCGCCAGCGCGTTGCCATCGCCATGGCGCTGGCCTGCCGCCCCAAGCTGCTGATCGCTGACGAGCCGACGACCGCGCTCGACGTCACCACACAGAAAGAGATGCTCGCGCTGCTGGCGCGGCTCGTCGCCGAACGCGGCATGACGCTCCTCTTCATCAGCCACGACCTGCCCGTCGTCGCCGGCATCGTCGAGCGGGTCGTGGTCATGCGGGCCGGCGCCGTGGTTGAGGAAGGTCCGGTGCGACGGGTTTTCGCGACGCCGGTCCATCCCTATACGCGCGAGCTTCTTGCCGCCGCCGAGCGCTTCGATCGCGCGCTGGGGGCGGCATGAGCGACATCCTGAGCCTCGATCGCGTCAGCTATTCCTATCCAGGCGGACGGCCGGTGCTTCGCGACGTCTCGCTCTCTGTCGCGGCCGGGCGCTCGATCGGTCTTGTCGGACAGTCGGGATCGGGCAAGAGCACCATTTTGAAGCTGCTGCTCGGCCTGATGCGACCGCAAACCGGCAACGTGCTGTTTGACGGTGCTCGGCTCGATCTTTCCGACCAGCAGATGATGCGGACCTATCGAAGGAGCGTCCAGGCCGTTTTCCAGGACCCCTACGCCTCGCTCGATCCGCGCCAAAAGGTGCAGGCCATCGTCTCGGAGCCACTCAGGGCGCTCGGCGTCGGTGGCGATCGCCGGTTCATGGTCGTCGCCGCTCTCCGATCGGTCGGCCTCGATGCCGATATCCTCGATCGCTTCCCTGCGGCATTTTCCGGTGGCCAGCGGCAACGGATCGCCATTGCCCGGGCCATTGTTGCCGGACCACGCGTCGTCCTCGCCGACGAGGCGGTGAGCGCGCTCGATCTCACGACCAAGGTCCGGGTGGTGGATCTCTTCCGCGATCTCGCGCGTGAGACGACGCTGCTTTTCGTCTCGCATGATCTTGGCGTCGTGGCCTCGCTCTGCGACGAGATCGTGATCCTCGACGGTGGGCGGATCGTCGAGGCCGGTCCGACTCGCGCCATTCTGGCAGCGCCCGCCCATGCCTATACGCAGCAGCTGCTCGCCAGCGTGCCGCGCCTTCCCGACTTCGTTTCCGGAGCACCCTCCCCATGACCAATGACAGCGACTATCTCGCCGATCTCGAAAGCTGGAGGGCGAAGCGCCTCGCCGCGCTGAAGGCGCCGGATGGCTGGCTGAATCTCATCTCGCGCGACTGGCTCTCGTCGGGCGTCTTCAGCGTCGGGAGCGACGGCGCGAACGATATCGTGCTGCCGGTCGGACCCGCGCGCCTCGGCGTCCTGACGCAGCATGCCAATGGCGAGGTCGACTTCGTGCCGGCGGACGGAACGCCGCCTGCGCATCTTTCGCCGAGCAAGAAGCTGCCCCCGAAAGTGCTCGTCGATGGTCTGTTGCTTGAACTGACGACGATCAACGGGGAGAACGCGCTTCGCGTCCGCGATACACGGTCGGCTGCGCCGGCTGCCTTTCCGGGCATCGAATCTTTTCCGGTCGAGCCAGATCTCCGGATCGTCGCCGACTGGGTCGCCTTCGATGCCCCGCGCGGCCTGACAGTCGACACGAGCAAGCAGATTGCAACGGATGTCGAGGCGACGCATCAGGCGGTGTTCACGCTCGCGGGTCAGCGCTTTTCGCTGACCGCGACGCATGGGACGCCAGAGGCGCCGCAATTCGTCTTCCGCGATCGGACGGCAAGCGATGCGACCTATCCCGCCGGGCGCTTCGTCTATGGGGAGAACGTCACGGCGACGTCGATCGTCATCGACTTCAACAAGGCGATCAATCCGCCCTGCGCGTTCACCGATTTCGCGGTCTGCCCGCTGCCGCCGCCCGAAAACGTGCTGCCGATCCGCATCGAGGCCGGCGAAAAGCGGCTGCCCGAAGGCTGGGGGCACTGATCGGCGTTTGGCGACGGGGCTCGTCGTCAACGACCTCATTGTTGGCGCGTCTCGCGAATGGGCGCGGCGATGAGCCGTTGCCCGTCCCCGCGCAACCCGTTGATTTGTCCACAACTCGCCAAATCCGATGACGGCTTCTTTCCGCCTTTGCTCGTACGGCGCCAGGCGGACTCGATTCCGTCGACGCGTTCAGCCCATCGCCACCAACGGTCTGCCGTCCAAAGGGTCCTGGCCACCCGAGGTGACACTGGATGGGGCGACTATTGCGCGTGTTCTGGTCCTGCTGATCAACTGACCGGCGCCGACGATCGTCGATGACGCGGAGGATGGATCACCGGCCGCGGCGTAATCCTCGCAATTTGACTACAAGGCGAGGTCTACACGGCTGTCGTCTGGCCTCAGATGAACAGATCCCGTTGGCCCTCATTCTGCGCTCGCAGCTCCAGCCGGACGTCGAGCGTCGCTGCCGCCATAGACATATCCCGCGCGCGGCACCTCTCCCCGTACGGAATCATCGCCAAACGACGGCAGTTCCCCCTTCTGGGCCGCGCCGTCGCCAAGCAGGATGGCCTCGACCGCGCCCCAGGGCTTTTGCACGCGAACCGTATGGCCTCGTTCCGCAAGCGCACGGCTGGTGTCTGGCGACAGGGCATAGGGCTCCGCAAAGAGAATATCCGGCAGCCATTGCGCATGCACCCTCGGCGCATTGACCGCCTCCTGGATGGTCATGCCGAAATCGACGACATTGAGGATCGTCTCGACCACGGCCGTGATGATGCGTGATCCGCCGGGACTTCCGAGCACCATGAACGGCTTGCCGTCCTTGAGCACGATGGTCGGCGCCATCGAGCTCACCGGCCTCTTGCCGGGCGCGATGGCATTGGCCGCGCCCTGCACCAGGCCAAACATATTGGCGGCACCGACCTTGATGGTGAAGTCGTCCATCGTATCGTTCAGGAAAAAGCCTGTCCCCGGCGCCATGACGCGGGCGCCGAAATACGCGTTGAGCGAATAGGTGACGGCAACCGCATTGCCCGCTCTGTCGACGACGGAAAAATGCGTCGTCTCCGTGCCCTCATGAGGCGGCGTCGTGCCCGACAACGCCTCGGAAGGCGTCGCCCTATGCGGATCGATGGTCAGGCGGAGTGCCGCCGCATAGTCCTTGGAGACCAGCTTCTCGACGGGATTTGCGACGAATGCCGGATCGCCGATCGCTGAGTTGCGGTCGACGAAAGCATGCCGCATGGCTTCCGTCATCAGATGGACCGTATCGGCCGAACCAAAGCCGAGATAGCCGATGGGATAGAATTCGAGAATGTTGAGGATCTCGCAAACGGCGAGCCCGCCAGCGCTTGGCGGCGCTGCCGTCAGGATGTCATATCCCCGATAGGAGCATTCGACCGGCCTGCCTGTCCGTGCCTTGTAGTCGGCGAAGTCCTCAAGGCTGAACAGTCCCCCGTTTTTCTCGCTGGCTGCCACGATCGCCGCCGCTATCGGTCCCTTGTAAAAGTAGTCCGGACCCAGATCGGCGATCCCCTGCAGCGTCGTCGCCAGCTGCGGCTGAACGAGCCGATCGCCGGCCTTCAGCGCTTCGCCATTGTGCAACCAGTCCTGCGCAAGCGTCGGATCCGCTTTGAAGGCCGCCAATCCTGCCGCGATGATGTCTGCATCGGGACGCGTGAGCACGAATCCGTCGCGCGCAAATCGGATGGCCGGAGCCATGACGTCGGCGCGCTTCATCGTGCCGAACTGCGCGAGTGCGCTGTCGAGCCCGGCAACCGAGCCCGGCACGCCAGCGGCCCGCCAGCCGTCGAGGCTGGCGCGCGGGATGATCTTGCCCTCCCCGTCCAGGAAGACATTCGGGCCTGCGGCCTTCGGGGCAGCCTCCCGAAAATCGATGAAAGCGGCGCGTCCATCCGCAAGGTGAAGCGTCATGAAGCCGCCGCCGCCAAGATTGCCGCAGCATGGATTGACGACGGCCTGCGCATATCCGACCGCAACCGCAGCATCGACCGCGTTGCCTCCGGCGCGCAGGATTTCCGCGCCGACCTCTGCCGCCAGCGCCTGGTCACTGACCACCATGCCGCGCTGCCCCTCGACAGGCCCTGGCGAAGCCGCCGGCGCCGGGCTGGCCAGAAAGCCCATGCCGATCAGAACGATCAAAAGCCGCAGCATCGCGATTACCCTCACCGCAACAACAGATCCGGCAATGCTACATGGAATTGGCTGAGAGCGAACAACAATGCCCGGTCTTCATGGAAGCCAAGTTGCCGGCATCCTATGAGCCCGCGGCGCTGCCGACATGAAGGACGGCTTTGTCTGACGCCGGCCATTGTCTTCGACGTCAATCCGATGATCACGGACGGGGCCTCCGAGAAGAACAAGCACTCCCTCGACGATGCGTTTCCGTCGCTTCCCTCTCATTGACGATCAGGCTGCGCCGGCGCTATTAATACGACTATTGAAATCGGATCGGGAAGGAGGAGCCTGATCCGGCGCGCTCCACGGGGCGCCGGGAGAGACCGGCCGGCGACACGCTGCCGGGAAAATTCCAAGGGCGTCCTGCGCCCGTGGAAAAGTCCGACGAATGCCAAAAGCTCCGTCGTATTCAAAAGCTACATCTTTGGGAGGAGATGCTCATGAAGCGTATTACATCACTTGCGATGAGTGCTGTCCTGCTCGCCGGTTTCGCCACCGGCGCGCATGCGGAAGACAAGAAGCAACTGGCGTTCGTCGTCAATATCGCTGCCGACTTCTGGAAGGCCGCCGAGGCCGGCATGAAGAAGGCCCAGGGCGAGTTGCCCGACTATGATCTCGTCTTCAAGTATCCGGACCAGTCGACCGTTGCCATCCAGAACCAGATCATGGATGACCTCGTCACGGCCGGCGTGAGTGCGATCATGGTCTCGGCCATCGATCCGAATGCGACCGACAATCTGAACAAGATTGCCGGCCAGACCGCGCTGTTCACCACGGATTCCGACGCGCCGCAGAGCAAGCGCATCGCCTATATCGGCTCGTCCAACGTCTCGCTCGGCCAGCAGGCCGGTGAGATCGCCAAGGCGGCGATGCCCGATGGCGGCAAGTGCATGGGCTTCGTCGGCCATCTCGACGCGGCGAACTACAAGGAGCGCGCGCAGGGCTTCAACGAGGGCGTGAAGGGCACGAAGATCACCCTCGTCGACACCCGCTCGGACGGCGGTGACCAGACGGTCGCCAAGAAGAACGTCGAGGACGTCCTCGTCGCCAATCCCGACATCACCTGCATGGTCGGCTTCTACTCCTACAGCACGCCCGCGATCTACCAGGCGCTCACCAATGCCGACAAGCTCGGCAAGATCACCGTCATCGCGTTCGACGACGATCCGATCACGCTCGGTGGCGTCAAGGAAGGCTCAGTCGCCGGCACCGTGGTGCAGCAGCCGTTCCAGTGGGCCTATCAGGGCTTCAAGCTGATGGCTGCCTACCTCAAGGGCGACAAGTCGGGCATCCCGGCCGACGGCGTGATCATCGTTCCCGGACAGATCCTGCACGCTGCCGATATCGACGCCTATGTGGCCAATCTGAAGGCCATGCAGGGCAACTAGACGCCCCAGACACCGGTCGCGGACTAGACCGCGGCCGGATCATGTGACGTTGAGCCTGGCGTCCGGCTGCGATCGCTCGCGGCCGGCGCCATTTGCCCCCGGGTTCGAGCCGCCATGACCAG
Source organism: Mesorhizobium sp. BR1-1-16 (assembly GCF_020165495.1). Classification (GTDB taxonomy): domain Bacteria; phylum Pseudomonadota; class Alphaproteobacteria; order Rhizobiales; family Kaistiaceae; genus Kaistia. The sequence continues at coordinate 237,871 of NZ_JAIUIE010000001.1, read as the reverse complement.
TGTCGCCGCTACCGCCGCGCATGATTTGCGCCAGCCCTTCCTGTCGCTCGCCGGAATCCGCAAGGCCTATCCGGGCGTCGTCGCGCTGTCCGACTTCTCGATGACGGTCAGCCCGGGTGAGGTGATCGGCCTCGTGGGGGAAAACGGCGCCGGCAAGTCGACATTGATGAAGATACTCGGTGGCGTGGCGGCGCCCGACGCCGGCATGATCACAATCGACGGTGTCGAGCGGAGTTCGCTCAACGTCGCCGATAGCATGAAGGCGGGCATCGCCTTCGTGCATCAGGAACTCAACCTGTTCGACAATCTCGACGTTGCCGCCAATATCTTCATCGGCCGCGAACCGCGGCGGGGCGGCTTCCTCGCCCTCGTCGACAACGACCGCATGCATGCGATGGCGGCGCCGCTGCTGCGGCGTCTCGGTGCAGGCTTCGGACCGTCGACCCCCCTTGCCGACCTGTCGCTGGCGCAGCGCCAGATGGTTGAAATAGCCAAGGCGCTGTCGATGGATGCGCGACTGGTCATCCTCGACGAACCGACGTCGAGCCTGCCGATCTCCGAGACCGAGCGGTTGCTCGAGACCATCGAGGCGCTCCGCGGCGAGGGCATCGCCGTCATCTTCATCTCCCACCGGCTGCACGAGATCGAGCGCGCCGTGGAACGGGTCGTCGTCCTGCGCGATGGGGTGCTCGCGGGAAACCTCGATCGCGGCGAGATCACGCATGACCGGATGGTGAAGCTGATGATCGGGCGCGATCTCAAGGCGCAGGTCGGGACGCATGAGGCGAAGGTGGGGCCGGTGGTCCTGGCGGCCAAGGGCATCCGGACGGAGGCCTATCCGCATCACGAGCTCGATATCTCGCTGAGGAGCGGCGAGATCCTTGGCCTTGCCGGCCTCGTAGGCGCTGGTCGAACGGAGCTGGCGCGGGTGCTGTTCGGCATCGATGCGCCGCTTGGCGGCTCGATCGCTCTGGAGGGCGCGGACGTGCGGATCCCTTCGGCAACCGAAGCCATCAAGCGGGGCGTATTCCTGGTTCCCGAGGACCGCAAGGCCGCCGGCGTGCTGCTCGATCTGCCGATCGCCGAGAACATAACGCTGCCCGATCTCGGGACGCATGCAACCGGCCTGCTGGTCTCCCGCCGCAAGGAGGTCGCCACGGCCGAGCGCGAGCGCCAGCGACTGGGAATCCGCGCCCCGTCCGTGATGACGCGGACCGGCTCGCTGTCGGGCGGCAACCAGCAGAAGGTCGTGCTCGCCAAATGGCTGGCGATGAGCCCGAAAGTCATGATTTTTGACGAGCCGACCCGGGGCATCGACATCGGCGCCAAATCCGAGATCTACCGGCTGATGCGGGGCCTCGCTGACAACGGCGTGGCCGTCCTGATGATCTCCAGCGACATGGAGGAAGTCATCGGCGTGTCCGATCGCATCGCCGTCATGCATGAAGGCCTGATTTCCGGCACGCTCGACAAGAAAGACTTCAGCCAGGAGAACATCCTGTTGCTGGCAGTGGGACGATCCATCGGCTAGGGCCGGTAGCGATACAGGGACGAACGCAACAATGACAAAGAAAGATCTGGGGCTTCTCATCCTGATCTTGGTGGTCGGCGCCGTCGTCGCCGCGATTAATCCGCGCTTCCTGCTGCCGATCAATCTCGCCAATACCGCCAACCTTGTCGGCATGTTCGGCATATCGGCGCTCGGCCAGGCCTTCGTCATCATGACCGGCGGCATCGAGCTCTCGGTCGGCTCGGTCATCGCCCTGACCGGCGTCCTGTTCGTCGATCTCGTCGCCAACCAGAACGTGCCCTGGCCGCTGGCCCTCGCCATCGTCCTCGTCATGGGCGTCGTGATCGGCCTCGTGCACGGGCTGCTGATCACCAAGCTCCGCTTGCAGCCCTTCGTCGTGACACTATGCGGCCTTCTGATCTATCGCGGCCTCGCGCGCTTCTACACCAAGGATTCGACCGCCGGCTTCGGCTTCGGCCAGAAATTCCCGGAGCTCGAATTCATCACGGCCGGCCGCAGCTTCGGCGTGCCCAACTCCTTCATTGCCTTGCTCATCATCGCGGTGATCATGTGGGTGGTGCTGCACCGGTCGATCTTCGGCCGGCATCTCTACGCGGTCGGCAAGAACGAGGAGGCGGCGCGTTATTCCGGTATCCGGACCAGCGTCGTCATCATCGCCGCCTATGTCATCTGCCAGGTGCTGACAGTGGTGTCGGCGGTCTATTTCGCGATGTACACAAGGTCCATCGCCCCGTCCGCCCACGGCAATTTCTATGAGCTCTACGCCATCGCCGCGGCGGTGCTCGGCGGCTTTTCACTCCGCGGCGGCGAAGGCTCGATCATCGGCGCGCTGCTCGGCGTCGTGCTGCTGCAGGAACTGCAGAACCTCGTCAATCTGCTCGGCATTCCAAGTTCGCTCAACTTCGCCGTGATGGGCACGGTCATTCTGATCGGCGTGATTGCCGACCAGCAGCTGGTGCGCTTCCGGGCGAGGCGGACGAACGACCGCAAGCAGGTGGCGGCGCTGCCTACGGCCGCCGGGGAATAGGCGGCGAATCCCCGGCGATCGACGTTTCACGTTGTCGCGTCGAGCGCATCGATCTCCTTGAGCAACCGCTCTGCTTCCGGCGAGCCGAGGGCGGCGTAGTTGAAGTTCTTGAACAGCCCCGTCAGCTTGGTGAAATGCTGTCGCGCCGCGTCCTTGTCAGCGAAGGATCGGTCGCGGGCGCAGATCCGGTGCACGCGACCGAACAGCTCGCGCTGGCGTTCGATCGACGAGGAGGAATCGATCGCGTCATAGGCGTCCTGCTGCAGGAACACCATGTCGAGGAAACGCGCCGCCTCGGAGGCGACGAAATCCTCGAGGCTGATCCCCTCCTCGCCGGTCACCTGCTCCATGCGCGCTACCTCGTCGCCGCGGACGAGCAGCGCCATCATGGCCTCGACCTTGCCCGCCCAATCATCGCCGAGCGTTTTCGCCGACCAGGCGGCAAGCTGCTGGCGATAGCGCGACCAGGAGATCAGCGGATCGATGGCCGGATAGAACCGCTTGTATGCACGGTCGTAGGAGAGCCCCAGGAAGCACTTGACGGCTGCGAGTGTCGATTGCGTCACCGGTTCCTCGAAATTACCGCCGGCGGGCGACACCGAACCGATGATCGTCAACGCGCCGACCGAGCCATCGGCGGTACGCATCACGCCGGCGCGCTCGTAGACACCCTTGATGGCGCTGTCGAGATAGGCGGGAAAGGCCTCCTCGCCCGGAATTTCCTCGAGACGGCCGGAGGTCTCGCGCATCGCCTGCGCCCAGCGCGAGGTGGAATCCGCGATGACCAGCGCCCTGAGGCCCATCTGGCGGTAATATTCACCGATGGTGATCCCGGTATAGATCGAGGCCTCGCGCGAGGCGACCGGCATCGAGGAGGTATTACAGATGATGACCGTGCGGTCCATCAGCGAACCACCCGTGCGCGGGTCCTTCAATTGGGGAAACTCGGTGATCGTCTCGACCACTTCGCCGGCGCGCTCGCCGCAGGCGACGAGGATGACGACGTCGACGTCGCTGTGACGCGCGATGAGGTTCAGCAGCACGGTCTTGCCGGCTCCGAACGGGCCGGGAATGCAGGCGGCGCCGCCCTGAACGATCGGGAAGAACACATCGACGATGCGCTGCGTGGTGATCATCGGCGCGTCGGGATAAAGCCGCGCTGCCACGCCGCTGGCGATCAGCCGACGCGGCAGCGGCTCGCGCACCGGCCAGTCCTGCGCCAGCGTGATCTCGCGCTCGATGCCGGAAGGACCTTTGAGGCGTGCGACCGGCTCCTCGATCGTCACCGAGCCATCGCGGATCCAGCTAATCTCATGCGGCTCGCTGAGATCGAAGGGCGCCATGATCTTATGTTGGATCGGCCCTTCCGGAACCATGCCGATCACCTCGCCGCCCCTGACGCTGTCGCCGCTCCGGCGCACGGCGGAGAACGACCATTTCACAGCCTGGTCTAGCGCTGGCGCCGCGACGCCGCGCGGCAGGAACTGTCCGTGGCCGGCCGCGAGTGCCTCAAGTGGATTCTGCAACCCGTCATAGACCTTGCCGAGCAGACCAGGGCCGAGCTTCACCGAGAGAAGCCGCCCCTCCTGCTCGACCATGTCGCCGAGCCCGACGCCGCCGGTGCTCTCAAAAACCTGCGCATCGGCGCTGTCGCCATCGACGCGCAGCACCTCGGCCTTCAGCCGCTCATCGGGCGCGCGTGCCGGGCGGATATAGACCACCTCGTTCTTGACAAGCCGGCCCGTCGAGGCGTTGTCCAGCCGCAGGCGGACAATGTCTTCCTGCACTGCGGTGATGCGCGCGGTTGCGATCTCGGTCATGCATTCACCTCGTGCCGGTCTGACAGGGCTGCATCGAGCAACGCCTTGAAGCGCAGCGCCGCGGCGTCGGCGTCGTAACGGGCCCATCGGTCCGCGAGCTGCCAGCGCATCAGGTAGAAGGCCACGGCCTCGAGATCGAATTCGTGGCCGAATTCTCGACGGGCGGCGGCATTCCAGGTGACGTCGAGGATCAGCCGCTCCAACCCGGAAGCATCGCCCTGGTCGAGCTTCTCCTTCGCGGCGGCCAGCCATGGATAGAAGCGGGCGAGGCCGAAATCCGGCAGCGCCCAGTTTCGGCGGATCGTCTCGACATGCCGGCCGAGGCCGAAGGCGGAATTCGACGCCGGAACATCTTCCCCCGCGGCACGGCGCCGGAGCGCGGCGATGACCGTGCGGATCTCGAGACGCTCCTGCACGCCGTCGCGCAGCGCCGCGCTGCGGATGCCGGCGATGATGCGCTCGGCACGGACGAGATAGGCCGCGTCATCATCGCCGACATCGATCCGGTTCCACGAAATGATCGAGGCGATGCCGAGCAGTTCGTCGCGATCCTCGGGCTCGAGCAGCTTCAGCCGCTCACCGAGGCGCGCCTGGTTTATCGGCAGCGCCTTGTCGGCGAGGAAGCGGATGGCCGGGAGGCTCGCCATCAGCATCACATAGCGTTCCGGCCCACTCATGAGACGACGCCCTCGAGCAGCGCGCGGAAGCGCGGCTGGAGATGAACGAGAAGCGCACCGGCCACGGCACGATCGGTCAGGTCGACCGAGATTCCGCTGTCATGCATCACGATGCGGATGCCGCCTTCCGTGTCGTCGGCGCGGCTGAAGCGGATGCCTTCGCGCAGCATGTCGCCGGTTCGCGCGGCCACGAAGGCGGTTAGCGGATCCTTGTCGACGGATTCGGGGCGGCGGCGCAGCGAATCGATCGCGATCGCCTCGCGCGGCAGCACGATCTCTACGTCCCCGGATCGATCGATCTGCGCATCGTCGCGCGCCCGGCCGACCAGCGCGACGATCAACTTTTGCAGCAGCGTTTCGTCGACCATGGCCTTGGAGACCGCTCCCGCGATCTCATCGGCAAAGCGGCGCACGAGCCGCTCCTTGAGCTGCAGCACCGCGTCGCGGGCAGCCGACTTCAGCGCGTCTTCGGCGGCGCGGCGATAGCTCTCGGCTTCGCTTCGCGCCTGCTTCGTCAATGCCTCGGCCTCCGCTTCGGCCTTCGCCACAATCGCGCGCGCCTTGTCCTTCGCGGCATCGATGATCCTGTCAGCCTCGCTCCGTCCGGCGGCGACGCCCTCGTCGCGAAGTCGCGCGATCAGGGCTTCGACGCCGGCCGAGGCGGGCATGCTGCTGGGCTGCGTTGCCATGCCGGCCTCCTATCCCTTGATGTTGCCGGCGAGGACGAGGGCGAAGACGAAGGTGAACACCGCGAAGCCCTCGACGATGGCGGCCGGCGCAAGCGCCAGGCCGAAGATCTCCGGCTTGGACTTCGACGCCGAAATGGCGCTGGCGCAGGCCTTGCCCTGCCAGACGGCGACATAGGCCAGCGCGAGGCCGGTCAGGATGCCGATCGCGAAAAGGCCAGCGCCGTTCTCCGGCGTGATCGTCCGCTGCAGCGCGAACATCACCACGATGCCGTAGATGACGGTCGATGACGGGATGGCGGCGACACCGACGAACCGGCCATAGCCGCTGTCGGTCTCCAGCATCGCACCGATCGCCGCCTGACCCGCGACAGCAACGCCGATGGCGCTGCCAATCGCCCCGAGACCGACGGGCGAAAACACGCCGAGCCATCCGAGAATGACCATGAGCTCGTTCATTCGCGGATCTCCTTCTTGGCGAATGCGCTGAACGGGTAGCCTTCGTCAGGAAGGCCCCATCCGAAGAATTCGATGTAGTTGAGCCGCAGGCCGTGCACGACGCCGCCCATGATGCCGATGACGAAGTTGATGGCGTGGCCGAAGGCGAGGATCAGGATCGACAGCAGCAGTCCAAGGCCGGGTCGCGCGAGATCGACCCCTGTCGCCATCGTGTTGAAGGTCGTGGCGAGCGAGGCGCTGGCAAGGCCGAGCGCGAACAGCCGCAGATAGGAGAGAATGTCGCCGAAGAGCTTGGTGACTGACGTAAGCCCCATCAGCCCATCGACCGCCTTGAGCAGCCAGTCCTTCGGCCCGGTCACCTTGCGACCGGCGGCACCGCCGACGAAGACCGCGCCAAACCCCGCGACGAGGAGAAGAGGCCCCGCGCCCTTGAGAGCCCCTTCGCCGAGCCACATCGCAAGGCCGCCGGCGATCACGACGATCCAGCCGCCGGAACTGAGCGCGGCGAGCGAGGACCGCTTCCGCCATGTGGCCATGGCGAGCGCGATGCCGACATGAACAGCGCCGATGAGCACCGACAGCTTCATCATCGCGTCGAACGACGTGATGTCGATCGGCGCCATGGCGGCAAGGAAGCTGCCCTTGCGTGGCGCGACGCCGAAATAGGACCCTGCCATCACGCCATAGACGAGGCATGCGACCGTGATCATCGCCAGCATGATGCGGAACCTGCGCCCGCTCGCGGTCGCGCCCATACGCTTCCAGTAGAACGCGGTGATGAGGCCTATGACGAGCGCATAGCCGGCATCGGCCATGATCATCGCGAAGAAGATCGCGAAGGAGACGAGAACGATGAAACTCGGGTCCCAGCTGCGATAGGAAGGCGTCGTGTAGAAATTGGTCAAGTCGCTGCCGGCGCCGAAGCGCGGATCTGCGGTTTGCAGCAGGGTCGGCGGCCGGTCATCCTCGCCGGGCGCGTCGAAGACGACCGCGGCGCGGCTCCCACCGGCGAAGCGCTCGATCTGGGGACGGCTCGCCTCCGGTGCCCAACCGGCGATGGCGAACAGCGCCTCGCGGTCGAGCGTCTCGGCGGCGAGCGCGTTGCGGGCGTCCCTGTCCTCGGCAGCGGCGAGGTCCTGCGCCAGGAGCAGCCGCCAGCGTGTCAGTTCGCCCCGCTCGGCGCCCGACCGCTCGATCTCGATCTCCACCGCGTCGAGTTCATCCCGAAGCTCGGTCAGCGGCTTCGCGCCCATATGGACGCGGTGCACCGGCAGCAAGTCGACAGGCGGTTCGTCGGGCGCGATCACGACGACGAACAGCCGGTCTGGCGCGCGGCCGACGATCGCCCAGGGAAGCACCAGGGCAGCCAGCGTCGTTCTCTGCCTGACAGGCACGCAATAGAACCAGAACCGCTGACCGCCAAGCGCCGCCGGTTCGGGGAAGCGGAACTCGCCCCAATCCGAAACATCCTCAATGCGCGCCACGAGTGCGTCCCGGCGATCGGAGAGCTGCTTCAGTCTGAGCCGGTTGGCCGTGATTGCGGCGATCACTGCGTCGACGTCGAAGGCGGTTCCCTTGCGATAGATCCGCAGCTGCTCCGGCGCCTCGCTGATATGGCGGAAGGCCATCTCGGCGCGGCGTCGCCCGGCCGCATCGATCGGCGCCAGCGGATCGGGCGCCTTCAGCGGCACCGCGTGCAGGACGCCAAGCCCCTGCAAGGCGTCGAGGATCGGCTCCTTCTCGGCGAGTGGTCCACAGATCGTAACGCGGCACATCGGTGCGATGCTCATGGCTGCGCCTCCGACGCCGAGCGTGCCTGGCGGGCGCGCTTGGCGATCTTGGCGCCGACGACGGCTGCGCGCTCGGCATCGCCGAGATAGACGAGGATGTGGCGGATGTTTCGTTCGGTCTCGGGGATGAGCACCTTGTCGAAGAGGTTGACGCGCTGCGTCACTGTCGCGACCGCCTTGCGCAGCGCGTCGACACGCTGGCGCGCCACCTCGACCTCAACCGACAAACGGATGGCCGCTTCGAGATGCTGCACCAGGGCATCGACCCAATGCGGCCGCACCATGCGGCCGTAGGGCGCCCGCTCGACTTCGATGGCCTCGACCACGGGCAGCTTGACGCCGGCGACATTCTGCGTGCCAAGCCGAACCTGCCTGATCGTGACCAGTCCGGCCACGTCGATGCGCTCGTCGGCCAGCATCGGCAATGCCGCGCCGGCTTCGCTCGCGGCCGCCGCGGCCTTGCGCTCGGCTTCGCCGATGCCACGTTCGGCACGCACCCGCTCGCCCATCAATTGCTGGCGCTTCAAGTCCAACGCCGGCAGATAACGGCGGAAGGAGACGAGATTTTCCTTCTCCTTGCGCAACTGCGATTTGCTGAGCGGGATGCGGGCCATGATCAGGCCGCCTTCCGGGCGGGATAGTATTTGTCGAGCAGGTTCTGGCGAACCAGCAGTTCCTCGGGCGAAAAACATTCCGCCATGGTCGCCCAGCCAAGATCGAGCGCCGCGTCGAGCGGTATCGACACCGCCAGATCCATGAAGCGCGCCTCGAACAGGGCGCCGAATTTCAGCAGCCTGTTATCAAGATCGGACATCGCGAACGCCATCGCCTGCTTGCGCTGGGCATCCCGCGCGCCCGAATAGAGCCGGATCATCGTGTTCATGACCGCGCTATGGTCCTCGCGCGTCTCTTTGCCGATGACGTGTTGCTTAAGCCGCGACAGCGAGCCGAACGGATCGATCCGGCCGCCACGCAGATAGAACTGCCCTTCTGTGATGTAGCCGGTGTTATCGGGCACAGGATGCGTGACGTCGCCGCCCGGCATGCTGGTGACGGAGAGGATCGTGACCGACCCGCCGCCGGGGAACACGGCCGCCTTTTCGTAGCGGCGGGCCAGTTGTGAGTAGAGGTCGCCGAGATAGCCGCGGTTCGAGGGAACCCGGTCGAGTGCGATACCGACTTCCTTCAGCGCGTCGGCGAAGGCAGTCATGTCGGTCAAAAGTACCAGCACGCGCTTCTTCTGCTCGCTGGCGAACTTCTCGGCCACGGCGAGCGCCATGTCCGGGACCAGCAATCGTTCCAGCACCGGATCGGAAGCCTGGTTGACGAACATCACCGTGCGGCCGAACACGCCAGCATCCTCGAAGGCCGTGCGAAAACGCCAGAACTCGTCGAATCCGAGGCCCAGGCCGCCGAAGACGACGACATCGGCATCGGCCTGGATGCCGATGCGGGCGAGCAGCGTGTCATGCGGCTCCCCGGATGTGGAGAAGATCGGGATCTTCTGGCTTTCGACGAGGCAGTTGAACACGTCGATCATCGGAACGTCGGTGCGGATCATGCGTGAGGCGAGCGCCCGGCGCGCCGGATTGGCGGAGGGGCCGGCGATTTCGACCACCGGCTCGTCGTCGAGCGCCGGCCCGCCATCGGACACGCGGCCGGCACCATCGAAGACGCGGCCGAAGATGTTCGGCGAGAAGGCAACCTCGGGCGGATGGCCGAGGAAGCGGGTCCGGCTGCGGGTCGAGAGCCCGCGTGAGCCAGGGAAGATCTGCAGCGAGGCCTCGCCTTCGGCAAGCTTCACAACCTGAGCAAGGCGCGGCAGCTCGCCGGCGTCGCCGACAAGCGCGAGATCTCCGAAGCGGGGGCCGTTCGGATCCTCGGCCGTACCTGGCGGCAGGGCGATCCTGAGGACATCGCCGATGATGGACAGAACCCGGTCATAGGTGATCGGCACCAAAGACATCGCCGAACCGTCCTCCCGCAACGCACTTGCTGCAGCGCATTAATACTTCATGCCGCCAACAAGACATTGACGTGGATCAAATCGAATTATCCTCTAGTGTCATATTTGACTGTAATGTGCTTGAACTTCCATCAAGTTGGCGCGCGCTTTCTGCATGGATTGGAAGAATGTACACGCCATCTGCAATCGATGCATGCATGTACGGCCATACTATTATTGATATGGCGCGCATATCAATTTTGACGGGTACATCTCCTTGTGCACGCGAGAACAATCGCTCGGGTGGTCGCGATGAGGCGCAAACATGAAGACGATCATTCTCGCGCTGCCGCTGCTCGTGCTGCTCGCGGCATGTTCGGACAAGGAAGAGGCGAAGATCGCTCCGCCGCGTCCTGTTTCCGCGATCCAGGTCGGCGCCGCGACCGAGCTCGGCCAACGGCAATTCCCTGGCCTCGCCAAGGCGGCGCAGGAGGCGATGCTCTCGTTTCGCGTCTCCGGGCAGATCTTCTCGCTGCCGGTGAAAGTCGGCCAGAAGGTCGAGCAGAGCGCGACGGTGGCAACCCTCGACGACAGCTCGTATCGCGCGGAGATGGAACGACTTCGGTCTGATCTCGACCAGGCCAATGCCGATCTGCAGCTGAAGAGCGACCAGTATGACCGTATCCTGCCGCTGGTGGAGAGCGGAACCTATCCGAAGGCGCGGGGCGATGATGCGCTCAGCGCCCGGCAAGGCGCCGCGGCGCGGGTCGAGTCCGTGCGCTCGGCATTGCAGCGCGCCCAGATCGATCTCGACCGGACCGTGCTGACGGCGCCGTTCGCCGGGCGGGTCGTCGCCATCTATCCCGAGGTGTTCGAGGAGGTGCGGGCGCAGCAGCAGATCGTGCGCCTTCTGAATCTGCGCGAGATCGAGGCCGTCATCGACGTTCCCGAAACGCTGATCTCGCTGGTGCCGCTCGTTGGCGACATGGAAGCTCGCTTCGACGCCTTTCCGGATGTGGTTCTGAAGGGAAAGGTGGTCGAGATCGGCACCGAGGCGTCGCAGCTGACGCGGACCTACCCCGTCACCATCGCAATCGACCAATCCCCCGACGCCAATGTCGTGATCCTGCCTGGCATGGCCGGCAATTTCCGCGTCGCGAGCGTCGATGAAGGCGAGGCCGCGAAGCAGCTCGTCGTGCCGCCGGCGGCGCTCCGCCCCCTCGATCCGGGCAAGGCGCCGCTCGCCGTCTGGATCGTCGACAAGGCGACGGGCAAGGTTTCGCTCCGCCCTGTCACCGTGGGTCGCGTCGTACAGGGCGGTCTCCAGGTCACCGATGGGCTCAAGGCCGGCGAATGGGTCGTGACCGCCGGAGCCAACAGCCTCACCGAAGGCGAGTTCGTCCGCCTTCCCGACACGGCGATCGCGCCCTCGCAGCCTGCGGCGGGGACGAAATCATGAAGATCGTCGAATTCGCCGTCGATCGCCCGACCGTCACTTGGTTTGCGGCCACGCTGATCCTGATGGGCGGGCTCGCCGCCTTCTTCACGCTCGGCCAGCTCGAAGACCCCGAATTCACCATCAAGACCGCCGTCGTCACGACCAGTTATCCGGGCGCGAGCCCCGAGGAAGTCGAGCTGGAGGTGACTGACAAGATCGAGCTCGCTCTGCAGAGGCTGAAGGAGCTCGATTCGCTGGAGAGCTTTTCCCGCGCCGGTCATTCGCGCATCAAGGTGAACATCAAGGCCTCCTACAGCTCCGAGGAACTGCCCGGCATCTGGGACAAGGTGCGCGCCCGCGTGGACGAGGCCGCGCGCGAGCTTCCGCCCGGCGCCGGCAAGCCGCGAGTGATCGACGATTTCGGAGATGTGTTCGGACTGCTGCTCGCCGTCACCAGCGACGGCTATTCGCCGAGCGAGCTCAAGACCTATGCCGACGAACTCAAACGCGAGCTGAGCCTCGTGCCCGGCGTCGCCCGCGTTGATCTCTGGGGCGTGCAGGATCGCCAGATCTATGTCGATGTCCGCCAGAGCCAGCTCGCCCAGCTCGGGATCTCCGAGGCGACCATCGCCACTGCCCTCGCGACGCAGAATGCCGTGGTCGATGGCGGCCAGATGTATGTGAACGACAGCAAGCTGCGCATCGTCCCGACGGGAACGTTCAACCTCGCCGAGGAAATCAGCGACCTCGCCTTGCAGCCGACGGCGCTCGATCTCCTCCAGAATGCCAACCGGCAATCGCAGGGCGGCAACAATGAGGTCATCCGCCTGCGCGATGTCGGCACCGTGCGAGAGGGTTATGTCGATCCGCCGAGCCAGATCATGCGCTTCAACGGCCGGCCGGCGATTGGCATCGCCATTACCAACCGGCCGGGCGAGAATGTCGTGACGGTCGGCAAGGCCGTCGACAATAGGCTCGCCGAACTGATGCTCGATCTGCCGATCGGGATCGGCGTCGAGAAGGTCAACTGGCAATCCGACACCATCGACCAGTCGGTGCGCGGCTTCTTCATCAGCCTGATCGAATCGATCCTGATCGTGCTCGTCGTGCTCACCGTGCCGTCCGGCTGGCGCATGGGCGTGGTGATCGGCACCGCGCTGATGCTGACGGTCATGGCGACATTCCTGCTGATGGCAATTTTCGGCATCGACCTGCAGCGGATGTCACTCGGTGCGCTGGTCATTGCGCTTGGCATGATGGTCGACAATGCCATCGTCATCGCCGACGGCTATGCCGTGCGCATCAATCAGGGCATGGACCGCCGCGCCGCCGCGATCGAGGCCGCCAGCCAGCCGGCCATGGCCCTCCTCGGCGCGACCGTCATCGCGGTCATGGCCTTCTATCCGATCTTCGCCTCGCAGGAGAGCGCCGGCGAATATTGCGCCAGCCTGTTCTCGGTCGTCGCGATCTCGCTGCTCGTCTCCTGGGTGCTATCCGTCACAGTCACGCCGCTGCAATGCATCGCCATGCTGAAGCCAGCCGGCAGTCCAAGCGCGGAGGCTTTTGGCGGGCCATTCTTCAATGGCTTTCGCAGGCTGCTGCACACGGCCATCCGTTTTCGCTTTGCCACCATCGCGATCGCCGTCGCGGTTCTCATTGCCGCGCTCGGCTCGTTCGGCGGCGTGACCAAGCTGTTCTTTCCGGACGCGGCGATGACGAAGTTCATGGTCGATTACTGGATGCCGGAAGGCACGCGCATCGAGCGGGTCTCGGCCGATCTCGCCGCGATCGACCAACATCTGCGCGCCGATCCGCGCGTCGCCGAAGTCGCCACCTTCGTTGGCGCCGGCCCGCCACGCTTCTATCTGCCGGTCGAGCCGGAGGCCCAGAACTCGGCCTATGGCCAGCTCGTGGTCAATGTCCGTGACCTCGCCGATATCGACGGCCTGATCGCCGAGTTGCAGCCCTGGCTGACCGAGAATTTTCCGACGGCCCTGACACCGCTGCGCAAATTCGGCGTCGGCCCCGGCGACACCTGGAAATTCGAACTCAGGATCAGTGGCCCCGGCACGGCTGATCCTTCGGTGCTACGCGGGCTCGGCGACGACGTGCTCGCCATTCTGCGTGCCAGTCCCGATGCAGGGCTGATGCAGACCGACTGGCGCCAAGCGGTGCTGGAGGTCAGGCCCGATTACAATCCCGTCCGTGCCGCCTGGGCCGGTGTCAGTCGCGAGGATCTCGCGCGGACGACCCGGCGCACCTATGACGGCCTGCCGATCGGAACCTTCCGCGACGGCGACGAGCTCATCCCGATCGTCATGCGGAATGTCGCAAGCGAACGCGACCGGCCGGGCGACATCGACGTGCTCGGCGTTCGCGGCATCGCCAACACGCGCAGCGTGCCGCTCGCCCAGATCGTCGATGGCGTCGGCATCGCGCCGCAGGAGGCGGTTATCGCCCGGTACGACCGCCGGCGCACGCTGACGGTCCAGGCCAATGCAGCGCCGGGCAAGACTTTCCCGACGCTTTACCAGGACGTAAGGGCGAAGATCGAGGCGCTGCCGCTGCCGCCCGGCTACAGCATGGAATGGGGCGGTGAGCAGGAGAACAGCGCGAAGAGCCAGGCCTCGCTGCTTCCAGGTGCGATTCCGGCGCTCGGCATCACCATCTTCATCATGGTGGCGCTGTTCAATGCGCTGCGCCCGCCGCTGGTGATCGCACTTACCATCCCGTTTGCGCTGGCCGGCGTCATCTTCGGGCTCCTCGTCACCGGCGTGCCCTTCGGCTTCGTAGCCCTGCTCGCGGCTATGAGCCTCGCCGGCATGATGATCAAGAACGGGCTCGTTCTGCTGGACGAGATCAATGCCGGCATCGACCGCGGCCTCGATCGCTATGACGCGACGGTGGAGGCTGCGGTTTCGCGGCTTCGCCCGGTGCTGCTGGCCGCCGGCACCACCGTCCTCGGAGTCATCCCACTGCTTTCGGACGTCTTCTGGATCGGCCTTGCCGTCGTGATCATGGCGGGCCTCACCTATGGCACGCTGCTGACCATGGTCCTGGTTCCGGTGCTCTACTCCACCTTCTATGGCCTGAAGCGGGACAAGAAGGCCGTCGAGGCACCCCCGCCGCCATCGGCCGCGCAAGCACGATCGGCCGGAGCGGCGGCATGAGCAGGACAGGAGGGAATGATGATTGATCCCCATGTCGAAGAACTGGCACTGGCGATCGACGCCATGGCCCGCCGCGCCGGTGACGCGCATGAGCTCGCGGCGGCGATCCGGCGGGCCTATCCCGACGAGCCGATCGCGATCCTCCGCCGCGCCATCTACTACGCCGTTACCGATCCCGACCGGATGGATGGCGATATCACGATGAAACTGTTCGACGCGGCCTACTCGATTATGGCCGACGACTGTCCGCAGGCTGCGTAGCGCAGCCGCTGAATCCATGGGAGACGCGCGATGGGCGAAAAGAACAAGGACGACAAGAGCAGGAGCGACCATGGCAAGAACGAGATGCGCGTCGACCTCAAGACGCTGACAGCGGGAACGCGCCTTGTTGGCGTCAAGGCCAAGCTTGGACGCAAGACCTACGAGGACGAACTTGAGAAGCTGCAGATCGAACTGGTGCGGCTGCAGCAATGGGTGAAGCAGTCCGGCGCCAAGATTTGCGTCCTCTTCGAAGGGCGCGACGCGGCCGGCAAGGGTGGCGTCATCAAAGCGATCATGGAGCGGGTCAATCCGCGCGTGTTCCGCGTCATCGCGCTGCCACCGCCGACGGAGCGCGAGAAGTCGCAGCTTTATGTGCAGCGCTACCTGCCGCATCTGCCGGCGGCCGGCGAGGTCGTCGTTTTCGACCGCAGTTGGTACAATCGCGCCGGCGTCGAGCGCGTGATGGGCTTCTGCACAGAGGAACAGGCGACGAAGTTCCTGGCCAGCGTCGGCGGAGTCGAGCGCGCCATGGTCGAATCCGGCATCATCCTGCTGAAATACTGGCTCGAGGTCAGCCCCGAGGAACAGACGCGCCGCATCGAAGCGCGCATCGACGATCCGAAGAAAGTCTGGAAGCTGTCGCCGATGGACGTGCTGTCCTACGAGCGCTGGTACGACTATTCGCGGGCCCGCGATGCGATGTTCGAGGCGAGCGACACCGGCTGGGCGCCTTGGTTCGTGGCGCAATCAGACGACAAGAAGCGCGCCCGCCTCAACATCATCAGCCACCTCTTGTCGAAGGTCCCCTATGAACGGATCAAGGTCGACAAGGTCAAGCTGCCGAAGCGCCAGAAGGCCGGCGACTATGTCGAGCCAGATCAGCCGCTGCACAGGATCCCGGAGTTGTTCTAGTCAAAGCTGACTGCGCCCTCTCCAATTGAACAACTTCGCATCTTGATCATTGACTCTCCGCTGGCCGCTGTGGCGACCGTCAGATTGGCACAATCAGGAGTTCATCATGCGCATGCTTGTTCTTTCACTTGCGCTCGCCACCGGGATGGCCGGGCTTGCGGCCTGCACGACGGCGAACCCGAATTCGCGCGTCTATCAGACGATGAACAACCAGCCGAATGCCTGCGGCCCCGGCTTCAAGCGCGATATCGACGCCTGCTGAGCCGCGTCTCGTCGTCCTATATTCCAGCTTGAGTGCTGCTGCGGTCGCGTCCCGGCGGCGCGACCGAATGCTAGCCTTATTCTCCGTCGTCGGTCTTCATGCCGCCTGCGATGGCGGCGGCGCGCAAGGCGGCGTTCATGCGGTCCTGCCAGCCGGGGCCGTCACTCTGGAAATGCTCGATCACGTCGCGATCGATCCTGAGCGACAAGGGTTCGCGGACATTCGGCAGCACAGTCGTCTTGATGTCCGGCTCCCGCTTCTTGGCGAACATCGCCTCGGCGGCCGCGAACGGATCCTTCGGGCGGCGGGGTCTATCAGACGGCATCGGGCACTTCCTCGAGCTCTTGCGGATCGCAGCTACCGATGGCGCGTCCAGCAGCATGGAGATGGCCCGGCCGATCGATCCGGCCGGGCCGCTTTCTGGTCAGCTGAATGACGGGATCAGCCCGTCCTTCTCCAGCGTCGTCCACAATTCCTCGGGGATCGATTGCTCGAACCAGTCGACATTGGTGTTGATCTGCTTCGCCGTCTTGGCCCCCACCGCTACGACGGTCGTCGCCTTGTGGCGGAACGGATACTGGATCGCGGCGGCGGGCAGCGGAACGTCGAAGCTCTGGCAGACGGCGGCGAGCTTTTCGGCCTTGGCGATCACTTCGGCCGGCGCGTCGGCATAGTTGAACTTCTTGCGGCCGGAAGTGGACGCGAGAATGCCGGAATTGAAGACGCCCGCGATGACGAGGTCAACGTCATGCTTCAGCGCAAGCGGCAGGAAGGTCTCTACCGCGCTGTCATCGAGCAGCGAGAAACGCCCGGCGAGCATCGAGACGTCGAGATCGGTCTCCTGCATGGCATCGCGCGTCACCTGCCACTCGTTGACGCCGAGGCCGAAGCCGGCGATCAGCCCGGCAGCCTTCAACTCCGTCAACGCACGGAAGCCGCCGCCCTTGGTCAGGGCATTCCAATGCTGCTCGTGCAGGTCGCCATGGGTGACGCGGCCGATATCATGAACGAACAGGATATCGAGTCGGCCGAGGCCGGTGCGCTGGCGGCTGTCGTCATAAGAGCGCAGGATCGCATCATAGCTGTAGTCAAACACTTCGCGGAACGGCAGGCCGTTGTTCCAGCCGGAATCGAACTCGTTCTTCGGCGGTTCCGGCGGCAGCGTGCGGCCGGGGCGGTCGAAGCTCATCAGGCGGCCGACCTTGGTGCTGATGCGGAAGGCTTCGGGGTCCTGCTCGCGCAAGAATTCGCCGGCGAGATGCTCGGAGCGGCCAAGCCCATACATGGGCGCGGTGTCGTAATAGCGGATGCCCCGCTCCCAAGCCGCCGCGAAGGTTTCGCGGGCGTCAGCGGTCGGCACGGGCGCGTAGAGCCCGCCGAGCGGTGCGGTGCCAAGGCCGAGCAGGGTCAGGTCGATACCCGCGCGCTTCAGGCGCTTCTTGTCGGACGCCTTCATGGCGTTTCCTCCCGTTGGATGATCGAATAGAGGGCTATGCCGCCTTCAATAGCATGGAGGCAGCCGGAACGATCGAGTAACCGCGCTTCGCAGTGCTACACGTCGCTTCATCGGGAAGCGTGGAGAATATCGAGATACTCCGCGCGCGTCGCGAGGCGCGGATTGGTGGCGTGGCAGTGATCCTTCAGCGCCTCGCCGGAGACATGCTCCATCATCGCTTCGGTGACGCCCATCGCATCGAGGCCCGACGGCAGTCCGATATCGGCCGAGAGTGCTGCACAGACTTCATCCGGCGGGCCGCCGACGATCTCGGCGATCACATCCCACTTGTCTCCGATCACCGGCCGGTTGAAGCGAAGCACGGCCGGCGTCAGCACGGCGTTCAGCGTGCCGTGATGAAGGTTCAGTTCGCGCACCGCGCCGAGCGGATGGGTCAGCGCATGCACGGCGCCGAGGCCCTTCTGGAACGCCATCGCGCCTTCGAGCGCGCACATCATCATCTCCCAGCGCGCCTTGCGGTGGGCGCCATCCTTGACGGCGGTGCGGATCGCCTTGAAGCCGCGCTTCAGGCCGTCGATGGCGATCGCGTCGGCCGGCGGGTTGACGGCCGGCGCCATGAAGGTCTCGAGGCAATGCGACAGCGCATCCATGCCGGTCGCGGCGGTCAGATAGGGCGGCAGACCGTAGGTCAGCTCCGGATCGCAGAGCGCGACGCTCGGCAGCATATGCGGGCTGATGATGCCGAGCTTGCGTCCCTCGGCGGTGATGATCACGGCCGCGCGGCCAACTTCCGAGCCGGTGCCTGAGGTGGTCGGCACTGCGACCATCGGCACGATATTGCCATGAATCCGGGCCGCGCCGCCTTCGACCGCGGTATATTGCGCCAGCGGACCGGGATGGCCTGACAAGAGGCGCACAGCCTTGGCGAGATCGATCGACGAGCCGCCGCCGAGGCCGACAATGCCGTCGCAGCCGGCTTCCTTGAACAACGCGAAAGCCTTGAGCACGGCTTCCTCGGTGGGATTGGCCGGCGTTTCGCTGAAGATGGCCGGGCGCGCCGAAAACAGCCCCGCCACCCGCTCGACCATGCCAGTGGCGACGAGGCCGCGATCCGTCACGATCAGCGGACGGGCGACCTTGAGCCCATCGAGGATGGCGGGCAGCTTCGCCACAGCGCCTTCGTCGAATTCGATGCGGGTCAGATAGGTGATGAGGGCCATCGCGGCGGGATTCCAGATGCTGGGGGACTTCAGGGCGGCAGGCAAGCGGAGGCGTCCCCTCGCCGGACGTCATCCTGACGAATGCCGCTTGCGAGGGCAACCGATATATGAGTTATTCGATCCGGTCCAGATTTGCGGCGGGGTCGCCGACAGGGCTTGCCGGGCGAGGACAATGGAAATCGCGGGTTTCGCACCAAGAGGTCTGCGTGCTGCCAGCGATCGGCCGCCTCAGAAGGCCGACCAGATATACGAGAAGCTCCGACATGCGATCGTCCGGCTGGCCATGGTTCCGGGCGCCGCCATCTCGGAGAAGGAACTCTGCGCGCATTATGGCGTGTCGCGCACGCCCGTCCGCGAGGCGTTGAAGCGGCTGGTCGACGAAGACCTCGTCGACATGTTTCCGCACTCGGGCACCTATGTCAGCAAGATCTCCTACGAGGTAGCGGAGGAAGGCTTCGTTATCCGCCGGGCGCTCGAAATCGAGACTGTCCGCCGGGCCGTCGCCTTCGTCGATGATGCCGATATCGCGCGGCTCGACGGGTTGATCGCGTCGATGCGCGTCATTCTCCAGCGCGAGGCCCTCACGGACTATATCGAGGTCGACGACGCCTTTCACGGCACGATCGCCGCGATCAGCCGCTATCCGCGCATGTGGAAATTCATCAATCTCGTCAAATCGCATCTCGACCGGATGCGCCAGTTGAGCGCGCCGGTGCCCGGGCATCTCGCAGAAGTCACGGAACAGCACGCGGCGATCGTGCGCGCGCTCGAGCGGCGCAACGCCGATCAGGCCGAACTCGCGATGAAGATTCATCTCGACGCATCCTTCGCTGTGATGAGCGCGATGTACGAGGACGGACGCTATTTCAGGCGCAAGAGCCCGTGACCGGCGGCGCCATCTACAAACCCCACGCGTTCAGGCGCGGATGCAGCGAAGACTGCGCCGCGATTGGAGGAGACGACCATGACGACGCTCAAGGACAGCTACGACATCATCATCATCGGCGCAGGCGTCGGCGGTGGCGCGCTGGCGAACAGCCTCGCCGCGCCCGGCCGCGACATCCTGATGATCGAGCGCGGCCCGCGCCTGCCGCGCGAGCCGGACAACTGGAGCGTCGACGCCATCTTCCACACGCGGAAATACGCCGCCAAGGAGCAGTGGCGCGACCGCGACGGCAAATTGTTCAGCCCAAGCACCTATTACTATGTCGGCGGCAATTCGAAATTCTTCGGTGCCGCGACGGTGCGCTTCCGCAAGCAGGACTTCGAGGAGCTGCAGCACGAGGCCGGCATCGCCCCGGCCTGGCCCGTCTCCTACGACACGTTCGAGCCCTATTACGCGCGGGCCGAACGGCTGATGGGCACGCATGGCGAGGCCGGGATCGACCCGATCGAGCCGCCGCGCTCGGGCCCGATGCCCAATCCGCCGATCGGCCACGAGCCGGAGATCGCCTGGTTCGACGCGAAACTGCGTGCCCGCGGGCTGCATCCCTTCCCGCTGCCGATGGCGGTCGACTATCACGATGGCGGCGCCTGCGCCCGCTGCATGACCTGCGACGGCTTCGCCTGCAAGATTGGCGCGAAAGGCGATGCCGAGGTGCGGCTGGTCAATCCGGCGCTGGCCAAGGGCGGTGTCACGCTGGTCACCGAAGCCTATGTGCGGCGGCTGATCACCGATCCGAGCGGCCGCCGCGTGACGGCGGTCGAGATCGATCATGACGGCGAGACGCGTACCATTTCGGGCGGGACCTTCATCTCGGCGGCGGGCGCGATCAACTCGGCGGCGCTCTTGCTCCGCTCGGCCAATGACAAGCATCCGCGCGGCCTCGGCAACAACCAGTCCGACCAGCTCGGCCGCAACTACATGGCGCACAACAACACCGCCATGATGGCCGTCTCGCCGTTCAAGAAGAACAGGGTCAAGTTCCAGAAGTCGATGGCGATCAACGACTATTACCTCGCCAACAGGGAGAAGCCCTACCCGCTCGGCAATGTTCAGGGGCTCGGTAAACTGCAGGCCGGCATGCTCACGGTTACGGCGCCCTGGGCGCCCGAATGGCTGATGGCTCTTTTCGCCGAGCGGAGCGTCGACTGGTGGCTGATGTCGGAAGACCTGCCCGACCCGGAGAACCGCGTCAGCGTCGATCCGGACGGCCATATCCGCGTTGCCTATACGGCGAACAATCTCAAGTCGCATGGCGAACTGGTGAAGGTCTGGGGCCACCATATGCGCGCGCTCGGCTATCCGATCATCCTCACGCAGAAGATGGACATCAAGGTTGCGATGCATCAGTGCGGCACGGCCCGTTTCGGCACCGATCCGGCCACCTCCGTGCTCGACACCCATTGCAGGGTCTGGGACATCGACAATCTCTATGTCGTCGATGCCTCGTTCCTGCCCTCGTCCACAGGCTTCAACCCTTCGCTGACGATCGTGGCGCAAGCGCTGCGCACCGGCGAGCATCTGTTGAAGCAGATGGGGGAAGATCCTACGGTCGAGCCGTCCAGGCGGCAGGACGCGGCCTGACTTATCCGGCGACAATTTTCAGTTTATTCGGGAGGAACTGAACCATGGCAGCCCCGCGCGATTACACGCGTCTGTTCGATCTCACCGGCCGCAAGGCCATCGTCACCGGCGGCTCACGCGGCATTGGCCGCGCGCTCAGCGAAGCGCTGGCCGCGCAGGGGGCCGATATCGCCATCGTCGTGCGGTCGTCGACCGCGCTGGCGCAGGAACTGGCCGAAGAGTTGAACAGCAGGGGCGGCGATCACTTCGTTATCCAGGCCGACGTCTCGGTGGAAGCCGATGTCGAGCGCATGGCGCAGGAAGTTGCCGCGCGCTGGGGCCGGTGCGACATCCTCGTCAACAACGCCGGCATCATCATCCCGGGCAATGCCGAGACCTATAGCCTCGCGGACTGGCGCACGACCTTGGGCGTCAATCTCGACGGCTTGTTCCTCGTCAGCCGCGAGATCGGCAAGATGATGATCGCCCAGAAGAGCGGTTCGATCATCAATATCGGCTCGATGTCGGGCCGGATCGTCAACTGGCCGTTCCGCCAGGCCGCCTATAATGTCTCGAAGGCCGGCGTGCATATGCTGACCAAGGCGCTCGCGACCGAATGGGCGGAGCACAATATCCGCGTCAATGCGCTCGCTCCGGGCTACATCACCACTGAACTCACGATCGAAGTTCTGCGCGAGCATCCCGAGGTCGCGACCAATCACTGGGCCAAGGACGCGGTGATGAACCGGATCGGCACGGTCGACGAACTGGCCGGCTCGGTCGTCTATCTCGCCAGCGACGCCGCCTCGTTCACCACGGGCGAAGTCATCACTGTGGACGGCGGCCTGACTCTCCGCTGAGTCGGAAAGAACATCTGCAGCGAAGGTGCGGCGCGCTGGCGAGTGCGCCGCCCGAATGCCTCTTACCCCAACGATCGACGGACCTGGAGGGGATAACCCACGCCAACCGATTGACACCAGGCCAAATGAGAACAAAATAGGAACATCTTCTCACGCGGAACGGAAAACATGGGCGCAAGAACCGAACCGGTCGACCCCGAGCAGACGGCACTGGATGAGCGCATCGACGACATCATCGCCATGCATAATGGCGATTGGCGCGCTGCACTGGAGACGCTGCTGATCGTCGCCGACGCACGCGCCGAGACGATCAGCTTTGGCTATGTGCGCGGCCGTGCGCCGGCGCTGCCACTCCTATGTGAGTGACGCCGCTCGGTCAGCCGGACGGCTGGGCATTGCCATCGTCATTCTCGTTGGCATCTGAAAACATGCCGGAGCCGATGGTGGCGTCCTTGTTGATGAGATCGGGACGGGCATGCGGGCCGGCGCTTGGAAGATCGGTGCGCACGTCTCCCTCGACGCCCTCGTGCTGTTCGGCGTCCCGCCAGAATTCCTCGGTCCTGCCCTCCGGGGCGCCAGCCTGCTGCCAGAGATAATAGGCCCGCTCGCGGATGCGTTCGTCGCGTGATGCCATGACTGCCTCCTTCTGCGGTGTCATACCGCGTCGAGGCGTCAATGCCTCTGGAGGCTCAAGGTTCAGACGCCGAGCTTGTCGAGGGCCGCGTCCAGGCCTTCCGGCGAAAAGTCGAAGGTGACCGTCTTGCCGTTTTTCAGCACGATCTCGGTCGAGACTCGCTTTGAGCGCTTCAGCAATTCGACGAAATCGCCGGCAAGCCGCGCCCGGACCTGGCAGGAATGCGCCCCGCAGCCGGAATAAGGCACCGTCTTGGGCTGGCCGTCGCCCATGATCAGCACCATCCCGCGCGACACGAGCACGTCGGTCGGCGTCGTCCAGATGCCATAGAGCCCGCGATCACTACGCTGGATGGTCCAGGACGTTTCCACCGTCGGATCGTCAGCCTCGCGCAGCGCCTGCGACGCCGTGCAGAAATGGCCGTCTTCGCCATCACATGCCGCAGACCAGCCTTCGCCCAGCGGCATAGGCTGTGCCGTGGCGGCGCTGCCCGCCGCCGATGCGACGGCGGCTTGTTGCGGCCGTGCGACCGAGCCCGTTTCCACCAGATCGAGATCGGTGGTGCGGCGCGGTGCCTGAGCCGAGGGATTGACGAGGCGGATGTCGGACGAACTCGGCTGCATGGCGACGACCACCGGGGCCACCGCATCTTCGCTCGGGGCAAACAGATGCCGGGCGGCCTGCAGCGTTTCGTCGGATTGCCAGAGAACGATCGCGGCCAGGAAGGCAACCACGGTCAGCCCTTCGACGACCCTATAAAGGGTCGATTGCGGGTCCGGCGGTTCCAGGTCTTCAAACGAATCGCTCATATGGCCGCTTCAATCCCGACAAGCTGCAGGATCGACCATCGGGAATTATCGTTAACAATTGCTTGAGGGCGGCGGAGGCGGCGGCCGGCCAGAGCAAGCCGGCCGCCATATCGCTCAGCTGTTGCGCCGCGGGGCGAGAAGCGTCAGCGCGTTGATCGTCACCAGAACCGTCGCCCCGGTATCGGCGAGAATGGCGGGCCAGAGACCGGTGATGCCGAGGATTGTCGTGACGAGGAACACCGCCTTCAGTCCGAGCGCGATGACGATGTTCTGGCGGATCTTGGCCATCGTGCGCCGCGCGAGACGGATCAGGCGGGCGACGTCGCCGATGCGGCTGTTGAGGATCGCGGCGTCTGCCGTATCGAGTGCGACGTCGGTGCCTCCACCCATGGCGATGCCGACATCGGCGGCAGCCAGCGCTGGCGCATCGTTGATGCCGTCGCCGATCTTGGCGACATGAAAGCCGGCAGCGCGCAGTTCGGTCACGATGCGCTGCTTGTCTTCGGGCAGAAGCTCGGCGCGGACCTCGATACCCATTTCCGAGCCGACGCGGGTCGCAGCCCGCACATTGTCGCCCGTCAGCATGATCGAGCCGATTCCCATCTGCTTCAGTTCCTGCAGGCCGGCCCCAGCATCGGGCCTTGCGCCATCACGGATCGCGATGAGGCCGAGCGGGATGCCGTCGGCCATCAGCACGGAAACGCTATCGCCGGCCGCCGCCATGGCCTCGGCCTTCGCGCGCGCTTCCTCGTCCAGCGACACGCGGTCCGCGCCCGCGGACAGCGCGCCGAGAAACAGCGAGCGACCGCCGATCCGCCCGGCGATGCCCTTGCCGGCAACAGCCGTCGCGTCGTCGGCAGACGGCGGCGCGATACCGGCTTCGGCCGCGCGGGTGAGGATCGCCTTGGCGAGAGGATGGCTCGATCCGGCTTCGAGCCCTGCTGCCAATGTGAGCAATTCGGTCTCGTCCGCCGTCCCGAACGGGACGAGCGCGCTCACGATCGGGCGACCAAGCGTCAGCGTCCCGGTCTTGTCGAAGGCAACGCGGTTGATTGCCGCCAACCGTTCCAGCACGGCGCCACCCTTCATCAGGAGGCCCTGCCGCGCGCCGGCGGCGAGGCCTGCGGCAATGGCGGCCGGCGTCGAGATCACCAATGCGCAGGGGCAGCCGATCAGCAGGATGGCGAGGCCCTTGTAGATCCATTCATCCCAGGATGCGCCGAGGAGAAGCGGTGGCACCACTGCAACGAGCGCACCCACGACCAGTACGCCGGGCGTATAGACCCGTGCGAAACGATCGATGAAGCGCTCCATCGGCGCCTTCGATTCCTGCGCCTCCTCGACGAGGCGAACGATGCGGGCGATCGTATTGTCGGTGGCCGCCGCCGTCACCTCGACGCGCAGCAGGCCATCGGCATTGATCGTGCCGGCGAAGACCACATCGCCCTCGCCTTTGCGCTTCGGGACGCTTTCGCCGGTGACCGTCGCCTCGTCGATGGCACTCGTCCCCGAAAGGATCAGCCCGTCGGCGGCGATGCGGTCTCCCGGCCGAACGCGGATGATGTTGCCGATTGCAAGTGCGTCGGCGGGAACGGTTGTCGTGGCGCCATCCACCTCCAGCAGCGCCGTTTCCGGGAGGAGTTCCGAGAGCGCGCGGATGCTGGAGCGGGCCCGCCGGGCGGCAGCGCCTTCGAGCATCTCACCGATCAGGAACAGGAACACGACCATGGCCGCTTCTTCGCTGGCGCCGATGGCGACGGCTCCAACCGCGGCGATCGTCATCAGAGTCTCGATCGAGAATGGGCTGCCGAAACGCGCGGCCATGAAGGCGCGGCGGGCGATCGGCACCAGGCCGACCAGCATGGCCACGGCGAACGGCCAGTGGCCGAGCGGCGGAAAAGCCAGCATGACGCCATAGGCGGCGACAATGGCGAGGCCGGCCGCGATGGTCAGGCGAGCCTTGCGCGTCCGCCACCAGGCGATACCGGCAGCCTCGTCGTCCTCGTCATGACCGTGCAATCCGGCCGGCAGTGCGGCGTCGGTGCCAGAGGCCTTGGCGTCAGGCGCATGCGAGCCGTGATCATGGGCGGCATGATCATGATCCGCATGGTCATGGTCGTGGTCGTGGTGATGATCATGGACATGATCATGATGGACATCGTGCTCGGCGGCGGGCGCACTGCGGCCGGCGATGCGGGCAGCGCTGTAGCCGAGCAGCCTGACATCGCGCGTCACCGCCCCCTCGACCGACGTCTCGCTGCGGCGCGCCACCGTCATCGTCCCTGCAGCCACCGAAACCGAAACCTCCAGCACGCCATCGATGCGGCGCACGGCCTTGTCGATCTTGGCGGCGCAGGCGGCGCAATCCATGCCGCCGATGCGGTAGCGCTCCTCGGTGGTCAGCGGCGCGTTCATGGCAATGCCTCTCATCCCTTGCATTCGGATGATGAGAGGCTAAATGCTCAAGCGACTAGAGGATCAAGCAGGAAATTCGCATGCGCGCCATCTCGATCGGCGCCGTCGCCAAAGCGACGGGCGTCAAGGTTCCCACCATCCGCTACTACGAGGATGTCGGCCTGCTTCCCGTGGCCGACCGGACGGAGAGCAACCGCCGCAGCTATGATGCGGCATCGGTCAGCAGGCTGCGCTTCATCCGTCATGCGCGCGATCTCGGCTTCGCCGTCGACGCGATCCGGCAGTTGCTCAATCTCTCCGACCAGCCCGACCATTCTTGCAGTGATGTCGATTCGATCGCGCGGCGGCACCTTGCCGAGATCGATGAGAAGATCGCGCAACTGACGGCGCTGAGGGCCGAGGTCAAGCGCATGGTCGACGAGGGCGAGCATGGCCGCGTTGCCGAATGCCGCGTCATCGAGGTGCTCGGCGACCACACGGCCTGCCTGCACGAGTCGCATTGAGGAACGGGCGGTTTTTCAGGCGGGCGAGACCCTCACCCCTGCCCTCTCCCGCGAGCGAGAGAGGGTCGGGGTGAGGGCCTTGGTCCGGCTCAAACCTTCGGGCGCAGGGCACCCTGGGTGTTGAGATAGACCGAATAGAGGCTGGTGGTGCCGCAGATATAAAGGCGATTGCGCTTGCGGCCGCCGAAGGTGACGTTGGCCACCACCTCGGGAATGAGGATCTTGCCGATCAGCGTTCCGTCAGGCGCGAAGCAATGGACGCCGTCGCCGGCCGAACTCCAGATATTACCGTGAATATCGACGCGGAAGCCGTCGAAAAGGCCATTGTCGCAAGTGGCGAAGCGGCGTCCCGCGCTGACGCTGCGGCCATCAGGGGCCACGTGGTAGACGCGGATATCCGGCGAACAGTCGGCCTTGTGCGTCAGGCCGGTGTCGGCGACGTAAAGCAGCTTCTCGTCCGGCGAGAAAGCAAGGCCGTTCGGCCTGACCATGTCGGTGATCACAGCTGTGACAGCACCGTTGATCGGGTCGATGCGATAGACGTTGCAGGCGCCGATCTCGGAAATGGCGTGATCGCCCTCATATTCGCCGTCGATGCCGTAGCTCGGATCAGTGAACCAGATCGAGCCATCCGACTTCACGACGGCATCGTTCGGCGAGTTCAGCTTCTTGCCTTCAAAGCGATCGGCGAGGATGCGGCGTGAGCCATCATGCTCGATCCGCGTCACGGCGCGGCCACGATGTTCGCACGCGATCAGCCGGCCCTCGAGATCGACCGTGTGGCCGTTCTGATTGTTGCAGGGCGAAGCGAAGACGGAAACCGAGTTGTCGGTCTCGTCGAAGCGCAGCAGCCGGTCGTTGGGGATGTCGGACCAGATCAGGTATTTGCCGGCCGGGAAATAGGCCGGTCCTTCGGCCCATCGGCTCCCGGTCCACAGCTTCTCGATATGGACATTGCCCATCGCATAGCGACGGAACCGCTCGTCCAGCGTTATGAATTCCTTGTCGAGCATGGTTCCTCCGGCTCGTTTCGCTCCCGTGCCGGAGCATACTGCCTGTCATCGCGTTTGGAAGAGGCAAGGACGCCGCGCCAGTCGCTCTTGCAGCCGCAATCGTCCGTGGGCGACAGACTGTTCACCGCAAAAGCGCTTCCCCTCGGGCCGCTAACAGACCAAACAAGCTCACCAAACGCAAAAGGGACTGAGATTCATGACCAAAGTTCTCGTGCTTTATTATTCCGCCTACGGCCATATCGAGAAAATGGCTGAGGCCGTTGCCGAAGGCGCTCGCTCGGCCGGCGCGGAAGTCGACATCAAGCGCGTCCCGGAACTGGTGCCGGATGAACTCGCCAAGGCGTCCTACTACAAGATGGACCAGGCCGCGCCGATCGCCACTCCGGCGGAGCTCGAGAACTATGATGCGGTCATTGTCGGCTCGGGCACGCGCTACGGCACCGTGACCTCGCAGATGCGCAATTTCTGGGACCAGACCGGTGCTCTCTGGGCACAGGGCAAGCTGGTCGGCAAGGTCGGCTCGGTGTTCACCTCGTCGGCGACCCAGCATGGCGGCCAGGAATCGACCATCCTCGGCTTCATCCCCACCCTCCTGCATCACGGCATGATCGTCGTCGGCCTGCCCTACGCCTTCCAGGGCCAGATGGGCCTCGAGGAAATCAAGGGCGGCTCGCCCTACGGCGCTTCGACCATCACCGGCGGCGACGGCGCGCGCCAGCCCTCCGCCATCGAACTCGAGGCCGCCCGCTATCAGGGCGCGCATGTCGCCAAGATCGCCGCGAAGCAGTCCGCCTGATCCCGGGCGCTGCAGATTTCCGTCCCCCATCGTCGGTGACGGATCGAACGCCCCGGCTCGTCCGGGGCGTTCTTGTTTGGGTGTCCGGAACCGCCAGTGGCGGATTTCAGGTTGAAGTGGCAGCCGATGGTCTCTAACTGCCGCTCATGGCAGAGATCTGTTTCGACCGCGACTTTGATCCGCAGACCGGCACCGCCGTGGCGCTGGGGGACCGCGTCCGCCGCGTGACCGCGCCGAACGCCAACCCGTTCACCTTTCGGGGCACCAACAGCTATATCGTCGGTCACGGCCACGTCGCGATCATCGATCCTGGCCCGGACGATAGCGCCCATATCGACGCGTTGATCGCGGCAACGGCCGGCGAAACGATAGACGCGATTCTCGTCACCCACACGCATCGCGACCATTCCGCCGGGGTAGAGCGCCTCAAGGCGGCCTGCGGCGCGCCCGTTCACGCCGCTGGCGCGCATCGCTTCGCGCGGCCACCGCGTCCGGGCGAGGACGCGACGCTCGAAGCTGGCGCCGACCGTGCCTTCGTGCCGGACCAGCAGATCGCGGATGGCGAGCGCCTCTCCGGCGATGGCTGGTCGCTCCAGGCGATCGCGACGCCGGGCCATGCCGCCAACCACATGGTCTTCGCGCTCGACGGCAGCGACATGCTGTTTTCCGGCGATCACGTCATGGGGTGGTCGACGACAGTCGTCGCGCCGCCGGACGGCTCGATGGCCGATTATCTGCGGTCACTCGACGTCCTCGCCGCGCGACCGGAGACGATCTATCTGCCCGGCCATGGCGCGCCGATCGCCGATGCGCCGACCTTCGTGCGCGCATTGAAGGCCCATCGCAAACTGCGCGAGGCAGCCATCCTCGCCCGCATCGAGCGCGGCGACCGCACCATCGCCGAGATCGTCGCCGTGATCTACCGGGAGACGCCGCCCGCGCTGCAAGGCGCGGCAGCGCTCTCGGTTCTGGCGCATATCGAGGACCTCGTGGCGCGCGGGCGGCTCAATGTCATGAGCGGCAGCGGGCTCGCCGCCACCTACTCGCCGGTCAGCTCCGGCTGACGGGCGCCGGCTCTGGCAGGGGCGGCAGAACGCCGTCACCCTCCAAGGCCTGCGGCCGCGCGTCGTCCTCCCCTTCCGGGACGCCCTGCAACGCCGCGTCGAGGTCTGCGAAGAAATCGCGGATGCGTCGCGCATCATCGCCGAGATCATGCGCGCCAATCCGCGAGGCGGAGCGCATGTCGACCAACGCGCCGGAACCATCGGCGATGATGCGGATGACGACATCGGCCGGCAGCGCCAGCAGCAAGGTGCGCGCCGTCGCCTCGATCCATCCGACCTCGTTGTCGCTGTCCGGCGCCCGCGCGTCCGTCACGGTCCAGCCATGCGCCGCGACGAGGCCCGCGATCGCCAGATAAACGCGCTCGGGTGACTGGGGATAGTGGCGTGGCAGGATGTCCGGATAGGCATCGAGCTGGGCGGCCCGCTCGACCTCGTTCGGTAGAGGCCGCATGACGACGCTGTCCGGAGCCGCCGTGAAGAGCGGCGGATCGCTGAGATCGGTCGAGAGATCTGCGATCCGCGGCAGGCGGACAAGATCGACGATGATCGCGGCGGGCACTGCCAGCACCAGCAGCGCCAGCGCCGTCGCGCCGACTGCCGGAGCGGCGCCGCCGCCGCCATTCACCCAGATCGAGCGGAAGGCAACGACTGCGGCCATCAAGGCCAGACCCGCCATCAGCCAGGCGAGGCCGATGACGATGAAGAGCGGCGCCAGAGCGATCATCGAGGCGCGGTGAAGCAGTCCGGCAAGAATGAGCAGCGGGATCGGCAGCGCCGCAAGGCGGAGCGCCCAAATGGCGGCAAGCGGGATCGGGCGCTGCGGACGGCGCATCAGCCGCGCCTCATTGATGCAAGATGGAAATAAAGTGTGAACGCGATCATGTGTCGAAATGGCAACAGAGTACGTCTTTCAAGTCCAAAACC
Source organism: Mesorhizobium sp. BR1-1-16 (assembly GCF_020165495.1). Classification (GTDB taxonomy): domain Bacteria; phylum Pseudomonadota; class Alphaproteobacteria; order Rhizobiales; family Kaistiaceae; genus Kaistia. Next base: position 207,693 of record NZ_JAIUIE010000001.1, on the reverse strand, counting down.
TTGCATGACGAATGTCTAGCCGTCGTTAACGGATTTCTAAAACACGAATCTGCCATATTAAATGATCATATGCGTCATTCGCGCTTGCCAACCGGCGAAAGATCGGAACGGCGACGCGAATACGCCAAGGACTGAAGCAAAGATCATGACCAGCAAAGATCACTCTACATTTACGACCAAAGCACAACGTGAGCAGGAACACGACCTGCGCTCGAAATATGGCGAGCTCGGCAATCCCGAGCTGGTCGCTGCGATCCGCCAGCAGCAGAAGTCCGGAAAGACGGCCGCCAAGACGGCTCAGAAATCCGAACAGATGCAGATGGCCATCGCCGCACGCGAGCAGGACTGACACCTGACACCAGCCCGTAAGGGCTGCAGCATATCGGGGTAGCGCGTGGACGGCCATGCGCTTCCGGATGGCAAGCGGTTGTAACAGCGTCGACATGGCCCATGGCCATGCGCCCGGACCTGTTGCGCGAAGCGCGACCCCCAGAACTCAATTCCGCTGGCGAACCGTTCAAAGCAACGGAACGAGCACCTGTGCCAGCAGAGAGATCGCAATCGCCGCCATCACGAGCGCGATCACCGCATCCAGCACGCGCCAAGCGGCGGGTCGGGCGAAGAGCGGCGCTGCCAGGCGAGCGCCATAGCCGAGCCCGAAAAACCATGTCGCAGAGGCCAGCGCGGCGCCGGCGCCGAAGGCAAAGCGCGCCCAGCCTTCGTGTCGCGCCGACAGCGAGCCCAGCAGGACCACCGTGTCGAGATAGACATGCGGATTGAGGAAGGTCAGCGCCGCCACGGTCAACAGCGCCGGGCCGAGCTTCGTCTCCGCAGCCCCGCGCGCCGAAAGTCCGCCCGGGTGCAGCGCGCGGCGAAGCGCCATGATGCCATAAGTGAACAGGAACGCGGCTCCCGCCAGGGTCACCACCGTCAGCAGGCGCGGCGACTGCTGCACAATGGTGCCGAGGCCGGCGACACCGGCCGCGATCAGCATCGCATCGGCGAGAAAGCAGAAACTCGCAATGGCGAAGACATGCCGCCGCGCGAGCCCCTGCCGCAGCACGAAGGCGTTCTGCGCACCGATCGCGACGATGAGGCTGGCACCGAGCAGGAAGCCCTCCAGCGCTGGCGCTGCGAGCGGCATGGCCATCATTGTGTCTCCGGGGAAATGTGGTTTGTCAGAGCAGCTTCATCTGCCGATCGTCGTCATCGGCTGGTGCGATGGAGCCCTTATCACCCTGCGGCGGCAATCTTTTCGGCGGATCCGCCATCGGACGCTCCGCAAGCGGCGCCTGCAGCCCCGCATCATCATCGCGGGCGCTGTTGACGCGCGTATCGACCGCAACCGTCTCAAAGAAGCCCTGTCGCGCCGGCACCAGCGTGGAGACGAGTTCCTCCTTGCCTGCGGGGACCAGGCCGAGCCAGCGATCATAATCGGCGGGCTCGATCACCACCGGCATCCGGTCGTGGATCGGCGCAAGATCCTCGTTGGCGGCCGTGGTCAGGATCGTGGCGCTGTCGAGCAGATTGCCGTTTGCGTCGGCATATTCATCCCAAAGCCCTGCAAAGGCGAAGATGCGGCGTTCCGGCGAGCGGACAAGAAAGGGCTGCTTGCGCCCGCCCTCGCGCTTCCACTCATAGAAACCCGTGGCGGGAATCAGGCAGCGTCGATGACGGAACGGGCCACGAAAGGCCGGCTTGTCCGGCGCCGTTTCCGAGCGGGCATTGAAGAACAGCGGCAGATCGGCCGGGTTCTTGGCCCAGGACGGCACCAGGCCCCAGCGTACGAGGCCAAGCATCCGCGCGCCCTTTTCGGCGCGAACGACGTGAATCGGCTGGGTCGGCGCGATGTTGTAGCGCGGCGGAAACCACTCGATACGGATGAGCGAGAATTCCTGTTCGAGATCTTCCGGCGTCACCGCCAGCGCATAACGTCCGCACATCGCAATCATCCGTCACAACGCTCCGCTTTTAGCAGCGGCAAAGGGGCTCGTCATGCCCATCCTGCAGGGCGCGCTCTTCCCAGGGCGGCGAATCCCGGCGAAACTTTCGTCGTTCAACCGGAATCCGACGCGATGCCCGATAAAGCACCCGCTCCGCCCCAAACAGTCGCCGCGCCCCGGCGTCCGGGCCTTGGCGTCAGCATTGCGCTCTGGCGCGATGAACGCGTGCTGCTGGTCAAGCGCGGCCAGCCGCCTTTCGAAGGCCAATGGTCGCTGCCCGGCGGCCGTGTCGAATGGGGCGAGCGCCTCGAGGATGCGGCGCGGCGGGAACTGCAGGAGGAGACCGGCCTTAACGCCGGGCCGCTGCGTCTCGTCGAAGCGCTCGACGTCATCATCGGCGAGAGCGACGCCGTCGACAGCCATTTCGTGGTGGTCAGCTATGCCGGAAACGCCGAGGGCGATGCCGTCGCGGCCAGCGATGCGGCTGAAGCGGCCTGGGTGACCATCGACGAGGCGATGCAACTGCCGACCACGCCGGACCTCGTCCGCGTGCTCAAGCGAGCCCGGACGATGGCGTGACGCCGGCGCCTTGCGCCCGTTCGGCGGGCGGACCATGATCCGCCCCATCAGACGGCCGGCCTCCCGGCCCCAGCGCCGGCAGCCATGCGTTCCGCCTCTCTTTTGATTCATCGCCTCTGCATTGGCGCCATCGCGTCGATGCTGGTCGCTGTGCTGCTCGCAGCCGCAAGCGTCCGGGCCGCCGAGCCGCCCTATGATGCGCCCCTGGTGCGTCTTGCCGAGATCCTCGGCGCGCTGCACTACCTGCGGCCGCTTTGCGGCGCCGCGGAACCAACGCTCTGGCGCGACCAGATGGCGGCCCTGGTGGCGGCCGAGGCACCCTCTCCCGAGCGCCGGGCTCGCCTGACGGCGGCGTTCAACCAAGGCTATTCGGGCTTTGCAGCGCTCTATCGGAGTTGCACGCCGGCTGCCATCGCCGCCGTCGATCGCTATCTGGATGAGGGAGCACGTCTGACGCGGGATGTGACCACCCGCTATGGAGGTGATGCACCGCTGCCACGTTAACCAAATTAACCGGATTTTTAGTGTTGGATTAACCCCTTCTTCAGGATAGCTGTCCTCGCTGAGTCTGTGCGTGCTAGGTTTTTTCCGTCGGCGATTCGGATCGCGCTGCAGATCGAATCGATCCCAAGCAAACGGAAGGTGAACTGCTCATGGATGAGGAACGCGAACGCGTCGAGATCGCCGAGCAGAAGCGCGCCGCTCTCGCTTATCTGACCGAGGCCTGGGACGAGGCTGTTGCTGAAGGCATCGACACGGACATCATGGCGCATGCCGCTCTGTTCGCCGCCCTGTCGGACCTGATCGACACCTATGGCGAAGATGCGGTTGCCGATCTCACGGTCTCGCTGCCGGATCGCGTACGCCGTGGCGAGTTCACACTGCTGCGGACCATCCAGTAGTTTTTCGTCGGAACCCGGTTCTGCCGCAATCTCCTGATCCGATCGCGAACTCGGGCAGAAGCGCTTTTTGGCGCTTGGCCCAGCATTGTCTCGGCCGGGTTGACCACCTCGGCCCTGCAGACCAGATCATCAGGGAGTAAGCGATGCGCGGGCAAAATCTGGCGGCGCCGATCGGAACCGCAATTCTCGCCGTTCTCATCGCGGCCAGTGCACCGGCATGGGCGGCAGCGCCAGTCGACGCGAAGCCGGTGCAGACGCAGACGATCACCGCGCCGCCCGATCAAGGCGATGACGGCGATGCAGATGGCCCGCCGGCGGGACCGACACCCGACCAGCCGGCGAGCGCTGCTCCGGCAGACGACGAGCCGGTTCCCGTGGTCGAATACGACTTCTCCAAGCTGCCGCCGGCCGTGCAGAAACTGCGCAACGACATCCTCGCGGCAGCGAAGACCGGCGACATCAACAAGCTGAAGCCCATCATCGAGTCCGGCCCGCATCCGCCCAATCTCGGGGCAGACGAAGGTGACAGCAGCGATCCGATCACCTATCTGAAGTCGCTGTCCGGCGATCCGGACGGGCGCGAGATCCTGGCGATTCTCAGCGAGGTGCTCGAAGCCGGCTATGTGCATGTCGATGTCGGCACGCCGAACGAGGTCTATCTCTGGCCCTATTTCGCGCGCTATCCGCTCGACAAGCTGACACCCGAACAGATGGTCCAACTGTTCCGCCTGCTGACCGCCTCCGATTTCGACGAGATGAAGAACTACGGCGCCTATCTGTTCTACCGGGTCGGCATCACGCCCGACGGGAAGTGGGCGGAGTTCCAGGCCGGTGACTGATCCATATTGACGGACTAGAGCGTTCGTGTTTTGTTCCTCTCATCAAAGTGGGAGGACGACATGAAGCTTCATCGTGGCCGAATGATCGACCACATCCAGATCGTGACGGCGGATCTCGATGCGAGCCGCCGTTTCTATGAAGCGGTGCTCGCGCCGCTGGGGATCGAGCTGACGGTCGAGAACGGCTATTTCTATGCCGATGAGCTGTTCGTCTCGGGCGGTTCGCCACTGACCGGGCGCTGCCATCTGGCCTTCCAGGCCGCCGATGCCGATCAGGTGGCGGCTTTTTATGCCGCGGGGCTCGCTGCGGGCGGCCGCGACAATGGTGCGCCAGGCGAGCGCCCGTATCATCCGGGCTACTTCGCCGCTTTCCTGCTCGATCCAGACGGCAACAATATCGAGGCGGTCTATCACGGCCCGCACAGGCGCTCCGTACCGTCGGTCGAGCTGGAGATCGATGATCAGTGACGGCGCCGGCCGCTCAGCCGCGCGGCAGCGCCTCGCCGAACAGAACCGGCGCGCCCATCGACGGCGACACGAGTTCACCGTCCCACATCACCTCGCGGCCACGCACCACCGTGCCGACAGGCCAGCCGATGACGCGCTTGCCGTCATAGGGTGTCCAGGCGGCGCGCGAGGCGATCCAGCGATTGGTGATGGTGGCGCGGCGCTTCATGTCGACGATGGTGAAATCGGCGTCATAGCCGACCGCGATGCGACCTTTGCGGGCGATGCCGAAGATTCGTGCCGGTCCGGCCGAGGTCAGGTCGACCAGCCGCTCCAGGGAAAGGCGGCCATTATTGACGTGGTCGAGCATGATCGGCACCAGCGTCTGAACGCCGGTCATGCCGGAAGGGCTGTCCGGATAGGGCTTGGCCTTCTCCTCCAGCGTGTGCGGCGCGTGGTCGGAGCCGAGTACGTCGATGATCCCATTGGTCAGCCCCTGCCAGACGCCGGCCTGATGCGCACGGTCGCGCACCGGCGGGTTCATCTGCAGGAGTGTTCCAAGCCGGGCATAATCATCGGCCGAGAGCGTCAGGTGATGCGGCGTCGCCTCGGCGGTCGCGACATCCTTGTGATCGGCGAGATAGGCGATCTCTTCGGCGGTCGAGATATGCAGCACATGGATGCGTGCGCCGGCCCGGCGGGCGATCGAAACGAGGCGCTCGGTCGCCATCAGCGCCGCCGTGGCATCGCGCCAGACGGGATGGGAGGACGGATCACCGGGCACGCGCAGCGGCTTCCGCTCGTTGAGACGCGGCTCGTCCTCGGCGTGGAAGGCGGCACGGCGGCGAGTCTTGCCGAGAATCGCCGCGATGCCGGCGTCGTCCTCGACCAGGAGATCGCCGGTCGAGGAACCGATGAACACCTTGATGCCGGCAGCACCCGGCAGCCGCTCGAGCTCCGGAATATCGGCGACATTCTCACGCGTGCCGCCCACCCAGAAGGCGAAATCGCAATGCATGCGGCCGGTGCCGCGCCGCACCTTGTCGGCCAATGCTTCGGCGCTGGTCGTCGTTGGCTTGGTGTTCGGCATCTCGAAGACGGCGGTGACGCCGCCCATCACAGCGGCGCGCGAGCCCGTCTCGAGGTCTTCCTTGTGTTCGGCGCCCGGTTCGCGAAAATGAACCTGGCTGTCGATCACCCCCGGCAATATATGGAGGCCGGTACAGTCGACGACGCGGCCGGCGCGGCGGGGATCGATATCGCCGATCGCGGCGATACGGCCGTTCCTCACGGCGATGTCGGGCGTGCCGATACCGTCGTGATTGACGACGGTGCCGTTACGAAACAGAAGCTCATAGGTAGTGTTCATGGCCGCCCTCCCCAGTGCTTGCGCGTGTCCCGCCCCTGCCCCGGCGGCAACTCTTTCCCGGCTTAAGGAAGAGGCGCCGGCTGCACAAGTTCCCGAAATGCATGGGAACCATGTCGATGCGTGAGGGGTCGTTCGCCATCCTCGCCGACCGCGCCGTTCTCAAGATCGGCGGGCCGGACGCCGAGCGCTTTCTGCAGAACATCGTGACGACCGACATGGAGCGCGCTGTTGCAACCGGCGCGGGTTTCGGCGCCCTACTCTCTCCACAGGGCAAGATTCTCGCCGATTTTCTGGTCGCCGCGACAGTGGACGGCTTCCTGATCGACCTGCCCCGGGCTGCGCTCGCCGATTTCACCAAGCGGATGACGCTTTATCGGCTGCGCGCCAAGGTCGAGATCGCGAGCCTCGCTGAAAGCCACGCCGTCGTCGCCTATTGGGACGGCACGGCCGCACCGGCCGTCATGGGCACGGTCATCGCCGATCCGCGCCTTGCCGCGCTCGGCTTCCGCGCGATCCTGCCAAACGGCATCGATCCCTCGGCGCCGGGTTATCACGAGCGGACGGCCGAGGACTGGCATGCGCATCGCATCGCGCTCGGCGTTCCCGAGGGTGGACGCGATTTCGCGTTCGGGGATGCCTTCCCGCATGACGCCGACATGGATGATCTCGGCGGGCTAGATTTCCGCAAGGGCTGCTATGTCGGGCAGGAGATCGTGTCGCGCATGCAGCATCGCGGCACGGCCCGCCGCCGCGCCGTGATGGTTTCGGGAGGGCCGTTGCCGGCGCCCGGCACGCCCGTCGAGGCCGATGGCAAGGCGCTCGGAATCCTCGGCACCAGCGCCGGCGACCACGGCATCGCCCTTCTTCGGCTCGATCGGACAAAGCTGGCGCTCGATAGCGGCGGCGCGGCGATGGCCGGCGGCGTTCCGCTGACGGTCACGCTGCCGCCCTTTGCCCGGTTCACCTGGCCGGCCGGCGCCGATGACGAGGGCGCGGCGTGAGCCGGGCCGACGCCACACCCCGGGTGTGGCAGCGCATGCTATCGGGCCGCCGGCTCGATCTCGCGGATCCCTCGCCCTTCGACATCGAGATTTCCGACATCGCGCATGGGCTTGCCCGCGTCGCGCGCTGGAACGGCCAGACGCGCGGCGACCATGCCTTTTCCGTCGCGCAGCACTCGGTTCTGGTTGTCGAAGTGGCGCTGGCGCTGGCTCCGGCGATGCCGCCCGCCGATCAACTCGCAGCCCTGCTGCATGACGCCCCTGAATATGTCGTCGGCGATATGATATCGCCGTTCAAGGCCCTGGTCGGCGGCGAGTACAAGGCGGTCGAGGCGCGTCTGCTGGCAGCGATCCATCTGCGTTTCGGCCTGCCGGCCGACCGCCCTCCGGCGCTGACACGCGCCATCAAGGCAGCGGACAAGGTCGCCGCTTACTATGAGGCGACGAAGCTGGCCGGCTTCGGAAGCGCCGAAGCGACATCGTTTTTCGGAAGGCCGCGCGGCATCGATCCGGCGCATCTCTCGCTGGAGCCGTGGCCGACCGCGATGGCGCAGCAGCGCTTTCTCGACAGCTTCGGCGCGCTCACGACGGCCATGGGCGACGCCGCGCTTTCGGCGTGACCCCGCGCCGGTGCCGCACTACATGAAGGCAGAGAAGCGGGCGGCGTTTGCGCCAGCCCTCGCATGACAGGAGTTTCATGATGCCGCGCGTTTATGTCTGTTCATTGTCCCGGATCGGTTCGACCGTGGCGCAGACCGGCGCCAGCCATCTGGTCACGCTGATCAACGCCGACACGCCGGTTGAACGGCCCGCCTCGATCCCGGAGGAGCGTCATCTCTTTCTCGGCTTCAACGACATCCTCGAACCGATGGAAGGCATGACGCCGCCGGCGGCCGAGCATGTCGAGCAATTGCTCGATTTCCTGGAGGGCTGGAAGGCGGAGAAGCCGATCGTCGTCCATTGCTTCGCCGGAATCAGCCGCTCGACCGCCGCCGCCTTCATCACGGTCTGCGCGCTGCGTCCCGAACGCGACGAGGCTGAAATCGCCGCGTTGATCCGCGCCGGCTCGGCCTCCGCGACCCCCAATCTCCGTCTCGTGCGCTTCGCCGATGAGATGCTCGGCCGTCGCGGCCGCATGGTGCAGGCGATCGAGAGCATCGGCCGCGGCCATGACGCGTTCGAGGGCCATCCCTTCGCGCTCGCGCTCGACCGTTAGCGGACGGCGGCGCGGCATGAAGCGTCCGCTCTATGCCGTCGCCGGCTGGCTGATGGTGGCGCTTGGCGTGATCGGTCTCGTGCTGCCCGTGATGCCGACGACCGTCTTCATGATCCTCGCCGCCTGGTTCTTCGCCCGCTCCTCGCCGCGATTCGAGGCCTGGCTCCTCGCCCACCCGATCTTCGGACCGCCAATCGTTCAGTGGCGGGAAAATGGCGCCATCCCCCCGCTCGCCAAGGCGTTCGCAGTGGTCGGCATGGCGGGCGGCTTCGCGATGTTCTGGTTCCTCGTCCGCCCGGCGCCGTGGCTCGCCACTCTCGTCGCGGCAGCGCTTCTCGCCTCTGCCGGCTTCGTGCTGTCTCGGCCCAGCCACTGAAGCCGATTAAATTCGTATTGCGATGCAGCAAGCGCCTGATTTAGCTAGAAGCGGCGCGACGGGGCGCCGACAGGAGCGCGTCGACATGGCGAAGTGGGTCTATGCATTCGGCGGCGGTTCCGCCGAGGGCGGCCTCGCCGAAATGGAACGGCTCGGCGCCAAGGGCGCGGGCCTTGCCGAGATGAGCGCGCTCGGCCTGCCGGTGCCGCCCGGTTTCACGATCGTGACCGAGATCGGCAAACATTATCTCGCCAGTGGCCATGTCTTTCCAGATGGGCTCACCGGCGAAGTCGCGGCAGCACTCGACGGGATCGGCCGCATCGCCGGCCGGCGCTTTGGCGACGCCGATGATCCGCTGCTGGTCTCGGTCCGCTCCGGCGCCGCGGCGTCGATGCCGGGCATGATGGACACTGTGCTCAACCTCGGGCTCAACGACGAAACCGTCGAAGGGCTTGCGCGCGCCTCGGAAGACCGCCGCTTCGCGTTCGACAGCTATCGCCGCTTCATCCAGATGTTCGGCCATATCGTGCTCGGTCTCGACCATGCGCTGTTCGAGGAGCGGCTGGAGGATCTGAAGCTCGCACGCGGCCTCGTGCTCGACGCCGAGCTTTCGGCGAGCGACTGGGAGCAGGTCTGCGAGATCTTCAAGCGCATCGTCTTCGAGGAGACTGAGGCGGCGTTTCCCCAGGCGCCGGACGCGCAGCTCTGGGCCGCGATCGGCGCGGTCATGGCCTCGTGGAACAATCCGCGCGCCATCGCCTATCGCCGGATCAACGGCATCGACGCCGAAGCCGGGACGGCTGTCACGGTGCAGGCGATGGTGTTCGGCAATCTCGGTGAAACCTCGGCAACCGGCGTCGCCTTCACGCGCCATCCCTCAACAGGCGAAAAGATCCTCTGGGGCGAATTCCTGCCCAACGCGCAAGGCGAGGATGTCGTTTCCGGCACGCGCACCCCGCAGGACCTGACCGAGCGTGCGCGCCGAGAAACCGGCTCGGAAACCCCGTCGCTCGAACAGTTGATGCCCACGGCCTATGCCGATTTCGCGGCTGTTGCCGAGCGGCTGGAACGGCATCACCGCGACATGCTCGATCTCGAATTCACGATCGAACGCGGCCGGCTGTGGATGCTGCAGGTGCGCCCGGCCAAGCGAACGATTCGTGCCGCCCTGCGCACGGCCGTGGAAATGGCCGGTGAAGGCCTGATCAGCCGCGCGGAGGCGGTGGCACGGATCGAGCCGCGGACGCTCGAGCAGCTGCTGCATCCGACCATCGACCCCGATGACAGCGGCGACATCTTTGCGCGTGGCCTGCCGGCCTCGCCGGGCGCGGCGAGCGGCGCCGTTGTCTTCACGCCCGACGAGGCGGAGACGGCGCGAGCGCAGGGGCGCAAGGTGATCCTCGTTCGTGTCGAGACCAGCCCCGAGGATGTGCATGGCATGCACGCCGCACGCGGAATCCTGACGACACGCGGCGGCATGACCAGCCATGCCGCGGTCGTCGCGCGCGGCATGGGCAAGCCCTGCGTCTCCGGCGCCGGCACGATCCGCGTCGACTTCAAATCCGGCACGATGACATCAGGCGGACGGACCATTCGCCGCGGCGACATCATCACGATCGACGGCGGCACCGGCCTCGTGCTGGTCGGCGCGGTTCCGCTTCGCGAACCCGAACTCTCCGGCGATTTCGCGCTCCTCATGCAATGGGCCGATACGTTCCGCACGCTGAAGGTGCGCACCAATGTCGACACGCCGGCCGACGCCCGCGCCGCTCGCGGCTTCGGCGCCGAAGGGATCGGGCTCTGCCGGACGGAGCACATGTTCTTCGACCAGCGCCGCATCGGGGTGGTGCGCGAGTTGATCCTCGCCGAGCCGACAGCGGCGCGGGCCGATGCGCTGTCGCGTCTTCTGCCGATGCAGCGGACCGATTTCGCCGCCCTGTTCGAGATCATGGCGGGTTTGCCGGTGACAATCCGCCTCCTCGACCCGCCGCTGCACGAGTTCCTACCGACTGGCGAGGCCGAGATCGCGGAACTGGCGGCAACGATGGGGATTCCGCCGGCCCGCATTCGCGCCCGCAGCGAGGCGCTGGCCGAAGCCAATCCGATGCTCGGCCATCGCGGCGTACGCCTTGCCATCTCCTTCCCCGAGATCGTCGAGATGCAGATTCGCGCCACGCTGGAAGCGGCGCTCGAAATCGAGGCCACAAGCGGTGTTGCCGTCGATCTCGAGATCATGGTGCCGCTCGTCGCCAGCAAAGCGGAGCTCGATCTCATCTATGAGCGGATCCGCGCCGCGGAGGCTGAAGTCGTGCGGCAGCATGGGCGCGCGCCGCGCTATGAACTCGGCACGATGATCGAGCTGCCGCGCGCCGCGCTCGCCGCCGGAGACCTCGCCAAGACGGCGCGGTTCTTCTCCTTCGGCACCAATGATCTGACCCAGACGACCTTCGGCATCTCGCGCGACGACGCGGCGCCGTTCCTGAATGCCTATCTGGCACTCGGGCTGATGCCGGCCGATCCGTTTGCCACGCTCGACCAGGCGGGCGTCGGCGAATTGATCCGCATCGCGACCGAGCGCGGGCGGGCAACGCGGCCGGATATCAAGCTAGGCGTCTGCGGCGAGCATGGCGGTGACCCGGCCTCGATCCATTTCTTCGCCGGGCTCGGCTTCGATTACGTCTCCTGCTCGCCCTTCCGCGTGCCGGTCGCCCGCCTCGCAGCCGCGCAAGCCGCGATCGCCGCCAGGGGTCTGGCGGCGGCCAACGCCGACCTCCCCGAACTGGCCTGAACGCCGCTCGCTCCCGAAACGGCACACAACCGCCGCAGCGATCGCCGGCGTTAACCTGCTCTCAAGGTTAATCCGGCAGATTTCAGGAGCGTTGCCGGAGTGCCACACCGGCCTTTAGCGGACTGTACGCGTGGAGTTGCGTGCCCGATGGTCAGCCATGAGCCGTCTTCGTCCTCGCTGACGATTTATCAGCCGCCCGGCCCGCCGGCCGTCCTCTATGTTGCTCGCCGCCGTCGTCGACGCCCCAATCGCAGCCGGATCGCCCTGCTTTCAGGCCTTGTCGCGACCGGCCTGCTGGCCCTGTCCTCGACAACCGTTGCCTTCCAGGATGTCGCAAGCCTTTTTGGACGCGACGTTCCGCTTTCGCAGCGTTGGCTCGCGCGGCTCGTCCCGACGCCGGCCGGTGCCAGCTATGTGCCGACGCTCGTCACGCCCGAGGCGCACCCGGTCTTCGCCATGCGCACAGATGTCACGGTCGAACCGACGCTCGATCTCGTGCGCAAGGGTCTCGTCTCTGCGCCGGACTTCATCCCTCCGCGCGTCAATCGCGACGACAAGCGCGATGCCGCGATGTCACGGCCGCGCCCGATCGCGCCATCTCGCTTTTCGGCCGGCGTGCTGCAGCATGACGTGCTCGGCATGGTGTTTGGCGCGCCTGCGGCGAGCGAAGCGGTGGCGATGCTGATGCCGACCGACGCCGCGAAGATGGCGGTCGCTGCCGTCGTTCCGCCGAAGCCGGTCGCCGCGCCCGTGGCGGTGCTCGCCTCGATCGCAGGCGAAACGCGGGCGCCGCATCCCGGCAAGACAGCCGACGACCTCGCGGTGCAGGCCTATGCCAATCCCGACGACACCGCCGCCATCGAGGCGCCGTTCAACGCGGTGCTGGCGAAGCCGATGGCGATCGGCAAGGACGGCAAGCCCGATCATTGGTGGGTCACCAATCCAATTCCGCTGAATGCACGCTCCAAGACGGAGCAGAAATGCCTGGCCACGGCGATCTATTTCGAGGCGCGCGGCGAACCCGTGAAGGGCGAACTCGCGGTGGCGCAGGTGGTCATCAACCGCCTGAAGAACCCCGCCTATCCGAATACGATCTGCGGCGTCGTCTACCAGAACAAGGACATGCGCGACGCCTGCCAGTTTTCCTTTGCCTGTGACGGCATCAAGGACCGCATCACCGACATGTCGTCCTGGCGGCGGGCGCAGGAACTGGCTCGCCGTGTCGTCACGCAGGACAATTGGTGGAATGCCGATGTCGGCTCGGCGACGCACTACCACGCCAACTACGTCAAGCCGCGCTGGGCACGCACGATGAAGAAGATGGAGCGTATCGGGCACCACATCTTCTACAAGACCTTCGGCGGCGGCTGGAGCTGAGCGGCGCGCTGCGCGACATCTAGCCGGTCGACGCGCCACCCGGCGAGACTGCGAGGGAGCATCGCGATGAACACCGCGATCCTGTTCGATTGCGAATTCCTGTGCCTCGAAGGCTCGCAGCGCCGGTTCTGGTGCGCCGCGCACGACCCGGATCCTGTTATCGCGCAGATCGGTGCTGTGAAGCTCGGACTCGACGGCGACGTGGCTATCCTCGATCGCTTCTCGGCGTATGTCCGTCCAGTCGATCGTTTCGGCAATCGTTACCGCCTCGATCCGTTCTTCACGGCGCTGACCGGCATCACCGAGGACGACATCGAGACCAAAGGCGTGGGTCTTGCTGAAGCGCTGGCCGCCGTCGACCGGTTCTCGTGCGGAGCAAGGTTCTGGTCATGGGGCAAGGACGAGCTGAATATGGTCGCGATCAGCTGCTATGTCGCCGGCATTGCGCCATCGATCCCGGCGTGGCGGTTCGACAATGCGGTCAAGCTGCTGCTCGCCGCCGGCATGCCGATCGAAGATCTCGCCAGAACGCCGAGCAACAAGCTTGCCGATTATTACGGCGTCGAGCACCCGCCGCTGCGCGGGCACGACGCTCTCGATGACGCCCTTTCGGTCGCCTACACGCTGCAGCACCTCATGCGCAGCGGCCGCCTGCAGGCAGAGGCATTCGGTACCGACTAGCCGATCTCCACCACCAGCCGTCCCCGCACCTTGCCGTCGACGATATCGCGGGCTGCCTCGATGACCCCGTCGAATGGAACGCGGCGCATGGCTCTGGCGAGCTTCGCGCGATCGAGATCGCGGTCGAGCCTCTCCCAGGCGGCGAGACGCACAGGCTTCGGCGCATAGACGGAATCGATGCCGTAAAGCGTCACCCCGCGCAGGATGAATGGCGCGACGCTGCCAGGAAGATCGAGACCGCCGGCCATGCCGCACGCCGCAACCGCGCCGTCATAGCGAATCATCGAGAGGATATTCGCCAACGTCGCACCGCCGACAGCATCGATGGCCCCGACCCAGCGCTCCCTGGCGAGCGGCTTTGGCGGACCTGTAAGGCTCGCACGGTCGATCACCTCGGCGGCGCCAAGACTTTTCAGATAATCCGCCTCCTCGGTTCTTCCAGTCGAAGCGACGACGTGATGGCCGAGGCCGGCCAGCAGAGCGATCGCGATGGATCCGACGCCTCCGGCGGCGCCGGTGACGAGAACGGGACCGGCGCCCGGCTTGATGTCATGGCGCTCCAGCGCCAGCACGGCGAGCATCGCGGTATAACCGGCCGTACCGATCGCCATCGCCTCATCGGGCGAGAAGCCTGAAGGCAAAGGCAGTAGCCAATCGCTCTTCCAGCGCGCGCGTTCGGCGAAGGCGCCAAGATGGGTCTCGCCGACGCCCCAACCATTGAGCAATACGCGGTCGCCCGGCGCGAACAGGGCGCTTTCCGACGTCTCCACGGTGCCGACCGCGTCAACGCCGGGAACCATCGGAAAGCGACGCACGACGGGCGCCCGGCCGGTGACTGCGAGCCCGTCCTTGTAATTGACGGTCGAGCGTTCAACGCGGACGGTGACGTCGCCCTCCATGAGATCGGCATCATCAAGCGATTCGAATCCCACCGATTGCGTCGCTGCCGCCTCGTTCTGACGGATCACAACGGCCTTGAACGACGACATGAAATGATCTCCGTTTTCCGCGGGTCTGTCTTCGACATCTAGGTATGGCCAGGCGATATCCTAGTCTTTCTGGACCGTCTTGGCGAAGCGCTGCCCGCCAGATCGGGCCTCGGCGGCCAGAGCAAACCGGCCTGCAGCCTCGACCCGGCAGCCATCGCCGGGCATAAAGACGGCCGGAGGGTCGAACCCGTCGACGATTGAGGCGTTCCCTCCTGGGCGCATGCTGAAATGGCATGACGCGCGGCCTGCGCATTGGATGCGCGGCATATCCGCGGAGCCGGCGACGCGATCGACGCGTATCGGCGGTGGGAGGATTTCCAGGAAGAGAAGGAACCAGGATGGACAGCGCGATTGGCGAGAGGGCGACCAACCATGGCAGCCGAGCCCCAGAACGGCAGGCATGCGCACGGACCGCCTGGCCGGGCCACGCTCTGCTTCTGGTCGTGGTGGCATTGATCGCGCTTGCGGGAGGCTGCGGCGGTGCCCGGGCGCAGCTGAACCTTCAAAGTGCGCCATCAACAACGTCGACCCAGTCCACCAAGGCTGATCCTCAAGCGGAGGTGAAAGCCGTCAGCGAAGCCCTGGCCCGGGTTCTCGCCGATCCGACGGCGCGTGATCTGTTCCTGAAGCAGTTACAGAACGCCGCCACGCCCGCTGCCGCGCAGCCGGACGAGAGCAGCAAATCCGCGGCTTCCTCGCTGATCCCCGTGGACATTGCCGCAGATGTCGATGCGCTGACGGCATCGATCGGCCAGGACGTTTCGGACATCGCCCAGCGCACCTTGGCGGGCCTGCTCAATCTCCGCGCGATCTTCGATGGCAGCGTTTCCGTCGAATGGTCGAGCTTGCTTGATCGAACCCAAATCACGGCTGCGATGATCGTGATCGCCGTCGTGCTCACCACATTGTTGCGGGCGATGGCACAATGGCTGCTGGCCTATCTTGATCAGCGGGCCGCCCATCGGCGGCGCTGGCAGCGCCTGCTCATCGGCGCGGTGGCGGCGCTGGTCGACTTTGTGCCCACGGTGATCGCCCTATTTGCGATGATCGGCGTCGGGCTCAAGATGACGGGCAGCACCAGGCTCGGCTTCGTCGAGACACAATTCGCCGCGGCCTATGTCGCGTCTGAGATCGCCCGCCAGGTGCTCCGCATCATTTTCCGCCGGCGCTATCGTCATCTGCGACTGCTGCCCTGCCCCGATGGGTTCGCGCAATATTGGTCGGGCCGCGCCAGCGCGTTGGTCAGCTTCGTCGGCTACGGCCTGCTATTCGTGGGACCAACCGTCAGCTACGTCATTGCCTTCCGCCTCGGCATCGGCGTGCGGATGGCGATCGTCGTTGCCGCAACGCTCACCGCGATCATCCTCATCCTGCGCAACCGGCATTCGGTGCGCGATCAGCTCGTGGAAGCGTCGAACACGGTCAAGAGCCGGGCGCTTGCGCAGATTCTCATCCGCATGTCCGGCATCTGGCATGTGCTGCTCATTGCCTATCTGCTAACCGGCTTCGTTGTCTGGTCGACTAGGCCGGCGGATGCGCTTCGCTTCATGCTGTGGGCGACCTTGTGGAGCATGGTCTCGATCATCGTCGGTGCGCTCGTCATGCGCTTCACGCGTCAGGCCGGCAGCAGCGGCGTTCGACTGCCCGATTCGCTGAAAACGAGCCTGCCGATGCTCGAGCGCCGCGTGAACCTGTTCGTGCCGACCATGGTCGCTGCGGTTCGGATCGCGACCGCCGTCGTCGTATTCTTCGCCGTCCTCAACGCCTGGGCCTTGGTCGATTTGTCCGGCTGGGTCACGGACGCCGGCAATGCCGGGATGATCCGACGGCTTGGTGCCGCGCTCATCGTCCTCTTGCTGATGATCGCAGGCTGGCTCGCGGCGACGTCCTGGATCGAATACCAGCTTCATCCCCATTCCGGCCGCGACATGCGGGCGCGAACCCGGACGCTGTTCTCATTGCTCAGCAACGCACTGACCATCGTCTTTGCGGCGATCGGCCTGATGCTGGTCCTGTCCGAACTCGGCGTCGATATCGCGCCGCTCATCGCTGGTGCCGGCGTCGTCGGTCTTGCCGTCGGCTTCGGATCGCAGAAGCTCGTTCAAGACATCATCACCGGCGCGTTCATCCAGCTCGAGAATGCGATGAACGAGGGTGAGGTGGTGACCGCGGGCGGCATCTCCGGCGTCGTCGAGCGGCTGACCATCCGTTCGGTCGGCCTTCGCGATCTGTCCGGCGTCTACCACGTCATTCCGTTTTCCTCGGTCGACAGCGTGTCCAATTTCATGCGTGGCTTCGCCTTCCATGTCGAGGAACTCGGTGTCGCCTATCGCGAGGATGTCGGCGAGGTGAAGCAATTGATGTTCGACGCCTTCGACAGGCTCCAGGAAACGCCCCACAAGGCCCATATCCTGGCGCCTCTCGACATGCAGGGCGTGATTTCGCTCGGCGACAACGCGGTGACCATCCGCGCCCGGATCAAGACGAGCCCCGGCCAGCAATGGTCGGTTGGCAGGGCTTATACCGAACTGCTGAAGACCGTGCTCGACGAACACGGCGTCGACATCCCCTTCCCGCAACGCACCCTCTGGTTCGGCCAACCGAAATCGGGCGAGGCACCGCCGCTGACATTTACCGGTCGGGTGCGCGAGGCGCGGCCGGCGGCAACGCGGCGCAGCGGCCAGGCGGAACGCGAGGACGGCGCCGCCGACCTGACGCCGGCCCAAACGCTCGACGTGCCCCGCAGCCCGGAACACGAGGAGAACTGAGCGGAGTGGTCAGCGGCGGCAGCGCCAATCGGCCGAGCTTCCTTGACCGGGCGCTCGCGACGCGATTAGGGTGCGCCGCCTTTCAGGCGGTCGCTGCCGCCCCACTTTTCCGCGAAGGTCTGCCGGTGTCCCAAGAGCCTCTCACGCAAGAGCTTCCCCCGCATATGCGACCCGAGAAGTCGTTCCAGGGCCTCATCCTGGCGCTGCAGCGCTTCTGGGCCGACAAGGGCTGCGTGATCCTGCAGCCCTATGACATGGAGGTCGGCGCCGGCACGTTCCATCCGGCGACGACACTGCGCGCGCTCGGCCCGAAGCCCTGGCGCGCCGCCTATGTGCAGCCGTCGCGCCGGCCGAAGGATGGCCGCTATGGCGAGAACCCCAACCGGTTCCAGCATTATTACCAGTTCCAGGTGATCCTGAAGCCGAACCCGCCGAACCTGCAGGAGCTCTATCTCGAGAGCCTCAAGGCGATCGGCATCGATACCTTGCTGCATGACATCCGCTTCGTCGAGGACGATTGGGAAAGCCCGACGCTCGGCGCCTCCGGCCTCGGCTGGGAGTGCTGGTGCGACGGCATGGAAGTCTCGCAGTTCACCTATTTCCAGTATGTCGCCGGCATCGAGTGCTTCCCCGTCTCGGGCGAGCTGACTTACGGCCTCGAACGTCTCGCGATGTATCTGCAGGGCGTCGACAACGGCTATGAGCTCAACTTCAACGGCCGCGAAGGCGCCGAGAAGGTGACCTATGGCGATGTCTTCAAGCAGGCCGAAGAAGAGTATTCGCGGCACAATTTCGAACACGCCGACATCGAGATGCTGAAGCGCCATTTCGAGGATGCCGAGCGCGAGTGCCGGATGCTTCTGGAAGCCGGTACGCCCGACCCGAAATCCAACGACCAGCGTCACAAGATGGTGCTGCCGGCCTATGACCAATGCATCAAGGCGAGCCACCGCTTCAATTTGCTCGACGCGCGCGGCGTGATCTCAGTGCCGGAGCGGCAGAGCTATATCCTGCGCGTGCGCGAGCTCGCCAAGGCCTGCGGCGCCGCCTGGTTGGAGACCGAGGCCGGCGGCAAGGCGGCGTAGTTTGCGCCTCCGCCGCCATCAAGACTTCCTTTTTTCGTCCCCTCCTCCCGAACCGAGGGGCTAGAGTCCGAACCAATGCCCGAACTCCTGCTTGAGCTTTTCTCCGAGGAAATTCCCGCGCGGATGCAGCGGAAGGCGGCGGACGACCTTCAGAAGCTGGTGACCGGCGCGCTGGTCGACGCCGGGCTCACTTATGAAGGCGCGAAGGCGTTTTCGACGCCGCGCCGTCTCGCGCTGACCATCACCGGCATTCCCGCCCATTCCGCGCCGACGCGCGAGGAGCGGAAGGGACCCAAGGTTGGCGCGCCCGAGCAGGCTGTGCAGGGCTTCCTGCGCTCGGCCGGTCTCGCCTCGCTCGACGAAGCCAAGATCCAGTCCGACCCCAAAAAGGGCGACTTCTATGTCGCGGTGATCGAGAAGCACGGCCGCCACACAACCGACATTCTGGCCGAGGCGTTGCCGGCGATCATCCGGTCGTTCCCGTGGCCGAAATCCATGCATTGGGGCTCTGGCCGGCTCCATTGGGTGCGGCCGCTGCAATCGATCCTCTGCACCTTCGGGCCCGAGACCGAGGACCCGGAAATCGTGCGCTTCGAGGTCGATGGCATTGCGTCGTCCAACGAGACGCGCGGCCATCGCTTCCTCGCGCCGGACGCCTTCGCCGTTCGCCGGTTCGAGGATTATGCCGAGAAGCTCGAAAAGGCGAAGGTCGTGCTCGATCCCGAGCGGCGCAAGGACATCATCCTGCATGACGCCCGCGACCGTGCGCTGGCGCTCGGCCTCGAACTTGTCGAGGACGAGGGGCTGCTCGACGAAGTGGCCGGGCTGGTCGAATGGCCGGTCGTCCTGACCGGGACTTTCGAGGAGAATTTCCTTGAAATTCCGCCGGAGGTGATCCGCGCCACGATCCGCGCCAACCAGAAATGCTTCGTGCTGCGCAAGCCCGGTACGACCGATCTGGCCAACCGCTTCGTGCTCGTCTCGAACATCGAGGCGCGTGATGGCGGCGTGGCGATCGCCGCCGGCAATGGCCGCGTCATCCGCGCCCGCCTTTCAGACGCGAAGTTCTTCTACGATACCGACCGCAAGGAAACGCTCGAAAGCCGCCTGCCGAAATTCGAGCAGATCGTGTTCCACGAGAAGCTCGGCACACAGGCCGAGCGCATCGAGCGCATCGTCCGCCTCGCCGCCGAGATCGCACCGCTTGTCGGCGCCGATTTCGCGGAAGCGCAGGAAGCGGCACGGCTCGCCAAGCTTGACCTCGTCACCGAGATGGTCGGCGAGTTCCCGGAACTGCAGGGCCTGATGGGCCGCTATTACGCGACTGCCGAGGGCAAGGCGCCCGCCGTCGCCGCCGCGATCGAGGAGCACTACAAGCCGCAGGGCCCTGGCGACCGCGTGCCCAACAATCCGGTCTCGATCGCCGTCGCGCTCGCCGACAAGCTCGATACGCTCGCCGGATTCTGGGCGATCGACGAGAAGCCGACCGGCTCGAAAGACCCGTTCGCGCTCCGCCGCGCGGCACTTGGTGTGATTAGGATCGTGCTGGAGAACGGACTGCCGCTTCCACTTCTGCCGATACTGCTTCCCCATCTCGATCGACTCGAGGGGCAGTTCGACAAAACGGGGGTTGGCTTCGACCTCCTGGTTTTCTTGATGGACCGACTCAAGGTTCAGTTGCGCGACAGTGGTGCCCGCCACGATCTAGTCGACGCGGTTCTTTCTGTTGGGCAAGACGTCGATCACGGTGCTCAGGCAGCGCGCGGCGCCTCCCTCACGGGCGCGGTATTGACCTATACCAACGATGTCCCATTGCTCATCGTCCGACGGGTGGAAGCGCTTGGTGCATTCCTCGCGACCGAGGACGGCCGGAACCTCTTGGGTGGCTATCGCCGCGCGGCGAATATCCTGAAGGCCGAGGAAAAGGGCGGCGAGCGCTTCGATGGCGCGGTCGATCCGGCGCTGCTGATCGAGCCGGAGGAACGAGCTCTCGCCGAGGCAATCGGCATTGCGCTGCCGGCGGCTGAGCAGGCAGTGTCGCGCGAGGATTATGCTGGCGCTATGACCGCACTCGCCAAGCTCCGAGCGCCGGTCGATGCGTTCTTCGAAAAGGTGCTGGTCAATGCCGACGACCCAGCCGTGCGGGTCAATCGGCTGCGGCTGCTCGCAGCCATCCGCTCGGCGACGCGCGCCGTGGCAGATTTCTCGAAGATCGGCGGCTGAGGCCGCCGGTCTGGGATCGGCTTGATCAGTAGTCGCGGTTCACGGGGCGATAGATGCCGGTGACCGGATCCTGCACCAGCGTTGCCAGCGGCCGATTGGCCATGGCGCGCTCGGCTTCACGGATGCGGATGGCGACAGCGGCCTTCTGGCGAGCCAGGGCGCGCAGCGCGACGATGCCGAGGGCTCCGACGAGAGCAACAAAAACGACTTGCGGCATCTGACCTTTCCTCACATATGGCCGGGCGAAAGCGCCGCGCCCGAAAGCGCATTGCGGCCTCGCGAAAACGAAGCATGACTCTTTCCGCAGCGCACTGCAACGGCGGCCTCAATCAGAGGCCGTAGCGATTCCAGAGCGCACGCGATTCAACGGCTGAAATCGCGTGATCGACAGCTTCGGCCAGGATTGCGCCGGAACGAGGGCCGGCCGCGCCGATGCCGCCGCGATCTCCACCAAAGCGCGCCATCAGGTCGCGTTTCGGCTCGATCAACGCGAGGCGCAGCTTGTCGCCGAAGCGCTCGCGCAGATGTGACCGGAGATCGCCAAGACCGTCGACAAGACCGAGCTCGACAGCCCGCGCGCCGGACCAGAACGCGCCGGTGAACATCGTCGGCTCATCGGAGAGGCGCGTGCCGCGGCGGCTGCGAACGAGTTCGATGAACATGTCATGCACATCGCGCTGCAGCGATTTCAGATGCTGCACATCGCTTTCGCGTTCGGGCTGGAACGGATCGAGCATCGCCTTGTTCTCGCCGGCGGTGTGCACCCGCCGCTCGATGCCGAGCTTCTCGATGAGGCCGGTGAAGCCGAAGCCGGCCGAGACGACACCGATCGAGCCGACGATCGAGGACGCATCGACGATGATCCGATCACCCGCGAGCGCGATCAGGTAACCGCCGGAGGCCGCGACATCTTCGACGACGACGATGACTTCCTTCTTGTGCTCCTCGGCGAGCGCGCGGATGCGCTTGAAGACAAGATGCGACTGCACCGGCGAACCACCGGGCGAATTGATCGCAATCGCGACCACCGGCGCCTCCTTCATCGTGAAGGCCCGCTGCAGCTGCGGCGCGACGGCGGCGAGCGTGATGCCCTGGCGGAACGCCGAAACCTGGCCGATGACGCCCGAAAGCCGCACGACGGGGACAACGGTCTCCTCCTTGCGGAAGCGAGCCGGCAGCAGGCGCCGGACGGGAGCGAGGAAGGACATCGACAATCAGGACCTCGTGGATGAAGGGACTGCGCCTAGGAAGGGAATGCCAGCGCACCCCATGACATATGGACATCGCCAAGCGAAGCGCCATCCCCCAGGATCGCCTGCGCCGCCTCGCCAAAGGCCGATCCGGCGGCGGCGTGGAGCTTGAGGCCCGGCAGGATGGCGAGCGGGGCCCGGCTACCCTTGGTGCCGCGGGCGAGGATGCGAATCGCCGCATCGTCGGGGCGCGGATGGATCGGGAGGAGCGCGACGCCGCCGAAACGGCCGGCGAGGCCGGCGAGAAGATCAGGAAGACGCGCCGCCGGCAGGATCACCGCGAGTGTACCGCCGGGCTTCACCAGCGCACTCGCCGCGCGGAACCATGCGTCGAGGCCGCCAGCTTCGAGCACATGTGCGCGGGCGCGCTCGGCCTTGGGCGAGACGCGCACGCTGCCCTCGTCGTGAAAGGGCGGGTTCATCAGCGCATGATCGAACGCCGCCGGGATGAGACCCGAGCCGGTGCGCGCGGCGGGATCGAGCAGGTCGACCGCGACCGGCTTCAGCCGCGCGCCGAAGGCAGCGTTTTCCGTGAGGTTCGCCGCTTCACGCGCATAGGCAACGAGTTCGGTTTCGCGTTCGGCGAGCGTCACGGTGCAATTGACCGCGCGCGCCGCGAGCACCATGCCGGCAACACCGGCGCCAGCGCCGAGATCGATCACCTCTCCCGCTGTCTCGGCGCCGAAGGCGCTGGCCAGCAGCACGGCGTCAAGGCCGGAACGATGATGGCCGGCGACTGGCTGAAGCGCCGTCACGCGGCCGCCAAGAAAGGCGTCGCGCGTCGCAGCTGCCATCAGCCGCGCCCCTTTGGCCTCAATTCGTCGGCGATTCCCGCCTCGGTCAGGAGGCGTCGGGCTGCATCGACATCCTCGCTCGCGACGAGAATCCGGCGCGGCAGCACGCCGAGCGACCCTTCGATGACGCTCATGTTCTGATCGGCGAGGATATGGTCGATACCCGCCTCCTTGAGCAGTGCGTCGACGAAGGAAATAAGGACCATGTCGTTGGTTCTGATGAGTTCGTCCATGGTTCCCCGGCGGTGCGAAAGGCACAACCCAGCCTAGGCATTGGCGCTGCGAACAGCAACAGGCGGATGCCCGTCCACGCCGGTCGCGAGCGGCGAGAATGGCAATGCAACCGCCCTGAGCCATCCTGTCACTTGTTCCAGACGGCTTGCGCCCCTATTGTCCCGTCAAAATGCAATCCGGGAGCGCGCCCGTGGGTTTGGTCATTCCGCTCGAGGACAGCAAGAAGAGAGCCTCGGCGAGTCTCGAGCCTCTTCTTGACCTCGTCGCAGCCGACATGCAGCGGGTCAACGAGTTGATCCTGTCAAAGGCCGGCTCCAATGTCTCGATGATACCAGAAGTCGCCAATCACCTGATTTCATCGGGTGGCAAGCGGCTGCGGCCGATGCTGACGCTCGCGGCGGCGCGGATGTTCGCCTATCGCGGCGAGGGTCACGTCAAGCTCGCGGCCAGCGTCGAATTCCTGCATACGGCGACGCTGCTGCATGACGATGTCGTCGATGAAAGCGAGATGCGCCGTGGCAAACTGGCGGCTCGCATGCTGTGGGGCAACCAGGCGAGCGTGCTCGTCGGTGATTATCTGCTCGGGCAGGCCTTCCGCATGATGGTCGAGGTCGGCTCGATCGAGGCGCTTGATGTCTTGTCGACCGCCGCCGCCGTCATCGCCGAGGGCGAGGTGATGCAGCTTTCGGTCGCCAAGAACATGTCGACGACCGAGGACGAATATCTCGCCGTCATCCGCGCCAAGACGGCCGCGCTGTTCTCGGCCGCCTCCGAAGTCGGCCCGATCATTGCCGGCGGCGACCGCGCCATGCGCGCCGCCTTCCGCTCCTACGGCACCAATCTCGGCCTCGCCTTCCAGCTTATCGACGACGCGCTCGATTATGGCGGCTCGCAGGCCGATCTCGGCAAGAAGGTCGGCGACGATTTCCGCGAGGGCAAGATCACGCTGCCCGTCGTGCTCGCCTATCGGCGCGGCTCGGACCAGGAGCGCGATTTCTGGCGCCGCGTCCTTGAAAAGGCGGAGATCGGCGACGGCGATCTCGAAAAGGCCATCGGCCTCATCCGCTCGCATCGCGCTATCGAGGATACGGTCGAGCGGGCCCGCCATTATGGCGCGGTCGCGCGCGACGCCCTGGCGCCCTTCCCTGACAGCGCCCATCGCAACGCGCTGATCGAAGTCGTCGACTTCTGCATCGAGCGGGCCCATTGACGCGGGACCCCTCGCTTGCTGCATAGCCGCAAAACAGCCATGCTTGTGGCTGAACCTCGGCCGTATCGGTCACGTTCGAACTCACGGTGCTCCGCATGACGACCTCGCGTGCCCGCCGGCTTCGCCAAGCGGCGGCCGGCTTCGCTCTCCTCGCTCTCGCCACAGGTCCGGCGCATGCGGAGAAGACGCTGTCGGATTATCTGCCCGACGATCTGGAAACGACGCTTTCCGGCAGCTATCTGGCCGCGCTCAGCGCGACCCGCGCCGCCGATGTCGATGCGGCGACTCTGTTTTTCGAGGATGCGCTCAGCCAGGATCCCGACAATCCGATGCTGCTCGACCGCACCTTCTCGATGCTGCTGGTGAATGGCCGCATCCAGGAATCGCTGCCGATCGCGGAGCGGCTGATTCTCTCGTCCGATGCCAACCGGATGGGCCAGATCGTCCTCGGCATCCAGGCGCTCAAGGACAAGAATTATCGCGAAAGTTCGACCCGCCTCGCCAAGGGCGACCGCGGGCCGCTGGCCAATGTGACCGCGAGCCTCCTCGCCGCCTGGGCGGCACAGGGCCAGAACGAGACGGACGCGGCGCTCAAGATCGTCGATACGATGAACGGCCCTGAATGGTACGGCACGTTCAAGAACTTCAACATGGCACTGATCGCCGATGTCGCCGGGCGCCAGGACGCGGCGCTCGCCTCGATCGACAAGGCCTACCAGACCGATAGCGCCTCGATGCGCATCGTCGAGGCCTATGCCCGGCTGAAAGCGCGCGCCGGCAAGAAGGACGAGGCGCTGAAGGCGCTCGACACCTACACGAAGACGAGCCCGGCCCAGCCTTTGATCCAGAAGCTCGCCGACGAGATCAAGGCCGGAAAAACGCCCGCGCCGCTGATCACGACGGTGCAGCAGGGCGCAGCTGAAGTGCTTTACGGCATCGGCTCGGCCCTCAGCACCGAGAAGGGCGGCGATGAACTCGGCACGGTCTATCTGCAGCTTGGCCGCTATCTCGACCCGAAATCCGACCTGATCACCATGGCGCTTGGTGACCTGCTGCAGGGCGCGCAGCAGTTCGACCGCTCGATCGCCATTTTCCAGCAGATTCCGAAGGCCTCGCCGCTGCGCCGTGCCGCCGAGATGCAGATTGCCGTCGACCTCGACGCGCTCGGCCGCTCCGATGACGCCATCCGCCAGTTGAAGCGCCTCGTTGCCGCCAACCCGAAGGATTTCGAGGCGCTGACGAGCCTTGGCACGATCTATCGCGGCAATAAGCGCTTCCTCGAATCGGCCGACATGTATTCGAAGGCGATCGCCGCCATCGACCCGTCCGATCCGCGCAACTGGCTGCTCTATTATTTCCGGGGCGTCGCTTATGAGCAGGCGGGCGACTGGGAAAAGGCCGAGGCCGACCTCCTGCAATCGCTGAAGCTGTCGCCCAATGAACCGCAGGTGCTCAATTATCTGGGCTATAGCTGGGTCGACAAGTCGATCAACCTCGATCGCGGCATGGCGATGATCAAGAAGGCCGTCGACCTGAAGCCCGATGATGGCTACATCGTCGACAGCCTCGGCTGGGCCTATTATCGCACCGGCCATTATGACGAGGCCGTGGGCCAGCTCGAGCGGGCGATCGCGCTGAAATCGGACGATTCGACCATCAACGACCATCTCGGCGACGCCTATTGGAAGGTCGGCCGCAAGCTCGAGGCGACGTTCCAGTGGGCGCATGCCCGCGACATGGATCCTACGCCCGCCGCCAAGGAACGCATCCTGGCGAAGCTCGCGCATGGCCTCGACAAGGTCGAGGAGAGCAAGGTCGCTTCCGCCACCGGCAATACGGTGACCGATGCGACGATGGGCGCAGACCAGACGCCGGTCACGGTGCCCGGCTCCGTCACGGTCGGCGAAGGCGATAGCCTCTGGAAGATCGCGCTCCGCCTTTATGGCAATGGCGAGCTTTACCAGAAGCTGATCGAGGCCAATCGCGGCAAGCTGCGCAATCCGAACCGGATCGTACCCGGCACCGTGCTCGAAGTACCGCCGGCGCCCTGATGCGCCGCGCCCGCGCGAGGACGGCGCCGCGCTCCGGCGCGGTCGCAGCCTGACCGGCCAAACTCATGGCGCTGCATTCAGCCGGGCTGTCCGCTGATCCTCAGCCTGTTGGCGCCGTGTTTGCGCCGGCCAAGATCAATCTCGCCCTCCATGTCGTCGGACGCCGTGCCGACGGCTATCACTGTCTCGACAGCCTCGTCGTGTTCGCTTCAGTCGGCGACGAGATTACGGCGTTCCCGGGTGATGCCGGACCGGCCCTCATGGTGGATGGGCCGTTCGCGGCCGGTCTTTCGGCAGGCGATGACAATCTCATCGCGCGCGCCGACCGGGCCTTCCGCCAGCGCTGCCCGGCGCTTCCGCCGCTGGCGCTGCGGCTTTCAAAGCACCTTCCGGTTTCATCCGGGATCGGCGGCGGTTCGGCCGATGGCGGGGCAACGCTGCGGCTTCTGGCCTTTCTCGCCGGCACGACCTGCAACACCGATCTTGAAGCGCTGGCCCTGACGCTCGGCGCCGACGGGCCGATGTGTCTCCGCTCGACGCCGCTGCGCGCGCGGGGGATCGGAGAGATGCTGGAGCCTTGGGACCGCGCGCCGAAGCTCGACCTCGTTCTGGTCAATCCCGGGGTTGCCGTGTCGACGCCGGCGGTGTTCCGTCGTCTCGACCGTCCCGGCAACCCTCCACTGTCGGATACGCTGCCGTCCTTCGACGATAGCGCGACGCTCGCAGCGTTCCTGACGACGCGCACGCGCAATGACCTAGCCGCGCCGGCGGCCGCCGAGGCGCCGGAGATCAGCGCAGCGGAGCGCGCACTCGCGGCTGCGGACGGCTGCCTGCTGGCGCGGATGTCCGGCTCGGGGGCAACGGTGTTCGGTCTCTTCGCCGATGCCGAAGCTGCGGGACGCGCGGCATCGTCGATCGCGGCCGCGCGGCCCGACTGGTGGGTCAGAGCCGCCACCACGATAACGGGGGCAGAGGCCGCGCCTCGCGGACATGACGAAATTGTGGGAGGATAGGCCGTTCCTGCGGAGGCGAGACCATGAGCCGTATCGACGAAACGCTACCCTTCATTCCCGTGCGCTTCGCCGTCCTCGCCGTATCGGACACCCGGTCGCTCGAGACGGACAAGTCAGGCCAGACGCTGGCCGACCGCATCGTGGCTGCCGGCCATGAACTGACCGAGCGGGCAATCGTGCCAGACGATATCGATGAGATCCGTACGATCGTCACGTGCTGGATCGCAGAGCCGACCATCGACGTCATCATCACGACCGGCGGCACCGGCTTCACCGGCCGCGACGTGACGCCAGAGGCGATCGAACCCTTGTTCGAAAAGCGAATGGACGGCTTCTCGGCGGTCTTCCACCGCATCAGCTATGACAAGATCGGCACATCGACCGTGCAGTCGCGCGCTACGGCCGGACTCGCCAACTCAACCTTCATCTTTGTCATTCCCGGCTCGACCGGCGCTTGCAAGGATGCCTTTGACGGCATCATTGCGCCGCAGTTCGACTACCGCCACCAGCCGTGCAATTTCGTCGAGATCATGCCGCGCCTCGACGAGCACCTGAAGCGCGGCAAGCTCCGCGTCTGAGGCGAGACGCTTTCAGGCCGCCAGCCGGCCGATCAGGCGCGGCGGGACTCGCAGCACGAACAGCGCCAGGCAGGCCGAATTGCGCAATGCCGCGGCGCGCTGGCGCGTCCGTCCATCGCCGCGCAGCACGGCGCGCGCCCGCAGGAACGAAAGCCTGCGGCGGCCAATGCGGCGGGCGAGATCGACATCGACCATGCCAGGCAGCGCGCGATGGCCGCCGACATCGCGATAGAGCCGCGTCGTCAACAGCAGACCCTGGTCGAGATAGGGCGCCGTGAACAGCCGCGCGCGAACCGAGGCCATGACCTCGGAGAAACGCGGGGCGAAGCCGAAATCCGCGCGGGCATGACGAAATGCAGCTGCGCGTTCCGTCTCGCCGGACATCTGCACGCGGTCGATGAAATCATGCGCCTCGCGCTGCCAGGCCGGCTCGAGCGCGACCTGAGGCGACAGGAACAGCAGCCAGTCCGAGCGCGCGCCCGCGGCGGCGGCCGCCAGATCCTTGCCGATATCACCACTTCCGGCAACGAAGCGACAGCCGGCTGCGTCCGCCACCAGAGCCGTTCCGTCGGTCGAGCCGCCGTCGACCACGATCACTTCGCGCACGATGCCGTCGGCCGCGGCGGGCACCAGCGCGGCCAGCGCATGGGCCAGCGCCGTCTCGTCGTTACGAGTGGGAATGATCACGCTAATCATGGCTCCATTCTTAACTGCAATTTTCATCAATCGCGACGCGAATGCGCAGAACTCTGCAGCTCGCAGTTAATGTTCTTGATTTGTTCTACGCGCTCTCCTATTTCTGAGGGCATGTCGCTCGCTCGTCCCCTTGATCCCGATCGCGATCCGCTGCTGGTCGCCCCGGTACAGCCTGGCATCGATCCCGAACGCCGGCGTGGACGGGGTGCGGAGAGCAATGCATCGGGCCGTTTCGAGCGGCTGCAGTCGATCCCGTTCGATGATGGCTGGGAAAGCCTCGATGAACTGCCGCCGTTCAAGACCGAGGTTCAGGCGGAAAAGGCGAAGGTGATCATCACTCGCAACGATTCGCCCGACATCGCCTTCGACCGGTCGATCAATCCCTATCGCGGCTGCGAACATGGCTGCGTCTACTGCTTCGCGCGGCCGAGCCATGCCTATATGGGCCTTTCGGCGGGGCTCGATTTCGAATCGAAGCTGTTCTTCAAGCCCGAGGCCGCGGCTCTACTGGAAAAGGAGCTGTCGGCGTCCTCCTATCGTCCGCGCACGATCGCGATCGGCACCAATACCGACCCCTATCAGCCGATCGAGCGCCAGCACCGGATGATGCGCGACATCCTCGAAGTGCTCGAGCGTTTCAACCATCCGGTTGGCATCGTCACCAAGTCGGCGCTCGTCCTGCGCGATATCGATATTCTTCAGCGCATGGCCGAGCGTGGCCTTGCCAAGGTCGCCCTCTCGGTCACGACGCTCGACCGTCGGCTCGCCCGTGCGATGGAGCCGCGCGCCGCAACGCCGACCCGGCGCCTCGAAGCGATTCGCGGTCTTGCCGAGGCCGGCATTCCCGTCGGCGTGCTGACGGCGCCGATCATTCCTGCGCTCAACGATTCCGAGATCGAGCGCATTCTCGACGCCGCTGCGGCGGCGGGCGCCACCGAGGCCGGCTATGTGCTGCTGCGGCTGCCGCTCGAGGTCAGCGAACTCTTTCGCGAATGGCTGCTTCGGCATTATCCGGATCGCTACCGCCATGTCCTCTCGGTGCTGCGTTCGATGCGCGGCGGCAAGGATTACGACGCGACCTTCGGCAAGCGACAAAAGGGCGAAGGCCCCTATGCCTGGCAGATCGGCCGCCGCTTCGAGATTGCTACCAAGCGCCTCGGCCTCAACCGCCGCAATCTGAAACTCCGCACCGATCTGTTCTCGCCGCCAGCCAGGGCCGAGTCCCAGCTGAGCCTGTTCTAGGACGGATCGACAGGCGGCGGAGGCTGAGCTGCGGCAGTCCTCGCCACAGCCCTGTGCCGGCTCCTTTACAACCTCCTCTTTCAATACCCGGCTCCTCTGTCATTGCCGGGTCAAGCCCGGCAATGACAAGGGGTAAGCGATGAGCGGCGACCGCCGGATGCGAGCGCGGTGCGTCGTCGGCCACCCATCTTCGGCAATTCGCGCGCCGCCGCGCCATGACGCCGCCTTGCCTCGGCCATGACATCCGGCGATTCTCCAGCATGGCCAGACGTTCCGCCGATTCGCCGCCGCTTTTTGATGTGCCCCCCGCGCCGACCGATGCGATCGAGCGGCGGCTGCGGCGGTCTGGCCTTCGGGCGATTGCAGGCGTCGACGAGGCCGGACGCGGTCCGCTCGCCGGGCCGGTGGTTGCGGCTGCCGTCATTCTCGATCCGAAACGCGTGCCGCCAGGCCTCGATGATTCGAAGAAGCTCGACCGCGAGCAGCGCGAGGCGTTGTTCACGGTCATCATGGCGACGTCGATTGTTTCCGTCGCGGCCGGGTCGGTCACCCGCATCTGCACGACCGATATCCGCCAGGCGACACTCTGGGCGATGCGCCAGGCCGTGGCTGGCCTCAGCCATGCGGCGGAACACGCCATCATCGACGGCATCGACGTGCCGTCTGGGCTTGGCTGTCCCGGGGAGGCCTTCGTCAAGGGCGACGCCCGCTCGGTTTCCATCGCCGCGGCCTCGATCGTCGCCAAGGTGACGCGGGACCGCATGATGATCCGCGCTGCGACGCATTATCCGGCCTATGGCTTCGAACGCCATATGGGCTACGGCACGCCGGCACATCTCATGGCGCTCGGCACACATGGCGCCACGCCGCTGCACCGCTCGACCTTCGCGCCGATCCGCGCGCTTCTCGCAGGCTGCGCGCCTGCGGCGCTGCTGGCGGAGGACGATCTTCTGGCTGAAGCCGTCGCCTGATCAGCGGCCGCAACCACCGGGCGACGGTCGCTCGCATCTGCGGCGTCCCTGCCCTTTCGCCTGAGTGCCAACACGCGAAATGCAAACGGCCGGGCGATGCCCGGCCGTCTGAATGGACGCATTCGTTGCGGCGTCTCAGTTGAGACGGTTGCGGACGTCGTTGATTGCGGAGGTGACCAGTTCGGCCGCTGCGTCGCCCTTGAGGCGGGCGGCAAGGATCTTCTCGGCGGCAGCGACGGCGAGATCGGCCGACAGGGAGCGGACTTCCTGCATCGCCACATGCTCGGCCTGGGTGATCTTGTCTTCCGCCATCTTGGTGCGGCGGGTGACGTAATCTTCCATCGCAGTCTTGGCTTCCTCGGCGAGCGCAGCAGCTTCGCGGCTCGCCTGATCGACGATCGCGCGCGCTTCGACCTCGGCGTCGCGTGCCTTCTTCTGGTATTCCGCCAGCAGCAGCGCCGCCTCGGAGCGAAGACGCTTCGCCTCGTCAAGTTCCTTGGCGATGGCGCCGGCGCGGTTGTCGAGCGCCTTGCCGATCGTCTTGTGCACGCCGAGATAGCCGAGCAGGACCAGGAAGAGGATCAGGCCGACGAGGGCGTAGAATGTGGCGTCGAACTCCATGGCGTCGTCCTCAGCTGCCGCGAACGGTCGAAACCGCCGCGGAGACTTCCTCGGGGCTCGGCTGCTGGCCGATCAGCGCATGAACCACAGCACCGGCCGCATCTTCGGCAATCGCGCCGACATCAGCGAGCGCCTTGGTCTTGATGTCACCAATCCGGCCTTCGGCATCGGCGAGCTTGGCCGTCAATTCGGCCTCGATCGCATGACGACGGGCATCGGCCTCCGCCTTGGCCTTGTCGGTCGCGGCCTGGGCGATCTTCTGCGACGACGCGCGGGCATCCGCCAGCGCCTTCTCATAAGTCGAGAGGGCGGTATCGGACTGCAGACGCAGACGCTGCGCCTCGGCGATATCGCCGGCGATCTTGGCGGCGCGACCCTCGACGATTTCCGCGATCTGCGGCACGACGAGGCGCTTCATCAGGAGATAAAGCACACCGAAGCAGATCACGAACCAGAAGATCTGGGACGGGAACGTGTGCACGTCAAAGGGCGGAAACGCACCCTTGTGCCCTTCCGGCGCGCCGACGGCGCTATGCGTTGCATCCGGCGACGGCGCATGCGCGTCGGCGGCGGGCGCCGGCGGAGGCGCCGAGTTCGGCTGCGGAGCGGCCGGCGCCGGAGGCGCGGCTTCCTGGGCCGATGCGGACGTGACGAGCCAAGTCATCTGAGACCCCGAATCGAGGAAGAGCGTCATGCGGCGGCAGGACGCCACCGCATGAGGAACCGGGAGGCCGCCGCGAAAGGCGGCCGCTCCGAAATCAGACGACGAACAGCAGCAGCAGGGCGACGAGCAGCGAGAAGATGCCCAGCGCTTCCGTCACGGCGAAGCCGAGGATGAGGCGGCCGAACTGACCGTCAGCAGCCGAGGGATTGCGCAGCGCACCCGACAGGAAGCTGCCGAAGATGTTGCCGAGGCCGAGGGCGGCGCCCGCCATGCCAAAGCAGGCGAGACCAGCACCGATGAACTTCGCGGCTTCCGCTTCCATTTCCATTCTCCTTTGAAGGGTAATTCAGTCTGATGAGATCGTTCCGCCTGCGTCGGCTCAGTGGCCGGGATGCAGGGCGTCGTTCAGGTACATGCAGGTCAGGATCGTGAACACATAGGCCTGCAGGAAAGCGACGAGGAATTCGAGCGCCGTCAGCGCCACCGTCATGAGCAGCGGGACGATCGCGCCGCCGATGCCGGCGACACCAAGGCCCGCCAGGGTCACCACGAAGCCGGCGAAGACCTTCAGTGTGATGTGACCCGCCAGCATGTTGGCGAAGAGACGGACGGAGAGGCTGATCGGCCGCGAGAGGAACGAGATCACCTCGATCGCGGAAACCAGCGGAATGACCGCGCCCGGCACGCCGCTCGGCACGAACAGGCCGAGGAAATGCATGCCATGACGATAGAAGCCGTAGCCGACCACGACCAGCATCACGGTCATCGCGAGCGCGAAGGTGATGATGATCTGGCTCGTCGCCGTCAGGAAATAGGGGAACATGCCAAAGAGATTGGCCGTCAGGATGAACATGAAGAGCGAGAACACAAACGGGAAGAACCGCATGCCCTCGGTGCCGGCCGACGATTTCAGCGTCGAGGCAACGAACTCGTAAGCCATCTCCGCGACCGACTGGACACGGCCGGGAACGAGCGACTTCTTGGTGGTGGCGAAATAGAGGAAGCCGGTCACGACCGCCACATTGGCGATCATCGTCAAGGCCGAATTGGTGAAATGGAACTCCATTCCGCCGAACTGGCCGAGCGGGAAATACTCGTGGATCTGAAACTGATGGATCGGATCGTTCGCCACCGAGCCCGCCTCTTCGCCTTAGTGCCCCGCCACGGCGAATGCCGCGGCGTCTTCGCCAGTCATATCCGCGGCGTTACCGCGATGCATGCCAGCCTCGACATGCCATTTTCACTTGCCGGAGCGCGGCTTCACCCGCTCTTCCGGCTGCGCCACCTTGCCGACCGCTCGCAGCACGTTCAACACGCCCGCCGCGAAGCCGAGCAGAAGCAACCCGATCAATCCCCACGGGGATGTCCCCAGCCATCGGTCGATGAGCCAGCCGAGGCCGGCACCGACCAGCACGCCCGAAGCGAACTCGCTCGCCACGCGGAGCGCAAAGCCCATGCCCTGCATTCCGCCAGACTTGGCAACCTCGACCTTCGCCTGCTGCTTCGCCTCGGCCTCAGCCTTATCCAGCTTGGTGCCGAGCGCGCGCAGCCGTTCGGACAGCGCGGCTTCTTCACTGGCAGTGGCCCTGCCGCTTTTCCCGTCCCCCGCCGATCCGTTGTCGCTCATCGCGTCATCCTCGTCGGGTATTCGGAAAAGCCGCCTGACCGTCCTGCCTTCCCCCTTGAAACCGCGCGCACAATAGTGACGGGCATAAATCGTGTCAAGGCAGCGTGAACACCACTTAAGCCATTGATTCGGCTTATCTATTATACTGCTGTCCACACCTTGTCCACCGGGCGCTGCCGAATCCCGCCGTCATGGCCCTTCAAGGGGCGGTCGCCTCATGCGACAAGAGCGGTCATGGCGAGCTCACCAAAACCCGGCCGTTCCCGCGACGCAGCGGCGATCGGCGCCCTTGTCGGCGCCGTCATCGAGCCGGTCTGCGCCAAGCGCGGCTTTGCGACGGCCGATCTCATCCAGGCCTGGGCGGAGGTGGTCGGGCCGCGTTATGCCCTCGCCACCCAGCCGGACAAGCTGATCTGGCCACGGCGCGAGGGTGCAGCAGCCGGCGCCAATGCGCGCAAGGGCGCGACGCTGGTCGTGCGCGTCGATGCCGGCATGGCCGTCTATCTGCAGCATGAGACGGCGGTGATCCTCGAACGGGTCAATGGCTTTCTCGGCTTCGGCGCCGTGACCGCGCTGCGGATCATCCAGGGGCCGGTCGACGGCCCTCCGCAGCCCCGGAAGCCGAAGACCACGTCGCCGGCGGCGGCGCGGGAGGCGGCAGCTGCGGTTGCCGGCGTGGAGAACGACGGACTTCGGCAGGCGCTGGAGCGCCTCGGACGGGCGGTTTATGGCGAGGTCGAGCGATCGTGAACGCGTCCGGCCGGCAAAGCGCCGCATTTTCACTGGCATTGTTCACCAGAGGCGTGGCAATCGTGGCGTCGAACCGACGTCGCTATTTTCCAGGGAGACTGAGACCGTGGACTTCAACCGCAGACAGTTCTTGATCCGGCTCGGCGCTGGCACGCTGGCGGCCGGAGCTGTCGCCATGCTGCCCGCGGCGGCTTTCGCTGACGACAAGGTCGACGTCACCGAATTGTTGAAGCCGGGCCCGCTCGGCGACATGTCCCTCGGCGACGAGAAGGCGCCACACACGGTGGTGGAATACGCCTCGCTCACCTGCACGCATTGCAAGCATTTCCACGATACGACCTGGAAGCCCTTCAAGGAAAAGTATGTCGATACCGGCAAGGTGCGCTTCATCCTGCGCGACTTCCCGCTCGATCCGCTGGCCACGGCCGGGTTCATGTTGGCGCATGCCGCCCCGAACAACAATTTCTTCCCGATGGTCGACCTGCTTTTCGACCAGCAGGACAAGTGGGCCTTCGTCGATGATCCGGTCTCGGCGCTGCAGCAGCTTTCCAAGCAGGTCGGTTTTACACAGGATACTTTCGAGCTCGCCTTGAAAAACCAGGCGCTGCTCGATGCAGTGAATGCGGTGAAGGATCGTGGCGCGACCACTTTTGGCGTCAATGCGACACCGACCTTCTTCGTGGACGGGGTGAAAAAGCCGGGTGCGCTCTCGCTCGAGGATTTTGACGCGCTTCTTTCTTAACGCTCCCACCGAAAGGGGAACGGCCGACTGGCCGTTGCCCCGAGGGGCGTGGCGATGAGATTCACGCGCCTGCGCCTCGTCGGCTTCAAATCCTTCGTCGAAGCGTCCGATTTCGTCATCGAACCGGGACTGACCGGCGTCGTCGGCCCGAATGGCTGCGGCAAGTCGAACCTTGTCGAGGCGCTGCGCTGGGTGATGGGCGAAAGCTCATATAAGAACATGCGCGCGTCCGGCATGGACGACGTCATCTTCTCCGGCAGCGGCAATCGTCCGGCCCGCAACACCGCCGAGGTGATGCTGGCGATCGACAATTCCTCCCGCACGGCGCCGGCCGCCTTCAACGACGCCGACATGCTCGAGGTGACACGGCGGATCGAGCGCGAGGCGGGCTCGGTCTACCGCATCAATGGCCGCGAGGTGCGCGCGCGCGATGTGCAACTCCTCTTTGCCGATGCTTCGACCGGCGCGCGTTCGCCGGCCATGGTTGGGCAAGGGCGCATCGGAGAGCTGATTTCCGCCAAGCCGCAGGCCCGCCGTGCGATCCTTGAGGAAGCCGCCGGCATTTCCGGACTCTATTCCCGCCGCAACGAGGCCGAGACGCGGCTGAAGGCGGCGGAACAGAATCTCGAGCGGCTCGACGATGTGCTCGGCGAGATCGAGGGCCAGATCGAGGCGCTGCGCCGCCAGGCGCGGCAAGCCAACCGCTATCGCAACCTCTCTGGCGACATTCGCAAGGCCGAGGCGCTGGCGCTCTATCTTCGCCTCACCGCAGCGACCGCGCAGATGCGCGAGGCGGAGGCCCACCTTTCCGCCGCGACGGCCAAGGTCGGCGAACGCTCCGACGCGCAGAGCGGCGCGGCCCGAGACCAGGCTGTGGCGGCGAGCGCCCTTCCTGCGGCCCGCGAGAACGAGGCCAAGGCGGCCGCCGCGCTGCAGCGGCTTGGCATGGCGCGTGACAGCATCGAGGCCGAGGAACGGCGCATGCGCGAGCGGCTCGCCGATCTCGAGCGCCGCCTCAAGGATCTCGCCGCCGATATCGCGCGCGAGGAGAAGCTGCAGCGCGAGAATGCCGGCATGATGGACGCGCTCGACGCCGAGGAGGCGCGGCTCGGCGCCGAAGAGGAGCAGTCGGTGGCGCTCGGCGCGGCGGCGGAAACGCGGCGGAGCGCAGCCGAGACGGCGATGGGCGAAGCCGAGCGGCGACTTGGCGAGGCGACCGCGGCGCATGCCGCACTGGCCGCGCGCCGGGCCGAACTGGAACGCGCGGTGAAGACGGCCGACGAGCGGCTGACGCGGGCTCGATCTGAAGCGGCCGGGGTCGCCCGCGACGAAGCCGCGCTCGCCGCCGAAATCGCGCGGCTGCCGGGGCTTGCCGCAGCCGAGGAGGCCGTCGCGACCGCTGAACGCGCCCGCGGCGCTGCCGAAGCCCGCGTGACGACATCGGAGCGGGTACTCGCCGAGGCGCGCGAGCGCGAGGGCGCAGCGCGGGCGCCGCTCGCCGAGGCCGAGCGCACCCATTCGGGCATTGAAACCGAGATGCGGACGCTCGAAAAGATCCTCGCCGCTGGTGTCCGCTCGGGCCGACGGCCGCCGATCCTCGACGCGCTGCAGGTGGAGCGTGGTTTCGAGGCAGCGCTCGCCGCAGCCTTTGGCGATGATCTCGATATGTCCGACGATCCGTCCGCTGCCGCCCATTGGGCCGGCGCCGAGACGGCGGACGAGGATCCGCTGCTTCCTTCCGGCGCCGAGCCGCTCGGGGCCCATGTCGAGGCGCCAGCCTTGTTGCAGCGGGCATTGGCGCAGACGGGAATTGTGTCGCGCGCCGCCGGCGCAGCGCTGCAGCCGCGCTTGAAGACCGGCCAGCGGCTCGTCTCGCGCGAGGGCGATCTCTGGCGCTGGGACGGCTTTGTCGCGACCGCCGAAGCGCCGACAGCCGCCGCGATCCGGCTCGCCAATCGCAATCGCCTCGCCGAACTGCGCGGCGAGATCGGCGCGGCCCGGGCTGCGGTGATGGACGGCCGCGCGACGCTGGAGGCCGCCGTTTCGGCGACGCGGATGGCGGGCGATGCCGAACGCATCTCGCGCGAAGCCGCGCGGAACGCACAGAAGGCGCTCGACGACGCGCGCAGCCGTCTCGCTGCCGCCGAACGCGAAGAGGGCCGGCTGGCAGCCCGTCGCGCCGCCGTCGCGGAAGCGCGCAGCCGCGTTGACGCGGCGCTTCAGGACGCCGAATCCACCCGCGCCGCAGCGGGGGCGGCGCTCGGCGCGGCCGACGATCCTTCCGCCGCGGCCGAGCGCTGCAACCAGCTTCGCGCCGCACTCGCCGAGCGTCGCGCCGCCCATACCGAAGCCCGCGCCGCGACCGAGAGCCTGCTGCGCGAAGGTGAACTCAGACGGCGGCGGCTGGCCGCGATCGGCACCGAGCGCGGCAACTGGCAGAGCCGCGCGGCAAACGCGGCCACGCAAATGGAAAGTCTCGCAGCCCGGCGCGCCGCGCTCGAGAGCGAGCGCACCAGGCTTCTCGAGCAGCCGGCTGATTTCGAGGTCCGCCGCCGTGCCGTGGTGTTCGAGATCGGCAAGGCCGAGGTCGTCAGGCGCGAGGCGGCGGAAAAGCTGGCGGCGGCCGAACGGCAACAGGCGCTCGCAGACACGGCGGCTCGCGACGCGCTGACAGCGCTCTCGGAAGCGCGCGAACAGCGCGGCCGCGCCGAGGAGCGGCTGAAGGCGAGCGAGGAACGGCGATCGGAGATCGAGGCCCGCATCACCGAGACGCTTGATTGCGAACCGCATGAAGTCGCCAAGATCGCGGAAATCGATCCAGCGGCGCCGCTGCCTGATCTCGATCAGGTCGACAAGCGGCTCGAGCGGCTGCGGCAGGAGCGCGAGAAGCTCGGCGGCGTCAATCTGCGCGCCGAAGACGAGGTCAACGAGAACCTCTCACGGCGCGACAAGCTGACGACGGATCGCGACGACCTCATCGAAGCGATCCGCCGGCTGCGCCAGGGTATCGGCAGCCTCAATCGCGAGGGCCGTGAGCGGTTGCTGGCCGCCTTCGCCGTGGTGAATGCTGAATTCCAGCGGCTGTTCACGCATTTGTTCGGTGGCGGCACGGCCGAACTGCAATTGACCGAATCCGACGATCCGCTCGAAGCAGGCCTTGAGATCATGGCGCGGCCGCCCGGCAAGAAGCCGCAAACGATGACGCTGCTTTCGGGCGGCGAACAGGCGCTGACGGCGATGGCGCTGATCTTCGCGGTGTTCCTGACCAATCCCGCGCCGATCTGCGTGCTGGACGAGGTGGACGCGCCGCTCGACGACCATAATGTCGAGCGCTTCTGCAATCTGCTCGACGAGATGGCGCGCACCACCGACACGCGCTTCATAACAATCACGCATAACCCGATCACCATGGCGCGCATGAACCGCCTCTTCGGCGTCACCATGGCCGAACGCGGCGTCAGCCAGCTCGTCTCGGTCGACCTGGAGACCGCCGAGCGGTTTCTGGAGGCGAGCTGACGCCTACCAACTCGCCAGCCGCCGGAGCGTCGGGGTCTTCTTGTATTGGTGGCCGCCCATGCGGGCGAGGAGCGTCTCAAGCTCGGCGATCGCCTTCATCAGATGCGGGCCCTTGTTGAGCATCACGCATTCGGCGCGGGCGGCCATGGCGGCGTCGGTCATCTCGCCGC
Source organism: Mesorhizobium sp. BR1-1-16 (assembly GCF_020165495.1). Classification (GTDB taxonomy): domain Bacteria; phylum Pseudomonadota; class Alphaproteobacteria; order Rhizobiales; family Kaistiaceae; genus Kaistia. The sequence goes on along the minus strand of NZ_JAIUIE010000001.1, from coordinate 168,981 downwards.
GCGAGGGGAAGCCCTTCTTGATCAGGTGCTCGAGCACCTGTGTCGCCCAGATCACCGGCACCTGCGCCGCCTCGCCAATCCAGAGGATTTCCTCCTGCATTTCGGCGAGACGGTTGAAGCCGATTTCGACGGCGAGATCGCCGCGCGCGATCATGATCGCGGTCGGCTGTTTCGAGCCGGCACGGACAATCATGTCCGGCAGATTGCCGAGGGCCCGCGTCGTCTCGATCTTCAAGATCAGCGAAAGGCGCTGCCAATCGGGTCGGATCGCGGCCAGCGCCGCGTGCAGGTCGTCGATATCGGAAGCCGACTGGACGAAGGAAAACTCGATGCCATCGGCATTGCGGGCAACGAAATCGAGATCCTCGATGTCCTTTTCCGTCAGCGCTGGGATCGAGAATTCGGTATCGGGAAAATTGACGCCCTTTTCCTGCTTCAGCTTGTAGCCGTCCTCGTCCGGCGAGCCGGTCGCCTCGACGATGACGCCCCAATCGGCGACCGCGACCACGATGGTCGGCAACTTGCCATCGTCGATGAAGATGCGCTCGCCTTTCTGGCAGGCGGCGAGCGCCTGCGGCAGCGTGCATTCGACTGCCAGAACGTCCGCCGGCGCATCCATGAGGCGCCCCGGCGCGGCAATGGCGAAACGCTCTCCGTCCTTCACCCGCTTCTGCCCATCGAGCTCGCGGATCGCGCCCGTGCGGATCTTCGGACCGGCGAGATCCATCAGCACCTTGATCGGCCGGCCGGCGGCGAGCCCCGCCGCGCGGGCATGGCCGATCATTCGCGCCCAGGCGTCACGATCGTCATGGGCACAATTGATGCGCACCGCCTCGACGCCGAGCCTTGCCAACCCCTGCATGAAGTCCGGCCCGTCGGCTGCCTCGCTCGGACAGGTCACAAGCAGATGCACAGCGCGCCCTGTTGCCGGCGGCCCAAGGATTTCGGCCGTGCGATCGGCGAGGTGCTGCTCACCGGCGAAGAACTCCGCCTCGCTGGGGAAAGGGCGGCGCTGCGACCTTTCGGTAATCGCGTCGAGCGCGGCGAGAACAGCATCGAGCGTCGGCATTACGCGGCTTTCAAGCCTTCCGATCGAGGAAAGGCCATGCGCCATCAGCCGGCGTTGCAGCGGACGGTTGTCGCGCCGGCGAAGCGCGAGATAATGGGCGAGATTGCGGGCGCTTGGCTGGAAGTCGGCGCGCTCAATGGTGCCGGACCAGTGGTCGTAGAGCGTCGCGCCCTCGGCCGCGACGGCACGCGCCAGGGCCTCGACATCACTGCGCAATGTCTCGACATCGCTCCGCAGGATCATGGCGTCGTCTGTCATCGGCTCGCTCCGCTTGGTTGCCCTTTCCCCATAGCGACTGCCCGCGGAGACGAGATGACACGGATCAATCCGCCAGCGGCCAATCGGCCACTGGCGCGGGCCGGCGCGCTCGGCGACACTCGGGCTCATGATGACAATTGCGCCGAAATGGCCCGCCCCCTCGCCCGCCGATCTTCTCGCCTGGTATGATCGCCATGCTCGGAAGCTGCCCTGGCGCATTGGCCCGGCCGAGCGTCAGCGCGGCGTCGCGCCTGATCCCTATCGTGTCTGGCTGTCGGAAATCATGCTGCAGCAGACAACCGTGACGGCGGTGAAGCCCTATTTCGAGGCGTTTCTTGCGCGCTGGCCTGATGTCGATGCGCTGGCCGCTGCCGCCTCCGAGGAGGTGATGAAGGCCTGGGCGGGGCTCGGCTATTATTCGCGGGCGCGCAATCTGAAGGCGGCGGCGGAAGCCGTTGCCGGCACGCTGGGCGGAAAATTCCCGCAAACCGAATCCGGACTGACGGCGCTGCCCGGCATCGGCAGCTATACGGCGGCGGCGATCGCCTCGATCGCTTTCGACCAGCCGGCCGCGGTGGTCGATGGCAATGTCGAGCGTGTGCTGACCCGCGTCTTCGCTGTGGAAACGCCACTGCCGGCGGCAAAGCCGGAGATCCGCGCGCTTCAGCAGCAGCTGACGCCAACGAGCCGGCCCGGCGACTATGCACAGGCGATGATGGATCTCGGCGCGACGATCTGCACGCCGCGGCGCCCGGCCTGCGTGCTTTGCCCATGGGAAGCATCCTGCGCCGCGCATGCCGCCGGCATTGAGGAGAGCTTTCCCCGCAAGGCCGCCAAGTCAGCGCGTCCGGAGCGCGCGGGCGCTGCTTTTGTCGCCAGACGTGACGATGGCGCGATCCTGCTGCGCCGGCGGCCGGACAAGGGCTTGCTCGGCGCGATGACCGAAGTACCCGGGACGGAGTGGTTGCCGGCGTTTCCATCCCATAAGGCGCTTGACGACGCGCCCTTCCGGGCGGACTGGCAGCGGGGCGCGGCGCCGGTGGTGCATGTCTTCACGCATTTCCGCCTGACGCTCGACATCTATGCCGCCGCGCCGCCGCGCGGTTTCAACCCGCCGGATGGGCATTGGTGGTCGCGCCCGGATGATCTCCCCGGCGAAGCGTTGCCGAGCGTCATGAAAAAGGCCATCGAAGCAGCGCATCCTGGAATCACCAAAAGGCGCCGCTGATCGCGCCCGAGTTCCCGCCGCTGCCCCCGATCGGGGCCACAAACAACAGCTGGAGGCCAGCCCATGCCTGAATCGACCCCCGAGATCCGCCACATCGTCTTCGATATCGGCAATGTGCTGATCCAGTGGAACCCGGAATTGCTCTATGGGCGGCTCATTCCTGACGACGCCGAGCGTGCTGCCTTCCTCGCCGAGGTTTGCACACATGACTGGAATCTCGCGCAGGATCGCGGTCGGAGCTGGGCCGAGGCCGAAGCCGAGGCGATCGCGCTGCATCCGCACCGCGCCGATCACATCCGCGCCTGGCGCCGCGACTGGCACGAGATGGTCCCCGGCCCGATCGAGGAATCGGCCGCCATTCTTCAGGCGCTGATCGACGCCGGCTATGACGTGACCGCGCTGACCAATTTCGCTGAGGATACCTTCGCCGAGGCGCAGGCGCGCTTCCCTTATCTGACGACGTTTAGGGGCATCACGGTCTCGGGCAATATCCGCCTGGTGAAGCCAGACGTCGCAATCTATCACCATCACGTCGCGAGCCATGGCCTCGACCCCGCCGCAACCCTCTTCTTCGACGATATGCCGGCCAATATCGAAGCGGCGCGCGCGGCCGGCTGGAACGCCGAGCGTTTCATCGACCCGGCGACGCTGCGCGCCGACCTCGAGCGCTACGGGATCAGGCTGCCGGCCTGATCCGGACAATGGACATTCACGCGGACAGGCGCATGGCCGACCTCTACACCATCTCTGTGCCTGTGCTGATCCGCTATCTGCGGCGTCTTGACGGTCTGCTGGACCGCCTGGCTGTATTTGCGGCGGCTGAGGGACGAAGCGAGGCGGCGCTGCTCGCTCTGTCGCTGAACGAGGGAATGTTCGATCTTCGCAGGCAGGTCCTGATCGCAATCGGCTTCTCGGCGAGAGCCCTCGCTCCGATCGCGGCAGCACTAGTCAGCCTCCCCGCAACGGATGCAGACAACATCCCGGACCTTCGGGGGCTGGTCGCCGAGCGGATCGCGGTTCTGGCGGCGCTTCGCCCGGAGGATATCAACGGCAAGGAGGCTGTGATCGTCTCCGAGCGGGCCGGTCAGGCGCTGTTCGAGACCGACGCGCTCACCTTCGTCACCCAATATGCCCTGCCCAATTTCTTCTTCCACCTCATGACCGCCTTCGCGATCCTGCGCGTTGCGGGCGTCCCGATCGGCAAGGCGGATTTCGATGGGTTTCACGCCTACCCGGCAGACTTCCGCTTTGTCTGAACCGGCGGGCTGTAGCGGCCTCAGCCGCCAGCGACCGCCATTTCATCGCGCACGACCTGGCGGAACGTGTCGATCGAGGTCAGCACGCCATTGCGGTGGACGCTCCAGAACGTCCAGCCGTTGCAGGCATCGAAGCCTTGGACCAGCGCGCCGACGCGGTGGATCGAGCCGGTGTGGCTGCCGGATTCGACAGAGCCGTCGGCCCGGACGCGCGCCTGATAGCGCCCGGAAATCGCCGTCATGATCTCGCCCGGCTGGATGAGGCCGCGCTCGACCAGCGCGCCGAAAGGAACGCGCGGCTCGGCCTTCTTGCCGCGCAGGAGTTCGAGCGCCGCGGCAGGCGCCGTCTCGACCGCGGCGATGCGGGCGGTCGCCGCGTCGATATAGACCTGCTCGCGCTCGACGCCGACATAGTGGCGGCCGAGGCGCTTGGCGACGGCGCCGGTGGTTCCGGAGCCGAAGAATGGATCGAGCACGATGTCGCCCGGCTTGGTCGAGGCGAGCATCACGCGCGCCAGCAGCGCTTCCGGCTTCTGCGTCGGATGCAGCTTCGTGCCGGCGGCGTCCTTCAGCCGCTCGCCCCCGGTGCAGATCGGCAGCAGCCAGTCGGAGCGCATCTGCACATCGTCGTTGAAGGCCTTCATCGCCTCGTAATTGAAGGTGTAGCGCGACTGCGGGCCACGGGAGGCCCAGATCATGGTCTCATGCGCGTTGGTAAACCGCTTGCCGCGGAAATTTGGCATCGGGTTGGTCTTGCGCCAGACCACGTCGTTGAGGATCCAGAAGCCGAGATCCTGGAGCATCGTGCCGACGCGGAAGATGTTGTGATAGGAGCCGATGACCCAGAGCGAGCCATCCGGCTTCAGCACGCGGCGGACCGCGAGCAGCCAGGCGCGCGTGAAGGCGTCATAAGCCTCGAAGCTCGCGAACTGGTCCCAATCATCGTCAACCGCATCGACCAGCGACTGATCCGGACGGGTCAGGCCACCGGCAAGCTGGAGGTTATAGGGCGGATCGGCAAACGCCACGTCGATCGAATGGCTCGGCAATTGCTCGAGGGCAGCGACGCAGTCACCCTTGATGATCGTATCGGCAAAAGCCGGACGGACCGCCGGTGCGACCGTCTTCAGCTGTACTCCACGCATGCCCCGCAACTCCCAACGCAACACCAAGATTCCGAGGGCCATGGTTAGCGAACAGGGTGAAGGTCGCGTTAGGAAGCGTGGTTAAGAAAAGGTAGCGACGCCATTGCGGGTTCGGACATCGTTTCGCCGGAGATGACCGGATAAACTCGCCCCTCTGCCGCGCCGGCTGCCGCTTTCCGCTGCGATGAAGCGTTCATTGCGCGTGAAAACGCTCTAGAGTTCCGAATCGACTGGCCCTTGGCAGGGCCGCATGACCGAGGCCCCGATGACTGCCCGCCTACCCATCCTGACCGCCCTGCTCCTGACCCTCCTGGCGGCGCCGGCGCTGGCCGACAACGCCATGCTCGTGATCGATTCGTCCGCCTCGATGGCTGGAAAGCTCGGCCGCGACCGAAAGGCCGATCTCGTCGCCGACGCGGTGGCGAGCGCTGTCACCGATTTTCCGACCGAGGCGAAGATCGGCATGCTGGCCTTCGGCAATGTCAGCAAGACCAGCTGTTCCGACGCCGCCGTGGTTGTGAGGCCGCAGCAGAACGGCAATGACGCGGTGGCGCAGGCGGCAGCCGCGCTGGTGCCGCGCGGCAAGGCACCGCTCGCCGTCGCGATCGAGCGGGCGGCCAACGCGCTCGATTACCGAAAGGAACGCGCGACGATCGTCGTCTTCGTCGACAAGATCGAGGCATGCGACGCCGATCCCTGCGTGCTCGCCGAATCGCTCAAGCAGAAGGCGCGCGACCTGACGATCGAGGTGATCGGCCTCGGGCTCGACGATGCCGACAGCGCGCGAGTTGCCTGCATCGCGGAGAAGACTGGCGGCAAGTTCCTCAACGCCAAGGACGGCACCGACCTTGGCGGCGGCCTGACCGCGGCGCTTGCCAACGCCAAGGCGCCGCCGGCGACGCTGCCGACCGCCTCGCTTGATGCACCAGCCAAGGTCGTGCAGTCGGACGTGTTCGAGGTCGGCTATGACGGGCCGAAGGACAAGGACGACCGCATCCAGATCTCGTGGCCCGGCCTGCCGCCCGGCTCGGAGATCCGCAGCGTGCTCGCCTCTCCCAAAGGCACGAAGCGCAGCCTGACCGCGCCGGCCGAAGCCGGCACCTATGAGCTGCGCTACTACCATCCCGAACTCAACGCCGTGCTGGCAACGCGCGTGCTCGATGTCGCAATGCGCCCGGTCACCGTGTCGGCGCCTGCCCGCATCCCGGCGGGAACCCCGATGACGATCGGCTGGACCGGCCCCGCAGCCGCTTCCGACGAGATATGGATCACGCCGGCAAACAGCGAAACGGAGCTGGCAAGCGTCGGCGTCCGGCACAATTTCAAGCCGGTGATGCTGGATGCTCCGCTCGAGCCGGGCCTCTATGAGGTGCACTATCATTCGGCGGCCGACAACATGACGGCGGCCAAGGTTCAGTTCACCGTCGACCCGCCCGCCGTGACGCTGACCGCACCGCCGTCAGCGCCCGCCGGGACGCGCATCGATGTCGCCTGGACCGGTCCTGGCGCCCGCTTCGATGATGTCGTCATCGCGCGCGCCGGCATGGCCTCATCCGAGCATGTGACGATGTCCCGCATTCGCCCCGATATGGCGAGCGTCCGCGTCACGGTGCCGTCGGAGCCCGGCAGCTACGAGCTTCGCTATGTCGCCGGCGGTGGCAAGGCGGTGTTCGCAAGCGTGCCATTCACGGCCCAATAGAGCGGACTTTGCCCATGATCCGGCGAAGACAGGGCGGATCGGGCAAAGACAGGGCGGCTGCGATCTGATAGGACGCAGCCGCAACTCCATGACGGAATATCTCTCCCATGCTGGTCATTTTCGATTGCGACGGCGTGCTCGTCGATTCCGAGATCCTCGCCTCGCGCGTCGACAGTGAAAGGCTGAAGGAAGTCGGCTACGACATCTCGGTCGATGAAATGTCGCATCGCTTCGCCGGCCTCACCTGGGACCGGATCGCGCGGATCATCGAGGCTGACCTCGGACACCAACTGCCCGACGGCTTCCACGAGAAGACCGACCAGGAACTCGACCGCCGCCTCGCCAAGGAACTCGAGATCATCCCCGGCGTGCATGAGATGCTCGACCGCCTCGACTACCAGCGCTGCATCTGTTCGAATTCTTCGCCCGAGCGGCTGAAGATCTCGCTGACGCGCACCAAGCTCTATGACCGCTTCCGGCCCTATATCTTCTCGGCCGTCGCCGTCGCCGACAAGCGTCCGAAGCCGGCGCCCGACGTGTTCCTGCACGCGGCGAAGGAATTCGACGCTGACCCGAAGGACTGTGTGGTGATCGAGGATTCGACGCATGGCATCCACGGCGCCAAGGCGGCGGGCATGCGGGTCGTCGGCTTCACCGGTGGATCGCACTCCTGGCCGGGGCATGCCGACGCGCTGACGGCTGCCGGCGCCGAGACAGTCATCAATCGCATGTCAAACTTACCGGCCATCGTCGCTGCGCTGGCCGAATGGTCCGGGCTCGACGACTGAGAACGGCAGGGCGGCCGCGATGACCGTTCGCCTGCGCGCCCATCACCTGCTCTGCATGCTGACCTATGTCGGCAAAGGCTATTCCGAGCCGTTCTGCCGCAACTATGACGGCATCGCAGCGCGGCTCGGCGCCGGCGAGGACATCCTGATGGTGGCCGGGCCCGACGATATCTGCGGACCCGTCGTCGATGCGCCCGATACGCATTGCCATAATGAGAGCGTCACCGTGCGCGATGCGGCGGCAGCCACGGCTGTCTCGGCGCTGGTCGGCAAGCCGCTTGCCGCCGGCGCCACGTTCTCGCTCGATGCCCACCTGCTCGGCGCGATGCGCGCAGCCTTCGCTGCCGGCACGACGCGGAACGGCTGCGGCGGCTGCCAATGGACCGAACTCTGCGACGCGATCGCGGGAACTGAGTTTAAAGGCGCGCGGCTAGTGATCACGGCCTCCGAGCGCAGCTGAAGTGCCCTTACCCCAACCCTCTCCCGCAAGCGGGAGAGGGGGATCGTCGTGCGAGTGACGGCGCCGGAGGCTGATTGCCACCCCTTGTGCAGGCGCCCCCTCGCCCGCTTGCCGGAGAGGGCGGGTGTGCGGGCCTAGCCTCCCCTACTCCGCGGCCTGGTCGAAAGCCTGCGGCCTTTCCCATTTCAGCTTCGGCGCGCGGGCGGCGCGGGTCTCGTCGAGCCGGCGGCGCGGTGCGAAGCGCGGCGCTTCGCGGAAGCGCTCGACATCGCCGGCCTTTGCGCGCTGCACCAGATGGCGGAGCGTGGCGATGAAGAGATCGAGGGAGGCTTTCGATTCTGACTCGGTCGGCTCGATCAGCATCGCGCCATGGACGACGAGCGGGAAATACATCGTCATCGGATGATAGCCCTCGTCGATCATCGCCTTGGCGAAATCGAGCGTGGTGACGCCGGTTCCATCCAGGAAATGATCGTCGAACAGCACCTCATGCATGCAGGTGCGGTCGCCGGACGGCTGGCTCATGACGTCGCGGAGGCCGGCGCGGACGTAATTGGCGTTGAGCACGGCATCTTCGGAGGCCTGCTGCAGCCCGTCGGCGCCATGCGAGAGCATGTAGCTGAGCGCCCGCACGAACATGCCCATCTGTCCATGGAAAGCCACCATCCGGCCGAAGGGCTGCTCGCCGTCCGTGACCGCCGTCTCGTCCTCGACCAGGACCGGACCATCGGCCTCGATGCGGATGAAGGGCAGCGGCGCGAAGGCGGCGAGCCGGCTGGAGAACACCACCGGTCCCGCACCCGGACCGCCGCCACCATGCGGCGTCGAGAAAGTCTTGTGCAGGTTGATATGCATCGCGTCGACGCCGAGTTCGCCGACCTTCGCCTTGCCGACAATCGCGTTGAAATTGGCGCCGTCGCAATAGAAATAGGCGCCGGCCGCATGCACCGCCGCCGCGATCTCGACGACGTCGCGCTCGAAAAGGCCGCAGGTGTTCGGATTGGTCAGCATGATCGCCGCGACCTGCGGCGAGAGCAGCGCCTTGACCGCGGCCGGATCGACGGTGCCATCGGGCCGCGCCGGCACGGTCACCACCTTGAAGCCGATCAGCGCGGCGGTCGCCGGATTGGTGCCATGCGCCGATTCCGGCACCAGCACGATGTCGCGTGGCTCACCGCGCGCGAGAATCGCGGCCTTGATCGCCATCATGCCGCAGAGTTCGCCATGCGCGCCGGCTTTCGGCGACAGTGCGACACTCGTCATGCCGGTCATCTCGATCAGCCAGCGGCCGAGTTCGGCCATCAGGTCGACCGCTCCCGAGACCGTGGAGAGCGGCTGCAGCGGATGGATATCGCCGAAGCCGCCAAGCCGCGCCACCTTTTCGTTGAGCCGAGGATTGTGCTTCATCGTGCAGGAGCCGAGCGGATAGAGGCCGCTGTCGATGGCATAGTTCTTCTGGGAGAGGCGCACATAATGGCGCATCGCCTCGGGCTCCGAGAGACCGGGCAAGTCGATGGCGCTCTTGCGCGCGAGCTTGCCGAGACGCGGCGCGAAGGCTTCGGGCTCGTCAAGATCGACGCCGGTGACATCCGTCCGCCCAACCTCGAACAACAACGCCTCCTCGATCTGGAGGCCGCGATTGCCGGTGAAGGTGTCCGTCGACGAAACGCCGGCGCTGCCGGCATCGGTGGGACGGCCTTGCGTGTTCATGGTCATGCCAGCACCTCCTTCAGCGCGGCGACAAAGGCGGCGCGGTCCTCGTCGGTGTTCACTTCGGTCGATGCGACCAGCAGCAGATTGGCGAGGTCGGCATTGCCGGGCTCAAGCCGGGAGACCGGCACGCCGCCGAGAATGCCCTTGGCGGCCAGCTTCTCGACGATATCCGCCGCGTTTGCCGGAAGGCGCAGCGTGAACTCGTTGAAGAACGAGTCATTCAAGAGGGTTACGCCCGAAACCTCGCCAATCGATTCCGCCAGCTTCACGGCATTGGCGTGATTGATGCGTGCGAGGCGGACAAGGCCGGTCTCGCCGAGCAGCGTCATGTGGATCGTGAAGGCGAGTGCGCAAAGGCCTGAATTCGTACAGATATTCGAAGTGGCCTTGTCGCGGCGGATATGCTGCTCGCGGGTCGAGAGCGTCAGCACGAAACCGCGCCGCCCTTCGGCATCAACGGTCTCGCCGCAGAGCCGGCCGGGCATCTGGCGCACATGCTTGGCGCGCGCCGCGAAGAGCCCGACATAGGGCCCGCCGAAGGAGAGCGCGTTGCCGATCGACTGACCTTCGCCGACGACGATGTCGGCGCCCTGCGCGCCGGGGGATTCGACGAGGCCGAGCGACACCACCTCGGTGACGACGGCAACCAGCAACGCGCCGACCTCATGCGCGCGGGCGGCGATTGGCGCGAGATCGATCAGATGGCCATAGACCGAGGGCGACTGCACGACGACGCAGGAAGTGTCCGCATCGATGCGGGCGAGAATGTCCTCGGTCGCGCCGGGATCGGCCGGCAGCGCTTCCACGGTGTCGGACGCCATCGCCGAGGTTGTCTCGACAACGGCGCGATAATGCGGATGCAACCCGCCCGAAAGCACCGCCTTCTTCCGCCTGGTGACGCGGTGCGCCATCAGCACCGCTTCGGCGGTCGCCGTGGAGCCGTCATACATCGAGGCGTTAGCGACCTCCATGCCGGTGAGATGCGCGACCTGGGTCTGGAATTCGAACAGATATTGCAGCGTGCCCTGCGTGATCTCCGGCTGATACGGCGTGTAGGAGGTCAGGAACTCCGAGCGCTGGATCAGATGGTCGACCGTCGCGGGGACGTGGTGCTTGTAGGCGCCGGCGCCGACGAAGAACGGCACCGAGGAAGCCGGCACGTTCTTCGCAGCGAGGCGCCCCAGCGTCCGCTCGACGGAAAGCTCACCCGCCGCGCGCGGAAGATCGAGCCCGTGGACGCGCAGATTGGCCGGGATGTCGGAGAAGAGATCGTCGATCGAGCCGACGCCAATCGTGGCGAGCATCGCCTCCCGATCGGCCTCGGAATGGGGCAGATAGCGCATGGAGTTGGTCCTTCGCAGCGAAGCCGGCACGCTGCCGCTCCCTTTTGGGAGAGGCTCAGTTTCCAGCCCGGCTCACAGCGTCTCGAGGAAGGCCTTGTAGGCGGTCTCGTCCATCAGGCCGACGAGTTCGCCCTTGTCGGCGATGATGAGCTTCAGGAACCAGCCCTCACCCTCCGGCGCCTCGTTGATCTTGGCCGGCTGGTCGACGAGGCCGGCATTGATGCCTTCGACGATGCCGGAGATCGGCGCGAACACTTCGCTCGCCGCCTTCACCGATTCGACGACGGCCGCTTCATCGCCCTTGGCGAGTTGCTTGCCAATCTCGGGGAGCTCGACATAGACGACGTCGCCGAGCTGCGACTGGGCATAGTCCGAGATGCCGACCGTTGCGATGTCGCCGTCGACGCGGACCCATTCATGGTCCTTGGTGAAATAGGTCGCCATGGAGGCTTGTCCCCTTGAGGTGTCAGGAAGCGGATTTGCGGAAATAACGGTGCGGTACGAAGGGCAGCGGCACGACGCGCGCCACCAGTTCCTTGCCGCGAACAGTGAGCGTCAGCGGCGTGCCCTCAGCGGCGCAGTCGGCACTGACATAGCCCATGGCGATCGGCCCCCCAGCCGTCGGCCCGAAGCCGCCCGACGTGACGATGCCGACCAGGCTGCCGCCAGCGTCGCGAATCTCGGTGCCCTCGCGGGCCGGCGCCCTGCCCTCGGGCTGGATGCCGACGCGAAGGCGTGGTACGCCCTCCGCCAGCTCGCCGAGAATGCGCATGGCGCCCGGGAAGCCGCCCTCGGCGCGGCGCCGCTTGCCGATCGCGAAGCCGAGATCGGCTTCGGCCGGCGAGGTCGCCTCGTCGATATCATGGCCATAGAGGCAGAGCCCGGCTTCGAGCCGCAGCGAATCACGCGCGCCGAGACCGATCGGCGCCACCTCCGGCTCGGCGAGCAGAAGTGTTGCCAGTGCTTCCGCCTTGTCGGCATCGACGGAAATCTCGAAGCCATCCTCGCCGGTATAGCCGGAGCGGCTGATGGCGCATTCGATACCGCCGATCGCCGCCGTGATCGCCGTCATGAAGCCAATTTCGGCAGCGGCCGGACAGAGCCGCGCCATGACGGCCGCGGCCAGCGGCCCCTGCAGCGCCAGAAGCGCCCGGTCATCGGCCATGACGAGTTCGACATCGCCGGGAAGGTTCGCGGCGAGATGGGCATAATCGATCGCCTTGCGGCCCGCATTGACGACGAGGAACAACGCGCCGTCCGCGCCGGGATCGGCCGACCGCGTGACCATCAGATCGTCGATGATGCCGCCCTCGGCCGTCGTGAACAGCGTGTAGCGGATGCGACCGAGGCCAAGACCCTGGAAATCGCCGGGTGTCAGCGCTTCGAGCGCCTTCGCCGTCGTGGCATGGTCAGGGCCGATCAGAAAGCACTGGCCCATATGCGAGACGTCGAAGAGGCCTGCCTTTTCGCGCGTCCAGTTATGTTCGGTGAGGATGCCTGTTGGGTATTGGACCGGCATGGCGTAGCCGGCGAACGGCACCATGCGCGCGCCCAGCCTTCTGTGCAGATCGGCGAGCGGCGTTTCGCTGAGGCTGGTCGCGGTGGTCTCAGCTTCGGAGGCATGCGCCATCAAAGGCTCCTCGGACGGGGTTCCAATGCACGGCCTGTCCGAAAACCGGACCTGCCGCGCCCCCTCTGTCCGAGAACCTGAGAGATTTCCCATGCGCCCTTAAGGCACGCATGGTTGCTCCTTCGGTGAGCCTGCCCTTGCGAGCGGACTGCTTTCCAGAGCGTCGCCGACCGTCCGGTCCTTGAGCCTGAGAGTTTCCGGGGCGGTTGCTCCTTCGGCGCCGACAGGGCGTTAGCCCCGGCGGTCTCTCCCGGCGGTCGTCAAGCGGCGCCGCATGCGACACCCCTCGGCTGGATCGCGACGGAGACCCAGCCTGCCCGCAAGTGTAGAGAGCGCCGCGCTGCAGTCAAGCAGCCCGCGTGCGGCGCAATCGCCCGGGAGGCGTCGATACACTCAGCGGCGGGTTGACCGCACGGGCGCGTCGTCGAAGCCGACATAGATGCGATAATCGGAATTGCCGGGCGCGATCGGCAGCACGATCTGGTCGTCGATCTTGGTGAAATCGGTCGAGAGATTCGGCTCGGTCAGCGTGACCGGGATCTTGAACAGCTCGGATTTCAGGATCTTGTCGCTGCCCTGAACCACGGCGATGCGCAGCGGCACCGTGATGGTGCCAGCCTTGCCGGCCGGCCCCGCCACCGTGCGCCCGATGACGCCGACCTTGACCGCGACGCCGCCCTCGGTGGCGCGGCATTCGCGCGCGGTCTTGACGATCGAGGACTGGTAGGTGACCGGCGGCGGCGCCCCGGTGATCGGATCAGCCTTGGCGCCGGCAGCGAGCGCGGTCATCTGTTCGGTGCCCGGCCGGATCGAGACGGGCGGGCAGAGCGCGACGGTCTTCTGGTATTCGCTGGGGTCGAGCACCACGGCGCCGGCCTTGCCAGCGCTCGGGCCGCCGAACAGCGCGTTGGACAGCATGTTGCCGCCGCCCTGCGCCGGCGCTGGAGCGGTGCCATCGACGGTGGCGTCACCCGCGCCCGATCCGCCGCCGATGCTGCTGCAGGCAGCGAGGAGAGCGGCCGAAAGAGCGACGGCAACGATGGAGGGCGATCTGGCAATGAGCAAGCCGCGGACAGACGAAGACTGCATTTCCGATTATTCCTCGACGCTGAAGCGCGACCTCTATAACAGTCCGATCAATCTTTGGCGACTTGGTGGCAGACCGACTTCGCCCATCCAGGCGCCGCGGTCCAAGCTTGCCGGTCGCGGCACGCGGCGATAGGGTGCCGCTTCGGCCGCCTCGTCATGGAGCGGTTTGTGGAGGTTTCGAGTTCCGTGAAATATGTGAGCACGCGCGGCACCGCGCCCCAGCTCGGCTTTTGCGATGTCCTGCTTGCCGGTCTCGCGCGCGATGGCGGCCTCTATGTGCCTGAGACCTGGCCGTCCTTCAGCGCCGACGCGCTCGCGCGCCTTGCCGGCCGCCCCTATCATGAGGTCGCCTTCGCGGTGATCCAGCCGTTTGTCGGCGGCGAGATCGAAGACGCCCTGCTCGCGCGGCTCTGTCGCGAGGCCTATGCCACGTTCCGCCACCCGGCCGTCGCGCCGCTGGTGCAGACGGGGCCGAACGCCTTCATTCTCGAGCTCTTCCACGGTCCGACGCTCGCCTTCAAGGACGTCGCCATGCAGTTGCTGGCGCGGCTGATGGACCATGTCCTCACCGCCCGTGGCCGCCGCGCGACGATCGTCGGCGCCACTTCGGGCGACACCGGCGGGGCGGCGATCGAGGCGTTTCGGGGCCGCCAGGCGACGGATATCTTCATCCTGTTTCCGAAGGGCCGCGTCTCGCCGGTTCAGCAGCGCCAGATGACGACGGCGGCTGATGCCAATGTGCACGCCGTCGCGGTCGAAGGCTCGTTCGATGATTGCCAGGCGATCATCAAGTCGCTGTTCAACGATCTGAAATTCCGCGACCGCGTCGCGCTTTCCGGCGTCAATTCGATCAATTGGGCGCGCATCGTCGCGCAGGTCGTCTATTACGTCACGGCGGGCCTCGCGCTCGGCGCGCCGCACCGCGCCGTGTCGTTCACGGTGCCGACCGGCAATTTCGGCGATGTCTTCGCCGGCTATGTCGCCAAGCGCATCGGCCTGCCGATCGAGCGGCTCGTCATCGCGACGAATTCCAACGACATCCTTGCCCGCACGCTCGCAAGCGGACGCTACGAGATGACCGGCGTCGTGCCGACCACCTCGCCGTCGATGGACATCCAGATCTCCTCGAATTTCGAGCGGCTGCTGTTCGAGTCGGCCGGCCGCGACCCTGACGCCGTGCGGCAATTGATGGGCGGTCTCGCGCAATCGGGCGCCTTCACCGTGCCGCCAGCCGCTCTTGCGGCGATCCGAAGCGAGTTCGAGGCCGGCCGTGCCGACGAGGCAGCGACAGCCGCGACGATGCGTAGCCTTCTGACTGAGACCGGTTATCTGGCAGATCCGCATACGGCCGTCGCGCTCACGGTCGCTGACCGCATTGCGCCGTCCGCAACGCCGATGGTGACGCTTTCCACCGCGCATCCGGCGAAATTCCCGGCCGCAGTCGAGGCCGCAACCGGCGTCAAGCCGGAACTGCCGGCCTGGCTCGGCAATTTCATGGACCGGGAGGAGCATTTCTCGGTCCTCCCCAATGATACAGAAGCCGTCGCCCGCTTCGTCGAAGCGCGCGCACGAGCGGTCGAGGAAAGGGCTGGAACATGACCCGATACAGCGCGGTTCGCCGCTGATGGGCGTCGAGGTGACCAAGCTTCCGTCCGGGCTCACGATAGCGAGCCATGCGATGGACCACCTCGAAAGCGCCGCGCTCGGCGTTTGGGTCGGAGCCGGCTCGCGGCTCGAATCCTCATCCGAGCACGGTATCTCGCATCTCCTCGAGCATATGGCCTTCAAGGGCACGGCGCGCCGCTCGGCAACCGACATCGCCGAGGAGATCGAAGCGGTCGGCGGCGAGGTGAACGCCGCGACCTCCGTCGAGACGACCTCCTATTACGCGCGCATCCTGAAGCCCGATGCGGAGCTTGCCGTCGACATCCTTGCCGACATTCTCTGCAACTCGGCCTTCGACCCGCATGAGCTGGAGCGCGAGCAGCACGTCATCGTGCAGGAAATCGGCGCCTCGCTCGACACGCCCGAGGACCGGGTGTTCGATTTCTTCATCGAGGGCGCCTTCCCCGACCAGCCGCTCGGCCGCACCATTCTCGGCACGGAGCAAACTGTTCGCGGCACGCGCCCGCAACATCTGTCATCCTATCTCGACCGCCATTATCACGGCCCTTCGATGGTGCTGTCGGCGGCCGGGGCCGTGGACCACGCCAAGCTCGTCGCGCTGGCCGAGGACCGATTTGCAGGCCTGCCCTCGACGCCGCTGCCCGACGCGGAAGCGGCTCACTATATCGGCGGCGACGTGCGCGAGCGGCGCAAGCTGATGGAGGCGCAGATCCTGCTGGGCTTCCAGGGGCTGCCCTACGCCTCGGAGGATTTCCACGCGGTTCAGATCCTGGCCTCGCTGCTCGGCGGCGGCATGTCTTCGCGGCTCTTCCAGGAGGTGCGCGAAAAGCGTGGGCTCTGCTATTCGATCTATTCGTTCCATTGGAGCTTCGCCGATACCGGCCTGTTCGGCATCCATGCGGCGACAGGCGCTGACGATATCGAGGAACTGATGCCGGTGCTGCTCGGCGAGCTCGAACGGGCAAGCCATGACATTTCCGAGGCGGAACTGTCGCGGGCCCGGGCGCAGATGAGGGCGAGCCTTTTGATGAGCCTCGAAAGCCCGGCGGCGCGCGCGGGGCAACTGGCGCGGCAGATCCTGCTGTTCGGCCGGCCGATCGCCGTCGACGAACTGGTCGCCCGCATCGATGCGGTCAGCGTGACCAAGCTGCGCGATCTCGCCCAGAATATCTTCACCGGCAGCGCGCCGACGCTGGCCGCCATCGGCCCGATCGACAAGCTCGCCGATCGCAGCCGGATTTCCCAGCGCCTGGGCTCGTCGGTCGCGGCATAAGGCAGGCGCGGGCGATGGAATTCCTGCGCTCCGTGGTCCCGTTCCAGCCCGCACCGGTCATCTCGACCGAGACCGTGATCCTGCGCAGCCCCGGCATGGCCGATTATGCGGCCTGGAGCGAACTGCGCGGCGCCAGCCGCTCGTTCCTCATGCCCTGGGAGCCGGTCTGGCCGATCGACGACCTCACCAAGCCGGCCTTCCGGCGGCGGCTGCGCCGCTACCAGCGCGAGATGCAGGAAGCGACCGGCTATCCGTTTCTGGTGTTCCGAACCGGTGATCTCACGCTCGTCGGCGGACTGACGCTGTCGCATATCGTGCGCGGCGTGACGCAGTCCTGCTCGCTCGGCTACTGGATGGGCGAGCGCTACGCCGGCAAGGGCTTTATGACGGCCGCCGTCAAGGCGGTGATTCCCTTCGTGTTCGACACGCTGCGGCTGCATCGGCTCGAGGCTGCATGCCTGCCGCACAATGCCGCCTCGATCCGCCTTCTCGAAAAAGCCGGATTCACCCGCGAGGGCTATGCGCGGCGCTATCTCAACATCGACGGCCGCTGGCAGGATCACCTGCTCTTCGCAATCGTGAGCGATGATCCCCGCCCGTGACGGCGCGGGCCTCGCTTCGGCGGCTCGGCTTCGGCCAGCCGAAAAATCCTTGGACGGACAGGACGCGGGATAGTACTCCTCGACGGCCTGCAGGAGGTGTTATTGTCGCTTAACCGTATCGTCGCTGCGATCGGTCTGGTGCTGTTCGTGTTTGCCGGTACGCTCTCGCCGGCCCTCGCGCTCGACGCGTTGACTGTGCCGCTCGACGGCAAGACGCTCGATCTCACCAAGGCCATCGATTACGCCTCGCGCGATCCCTCGGACCGCGTGCAGATTTCGACGGCGCCCGGCCCCGACGGCATCGTGCGCCGGATCGAGGTGCGTTCGAACGAAAACGGCGGCAGTTCCTACTGGGCTTATTTCGCGCTGGCCAATAATGGCGACGAGCAGATCGACCGCCTGCTGGTGGCGCCACATTTCCGCCTCGTCAATTCAGGCCTCTTCATTCCCGATCTTGGCGCATCGCGGATCGCGCAGGTGACGCCGAGCCAGGGCTTCCCGCCCGACCGCCAGGCGAGCCAGGAAGCGGACATCTTCCGCATCACGCTCGATCCCGGCGCCGTCGTCACCTTCGTGGCCGAACTGCGCACGCCGAACCTGCCGCAGCTCTATCTGTGGGATCCGGACGCCTACAAGGATTCCATCAACTCCTTCACGCTCTATCATGGCATCGTGCTGGGCATTTCCGGCTTGCTCGCCCTCTTCCTCACCATCGTCTTCGTGGTCAAGGGCACGGCGATGTTCCCGGCGACGGCGGCGCTCGCCTGGTCGGTCCTCATCTATCTCTGCATCGATTTCGGCTTCTGGAACAAGGTGATCCAGATTGCGCCGGGCGACGACAAGATGTGGCGCGCCGGCGCGGAGGTGCTGCTTTCGGCGGCGCTGCTGATCT
The DNA here is from genome assembly GCF_020165495.1 of Mesorhizobium sp. BR1-1-16. Taxonomy (GTDB): domain Bacteria; phylum Pseudomonadota; class Alphaproteobacteria; order Rhizobiales; family Kaistiaceae; genus Kaistia. Next base: position 150,910 of record NZ_JAIUIE010000001.1, on the reverse strand, counting down.
TCACCTTCGCCTATCTCAACCTCAACCGATGGCACGTGCGCTACAGTCACGCGACGATCGCCTGGCTGGTCGGCCTGATGATCCTGCTCGGCGTCGCGGTCTTCGAGCCGGGAATTGCCGCCGGTGTCGCCCGCATGTCGCTCGGCGCCACGGTGGCCGTCGGCTTCATCGTGATCGTCTATCTGTCGCTGCATCGCTACGACCGCGCCATCATGCTGATCCCGACCTGGGTTCTGCTGATGGTCTGGGTGTTCGGCGCCTATCTGACCGTCACCGGCAGCCTCGCCAATGACGTGATCCAGCCGGCGCTGAATGGCGGCCTGGTGCTCATCGTTCTGCTGATCGGCTTCACCGTCATGCAGCATGCCTTTGCCGGCGGCACGATCGTGCAAGGCGCGATCGGCGAGACGGAGCGGCGCGCGCTGGCGCTGGTCGGCGCCGGCGACATCGTCTGGGACTGGGACGTCGCGCGCGACCGTATCCTGACCGGCACCGACGCCGAGGATCTGCTCGGCCTCAAGCATGGCACATTGGAAGGTCCGGCACGCGATTGGCTCGAAGTGCTGCATCCCGCCGACCGCGACCGCTTCAAGGCGACGCTTGATGCCGTGATCGAGCAGCGCCGCGGCCGCATCGCGCAGGATTTCCGCCTGCGCTCGGAAGACGGCCACTACCGCTGGTTCCACCTCCGTGCCCGGCCGGTGATCGGCTCGGACGGCGAGGTGCTGCGCTGTGTTGGCACCATGAGCGACGTCACCGACGAGCGCACCGCCGAGGAACGGCTGCTGCACGACGCCGTCCACGACAACCTGACCGGCCTTGCCAATCGGGAACTGTTTCTCGATCGCCTCTCAAGCGCCCTGATCCGCGCCGAGGTCGAGGAGGCGGCGCAGCCATCCGTCTTCCTGCTCGACATCGACCGCTTCAAGCATGTGAACGACAATTTCGGCCTGTCGGTCGGCGATTCGATCCTCCTGACCGTCGCACGCCGCCTGTCCCGACTGCTGAAGCCTCAGGACACGCTAGCCCGGCTTTCGGGCGACCAGTTCGGCTTCATGCTGCTTTCGGAGTTCGAGCCGGAGCGGATTGCCGGCTTCGCCGACAGCGTCCGCCGTGCCCTCCGGACGCCGATCTCGTTTGGCGACAAGGAAATCTTCCTGACGGCCTCGATCGGCATCGCCATGCATGACGCCGAACAGCATGACGCAACCGCGATGTTCAAGGACGCCGAGATCGCGATGTATTGCGCCAAGCGTCTCGGCGGCGACCGCATCGAGGCGTTCCGGCCGGCGCTGCGCCAGAACGGCACCGACACGGTGACGCTTGAAGCGGATCTCCGCCGCGCGATCGGGCGCGAGGAGATCAAGGTGCTCTACCGGCCGGTCGTCAGGCTGGAAGATCGCACCGTTGCCGGCTTCGAGGCGGAAGTGCGCTGGGACCACCCGAAGCATGGCCGCGTGCCGGCGAGCGAGTTCCTGACGCTGGCCGAGCGCAACGGCTTGATGGCGCCGCTTGGCCTCTTCGTTCTTGATAAGGCAGCGCGCCAGCTCTCGGACTGGCAGGAACAGCTGGGCCCGCATGTGCCCCTCTTCGTCTCGATCAATGTCTCCAGCCGCCAATTGCTGCGCCACGATCTCATTAATGACGTCAAGTCGGTGCTTTCGCGCGCAGCAGTGCAACGCGGTTCGCTGAAGTTAGAATTCGCCGAGAGTCTCGTCATGGAGAACCCCGAATATGCCGTGCAGGTGCTGGCGCGCGTGCGCGAACTCGGCGCGGGGCTGACGCTGGACGACTTTGGCACGGGTCATTCCTCGCTCAGCTATCTGCAGCGCTTCCCGTTCGACACGCTGAAGATTGACCAGAGCTTCGTGCGCGGCCCGACCGCCAAGCAGAAGCGCGTAATCCTGCGCGCCATCGTTGGCCTCGCGCATGACCTCCACATGGACGTGATGGCCGAGGGCGCGGAAAACGATGACGACGCACTCGATCTCTACGATATCGGCTGCGAATTCGCGTCGGGCCAGTTGTTCGGCCAGGCCATGACGGCCGTGGAAGCCGGCGGGCTGCTGTTCCGCGAGGAAGAGGCGATGATCGCGTGAGCGGGATCAGGCTGCGTTGCGCGGCAATGTCTGGATCGCGGCAAGTTCCTCTCTCATCGACTCGGCCAAAACGCGGAGATCATAGTCGCGCTGAAGATTGATCCAAACCTGGGGACTGCTGCCAAAAAGCTTGGCAAGACGCAGGGCCATAGCCGGCGTAACCGGCTGCCGCTCGGCAAGCACATCATGGAGCGTCTGCCGCGAAACACCCAGCAATCGCGCGATCTCGGTTTTTGACAGATGAATTCCTGGCAGTACATCTTCGCGCAGAATTTCGCCGGGATGGGTTGGCGGCAGGCCGGACAGGATGGGGTTCATGCTCATCAGTGATAATCCTCGAGATCGACGTCGATGGCGTCTTCGCCATCCCGGCCGAATGTCACTCGCCAATTGCCGCTGGCATCGACCGCAAAACGACCCTTGGCATCGCCTTTGAGTCCATGAAAGCGGAAACCGGGCAAATTCAGGTCCTCAGGCAGGCGCGCCGCATCGAGCAGCGCAAGTATGCGCCTGATGCGGCCAGCATTCGGGACGCTCAGCCGGGAAATGTCGCCAGCCTCGGCGAAGCGCCGCAGGGCCTTGCTACGGAAAGAGCGGATCACATGTGTAAGGTATTGCCTTACAGGCTGATCGTCAACCGTTGCCGCTTGACACGGCCGCCTCGCCTCCCTCTATTCCGCTCATGCCGCCGGAAGAACCGCTGATGTCCGAATTCGAGAAGCCGCCGCTCGATATCTTGCTCTCTGCGCCGCGCGGCTTTTGCGCCGGCGTCGACCGCGCGATTCAGATCGTCGAACTGGCGCTGAAGAAATTTGGCGCGCCGGTCTATGTGCGGCACGAGATCGTGCACAATCGCTATGTGGTCGACAGCCTGCGCGACAAGGGCGCCGTCTTCGTCGAGGAACTCGACGAGATTCCCGATGACGGCCAGCCGGTCGTCTTTTCCGCTCACGGCGTGCCGAAAAGCGTGCCCGAGGCGGCGCGGACGCGGCAGATGTTCTTCCTCGATGCAACCTGCCCGCTGGTCTCGAAGGTACACAAGGAAGCGCAGATCCATTTCAAGCGTGCGCGCGAGATCGTGCTCATTGGCCATGCCGGCCATCCCGAGGTGATCGGCACCATGGGCCAATTGCCGCCGGGGTCCGTCTCGCTGATCGAGACGGTGGCCGACGCCGAAGCATTCCAGCCGCGCGACCCGGCCTCGCTCGCCTACATCACCCAGACGACGCTGTCGGTCGACGATACCGCGGCGATCGTCAAGGTGCTGATGGATCGCTTCCCGGCGATCACGGCGCCGCATAAGGAAGACATCTGCTATGCGACGACCAACCGGCAGGATGCCGTCAAGCGCATCGCCGCTTCGGTCGACGCGATGATCGTCGTCGGCGCGCCCAATTCTTCGAACTCGCAGCGGCTGCGGGAAGTCGCCGAGCGCGAGGGCTGCCCGGTCTCCGTGCTGATCCAGCGCGCCGGCGATATCGACTGGACGATGCTCGGCGCGATCCGCCGCGTCGGCGTCACCGCTGGCGCTTCGGCGCCTGAAGTCCTGGTCGAGGAGGTGATCGACGCTTTCGCCGCGCGCTACCGCGTCAAGGTCGAGGTTGTGCAGACGGCGGAGGAAACGATCGCCTTCAACCTGCCGCGCGAACTCCGCCCTGCGGCGGCCTGATCCCTCATGGCCGTCTATACCGAGATCGCGGACGACGAGATCGACCGCTTCGTTTCTGGCTATGACATCGGCGCCGTGCTCTCTTTCAAGGGCATTGCCGAGGGCGTCGAGAATTCCAACTATCTGGTCGTCACCGAGACTGGCCCCTATATTCTGACGCTCTATGAAAAGCGCGTCGATCCGCGTGACCTGCCCTTCTTCATCGGCCTGATGGAGCATTTGGCGCGGCGTGGCCTCACCTGCCCGCAGCCGGTCCGCAACCGCGCTGGCGAGGCGCTCGGCACGCTGGCCGGCAAGCCGGCGGCGATCGTCACATTCCTGAAGGGCATGTGGATCCGCCGGCCGCGCGTCGATCATTGCGCGGCGGTCGGAACGGCGCTGGCCGAACTTCATCTCGCCGGCGAAGGGTTTGCGCTCACGCGCGCCAATGCACTTTCGGTTGGCGGATGGCGGCCGCTCTTCGATCGGTCTGCGGCGCGCGGCGACACCGTGCTGCCGGGCCTCGTCGCGGCGATCCGCGAGGAACTTGATGTACTGGAGGGCGCATGGCCGAGCGCGTTGCCAAGCGGCGTCATCCATGCCGATCTCTTCCCGGACAATGTGTTCTTTCTCCAGAACCGGCTGTCCGGGCTGATCGACTTCTATTTTGCCTGCAACGACTTCCTCGCCTATGACGCAGCGATCTGCCTGAATGCCTGGTGCTTCGAGGCGGATGGCGCGCTCAACGTCACCAAGGCGCGGGCGCTGCTCGGCGGCTATCAGAAGGTCCGGCCCTTCACGGAGGCAGAGCTCGCGGCGCTGCCGCTTCTGGCGCGCGGCTCGGCGCTGCGCTTCCTGCTGACGCGGCTTTATGACTGGCTGAACGTGCCGCCCGGTGCGCTGGTCGCGCCCAAGGACCCGCTCGAATACTGGCGCAAGCTGCGCTTCCATCAATCGGTCGCGGATGTCCGCGCTTATGGTATCGGTGAATGACTGACGAAGAACGCGTCCAGATCTGGACGGACGGTGCCTGTTCCGGCAATCCCGGCCCTGGCGGCTGGGGCGCCGTGCTGGTCTTCGGCGACAAGACGAAAGAACTCAGCGGCGGCGCGGCGGAGACGACCAACAACCGCATGGAGCTGACGGCGGCAATCGAAGCGCTCTCGGCGCTGAAGCGCGCCTGCAAGGTCGATCTTCACACCGATTCCCAATATGTGAAGGGTGGCATCACCGGCTGGATCCATGGTTGGAAGAAGAACGGCTGGAAGACGGCCGACAAGAAGCCGGTCAAGAATGTCGATCTCTGGCACCGGCTCGACGAGGCGCTGAAGCAACATGACGTCGCCTGGCACTGGGTGCGCGGCCATGACGGCAATATCGAGAACGAGAAGGCCGATCTGCTCGCCCGCCAGGGCATGGCGCCGTTCAAGCCGAGCCGCGGGCGCCCGGCAGCCTGAGCGTCACTCCCAAAGACGCGCGACACCAAAACGATCAAACAGCGTTTCGTTCGAGACGAGCGTCAGATCATCCGTCAGCGCCTGCGCAATCAGCAGGCGGTCGAAGGGGTCCTTATGCGGATCCTCGAACGCTGCAGCCATCGCGGCATGGCGCGTCGTGATCGCCAGCAGCAGGAAACCGTCGTCTTGGATTACCGCTCGATCTGACCGACAAATGGCTCGGCGTCCAGTAGCTTGCCGAGCCGATGCTTGGTCACGGTTTCCCAGACCGAAGCGGCGCTGACAAAGATCTGGTCTTCCTGGCTGGCCATCCGTTCGGTGAGCGCCCTTCCGAGCCGCGGATTGCCGGTGTTCCACCAGATCCAGGCATGGGTATCGAACAGCAGACTCACTTGGGATTGTTCCACGCCTCGAGTTCTTCGTTGGGCAGCGGCTCGAAAAAGCGATCGTCGAGATCGAAGACGCCCTTGAATCGTCCCGGCTGGCGGCGTGGTTTTTCTTCGGCGGCAAGCGGAACGATGCGGGCGACAGGGACATCGCCGCGCATCAGGATCACCTCCTCCCCCGCCGCGGCGCGCGCCGCGAGGCGGGAGAGGTTGGTCTTGGCTTCATGCATCTTGACGCGGATCATGGCTGCCGCCTCCCGTTAGCTAACCACTCAGCTGATCCGGAAATGACAGCTATGCAATGCCTACAGCAGATCGAGAACCGCCGCCGCGCCCGAAACGGTGACGCCAGGCGCATCCTCGACATTGAGGGCCGAGACGACACCGTCTTCAACAACCATTGCGTAACGGCGCGAGCGGACGCCGAGACCGGCAGGGCCGAGATCGACGTCGAGGCCGACGGCCTTGGTGAAGGCGCCGGCGCCGTCAGCGAGGAAGAGCATCTTGCCCTCGCCGCCGGTTGCCTTGGCCCAGGCATTCATGACGAAGACATCATTGACGGCGACGACGGCGATCTCGTCGACGCCCTTCGCCTTGATCGCATCGCCCTGATCCAGATAGCCGGGCAGATGGTTGTTGTGGCAGGTGGGCGTGAAGGCTCCGGGCACCGCGAACAGAACGACCCTCTTGCCGCCGAAGATCTCGGCCGTCGTTTTCTCGACGACTCCATCCGGCGTCATCATGCGGAACTTGGCGTCGGGCAGGCGTTCGCCGACCGAGATCGTCATGGCAGTCTCCATAGATGGGGGAAGTCAGAAGAACGAACTGGCAGACTAGCACAGCACCGGCGGCGGGTGGAGGAGCGACTAAGGGTCGGCGACCGCTTCGCCGCTGGCATTGAGTCGGAAGGCCCGGGTGGTCGCGGCGTTGCCCGCCTTCAGCGTGAGGCGGATCGTGGCGCCGGCGAGCGGACCTGCCGCGGTCTTCCGATCGACGGAAAAGCGATAGGTCGCAACGCCCTTCCCTGCCGCCGTCAGCACCGGCGCCGCGGCATACCAGTCGGACGGTGTCTCGACGAAGAGCAAGCTGTCAGCGGGCGCCGTCGTCGCAACGCCGACTTCATATTCAGGCACCTTGTCGCTGCCGCCTGTCTGCCGCACTGACTCGATCTCAAAAACGCCGGCTTGCCCGGGCCCGGGAAGCGCCGCTTTCGCTGCCGCAATTGCTGCGGCAGCGTCGGGATCATCATCCTCAGCCGGAACGACGAGGCTCGCCGAAAGGCTCACGGGTAAGCAGATGTCCTTGCAGACGCCAAGGTCGGCGACCAGAGCGAGCTGCGTCGGCCGGGCAGGATCACTGGTCGCAAAGCGAACGGGCAGCACGACCCGATCGTGATAAACATTCGAGGCCGAGACGCCATCATCAGAGCGCTCAGGCGCCGGGTAGTCGACCGTCGCATCGCCGGCATTTTCGGAGGCGCCGAAATCGAGGCGCGGCGGAATGCCGGCATCGCCCGGCGCGCGCCAATAGGTCTTCCAGCCGGGATCGAGTTCGAGCTCGATGGCCGCTTCGAGTGGCGCGCCCGACGCGGGACGCGCCGCAACGAGCCGCATGCGCGCGTGCTCGCCCTCTGCCCAGTCGCCTGTTGCGGCGAGAGCCGGCAGGGCGAGAAAAAACAGCGGAAGCAGGGAAAGAAGACGGAACCGATAGAGGGCGGTCAAGATTTTCCTGGGCGAACTGCGCACGACTGAACCGGAACTTTGATGACGTCGCCTCGCTGTAGCCGCGCCGCCATCAAGGCGCTAGCGGGCGCTGATCATTTGTTCGTGTGGCCGCCGCGCCGGCACTGAGGGTGGCGCGTTTTCAATTTCGAGCCAAGGTGCTAGACTTTGCTGATGAGCGAGACGATGTCGATGCACGCGACCGAGCGCAGCTATCTGGACGGTCAGTTCCTCATCGCGATGCCGAGCATGCAGGACGACCGCTTCGCCCGCTCGGTGATCTATCTCTGTGCCCATTCCGACGAGGGTGCCATGGGCATCGTCGTCAATCAGGCGGTGCCGCAGATCGACTTCGCCGATCTGCTCATCCAGCTCGACATCATCGCCGAAGGCCCCGAGATCCGGCTGCCGCGCGCGGCGAGCCGGATGATCGTCCAGCGCGGCGGGCCGGTCGAGACCGGGCGCGGCTTCGTCCTGCACAGCGCGGATTATTTCGTCGAGGATTCGACCCTGCCGATCGACGACAATGTCTGCCTGACCGCGACCCTCGACGTGTTGAAGGCGATCGCGGCCGGCGCGGGCCCCGAGAATGCGATGCTGGCCCTTGGCTATGCCGGCTGGGGCGCCGGGCAGCTTGAGCAGGAAATCCAGGCCAATGGCTGGCTTTCGCTGGAAGGCGACATCGATCTCATCTTCGACACGGATCTCGACCGCAAATATGCCCGGGCGCTCGCTCTGCTCGGCATCGAGCCGGCGATGCTCTCGAGCGATGCCGGCCACGCCTGACCGCCTCAGGGCGCCTCGTCCCCTGCGCCGCGCTTCAGCACGCCGCGTGCATAGGCGATAAAGACGCCGACCAGCGCCAGCGCCAGCCCGAACCATGTGATGACATATTGCAGATGGTTGTTCGGGAAGACGACCAGCGTCTCGCCACCCTGCGGCAGCCCGCCTGGATTGGCCGTCGCATCAGCGTCGATCGAGTAAGGCGCCACCTCATCGAGGGGCAGACCGGCGGCCCGGGCGAACAGCGCCGGTTCGCGAGCAAACCATTGATTGTCGCGGCTCATGCCATCTCCAAAGAGATGCAGCGGCCGCTCGGGGCGCCGCAACAACCCGGTCACCGAGACGGTCCCGGTTGGCTGGCCTTCTGCGCGCGTCGCCGGATCGCGGCGCTGATCGGGAACGAAGCCCCTGTTGACATAGACGATCCAGCCGGCCTCGGTCCTGAGCGGCACGAAGACCTGCCAGCCGACGCCTCCGATGGGCCCCTTGGGCTCGGTCAGCGTCATGTAGAGCAGCGCTTCCTTGTCGTTCAGGAAGGTGCCGGTCACGGTGACGGGCGTGAAGTCGGCGTCGGCGAGGTCCAGTTTCGGCCAGGCAGCAGGACCGGGCGCGGCGACGGGCGCCGCATGTATGCGGCTGTCGACCTGCGCGATCAGCGCTTCCTTCCAGTGGAGGCGTTGCCATTGCCACAGGCCGAGGCTGCAAAGCAGCCCGAACATCACGATCGTGGCGATGGCGGGCGCCACCAGCCGGCGGATCGGCGATCTCGTGGCGGCGGTCCTATCGTGACGCGTCATGGCATCCTCGCGTCATGGCAACTGCGCCACATCATCCCTGTGCGCGTCCCGCTTGGCCGAGCGCATTCCCGGCACGCTATTCGAGCCGGCCCTGCTCGGCCTTGGTGCGATACTGGATCGCGATCATCAGGCCCTTGAGCGGGCGAAGCATGCCAAGCGACAGCCCGAGTATCAGCGGCACCCAGAGGATGATGTGCACCCAGAACGGCGGCTGGAAGGTGAACTCGACATAGAGCGCCAGGAACGCGACGATGAAGCCGACGATTAGGATGACGAACACCGCAGGGCCATCGCCTGAATCGATGAACGAATAATCGAGGCCACAGTTCTGGCAGGCCGGCTGCAGGTCGAGAAAGCCCTTGAACAGCTTTCCCTGGCCACAGCGCGGGCAGAGCCCGCGCATTCCGCTCGCCGTCGGCGAGATAGGCGCATAAAGCGCGCGATCCGGAGCATGCTGCGGCTCAGTCGCGTCCGGATCACTCATCGTTCATTCTCCCGACCCCGTCGCTGCTGTCAGGCGAGCAGCGACGCGAGGTCTGCGATCAGGCGGCGTGGATTGGCGCGCCCCAGCCACCCCAGACATAGATGGAGAAGAACAGGAACAGCCAGACCACGTCGACGAAATGCCAGTACCACGCCGCCGCCTCGAAGCCGAAATGCTCCTTGGGGGTGAACTGGCCGGCCAGAGCCCGCGCCAGGCAGACGATCAGGAAGATCGTTCCGATGATGACGTGGAAGCCGTGGAAGCCCGTCGCCATGAAGAATGTGGCGCCATAGATGTTGCCGCCGAACGAAAAGGCAGCGTGCGTATATTCGACCGCCTGGACACAGGAGAAGATGAAGCCGAGCACGATCGTGCAGATCAGGCCCCATTTCAGGCCCTCGCGATCGTTCTCGAGCAGCGCGTGATGCGCCCAGGTCACCGTCGTTCCCGACGTCAGCAGGAGCAGCGTGTTGAGCAGCGGCAGATGCCAGGGATCGAACACCTCGATGCCCTTCGGTGGCCAGTGGCCGCCCGTGAATTCAAAGCGGGCAAACTGCTTCGCCTCATGGGCGAACAGGCTGGCATCGAAGAAGGCCCAGAACCAGGCAACGAAGAACATCACCTCGGAGGCGATGAACAGGATCATGCCATAGCGCAGATGCAGCTGCACCACGCGGGTATGAAAACCCTCCTGCCCTTCCTTGACGACGTCGGTCCACCACGACGCCATGGTGTAGAGCACCATCAGCAGGCCTGGGACCATCCACAGCAGCGAGGCGCCGTGCATGTAGGAGATGCCGCCGATCGCCATCGCCAGCGCCCCGATGGACCCGAGGAACGGCCAGGGACTGGGATTGACGAGATGATAGTCGTGATGCTTGGCGTGGGCTTCAGCCATGATGGTGCTCCCCGGTCCTTATCGAAGCTTCGGATCCGCGGCGCCCGGCCCAAGCGACGCCACAGGCGCCGGTTTGGCCTCAACGCTCGGATAAAACGTATAGGAAAGAGTGATCGTATCCGTGTAGCGGGAATCCGCGTCGTCAGCCATGGCCGGATCGACGAAAAACGTCACCGGCATCTCGACGCGCTCGCCCGCCTTCAGGGTCTGCGAATTGAAGCAGAAACAGGCGATCTTGTTGAAGAAGCGGCCTGACGAATCCGGCTGCACATTGAAGCCCGCTTGTCCCGTCGAGGTCTTGTCCGTGCGATTCTCGGCGAAGAAGCTGACATGGCCAACCTCGCCCAGCCTGACGCGAATCTCGCGCTGCTCAGGACGGAACGCCCAGCCGATCCCATTGGCGACATTGGCGTCGAAGCGCACCGTGACGGTCCGGTCGAGCACCTTGCCCGGCGCCGCTTCCGCGCGCTGGGTCGTGCCGCCATAGCCGGTCACCTGGCAGAACAGGCGGTAGATCGGAACCGACGCAAATGCGGCGGCCAGCATGGCGACGCCAAATACGGCGCTGATGGCCGCCGTCACACCGAGCGAGCGCTTTTTGGCGTGCTGTGGCGCGGGATGCGGTTCGTCAGTGCCCGTCATGGTCAAAGGCTCCGGTTCGCGACATTGCCGCCGAGCTTCACGATCGTCACCGCCCAGAACAGGATGACGAGCGCGCCGAGCGCAAGGCCGATGGCGATCGACCGCGCGCGACGGCGGCGCAGCTGCTCGGGCGTCAGCCTCACACCGTCCTCGATCATCGGCGCGGGCTCGTTGCCGCGATCGCGCTCGAGATCGGCTACCATGAAAGGCCCGCCAGCATGGCCAGCCGCTCGGTGAGCAGCATTGCGAACAGCATGAAGAGATAGAAGATCGAGAAGGCGAACAACCGCTTCGCCGGCACCATCGCCGTGTCGTTGTCGGCCATGCGATAGACCCGGACCGCCATGCCGACGAACACGGCGCCAAGCACGGCCGCGGCGCCGCCATAGGCGAGCGAGGCGAAGCCGAGCAGCGCCGGCAGCACGCCGATCGGCGCAAGCAACACGGAATAGATCAGAATCTGGCGGCGTGTCTCGGCAAGCCCCGCGACCACGGGAAGCATCGGAATGCCGGCCCGCTTGTAGTCATCCGACTTGAACAGCGCGAGCGCCCAGAAATGCGGCGGCGTCCACATGAAGATGATCAGGAACAGCACGATGCTTTCAAGGCTGACCGAGCCGGTGACGGAGGCCCAGGCAACCACCGGCGGGAACGCGCCGGCCGCGCCGCCAATGACGATGTTCTGCGGCGTCCAGCGCTTCAGCCACATCGAATAGACGACGACATAGAAGAAGATCGTGAAGGCGAGAAGGCCGCCCGCGACCGGATTGACCAGCACGGTGAGACAGCCGACCGAGAACGCTGCAAGCGTCAGGCCGAAGGCGAGCGCCTCGCTCTCGGTGATGCGTCCTGCCGGGATCGGGCGCTTCTGCGTGCGCAGCATCAAACGGTCGATATCGGCGTCGTACCACATATTGAGGGCGCCCGACGCGCCGGCGCCGACGGCGATGCAGAGCAGCGCCGCGAAGCCGACGACGGGATGGATCCCGCCAGGCGCCATGACCATGCCGACCAGCGCCGTGAAGACGACCAACGACATCACGCGCGGCTTCAGGAGCGCGATGTAATCCGCCGGGCCGGCGAGGCTCGCGGTGTCGATCCGGTCGATCTGCACGTCAGACATCAAGGGCAACCATTCACTGCTGGAGCCGGGCACGCCCGGCTCCGCTGTTTGAGGTTCGGCTCAGTGCTTCACGTCGCCGATGCGGGGCAGCACTTCCCACTGGTGGAACGGCGGCGGCGAGGACAGCTGCCACTCCAGCGTCGTCGCGCCGGAACCCCAGGGATTGTTCGGCGCCGGCACCTTGCGGCGGAAGGCATCGAACACGCCATAGAGGAAGATCAGGACGGCGAAGGCGGAGATGTAGGAGCCGATCGACGACACGAAGTTCCAGCCCCACAGCGCATCCGGATAGTCGGCATAGCGGCGGGGCATGCCGTCGAGGCCGAGGAAATGCTGCGGGAAGAAGACGAGGTTCACGCCAATGAAGGTGACCCAGAAGTGCAGCTTGCCGATGCGCTCGTCATAGAGATAGCCGAACATCTTCGGGAACCAGTAGTACCAGCCGGCGAAGATGGCGAACACGGCGCCCAGCGACAGCACGTAGTGGAAATGCGCCACCACGAAATAGGTGTCCTGGAAGACGCGGTCGAGGCCGGCATTGGCGAGCATGACGCCCGTGACGCCGCCGACCGTGAACAGGAAGATGAAGCCGACCGCCCAGAGCATCGGCGTGCGGAACTCGATCGAGCCGCCCCACATCGTCGCGATCCACGAGAAGATCTTGATGCCGGTTGGCACCGCGATGACCATCGTGGCGGCCACGAAGTAAGCCTGCGTCTCGAAGGAAAGGCCGGTCGTGTACATGTGGTGCGCCCACACGACGAAGCCGACGACGCCGATGGCGACCATGGCATAGGCCATGCCGATATAGCCGAAGATCGGCTTCTTCGAGAAGGTCGAGATGACGTGGCTGACGATGCCGAAGCCCGGCAGGATCAGGATGTAAACCTCGGGATGGCCGAAGAACCAGAACAGATGCTGGAACAGGATCGGGTCACCGCCGCCTTCCGGCTTGAAGAAAGTGGTGCCGAAATTGCGGTCGGTCAGCAGCATGGTGATCGCACCGGCCAGAACCGGCAGCGAGAGCAGCAGCAGGAAAGCGGTCACGAGCACCGACCAGGCGAAGAGCGGCATCTTGTGCAGCGTCATGCCCGGGGCGCGCATGTTGAAGATCGTGGTGATGAAGTTGATCGCGCCGAGGATCGACGAGGCGCCCGAGATATGCAGGGCCAGGATCGCGAAATCCATCGCCGGGCCGGGCTGGCCTTCGGGGCCGGAGCTCGAGAAGGGCGGATAGATCGTCCAGCCGCCGCCGACGCCATGCTGGCCGGCCGCGCTCGGCATGAACAGCGAGATGATCAGCAGCAGGATCGAGGGCGGCAGCAGCCAGAACGAGATGTTGTTCATGCGCGGGAACGCCATATCAGGCGCCCCGATCATGATCGGCACGAACCAGTTGCCGAAGCCGCCGATCATCGCTGGCATGACCATGAAGAAGATCATGATCAGGCCATGGGCGGTGGTGAAGGTGTTGAACACGTAGGGATTGCCGAAGATCTGCAGGCCGGGGTTCTGCAGCTCCATGCGGATGCCGACCGACAGCGCGCCACCGATGATGCCCGACATGATCGCGAAGATCAGGTACATCGTGCCGATGTCTTTGTGGTTGGTCGAATAGACCCAGCGCCGCCATCCGGTCGGATGGTGATCGTGCGACGCCTCTGCGGCATGAGTAGCCATGGCCTCACCTCTTCCCTTAATTCATCAGGCCCGCTGGCGCAGCGCGCCGGGGCCGGGCAACGAGATTGCGCGGCGGCGCCGCTATCAGCGCGCCGCGACCTCTACGATCGAACCGGCCGAGGCCGGGGTCACGGCATCCTTCGACGCCACCTTGGCCGCGTCGGCCTCGATGCTGGCGAAAAGCTGCTTGTAGGCGCCCGGCAGATCCGTCTTCGCCGCGGTGACCCATGTCTTGAACTGTTCCGGCTTCACCACGCGGATCGCGATCGGCATGAAGGCGTGATTGATGCCGCAGAGCTCCGAGCACTGACCGTAATAGATGCCTTCGCGCTCTGCGAGGAACCAGGTCTCGTTGAGGCGACCGGGGATCGCGTCAATCTTGATGCCGAAGGAAGGCAGCGCGAAGGAGTGAATGACGTCCTGGCCGATGACCTGCATGCGGACGACCGTGCCGACCGGAACAATCATCTCGTTATCCACGGCCAGCAGCCGCGGCTGCGTCTTCGGATCCTTGATCTCGTTCTCCGGGATCATGTTCGAATCGAAGGCGACGCCGTCATTGTCCGGATATTCGTAGTTCCAGTACCACTGGATGCCCGTCGCCTTGACGGTCAGGACCTTGGCCGGATCGTAGTCCTTGATGATGCGGCCCGGGTCCTGCTGCGCGAACAGCAGCGAGAACGAGGGAATCGCAATCGCCATCAGGATGAGGATCGGCGCAACGGTCCAGACGACCTCGATCAGCGTGTTGTGCGAGGTCCGCGAGGCAACCGGGTTGGACTTCGCGTTGAAGCGGATCATCACATAGATCAACAGAGCCGCCACGATCAGCACGATCGCGACCATCGCGATGGTGATGCCGGTGTTGAAGCTGTTGATCCGCTCCATGATCGGAGAAGCCGGCTCCTGCAGCCACATCGCCCAGGGTGTCGGCTGGGCGGCCTCGGCGGCGCCCGACATCGCGCCGAGGACTGCCGCGATCGACCCACCGAGCAACAAGCCCGATCCGAGACGCGTCTTGGCCTTCGTCACGTCGTCACTCCCTTTCATTCCTCAGCGCCATCCGGTGCGCCCGCGCTGCCGGCCTCCGTTGCGCCACTTTCCACAACAGTATAGGCCGAAGGCAGGATGCTTCCACGGTGCGATTTCGGATTTGCCGAATATCGCCCGAGACAAACCACATGGACCTTTGCCTCGCAACGGTGGATCGTGAGAAATGATGCGGCAAATCGCGCCCGGCATGACTTCGATCAATGCGGCCCGGATTGCCCCAGGCCGTGCAAGAGTCATAGGTCCGAAATGGCGGGAATCCAGGAGATCGAACCGGTGAACACGACTGAACTGCACGGGCGCGCGCCGCGCCGGATGCTTCTGCTGGCGGCCCTTGGCCTCGCACTGGCGTTTGTTCTCGCCCCGCTGGCCGGGCCGTCCGGCGCCGCGCGGGCGCAGGGCGTTTCCAAGGGCATGCATGGCGACTGGGAAACCCGCTGCGACAAGCCGCCGGGCGCGCAGGAGGAAATCTGCTCGATGATGCAGTTCGTCACCGCAGAGGACCGCGACAATGTCGGTCTCTCGGTGATCGTGCTGAAGACGGCGGACAAGAAGGCCAAGGTGATGCGCGTGCTGGCGCCGCTCGGCGTGCTGCTACCGTCCGGCCTCGGGCTCAAGATCGACCAGAACGAGATGGGCCGCGCCGGTTTCGTGCGCTGCCTCCCGGACGGCTGCCTCGCCGAGGTGATTCTCGACGACAACCTCATTGCCAAGCTCCGCGCCGGCAAGACCGCGACCTTCGTGATCTTCCAGACGCCGGAGGAAGGCATCGGCATCCCGATCTCGCTGAACGGCTTCGGTCCGGGCTTCGACGCCCTACCCTGACGAAAGACGCGGCAACATGGCTCCGATCCGGTCTCCCGAGGCCCTGCGGGCGCTTTATGGCGCCCCTTCGCCGCGCGCGCTCGCCAAGCAGCTCGACCATATCGACAAGCATTGCCGCGCCTTCATCGCGCTGTCGCCCTTCCTCGTCCTGGCAACTGAGGGCCCGGATGGGCTCGGCGACGCGACGCCGCGCGGCGATCATCCCGGCTTTGTTACAGTCGCCGACGAGCGGACGCTGATCATCCCGGACAGGCCTGGCAACCGGCGCATCGATTCGCTGACCAATATCGTCGCGCGTCCGACGGTCGGGCTGCTCTTCCTCATTCCCGGTTTCCTGGAGACGCTGCGCGTCAACGGCGACGCGGTGGTCAATGACGACCTCGCTCTGCGGGAAGCGCATCGCGTCGATGATTCGCTGCCCGCCACCGTCCTCGTGGTGACCGTGCGCGAGGCCTATCTGCAATGCGGCAAGGCGCTGATGCGCTCGGACCTCTGGGTCCCGGCCAGTTGGCCCGAACGGACCCTGCTGCCGACCATGGGCGAAATGCTGAAGGACCACACGCGGTCGAACAACCCGCCCGAAAGCGATGCCGAGATGCTGGAGCGCTACAAGGCTGTGCTTTACTGAAGCCGGCCCTATTGGGGCTCGGCGCCCAAACCGACCGCAAGAGCCCCTCTTTCGCCCTCATCCGCCGCCAAGGGGTGCGAACCGCCCGGTGATCGCCTATCTGTCGTGGCAACAACGTTCCGGAGTTTCCCCCATGGCCGACGAATCCCTGTCCATCCTTGCCCGCGCCGGGCTCGATCGCGGCGAGACGGAGGCCGTGGTCGCGGAGGCGCTTAAGGGCGCCGATGATGGCGAGCTCTATCTCGAATATGCACAGTCCGAGGGGCTCGTCTTTGACAACGGCCGTCTGTCGGGCGCGAGCTATGATGTGCGCCAGGGCTTCGGCCTCCGCGCCGTCGCCGGCGAGGCCGTCGGCTATGCCCATGCCGGCGAAGTTTCGCTCGACGCGATCCGCCGCGCCGGCGAGGCGGTCGCTTCGGTGAAGTCAGGCCATTCCGGCATCCTGGCCGAGCCGCCGGCCGGCACCAATCGCCGCCTCTATACCGACGAGAACCCACTGGGCGCGCCGAGCTTCGCCGACAAGGTGACGCTGCTCGAACAGATCGATGCCTATGCACGCGCCAGGGATCCGCGCGTGCGCCAGGTCAGCGCCTCGCTCGCCGGGTCTTGGCAGGTGGTGGAGATTCTCCGGCCCGACGGCACCTATCGGCGCGACATCCGCCCGATGGTGCGGGTCAATGTCTCGATCATCGCGGGCGAAGGCGACCGGCAGGAACAGGGCTCGTTCGGCATGGGCGGACGCGAGGGCTTCGGCCAGTTCGTGACCACCGAGCGCTGGCAGTATGCGGTCGACCAGGCGCTGCGCCAGGCGCTCGTCAATCTCGACGCCATCCCCGCGCCGGCCGGCACCTTCGATGTCGTGCTCGGACCGGGCTGGCCGGGCGTGATGCTGCATGAAGCCGTCGGCCACGGGCTCGAAGGCGATTTCAACCGCCGCGGTGAAAGCGCGTTTGCCGGCCTGATGGGCCAGCAAGTAGCGGCCAAGGGCGTGACCGTGGTCGATGACGGCTCGATCGTCGACCGGCGCGGTTCGCTCTCCTTCGACGACGAGGGCACGCCGACCCAGGCGACGACGCTGATCGAGGACGGCATCCTCGTCGGCTACATGCAGGACAGGCAGAACGCCCGTCTGATGGGCATGAAGCCGACCGGCAATGGCCGCCGGCAATCCTATGCGCATGTGCCGATGCCGCGCATGACCAACACGATCATGCTCGGGGGCAATCATCAGCCGGACGAGATCCTCGGCTCGGTCAAGAACGGGCTCTACATGGTCTCGTTCGGCGGCGGCCAGGTCGACATCACCTCCGGCAAGTTCGTGTTCGCCTCGACCGAGGCCTACATGATCGAGAACGGCCGCATCGGTGCGCCGGTGAAGGGCGCGATGCTGATCGGCAATGGGCCGGATGCGATGCGGCGTGTATCGATGGTCGGCAACGACATGGCGCTCGATCTCGGCATCGGCACCTGCGGCAAGAGCGGCCAGGGCGTGCCGGTCGGCGTCGGCCAGCCGACGCTCAGGATCGACCAGATCACGGTCGGCGGTACGGCGACATAGGCGAACGCACGTCGCCTATCGGCCCCCGGATGCCTCACGCCGCGCATATTCGGTGCGCGGCGAATGGCCGAATAGCTCCTTGTAGGCGCGGCTGAAGGCGGCCTCCGAGACATAGCCGATCCGCATGCCGATCTCGCCGATTCGCGCATCCCGTCTTGCCAGCATTTCCCTGGCGAGCCCCAGCCGCCATTCATTCTGGTAGCGAAGCGGCGAGCGCCCGACGAGCGCCGCGAACCGCTCACAGAAGCTGGAGCGCGACATGTTGGCGATATCAGCCAGCGCCGGAACGCTCCAGCGCTGCATCGGCTGCTGATGGATGACCTTCAGGGCGCGTGCGATACGCGGATCGGCGAGCCCGCCCAGCCACCCCGTCGTTTGGCCCTGATGCACCCAGGTGCGCAGCGCGCGAATGACAATGAGGTCGATCAGCCGCGAGATCATCAAGGCCGCCCCCGGCTGGACGTCGCTCGTCTCCAGCAGCAGGAAATGGGCGATGCCTTCGATCCACCCGCCGCCATCCTCCGGTCGGAGGTGGATACAGGGCGGCAATGCGAAGATCATGCCGCGCAGGCTGTCTGGATCGAACAAGAAGCGGCAGACGACGACCTTCGCGCTCGAATCCGACGCCACGAGCCGGAAACCCTCGCATCCCCTCGGGAATAGCAGGAGGTGATCCGCGTCGACCTTAACGAGGGTCGAGTCGTCGCTCGCCATCTGCAGCGCGCCTGCCGTGACCACGGCGACATGGGCCTCTTGCGGCGCGACATCGAGCTCCTCCCCCGCGGCCAGAGCTTGCGAGACCACGTGATCGCCGGTGAGCCGGATCTGCGACAGAACGTCGGAAAGCAGATCCCCCGTAACGGTCGCATCCGGGCTTTCCGGACGAATGATCAAGTTTTCCAGCAGTTCAGTCATGGCTGTCTGTGGCCCCAAGCCGTACATAGCTTACGGCAAGATCGCGTATCACAATGATAATACGTGGTTTTCTTGGATCAAGCCAAACCGTTTCAGGAGCACCGTGCGCGAGCGGATTCTTTTCCGATCCTCTCCGCGCGCGGGCCGAAAGGATATATCGATGAGCTACGCAACCCTTCCGCAACCCTCCCCTCTCGCCGCATCGCGCTGGCTGAGGTCGTATTATTTTACCCGCGCCGGCTTCTCCATCGTCTGGGTCGCGGCCGCCTTCACGCTCGGCAGGAGCATGCCAGCGATCGAGGCTGCTCTTCTGATCGCGTATCCGGCCTGGGATGCCGTCGCCAATATCGTCGATGCGCAGCGCAGTGGCGGCCTGAAGGCCAATCCCAGCCAGGCGCTGAACGCCACCATCAGCGTGCTGACCAGCCTCGCCGTCGTCATCGCACTCGGGTACAGCCTGAACGCGGTTCTGGCCGTTTTCGGCGCCTGGGCGATCGTTGCCGGTCTGTTGCAGCTGATCACCGGCGCGCGGCGTTGGAAGACCGGCGCGCAATGGGCGATGATCCTGAGCGGCGCCCAGTCTGCGCTGGCTGGCGGCTTCTTCATCAAGCAGGCGACGGGGGCCGCCACGCCCGGCATCGCCGATATTGCGCCCTATGCAGCCTTTGGCGCGTTCTATTTCCTCATCTCCGCCATATGGCTGGCCGTGAAGCTGGCTCGGACGGGGTCGCGCCGGTAGCAAGCCGCTCCTCGCGATGCGACCGACTGCCCCCGCACAGGACACGGCCCGGAGATCAACGCCTATGGATAGAGCCGCTCGCGGCTCCATTGGGGCGCGTCCGGTTCGGCACGGCCGAAGACGATCCGGTCATGCAGGCGGAAGGAACCGTCCTTCCAGAATTCGATCTGCGTGGGGCGAATGCGGAAGCCTGACCAATGCGGCGGGCGCGGAACGTCGCCAAGTGGATAGCGGGCCGCCACCAGCGCGACGGCCTTCTCCAGGGCGAAGCGCGATTCGAGTGGCCGCGACTGCTGCGAAGCCCAAGCGCCGAGCCGGCTGTGGCGCGCGCGCGTCTTGAAATAGTCGTCTGCTTCCTTGGGAGTGACTTGCTCGACAGGGCCGCGCACGCGCACCTGCCGCCTGAGCGACTTCCAATGGAAGAGCAATGCCGCTTTCGGCTGCGCCAGGAGCTCGCGCCCCTTGGCGCTTTCGTAGTTCGTGTAAAATACGAAGCCGCTCTCGTCGAAATCCTTCAAGAGCACCATCCGCACATCCGGCAGGCCATCCGCGTCGACGGTTGCCAGCGCCATGGCGTTGGGATCGTTCGGCTCGCTCTTTTCCGCTTCGAGCAGCCATTCCGCAAAAAGGCCGAATGGGTTGGTCGCGTCCGTGAAGTCACTCATTCTTAACCCAATTTCCCCGATGCTGCAGCCAATGCTCCAGGGGCGTGCATGCCGCAACCGACCAAAGATATAGCGGGCGCCAGCCCCTTTGCCAGCCATCGGCAACGCTCTGCGCGCCGCGAGGGCAGCGCATGAGACGTGGCGCGGCGATTCTCGTCATCGCCTGCGGCCTCGCTGGCTGCGGCCTGTCGCCGTTCGGTCATGGCGGCGTCGACAGCATGACCACCGGCTCGATCACGCCAGCGGCCACCCCAGAGCCGCAACCGGTGCAGCCGCCGGCACCGACTGTCGTCGGGTCGCTCGCGCAATCGGACTGGGAGACGATCCGGACGCTCGCCGCCGACCGGCTGGCCGAAGCCCCCAACGGCGACCCGCTCGACTGGACAAATCCCGACACCGGGAACGAGGGCACGATCGCGGCCCTTGCCGATGCACGCATCCGGACGGGCGGGCTTTCCTGCCGGCCGATCGCACTGACGGTCAGCGACGTACGCGGCGTGAGGCGCTATCATGGTCATGCGTGCCGGTCGATCGACGGGTCGTGGCAGCTCTTCGACATGTCGGCGGACGATCAGGCCCTGCTCTGAACCGTCGCTGAAAGTCGCTCAGCCGCAACGCTTGCGACTGGAATCAATTCCTAGGTCTCCTTATATGACCTGACGATCCCGGGTCTGCGGACCGGGACCGAATTCTGCCCGCCGAGGGGGTTTTCATGCGTGATCCATATCAGGTGCTCGGCGTCGAGAAGACGGCGAGCGAAGCCGAAATCAAGAAGGCGTTCCGGCGCCTGGCCAAATCGTCACATCCCGATCGCAACAAGGATGATCCGAAGGCGCAGGATCGATTCGCCGAACTCAATTCCGCCTATGAGATCGTCGGCGACAAGGAAAAACGCGAGAAGTTCGATCGCGGCGAGATCGACGCCGAAGGCAAGCCGCGCTTCCAGGGCGGCGGCTTCGACGATTTCCAGGGGTTTTCCAGCCGTGGCGCGCGCCCCGGTCCCGGAGCGCAGAGCTTCCGTTGGTCGAGTGAGGGCGGCGCGAGCGACGACGACATCCTCTCCGACATCCTGTCCGGCTTTTCCAGCCGGGCCGGCTTCGGCGCGCGGCGCGGCGCCGGTCCAAGGCCGCAGCAGACACGCACGCCGGGCGAGGACGTCAATGCCGCTGTAGCCGTCACGCTCGAGCAGATCGTTCGCGGCGACAAGGTTCGCGCAGAACTGCCGACCGGCCGGACGCTCGAGGTTGCGATCCCGCCCGGAACGCGATCCGGCAAGCAGATCCGCCTGCGCGGACAGGGCTGGGCGAGCCCGGATGGTGGCCCCGCCGGCGACGCCATGATCACCGTCGAGTTCATTCCGCATCCCCTGTTCAAGGTGGAGGGCGACAATCTTCGCATCGATCTGCCGGTGACTCTGGATGAGGCGGTTCTCGGCGCCAAGGTGCGCGTACCAACGCTCGGCGGTTCGGTGACGATGACCGTTCCGGCCCATTCGAATGGCGGCCGCGTCATGCGCCTCAAAGGCAAGGGATTGCCGACCACGGCCGGCGGTCATGGCGACCTTCTGGTCGCGCTGCGCATCACGCTGCCGGAGACGATCGATCCCGAGTTCGAGGCGCTGATGCAGCGCTGGCGCGACAGCCATCGCTACAGCGCACGCGGACCGGAATACGACGCCTGACGCTATCCCTTCGGGCGCGGCGCAGCGGCGCGGGCGAGACGATCGCGAATCGCCTCGCCGAGCCCCTCATGGGGTATTGGCGCCACGGCGATCGATACCGCCACGCCATCGAGCGTCCGCAGCGCGGCGAAGAGCCCAGCCGCCGCTTCGACGAGATCACCGCGCGGGCTGAGATTGACGATAGCTGCCGCCTGAGCGGCGCCCTTCAGCGGATGCGGACCGAAATCGATCAGCGCCTCGCCGGGCCTAACCTCGGCCACGTCGAGCCTGACGGCGGCCGCCGGCGCGTAGTGCGAGGCCAGTTGCCCCGGGGCGACCGGCGCCTCGGGATCTTCGAGACCCGCCGTGACAAGCGACGTACCCGTCAAACCCTCGATGCGTTCGCGGGAAAGCCCGCCGGCGCGCAGCAGATGGATGGTGCCGTTCACGACGCGCAAAATGGTCGATTCGACGCCGACGGCGCTCGGCCCCGCATCGAGGATGATCGGCACGACCTCGCCGAGGTCCGTCTCGACATGGGCGGCGGTGGTCGGGCTGACATGGCCTGACCGGTTGGCGCTCGGTGCGGCGAGCGGACCGCCAAAGGCGGCAAGGAGCGCGAGCGCGGCCGGATGCGCCGGCACGCGGATTGCGACCGTATCCAATCCGGCAGTGGCAAGGTCCGAGAGCCCGGCATCGCTGCGTTTTGGCACAACCAGCGTCAGCGGCCCTGGCCAGAACGCCTCGGCAAGGCGCCGCGACAGCGGATCGAACACGGCAAGCTGTTCGGCCGCGCCGAAATCGGCGACATGGGCGATGAGAGGATTGAAGCGGGGCCGCCCCTTGGCGGCATAGATGCGCGCGACCGCCTCGCCATTGCGCGCGTCGGCGGCAAGGCCATAGACCGTCTCGGTCGGCATCGCCACGAGGCCGCCGGCCGAAAGGACCATGACAGCATCGCGGATCGCGGCCTGGTCGAAGGCAGACCTGATCATCGCGGCGCCTCGCTTTTTCCATGCACTGGCATGGCGCTTCAAGAAACCAGCGCCGCGGCGCCGTCAAGTCCCGCCGGCCGCAGCCGACGCTTCCGGGCTTCGGCCGCCAAGGGATCGGACGGGGCTCGCTGCGCGTTGTAGCTCCTGATATGAACGAGATCGCCCGGCACGCGGCGACGCATCATTTGTGCCCATGCGAGGCGATTCCCATCCATGCGAGGCGGAAACCCATGGCGACGCTTCTGATCGGCAGCCCGATCTTTGCCCGGCATATCGTTCCCTTCGGGCATCCCGAACGTCCCGAACGGATCGTTGCCGTCGAGGCGGCGCTGGCCGAGCCAGGCTTCGATACGCTTGTCCGCGAGCGCGCCGAGATGGCCGACGAAACGATGGTAATGCTTTGCCATCCAGCCTCCCATCTCGACATGCTGCGCGATGCGAGCCCCCGCGAAGGGCTTGGCCGGCTCGACGCCGATACGGTGATGTCGCCGAAGACACTGGAAGCCGCCCTGACCGCCGTTGGCGGCGCCTGCCAGGCAGTTGACGCGGTGATGCAAGGCCGTGTCGCCAATGCCTTTTGCGCCATGCGGCCGCCCGGCCATCACGCCGAACCGGAACGGGCGATGGGCTTCTGCTTCTTCAACCAGGCGGCGATCGCCGCGCGTCATGCCCAGAGCGTGCACGGCGCCGGGCGCGTCGCGATCATCGATTGGGACGTGCACCATGGCAACGGCACGCAGGCCATCTTCTGGGACGATCCCTCGGTCCTCTATGCTTCGACGCACCAGATCCCGCTCTATCCCGGCACGGGCGCCGCATCCGAAACCGGCGCCGGCAACATCGTCAATGCGCCGCTGCCACCCGGTGCCGCTGGAGCCCTCTTCCGCGAGGCGTTCGAGACGCGCCTCCTGCCGGCGCTCGACGATTTCCGCGGCGACCTCATCATCATATCCGCCGGCTTCGACGCCCATTGGCGCGATCCACTCGGCGGGCTCGAACTCAATGAAGAGGACTTCGCCTGGGCGACCGACGCGCTGATGGCGCGGGCAGACCGGGATTGCGGCGGGCGCATCGTCAGCATTCTCGAAGGCGGCTACGATCTCAAGGGACTGGCCGGCTCGGTCAGCGCCCATGTCACGCGTCTGATGGCGAACAGCTAGCCAAGCCAGGCCGGAAAGAGCTTTCCGAGCGAACCGACGATCATCTCCATGGCGATGGCAGCCAGGACCAGCCCCATCAGCCGGCGCGTCAGCGACAATGTCATTGGCGACATCCAGTGGCTGATGAAGGGTGCGGCCAGCGTGGCGATGCCGAAGAAGACGAGATAGGCGGCGAGCGTGATCGCATACACGCCCATGGCACCCGCCTCGGCGGAGGTTTGCGCAAAGACGATGACGGTCGCCATCGTCCCGGGACCGAAGGCGATCGGAATGCCCAGCGGGTAGATGCCGATACTGGAGGCAACGGGAAACTTGGCCTGTTCCTCGGGCGTCCCGGCATGGGAGGGATGGTCCTCACCATTCAACATCGACAGGGCGATCAAGAGGACGATCAATCCGCCCGCCAGTCGGAAATGCGGGATATCGATGCCGAAGACGTTGAGCAGCAGGCGGCCGACCAAGGCGCAGATCACGCTTCCGATCGTCACCGTCGCGATCATCGTGAGCGCCGTGCGTCGGTTGCTGGCGGTGTCCTGGCCCCCTGTCATGGCAAGGAAGACGGGCAGCGTGGTCAGCGGATTCATGATCGCGAACAGGGCCGCAAAGAACTTCAAGCCGACGGTCCAGTCCATTCGTCACGATCCCCTTCCGATTCCACCGCAGAAGCCAGCATAGCCCGTGGATGCGCCGGGCATCCACCTGCACCGCGCTTGCGTCAGGCAGCCCGATGTCGGAAAACATGGCGATGCACAGGGAGAACGAACCATGACCGAGACGGCCACGCCGATCGCCAGCCTCTCCTTCGAGAAGGCGCTCGCCGAGCTTGAAACGATCGTGGGCCATCTCGAACGCGGCGATGTCCCGCTCGAAGAATCGATCCGCATCTATGAGCGCGGCGAGGCCCTGAAGAAACATTGCGAGGCGCTTCTGGCTCAGGCCGAGGCCAAGGTCGAGAAGATCAGGACCGGTGCGTCCGGCCAGGCGATCGGCACGGAGCCTCTCGACGTCGAAGGCTGATCCGCCTCCATCGTTGCGCGACGCAATCCTGAACGGTGCGTCGTCGCTGGCGGTCCTTCCGGTCGTGCGGCATCGTCGCCATGTTGGGACGACGGGCCAGAGGCGGGAGAGGACATGTCATGAGCGGAGCTTCGGACAAGGACCCGATTTTCGGTGATGCGGCGTCAAGTGACGCGGTCGAACTGGTCGTGGTGCCTCGCACCGCGGATATCGGCGGGTTTCTCGTGCGCCGGGCGCTGCCGACCGCCAAGCGGCGCATGGTCGGCCCCTTCGTTTTCCTCGACCAGATGGGCCCAGGCGAATTTCCCTCCGGCGAAGGCCTCGATGTGCGGCCGCATCCCCATATCGGTCTTGCCACGGTCACCTATCTCTTCGACGGCGAGATCATCCACCGCGATTCGACCGGCGTCGAGGCCGCTGTGCGGCCGGGCGACGTCAACTGGATGACGGCCGGACGCGGCATCGCCCATAGCGAGCGCTCCAGCGACGCGTTCCGCCAAAAGGCCAATGATCGCCGCATCTCGGGCCTGCAGACCTGGGTCGCGCTGCCGAAGACGCATGAGGAGACAGCGCCGGCGTTCCATCACCACGATGGTGCGAGCCTGCCCGAAATCGAGGCCGGCGGCGCGAAAGTCCGCCTCATCATCGGCGAAGCCTGGGGCGAGGCCTCGCCTGTCGAGACGTTCAGCGACACCATCTATGCCGAATTGCTGCTCCAGCCGGGCAGCAGCGTTCCCATCGACCCGGCGCATGTCGAGCGAGCGCTCTATCTGTTCGAGGGCGAGATCGAGATCGCCGGCGATGTGTTCGAGGCCGGTCGCCTGCTCGTGCTGCGACCGGGCGATCCGATCACCGTCCGCGCCCGCACGCCGGCCAGGCTGCTGCTCGTCGGCGGCGCGCCGATGGATGGCCCGCGTCATATCTGGTGGAACTTCGTATCATCATCGAAGGAGCGGATCGATCAGGCGAAGGCCGACTGGAACTCCGGCCGCTTCGACAAGGTCTTCGGCGATGAAAGCGAGTTCATTCCGCTGCCGGAGTAGACATCTCCGGCGCGTGAGCGCTGCCGCTCACAGCGGCGCATAGTCGAGTTCGAGGAACTCGGCCACCTCCGGGATCCAGCGGTCGCGCACGAACGCGACGTGGTCGGGATGGGTGTTGTAGCCGTCATAGGCAGCCTGATCGGCGAATTCCATCGAGAAACCGAAATCGAACCCGTTCTTGGGACTCACCTGCCGAAGCTGCTCGAAGGCGGTGACGCCGGGAATATGCTCAAGCACACGTGCGTCGGCGAGAAAGGCGGCCTCGGCAGGCGAACCCTTTGCGTGGTGGAGACGGAAAGCGACCGTGTGACGGATCATGGACGGGGTCCTGAGATGTTGAGAGTTTCAGAAAGGCCGGCACAGCCTCACCGGGAGCCGACGAAAGGCCAAGTCACTTCAAACTGTCGAACCAGATCTTCCACTGCGCGACAGCCGTGGCAAACGTTCCCCGATGATCCGTCTTGCCTGTCGATATCGCCTCGACGGCGATGTTGCCGCCGCCGATACCCTGCTGGTAATTCATGGCGAGCTTGGCGAGGCCGACCGAGACCACCTCGTCGGACTCGCCATAATAGCTCCGCACCGGCGTCTTGATGATCCAGCGAAAGGCGTCCGAGGCGGCAGCAATGCGGCCATATGCACTTTCCGCAAAGAAGCTCGGATTGAAATATTCCGGCCGGATGAGCTTCTTGAGATCGGTTGGCAGCGCGCTGATATCGCTCGATTCGCGCTCGTAGATCTTGCGCGCCGCTTCGTAATAGTCCTCGCTGATGAACGAACGCGCGAGGCCGGGCATCCCATAATAATGCTCGAATGAGAAGCTCGACAGCACATAGAGGATTGAAATCCAGGAGGCGTCGTTCTCGCGGGGAAAATCGAGGAAGCCGCTCAGGAACGAATAAAGATCGGCCGGACCGCTGGCCGTCGACGCAGCCGTGACTTCGACGCCGGATTTCTCAAGCTTCTCGAGGAACGCCATCGTCACATAGCCGCCCTGCGACCAGCCGCCGAGAAAGAGCTTCGACGTCGAGATGCCCATGCTGCCCAGGACGGCGCGCGACGCCATCAGCATGTCGAAGGTAGCCTGCTGGTGGCTGCCCTTGACGCCGTAGCCTTCCGGCTCCTTCGAGGCACCCATCCCGAAATAATCGGCGCCAATGAGCGCATAACCCTGTCCGGCGAACTGGGCCAGCATCAGCTGGGTCTCCGACGAATTGTCCGGATAGGAGGGGACGTCTTCTTTTCCGTAGACCGTGCCATGCTGGTAGGAGACGAGCGGGACGCTCTTGGTCTCGGTATCGGGAATGGCGAGCAGGCCGGTCGCGACGATCGGCTTGTTGCCGCGCTCGGGAACGACCGAATGATAGGTGACGCGGTAGAGCAGCACGCCGTTGACCGCCGGCGTGTAGGTGACCGAAACACCGAACACCTTCGGCGCATCGATCGTGAGAATTTCGTTCAGCTTCGCTGCGTCCCAATGACCGATCGGCTCATAGGTCACGCCGGCCGAGACCGGGACGGCGTCCTCGGCATGCGCCTTGATCGACGGAGCCGCAAACAGCGCGACCAGAGCCGCCAGGACTGCGACACGGCGGGAAGGACGGAACATCAAGGACCCCCTGGGCCTGCGGCGAGCCCACTCTTGTGTCGCGCCAGTCGGCAGCGCCGGAGGGCGCCGAGAGTGCACGAGCTGGTCTGGTAAAAATGGCGAAATCTGCAGCCGCGCTGCAGCCCGCGGCGATCATCGATCCACGCTGCTGCCGAGGTCAAGCTGGAAACCGAGTATCGCGATGCTTCCCCACCCGTTGGCCCGGCTTTCCGCCCTGCGGGCCCGGGGTGGCGTCCACTTTTCCAAGTGATCACAGAGACATTGCGCGTGCCGGAAAGCCGTGGCTGCGTTGCCTCCTGCCTGCGGCTCGTGTAACCCTGTCGAAAGCAACAAGCCCAATTTGAAATGACCGGCAAGCTCGATACGCCCCTCCTCGACAGCGTCGTCAATCCACAGGACCTGCGGCAGCTTCCGGAAAGCGCGCTCTCCCAGCTCGCCGAAGAACTGCGTGCGGAGACGATCAATGCCGTCTCGGTCACAGGTGGCCATCTCGGCGCCGGACTTGGTGTCGTCGAGCTCACGGTTGCGCTTCACTATGTGTTCGATACGCCGCGCGACCGCATCATCTGGGACGTCGGACACCAAGCCTATCCGCACAAGATACTGACGGGCCGGCGGAAGCGCATCCGTACGCTGCGCCAGCCGGGTGGCCTTTCCGGCTTCACGCGCCGCGCCGAAAGCCCGTTCGATCCCTTTGGTGCCGCGCATTCGTCAACGTCGATTTCCGCCGGGCTCGGCATGGCCGTCGCCCGCGATCTTTCCGGCAGCGACAACGCCGTCGTCTGCGTGATCGGCGACGGCGCGATGTCGGCGGGCATGGCCTATGAGGCGATGAACAATGCCGGCGCGCTGCGCTCGCGGCTCATCGTCATTCTCAACGACAACGACATGTCGATCGCCCCGCCGGTCGGTGCGATGTCGGCTTATCTCGCGCGCCTCGTCTCCGGCCGGGCCTATCGCTCGATCCGCGAAGTGGCGAAGCAGCTCGCGAGCCACCTGCCCCGCTTCTTCCATGACAAGGCGAAGCGCACCGAGGAATATGCGCGCGGTTTCTGGACCGGTGGCACGCTGTTCGAGGAACTCGGCTTCTATTATGTCGGGCCGATCGACGGGCATAATCTCGACCATCTTCTGCCCGTGCTGCGCAATCTGCGCGATGCGCCGGACGGACCGATCCTGCTGCATGTCGTGACGCAGAAGGGCAAGGGCTATGCCCCCGCCGAAGCGGCGGCCGACAAGTATCACGGCGTCAACCGCTTCGACGTCATCACTGGCAAGCAGGCCAAGGCGACGCCGAATGCGCCGAGCTATACCCGCGTTTTCGCCGAGAGCCTGATCAAGGAGGCCGAGCGCGACGAGAAAGTGGTGGCGATCACCGCCGCGATGCCCTCCGGCACCGGGCTGGACCTGTTCGGCCAGGCGTTCCCCACGCGCACCTTCGATGTCGGCATCGCCGAGCAACATGCCGTCACCTTCGCGGCCGGCCTCGCCTCGGAAGGGTTCAAGCCGTTCTGCGCCATCTATTCGACCTTCCTGCAGCGCGGCTACGACCAGATCGTGCATGACGTTGCGATCCAGAAGCTGCCCGTGCGCTTCGCGATCGACCGCGCCGGCTTTGTCGGCGCCGACGGGCCGACGCATGCCGGGTCGTTCGACACCGGCTTTCTGACCGCCCTGCCCGGCATGGTGGTGATGGCGCCGTCCGACGAAGCCGAACTCGTCCACATGATCGCGACCGCGGTCGCCATCGACGATGCGCCCTCGTCCTTCCGCTATCCACGCGGCGAGGGTGTCGGCATTGAATTGCCGGCGCGCGGCGAGGTGCTCCCGATCGGCCGCGGCCGGATCGTCAAGGAAGGCTCCAAGGTCGCCATCCTCTCCTTCGGCACACGGCTCGCCGACGCGCTGAAGGCCGCCGAGGAGCTCGACGCCTACGGCCTGCCGACCACAGTGGCCGATGCCCGCTTCGCCAAGCCGCTCGATACCGCGCTGGTGCTGGACCTCGTCCGCAATCACGAAGTCGTGATCACGATTGAGGAAGGGGCCGGCGGTGGATTCAGCGCGCAGGTGCTGTCGTTCCTGGCCGGAGCTGGTGCCTTCGATCGCGGCCTCAAGATCCGTTCGCTGGTGATGCCGGACCTCTTCGTCGAGCAGGACAAGCCGGAATCGATGATTTCGCGCGCCGGGCTCGATTCGCGCGGCATCGTCGCGACGGTGTTCGAGGCGCTCGGCCGCGACAGCGAAGCGGCTGTGATCCGCAGCGCCTGATCAACCGGCGTGGCCGCTCGGCATAACGTGATTTTGCGCGAGCGTGGCCGAGCCGCTATCTCTTCGGCATGAGAGCCCCCCGCAAAGCTGTCCGCCGCCCGATCCATCGTTTCAGGATCGCCCTCTGGCTCGTCGTCGCCGTGGCAATCCTCGGTGTCGCAGCCTATGCCTGGCGCGCCGAGACCGGCGGCCGGCTGATGGCGAGCAGCATCGGCGGCCCGTTCAGTCTCATCGACCAGAAGGGAGAGCCGGTCACCGAGGCGGCCCTCAAGGGCCATCCTTCGCTGATGTTCTTTGGCTACACCTTCTGCCCCGATGTCTGCCCGACCACCCTGTTGCAGGCCTCCAACTGGCTGAAGGCGCTCGGTCCCGACGGCGATCGGCTGAAGGTGTTCTTCGTCACCGTCGATCCCGAGCGCGATACCGTGGAGCAGCTCGGCAACTATCTCCAGGCCTTCGACC
This sequence comes from Mesorhizobium sp. BR1-1-16, assembly GCF_020165495.1. Taxonomy (GTDB): domain Bacteria; phylum Pseudomonadota; class Alphaproteobacteria; order Rhizobiales; family Kaistiaceae; genus Kaistia. The sequence continues at coordinate 120,598 of NZ_JAIUIE010000001.1, read as the reverse complement.
CGCGCATCACCGGGCTGACCGGCCCGCGCGACAAGCTCGATCCGATGCTCAAGGCCTTCCGCGTCTATTCGAAGAAGGTCGGCGACGGCGACGACTACGCCATGGACCACACCGCCGCCGTTTACATGCTCAATGCCGACGGCGACATGGTTGGCACCGTCGACTACCAGGAAGACGAGACAACGGTGATGGCCAAGCTGAAGCGGTTGATGGCGGGCTGAACGAGCGCGTCGTAACGCTTCCTGCGGTCAAGCCGGCAGTTTCGGCGCGACGCGCGCGCGCATGAACGCCATATAGGCGTCCTCCGAGGTTTCGCGACGGGCGCGCACCAGCGGTTCAATGTCCTTGGTCGCGACATAGCGCAGCCGATCGGTTCCGTCGGTCGCGGCTGCAAAGATCACTTCCGCGACTTCGGCACTGGTAGCATTGGCCCGCCCCGCGCGCAGACCTGCGAACACTGCCTCCGCGCCGGCGATGAAGGGGTCATAATCCGCGATCCGCTCGGCACTCCCGGCCTCGACGGCGCTCCGCTCGCCGAATTTGGTGCTGGTGACGCCGCCAGGCTCCACGACCTTCACGGTGATGCCGACGGAGGCGAGCTCGTATGACAGCGATTCCGAGAAGCCTTCGAGCGCGAATTTCGAAGCCGAGTAAAGCGAGATCATCGGCAGCGCGAAGACGCCGGCGCCCGAGCTGACATTGACGATGACACCCGATCGATGAGCGCGAAAATGCGGGAGAATCGCACGCGTGACGTCCATCACGCCAAAGAGATTCACCGCGAATTGCTGCGCGATCCTGGCGGGAGGTGTCTGCTCGAAAACGCCGAAGAGGCCAAAGCCGGCATTGTTGACCAGAACATCGATGCGCCCGAACCGCTCGATCGCCTCGGCGATAGCGATCTCGATGCTGGACGGGTCTTCAACGTCGAGGCGCGTGACGAGGACGCCGTCGCGCGCGGCGAGCGCGCCTCCTGTCTCGGGTCTCCGCATCGTGGCGACGACATTCCAGCCGCGATCGGCAAAATGATGCGCTGCGGCTTCGCCGAAGCCGCTCGAGCAGCCGGTGATGAGGACAGTCTTGGGCATAGAAGGCTCCTTGGTCTGGAGCCTGGAATATCAGCCACGACGATTGATGTTATAATCCGTTCAATCTTGCATGGCAGGATGCAGCGGATTGAACAATGACGGCAGATCTCAGCCTGGGTGATCTCAACGCGGTCGCAACGGTGGCGGCCACTCTCAACTTCCGCGCGGCTGCGGTCGAACTCGGCATTCCGCCTTCGTCGCTCAGCCACGCCATCGCGAGCATCGAGCGCCGGCTCGGCGTGCGCCTCTTCAACCGAACGACTCGCAGCGTCAGGCTCACCGATGCAGGTGCCGACTTTCTGGAACGCATCAGGCCGGCGCTGCGCGAGATTTCCGAGGCGGTGGAGATGGTCAACCGCTTCCGTGCCACACCGGCCGGGCTCCTTCGCCTCAATGGATCGGAAGGCGCCTCCCAACGCGTCCTGCCGCTGGTGCTCGACTTTCTTGCCGCCTATCCCGACATGCGCGTCGATATCGCCAGCGATGGCCGGCTGGTCGATATCGTCGCGACCGGCTTTGACGCCGGCCTTCGCCTCGCCGAGGCCGTACCACAGGACATGGTTGCTGTGCCCGTAGGCGAAGACGAGGCATTCGCCGTCGTCAGCACGCCGGATTATTTCGCCAGCCGTCCGCCGCCGGTCGTCCCGGCGGATCTCCTCAGGCATGAGTGCATTCGAACGCGCATGGCAAGCGGCGCGATCCATCGCTGGGAGTTCGAGCGTCAGGGCGAATCCGTGATCGTCGATCCGCCCGGCCGGCTGACGCTTGGCAGCCATGACCTCAGCCTGAAAGCGGCGCGGGATGGCGCCGGGCTCGCTTATGTGACTGAGCGTTCGGCGCGGGAAGACCTCAGATCCGGCCGTCTTCAGCGTGTGCTCGGCGACTGGACGCCCGCCTTTCCGGGGCTTTGCCTTTATTATCCTCGTCAGCGACTGCCCTCGGCCGGGCTCGCGGCCTTCATCGCGCATGCGCGCAGCGCCCGGGAGCGGCGGCCCGAAGAGACTTAACGGGCCGGACCTTCTTCCTCATAGGCCATGAAGCGGATGATCCGCCACTGACCGTCGGTCTCCTTGCGGAAGATATCCATTCCGGGCTCGACCACCTTGATATCACCGGGTGTGACGGTCAGCGTCCAATCCAGTCTGACCATAGCGAGATCACCCTCGACGATGACTTCCTTGATTTCCGGCACGTATCGAAACTCGCGCGCCGGATCATCGATGGCGCGCGCAAGCAGGCGGCAGCGGGTTGTGTAGTTCGCCTCGCCTTGCCCGCGATAGTCCGAGATCAGATCCTTCGAAAAGAGATCGCAGATCTCGGCCTTGCGGCCGGCATTGAAGTCATCCGCCCATCGCAGAAGGCGCGCACGAATCGCAGCCGCGGAATCAGCCAGAGCCGGGCCGGAGCAGGCAGCCATGACGCCTGCTGCCAGCGTCACGGCCCGCAATGCCTGTCGCCATTCGTGCATCGGTGGTCCTTACCGAGGAAACGCCTTCTGCTGGAAGGCCGTGCGCTCGACCTTGTTGCTGATCGGCGGGATGGTGCGCAAGTAGGCGACGACCGCGTCGACATCCTCGGTGGTCATGTTCTTGTAATAGGCATAGGCCATCGGCGGCGACAGCCTGTGACCATCAGCTCCGATCCCGTCCGTGATCGCGCGCGCGATCTGCGCGTCGGTCCATGAACCGATGCCGGTATCCTTGTCAGGCGTGATGTTCGCGGTCATCACGGACATGCCGGGACCCAGCTTGATCTCGAAGCCGCCGGCGCCGAGATGGCCGGCGAAATCAGGCGCGCCATGCGGCCCGGCCGTGGTGTGGCATTCGAAGCAGTGGCCGAGCGCGTTCACGATATAGCCGCCATAGGCGACCTTGTCGGATTTCGGCGGCGCCGGCAGGCCCTTCGCGGGCGGCATGGTCTGCTGCGGAATGTTGTATTTCGCCAGCGGAATGGCGTTCTTGACCGGCTTCACCGTGCGGAGATAGGCGACGATCGCCTTCGCGTCATCATCCGACATGTTGTTGTAGGTCGGCACGGGCATCGGCGGGAAGATGATCCGGCCGTCCTTCTCCGCGCCCTCTCGTATGGCGTGGATGATCTCCTCGTCCGTCCAGCCGCCGATCCCGGTTTCCTTGTCCGGCGTGATATTGGCCGAATAGGTATTGAAGGCCGGCTCGTCGAAATGGAACCCACCGGCGAGCGTCTTGTCCATGATCGGCTTGAAATCCGGGCCGAGCGGCGTGTGGCAACTGCCGCAGGCGACCGGTCCTTTGACGAGATAGGCGCCGCGCGCAACGAGCGCGTCTGCAGCCGCGGCAGGGCCGATATGAAAGGCCAGGGCCAAGCCGGCGATAAAAGTCGAGAGCAGAGTCTTGTGGCGCATGAATTCCCCCGGATGCCTGACTTGCTGGAACAGTTCTTAACATTAAGCTTTGCGGACCGGAAGCCGATGCATGAACCTCTTTTGGAGTGACGATGCGGTTGCGACGACGTCTTGTCGTTTATTTGCATTGCAGCAAATTGGTGCCGCAACGCCGATCTGTCGCATCCCCGTTCGATGACGATGCTGGCAGTCGCCGCTATCCTCTAGGGATGGCGGTGCGAGATTGCGCCGTCGCGGAGACTGATCATGCGAATGCCTGCCATTCCGCTCGCTGTCCTTCTCGGTTTCAATGGTGGCTTCGTGGACACGGCCGGCTTTCTCGGCCTGCAGGGTCTCTTCACCTCGCATGTCACCGGCAATTTCGTGACGCTCGGCGCCTCATTGGTGCTCGGCACGTCAGGCGTCGTCACGAAGATGCTGGCGATCCCCGTCTTCATCGTCGCGGTCGGCCTGACGCGGCTTGCCGGCAATCATCTCGCCGACAACAAGCGCGCCTCCATGCCTGTCCTGTTCTCGGCCCAGGCCGTCCTGCTCGGGGTCTTCTTCCTGCTCGCCGTGACATTCGGCCCGTTCGCCGATGGCGACGCCCCCATGACCATGCTGGCGGGTCTGACCGGCGTCTGCGCCATGGCCATCCAGAACGCGGTGCAGCGGATGCATCTGTCCAGCGAACCGCCGACGACCATCCTGACCGGCACCACGACCCAGTTCGCGATCGATCTGATGGACCTCATCACCAAACGTCCCAGCATGGCCAGCCAGGATGCGCGGCGGCATTTCATGGCCTTCTTCCGCGCCATACTCTGCTTCGGTGCCGGGTCCATGCTCGCCGCCGCCAGCTTCTATTTCGTCGGCCTCGCCTGTCTGATCGTCGCGGTAGCAGTTGCCAGCTTCATCGCCGTCCTCAAGGCTCGCGACGTATCCGGCGAGACCGGCATGCTGATGTGACGGCGCGAATAAGCTTGCTTCGCCAAGGCATCCGCTTCATCTCTCCGCGACGATGAACAGCCCTTCAATCCATGACGGCTCGCTCCGCCTCGACCAGGCGCTGGTGGCGCGCGGCCTTGCGCCAACCCGCGCGCGCGCCCGTGACGCGGTGCTGCGCGGCCATGTGCGCGTTGACGGCAAGCCGGTCGCAAAGCCGTCCTTCACCGTTCCGCCCGAAGCGTCGCTGGCGCTCGATGACCCTGCCGCGCGCTATGTCTCGCGCGCCGCGCTGAAGCTCGTCGCCGGGCTCGGCCATTTCGGCTATGCCGCCAAGGACCGGATCGCGCTGGATATCGGCGCGTCTACCGGCGGCTTCACCGAGGTCCTGCTCGAGCATGGCGCGGCCAAGGTGCATGCCATCGATGTCGGCCGTGGCCAGCTCGATCCGCGTATCGCGGCCGACCCGCGCGTCCAGTCGCGCGAAGGGCTGAACGCGCGCGATCTCGTGGCCAGCGATCTCGGCGATCCGATCGAAGCGGTCGTTTCCGACGTGTCGTTCATCTCGCTCCGCCTCGCGCTGCCGCCGGCACTCGATCTGGCCGAGCCCGGCGCCTGGGGCATATTCCTCGTCAAACCGCAATTCGAGGTTGGCCGCGCCGGCATCGGCAAAGGCGGCATCGTCCGCGATCCCACGGCGGGTCCGGCAGCGGCCGACGCGATCGCCGCGTGGCTTTCAGCCGACATGGGCTGGGTGGTCGACGGCCTGATCCCCTCACCGATCGCCGGTGGCGACGGCAATCACGAGTTTCTGCTCGGTGCACGGAAAGCGAATCCCTGATGGCCGAACGGCTCTCCATCACATCCCTTGGTCATGAGGGCGACGGCGTCGCCGAACGGAACGACGCGAAGATCTTCGTGCCCTTCACCCTCCCCGGCGAGACCGTCGAGGCGGAGGTCATGGGCGAGCGCGGCAGACTGGTTTCGCTCATAGAAGCAGGGCCCGACCGGGTCACGCCGCCCTGCCGGCATTTCGGCACCTGCGGCGGCTGCAGCGTCCAGCATCTTGCGCCCGCAGCGTATGGCGACTGGAAGCGCGGGCTCGTCGAAACCGCCTTTGCCCAGCGCGGGATCACGGCCGATGTCGAACCGCTGGTGCCGCTTGCGCCCCACACGCGGCGGCGGGCCGTCTTCACCATCGAGCGCGACGGCGACCGCGCCATGCTCGGCTTCAATCGCCGCGACAGCCACGACCTTCTCGATATCGAGGAATGCCCGCTGACCGTGCCGGTGATCGAAAGTCGCCTCGCACGGCTGCGCACGCTCGCCGTGACGGTCCTGGCCCGTTCCAAGCGCGGCAAGATGATCGTGACCGCGACCGATACCGGCCTCGACGTCGCCATCGAAGGCGGCATCACGCCGCGCCGCACCGACTACGAATCGCTCGGTCGCAATGTCGCTGAGGGTTGGCTGGCGCGGCTGACGATCGACGGCGTGGAGATTGCCACCAGCCGCCAGCCGGAACTCCGGCACGGCGATACGGTGCTCTATCCCGCCGCCGGCGGCTTTCTGCAGGCAGCGGCGCCCTCCGAGCAGGCGCTGGCCGATCTCGTCGATGCCTCGGTCGGCAAGGCCGGGCCGGCCGTCGACCTCTTTTCCGGCATCGGCACGTTCACGCTCCGCCTCGCGCGCCGTTTCCCCGTTCTGGCGGTCGAGAACGACGCCAGCCTCTTGAAGGCACTCGACCGCTCGATGCGGTTCTCGAAGGGCATCCGAACCGTGACGACGCGGCGGCGCGATCTTTTCCTCAACCCTATGGCGCCGCCGGAGCTCAAGCCGTTCAAGGCGGTGGTGTTCGATCCGCCGCGCGCCGGCGCCAAGGCGCAATGCGAGATGCTGGCGAAATCCGCGGTGCCGCGGATCGTCGCCGTCTCCTGCAATCCGGCGACACTGGCGCGCGACGCTCGCATCCTGATCGATGGCGGCTACCGCCTCACCCGCGTCACGCCGGTCGACCAGTTCCTCTGGTCGTCACATGTCGAAGTGGTCGCGGCCTTCGAGAAAGGCTGATCAGCCCTTCTGCGCCCGATAGAGCACCGGCCAGTCGTCGATCATCACGCCGCGGCAATTGTCCATCGCCTGATAGGTCAGCGCGACGAAGCCCTTGCCGTCAAAGGCCCACTCGGTGAAATCGCCGCAATCGCCGAGACCGCGCCCCTTGAAGGCGGAATTCAGCGTCTTGCTGTCGTCATCGACATAGGCGTTCCAGAGCCAGGTCGGGTCATCGCCGTCGCCACCGCGCTTCATGCCGGGGACGATTGCATTCCACTTCTGCCCCGGCTTGCCGTCGACGAAGAGACGGAAGTCATAGGCAAAGTTATAGGCGCCCGTCGAGGCGCAGGCGCCCCATAGCGACGCGCCATTCGGCAGGGAGAAGGCCACATAAGGTTCCGTCCCGTCCATGCAGTCTGACGACGGCTTGGCGGCGGTCTTCGGCGCCTTCGGCAGCGGAGCCGTCATCTCGGAAACAGGCAGCGACGTGACCACCGGCAGCGCGGGAACCGGCGGGATCGTTTCAGCGCCGGCCGTGCCCTTCTTGACCAGCGCCGTGACCGTTCCGATGCGCTTCTGCGTATCGTCCATCTGCAGCAAGGCGGCCGAGGAGCCGGCCAGCGAGATCACCTGGCTGCTGAGCTTCTTGTTGCCATCATAGAGATCGAGCGTGATCTTCTTTGCTGAGCGCAACGCCGCGAGGAGTTCCGGTACGGCGTCGGGTGAAAGCGCGAGCCGGTAGAGATCACCGCTCTCGGCGAGCGGCAGCGTGCCGGTTGGCAAACCACCCTCCTTGTGGGCGTCGAGGGAAAGACGCACCGCGGGTGCCTTGGGCTTGGCGGTGGCATCATCAGGCGGATAAACCACGAACGCCACATCTGGCGCGGCATCGGCGGCGCCATCGCGCGCGATACGCAGATAGCCGGACAGCGAGCTATCGTCCGAGGTCATGCCGATGGCGACACAGGCGCGGGCATTGTCGCAGCCGATCACCCAGTCCTTGTAGTCCTTGAGTGCGCCGGCTGTCGCCTGATCGGCGAGCGCCGGCCCCGAAAGGGGCGACAAGGCGGTGGCTCCGAGCGCGGCTGCAGCGCACAGCATCGAGCGGAATGGGCGGATCGGCATATCGGTCTCTCCCTGGGTTTCGCTGGGCCGGCGGCAAGCCGGCCGGCCTCATTGAACGCCCAAAGGACTTAACCGTTCTGGCCGCGATGTCGCAAAAAGTGATCTGCGATGGCGCAAGCGACCATGGCCTCGCCGATCGGCACCGCGCGGATGCCGACGCAGGGGTCGTGGCGACCCTTCGTCATCACGTCCACCTCCTCGCCTGCTGCCGTGATCGAGCGCCGCGTCGTCAGGATCGACGAGGTCGGCTTCACCGCAAAGCGGGCAATGATCGGCTGGCCGGTCGAGATGCCTCCAAGGATGCCGCCGGCATGATTGGAGAGAAACAGCGGCTCGCCGTCATTGCCGATGCGCATCTCATCGGCATTTTCCTCGCCGGTCAAAGCAGCCGCGGCAAAGCCCTCGCCGATCTCCACGCCCTTGACGGCGTTGATCGACATCAGCAGAGACGCGATATCCTGGTCGAGCTTGGCGTAGATGGGCGCGCCGAGGCCGACCGGAACACCCTCGGCCACGATCTCGATCACCGCGCCCACCGACGATCCCGCCTTGCGAATCCCGTCGAGATACTCTTCCCAGACCACCGCCGTAACGGGATCCGGGCAGAAGAAGGGGTTGTTGTCGATCTCGTTCCAGTTCCAGCGGCTGCGATCGATGGCATGCGGCCCGATCTGCACCAGCGCGCCGCGAATGCTGACGCCAGGCACGACCTTGCGCGCGATCGCGCCGGCCGCGACGCGGGCAGCCGTCTCGCGCGCCGATGACCGGCCGCCGCCACGATAATCGCGGATGCCGTACTTCTCGTCATAGGTGAAGTCGGCATGGCCCGGACGGTAGCGATCTTTGATGTCGCCATAGTCCTTGGAGCGCTGGTCGACATTCTGGATCTCGAGCGCGATCGGCGTGCCGGTCGTGAGCAGCGTGCCGTCGTCCTGTGGCATCACGCCGGAGAGGATGCGCACCTCGTCCGGCTCGCGGCGCTGCGTCGTGAAACGCGACTGCCCGGGCCGCCGCTTGTCGAGCCAGGACTGGATCTCGGCTTCGGACACAGCGATTCGCGGCGGGCAGCCGTCGACGATGGCGCCGAGCGCCGGACCGTGGCTTTCGCCCCAGGTCGTCACGCGGAAGAGGTGGCCGAATGTGTTGTGCGACATGGATCGATCCCAAGCTTCAGCCACGGGTTCTAGAAAGCCTGCACGATGCCGTCAAACGCTGATGCCGCTGGACCGCAGTAAGACCGCCCTCAGCCCCGTACACTGGAACGAATTAAATCCACGATGTTTGATTATAAGCGTTGCTACGATCAGCCTGATCTACGATCACGCATTTGTGAGATTGCCCGTTTCGCGCGATCGAACCGACTGGTTTGATGCATTCTGGGGCATGAATTGCCTCATTTCGGCCCCCTGTGCCTCATGACGTGACGGTTTGAGCAATTTCAATGGCATGATCAGTCACATCCTTGTGACTTTCATCTTCAGCGCAGCAGGCCCATTTCACCGGTGTCGGCAACGGGCGCGGCGGATCGGTAGGGAACTGCTCCACACCCGCGTGAGCCGCACAAACGGGAATACGGAGTGAATACCATGCGTGGACTTATGATAGCTGCCGCTACGATCGGCCTCCTCGTTTCGGCTGGCTCTGCCATGGCCGCCCAGGAAGCCCAGGGCACCATCAGCCAGGTCAATCCCGCGACAGGCACACTGACGCTGCAGAACGGGCAGACCTACACGTTCTCGAATCCGACCGTGCTGATCGGTTTCATACCCGGCGAGAATATCGGCGTGACCTACACCGGCAACAATCAGGGCATCGGCGCGTTCGATCCGGACCGCGCTAACTGACTGACTGATACCGGCCTGCTGGAAACAGTCGACCCCTGACCTCGCCGAGACGGCCTCCCCCACCCCAGGGAGGCCGTCTTGCCGGTCGGGACTTCCTGCGCCGAACCGGCTGGGGATGGCGACTCACGGCCTGTGACCAGGTTCGCAGTAATGACAGGTCGCGCCACCCCCAAGACCTAAAAGCTTCGCCGCCTGCCGCGAAGCTGACGGATGCGCCGATGCTCGATCCGTCAAGCTCGGAGTTCGAGCAGCCCGGTCGATCCCGAGCGAACGGCCCGGGATAATCATACCGCTCTTCAGGACTGCTTTGAGCGCCAGCGGCCGGCCGGGCTCAGCCCGGTTTGTGGCAGAGATAGGCCTGGAAATGCAGGCGCGTGAGCGTCACCGCGCCATCGATCTCGAACATCTCGTAAAAGAAGAAATAAGGCAGGCTCGTCGAGACCGTGAGTCCTCGCTCGGCCAGAAGCGGCATTATCGTGGCGTCGGGATGCAGGATCATCCGCTGACCCGAACCGGTGGCGATGCCTTGGCGCGCCGCGGGATTTTCCGGCGAGAGGATGCGGGCGACATCGAAATAGAATGCCCCGCCCGGGCGCAGGATTCGCGCAGCCTCATCGAAGACGACGCCGAGATCGGGAATGAAATGCAGCACGCCATTGCAAATGATGTGATCTGCAGAACCGGTGCCGATCGGATAAGGTGCACGGTTGAGATCGTGCAGGTGCAGCGCCTCGCAGACACCCTTCGCAGCGCATGCCTCCAGCAATCCCGCCGAAGCGTCCAGCCCTGTGATGGTGCAGCCGGCCTTGCGAAACAGCGCCGCGCCGAGGCCGGTGCCCACGCCGAAATCAACGATGCGCTGGCCCTTGGCAAGATGAGGATAGACGAGGCCGAACGACACCTGCGGTCCAAGCCAGCCGCTCTTCGCCTGCGCATCATAATCAGCGAAATCATCGTAGAACCTGATCACCTGCGTCGTCGCCGGATCGGATGGCGACTGGGGCAAGGCGGGACGCTCGCTTCGAAACCAATCCCTCAGACGGCGCATCTCGCCTCTCCTACATGCCCGCGATGGGATCTCGTTAGATCCAGATCACCTCGGTGCCATCCCAGACCATGACGCGATCCTGACGGATGTTGAGCATCGTGACGTCCTGCGGATCGACCGCGACCAGCAGCCCCTGCAGAACGCGGCAGACCCCGCCATGCGACACGGCCACGGTATCGTTCTCGAGCGTGTCGAGCCAGGCCCCGATGCGGATGGAAAGATCTAAATAGCTCTCGCCAAATGGCGGCGTGAAGCCCCATTTGTCGGCCTCTCGGGCCGCGACGCGATCAGGCCAAAGGGCGTCGAGTTCGGACGCCGTATAGCCCTCCCAATGGCCGAAGGTGATTTCCTTCAGGATGGGCTCGAGATGATAGGCGGCGGGATCGAGGCCCATCGCTCCACGCACGATCTCCATCGTCTCGCGCGTACGGGCCAGTGGGCTCGACACGAAATCGAAATCGACCGCCTCCGGCATGTGCGCCATCAGCGCCTCGCCGTTGCGGCGAGCCTGGGCGCGACCGCGCTGATTGAGCGGGATGTCCATTTGGCCCTGGAAGCGCCCTTCGGCGTTCCAATCGGTCTCGCCGTGCCGGATAAAGACGATGCGCGGCACTCTTCGCCCCGATGTGACCTGACTGCTGGAGAGCCTATCAGTCCTTGATGACGGAAATATCCGGCGCATCGACGGCCTTCATGCCCACGACATGATAGCCGGAATCGACATGATGGACCTCGCCGGTGACGGCGCGCGAGAGATCGGACAGGAAGTAGACGCTCGAATCACCCACTTCCTCGATCGTAACGGTCCTGCGCAGCGGGGCGTTGTATTCGTTCCACTTCAAGATGTAGCGGAAGTCGCCGATGCCGGATGCGGCCAGCGTCTTGACCGGGCCGGCCGAAATCGCATTGACGCGGATATTCTTCGGCCCGAGATCGACGGCGAGATATTTGACGCTCGCCTCGAGCGCGGCCTTGGCGACGCCCATGACATTGTAGTTCGGCATCACCTTTTCGGCGCCGTAATAAGTCAGCGTCAAAACCGAGCCGCCATTGGTCATCAGCTTCTCGGCGCGCTGCGTCACGGCGGTCAGCGAATAGACCGAGATCAGCATTGTCTTCGTGAAATTGGCCTCGCTCGTATCGAGATAGCGGCCGGTCAGCTCATCCTTGTCGGAGAAGCCAATGGCATGGACGATGAAATCGAGGGAGCCCCAGACGCGCTCGACCTCGGCGAAAACCGCGTCGATCGACTCAGCATCGGTGACATCGCAATGGCCGACCACCAGGCCGCCCACTTCAGCCGCCAGTGGCTCCACGCGCTTCTTCAGCGCATCGCCCTGATAAGTGAAGGCCAGTTCGGCGCCCTGCTCGTGACAGGACTTGGCAATGCCCCAGGCCATCGAACGGTTGTTCGCAAGGCCCATCAGGAGCCCGCGCTTGCCCTTCATGATTCCGCCGGCCTGTTGCATGCATTATCTCTCTATTGGCGTGGGGGACGCGAGCCTCCTATCGCACAGGCGTTTTTTCGCTTCAAGCGAAGGCGGACCGGATCGGATCACACTTCCTGAACGTCATTCGTCATCCCGCGACGGATTGAGAAACCCTCATGACGGCGGCGGTGCTTGCGGATAGTCTCCGCGGCCATGTCCAGCGCCTCCTCCCTGACCCGCCCTACCCCCGCTCTGATCGATCGCTTCGCGGCGATCGTCGGCCCCGCGCATGCGCTCACCGATGCCGAGGCGACGCTGCCTTACCGCACCGAATGGCGCGACCGCTTTCCCGGCGCAACGCCGCTGGTGCTGCGGCCGGGATCGACTGCGGAGGTCTCGGCGATCCTCGCTCTCGCCAATGATGCGCGTGTGGCCATCGTTCCGCAGAGTGGCAATACCGGCCTCGTCGGCGCCCAGGTGCCGGACCAGAGCGGCAGCGAGATCGTGCTTTCGCTCGACCGGATGACGCGGATCCGCGCGGTCGACGCCGAAGGCTACACGCTGACGGCCGAGGCAGGCGCTATTCTGGCCGACGTCCAGGCCGCAGCTGAAGAAGCCGGGCGGTTGTTCCCGTTGTCGCTCGGCGCCGAGGGCTCCTGCCGCATCGGCGGCAATATCTCTTCCAACGCTGGCGGCACGGCCGTCCTCGCTTATGGCAATACGCGCGACCTCGTGCTCGGGCTGGAAGTGGTGCTGGCCGATGGCCGCATCTGGGAGGGGCTGACGGGCCTCCGCAAGGACAATACCGGCTACGACCTCAAGCAGCTCTTCATCGGCGGCGAGGGCACGCTCGGCGTCGTGACGGCAGCCGTCCTGAAGCTCTACCCGCGACCGCGCGGCCAGGCAATCGCCTTCGCGGCCGTGGAAAGCCCGGCAGCTGCGCTCTCGCTGTTCACGCAGGCGCGCGAGCGGGCCGGACACGATCTCACCGGCTTCGAACTGATGCCGCGCATCGGGCTGCAGATGGTGCTCGACCATCTGCCGGGTACGCGCGACCCACTGGCAGAAGCGTCACCCTGGTATGTCCTGATCGAGATAGCATCCGGCCATTCCGACGAGCAGGCCAGCGCAGCGCTTGAAGATGTCCTCGGCGCGGCATTCGAGGCGGGCATGGTCAGCGACGCCGCCATTGCCCAGTCGATCGCCGATCGCAAGGCCTTCTGGCATTTGCGGCATGGCATGTCGGAGGCGCAGAAGCCGGAAGGCGGCTCGATCAAGCACGACGTCTCCGTGCCGGTGGCGCGGGTGCCTGAGTTCCTCGACGAAGCGATCGCGGCCGTCGAGGCAATGGTGCCCGGCTGCAGGCCCGTTCCGTTCGGGCATCTCGGCGACGGCAATATTCACTTCAATGTCACGCAGCCCCTGGGCGCCGACAAGGCGGAATACCTCGCACGCTGGGAGAAGATGAACGCGCTCGTGCACGGCATCGTCGCCAGCTATCGGGGCTCGATTTCGGCCGAACACGGTATCGGCCGGCTGAAGCGCGACCTCTTGCCCGACGTCAAGGGTCCCGTGGCCATGGACATGATGCGCGCCATCAAGGCCGCCTTTGATCCGAACGGCATCCTCAATCCCGGCAAGATGCTCTGAGCGCGTGACCGCGGCCAAGAAGACCCGCAAGGCCGCGCCGCGCGCTGGCGCCGGGAAGGCCCGGCAGTCATCCGGAAAGGCGGGCGCCTCTCCGAAGACGCGCGCTCGTCGGCCGGCTGCACAATCGAAAACCGCGCGGGCCGAGCCGACCGGCTTCGGCGGCTGGCTCTGGCTGCTGGTGATCGGGCAATTGCTCGTCACCGCGCGGATGATCGATACGCTGATGAAAATGGCGGCGCTCTTCGGCGGTCCCGTCTGGCAGGCTCACCGCGGCCTCGTCATTACCGACCTCGCGCTTTACGGCGCCGCCTTCTTCCTGCAGCTCCTCGTCCTTGCCGCGTTGGCGCTGCGCAAGGCGCAATTCGTGCCGCTCTTCATCACTGCGGTCGTCGCCTATTTCCTGATCGGCCGGCTTGAACCGCTGCTCGCCATCGCCTTTCTCGGCATGGACCCGTCCCGCCTCATCTCACGCGCGGTGCTGTTACCGATGGCGGTCGAGTTCGGCGTCGGGCTCCTCTGGGGCGCCTATGTGCTGATGTCGCGACGGGTCCGGAATACCTTCGTCCGATGACCGCTGGCGGGCGGCGTGAAACTTCCCGTCAACCTTATGCGGTCACGCCCTGCTAACCCTCTCTGAAACCAAGGGATATTAACCACGTTCCTTAAGGGGAAACGGCTCTCCGCATGCCATTCTGCTCTCCACGGACGCGGCGGTCCGGTGTCTTCGGACCACCGCTTCGGAATTCGTTAACCACTGAGAGTGAGGCACAGAATGGGACGCCACGCCGCCAATACGAACGCCACGCAGCGCGATCTCCGGCTCGATCCGTTCTCCCTTCCCGTCCGCTACTCCGCGGCGTTGTCGCATCCGAACGGCGTTGCCGCCATCGTGCTCGGCCGTGACCGCGTCACCGTCAAGCGGCCGCTCGGCGGCATCGACGCGACGCTCGCCTGCCCGATCCAGGCCTTTCGCGGCGTTGCCGTCCGGATGACGATCGATGCCGTTACCGACCGGCTGCGGACCGAGATCGAACTGATGCATCCCGACAGCGCGATGTCGCTGCCGCTCGCCTCCGTCGAGGATCTCGGCGATGGCGAGGATGTCGCGGCCGATTGGCAGGCCTGGGGCAAGGCGCTCGGCCTGCCGCTGCTGATCATCGAGACCGATGGCACCGTGCGCGAGGCGATGCCGCGCCTCGGCGGCCTTGATATCCAGGCGCCGCGGGCGCGCCGCATGGTCGCTTCGATGAAGCGCCGCCGTCCCCGCTTCCTGAAGCGTCGCAAGGTTGGTGCGAAGGGCGAGACCGCGCGCGTCGAGATCAACGAGATCATTGCCCGCGACTGATCCGCTCAGGTTCCGGCGGCGCCCAGTAACCCGTCGAGCAGCAGCCCGGCGAGGAAGATGAGGCCAAAGGGCCAGTTGGACTTGAACAGCCTGAGCTGCAGCGCGCCATCGTCCAGATCGATCCGCGCCACCTGCCAACCGAGCTGCACTGCGCCGGCGGCCAGGCCGAGATAGGCCAGCGGCCCGGCCTGCGCGAAGAGCAGCGCGGCGGCGAAAAGCGCTACGGCCCCCGCATAGAAGAAGCCGACATAAAGCGGCGCGCGATCCCCGAACAGCCGCGCCGTCGAGCGGACGCCGACGATCGCATCGTCTTCCTTGTCCTGCAACGCGTAGATCGTGTCATAGCCGATCGTCCAGGCGACGCCGCCGGCATAGAGCAGCAGCGGGGCGGCCGAAAGGCTGCCGAACCATGCGGCCCAGCCCATCAGCGCGCCCCACGAAAAAGCGAGACCGAGCACCGATTGCGGCCAGTCGGTGATCCGCTTCATGAAGGGATAGGCCGCGACGACGCCGAGCGAGGCAAAGCCGACGAGGATCGTGAACGCATTGAACGCCAACAGCACCATGAGGCCGACCAGAGCCTGCAACAGCAGGAACAGCTTGGCTTGCCGGACGCTGACCTGCCCGCTCGGGATCGGCCGCGAGCGCGTGCGGGCGACGCCGGCGTCAAGGTCGCGATCGACGATGTCGTTATAGGTACAGCCAGCGCCGCGCATCGCGACCGCGCCGATGAAGAACAAGAGGCCATGCAAGAGATTCGGCAGCGGCGCATTCGCTGCGCCGCTCGCCAGCGCGGCCGACCACCAGCAGGGCAGCAGCAGCAATTGCCAGCCGATCGGACGATCCCAGCGCGCCAGCCGCGCATAGGGCTTCAGCCAATGGGGCGCAAAGCGATCGACGGCATTGCCGCGCGCGGCGTCGGCGACCTGAGGCGCATCGGCGGTATTTGGCTGCGGCATCGACGATCCCCAACTCACGCGTCGTCGCCCTTATACGCGCAGCCGCCGCGCCCCGGAACCGGCGGCTTCCAGATAGTGTTGCATTCGCGGCCGATCATGACACATTTTTGCCGAGGGCCCGTCGGGAGAGCAGGCGCCCGATCGTCCTTGACCAGGGAAACGGCGCTGCAGCGCCCCCGCCTCGAGGATCTGTGGAGGACCACAACATGACAGAGACGCTTCTGCCGGCCGCCGAACTGGCCGCCCGCAACCCGGTGCGCATCCTCAACGAGAGCGCCGAATATCGAGCCGCGCGGCAGAAACTGCTGGCCGAGGAATATGAATTGCGCCGGTTGACGGAGCGGGTCGCCGAACTGCGGCGCCAGCTTCCGCCCGGCGCGCCGGTGACGGGCGACTATCGCTTCATTGCCGAGGACGGGCGCGAGATCGCCTTCGCCGAACTGTTCGGCGACCACCAGACGCTCGCGATCTACAATTTCATGTTCGGGCCGCAGCGCGCCCGCCCCTGCCCGATGTGCACCAACCTGCTGGGCGCGCTCGAAGGCAATGGCAACGACGTCATGCAGCAGATGGCGCTGGCCGTCGTCGCGCGCTCGCCGATCGAAAGGCTGAAGGCGTTCAAGAAAGAGCGCGGCTGGAAGGCGCTGAAGCTCTATAGCGATGCCAACGGCAACTGGTCGCGCGATTTCCACGCCGTCGGCGATGATGGCGGCGACATTCCGGGCATGCACGTCTTCACGCGACGCGACGGCACGATCCGCCATTTCTGGAGCGGCGAGATGACCGAGGGCGATCCCGGCCAGGACCCGCGCGGCGCGCCGGAACTCGCCCCGCTCTGGCACATGCTGGACGTGCGCCCCGAAGGGCGCGCACCGGACTGGTATCCGGATCTCGACTACCCGAAATAGGCGCCCTCAGGCCCCGGCGCCGAGCCGCTTCATGAAGAAATGGCGGCTCTGCCCCTTCGGATGATCGGGCAAGGTGCCGAACTGTTCATAGCCAAGGCGCCGATAGAATTCCGGCGCCTGGAAGGCGAAGGTATCGAGCCAGACGCCGACGCAGCCGCTGGCGCGCGCCTTCGCCTCGGCGGTCTGCATCAGCTTGGTGCCGAGACCCGTCCCGCGAAATTCGTCAGGCGCGACCAGCAGCTCGACAAACAGCCAGTCATAAATGATCCGCCCCCACAGCCCGCCGATCGTCGCGCCCGTCTCTGGATGACGCACCAGCACGGCGACAGGCTCATAGCCGGAAGGCCCGCCGGCCACATCATTATAGGCGATCAGAGCCGCGAGAATGGCTTGGTGATCCGCTTCCTGCGGCGCCTCGGCGAGGACAATAAGCGGCTGCATGCGGTCTCCTGTTGGCGGGGGTTGGGGGGATTGTCGGAACGCCAGCGGCATGAGGCATACCAGCCAAGGGCGCCAGTGCGAAACATTGGGCGGATCGACAATCAGGAGCCGCCGCGCCCCACGCTCTCCCTTCGGTCATTGCCGGGTCAGGCCCGGCAATAGCAGAAGAGCGGATAAGTCGCCGGGAGAACGTCGTTTAATCTCGGAGCTGCGTGACTGCCGTTGAGCGTGAGCACAGATCGGTTGGACTTGCATGCCGCCTGCGAGAACGGCCGAGAAGGGTTGGGGAGCGGACAGACCGGTTAGGATGGCTTTGAGGCCTGTCCGGCAACTAGAAACCATGCGACGCGATCCGGACGCAGCAGGGAGGCAAGAACACTGGAAATCTGGGCCGCGGGAGACGTCAGTATCGCGTCGGCGCTCAGATGCGTTTCAATCTTCAACCATTCGGCGACGAGGTCACCGACGCTGAACACAGTGTGGCCAATGTTTAGCGAGAAGTTCGTCCCGTCCTCGATTAAGCCTACTCCGAATGTGCTGAAGTCATTGGGGACAAAGATGTTGATATTTATGTGGTCGAAGCCCTTCATCGCACCGTCGGCGATAGAGGCAAGTCCGCTTCGGTCCATAATCAAAAGCACCGCTGGCAAGAGACTGGTCGGATTCGCTAGAAGGTTCCGGAAGTCATCACAACGTCCCTCGGTCACGGCGGTTAGAAACCGCAGCGCGTCCTTGCCTTTAAGCCCCGGATTAGCGATCCGCCCGCCACGTTGATGAAGAATACTGAGCAGCAGGCCGGACATCGATTCCAACTCCTCCTCGCAGCCTAGGACACCGGCGGCAGCCGCAAAAGCCACGTAGAACGGGGTTATCTCGTCAGACACCGGCACGATCGAATTGCTGTAGTGCGCCATTATAAGGCGCACGAGGTCGGACGCCTTCGGAGCGATCAGCGCTGTGCTCTCGCCGGAGATGATCTGGATGTGGACCGCGGCACCGAGCCAACCCAGGATGCTCATCACTCGCAACGGCAGGAAGTAGTAGTCGGCGGTGCCGCCGTCCTTCGAGAGTAACGCATAGGAGCTTTCGGCAAAGTCTTCCAAAAGCTGATCGGTCCCCTCGCGTATGGACGCAACGACCTGTTTCGATAGTTGCATGATCGCATCGGCGCAGTGCGTGCTGGACCCAGCCATTGGCAGAAGCGCGACCGCGCACGCAGATTGGAGTCTGGCAACGTCAAAGTCATCGCCCGTTGCGGCTATGCGGGCGCCGAATGTCGCGGCCAGCCCATTTATGAAAGCCGCAGCGACTGCAGGCTCCTCCTCTAGGTTCGCGCAGACTGGCTGAACGACATCGAGAAACCGCTCGGCGTCAAACTCTCTGGTAAGCGATAGATACTGCTCCCAAATTGCAGCGGAAGCGGCGCGGATATGCTCGTTGCCTGCCCCGTCCGAAGCGAGACCGGGGAACGTTTCGCTAATGTGTGCACTACCTCCGGAGAAGCGTGGATTTTTAGCAAGTTGGGAAATGCCGAAGAGATTGATACCCCAGCAGACCGGAGACTGCTCTGTGCCCTTCATCATTCTTGACACGACTTGTCCAACCTCCACTAGGTCAAGCGACGGTCGGGTTGTCTGGACAGGCGTTTCTCCTCTCAGGCACGACATCAGCGTTGTCGAGCAATGCCCGGCTCCATCCGACTCACCCGCATATTGATCGGACCCCGCCGCTGCCAAGATCGAAATGGCCAATGATCCAGCCTTTCCAATGATATTGGGGTTGAGGAGGACGCCAATGTCATGCACGACGCCACCTGCGTGGCAGGCGTCGATAATCAGATTGGTGTGACGGATCTTCGCCTCGGTTATCCAGCTGAACAGCTCTGTCATCGACAGGGCGCTCAGCGACATCCGGCCGAAGTCAGTATCCTTCAGGCAAAGAAAGTAGCCGTTGTCCTTCACTCCACCGTGTCCGGCAAAGAAGAACGTCAGTTCCTCGATGGGCGCGCCGGAAAAGAGTGCGGCTTCAATGGTTGATCGCAACGCCGCCATCGTCGGCGACAGCAGCAGCTTCGACCGCGCCTGGTCGTACTCCCCCCAGTTCTTTGCCACGAGGTGCTCGAAGATTGTCGCTGCGTCGTTTTCCGCGCCCGCAAGAGGCCGGAGGGGCGGATTGTCGTAGCCGTCGCAACCGCTGGCGATCAGAACTCTCAAAGCGAGTCTCCCTCCCAGGCCAGAGGGAATCTCGCAAGTCGGTCGCTTTCCCTCTGTCTGGCGAGTTCGGACTTCTGCGCCTTCACCTGTTCGACGCGCTCGATGAACTCCGGTCCCCGCGTTTCGAGATCGGCGATAGTCTTTTCAAAGGCATCTCGTCCCATGTGGATCTGCGGCAGACTGACCTCGCCATTCTCGTCGATGCCAAACTCGATCATCTCAAGGGCGGCCAGGAAGGCGTCGGCAGGAGACTGACCCGGGCCGACGACAACTGTATTTCCGGACTTCTCGGTGGACTGGCTGATCGTCTGGTAGAGGGAAGCTTGTAACTGCGCCGTCAGACCCTCGATCAAACGTTTTCTCGTCTCAACGAACTTGGCAAGATCGTGGTTGACGACGTCGTCGAAGTGGGAGCGGACTTCGAACGAATGCGCCTGCATTTCGCCAGCCTCGTCGCCGTGCTCGGTAGGCTTTGTCCTCCACATACGGCCATGCTGGAATTTCTGCGCGTTCCGGGGAGAGATGAGTTCGTCGCGCCGCTTCTGCAGATCGGCCGAAACTTGTTTGGTGAAGGCCTCGTTGAATTCCTTGATGCGGCTGCGATATCTGAATGGCGCCACTTGGCCGACTCATGGTTGAGGTGATGTTCACATCGATATAGTCGTCAAGCAATCTCCGAACAACGCTGTGGGCTTGACGATGCCGCGGTGAATGGCGCGCCCGACGCGTGTGGACCACAGCATCTTCTAGGTCACTGTAACCGCGCTTCTTTCAAGAACAGCGTCTTGGGCGCTATCGAGTAGCAAAGTTATCTTTGCTACTAGGTTCCGCGCACCGATCGAGATTCGGACCGACTATTTTTCTCGCGCGTCTGGTTTCTGATTCCGCTCCCGACAAGCAGTAGTTCACTCAACAGACCGGCTCAGCCCTCCGTGGGGAACAAACGAATGGCAAGTTTCCAGTGGCGAAGGAAGCACCTCGAACGACCGAAATGGGCTCGGAAGCAGCCGGCAGTCGTATCTCGCAAGCGGATTTCGGTAGCCCGTTGATTTGCAAGTCCGACCTTGCATGAACGTCGTCCGCCCCAACCGCACGCCAACCGCATCATCCCCCCGCCCTCGACATTCCCCGTCCCGCTTGCTAAGCGCGGCTCTCGCCATTTTGCCGCCGAAAGCCTTGCGGGGACCGATCCATGACCGATACGCGCCTCAATGTTCTCCTGATCGGTTCTGGCGGGCGTGAGCATGCGCTCGCTTGGAAGCTGGCGCAGTCGCCGCGATTGAAGCGGCTCTATGCGGCGCCGGGCAATCCGGGGATCGCCGAATATGCGCTGCTCTGTGCGCTCGATGCCGATGATCATCCCGCGATCGTCGATTTCTGCCGGCGCGAGGCTGTCGATCTCGTGGTGGTCGGGCCCGAGGCGCCGCTGGTGGCGGGCCTTGCCGACGCGCTCACCGCTGCCGGCATCGCCGTGTTCGGGCCGAGCAAGGCGGCGGCGGCGCTGGAAGGCTCCAAGGGCTTCACCAAGGATCTCTGCGCGGAAGCCGGCATTCCGACGGCCGCCTATCAGCGCTTCACGGAGGCCGAGCCGGCGCGCGGTTATGCGCGCGCGATGGGCGCGCCGATCGTCGTCAAGGCGGATGGCATCGCGGCCGGCAAGGGCGTTGTGGTCGCCGAGACGCTGGACGAGGCGATCGAGGCCATCGACGCCTGTTTCGACGGCGCTTTCGGCGCGGCCGGCGCCGAGGTGGTGATCGAGGAATGCCTTGTTGGCGAGGAAGCGAGCTTCTTCGCCATCGCCGACGGCACGACGGCGATCGCGTTCGGCGCCGCGCAGGACCACAAGCGCGCCTTCGATGGCGATCAGGGCCCGAACACCGGCGGCATGGGCGCCTATTCGCCAGCTCCCGTGATGACCGAAGCGATGATCGAGCGCGTGATGGCCGAGATCATCCGGCCAACGGTCGCGACGATGGCGGCGCGCGGCACGCCGTTCCAGGGCGTGCTCTTCGCAGGGCTGATGATTACGGCCAAGGGGCCGGAGCTCATCGAATATAATGTCCGCTTCGGCGATCCTGAATGCCAGGTGCTGATGATGCGGATGACGAGCGACCTGCTCGATCTCCTGCTGGCCGCAGCCGAAGGCCGCCTCGAGGGGGAGGTTCCCTGTTTCCGCGATGCGGCGGCGCTCACCGTGGTCATGGCCGCCAAGGGCTATCCCGGCAGCTATAAGAAAGGCACGCCGATCGGCAGTCTCAAAGCAGCGCAGGCCGTGCCCGGCGCCGAAGTCTTCCAAGCCGGGACGGCAGCGACACCTGACGGGCTCATTTCGGCGGGCGGACGCGTGCTTAATGTCTCGGCTTGCGGCACCACGCTGCGCGAGGCACAGGAGCGTGCCTATGAGGCTGTGGCGGCGATCGATTGGCCGGAGGGGTTCTGCCGGTCGGATATCGGTTGGCGGGCGCTCGCGCGATAACCCGCCTCGGCCCCTCCTAGAAGACCAGCGCGGGCAGAGAGGACATGTCGGGCAGGGTCGGAATTCCCGCCAGCATCGCCGCGCCGCCACGCATGGCATAGGCGACGGCGAAAACGCCCGGGATGATCGGCAGGAGGCCGAGGCAGGCCACAAGAAAGCTGGAGGGCGGCCTGCGGCATTCTTCGCGTTGCAAGAGGTAGCTGGTCTTCAGCAGGTGGGCGATCAGAGCGCAGATCGCGCCGAGCAGGCCCGAGATCGACATCCAGAACAGCACCCCACCCAGCACCATGCCGAGCGGCGGAACCAACTCCTCGCCCTTCTTGGGAAGCGACGTGAACATCGCGGCCAGGATCGCCAGCACAAAGGCGATATGACCAATCAGAAAATGGATCAAGGGACGGAACGGGTCGATTTTCGGAGGCCCATTCCCTGCCGGCTGCCGATCTGTAATTAGGCGCTCCGTCATTGACATTCCCCGATATCGATGACCCGAGTCGAATATCGAAACTACAACCATCGCTAGATCGGTCAAGATCATCGAATTGCTGACGGCGATCAATCGGTCATGCGGAGAAATGCCTCGCACGAATTGCCGAAGCGGCGAATTCACAGCGCGCACCAACCAAGCCGGACTTTCCCCGGACGCCCGAATCCGGCAGAGTCCGCCGATGCCTATCCGCCGCCTCACCGACGACATGATCAACCGCATCGCTGCCGGCGAAGTGGTCGAGCGGCCGGCGAGCGTCGTCAAGGAACTCGTTGAAAACGCCATCGACGCCGGCGCCAAGCGGATCGAGATCGTCACGGCCGGCGGCGGCATCGCGCTGATCCGAATCACCGATGACGGCTCGGGCATGGACGCGGCCGATCTCGCTGTTGCCGTCGAGCGCCATGCGACTTCGAAGCTTGCCGACGACCTGCTCGATATCCGCACGCTCGGCTTTCGGGGCGAGGCGCTCGCTTCCATCGGCGCGGTGGCGCGGCTTTCGATTTCCAGCCGCCATGCCGGCGAGCCGCATGGCTGGGAAGTCGCGGTCTCGGGCGGCATCGTCGAGCCGCTGCGCCCGGCGGCGATTGCGAAGGGCACGCGCGTCGAGGTCCGCGACCTTTTCTTCGCGACACCAGCGCGGCTCAAATTCATGAAGGGCGAACGCGCCGAGGCGAGCGCGATCACCGATGTCGTGAAGCGCCTTGCCATGGCGCATCCGGAAATCCGCTTCAACCTCTCGGGCAGCGATCGCACGGCGCTCGACCTGCCTTCGACCGGCGATGGCGGTTTCGCCGAGCGGCTGGCGCAAGTGCTCGGGCGCGACTTCGCCGATAACGCCATGATCATCGATGCGGCGCGCGAAGGCGTGCGGCTCGCCGGCCAGGCCGGCCTGCCGACCTTCCACCGGGCCAACGGGCTGCAGCAATATCTCTTCGTGAATGGTCGCCCGGTGCGCGACAAGCTGCTCATCGGCGCGCTCAGGGCCGGCTATGCCGATGTCATGGCCCGCGACCGCCATCCGGTCGCCGCGCTCCAG
This sequence comes from Mesorhizobium sp. BR1-1-16, assembly GCF_020165495.1. Taxonomy (GTDB): domain Bacteria; phylum Pseudomonadota; class Alphaproteobacteria; order Rhizobiales; family Kaistiaceae; genus Kaistia. The sequence goes on along the minus strand of NZ_JAIUIE010000001.1, from coordinate 97,186 downwards.
CTGATGCTCGATCCGCATGAGGTCGACGTCAATGTCCATCCCGCCAAGGCTGATGTGCGCTTTCGTGATCCGGGCCTCGTGCGCGGGCTGATCGTCGGCGCGCTCAGACAGGCGATCCATCAATCGGGACATCGCGCGACGTCGACCGGCGGCGGCGCCACTATTGCCGCCTTCCGTCCCGGCACGCCGCCTCCTTTCTCATCCGCCCATGCCTCGCGCCCGGCCTATGCGGCAGCGCGCAGCGCGGCGGCCTATGCCTGGGAGGCGCCGAGCTTTGCCGAACCGCAAACCGGCTTCGAAGCGGTCAATCAGCCCTCGGCCGATGCGCGCGCGCATGACAGCCCCGCCGATGCGCGGATCGCAAGGCCGCTCGGCGCGGCCAGGGCGCAGGTTCACAGCACCTATGTCATCGCACAGACGGAGGACGGCATCGTCATCGTCGACCAGCATGCGGCGCATGAGCGGCTGGTCTATGAGCGGCTGAAGCAGGCGCTCGCCCGTTCCGGCGCGGCGCGGCAGATCCTGCTCATTCCCGATATCGTCGACCTGCCGTCCGAAGACGTTGCGCGGCTCATCGCCCGCGCCGAAGAACTGGCGGAACTTGGCCTTGTCATCGAGGGTTTCGGGCCCGGCGCCGTCGCCGTGCGCGAAACGCCGGCGCTGCTCGGCAGCGTCGACAGCGCGGCGCTGCTGGCCGATCTCGCCGATGATTTCGCGGAATGGGACGGCTCGACGCGCCTTGCCGAAAAGCTCGATCACGTTGCGGCGACGATGGCCTGCCATGGCTCGGTGCGCGCCGGTCGCCAGCTTCGTCCCGAAGAGATGGACGCGCTGCTGCGCGAAATGGAAGCGACGCCCGGCTCCGGCCAGTGCAATCACGGCCGGCCGACCTATGTCGAGCTGAAACTCTCCGATATCGAGCGGCTGTTCGGACGCCGATAAGGTCGGCGATTGCGAAGCCGGCGGTTTCGCAGCATAAGGACAGCCATGAACCGCATGGAAAATACCGGCCGCGGCGGCGAAGCCCGCATCCGCTATCTCGATGGCGATTACCAGATCCTGTCGCCCGGCGCCTTCGTGCGCTGCGCCGTGACCGGCGTCGCCATTCCGCTCGACGAACTCCGCTATTGGAGCGTCGCGCAGCAGGAAGCCTATGCCGACGCAGCCGCCTCGCTCGCCCGCCACAAGGCGCTCGGGCTGGTCTGAGATCACCGCAAGGACGCGCCTGCTGTCGCTACCGTCCCGTTGAGGGCAAGCCGGCAGCCTGTTTCAGCGCGCGTTCGAGCAGCCGCCTGATCCGCGCCTCATCCTCGAAGCGCATGCGGACACCGAACACTTCCGCTTTCTCGGCGAGCTGAAGCCGCGCGCCAGACGTGCCGCGGAGCCGTGCATGGTCCTTGGCCGTGGTGACGAGACGGAACCCATCCGCTGCGGCGCGGGCCAGCAGCCGCGCGGCATCAGCGTCGCTGAAGGGGTGATGATCGGGGAAGGGTTCGCGCCCCGCGATTTCGGCACCAGCCGCCTCGAGCGAGGCGAAGAACTTCTCGGGCCGACCAATGCCGGCAAAAGCGAGATAGCGACCGCCATCGACAAAGTCAGGGCGGGCCGGCTCTAGGAACGCGCGGAGGATCACCCGCCCGGCTCGCGCCGCGACGCGCACGACATGATCGCCGCCCTCGCCGGTACCGACGATCAGCACGGCATCCGCGCGGACGAGCTGTGTCCTCAGCGGCGCCCTGAGCGGCCCCGCTGGCATGACCTTGCCGTTGCCGATGCCCGCGACACCGTCCACCACGACGAGGCTGAAGTCCTTGGCGAGCGAGGGGTTCTGGAAGCCGTCATCCATGATGATGCAGTCGACACCCGCCGCTTCCAGCAACGGCACGCCCTTCGGCCGGTCCGCCGCCACCGCGACGGGCCCCTTGTCAGCGAGAAGCAGCGCCTCGTCACCGACGAGAGCCGCATCATCGCGCGCCGGATCGACGAGATGCGCAGCCGTGACGCGGCCACCATAACCGCGCGTCAGGAAGCCGGGCCGAAAGCCGAGATCCTTGACGATATCCGCGATCGCAAGCGCCGTCGGCGTCTTGCCGGCGCCGCCGACGACGAAATTACCGACGCAAATGACCGGCAATGGTGCGCGGACGAGCGGCGGCCGGAGCATCCGCGCGCCTGAAACGGCCGACCAGATCGCCGCAACCGGCATCAGCGCCAGCGATGTTACACCGCCGCGCCGCCGCCACCAGAAGCGCGGCGCGGTGATCACGACTTGCGGCCCGCGGTCTTGCCCGCCCGGGCGCGACGCATGCGCACCATATCGCGCTGGCCGAGGCTCGCGGCCACGACCAGCGGCGCCAGATAGGGGCGAAGCGCCGCAAGCGTCGCATCAAGCGCGCCCGAGAACGGCGCCAGCGCTGCCGTTCCGCGCTCGGCCAGCGCCCTGAGCGCCGCCGGGTCGGCGTAAAGTTCGTCGAGCGCCGCGGCGAGGCTCTCTGCATCGGTGACGGGCGCCCTGCCCGTTCCCCGGTCGAGCGCCTTGAAGATCTCGGCGGCGTTCTCGACCTGCGGCCCATGCAGGATGGCCGTTTCGAGCAGCGCCGCCTCGATCGGATTGTGTCCACCGACCGGCACCAGCGTGCCGCCGATAAAGGCGGCCGGCGCGGCGCGGTAGAAGAGCCCAAGTTCGCCCAACGTATCGGCGATGTAAAGATCGGTCGCGTCGGTCACCGGGTCGCCGCGGCTGCGGAGCGCCACGGAGAACCCCGCGGCGGCAAGGTTTGCCGCGAGCGCTGGGCCGCGCACCGGGTGGCGCGGGACGATGACGGAGAGGAAATCCGGCCGCCCTACCCGCACCGCGCGATGCGCCTCAGCGACCACCGTCTCCTCGCCCTCATGCGTCGATGCGGCGACGAAGACGGCGCGGCCTTCTGTTTCGCGGCGGAAATCTTCCAGGGCCACAGGCTCGGCTCCGGGCGCGGGCACGTCGAATTTCAGATTGCCGACCGAGCGCGCCTGCTTGAGCCCGAGGGCGCGCAGCCGTTCGGCATCGCCATCGCTCTGCGCCAGAGCCAGTTCGACGCCTTCGAACAGCGGTGCCATGGCGCCGCCGAACCGGCGCCAGCGCCGGAAGGAGCGTGGCGTCATGCGCGCATTGATGCGGATCTCCGGGATGCGCCGCGCCGCGAGGCGGGTCATCGTGGTCGGCCAGAGTTCCGACTCGAAGAACAGCGCCAGATCCGGCTTCCAGGCGTCGAGGAAGCGATCGATGAAGGGCTGGATGTCGAGCGGCGCATATTGATGAATCGCCCCGCGCGGCAGGCGCTGGGCAGCGACACGGGCGCTGGTCACCGTCACGCTGGTGAGCAGAACCGTCAGCCCCTCGGCGGCGATCCGCGCGATCAGTGGCATGACGGCATTCGTCTCGCCGACACTCGCGACATGAATCCAGACCAGCGGTCCCGCCGGGCGATTGATCGACGGCCGGCCATAGCGCTCGTCACGCCGCGTGCGCTCTTCCTTGCCCTTCCGCGTTCGCCAGGCGAGAAGCAGCGGCACCAACGGCATCGCGGCGTAGCCCGCCAGGCGATAGAGCCCGCGCGCGCTGCTGCCGATTACGTCAGTCATCTTTGCCGCCGACGCGCTCATAGGCGATGGCGGTGATCCGGTTGAGCTCGGCCTCGAGCTCTTGCCGCTTTTCCTCGCGCACGGCCTCGTCGGCATCGCCCGGCACGGCGATCGGCGTGCCAAAAATGCACGAGCCGCGGCTGAAAGGCAGGTTGATCGTGGTGCGATCCCAGTTCTCGAGGACGAGACGGCGGGAAGTCGCGAGCGCGATCGGCAGGATCGGCCGGCCCGAGACACGCGAGAGCGCGATGATGCCTGGCCCCGCACGACGCGATTCGGCATGGCTGAGATCAGCCGTCATCGCGACCGTGACGCCTTCGGCCAGCGCCTTCTTCATTTCCAGGAAGCCGCGCAGCCCGCCCTTCTCGATGGTGCGCGAGGGGGTGCGCGCTGCCGAAGCGCGGATGGTGCCATAACCGAATTTCTCGGCGATGATCGCGTTGATCTCGCCATCGCGATGGCGCGACACCATCACCTTCAGGTTGAAGCCCTTGCTCGGCACGAAGGGCGCCATCAGGTGCTGTCCGTGCCACATCGTCATGATGCCGGGCAGGAACGCGCGATAGGCTTCCAGCGGGTCCTGGGGCTCGAAGGTGATGCGACTGGTGGCTCGGACGAGCTTCAGATAGGCAACAGCCGCAAGCCCGGCGACGCGCACGGCGCGATCGGACGTGCCGAGCTTCTTCAGCACGTGTTTCGGCGTTCTCGGCTTCGGCGCCGGCTGGCTGGCCGGCTCGTCGGCCGACCCGATGGGGGCCTGGTCATTCACGATCGCATTCATCCTCGATCACCCGCCTTCGTCGCGCGACCAAGGCTCCGCGGGGACCGATCAGGCGCCGGTCGCATCTGGATCGAGCAGGCGATGCAGATGCACGATGAAATAGCGCGTCTGGGCGCTGTCGACCGTGCCCTGCGCAGCCTGCTTCCAGGCGTCATAGGCGGTCTTGTAATCGGGATAGATGCCGACGATGTCCAGCTTGGAGAGGTCGGCGAAATCGGCCGCGTCGACGGAGCTGAGCTCGCCGCCGAACACCAGATGGAGGAGCTGTTTCTTGGTCTCCGGCATCTTCGCCGATCTCCTTTGCGACAATCACATCCGGGTGAAGCCACCCGATCAGGAACGCCTGAGCAGCGCGGCGGCAGCCTCGGCTCCGGCGACAGGCCCTACAGCCTCGGCCGCGAGCTTCGGCGACGCCGCGATCAGCGCGGGATGGCGCGGATCAGGCCGATTGTAGCGGATGGGCGCGCCTTCCGCATCGCACAGCGTTCCGCCTGCTTCGTGCACCAAAAGGTCTGCTGCCGCAAGGTCCCAGTCACGTGCATCTCCGGATGCCGTTGCGATGTCGATGCGGCCGGCGGCAACCAGCGCGAGCCGATAGGCCAGCGAGGGCGTGACACGGCGATCGGCGACTTCAAAGCCCGCACCGGACAACGCCCGCATATGCCGGAGAGGGCCGGCGAAATGCAGGGCCGCGCCTTCGGCAGGCCTGGACGAGGCGATCGTCGCGCCGTTCAGCCGCGCGCCGCCGCCGCGCGTCGCCTCGAACAGCTCCTGCCGCGCCGGCGCGAAGAGGACGCCGACGCGCGGCCTCCCCTTTTCGACGATCCCGACCGAAACACACCAGTCGATATTGCCTTCCATGAAGCCACGCGTCCCGTCGATCGGATCGACGACGAAGACGCGGCTTCGGCCAAGCCGCTCCGGCGTGTCGGCGCTTTCCTCGGACAGCCAGCCATAGGAGGGCCGAGCCGCGGTCAGCGCGGCATGGAGCGAGCGGTCGGAGGCAATGTCGGCTTCGGTGACCGGCGAATCGCCGCCCTTGGTCCAGGCGCGCGGATTGTTGCCGAAGAAGCCGAGCGCGATGCGGCCCGCCTCGATGGCCGCCGCCGAGATCAGCGCGAGATCCTCGGCAAGTGAGGCGGCGTCAGCGTCCGGCAATCATCATCCCCTCGATCGCGACGGTCGGCGCATTGGACGCGTAGCGATATTCGAGGTCGTCGGCCACGATGAGCCGCCGATACATGTCCTTGAGATTGCCGGCGATGGTGATCTCGGACACCGGCTCGGCCAGCTTGCCGCCGGAAATGCGGAAGCCGCCGGCGCCGCGGCTGTAGTCGCCGGTCACGCCATTGGCGCCGTGACCGATGAGCTCGGTGACATAGACGCCTTCGCCGATATCGGCGAGCAGTTGGTCGCGACTGACCGCGCCCGGCAGCAGCGTCATATTGGTCGTGTGCGGGCCGCCGCCGCCGCCCGAGCCGCGGCCATTCGTTTCAAGGCCGAGTTCGCGTGCCGTGGCGCTGTCGAGCAGCCAGGTCTGCAATACACCATCCGCAACGAGGTCGAGCGCTTCGGAGGCGACGCCCTCCCCGTCGAACGGCCGTGAACCGAGGCCGCGCAGGCGGCGCGGATCATCGTTGATGCGGATGCCAGGCGCGAAAACCGCGGTGCCGAGCGCCGACTGCAGGAAGCTCGTCTTGCGCACGATGGCGGCGCCGTTGATCGCACCGGCGAGATGGCCGATCAGGCTGACGGCGACACGGGGATCATAGACGACGTGGCCGCGTCCCGTCGGCAGCCGGGCTGGGTTGAGTCGGCGTACCGCCCGCTCCGCAGCTTCGCGGCCGATCGCTTCGGGCGCGCGCAAGTCGCTCGCATAGACCTTGGAGTCGCCGTCATAGTCGCGCTCCATGCCCGTGCCCTCGCCGGCGATCGCCGTCATCGAGACGCTGCTGCGCGAGCCGAGATAGGCGCCGGAAAAGCCGTGCGACGTTGCGATCACCGCGCCGGTCAGGCCCCAGCCGGCAGAAGCGCCACCCGATTTCGAGATCCCGCTGACCGCGAGGGCCGCCGCCTCTGCCGCCCGCGCACGCTCGGTGAGCATGTCAGGATCGGGGATCGAAGAATCCATCAGGTCGAGATCAGGCCAGGATTTGGCGAGCTTATCCGCGGGCGCGAGGCCGGCGAACTGGTCTTCCGGCGCAACCCGCGCCATCGCCACCGCGCGCGCGGCCAGTTCGTCGGGCGGGGCGATACCATTGGTCGAGACGCTGGCGTGGCGCTTGCCGATGAAGACGCGCAGCGCCACGTCGTCGCTTTCCGAGCGTGTCGTCTCGTCGACCTTGCCGTTGCGGATATCGATCGAAAGACCGACGCGACGGACGGCGAAGGCATCGGCGGAATCGGCGCCGGCGCGGCGGGCGGCCTCAACCAGCGCGGCGGCGCGATCGACGAGGCGGGACTGGTCCGGAAGGGCTGTCATCACGTGGTCTCCGTGTTCCCCCTCTAGTAGGCATCGGGGCGTTCTGGAACAACCCCTTGCGGCAAGGCAGCGCGCGACGCATCGAGGAGCTCCAGCAGCGCACGCCGGGAGCCGGCATCCGGCTTGCATCCGGCACGACCTCGCCCCATCGTATGACCTCACGCGACGGAGACCTTTTGATGGCTGCCGAAGTCCAGGGCGCCGACCTCGCCCAGCTCGTTGTCCTGCTTGGAGCGGGGGTCGTTGCCGTGCCGATCTTCAAGCGGATCGGCCTCGGCTCGGTCATCGGCTATCTCGCCGCAGGCGTCGCCATAGGGCCGTTCGGGCTTGGCTTCTTCACCGACCCACAGGCAATCCTGCATGTCGCCGAACTCGGCGTCGTGATGTTCCTGTTCGTGATCGGCCTCGAAATGCGGCCGACGCGGCTCTGGGGACTCCGACGCGAGATCTTCGGCCTCGGCCTCGCACAGGTCGTCGCCTGCGGCGCTCTGTTGACGCTGATCGGCGTCGCGGTCGGGTTACCGCTCGCCGCCGCCTTCGTCGCCGGCATGGGCTTCGTGCTGACGTCGACTGCGACGGTGATGCAGCTTCTCGACGAGCGCGGTGACACCGCCTCGCCCTCGGGCCAGCGCATCGTCTCGATCCTGCTGCTGGAGGACCTTGCGATCGTGCCGCTGCTGGCGATCGTGGTCCTGATCGGACCCGCGACGAGCAGCGACGCGCATCAACCCTTCTGGCTCTCGGGCCTGATCGCGCTCGGCTGCGTCGCGGCGCTGGTCGCTGCCGGACGCTGGCTGCTCAATCCGATGTTCCGTATCCTTGCGGGCGCTAATGCGCGCGAGGTGATGACAGGCGCGGCGCTGCTCGTCGTGCTCGGATCGGCGCTGGCGATGCAATTCGGCGGCCTCTCCATGGCGATGGGCGCATTCCTCGCCGGCGTGATGCTGTCGGAATCGAGTTTCCGCCATCAGCTCGAGGCGGATATCGAACCGTTCCGCGGCATCCTGCTTGGCCTCTTCTTCCTGGGCGTCGGCATGTCGCTCGATCTCGGCGTGCTGGTCTCGGATTGGCACATCATCCTCGCCGCCGTCATCGGCTACATGATCGTCAAGGCGATCGGTATTTTCGGCATCGCCCGGCTCTTCCGCGCCAATCGCAAGGAGGCCTTGTCGCGCGCGGCCCTGATGGCGCAGGGCGGCGAATTCGCCTTCGTGCTCTATGCCGCCGCAACCACCGCCGGCATCATCGACGGCCGCACCAATGCCATCCTGACCGCGACCGTGATCATCTCGATGGCGCTGACGCCGCTCACCGTGATGGCACTGAAGTGGCTGCCGGAGCCGAAGCCCAATGTCGACGATCTCGACGTTGCCGACGGGCTCGAAGGGCGCGTCCTGATGATCGGCTTCGGCCGCTTCGGCCAGATCACCGCGCAGTTCCTTCTTTCCGAAGGCATCGACGTGACTGCGATCGATTCGGACGCCGACATGGTGCGGAGCGCGGCGCGGTTCGGCTTCAAGGTCTATTATGGCGACGGAACGCGGCTCGACGTGCTGCGCGCAGCCGGCATCGAACATGCCGACCTCGTCGTGGTCTGCACGGACAAACGGGAATCGACCGACCTGATCGTCGAGCTGATCCGTTCGGAATTCCCGCTTTCGAAGCTCTATGTGCGCTCCTATGACCGCCAGCACACCTTGAAACTGCGCCAGCAGGGCGTCGATTTCGAGATCCGCGAGACCTATGAGTCGGCCTTCACCTTCGGCATGAAGTCGCTCGAAGGCCTCGGCTATGACGAAAGCCATATCGCTGACGTTGCGGAGACGATCCGCGAACGCGAGGCGGCGCGCCTCGCCATCCAGATGAGCGGCGGCAAGATCTCCTACACGGACATCCAAGGCAAACTGAAGCCGGAGCCGCTGGTCGAACCCAAGCGGCGGTCCAAGGCGCTCAACGAGGCCGCCGAAAAGGCGACCGCCGAGGCGGCGGAATAGTCCGCGCCGCTCAGAGCTGCGGCGGGACCGACGTTTCCGCAGTCGCCGTCTTCGTCTTGGCCGGTCCAACCGTTGCCACCATCGTGGTGCCTTCGGAGAACAGGCGGCGAGCCGCGCGGCGGGCATCATCGATGGAGATAGCCTCGATCAGGCTGTTGCGCTTCTCGACATAGTCGATGCCGAGATTGTCGACCATGATGCCGAGGATCTGGCGCGCGATCTTGCTCGATGAATCAAACCGCAGCGCATAAGAGCCGATCATGTAGCTCTTGGCCTTGGCGAGTTCCGCCTCGGTGGGGCCTTCAGCAGCGAAGCGGGCAATCTGATCCTTGATCAGCGCGATTGTCTCGGGCGCGCGATCGGCCCGGGTCGCGGTTCCACCGGCGAAGGCATCTGCGTGGGCGAGCGTTACCAGCGAGGTCGAGATCGTATAGGCGAGACCGCGCTTCTCTCGGACCTCGGTGTAGAGCCGCGACGACATCGTACCGCCGCCGAGGATGTGATTGACGACATAAGCCGCCATGAAATCGGGATCGTTGCGCTTGATGCCTGGCCCGCCGAAGCGGATCAGCGTCTGCGGATTGGGCTGGTCGATGGCGATGATGCCGGCCTGCGGCACGATGTCGGCAACGGGCGTCAGCTGCGCGCGGTCCGGCAGCGGTCCGAAGACGCGTGCCAGCATCGCAGTCGCGTCCTTGGGGCTGATCGCGCCGACGATAGCGACCTTGAGATTGTCGCGGGCGAAGACATGACTGCGATAGGCCTCGAGATCGTCACGCGAAATGGCAGCGAGGCTGTCGGACGTGCCGTCAAGCGGCCGGCCATAGGGATGGTTGGGGAAGGCCTTGGCGCAGACCGCAAGGGTTGCCGCCGCCTGCGGGTCGCTGGCGTCGTTCTTGATGCTCGCCGCGATCTGGGCACGAATGCGCTCGACCGGCTCGGTGTCGAAGCGCGGCGCCTGCAACGCAGCGGCGAGCAGGCCGAAGGCCTCGTCGCGATTCTCCGACAACGTCTTCAGATCTCCGTAGAACCCGTCGCGGCCAGCATCGAAGCTCATGCTGATCGAGCGATCATCGAGTGCCTTCTGAAAGGCGGCGCTCTTCATGGCGCCCGCCCCCTCGTCGAGCAGGCTCGACAGCATATTGGCGACACCCGGCTTGTCGGCAGGGTCCTGTGCCGCGCCGCCGGCAAACACGAAGTCCATCGCGATCATCGGGACCGTGTAGTCCTCGACCAGCCAGGCCTCGACACCGGGCGGGCCAACGACCTTCTGGATCGACATGGCCTGGCTCGCGGGAATAATTACCAGAAGGCCGAATACGGCCATGCCGAGGCGGACGAGAAGCTTGGCCATGAAGGTCGATCTCCGTTCGTATCAGCTGCGGCCTTCGGCCGGTGCGGGGGTCAGCGTACCAGTCACAGACCGGCGTACGTCAAGAAAGGTTTTCGCGGCGGCCGAGATATCTTCCACCGTGACGTCGCCAATGCGGGCGGGCCAGCCCTGAACGGCGTCGAGCGGCTGACCGGTCGCGAGCGCCATGCCGATGATGCGGGCGAGCATCGCCTGACTGTCCTGGGCGTAGATGGCCTGGGCCCGCGTCCGCTGCTTGGCCGATGCAAGCTCCTCGGCCGTGACGCCATGGTCGCGAATGTCGGCAATCACAGCATCGACGGCCGTCTGGAGCTTGGCGAGCGGCACGTCACCGCGTGGGCTGGCATAGACACCGAAGCGGCCATAGTCGAGCGCCTCGCCGCTGTAATAAGAGCCGGCGGACGTCGCGAGCCCCTGGTCGATCACGAGAGCGCGGTAAAGACGGCTGGTGGTGCCGCGGCCAAGAATATCGGCAAGCACGTCGAGCGCCTCGGCTTCGCCGGGCTTGCCTGACGAGTAGGACGGCACCAGATAGTCGCGCTGCCAGGACGGCTGGCTGACGCGCGAATCGACAAGATCGACCGAGCGCGCGGCGAGCGGCGGCGGCTCTTTCGGCCGGTTGCGCTCACCAGGTTCCGAGCGGCGCGGCACCCTGCCGAATGTGACATCCGCGAGGCGATGCACTTCCTCCGGCGTGACGTCGCCGGCGACAACCAGGATGGCATTGTTGGGCGTGTAGTAGTGGCGGTACTGCGCCAGCGCATCGGCTGCGGTCAGGCCTTGCATCTCCTGCATCCAGCCGATGGTGGGGATGCCGTAGTGATGGTTCTGGTACAGCGCGGCGTTCATCGCCTCGCCGAGCAGAGCGCCGGGATCGTTGTCGATCCGCATCCGCCGTTCCTCAAGAATGACGTCGCGCTCCGACAGGACGGTCTTTTCCGAGAGATCAAGCCCCTCCATGCGGTCGGCCTCGAAGGCCATGACCGTGCCGAGGCGTTCCTTGCCGATCGTCTGGAAATAGGCTGTGGCGTCGGCCGTGGTGAAGGCATTCTCCTGGCCGCCGCCTTCGGAAACCTTGGAAGAGAATTCGCCGGCCGGATGCGCCTTGGTACCCTTGAACATCAGGTGTTCAAGAAAATGAGCGATGCCGGACTTGCCCGGCGGATCGTCGGCAGCACCGATCTTGTACCAGACCATGTGGGTGACGATCGGTGCCCGGTGATCCGGGACCACCACCACCTGCATGCCGTTGTCGAGCGTGAAGGTCGTCGCGTCGGGCGCGATGCGGACGGGTTCGTCGGCAAAGGCCGGCGTCCTTGCGAAACCCGCAAGACAGACGACGACAAGGAGGGCGATGAACAGGTGCGGCGCCGCCAAAAAGCGGGTTCGGTCAGGGATCAAGCTACGCTGGTCCATCAGTCCTCGACACGCGTTACCACTGCCCCCGGACACAAAGCCTAGGATAGTCTTAACGGCGAGGCGAGGAAAATATCAGCTGCGGTCGGCGAATCGGAAAAACAGCAGTTGCGTGTCGCCGGCCTCGCGGCGCTCGACCCGTTCGAGGCCATCGACCGGTTCGATGATCACGTCGGCCGCTTCCTCCAGCACGATAAGCGCGCCGGGCGCCAGCCAATTCCCCGCGACTGCCGACGCGAGCGCCGGCTCGCCGAGGCCCCGATCATAGGGCGGATCGGCGAAGACGAGATCGAAGGGAGCGACAGTGCCGGCCGGTCCGAGCTTGGTGGCGTCGCGCCGGAACAGTCGCGTCCGGCCTGTCAGTCCAAGTGTCTCGATGTTCTGCCGGATCAGGCCACGCGCCTCGACGCCCTCATCGACGAAGAGTGCATAGCTGGCGCCGCGCGACATCGCTTCGAGGCCGAGCGCGCCCGTCCCCGCGAAGAGGTCGAGCACGCGCGCGCCGGCCACCTTGTGGTCATAGCCATGCGCGAGCACGTTGAAGAGGCTTTCACGCAGGCGGTCGGAGGTTGGACGGATCGCCTGGCTCTTCGGCGCGCCCAGCGTGCGGCCGCGCCACTCACCTCCGACGATTCGCACCGCCACCTCCCGTCGAACCGCCGCCGCCATCCGTGCCCCGCGTCTTCGGACGACCGGGACCGCGTCCGCCGGGCCGCTTGTCACCGGCAGGGCCGGCGCCGGGCGCAGCGCCCTTGAAGCCCGGCCGCTTGCCGCGCGGCGCGTCGTCACGCGATGGGCGGTCGCCGCGCGCCGGCTTGTCGCCGCCGCGCGTTGGCTTTTCGTTTCGCCAGGGCTTGTCGGCGTAAGCGGGCTTGTCGCCATAGGAGGCGCGCTCGCCGCCGGCCGGCTTCTCACGGCGCGGCGGACGCTCGCCATGGGAGGGCTTTTCGCCGGCGCCGGAGCGCGCAGGGCGCGATGTCTGCGGCCGCTCGCTGCGGGCGGGACGCGCGCCGACAGGCTTGCCGGCCGTCAGTCGGCCTTCGCCATGGCGCTGCGACCGCGGGCGATCCTCTTGAGAACGCGAACCTGAACGACCACGCGGCTTTTCAGCCGGCTTGCCTTCATCCGCTTCTGGGGCGGGATGCTCGAAGCGCGCCCGGCCGCGCGTGCCGCGCTCGGCACGGACGGAACCGCGCGGCGTGGCAGCAGCCTCGCTGTCGATACGGCCGGGACCGCGACGGGGCCGATCGCCCCGCCCCTCGCCTTCTGCCGTGGGAATGGGACGCTCCGAACGGACACGGCCCCCGCGCGCCGGGCGGGCCGGTTCTTCCAGCGTCGTCTCGCGCAGGCGCGAGGCTGCAGGCTTCGGCCGCTTCAGGCGATGATCCCCCTCCGGCTCGACGCGCTCGCGCCGCTGCGGCCGTTCACGGCCAGCCGGCCGTTCCTGATCCCGGTCGGCAGTCTCCGCATCCTGAGACCGTTGCGAAGCACGGGATGGCCGCCCGGTTTCACGGAGCGGCGCATCGAAATCGGCGCCGGCCTCGTCGGCAAGCTTCTGGCCGAGCTGGTCGCGCAGCACGCGGCCCTTGATCTCGACCGCCTCGCCCTCAGGCAGATCGCCAAGCTGGAACGGGCCATAGGAGATGCGGATCAGGCGGTTGACGTCGAGGCCGAGATTAGCGAGCACATTCTTGACCTCGCGGTTCTTGCCCTCGCGCAGCGCCAGCGCGACCCAGACATTGCTACCCTGGATGCGCTCGAGCTGGGCATCGATGGCGCCATAGAGCATACCGTCGATGGTGACGCCGTCCTTGAGCCTGTCGAGATCGGGCTGCAGCACCTCGCCCCAGGCGCGGGCGCGATAGCGGCGCAGCCAGCCGGTGGAGGGCAGTTCCAGCACGCGGGCGAGACCGCCGTCATTGGTCAGCAGCAGCAGTCCCTCGGTGTTGATATCGAGCCGGCCGACCGCGACAACGCGCGGCATATGCTCCGGCAGCGCATCGAACACCGTCGGGCGCCCCTCGGGATCGCGCGCCGTCGTCACGAGGCCGCGCGGCTTGTGATACAGCCACAGCCGCGTGCGTTCGCGCGCCGGCAGCGGCACGCCATCGACGGTCACCTTGTCCTTGCGGCCGACATTGACCGCAGGCGTCGTCAGGACCGTTCCATTGATCGCGACGCGGCCGTCCTCGATCCAGCGTTCGGCATCGCGGCGCGAGCAGAGCCCGGCGCGGGCCAGCACCTTGGCGATGCGTTCGCCCTCCGTCTCGGCCTCAGCGCTGCTCTGGCGATGGGCGGCGGCGTCGTCTATGCGTTTCTTCGGCGGCTTCATGGGTAATCACCTCGGCCGCTTCCTTAACAGAGCGCCGCCAGCGAGGCGAGACGGCATGAGCGATGAGACGCAGGAGCCGACCGGCGAAACGGCCCCTTCGCCGATGGCGGAGGCGCTCGCCGAGGCAAGGCTGGCCGCTGAACGCGGCGAAGTGCCGATCGGCGCGGTCATCGTGCTCGATGGCATCATCATCGCCCGCGCCGGAAACCGCACGCTGGAGCTGAAGGATCCGACCGCTCATGCCGAGATGCTGGTCATCCGCGAAGCTGCGGCAAAGCTGGGCTCGGAACGGCTCGTCGGCGCCGACCTCTATGTGACGCTGGAGCCCTGCCCGATGTGCGCCGCGGCGATCTCGTTCGCCCGTATCCGACGCCTCTATTATGCGGCGACCGATCCGAAAGGCGGAGCCGTCGAAAGCGGCGTTCGCCTCTACAGCCAGCCGACCTGCCACCACGCGCCCGAGGTCTATGACGGCATCGCCGCAGGCGCGGCATCGGCGCTGCTGCGCGACTTTTTCAGGCAGCGTCGATAACTCTGCACGAAATTGCACGAACTAGATGGACGGCACGGCGCAACCTGGCACGTCCGCGATGCGGTGATAGACCTTGAGGCCGCGCTCGCGGGCGATCTTCACGTCGAGATCGGCGCCCTTGGACTCGCCCGGAAGGCGCAGCACAGCATCGCAGCGCGGCAGCAGCCGATGGGCGACCGGATAGGCGATCTCCTCATAGACGGCATCGCCGATCGCGGTTGATCCGGCGACCGCCATGAGAGGCAGGGCCAGCCATTCGCCGATCAGCGGGATATGGCCGGCGCGAAACAGCGGCAATGCCGCCGCTTCGAGCGTTCGGAGATTGGCGGCCATGCGGGCAGGATCATCCCCCGTCCCCGAACGATAGGGACCGGCGACGAGGATGATCATGGGTACGGCGGCAGGCGCGGACTTTGTCGACATGGGCAACAGCTTTCTCTACACAGGATTGCACGAACATCCGCGTTTATACGCGATTGTGTGTTTTCGTGCAATATCGTGCAGGGATCGATGCCGTGCTGACCAGCGAGCGCAAACGCCACATCCTCGACATGCTGAAGCGCGACGGCCGTGTCGTCGCCAAGACCGTTAGCCAGGAACTCGGCCTCTCGGAAGACACGATCCGGCGCGATTTGCGCGAGCTGGCCGGAGAGTGCCTGCTGCAACGGGTCCATGGCGGCGCACTGCCGGCGAGCCCCGGCGTTGCCGATTTCGCCGCGCGACAGGCGATCGGCCCAGACGGAAAGCGGGCGATCGGGCGCGCGGCGGCGGCGATGGTCGAGGACGGCCAGGTCGTGATCCTCGACGGCGGCACCACGGCGCTGGAAGTTGCCCGGCATCTTCGACCTAGCCTCCGCGCGACGATCGTCACGCATGCGCCGAGCACGGCCCTGGCGCTGATGCCGCATCAGGCGGTCGAGGTCATCATCATCGGCGGACGGCTCTTCCGCCATTCAATCGTCGCGGTCGGGGCCATCGCCGCTGAACAGATCGCCCGCATCCGGGCCGACATCTATTTCCTCGGCGTCACGGGCATCCACGCCGAAGCGGGGCTGACCACCGGCGATATCGAGGAGGCCGCGATCAAGCGGCAATTGATGGGCCAGGCCGCCGAGACGATCGCGCTGGTATCCTCCGAGAAGATCGGCGCCGTCTCGCCTTTCCTCGTCGCGCCTGTCGCGGCGCTGTCCGGCATGATCGTCGAGAGCGGGCAGGAAAAGGCAACGCTCGCGCCGTTCTCACGCGACAGCATTGCCGTGACGGAAGCTTGAGGCCAACCGCAAAACAAAAAGGGCGCGGCTTGCGCCGCGCCCTTCCTGAACTCTTGGGAGATCGGACTTCCTAGAAGTCCATGCCGCCCATGCCGCCGCCGCCCGGCATCTGCGGAGCGCCGGAAGCCGGCTTCGGCAGATCGGCGATGAGCGCCTCGGTGGTGACGATCAGCGAAGCGACCGAAGCCGCGTCCTGCAGCGCCGTGCGGACGACCTTGGTCGGGTCGATGATGCCGGCGAGAACCAGGTCGACGAACTCTTCGTTCTGGGCGTCGAAGCCGAACGTGTCCGACTTGTTCTCGAGGACCTTGGAGACGACGATCGAGCCTTCGACGCCGGAATTCTCGGCGATCTGGCGGATCGGAGCCTCAAGCGCACGAAGCACGATCTTGATGCCGGCTTCGATGTCCGAATTGTCGGACTTCAGCTTCTCGACGGCCTTCTTGGCGCGCAAGAGAGCAGCGCCGCCACCGGGGACGATGCCTTCTTCAACGGCCGCGCGGGTCGCATTGAGCGCGTCGTCGACGCGGTCCTTGCGCTCCTTGACCTCAACCTCGGTCGAGCCGCCTACGCGGATGACGGCGACGCCACCAGCGAGCTTGGCGAGACGCTCCTGGAGCTTCTCCTTGTCGTAGTCCGAGGAAGTCTCCTCGATCTGCGCCTTGATCTGCGCGACGCGGCCCTCGATTTCCTTCTTCTTGCCGCTGCCGTCGACGATGGTCGTGTTCTCCTTGGAGATCGTGACCTTCTTCGCGCGGCCGAGCATGGCAAGCGTGACGTTCTCGAGCTTGATGCCGAGGTCTTCCGAGATCACCTGGCCAGCGGTGAGGATCGCGATGTCCTCAAGCATGGCCTTGCGGCGATCGCCGAAGCCCGGAGCCTTGACGGCTGCGACCTTGAGGCCGCCACGGAGCTTGTTGACGACGAGCGTGGCCAGAGCCTCGCCTTCGACGTCTTCCGAGATGATCAGGAGCGGCTTGCCCGACTGAACGACAGCCTCGAGCACCGGCAAGATCGCCTGCAGGTTCGAGAGCTTCTTCTCGTGCAGGAGGATGTACGGATCATCGAGTTCCGTGACCATCTTCTCGGCATTGGTGATGAAGTAGGGCGAGAGGTAGCCGCGGTCGAACTGCATGCCCTCGACGACTTCGAGCTCGGTCTCGGCGGTCTTGGCTTCCTCGACGGTGATGACACCCTCGTTGCCGACCTTCTGCATCGCCGAAGCGATCATCTGGCCGATTTCCTTCTCGCCATTGGCGGAGATGGTGCCGACCTGAGCGACTTCTTCCGAAGTCTTGATCTTCTTCGAGCGCTTCTCGAGATCCTTGACGGCTTCAGTCACGGCCATATCGATGCCGCGCTTCAGGTCCATCGGATTCATGCCGGCCGCAACGGCCTTGGCGCCTTCCTTGACGATCGACTGGGCGAGAACGGTCGCCGTGGTCGTGCCGTCACCGGCCTTGTCGTTGGTCTTCGAGGCGACTTCGCGCAGCAGCTGCGCGCCGAGGTTCTCGAACTTGTCCTCGAGCTCGATCTCCTTGGCGACGGAGACGCCGTCCTTGGTAATGCGGGGCGCGCCGAACGACTTCTCGATCACGACATTGCGGCCCTTCGGACCCAGCGTGACCTTGACGGCGTTGGCGAGGATGTCGACGCCGCGCAGCAGCTTTTCGCGCGCATCGGCGGAGAACTTTACGTCTTTGGCAGCCATGTGGCCTGCTCCCTTGTTATGCTAACTGGACAATAAAAAACCGCGCTAAGGAGTGAACCTTACGCGGCCTTCTTGCCGGCAGCCTTGGTCTCGATCACGCCAAGAATGTCAGACTCCTTCATGATCAGGAGATCTTCGCCGTCGATCTTGACTTCCGTGCCCGACCACTTGCCGAACAGGATGCGATCACCAGCCTTGACGTCGAGAGCGACCAGCTTGCCGGCCTCGTCACGGGCGCCCGGGCCGACGGCGACGACTTCGCCTTCCTGCGGCTTTTCCTTGGCGGTGTCCGGGATAATGATGCCGCCCTTGGTCTTCTCTTCGCCTTCAAGGCGACGGACGACAACGCGGTCATGCAGAGGACGGAAACCCATCGTAATTTTCTCCTCGCGTGAAAATTCCGCTCCAAGCGGAACCTCAGGTGAACTGGGCTGTTAGCACTCCCGATAGGCGAGTGCCAACGTGCGCAGTCGATCTAGGAGGCGGGGGTCGGAATGTCAAGGCGCGGGTGAAATCCGGGCCGCATTTTTGTTCGCCGCACTCACACCCATTCAGGGCTTGGCGTCTCGGCGGCGAGGTCGTCGACGGCCTTTTCCAGCCGCTGCATGAAGCCTTCGCCCACGCCCTGCATCGGGGCGCCGACGACGATGTCGCAGAAGAATGGGACAGGAAGATGATCGCCCTTCGGCAGCACACGGCCGAACCCGCGCAGGAACACCGGCAGCACCGGAACATCCGGCCGTCTGCGGGCGATGTAGCCGATGCCGCGCTTGAAAGCCTGGCGCAGTTCCGGCTCCCCGCGTGACCCTTCCGGAAAGATGATGAGAATCTCGCCGCGGTCGAGCGCTTCGAGCGCGCCGGCCAGCGGGTCCTTGCCACCCTTGCCCGACCCCCGCTCGACAGGAATGATGCCGAGAAGATCGACCGCGAACCACTTCAGGAAGCGGTTCTGCAGGAAATAGTCGGCGGCTGCCACGGCATGAACGCGGCGAAGCCGGCGCAGCGGGAACAGCGCCATCAGCGCCAGCGTATCGAGATGGCTGTTGTGATTGGCCGCGATGATCAGCGGTCCGTTCTTGGGGAGCCGCTCGGGATGACGCACGGCAAGGCCGATCGCGATCAGCAGGAACGGCCTGACGACCAGCGCGAAGAACAGCAGTCGGAGGAGCGAGCGGAGATGGAGACGCATGCCGTCGCTCAGAAATAGAAGTAGCGGACAGTGTGGAAGAACAGCGGCGCCGTGAAGACCAGGCTGTCGATGCGGTCGAGAATGCCGCCATGGCCGGGCAGCATGGTGCCTGTATCCTTGATGCCGAGGTCGCGCTTCATCGCCGACATGACGATGTCGCCGAAGAAGCCGGCAACGGCCAGAAGCGCCCCGATCGCGGCGCCGGCCGGCATCGTGATCGGCGTCAGTTGGGGCGCCAGCACTGCCGAAAGCAGGACAGTCGCGACCAGCCCGCCGAGAAAGCCCTCGACGGTCTTGTTGGGCGAGACCTTCGGCGTGATCTTGCGGCGGCCGAACTTCCGTCCGCACATGAACTGCGCGACATCGTTGAATTCGGTCACCACGATGAGAAAGACGAGGAGGCCGGCTCCTGTGCCCTCATGCGAGCCCGGCGGCGGGACGGCGAGCAGATAGGCCGCATGGCTGAGCGCGAACACAGCGATCATCAGCCCCCAATGCAGCGTACCCGCCGCCTTCAGGAAGCCGCTGGTCTCGCCGCGCAGCACGAGTGCGCCCGGCAGGATCAGGAACATATAGACCGGCACGAAGATGACGAACATGCCGTACCAGGCCGTGCCAACCCAGTAATACTGGATGGGCACGGCGAGGTAAGCGATGAGCAGCACGACGCGATCAGCGCGGCGGGTCGGGATGATGGTCAGATATTCCTTGAGCGCCAGATAGCTCACAAAAGCGAACAGGACGACCATCGCGGTCCGCCCGACCAGGAGGGCGGCGACGAGGATCGTCACCATCACCCACCAGGAGCGGATTCGCGCCTTCAACTCGCGCCGCTTGGCGGCGCCGGCTTCATCGGCCGGCCGCCGCAGACGCACAAACACCGACGCGAAAACGAGCCCGGCCAGAATGACGGCGATGGTTGCGGCGAGTGGGACGGGAACACCGCGCCCAGCCAGGAAATCAATCATAGTCTGGCCGCTCATGAGGCTTCTCCAAGGCTGGCTCGGGCGCGTCGGACCGACGTCCACACCGCGAGAAGCGCCAGCAGCATCATGACGATATCCACCCAGACTCCGCCACGGACGCCGATGGCAAGAATGAAGGTGAGGAAGCCAATGGCGGCGGCGCGGTCCGACTTACCCATCGGGCCGTCATAGCGCCGCGAGCCGCCGATCGTCAGACCGAGCACGCCTGTGAATTCGGTCAGCATGGCCGCGAAGACGAAGAAGATGATTGGCGCTGGCGCTGCGCCGAAGGGCGCCAAGGCGGGCACCAGCGCGAGATAGAGCGCGCCGTCTGACACCACGTCGCCGATCTCGTTCAGGAGCGCGCCGAGCCGGGATTTCTGCCCATGCTCGCGCGCGAGCATGCCGTCGATGGCATTCAGCGCCATGCGCAGAAAGAGAACGAGTGGCATCAGCAGGAGGCTGGCGCGGCTGCCCGCAAACACTACGAGAGCCACGCCGGCCGCGATGCTCAGCAGCGCCGCGGCAAGGGTGACCTGATTGGCGGTGATGCCGGCGCGCGCCAGTTGACGAACGAGTGGACGCAGCAGCGCCTGGAAACGCGGCTTCAAATCATAGACGCTTGCCATGGAGGCTCCCGATGGTTCCCGGGACAGCCGGCGGACGACCGTCTCCACCATGGTTGCCGGTCGGGCGCAGTGAGCGACATCACATGCGCTCACTCGTTGTCCTCAGGAAATAGTCAGTGGTAGCTCGATCGGAGCGGATTTGCCGGTCGCCTCATCGGTGACGGTCAGGATCAATCTGTAGGCGCCCGGCTTCAGAGCGGGCAGATCGAAGGTGACTGTGATGTGGAAATCGCGGCTTTTGCTTCGGCTGGTCTTCTGGAGCACCGCCGGCGACGCCGACTTGGCGAGAATCAGCCCCTTCTCGCTGCGGATCTCGATCGAGGTCCGGAATGTGACGGTCTCGCCGTCAGGGACCTCTTTCCAGCCGAAGCCGACCGGCTCGGCGTAGATCTTCAGTTCGGTCTTCGGCGCAAAGGTCGAATCGGCCCTAGGCTGGTATTCGCCGAAGCCGGTGACGCTGTCGACGAACAGTGCCTTGCGGAACGAGAGCGGCGCTACCTTCCAGAAGGCTTCCACCGACGCGTCGAGCGCATCGACCGCCTCGGGCAGCTTGCCCTCACCCAGCAGCGTCTCGGCTTCGCTCGCCTTGCTGGCGATTTCGCCGGCCGTTGCCGCCAGCCCCGACATGGCGAGCACGAACGCACCCGCCGCCGCGATCCCGGAAAGCCGGGACGCCCTTGACCTCATGACCCACCCCTCGCAAGGCGCAAAAACACGCCCAAGAACAGCCCGTTCAGGCGGAACATGCCGTCCCGCAACGCCTGGCGCAAGCATTTCGGTGGCTGAGCATGAAAGGCCGAGGTCGGCTCAGGCCGTCCGCTTTTCCTGCCAGGCCTGACGCTTGCGATAAATCGTCGAAGGGCTGATTTCGAGCGCAGCAGCCGCGCGTGCGATATTGCCCGCGAAGGCGCCGACGGCGCTTTCGATGATCGAGCGCTCCTGCTCCCAGAACGGCATGATCGGCGCGGCGTCCCGGCGGGGCGGGCTCGGCGACTCTTCCACGAGACCGGGCGCGGCGCTGCTGCGAATCGTTGCCGGAAGCATTGCGGCCGCAACCTCGCCGCCATGATTGAGCACCACGGTCCGGCGGATCGCGTTCTGGAGTTCGCGAACATTGCCCGGCCAGGGATGATGGATCAGCCGCTCGGCAGCATCGGCAGCGAAGCCGCGGAACGAGCGCCCTTCCTCGGCGGCATAGCGGGAGAGGAAGGTGCTTGCGAGCAGAAGGATGTCTTCGCCGCGCTCGCGCAGCGGCGGCATGTGGATCGGCAGGACATGCAGCCGATAGAACAGGTCCTCGCGGAAGCGCCCGGCCGCGATCTCGGCAAAGGGATCGCGATTGGTGGCGCTGACGATGCGCACGTCGACGCGGCGCACGGCGGCATCGCCGACCCGCTGTACCGTGCCGCTCTGGATGAAGCGCAGCAGCTTGGCCTGCAGGCCGAGATCCATCTCGCCGATCTCATCGAGAAACAGCGTGCCGCCATCGGCGAGCTCGGCCGCACCGGCCCGCGTCTCAGTCGCGCCTGTGAAGGCGCCGCGCACATGGCCGAAGATCTCGCTTTCCATGAGATCTTTCGGGATCGCGCCGCAATTGATGGCGATGAACGGCTTGCCGCCCCGGCCGGAGCGCGCATGCAGCGCCTCGGCGCAGACTTCCTTGCCGGTGCCGCTCTCGCCGGTGATGAACACGGGCGCACGCGACGGCGCGATGCGCTCGATCTGTTCGAACACCGTGAGCATGGCCGGGGAACGCCCGACGAAATTCTCGAAGCCTTCGCGTTGCGGCTCGGTGGCACCGGCCGGCCCCGTCGCTTCAGGCTTCTCCGCTTCAGGGGCGACTCTGAAGTCCCAGGCCCTGATGGCCGCTTCCAGCCGCTCGATGAGAGCGGCGGCACCGAAAGGCTTCTGCAGATAATCGACGGCGCCAGCCCGCATCGCTGCAACCGCCGTATTCAGCGAGCCGCGCGCGCTGGTGGCGATCACCCGCGAGGAGCCTTCAGCGAAGATCGTCAGGGCCTCGACGCCGCCCACGGTTTCGAGATCGGCGAGCACCACGGCGCGCTTGTCGCTGGCGAGCATGCCGATTGCCTCCGCACGCGTCGCGAACGCCACAGGCGCGTCGCTCGTGCCAGCGAGCAAGCTTGCGTGGCCGGCGGCGATCCGGCGCTGCACCGGATCGGCATCGACGATCACAATCTGGACGGGCCCTTGCGAGCCGCCGACAAACCCCATTTCAGGAAGACCCCTCTTCCGACGCGGCATTCCCGCTGTCGCAATGGAGACTGGCAGAACAGGGTAAACAAAGAGTTCCAAATTTGTGTTGCATTGCAGCAATATTGTTGCAATGCAACAATGCATAATCGCGCTGGAACCATCCGCGTTCTGCTTGACCCTCGCGCTGCAAACCAATAGGCGCTTCGCATGGCCAATTATTCTGCGCCCGGCCCCGTGCCGGGTCTCGCTTCCCTGGCGCCGCGCTACGACGCGGTGCTGTGTGATGTCTGGGGCGTGCTGCATAACGGCATGGCGTCCTTCCCGCCCGCGCGTGAAGCTCTGGCGGCGTTCCGCGCTGCCGGGGGGACCGTGGTCCTCATCACCAATGCGCCGCGCACCAGTCCCTTCATCATCGAGCAGATTGCCGAACTCGGCGTTGCCGCGACATCCTATGATGCGATCGTCACCTCGGGGGACGTCACGCGCGCACTTCTGGCCGAGAAGGCGCCTGCCCGGCTGCGCCATATCGGGCCGGCCCAGCACCTGACGCTCTATGACGGCCTCGACCTGCCGCTTTCGAGCGTGGAGGAGGCCGAGATCGTCTGCTGCACGGGGCTGCGGGACGACATTCATGAAACGCCTGAAGATTATGAGGCAGAGCTTGCGGCTCTGGCGGTGCGCGGGCTTCCGATGATCTGCGCCAATCCTGACATCGTGGTCGAGCGGGGCCACCAGCTGGTCTACTGCGCCGGTGCGCTGGCGGCGCGCTATTCAGCGCTTGGCGGATCGACGTCCGTCGCTGGCAAGCCGCACGCGCCGATCTATGAGGCGGCCCTCGAACGCGTCGCCGCGATCCGCGGCGGCCCGGTGGCCCGCGACCGAGTCCTGGCGATCGGCGATGGCGCGCCGACCGACCTTGCGGGCGCGTTCCGCCACGACATCGATGTTCTGTTCGTGACCGGCGGCATCCATTCCGGCCATTTCGGACCGGCCGATGCGCCTGATATCGCGGCGGTGCACCGGTTTCTCGCCGACGAAGGCCTCGGAGCCACGGCCTTCCTGCCGGGGCTCATCTGGTGAGAACCGTGCGCATGACGGTCTCGCGCCGCCTTGACGGACACGCGCCCAGCGGCCAGTTTCCGCTGCGCATGGGCGCCGTCGGAGCGCCGGCCCTTTCACTCAGGATCTCGACGGCGGACCGATGCTGACGGCGGCTCCCCTCATCCCGCTCGACGATGTCCCGGCACGGCTGCGCGGCGCCGCGCTCGCCATCGGCAATTTTGACGGCATGCATCGCGGCCATCATGCATTGTTCGCCGCCAGCCGGAACGAGGCGGATGCCCGCGGAATTCCGGCGCTGATGCTGACTTTCGAGCCGCATCCGCGCACGGTGCTGCGTCCCGGTGAACCTCTGTTCCGCCTGACGCCGCTCGATGCCAAGGCGAGGCTGGCCGGCGCCTTCGGTCTCGACGGCGTGGTCGTCGCCAAGTTCGACACCGAATTCGCGAATGTCAGCGCCGAGGAGTTCGTCGCCGATGTGCTCGTCAAGCGGCTCGGCATCACGGCGGTCGTCGTCGGGCACGACTTCCAGTTCGGGCACGACCGGCTGGGCTCGCCGGCTTTCCTTGCCAGCGCCGGCGAACGGCACGGCTTCACCACGACGGTGGTCGGCGCTGTCACGGACGCATTCGGCGCCCCCTATTCGGCGAGCCGCATCCGCAGCCTGCTCGAAGAAGGCGATATCGCGCTCGCGAATGACGAGCTTGGCTATCGCTGGTTTGTAGTCGGGGCCGTGCAGCATGGCGACAAGCGGGGACGGGAACTCGGCTATCCGACGGCCAATATCCGCCTCGCCGCCGATTGCGGCCTGGCACTCGGCATCTATGCGGTCACACTGACGCGCGCCGACGGCACCGTCCTTCCCGGTGTGGCGAGCTATGGCCGCCGGCCCACTTTCGACAATGGCGCTGTGATCCTCGAAGCGCATGTGTTCGATTTCGCGGGCGATCTCTATGGCGAGACGGTCGCGGTCACGTTTCACGCCTTCCTGCGTGGCGAGGAGCGCTTTACCTCGATCGACGCGCTCATCGCGCAGATGGACCTCGATTCACTGGCCGCGCGCGCCATTCTGGCTGCCGCCGGGCCCGGCTCGGATGTCGATCTGCGCCTCGCGGGCAGCAGCGATGTTGCCGAGGGAGAAACGATCGCTTAGAACGGCCGCACACGCGTGCCGGAATTTTGCCCGTTTCATCGTCCTAAACTGCGGCGATCATGCTGCGTCCACCGTCGGGCGCCGAGGAGTAACCCGTCGACATGCTCGCATTCAGCATTCCGCGTCTTGCCGCCCTGCCGGCCATCAGCATCCTGGCCGGCCTCGTCGCTGCCTGTTCGGGCACGACCTATGGCACCGGTATCTCGCCCGAGCAGCAGACGGTGTCCGACCTGATGGGCATCGCCAGCCTTGGCGGCAGCAAGGCGCCGCCGATCGACTATCGGCCGCGCGGCAATATCGTGGCACCGCCCAATGCCAGCACATTGCCGGTGCCGGGCTCTGCGGCCACAACCACAGCCGTGGCTTCGGTCGAATCCGACCCGAACTGGCCGAAGGATCCCGATGTCGATGCGCAGCAGCGCAAGCAGGCCAAGCAGGCCTCGTTCGGCAAGCCGTCGCCGAATTTCATCCTGCCCGCCGGCCAGACATCGATCGGCAATGCGCAGGCGAGCGCCAATGCCTATGACGCGCAGCGTCGCGCCGAGGGCAAGCAGGCCTGGGACGAATTGCACAAGAGCAAGCGCGGCTCGGTTGACGCCAATGGCAATCCGGTCCGCAAATATCTGACCGAGCCGCCGGTCGCCTATCGCGAGCCCGATCCGAATGCGCCGATGTCGGATCCGCCAAAGGCCAAGATGAAGAAGTTCGACATCACCAAGCTCTGGCCTTTCTAGGCCGGAGCCACCACGGCGAACTTCTCGAATCGCCGCGCTCCGGTGTCCGCGTCATCGCGGATCGGCCGTTCCCGATTCGACCTGCCGTTCCCGATCCGGGCGGCAAGACCGAAACCTGCCAGCAGTCCTGCCCATCACGACGCCACGCGGCGACCGCGCGGACGCGGCTGTCATCTTCCGGTAATGTTCCGGCAAGCACGCCGACAGACGACGATCCCCATAGTGACCCGTCCTGCCCTTGATATCGGAGCCGACGATGAAGCTGAGCGCCATCCGCGATGCCTTTAGGACGATCGCGCGGCTAGCCGTCCCCTATTTCAAATCCGAGCAGAAATGGTTCGCGCTCGGCATGCTCGCCATCGTCATCGGCCTGCAGCTGTTTGGCGTATGGCTCGACGTCCGCTTCAACAAGTGGAACAACGATTTCTATAATTCGCTGCAGAACAAGAACTGGGACGCCTTCGCCTACCAGCTCTTCTTCGTCTTCAGCTGGATCGCGGCGCTCTCGATTCTCTCCGGCGTCTACCAGACCTACATGTCGCAATGGCTGCGCATCCGCTGGCGGGAGTGGATGGTCGGGCGCTATCTCGGCCGCTGGATGGGCGGAGCCCGGCACTACCGGATGCGCCTTTCTGAGAACGCGGCCGACAACCCGGATCAGCGTATCGCAGAGGATACGCAGCAATTCGTCGACGGAACGCTATCCATCGGCGTTGCGATGCTTGGACAGATCGTCACGCTGGTCTCGTTCATCTTCATTCTCTGGGGCCTCTCCTCCGACAAGCCGCTCGTGCTTTTCGGGCAGAGCTATTACATCCCCGGTTATCTCGTCTGGACGTCGCTGGCCTATGCGATCGTCGGCACATTCTTCGCGCACTGGATCGGCAAGCCGCTGGTGCATCTCAACTTCATGCAGCAGCGCTATGAAGCAGACTTCCGCTTCGCGCTCGTGCGGGACCGCGAAAACGGCGAGGAAATCGCCCTGCTGCAAGGCGAGCCGGCGGAACGCGCGCAGCTCGGTGGGCGCTTCCAGAACGTCGTCGGCAATTTCTTTCAGCTCATGCTGCGCCAGAAATGGCTGAACTTCTTTCAGAGCGGTTACGGCCAGATCGCGATCATCTTCCCATTCTTCGTGCTGAGCCCGCTCTATTTCGCCGGAACCACCGACCTCGGCGGACTGATGCAGACCGCATCGGCGTTCGGCACGGTGCGGGCCGCCTTTTCGTTCTTCGTCACAGCATACGACACACTGGCCAACTGGAAGGCCGTCGTCGATCGTCTTGATGGCTTCGACCGTTCGCTGGTCACCGTGGAGGCCGAGGCCGAACAGGGCCCGAAGCTTGCCGCCGACAACAGCGCCGCCAGCCTCGCCATCGAGAATCTCGTCGTGCGCCTGCCGGATGGCCGCCCGGTCGTCGAGGTGCCCGAATTGACGCTGCAGCCGCGTGAGAGCGTGCTGGTCACCGGCCCGTCCGGATCGGGCAAGACCAGCCTCTTCCGGGCGCTCGCCGGCATCTGGCCGTTCGGCGGCGGCGGCGTGCATATCCCCGAGAATGCCGATCTGCTCATCTTGCCGCAGAACGCCTATATGCCGCTCGGTACGCTGCGGGCCGCCCTCGCCTATCCGCGCGAGCCCGAGGCGATCTCCGATTCGGACGTCAGCGATGTGCTCGGCGCCGTCGGCCTCGCGCGGCTTTTGGCCGAGCTCGACGAGCCGGCCAATTGGGGCAATCGGCTTTCGGGCGGCGAGCAGCAGCGAATCGCCATTGCGCGCGCCCTGCTGGCGAAGCCCGACTGGCTGCTGCTCGATGAAGCGACCAGCGCGCTCGACGAGGCCGGCGAGGCCGATATCTACAAGCTCATCGCCGATCGCCTACCGGAGACGACCGTCGTCTCGATCGGCCATCGCTCCAGCCTCGTGCCGCTGCATCAGCGCTTCCTCCGCCTCATCGGCGCGGACGAAGGCATGCATACGCTGATCGAAGACGCCGCGCCGACAACAATCCCTGCCTGATCCTCAAGGACATCTCGTGGCTGCCCTCACAGGCGATCACGAGATCGTCCACTAAAATTGAACAGTGTGTAGTTCGTCGGGTAGTTTTCAGAGACAATCCAAATGCTGTAGATAGCGGTCAGCTATTCACCTCTCCGGAGTGCGTTCCTTGACCGATCTTTCCAGCCAGAAGCTCATCGTGCCTGCCCTTGGCGGCCTATATTCCCGTGCCACGCCGCTGTTCGAAGCGCTGCTGCGCGTCGCCGTCGGCCTCTGGATGGTGCCGCATGGCGCCCAGAAGCTGTTTGGCCTCTTCGGCGGCGGCGGCATCGCCGGCACCGCGGGCTTCTTCAGCCAGATCGGCCTCGAGCCGGCCGTGCCGCTCGCCGTTCTCGCCGGCCTCGGCGAATTCGTTGGCGGCTTGTTGCTCGCCATCGGTCTCTTCACCCGGCCGGCGGCCGTCGCGACGACCATCGTTCTCGCGGTCGCCGTCATGAGCGTCCATATCGGCAACGGCTTCTTCGCCCAGGGCGGCGGCTTCGAATATCCGGCGCTGTGGTTCTTCGCCTCGCTTTATTTCGTGTTCCGCGGCGCCAACCAGTATTCGGTCGACGCCAAGCTCGGCCGCGCGTTCTGAGCCTCCGCGCCTCAGCGTTTCGTCAAGGCCGCCCTTCGGGGCGGCCTTTTCGTTTGGGGGCCCCAAGGTTGCCCCGAGGGGGTCGATGGGGTACGAAACGCACCGCTCCGGAACCGGGGCGCGCGACACGGGAATGAACGACATGGCCGATATCAAGAAGACGAACGCCTTGAAGGCGCGGCTCCCGCGCGGGCTCGTCGATCGCCATGCCGGCACGATCAAGGCGACCGAGGCCATGGTCGCGAAGATCAAGGCCGTCTACGAGCTTTATGGCTTCGAACCGGTGGAAACACCGCTGATCGAATATACCGATGCGCTCGGCAAGTTCCTGCCCGATCAGGACCGGCCGAATGAGGGCGTGTTCTCGTTCCAGGACGATGACGAACAGTGGCTGTCGCTGCGCTACGACCTGACGGCGCCGCTCGCCCGCACTGTCGCCGAGAATTTCGACGCGCTGCCGAAGCCCTATCGCAGCTATCGCGCGGGCTGGGTGTTCCGCAACGAGAAGCCCGGCCCCGGCCGTTTCCGCCAGTTCATGCAGTTCGACGCCGACACGATCGGCGCCGCCTCGCCGGCCGCCGACGCGGAGATGTGCATGATGATGGCCGACACGCTGGAGGCGCTGGGCCTCGAGCGCGGCCAATACGTCATCCGCGTCAACAACCGCAAGGTGCTCGACGGCGTCATGGACGCAATTGGGCTTGCGGGTGAAGAGAACGCCGGCCGAAGGCTGACCGTGCTTCGCGCGATCGACAAGCTCGACAAGTTCGGCCCGGAAGGCGTGCGGCTTCTGCTCGGCGCCGGCCGCAAGGATGAGAGCGGCGATTTTACGAAGGGTGCGGGTCTGGATCAGGTCGCGATCGATAAGGTCGTCGCGAGGCTGACCGCAGAGGCCGGCGCTTCGGCCGACGCGTCCGGGATTGAAGCGGATGGACTACGCGAACTTGCGGAGATCCAGTCGCTCGTAAGCGCAGCGGGATATGGCCCGGAGCGCATCAAGATCGACCCCTCCGTCGTCCGCGGCCTCGAATATTATACCGGCCCGGTCTTCGAGGCCGAGTTGCTGTTCGAGACGGTCAACGACAAGGGCGAGCCGGCGCGCTTCGGCTCGATCGGCGGTGGCGGGCGCTATGACGGGCTGGTCGGGCGCTTCCGGTCGGAAAGCGTTCCGGGCACAGGCTTCTCGATCGGCGTTTCCCGCCTGATGGCAGCGCTGACCGCGCTCGGCAAGATTTCCACCACGCCGGAACCCGGCCCTGTCGTCGTCACCATCTTCGATCGCGACCGGGTGGGCGACTATCAGCGCATGGTCAAGACGCTCCGCGACGCCGGCATCCGCGCCGAGCTTTATCTCGGCGGCTCCGGCCCCAAGGCGCAGCTCAAATATGCCGACAAGCGCAACAGCCCCTGCGTGATCATCCAGGGCGGCGATGAACTGGCCAAGGGCGTCGTGCAGATCAAGGATCTCGCGCTCGGCAAGCAGATGTCGGCGGGGATCGCCGACAACGCGGCCTGGCGCGAAGGTCGGCCGGCGCAGTTCGAGGTGGCCGAGGCCGACATGGTCGAGGCTGTGAGGCGTATCGTCGAGGGAGGTACCGCATGACCGTCGACAGCGCCCCGCTGCGCATCCTCCTCTCCGAGGCGGGCTATCGTTTCCTCGATCCGCCGATTCTCTCCGATGCGACCGTATTCCTCGAGGTCGCCGGCGAGGATCTGCGCCGCCGACTCTACATGACGTCGGGCGTGGATGGCCGCGAACTTTGCCTGCGGCCCGAGTTCACGATTCCCGTCTGCCTGCATCACCTTGCGACCGGCGATGCGCACCGCATGGCCGACTATGCCTATATCGGGCCGGTGTTCCGGCACCGGATCGGCGCCAGCGGTGAATTCCACCAGGCCGGCATTGAATCGCTCGGCCGGACGGATCGCATCACGGCTGATGCCGACGTGCTGGCGCTCGCCATCGACGCCGTCGGCCTCTACGGGCTCGACGCTCCGGATGTCCGCATCGGCGATTCGCTGCTGTTCTCGGCTGTGATCGATGCGCTCGGCATCGCCCAGGTCTGGAAGCGACGCCTCGCACGCGCCTTTGGCGATGATGCACGCCTCGAAGCGGCCATCGAGCGGCTCTCGGGCGGCAAGTCGGCCGAGGCGCCGGCGCATGCCGGCTTCCTCTCGGCGCTTGACGGCACCGACCATGAGGCGGCGCATCGGATCGTCGAGGATCTTCTCTCGATTGCCGGCATTCGCTCGGTCGGCGGGCGCGCGGCCGGCGAGATCGCCGATCGTTTCCTCGAACAATCCTCGCTCGCGGCCGGAGCCGGTCTCGATGACCGCGCCCGCGCGGTGATCGGACGTTTCCTCGCCGTTTCCGGAACGCCGGAAGCGGCGCTCGCTGACCTCAGAAGCCTCGCCACCGACGAAAATATCGACATGGCCACCGTGCTCGACAGCTTCGAGAAGCGCTCGGAAGGTCTCGCCCGCCGTGGCATCGACATTGCCAGGCTGCATTTTTCGGCCAGCTTCGGCCGCCGGCTCGACTATTATTCGGGCTTCGTCTTCGAAATTCACGATCCCGCCGGTATCAGCGGCCAGCCTGTTGTCGGTGGCGGCCGCTATGACCGCCTGCTGCCGGCGCTCGGCGCCAAGGCCAGCGTGCCGGCCGTCGGATTCGCCCTCTGGCTCGACCGCGTCAAGGAGGAGGCCCGATGACCGCCCCGCTCGTGCTCGCCGTCCCCTCTAAGGGCCGGCTGCAGGAAAACGCCAACGCCTTTTTCACGCGCGCCGGACTTCCTGTGCAGCAGGCCGGGAGCGAGCGCTCCTATCGCGGCAGCATCACCGGCCTGGGCGATGTCGAGATCGCCTATCTCTCGGCCTCCGAGATCACGCGGGAACTGGCTGCGGGCACCGTGCATCTCGGCGTCACCGGGCGTGACCTCGTCGAGGAGGAAGTGCCTGATTTCGCCGAACGGCTCGACCTCGTGTTGCCGCTCGGCTTCGGTCATGCCGATGTCGTCGTCGCCGTGCCCGAGGGCTGGATCGATGTGCGCAGTATGGCCGATCTCGATGATGTCGCTGCAGATTTCCGCCCGCGCCATGGCCGCTGGCTCACTGTCGCCACGAAATATGTGAACCTGACCCGGCGCTTCTTCCATGAGCACGGGATCGCCGATTATCGGATCGTCGAAAGCCTCGGCGCAACCGAGGGGGCGCCTGCATCCGGCGCCGCCGATCTGATCGTCGACATCACGACGACGGGGTCGACCCTTGCCGCCAATGCGCTGAAGGTTATCGGCGACGGCGTCATCCTGCGCTCGGAAGCGCATCTCGTCGCCTCGATCGCTGCCAACTGGAGCGGTGGCGCGCGCGGGGCGCTGCGCACCATCCTCGACCGGATCGAAGCGGAGGCGGCTGGCCGTTCATTGCGCGAGATCCGCGCCGATGTCAGCGATGGCGAGGGCGCGGCGATGGTCGCCCACGACCGCTTCGGAGCCACGGCGCCGTTCGGCACCGGGCACGGGCCTTTGACGCTGCATTGCCCAGCATCCAAGGTCTACCAGTGCGCCGAATGGCTTCGCACCGGCGCCGGCGCCCGCAGCGTCACGGTCACGCGCCTCGACATGGTGTTTTCCGCGACCAGCCCGCTCGCCGCGCGCCTGCTCGGCCGCCTCGACGGGCAGATGCCGGCATAAGTCGGTCCTTCCGAACGGTCATTGCCGGGGTCACCCCGGCAATCAAGACTTCACGACGACCGAAGCCTTCTTGCGGCGCGCCCTCACTGAACCTTGCGGACGGGCGGGACCAGTTCGGCGCGCAATTCGAGGGCTTCGCTCCGGCAGGGGCAGCCTTCCAGATGGTCGTTGACGAGGCCCATCGCCTGCATGAAGGCGTAGACGGTCGTCGGCCCGACAAAGCTCCAGCCGCGCTTCTTCAGGTCCTTCGACATGCGAACTGAGGCCGGCGATGTCGAGGCGGCGGTGAGCGAAGCCCGATCGAAGCGCGATGGCCGCTCCGCCGCCGACGGCTCGAAGCTCCAGACATAGGCGGCGAGCGAACCTTCCGTCGCGATGAGATCAAGCGCGCGGCGGGCATTGTTGATCGTCGAGACGATCTTGCCGCGGTGGCGGACAATGCCGGCGTCTGCCAGCAGATGCTCGATATCGGCGTCGCCGAACTCAGCCACCGCCGCCGGCTCGAAATTCGCAAAGCCACGGCGGAAACTCTCGCGTTTGCGCAAGATTGTGAGCCAGGACAGTCCGGACTGGAAACCCTCGAGGCAGAGCTTCTCGAACAGGCGCCGATCCTCGGTGACCGGCCTGCCCCACTCGCCGTCGTGATAGGCTTCGTAGTCGGGAAGTCCGCTGCTCCACCAGCAGCGCGGTCGGCCATCGGTTCCCGCCACGACCCCGTCCGGTAGCTCCATCTCGACCCCCGTTCGATGTTTGTTCTTGTTTAGCCCGGTTCCGGCAGCGGCTGCAAGAGCCGGCCGGTTAACCGAAAATTCACCACGATGCGAGCCGAAACGGCGCGTTCATCCTTCTTTTCCAGCCTGTGCCTCAGTCTTGCCTCGAAGCCGGAGCGCCGCGTGCGGCCGGTCCAAGAGGCGGGCATTGGTGCGCCCGCCTGCCGCAACCTTGTCGCCAGACGCCAACCCCGTCGCCAGACGCCTTGTGTCGAGTACGTCCATGCGAAACCTCATCCTTTCCGCAGCGCTTGCAGCCGTCGTCGCTATCCCCGGGGCGGCCCATGCTGCCAGCGACCGCTATGTGCCGCGTCCGCCCGTGCTGCTGAGCCCCGATCTGTCGGAGCCCTGGCTGCTGCAATATGCACCGGGCAAGAAGCGGCCGGTCATCTCGCAGCGCACCGTTCGCCAGCCGGTCGCGCCGGTCATGGTCTCCAGCATCACGCCGGTTCCGATCCCGCAGCAACGCGCGGCAAAGCCTGCGAGCCGGCAGTTCGACCCGGCTTTCCTGCCGGCGGTGATCGCCTATAGCGGCCCCGAAAGGCCGGGCACGATCATCATCGACACCAATGCCCGCTATCTCTATCTCGTAGAGCCCGGTGGCCAGGCCCGCCGCTATGGCGTCGGCGTCGGCAAGCCAGGCTTCGAATGGGCCGGCGAGCACCGCATCACGCGCAAGGCCGAATGGCCCGGCTGGACGCCGCCGCCGGAAATGCGCAAGCGCCGCCCAGGCCTGCCCGTTCACATGGAAGGCGGCCCCAATAATCCGCTCGGCGCCCGCGCGATGTATCTCGGCTCGACGCTCTATCGCATCCACGGCTCAAACGAGCCGTGGTCGATCGGCAAGGCGGTCTCGTCAGGCTGCATCCGCATGCGCAACGAGGACGTGACCGATCTCTACGAGCGCGTCGGCGTCGGCACACGCGTCATCGTCATGTGATCGGCGTCGCTTGCCGCGACCGGCAGGCTTTTTTATCGTCCAGATCGCGGCCGGGTTCTCACCCGGCAGCGTAGAAGACCAAGAAACGGAGGGTTCGATGGCTGGCTGGAACACGATTCGGATGGCTGCCCTGGCAGCCGCGATCACGCTGACGGCAGGCGATGCGCATGCCGAGGGGTTTTTCCGCAAGCTGTTCTCAGGCGGCTTCGACATCCAGCCCGTCGAGGCGGTTCCCGGCGCTGCCGTTCCTGCAAAATACAAGCGCCAGCGTGTGCGCTATGTCAGCGAAGAGGCGCCGGGCACGATCGTCATCGATTCAGACGCTAAGTTCCTCTATCTCGTCGAGGACGGCAACCGGGCGATGCGCTATGGCGTCGGCGTCGGCCGCGAAGGCTTCGGCTGGCAAGGCAAGGTCAAGGTTGGCCGCAAGGCGGAATGGCCCACCTGGACACCACCGCCGGAAATGCGCCAGCGCGAGAAGCAGAAGGGCCGCATCCTGCCCGCCTCAATGAAGGGCGGCCCGCAGAACCCGCTCGGCGCCCGGGCGATGTATCTCTATGACGGCGGCCGCGACACGATGTTCCGCATCCACGGCACCAGCGAGCCGTGGACCATCGGCCACAATGTGTCGTCGGGCTGCATCCGCATGGTCAATAATGACGTCTCCGATCTTTATGAACGGACGCCGGTCGGCACCAAGGTGATCGTGCGCTGACGCGCGCGACGGCCCTTCATCAGTCCCGGAGATCCGGCAGCGATCAGCCTGCCGGCTTGCGGTAGACCTTCATGAAAAAGTCGACTGCGTGCGCGACACGCTGCCGGATTTCCTCGGGATCCGGCGTCGTGATGATGCCGAAGAGCAACTTCTTGAGCACGCCGGTCTGGGCGAGTTCCATGAACTGCGACGCCGCGAGTTCGTAGTCCTCGATCTCCAGCACACCGGCTTTGGCCTGGGTCTGAAGATAGGCCGCGATCTGCTCGGCGCAGAGCGCCGGGCCGCGGCCGTAGAATTCCGCGCCGATCTCCGGCATGCGATTGACGATCGAGAACACGGTGCGCATCGCCCGCACATAGTAAGGCCGCGTCAGGATCTCGACGAGCCGCGTTCCGCAATCCGTCAACACCGCCACGACGTCGTGATTGTCGTGGTCGAGCTGGATGACGCTGAACAGTTCCTCGCGCTTCTCGGTCGAGATCAGTTCGACGAAGAGATGCTCCTTATCCTCGAAATAGACATAGAGCGTCCCCTTGGACACCCCGGCGACGCGGGCGATGTCGTTCATGCTCGCCGCGTCGAAGCCCTTTTCGAGAAAGACGGCCCGCGCGCCGTCCAGGATCTGCCTGCGCTTGCGCGGATCATGTCCGGCGGCACCCTGGTCGCCGACCATCAGCTCGGCTTCGGCACTGATCACGTCCTTGTCCTCTCTGCCGCACTCGCGGCCATTGATGTCCATCGAGCGGATTCGGCTTTGATCGTGCGCAACGCTAGCAAAAACATTCTCCCCCACCAACCGCGATGAAGGCCATACGAGCCAGCTGCGTAGAAAAAATGACCGAACCGTTCAGTTCGATCTTGATTTAGGCGTACTGCTCCGCTAAATCAAGCCGCAACTGACCGAACCGTTCGGTCAATGACTTTCTTCAAGGAGCGGGCCATGGCCAAAATCGCCCTCGTCGAGGACGCCGGAGATACCGGATCGAGCGATCTGGCACCCGTGCAACGTAAGACTGCCGAAGCACCGACTTCCCCCACGCCCGCGGCGCCCCCCGTCCATGAGCCTGCCGCCGCGCCCGTCGCGCAGCAGCCGCCTGCGCCGGCCACGAAGCCGCCGGCAAAGGGCGGACGGCGCCGCTTCATTCTTGGCGCCGTTGCGTTGGTCGCGATCGTCGCCGGCAGCTATTACGGCCATGAATGGTGGACGACCGGACGCTTCATGGTCTCGACCGACGACGCCTATGTCGGCGCCGATTCGTCCGTGGTGGCGCCGCGCATTGCCGGCTATGTCGCCAATGTGACCGCGGTCGACAACGCCTCCGTCAAGGCCGGCGATCCGCTCGTCTATCTGGACGATTCGGATCAGAAGGTCGCCATCACGGCGGCCGAGGACCAGATTGCCTCGCAGCAGGCCGCGCTTGACCGCATCGACAAGCAGATTGCCGCCGCGAAGACCGCCGTCGATCAGGCCAAGGCGTCGATTACGTCGGCCGATGCTGACCGTGAGCTGGCAGTTGCCGATTTCAATCGCGCGACGCAGCTCAATGCGAGCCAGTTCGCCAGCAAGCAGTCCGTCGACCAGGCCAAGGCGACCAACGACAAAGCCGCAGCCGCGGTCGAAGCGGCCAAGGCGGGCCTCGCATCTGCCGAGGCCAATGTCGATGTGCTGACCGCCCAGCGCGTTGAAGCCGAACGCCAGCTCGACCAGTATCGCACCGCGCTCGACCAGCGGAAGCTCGATCTCGACCGCACGATCGTCCGCGCGCCCTTCGATGGCGTCGTCGGCAATCGCGCGGTTCAGCCAGGCGAGTTCGTCGCCGCGGGCCAGCGTCTGCTGGCTCTGGTGCCGCTGACCGAAGTCTATATTGACGCGAACTTCAAAGAGACGCAGCTCGCCGGAATCCGGCCGGGCGCGGTCGCCCATGTCACCGTCGATGCCGCCGACGGCGAGGGCTTCGACGGCAAGGTGGTGAGCGTGGCGCCGGCATCCGGCTCGGTGTTCAGCCTGCTGCCGCCCGACAACGCGACCGGCAACTTCACCAAGATCACGCAGCGCGTGCCGGTTCGCATCGCTGTGCCGGCATCGGCTATCGCCGGCGGAGCACTGCGCCCCGGTCTTTCTGTCACCGTCGAGATCGACAAGCGCACCGGACAGGGCGCCGTCGCCAACTGACGCGAGAATCCTCCTGCGGGAGGAAGCGAGACCCTCCCCCGGGAGGTAAAGGAGAGGGGAAACATCCGCGGTCCCTACCCCGGCGGCTGTTTCCCCTCTCGACTTTGACAAACCGTTCACAAGAACGCCGGAAAGGCCGCTCGCCGACCGCCGACGCGAATTCCGGAGCGCCTGCCATGGCCGGACCAGCAGCATTCGAACAGCCCGTGATGACGCCGCGCCGCATCCTCGGCTTCGTCGCCATGTGCGTCGGCATGTTCATGGCGATTCTCGACATCCAGATCGTTTCGTCCTCGCTGGCAGAGATCCAGGCCGGCCTCTCGGCGTCCTCGTCCGAGGTTTCCTGGGTCCAGACCGCCTACCTCATCGCCGAGATCGTGATGATTCCGCTGTCCGGCTTCCTCGGACGGGCGCTCTCGACGCGGTATCTGTTCGCCATCGCGGCCGGCGGTTTCGCCATCACCTCGATCGGCTGTTCGACCGCGAACACGATCACCGAGATGATCATCTGGCGCGGCCTGCAGGGCTTCATCGGCGGCGGCATGATCCCGTCGGTGTTCGCGGCCGCCTTCACGATCTTCCCGAAGAACCGTCAGGCCATGGTTTCGGCGATCGTCGGACTGATCGCGACGCTCGCGCCAACCATTGGCCCGACCATCGGCGGCTATCTCACCAACCTGTTTTCCTGGCACTGGCTGTTCCTCGTCAATGTCCTGCCGGGCATCGCCGTCACCATCGGCGTCCTCACCTGCGTCGACTGGGACAAGCCAAACCTCAAGCTGCTCGACCATTTCGACTATTTCGGGCTTGCGACACTCGCGGCCTTTCTCGGCAGCCTTGAATATGTGCTCGAGGAGGGGTCGGCCAATGACTGGTTCCAGGACGAGTCGATCGCCATCCTGGCCATCGTCGCTGTCGTCGCCGGCATCGCCTTCTTCTGGCGCGTCCTGACGGCGAAGGAGCCGATCGTCGACGTCCGGGCCTTCAACAACCGCAATTTCGCGACCGGGTCGCTGTTCTCGTTCATGCTGGGCGTCGGCCTCTATGGCCTCGTCTATCTCTATCCGGTCTATCTGGCGCGCGTGCGCGGCTATGATTCGCTGCAGATCGGCGAGACGATGTTCGTCACCGGCATCTTCATGATGATCACGGCGCCGATCGCGGGCAATCTGGCGCAGCGCCTCGATCCCCGCGTGATGATGGCCGCCGGATTGTCGCTGTTCGCGTTTTCCTGCCTCGAACTGGTGCCGATCACCAAGGACTGGGCCTTCACGGAGCTCTTCATTCCGCAGGCGCTGCGCGGTGTCGCGCTGATGACGTCGATGATCCCGGTTTCGATGCTGGCGCTTGGAACCCTGCCGCCTGAGCGGATCAAGAATGCTTCCGGCCTTTTCAACCTGACCCGCAATCTTGGCGGCGCGGTCGGCCTCGCCGTGATCACGACGCTGCTCAACGACCGTTGGGACCTGCACATCGCCCGCCTGCACGAAACCGTCACCTGGAGCAGCACGGCTGCGACCGAGCGCTTCGCTGCCCTGAGCCGCGGCTTCTCGGCCCTTGGCTCTAACGCGGAACTCGCGGCGCTGCAGATGATCACGCAGTCGGCCAAGCGCGAGGCGCTCGTGATGGCGTTTTCGGACGTCTTCCTCGTGCTCGCGGTGCTCTTCGCCGCGATCGTCCTGCTCGTTCCTTTGGCGCAGAAGCCGGCGGCACGGGCCGCGGCGGGCGGCGGCGGCGGCCATTGATGTGGCACGCATGCACGAAGTAGCGGCCGAACGACAAAGTTCGGCCGCTCCGCATTGAGATGACGGGCCCAGCGCGCTAATATTCGGTGTCCTTACGGACTGTCCTCGGCCGCCTGCCCCGTCAGGGCATGACGGCCCCAATCAACATGGCCATTTCATGGATGCTTCCGTCTCGACCCGGGCCGAACCCGCGCCGCTCGACCACGCCACCGTTCGAACCATCATCATCGGGATCATGCTGGCGATGTTTCTCGCCGCGCTCGACCAGACGATCGTCGCAACGGCGCTGCCGACGATCGGACGTGAACTCGGCGATCTCCAGAACATCTCGTGGGTGGTGACGGCCTATTTGCTGTCGTCCACGGCTGCGACGCCGCTCTATGGCAAGATCAGCGACATCCATGGCCGCCGGACGACGCTGCTCGCTGCCATCGTCATCTTCATCATCGGGTCGATCGCCTGCGCGCTGGCGCCGAGCATGTTCGCGCTCATCGTCGCCCGTTTCGTGCAGGGCCTCGGCGGCGGCGGGCTGATTTCGCTGGCGCAGACCATCACGGCCGACGCCGTCTCCCCCAAGGAGCGGTCACGCTACATGGGCTATTTCGGCATCGTCTTCGCGCTGTCGAGCGTCGCGGGGCCGGTGCTCGGCGGCATTATCTCGCAATCGGTCGGTTGGGCAGCGATCTTCTGGATCAACGTGCCGCTCGGCGCGCTCGCCTTCTTCATGACCTATAACGCACTGAAGAAGCTTCCGCGGCATGAGCGCGCCCACAAGCTCGACTATGCCGGTGCCGGGCTCCTGGTGCTGGCGGCCGTGCTGCTGCTGCTGGCGCTGAGCTGGGGCGGGGTGATCTATCCCTGGTCGTCACGCGAGATTATCGGCCTCCTCGCCGGTTCGATCGTCGCGTGGGCGCTGTTCGCCTATCGGCTGATGACGGCGCCGGAGCCGTTCCTGCCGCTCGGCGTCCTCGGCGACCGCGTCGTCGCCAGCGCGACGCTGGCCGGCTTCTTCGGCATCGGCACCATGGTCGGGCTCTCGATCTATTTGCCGCTGTTCTTCCAGTCGGTGCTGCATATGAACGCCGCCGCGTCCGGCTTTGCACTCATCCCGCTCTCGGTCGGTACCGTTGCGGGCGCGCAGACGTCCGGCCTGATCATGGCCCGCGTGCGCCATTACAAGCGGGCGCCGATGATCGGCCTCTCGATCAGCATACTCGCGATGATCGTCCTCACGGTCACGGCGGGGCAACTGCCGATGTTCGGCATGGAGATCGTGCTTGTCGTCGTCGGTGCCGGGCTCGGCACGCTGTTTCCAGTCACCGTCGTCGCGGTGCAGAACGCGGTCGCGCCGCATCACATGGGCACGGCCACCGGCACGGTGAACTTCATGCGCGCCCTCGGCAGTGCCATCCTGGTGGCGACGTTCGGCGCCATCTTCCTGGCCGGCGTCGGCGCGACCGGCGGCGTTTCCGTCGAGAGCCTCATCGCCAGCGCCGGGTCCAGCATCTCGCTCGCCGACGCCTTCCGCGGGATCTTCGCCGCAGCGACGGGCTGCATCATCATCTCCTTCTTGCTGCTGCTCCTGATGGAGGAGCGGCCGCTGCGCGGTGGCGAGCGCCCGACGACGGTGGTGCTCGACTGAGTTCGCAGCGACGCTGATCCGTCTCAGGCGACACCGATCCGCAAGAGATCATGCATGTGCAGGATGCCGAGCGGGCGGCCATCCTCGACCACGAAGAAGGCGGTGATCCGCGTCGTGTTGAGGAGATCGATCGCGGTGCCGACCAGCATGTCGGGCGGGATCGTCTTCGGGGCGCGGGTCATCACGGCCTCGACCGGGCGCGACAGGAGGTCGGGACCGATGTGACGGCGGAGATCGCCATCGGTGACGATGCCGACCAGGCGGTTCGCGCCATCGACGATGCCGACGCAGCCGAAACGCTTCGCCGACATTTCGCCGATCGCATCGCCCATCAGCGTCCCCAGCGGCGCGAGCGGCATCGCCTCCCCCGCATGCATCACCGCGGTGACGAAATGCAGGCTGGCGCCGAGCTTGCCGCCGGGATGGAACAGACGAAAATCCTGCGCCGTGAAGCCATGCGCCTCGAGGAGAGCGATGGCGAGCGCATCGCCGAGCGCAAGCTGCATCACCGCCGAGGTCGTCGGCGCCAGGCCATGCGGGCAGGCCTCCTCGGCGCGTGGAAGCAGAAGGACATGGCTCGCGTGACGGGCAAGCGAACTTTCCGGGTTGGCGGTGATCGCGACGAGCGGGTTCCTGAAGCGACCGGCATATTCGACGATTGGCCGCAGCTCGGCAGTCTCCCCCGACCAGGATAGCGCCAGGATGACATCGTCCGCCGCCGCGACCATGCCGAGATCGCCATGGCTCGCCTCCGCGGCATGGACGAAAAAGGCGGGTGTGCCGGTCGAGGCCAGCGTTGCCGCGATCTTGACGCCGACATGGCCGCTCTTGCCGACGCCGGTAACGACGACACGGCCCTTCGCGGCGCGGATCAGACTTACGACGGCGGCGAAATCCGCCGCGAGATCGCCGGCCAGCGCCCGCGCCAGTTCGGCAAGGCCGGCCTGCTCGCTCGCGACCGTGCGGAGTGCCGAAGCGACCGCGTCGATGGCCGGCGCCTCACCGGGCGTCTGATCCTCGCCCGCTTTGGTGCCTTGTCGCTCGGAACCCATGCCGTTCTCCGCACTCAACCCGTTCATCGAAGCGATCGTGTAGCACGCGCGCCGGCGAAAATCGCCAGCCGCTGGAAAGCGCCCATGACAACCTTCTCTTAACCAAGCCCGTTTACATTTCGGAAACCATAAAGCCGGGCCGGGAGTGGCCTGAAGCCGTGCTGGCAAGGACACGACAAGGCCGATGCGCGTCATCCACCGGACCCTTCTGTCGGCGACGCTGATCGCGGCGCTTGCACCGATGTCGGCGGCGCGCGCGCAAAGCGTCGCGAACGGCAGCGGGCCGGGCATAGCCTTCGACACCAGCGACGATTTCTCCTCGCTGCGCGGCACCGATTCCGGCCAGCCGGTCGAGATTTCGAACCAGCAGGGCATCGACGCCACCGACGACAACCTGACGACAACCACCCCCGATCTGGCAGAAGATGGCAAGGTCACGCGCGTGCAAGGCGTGCAGCCCGTGACCGGCAATGAGGACGATGGCCCCGCCAAGCGCAGCAAGACGTCCGATGCGCGCGACGAGACGGCTTATGATCCAACCGGCATCCGCGTGGGCAGCTTCATCCTGTTGCCGGCGGTGGAACTTAGGGGCGGCTATACCTCGAACGCGGCGCAATCCTCGACAGGCGGACCCTCGGGCACGCTCACCATCGCACCGGACATCCTTTTGAAGTCCGACTGGGCCTCGAACGAATTCCAGTTTCGCCTGAAAGGTGACTACGAGTATTTCACCGACACGAGCGTCAAGCCCGATTCCAACCTCTATGTCGAGGCCAACGGCCGGATCGACCTGCCACGCGACTGGGCGCTGAGGCTGAAGGCGGACTACATCTACGACACCCAATCGAGCAGCCAGTTCGGCTATCCCGAGGGTGTCCAGAACCCGCCTGGCATCAACACCTACGACGCCGGCGCAACGCTTGATGGCAGCGTCGGGCGAACCGTCCTGCAATTGCGAGGCACGGCAACCTACACCGGCTACGACCCGCTTCAGGTCGACAACGTCGCGGTGACGCAAGCCTATCTCGACAACACGCTGATCAACACCGCGGCCCGCATCGGCTATCAGTGGACACCGACCATCGCACCCTTCGTCGAGGCTGAGATTTCCAACCGGCTCTTCGAAAATCCGAACGATCCCTCCGGCTACAGCCGCAACAGTCGCGGCATCACGCTGCGCGGCGGCATTGCCTATTCGGCCGATCCGATCCTCAAGGGCGAGATCGCGCTCGGCTGGAGGCACGAAACCTACGACGATTCGCGGTTTGCGCCCTTCGACCTGCCGACCATCGACGCCTCGTTGATCTGGTCGCCCTCGCCGCTGACCCAGGTCGCCTTTGTCGCAGCGACTTACGTCGACCCCGCGACCGACATCAATGCGTCCAGCACCATCGTCTACGATCTCGGCCTTTCGGTGGAACGCTATGTTCGTCGCAACTTCACGCTCGCGGCGGATGTCGGCTGGCAGCACCAGCATTATATCGACGCCGACGTGAACGAGATCACTTATGAAGCCGGCATCCAGGGCACCTGGAAGCTGAACCGCGAAGCCTGGATCGTCGGTCGTCTCGAGCAGCAATATTTCGCCAGCGCAGTCGAGGGCGGCAGCTATCCGACCACGACAGCCACGATCGGGCTTCGTCTGCAGCGATGACTGGCGCTGCGATGCTTTGCCGTGTCATCTAGCAGACATGATTTTCGGCGAAGGTAAGCCATCATGGCATTCAACCATCGTAAGACCGTCACCTTCCGCCTCGCACAGACCGCGCGCGCCGCACGCGGCCGCTCGGGCAGCCACCTCGTGCGCATTGGCCTGCACCCTGGCCAGGAGAGCGTTCTCAAGGCGCTCGCCGAGCAGGATGGGCTGTCGATGAGCCAGCTCGCGCAGACGCTTTCCGTGCAGCCGCCCACCGTCACCAAGATGGTGAGCCGGCTGGCGGTGCAAGGCTATGTCGAAAGGCGCGCCTCGAAGGGCGATGGCCGTCAGGCCCATGTCTTCCTCACCACCCAGGGCAACGAGACGATCGCCGATGTCGATCGCGGCTGGAAGCGGCTGGAAAAGGAAGCGCTCGCCGGCATCGACGAAAAGGATGTGAAGCGTCTGCGCAAGCTTCTGCGCCAGATCGAGAAGAACCTCTCGATCACCGCCGAGGAGCCTGACGAGCCGGTCGAGGACGAGATCGAGGAAGCGGCCGCCGAGCCGGCGATCGAAACCGCCTGATCGGCAAGCCGCGCCGAATGGCCGCGTGCCGCGGCGGGCGCGTCATCCTATAAAGGGTGCCCGTCACCGGACGATAGCGCCGACACCCTTTTCGCGCGTCGTCCTGCGCCCTGGAAAGCCTTGTCCCCTTCGCGCAATATTCCGGCCCGCAGCTTCGTGGCGCTCGCCATCATGGTGGCGCTGCTGAACAGTACGGCCGCTTCGCCGCTCTATGGCGTCTATCGGGCCCGCTGGTCTCTCGATACCTTCACCATCAGCGCCATTTTCGCCGTCTATGCTGGCGGCACGCTGCTGGCGCTGCTCATGCTCGGTCGCCTGTCCGACCGTCTGCGCGATCGACGCGTGGTCATCGGAGCCGCGCTGCTGGTCGTCATCGCGGGGGCGCTGGTCTTCGGAACCGCCACCGATATCCATGCCCTGTTCATCGGGCGCTTCCTCGCCGGCATCGGAACGGGCGCGGTAACGGGCGCCGCGAATGCCGCGCTGATCGAACTCGATCCCCGGCTCGACACACGCCGCTCGGCGGTATTGGCGACATCGGTGTTCACGATCGGCTGCGCGGTTGGTCCGGCCATATCGGCGCTGTGCCTGGCGCTCGACGTCGATCCGCTGCGCCTGCCCTTCCTGATCATCGCAGCGCTGGCGGCGGCCGCTCTTGCCGGACTTGTCATCGCGCCGTGGCGGCCCATCCGTCTTGCTGCGCCGATCGAGCAGGCCGCACCGTCCGCCGCCACCGCGCCCCGGGCGCCGCGACTTGCCGCCTTCGCCATCGCCGCCGGGTCGGTGTTCATCGTCTGGTCGGTCGGGTCGAGCTTCGCCTCGCTGGGGCCGAGCTTCGTGC
This sequence comes from Mesorhizobium sp. BR1-1-16, assembly GCF_020165495.1. Lineage (GTDB taxonomy): Bacteria > Pseudomonadota > Alphaproteobacteria > Rhizobiales > Kaistiaceae > Kaistia. The sequence goes on along the minus strand of NZ_JAIUIE010000001.1, from coordinate 53,304 downwards.
ACGAATTGCTGCATCTGCCCTCGATGGCCGCCGCCGGGCTGATCGTCACCGTGTTCCAACTCGTCGGCGGCCTCAGCCAGATGGCCTCAGGCCGGATTTCATCCGATCGGGCGCTGATCGGCGGCACGGTGATCGTCGCGGTCGCGACCTTGGGCTGCCTGATCACGATCGAAGTGGCGAGCCCGACCGGCTTCGTCCTGGGAACGGTGCTGATCGGAATCGGCTATGGCGCGGCCTTTGTCGGCGCCGCGGGCGTCGTCAACCGCATCGCCCCACCCGACAAGCGCGCGACCTTCGTCTCGGCCTTCTATGTGACGGCCTATCTGGCCAATTGCCTGCCCGTTCTGTTGCTCGGCCGGCTCGGCGACCTTTTCGGCCTCGCCGGCGCTTTCCTGGCGCTGACGGTGTTCACCTGCCTTGCAACGCTGGTCCTGGTTCCCGCCGCTATCATCGTTCTGCAGCCTGGCCGGAGCCGCCGAAGGGCTTCCTGAGGAAGCTAATCCGGTAGCTTGGTCACAAACCGAATCCCACAAGGCGCCTGATCGAGACGACTCATTTCGTCTGAGAGGCGGCACTGTTCATATCCGGAAATATAGGGTACACCCCTACCCTATGTCGCACCTCTCATCGAACAAGGATCCGCTGCTCGCCCGCATTCGGCGGATTGCCGGGCAGATCGCTGCCGTCGAGCGCGCCGTCGCTGGCGATGCCGGCTGCGCGGCTGTGCTGCATCAGGTGGCGGGGGTGCGCGGGGCGCTCGACGGGCTGATGGATGAGCTCATCGCCGATCACATCCGCGAGCATGTGGCGAAGCCCGGACTCGACGACGCCGCGCGGACAGCTGGCGCCGATGAACTGATCACGGTGATCCGTCGCCACGCCCGATAGGCGCGCTTCGGAGCGAGGAGAACGTCATGAGTTTCGACGGCGAATTCGACGAACTGACACATGACCATGTGTTCCTCGGCAGCCGGCACGACGAAAACGCGCGGCGGACGCTCTGGGTGGTGGCGATCACGGCTATCATGATGGCTGCCGAGATCATTGCCGGCTACGCGTTCAATTCGATGGCGCTGCTCGCGGACGGCTTTCACATGGCGACACATGCCGGGGCGCTCGGGGTCGCCGCGCTCGCTTACGGCTTTGCCCGTCGCCATGCGCGCGACCCGCGCTTCACCTTTGGGACCGGCAAGGTCGGCGACCTCGCCGGTTTCGCGTCAGCGCTCGTTCTCGCCCTCATCGCGCTCGGCATCGGCGTCGAATCCGTCCTGAGGCTTATGCAGCCCGGGCCGGTTGCCTTTGGCGAGGCAACGGTCATCGCGGTGGTCGGTCTCGGGGTCAATTTCGTCAGTGCGCTGCTGCTTGCCGGCAGTCATGAGCATGGGCACCATCACGGCCACGGGCATGACCACGCGCACCACCATGCCGGTCATCATGAACATGACGGCGAGGATCATGATCATCCCCATGCCGCCCATGACGAGCGCGACAACAATCTGCGCTCGGCTTTCGTGCATGTGCTGGCCGACGCGCTGACCTCCGTGCTCGCGATCGCGGCGCTGCTCGCGGGGCGCTATCTCGGGCTGGTCTGGCTCGACCCGGTGATGGGCATTGTCGGCGCCGTGGTGATCGCGGTCTGGTCGTGGTCGCTGATCCGGGAAACGGCAGCGGTGCTGCTCGATCGCAGCGATCCGGGGATGGAGGCGGCTCTGCGCGACCGCGTTCTGCCGCGGACGACGCAACCGGGACGGCCGGCACTGCGCCTGACCGATCTGCATGTCTGGCGCGTCGGTCCGGGCGCGCATGCGGCGATCGTCAGCGTCGCGGGCGATGTCGAGGCGGCAGATATTCGCCGCCGCCTCTCGGGCATGCACGGCCTCGCCCATCTCACGGTGGAGACGCGCCCGGCCGCCTGAGCGATCAGTCGATCAGGCCATAGGCCGGAACCGTCAGGAAGGCCTCGAAGGTCGGGGCGGTGGAGAGCTTCGAGAACAATTCGATCGCCTCGGGGAAGCGACCGGCCGCATAGTTGTCCGGCCCGATCTCGCCCTTCACGACCTCCATCTCCTCGGCCAGGCAGCGGCGGAACAGCTCTTCCGTCACCTTGACGCCGCCCTCGAGCGTCGCCTCGAAATGCAGCTGCTGCCAGATCTGGGCGCGGCTGATTTCGGCCGTCGCCGCATCTTCCATCAGGTTGTAGATCGGCACGGCGCCGCGGCCACGGAGCCAAGCCTCGATATACTGAACACCGACGCGGATGTTGTGCCGAAGGCCCTCCTCCGTACGCGTGCCTTCGTGAATCTCCAGCATGTCCTTCTGGCCGTAGGACACTTCCTCGCGCAGCCGCGTGAGCTGGTTCGGAGTCGGCATCATCCGGTCGAACACTTCCATGGCGACGGGCACGAGATCGGGATGCGCGACCCAGGTGCCGTCATGGCCGGCACCGGCCTCACGCTCCTTGTCGGCGCGGACCTTGGCGAAGGCCGCCTCGTTCGCTGCCGGATTGTTCTTGATCGGGATCTGCGCAGCCATGCCACCCATCGCGAAAGCGCCGCGGCGATGGCAGGTCTTGATCAGGAGTTCCGAATAGGCCTTGAGGAACGCCTTGCCCATGACGACCTGGCCGCGATCCGGCATCAGGAAGTCGGCATTGTTCCGCAGCGTCTTGATGAAGGAGAAGATGTAATCCCAGCGGCCGCAATTGAGACCGACGATGTGATCCTTAAGCTCATAGAGGATCTCGTCCATCTCGAAGGCAGCCGGCAACGTCTCGATCAGCACCGTCGCCTTGATCGTGCCATGCGCCAGGCCGACCCATTCCTCGGCAGCACTGAAGACCTCGTCCCAGAGACGGGCTTCCAGATGGCTCTCGAGCTTCGGCAGGTAGAAATAGGGACCGGAGCCCTGCGCGAGCGCGGCCTTGGCGTTGTGGAAGACGTAGAGCCCGAAATCGACCAGCGAGCCGGAGGCCGGCGCGCCGTCGAAGGTGATGTGGCGCTCGGGCAGGTGCCAGCCACGCGGCCGGATGATGAGGACGGCCGGGCGGGGGCCGACCTTGTAGGCCTTGCCGGTCTTCGCATCGGTGAAGTCGATCTGGCCAGCCCAACGATCCTTGAGGTTCAACTGGCCTTCGACCATGTTGGACCAGACCGGCGAGGACGCATCCTCGAAATCGGCCATGAAGACCTTGGCGCCTGAATTGAGCGCGTTGACGATCATCTTGCGATCGACCGGGCCGGTGATCTCGACGCGGCGATCGGTGAGATCGGCCGGGATCGGCGCAACCTTCCAGTCACCGTCGCGGACATGTGCGGTCTCGGGCAGGAAATCCGGCAGGCCGCCATTGTCGAAGAAGCTCTGGCGCTCGCTGCGGAATTCGAGCAGCGCCCGGCGCTTTCCATCGAAACGGCCATGCAATTCGGCCACGAAGGCCAGCGCCTCCGGCGTCAGGATCTCATCATAGCGCTCGGCGGAAGCGCCTGTGACGACGAGGCGGTTGGCGTGGACGGACATCACTCTCTCCTCAAGCAGATCGGCGGGTTGGAAGACACCTTCTCACTTCGGCGTCTTCAACGAAACAAGCACAATGATACGAGCACTGTTTCCACCCGCGCAAAAATCCGATCGCTTCAGCCGCTGCGGAAGCGTCTGATCCGGGCGCTGAAGTCGGCTGCCGCAGCGGCCGGATCGTCGGCGGCCATGATGGCGGAGACGATCGCGACACCAGCGGCGCCAGCGGCGAGGATTGGCTCGACATGCTCCTGCTTGACCCCGCCTATCGCGACGACCGGCAGAGGCGACGCGGCAGCCAGGGCGGCAAGACCGTCAAAGCCGATCGGCGGCGCGGCATTGGTCTTGGTCGGCGTCGCATAGATCGGCCCGACCCCGAGATAGTCGACAAAGCCGAGATCGGGCGCCGCCAGTTCCGAAGCATAGGAAACGGAGAGACCGAGGATCCTGTCGGGACCGATCATCTCGCGGACCATCGCCGCCGGAATATCGCTCTGGCCGACATGGACGCCGTCTGCGCCGACGGCAAGGGCCACGTCGACCCGGTCGTTGATAATGAGCGGAATGCCGAGCGGGCGCAGGATTTCGAGGAGCGCCGCCGCCGTCTCGACCTGAGCCCGACCCTTGGCTGCCGGGTCACGCAACTGGACAAGCGTGATGCCGCCGGCCACAGCCGCGCGCACGGTCTCGACGACGCCGCGCGGCCCGGCGAGGCCGGCATCGGTCACCAGATAGAGCGAGAGATCGAAGGGCGCTGCCATCACGCGGCCTCCACACGGATGCTGGCATGGCCAGCGAGCGCTGCGGCATCGATGGCATAGAGCGCGTCGCAGAGCGCGGCCGGCAGATGGCCGGGGCCCTTCAGGTCCGCGGCAGCGACGGCACCGGCCGCGCCATAGACGGCGAGCGCAGCGACGGCGGCCTCAAACGGCGGACGGACCGCCGCGAAGGCCGCGACGGTCGCCGACAGGGCGCAACCGAGAGCGGTCGAAAGCGGCATCAGCGCATCGCCCCCCTCGACGGCGATCACGCGCGTGCCATCGGTGACGAAATCGGTGGCGCCAGTGATGGCGACCACGGCGCCCGTCTCGCGCGCCAAAGCCTTGGCGGCCTCGACGGCGTCCTCGGAGCGAGCGGTCGAATCGGCGCCCTTGCCGCCTGCGCCGGATGCACCGGCGAGGCTCAGGATCTCGCTGCCATTGCCGCGGATGATCGCCGGCGAAAGGCGGGCGAACTCCGCCGCCACTGCCGTCCGATAGGGCGTCGCGCCGCAACCGACGGGATCGAGCACCCAGGGCTTGCCGTCTTCGTTCATTTGCAGGATGGCGCGGCGCATGCCGTCGACCCAGCTCTCCGACAGCGTGCCGATATTGACCACGAGCGAGGACGAGATCGCCGCGAAGTCCGCCGATTCGTCCGGCGCATGAACCATGGCGGGCGAAGCGCCGACTGCAAGCAGCACATTGGCCGAGATCGTCATCGCGACGAAATTGGTGATGTTCTGAACGAGCGGCCGCATGGCGCGCATATCGGCAAGGGCAGCCGCGGCTGCATCGATCGAGAAATTGTCGGTGGTCGTGGTCACTTCTTCGTCCTTGGCTTCTGGCGCAGGACGGAACGATGGCTTGGGCGCGTTACCTTGGTTCCGGAACGATGATCCGGCCGCGCTTGGCTCAATCCCTCCGCCGGCATGATCCGGATCAGGTTCGCGGGTTAGCCCGAAGGCCTCTCAGCCAGGATCCGCGCACGGATCGAGGCACCCCGATGAGACGCGGGCAACCTAGCATGGACGGCGCCGGGCGCAAGGCCGTCGGTCGGGGATCGGAAACGCCTCAAATTTAATCTGTCGGCCTTACGCTTGCTCGACCGCCTGCCATGGACGCCATGACCATGTCGGCCTATGACCGGTATCGGCAGGCTTTTCCGGCGGAATGCCTGCGGCGGGCCAGCGAGGCATCAAACTTGCACGGCTTCGTGGCTGACCGGAACCGGGCGCCCTCACGGCGATTGAGGGATCAGGGTCCGTTCTGCATGGGCGACACGGGCGCAAGTCCGATCGGCCACCATGGCGGCGCAACATCGCGGACAAAAGGAACACACATGCGCCTCAGGCTCGGCACGGAGCTCAGCTACGAGTTCCAGGTGGCGACACCAATGATCGTCATGCTGAACGTTCACCCCTCGCTGGGGCCATCGCTTGAATACCCCGATACTCTTGTCACCACCCCGGTCGTGAACGTCTCCGCCTATGCGGATACGTTCGGCAACCAGTGCTGCCGGCTCGTGGCGCCTCCGGGGCCATTCACGCTCGGCACGCGGACGATCATCTGGGACGACGGTCTGCCTGACCCGGTCGACTACGGTGCCATCCAGCATCCGATCGAAGACCTGCCGGACGATGTGCTGATGTTCCTGCTGCCGAGCCGCTATTGCGAGTCCGATCAGCTCGCTGACGAGGCGTGGCGGTTGTTCGGAACGACGCCGCCTGGCTGGGAGCGGGTTCAGACGGTCTGCAATTTCGTCAATCGCCACCTGACGTTCAACTATCAGCTCGCAAGCCCCTTCCGCACCGCCGCCGGCGCCTATCGGGATGGCGTCGGCGTCTGCCGCGACTTTGCTCATCTCGCGGTCGCCTTCTGCCGGGCGCTCAACGTCCCGACACGCTATTGCACGGGATATATCTCGGATGTCGGCGAGCCGCCGCCTTATGCCACGATGGATCTCGCTGCCTGGATGGAGGTCTATCTCGGCGGCCGCTGGCATGTCTTCGACCCGCGCAACAACAAGCGCCGCATCGGCCGCGTCCTGATCGCGCGCGGCCGCGATGCCGGAGATGTACCGCTGACCCACACATTCGGGCCGAACGTGCTGACCCGGTTCACGGTGGTGACGGAAGAGCTTTCGCCGGTTGAATCCTGACGTTGCCGGCGGTGGGTGCAAATGTCGCCCCGCCGGCCGTTTGCCTCCGCTGCGCGGAGTGCTAACGCTAGCATCCGAGCGGAACGGACCAGGGCGGCGATGACGCGGACGCAGCGCAGAGGAGGACTTGCGGACGACGCGGTCATGCTCGTCGCATTGTTCCTCGTCATTCAGGCGCTCCTGAGCGGCCTCGCGACGGGTGCGCAGGCCGAAATCGCGCTTCGCAGCGACGTCATCTGCGGCTCTGCAGGCAGCTCGTCGTCAGCCGGCCCTGCGAGCCAACCGTCCAACCGGACGCATCTTGTCGATTGCTGCACGCTCGGCTGCCCCATGACTGGCGGCGCCGTTCCAACTCCGGCGGCGTTCGTCCTACCCGGCACCAGTCATGAATTGGCGGTGCTTGAAGCGGCGGTTTCAAAGCAAGACGGTCTAGAGCGATCAGAATTGGCTCCGCTCCACTCGCGCGCGCCTCCAGACGCCTGAACGCAGCTGGCCGCAGACGCGGCCCCTTCGCCGCCGGCCTTCACCGCGCGGCCGTTCCGTCTTTTTCAGGATGAAGTCCCATGCTTTCCCGCCTCAGTTCCGCGCGCGTTGCGCTTCGCCGCCTTTTCGTAAGCCCCGAAGAGCGGATCGGCATCGCCGTTCTCGCGATGGCGTTCCTGTTGGTCGGTGTCGATGCCGCCGCCGCGCATGAATACAAGATCGGCGCGATCGAGATCGGCCATCCCTGGTCGCGGGCGACGCCGCCGGGCGCCAAGGTCGCCGGTGGCTATCTGACCGTGACCAATGATGGCGACACCCCCGACAAGCTCGTCAGCGCAACCGTCGAGATCGCCGGACGCGCCGAAATTCACGAGATGAGCGTCGAGGACGGCGTGATGAAGATGCGCCAGGTCGAGGGCGGTCTCGACATTCCGGCGCATGGAACGGTGACGTTCGATCCGAACGGATTGCATCTCATGCTCCTTGACCTGAAGGGGCCGCTTGTCCGGGGCACCAACGTGCATGGCTCGCTCACCTTCGAGAAGGCGGGCACGGTCGAGGTCGACTACGTCGTCGACGCGATCGGCGCCAATCCGAAGCCGATGAAGCATGACGGCGGCGACGCAATGCCCGGCATGAAGATGGATCACTGAGATGGCCGGCCGGACGCGGCTCGCCCTCATGGCGCTGTCGGCGGTCGTCGCCCTCGGCGTCTCCGGCATGATCGGCTATCATCTGACGCATGGCGGGGCGCCATCGGCGCCACGCTATCCGGTCGGCGGACCGATCGATCTGACGGCGGAGGACGGACGAAGGTTCACCAATGCCGATCTCGGCGGCAAGCCCTTTGCCGTGTTCTTTGGCTTCACGCGCTGTCCCAATGTCTGTCCGACGACGCTTTCGGACCTGACACTCGATCTCGAACAGCTCGGCCCGCTCGCCGACAAGCTCAAGGTTCTGTTCGTCAGCGTCGACCCGGAACGTGACACGCCGGAAACGCTCAAGGAATACCTCTCGGCCTTCGACCCCCGGATCACCGGTCTTTCGGGGACACCGGCCGAGATCGCCAGTCTCGCCAAGGCCTATCGCGTCTTCTACGAAAAGGTGCCGACGGAGGGCGGAGACTACACGATGAACCACACGGCGACCGTCTACCTGATGGACGGCAAGGGCGCGCTCACCAGCACGATCTCGCTGGAAGAGGACCAGCCGACGCGGGTGGCGAAGCTGAAACAGCTGGCCGAGAACGGCTGAGCAGAAAGGCGCGCAACGTTGCCGCGCGCCTTGCCAGGACGGACGCCGCGCCGCACTGTGCGGCCGACTCCAACTTCGAACCGGCTCACGGACATTATGCACATCAAGCTCCCGGCCTCTCTGCGCGCCGCCATCCATTCGGAGATCGCGCGCTCCGGCCGAAGCCTCGATGCCATCGTCCGCGATGCGCTTGCGGCTTATTTCGAGACATCGCTGCACACCGTGTTCCAGGTTTCAACGTCAGGCGCACTCGTCGCCGGCGTCTATGACCGCGAGGCCAGCGTCGCGACGATCCTCGACCATGGCGATTTCGGGCTCGGCACCTTCACTGGGCTCGACGGCGAGATGATCATCCTCGATGGCCGCGCCTATCACGCGGATGTTTCGGGCACCGTCACCGAAGCGCCGGAAGACGCTGGCGTGCCCTTCGCGATCGTCACGCGCTTCGCCTCCGAACAGCAGGCGGCGATCGCCGAAGTGACGAGCTTTTCCCATCTCGAAGCGCTCTGCGACCCGTTCCGCGCTTCCGGCAACATCTTCTACGCGATGCGGCTCGATGGCCGCTTCGCAGCCGTGAAGGCTCGCGCGGTCAGCCCGCCGCCGCCGGGCACCAAGCTCGTCGACGCGGTGAAGACCCAGCATGAATTCACGCTGACGGATATCGAGGGGACGCTGGTCGGCATCTGGTCGCCGGAATTCTCAGGCCCGTTCAGCGTCGCCGGCTATCATTTTCATTTCATCTCGCGCGATCGCCTTAAGGGCGGACATGTCCTCGACATCAAGGCCGACCGCTTGACGTTGCAGGTCGAGCCGCTGACGCAATTCCATCTGGCGCTGCCGGAAACCGAGGCGTTCCTGAAGGCGCATATCAGCGGCGATACGGCTGCGGCGCTCGCCTTCGCCGAGCATGATCACTAGGGTTCCGCTGCCTGTCCGCGAGCCTCGAGCATCGCGGCGATCTTGACGACGGTGTTCCAGTTGCGGACCGTTCCGATGCCGCCGCGGCGCGCCGAAAGCTGGCCCAGCATTCGACCCTCGCTTGGCCGCTGGCCAGCGAAATGGATCCAGAGATCGCCATCGACGACGCGCATCTGCTCGCCCCCGCTTGCATAGGGCGCGAGGCGATCCAGTTCTTTGTCGGTCAGCCTTTCCCGCATCACGCGGACATGCACGAGGCTTCCATCAGCGGCAGCAGCTTCGCGGAAGGGATTGCCGGCCGCGAGCCGATGCCATGCCCAGGCACCGCGCAGGATGATGTCGACCCGCTTGCCGAACCGCGCGACGAAGGCTGCTTCCAGTTGCTGCTCCAGCGTGGCGATCGGGGTGTCGTCGGCGTCGAAGACCAGATTGCCGGTGGCGACCACGGTTTCGGGATGACCAAGGCCCAGTCCAGCGGCCATCGCGCGAAGATCGGCCATCATGACGCGTCGGCCCTCGCCGAGGACGATCGAATAAAGCAGCGCGACATAGCTCGCCATCGTTGAAAACTCCTCGATATCGAACGGCTTGGCTGTCGACAGGCCGGTGAAATCCCTTAACCTCTGCCGGCTCGCGGAAACGCCCGCGAACATCCACTAGCAGGAGCCTCGATGAAAGCCTGGGAATACGCCCGCGACCTCCTCCGCAACGCCGAGCCGGTTCTCTTGGCCGAAGAGGAGCAGACCTGGGATGCGTCGGCGGCGATTCGCGAACAGGATTTCTGGCTGAAGCTGTTCTGGCAATCGAATGTGCCCGGCTCCGGCGCGCCCGAGAGCCTCGCCGTCGCAGCCGTGCAGTCACTTGAAAACAAGGGCTGGCGCGTCCCGCCGCTTGAGGATCTGCTCAAGTCAGGCCTTGAGGCCTGCGCGCGCGGCGATTACGAAAGACTGCATGCGATTCACGCGCGCCTCAAGGCTGTCCTGCGCGCTGCTGCGCCTGACCCGGACCATCCCTCGCAACAGACGCGCCGCATCGCGCGCTTCGATGAATTCGCGGCCGGCGCAGCCTTTCCGGCCGATGTCGCGGTCGACGTCGGGGCGGATGGGTTCCGCGACCGGATCGCCGGCGCCTGGTGGGGCCAGATCATCGGCGCGGCCGTCGGCACGGCGCTCGAAGGCTATACGGCCGAAAAGCTGAAGGCCGCCTTCGGACGGATCGACCGCTACATGCGGCCGCCGAACACCTACAATGACGACATCACCTTCGAGCTCGCCTTCCTCTATGCCTTCGAGGACAAGGGCCATGCCGTGACCAGCGCCGATGTCGCCGATCGCTGGGTGGGGCTCATTCCCGTCGCCTGGTCAGCCGAAGCCATCGCCCTCGACAATCTGAAGCGCGGCCTTTATCCGCCGCTTTCGGCCGAGGATGGCAATCCGTTCGACGAGTGGATCGGCGCGCAGATGCGCGGCGCGATCTGCGGCATGGTCGCGCCCGGCCGCGCCCGCGAGGCCGCGCGTCTCGCCTGGCTGGACGCCGAAGTCTCGCACACCGGCAACGGCATTCTCGGCGAGGTGTTCAACGCCGTGCTCGTCGCCCGCGCATTTGTCACGAACGACTTCCGCGCACTCACCGAAGAAACTGTCGCGCTGATGCCGGCCGACACCGAATATGGCGCGGTGGTGCGCTTTGCGCTCGAGGCGGCGAAGACCGCGCCCGACTGGGAGACAGCCTGGGCACGCTGCGACGCCGAATATGTCGAATATAACTGGATCCACGCCTATCCAAATGCAGCGGCGCAGGTTGTCGCGCTCTGGTTTGGCGAGGGCGATTTCGACGAGACGCTGGCGATTATCGGCGGCTGCGGCCATGACGTCGACTGCAACGCTGCACAGATGCTGTCGGCGATCGGCGCGGCGAAGGGCATGGCCGCGATCGACAAGCGCTGGACCAGCCCTATCGGCGACGACCTCGTCACCTATATGCGCCGTCCGGCCAAGACGACCACGAGCGCCCTTATCGACCTGACGGTCGCCGCGATCCGGAAGGCGCAATAGCCTGCCGGATCGCATTGGGCTGCCGCGTCATGCCGGCGGCAGCATCTCGATGCCATAGCGCCCCGCGGCGGCAACCAGACGGGGAATGTCGGGCGGCGTCATCGGCGGAAACACCGAACTATCCGCGACAGGATCGCCGGCTTCGCGGAAGAAATTCTCATGCAGGCCACCCGGCAGATTGATGATCAGCATGCGCGCGGGCTTGTCGCCCGGATTGCGAAAGCCGTGTGGAACGCCGCGCGGCACATAATGAAACGCGCCCGGCCCGCTGCGCGCTGTGGCTCCCGCGAGCATGAATTCGAACTCTCCCTCAAGCACGTAAAAGGCTTCCGCGTCATCACGCTGGAGATGGGGCGGCGTGCCTTGGCCGGGCGCCGTCAGCGCCTCGACCAGCGAGAAGGCGCCTTCCGTATCGGCAGAGAGGGCGCGGAAGGTGACGAGCGTGCCAAGCAGGTGGATCGTCTCGGGGACGGTCTTGGGCTGGGCCTGAACGGTCTGATGGGCAGTCATGATTGCGAAAGTCCCTTGCTGGTGATACATTTTTATCGTTACGCGACATTTGTCTCATAAGAGGTTTTACTGTGGCCAGTCAAGAGAGTTTCGAGCGGGTTGCACAAAAACAGCGGACGCGGAATGCGCTGCTGGCGGCGGCGCGCGATCTTCTGGCGGAAGGAATGCACCCCACCGTTGCCGAGGCGGCCGACCGGGCCCAGATCTCGCGCGCCACGGCCTATCGCTATTTCTCGGCGCCGGAGGCGATGGCGCAGGAGGCTGTGCTCGATGCCATAGCCCGCGAATTTGCCGAAGTCCGCTTTGCCCAGGCCCCTGATGAGGCCACTCCCGCCGAACGCGCCGAGATCATCGTCGGCTCGATCATCGGGCTGGTGCTGGCCAACGAGGCGCTCTTCCGCACCTTTCTCAGCGTCTCGGTTGGGGGTGGAAAGCGGCCTGCGGCGCCGCGCGGCGGACGGCGGCTGGGCTGGATCCGGCAAGCGCTCACGCCGGTTGCGACCGAACTCCCCCCCGCCGCGCTTGATCGCATCGTTCACGGCCTCGCGCTCCTGACCGGGATCGAAACCGTAGTGGTGCTCGGTGACGTTTGTGGACTGTCGGCGGAAGCGATCGAGAACGAGGCCCGCGGTCTGGCGCGGATCATCGTCCGGGGCGCGCTTGTGGAACCAGCTATCGCTTGACGCGGGGCTCTATCCGCACGGATCATCCTGCGATCTGGCGGGGGCTTCCGCTCGATCGAACAGGATGGGAGACGGGGAATATGGCTGCCTGGCCAAGACGGATGTTATGCGGCTCGATCGGCCTCGGTATTGCCCTCGCCGCAGGCCTTGCAACGCCAGCGCTAGCGGCGCCGAAATGCACCTCGAATGCGTCCTATCTGATCGTCGAGGTTTCGCATGGCGAGGATGTCGGCAACACCTATCTCGTGCGTGACAACACGGCCTCGCCGAAGCCAGCCTGCAGCACCAAGAAGCTGAAGACGGACTTCGTCGTCGGATCTCGCGACGACGCGTTTTACCTGCTCAAGCTCGTCGGCAATTATTTGCTGATCGACGCGGGAACCGGTCCGGACCGCGACCTGCTGATCTATGACCTCGCGAGCAAGAAACAGGTCTTTTCAGGCGGCTATTCCGACGACGATATCAAGATCGATTCATCCAAGGTGGTGTTCTGGACCGGCAGCGCCGAAAAGGCGACCAAGAAGAACTGCAAAGATCTCGCCTCGATCGAGAAGAATGGATTGACCCCGGTGATCGAGGCGCTGGCCACCTTCGATTTCACCAGCGGAAAGCTGACGCGATCAAACAATCTGCGCTGCAGCGCCGAGCAGTGAACAGAGCGTCCATCGAAACGCACCGCGCCCGAAGGCCCGCGCGACTTGCCCCGAGCTTCAGCAACGGCCATCTGTGCTGCACACAGAATCACGGGCAACGGGCGTTCAATTCATGAAGAAGATCGGCTTTCTTTCGTTCGGGCACTGGTCGCCCTCCCCCCAATCGGGCACGCGGTCGGCCTCCGACACGCTGCTGCAATCGATCGACTTGGCCGTCGCCGCCGAAGAACTCGGAGCGGACGGTGCCTATTTCCGCGTGCACCACTTCGCGCGCCAGCTCGCCTCGCCGTTCCCGCTTCTCGCGGCCGTCGGCGCCAAGACCAAGCGCATCGAGATCGGCACGGGCGTCATCGACATGCGCTATGAGAACCCGCTCTACATGGTCGAGGATGCTGGCGCCGCCGACATCATCTCGGGCGGCCGGCTCCAGCTCGGCATCAGCCGCGGTTCGCCCGAACAGGTGATCGATGGCTGGCGCCATTTCGGCTATGCGCCGGCCGAGGGCCAGACGGATGCGGATATGGGTCGCCGCCATGCCGAGGTGTTCCTCGACGTGCTGCGCGGCGAAGGCTTCGCCAAGCCCAATCCGCGGCCGATGTTCCCCAATCCGCCTGGGCTGCTGCGGCTTGAGCCTTTTTCGGCAGGGCTGCGCGAGCGCATCTGGTGGGGTGCCGGTTCGAACGCGACCGCGCGCTGGGCCGCCAAGATGGGCATGAACCTGCAGAGTTCGACACTAAAGGACGATGAGACCGGCGAGCCGTTCCATATCCAGCAGGCGAAACAGATCGAAGCCTTTCGCGAGGCCTGGAAAGAAGCTGGCCATGAGCGGACCCCGCGCGTCTCGGTGAGCCGCAGCATCTTCGCGATCATGGACGACCGCGACCGCGCCTATTTCGGCCGCAGCGGGCAGGACCGCGATCAGGTTGGTTTCATCGATGAGAACACGCGGGCGATCTTCGGCCGCAGCTATGCGGCCGAGCCGGACGCGCTGATCGCGGAGCTGAAGCAGGACGAAGCTGTCGCGGCGGCGGATACGTTGCTTCTGACCGTCCCGAACCAGCTCGGCGTCGACTACAACGCCCATGTGATCGAGGCCATCCTGAAGCATGTGGCACCGGCGCTCGGCTGGCGCTGACGCAGCCATCGCTAAGGCGCGGCATTCTCAAGATGCCGCGCTTTCGCAGAAGGCTTTACGCGATGCCCTCAGGCTTCGGACCGCCATAGGCCCAGTCGAGCAACTCGATCGTGTGCACCACCGGCGTCGCCGTGCCCGAGGCGAGCTGCGTCATGCAGCCGATATTGCCGGCGGCAATGATGTCGGGTTTCACCTTGGCAATGTTGGCGAGCTTGCGCGCCTTGAGCTGGCCCGAAATCTCGGGCTGCAGCATGTTGTAGGTCCCGGCCGAACCGCAGCAGATATGACCCTCGGGGACGTCGCGCACGGTGAACCCGGCACGCTGCAGCAGCGTCTTCGGCGTCACCTTGATCTGCTGGCCGTGCTGCAACGAGCAGGCCGAGTGATAGGCGACGGTCAGCGGCTCGGGCGGCGCGGCGCGCTCCAGCTTGAGCGTTTCCAGATATTCGGTGATGTCGCGAGCGATGGACGAGACCCGCGCCGCCTTTTCGGCATAGGCCGGATCCTCTCGGAACATGAAGCCGTAGTCCTTGATCGTCGTGCCGCAGCCGGAAGCAGTGACGAGGATGGCGTCGAGCCCCGCGCCGTCCATCTCGGCGATCCAGCCGTCGATCGTCGCCTTCGCGGTCGCATGCGCATCGTCCGAACGGCCCATGTGATGGGCCAGCGAACCGCAGCATTTGTCGCCCTTGGCGATGACCACTTCGACGCCGATGCGCGTCAGCAGGCGGATCGCCGCCTCGTTGATGGCGGGATCGAGCACCGGCTGGACGCAGCCGGCGAGCAGTGCGACGCGCCCCCGCCGCTGCCCCTCCGCTGTGAAGGTGCCCGGCACTTCGGACGTGCTGCGACCCGAGGGAAAGCGCGGCGCGAGCGCCAGCATCGCGCCGATGCGGGCAAGGCCCGGCATGCGTCCGATGCTGCGCGCGAAAGGCCGCGCCGCGGCAGCGCCGACCAACGCCAGCCGAAAGCGGCTGCGATAGGGCAGCACATGCGCGATCAGGCTGCGCATCACACGATCGGCGAAGGGCCGGCGATAGGTCTCCTCGATATGCGCCCGCGCATGATCGACGAGATGCATGTAGTGCACGCCCGATGGGCAAGTCGTCATGCAGGAAAGGCATGAAAGACAACGGTCGACATGCTTGACGACCTCGTCATTGGCCGGCTTGCCGCCCTCCAGCATGTCCTTGATCAGGTAGATGCGGCCACGCGGGCTGTCGAGCTCGTCGCCCAGCAGCAGATAGGTCGGGCAGGTCGCCGTGCAGAAGCCGCAATGAACGCAGGTCCGAAGGATCTTCTCGGATTCGCGCGTGTCCGGATCGGCAAGCTGGGCGAGGGTGAACGAGGTTTGCATTGTTATCCCATCCGTCCCGGATTAAGCACGCCGGCCGGGTCGAAGCTCTCGCGGATGCTGCGGGTGATCGCCTTGACCGCCGGCGCTTCCGGCTGGAACGCTGCGATGGAGGCGCGGAGGCCATGCGGCGCGCGGATCATGGTGGCATGGCCACCGAGCGCCGCCATCAGGCTGCGCACGCTCGCCGCGCCACCGTCCGTCGGGCCCGTGATCGTGGCCCAAACGAGCCCGCCCGACCAATCAAAGAAGTAGCGTGCGCCGAGTTCCGCATGCAGCCGTGCGGCGACCGCCGGGCCGTCTGTCGGCTTGACCGAAATGCGCCAGACGACCTCGTCCTCGCCGGCATCGAGCGGACCCGCATCGCGGATGGCGCGCCAGAGATCGGCGGATGCGCCATCGCGAACAGCCTCCGCATCGCCAAAGGCGGCGAGCAGCTCGCGCAGCCGCGCGGTGCGATATTCGCAGGAATTGGCGAAGCCCTCGAAGCGGAGCAGCGTCTGCGAAGGCGTTCCCGGCAGATGCGCGGCGCCGGTGATCTCGAACGGCGTTCCGAGCGCGGTGGTCATCGCCTCGACGGCGCGGATATCGTCGAGACCCTCAAAAACGAGCGTCGTCTCGGTCTCCGCTTTCGGCAGCAGCTTGTAGGTCACTTCAGTCAGCACGCCGAGCGTCCCCCATGAGCCAGCGAGCAGCTTCACGAAGTCATAGCCGGTGACGTTCTTCATCACGCGGCCGCCCGACTTGATCGTCTCGCCGCGGCCGGTGGTGGCGCGGATCCCGATCAGATGATCGCGTGCCGCTCCGGCCTGGATCCGCCGTGGGCCGCTCGCATTCGACGCCGTGACGCCGCCGATTGTCGGTTGGCCGTGTGTGCCGAGCAGCGGCCGATAATCGATCGGCTCGAAAGCAAGGCGCTGGCGGTTCTGGTCGAGCAGCGCCTCGATCTCAGCAAGCGGCGTGCCGGCGCGGGCGGACAAGACCAGTTCATGCGGCTCATAGAGGGTCACGCCGGTCATCGCCTGCGTCGACAGCACACGCGCCGCCTGAACGGGCCGGCCGATATCGCGGCTCCCGCCGCCATGAATGGCGATCGGCGATGCGGTCGCGGCGGCCTCGGCAATGATCGCCTCGAGCTCGGCCTCGCTGTCGGGGAGAAGTATGGACGTCAAACTGGTCGTCCTTCGAGCGGGAAAACCTTGTGCGGATTGAGCAGCCATTGCGGATCGAGCGCGGTCTTGATGCGCATCTGTTGGTCCAGGTCGATCGTGTTGAACTGGTGCACCATCAATTCGCGCTTCTCAACGCCGACGCCATGTTCGCCGGTCAGGCAGCCGCCAACCTCGACGCAGAGCTTCAGGATGTCGGCGCCGGCGGCTTCCGCCTTCTCAAGCTCACCCGGCTTGTTGGCGTTGAAGAGCACCAGCGGATGCAGATTGCCGTCGCCGGCGTGGAAGATATTGGCGACCTCGAGCCCGTAGCCGTTGCAGATATCGGCGATGCCTGTGAGCACGCGTGGGAGCTGGCCGGTCGGGATGGTGCCGTCCATGCACATATAGTCGGCGATGCGGCCCATGGCGCCGAAAGCGGACTTCCGGCCCTTCCAGATCGCGGCGCTCTCGGCCTCGGATTGCGACACTTTCAGCGTCGACGGGTTGAATTCGGCGGCAATCGCGGTGATGCGCGAGATGAGATCGGCGATCTCCTCCTCGGAGCCCTCGACCTCGATGATCAGCAGCGCCTCGACATCAAGCGGATAGCCGGCATGAGCGAAGGCTTCGCAGACGCGGATCGCCGGGCGGTCCATATATTCGATCGCGACCGGGATGATCCCGGAGCCGATGATTGCCGCGACACAGGCGCCGCATGCCTCGGCCGACTGGAAGCCCATCAGCATGGGCCGCGCACCCTCCGCGAGCGGCAGGATGCGCAGCGTCGCCTCGGTCACGACACCGATCTGGCCTTCCGAGCCGACAATCAGACCCAGCAGGTCGAGCCCGGCCGCATCGAGTGCCTCGCCGCCGATCTCGACGATCGTGCCGTCGATCATCACCATCTTGACGCCGAGCACATTGTTGGTGGTGACACCATATTTGAGGCAATGCGCGCCGCCGGAATTCATGCCGATATTGCCGGCAATCGTGCAGGCAAGCTGGCTCGACGGGTCGGGCGCGTAGAAGAAGCCAAGATGCTGGACCGCGGCGGAAACGCCGAGATTGGTAACCCCGGCTTCGACGCGGATGGTGCGATTGGGGATATCGACATTCAGAACCCGGTTCATCTTGGAGACGCCAAGCACCACGGCATCGGCCGTCGGCAGCGCGCCACCGGCGAGCGACGTCCCCGCCCCGCGCGCCACCACCTTGACGCCCTCGGCATTCAAAAAGGCAAGGATGGCCGCGACTTGCGCAGTCGTTTGCGGCAGGACCACCGCCAGCGGCATCTGCCGATAAGCGGTGAGCGCATCGGTCTCATAGGCGCGGCGCTCGTCCTCGGACGTGATCAGCGCCTCGGGTGGCAACAGGGCCGCGAGGCCGGCAATGATCGTGTCACGACGGGCCAGCACCCGCTCGTCCGGCTTCGGCATCAGGATAGCTGACATGGGTTCCTCCCGCCGGTCGGCAACGGCATGAACACTCTAGGACGGAGCCACCATCGCCTAAAGCCGCGCCGCCAACAATCATCGTTTCCCTGGGGTTGAAAATCGCCGGCTTTTATTGCCACGATGCCGGTCATGAGCGCCTTCACAGACATGGAAATCTTTGCGCGGGTGATCACCGCCGGCAGCCTTTCGGCGGCGGGGCGCGAACTCGGCCTTTCGCCGGCCGTCGTATCCAAGCGGCTGAAGCGGCTCGAGGAGCGGCTCGGCACGCGGCTCCTCCAGCGCACGACGCGGCAGATCGCGCTGACCGAGGCCGGGCGCGGCTTCCATGACCGCGTCGTGCAGATCCTCGCCTCGATCGAGGAGGCCGAGGCCTATGTCAGTCGCCGCTCGGATGTCGCGCGGGGAACGCTCAAGATCTCGGCGCCGACGTCGTTCGGAAGGCTGCATGTCGCGCCGCATCTCGGCCGCTTCCTCGAAGCCAATCCGGGCCTCACGGTCAATCTTGCGCTCTCCGATGATTTCGTCGATCTCGTGAAGGAGGGCGTCGATGTCGCGATCCGCATCGCGGAGCTGACCGATTCGAGCCTCGTCGCCCGCCGCCTGGCGCCCAATCATCGCCTGCTTTGCGCGACGCCGGGCTATCTCACGGGACATGGCACGCCGACCAGCATCGCCGATCTGTCGCGCCATGCGCTCCTCGCCACCGCCGGACAGGATCCTTGGCGCCTAGAGGGCAATGACGGCCCGGTGACCGTGCATATCGACGGACGGCTTAGGACCAATTCAAACGAAGTGGTGCGTGCGGCCGTGCTCGGCGGTCTCGGCATCGCGTTGCGCTCGACATGGGATGTCGGGCCGGAGCTTCGCACCGGGCAACTGGTGCATGTGCTGCCGGCCTATCGCACCTCGCGCCGCGTCGCGGTTCACGCCGTCTATCCGAGCCGTCGCTATCTCGCCGCCAAGGTCCGGTTGTTCATCGACTATCTCGCCGGTCTCTATGGCGAGCATCCGGCATGGGACGACGGGCTCGAGGCGATGATCGGCGGTTGACGCCTTCGCCCCGCGACCGCCGAGCTATTCCTCATCCGCCGCGGCCGAATGGTGCGAGCGAATGCGCCGAACCATGAACCAGACGGCGAGTGCGACGGGAATGACGGCGAGCGCGGCGAGTTCGCCGGCTTCGATGTGAAGGCCAAAGAGCGGTGCACCTTCGGCGAGATGGCTGATGAGGCCGACGACATAATAGCTGACGGCCGCGACCGAAAGTCCTTCGACGGTCTGCTGCAACCGCAATTGCAGGCGGGCACGGCGGTTCATGGAATCGAGCAGCGCGCGATTTTGCTGCGAAAGCTCAACATCGACGCGGGCGCGCAGCAGAGCCGCGGCGCGGGCGAGCTTGCGCGAGAGATCCTGCTGGCGCTGCTCCAGCGTCAGGCACGTGCGCATCGCGGGTGCCATGCGGCGGGCGAGGAACGCGGTGAAGCTCGAATAGCCCTCGATCGGCTGCTCATCCAGGGCGTTGAGGCGGAGGCTGACGATCTCGGCATAGGCGCGGCTGGCGCCGAAGCGGAACGCCGATTCCGCCGCGCCGGCCTCGAGATCGCCGGCGAGCGCAGTCAAATCATCGAGCAGGAGACGGTTGGTGTCGAAGCCGCCGCTATTGCGGAAGCGGCGCGTATCGTCGACGAGTTGCGTCTCGATGCGGCGGATCTCGGGCTGCAGCCGCTGCGCCTCGGGAAGACCCAGCATGGCCATCACGCGATAGGTCTCGGTCTCCAGCAGGCGCTGCACCAGCGGGCCAGCCTCCTGCGGGCCGAGGCCGCGATCGACGACGAGGAGGCGGGTGAAGCCATCGCCATCCTCGCGAAAATCGGTGGCGATCAGGGCACGGCCGCCGGCCGCCTGTGAAGCGGCGAGCGATCCGGGGTCGAAGGCCGCGAAGAGTTCGGCCGGCGGGCGCAGGTCGGCAACGAGATCGAGCCGCGCCGCGACCATCAGCGGCCCCGGGGGCTCGAAGGCGGTCCCGAATGGCGTCTCCGCCGGCAGCGCGCCGGCCCCTCCCCGCACGTCCCAGCTATAGGTCGTGAATTCGGCATGGCTTTCCCAGCGCAGGAAGCCGCCCGCAATCGTCATCACATGATGGCGTGCCTCCGGCCCGGGCTGCGGCTCGCCGATCCTTCGGCAGAGCGCCGCGAGATCGTGGCGCGCGGCATCCGACTGCGCGGTGTCTGTCATGAACGCATAGTGGAGGACGAGGCGCGGCGCCTCGATCATGTGGAACGGCCGCGCATGCACCTCGTGTAGCGCGGCATTCCGCAATGGATGGTCGGCAAACCGCCTCGGGCCTTCGCGCATCATGATCCCCCCGGACTGCGCTACCATAGTTCTCAGGATGCTTGATCCCGCCGCGACACGCTGGCACGCCTGCCTCAGCCGCGCGCGATCTCCTCGACCCGGCGGGCGAGCATGGCCGCAGCATCGGCCCGGCGCTGCGCAGCTTCACAGGCCCGCCGTTCGAAATCCCCCAGCGCCGATCGATAGTCGGCGAGCGCTGCATCGAGCGCCGCGGGCGCCGGGCCGCCAAAGCGATCGCGGACGGCTATGAACGCCTCCGGCGACACCATATCCGCGAACGCAGCCATGTCGGCCGCCGGGCGGCGCCCGACATGAGCCTCGAAAGCCGCAACGAAGGCGGGATAGCCGTCTTGCTGCAAGCTTCCGGACGCCGCGACGACCGCCCGCGCCACCTCGGCGGCGATCTCATGGGCAAGCCGGAACGGGAGCCCCTCCTCGCGCACCAGGCGATCGGCAAGTTCCGTGATCGTGGCACAGGAGCGGTCGAGATTGACGGCGACACGTTCCGGATCGATGCGCGCCGCCTCAAGCGTTGCGGTCAGCAGCGCGAGGACACGAAGTCCGACCTCGAAGGCCTGGTAGCCCATCTCATGGGTCTCCGCCTCGCTATCGGTCATATCGGTGAAGGGCGTGTTGTGGAGGAGGTCGACGACGGCGCGGGCGCGACCGACCGTCTGGCCAGCCAGATGGCGCAAATGCTCGAACGGCACCGGATTGCGCTTCTGCGGCATGATCGACGAGATCTGCACGAAGGCGTTCGGCAGATAGAGCTGGCCGACCTCGAAGCTCGACCAGAACAGGAAGTCCTGGACTGGGCGGCCGAGATGAAGAAAGACCAGCGCCAGCGCATCATAGGTAGCCGTCAGATAATCCACCGCCGCGATGCAGGCATAGGAATTTTGCAGCGGCGCGACGAAGCCGAGCAATTCCGCGACACGGTGACGATCGGTTGGAAAGCCGGTGGTCGTGATCGCCGCCGCGCCAAGCGGGCAGAGATCGACGATCGCACCGGCGGCTTCGATCCGCTGGATATCGCGGATCAGCACCTCGATGATCGCCGCGAGATAATGTCCATAGGTCGAGGGCTGCGCCGGCTGCCCATGCGTATAGGCGACGATCAGCGTATCCCGGTCCCGCGCGGCCGTTTCGATCAGCATCTGGAGCAGGTGACGGAGAGCCGCCAGAAACGGGTCGATGCGCGCGAGCAGACCAAGTTTCAGGAAGGTATGGTCGATGTCGTTGCGCGAACGCGCCGTATGCAGTCGGCCACCTGTATCGGCACCCGCGCGGCGTTTCAGCTCCTTCTCCATGTGGAAGAAGTAGTCTTCGACATCGCCGCCATAGGCGAGCGCGGCAGGATCGATCTCCCGCTCCATCGCCATGAGCGCGCGGGCGATCGCGCCACCCTGCGAGGGATCCAGAATGCCGGTCTCGACCAGCATCACCAGATGGGCGAAATCGATGCGCCGCAGCGCCTCGGCGTGGTGATGCCGTGCGCCGTCGAAGAGCGGCTTCAACACCGTGTCGCGGAAGACCGGATCAGGAAACTGCGACCTGTCGCCGGATTGAAGCGTGCCCATTACCGATCTGTCCGTCCCAAAGCTCGATCATTCGGTCGAGCCTAGGGAGGAAGCCGGCAGCCGGCTAGCCCCGATCGATGACCGTGCCGTCGATCTCGGCAATCGTGCGGCGACCGGTGAGTGCCATCGACACGTCCAGTTCGCGGCCGATGATGTCGATCGCCTTGGCCACCCCGGCTTCGCCGCCCGCGCCAAGACCGTAAAGGAAGGCGCGGCCGATCATGCAGCTCTTCGCGCCGAGCGCGAGGGCGCGCAGCACGTCCTGACCCGACCGGATGCCGCTGTCGAACATCACTTCCGTGTCGCCGCCGACCGCCTCGACGATGCGCGGCAGGGTCGAGATGGCCGAGGGCGCGCCGTCGAGCTGGCGGCCACCATGATTGGACACGACGATGGCATCGGCACCCGTCCCGGCAGCGGCGCGGGCATCATCGACGTCAAGCACGCCCTTGATGATGAGCTTGCCGGGCCAGATCGAGCGGATCCAGGCGACGTCGTTCCAGTTGAGCGCGGGATCGAATTGTCCCGCGATCCACTGGCCGAGCGACTTGACGCCGGACATGCCCTTCACGAAGCCATCGAGATTGCCAAATGTCTTGCGCTTGCCGCGCAGGACCTTCAGAGCCCAGTCCGGCTTGGTGGCGATATCGAGCACATTGGCCAGCGTGACACGCGGCGGCACGGTCATGCCGTTCTTGATGTCACGGTGACGCTGGCCCTGTACCTGCAGATCGACCGTCAAGACCAGCGCGCTGCACTTTGCGGCGATCGCGCGGTCGACGAGCGACTTGGCGAAGCCGCGATCCTTCATGACATAGAGCTGGAACCAGAACGGCTTCGTGGTCCCGGCGGCGACGTCCTCGATCGAACAGATCGACATCGTGGAAAGGCAGAACGGAATGCCGACCCGCTCGGCAGCGCGCGCCGCGAGGATCTCGCCATCGGCATGCTGCATACCGGTCAGGCCGGTCGGGGCAAGCGCAAATGGGAAAGCCACCTTTTCACCGAGGATGGTCGTTTCGGTCGAGCGGTTGGCGACATCGACCATCACACGCTGGCGCAGCCTCAGCGCCTTCAGGTCGGCACGGTTGGCGTTCAGCGTCTCCTCGGCATAGGAGCCGTGATCGCAATATTCGAAAAAGGCCTTGGGAACGCGCCGCTTCGCCATCAGCCGGAGGTCGTCGATCGAAGTCGCGGTCGCGATAGACATGGATGCCATCCATCTATTGGAAACCCGCCGCTTCAGCCAGCGCGACGGAAAACTGGATCATTTAATTGACCACTCCTTCCAAGGCTCATAATCTCATCTTCATGCCGTTTCAACCCATCAAATCCCGCCCCACCGCTGATGAAGTCAGCCGGCAGATCGAACTGCTGATCCTGGAAGGCGTGCTGCATCCGGGCGACCGGCTGCCAGGAGAGCGGGATCTGGCAGCGCGACTGGACGTTTCCCGGCCTGTGCTGCGCGAAGCATTGAAGGGGCTGGAGGGACGCGGCCTGATCGAGAGCCGGCATGGCGGCGGCAATTATGTCGCGCCGATCGAGGGGACGCTCTTTGCCGGCCCGGTGATCGATCTCATCGCCGGCTCACAAAAGGCTGGCGCCGACTATCTCGAATTCCGGCGTGAGGTGGAGGCGACGGCAGCGGCCATGGCGGCAGCCCGCGCCACAGAATCGGATCGCACCATTCTGGCGCGCATCTTCTCGGCCATGGAGGCGGCGCATGGCGAGGCAGATTTCCGGCGCGAGGCTGCTCTCGATGTCGAGTTTCACCAGGCGATTGGCGAAGCCTCACACAACATCGTCATGATCCATGTGCTGCGGGCCTGCTACCGCCTGCTCGCGGACGGCGTTTTCTACAGCCGCAGCCGGCTCTATGGTCATTCGGGTTCCCGGGACGAGTTGCTCGCCCAGCATCGGGGATTGCTGTCCGCGATCGTCGCGGGCCAGAGCGACGTCGCCCGGCAGGCGGCGCGAGCGCATATCGCCTATGTCGAAGCATCACTCAAGGCCGATATGGAAGCAGGCGCGCGGGCTGAAATCAGCTCGCTGCGCCTGCTTCAGTTCGAAGAGCGGGCGGCCGCGACGCGGCCAATCCGCAAGAAAGATAACGCAACGGACGGTGACACCGAGCCATCCGGGTAAGCTGCGCGCAGCACCTGTCTGTAGGGCGCCGCTGATCAGCCCCTTCGGGCGCGGTCGACATTGACGATGTCGCCCGAGCGCGCGCTGATCACGACACGCATGGCGCGGCCGCGACGATCAGCGCCTTCCACCACCCAGACGCGGCCCTGGCGATCGACGCCATAGGTCTCGATCAGTCCGGCTGACCGAGCGATGCGGCGCGCCTCACGCGGACCGATCTCCTCGTCATTGGCGCCATAGTCGGGACCGCGGTCCCAACGGCCGGGTGGCGGCGGTGCCACCTCCTGCGACGGCGGCACCACGCGCACGCCGCCCTGGTCGATGATGACGCCCTGGGCGCCGGCAGCGGTTGCCGCCACGAGGCCGACGGCGAAGACGGCGGAACCGATCAAGCTGCGGATTTTCATGGCTTTTATCCTTGTCTTCTGGCGGCACCACGGCCACCGATCGTAGACAAGAACGCCCCTTGAGGCTTTTTCGTTCCCGCGCGCCGCTTCGCCGTCAAACCATCCGCATGCTCATGCCGCCATCGACCACCAGCGTTTCTCCGGTGATGAAGGGGTTGGTCAGCAGCTCGACCGCTGCGCTGGCGACGTCCTCGGATGTCCCGAAGCGACGCAGCGGAATGCGGTTGTCGAGATTATTCTGCCGCGCCTCGGGCGTCATCGCCGCATGGAACCGCGTTTCGATGATGCCGGGGCAGATGGTGTTCACGCGGATGTTCTCGTGGCCATGGTCGCGGGCAAGCGCACGGCCCATCTGCGGCAGCGCGCCCTTCACCGTCTGGTAAGCGACCGTGCCCGGGCAGCCTCGTAACCCGGCAACTGAAGACACGAGCAGCATCGCCCCGCCCTGCTTTGCGAGCGCGGCATGGGCTGCGCGATACAGGTGGAATGGCGCGTGGACATGGACGCGGAACGCCTCGTCCCAAGCATCAAGGCTGATCGAGAGCGCCGTGCCGGGCACTGCGCCACCAGCCGCCGGCACCAGATAGTCGATGCGGCCAAATTTTGCGAGCGTCGCTGCGACGAGGCGTTCGGCTGTCTCGGGATCGCCGGCGTCACCCGATTCGAAATGGACCGTGGTTACGGCGCCGAGCTCGGTCAGAAGTGCGTCGACTTCAGCGTCGCGATTGCGCCCGAACAGGACGAGATCCACACCGCGCGCCGCCAGGGCCTTTGCGATTGCCGCCCCAATGCCGCGCGTTCCGCCGGTGATGACCGCGACCTGCCGTTCATCCATTGCCATGGGTTCCTCCTGTTCTGGCTCAGGACTATCGCTGCATGATTTCCCGCGGCGCGTCCATCCGGCGATCCACAGCCAGCCATGTGAGGTCGCGGCGAATTTGCCGTCACGACCTTCCTTGCCGAGCGTCGAGGGCGTAGCTAATGTGCCGATCCTTTTCGAAGCCGGAGACATCATGGCCCGCGACGTGTCCGATTCCACGATCGTCGAATCTCGCGACGATCTCATCGGGGCGATCGCGTCAGGCGGCAAGCCGGAGAGCCAATGGCGCATCGGCACCGAACACGAGAAATTCGGCTTCTACAAGGATGACCTCACGCCGGTTCCCTATGAGGGTCCGCGCGGGATCGAGCGCATCCTTCGCCTCATGGAAGGCCTGCTCGGCTGGCAGCCGATCGAGGATCGCGGCCTGATCATCGGCCTGGTCGATCCGGTCGGCGGCGGCGCCATCTCGCTGGAGCCCGGCGGACAGTTCGAACTTTCCGGCGCGCCGCTCGAGACCGTGCATCAGACCTGCCGCGAACTGCACGCCCATCTCGCGCAGGTCCGCGAATGCGCCGAGCCGCTCGGCATCGGCTTCATCGGCCTCGGCGCGTCGCCGATCTGGTCGCTGGCCGAGACGCCGGTAATGCCGAAGTCGCGTTACGAGATCATGGCCCGCTACATGCCGAAGGTTGGCACCCGCGGCCTCGACATGATGTTCCGGACCTCGACGGTGCAGGTCAATCTCGACTTCGCCGACGAGGCGGACATGATCAAGAAGATGCGCGTCTCGCTGGCCCTGCAGCCGGTAGCGACCGCGCTTTTCGCAAATTCGCCGTTCCTCGACAACGCCGCCAACGGCTTGCTTTCGAACCGTGCGGAAATCTGGCGCGACACCGACAACCAGCGTTCGGGCCTCATTCCTTTCGTCTTCGACGCCGGCTTCGGTTTCGAATCCTATGTCGAATGGGCGCTCGACGTGCCGATGTATTTCGTGAAGCGCGGCGACTTCTACCATGACGTCGCCGGGCAGTCGTTCCGTGACCTGCTCGATGGCCGCCTGCCGGGGCTGCCGGGCGAGCGCGCGACCCTCTCGGACTGGAACAACCATCTGACGACGCTGTTCCCCGACGTCCGGCTGAAGAAATACATCGAGATGCGCGGCGCCGACGCCGGTCCATGGCGCACGTTGACGGCCCTGCCGGCGCTTTGGGTCGGCCTCCTCTATGACCAGACCGCGCTCGACGCCGCTTATGACCTCATCGCCGACTGGACCGCCGAAGAGCGTCAGTCCCTGCGCGACATGGTTCCCCGTCTCGGCCTCAAGACGCCGTTCCGCACGCGGACAGTGCGCGAGATCGCCGGCGAGATGGTCGAGATCGCCCGCGCCGGGCTGGCGCGCCGCGCGCGGCTCAACAGCGAAGGCGTCGATGAAAGCGTCTATCTCGCGCCGCTGCAGGAAACGGTCGCCAGCGGCATGACGCCCGCCGAGCGCCTGCTCGCCGCCTATCATGGCGATTGGCACGGCGATATTCGCGAAGTATTCAGGCGGCATGCTTATTGACGTCTGACGGCCGGGGGCCGGCATCGATCGAGGAGAGCCAGGATGGATATCAAGGACATTACCGTCGTCGTCGACCAGCGCGGCGAGCGGCCGGCCCTTCCCGTGGCGATCGATCTCACCAAGCGGTTCGGTGGCCATCTGACGGGCCTCAGCCTCGTCTATGATCCCGTCGTTCCTGGCTATGCCGTTGCTCCGGTCCCCGTCGATTTCATGGTCAGCGCCCGCAACGAAGCTGTGCGGGGCGCCAAGGCGGCCGATGCGGCCTTTCTTGCGGCGGTCCAGGCGAACGGCGTCACGGCAGAGACGCGCTCCGTCGAGATCATTTCGGCCGGCGGCCTCGATGAAGTCGTCCATGAACTGCGGCTCGCCGATCTCGTCATCGTCGCCGAGGACGATCGCGACCAGCCCGAGCCCGTGCGCGAGCCTCTGATCGAAGCGATTCTCTTCCATGCCGGCGCGCCGCTGCTGATCATTCCGCGCGCTGCGCCCCCCGCGAGCCTCAATCTTGGCCGCGTCATCATCGCCTGGGATGGTACCATTACCGCGGCCCGCGCCGTTCGCTCGGCGCTTCCCTTCCTCGCCGCCGCGGATGCCGTCGACATCGTCATCGTCGATGACGGCAAGGACCTGCCGACCGGCCAGCGCGTGACAGGCTATCTGGCCCGGCACGGCATTGCGGCAACGACCCACACGATTCCCAATCCGCACAAGGATGTCGCCGCGGCGCTTCGCCAGCAGGCAACCGAGACAGGCGCCGGCCTCATCGTGATGGGCGCCTATGGCCACAGCCGCCTGCTCGAATGGATTCTCGGCGGCGCGACTCGCGGCATGCTGCACAAGCAGTCGATCCCGATTCTCATGGCGCATTGAGGCGACCGGTCAACGGGAGCGCCGGCTGACGCAGCCGGCGCGGTGCCGATTTGACGAATGACCGGCGCGGCCCGATCATGGCGGCTCCAAGGGGAGCATGCGATGAAAACCTTCTTCGATCTGATGCGGGAAGCTCAGCAGAGTTCTTTCGGCACGATGATGCAGAAGGAGTTCGGCCTGTCGGCCGAACAGCAGGCGCGTGCCGTCGAGGCGATGATGCCGGCCTTCTGGCTCGGCATGCGCAAGAACGCCGCCGATCCGTTCGGCGTCGCCGCGTTCTGGCAGGCGCTCGGCAGCGGTCCCTACCAATCCTATTTCGACAATCCCTTCGCCGCGATGTCGCCAAAGGCGATGGACGATGGCAACGGCATGCTCGAAAAGCTGTTCGGTTCGCCGGAGATCGCGCGGGCCGTCTCGCTCCAGGTCGAGGCGGCAACCGGCATCACGCAGGACGTGGTGCGGCGCATGATGCCCGTCGTCGCCAACATGATGATGGGCGGGCTGCAGCGACAGACGGAAACGATCGAAAATCCGTTCATGCGCTTCATGCAGGACATGACGCAGCCGCCGAAGCCCAAGGCCCAGAAGCAGCCCGATCTGCCATTCGTCGTGCTGATGAACAGCTTTCTCGGCAAGACCACCGAGCCCGAGAAGGAGCCGGAGCCCGCTGCCGATGCGCCCGCCAGCAATGAGGAAGTGATCGACCGGCTGTTCGATGCGAACCGGTCGATGACCGACGCCTACTGGAAGTCGATGGAGCACATCTTCGATCAGTTCGCGCCGCAGAAGAAGGACTGACCCAAACGAAAAAGGCCCGCCGATGAACGGCGGGCCAAGTGCGGAACCGCCCCGGGGATCGAGAGGGTTCCGGCTGCAGGGAACAGGACGCCGGGAACCGGAGTCCGATGGGGTGGATTTCGCGGCGAAGCGGGAGGTGGCTCGCTTCGCTGGAGGCTAGACCTTGGCCCGGTAGCGCGCCGATCCGACATGGAGTTCGGCGCCATGGGCAAGGCGCTCGCGCATCTGCGCGTTGCGGGCAAAGCGCCGCTCGAGCGAGAGCATCGAAAGCTGAACCGAGGCATCCTCGTCGACGCGGGTTGCCATGGCGCAGTAGACATCGCCCTGTGTCAGACCGATATCGCGCAGCATGTGATCGTCCCAGCTCAGCAGGCGGGCTACCTGGCGACGATTTTTCCAGACGCGAATACGGAGCATTGCGGATGCGCAGGCGTTCGCGATGAGACCCGCGATTCCGTGGCGCGCCGTCGAACGGCTCTCGGTGGTGAACGTCTCGAATGTCGTCATGGTGTGCCTCCATCGGCTGACGCTTCGAGGTCCTCCCGCTCTTCGGGAGGGGCTGCTCGGCATGCGCCCTGGGAACAATCGAACATTGGCGCATTCGCATTGATCATTCCAACGAATGTTTCTAATATCAGCCATCGGAATTGATGATGCTTGACAGCGCCGTTGCTGTCTTGATGCACCGCCCGGCGGCAGCCAGCCACCCGTTTCCTGCCAAGTGGCGCAATTTGCTCGGCAATCGCCCACGCGATGGGCAAATGTGAGGTATCGCACATGGCCGCCATGCTCGATCTCGACCAACTCCGCACTTTCGTCGCGATCTGCGACGCCGGCAGCTTCACGCGGGCCGCCGAAACGGTGCACAAGACCCAGTCAGCCGTCTCGATGCAGATGCGGCGGCTGGAAGAGCGGATCGGCAAGCCGATCTTCGGCCGCGATGGCCGCAGCGCCAAGCTGACCGAGGAAGGCGAGCGGCTGCTCGGCTATGCCCGCCGCCTGATCCGGCTTTCCGACGAAACCGTCGCCGCCTTCGACGACGACGAACTCTCAGGCCGCGTTCGCCTCGGCACGCCCGATGACTATGCCGACCGGTTTCTGCCCGAGATCCTCGCCCGCTTCTCGCGCTCCAATCCTCGTGTCGAGGTGACCGTCGTCTGCGAGCCGACCCTGCAGCTGGTCGAATGTCTACGCGCCGGATCGATCGATCTCGCCATCGTGACCAGCGTCAAGGACACGACGACGGCCGAGGTGGTGCGCCAGGAGCCGCTGCTCTGGGTCGTCTCCAATCAGCATCGGCTCGAGGAGGAAGAGGTACTGCCGCTGGCGCTCGGCCGCGATACCTGCTGCTGGCGCAAGGACGCGATGGAAGCGCTCGGGACAATCGGCCGAAAGAACCGGCTGCTCTATGCCTCCAACAACTCGACCGCCCTCGCCGCCGCCGTTCTCGCCGGACTCGCCATATCCGTCCTGCCCGAATCGGCCTTACGGCCCGGCATGCGCGTTCTCGGCGAGGCCGAAGGCCTGCCGCGCCTTTCGCCCTGCGAAATCGGCCTGATGCGGGCGCCGAACCGGCCCTCAACACCGCTGGTCGAAGCGCTGGCGGAACACATCGTGTCCTCTCTGGACAACCTCTCGATGCGGATCGCGGCCGAGTGAGCGCCATGCGACCCGGCCGCATCGTCGTCCTCAATGGCGCGCCGCGATCGGGGAAATCCTCGATCGTCAAGGCGCTGCAGGCACGCGAGGACGGCATCTGGATCAATCTCGGCGTCGACACGCATATGGCCGGCATGCTGCCGCCGCGTCTCTCGCCCGGGATCGGCCTCAGACCAGGTGGTGAACGGCCGGATCTCGAGCCGCTGCTGCCGCGCCTCTATGACGCCCTCTACGAATCGATCGCGGCGCATAGCCGGCTCGGCCTCGACGTGGTCGCTGATCTTGGCCATCACGACGCCCATTCGCAGCCGCTGGGCATCCTTGCCGATTGCGCCCAACGCCTCGGCGGACTCCCGGCGCTGCTCGTCGGCGTCCATTGCCCCGTCGACGTGATCATGGCGCGGCGCGAGATCGCAGTGCCTGGCCGCGAAACGCTTTATGCGCGCGGCAGCGCAACGATTCCCGTCCCTGAGCCGGTCAAGCGCTGGCAGAGCGACGTGCATGCGCACGGCATCTACGATCTCGAACTTGATACATCGGTGCTCACGCCCGAACAGTCTGCGGCCGCCATTCTCGCCCATTTCGAGCGCGGGCTTTCGCATCCCACGGCTTTTGAGCAACTGGCGAATAGGCCGCCTGCTGCGCCCTAAGGCCCGAACACCGACCAATCCATCGCCTTGGCGAGCCGCTCCAGCGCGCGCGAGCCGAGCAGCGAGTTTCCGACCGTGTTGAGGCCAGGC
Organism: Mesorhizobium sp. BR1-1-16; assembly: GCF_020165495.1. Taxonomy (GTDB): domain Bacteria; phylum Pseudomonadota; class Alphaproteobacteria; order Rhizobiales; family Kaistiaceae; genus Kaistia. The sequence goes on along the minus strand of NZ_JAIUIE010000001.1, from coordinate 22,288 downwards.
GACCAGACGGCGATCGAGGCCTTGCCGGGAACGATCGCGAGGATGCCGCCGCCGACGCCGCTCTTGCCGGGGATACCAACGCGAAAGGCGAATTCGCCTGAGCCGTCATAATGGCCACAGGTCAGCATCACCGCATTGATCCGCCGCGCCCGCTCGGCCGATACCACCTTGTTGCCGGTCAGCGGATGCCGCCCCTGCCCGGCCAGGAAGCTGCCGGCGACGGCCAGTTGGCGGCAGCTCATGGCGATGGCGCATTGATGGAAATAGACGCCTGTCGTCAGTTCGACGGGATGGCGGATATTGTCATACGCCTTCATGTAGTTGGCGAGCGCCCGATTGCGGAACCCGGTCTCCTCCTCGGAGCGGGCCACGTCGACATCGATGATAATGCTGTCGTCGCCGGCCAGCGAGCGCATGAAGCTGAGGATCAGGCCGATCGCCTCGCGCGGCCTGTAGCCGGCGAGGATCACGTCCGTCACGACCAGCGCGCCGGCATTGATCAGCGGATTGCGCGGGATGCCATGCTCATATTCGAGCTGGACGATCGAATTGAATGGATTGCCCGAGGGCTCGCGGCCGACCCGGTTCCAAAGGGTGTCGCCGACCTGTCCGAGCGCGAGCGTCAGCGTGAACACTTTCGAGATGCTCTGGATCGAAAACGGCACCTCGGCATCGCCGGCCGCATGGATCGCCCCGTCAGGCGTCAGCACCGCGATGCCGAAATGGCCCGGATCGACTTTGGCCAGCTCCGGAATATAGCTCGCGACGGCGCCGCGCTCGCTCGCGGTCTTCAAATCGGCGGTGATCTCGTCGAGGACGGTCTGAAGATCTGGCATGAAGTCCCGAAGCATTTCGAGCGAAGCGGAGCGCTCGCGATCCGAAAATGCGACAATCGGGGCGGCGCGTCTATCCAGCCAGCACGCGGGTCGCCGGGAAAGTGATCCGGATCAGCGTCCCCTGCCCGACCGATGAGTCGATCGCGAAGGCGGCGCGGTTGGCCTCGACCAGCGCCTTGGTGAGAGGCAGGCCGAGCCCGGTGCCGTCGCTCCGCCGCTCGCGCGAGGACGAGAGCTGGCGGAACGGCTTCAGCGCCGTCTCGATGTCCTTCTCGGACATGCCAATGCCGGTGTCGCGAATGCGCAGCGTCACCTCGCCATGCGGCTCCATCGCCGTCGAGACGATCACCTGTCCGCCGGCAAGCGTGAACTTCACGGCATTCGAGACGAGGTTCAGCACGATCTGCCGGATCGAGCGCGGGTCGGCGACGATGTTCGGCACCTGGCCCGACAGCGACGTGCGGATGATGATCCGCTCGCGATTGGCCTGCAGCTGCATCAGCGCGACGCATTCCATCACGATCTCGTTGAGCGCCACCGCCTCGAAGGTCAGGTCGAGCTTGCCGGCCTCGATCTTAGAAAGGTCGAGCAGATCGTTCAGCAGGCTCATGAGATGCGCGCCGGACACATGGATATCGCGCAGATATTCCTTGTAGCGCTCGGTGCCGATCGGACCGAAGCGCTCCTCCATCATCACCTCGGAAAACCCGATGATGGCGTTAAGCGGCGTACGGATCTCATGGCTGACCTTGGCGAGGAAATCCGACTTCTGCATCGAAGCGCTTTCCGCGGCGCGCTTCGCATTGATCAGTTCGCCCTCGGCGTTCTTCCACTGCGTGATATCGCGAAGCACGGCGCAGAACTTGCCCGTTTCGGGCAGGCGGCCCATCGTCATGAAGAGCGGGATGAGCCCGCCCTGCGGCACACGGCCGATCACCTCGCGACCGTCATTGAGCACGCTGGCGACGCCGTTTCGCGCTAAACCGTCAAGGTAGTCGAGGGCCGACTGGCGGCTCTCCTCGGCGAGCAGGTCCGGCAGGCGGAGGCCCGTGACGGAGGCTGATTCGACGCCGAACAGCGCCTCGGCGCTCCGATTGATCCGCTCGATGCGCGCGTCCTCGTCGACGACGATGATGCCATCGGTCGCCGTGTCGAGGATGGCCTCGAGTTCGACGATCCGCTGCCGCGCGCCAACCAGCTCCGTTTCGGCTCGCCGCATCAGCGGCAGCAGCGCGCTATCGGGCGAAATGAAATGCGCACTCTCTGGCTCGGGCTTCGACACAGAGGTCGCAATTGGTCGCCGATCCTGGTCTGGCACCAGATCCGGCGCAGCCTCGGCCAGCGGTTCGGCAAACGGTGCGTCCGGGGCTTCCGCAGGCGGCATCAGCTCCGGCGCCGGCTGATCCTCGGCATCCGCGATCGTGAGCGTGCCGTCCTGAGCCGCCGCGCTACCCAATGCCGGGTCGGCAACTGGGGCAGCCTCGGGCTGGATCTCGGTGGCTGCGGGTTCTGCAACCGGCTCCGATTTCGCCTCCGGGACGGGCGTGACGGGTGCCGGTTCTGCCGGGACCAGCTGTTCTTCCTGATGCGCCTCGGCTGCAATTTCGGGCGCCACCCGCCCCGTCGCCGCAACCTCGCCGCCTGCAATCTCTTCGACAGGCGGGGTAGCTTCGATCGCGGCGGTCGTGTCAGCGACCGGGCCAGAGGCTGTGGCGGCGGATGGCTCGGCTGCCGGGCGGCTGGACGGCGTTCCACCGAGCGCCGCAGCAATGCGGCGGAAGGCGTCCTGCTCGGGCGGCGAGAGCCGCTCTTGCTCCGGGGCCGCGCGGGCGAGGCGGATCACATTGGAAGGACCCGCGCTCGGGGGAACGGATGCGCTTGGAAGAGCCGGCCGCGGCGGCGATACGGTCGCGGGCTCACGCCGCTCCATCGGGCGGATGACGCCGAAGCCGCGATAGCCTTCAAACAGGCGCTCGCGTGAAAATGCCGGCAATGCGGCGAAATCGACGGCAATCAGCCGATTGGTCCCTTCGACCGGCCAGTCGAGGGAGACGCCACTCCAGGTATCCCGGCGGGCGATGAGGCTGGCCACGGCTCCTGTCGGGTCGAGGCCGAGCCGGGCAGCCATTTCGCCCCAGCTTTCGCCGACCGCGATGGCAGCGGCCGGCCCGACGATCTCGGCGAAATTCGGCGAGACGAAGGTGAAACGCCCGGCTTCGTCCATCTGGAACACGAAGCGAACCGGGCCGGCCGGCTCGACGAAGACAAAGCCCTCGACAACAGCCGCCTCGAGAGGCTCAGGCTCGGCAGCCTGCGCAGGGTCGGGCACCGGTTCGGCGGGTTCGTCGCTTGCGGCGGCCGATTCCGGCTCGGCGGCAGGACTTTCCGCCACGCCATGATCAGGGGAAGAGGCAGGCTCGGACACGTCGGCCTCCACCGGCGCCACAGTCTGTGCCTCGGTGAGCGGCAGCGTTTCGTCGCCTTCCCATTCGACGCGTTCGGCGGGCCCGACCACGAGGAGATGCACGAGGCCGCCGGCGGTCTCGACGGCCGCAAGACCCGCGGGCCGGCGACTATCGCCGATGCGGATCGCCCGCTTCAGCGGCCGTCCGGGAACAAGGGTCGAAGCGGAGACCAGATCGGTGATCGCGGACTCGCCGACAAAGACATCGAAATCGCCGCTGTCTGTCATCGTCGCGCCATTCGCGTCGAGCACGGCGACAAGACAATCCTCGGCGGCGAGCAGATCGACCAGCCGGTGCGCCGCATCGTGGGTATCACCAGCCCCGCGCGGCTCCGGCAGGCGGACAAGCACAGCCGGCTCGCCGCCCGGCAGGGTCAAGCGGACGCATTCCGCTGCAACGCTCGAGAAGCCAGCGCTGCCGGCGAAGCGGATACGCTCGAGCCGGCTGGCGCCAGGAGCAAGGCTTCGCGCGGCGCGAGCGATCTGCTCCGTGGCCGGCAGTGCGTCTGAAAACGCGCGGTCGAGCAGTGCTTCCATCCGCCGCTCGCCGAAGAACGCGGCACCGGCGGCATTCGCAAACAGGATGCGGCGGCCGTCGGCCTGGAACAGCAGCGTCGGCCGCGGCGCAAGCAGCGCCGATCCGACCGCCGGCAGCGCCGCCAGATCCAGAAAGGCATAGTCGCGTCCGTTCATGCTGCGTCGCGCTCCCCGCCAAGGGTCCACGCCGTGTTGGCAGGCCCCTTTGCTTAACAATACTCTAATAAAGCCGTAGCGCGCCAAGGTCCACGCACTGGCCGCCTCACCCACCGCAGTCTTGCAGCGCGTGGTTAATCGGCGACCCACATTTCCAGTCCGGCCGGATCGGGCTATGCTCCCTTTCCCAACCGGGCAGGAGGACCATCATGGCCGACGAGACCGTTTTCGAAATTCCCGAACCGATGCGCGCATTCGCCGACAAGAGCGTCGATCAGGCCCGCAAGGCATTCGACGACTTCATGTCCGCGACCGTCAAGGCCGTCGACAAGGCCGAGACGTCGACCAAGTCGATCCAGGAAGGCGCGCGCGACGTCAACCGCCAGGCGATTGGCTTCCTTGAAGAAAATGTCGCCGCCTCATTCGAGTTCGCGCAGAAGCTCGTGCGCGCCCGCACCGTCGAGGAGTTGCAATCGATCCATCGCGACTTCGTGCAGCGACAGGTCGCTGCAGCGCAGGCCCAGACCAAAACCGTCGGCGAAGTGCTGACAAAGGTCGCCACGGACGCAGCGCAAAAGATCAAGCCCTGAGGAACTGGCGCGGCCTCGCTCAGCCGCGCCTCATTCTTGTGCATCGCACTGCAACATAGCGCCCGGTCAATCCGGCGCGCATTAATTTGGACACCAAGCAAATTGCGGCTTTCCATCGCGGCTATTCATAATTTCGCACTTGTGCGTCGCAAAATGATGTTGCAACGCACAAAGGTCGTGGCTATATAGGATGCATCTCGATCGGATGCCGATCACGAATGTGTACGGCTGCCGCGCTCTCGAGATCCATGCATTCTCAAGGAGAGCCCCATGACCGATACCCCCGCCACCAAGCCCGCCAAGACCGCTGCCGCCAAGGCTGCCAAGGCTTTTGAAGCGCCGTTCGAGGCATTCAGCTTCAATATCCCGAGCGCCGAGATGCCGGCCGCCTTCCGTGATTTCGCCGAAAAGTCGCTGACGGGCAGCAAGGAAGCCTACGCCAAGATGAAGGCCGCCGCCGAAGAGGCGACCGAGGCGTTCGAAGACACGATCGAGACCGCTCGCTCGGGCGCCGTCGAACTTGGCCACAAGTCGCTCGACGCGGCCAAGCAGAATTCGGACGCGACCTTCGCGTTCTACAAGGAATTGATTGGCGCCAAGACCTTCGCCGAAGCGCTCGAGCTTCAGATGGCCTTTGCCCGCAAGCAGACCGAAGCCCTGACCGCCCAGGTCAAGGATCTGCAGGATTTCTCGCAGAAGTTCGTCACCGAGGCGACGCGCCCGGTCAAGGCAAGCGTCGAGAAGGCCTTCAAGGGCGCGACGCTCAACTGAGCCTGTCGCGACCAACAGGATCGGGCGCCGCAGCCATCAGCCGCGGCGCCCTTTTTGTGTCGCGGCCGCAAAAAGCCCAATCCGGCCAACGCCTTGCGAAAGCAGTTGACGACGGCGCGGATAGGGCTTGAAACGCAGCGGCATTACTTCTAGGTTCCGCTCGCTTTGGGATAGGCAGCTGTAGCTCAGTTGGTTAGAGCGTCGGATTGTGGCTCCGGAGGTCGGTGGTTCGAGACCACCCAGCTGTACCAAAGATCTGCCAACGAAATCAGTTCGTTATGAAACGCCGCGCCCTGGTGGCGCCGTTTTCATGTTGCGGCCGCGTTGCGACTGGCTTTTCGCAGTTTCCATCGGTTTCCGCTGAGGCGCGGCAGCTCCACGCGAAATACAGCGCGACATGGCGCCTAGAAGCGTCGGCTTCCTGAGGATGGCGCGCCGAGCCACGATGTTGGCCGGTTGATCATCAATTCGAGTTTGGCGTGGTCCTCGCCAAGTCGTTGTGTGCGTCCTAGTCTAGCTATTCTAGAAGCAATCGGACGCTGACGCGAAAGAGCGAGGCAGCCATGGGGTCTATTCGGCATCCATCCCACTTTGGTCGTCGGAAATCCTTCAGTCGGTTAGGCATTGACCGTATTGAAGACCTAGCCGACGCAGTTCGAGATGCGGATCTTGAAGCCGTGCAGATGTCCACAATGCCGCTTTCCGGCAGTCTGGTATTCGCGGAGGAAGATGGGATCGCCTGCACGAGCGGGCTCATAAACGGGCGCGTTGGTCTTTCGGGCCCACTGTCGAAGAACATGATTACGCTGGGCCTGGGACTCCGGTTGGTTCCGGGGTGTTGGCAATGGCAGACCGAAGTCGAGACCGGAGGCGTTGCGGTTTTCAGCGCGGGGGACGAGCACAGCTCCCTTTACGGGAACGGAGCGCTTTACGTCGCGCTGCAACTCTCGGCCGAACGGCTGGAAGCGGAAGCCGGTCGGCAGGATCTCATTCTCGATCAAGAGACCCTTGGAGGATCGCGCATCCACGATCGCCTTCTCGACAAGGCAAGTGTGCAGAAGCTGGCGATCGCATTTCGACGGATACACGACGGTGCGGCCGACAAGGGCGATGTCGTTTCGCTGCTGCTTGCAGCTTTGATCCAGCATCTTGCCCGACAACCCGTATCTCTGATCGGGCGCGCTCCCGACCGCCACGCCGAGATCGTGAGGCGAGCGCGCGAATTCATCCACGCGAACCTGTCCGAACCGCTGTCGCTGGACGCCATCGTGGCCGCAGCCGGCACATCGCGGCGAACATTGAACCGAGCCTTTGACGACATCCTGGGTGATACCCCGCAGGCCTATGTCCGACGGGTCCGCTTACACCGCATCCGCCAAGCTCTCGCCGACGATGTGGAAGCTGCCTGCACAATTACTCTGATCGCCAACCAATGGGGCATTGGTGAGGTTGGAAGGTTGGCCGGCCGATACCGAGAGTTATTTGGCGAACTGCCGAGTGAGACGCTCGCTCGATCACGCGAAACTACCACCGACCGGGCATCTTAACGATTGGCAAAAACTGCATAGCGCGATCGGCGTTGTTGGGGTTCTTCTAGGATCGGACATCGGAAGCCTTCGGCTCGCTTCGGATTGAACCGCTTCGAGGAGGAAACGATGAGAGAAACCGCCCGTCATCTCTGCGCTGCCGCCCTGCTGGTCTCGACAGCCCTGATCCCCTTCATTGCTCAGGCCGACGACGCCACATCTGCGGCGCTCCCTGAAAACGGGTCCATCGGTACACGGATCGGCAAGTTAACGTTCGAGAGCGGCTATCCCTCGCGAGAGACCGTTCAAAAGCTCTATGACGAAATGGATTTCCAGCGCGCTGCGCAGGCCTATCTCTGGGGTATCCCGGCCGTCGGTCTGAACGAATGGCGCCGGGCCCACTACAACGTCTTCGGCGGCAAGAGCGGCGAGATGCTGACCTATCTCGACTTCGCAGAGAAGCTCGGCATCCTGACGCCCAACTACACGACCCCCTACATCGCGACCTTCATCGACCTCAAGGAAACGGGGCCCTTCGTCATCGAGGTGCCTCCCGGCCTCATCGCCGGCATGATCCTCGACAACTGGCAACGCGTCCTGGCCGATCTCGGCGTCGTTGGCCCCGACAAAGGAAAGGGCGGCAAGTATCTCATCATGCCGCCCGGCTATGGACCGGTCGAAGCGCCCGGCTACTTCGTGGTGCAGGCGACGAGCCGTGACGTCCTGGCCGGATTTCGCCTGATCGGCGATGACAAGGAAAAGGCGATCGCGGAGATCATCCCGCAGATCAAGACCTACACCTGGACCGTAGAAGGCGCCGGCAAACCGATGCTCGCACGGCCCGCCGGGGACAAGAAATGGACCCAGATGCCTCCTCGCGGCATGGCCTATTGGGACAGCCTGAACGAAGTCATCCAGCGGAACCCGATTGACGACCGGGACCGGCTGGAGCTGGCGCAGCTCAAGTTTCTCGGCATCGAGCGTGGCCAGCCGTTCGAGCCTGACGAGCGTCAGACGAAGTTGCTGAGCGACGGCGTCTTGGTCGGAGAAGCTATGGCGAAGGCCAACACGACCGACAAGCGCGTGGAGCCGCCGTTCTGGCCGGGCACCCATTGGAAGCATGCCTTGGTCGTATCTGTCGATCAGCGGGCCAACACTTACGACCAGCTCGATGAGCGCGCCGCGTGGTTCTACGAGGCCGTCGTCATCTCCAAGGCCATGCTGACCGAAACGCCCGGCGTCGGTCAGCGCTACATCGCCGCGTATCAGGATGCCGACGGCAACTGGCTCAACGGCAGCAACACCTACAAGCTTCACGTTCCGCCCAATCCGCCGGCGAAAGGCTTCTGGTCCGTCACAGCCTATGACGAGGCAACCCGGCAGATGCCGATCACCGAACAGGGACGTCCCGATATCTCCTCGCGGAAGGAGGATATCGCGACGAATGCCGATGGATCGATCGACGTCTATTTCGGCCCCAAGGCCCCGGAGGGCAAGGAGGCGAACTGGATCCAGACCAACGCCGACAAGGGCTGGTTCGCGTATTTCCGGTTCTACGGTCCGACGGAGCCGTTCTTCGACAAGTCCTGGGCGCTGCCCGACTTCGTGAAGGTCGAATGACGTCGCCGCGGCCTGTCGGATCAAGGAGGCAATGATGATGCGCACTACGGTTCTATCGTCCGCCACCCTTTGTGCCCTGGTGACTTTCGCTGCGCCGGCCCTGGCCGCCGACGCGCGCTTCGAGGCGCTGGCGAACCTGCCTTTCGAGCACAATCGCCCCACAGACGCGACGGCGAAGACGCTTCTCGACGAACTCACATTCCAGCGCGCCACGCAGACCTATCTGTGGGCGCTGCCGCTCCTCAACACGATGGGCATGCGCGACGGCGCCAACGACGCCTTCGGTACCGGCTACAACGTGATGCAGATCTGGTCGAAGCGGCTCGACGCCAAGACCCTCATCACCACGCCGAATTCCGACCTGATCTATGGCATCACCTTCGCCGACCTTGCCGAGACCGGTCCGCTCGTCTTCGAAGCGCCCCCGAAGATGCAGGGCATCCTGCTCGACATGTGGCAGCGGCCGATCCCCGAGGACAGCGGCAAGTTCTTCGGCGATGTGGGGCTTCCCGGACCGGATGGCGGCGCCGGTGGCAAGTTCCTGATCCTGCCACCGGGCTACAAGGGCGACGTCCCCGACGGCTACTACGTCTATCGGTCCGGCACCAACAACGTCTTCATCTTCCTGCGCGCCTTCTACCAGGACCCGAGCGACACCAGCCCGGCCGTCGATCTTCTGAAGCAGTCGGTGCTCTACCCCCTCGGCAAGAAGGACGAGGCGAAAGCGATGGAGTTCCACGACGCTTCCGGCATGTCGATCAACATGCTGCCCCGCTCCAACGCCTCGGCCTTTGACGACCTGAAGTGGCTCGTCGACCATGAGGGGGCAAACCTCGGCGGACCCGACTGGCTGGGGATGCTGGCAGGCCTCGGCATCGTGCAAGGGAAACCATTCGAGCCCGACACGGCGACCCGCGCCATCCTCGATGCCGCGGCGACGACAGCCTACAAGACCAGCCGCGTCATCGGCATGCGACCGGAGGTGGGCGGCGCGGATCTACGCGTCTTCGAAGATCGGAAATGGGTCAACCCGGTCAACAACCTCAGCGGCCACTACCCGGACGCTCCTGTCGGCATCGACTTCATGATGCGCGACGCCCCCGTCCGGGCGCTCGACGCTCGCGCCTGGATGTTCACCGACTACTACTCGATCAGCCCCGGCATGGTGTCGATGACCCCCGGCAAGGGCGCCTTCTACATGGTGGCCTTCGAGGACTCGAAGGGCGAGCCGCTGGTCGGAGACCAAAGCTACCGGCTCAAGCTGCCGCCAGACATTCCGGCCCGCCTATTCTGGTCGGTGACGCTCTATAAGGCCGAAAACGCCTCAGGCCTCGAAAACGGCCAGCCCTTTCCCTCCTTCGGCAAGCTCGACAAGCCGGCGACGGAAACGGACGGCAGCACAATCCTCACCATCGGCCCGAAAAAACCGGAAGGCGGCGGCAACTGGCTGGCGACCAATCCCGGCGAAGGCTTCTTCGCGATCCTGCGGCTCTACGCGCCGGAAGCGGCGGCTATGGATGGCAGCTGGAAACCGGGCGATTTTGAGAGGATGCCCTAGCAGATGATGAGACCCAAGCTTCGGAAGATGGTCTCAGCGTGTCGAATTCTTTGACGCAAGGGAGCGAGTGATGTCACGCAATCTACTGATGTCTGTCGCGGTGGCGACGCTCGCGCCTGCGCTGCTGCAGCCGGCCTCTGCGCAGGACGCCGATCTCGCCAAGCAACTGTCGAACCCGATCGCCACGCTGATCAGCGTGCCGTTCCAGTTCAACTACGATACGGGTTTCGGACCGGACGACGGCTCGCGCGTCCTGATGAACTTCCAGCCAGTGGTGCCGATCTCGATCGGCGATGACTGGAACATGATCTCGCGCACCATCCTGCCGGTGACCTGGCAGGAAGATATCGCCGGCGAGACGGGGACGCAGTTTGGTCTCGGCGACACCGTGCAAAGTCTATTCTTCTCACCGAAGCAACCCGGCCCCGGCGGGCTCATCTGGGGTGCCGGACCGGTATTTCTGCTCCCGACGGCGACAGACGATCTTCTCGGCGGCGCCCAATGGGGCGCGGGACCAACCGGGGTCGCGCTCCGGCAATCGGGCCCATGGACTTATGGAATTCTCGCAAACCAGATCTGGTCGTTCGCTGGCGATGCGAGCCGCAACGACGTCAACTCGACCTTCCTGCAGCCCTTCATCTCCTATACGACGCCCGACGCCTGGACCTTCGCGCTCAACACCGAGAGCACTTATGACTGGACCGGCGACACCTGGTCCGTGCCGATCAACGCCATGGTCAGCAAGCTCGTCACCGTCAACAAGCAGCCGATCAGCTTCACCGCCGGGCTGCGCTATTGGGCCGAAAGCCCCGAGAATGGACCGGAGGGCTTCGGCGCCCGCTTTGCGATCACGTTCCTCTTTCCCAAGAAGTAGCGGGAGCGCTTGGACCGCCGGCCTAACGGACGATCGCCGCTTGGACGCTCTGCAATCCGCTCTGCCGACGCTGCATCGAGCTTCAGCCATTCGCCGCAGAGAATTACTCGAAAAGCTTGAGCAAGCCGCGGTCGGCGATTTCCATACCGAAACCGGGTGCGTCACTGATCTTGAGACGTCCGTTCTGCGGCAGGTCTTCGCCCGTGAAGAGATTGCCGAACACTGGACGGATTGAGCGGCCGTCAGGGCTCGCCGCGACATATTCGCAAAGCGGCACGTTCGGCTGGCTGCCGATGAAGTGATAGGCGTAGGGCCCGCTGCCGTGTGGGATGATCGGCAGGTCATAGGCGGCGGCCTGTGCCGCGATCTGCAGCAGCGCGGTCATGCCGCCGACCCACATCACATCGGGCTGAAGGATATCGATCGTGCGATCCGCAATCAGCTGGCGGAAACCGTAACGGGTATATTCATGCTCTCCCGTCGTCCATGTCAGCGTTGGATGCGCCTGCTTCAGCAGCCGGTAGCCCTCGATGTCGTCGGGATGAAGAACCTCTTCCCACCAATAGATGCCCAGCGGTTTCGCCGCCTCCGCAAGCCGAATGGCATAGGGGACGGTCAGCGACATGTAGCAGTCGACCATCAACGGGAAGTCAGGGCCGACCTTGGCGCGCTGCGCGGCGAGATATTCGATGTTCTTGACCAGTCCGGCCTCGCCGTCGAAATGGCTGTGCGGCAGCGGCACCTTCGAGCCCCAGAAACCGAGGTCACGCACGGCGGCGGGCTCCGGCCCGGTGCAATAGAAGGTGATCTCGTCATGGCAGAGGCCACCGATGAGATTGAACACCGGTTCACCGCGCACCTTGCCGATGAGGTCCCAGAGTGCGAGGTCGACGACCGAGATCGTCGCGATCGGCATGCCCTTGCGGCCATAGGGCATCGAAGCGCGGAACAGCTGGTCCCAGATCTTGTTGACGTTGCGCGCGTCCTCGCCGACGAGGAAGCGCCTGAAATGGTTCTTCACCAGCCACGCGGCGGGATGGCCGCCAAAGCCTGTTGCGATGCCGCATGCGCCGCTCGCCGTCTCGATCTCGACCACGATCGAGCCCATCACGCCGATGCCCCATGACGAGCGCGACGCCTTGTATTTCTCATAGCCGGACATCGGATTGGCGATCAGTGTGTCGATCAGCCAGTGGCCCTTGCCTTGCTGGAAATAATCGCCGCCATTGCCTTCGCTCTCGACGAGATAGACACGGACGTCCGTGATCTCAAATTGATTGGCCATGAGGCGCGTCCGTCCGGCGTTTGTCAGGAAAGATGAAAGACTTGGGTGAGATTGACGGCCGTCGGCGTGCCGTCGTCATTGTAATCCATGACGTCATCCATGAAGGCCCACCAGCGCTTGTTGGCGTCGGTCGCAGGCAGGTCGGCCATGGTGTGGTCGTCGCTCCGGATCAGGGTGGCGAACAGATAGTTCGTCTCGGGATCGTGCCAGATCGAATAATCCGACACGCCGGCATCTTTCAGCGCCTTGGCGAGATCGGGCCAGAGTTCGTCATGGCGCTTCTTGTATTCGGCAATCTTGCCGGGGTGGACCTTCATGCGGAAGGCAATGCGTTCGGGCATTTCGAGCCTCCTATTGCAGGTTCACGTAGAGGCCGCCATCGACCAGCAGCGACGCGCCGGTGACATAGGCGGCCATGTCGGAGGCGAGGAACGCCACGACATTGGCGACATCGGCGGGCTGGCCGAACCGGCCGAGCGGAATGCGGCCGTTCAGATAGTCGCGCTTCGCCGGGTCCGACCAATCATCCTTGTTGATGTCGGTGGCGATGGCGCCCGGCATGACTGAATTGCAGCGAATGCCATAGGGTCCAAGCGCAATGGCGACGGATTGCATCAATGAGTGCACGCCGGCTTTGGTGGGGGTGTAGTGCGTCTGCATGGCACCACCGACAAGGGCAGAGATCGAGGAGGTCGCGACGATGGCGCCGCCCTGGCCCTGGTCTTTCATGCGGTTCGCCGCAGCCTGGGTGATGTAGAAGGCGCCGGAAAGATTGACGCCCAGAACTGTCTGCAAAAGCTCCGGCGGCATGTCGAGGAAGCTGTGGAACGGGCAGATGCCGGCATTTGACGAGAGCACATCGACGCCACCAAAGGCCTCGACCGCGCTCTTCACCAGGTCATGGCTGACCTGCGGATCGGCAATATCGCCCTCGACAGCAATCGCTTTTCGGCCGAGTGCCTGGATTTCGGCGACGACCTCCTCCGCGGCTTCCGCATGGGTCACGTAATGATCGGCGGCGCCAAAATAGTTGATCACGACGTCGCAGCCCTGCCGCGCGAATTCCAGCGAGATGCCGCGACCGATGCCGCGGGAGCCGCCGGTGACGATGGCACGCTTGCCTTCGAGAAGCATGGCGACCTCCTATCTCGACCGGAAGGGAATGGGCGGCACGTCACCCATCACGTCGAGCGTGGTCTTGCGAATGTGCTCGACATGCTCCGCCATCGCGGCCTGTGCGGCTTCGGGGTCGCGCGCAACCAGCGCCTTGACGATGTCATCGTGATCCCGGGCCGACTGATCGAGGACACCGGGCGTTTCTGAAGCCTTGCGACGCTGGTCGATGGCAAGGCTATAGAGCGAGCGCGAGACGCGATCGAGGAAGGCGTTGTCCGACGCCGTGCCGATCAGTTCGTGGAACTCGCTGTCGGCCAACCGAAACGCGACCGGGTCACGGACGGTCTGGTAGGCAACTTCGATCAGCTCGGCGAAGCGCTCCAGCTGCGATGCCGTGACGTTGCGTGCGGCGCTTGCCGCGAGGCCGCAATCGATCACGGTCCGGGCGGCGAACAGGCTGTCGAGGCTGTAATCCTGCAGGCTCAGCACGAAGGAGAGCGGTGCCATCAACCGGTTCGGCTTCAGATCGGTGACATAGCAGCCGCCGCCCTGCTTGCTCTCGACGACACCAAGCATGGCGAGGCCGCGAAGGGCTTCGCGAACAACGGGCCGCGAGACATGCAGCGCCTTGGTCAGCTCGTTCTCGCTCGGGAGCTTGTCTCCCGGTGCGATATTGCCGGATGCGATCAGCGCCATCAGGCGCTCGGCCACCCGTTCGGAAGCGGAGGGCTTGGTATCGATCGGCTTCAACTGGTCGAGCGGGTTCATGGACATTGTCCTCAGTTCTGCGAACGGACGCGCAGCTGGTCGAGGCCAACGGCGAGGAGCAGCACTGTGCCCTTGGTAACGTCCTGCCAGAAGCTCGAAACGTTCAGAAGCGTCAGCCCGTTATTCAGCGTCCCGAGGATCAGCACGGCGAGCAGCGTGCCCCAGACCGAACCACGTCCACCGAACAGCGACGTGCCGCCAAGGATGATCGCGGCGATGACGGTCAGAAGGTGCTTTCCGACCGAATCGGGGGCAGCGGCACCGAGCATGGCGGCGACGATGATGCCGGCGAGCGCACCGGAGAGGCCCGAGACGACGTAGAGGATCATCTGTGTCCGGTCGACCGGAATGCCGAGCATGCGCGAGGCTTCCGGATTGCCGCCCGAGGCATAGATGAAGCGGCCGAACGGCGTGAACGCCATCACCCACCAGATCAGCAGAAAGATCACGAGCATGATCAGGAGCGGCACCGGCATGCCATAGATCTTGCCGGAGCCGATCCAGTTGAAGCCCTCGGTCAGCAGGGGCTGCGTCAGGCCTCCGGTCAACACCAACGACAGCCCGGTGATGATCGACATGGTGCCAAGCGTGACGATGAAGGGGTTGAGGCGAAGCCCGTTGGTCAGCGCGCCGTTGCCGGCGCCAATGCCGGCTCCGATCACCAGCGCGATGCCGCAGGAGACCCAGATGTCGATGCCGTTGGCATAGCACATCGCCACCACGACGCCGGATATGCCGGCGACGGCAGCGACGGAGAGATCGAGGCCGCCGGCAATGATCAGCGGCGTGCCGGCAGCCGCCATCAGGCCGATAAAGGCCATGTTCGAGCCAATCGAGACCAGGTTCTTGAAGGTCAGGAAGTAGGGCGAAAGCGTCGTGAAGACGGCGGCCAGGATCAGGTAGAAGACCAGCAGCATAACCACGCCGGCATAGGGATGGCCGAGCAGATTGCGCGAGCGTTGCGCTGTCGTTATGGCCTTGTGTTCGGCGGCGGTGGTGTTGACGTGCTGCGACATGGGGCGTTCCTTGGAAATCAGGCTGCGACGGCAGGCTTGCTGGCCGCGCTCATGAGCGCCGACGCATCGGTCGGCTGCTCGTAGGTCTCGGTGACGACGCCGCCGGCGAGCACGATGCTGCGATCGGCAAGACCGGCGACTTCCTCGGCGTCGGAGGAAATCAGCAAGATGCCGAGCCCCTGATCGGCCAATTGCCGGATCTGGCGGTAGATTTCCTGCCGCGCGCCGACATCGACGCCGCGGGTCGGTTCCTCGAGGATCAGTACGCTGAGATCGCCGAGTAGCCAGCGCGCGAGGCAGACCTTCTGCTGGTTGCCGCCCGAAAGCGTGCCGATCGGTTGTTCGGGACCGCGGGCGCGGATCGAGAGCCGGCGGATCCATTCGGCGGCTGTCGTCGCTTCCTTCTCGCGGTCGACGGTCATGCCGCGCGTGAACAGCGGCATGTTGGCGATCGAGAGATTCTCGCGCAGCGTCAGCATCGCGATGATGCCCTCGCGCTTGCGCTCAGCTGCGACGAGGCCGAGACCGGCCTCGACAGCCCTGCCGGGCGTCGTGATGGTGTAGGGCTTGCCGCCGACTGTGGCGCTCGCAATCTTCGTGCGCGGCACGGCGCCGAAAAGGGAGCGGCCGATCATCTCGGCACCCGAGCCGATCAACCCATGCACACCGGTGATGGTCCCGCGGCGGACGGTGAAATCGACGCCACGGAGCCAGCCTTCGACGGTGAGCCCCTCGACGGTAACGACGTCGTCGCCGGCGCCAGATGAGGCGGAGAAGGCCGGATAGAGATCGCCGACGCGGTTGCCGACAATGGCGTGCAGCACCTCGTCGACATCGGTCCGCGCAGTGGCGAAATCGCCGGCATTGCGGCCGTCGCGGAGGACAACGACCCGGCCGGAGATCGCGAACACCTCTTTCAGGTAATGCGAAATGTAGATGATCGAGATGCCTTCCGCCTGGAGGCGGCGGATGATGTCGAACAGCAGCTGCACTTCCTCGGCTGCGAGGGAGGCGGTCGGCTCGTCCATGATGAGGACGCGCGCATTGCCGTTCATGGCGCGGGCGATCTCGACGATGCGCTGGACATGATGTGAGAGCGTGCCCATGCGGGTGCGCGGCGACAGCCAGTCGAGGCCGAGGCGCTTCAGAAGCTGTGTCGCGCGCGCTTCCATCGCCGCGGCATCGACATGCAGGCCCTTCCGCGGCATTGCGCCGATCATGATGTTTTCGGCGACGGTCATGTCGGGGAAGATCGAGAGTTCCTGCGGCAGCATGCGGATGCCGAGCGCCAGCGCATCAGCCGGGGAGCGAATCTCGACCGGGCTGCCGTCGATGGCGATCGCGCCGGCGTCGCGGGTGTAGTTTCCGGAGAGAATCTTCATCAGCGTCGACTTGCCGGCGCCGTTCGCGCCGAGCAGCGCAACCACTTCACCGGCATCGAGATGGAAGCCGACATCGACGAGGACGGGGACGCCGCCGAACGACTTGCGAACGCCGCTCATGTCGAGAAGTCTTTTGTCGGCCATGGCCTCAACTCGCTGCAATAGTGATCCGAAGTTCCAGGATGCGCGGCACGCCACGCATCCCGGGCTCGTCCTCGATCAGTTCGCGGGGACCAGATCCTCGAAGCCCTTCAGGAAAGGCTCCTTGCGCAGTTCCGTCAGATAGGCCTCGAAGGCTTCCTGCGGGAATTTATACTCAAATTCGGCCTTATCCGTGCATTTGAAGTCCGGATAATACTTGCAGACATTGGCCTTGTTGATCATCACGTGACTGACCAGCACGGCCGGCGGCAGCGGCTTGCCGGCGAGCGAGGACAGGGCGATCGGCAGCAGATAGTTGCCGTAGGTCTCGGGGAAATAGCCCGTTGCACCATAGAGCTGCGGCTCGTCGACCAGCGCCTTGGTCTCGTCAGCGCCGTTGCCGACCACCACGGCATCGGCCTCGCGGCCGGCCTGCTTGATGGCACGGAGCATGCCGATCGCCGACTGGTCGTTGATCGCCGTCACCATGATCGGAACGCCGTCCGGAATGCGGCTGAGGACGTTCGTCATCTGCGCGTAGGATTCCTGCAGCGTATTCTTGGTATCGATCCGCAGCATCTTGGCCTTGTCGAAATCGGGCAGCGCGGAAAGGAAGCCGTTGACCTGGCCCTCGGTGCGCATCTTCGGGATCGCGCCCGACTGCGGCAGCTCGCCGACGACGAAATAGCCCGTCATCGCCTTATCCTTGCCGAACTTGGCGATCGCGGCCTGGCCGAGATAGGAGCCGCTCATATAGCCCGACTTCGGATTATTGGCGCCGAAGAAAGTGGCGCCCGGCATCGGGATGTCGATAGCGACGACCTTGGTGCCGTCCTCGTTGAAGACGTTCATGACCGTCTGGCCGAAATTGCTGTCGGTCTGGAATTCGATCACGTAGTCGACATTGCGCTGCACGAAGGACTGGGCATTGGCGAGCGCGGTCGGGCCGTCGAGGCGGTTGTCGGCGACAAGAAGTTCGACACCGGCGAGATCTGCATTGGCCTGGATCGATTTCTCGACGACGACGCCGAAAGTTATGTCGCGCTGCAGGTTTGCGAAGCCGATCACATATTTCTTGCCGTTGCGGGGCGGCTTCACCGCCATCGCATCGGTGACCATTGCCTTGTACTGGTCCGCCGAAAGGCGCGTGCCGTCATACTTGGCGGGGTCGAAGCCGTGGAAATCATCAGCAAGAGCGGCGGCCGAGAACAGCAGGCCCGAGGCCACCCCGAGCGCAAGCGCCCTGGCAAGTTTCTTCATAGCTCTAATCCTCCCAAGGCGGTCCGAGCCGCCCGTAATTCCCAGCTGCTTCCCTCCTCCGAGACGACGCAGCGGTAAACGCATCTCACTTCGCAACTTGTCAGTCAAGTTGCGAAGTGATAGGTCGAAATCCGCATGGAGGCCTTGGGAGGGAGATCGATGGCGCTCAAGGCGAAGCCGCGGATCGGCATCCTGGCCGTCGGGCTCGCGGCCTACTGGCCGCAATTTCCCGGCATGCGCGACGCCATCCTGGGCCACCACGCCCGCCTCCTCGACATCATCGGCCCGGCCGCCGAACGTATCGAGATCGGGCTCGTCGATACGATCGACGGCGCCCGCGCCGCAGCAGCGCGCCTCGCCGCTGCCGATGTCGACGCCGTCTTCGTTCATCTGACGACCTACGCCACCTCCGAGCCGCTGCTGATCGCGGTGGCCGAACTCGACGTGCCGATCGTTCTCCTCAACGTCCAGTCCGTCCGCAAGCTCGATATGGCCGAGGTGCATGGCATCGGCGACTGGCTCGGCGTCGCGATCTCCTGCGCCGCACTGCCGGAAATGACCGCCTCGCTGCGGCGGATCGGCAAGCGCTTCGATGTCGTGACCGGCCATCTCGAGGGTGACGCGGCTCTGGCCAGCGAACTCTCGTCCTGGCTCGACGCCGCCTCGATACGGCGCACGCTGCGCACCAAGAGCTTCGGCTTGTTTGGTCGCCCCTATCCGGGCATGACCGATCTCTCGATCGACGAGACGGCCTTCTTCGCGGCCTTCGGCGCCTATACGAAGCACCTCAACTGGGACGATATCGCCAAGGCCGCCACCGACGTGTCCGAAGACGACGCCGAGGCGCGGCTGCCTGCGCTCCGCGCGGCCTTTGCGATCCCCAAGGATGTCGAGGGCGCGCCGCTCGGGGCCATCGCGAGAGTTCTCGCCGGCCTTGACCGGCTGATCGCGCGCGAGGCGCTCTGTGCCCTGCCGAACCACTACGAAGGGGCGGTGCGCGCGGACCATGAAGCGGTGCTTGCCGCATCCAACCCGGCGTTTTCTGTCCTGATGGCGGAGGGAATCGCCTGTCCGGTCGAGGCGGATATCAAGACGGCGCTCGCAATGCTGATGCTGAAGGCGGTGGCCGGCACGGCGACCCTTGCCGAGCTCTATTCGATGGATTTCAACGACGATGTCGTCATCCTCGGCCATTCAGGCGCAGCCGACGTCACGATTTCCGCGGAAAAGCCGACGCTGAAGCATTCGTCCGTCTTCCACGGCAAGACCGGTTCCGGCTTCCTGACCCAGACCTATCCGAAGCTCGGGCCGATGACGCTGCTGTCGCTGACGCAGAATGGCGACGGGCGCTTCGTGATGGTCGTCGCCGAGGGCGAGATTGTCGGGGGTCCGCCCATGATGCTCGGCGACACCAATTGCCGTGTCCGTTTCCCACTCGGTCTTCGCGGTTTCATCAAGGCCTGGGCCGCCGAAGGCCCGACGCATCACGGCGTGATGGCACCGGGTGTGCACGCAGCGGCGCTCGAACGAGTGGCAACGCTGTTCGCGGTGCCGCTGCGGCGCGTCTGCTGAATGGGCCGCTTCCGGCTAGCGCAGTTCCAAATGCTCGATAAGGGCCTCATCGACGGTGATGCCAAGGCCGTGGCCTTCGGGCGCGTGAACGGCGCCATCCTCAAGCCAGATCGGCCTATCGACAAGGTCGGCCTGGACGCTGACGCGGGTCGGCTTCAGTTCGAACAACCGCGCATTCGGCGAGGCAAGGGAGAGATGCAGACTTGCAGCCGACAGGATTGCCGTGCTCCAGGCATGGGCGTTGATGGTGATCCCCGCGGCGCCGCAGAGCGCATCGATCTTGCGGAAGCCGGTGACGCCCTCGGCGCGGGACGGATCCACCCCGAGCACATCGACCGTGCCGGTCTCGATCAGCCGCTGGTAGCCGGTGACGGTGAATTCGCGCTCGCCAGTGCCGATCGGGACCGCGACCGCCGCCTTCAGCGCCCGATAGTCGTCGATCTGCGTCGGATAGAACGGCTCCTCGATCCAGCCGATGCCAAATTCGGCCATCCGGCTCACCGTGTCGATCGCGGTGGCGCGGTCCCATTTCACGCCGTTGCCGGCGTCAACGATGATCTCGAAATCGGGGCCGAGGGCCTCGCGGAGCTCGCGCACGAAGGCGATGTCATTCTCCGGGTCCTGGCCGATATCGGAAAAGCCCCGCTTGCCGAAGCCGAGCTTGACGCCGACGAAGCCCGCCTGCTGATAGTCGACGACCGCCTCGACATTCGCCGCGCGGGTCGCCTTGTTGACGTGGCAGCTCGCATAGGCCGGGAGGCTGTCATGCACCTTGCCGCCGAGCAGTTCGTAGAGCGGCTTTCCCTCGATCTTGCCCTCGATATCCCACAGCGCCATGTCGAGCGCGGAATAGGCGAAGCAGGCGATCCCGCCTTCGCCGTACCACCACGCATGGCCGCGCATCATCGCCCAGGCATCGGCGATGCTGATCTCGGCGGCGCCCTGAAGAAGCTGCGCGAAGGCGCCGTCGATCAGGACCTTGGTCGCCCAGCAGGCCTCCGGCCACATGGCGATGCCTTCGCCCCAGCCGACCACGCCGTCCACCGTCTCGACGCGGACGAGCACCGTCTGACGCAGGTTTCCGTGATCATTGGTGTCGCGATAACGAATGACATAGGTCCTGATCGGGCCGAGGCGCATGGGTATGGCTCTGGATGACAGCGTTTCGCAAATGACCGGTTCCGGTGATCGATTGACTAGCACCGGGACGGCTGCTAGGTCAATAATTGGTCAGACCACTTGGCCAATTGTCGCTGATGACTGTGGCCTGACGCGGTGAGTGAGGGAGTGGCGCGCTTGGTTGCGAGCGATCTCAGTGGGCAGATGCCGCTGAAGCGGACGGGGCTGACCGACCTTTTGGTCGCGCGCATCCTCGGTCTCGTCACGACCGGGAATCTGAAGGCTGGTGATCAGCTGCCCTCGGAGCGCAAGCTCGCGGAAACATTCGAGATTTCACGTCCGACCCTGCGCGAGGCGCTGCGTGCGCTGGCTGTCCTCGGCGTGCTGGAAGTGCGCCATGGCGGCGGCGTGTTCGTCTCGCAGCTCCAGGCGAGCGATCTGCTCGCGCCGCTCGCCTTCTTCCTGACGCTCCGCGGCACGGAAGTCGGCAAGCTCTATGAGGCGCGCCGGTTGATCGAGGGCGAGATTGCGGCGCTGGCCGCCGAGCGCGGAGACCCGGTCACCCTGCCCGAGCTCGAAGCCTCGATTGTGGCGCAGGAAACGGCCAAGGACGATCCGGAGCGCTATCGCGAAATCGATACCGCCTTCCACCGCCGCCTCGCCGAGCTTGCCGACAACGACTTCCTGGCCCGCGCCGCGCAGAGCCTCAACGTGCTTGGCCTCGAATTTCGAAAGATCGCTTCGGAAACGCCGGACGTGATCACAACCTCGATCGAGGATCACCGCGCCATCGTCGCAGCGATCAAGGGTCGCGATCCCGCAGCCGCGCGTGCAGCCATGATCCTGCACATGAACCACGTGCTCACCTCAACCCAGGCCTCATTGAAGTCGCAACCCCAATGATGATGAAGAGCCAAAATGACTGAGCGTCGCTGGGGCATCCCCAAAGTCACGGAAGAGGATATTCTGGGCGGCGGTTTCTCGACGCCGTGGGATGCCCCGTTCATCCCGCCATTCCCGTTCACCTTCCGCAACGCCGAGATCCTGACCGTCTTCTGGCGGACGGACCCCGAGGCCGTCGCCTTCCTGTGCCCGCCACCCGTCGAGCCGACCGGCGATGTCGTCGCGGTCCATATCTACAAGATGAACGATACGAGCTGGATCGGGCCGTATCACGAGGCCAATGTCATGTTCGGCGCGAAGCTGCCGAATGGCCGCTCCGGCGCCTATTCCCCGTATCTGTTCCTGGCGTCCGATGGCGGCGTCGCCCATGGCCGCGAAGTGCATGGCCAGCCGAAAAAATTCGCCGAGCCGACGCTGGAGGCGCGCGGCGACCTGATCGTCGGGACGGTGGCGCGCAACGGTATCGACGTGCTGACCGTGACGACGCCCTACAAGCAGCGCGCCGTCGATCCTTCGGAAATGCGTCGCCATTTCGATTTCGCCACCAATCTCAATCTGAAGGCGATCAACCATATTGATGGCCGCCCGGCGATCCGCCAGATCACCTCGCGCAAGCTGACCGATGTCGTCGTGCACGAATGCTGGCAGGGGCCAGCGACGGTCGAGCTTCGGCCGAATGCGCAGGCGCCGATCTTCCGCCTGCCTGTCGTCGAGCCGCTGGAAGCATTCTTCTGGCGCGCCGATTTCACGCTCGTCGCGGGCGAGATCATCCATGATTATCTCGGCGCCCCCCC